>OZ219746.1:0-388063 GCA_964291265.2 Alphaproteobacteria bacterium
GATCTCGCGGCCCAGGGCATGGCGGCGGCCGACGACGATCCGGCCAAGATCGGCTCGGATGAGGCGCAGACGGCGGTGATGAACCTCGTGTCCGTCCAGCTTGCTACGAAGGCGAAGATGTACGCCGACGAGGCCAAGGCGGCGGCCGATGCGGCGAAGAAAGCCTACGACACGGCGAAGGCGGAATCCGCGAAGGCGGCGGCGACGACGAGCGTGGTGGCGGCGACCGAGGCCAAGCGCGCCGCCGAGGCGGCCCGGAAGGAAGCCGAGGCGCAGGCCGCGATTGCCAATGCGAAGGCCAAACAGGCGGTGGATGCGGCCAAGATGGGGATCAAGTACGCCGACGGAACCTACACGGTCGGCGCCACATCGATCATGTCGGGTGCTCCGAAGGCGGAAACCGGCACCGGCGAGCAGAAGGTAACAACCGGAACCCAAGAAATCGAAGAGGACGCGCACACCGCGCGGACGGCAATCACCTACCAAGCAGATCCCGAGAGACTGGCGCAGCCGGAGATCGAGGCGCGGAAACTGCCGGTCGGCGTCGACATCGACTCGAAAGACGACACGGCCCGTTTGCGGATCATCGACAAGTATGTCGGCTCCAAGGATGTTTTCATCTATGTCCCGGCGGGTGAAGGAGGACCCGACCCCGAGGAGACGGACCACGATGTAAGCAACGACCTGCCGTACGGAGCGCTCGATTTAACGGATGCAGTCACAACCACAAGCTACCCCAAGTTGAAAGTTCATCGGGCAGGCGGAGAGTTCTACAAGCTCATGCAAGAGGATTGGAATAATCTTAATGACGAAACGTCAGGTGTCATGGTCAGCAATAATAAGATTGAGATGGACACAAAGGACTCCAACGCCGATACCGAGGAGAACAAGAACAAGGAAATCTACTACGTCATTGCGCCTGTAGCGGGCAATTTCTTGGGGCTGACCAGAGCGAAAGGCGATCGTATCTATCTGAAACGTGATAGTGTCGGCGCCGAGAAGATCACGTATGGTGCGATATCCGTCCGCGGCGATGTGAAGTTTCCTGCCGAGATGGCCTACGAACACATGAACTACGGCACGTGGGTCACGCTGAAGGAAGTGAGCGGCGGCGACAATGAAGACCCTGATGGGCTGGGCATCCCGTTTGTCCGCACGCTGACCAGCATGACCACCGACATGCCGACCTCCGGACACGCCGTCTATGATGGCCATTGGGTTGGGCAGGTCCGCAGTGCGGACGCCGATGGCGAGGGCATGATCCGGTCCTACACCGGCGGTTCGGAAACGGCGGTGAACTTCGTGACGAACGGCATTCATGTGACACTTTCCACCAGCTCCAACGTCGACGACCCCGACACCCCCGCCGCCTTCGCTCGGCTTGAGGGTGCGATTGCCGGCAACGGGTTCGCGGGAACCAAGGCCACCGTGCTCCTCGCCACCAACGTGGGCAGTAAGAGCGGTGATGACCCCGTAACGTTGGAGACGACCGGGGAGTACACGGGCACGGTCAGCGGCAACTTCTACGGCCCCATGGCGGTGGAGGTCGGCGGCATCTTCGACTTCACTTCGGCGGACAAGAAGCAGGGCGAGTTCCGCGGCGCCTTCGGTGGCCGCAAGCAGTGACCCCGTGAGCGGCTGAGGTTCGCCGCCGCCGGGCTTGCCCCGGTCGTCAGCGAGGCGGCGCCCGATCCCGCGCGGATCGGGCGCCGCTCTTTTGTGTGCCGAGCATGGCCGACAGCTTGGGTGTACGCGCCCTTCCGAGGCGGGGTCCGGGAGTTCGCAAGGAAGCGTGGAGGTACCCGGGTCAGGTCGTAACTTCGGCTTGACATCCCGGTTCCCCCCCGTGACGGCCTTTCCCGACCGGGGACGAATGGAGAGCACTTCCGTCCGCCGCCGTGCTTCGGACCGCCGGCCGGGCGGCCAGCCCGGTCATCCGGGAACGACGCTGCGCCGTTCCGAGACGCCGGGTCGGATCGAGGATCTTCCTCCCGATTCCTGCGGTCGATGCGGAAGGTCCCGGGCCGGATTGCCTTCGGAGGTGCAGGCCACCCGGCCGCTCACGGACCTTCCGCCGATGGCGCTTGAGACCGTCGAACCCCGGATTCATCAAGCGGTGTGTGGCCCCTTGCGGAGAGGGGAACCCGAACCGCTTTCCGGAGGGCGGGACGGTTCCGGTCCCGTACGGCCCGGGGGCGATCGTGCAGTACCTGGGGCAGCGCACCGGATTCCGCGTCGCCGGATCGTCGCGGTACTCGCAGACCGGTTCGGTGTGACCCGGCCCCAAGGGACGGTTTCCGCCCTTCTGGACCGGGGCGCCGACCGATTCTCCGGTGTCGCCGGGCAGGTCCGGGATGCTGCGGCCCCGGCCGCCGTCAAGCCCAAGGACGAGACCGGCGTCCGGGTTCACGGTCGGTGGAAATGGATCCCCGTCACCGGTACGAAGCGGATCCGCCCTTTCCGCCTCGGCGAAGGCCGCGGGGACGGGATCGCGGAAGCGACCGGCCTTCGGTGCACGATGTCTGGAAACCGTACGGGAAGATCCTCTTCGGCAGTCAGGTCACCCGGCTGATCGCGCGGCGCGTGCGCGAGCACGGCGTCTACTGCGAGATCGTCCCCTGGCACCGGGCGGCCGGGCGCCTCGATCCTCCACCCGTCGCCGTCATCCAGTCCGGCGGACCCGATTCGACGGTGTCCGATGCGGCCCCGACGGTCGCGCCCGAGATCTTCCGGGCCGGCGTGCCGGTGCTCGGGAGCTGCTACGGACAGCAGGCCATGGTGCAGGCGCTCGGCGGCCGGGTGGACGCGGCCCGGGACCGGGAGTTCGGGCGCGCGGACCTTGAGGTCACGGCGCCTTCGGCGCTGTTCGGCGGCCTGTGGAAGCCGGGCGAACGTCATCCGGTATGGATGAGTCACGGAGACCGCGTGGATGCGGTGCCGCCGGGCTTCCGGGGGGGTGGCCCGGACCGCCGCGTCGCCGTTTGCGGCCATCGCCGACGATCGCCGCCGGTACTGCGGGGTGCAGTTTCATCCGGAGGTCGTGCACACGCCGGACGGTTCCCGGCTGCCCCGCCGGTTTGTCCGGGAGGCGGCCGGCCTGGCGGGAACCTGAACGGCCGGCCGGATCCGGTCGGACGCGGTCGCGCGCATCCGGGCGCAGGTGGGCCGGGGGCGGGTGATCTGCGGGCTGTCGGGCGGCGTCGACAGCGCCGTGACGGCGCGGCTGGTGCACGAGGCCGTGGGCGACCGGCTGACCTGCGTGCTGGTCGACCACGGCCTGCTGCGTGCGGACGAGGCGTCCGAACGGCGGGCGTCTGCCGGTTTCCGTCGGAGTTGTCGGCGGCGGTGGCCGCGACGATCGTCAATCGGGTTCCGGGCCGCAACCGGGTGCTGTACGACGTGACGTCGAAGCCGCCCGGCACGATCGAGTGGGAGTGAGGGCGCGGGCGGCGGTCGGCCCGTCCTTGCCATCGTGCGGCGGGTGCGGTGGCGGGGGGCCGCTGCTGTCCTGTCCTGCGTTCCCCGGCGCTTGCGTGCGGGCTGGCCGGGGTCTTCTGCGGAGCGGGTCCGGGGGGTCTCGCGCCCGGCCGTCGGCCGGCAAAACGGGGTGGAGATCAGGGCTTGCAGCTTTCGTTTCGCAGGCCTATATTGAGCGCCGAGCGTTCGTCGGGGCCGCCTGCGGATGGCCTGCGGATGCCTCATGCGTGCAAAATCCTAAGGGCCCCTTCACGGGGTTTCTTCCGCAGTCGAAGGGGAGCCTCGACGATGAAACAGACGGAGACACCGATGTACAAGAACGTGGCGATGGCCTGCAGCGTGGTCGTACTCGCTTTCGGGCTGGCGGCGTGCAGCAGCAGCAACAAGACGGCCGCCCCGGCTGATCCTCCGGCGGTGGCTCCGGAGCTCCAGGAGCAGCGGGATAAGGCCAAGGCTGCCGAGACGGCGGCCAAGGCCGCCTCGGACCTCGCGGCCCAGGGCATGGCGGCGGCCGGCGACGATCCGGCCAAGATCGGCTCGGAGGCGGCGCAGGCGGCGGTGATGAGCCTCGTGTCCGTCCAGCTTCCCGCGAAGGCGAAGATGTACGCCGACAAGGCCAAGGCGGCGGCCGATGCGGCGAAGAGAGCCTACGACACGGCGAAGGCGGCATCCGCGAAGGCGGCGGCGGCGACCAGTCTGGCGGCGGCGGCCGAGGCCAGGCTCGACGCCGAGGCGGCCCGGAAGGAAGCCGAGGCGCAGGCCGAGATCGCCAATGCCCAGGCCAAACTGGCGGTGGATGCGGCCAAGGGGATCGCGTACGCCGACGGAACCTACACGGTCGGCGCCATGTCGATCACGCCCGGCACAGCGGGGACCACGAGAACCGTCGACGGCAAGTCGGTGACGGTCGGCCTTCTCGGGTCTGACGACGGCATCGCAAAGAAGACCGTGGCCCGCAAGGATCCCGTGAGCCCATCCACGGACAAGGTTGTGACCACCGACGTGACCCATATGGTGGCTGACCTTAGGCCCCGCATCCATAACGCCGGCACCGAATACACGGGCCTCACATCCCGGGACACGCCGGCAGGGGGCGTCTTGGGATCGCCGCAGATCAATACGGGCCGCAAGATCCGGGTCAGCAACATGTACGATTCGGAGGACGACAAGTCCCGTCTCTGGCTCGTCACGCATTACATGGGCAAGGCATCCGTCGGATTCTTCTATCGCGAAGAGACCCAAGTCACGGCCACCGTAGACCAGGAACCGGATGCTCCCTACGGCAAGTGGGCGAAGGATGACACCGGTACCGACTATGCGGGCGGGCCGAAGGTGGTGGAGAAGGCGTCCGGCAACTTCTACCTTGCCACGTCAGGCTCGGTCGAACCCGTCGGGGGCCGGATCTGGAACGGGAGCGCCGGAACGTTCGACATCTATACGGGCGACGACGAGGAAAAACTTGGAGAAGGCAAGGTCTTCTACATTCAAGACAACCGTAACGACGCGGATGGTGCCCGCAATGACCGAAGGACATGGCTGGAACTGGTCGCGACCATCACCAAGCCGGACGGCACGAAGTCGTTCCAGTACAAGATGATCCAGGCTTGGACGGGAGACTATCGGGGAGACCCTGACAAGATATCCGTTTCCGACTTTCCGGAATCGATGGCCTACGATCATGTCAATTTCGGCCTGTGGTCGATGCTGAGCGATTCCGGCGAGAAGCCGAAGGAGCTGGGCATCGCATTCGCCATGGCCAAGCAGGGCGGCAGCATGACCGCCGCCGACGCCATGCCGGCGACCGGCACCGCCACCTACAACGGTTCCTGGGCGGCGCATGTTCGTGCGAGGGCCGTCGTCTCGGGCGCCGGCGGCGTCACCACCAACCCTTCTCCGATTACCGAGCAAAGCGGCAACTCGGTGGTGACGGCGGACTTTGCGAAGAATACCGTCAAGGTCAATCTGCACCAGCTTGCCATGCTTGAGGGCGCGATTTCCGGCAACATGTTCTCGGGAACCAAGGTCTCCGACGTCAAGGCCAACAAGGGGAACCTGGTCGCCACTGCCGATGGAGCCGGCTTCACGGGCGAGTTCAGCGGTAGCTTCTTCGGCTCTGAGGCCGAGGAGGTCGGCGGCGTGTTCGACTATACGTCGGAGAAGTTGGTGAAGGGCGAGTTCCGCGGTGCCTTCGGCGGCTCGAAGTTCGGCATGCCGATGGCCGAGATGATCCCGTCAACGTCGGGTGCCGTCCCGGGTGCTTTGATGAAGGTCAATCGTCGGCTCGATATTCCGGACGTTCCCGAATAGGCGCCGCCGTCACGACCCTGGCGGCCTTGTCTTTTCGGACGCTGGCCGGGCAATCCGTGCATGCCTCGATCTACGGGTTTTGCGATTCCCCTTCTGCTCGCGCTGGTTCTGGCTGCGGCTCCCTTGTCCGCACAGGAGGATCCGGACCGGGAGCCGCCTGATGACGGGGTCTCTGCCGAGGTACTGATCGAGGCCGCGCGGACCGCGCTGGTGGCGGGCCAGCCCGAGGATGCGGCGGTTCTTCTCGAGGGTGTGCCGCCGGGCGAGGGGAATGCCGACGATCTGGATTTCCTGCACGGATCGATTGCGATGCAGCGCGGCGACTGGCCGGCCGCGATCGCGCGTTTCCGGGCGATGCTGGCGCGCAACCCCGACCTGCCCCGGGTGCGGCTCGACCTGGCGCTGGCGTATTTCCAGGCTGGGGAGGACCGCAACGCAGCGCGTCATTTCCGTCTGGCGCTCGGGGCGGGCAATCTGCCCGAGGAGGTTCGCGCCAATGCCCTCGCCTTCCTCGACCGGATCCGGCGGCGCAAGGGCTGGTCGGTCACCGGCTCGCTGGCCCTCGCGCCCGACACCAACATCAACACCGCCACCGATGCACGCCAGATCCCGCTGTCCGGCGTGCCCGCCACGCTGTCGGACGATGCACGCCGGACCAGCGATGTCGGGGTGGCGGCGAACCTGTACGGAAGCCACGAGGAGCGGCTCTCGCCCGACCTGCGGTTCCGGGTGGGCGGCGGGCTTCGGACCCGGACCTACCGGAAGAGCGAATTCAGCGACCGCATCCTCAGCCTGCGCGCCGGGCCGCGCTTTCTGTTCGGCGCGTTCGACCTGCGCGCCGAGGGTACCGTCCGGCAGCGCTGGGTTGCCGGCGATACCTACAGCCGGGCCCAGGGCCTCGAACTGACGGGCAGCTGGCTGGCCGGGCCGACGTGGCGGCTGGGCGCGACGCTCAGGCACGAGTGGGTCGACTATGAGGGATTTCTCGGCACGGGGACCGCGGATGCGGCCGGGATCGATCTGGTTCATGCTCTGGGCCAGGCGACGCTGCTGCAGGCGGATGCCGGCTGGAGCCGCGAGGCGCTGGATCAGGAGGGCTATTCGTGGCGCGCGTTCACGGTCGGACTGTCGGTGTCGCGCGAGCTCCCCCGCGGCTTCGTGGCGAGCGGGGGAGCGACCCACGTGTGGCGCAGGTACGGGGCCCCGCTCCTGTGGCTCGGTCCGGACGCGCGGCGGGACCGGACGCTGGCGGCGTGGGTCCGACTGTCCAACCGGTATGTCGAACTGTTCGGCTTCATGCCGGAAATCACCGTGCGCCACGAGCGGCGGAAGAGCAACCTCGTGCTCTACGACTACACCCGCGTCGTCGGCGAATTCGGCGTCGTCGGAACCTTCTGACGGCAGGGAGCCGCATCGCACCGGCTCTGGTTTGTCCAATCCGGGTGATGCTTCCGGGCCGAGTGTGCGTGCGTTGTGCGGCAGTCGGTGGAACGGACGGGTCCCGCGTGAACCGCAGAATCCCCTTTCGAGGGTCCCGCAGCCGCCGGGCGAGGTTCCAGCCCCTGCGTTTCCGGCGTCTTCCGCGTGGCTTTCCGGCCCTGGATTCCGGCGGGGGTCGCGCTTCATGCCAGGCGAGGGCGTCGGTCCAGAAGGGCGGAAACCGTCCCTTGGGGCCGGGTCACACCGAACCGGTCTGCGAGTACCGCGACGATCCGGCGACGCGGAATCCGGTGCGCTGCCCCAGGTACTGCGCGATCGCCCCCGGGCCGTACGGGACCGGGCCGTCCCGCTCTCCGGAAAGCGGCCCGGGTTCCCCTCTCCGCAGGGGCGACACACCGCCTGGGGAATCCGGGGTTCGACGGTCTCGAGCGCAAGCGGCGGAGACCCCCAGGCCGCCGAGGCCATCGGGGCGCGACGAGGGGATCCTGCAGCGCCCTCGGGATGCCAGGTCGCCATCATCGACCGTGCCAAGCGCGCTTGTCCGCGCCGCTGCCGACCGGCTCCACGGTGACTTCTCCGAGGTCCTCCAGGGCCCCTGCAAGGGGCTTGTCGGGATCGTCCTGCTCAAGGATGCCGGGGCTGAGGGCATTGAGGCCTGGGTGCGGGAAGGACGATGTCGAGCGACGAAACAAGACCGGGCAAGGCCGTGCGTGCCGAGGCCAGGTACGGGTCGCCCTTCGCGTTGCGCCACTCCTTGCGCCAGGGACGAGCGCGGGCTGTTCTCGGCCGTCGATGCTGCCTTCCGTCCATCCCCCGTCGTCGCAGACCGACGTCGAAAGCCGATCCTCATGGGCCACCATGTACGGCCGGGTTGGCGAGGAGTCCGATGAGACGGGTGTGTCCGGTTGAAAGGCGCGGGGCTGGCGGTCCGGATCCCCGGCGCGGTCACCCGCGCCAGGGTTGCGCTGCTGCGCGAGGCCGACCGGACCGGGCTGGACGCCATCCGCCGGGCGGGCCTGTACGACGACATCTGGCAGGCGTTTGCGGTCCTGCTGCCGGTCCGGAGTGTCGGGGTGATGGGAGACCGCCGCTCGTACGACTACGCTCTCGGGCGGCGTGCGGTGACGTCGGTCGACGGCATGACGGCGGGCGTCTGCCGGTTTCCGTCGGAGTTGTCGGCGGCGGTGGCCGCGACGATCGTCAATCGGGTTCCGGGCCGCAACCGGGTGCTGTACGACGTGACGTCGAAGCCGCCCGGCACGATCGAGTGGGAGTGAGGGCGCGGCGGCGGTCGGCCCGTCCTTGCCATCGTGCGGCGGGTGCGGTGGCGGGGGGCCGCTGCTGTCCTGTCCTGCGTTCCCCGGCGCTTGCGTGCGGGCTGGCCGGGGTCTTCTGCGGAGCGGGTCCGGGGGTGCCTCGCGCCCGGCCGTCGGCCGGCAAAACGGGGTGGAGATCAGGGCTTGCAGCTTTCGTTTCGCAGGCCTATATTGAGCGCCGAGCGTTCGTCGGGGCCGCCTGCGGATGGCCTGCGGATGCCTCATGCGTGCAAAATCCTAAGGGCCCCTTCACGGGGTTTCTTCCGCAGTCGAAGGGGAGCCTCGACGATGAAACAGACGGAGACACCGATGTACAAGAACGTGGCGACGGCCTGCAGCGTGGTCGTGCTCGCTTTCGGGCTGGCGGCGTGCAGCAGCAGCAGCAACAAGACGGCCGCCCCGGCTGATCCTCCTCCGAAGGTGGATGCGGAGCTCCAGCAGCAGCGGGATGCGGCCAAGGCGGCCGAGGATGCGGCCAAGGCCGCCTCGGATCTCGCGGCCCAGGGCATGGCGGCGGCCGACGACGATCCGGCCAAGATCGGCTCGGATGAGGCGCAGACGGCGGTGATGAACCTCGTGTCCGTCCAGCTTGCTACGAAGGCGAAGATGTACGCCGACGAGGCCAAGGCGGCGGCCGATGCGGCGAAGAAAGCCTACGACACGGCGAAGGCGGAATCCGCGAAGGCGGCGGCGACGACGAGCGTGGTGGCGGCGACCGAGGCCAAGCGCGCCGCCGAGGCGGCCCGGAAGGAAGCCGAGGCGCAGGCCGCGATTGCCAATGCGAAGGCCAAACAGGCGGTGGATGCGGCCAAGATGGGGATCAAGTACGCCGACGGAACCTACACGGTCGGCGCCACATCGATCATGTCGGGTGCTCCGAAGGCGGAAACCGGCACCGGCGAGCAGAAGGTAACAACCGGAACCCAAGAAATCGAAGAGGACGCGCACACCGCGCGGACGGCAATCACCTACCAAGCAGATCCCGAGAGACTGGCGCAGCCGGAGATCGAGGCGCGGAAACTGCCGGTCGGCGTCGACATCGACTCGAAAGACGACACGGCCCGTTTGCGGATCATCGACAAGTATGTCGGCTCCAAGGATGTTTTCATCTATGTCCCGGCGGGTGAAGGAGGACCCGACCCCGAGGAGACGGACCACGATGTAAGCAACGACCTGCCGTACGGAGCGCTCGATTTAACGGATGCAGTCACAACCACAAGCTACCCCAAGTTGAAAGTTCATCGGGCAGGCGGAGAGTTCTACAAGCTCATGCAAGAGGATTGGAATAATCTTAATGACGAAACGTCAGGTGTCATGGTCAGCAATAATAAGATTGAGATGGACACAAAGGACTCCAACGCCGATACCGAGGAGAACAAGAACAAGGAAATCTACTACGTCATTGCGCCTGTAGCGGGCAATTTCTTGGGGCTGACCAGAGCGAAAGGCGATCGTATCTATCTGAAACGTGATAGTGTCGGCGCCGAGAAGATCACGTATGGTGCGATATCCGTCCGCGGCGATGTGAAGTTTCCTGCCGAGATGGCCTACGAACACATGAACTACGGCACGTGGGTCACGCTGAAGGAAGTGAGCGGCGGCGACAATGAAGACCCTGATGGGCTGGGCATCCCGTTTGTCCGCACGCTGACCAGCATGACCACCGACATGCCGACCTCCGGACACGCCGTCTATGATGGCCATTGGGTTGGGCAGGTCCGCAGTGCGGACGCCGATGGCGAGGGCATGATCCGGTCCTACACCGGCGGTTCGGAAACGGCGGTGAACTTCGTGACGAACGGCATTCATGTGACACTTTCCACCAGCTCCAACGTCGACGACCCCGACACCCCCGCCGCCTTCGCTCGGCTTGAGGGTGCGATTGCCGGCAACGGGTTCGCGGGAACCAAGGCCACCGTGCTCCTCGCCACCAACGTGGGCAGTAAGAGCGGTGATGACCCCGTAACGTTGGAGACGACCGGGGAGTACACGGGCACGGTCAGCGGCAACTTCTACGGCCCCATGGCGGTGGAGGTCGGCGGCATCTTCGACTTCACTTCGGCGGACAAGAAGCAGGGCGAGTTCCGCGGCGCCTTCGGTGGCCGCAAGCAGTGACCCCGTGAGCGGCTGAGGTTCGCCGCCGCCGGGCTTGCCCCGGTCGTCAGCGAGGCGGCGCCCGATCCCGCGCGGATCGGGCGCCGCTCTTTTGTGTGCCGAGCATGGCCGACAGCTTGGGTGTACGCGCCCTTCCGAGGCGGGGTCCGGGAGTTCGCAAGGAAGCGTGGAGGTACCCGGGTCAGGTCGTAACTTCGGCTTGACATCCCGGTTCCCCCCCGTGACGGCCTTTCCCGACCGGGGACGAATGGAGAGCACTTCCGTCCGCCGCCGTGCTTCGGACCGCCGGCCGGGCGGCCAGCCCGGTCATCCGGGAACGACGCTGCGCCGTTCCGAGACGCCGGGTCGGATCGAGGATCTTCCTCCCGATTCCTGCGGTCGATGCGGAAGGTCCCGGGCCGGATTGCCTTCGGAGGTGCAGGCCACCCGGCCGCTCACGGACCTTCCGCCGATGGCGCTTGAGACCGTCGAACCCCGGATTCATCAAGCGGTGTGTGGCCCCTTGCGGAGAGGGGAACCCGAACCGCTTTCCGGAGGGCGGGACGGTTCCGGTCCCGTACGGCCCGGGGGCGATCGTGCAGTACCTGGGGCAGCGCACCGGATTCCGCGTCGCCGGATCGTCGCGGTACTCGCAGACCGGTTCGGTGTGACCCGGCCCCAAGGGACGGTTTCCGCCCTTCTGGACCGGGGCGCCGACCGATTCTCCGGTGTCGCCGGGCAGGTCCGGGATGCTGCGGCCCCGGCCGCCGTCAAGCCCAAGGACGAGACCGGCGTCCGGGTTCACGGTCGGTGGAAATGGATCCCCGTCACCGGTACGAAGCGGATCCGCCCTTTCCGCCTCGGCGAAGGCCGCGGGGACGGGATCGCGGAAGCGACCGGCCTTCGGTGCACGATGTCTGGAAACCGTACGGGAAGATCCTCTTCGGCAGTCAGGTCACCCGGCTGATCGCGCGGCGCGTGCGCGAGCACGGCGTCTACTGCGAGATCGTCCCCTGGCACCGGGCGGCCGGGCGCCTCGATCCTCCACCCGTCGCCGTCATCCAGTCCGGCGGACCCGATTCGACGGTGTCCGATGCGGCCCCGACGGTCGCGCCCGAGATCTTCCGGGCCGGCGTGCCGGTGCTCGGGAGCTGCTACGGACAGCAGGCCATGGTGCAGGCGCTCGGCGGCCGGGTGGACGCGGCCCGGGACCGGGAGTTCGGGCGCGCGGACCTTGAGGTCACGGCGCCTTCGGCGCTGTTCGGCGGCCTGTGGAAGCCGGGCGAACGTCATCCGGTATGGATGAGTCACGGAGACCGCGTGGATGCGGTGCCGCCGGGCTTCCGGGGGGGTGGCCCGGACCGCCGCGTCGCCGTTTGCGGCCATCGCCGACGATCGCCGCCGGTACTGCGGGGTGCAGTTTCATCCGGAGGTCGTGCACACGCCGGACGGTTCCCGGCTGCCCCGCCGGTTTGTCCGGGAGGCGGCCGGCCTGGCGGGAACCTGAACGGCCGGCCGGATCCGGTCGGACGCGGTCGCGCGCATCCGGGCGCAGGTGGGCCGGGGGCGGGTGATCTGCGGGCTGTCGGGCGGCGTCGACAGCGCCGTGACGGCGCGGCTGGTGCACGAGGCCGTGGGCGACCGGCTGACCTGCGTGCTGGTCGACCACGGCCTGCTGCGTGCGGACGAGGCGTCCGAACGGCGGGCGTCTGCCGGTTTCCGTCGGAGTTGTCGGCGGCGGTGGCCGCGACGATCGTCAATCGGGTTCCGGGCCGCAACCGGGTGCTGTACGACGTGACGTCGAAGCCGCCCGGCACGATCGAGTGGGAGTGAGGGCGCGGGCGGCGGTCGGCCCGTCCTTGCCATCGTGCGGCGGGTGCGGTGGCGGGGGGCCGCTGCTGTCCTGTCCTGCGTTCCCCGGCGCTTGCGTGCGGGCTGGCCGGGGTCTTCTGCGGAGCGGGTCCGGGGGGTCTCGCGCCCCAATGGTATTCGGGCATGTCTGCCGATGTAACGGCGGCTTGTCCTACGCCGTCAACCCATTGACATAAAGGACTTTACTTTTCTCGGACGTTTTTCCACACGCATTGCTTGACAAGCATTCGCTGATTTGCAAGATGTCCCCGAATCGGTGATGCGGAAGCACTCATGGACCAGCGAATCGTCGCCCTGCCGTCGACCACCTTCTCGGGCCGCCGCCTGACCCGCCAGCAGATCGCGGATGCCCAGGAGACCGTGGAGATGTTTCCCCATGACAGCCGCAACGAGCTGGCGAAGACCATCTGCGAGCATCTGCACTGGAAGACGGCGAAGGGCGCCTACAAGGTCGGGGCCTGCCTCGGGATGCTGGAGACCCTGGAGCGCTGCGGCATCCTGACCTTGCCGCCCTTGCGCGAGGACCACGTCCGCGACATGACCTGCCCCCCTGCCTGGACCTCGGCCTCGGACCCGCAGCCGGAGATCGTGGCGCCGCTGTCGGAACTGTGCCCGCTTCGCGTCGAGCCCGTCACCGACACCGAGGGGCGGCAGCTGTGGAACGCCTTCGTCGACCGGTATCATTACCTCGGCTACAAGCGCCCCTACGGGGCGCATGTCCGCTACTTCGTCACCGACAGGCAGGGGCGCAAGCTGGGCTGCATCCTGTTCGAGGCGACAACGAAGACACTTCCCTGCCGGGACCGCTGGATCGGCTGGACGAACCGCAGGCGTGACAGCAAGCGGCACCTGATGACGGTCAATTCAAGGTACCTGGTGTTTCCCTGGGTCGTCTCGAAGAACCTTGCGTCCTCGGCCCTGGCCATGGCGACGCGCCGCCTCGCCGACGACTGGGAGCGTCTTCACGGCTGGCGTCCCGTCCTCATCGAGACCTTCGTCGACGAGACCCGGTTCAAGGCCTCGTGCTACCGTGCGGCCAACTGGCAACGCATCGGTGATACCGCGGGCCGGGGCAAGTCGCGCAAAGGGGTCTACGTACTGGCGCTTGAGCGGGGTGCTCGCGAGATCCTGCGCTCGGAGAGCGGCGCGGCGAGGAAGAAGCCTGCGACGCGTGCTGAACGGGGACGGTCCGCCATCGCCGACCGGCGGTTCTCGAAGCGCTGGGAGGCGCTTGTTGCGGCCGCCGTTGCGATTGCGGAACGCGAGGACGCGCGCTGGCAGAAACGTCGGCGGGTCTTCAACAGCCTGCTGATCATGCTGTTCGTGCTCCGCCTCGTTGCCGCGTCGCGCGGGCAAGGCTACGGGACCACGCTCAGCGAACTCTGGGAGCATTGCGAGGCCGCAGGCATCGAGCTGCCGCAGGCGGAGCCTCCGGCGGCATCGACGGCCTGCGAGGCGCGGGAGAAGCTCGACGAGGCCGCGTTCAAGCGCCTGCACGCGGAGATCCTCGCCCACTGTCCCGAGTGCACGCTGTGGAAGGGTCACAGGACTCTCGCCGTCGACGGCTCGAAGATCACCCTGCCCAGGGAACTCGCACAGTACGGCTATCGTGTGAGCGACGGCGCCCACTACCCCCAGGGCATGGTCAGCACACTCTACCGGCTCAATGACCGCATCCCGATCGACTTCGACCTGTTCGACCACGAGAACGAGCGGGCAGCCGCCCTCGTGCACCTCGACCATGCTGCCGAAGGCGATGTCATCGTCTACGACCGGGGCTACTACTCCTTCGCCATGGCCCTCGCTCATCAGGAGCGCAAACTCAACTTCGTGTTCCGCATCCAGAAAGGCGCCAACCCCGTGTTCGACGCCTTCATCGCCTCCGGCGAGGACGACCGGACCATCACCCTCGACGCCCCCAGGGACGAGACCGCGCTACGCTCGAAGACCCTGCGCGTCCGCCTCGTCAGGTACCGGTATGCCGACACGGAGTACTACATCGCGACCTCCCTGCTCGACGGCAGCCGCTATCCCGTCCCCGCACTCTCTGATCTCTATCATGCTCGTTGGGGCGTGGAGGAAATGTACAAGACCGGCAAGTTCCTGATCGAGGCCTTCCACGCCAAGTCCAGGCGCGGCGTCCGCCAGGAACTCTACGCCGCCTTCGTCCTCATCACCCTCGCCCGCCAGTTCGCGAACCGCTGCGACAACGACATCGACGACGGCGACGACCTGCCGGCCATGCGCACCAACTTCCGCAACAGCCTGCGCCTCGTCGGCAAGGAGATCGAGGCCATGTTCCTCGCACAGAGCGCCATGGTCGTCCAGTCCGTCAGGCGGATCATGTCCGGGCTCTCGCGCTGCATCCAGCGCGAAAGGCCCGGGCGCAGCTACGTGCGGCAGTCGAAGCAGCCAAGGAGCAAGTGGCAGAAACGGGTACCCGCCTGACACCAACGCCAGCCGCCAGACAGGCCCCCGGCTTCGGGCAAAACCCGAAGTCGGGGGACTTTTTTATCCGAACGCAGGAAAAACTTATCCGAATGCCTTTGTCTCGCGCCCGGCCGTCGGCCGGCAAAACGGGGTGGAGATCAGGGCTTGCAGCTTTCGTTTCGCAGGCCTATATTGAGCGCCGAGCGTTCGTCGGGGCCGCCTGCGGATGGCCTGCGGATGCCTCATGCGTGCAAAATCCTAAGGGCCCCTTCACGGGGTTTCTTCCGCAGTCGAAGGGGAGCCTCGACGATGAAACAGACGGAGACACCGATGTACAAGAACGTGGCGATGGCCTGCAGCGTGGTCGTACTCGCTTTCGGGCTGGCGGCGTGCAGCAGCAGCAACAAGACGGCCGCCCCGGCTGATCCTCCGGCGGTGGCTCCGGAGCTCCAGGAGCAGCGGGATAAGGCCAAGGCTGCCGAGACGGCGGCCAAGGCCGCCTCGGACCTCGCGGCCCAGGGCATGGCGGCGGCCGGCGACGATCCGGCCAAGATCGGCTCGGAGGCGGCGCAGGCGGCGGTGATGAGCCTCGTGTCCGTCCAGCTTCCCGCGAAGGCGAAGATGTACGCCGACAAGGCCAAGGCGGCGGCCGATGCGGCGAAGAGAGCCTACGACACGGCGAAGGCGGCATCCGCGAAGGCGGCGGCGGCGACCAGTCTGGCGGCGGCGGCCGAGGCCAGGCTCGACGCCGAGGCGGCCCGGAAGGAAGCCGAGGCGCAGGCCGAGATCGCCAATGCCCAGGCCAAACTGGCGGTGGATGCGGCCAAGGGGATCGCGTACGCCGACGGAACCTACACGGTCGGCGCCATGTCGATCACGCCCGGCACAGCGGGGACCACGAGAACCGTCGACGGCAAGTCGGTGACGGTCGGCCTTCTCGGGTCTGACGACGGCATCGCAAAGAAGACCGTGGCCCGCAAGGATCCCGTGAGCCCATCCACGGACAAGGTTGTGACCACCGACGTGACCCATATGGTGGCTGACCTTAGGCCCCGCATCCATAACGCCGGCACCGAATACACGGGCCTCACATCCCGGGACACGCCGGCAGGGGGCGTCTTGGGATCGCCGCAGATCAATACGGGCCGCAAGATCCGGGTCAGCAACATGTACGATTCGGAGGACGACAAGTCCCGTCTCTGGCTCGTCACGCATTACATGGGCAAGGCATCCGTCGGATTCTTCTATCGCGAAGAGACCCAAGTCACGGCCACCGTAGACCAGGAACCGGATGCTCCCTACGGCAAGTGGGCGAAGGATGACACCGGTACCGACTATGCGGGCGGGCCGAAGGTGGTGGAGAAGGCGTCCGGCAACTTCTACCTTGCCACGTCAGGCTCGGTCGAACCCGTCGGGGGCCGGATCTGGAACGGGAGCGCCGGAACGTTCGACATCTATACGGGCGACGACGAGGAAAAACTTGGAGAAGGCAAGGTCTTCTACATTCAAGACAACCGTAACGACGCGGATGGTGCCCGCAATGACCGAAGGACATGGCTGGAACTGGTCGCGACCATCACCAAGCCGGACGGCACGAAGTCGTTCCAGTACAAGATGATCCAGGCTTGGACGGGAGACTATCGGGGAGACCCTGACAAGATATCCGTTTCCGACTTTCCGGAATCGATGGCCTACGATCATGTCAATTTCGGCCTGTGGTCGATGCTGAGCGATTCCGGCGAGAAGCCGAAGGAGCTGGGCATCGCATTCGCCATGGCCAAGCAGGGCGGCAGCATGACCGCCGCCGACGCCATGCCGGCGACCGGCACCGCCACCTACAACGGTTCCTGGGCGGCGCATGTTCGTGCGAGGGCCGTCGTCTCGGGCGCCGGCGGCGTCACCACCAACCCTTCTCCGATTACCGAGCAAAGCGGCAACTCGGTGGTGACGGCGGACTTTGCGAAGAATACCGTCAAGGTCAATCTGCACCAGCTTGCCATGCTTGAGGGCGCGATTTCCGGCAACATGTTCTCGGGAACCAAGGTCTCCGACGTCAAGGCCAACAAGGGGAACCTGGTCGCCACTGCCGATGGAGCCGGCTTCACGGGCGAGTTCAGCGGTAGCTTCTTCGGCTCTGAGGCCGAGGAGGTCGGCGGCGTGTTCGACTATACGTCGGAGAAGTTGGTGAAGGGCGAGTTCCGCGGTGCCTTCGGCGGCTCGAAGTTCGGCATGCCGATGGCCGAGATGATCCCGTCAACGTCGGGTGCCGTCCCGGGTGCTTTGATGAAGGTCAATCGTCGGCTCGATATTCCGGACGTTCCCGAATAGGCGCCGCCGTCACGACCCTGGCGGCCTTGTCTTTTCGGACGCTGGCCGGGCAATCCGTGCATGCCTCGATCTACGGGTTTTGGACGAAGGCCGCTTCGCGGCCTTCGTCCAATAGGACCTGACAACAGGGAAGAAACACGACCCTGACAAAGCGCGGCAAATCGCCGAAATCCCGCCGTTCTATGCAGCCATCAACAACAGTCGCTTGATATCCCAGGATCGTCGCCCCGGGGTGTTGCAGAACCCATCGCGGAACCTCGAATCTGGATGTTGTCTGTCGGAGCGTTTCGGGAAGGATGGGCGTGGCGCTTTCGGCCATCTTCCCACAGCCATCCACCGCATCTTCGATGCGCTCTCCGGACACTGCGTGAACCCGAACCCTCAGCGACCAGTTCCGGGCAGCCCTCAGGATTTGGGTTGACGCTTGCCGGGCGGCGGCGTTGTCCCTATGATGTCCCCATGTCAGAGGCCATCGCGTTCGATGCACACCGCTTCGTCAAGCGCCTGACCGACTGCGGCTTCACCGAGCAGCAGGCCGAGACGCTTGCCGACGAGCAGGTCGCCCTGCTCAACGCCAACCTGGCGACGAAGGCCGGCATGGAAGCGATGCGCCAGGAGACCAGGTCCGGCATCGACGCGGTGCGCCAGGAAAATGCAACCGCCATGGCGAGGGTCGAGACGCGCATGGAGTCGATCAAGTTCGATCTGATGAAATGGATGATCGGTCTGTTGATCGCCTAGGGTGGGCTGCTCATCGCCCTCGTCAGGTTCCTGTAGAGATCTCGTAGCGGCGTTCGGTCCACAGGCCACCCGGGCTTCCCCGGAAACAGGATGCGCCACCATGTCCGAGGTCCTCGCCACTGACTGGAAGAACCCGTCGTCGGCGCCGCAAGACCGCGCCGGTGAGCGCACCGGGTTCGCCGCTGATCCGGACGCCTTCTCGCGCACGGCCAGGGCACAGGCGGAGGATGACGCGATGAAACTCGGCCATGTCGGGGGCATGGACCGTTGAAGCCACCGGCGCATGCAGCCACCAATGGCTGGTACAGCATCCTTCCCCCACCGCCCCGGGCGCAACGTGTCGAGGGCACGGTCCGTGTGCCATGGGCCGTGGTCGGCGCCGGCTTCACCGGGCTGGCGGCGGCGCGCACGCTGGCCGGCCACCTGCCGGATCAGACGATCGCGCTCATCGAGGCGGAGCGGGTGGGCTTCGGCGCGTCGGGGAGAAATTCGGGCTTCGTCCTGGACTCCCACTTCATGCCGCAGCGGCTTCCGTTTGCCGATCCGGAACACGCCAGGGCGGCGACCCGTCTGTGCACCGGCGGCAGGGACATCCTGAAGGGTCTGGTGCGGCGACACCGGATCGCCTGTCACTGGCATGACTGGGGCAAGCTCTGGGTCGCCGGCTCTTCCGCCGGGGAGGAGGGCCTTCTTCGCCAGCGCCAGGGCAATGATGTGCTGGGTATCCGCCACCAGGTTCTCGATCGCGACGATGTCGAGGCGCTCACCGGGACACGCTTCTACAGCGCGGGCCTCAAGGTCGAGGGCACGGCGCTGGTCAACCCGGCGGCGCTGTGCCGGGGCCTTGCCGACACCCTGCCGGCCAACGTCGCACTCCATGAAGAGTCCCCGGTTCTCAAGTGCCACAAGGGGAATCCGCACCGGCTCGTGACTCCGGCAGGCGAGGTTGTCGCCGACGGGGTCATCCTCTGCACGAACGTCTATTCGCCGTCCCTCGGTGTCGCCCGCCACGCGATGGCGCCCCTTGTTCTCTACGCCAGTCTGACCCGGCCCATGACGCCTCGAGAGACCAAGCTCGCAGGTGGAGACCGCCGCGGTTTTGGTCTGCTCCCGGCGGCGCGGGGCGGTTCGACCATCCAGCGCACCCCCGAAGGACGGCTGCTTGTCCGCAACACCCTGGCATATGGCCCGGCTGCCGCGTCGCAGCCGACGAGGCTGGAGGCGGCACGACTCTGTCATGTCGATTCGATCCGCAAGCGCTGGCCGGCGATCGCGGACATCGACATCGAGCACACCTGGGGAGGGTGCGTCGGCATCACGCGCAACGACGGCCACATCTTCGGCGCCGTCGGCAATCGGCTGTGGGCGTCGATCGGTTGCAACGGTGCGGGAGTATCGCGCGGCACCATGGCCGGTGTTCTCCTTGCCGATCTTGTGGCCGGCCGGGACTCGGACCTGTTGCGCGATCAGCAACGCGTTCCCGCACCAGGCTGGATGCCGCCGGAACCCCTGCGCGGCCTGATCGGCCGGAGCCAACTCCGTCAGCACATGGCGGACATGGCCGAACGCTGAAGCGTCGATGTCGCAAGGACCCCCGTTTCGGCACGGCATTCGAAGTCAGGTGTGGGCGGCGGCGTCGATCTCGAAGAGGTCGCCGCGCTCGCGCAGCACCTCGTCGAGCCAGTCGGTGCGCATCTCCGGAGTCGAGGCGATGAGCTTGCGCGTGTAGGCCTCTTTCTGCGGCGGTGTGAAGATCTGCTCGGTCGTTCCCTGTTCCACCACCTCGCCCTGATACATCACCACGGTCCGGTCGGCGATGTTGCGCACGATACCGAGATCGTGGGTGATGAACATGTAGGCAAGATCCTTTTCCTGTTGCAGACGGTCAAGAAGTTTCAGGATGCCCGCGGCCACCACCTGGTCGAGGGCCGAGGTCACCTCGTCGCAGATGATGAGTTCGGGATCGGCGGCGAGGGCGCGTGCAATGCAGACCCTCTGCTTCTGGCCGCCCGACAGCTGGCCCGGGAAGCGGTCTGCGAATTCCCTGTCGAGATCGATTTCCTCGAGCAGGGCGAAGATCCGTTCCTCGCGCTCCCTGCCGGTGAGACCGAAGTAGAAGGTGAGGGGACGGCCGATGATCTCCGAGACGCGCTGCCTCGGGTTGATGGCGACATCGGGCATCTGGTAGATCATCTGGATCTTGCGCAACTCTTCCTTGTTGCGCTCCTTGAGGGCGAGCGACAGCTTCTGGCCGCCGAACTCGACATGGCCGCTGTGCGGCGGCAGGAGTCCCGTCACGGTCCGGGCCAGGGTGGACTTTCCGCTCCCCGATTCTCCAACGATGGCGACGGTCTCGCCCCGTCCGATCTCGACACCGACATCCTTCAGGACGTCGATCTGGCCATCATAGGTGGCCGTGACCTTCCTGATGGCGAGCACCGGGTTCTCGGGCATGCCGGTGAAGATCTTGGTGTTGATGTCCTCGGTGCGCGCCGAGATCAGTTCCTTGGTGTAGGGCTCTTCCGGATCGTGGAGGATCTTGTCGGTGTCCCCCTGCTCGATCAGGTCGCCGTAACGCAGAACCATGATGCGGTCGGCGATCTGCGCCACCACCGCAAGGTCATGGGTGATGTAGAGCGCCGCGGTGTTGTTGTTGCGGATGAGGTCGCGCACCGTGGCCAGCACCTCGATCTGCGTGGTGACGTCAAGGGCGGTGGTGGGTTCGTCGAGAACCAGGAGATCCGGTCCACAGGTCATGGCCATGGCCGACATGACGCGTTGCAGCTGGCCACCCGATACCTGGTGGGGATAGCGCTTTCCGATGTGCGCCGGATCGGGAAGATCGAGCCTGGCGTAGAGATCTTCGGCGCGTTTCGTCGCCCTGGTGTGCGACATGACGCTGTGGCGCACCGCTGCTTCCGTCACCTGGTCATTCAGCCGCTTGGCCGGATTGAAGGCGGCGGCGGCGCTCTGCGCGATGTAGGCCGCCCGCACTCCCCTGATCTGACGCACGTCGTCTTCGTCCTGCTGGCGCAGGTCGGTGCCGGCAAAGAGAATCCGGCCGCCGGTGATCAGGCAGCCCGGGCGGGCAAAGCACATGGAGGCGAGGCCGATGGTCGACTTGCCGGCGCCTGATTCGCCAATCAGGCCAAGGACCTCGCCACGCTTCAGGTTGATGTCGATGTCGTTGACGATGCGGAAAGGATTGCCGTCCGCGCCAAGCGCCTCGACGCGCAACGCCTGCATCTCCAGGAGGGTTTCGCCAGCGCCGGTGCCTGTGGTGTCCTCGTTCACGTGATCATACCTCGAATTCAGTGGCCGCGGACCGGTTTGACCAGGCCAGCACGTAGTCGACCAGGAGGTTGGTTCCCACGGCAAGAATGGCAATGGCGCCGGCTGGATAGAGCGGGGCTATGATGCCGTAGATGATGGCTGACGAGCTTTCACGCACCATGCCGCCCCAGTCCGCCAGGGGTGGCTGGATGCCCAGGCCAAGGAAACTCAGGGCGGCGATGAAGAGGAAGGCAAAGACAAAGCGCAGACCGAACTCCGCGATCAGCGGCAGGGTGGTGTTGGGCAGGATCTCGCGGGTCATGACCCACCAAAGTCCCTCGCCTCGCAGTCTTGCTGCCTCGACATACTCCATGACCGCAACGTCCATCGCGATGGCCCGCGACAGCCTGAAGACGCGCGTCGAGTCGAGGACGGCAATGACGGCCACGAGAACGAGAAGATCGGAGCCGAGAACGGAGATGACCACGAGCGCCATGAGGAGGGTGGGAATGGCCATCAGCGTCTCCACGAAACGCGACAGGATGCTGTCGAAGATGCCCCCCAGAACCGCGGCCGCAAACCCGGTGACGATCCCCATGAAGAAGGCGAGCACGGTGGCCACGAAGGCAATGGCAATGGTCGTGCGGGCGCCGTAGATGATGCGGGACAGCATGTCCCTGCCGATGTGATCGCCTCCCAGCCAGTGCTCGGCCGACACGGGAGCCCAGACATCGGTCACGAGTTCGGTCTCGCCGTAGGGTGCGAGCCAAGGTGCGAAGACGACCACGAAGAGGTTGATGAGGATGATGGCGAGACCGACACGCGCCGTCAGGGGCATGCCGCCGAGAAACTGCTTGACGACCATCATCCTGGTCGGACGGACCCATTGTGCGGTTTCCGATGTGGTGACCATGACCTGCCTCCTACTTGGGATGCCTGAGACGCGGATTGGCGAGAATCGACGAGACATCCGCAATGAGCGTGAGGAGGATCCAGACACCGGCGAAGATCATGACGCAGGCCTGGACCACCGGAACGTCCCGTTTCGAGACGGAATCCACCATGTACTGGCCCATGCCCGGATAGGTGAAGACGACTTCGACGACGACCACGCCGACGATGAGATAGGCCATGTTGAGCATGATCACCGTGATGATCGGCGACCACACGTTGGGCAAGGCATGCTGAACGACGATTCGCCAGTAAGGCACACCCTTGAGGTGCGCCATCTCTATGTAGGAACTCGACATGACCGCAATGACCGCGGCCCGGGTCATGCGCATCATGTGGGCCAGGGTGACAAGGGTGAGTGTGACGGCAGGAAGCGCCATGGCCTCGAGGCGCATCAACAGGGTCATTTGGTCACTCACATTGGAGAGACTCGGGAACCATCTGAAGGTGACCGCGAACAGGATGATCAGAACGTATCCTATGAAGAACTCCGGCACGGAGATTGCCATCAGGCTGCCGACGGATATGCCCCTGTCGAGAGGCGTGTCCTGACGAATGGCGGAAAGCAGTCCGAGGGACACCGAAAGCGGAATGGCGATGACGGCGGCGAGCGCCGCCAGGAACAGCGTGTTCTCGAGCCGGAAACCCACCTGCGGTGCGATCGGACGACGATTTCCCAGGGACGTGCCGAGGTCGCCCTGGACAAATCCCGCCAGCCAGTCCAGATAACGTTCATGGGGAGGGCGGTCGAGGCCGAGTTGCGCACGGATCGCTGCGGTGTTCTCTTCGGTGGCCGACTGACCGAGAATGGCGTTGGCAACATCACCTGGAAGTATCTCGGTGGCGATGAAGATAATGACGGACACGCCCAGCAGGGTTCCAATGCCGATAGCGAGCCGTCTTGCCACCAGAGTCAGCATGCGCACATTCCGTTTCCACCCCGGACATTCAAGCGGACTCGGCGGAGATTTGCAAATGACAAGCGGAACCGGCAGCCCGTCAGGGACCGCGATGGCCGGCGCAGAACGGCCTGCCGCGCCGTCCTTCCCGTGATGTCGGGCGTCTGGATCTTTGGATACGGTTCGCTCATCTGGCGGCCCGCCATGGCCTTCCGGGCCCGTCGCGTGGCGCGTCTTGCCGGCTGGAAGCGGCGTTTCTGGCAGGGTTCACACGACCATCGAGGCTTGCCCCAGGCGCCCGGACGCGTGGTTACCCTGATTGCCGCGCCACGGACCTGCTGCGACGGCATGGCCTATCTCGTCGACAGGGACGAGGTGGAGACGGTTTTCCGCGATCTCGACCATCGCGAGAAGAACGGCTATGAGCGTCATGCGGTCAGCCCGACGTTCCGTGACGGGGGCGTCGTCGACGCCATCGTCTACATCGCCGCCGTCGCCAACCATGCTTGGCTCGGTCCGGCTGGCGACGACGAGATGGTGAGGCAGATCTGCCAAGCGGCCGGCCCGAGCGGCCCCAACATCGACTATCTCAACGATCTTGCGGCGGCCTTGCGGGACCTGGAGATCGATGACCCTCATGTCTTCCGGCTCGAGAGCCTGGCACACGCCTTCATGGCCCGCCAGGAGGGCACTCACGCAACACAACAGCTGCAGCACGTCGCCAGCGGCGTCCGCACCCGGTGATGGCACGAAGTCCTCGATGCACATGACCATGCACAGCCTGACAGCACAGCCGAACTCCTGTTACTGCCCCCAACTTGCAATCACCAAGCAAACCTCAGCGCAGATCGTCATCACCGCACGAACGAACGCTTGCCCCTGTCACGCGCCAGCCGTTCGAGCCGGCGGCGGAACCGGCAGCACCGCGTCTCGCGGAAGCTGGCCGGCGGAACGGTCGTCGTGGAAGGTCCGAAGACCGCCGACATGACCAGGAGTGCAAAGGGCACGGTCGAGCATCCCGGGACGAACGTGAAGGCGAAGTCCGGGCTGAACCGCGGGATCCTCGCCACCGGTTGGGGCGAGGTGCGGGTGATGCCCGGCTGCAGGGCTCCGCGCCTCGTCTGAGGTGAACGCGGCGCATGTCAGCCAGACGTGTGCGGAGTGCAACAACGGCTTGACTGACGCCGCCTCGCGTCCGTCGCAGGCGACATTCACATGCGTGGCCTCATGCCATGCGGACCTGAATGCGGCCCGCAACATCAGGCGTCGGGGACTGGCGCATCGGCACGGGGATGGAGCGTTGCCGCCAGGCACTCCGATGATCCGTGACACGGATCGCAGACTGGCGGCATGTGCCTTCCAGTCAACGATACAAGTCCCCAAAGACGGGGGATCAGCCTGACGGGTTCGGAGCCGGTACATTTCGGTCCGGCACCCCTGTCCCCCGGCCCCTTGGAGGGCCGCCGTGCCCCTGAATGGCAGGGCTCACCTCCGGAACCGCTTCCCCCGGCTCCGCGGGAAACTGCCGGATGTGCATCGCAGGGACGGGCAGCATCCCGAGAACCGTGTGCCAGTAGGACCAGGAGCGTGGATCGAAGATCCCGGGCCAGGCATTGCGCAAGGCGTCGCGCAACGCTTCGTCCCCGTAGGCGCGGCGAATCGTCGCCGTATCCTCCGATGAGCCGTAGATCATCGCATGACTCAGGAACTGGACCTCGTCGCGCAGTGTCTCGTGAGGCGGCTGGAACCATACCACCCGCCGCGCAATCTCAAGCAGGGCCGGCTCGGCCGGACCGAGGGGAGTCTGCTCCGGACTGCGGTCCGGGGAGGCTGGCTCCCTTGCTCCGAGGGCGTCATCCGAAATCTCGCAAGCCATTGTCGTGCTCCGTTGCTGTTCCGTCGGGACAAGGCGCGCGTGCGGTCCGAACACCGGCAGGTTCTTGACATTGACCGCTGCAACGGCCTGCGTCAGGTTGACACGAACTTCATTCGGCACCTGGTGCAGATTGCCGTCTGCGTAATGAGCAAGCGCCTTGAGCGTCACCAGGGGATTGAACTCAGGGCCGAATACGGCATTGGCGGCCCCCAGCGCCTCCTCAAGCGAGAGACCCGATCGCAGCAGGGCGTCCAGGTCGATATAGTCCTTGGCATTGGCACGCGATTGAACCGCAGCCGCCTTTGTCGCGGCGATATCCAGCAAGGACGCCACGAGAATGCCAGGTCCGTCCGCCTTGTCCGGGTCGTTGACGCTGGACATACCGAGGCCTCCGAAAAACGACACCATCACCTCGCCATCCAGGTTCAGAACGCATGACAGGGTGTTTTCCTCGCTTCGGGTCGTCAGGCTTCCGCTCAAGTAGGGAATGTGTCTCCGGAGCGAATCGGGCTGGAAGGCGTCGCGGGAAAAGAAATCGAAGTCGACGGACTGACGATGCCCCAGCCTCAATGCAAGCGCTGTGCCTCCATAAAGAACGAAGCCCGACGGCGTACCGCCAAGCATTTTCCACAGACGTCTCTGCGGCTCGGGGAGCACATTGATGTCGAAGTACAGGGGCACGCTTTTCAATAGCATGGTACCCTCCCGGGTTCCACGGCAACGCCCATAGGGGCATCATGAGGCCGGTCGACGGGCGGGCCTCGCCGTCACCTGTTCCATGCAAATCCCCTTCCGTCGCCCGCCAGGCGCCTGGTCGCGATGGCGCGGCGGGAGCGGCCGGTCCCCCGCCAGCCCGGCCACGACATGCGCGAGCTCGGCATCGACGGTCCCGGCAAAACGGCCCCTCATCTCGCCCCTGCAATCCCGCTTGAAGGCCGCGGTCAGGCGGTGGCGAACCTGCGGACCTCGACCGGCGCCCGGTTGTGCTGCGCGTGCCAGAGATCTTACTGCATCTATTGGGCCAGCCAGCTCTCGGGGCTGCCGCCGAAGGCGTTGGACAAGCGGATCGTTATCTCGGGCGAGATGCCGGGGCGGCCGTTGAGCAGCATCGACAGGGTGTTGCGCGAGACCGAAAGGCCCTTTGCGGCCTCGGTCACGGTCAGTCCGAGGGGATCGAGGCACTGGCGCCGGATGAGCGCGCCGGGATGGGGCGGGTGTTACATGAGCATGGGCATGACCTCCCGGTGGTGGCCCGGATAGCCGATGTCGCGGCATGACCGTTCTTGAAGCGGAAGACCACCCGCCAGTTGGCACGGACCGTGACCGCCCAGAACCCGGCATACGTACCGCTGAGCGGGTGCAGCCGAAAACCGGTCAGGTCCATGTCGTCCGGTGCGGCCGACGCGTTGCGCCGTACTAAGATGTCGCGCCAAGCGTTTCGCGTACTCCGGGTGGATGCGGCGTTCGTCGCCGTGTTCCATGAACCGCCTGAGCGCTTCGCGCGGAACGTACCGACGACGCCGGTGCACAACCATCGTCCATGAGGACGAGATCCGTGTCCTCGCCGTCCACATGTCGAAGCCGAACCAGCGCAAACAACACGGCCCACCCGACACGGATCAGGCGATCGCGACATTCGCCAACACCTGAGCGCCTCGCCGGATTCATCCCGTCGCGGCGCCAGCCCATGCCGAGCACTCACATGCTCCGGGACGAATGCCTGATCCTGTCAATCTTCCCCGAACACCACCGCCATGCGCGAAGACGCCAACATCGAGTTGACTGTGTGCCGTTGAAAGGTCCCGGGTCTCGCCCGCATTCGATCAGTTCCATCATGCCCCTGTCGCTGCGTGACCGAACGCTTGGGTCCAATGAGCGTGCTGATCCATGTTGGTGAACTCCACTCGGTTGCCGGGCAGCGCATCTCGCAGAAGAGCTTCGGACTGGAACTGCTTCGCGGAATGGACGGGACGACAGCTGCTCCTGACGTATCCTGAATCGCCACGGCGCGACTCGGGTCTGGCAGGAAACGCCCGCGTCGTGTGATTGACTCGCCGATGCCCGACTGTCAGCATGCCGTCATATTTCGTAGATAAATGACGGCAACATGGCAGGCGAGACCTATCCGCGGCTGATCCGGCCGCCCGGGCAGAGCTTCTTTCTCCTCGGCGTCCGCGGGGTCGGCAAGAGCACCTGGGCCCGAGAGCAGTTTCCCGATGCGCCGCGCATCGATCTCCTCGACGAGGCCCGCTACCAGGACTACCTGGCCGATCCATCCCTCTTCGCCGCGGATCTCCAGTCCGCGCCGCCCGGCAGCTGGGTGGTCGTCGACGAGGTCCAGCGCCTTCCGAATCTCCTCAACGAAGTGCACCGGCACATCGAGGACCGCCGCCTCAACTTCGCTCTGCTCGGATCGAGCGCGCGCAAGCTCAAGGCGTCCGGCGTCAACCTGCTTGCCGGCCGGGCGTTGCACAGGACGATGCATCCCCTGACCCCGGCGGAGCTCGGCGACGACTTCGATCTCGATGCGGCCCTCGGCACCGGAACGATCCCCCTCGTCTGGGTCGCCGACGGCCGGCGAGCGGTGCTCGAGAGCTATGTCCGGCTTTATCTCCGCGAAGAAGTCCGGGCCGAGGGGCTGGTCCGAAACCTGCCGGGTTTCGCGCGCTTCCTGCCGGTCGCCGCCCTCTACCACGGCCAGGTCGTCAATATCTCCGGCATCGCGCGCGATTGCGGCGTCGCCCGCACCACGGTGCAGGGCTATATGGACATTCTCGAGGACACATGGCTCGCCTTCCGCCTCCCCGCCTTCCAGCCGCGCCTGCGGGCGCGGGAGCGACGTCATCCGAAACTCTACTGGGTCGATACCGGCCTGGTCCGCGCGGTGAAGAAGCTTCACGGGCCGATCGCGCCCGAGGAACGCGGTGCACTCCTGGAAGGCTGGGTCCTCCACCTCCTGCGAGCGCACGGCGAGCAGGGCGGACTGTTCGACGAGTTGCACTATTGGGCGCCGCACCCGGCGAACCGCACCGAGGTCGACTTCTTGCTCCGCCGGGACAGCGAGCTGACCGCGATCGAGGTCAAGTCCCAGCCCCGCTATCACACCGGCATGCTGCCCGGGCTGCGCGCGCTCGCAGAGTTGTCGGGAGTCGCGCGACGCGTGCTGGTCTACAGCGGCAAGCGATCCTTCCGAACCAGGGACGGGATCGACGTGTGGTCCATCGAACGGCTACAACAGGCGTTCGCCGAAAACGCTCTGTGGCCCTAGGCCGAAGTTCCAGAACCGATCAGACGTATCATTATGGTAACTGCTCACCCCTTGTTGGAGTCTGGTTGTCCGTAGTGCTCGTTGAGAATGTCTACGGCCTTTCCGTCGAGGGCGATGTGGATGGCGACGAGAGGGTTGTAGCCGAGTGCGTCCATAGTGGTGAGGTAGTTTGAGCCTCGGCACCATGCTTTTGCGTGGAGCATGGTGCGGTGGCAGGCGAACTGGCGGAAGGTAGGGGGTGAAAGTCCCCTGGAACGAAGGAGTAACCGCAGGGGGCGTCACGGCAAGCGTCTCGTCCGGGCACCATGATCGGCCGGTGCGCGTGCCGCGACGGGCTCAGTGCCTGGGCCTGGCGGCCAGCACGTCATCAAGACTTGGGGCAGCCAGCACCGCCTCCGCCCAGGCCTCCAGTTCGGCGGCCGACGCGCCGCGGACCCGTTCGCGGACCGCATCCGGCACATCATCGAAGCGCAATTCCAGAAGACGCAGAACAATTCCTGCCTGGCCTTCCACGCGACCTTCTTCCCGGCCTTCGCTCCGGCCTCGTTCGATTCCCCTCTCGATTCCCTGTTCGACCCAGGTTTGTGCGATCGTGCCCATCAACACCTCCCAATGGTCCGGCTTCGTCCGGCGCAAAGACGCCTCCAGCATGGCCGGCGTCAGGCCCTTGTGCTCGGTCATATAGCGCACAATATGGTGCTCGAAGTCGCTCCCTGCGAGCAGCCCGTCCATGATCACGTCGAGAAGATCGGGCGGCACCTCCTCGGCAAAGACAAACCTGAGCGCCAGAAGAGCGGACCGCACCTCGGGCGAGGCCGACAGCCGGTCCGGCGCCATCTCCCCGAGGTTGTGCACCACATAGGCGAACTCCCTCAACGAACGACTCCAGCCCCTCGGGCGCGTCGATCATGTTCGGTACCGAGCGCTCCGCCGTCCAGCGGCCCCGGCCATGGTAGAAGACCAGCGGGATGATCATCGGCAGCCTTTTCCTGCCGCCCTCGATCTCGCGCCGCCAGATGTTGACCATGTATCCCAGGAGCTGGAGCGGCGTCGCGGCATCGACCTGGCTCTTGTGTTCGAGCAGCACGTAGAGGCTTAGCATCCTGGCCGCTCTTCAGCCTCACCCGGAACAACGCATCGCACCGGTTGGCATGGGCGGCCTTGTCGACGAAACTGCCTCGAGCGCCTCCGGCCGCGCCTCGGGGTCGAGGAGGTCAGCCACCTTCCGCGGCAGGTAGTCGTCGAGCGGCGAAGCGGCACGGAGACCAGCGCCCGGAACAGCGCATCGTGCCGGTTCTCCGGAAGTCTCACCGAGCGAGACCCCGGCGTTTCAACGGGCATCACGCTCACGGGCCGGAAGAGGGAAGGTGATCGTCATGGTGGCACCCTACGCCGATGAGCACCCGGTCGGCAATCGCGGCGCCTGACCCGGGGCCTGCCAGGCGTCAAGACCTCGATGGTTGGTTCGGGATCGGGAGGCCCACGCGCCGGCGCTGTCGGCCGGATCCGTGGAGGTCAGGGACCATGATCTCGTCCTTGGTGGACGATGCGGCTTGCCGACGTGATCGGGCTCATGACGCAGCATGCGGTGAAGGCCGGACATATCCTCATCTCCCGGTCTGGCGAAGGCGGGTCCCCGTGTGCAGGCCTTCAGGGCCTGAAGCACTTCAATCGCAAGTATTCGATCGAGGGGTGACGATGATGAGGATGCTGGCGGCAACCACGCACATATCCCGCGTCTCGCCCGCATTCCTTCAGTTCCATGATGCCCCCTGTCACTGCGCGACCGAACGCTTGCCCGGGCTGAAACCGGCTGCCTGTGCAGACCGGGATCGTCGTGCGGCGGCGTCTGCTCGTCGGCAATGACCCGTTCGGTATCGCCGATGCCAGTCCCGGGGTTTCGGCAACCCGCCGCTTGATCGACATGCGGCACCGGCCCTCGGAACATGGTCGCCGGAACGTGCCGTCCTCGAAGCCGGCTGCGGAACGCGACCTTCGAGAGCCTCGACGAGGTCTTCGATGGGCTGGTGTCACTTCGACACTGTCGGCTTGTGGCACTCCTGACGGCGTGTCGCGGCGTGAAGACTGTTTGTGCTTGCCGACAGGCATCTGGACGCGTCACGGATCGATTCTGGATTCCGGCCTGCGGGCCCTGGTGGAGGGCGGTAGGTACCATCCAGCCTGGCATCTCCTCGGTCCTGTCAGGAATGCCGCAGGCGGCAGACGGCGATGCTCGACCGATAGGTGGCGCAGGTTCGCCCGCTCCGGAGTGCTCACCAGTCGGGTGAGATCGTCCGGCAAACGGATGCCAGGAGACCTTCAACATGATACGACTTCGTCATACGGCGATTCGCCGAGTGCCGGCTCATGGCGCCGGGGGAGGGGACGATGAGCGACTACTTCGACCTTGGGTCCTATCGCTTTTCCGTCACCACGACTTCGAGCGAGGCGCAGATCTGGTTCGACAGGGGCCTGGCATGGACCTACGGCTTCAACCACGAGGAAGCGGTCGCCTGTTTCGAGAGGGCCCTGGAGGCGGACCCTGGCTGCTGCATGGCGCACTGGGGCGTCGCCTACGCCGTGGGGCCGAACTACAACAAGCCCTGGGCCGACTTCGGTGAGGAGGAACGGGTGGCGTGCCTGGCCCGAGGACGATCGCAAGCGGGTGAAGCGGTGCGCTGCTCGCAGGGCGCGACCGCGGTCGAGAGGGCGCTGTGCCTGGCTCTGGTCCGGCGTTACCCCGAGGTCGACGACGGTGAATGGGACGGCTGGAACGATGCCTATGCGGCGGCCATGCGGATGGTCCATGCCGCGCATGCCGGCAGCCTCGACGTCTGCGCCCTTCTCGCCGAATCGTTGCTGGTTCGCACGCCGTGGGAACTCTGGGACCTGGATGCCGGCGAGGCCGCCGAAGGTTCCGCCGTAATGGAGGCCATCGATGTCCTGGAGACCGCCCTCGCCGAACTTCCCGGCGCGGACCGGCATGCCGGTCTGCTTCACCTGCATGTTCATGCCATGGAGATGTCGCCCCATCCCGAACGGGCTCTGAGGTCGGGCGATGCGCTTTTCTCCGTCATGCCGGAGTCGGGGCACCTGCGCCACATGCCGACCCACATCGACGTCCTGTGCGGCAACTATCAGGCTGTCGTGGAGCGCAACCACGCGGCCATCGTGGAAGACCGGAAGTTCGTCGAGTACGCCGGCGTCTTCAACTTCTATTCCGGCTACCGGGCTCACGACTATCACTTCAAGGTCTACGGCGCGATGTTCCTGGGCCAGTACAAGCCCGCCATCGAGGCCGCCGAGGAGATGATCGAGACCCTGCCGAGGGAGCTCCTCGAATTCGGTTCGCCGCCCCTGGTCGACTGGCTGGAGGGCTACATCCCGATCAAGCAGCATGTGCTCATACGATTCGGCAAGTGGTCGGAGATCCTGGAGCAGCCGCTGCCCGACGATCCCGAGCTTTACTGCGTCACCACTGCGATGATGCACTACGCCCGCTGCGTGGCCTCGGCCGCGACGGGAGAGGTGACCAGGGCGGAGGCGGAACGCGACCTCTTCCTCGAAGCGCGCGGCCGTGTGCCCGATAGCCGCCGGTTGTTCGCCAGTAGCTGCCTCGACATTCTCGCCGTGGCCGAGCAGATGCTTCTGGGTGAACTGGAGTACCGCAAGGGCAACCACGACGTTGCGTTCGGCCACCTGCGCCGTGCGGTCGAACTGGACGACAGCCTGCCTTATGACGAGCCCTGGGCCTGGATGCAACCGGCCCGCCACGCTCTCGGGGCGCTTCTGATGGAACAGGGTCGCTACGTCGAGGCCGAAGCGGTCTACCGTGCCGATCTGGGATTCGATGCAACCCTGCGCCGCCCCTGCCAGCACCCCGACAACGTCTGGAGTCTGCACGGTCTCCACGAATGCCTGGTCCGCCGCGGTGATACGGTCGAGGCGCCGATCATCAAGCAGCGACTGGACCTCGCCGCTGCGCGCTGCGACGTGCCGGTGCACGCGTCATGCTACTGCCGCATGCAGAACGTCATTTCCTGAACGTGCGCGCCGTGGATGGCGTCTGACCGTTCCTGACGTTGACGAGGGCGAGGCTCAGGAGGAGAAGGGCGAAGGCCGTCCAGACCCACGCGCTGTGCTGCTCGCCGAACGTGACGATGCCCGCGCCGATGATCATCGGCGTGGCGGCAAAGGTCCACGTGGCGTAGAACACCGGCCCCGCAATGCGGATGGTTTCGAACGACGCGAGCCAGAGCCAGACGTTCAGTGCACCGAAGAGCGGGACGAGCCACCAGAGATGCAGGCGTTCGGCATCGAACCACCAGACTTGGTCCAGCCAGACGACCGGGACCAGCAGCATCGCCGCGCCGCCTGCCATCATGGCAAACGAGATCGCCAGGGAATCTGTCTCGGGCGGCCAGTCGCGGGCCATCCAGTTGGCCCAGAGCGCCCAGCCGACGGGAACGACAAGCGCGACTGCAACCCAGGGAACCATGGCACGGGATGGCAGGCCGGTTTCCGGCAACACCGTGAGCATCAGGCCTGCGACACCGATCAGGAGTCCGACAAGGCGAATCCAGCGATATCTCTCGATCAGCAGCACGAGCGCGACCAGGTAGGTGAGGGCCGGCTCGATGGCCATGGTGAGACTCATGACGCCGACAGGCAGGTGCGGCGAGGCCAGGGTCATGGCGACATAGGGATCACGAGCCCGAAAAGCGCCGACACCGCGTAGTAGCGCAGGTGGGGCACGGTCCGCGGCACAGACTGGCGCCTCGCCAGCAGAGTCGCCCCGCCCATCGCCGCTCCTGCGAGACATTGCCAGAAGACGAAACCAAGGAAGGGAACACCTCCCTCGGTGCCGATGCGCAGAAAGACGAGGAAGGCGGTCGCCGGAAGCGCGACCATCATCAGGAGAAAAAGGCGGAGCAGGAGCGAAGGCTCGGCGACTGGCATCATGGCATTCCGAACCCGAAAGCCGGGCGGTCTCGGACATGGGCTCAGGCTGCCCACTAGTCACAAAGGGTATCATCACAAGTGAATTGAGAGGGTAGTCTTCACCACTGCCGCCGCTTGTCAGCGGCACACCCGGCGATTATGCGGATCGAATGCATGACAAGACCGGCAGACCGGCGCACCCTGTCAGGATGCCCATCGTCATGGACTAAACTCCCCTGCCGATCCGGTCAACATTGGATCCAGGACTATTCTGTTGTCGTCCCGGCGCTCGGCGTCGGTTGATTTTGGGGTGGACATCTCGTTTTCGCCGTGGCAGTGTGCTGGCATGATGACGCTTGCCACCCCGGATTCCTCATCGACCTTCGCGGCGTGACGGTGCACCCGACCCGTGGCGTACGCGCTCCTGACCCCGCGACATAAGCCGGGAACGCGCCATCTGACGGCGCAACAGGACAGCTCTGCTAGAACACTCGAAAATGCGTATCCGGTGAGCCCCGATGCACCAGCAGTGACCACTGAAACCGGCCCACAGTGAACCCGGGTACCTCAACCATACCAGGTCCCTGTCACATCAACAATCCACAGGACTTAGCGATCCGCGCATCGTTGTCGATTTAGGAACTCACGGCGTTGCTTGCGGCTGCCGGCAAATGGATACAATAACCGCTGTCCTGTTGCCTTAGTTGGCAGAATGTCCTTGTCTTTGAAGTCGTCACGGAGTTTGCCGTCATTTGAGCAAAGAACTTTGGCGCCGCTTGCAAGTGCTAATGACAAGATATGTAAATCATTTGATCTTGGGGTCTTTTGAGCCAATTGACTGTCAGTAATATAAAGCTGGTCCGCTGAGATTTTTCGAAGATGTCCTCCTTGGTCATACCGTCGGATAAGATCCATAACGGCGCTATTGTTTCGAAGTTCTGTGAAATACTGCCCAGCGCTAGAGACCGCCAGTATCCCGTGCCTACTGCCAATCCACGATAGAAACAAATTGTCACCTTCGCCGCGTCGTTTCACCAGTACAGGAAATGAATCTGCATCAACGATAGCGACCACGCACATTTGCTTTACCTATCTACTTGAGGCCCAGTAGGCGCTCTGTTTCTGTCAAGAAAAACTCTCGATAGGTACTAGGTGGATCCAACACATTTCCCATTGAATCGACCGAGATATTGTGAATTCTGGTCTCGGTGTTATCTTCATAGTTTTCAAAATACAGGATCACAAGGTCTTCTGGTTGCAACACTTGTTGCAATACACATAATCTGAAACGATCGACGATATGATCACTGTGGGTTTCAATAATGTAATCGTGTGGTCCTTCGGCCATATATTGGGCCAATTTAGCCTGTGCCACTGGATGAACGTGGACTTCTGGTTGTTGCAGCAAAAAAATACTTGGTGTGTCAGTTACAGCTATGGCGTGTATAAAAGGGAGTATTGAATGCACACCGTAACCCACATCAATTAGATTATGGGTGCCAGCGGCCGTTGTGACCAAAACATCCGTTGCTTCGCCCAAGTCGATTTCAGTCAACGTGATGTCGCTCCACAAACCTAATGCCGTGCCGGCCTGTGCGATCAGTGAGCGTTCCGAAGAATTGCTTAAATACACCGGGGGCTCCTTGTAACTGCGCAGCCTGGGAGGCGCATGCGGCTCAGGAGCTTTAACGTGAAAACTAGGATGTGCGGGCAATGGCATCTCGGAACGGAAGAAGTTAATGAATTTACCGAAGTTAATGATTTCTTCCGATGTGCTTGGTACACATTCTCGTTTTGCAAAAATTGTGCTATCCGCATTGTATGGGAAAAAACCGTGACGCACGTTACGCGATAACCAAGTAGAAATGGGTACAAAGGATATTTCCGCCCACTTCATAGAAAAATCAAAATTTGGACCATGAAACACCAAACGTTTATTTTTACTGCTGTCACCATTATAGATTGACATTTCGATGTGCGCAGACGAAGCATCCTTTGCAGCAAAGGAAAACTCGGTGCGTGTTTCATAAGGCCGTCCCTTATTGTCGCGTCCGAAGGAAAACATGGCTGATGAGTGAATGTGATCGTCATATTGACCAGTAATTGTAAAGTTGGAAGAGCCCAAACGGGCTATCGAGTCGTATTCACCCATGGAAAATGGAGGTTGGTCAAAGATGTGATTGTCAGGCAAGTCAACTAAATTGGAGAGGTGAGCGAATGCATTGAAGCAGCCCAGAAAAGTGGATTTACCGACGCTGTTTTCACCAACAAGCAAGGTGATGCGACCCAGACGTGCGTGTTGGGGAGAGTTGAAACGGCGAATATTCTGGAGAGACATTTCGCTTATACGAGGCATTAGCGATCTCCTGAAGACGGCAGAAAACGTGTCAGCAGATTGCCGCACTTTATGAGAAAACGACTAATGAAAGAGTCTACAGCTTTCGTTTCGTGCGGTGCATTAAGGAGGAATGGGTACTTGAACTGATCGCCGAGGGCTGTCTTTCCGACGACGGAACAGTGTTCATTGCACTCCAGAGCTTCCACGTCAAGGCGATTCGGTATCATACTGTAGTGCTGTCGACCCGCGCGATCTGGCCACCAAGTGTCAGCTATCACAAGTCGTATCATCGCGACGACCATTGAGGTCGCAAGGTTTGCGCAGAACGGGAAGACGTTCTGGTTGCGTGGCTCATGCTCGGATTCAGTGAGGTTGTGGACATATGATGGATCATCCAGAGAGCCGTCGACATCGAGAACAACATCGGAACTGGTATATTGGCCGTCACATCGCAGACAACGAAACATCGGACCGATGGTCGTTACACTCCAAGCCGCCTGGCCGAGTGTGCCGTCCGGCTTGTTGTCGATGAACACGCCACCGGATATAACGGGAATACAATGTGCATAGGCGACGTGGTTCAAAAGATCCTTGGGAAGCGGGCGATCCACGGCGGAGAATAGGATATCGCAATCAAGAACGGCGGTGAAGGCGCGACTGTCTTGAATGGGCAAGGCGAACGTTTGGATAGAAAAGCCAGCGGCGGTCGCCGATCGGCTTGCCTGCTGGGCGACGAGTTCGACTTTTAATGAGCCGACATCGTTTTCGGAGGCGTACATCAAGCGGTCGAGGTTGTGGGTCTCTATCCGATCCGGATCGATGATCGTGACCCTTTCCATGCCCATCCTTGCCAAGGATTCGGCAATCACGCAGCCCACGCTTCCGACTCCGACGATACCGAAATGAAGACCGGTGAGGTCTCGTTGGCGTTTGATACCCCAAGTGTCGATCGTACGCTGTAGAAATCTGCGTCGCTCACCTGCAGGGCGCTGTTTAAACGTGACGCGAAAGTGGCGTCCGACGATGCGAACCCTTTCGCACCATGTTCGATTGAAGGTTTCGCCGTCCCAGTTCCAAAAACGAGCGCTCCAACTGTGGTCCGTGCCAAGCGTCAATCCAACGAGAGGCAGTCCGGTTGCACGAGCGGCAGGTGAGATTCGATCTCGTTCGGCGACGATGTCGAGCACGCTCATGTCCTGCCAGCCGTCGGTAAAGTGGCTGTGCATGAATGCCAGCCCGGCCCCCCGAAGGATGGCAATTCGTGTCGCACGGGTCAAGTAAGTTGGTTCGAAACTCGTGCCACCATGCAAGTGTCGTTCACCTTCACCCGGGAGCAATATCTCGAATACGATGGCAGCTTTTCTGCTGGCCCCCGTTGAGGGACGCCACAGGGCAAAGCAAAGTTCCTCCTGCATGTATCCGGCGTTCACGTGCCGGAGCAGATGAGCGGATGCGCTGTCGTGCGCCTCTTGGGTCAGAACAGTATCGAAGATCAAATCTGGCACCAGAAACGAAGAAGATGTCTAATAAGGAATGTTTTCATGTTCCTTTCCGAAGCTGGGATAGAATCCCAGAAATCACTGGGTGGTACGCTGAAGGCTTTCCAATGGTGATTGTCATAGGTGAATGATGAATGCACAGGAAGTTTCGCATTCGGGAGGTCAGCAACATAGATAAAATGTGGTGGATAATCGGGATAACTGTCTTCCTGGAAGCCGATTGCGATGGTGAAAAATTGATCCTTGTATCTTCCTGTTGGAACTGATTGGGTCAGCGTAACGACTGTTTGCTGAATAAAGCCGTCTGCGGATACAATTTGCGGTTCGTGTCCCAGCTCTGCAAGCTCGGCACAGATTAAATCGATAGGCTTCATGGATCTGGAGCAAATGCCACGGGGGTTGCCCCGGAGTGTACCGCCAAGAATTCATCGTCATTCGTAATATCGACAATGTCGATCAAGTTGCGATATTTTATACCGGTATTGATGTTTTCAAGGATGTAGCTGTTGAGTTGGTTGAGGTCGATGCTGGCGGACTTCCCGGCAGCTCGGAGGATGTTTTTTACGGAGAGGGTCGCATTAGTCGTTGTTTGTTGCTCTCCATTGACCTTGTAGTGAATCACCGTGTCAAGGGTCGGCTTTGAATCATGGTCCCTTTTTTTTGTCGTAACGCGGTCGCCGGAGTGAATGTCGATATTCTGCTTGGGATCGAGATGTTCGGTGCCGCCTTGAGAAATCAAGAGAAAATGGTCTGGGGACAAGCCAGCGATAGCAAGGACTTCTGCAACGGTTAGGGAGACCTTGCGAGCGGAGTGTGGTTTGTCGTCTATGAAGAACTCAATGGAGTCTGCCATGTTATCCTCTTTGGCATTAGGCAAAAAGATGTTGCAAGCAGGACGGGGTTGGCTGGCTTGTCCACTTTCTACTATGTCACTACATCGTTTAGGTCGAAGGATCAAGTGATGGCGTCTGAATTCTAGAGCGAGGGGTAGAAATGTCAAGCGCGTGGAACGGATCGCGGGGAACGTGTCGGACTTCTCCTTCGGTCTCAAGGCGGAGCGAAGGGAGAATGGTACCCCGGCACCGAAGCAAACCACTTCCGAGATGCGCAACGCAGCGCCGTAGGCGACAACGGTTGCCATGCTGTAGCGCACGTCGGTGGATCGCCTGGATCAGGTGCTTGAAAGCCCGTCGGGAGTTGTCCGCGGCAGGCGTTCGGGAGCCCGGCGAGAACGAAGATGTTCGACGTTCTAGGGCTGATTGAGCACACTACCATAGAACAGGCGGATCGTCATGGTCCGGAACGCCATGGCCGATGACGGCATTTCTACGAGACGGCGGCCGGGGAGGGAGAGGCATGAGCCGCCCGTTGCCGGATTCAGCGCTTGTGCGTCTTTCGATCTCGGCGACGACGGGGAATGGGCGCAGGTCGCAGAGCGGGCTCGGGAACAGGGGAAGTCGGCCTCGCGCGGTTTGTGGATGCGGTGCTGGCGGTGGCCGATACCCGCACGGTCGAGGGTGAACGGGACCTGCAACCCGAAGCCCGTCCGGCAAGGCGAACTGCTCTGAAACGGGCCCACCTCGGAAGACGCGGCAGCCGAAGACGGTGGACCACGATCTCGGACCAAGGAGCGAAATCATCTGCTGTTGCGCACAGTGGTACCGAGTTGGCAGATTGCATCCGGCAGGAGCGGTGGCTACCGCAGGCGTGACCGGTCCCGAGAGCGACGCGGAGATGGGACGGGAACTCGAAAACGTGGAGACCTGATCGTGAACGAGGGCTGCGGTGCCAAGGGCGGGCGATACAGGATCATCGTAAGCGTTCGGCCGTGCGGTGACGGCTGATTTTGGTTGGTTTTGGGACTGGCTGACAACCGTCTGAGAAAGTGCTGGTAACGCATCCTCAACCGGTGAATATCACCAACAATCACCGCGCGACCGAACGCTTACCCCGAAGCCATGTTGGCAGGAAAGGACGCCCGGGAGACCTCAAGCACGATGACCTGCAAGCGTCCGGTCTTGCCCCGGTTTTCGCTCGGCATTCTCCCAAGCGCTGTCATCCCCTCATGAGCGAACGCTTACCGCTGCCTGGGCCTGGCGGCCAGCACATCATCAAGACTTGGGGCGGCCAGCACCGCCTCCGCCCAGGCTTCCAGTTCGGCGGCCGACGCGCCGCGCACCCGCTCGCGGAACGCATCCGGCACATCACCGAAGCGCAAGGACAGTTGACGAAGAAGAAGTTCCGCGAGGGCCTCGCTCCGGCCTCGTTCAAGTCCCCTCTCGAGTCTCTCGGCTCTTCCTCTCTCGATACCCTCGGCTCTTCCCCTCTCGATACCCTCGGCTCGTCCTCTCTCGATTCCCTCGGCTCGTCCTCTCTCGATACCCTCGGCTCGTCCTCTCTCGATTCCCTCGGCTCTTCCCCTCTCGATACCCTCGGCTCTTCCCCTCTCGATACCCTCGGCTCTTCCCCTCTCGATACCCTCGGCTCTTCCCCTCTCGATACCCTCGGCTCTTCCCTGTTCGACCCAGGTTTGTGCGATCGTGCCCATCAACACCTCCCAATGGTCCGGCTTCGTCCGGCGCAAAGACGCCTCCAGCATGGCCGGCGTCAGGCCCTTGTGCTCGGTCATGTAGCGCACAATATGGTGCTCGAAGTCGCTCCCTGCAAGCAGCCCGTCCATGATCACGTCGAGAAGATCGGGCGGTACCTCCTCGGCAAAGGCAAACCTGAGCGCCAGAAGAGCGGACCGCACCTCGGGCGAGGTCGACGGCCGGTCCGGCGCCATCTCCCCGAGGTCGTGCACCACATAGGCGAACTCCCTGACGAACGACTTCAGCTTCTCGGGCGCGTCGATCATCTTCAGCACCGAGCGCGCCGCCTTCCAGCGCCCCCGGCCGTGATAGAAGACCAGGGGGATGATCGCCGGCAGCTTGATGTCGTTCCCGCCGCCCTCGCTCTTGCTCCGCTCGCTCTTGCTCCGCTCGATCTCGCGCCGCCAGATGTTGACCATGTATCCCAGGAGCTGGAGCGGCGTCGCGGCGTCGACGTAGCTCTTGTGTTCGAGCAGCACGTAGAGGCTTAGCATCTTTGCCGTCCTTCAATCTCACCCGGAACAGCGCATCGCACTGGGTGGTACGGGCGGCCTTGTCGACGAAACTCTCCCCAACCGCCTCGAACGGCGCCTCGGGATCGAGGAGTTCAGCCACCTTCCGCGGCAGGTAGTCGGTGAGCAGAGAAGCGGCACGGGACGGTTCGGAGACCAGTGCCCGGAACAGCGTATCGTGTCGATTCACCGGAAGTCTCACCGAGCGAGACCCCGGCGTTTCAACGGGCATCGTGCTCACGGGTTGGAAGGGGGAAGGTGTTCGTCATGGCGGCACCCTACGCCGAACAGCACCAGGGCGGCAATCGCGGCGCCTGACCCGGGGTGAGGCCTGCCAGACGTCAAGACCTCGATGGCGCTTGTTCCTCAGGTCGCCGCCATGCCCGTACTTCACTCGGGTGGCCTCAGCCCAAGCTATGGCCCCTCCCTATGCTGGGTTGTGGAACTGATAGAAGACCAGTGATCACCCGCGATTTTGGCAACAAACTTCAAGGTCACCAACCCGCCCTCGTCCCCGCCTTCGATACCTCAAGACCGCTTCGCTGCCTGCCGAAGCCATAGTGGCAGGAAAGGACGCCCGGGAGACCTCATGCACGATGACCTGCAAGCGTCCGGTCTTGCCCCGGTATTCGCTCGGCACTCTCTCAGGCGCCGTCATCCCCTGATGAGCGAACGCTTACGGATCATCGCGGTCGGGGCTGAGGCGCGTCGAAGCCCGGTTCGCCGAACGCGCTGGGAGCCACGGCGGCAGCGGTCGCGGGCCGTGGTCCGATGACTGACGTGTTGCTGTCGAACGATGAGCTCAACCGACACCGATTGGCCTTGAAGCGGGTGAGGAATCCCAATGCCCGTTGGCGGGCACAACCCGGACGGCACAAACAGCGGAATTTCAATGCCGTAACGGAAGACGGGGCGGTCTACCGGATCTACCAACGGCAGGATCTGGATGACCATCTGGACTTCTCGTGCGGCTTGGTGCTGACGCGGTGCCGCGGCAAGCCGTTGAGCTTGGTTCGCTACAACGGGGCGAGTCACGTACACGTGAAGATCCGCTATGCTTGTCATGTTCATCGTGCTACGGCCGAGGCACTCGCGGCCGGGAGGAAAGTCGACAGCCACGCCGAAGGAACGGATCGATACAGGACCGTGGAGGGAGCGCTTGCGTGCCTGATGGAAGATTGTGGCGTGGAGGGTCTTTCCGCGAATCATGACGAGCTGGACTTGTTCGATGGCGCTTGATCATGTGCAACTGGAAAGGCTGCTGTGCGAGCGCCTGTGCGCAGAGGTCAGGCTTCACCGGCGCGAGGACGATGTGCTGATGATGGAATCGCCATTCACCTTTCCGGATGGCGACCACTTCCCCATCTACTTGTCCGAAACGGCGGCCGGAGGCGTGAAACTCAGCGATCGCGGTCACACCCTGATGCATCTGAGCTACGAGCATGACGTGAAGTTGTTCTACGAAGGCGCGCGCGCGTCTCTTCGTGAGCAAATCGTGCGTGAGAGCGGCATTGATGAAGACGAGGGCATCTTCTCCATCGAGACGCCGCTGGACCAGGTGGCGGGCACGCTGTTCAGGTTCGGGCAGGCATTGACGAAGATCCATGACCTGACGTTCCTGAGCCGAGAGAGGAGCGCCTTGACGTTCGATGAGGACCTGTGCGAGCTGGTCTTCGCCATCCTCGACGAGGAAGTCGTCGAGAGGGGCTACATACCGCCTGAGGTTCCGGACGCCAGACACTATCCGGTGGACTACCGTTTTGAGGGGAAGGACGGGATGTCGGTGTTCCTCTACGGGATTCCGGGCCGTGACAAGGCGCGGTTGAAGACAATCATGCTGTCGCATTTTCTGCTTCACCGTGTGCCTTTCGAGTCGGTCCTCGTTTTTGCAAATCAGCAGGAGATACCGAGACTCGACCTCGCGCGGCTGACCAATGTTGCCGGAACCGCGGTCGCCTCGCTCGAGGCGGAAGACGATCTGCGCCGAAAGCTCGAACGCCTTGCTGCGTGAACGCGTTCCGAACAAGGACACGACCACTGTGCTGTGACGGGTATCGATGGCGATGGGTCGCCGAGAGCGTACTCTGACCTGCCCCCGTCGACTGGTGTCGGGTGAGTGCTGGCGCATTGAGGATTTCTCCGCCAGGCTGGGTGTTGAGCCGGCGGAGCGGAGCCGTGCGGCCAGCTTGGCGTCATGATCGTCTCGGGTGCTGGCGGCTGGTATCCCAAGCCGCCATGTGGTCGCATGGAGTTGTCGTAACGCCCCGAACGCAAAAGGCACTTCTGCTTTGAGCGCGAAGTTGTGCATTGGCGCGACCGCCCTTTGATTGATTGGAGACGCAAACGGTAATATCGTTATGACAAATGGCCCGATCATCGCGATCCCAAAAGGTCGAGCGGCTCAATACCGCGTACACCTTGCTCGCCCAAGGCGTGACGGCAAGCGAAGCGGTGCTTTGCCTGTCTCAGCGCTTCGGTTTGTCACGGCGTCAGGCGTATCGCTACCTCCAGGAGGCGTGCGCCATGAGCCAGCCGGTCGAGCCGGCCGAGGCGGTGATCCCGATCACCATCAAGATTCCAGGCACGTTGGCGGAGGCTTTGCGGGCGCATTCCAGGAGCAGCGGCGATTCGATAGGGGAGATCGTCGCGCGGGCTTTGAGACGCTTCTTCTCGGACATGGGTCGTCATGGCTGAACGCCGCTCAAGCTCTCGGCCCGCCGCCAAGCTCCAGAACGCCTACGCGATCCTGGTGCCCGATCGGGCCCACAAGATCCCGCCGCGAACCCGCGACGTAGGAGACGATCATGAAGATTGCAGCCCTGTACGCGCGGGTCTCGGGCGAGCAGCAAAGGGATAGCAACACGATCGCCAGCCAGACCGAGGCCTTGGTTGCCTACGCCGAACGCCATGGCTACTGCGTGGCGCCCGACATGGTCATCGAGGATGACGGCTACGGCTATACCGGCGCGGTTCTCGAACGCCCGGGGCTGGAGCGTGTCAGGGACCTTGCCGCGGAGGGGCGCATCGAGGCCGTCCTGGTCCATGCCCCGGATCGCTTGAGCCGCCGCTATGCCTATCAGGTTCTGATCATCGAGGAGCTGGCCCGCCAGGGCGTTGAGACCGTGTTCCTGAACGCGCCGTCGATGGAAACCCCAGAAGACCATCTCCTCGTCCAGTTCCAGGGAATGATCGCGGAATACGAGCGGGCGCAGATTCTGGAGCGTTCCCGTCGCGGCAAGCGTCATCGGGCGCGACGCGGCGAGGTCGCCGTCCTCGCCGGCGCACCCTATGGCTACCGCTACCACAAGAAAACCCAGGACAGCGACGCTTTCTACGAAATCTCCGAACCGCAGACGTCCGTGGTTCGCGACATCTACCGCCATTACACCGAAGATCACGTCAGCATCGGCGCGATCGCTCGCACACTCAACGAGCGCGGTGTCCCCACGTCTTCCGGGCGCTCGCGCTGGGAACGCTCGGTGGCATGGGCGATCCTGCGGAATCCGGCGTACAAGGGAAGGGCGTGCTTCGGCAATACCCGGGTGGCGCCGCGCCGCAGCGTGCGGCCTCTGCGCCGCCGCGACGGGTTCGCCGACAGCAACACTGCCGGTCACGAACGGCCGCGGAAGGCTGGATCGAGATCCCGGTGCCGGCGATCGTCAGCGAAGAGACCTTCGCCCTCGCCGAAGAACGGCCGCAACGCAACAAGGTCTTCTCCAAACAGTCATGAACGTCGGCGTGCCTGCTTACCCCGCGCCATGAAACGTGAGCCTGTTGTGGCCGTTGGACAAGTGCGTTGATCCGGCGTATTGGTGCACGATCATGCGAGCAGGTGGAGGTGGGTGACGAGGACGCTTGTATTTCGACGATGTCCTGACGCCTGAACGAACCAGACCCTTGATGGCCATAGACGCGGGGTAGCCGGAAAGGTCCAAGGTTCGTCAACAGGCGTCAGCCAGAACCACCACACGGCGGTCAGGCATGCGCCTGACCGACAGGTCGCTCGCGCCCTGTTCAACAAAAGGCGTCGCAGGGATCAGAAATGTTTCACAGCAAGCGTAGGACCAAAACACCCAGCGTCTCGCAGGGGCTCGTGGCGTGCGGCAAATGCGGCTACGCGCTGTATCGCACGTCGGCCCGAACCACTGCCCGCAAGATCTCCTACTACCGCTGCCTGGGTTCCGACGCCTGGCGCCATCTCAACGGCCCTCTGTGCAACAGCCGTCCCGTGCGCCAGGATCTGCTCGATGACATCGTATGGACCGAGCTGGTCCGCTTGCTCGAAGATCCGGCGCTCGTGAAAGCAGAGATCGACCGACGACTGGAGGCAGCCCGTGTCTCCGATCCAAGCCAGTAGCGCGAGGCCGACCTTCGGCATCGGCTGATCAGGGTCCGCAAGGCCATCGACCGCCTCGTCACGGCCTATCAGGAGGAGTTGATCACCATCGACGAGTTGCGCAACAGAACGCCCGAGCTCCGCCGTCAGGAACAAGCGCTGCATCGCGAACTGCAATCCACTGTCGATCGCGCCAAGGATCGAGAGACTTATCTTCGGCTCGCCGAGACTCTGACCGGCTTTCTGGCGCGGCTGCATTCGTCAGCCGAAACTCTGGACATCGCCGAACGGCAGCGTATCGCCCGGCTCCTCGTGAAGGAGATACTTGTCACCGAGGACAAAATCACTATCCGCCATTCCATCCCGATCTCGGGCTCGCCGGGCGCGGACCCGTCGAAACCCGACAACGGCGGAACCGAAGGCGAGAGTTACCTTTCGCGTTCAGGGCGTCGTGGCGCCGCCATGCTTCAATGATGATCCGGGCCTCGTTCAGACTGTCGAGGATCTCGTCGCGGAACCGCGCGTTGGAGCTTTCGATACAGCCGATCTCCCAGGGTGAGCCCGGCTCGATGAAGGCGGTTCGGGCGCCGACCGCGTCGGTCCAGCGCCTGACCGGCGGCGAACTGGGGTCCGTTGTCGGAACGGATCCCAGACCGGGGACGCGGTGCAGGATGAACAGGTCGGTCAGCACGTCGATGACATCGGCAGAGGAAGGCTTGCGCCTTGACCGGATCGCCAGGTTCTCGCGGGCGAACTCGTCCAGGAGGTTGAGCATGCTTGAGCGTTTGCGCGGCAGTGTCCGCTGATCGTGACGCCGGGCGGATGAACCGGTCCGGTCCCGGTCGCAACATGGCAACGCCTCCCTGAATGGCGTCAACGTCGCGCCAAGGTCCCCGGCTGCGTCGACGTCTCCTCCAATGAACCATCGCAGGCCGGCGTTTCGCAAGCCACCAACCTTCACCGCGACAGCCGGGATCCCGCGCCTGTGGGGCGTCATGTGGCCCGGGCGGGCCATGAAGGTCCGCCCGGGCCACAGCGAGATGGCGGTTCTTCCTTCCCTGGTTCAGGCTTGATCGACGCGGTCGAGGTTCATCACCTTGTCCCAGGCGACGACGAAATCGTCGACGAAGCGCTCTTCGGCGTCATCCGATGCGTACACTTCCGCGATCGCCCGCAACTGGGAGTTCGAACCGAAGACGAGATCGACGCGGGTGGCCGTCCACCTCAGTTCACCCGTCCTGCGATCGCGCCCCTCGAACACGTCCCTGGATCCGCAGATCCCCTGCCACATGGTGTCGAAGTCGAGCAGGTTGACGAAGAAGTCGTTGGTGAGCGACTCCGTCCGCCTGGTGAAGACACCGTGCCGCGACTGCCCGAAGTTCGTTTCCAGGACGCGCATGCCGCCGACGAGAACCGTCATTTCGGGTGCCGTCAGACCCAGGAGCCGGGCCCGGTCGACCAGCAGCTCTTCCGCCGATGCGGAGTATCGATCGTCGAGGTAGTTGCGGAACCCGTCTGCGGCTGGTTCGAGCACGGCGAAGGAATCGACGTCGGTCTGTTCCTGCGAGGCATCCGCGCGGCCTGGCGTGAACGGAACCGTCACGTCGTGTCCGGCATTCCTTGCGGTCTGTTCGACGGCAGCGCATCCCGCCAGCACGATGAGGTCGGCGAGCGATACTCCCTTTCCGTTGGCCTGCGCGGCGTTGAACTCCTGCCGGATGCTCTCGAGGGCGTCGAGAACGCTTGCCAGGCGGGCCGGCTCGTTGACCTTCCAGTCCTTCTGCGGCGCGAGTCGGATGCGTGCGCCGTTCGCCCCGCCACGCAGGTCGGAGCCGCGGAAGGTCGAGGCGGAGGCCCAGGCGGTCGAGACCAGATCGGAGGCGGAGAGCCCGGACGCCAGAATCCTGGCCTTGAGGTCCGCGATACCCTCTTCGTCGATCGGCTGATGCGTGGCGGGTGGGATGGGATCCTGCCAGATCAGTTCTTCTGACGGGACCTCGGGGCCGAGATAGCGCGCGCGCGGACCCATGTCGCGGTGTGTCAGCTTGAACCACGCCCGGGCGAATGCATCGGCAAACGCGGCCGGGTTCTCGTGGAAGCGCCGCGAGATCGGCTCATAGACGGGGTCCATCCGCATGGCCATGTCCGCCGTGGTCATCATGGGCGCGTGTCTCTTCGACGGATCGTGGGCATCGGGCACGGTGTCCGCGCCAGCGCCGTCCTGCGGTATCCATTGCCATGCGCCGGCCGGACTCTTCGTCACCTCCCACTCGTAGCCGAACAGGGTGTCGAAGTAGCTGTTGTCCCACGTCACCGGCGTGGGAGTCCACGCGCCTTCGATTCCGCTGGTGATGGCATCGCTCCCCTTGCCGGAACCGAAGTCGCTCTTCCAGCCGAGACCCTGCGCTTCAATGGGGGCGCCCTCGGGCTCGGGTCCGACATGCGTGGGGTCGCCGGCCCCGTGGGCCTTGCCGAAGGTGTGCCCGCCGGCGACGAGGGCGACGGTCTCCTCGTCGTTCATCGCCATGCGGGCGAAGGTCTCGCGGATGTCGCGACCCGAGGCAACCGGGTCGGGGTTGCCGTCCGGCCCTTCCGGATTGACGTAGATGAGGCCCATCTGGACGGCGCCGAGGGGCGCTTCGAGCTCCCGGTCGCCGCTGTGGCGCCTGTCGCCGAGCCACGTGACCTCGCAGCCCCAGTCAATGTCCTCTTCGGGCTCCCAGACATCCTCGCGCCCGCCAGCGAAACCGAACGTCTTGAATCCCATCGACTCCAGGGCGCAGTTGCCGGCCAGGATCATGAGGTCGGCCCAGGAGATCTTTCGGCCGTACTTCCGCTTGACCGGCCAGAGCAGCAAGCGTGCCTTGTCGAGGTTGCCGTTGTCGGGCCAGCTGTTGAGCGGTGCAAAACGCTGGGTGCCGGTCCTCGCGCCGCCGCGGCCGTCACCGGTCCGGTAGGTGCCGGCGCTGTGCCACGCCATCCGGATGAAGAGCGGCCCGTAGTGACCGTAGTCGGCCGGCCACCAGTCCTGTGACGTGGTCATGAGGTCGAAGATGTCCTGCTTGACCGCGTCGAGGTCGAGGCTGCTGAACGCTGCGGGGTAGTCGAATGCCTCGCCCATCGGATTGGCGAGAGCGGAGTGCTGGTGCAGGATGTCGAGCCTCAGCTGGTTCGGCCACCAGTCACGGTTCGACGTGCCACCACCGGCGGCATGCGCACGCGCGCCGTGGATGACCGGGCAACTGTCCTTGTTCATGATGTTCTCCTTCACATGTTCGGTGGGTTGAAATGTCGACGGGAACAACTCGGCATCTCCACTGCGTCTCTCGGCGTTTGTTCCGGCATCGATCCGCTGATTCATCGAGAGTCCCCGTTGCCGCATCAGCCCATTCGGCTGACGGGGCGAGTGTAGATGTTGTAGATTTCGTGCATAGCGATTATTATCGATTAGAATGATCGTGTATTACGAACAATCATGCCCGGGGGATACCTGCCTTATGAAACGCCTGCCCACGATGAAGCAGCTCCAGTATCTGGTGGCGCTGGCCGATACCCGGCACTTCGGCCGCGCGGCAAGACGCTGCCACATCACCCAGTCGACGCTCAGCGCGGGTATTCGTGACCTGGAGTCGGTGCTCGGCACCGCAGTCGCCGAGCGTTCCAATCGGCGGATGCTGATGACTCGGGTTGGCGCCGAGGTCGCCGAGCGGGCGAAGGCCTTGTTGCGCGACGCCGAAGAAATCATGGAGGTGGCGAGGGCCGGGCGTTCCGCGATGACGGGCGAGATGCGCCTTGGGGTCATCCCGACGATCGGCCCCTTTCTCCTGCCGCGCGTTCTTCCGGGTCTGAGGGAGAGGTTCCCGGACCTGACACTCTACTTGAGGGAGGAACAGACGGCTCCGCTTCTCGCCCGGCTGGAAGACGGAGAGCTGGACGCTACCCTGATCGCGTTGCCCTACGAGACTCGAGACCTCGAAATCCGCATCATCCTCGAGGATGAGTTCCTGTTCGCCTGCAACCGGGATCATGCGCTTGCCGGCGCCAGCGAAGTGGCCCTCGACGCGCTTGTCGGCGAACGCCTCCTGTTGCTGGAAGAAGGTCACTGCCTGCGCGGTCACGCGCTGATCGTCTGCGAGACAGGCGACACGGACGCGCGGGCGCAGTTCGAGGCCAGCAGCCTGCACACCCTGGTGCAGATGGCCGCGGCGGGAATCGGCGTCACCCTGGTGCCGCAACTCGCGGTCGATGCCCATATCACCCAGGGAACGGGTCTCTCGCTGTCGCGCCTTGCCATGCCCGCGTCGCGCCGGATCGGACTGGCCTGGCGCCGAAAGTCCCTGCGGGTGCAGGAGTTCTCGCTGCTGGCGGACGCGCTGCGCGAACTGGCGGATACCGCGTGACGTCTCCCGCTCCGCATGACCTGGGGAGCCATGCGGCCGATCGCGTTAGGCGGAGACGAAGCCCGGCAACTTCCGGAGCGGGAACGTTGCCGCCTTGCCAAGCCCGTCGGATCGGTCATGATTCCCGTTCGCAGATGGAGGGGAAGGGATGATGCGGGTCCTGTCGGACGATAGGAGCGGGACGCTCAACGATCCGGTGCCGATTGAATGGCGTTTCCCTGGACCGGGCGCCGGGATTCCGGCCGACTCCCCGCCTGTCGGACGCGATCTGTGTGGAATTGTCGCCGGACAGGCCGCATCCGGGTCGGGAGGCGGCCATGTCTCGTGATCCCCGTTACGACATTCTCTTCGAACCCGTGCAAATCGGGCCCGTTACGGCGAGGAACCGCTTCTATCAGGTGCCCCACTGCAACGGCATGGGGCGCACCTTTCCGTCCAGCATGGCGGCAATGCGCGGCGTCAAGGCCGAGGGCGGCTGGGCCGTGGTCTCGACCGAACAGATCGACATCCACCCCTCGACCGACATCACCGGCGCAACCGAGGGGCGGCTGTGGTCGGATCAGGACATCCCCTACCTCGCACGCATGTGCGATGCCGTCCACGAACACGGCTCCCTCGCGCTGATCGAATTGACCCACAACGGCAAGTTCGCACCGGCGTCCTACAGCCGCGAGGTGCCGCTCTTTCCGTCCCACATGCCCGTGGTCGGCAACGCGCCGGTGCAGGCCCGCGCCATGGACAGGACCGACATCAGGAACTACCGGCGCTGGCATCTGGACGCCGTGAAGCGCGCCAGAAGGGCCGGTTTCGACATCGTCTGCTGCTATGCCGCCCACAACCTCTCGCTCGCCGGCCAGTTCATGCAGCCGCGTTACAACCGCCGCACCGACGAGTACGGCGGCAGTCTGGAGAACCGTGTCCGCCTTTTCCGAGAAATCATCGAGGACGCCAAGGAGGCGGTTGGCGACACGATGGGCGTGGTGGCGCGCTTCGCCGTCGACGAAAGGCGCGGTGGCGAAGGCATGGAATTCGACAAGGAAGGGCGCGAGGTTGTCGAGATGCTGGCCGAACTGCCCGATCTCTGGGACGTCAACGTGGCCGAGTGGGAGAACGACAGCATCACCAGCCGTTTCGCGGACGAGGGATTCCAGGAACCCTTCATCTCCTTCGTCAAGCAGGTCACCACCAGGCCCGTGGTGGCCGTCGGCCGCTACACCACGCCCGACCGCATGGTTTCGCTCGTGAAGAACGGCATGCTCGACATGATCGGTGCGGCCCGCCCGTCGATCGCCGATCCCTTCATGCCGAAGAAGATCGAGGAGGGCAGGATCGAGGATCTCCGGGAGTGCATCGGCTGCAACATCTGCGTGGGCTGGGACCACATGCAGTCGCCCATGCGCTGCACCCAGAACCCGACCAAGGGCGAGGAGTGGCGCAAGGGCTGGCATCCGGAGCGCATCCCGCACAAGTCGGGAGACGACGAGGTGCTCGTCATCGGCGCGGGGCCCGCGGGTCTCGAGGCGGCGCTCGCGGCCGGCCAGCGCGGCTACGATGTCACGCTGGCCGAAGCGGAGGAGGAACTGGGCGGCCGTGTCTCCCGCGAAAGTCGCCTGCCGGGACTCTCCGCCTGGGGCCGGGTGCGCGACTACCGGGTGCACCAGATCCGGCAGTTGGCCAACGTCGAAGTCTATCCCGCCAGCCATCTGACGGCCGGACAGGTGCTCGAGTTCGGCGCTGACCGCATCGCTGTGGCGACCGGCGCACGCTGGCGCAGGGACGCCTTCGGCCGGACCCACCAGTTCCCGATTCCCGGCGTCGAGGAAGCGTGCGTGCTCACGCCCGACGACGTCATGTCAGGTGCGGCGCCCGAGGGCCCTGTCCTCGTCTACGACGACGACCACTACTACATGGGCGGCGTGCTCGCCGAGAAGCTGCGCGGCGACGGGCTTGAGGTGACGCTGGCGACACCCGATCCCGTCGTGTCGTCGTGGACTACCCTGACCCTGGAGCAGCACCGCATTCAGGCGCGCCTGATCGAGCTTGGCGTCGGCATCGAGGTCAACGCCAGGCTCGCTTCCATCGGCGACGGCGTCGCGGCGCTTGCTTGCGTCTTCACCGGACGCCGCCGCGAGGTTGCTGCCGCGACGGTCTTGATGGTGACGTCACGCCTGCCCCATGATGCGCTCTATCGCGAACTGGCCGGCGACCCGCAACGGCTGAGCGACGCCGGCATCGCCTCTCTCCAGCGCATCGGCGACTGTCACGGTCCCGCGACCATCGCTGCGGCTGTCTACGAGGGCCACCGCTTCGCCCGGGAACTGGGCGCGGAGCCCGGGGAAATCCCCTTCAAGCGGGAACTGACGGAACTGGCAGCGGAGTTCGCGCTACCCTGAACCGAAATCTCGCGTCGGAACTGCGGTTCCAGACGCGGAAGGGCCGGACGCCGCCGCCAGGTTTCTCAATTGGTTCTCCTCCGGGGAGTGCCTGCCTCCTTGTCCGTGTTGACGACCTCGACAGGGTCGCGGCCCCTGTCGTCGATCTCGGACATCGTGTGGGCCTGCTCGAGGTTGGCGATGGCACAGGCCTCGATCAGCCTTCGAAGTACTCGGGCACGATCCTGGCATCGTCGAGGTTGAAGGCGACCGCGCCGATGCTGCGCCGGCGTAAGGTCGAGCACCTCGCCGCGGCGGCAGCCGGTGAGGGCGAGCGGGCGGATGGCGGCGAGGCCTCTGGCCATCAGGCTTCGCTGGCGTCGCCAGCTGTCAGCGTGTCCGCGGCGATGAACCGGGCAACCTTCTTCGCCGGGTTCCTTGCGATACCGGGGCAGGGGTTTGAGCGGCGCTCGCGCAATGCCTCTTCCGTGGCGCGGAACATCATTGCACACAATGTCTCGAAGGACCGGTTGGCCGCGCCGGGCCTGTCCCTGCCCGCCGCATCGAACCACGTGTCCACCTTCTCGGGTTCGACCCGGTCCAGCAGGCATCCTGCCGAAGGCGGGGATCCTGTTGATGGCTGCATAGAACGGCGGGATTTCGGCGATTTGCCGCGCTTTGTCAGGGTCGTGTTTCTTCCCTGTTGTCAGGTCCTATTGTCACGTCCTGTTGTCGTGGTTTGAGTGTTCGGCTGGTTGTCTCCCCGAGCGCCGCCGTCTTTTCCTATTGTCGTTTTGGTCCGGTTCGGGTTCCGTCGACCTCTGCTTCGGTCTTGGTGACGGTTGCCGGGAGGGTTCCGGTTCCGAGGCACTCGCGGGATTGTTTGTCTTCCCTGTGGGCGGGTCGCGTTGTCCGGTCCCGGGGCGGCGTCTTTGCCGCCGCCCCGGGTGGATGCTAGATCGGCATCAAGAGAAAGAGCGATGCGATGCCGGGCGGAGTTGTGACGCCCCCCGGCGCAGCACCCGGACGAGCCGGTCACGGGGGACCGAACTCCCGTGTATTGTCGAGCCATTTTGCGTCCGGGTCCACCCCCGCTCTCGAGACGGACGGTGTGCACGACAGGACGACTGTTCAACTGCAGGCGGTGTCAGCGGCAGGTTGTTCTCTGCCGGTCGTGTGACCGGGGGCATGTGTATTGCTCCAAGGAGTGCAGGGAGCGGTCCCGGATCGAGCGGCGCCGCGCGTCGCGTCGTCGCTACCAGAGCACGCTGAAGGGCCGTGAGACGGGCCGTCACCGCCAGCGGCGTTACCGGCTCCGCAAGGCGGAGGAGGCGCGTGCGTTGAAGGCCAGGGCGGCGATGGTTGCCGAGATCATGGGCACGCAGACGTCTGCTGTGGTGCTGCTTGGCGACGTTCCGGCGGTGTCTGGAGACGCCGGTTCTGAAGAAATCGTTACGGACCACCCTTCCCGACTGCTGCCGACCTCCCTACCTGCGGTTGTGAAGGCGCAAGAGCGACGCGAATCGCCGCTTCGGTGCGCCCGGTGCGGACGGGTCGTGACGCATGTGGTGCTGAGGGACCTGTGATGCGGCGTTGAGGAACCAAAGGGAGGGAGTTCATGGCGATCGACGAGGACACGCGGGCGACGATCGTGCGGCTGTCGCGGGCCGAGGGCTGGGCTGTGGGGACGATTGCCCGGCATCTCGGCGTGCACCACGGCACGGTGACGCGGGCGCTCAAGGCGTCGGGGCAGGAGCGGCGGCCGCGGGCCAAGCTCATCGACCCCTTCGTTGCCTTCCTCGGGGAGCGTCTTGAGGCGTCGCCGGACCTTCCGGCCAGCACGCTCTGGCGACAGGTCGTGGCTCTGGGCTACCGCGGCGGCGAGGATCACTTCCGTCACGACCTGCGCCGCCTCGGGCTGAGGCCGGTGAAGAGGCCCGAGCCGTCGCTGCGGCTGAGCTTCCTTCCGGGCGAGCAGGCGCAGGTTGACTGGGCCGAGTTCGGGAAGGTCCGCATCGGCCGGGCGGAGCGCAGGCTCATGGGGCTTCTCGTCACCCTCAGCTACTCGCGCCAGACTGTCCTGAGCCTGTTCCACGACGCGCGGATGGCCAGCTTCCTGCAAGGCCATGTCGAGGCTTTCGCGGCATTCGGGGGTGTGCCGCGGAGGCTTCTGTACGACAACCTGAAGAGTGCCGTGGTGACGCGCCGCGGCAAGGCGGTCACCTATCATCCGATGCTGCTCGGCCTTGCGGCCCACTATGCCTTCGAACCGAGCGCCGCCTGGCCCAGGAGCCCGCAGGAGAAGGGCCGCGTGGAACGCCGTGTGCGCTTCGCGCGCACCGGGTTCTTCGCCGGGCGCGACATCACGGTCCCGCTCGGCGAGCTCAACGCCGCAGTTCGGGAGTGGTGCTTCGGCGCCGCCGCGGAGCGGCCCTGGCCGGACGACGACAGTCTCCTGGTGCGGGACGCCTTCGCCCGGGAGAGGGAGCACCTGATCGTCCTTCCCGTCGACCCCTTCCCGCATCACGAGGTCCGCCCGGTGCGCATCGACAAGACCTGCCACGCCCGCTTCGACACCAACGACTACAGCGTTCCGGGTAGCTTCTCCAAGGCCCTGCTGACGCTGGTCGCCGACCGCGACGAGGTTCGCATCCTCGACGGCGCCGACGAGGTCGCGCGCCACCGACGCTCCTACGACAGGAAGCAGGCCGTCACCGATCCGGAGCATGCCAGGGCGATCGCCGCGGGCAAGCGGCGGGCCCGCTCCATGAGCGTCCGCGACCGGGTCCTGCGCACCGTGCCGCGGGCCGAGGAGATGCTGGCGCGCGCCGGGACCAACGGGCGCAACGTGGCCTCCTGCGCCCGGATGCTGGAGACGCTTCTCAACGCGCACGGCGCCGACGCTCTCGACCGGGCTGTCGCCACGGCGCTGGAGCGCGGCTCGTGCCACCCCGAAACCGTGCGCGTCATCATCGAGGAGCGCCGCCGGGAGCAGGGCCTGCCGCCCCTCAGCATCGCCGACGACGGCCGCGGCGGCCGTGGCACGACGCCGCGGGGGACCGCTCTCGACGCCTACGACAGGCCCGAAGCCAGCGCCAGGAACAAGACATGAGCGAGCTCAGGGAGCGTGCCCGGGCGCTCGGCCTCCACGGGCTCGTCGAACGCTGGGACGAGGTCGCCGGGACCGCATGGATCGAGGAGGTGGTCAGCGGCGAGGAACAGGCCCGCAGGGCCCGCAGCCACGAGCGCCGCCGCGCCGCGGCGCGGCTGCCCGCCTTCAAGCCCCTGGCGGACTTCGACTGGACATGGCCGCGCGACATCAGCCGGGCTCATGTCGAAGCGCTCCTCGGCCTCGGCTTCGTCGACCGTGCGGACAACGCCGTGCTCGTCGGCGGGCAGGGCACCGGAAAGACCATGATCGCCGCCAACGTGGCTCACCAGGCCCTGCTGCACGGCCACACCGTCCGCTTCGAGAAGGCGCCGGAACTGCTCGAGGCACTCGCCGAGACCGTCTCGCGCAGCGAGCTGCGCCGCCGCCTCGCGATCCTCGCCAGGCCCCGCCTGCTCGTCCTCGACGAAATCGGCTACGTGACCCTCGAAAGCCACCATGCCGACATCCTCTACGCCATCGTCTCGCGGCGCTATCAGCGCCGCTCGACCATGGTCACGACAAGCCTCGCCTTCGCCCAGTGGGACCGCGTCTTCCCCAGCGCCTCCGGCATCGCCGGCACCGTCGACCGGCTCATGCACGACGCAACCCTCATCTCCATCGACAGCGACTCCTGGCGGCTCAGGCGTGAAACCCGATAAACCCCGCCGCGTCGACTTCGACGCCGTCAAGCGCATGCCGTTCGAACGCATCGCCGCCGACTGGGGATACGTCCGCGACGAACAGGCCTCGACACGCGCCAACCCCGTCCTGTGCGCACCCGGCCTGCCGAAGCTCGTCACGAAGTGCCTCAACAACGGACACTGGGTCTACTTCAACACCCAGAACGATGAAGACAACGGAACCGTCATCGACTTCATGCTCAACCGCGGACTGGCCTTCGCCGACATCTGCACCCGCTTCGCAGCACCCGACGCCGCGCCACGCGACTTCCGCAGCCTCTGGGCCGCGGCAACGCCCGATGCGGCCCCGGACTGGCTCACCGGGCGCGGCATCCTCCCGGAGACCCTCGACACCTGCCGCCCCCTGGTCCGCCGCGACCACAACGGACGCGTCCTCTTCGCCCATCGCAACAGGAAGCGAAAGCTCACCGGCTTCGAGATCGGTCCCCCCGACGGACCGAAACGCTTCGCCACCGGTGGAACCCGAAGCCTGTTCGCCGTCCGCGCCGGAACCGCCGCGGACCTCGAGGCCCTCGTCATCACCGAAAGCGCCGTCGACGCCCTCAGCCTGGCCCAGATCGACCAATGTCCCCCCAGCCACGCCTTCCTCTCCACCGCCGGGGCACCCTCGCGAAGACAGCACGAACAGATCAGCCTCGCCGCAAGCAGCCTGCCCAACGTCAGGACCATCGTCCTCGCCCAGGACCACGACGAGGCCGGAGAGCGACAGGCCGAAACCCTGCGCAAAAAGATGAAGCTCCCCTCCCACGTCTCGTTCCACAGACGCAGACCGCCGGAAAACGCCGACTGGAACGACGTCGTCAACGCCAGGACCAAAGAACCACAAGCGAGATCATGACCACGTCCGTCACAAGGAGACCACTCATGCCCCTCACGCCCGCCGAAAAGCAGCGGCGATACCGGGAACGGCGCAAGGCCGGCATCCCTCCCGTCCACACCCCAAAGCATCGTGACCGGCGCTCGCGACCGCAACGCTGGAACGACGCCGTGGCCGAACTGCGCGCCCTGCAGGACGAATGGCGTGACCGCCTCGACAGCATCCCCGAAAGCCTCCGTGACACGCCTTACGGAGAACGCCTGCAGAGCGTCGCCGATGCCGACATCGAGGCCCTCGAGGACATCGAACCGCCACGCGGCTACGGAAGGGATACGTGATCCCGCAAGACCCTTGAACGCGGTCACGCGTTACCATCCAGGAATGAGAACGTCTCACCCCGACGCGCTTCTCAGCCTCCCCGGGGAAACCCCCGGGCCGTCCAAACGACACCGCATCACGAGACTGCCGCAGCCGCTGGCCGGACTGGCTTACAGGTCGCAGCATCCGCCCGAAAACACTCGACGCCTGCCGCACCCTGCAGGACGAATGGCGTGACCGCCTCGACAGCATCCCCGAAAGCCTCCGTGACACGCCTTACGGAGAACGCCTGCAGAGCGTCGCCGATGCCGACATCGAGGCCCTCGAGGACATCGAACCGCCACGCGGCTACGGAAGGGATACGTGATCCCGCAAGACCCTTGAACGCGGTCACGCGTTACCATCCAGGAATGAGAACGTCTCACCCCGACGCGCCTCTCAGCCTCCCCGGGAAACACCCGGGCCGTCCAAACGACACCGCATCACGAGACTGCCGCAGCCGCTGAGCCGCAGCAACGCCCGATCCGCCGCCGGACTGGCTCACAGGTCGCAGCATCCGCCCGAAAACACTCGACGCCTGCCGCACCCTGCGCCGCCGCAACCGCAACGCACGCAGCCTCTTCGCCCAGCGCAACAGAAACCGTCAGCTCTCCAGCCTCGAGATCGTCCCGCCCGACGAACCACGACGAGGACGGAGAACGCCAGAACGAAACCACGCGCAAAAGCCTGAAGCTCCCCTCCCACATCACGTTCCACAAACGCCGAACGCCAGAAAACGCCGACCGGAACGACATCGTCAACGTCAATGCAAGACCAATGGGATCCAACAATAGGCAGAAAACAAAGACCGGGCGGACCTTCGTCCAATGCCGCACGTTCTCCTGTCGTGGTCACCCACTCACACGATCAGCGCCCAAAAGAGCGGTTCTCCGCCAATATCCCGCCGTTCTAAATCGCCGCCGACAGATCCTCGGCCCTGAGCCAGAGGCGCATGGTAAGCGCCCGGAGGGCTTCCGGTGCGGTTCGCTTACGCTGCAGATGTGCGTGTCCGCCGGAGCGCCTCAGGACATTCTGCCGGACGCCTTTGCCCTGCCAGGTCAACCCGGGTTAGCCTCTCCCGGGTCCGGAAGGGAAGATGTCATGGTGATGCGCAGCAACAAGGCCCGGAAGGCCGATCTCGAAAGGGCCGTGGCGGAGTCGTTTTCCAGGTATGCGGCGCGCAATCCGCGAAGCCGGGAGGAGGACCTGAAGGCCGCGGACCACTTGCCGGGCGGCAACACCCGCACGGTGATCTTCCATCCTCCCTTTCCACTGACCATCGCCCGGGGTGAAGGCCAGTATGTCGAGGACATCGATCATCACCGATACGCGAACTTTGTCGGCGAGTTCGGCGCCGGACTCTTCGGTCATTCCGATCCCGACATCGCCGGCGCCATAGGACGCGCGGTCTCGGACGGGTGGGTGCTCGGTGGTCCCAACCGCTACGAGCGCATCCTCGCCGCCGAACTCGTCCATCGCTTTCCTTCCATCGACAGGATCCGGTTCACCAACTCGGGCACCGAGGCCAACTTGATGGCCATCAGCATATCCCGGGTGGTTTCCGGCCGGTCGAAGGTGATGGTGTTCGAGGGCGCCTACCATGGAGGCGTCTTCCTGTTCGGCCACGGCGGGTCCCCCATGAACGCCCCCTTCGACTATGTCATGGCGCCCTTCAACAACGCACCAGCGACCGTCGATCTTGTCGAACGCCACGCCGATGAGCTGGCCTGTGTCGTCATCGAGCCGATGCAGGGATCGGGCGGCATGATCCCCGCAGACAGGAGTTTCCTCGCGGCATTGCGGGAAGTCACCAGCCGTCACGGCATCATCCTCATCTTTGACGAGGTCGTGACAAGCCGCCTCTCGGGCGGTGGGCTCCAGGAGGTCCTCGGCGTGACGCCCGACATGACAACCCTGGGCAAGTACATCGGCGGTGGCGCCGCCTTTGGCGCCTTCGGTGGCCGCGCCGACATCATGGCGCGTTTCGATCCGCGGTCGCCGCAGGCGGTGGCCCATGCCGGCACCTTCAACAACAACGTCATCACCCACGCCGCCGGGGCGACGGCGATGACGCGAATCTACACGCCTGACGTCGCCGGGACCTTCAATGCCCGGGGCGACGCGTTCCGCGAGGACCTGAACGCCATCATCGCTCGCCATCGTTTGCCCATGGTGGTGACCGGCCTCGGCTCCGTCATGCAGATCCACTGTTGCGAAGGACCGTTGAGGGACGAACACGATGCCGCGAGGGACGACGAGCTCAAGTCGCGACTCCTCTTCCACGAACTCCTCGCCCGGGGCCAGCGCATGACCTGGCGCAATTCACTGCTTCTGTGTCTGCCCATGACCGATGACGACCTCGAGGCCTTCTGCGCGGCCTTCGGCGACGTTCTCGGCGAACACGGTCATCTCTTCGCCATGGACTGATCCTCAACCCGCTGGATCAGGAGCTTAAGCGCCGTCGAGGTAGTCGAAGGCGGAGAGAGCGTGGCTGCGGATGACGTGGAAGAAATCGTCGAGCGGAACGTGCTCGTCGCGCTGGCCCATGCCGGTGGGGAAGGGACCGTAGACATAGGCATCGATACCCCGATAGCGCCACAGCCTCGCATCGGTTCCGCCGAGGCTGACGATGGGTTGGGGCCGGAATCCCGCCAGGGCCTCGACGTTGTCCTGGAGAATGCCGACCATGGCTCCATGGGGGTCGCACCATGAGGGGGCCATGTAGTTCTGTTCCTCCATCGTCACCTGAGGCCAGCGCGTCAGGACCTTCTCCACGACACTCTGAACGGTCTCCCTGTCGCCGCCGACAGGCAGGCGGAAGTCGGCCTCGATCGTCGCCGCACCGGGAATCACGTTGACCTTGAGACCGGATTCGATGACGCCGATATTGCACGTGACCTTCTGGATGATGGCATGGGCTCCCTCTCCCATGGCCCGGTCGAGGGTGTCGCGCGCCTCCTCGATGGCACGGCCGATGTTGTGGGGAGGATCGACATGAATGGCATCGACCGAAGCCCGAAGATCCCGGCAGAAATCCATCGCCACCAGGCTGGCACTGTCGCCGGCATGGGTGTAGGCGCCGTGTGCGCCCGTGGTCGTGACACGGAACGTCACCCACCACGGTCCCTTCTCGGCGAAGCGGATGGAGTAGGGACTCGATGGCTCGCCGTTGAGGCAGCAGTCACCGTGGACTTCCGGGTGGCGTTCGATCAGATGGCGCGCACCCCAGGGACCGAATGTCTCCTCGTCGGAGACGCAGGTCAGGGTGAGGCGGCCGTTGAGATGCTCGCGAAGCCTGGAGAGGTACATGTAGGTGAAGATCGATGCAGAGGTGCCGCACTTCATGTCCGCGGAGCCGCGGCCCCACACGGCGCCGTCCTCGATGGCGCCCGACCAGGGAGACCCGTGGGTCCATGGTTCGGGCGCCGCAGGAAACACGTCAATGTGACCGTTGAGCACAAGGTGGCGCCCGTCGCCGGAGCCATCGAAGCTGGCGACGACATTCGGGAACATCGGTTCCGGGTCGATCACCCGGTGCGCCAGGCCGTGCTCGTCCAGAAAGCGTCGGATGTGCGCCACCGCCTTGCGTGTGTCGCCGGGCGGATTGGGCGTCGGCGTGGCGACGAAGTCGCTGAAGAAGCCCTCCAGCGTCCGTCGGTCTTCCTCGATCCAGTCGAGCAGTTGCTGTTTGAGATCGGCCATCAGTGTCTCCTTGGTCTGTTTCCGGCCGCTGTTCTGGCGACATCGAACAGTGTCCGCCGGCAGATGGTGGTGTCAGGCATGCCGGGCAGTCGGCATCGTGCCTCGGCATCGAAGAGGTAATCGCGGGCACGGCGGACGAGAGGCGCATTCCACCGCCGGCCCGCGGCCTTCAACGCGTTCTCGGCGCGGAAATGAAGCACGCGCGCCGAGTTCATGGCTTGGGCCTCGTTGACGCCCCGCTCCTTCAGTGCGAGGACGAGCTCAAGCTGGGTCAGGTGGCGGCGCACCGCGGCAAGGATGATGGTGGGTTCTTCCCGGTTGGCCAGTGCCCTCTCGAGACAGCGGTCGAGGTCGTCGAGATTCCCGGACGAAACGCTGTAGGCGATGCGGTCCAGGGAGAGGAAGGAACTGTCGGCCACCACGTTTTCGACATCGTTGGCCGTTGCCCTCTGGCCCGTCCCCACGTAGAGGGCGAGCTTGGCAATCTCGTTGCGGGTCTGCATCCGGTCGCCTCCCAGACAGGATTCGAGGAGGCGCCTGGCGTCGCCGTCAGCGGTGATGCCCTGCCTGGAGAGCTCGTCGGCGATCACCGACTCGAGCACCCGTCCCTCGTCACGATAGCACGCCAGGGCGGCGGCATCCTTCGCTCTCTCGAAGGTCGAGCGCAGTTTCGAGCGGGCGGCGAGTTCGCCGGCCTCGACGAGGATCAGGGTATCGCCAGTCGGCAGTTTCATGACCTCTGCCATGGTCGTGGCGAAACCGTCCGCCGCGCCGCGCACCCTGACGACCCTGCGCCCACCGGTCATGGAGAGCGACACCGCTTCCTCCCTGAGTCGTGCCGGATCCCTTGCTGCCTCGTCACCGGTCAGGTCGCAGACCCGGAATGGATCACGGGGATCATCGACCACGCCGCCGAGCAGGAGATTGCTGCGTTCCCTGACAAGTCCCTGGTCCGCCCCGTGGATCAGCACCGCCCTGATGGCATGGCCCGGAGCGCGGCAGAAGCCTTCGATCTCGCGCGCCGGGATCTTCACCATCCGCCAGGTATCCGGCACAGGCGCCGCGCAAGCGGGGAGGACCGCTGCACGTCGGTCATGACTCAGGACTCGGCGCCATCGTATGCACGGTGGAAGTGGAAGGACAGGAGGTAGGCGATGGTGTTGGCAAGATCTCTCGCCGCCTTGCGGGCCGTATCCTGGCGAGCCACCTGGGAGGAGTACTCCGAGACGACGACATCGTGACTTCCGGTGGACCGTGCCGTCGACTGGTAGAGCACCTCTCCGCTTCCGATGTCACGCAGCGTGAACGTTGCCGTCATGACAAGGTTGGATCGAGTCACGGTATAGGAACTCTCGATGATCAAAGGCGTGAAGCGCCGGGTGAAGGTGACATCGAGAACGAAGCGCGGAGGCTGTTGGCCGTTGCCCGTGGAGAACCGGTCGATCAGCTCGTTGCGCATGATCTGGCCGAGACGGCGGTTCCGGCCGTCACCGATGCGATTGACCTGGATGGCTGCCAGCATCTCCTGCACCGATGGCGCGTTTCCGCGTTCGGCCAGGAGTGGCTCGAAGCCACAGGCCGGAACGAGAGCCGCCACCGGCAAGCACGCGAGAAACTTGCGGCGCGAGAGGTCCATCCTGTCAGACGACGATGTTGACGACGCGGTTGGGGACCACGATCACCTTGCGGATGGGCCTGTCGCCGATGGCCCGTCTGACGTTGTCCTCGCCGAGCGCCGCCGATTCGACATGGTCATGGGCCGCATCCCGGGGCATATCGAGCCGCGCCCTCAGCCTGCCGTTGACCTGGACGGGAATGGTCACGGCGTCCGTGGTGGCGAGAACCGGGTCGGCCTCGGGCCATGGCGTGTCGGCGATCAGGGTCTCGTGACCGAGACGATTCCACATCTCCTCGGCAAGGTGCGGCATCATCGGTCCGATCAGGCGCACCAGCATCTCAAGGGACTCGCGCAAGGCCTCCGGTACGCCCGGCTGTGCCGCATGAACGCCGGCGACGGCGTTGACGAGTTCGTGAATGCGCGCCACCGCCCGGTTGAAGTGAAACTTCTCGATATCCACGGTGATGCCGGCGATCGTCCTGTGGACGACACGGCGCAGTTCGAGGCCCGCTCCCTCGACCTTCGGCACGGGTGTTCCCGGTGGTGGCAGCAGGTCCAGCATCTCGTTCGTCATGCGGGCGATGCGCTGAACGAACCGGTGGGCCCCCGCGATGCCGCTGTCTGTCCATTCAAGGCCACGGTCCGGCGGCGAGTCCGACAGCATGAACCAGCGTGCCGTATCGGCGCCGTAGTCGCGGATGATGCTCTCCGGATCGACCACGTTCTTGCGGGACTTGGACATTTTCTCCGAGCGTCCGACGGTGACGGCCTCGCCGGTCTCGCGGGAGAGCACGCCGCCGTCCTCATCCCGGATGACCTCCCGCGGTTCGAGATAGGAGCCATCTGCCAGTCGGTAGGTCTCGTGTCCCACCATGCCTTGCGTGAAGAGGCCGGCAAAGGGCTCGTCAAGGTCGAGGTAGCCGCAGCGCCTGAGAGCACGCGTGAAGAAGCGCGAGTAGAGGAGGTGCAGAACGGCATGTTCGATGCCGCCGATGTACTGGTCGACCGGCATCCAGTAGTCGATGGCGTCGCGTGAGGCCGGTGTTGCGGCATGGGGCGAACAGAAACGCAGAAAGTACCAGCTCGAATCGACGAAGGTATCGAGAGTGTCGGTATCGCGCCGCGCCCTGCCATGGCAACGCGGACAGGTGACGTGTTTCCACGTGGGGTGATGATCGAGCGGATTGCCCGGGTGTCCGAGGTCGATGTCGTCGGGAAGCCGGACGGGAAGGTCGTCCTTGGGTACCGGGACGATTCCGCAATCGGGACAGTGGATCACCGGAATGGGACATCCCCAGTAACGCTGGCGCGACACCCCCCAGTCCCGCAGCCTGTAGTTGATCTCGCGGTGTCCGGTGCCATCAGCCTCCATTCTCGAGGCAACCGCCTCCTTGGCCTCGGTGACGGAAAGACCGTCAAGGAAGGCCGAGTTGGCGAGTACGCCGTCGCCGACGAATGCCTCGGAGGTGACCTGGAAGCCGGCTGCGTCGCTCTCACGGGGCACGACCACGGGAATCACGTCGAGACCATAGGCATGGGCAAACTCGAGATCGCGCTGATCATGGGCGGGACAACCGAATATCGCCCCCGATCCATAGTCCATCAGCACGAAATTGGCGACGAAGACGGGAAGTTCCCGGCCATCGAAGGGGTGGATCGCGACAAGTCCGGTGTCGATGCCCTTCTTGTCAGCCCGTTCCATGGCTTCCTCGCCGGTGGACGCGCGTCGACACTCCTCGATGAAGTCGTCCAGTCGGGGCACCGTGCGGACAAGATCCGCACTCCACGGGTGCTCCGGGGAAATGGCCATGAAACTGGCGCCGAAGATGGTGTCATGGCGGGTCGTGAAGACTTCAAGCCTGTCACCGCGCCCCTTGACCGAGAACAGCATTCTCAAGCCCTCGGAGCGACCGATCCAGTTGGCCTGCATGACGCGGACCTTGTCCGGCCAGCGCTCCAGTTCCGCCAGGGCATCCGTCAGTTCGTCGGCAAATTCCGTGATTTTCAGCACCCACTGATTCAGACGCCGCTTTTCGATGAGGGCGCCGGATCGCCATCCCCGGCCGTCGATCACCTGCTCGTTGGCGAGAACGGTGAGATCGACCGGATCCCAGTTGACCATGGTGTCCCGGCGGTCGACGAGGCCGGCTCCGAGGAAGTCGAGAAAGAGCTCCTGCTGGTGCCTGTAGTATTCGGGGAGGCACGTGGTGATCTCGCGCGACCAGTCCAGGGACAGTCCCATGGACTGCAGCTGGCGGCGCATGGTGGCGATGTTGGCCAGGGTCCAGTCGCGCGGATGGACGCCCTTCTCCATGGCGGCATTCTCCGCCGGAAGGCCGAAGGCGTCCCAGCCCATGGGGTGCAGGACATTGAATCCCCGGGCCCGCTTGTAGCGGGCGACGAGGTCCCCCATGGCGTAGTTGCGCACATGCCCCATGTGAATACGGCCACTGGGGTAGGGAAACATCTCGAGAACATAGGCCTTGGGTCGCTCGTCATCCTCGACGGCGACAAAGGTCTCTCTTTCCTCCCAGACCTGTCTCCAGCGGGTTTCAGCCTCGTGGAAGTCGTAAGTGTCCATCGCTGGCGCCCCCGAAGGGATCGTCCGTCATCCGCTCACTCGCCAAGCCAGGCGATGCGCAACAGCCGTGCCTTCGTCAGGATGGCGTTTTCGAGCGCCGTGGCCGTATCGTCCGAGGCGGCCGCGTCCTGCCATCCGTCGGTGCCCTGGACCTGCCGGTTGACGGCAACACGCAGAGCCGAGGCCGTCAGTCTAGTGTCGAGTATGTAGACCGCTACCTTGAGCCGTTCCTCCGGTGATTCGGGCGGCCTGTACCAGTCGTAGATGATGACGCCGCCGAAGGGATCAGCGGAAAGCGGTGGCAGGAAGGCGAGCGTGTCGAGTGAAGCGCGCCACAGGAAGGCGTTGACGCCAAGCCCCCCGCCCGGACGCTCGCTTGCGCTGCCGGACAACAGCGCGTTGATGCCTCCGCTGCCGAAAATGGTCTCGCGATCGGGATCGTCGATGTCCGGTTCGAAGCGGCCCTGAGGTGTGCTTATGGTATCCTCGACGCCTTCGTAGGAAACATCCTGGCCGCCGCAGGCGGCAAGAAAACCCGCCAGCAGGATGGCGCCGGACGCAGGAAAGCTGAGGTATGCAAGGGGTGTGCGCAAGATCACGACTGTCCTGTCAGGATGGCTGTTCATATCCGTGCAGTCTGTTACGGCGACAGTCGGCGGGCAAGCAGATTCTCGTCGCCTGTCGGCGGCGCCGGGGTCGGCAGGATGCGCCAGGTCGTCCTCCCTCTCGAGGCAGGTGTTCACGGCATGCGCGGGCATGGTCGAACCGCTCCCCGGCGCCGAGTTCCCGTGTGCGGTGCTCCTCGAGGCTGAAGAGAACGAGGATGTCCTGCATGGCCCCTCGCAGGGCCGCCACCGGCACGACCTTTCCCCGTGCAGTCACCTTCCGGTTGAGGAAGCGGCTCGCGGATTCATCGGCCATCCGCGCCGGTTCCGTCTCCGCTCTCCGGTTCCGTGCCCGACGCCTCGATGAGACGCTTGACGGGTATCCGGCATGATGCAGGGCGACCTCCGGTCCATCTCCCGAACACAACGCGGTACGTCCGGCCGCGGGTTCAACCGGCACAGGTCTCCCGGCGTCCCACTCGGTCAGCCATGAGACAGAGCATTTCCCACATCATCTGCGCACCGTTGAGCGACGTGATGGAGGCGCTGTCAAAGGGAGGCGACACCTCGACGACATCCGCGCCGATGATATCGATGCCCATGAGTCCGCGCAGCACCTGCTGGGCCTCCCATGTCGTGTAGCCGCCGACTTCAGGCGTGCCTGTCCCCGGTGCGTAGACAGGGTCGAGCCCGTCGACATCGAAACTGACATAGACCGGACCATCGCCGACGACCTCGCGCGCCCGGGCGATGACGGCCTCGATGCCCATGGCATAGAACTCCTCGATATGAATGACGGTCATGCCGCTCTCGTAGCTGAAGTCCCAAAGGACTTCCGCCGGCCCGCGGATGCCGATCTGGATGGTGCGTTTCGGGTCGAGGGCCCCGTCCTCCACGGCCACCCTGAAGGGACCGCCGTGGTGGTGCTTGTGGCCGAACAGTTCGGGGCCGGTGTCGCAATGGGCGTCGAAGTGGATGAGCCCCATCGGTTCACCCAGCGAGTTCTTCAGTGCCCGCATGATCGGCAGGGTGATGGAGTGATCTCCTCCCGCGGTCAGCGGCATCACGTCGGCCGCTGCCACGCGATCGTAGAACGACTCGATGTCGCCCATGGCGCGTTCGAGTGCGTAGACCCCCTCGATCATGACATCGCCGATATCGGCGACCCGGGCCGTGTCGAAGGGACGCACGCCGGTCTTGTGGTTGATGCGACCCATGAGGGTGGACTGCTCACGCAGGGCCCGGGGACCGTGGCGGGCTCCGGGACGGTTCGTCACGGCCCCGTCGAAGGGGACGCCTGCGATTCCGATGTCGATGTCGCCCCAGGATTCGGGATTCTCGCGCAACTCCTGGCGCATGAACGTCGCCACGCCTGCATAGCGGTGGCGGAACACCGCTCCCCAGGCAAGCTTGCGCGCCTCGGGTACTCCATTGTCCGTGGTGTCACTCATGACTGTCTTCCCGTTTCACGGTTTCCGTCATACTATCGGCGGGAATCGGGCCTGTCGCCATCGATCAATCGCCGTGGTGATCCTCATTCCGCACGACACTGCCATACCCCGACTGGGACGGCGCCTGCCCGGAGTCGTCTACCAGGAGCGGGCGAGCGTCTACGGGTTGGCATCGGACCGCGAAGGACGAATCCTTGCCTGCCGTCGGGGCGGAAACCGGGTGGTGCTTCCCGGGGGCGGCCTTGAGGAAGCCGAGAGCGAAGGGGAGGCACTCCGGCGGGAAGTCGCGGAAGAGACGGGTTACCGCGTTCTCGCTGCCCGTTCGCTGTGCCGGGCCTGGCAGTATCACAACAACCGCCATGCCAAGCCGCCGGCCAGGAAGCACTGCCACTTCTTCATCATGGACATTGCCTGCATAAGGTCGTCCCCGGTGGAAGCCGATCATGTCCCGGTCTGGCTCGATCCCGAAGAACTGTCCGCGACGCTGACCTTCGAGAGTCATCGCTGGGCCGTCACGGTGCTCCGCAGCCTGCCCCCCGTCCTGTAAGCGTTCGGTCATGCAGTGATGGCTGGTGCGGCTCCGGTCTCTCTCAACGATCTGCCGACAGACAAGAGGCTGATCAAACGGTCCGCCGCACCTGCGGTGCCAATCAACTGATACAACATGCCCGATTCCTCTCGTTTCGGCTTGTCGTCTCCCCGATGTCACAGAACACCGAAGGAACCATGGCGACAACGCACCTCATCCAGCACCGGGTCGACGCGCTCAAGCGGGGGAAGGTCATCTCTGGATGGGGTGCGATACCGAACTGAAGGGCCTTGGCATCCGCATCATGCCCTCGGGCACGAGGCGCCGCTTCATTCACTCCCGGCACGAGGGCTAAGAGGATCTGGAAGACCTTCGACGATGCCGGCGCCGTGCAGGAACGGCAACCTGGCGGGCCTGTTGGATCGAGAGGGACGCACTCTTCGAGGCCGGCGCACGGGAAGTCCACCACGAACAGCTCTGGAAGCCTCGTACCCTCGAGGTCAACCGGCACCATCTTCGCAGACAGATCCTGCCCTTCTTCGCTGGCCGCATGATCAGCGCCATGCAAGGCAGAACGTCGCAGCATGGTTCCGTTCTCTCCATGCAACACCGGTGGCGGCAAACCGATCTGCGCCGGTAACTGCTCACCCCCCGCTGATCATGGATCGTTTCCTGGCGGCGTTCGGGTCCGGGCATCTTCTCTTGTCACCATCACTCGCCGAGCGTCGGGTGCCGGTTGGCAGGAACCGGTCCGGTCTTCGGCCCTTTCCGGCCCGTGGCGACAGGGCCGAACGGCTCACGGCTCAAGATGCCTTCCGGCCTCCGGCACCGTTCCGCGGCATGGGCGTCCAGCTGAACGGCCCCGGAGTCATGTTCTCCCCGGTCGTATCCGGCCCTTGCTCATGGACAGGCAGGCGGATAGTTTGTCCGTGCGTTCGTCGCGGCCGTTCCGGGACATTCGGGGCCACGACAGGGAAGGTTCTCCGCACCCCACCCGGCCGCGGTTTCCGGCGCCGCGAAGGGAGAGATCAATGACCCGCCGCCGTCTTCCGATCGGGATCCAGGGCTTTCCGACGATCCGGAACGAGGACTTCTACTATGTCGACAAGACATCGCTGGTCCGGCGGCTGGTGGACGAGGGGCGCCATTACTTCCTGTCCCGTCCGCGCCGCTTCGGCAAGAGCCTGCTGCTCGACACCCTGCGATCGCTGTTTGCCTGCCGCGAACCCCTGTTCAGGGGACTGGCCATCCACCCCCACTGGGACTGGTCAACGCCCCATCCGGTGGTGCGGCTGAGCTTCGGCGGGAAATACAACGAACCCGGCGAGATCGAAGAGGACATCATCGTGCAACTGGACGGCGTGGAGCGCGAGCACGGTCTCCCGCCTGCCCGGATCTCCTATACCGGCCCGAGACGTCTGCGGGACCTTCTCGACCGCCTGCACGACGCCACTGGCCGACAGGTCGTGGTGCTGGTGGACGAGTACGACAAGCCGATCCTCGACGCGCTCCACGATCCGGAGCTTGCGACGACCAACCGGGACTACCTGCGCGGCTTCTACGGCATCGTCAAGGACAGCGACGAGCATGTCCGCTTCGTCTTCGTCACCGGTGTCAGCATGTTCTCGAAGGTCAGCCTGTTCTCGGGACTCAACAATCTGAAGGACATCAGCCTCGATCCGCGCTTTGGCACGATCTGCGGCTACCGCGAGGAGGACCTGGACCGTGTGTTCGGCCCCGAAATGGCCGGGCTGGACCGCGAGGAGATCCGCACCTGGTACAACGGTTACCACTGGCGAGGCGGGGAGCGGGTCTACAATCCCTATGACGTGCTCCTGCTGCTCGACAGTCGCGAGTTCCGCCCCTACTGGTTCGAGACGGGATCTGCGAATTTCCTGTTCCGGATGCTGATGGAGAAGTCGGTGAGTCCGATGGAACTGGAGGGGCGGCTGGCGGACACGTCGCTGGTCTCGAAGTTCGATGTCGGCGACATCGACATCGAGGCGCTGCTCTTCCAGACCGGCTACCTGACCATCGCCGGGGAGGAAAGGCAGGACCACAGGACCCTCTACCGTCTGGACTATCCCAACCTCGAGGTCCGGATCAGCCTCAATGACGGACTGCTTGCCTGGCTGGGCAAGAAGGGGGGCGAGCCACTGGAGCGGGGCCGCGAGTTCTGCGCACTGCTGGAGGCGAACGACTTCGCGAGCTTCGGCGAGAAGCTCCGCGCCTGGCTCGCGGGCATACCCTATCAGTGGCATGCCAGGGGCGACCTGGCGCGCTACGAGGCCTGGTATGCGAGCCTTCTCTACATGTGCCTGCGTGCGGCCGGGGTGGGCTTGAGCGTGGAGGAGGCCTCGCATCGCGGCCGTGCGGACATGGTGGTGCGTCTCGGCGGGCAGATCTTCGTGCTGGAGTTCAAGATGGCCGACGGCGAGGAGGACGGCGCCGCCGCGCTGGATGCGGCCATGACGCAGATGCGCCAGCGAGGCTATGCGGAGACCTACCGCGACCACGACGGCTCGGTTCACCTGATCGGCGTGGCCTGCGGGCGCGAGGCGCGCAACCTCCTCGATATCCGCGCCGAGACCGCATGAACTCAGAGCCATGCAGGAATCCGGATGCGTCGACGGAACTCGACCGCGCCGACCGATCAAGAAGCCGGTGCTCCGTTGAGACCCCCGTTCGTCCAACGAATTGCCGACGCCGGTGATCCGTGCGGCGACCGTCCGGACCCTTTCAAGGAGACACGACGGACGATTCCCGGCTCGAACGCATGAGCAGCCGACGGAACCGGCACCGTCGGCTGAGGGTTTCGGGACCGCGCTGCAGACCATCACGCCACGGGACAACAAGGGGCCTGAAGACCGGACCGGTTCTTGCCAACCGGGGCCCGCACATCCGGTTCCCGGCAACGGACCCGTGAAGGTGACGAAAGAAGGTGCCTGACCCGAACGTCCTCGAGAAAAGGCGATCAAGGATCACCCGGGTGAGCAGTTACCTGCGCCGGTCCTTTTCCTCACCATGCAGAAGGCCGAAGAACAGCAGCCACTGCTTCGGCTCGCTGCCGCTACCGCGAGACCAGGCGCGAACGGTTCCTCCTGCCGGAGGAGTTCCGCAGTCTTGCAGCGGTCCTGGCACGCCACCAGGCAAGGCGTCCCCTGCACACGGTCCTCTCTCGTTCATGATCGAGGCCATGGGTGCTTTCGACGAGCCGCGCGGAGCGACGCAGCAGCTGACGGGAGGTGGCGACCGGCCTGTGTCTGGCGCCAGCGGCCTTGTCATGCGAGGCGACTGACTGGCGGTCGCTCCATGAGGCCCAAGCGGGTCCGTGCGGATGCGGCCGAAGCGCGTATGCGGGAGCTGCGCTGTGCGGAGATGGACGCCCGTACGGGCCCATTCAAGGTCCATCTCGACCGCACCCGCGGCCATCTCGAGGCGGCTCGTGCGGAGGTGAGGGCGGTTCGCCGGGAGGCGAAGTTTCCCTCACCGCAAGTCTCGCGGCCGCGGTCCGGTCCGATCTCCTCCGCTACCAGGTCAGGGTCGCACGGAACATCAGTTCATGCTCGGGACTGCCCTCAGCGTCCCGTTCTCGGCGCAGGGTTTCCAAGCCCAGCACCATCGATGACCCGAGTTCCAGACGCACCCCGGCCCGGTAGTTTCTCCCGCGATCTTCCGACAGCACGAACCCGGCATAGGGGGTCAGGAGGCCCTGTCCGTTCAGGGCCGGAAGTCCGTAGCCGACTTCCGTCACCAGATGCGGCGCTGCCGCATGCCGGTTCCGAGAACCGTCGTTCGCCCCCGTCGGCGGCAACGCCGTCCATCGGGACGGTCCGCCACCGCCGTCGACCACGCCCAGTCCCGGTGCGAGGCTCAATGACAGACCGTGCCCGTTGCCACCGGCACCCTTCCGGATCAGGCCCCCGAAGCCCCATTCTTCGGTCTCGCCGCTGTGGCCGGCCAGCGTCCGCCCGCGAATCTCCAGTGTCAGATCAAGGGCCGTATCGAGATAGCCCAACGCACCTGCGATCTCCAGGCCGGTCCCTGTTCCGCCGTCGCCGCCGTCGCTGCGGAACGCCACTTGCAGAGACGGCGTCAGGACCGTGTTCTCCGTGATCGTGTGCACATGTCCTGCTTCCAGCGAAACCCGCAACAACTCCACATCGGAACGAATCGAAGCGAGAGATCCCGAACCTTCGATCTCGGCCCGGGCCAGTGCGCCGTCGGCCCCCATGTCGACCGTGGTTCGGCCGCCCTTGATCAGGCTGTCGCTTGCATACAGCTCCCCCTGGATGCCGGCCGCCACGGAAGTCTGGGTCAGGTCCCCGGACTGCGTGCCTTCGTGATTGTCCCTTATCTCGACATCGCCGGTGCCGTATCCGGCCATGGCCCAGAGCTCGACGCCCGACGACAGCGTCACCCCTGCATACGGGTGGACACCGACCTGGTCCGTCTCGTAGGTCCCGGAATGCGCCGTCGCGCCCGAGCCCTCCTCATAGTCGAAACTGCCTCTCGACAGCGACAGCGACAAGCCCGCAATCGTGTTGCGGCGAATCCGCATGTCGGCCCCGAGGTGGCCGCTCGTCATCCTGCCGTCCCACGAGACGCCGTTGCTCGTGCCCGACAACTCGCGCCAGTCGCCACTGCCCCAGAACACCGCGCCACCCGGCACGGCCGAAGCATCGCCTCCCTCCGCGTTGAGCGGAAGTGCGAACGAGGAACCTGCCAGCATGCGGGCGGCCTCGAATCCGTCGTTCGCGAATTGCGGTCCGTGCATGTCCATCGCCTGCAGCCATCGGCTTGCCATTCCGGCATCGGACGTCTCCATCTCCGATGGACCGGCGAGACCGGCGCCGATCCGGGCGCGGACCGCGTCCACGGTGCTCGCCAGGGTCACCCGCGTGGATTCCGACAGAAGCGTCTTGGCGATCTTGGCGATCTTACCGTTCGCGCCGTCGGGCGGGTAGACGCCCGGGTCGCTGCGCCCGAGCAGCGCCTGACCCACCTTGTCCACGTGCGCCTTCTGCATGTCGCCCAGGATCTTCGCCGCGCCCGACCCCGGATAGTGCGCACAGTACGCGCTCGACGGGTCCGCCGTGTCGCCGTCCCCCGCCGCGATCCGCATCTTGCGGCAGTCGAGCGACTCCCACCACGCCCCGACGCTCGTGAAGCCGCCATCCCCGTAGATCAGGGCCGCCGCCGCATCCACCAGGCGTTTCGTCTCCGCATCCAGGTCGGCATACATCTTCTTCGCCGCCGTCTCCTGCGCCGGTGTCGTATCGTCACCGTGCAGCGCCGCCACCATCTGCTCCGCCGTCAGCACGTTCCACCAGCGCATCGCCATCGCGTTGTCGGACGGGTAGACGCCCGGGTCGCTTCGCCCGAGCAGCGCCTGGCCCACCTTGTCCACGTGCGCCTTCTGCATGTCGCCCAGGATCTTCGCCGCGCCCGACCCCGGATAGTGCGCACAGTACGCGCTCGACGGGTCCGCCGTGTCGCCGTCCCCCGCCGCGATCCGCATCTTGCGGCAGTCGAGCGACTCCCACCACGCCCCGACGCTCGTGAAGCCGCCATCCCCGTAGATCAGGGCCGCCGCCGCATTGACCAGGCGTTTCGTCTCCGCATCCAGGTCGGCATACATCTTCTTCGCCGCCGTCTCCTGCGTCGGTGTCGCATCGTCACCGTGCAGCGCCGCCACCATCTGCTCCGCCGTCAGCACGTTCCACCAGCGCATCGCCATCGCGTTGTCGGACGGGTAGACGCCCGGGTCGCTGCGCCCGAGCAGCGCCTGGCCCACCTTGTCCACGTGCGCCTTCTGCATGTCGCCCAGGATCTTCGCCGCGCCCGACCCCGGATAGTGCGCACAGTACGCGCTCGACGGGTCCGCCGTGTCGCCGTCCCCCGCCGCGATCCGCATCTTGCGGCAGTCGAGCGACTCCCACCACGCCCCGACGCTCGTGAAGCCGCCATCCCCGTAGATCAGGGTCGCCGCCGCATTGACTAGGCGTTTCGTCTCCGCATCCAGGTCGGCATACATCTTCTTCGCCGCCGTCTCCTGCGCCGGCGTCGCATCGTCACCGTGCAGCGCCGCCACCATCTGCTCCGCCGTCAGCACGTTCCACCAGCGCATCGCCATCGCGTTGTCGGACGGGTAGACGCCCGGGTCGCTTCGCCCGAGCAGCGCCTGGCCCACCTTGTCCACGTGCGCCTTCTGCATGTCGCCCAGGATCTTCGCCGCGCCCGACCCCGGATAGTGCGCACAGTACGCGCTCGACGGGTCCGCCGTGTCGCCGTCCCCCGCCGCGATCCGCATCTTGCGGCAGTCGAGCGACTCCCACCACGCCCCGACGCTCGTGAAGCCGCCGTCCCCGTAGATCAGGGTCGCCGCCGCATTGACTAGGCGTTTCGTCTCCGCATCCAGGTCGGCATACATCTTCTTCGCCGCCGTCTCCTGCGCCGGCGTCGCATCGTCACCGTGCAGCGCCGCCACCATCTGCTCCGCCGTCAGCACGTTCCACCAGCGCATCGCCTTCGGATCATCCAGCGTCTGCGCGTTCGCCGCGGCCGACCAGGTCAGGACCAGAGGAACCACGAGCCCGGCCAGCGCCGCACCGATGCCCGGGCGGATCCCGGCGAGGCCGCTCCTCCGGGCGCACGACTCACGTCGGGGGTGATGGGTATCGGCTCGAGTTGAGGCAACGTTCGTCATCCTGATGGTCCTCTGGATTGCTCACTGCATGTCTGGGACGCCGCAATCCGGCACACCGGGCGGCGACGATCAGGAACCATGCGATCGTCGCAAAAGCGATGTCAACACTCCCCGCCCGCCGGAACCCGGGCTCCTTCCACGGCGTTGAGCGGCAATCCGGCGCAAGCGGTCGAGCCCGGTGCAGGCCGCCGATGCCGCAACCCATTCCGCCGCCGGGCCCACTGCTCGACCGGAACATCGCCGGGCTTGCCGCCCGGCCTGTCCCGCCCGGAACCCGTTCGCGGCAACCGGCATCGCCACAACACACGCGGTATTGTGCGCACCGCGCGGCGGCGGGAATTCGCGGCGACGCCGTCACCCGGCCGCGCCGAAACCGGGTCAGCGGAACTGCAGCGCTCCGCAAGCCCCGCATACTTCGCCGGTGCGCAGTCCGGCGCGGCGATTGACGTTCGGAGCCCTGAGATGTCCGCGACCGTTTCGACCAGGGCCTCGACCGCCGCGTGTCATGCCATGAGGCACCCCTATGGGGCAAGCGTTCGCTCACGCGGTGATCGGGGCCATGCGTGGTTGTCGCCGTCCCCCTTCGAGCGAACGCTTGCCTTCGCCTAGACGATCTGACGCTGCGCCAGGTCAGCGAAGGGACCGTCCCGCGCCATGAGTTCTTCATAGTGGCCGGTCTCGACGATCCGCCCCTCCTTCATCACGAAAATCCTGTCGGCGTCGCGGATCGTGCTCAGCCGATGGGCGATGACGATGCGCGTGATGTTGAGTGTGCGGAGCGATTCCTGAACGGTCAATTGAGTTCGATTGTCAAGTGCGCTGGTCGCCTCATCGAACAGCATGACCCGCGGCTTGCGGGCCAGGGCGCGGGCGATCAGCACTCTCTGCTTCTGTCCGCCGGACAATCCGGTGCCGCCTTCGGGCAGCACCGTATGCATCCCCATCGGCATGGCCCGGATCTCATCCTCGAGTCCTGCAGCCCGGGCGGCCGCCCAGGCCTCCTCCATGGTCAACGAGGAGGAGCCCGAGATATTCTCCAGAATGCTCGCGGCAACCAGCTTGCTGTCCTGGATCACAACCCCCATCAGGTTCCGCACCGTTGGCAGGTCGAGATGCAGGAGGTCATGACCGTCAATCAGAACCGCTCCCGAATCAGGGCGTTCAAAGCCGAGCAGCAGACGGTAGAGCGTCGACTTCCCGGAACCGGACGTCCCGACGAATGCCACATAGTCGCCTTGCCGGATGCTGAAGGACACATTGTCCACCGCGTTGGGCGTGTCCGGCAGGTAGCGGAAGGTGACCCGCGCAAACTCGATATGTCCCGTGAGGTCTGTCGGAACGAAACTGCCGACGCCGCTCTCGAGCGGGCATTCGAGGATCGGCCGGACGCGCTCGAACAGCGGAACGGCGCTGCTGATCGTCGTCCAGGCGCCGGTCAGGGAAACGATCGAGGCGGCGAACTGTCCGAACGCCGCATTGAAGGACAGGAAATCGGCAATGTCGAAGGACTCCGACGGTCCGCCTTCAATGAGCGAATACCATATGAAGGCGAAGAGAACGAGCAGGGACAACGGCATGAACATCGCATTCACGGTGTGCTGTCCGGCCCCCCAGAATCGCGCGGCGAGCGTGGCGCGCCGCTGGGCGGCGAACTGACGCGCCCAGAGCGCAAGCGCATAGAATTCGGCGTTCGCCATCCGCAGCTTTCCCACCCCGGTGATCATCTGGAAGACGAACCCGTCGATAAGTCCCTGCGTGCGAAACGCGGTGCGGTGGCAACGCACCTGGCGGCGTACCAGAAACCATGATGCTGCGACCAGCGCCAGCGAGATGCCGCATGCGCAGAGGGCGAGAGTCCAGCTGTAGTGGAAGAGAAGGGCGAGGCTGAAGACGGAGAACAGGCTGCTGACCAGCCCATGCACGGTGGCGCCGGTCAGCAGTTGTCGGATCATGCCGACGCCGTTGGCCCGGTCGGCGAGGTCGCCCGCGGTGAAGCGGCGGAAGAACGATGTCGGCAGGGAAACCAGCCGGTTCCACACGGAGGCCTGAAGCTGCTCGTCGACCCGGCCCTCGACCCGCAAGGCCGCCAGGGCGCCCACGACATCAAACGCCGCGGCGCCCAGCGCACCCAGGCCAAGCGCGCCGAGGGCAGCGATCCACATCTGCGTGTCACCACGCGGAATGATCTCGGCCAGAAGCTTGCCCGTGATGATCGGCGTCAGGAGGGCGACCAGGCTGCTCAGGACGGCCATTGCAGCCAGGAGCCGGAAATCCCGTCCACACCGGCGCAGGCCGTGAAGCAGCGCCGCCAGGCCGGTCCTGACGCGATCCGGCAGGGGAGCGTACAGCATGACAGCGCGACGTTCGATCCCCTCGGCGGCCTTGCGGTCGACAGTCCAGACCCGCCCGGCCTCCGGGTCGACGGCGCGGTAGGAGCCGCGGCCGTTCGAAAGGACCGCCAGCGGCCGGGCGCCATCGATCAAACGCCCGACGAAGGAAGGCCCGTGGCGCCTGGGCCAGTCGTCCGCAAGCGCTATCTCGCGCGTCCTCATCCCGGAAAGACGGGTAAAGGAGGCCAGGGTTCCCGCGTCAGACGTCTGGCTTGCTTCGTGGCTGTTTCGGGAAGCGCCAAGGTCGCCGCCGACGGACCTGGCGACCAGACTCGCCGCCGTGAACAAGGGCGCGCGGTTGGCTGCCGGCGCCGCCATCTCGTCGCCTGTCGCCGTGTTCAGGACCTCGCCGATACCCTGGAGGATCGTCGATGTGACCGTCTCGCGGTCCTTGCGGCTTGTCCGGCTGCGTTCCCGGGCGGTGGTGATGTCCCTTTCGTCGACGAGCTGCGCCGCTCTGAGCAGCAGCGTGCTGAAACGGTCCATGGCCGGCCAGAGCCGGTCCGTGCCCAGGAGCGCCGGGGTGTGCACCGCCGAGACCTCGGTGTCGGCGGCGAGGTGCAGCCAGGTCCATTCCGACAGCGGCAGAAGCGTCCTCGCTCCGACGGCGAACTCTCGGTTTCCGATGAAGTGGGTCGACCGGTCCGCCGAGACCCAGATCACGTCCGAGTGATGCGCGCCCACCGCGAGGCCGGCAGGGTAGGGCACGTTCGGGTCGGCTTCGAGCAACTGCATGCCGCGCGGCGGCAGAAGCCGGTTTCGCGACAGAAATTCCGACAGGTTCGATATCCACCCGTCGATGAGGGTGAGCGTGCCGATGCTCAACGCTCCCTCGGCGTTGAGCAACGATCGTTCCGTCTCCATGATGGCGGCGTCTCGAGACGGAACGGCAAGGAAGGAAAGCCTCTCCTGACCGGACTCGGCACTTTCCAGCGCCGGTCCGTCAAGGGCGGCCTGGCCGGCGACGACACGAGTGATGAAGGGGCTGCGGTGAAGCGGCAGGTCACCACTGCTCCTGACCGCGAAAATGTCCAGATAGCCCCGGGCGACCATGACGACGCGCCCGGGATCGTTCAGAATGATGGGTCTGAACGCGCCCGTTTCCCGGGGTGGGCCGAAGATGTGCGCGATGGAGTCGGGTACGGGCACGTTCTCAACCCGACGTGATCAGCGTGCGGTAAAGACCGTCGGTTTCGATCAGTTCATCGTGCCGGCCTTCCTGGACAACCCGGCCACCGTCGAGCACGACGATCCGGTCGGCGTCCCGGATCGTGCTGAGCCGATGGGCAATGATCAGGCAGGTGCAACCGCGCTGGCGGAGGTTGTCGTCAATCTCCATTTCGGTTGCAGGATCGAGTGCGGCGGTGGCTTCATCGAACACGATGATGTGCGGATCGGGCGCAAGCGCCCGCGCGATTTCAAGACGCTGGCGTTGACCGCCGCTCAAGTTTCGGCCGCCTTCCTCTATCGGCGCGTCGTACTTGTCCGGTCGCGCCATGATGTCGTCGAGAATGGCGGCATCGCGCAGGGCCTGGGCGACCCGACGGTTGCTGACGGTCGAGTTCCAGAGGGTGATGTTGTCCCGCACGCTTCCCTCGAACAGGACGATTTCCTGATCGACATAGGCGACAGTCTCGGCGATGTGGCTCGGGGACAGGTCCTGCAGCCGGTCTGCATCGATGCGCACCGTACCGGACCAGGGATTGAGCAGGCCGCAAACCAGCTTGCCGACGGTCGACTTGCCGCTGCCGGAACCGCCGACAAGGGCAACCCGCTGGCCCGGATTGATCTCAAGGCTGAAATTCTCGATCAGCGGCGCCTCCTGCCGGTTGTAGCCGAAGGTGACATTGTCGAGCCTGACAAAACCCGAGCAGCGCGGACGTTCGCCCTCGTCGGACCGGCGCATGCCGCGAACGACCCGCCGATCCGGCCTGTAGTTCAACACGTCGTCGAGCCGGGCAATGTCGGCCTTGACTGTCTGCAGGCTGGCGCCGAACTGGATCAGACCCTCAATCGGCTGGGAGAAGCTGCGCGCAAGACTCTGAAAGGCAACCAGCCCGCCGACGGTCAGCACGCCCTCCAGGAGGCGCAGACCACCGACGCCCAGAATGGCAACGGTCGTCAGTGCCGTGAGCAGAGGCGGCACGACGTTCAGGAGGCTTGTCAACCGGCCGAGGTCCTGCTGGGCGGCCACGACGTTGGCATGCATGCCGGACAGGCGTGAGAACAGGTCGCTCTCCGTGCCGTTGGCCTTCAGCGTTTCGATCATGCTGAGGCCGGCGACCGACGCACCCGCGACCTTGCCCTGTTCCTTGAGCAGGCGGCGGCTGGCATTCTCCCGGGCGCTTGAGACCACGCGAAGGGCGAACAGGTTGACGATCCCCATGGCGAACACGACGAGCGCCAGGATCATGTCGTAGGCCAGCATGACGGCCGCATAGGCGATCATGGTGAGCATGTTGACGGCATTGGTGGCGAGCTCGCCTGAAACCACCCGCGCCACATTGTCGTTCGACGCGACCCGGTTGGCGATGTCGCCCGCAAAACGTTGCGAGAAGAATGCCATGGGCAGCGTCATGACATGCCAGAAGAATTGCGATGTCGCGACGAGCGAAAGCTTGGTTTCCATACGCGCAAGACAGTGCTGCTGGAACCAGGTGAGCAGGCCTTGCAGGACGGTCACGAGTGCGAGGCCGATGAGAAGCGGTACAACGAGATTCTCGCTCCTCCCGACCAGGATCTCATCCACGAAGACCTTGGAGATGGTCGGCAGGGCAAGCCCTGGAACCAGCAGCGCGAGAGTCGCGAGGACAACGAACAGCAAGGCGGACCGCGCCCGGCCCAGACGAGCGAACAAGCCCTGCAGCAGACTCGGTCGCGCACCGCTTCGATCGAACTGCTGCGTCGGCTGGAAGGCGAGGCAGACCCCGGTGAACCCCTCGTCGAACTCCTGCATGGATATGCGGCGCGGGCCTTCGGCCGGATCGTTGATGTAGACGAGACCGCGCCGGATGCCCTCGAGCACGATGAAATGGTTGAAATTCCAGAACACGATCATGGGGAAGGGAAGATCGAACAGGCGTCCCGGATCGCGGCGGAAGCCGCGCGCATCGAGGCCGAGTTCCCTGGCCGCCCGCAGCATGTTGACCGCCTTGCTGCCGTCGCGCGACACGCCGCAGCGCACCCGCAGTTCTTCCAGGGGCACCCACTTGCCGTAGCGGGCAAGAATCATCGCCAGACAGGCGGCGCCGCATTCCGTCGCCTCCATCTGCAGGATGGTGGGTACGCTTCGCCTGCCGCCGCGCCTGCGGGAAAGGTTCGCTCGCAGCTTGGTGGAGTTCACTGTCCGGTCAGCTTCTTCAGCAGCGGAATGGCCATGGCGATGGGGCGCTGGCTCGTGACCTTGACATCGATGCTGGCGAGCGTTCCGGAGATCAGCGCCTCACTTGCTCCCTTCGTCGTGGTCCAGGCGAAACCGCTCGCCGTCGATGGATCGGGCAGCAGCGTCACGCGGCTGGCGTATGGCGGCCCGTTCTGGGAGAAGATCTGGGCAAGCTCCTGATTCTGCAACACGGTGACCATGCCGCTGACGCTTACCGGAAACTCCGACACGTTCTCGACCAGACCCTTGACAAAGCCATGCGTCTGCGGCTGCGTGGTCGCAGGAGAGACCAACACCTTCATTCCCGGCTCGACCCGTTTGCCATCGGCCGGTGGAATGTACATCAGCACCTCGACTTCTTCGTTCGAGCCGGTCTTGATGCTGAGCACGGGCTGGCCCGAAACGAGCACCGAACCCAGGGCGGCCTTGATCTCGATGACACCGCCGGAAACCGGCGCCAGGATCTGTTGCGACTGCAGACGTGTCTGGAGTTCACGAGCCCGCAGGCGCGCCTCCTGAAGACGGGTGTCGGCACTGCCGACCTGGACGCGGTGATCGTTGAGGCGCGTCAACTCCCGCGCTTCCAGCGTCTCGAGCCGGTGAGTGGTTTCGAACAACTCCTGCAGTGCGCGGTCAAACGCCTGCTGGCTGCGCTCCAGGGTAACCCTTGTGACGACGCGTTCATCGTAGAGCTGGCGGTGGCTGTCGAGGCGTTCACGGGCGCTGTGCACTGCCTCGCGGCCAATGCTCTCGAGCTGTTCAAGGCGAGCCTGCTGCTTGGCCACGTTGTTCTTGAACAACTGATCCTCTGCTTCGAACGCTGCCTTGAGATTGTCCAGGGCCCGTTCGCTCTCTTCAACCAAGGCGAGAGCGCTGCGGTAGCGTTCCGTCAGATCTGGATTCACGGTCGTGGCAACGACCTCTCCCTTGTCAACCGATTCACCGACCGTGAAGGCGATATCGGTCAGCGTGCCCGTATCGACGGCCACGGCGTCAATCACCGTGCCACCGGTGTTCAGCAGTATTCCGTTGGCACTCACATAGGTGGAAACGGATCCCCACACCGACCAGGCCACCAGCGCGGCGACGAATGCCATCAAGGCGCACAGCGCCACCCATTGCCTGGCCGAAACGATCGAAAGTGCACGATCGATCTTCTCCGGTTCGGACAGCCGGTCCAGCGCTGCCTTTCTGAACAGTTCCGCCATTTGTGCACACCAGGAGTCTAATTGCGGACGACGCCCTGACGGTCAGGGCATCGGGTGGGACAGGCTGCCGCCGTCATCTGGTTGAGAGGATCCCGGGAGCGAGCTTCCACTTCACCTCGCGGGCCTCGCGGGCGAGATCCGGCACACCGGCAATCCCGAGTCTCCGCGAGGTCAGCGCACCCACCGCTTCCAGCAGGCGATAGGCCTCGACGGTCACGTCGCGTTCAGCCGAAAGCGCGCTGATCTGGCGCGTCACGACACGCCGTTCGGCATCCAGAATCTCCCGGGTCGTGCGCTCTCCGAACTCGGCCTCGCGCTTGATCCCTGCCAGGGCGGTGCGTGATGCCTCGACTGCGGTCGCAAAGGCCGCCTGCCTCTGCCGGGCCGCTTCCAGGTTCCGCCAGGCGCTTTCGACCAGTTGCGAGGCACTGCGCACCGCATCGAGCCATTCGTTGCGGCGCTGGGCCTGAAGATGTCGGGCTCGGCGAATCCGCGGACCTGTCACCCCCGCCTGATAGATCGGCACGGTCAGCTGCAGCGTCAGGCTCATTTCGGTACTGTCCGGAAGAGCCGTTCCTGTCTGTCTCTTGGCCGCAGCCCTGAGGTCGACGCGCGGTCCGAGCTCGGCCGTGGCCACGAGAACCGACGCCTCGGCCACGCGAATCGCGGTTTCGGCGGCGCGAACGGCGGGCCGCTGCGTGCGGGCTGTCCGGTGTGCTTCCTCCAGGGTTCGCGGCAGGCCGGCCGGCAGGCCTGCCGCCTCGAGACCGTCCGGCACCAGGCCGGTCAACTGGAGAAGGCGGGCTCTGTGGACGTTCAGTTCGCTCGTCGCCGCCACCATGTCCGCTGCGGCGATCTCCCGTTCCGCCTCGGCCTGGGCGACATCGGCGCCGGTCCGGTCCCCGACATCGTATTGCGCCTTGACGTCGCGAACCTGCTCATCGAAGGCGGCAAGGGAGGCTGCGCGCAACTCCACGACCCGTTCCGCCCGGAGCGTGTCGAGATAGACTGTCGCGGCGCGAAGAAGAACGGTCTGTTCGCTGTCTTCCACGGAGGCGTGGCTCCTTGACACGCTCTGGACAGCCCTTCGGAGCGCAGCGGAGTCGCGGCCGCTGCGAAACAGGTTCTGCGTGATGGAGAATGTCCAGGAGCGCGGAGAAGAATACTGGGTTCGGTCAGCACCCAGGGAAAAGGACCGATCGGAGACGATCCGTTGCCGACCGGCGCTGGCGTTGAACTGGAGCGTGGGCAGCCATGCCGAAACGGCCTCGGGCACATCCTGGTGGCGCGCGCGCGCAGCCTCGCGGACCGCGGCCAGACCCGGGTTCGACGCCGCGGCCGCGGCCAGCACCTCCTCGATGGTCAGCGCCGAGGCCGGCGCTGCGGTGAGCGCAAGGGCAGTGCCGAGCCAGGCAAGGCACGAACGAGCGATGCGCCATCGCAAGGGCATGGTCCTGCAACCAGGCCGCGTGCGTCTGCGGCGCCCCTGGCGGCGGCCCGAGGCTTCCATCGGGCATGCTTGCCGTCGGGCAATTCTCAGCCATCCCCCGTGCAGCGGCCGGGCCGGACCGCTTTCCGCCATTGCCGTTCGGTTCATATGAAGACCGCCACCGGGTTGAGATCGGCTTCGGCCTTGGGCGTTTCTCGCCACCCCATGGCAACCGGCACGTCGTACAGGCGGCCGGGAGCAAAACGCGGCCAGAAGTGACGCAATCCCGGCACGATGGTCCGGGCGACCGGCATACCGATATCCGGCCGGGTCTGGTCGAGCACCAGAAACTCCATGCCCCTCGCCTCAACCAGCGCCTGACAATACTCGACGTCATCCTTGATGTCGGTTGTCTGCGGCGCCGAATAGTCCCGGGCCAGACGTTGCCGCATCCGTTTGTCCGGCGCAAGATAGGGATGCTCGGCAAGTGTTGCATTGCGCCACCACCAGAGGCATTCCGGATCGTCATAGAGGTAGCCGTTGCCGTCGATGCCGACATCTCGAACGGCGACCAGATACTGGTTCAATTCGCACAGTGCACGGAAGGCGGCAATGCGTGGTTCGAAATGGGCGCCGGCCGAATACAGGATGTCTTCGGCCTCCTTGTCAGTCCGGCGCGACACCGCAACGAATACCGGGATACCGAGATCGGTGGTCGCATCAAGCATTCGCAGATCGCGGTGGAAGGACTTGTAGTATTCGCGCGCGCGGTCGAAATAGGCTTCGCCGAAGCTGTCGAAGTCCAGCTCGGGAAGCGATACCCGATTGTACCACCAGCAGGCAAAGGCATCGCGCTCGACCAGCTCGAAAAATCCCTGGAGAATCGCCTCCTCCAGCGTGTTGCCTGACGCGCAGCCGTTCGAATCCGGACCGCAATAGATCTGGCCGTCCTCCAGCGGTGCGGCGAAATAGAGCATGGAGGTGGGCAGGTGGCGGTGACACCCCCGAGTCATCGACCAGACCGGTGTCCAGCTCATCTCCACGGCAGGATCGAAACGCCTCGGGACAAAATTGAATCGCGCTCTGCGCGCGTTGATCTCTTCGGCGTGGTCGTACTGCCAGTCGCTGAAGAGCTGGACCGTGTTGGGATGGATCGCTTCGCCGTCGGCGAAATCCTCAAGGCGCGCGCGGCGGCGGATCTCGTCGCCGTGAAAGGCGCCGGAAACGCGCTCGATCGCCTCGCACAAAGCGCTCGCTTCGGCCTGTTCGGGACTGGCGCCCTTGCCCGAACTCTTGCTCCTCAGCGTGGTGCGCAGCAGGCGCAGGTTGTCGCTCCTCAGCGCTATGTTGCTGCCGGACCAGTAGACATGCAGCCACGGGTCCGTTTCGTTCGTGGAACGCACCAGTTGGGTGACCACGCCGCTCACCGGGCTGACCAGGTGACGGTAACGGGCAATCGTCTCCCGCGGTGGCACCGAACGCGAGCCGCCGGAATTGGCCACCGTTCGGGGGCATGGTGCGAGCGTGACTGGAACCGGCGCCCGGTCGGGGCGGTAGAGCGCCGCGTCGCCACAGACCCCGCATTGCGGTCGGCGGAACACCCGATGCCGGTCGTTTTCGAGACTGTGGGCATCGACCGAGATCGCGTGCTCATGGAGCGCCGCCCTCTCCCCGAAGACGATCCATCTGGCAATCTCGACCGCGGCGAGACCGAGGATTGCCTCGACAAGCGGTGCTGGCGCGACTCGGCGCAGGACAGCGCCCCCCCCGCCGGTGCGCAGGAAACTCTCGATTTCGCGATTGCTGCGCAGACGATGGGCCAGACAGGCCCAGCACGGTCCGCCGTCGCCAGGCCGGAAAACCGGACCGAAAAGCGCCGTCAGGCCGTTGGGCGCCACCGGCAGCCACGGAAGTCCGGATGCCAGGTGACGGCGGTTGGCCTCGGCGCAGTCCTCACCGAGCAGGTCGTCGCACAGGATGACCGAGAGGGTCGGATTGTCGTCGGTCACGGTGACGCCCATCGCAGCAAGCGCGGCACCGAGACCGTCGCCCGTCACCGCAACCCGCACGGCGTCCAGCCGTGTCTCCGCCCAGCGTGGCGACGCGCCGCACGCACTCCAGAAGGCAGCCATGTCCCGGCTGATCGTGGCGTCTGCTGAGACAACGTAGCCCTTCGACGCCAGCGAGACCAGCGCGGTCTGGACTTCGATCGCCGAATACCGGTCGGCCAGCGCCGCGGCGATTTCGTGGCGCGAGTGGCTGCCGTCAAGCAGGGGCAGGATATCGATGTAGCGCCGGCCGTGGAGAACTCCGCTGAACACCTCGGACACGATCAGCGCGGTCGTGTCGTCGTGAAGGCGAACATCGAGATGCGGCGCCAGCATCGGCCGCTCGACAAGGCCGCGGTCGTCCGCCAGACTGCACAGGATGGCCATTGACGGGGGAGTGACCGAATCGGCGGCCATCTCAATTCGCCTGTCCGCTGTCCTTCGGAGGACCGCCGAGGATGAAGTCGCCGACCGTACCCTCGATCACCGGATCCAGGCCGGTCACCCGCGCGAAACGCGCCGAGTTCCCCGTACCGAGGCCGCACGGAGAAAGACCGAGATCCGTCGCCACGAGATACAGGGTCTGGTAAAGTGCGCCCACATTGCGCAGAATCACGCCATAGGCGATCGATCGGTACTTCCACATGACCCTGGCGAAACGGGCGCTGAACGCCAGCACGATCTGAGGGTTGGCGAGGTGTCCCGTCGCCACTCTGGCATCCTCCACGATCGCCTCCACCTCGGTCGTGCGCCCGGCGATCGCGACCAGTTCATGGGTCGCTGCGTCGTAGTGGTACAGGCCGGACTCCAGGCCGTCACAGCGATCGACCACCGGATAGATCTCGAGTTCGTAGCTGGCGCCGCCTGAGGGATAAGGCCGTCTCGTGACTTCAACATCGTAGGACGGCCCCGCGGGATCGCCGACCGGGACCGCAAAGCGTTCGAGAATCCGCGCGGCGCGGTCGAGCAGCGCGCCGAGGTCCGCCAGGGAGATCGGACGGGCTTCGTCATAGACCCTCTCCGATCGGCGCCGTTCGAGAATCCGGACGAGCGACTCTCCTCCGGCGTCCTCCGGCGCAACCGGCAACGCGGTCCGCCGGCCAGGCCAGGGGGGACGGACGCCAGGCGGCGGATCGACCTGGCCGACGAACGGGAAGATTCCGCCGATCGGATCACCATGCCAGCCCGGCCGATGATGCCAATGATACAGCAGGTCATGAAACTCCCACTGCATCAAGGCCTCGCTGCGCGGGTCGCCTGCCGCACCCCCGGTCTCCAGAAAGCCCTCGGCGGCCAGGGCCCGTCGGATGACAGGGACCTCGAGGCGGCTCGGATCGGAGAGGCGGAAGCGTGTGCCGGCCAGCGGAGATTCCAGTATCCAGTCCCGCCCGGAACGGCGCAGGCAGGCAAAGCGGTCGAGGTTGGCCTCCGGCGGCGGCATGTCCTCCGCCAGGCGGGGGGCATGGCCGTCCCACTGCGGCTGCATCACTGCCTGTTCGCCCGTCTCGTCGATCACGAGCAGTTCCATCCCCCGGAACCGATAGAGGGTCTGCAGGGCGACAAGATAGGAGGCTGCGCACGACGGCCCGCCGGCCTCGATGACCGCGTCGCGGAGTTCGCTCAGCGGGGCGCCGGCGCGAAGCATCGTGTTGGCCGTCCCATAGGCCCGCGCGTAGGGCGCGAAAGGCGGTCCGATCCCCAGCACCGAGTCCTCGACGACAAGGGACCTGCCGTCCGCAGACGCTGCCAGCTTTCGCCCGGCGGGCAGGCGGGCGAGGATCGCGGGCTCCCCGAGCAGATCGAAAAATCCCATCCGTCCCTCCAATCAGACGAACACTGCGACGGGGTTCAGATCGGCTTCCGCGGTCGGCTCGGCAAGCCATCCCATCTTGATCGGCACGTCATAGAGACGCCCCGGAGCGAACCGCGCCCAGAAATGCCTCATGCCCGGCACGATGGTGCGGGCGACCGGCATGCCGATATCCGGCCGGGTCTGGTCGAGGACCAGGAATTCCATGCCGAGGTCCTCGACCAGTGACCGACAATGCTCGACATCCTCGCGCGTATCGGTGGTCCGGGGAGCGCGATAGTGCTCCACGCTTCGCTCGGGCAGGGCGGAGTCCGGCACCAGGTAGGGATGCTCTCTCACGCGGGCATTCTTCCACCACCACAGGCTCTCGGGGTCGTCGAAGAGATAGCCGGTGCCGTCGGCCTTCACGTCCCGGACTGCGGTCAACTGCTGGTTCAGTTCGCACACGGCCCTCATGCCCGCGATACCGGGGTCCAGGTGGGCGCCGGCGGCAAACACGATATCCTCCTGGTCCTTGTCCGTTCGACGCGATACCGCAGCGAACACCGGAATGCCGATATCGTGGGTCACGTCGATCATCCAGAGATCGCGGTTGCAGGCGGCGTAGTAGTCGCGCGCTTCCGCAAGGTAGGCGTCGCCGAAACTGTCGAGCGCCACCGCGGGACGCCGGAGTCGGTTGTACCACCAGCAAGCGAAGGCATCACGCTCCACCAGTTCCAGGAATCCCTGCAGGATGGCCTCCTCCAGGGTGTTGCCGGCCGCACAGCCGTTGGTGTCCGGGCCGAAGAACGGCTCGTCATGTTCCTGCGGCATGGAGAAATAGAGCATCCCGGTGGGCAGGTAGCGATGGCATTCCTGCGTTAACGACCAGACCGGGGACCAGCTCATCTCAACGGTCGTGTCGAAACGTGCCGGAACATAGGCGAACTTCCGTTGCAGGGCATTGAGTTCCGCGGCGTTGTCGTATTGCCGGTCGCTGTAGTGCAGAACCGTTTCCGGGTGGATGGCTTCGCCATTGCGAAAATCCACGAAGCGGGTCCGGCGGCGGATTTCGTCGCCGCGGTAAGCGCCGGAATGCCGCTCGATGGCTTCGCACAGCGCGCTCGCTTCGGCCTGTTCTCGCGTGCTTCCCTTGCCGGAGTTAAGGGAGCGGATGCTGGTGCGCAACGCCAGCAGGCTGCGCGCCTGCATCGCGAGGTTGGCGCCGGCCACATTGACATGCAGCCAGGAATCCCGCTCGTCGGTGATGCGCAGCAACCGATTCACCGCCCCGGTGACCGGACTGACGAGGTGACGGTAGCGGCGCAGGGTGTCCTGCGGCGGCACGGAGCGAAAACCGCCGCTGGTGCGTACCGGTTTCGGGCTGGGGGCGAGACGCAGCGGCGAAGCCGGCCGGTCCACGCGGTACAGCGCCGGGTCGCCGCAGGACCGGCACTGCGGCCGCCGCGTGACCGGATGGATGGTGGTCCTCATGCCGAGTGCTTCCAGTGCCATGGTATGGCGGTGGAGCGTGGCGCTGTCCCCGAAGACGACCCATTTGGCAAGTTCCAGGGCCGCCAGCCCGATCACGACGTCGGACAGACTGTCCGGCGTATTCGCGGGGAACGCGAACCCGGCCGGGAGGCCGCGCAGATAGCTTGCGATCTCGACATTGCTGCCGATCCGGCTCGCCAGACAGGTCCAGCACGGCGCGTCCTGCTCAGCAGGGCGGAACACCGGGCCAAAGAGGCAAAAGACGCCCACGGGCTTGACCAGAGCCCAGGGGATGCCTGACTCGAGATGCCGGCGGTTGGTCCGCGCATGAGCATCGTCCAGGTAATCGTCCGTGACGACGACCGACAGCGTCGGCCTGTCCGGCCCAACGGTCAGCCCGAGGTCTGCGAGCGCCGCGCCGAGCCGCCCGTCGTCTCCGAAGAGGGCAATCCGGGCGGCGCCGAGACGCCGTTCGGCCCATCTCGGCGTGGCCCCCTGCGAACACCAGAACGCGGCGGACACCCTGTCCATGGCGAAGTCGGCCGAGACGACGCAACCCTTGGCTGCAAGCGAAACCATGGCGGTCTGAACGCGCAGCGCCGAATGCCGCTCCGACAGTTCGGCGACGATCTCGCGGCGGGTATGCCCGCTCTCGAGCAGAGGCGCGAGGTCGCGATACAACTCTCCGGCCAAGAGGATGCTCGCGGTCTCGGACGCCAGGATAAGGGCCCCGTCCTCCGAAACGCGGGAAGCAAGATGGGGTGCGAGCAACGGCCTTTCGATGATGCCACGGTCGCATTCGGTGAACCGTTGCGGCGGCGCGAATATCGGTTTCCACCCCGTTCGGTCGACAGACACTACGACAGCACACCCGGTGGCCGGGCCGGCGCAGGAGGGTGGAAAAAGCGAAAGGGCGGCCCGGCTTCCCTACTCATTCATCCTTGCGCGCCACGACATCCCGGTAGGTCGAAGGCGCCGGCAAGAGGATATGGACGCGGTCATGGGTGTTGAAGACCAGCTTGACCTTGGCCCCTTCCGGGAAATCGAAACCCTCGGACCTGAGGACGGCGGTCGGGTCGGCGTCCATCTTCGCCTTGAAGTCGGGGTCGCCGTAGTACTTCGCCACCACGTCTGCATAGAGTTGCTGACGTTCCTTCAGGTCCCCCGACGAAAGAAGGTCGGTGACCAGGGCGTCGATCGGCTTCAGTGGTTTTTCCACATCTCTCTCCTCCGCTGCACGATGACCATAGAGCAACCGCGACCTTCTAGCTGGCGCTGCCCGCGGTGCCCGCCGTGCCCGCCGTGGAAAACGAACTGAAGAAGGTACTGGTCTGGAAGGTACTCGCCGAGCTGACGCTGCCCGCGCTGCCAGCCGTGGCGCCACCCGACACCGCGCTCAGGCTCTCGTCAGCCAGGTCCATGTTCGGGTCGGGCGGCAAGATGAAATGCACGACCTCATCGGTGTTCGCGACCACGTCGACCTGCATGCCGACGACGGGAACGTCGAAACCGAAGGCCTTGTACACCTCGGTGCCGCTGGCTTCATCGATCGAGGAGCGGAACTCCTCGTCGCTCCGGTACCGGTCGGCGGTCTCGAGGAATCGCTCGTAGCTCTTCGTATATGTCCCCATGGCCATCGGCGACATGTCGATGTTGTCGAGAAAGTCATTGCTTGGGACGTTCATGGTTGTGTCTCCTTGGCAAATCTTGTCTGAGGGGATCGTTGTCGGCAGGCCGGTGCGTTGCGCAAGGCCTCAGCCTCAACCAGCCGAACCCGCCGATCCGGCGGTGGATGCACTGCCGAGGCTGGAAAAGGACGTGAAGCAGAGGAAGGTGCTCGCCGATCCGACAGTGCCGGCCGTGCTGGCCGTGCTGCCGCCGGAAATCTGGCTCAACTGCTCATCCGCCAGATCGCTGTTGGGATCGGGCGGCATGACGAAGTGCGTCACCTCGTCGGAATCCATGAGAAACCGATAATCCACTCCCTCCAGGCGTGTCATCCCGAACTCGTCGAAGACATCGTCGTTGTCGCCGCGGTCAATCCGGTCACGGAAAGCCGCATCGGTGTGGTAGCGGTCGGAAATGGCGACGACGAGATCACGGCGATCATCGTTCATTTCCACTTCCTGCATGAACTGCTGGCTGTTCATCAGCTTGCTCCGTGAAGGTTGCAGGACGGCAGATTATCCCCTGTTGTATGCTTGTGCAAGGGACGTTCGGACACATTCGACGATGTCGTGGCGGATCACGGTGACAGGGGTTCGACCGTGGCGGCGGCCCGGGGCATGGCTCGGTGTCTTCGTCGTTCCGCAGATACGGCCCGATCCTTCTGTCCGCCGGGACATTGACATTACACTGCGCCACGCTGGATGGCTGACCCCGATTGGCCCTTTCACAGGAAGGCTCAAGCAGGCTTATGGACCTCGACATTCTCATCGCCCGGGCGTCGCCGCCGCCGGAGCGCGGCGGCGACGGGCCGTTCGTCATGGCCCCCACCGACCCCGACTCCCGGTCTCGCCGCGAAGGAAGGCTTCTCGACGCCTTCGGCTCGCGGCAGGCGCTGGCCCGACATGCCGAGGGGCTGGGGTTGTCCGTGGGCGCCTATCTGGCGAGATTCGGCGATGTCCGCCTGGAGGGTCCCGCGCCGGACTGGGGTTGCGCCTTGCGGGAGATCCTCGCCCGGCTGGCTGATACCGAGTCGCCATTCTCGGCCGTCTATCCGTGGGCCCGCGGCCGCATCGAGGCGGAATGGCCCGGTGGCCTGCCGCACGGCGCCGGCGCGCTGGACGGGGCGGTGTCCCATCTCGAATGGCGTTTCCGCGCGATCCTGATGCAGACCATGCGGTATGAGGCCAGGTTGGGGGCGTCGCGCGTGACCTGGGCGGCGCGGTTCGCCCGCAGTCCGGCGCTGGCCTACGCGCTCGGCCGCACGCTGGCCGACTGGCGTGCGGACCTCGTTCGGATGCTGCGCCATGCAGCCGAAGACCGGGCCGAACTGTCCCGGCGCTTCTTCGACGGTAGAGATCCCGGGCTGCTGGTCGGTATCGAGCAGGGACTCGGCGATCCGCATGCCGGAGGGCGGTCGGTCGCAATCCTGCGCTTCGCCAACGGTTCGGTCGTTTTCAAGCCCAAGGACCTGCGAATCGCCGGCGTCATGCGGGAGATCGTCGGCCTGATCTCCAGCGTCGAGCTTTCGCCGCCCTCCACGGTGCCGCGTGCGGGCTATGCCTGGGAAAGGGAGTACGCGCCGCAGCCGGTCGCCGCCGCCGCGGATGCCGACCGTTTCTATCGGGCGCTCGGCGGCTGGCTTGCCTTGCTCCAGGCCATGAACGCGAGCGATTTCTGGTTCGACAACCTGATCGCCGACGGCGCCACGCCGCGGTTCGTTGATTTCGAAACGGTCCTGCAGCCGGCCTCGGCATGGCCGCCCCGGATACGGCGCCTGGTCGATGAGGAAGCGATCAGCTTCAACATGCGAGTGGCCAGCGTCGGCATCCTGCCGCTTCTAATGTCGATCAGGGAGGGTCTGGAACCGACCGACCTCGGGTGCCTCTGCCAACCGGGGGAGCACCGCACGCCGATGGGTGCCGCAGAGAATGGCGGTCTGTTTGTGTGGCAGGAAGAGCGATATGCCCCGCGCTACGAGTCCGGCGACTTCGCGGACAGCGCGGCGCATTTCGACGCCCTCGAGGACGGCTATCTCCGGGTCGCCCGGGAGCTGGGGTCGGCGGCGACGCAGGAGCGAATCCTGGCGGCGCTCGAAAATGTGCCGGACGCGCAGCTTCGCGTCCTCCTGATCGACACCTGGACCTGCTATCGGATCGTTCAGGAATCCCTCCTTCCCGGCACCCTGTCAGACGGTGTTTGGCGCGAGATCGTCTTGCACAAGATGCTGCCCCGCCACGCCGAGCTGACCGGCCCTCTCCGCGAGGCGGCGGTGCGCGACATGCGCCGCCTCGACATCCCGCTGTTCCTGACCGCGCCGGCCTCTCGGGACCTTCTGGGGGTGGAGGGTGAGGCGTGGCGGAACGTGTTCAGGAAGGATGCCATTGCCACCTTGCGCGGCGCATTCGGCACCATGTCTGCAGCCACCGAACGGGAACGGCTGGCGTGGCTGCGTTCGTCGTTTTCCCTGCGCGCAGCCAATCCGCCTCGGCAGACCCCGGAGCGCGGCCGGCCGGCGCCGGCAAGGCCGGAGGATCTTCTGGCCTGGGCAGATCAGATCGCGAGCGACGTTCGGGATCTCGCCGTGACGAACGTGTGCGGATATCCGACCTGGGTCGGCATTGTGCACGAGGTTCACTTCGGAAGACGTTGCATGGCGCCGCTCCCCATCGACATCCTGTCGGGCCGCGCAGGAATCGCTCAGGCGTTGCTTGAGCTGAGCGACAGGCTCGGTCGTGCGGACCTGGCGGACCTCGCGTGCGAGACCCTGAGGGGGGCGGCGCGCGATTATGCCGAGGCCATGGACTTCAGCCAGGATCTGGGAGTCGGATATGCTGTCGGTGCCGGCGGACTCCTGCACATGCTGGTGTGCGAGCCCTCTCTGCGGGACGAAGCGCAGATGGTCTACCGAAGCGCTGCGGAAAAGGAAGCATGGATGCAGTCCGGGAGCGACTTCGTGTCCGGCCTCGCTGGTTGGAAGGACGCGGTTCTGACCCTCGGCGGCAGGGTTCCGGAGCGGCACGGCCGACAGCGGCCTTATGCGCCCTCGGCCCTGCCTCGACTCGCTCCCTGGCTGGACCCCGGACAGGCGAAGCCGGTCTGCGCCGACCGGCGGGCGGCAGCGCTCATGAGGCGGGATCGTGATCGACTGGGAAGCTGGTTCGCCGAGAGATGGGCCGATGATCGACACGATCTCTCGGGGGTGGATGGGACCCCCGCGCTCGCCGTCGCCTTCGCGCGTCTGGCGGATGGCCCGGCTTAGGCGATCGGGTCGGGCGCGGCCTTTCGACGGCGGCGTTCCCCTTGCCGGCCCGCCGCCGCTCGCCACGGGCCCGGCGACGATCGCATGGCAGCACCGACAGCCGCGCGCGGTTGGTTGTGCGCCGCATCGGTCGCCGCGGCATACTCGACGATGTCGCACCGCGGGCCTGGCGCGCCGACAAACGACCGTGCGGACCGCACGCGTGACCGGCCGGCCGCGTGATCGGTTCCGCACCTGCGTCGTCGCATCGTGTTTCCCATGGTGCTGCTCGGAAGGTGGGCGACGGTTCGGCAATGGTCTCCTCACGTGCGCGGCGGGCACTGCTGCTCGAGCGTCGCTCGGGCTGGATGGCGACCATACAACTCGTGTATCGCCCGAAGGGCAGGGCGGTCAGGAAGCGCACCTGGAACGCGCTTCGGCGCGGTGGTTCTTACACCCTCACACCGATGGCGTGCTCGACACCGGGGCTGCAACTGTCGGAGGAGAGCTGCGCCGCCTTGTCGTGTCGGGAACACTTGTCACCGATCGATGGCGGCCGACACGCTGTCGATGTGTGCGCATACGCCGCCTGCAGCATGATCGCGCAACACCGTCCGCCATGACCCGATTGGTCGCGGGCGTCGTGCCGTCTTGCATCGTGTCACCGATCAGCGTCATGAGTTCAGCGCACGATCCAGTTTCGTTTCCGCCAGGGATGCATCGCGTTCGAGCCGTGTGCATCAGCCGATGGCCACGCAGAACTACCGTGGATCGACGTATGGCGAGCTTGCTGTCATCGACCCACGCTGCATCCGACAACAACCGCGAACCACGGGCAGATTCCGGAAACAGGAAGACGCTGAGCAGGCATGTCCACGTGCTCCCGGAACAGTGGGAGCGCATCGCAAGGGCCGCCAGGAGAAACGCCCTGAGCGGCGCCCGGCTCCCCGTCGAAACTGCCATCGCAGCCCTAGCCCGGAGGGAGCTCCCTGACGCGGACGCCCGGACAGCCGTGACGAGACCATGCACCGCAACGTCGTTCAGCGTGTTCGTCGTGATGCCCCCCGGACGGAGTCGATCGAGGTCGCGAAAGCCTGACGGGACTTCGGCTCGCAGGCGCTCCCTGTCGCGGCCATGTCCTTCGTCCCTTGCTCATGGACAGGCAGGCGGATAGCGTGGCCGTGCGTCCGGGCGCGGCTGTTCCGGAACATCGGGAGCCACGGCAAGGAGGGTTCCGTGCGCCCTATCTGATCGCAGGTTCCGGCGCCGCGAAGGGAGAGACCGATGAGCCGCCGCCGTCTTCCGATCGGGATCCAGGACTTTCCGACGATTCGCAGCGAGGATTTCTACTACGTCGACAAGACTTCGCTCGTCCGGCGTCTTGTGAACGAGGGGCGCCACTACTTCCTGTCGCGTCCGCGCCGCTTCGGCAAGAGCCTGCTGCTCGACACCTTGGGATCGCTGTTTGCCTGCCACGAACCCCTGTTCCGGGGACTCGCCATCCACCCCCACTGGGACTGGTCCTCGCCGCATCCGGTGGTACGGCTGAGCTTCGGCGGGAAGTACAACGAACCCGGGGACATCGAGCGCAACATCCTGACCCAACTCGAACTGGTCGAACGCCATGCCGGGCTCCCGCCCGCTGCCTGCAGGGCCGGACCGGAACGCCTTCTCGACATCCTCGACCGCCTGCACGGCGCCACCGGCCGGCAGGTGGTGGTGCTGGTGGACGAGTACGACAAGCCGGTCCTCGACATGCTTCACGATCCCGGGCTTGCGAGGGCGAACCGGGACTACCTGCGCGGCTTCTACGGCATCGTCAAGGACAGCGCCGAACACGTCCGCTTCGTCTTCGTTACTGGTGTCAGCATGTTCTCCAAGGCCAGTGTGTTCTCAGGCCTCAACAACCTGAAGGACATCAGCCTCGATCCGCGCTTCGCCACGATCTGCGGCTACCGCGAGGAGGATCTCGACCGTGTGTTCGGGCCTGAGCTTGTCGGACTGGACCGCGAGAAGGTCCGCACCTGGTACAACGGCTACCACTGGCGGGGCGGGGAGCGGGTCTACAATCCCTGGGATGTGCTCCTGTTCCTGCGGAACCGCGAGTTCCGTCCCTACTGGTTCGAGACCGGATCGCCGGACTTCCTGTTCCGCATGCTGATGGAGAAGTCGGTGAGCCCGATGGAGCTGGAGGGGCGGCTGGCGGGCACGTCCCTGGTCTCGAAGTTCGATGTCGACGACATCGCCATCGAGGCGCTGCTCTTCCAGACCGGCTACCTGACCATCGCGGGGGAGGAGAAGCAGGGCCACAGGACCCTCTACCGGCTGGACTATCCCAACCTCGAGGTCCGGCTCAGCCTCAACGACGAACTGCTTGCCTGGCTGGGCAGGCAGGGGGTCGAGCCGCTGGAGCGGGGCCGCGAGTTCTGCGCCCTGCTTGAGGCGAACGACTTCGCCGGCTTCGGCGAGAAGCTTCGCGCCTGGCTTGCGGGCATTCCCTACCAGTGGCACGCGAAGGGCGACCTGGCGCGCTACGAGGCCTGGTATGCGAGCCTTCTCTACATGTGCCTGCGTTCGGTCGGGGTGGACTTCGACGTGGAGGAGGCCTCGCACCGCGGCCGTGCGGACATGGTGGTGCGCCTCGGCGGTCAGGTCTTCGTGCTGGAGTTCAAGATGGCCGAGGGCGAGGGGGACGGCGCTGCGGCGCTGGATGCGGCGCTGGCGCAGATGCGCGAGCGTGGCTATGCCGAGACCTGCCGCGACCACGGCGGCCCGGTCCACCTCGTCGGCGTGGCCTGCGGACGCGAGGCGCGCAACCTCCTCGACATCCGCGCCGAGACCTGCATGAGCGACGCCCGCGAACGCCTGCCTGACACCACGAAGTGATCCATTCCGGATCCTTGCACCGAACCATACCCGGCCGATGCGGTCGTCCCGTGCGTCGCGGCTTCACCACGCTGTCCGGGGCCTTTCAACTGGGACGGATCCTCCGGGCGCTCCATTTCCGGGGTGACTCCTGGCGATTCGCGGCGGCATCAGGGATCTTGTAGCCGGGAATCCGGACGCCGGGCGAGCGGCTGGTGTTCCCGCTCCCGGCAGGCTTCTCAAGTGGGGTGGATGGGAGCCGCCTTCAGGCGGTGCGTCTTTTTAGTCGTTGGGCCCGTGCCTGCCTGTGCAGCAGCCCGGTGCAGTGGACAGCGAAGGCCGCCATGGACAGCGCCGTCATCCGCGCAAGGCCGTCCGCCCCATGGGATCAGGACCCGGTCCATGCCGCGTGGCTCGAGACCGTTGATCGCGGACTCCACGGACGGATGCCGCCGGCGCATCTCCCGGAATGTCGGGTCGGCCTCCCGTTCCCGGTCCGCCCGGGCGGACTTTCCCTTGTTCGGCAGCGCGTCGTGATCCAGCAGTTCGTTCAACGTGATCCGCTTGGAGGGGATGGGGAACCCCTGCCTGGAAAGGGGTGTAGTTCTCGTATGGCGAAGCCAAGTCATTGATTTATCACGGTTGTGCGTTCGCGATGGAACGGCGAAAACGGGGTTTCGTGACAATTGCCCGTTTCAGGGCCGGATTTTGTCACGACAGCAGGGCTTGGCGGTGGATGCGGGAACGCTCCGCACCGCAAGATGCGATATGATGCTAGCTTGAAACCACAACATCAGGAGCGCTCCCATGTCAGTGTCACAGCTTCGGCCTTCCGCGTCCATCGATCTTTCCGGCTTGCCGCCTCGGGTTGTCGAGGCGGTCACGCAAGTGACCGCGGTGTGTCATCGACAGCTCGGTTCAGAGCGCTCTGCCGAGGCTTTCGAGGAAGCGGAGCGGCGGGTGCTTGAGAGCGTGCACGCGCTTGGCTGCGAGATCCTGGGTGCCTGTGCCGAGGCCCGGGACGACGGTGCGCCCCGGATCGAACGGGACGGGCAGAACTGGTTCCGTGTGGCGCCGACGCCGAAGACGATCATGACCTCGCTCGGCCCGGTGACCTTTCGGCGTGCGCGCTATCGCACCGGCGGGCACTGCCGGTCGCTGATGCCGGTGGACGAAAGCCTGGGCCTCGTCGACGACGACCTGACACGGCCGGCGGCTCAGCTTGGGCTGATGATGATGGTCCACTGCACGGCGCGGGAAGCGGAGGCGTTCTTCGGCAAGCTCGGCGCCATGACGCCGTCTGTGAGCACCTTGCAGCGCTTGAGCCTGACCATGCAGGAGCGTTGGGAACGTCTCGGCCCGCAGGCCCTGGATGGCATCCGGGAAGCCGAGGACATTCCGCAGGACGCGGTCACCGCCTCGGTCTCGCTCGACGGCGTCATGGTGGCGCTGCGGGCCGGCGAGGACGGCCGTAGCGAGGCCTGCTGGCGCGAGGCGGCCTGTGGCACAGTCTCCTTCCACGACGCCGACGGTGAGCGCCTGAAGACCGTCTATCTCGGCCGCATGCCCGAGCGCGGCAAGTGCACGCTGAAGGCGCAGCTGGCAAGCGAGGTCGCGCATATCAGGCGCAAGCGTCCCGAGATCAGGATCAGCGCCATCGCCGACGCCGCCGCCGACAACTGGACCTTCCTCTCTGGTCTTGATCCCGAGACCGAGGTGATCGACTTCTGGCATGCCTGCGAGCATCTGCGCGTGGTGGCCGATCATGCAGCGGCGCCCCACTGGTTCGAGAAGTACCGCGAGATCCTGCGTCACGACCCCCGCGGCATCGACAGGGTGATCCGGGCGCTGCGTCACCTTCGCGACACCGCCAAGCCGGCGGGCCGAGCCGACATCGACAGGGAACTGGCCTTCTTCCGCAAGCATCGCCACCGCATGCGCTACCACGCGCTGAAGCAACAGGGGATCGCCATCGGCTCGGGACTTGTCGAGGCGGCCAACAAGACCCTCGTCACACAGCGCATGAAGCGCTCCGGCATGCGCTGGCGCATCGTCGGCGGACAAGCCGTTCTCACCTTCCGCGCCCTCATCAAATCCGGCCGCTTCGAAAGCGCGTGGACCGCCATGATCGAGGGCGACAACGCACCAGCCAACGACAACATCAGCCCACATCACACCCCGGCGCTGGCCGCATGAGATGAAACAATGGAACTAAGTCCATAACTTAAGACCATAACATAACTGCCATACTAAACTCACACCCCTGGAAAGCCGCCGTGACGTACCGGCGGCGGGTGCGAATCCGACGCCAGGTGGCGCACCCGGCAGGACTCGAACCTGCGACCCCAGGATTAGGAATCCTGTGCTCTATCCAGCTGAGCTACGGGTGCCCATTGCAACATGGCCTGTCTACCAGAGAGATCGACAGGGTGCCACCGTCCGTGTTTTGCTGTGACATGGCGGACTGTAGGATGACCTGTGGAGGGGATCGTCATGCGGCAGCGGGACCATCACCAGTTGACGGAACGCATCGACGAGGTGGTGCGTTTGGTGCGAAGCGGTTTCGTGGCCGAGGCCGATCACGTGGTCCGGTTCACGAAGAATTTCCTTGGCGGGGTCATTGCCGAGGACATCGACGGCGTGTCGACGGAGAACCTCTACGGAGAGGTGGCTTCCCTGTGGCAGTTCTTTCGCCACCGCCGCGTCGGCGGGGCGAAGGTCCGGGTGTTCGATCCGGACCCCGAGGAGGACGGCTGGCAGTCGACTCACACGGTGATCGAGATTGTCAACGACGACATGCCGTTCCTCGTGGACTCCGTGGTTGCCGCACTCAACGTACTCGGGGTCCCGGTGCTGCTGCTCATACACCCGGTGATTCATGTCACCCGTGACGGTGAGGGCGTCCTGACCGGGATAGACAGCGGACCGGCAGAATCCGTTCTTCACGTCGAGATCACCCAGCAGCCCGTGGAACGTCATCGGGAGATTGCCGAACGGCTGCATCACGTCCTTGGCCAGGTCCGCGCCGCGGTCGAGGACTGGCATTCCATGGTGGCGTGTCTCGAACGCCACACGGCGGCACTCAAGGCGGCGCCGCCACGCGTGCCGGCAGGAGAACTTGAGGAAGGTCTTGCCTTCCTGAAGTGGCTGCTGGACGACCATTTTACCTTTCTCGGATACCGGGAGTACCGTTTCGAAAGACGTGATGGCGAGGTGTTTGCCCATATCGTGGAGGAGGAGAACCGCGGCATCCTGCGTGAGGTCACCGAGGAAAGCCGCAAGCGTCACGAAGAGGCCTTGCCCCAACACTTCGTGCAGTACCTGGAACACCGGCAGCTCTTCATCATTTCCAAGGCATGGACCCGTTCGGACGTTCACCGGCCGGTCTTCATGGACTACATCGGGCTGCGCCGATTCAACGGCGCGGGCGAGGTCGTCGGCGAGTACCGCTTCCTCGGTCTGTTGACATCGACCGCCTACCACACCTCGCCATCCCAGATCCCCCTGTTGCGACGGAAGGTCGCGATGGTGATGGAGCGTTCGGGAGTCACCCCGGGCAGCCACAATGCCAAGGCGCTGGAACACATCCTCGACACGTTTCCGCGCGACGAACTGTTCCAGATCGATATCGACACCCTCGAATCCTTCGCCCGCGGCATCCTGCACCTCGAACATCGCCAGCGCATCCGCCTCTTCCTGCGACGGGATTCCTATGGCCAGTTCGTCTCCTGCCTCGTCTACATCCCCCGTGAACGTTATTCCACCGGTCTGCGCCACCGGATGGAGGCCATCCTTCTCGAGGAACTCAATGGCAGTTCAGTGGACGTTCAGACCCAGGTGTCCGATGCGCCGATGGCCCGGGCCCAGTTCATCGTTCACACCCCGGACAAGGACAAGGTCGAAGGCGAACCAGGCGCCATCGAAAAGCGACTCGCCGCAGCGTCACGGACCTGGGACGACAATCTCCAGGATGCACTGACCGAGGAGTTCGGCGAGGGCCGGGGAGCCGTCCTCTTTCATCGCTACCGACCGGCGATTCCCGGTGGCTACAAGGAGATGTTCAGCACCCGCCTCGCAGTCGCCGACATCCAGCGCATGGAAACCATGGGTGACGATGATATCGCGATGAACCTCTATCGCCGTGTCGACGCCGCCGAAGGAGACCTCAACTTCAAGGTCTATCACCGCGGATCAGCGGTGCCGTTGTCGGGAATCATGCCCATGCTCGAACACATGGGCATGGTGGTCATCGAGGAAGCGCCCTACGAGATCCGCCCTGACGACAGAACGGTGATCTGGATTCACGACTTCCGGGTCCAGCTCGAACACGGTTGGCCGGTCGACGTTGCGGAGGTGCGTCAGCGCTTTCACGAGACCTTTGCGCGGGTGTGGTCCGGCGAGATCGAGGACGACAACTTCAACGATCTCGTCCTCGTCGGCCTCGAATGGCGCCAGGTGGTCATCCTGCGCGCCTATGCCAAGTACCTCATGCAGATCAACGCGCCCTTCAGCCAGGCCTATGTCGAGCAGACCATGGCGGCGAACCCTGTCATCGTGCGCCTTCTCGTCGATATCTTCGAGACGAAGTTCGATCCCGACAGGCAGGTCAGGGCTCACGTGCGCGAAACCACCCTGCGCGAGCGCATTCTCGAAGCGCTCGAAGGCGTCGAGTCCCTGGATCAGGACCGCATCCTGCGCCGCTATCTCAACCTGATCGAGTCGACGCTGCGCACCAACTTCTACCAGACGGATGCCACCGGCGCCCTGAGGTCCTCCGTTTCCTTCAAGTTCGACAGCCAGGCCGTTCACGGCCTGCCGGAACCTCGGCCATGGCGGGAGATCTTTGTCTATTCGACCAGGGTCGAGGCCGTTCATCTGCGCGGTGGACCGGTGGCGAGGGGCGGTATCCGCTGGTCCGATCGCCTCGAGGACTTCCGTACCGAGGTCCTGGGCCTGGTGAAGGCGCAGATGGTGAAGAATGCGGTGATCGTGCCCGTGGGCTCCAAGGGGGGCTTTGTCGTCAAGAGGCCACCCCCGGCCAGCGCCGGGCGCGATGCCCTGCAGGCCGAGGGCATCGCCTGCTACCGGACGTTCATGGCCGCCATGCTTGATGTCACCGACAACATCACCGGTGGCCACGTTGTCTCGAGGGAGCGGCTGATTCGCCATGACGACGACGACCCCTACCTCGTGGTTGCCGCCGACAAGGGCACGGCAACCTTCTCGGATATTGCCAATGACGTGGCTGCCAGCTACGGCCACTGGCTCGGTGACGCCTTCGCATCGGGAGGATCGGCCGGCTACGACCACAAGGCGATGGCGATCACGGCAAAGGGGGCATGGGAGGCCGTTCGCCGCCATTTCCGCGAAATCGGCAAGGACGTCGAGCGCGAGGATTTCACGGTCATCGGCATCGGTGACATGATGGGCGACGTGTTCGGCAACGGCATGCTGCTGTCCCGTCACATCCGCCTCATCGGCGCCTTCAATCACATGCACATCTTCATCGATCCGGATCCGAACGCCGAAACCGGCTGGAAGGAACGCAAGCGTCTGTTCGATCTTCCCCGGTCAACCTGGGCCGACTATGACACCGGTTGCCTGAGCGAAGGCGGCGCCGTCTATGAGCGCAGCGCCAAGTCGGTCACCCTGTCGCCCCAGTGTCGCAAGGCGCTTGGTATTGCCGAGGAGACGCTGACGCCTGCGGAACTCATCCACGCCATGCTGAAGGCCGAGGTCGAGTTGCTGTGGAACGGCGGCATTGGCACCTATATCAAGGCAGCCCGCGAAAGCCACGCCAGTGTCGGCGACCGGACCAACGACAGCGTTCGCGTCAATGGTCGCGAGGTGGGTGCCCGGGTGGTGGGTGAGGGTGGCAATCTCGGCGCCACCCAGGCCGGGCGCATCGAGTACGCGCTCGCCGGCGGACGAATCAACACGGATGCCATCGACAACTCCGGCGGCGTCGACTGCTCGGACCACGAGGTCAACATCAAGATCCTGCTTGGCGATATCGTCGAGGCTGGCGACATGACGGTCAAGCAGCGTGACCGCCTTCTGGAAAGGATGACCGGCGAGGTGGCCGGACTCGTCCTGCGCAGCAACTACCTGCAGACCCAGGCGTTGTCGGTGGCCGAGGCTCAGGGTCCGGCGCTGATCGAGGAACTGGTGCGTCTGATGCGGGCGCTGGAGCACAAGGGCCTTCTCGACCGCAGGATCGAGGGTCTGCCCGACGACGAGGAACTGGGCGAATGGCGCGCCAGGGGCCGGAACTTCACACGCCCCGAACTTTGCGTGTTGCTGGCCTGGGCCAAGATGGATCTCTACGCGGAACTTCTTGGTTCGAATCTGCCCGATGATCCGGACCTGCAGGATGATCTGGTCACCTATTTCCCGGTTCCTCTCAGAAAGGATCACCACGAGCGGATCCGCGATCACAGGCTGCGCCGCGAGATTGTCGCCACGCTCACCACCAATTCCATCATCAATCGCGCCGGCATCACCTTCGTGCGCCGCCTGGCGGAGGAAACGGGTCACGGTTTCGCCGACATCGCCCGTGCCTATACGGTGGCCCGTGATTCCTTCTCGCTGCGTGAGATCTGGATCGGCATCGAGGCGCTCGACAACCAGGTTCCCGCCCACGTTCAGTCGGCGATGCTGAACGAGACCATTCTCCTCATTGAGCGGGTCACGGTATGGATGCTCCATCACCGTCAGCATCCGATGGCGATCGGAGAGACAACACGCGCCTTTCGCCCCCAGGTCATGGCGCTGAGGGACAATCTTCCCGACCTGGTCAGCAAGCGGCGCCGGAAATCGATCGGGAGGGCTTACAGGCGCTTTGCCAAGGAAGGTGTGCCCGACGACATCGCCGCGCCGGTGGCGAACCTGCGCACGCTCGCATCGGCATGCGACGTCATCGAGACGGCCAATGTCATGGAGATCGACGTGATCGACGCCGCCACGGTCTTCTTCGAGGTCGGCGAGACCTTTGGCGCCGACTGGATGCGCGATGCGCTGGCGCGCCTGCCGGTGGACAACCGCTGGGATCGTCTCGCCAGGCAGGCTCTCGTCGAGGACAGCTACCTCAAGCAGCGCCGCATCAGCCTCGCTGTCCTGGCCACGGGCGAGCCCGCACCCGCAGCCACGGCCTGCTGGATCAGGGACAACCAGGCCCGCGTCGCCCGGGCGGGTGCGATCATGAGTGATCTCAAGAGCGCTGATTCTCCCGGCAGCTTCGCCATGGCCTCGGTCGCCGCCCGCGCTCTCGCCTCCCTCGCGGAGTGAGCCAGGCCTTCCTCCTGGTCAGCCATCATGAGGATGCCGGCGCCTGGCGGCGGGAACTCCTCGCCCTGGTGCCGGACACGGACTTTCGCGTCTGGCCTGATTCCGCCGATCCCGCAGACATCTCCGGAGAACCTTTCGCCGGATTCCCCAACCTTCGCTGCATCGTCTTTCTCGGTCACGGCGCTGGCGACCTGCTCGACCATCCAGCCATGCCCGAAGGCGTCGACATCGTCCGCCTGCAGGATCCGGGCCTCATCGGAGCCATGGTGGAGTATGTCGTCCTCCACGTTCCGCGCGACCTCAGGATGGAACGGCTCTACCGCCGGCAGTAGCGGTCGCGTATGTGTGGCACCAGCACCTTCCCCGCCTCTCAAGGTGAAGTGCATGTCGGTGTCATGGGCCTCGGCTCGACAGGCAGCGCCATTGCCCGGGCCCTCGCGGACCTGCGTTTCAGGGTGTCGGGCTGGGCGAGGAGCGCACATGACCCTGAAGGCGTGACGTGCCTCCACGGCAGGACGCCCTTGCCGATTTCCTGAGCGATCTCGACTGCTGCGTCTCGACGCTTCCGCTCACCCGGGAAACGAGAGACCTCATCGATGCCACCACCATCGCCGCCACGAAGAAGGGGCTCATTTCATCCACATCGGCCGCGGCGCCACCGTGTCGAGGAGGACCTTCTTGCCGCCCTGGAGAACGGTCATCGGTCGGGCGCCACCCCGGACGTCTTTCGCGCCGAGCCCCTGCCCCCGGATCATCCCTTCTGGTCCCATCCGGGTGTCACGGTCACACCCCACGAATCCGCCGGCCGCCTCGACGGCTCGCTCCCGGACATCGCCGGGACCTGGCGACGCCTCCTCGAGGGCCGGCCCTTCATCAATCTCGCCGATCCCCGAAAGGGCTGCTGAGCAGGCACATGGGGTCGATTGCAAACTGTTCGGCTGCGGGGCAGGATTGGATGGCCGTCAACCGGGATTGTGCCCCATGCAGGCGGCGAGGGGAGGTCGAAGGGCACGGCATGGCCAGGGGAACACCCAGGAAACAGCAAGGCGGCGCGTCAGCAGGGCGGGACAGCGGCGCGACGACCGGCCATGAGGCCGAGCTGCGGGCGATGGCCGATGCGCCGCGCGGCTCGACGGACGCGGCGGAATACAAGCATGTCGTTCCTGGCCTGATCTTCCTGAAATACATTTCCGACGCCTTCGAGGCGCGCCATGCGGCGGTGCTGGCCGAATGGGGCGTCGACGCCGCCGAGGACCGTGACGAAAACACGACCGAGAACATCTTCTGGGTGCCGCCGGACGCCCGCTCAGGGCATCTGAAGGAGCAGCGCGGCAGCCGACCGCGGGCCAGGCGGTGGACGAGGCGATGGCGGCGGTCGAGCGGGACCATCCCGCGCTCGAAGCCGTGCTGCCGAAGGACTATGCCCGTCCGGCCCTCGACAAGCAGCGGCTCGGCCAGCTCATCGACATGATCGGCAACATCCGGGCAGGCGATGCGGAGGCCCGCTCGCGTGATGTGCTGGGCCGGATCTGCGAGTATCCTCTTCCGGTTCGCGAACGCCGAAGGCAAGAAGGGCGGCAAGTTCTACACTCCGCGCCGCGTCGTTCGGCTGCTGGTCGAGATGCTGGAGCCGTATCGGGGGCGGGTTTATGACCCGTGCTGCGGCTCGTCCGGCATGGTCGTGCAGTCGGTTGAATTCATCCGCGCCCATGCCACCGGCAACGGCAATGGCGGCAGGGCACACGGCGATATCTCCATCTGGGGTCAGGAATTCAACTACACGACATGGCGGCGAAGATGAACCTCGCCATCCGCGGCATCGAAGGACGCATCGCCCATGGCGACGGCTTCCACAACGACCGCCACCCCGACCTCAAGGCCGACTTCATCCTCGCCAATCCGCCATTCAATGTGAAGGACTGGGGCGGCGAACGTCTGGTCGACGACAGGCGCTGGCCATACGGGACCCTACCGCCGCGCAACGCCAACTTCGCCTGGGTGCAGAACATGGTCCACCATCTGGCGCCCGGCGGCACGGCGGGGATCGTGATCGCTGCTGAGAAGATAGTCGGAGAGGTTGCGTGACCGGCGGCTTGCTCACCGAACCAGATCGGAAGGAAGGACTGTCCCTGGTCTATGTCAAGGCACTGGCGGTGCGTGCGGGTTTTCTGACCACGGTGCCGGGGCCGGACCGCGACAGCGTCGACCTGCGGATTCAGGCGGGAGGTACATATCGCCCGGCCCTCGAGTTGCAGCTCAAGGCCACTGCCGGTTTCGACGGGCCGCGAAACGGCTTCTTGCCGTTTCGACTGCCTTTGAAGAACTACGGTAACTACTCACCCCCTACTGATGACGGATCGTTTTTCCTGACGGGTTCGGATTCGGCATTTTCTCTTGCCGCCTTCACTTGCTCGCTGCCGATGATCGGATGTGCGTGTTCCGACTGACAAGAAGCGGATCGATCTTCGGCTTCAGCTCCACGTTCCGGCCTTACATAACCAGGTTTTGTCCCCGTGATGATGCAATCATCCACAGCGGTTGGCTGCCTTTCCAATCCTCTGGAGATATGCGCTTGACATTGTAGGAGGGGCACTCTACATGCAGGCCATCGGGGCGGTTTGCGTCGGAGATATTGATGGCGGCATGGTACGGATCGAAGGCGACGACGGGTCTGAGCCAGGCGATCGTCGCGGCCATGCCGCCGCATGACGTGTACATCGAGGCGTTCCTTGGGGGCGGCGCGATCATGAAGCGCAAGCCACCGGCGCTGCGCAGCATCGGCATTGACCTCAACCGCCGGGCGATCGACAGCTTCCGCTGTGACTATCCGGTGGAGCTTCACCAAGGCTGCGCCCTGCGTTTTCTCGAGACCTTCGCCTTCCAGGGCCGCGAGCTGGTCTACTGCGACCCGCCTTACGTGCAGTCGACGCGCCGGTCGCAGCGCCGCTACCGCTTCGACTGCACGGACGATGACCATGTTGCGCTCCTCGACATCCTGACGTCGCTGCCCTGCCAGGTGATGATCTCCGGCTATCCCTCGCGGCTCTACGACACGCACCTCACCGGCTGGCGCTCGGCCGAGGTCCAGGTCAACAACCAGGCCTGCGTTGTCACCGAGAAGCTGTGGTTCAACTTCGCACCGGGCCGACCGCACTGGCATACGTGTGCGGGCAGGAACTCGATCGACCGCCAGCGCATCAAGCGCCTCGCAGAGAGCTGGGCGCGGCGCTACCGGACGATGCCCGAAGGCGAGCGGCTCGCCGTGCTGGCGGCAGTCATGGCGGTGGAGGCGTCGTCATGGCGAGCGTGAACGGCACGTCTGTGCGCCAGGAGGTCGACGTCTTCCAGAAGCAGTTCCAGGATCTCCGCAAGCAAGGCAAGGTCAACCAGGAGTGCGAGGAGCTCTTCCGCGGCCTGCTGATGCTGATAAAGCTGTTGCTGACCGTGCTCATGGAGAAGATCACACGCAAGACGAGCCGGAACTCCGGTCTGCCGCCATCTCAGACTGACAAGGACGAGAGCGCGAGGCGCACCGGGAGCAACGGCAAGGGCCCGAAGCCGAACCAGCAGACGGGCGACAACCTGCGCACGACCACCGTCGAGGAGACGATCGTCGTTGATGCCTGCGACGCCTGCGGCGCCGACCTCCACGACGTTGACCCCGTCGACCGGGAGTGCCGCGTCCTCTACGACATCGTGTTCGAAGTCGTCGAGCGCCGCGTCGAAGCCGAGATCAAGGGTAACTACTCACCCCTTGTTAGGGTCTGGTTGTCCGTAGTGTTGGTTGAGGATGTCTACGGCCTTTCCGTCGAGGGCGATGTGGATGGCGACGTGAGGGTTGTAGCCGAGTGCGTCCATGGTGGTGAGGTAGCTTGAGCCGCGGCACCATGCTTTGGCGTGGGGCATGGTGCGGAAACATCCGGACACCTTGATCTTGACCTTTGTCATCCTGATCTTCTGCTCTCCGGTATTGTTGGTGAAACTGACGTTGGGGTCCTTCATGAAGCGCAGGACGGACTTCTCGTGTTTCACGAGACGTTCATGCAGGTTGTGCGCGTCGGACTTTGCGATGCGTCCACGTTTTCCTTTCGTCCGTGGCGGGATGTCGGGCAGTTCCTTGGCGCCCTGGGTGAGGATGGTGCGGTAGCGCTTGCGCACGGCCCGGCGGTCGGCCTCGTTCAAGGTCTTGGATGCGCTCTTGTTGACCCTGCGGGAGACCTCGCGCAGCAGGCTTTTCATCAGTCGCGCCCAGCGGTAGCCGTTGGACTCGACGACGAAGGTCAGTTCGCGCAGGAGATGGCTGCCGCACAGTTGGTGGCGGCATTGATCGTAGCCCATGTAGGCAGCCCAGCAGTCGTGGATCAGGACGCCCTTGTAGCGCGGGATGATGCCGATCTCTTCGATCGCCTCCCGGCCGCGCTTGGGGTGCGGGAACTTGCACGTCAGGGTGCCGTCGGTGACGACATGGAGCCATTGGGTCTTGCCGGCGACCCGGAAGCCGGTCTCGTCGACATGCAGGGCCGGTTGTTGCAGGAGATGGGCCACGGCGGCCTCCTCCCATGATGCGAGGGCATCGTGAAAGCGCCGGACATAGCCGAGGCAGGTCGCCTCGGAGAGCTTGATGCCGGAGATCGCGTGCACGAGCGAGACGGCACGACGCAGGGACAGCATCTGGGCGATCAGCAGGTTGATGACGAGGGCCTGGATGCTGACGCCGTACTGCAGGGGGCCCGGCATGTTGTCTGGGAACCGGCCCTTGGTCCGGGCCCGGCACTTCGGGCATTCCTTGATCTCGGCTTCGACGCGGCGCTCGACGACTTCGAACACGATGTCGTAGAGGACGCGGCACTCCCGGTCGACGGGGTCGACATCGTGGAGGTCGGCGCCGCAGGCGTCGCAGGCATCGACGACGATCGTCTCCTCGATGGTGGTCGTGCGCAGGTTGTCGCCCGTCTGCTGGTTCGGTTTCGGGCCCTTGCCGTTGCTCCCGGTGCGCCTCGCGCTCTCGTCCTTGTCAGTCTGCGATGGCGGCAGACCGGAGTTCCGGCTTGTCTTACGTGTGATCTTCTCCATGAGCACGGTCAGCAACAGCTTTATCAGCATCAGCATGCCGCGGAAGAGCTCCTCGCACTCCTGGCTGACCTTGCCCTGCTTGCGGAGATCCTGGAACTGCTTCTGGAAGATGTCGGCCTCCTGGCGCACAGACGTGCCGTTCACGCTCGCCATGACGACGCCTCCACCGCCATGACTGCCGCCAGCACGGCGAGCCGCTCGCCTTCGGGCATCGTCCGGTAGCGCCGCGCCCAGCTCTCTGCGAGGCGCTTGATGCGCTGGCGGTCGATCGAGTTCCTGCCCGCACACGTATGCCAGTGCGGTCGGCCCGGTGCGAAGTTGAACCACAGCTTCTCGGTGACAACGCAGGCCTGGTTGTTGACCTGGACCTCGGCCGAGCGCCAGCCGGCGAGGTGCGTGTCGTAGAGCCGCGAGGGATAGCCGGAGATCATCACCTGGCAGGGCAGCGACGTCAGGATGTCGAGGAGCGCAACATGGTCATCGTCCGTGCAGTCGAAGCGGTAGCGGCGCTGCGACCGGCGCGTCGACTGCACGTAAGGCGGGTCGCAGTAGACCAGCTCGCGGCCCTGGAAGGCGAAGGTCTCGAGAAAACGCAGGGCGCAGCCTTGGTGAAGCTCCACCGGATAGTCACAGCGGAAGGTGTCGATCGCCCGGCGGTTGAGGTCAATGCCGATGCTGCGCAGCGCCGGTGGCTTGCGCTTCATGATCGCGCCGCCCCCAAGGAACGCCTCGATGTACACGTCATGCGGCGGCATGGCCGCGACGATCGCCTGGCTCAGACCCGTCGTCGCCTTCGATCCATACCATGCCGCCATCAATATCTCCGACGCAAACCGCCCCGATGGCCAGCATGTAGAGTGCCCCTCCTACAATGTCAAGCGCATATCTCCAGAGGATTGGAAAGGCAGCCAACCGCTGTGGATGATTGCATCATCACGGGGACAAAACCTGGCCATATAAGGCCGGAACGTGGAGCTGAAGACGAAGATCGATCCGCTTCTTGTCAGTCGGAACACGCACATCCGATCATCGGAAGCGAGCAAGTGAAGGCGGCAAGAGACAATGCCGGATTCGAACCCGTCAGGAAAAACGATCCGTCATCAGTAGGGGGTGAGTAGTTACGATCAAGGAATGTCCGAAGTGCCGGGCCCGGACCAAGGGCCGGTTCCCAGACAACATGCCGGGCCCCCTGCAGTACGGCGTCAGCATCCAGGCCCTCGTCATCAACCTGCTGATCGCCCAGATGCTGTCCCTGCGTCGTGCCGTCTCGCTCGTGCACGCGATCTCCGGCATCAAGCTCTCCGAGGCGACCTGCCTCGGCTATGTCCGGCGCTTTCACGATGCCCTCGCATCATGGGAGGAGGCCGCCGTGGCCCATCTCCTGCAACAACCGGCCCTGCATGTCGACGAGACCGGCTTCCGGGTCGCCGGCAAGACCCAATGGCTCCATGTCGTCACCGACGGCACCCTGACGTGCAAGTTCCCGCACCCCAAGCGCGGCCGGGAGGCGATCGAAGAGATCGGCATCATCCCGCGCTACAAGGGCGTCCTGATCCACGACTGCTGGGCTGCCTACATGGGCTACGATCAATGCCGCCACCAACTGTGCGGCAGCCATCTCCTGCGCGAACTGACCTTCGTCGTCGAGTCCAACGGCTACCGCTGGGCGCGACTGATGAAAAGCCTGCTGCGCGAGGTCTCCCGCAGGGTCAACAAGAGCGCATCCAAGACCTTGAACGAGGCCGACCGCCGGGCCGTGCGCAAGCGCTACCGCACCATCCTCACCCAGGGCGCCAAGGAACTGCCCGACATCCCGCCACGGACGAAAGGAAAACGGGGACGCATCGCAAAGTCCGACGCGCACAACCTGCATGAACGTCTCGTGAAACACGAGAAGTCCGTCCTGCGCTTCATGAAGGACCCCAATGTCAGTTTCACAAATAATACCGGAGAGCAGAAGATCAGGATGACAAAGGTCAAGATCAAGGTGTCCGGATGTTTCCGCACCATGCCCCACGCCAAAGCATGGTGCCGCGGCTCAAGCTACCTCACCACCATGGACGCACTCGGCTACAACCCTCACGTCGCCATCCACATCGCCCTCGACGGAAAGGCCGTAGACATCCTCAACCAGCACTACGGACAACCAGACCCTAACAAGGGGTGAGTAGTTACGAACTACGAGGATCTTCGTGTTGTTACGCAGACGCCACGGTTGCTCGTGGTGCTGGAGCTTCCCGAAGACGAAGCGCACTGGATGTCGGTGACTGAGGATGCTCTCATTCTGCGATATCGCGCGTACTGGCTGAGCTTGCAACGGGGCCATGATGACGTCACCGGTCGGAAGACCGTCACGGTTCATGTCCCTGAACGCAACATACTCGATGTTGAGACCCTACAAGAGCTCATGGAGCAATCCAGGACGGGAGAACTCTGATGCAGGTCAGCATTCAAGACCGTGACGCCTTGCTGGCGATTTCGCCGGCGGCGTTGTCCGCCTACGCTCGATGCGCGGGTTGGAGCCGCGGTGATTCGTACCGCGAGCACTCGGAAATCTATGTTGGCGAAGCGCTGCCGGAAATCGTCTTGCCGCTCAACACGAGCCTCGGAGATTATGCGAGTGCGGTGGTGGCATTGATCGAGACCTTCGCGCAGGTCGCTGATCAGGACGCGTTGACCGTGTACCGTGCGCTGACGACAGCGGACCGGGATGCGATTCGTGTTCGGGCGGCGGAGAGCGATGAAGGCAGCCTGGGACTGAACGACGGCGTGGCCCTGATTGAAGGCGCCAGCGCCATGGTGCTGGCGGCGGCGTGCTCGCTTCAGGACCCGCGGCCGGTGTACCGCGCTGGCGCGAACCGGGAGGCGGCAGACATGCTGCAGCAGATGCGGCTTGGGCAGACGGAGCAAGGCAGCTTCGTTGTGACGTTGCTCACACCGCCTGTGCCACCCCCCATGTCGACGCTGTTCGACGATGAGGCCACGGGTGACCATAATGCGCCGATCTTTCGTCGGATGACGAAACGGCTTGTCGAGGCGCTGGCCGCGGTGCGGCGGGCGGCGGAGCGGGCGGGTTCCGGCGATGGCAGCGCCTTCGCAGAGTCAGTGGCCAGCGGGGTGAGCGCCAATCTGTGCGAGGCATTGATCAAGATCATCGCACCGTTCCCGAGGCTGGATATCAGCGTCTTGTGGGCGCGGACGCGGCCGGTGAAGAGGGCGTCACCACCGGTTTCCTGGTTCGGGCTGGCGGATGTCGCATTGCTGGACGAGGCCGCCCGATCCCTGCGGGAGCGTGCGCCGAAGCCCGACATGCATCTCCATGGCTTCATTCGCATCCTGGAACGCACAGAGGAAGAGGCAGATGGGACAATCAGGTTCCGCGCCGAAGTAGACGGAAAATGGCAGTCGGTCGCGGCGGTTCTGGAACAGGCCGATTACGAGCGCGCGGTTCAGGCCCACAAGGACCGGGCACCGGTCATACTCAAGGGTGACCTCGAGCGCACAGGTCAGCGATGGAAGCTGCTGAACCCCCAACTGGAGAGTGTCCTGCGCGATGATGAAGAGGACCCGGAGTATGGTTGAGCTCGCCGGCGATACTGACGCGGCCGTTTCCGAGAGGTGGTGCCTTCTCCGGGAATATGACGAGAACCAACGGAAAGGCCGTCCGGCGTGAAACCGGCTTAGCGGTGCGATCGAGTATCTGAAACGCGCTCTCGTGGCGAGAAGCGAGGCATCGCCGCTATCCGGAAACCGGCGAGACGGTACCTTGGATGCTATCGTCGATAACATCGAGCAACCCATGGCCGGCGAACCGCTCTTTCACAGTTGTGAGGAGAAACCGTAACTGATGCCCGCCCCAGCAGGGCCTATCTTTTGTCCGCTTTCGTCCGGCAAGGGGCGATGCAGGCAGATCTGGGTGCGCCAGGGATTGGACTGCGTTGTCGATATGCCGGTTCCGACCTCGAGAAGGCGCCACCGACTTCAAGAACGGTCACTCTGCCGCGGTGGTCCGCCGCCGATCGCGACAAGAGAATGCTCCTGCCCGTCCCAGAAACAGAAGCAATTCTTGATGTACTCTGCGCGCCGGTCGAGCCGGACCGGCACGGACGCCGTTTCCGCTGCCGGACCGCCTTCCGCGAAGCGCGCGAACAACTCCCGGTAGTGGAGTACGGCGGGCCCGAGCGCCACGGCTGCCTCCGCGGCTTCCGACGGACCAGCCGGGGGCCGCACCGCCTCGGCTGCGATGACGGCCTCGTCGCGCGGCCGCACCTCCATCGGATAAGTGCCGAGATGGAACGGCCGGTTCTTCGATGCGCGGTGGAACAGCATGGCCCCGCCGCCCGCCCGGCTGTCAACCGTAACGCTTGGCGGTCACGATGTCAGGACCATGCTGTTGTCGCGATCGGCGGTGGATTACCGGGTCAGAGGCCGTTCTTGAAGTGGGTGGCGCCTTCTCGAGGTCGGAACCGGCATATCGACAATGAAAACCGGTCCCTTGTGCCTGATCGGCGCTGAAACTTCGGTTTGGTGCTCCGGCTGTCACCAACCGGATTCTTGCCGGCAGGACCGCTTGGCGGTGTCATGCAGGCCTTCAGGCCTCGCGGCGGCAGCGGATGATGGCTTGCGCGAGGCGATCGTTGGCGAAGGCGATATCGTCAGACGTGGTGAAGCGGCCGATGCCGAGGCGGATGGACGAGGCGGCCTGTTCGGGCGTGAGGCCGATGGCGCGCAGCACGTAGGAGGGTTCGACCACGGCGGACGTGCAGGCCGAACCGGTGGAGAAGGCGAGTTCGGGAACACGTGTCATCAGCTCTCCGGCATCCACGCCCTCGATGGCGAGACTGAGGTTGCCGGGCAGGCGCCTGTCGAGCGGCGGTCCGTTGAGGGAAACGCCGGGGAGACCGTCCATGAGGGCGTGTGCGAAGGCTCTCAGTCTTGCCGCTTCCCTTTCCCGGCCGGCGGCGGCAAGGTCCGCGGCCTTGCCGAAGCCTATGGCCAGGGGTGCCGGCACGGTGCCCGAACGCAGGGTCCGTTCCTGGCCGCCACCGGAAAACAGAGGTTCGATGCGCGCCCGCGGCCGGCGGCGCACGTAGAGGATGCCGATGCCCTTCGGTCCGTAGACCTTGTGGCCGGAGAGACTCATCAGATCGATGGCGGCAGCGTCGACATCGAGCGGAGTCCGTCCGGCGGCCTGGGTCGCATCGCAGTGAAAGAGGGCGCCGCAGGCGCGGGTCATGGCGCCGATGTCGGCGAGGGGCTGCAGGGTGCCGATTTCGTTGTTCGCCGCCATCACCGACACCAGGATGACGTCCTCGCCGAGTGCGCTCCGGAGGCGTTCGGTCTCCACCGTGCCATCGGTTCCGACCGGCAGCACGTCCGCAGCGAACCCTTCTGCCGCAAGCACCTTCACGCTTTCGAGAACACACTTGTGCTCGCTTGCCACGGTGACGATCCGGTTGCGGCGTCCCCTCATTCTCCTTTCGAACCGGGCTGCGCCCTTGATCGCCAGGTTGTTCGACTCCGTGGCGCCGGAGGTGAAGATGATCTCCCGCGCATCGGCGCCGACGAGACGGGCGATGGACCGGCGCGCCTCCTCGACGGCCGCAGCGGCATCCGTCCCGAACGTGTGGTTGACCGAGTGGGGATTGCCGAACTGCTCGCGGAACCAGGGCATCATGACATCGACGACCAGGGGGTCCACCGGGGTGGTGGCATTGCAGTCGAGGTAGAGCGGCGTCATCACACCGTCTTCCGCTGCATCCGGTGGCGGGCATCCGCCGCCTTCCAGGCCCTCACCGCGGCATCGCAGTCTTCAGGCGTACTCGACCACCCGAGGCTGAGGCGCACCGCGTGGCGGCTGAGCGATGGAAACCCCATGGCCTCGATGACGGACGAAGGTTCCATCCTGCCGGAGGAGCAGGCGGACCCGGCGCTGATCGCAACACGGTCCAGATCGAAGCTCATCACCATGGTCTCGGCATCGATGCAGGGGTGGGCGATGGCCAGTGTGTTGTCGAGGCGTCCGACTCCTGCCGAGAAGACCACGGCGTCTGGCACCGCGTCCAGCATGCGCGCCTCCATGTCGTCGCGAAGCAGCCGAAGGTGCGCCGTGTCGTCGCCGCAAGCGGCAGTCACGGCCGCACCGAAGGCGGCAATGGCAGCGAGCGACTCGGTGCCGGCGCGCAACCCATACTCCTGGCCACCACCCCGTGAACGGGCGGCAAGGGGAACGCCGTCCCGCACGATCAGCGCTCCGGCTCCGCTCATGCCACCGAACTTGTGCGCCGAAACACTGACCAGGTCCGCCTCCTGCCAGGCGCCGCAGTAACGCCCGGCGGCCTGTACGGCATCACAGTGAACCAGGGCGCCGTGCTGTCTGGCGAAATGCATGACGTCCGTCAGGGGCTGCACGACTCCGGTTTCGTTGTTGGCTGCCATCACCGAGACCACGGCCGGACCGCCGCCACGGGCAAGCTCGGCCTCCAGGACTTCCAGGTCGACACGGCCATGGCGGTCGACGGGAATGGTGACGGCGCTCGGGACGGCCTTCACCACCGACGGGTGCTCGACGGCCGAGACCAGGACGCGCCTGCGGTCCGGGCCGAGGAGCGCCAGGTTGTTGGCTTCCGTTCCACCCGAGGTGAAGACCACCTCGAGGGGACTGCATCCGACGCATGACGCCACGATCTCGCGGGCGTCCTCGATGAGCGATCGGGCCCGGCGGCCGTGGCGGTGAACCGATGAGGCGTTGCCGGCACACGCCATCGCCCGGGAAGCCGCCCTGCGTGCTTCCGTGCGCAAGGGTGAGGTGGCGTTGTGGTCGAGATAGTGGGTCGCGGCAGGCCGCGGCCCCCGGCACACGTCCTCGAGGGTGACGCCGTCAAGGTAGGCCTCGATGTGATCACCGAGTCCGGCCCACAGGCCGTGGGTGAGGCAGCGGGTGCGGTTCGCCATGCAGCCTCTTGAGGAGCCATCGCTGCGGCACCGCGTGACCTGCGTCGGTTCGTCCACTGCTGCCACGACATCCATGATCGAGATGCGATGGGCAGGACGGGCGAGCAGGTATCCTCCACCGGGTCCGCGGATGCTGCTGACAAGTCCGTGACGGCGCAGCGGGGCGAACAGCTGTTCGAGGTAGGAGAGCGGGATTTCCTGCCGGTGCGAGACGTCCGCAAGACGAACGGGGCGCACCCCGTCATTGAGGCCGAGGTCGACCATGGCCATCACGGCATAGCGTCCCCGGGTCCCGAGCTTCATGCGGCGTCGGCCCCTGCGTTGCCGTCGTCGCCGGCTGCTTGCGGAGTTTCGCGAGGGAGGCGCTGCTCCCCGGTGCCGGCAGGGGCGCTCGGGTCCTCGATGCGGACAAGGCGGGACTCGAGGTCGTCGATGTGGTCGAGAACGCTGGTCAGCGCCTTGCTGACCGGGTCGGGCATGTCGGCCGAAGAGACGCCGTAGGCGGCGAAGAACGAGTCGCGCTTCTGTGCGCCGGACTCGACGGCGCGCGCCGGAATGCCGACAACCGTGGTCCCTGGAGCGACGTCCTTGACGACAACGGCATTGGAGCCGACCAGAGCGCCCTTGCCGATGATGACGGGTCCGAGAATCTTGGCGCCGGCGCCAACGACGACATGGTCGGCCAGGGTTGGGTGACGCTTGCCCTGGTTCCAGGTCGTCCCGCCGAGCGTCACGCCGTGGTAGAGCGTGACTTCGTCGCCGATTTCGGACGTCTCGCCGATCACCACGCCCATGCCGTGGTCGATGAAGAATCCGCGCCCGATGGTGGCGCCCGGATGGATCTCGATACCGCTGAGGAATCGGCCGACATGGGAGATGAAGCGTCCGGGCAGCTTGAAGCCGCGGATCCACAGCCAGTGGCTGATCCTGTAGAACGCGAGAGCGTGGAAACCGGGATAGCACAGAACCACTTCCAGGAGAGTGCGCACGGCGGGGTCGCGCCCGAAGGGTGCGCGCATGTCCTGTCTGAGGGTCTTGAACATGATGCCTTCCAGCCATCCGTTTCGGTGACGGCGATTGATACCCGTCATTCAGACATAGATATCCGACTTCAGGCGTCAAGTATTGCCGTTTCGCCGCAACAGCAAGAGAACCTGATGTCTGAACTCTTCATCTCCGGTCCCCGGGGGAGGCTGGAGGCACGTCATGCCGCCTTGGCCGATCCCTCCTCTCCGGTGGCCGTCGTCCTTCATCCCCGTCCGCTTCATGGCGGCACCATGAACAACAAGGTGGTCCTCATCCGCAGCCTCGTCGAGGCGGGATGCCACGCGGTTCGTTCCAGTTTCCGGGTGTCGGGCGCAGTTGCGGAGAGCACCTCGGTGGTGACGGAGAGGTCAAGGACGCACCGCCGGCATCCGCAATCGTCGACGACGCGGATCGCCGGACTTTCCCCTGGAGCCTGATGACGCGTTCCGACATCGACCGGTTCGTGCTGGCGGCTCCCGGCGCAACCACGCGTGACTGGTCGTTCCTCGATCAGACCCCCGCAGACGGTCTCGTCGTCCAGGTCGGTGCCGATTCCGGTGACGTGGCGACACTGACCGGGAACCAGGCTTCTCTCTCGCGGTCGCTGCATTTCGAGGTGATCGAAGGCGCAGGACACGTCTTCGAAAACGACCTGAAAACGGTGCGGGAACTCGACCGGAACTACGCCCGCCGGGCGCGATGACAGGCGCCTCCCGTGACCGGTTCGCGGCACCCGGTGGTCGAGGGCTGGCTGAGCGGCAGGCCGGCAAGGGAGCGCACGGCAAGGTAGGCGAAGGCCTCGGCTTCGAGGCTGTCTCCGTCCCAGCCGACATCTTCGGCCAGCACCACCTTCGCAGGCAGGCGGTGCTGCAGCGAGGCGACGAGATGCCGGTTGCGGCGGCCGCCGCCGCAGACGACCCACAATACCGGATCGCGCGGCATGAAGCGGCGGGCCCGCACCACGGCCTCGGCCGTGAGGTCAACGAGAGTGGCGGCGCCGTCAGCCGTCGTCAGGCCGGCAAGGTCTATGGCAACCGCGTCACGGTCCAGTGACCGGGGAGGCGGACGATCGAACCACGGGTGATCGTCGAAGACGGCTGCCACGCGATCATGATGGGGTCGTCCCAGGGAAGCCAGGCTTCCGTCCCTGTCGAAGGGTGCCCCGGTCCGTGCCAGGACCCAGTCGTCAAGCAGCGCTCCGCCGGGTCCGGTATCGAAGGCGATAGGCTCCCCGTCGCCGATCCACGTCACGTTCGCCACGCCACCGATGTTGAGGACGCAGACGGGAGAGGGGTCCAGGGCGGCGGCGAGGGCGGCATGATAGAGGGGCGCCAGCGGCGCTCCCTCGCCACCCGACGCCATGTCGCGGCTGCGAAAGTCGCAGACCACGTCGATGCCGGTGTTCTCGGCCAGGAGGGCGCCGTTGCCGATCTGCCAGGTCAGCCCTTCCGCGGGGCGGTGTGCGATGGTCTGCCCGTGAAAGCCGATCACATCGATGTCGTCTGGCGCCGTGCCGGTTCTGTCGAGCAGGCAAGAGACGGCCTCTCCGGCCATCACCGTGAGATGGTGTGCCGTTGACGGGACATCTCCGCCTCCTCCGAGACACGCCTTGAGGTTGCTGCGAAGAACGGCATCGAAGGGAAGCGTCAGGGCGGCGCCACGGCGTACGTCCGTCACGCCGTCTGTCTCGATGAGCGCCGCGTCGATCCCGTCGAGGGAGGTGCCGCTCATCAGTCCGATGGCTTTCTTCACCGGCCTCTGAGCTTCCCGGTCGACCTTCATGGGCCAATCTAATCCCGTGCTCCCGTCATCCGCAAGGTGACGCTTGCCTGATCCGCCGAGCGGCGGCAGACTGCGCCATCATGAGCGGCCCCGTTTCCGACTTCCTGCGGACGATCATCGACCGCGGGTTCATGCACCAGTGCACCGATCTGCAGGACCTCGACGCGAAGGTCGCGAACGGCCGGGTCGTCGGCTACATCGGTTTCGATTGCACGGCGCCCAGTCTCCACGTCGGCAGCATGGTCCCGATCATGCTGCTGCGGCACATGCAGCGGTGCGGTCACAAGCCGATCGTTCTCATGGGTGGCGGCACCACCAAGATCGGGGATCCCTCGTTTCGCGACGAGGCGCGGCCGCTGCTCGACGACGAGTCGATTGCCGCCAACAAGGCGAGCATCAGGAAGGTGTTCTCGAGGTACCTTGCGTTCGGTGACGGAGCCACGGACGCCGTGATGGTTGACAACGACGAGTGGCTTTCGGAACTGCGCTACATTCCGTTCCTGCGCACTGTCGGGCGCCACTTTTCGGTCAACCGGATGCTGTCTCTGGATTCGGTCAGGTCCAGGCTGGAACGCGAACAACCCCTGTCGTTCCTTGAATTCAACTACATGATCGTCCAGGCCTACGACTTCGTGGAACTGCAGCGACGTTTCGGCTGTACGCTGCAGATGGGTGGATCGGACCAGTGGGGCAACATCGTCAACGGTGTTGAACTCGGGCGCCGTCTCGTGGATGCGCCGCTCTTCGGTCTGACGGCACCGCTCATCACGACGGCGTCCGGAGCCAAGATGGGCAAGACGGCGAGGGGCGCCGTGTGGCTCGACGCCGGCATGTGTTCGCCCTGGGACTTCTGGCAGTTCTGGAGAAACACCGAGGACGGTGATGTCGGTCGCTTTCTTCGCCTGTTCACCGATCTTTCCATCGACGACATCGTCCGCCTTGAAAGCCTCGAGGGAGCGGAGATCAACGAGGCCAAGAAGGTCCTTGCCAACGAGGCGACCCGCCTGTGCCACGGCGAGGTCGAGGCGAGTCGCTGTGCGGCGACCGCACGAAGCACCTTCGAGGAAGGGGCGGTATCGCGGGGCCTGCCCGTCACCACACTTCCCCAGGGCAGTTTCGATGACGGACTGGTGGCGTTCGAGGCATTGCACCTCGCCGGACTCGCCGCCACTCGCTCGGATGCCCGCCGGCTCATCCGGGGGGGCGGCGCCCGCCTCAACGGCACGGTCATTGCCGACGAGTTCCTGAAGATCACCCGTGCCGACCTCGAGAATGGTGCGGTCAAGCTCTCCGCCGGACGCAAGCGTCACGCCCTCATCGTGCCTGGCCCCTGACGGTCTGCGCAGGATCGCGGGCCGGCCGCATCACGCGCGGTCCGGGTCTTCGGCCTATTCTCCTGCGGGCGAATCGGTGAAGAGCTTGCGCAGAATTCCGGGTGCGAGGATGGAGAGAGGGTTGACCCTGACATCCGGATCGTCGGCCGATCCGTCAACGTTGAAGGTGAAGGCGAAGATGCCGCCGTCCTCTTCGGTTCCGGTGATGATGTCGCTCAGCAGGGGAATGTTCTCGAACACGGTGTTGAGCGGATTCGTCGGCACCATGGTGCCGGCGAAACTGACCCGGTCGTGAGCGGTGTCGATGCTGCCATCGAGGAGGATCCTGATCCCCTGCCCGTAGAGGCGCCCTTCGGCAACGGTGACGCGATCGCCTTCCTGGCGGAAGGGAAGCAGGGCAGAGTCGAAGACGAGGCCTTCGTTGTTCAGGATGTTGGCCAGGCCGGGCAGTGAAGCGGCGGCAAAGATGTGTGCCATGACAGGGGCGTCATGCACTGCGAAGCGGTCGGCCGTGACGGTGCCGATGACGACCGGGGGAGTCCGTGACTCGTCGAACCAGCCACTGACCGCGAGTTCGCCTCCATGGATGTTGTCCATTCCGGCAAACACCCGCACGGTATCGCCCATGTTCTCGGCGCGATAGTCGAACCGGCGTTCGTGCTGCGACACCCTGCGGATCTGCAGGGCCACCAGCGACCCGCCATCGATCTCCCCGGCGGCATTGAGGGTTTCGAACCTGTCGTCGTCAAGGTCGGCGTCAAAGACGAGATTGCGCACCAGCTGGTCGTCCTCGGTCCACAGGCGGTTGAGCGTACCCGCGACCTTCAGGCGGGGCAGTCGGGCAGTCGCGTCGTCACTGTCGCCCAGCGGGACCATGTCGATCGATCCCTCACGGATCGTGACGGAATGGAGACCGTCCGGTGAGACTTCGAGCCTTCCGGTGACATCGGTGCGGCCGAACGCCAGCCTTGCCACGTCCAGTTCTGCGAATTGCGGCCCGATGGTGCCGCTCGCGCGTGCCACGATGCTTCCTGCCTGAATGTCGAGAGCGCGGATGACGAGCGCATCGTCTTCCTCGATGACGAGAAGGTGGGCGAATCCGGGTTCTCCCGGGGACTTGGCGCCGAGAAGGGTGCCGGAAACGAAGGTGAGATCCCGAAGGTCCGCGTCCACGCGCCACGAGACTGCGCCGTGTCCCGACACGGTTCGCGACAAGGTAACGTCAACGTCTCCGCTGGAGGCGAGGGGATCGACCAGGCCCAGTGCGGCGCGATGGTCTGCGTCCATGCGGGCTGTGAGCTGCAGCCGCTCGCGCGCCTCTTCCTCGTCGCCGGCGAATGCCAGCCGCCAGCTGCCGGCAACAGGCACGCCGTTGATCTCCAGGTCGCCGTCGAGTTCGAGCAGGCCGGGCTGCGCAACGGAGAACGTCCCCTTGCCTCCCGTGACCTGGTAGCCGGAGACGGGAAGGCCGATACCGTCAAAACTGCCGGCAAGACGGTAGCCTACATCGTCTGTTGCGGGGTCAGTCAGGTCTGCGAGGGTGATGTGAAGGGCGCCGGAGAGCGAACCGGTGATCAGGTCGGGATCAAATCGTTCCGCTATCCCATAGGACAGGGGCGCCCGGGCAGCGACGGCCAGCACCTCCCCCGCCGGACCGGCAAGATCGACATGAATCTCCATCACGCCGTCGAATCCCTCCAGTGTCACGAGACCCCGACCGGCCGTGATCGCGCCCGTGCCGCCACCGGAGGTTTCGATCGAGACCCTGTCGTTGCCCACGGCGACATCACCGTCGACGTCCGCAAGGGGTGGCATGCCACGCAGGTAGTCGATCGTCACACCGTCAACATCGACCGTGACCTCGAGGCCGGACGTCTCGGGATCATCCGAGGCGAGGTTGCCGAGGGTCGAGTGCATTCCAAGGGCGCCTTCCCTGATGACACCGTTCGAGAGATTGTTGACGACCCAGTGTCGCGCCTGCGGTGCCGCGGTGGCGGGCCAGTAACGGGAGAGATGGTCGACCGGCAGGTCGCTGACGGCAATGGTCCAATCGATGGTGGAATCATCGGTCCAGCCGTTCAGCGTCAGGTTCGCCTCGAAGCTTCCCTCTTCGATGCCTGCCACGAGATGGCTGATCTCCAGCCCCCCGAAGGCGGGCAGGAACCGTCCCGCCAGCGTGGTCGGACCGAGATCGAGTGGGTTTTCGAAGACACCCCCCATGGCGAGGCGCCCCCCCGCGGAGTCGAGAGTGAATGAGCCTTCGGTCAACTCAAGTTCATCGTCGAGAGTCAATTGGAACGACGTGTCGAGCAGCAGAGTCGAACCGGAGAAATCAACCGGCGTCGGCATGATGTCCGGAAGCGATGCGGGGCCGAGGTTCAACAGCTCCCCCGACACATCGACTCGGGACGTCCCTCGATTATGAACAGCCGAAAGCTCGAGGGGAAGCGACCGGGATTCGGAGATGAGAACGGTTTCGAGGTCGATGCGCAGCACATCGTCATCGCGGGCGATGACGAGAAGGGAATCCGGCGCATCCCAGGCAAGGCCGCTTCCCAGGTCCTCGAGGACGATGTCGGCCCCATCGAAGCGGACATGATGCAAGCGGTCCAGGGGTGGCATGGTGCCGGCGTGAAGCACCCGGTCGAGAAGCGGGCCGTCCGGCGATCCGTCCGTCGGCATGTCGGCCAGCGCATAGCCGAGGCTGCCACCGATTTCCCGAACGAGCCGGATCCTGGCTTCGGTGATCGTCATGCCGACGGGCCGCAACTCCGCCTCGATCAGTGCCGACAGGGACATGTCGAGTTCGATGTCCCGCGATTCGAAGATGGTGGCACCTTCCCTGTCGAGGACACGAACGTCGGAAAGTCCGAGGCGGTAGGTTGTCCGCCAGTCGCCGCCGGAGAGAGCGGCATCGGACGCCTCGAATGAGAAGCCCGGGACGCTCCTTTCGATCATGCCCATCACCCAGGGCGTTGCCCCGCCGAGAAGGATCGGACCATCCTGGAGTCTCCAGGCGAGCCCCAGAAGCGCCAGAATGATCAGGCCGGCGAGGATTCCCAGACCGTGGATGAAGGTCCGCAGCAGGCGGCGGCCTACAATTCCGGCATACCGCACGGGAGCCACTTGACCGCGACGGTCGGTCTGACCACGGTTAACACAGTATGTCCTGGTGCCGACATGACCTTCCGGACCCTTGAAGAGATCGCCACCCTGCCGGAACCATACGACAGGGAACAGGCAATCGTGTGGCGGGAACGCTGGCTGGCTGCCTGCGATCTTCTGCCCGAAGTCAGGGAAGTGTCGCACGAGTTGGGCCGTGATGCCACCGGGAGTGCCCTGCTCGACGCCGTGTTCGGCAACAGCCCCTACCTGGCTCGCTGTCTTGTGCGGCATCCGGGACTCGTCTCGCTCTGGGCGACCGCGGGTCCGCAGGCCAGCGTGCGGTCCGCCCTGAATTACCTTGTCGGAGACGAGGCAGGACACGACCTCGCGCGCCGGTTGCGTCAGGCGCGAGCCATGATCGCCGTGGCGACGGCCCTCGGCGACATCTCCGGGTTGTGGGACTGGCGGGAGGTGACCGGCGCCCTCTCCGACTACGCCGAAACCGCCTGCCGCGTTGCCACGTCCCACCTCCTCGCCGGAATTCCCGGGGGGGGCGGCCGGCGTGACGACCCGGCAAGGGAGAGCGGCTTCATCGTTCTTGCCCTGGGCAAGCTCGGGGGCCGCGAACTGAACTACTCGAGCGACATCGATCTCATGGCGCTGTGGGACGATGAGCGGTTTGCCCGGTTTGGCCCGGATTCACGGGCGGTCGCGGTGCGTCTTGTCCGGAGCTTCATCAGGCTGCTCCAGGAGCCCACGGCCGACGGTTTCGCCCTGAGGACGGACTTCAGGCTGCGCCCCGACCCCAGGGCCACGCCACTCGTCATGTCGGTCGATTCCGCGGAACTCTACTACGAGAGCCTGGGCCAGAACTGGGAACGTTCGGCCATGATCAAGGCGCGCCCGATCGCCGGCGATCTGGAGGCGGGCGAGGCCTACCTGGCACGGCTCAGCCCCTTCGTGTGGCGCCGCCATCTGGATTTCGAGGCGATCAGGGACATTCACGCCATCCGGAGGAAGATTCATGCCGAAAGAGGTGGAGAGGTCATCCGGGTTCCCGGTCACAATCTCAAGCTGGGCCGCGGCGGCATACGGGAGATCGAGTTTTTGGCCCAGGCGCACCAGCTGATCTTCGGTGGCCGCAACCCGGACCTGCGGCGCCGGGCGACCTGCGATGCCCTCGACGCGCTCCGCGACGCGTCGCTCATCGACCGCCGGGCATGCCTCGACCTCAAGGAAGCGTACGCTGAACTGCGCCGTGTCGAACACCGCCTGCAGATGATCGACAACGCGCAGACGCACGAGGTTCCCGTTGGCCCGGGACGACTCGACCACGTCGCGACCTTCCTTGCACAGCGAGACCGCAGGGCGTTCGCCGATCACCTCGAGGGTGTGCTGCGGTCGGTCGAATGTCACTACAGCCGCTTCTTCGAATCCGACGACGAGGCTCGGCCCGGGCCTGGGGCCCGGGAGGGGGACCTGGTGGTCGCATTGCAGGAGATGGGGTATGTCGATTGCGCCGGGATGGCAGCGCGCCTTGAGTCCTGGCGCGCCGGCGAGGTTCGGGCCCTGCGTCACGAACGGTCACGAGAACTCGTCGAATCGCTGCTTGCGCGCCTGCTGGCCGGGATGGCGGCGACCGGGGATCCCGACAGGGCGCTGCGGGCCTTTCACGAGTTTCTCTGCCGCCTTCCGGCCGGCGTGCGGTTCCTTTCCCTGCTGGAGCGGCATCCGCGTCTCATCGATCTCGTGGCCGGCATCATGGCAACGGCTCCGCGCCTCGCTGCCATGCTCGGTGCGTCCCCGGTTCTCCTTGACTATGCCCTCGCCGGCGAGTTCGGCGAACCGTTGCCGGCGAAGCCCCTTCTCGACGACGACCTCGCCGCCAACCTCGAGATGGCGGAACACGAGGAAGATCTGCTCGACCGGGTGCGTCGCTGGTTCCACGACCGCGAGTTCCGCCTCGCGGTCCGTCTCCTTGAAGGAGATGACGATCCCGCCGGAGCCCTCAACGACCTCGCCAACCTGCGTGATGTGGTCGTGGCGCAGCTCTTCCGCCGCTCGGTTGCCCGATTTGGTGAGCGGCACGGGTGTCTGCGGAGCGGCGAACTGGCCATTCTGGCGACGGGTCGCCATGGCAGACGCACGTCTGCCTTCGAAGCGCCCATCGATCTTGCCATCATTCATCGCCACGACGACCCGGAGGCGCGTTCCGAAGGGCCGAGACCGCTGGATGCACGGACTTGGACCGACAGGCTGGTGCAACGCCTGCTGACGGCCTTGACGGTCACGACCAATGCCGGCCCTCTCTTCCAGGTCAGGCTCGATCTCGTTTCTCCTGACCGGGTCTCTTCGCGGACCTCGAGTCTCGAGAGTCTGTGCCGCTCGGATGCGCCTGCGGCGGACCGGTCAGTCCTCGCCGGCGCCAGGGTGGTCGCGGCAACGGGATCCCTTGGTGAGGACATCGACCGGGTCATCGCCCGTGCCCGATCCGGGGACGTGGCCGAACCTCTTCCAGTCAGTGGGGCGACGCTCGATCAGGCGGAGTGGCTCTGCCGCATGACGCCGCCTTCGCGCGATCTTGTCGCGGCGCGAGACCTGCTGCTCGGAGTGTGTGCGATGAGAGAGTGCGCCCTGGGGAAATCGTCGTCGGATCCTTCCGCGGCCTACATCGACCGTCTTGTCCGTCTTACGGGATCGAGAGATGCCGGTGAGCTGCAGGATCGTCTCGACCGCGCACGCCATGACGTGGAATCCGCATTCTCCTGCATCCTCCGCACTCGTGATCAGACCGGGGTCAGGTCTGTCCCGATGCCTTCAGATCCTGCGCCCCGTGGTCCGTCATCGGGGTGATCCGGTATCGGCAGCGGCCGCTCCCCGCCATCAGATGATCGATGCGTTCGACCTTCACCTTGCGGCCGAGAATGTTCTGGAACATCTGGAGTTCCGCCGTGCACAGTTCACTGCATGCGCGCGCGGCGGCGGCAATGGAACAGTGGTTCTCGATGAAGACGTGACTACCGTCCTCTTCCTGATGCCATTCCGCCATGTATCCCTCCACCGTGCGCTGGTCGGCGAGGACAGCGAGTCGGTCCTCCGTGGAACTGCCGGTCTCGATGAAGGAACGGTATCTCTCGGTTGTTTCACGGCGATAGGCCGTGATCAGCTTTCTCACCCCCGATGTGCCGAAGACCTTGCGCACGCTTCGAAGGAGTGCCTCGGAGAGGTCGAGATGGTTGTCCGGAAACTCGCCGTTCCCCCTCGACGTCAGGGCCCAGATCCGGGCCGGACGCCCGACGCCCGACCAGAATTCCCGGTAGTCGGTCAGGCGGTCCGCATGCAGGCGATTCAGGTGCTGGCGCACGGCGACCGTGCTGATATCCAGGTGGGAAGCGAGGGTCGATGCCGACATCGGTCCCTGTGTCTTGAGCAGAAACAGGATCCTCTGCCGTGCATGTCTCCTGATCTGCGCCATGCAGCACAGTGATGCATGCGCCCGCCGCGGTCAAGGCGCCCGGACGGCAACGGCCGATCCCGACATCGCCGTGCAAGCGATTGGAGTACGGCGTTGTCTGTTCGCCTGCGCTGGCCGTGGACGGCCATGTCAAGGTCTGCCACGGCAAGGGCCAGGTGTCGAAGCACATCGTCGTGCGCCGGAAGCTCTGCCTTCCGGCCACGGCACGCTCCTGGATCAACGCCCTTTCGGGCACCCGCTGGTGTGTCAGGGAGTTCGCCGTTCTTCCCCGTCGCTGGGTTGTGGAGAGGACCTTTGCCTGTTCTCACCGGGCGGCACGCACGCGAAGGCGGGTGAGTTCGCAGGTATTGACGACTTCGAGACGGCAGCGTTTCTCGATCCGATGCTACTGATCGTTGTCGAAACGACGAGACCGAGCCTTCGCTGGCACACAAGCGTTGGTCTCGGCGCGAAGCTGGCAAGACCGTGATCGACGGTGAGATTGTCGCCGTGCGGCTCACGGGCGACTGCACGGACCAACCCATCGTCGCACTCCGCGATGCACCGGCCCTTGTCGGCCAGCCTCGAAGCTCGCTTCACGCCCTCCATCAAGGCTGGATCGACACGGTACAGGCGTAGGCGTTGCGTGCTGCGGGAATCACCGGTATCTTCTCGTTGCCGTCCTTGAGGGCCGTCGCGGCTGACCGGGCGGCAACGCTGCGAAAGCGTCGCCTGTTGGACGACAGGATCGTAGAGACTTGCGCGGCTGCGGATAAGGAGAGCGAGGTTTACCGCCGCGTCGAGATGAATCTGGAGCTTGGGCGCCTTCGCACCGACCGCGAGGCCGCGCGAGCCAAGTCGTGAACGGAGCGGAACTCCATGGACAAGATCGGCGGCGGCGATCCGGAAACCTGCTCGTCGGATGTCGTCACCGAGAAACTGCAGCACCTGAAGGCACATGTTCCCGGATGCGTTCACTGATGGCATGGTCGATTTCGAGGTGCTCAAGCAGCTTCTCGGCGGTACGGTGGAGGAGCGCGAGGAAAAATACGGCCTTACCCGGCACGGCAAGCGACAGGCGAGACAGCACGCTCTGACGCCGTCTACCGGAACACTGCGCCCATGTCCGGAAGATAGCGTCGATTGGAATACGACCCGGAACCTGATGATCGAGGGCGACAACTTGGAGGTGCTGAAGCTTGTACAGAAAAGTTACGCAGGGAAAGTGAAGCTGATCCACATCGACCCACCCTACAATACGGGAAAGGACTTTGTCTACCCGGACGACTACAGGGACAGCATCCGAAGCGACCTGGAATCAACGGGACAGACGAACGGCGAGAGCCGAAAACTGTCGTCGAATACAGAGACATCCGGGCGGTATCACGCCGATTGGATGAGCATGATCTATCCGCGACTGAAGGTCGCGCGAAATCTTCTGGGCAATGACGGCTTCACCCTGATGTCGATAGACGAAAACGAAGACTCCCATTTGCGTATCTTGTGTGATGAGCTGTTTGGTTCGGAGAATTTTCTCTCGACGGTGACTTGGCGCCGCAAGAGAGAATCATCCAATGACGGAAAGGGGTTTGCCGTAAAAGGAGAGTTCCTATTGGCCTTTGGACGTGGTGAGGAAGGACAGCCGAATCGTCTTCCTCTTTCGGAATCATACTTGAATTCATCATATGGCATCGACCATATCAGGCCCGACCGGAGCGAGCAGCACATCCTTTACGAGTTGCTGCTGAAGCTGGACCTCGATCTCTGCGGGCCCATCGAGAACCGGACCGTCGGTGGCAAATCCGTTCATTCGGTCGGGGCCGGCACGTTGATTTCCTGCTTGGACAAGAGGATTTCCCGTGAGGATGCCGAGACTTTGGCGCTCGGCATCGCCGAGTGGCGCGACGAGCTGGCGCCCGCCGGCGACACCGTCGCCATATTCCAGGACAGCGCCATCACAGACGACGTTGCCAAGACGAACCTCGCCGTGATCCTTGAGCAGCGCGGTCTGGGGAATGTCCGAAGCCTGTGACGGGGCGAGATGAAGAAGATGGCCGATGAACCGGCATGAGCGGCTGTTGCAGACCATTCTCGGTGGACGATCGGACGCGAACATCCGCTTCGCCGACCTTCGATCTCTGATGCAGCATCTGGGATTCGAGGAACGCATACGCGGAAGCCACCACTTTTTCGACAAGGTTGGGATTGTGGAGATTGTCAACCTGCAAAGCCGCAGCGGGCACGCCAAACCCTATCAGGTGAAGCAGGTCCGGCAGTTGATCCTGAAGTACGGACTGGGGAGAGATAACTGATGCACAAGTATGAGATAATTCTCTACTGGAGCAACGAAAACCAGGTGTTCATCGCCGAGGTGCCTGAATTGCCCGGGTGCATGGCACACGGTGGCAGCCAGGAAGCCGCTCTCAGGAACGTAAACGACGCCATGAAGTTCTGGATCGAACGGGCGCAGGAATTGGGACGGCCCGTCCCTCAGCCGAAGGGCGAGCGCCTGATGCTTGCATGATCGCGAACGACGATGACCGCATCGAAATTGGCGCTTGTCAGTCATGAAGCTGCGCACCGGCAGCCCGTCGGGGGTGAGCCTGGTGTTGGCCCTGACCTTCGCACTCTTCGAGACCGTGGCCCACCTTTCCACCGACGAGTTCCACCGCGCCCGAGCACCTTCGCGGTCGTCGTCCTCGGACAGCATCGGCGCGAGGCGCTGAGCGCATGTGCCATTCGCCATGCCGGACCAGCATGCACAGGACCATGTGGGCACGGACGTGATCCGGCGAACAGACGTAGACCGGACGGATCCGGAGGTGGCTCCTGGCGTTCCGGAACGCGCGCTCCACGCCTGCGAGGCTCTTGGTGAACCTCCACCGCCTCATCGCGGCCGATCGTCTCCGGACCGAGACTGAGCAGGAATGCGCATTGTCTCGATGACAGGCATACTCTGCGTTCGGACATGGAGACCGCCCGCCGGGTGGGGACGGTCCAAGACAAGGGAGATATGAGAATGCGAGTGATGTTGATCGTCGGGGCGCTGACCCTCGCGACAGTGGCCGGCAGCACGGCCGCAGAGGCAGACGAGGCGTGGATCGATAGCTTCGCGTTCGCCTGCACGACGCCGGAGGGCGAGACCCTGAAGCCGAAGTTTGGAGACATCGACGGGATCTTCTACCCGGACCTCCCGGCGCAGCGGGAGCAGTGCCTGGAGACGATCCAGCGCAAGATTGTGCACTGTCGCGATAACGTGGACTTCGGATCCAACACGAAGAACGAGACGTATGCGCCCTGCCTGCCGATCTTCGCCGAGCAGGCCGAGGCCTGCGTCGGGCACTTCATCTTCGAGCGGAGCAAGTGCGACGTCGGCGGGTACGGCACGGAGGCGGCGGGTCAGGCGGAGGACGAGGCGGCGCCGGAGGAGTCCCATTCGGTGGCGCCGCTGGATGAGACGATGGAAGTGACGACACGCGCCAACGTGCGTTCAGGTCCCGGCACTGGCTACGACGTGCTCGACACGCTGGATGCGGGCGTCGGCGTACGGGTGACGGGCGTTGTCGAGGGCGGCAAGTGGATGCGCGTGGACTTGCGCGAGGACGGAGGGCCAGCCTTCATCCACGCCTCGCTGCTGAAGGAGGTGGCGGATCAGGCGGAGGACGAGGCGGCGCCGGAGGAGTCCTATTCGGAGGCGCCGCCAGATGCGACGATGGAGGAGATGGCGCCCGAGGCGCCGAACGCCCCGCCCGAGGTCTTCGGACCGAACTGGATTTTCGCGGAGAACCAGCCCTGCCAACTCATGTCAACTCACCCCGTCGAGCCTGACGACACCGTGACATGGTGGGGACCTTGCGTGGACGGCAAGGCTTCGGGTCAAGGGCGGTTTGTCTGGCGCATAGGCGGCAAGGATTACACGTACGAGGGCGGCATGCGCAACGGCAAGGTGCACGGCCACGGGATCATGACCTATTACGACGGCAATCGTTACGAGGGCGAATGGCGCGACAGCACTTTGCACGGCTGGGGGACCTTTACCTGGCCCACCGGCGAACGTTACGAGGGTGGATGGCGCGCCGGCAATCAGCACGGCCGGGGGACCTATACCTATGCCGACGGCGACGCCAAGACCTGTGAATGGCGCGATGGCGAGGCCGTCGACGGGACCTGCAAATGGCACTAGCCGCTGAATGGCCGGGCTGCTGTTTGCCGAGCGACACGCCGCGCTTCCCGCTCGACATGTGACCTCTGCTGCAGGCTGCTCGGGCGGACGAGACAACGGCGGCTTCCTGCCGCTTGCCGCCTGCAAGGAGGCCTGGGATGGCCGCCGACATTGAAGATGGCGGCGGCATGGGCGCAGGGTTCGCGGAAGAGGATGGCATCATCCTGGTGGAGGCCGGTCGATCCCTCCCGCGAAGACACCGGCGTGTTCGTCGGCGAATGCGTTCAGCCGGACAGTACGCGCTGCACGTCCGTCGGCGCCGTCCTGGTCCGCTGTGTCCCCGACCCGCACGCGACCATGGCTGGAGCTCGTGGCGAGCCGGCAGCCGTCACCTCGACAGCCTCCACTGGGAGGAGAAGCCTGGCCCCGCAGGGACTTCGCCGCCTTCCGCGACCATGTCGTCCGCCTCGTCGAGGTCAAGCCCTCGAGGCTGGAACAACTCGAGGGGTACCACGCCAACGCCATGACTCATCCAGGACACGCGGCAGGAGCAGGTCGACTCCGACTCGCAGGAGCATGCCGATCTGGCATACATGATTGCCGGTGTCACGGATATCGCCGCAGAGCTGCAGGAGGACATCAAGGCTCCGAAGGCCGCGCAGCCGGACGTGGCCACCGCCGCACGGTGACAGTCCGCCATTTGCCGGACCCAGCGCTCAAGTGGGATGAGCGGGGTCACCGCGGGGAGGATCGGTGCCTGGACGCGAAGCGCCTCTCCGCGGATTTTCATGGCGCTCTCACGCGCACAGAACGGGTAATGGCACGGCCTGCTGGCACTTCAGGCCGCTACAGGCGGCGGGGGACTATGGAACATCCGGCGGAAGCAGGCTCTCCCGCCCGGTCGCAAGCGAGGTGTCATGGCACTGACCGAGCGAGGGATGGTCCTGTCTCCCTGACACATAACGCTTGACGTTGCCTTGACCCAGGACATCCCGATTCGGCCTCCGTTCTTCAGCCTCCCGAAAGATCATCCGCAGCGTGGGAAAGGCCTGCGACAAGAGCACTGCTGGCGCTGGTCGACGAACCCGACCGGACCGGCACCGTCCCTCCGGAAACAGGCCTCCGCCTCGTCTGCGACATCGACGGCGCAACACTCCACAATCGTCTCAGCCGACATCAGGACGTCTGAAACTCCGCTTTCAGGGACTGCCTCGATTCACCACATGGTGTAATGTGGGGAAGAGTGTGTGTCCGGAATCGCAGTGCCATGAACGGACGCGAGGCAGACAGGCAAGGAACGAAACCCCAGGGGCGGCGCCCGTGTGTACCTCGATCAGTTTTCAACCGGATATCCACGAGGCTGTGGAACAGATCGCCAGGCAGAAGAAGGTGTGCATGGCCAGGGGTTGTGCGGAGCGCGGTCCGGCGATACGTCGCCGAACAATCGGAGCGGGAATGAGGTTCGACACGACAGGACTGACGGAGAACCGCAGATGACCGCGGAAGCGACCTCGGATCGCATGCAGGCCGCATTGAACCTTCCGAACGGTGCACGGTTCTACCGCTGCGCCCTGCAGGTCAATCCGTTCGCCTATCTCAGGACGCACGGGAAGGCGACCGCCTTCATGGTGGAAGACGACTACAACAGGGCGATCATCGAAGCCTGCCTTGAAATCGGCATCGAGGTCATCGCCGTCACGGATCACTACCGCGTCGATCTTTCGGCAAACCTCGTGTGCTCGGCGCGCCATGCCGGCCTCCACGTGTTCAGCGGTTTCGAAGCCGTGACCAAGGACGGCGTTCATTTCCTGTGCCTGTTCGATCCGGACAAGGACGGATTCCTGGAACGCTTCATCGGCGAGTGCGGCATTCACGACGCCGATCAGCCGTCACCGACGGGCAGCAAGGACTCCATCGAACTTCTGGAATGTGCGAAGACCTGGGGCGCCGCGTGCATCGCCGCCCATGCAGCCTCCCAGGGCGGATTGCTGAAGAAGCTCTCGGGGCAATCGAGAGTCAACGTCTGGCGCCATCCCGACCTGCTTGCCTGCGCGCTGCCAGGTCCGGTCAGCGACGCGCCGGACGGGATCAGGTCGATCCTCGAAAACAGGGATGCCCAGCATACGCGTGACCGTTTGCCTGCGATTCTGAACGCTTCGGACGTCAGCGGTCCCGAGGACCTGAAGAGGGACAGCGCTTCCTGCTTCATCAAGATGTCCACCGTCTCTGTCGAGGCGCTCCGGCAGGCGTTTCTTGACCCGCACTCCCGGATCCGTCTGCACAGCGATGCGGCGCTCGAACCCCATGCCGAGTTTCGCACCATGACCTGGGAAGGCGGGTTCCTGCACGGCAACGCCGTGCATTTCAATGAAAATCTCAATGTGCTGGTCGGCGGACGAGGCACCGGGAAGTCGACGATCATCGAAAGCATACGCTACGTGCTCGGTCTCGATCCTCTCGGCGAGGAGGCGCAGAGGGCCCATGAGGGCGTGGTTCGCCACGTCCTGCAGTCCGGCACGAAGGTCTCGTTGCGTGTGCGATCGCACAGACCGTCCAGGCGTTGTTACACGATCGAAAGATCGGTGCCCAATCCGCCCGTCGTGAAGGACGAAGCGGGGGAAGTCCTGACGTTGTCGCCGCGTGACGTGGTGCCGGGCGTGGAAGTTTTCGGCCAGCACGAGATATCCGAACTCACGAGAAGTCCCGAGAAACTGACGCTCCTGCTGGAACGTTTCGTTGACCGGGATCCATCCCTGTCGGGACGCAAGTCGCAGGTACGCCTGGAATTGGCGCGCTCGCGCCGCCGGATCGTGGATGTGCGCCGCGAGATGAAGCGACTTGGCGAGCGCCTGGAGGCGCTGCCGGGTCTCGAAGAGACGCAAAGGCAATTCCAGCGGGCCGGGCTCGAGGAACGGCTGAAGGAAAGGAGCCTGGTCATTCGCGAGGAACGTCTGTTCTCCAACCTGGAGGAGCGGCTCGAGCAGTACCGTACCCTTCACAATGAACTCACCGAAGAAGGGTTGCCTGTCGATACGGCATTCGTTTCCTGCAAGGCCCTTGAAGGGTTGCCGAACGCTGACATCCTTTCCGAAATCGAGGGGATTCTTGGCCTGCTGGGCAGGAATCTGAAGACAGTCGGCGAACAGTTCGGCAACGCACTTGCCGACGCAGATCGTGCGATGGCGGAAACGACATCACGCTGGAACGAACGCAGGACCGCCATCGAGGAAACCTACGAGAAGCTCCTGCGCGAACTCCAGAAGTCCAGGATCGATGGCGCGGAATTCATCCGGCTTCGCCGTCAAGTCGAGGACTTGCGCCCGCTGAAGGACAAGGCGGAAGGCCTCGAGCGCGATCTGGAAGCGCACGAGGCCCAGCGCCGCAGCCTTCTGGCGGAGTGGGAAGACATCAAGGCAGCCGAATACAGGCAGGTCGAAACGGCGGCGGGGCGGGTATCGCAGAAGCTCCGTGACAGGGTGCGGGCCAGCGTTGCGATGGCCGGAAACCGGGCCCCGCTCGAACTGCTTCTGCGAGAGGTGGGGGGCAATCTTGCCGCCGCGCTCGATCGCCTGCGCGAACGGGACCAGCTGTCCCTGCCGGAATTCGCGCAGCGGTGCCGGGAAGGCAGGGAAGCGCTCATGAAGCACTACAACCTGCCGTCGGGAGCGGCCGAGCGGATCGCGCAAGCCGATGCGGACCTCTTCATGCGTATCGAGGAGCTGGAACTACCTGCGACAACAAAGATCGAGTTGAACACCGCTCCCTGCGGGGAACCGGCCCATTGGCAGACGCTGCAAGAGCTATCGACCGGACAGAAGGCAACCGCTGTCCTGCTCCTTGTGCTTCTTGAATCGGATGCGCCGCTTGTCGTCGATCAACCCGAAGACGATCTCGACAATCGCTTCATCACGGAGGGTGTAGTGCCGATCATGCGCCAGGAAAAGCGCCGCCGCCAGTTCGTCTTCTCGACGCACAACGCCAACATCCCGGTTCTGAGCGACGCCGAACTCATCCTCGGCCTCGTTGCGACGGGCGAGGCCGAGGGCGGCCAGGCACGGGTTGCGACGGAGCGCATGGGCTCCATCGAGTCGCAACCTGTACGGGAACTGGTCGAGGAAATCCTCGAAGGCGGCAGAGCCGCGTTCGAGATGCGTCGATCCAAGTACGGGTTCTGAGGCATGACGACGCGTACCGACCTGCTGGAAATCATGGCGAACGGCGAGAACTCGGGAGTTGAATTCAAGAGAGATGATGTGCAGAACCACGCACTCGCCAGGGAACTTGTCGCATTCGCCAATCTTGAAGGCGGGATGGTGCTGCTCGGAATCGCGGACGACGGTACTGTTTCAGGACTGACGCGGGATAAACTGGAAGAATGGGTCATGACGGCGTGCCGGGACAAGATCAGGCCCGGAATCATTCCCTTCTTCGAGATCATCAAGGACGTTGAACCGGGCAAGGATGTGGCGGTTGTTCGCGTGCCGCGCGGAGCCGATGTTCACAGCCACTGGCACAACAACAGAAACACCTATTACATCCGGGTCGGCACACAGAGCCGCGAGTCCTCTCCCCAGGAACTGAGCCGTCTCTTCCAGCAACGGGGAATGTTCAGGGCTGAACTGCGGCCGGTTTCCGGAGCGACGGTCAGTGATCTCGATCGCCGCCGCCTCAAGGATTATTTCGGGCGTGTCCGCCAGCAGGAAGTTCCGGAGGATCGTGACGATGCAGGGTGGCAGACACTTCTCGTCAACACGGAGATCATGGTGGAAGACGGTGTATCCCTTTCGGGGATGCTGCTGTTCGGAAGGACGCCGAACAGGTTCCTGCCGCAGGCGGGGATTGATGCGGCAGCCTTTCCGGGGACGGAAAAGGACTATGCGGCAAGGGAGCGCACCACCCTGCGCGGGCCGATGACGCCGCTCATGGACCGGAACGGAGATATCGTCGAAGCCGGGCTGGTCGAACAGGCGCTTGACTTCGTCAGGCGCAACACTCCCGTGACCACTGTGCTCGAGGACGGTGCACGGCGGGTGGACAGGCCCGCATACCCTGTCGAAGTGATCCGGGAGGCTGTGGTCAATGCCCTGATCCACCGCGATTACCTTTTCGCCAACACTGATGTCGAACTGGTCATTTACGAAGATCGACTGGAAGTCGTCTCACCGGGCAGACTGCCAAATGGCATAACGCCCGAAAGGATGCGGGCGGGAACGAGAGCTGCCCGAAACCAGCTTCTGAAGGATGTCATGAAAGACTACGGCTATCTTGAACACATGGGGATGGGCGTTCCGCGGAAAATCATCCGCGGGATGAAGGAACACAACCAGACTGACCCTGATCTGATGGAGGACAATGAACGATTTCTTGTGCGCCTGTTCGTGCAGGCGCCGGGCGCATGATGGATCGGTGCGGCGAGGGCGGGGATCCGAACCATGATGGCAGGGTAACGCGGGCGATTGTCGCAGGCTGGCCCTGAGTACCTGCGGTCCCCCGCTCCCGGTCGCCACGCGCCATCGGGGACTGTCACATCGGGTTCATGGCCGCAACACAGGGGTGCGCCTTGCCTCCTGACAGGTCAGGAGGCAAGGCGGGGAAGCCAGAGCACGAGATCGGGAATGGCGAAGAGGAGACCGATGCGCACCAGTTCGATGGCGATGAAGGGAATGAGTCCGCGAAACGTGTCGCCGAGCGCCACGTTTCGTGCCAGGCCGTGAACGACGTAGACGTTCATGCCGACAGGGGGTGTGATCAGGCCGAGTTCGATGACCACGAGGGCGAGAATGCCGAACCAGATGGCGGTGTCGTCGGCCGTCATCCCGAGGTCGAGCGCCAGCAGGATGGGAAGGAACACGGGCATGGTCAGCAGGATGACGGAGAGCGAGTCCATGAAGCAGCCGGCGGCGAGATAGAAGAGCAGCATCAGGAAGACCACCAGCCAGGGACCGGCGCCGGCGCTCGTCAGCCAGGCCCCCAGTTCCTGGGGCAACCGGGTGAAGGCCAGGCCGGCGCTGAAGAGATCGGCGCCCAGGAGAATGAGAAAGACCATGGCCGAGGTCTGCGCCGTGGCCAGCAGCGCAGTCCTGAGACCCTGCCACCGCATGCCGCGCGCCAGGGCCAGGGACAACGTCGCGCCAGCCCCCACGGACGCACCCTCGACGGGTGTGAACCAGCCGATGTAGATGCCGCCGATCACCACCAGGAAGACACCGACGACGACCCACACGCTGGCCAGGGCCCGCCGCCTGTCATGGCGGCCGGCACGGGCCTCGAGGGGTGCGATCGAAGGCCTGAGCCAGACCGACACCCGGATGGCGACGGCGAATCCCGACACGGCGAGCAGACCCGGGAGGAGTGCTGCCAGGAACATGTCGCCGATCAGCTGCTCGCTGAGGATGGCGTAGATCACCAGCACGAAACTCGGCGGAATGAGGATGCCGAGGGTGCCGCCGGCCGCCAGTGTCGCGGTGGCGAAGGAGCCGGCGTAACCGGCGCGCCGCATTTCCGGCCAGGCTGCCTGGCCCATGGTGGCGGCCGTGGCAAGTGAGGAACCGCAGATGGCGCCAAATCCCGCCGCGCCGGTGATGGAGGCGAGAGCGAGGCCGCCGCGCCGGTGGCCCATCCAGGCCCGCGCCGCCGTGAAGAGGGCCCGGTTCATGCCCGACTGCGTGGCGAACTGGCCCATGAGGAGAAAGAGCGGGATCACGGCAAGGCTGTGGGTGGAGGCGAGAAAGAAGGGCGTCGTCTGCAGGTGAAAGAGCAGGGGATCGACACCGCGCACGACGGCATAGGCCGTGCCGCCGGTGACCAGCATGGCAAGTCCCACGGGGACTCTGAGAACGATCAGTCCGATGAGACCGGCGAGCATGACGAGGCCGGTCTCGACACCGCTCACGGGTGGCCTCGCCCGTCGTCCGGCATGGCCGGTGCCGGGTCCGGGTCCGGCGTGTGGTCTGTCAGCCGTTGAGGCCGCCAGGCGCCGGCCAGACTGACGGCGGCGAGCAGCGCCAGGGAGAAGACGATCGCCGGAAACAGCCACCACAGGGCGAGTCCGAGAATCATGGTCGATTCCCGCCACGCCCTGAGGTCCTCGCCTCCCAGGTACATGCGCCAGGCGAGGAGCAGTGCCACCACCGCCAGAAGGCACGATGCCCCGGCATCGAGCCCGTCGACAACACGCGGCGCCAACCAGCGCCGAGCCAAGGCCACGGTGACATGACCACGCTGCACCTGGCACCAGGGGAGGCCGGCGAAGAAGGCGAGCGCGCTTCCCAGCGCCACCAGTTCCGTGTCGCCGGGGACCGGTCCCCACCCGAGGTTTCTGCCGGCAATGGAAAGAACCGACACCAGGGCGACGACCGCCAGGGCTGCGGCTCCGACGAGGGCCCAGGCCGCGGCCAGGCGGTGGAGAGGGCGCGTCAAGGGGAGGCCAGGGTCATTCCCGATAGTGATCGACGAGAGCTCTTGCCTCGTCAAGGAGCGTCTGGCCGTCAAGTCCCGCCTCGTCCATGGCCGCGATCCAGGCATCGATCACCGGTTGCGTGGCCTGGCGCCAGCGATCCTCTTCGGCGTCATCGAGAACGATGATGTTGCCTCCGCCATCGGCCACGATCCCGCGCGCCTCGATCTCGTTCGCATCCCAGATGGCGCCCGCCTCGCGGGCCGCTTCCAGTCCCGAATTGTCATCGATCACCTGCCTCAGGTCATCCGGAAGGCCGTCGTAGATGTCCTGGTTCATCGCCAGGAGGAACACCGCGGTATAGAGTCCGCTTTCGGTGTGATGGCGGGTGAGTTCCGGCAGACGCAGGGCGAGAGTGACTTCGTATGGAACGAGGGCGCCCTCGACAACGCCCCGGGAGACGGCCTCCGGCACCTCCGGCACGGGCATGCCCACCGGAACCGCTCCCAGAGCTCCCAGAGCCGCGTTGATCTGGCGGGTCGGAGCGCGAAGCTTCAGTCCGGCGAGGTCCTCGATCGCCGTGACCGGAGTCGAACGCGTGTGGATGACGCCAGGCGCGTGGACATGAAGGATGAGGGGCTTCACACCCCTGAACTCCTCGACGAGGTGGTCGTCGTGGAAATCCATGACCGCCTGGCTCGTCGCTTCGGCGGAGCCGGTGACGAAGGGCAGTTCGAACACCTCGGCAATCGGAAAGCGGCCGGCGGTGTAGCCGGGCAGGGTCCAGATGATGTCGGCAATGCCCGTGCGCGCCTGATCGAAGAGTTGGGGCGGTTTCCCGCCCAGCGTCATCGAGGGGTAGATCTCGATGGCGATTCGCCCCCCCGACTGGTCCTCCACCCTCTTCGCCCAGGGTGCGAGAAACGTCTTGTGGGTGTTGGACTGGGGCGACAGGAAATGGTGCAGGGTGAGCGTGACATCCTGTGCCGGGGAGGGCTGCGCCCCGGCAGCGAGGAGGATGAGGCTGGCGAGGAGCGCCGGTCGCATGTCCATGGCGGATCTCCTGTCTCGAGCGGACCAATAGTGTGGAAAGGCGTCCGGTGCAACGCCGGATTTCTCCGGCAGCGGCGTGGACGATGTGCCGGGGACCGGCTAGCTTGCGCGCCATCATGACGCGTTTCACCATTGCCACCTGGAACATCAACTCGGTACGTCTGCGGCTCGCCCAGGTTCTGGCATTCCTGGATGATCACCGGCCCGACGTGCTGTGCCTCCAGGAAACCAAGACGGCCGACTCCACCTTTCCCCTCGGCGCGTTCCGGAATGCAGGCTGGCCGTATGCCATGATCGCCGGTTTCAAGGGCCGCAACGGCGTGGCGATCCTGAGCCGTCATCCCTTCGCCGGCAGTCACGAGCTGTCGTGGTGTGGCAAGGATGACGGCCGCCACGTGCAGGTGACCTTTCCCGACGGCCTTCGGATCGACAACATCTACGTCCCGGCGGGCGGCGCCATCCCGGATCCCGGGATCAACGACAAGTTCGCCCACAAACTCGATTTCCTGGAGGAGGTGACGGACTGGATCATCGACGAACGGGACCAGGGCGCACGGCGAGTCCTGGCCGGCGACCTCAACATCGCGCCGCTGGAACACGACGTGTGGTCGCACAGGAAGCTTCTGCGCGCCGTCTCCCACACTCCGGTGGAAGTGGAATCCCTGGGGCGTCTCTACGCCTCCCATGACTGGACCGACGTCGCCCGCCATTTCGTGCCGCCCTCCGAGAAACTCTATTCCTGGTGGCCCTACAGGAGCGGCCGGGACTGGTCCGCCAAGGACTATGGCCGGCGCCTCGATCACATCTGGGTGACGCCGTCCCTCGTGTCGTCCCTTCGCGGCTGCCGGACGCTGCGTCACATGCGCGAACACGATCAGCCGAGCGACCACGTTCCGGTGCTCGCTACCCTGGAGTTCTCCGGATGAGCACGGACAAGGCCTGGCGCGTGTCCGGCGAGGGCGCCATCGCGACACTGACGCTCGATCGTCCGGACAAGCACAATCTCCTGAAGATGTCCGAGGTCGATGATCTGGTCGGCGACCTCGACGCCCTTGATGCCGACACCTCGCTCAGGGTGATCGTGGTGACCGGCACGGGCGCCAGGACCTTTTCGGCCGGAGTCGACCTCGGCGACATCCTGACCCGGGACTGGACCGACAATCCCGTGGAGCGCCTTGCCGACCGCATCGAGGCGCTGCGCCCGGTGACCGTCGCGGCGCTGAACGGCCATGTCTACGGTGCGGCTGCCGATCTTGCCCTGGCCTGCGATTTCCGCATCGGCGTCGAGGACATGAAACTGGTCATGCCTCCGGCGCGCTACGGACTCGTCTTCCATGAATCGGGCCTTCGCCGCTTCATCGAGAAACTGGGTCCCGGCACCGCCCGTCAGCTCTTCCTCGCGTCGCGGGACATGGGTGACCGACGCCTCCTCGAAACCGGCTACCTCGACCAGCTGTGCACGAGGGAGGATTTCTCCGACACGGTGAAGGCCTTCGCCGAACACCTTGCCTCCCTCTCCCCGCTGTCTCTTGCCATCACCTCGAAGGCGATCACGGACATTTCGCGTGGCACGCTCGATTCCGCGCGACTCAAGCGCGAGACGGTGGCGTGTTTTGCGACCGACGACGCCCGCGAAGGCATGGCCGCGGCACGCCGGAAGAGACTTCCCCGATTCGTCGGCCGCTGACGGAGCGTGGCACGGCGTTCGGTGTACCGCACAGATCATGCCGGAGTCGGTGTCATCGGGGAGTCGATCTCCCGGGAGAACGAGTTGCCAAACGGAAGCCTCCTCTCCCTGCGGACCTGACCGACCAGTCAAGTGACATCCGGCGGCTCGTGGCGACATCGCGGGAGGAGGGGGGCGGTTTCTCCGGTTCAGCCGTGTGCGGCGACGAGGGAAGCGAGAAAGGCGTTGACGGTCCTGGGAGCATGGCGGTTGAGCGAGACGTGCCCGAGACCGGGCAGTTCGTGGTAGTGGCCGTGGCGCGCCGCTTCGGCCACACGCCTGACCACGCGCGGCGGCGTCTGGATGTCTTCCGAGAAGGCGACCGCATGGATGGGCACGGGACAGTCGGCGAGGGCGGCCGTCACGTCGTAGTCAAGGCACGCCTGCCACTGCGCGATCAGCATCTGCGGGTCGCGGTCGGCGAAGCGGGGCGTGTAGGCAGCCTTGATCCGTTCCCACAGGGCTTCGTCCTCCAGGGCATTGGCGGGATGGGCAAAGGCGGCGTAGTGACATGCGGCAAAGTCCGGCGGCATGGCGAGGCCGCCATCCAACCGGGCCTGGACTTCCGCTGTCATCCAGTCGCGCGTGAAACCGGTGATCCTGGCCGACGTTCCCATGACGATGGCGAGGCGAACGAGATGGGGGTGATCGATGGCGACCTGCTGGGTGATGAGCGATCCCATGGACAGCCCGGCGAGAATGACGGGCGGCGAACAGAAGGCTTCGATGATGCCGGCGCAGTCATCGCCAAACTGCTTCATCGACCAGGGCGGCGGCGTGCCGGTGGTTTCACCCGCACCCCGGGGGTCGTAGGCCGTCGATCTGAGGTCGTTGTGGAAGAACTCGAACTGCTCGGCCCAGTAATGCGCCGGACTGTCTCCTCCGGGAACCCAGACAATGTCGGGTCCGCTGCCTCCCTGCAGCACCCGGAACCGCGCATTCGCCGTCTCGTGGAACTGCACACGGACCATGTCGGCAAACGTCGTCATCCGGAGCGCCTCCGCCGCGATGATCGCCAACGGTAGAAGGCACGCGGCTTCTCGGCAACCGCTTGGACTTCCACCGAGCCCGGGGATAGAGTGCCGCTCCGCGACACATCCCGGGAGGACCGAGTACCATGGTTGCCGTATCGAAGATCGCCCGCGAGAAGGGTATCAGGTATTTCCTGATCAGCTTTTCGGACCTTGCCGGCGTGGCCCGCTCCAAGCTGGTGCCGGCTGCCGCGATCGATGACATGGTGGCTGACGGTGCCGGGTTCGCCGGGTTTGCCACCCACCTCGACATGACGCCGGCCCATCCGGACATGTTTGCCGTGCCCGATCCCGAATCTCTCATCCAGCTTCCCTGGAAACCGGAGGTCGGCTGGATGGCCGGCAACCTCGTGATGGCCGGAAGAGAGGTCGACCATGGTCCGCGCAACGTGCTGCGGCGCATGATCGTGCGCGCCGGGGACGAAGGCATGCGTTTCCGGACCGGTGTGGAGTGCGAGTTCCACCTGATCAACGCCGACGGCAGCGACATTCACGATTCCCGCGACATCATGGACAAGCCGTGCTATGACCAGCAGGCTCTCATGCGTCGCTATGACGTCATCGCCGAGATCTGCGATGCCATGCTGACCCTGGGCTGGGGGCCCTACCAGAACGACCACGAAGACGCCAACGGCCAGTTCGAGATGAACTGGGACTACGCCGATGTCCTCGTGACCGCTGACCGCCACACCTTCTTCAAGTTCATGGTGAAATCGATCGCCGAGAACCACGGGCTGCGGGCCACGTTCATGCCCAAGCCTTTCACGCACATCACTGGAAACGGCTGCCATACCCATGCCAGCATGTGGAATTCGGCAGGTGACACCAACCTGTTCCACGATCCGGACGGGGAGCTCGGCATTTCCCGGATGGGCTACCACTTCCTCGGTGGCGTGCTCAGGCATGCCCGGGCGCTGACTGCGATCTTCAATCCGGTGATCAACAGCTACAAGAGGATCAACGCCCAGGTCACGGCGTCGGGCGCGACATGGTCGCCCAACACGGTCTCCTACACGGGCAACAACCGCACGCACATGGTGCGGATTCCCGACGAGGGGCGCTTTGAGTTCCGCCTGATGGACGGGGCCACCAACCCCTACCTGGCCCAGGCCGCCCTGCTCGCCGCCGGACTTGACGGAATTGCCGGCGAGGTCGATCCAGGCGAGCGTCTTGACGTCAACATGTACGAAACCGATGCCGAAGCGTTGAATGTCGAGCGCCTGCCGCTCAATCTCCTCGACGCGGTTCGCGTGGCTGAGTCCAACACGATGCTGCGTGACTATCTCGGCGACGAGACCGTCAACGCCTTCCTTTCCATGAAGAAGCGCGAGTGGCTCGATTACACGCGTCACCTGACCCAGTGGGAGCGTGTCAACACTCTCGATTGCTGAACGTGCGGCCCACCCGTCTCGCTGGCGAGGGAGCGTGAAACGGTGATCCTCGTCTTCGGCTCGCTCAACATGGACTTCATCCTTCAGGTGGAGCGCCTGCCGGCGCCGGGGGAGACGGTGCTCACTCCGGAGCACGCCACGGCGCCCGGCGGCAAGGGAGCGAACCAGGCGGTTGCCTCCGCCCGCGCCGGGGCAAATGTGAGCATGGCGGGTTGTGTCGGGCCGGACGACTTTGGCCGCGAACTGACTGCCATCATGACCGGCGAAGGCATCGACATGACCCATGTCGCCACGGCGACCCTGCCGACGGCGCTGGCTGTCGTCACGGTCGATTGCGAGGGCGCCAACCAGATCGTCGTGTCGAGCGGAGCCAATCGAGAGGCCCGGCAGGCATATGTCGGGGATGACATGCTGAACGCGGCGACGACCCTGCTGCTGCAACGCGAAGTGCCTGTCGGCGAGTGCGCGGTCCTGGCCCGCCGGGCCCGGAACGCCGGCGTGCGTGTCATTCTCAATGCCGCACCGGCGGGTCCGGTTGATGGCGATGCGCTTGACCTCCTGATCGTCAACGAGGTTGAGGCACAAGCCGTCGCCAGGGAGTCGGGCCTGGACGGGCTTGCTCCAATCGATCTTGCACACCACCTGGCGCGCCACGATGGCGTGACAACCGTGGTGACACTGGGCGAGCGCGGTGCAGTCGCCGTCGGTCCCGGTGAGACCTGGAGCATTGGCAGCCTTGCGATCCGGCCGATTGACACCGTGGGGGCCGGCGACGCCTTTTGCGGCACCCTCGCCGCGGCTCTTGACATGGACATGCCGCTTCCTCGGGCCCTGCACCGTGCCTGCGTTGCCGGCGCCCTTGCCTGCCTTGAGCCGGGCGCCATGCCGGCCCTGCCGCGTTCCGAGGCCGTTGATGCCCGCCTCGAGGAACTGGCGCCGGCGGTTGCCGTGTGATGACTGACCGGCGGCGTGCCGGTCTGCCGCGGCTGGTGGCCCTCGATGCCCTCGTGGCGTGCCTCGAGGACCGGCGCCCGCTCGATCATGTGCTGGAACGGGACAAGCGGTTCAACAGCCTTGACTCCCGCGACCGGGCGCTCATTCATGCCGTGACCGCGGGGACCTGCCGCCGGCTGGGCCAGATCGACGCGCTGATCGCCGCCAGCCTCGAACGACCGTTGCCGGTGCGAGCGCGCACTGTGCGCGCCATCCTGCGCCTCGGCATCGCCCAGCTGCTGTTTCTCGGATTTGCGCCCCATGCCGCCATCGACAGTTCGGTACGCCTTGCCCATGCCCGTGCAAGGGGCATGGCCCCCTTCGTCAATGCCGTTCTGCGGAGGCTGCAAAGGGAGGGAAGGTCGCTGATGGCCTCCCAGGATCCGACGGTGCTGAACACGCCCGCCTGGCTCTATCGGTCATGGCGGGACGCCTGGGGCGGCGCTTCCGCGTCCGCCATCGCGAACGTGAACCTCGCCCGTCCGGAACTTGACATCACCGTGGTGGACGACGCGCAAGCCTGGGCGACACGGCTGGGGGGCCGCGTCCTTTCGACCGGCAGTCTCAGGGTACCTTCAGCCAGCCCTGTCAGGGATCTCCCGGGGTATGAATGCGGACGCTGGTGGGTTCAGGATACGGCCGCCTCGTTTCCGGCCCGTCTGCTCGGCGACATTGCCGGACGGCGGGTTCTTGATCTGTGTGCGGCACCGGGTGGCAAGACGGCGCAGCTTGCCGTTGCCGGGGCCCGCGTCACGGCGGTCGACGTGTCCGGACAACGCATGGCGAGACTGCAGGCCAACATGGAGCGCCTCGGTTGCACGATCGAGACATGCATCGCGGATGCGGCCACCTGGCGTTCGTCAACGCCGTTCGACGCCGTGCTGCTCGATGCGCCGTGCAGCGGCACCGGCACCATACGCCGACATCCCGACATACCGTGGATCAGGGACCGGACGGACGTTTGCCGTCTCGCGTCCCTGCAGCGGCGGATGATTGCCAATGCTCTTGCCAACCTCTCTCGCCGGGGAGTTCTCGTCTACGCGGCGTGCTCCCTGGAGCTGGAAGAAGGAGAAGCGCACCTCGGCCACCTGGGGCATGGCTGCCACGTCGATGCCATTCGTCCAGACGAGGTTCCTGGACTCACCGAGGCGGTGACAGAGGAGGGATGCCTGAGGATACTGCCCACGCACCTTGCCCGGGAGGGAGGTCTGGACGGCTTTTTCGTCGTGCGCTTGCGACAGTCGGGTGAAGCTGGTACCTCAGTCGTGTGAAGCAGTCCCTGCGCATTGCTCCTTCCATCCTGTCGGCCGACTTTTCCAGGCTCGGTCAGGAAGTCCGCGCCATCGACAGTGCCGGGTGTGACCGCATCCATATCGACGTGATGGATGGTCACTTCGTGCCCAACCTGACACTGGGCGCTCCGATCGTCGCGGCGCTGAGGGACTGCAGCACGAAGCCCTTCGACGTTCACCTGATGGTAAGTGCTCCCGATCATCTCATCGGGGACTTCATCAGCGCTGGCAGCGACATGGTGACTGTGCATGTCGAGGCAACACCGCATGTCCATCGCACCCTGCAGGTCATCCGTGAGTCAGGCGCCGGAGCCGGCGTTTCCCTCAATCCCCAGACCCCCGCCGTTGCCGTCGCCGCACTGCTTGAGCAGGTCGATCTCATCCTTGTCATGACCGTCAATCCGGGGTACGCGGGACAGACGTTCATCAAGGGTGTCCTGCCGAAGATCGCGGAACTGAGGGCGATGATTGACGCCGGGGGACATGATATCGATCTCGGGGTCGACGGCGGCATCACACCCGCCACCGCGCACCTCGCGGCGACGGCCGGCGCCGATGTGCTGGTGGCGGGCACGGCCGTGTTCGCCGGCGGCCCTGGGCACTATGCCGACAACATCCAGGCGCTCCGGGTTTAGCGGTGGTGCACCAGGCAAGCGAACCGGGTTTCGTGTCCGATCCGCTGGAAGGACTCCGGTCGGTACTCTTTACAAGCCGGATCTATCGTTTCTTCCTGGCGCGGGAAGTACCGGACAATCTCCTGCAGAGTCTCAACGATCCGTGGCCAGGAGATGCAGCCCGGGGTCACGCCATCAGCGAGGGGCACTGGAAGCTGGCGAACCAGACATTCGTCTTCGATCATCGGCTGGGTCCGCCCGACTGGTATCCTCCGGGGGCCTGGAACGGCTGGCTCGAGGAGTTGCACGGCTTTACATGGTTGCGTGATCTTCAGGAAGCGGGAGGACACGCCCGCCAGATTGCCCAGACGGCCCTCACCGGATGGATTGCCGATTGCGGATCCTGGAACCGCTTTGCCTGGCGACCCGACGTTCTGGGACGGCGCCTTGCCTCGTGGCTGACGCATCACGGATTTCTCATCGGCGATGCCGATCCCCGTTTTCGTCAGCAGTTCTTCAGGAGCCTCACGGAACAGACGCGGCATCTGGCTCGCGTGGCGACGCGGGGATCCTCGGGTCTCGGCAGGATCGCCGCCCTGCGGGCCCTGATCTTCGCCGGAATCACCCTGCCGGGGTCGGTGCGGCGCCTGCCGCAGGTCATGCGCCTCCTCAAGCAGGAACTGGATCACCAGATGTTGCCGGATGGCGGACAGCGCGAACGCAATCCCAGCGTCCAGTATCTTCTGTTGCGTGATCTCGTGGACATTCGCCTGGCCCTGATCCAGGGCCGCCATCCCGTTCCCGGCTGGCTCCAGCAGACCATCGACCGTGCCGCGCCCATGCTCCGCTTCTATCGACACGGTGATGGCGGACTGGCGCTCTTCAACGGGTCGCGGGAGGAATCGTCCCACCTGATCGACAATGTGCTGGCCATCGGCCAGGCCACGGGACGGCCGCTGCGGCGCACACCGTACACGGGTTTCGAACGTCTCGAGGCGGGCAGTACCGTCGTTCTCGTGGATGCCGCCTGGCCTCCGGCAGCCGAGTGGACCGCGCGGGCCCATGCAGCCCCTCTTGCCTTCGAGGTGAGCTGTGGCAGGGAACGGCTGATTGTCTCCATGGGCGCCTGGCATGGCCCGGACAGCGACTGGCAACAGGCTGCCCGAGAGACCGCGGCGCACTCGACCATGACGGTGGACGATCGAAGCCTGGCGGAGTTCAGAAAGGATGGGCTCCTCGGCCGGGGACCACGCGAGGTGGAGGTGGAACGGCGCGAACGGCAGGGCAATGTGAGTCTTGTCATGAGACATGATGGATACCAATCGCCGTTCCGCCTGATCCACCACCGCACGCTTGCCCTCGCTGCAGATGGCCATGTGCTGAGAGGCGAGGACGTTCTCGACGGTCCTGGCGGCGAACGCTTCTCGCTGCGCTTCCATCTTCACCCCGATGTCCGGGCAGCGGTTGTGCACGACAGCCAGAGTGTTCTCCTCAGCCCGAGGTCCGGCAAGGGATGGCGGTTGAGCGTCAAGGGGGGTGTTCTGGAACTGGTGGGCAGTGTCTATCTGGGCGCGGGCACCATGCGCACGTCCCAGCAGGTGGTCGTGTCCCGGGGGCTGAACGGGGTCAGGAACGTCGTCACGTGGGAGCTCGAACGCATCGAGTCGAGACCGAGAAGGAAACGGAAGCGTTCACACGGTGAAGAACTGGCTCTCGTCTGACAACGGCGCCTTGCCGCGAATCGCCAGGTGGATACATGGAGGGGGATCGGTTCCGGTGGACCGCCCGGTCTTCAAAACCGGTGAGGGGCGCAAGGCGTGCCTGGTGGGTTCGACTCCTGCCCCCTTCCGCCATCGCGGGGATTCATGGATATCGTTCTGATCGGCGGTGGTCATGCCCACGTCGAGGTTCTGCGAAGCGCTCTCATGACACCCATCTCCGGCGCGCGCTTCACCCTGGTCACGCGGGATGTCGCGACACCCTATTCGGGGATGATTCCCGGGTATCTCGCGGGACATTATTCCCGGGCGGAGGCGCACATCGATCTTGTGCCCCTTGCAGCGCGGGCCGGAGCCCGGCTGATCCATGCTGCCGCCACCGGCCTGGACCCCGAAGCGCGCCAGGTGCAATTCGAGAACCGTCCCCCCCTGCGTTTCGATGTCGCCTCGCTGAACATCGGTTCCCGACCGGCAAGCGACGGAATCGCCGGAGCCGGGGTGCACGGTCTGCCGGTCAAGCCAATCGACCGCTTTCTTGAACGCTGGACGGACGTGGAAGCGGTGGCGTGCAGGACCACAGGGCGCTACCGCGTGACGATGGTTGGTGGGGGTGCGGCCGGCGTCGAGGTCGCCATGGCTCTCCATCGCCGCCTCGCGGACCACATGGACGAGGCCGGGCGTGATTCGGCATCGCTCGTCTTCACCGTCGTGAGCGCCGATTCGGCCTTGCTGGCGGATCACACGTCCCGCGTGGGCAAGATGCTTGCCCGGGCCCTTGCCGGTGCCGGCATCGGCATCTGCCTGAATGCGCCTGTCGTGGCACTTGAGCATGGTCATGTCCGCCTGGATGACGGTTCCGCGTTGGAGAGTGATGTCACAGTCCTTGCCACCGGAGCTGCCGCGCCGGACTGGATCCGCCACACCGGACTCGCCGTTGACAGCAGGGGATTCGTCGCCGTCGATGGCTTCCTGCGTTCGATATCCCACCCGTACGTGTTCGCTGCCGGCGACATCGCCGGCTTCACACCAGGTGAGCTGCCCAAGAATGGCGTCCACGCCGTGCGCCAGGGGCCGTTTCTGAACAGCACCTTGAGGCGCCTTGCACACGGGCGGGAACCAGTGGCCTACAGACCCCAGCGGCACACCCTGGCGCTTGTCTCGACCGGAAGGGCGCGCGCGGTGGCCTCACGGGGACCGGTCGCGGTGTCAGGGCGCTGGGTGTGGCGGTGGAAGGATCGCATCGACCGGCGGTGGATGCACCGCTATCGGGATCTGCCGATGATGGACGAGGTCCTTCCCATGCGGTGCGGCGGATGCGGCGCCAAGGTGCCGTCGCGCGTGCTCGAACGGGCGCTGAGCCGTCTGGCTGTTCCCGCCATGCCCGGTGTCCTGGTAGGCCTCGACGCGGCCGACGACGCGGCGGTTCTCGCGCCGGTCCCGGGCAAGGTGATGGTGCAGACGGTCGACCAATTCCCGGCCTTCGTTGACGATCCCTGGCTGTTTGGCCGCATCGCGGCGGTTCACGCACTCTCCGATGTCCACGCCATGGGAGCCGAACCCCATGCCGCCATGGCACTCGTTGGTCTGGTTCCCGGCGAGGCAGACACCATGGAAGACGATCTCGTGCACATGCTCGAAGGAGTCCTTTCGATCCTTCGCGAGGAGGGTTGCGCCCTGGTGGGCGGCCATACCGGGGAATCGGACCGCGCCGCCCTGGGGCTGGCCGTCACCGGTCATGTCGACGAGTCGGCGCTCATTCGTGCTTCGGGCCTCGAACGGGGTGACGTCCTTCTTCTGACAAGACCACTCGGCACCGGGACACTGCTCGCCGCCAACATGCGCGGCGAGGCCGAGGGTGCGTGGGTCGGGAGCATTCTCGCTGCCATGCAGCGCAGCAATGGACCGGCGGCGCGCCTTCTCGCCGGTGCCGGCGTCCGTTCGATGACGGACGTGACCGGTTTCGGGCTTGCCGGACACCTGTGGGACATGGCGCGGGCCTCGGGCGTCGCCATCGAGATCGGCAGGGTCCCCGCCTATGCCGGGGCGCTCGAACTCCTCGCCCGGGGCCGGGCCAGCACGCTACATCCCGGCAATGTTGCGGCGCTGAAAGGCATCCTCGATGCCGATGTGGCCGACCCGATCCTGTTTGATCCGCAGACGGCCGGAGGACTCGTTGCCGGACTTCCGGAGGAAAGGGCAGATGAGGCGTTGGCCCTCCTCCATGAAGCAGGCGAGCTCGGCGCCGCGCTGATCGGACGGGTGACCGGTTCGGAGGCCGCAGCTCTCTCGCTCGGGCCGGGCGCTCAGCCGTTCACGTATTCCGGCACGAACATGTAGGCTCCCGCGTCGCGGAGCGCCGGGTCGTCGCTCGAGAGACACGTCGAGCGCACATCCTGAATGATCCGGCCGGCCGCAGTCCGGGTCCAGAACCAGGCGATCACGGCTCCGGTATCGATGGCACCGGTGTAGGCTGCGGCAGACTCCATGTAGTAGGCCTTCAGGTCTTCCGAAGCGAGGCGCAACTGGTCGATTCCGGCCCCCCGAGCCTGCGTTTCGCCATCGAGCCAGGCGGTGAGCAGCCGGGCGGCGCCGGGCGCGTCCTTGCCCGATCCACCCAGGGCGGTGCGGCCGCGCCTTGCGACGCTCATCTCATACCAGGGACGCAGGCTGTCGACTTCCTGGAGCAACGGGCCGTCGCGGTTGACGGCCAGGAGGTCAAGGACATCCCGGTCCTCCCCGTCAGGCGGCGCCTCTTCGGTGAAGTCCTCGAGAACGGACCCGGCTGGTCTGTCGAAGAGGTCGAGGAGGGCCATGAGGACGCGCCGCTGGAACGGCGCATTGTCTGCCGTACCGAAGGGTCGACCCAGCGGAAACGGCACCCAGAGAGCGCGCGGCGGCCTCACATCCTCGGCCTGACCGCGTACCAGAGCGATGAGTGCCGTCGCCAGTCCCTCGTCCTCCATGAATTTTGCCAGTCCGCTCACGGCGCACGTGCAAAGAGGTCAGACGGGGGCGAGGATGACCGTGTTGACGCCCTCCGCCTTCATCTCGCCGGCAAGGTGGCGCGCCGCGCTTTCCATGGCGAGGGGATCGGTCGCGCCCATGAACGAATAGTGTGTCTTCGCCACGGAACCGATTGCACCGGTGCCGGCGACCTCCAGGAGCCGCTGCAGTGGGAAGACGACATTGATGTCTTCCTGGAAACCCGTCCGATCGTGGGATGTCGAAACATGATCCTGAACGACATCCGCCGCATCCTCGACAGGAATGCTCCGGTAGTCTGCCGAGCCCTCGCTGAATGCCTGATCGCCACGCAGCCGCAGTCCGGCCGAGGACACGAGTGCGACCCGCCGCATGGCCGGCGGCGCCGGTTCGATCCAGGGCGAGCCCGGGATATCGGGACAGGAGAACTCGGTCAGGAATTCCGCCATGTCCGGGTTGAGGTCAGTCATGCGTACCAAGGGCGCCTCCTCACGGTCAATTGACGCTGTCGACGGTTTCGAGCATCATCGGTGCGAGAGTATCGACCGTGCGTTCTGCCCAGTCCATCCGTGGCACCGCGTCCATCATGGCCTTCTGGCCGGCTTCCAGGCGATCCAGTTCGGCCGCCAGATCAACGGTCACGATCTCTCCATCGGCGACCACGCGCTCGCCATCCACCCAGACATCCTTGACGGCACGTTCGGCAGCGACCACGATGAGTGTGCGCAGGGGCTCTCGGACTGGCCGCATCGCCGGGTGAGCGAGATCGATCGCCACGAGATCGGCCCTGGCTCCGACGTTGATCTTCCCGAGATCATTGCGCCCCAGGGCCGTCGCGCCGCCGACCGTGGCGGCATGAAAGATGTCCTGGTAGTCAAGATCGGAGACACTGCCGGCCACGAGGCGGGCGGCAACGGCCGCCGTGCGCATCTCGTCCAGCATGTTGTGCGGATAGGTGTCGGTGCCCAGGCCCATGACGATCCCGTGCCTCCGGTAACCGCCAAAGGTGTCAAGTGCGATTCCGCGGCGCGAGAACACGGTCGGACAATGGGCAACGCCGGCGCCGCAGTCACGCATGAGATCAAGATCGCGACGTGCAGTCCAGTGCAGCCACGGATGATGATCAAGGAAGATGCAATGGGCAATCGTGCTTCGTTCATCGAGCACCCCGATGTCGTGCATCCACTGGATCGGCGAGGCACCGTGACGCCTTTGCATCTCGTGGAACTCGGTCACGGATTGCGCGGCATGGATCGTCCACGGGAGCTTGCGTTCCCTCGCCGCTGCGTGGCTGTCGCGCAGGGTCTCCTCGCTGCAGGTGTCGACCTGGGAGGGGGCAACCATGCCCGAAAGGCGGCCTGAGGGATGCTGGCGTGCCAGCTCGATGACGGCCAGCGCCCGCTCCAGCCCCCGGGCGCCGGCGCCTGGCAGCCAGTCGTAGTCGAGGCTGTGCCCGTCCGTCGTCAACCAGCGTGCATCGCGGAACATCGGTGCGGCGACGGCACGGATGCCGCTCGCAGCAAGGGCGTCGACCCAGCCGTCGTAGGGCATGGAAAGATCGACCGCCGTGGTGACTCCCGATAGCAGCAATTCGGCGAGCGTCACCTTGAGACAGGCCTCGCGTCCGTCATCGTCCGTCGGGTTGAAGACCGGCAGGTGTTCATAGAGCGAGCTGTGCCAGAAGCCCGGGGACCGTGTTTCGTCGGTGATCCCCTTGCGCATCGCCTCGCTCTGGGCGTGGGTGTGGATGTTGACGAGGCCGGGCATGACGAGGAGGCCCGAGCCGTCAATGCGCCGGCTGGCCGGAACGTCCAGGCCCTTGCCGACACGGGTGATGGCGCCGTTGGCGAAGGCGAGGTCGGCATGCCGCAGGTAGACATGCCTTGTTCCGTCCCAGGCCACGAGCCAGGCAATATCGTGGATGAGGGTTGTGTCATGCATGGTTTGGCACCGCCATCATAAGGGCAAGCGCGACAGGGGACCACCCGACAGACATGCGCACGCTTGAAGAAGACGACATCATGCCGCTGGCCGCCACCGCCTGGACCCTGGGACCCGGCGGTCCGCATGACGGCTGGCTCGGACTGGATGCGCTCTGTCGCTTGGCGTCACGATCGATCTCCTGGCTCTCGAAGAACTCGGCGACGACTTCGACATGGCTTCGCGCCCGGCGTCCACAGGATCGGCAGAACGATGAACCCGCAGCGGTTCCGGGTCTCGTCAGGCCGTTGCCCGACCGGGCGCTCTGTGACCTGAGCGGTTCGGCACGGGAAGAATGCTAAGCCGAAGTTCCAGCACCGTTCAGAGGTATCGTTATGAATGTATTGACGATTGAGAGAATCGCGTGTGTCGCTACTGGGAACGCTAGAGGCGCACGCCGAGGTGGTTCAGGGCTTTTTTATGGAGCGTCGTGGGCCGCGTGGTGACCTGGAAGGGCCGCAGGGTTTCGACGTTCTCCATGGGCCAGGAGGAGAGACTGGTGGCGGGGGGCTCATGCGGTTGGGGACGATGTCCACGTACATGGCAACGTACATGGGGGCAACAGCTGCCTGTGTCAACATGGTGTTTCACCGTTACATGGGAACTCTTGCATGTTGTCTCTGTGCGATTTTATCAGTAAGATCAACTAGTTGGTGTGGTTGTATTGCTAAAGTCGTCCGGAACTTCGGGCTAAGTTGAGGACGCGCGAGACAGCCCAACGTGCCGCTGTCTTCTGCAACCACCGCTGCAGCCGCTGATCCATGCGGCGGCGAACGCCGGTTGCTAGACCTTGACCGTGCCACCGGCCTCGCGCCATGCGGCAATGCCGCCGATCATGTGGCAGACATTGCGCACGCCGCACTGGCGCGAACTCTCTACCGCCATCGCCGAACGCTCGCCGAAGGCGCAGTAGTAGACAAGTCGATGGCCAGGACGCCCGGCGAGGGCGCGCAGCGCCCCGCCGGGTTCGATCATCTCCGCGAGGCGATCGTATGGCGCATGCACCGAGCCGGGGATCGTTCCTTCGCGGGCCCGTTCACCGGCCTCACGCAGGTCGACGAGGATGTCGTCGGGCCGGCGGTCGTGCATCACATCGCGCGCGTGCATCGCGCACTCGGGATGCGCTTCGTCCTCTTGATCTCGGCCGACGCTGAGATTCGCCGGAACAGCCACGTCCATCATCCTGGGGTCGCTGAGATCGAGGCTGTCCATCAGTTCCGCGTATTCGGCGGGCGAGGCAACCTGGAGGCGAGGGTTGAAGCGCCTCTCCTCGCCGATGGTGCTCACCGTGTCACCCTTATAGTCGTGGCCGGGATAGACCAGGGTCTCGTCGGGCAGCGTCAGCAACTTGCCGAAGAGCGAGTCGTACTGCTGCAACGCGTCGCCGTTCTGGAAGTCTGTGCGGCCGGTGCCGCGGATCAGCAGCGTGTCGCCGGTGAAGACCCGGTCCGCCATCACGAAGCTGTAGGAATCGGCGGTGTGCCCCGGCGTGTGGAGTGCGCGCAGGCTCACGCCCTCGACCTCGATCGGGTCGCCATCGTCAACGCGCATCGAGACCACGTTCACCGGCGCCTCGCGGCCCATCACGGTGATGCAACGGGTGCGGTCGCGCAGTGCCGCCATGCCGCTGATGTGGTCAGCGTGGACATGGGTATCGAGCACCTTGGCAAGCGTGAGGTCAAGTTCGTCCAGCAGTGTGAGGTAGCGCTCCACCCGCTCCTCTACAGGGTCGATGATGAGCGCCTCGCCCCCGGCTTGCCCGCCCAGCAGGTAGGTGTAGGTGCCCGAATCCTGATGATGGAGTTGGCGAAAGATCATCGACGGTTGTCCGCTGTGCGATTTGTCACGGCGTCATTGTAAGGCTTCGCCGCCGCCTCGGGCCAGCGCAACGGCCCCGGGAGGAGTGACATTCCTTGCCCAACATCCAACGACACTCCGGCCGTCACTCGCCAGAATCTCAGCGATTGCCGTGCCACGCGGTTCGTGCCCGGATGGCGCTGACGGGCGAGGAGCAGCTCGTACGTCACCGCCTTGCCGCTCCGCCAAGCCCGGCCTCGGCGATGAGCTTGCCGGTCCCAGCCCGGCAGCGGGGTGACGCTTGCCGAGGCGCTCGCGTCTTCTGGGCACGCGTTTCGGTCCAGGCAAGCAGGAGGACCGGTCGCCAGGCGGCCGGCATCAACCGTCGGATTCGGGGTCACTGGACTTGAGAGCCAGGCCAGAGGGTTTTCGGAAACGCATCATCGGACCTCCGGCGGGGAGAGGCGGCTCAGCAGGTCATGGCTGTCTGTCTCGGGGGACGCGGCGTCCGGCCTTTCGACGGTGTAGCCAAGGCTCTCATACCCTCGGACGCGCTTGTCGCTCATGCGCATGAGTGTCGGCACGGAGAGGTCGACATAATCGTGGACCAGCACTTCGTGCTTCGCCGCATGCAGGCGGTGGAGACGGCCGACATATTGTGCCAGCGTGCCTCTCCATGAGATCGGCATCGTCAGGAACAGCGTGTCGAGGCGGGCGTCGTCGAAGCCCTCGCCGACATAGCGCCCCGTTGCGATGATCACCCGCTCTTGCGTCTCGGGGATGCCTTCGAGACGCTGCATGATCTCGTGGCGCTGCCTGATCCCCATGCCACCACGGAGAACGAGCACGTTCCGGGCAAAGCGGCCGAGCCGCTCCGCAAGATGGTGGGCATGGTCCCTGCGCTCGGTGAGCAGGATTGGCGACCGGCCCGACTCCAGCGCCTGCAACACGTCGTCGAAGATGATGTCGTTGCGATCCTCGTCGGCGGCCAGAGCGGCGTAGACATGCTGGATCGGCGGGCGCTCCGCGTCCATGCGGGCCGGCAGCCTGAATCCCGTCGGGCGCAGGATCGCCCGGTGTCCGAAGGGTCGCTGTCGGGCCTGCGCCTTCGCGCTGGTCCGGAACCGGACGGGACCGCACTGCATGAAGACAATCGGATGGTGACCATCCCGGCGCGTGACCGTTGCGGACAGGCCGAGGACGTATGTCGCCTTGGCCCGGCGGGCGACCGCCTCGAAGCTGACGGCGGAGACATGGTGGCACTCGTCGACCACGAGATGCCCGTAGTCGGCGATGATGTCGTTGACTTCACCCTTGCGCACCAGACTCTGGATGACGCTGACATCGACAATGCCGCCCGGCTTGCGCCTGCCGCCGCCGATTTGTCCGATCGCGGTGGCAGGGAGATCGAGGAACGCCGCAAGCCGCGCGATCCACTGTTCCATGAGCTGGCGGCGGTGAACGAGCACCAGCGTGTTGGTCTTGCGGGCGGCGATGACAGACGCGGCGACAACCGTCTTGCCGAACCCGGTTGCAGCCGAAAGCACGCCGGTCTCGTACGGCAGCAGTGCATCGGCGGCGGATTGCTGTTCCGCTGTCAGGCTTCCGAGAAAGGTCGTTTCAATCGGCCGGCCGGGATTGCGCTCGTCGCGCATGTCCAGGGAGACGCCCAGTTCATCCAGCAACCCTTTCAACGCCTCGCCGCAGCCGCGAGGCAGGCCGATGTGGTGAGAAAGCAACTCGGCGCAGGCGACGATGCGCGGGATTCCGAAGGTGGAGAGCCGCATCGCCTGGGCGCTGTAGAAGGCCGGGTTCTGGAATGCCGCGAGACGCATGAGTCGGTTGACAAGACCGGGCGGCAGACTGGCGCGCGGAACGTAAATCTGGTCGCTCAGAACCGCGTCGATCCGCTTTGGCAGCGGTCCGGCAATCCGGGGCAGCGGCCGCTGCCGCGACGGCGCCGCACGCCAGGGCTCGTCATCCTCGTCGCCGAGTGGCAGACGCAGCCCGACAACCCGGCCCTGCCGGCCGGCCTCGTCGGCGATGGCGGCCGCCTCGGCCGGGGCGAGGCGGCGCATGGACGAAAGAAATGCCCACTGGTCGGCATGGGGCTCGAAGCTGTCGTCCAGAAAGACGCTGTTGCCGTCCTCCCGCGGAGCGCCCTGCAACGGCAGCGCGATGAGATTGCCGAAGCCGCCGGCGGGCACGGTGTCCTGGCTGGGAAAGAACCGGTCGTAGGACGCGAACCCGATATCCGGGTTGCGTTCCATCGTCTCGGTGATCAGATGGGCGCCGAGACGGCGTGCGAGGACGGCGGGAACCGGTTCGGCGAAGAAGATCCAGACATGCCCGCCATTGCCCGAACGCGAGCGTTCGAGGGCCGCCGGTACATCCTTCGAGCGGCAGGCTTCAAGAAAGGCGCCTGCGTCCCGCCGCCAGCTCGCCTTGTCGAAGTCGGCGGCGAGAAACCGACAGGTGTCGTCCGCAAGCATGGGATAGACGCCGATCGTGTGACGGCCGCGCAGATGCCCGTCGATCGCCTCGTCCGTCACCTCCCGGAATGCCTGGTTGGGACAGGCACCGCACTTGACGCGCGGCTTGTCGCAGATGCGGGGCACCCACTCGTTGGCGCAGACCGGCGCGTAGCCTGCCTTGCTCTTCGCGGCATTTTCCCAGCGCTTCGAATAGACATCCTCGCGACCACGAAACAGGGATCTGAACAGTGCGATCTTTTCGCCCGTCGGCGAACGGTTGGTGATCGGTCCCGCGGACGGCAGGACGTCCTTCAACGCCGTGGAGCGGCCCCCGATCTCGACGAGACGGACCTCGAGGGCCGCCTTCTCGACCTCAAGGCGCGCAAGCCGCCTGCGAATGAGCGCGGCTTCCCCGTGGTGACATGAAGCGTGCGCCAACGTGTCCCCGTTTCGTGGATCGACCCGTGCATGGGGGCAAGCAAGCAGGATAGGACTCCTCGAAAGGCCCGGCAAACATCGCCGACGCCGCTTGCGCTTCGGCTTGACCGCTGCATGGGGACAATGCCGTCGAGAAATCGGTCGCGTGTACTCAGCGTGGTCATTCGGGCGCCACGGTGCACCGTGGCGTCACCGAGGCGTGGCGCCGGGACGGCAAGGCCCGGTCCTCGTCGGTGCGGTGCTTGCGGTGGAAGGCATGCCCATGCCGGTCGACCGGTTCGCCCAGGATTTCACTCTCGTATCGTCCTGACCGGGGCTGCCTTCAACTCGGGTGTAGTTCTCGTATGGCGAAGCCAAGTCATTGAATTATCACGGTTGTGCGGTCGTGATGGAGCGGCGAATACGGGGTTTCGTGACAATTGTCCGTTTCAGGACCGGATCTTGTCACGACAGCAGGGCTTGGCGGTGGATGCGGGAACGCTCCGCGGCGCAAGATGCGATATGATGCTCCCAAGCTCGGGCCTCACCCAGCGATCGAAGCGGAATGGCCTGCTACAACCCGGCGCATGGTTCGCCGGGCACGGCTTGTCGGCCTCGACCTGGCAGACTGCCCTGGAGCACGAGACCACGCTCATCGACGGGGTTCCGCCAGATCCTCAAGCCGCGCACTGACTTCGTGTGAGGGCAAGAACACCGTCTCATCTGATTGCCACGCCTCGAGCGCCCGACCGAGAATCGATCTGCTGCAGACTGCCGCAGCCTTGAGCTCGTCGACCACCCAGAGCACGCCGTGGACCCGCAGCCCGTTCGCCTCAGCAACTCTGCGCAGCAGGGCATCGCCCGTGAGCAGAATGCCTGGATAGGCTTGAGCAGTGGCCAGGCAGAAGCAGTCGTTGGCGGAGATGCCCGCATGACGTTCCTTCACGGCGAGCGCCAGGCCGACTTCTTCCGATGTCAGGTCGTGCGTGATCATGCCGGCCTCGTCGAGCGCCCGCCAGTCGGCTTCCGAAAGGCCGAGTACTTCTGACGCCCGCACGGACAATGAAATCACGAATTGACAGGGCAGATCGCAAACGACGCCCAGCAGACCTCCCTTGCGGAGGTCGATCAGGCAGGAGGCGTCGTTGACGATGACGCAGGTCAATGGATATCAGGGCCGCTGATCTGCCGCTCGACGGACTCGAGGGACTGGTTGAGCAGTGCGGCCGCACGCACCGGCGAGATCAGCTTCTCGCCCATCGCGCGGGAGACGAGTCGCTTGAAGCGACAAGGCTTCTCGAAAGCCGCGAACCCATGCTCGGCCTGGATCGGGTCCGGTTCCGACTTCCGCCAGGTCCGGGCAAACGTCGCGAACGCGCGCTGCACGGAGCCCTCGGACAGCACGCCCACCTGCCCCAGACGCATCAGCAGGGCCGCCGCCGACACGCCGTAGATGTGCTTCAGACGGACGATCTCGTAGTAGGTAACCCTGCGGCGACCGGCCCCGACCTTGTCCCGAAGGCTCTGGCCAGGAACCAGAAACGCGCCGGCGAAGCGGTTCATCGCTCGCTCGAGGTTGATCGCGGGATGGCCGGTGGAACGGATGATCCGGTGCGCGAGCTCATGGGCCAACGTGAACCTCCTGCGCTCGACATTGACCCGGCTGGACACCACGACGGCCTCAGCGACGATCTCTCCGCCTCGCAGAACGTGGCACGAGAGCCCATTGATACTCTCCGGGAGGTCGGCTTCCACCACCTTGATTCCCTTGTCTTCAAGCAACTCGCACAAACTGGGAATCGGGTCGAGGCCAAGAGCCCAGACTCCGCGGAGTTCATCGGCCCGCTCGTCGATCCGGGTTTCGCTCGCGACGCAGTCGTGTGGCCGCGTCTCCACCCAGTCGACGCCAGCCTCGATGTCGAGGATGTGCTCGATGGCGAGGTAACGCTCCAGGCTGTCGATCACAACCGCCTCGGCCCTTGCGCGATCGCGGGCCGAAGCGCCGGACTGCTTGCGGAACTCGACTGCTTCGAGCACCTCGACCTGCGCGCTCATCAGGAAATCCAGCGAGACGCCAAGAGTCTTCCCGAGGCCGACCAGCACGGCCGAGGAAGGCAGCATCTTGCCCGCCTCGTACTTGCTGACCGCCTGAGCGGTCACTTTCGGATTCGTCGCGTCCGCGAGCGCCCGCATCGACAGACCTGCCCGTTTCCGGGCGAGACGGAGCCGTTGCCCAAACATTTATCCCTTCCTTCGTTAACCCAAGGTTTATATATGGGATGTTCCTGCATTTTTGTAAACCAACAACCGGCCCTTCACATCTCGACTCGGCATCAACCTCGATATGGTCTGAAAGACGGTACGGGGAGACGTGCCCGAACCGGTCACTCCGCTTGAGCGTGTCTTGAGCCTCCCGCGCCACCCGCTACACACCGCGTCGAACCGCACGCCCTGCGCATAGAGGGTCGCGCACACGCTGATCGCACAATTCGGCGATCTCGAACTTGTTCCTGTTTCCGGCGGCATCTCTTGCGCGTCCCGCTGGTCGAAACCCTTCAACTCCGCCATCCCGGCGATCTTGTGAGCGCTCCCCTCTCTCATATATGATATGTCAGGTTTCTCGAAGGACCTTCCGAGGTCAGGAGAGGTGCACCGGCAGGGCAGGTCATGAGTCATTGGGATCTTGACGATATCGATTGGCAAGCCTTCGATCGGCCCAGTGTCGTTCCCGACATGGTTCGCATCGTCAAGGCTGCTTCGCTGGTCGAGTACAACGGCGATCTCTATGGCCGGTATCTGGCGAACATCTTTGCGGGCGACGATGCCTTCGTCGCAGCCGCGGAAACCTGGGCCACGGAAGAGGTGCGCCATGGCGTCGCCCTGGGGCGTTGGGCCACCATGGCTGACCCTGCCTGGGATTTCGAAACGGCGCGGGAGCGATTCAGGTCCGAATGCAACCAGGTCGATCTCAGCCTCGAGCACTCGGTGCGTGGTTCGCGTTTCAGCGAACTGGTCGCCCGCTGCATCGTCGAGGTGGGAACGTCGTCCTACTACACCGCCCTTGCCGATGCGACGAAGGAGCCCGTCCTGAGGCAGATCTTCAGGAAGATCGCGGCCGACGAGTTCCGTCACTACAAGCTGTTCTACGACCACATGAAGCGGTATCGGGCGATCGACAATCCCAATCTCCTGACACGGGTCCGTGTCGCCGTGACCCGCCTTGCCGAATCGGAGGATGACGAACTCGCCTTCGCCTACTACATCGCCAACAACGTTCCGGAGGCCTACGACCGGAAGGCCTGCGCCGCTGCCTACGGCAGCCGGGCCCTGCCGCACTACCGGCGAAACCACATCCGCCTGGCCGTCAACATGACGACGAAGGCCATGGGTCTGGAACCGAGGAGCCGCCTGGCCTCCCTGATTGCATGGGTTGTCTGCCGCCTCTTCGAATGGCGCCGCCAGCGCCTTCTGCAACAGGCTCCCGCCTATTGACATCCTCGCGCCGAGAGGCTTGAGGTGTCGTCTCGGTCGAGGAGGTCGGCGAACGCGGTGAAGATGTCACGGTACATCTGACGCTTGAACGCGACGATGCCGGCCTCGATGGCGTCGGCATGCATCCAGCGCCATGCGCCGAATTCGGGATGGTCGGTGCCGCGAACGTCGATGGCATCGTCCGTTCCCTCGAAGCGCATGGCGAACCACACCTGTCTTTGGCCGCGGTACCGGCCATTCCAGGTTCGGCTGACGAGCTCCGGGGGGAGATCGTAGGTGAGCGCCTCGCGGGTCGCACGAAGCACCGTGACAGAACGGATTCCGGTTTCCTCGGCGAGTTCACGCAAGGCTGCCTCGAGGGGTTTCTCTCCCTTGTCGATTCCGCCCTGGGGCATCTGCCAGACACCGGGCAGGTCAAGTCTCTCGCCGACAAGGACCCGGCCTGCGTCGTTGAGCAGAACGATGCCCACGCCTTGCCGCCACGGCAGGCGCGGGTGCCGGGACGTCATCGTGACGCCAGAGCGATGCCTTCAATGAGATCGAGTGCCCGGCTCAACTGATAGTCATTCATCGCCTGTTCGCTGCGCCGGGAGGAATCCTTGTCCTCGTCTTCGGCGGGAAGGGTGTTTCCGGCCTCGAGGCTGTTGGCGAGATCGGCCTCGCCGAGGCGTTCCACGTCATGGGACTGGATAACCGCTTCCTCGACGATGATGTCCGGCGAGATGCCGGTTCCCTGGATCGACATGCCGGAAGGCGTGTAGTAGCGGGCGGTCGTCAGGCGCATGGCGCCGCCGCTGGCCAGGGGTATGAACGACTGGACCGATCCCTTTCCGAAGGACTGAGTCCCCATGATGATGGCCCTGCGGTGATCCTGCAGGGCGCCGGCGACGATCTCGGAACCCGAGGCGGAGCCGCCGTTGATCAGCACGATCATCGGCAGTCCCGACGCAAGGTCGCCGCTCTCGGAATGAAAGCGCTGGGCATCGTCCTTCCGGCGTCCGCGGGTCGAGACGATTTCCCCCTGTTCAAGGAAGGAGTCGGCGACGGAGATGGCCTGGTCGAGCAGGCCCCCGGGGTTGTTGCGCAGATCCAGGACGATGCCCTGAAGACCGTCGGCCGCGGCCTCTCCGATAGCCTCCATGGCGTCGTCGACGCCGCCCTGGGTCTGCTGAGTGAAGGACGTGATGCGCACGTAGCCTACCTTCTTCTCGAGACGCCATCGCACCGACTGGATGGTGATGATGGCACGGATGATGGTGAAATTGATGGGCTTGTCGACGCCCTCGCGGACAACGGTGAGCGTGACTTCGGAATCGGGAGGGCCGCGCAGCCGGTCCACCGCTTCGTTGAGGGTGAGACCAAGCAGGGGCTCATCGTCGAGATGGGTCACGAAGTCACCGGCCTTGATGCCGGCGCGCTGCGCCGGCGTGTCATCGATCGGCGCCACGACCTTGACGAAGCCGTTTTCCATGGTGACCTCGATCCCCAGGCCGCCAAACTCCCCGGTGGTCTGGACCTGGGCTTCGGCATAGGCATCGGGCGAGAAATAGCTCGAATGGGGATCAAGAGAACCCAGCATGCCCTCGATGGCGGCTTCGATCAGATCGGAATCGGAGACCTCCTCGACGTAGTCCGAGCGAAGGCGTTCGAATACGTCGCCGAAGAGATCAAGGGCGCGCCACGTGTCGTCGCCGGATGCCGCCGCGTACCCCGGGCCCTGCAGGACCAGAAGACCGAGGACGATCGCCAGGGAAGTCGTTCGTTTCATCGTTTGCTCTCTTCGGTGAAGGTCGCGGTCAGCCAGTCCGGGGCGTGCTCGGGAATCCCCTTGTAGCGGAGTTCTACATAGAGGGTTCGCTTTTCGGTGTCATCCGTTGCCATGACGGCGACGGGCTGTCCGGCCACCAGCCACTCGCCTGTTTCGACGGTGCTGCGTTCAAAGCCGAGAAGGATCGTCCGGTAGTTGTCACCGTGATCGATGACGAGAAGCCGCCCATGTCCGGCAAAGGGGCCTGAATACAGGACGATGCCATCGAATGGCGAGATGACCGGTTCATCCGGCGCCGTCGCGATGAAGACCCGGCGCCCCCCGTCAGGCGCGCCGCGTGCGGGGTAGGGCAGGGTCCCCTTCCGGGATTCGATGTCCGTCGCCATCAGGGCCGCACGGATATCCGCCGTCAGGATGTTGTCCGTGGACCCCTGTGTCCTCGATCCTGCTGCGATGCGGTACAGAAACGAGGTCAGGGTCTCCGGAATTCCGATCACGGGTTTCCGCACGACCGTCAACGGCGCCAGAATCTCCCGGACGCGCCTGCTCGCGGCGTCGAGTTCCTCCTGGATGGCGTGGAGACTCCCGAGTGTGTCGAGTCGGGCCGAATCCACGTCTTCTCGGATGGCGCCGAGCGCACTCAACTCCTCGAGGCGCCGTGTCATGTCCTTGATGTGTTCCTCGATGCCGGTCACAAGGGCGCGGGCGACAACCGAGGATCGGTGCACGAAGGACAACGACGCCGGCATCGCGATGACGACCCCGGGCGGGATACCGGACACCCGGTGGAGTACGCTGATACGTGTGCTCCAGGTCTCGCGATGGGGTTCGAGATCCATCAGTTCGACGTCGATCCTGCGATCGATATCGTCGAGACCCTCTTCGATCGACTCGAGGATGTCGGCAAGGCGGCGCCTTTCCGATTCTCCGGACAACAGCGTGTCGCGCAGGGACGCGAGGTCGGTCGTCGAAGGGGAAGGTTCCGCGGCCGGACCATCCTTGCCCGTGGAGATCAGGGTCTCGAGGTCGCCCGGAGTGTTCTCACCCGGAACGGGCGAGTGGACAAGGAGACCCGCTGACAGGAGCAGGGGCGCCAGGCGGAAACGGCTCATCGACGTATCGAGAGCAGCGACGTTCCGGACATCTCGTCCGGCTGTGCGAGGCCCAGGAGGTGAAGCAGGGTGGGCGCGAGATCCTGCAGGGACCCCGAACGAAGTCTCCCGCCGGGCGGGCCATGGACCAGGGCCAGGGGAACGGGGTTGGTCGTGTGAGCCGTGTGAGGGCCGCCGTTGACCGGATCCACCATGGTCTCGATGTTGCCGTGATCGGCGGTGACCACGAGACAGCCTCCCCTGTCGGCGACCGCGTGCGCCATGGCGCCGAGACACTGATCGACGGCTTCAACCGCCTTCACGGCTGCCGGAAGGACGCCGGTATGGCCGACCATGTCGGGATTGGCGACGTTGCAGATGATGACATCGAAGGTGTTGTCGCGCACGGCCGACACGAGCCGCTGCGCCACCTCGAATGCCGCCATTTCGGGCTTGAGATCGTATGTGGCGACGTCAGGCGATGGCACGAGAATGCGTTCTTCCGCCGGAAAGACCTGCTCTCGTCCGCCATTGAAGAAGTACGTGACGTGGGCATACTTTTCGGTCTCGGCGATGCGCAGCTGGCGCATGCCGGCGTCGGCAATCAGACTGCCGAAACTTCGATTCACCTCCGGGGACGGAAACATCGCCGGCAGGTGTCGATCGAGATGGGCGGCATAGGGAACCATGCCGACACACCCGGCGAGCTGCAGTCTTCTGTCCCTGTCGAAGCCGGTGAAGCCGGGGTCGACGAGGGCGCCTGTGATCTGTCGTGCCCTGTCGGCACGGAAATTCGCCATGACGAGGCCATCGCCGTCACGCATGCCGGAGTAGGCGCCGATGACTGCGGGCGTGACGAACTCGTCAGTCAGCGCCGCTGCCCGGGCACTCTCGATGGCCTCGCCGATCGTGCCGAATCGTGCGCCGTCTCCCTTGACCATGGCCGCCCAGGCCCGCTTCACCCGCTGCCAGCGCCGGTCCCGGTCCATGGCATAGTAGCGTCCGGTCAGGGTCACGATCCGGGCGTGGGGCGCGGCGGCGGCAAAGCGTTCGAGAAAGGACCCGGCGCTTGACGGCGGGGTATCGCGACCATCGAGGAAGGCGTGGACGGCCACATCGATCCCCTGATCATGGAGCGTGTTGGCAATTGCTGCCATGTGGTCCTGATGACTGTGGACGCCGCCGGGCGACAGGAGCCCGGCGAGGTGGCACACGCCTCCGCTGCGTCCAAGCGCCCCGGCCAGGTCTCCAAGAAGCGGATTGCCGGCCAGGGATCCGTCGCGAACGGCAGCGTCAATACGCGGCAGGTTCTGCATGATCATGCGGCCCGCACCCATGGTGAGATGGCCGACTTCGGAGTTCCCCATCTGGCCGCATGGCAGTCCGACGGCTTCACCGGATGTCGCGAGCGTCGTCATGGCATGGGAGTTCGCGATGGCAGACCAGGTGGGTGTTGCCGCCCGGCTGATGGCGTTGCCCGGCCCGGATTCGGCAAGACCCCAGCCGTCAAGGATGCAAAGGACCAGTGGTCGGGGGATCATGTCGGACATGGCTCGACCCTCGTCAGAGCCGACCAGCGGCGTCAGGCAGTGGCTTCCACGGGAAGCGAGGCGGGCATCGCCCACATCCGTTCCAGGTGATAGAGACTGCGCAGTTCATTGTGGAAGATATGGACGATCACATCGCCCAGATCGATCAGGATCCAGTCGCCGGGATCGTATCCTTCCATGCGGGCGACACGTCGTCCATGGCCCTTGAGGGCTGTGGAGACCCTGTCGGCCAGGGCCGTAACCTGTCTTCGGGTCTGTCCGCCGCACACGATCATGGAATCGGCGAACGTTGTCTTCCCGACAAGGTCGATGACCACAACGTCATCCGCCTTGCCATCTTCCAGTACCTTCGTCGTCACGCCGACGAGGTCCAGGTCCTCATCCCTGGAAGCGGTTTCATGAGGAATGGATGAATCCCCCCCTTCTCATGTCACGGTTGGTTTGGTCGGCGAAGGCGAAACGCACATCGCCCGATCTGATGGCCGTTGCCGAGGCGTCGTGTCTGTGGCCGACAATGAGCGCCCAGACCGGTGGTTTCCTCAAGACCAGGGATCTCGCCAGGTGTCCCGGTATGCGACAACGTCGGTAGCGTATGGCTGCCCTGCCCGTCAGACTTCTCAGAGAATAGGGAGCCCGGTCGAACACTGCAATGGGGATCATGGCAAAGAGTCGCTCCCAGTGCTTCCACAGGTGGATCTCGGCAAGGTTGTCAGCTCCCATGAGCCAGGCGAATCGACAGACCGGCGCCCGGCGCCTGAGGCAGGCGATGGTATTGACCGTGAAGTGTGTGCCAAGATCAGCCTCAAGCCCGGTCACCGAGATTCGTGCACCGCCCGCAAAGCTCCTGGCCCTCTCCAGCCGTTCGGGAAAGGGCATCATGCCGTGGACGGGCTTGAGAGGGTTGTGCGGCGCCACCAGCCACCACACCTCGTCGAGGCCCAGCTGACGGCGGGCGACGTGACTGACAAGGAGATGCCCCTCGTGTGCGGGATTGAACGAACCACCGAGAAGGCCGATGCGCCGGCCACAACCGGCAGGGGGAATGGGATGAATCAGGGCCGGGTCTGTCCGCTGCCGCGCACGATGTACTTCATGGTGGTCAGCTGTTCGACGCCCACCGGTCCCCGTGCATGCAGCCTGCTTGTTGAAATGCCGATCTCGGCCCCCATGCCGAACTCGCCACCGTCGGCAAACTGTGTCGACGCATTCCACATGGCGATGGCGCTGGGCGTACGGGCGAGGAAGTACTCGGCAACGGTCTCGTTGTTCGTGACAATGGTGTCGGTGTGTTCCGAACCGTGCCGCCTGATATGGTCGAGGGCGCCATCGACCCCATCGACGGAGGCGACCGAGATCACCGCATCGAGGTACTCCGTCGACCAGTCGTTGGCGGAAGCCGGTTTCACCCTGGGATCGAGTGGCGCGGTGGAGCGGTCACCGCGGACCTCGCATCCCTGGTCCAGGAGGGCCTGGACGATGGTCCTTCTCGTGACATCGCCAAGAGAGTTGTCGAGCAGCAGCGTTTCCGCGGCGCCGCAGATGCTGGTGCGCCGCATCTTGGCATTGATGGCGATGTCGCATGCCATGTCCGGGTCGGCATCGGCATCGACATAGACGTGGCAAAGCCCGACGAGGTGGGCGAGCACGGGGACGCGGCTCTCGCGCTGCACCCGCTCCACGAGCGAAGGGCCGCCGCGTGGCACGATGATGTCGATCCAGCGGGTCATGGTGAGCATTGCGCCCACAGCGGCACGATCGGTGACCGGCACCATCTGGATGGCATCTTCGGGAAGGCCGGCGTCCGCCAGTCCCTCTCGCAGGCACCTCGCAATCACGCGGGACGTGGCGACACTCTCCGAGCCGCCGCGCAGGATGGCCGCATTCCCCGACTTGAGACAGAGCGCCCCGGCGTCCGCCGTCACGTTGGGGCGCGACTCATAGATGATTCCGATGACGCCGAGCGGAACCGAAACCCGTGCGATATCGAGACCGTTGGGCCGGTTCCAGCGGGCGAGTTCGCGCCCCACCGGATCGTCCAGGAGCGCGATGGCGTCGAGTGCGGCGGCCATCGATTCGATCCTGGCATGATCGAGAGTGAGGCGCTCGAGCATCGGTGCCGACATGTTCGCCGCCCGAGCCCTGTCGAGATCGGCGACGTTGGCGGCAAGAATGTCGTCGCGGCCGTCCCGCAGACGGAAGGCTGCGCGATTGAGGGCACGCCGTTTTCGTGTATCCGGCGCATGGGCCAGAACTCCGGCAGCGTGGCAAGCGGCCCGGCCAAGATCCTCCATCATGTCCGTGACGGCATGGGTGTCCTCGCGTCGGGCGGTTCGGGTCATGACAACACCAGATCGTCCCTGTGGATCAGTTCCTCGCGACCTCGATAGCCCAGGAGCCGTTCGATTTCACTGCTTTTCTGGCCGGCGATGGATTCGGCGTCGTCCCGGGAGTAGGCAACGAGTCCACGGGCGATCTCGACTCCGTCCGGATCTTCGACAATGACGGCATCACCCTTGCGGAAGGCGCCGGAAAACCCTGTCACGCCGGCCGGCAGAAGGCTGCGGCCGCGATTGAGGGCGGCATGAGCCCCGGCATCCACGGTGATGGTGCCGGAGGGTTTGAGGGACCCGGCAATCCAGCGCTTGCGGGCGCCGGCGGGATTGTCCCTGGCCATGAACCACGTGCAGGGCCTGCCTTCGAGAATGGCGCGCAGGGGATGCTGGATGTGCCCGTTGGAGATCACCATGTGGCAGCCCGCCGTCATGGAGATTCCGGCGGCGATGAGCTTGGTCTTCATGCCGCCTGACGAGTCGCCGGGCCGGATCCGGCCGGCCATGGCCTCGATGCGGGGCGTGACCGCGTCAACCTGTTCCACCAGGGGCGCATCGGGATCGTCCTTCGGGTCCCTCTCGTAGAGGCCGTCGACATCCGACAGCAGGACGAGGGTATCGGCGCTCGCCATCATGGCGACACGGGCCGACAGCCTGTCGTTGTCGCCGAACCGGATTTCGTGGGTGGCGATGGTGTCGTTTTCGTTGATGACCGGGACGATGCCGTACTTCAGGAGGCGGTTGAGAGTGTTGAGCGCATTGATGTAGCGTCGGCGATCCTCGGTATCGTCGAGTGTGAGGAGGAGTTGCGCAGTGCCCGTGTCGTGGCGGCCGAGGGATTCCTGGTAGGCGTGGACCAGCCGTGCCTGGCCGGCTGCGGCTGCGGCCTGGCTGTCGTCGAGACGCAGGCGTCCCGGGGGGAGATCGAGATGGCGTCGACCGATGGCAATGGCGCCGGAGGTGACGATCACCACCTCGCAGCCGCCGTTGCGCATGAGGGTGATGTCGTCGGCCAGGGAGTGGAGCCAGGACCGCCGGATCCGTCCTTCATGTTCGTCCACGAGCAGTGAGGATCCGATCTTGATGACGATCCTGCGGGCCTGGTCCAGCCGGGGCACGGGACGTCAGTCCTCAGCCGTGGTTGCGCTGCCGGACGAGTCCCGCCAGCAGACGCAGGAGTGCCGGCACGCCCTCGCCGGTGACCGCCGAAACGGCATGGGCGTCGCAGCCTGCCGAACCGGAGAGCTGCCGCAGGGCCTCGTGCCTGTCGCGGTCGCTGACGGCGTCGATCTTGGTGAGAACCGGCACCATGGTGCGTGCCGCGAGGTCATGGCCATAGGATTCGATCTCGCGGCGCACCGTCTGGAAATCGGCGGCAGGATCGCCGGTTGTCCCGTCCACGAGATGAAGCAGGGCGGCACAGCGTTCTGCATGACCGAGGAAGCGGTCTCCGAGTCCCGTCCCCTGGTGCGCCCCCTCGATGAGACCGGGGAGATCGGCAAGAACGAAGCCGTCGTCGTTCCGCTCGACCTTGCCGAGATGGGGGTGGAGTGTGGTGAAGGGGTAGTCGGCGATCTTCGGATGGGCCCGTGTCACCACCGAGAGCAGGGTTGACTTGCCGGCGTTGGGCAGGCCGACCATGCCGATGTCGGCGATGAGCTTGAGACGCAGCCACACCCACATCTCCTCTCCGGGGCGTCCTGGCTCGGCATTCCGGGGGGTGCGGTTGGTCGACGACTTGAAGCGGGCGTTGCCGCGGCCGCCGATGCCGCCGGGGAGCAGGGTCATCCGTTCGCCAGGGCGTGTCAGGTCCGCGAGAACCGTCTTCCTGTCTTCGGCAAGGACCTCGGTGCCGGGCGGCAGATTGATGACGATGTCGCTGGCGCTGGCGCCGGTGCGCTGGTTGCCGCCACCGGGCATGCCGGTCCGCGCCCGGAAGTGCTGGCGGTAGCGAAAGTCGATCAGGGTGTTGAGGCTTTGGACGCAGGCAAGGACAATGTTGCCGCCGCGTCCTCCGTCACCGCCGTCGGGCCCGCCAAATTCCACGTGTTTCTCGCGGCGGAAACTCACGGCGCCCCTGCCGCCGTCACCGCTCTTCAGGCAGATTTTCGCTTCATCGAGAAACTTCATGCCGGCAGTCCAGGCCAGGCATCGAAGCCTTACTCCGCGGCGAGGGGCGGTGGAACGACGTCGATGTAGGTCCGGGTGCGCCCTCGACGACGGAACTGCACGGTACCGGTCGACGTGGCGAAGAGGGTATGGTCCCTGCCCATCCCGACATTGGCCCCCGCATGGAACCGCGTGCCGCGCTGGCGAATGATGATGTTGCCGGGAATCACGTTCTCGCCGCCGAACTTCTTGACGCCGAGCCTCTGTCCCGGGGAGTCACGCCCGTTGCGCGAACTGCCGCCTGCCTTCTTGTGGGCCATGGATCAATCCTCTCTCATCAGGCGTTGCCGCCCGAGGAACTGTCGAGGATCTCCCTCACCCGGACGACGGTCTGTTGCTGGCGGTGGCCGGCGCGCCGACGATACTTCTTCCGGCGCTTCTTCTTGAAGACGAGAATCTTGGCCTGACGCTTGTGTTCCAGGATCTCGGCCTTCACGCTGGCGCCGATGGCGTTCGTGTCGATTGCGCCCTCGCCACCGACCATCAGGACTCTTGTGAACTCGACGATATCGCCGGGGCTGCCATCGAGGCGCTCCACGCTGAGCACACCCTCGGGCTCCACCCGGTACTGCTTGCCGCCGGTCTGGATGACTGCATACATGGTCTGTTCCGCCAGTCTGCGTCCTGCCACCATGGCAGAGGAGCGTTATACTGCGGGTCCCCGCAAAGTCAACATTCCGCGAGGGCCTCACCTCGCCGTCAGCGATAGAGTTCGTCCCACAGGAAGATGGTGCACACCATGAAGGCGAGGAGGGAATAGAGCAGGGTGGTGAACACCTCGTGCTGTGTGCAGGCAAACAGGGCTACCCGCCCCTGCTTGTCATGGCCGAAGATCGGCGGTGCGTGATCGGGAGCGGTCCGCTGGGTCATGATGACGGCCAGAGGAACGATGCCGAGAACATAGGCAAAGGGCGCCAGGTCACTGAGGTCCAGAAAGGGAAAGTAGCCGCTGGCCCCGAAGACGCCCACAGGAAGGATGGACCAGAAGAACCCCATGTTGGCCAGGAACTCGGTGTTCATTTCCGTGGCCTTGCCAAACCCGCGGCACAGCATTGCCAGGATGGCCGCGAGCAGAAAACCGCAGAACGTCCAGATGGCAAGACCGCTGCCTGTCAGTTCCATGGATCGTTTCCCCGGGCGGTTGTGCAAGGTCCGCGAGCCGCGATTATAGGGAGATCGTCAGGGCCTGCGCAACCGTCATCCCCTGCCGATGTACGGCATGCCGTTGGCCATGACGGTCACGAAGGGGATATTGGCATCGAGCGGCATGTTGGCGATCACGAGAATGGTGTTGACGACATGGGCGACGTCCATCACGGGTTCCGGCGCGATGCGCCCGTCGGGTTGTTCCAGGCCATCGCCCGCCCCTGCGGTCATGTCGGTCAGGGCGTTGCCGATGTCGATCTGGCTGCAGCAGATGTCATGGGCCCTGCCGTCGAGGCAGATGGAGCGGGTGAGGCCGGTCACGGCGTGCTTGGTTGCCGTATAGGGAGCGGACAACGGGCGCGGCACGTGGGCCGACACCGAGCCGTTGTTGATGATCCGTCCGCCCCTGGGGTCTTGAGCCTTCATGAGACGCATCGCCTGGCGTGCCATCAGGAAGGATCCCGTCAGGTTGGTATCGACCACGGCCTGCCACTCGTCGATGTCCAGTTCCTCGAGAGGCGCGGCCCTGGCGCCGATGCCGGCATTGTTGAACAGGAGATCGAGGCGGGGGAAGCGCCGTTCGAAGCTGGCAAAGAGGTCACCGACCGATTCGGGTCGGGTGACGTCACACTGGATCGCGACGAGGCGTCCTGCAAGATCCGGGCGTTCCGCCACCACGCCGTCCAGGCGTTCCTTGCGGCGTCCGGCAAGAACGACATGAAAACCGTCATCGCCGAGTCCGAGCGCGACAGCCCGCCCGATACCTATGCTGGCTCCCGTCACGACTGCAACCCGCTGGCCGCTCTCACCCATGACCTCTTCCCTTCATCCTTGCACAGGCAGGATGTCGTTTCATCAAGCCTCACGATAGGGTCTTGTCGCGGAACGGTCATCCCCTTCGTCACCTCAACGCAGGACTGATCCCATGAAGATCACCCGCATATCCGTCCATGGCCTGGATCTCCCCTTTCGGGAAGGCGCCTACCGTTGCCGCAATCATACCGAACACGGACAGACGACGAGCATGGTCAGGATCGACTCGGATGAGGGAATCAGCGGCTGGGGAGAGATCGCGCCCCTTGGCGCCTTCTACTCCGAGGCCTTCACCGGAAGCGTGCGCGCCGGACTGGAACGCCTTGGGCCCGTGCTGCTGGGTGCCGATCCAAGGGAAACGGACAAGCTTGCCCGTATCATGGATGCGGCGATGCAGGGTCAGATGGACGTCAAGTCGCCGCTCGACATCGCGTTGTGGGATATGGCCGCGCAAGCGGCCGGACTCCCCCTGGCCGAATTCCTCGGCGGGCGTGACGGCGCCTCCGTCGCCCTCTACCGCCCGGTATCGCAGGCCTCGCCGGAGATCATGCTGGCCTCGGCCCGCCATCACGTGGCCGAGGGGTACCGCCGTCTGCAGGTGAAGGTGGGAGACGACCCGGTCCTGGACGCCAGCCGTCTTCAGACCATTGCCGATGTCATGGGCGGCAGTGTCGTCGTCTTCTGCGACGCCAACGGCGCCTGGACCAGCCACGACGCCTTGCGTTTCGTCGAGAGGACGCGGGGAATCGACTACGTTCTCGAACAACCCTGCCGGACTCTGGGCGAGAACCTGGCGGTGAGGCGCCACGCGGCGATTCCGATGGTGCTTGACGAGAGTGTCGACAGTCTCGATGCGCTGCTGCGCATTCACCGCAAGGGCGCGGCCGACGGCGTCACCATCAAGATTTCCAGGTTCGGCGGCATCACCCGCGCCAGGCGGATACGCAACCTTGCGGTCGATCTCGGACTCATGGTCACGGTCGAGTGTGTCGGCGGGGCCGACATCGCGAGCGCGGCCATAGCCCACATGTCGCTCTCCACTCCGCAAGCGATGCGGCTCCACACGGTCGACTTTCATAACTGGACGACGGTGTCGAATGCCGCCGGGCTTCCGGATGTCTGCGAAGGCGTCATGCGGGCGCCGGTCGATTCCGGCCTCGGCGTGACACCACGCGACGACGTCATCGGCACACCGCTGTTCTCATGTCACGCTGCCTGATTGCCGCGCCCGATGAGCCGGACGGCTGGCCTGCCTGGCGTGATGGCCTGGAGGCTTGGCGACGGTCATGCCGTCTCACCGGGGCCAGGCCTGCCCGGGACTGGGTGGGCCGCTGCTTCACGGCACACAAGATCCTGCTCTGGGACGAACGGTTCCTCGACCGCGAAACCGGGGCATGGCTCGTCGAGGACTACGTCGACGCGTTCGAGGCGCGCTTCGGCCCCCTTGACTGCGTCATCCTCTGGCATGCCTACCCCAACCTCGGCTTCGACCAGCGCAACCAGTTCGACTTCTGGCGCGGCATGCCGGGCGGCATGGAGGGCCTCGCCGACATGATTGCCCGCCTGCACGCCTGCGGAAGTCGTGTCCTCCTCGCCTACAACCCCTGGGATGTGGCGACCCGCAGGGAAGGCCGCGACGATGCCACCTGCCTGGCCGATCTCGTGACGGAGCTCGTTGCGGACGGCCTCTACCTTGACACACTGTCGTCTGCGGCGCGTGATCTCGCCACCGTGCTCGAGGATGCCAGGCCCGGTATCGTCCTGCAGTCGCAGGCCCTCGTGCCGCCTGACAGGCTCGCCGATCATCGCATGGGATGGGCGGAGTCATGGGATGATTCCTGGGCGCCGGGGGTCCTGGCCAACAGGATTCTGGATCGCCGCCACATGATCCATGTCGTGCGCCGCTGGATGGCGGACCACACGCCGGAGATCCAGCTGGCGTGGATGAACGGCACCGGCATGGTGGTATGGGAGAACATCTTCGGGTCGTGGAATGGCTGGCGAGACCGGGATGCCGTTCAGTGGAGTCTGGCCAGCCGGGTTCTTCGCCGGTGGTTCCGTCACTTCAATGAAGGGGTGTGGACACCGCTCGCCTGCATGCCGGCGCCCGGGGTGTTTGCCTCGAGATGGGAACTCGACGGCGTCCGGTTGTGGACGCTCGTCAATCGCAATCGCCAACCGGCGTCCGGTATCCACATTCCCGTCGAGGCTCCGGCAGCCTGTGAACCCCTGGCCGGACGCCAGCTTGTCGTCAACGACAATCAGGTCGCGATCGACATCCCGGCCGTCGGTCTCGGCGCTGTGGTCGAGGAAACCGTGGAGAGTGATTTCCTGATCAGCCAGGCAGACCGGTACCGACAACTCGACCTTGCTCCACACAAGCCGTCCCGTCTCGTTCCCAGGGCCCGCATGCGCCCCGCAACCCAGGGCTCGGCGCAGGCGCCGATCGGCATGGTCCACGTGACCGGGGGGGTGTACGTGCGGCGCGCCCGTTTCAGGCTGCGCGAGTGCGGCATGTACGAGAGCGCCCGCGCAGGCGAGAGCACGGACCTGGTTCTCCCCGGACTCCATTCCGTGGTGTCCCTGGAGTTCAGGGAGGAGCTGTCGCCCTATGCCATCGACCGGTATTCCGTCACCGTGGCGGCTTTCCGGCGCTTTGTGGAGGAAGCCGGGTACTTGCCCGATACGCCCGGGTCCTTCCTCGAGGCTGGGGCCGGGCCTCACGAGCCGGTCACGCGGGTTGATCCCGACGATGCCCGCGCCTATGCATCCTGGCTCGGGCGACGCCTGCCTACGGAAGCGGAGTGGCAACGGGCCGCCGAGGACGGACTGCTGGACGATGACCCGGTGCGTGTCTGGAACTGGACCGAGCCTGAAATGAGCGACGGACGAACACGGTTCTGCATTGTGAAGGGGGGCAGTCATCACCACCTCAAGGGCTCCGACTGGTATGCCGATGGAGGGGTGCACGATGCGGCGTTTGCCGCCAAGTACCTCCTCATGTGGTCCGGTCTCGACCGCTGTGACACCATCGGATTCCGCACCGCGATCGATCTCCGGGACCCACCTCAGGCCTCGTGACGATCCATGATGCGGGCGATCAGACCGGACACCATCACCACGTCGCGCCTGGTTCTCGAACCACTGGACTTGCGTCACGCAACCCCCGTGACGCGTTTCTGCCGCCTGTGGGAGGTGGCCCGGTACACGACCAACATTCCTCACCCCTATCCTGCGGGTTGCGCCGAGGCCTTCGCCAAGGATGCCGCCAGCGAGAGGGAATCGGGAGGAGGCTGGGTCTATGCGGTCACCGTGGCTGACGGGGGTGATGTGATCGGCGTCATCGACATCACGCTCTGTGACAAGGACCGCACGGGCGAACTGGGCTATGCCTTTGCTCCCTGGAGCTGGGGCAACGGCTATGCTAGCGAAGCGGCACGGGCGTTGATCGGGTTCGCCTTCCGGATCCTGCGTCTCGACAAGGTCGAAGCCTTCGTCATGGCGGAGAACGAGGCCTCCCAGCGACTGCTCGCCAGAGTCGGCATGCGCCGGGTCGGAGAACGCATGATGCCGGCCCCGGCGAGAGAGCGGGAGGTCCTGTGCCAGGTCTTCCAGGTGTTCTGGTCATCGGTTCGCGCATGACGCGGCGATCAGATCTGCTGGTCGTGGTCGCCTGTGCTCTGGTGGATACCGACAATCGGGTTCTCCTTGGCAGGCGCCCCGAGGGAAAACCCATGGCTGGTCTTTGGGAGTTTCCGGGCGGGAAGGTGCGCGCCGGCGAGACTCCGGAACACGCCCTGATCCGGGAGTTGCGCGAGGAACTCGGTATCGATGTCAGCGAGGCCTGCCTTGCGCCCTTCACCTTCGCCAGTCACGCCTGTCGCGACTTTCATCTCCTCATGCCGCTCTACGTCTGCCGTCAATGGGATGGCGTGATCGCACTCCGGGAGCACTCCGATCTCGCCTGGGTCCGTCCCCGGCGCATGGCCTCCTGGCCCATGCCACCGGCCGACACTCCCCTCGTCGCCATGCTCTGCGACCTGCTGTAGCGTCGGCGTTCGAACCGGTGGCATCGCCGTTGCCGCCCGGCGCCGGCATGATTTCGGCGGCCGTCCTGCCTCGTATTGCCTGAACCAGAAGCCAGTCCAGTTCCCCGGCTGTCATCGGACATTCCCGTCTGCCATGTGCAGCCATTGGATGTCGAGCGGGAGATCACGACGCCGAACACACAATCCCAGGTCAACCGGCTCCGGCTGGGACATCGTTGCGCAAGATGAAGGCCGGGGCGGACATGCCCCGCCATGACGGCGCCATCGGCAAGAGCCGGGTTCCGGGCAACACGTGCGCCACGGGCCGCAAGGCCGTCCCACGCTGGAATTCGCTTGATTTCTCTTGACGTCAGGCGTTCGTGGACTCACGACATGGAGGTTGCCGCACTGTCGTGACGGTGAATGCAAGGTTCGGCGTCTCTGGGACGAGGCGGTCGCGAAAAGCCTGGGCCGGGATCCGGACTGGCTGTCCGAATGGCGGCAGTTGTTGCACGGCGAGCCGCATGTGAGGGGGCTTGGCCGCAACCCGTACGGGGAGTGACGCCGATCACGTCCCGCCTCTACCCCTGACCCGAAATTCCCCGACAGTTGCAAGGTTGACGCGGGACCTGAGGAAGCCCGGGGAGACCAGGCGAGGGTGGCGGCGCTGGAGCGGGAGATGGCCTCCCTGAAGCGCAGGAACGCTCAACCTGGAGGCTGAGGCAGCGAAGCTGGGCTCAGACCCGAGCCCAACGACAATACCTCACCGCACCAACGAACGCTTGCGGGGGAGGAATGAGGTATCGCCTTTCCCTCCGACGCTGCAACAAACCACAGGAATCAAGTGGGTTGTATCAGGTGATCAACTCCACTGGCGCGGCATGCGATGTGATTGTGTTCAACATCCGCGCCTCGGTCATGAGTCGCGGAGGACTTCGGTGAGGCTGATGTCGCCCGAGCCGGGGCGGAGGGGTTGCTGCTGGGAGGCGTGGGGAGCCCAGGCTGTCAGGTAGATGATGTCGAAGGTGGCGGGGATTCTCGTTTCGTGATCGGCGTAACGGTCCCGGTAGAGGGATGCGGCGTGAAGGAAGACATCCCTTCGCGCGAAGGTGCGGGGGCGATCAGCAAGGGCATTGCCTTCCCCCATGGCCCTGAGGTCGCGCATGAGGGAGAAGGCGTCGGGATAGGTCACCATGATGCGGTCGGCGTCGACGACGGGCAGGGCAAATCCGGCGCGCTGCAGGAGAGCGCCGGCGTCCCTGACATCGACCATGGGCGAGAGGCGTGGCGAGAGGCCGCCCGTGATGATGATCTCGGCCTCCGCGAGCACGTGCCTCAGTTCGACGAGCGTTTCCCCGCCGAGGAGCGCGGCGAGAAAGAGGCCGTCGGGCTTGAGCGCCATGCGGACCTGGATCAGCGTGCCGACGAGATCATTGACCCAGTGCAGGGCGAGATTGCTGATGACGGCGTCGAGCGAGGAGGGAGCGAAGGGGAGGTTCTCCTCGTCGACAGCCAGGTGGCGGGCGAAGGCGGGCGAGAGATCGGCCTCGATGAGAAGGTCGGTCTTGCGCTTGCCGGCCATGGCTCGGGCGAAGGCGCCGCGTCGGGCGCCAAGTTCGAGAGCGACGGGGAAGCGTCGCGTGATGTCGTCGAGGCGGTCAGCGAGACGGCCGGCAACGTCTGGGAAGAGGAAGTCGGCTTCGCTGCCCCTGGCCGCCGCGGCGCGGTGACGCCGGACGGCGCGGCGATCGAAGGGACCCTCGTTCATGGGACCCATGGTGAAGGGCGGAGCGGGGTGGCACAACCCGGACCGGAGCTGCTATGGTCGCGCAGGATACGCTCGAGAGAATCGCCATGGTCGAGGTCGTCGTCTACACGACCATGTTCTGCCCCTACTGTACCGGCGCCCGGGACCTTCTCAGGTCGCAGGGTATCGCGTTCGAGGACATCGACGTGACGCTCGATGCCGCCAGGAGAAAATCCATGGCCCGCATGGCCGGTGGCCGGCATAGCGTGCCCCAGATCTTCATCGAGGGGGAGGCGATCGGAGGCTACGACGACCTTCTCCGTCTCGAGCGCAACGGCGAACTGGCAGCCAGACTGGGGGAGCCGGCATGAGGCAGCTCAGGATCGCCTGCGTCCAGGTCAGCGCACAGCTCGACATGGAGGCCAACATCGAGGCGGCATCAGCCCTGGTGCACCAGGCAGCCGATGCCGGAGCCGATCTCGTCGGTCTGCCGGAGAATGTCGCACTCATGGCTGCGAGCGAGGAAGAACGGCTGGAGAACGCCTGGCGCCCCGTCGATCATCCGGCTCTCATCGCCTTCACCGGTCTCGCACGACAGCGGGGAATCTGGCTCCAGGCAGGATCCGTGGCAGCGCTTCGTGATGACGGCACACTGGCCAACCATGCCTTCCTCTTCGGTCCCGATGGCGAAATCACGGACTACGAGAAGATCCACATGTTCGATGTCGATCTACCCGACGGATCGCGCTACCGGGAATCGGCGATGTTCCATCCGGGCGACACCGCGGTCCTCGCTCCCACGCCGTGGGGCCTGCTGGGCATGACGGTCTGCTACGATCTGCGCTTTCCCCATCTCTACCGCGAGCTCTCGAAGGCCGGTGCGGTCATGCTGACAGTCCCCTCGGCCTTCACGAAGGTGACGGGAGACGCCCATTGGGAGGTGTTGCTGCGGGCCCGTGCCATCGAGTGCGGCGCCTTCGTCTTCGCTCCCTGCCAGACCGGTCACCATCCGGGCAACAGGCGCACCTGCGGTCACTCGCTGATTGTCGACCCCTGGGGTGTGGTCCTCGCCGATGCCGGCACGGACGTCGGGTTCTGCATCGCCGATGTCGATCTTGCCGAGGTGGCGCGGGTTCGAAGCACCATCCCGGCCCTTGAACATGACCGGCCCTATGCGCTCTCAGGTTTCCCGGCGGGCACACAGTCTCTGAAGAGCCGCCGGACGGGGCTTGACGACGACGAGATCCTCGTACGCCAGCACGCGTAGGCTTCCGGCCACGGCCTCGAGAAGTTCTCCGGGTCCGAGGAGGAATGCTGGATTGCGCGGCCGACCGAAACGCTCGTTGCCGACGGCGAAGGTCTCGTAGATGAGAAGGCCGCCCGGGGCGACATTGGCAACGATGTCCTTCAGTCCCGGACGCCACAGGTAGTTGGTGACGACGACGCCGGCGAAGGTCCTTCCCGAAAGGGGCCACCCGTCACCACTCTCGAGATCGCATTCCAGAAGCGTGACGCGCTCATCCCCGGCGAACCGGGCCAGCGGTCCGGTGTCACGGTCGAGCGCGGTGACCGGATGGCCGTGTTCGAGCAGGAGTTGCGTGTGGCGGCCGCTTCCGGCGGCGAGGTCGAGCACGTTTGCCTGCGGAGGGAGAAGGGAGATGAAACGCCGAACCCAGTCACTGGCGTCGGAGGTGGCCGGGTGCGGTGGAGGTGTCATCGAGGGGCTCGGCGGCACGAACGGCGAGGCGTGGTCCGGTTGCCGTCGACGGGGACCACGGAGTGGTAGCCGAGGAATGTGATCAGGGTTCTCATGGCGTGCTCGGTGACGATATCCCTTGTTCCGGTGAAATTTGCGCCTACATTTCATGCGACGGTTCAGGATGTTCTGATGATCGTCTTCGATATCCAGTGCGGCAATGGCCATGTCTTCGAGGGCTGGTTTGCCGATTCCGCATCCTTTGACGCCCAGGTCAAGGCGAAGCATGTCGCCTGTCCCATATGCGGCGACACTGCCGTCGAGAAGGCCCTGATGACGCCCAGCATTGCCGTGGCCCCCCGGTCCGGTGGTTCGGTGGAAGAAGAGCCTCCTGACGCCAGGACCGTGGCGCTTGCCAAACAGAAGAACGAGACCCGGAAGGTCATGGCGATGGCCCGCGCGCTGAAGGCGCACGTCGAGAAGAACTTCGAGAACGTCGGCGCGCGCTTTGCCGATGAGGCACGCAGGATTCACCATGGTGATGCGGAAAGACGCAACATTCACGGCGTGGCGACACCGGTCGAATCCCGGGAACTGCGCGAGGAGGGGATCGAGTTCGGCGAACTGCCGGCATTGCCGAAACTCGACAGCTGAACCGGGTCACGTCCGCTGGATGACGGCACGGATTGCGGGTTCGGTCAGGACGTAGGCCATCAGGAAGACCATCAGCAGCGCATTCATGACGAAGGGACCCGGGGTCCAGATCATGTAGAGCGGCATGGCGATCATCGGGCTCAGCACATGTCCGGCGGCGCCGGTGCCGATCAGGGTTCCCGCCGCCGTTCCCTGTTCCTTGGGCGAGACCGCGAGTGAGGCCGCCGTGGCGAATCCGGGGCGCAGCATGGCGATGCCGACACCGAAGAGCATCATGGCGGCCACCATGAGCGGGTAGGAGTCGGCAACGAGGATGACGACGAATCCCGCCAGGGCCAATGGACCGCCGGTCTTCAGAAGAAAACCCGGGCCCAGATTGAGGCGGGGCACGATGACCATCTGGAAGACGAGCGCGGCGCCGGCCGCCAGTGTCAGGCCGAAACCCACCTTGCGCGCCGCCTCTCCGGGATCGAAGAGGAGGGTGTCCATCATGTAGAAGGCGATGGTCTGCATCGACGACGCATGACAGATGCTCATGATCACGCTGCCGATGACGAAGGGCAGGATGCGGCGGTCAAGAAGCGAGATGCGCGGCATCGCCTTCCTCGACGAAGCGGACGATGATTCCGGGAGATAGAGGGCGATCACCACAAGACTGCATGCGGCAATGACGGCGACGGCCACCAGCGGAGCCAGCAGGTGAACACCGACCAGGAGTGCTCCCAGACCCGGCCCCAGAACGACTCCGGCGGTGAAGGCCGCGTTGAGCATGGAGATGCCGCCGGTTCTCCCCGCCCGGTTGGTCCTGTCGGCGATGTAGGCCTGCGCCGCCGGGAAGGAGCCCGAGCCAAAGACGCCGTTGACGAGGCGGGCAGCAATCATCAGGGGAAAGGCGACCATGACCGGCAACCAGCCGGCAAGGCCCGAGTGGATGGCGAGAGTGAAGAGCAGCATGGAGACGGCATAGGCGCCTACCCCCTGGGTAATGATGGGCTTGCGGCCGACGATATCGCTTCGGCGTCCCCAGAACGGGCTCATGGCCGCCCACATGCCCCCGGAAATGGCGAACACCAGTCCGACATGCCACTCCGCGAGCTCCATGGTGCGGGCAATCGGCGGCAGGACAGAAAAAAGGAGGGACTGACCGAGCCCGACACAGACCAGGCTGGCAAGGAGGATGCCGAAGGCGGTCCTGTCCTGTCCGGGCCGACTTGTTCCCGGGGATGGTGGCGTCAAGACCTGTTCTCGGACCTCACAGCGGAGGACGTCGGTGCGCCCAGGGGCGGAGCTTCTCGATGGCCGCGCCGATCCTGAGGACTGTCAGATCCTCGAAACGCCGCCCGACGATCTGCAATGCCGTGGCCAGACCGTTCGCGGTCATGCCCGAGGGCACCGAGAGCGCCGGACACTGCGACACGTTGTTGAAGACGAGAGTCATGTCGTTCGAGAGCATCTTGCCGTCCGGCGTCTCGCCGAGCTGCTCGGCGTCCGAGCCGGACGCAGGAGGCGCCTCGGCCGGAGTCGTCGGACAGATCAGCGCGTCGTGATCGGCGAAGATCTCGCACAAACGTTCCCACTGTCGGGTCCTGACGAACTCCAGGCGCTTGAAGCTGATGGCATCCATCCTCCGGGCCGCCTCGAACATGGCGACGATGTTCGGGTCGAGATCGTCCCGCCTGGTGTCGAGATGCTGCTCGAAGAACGCGGCGAGATAGACGTTCCAGTAGTCGAGCCAGGCATCGGCGCACTCCCGCCGCCATCCCAGGTCCACGTCCTCCACGACGGCGCCGGCACTCGTGAGAGCCTCCGCGCAGCGCTCCACGTTGGCCGCCACCTCGTCGTCGACGTGATAGAAACCAAGGTCAATATCCATGGCGATCCGCATGCCCTCGACATCGCCCGGCAGGGGATGGGGAATGTCCAGGGGCTCCGGGTTTGACATGATGTCGTATTCGTCGGGCCCCTGGCAGACGTCGAGAAAGAGGGCCGCATCGTCCAGGGTCCGGGCCAGGGGGCCGAAGTGGCTGATGTTGTCGAAGACCGACGCGAGGATGGTCATCGGGATCCGGCCCAGACTCGGCTTGAGGCCGACGATGCCGCAAAAGGCGGCCGGAATGCGCACCGATCCTCCCATGTCGGAACCCTCGGCCAGCGGTACGCAGCCTGACGCTACCGCTGCGCCCGAGCCGCCGGACGAACCACCGGGCGTGCGATCCGGATTCCAGGGATTGCGCGTCACGCCCCACAACGGGCTGTGGGTGAAGCCGTCATGGGCGAACTCGGGCGTGGTGGTCTTCCCCACCATGATGGCGCCGGCGCCAAGAAGATCGCTCACCACCCGGGCATCCTTCTGCGGCACGTGGTCACGATAGACCCTGCTTCCCATCGTCGTGGTCTTGCCGGCCGTGGGCGTGAAATCCTTGATGGCGATCGGCACGCCGTGAAGCGGACCGAGAGACGCGCCTTCCATGACGGCGCGTTCCGAGGCCCTGGCCTGCTCCAGGGCCTCCTCGGGGTAGACAAAGCAGAAGCAGTTGAGCCCGGGATTGATCTCCTCGATGCGCTCCAGGCTGTTGGCGACAACCTCGACCGGCGACAACTCCCGCGCGGCGATGTGCCGGGCAAGCGTGACGGCAGGGGTGTAGCAAAGGTCGAGATTCACCATGACCCGGGACTCCGATCCTGAATGATGCGGGTGCACGACCGGTCAAGGGTCGCGATACCGCGCAAGAATGGGGGTGGTCGACGATGAGTCTACACGGACGACAGCCCCGAATGCCATGGCATCGCCGGGACAATCGGTCTAGACACCCCGCCGACAGACGGCAGCAGATCCATGGAATCGAGTACGCTAGAGCACTATCTCAGCCTCGTCGCCTCCGGCGATCTCGCGTACGACGCGCACCAGAAAAGGGCAGCACGGGTTCTCGATCGACTTGCCCGGAATCTTGCCTCACCGGGACGGGGAGGCCTCATCGATCGGGTTCTCGGACGGCGCCGCCCCTCTGCCAGAGGTCTGTGGCTCCACGGGGGCGTCGGTACCGGCAAGTCCATGCTCATGGACCTCTTCTTCGAGAACGTCCGCAGCCGGAAGAAACAGCGTCACCACTTCCATGCCTTCATGCGCGAGGTGCACGGCGCCATCCAGGAGCGGCACAGGTCCTCCGGCGATGCCAGCGACACCATCCGCTTTGCCGCCAGGGCCATGGTGGGTGAAACCGACCTCCTGTGCCTGGACGAGTTTCACGTCACCGACATCGCCGATGCCATGATCCTCGGTCGCCTGTTCCGGCAGTTTCTCGATCTGGGCACAGTCATGGTGGCAACATCGAACGAGCATCCCCGCGAGCTCTATCCGGGAGGCATCAATCGCCAGCTCTTCTCACCGTTCATCGACACTCTCGAGAAGGAACTCGACATCATCGAAGTCGATGCTGAACGGGACTACCGACTGGCATTTCTTGCCGGCACCGGCACCTACATGTCCTCACACGATGACAAGGCGTCGTCTCGTCTCGATGAGGCCTTTCACCATCTCGCAGGCGATGCCGACGTGGCTCCCCTCGACATCCCTCTTCAGGGAAGGGTGCTTCACGTCCCCCGTCAGGCCCGCCATGTCGCGCGCTTTTCCTTCAATGAACTCTGCGGCCGTCCGTTGGCGGCGCCCGACTACCTGGCGCTCGCCAGCGCCTTCCACACCGTCATCATCGACGGCATTCCAGTCATGAACCCCGCCATGCGCAACGAGGCCCGGCGGTTCATCATCCTGATCGACATCCTCTACGAGCAAGGGGTGGGATTGCTGTGTTCCGCTGCCGCACCGCCCGAGGGACTCTATGCGGAAGGTGACGGTTCCCTGGAGTTCCGCAGGACCGCCTCACGGCTGATGGAGATGCAGTCGGCCGAATACCTCGAGAGCCGTCGCAGGGTCAGTCAATCGGAACGTCAAGGAACGCCACGAAGGACACCAGTCCGATGAGCGTGACGATGATGGCGCCACCGACGTTGAACCCATGACGCACCAGCAGCGCTCCCCGCGATCCGGCGCCGTCACTTTCCACCAGACGCAGTGCCGTCTGGCGGGCGATGATGGCACCCACGCCCAGTGAGCAGATGGTGAGACCGATACCCAGCGACATGGCTGCGACGAGGAGAAAGCCCGGATAGATCATGTCGTTGGCGACCGCATAGAGCATGATGAGCACGGCGCCGGGACAGGGCACGATCCCGGCCGCCACCGCCATCATTCCGCTTTCGACCCTTGATGTTTCCGTGGCATGGCCGTGGCCGTGATTTTCGTGGTGGCTGTGTCCGTGCTCTTCGCGGCGTGCGTCTTCGCGATCCATGGCATGCCCCTCCTCGGCGTGACTGTGACCGTGGCCGACCTCGGAAGGATCGATGTAGCCCAGGGCGGCCCTGAAAGCCTGGTAGAGCATGGTGAGACCGATGCCGGCGATGATGAGAAAACTCGCGGCCCTCACGCCGGGAACCTCCGCCAGTCCGATCCCGAATCCGGATTGCAGGGTGATGTCCGCAAGCCAGACGATGACGATCGCGGCGATGACATGAACGATCGCCACCTGAATCGCCATCACGATACCGCGGCCAACTCGGGCATCGCGGCCCAGGAAGTAGGAGACGATGATGAACTTGCCGTGTCCCGGACCGACGGCGTGCAACACCCCGTAGACGAAGGCAATAGCGAGTCCGAGAAGGAAGGCGCCCGGACTCTGGCCGCTGTCGATGGCGTTCATATGCCGGGCCACCTCGATGTTGGCCCGGCGCTGGAAGGCGACGACGGCATCCGTCCACCGCGTCCACAGACCACTGTTCTCAGTCGTCATCTCGACGGCCGGGAGCGTCGTCTCGTCGGCGTCAACCGTTCCGGTGGCGGCACAGACAACGATAGCGAGAATGCCCAAGGCACATGCCAGGCGGCTTGTCATGGTGGATCTCCGCAACGCAGGGTGATGGTCGAGACGTGGCCTTCGAATGCGCCTGCTCCGGGGCCAGCCACAAAGCGGCATGCCGGATCGAGAGAGCCCTCGACCGTGAGAAAGTCGTTCCCGGCAAAGGAGAAATCGAAGAACAGGATGTCGTCGTGGAGACTCGCGGCGAAGGGCGCCTGGAGATCGTCGAGGGAGATGGTGAGCCTCAGGCCGAAATGTTCCCGTTCAAACACCGGTTCGACATGTCGTACATGCCAGGAGACCGGCTCACCGCCCCCCTGAATGGTAAGGTACCAGTCCTGCCCTGCAAGGGGGGCAAGGAGCGCGTTCTCTTTCGCCCGGGCTTCCTCGTTCGTGACGGTTCCGTCACCGTCGGCATCGAAGGCGTTGAAGAGGTAGCTGGAAGCGAAGGGATCGAACGTCCACTCGAGGGTCAATCCGCTGGCGGATTGCTCCGCCATCCGGAAGTGCCATGTCGTCGTGACCCAGACGTCCGGATTGGCCAGAACCGGCGAGCTGACGACAAGAACCGGGAAGATCGACATGAGGAACTTGCGAGGCACGGCATCGCATCCTTGATTCCCTCAGGCATCCTGAGTATGACATGTCAGTCGACATTTCAAGGATGTCATGCTGCGCGACATCGCCGAGATCCTGCGTGCGCCGGCGCCCCTGCACCTCGGACCGATGGGCTACCTCAGGGAACTGGCCGGCATGGCGAGGCGCGCCGAGGAGTGCCGGAAGGAATGGCACTCCCACCTGACGCGAACTCGGCAGGTGATCGAGCATGCCGCTCTGGGCTGCGGGGGGCACGATTCGGTCCTCGTCGCCGGTTCCGGACTTCTGCTGGATGTGCCCGTGGAGATGCTCTCCCGCACGTTCCGGCGTGTGGTTCTGGCAGATATCCATCATCGGCGGGGGACCCGCCAGGCCGTGCGCCACCTTGCCAATGTCGAACTGATGACCCTCGACGTCACCGGTGTGGTCAGAGCCTGTTACAGGTTTGCCCGAACCGGGTGCCGCGGGCCCTTGCCGGAAGGTCGCCCCCCGGCGATTGGCGATGCGCCTTTCGACCTGGCTGTTTCCGCCAATCTCGTCTCCCAGCTTGCGGTCATGCCGCGCCGGTACGTTCTCGGACACAGTCCGGCCTTTCCCCCCGATCGCTTGCGCCGGTTCGCCCGGGAGCTGATCGCGGACCACGTGGACTGGCTTGCCCGGCATGGTGATCGGGTGTGCCTCGTCACCGATGTCGAACGCCACGAACACCACGCTGACGGACGCAGGTTGGTGGTGGATCTCCTGGATGATGCCCGTCTGGGCGAGCCGGAGGAGACCTGGACATGGTTCATCGCTCCGCAGGGCAAGGTCTTCAGGGATCGTGCGGTCCGCCATCACGTGGCGGCATGGCGTGATTACCCATCAGCGTCTCGATGATCTTCATCTGACTCCCGCGTATGGCTCGCTCGGCCTCCGCCCCCGCTCGTTCGCCGTCGCCATCGAGAAGGGCCGAGAGCAGGTCGTCGTGGCGATGGTGAAACTCGACGTCCCTGTCCTCGAGGGTGAGGCAGAAGTGGACGATACGCTCGTGATGCTCGATGAGGGACATGACGAACTCCGCCAGACGGCCATTCCTGGATGACTGGACGACGTGTTCGTGGAAGGCGTAGTTGGCTTCGCGATAGGCGGTCCTTGTCCCACCTCCCCTGGCGGGCAGGCAGGCGCGCACCTCGGCATCAAGCCGGGTCAGCAGGGATGCATCGACATGTCCGGCCGCAAGGCGCATGGCCTCGACCTCGAGCAGCAGCCGCAGCTGGAAGACCTCGTGGACGTCCTGGATGGAGATCGGCGCCACGATGTTGCCGAGCCGCTTGCGCGTGATGACCAGTTTTTCCTGGCGCAGCCGTGCCAGGGCGCTGCGCAGAGGCGCCTTGGAGAATCCATATCTCTCCACCAGCATGGTCTCCGATATCTCGGCGCCCGGAGCGAGGCGGACGAGCAGGATCTCGTTCTTGAGGATCCGGTAGACCCGGCTGGAGAGATCCTCACGTCGATCAGTCGAATCCTGCATGTCATCCATCCGCATTCGCGCGTCGAACGTCAGGGTGCGTACAACGATGTGCCGCGACAGGCCTTGCGGTCACGCGGCGCTTCTCCGCCAGTGGTGACAGGAAACCTGATGATTCTCGGCGATTCTCTCGAGGGTGGGAACGTGCTGTCTGCACGTCTCGTCAGCCAGGGGGCAGCGCGGATGGAAATGGCATCCGGGCGGCCGGTGAACGGGGCTTGGAGGTTCCCCGTGGACAAGGCGTCCGGCGGCATCGAGACCGACTTCATCGAGCAGCGAGGCCGCGTTGAGCGCTTTCGTGTAGGGGTGGCGCGGAGCGCTGAAGATCTGCTCGACGGGAGCTGTCTCGACAATGCGCCCCAGGTACATGACCGCCACACGATCGCAGATGTGACGCAAGGCCCGAAGGTCATGGGAAATCATCAGCAGGGAAAGGTCGAATCGCCGGCGCATATCGTTGAGGAGATTGAGAATCTGGGCGCGAATCGACGCATCCAGCGATGATGTGGGTTCATCGCAGACGACAAACTGCGGTCGCAGGAGGAGAGTCCTGGCGATGACAATCCGCTGCAACTGCCCCCCGGAACACTGCCCGGGGTAGCGTTCGGCGAATCCCGGATCGATTCCGACTTCGCCCAGCATCGCATGGATCATCGCCAGGCGTTCTTTCCGGGTTCCGAGATCGTGCGCCGCAAGCGGGGCCATGAGGGAGTCGATCATCCTCATCCCGGGGTCGAGCGCCGCCGTTGGATTCTGGAAGATGAGCTGGATGGTCCGGCGGAATCGCCTGAGTTCTCCCGCCCTCATCGCCAGGAGGTCGCGGCCGTCCATCATGACCTCGCCGCGATCCGGCCGGATCTGGTTGACGAGCAGGCGGGCGAGCGTGGATTTGCCGCATCCCGATTCGCCGACCAGGCCCAGCACCTCCGCGCGTCCGACCGCGAGACTCACGCCGTCGACGGACCGCACGACCAGCCTGCCTGACCCGCGAAGGGGAAAGTGCTTCACGAGGTTGCGGGCCTCGACGAGGAGACTTGCGGCGCTGCTCACGGTTCCGCCGCCCAGCAGTGCACCAGGTGGCCTGCGGTTGTCCGTGTCGCCGCCGGCTCGTCAAGGGCACAGGCACTCCCCTTGCGGCGTGCGAGGGCATGAGGGCATCGCGGGTGAAAGCGGCATCCGGAGATCGACCGGGCGGGAGGCGGAATGGTGCCGGGGATGGACTCGAGATCACCGCTGCCCGCCTTGCGCATCAGCGAACAGTTGATCAGGGCCTTCGTGTAGGGGTGTTGCGGCGTACGCATGATCGATGCGACAGGGCCTTGCTCGACGATGCCGCCGGCGTACATCACGACAACCCGGTCAGCCATGGCGGAGACGATGGAGAGGTCGTGGGTGATGAGAAGAATGGCGAGGGCTCTTTGTTTGCTCTCCTTTTTCAGAAGTCCGAGGATCTGCGCCTGGACCGTGACGTCGAGCGCTGTCGTGGGTTCATCGGCAATCAGGAGGTCCGGATCGCTGGAAAGGGCTGCGGCAATCATGACACGCTGCGCCATGCCGCCCGACAGTTGATGGGCAAAGGAACGGGCGCGCCGGCCGGCTTCCGGGATACCCACCTCCCGCAGGAGTTCGACGGCGCGTTCGAAGGCTGCGCCGCGCGACGCCCGCTTGTGCAGGCGCAGAGCCTCACTGACTTGATGGCCCACCCTGCAACTCGGATCCAGCATGCTCGCGGGTTGCTGGAAGATCATGCCAACGCGGTTGCCCCTGATACGATTGAGGACGTCAGAGGTTGCGTTGGTCACAACCTGGCCGCAGATCGAGACCGTGCCTCGCGTCACCCTGAGCGGCGGTGGCAGGAGATCGATGAGAGACAGCGCCGTCACGGTCTTTCCGGACCCTGATTCTCCGACGAGGGCGACCGTCTCGCCCCGGCGGATCTCGAGGTTGATCCCTCTTGCAACGGCAACGGCGTCACCGATCGATATGTCGAGAGTCTCGACCTCGAGGCAGGGCGCTTCACTCGGGGACGTCACGAGGCGTCCGTGCGAAGGCGGCGGGACCTGTCGGCGTCGATCTCCAGCCCCTGCCCCATCAGGGTGACGCTGAGGGCCGTCACCGTGATGGCGATGCCCGGTGCAAGCACGAGCAGCGGCTGACGGGCGGCAAACTGTCTGGCGTCGGCCAGCATGGCGCCCCAGTCGGAGTCGGGAGGCTGAACGCCCAGGCCCAGATACGAGAGCGCGCCGACGGTGATCAGCTTGTGTCCGAAGCGAAGGAAGGTCATGGCGGATATCGGACGCAGCGCATTGGGAATGACATGGCGCAGAAGAATGAAGCTCCGCGTACAACCGAGCACCTCGGCTGCCACGATGTAGTCCCGCGACGACATGTCGAGCGCAACGCCGCGGGCGAGACGGGCGAAGGGTGTCCAGCCGACGAGCGTGAGGGCGAGAACAAGGGTGCCGAACCCGGGGCCGATGATGGCGATCAGAAAGAGCGCGACGATGACTTCGGGAAAGGAAATGAGGACATCGACGACACGCATCACGAACTCGTCGATGGCGCCTCCGACCCGTCCGCACCAGGCGCCGATGAGTGTGCCGATCGTGACCGACAGGACGAGGGTGATGCCGGCCACCAGGACGGAGAAACGACCCCCGTGGAGCAGGCGCGCCCACAGATCGCGGCCGAGCTGGTCGTTGCCCAGCCAGTGGTCGTCGCCGGGTCCCTGAAGGCGCATGGAGAGGTTCTGGGCAACCGGGTCGTGGAGCGAAATGACCGGCGCGACGATGAGCAACAGGGCGACGGCTGCGCCGCAGGAAAGACCGGCGATGAATGTCCAGTGCTGGCGCCCGATCCAGCGCCCGATTCGCGTGACCATCGTCATCGCGTGTCCTCTGAAACGGTGACGGTCGGATTGAGGACGCCGTAGAGAACATCGGCTGCCGAGCTGATGATGATGGCAAGGCCGACGATGCAGATGATGCTCCCCTGGAGCATCGGCATGTCGTTGTTGATCACCGCCGAATAGATGAGGCGGCCCATGCCGGGAACGGCAAAGATGACCTCGACGACGACCGAACCGCCGAGCAGTCCGGCCAGCCACAGGGCGAAGACCGTCAGGACGGGCTGAATGCCGTTTCTCAGCCCATGCCGGACCAGGGCGCCTGCAAGACCGAGGCCCCGGCTCCTGGCGGCCAGGATGTAGTTCGCATGGAGGACGTCGATCATCGATGCCCGCATGATCTGCGAGAAGTAGGCGAGCGGGCGCAGGCAGAGCACGACGGCCGGGAGGATCAACGTTTCGAGTCCGGACCAGCCGGCGGAAGGCAGCCAGCCGAGTTCGACGGCAAACAGCAGGACCAGCACCGGCGCCAGCCAGTACTCCGGGATCGAGACAAACCCCTGGGCGATGAAGGTGACAATGCCGTCGAAGCGGCGTCCCTGATGCACGGCTGCCAGCGTGCCCACGGGGAGGGCTATGGCCAGCGCCAGGAAGAGGGCGCTCAATGCGAGGGCGGCCGACACGCCCATGGCCCGCAGGATCTGGTCGGTCACGGGAAGCCTGCTGGCAAAGGACAGGCCGAGATCCCCCTGCAAGGCGCGGCCGAGCCACGTGAAGAACTGATGCAGCAGCGGCTGGTCGAGGCCGAGCTCGACGCGCAGCGCCTCGACCGCGGCACTGTCGAGCGCCAGGTCCGCCACGCGCGAGCGGATGATGGCGCGCGCAGGGTCGGTGTCACCGAGCCATGGGACCAGAAAGGCGAGGAAGGAAACAAGTGTCAGAGTGATAACGAGGACAATCGCTCGCTTGAGCAAAAACCGTTCCATGGTCCCGGCCGACAGGTTTACCCCTCATGCTATCACGGCCCCGTGCCCTGTCATCCACCGCCCGACCCAGGACAAGGCCTTCCTACGCTGGAATTCGCTTGATTTCTCTTGACGTCAGGCGTTCGTATGTTGCACGCGCGCGCGGACATTTCCCGCTGGCCATCCCGCTTGGGATGTGCGACGGCCCGGTCATGTTGACGATTCGCAAGCGCATGAAAGCTGTTCCGATCCATCAGGAAGCACCTGAGGGTTTTTCCCTGTCTGAGGTTGAGGTTCGCCTGGTGAGGCCGGAGGAGCGTCCGCTGTGGGACGCGTTGATGAACGAGTACCACTATCTCGGCTTCCTTCGCCTGGCGGGTCTGAGGTCTGCGCTACGTTGCGACCTTCAGGGGCCATTGGCTGGGTCTGGCGGCGTGGCAGAACGGCGCCTTCAAGTGCGCTCCCCGCGACCGGTGGACCGGCTGGAAGCCTTAAGCAGCAGTTCCAGCGGCTCTCGATGGTGGCCAACAACACGCGGTTCCTGATCCTCTCCAAGCCCGGGGTGTTTGCGAACCTTGCTTCCTGTTTCCTTGCGTGCATGACGCGCCGGCTCTGTGACGACTGGCTGAAGGTGCACGGCCACGGGGTGCTGCTGGCGGAGACGTTGAAGCGATCCGGAGATCTTTGCCGGCACGATGTTGAAGGCTGCGGGCTGGACGTGTCTGGGTGAGACCAAGGGGTTTGCCCGCTCCAACGGGCGTTACACCGATCCTCACGGCAAGCCCAAGGATATCTACGTTACGGCACTGAGGCGCGATGCCCGGGCGCTGCTGTCGAGCCCGCTGCCGCTTCCCCCCGACGTGGCGCCGCCCTCATGCCCCGAACTGGCGCCCCGGGACCCCAAGGTGCTGCGCTCGCTCTACGCCGAGCTCGCGGCCATTCCCGACTTCCGCCGGGCGCAGGGAAGGAAGCATACCGTGGCATCGGTGCTCACCGTGCACGTGCTCGCCGAGATCGCCAACATGAAGGGCTGTGTCGCCGCCGCGCAGTTCGCGCGGTCCCTGTCCCAGGAGGAGTTGGAGGCCATCGGCGCGTGGCTTAACCCGAAGACGGGGCTTCGCGAGCCCGTCTCCAAGTCCACCATCCACCGGGTTATCCAGTCGATCGACCCCGAGGCTCTGGAGGATGTGCTCGCAAGGACCATGCATGGCGAGCGGCCCATGCGGTTCGAGCGACTGTGTTTCCGTGCCCTGTCGGAGGGAGCGATTTCTGAGGCCAAGGCTGCTGAACCGCTCGGCCACTCGGTTCACGAGCTCAACCGCCGGATGCATGAACCTCCGAGCCTAGAGCCGGAACTTGCAGGGGCGTGAGTTTCGTGAAGATCTTGGTGTCCGACAACTCTGTCCTGATTGTCGACTTGTCGAAGCCACTTTCGGCCTACCGTTCGAGTTCACTGTTCCCGACTTGCTTTGCGAGCGTGAGCTCAAGGAACACGGCCGGCCGAACTTTGTCAGGCTGGGTCTTCGCGTCGAGGAACTGGATGGCGATGGAATTTTGCTTGCGCTGGGTTACCGCCGAAAGCGGAGATCGCTGTCTCTTCCGGACAGCTTTGCCCTTGCTCTCGTGAAAACAAATGCGCTTAACCCGGATTGCGGTTGGACGGCAGGCTTTAGTTGACAGAGTGGAGCAGCCGGTTGACCTTCGGCGCCGAGGGCGGCGGCAAGGCGGTACGCTCAGCGCAGCGAACGTCCCGGGTCTCCGTGCGTCGCCGACTCAAGATGGAACTCCAGCACCCTCACCAGGTCCGGGTCCTCCTCGGACATGCGCTTGCGGCCGCCGCCGGGACGGCGGGTCCGCCTGGCCGGTACCGGCAACGTCGCCGTCGCGCCCTTGTCCAGTTCACTCAAACCGGAACGGACCGTGTTGCGGGACCTCCCCGTCGCCTCGACGACCCGGGCGATGCCGCCGCAGCCGAGCGCCCGCGCCGCGGCCGCCACCCACAGGCACCGCGAGCGCCCGTCCAGAACAGCCTCCAGCGCCACGTACTTGGATCCAATCGTCTCCGACCCCCATCCATGGTGTACGCATGGCACCGCAGCACAATATAGTCAAACTAGTTTGGTAAGTAACCTTAGCTTGAAAGCAGCCTAGGTCCATGCCTAAATACAGATACGTAAACCCCGCTGAGGATCAATCGTGAACAGCCTAGGACACAAAAACTTGCAGCGCGTCGTCGTCGAATACGAAAACCTGGACATCCCTCCGGCCTACGTGGAATCAGTGCAAGGAGCAGCAAGCCCCAACGGTGTGCTCCATGTCAGCTTCTTTTCGGAACGCATCAAGGGCCTTGAGAGCATCCCGGGCACTGTGACAGTGCAAGTGGATGAATCAGGAATGACCAGTCTCTCATCTATGGTTGCCGACCCCTATGGGATGGACAGAGAGGAGTTTAGGGTCATTCGCCGAGTGGAGGCCAACCTAATCTTCACAGCAAACGCGATAGAGAGGCTGATCCCTTGGCTCCAGCATCAGCTCGATGCAATGCGCAAGAAGGAGGCCTCGAGTTGAGCACTTCGTTTCTTTCCATAGTCGTTCCACAGCTGAGTGAACAGCAAATTGCTGAGTTCTCCGGCGACATAAACGTCTTGGCTCTAACGTTTCACGTTCCTCCTCTTATGGCGGACCCCGCCATTCAAGAAGAAACAGGGGATGTTTTGTGCTACTGGATCGGTTGGCCCAAGATGAATGCACCGGCACCACCTGTTGCAGCTCAACACCATCCTCAGACGCATGACGTTGCCTATTTCATTTATCAGGGACGTAACTATCAGCAGTGCCAAAACACGATCAACGAACTCCGCGAGACTGCTAAAGAACGCAACTGGGATGGCGAGGACAGCAAACCGATTTCCGATGAGGTGATTTTACTGGCCTTGAGAGTTGCTGCCAACTTACCTGGAGATCTTCCCGTTCCCGAAATCTACCCCGATCCGGAGGGGCGCATTGAGTTCGACTGGGCACTGGAAAATGGCACTATATTCACGCTAACCGTGGGTCCGAAAGGAGATGCGGCAATGTCCGCTAAGCGCACGAACGGTGGCTTTCTTCGCGGCTGGGCCAAGAATGACGACGACGATGATACGATCCCTGATTTTGTAGCCTTTAGCTTGAACTGGTTGAAAAGAATGGCGGTGAAATGACGGATAATTCAGGGAAGCTATTTGCCCGATATTGTTTTGAAAAATCAAAAATAAAGAAGAGTGGTTTGCACCATAGGCTGTTTCACCCAAAAGACGATAGATTGTCGGTCCAACTCATTGACGATATTCAAACTCAACAAATTGAGATTATCGGTCGTGAGATTGGAATAGAACAAGGTCGAAATTTATACGGATGGGGTCAGGTCAGCAGGTCAGTTTTCGAGAAGGAAGGACTTCGTGTGTGCGTGGACAATGATCCAAGGCCAGGCCACACCAATATACGGGGGTGGCCTAAAGATCCTGATGTTCTGCTTGATGTAAGACAAAAGCTGGCCGTTGCCGCAAATGTTGTGGGCGCTGTTTACGTCTCATGCTGTACAACTGCCTAGGCAAGAGTGCCGCTCATCCGCGATGCCGGCTTCCCAGGTCGGAGATCCGCAAGCGGCGTCTCGCCTATTCCGGTTGCTCAACCGGTCACGGCAGTCCATCGCTGATGTCAAGTCATGCTACCGTCGCAATCGTTGTCGTCTGGTTCGTGTGTATGGGATACAAAGGGTTGCATGGTGTTTCGGGCGTGGCGCTGCTTGCCGCCTCATCGGTTTGCAGTGACATGTCTCTGGTCCCTGCGACTCCCCTTGTTGAATGTGGCGCGAGTGCCCTTTCGGTCACCCGTGAGCGAGAAACTTGCGCAAGCCGGATTTCGGCACTCCTTGCGTGGCAGGCGAGGTTCGTCAGGGCCCCGGTGCGCTGCGGCCGGCCGAAGTCCGAAGTGGCGAAAGTTCAGACTGCACTCCGACTTGTTTCTGACGTCCCTGCAGCAAGGCCTTCCCACGCTGGAATTCGCTTGATTTCACTTGACGTCAGGCGTTCGTATGTTGCACGCGCGCGGACATTTTCCGCTGGCCATCCCGCTTGGGATGTGCGACGGTCCGGTCATGTTGTCGATTCGCAAGCGCATGGAAGCTGTCCCGATCCATCAGGAAGCACCTGAGGGTTTTTCCCTGTCTGAGGTTGAGGTTCGCCTGACGAGGCCGGAGGAGCGTCCGCTGTGGGACGCGCTGATGAACGAGCACCACTATCTCGGCTTCCGTCGCCTGGCGGGTCGCGGTCTGCGCTACCTTGCGACCTTCAGGGGCCATTGGCTGGGGCTGGCGGCGTGGCAGAACGGCGCCTTCAAGTGCGCTCCCCGCGACCAGTGGACCGGCTGGAAGCCGGAGCAGCAGTTCCAGCGGCTCTCGATGGTAGCCAACAACACGCGGTTCTTGCTCCTCTCCAAGCCCGGGGTGTTTGCGAACCTTGCTTCCTGTTTCCGTAACTACTCACTCCCCTACTGATGACGAATGGTTTTTCCTGACGGGTTCGGATCCGGCATTTTCTCTTGCCGCCTTCACTGGCTCGCTGCCGATGATCGGATGTGCGTGTTCCGACTGACAAGAAGCGGATCGATCTTCGGCTTCAGCTCCACGTTCCGGCCTTATGGGGAGGGGGCTGCGACGTGATCCGGCACCCCGCGCCGAGGTTGCGTGTCAACCGTTCTGTCCGGTGGAGCGGGTTCCGTTGGCTGCCTTTCCAATCCTCTGGAGATATGCGCTTGACATTGTAGGAGGGGCGCTCTACATGCAGGCCATCGGGGCGGATTGCGTCGGAGATATTGATGGCGGCATGGTATGGATCGAAGGCGACGACGGGTCTGAGCCAGGCGATCGTCGCGGCCATGCCGCCGCATGACGTGTACATCGAGGCGTTCCTTGGGGGCGGCGCGATCATGAAGCGCAAGCCTCCGGCGCTACGCAGCATCGGCATTGACCTCAACCGCCGGGCGATCGACAGCTTCCGCTGTGACTATCCGGTGGAGCTTCACCAAGGCTGCGCCCTGCGTTTTCTCGAGACCTTCGCCTTCCAGGGCCGCGAGCTGGTCTACTGCGACCCGCCTTACGTGCAGTCGACGCGCCGGTCGCAGCGCCGCTACCGCTTCGACTGCACGGACGATGACCATGTTGCGCTCCTCGACATCCTGACGTCGCTGCCCTGCCAGGTGATGATCTCCGGCTATCCCTCGCGGCTCTACGACACGCACCTCGCCGGCTGGCGCTCGGCCGAGGTCCAGGTCAACAACCAGGCCTGCGTTGTCACCCTCGACGCGCTGCACACGACACGCCATACCGCGAAGCTGATCACACAACGCGCGGATTACGTCTTCGTCGTCAAGGGCAACGCTCCGGAGACCTTCGCCATCCTCGACAGCATCAATTGGCAAAAGGACGCCACCGGCCACTTCACGGAGCCGTTCGACAAGGCGCACGGTCGACTGGAGCAGCGTTCGATCAGCGTCCTCGTCCCGTTGGACGGTCTGATCAACTATCCGGGCGTCCGTCAGGTCGCCCGCATCACCCGCTATCGGGAGCCGTGGAAGAAAGGCTCCGGCGATGCCGGGAAGGAAGGCTCCGGCGATGCCGGGAAGGAAGGCCCCGGCGATGCCGGGAAGGAAGGCTCCGGCGATGCCGGGAAGAAAGGCCCCGGCGATGCCGGGAAGAAAGGCCCCGGCGATGCCGGGAAGCAAGAAGAGAAGGATTACACGGAAACCGATTACATCATCACCTCTCTCGATACGGGGGCCACGTCGCCGGAAGAGTTGCTGCGACTGAACCGCCGCCACTGGGCCGTGGAAAATCTGAACCATCGACAAAGGGATTGCGTCTTCGGCGAAGACGCCTGCCTGACCCGCACCGACAACGGCCCGGCGAACCGGGCCAGCCTCAACAACATCGCGCTCGCGGTGATCTTCGCCAACCGCCGCGAGGCCGAAAGCCTCGCCGAAACCCGGCGCCGCCTACAACTGGACCGTCGCGAGGCCATCAACGCCCTGACCCGGCCCTGAGACGCCTTGAGCGTCCGGGGACCCCGGAACGCTGCTAGAACATCAAGAACCAAGCATCCGGGCCGAAAACGCTGCCGGTGTCGCCATGCGGACGGCACTGAAGCCACGGAATCCGTCCAGGACATCCCGATTCGGCCTCGATTCGTCGGCCTCGCGAAAGATCAGATGGCCGATTCGGGCGCGATTCATCGGCTTCCCGAAAAATCAGCCGTAGCGTAGGAAAGTCCTGTCCCTGCAGCCTTTCGCCCTGATGGTCCCGGCCTCTTCCCTGAGTATCGAGACTGCGGTGGCTGAAGGCGCGAGAAAACAGGACGCAAATTCGACTGCAGGCCGGCAAGGTCCGTGACGAAGCCATGCAGGTCGACCGCAACGGTTGCCAGGTCGACCAGGGGAGCCGGCCCGATCATCGGATGGCGTGGGCCTGAAGAGGAGCAAGGCCTTCGCATGCGCTGTCTCGAATCGGTTTCGGCTGTTCACAGGCCGAGCAGGCCGGGAAGGTGGGTGATGTCGGGGATTTCGCGGTAGCCGAAGAAGGGGACGGACGGCTCGTAGCCGCGATTGACATAGACCTTGTTGACGATGCGCATGTGGTGACACGGTATCAGGTCGTAGTAGAGGCTCGCCGAGACGTGCAGGATCTCGTGGCGTCGGCAGTCGAGCTGGTCAAGCATGTACTCGAAGGCCGCGAAGCGGGGTTTGTAGCTCCTTGCCTGTTCCGCCGTGCAGATGGCGTGGAAGGGAGCGCCAAGCTTGTCGACGTTGTGCCTGATCTGCTCGTCGTTGGCATTCGAGAGAATGACGAGAGGGTAGGCCTCGGCTGTCCGCGCCAGGGCCTCCGGCACGTCGGGATGCGGGCCCCAGGAAGGGATCGCATCCACGATCGCGTCGGCTGTCTCGCTGTCATACGCCATGTTCCAGAGAGCGCAGGTCCGCCGGAAGGACTCGGTGATCACCTGCGCGTAGGGCTTGAAGGTTCCCAGCACCTCGTCACCGCGAAAGGCCTCGAAGTCGTCCAGGAACGCGCCCATGTCGCGTTCATCCAGGCGTTCCGCCATCAGCTCCGCGGTGACGTCGGACATCTGGAAGTCGGTCAGTGTTCCATAGAGATCGAAGGTGATGAACTTCGGCCTCGGGTGATCACCTGTCATGTCGGTCTGCTCCCCGGGTTCCGGTACCGGTCAGTCGAGTGCCAGATCCCTGGTGAAGAGGTAGTGGCCGTCGGGATGGACGGCGTAGTTGGCCACGTTCGAGCGATGCCCGTCGCTGGTCAGCTGATGAACAAGGAAAACGGTGACGGCCCTCGACTGGAGCTCGCGGGCGATGTCCCGGTAGAGCGCATACCGTTCCGCTTCGCTTTCCGCACTGCTCGCCTCGTCGACCATGGCGTCGATATCCGGATCGCAGAATCGCGACAGGTTGTAGCCGCCTTCGCAGGTGTAGTCCGCCGTCAGAAAGCCGATGGGATCGGCCACATCGGACAGGTAACCCCGCGACAGCACCAGCATGTCGAACTCGCCGCTCAGGAGGTCCGGTTCAAGGGCGCCATAGTTCGCCACCTTCAGTTCCACGCTGATGCCGATGGTGCCGAGCTGTGCCTGGATGACCGCGGCGACATCGGGAAGTTCGGCACGTTCGACATAGGCATGGAGAACGAGGTCGAGGGACTCCGGGTCGACACCGGATTCGGCGATGAGCGCCCGGGCGCGCTCCACGTCCTGGGACACTGCCATTGCGTCTTCGGGAGCCCAGGGGTCGTCGGGTCCGAAGGGGCCGACAGCAGCCCGGGCCGAGCCCTCGTAGATCGTCTGGGCGATGGCTGTCGCATCGATGGCGCTCTGGATGGCCTGACGCACCGCCATGTTGTCGAACGGCGCCTTCCGGTTGTTGAGATAGAGGCTGTTGGTGCGCGCCTGAGCGACAGTCTGGACCACGACATCCGTTTCCGACTGCAATCCGAGAACCTCCGTGACCGGCAGGCGGGCCGAGATGTGCGCCTCGCCGGTCCGCAGTTGCGTCGCCCGTCCGCTGCCCTCCGGAATGAAACGCATCTCGCCGCTTTCGAGCTGGGCCGGTCCGCCCCAGTAGTCGTCATGACGTTCGAGCATCAGGGACTGCTGGGGAACATGTTCGACGATGTCGAAGGGTCCGACGCAGTGACCCACGGGGTCGACGGCGTCACCGTCAAGGGCGGCCGGCGCCAGGAACCCGGTGTTGGGGGACGAGACGCGCATCGGTGTGAGAACGCTTGGATTGACCGATTCGATCCTCAGCGTCATGTCGTCGAGCACGGAGACCGATGCAATGCGCTTCGGCGTGAAGGCCCGCGGCGGCGCCGTAGCCGTCAGCATGCGGTTGAGGGACTCGGCGGCGACGGCAGCGTTGAAGGACGTTCCGTCACTGAACGTCACGCCTTCGCGGATGGTGAAGTCCCACTCGGTGGGAGAATGCCGCGCCCAGGATTCCGCGAGCGCCGGTTCCAGGGCGCCGTCCGCAGTGCGCCGCGTGAGCGATTCGACGCATCCGGCTCGGGTCAGGATGTAGGCGTCGTCGGTTTCCATGGCCCACCCCGCCTGTGGCGCAAAGGCGTCCGTGGCGACAAGATGGAGATGTCCGTCCGCCTGGACAGAACCCTGCGACAGTCCAAGGGACAGGAGGCCGACAGCTCCCAGGGTGGCCATGCGGCCGGAAACGGGATGTCGAATGATCATCGTTGTGTGCGTTGTTCCAGGTTGTTGGTGACTGTTTCGTGACGCTTGACGGCGTCGCTCGGATCCCACGGTACACCGATTGTCAACACGGACAATCCGGTTGGCCTGAGAGGTGTCTGGTGATACTCCCGTCCTCTGGAATCGACAGTGGAGGCGACGTGACCGGAGCGGCACACAGTCACGGTCATTCCCACGGCATGGCGGACATCGAGAACAATGGCCGCATGCTGGGGCTGGTGGCGCTGCTGATCGGCAGCTTCATGATCGCCGAGTTTGTCGGTGGCCTGCTGTCGGGATCGCTGGCGTTGCTGGCGGATGCCGGACACATGCTTTCGGATTTCGTCAGCCTGACCCTCGCCTGGTACGCCTTTCGCCTGTCGAGGCGCAAGCCGACTCCACGGATGAGCTACGGTGTCGATCGCTTGCAGATCCTGGTCGCCTTCGGCAACGCGATGCTGATGATCTTCCTGTGCGTCTGGATTGTCTCGGAAGCTGTCCACCGGATCATCGAGCCTGGAGCCATCCTGAGCGAGATGATGCTCGTCATTGCCGCGATTGGCCTCGTCGTCAACGTCCTTGCCCTTGTCATCATTTCCAGGGCCAACCGGGACAACCTGAACGTGCGTGGCGCCCGGCTCCACGTGATGGGCGATCTCCTTGGGTCGCTGGCGGCCATTGCCGCGGCCGGGATCATCATGGTGACCGGGTGGACGGTTGCCGATCCGCTGCTCTCCCTTGTCATGGTCGCCATCATCCTGAGGAACACCTGGCCCGTGATGAAGGACTCCGCGCACATCCTGCTGGAGGGGTCCCCGGACCATCTCACCCGGCGGGACATCGGCGAGGATCTCGCCGGACATATCGACGACATCGTCGACGTCCATCATGTCCACGTCTGGTCGATCACCCAGGCGCGCACCATGGCGACCCTTCATGCAAGGGTGCGGGAGTCCGCGGTGCCGCACGACGTGATTGTCCGCGTCAAGGAACGGCTGCGCGACGGGTACGGTATCGAGCACGCCACGGTCGAAATCGAATTCGATCACTGTGCCGACGACATCCACCAGAGCGCCCGTTCGCAGGGCATCGAGGCCCCGCGATGATGGCCGGGAACCTCCGGCGGGATGGCGTGTCGCAACGCCCGCTTGAGCGGTCATGAACGAGCGCGCACCCTCGTCGGGCGCCCGATGGTGCATGAGGGATGGATGATGCGCCGGTTGTCGGATCAACAGGCGCACGGGGCGCAGTGGCAGTCATCGCAAGCGCAGTGCGGATTGCCACAGGCCCTGACGCCGAATCCGCCATCGCGTATGGCGCCATGGACGGCGGCGGCCGTCATGGCGGCATCACCGATGATGGAGACCGTTCCGGTCTCGTGATCGACCGTAGCGGATTCGACCCCCGTCTGGGAGAGGACCATCGTTCTGACGGCATTCGAACAACCCTCGCAGACCATGCCGGTGACGTCGAATTCAAGGGTTGTCATGGCGCAGGTCCTCCAGTTGCGGGCGCCAGCCACGCAGGATCAGTGAATTGCCGACGACGCTCACGCTCGAGAGCGCCATGGCGAGGGCGGCCAGGGACGGACTCAAGTGACCCAGCGCCGCCAGGGGCAGGCCGATGACATTGTAGACGAAGGCCCAGAAGAGATTCTGCCTGATCTTGCGCCACGTCCTTCGCGAGATGTCGATGGCGGCGGCCACCAGTCGGGGATCGGGACGCATGAGCGTGATGGCCGCCGTCTCCATGGCGACGTCCGTGCCGGACCCCATGGCCATGCCGACCGTGGCCCGGGCGAGGGCCGGCGCATCGTTGATGCCGTCGCCCACCATGCCGACCTTCCGGCCGCCCTCCATGAGTTCGTCGATCATGGCCACCTTGTCTTCCGGACGCACGCGGGCGCGGAAATCGTCGATCCCGGTGGCAACGGCCATGCGCCGGGTGGCAGCCGTGGTGTCGCCCGATGCAAGAAACGGCGTGATCCCCAGTTGCCTGAGGGCGTCGACCGCCTCGTTCGCACCGGGCCGCATGTCATCGGCGAGGGCAAACCGGGCCAGCCAGACATCACCGTCGTCGCTGCGGGCGCCGAGCCACACTCCGCCGTCGTCGTCCGGCTCGACGTGATCGGGTGCGGTGAAGGCGAGGGCGTCGAAGAGGCGGCGGTTCCCCGCAAGGTATCGGGTGCCGTTCACGATGCCCTCCACACCCAGGGCCACCCGGCTGGAAAACTCCTGCACCTCCCGGAGAGGGAGCCGGCGTTCCTCGGCCGCCACGCGAAATGCTTCGGCGACCGGGTGTTCGCTCCCCTGCTGCAGGGAGGCCATGATCTCCAGGGCCGTGTTCTCATCGAGATCATCGACGAACAGCCGGATGGTTCCCAGACGCGGCGTGCCGGTGGTCAGCGTGCCGGTCTTGTCGAGCACCATGTGCTTCAGTCCGTGCGCCTGTTCGAGGACCTCGACATCCTTGATGAGGATGCCGGTCCGCGCTGCAGCTCCGGAGCCGGTCATGATGGCGGTCGGTGTGGCCAGTCCCAGAGCGCACGGGCAGGCGATGACGAGGACCGATACCGCATTGACGACGGCGACCTCGATACCGGCTCCGGCCACAAGCCAGCCCAGCAAGGCGATGGCCGCGATGGCAACCACCAGGGGGACGAAGATCCCGCACACCCGGTCCGCCAGACGTTGAACGGTCGGCTTGGCGGCCTGGGCGTCCTCGACCAGGCGAATCATCCGCGCCAGGGTCGAATCGGCGCCGGTGGCCCGGGCTTCGATGGTCAACAGGCCATCGATGTTGAGGGATCCGGCGATGACCGGATCGCCTTTGCCGCGTGAAACCGGCGTGCTTTCGCCGGTCACCAGCGATTCATCCACCTCGGCCACGCCACCGGCGACGATGCCGTCGGCAGCGACCTGCATGCCGGTGCGGCAGACGAGTCTGTCCCCCACCCTGACCTCCCGCACAGGCCTTTCGTGAACCGTGCCGTCTTCAGCCTCGACGAGAGCGGTCCGCGGCCTGAGTGCCAGAAGTTCCCTGATGGCCTGTGCGGCGCCGCGCCGTGCCCTCATCTCCAGTTGCTTGCCGACGAGAACCAGCGTGATGATGATGGCCGAGGCCTCGAAGTAGAGTTGACCCGACGCCGCATGGCCCAGCGTCGCGTACTGGTACCAGCTGAAGAAGTAGGCGGCCGTGGTTCCCGTCACCACCAGAACCTCCATGTTCGCGCCGCCCCCACGCAGGGCATTGAGGGCGCCACGATAGAGCCGGGCGCCGATCAAGAACTGCAGCGGCGTGGCGAGAAGGGCCTCGAGGAGCGGGGGCATGGCCCAGCCGATCGTCGGGGCCTGGTGTGCCGCCATCTGCACGACAAATGGGGCGGAAAGAAGGATGGCGGCCCCGAGGGCCATGTGATGTCGGAGATCACGCCGGTCCTCGACCGGCCCTGCATTGCTGGAGGCAAGGACGCATCCGGCCTCCCTGGCACGCTCTTCGAGACTCTCGTCGCTCACGGCGAGGGCGTAGCGCTGCACTTCGATCAGCGCGCGGTCGCCGACGATCGTCGCGGCCACCACACCGGGCGTTCCTTCGAGCGCCGCCCGGACCACTCCCGCAGCGGATTCGTCCGCCGCTTCCGAGATCCGATAGGACCGGATTTCCTTCCTCGCATCGAAGCCGGCCCGGCGCACCACCTGAACCACCGAGTCGAGGGAGGTTCCGTCATCGATATCGATCGTGGCCCGCTCCGTGGCCAGGTTGACGGCAGCGGTTGCAACCCCCGATGCCGCCGACAGCATCCGTTCCAGGCGGGTCGAACAGGCGCTGCACGTCATGCCGTCGATGAGAAGCTGATAGCGGTGTGTCGCGGTTCCGGCAATCGACGGGATTGTCATGGCGACGTGCCGGCGTCGATGGCCCGGTCGCGGCACGGCGACTGTGGCGCGTTGGTGTTCCGCAACCAGTGGGGCAGTCGCTGGTTGGCGAAGAGACTGTCGAGGGTCTCGCGCTCGCGCACCACTGCGGCTTCTCTCCGCCGCACCATCACCGTTGCCGGGCGTGGCACCCAGTTCAGCTGATGGGAATCGGACTCGGCGTACATGCCGGCATCAAGAATGGCGATCGCATCGTCTCGCGAAAGCGCAGGAAGGGAGCAGTCCTCGCCGAGGACGGAGGGAATGCAGATCGGCCCGACGACATCGGCGCACCAGGCAATCGGCCGATGCATCGAGGAGGCGGCGATGACAAGGTTGCGGGTGCCTTCCTCACCGGCGCCGATGAGCGGCATCAGGTTGGTGCTGGCATCGACATTGACCCAGGTCATGCCGCCGTCGTGCTTGATGGAACCCACGCGCGACACCAGGACACCGGCATTGCCGGCGATGTAGCGCCCAGGTTCCAGCCACAGGGCGGGCAGAGGCAGGCCGGCGCGCGAGAGTTCGCCCGCGAGTGCCGCGGCCGACGCGTTGGCGTAGTCCTCGATGTCATGGGCATTGGGCCGCGTATCCTTCGATTCAGGGTCACGCTTTCGGGCCCAGCCGCCGCCGATGTCGATCACCGACGGCGCAAACCCCGTCTCCCCGTGAAGGAGGACCGCCAGGCGCCCGACTTCGGCATCGAAGGCGGCGCGGTGGCGCAGATCGGCGGTCATGCGTCCGAGGTGGGCATGGTATCCGGTGAGTTCAAGTTCATCGATGGCGGCGATCCGGCGGATCATGCGGCAGGCTGCAGGGGGAGTGACACCCCATTTCCAGCGGGCAAGCTGCGGCCTCAGGTCGCCCGAGAAGGAAACGAGATCGCTCTCGAATGCGGCGAAGGACTCGGGAACCACCTTCAGCCTGATGTTGACCCGTGCCCGGCGCCCGTCCGCCCGCGCCACGCTGGCCAGGCGTTCGATCTCCTCCTCGTCGTCGAGATTGATGCAGACACCCAGTTCCACCGCCCTGGCGAGCGCGGCGATGGTCTTGCTGGAGCCGTTGAGGGCGATGAGCGACGGATCGGCGCCTCCGGCAAAGGTCGCCTCGAGTTCGCCGCTGCCGAAACAGTCACCGCCGGCGCCTTCCTGGTGCAGCACCGCCCGCACGGCGAAGTTGGGATTGCACTTGATGGCGTACATCACGTTGACGGGCCCCGGCCAGGCGGTTTCGAACGCTACGCGGATTCGCCGGTAGTTGGCGCGCAGCGTGGCGTCCGAGAGAACGAAGAGAGGAGACCCGAATTGCCGGAGCAGGTCGGTGACCCTGGCGTCCTCGATGCGGAGCACGCCGTCTGTCGAGACCGAGAGATGGTCGCTCGGGGTCAGCACCCGGTCGAGCAGATCGGCTGTCGTGTCTTCGGTCACGCGTGTTCCCCCTCGAAGGGACGCGTCATCCCCCGGGACCTGTCGCCGGGCCGGTGGTCCAGGCGTCGGCAGCGAAAGCATTGTTGTAGAAGTCCCGCTGACGCCGGGCACCGGCGATGGTGTTGTGCATGAGCATGGCGACCGTGACCGGACCGACGCCGCCCGGCACGGGCGTGATCCAGCCTGCCACCTCGCGGCAGCTTTCGAGATCACAGTCGCCGACGACACGGCGACTGCCACCCGCATCTGTCACCGGGTTGATGCCGATATCGATGACGCAGGCGCCAGGCTTGATCATGTTGCCCGTCACGAGACCAGGTCTGCCGACGGCCACGAACACGGCGTCTGCCTGGCGGCTGTGCACGGCGAGATTGCGGGTCCGGTGATGGCACACGGTGACCGTGGCGCCCTCGGCCATGAGCAGGAAGGCGATCGGCTTGCCGACGATGTCGGAATGGCCGATGACCACAACTTCGAGACCGGAGAGATTGAGACCCGTCGTCTTGAGGATGTGGACCGATGCCATCGCCGTGCAGGGACCGAGGTCGAGTTCGTTGTAGACGATGTTGCCGACGGATGCGGGATGCAGGCCCTCCACGTCCTTGAGCGGGTGGATGGCGCTCTGCAACCTCTTGATGTTGATCTGCTCCGGCACCGGACGCTGCACGATGATGCCGGTGACTCGGGGGTCGGCATTCATGGCCTGGACCGCCGCCAGCATTTCCGCTTCGCTGATGTCTGCCGCGAAGTGGCGTTCGTCAAACGCGATGCCGAGACGTTCGGCTGTCCGCTTCTGGTTGCGCACATAGATGGACACGGCGTCTGCATCACCGATCACCACGGAGACGAGGCGCGGCGCCCAGCCCCGTTCCGTCAGTTCATCGACGGCTCTGCGTGTCTCCTCGTGGAGTCCGGCGGCGATCCTGCGGCCGTCCAGTTCCTTGTGTTTCCGCTGGGATTCATCGGTCACGAACGCCCTCTCCCCGGGTTGCCTACTCGATCCTGGCGAAGGGCGAGGGATCGTTGCTGAACGTTCCCATCCAGGCGATCACGGCGGCGCGATCCTCTTCGTCGGAGATGCCGCGGAAACCCATCTTGCCGCCGGGAACGTCCATGCGGGGATTTTCGAGGTAGGCCCACAAACGACGCCAGGTCCAGGTTCCGCTCTCGGCTTCCAGCGCATCGGAATAGGTGTATCCATCCACGCTGGCGATGTCGCGGTCCACCATGTTCCAGAGATTGGGACCGACGCGGTTGGCGCCGCTCGGTGTGAACGTGTGACAGGCCCTGCACGCACGGGCGACACGTCCGCCCTCCTCGGCGGAGGCTCCGGTGATCATGGCCAGAACAGGATCTGCCGCCTCGGCTTCGACAGGGTGAACATCCGCATCAGCCGGTTTCAGCATCGACGTGTCGTCCCTGGCGGCTTCGGGCAGGGCGAGTGGCGCATCGCTCTGGGAGTTGAGCCAGGCGATGAGGTCGGCGCGATCCTCGTCGTCGGAGATACCCTTGAACACCATCTTGTTTCCAGGTGCGTAGCCCCTGGGATCGGTGATGTAGAGGCTCAGTTCCTCGAACGTCCAGATTCCGCCCAGACCGGCGATGACATCGGAGTAGTTGAAGGTGTCGCGTCCTCCCTGCGGTGCACCGACCACACCGTAGAGGTTGGGTCCCTGTCCATCCCGGCCGCCCGCCTCGACGCTGTGGCAACTCTTGCACTTGCGAAACTGCTTTTCGCCGTTGGCGAGGTCCGCACTGGCCAGCAGGGTGGCGATCGGCACCAACCCGGCAGGAACCTCGACAGCAGGTGTTTCGTCGACGGCTTCGGCGTCAGCCATCATGTTCTCGGCGTGTTCGGGCGCTGCATGTTCCACGGCCGGACCGTAGAGCGTGTTGACCAGCTTGCCGATGCCAAAGGCAAGCAAGAGTCCGACCAGCAGGCCGGCGGCAATCTTGTTGAACTCCAGAGCATCCATGTGCACCGGCCCCGAAAAGGAGTGGTCCCGGTTGGGGAAGTGGCGCCTCCGTCGAGGCGGTTCGCAGATTAGTCAAGTCGCGCCTGTGTTCAAGTCCCTTCTCGACTGCCCTGCCGTGGCCTGATTGTCGCCGCGGCATGTCCCGAATAGTCTCCCCCATGGCGCAGGACGGCGTCTTGAGGGCGCGAAGGGAGTGTGGGCATGGCGGGAAGCCGCATGGTGGATGTCCCCGGGTACTCGAATGGCTGGACTGTCGTGAACGGTGGCCAGCACGATCACGAGGAATTCCCGAGTCCGTCGGTCACCCGGCTTCGCGACGGCAGCCTCCTTGCCGCAACGGGGCAGTGCTTCTTCACCAACCGCGATCGCCCGGTCTTCACCTTCATCGCCGGCGCGTCGCCGGGATGCCACGACATGCTCCATGCCTCGTGCAACCGGGACTGTCGCGCCGGCCAGGGGGTGGCGGATCATCCCGACCGCCGTGACAGCCATTCCGAGGCGGCATGCCATGCCGGGATCGGGCATGTCCTGCAACCTGATCCGGTCAGCCTGTTCCAGATCACGTCCCCCGGGCGGGACGGCCGGTTCGTCATCGGCAACACCCTGAGCGCAGCCGGTGACAGCGTCACGCCGAGGGCAGACATCGACTGCATCCTCATCCTCACGGCCTGTTCTTCGGAGCGCATTGTCGGCGGACGCTCCACGCCTCTTCGTCTCGAAGCCCATGATCGCCGCCCCCCTGCCGGTTGTTGACCCCCTGTCTGCGATCATCGTCATTCCGGCGCGCATGGCGTCCACCAGGTTGCCGGGAAAACCCCTGTTGAGGGTCGGTGGCGAACCGATGATCGTCCAGGTATGGCGGCGCGCCATCGAAGCCGGCGTCGGGCGTGTCGTCGTTGCTGCCGCTGACCGCGTTATTGCCGATGTCGTGGAACAGGCGGGCGGAGAGGCCGTCATGACGGATCACGATCTCCGCTCTGGGTCGGATCGCGTGCACCAGGCCCTGGCCCGCATCGACAGTCCGCACGGCATCGGCGTCGTGGTCAATCTGCAGGGGGACCTGCCGACCCTGCAGCCGAGCGACCTCGGCCGCGTTGTCGACACGCTCGCCGGGAGCGGCGCCGACGTGGCCACTCTCGCTGCACCGACGACGGACGAGGAAGAGGCCCGTGACCCCAATGTCGTCAAGGTGGTGGTGGCCTGGAACGACGGGGAAGAGATGGGCAGGGCGCTTTGTTTCACGAGAGCCCGCGCACCCTGGGGCGAGGGTCCCCTGTGGCACCATGTCGGTATCTACGCCTACCGCCGGGAGGCGCTCGAACGCTTCGTTGCGTTGCCGGCAAGCGCCCTGGAGCGAAGGGAACGGCTTGAACAGATGCGAGTCCTCGAGGCTGGCATGAGCATGGCCGTGGGCCGTGTTGACAGTGTTCCGGTCGGTGTCGATACTCTCCGGGACCTTGAGCAGGCGCGTTCCTTCTTCTGCTGAGGGACGTTTTCAGTCCCCGATCCAGGCCATGACCGCCAGCGACAACACCATCGCCTTTCAGGGCAAGCCAGGTGCTTATTCACACCTTGCCTGCCAGGAAGCCTTTCCCTCCATGACGCCCCTGCCGTGCGCCTCCTTCGAGGATGTCTTCCGGGCCGTGGAAGGCGGCGACGCGCGTCTGGCCATGCTGCCGATCGAGAATTCCGTTGCCGGGCGGGTCGCCGACGTCCACCACCTGATGCCTCTGTCGTCCCTGCAGATTGTCGCAGAGCACTTCCACAAGGTGAACCACAGCCTACTGGGGGTGCCCGGCGCCGGGGTGCAGGACCTCGCTGTCGTTCACTCCCATATCCAGGCGCTCAGTCAGTGCCGTCAGGCCTTGCGGCGTCTTGACCTCGAACCGGCCTCCCATGCGGACACCGCCGGCGCTGCCCATGACGTTGCCGGCAGGGGCGATCCGGCCCATGGCGCCATCGCTTCGGAACTGGCGGCCCGCATCTACGGTCTCGACATCCTGGAGCGGGATCTCGAGGACGCGGACCACAATCACACCCGGTTCCTCGTCCTGTCCCGGCCCGCTCCCCTCCCTGAACCGGGCGGCGACTCCCTCATGACCAGCATGATCTTCCGCGTTCGCAGCGTCCCCGCGGCGCTCTACAAGGCACTGGGCGGCTTTGCCACCAACGGTGTCAACCTGACGAAGATCGAGAGCTACATGATCGACGGGACGTTCAGCGCCGCCCAGTTCCATGTCGACGCCGAAGGTCATCCCGACGAACGCCCGATGCGCCTTGCCCTGGAGGAGCTGGGGTTCTTCGCGCTCGAAGTGAGGATTCTCGGGACCTACACGGCGCATCCCTACAGGGAGGCCATGCACGAGGACGCCGGCGACCGGGGGAGTGTCTGACGACAACGGCGCACTCGGGCGTCGTGCCGGACCTGGCCGAAGGACCACCGGCCCGTTCTTGACCTCCCTGTCGAGATCATCGACCGCCGGCCAGCTGTTGTGCGGATTGGCAGAGATCACATCCAGGTCCGCTCGTGGTGTTCCCCTCGCCGCATCCCTGTCGCCATCCCGGTCCCGCTCGGTTCCGCGGCCGACGGTCATGACATCCGAGCAATCCTGGAACGTCCGGGTTTGTCAGGCCGACGCTGGCCGGGCGCCGGTCCCCTGCTCGCGCCGCGGCCGGGTGAAACGCGTTCCGGCTCCCGGTTGCGGCGACGGCGCGCTCAACGGGAAGACCGTCCTGGGAGTCGAGTCTCGATCGTGATTTCCGGCGTCCATCATCCCACGAATGACAGCACCTTGCAGGCAGGCCCGGACGCTCCCGTGCGGGCTTCCCCGGAGCTGCTCCGACAGACGTCACCGCATGGATTCTGTCGCGGCGTTCGACCTTGTCGGCTTCACCATCCGCCGGAGCGGTCTCCGCAACGCAAGGACATCGTTCGCCGGATGAAGGCGAAGGACCGGTTCGATGAACTCGAGCAGACCGAGAAGGTCGTCGGCGGGCCGCTCATGGCCGCCCGGACTGCATCGCCCATGATCTCGTTGTCCGCAGCGCTACCACGGCACGGGCGTCCGGTCGCGGAAGAATCCGCCGGTCGGTCCGTCGTCGGGCAGCGTCGCAAGGAAGAGCGCGGTGTCGGCGCCTTGCGCAACCGAGCGCGTCGCTGTTGCGCCGCCCATCCGGGTGCGAACCCAGCCCGGGCACATGCAGTTGACCAGGACCCCCCGGTCCGGCCTCACGCGCCAGACGCACGGTAAGAGCATTGAGCGCTGCCTTCGAGACGGCGTAGGCCGCCGGACCCTCGAGCCCGGAAGCGAACGATCCCCAGCCGGACGAAACGTTGACCACCCGTCCCCAGCCCCGCCTGGCCATGTCGGGCATGAAGGCGCACGCGGTGCGGTAAGGGCCGAGGAAGTTGACCGCGACTGCCTCGTTCATCGGTGCGGAACTTCCCGAAAGAAGGTCACCCTCTGCAAGCACGCCGGCGTTGTTGACGAGCACGTCGATGTGGACCCCGGCGCCGGCGAGATCGCTCGCACACACCCGGACCGAATTGTCGTCGGAGACGTCGATCGCCACGACGCGAACGTCATGACCGGCGCTGCGCAGATCGGCTGCGGCCTCCTCGCCGGACGCGGAATCGCGGGAGCCGAGCACGATCGCATGTCCCTCGCGGGCAAGCTGGCGGCAGATCTCGAGTCCGATGCCCCGGTTGCCGCCGGTGACGAGCGCAGTATGGACCATGGTGGCTTCCTCCGTTGTGATCAGCTCGGCAATCTGCCGCTGCGACATTACAGGCGCCCGCAGCGCGGTGCAGTGGACGCACGCGCCCTTCCGGTCTTGATTCGCGCCTTCGCGCTCGAGGTCGACAACGACCCGCGAGGACAATGTGATAGCGCATGGTCCATGGGCACGGCAATGACAAGGCGGCGGAAAGCCGCCGTTGTCCCCGGCTCCCTGGGCAGGCGGAGCGGCTCCGATGGTGCAGCGCGCCTGGACGATATCATGCGTGCGCGGCCGAAGCAGAGCGTCAAGTCCCGGAGAGCGCCAGTCTGACGCGCGATGGCAGGTTCCGGTGAAGCGCGAGACGAAAGAAGAACGCCTGCGCAGATGAGGGCCGGGTATTCGTGCGCGGCTTCGGTGGTAAGCGGACAGCCGCCGAAGGTCTGGGGCCAGGCACGCTCGGGCGGCTGGTTCCGCATGCGTTCCGGGCCAGGAATGACGAACCGGAACGTGTTCGCGACAAGATACAGGCGCCGGAACTGCTGCCGAGTCAGCGGTCGCGCGCGGCGCTTGCACTCAGCCAGGCTGCCAGTCGACCAGCCTGATCGCAGGCCCTCTGCGATGATGCCGTGACACCGCAGGTCGTGATGCTCCTCCACCAGGTGGTCCCGGAGCCGTTGCTCACGTGCGCCACGGGTCCATCAACCGTCACCTCGCGAGGAATCCGGGAGCTTCGCCATGGCCGGCACACTGCCACAGCGAAAACGGGGTGTTCAGCCCAACACCGGTATGTGCCGGTATACGGGACGACGACGGAAGGGTCCTGACCGATGCACCGACCAGGGAGGATTCCTTCCGGGATGCGGTGGCGGATAGTTTCAGACATCCTGACCTCGTCCAACGTCAAGTGAGACGATTTTGGAGTGTTGCGCCGTGGATGTCGTAGACGCCGAGGTTTGTTCCCGGATGGACGGTCCTGGTTTGATTGAGCGGGATGGCAGTCGAAGGGCTCGAGCTTGGAGAAGTACCACGCCTGATCGCCGGTGACGGCCCACGAGAAGAACGAGGTGGGTGTGGCATGGGCTCCCTGGAGTGGCAGGGACGGCGCCATGGCGAGACAAAAATGCAACATGGGACATTGGACATGCTTGTCGCCACATGCCAAGCGAAAGCCGCGTTGAAACAGCCAGAAAGACAGGAAAACGGTGGATTTCCTGACCGGTGCGATATGCCTCCTCAAAAGAACAGGTCAGGATGTCTGAGCTTCCCGCCTTGCCATCGCTGGCCAGGACCCTTCACTGGGCCTGTCCCGGTGCCATGCGCATCCTTCAGCTCCGCCAAGGGCTTGCAGTTCCTTCACCCGGGCCAGCGAATCAGCAGGCCAAGAACTGCGACGGCGAAGGCCAGGAGCCCTGCAAACGTCAAGATCAGCCGAGTTTCCCGCCTGGCATTGTCCTCGGCCAGCCGGGAGATATCGGTCTTATACTCGGCTTGCATGGTCTTCATGCGCTCCTCCAGTACGGCCAGCTTGGTTGCCAGTTCCACGGTGCCTGGGTCGGTCATGCGCAACATGATAGTCGATGCGCATGGGCTTGGCGAATTCACCCGATCAATGGGCTGCCGCCATAATGAAGTGAGCATTATGTCCGTGGCGGTGAGAGTGTAGTTCCACTCGCCGTGGCACGGGTCTCTGCGGATAGCGAGGCCATCCATCTCATCGTCGCTGACCTTGACCCCGAGCGGATAGCTGTTCTCGTCAAGGTCCGAGCGTATGGTGAGGCCAGCGCCGGTGGTGGTCGCGGCGATCACCTGGTGGCTGACGAGAGGCCGGCCGCGCCAGTTCTGGGTGATATGACAGAACATCCGGTGCTCGATCTTGTTCCACTTGCCGGTTCCGGGCGGGAAGTGGGCCACCGATACCTTCAACCCGAGTTCGTCGGTGAGGCGCTGCAGTTCCAGCTTCCACAGACGGTTGCGGCTGCTGTTGGAGCCGCCGCCGTCGGCGGTGATCAGCAGGCGCCTGGCATCGGGATAGAGCAGCTGGCCCATCTGCCGCCACCAGCGGCGCAGGGTCTCGACCGCAAACGCCGCCGTGTCGTGATCGATCCCGACGCTGACCCAGCCAGCATTGGCGGTGAGATCGTAGACCCCGCAAGGGGATCGCCTTGCCGAGCTCCGGATCGGGGAAGTCATGCACGTTGACGGCTTCAGGGCCGCCATTGCGGTACTGGCCAACGATTTCCTCCTTCTTGGTGTCGACCGACACCACAGGCTGGCCCAGCCTCTGGAACGCGCGCACCCGGCGGTCAATGCGTCGGAACCGCGCATCCCGGTCCGGATGCTGGCGGCCTTCCAGCGTCTTGCGATGGGCCTGAGGGCTCATACCCCAGATCGTGGAGTAGCCGGTTCACCGTGCGCTCACTGACGCCTTGGCCCTCGACCGCAAGACGGGCCGCCAGCCGTGCGGCACTGTGATACGTCCAGCGCAACGGACTCTCCGGATCGCCGCGCGTCATCGGTTCAAGCTCGCGCTCCAGCGCCGCCACCAAACCCGGATCCACATCCGTCCCCCGCTTGCGCCCGCCGCCGGGGCGACGCAAACGTCCTGAAGGAATCTCACTCGAAGGCCCCGAGACCGCGTCCGCATCGAGCTCCTTCAGCCCGGCGCGAACGGTGCCGCGCGACATCCCCGTCGCCTCGGCCACTCGCTCAATGCCTTGAGCGCCCGATGGCACGGGCCTGCGTCGTCGCCCACAGGCGCCGCACACGTTCGTTCAGAACCGGACACAACACCACCGACTCGCTTCCGAACGACGGCAAGGTGATCGACGATCAGTTGAGCTGCAACTGAGGTTCGGCGGCCGGTGACGGGAGAGCGCTCCTCTTCCTGAGCAACATAAAAGGTATTGACTATAGTTACCCTCGTGCAGATATTCTGCAGCACGACATGTTGAAAGTCAAATCTCGGTGGCGAAGTATCAACCTCTGGAAACCCACCTGCGTCATAAAAGGCAAAACCAAATCCTTATGACCTTCGATGAAATCGAGGAGATCATTGGGGCCAGGCTGCCTGCGTCAGCCTTCAAACACAGGGCATGGTGGTCAAACAACCCTTCCAACAGTGTCATTACTCATGCCTGGCTTGACGCAGGATACAAGTCGGCGAATGTGGACATTCCAGGCCGCAGGCTGGTGTTTCGCAGAGTCGCGAAGGGAGGTCCGCCGTCCACCGCGTCTGTCAGCCGCCCTTCGGAACCCGGTCATGCAGGACCGACAGGGGACCTTGAGGCTATCGGCGGTAGCTTGTTCTCGCGCATCCACGGTGCTCTGAAGGGAACGGTGACGATTCGGCCGGAAACGGACCTGACCGCGCCGGTCGACACCGAATGGGATGCTGCGCGGTAGCCGGATGTGACCGCCGTCCTGCTCGACAGTTGCGCTGCGATCTGGATTGCGAACGGCGACCCGATAGGGGAACCGGCTGCGTCCGCCTTGCGGGCGATGGATGGCCATGACGACAAGCTCCTGGTGTCGCCCATGACCGCATGGGAAATCGCCATGCTGGCGGCCAGCGGAAGACTGGCGCTCTCGCTCGAACCCGAGGCCTGGTTCCATCGCCTTTGCAGCTTGCCCGGAGTGGAGCTTGCAGGCATGCCGCCTGCCGTGCTGATGGCCTCATGCGCCCTTCCCGGCTCGCCGCCTGCCGATCCGGTGGACCGTATTCTGGCCGCCACAGCGCGTGCTTTCGGCCATGTTCTGGTGACCCGCGACCGCGAACTGCTCGACTATGGTGGCTTGGGTCATATACGTGTGATGCAGTGCTGATGACACTTGGAACCGTCACGCCTTGCGGGCGGCATCGGCGACCGTGGCCGCTGGAGAAGGCTCGATGACCTGGCTTAACCAATGAACGATGGATCAAGGACTTCGGGGCAGGCTTCGCCGCGCCTCCGGACCGGCCTGGAGTTATGCGGGTGCCCGGCGAGCGCAACGCAATGGCGGGCCCACTACAGCCCTCCCGACCATGAATCGCGCCTTCGCGCTCATGTCGACAACGCCCCGCGACGGCAGTGTCGCAGCGCATGGACCATGGGCACGGCCATGACAAGGCGAGCGGAAGGCTGCTGCTTTCCCCTGGCCCCTGGCCAGGCGGCGTTCGGATGGCGCACCGCGTCGCTGGACATCGTCGTTCTGGACGCCATGCACACGCGGCCGCCCCAACCATCGAGACCTTGTTGCGGCGAACTCCTCGCCGCCCCTGGCGAGACAGCGGCGAACGGCTGCATCGCCCTGATCCACCGTGTTCGAGACCGACGGCCAAAGCGGTCCCGCTGGATCGGCCATGGTCCGGGTCGTCGATACCCGGCGAGACCGTGACCACGGTCCAGGGGAGCGCCACCGGGACACATGCCATGCCGGGGCCGCCATCGCTTTCGACGACGCCCGCACAACATCCGAATTTCCGCGTCTCGATGGCTGGAACCGATGCACAGACCCGGTTGACATGTCTTCGAGTCTGTTCGACCACTTGCGCTGGATGTCCGGCGATGGCCGCGGGCAGCATGCCACCTTCATCGGGGGTCAAGCCTTGAGTACCTTCGTCCCCAGCGAACGCAGCCGCGTCAAACGGCTCTTCAGGCGCGCTCATTATGACACTGATACCGTGCACCGGCTGATCGACGAGATCGGCACTGGTTCGGTCGGCTACGTGATCGAGGGCCAGCCCCACGTTACGCCGACCCTGGTCTGGCGCGAGGGTGAACGTGTTTACTGGCATGGCTCGTCGGCCAGCCGCATGCTGCGCAGGGTTCATGGCGGGGTGCCGGTCTGCGTCAACGTCTTTCACCTCGACGGCTTCGTGCTGGCGCGCTCGGGCATGCATTCCAGCGTCAACTACCGCTCGGCCACGCTTTTCGGCACGGCCGCCTTGATCCGGGACGCAGCCGGGAAGGAAGCCTCTCTCAAGGCCTTTCTGGACCGCTTCGTTCCGGGCCGCTGGGAGACCCTGCGTCCGGTGCAGGCTCAGGAGCTCAAGGCCACCTCGGTCGTCGGGATGACCATCGAGGAGGCGAGCGTCAAGATAAGGACCGGCCATTGCGAAGACGACGAGGAGGACTACACCCTCGACATCTGGGCCGGGCTCGTGCCCGTGCGCACCGTGATCGGCGAGCCCGAGGACGACCCGCGCCTGAAGCCTGGCGTTCCGCGCCCCGAGCACCTCAAGGGCATTCGTATCGGTTGACCCGTATCCGTCACCTTGGTGGCGGCCTATGAAGGATCAGGCTGCTTGCCCGTCGAGCGAGGTCGACTCAGAAGAGATTGAACTGCTCGGTATCGCTGCGTTTCCCGCGCGTCCTGCGGCGCGACTCCTTGCTTGCGTCTCCCGTGACAGCGTCGATCGTGCCGTCGGCGAACTCGATGGCAAGGCTGTCGCCTTCACCGACCCCTGCTGCCCGTGTCACGGGCGTTCCACCTGATCGCACGACCGCATACCCGCGTTCGAGAACGGAACGGTAGCTGAGACTTTCCAGGAGCTGGTTGAGCTGGTCGATGGCGTGGACCGGCGCCGCCAGCCGTTCTCCGAGGGCCCGGTCGAGATTGCCGACCAGATGGGTGAGCCGGTCTCCGGTGCGGGCCACGCGTCCGGCAAGGAGTTCTGCATTGATGCCCGCGGCAACGCTGGCGAGCCGGGCGTGCCTTTCCGCGATCCAGGCGCCCGGTTGCGGCATCGCGAGGATGCGCTCGTCAAGAGCGCGGCCAAGCTCGGCGAGCCTGAGTGACATCACCCGGTCGAGGCCCGAGACGGCGTGATCGAGATCCTGGCTCCTTTGTTCGAGAATGCGACCGGGGCGTGGCAATCCGCGGACGAGGCCTGCCAGGTGGCTGGCAAGGCGTTGATGCAACTCCGTCGTCGCTCGCACCAGCCTGCCGTCAGTCTCGATCAGGCGCGCCATGAGTTCGGCTCGTACCGGTACGGCAATCTCCGCTGCCGCTGTCGGTGTCGGCGCTCTCAAGTCCGCGGCATGATCGATCAGGGTGGTGTCCGTTTCGTGTCCGACGGCCGATATCAGCGGTATGGCGCTGGCGGCGGCGGCCCGCACCACGCTTTCCTCGTTGAAGGGCATGAGGTCCTCGAAGCTGCCGCCGCCGCGGGCGACGATGATGAGATCGGGATGCGGCACCTGGTCGTCGAGGCCAATGGCGTTGAATCCTTCGATGGCGGCCGTGATCTCGGGCGCTGCGGCATCCCCCTGCACCGTCACCGGCCACACCAGGACATGGCGGGGAAAGCGTTCGCGCAGGCGGTGCAGGATGTCACGGATCACCGCACCCGTCGGTGACGTCACGACACCGATGACGTCGGGCAGTGACGGCAGCGGCAGCTTCCTCGCGGGATCGAAGAGCCCTTCTGCTTCGAGCTGCTTGCGCCGCCTCTCGAGAAGCACCATCAGGGCGCCGAGCCCGGCAGGCTCGAGGCTCTCGATGATCAGCTGGTAGCTGGAACGGCCGGGATAGGTCGTCAATTTGCCCGTGGCCACCATTTCCAGACCCTGTTCGGGTCGGTGAGCCAGACGCATTGCCGTCCTGGACCAGCAGACGCAGTCGAGGACCGCCTTGTCTTCCTTCATGGAGAGGTAGACGTGTCCTGATGCCGCCCTCGTGACGCGGCCGACTTCGCCGCGGATTCGGACGCGCTCGAAGGCCGCCTCGACCGTCGAGCGCACCTGTTGCGATATCTCCGCGACGCCGAATTCGGGAATGTTGCCGGATGTATTCATGACGGGCCATGATACAGGACTGGAGCCGGTGGGCCAGCGGCAGGGGAGAAGACACATGGCGAGAGCCAGCAGGAGGTGCCCCTGCGTGCGGGATCCCCTCCTTCCATGAGGGTTCTTGTCATGGGCGGCGGCGGCCGGGAGCATGCGCTTGTGAAGGCCATCGTCAGGTCACCGCTCGTCACGGCGCTCTTCTGTGCTCCCGGCAATGCCGGTATCGCTTGCGACGCCGACCCGGTCGACATCCCAGCGGACGATGTGGCCGGCCTCGTCAGCTGGGCCCGGGCGAACGCCGTCCATCTGGTCGTGCCGGGTCCCGAAGCCCCCCTGGTCGCCGGGATTGTCGACGCGATGGAAGGTGAGGGCATCGCCTGCATCGGACCGGACGCCGCCGCCTCCAGGCTGGAGGCGTCAAAGTCGATGATGAAGGAGATCGCGGATGCCGCAGGCGTGCCCACGGCCCGCTGGCGGCGTTTCGATGATGCCGAAGAAGCGAGGGCCTGGATTGCCACGACCGGAGCGCCCATCGTCGTCAAGGCGGATGGTCTGACCGGAGGTAAGGGCGTTACGGTGGCGTCAACCGTGGCCGAGGCCTGTCGCGCTGTCGACGAGGCGCTGGCGGAACGCGTGTTCGGCAGCGCCGGTTCCTCCGTCGTCATCGAGGAGTTCCTCGATGGTGAAGAGGCGAGCTATCACGTGCTGGTGGACGGCGCGTCGGTCCTGCCGTTGGCCACGGCCCAGGATCACAAGCGGGTCGGAGACGGCGACACCGGTCCCAATACCGGAGGCATGGGATGCTATTCGCCGGCGCCGGTGGTCACGCCTGACATCGAGGCACGGATCCTCGACGAGATCATCCGTCCGACCATCGCCGCCATGAGGCGGCGCGGCACGCCGTTTCGCGGTGTTCTCTATGCCGGGCTGATGATCACCTCCGAGGGTCCCAGACTCCTTGAATACAATGTCCGTTTCGGCGACCCGGAATGCCAGGTCCTGCTGGCCCGCCTCGAAGACGATCTGATGCCGGCCCTCCTTGCCACCCGGGACGGCACACTCGACGGCATGAGCCTCGCCTGGCGCCGCGAGTCGGCGCTGACCGTGGTGATGGCGACAAGGGGCTATCCGGGCACCTATCCCCGGGCCACACCCATTCACCGGCTCGACGAGGCGGCGGGCGAGGATGGCGTGATCCTCCATGCCGGCACGGCGCGAAGGGGCCATGACTGGGTGTCGGCGGGTGGGCGCGTGCTGGGTGTGACGGCGTGCGGAGCCTCTCTCGCCGAGGCCCGCGACCGCGCCTATCGCATTGTCGACAGGATCGACTGGCCCGAAGGATTCTGCCGCCGTGACATCGGTCTGAAGGGACTCGTGCGCCAATAACCCCCGAGTCTGCCCGAAAGCGGGTTTCTCGGTGACGGGGAGAACGCCATTCCGGCGGTCAGAACTTGCAACGTTCCAAGCACCATTCCTGCAGGAATGTCCTGCCGCTCATCGCGGTCAAACCGAACGAGGTTCTTGCTCGCCATTCCGGCCGACATCGATGCGCGCAAGGGTGAACCTCATCTGCAAGCCCCCTGTGTATGAGCATGTCCTTGTTGTTGACGACTCATCCCGGAGTGCTTATTCAACGAGGCAATTGCTCCCCGCCGGACTCGCCGAAAGGCCCCGGCGGGGTAAGCGTTCGCCCAAGGGGTGACGATGATGAGGATGACAGTGGCGACTACGCGTTGCTCCGGGACTCGCCAGCATTCGCTCAGTGCTGTGATCGCCCCGATCACCGCGTGACCGAACACTTACCGTCGACGAGATGTTCATGGATCCTGATTCTAGGGTCAGAGGAGAGCGGTTTCAGTGATTAATGACGATTCTGGCATAGGCGAACCAGATAAGGTGGACGGTGAGGGATCCAACCTGCGCGTTCGGGTACCGTTGTTTCCTGTTTACTCAGAGCTGCGCTATCTCTTGCGCGTGTGGCCCGGACGACCGAGAAAGCAGGTGACTGGGCTTCGCGCGAAAATTCTTGATTTGTGCGGTACTCCAGAGCACTCGGTGGATTGGACCGATCCCGCGACTTGGATCCCAGAGCGCTTGGACGGCAATGATCGTGAGTTGGCACAGCAGATCTGGGACGACTCGAATGGTGCGGTGAATCCCAGGCACGTCTACGGACACTGGCTTCTAGCCATGCGATACGGCCTTCTCCAAGAAGATGGCGACGGGCTTCTCCAAATCACTGAAGATGGTCGCAATTTTCTTGAAGAGCCGGGAGGCAGGATAGAGGCTTTTGTTGACGAAGCGGAAGGGCTAGCCAAGTTGTTATCCATAGTGGCAGATACCGGACCTAGCCTGCGTGGAGGCCTACTCGACCAGTGGGCAGACTACCTCAAGCGCAGTTCTTCAATCCGCGCAGAGTCCATGATCAAGAACACGATGGGTCGGCGTCTTGTCAATCTCGTAGCTCGTGATCTGATTGAGCGAAGGGGGAGGCTGTATTCCGCGACACCCAACGGCTTGCGTTATCTCCAGGAGACCAGTAACGAAGGGAATGCTGTAGCCGGAAACCACAATAAAGTGTGGGCATTGGTACAGCAGTACACCAAAACGGTGCGCGATAGTCTGCATGATCGGCTTCAGGACATGGAACCGTTTGCCTTTGAACACCTGATCAAACGACTGTTGGAGGAAATGGATTATCGGAACGTGGAAGTCACCTCCCGATCAGGTGATGGCGGAGTGGATGTCGTCGCCGATATCGAGGTTGGTATCACCTCGATCCGGGAAGTGGTCCAAGCCAAGCGCCACCGCAACCCGATACAGCGAAAGGATCTCGACGCGCTTCGAGGTTCCCTGTACCGCTTCGAAGCAGTTCGTGGAACTATCGTCACGACTTCTCGGTTCTCGAAGGGCACTCAGGACGCCGCATTCGCCACAGGAGCCGCCCCCATCACACTTGTGGATGGCGAGAAGCTGGTCGATTTGCTCGTCGAGCACGGCATTGCCGTCCGCAAGCGCACCATAGAGATGCTGGAAGTGGACGCAGATGCTATTGTCGCCATCGAGAAAGACAGTTGACCGGATACTTGCAAGCGTTCGGTCAAAAGGTGACGATGATGAGGAGGGTCACGGTGGCAACTGCGCATCGTTCCGGGACTCGCCAGCATTCGCTCAGTGCTGTGATTGCCCCGATCACCGCGTGACCGAACGCTTGCCCGGCGGGGTTGTTTGTCAGGAGCCTGCAACGAAGCGGGCCATGTCGTTCATCGACGGCCAGAACCTTCTCCGACATGCCAAGCACGCCTTCGGGCACCATCATCCGCACTACGCCCGAACAAGCCCGCGGCAGCGGTGTGCGCGGCCAAGGGCTGGGTAGCTGCTGGCGTTCGCTTCCATACAGGCGTCCGGATGTTGCCGCATCATGCTCCACGCACAAGTATGGTGCCGCAGCTCAAGCTACCTCACCTCCATGGCGGCACTCGGCTGCAATGATCACGTTGCCATCCAGATCTTCCCCGACGGAAAGACCGTAGACCGTACACATGATCAACGAACACGAATTCACAAGGTTCACACAACTCAATACGATCCTGTGCTGACCTGGCATCGTGGTTCCTTCAGCGAACCTCGATCAGTACCTCACCCGCTTCCAAGGCAACCTCAATCTCCCCAAGCAGATGAGCCAACCGGGTGCGAAGGGCAGCATTGCTCGTGTTGCCGCAACGTATCCAGACCACCTGCAAGCCAGGTGACTGCCGCACCCTCTCGGCGAAGTCCGCATCCTTGGACCATATGACAGCACGCCTGTCGCGTGCCCAGGACTCGATACACTCATCTGTCGCGGAACCCAGTCCGATATCGTTCACGTGATCACACGCGTGACCTCTCGCCGAAAGCCATTGCGCCAGACCTGGCGGCAGCTGCGCATCGACCAGAAAGCGCACGGATCAGGTTGCAAACATCACACGATGGTCGACTGCGTCCACAGCCCACATCAGGGCCGCTCCAAGGTCCGCTTCATCGAGATAGGGGTAGTCGTCAAGAATCTCCCCTGAGGACACGCCGGACGCCATGAGTTGCAGGATGTCGGATACCCGTACACGGGTGTTTCGGATATGCGGCCGCCCAGCGCAGATGGAGGGATCGATAGCCACTCGGCCCGTGGTCTCGGGAACGCTGGCCACATGATCGAGAACCTCGGTAAGGAGGGATATTCTGGCGCCCTTGCGCGGGCCTGAATGTCCATGGCTCCGAAGGAATTCGAGCAAAGCCTGTTCCAGCGTATCGGCCTGGCGTGTGCCGGGCTCAATGGGATGGAACCATTGCCGGAGAGTGTGCTCGGTCTTCCGTCCGTCTCTCGCTCGTCTCTCCAGAAAGTACGCCGCCGCAGTGTTGTCCACGTATCCCACGAACTTCGAGGGAGCAAAGAGCCATCGCTCACCATCTGGCCTGACCGCATACCAGGCGTGTTCTCGCGACATCAGGCTTCTCAGTTGCACGCCTCTCTGCTCGTCTTCGATCGCCACCTGGTAGCGTAGAATGTTCTCGATCGCCTGTTCGGGACTGGCAACCAATGCTGTGTCTTTCATCAGGAGCATTCCGCTCTGCGACTGTTGCACCCGTTACAGGACGCACATTGACCGGGGCAGTGCTGCAGGTCAAGAACCGGGACTGCAACGCAACACTGGCGTCACTTCACGACATAGGAGCGCGTTGAGCCTGCTTGAGAACCGATGCCGGTTCATCCGGGCCGCGACGAGAGGCTCAACGCCCGACACGTCAAGTTCCTTGGCTGCACTGTTCATCCGCAAGCGTTCGGTCGTGTGGTGATGGGGGCGACGATGGCAATGAGCGAGCGAATGCTGAGTCCCGGGGCATGCGTGGTGGCCACAGTCATTCTCATCATCCTCACCCTTTGAGCAACGCTTGCGACAAACCCGTGGCCTCAAGGGCGAAGCTGACACGCAAGCGGTCCTCTCAAGCCCCGGGGGCGAGCGGTGGCCTCGGTCTTGCGGAATCACCAGGTTGCCTCGCGCGCCGTCGCGCCAGAGGCCGGTCGAGGATCTCCTTGATCACGAATGCCTCGCGCAGCGCATCCGGAGTGTCAAGGCGAGCACGGATGCGCGCCAGGAGCGCGTGGGCGCAAGGGATCGTTCGCGACCCGGCCATGTCCCAGGGCGAGCGATCGGTGGGTTGCTCACCATGCCTCCCGGGTGCACGTCGCGTCGCGCTCGCTGGCGCCGGATTCTCCGATGGCCCGCGGCTCCAGGGGCTCTGCGTGGTGTTCGACCTCCACGGTCGCGGCGGCTCCTGCCGTGGTTCCCACACGGCATCGGGTTGCGGTTGCTCCCTGTCGTCGCGGGCGTCGTGCCCGGATCCGGTCCCCGGATCGGCGCCGCTTTGCCGGGCGGCGGCTTCCTCGACGACTCGGAAGATCTGCCCGAACAACGCTCTCAGACCCACCATACCTCAACCTCCCGGGCCTTCGATGCACCCGTGATGTCGGCGATTCGCGGCCCGGTTGTCGAATGGTTCCATGCGTCAGGTCTCCTGAGCAGGCGCTGCGTCATCCCCGCTGCCGGCGATGCTGGTGCGCATCCTGGTGTCCGAGATGACGTTCTGCATGCCGTAGTAGTCCATCACGCCGAGGTTGCCGGCCCGGAACGCGTCCGCCATGGCCTTGGGTACCTCGGCCTCGGCGAGGACCACCTTGGCACGGTTCTCCTGCACCAGCGCGACCATCTCCTGTTCCCTCGCGACGGCGAGTGCGCGCTGGCGCTCGGCCTGGGCCTGGGCTACCTGCTTCTCGGCCTCCGCCTGGTCGATCTTCAAACGCGCCCCGATGTTGTCGCCGACATCGATGTCCGCGATGTCGATCGAGAGGATCTCGAACGCGGTGCCGGAATCGAGGCCACGCTCCAGCACAACTTTGGAGATGCGGTCGGGATTCTCCAGCACTGACATGTGGTTCTCCGACGAGCCGATCGTGGTGACGATGCCCTCGCCGACCCGGGCCACGATGGTCTCCTCGGTCGCGCCGCCGACCAGGCGGTCGAGGTTGGTGCGCACCGTGACCCGCGCCTTGACCTTGAGCTGGATGCCGTCGCCGGCGATGCCGTCGATGGTGTTGCGCGCCATCTGGCCCGAGGGCACGTCGATGACCTTGGGGTTGACCGAGGTGCCGACCGCCTCCTGCACGTCGCGCCCGGCCAGGTCAATGGCGCAGGCGCGATCGTAGTCAAGCGTGATGTTGGCCTTGTGTGCCGAGATGAGAGCCTGCACCACGCGCGCGACGTTACCGCCGGCGAGGTAGTGGGCTTCGAGCTGGTCGCCGGATAGGTTGATGCCTGCCTTCTTCGCGGTGATTCGCACCGTCACGATGACCGACGGCTTCACCTTGCGGAAGCGCATGAAGATGATCTGGAGAAGGCTCACCGGAGCATTGGAGAGAATCGATTGCCACCACAGCCAGAACGCGCTCCAGATGAACGCGAAGAACACGATGGCCAGGAGGACGACGACGATCACGAACACGAGACTGAGATCGAATGACATGGTGTGTGTTGCCTCCTCGAATCACGACGTGATGTCGTGCGATTCACTGTCCACCGCCGGTGTGACGAAGACGATGGGACCGTCGATGCGCAGCACGACAATCTTCTCGCCGCGCCCCAGGCTGCCGCTCTGCACCTGAACGTCGCACTCCCCGCCAGCGAAACGCGCCCGTCCCGAAGGCTGCGCGCGGGTCACCATAACGCCTTCGGCGCCGGGATGCACACCGACCTCTTGGGCGTGGTGACGATAGCCTGCATCGGACGTGATCTCGCTCTTGGTCACCATCCGGCGCGACTCGCGGATACCCGCAAGACCCCAGCGCACCAGCGCCACCGCCACGACGGGAACGATCACCGCCATGGTCCAGCCGGCCACCGCAGTAGCGGCGAACGCGTAGTGGATCGCGGCGACAGTCGATGCGATCGAAGCGATAAGCAGCATCCCGAAAGACACCACGAAGAGCTCGAGGATCAGCAAGGCGACGGCGAGGATGAGCAGCCCGACAGAGAGCCCGAGGATCGGCCAGTCGATGTCCATGGCAGCCGCAAGGGTGGCGCTATCCACTCCCGTCCTCCATGTTTGCGCCGGCCACCGATCGCACCACCACCTCGCCGAACTCGACCGACACCACCTCCACCGCCGCCCCCGCCGGGACGTAGGCGCCGTGTTCGGCCCGCCCACGAAGAGTCTCGGCGCCGAGCCGCACCGTTCCACCCGGGTGCAGCGCCTCGGCGGCCGTGCCGCGTCTGCCCAGCAACGCGCCGGCGCGGGCCTCGATCGCGCCGGCGCTAGTCGCGGTCACCTCGTCCGCTACCGCAAGGCGCCGGCGCAGTGCGGCGCTGCGCGGAAGGTATCGCATGACGAGCACGGCGCCGACCAGCACGACGCCCACCGCGGTCGCTCCGCTGAACGCGGCGTCGCTCAGGGCATCGACGAAGACCGGGTCCTCGAAATCGAACGTCAACTCGTTCGGCAGGAACGCGAGCACGAGACCGGTGAGTCCTGCCACCCCGCCGAGTGCTCCGAGCAGGCCTCCTCCCGCCATCGTGTACATTTCGGCGGCGATGAACCCGATGCCGATCACGATCAGCAACAGTTCGGCGTTCTCCAAGAGGTCGAGGGAGTACTGGGCGAAGAGGAATCCCGCCCCGAGCAGGCCGGCAAGCGCTACCCACAGGCCGACCCCCGGTGTCTTCAGTTCGAACAGCAGGAAAAGCACCGCAAGTCCCGCGAGGATTGGTGCGAAGCGCGAGAGCGCTAAGGCCGCCCGCTCGATTCCCCGCGGCGAGAGATCCACGACATCGTCCTCGGTGACGCCGAGCCGTTCGTGCATGGTGTCGAGATCGGCGACATTGCCGGTCGCCATGCCGAACGCTGCCGCCTCCAGGCCGGTCAGCGTGAGCAGGCGATCCGGGCCTCGGTAGACGATGACCTGGTTCGGATCGTCGCGGTCGATACCGGGGTGCGCGGCGAGGAACTCCGGAAGATCGTCCTCGATGACGTACTCCGCGGATCCGCCCGGCAGGGTGACCCGGTAGAGCGACTGCTTGTGCGCGGTCATCTTGAGCAGCATCCCGCGGTTCCAGCCGCGCTGCTCCGCCGCCTGGGTCAGCAGGGTGCGCACCACGGTCTCGATCTTCTCCGGAGCGTACTTGACCTCCCCTTCGGAAGACTGGAACACGACGCCGATGTCGCCGATGGACGCAGTCTCGCTGATGTACACCTCCTCGTGGGCGTATGCGATCAGCGCACCGGCGGAGATCGCGCGGAAGTCGATGAAGGCGATGGTGCGGATTCCGTCCGCCTCCAGGTCGAGAACGCGCTTGAACATGGAGCGCGCGTCATGGACCGCCCCGCCATCGGTGTCGATGCGCACGAGCAGGGTGTCCACGCTCCTCGCCCGCGCTTCGTTGATGGCCCGGGCGAGATAGCGGTCGGAGAACCGGTCGATGACGTCGTCGATCTCGATGTAGCCGACGATGCCGTGGTCCGTGGCCGTGGAACTCCGGTCCTCGGCGTGTGCGGCCCACCCCGCAATCGGGAGGAGGCAGCCGGCAAGCCGCACTGCGATGAACCATGCCCTCGACCATGTCATGTGTTTCGCGGGGTGCACGTCAGCTCCCCGTGTCGCCGCTTTCGAGCATCGCCGTCGCGAGCGCGTCGGGCAGTCCCTGCATGATCGCTGCGGGAACCGTGGTCGCCTGCGACCACGTCACCGCGTAGTCGCCGCCGTCGCGCCTGCGGTAAACGAGGAACAGGCGGCCGTCGTGGGAGACCGCGAGCTCGGCCCATTCGTTGTGGTAGAAGCTGTCGAGGTTCGCCGCCTCCACCACGGTGGCGAGTCGCAACCGCTGCGGGCGGCTTGCCGGGTCCATCACCGTCAGCACTTCGGGCAGGGCCGCCGCCGCACGTTCCAGGGCATCGATGAGCAGGGCGTCGAGCTCGCTGCTTCGGGCCTGCGGGAACGCGCTCCAGCGGATCAGAATCTGGGCCCGAAGACGGGCGAGGGGATCGTCCCCGGTGGGGGTGGTTCCGTGGTTCGACTGGACTGCATCCGACATCGCTCCATTGTCGGGACTGAGACGCGCCACGACAAGTACGACAGCGGCAGGCTCCAGGAGTAAGCGTTCGGTCATGAGTTGGTTGGGGCCATGACAGCACTGAGCGAATGCAGGCGAATCCCGGGCCAATGCGTCGTTGCCACTGTCATCCTCATCATCGTCACCTTCGACCAAACGATTACCTCCAGGATTATCCGAGCCCGGTCGCCACGATCGAGTTTCGCATGGAACAGGCAGGTCTGCGCCCCTCAGACCTTGCCTCGCTCATCGGAGGTCGCGCAAAGGTCTCGGAAATTCTATCCGGCAAACGCACGATCAACATGCCGGTGGCGCGTGCCCCGCATGAGCATCTCGGGATTCGGCGGACGTTCTGTTGCAGGTACCGGACATCGACTTGTACGACCCGCTTTCGGACATCGAGTGGAACCGATTTCCCGTCAAGTGGATGGCAAGGTTGGGCTGGATTCCTGACGGGCACGATCTGACAGGGCGTGCCGAACACGCCATGCGGAATCTGATCGATCGTGCAGGAGGACTGGATGTCGTGGGTGCCAGGCTCTGCCGAAAGAAAGACTGACCATGCGCGCACGAACGCCAAGATGGACCCCTATGCGCTCAGGGCGTGGTGCTGGCAAATTCTCGCAAGAGCCAACGAGGTGCGTCCCGATACGGACTATGAGCGCGGGACCGTAACTTTGGATTTCCTTCGCAAGGTCGCGCGGCTGAGCTGGTCGCAAAACGGTCCACGGCTGGTGTAGGAATTTTTGGCCAGGCATGGCATTCCGCTGATGATCGAAAGACATCTGCCAAAGACGTATCTCGACGGGGCAGCACTTCGGCTCGGGGATGGCAGACCGGTCATCGGACTCACGCTGCGCTACGATAGAATTGATGGTTTCTGGTTCTGCTTGCTGCATGAGCTGGCCCATGTGGGTCGACACATGGACAACGACAGGGGCGAAGCCTTTATCGACGACTTCACGCTTCGAAAAATCTAAGGAAGACAGGAAGGCCCGCGGGAGACGCAGGCGGACGAATGGGCGGAAGAAGCGCTTGTTCCGCGCTCGGCTTGGGAAGTGAGTGCGGTGCGGGATCGGCCGACGACCATGGCCGTGATGAATCTCGCCAACGTTCTTCGAGTGCACCCGGCGGTTATCGCTGGGAAGGTTCGATACGAACGGAAGAACTACAGGCTGTTGTCGCAATTCGTCGGGACCGGTGAGGTTCGGCAGCAGTTGGGCATGGGATGCTGAGGTGACAGGTCGGTGACCTTCCACAGCGGATTCAGAACCGGACAGTCCTCGCTATCGCTCGGCGGAGCAATTCGCTGGTGCTACGTCCGACCGCAGTCCCAGGCGTTTCTTGAGAACCCGGTATCTGCTCACCCCCCTGCTGATGACGAACGGTTTTTCTGACGGGTTCGGATCCGACATTTTCACTTGCCGCCTTCACTCGCTCGCTGCCGATGACCGGATGTGCGTGTTCCAGTGTGCCAGCGAACTGGCGGAAGGTAGGGGGTGAAAGTCCCCTGAAACGAAGGAGTAGCACCATAATTCAGGCATTGGAGTCAGTTGGTTGCACTTCGCGAAACTGTCGGGCCCAAGCGGCGCTGAGTGTTCGATTGGCAGACTCTTTCCGAACATGATCCCAAGGCGTCTTTCCTTCCTCATCCTGCGCCTTCGGGTCTGCGCCAGCAGCGAGCAACACCTTGACAGCCGTCGACGCCTCGATGCCAAAGGGCGACATGGCCTGATGCAGGGGTGTCATGCCATTCCTGCTTCGTGCATTCGGGTCTGCGCCAGCAGCAAGCAACACCTCGACAACCGCCGACGCCTTGGTCTCACGGGAGGTTGCCGCCTCATGCGGGGATGTCTTTCCCTCCTCATCTCGTGCCTTTGGATCTGCACTTGCAGCGAACAACACCTCCACATCCTCTTGGTCGCTGAAGGACGCCGCTCGATGCAAGGGTGTCATTCCAGACCCATCTCGTGCATGCAAGTCTGCACCGGCAGCGAGCAACATCTGGATTCCCTGCTTGCCGATTCTGGATGCTGCCCGGTGCAAGGGTGTCATGCCAGACCCATCTCGTGCATTCGGGTCTGCGCCTGCGGCGAGCAACGCATCGACCACTTCCTCGATGTAGCCGGAGCTCACCGCTTCATGCAAGGGCGTCCCTCCGTCCTCGCTTCGTGCATGCAAGTCCGCACCGGCAGCGAGCATCATCTCGACCCCCTCCGGGCCGTATCTGGTTGCTGCCCAATGCAGGGGTGTCATTCCAGACCCATCTCGTGCATGCAAGTCTGCACCGCCGGCGAGCAACACCTCGACAACCGCCGGGGTGTCGCTGTGGCGTGCCGCGTTGTGCAAGGGTGTCATTCCAGCCTTATTTCGTGCATGCAAGTCTGCGCCGCCGGCGAGCAACACCTCGACAACCGCCGGGGTGTCGCTGAACCCAGCCGCGTGATGCAGGGGTGTCATGCCATTCCTGTTTCGTGCTTTCGGGTCTGCGCCGGCAGCGAGCAACACCTCGACAACCGCCGGGTCTTCGGCGTCCTCGGCCGCGTGATGCAGGGGTGTCATGCCATCCCTGCTTCGTGCATTCGGGTCTGCGCCGGCAGCGAGCAACACCTCGACGACCGCCGGGTCTTCGGCGTCCTCGGCCGCGTGATGCAGGGGTGTCATGCCATCCCTGTTTCGTGCATTCGGGTCTGCGCCGGCAGCGAGCAACACCTCGACAACCGCCGGGTCTTCGGCGTCCTCGGCCGCGTGATGCAGGGGTGTCATGCCATCCCTGCTTCGTGCATTCGGGTCTGCGCCGGCAGCGAGCAACAACCTCGCCCTCGCCACCGACGAGAGACTGCTGTACCCCGTCCAATGCAGGGGCGGTCTTCGATACACATCTCGTGCATTCGGGTCTGCGCCTGCGGCGAGCAACATCTCAACCACCTTCGCGGTGTAGCTGTATGCCGCCGCAGCGAAATGCAGGGGCGTCACGTCATAATCGTCATCTCGTGCCTTCGGGTCCGCGCCTGCGGCGAGCAACATCTCGACGATCGTTGGGGAGTCGAAGGAGATGGACTTCGCCGCCCCATGCAGGGGCGTCCATCCAGACTCACTTCGTGCATTCGGGTCCGCGCCCGCGGCGAGGCAGCGTGAAACATCCGCCACCTCGGCATTGTTAAAGAAAAGAGGCGAGTTCCAGTCCATGCCCTGCTCGATTGGTTGCATCTCCCGACATCATACAGTCAAGACGCATGGAACGAACCCCGGAATTATGCCCGGAAGATCCTGTGCTCGATTCCGGCTGAATTGTCTTGACGTGGATGCCGTCGTGTCGCACGCACGCGCTGGTGGGGGGGGACAACAAGCGGTTCCTCCTGCTGTTGGGCGCCCGGGTGCAAGGGTCTAAGCGTCGGGCGACGGAGCGGATTGCCGGTGGCCGGGCGGCTGCCTGCGACGAGCGTCCCGTCCCGGCGCAGATCGTCAAGGGGCCCGAGATGCAGGGCCGCGGGATGGAAGCGCTTCCCGGATCTGACCTCGGGGCCCATCAATTCAGCCCACTTGCGTCCGTGTCATCTTCTCCTTTCGACTGCTTCCCACCCCTTGTCCTGCATGATCCCAATGGCGTGACGACCCGAGACAGGAACCTGACGCCTTCCACTGTGGCAGGATGGCGCACTGCCGTGCACCGGGGTGAGCGCTGCGGAATGGGCGGAACCTGGCTGTCGTGCGCCTGAGAGTGCGGGCTTCATCAACGACATGACGGCAGGCAGGGGCGATCTGGCGCTCGCTGCCCTCGTCTTCGGCACATGGCGTTCGACCATGCCCGCCTGTCTTCCCTTCGCTTTTTGCGGACGCCGCGGCCATCCGGCTGCAGGGTCGACCTTGCCGGTATCGGCGAGGTTCGTTCGGGCGTCGCCATACGTTCCGAGCTTGGTGCTTCCCACCGGTTTCATCGGTGACGCGAACCCGTCCGCAAGCCCCGGGTGTTGTCGGGCAGTGCCGGTCGAGCCGGAGCCGCCGCGTGCCGAGGCACTGCACGGATCGGTGCGGACGGTCCATGGGAGACGGTGCACGAGACACCTTGGCGGCACAATGCGATCGCCTCGGCGCGTCAGACTCCGAGGTATCGGTGGAGCGCGGCGTCGTCGAGTTCGGCCGGACCGCCGCGCCAGGCCGTGCGGCCCTTTTCGAGAACGACGCAACGGGTCGCATGGGCGAGCAGATCGCCGACGACCTTGTCGACGAGGAGGATCGACTGGCCCGCGGCCTTCAGGACGGCGATGGCCCGCCAGATGTCACGGCGCACAGCGGGGGCCAGGCCTTCGGTCGCTTCGTCCATGACGAGGAGTCTGGGATTGGTCATGAGCGCGCGGCCGATCGCCAGCATCTGCTGTTCGCCTCCGGAGAGAGTCGACGCCTCCCGGGAGAGATGCGGTCCCAGTGCCGGGAAGAGATCCAGGACGCGCGGGATGTCCCACACACCCCGCCGCGCCGCCACCACGAGGTTCTCATGGGCCGTCAGGTTCGCAAAGCAGCGGCGCCCCTCGGGAACCAGGCCGACGCCGGAACGGGCAATATGGTGGGGCGGGGCGCCGAGAATGTCCCGGTCTTCAAGGACGACAGCACCCCGGCATGGTCTCATGAGACCGCACAGGGCCCTGATGGTGGTCGTCTTGCCCATGCCGTTGCGTCCCATGAGAGCCACCACCTCTCCGGCACCGACGTCAAGATCGACACCGAAGAGCGCCTGGGCCGGTCCGTACCAGGCTTCCAGATTCCGGATGGCAAGGAGTCGTGTCACGGCCGGTCCACTCCGGGACGGGCGACGAGGCGGCCGTCAACGAGAAGCGGGATGCCGTCGGCAGGGAGCCGTGTCACGGTTGATCCACTCCCAGATAGGCGGCACGCACCGAATCGTCGGCCCGGATCGTATCGGGTGATCCGCTGGCCATGAGGCGGCCGTCAACGAGGACCGAGATCCGATCGGCGAGGGCGAAGACGGCGTCCATGTCATGTTCGACAAGGAGGACGGGCGCGGTCTGCCGCAGGGAATCGAGAAGGCCGATCAGCCTGTGCGATCCTTCCTGGTCGAGGCCGGCCATGGGTTCGTCGAGCAGGAAGGCGGCGGGTTCAAGGGCAAGAGCGATGGCGATGTCGAGAAGCCGTCGTTCACCATGGCTGATCTTCGACACACGCTCCCGGTGACGGGAGTCGAGGCCGACCCGTTCGAGGCATGCGCGCGCCAGATTCCGCAATTCCCTGTCCCGGGCGACGGGCGCGAAGAACCGCATGCTCTCCCCCAGGCGTCCCAGGTGGGCAAGCATGACGTTCTCGACAACCGTGAACTCGCCGATGAGGGACGAGATCTGAAAGGTGCGCGCCATCCCGAGGCGTGTGCGCTCCGCCGCTCTCATGCGGTCGATGTTACGTCCCCTGAAGCGGATGGACCCGCCGTGCGGGGCGAGGTCGCCGGCCACCTGGGCGATGAAGGTGGACTTGCCGGCTCCGTTGGGGCCGATCAGCGCATGGATCTCCCCGACTGCGAGATCGAGAGAGATGTCATCATTGGCCCTGACGGCGCCGAAATTCCTTGTCAGGCCGACCACCTCGAGCACGGCCGGCTCTCGTGCGCGTTCAGTCGTCATCGCGGCGCCGGCCTGACGCGAATCCCATGATGCCGCCGCGGGCGTGGAGGACAACGGCGATGAGCAGCAAACCGACCCAGAGCTGCCAGTGGTCGGTCAGCGAGCCGAGGACCTGTTCGAGGAGAACATAGAGCGCCGCGCCGGCGACGGGTCCCCACAGGCGGGCGACGCCGCCCAGGATGACGAAGACCATGATCTCGCCTGATGTGTGCCAGCTCAGCATGGACGGACTGACGAAGCGGTTGAGGTCGACGAAGAGCGCGCCGGCAAGCGCCGTGATGGCGCCCGACATGACGAAGGCGACCAGGCGGACCCGGAAAGCACCGATACCCACACTGCGCACCCGGGTCTCGTTCTGCCTGACGGCACTGAGCGCCAGGCCGAACCTGGATTGCACGACCATGGAGACCAGACAGATGACGACGACAAGGACGGCGAGGACAATCAGGAAGAACGTCATGGGATCCATGGTGTCGAGGCCGAAAAGGCTGGTGCGCAGGTAGATCGGCAGGCCGTCCTCGCCGCCGTAGGCCGGCCACGAGATCGTGAAGTAGTAGATCATCTGGGCGAACGCCAGGGTGATCATGATGAAGTAGACGCCGCCTGTTCCAAGCGACAGACAGCCGATGAGAAGAGCGAGCAACGCTCCGCTGACGAGGGCGGCCAGCCAGATGACGATCATGGAATCGGTGCCGTCAAGCACGATCGGCCACAGCAGCACCGGATCGCCTTCCAGTGCGTGGTGAGCGAGGATGCCCGCCACGTAGCCGCCGACTCCGAAATAGGCGGCGTGTCCAAGGGACACCATGCCGCCATGGCCCAGCACCAGATTGAGGCCGACTCCCGCCATGCCGAGGATCGCGACACGCGTCGCCAGGGTGATGAGCCACGGTTCGTCAAGGACCGTGCCGGCCACAGGTACGGCAAGAAGCAGGACGACGACGACCGTGGAAGCGATCCGTGGGGTCATGAGGAGGTCAGGCTGCCTTGCCGAAGAGGCCGCCCGGCCTGAAGAACAGGATCAGGGCCATCAGCAGGTAGATGAGCATGGAGGCCAGTGAGGCTCCCGTGGCGGCAGCCTCGGCCGGCTCGAGAAAGGCGGCAAGGAAGGCGGGGAGCAGGAGTCGGCCCATGGTGTCCGTCACGCCCACCAGGACGGCGCCGACGAGAGCGCCCCTGATGGAGCCGATGCCGCCGATGACGATCACCACGAAGGCGAGAATCAGGACAGGTTCGCCCATGCCGACTTCCACGGAGGTGATGGATCCGATGACGGCTCCTGCGAACCCGGCAAGGGCGGCGCCGAGCGCAAAGACGGCGGTGTAGAGTGCACGGATGTCGACACCGATAGCGGCGATCATCTCGCGATCGGACTCACCTGCCCGGATACGCATGCCGAGACGGGTCCGGGAGACGAGCTGAAAGAGTCCGCCGGCGACAGCCAGGCCGGCGGCGATGATGACGAGACGATAGAGGGGATAGTCCATCCCGCCGGGCAGGGAAACGGTCCCGGCCAGCGATGGCGGAATGTCGAGGTAGAGGGGGAAGGCGCCGAAGATCCAGCGGGTGCCTTCCGAGAAGACGAGGATGAGCGCGAAGGTGACCAGGACCTGATCCAGGTGTCCTCTCCCATAGAGGCGCCGCATGAGGGTCACCTCGACAAGGGCGCCGGCGACGGCCGCAGCGGCGAGGCTCGCCGCCAGGCCGAGCCAGAACGAACCGGTGAGAGACACCACCGCCGCGCAGGCGAAGGCCCCGATCATATAGAGGGAACCGTGGGCCAGGTTGATGAGCCCCATGACGCCGAAGATCAGCGTGAGCCCCGCGGACATGAGGAACAGCATGACGCCGAATTGCAGGCCGTTGAGAACCTGCTCGGCGATCAGTGTCGCCGGCATCGTCTGTGCTGCCCTTCCGGCAGGCCCGCAGGGGTGTCTGCCGGAAGGACAGAAAGCGCTACATCGAGCACTCGCCGGCGTAGGCGTCAGCGTGGTCCTCAAGGGCGAGCGAGACGATGCGATTGGTGAGGACGCCCTCCTCCATGATCACCTCGCGCACGTAGATGTCCTGCACCGGGTGATGGTTGGGACCGAACATGAAATCGCCTCTCACGGACGTGAAGTCGGCAGCCCGGAGTGCCTCGCGGAAGGCCTGCGTGTCACTGACCTCGGCCTTGTCGAGGGCGCTGATCAGGAGATTGGCGGTATCGAATCCCTGTGAGGCGTAGAGCGACGGCAGGCGCCCGTAGGCTTCCTTGAAGCTGGCCACGAATGCCTGGTTGGCGGCATTGTCGAGATCCTTCGACCACTGCGAGGTGTTCCTCACGCCCAGCGCCGCCTCGCCCACGGCATTGAGGATGCCCTGGTCGAAGGAGAACGCGGGGCCAACCACCGGAAGGTCGACGCCCGAACCGGCGTACTGCTTCATGAACGAGATGCCCATGCCTCCGGGAAGGAAGAAGAAGACACTGTCGGCATCCGACGCGCGGATCCGCGCGATTTCCGCGGCATAGTCGGTCTGGCCGAGTTCGGTATAGACCTCGGCCTCGATCTCGCCGGTGAAGAACCTCTTGTAGCCGGTCAGTGCGTCGTGTCCGGCAGGATAGTTCGGCGCCAGGATGAACGAGTTGGTGTAGTCGGCGTCGTTGGCATGGCCGCCGGCGGCCTCGTGCAGGTTGTCGTTCTGCCAGGCGACATTGAAGTAGTTTTCATGGCACCCCTCGCCTGCGAGCTTCGAGGGGCCGGCATTGGGCGAGAGATAGAACCTTCCCTGGCGCACCACCGAGGGCACCACGGCGATGGCAAGGTTCGACCAGATGATGCCGGTCAGCACATCGACATCGTCGGACTGCACCATCTTGTCGGCGATCTGGACCGCGATCTCGGGCTTGCGCTGATCGTCCTCGATCACGACGTCAATGTCGCCGCGCCCCGACTGGTCAATGGCCAGCATGAACCCGTCCCGCACATCCACTCCGAGAGCCGAGCCGCCGCCCGACAGGGTCGTGATCATGCCCACCTTCAGGCCATCGGCCAGCGCGGGCACCGACGCGACGCCAAGAACCAGCGCCGCTGCAGCTGTCACAAGCGCTCTCATCACCTTGTCTCCTTCACGTGTTGGACGGTCATGATACCTCAAGGGGCAAGCGAACCAGCATGACGCTGCGTAACAAGCATCGCCCCTTCGTTCAAGGACTCCGCGTACCCGGGAGCCGGAACAGGTCACTTGCAGACAGGGTCGAAGGGGCGCATTCTTGACCCTCGTGCCTGACGGAGGGGGGTTCGACGATGCATGTATTGAGACAGCCGCGCGTGGAGCAGCTGCACAGAAGGCTGATCAATCGTGACATTGGACGCCGTGATTTCCTGGCTGCCGCGGCGGCGGCCGGTGTGGCGCCGGTTGCGTCGTCGCTGGTTCCGTCGGCGGCGGCGGCCGAGGGCGACATGATCCACTACTTCACGTGGTCGGCCTACGAGGTGCCGGAGCTGCACCAGGCCTTCGTCGACAAGTACGGTCGGTCGCCGGACTGGTCGGTCTTCGCCTCGGCGGAGGATGGTCTACAGAAGATCCGGGCCGGCTTCGCTGCCGACCTCGCGCATCCCTGCGTGGACAATGTGCCGCGCTGGCACGACGCCGGTGTCCTGCAGCCGCTGGATCCCTCGCGCATCGAATACTGGGATGACATGTTCCCCGCTCTCCACACCATGAACGGCGCCACGATCGACGGCGAGGTCTACATGGCGATCACGGACTTCGGGTTGTCGTCAGTCATCTACCGCACCGACATCTACGAGGGTGAGGAAACCTGGAACATGCTGTTCGACGAACGGTATGCCGGTCGCATCTGCCCCAATGCCGGTACGGCGAACCTCTCCATCGCACTCAAGCTGCTGGGTTACGATCCCATGAACCCGACGGCCGAACAGGTCAGGGAGGCCGCTGACATGGGTCGCAGGCAACGCCCGCTGGCCCGTTTCTACTGGGAGAGCCAGACCGACATGGAACAGGCGGTGGCCACGGGCGAGTGCGTCATGGCCTATGCCTGGAACGAGGCCCTCGTCAATCTCCTCGAGCAGGGCATTCCGGTGGCCTTTGCAGCGCCCAGGGAGGGCGCCTTTGGCTGGGCCTGCGGTCTCGTTCATCTTGCCGAGTCGCGGAACGACGAGCACATGGCGTACGACTTCATCAATGCCTGGCTGGCGCCCGAGACCGGCAAGTACCTCATCGAGGCCTACGGCTACGGCCACGGCAACATCAAGTCGTTCGACCTCGTGGACCGGGAGACTCTCGTTGCGCTGGGCTATGACGACCCCGAGAGACTGATGGCGGGCACCAACTTCTGGATTCCGGTCGAACCGGAGATCAGCCAGCTCATGTACGAGATCTGGGAAGATGTGATGGCCGGTCTCTAGGACCGGTTCATCCTGGAACAACACCGAGGAGTGACCTGACGATGCATGTCTTGAGAAAACCGCGTGTCGAGCAGTTGCAGAAGAAGCTGCTGAACGGCGAAATCGACCGTCGCGACTTCATGGCTGTTGCGGCGACGGCCGGACTGGCGCCGGCCGCCCAGTCCCTGATGTCGCCTGGGATGGCGGCCGAGGGCGACATGATCCACTATTTCACCTGGTCGGCCTACGAAGTGCCGGAACTGCACCAGGCCTTTGTCGACAAGCACGGGCGTTCTCCGGACTGGTCGATTTTCGCCTCGGCGGAGGATGGTCTGCAGAAGATCCGGGCCGGCTTCACGACCGATCTCGCCCATCCCTGCGTGGACAATGTGCCGCGCTGGAACGATGCCGGGGTGATCCAGCCGCTGGATCCTTCGCGCATCGCGTACTGGGATGACATGTTCCCGGCGCTCCACACCATGAACGGGGCGACGATCGATGGCGACGTGTACATGGCCATCACCGACTTCGGGCTGTCTTCGGTGATCTACAGGACGGACATCGTCGAGGGCGAGGAATCCTGGGGCATGATGTTCGACGAACGCTACAGCGGCCGCATCTGCGGCAGGAACGACCCGGCGAGTCTCTCGATCGCTCTCAAGATGCTGGGCTACGATCCGATGGACCCGACACCCGGGCAGCTTGCCGAATCGGCCGATCTCGCGCGCAGGCAGCGTGAGCTCGTCAGGTTCTACTGGGACAGCCAGACGGACATGGAACAGGCCATGGCGTCGGGCGAGTGCGTCGTCGCCTATGCCTGGAACGAAGCCCTCGTCAATCTCCTCGAACAGGGTGTTCCGGTGGCCTTTGCGGCGCCGAAGGAAGGCGCCTTCGGCTGGGCCTGCGGTCTCGTTCGTCTTTCCGCCGCCGAGAATGATGAAGGCATGGCGTATGATTTCATCAATGCCTGGCTCGCACCGGAGACCGGGAAGTACCTCATCGAAACCTACGGCTACGGCCATGGCAACGCGAAGTCGTTCGATCTCGTGGATCGCGAGACACTCGTGGCACTGGGATATGACGATCCCGTGAGGCTGATGGAGGGTACGAGTTTCTGGGTGCCGCTCAGGCCGGAGATCGACCAGTTGATGGTGGAGACCTGGGAAGACGTGGTCGCCGGCCTCTAGGGAAGTCAGCGACAGGCCTTCCCCGACGACCGCACCGCAACACCCCTGGTCAGCGGGTGTTCAGCGGGTGTCGCGGTGCGGCGTCTGAGGTCTGCGGGCAGCAAAGAAGTCCTTGAGGAGTGCGCCGCAACGGATGTCGAGGATTCCACCGTAGACCTCCGGCCGGTGGCGGCATGTCGGTTGGTCGAAGAGACGGACACCGTTGTCAACAGCTCCGCCCTTGGGATCCTCGGCTCCGTAGTAGAGACGTCGGATGCGGGCTTCGGCGATGGCGCCGGCGCACATGGGACAGGGTTCTAGGGTGACGTGGAGATCGGCGCCATCGAGTCGATGGCGGCCCAGTACCCGGCAGGCCTGCCGCAGGGCAAGGATTTCCGCATGGGCGGTGGGATCGGCGTCCTCGCGCCCACGATTGCCGGCTGCCGCGACAACCTCTCCGGCCAGCACGACGACGGCGCCCACCGGAGGCTCACCGCGCCCGGCGGCGGCCTCGGCCTCGGCGAGGGCGATTTCCATGAATGTTGTCGCCTGGTTCACGGCCTCCCTTCTTGCACGAGGCGCGGCGAACCGCCACAGTGACGTGGCCATGCACCGCGAAGGACACCATGCCGGGACGCCCCCTGATCGGCCTGACGCTGGATAGCGAGGAACCCGGTCACTATTCGAACATGCCATGGTATGCCATCCGGCAGAACTACATGTCCTCCATCGTCGATGCGGGCGGACTTCCGGTTGCCATCGGCCACGAGACCGGTCTTTCGGGGGCCTATGCGAGGGCGCTCGACGGGGTCGTGGTCACGGGAGGCGCCTTTGACATTGATCCGGCGCTGTTCGGGGCGTCGATGCGCCACGAGTCGGTGAACACCAAAGACAGACGCACCCGGTTCGAATGGGCCGTCACCGAGGACGCCCTGCAGCGCGATCGCCCTGTTTTCGGGATATGCGGCGGACAGCAGCTGCTCAACGTGGTGCTTGGCGGCACCCTGATCCAGCACATCCCGGATTCGGTGCCGGGCTGTCTCGCCCACGAACAGGAAGGCCCGCGTACCCGGGCCGGACATGCCGTGGCGGTGAAGGAGAGCACCCTTCTCCATGACATCGTCGGCGTCACGGAACTTCCGGTCAACAGCGCCCATCATCAGGCGGCGGACGCCGTGGGCGATGGTGTGGCGGTCAACGCGGTGGCGCGAGACGGCGTCATCGAGGGTATCGAGCACAGGGGCTACCGCTTCTGCCTGGGTGTCCAGTGGCACCCCGAATACGCCGTATCCGAGGGCGATCGGCATCTCTTCAGGGCCTTCGTGGAAGCCTGCCGCTGGTGATGGCCGAACGGGTCTCCAGGCGCATCGCCCATGCCGGTGTCGCTTCGCGCCGCGAAGCGGAACGGCTGATCGGCGAGGGGAGGGTCGCGGTCAACGGCCAGGTGCTCTGCGCGCCCGGCTTGACGGTGACGGCGAACGACATCGTCACCGTCGATGGCCAGCGAATTCCGGACCGACCGCATCTGCGCCTGTGGCGCCTCAACAAGCCGCCGGGCCTGGTGGTGACACGGCAGGACGAAAAGGGTCGCAGGACCGTCTTCGATCTCCTCGGCGACCAGCACCTCCACCTGATGAGTGTCGGACGGCTCGATATCGCCTCGGAGGGACTCCTGCTCATCACGAACGACGGGGACCTCGCCCGCTGGATGGAGCTGCCTCGGACAGGCTGGACCCGCCGTTACCGTGTGCGTGTCTACGGATCCCTGACCAGGGGCGCACTCGAGACCCTGGAAAGGGGAGCGACGGTCGATGGTGTCCGCTACGGCTCCATCACCGCCCGCCTCGACGGCCGGACCGGCGCCAACGCCTGGCTCACCATGGCCCTGCGCGAGGGTCGCAACCGGGAGATTCGCCGAGTCCTCGGATCACTCGGTCTCACCGTCAACCGCCTCATCAGAATTTCCTTCGGCCCGTTCCAACTTGGCAAGCTTGCCAGGGGAGCAGTCGAGGAAGTGCCCGTCGGGGTGCTGAAAGCACAACTCCCGGGGGAGTGGGGATCAAGGCTCCATGCGCATCGTCGCCGGTCGTCATAGACGCCGCCGCCTGGTGGCTCCCGAGGGCACCGGCGTCCGCCCGACTGCTGACCGGGCGAGAGAGACACTCTTCGGCATTCTGGCGTCCGGCAGCGCATGGCACGGGCTCGACGGCGCCCGGGTGGCCGACATCTTCTGCGGTACCGGGGCGATTGCCCTGGAGGCGCTCTCCCGGGGAGCAAGCCACGCTGTCCTTGTCGACAATGCGCCCGCCGCTCTCGACGCGGCGTCGAGGAACATCGCCGCACTCGGCGAGGATCGCCGCACCACGCTCCTGCGCTGCGACGCGGCAGGATCCCTGCCGGCCATCCCTCACCCCGTTGATCTCGCCTATCTTGATCCACCCTGGCATTCAGGCCTGGCGGATACGGCACTGGAGAACCTGCGCTCGAGCGGCTGGCTCGCCCCCGGCGCCCTGGTCGTCGTCGAGCAGCCGAAGGCCGCAACCCCCCGCATCCCGGACGGCTTCACGCCAATCGATGAACGGACGCAGGGTCGGACATGCCTGCTCTTCCTTCGCCATGACGGTGTGCCGCAGGGATCCACGCGTTGAATCGTGCGCCGGCGTCGGGCTGCTCGTTCAGCGGCGGCCGAAGAGGCGTTCGATGTCGGCGAGCTTGAGTTCGATGAACGTCGGTCGGCCGTGATTGCACTGCCCGGAGTTGGGGGTCGCTTCCATGTCGCGCAGCAAGGCATTCATCTCGGCCTCCCTGAGCTTGCGGCCGGCGCGCACGCTGCCGTGACAGGCCATGGTGCTGCACACGTGCTCGATGCGTGCAGACAGCGCCATGGTCTGGTCGGACTCGGCCAGCTCATCGGCCAGGTCCCTGACGAGGCCCGGGATGTCGATCTCGCCAAGCATGACAGGAACTTCCCGGACCACCACGGCGCCGGGTCCGAACTGCTCGAGGACGAGTCCCATCTGCTTCAGTTCATCGCGTCGTTCCGCAAGGCGGCTGGCGGCGGCTTCGTCGAGTTCCACCACTTCGGGCAACAGCAGCACCTGGCGTGTCACACCCTCTTGCGCCATCTCGGCCTTCATGCGCTCGAGAACGAGACGCTCATGGGCCGCATGCTGATCAATGATGACGATGCCGTCCCCGGTCTGGGCCATGACATAGGTGTCGTGGAACTGGGCGCGGGCCAGGCCGAGTGGACCCGGTTCAATGTCGTCCGGGGCGGGCGCGCTCGGCGGCGGCCGATCGGCGTCTGAAGCGTTGTCGCGCCCGGGTCGTGGTCCGGGCCGCGAAAGGCTGCCGCCTGATGGACCGCGCCAGGCCGCCTGTGGCGTCGAGGTGGCCCGGGCATGGTCGAAGAGGTGTCCCGGGAACGGCGTGTCGCCCGGGCGCATGGCCCCCAGGGCATCGCGCGAGACGGTTGTCGACGCGCGGCCCCCGTGCTGCTCGATGGCGCGATGGATGGCGGACACCACGAGGTCGCGAACCTGCCGATTGTCGCGGAACCGCACCTCGGCCTTGGCCGGGTGAACATTGACGTCCACGGCTGCCGCCGGAAGGTCGATGAAGAGCACTACCACGGGATGGCGCTGCGGCGCCAGAACACCCTGGTAGGCACCCTTGATGGCGCCCAGAAGAAGGCGGTCGCGAACCGGGCGTCCGTTGACGAACAGGAACTGGCCTTGGGTGTTGGCCCGGTTGAACGTCGGAAGGCCGGCAAATCCGGTCATGCGGATGCCGTCGCGTTCGCTGTCGACGGGCACCGCGTTCTGCCGGAAGTCGTTCCCCAGCATGGTGGCGAGGCGGTCCAGCCGGCCCTCCGTTCCGTCCCCCGGTTCGCTGCGGGCGACGAGGCTCTTCCTGGCGTTGAACGTCAATGTCATCGCGATGTCATGACGCACCATGGCAAGGCGCTTCACCACGTCGGCGACGGCGGCATTCTCCGCCCGTTCTGACTTGAGAAACTTCAACCGCGCCGGAGTGGCAAAGAAGAGATCCCGGACATCGACGGTTGTTCCCGGATTGCGCGGGGCAGGGGCAGGGGCGCCGACCCTGCCTCCCTCGACGGTGATCATGAGGCCGGTCGGCTCTTCATGCCGTCGTGTGACGATGCGCAACCTCGAGACGGCGCCGATCGACGGCAAGGCTTCGCCGCGGAATCCCAGCGTCTCGATATCCGTCAGATCATCGTCCGGGAGCTTGGATGTGGCGTGGCGCTCCACCGAGAGGGAGAGGTCGCCGGCATCCATGCCGGCGCCATCATCAGCCACCACGATCGATTCCCTGCCGCCGCCGTTGACCTCGATGTCGATCCGCGTGGCGCCGGCATCGATGGCGTTCTCGACCAGTTCCTTGACGACCGAAGACGGTCTTTCGATCACCTCGCCTGCGGCGATTCGGTTGACCGTCGTTTCATTCAGGCGCCTGATCACGCTCATGGCGTCGTGCCCTCGAAGCCGGCCAGGCCGGCCATGTCCAGTAGTCCGGACAGGGTGCCCCTGCGGCCGGTCGGCGACAACCGGCGGCTTGTGGACACATCCGTACCAGGATCTAGAACCAGTCCCAGAAACCGCCCTCGCCGCCCGATGTCCCGGACTCCCTGTCGGCGGCATCCTCCTCGATGATCTCCGGAACCGGTGGTGTTGTCGGGTACTCTCCGAAGAGCACGGCGTCGACAAGTTCGGGATCATCCGAGAGAACACTGTTGTCCCTTGTGATCATCGTGCGGATGTCCGGGTCTGCGGTTCCGGCGCCGGCGCGCCGGAGAAGATCCCGTTCTCCGGCTGTCGTCTCCAGGGACCCGAGATCCGTACCGGTCTCCTCCTGGCGCTCGACGAGCGAATCCGACTCCCCGCGCGCATGCATTTCCGGACGCAGGGAGTAGGGTGGCGGCACGATCAGGGAGACAATCCGCGGCACGGTGGAAACGTTGACGGTGCGGTCGACCCTGCCCGCCAGAACCTCTTCCCTGCCGCACGCGGCGGTCAGCAGGCTGACAGCCGCGAGAATCATGACACGCGTCAGCATCGCTCAGAACACGTCCTCGAGGAGGGCTTTTTCCTGTTCCTCGAGAATTGACTCCGTGAACTCCCCGGTATTGATCGGCAGGCCCAGGGCAGCCACGGCCTGGATGCGCCGTGATTCCTTGTCTGGATCGATGAGAACCGCCGTGCGGTCCTGGGGCGGGCGAAAGATGTTGAGATGGTCCAGCCAGGTGATGGCATCGAGAAGGGCCCGGTGTTCGGCATTGACGAGCGAACGGATTCCGGGTTCTGCGGCAGATGTCCCCGCGGCTGCCATGAGGCGACGTTCGGCAACGGTGGCGCCCGTGGCCTCGATGTCTCCGCCGAGGAGTTCCCTTGCAGCATCCTGCGGCAGTGTTTCCTGGGGCCTTGATGTCCCGCGGCTCGGTTCCGGCAGGGAGTCGAGGGCCTCGGGAATCTGCAGGGGCTCGTGGGAGACCACTCTGAACTCGTCAGGCGGATCGTGAATGAGTCCGAGGGACTCCCGCACATCTCCGCACCCGGCGACCATGAGGGCGCCGACCATGGCCAGGCAAGGACACTTGATCATGATGGCATCCTAGGCCCGCGGTCCTGGCTCGACAAGGCATTGAGGACAAGAATGACAACGCCGACGGTGATCGCCGAATCGGCCATGTTGAAGGCCGGCCAGCTCCAGCCGGCGGCATGGAGATCGATGAAGTCTGCGACCGCTCCGTGGATGATGCGGTCGACCGCGTTGCCGACCGCACCTCCGGCGACGAGACCGCCGCCCGCGATCGCCCAGGGACCGGTCTGGCGTGTCACCCAGACCATCAGGCCGGTGGCGATGGCAAGGGCGAGGAAGGTCAGGCTCCAGCGCAGAACCTCGCTTTCCTGCGAGAACATGCCGAAGCTGACTCCCCGGTTCCATACCATCACCACCCGGACATGCGACGTGAGTTCGAGCGGGTGAAATCCGCGTTCCGCCATGAAGTCGATGATGAAGGCCTTGCTCGCCTGGTCGGCGATGAGAACCGCCAGGAGCGTGGCAAGGCCCAGTGCGGTTCCCGGGGTCCATCTCATCGACGGGCGCCGCGCCCGGCAACGGCGTCGGCACACCGTCCGCAGAGATCCGGCTGGGCCGGATCGCTTCCCACCTCGTCCAGGACCTTCCAGCAACGCTGGCAGCGCCTGCCCGTGGCCAGTCCGACCTCGACCGCGACATCGGCCACGTCCTCCAGGCGGAAGGCGTCACGAGGACCGCCGCCTTCCTGCAGCGTGATCCGGGATGCAATGGCGATTTCTGCCATGTCCAGCTTGTCGACGATGGCGAGGTCGCCTCGTGACACGTGAATGACCGGGTGGGCCTGGAGACTCGAACCGATGCGCTTGTCGCGGCGCTCGACTTCCATGGCGCCGGTCACCACCCGGCGGACCCGCCGCACGGCCTCCCAGCGTGTCGCCAGATCATCGTCGCGCCAGTCGTGCGGCACATCCGGGAACATCCGGCGATGGACGCTCGCCCGCTCCCCCGGAAACCGCAGCAGCCACGCCTCCTCTGCCGTGAAGCACAGGATGGGCGCCAGCCATGCCGTGAGGCACGAGAACAGGGTGTCGAGCACCGTCCGGCAGGCGCGCCGCCGCGGCGAATCGGCGGTGTCGCAATAGAGCGCGTCCTTGCGGATGTCGAAGTAGAAGGCGGAGAGGTCCGTGGCGCAGAAACCGTGCAGAGCGACGAACATCGTGTGGAAATCGAAGTCGTCGCAGGCCTTGCGGACGATGGAGTCGATGTCATGGAGACGGTGCAGGATCCAACGCTCGAGTTCCGGCATGGCAGCCGCATCGAGACGTTCCTCCTCCCGGAATGCGTCGAGGTTGCCGAGCAGGAATCGAAGGGTATTCCGCAGACGGCGGTAGCTGTGAGACTGGTAGTCGAGAATCTCCCGCGAAATGCGCAGATCCTCGCTGTAGTCGGCCGATACCACCCAGATTCTCAGGATGTCGGCGCCGTAGCGGTCGATCACTTCCTGTGGAGAGATGACGTTGCCGAGCGACTTTGACATCTTGCGGCCGTTCCCGTCGACAACGAAGCCGTGGGTGAGGACGGCGTCGTAGGGCGCCCGGTCGCGTGTTGCGGACGACTCGAGCAGGGACGAGTGAAACCACCCCCGATGCTGGTCGGACCCTTCCAGGTAGAGCGACGCCGGCCAGGAGAGATCCTCGCGCGCCTCGAGAACGAAGCTGTGTGTCGAGCCTGAATCGAACCAGACGTCGAGAATGTCGGTCACCTGCTCGTAGTCCCCGGCGACATGGTCATCGCCGAGGAAGACCTGAGGATCCCTGGTGAACCAGGCGTCGGCGCCTTCCGCCTCGAACGTGTCGGCGATGCGGTCGATGACTGCCTGATCGCGCAGGAGCTCACCGCTCCTGCGGTTGACGAACACCGTGATCGGGACTCCCCATGCACGCTGCCGGGAGAGCACCCAGTCGGGGCGTGTCTCGATCATGCCACGGATTCTCTCGCGCCCCGATGGAGGAACCCATCGGGTCGCATCGATCGCTTCCAGGGCCCTGGTGCGCAGCCCCGCGGCTTCCATGGAGATGAACCACTGAGCCGTGTTGCGGAAGATGAGCGGTGCCTTGGAGCGCCAGGAATGGGGGTAGCTGTGGACGAGCTTGCCGGCGCCGAGCAGGGCGCCTGACCGGGCCAGTTCACGGGTGACGCGACCGTTGGCGTCGCCTGGCCGACCATCGTCCGTCAGCACGTGCGCCCCGGCGAACAGTGGAACGTGATCGAGATAGGCACCGTCCTCGCCGACGGTGTCGGGAACTTCGATGCCGTTGGCCGTGCCGAGAATCCAGTCGTCGGCACCATGGCCGGGGGCAATGTGAACGAAGCCCGTGCCCTGGTCGGTGGTCACGTGATGGCCTGCCAGCAACGGGACATCGAAATCATAGCCGCGGCCGCGCAGCGGGTGGCTTGTGATCGTGCCGGCAAGCATGGACCCGGTCACGCGGTCGATGACCCTGTGATCGCTGATCGAACAGCGTTTGAGAGTGGCGGCCACAAGGGAATCGAGAACGAGAATCCTCTGTCCGGCAACCGCGCCGGATGCTTCGCCGACGCTCGCGACTTCGATGATGGCATAGTCGAGGGACTCGCCATAGGCAATGGCCCGATTGCCCGGCAGCGTCCAGGGTGTCGTGGTCCAGATGACGATGGCGGCACCCTGCAGGTCCCCCAGGGGAGAAGCCGTGACAGGAAACGCGACATCAACCGTCGGCGAGGTGTGGTCGTTGTACTCGACCTCGGCTTCCGCCAGCGCCGTCCTTTCGACACAGGACCACATGACCGGTTTCGAGCCGCGGTAGAGCTGTCCCGACATGACGAACTTGCCCAGTTCGCGGACGATCTGCGCCTCGGCGGCATGGCTCATGGTCGTATAGGGATCGTCCCAGTTGCCGATCACGCCCAGGCGCCTGAATTCGCGGCGCTGGACGTCAATCCACTTGTCGGCGAATTCACGGCATTCGCGGCGGAATTCGACGATGTCGACATCGTCCTTGTTGCGGCCTGTCGCCCGGTACTCCTCCTCGACTTTCCATTCGATCGGCAGGCCGTGACAGTCCCAGCCGGGAACGTAGTTCGCATCCCGGCCCAGCATTTGCTGCGAGCGGTTGATCACATCCTTCAGGATCTTGTTGAGGGCATGGCCGATGTGCAGGTGACCGTTGGCGTAGGGCGGGCCGTCGTGAAGGATGAAGGGCTTGCGGCCGCGTGCGTCCTTGCGCAGTGTGGCGAAGAGGTCGATCTCCTCCCAGCGGTCCAGGATCACCGGTTCGCGCTTCGGCAATCCGGCGCGCATGGGAAAGGCGGTCTTCGGCAGAAACAGCGTCTGCCTGTAGTCGGCAGTCATTGAAGTGGTATCCGTCGGGGTCCGAACAGGCGGGAGGGGGTGAGGAACGTCAGGATGGTCATCTGCAAGGAGGACCGGGCCCGGACCTGGGCCCGGCTTGAGCCGCGGGCCAGGCTCCCTCTATCACTGCCCCGGTCCGAAGTCGAGACCGGCATGACGTCCCGTCCGGCAGTGAACGCAGCCTCAAGCTCATGTGGCGAGGATGGCTCTCGCCCGATCACAGTCCTCGGCGATCTTGCGGGCCAGGTCCTCGGCGCTGTCGAAGATCATGTCCTTGCGCACGCGCGCCGCGAACGCGACCCTCATGCGCTGTCCGTAGAGGTCGCCCGAGAAGTCGAAGAGGTGAACCTCCAGCACCATCGTCGTGCCCTGGAAAGTCGGACGGGTGCCGATGTAGGCGGCGCCGTCATGCCACGTTGCACGAGCGCCATGGCCAAGCGCGGCACGCACAGCATAGATGCCCGGAGCCGGATGAAGGACACCGTCAAGCGGCAGGTTGGCGGTTGGGAACCCCATCTTGCGTCCCCGCCTGTCGCCGGTGCGCACCCTCTCTTCGAATTCCCACGGTCTCCCCAGACGTTCGGCCGCCTGTTCGATTTGGCCCCGGCGCACCAGGACGCGGATGTCGGTCGAGGACACCCCCTTCCCGCCGAGAGCCCATGCAGGCACCTCGGTGTAGCCGAATCCCTCCCTCTCGGCCATGCGGGAAAGAACGTCAGCGTTGCCTTGACGATGCCTGCCGAACACGAAACCAGGGCCGGTCAGGACATGGTGGATATCCAGCCCGTCGACCAGGATGTCGATGACGAAGTCCTGGGCCGTCAGCGCCGCCATCTCCGGCCCGAACACGAGGTTGACCATGAGGTCGACGCCGCTGTCGGCCACCGCCCGGCATTTCTGGCGGAAGGTCGTGAGACGGAAGGGCGCCCCGGATCCGTGAAAGAAGCTGCGGGGATGCGGCTCGAACGTGAGAACGCCGGCGGGATGCCCGACATCACGGGCAAGGTCGACAGCCCGCTCGATCACGCTGTTGTGGCCGAGGTGGACGCCATCGAAGTTGCCCAGCGCCATGACCGGGCGAGTGAATTCGGAAGGCAGAGGTCCTGGATGACGAAAGATCCGCATGAGTCTCCCCTGCCTTTCCGGGTCTCACTCCTCGCGGCAGGGCACCATGACGAGTGCTTCGCCCTCGATCACCGTGGTCTCGCCCACGGTACACACCGTATCGAGCGTGAGGCGGCGTTTTTCTTCGTCAATGGTGCGCACGGTCACCGTTGCGCACACGGTATCGCCGATCCGCACGGGAGCGCGGAACCTGAGGGTCTGGCCCATGTAGATCGTTCCGGGTCCGGGAAGCCTGGTCCCGATGACGGCGGAGATGTAGCTCGCTGAAAGCATGCCATGGGTAATGCGTCCCTTGAACATGGTGGTCGCGGCCCATTCGTCATCAAAGTGAACCGGGTTGTCATCGCCCGACACGTCCGCGAATCGTTCGATGTCCGCTTCGGTGATCGTCCGCCTGTAGTGTTCTGTCTGTCCGACATGGATATCCGAAAGAGCTATCGCGGAAGGGGGAAGGGACATGAAGGGCAACTCCCGGGCCGGTTATTGTGCGATGCACAATAGCGCCGGTCCGGCACGGCGCAAGCGCATTTCGCCGGAGCACCCGGCGGTGTCATCGGCGTCTGCGGGACCTGCGGACGCGCCGCCGTTCTCCAGGCGCCGGGCCCGCGCGGGCAAGTCCGAGCGTCGCCTCGATGACCGCAAGGTCCGGCCGCTCCCCCTGACTGTAGTCCTGGAGCGATTCACGGATGGCGGCGATGTGCTTCGGCGCTGAACCGCAGCAACCGCCGACGATCGAGGCGCCGGCGTCCCGCGCCAGGCGGGCGTAACGCCCCATCATGCAGGGAGTCCCGGAATAGCGGATCGTGCCGTCGACATACTCCGGGATGCCGCAGTTGGCCTTGGCGACGAGGGGATGGCGGCACCTCCCGGAGGCGTTCATGGCGGCCACCGCGGCAACCAGTTCACCGAATCCATTGCCGCAATTGGCGCCGAACGCCGCCAGCGGCGCTGTCGCGAAATGATCCGCAGCCCGTTCGGGGGTGACGCCCATCATCGTGGACCCGTTGGTATCGAATGTCATGGTGCAGACAAGGGGCACACCGGCCGGCGCGGCGCCCTCGATGGCCGCCTCGACTTCCCCGATCGAGGACATCGTCTCGATCCAGATCACGTCGACGCCGCCCGAGGCCAGCCCCAGGGCCTGTTCATGGAAGGCGCGGACTGCATCCTCGTGTGCGAGGTCGCCGACGGGCGCCATGATGTCACCGGTCGGTCCCATGGATCCCGCAACCAGGACACTGTGCCCTGCCCGGTCGGCCGCCCTTCGTGCCAGCCTGGCGGCTGCCCGGTTGAGTTCGTTGACCCGGTCTGCCGCGCCGTGCAGCTTCAGCCGGTTGGCGGTGCCGCCGAAGCTGTTGGTGAGGATGATGTCGGCGCCGGCCATGACCATGGCCTCATGATGGGCGATGATGGCGTCGGGGCTGTCGACGTTCAGGAGTTCCGGCGAGCTTCCCGGCTCGAGACCGGCGGAGAAGAGATTGGTTGCGGTGGCGCCGTCAGCGACAAGCACGCTCCGGGCCTTGAGGAGGCGCCTGAAACGTTCCGCATGAGGCAATGCGTGGAAGTCCAAGGATTCGCCACACCCTCTTTGCCATCCTGATTGTGTCGCACGACTTCCTCGCCATGCAAGAAACGTCCAGGCAGGCGTGACGCGACGGGCACGGTCCGTGCTTCAGTCACGCCACCCCCGCCCGGGTCGATGTTCCCACCTGTCCATTACGTCAGCGGAATGAGCGGCTTGAGCGCATTGATCCGGCTGGCGATCGAGGGCAGAGCCTGACGCGGGATGCGGATCGTGTCGCGGCGGGCTGCGTTGTGAGTGATGTTCCTGAAAGGCATGGCACTTCTCCCTGTCTGAAACGTGTTGGAACCATGCTCTGTTCCTGGTTGCAATTTGGGGATCTCTACGGCACTTGACCAGTGACGATAGGTCACCCCAGGCATGAGGGAGAGTCATGTGCCATCGTGCTGCCTTCCGCCGCTCGATGACCTGAGGACCTGCGTCGTTGACTGAAAGGCTCGTGCCGCAGGTCTGCGATCCGTTTCACGAATCATCGGCGTGCCTGGCGGCAATGCTCCATTCGTATGCAGGTGCGCCGGTCCCCGACGCCTGATGTTGCAGGCCGCATTCAGGTCCGCATGGCCACGAGGCCACGCGATGAACGTGGTCGGCAGTTCACGGACAAGGGGCGGCATCGGCCCGGGGGGTGTTCTTGCGTGTCCATCACCATGGAGGAGCGATCAGCGCATGCATCCGGCTGGCGGACGAGGGGAGGGGCCGAAGCCAGGGCTGGATCGTGTCGCGGCGCTTCACGTCACGAACGGTTCTCCTTCGGGAGCATGCTCATTTTCCCTGCCGCAGGGTATTCGGAACCATGCGCTGTTCCGGTTTGCAACCCGAGATGTCCCCAAGGCGCTCGGCCAGCGACGATTGATCACTCCGGACATGAGGCAAGCACAATGCCGTGCGTCGCCTTCCGCCGCTCAACGCCCTCAGAGCCTTCGAGGCTGCCGCCCGTCACCTTTCCTTCGCCCACGCGGCGGGGAACTCAGCGTGACCCCGGCCGCTATCAAGTCATCAGGCAGGAAGCTCGAGGAACGACCGGGCACACGTCTTCTTGAGCGCCATGGACGTGGTCTGCAGCTTACGGACACGTGCGGCATGTACCTTCCCTTCCTGCGCCAAGCTTTCGACATCATTGCCGACGGCACGAACCTCGTCATCAGGCAGGACACCCTGGGCCCGCTGTCGGTCACCATGCTGGCGACCTTTGCCATCAGATGGTTCATTCCCCGGTGGCGGGAGTTTCACCGGATGCATCCGGATGTCGAGGTGCGCATCGTGACCACGGATCGCATGGTCGACTTCTTCCGCGAGGACATCGACTGCGGCATTCGCTGCGGCACCGGGTCATGGCCGGGACTCGACGCGGTCAAGCTGTTCGAGGATCGCGATGCTGCCGTGTACAGTCCCGATCTCCTCACCGGCGCTCTGCCTCTGGCGGCGCCCGACGATCTCCGCCATCACACGTTGTTGCACGAACAGGATGACGAGGACTGGCGCTGCTGGCTTGCCGTACTTCGTGTCGATGACACGCAAGGACTGATATTCAAGAGCGGCGAACGTGGCCTCGAGGCAGCCGTTGCGGGATCCGGTGTGGCCCCGGGCAGCCGGACTGTCGTGCAGACCGATGTCGACCATGGCCGTCTCGTCATGGCGTTCGGCGATCTGACCGACGAGGACCTGTCCCGCTGGCTCGTCCATTCCAGGGGGCAGTGCCCGAAAACCACATGTCGGCGCCTTTCGCGACTGGCTGGCCGAGGCGGTGTTGTCGGCGGCGATGCCCAGGCCGGTTGTGATCGGTGCGGGCGCGCGTATCATGAAGCCTTCGGTCAGTGATGGGGAGCCGTGTCATGCGTATGCTGGTTGATCTGGTTCGTGAAGAAGACGGCCTCGTCAGAACCGAACGTGCCCTCCTGGCGGGAACATTCGTCATGGGCCTCCTCATCGTACTGCTGCTGCTTGGTGTCGACATTGCCGGCTGGTTCGGCATCGAGCCTCCCGCCGCTGAATAGGGGTGTCCGTCCCGGCGGGTGCAACTCTCCCGGGAGGCAGTCGACGATGAAGGCGAACGGCAGGCTCAAGGTCGTGGTGCTGGGGGCGAGCGGTTACACCGGCGCGGAACTCCTGCGCCTCGTGGCCGCACACGGCGGCATCGAGGTGGTGGCCGTGACCGCAGCGAGGCGGGCCGGTTCGCCGCTGGGTGAAGTCCATCCCCATCTTGGCGGTTTCTTGCTGCCGGATCTCGTGACGGTTGACGACATCGACTGGTCCACGGTGGATGCCGTCTTCAGCTGTCTTCCCCATGGCACGGCGCAGGCCACAATCGCCGGCCTTCCCGGACACCTGAAGGTCGTTGACCTTTCTGCCGATTACCGGTTCCGCGATCCTGGTCTTTACGCCGAATGGTACGGCAGGAAACACGTGGCTCCCGCGCTGCAGCGTGAAGCCGTCTACGGATTGACCGAGATCAGGCGCGAGGAGGTCGCCGCGGCGCGCCTTGTCGCCAACCCGGGCTGCTACACCACGACGTCGGAACTGCCACTCGTTCCCTGCCTCGAGGAGGGGCTGATCGACCTTTCGACGATCGTGATCGATGCCAAGTCCGGCGTCAGCGGTGCGGGCAGGGAAGCGCGGCAGTCCAGTCTTCATGCCGAGGTATCGGAAGGCCTCCGGGCCTACGGGGTTGCCCGCCACCGCCATGCCCCCGAGATCGACCAGGAACTGTCGCGGGCGGCCGGCGAGCCGGTGACCTGCACGTTCACGCCGCACCTCGTTCCCATGAACAGGGGTATCCTGGCAACGATCTACGTGTCGCTGAAGCCTGGCGTGGCGCCTGAAGACCTGCGAGCCGCCCTGGCGCGGCGCTACCGGGACGAGCCCTTCATCCGGCTGACCCGGGAGGGAGAGGCTCCGTCGACACATGACGTGCGGGGTTCGAACCTGTGTCTGATCGGGATCTTCGCCGATCGTGTTCCCGGACGGGCCATCCTCGTCTCGGCCCTCGACAACCTGGTCAAGGGCGCATCGGGACAGGCGCTCCAGAACATGAACGTCATGACCGGCCAGGACGAGACCCGCGGCCTCCCGCAGATCGCCGTCTTTCCCTGATCGTCCGCACAGGCGGCTGGGCGGACACCATCACGAACCTGGATCCATCCCGGCACATTCCCTGCAAGCGACCGGTGATTGTCACCGGTTGAGGACGCGTTTCCGGTCCTTGCGCAGTGGCCTCCGGTCAGATGTTCTCTCTCGGCTTGTTGTGCCTGTTGTGCGGATGGCAGCCGCTCCGTTCCTTTTCGCGGCGAGTGAATAGGTCCGGTTGAATGACCCGCGGCACCTGACACTCCCGCGAGCCGTGCGACCGGCTCCCGCCGCTGGCGATCAACCTTCGCACCACCGTCCTCCGCCACGCCATGCGTGCGCCATGGATCACCGTCGTTCGCCGCGCCGACACCCGGTCAGCACCCTCTGTCGGCGGCGATTTGGAACGGCGGGACGTTCCGCAGACCGTGCGGCCTTCCGCCGCCCGTGCAGCGCGACGCGGCATCCGCTGGCGCGAAGGTCTCAACACCAGCCGCCGGCGCGCACCCCGCACCCGCTGGGGCTGGGTCGTCACGGCGGCCCTCATCGCCGCCGCGACCGTGATCCTGGCGATCGTCCGGATGGCATGACGCCGCTGGCCAGCGCGTCGCCCTCACGGCAGCCGCGGCGGTTCTCGCCGCCGCCGTGGCGCTCGCATCGACCGACGCTGGGGCATCGACCCGGCCCGCGTGAAGGTGATCGCCAGCGGCCGCGGCCGGCGCCGCGCGAGCTGGTCGCTCATCACCGATGGCCTGGTCGGCAATCCGGACGTCATCTTCCGCGAGCGCGCCCCCGCCGCCTGATCGTCGGCGAGGCGAAGAGCCGGCATGACAGGAGGGCGATCACGCCCTGCGAGCGCTACCAGGTGACGCTCTACCTCGGCATGGCGTCACGCCTCTACCGCCAGTACGATCCTGCTCTTCGGCAACGCCAGCTGGGTCCCGTGGAGTTCGACCTGTCCACCTGACGGCGCCTCCTGGCGCTCCTCCCCGAATGCCGCCGCGACGCCGTCCACCGCTGACCTGCCTCTCCACCACCGCTTGGAGCCCGTGATACGATCACAAACGCTCAAGCAGCAGGTTCCCGGCAACCGGGGAAGGGAGGACAACATGGACAAGGTCCTGGATTTCGCCTCGTGGCGGCACTCGCCACCGCCGAGACTTCCCGGCGAAACCCTGGAGAACCACATCATCCGCCGCGCCGCCAGGATGAGGAAAGTCCAGGTTTTGCTCGCCGTCTTGCGGGAGGAAGTGGAGGCTCTCGACCCCGGCCAAGAGATCGGCGAGATCGGCGAGGTGCATGATCGCCTGATGGACGAGGAGATGCATCTCTGGCTCCGGCCGGGCGAGGAGACGATCCAGTTTGACCACGACGCAAGGAGAGACATCAGCCTCGCGATCATCAGGGCTCAGAACGCCCTTGAGGACGCCCGCGACGCTTCCTGGACGACGGGCCGCCTCGACGAGGTCCACCGCCTCGAAGCGGAAGAACACCGCCTGTGGTCACGCTACGAGAAGATCTACCGCTCCGACCCGGACGCCGTCATGGCGCAAGGAGACCTCGGCGACCGGAGCCAGGTCTGCCACCACTCGATCAGGCAGGACCTCCTCTGCGCTCAGAACGCCATCGCCGCCGCACGCGCCGCCGGCCACCTGGCCGAGGTCCGCCACCTCACCTCGCAGGAACGCCAGCGCCGGGAGCTGTGGGAGAGGGCCTGCAGGGACGCCGCCGAAGCGCGCGAGGAACTCCTGGCCCAGGGCCTGATCCGCCGTCGCGCGATCGCCGAGAACGCCGCCGGAATCGAACACGATCCATGACAGCCGCCTTCGACCCCCTGGACGCCGCCCGCGAGCAGATCAGCGCGGCCATGACCGGAGCGGTCCGCGCCGGCGAGGGCGATCCTGCCGCCAAGCCGAAGTTCCAGAACCGATCAGACGTATCATTGTGAATGTATTGACGTTTGATGGAATCGAGTGTGTCGCTACTGGGAACGCTACAGGCGCACGCCGAGGTGGTTCAGGGCCTTTTCCTGGAGCAGCGTGGGCCACGTGGTGACCTGAAAGGGCCGCAGGGCTTCGACCTTCTCCATGGGCTAGGAGGAGAGCTTGTTGGCGGGAGGCTCCTATGGTTGGGAACTATGCCCACGTACATGGCAACGAATATAGGGGAACAGCCGCCTATGTCAACAGTACACTTCACCGATACATGGGAACATTCGCATACTGTCTCTGTGCTTTTTTATCAATAATATCAACCACTTGGTGTGGTTGTATTGCTGAAATCGTCCGGAACTTCGGGCCAAGGCGGACCCAAGCGCCCTGGATTCGCGTGTCACGGCAACGCTCTGCCGCACCCTCATGGTTCGGGCCACCGCGCTCCTCGCCGCGATGGCCGCCCGGGCGGGAATCGCCATCGGTCTGGCCCGCGCCCTGTGCGGCACGCCAGGAGGAGCGAAGCCGGTACATGGCTGGCCGCCGCCGTTGCCGACAACGCTCGAACGCTTCCATGAAAGCGCCGGTGATGAACGATGGGTGACGGACCCAACTGGGACCACCGGGCGCTCCTTGTCGCCGACAACATCCACGTCCTGGGCGACATGAACTCGGAGAGCGTGGACTGCATCGCCACCGATCCACCGTTCAATGCCAGGCGCCTGTTCAACGCTCCGCTCGGGTCGCGGGCCGCCAGGCAGCGGCTCGATGACCGCTGGCGGCGGGATGAAGTGACCGACCAATGGCACGATCTCCTCGGGACCATCCGGCCATCGAGGAAGCAATCGATTGTTCTGCCTGCAGGATCAACACCTTGGCACCGCCTGCTCCATGCCGCTCAGGAGACCGCGCCTGACCGCCTCGAGCAGGTGCACTCCGGCATGTTGGCGCCGCACCCTGCGAGTTTCCCTTGCAGCCTCACGTGCCCATTGTTGAACCTGCGCAACAGCGCGATCATCGCCCGTGTCGATCACCGAAGGACGGCACCGGGGAACGTGCTGTTCCGCCAGTCCGGCGCCTTCCATGACAACAAGGGGCTTGCCGACAGGGCGCCTGATTCGAACGATCTCGAGCGCGAGCGCGGCATTCTGGCGACACGTGTCCGCCGACAGCACTCGGCGAAGGCGTGGTCAGGGAGCGCCACGTCAGCGGTACGCATGTCCGCTGCCGCCTCATGGCGGGGCGCGACGGCGACCGGGAGTTCCGGGTGCACCTGCTGGCGCGCACGGCTGTGCGCCCCGGGGATCGTCCGGGCCTCCATGTCGACCCGGCTGACGTGGCGCTCGCCGGCTGAAGCGACGCCGGAACGACGCTCGAGTGTCGAAGGGTGAGCGCCCCGTGGCGTAAAGGTCACGGTTTCGCGCGCGTGTCCAGTGCCTGGCACCCGGTGACCGAACGGTCACCATTCCCTGCGACATGCGGCGAGACGAGTGTTGTCGGGACGTGCGACCCCCTCCCTGTTCGTGGAGGCGATTGTCCCTTCGTTTGCGGACGACGTTCGGTCGGTCAGCCGTGGACACGAAACCTCGCCTTGCTGGATCGCTGTCATGGCCGTGGCGCCGGTTGTGCAACGTCACGATGTCGGCCTGGTGTCGCTGCGCAGCATGACGCCCCGGCGCATGACGAAGCTCGGGCACCATCGGACGACGGTGGTTCAGGTCGGGTGGCGGAGGTCCACCTTGACGTAGGTGCCGGGGGCATCGGCCAGGGCGGGAAGTCTGCCGGCGCCGGGTTGGCGGGCATCGACCATGCTGCCGCTTCTCCTGGCAAGCCAGGTCTGCCAGTGGGGCCACCAGGAACCCTCATGGTTCTGCGCACTGTCGAGCCAGGCCTGGGGATCGGCGGGTGTCGTACCACTGGTCCAGTATCCGTACTTGTTCTTTGACGGCGGATTGACGACGCCCGCGACATGTCCGGATTTCGCCAGCGTGAAGACGGTCTTGCCCCTGAAGTGGTCCGTGGCGCGGTAGGTCGATTTCCAGGGTGCGATGTGGTCGTCCTGCGTTGACAGCAGATAGGCCGGCGTCTCGATGGCCGAGAGGTCGACCGGTGTGCCGCCAAGCACCAGTGCGCCAGGCCGAACGAGCAGGTTCTCGAGATACATGCGCCGCAGGTAATAGCTGTGCATGGCGGCAGGAAGCCGGGTCGAATCGCTGTTCCAGTAGAGAATGTCGAAGGGAAAGGGGTCCTTTCCGAGCAGATAATTGTTGATGACGAAGGACCAGATGAGGTCGTTGGCGCGAAGGGTGGAGAACACGGCGGCCATTTCCGAACCGTCAAGATAGCCGCGTTCGTTCATGGCGCTCTCGAGACCGCTGATCTGGTCATCGTCGATGAAGATCTCGACGTCACCGACATCCTCGAAATCGACCAGCGTCGTCAGGAAGGTCGCCGAGGCCACGCGCTGGTCACCCTTCGCCGTCAGGTGGGCCAGTGTACAGGCGAGCAGGGTGCCGCCGATGCAGTATCCAAGGGTATTGACCCGGTCTTCTCCGGTGGCCTCGCCAATGGCGTCGAGTGCGGCCACGGGTCCCTCGATCATGTAGTCCTCGAAAGTCCTGTCGGCGAGGGACGCATCGGGGTTGACCCAGGAGACGATGAACACCGTGTGCTCCTGATCGACCACCCAGCGCACGAACGAGTTCTGCGGGCTGAGGTCCAGGATATAGTACTTGTTGATCCATGGGGGAATCATCAGCAGGGGCCGCCGGCGGACCTTTTCGGTCGTCGGCGCATACTGGATGAGCTCCATGAGATCGTTCCGGAAGACGACCTTGCCCGGCGTTACGGCGATGTTGCCGCCCACCTCGAAGGCATCCTCGTCGACGGTGCGGATGGCGAGACGGCCCTTGCCCCTCTCGAGGTCCTCGAGAAGATTGGCAAGGCCCCTGACGAGATTTTCGCCCTTGCTCTCGGTCGTGGCCCTCAGGACTTCCGGATTGGTCGCGGCAAAGTTTGTCGGCGACACGCCATCGATGAAGAGTCGTGTATAGAAGTCGAGTTTCCGCCTTTCCCGTGAGTCGAGCCCGTCAACGGTGCCCATCAGGGACTGCAGCCAGTCGGAACACAGCAGGTAGGACTGCTTGATGTGATCGAACACGGCGTCGCGGGACCACGAGTCATCGCGGAACCGCCTGTCGCCGGCTTCCGGCTCGATGACGGGTTTGACGTCCTCTCCCATCATTCTTCGCGTGGTTGTCTGCCACAGGTTCATGTAGTCGCGCCACAGGCTGGCCTGGGCCTCGACGAGCTTCTCCGGGTCCTTCATCAGGCGTGCAAAGGCGTCCAGGAACACCTCGTTCATGCGCCTCATGTCCTCCATGGAGCTGTCCTGACGGGACAGGAATTCCCGAACCAGCCGGTTGCTGTGTTCGGCGACAGCCAGCCAGTCCCGGGCACTGAAGTCAGTCTCGGTCATCGTCTACAGTTCCGTTTTCAGGGGTCCCGGGCCGGTTGAGCGACTGCCCCGGAGGCGTTAGGTTACGCTTGCGCGATCGGCAACCGTGCGAGATCAGAGTGTACAATGGCTCACCAAACCACCTCAAGCGAGATGATGCCGGGACGTGTTGTCCTGGCGCTTGCCGTCGCCCTGTCGGCGCTGTCCGGTTGTACCGGGGATTCCTGGCCTCGCCTGACTTCCGTTCCGGGAACTCCTCCCGACGCCGCGACCCAGGAGGAGTTCGACGGCACCGTTGACGAGCTTCTCGAAGTCAGGAAAGCGGTTGAGGAAGAACTGGAATCGTGGTCCGCCCCGGAATCCGGGAACTGATGGCCGCTCTCGGAATTGGAATTGCCGGACTGGGGACGGTTGGCTCAGGGGTGATCGGACTCCTCCGGCGCAACGCCGATCTCATCGAGGCCGGATGCGGCCGCAGGATCGGGATCGCAGGGGTGTCGGCGAGGGATCGCCATCGCGACCGGGGGATCGACCTCGACGACTGCCCCTGGTTCGATGACGCGCGGGATCTCGCGGATGACCCCGGGATCGATCTCGTCGTCGAGCTCATCGGCGGCGAGGATGGCGTGGCTCTCGATCTTGCAAGGCGCACCATCGCCGCCGGCAAGCATCTTGTCACGGCCAACAAGGCGCTTCTTGCCATCCATGGAACGGAACTCGCAACAGCCGCCGACAACGCCGGCATCCATGTCGGCTACGAGGCGGCGGTCGCCGGGGGCATCCCGGTGATCAAGACACTCCGGGAGGGACTGGCGGCGAATCGGGTGCGGCGTGTCCACGGTATCCTCAACGGCACGTCGAACTACATTCTCACCGCCATGCGTGAGCACGGCGCGGCGTTCGATGATGTCCTCGACGAGGCACAGCGTCTGGGCTATGCAGAGCTTGATCCCACCCTCGACATCGGTGGTGGTGATGCGGCACACAAACTTGCGATCCTTGCTGCCCTGGCGTTCCGTCGTCCGGTTGATTTTGCCGGAGTTCATGTCGAGGGGATAGGCGACGTGGCGCCGATGGATATCGCCTTCGCCCGCGAGTTCGGCTATCGCATCAAGCTGCTTGCCATCGCCCAGGCCGGGGCCGGTGGCGTTGAACAGCGGGTGCATCCCACGATGGTGCCTGAAGATGGTGCGATCGCCCACATCGATGGTGTCTTCAACGCCGTCGTCATCGAGGGTGACGCGGCCCCGGTCACGACACTCATCGGGGAGGGAGCGGGAGCAGGTCCGACGGCGACGGCCGTGGTCGCCGACGTTGCCGACATTGCCCGCGGTGTCCGTCACGCCATGTTCGTCGTTCCCGGTCGCGAATTGGTCCATCATCCACCAGTGGCGATCGACCAGCGACAGGGCGAATACTATGTGCGTCTGATGGTGATCGACCGGCCCGGCGTCATGGCGGACATCTCGGCGATTCTGCGTGATGAGCGGATTTCCCTGGGCAGCCTTCTGCAGCGAGGTCGGGATCCCGGCGAGACCGTACCGGTCGTGATGACGACCCATGAGGCGGAAGAGGCATCAATGCGTCGGGCCTGCAAGTGCATTGCCGCTCTCGATACGGTGACCGAGGCGCCGGTCACCATCCGCATCGAACGGGTGTGACGCATGACCCGGCATAATCCGGAACGGCATCCGTGATGAGCGCCGAACCCCTTGTTCTCGACGCCGCACGGGTCTGCGAGGCCGCCGCCATCGCTGCCGCCCGTCATGTGGGACGGGGCGACGAGAAGGCCGCAGACCAGGCGGCCGTCGATGCCATGCGGCGCGGCCTCAACCGGATCGACATGCAGGGACAGGTGGTGATTGGCGAGGGAGAGCGCGACGAGGCGCCGATGCTCTACATTGGCGAGGAGGTCGGTACGGGAAAGGGCAGACGCATCGACATCGCTCTCGACCCGCTCGAGGGAACGACGCTCTGCGCGACGGGAGGAGCCAATTCTCTGTCTGTTCTGGCGTTGGCCGGTACCGCAGGACTTCTTCATGCGCCGGATGTCTACATGGAGAAGATCGCAGTCGGCGCGGATCTGCCGCAAGGCGTTGTCGGCCTCGACCGGACCCCAAGCGAGAACATGCAGTGTCTCGCCGAGGCCAGGGGGCGCAAGGTCGATGATCTTGTCGCGCTGGTCCTCGACCGTCCGCGCCATGATGACCTGATCCGGGACCTGAGGAAGACGGGTGCGCGCGTCCGGCTCATCCAGGACGGTGATGTCGCAGGGGTGATCGCCACGACCAGGCCGGAGACCGGAATCGACATCTACATGGGAATCGGCGGCGCTCCGGAAGGCGTTCTGGCAGCCGCCGCCCTTCGATGTGTCGGTGGCCACTTTCAGGGCCGCCTGGCGTTTCGCGATCACGGTGAACGAAACCGGGCCCGCGCCATGGGGATCGCAGACCCGGACCGCATCTTCTCCATCGGGGAACTGGCATCGGGTGACGTGGTGTTCTGTGCGACCGGTGTGACCGATGGCTGGATGCTGAGAGGAGTCCGGAAGGAGGGCGCCAGGACCATCACCCAGTCCCTTGTCATGAGTTCCAGCGCCGTGCGTGTCATCACCACGGACCATGCGCCATGCGAGGGGAGTTCCTGAGAGGTGAGCGGCGCGGTTCTGGGTGTGACCCGGTCATGTCGGGGACTGTACTGGAATGACCGTCTTGGCAACGATCATTCCGTCATGACGCTGGCGCAGCGCCTCGACCTGCCGGAAATCCTGGCCCGCCTTCTGGCAGCCAGGGGTGTGGAGGTCGGTGACGTCGAGGAATTTCTCGAACCCCGCGTGAAGCACCTGATGCCCGATCCTCTCGGTATGGTCGACATGGCGGGCGCTGTCCGGTGCATGGCGGATGCCGTCGAAGCGGGCGAGACGATCGGTGTCTTCGGCGACTACGATGTCGACGGCGCCACGTCGACAGCCCTTCTCGTGCGTTATCTTGATTGTCTTGGCACCAGGACCGTGGTCCATATTCCCGATCGCAGAAAGGAGGGATACGGGCCGAGCATCAGTGCCATCGCTTCTCTCAGGGAGAGGGGTGCAGGTCCGGTGGTGACGGTGGATTGCGGCATCACGGCACATGAGCCCCTCCGTCTCGCGCATCAGGCGGGCATCGATGTCATCGTGATTGATCACCATCAGGTGGCAGGCGAGTTGCCCCACGCCACGGCACTGGTCAATCCGAACAGGCCCGACTGCCGCAGCGGACTGGGCCACCTTGCGGCCGTCGGCGTGACATTCATGACCGTTGTCGCCATCAACAGGGAACTGCGTCAGCGGGGCCGGTTTGATGGCGGTTCCGAGCCCGATCTCATGCAATGGCTCGATCTGGTGGCCCTGGGTACGCTCTGCGACAACGTTCCCCTTGTCGGACTGAACAGGGCAATGGTGCGTCAGGGGCTGAAGGTTCTGGGGCGCGGCGCCAATGAGGGGTTGTCGGCCCTTGGCCGTGCGGCACGTCTGGCAGAAGACCCGACAGCCCACCATGCGACGTTCCTGTTCGGGCCTCGCATCAATGCCGGTGGCCGGATCGGCGACCCGACACTGGGTGTGCGCCTCTTGACCTCGCAGAACGAGGAGGAGGCGGCAGGCATTGCCGTCAGGCTGGATGACTGCAATGTCGAGCGTCGGCGCATCGAGCGAGAGGTGCTCGAGGCCGCCATGAAACAGGCCGAGGCACAGGCGCCACGGCACTGCTACGTGGTGTCGGGAAGGGACTGGCATCCCGGCGTCGTCGGCATCGTGGCCAGCAGGCTCGTGGACCACTTCTCCCGGCCCGCCGTGGTGATTTCCACGACCGATTCGCCTGGTACGGGTTCGTGTCGCTCAGTCAGGGGCGTGAACATCGGCGCCGCGGTAGGGCGTGCAGTGGAGGAGGGCATTCTCGTCAGGGGTGGCGGCCATCCCGCCGCCGCGGGCCTGGCGGTGAAGGAAGACAGGATCGCCGACCTCGCTGCCTTTCTCGATGACCATCTGGCCCGGGAGATTGCGTCGTTGCCGGACGTGCCCGAACTCGGTATCGATGGCGTCCTCACCGTTGCTGCCGTCAACGAGGATCTGATCCGGTCCATCGAACGCGCCGGTCCCTTCGGCACCGGCAACGTTCAGCCGCGTTTCGCCATCAAGGACGCGCGCGTCAGCTGGGCCAGGCGGGTCGGGGAACACCATGTCCAAGTAACCGCCACGGATGCCGGCGGTGCGCGACTCGACGCCGTCGCGTTCCGCGTCGCGGACGGCCCGTTGGGCAAGGCCCTCTTGACCAGCGACACCGGTGCCTTTCACCTTGCCGGACATCTGACCATCAATACATGGCGTGGCAGGGTCCGTCCGCAACTGATGATCGAGGACGTCGCCGTCGCCACCTGACCTCCACGTGCGCTTGAATTTCTCGAGGCGTTCCGCTATCTCAGCGTCCGGTTCGTGCGACCCCTTCGTCTAGAGGTTAGGACACAACCCTTTCACGGTTGAGACAGGGGTTCGATTCCCCTAGGGGTCGCCACAAACAGCGGCCATGTGGCATCGGTCTCATGGCTGACATGATATCGATGCCGGCGGCGGGAAGCAATCCCCGCCCGGCCTGGCGGCACCCAACGCAACGGGAGCGATAGCACGACTCCAGGAATCTCAAAGGAAAACAGCCCCCGCATTGGAGAGTGCGGAGGCTGTTTGAACGGTTGGGCAAGGAGGCACAGGAGGCACAACCGATGGCGACAAGGCCCAAGAAGGGATTGTCGACTGTTGCCATGACAGGCACTGGCATTATGGCCCGCACCGTTCCTTGTCGTCAACACACTTCTTCGATCTTTCCTGTGCGGTGTTCCCAGACAAGGGGATTCGTGGGATGAATACACAAGGAACCCGACCTGACAACGCCGTTCTCGGTCTGCGGCGCATCACATCCAACTCGTGCAGAGTGGCATTCAGCTGTCCGATTTTCACGACTGCGACACGTTCCGGACAACAATCCGTCTGACCGAGCGTGGTATGAGATAGACTGCCGTGCAGATGAGGGGCGGGCAGACGCAACGGAGTCATGACATGAACGCGGAACGCACCCTCTACCTTGCGAATCCGTACGGCTTTTCGGCATCTCTGAAGACCGGTCCCCTGCGGGATTTGTGCCGGCGACTCGAGACGCTGGGCGCCGAGGTGTGGGAGCCCTTCGAGTCCGTTGAGAACCGTGACCGCAGCGCACCGCACTGGGCCTGGCGGATCGCCCGCAGCGACGCCAGGGGCGTCAGGCAGGCGGATGGGGTCTTCGCCGTCGTCAACGGCTGTCCGCCTGACGAAGGCGTGATGGTCGAGGTCGGCCTGGCGATCGCCTGGCAGAAACCGCTGTTCCTGTTCCGTGACGACTTTCGCCGCTGTTCGGACAGCGAGGGCTATCCTCTCAACCTGATGCTCTTCGCCGGCTACTCTGCTGAAGGCTGGCGGGATTTCTGGTACGACTCTGTCGAGGGACTTGATCAGCCGGAGAAAGCCCTGGTGCGCTGGCTCCGGGGCGAGGACATGTGGTTGCTCGAGGTTTGATTGCTGCCGATTGCTGCCATGCAGCAGGGGGGAGGACGTCAATGACCGGAAGACGCCTCAACGGCGGCTGCCTGTGCGGAGCCGTGCGCTACCAGATTTCAGGAGAACCGAGGTTCGCGCCGCTGTGCCACTGTCGCATGTGCCAGAAATGGACCGGCAGCGCGATGCTGGCCACGGTGGCCTTCGATCGCGATGCGGTCGTGTTCACGCAAGGCAAGCCCCGCGTCTACAGGTCTTCGGACGTCTGCGATAGGGGTTTCTGTGCCGACTGTGGCAGTTCGCTCTTGACACGTTACGCGTCGGGAGGCGCCTTTGATGACATCATCTTCATCGGATTGGGAACTCTTGATGATCCGGAGAGTGTTCGGCCGAACGTGCACTACGGGGCCGAGGCGGAGCTCTCCTGGATGCGCAGCGAGGACGGTCTTGCGCGCGTTCATATCGATGTCGACGATCCCGGCGAGCAGAATGCCCTCTTCGAGCGCCTCATGGCCGCGTCCGTCAGGGCTGGTCGTGATGGCTGTTGAAGGCGGGAAGGGGCGGAGACTATCTTTCCCGATGTTCCGGATGCGGGAGAAGACACGATGTTGAATCACGCGCCGTCAGTCACAGGCGATGGGTTGGTTCACCGGGTCCTGGACAACTCCGCAGTCGCACGGTTCCGGTCGGCAACCCGTGACGGCAGCGGTCTCCCCAACGAGTGCTACACCAGCCCCGAATGGCTGAAAGCGGAGAACGAGAGAATCTTCGTCCGCACCTGGATGCTTGCCGGTTTCTGTCACGATGTGCCGAAACCAGGCGATGTCGCGCCGGTCGAGATGGCGGGCATGCCGCTCATCATCGTGCGCGATCACGACGGCATGGTCAGGGTTTTCCACAACGTCTGCCGGCATCGCGGAGCCGTCGTGGTGGCGAAGCCGTGCCAACGCCAGTCGGTCCTGACCTGCCCTTACCATTCCTGGGTCTACGGCCTCGACGGCAGCCTGCGCATGCGTCCCCACTTCTTCGGTGGTGGCTGTCACGACACGGAACCCGGAGAGGACGCACCGGGTCTTGTTCCAGTGCGTCATGCCGTCTGGCATGATCTCGTCTTCGTCAACATCTCGGGCGATGCGCCGGAATTCGAGGATCACTGGGAACCGTTCGCCCGGCGTACGAAGGACTACGATTTCGGTGCCCTGCGCTATGCCACGACCCTGGATTTCGACGCCAAGGGGAACTGGAAGCTCATCTACGAAAACTTCTATGACGCCTACCATGTGCCCACGGTCCACCCCAGGCTGGAAGTCTTCACGCCACTCGACGCCAGGGTGGCCGTCGACACCGAAGGGCCCTGGTTCCACAACACGTCGATGATCCGGGAGCCCCAGCCGGGACGCGGCATCGGCATGCCCATGTATCCGGGCCTCGACAGCAAGGGCCAACGCACTGAATGGTACTTCCATCTCTTCCCGACGACCGCCATCCAGATCTGGCCCGACCAGCTTGCCATCTTCCAGCTCCACGCCCTGGCGCCGGACAGGACCATGGAGCACATCCACATGTACTTTGTCGGCGAGGCGGCGACCGATGAGGCACACGCCGGATATCGCCAGGATGTCTACGACATGTGGAACGAGCTCAACACGGAAGACTTCGAGATCGTCGAGAACATGCAGGGAGCCAGGGCGTCTCCGGGTTTCGATGGCGGTGTCCTGTCGCCCTACTGGGATCCGGCGACCCAGTACTTCGCGAGGCTCGTGACGGACTTCATGCGCTGATCCGTGGGATTACCGACCCAGGAGATCGTCTTCCCAGGAGAAGGGTGAGAGGAGTTCGTAGCCGTCGCGGGTCACCACGACCTGCTGTTCGAGCTTGACACCCTCTCCGCCGTGTTCGGAGCCGATGAAGCTCTCGATGCAGATGACCATGTTCTCCTCGAGTTCACCTTCGGTGCCGCGCGCCTCCCAGTCGATGGGCCAGGGGATGGCCGGCCATTCGTCGCCCATGCCGATGCCGTGGGCCATGACCGGGTAGCGGTGCTTGAGGAACTCCTGCGGGTAGGGCCAGCAGCCCTTCGAGAGGGTCTCGAAGGAGACACCGGCTCTCACCAGGTCGAGATTGTGCTCGATGTTGTCGACGGCAAGGCGATAGAGACGGCGCTGCGTCGGCGTCGCCGAAACCGGACCGCAAAGGAAGGTCCGGGATACGTCGGCACTGTAACCCAGGGGTCCGATCATGCCGCAGTCGAACGCGACCATGTCGCCCGCGCCGATGGGACGGTTCGATGCTTCCTGTTCCCACGGATTGATGCGCGGTCCCGAAGCAAGGTAGCGGTACTCCAGCCACTCGCCCCCATACGCCGTGTTGGTCTGCTGCAGGATCGACCAGGCCTCGTACTCCGTCATGCCCGGACACAGGGCCTCGCGGAGCCGTGCCATGGCGATTCCGGCGACGGCGCAGGCGTTGGCAAGACAGCGAATTTCGTCGTCGTTCTTGATCAGCGTCGCCATTTCCATGAGGTGGTCGGCGGAGACGACATCGAGGCCCTCGGCGACGAGAGTATGCACGAGAAGAGGATCAGCGATATCGAGGGCCACCCGCTTGCCACCCTGGGCGCGTGCCAGGTCCGCGATTTCACCGGTGAACGATGCGACCATGGCACGGTTGAGTTCGCCGGCAGGAAAGTAGGCGAACACCGGCATCGGCCTCAGTTCACCGGTGGTTTCCGGTGTCTCGTGCGGATTGTCCGGATGAAACCAGTCAAAGATGGTGTTGAGGCCGCTTGCAGGAACGAATACCGCGCTCGACGGCTTGTGGGCGTTGTAGATGCCCGTGCGCAGCATTCCCGTGGCATAGCGCTTGTTGTGGACTCCCAGGAGCAGGAGACCGCAACAGTCCTCGTCAACGATGGCCTTCTGCAGCCTCGCCAGGCGATAGCGCAGCATGCGCCCGACATCGATGACCGCTCCAGCTTCCTCGGGAGTGAAGGCCTTGCCGGCCGGGAACGGGAGGGTTGTGGCGTTCATCGGGCGTTACTTTGGGCCGGTGTTGTCACGCTGCAAGTTTTTTCCTACGGTCGCGTCATCCGGTCACGTAGCTCATCTGGACAGAGCGCTGCCTCCGAAGGCGGACATCAGGTCCGGCGATGGCTCGTGTTGCTGCAAGAGGGAGAAGTGACGGAACAAGGGCTTGAGCGAATGACGGGCTCGCTCTTCAGGCCAACGAGTATTTCGCGTAGACATCTCGCGAACGGTATGCACCCGTAGCTCAGCTGGATAGAGCGCCGCCCTCCGAAGGCGGAGGTCAGAGGTTCGAATCCTCTCGGGTGCGCCAGTTCTCAACGAATCAACTCTCTATCGGGATGCGCCTGCAACAGGTCAGTGCGCACAGGGACATTCGCGCAAGCAGGAGGGGCATCGCAGCGTGCTCAAACGGGTGTAGTTCTCGTATGGCGCAGCCAAGTCATTGATTTATCGCGGTTGTACGGTCGCGATGGAGCGGCGGGTGCTTGAGAGCGTGCACGCGCCTGGGTGCGAGCTCCTGGGTGCCTGTGCCGAGGGGTGCGCCGCGGATCGAGCGGGACGGGCAGAACTGGTTCCGTGTGGCGCCGACGCCGAAGACGATCATGACCTCGCTCGGCCCGGTGACCTTTCAGCGTGCGCGCTACCGCACCGGCGGGCACCGCCGGTCGCTGATGCCGGTGGACGAAAGCCTGGGTCTCGTCGACGACGACCTGACACGGCCGGCGGCTCAGCTCGGGCTGATGATGATGGTCCACTGCACGGCGCGGGAAGCGGAGGCGTTCTTCGACAAGCTCGGCGCCATGACGCCGTCTGTGAGCACCTTGCAGCGCTTGAGCCTGACCATGCAGGAGCGTTGGGAAGGTCTCGGCCCGCAGGCCCTGGATGGCATCCGGGAAGCCGAGGACATTCCGCAGGACGCGGTCACCGCCTCGGTCTCGCTCGACGGCGTCATGGTGGCGCTGCGGGCCGGCGAGGACGGCCGTAGCGAGGCCTGCTGGCGCGAGGCGGCCTGTGGCACAGTCTCCTTCCACGATGCCGACGGTGAGCGCCTGAAGACCGTCTATCTCGGCCGCATGCCCGAGCGCGGCAAGTGCACGCTGAAGGTGCAGCTGGCAAGCGAGGTCGCGCATATCAGGCGTGAGCGTCCCGAGATCAGGATCAGCGCCATCGCCGACGCCGCCGCCGACAACTGGACCTTCCTCTCTGGTCTTGAACCCGAAACCGAGGTGATCGACTTCTGGCATGCCTGCGAACATCTGCGCGTGGTGGCCGACCATGCAGCGGCGCCCCACTGGTTCGAGAAGTACCGCGAGATCCTGCGTCACGACCCCCGCGGCATCGACAGGGTGATCCGGGCGCTGCGCCACCTTCGCGACACCGCCAAGCCAGCGGGCCGAGCCGACATCGACAGGGAACTGGCCTTCTTCCGCAAGCATCGCCACCGCATGCGCTACCACGCGCTGAAGCAACAGGGGATCGCCATCGGCTCGGGACTTGTCGAGGCAGCCAACAAGACCCTCGTCACACAGCGCATGAAGCGCTCCGGCATGCGCTGGCGCATCGTCGGCGGACAAGCCGTTCTCACCTTCCGCGCCCTCATCAAATCCGGCCGCTTCGAAAGCGCGTGGACCGCCATGATCGAGGGCGACAACGCACCAGCCAACGACAACATCAACCCACATCACACCCAGGCGCTGGCCGCATGAGATGAAACAATTGAACTAACCCCATAATTTAAGACCATAACTGCCATACTAGACTCACACCCGCTCAAACAGGATCGGCGACCTGCCGGGACGTGCAACGTTGCTCCGGGGCCGCCGTGCTGCTCGTCCACCACGCACGCAAGAGCGCCGCCAGCCGGCCCGGACAGGCCCTGCGCGGAAGCAGCGAACTGCACGCATGGGGCAACACCAACTTCTACCCGCGGCGGCGCCGCGAAACCATCCTCATGACCGTCGAACACCGCGCCGCACCCGGACTCGCCGATCTCGACATCGAACTCGCCGACAGCGACAACGGAGCCGCCCTGCAGCTGCGGCCAGGAACCCGTCAGCGCCAGGCCGCAGCCGCCAACCCCCGAACAGCGCATCGTCCAGGTCCTCTCCGCCGGCGATGCGCCGCTCTCGCAACACCAGATCCGGGAACACGCCGCAACACGGAACAAGACCGTCGCCACGCTTCTGGCCAAGCCCGTCCAGGAAGGGCGTGTCGCGCAGGACGGTCCCGGTGCATATCGCGCCGCCGAAGCCTGACCGCAGACGCGGCCTCGGGCCGAGGGGCCAGCCGCATCGCGAGGCGACCCTGGTCCGCCGTCCGCCGCCACCTCGCCGAAACCCGCGGTCTTCCGGCCCGGTGCGTGGACGCACGCCGACGCCGTCCCCGTCGGAGACCGTGCCGCCGAGCGCTCAGCATGCCGCCAGACGGCCACGAAGACTGGAACGACGTCCTCAAGGCACGCACCACAGCCGTCCCTTCCCGGGCGCTTTCAAGAACCGTGCGGCAAGCGCATGGCGGGACAAAATGTTCCACAGCAAAGCGCCTGATCAAGGCATCATCAATCGACTCGGCAGCCTTCAACACACCGATGAAAGTCCGTAGTATACCGTCAGGCCAGAGCCAGACCCAGTGGCCGTGCTGCCTGTCGTCCACATAAGGATCTTCCTCGATGAGTCCGCCGGACTCGACCAGTGGCTTGTCCTGCTCGGCCGCGTTCTGTCGGATATTTCGGAAAGGTGCTAACATTTTCTCCGAAGGCAGAGGTCACAGGTTCGCATTCTGCCGGGATCGTCACGTTCAATTCGCGGCCGGGGACAATACCGCGCGCCGCACGTCCGGACGGGCGCCTCGCAGAACCAGGTTGGCACACGTGAAGGAGATATCCATGGTTCAATCATCCGACATGCCTCGGCTCACCACCTGGCGCATCGGAGAGAAGGTCTACAGACCCTTCTCCGATGCCGAGATGACGCGTCGCCAGGACGCCGTGAGGGACTGGATGGCGGCTCACGACGTCGATGCCGCGCTGTTCACCTCGTACCACTGCATCAACTACTACTCGGGATGGCTTTACTGCAGTTTCGGACGCCGTTTCGGAATGGTCATCACGGCCGATGCGGCGACGACGATCTCCACGGGAACCGATGGCGGACAGTCCTGGCGGCGCAGCTTCGCTGACAACATCGCCTATACCGACTGGCGCCGCGGCAACTACTTCGATGCCGTGAAGAGTCTGACGAAGGGCGTGCGCTGCCTGGGAATCGAGTTCGACCACATGAACCTCGATTTCAGGCGCGAACTGGAAGAGGCTCTGCCCGGCGTCACTTTCGTGGACGTCGCTCGGCCGTCGATGTGGATGCGCACCATCAAGTCCGCGGAAGAGATCTCCCTCATCAGGGAAGGTGCCCGCACGGCCGACATCGGCGGCGAGGCCTGCGTCGAGGCAGTGGCCGCCGGTGTGCCTGAACACGAGGTGGCGATCGCGGTCACCGATGCGATGATCCGCGAGATTGCCGGCAACCACCCCTATGTCGAGCCGATGGAGACCTGGGCCTGGGTACAGTCCGGAATCAACACCGACGGCGCCCACAATCCGGTGACCAACCGTGTGATCGAGTCGGGGGACATCCTCAGCCTGAACGCGTTTCCGATGATCTTCGGGTACTACACCGCCCTCGAACGGACCCTGTTCTGCGACCATGCCAGTGACGTTCAACTCGACCTGTGGCAAAAGAACGTCGCGGTGCACAGACGTGGCATCGAACTCATCCGTCCCGGGGCCAGGTGCCGTGAGATTGCCGCGGAACTGAACGAACTCTGCCAGTCCTGGGATCTGCTGAAGTATCGCTGCTTCGGCTATGGCCACTCCTTCGGCGTGCTGAGCCACTACTACGGACGTGAGGCCGGCGTCGAATTGCGCGAGGATGTCGAAACCGAGCTGAAACCGGGCATGGTGGTCTCCATGGAGCCGATGATCATGATCCCGGAAGGTCTGCCCGGCGCCGGAGGCTACCGTGAACACGACATCCTTGTGATCCACGAGGACGGAGCAGAGAACATCACGCGTTTCCCCTTCGGTCCCGAACACAACATCATCCGGAACTGAAGGGTTGCCCGGCATCATGGACTATCGCGACGAGGTGTACTTCGAGACCCAGCCGGAACGCGAGATCGCGTTCACGCAGGCAGAGTTCGATAGCCGTCTCCTGCGGGTTCGCGAGGCGATGGCAGAGGCCGGGATCGACTGCCTGTTCCTGTCGTCTCCGGAGAGCATGTATTACGTCTCCGGCTACGTCTGCATGTGGTATCACACGGAAAGCCCCGTGGAATGGAGCGCTACCAACGGCATCGCCGTCCATGTCGACCATGACCGCTTCATCCATTTCGAGACCGAACGCGAGGCCGTCCTGACGCGAACCTTCACGGTCTCGAAGGACACCCGCTATTTTCCCCGGTCGAGCTACCGCGACGGCACGGCTTTCATCGCCTCGGAACTGAAGGCCGAGGGCTGGCTCAAGGGTTCCGTCGGCCTGGAAATGCACGCGATGCGCCCCAACCGGGCGGTGAGCGACCGCTTCCAGGCGGCCTTCGAGGCGGCCGGTGCGACGGTGGTCGACGGCAGCCGTATCCTGAGGGATGTGCGCTGGGTCAAGTCTGCTGCGGAAATGGCCTGCCTGAAGGAAGGTTGCCGCATTGCGGCCGCCGGTCTTGAACGGGCGCGGGAGGTTTTGCGTCCGGGGATCACGGAACTCGAGGTGCAGGGAGAGGTGATCAACGCCCTGGCGAAGGCGGGTGGTGAACTTCAGTCCATGATGATGCCGGTGCTCTCGGGAAAGAAGTCCAACGCGGCCCACGCCATCGCCACGCGCCGCAGAATGCAGGCCGGCGAGACGGTGACGATCGACGTCGCCGGTGTCTGCAAGCGCTACCACATCAACTGTGCCCGCACCTTCAGCCTCGGCGAGCCGCGGCCGGACGTGAAGGATGTGACCGACCGTTCGGCGGCTGTCATGGACGTGGTGCGCGCGTGCCTGAGACCCGGACTGCCGGTGCGTGAGCTCAACGAGAAGGTGAAGGCCCACTACGAGGCTGAAGGACTGTGGAGCAGCCGCGGTTGGATCGGCGGCTACGAGATGGGTATAGGTTTTCTGTCGGACTGGGTGGGGAACTTCGTCTACGACCCGCTCTGCGAAAAGAACGCCGATCGCATCTTCGAACCCGGAACGGCAGTCAACCACGAGATCCAGGTCTTCATGCCCCGCCATGTCGGGCAGTTTTTCGTGATCGAATGCCTGCTCTTCGAGGAGGACCGAGCGTTCATGGCCACACCCGAGGTACCCCATTCGCTGATCGTTGTCGAATAGGCCCCCGGTCGGTCAGTAGCCCAGCGCGATACCGTCTTTGCGCGGTTCGCTGCCGCCGGCGAGCGTTCCCTGCTCCCAGTCGATCCAGATCGCTTGCCCCCCGCCGAAGGGTTCCGGCGTGATGCCGAGCGGGTGACCGCGTTGGGCAAGCTCATGCATGACGTGACCGGGAATGGCCGGCTCCATCATCGCCACACCGTCCTGATAACAGAAGCGCGGCAGATCGAGCGCTTCCTGGGGGGACATGCCGTAATGCAGCATGTTCTGGAGCACGTGCGTGTGACCCCAGGGCTGGTAGTCTCCGCCCATGACACCGAATGGCATGATGACTCTCTCGCCCTCCGTCAGCATTGCCGGAATGATGGTGTGCATGGGCCGCTTGCCCGGCGCAATGGCGTTGCGATGCCCCGGTTCCAGCACGAACCCGCAACCCCGGTTCTGCAGGGTCACACCGGACTTGGGAGCGACCCTGGATGAGCCGAACGAGAAGTAGAGCGAGTTGATGAAGCTTGCCGCATTGCGGTCGCGGTCGACCACCGCGAGATAGACTGTCGAAGGAGTCGCTGGCAGTTCCGCGGGCGGAAGGTCGACCATGGCCCGGGCAGGATCGATGTGCGAGCGCAGCATGGCGGTGTAGGCGGGGGAGAGAAGCGTGTCGACGGGAACGTCGGCCATGGTCAGGTCAGCGACATAGAGCGCCCGGTCGCGGAAGGCGAGACGCCCCGCCTCAAGGGCAAGGTGGATGCGGTCCGCAGACAACGGATCGCCGCCGGTATTGCCCCAATCCTCGAGGATGTTCATCATGATGAGCGCCACAATTCCCTGGCCATTGGGTGGACACTCGTAAACCCTGTACCCGGCCATGTCGCTGCAGATAGGCTCCACGTACTCCCCTGCTGAGTTCGCGAGGTCCTCGATTTCGTGCAGACCGCCAAGCTCCCGGAGGCGCGCGACAATGTCCTCGGCGACCCAGCCTTCGTAGAAGCCGGCACGCCCGTGGTTGGCGATTTCCCGCAGCGTGGCAGCAAGAAGCGGCTGGGTGTGAATGGCGCCCGGTTCGGGCGCGTCACCGTCGACCAGGAGGATTCTGGCGGCATGGGGATCGGCGGCAAGGCGCCGGCTGGACGCGCGCCAGGCATCGTGAATCACCGGTTGGATCACGTACCCGTCCTTGGCAAGGCGAATGGCAGGCTGCAGGACTTCGTCGATCCCCATGGAGCCATGATCTTCGATCAGCCGGCACCAAGCATCGACCGAGCCGGGAACGGTGACGGCGTGCGCACTGTCTGAGGTGATCCGGGTGATGTTTCGTTCAAGGTACCAGGAGAGCTCCGCCCGCCGGGGCGCCCGGCCCGAACCGTTGTAGGCCACGATGCGCGAAGTCCCCCGGGGAGCGTAGAGGCAGAATACGTCCCCGCCGATCCCGGTCGACATGGGCTCCACCACCGCGAGCACCGCTGCGGCCGCGACGGCGGCATCCATGGCGTTGCCTCCGCTCCTGAGAACATCGAGAGCAGCCCGGGTGGCATCCCTGTTCGATGTCGCTACCATGCCGTGCTCGGCATGGGTGGTTGTGCGCGGTGGTGAGGGAAATCCACGCATGGTTCCTGCAGCTCCTCTTCGGGTCTAGCGCTTTCTCGGCTGGCCGATGGCGCGGCCGGTATTGACATGACGTTCGATGGCGCCGTGTGCGAGCACCGTTTCCTGAAGCCGCGTGCGGACCAGGGGAAGGAACTCCATCATGGCACGGGTGTTGAGGTTGAAGCCGAGCGCCATCACCTCGTTGGTGGCCGCAAGATAGCCTTCTTCGGCGTGGCTGAGGCTGTGGAAGATGTGAAACCGCTTGGCATCGGCGGTGAGCGCCTGGGTGGTGACGACCACCGGGGCATGGACCCTGAGTTCGTCCATGTAGTTCACATGGGTCTCCACGACGGCGTACTCGGCGCCGTCCCGTTCCTCGAGGGTCACGGGCTCGTTCATCCGGTCCCAGAACGCCGCCGTCGCGAAATCGCAGATCAGCACGTAATAGGCCATGTTGAGATGTCCGTACTCGTCGATCCATTCGGGCTTGACGACGGCGTCGAGACGGAAGAGCGGCAAATCGCTGGTCAAGAGTGTCAATCCTGCGTCGTTGCGTTGAACGTTCTAGCTTTACGCCGGGGCTGCTTCAACGGCATGATCCACGAGCGGCATGCTGAGGAGAGTCGCTGATGCCCCGTCTTCACGTTGGCGAGGAGGAACTGGCGGACCGCAGGCGAAGAACCTGCGACCGCATGCAGGAACTCGGGCTCGACGCTCTGCTCATGTTCCGTCAGGAGAGCATGTACTACCTGACCGGATATGACACCGCCGGATATGCGATGTTCCAGTGCCTGGTGCTTCGCGCCGATGGCGATCTCGTGCTTGTCACGAGATCGGCCGACCGTGAGCAGGCCGCCTTCACGTCGATGATCCCGGATGTGCGCATCTGGGTCGATCGTGGCGGCGCCAATCCGGCTGATGATGTGCTGGCCGTCCTCGAGGAAAAGGGACTTCGCGGCGGCTGGTTCGGCGTCGAACTCAATGCCTGGGGCCTGACCGCACAGCACTGGGCCATGATGGAGCGGGCGCTTGACGGATTCGGCGCCTGGGAGGATGCCAGCGATCTCGTTCAGGCCTTTCGGCTGATCAAGAGTCCGGCAGAGCAGGATCATGTCAGGAAGGCGGGTGTCCTTGCCGACGCCGGGCTGGAGGCACTGTACCGGATCATTGCCGCTGGCGTTGACGAGAGCGCGCTCTACGCCGCCCTGGAACGAGCCATCCTGGAGGGCGGAGGCGACTATGCGGCGGGGCGGCCGATCATTGCCTCGGGCGACGGTGCGCTGCTCGTGCGCTATTTCACCGGCCGGGACATCATCGGCGAGCATGACCAGGTGCAGCTCGAGTTCGGCGCCGCCTGGAGGCACTACCATGTGGCCATCATGAGGACGGTCCTGACCGGTCGTGTCGGCGACCGTCACAGGATGATGCACGAAGCCTGTGTCGAGGCCCTTGCGGCCTGCCAGGCGACCGCGAGACCGGGCGCCACATTTGGCGACATCTACGATGCCCACGCCCGGGTGATGGATGCGCACGGGCTGAAGGACTGCAGGCTGAACGCCTGCGGCTATTCGCTCTCCGCCAACTACCCGCCGTCCTGGATGGAAGAGCCGATGATCTACCATGGCAATCCGGCCCTAGTAGCGCCGGGCATGGTCATCTTCATGCATATGATTGTCCTGGACAGTGTCCGTCGGCTGACTATGAGCCTGGGCGAGACCGGCATCGTTCATGACGATCGCTTCGAAGCGGTGTCGTCGATGCCCCATGATCTGATCGTGAAGTAGGAGAACGCAACCATGGCGGCCCACCCCCTGAGATTGCCGACGGAAGAGGAGTGCGAACGGTTTCGCATCGACGGCGCCGTGGCCCTGAAGGGTGTCTACCAGGATGACTGGGTCGGTCTGCTGCGCCAGGGTGTCGAACGGGCCATGCGCACAAGTGGCCCCTACACCAGGCGCATCCAGGACCAAGGCGATCCTGTCTTCTTCACCGACTACGTGGCATCGGACCGCGTGCCGGAACTCCGCCGGTTCGTCCTCGAGGGCCCGGCCGCGGAACTGTCGGCCACGCTCATGAAGTCACGGCGTGCCAACTTCCTGTTCGACGGGGTTTTCGTCAAGGAACCCGGAGCCACCAAGAAGAGCACATGGCACCAGGACCAGCCCTACTACTGCGTGGCCGGCCGCCAGATCGCCGTCCTGTGGGCACCGCTTGATCCGGTGCCGGCCGATGTGTGCCTGACCTGCGTCCAGGGTTCGCACCGGTGGGGGGCGGCCTTCCGTCCTGTCCGCTTCCGCGACGGTGCCGACCTTGGCCGCGGCCGGGATGATGGTTATCACGATGCTCTTGATGTCGATGGCGTCCATGCGGAGAGGATTCTCGCCTGGGATCTCGAACCCGGAGATGTCATCGCATTCCACGGCATGACGGTCCATGGGGCGCCGGGCAACGCACAGGCCTCCCGGCGGCGTCGGGCCACCAACTCGACGTGGGTCGGTGACGATGCGGTCTACGTCCGCCATGCCGGGATCATGGAACCCGACTTTCCCGATTGCGGGCTTGCCCCCGGAGACCCTCTGGACTGTGCCCGGTTCCCTCGCGTCCACGATGCCGACCGGGAACGTCCTTCGCCGGCCTGAAGGCCCCGGACTGCCTTGTCACCATGGGGCATATCGTCTGGATTGCCAGCTACCCCAAGTCGGGCAACACGTGGGTGAGGGCCTTCCTGCACGAGGTCCTGCGCCGGGACGGTGGCGCCTTCGATCTCGATCGCATGGCGCAGACGGCAGGAAACGAGGCATCGATCGACAACTATCACGCGATCGATCCAAGACCCTGGAGCCTCTGGACTCCGGGGGAGGTGGCGCGGGCCCGACCGGCTGCCCAGGCCGCCTTCGCCCGCCGCCATGACCACGTCGTGTTCTGCAAGACCCACCTTGCGGTGTTGAGATCCCGGGGTCAGGCCACCATCAACATGGACGTCACCGCCGGAGCGATCTACATCGTGCGCAATCCCCTCGACATCGCGCTGTCCTATGCCGATCACCAGGGTGTGCCGCTCGATCTTGCGATCAACCTCATGAACCTCGAGAACCACGAGACGCCATCCACCGAGAGTCATGTCTCGGAACTCCAGGGCAGCTGGTCACAGAACGTGGAGACCTGGACGCGGCGCTCTCTGCCGGGGCTTCACGTCATGCGTTACGAGGACATGCTGACGACTCCGGTGGCGGCATTCTCCGGTCTGGCGGCCTTCCTCAGGCTGAGGATGACACGCAAGCGCATCAGGGAGGCGGTCAGGACCACTTCCTTCGGGAATCTGCGGCGTCTGGAGGATGAGAGAGGTTTCGGTGAACGTTCCGTGCCCCAGGAGCGCTTTTTTCGCCAGGGCCGCGCCGGAACGTGGCGCACCGCGCTATCCACCGGCCAGGTGACGAAGATCGCGTCTCAGAACGAGGCGATGATGCGAAAGTTCGACTACTGGAAGGCCGTGGAGGCATGAGCGTGGTGGACGTGGCAGGCAACCTTGAAACCGTGCAGGCGGAAGTCGACGCCGCCACCCGCCGGGCCGGCCGACTGGCCGGTTCCGTGACGCTCGTTGCGGTGACCAAGACCCATGACGCCCAGCACATCCGTCCAGCCATCCAAGCCGGGCACCGCGTGTTCGGCGAGAACCGTGTTCAGGAGGCCGCATCGAAGTGGCCGGCACTGCGCCAGGAGCGGGACCGTCTCGAACTCCATCTGATCGGCGCCCTGCAGACCAACAAGGCGGTCGATGCCGTGACCCTCTTCGACGTGATCGAGAGCGTTGACCGCCTGCGGTTGATCACCGCCCTGGTGAAGGCGATGGACAGAACCGGCCGCCGCCCGCGGTGTTTCATCCAGGTCAACACCGGCGAGGAGGAACAGAAGGCCGGCTGCCTGCCCGTCGACGCCGATGACCTGGTCGCCGCCGCTCGGTCGGCGGGACTCGATGTCGTCGGGTTGATGTGCATCCCACCGTTCGACGAGGAGCCGTCTCCCCACTTTTCCCGGCTGACAGGCATCGCCCGCCGCAACGGTCTCGAGGCACTGTCGATGGGCATGTCTGCAGACTACACGACCGCGATTGCCTGCGGTGCCACCCATGTCCGGGTCGGCACGGCCATCTTCGGCAGCCGCCGTTCCCGGCGTTCTTGACCGGCAGCACCGGGCGCGCCATAAGCACGCGTTCCCCGATCTGGAGCCTTCCCGATGAAACGGGTCTTTTCCGGCGTTCAGCCGACCGGCAACCTCCACCTTGGCAATTATCTCGGCGCTCTCAAGCGCTTCGTGGCGATGCAGGACGACCACGAGTGCGTGTACTGCATTGTCGATCTCCACGCCCTGACCATGCCTTGGGACCCCGATCAGCTGCGTGGCGCAACGCGGGAGGTGGCGGCGGGTTTCTTGGCCTCGGGCCTCGATCCGGAACGCTGCATCGTCTTCAATCAGAGCCAGTGCCCGATGCACCTGCGGCTGCAGTGGATCCTCGCTTGCCTCACTCCCCTGGGGTGGCTCAACCGCATGACGCAGTTCAAGGAAAAGGCGGGAAGGCAGAGGGACAACGCGAGTCTCGGCCTCTACGGCTATCCGGTTCTCCAGGCTGCCGACATCATCGGCTACCACGCCACCCACGTGCCGGTCGGCGCTGACCAGAAACAGCACCTCGAGTTGTCCCGCGACATCGCGGGCGCTTTCAACCACACGTTCGGCGTCGACTTCTTCCCTCTTCCCGAGGCCGTGATCCTGGGCGAGGCCACCCGCGTCATGTCCCTGCGGGACGGACGGTCCAAGATGTCGAAGTCCGATCAGAGCGACTATTCCCGCATCAATCTCATCGATGACAGGGACACCATCGCACTCAAGATCCGCAAGGCGCGCACGGACAGCATCATGGGCGTGTCGTTCGATCCGGAGAACAGGCCCGAGGCCTCCAATCTCGTCACCATCTATGCGTCACTGGCCGGGGTCAGCCGTGACGTGGTGCTGGACGAGTTCCGGAGCGCCAGGTTCAGCGATTTCAAGGCCCGTCTTGCGGACCTTGCCGTGGAGACCCTGGGGCCGGTCGGCGAGGAGATGAAGCGGCTGTCGGCGGATCCCGGCTATGTCGACAACGTGCTGCGCGATGGTGCGGCCCGGGCCCGGGCCATCGCCGAACCGATCCAGAAGGAGGTCGAGGAACTCACCGGCTTCCTAGTGCCGTGATTGTCCGATGCCGGCGCACGCCGGCAAGGAACACGGGCTCCCGCCCTGCCGCCCTAGCCTTGGCTTCGTAGCGTGTCGGCGGCCAGTCGGATGGCCGATGTCGAGACCACTGCAGGTCCTGCGTGCCCTTGAGCGCCTGCGTCATGTCGAGAGCGTAGTCCTCGATATCGGTCGCCAGATGCAGTTCTCCTCCGTCGACGAGGAGGTTCGAGAACCACGCCATGGTTGCCGGGTTGACGAGGCGACGCTTCCTGTGGCGCGCCTTGGGCCAGGGGTCGGGGAAGAGAACGAAGACGCGTTCGAGGCAGGCAGGGGGAAGGGCTTCGAGAAGCCGCGTCACGTCCGCGTCGAAAATCCTGACATTGGCAAGGCCATGGTGTTCGACAAGGCCCAGCAGACCTGCCACGCCGTTCAGCCACACTTCCGCGCCGATCAGCGTGACCTCGGGGTGGCGTTCTGCCTGCCAGGCAAGATGCTCTCCGCCGCCAAACCCGATTTCCAGCCAGAGCCGCCCGCCGAGTTCAGGATCGGGCCTGCCATCCTCGCCGATGACAACCCGCAGTTCCGGCAGAAGGGTATCGACCAGGAACTGGCGACGGGGCGAGAGCCTGCGCCCCCGGCGGCGCCCCCAGGTCTGACCGCCGGTCAGGAGAAGGCGTTCCTCAGTTCGTCGGCAAGGTCGGTCCTCTCCCAGGAGAATCCGCCGTCGGCCTCCACCTCGCGTCCGAAGTGACCGTAGGCCGCCGTGCGTTCGTAGATCGGCCGGTCGAGTCCGAGGTGATTGCGGATGCCACGCGGGGTGAGGTCCATGATCTGCCGCAGCACTTCCTCGAGGCGCCTCTCGTCGACATCACCAGTGCCGGCGAGGTCGACATGGAGCGACAGCGGGTCTGCGACGCCGATGGCGTAGGCCACCTGGATCGTGCAGGTATCAGCCAGTCCTGCCGCGACGACGTTCTTGGCGAGGTAGCGGCAGGCGTAGGCGGCGGATCTGTCCACCTTGCTCGGATCCTTGCCCGAGAAGGCGCCGCCTCCGTGGGGAGCAGCGCCGCCGTAGGTGTCGACGATGATCTTGCGACCGGTCAGGCCACAGTCGCCATCGGGGCCGCCGGTGACGAACTTGCCTGTGGGATTGACATAGAAACGGTCGTCCGGACACATCCAGCCATCGGGCAGAACGTCGACGACATGGGGTCTGACGACCTCGCGGACCGCATCCTGGTCGAGCGCCTCGGCATGCTGGGTCGACACGACCACGGAGGTGGCACGGACCGGCCGGCCGCTCTCGTAGGCCAGCGTCACCTGGCTCTTGGAGTCCGGCCCCAGGTCATGCGCAGCGCCGTTGTGGCGCGCCTCGGCCAGGGACTTCAGAACACGATGCGCGTAATGGATGGGCGCCGGCATCAGTGATCCTGTCTCGTTGCAGGCGTAGCCGAACATGATTCCCTGATCGCCGGCCCCTTCTGCGCGATTGCCGGAGGCATCGACGCCCTGCGCGATGTCGCTTGACTGGGCGTGGAGCTTCACGGCGACCGAAAGACTGCGCCAGTCGAAGCCCGGTTGTTCGTAGCCGATGTCCCTGACGGCATTGCGCGCCAGCATCTCGACCTTCTCCTGCAACCGCTTCGGATCCATGAGGTCTCCCGGGCCCCGGACCTCCCCGGCGACGACGACGGTCCCTGTGGTGGCAAGGGTCTCGCAGGCCACCCGTGCATGCACGGGATCGGCGGCAAGGAAGGCATCCACGACGGCATCGGAAATCCGGTCGCAGACCTTGTCCGGATGGCCCTCCGACACGGACTCGCTCGTGAACAGATAATCGCTCCGGGGCACGGCCGGCCTCCCGTTTGACATGAGAACAAGGGCACAGGCCCTGTTGGTCGAGGTAAGCGTTCGGTCAAGGGGTGACGTCGATGAGGATGACAGTGGCAATCACGCATTGCCCCGGGGCTCGCCTGCATTCGCTCAGTGCTGTCATCGCTCCAATCACCGCGTGACCGAACGCTTACTGGTCGAGACACTTACCGAAGGCTGGTTGATAATCAAGGTGATTGTATCGTTGACTGAAAGGCGATGTTGCGGGACTGATTGAGCGTGTGGTTCGGGGTCGCCTTCCCCGCCCCATCAGGCGGCCAATGGAAGACCGACTGCGCATGGCGGACGATACTGGACACTGACAGATTGTCTATCGGCTGCTTCCCGGATCCTCGGGAGAAGGCACGCAGGCTGGCTGCTCTCGCTCATCGCCTGCCGCTTCGTCCGGAACGCCATGCTCGACCGACAAGAGCAGCAGCGAGACTGGCGGGAGCGGAACGGCTTACCCGAGCGTTTCGTTCTTCACGGCTCGACAAGGCCTTCATCCGGCTCCGCCGGTTGACGCCGTGCTTGCAGGAGATGTCGCAGGCTCAGGCGGATGCGTGGCAGCGATGTTTCAGGGGGCTGAGGCGGCCGCCCGAAGTTCAGGCGGCGCGGGCATGATGAGCGTGTGCGCTCCCGGGCGCCATCCGCATCTTTCAAACGGCACGCTCCACGTTCAGGAAGATCGGGTCGATGACGCTGCGCCGCAGGGGAGGGAACCCTTGTCCCGAGGGAGAGCCGGTCCGCGGATCGACGGCACGTGGCATGCGATCCGTCTGCTGCAGGGTGGCTGCTGTCGAGCGCCGGCGACGACGGCACCGTGACCGGCATCGACATGAACGTGGGCCAGGTGGCCACCGGCGACGGCGAGAGCCTTCATGCGCCGGTGACGGGCCGCCTCGAAGCGCGATGCAAGCGGAGGCGGCGCAGGATGTCGCGCAAGGACAGCAGGCGGCGTGAGCGCATCCGCTGACGCCATGCCCGGAGGGTGCGGCACTCCCGACGTGATGCCCGGGTTGCCCGTTAGCAACCGGGTTTCCGTAGAATCCCGCGGTCGGCCGACGATCTTGCGCCACGGCCTTTCGCAGGCCATACCTCCGCGCATGACTGCCGACGGTGAGCGCCGTCTGCGACCTTGACACCAAAGGACAAGATGCAAAGGTGCATCAGGACATGCGGACAGACAGCGCACGCGCTTGGGATATGGGGGCCGCTCTGGTATGATGGAGTTGCTCGGGCTTTCGAAGGCTTTCGAAGACAAGGCAGCCGTTGTCGACCTGACGCTCAAGGTGGAGAACGACGAGTATCTGACATTGCTCGGACCATCGAGTTCGGGAAAAACCACGCTTTTGAGACTCATCGCGGGCCTCGAACGCCCTGATTCCGGGCGCGTCGTTCTCAATGGAGAGGACATCACGACGCGTCCCGCCCATACCCGTGGTCTGGGATTCGTTCAGCAGAACTATGCGCTGTTTCCGCACATGAATGTCGCCGACAACATTGCCTTCGGGCTGCGCAACCGCCTGATCGATCCGATCATCGACGAGACGGCGGTCGACAGCCGGGTCTCGGCAATGCTGGATCTGGTCGGCCTCGAGGGGCTCGAAGGACGCATGGTCGGGCAGATTTCCGGAGGCCAGAAGCAGCGTGTCTCACTGGCGAGGACACTCATCACGCAACCCCAGGTGTGCCTGCTCGACGAGCCGCTCGGTGCCCTCGACGCCAATCTCCGCGAACGCATGACGGTGGAACTGCGCAACATCCGGAGCACTCTGGGCGTCACGTTTTTTCATGTTACCGGCAACGAAAACGAGGCGATCGCCATGGGCGACCGCATGGTCGTGCTTGACCAGGGCCGGGCGGTGCAGACAGCGAGGCCCGACGTTGTCTTCGACGCGCCGGCGACCGTGCGGGTCGCACGTTTTGTCAACAGCTACAATATCCTCGATGGTGAAGTGAAGGCCGGGATCTTCCGCCATGGCGACACCGGCGTCGTGCTGCCGCACCACGCCATGACCGCGACGGCGATGGCGGTGCGCTACGACACCCCGACGATCCTGACGGAGAGCGCGGTGGATGCGGCGCACGTATCGATGCGCGCGACGTTCGTCACTGCCGAGTTCATGGGCTCGAAGATCGTCTATTTTTTCCGAACGGCGACAGGGGTCATGATGGAGGTCGAAAGCCACCTCAGCCGGGCCGACCCCGAGACCTTTTCGGCAGGCGAGGAACGCCTCCTGGCGTGGAACGTGGCGGACACGCTGTTCTTCGACGAGGCTGGCGACCTCCTCGCAGGACCCGGCAAGGGTGCATGACGATGGCGTGGATTCGATCGCAGAACCGCCACCTCTTGTTGTTGGCGCCGGGTGTGTTCTGGATGGTTCTGTTCCTCGTCGTTCCACTGGCGATGATGGTTTACGTCAGCTTCTGGACGCAGACCACCTTCACCATCGAACCGGATCTGACGGTGAAGAGCTGGGCGACGTTCTTTGCATCAGACACTTATTTCGGAGCCCTGCTGCGAACCCTGAGGATCTGGCTGACCGTCCTCGCTCTGACGCTGCTGATCGGCTACCCGACGGCGCTCTTCATCGGCCGCTTCGTGCGCAACAAGACGATGCAGACCGTTCTCCTAGTCGCCTGCGTCATCCCGTTCTGGACCTCCTTCCTGATCCGCGTGCTCGCCTGGCGTCCCATGCTCGGCAAGGAGGGCGCCATCAACATCGTCCTGCAGGCAGCGGGCATCATCGACCAGCCCACCGAAGCCCTTCTCTTCACGGAACTCTCGGTCGTCATCGGCATGGTCCAGATCTATGTCGTCTTCATGGTTGGGCCCATCGCCTTCATGCTCGCCCGCATCGACGAGAGTCTGATCGAAGCGGCGCGCGACCTCGGCGCCTCCGCCTTCACCATCTTTCGCACCATCATCTTTCAGCTCAGCCTGCCGGGTGTGGTCGTTGGCGCCATCTTCGTCTCGGTCATGGTTCTGGGCGAGTTCGCCACCTCGGCGGCGCTTTCGGGACGCAAGGTCAATCTTCTCGGCAACATCATCGTTACCCAGGTCGGCTCCCTCAAATGGGCGTTTGCCGCGGTGGCAGGGGTCATTCTCACCGTCGTCATGGCCGTGGTGATCACGGGCCTCCTGAGGATCGTGAACCTGAGGCGCGAACTGTGACGGAAGGTCGGTGATGCACCAATTGCGCAACATGCGGATCGGGCTTGCGGTCTATACGGTGGTGTTCGTCATCTTCCTCTACAGCCCCTTCATCGTCATGGGCATCCTGAGCTTCCAGACCGGCCCGGAGGGAGGACCCCAGTTCCCGATCATCGAATGGTCCACGTTCTGGTACCAGCATATCCTCGGTTTCGCGCCACCCTCGAGGGTTGCACCCCTTCCCATCGGCGAGGCCCTGATCCGCTCGCTGACGCTCGCCTTCGCGACGATGGTGGTCTCGACGGTTCTCGGTACCCTTTCGGCACAGGCCTTCCGCACGCGCTTCCGCTTCTCGGGTCTCGTCTTCTATCTCGTCGTGCTCGGCATGATGGTTCCCGGTGTCCTTCTCGGTCTCGGAATGGCGCTGGTGGCTGACCAGCTCGGAGTGCAGCGCCAGTGGTGGAGTACTGCGTTTGTTCTTCATGTGGTTTATACCTACCCCTTCGCCTTCCTTGTGATGCTCGCCATCTTCAACCGTTTCGACAGATCCATCGAGGAGGCCGCGTGGACCCTTGGCGTGTCACCGGCGAGGACCTTCCGCAAGGTGACCTTTCCGATGATCATGCCCGGGGTACTCTCGGCGATGCTCTTCGCCCTGACGCTCTCATATGACGAGTTTCCGCGCACGCTCTTCACCGGTGGCGCTGATGTCACCATGCCGATCGCGATCTACGGCGCCTTCGCCGTCGAGATCCACCCCAACCTCTTCGCCTTCGGCGTGCTGACGACATTGTTCTCGGTCTCGCTGCTGATCGTCTACGGCCTTCTGATGAGTGTCTCGGTCAGGAGAGCGAGAGCGCGGACAACAGGAATCCAGGAGGAGATCCGATGACCGGACGACTCACCCGCCACATCGCGGTCGTCACCGGCGCCGGTTCCGGAATCGGCCGCGCGGTGGCGCTGAGGCTGGCCTCAGAAGGCGCCAGAGTGACGGTCAACGACCTCCGGGCGGAAACGGCGCACGCCACGGCCGGAATCATTCGCGGCACCGGCGGCGAGGCCGTGGCGGTGGGCGGCGACGTTTCCGACGAGACCGCCGTGAGGGCGATCTTTGCCGGGGCGCAAGAGGCGTTCGGGGCGGTCACGCTGGCGGTCAGCAATGCCGGAATCGTCCAGCAGGCACGCTTCACCGAGCTGACGGTGGACGACTGGGACCGGATGATTGCCGTTCATCTCAGAGGCGCCTTTCTCGTCAGCCGCCACGCCATCGGGGCGATGCTGGAGCGTCGCTCGGGCGTGATCGTCAACATCGCCTCGCAACTCGGACAGATCGGGGGCATCGAACTCGTTCACTACAGCGCGGCGAAAGCCGGAATCATCGGCCTGACCAAAGCCCTTGCCCGCGAAGTCGGGACTTCGGGCGTGCGTGTCAATGCCGTGGCTCCGGGGCCGATCAACACCGAACTGGTGATGGCGCTTTCCGAGGAGTGGCGCGCGGCCAAGGCGTCGGCACTGCCACTCGGGCGTTTCGGCGAACCCGAGGAGGTCGCAGCGACCGTGGCCTTCCTTGCCTCCGACGATGCGGAGCTTTATGTGGGCCAGACACTGGGCCCCAATGCAGGCGACGTGATGCTCTGAAAGCTGGCCGACGAGATGGTCCTTGTGCTCGGGGAATCTCCCACACTTCGTCTGATTGTGCGATGAAGCACTGATCGGCGGGTTCCCAGTCTCATTCCTGTCTGGTTCCGGCGTGCGAATCGGGCGCGGGTCAGGCGAGACGCCGTATCCGGTGGCCGGGTGGGTTGTTTCCGGGCACCGGGGATTGTGTTGGCGGCGTGCGGGAGCCGCTTGGAGAGGACTCATCGAGGCCGTGATGGCTCCGCTGTGGTTCAACGGCAGTCGCCGCCTGGTTTCGGCGAAGATCACGGCAGGCGTGATGTTGTTGAGGGTGGCCCGGTTCGCCGGACCCGTTGTCCGTGCGGAGCAGGTCGACGTCCCCGCCGGAGACACAGTCCCCCTGGCGGTGGTTCAGATTTTCTGCCGCCCAATCGCCGCGATTGAGCCGGAGCATGTCCTTAGGCGACGCGGCCCTGGCATCGAACGAGGTGACGACATGGGTGGTTTCTGTGTGGTCGTTGTGGGTTCCTGCACCGCAGGTGTCCCTCTTCACGGTCTCGCGGTCTGCTCCACTAGTCCGAAGTTCCAGCGCCGATCAAGTGCAAGTGCTTGATATAAATGGCATTCGATGGATCTCAGGGGCGTCTGACTGGGTACATTACGGCTTCACGCCCAGGAGCTTGAGTGCTCTTCTCTGGAGCGGCGTGGGCCGCGTGGTGACCTGGAAGGGTTGGGCGCCCGCAAGGCGGGGCGCCACGGTGTTGCGGGTGATGGTCGCGAGATCATCGAGGAGAGTGCGGAAGCTGTGCACCGGATCACCCCCGGGTGTCCTCTTGGTTGCCGCCTTGGCCCGGGCGCTCGCCGAGACTTCTGCCGGCGCCACGACGGACGGCCGCCGGGCCTCGGCACCTTCGGCATCCTCGTCGTCGAACAGCATGGGCTTCAGTTTCTGGCGCATGTGCCATTCAACGTAGTAGGCGAGCATGCACAGGAAGACATGGGCGCGGACCCGGGGTTCGGTGCGGTGGTAGACGGGGCGGACCTTCAGATCCACGGTCTTCAGGCTGCGGAAGGCCCGTTCCACCGAACTCAACCGCTTGTAGGCGCGCACCGTGCCGGGACCGTCGAGCTCGCTCTGCGGCAGGCTGGTGCGGATCACGTAGAGGCCGTCGAGCCTGGCCTCGGCGGCGATGGCAGCCTCATCGCGCCCATAGGTGAAGACACCCTCGTCGTCGATGGACCACGTGAAGTGCTTCGCCATCCTGTACGTGCTGATGACCTTGCCGACCCTCTCCCCGATCTTGTCGGCACCCTTGAGACGGCGCTTGTCGCGCCGTGTCGCTGCGGCGATCGGTTCAAGCAGGGCCTCGGTGGCCTCGAGCAGTTCCTGGCGCTTGCGGGCCCGGTCCTCGGCCAGCAGGGGGTTGCGGCAGACCATGAGGCGTTCGCCGGGATACGCATCGCTGGTGATCTCCACTAGGTCCCTCTCGTCGAAGAGCGACATCTCGACGTCACCCGCCTCCACCAGTGAACGGATGGCCGGTCCCCTCAAGGCGCTGATCCAGTCCAGGCCTGCGGGCTTCACCTCCTCGCGTATGCGCGCCTCGGTCAGCATCCCCCGGTCTCCCACCAGCACCACCTTCGCCAGGGAGAAGCGCTCCTGCAGCGTGGTGATCTGTGATGCCACCGTCCCGGGGTCCGCCGTGTTGCCGGGGAACACTTCCACCGACACTGGACAGCCGTCCCGATCGCACAGAAGGCCGAACTCGATCTGCAGCTTGCCCTTCTTGCCGTCCCGGGAATGACCCCTCCTGGCCAGGGGGCACGCTCTCCCCTCCATCCATACCGAGGTCAGGTCATAGAGCACCAGGCAGCCCTCTTCGAGGCGCCGCTTCGCCAGGGACCGCTCGATCCTCTCCTGACGCTCCAGGAGCCAGTCCATGGCGCCGTAGAGGGCGTCCTCGTCCATCTCCGCATCGAGGACCTCGCCCAGGGTGCTGACCGCCGTGGCCTCGGCCAGCCCCCTGGCCGTGGCCAGCTTCGAGGCGGGCTCGAGGATGCGTGCCACGATCATGGCCAGGACCTGATCGCGCTCATGCGAGGGCTTCGGGTCGATCAACCTGTCCAGTCCCAGCTTCTTCAGGGTTCCCAGCACTGCGGCGACATGCCCATGGGGTAGGGAGCGGACGATGTCGAAGGCATCGTCGAGATGTCGGACTGCTGTTCCTCCCTTGAGGAGGATGCGCAATCCCTCGACGAGAGTGGGGGACCACTTGGAGAGGTTGGCGATGGTGCGCTTCTTGACCTTTCCGTTTTCGCGATAGGACTCGCGGAGCAGGATGGCGGGCGGCGAGGAGCGGTTGGGGACGGCTTCGATGTACATGGCTACTGTACATAGGCACGGCACTGCCGTATGTCAAGCACAAAATGCATCCGTACATGGGTACACTGTGAAGTCCGTCAAACCCGATAAACCGCGCAATATCAACGACTTGACGCGATTTCCAGCTGGAAAACGTCCGGAACTTCGGCTTAGGCGACGCGGCCCTGGCATCGAACGAGGTGACGACATGGGTGGTTTCTGTGTGGTCGTTGTGGGTTCCTGCACCGCAGGTGTCCCTCTTCACGGTCTCGCGGTCTGCTCCACTAGTCATGAGTCATGTCACGGCAAGGGCACTTTGCCGCACGTCGAGGGCGCGACGAGGTTTTGAAGGGTGTGGGTCGGGACGCCCTCGCCGGTCGTTCAGCCGGAGATCCAGCGCTTCACTTCGCTCTGGTGGCCGACCTGCCGGGCCCGTTCGACGATGTCGGCGCCGGAACTGCTGTTCAAGCAGACCAGCCGATCCAGCGGTCGCGCACGGCTGCCAGCCGACCGGCGCGATCCAGGTCCTGCCCGCCAGGGCGACATGGCGCAGGCCCTCTGTGATATGCCGCGACACCGCAGGTCGTGATGCTCCCCCACCAGACGGTCCACGGAGCCGGTGCTCACGTGCGCCACGGATCGGGTTCAACCGTCACCTCAGCGAAGGTCGATGGAGGAATCCGGGGTCGAGTGCATCGTCATGGTCGGCACACACACCACGCGCCAATAGCGGAATGGTCCGCTCAGAATCAGCATGCGTCGATCGCCGTGACGGCAATGGAAGATCCCTGGGACCGCAGGTGCGACGCCGGTAGCAGCGTTGGCCGCACCGATGAACGGCATGAACGGGCGCACCAGCGATGGCCGAAGCCGTGGCCGAGATCGCCATCAAGGTCGGCCGTCGCACGACCCATCGCTCCTTTCTTCAGCCACGGCGGGACCAGGCGGTTCGTTGCCGCGCGATCTGCACCCCTCCCCTGTTGCAATGCTCCGCTCCAGCTGGCTGGCAGTGGAACCGGAAAACCGACCGCATCTCGAGAAAATTGTCGCACCCGGTCAAGACACGGACGCGTCGGGCGGATAGACTTGCAGCCCATCGCCGCCCATCACAAGGGAAGTCTCATGACCAGATCCGACATCGACCCGATCACGCTGAGCGTGGTGCGCGGGGTCCTAGAAACCACGCAGCGCGAGATGACCGTGTCACTGGAGAAGACCGCGCGATCCTCGGTTTTCAACCTTGCACACGATTATTCCACGGCCCTTTTCGATGCCAAGCCCGAGATGATCCTGCAGGGACAGGATATTCCCATCCATATCGGTTCGCTGATTCCGGCGATGAAGGCCGTCTGGAACTTCTTCGAGGACGATGTCCACGAGGGTGACCTCATCCTTCACAATGACCCCGACTATGCAGGATCCCACATCATCGACACCTGCATGTACTGGCCTGTGTTCTACGATGGGGAACTTGTCTTCTGGACTGTTTGCAAGGGGCATCTTACCGATATCGGCGGCCCCGTTCCGGCAGGCTACAACCCCGAAGCGAAAGAGATCTATGCCGAGGGCCTGCGCATTCCGCCGATCAAGATCCGGGAGAAAGGCAAGCCGCGTCACGACATCATGAACATGATCCTCACCAACATGCGTGCCCGTCGCGACCAGGAAGGCGACTTCAACGCGCTGATCGGGTCCTGTCAGGTCGGTGCGCGCAATCTGGTCGCATTGCTCGACAAGTACGGCGTCGATGAGGTGAAGGCGTGCATCGATGTTCTGATGGACATGGCCGACAGGCACATGCGGTCGCTCATCGCGGGAGTTCCGGACGGTACCTACACCGGTACAGCCATCCTCGAAGATGCGGGCCACGGATTCGGTGATTTCGAGATCACGGCGAATGTCACCATCAGGGATGACACCTGCCACATCGCCATCGACAGCCCTCCGCAGATTCCCTATTTCATCAATTCCTACGAGGGCAACTCCTACTCCGGCGTCTATCTCGGTCTGATGATGTTCGCGCAACTGCCGCCACCCTACAACGAGGGGCTTTATCGCTGTGTCAGCGTCGACATGGGCCCCAAGGGCACGCTGTGCAACGCTCAAGAACCCGCACCGCATGCCAACTGCACGACGACACCTATGGAAACACTGACCGATGCGGTGCGGCTCGCCTTCGAAAGGGCAGCGCCCGACAGGGTGTCGGCGAGTTGGGGGCACGCCAACGGCTGCACGATTTCGGGCTGGGATGCACGGCACAACGAGGAATACGTCACGATGGTGCTTGCCACGATCATTTCCGGTGCCGGGGCCACACCCAGCCAGGACGGCTGGCACGCCGTAGGACCGGAGTGTTGTTTCGGAGCCCTGACGTCAGGTGACATCGAACTTCTCGAACATGCCTATCCGGTCATCATCCACGGCTATTCTCTGATGACCGATTCCGGCGGTGCGGGAAAGTTCCGCGGCGGCTCCGGAACGCGCTGGGAAGTGGAGCCGCTCGAAGGTGAGATGACCTATGTCACCTTTGGCGAGGGCCGCCGCATTCCGGCGATGGGCGCTTCCGGCGCGGCCTCGGCCTTGATCGAACCCAAGGTTGGCAAGCTCGAGATCACCCGCAACGGCGAGACCGTCACCATCAAGGAGAACGTCATCGAGACGATTCGTCCGGGAGAACGGGCGGCCAACAAGAATCCCGGTGGCGGTGGATACGGAAATCCCTTCGAGCGTGATGTCGAGAAGGTGCTCCAGGATGTGAAGAACGGTCTTGTCTCGGTCGTCGGTGCACGTGAAGACTACGGTGTCGTTATCGCTGATGATCGGGTGCTGACGGTGGACCGCACCGCTACCGACGCACTGCGCGCCGGCTGCTGAGGGCGCTCCGGGATGGCGACATACAGACTCGGCATCGACGCCGGCGGGACCTTTACCGATTTCGTGCTGGCCTCTCGGGGTGGTGGTGTTCGTCTCTTCAAGGCGCTATCGACACCCGGTGATCCGACGGCCGCGATCCGTGCTGGCCTTTCCCTGATGGCCGAAGCGACCGGCGAGAGTCCGGAGAGTCTGGTCGCGAACGCGGACCTCTGCATCAACGGCACGACCGTCGCGCTCAATGCACTCATCCAGCACCAGGGGGCCTCCACAGGACTGATCTGCACCGCCGGGCACGAGGACAGCATCGAGATCCGCCTGGGGCACAAGGAGGATGGCTACCGCTATGACACCGAGTATCCGCCGGCAACCATGCTCGTGCCCCGCTACCTGCGCCGAGGTGTTCGCGAGCGGGTGATCTCCGACGGTTCGATCCACACGCCCATGGTCGAGGATGATGTCCGCGCCGCCTGCGAGCTCTTTCTCAAGGAGGGTATCCGCTCGGTCGCCGTCTCCTTCGTCTGGTCGGTGCTCAATCCCGTCCACGAGCGGCGTGCCGCCGCCATCGTGACCGAGATGATGCCGGACGCCCTCCTGACCATCGGTTGTGAACTCTATCCGCAGGTGCGCGAATACACGCGGACATCGACGGCGGTGGTCAATGCCTATCTCGGTCCGGTACTGCGCTCTTATGCGAATGCGGTCGACGATTATTTTCGGGAACTCGGTGCAAGGAACCCCGTGCGCTTTTTCCAGTCGAACGGAGGACTCGCCACCGGCAACGTGCTCTCGGACCGCTCCGTCTATGCGATCAATTCCGGTCCGGCTTCGGCACCGCAGGCGGGGCTCCATGTAGCGGCGCCGTTCGGGGAGAACAACATCATCACCGTTGACATGGGCGGAACGTCCTTCGACATCACGCTCACCAGGAACGGTGTTTCCAATATCACCAAGAACATCGACTTCCTCCGCTACCGTCTCGGCGTACCGATGATCCAGGTCGAGACACTCGGTGCCGGTGGGGGATCCATCGGCAGGATCGATGAACTCGGACTCCTGCAGGTCGGACCGGAGAGCGCCGGTGCCGATCCGGGACCTGCCTGCTACGCTCGGGGCGGGCACCGGCCGACGGTGTCCGATGCCAACCTCGTGCTCGGCTACCTCAATCCCGAGGGTCTTGTCGGTGGCATCCTGCCGCTGGACAGACGACAGGCGATGGAGGCCATCCGGACCCACGTGGCCGAGCCGCTCGGCATCAGCGTCGAGACCGCAGCCTTCGGCATCTACACCATCGTCAACGCCAACATGGTCAATGGCATCCGCCGGGTGTCCGTGGAGCGCGGCGACGATCCCCGGGACTTCACGCTTGTCGGCGCCGGCGGTGCGACCGCGGCGCACATCACCGCACTGGCTCGCGAGATGGAGATCCGCAGGGTCCTGATCCCCAAGCTCGCTTCGGGCCTGTGCGCTTTCGGACAGATCATTTCCGATGTGAAGTACAACTACATGGCGCCTTTCCCGGCGCGTTTCGAAGGAGAGGCAACCGCCGGAGAACTCGCCCGGACCTTCGCGGCGATCGAGGCGCGTGGTCTGCGCGACCTCGAGGAAGATGGTTTCTCGCGCGACCGGATCGACATCCAGCGTTCACTCGACATGCGCTATGTCGGGCAGGTTCACGAATGCATGGTGGAGATTGGCGACATGGCAATCACGTGCGAGTCCCTCGAAACCATCCGTGACGCCTTCCACAGACGCCACGAGGAGCTCTACACCTATTCCGAGCCTCACAGCGTTGTTGAGGTGGTGAATATCGAGAGCGCGGTTTTCGGCCGCATTGACAAGCCGCAAGGTGTGGAACTGCCGGCATCCGACGGGCCGGAGGCTGCAGTGAAGGGGGCGCGGGACCTGATCCTCTCAGCTGATGGCGGCGTCCACGGTGTTTGCGTCTTCGATGGCAACAGGCTCGGAGCCGGTGACAGGATCACGGGCCCGGCCGTCATCGAGGAGGACACGACGACCATCCTCCTCACGCCGGGTTGGCGGGCGGAGCTTCACCCTTCGGGTGTCTACGTCCTCACCGATCATGGTGCCTGACCGCAAGCATCCTCCCAGAGGAACGTGCACCGACAGGGTGCAGGCCCCTCGCAGGGTTTGCTCGACAACCTTCGGAGCACCGGCGATTCAGCCATCGGTGGTCGGCCGCATGCGCTTCCGGCCAGGGTGATCCTGCGTCAGTCCCGCTCCGGGCGGCTCGTAGCGGCCAGAAATCGTTCAAGGGAACCGCGGATCACCTTCTCCTCGAGGCCACGGGTGATGAAGACGATTCGCGACGAACGATCCCCGTCCGGCCAGCGCCTGAGGTGCATCGGTGGGTGCACGACATGCTGAACACCGTGGAGCACCACCGGTGTTTCCGAGTCCTCGACATTGAGGATGCCCTTGACGCGGAGCACCCGTTCTCCATGGGCATGAAGGAGCATCGTCATCCACACGCCGAAGGCGGTCCAGTCGATGAGGCCTTCGAAACGCAGCACGAAGGTCCCAGTGGAGGTCGCGTCGAGATGGTGGTCGATGGTCGAGGCACCGGCGAGCCAGCGGGCGACTTCCGTCTCGCGGCGCTCTGCAGCGGCGACATCGTCCGAGAACAGGAAGTCCGCGTCGAAGGCGCGTCCCGACCCGTGGTGAAGGCCGGCCATCGGCGAGACGGCCCTGACCTGCGCCTCGAGGGTCTCCACGGCCTCGGCTGTGGCAAGGTCGCACTTCGTGATGAGTACCCGGTCGGCCATGGCGAGCTGCTTGACGGCCTCGTCCTGGCGGGCCAGCGTGGATTTGCCGGCCACGGCCTCCACCGTGCAGATGGTGTTGCCGATGCAGAAGTGGTTGCGGATCACGGGTTCTGCAGCGACGGTCGAGACAATGGGTGCCGGGTCGGCGAGACCGGTCGTCTCGACCACGACCCGGCTGAAAGCCGGGATCGCACCCTTTGCGGCCTTCGCCTGCAGCGATTTCAGGGTGTCTCTGAGGTCACTGCGAATGGTGCAGCACAGGCAGCCCGATTCCAGCAACAGGACTCCTTCCTCGACCTCCTCGAGGAGAATGTGGTCGAGTCCGACCTCGCCGAACTCATTGACGATTACGGCGGTATCGGCGAACGCCGGACGCGAAAGGATGTCGCGCAACAGCGTCGTCTTTCCCGACCCCAGGAAGCCTGTGACGATGTTGACAGGAATCACGTTCCGATGTCGCCGATTGCCCTGAGCCAAGCCGGATCGCACGGGTCAGCGGGGGCGCCGCGAAGCCGTTCCACGGCCCCCCAGACGGCCTGGATGTCGTCGACGATTTCCTTCTTCCCCGTCGCCGTGGAGACCACATAGGCGGTGGCCTGGAAGTCGGCAACCGTTATCCTGAACGGTGCCAGTGCGCGATTGACCACGGCCATGCGGTTCAAGCGTTCCGAGCGAATGGTGCGCCTGCGAGATCCCGTGAAGGTGTCGGGATGTGCCGACATCTCCGTCCAGTGGGTGATTCCCAGAAGCCCGCAGAGTCCGCACATGGCGTCAGCGCGGAAAGCGCCTGTCGTAGTCGTTCGCGATCTCGTCGAACGTGGTGAATGTCACGCCCGGATGGCTGCTGACATGGGCATAGATGCGTTCGAGCATCAACAGCACCTGGGGCTTGCCCGAGACGTCGGGGTGGATCGTGAAGGTCACGACCGCATAGTCCATCTCGCGATAGACCCAGTCAAACTGATCGCGCCAGATCTCCTCGAGGTGGCGGGGGTTGACGAATCCGTGACTGTTGGGGGCGGCCTTCATGAACATCATCGGCGGCAAGTCATCGAGGTACCATGATGCCGGAATCTCGATGAGATCGGTCTCCGTACCGCGTACCAGAGGCTTCATCCATTCCTCGGCCTTCTTCGAGTAGTCGATCTTGGTCCAGGTGTCACCGACACGCACACGGTAGGGTGTGAAGTCGTCGTGCATGAGCGAGTGGTCGTACTTGATGCCCTTCTTGAGAAGGAGTTCGTTGGACACTGCGGAAAACTCCCACCACGGTGCAACGTAACCCGTGGGTCGGCGACCGCACAGCCGCTCGATCAGTTCGATGGACTTGTCCATGACCGTTTCTTCCTGTTCGGGAGTCATGGCAATGGGATTTTCGTGGCTGTATCCATGCATGCCGATCTCGTGGCCGGCATCGGCAATGGCCTTCATCTGATCGGGAAAGGTCTCCAGGGAATGGCCGGGGATGAACCATGTGGCCTTGATGCCGAAGCGCTCCAGAAGCTGAAGAATGCGCATCGAGCCGACCTCGCCGGAGAACATGCCGCGGCTGATGTCGCAAGGGCTGTCCTCGCCCCCGTAGGATCCGAGCCAGCCGCCGACGGCATCCACATCGATTCCGAATGCGCAGAAAATTTCCTTGGTCATGACCGTGTCCCTTGATTCTGGGCGCCATGCTAACCGCTCGATGGAGCGGAGTCACCATGAAGGATGCACCGGGGCCCGTGTCAGTCGGCCTCAATGACGATGGTCGCCCTGTCCCTTCGCCAGCTCAGATCGACATTCGACCCGGGAACGATCGTGCCGTCCTCGATCTTGGTGCGGTGGGCCTCGAGGCGAACGGACATCCGTTCGTCGAGGCGGACACCGACGTGAACGATCTGTCCCACGCGGTCGAGTGCCGTGACAACACCCTGGACATGATCATGGTCCGCGGTGTGTGCCGTCGCAACTGCAGAGGAGATATGAACGTATTCGGATGGAACCACGACCATGGCGCGCGATCCTGCCGCTGCGCTGCCATCGAATCCCGGCACGCCGTGAAGCCTGCCAAATCGTGTGTCGACCACCGCCGCTTGCGGCGGCGAGGAGACGAGGGTGCCTTCGATGATCTTGTTGCGGCCGATGAAGCGCGCGACAAATGGAGACGCAGGGCGGGTGTAGAGTTCGAACGGGTTGGAGATCTGCTCGATCCGTCCGGCGTTCATGACGACCACTCGGTCACCCATGCTCAGCGCTTCCGACTGGGCATGGGTGACGAAGACAAACGTGATTCCGAGATCACGCTGGAGAATCTTCAGTTCTTCCTGAATCGACTTCCGCAGATTGGCATCGAGTGCGCCAAGCGGTTCGTCGAGAAGGAGGATGCCCGGTTCGGTCACGAGTCCGCGACCGAGCGCGAGGCGCTGCTTCTGCCCGCCCGACAGGGAACTTTCGTTCTCGTCGGCGACATTGCCGAGTTCGAGTTTGTCGATCATGGTGTCGACCCTGCGTTTCATGTCGTCAGGGGGCACCTTGCGGACCCTCAGCCCGTACTCGATGTTCTGCCGCACGGTCATATGCGGGAAGATGGCGTAGTTCTGGAAGATGGTGGCGGTGGGCCGCCGCTCCGTGGGGACGCGGGTGTAGTCCTTGCCACGGATCAGGAGATGGCCGGCCGTTATGCTCTCAAGTCCGGCGATCATGCGCAGCGTCGTCGTCTTGCCGCATCCGGACGGTCCCACGAACGAGATGAACTCCCCGCGCTCCACGGCGAGATCGAACGCCTCCACGGCGACGGTGCCGCCGGGATACACCTTTCTCAGGCCGATGAGTTCGAGGTCGATGTCCGCCATGGGCCGGAATCTTCTCAAGGTCCTTGTTGCTGAAACGATGGAACGGGAGGATGCCCGAGCGGACAACCTCCCGCCGCCGGTGCCGTTCAGGCGCTCAGGAACTCGTCCCACTTCATGATGAGGTGGTCGTATTCGTCCGGCCACTGGTGCCAGTACTTGATATGCGCCGCCCGGGTCTCGAGAGAACCGCCATCACGCAGGTCGCCTTCCATGATGCCGCGATCGGGTGCGCCGACCCATGGCATGCCCTCATACCAGAAGCCGTACCTGTCAGGGTCCATGACGTCCTTGATGTTGGTCGTCGGCGAATAGTAGCCCTGTTCGGACACGGTGATGGCCGGCGGACCCGACAGCCAATAGTCGCAATAGGCGATCACGGCCTCCGTATTCGGGGAGTTGGCGATGAGAGAGTTGCCGATGGACCAGGCGCGGTAACCCTCGCGCGGCACCGCATAGGAGCACTCGATACCCTGGGCCTTGACCGCCATGACGGCCGGCTGCCAGGCGTCGGCGAGGATCATCTCGCCCGAAGCGAGGAGGTTCACCAGTTCGCCGAAGTCACCCCACAGTGAACGGAACTGGCCATCCTTCTTCTTCGAGACAAGGAACTTCGCAGCCTCGTCGATTTCCTCGGTCGAGGGGTTGCCCGGGTTCTCGTTCTCGAGCATGCCCATCGAGGTCATGGCCAGCACCGCCTGGCCGAACGCGATGAGCGGGTCGACGTTGAGACCTGTCTTGCCCTTGAACTTGGGATCGAAGATCGATGTCCAGGTGTTGGCTTCTTCGGCGTCCACAAGGTCCGGGCGGTAGCCGATGGAGTCGAAGTTGTAGACGGTCGGCACCATCCACAGCTCGGTCTTGGCGTTATCGGCCCAGATCTGCCCCGAAATCTGTGCACGCGCCTCCATGCGCGTGTCCGTATCGATGAAGGTCGGGCGAATGTTGGCCCAGTTCTTCAGTTCAGATGTGGGAATCGGTTTGATCGTGTTGGTGATGGTCATCGCCGGCAAGCGCTCGCCGATGGTCTCCCAGACGTCATAGGCGTCGGATCCCGAGAGCAGTTCGGTCTGCGTGTTGGGGAAGATGTCGGCCTTGCCCGAAACCGAACCCACGCCCGATTTTTCCTTGAAGTCGTTGAGAATGCGTTCCTGTACCGTGACCGACAGCCCGACCGTGCGCAGTTCCTGGTCGGCGAGATGGTTATCGGCAAGCGCCATCTGCGGTGTCAACAGCATGGCCCCCGTACCGAGCGCAGTGCTGCCGGCGAGGAAGCCTCGCCGTGAAGTGGTGATGTCTTTCATTGTCATGGTTCTCCAGAGTTCAGAGTTTCGACCGCAAGCAGGAACGGCCTAGTAGCGGCCGACCAGTAGACCCCCATCCACTGTCACGACCTGGCCGGTCATATACCGGGCCGCATCGGATGCGAGGAACACAATGACGTCGGCAATGTCGTCCGCTTCGCCGACACGCCCCATGGGGATGAACTCGGCAGCCTTCTCAAGGCCTTCACGGCCGAGAGAATGTTCCTCCGACAGAGCCTGCGCGGTGCGGACGTAGCCGGGCGCCACACCGTTGACCCGGATTCCGTCGCCGGCAAGCTCGACCGCGAGCCCGCGCACAAGGCCGATGACCCCGGACTTGGCGGAAGAGTAGTGCACATGCTCGTCCCAGCCGTAGGCTACTCCCATGATCGAACTCAGACAGACGATGCTGCCCCGGCCTCTCTCGCGCATCTTGGGTGCAGCGGCGCGAACGACGCGAATCATCCCCTTGAGGTCGATGTCGAAGGTCAGGTCCCATGCCTCGTCACTGAGTCGGGCGAGCGGCGTCCTGTGGGCGATTCCGGCATTGCAAACGATGGTGTCGAAGGCACCGTGACGGGCTTCGACAGCGGCCACGACGGCATTCGCCTGCTCCGTCGAGGTCACGTCGAGCGCATGGAACTCCGCTTCACCTCCACCGGCGCCGATGGCGTCCGCCACCATGGTCCCTTCGCCCTCGAGAATATCCGTGACAATGACCCGAAATCCGGCGTCCGCGAACGCATGGGCCGTTGCTCGGCCAATGCCGATGCCGGCACCGGTGATCATGACAGTCTTCACGGCGTCCTCTCCCGAACATCCCTCGCAACACCGCCCGGAGAGCCCTTGCACTCGTTGGCGAATGCCTGATCATGGGGATGCCGAGGCTGCACCGTCGGATAACAGGAACGTTGAGGCGCCCCCGATGTCATTCGGCGCCAATCGTAGGTGAAAGACGAATGACGTGTCAAGACGGGTGAGTGCGAACTTCAGACATCCTGACCGTCCAACGTCAGGCGAGACGATTGTGGGTGTTGCGCCGTCGATGTCGCAGACGGAGGCCTGTTCCCGGATGGACGGTCCCGGACCGGTTGAGTTGGTCGATCAGCGCCAGCAGTGCTCTTGTCGTTGCGCTGCTGGCCAGGCCCGAGGATGTTGACCCTGAGGATGCCCCTCCCATGGTTCGGCTCGACGCCGGCGTCGGCGATGAGGGTGCGGACGATCTTGGGTCGGACCTTTCCCTGGATCACGGGGCCATCATGCGGGTTTCGGCGCGATGGCAGATCATGCGGACGAGGTCGACGAGGAGGCGCCTGCAAGGGGTCTCCGGGTCGTGGTCCAGGATCTGTCCTTGTGCCGCAACGCGAACGCACACGGTGTTGCTTTCCGGCGGGCGGCGTGCGTTTCATGGAGCGTGTCGGTGGCGATCGGCACCTGTCGTGGAGAAACTCTCGATTCCCGTTTCAGTGGCGCCAGGATGTCCTGGCGCGTACAACCCCCGGGCCATGACAGGGACATGGTGCCGAACGTCCTGCCGGGAAGCAGGGCATCCGCCTGGGCAGGGTTCACAGGCAGTTCAAGCCTGCGTATGGCGCGTAGAGGACGCACGTCAGTGATTCGGTAGCACCTCGATATCACCGCACCGCAACAGCCGCCTGTCCGCCGTCACAAGCGACAGGCCGTGCACCTTGGCAGTGGCGACGATGAAGCGATCTGCAGGATCCTGGTGTTCGAGGTCGACAGTGCGGCTGGTGAACGCCACATCAATGGTCAGCGGAGCCTCTGCGATGGGGGTGATTGACATCGCCTTGCGAAGCCAACGGCGGGGATCGGGGGCGAGCACCACCCGGCCGCGCTCGGCAAGAAGCAGAGTTTCCCACACGCTGATGGGGGAGAGATGGAGCTCGACCTCGCCGGACCGCAAGGCTTTTCTTGCTGATTTGCCGAGTCGGTCCGGGTCGAGGAGGCTCCAGAGCCAGATGTGCGTATCGAGCAGCAGCCCCATCTACTTCAGAGCTTCCCATTCCGACAGGTCCACCACAGGTGCGACGAGGTCATCACGGATCTTGCCATCGTTCTGCATCGCGCCCAGCCATTCCCCGGTCGGACACGGCGGCGGCAGAATCTGGGCAACCGGCTTGCCGAAGCGGGTCACAAGAACAGGCTTGCGCGTCGTTCCCACCCGGTCGAGAACGGCCAGACACGTCGCCTTGAACTTCGAAATCTGGATCTCTTCCATGAGGCTGTATGTACCATGGTCCGAGTCCATGGTCAACATTGAGTTTTCTGACGCGAGCCGCTGAAAGTCGTCGAACAATCTGCTCGCGGCACCTCCCGCGAACGGGGGGATTCATGGCGCATGTCGAGACGCCACCGCAAGATGAGCCAATGGCTGGCGGCCGCCTTTCTCAATGCCCGCCGGAATGTTCCGCTTGCCGGGACATCGGCCGACAGAACTGACGCCATGGCAGCGGAGTTGACGAGGTCTCCCTTGTGCTCCGGTGTGGCCCACAGCATCCATGTTGGTGGAGCCGGTCGCCCTCAATGCCGATGACCTGCGCCTGTTCATGGCTGCGCCCCTGGCGCAGCGATCAGCGTCGTGGTCCATTCAACGCCGTATCAGGGCGGCAGCGATGAAGGCAAGGCCGGGCAGCAGGATGACCAGCAGTGTCCAGTTGCCGTATCGGGACCAGGGGGTGGGATGTCCGAGGGGGGCGGGCAGGGCGACATCGAGCATGCCGCGGTGACCGAGTGGCATGCTCGCCACCACCCGACCCAGGGGGTCGATGACCCCGCTGATTCCCGTGTTGGCGACGCGGACGACGGGAAGCCCCTGTTCCACTGCGCGCAGGCGGGGCGCCTGGAAGTGCTGGTAGGGGCCGCTCGATACACCGAACCAGGCGTCGTTGGTGATGTTGACGAGCCACCGGGGTGGATGATCCGGATCCGTGATTCCTGTGGGGAAGATGATCTCGTAGCAGATCAGCACACCGAAGTCCGGCAGGCCTGCCACCTGCATGGTGGCAGGTCCGGGGCCGCGTCCCATGTCGCGCCTGCCGGGCGCAATGGTGTCGATGGGCAGGATCCCGCGCAATGGCACGTATTCCCCGAATGGCACCAGGCGATACTTGTCATGGAGCGTCACCGGTCCCTTGCCGGAGAAGACAAGGAGGCTGTTGCGTGCCTCGAGCGCGCCGTCGGCCGCGGGAACGGCACGGATGGCGCCCGACATGATGACCCCTCCCGGTGGGGCGGCGGCGGCGAAGGCCGAGAGAACGGCAGGTTTGCTCAGGAGCGCGGGAGGAATGGCCGCCTCGGGCCAGATGATGGCAACGGGGGGTTCTCCGGCCGGCGCCAGAGAACTCAGCGCGATATGGCGGGCAAAATGGTCCTCGAGAAGCGCCCTCTCCCACTTCAGGTGCTGTTCGATATGTGGCTGAACAAGCCGAACGACAGGGCCAGACGAGATATCCCGATGCTGAAGACGCAGTTCTCCGCCGACCCAGGCAAGGGCGATGACGGCAATCGATACCATGAGGCCGCCAGCCGCCCTGCGCGGAGTGAAGCGGCCGGCGGGCGCCACGGCAGCGGGCGCCAGTCCTGCGACAAGGACGATGGCGCTGAGAAGCCAGGGTCCACCCAGGGCGCCTCCCTGGATGAGGCTGTCGGAGAGCGTCAGCGAGGTACCCACGAGATTCCATGGGAATCCGGTCAGAATCCAGCTGCGGACCCATTCCAGGACCAGCCAAGCCACGCCGAGAGAGACGATCCGTGCGCGCCTGCCCGGCACCATGCCGGCGATGCCCGAGGCCAGCGCCGGAAACAGGCCAAACCCGGCGGCGATGGCGAGAAGGGCCAGGGGATAGAGCCAGGCGTGCCTGAGCGGGTCCACCAGGAGGGCGTTGGCGATCCAGTAGAACGCCGCAGCCGAGAAGCCGCAGCCGAACCACCAGCCATCCAGGAAGGCGCTGGCACCGCGCCGGTGACCGGAGATCATCCAGGCCAGTCCGCTGAAGGCGATCACGGCGCCCGGCAACAGGTGGAAGGGAGGAAGCGCTGCCGCCAGCAAGGCACCCAGGCCGGCCAGCAACAGCCGGCGGCGCCAGCCGGTGAGGGCGGTCAGCCGCGCGATGCCGTCGCTGTCAGCCGCGCTGGCTGGCACGTCTCACGCGCAGACGCTTGATATGCCGCGGGTCGGCGTCGACGATTTCGAACTCGAGTCCTGACACGTGGGCGATGATCTCGCCGCGCATCGGGATGCGGCCAACCATCGTGTGGACGAGCCCGCCGACGGTGTCGATGTCCTCGTCTCTCGATTCGTCCTGGAGTGTCGAGCCGGTCATGGCCTCGAGTTCGCTGACGGGCGCACGGGCATGGGCGTCAATCACGCCGCCGGGCTGCTCGACAAGAAGAACCCCGTCGTCGGCATCGTGTTCATCCCAGATCTCGCCGACGATGGGCTCCACCAAGTCCTCGATGGTGGCGAGGCCATCGACGCCTCCGAATTCATCGACCACAAGCGACAGATGCGTGCGGGCCGTGCGCATCTTGATGAGAAGGTCGATCACCGGCATCGACGGGGGAACGAAGAGGACATCCCGCACCAGGCTGGCAAGGTCGGGCGCCGGCTCCTCCTCGGGCAGCCCCCAGTGATCGAGGAAGTCCCGGACGTGCACCATGCCGATCGGGTCATCGAGGGTCTCGCGATAGACCGGCAACCTGGAATGACCGGACTTGCGCATGATCTCGACGACCTCGGTGAGCGAGGTCCTTTCCTCGACGGCGACAATGTCGGCATGGGGCACCTTGACATCGTCGACCGTGAGTTCGCCAAAGCGCAACAGGTTGGAAAGCATCGAGCGCTCGGCGTCGGAGAACTCCGTCTCGCTGCCATCGTCAGCCTTGAGAAGTTCCTCGACGGACTCCCTCACGGTGTCGCCGTTGCGGCCGCTGATCAGGCGGCGCAACCAGCTGGCAAGGCCTGAGACCGGGGTCTGTGGCAATCGGCCGTTCACGCTGTGTCCACGAGGTAAGGGTCGGGAATGCCAAGGGTCTCGAGCACGATGCGCTCCATGTTCTCCATCACACGGGCGTCCACTTCCGTCTCGTGGTCGTAACCCAGCAGATGAAGAGTCCCGTGCACGACGATGTGGGACAGGTGATCGGTGAGCGCCAGGGTCCGGCGGCGCGCATCGTCAACGATGGTCTCCCGGGCGATGACGATATCGCCCAGGGCAATGGCGCCGCCGGGAGGAGAACCGGCGGGGCGCTGCAGTCGTGTCCCCGGGGCGCGGTCTTGGCTGGGGAACGACAGAACGTCGGTCGGTCGGTCGATGTGCCGCCAGCGCCTGTTGAGCTCGGCCAGCATGCGGTCGCTTGCCATGACAACCGACATCGTGACCGCTTCTCTGGAACATGCCACCTGGAGAGCGCTTGTACAGGCCCGCTTCACGATGTCGTCTGCGCCCGGCAGGTCGTCTTGCCAGGCGTCGTCCTCGACCGTGACGTCGATATCAACCACCCCGCATCGACTGCAGGCGCCATCGCCTCCCGTCATGGTGGCTCCCGGCGGTCGTCCGCATCCCAAGCGCGGACGATCTTCGCCACCAGCGGGTGCCGGACGACGTCGACATCGGTAAACGTGACAACCTCGATGTCCTCGACGGATTCGAGAATGCGCACGGCATCGGCCAATCCGGACACCTGGCCTTCCGGCAGGTCGACCTGTGTCAGATCGCCGGTCACCACCATGCGTGCACTCTCGCCAAGGCGTGTCAGGAACATCTTCATCTGCATCCGCGAGGTGTTCTGGGCCTCGTCGAGAATGACAAAGGCGTTGGACAGTGTCCGTCCGCGCATGAAGGCAAGGGGCGCCACCTCGATGTCGTCGGACGCCAGCCGGCGATTGGCCTTGTCGGCCGGCATGGTGTCGTAGAGTGCGTCATAGAGCGGACGAAGGTAGGGGTCGACCTTTTCCCGCAGGTCGCCCGGCAGGAACCCGAGCCGCTCTCCGGCTTCCACCGCCGGACGCGACAGCACGATGCGGTCCACGTCACCCGACTCCAGCATGGCGACAGCGACAGCGACGGCAAGATAGGTCTTGCCCGTTCCCGCCGGGCCAAGCGCGAACACCATGGACGACGTCGTCAGGGTCTTGAGGTAGCGCGCCTGGTTGAGTGTGCGCGGCGTGATGCGCCGCCGCGAGGTTTTCACCTCGGTGTTCGAGATCGATGGATCGCCTGCCATGCGGAGCATGGCCTCGACTTCGGCGGGTCCGACGGCAAGGCCGTCCTTGAGGCGGCCGTAGAGGCCGTTGAGAACCAGGACGGCCATTCCGGCCGGTTCCGAAGGCCCGGCAATGCTGACCTGATTGCCACGACAGGTCAGCGAGACGCCGAGTTCCTGTTCTATGCGCACGAGGTGGCGGTCATGCCAGCCATAGAGGGAAGCCAGCAGGCTGTTGTCTTCGAAGGCGAGGACGCGTGGCGCCGGGGTCTCGTCACGGACCGGGGGGGTGGTCATCAGGCAGCCAGCATCCCGGCCATGCTGTTGGCCCGGGCCTCGGTGAGGGTGACATCACGCAGTGATCCGAGGTGATGTTCACCAGCGTCGACGTGGACCGCCTGGAGCCAGGGGCTGCGGCCGACGAGTTGGTGGGAATATCGGCCCCTTCGCTCAAGGAGCACCGGAACCGTGTGGCCGACGGTGGCGCGATTGAACGCGTCCTGCTGGTCCTTCAGCAGGTGCTGCAGGATGCCGAGCCTCTCCGCCTTCACCTCGTCCGGCACCTGTCCGTCTGCCGTCGCCGCCGGAGTTCCCGGGCGCGGGCTGTACTTGAAGGAAAAGGCCGAGGCATAGGAAACCTCGCGCACCAGGGAGAGCGTGGCGGCGAAGTCGGCATCGCTCTCACCGGGGAAGCCAACAATGAAATCGCCTGATATGGCAATGTCGGGTCGTGCCTCGCGAACAGCCGCGATCACCCCCAGGTAGTCGGCCGTGGTGTGACGCCGGTTCATCGCCCTGAGAATCCGGTCGCTGCCCGACTGCACTGGAAGGTGCAGGTAGGGCATCAGGCTGTCGATCTCGCCGTGGGCGCGAATGAGGTCGTCCGACATGTCCAACGGGTGGGATGTCGTGTACCGGATGCGTCGGAGGCGATCGAGCGATGCCAGTTCGCCAATGAGACGCGCCAGGGTCCATGGTTTGCCGTCGGCGCCCTCGCCGTGCCACGCATTGACGTTCTGCCCGAGGAGGACGACCTCCACCATGCCCGATGCCAGCAGCGCCTTCGCTTCGTCGAGAACATCGCGGGCAGGTCGTGAAAACTCCGCACCGCGGGTGTAGGGAACGACGCAGAAGGTGCAGAACTTGTCGCAGCCCTCCTGGATCGTAAGGAAGGCGACACGACCTGCGCCGTGACGCCGTGAGGGCAGGCCGGTGAAGCGGTCCCGTGCCGGAAAGTCGGTGTCGATCACCGTGCCGCCTTCGTTGGCGTGGCGGGTGATCAGGTCGGGCAGACGATGATAGGTCTGGGGTCCGACGATGATATCGACGACGGGCGCCCGGCGCGCCATTTCCTCGCCCTCGGCCTGGGCGACACATCCTGCCACGGCGATCATGAGATCATCGCCGGCCTTGCGTTTGCGCTCCTTGAGTGTGCGCAACCGTCCCAACTCCGAGTAGAGCTTCTCGGCGGCCTTCTCCCGGATGTGACAGGTGTTGAGGACGATCATGTCGGCGTCCTCGACCGTTTCCGTCTGCCGGAAATCCAGGCGCGCCAAGACATCCGCCATGCGACCGGAGTCGTAGACGTTCATCTGGCAGCCGTAGGTCTTGACGAAGAGTTTCTTGGACAAGCGCGTCCGGATGTTCCGCTGGCTGTCGTCGGGCGGGGGCCCGTGGCGGTTGTGCAACCTCGTTCAATCTTCGCCGCATCCCCGATCGCTGTCAATGACTTCGTGCGCGGTTCTCGGGACTGCGCCTGGAACGCCTGGTGAGCTTGCCGAGGCGCCGTCTTCGGCGCGGTGGCAGCCGGCCCGCGAGCGCCAGCGAGTGGCCTTCCCGAACGGCCATTTCGCAGTGACGCGCCAGGGAGCGCCGGTTGCCGCCGCATCCGGTTATGGACGTGACCGGATGGAACTGGACGACAACCGTCACGACTCCTGCCTTCAGCATCTCCCACATGTGGGGCAGCAGTTCCATGTCCCCGTACCAGGCATAGAGCGGACGCATGTCACGGTCCATCGGCAGGTTCGAGAAGCCGGTGTAGGAAACAGACACGGGCTGCACGGTCACTTCCCTCCCCTTCACCTGAGTCTGGGCCGAGGCGAAGAGCGCACTCTTGAACGGAAGAATCCGGTTTCCGTCGCTGGTGGTGCCTTCTGGAAACAGGATCAGCTGCTCCCCCGCTTCGAGGCGCTCGCTCACCGCGTCCATGTGCTGGCCGATCCGGGTCCGGCGACGGTCGACAAAGACGGTACGTTGCAGTCTGGCGAGCAGACCGAAGAACGGCCACGTCCCGACTTCCGCCTTGGCGACGAAGCTTCCCCGGATCAGGGCGCCGAGAATGGCAATGTCGAGATATGAGGTGTGGTTGCACACGTAGAGACAGGGCCTGTGACGGCAGGGCCCCCCCCTGACGTCGAGGTTGATGCCGATCAGCCGCAGGACGATGCTGTGATAGAATTGGGGAAAGGCATGCCGAGCCCGCCGTCCCGCCGCCAGCAACACGAACTGCACCGGCATGCAGACCAGAGTCCAGCCGACATAGAGTGCCGCGCGGGCGAGACCGACAGAGATCATGCGCCTCCAGGCCCCGCCTCGGCCTCTCCGCTGCTGCGGTAGCGCCGGCCGTAACGGCCTTCCACCACCGATACGTCCAGCAGGACGCATACGTCCGTGGTATTGAACTGTCGATCGATGACCGCACCGTCGCCAAACCGGCAGCCGGCCCGTGCATAGCCCTTGATGAGCGGTGGCAGGCTGGCCAGTCCCTCGGCAGCGTCGAATGACCCGGGGGCCATCCGTTTCATGTCGACGTAGAGATGATCGAGTGCGCGGGGGCGAAGGACGGCAGGCGCCGCTAGATGGTAGGCCATGTGGGAGAGCGGCATAGCGAGACTATCAGGGTCGGTGCCATGGAGACTGGCGCAGCCGAACATGTACGAGATGCCGTGCTGCACCACATAGACGCCGAGGCCCCGGAACAATGCCTGGATGGCGGCCCCCGCTCGATAGTTCATGTCGACACAACTGCGTCCGAGTTCCACGAGTTCACCATCGAAGGCAAGAAGGCGGGAGATGTCGAACTCGCCTGCGGTGTAGAACGTGCAATCGCGCCCCAGAACCGAGCGACGCAGCAGTCTCATGGTGGCGACAACGGCTGCGTCACGACCTTGTGTCGTGTCGCGCACGATGAGGTGTTCGCAGATGTCGTCGAAGGCGTCGAAGTCCCGTTCCAGTTCCGTCATTCGGGAAGTGGGGCGGGCCTTCATTTCCTTGTAGAACACGCGAAAGCGCAACTGCTGCACGGCGTGGAGTTCCGCCTCGCTGTCGACGAGGCGCAGTTCCAGGGGGCCGAGCCTGAGCCCTTTCGACAGTGCGCCCTGATCGCGGGGCCCGGTCACCATGGTGGAATCGGTGCTGCCGCAGTCAGGTCTCGGGATCGGGCTTCAGCGCCCGCCCGTAAAGCTCCATGCGATGATCGATCAGATCGTAGCCCAGACGTCTTGCAACCTGGACCTGGAGTTCCTCGAGTTCGGGGTCCAGGAACTCGATGACCGTGCCGGTGTCGATGTCGATCAGGTGATCGTGATGCTCATCCTGGTCGGCGGACTCGTAGCGGGCCCGCCGGCCCCCGAAGTCATGGCTCTGGATGATCTCCGATTCCTCGAAGAGGCGCAGTGTGCGATAGACAGTGGAGATGCTGATGCGATCGTCAATTTCCGATGCGCGGCGATAGACTTCCTCGACATCGGGATGGTCGTCGGCATCCGATAGCACCTTGGCGATGACACGGCGCTGGTCCGTCATCTTGAGACCCTTGTCGATGCATGCGTGTTCGATCTGTGATGTCATGGCGCGGCACGGACCGGAACGGCCTGTCATCGGTCCGCATGTGTCCTTCATCCTGTGTGGCTGTCGGGAAGTCTAGACCAAGGGACGTTGCAGCGCCATGCCTTGACATGTTGACCGTCAGCGTGATTGACAGGACCTCTTGCAGATGTGCGATGGAAACGCAAGGAAAGCACCCCTGTGGAAACGCCCATCGACATGCGCCTCGACATCACCGGCGATGTCTGTCCGATGACGTTCGTCAGGACAAAGCTCATGATCGAGGGCATGCAACCAGGAATGGTTGCCGAGGTTCGTCTGAATGAAGGCGAGCCGTTGCGCAACGTGCCGCGCTCGGTCACGGAACACGGCCATTCCGTCCTGTCTCTGGAGCCGGAGGTTGGCGAGGCAGGCGTGTGGCGGCTGCTTCTGAGGAAGGAGTGAGAGCCAGATCTCAGGTGCAACCGCCATGGATCTCGCACAGACAGGCGTCCTCCGCGCCGCCGAGTACCACCGCGTGGCGCACGCCGTCGGGATAGAGAAAGACAAGCAGGCTGCAGGAACGGGCGTCGTAGCGCCACATCCTGGCGTTGCCCTCGGTCCACACGAAGTCCGGATCACCAAGCATGCCGGCCACTTCGCTGTCCTGCAGACCGGCGAAGATCCTGGCGGCCGGAGGCTTCGCGACGGGTGACACCTCGTCCGCCTCGATGGCCGGAGCGACGGTCTCGCTGACAGCCTTCGTGGGGTCGATTCCGGCAGGGGGGGAGCAGGCGGCCAGCGCCATGGCTCCGGCCAGCATGAGAGCCGACCACCCCGCCAGGACAGAGCTTCGTTCAGGCGATGTCATTCCGGTTCCTTCCGGCAGGCGCGGTCGACCACCTCGCAGGAGACCGAACCTGGCCGGCGGCTGGTGCTCAGGCCATCGCATCGTGGTCTCCGTGACAGAGATGGGTCATGGCGATGGCGGCCATGACGGGCATGACGAGATTGAGAACGGGGACGCTCATGCCGGCCGTGATGACGGCCCCCGTGGCGAGCAGTCGCCAGCGGTTCCGCTTGCGCCAGGCGTCCGAGTCCTGGCGGGGCAGGCGCCGCAGCAACACGATCTCGGCATATTCCCGGGCGAAGAGAACGCTGTTGACGGTCCAGAGGATGATGATCGACAGGCCGGGGATGAAGATTGCAGCAAGATAGACTGGTGTGGCGGCGAGATTGACGAGCAGCAGCCAGCCGACGAAGCGAAGGGACGCGGCGATGTCCCGGACCACTGTCGTTCCCCTCGCTTCGGGCAGGTGCGGATAGTCGGTTTCCTCGACGCGTGAGACGATTCCGTCGAGAAAGAGCGATGTCACGGTCTGCACGACCATGACAAACGTGAACCAGACGAGCGCGAAGGCGCCCAGCGTGGCCACGACGAAGACGACTCCGTCAGCCAGCCAGCCTGGCATCCAGGTGACAAGGGATTCGAACCATGAACCGGGTTCGAGGCCCATGGTGGCGCCGATGATGAGGGCGGCGAGAACCGATGAGACAAGGGCACTCGCCAGGGCAATGAGAACCAGGCTGCGGCGAACCCTGCCATCCCCCAGGCTGACGGCAGTCCTGCGAGCGACGTCAAACACGATGGCGGCCGTCGGGCGGCTCGGGATCGGGGTAGCGCCCGGGGGTGCCGCGGGGGTCGATGGGCAGACTGCCGGCGATGCCAAGAGCGCGTTCGGCGACAGCAGCCCAACCCAGGACCCGTCCGTCGCTGTGTGACGGACCAACCAGCTGCAATCCGACAGGCAGTCCTTCATCGGTGAAGCCGCAGGGAATCGAGATCGCGGGGGATGATGTCAGCGTGATCACCGAGGTGATCATGATCCAGTCCACGTAACTGTTGAACCGGTGGCCGTCAAGCTCGCCGAGGTAGCGCTCGTGGGTGGCGATGGCGGGTACGATGGTCGAGGGAAGGGCGAGAAGGTCGAAGGTCTCGAAGAATTCTGTCATCCTCTGATAGAGAGAATTCCGGATCCGTGTCGCGCGGATGATGTCGCCGACGCCAAGATCGAGTCCCTTGCGGATGTTCCAGACATTCTCCTGCTTGAGCATCCCGCGACGGTGGACGAGATCGTCCTCGTGGCCGGTGGCGAAGCCGATGGCCCGCAGGGTATGGAAGGCTTCCGGCGCATCGGAAAAGTCGATGGCGGCTTGCGCGATCTCGCTTCCCAGGGATGCAAGGCGATCCAGAGCTTCCCGGCACAGGCGGTCAACGTTGCGGTCCACCGGCGTGATGCCGAGATCCGGCGAATAGCCGATGCGACGCGGGGTATCTCCCCGGTCGAGGGCGAGGCGGACCTGGTCCAGCCGGGAGACAGGCGGTGCCGCACGCGCCAGTGGATCGCGTTCGTCGATCCCCGACATCGCATCGAGCAGGAGCGCCGCGTCGGCGACGTTGCGCGCCATGGGACCTGCGACCGAAAGGTCCTGGAAGGCGTCCGGTGCCGGACCGCGGACGACGACACCGGGGCTCGGTCGAAATCCCGTCACCCCGCAGAAGCTCGCCGGAATGCGCAGACTGCCGCCGAGATCGGAACCGGTCGCCAGAGGCACCTGTCCGCTGGCCAGTGCGGCCGCCGACCCGCCGGAGGATCCGCCAGCCGATGCCGCCATGTCCCAGGGGTTGGTCGTCACCCCGAGAACCTCGTTGAAACTGTTGCCGCCGGCACCGAACTCCGGAACGTTGGATTTGCCGACGACGATGGCGCCCCGGCTCTCCAGGCGCTGCACCATGAGATTCGAGGCCGACGGCACGTGGTCGGCCCAGATCGGGGAACCATAGGTTGTCCGCACACCGGCGACATCCTCGAGATCCTTGATGGCGACCGGAAGTCCATGGAGTGGCCCCGGAGCATCACCGGATTCGAGCCGCCGGGCATGATCCCTGGCCCGGTCGAAACAACGGGTTGGCATGGCGTTGAGGCCGCCGTCCGTCGCCTCGATGCGGGCGATGCAGTCCTCGACCAGTTCGAGCGGGGAAACCTCCCCTTGGCGCAGCAATGCGGCGGCCTCGGTGGCCGTCATCTTCCAGAGGTCTGCCATCGTTGCGTCCCGCCCGTTGAGGTCATGAGGGCGCGAGTATGGAGTCGTCACGCGTCGCCCGGCAAGGCTTGCCAGAATGTGCGCCACATCTATACTCGCACGCATCGGCAACAGGTGCCTTCTTCTCACATGAACCAGCCACGCATCGATGTTCTCGGCATCGGCAACGCGATCGTTGACATTGTCGCCGAGGTCGAGGAGTCCTTTCTCGCGGACTTCGACCTTGCCAAGGACGGCATGCATCTTGTCGATCACACTCTGGCGGCGAGGCTTCTCGATGCCTGCGAGCCCGTCGTGATGATGTCCGGAGGCTCCGTGGCCAACACCATTGCCGGCCTTGCGGCCATCGGCAGCAGTGGCGGGTTTGTCGGCAGGGTGAAGGATGACACGCTCGGGCAACGCTTCGCCGGTGACCTGAATTCCCGGGGAGTTGTGTTTGCTGGCCGTGCAGCGGCCGACGGACCGGAAACCGGACGATCCCTCATACTCGTGACGCCGGACAGCCATCGCACCATGTGCACATGGCTCGGTGCCTCTCTCGATCTCGGTGTTGCGGATCTCGCGGCGGACGCCATGTCCGCACGGGTCGTCCTTCTCGAGGGCTACCTCATGGATGCGCCCGAAGGACAGGGTGTCTTCAGGGAGGCGGCCGGAATGGCTGCCGAATCCGGTTGCAAGGTCGCGTTGTCACTCTCCGATTCTGCGTGCGTGGATCGTCATCGAGGCGATCTCGTCAGCTTCCTGCACGATCACGTCGACATCGTGTTCGCCAACGAGGCCGAAACACTGTCCTTCTTTCCAGGGGCGGATTTTGCGACAGCGTCCCGCAGTCTCGCAGATGAGGTTTCCATCGCCGTCATCACGCGAAGCGAGAAGGGATCCATAGTCTTCTCGCCTGGTTCGGTCTTCGAGATCGAATCCGTCATGACCAAGGTGATTGACGCCACGGGTGCCGGAGACCTCTATGCCGCCGGTTTCCTCTACGGTTACACTCAGGAACTCAGTCTTGACCGGGCGGCACGCATTGCCAGTGTCTGCGCCAGTGAGGTGATCGGCCAGTTCGGTGCCCGGGTCGCGAGTGACCTTCGCGCCTCCATCGCGAGGACACTGGGATAGATGACGCACGAGAAGGGGAGTGTCTCCATGACGACCATTGAACTCATCACGTCCCACGTCTGCCCCTTCGCTCAGCGAACCCACATGACGCTGATCGAGAAGGGTCTGGACTTCACGGTTCGCGAGGTCGATCTCTCCGACAAGCCCGCCTGGTTCGAGGAGCTCTCGCCGACGTCGAAGGTCCCGGTGGTGAAGATTGGCGACGAGATCGTCTGGGAATCCGCGATCGCCAACGAGTACATCGAGGACAAGTTTCCGAATGTGCCCCTGTTGCCCGACGATCCCTGGTTGCGTGCCCGGGCGCGTATCTGGATCGACTACTGCAACACCCGCTGGATCGAGGACTTCTACGCGCTGCTGGGGGCGAAGGACGCGGAACGCCGCAACCACCTCGGCGACCGCGTCGTGCAGGATCTCCGCCACATGGAAACGAAAGGCATGGCGGCCCTGTCATCGGGGCCCTTCTGGCTGGGTTCGTCGGTCAGCCTTGTCGATCTCGCCTTCTGGCCATTCTTCGAGCGCTTCCCATTGCTCTCCCATTACCGCCAGGTCACCGTTCCGGAAGACTGCCAGCGTCTTCACCGGTGGTGCGACGAGATGGCGGTACGTCCATCGGCGCGCCGCACCATGCACGAAGCTTCCTGGTACATCGAGCGCTACAAGGCCCGGGCAGCGTAGACGGCGATCGAGAACGCCCATGTTCTATGAACCGGGGAAGGGGCACGGGCTCGAACGTGATCCCTTCAAGGCGCTCGTGGCACCGCGTCCCATTGGCTGGTTCACCACGCTCAATGGCGACGGGTCGGTCAACCTGGCGCCCTACAGCTACTTCAACGCCATGGCTGATGACCCTCCTGTGGTGTGTTTCTCGTCAGGTGGTTCGGAACACCTCAAGGACACTGCCCGCAATGCGGCCGACACCGGAGAGTTCGTGCACAACCTGGTGACCATGTCGCTGCGCGACGCCATGAACATCACGGCGCGCGAAGTTCCTGCGGGGGTTGACGAAACAAGGCTCGCGGGACTGGATCTGGCGGCCTCGGTTCTGGTGTCGCCGCCCCGCGTGGCGGCAAGCCCGGTTGCCTTCGAGTGCCGATACCTCAAGACACTGGAGATTCCGCAGAACGGCACGCCGAACCTGGTGGTGTTTGGCGAGGTGGTCGGCATTCACGTCGACGATGATGCCATCGCCACAGGGCGCTTCGATCCGGAGGCCCAGGGGGTGATTGCCCGCCTGGGCTATGCCAACTATGCCGTCGTCGGTGGCACATTCCGCATGGAACGGCTGGAGCCTTGAGAATCCGGCACATCTGATCGTGATCCGACCGCGTGGTCTTCCTGCTTCAAGATGGAGTTGATCGATGCTTCTCGGAGTACCCAGAGAGATCAAGAATCACGAGTACCGCGTTGGCATGACGCCGGCCTCGGTGAGGGAACTCACCGGACGCGGTCATGCCGTGCTCGTCGAGAAGGGCGCCGGTCGTGGCATCGGACTGACCGACAGCATGTACGCACGCGCCGGTGCGGACATCGTCGGCACCCCGGAAGAGATCTTCGCCCGGGCGGAGATGATCGTGAAGGTCAAGGAGCCGCAACCTGACGAGTGTCGCATGTTGCGCCAGAGCCAGATTCTCTTCACCTACCTTCACCTGGCGCCGGACCCGCTGCAGACGCGGCTCCTCGTCGAATCGGGTTGCACCGCCATCGCCTACGAGACGGTTTCCGATATGAATGGCGGTCTGCCACTCCTTGCGCCGATGAGTGAGGTCGCAGGACGCATGTCCGTCCAGGCCGCCAGTCACTGCCTCGAAAAGGCCCAGCATGGCTCCGGTGTCCTGCTGGGTGGTGTCCCGGGCGTGGCGCCCGGGAAGGTGGTCATTGTCGGTGGCGGCGTGGTGGGCACCCATGCGGCGCGCATGGCGATCGGCCTCGGTGCGGATGTCACTGTCTTCGACCGCTCTATCGCCCGCTTGAGGCAGCTCGATGAACTGTTCGAGGCACGGGCCAGGGTCATCTATTCGACGACCGATGCCCTGGAGGAGCATGTCCTGGCCGCAGACGCGGTCATTGGCGCCGTTCTCGTTCCCGGCGCCGCAGCGCCGAAACTCGTGACCGAAGACCAGATCCGCAGGATGCGCCGTGGATCGGTGGTGGTCGACGTCGCCATAGACCAGGGAGGTTGCTTCGAGACAAGCCGGGCGACGACCCATGCCAGACCCACCTACCGGGTCCATGGAGTCGTCCACTACTGTGTCGCCAACATGCCGGGCGGCGTCGCTCGAACATCGACCTTTGCCCTCAACAACGCGACACTGCCCTTTGTCATCAAGCTGGCGGACACGGGCTGGCAGCGCGCCTGCAGGCTCGATCCCTTCCTGTGTGACGGCCTCAACATCCACGACGGAAAGGTAGTCTACAAGGCGGTGGCGGAGGCCCTCGACTATCCGTTCGTCGACCCAGCCGACATCCTCTGATGCTGCCTTGCGAAGGAAACGCTCCGGGTATCCGTGATCAGCCGCGGCGTGGCGGCTTCTTGAGCCCTTCGAGCATCACTGCCAGGTTCTCGTCGCGCCAGCGTTCGAGATCATCGATGTCGAGATGGCCGTACATGGCGTCGACGGCACCGACGAGTTCCATCCGCGCTCTCTCGCTGCGCTTCCAGCCGAAGTGGTCGATCATGTGGCGAACGCCCCCCTTGCCACCACCGAGGTGATAGCACGTCACCGGACCGGCGAAGGCCCATCTCAGCCCCGGGCCTGCCGTCATGGCCGTATCGATGTCCTGGTAGGTGCAGACTCCCTCATCCACGAGGGCCGCTGCCTCCTCGAAGACGACGTGCTGAAGGCGGTTGGCGATGTAGGCTTCGATCTCGCGGCGGAGAGTAAGCGTCTTCTTGCCGACGGATTCGTAGAATGCCGCAGCCCACGCCACGACATCACCGGCTGTCCCGCTGCCCGCGACCACCTCCACGAGAGGCACGAGGTAGCTGGGCGCGAAGGGGTGGCCGATGATGACCCTTTCGGGGTGCCGGCAACGCGACTGGAGACGTGACGGCAGGAAGGCCGATGACGAACTCGCCAGCACCGTTTCGGCCGGAGCGGCAGCATCCATGGCCTCGAACAGCGCAATCTTGAGATCCTCGCGATCGGGTGCGCTTTCCTGGACGAAGTCGGCGCTCTCCACCGCTTCCTCCATGGAACCCGCGAAGCGGAAACGTTTCCTGGATGCGCCCTCGGCCAGTCCGAGACGTTCAAGAAAGGGCCAGGCCTGGTCGATGATGCGCCGCGCGCTGGCTTCACCCTCGGGTGCAGGATCGCTCATCACCACGTCACGGCCTGCCGCCAGAAAGGCGGCGGCCCATCCGGCACCGATGTAGCCGCCACCGACGCAGGCGATGTTCGTGGTTCTCTCCGGAGCGGGTCGTGTCATCGCTGTCCTCCTTGGTGGCTGGCCGGCGCGCCGGCCAGACTGATTGCGACGTGATCGGCGATGCCGTCTTCGAGAGACGTGAACGGCTTCGTGTACCCGGCTTCACGGAGCCGGTCCATGCGGGCCCGGGTGCAGTACTGATAGCGCCCATCGAGTGCCGCTGGCATGTCGACGAACGTGATTCTGGCTGGACGGGCGAGCGCCCTGAACATGGCATGGCCGAGATCCAGCCACGTCCTTGCCTCGCCGGTCCCGAGATTGAAGATGCCGCTGACGGTCGGGTTGTCGAGCAGCCACATGACCACATCGACACAGTCCCTGACATAGATGAAGTCGCGTTTCTGGCCGCCATCGGCATAGTCCGGATGACGGGACCGGAAGAGCCTGAGCGGCTTGCCGGCAGCGATGTCGGGAAGGGTTTTCGAGACCACGCTTGCCATGGCGCCCTTGTGCTCCTCTCCAGTTCCATAGACGTTGAAGAAGCGCAGGCCGGCCCATTGCGGCGGCATCGTGCGGCCGGCGTCACGCTCGCGGATCAAGAGCCGGTCGAACAGCAGCTTGCTGGCCCCGTAGGGGGTGATGGCGGTAAGGGCCTCCATGGCGACAGTGCTTTCGTCGTCGTCGAATCCCCGCGCGCCGTCGCCGTAAACCTGTGCCGAGGAAGCGTAGATGAACGGCACGCGACGGGCGACGCACCAGTCCATGAGCCGGAGCGTCAGCAGGACATTTGTCTTCATGAGGAGATCGACATCCGTCTCCGTGGTGGCCGATATGGCTCCCATGTGGATGACGGCATCCAGCGAACGTCGGCCATCGAGCCAGGCGGCGAGGGAGTCGGGACCGATCATCTCCAGGACCTGGGCGCCGGCGATGTTGCCGAGCCTGGGGTCGTCGAGGTGGCGGTCGCACACGACAAGCGGCACACTTGCCGCAGCGAGCGCCCGGACGATGTTGGAGCCGATGAAGCCGGTGCCGCCGGTAACAAGGATCAAGGCGAAGGTTCCCGGGCGTGGCCGAGCTCGCTTTCGATGGCGCCGCACAACATCTGCCCCAGCATGATGTGAACCTCCTGGATGCGTGCGGTGACGGTGCCGGGCACCAGAAGGAGAGGGTCGGCAAGGTGTGGCAGGGCGCCTCCGTCGCCGCCTCCGAGTGCCGCGGCGACGAGTCCCTGGGCCTTCGCCTGTTCGAGGCCTCGTATGACATTGGCGCTTCTGCCCGAGGTGGAGAGTGCGATGGCCACATCCCCGGGCCGGCCCAGGGCCTCGATCTGGCGTGAGAAGATTCTCTCGAAGCCCATGTCGTTTCCCGCGGCCGTGATGGCCGAGGTGTCGGTGGTGAGCGCCAGGCCGGCGATGGCGGGCCGGTCGCCGACGTAGCGCACGGTGAGTTCCGTGGCGAGGTGCTGGGCATCCGCCGCGCTGCCGCCGTTGCCGAAGAACAGGATCTTGCCGCCGCCCTTCAGGCCCAGGGCGCAGGCCTCCACCAGCCTGGCGAAGGGCACGGCGAGCGCATGACGGGCCTCTTCTGCCACCGCCAGGTGCTCGTCGATTTCACGTTCGAAGTAGTGCCTGAGGTCCATGGTCAGGGGTGTCGGGGTGTCGGACTCGAGAGTTGACGAGAAACGGCAGGTGGGCGACCGCATCGGCGGGTGCGCTCACGGCGTGGACCTGGTAGCAGGGGCCCGGTTCACCGAACCCGAGGGCGCGTTGCCGCTCTCCTCTGCTGTAGCCGTCGCCCACCATGAAGCCTCCGGCGAGGCCGGCGGCGTGTCCGGCCTCGATGTCGGTTTCGCGGTCACCGATGATCCAGCTGGCTGCCCGATCGATGCCCAGCGCGGTGGCTGCCGCCAGCAGCATGCCGGGGCGTGGCTTGCGCATGAGCGAGTCCCCTGGCCCGAACGGTGACGCGAGGACACCGTCCCAGTGAACTCCTGCACGACTGAGACGTCGCGCGATTTCCACCTGGACCGCGGCGAAGTCCTCCCAGCGGAAGAGGCCACGGCCTATGCCCCCCTGGTTGGTGACGACAATGACGGCGACGCCACGGGCATTCGCGCGGCCCATGATGTCGGTGATCCCGGCGACGAGGCGCACCTTGTCCGGCTCGTGGAGATAGCCTGTTTCCTCGACGATGACGCCGTCGCGGTCAAGGAAGAGGGCGGGTCCGGAACTCCTGCGCAAGGCGTACTCGCGCCAGGTTCCGTCCTCGTGGAGGGGCCAGGGACTCATGGCGTCTGGAGGAGTTCCGCTTCCCCGCGGGCCAGGACCAGGGCCGTCAGCACGTCTGTGATGACGGCCCCCGTATCGATGCCGATCCTGTTGGCCCGGATGTCGGGCCCTTCCCACGAGATGGTGTGGCCATGCACGACGAGCCATCCGTGGTCTTCAGACGACTCGAGAAATTCCTCGCGGATCCACAGGAGATCCTCGGGATCCTGGTCGTGGAGCGCGACACCTGGACGGATTCCCGCGTGCACGAAGAGGACGCCATCGATGATCTGGTGGAGTTTCAGCGCATGAAGGAAGGTGCGATGGTGTTCCGGCATGGCGTGGCGCAGCTGGCATCCGGCGCCCGCTCCGGGTTCGACGTTGTAGGAGAGCAGGGTCTGGGCGCCGCCCAGACGATGGATCCACCACAAGCCGTCGTCCCAGCCTTCCATGAAGTCGATCACACAGGCGTCGTGGTTGCCCATGAGGAAGACCCGTTCGAATCCGTCATCGTCCCCGGTTGCACGGGAGAGGAAGTCGATCACGCCGGCCGAGTCGGGACCACGGTCCACGTAGTCACCGAGGAAGACGATGTAGCGCCGCCGCTGCGTCCTCGTCGCAGCATCCTCGAGGATCCTCCGGTGAAGGCGAAGCAGAAGATCCAGGCGTCCGTGAACGTCCCCAACGGCGTAGACGAGCGTGTCGGGACCGATGGATGCGGCAGGCGGCCAGGTCATCTCTTCGTCCCGCCGGACTCATCGAGGTGCCCGTGCTCGACGAGCCAGGACATCACCATGCCGGCGAGTTCGTCGGGTTGGTGTTCCGCCGACTTCAGCACGATCTCGGGGTCTTCGGGAGCTTCGTAGGCGGATCCGATACCGGTGAAGTTCTGCAGGTTGCCGGCGCGGGCCTTGCGGTAGAGACCCTTGGGGTCGCGCGCCTCGCACACATCGAGGGGCGTGTCGACGAACACCTCGACGAACTCTCCTTCGTCGACGAGTTCACGCGCCATCTGCCTTTCGGCCCTGAAGGGCGAGATGAAGGAGACGAGGACGATGAGTCCGGCGTCGACAAAGAGCTTGGCGACTTCGGCAATGCGGCGAATGTTCTCCACCCTGTCGACATCGGTGAACCCGAGGTCCCGGTTCAGTCCGAAGCGGATGTTGTCTCCGTCGAGCAGGTAACTGTGACGCCCCATGGCGGCGAGCCGGCGTTCGACGTGATTGGCGGTGGTCGACTTGCCGGAACCCGACAGTCCGGTGAACCACAGGATGCAGGGTTTCTGGTGTTTCTGGGCGGCGCGCCGGTCCTTGCCGACATCGATGGCCTGGCGTTCCAGGTTCGTGGCCCGCCGCAAGCCGAAATCGATCATGCCGGCGGCCACGGTGCGGTTGGTGAACCGGTCGATGAGGATGAAGCTCCCCGTGTCGCTCACCTCGCCATAGGGGTCGCAGGCAATCGTCTGGTCCAGGGCCAGGTTGCAGTAGCCGATGTCATTGAGAGAGAGCGTCCTCGCCGCCACGTGTTCGAGAGTGTCGACATGGATGAGGTGGCGCAGATCGGTGACTCTCGCGGTCGTCGTCCGGGTGCCCGACTTCAGGAGGTAGAGCCGCTCCGGCAGCAGGTCATTTTCGTCCATCCAGACGACATGGGCGGCGAACTGGTCGGTTGTCTGGGGTGGCCGATCCGCCGCGGCAAGGACATGCCCCCTTGCGATGTCGATGTTGTCGGCGAGTTCCAGGGTGACCGATTCGCCGGCCCCGGCCGACTCGAGATCGCCGTCGAAGGTGATGATGCGGGAGACGGTCGATGACCTGAGAGAGGGGGCCGCCACCACGTCCATGCCCGGCGTTACCGTTCCCGAGACAATGAGGCCGCTGTAGCCCCGGAAGTCCTGGTCGGGCCGGTTGACTCTCTGGACCGGCATGCGGAAGGGACCGGCCGCCGCGTTTCTGCCGGTGGCCGCCGATTCCAGGACCTCCAGCAGGGTTCGACTGCGATACCAGGACATGTCCGGCGACCGTTCGAGCACGTTGGCGCCGGTGACGGCCGAGATCGGCACGGCATCCACGACTGCGAACCCGAGCCGCGCGGCGTGGTGTCGGAATCTCTCTTCGATCTCCCTGAACACTCCTTCCTCCCAGCTGACGAGATCCATCTTGTTGACTGCCAGGAGAACGTGGGGAATGCCGAGCAGGCTGGCAATGGCGGCATGGCGGAAGGACTGCGTGAGGACGCCTCTCCTCGCGTCGACAAGGATGAGGGCGAGGTCCGCGGTCGAAGCGCCGGTCGCCATGTTGCGGGTGTACTGGACGTGCCCTGGCGTATCGGCGACGATGAAGCGGCGCCGGGAGGTCCGGAAGCAGCGATAGGCGACATCGATGGTGATGCCCTGTTCGCGTTCGGCCTCGAGACCGTCGACAAGGAGCGCCAGGTCGATCCCATCGCCACGGGTGCCCCAGATGCGGCTTGCCGCCTCGATGTCGGCGAGTTCGTCCTCGAAGATGAGCGCGGTGTCGTGGAGCAGGCGTCCGATGAGTGTCGACTTGCCGTCATCGACACTGCCGCATGTTACGAAGCGCAGGAGATCGACAGTGTCTTTCATCTAGAAGTAGCCCTCTCGCTTCTTCCTTTCCATCGAACCCGACTGGTCGCGGTCGATCAGCCGTCCGGTTCTCTCGGAGGTTTTCAGCGCCCGCATTTCGTCAATGACCGCCGGAACGCTGTCGGCCGCCGACTCGATGGCGCCAGTGAGAGGCCAGCAACCCAGGGTGCGGAATCTCACGCGCCGCATGGAGACGGTCTCGGTCCCCTCCAGCGCCATGCGGTCGTCGACGCGCATGATGAGCATGCCGTTGCGTTCGACGACGGGGCGCGGTGCCGCGAGGTAGAGAGGCACGATGTCGATTCCCTCGCTCTCGATGTAACGCCAGACATCGGCTTCGGTCCAGTTCGACAGGGGGAAGACACGCATCGATTCCCCGGGTCCGACACGGGTGTTGTAGAGGTTCCAGAGTTCCGGCCTCTGGTCGCGGGGCTCCCAGCGATGGGCCGCGGAACGAAAGGAAAAGACCCGTTCCTTGGCCCGGGAGCGCTCCTCGTCCCTCCTGGCCCCCCCGATCGCGGCGTCGAAGCCATGCCGGGTGAGCGCCTGCTTCAGTGCCTCGGTCTTCATCACCTCGGTGTGAAGGGCCGACCCGTGGACGAAGGGGGAAACGCCTCGATCGAGTCCCTGTCGGTTGACGTGGATGAGGAGTTCCATGTCGAGGTCGCGCGCCGTGCGGTCGCGAAAGTCGTACATCTCCGGGAACTTCCAGGTGGTGTCGACATGGAGCAGGGGAAAAGGCGGCCTCGAGGGATGGAAGGCCTTGCGCGCCAGGTGCAGCATCGCCGAGGAATCCTTGCCGATCGAATAGAGCATGACCGGGCGGCGGAACTCGCCCGCCACCTCGCGCATGATATGGATGGATTCCGCCTCGAGCCGGCGCAGATGTGAAAGCATGCCGCGAACCCTTACCCTGCAGTCACGTCCCGGGGCAGGGAGATGAGGACCATGACGCTATCCCGTGCCGCCGATCAGTTCAATCGCATGTCGCGCAGGCCTTTCAGGTTTCGGGAGGTGTGATGTAGGGTGAGCGCGTGGATCGTAGCCAGGCGGCAATCCGATGACGACACGTTTCTACACGCACGACGCGTGCCTTGCCCACGATACCGGTCCTCATCATCCCGAGAGGGCGTCGCGGCTGCAGACGATCCTCGCGACCCTTGATGACGGGAGATTTGCGGCCCTTGAGCGCGTCGTTCCGCATCCGGCGACACCCGATCACATCGCTCTCATGCACCCGGCGCCCTGGGTCGAGGCGGTACTGGGCGCCATTCCTTCCGCCGGTCACGGCCATCTCGATGCCGATACGGTGGTCTCGAGCGGTTCAGGTCATGCCGCCCTCGTCGCCGCCGGCGCTCTTGTCGAGGCGGTCGATGCGGTGGTGGCCGGGGAGGTGTGCAACGCCTTCTGTGCCGTTCGACCGCCAGGCCATCATGCCGAACAGACCCGCGCCATGGGTTTCTGCCTCTTCAATTCCGTTGCCGTCGGTGCTGCCCACGCCCGTGCCGCCCACGCCCTCCACAGGGTCGCGGTCGTCGACTTCGATGTCCATCACGGCAACGGCACCCAGGCAATGTTCTGGGACGAGGAGGGAATGTTCTACGCCTCGACCCACCAGTATCCCCACTACCCTGGAACCGGCAGCGAAGAGGAGACCGGTTGCCGGGACAACATCGTGAACGCCCCGCTTCGCCCGGGGTCGGGGAGCGATGCCTTCCGTGCCGCCATCGAGAATCGCGTCATCCCGGCTCTTGACGCCTTCCGTCCCGAGATGGTGTTCATTTCTGCGGGCTTCGATGCCCACGAGCGTGATCCGCTGGCCAGCATCAATCTGGTGGAAGAGGACTTCGCCTGGGTGACGGAGCGCCTGCTCGAGGTCGGCCGCCTTCACGCGGGAGGGCGTGTTGTGTCGGTGCTGGAAGGCGGGTATGACCTTGATGCGCTGGGGGCGAGCGCCGCCCGGCACATCGAGACTCTCATGGAGGCAGGGGAATGACAGGCGTGGATGCGGAAGATGACATGGCCTCGATGAGTTTCGAGACCGCCATGGCGGAACTCGAGACCATTGTCGCGCGTCTCGAGAAGGGCGAGGCGAAGCTCGACGAGGCGATCGGCGACTACGAGCGGGGCGCTCTCCTGCGGCGGCACTGTGAAGCCAGGCTGAGGGAAGCCCGGGAGAAGGTCGAGAAGATCCGTCTTGGAGCCGACGGCAGCATCGCTGCCGAACCGGAGTCTGTCGGAGAGGAGTGAGACAGTGACCGGCCTGCCGGACATGCTGGAAAGGGGCGCGCGGAGCGTCGACCGGACACTCGAGGAACTCCTGCCCCGGGCCTCCGGACCGGAGGGCAGGTTCCACGAAGCCATGAGGTATGCCGTTTTCAACGGCGGCAAGCGCCTTCGCCCGGTGCTCGCGACACTCTCTGCCGCGGTGTTCGGAATCACCGGGATCCGGGCCCTGAGGACGGCCGCCGCCGTCGAACTGATCCATTGTTATTCGCTGATTCACGACGATCTGCCCGCACTCGACAACGACGACCTGCGCCGCGGCCGGCCGACCTGTCATCGGGCCTTCGACGAAGCGACGGCGATCCTCGCTGGAGACGGATTGCAGTCGCTGGCCTTCGATGTCCTGGCGCATCCGGCGACGCACGAGGATGCGGAGGTGCGCATCGGCCTTGTTCGCGCCCTTGCCCATGCCTCCGGTTGCATCGGCATGATAGCCGGTCAGGCGATCGACATGGCGGCCGAGCACATAACCCTCGATGTGCCCGGCATCAGGCGCCTGCAGGCTCTCAAGACCGGTGGGCTCTTCGTGTTCGGCGCCCGGGCCGGCGCCATCCTCGCCCGGGCCGATGAAGCTGCGATGATCGCCTTTGGCAGGGATCTCGGAACGGCCTTCCAGATCACCGACGACATCCTCGATGTCGAGGGCGACGAGCAGAAAGTGGGCAAGGCAACCGGCAAGGATGCGGGCGCCGGCAAGGCGACCCTGGTCGAGGCCCTGGGACTGGAGGCGGCACGCCGCAGGGCGGTCGAACTCTCCGAACGGGCGATCGATGCCCTCGAGACGTTCGGGGAGACGGCCGACGGCCTGCGTGACATGGCGCGGTTTGCTGTTCATCGACAGGTCTGAATCTCCTGCATGGCACGAACCGGCCGCCAGCGTGTCGATCAACTTCTGGTCCATCGGCAGCTGGCGCCGAGTCGGACACGGGCGCAGTCGCTGGTCATGGCGGGCGCAGTCTTCAGCGGCTCGAGACGGATCGACAAGCCCGGTGACCTGGTGTCTGTCAACAGCGTCATCGAGGTGCGCAGGCCGGACCATCCCTGGGTGTCGCGGGGAGGCCTCAAGCTCGAGCATGCGCTCGATCACTTCGCCATCGATGTCCAGGGTGTCCTCGCCCTCGACCTTGGAGCATCCACCGGCGGGTTCGTGGATGTCCTGCTCGCCCGACATGCGGCGCGCGTCTGGGCCGTCGATGTCGGCAAGGGACAGCTTGCCTGGCGACTGCGCCAGTCTCCCCGCGTCACCGTGTTGGAAGGCGTCAACGCTCGTGCCCTCGATGCGACACTCATCCCCGAACCGCCCGGCATCCTCGTCGCCGATCTCTCGTTCATTTCGCTGATGACCGCGCTGCCGGCGTCCCTGTCGCTGGCGGCTCCCGCCTCTCACCTCATCGCTCTCATCAAGCCCCAGTTCGAAGCCGGCCGGGAACGTGTCGGCAAGGGCGGCATCGTCCGCGATCCGGAGGTGCACCGGGAAGTCTGCACCAGCATCCGCACCTGGCTCGCCGACACCATGGGCTGGCACGCCCTCGGCATCGTCGAGAGTCCGATCACCGGCCGCAGCGGCAACCGCGAATTTCTCATCGCCGCCCGCAAGCCCGGTTGACCCCTCCCGGTGATCAGTTCCGCATCGCAGTTCGGCCAGACATGCCAATGGGTGTCCGAGGGATGAGCCGCCCTCGGTGAAGGCGACACCGGCATGGGCCGCCATGCCAAGAGCGCCCGAACCGCCACCACCGATGTCGACAAGACCCTCGGAGACCCTCGGTCGCCTCCAGGCCATTGTCATTCAAGAACGTCGTGTCCTGGACGACAAAAGAAAAGCCCTGCATACGAACGCGCGACGTCAAGAGACTCGAACGGAGTTCAGCGTGGGATCACCCTGAACAAGAGCCGAGTTCCGTTGACGGTCACGGGATCCATCCTCATACTCGCGCAAACAGGAGTTTTCCGGGGTGCGGTTCAAGATCGCCATGCAAGAGCGTTTCGTGGACGACGTAGCGGCCCGAGATAAGTATTCGTCGTTCCATCGTCATCTCCTTTCCATGCGTCCGGAACCGGAATGGCGGACAACCTTCGGCGCGCTTGAAGCGGTTCTCGGCAGCCGACTGCCTGTTTCGACACAACCGCGCCGGCCCTTGTGGTCCAACCCGAGGATGGACAATGATCATTCGCTGGCGCAGCAGGCGGCGAGATGGCGTTTGCAGAACGGGGGCATCAAAACGAGGACGACTGTGCTCGCGTTCCAGGAGATGCCGCCGGAACCGAACACGGTGCCCGTGCGACAGCAGGGATTCTCTATCCGGGAGATTCTGCCTCCCTATGATCCCGGACCCTGGCCCGACGGCTTCACGATGAGCCGTGAGCAAATCTACGACGACATGGGGCGCTTGACCGGAGGACACGAGGACATGCCCGGTGACAACCACTGACCGGCATGTTCGTTGACACCAATGTTCTCGTTGCGGCCCGTTTCGTGAACGCGCCTTGTCATGTGATTGCCTGCCGGTGCCTCGACCACGCCGGCAATAGCGAAGAACCCCTGCTCATCAGCCGCCAGATTGTCCGCGAGTATCTCGTTGTGGTTACGCGCCAGCAAAGCTGGGCCAAACCGCTCGCCATAACCGACGCTTTGGATGACGTGACGAGGCTGGTATCCCCGTTCATCCTCCTGGAAGATGGTCCGAACGTCATGGAGATGCTGGCCGTGCTTTGCCGCGAGGTTCCCGTCGGGGGCAAGCAGGTCCATGACGCGAACATCGCGGCAACCATGCTGGCGTATGGTGAGCGACGACTCCTGACACTCAACATCAAGGACTTCCGGCGTTACGGAAATCGAATCGAGCTGGTGGATCTGAAGGTGGCAGGGTGAGTGGGCGACCTAGTGAACCCGAACGAGTGCTCTGGCCAAGAATTAGGTCTGGAGCCGTTGCGCGTTGGAATCACCCACTGCCTCTGCGGGCATATGCATGACGGCCACGGATCCCAACCGACACAACGCCAGTCATGCGTGTGTTTCATCATCGATGGTTGATGATGCAGTGGTGGCTGGGTCGCTCGAACCGTCCTTTCGGACGGTCGATGAATATTGTTCCCAAACGCTTGACACCAACCCTCGGACCACCGACAGCTGAGAACGAGTGTCCGCCCGGAGAAAACGCCACAATGACTGAACCTTCCCTGTCAGCTCTGGCCTCCGTTCTGCGACCGTTCACCACGATCGTTTTCCAGCATGTACGCCGTTTGTCCGCGGAGCGTCAGGCTGGTCAAGAGCCGTTAATCCGAACATCCACAGTCATGGATGGCTTGCTAAACAATACGCTGGACAGAATTCGCAACGGACGCATTGACTCAAGCTGGTGGCAAAGCTTGCTGCATCGAGTCGGTCACCAGTACATTGCCCCCGATTTTCTGAAAAAGCCCGTGTTACGGGGATGGCTTGCGGAGGAGTCCGTCGCTAAGGACCTTAAGATGATTGCGACGTGGCGTATAATGGACAGTGCTCAAGATGAGGCCGTCCCTCGCGATCGCCTCGCCCAAAGCTACTCGCACCGAACCGGAGAAGTCCCCTACCTGGCTGCCAGACCTATCGATGTGGTGGTAGCCGTCCTGGTTGCGGGCTACTTTGGAGCGAGTCGATCCGATGATCGAGCGATTACGGGCATCATGCAAACCGGATTTTTGCAGATCAGTGAACGCCTAGATCAGCTAGGCCAAGCCTTACCGCTGACCACCGATCCAGTCACCTGCAAAGCGCATACGCAAGATGCAGAGAAGCGGCTCGCACAAATCCTCTCTCTTCGCGGCATCAATCCTGCAAGAGCGCGACACGACACTCAAGAACTGCTAAAGCGACTTGACTCTGGTGACCTGTCCGCCGCCGCAGCAAAGATCAAGCATGACGTTCGTTACTGGACGGCAAGGTTGAGTGCGAGTGATGTCAAAACACTCGAGATTGCCAAAGAGCTCAGGGTGCAGATCAACAACGATGACCCGGACAGGGATCTGTCCATCATCGATGCACTGATATGCGAGACGCAGGACAACCCCGATGAAGCCGTCCGACTTCTTCGCGACCGTGACGACCCTGATTCTCGAGCCGTTTTTTTCGGCCTGCTTGCCCGATCACGTGACGCCGGCGCCGCACTGGCCGAATTTGCGGAAAGAATGGTTACCGCACATGCCGAGTTCTTTACCTCTATTGGATGGAGGAACTGGGCCCATTGCATGATCAAGGTGGGTCGATGGATGGAAGCAGCGGAGGTTCTCGTTCGGATCGGCGACAAGAAGTCCGATTCCCCGATGTTGGCTCTTATTGAAGGAATCATCAACGCGCAGTTGCTGCTTCCCACGGAGTTGCGAAACGCTACTGGAGACCTTCCGATATCTGCCGGCATCAGACCAATGCAGGGAGAGGATGCAGAGAACATTCATGCGCGAGCAGCGGCCTGCCTTGAAATGGCTCAGGCTGGATTTGGGGAGCTTGAAGCCAGCGCTCTCGAGCGATATGTGGCTTTCTGGCGTCAATGGCTCCGGTTGATGGATCCGAAGGATGAGAACGCAAGAGTTGCTCGGGAGCAAGTTCGACAAGATCTCGACCGTGACGAACCGGACATCAGGGCGGTACCGCTCGCATGGGCATTTGAAATTTCATTCAATCGGGAGCCGATACGACGCTACCTGTCTGGTCGAGAGAAACTCGGTGGGTTGGACGACGATGAGCTTCGGGCTCAGTGCCTTCTGTTGTTGATTGACATGGACTCCGGAGCCTTGAGTGGCCGGAACTTCCTGCGTTATCTGAATGCACATCGGAAGAGGCTTGATCGCGTGATGTCGAACGGCCTCCTCAAGTCCGCGAATATCAGGGCTCTGGTAGTGGACAATCAGACGGCGAGAGCTCGCAAGCGTTTGGAGGAGATGCGCGGTGACCTTGACGACGAGGGAGTAAGGCGTCTTTCTGCGATGATCGATTCTCACGCGGGTCTCGACCCTCGACAGAAGCTTGAAAGGGCATACCAAGAGACTGGAAGCATCACAGATCTTCGCAATCTTGTTGAGTGTGTGAGGAATGCGGATGACAACGAGGCTCTCCTACCTCTTCTCCGGGAGTTGGTGGGGCGACACCGGACCGTCGCGAATGTGACGGACTTGGCGGTTTGCCTGAGCGGTCGACCTTTCTCGGATCACCGTCAGATAGTCGAACTTCTCGATTCCAACGAGGCCTACGCGGATCTTGTCGAACAAAGCGTCGACCTCAAGGTTGTAAAGGCGTGGGCGCTCTTTCACTCCGGTCAGTTGTCGAAAGCCAAGGTACATAGCGACGAGATCTTGAACAATCGGTCTTCAGTGAACATGAACTTGTCTGAAGCGAGCGTGATTGGCCTCGACATCAACATCGCATTGGCATCCGGTGACTGGGAGCGTCTCCCGGCAATCGTCGAGCGTGAATGGCCAAGGCGAGATGAGCACACCGCCAATACGCTACTTGGTCTGGCCCAGATTTCACCTCGTCAAGGCAAGAACCCAGACCGGGCGCTGATGCTTGCCAGGCTGGCCGCAGAAAAGGCCCCCGATGACCCGCACGTCCTGGCAGCGTCGTATTGGTTGCATTTCCAGCATGGTCGAGACGGAGACGCTGATCGGGATTGGTTGTCACGCGCCTTGGAGCTCTCGTCGGACGAAGATGGGCCCGTGTGGTCCGTTGATCTGCAAACAGTTGCTACCAACTGGATGCCCACGCGTCGGGAACGACTGGCCGAAATCAGGAAGCAATGGCTGGCTGGTGAGATCCCGACTGGATTGGCTGCGTCTCTATGGGACGTCTCCCTGACACGCCTCCTTGTACAAATTCCCGAGACCAACGCAGATGAGCCCGATCGACGCCTGACGGAAGTCGTGCCGGTGGGTCTTGGCAAGCGGGCGGCCGTGGAACTGCAAACGGACTGGGCTATTGGGCTGGATATCACCTCCATTCTCGTCTTGCACTACCTCGGTTTTTTGGAGTTTGTTTTCTGTGTGTTCAAGCGTGTCAAGCTCGCTTCTGACGTGATGCTGAGCCTGTTCCGGGAGCAGGACAGAGTCCGCTTCCATCAGCCATCGCGCATCAGAGACGGACAGCAGGTGCAGAATTTGTGCAACCTGCAGCGACTTCGCGTTGCTGATGGTATTGAGGCCCCACCCACAGACGCTGTCGACGAGCTAGGGAGGGAGTTGGCTGAATTATTGCACGCAGCAAGACAAGGCGGCGGCAAGGTGGTTTGCGTCTTTCCAATCCACCAACCCAAGTCGATGATGGAGAAGGAAGCCGACACCACGGCGTGGAACGACCTCCTCGTTTCAGTGTTCGATCTGTGCAGGTTGCTGCATATGCGGGGCGATATCGATGCCGACACACACGAGCGGGTTCAACTGTTTCTTCGAACCCAAGGCCAGGCAGCACGAGGGGATGCGGAAACGTCGATTCTGGACGGAGCGATCTATCTGGACGATCTCGCTCTATCCTACCTTCAGAGTGCCAAGGTTCTGGACCAGGTTGCTACGTCCAACCTGGATCTCCGCATCCATTCCAGGGTTCTCGATCGCATGGAGGCACTCGTCAGAGCGGGTCAATCGGGTGAAGACCTTGCAGTGAAGATAGACGAGATTCGTCATGTCCTACGCAGCGCAGTGGAGTCCGGAAGAGCATCCTATCTGCCTCGCAGTGTGGATCAGGAGGAGTCGGTTCCGAATCGCGACGATCCGTTCGCCGCCACCCGATCGCTGTTGGCAGCCGCTGCTGAATGTGACGCCCTCTGCGTCGATGACCGCTTCATCAACAGCAGTGAAAGCATCACAGTCACTGAGAAAGCGGAACGCACCATCCCCATTGTCTGTGTACTTGACGTATTGGACTGCCTTGTCGAGCAAGCTCATCTCCGTCCGGTGCACCTTTGGACGGCACGGCACAAGCTGCGGTCTGGTGGATTTGTCTTCATTCCTTTGGAGGTGGACGAATTGGTCCATTGGCTGAAGACAGCCCCTGTGGAGAACGGACTGTGGATCGAGAGCGCTGAGCTTCGTGCCATTCGCCAGTCCATGGCACAGACAAGTTCTGTGGGCTTGTTCAACCCCGATGAGACTTTTGTATTGTCCGATGAGGTAACCCAAACGAGCGTTTGCGCCCTTCGGTCATTGTGGAGAAATCAGTGCTTGGCCGTGGAGACCGTCGTCACGATGTCGACTTGGGTCTGGCGACACTTGATTGCCAACGCACCTGGTGGGCACGGAGATGACGAAGAGAAAAGACGCAAGACTTGGACTCGAGAGTCAGTGCTACGGCGGGTCAGTGCGGTTCTTCTCCCACCAGGCATTGAATCGTCCGATCGCCGAGACAGCTTTGCCCGGTGGGTGGACGAGTCGGTTCTTCAACCTTTCCGGCCAGCAAATGTAAATCTGATCGACGATGCCCTGACTCTCATAGCTGATAGCATTCCGGATGAAGATTGTGAAGACTCAGTGTTTGTTAATTTTTTTCTTTCTCACTTGCCGGATTCTTGCCGACAGTATCTGCTGAAGAAGTATCCTGATCGAGCCCGTCGGTGGGGCTTCGAGACACGAACAGTGTTCGGTCTCGAAGCTGGGATCAAGATCCTTGATAAGGAGCTGTTTGCGGCTGCAAGGCATGTTTTGTCGGGGAAGGGGGAACGATCGATACGATCCATCATGGGCGACGATATATTGGTTGATCTCGATCCGGGAGACTTGACCGTGGTCCTGGTGAACCCCGACACCGGGCCAGGAAACAGGGAGAAAATTCCGGATCTCTCGGTTTTTTCTCCTGATTCACAAACACGGGTAGCGGCACTGGGTTCCATGCTTGATCGTCTTGGGCCGACGGCACCTGATTTCGGACGCCTTCTTGCCGACCTGGAATTGGGCGAGCCGGACGATTCTGAATTGACGGATGTCTTTCGTGAGGCTGCCGATGGTGTGGCAGCCTTGCAAGGTTCGTTGCTCAGGAAGATCTGTCCTGGTCAACCTCTCGACGTCGTTGACGTGGTTCCGGAAGACCTCGCTTATTACGAAAAATTCGTGGGGCCGCAGCCCGAATCGAGGGATCCCGATCAGTACATTTCCCGTACTCTGATCCCCTATCGCAGAGCACTTCTGGATCGAGACCTGAGCCGCGGCCTTGATATCTGCTGTGTTGGGGCCTTGCGCGAAGATCTTTGTCCTGGACAGTGGACGTTCCACATCGACGACAATGAGATGTGGGATGCTCTCAACGCCTGCGATGCTGACAAGACGCCGGTTTCACTGCTGGGCGCTCTCGACGTGGCGCTGTATCGGCAGCACGACGATCGATTTCGGGACTATGCTGCACGAGCGATCATCAAGCTCTGCAGCGATGGGTTCGATCCGCAGCAGAGCACCGAATTCTACAAGCTTTTTTGGATATTTACATTTCTCACGTTCAATCGCGTAAGCCTCATCGAAAACGGTTCGAAGCAGCCTGGTTTCTGGAGACGGATGTGTGCGTGGATGCAGGCTCAGTTCATTGTCCGTGCCTTGTCAAGAGAATCTGTTTCAGTCGACTTGGACAAGCTGGAGGGTTGGGCCATGTCAAACATGGCGCTCGTGGGGGCTTATGCCGAGCTTGTCAGCGCTCGGGAAGAGCCGATGCTGTTGTTTGCGGAACGCCTGCCGCCCAGCGATTTACGTTGTGAAGTACTTGGTCGCCTTGTGGGGCTGAGGTCGCGCCACGCGAGCGAGGGAAGAAGCATTCCCCAGTCGGAAACAATCGACCAGGCACTGGAACGGGCACAGGAGAGCGGGAATTGGCTGAAGTGCTTCTTTCCCGGGCCGCTGGAAGGCCACCGACGTCCTACTGAACCTGCATCGGAGCAGCTTGTGGGGACGTTGAAGGAATCGGTGCCGGATGGCTCCCTTCCTGCATCGTGGCACTTCATGGCGAACCTTTCGCATCTGCATGCGTTGGGCGAATGCGAACTTGGTGTCGCACGTGAGGCAGTGGTTCGAGTAGGCGACGGTTCCGACGAAGGGGAAATGAGGAATACCCTCCTCTCCTTGGAAGCCGCGAGTATGGTAGCGAAAACAAGCAGGGACACGTTGCTGGCGGACGCGATCGCAGATGCGGTTGCAAGCATCGCCAGGAGGGTTTCGAACGAGAACGACATCTGGCTTATTCTTGTAATCTGCTTGCAGGCTGCAGCTGCCTTCGAAGAACACGATGCGTGGTTTGATTGGCTGGAAGAAAGACTGGCGAGAATTGCAAGCTCTCTTCCTGGTCCCCCCAACCGATCCGTTCCGATGTTCCTGGAGCATCTCGACGCGATGGAAACGATCCTGCCCATCGGCTCCTGGTTTCATCGCCGGGCGAGATCCATAGCATCGATGGGTACTGTGCGCCGGCCGTAGATTGCCCGGCTCCCGGTGGGCATCAGCGAGAAGTCAATTGACGCCCGGATCATGCAGTGAGCCGATGTGGGGGCACCTTCCCGGAACCTACACGGTGGTGATCGTCCGTGGCAGTGTCGAGAGCACCTCGAGCCCGTTGTCGGTGACAAGGAAACTCTCGATCCAGGCGGCGCCGGAGCCGCCGGGCCAGTCTTCCCAGACATCGAACTGGTTCTCCAGGTTGAACACCTGGCCTGGCTCCAGGGTGCGGTCACCGAGGTTGTGGCGGGGCCTGAGCCAGTGGTTGCCGCACCAGTCCGGAGGCACGGCGATGCCGAGGGAGTAGCCGCCGACAAACCAGACCCATTGTCTCAGTCCGGCACGGTCGGTGTAGTCGTCCGCCACCTCCTGGACCTTCGTGACCGGGTCGCCGGGACGGCATGCCTCGACGACGGCATCCATGCAGCCGGCTGACGTCGTCATGAGCTGCGTCCAGCGTCGATCGGGTTCCCCCAGGGAGAACGTGCGGTTGAGGTTGACGTGGTAGCGGTGGAGGCAGCCGCAGAAATCGAGAAACACCAGGTCTCCATAGCGGATGCGGCGGTGCTGCGCGGGACTGTGGTGGGTGCCGGCGCGCGGGCCCGAGGCCACCATGGTGCGGATTCCGGGGTAACCGCCGCCCGCCTTCATCATGGTCGACGCGATGACGGCCTCGATCTCGGTCTCCATCACCCCCTCGGCAATGGCGTCACGGGCTGCGGCCATGGCCTCGTCGGCCATGGCGGCCGCCCGCTTCATCACGGCGACCTCCGCCGGCGACTTCACGAAGCGCAGTTCCTCGACGAGGAACGAGGCGTCCTCCACCACCGCTCCGCCGGCTTCGAGAGCACCTTCGAGGGCGTGACTCGTCCGGCCGTGGGGGGCGTAGGCCCAGGGCTGAATGCCGACCCGTGCCGAGACGAGTCCGAATTCGGCCAGGGCGCCGGCGATCTGGCGGCATTCGCTCTCCGTGGACCCGTGATCAAGCCAGCACACGTCACGGATTTCCGGCGTCGTGGAAACGATCGTCGTGTGGCCGCGGCCGTCAAAGAACAGTGTGTCGTCGCTTCCGGCGCGCACCATGAGTCCCGTCAGGCTCTCGAGGTGGTACCAGATCATGTCATAGCCGGTGAGCCACGTGAGATCGGCCGGGTTGGTGACGAAGAGGGCATCGAGACCGGCCTCGGTCATCGCCTGCCTCGTGCGCTGCCGACGCCGAGCGTACTCCTCGCCGGTGAAGGGCTGCTCCCAGTCGATCTGGTCGCGCAGGTAGGTCTGGATCATGGTGTTCTTCCCGGTGCTGCCGGCAATGGTCGGCGGTGGAGGGGTCAGTCGGAGCGCCAGCCCCACATGGCGCCGCCCTTCATGGCTCTCAAGGGCACGCGGCCGTGGTCGCTCGGATAATGCCCGAGCAAGCCGTCGTGCACATTGTAGCCCATGAGTTGCTGAAGGTGCTCCGGCAAGGCGGCGGCGGTTTCGCGGGGAACGGAAAGGAAGTGATTGACCTCCTGGCGCAGCCAGCCGAGGCAGTAGGTGTTGATGAGTCCGGCACGGGGTCGGCGGTCCCGGTTGGCTCCGCCACCGTGCCATGCTGATCCGAGATAGAAGAGCGCCGATCCCTTCGGCATGTCGGCCGACACCACCCCATCATCAGGCCCGGGCGATCGCGACGGCGGCCAGCGATGGCTCTTCGGAACGAGCCGGGTGGCCCCGTTGACGTCGGTGAACGCCTCAAGGGCCCACATGACCGAGACCTGCCACTCGACGCCGGGGACCTGCACGGGGTAGATCGTGTCGTCGCGGTGGAGAACCTGCCCGGTTTCGCCTGGATGGATCTCGATGGCCGTGCAACTGCCGATGAGATAGGAGGTGCAGTGGTCAAGGAGAATGGCGTCGAGCACACGCATCATGCCGCGGTGACCGATCATGCCGGCGGATGCCGGCGAGATGTCGAGAACCGAATTGACGCGCAGGGTGGTGTAGCCGTTGAAATCGCTCACGGTGGACCGGCCCACCCGGTCAAAGGGCTCCCTGAGGTCGCTTCGCACCTCGTCGGCCATGGCATCGTCGACATAGTGCTCGACGATGGCCGCACCATCGCGCCGGATCGCTCCAACGATGTCGGGAACCGGTGCATCGCTCCTGAACCGTTCGATCCCCGGCATGTGCCTCCCGTCACGTCATCGGCGAGGATACACAATGACGGAAAGAAACCTGACCGGCAACCGAATCAGTGTCTCGGGCCCGTGCGGGGCATCGGCATCGAAGAAGAGGGAATCGCCGACCTCCATGCGGTAGCTGCTTCCGGCATGGCGGTAGACCATGGCGCCCTCGACGACATAGAGGAACTCCTGGCCGTCGTGCTGGAACAGGGGGAAAACCTCGGATTCGTGGGTCAGCGTGATCATGTAGGGTTCGACGGCGACTTCCTTGTGAACACCGTGTCCGAGCAGGGCGTACTGATGGCCGGCGCGCGTCCCGCGGCGTTCGATCTTGAGGCCCTCTCCCGCCCTGACATGACTGGCATCGCGCTGTTCCTCGAATCTCTGGAAGAGTGTGTTGAACGGAACGTTGAGGGCTCCGACCAGGCGCTGCAGGGTGCTCAGGGAAGGCGATGTATGGCCGTTCTCGATCTTCGAGAGCATGCCGGAGGATACTCCGGCCTGAGCCGCAAGTTCCGTCACGGTCATGTCGAGTCGACGCCGGTGGCGGCGGACCTGGTTGCCGATGGCAGCCTCGAGGTCACGGTCTCCCCGGGCCATGGCGTGGGGATCCTGGTCGAGGACCGCAGGAAGCTCATGGTCCGGCATGGAATCGGATCCTACATCGTGTCGTCATCGAGGTGCCCGGCTCCGAGGATCACCGCCACGGGCCCCCTGCCGTCATGATGGACCAGGAAGTGGACGGCCATGCCGGGAGCAACGGCGCCCAGTCTGGCGCGGGTTGTTCCGTCGACATCGAACACCATGTCGCCACCGCCGTCGACCGGGCGCACGAAGCCGTAGGACCGTTCCGGCCTGAGCCAGACGATGTGACCATTCATGACGGAGACACATGCCGGGGCGGCGTGCCGGGTGTCAAGAGGCAGGCTGTGCGGAAATCGCTTGCCCTTGGCGGCATTCTCGCTACACTCTCCTCACCTCGGGGACGTGATTCTCCGGAGTGACCGGGGTGTGGGCCAAGGGTGTCCGCGCGCATACTCGACCGAGAGTACTTGAACCAGGGAATGGAACGGCGTCGAGACGCCCAGGCGCGTCCCTGACGTGTGGCGATTGTGGAGGGCACGACACTGGAGGACAGGCTCGAAAGTCTGATCTCACCGACCGTGGTGAGCATCGGTTTCCGCCTTGTGCGGGTGAAGATGTTCAACCACCAGGGCAGGGTTCTGCAGGTCATGATCGAGCGCGCCGACGGCGACAGCGCGACCATCGACGACTGCGCCATGGTGAGTCGCCTCGTGGGTGCCCATCTCGATGCCGAGGATCCGGTTTCGGGATCCTATGACCTCGAGGTGAGCTCCACCGGCATTGACCGTCCTCTGGTACGCCGGGAAGATTTCAGCAGGTTTGCCGGGTTCGAGGCGACGGCGTTCATCGATCCGCCGCTCGACGGCAGAAGGAAGTTCGAGGGCCGACTCGCGGGCATGGCCGACGGCAACGTGCAGATGGAGCAGTCTCCCGGCTGTATCGTCAGTCTGCCGTTTGCCCATATCGTCGAAGCGAAACTTGTCCTCAACGACGAACTGATCAGGGGAACGGCGCAGCCGGCCGACGGACCGGTGCGGGTCGAGGCAGGATAGGATCATGGCGGCCGTAACGAACGTGGCGCACAGGGATCTGCTGCAGATCGCGGCGACCGTGGCGACAGAAAAGGGCATCGAGCACGAAACCGTGATCGAGGCGCTCGAACAGGCGATCCAGAGCGCCGCGGTGAAGAAGTACGGTGAACTCGACATCAGGGTCGAGATCGACCGCACGTCCGGTGTGGTGACGCTGCTGCTCTATCGCGAGGTCATTGGGGATGATGTCGAACTGCAGCCGGGCCGGCACATCACTCTCGAGGAGGCGCGCCGGAAGAACCCCGTCGCCGAGGTCGGGGACTTCATCACCGAGGATCTGCCGCCGGTCGAATTCGGACGGATCTCGGCCCAGGGCGCCAAGCAGACCATCATGCAAAAGGTCCGCGAGGCCGAGCGCGATCGCCAGTACAACGAATTCAAGGACCGTGTCGGGGAGATCATCAACGGAATAGTCAAGCGCGACGAGCGTGGCAACCAGATCGTCGATCTCGGACGTGCCGAGGCGATGCTGCGGCGCGACGACTGCCTGCCGCGCGAACCCCTGCGCCGTGGTGATCGGGTGCGGGCCTACGTCTACGACGTGCGCCAGGAGTCCCGCGGACCGCAGGTCTTCATCTCGCGCGTGCACCCCGACTTCATGCGCAAGCTCTTCGAGATGGAGGTCCCGGAGATCTACGACGGCATCATCGAGGTTCGCGCCATCGCCCGCGACGCCGGGAGCCGGGCCAAGATCGCCGTGCGGACCAATGACGACTCCATTGATCCTGTCGGAGCCTGCGTCGGTATGCGGGGCAGCCGTGTTCAGGCCGTCGTCAACGAACTCGGCGGCGAGAAGATCGACATCATTCCCTGGTCGCCGGACACAGCCACCTTTGTCGTGAACGCCCTGCAGCCCGCGGAGGTGGCCAAGGTCGTCATGGACGAAGCGGAACGGCGCATGGAGGTCGTGGTGCCGGATGACCAGTTGTCTCTGGCGATTGGCCGGCGTGGCCAGAATGTGCGACTCGCCTCGCAGCTCGTGGGCTGGGACATCGACATCATGACCGAAAGCGGTGAATCGGAGCGCCGCACCAACGAAATGCGCGTGCAGTCCGAGCACTTCATGGAAGCGCTCGATGTCGACGACGTGCTCGCCCGACTTCTCGTGACCGAGGGATTCTCGGAGGTCGAGGAGATCGCCTTCGAATCCGCCGAGGAACTGCTTTCCATCGAGGGTCTCGACGAGGGGATCGCCCAGGAACTGCAGAATCGGGCCATCGCATTTGTCCAGGAACGCGACCTTCAGTTCGATGCCAGGCGCCGTGAACTCGGTGTTGCGGACGATGTCGCCTCCATTGATGGACTGACGCCGGCCTTTCTTGTCGAACTGGGCGAGAAGGGAATCAGGACTCTCGACGATCTGGCCGATCTGGCAGCCGACGAGCTGTTGCAGGACTACCTGCCCGGTACGTATCTGACACCGGACGATGCCAACGCCATCATCATGGCGGCTCGCGCCCACTGGTTCGAGGGTGAACAAGACGGCCACGCGACCGGGTCGTCCGCGCAAGATGACAACGCTGATGCCCGGTCCGAACACTAATGTCCAGCGGCGCTGCATAGCCACCGGCAGGTCCGTCGACAGGACGGGGCTGGTACGGTTCGTGCTGGCGCCGTCCGGGGACATCGTGCCGGACCTGGCGGAACGCCTGCCCGGTCGGGGCGTGTGGGTTTCCGCCCGGCGCGAAGCCATCGACCGCGCGGTTGCCAGGAAGCAGTTCAGTCGCGGCCTCAAGAGGCCCGTGGCTGCCCGGTCCGATCTCGCCGACTCCGTGGAAAGCCTGCTTGTCCAACGGATTGTCGAGCTTCTGGGATTCGCCCGCCGGGCGGGCGAGGCCGTGTGTGGATTTGAGAAGTGCCGCGCCTTTGCTTCGAGGGACGGAAGTCTTCTGCTGCACGCCCGTGACGGCTCGGCCGCAGGCCTCGAGAAGCTGACCGGACGGTCGTCCGTCACGGTGTTGCGGGTCCTGGATCGCGTGGAACTCGGGGAGGCGTTTGGCCGGAGCGACGCGGTGCACGTGGCTCTTCGCTCCGGTGGTCTCGCCACCGGAATCACCCGGGAATGTGCCCGCCTCGCGGGTTTTCGAGGACTCGACGAACCTGGCATGGAAGGAACCTGAAGGATGGCAACCACGGACGAAGGCCCACGCAAGCCAACGCTGAGTCTCGGCGGGCGCAGGCAGGTCGAGCGCAAGACGACCGAAGTCAGCGGCTCCGTACAGCAGAGCTTCAGCCATGGCCGCAAGAAGAACGTCGCTGTCGTGGTCAAGAAGCGGCGCACCTTGCGTGCCGGCCGCCAGGAGAGCGCCGAATCCAGGCCCGCCACGCCTGCACCGGAGGCAAGCGAGCCCGCCCGGGAGCAGGAGACCGCAACTCCCGAGAATGAGGACGTCAGCCGGCGGTCGTCCCTGGTTCTGCGGCATCTCAGCCCCGAAGAGCGTGAAAGCCGTGCGCGTGCCCTTGAACAGGCGCAGAAGGCCGATGAGGAGGCCCGCGTCCTGGCAGGTGAACAGGAGCGTCTGCGGGCCGAGGAGGAGGCGCGACTCAAGGTCGAACGCGAGGACGCAGAGCGCCGCGCTCGTGAGGAAGCGGAAAGCCGCGAACAGGAGGAAGAGGCCCGTCGGCGGGCCGAGGAACAGGCCAGGCGCCAACTCGAGAGACAGCGCGACTCGGCCGGACAACGCGAGGGTCCTTCGGCGCCCGGGCCAACCGCACCCGCCTCCGTTGCCGAGGAAGAGAACCGGCGTGGCAAGCGCGACCAGAAACGTTCCGCCTTGGCTCCGGGCAAGCGCGCCTCCGGCCGACGCCGGAGCGGCAAGCTCACCGTTGCCCAGGCCCTGAACGAGGAGGATCGCGAGGAGCGGGCGCGCAGCCTCGCGGCGGCAAGGCGGGCCCGCGAAAAACTGCGGCAGCAGCAACTCGAGCGCAGGGCGGTCACGGGGTCGATCAAGAAGGTCGTGCGCGAGGTTATCGTGCCGGAGGTCATTCTGGTCAGCGAACTGGCCAACCGCATGGCGGTGCGTGGCAGCGAGATCGTCAAGAAGATGATGGAAATGGGTCAGATGGTGACCATCAACCAGACCATCGACGCCGACACGGCCGAGGTCGTCGTGGCGGAGTTTGGACATCGGGCGCGGCGTGTCTCGGCGGCCGATATCGAGGTCGGGCTGAAACAGGATGACGATCCCGACGACTTGAAGCAGGAACGTGCGCCGGTGGTCACGGTCATGGGCCACGTGGATCACGGCAAGACGTCCCTGCTCGACGCCCTGCGCCGCTCCGACGTGGTGTCCGGCGAGGCCGGAGGCATCACGCAGCATATCGGTGCCTATCAGGTGCGCCTCGATGGTGGCCAACGGATCACGTTCCTGGATACGCCTGGTCATGCCGCCTTCACGTCCATGCGTGCCCGCGGTGCCAGTGTCACGGACATCGTGGTGCTGGTTGTGGCTGCCGACGACTCGGTGATGCCGCAGACACGGGAAGCGATTGACCATGCCAGAGCCGCCGAAGTGCCGATCATCGTTGCCATCAACAAGTGCGACCTTCCCGGCGCCGAACCCGACAGGGTGCGTCAGGACCTGTTGCGCAACAGCCTGGTGGTCGAATCGTTGGGCGGAGACATACTCGATGTCGAGATCTCGGCGCTGAAGGGCGATGGCCTCGACCGTCTTGAGGAGACCATCCTGCTGCAGGCCGAGGTCCTTGAACTCAAGGCGAACCCGGATCGTGAAGCCGAAGGCGTCGTTGTCGAGGCCAAGCTCGACAAGGGCCGCGGCCCGGTCTCCACGGTGCTCGTGCAGCGCGGAACGCTTGATGTCGGGGACACGGTCGTGGTCGGCAATGTCTGGGGCCGCGTCCGCGCTCTGATCGATGACCGGGGCAGCAACGTCAAGAGCGCCGGTCCCGCCCTGCCGGTCGAGATTCTCGGACTGTCGGGAGCGCCGCTGGCCGGTGACGAGTTTTTTGTCGTGGAGAACGAAAGGCGGGCGCGGGAGGTGGCCGCCTACCGTACGGCACAGGAGCGCCAGAGGAAGATCACTGCCACGGGTCGGGGTTCCTTCGATCAGATTCTGGCCGGCATCAAGGCGGGCAAGGCGACCGAACTCCCCATCGTCGTCAAGACGGATGTCCAGGGTTCGGCGGAGGCCATTGCCGACAGCCTCCAGGCCTTCGGCACCGAGGAAGTCAAGCCCCGCATCCTGTTGTCTGCCGTCGGCGGCATTACCGAAAGCGATGTGACTCTGGCCAGTGCGTCCAGCGCGGTCATCCTGGGCTTCAACGTGCGGGCCAACAGCCAGGCCCGCCGTCTCGCTGTCCGGGAGGGCGTTGAGATCCTCTATTTCCGGGTGATCTACGAGCTTCTTGATCAGGTGAGGGACATGCTGGCGGGCCTGCTGAAACCGGCAACGGAGGAGGAGGTCCTCGGTGCCGCCCAGGTTCTGGAAACCTTCGACATCTCGGGCGCCGGGACGATCGCCGGCTGCCGCGTGATGGACGGCTACATCCGTGCCAGTGCGCGGGTCAGGTTGCTGCGGGGCGGACGCACCATGTTCGATGGTGCGATCCGATCGCTGCGCCATCACAAGGATCAGGTCCGGGAGGTCCGCCAGGGCAGCGAGTGCGGCATCCAGCTTGCCGAGCACCAGGACATCGAAATCGGTGACGAGATCGAGGCCTATGAGCTGAAGCAGGTTGTCCGAACGCTGGATGCCTGAAGTGAAGCAGCGCAACCACCAGCGCCGGTTGAGAGTGGGCGAGGAGATTCGCCACGTGCTGTCGGACATGTTTGCCCGGGACGAAATTCATGACCCGGCGCTGTTCGGCCGACCGATTACCGTCTCCGAAGTCCGCATGAGCGCTGATCTCAGACACGCCGCCTGCTACATCATGCCGCTTGGCGGGGAGAATGTCGGCGATGTGGTGGAAGGTTTGCAGCGGGCCACGCCGTGGTTGCGTGGCGAGGTCTCGCGCCGGGTGCGTCTGCGCGTGGCGCCGGAACTTGTGTTTCACGCGGACCGCGGATTTGACCATGCCCAGCGCATCAGCACACTGCTTGAGACGCCCGGCGGACCTTCATAGGCCCTCATGAGCCATGGCATTCATGGCTGGCTTGTCTGTGACAAGCCGGCCGGTCTGACATCAAGGCAGCTGGTGGGACGGGCACGCAGACTGACCGGCGCCGCCCGCCTCGGACACGGTGGCACGCTCGACCCACTGGCCACCGGCATCCTTCCGGTGGCCCTGGGCGAGGCGACGAAGACCATCGCCTGGTGCCAGGACGCCCTCAAGACCTATCAGGTCACGGCGCGCTGGGGGATCTCGACGACCACCGACGACGCCGAGGGGGATGTCACCGGAACGTCCCAGGTCCGGCCGTCGGCAGAGGGGATCAGGGCCATCCTCGCGTCCTTTGTCGGTGATGTCAGCCAGACGCCTCCGGTTTTTTCGGCCGTCAAGGTGGGGGGCAGGCGGGCCTACGCGCTCGCGCGAAAGGACATCATTCCTGACCTGCAACCCCGCCTGGTGAGGATCGAGCGGGTTGCGCTCGTCGCTCTCGAGGACAGAGACCACGCATCGTTCGAGGTGGTGTGCGGCAAGGGGACCTACATGCGCGCGCTCATCCGGGATCTGGCAGCAAGCCTTGGCACCCTGGGCCATGTCCATTCCCTGCGCCGCACCCAAGTGGGACCGTTTTCGCTGCCTATGGCGATTTCTGTGGATTCCTGGCTGGAACATGGTAGGAATGCACTCGCTTGCGGGGCGATCCATCCCGTGGAGACGGTGCTGGTCGACATCCCGGCGCTTGTCGTCACGACATTGCAGGCACGTCAGCTCAGACACGGGCAGACGGTCCGGATCGGTCAGACCAGCAAGGGTATCGTTCGCCTCCGGGACGACCACGGGCTTGTCGCGATAGCGAAATCCGACGGGGATCTGGTTCGACCGGTGCGTGTTTTCAACCATGACGGGACACGAGGTCACGATGTCGATCACAGCTGAACGCAAGAGCGAACTGATTCGCCAGCATGGCCGCACCGACGGTGATACCGGATCGCCCGAGGTGCAGATTGCCATTCTGACGGAACGCATCACCAATCTTACCGAACACTTCAAGTTCCACCGCAAGGACAAGCACTCCAGGCGGGGCCTGCTCATGCTGGTCAGCAGGCGACGGGCCCTGCTGGACTACCTGCGTGGCCGGGACGAGAGTCGCTATCGCTCCATTATCGGTAGCCTGGGCCTGCGCCGCTGACACCTGCGGCGAGGCACGGCGGAAGCGCACGTCGTCAGGTGAGGCTCCTCCAGGGGAGCGCCTGGCTGGGACTGTCATGACCGGTTCGTCGCTGAATCCGGATCATGCCGGGGAATCTTCATATCACAATGGGCGGAGTGCGCTGATTCCGCCAATGTCGAGGGACAACATGCATGTTTGACATTCACACGAAAGAAATCGTCTGGGGCGGCCGGACGCTGACGCTGGAAACCGGGCGTATCGCCCGCCAGGCGGACGGGGCTGTGCTCGCGACCTATGGCGCCACCACGGTGTTGTGCACGGTTGTGGCACAAAGGCAGCCACGAGAGGGCGTGGATTTCTTCCCGCTCACCGTGAACTACCAGGAAAAGGCGTTCGCGGCCGGCAAGATTCCCGGCGGGTTCTTCAAACGCGAAGGCCGGCCGAGCGAGAAGGAAACCCTGTCGTCACGCATTATCGACCGGTCGATCCGGCCGCTCTTCGCCTCCGGATTCCGCAACGAGACCCAGGTCATCTGTACCGTGCTTGCCCATGACCTCGAGAATGACCCGGACGTCATTGCCTTGGTCGGATCCTCCGCCGCGCTGGCCATATCGGGCATCCCGTTCAACGGCCCCGTTGGCTGCGCCAGGGTCGGCTTCATTGACGGCGGCTATGTCCTCAACCCGTTGCTCAGGCAGATGGACGAGTCCCGCCTCGACCTCGTGGTTGCCGGACGTTCGGATGCCGTCATGATGGTGGAGTCGGAGGCGCGGGAGCTGAGCGAGGATGAAATGCTCGGTGCCGTGATGTTCGCCCAGCAGGAATTCCAGCCGGTGATTGACGGCATCAGTGACCTCGCCGCAACCTGCGGTCGGGATCCTTGGCGCGTGCCGGAGCCCGAGGATACGGGCGATCTCGAGCGCGCGGTGCGGGACCTCATCGGTGACGAACTCGCCGATGCCTACCGGGAGGCCGACAAGCAACGCCGCCAGGAAAGTCTTCAGGCGGCCAGAAACACCGCGAGTGAGCGGTTCGCCAAGGACGAGTCGGTGACCGATGACACCCTGGCCGGTGTTCTCAAGTCTCTCGAAAAGGCGACGATGCGCGATGCAACCCTGACGTCAGGCGTGCGTGTCGATGGCCGGCAGACCGACGCGGTCCGTCCGATTTCATCACAGGTCGGCGTTCTTGAGCGCTCCCATGGTTCGTCGCTTTTCACCAGGGGCGAGACCCAGGCTCTTGTCACCGTGACACTGGGAACGGGACAGGACGAGCAGATCATGGATGCCCTTGCAGGTGAGTACCGCGAGCATTTCATGCTGCACTACAACTTCCCGCCCTACTCAGTGGGTGAGGCGAGTTTCCTGCGTTCTCCCGGCCGCCGTGAGATCGGTCACGGCAAGCTGGCCTGGCGGGCCATTCACCCGCTGTTGCCGGAAAAGGAGAAATTCCCCTACACCATCAGGGTGGTCTCGGAGATCACCGAGTCGAACGGCTCTTCGTCGATGGCGACGGTGTGCGGCAGTTCACTGGCCCTGATGGATGCCGGTGTGCCGCTGGCGCGTCCCTGTGCGGGTATCGCCATGGGTCTCATCAAGGACAACGACCGGTTTGTCGTTCTCTCGGACATTCTGGGAGACGAGGACCATCTGGGTGACATGGACTTCAAGGTGGCGGGTACCGGACACGGCGTCACAAGTCTGCAGATGGACATCAAGATCGCCGGCATCACCCGGGAGATCATGTCTGTCGCCCTCGCACAAGCACGGGAAGGTCGGCTTCACATTCTGGGTGAAATGGCAAGGGCGATTGGCGCGACGCGTGACACGCTGTCGGATTTCGCACCGCGCATCACGACGATCAAGGTTCCTTCCGACAGGATTCGCGACATCATCGGGCCCGGTGGCAAGGTCATCCGGGAGATCACGGAGGTCAGCGGAACCAAGATCGATGTCGAGGATGACGGAACCGTCAAGATTGCCTCCTCGGACCCGTCGGCAACCGACACGGCCCTGACGATGATCAAGGACATCGTGGCCGAACCGGAGGTCGGGGTGGTCTATGAGGGAACCGTGGTCAAGTGCCTTGATTTCGGCGCCTTCGTCAACTTCATCGGCAAGCGGGACGGTCTCGTGCACATATCCGAACTGGCGCAGGGCCGCGTGGCCACCGTCGGTGACGTGGTCAAGGAAGGCGACAGCGTGAAGGTCAAGGTTCTGGGGATCGATGATCGCGGCAAGGTGAAACTCTCCATGAGGCTGGTCGACCAGGAGACCGGCGAGGACATCACGGAGCAGGTCGGCGAGCGCGAGAAGCCAAGGCGGCGTGAACGCAGGGATGACGGGCGCAAGCCCCGTCGGTCGCATCACGACTGAACGTGCCGCCGGATGATCAGGCACGATACACGATGGCATGGTGGCGTGCCTTAGCCAGGGGAGACCGGGTGGGTGAAGTTGCTGAACGCCATACGCATCTCGGGACGCGACGTTCTGCCCCTTGTCGAAGGCGGCAAGGGGATTTCGATCTCGAATGGCGAGAGTTCAGGTGCCTGGGCGAACTGCGGTGGTGTCGGCACTTTTTCCGGAGTCAACGCCGATCATCGCAACGAGAGCGGCGAACTGATCCCCCAGGTCTACAGGGGGCGAAGCCGCAAGGAGCGGCATGAGGAACTGGTGGCGTTCGGAATCAAGGGCGGTATTCACCAGGCACAGGTGGCGCACGAACTGGCCGACGGCGAGGGCGTCATCCATGTCAATGTCCTGTGGGAGATGGGAGGTTGCGAGAGGGTCCTGCATGGCGTCCTCGATGGTGCGAAGGGATTGGTCCATGGCGTCACATGCGGTGCCGGCATGCCCTACAGAATGGCCCAGATATGTTCGGAGTACGGTGTCTACTACTACCCGATCACCAGCTCTGCCCGAGCCTTCAATATTCTGTGGAAACGCGCCTATCATCGTTTTCCGGAACTCCTCGGGGGCGTCGTCTACGAGGATCCGTGGCGTGCCGGCGGGCACAATGGTCTCTCGAATGTCGAGGATCCGGAAGTTCCGGAAGACCCCTATCCGCGGGTTGTCGCATTGCGCAGGGTGATGCGGGGTGTCGGTCTTGACGACACCCCCATCTTCATGGCCGGAGGTGTGTGGCGCGTCGACGAGTGGCTCGACTGGCTTGACAACCCTGAACTCGGCCCCATTGCCTTCCAGTTCGGAACACGACCGCTGCTGACCGAGGAAAGCCCGATCTCGGATACATGGAAGCGGCGGTTGCTCACGCTGCGCAAGGGCGAGATCAGTCTCAACCGGTTCAGTCCGACCGGCTTCTATTCCTCTGCCGTGGAGAACAGCTTCCTTCTCGAGCTCAAGACACGCAATCGACGCCAGGTCGTCTATGCAACCGAACCCGTCGGTGACCATGTGGTCGAGTTCGCCTTCGGCCCCCGGGGCCGCCTCGTCTACCTCACGGAGCCCGATCTCAAGGAGGTTCGTCAATGGGTCGCGGCAGGGTTCAGCGAACCCCTCAAGACTCCCGATTCCACCCTGGTGTTTGTCACGCCCGAGAAATCCCGGCAGATCCGCAACGACCAGATCGAGTGCATGGGCTGCCTGAGCCAGTGCCGGTTCTCGAACTGGAAGTGCAGTGACACCGGGACCACTGGCCGCAAGCCCGACCCTCGCAGCTACTGCATCCAGAAGACCCTGCAGGTCATCAGCCATTCCGACGACATCGAAACCCAGCTCATGTTCGCCGGCCACAACGCCTACCGATTTGCCAATGATCCCTGGTACTCCGACGGCTTCATTCCCACCGTGGCACAACTGATGGACCGCCTTCAGACAGGCCAGTAGGACGGCGCGGCCGGGCCAACGTGGAGTCTCGAGATGACCGGCACTACAGGGGGTTGTCATGCGCCTCGACGATGATCACATCGCTGCTCTGCTGACCTCAAGAGGACTGCAGCTGACGCGTCAGAGACGTCAACTCGCCGAACTCCTCTTCAGGGGAGGCGACCGCCACGTGACGGCGGAGATGCTCGGACGGGAAGCGAAGCTGAACGGCATCCGGGTGTCTCTGGCAACCGTCTACAACACGTTGCACCAGTTCACCAGGGCAGGTTTGCTGCGCCGCATCAATGTCGACCCCGCGAGGACCTGGTTCGACACGAACACGACCTTCCACCATCACTTCTTCAACACCAGGAGTCTGGAGCTCACCGACATTCCCGAGGACCGGGTCAGCGTCGACGTGTTGTCGGCGCCCCCGAACGGCACCACCATTGACCACATCGACGTGGTGGTCCGGGTCACTCCACGATGACGGCCGTTTGACAGGTTGGAATGATTCCAGATAGTTTGTTCCCGGAGCGGCTGGCCGCTCCTTGTCAACAGCACCCCAGGGGCCCGCAGGGCCACAGAATTCCGAGGAGAGAATCATGTCACTTGGCGGCACCAGGACCGAACAGAATCTGAAAGATGCCTTCGCCGGCGAGAGCCAGGCGAACCGCCGTTACCTTTACTTCGCCCAGAAGGCGGACATCGAAGGCTACAACGATGTGGCGGCCGTCTTCCGTTCAACGGCGGAAGGCGAGACCGGGCATGCCCATGGCCACCTCGAGTTCCTCGAGGAGACCGGTGATCCTGCAACCGGCGAACCGATCGGCTCCACCGACCGCAATCTCAAGGCGGCGATCGCCGGAGAGACCCACGAGTACACGGACATGTATCCCGGCATGGCCAGGACAGCCCGCGACGAGGGATTCGACGAGATCGCAGACTGGTTCGAGACCCTCGCCAAGGCCGAGAAGAGTCACGCAGGGCGTTTCCAGAAGGCATTCGACACGCTCAACGACTGATCCGGAACCGGGACGGGAGCTTGCCTGCGGCAGTTGTCCCGCCGCAGGCGAGCCTTTCCTGTCCGGACTGTGACCCATGCGAGAAGGCAGTCTCGATGCGCCCACGCGCCACACCGTGGACTGGCGCCATCCCGATTTCGTCGATGCCGGGAGCATTGACGCCGAGTTGCGGCGTGTCTTCGACATCTGTCACGGATGCCGCAGATGTTTCAACCTGTGCGATGCCTTCCCCCGCCTCTTCGATCTCATCGACGCCTCGCCAACCGGTGAACTCGAGTCCGTGGACAGCGTTGCGTTCCCGTCTGTCACGGATGCCTGCACGTTCTGCGACATGTGTTTCATGACCAAGTGTCCCTACGTGCCGCCCCACGAATTCGATCTCGACTTTCCCCATCTCATGCTCCGCGTCAGGGCAGCCGAATTTAGCCGTGGCGAACGCAGCTTCATGGACCGGCGGATCGCGGACACCGACACCAACGGTCGTCTGGGAACGACCTTCTCGCCCCTCGCCAACTGGGCACTCGCCGGGAAGAACCGTCTGACCCGCTCCCTGATGCAGTCGGCTTGCGGGATTCATGCCGAGGCCGAACTCCCCCGGTTCAATGCGCGGAGCCTGGTTGCCATTGCTGCCCGGGGGCCTCTCGACGTCAACCGCGAGGCCCCGGCCTATCCTCGCAAGGCGGTCATCTATGCCACCTGTTTTTCCAACTGGAACGACGCAGGGATCGGTGACGCATTCCGGCGTATCCTGGCCCACAACGGCATCGAGACCGCGGTGGTCCATCCGGGTTGCTGCGGCATGCCGAAACTGGAACTCGGTGATCTTGCGGACGTGGCAAGGCGCGCCCGGCGCGTATCCGGGGAATTGCTGGGTTGGCACGAGGACGGGTGGGATATCGTCTCCCTTGTGCCCTCGTGTTCGCTGATGATGAAGTTCGAATGGCCGTTGATCGCCCCGGACGATGGGTCCGTCACCCGCCTGGCTTCGGTGGCTCGGGATGCCAGCGAGTACATTGTCCAGATTGCCCGGTCCGAGGGTCTCGCCGAAGGCCTCGAACCGATCGACGGGCCGGTGACCCTCCATGTTGCCTGCCACGCGCGGGCCCAGAACATGGGGGCGAAGGCGGCAGAGATGCTGCGTCTGATTCCCGATACGGCCGTCAACGTCATCGAGAGGTGTTCGGGGCACGGCGGAACCTGGGGGGTGCGGACCGGCACCTTCGAAACCGGCATGAAGGTTGGAAGGAACGTCATGCGCAACGCTGCCAGGCACGATCCCTCGGGCGCCGGGGTGATCGTTTCGGAGTGCCCGCTGGCCGGTCCCCACATTGCTCAGGGGATCGCCCGCATGGAGGGTCGCGAGGCCCCGGCGCCTCAAACGTGCCATCCGGTGCAGCTGATGGCCCGTGCCTGGGGCCTCGATGGAGAACGTGCAGGATGAAGCTTCACCGCGAGGACATCATCGCGCCTGCCGATTACGCAGGGGCGCGCGAGGAACATCGGGCCCGCATCCGCGAGATCAAGCGGCACCGGCGCATCGAGGTTGGTCCCTTCGTCACCTTTTTTTTCGAGAACCGCCAGACGATGTGGCACCAGATCCATGAAATGCTGCACATCGAAAAGGGTGGCGAGGAACAGATTGCCGACGAGCTCGACGCCTACAACCCGCTTGTTCCCGAAGGTCGTGATCTGCGCTCGACGATGATGATCGAAATGGACGACCCGATACGGCGCAACACGGTCCTGCGCCGTCTGGGGTGGATTGACGAGACGGTGTCGTTCCGGGTCGGTGACCGGTCGATCCTTGCAGAACCCCTTCAGGACACCGAACGCAACACGCCGGACGGCAAGACGAGCAGTATCCACTTCCTGGTGTTTCGCTTCGATGACGAAACCGTCGCCATGTTCCGTGACCCCGGAGTCCGCGTGGCCCTTGATGTCGGCCACGAGCACTATGGCCACCAGGCGATACTCCCGCCGCGGACCCGCGAATCCCTCGCCGGCGACTTTTCCTGAAGCAGGCCGTGGCGCGCTCAACGTCTCCGTCCGAGCACCGTTCCCGTCAAGTCGAAATCGGTGCTCCCCGCGGCGAGGTGACCGGTCATCGCCATGCGCCCGGCAAACCGGAATTCGTCAGCATCCAGGTTGTCGTCTTCGACCGACAGGGTTGCCGAGATGGGACTCCCTGCGCTCGTGACAGTCAATTGCCGACGTTGCGCAGCTCGGCGCCGTCGATCCACGACACCTGCTCCTCCTTGGTCGAAAACCGTTCAGTAACGGTGCAATCGAGGTCGCCGCGGGACTCGTTGCCGACGACCCAGGCCCAGGTGCGGACCGAGGTGGTGTGGTTCAACTTTGCTCCCGACCGGGTGCACTGGTCGCGCTACGCGGGGCGGAACTTCACCGCCCGCCAGTGCATCAAGCGCAAGGCGGCCAACTGGGGGCGGCGCTACGAGGCCATGCCGCCGGGGGAACGTCTGGCCGTGCTGGCGGCGATCATGGCCGTCGAGGCCGGGGAGGGTTCGTGACAGTCTCGCGCTGGCGCGAGGACATCGCCGCCCAGGACGAGGCCTTCGTGGGCCTTCAGGACCTGTTCAGTCCACACTCCTTCGCCGTGACTGCCGTCAAGGCCCTCCGGGATTGGGGCCAGGGGATGTTGCGCCTGAGTGAGGCGCTGGTCGGGGAGATCGAGGCGCTGGAGCGGGAGAACACCGGCTTGCGCGAACGGATTGATGCACTCGAGCGCAGCGCCGCGCTCGACAGCTCCACCAGCTCCAAGCCACCGGCCAGCGACGGTCTGAAGAAGAACGGAACCCGACAGAAGCGCGCCCGGAGCCAGCGCGGCAAGTCCGACAGGCCCAGTGGCGGTCAGCGCGGCCACGAGGGAGTCACCCTGAAGCAGGCCGAGAACCCGGACCACGTCGTCGATCATGCTCCGTCTGCCTGTAAGGGCTGCGGCGCGCCGCTGTCGGATGATGACCGTCACGCAGAACCCGTCTGTCGGCAGGTCTTCGACATGCCCGAGCCGCAGCCCCTCGAGGTCACCGAACATCTGTCGGCGGCGATTTAGAACGGCGGAATATTGGCGGAGAAGCGCTCTTTTGATCGCTGATCGTGTGAGTGGGTGACCACGGTAGGAGAACGTGCGGCATTGGATGAAGGTCCGCCCGGTCTTTGTTTTCTGCCTATTGTTGGATTCCATTGGTCTTGCGTTGACGTTGTGACGATGTTGTTCCGGTCGGCGTTTTGAGACATTGAAGTTGATTTTTGTTCTTGATTTCCAGATTGGCTTCAAGCCGATCGCAAAGTGCTATAATTTGGTTAATCTTGGCGACGATGCGGTGTTGTTCTTCGAGGGGTGGGAGGGGAAATGGCGAGTTTGCGAAATACTCCATCGGCACATGTTTGTGGCCAGCCGTTCCCGTCATTCTGGGGATAACACCTTCAATAAAGAATGAAGGCTGGTTTTGACCAGACGGTCCCGGATTTTTTCGCGCTTTTCCCGCGACGCTTGGAGCTGGTCGCAGAGCGCCAACATTTCGTGGGCCTTGGCGACGATACGATGCTGCTCAGCAAGGGGCGGGAGAGGAAATGGTGCGACGATGGCGTCTTTGGTGCGTAGCCTCGGCATTTTTGTACCCTGTCCAAGCGTCGTGACATATTCCACGAAGTCGGGGCGGCGTAAAGCGAGAGCGCAGTAATCGGAGCAGAAAGGCACATATGGACGGATCGCAACGATTTCGGTTGTGGAGTAACCCAACTCATCAGCAAAGAGTGCCTTGTTTAGGTAGGGGCGTAGTTTTCCATACAGGATGTCATCGGGTTGAAATTCGGACTTTGTGCTTTTCGAATCACGCGCTGGGCTTCTCACCCTCGATGCGAATCGCCCTGTATCTTTTTCGATGTCTTCGAGTTCGAGGAGCCAGAGGGATGGATTGAGATCCTTGGGTTCTCGCTTGATGCCTGCGTCATAAAGAAACGCTGTGCCGATGGAGACCCACACCCAGCTTTTCGGAAGAACGAACGGGATTCCTACAATCACGGGATCATTGGCAGTCTTTTTTCTCGCCCCCGCCTCGACCAGCCGCGCCTTCTCCGCTGCGATATTCTTCAGCAGTTTCGATGCCGGCTCGTCCGTCGGATCCTGCTCCACCAGCTTTCCCCGAACGGCCAGATCGAGCACGAAACGACGCAGGCGGGGAACGGCTTCGGGTGTGTCGGCCACGCGGTCGAGGAGAGCAAGCAAACGTTCGGCGTGTTTCATGTCTTCGACGGTTCCAGCGCGTTCAGCATGGCCTGCACCACGGAACGCAGGGCTGGCAGATCGTTGCGGGCATAGTCCCAGACATCTTCGGGCACGATGCTGTCGTAGCCGTGGGCAAGAACGTTCCGGAAACCGATAATCCTGGGCAGGTCCGGGATTTGATCCGCATGTTCGGGGTGGCTCCTGTACAAGCGGTTCAATGCCTCGCCGCTGATCTCGAACTTGCGCTCGACCGCGGCCCGGGTCCGCCGATCCCGAAGCCAGGCGTCGCGATCCATGTCCTCGATGAAGCGCTCGATGTCGGCACCCGTTTGCTCGACATCCCACAACGGGACGCGAGGGTCACTGCGCATAGACGAGCTCGCGGGACTTGTCGATGGCCGCGCGCAGATAAGGGTTGCCGATCGCGCGGGTTTCGAGAAGATCGACTGGACAGCCAAGCGTCTCCCGTAACGCCTCGGCGAGATCGAAACGACGGTGGAACGGCCGCAGGTTGCTGGCGGGATCGAATTCGACCAGGAAGTCGGCGTCGCTGGTGGCGGGATCGAAATCAACGCCCCGCGCTGCCGAGCTGAACACTTCCAGACGTACGACATCGTAGCGGCGGCACAGTTCCGCCAACTCGTCTTTCTTGTCAGCAATGGCGACATGCATGACCAGTTCTCCTGCGCAGGCGGCAAACAAGACCCTTGCCCGTCGTCATCTCAGCAACGCTTCCGACAGGGCGTCCTTCAGCCGGTCGCGCAACGATGCGACTTCCGCCTCGGCGGCGTTCAACTCTGCGAGCAGCGTCTCCGGGTCGCCGAGGTCGGCACTCTCGGTGTGCGGGTTTCTGAGGTCGAGACTGTAGCCGCGTGCCTTGATGTCCCCGGCGCTCACCTTCCAGGCGTGCCCGCCTTCGGTGCGGCCCTTGCGTTCCTGTCCGCCCCACCAGCCGGCGCAATCGTCGAGATGCTCCAGCCGGATGGGACGCGTCATCGAATAGGCTTTCTGCCCCTCGGGCACAAGATGTTCCCAGAACCAGACCTCCCGCGTCGCCTCGCCCTTCTCGAAGAACAGCAGGTTGATCCCGATCGAGGCGTAGGGGCGGAAGACCGAGTTCGGCAAACTGACGATGGTGTGCAGATTGCATTCCTTCATCAGGCTCTCCTTGAGCCGGGTCTTGACACCTTCGCCGAACAGCGAGCCGTCGGGCAGGACCACGGCCGCCCGACCGCCGGGTTTCAACAGCCGGATGATGAGGGCCAGAAACAGGTCGCGGTCTCGCGCGTCTGGAAGTGCTTCGGGAAGTTGGACTCGATGCCGTCCTCTTCCTTGCCGCCTAAGGGCGGATTGGTCAGAACGATGTCCACGCGGTTGTCCCGTCCCCACGAAATCCGGGGACGCGCCAGCGTGTTGTCGTGGCGCAGGAAGGACGGATCCTCGATGCCGTGCAGCAGCATGTTGGTGGTCGCCAGCATGTGGGGCAGCGGCTTCTTTTCCACGGCGCGCTTCGCCTGCCCCCGCGTGACCAGTTTGCCCCGAACGATGATCCGGCCTCTGGTAAAGCTAACCTCCTCCCGGATCTGCAACATCTCGTCCCACCCTGCTCGGCGCAGAGCAGGGGTAATGAATTTGGTGCAGATACCGCGTTCGGATAGGCCGCGCTTATCCATGGCGCTCACCCATCTATCAACCCGATGTCGCTCATCGGCGTTCCTCCGGTGAAGGTGGGGTCTCGGACGCATCCAGTGACTTCAGCTGCTGATACTCCTCAACGGAGAGCACGACAACGACAGACCGTCCGTGCTTGGCCACGGCGACGGGTTTGGTGCGGGCCAGATCGATCAAACGGCCGAAGCCGTACTTCGCATCCTTGGCGCTCAGGGTCTGCATGGGTCTTCCTGTTGACACCTTTGTCATTCTGGCCAATTCGGCCAGAATGACAAAGGGCAGACGCTGTCTCGCGTTTGCTGTGAAACATCTCCGATCCCTGCGGCTCCTTGTTGTTGAATCAGAGCGCGAGCGCCCTGTCGGTCAGGCGCATCCTAGCCCGAAGTTCCAGGTGATTTCCTGCTGATCTTCACAACAACTCGCTGATTTTGCGCTATTCATCGGATTCATCAGGCCTCACAGTGTACCCATGTACGAATGCACTTTGTGTTTGACATATGTCTGTGGTGCGCCTATGCACGGTAGCCATGTGCATCAAAGCCTTCCTCAACCGACCCCCTCCACCCGCCATCCTGCTCTGCGAGCCCCCGGCGCGAAGTCGGAAAGGTCAAGAAGCGCACCATCACCCGCAACACCGTGGTGCTCCACCTTGCGGGCGCCGGGCCCTTCAGGTCACCACGCGGCCCACGCCGCTCCAGAGAAGAGCACTCAAACTCCTCGGCGTAAAGCCGTAGTGTACCCAGTCAGACGCCTCTGGGATCCATCGAATGTCATTCATATCAGATACTTGCGCCTGATCAGCCCTGGAATTTCGGCCTAGCGCCGCCAATCGGCCGGCATGCAGAGGCGGTCGGTTTCTTACGAGGCATCGAATCGCAAGTATGGCAGGAGAATTCGCGAGGCCGCCGACAAGGCCCTCGCCCCGGATCTGTTAGCAGGGCCACCTTGACAATGGGCTTCTGGCATGCGGGCGTGATCGATGCTCCGGGCTCACTTCTGGCTGGAATGCTCCACGATGCCGGCGAGGATGCAGTGCCGGAACATCTCGAGCGGAGCCTGGAACCCGAGCCTATGAGCAAGACTTTCCTGCTGGAAAGTGCTACAGGGTTGCGGAGATGCACACGCTCGCGACCTTGCGATGAAGGGCATCGGCATGGGCAGCAGGGACGCCGCCGAAGCTCTTCTTGATGCGGAGGTGATCGAATGCCTCGAGGCGCCGGGTGCGAATCCCCGACCTGCAACCACGTCATCGGAACGGGTGGCCGGCAGGCTCCCGATGGATCGTCAGGAGAGTCGGGATGAACGCTGACAACCCTCTGCTTTCGGACATCCACCAGGTGGAAGTGCCCGAATCATGGACGGATCACTACGGTCACATGAACGAAGGATACTTCGTCGTCGCGGCCAGTGACGCCTCATGGGCGTTCCAGGCTCACCTCGATATCGGCACGGCCTACTACGACAGGACGGGATGCGCCCTCGTGACGGTGGAAGCACATGTCCGGTATCTTGCCGAGGTATCGAGGGGTGAATGCCTTTCCTTCGACAGCCTTGTCATCGGACACGATGCCAAACGCCTCCACATGGGTCACGTCTTTCGTGTCGGTGGGCGTGAATGCGGGACCATCGAGTGCATGTGGCTCCATCTTGATCACCGGACCGGGCGAACGAAACCCTTTCCTCCGGAGATCAATTCACGCCTTGGCGCACTGGCATGGACGGAACCTCCGGCGTGGGCCGCCCGTCGCATCGGTCTTCCCCGGGGCGGACATCGATGACCTGGATGCCGACGACTCCAATCCCCGGCAGTTCTGCGCTATGGTGGCGCACCAGAGAACAGTGATTACCGGCGCACGGCCCGTGGTGAATTCGGCTCCATGAAAATCTCCCACATTCTCGCTGTTGTCTTCGCGATGGGTGCAGCGGCCTGGGTGCTGTCCGGCAATCTCGGGGACGATGTGCCCGCGTCGGATGGCGAGGCAGAGCCGGCGCCGGAGGTCGTGGTCGAAACGCCTCCCGCCACCTCCGTCAGAGTGACAACGAGTGTCGCGACACCCCATTCGCTTGAACTGACACTGACGGGAAGGACAGCGGCCGAGAGAATTGTCGCGATCAGCGCGCAGACCCGGGGCCGTGTCGAAACCGTCGCGGTGAGGGAAGGTGATTTCGTCGAGGCCGGCGATCTGATTGCCGAGTTGGCGCCCGATGATCGCATGGAGCGCCTGGAACGGGCCCGGTCAAATGTCCGACTCCGTGAAATCGAGTACGAGGCCGCTGTCAGGCTGGGTGAGAGTGGGTGGCAGTCCGAAGCCTCGGAGGCCGAGGCGTTGGCCCAGCTCGACCGGGCGCGTTCCGAACTTGCGGCCATCCGTCTCGATATCGAACACACGCGAATCAAGGCGCCGATTCCAGGGATTCTCGAGGAACTCGACGTCGAGGAGGGGGCGGTCGTCTTCACCGGTGCAGCCGACTCGCTCGGCAGGATCGTCGATCTTGACCCGATCACGGTGATCGGTTTTGTCAGCGAAACCCGGGTGGGGAGCCTCGAGACCGGGACCCGGGGCACGGTGACGCTGGCAACGGGAGAGAACGTGGCAGGCATCGTGCGCTACATTGCCAGGACTGCGGATGAGCAGACCAGGACCTACAGGATCGAACTGGACATACCCAACCCGCAGCACACCATCCGGGCGGGCATGACAACGATGGTGAAGCTGCCGCTGGCGACCGTTTCAAGCCACTTCCTATCGCCTTCGACCCTGTCTCTCGATGACTCGGGCTCGCTTGGCGTCAAGGTCATCGGCCAGGAATCGACGGTGCGTTTCCTGCCCGTGACGATCATTTCCGCCGAAGCCGATGGGTATCACGTCGCCGGACTCCCCGAGCGGGTGACGCTGATCACCGTCGGTCATGAATTCGTCACCGATGGTGAAGCGGTCATACCGGTCCACATCGACAGTTCTTCGGAGTCATCGTGAAGAGTCTTATCAGCGCAGCTCTTGACCGTCCCCGCACGGTCCTGCTCACCCTCCTGCTGCTCCTGGTCGTCGGCGTATCGGTCTACATCGCGATCCCGAAGGAGTCCGATCCCGACATCAACATCCCCATCATCTACGTGTCGATGCACCACGAGGGCATGTCGCCGGACGATGCGGTCAGCCTGCTGATCAAGCCCATGGAACAGGAGCTGCGCGGTATCGAGAATGTCAGGGAAGTCAGGTCGACGGCGTATGAGGGAGGCGCCAATGTCACTCTCGAATTCGAAGCGGGATTCGATCCCGATACCGCGCTTGAGGATGTGCGCGCCAGGGTTGACATCGCCAAGCATGACCTGCCTGACGATACGGATGATCCCACCGTGCACGAGATCAACCTGTCGTTGTTTCCCGTGCTCGTCGTCAGCCTGTCGGGCGACATGCCGGAACGCACCATGTTGCGTCTGGCCCGCACACTCAAGGACGACATCGAGGAAGTGAGTGAGGTCCTCGAGGCTGTGATCAAGGGAGACCGTGAAGAGGTGATCGAGGTCATCGTCGACCCGGTGAGCCTGGAGAGTTACCGGATCGATGCCATCGAACTTGCAAGGAGCTTCTCCCGGTCGAATCGGCCGGTGACCGTCGGGCTGATGGACTCCGAAGCCGGACAGTTCGCAATCAAGGTTCCCGGGCTGATCGACGGCGTGGATGACTTCCTGGGTCTGCCGATCAAGATCAAGGGCGATGCGACAACCAGCGTCCGCGAACTGGCAGAGGTCAGGCGGACATTCAAGGATGCCAGAGTCCATGCACGGGTGAAGGGCGAGCCGGCTCTCACCATCGAGGTGTCCAAGAGAACCGGCGAGAACATCATCGAGACCATCGAAAAGGTGAGGGCCGTCGTGGCGGCGACAAGCGCCGGTTGGCCATCGAGCGTGAAGGTCGCCTTCTCGAGGGACCAGTCGAAAGGCATCCGGCTCATGCTGGCCGATCTGCAGAACAACGTGCTCACGGCCGTGCTTCTCGTAATGATCGTGATCGTGTGGTGTCTGGGCTGGCGATCGGCTGCCCTCGTCGGTGTCGCCATACCGGGGTCGTTCCTGACCGGAATCCTGGTTCTTGCGATTGCCGGCCTCACCCTCAATATCGTCGTGCTGTTCAGCCTGATTCTCGCAGTCGGCATGCTTGTCGATGGTGCCATTGTCGTGACCGAGTATGCCGACAGGAAGATGTCAGAAGGACTTGACCGCCGCGAGGCCTACTTTGCCGCCGCCTCCCGCATGGCCTGGCCGATCACCGCCTCGACCATGACGACTCTCGTGGCGTTCCTTCCCCTCATGTTCTGGACCGGCATAGTCGGCGAGTTCATGAAGTACCTGCCGATCACGCTGATTGCCGTTCTCTCCGCTTCGCTTGCCATGGCACTCATCTTCGTGCCCACCCTGGGATCGCTGTTTGGCAAGAGTACCGGGCAGGACAGCGAACAGGCTCGGGCCTTGTCCGAAGATTCCGCAGGCGGCCTCGATGCAGTGAGTGGCTTTACCGGACTCTATCTCGGGATCCTGCGCGTCCTGCTGCGCCATCCGGTCAAGGTTCTGCTGGTCTCGGTCCTGTTGCTGGCCGGGGTACAGGTTGCCTACGCCCGCTATGGCAAGGGCGTCGAGTTCTTTCCCGATATCGAACCCGAAAGGGCAGCCTTCCAGGTTCACGCCAGGGGCAACCTTTCCACCGCGGAAAAGGACGTTCTGGTTCGCGAGGTCGAGGACCGGCTGCTGGACATAGACGAGTTCGAGACCATCTTTGTGACATCGGGTGGAGCAGAGGACTCCCGGGAGGCCGAGGACGTCATCGGAATGGTCAACGTGGAGCTCGTGAACTGGTCGTCGAGACGGCCTGCGGCGAGCATTTTCGAGGATGTCCTCGAGAGGATAGCGGGCCTTGCCGGCATCCATGTGGAATCGCGGGCGCAGAGACAGGGTCCGAGATCCGACAAACCGATCACCATCGAGGTGTCCTCGAGCGATCCTGTGCTGCTGGAAAGTGCGGTTGGCACCCTGCGTGATCATCTCGACGAGATGCATGGGCTGAAGGATATCGAGGACAGCCGGCCGATCCCGGGAATTCAGTGGCAGATCACTGTCGATCGCACCCAGGCGGCCAAGTTCGGGGCGGATGTCGGTTCGGTCGGCTCGATCATCCAGCTCGTGACAAGAGGGCTGCGCGTCACCACGGTGCGCCTCGATGATTCGAATGAAGAGATCGACGTTCTGGCCCGGTTCCCGGAAGACATGCGCACCCTCGACGGTCTTGATCAGCTCCGCATCCAGACTCCTCTGGGACACGTGCCGATCGCGAACTTCGTGGAGCGCTCCGCCAAGCCAAGGGTTGGCAGGATCAACAGGGTGGACGGCGAACGCGTCATGACGATCGGGGCCGATATCGAGGAAGGGGTCCTGGCGGACTCCCTGGTGCGTGACCTGCAGGCATGGCTGAGCACGGTCGAACTCGGACCCGGCGTCGAGGTCAGTTTCCGGGGGGACAACGAACGCCAGGAAGAAGCATCCGAGTTTCTGCTCCAGGCCTTCGTTGTCGCGCTCTTCATGATGGCCATCATTCTTGTCACCCAGTTCAACAGTTTCTATTCGGCCTTCCTCATTCTGTCCGCGGTGATCATGTCGACAGTCGGGGTCATGATCGGCCTCCTTGTGACCGGCAAGCCCTACGGCATGATCATGTCGAGCATCGGTGTCATTGCGCTCGCCGGCATTGTGGTCAACAACAACATCGTCCTCATCGATACCTTTGACAGGCTGCGCCGGACGGTCAGGGACCCCGTTGAAGCCATCCTGCGGACCGGGGCGCAGCGCCTGAGGCCAGTGCTCCTGACCATGATCACGACCATTCTCGGACTCATGCCCATGGTGCTTCAGGTCAACATCGACTTCGTCACCCGGGAGGTCAGCGTGGGGGCGCCGTCGACCCAATGGTGGGTTCAGCTGGCAAGCGCCATCGTGTTCGGTCTCGCGTTCGCCACGATCCTGACACTGGTTGTCACACCCTGTGCCCTGATGGTGCGCGAGAATGTCGGCGCCTGGCGCTTGGCCCGGAAGGCGCACCGTGCCGGAGGCGTGGCCCTGGAAGCGACCCGATGATCCTCTTCATCAGGAGTGGGTGATCTGTGGTTGGACGCCGGATCCGGTGGGTCGCGGCGGCAGTTGTTGCTCTTGCGGCCGCATACACGGTTGCCTGGCACGGTCTTGCGTTGAGACTCGAGTGGATCATGGAAGAGACGGCGGCACCGACCGCGGAGAAGGACTGGCACGCTTCCTGGACTGGGCTTGAAGCAGGCGGCTTTCCCCTTTCCATGCGCATGAAAGCTCAGAAGCCGACCATTGTCTGGGGGCGTGGCGGGGAACAGGTCACCTGGCAGGCGCCAGAGCTCGTGATCATCACGAATCCGGTGAATCCCTCCAGAGTTTCGCTGGTGCTGCCCGAGAAACAGGATCTTTTCCTTGAGACACCCTCGCGCCGTCATGCCGTTGTCATCGCCCTGTCTCATGGACGCGCCGCAATCGGGCTTGCGTCCGGTGACGTGGACGCCGTCGACATCGTTCTCGAGGACGTGACCGTGACTTCCGGCACGGGAACATCTCTCGCCGCGTCCGGCGTGCTGGACCTCGTCTCGACCCCCAGCATTGAAGGAGAGGGCAGGGACATCTTCCTGCAGGTGACGAACCTTGCGGTCGGGGGGAGATCGGCCGAGCGGGTGGAGAGGGGGCTGGCGCGGATGCGCGTGGTGGGCGCCGTACCGCGCCGCGGTACCGCGAGGGAACGAGTGGACGCCTGGCGGCGCGCCGGTGGTTACGTGGACCTCGGTGAGCTTGTTCTCGAGTGGCCGCCGGTCGCGGCCCGGGGACAGGGGCGTCTTGCGCTTGACAGGGACAATCGACCCATTGGCGCCCTGCGACTCGAAGTCGTCGGATATCGCGAGATCATCATGACCCTGGCGCAGGCCGGCGAGGTGCGTCGGGATCAGGCGGACATCGTTGTTGCGGCCCTTGACTTCATGGCCGGTCCACCGGTCGATGGCCAGCGGCGCATCGATGTCGATCTTTCGATGCAGCACGGACGCTTGACCATCGGCCCCTTCAGCGTCATGCGTCTTGCCCCGCTGTGGCCACCGCCGTGATGACCTTCCGGACGGATCAGCCGCTTGCCGTGACGTCGAGGACGAGGCCAGGCAGACGCGAGACATCTCCAAGGCAGCGTCGCAAGCGGCGTCTCTGACGGGGCGCAAGCTGTCCCACGTCGATGCTTGGACCAGGAGCAACACCGGCCTCGAGATCCCGGATCTGTTGTCTGACCATGAGGTCGAGAAACACCTCGTGAGCCTCGGTGAAAGCCAGCATGTCGGTCCTGGCGATCTTGCCGAGATCGACCAGGGCCGCGAGGCGCATGGCGGTGCCGGTGGCTTCTATGCCGTGACGCAGGGCCATGGCGCGGGCACCGGCAACCAGCGGAAACAGGCCACCGATCTTGAGATCGAGGCGCCCTTCCTTCGTCTTCAAACCACCCAGAAATCCGCGTGGCGATACCCAGGTCTGCAATTGCTCCGCCATCATTCTCGGCAGCACCGGTGTGCGGGCCGTGTCCAGTGCCAGACTGCGCAGCCGGTCGGTCAGCATACGATCACCGTGCACGTGCACCAGGTCGAAGAAGATATCGACGTTGAGCAGACTCGCTCCGTCGGCGCGTGTCGCCCAACCGGCGATGACCTTCCGCCAGTCGTCGATGGACCGTCGCCATTCGGGGTTGGAGGCCATGACGCCCCCCTTGCAATAGGGCAGGCCTGCAGCATTCAGAAGATCGCAGGCTCTTGATGCGATGCGCAGGAGGATGGTGTCGTCCACCCCGCCGGTGCTGACGATGGCGTTGTCCTGATCGCCTGCGAGAAGGGACTCACCGCGTCCGGCGGACCCAAGAATGAAGAAGGACCAGCCGTCTCCCGCCTCATCGGCCGCGGCCAGGCGGACTGCACGGGCGGTGAGCTTGCGATAGAAACTCGAGATCATCGAGGCTACGCGCGAGGCACTCATCCCCTCGTCGAGAAGGGCCCCGGCCATCGGCGCCAGCCGGGCATGAACCTCTGCTAGGTCGTGTGCACTGTCGGCGGCTTCGAGCGCATCGTTGATGACAAGGGCCTCGCCCGCCTGGTGGCGAAGCAGAAGCTTCGATGTCATGATTCCGCACACGGTACCGGACGAATCCGTGACGGCGAGATGGCTGATGGACAGCCTCGTCATGCGGCCAAGGGCCACGTAGGCAGCTTCATCGGCCTCGACGGAAACAAGCGGTGTCGACATCAGGTCGACGGTTGCCAGCCGAAGAGCGGCTGGACCGTGACTTGCCATTGCCCTCACGACATCGCGTTCGGTGACAATGCCGGGGCCACCGGCCTCGCCATTGCGGTCGACCAGGACCGACGAGACATGCCGTTCAATCATCGTCGCTGCCGTGTCGGCAAGCAGGCACCCTGAACCCACGAACACAGGATCGCTCGTCATGATGTCGCGGACGCGAAAGCGCCAGGGCCATGTGTCGATCTGACGACGATTCATGGGACGTGCCAGCCCCGGGAACGTTGCCGGGCACGGAGCCGCCGCGCTCGGCTCGTGAAGGCGATGGCGTTACCCAGTGTCATGACACCCTGATCCTCGAGAAGCGGCACGATGCGCGTGAAGAGCTCGGCAGCGGACAGCGCGTCGCCGAGTGCCGTGTGCCGGCCACCGACGGCAACGCCGAAGTGACGGCAGACGGTGTCGAGATCCAGCGCATGCAGGTCAGGTTCAAGAACAGCGACAAGGTGACCGGTATCCAGGGAGATGGGGGCGAACCAGGATTTTCCGCATCGCCGGTTCTCGGCGGCCAGGATGGCGAGATCGAAACCTACATTGTGGCCGATGACGACGCAGTGGCCGGAGATCGTCTCGAGATGCCCGAAACCGGACTTGATCCCCGGCGCGTCCTGAACCATGGCATTGTCGATGCCGTGAATAACCGTCGAGGCTCGTGGAATGGCGACTTCCGGATTGATCAGCATGTCGAGGTTGGCATGGGCGTAGACCCGGGTGCCATGGGTCCGCACGGCGCCAACGGAGACAATCCGGTCCCGTTGAGGCTCTAGCCCGGTGGTTTCGCAATCGACGACGATGCCCGGGAGATCGGAGAGGAGGGTGGAGTCATCAGGCGGGAGTGAAGGTGGAAGACTGTCGTGAAGCGCCAGATCGTGATCGAGGTCATGGCCGCCCCCGTTGTCGGGCGGCGCCTCGAGAATCATCACCCAGCCTCCCCGGTCGTCAAGGGCGGCGACCCGTGCAGGGATGTCGCGTCCGTCCACGGACCGGACACTGGCGACGGGGTCCGGTCTGTCCGGTTGCGGGAGGCTCTCGCGTGTGATGGCAGCAAACACGCTGGTTCCAGGGTCGAGCGCGTTGGAGGGAAAGGCGTGCCTGGCGGCGTGGTTGACCAGGCTCACCAGTCCAGCGCGAGTGATGACCACCACACCGGTGGGGAGTGCCGCCAGGACTCCTGTCAGACGCTGTTCGGTCAGTTGGTGCCGGTCTTCCCAGGAGGCCAGAACACTGTCGACGGTGCCGGCGAGCGCCTTCAACTCGCTGTTGGTGACCATGCGGTCGGCGTGTTCGAGGAAGCGGTGTTCCGCGCCGCCGGAGAGCAGCAGGCTGCCCCTGAGCCGCTGGATGTCCTTCTTGTGTCCACGGACAAGGGTGATGGCGAACCACAGGGGGCCCGTCGACATGATGGTTCCCGCTGCGATGGAAAGCGCCCTCAAGGCGAGGTGCTCCGGCCATGATGCCCACAAGGCCAGGAGCGCGAGCCACAGCGCCGCACCAGCAGAGCACACCAGACATACGATCATGGCCTGCCAGTAGCGTGTTTCTGACTTCATCATCCGGTTTCTCCGCGCCCGGCTCGGACTTTCCAGTCCCCGAGGAGCCCGTCGCCATCCATGCGCCGACGGATCTGCTCGCGAACATCCCGCCAACGAAAGCGGATCGAGTTGGTCACGATCTCGCGATCGAGTTCCCTGTATTCATCGATGACGGGTGCGTGGCGAACGAGGTCGATCTCGCTGCCGGAGAAGGCATCGCGCCCTTCTGCTGCAGCTTTCCAGTCCTCGAGACGCGTCCTCCGGTCGAAGGCATCGAATGCCGCGTCGAGGTCGTCGCGTTCCGGTTGACCAGTGAGGCCCGCCATGGCCGCCTTGCGGTAGGCGTGAACCGCCAGGGCTTCGAGGACGGCGTCGTCGACCACGGTTTGCCGCCCTGCGGTGGCCACGGAAAAGACCGTGAGATCGGAGAGGCAGGAAAGGAAGACCTTGACCGATGCGATGCGGATCGAGGCGGAGAAGGCGTCGTCCTCGAACCATGCCCTGAAACTCGTGCCCATGCGGGTCTTGAGATATCCGTGGAGCGAGGTCTGCGCGATGTAGGAGGCTCTCGTATGAATGAACTCGACCAGGCTGTCGACGGTCGCCAGCCTCGACCGGTCGAAACGAAGCTTCAGGACTCGGGGCAGAAACGACGCCGATGAGGCCCTTGTTGTCAACAACCGCGCCATTCCCTGTTGTAATCGTGAGACAATCATCCATAATCCCGATAGCCGCTTCAAATGCCCCTCTTGGCTGTCGACGCGCGTCCGCGTCCGGGGCTGGTCTGCGGCACCAACAGTTGAAGGAGGCGGCGAATGTCGCAGGATAACAGAAGACTACACTGGGCCAAGACGTCACGCCTGACCTACTGGGTCCTGGCGATCTGGTTCCTGTTCGGATACATCTTTCCGTTCTTTGCCAAGGATCTCGATGGCGGTTCGTTCCTAGGGTTCCCGCTCGGTTATTACATGATCGTTCAGGGATCGCTCATCGTGTTCGTTCTGTTGATTGTTGGTCACAACTTCCTGCAGGACCGCATTGATGAAGAATGCGGCCTGAGCGACGAATAGAGGAGGGTGTCATGAGCGACCAAACACAAGGAACCCGTTTCGTCGACAAGCTGGGCAAGGTCTACGGAGTCTATACCCTGGGGTTCCTGGGGTTCTTTGCCCTGATGGCGATTGTCGAGCAGCTCGGCGCGAGCGCCCAGCTGATCGGCATCCTCTTCCTCCTGTTCACAATCGCGATCTACGCCACGATCGGCTGGCTCTCCCGAACCATGCAGGTGGATGCCTACTACGTTGCAGGACGTGAGGTTCCGGCCTTCTACAACGGCATGGCGACAGCAGCGGACTGGATGTCGGGTGCGTCCTTCGTTGCCCTGGCGGGGGGAATCTACTTCGGTGGCTACCCCTATCTCGGGTTTGTCATCGGCTGGACGGGTGGTTACGTGCTCGTCAACGCCCTGATGGCGCCCTATCTCAGGAAGTTCGGTTGCTACACGGTGCCTGACTTCATCGGTACGCGTTACGGCGGCAATCTGGCACGGTTCTGCGCCGTACTGGTGCTCGTGGTCGCATCGTTCACCTACGTGACGGCGCAGATCAACGCCACCGGCACCATTGCCGCCCGGGCCCTGGCCATTCCGTTCGAGGTCGGTGTGTGGTTTGGACTCCTGGGTATCCTGCTGTGTTCAATGCTGGGTGGCATGCGCGGCGTGACCTGGACACAGGTGGCGCAGTACATCGTCCTCATCATCGCCTACCTGGTGCCCGTGATATGGATGTCGAATGCCCAGGGCTTCGGCATCATCCCGCACTTCACCTATGGCGATGCGGCATTGCGCATTGCCGAACTCGAGGCGGAGTACGGTCTCGTGGCGGCGGCTGAAGCCGTAGCCGGACTGAAGGTTCTGACAACGGCCCACTTCGATCCGCAGGGCGGACTCGATTCATGGAAGTTCGTGACCCTTGCCCTGTGCATGATGGCGGGCACGGCCTCCCTGCCGCACATCCTCATGCGCTACTTCACGACGCCGTCGGTGCGACAGGCCCGCAAGTCGGTGGGCTGGTCCCTGTTCTTCATCTTCCTGCTCTACTTCACGGCGCCGGCACTGGCGACCCTGACCAAGCTCCAGCTTCTCGATCCGAATCTGGCAACGGCGGTGGTCGGCAAGGCGATTGACGACGTCACCAATATCGATTGGATCAGGAACTGGACCGAGGTCGGCATGCTGTCGGTCGTCGACCAGAACGGCGATGGCATCGTTCAGCTCAACGAGTTCTTCATGAGACCCGACATCGTCGTGCTGGCAACACCGGAGATTGCCGGTCTGCCCTACGTGATTTCGGGGCTTGTGGCAGCCGGAGGCATGGCGGCAGCGATGTCGACTGCCGATGGTCTGCTGCTGGCGATCGCCAACGCGCTGAGTCACGATCTCTACTACAAGATCATCGATCCCAAGGCCGACACGAAGCGTCGTCTGGTTGTTGCCCGTGTCCTTCTGGTGGGCATCGGTGCCCTGGCGGCCCTGATCGCATCACTGCAGCTCACGGGTATTCTGGGGGCCGTGGCATGGGCCTTCTGCTTCGCATGCTCGGGCCTGTTCTTCCCACTGGTTCTGGGAATCTGGTGGAAACGCGCCAACAGGCCGGGAGCGATTGCAGGCATGATCGCCGGTTTCGTGGCAGGGACGATCTACCTCATCCACGTCTACAACGGCGGTGATCAGCTGTGGTCGATCGACCATCTCCGGTTCGGCATGATCGGCATGCCGGTCTCGCTGGTGGCGATGATCGTGGTTTCACTGGTCACCGAAGCACCGGATGCCGAGATGCAGGCCATGGTGGATGAGACCCGTGTTCCGACGGGCAAGACGATCCTGTCCGAATCGTAAACGACGCATCGTTGATCATGACCCTTGTTTCAAAGGGGGGCGGACAGGTTGTCCGCCCCCCTTGTCTGTTCATGAGAGCCCGGGAGCCCTGATCCGATGACCAGCCTTGCGGCTGTTCTCCCCTGGTGGGTCGTGGGTCTCGATTACATCCTCGGCGCCATCATGTGGACGCTGATTGGCCGTTCGGCCATGAACATCTTCCTTCCGGTCACGTCCGACTTCTTCTTCATGCGGGCATTCGTGATGCTGACCAACCCGGTGCTGCGGGTCTTCAGACCGGTGACGCCGGGATTTCTCATCGACCCCGTCGTGCCGCTGTTCGTGGCCTGGTTCTTCTTCCTGTTCCGCTTCTACGTTCTGCCCTGGATTCTCGGGTATTCGGTGCTGGGCATGCTGTCCTTTCCTCTCGAGGGGGACATCGCTGCCATCCTCCACGATCTCTTCGGCGGCGGGTTCGGCGGTTCCTGAGGATTCATGACCGGGGAGAATGCTCTGCGTGATGCGTTCATGGCGTGGCAGTGCCTCATCCGCCAGCACGCCATGCGCAGGGAGAACGGGCGTCCCTCAAGCGCCATGACCCCCCGTGTCGTCCTTGCCAACGGAAGCGCACCGAGACACATCCGCACGGTTCTCCTCGAGCAGGAGCCGGTCTCCTCGGGCGCTCTCTTTCGCCAGACTGTCTCGAGCACCCATGATCCCCGGGAGCGCTTCGAGAAGGGACTGAAGCACCTGGCGGCGACCTATTTCCAGACATCGCGGGAGTTCGAGCCGCGGCTGTTCGCCCAGTTCTCCCGGCATTCCACGGATGCGGATGCTCTCGTTGCCGCCGGCAGCGCAACGCTCCACTTCGAGCAGTTCAGCCAGTCCTGGATCCTACCGTGCGGCGTTCAGGACCTGGCGTGCGACGATCCCTTCGCCACGGTGCTCTTCTGGCACAATGCCCTCTTTGCCCCGCCGCCCGCGTCACCACGGGCCCTCGCCTTCCTCCCCGACTGGCACGCAGCGACTGCCAACCCTCCAGTGCAGCCCGTCATCCTGGACGGCACTAAACCGAAGTTCCAGGGCCGATCAGGCGCAAGTATCTGATATGAATGACATTCGATGGATCTCAGAGGCGTCTGACTGGGTACACTACGGCTTTACGCCGAGGAGTTTGAGTGCTCTTCTCCGGAGCGGCGTGGGCGGCGTGGTGACCTGGAAGGGCCCGGCGCCCGCAAGGTGGAGCCATGGTGTTGCGGGTGATGGTGCGCTTCTTGACCTTTCCGACTTCGCGTCGGGGGCTTGCGGAGCAGGATGGCAGGTGGAGGGGACTGGTTGAGGAGGGCTTTGATGTACATGGCTACCGTGTATAGGCGCACCACGAACATATATAAAACACAAGGTGCATTCGTACATGGGCACACTGTGAAGCCTGATGAATCCGACAAATAGCGCAAAATCAGCGAGTTGTTGTGAATATCAGCAGGAAATCATCTGGAACTTCGGGCTAAACATGCGAGGGCTCTCGGTGCCCTTGTTGTCGAGATTGCGAATCCAGAGAAGCCTGCACGGGGTCGAACCGGCCATTGACGGCGGCACGATCTTGCGCCTGCTCAAGGCCCTTGCCCAGTTCTTCGATGCCCTCGCAGACGCCGGCAAGGCATGCCGTCGGGGATCTTCATCGACCGTTGCAGGACGAAGGATGTTGAGGAGCTCAGACCGTGCAGTCGATGCGCGTCCTCGTCGCGCACAGGATCGTCGACCTGAGTCATGGCCCGGACCGCTCCGCCGTGTCGGGCCGGCGATCGGTCTCCAACCCGGTTTCCCGCTCCATTGCAGAAACAACGGCACGGCACGAGCTTCACATCCCACCTCGCAGGACAGAGCGTTTCTCCTCTCCACCTTCATCTCGCTTCCCTGCCGCGGCAGGGGAGGAATTCACACGTTTCCACATTGCTTCAGCGAACCTCGATCAGGCCCTCACCTTCTTTCAAGGCAGCCTCGATCTCCCTGAGCAGGGGAGCCAGGCGGATTCGAAGGGCAGCATTGCTCGTATTGCCGCAACGTATCCAGATCACCCTCAAGCCAGGTGATTGGCGCGCCCTCTCGGCGAAATCTGCATCGCTGGACCAGACGACAGCGCCCCTGTCGCGCGCCCAGGTCTCGATATGCTCGTTTGCCGTGGAACCGAGTCCGATGTCGTTCACGTGATCACAAGCGTGACCTCTCGCCCAAAGCCATTGCGCCAGACCTGGCGGCAGTTGCGCATCGATCAGAAAGCGCACGGTTCAGGCGGCCGAATCACACGATGGTCGACCGTGTCCGCAGCCCACGCCAGGGCTTCTCTGAGGTCCTCTTCATCGAGATAGGGATAGTCGTCAAGAATCTCATCCGAGGTCACACCGGACGCCATGAGATGCAGGATGTCGGACACCCGGACACGGGTGTTCCGGATGTATGGCCGTCCGGCGCAGATCGAGGGATCGACAACGATTCGGCCCATGGTCTCGGGGACACTGCAGACTTCATGGAGAACCTCGGTCAGGAGGCATATTCTGGCGTCCTTGCGCGGGCCTGAATGTCCATGGCGCTGAAGGAAGCGGCACAAGGCTCGGCCCAGAGAAACGGCCAGGCCCGTGTCGTGATCAATGGGATGGAACCACATCTGGAGAGTGTTTTCGGTCTTTCCTCCGTCTCTCGCATCTCTCTCCCGCAAGTACGCCGCCGCAGTGTTGTCCACGTATCCCACGAACTTCGAGGGAGCGAAAAGCCATCGTTCACCCTCCGGCCTGAACGCATACCAGGCGTGGGCCTGTGACATCAGGCTTGTCAGTTCCGCGCCTCGCTGTTCGTCCTTGATGGCCATCTGATAGCGCAGAATGTTCTCGACCGCCTGTTCGGGACTGGAAACCAGTACGCTGCCTTTCATCGGAGCACTCCCTTGCACGATCGTCGCAACAGTCAGGATGGGGCACTGAGAGAACTCACCAAAGTAATCATTATGGCCGTGGCGTGAAGGTATCATTCCAATCGCCGTGAAAGGGGTCTCTGCGGATGGCGATGCCGCTCATCTTCTTCCCACGACACCGTTTGGACGGGTCCGTGAGCGGGCCGCATGATCATCCGGCAAGCCGGGGTTGTTGTTGGCTGCATGGAACGGCGGGATGAGGGGACCAGGCGATCACTCCCGTTGTCGGGAGACCGAGCCAGAGTTCCTTCGGGACGTCGTCTGGCGGGCATCGGTTCTTCAGACGGGCGCGACATCGGCGGGATCGTTCGGGGTCCAGACAGGGCCCATGCACCTCGGGTCGTTGATCCGCACGGAATGGTGTCCTGACCGGCGGCGGCTTCCCGGTCATGATTCCCGGAACACTCGAACGCCGGTCCGGGGGTTGGGAGGCGACGTGCGATGAGCAGAATTGACACGCAGGGTGTGGCACGCTCACCCTGGAGCCGGAGCAGAGCTTCTCGATGTGGCGAGTCGCGAGGTCACGGCGACGAATCGTTGCGGATGATCCCTTCGCCGTTCCTGTCTGCACAACTGGTTCGAGAGTCAGAACTTGCGATAGGCGCGGTTGAGATCGCGCATGGGATGGCGGTCCGACATCTGGAACTTGATCAGGAGTTCGCGGGCGATCATGTCGCGGTCCTGCTGGTTGTCCGGCAAGTCGACGGAGTCCGGAACCCGGATCCAGCCATTGGCATTGCGATCGAAGACCGCGGCCTGGTTTTCCTCGTAGCCCATGTGGACATCCTCGAGCCAGTTGAGATCGTCCCAGCCCATGAGTTCGATGTAGGTCTGCAGGAACGGCGTCAACCGGTCATAGTCGGGAAGCAGGTTGACATCGTAGCGATAGCCGATGTGCTGGCCGATCTCCTTCTCGCGGGAGGTATCGAGGCCGTCCGAGGTGAGGAAGTAGTCGACATCGGCGGTGTTGTCAGTGGTGCCTGTCATCTGCGTTTCCTGCCCCTTGTCAGAGGTGGTGGTAGTCGTCGATGCCGACGGTGTGATTGGTCCCAGCCAGGGGGACGCCGGCCATGGCCGAGGCTTCCATGGTCAGCGCCGCCAGATCCTCCGGCTCAAGGCTGTGGACGTTGGTCTTGCCACAGGCCCGCGCCATCATCTGACACTCGATGGCCAGCGTATGGAGGATGTTGTAGACGCGTTCGGCCGCATCGTCGGGGTTGAGGCGCTTGCGGAGCTCCGGATCCTGGGTGGCGACACCGACCGGGCAGCGGCCGGTGTGGCAGTGGTAGCAGTATCCGGCGGGAACACCGATAGTGCCCTCGTAGTCCGCCTCCGGGATGTCCTTGTTGCAGTTGAGGGCCATCATGGCCGTTGTTCCGATCGCGACCGCGTCGGCGCCCAGAGCGAGCGCCTTCGCCAGGTCACCGCCGTTCCTCACCGCACCGGCATAGATGAGCGTGATGTCGCCGCGCTTGCCGAGATCGTCGATGGCCCGCCTGGCCTGGCGTATGGCGGCGATACCCGGAATGCCGGTTTCCTCCGTGGCAAGGTGGGGACCTGCCCCGGTCGAACCCTCCATGCCGTCGATGTAGATGGAGTCGGGATCACACTTCACGGCCATGCGCACGTCATCGTAGACACGCGCCGCACCAAGCTTGAGCTGGATCGGAATCTGGTAGTTCGTCGCCTCGCGAATCTCCTGGATCTTGAGGGCAAGGTCGTCGGGACCCAGCCAGTCCGGATGACGAGCCGGCGAGCGCTGGTCGATACCCGCAGGCAGGGACCGCATCTCGGCCACCTGGTCCGTGACCTTCTGGCCCATGAGATGGCCGCCAAGGCCGACCTTGCAGCCCTGGCCGATGAAGAACTCGCAACCGTCGGCCAGCCGCAGGTGATGCGGATTGAAGCCGTAGCGCGACTGGATGCACTGGTAGAACCACTTCTCCGAGTAGCGGCGTTCATCGGGGATCATGCCGCCTTCGCCGGAACACGTCGCCGTACCCGCCATGGTGGCGCCGCGTGCCAGGGCGGTCTTCGCCTCGTAACTCAACGCACCGAAGCTCATGCCGGTGACGTAGACCGGGATATCGAGCACCAGGGGACGTCCGGCACGGGGGCCGATCACGGTTTGTGTCTGGCACTTCTCGCGATATCCCTCGATCACGAAACGGGTCAGGGTGCCCGGAAGAAAGGTGAGATCGTCCCAGGTCGGGATCTTCTTGAAGAGCGCCATGCCGCGCATGCGGTAACGTCCGAGCTCGGCCTTGATGTGGATGTCGTCCACCACCTGCGGCGGAAACATGAAGTTCTGGCCGAGGATTTCCCTGTTGCGGCCACTGCCGTTTGCGTCTGCAGTCATTTTCTGGTTGTCTCCCACCGGTCTAGAGAACGATCTTCTTCTCTGACGGTTCAAGATTGTCGTAGTTCCACAGTTGCTTGCCGGCGACGATCTTGGTCATGTTGGCGACACCGTTTGGGGCGCTGAGGCCATACATGGCGAGCTTGCGCTCGAGCCAGGCGCAGTCGAGATCGGTCATGTCCCCCGGCACGGCATCGACGCCGAGACTCTCGATCGCGCCTCCGACAAAGATTGTTCCGTCGTACATCGAATCACCGAGATTCTTGCCTGCGTCGCCGAGCACGATCATGCGGCCCCGCTGCATCATGAACGCCGAGAACGCGCCGGTTCGGCCCCCGACGATGATGGTGCCGCCCTTCTGGTCAATGCCTGTCCGCGAACCGACGTCCCCCATGCAGACGAGATCGCCGCCTCGCATGGCTGCCCCGAAGGTGGAGCCGGCGTTCTTTTCGATGATCACGGTGCCGGCCATCATGTTCTCTGCGCAGGACCAGCCGACACGGCCGGTCACCCTGACGTTGGGGCCGTCAATGAGGCCGACGCCAAAGTACCCGAGGCTCCCCTCGAAGGTGAGATTGAGTCGCTGCAGGATACCCACGCCCAGGGAGTGGCGGGCCTGGGGATTGCGGACAACGATGGAGCCATGTCCCTCGGACATCAGGTCGCGGATCTTCCGGTTCACATCCCGGGCATCCATGTCGACGGCATCGATGACGGAGCGCTTGTTGAAATCGACATCGAAAGCTTCCGGGTAGAGATGGTTCTCCTCTTCGCTGATGTCGAAGAACCTCTGCTGCGTTCGCCCGGTGAGCTGCTCGGTGTGCAGCCCCATGTCGTGTGAACGCGCGGTCTCCTTCAGCTCTGCCATACCCGAACCTCCCGGTCGTAGGGATCGTGCGTGTCGATTTCGTGGGGCAGGACCTGGCGGATGGCGACCTCTTCGGAAGCCATGGCCACCAAGTCGTCGCTTTCGTAGAGCACCATGGGCTTGGCGGCCATGTCGTCCTTGGCCATCCCGAGTTTGTCCGACGTTGCCACGAGGTAGGTGAAGACCCCGTCGAACTCGTCGACCGACTGCACCATGGCTGCTTCGAGATCGACGCCTTCCTGCAGCTTGTCGGCGAGGTAGACCGAGATGAGCTCGCTGTCGCAACTGGACATGAAGCGGAAGTCCTTGCGCTCGAGTTCCCGGCGCATGATCCAGTAGTTGGTGAGCTGGCCGTTGTGGACCACCGCAATGTCGTTGTAGGGATAGGCCCAGTAGGGATGGGCGGAGCGGATGTCGACATCCGATTCCGTGGCCATGCGGGTGTGCCCGATCGCATGCGTGCCGTTGAAGCCCCTGAGCGCGTACTGATCCGACACGGTCGACGCGTCTCCCAGATCCTTGACCAGTTCAAGACGGCTGCCGAGAGAGAGGATTTCAGTCGAGGTCACGTCCTCGACATAATCAACCACCTTGCGCATGTCACCGCCATGCCTGATGCGGTAGCGATAGGCATACTCCGTGGCATCGACGGTCTCGACCACCTCGACCCCGAGTTCGGCGAGGCGGCGGTCGACTTCGGCCCTGCGGTCCCGAATCTCCTGATGGATGTTGTATCCCTTCGCCGCGTCTTCCTGTTCGGCGACCTTGAAGCGCAGGACAAACTCGTCCTCCCGGGGCATGCCGTAGATGGCAAACCCCGTCGAGTCCGGTCCCCTGTGCTTGAGCGACTGCAACATGGAGGTCATTTCCGAACCGATGTCGGACGACCTGTTGCGGTGGATGATGCCTGCTATGCCACACATGCCTTGTTGTCTCCCCTTGTCTTCGGGCGGCAGCGGGATGGGTTCCGCCGCCGTCCTGACAAACTGCCCGTCAGGGCAGACAATCCCAGTAGGTCTCGACGTCCCATTCGGTGACGGTGGCCATGAAGGTCTCCCACTCGTTGGTCTTGTAGTGCATGAAGATCTTGTACATGTCACCCGGCATCGATGACTTGATCACCTCGTCGTTGCGCAGGCGATCGAGAGCGTCGCCAAGCGACATGGGCAGTTTCTTGACCAGCTTGCCCTCTTCCATGGCCTGGTAGATGTTGCGCTCCTCGGGTTCGCCCGGATCGAGATCGTTGTCGATGCCGTCGTCGAAGGCCTGAATCAGGGCACTGGCCATGAGATAGGGGTTGACCATGGAGTCGACGGCCCGGTACTCGAAACGACCCGGTGCCGAGACGCGCATGCCGGTGGTCCGGTTCTGGTATCCCCAGTCGGCAAACACCGGAGCCCAGAAACCGGTATCCCACAGGCGGCGGTAGGAATTGACCGTGGAGCAGCCGATGGCCGTGAGGGCGCCAAGATGCGCCATGATGCCACCGATGGCCTTGAGGCCGACACTGCCGGGCTTGCGTGGATCGGCGCCGTCCGGGAGGAAGGTGTTGGTGCCTCCCTTGCGATAGGCGAAGTTCTCCACCATGCCCGCCGGCTGGTCCTGTCCCAGCGTGTTGATCTCGTCGGTACCGTCCGTCCACAGGGACACATTGTGGTGGCACCCCGATGCCGAGACACCCATGAACGGCTTCGACATGAAGCACGCTATGAGGTTGTTCTCGCGCGCCACCTGGGCACAGATCTGCCGGTAGGTGGTGAGGCGGTCGGCGGTGCGCAGGGCATCGTCGAACTGGAAGTTGAGTTCCAGCTGGCCCGGCGCGTCCTCATGGTCGCCCTGGATCATGTCGAGACCCATGGCGCGGCTGTACTCGATCGCCTTCATGAAGACCGGGCGCAGACTCTCGAACTGGTCGATGTGGTAGCAGTTCGGCTTCGAAAAACCGCCATCGGGCAGGCCGTTCTCGCCCTTCTTGAGCCACATCATTTCCGGCTCGGTACCATGGCGCATATGCAGGCCGCCGTGCTTTTCCTGGAAGGCGTCATGGATGCGCCGCAGGTTGCCGCGACAGTCTCCGGTGAAGTAGGCCCCCGGACTGACGGGTTCCTCGCGGTTGCGGAAGCAGGTGCAGTAGACACGCGCCACGCGCTTGTCCCAGGGAAGCTGCACGAATGTCTCCGGATCGGGGATGCCCACAAGCTCGGACGATTCCGGTCCGTATCCGATGTAGCTTCCGTAACGGTCGACATAGAGATTGGCGACAGAGCCGTAGACCAGCTGGAAACCCCGTTCGGCGATGGTCTCCCAGTGATCGGCGGGAACGCCTTTGCCGACAATGCGCCCGGTCACCGAAATGAACTGGTAGTAGATGTAGTCGATGTTCAGTTCATCGATTTTCTCGCGCACCCGGCGCACCATGTCGGCACGACCTTCCTGTTCAACGTAACGTTCGATGTCCATCGGCATGGATCCTGCTCTCCCTTCGGGTCGATTCTTCGGGTTGTCCTTCTCCCCTGGATGGCCAGGGCCGGCGGTTTCGTCAGCTCCACGGGAAGGGGCTGTTCGACACCGGATGCAGTTGTCCTTCGGCATAACGTGAAAAGCGGAACGGCTCGAGAAGCTCCATGGTCTCGCCGACACATTCGGCCGCCACGAGCTTGCCGACGCCGATCATCTTGTAGCCGTGATTGGAGTCGGCGATCATCTGGACATTCTCGCACATCGTGTCGAAGACCGGGAAGCTGTCGGGCGTGAAACAGCCAAGGCCTCCCGATGGTTCCTTCTTCCAGTGTCTCATCTGGCCGGAGAATCGCTCCTGACAATGTGCCAGGGCCGAACACCACATGTGGGCGAACTCGTCGCCGACGATGAAATCCGGCGATTCCGGACCATAGGGATCCAGCGCCACCTTGTTCACCGGCGTGGAGACCTCGTAGGGCATGGCGCCGCCCTGGATGCCGGCGAAGTTGAAGTCGGGCTTGTAGTAGATGCCCCACATTTCCTCGGTGATGACGGAGCCATCGACATCGGAACAAAGCGGGGCATCGGTGTCGACATGGATGACCGGCGGCATGGCACCGTCATTCGTCTTCTGCAGGTTCGGGTCGACGCCGAGCGTTCCTTCTTCAAGGCACCAGTAGCGCCACATGTCGATGCCGTGGTGCATCGAGCCGACGGCGCCCTTGATGGAGACGCTCTGCGGCAGATCCAGCATGGCCCAGATCTTGGAGACCCACGGGCCCACGGCCACCACGACCATGTCGGTTTCGATCGTGCCCCTGTCCGTGATGACGGCGCTCACCGCTTCGCCGGAGCGCCTGAAACCGGTGACGGTGCAGCCGGTGATGATGCGGACACCCTCGCGTTCGGCCTTGGTGGCAAGCCCGTAGATGGACGCGGTGTTGTTGGCGTAGCCGCCCTTCTTTTCGTGCAGCACCGAGGTGATGTTCTGCGCCCGCCAGTCGGAAAACAGCGACCTCATGTAGGTCATGCAGTCGTCCGCGCCCTCGATGAAGGCCGACTCGTAGCCAATTGCCTGCTGCTGCCGGTAGATCGTCGAGACGTCCTCATGCATGGACTCGCTGGAAATCTGCATGTAGCCGACCGGGTGATAGCTGTAGGTTTCAGGGTCGCTTTCCCATACCTCGACGGACTGTGCCATGAGTTCGCGCATGGCCGGCTGGTAGTAGTTGTTGCGGACCACGCCACAGGCGATGCCGCTGGCGCCGGCCGCAATTCCCGTCTTGTCCAGAACCAGGATGTCCTCGCCACTGCCCCGCCCCCGAGCCTTGAGTTCCAGGGCGAGATGGAAGGCCGTCGAAAGGCCGTGGATACCGGCTCCGATGATCACGTAGGGTGCGCTGTCCGGGAATGCCATGCGGTGTTCGTCCCCTGTTGTTCGCAATGTCCGTTCTCGCCAAGGGACGGAAGGGAGAGTGCTTGACGATCAATGACCCGCCAGTTATACCAATAGTGAACCAATACAACCAATCCGGAAACACTAGAACACGCTTCATGCCGATGTCAAGACCAGCGATGAGCCCGGCCCGCACGACACCCCTGCCGCTGCCGCGGGCGGGAACCGCCGTCGGCATCGCCACCCGGCTGCGCACGGCGATTGCCGACGGTATTTATGTTGACGGGGAACGCCTGCCGGCCGAACGGACCCTCGCCGAAGCCTTCTCATGTTCAAGGACCACCATCCGTGCGGCCCTGCGCCTGCTCTGCGACAACAATCTCGTCTCCCGACGGGCGGGGAGCGGGACGTTCGTCACCTTCAGCCACGACGCCGAGAATCCCGATATTGCCGAAATCACCAGCCCTCTCGAGTTGATCGACGTGCGGATTGCGGTGGAACCACACATGGTGCGCCTCGCCACGGTCCACGCCACCATGCGCGATCTCGGCCGCATCGGCATGGCCCTTGATGCCCTCGAATCATCGGGCGAGCCCAAGTCATTCACGCGCCATGATCGCATCTTCCACCAGACGATTGCCGACGCCACCCACAATCCGCTGATGTGCTCCTTCTACCGGCGGATCAATCATGTGCGCGGACACAGGCAGTGGAGCGCGATGAAGGACAAGGTGCTGACCGGCCAGGCGATGAATTCCTACAACCATGATCATCGCCAGCTCTTCGAGGCCCTTGCCGTGCGCGACGCCGATCGCGCCGCCGACATCGTTCTCAGCCACCTGCAGACGGCGCGCCTGCATCTGGTCGCGACCTGACCTCTCCGGGCTCGCGCAGCCGCGTGATCTCGACTCCGGCAGCGCGAGCCGCTGCCACGGCATCGGGTTTGACGGCGCGCACGGTGACCGTGCCGACGTGCGGCAACTCCAGGCAGGCTGCCGCCAGGTCTTCGGCAAAGTCCTCGACCAGACGGATGTGACCGCGGCCAATGATGTCTTCTGCCCGCAGGACGATGTCCCGGTAATCGACGGTGGTCTCGAGGCGCCCGGTCTTCCACGGCGCACCTTCGAGTTCAAGCGTGACATCGACGATGAGCGGCTGTCTGGCCGCAGCCTCGTGATCGAGGACGCCTATCGATGCCTCGAGTTCCAGGGCTTCGATGAAGACGCGCGTGCGGGTCATGTCACGTCGGGTCCGAGCGGGTAGCCGCCCGGGGGATGTTGCCAACCTAGGCGTTGGCCGCCATCGAGATGAATGACCTGCCCCGTCACGGACGGCGCCTGGATGAGGAATCGCAGGGCATCGCAGACTTCCTCCGGGGATGTCCCGCGGCCCAGAGGAAAGCGGGCGGTCCATCGGGCCATGGCGGCGTCATCGCTCCTGTGGTCCGGAAGGGCCATGCCCGGGGCAATGCCGTTGACCCTGACCGCCGGAGCGAGTTCCAGCGCCCATGTCCGGGTCATCGCCTCGAGTGCCACCTTCGAGGCCGTGTAGGACATGTAACGGGGTGTTGGATTGGCAACGCGCTGGTCGAGCAGGTTGATGACGCACCCCTGTTCCGGGGAAGGCAGCAGTTCGGCGAAGGCACGGGTGAGCAGCATGGGCGCGACGAGATTGGTGTTGAGGTTGGCATCGATGGTGTCAGGGTCTGCGGTACGCACGCCGTCATCGACGAAAACGGCGGCATTGTTCACCAGAAGCGTCACGGGGCCGAGCGCTTGGGTGGCCTCCCTGACGAGCGCTGCCGGTGCCTGGCGATCGGTGAGGTCGCCACTGATCGCCACGGCCTTTCCGCCCTTGCCCGTGATGTTGCGGGCCTCGGCGCTCGCATCGGCGAAGGACATCCGGGCAGCCAGGGCGACAGACCAGCCGTCGGTCGCCAGCGCCCTCGACATGGCAAGGCCGAGGCGCCGTCCGGCACCGGTGACAAGGGCGCAACCCATGGATTCGTCTAGGGTCCCCTGCGCTTGCGAAGCCGCCGCCGCGGCTGGCGCGCCATGGCGGTCTCGACAGGAGCGTCGCGAAGACCGAGATCGATCGCCTCGAGACGGCGGATCTCGTCGCGCAGGCGTGCAGCTTCCTCGAACTCGAGGTTGCTCGCGGCCTCGCGCATGCGCCGGCGCAGGTCGTCCATGCGTTCCTCGAACGTGCCGCTCGCGTCAGGGCTGTCCCCGGCGATACCGGTATCGATCGTCACGTGGTCGGCGTCAGCCATGGTCTGGAGCGAGTCGGGAATGCCCTTGCGTATGGATTCCGGCGTGATGCCGTGTTCCTCGTTCCACGCCATCTGCTTGTGGCGGCGGCGTTCGGTTTCACCGATCGCCCGTTCCAGGGACTCGGTCATGTGATCGGCATAGAGAATGACCCGCCCGTCCACGTTGCGCGCCGCCCGGCCGATGGTCTGGATGAGGGAGCGTTCACTCCGCAGAAAGCCCTCCTTGTCCGCATCGAGAATGGCGACGAGCCCGCATTCCGGAATGTCGAGTCCCTCGCGCAGGAGATTGATGCCGACCAGGATGTCGAAGGCGCCGAGACGCAGGTCCCTGATGATCTCGATACGCTCGAGGGTGTCGATGTCGGAGTGGAGATAGCGGACACGCAGCCCGGCTTCCGCCAGGTACTCGGTCAGCGCCTCGGCCATGCGCTTGGTGAGCGTGGTCACGAGAACCCGATGGCCAGCCGCGGTGACTTGAGCGCATTCGGCCATCAGGTCATCGACCTGGGTCGCCACCGGACGCACGATACACGGAGGGTCGACGAGCCCTGTGGGGCGGATCACCTGTTCGGCGAACACTCCTCCCGTCCTCTCGAGTTCCCAGGACCCCGGTGTCGCCGACACGAAGATCGACTGCGGGCGCATCGCCTCCCATTCCTCGAACTTGAGGGGACGGTTGTCGACGCAGCTTGGCAGGCGGAACCCGTACTCGGCGAGTGTCGACTTCCGGTTGAAGTCCCCCTTGAACATGCCGCCGACCTGGGGCACGGCAACGTGGCTCTCGTCGATGAAGATGATGGCGTTGTCAGGCAGGTACTCCATCAGCGTGGGCGGCGGCTCCCCGGGAGCGCGTCCGGTGAGGAACCTGGAATAGTTCTCGATGCCGGCGCACATTCCGGTAGCCTCGAGCATTTCCAGATCGAAGGTACAGCGCTGCTCCAGTCTTTCCGCCTCGAGAAACCGGTTGCGTTCGCGAAAGAACGTCAATCGTTCGCCGAGTTCCACGCGAATCGCCTTGGCCGCCTGGTGCAGGGTTGGCTTGGGAACGATGTAGTGGCTGTTGGGATAGACGACGATCTGCTGCATCTCACCCGCGCGTTGTCCGGTAAGGGGATCGAATTCCTCGATACTCTCGATTTCGTCGCCGAAGAGAGAAATGCGCCATGCGCCATCCTCGAGGTGGCTGGGAAAGATCTCGAGGGAATCACCGCGTACCCGGAAAGCGCCGCGCTGGAAGGCGGTGTCGTTGCGGGTATACTGCAGTTCGACGAGACGACGCGTGATGGATTCGCGACGATACTCCATGCCCTGTCGCAGGGATATCGTCATCGCCGAATAGCTTTCGACATCACCGATGCCGTAGATGCACGAGACACTGGCGACGATGATGGTGTCAGGACGCTCCAGGATCGCCCGGGTGGCCGAGTGGCGCATGCGGTCGATCTGCTCGTTCCGGCTCGACTCCTTTTCGATGTAGGTGTCGGTCCGTGCCACGTAGGCTTCCGGCTGGTAATAGTCGTAGTAGGAGACGAAGTACTCGACGGCATTGTCCGGAAAGAAGCCCCTGAACTCGCTGTAGAGCTGTGCCGCGAGGGTCTTGTTGGGCGCCAGCACCAGCGCCGGACGTCCCATGCGCTCGATCACCTGGGCCATGGTGAAGGTCTTGCCGGATCCGGTGACGCCCAGCAGCACCTGGTCGCGCTCCCCCGCGATGAGTCCGTCCACGAGGTTCCGGATCGCGTCCGGCTGGTCCCCTGCCGGTTCGAAGTCCGCCACCAGGCGGAAGAGCGACGGTGTCACGGGAGCAAATGGACTGTCGCGCTGAACGGATGGCAGTGTCATGGGCACAACCTACACGAGGTCAGTGTGAGGTGACAGGTGGTGGACTGTCATGTCACGTGCCGAGTATCAAGGCGCGGCCGCATTTGCTACTGAACTCCGGTGGCGGCATGTGAAGGCGGAGGCCTTCGCACCGATGGTTGGCATTCAAGTCCTCGACATTCACAAGTGCTCTGGAACGCTCGCGGCGTTGAAGGACGTCGGCATCGACATCACATCAGGCGAAATCGTTGTCCTCGCGGGACCTTCAGTTTGTGGAAAGTCAACGTTTCTTCGTGTGATATCCGGTCTTGACGTCGCGAGTGTGCGGCCGGATCCATATCGATGGCAGGGACGTTGCGGAGCTGCCGGCCGAGGATCGGGACATCGCCATGGTATTCCGGTCCTATGCCCTCTATCCGCATATGAGTGTCACGGAAAACATGGGGTTTTCCCTCAAGATTCGCGGCGAGTGCGCACAGATATGGCTGCTTGGAGTTCGGGGCGCTCTGGATTGACCTGTGTTGAACCGCGGAAGGTCACAGCAAACCTGTCCTCCGCCCCTTTCACTGGCTACTTTCCGGACGGCTTCGTCAAACTGCATTCATCAGCGGATCCGCGAGCGGGAACGCGACGGCCTCGCGCTCGTCGAGATCGTGAAGCTCGAAGGGCTGGAAGTTGCTCACCAGGATGGTGCCCGTGAAGGCGGTCGCGTTCCGGAAGCGCACCGAACCACTGCCCTGCCTGCTCGCGGGCCGCGTCCTTCCAGTCCTCGACGAAGACGGCGGTACGCGCGCGAACCTCGTTCCATGAAAGCCGCATCAGTCAGACCCGACCGCACCGACGGCGGAAGCCTCGATCATGCGTGCAACGCACCCGCACTCCGTCCGGCGGCAACCCGGTCCCGGCGCGCCTGTGCAAGCTCGTAGCTCGCCTGCATCCGCATCCAGTGTTCTGCGGTTCCCCAGCCGATATCCTCCAGCGCCAGCGCCATGTTGGCCGACACCCCCGCCTTGCCGTTCAGCAGGCGCGACAGCGTTCCGCGCTCGCAGCCGAGCCGAGCCGCCGTACCGGTCACGTTCCAGCCCACATCGTCCATGCTTTCGCGGATGAGTTCGCCCAGATGCGGCGGGTTCAGCATCGGGCCGACGCAATCTCCTGCAATATCGTTCATGGTCACACTCCCTCCGGTCAGTGATAGTTGATCAGGTCCACGTCCACGACCTCGCCGTCCTCGAAGCGGAACACCACACGCCAGTTGCCGGAGACGCGAATGCTCCACTGGCCCGAACGGTCTCCGCAAGTGCGCGGCGGGTGCTGTCTCTCATGCGCCGCTCGGGCTGAATGCCGATGGCACACCGGCTTGCATCGCCCGACGGGTAGAGCGGTCAGGAAGCGCGATTGGAAAGCCGTTCGGCGCGGTGGCTCTCCCCCCGCATCGATTGCTCACAGGTGTTCAAGGCCGCACCAGCCGGCGATGAAGCGGGCGATCGTGCGGGTGACCTGGCGGCACGAGTCGAGATTGACCCGCTCGTCGAAGCCGTGAATATTCTCGGCAAGCGGGCCGTAGACCAGTGCCGGGATGCCGGCGTAGAGACCGAAGAACCGAGCATCCGTGGTGCCGGTCAGCGGCAGCGCCGCCAGGTCCTCGCCGAAGACCTGCTTGTGGCTGTCGGCCAGTACGCCCTCTGCATCGCTTCCCTCTTCGAGAACGTAACCCTCGGCCTGGAACCCGTCCCACACGATGTTCGGCGGATTGTTGGCAAGGAACCCGTCGCTGCGGGCGGCCTCGGCGATACAGGTCTCCACCTCGGCCCGGGCGCCGGCGAGATCGGTCCCGGGAAACACGCCCACCCTCATGTCGAAGCGGCACCAGGCCGGGACGCTCGATGCCCAGTCTCCACCCTCGATGCGGCCGACATTGAAATTGAGCGGGTGGGTCATGCCGGCATAGCGTTCGTGCCCTGCCGCGTTCCACCGGTCCTCGAGCGCGTGGAGGGCGTTGACAAGGCGCCAGGCGGCCTCGATGGCATTGGCGCCGCTGCCGGCACGGGAGACATGAACAGTGTGTCCGCGCACGTGGCACTGGAACCACATGACACCGACCTGCGATCGCAGCAGCCCGTGGCCCATGGGTTCGGGGATGAGCGCGGCGTCGGCGAGATAGCCGCGCTGGCGGCAGGCGAGCGCCCCGTTTCCCGTGCATTCCTCCTCGATCACGGCCTCGATGGAGACGTCCGATGCCGGACGAAAGCCGGCGAGCCTGATGGCATCGAGAGCAAAGAGTCCGCAGACCCAGCCCGCCTTCATGTCGCCGGCGCCGCGCCCGTGCATCCAGCCATCCTTCACCACCGGTTCGAACGGGGGTGTCGACCACATGTCGTGCGGCCCTTCGGGCACGACATCGATGTGACCGTTGATGATCAGCGAGCGGCCTCCGGGTGTGCTGCTGCGCAACGTGCCGACGCTGACCCAGGCGTCGTCGTAGTCGTCCAGCTTGGGCGAATAGCCCGGCATGTCGCGAATGTCCTCGTTTCTGATCTGCCAGCGATCGACGGCAAGCCCCCGTGCTGCCAGGGCGTGTGTGATGAAGTCCTGGGCGGTCGCTTCCTGCCCTCTCAGCGAGGGCAGACGCACGAGGTCGCCGGTGAAGGCGACCTGTTCGTCGAAGCCCGCCTCGACCGCTGCGTCGAGCCGTGCTCCCGTGTGCTTGTCTATCATCGCGCTTCTCCCGGCCTCTCCACGAGTGTGCGCCGCACCGCATCCTGCCAGCCCTGGTAGCGCCTGTCGGCCTCGGCGCGCTCCATGGTTGGCATGAACCGCCTGTCGCCCTGCCAGGTGCTGGCGAACGTGTCCATGTCCGGCCACACGCCTGCCTGGTGTCCCGAAAGCCAGGCGACTCCGAGTGCGGTCGCCTCGACGTTCGCCATCCGGTTGACAGGCATGGCAAGGGTGTCGGCAAGAAACTGCATGGCGAAGTCGTTGGCACTCATCCCGCCGTCGACCCGGACGACGGGGCTGTCGTCAGCCGATGCCTGGTCATCAAGCATGGCGCCAAGGAGATCGCGGACCTGGTAGGCGAGACTCTCGAGGGCGGCGCGCACCAGTTCGGCCCTGCCGGTCGCCCGGGTGAGCCCGTGGATGGCACCGCGGCATTCTGCATCCCACCATGGCGCGCCGAGGCCGGTGAACGCGGGCACCAGGTAGGGTGTGTGGATCGGATCGGCAACTTCGGCGAGTGCCGGGGTCTCGCCCGCATCACGGATCACTCCGAGATCGTCGCGCAGCCATTGCACGACCGTACCGGCATTGAAGATCGACCCTTCCAGCGCATAGCAGCGTTCGCCGGCGAGCTGCCAGGCGACAGTCGTCAACAGCCGCCCTTTCGAGACCACCGGATCTCTTCCGATGTTGAGAAGAACAAAGCAGCCGGTACCGCAGGTCACCTTCATCATTCCCGGCCGGAAGCAGGCCTGACCGATGCAGGCTGCCTGCTGATCGCCCGCCACCCCGCGAACGGGAATGTTCCCGACTGACGAGGTGCCATAGTCGTCGGCACAGTCCCGCACGTCGGCGAGCATGGATCCCGGCACACCAAGAAGGTGGCAGAGATCGTCATCCCATCGCCCTTCCCGGATGTTGTAGAGCATGGTGCGAGAGGCGTTGGTGGCGTCGGTGGCGTGGACCTTGCCACCGGTCAGGTGCCACAGCAGGTACGTGTCAATGGTGCCGGCCAGAAGGTCACCGCGTTCGGCACGTTCTCTGGCGCCTTCGACATGGTCGAGAATCCAGGCGATCTTGGTGCCCGAGAAATAGGGATCCGGCAGCAGGCCCGTGCGCTCGGCAATCAGGATGGTGTGGCCTTCGTCGGCAAGTCGGCGGCATGTGCCGGAGGTCCTGCGATCCTGCCACACTATGGCAGGAGCAACTGGCCGGCCGGAAGCGCGATCCCAGACGACCACGGTTTCGCGTTGGTTGGTGATGCCCATGGCGGCGATGGACGAGGGATCGGCGCCGGACTCGGCCAATACCTTGCGCAGGACCTCGATGCTGGTTGCGAGGATGTCGTCGGGATCCTGTTCAACCCTGCCGGGCCGTGGAAAGTTCGACCTTGTTTGCCTGCTCGCCTGGCACACGCTGCGCCGGTTGCCATCATGGAGAATGGCGCGACTCGAAGTCGTGCTCTGGTCGAGTGCGACAATGAATGCCACCCTTGCGTGTTCCTTCCATCTTCCGGGATGCTATCCCGGTTGACGGCGTCCCGACAATGAACATCCGGAGGCAAGACGCCCATGGTCCGTGATCCGCAGTACGGCATCCTGTTCGAACCGGTGGCCATAGGACCGGTCACGGCGCGCAATCGCTTCTACCAGGTGCCCCACTGCAACGGCATGGGAACCCACTATCCCAGCGCCATGGCGGCCATGCGCGGCATGAAGGCCGAGGGTGGCTGGGCGGTGGTCTCCACCGAAGAGTGCGATTTCCATCACACCGGCGACATCACGCCGGCCATCGAGGCCCGCCTGTGGACCCGCCAGGACATTCCGATCATGGCAAGAATGGTCGACAGCGTGAAACGCCACGGCGCACTGGCGGCGTGTGAACTGGTCTACGGCGGCATGGCCGGTCATAACCGACTGTCGCGCGAGGTGGCCATGGCGCCGGTCGCCATCCCCCTGCAGGACGGGGACCCGGGTCAGGCACGGGCCATGGACCGTTCCGACATCGCCCGTTTTCGGCATTGGCACCGTCAGGCCGTGTTGAGGGCCAGGGAAGCCGGATTCGACATTGTCTATGTCTATGCCGGACACAACCTGTGCCTGCTGCAGCACTTCCTGTCGCGGCGCTACAACACGCGAACAGACGAGTACGGTGGATCGATCGAAAACAGAGTGCGCCTGATTCGCGAGGTTCTCGAGGACACGAAGGAGGCCGTCGGCGACACCATGGGCGTTGCCCTGCGTCTGGCAGTCGATGAACTGGAGGGCGATGACGGCATCACATCGGACGGTGACGGCCGTGCCGCGGTCGAACTGCTGGCCGATCTGCCGGATCTCTGGGATGTCAACCTCAGCGAGTGGGAAAACGACAGTCAGACGGCCCGATTTGCCGAGGAGGGGTGCCAGGAGGGCTACACGTCCTGGGTGAGGCAGATGACGGGCAAGCCCGTGGTGACGGTAGGGCGCTACACGTCGGTCGACCGCATGGCGAGCCTGGTCAGGCGCGGCCAGACGGACTTCATCGGTGCCGCCCGGCCATCGATCGCCGATCCCTTCCTTCCGAAGAAGATCGAGGAGGGGCGCATCGAGGACATCCGCGAGTGCATTGGTTGCAACATCTGCGTTTCGGCCGACTTCATGTCCATGCCCATGCGCTGCACCCAGAACCCGACCACCGGCGAAGAGTGGCGTCGTGGCTGGCACCCGGAACGTGCCGGCGCCCGGGGCAGCGATTCCAGCGTTCTCGTGGTCGGTGGCGGGCCCGCCGGCCTCGAGGCGGCAAGGGCACTCGGTGAACGCGGCTACAGGGTGACGCTGGCTGAAGCCGATGACGAACTTGGCGGCCACCTCAGGACGCTGACGCGGCTGCCGGGGCTGTCGAGCTGGATGAGGGTGCGCGACTGGAGAGTCGGCCAGTTGCACAAGCTTGCCAATGTCGATATCTACCCGGGAAGCGAGCTCTCCGGCGATGATATCAAGGGCTTCGGTTTCGACCATGTCGCCATCGCCACCGGTTCTCTCTGGCGCCGTGACGGCGTGGGCCGCTCGCACCGTCGGCCCATCGACGGAGTTGCGTCCGCTGGTGTGCTCTCGCCGGACGATGTCATGGCGGGTGCCGACCTCGACGATCCGGTGGTCATCTTCGACGACGACCATTACTTCATGGCAAGCGTGCTCGCCGAGGTTGCGGTTGCGCAGGGTCGAAGGACGGTCTACGTCACATCGTCGTCTGACGTCGCCCCCTGGACCCACAACACCATGGAGCAGGGACGGATTCAGGCGCGCCTCCTCTCGCTCGGTGTCGAACTCGTTCCGGGCCACGACGTGACTGCCATCGGGAGCGCAACGGTCGATGTCGCCTGTGTCTACACCGGTCGCGGGCGCTGTCTGGAGCGCGGATCGGTCGTGCTTGTCACCATGCGTGATCCGTGCGACGAACTCCTTGTGGCACTCAACGATGCTCCCCGGGAGGGCGTCATCAGGAGCGTGGCCGCCATCGGTGATTGTCTGGCGCCGGGACTTCTGGCCTCGGCCGTCTACAGCGGACATCGCTATGCCCGGGAACTCGACACGGATGTGTCTGTCGATTCGCCTCCGTTTCGCAGGGAAGTGGTGGAACTCTCTGACGACTGGCCCTGAATCCCTGCGCTGGCCCGGGCAGACGCTGGTCCGTTTCCGCCCTGTCTTCCCGTCCGGGTACTCCGATGGGAACCTGTATCGTTGCCTGAATGGCCCATGTCGCCAGCTTCCGATCCGTTTCGCGGATCATCGGAGTGCCTGACGGCAACGCTCCCTCCCCGTGCAGGTGCGTCAGCCCCAGACACCTGATGTCGCGGGCCGCGTTCAGGTTCCTGCGGCCGCAAGCCATCCACGTGCAGGTCGCCTGAAACGGATGCGAGCCGGCGTCTGCCGTGCCGTTCCTGCCGGCCTTGTCGCTGCAACGAGTTGCTCCTGCCGGTCGAGCATGGCGTTCCAGACGAAACGGCATGCGCTCGCGACGGCAGCCAGCCTGCGCACCTTCTCCCGGGTTCCGGGAAGCAGTCGATAGACAATCTGTAGGCATTCGGTATCGTTCGCCATGCGCGGTCGGTCCTCCATCGGCCGTTTGATGGGGCGGAGCAGACGATCCCGAACCGCGCGCCCATCGCCCCATGACGCCGTTGTTCAGTCAAGGATGTCATCCCCCTCCCATGCACTTTGACCTCTCGCAAGAACAGTCGATGATCGTCGACACGGTACGCCGGTTCGTCGCCGAGGAGCTCGTTCCCCACGAGGACGAGGTCGAACGCACCAACGACGTGCCGGCGGCCCTCATCCGGCAGATTCGCCAGCGCGCCATCGACAAGGGTCTCTACGCCATCAACATGCCGGCGGAACTCGGTGGCGGCGGGCTCGATGCCCTTGCCGTGTCGCTCTGCGAGATCGAACTCGGCCACACGGCCTTTGCCCTGCAGTATGCGGTGGCCCGTCCATCCAACATCCTGCGCGCCTGCACGGGCTGGCAGGTCTCCCGCTACCTGCTTCCGACCATTCGCGGCGAACGTGTCGAATGCCTTGCCATGACCGAACCCGCTGCCGGTTCCGACCTGCGCTCCATGACCACGCGGGCAAGGCGCCAGGGTGAGGACTTCATGATCAATGGCACCAAGCATTTCATCAGCTACGCGGATGTGGCCGACTATGTCGTGCTGTTCGCCAAGACGGGCGATGGGGGGGGAATCACCAGTTTCCTGGTCGACAAGGGGATCCCCGGCTTCGAGGTGCGCCCGGGGGGCGAGAGTGTTTCGCACAGGGGCTTCCACCACGCCGAACTGGTGTTCACCGACTGCCGGGTCCACCAGCGCCACATTCTGGGAGAGGAGCATCACGGATTCGACGTGGCGCACGAGTGGCTGGGCGCCACCAGACTCACTGTCGCGGCGCAATGTGTCGGCCGTGCCCGGCGGGTGCTGTCCATGGCCGCGGGATGGGCCGGAACGAGGCGCCAGTTCGGCCGCACCATCGGCAGGTTCCAGGGAACGTCGTTCAAGCTTGCCGACATGATGACCGAGATCGAGGCGGCGGAACTCCTGGTGTTGCGGGCAGCAGACCGCGAAGCACGCGGTTGCGCCACTGACCGTGACTTTGCCATGGCAAAACTCTATGCCAGTGAAATGCTGGGCCGGGTGACGGACCAGGCGGTGCAGATCTTCGGGGGCATGGGGCTCATGAAGGAATTCGCTGTGGAGCGATTCTGGCGTGATGCCCGTATCGAGCGAGTCTGGGATGGCACCAGCGAGATCCAGCGTCATATTCTCTCGCGTTCGCTGCTTCGCGAGCATGAAACACCGGAAGGAGCAGGTTGATGAGTGACAGTGTCCGCGTGACGAGGAATGATGGGGTTTGGGAAATCGTTCTCGACCGGCCCAAGGCGAACGCCATCAGCATGGCCGTGAGCCGGGAGTTGTCGGACACATTCTGCGCGTTTCGCGACGATAGGTCGGCCAGCGTCGCCATCATCACCGGCGGCGGGGACCGGTTCTTCTCCGCCGGCTGGGATCTCAAGGCCGCAGCTGCCGGAGAGGAAGACACCGATGCCACCTCGAGCATCGAAGGCGGATTTGCCGGCCTGACGGAACTGTGGAGTCTCGACAAGCCGGTCATTGCCGCGGTGAACGGCATGGCGGCGGGCGGCGGATTTGAACTGGCGCTTGCCTCGGACCTGATCGTGGCGGCGGAGCATGCCGAGTGCTGGCTGCCCGAGGCCCAGATCGGTATCCTTCCCGATGGTGGAGGGGTGATCCGCCTGCAACGCCGCATACCGAGAGCACTGGCGGTGGAAATGATGATGACCGGCCGGCGGATGTCGGCCTCGGAAGGAGAGCGCTGGGGACTCGTCAGTCGTGTCGTGCCTTTTGCGGACCTCATGGACGCGGCCCGCGCGCTGGCCAAGGATATCATGAGGAGTGCTCCGCTCTCGCTCAGGGCGGTCAAGTCGGTGGTCAACACCACCGACGGCATGTCCGTCGAGGAGGCTTACACCCACATGAGATCAGGCGGGATCCCGCAGTACCGCGCATGCCTTGATTCCGAGGATGCGATCGAGGGGCCGCGGAGTTTCGCCGAACGCCGTGCCCCCGTCTGGAAAGGCCGCTGAACCGGGGATTGCGATGTCATTGCTCGCCAGCAGACTCGACAGAATCAAGCCATCACCGACCATTGCGGTGACCCAGAAGGCGCGGGACCTCAAGGCCCGTGGCCGTGACGTCATCGGCCTTGGCGCCGGAGAGCCCGACTTCGACACGCCCGACCACATCGTCGAAGCGGCGGTGCGGGCCATGCGGGACGGCAAGACCCGTTACACCGCGGTGCAGGGCATTCCCGAGTTGCGCGAGGCGATTGCCGGCAAGTTCGCACGGGACAACGATCTCGATTACCCGATCGATTGCATCACGGTCGGCTGCGGCGGCAAGCAGGTGCTCTACAATGCCATGGTGGCCACTCTGGAACCCGGGGACGAGGTCATCATCCCGGCTCCCTACTGGGTGAGCTACACCGACATCGTGCTGTTGTGCGGGGGCCAGCCGGTGGTGGTGGAAACGACATCGGCCAACGGTTTCAGGCTTGATGCGGGACGCCTTGATGCGGCCATCACGCCGCGGACCAAGTGGGTGATGCTCAACTCACCGTCGAATCCGACCGGCACCGGCTACCGACTCGAGGACATGAAGGCACTCACCGACGTGCTCATGCGCCATCCCCATGTCTGGATCATGCCGGACGACATGTACGAGCACATCGTCTACGACGGTTTCCGCTTCGTCACGCCGGCCCAGGTCGAACCGGGACTGAAGGAGCGCACCCTCACCGTCAACGGTGTCTCCAAGACCTACTGCATGACCGGGTGGCGTGTCGGCTATGCGGCCGGTCCGAAGATGCTGATCGAAGCCATGAACAAGGTGCAGTCCCAGTCTTCGACCCACACCAGTTCGATCAGCCAGCATGCGGCCGTGGCGGCGCTCAGTGGCCCCCAGGATTTCATCGCCGAACACAATCGGGTGTTTCGTCAGAGGCGGGATCTCGTCGTCTCCATGCTCAATCAGGCAAGGGGCCTCGCCACGCCCGTTCCCGAAGGCGCCTTCTATGTCTACCCGTCGTGCGCCGGCCTCATCGGCACGGTCGCGCCGTCGGGACGGCGTATCGAGACGGACGAGGACGTCGTCACCTGGATTCTGGAATCGGAAGGGGTTGCCGTCGTTCAGGGCGCCGCCTTCGGCCAGTCGCCTCACTTCCGGGTTTCCTACGCCACCTCGACTGCCCTGCTTGAGGAGGCCTGCCAGCGTATCCAGAGGGCCTGCGCCGCGCTCTCCTGACCGGTCCCGTCGAGGAGACGGTTCAGGAGATTCCGCTCGAGAAGACCGCCGGCTCCACGGCGCGAACCAGCGGATGACCCGCCTTGATCACGTCT
>OZ219747.1:0-2467500 GCA_964291265.2 Alphaproteobacteria bacterium
CGCCGTGTCGTAGGCTCTCTTCGCCGCATCGGCCGCCGCCTTGGCCTTGTCGGCGTACATCTTCGCCTTCGCGGGAAGCTGGACGGACACGAGGCTCATCACCGCCGCCTGCGCCGCCTCCGAGCCGATCTTGGCCGGATCGTCGCCGGCCGCCGCCATGCCCTGGGCCGCGAGGTCCGAGGCGGCCTTGGCCGCCGTCTCGGCAGCCTTGGCCTTATCCCGCTGCTCCTGGAGCTCCGGAGCCACCGCCGGAGGATCAGCCGGGGCGGCCGTCTTGTTGCTGCTGCTGCACGCCGCCAGCCCGAAAGCGAGTACGACCACGCTGCAGGCCATCGCCACGTTCTTGTACATCGGTGTCTCCGTCTGTTTCATCGTCGAGGCTCCCCTTCGACTGCGGAAGAAACCCCGTGAAGGGGCCCTTAGGATTTTGCACGCATGAGGCATCCGCAGGCCATCCGCAGGCGGCCCCGACGAACGCTCGGCGCTCAATATAGGCCTGCGAAACGAAAGCTGCAAGCCCTGATCTCCACCCCGTTTTGCCGGCCGACGGCCGGGCGCGAGACCCCCCGGACCCGCTCCGCAGAAGACCCCGGCCAGCCCGCACGCAAGCGCCGGGGAACGCAGGACAGGACAGCAGCGGCCCCCCGCCACCGCACCCGCCGCACGATGGCAAGGACGGGCCGACCGCCGCCCGCGCCCTCACTCCCACTCGATCGTGCCGGGCGGCTTCGACGTCACGTCGTACAGCACCCGGTTGCGGCCCGGAACCCGATTGACGATCGTCGCGGCCACCGCCGCCGACAACTCCGACGGAAACCGGCAGACGCCCGCCGTTCGGACGCCTCGTCCGCACGCAGCAGGCCGTGGTCGACCAGCACGCAGGTCAGCCGGTCGCCCACGGCCTCGTGCACCAGCCGCGCCGTCACGGCGCTGTCGACGCCGCCCGACAGCCCGCAGATCACCCGCCCCCGGCCCACCTGCGCCCGGATGCGCGCGACCGCGTCCGACCGGATCCGGCCGGCCGTTCAGGTTCCCGCCAGGCCGGCCGCCTCCCGGACAAACCGGCGGGGCAGCCGGGAACCGTCCGGCGTGTGCACGACCTCCGGATGAAACTGCACCCCGCAGTACCGGCGGCGATCGTCGGCGATGGCCGCAAACGGCGACGCGGCGGTCCGGGCCACCCCCCCGGAAGCCCGGCGGCACCGCATCCACGCGGTCTCCGTGACTCATCCATACCGGATGACGTTCGCCCGGCTTCCACAGGCCGCCGAACAGCGCCGAAGGCGCCGTGACCTCAAGGTCCGCGCGCCCGAACTCCCGGTCCCGGGCCGCGTCCACCCGGCCGCCGAGCGCCTGCACCATGGCCTGCTGTCCGTAGCAGCTCCCGAGCACCGGCACGCCGGCCCGGAAGATCTCGGGCGCGACCGTCGGGGCCGCATCGGACACCGTCGAATCGGGTCCGCCGGACTGGATGACGGCGACGGGTGGAGGATCGAGGCGCCCGGCCGCCCGGTGCCAGGGGACGATCTCGCAGTAGACGCCGTGCTCGCGCACGCGCCGCGCGATCAGCCGGGTGACCTGACTGCCGAAGAGGATCTTCCCGTACGGTTTCCAGACATCGTGCACCGAAGGCCGGTCGCTTCCGCGATCCCGTCCCCGCGGCCTTCGCCGAGGCGGAAAGGGCGGATCCGCTTCGTACCGGTGACGGGGATCCATTTCCACCGACCGTGAACCCGGACGCCGGTCTCGTCCTTGGGCTTGACGGCGGCCGGGGCCGCAGCATCCCGGACCTGCCCGGCGACACCGGAGAATCGGTCGGCGCCCCGGTCCAGAAGGGCGGAAACCGTCCCTTGGGGCCGGGTCACACCGAACCGGTCTGCGAGTACCGCGACGATCCGGCGACGCGGAATCCGGTGCGCTGCCCCAGGTACTGCACGATCGCCCCCGGGCCGTACGGGACCGGAACCGTCCCGCCCTCCGGAAAGCGGTTCGGGTTCCCCTCTCCGCAAGGGGCCACACACCGCTTGATGAATCCGGGGTTCGACGGTCTCAAGCGCCATCGGCGGAAGGTCCGTGAGCGGCCGGGTGGCCTGCACCTCCGAAGGCAATCCGGCCCGGGACCTTCCGCATCGACCGCAGGAATCGGGAGGAAGATCCTCGATCCGACCCGGCGTCTCGGAACGGCGCAGCGTCGTTCCCGGATGACCGGGCTGGCCGCCCGGCCGGCGGTCCGAAGCACGGCGGCGGACGGAAGTGCTCTCCATTCGTCCCCGGTCGGGAAAGGCCGTCACGGGGGGGAACCGGGATGTCAAGCCGAAGTTACGACCTGACCCGGGTACCTCCACGCTTCCTTGCGAACTCCCGGACCCCGCCTCGGAAGGGCGCGTACACCCAAGCTGTCGGCCATGCTCGGCACACAAAAGAGCGGCGCCCGATCCGCGCGGGATCGGGCGCCGCCTCGCTGACGACCGGGGCAAGCCCGGCGGCGGCGAACCTCAGCCGCTCACGGGGTCACTGCTTGCGGCCACCGAAGGCGCCGCGGAACTCGCCCTGCTTCTTGTCCGCCGAAGTGAAGTCGAAGATGCCGCCGACCTCCACCGCCATGGGGCCGTAGAAGTTGCCGCTGACCGTGCCCGTGTACTCCCCGGTCGTCTCCAACGTTACGGGGTCATCACCGCTCTTACTGCCCACGTTGGTGGCGAGGAGCACGGTGGCCTTGGTTCCCGCGAACCCGTTGCCGGCAATCGCACCCTCAAGCCGAGCGAAGGCGGCGGGGGTGTCGGGGTCGTCGACGTTGGAGCTGGTGGAAAGTGTCACATGAATGCCGTTCGTCACGAAGTTCACCGCCGTTTCCGAACCGCCGGTGTAGGACCGGATCATGCCCTCGCCATCGGCGTCCGCACTGCGGACCTGCCCAACCCAATGGCCATCATAGACGGCGTGTCCGGAGGTCGGCATGTCGGTGGTCATGCTGGTCAGCGTGCGGACAAACGGGATGCCCAGCCCATCAGGGTCTTCATTGTCGCCGCCGCTCACTTCCTTCAGCGTGACCCACGTGCCGTAGTTCATGTGTTCGTAGGCCATCTCGGCAGGAAACTTCACATCGCCGCGGACGGATATCGCACCATACGTGATCTTCTCGGCGCCGACACTATCACGTTTCAGATAGATACGATCGCCTTTCGCTCTGGTCAGCCCCAAGAAATTGCCCGCTACAGGCGCAATGACGTAGTAGATTTCCTTGTTCTTGTTCTCCTCGGTATCGGCGTTGGAGTCCTTTGTGTCCATCTCAATCTTATTATTGCTGACCATGACACCTGACGTTTCGTCATTAAGATTATTCCAATCCTCTTGCATGAGCTTGTAGAACTCTCCGCCTGCCCGATGAACTTTCAACTTGGGGTAGCTTGTGGTTGTGACTGCATCCGTTAAATCGAGCGCTCCGTACGGCAGGTCGTTGCTTACATCGTGGTCCGTCTCCTCGGGGTCGGGTCCTCCTTCACCCGCCGGGACATAGATGAAAACATCCTTGGAGCCGACATACTTGTCGATGATCCGCAAACGGGCCGTGTCGTCTTTCGAGTCGATGTCGACGCCGACCGGCAGTTTCCGCGCCTCGATCTCCGGCTGCGCCAGTCTCTCGGGATCTGCTTGGTAGGTGATTGCCGTCCGCGCGGTGTGCGCGTCCTCTTCGATTTCTTGGGTTCCGGTTGTTACCTTCTGCTCGCCGGTGCCGGTTTCCGCCTTCGGAGCACCCGACATGATCGATGTGGCGCCGACCGTGTAGGTTCCGTCGGCGTACTTGATCCCCATCTTGGCCGCATCCACCGCCTGTTTGGCCTTCGCATTGGCAATCGCGGCCTGCGCCTCGGCTTCCTTCCGGGCCGCCTCGGCGGCGCGCTTGGCCTCGGTCGCCGCCACCACGCTCGTCGTCGCCGCCGCCTTCGCGGATTCCGCCTTCGCCGTGTCGTAGGCTTTCTTCGCCGCATCGGCCGCCGCCTTGGCCTCGTCGGCGTACATCTTCGCCTTCGTAGCAAGCTGGACGGACACGAGGTTCATCACCGCCGTCTGCGCCTCATCCGAGCCGATCTTGGCCGGATCGTCGTCGGCCGCCGCCATGCCCTGGGCCGCGAGATCCGAGGCGGCCTTGGCCGCATCCTCGGCCGCCTTGGCCGCATCCCGCTGCTGCTGGAGCTCCGCATCCACCTTCGGAGGAGGATCAGCCGGGGCGGCCGTCTTGTTGCTGCTGCTGCTGCACGCCGCCAGCCCGAAAGCGAGCACGACCACGCTGCAGGCCGTCGCCACGTTCTTGTACATCGGTGTCTCCGTCTGTTTCATCGTCGAGGCTCCCCTTCGACTGCGGAAGAAACCCCGTGAAGGGGCCCTTAGGATTTTGCACGCATGAGGCATCCGCAGGCCATCCGCAGGCGGCCCCGACGAACGCTCGGCGCTCAATATAGGCCTGCGAAACGAAAGCTGCAAGCCCTGATCTCCACCCCGTTTTGCCGGCCGACGGCCGGGCGCGAGGCACCCCCGGACCCGCTCCGCAGAAGACCCCGGCCAGCCCGCACGCAAGCGCCGGGGAACGCAGGACAGGACAGCAGCGGCCCCCCGCCACCGCACCCGCCGCACGATGGCAAGGACGGGCCGACCGCCGCCGCGCCCTCACTCCCACTCGATCGTGCCGGGCGGCTTCGACGTCACGTCGTACAGCACCCGGTTGCGGCCCGGAACCCGATTGACGATCGTCGCGGCCACCGCCGCCGACAACTCCGACGGAAACCGGCAGACGCCCGCCGTCATGCCGTCGACCGACGTCACCGCACGCCGCCCGAGAGCGTAGTCGTACGAGCGGCGGTCTCCCATCACCCCGACACTCCGGACCGGCAGCAGGACCGCAAACGCCTGCCAGATGTCGTCGTACAGGCCCGCCCGGCGGATGGCGTCCAGCCCGGTCCGGTCGGCCTCGCGCAGCAGCGCAACCCTGGCGCGGGTGACCGCGCCGGGGATCCGGACCGCCAGCCCCGCGCCTTTCAACCGGACACACCCGTCTCATCGGACTCCTCGCCAACCCGGCCGTACATGGTGGCCCATGAGGATCGGCTTTCGACGTCGGTCTGCGACGACGGGGGATGGACGGAAGGCAGCATCGACGGCCGAGAACAGCCCGCGCTCGTCCCTGGCGCAAGGAGTGGCGCAACGCGAAGGGCGACCCGTACCTGGCCTCGGCACGCACGGCCTTGCCCGGTCTTGTTTCGTCGCTCGACATCGTCCTTCCCGCACCCAGGCCTCAATGCCCTCAGCCCCGGCATCCTTGAGCAGGACGATCCCGACAAGCCCCTTGCAGGGGCCCTGGAGGACCTCGGAGAAGTCACCGTGGAGCCGGTCGGCAGCGGCGCGGACAAGCGCGCTTGGCACGGTCGATGATGGCGACCTGGCATCCCGAGGGCGCTGCAGGATCCCCTCGTCGCGCCCCGATGGCCTCGGCGGCCTGGGGGTCTCCGCCGCTTGCGCTCGAGACCGTCGAACCCCGGATTCCCCAGGCGGTGTGTCGCCCCTGCGGAGAGGGGAACCCGGGCCGCTTTCCGGAGAGCGGGACGGCCCGGTCCCGTACGGCCCGGGGGCGATCGCGCAGTACCTGGGGCAGCGCACCGGATTCCGCGTCGCCGGATCGTCGCGGTACTCGCAGACCGGTTCGGTGTGACCCGGCCCCAAGGGACGGTTTCCGCCCTTCTGGACCGACGCCCTCGCCTGGCATGAAGCGCGACCCCCGCCGGAATCCAGGGCCGGAAAGCCACGCGGAAGACGCCGGAAACGCAGGGGCTGGAACCTCGCCCGGCGGCTGCGGGACCCTCGAAAGGGGATTCTGCGGTTCACGCGGGACCCGTCCGTTCCACCGACTGCCGCACAACGCACGCACACTCGGCCCGGAAGCATCACCCGGATTGGACAAACCAGAGCCGGTGCGATGCGGCTCCCTGCCGTCAGAAGGTTCCGACGACGCCGAATTCGCCGACGACGCGGGTGTAGTCGTAGAGCACGAGGTTGCTCTTCCGCCGCTCGTGGCGCACGGTGATTTCCGGCATGAAGCCGAACAGTTCGACATACCGGTTGGACAGTCGGACCCACGCCGCCAGCGTCCGGTCCCGCCGCGCGTCCGGACCGAGCCACAGGAGCGGGGCCCCGTACCTGCGCCACACGTGGGTCGCTCCCCCGCTCGCCACGAAGCCGCGGGGGAGCTCGCGCGACACCGACAGTCCGACCGTGAACGCGCGCCACGAATAGCCCTCCTGATCCAGCGCCTCGCGGCTCCAGCCGGCATCCGCCTGCAGCAGCGTCGCCTGGCCCAGAGCATGAACCAGATCGATCCCGGCCGCATCCGCGGTCCCCGTGCCGAGAAATCCCTCATAGTCGACCCACTCGTGCCTGAGCGTCGCGCCCAGCCGCCACGTCGGCCCGGCCAGCCAGCTGCCCGTCAGTTCGAGGCCCTGGGCCCGGCTGTAGGTATCGCCGGCAACCCAGCGCTGCCGGACGGTACCCTCGGCGCGCAGGTCGAACGCGCCGAACAGAAAGCGCGGCCCGGCGCGCAGGCTGAGGATGCGGTCGCTGAATTCGCTCTTCCGGTAGGTCCGGGTCCGAAGCCCGCCGCCCACCCGGAACCGCAGGTCGGGCGAGAGCCGCTCCTCGTGGCTTCCGTACAGGTTCGCCGCCACCCCGACATCGCTGGTCCGGCGTGCATCGTCCGACAGCGTGGCGGGCACGCCGGACAGCGGGATCTGGCGTGCATCGGTGGCGGTGTTGATGTTGGTGTCGGGCGCGAGGGCCAGCGAGCCGGTGACCGACCAGCCCTTGCGCCGCCGGATCCGGTCGAGGAAGGCGAGGGCATTGGCGCGAACCTCCTCGGGCAGATTGCCCGCCCCGAGCGCCAGACGGAAATGACGCGCTGCGTTGCGGTCCTCCCCAGCCTGGAAATACGCCAGCGCCAGGTCGAGCCGCACCCGGGGCAGGTCGGGGTTGCGCGCCAGCATCGCCCGGAAACGCGCGATCGCGGCCGGCCAGTCGCCGCGCTGCATCGCAATCGATCCGTGCAGGAAATCCAGATCGTCGGCATTCCCCTCGCCCGGCGGCACACCCTCGAGAAGAACCGCCGCATCCTCGGGCTGGCCCGCCACCAGCGCGGTCCGCGCGGCCTCGATCAGTACCTCGGCAGAGACCCCGTCATCAGGCGGCTCCCGGTCCGGATCCTCCTGTGCGGACAAGGGAGCCGCAGCCAGAACCAGCGCGAGCAGAAGGGGAATCGCAAAACCCGTAGATCGAGGCATGCACGGATTGCCCGGCCAGCGTCCGAAAAGACAAGGCCGCCAGGGTCGTGACGGCGGCGCCTATTCGGGAACGTCCGGAATATCGAGCCGACGATTGACCTTCATCAAAGCACCCGGGACGGCACCCGACGTTGACGGGATCATCTCGGCCATCGGCATGCCGAACTTCGAGCCGCCGAAGGCACCGCGGAACTCGCCCTTCACCAACTTCTCCGACGTATAGTCGAACACGCCGCCGACCTCCTCGGCCTCAGAGCCGAAGAAGCTACCGCTGAACTCGCCCGTGAAGCCGGCTCCATCGGCAGTGGCGACCAGGTTCCCCTTGTTGGCCTTGACGTCGGAGACCTTGGTTCCCGAGAACATGTTGCCGGAAATCGCGCCCTCAAGCATGGCAAGCTGGTGCAGATTGACCTTGACGGTATTCTTCGCAAAGTCCGCCGTCACCACCGAGTTGCCGCTTTGCTCGGTAATCGGAGAAGGGTTGGTGGTGACGCCGCCGGCGCCCGAGACGACGGCCCTCGCACGAACATGCGCCGCCCAGGAACCGTTGTAGGTGGCGGTGCCGGTCGCCGGCATGGCGTCGGCGGCGGTCATGCTGCCGCCCTGCTTGGCCATGGCGAATGCGATGCCCAGCTCCTTCGGCTTCTCGCCGGAATCGCTCAGCATCGACCACAGGCCGAAATTGACATGATCGTAGGCCATCGATTCCGGAAAGTCGGAAACGGATATCTTGTCAGGGTCTCCCCGATAGTCTCCCGTCCAAGCCTGGATCATCTTGTACTGGAACGACTTCGTGCCGTCCGGCTTGGTGATGGTCGCGACCAGTTCCAGCCATGTCCTTCGGTCATTGCGGGCACCATCCGCGTCGTTACGGTTGTCTTGAATGTAGAAGACCTTGCCTTCTCCAAGTTTTTCCTCGTCGTCGCCCGTATAGATGTCGAACGTTCCGGCGCTCCCGTTCCAGATCCGGCCCCCGACGGGTTCGACCGAGCCTGACGTGGCAAGGTAGAAGTTGCCGGACGCCTTCTCCACCACCTTCGGCCCGCCCGCATAGTCGGTACCGGTGTCATCCTTCGCCCACTTGCCGTAGGGAGCATCCGGTTCCTGGTCTACGGTGGCCGTGACTTGGGTCTCTTCGCGATAGAAGAATCCGACGGATGCCTTGCCCATGTAATGCGTGACGAGCCAGAGACGGGACTTGTCGTCCTCCGAATCGTACATGTTGCTGACCCGGATCTTGCGGCCCGTATTGATCTGCGGCGATCCCAAGACGCCCCCTGCCGGCGTGTCCCGGGATGTGAGGCCCGTGTATTCGGTGCCGGCGTTATGGATGCGGGGCCTAAGGTCAGCCACCATATGGGTCACGTCGGTGGTCACAACCTTGTCCGTGGATGGGCTCACGGGATCCTTGCGGGCCACGGTCTTCTTTGCGATGCCGTCGTCAGACCCGAGAAGGCCGACCGTCACCGACTTGCCGTCGACGGTTCTCGTGGTCCCCGCTGTGCCGGGCGTGATCGACATGGCGCCGACCGTGTAGGTTCCGTCGGCGTACGCGATCCCCTTGGCCGCATCCACCGCCAGTTTGGCCTGGGCATTGGCGATCTCGGCCTGCGCCTCGGCTTCCTTCCGGGCCGCCTCGGCGTCGAGCCTGGCCTCGGCCGCCGCCGCCAGACTGGTCGCCGCCGCCGCCTTCGCGGATGCCGCCTTCGCCGTGTCGTAGGCTCTCTTCGCCGCATCGGCCGCCGCCTTGGCCTTGTCGGCGTACATCTTCGCCTTCGCGGGAAGCTGGACGGACACGAGGCTCATCACCGCCGCCTGCGCCGCCTCCGAGCCGATCTTGGCCGGATCGTCGCCGGCCGCCGCCATGCCCTGGGCCGCGAGGTCCGAGGCGGCCTTGGCCGCCGTCTCGGCAGCCTTGGCCTTATCCCGCTGCTCCTGGAGCTCCGGAGCCACCGCCGGAGGATCAGCCGGGGCGGCCGTCTTGTTGCTGCTGCTGCACGCCGCCAGCCCGAAAGCGAGTACGACCACGCTGCAGGCCATCGCCACGTTCTTGTACATCGGTGTCTCCGTCTGTTTCATCGTCGAGGCTCCCCTTCGACTGCGGAAGAAACCCCGTGAAGGGGCCCTTAGGATTTTGCACGCATGAGGCATCCGCAGGCCATCCGCAGGCGGCCCCGACGAACGCTCGGCGCTCAATATAGGCCTGCGAAACGAAAGCTGCAAGCCCTGATCTCCACCCCGTTTTGCCGGCCGACGGCCGGGCGCGAGACCCCCCGGACCCGCTCCGCAGAAGACCCCGGCCAGCCCGCACGCAAGCGCCGGGGAACGCAGGACAGGACAGCAGCGGCCCCCCGCCACCGCACCCGCCGCACGATGGCAAGGACGGGCCGACCGCCGCCCGCGCCCTCACTCCCACTCGATCGTGCCGGGCGGCTTCGACGTCACGTCGTACAGCACCCGGTTGCGGCCCGGAACCCGATTGACGATCGTCGCGGCCACCGCCGCCGACAACTCCGACGGAAACCGGCAGACGCCCGCCGTTCGGACGCCTCGTCCGCACGCAGCAGGCCGTGGTCGACCAGCACGCAGGTCAGCCGGTCGCCCACGGCCTCGTGCACCAGCCGCGCCGTCACGGCGCTGTCGACGCCGCCCGACAGCCCGCAGATCACCCGCCCCCGGCCCACCTGCGCCCGGATGCGCGCGACCGCGTCCGACCGGATCCGGCCGGCCGTTCAGGTTCCCGCCAGGCCGGCCGCCTCCCGGACAAACCGGCGGGGCAGCCGGGAACCGTCCGGCGTGTGCACGACCTCCGGATGAAACTGCACCCCGCAGTACCGGCGGCGATCGTCGGCGATGGCCGCAAACGGCGACGCGGCGGTCCGGGCCACCCCCCCGGAAGCCCGGCGGCACCGCATCCACGCGGTCTCCGTGACTCATCCATACCGGATGACGTTCGCCCGGCTTCCACAGGCCGCCGAACAGCGCCGAAGGCGCCGTGACCTCAAGGTCCGCGCGCCCGAACTCCCGGTCCCGGGCCGCGTCCACCCGGCCGCCGAGCGCCTGCACCATGGCCTGCTGTCCGTAGCAGCTCCCGAGCACCGGCACGCCGGCCCGGAAGATCTCGGGCGCGACCGTCGGGGCCGCATCGGACACCGTCGAATCGGGTCCGCCGGACTGGATGACGGCGACGGGTGGAGGATCGAGGCGCCCGGCCGCCCGGTGCCAGGGGACGATCTCGCAGTAGACGCCGTGCTCGCGCACGCGCCGCGCGATCAGCCGGGTGACCTGACTGCCGAAGAGGATCTTCCCGTACGGTTTCCAGACATCGTGCACCGAAGGCCGGTCGCTTCCGCGATCCCGTCCCCGCGGCCTTCGCCGAGGCGGAAAGGGCGGATCCGCTTCGTACCGGTGACGGGGATCCATTTCCACCGACCGTGAACCCGGACGCCGGTCTCGTCCTTGGGCTTGACGGCGGCCGGGGCCGCAGCATCCCGGACCTGCCCGGCGACACCGGAGAATCGGTCGGCGCCCCGGTCCAGAAGGGCGGAAACCGTCCCTTGGGGCCGGGTCACACCGAACCGGTCTGCGAGTACCGCGACGATCCGGCGACGCGGAATCCGGTGCGCTGCCCCAGGTACTGCACGATCGCCCCCGGGCCGTACGGGACCGGAACCGTCCCGCCCTCCGGAAAGCGGTTCGGGTTCCCCTCTCCGCAAGGGGCCACACACCGCTTGATGAATCCGGGGTTCGACGGTCTCAAGCGCCATCGGCGGAAGGTCCGTGAGCGGCCGGGTGGCCTGCACCTCCGAAGGCAATCCGGCCCGGGACCTTCCGCATCGACCGCAGGAATCGGGAGGAAGATCCTCGATCCGACCCGGCGTCTCGGAACGGCGCAGCGTCGTTCCCGGATGACCGGGCTGGCCGCCCGGCCGGCGGTCCGAAGCACGGCGGCGGACGGAAGTGCTCTCCATTCGTCCCCGGTCGGGAAAGGCCGTCACGGGGGGGAACCGGGATGTCAAGCCGAAGTTACGACCTGACCCGGGTACCTCCACGCTTCCTTGCGAACTCCCGGACCCCGCCTCGGAAGGGCGCGTACACCCAAGCTGTCGGCCATGCTCGGCACACAAAAGAGCGGCGCCCGATCCGCGCGGGATCGGGCGCCGCCTCGCTGACGACCGGGGCAAGCCCGGCGGCGGCGAACCTCAGCCGCTCACGGGGTCACTGCTTGCGGCCACCGAAGGCGCCGCGGAACTCGCCCTGCTTCTTGTCCGCCGAAGTGAAGTCGAAGATGCCGCCGACCTCCACCGCCATGGGGCCGTAGAAGTTGCCGCTGACCGTGCCCGTGTACTCCCCGGTCGTCTCCAACGTTACGGGGTCATCACCGCTCTTACTGCCCACGTTGGTGGCGAGGAGCACGGTGGCCTTGGTTCCCGCGAACCCGTTGCCGGCAATCGCACCCTCAAGCCGAGCGAAGGCGGCGGGGGTGTCGGGGTCGTCGACGTTGGAGCTGGTGGAAAGTGTCACATGAATGCCGTTCGTCACGAAGTTCACCGCCGTTTCCGAACCGCCGGTGTAGGACCGGATCATGCCCTCGCCATCGGCGTCCGCACTGCGGACCTGCCCAACCCAATGGCCATCATAGACGGCGTGTCCGGAGGTCGGCATGTCGGTGGTCATGCTGGTCAGCGTGCGGACAAACGGGATGCCCAGCCCATCAGGGTCTTCATTGTCGCCGCCGCTCACTTCCTTCAGCGTGACCCACGTGCCGTAGTTCATGTGTTCGTAGGCCATCTCGGCAGGAAACTTCACATCGCCGCGGACGGATATCGCACCATACGTGATCTTCTCGGCGCCGACACTATCACGTTTCAGATAGATACGATCGCCTTTCGCTCTGGTCAGCCCCAAGAAATTGCCCGCTACAGGCGCAATGACGTAGTAGATTTCCTTGTTCTTGTTCTCCTCGGTATCGGCGTTGGAGTCCTTTGTGTCCATCTCAATCTTATTATTGCTGACCATGACACCTGACGTTTCGTCATTAAGATTATTCCAATCCTCTTGCATGAGCTTGTAGAACTCTCCGCCTGCCCGATGAACTTTCAACTTGGGGTAGCTTGTGGTTGTGACTGCATCCGTTAAATCGAGCGCTCCGTACGGCAGGTCGTTGCTTACATCGTGGTCCGTCTCCTCGGGGTCGGGTCCTCCTTCACCCGCCGGGACATAGATGAAAACATCCTTGGAGCCGACATACTTGTCGATGATCCGCAAACGGGCCGTGTCGTCTTTCGAGTCGATGTCGACGCCGACCGGCAGTTTCCGCGCCTCGATCTCCGGCTGCGCCAGTCTCTCGGGATCTGCTTGGTAGGTGATTGCCGTCCGCGCGGTGTGCGCGTCCTCTTCGATTTCTTGGGTTCCGGTTGTTACCTTCTGCTCGCCGGTGCCGGTTTCCGCCTTCGGAGCACCCGACATGATCGATGTGGCGCCGACCGTGTAGGTTCCGTCGGCGTACTTGATCCCCATCTTGGCCGCATCCACCGCCTGTTTGGCCTTCGCATTGGCAATCGCGGCCTGCGCCTCGGCTTCCTTCCGGGCCGCCTCGGCGGCGCGCTTGGCCTCGGTCGCCGCCACCACGCTCGTCGTCGCCGCCGCCTTCGCGGATTCCGCCTTCGCCGTGTCGTAGGCTTTCTTCGCCGCATCGGCCGCCGCCTTGGCCTCGTCGGCGTACATCTTCGCCTTCGTAGCAAGCTGGACGGACACGAGGTTCATCACCGCCGTCTGCGCCTCATCCGAGCCGATCTTGGCCGGATCGTCGTCGGCCGCCGCCATGCCCTGGGCCGCGAGATCCGAGGCGGCCTTGGCCGCATCCTCGGCCGCCTTGGCCGCATCCCGCTGCTGCTGGAGCTCCGCATCCACCTTCGGAGGAGGATCAGCCGGGGCGGCCGTCTTGTTGCTGCTGCTGCTGCACGCCGCCAGCCCGAAAGCGAGCACGACCACGCTGCAGGCCGTCGCCACGTTCTTGTACATCGGTGTCTCCGTCTGTTTCATCGTCGAGGCTCCCCTTCGACTGCGGAAGAAACCCCGTGAAGGGGCCCTTAGGATTTTGCACGCATGAGGCATCCGCAGGCCATCCGCAGGCGGCCCCGACGAACGCTCGGCGCTCAATATAGGCCTGCGAAACGAAAGCTGCAAGCCCTGATCTCCACCCCGTTTTGCCGGCCGACGGCCGGGCGCGAGGCACCCCCGGACCCGCTCCGCAGAAGACCCCGGCCAGCCCGCACGCAAGCGCCGGGGAACGCAGGACAGGACAGCAGCGGCCCCCCGCCACCGCACCCGCCGCACGATGGCAAGGACGGGCCGACCGCCGCCGCGCCCTCACTCCCACTCGATCGTGCCGGGCGGCTTCGACGTCACGTCGTACAGCACCCGGTTGCGGCCCGGAACCCGATTGACGATCGTCGCGGCCACCGCCGCCGACAACTCCGACGGAAACCGGCAGACGCCCGCCGTCATGCCGTCGACCGACGTCACCGCACGCCGCCCGAGAGCGTAGTCGTACGAGCGGCGGTCTCCCATCACCCCGACACTCCGGACCGGCAGCAGGACCGCAAACGCCTGCCAGATGTCGTCGTACAGGCCCGCCCGGCGGATGGCGTCCAGCCCGGTCCGGTCGGCCTCGCGCAGCAGCGCAACCCTGGCGCGGGTGACCGCGCCGGGGATCCGGACCGCCAGCCCCGCGCCTTTCAACCGGACACACCCGTCTCATCGGACTCCTCGCCAACCCGGCCGTACATGGTGGCCCATGAGGATCGGCTTTCGACGTCGGTCTGCGACGACGGGGGATGGACGGAAGGCAGCATCGACGGCCGAGAACAGCCCGCGCTCGTCCCTGGCGCAAGGAGTGGCGCAACGCGAAGGGCGACCCGTACCTGGCCTCGGCACGCACGGCCTTGCCCGGTCTTGTTTCGTCGCTCGACATCGTCCTTCCCGCACCCAGGCCTCATGCCCTCAGCCCCGGCATCCTTGAGCAGGACGATCCCGACAAGCCCCTTGCAGGGGCCCTGGAGGACCTCGGAGAAGTCACCGTGGAGCCGGTCGGCAGCGGCGCGGACAAGCGCGCTTGGCACGGTCGATGATGGCGACCTGGCATCCCGAGGGCGAGGCGCGCTCCCCCCGCCCGAGGGCGCTGCAGGATCCCCTCGTCGCGCCCCGATGGCCTCGGCGGCCTGGGGGTCTCCGCCGCTTGCGCTCGAGACCGTCGAACCCCGGATTCCCCAGGCGGTGTGTCGCCCCTGCGGAGAGGGGAACCCGGGCCGCTTTCCGGAGGGCGGGACGGCCCGGTCCCGTACGGCCCGGGGCGATCGCGCAGTACCTGGGGCAGCGCACCGGATTCCGCGTCGCCGGATCGTCGCGATACTCGCAGACCGGTTCGGTGTGACCCGGCCCCAATACCCCAACGGCCGCTCCCCTCATGACAGAGGGCAACTCATAGGATCACCGGCCTATAAAGTCAAGCCGCGCAGGATCAACAACCCGACGGTACCAAAACGGCATCCAACGCAACCAACGTCAACACAGACTCAGACCTGACGAGGTGCCTGGGCAGTTACGAAAAAGATGGATCCAACAGTGTCTGGTTGAAAGGTCCCAGTGGGGATGGATGTCCAGTCCCCGGAACAGGGGTTCGTCACAGGCGAACAGAGACCGCAGGGTGTCGAGCAGCAGGCTCTTGCCGAAGCAGCGCGGACGCGACAGGAAGTAATGGTCACCCTGCTCGACCAGATCCCGGATGAGAGGGGTCTTGTCGACGTAGTAGAAATCCTCGCTGCGAATCGTCGGAAAATCCTGGATCCCGACCGGAAGACGGCAGCGGCTCATCGGTCTCTCCCTTCGCGGCGGCGGAACCTGCGGCCGAGGCGGGAAGTGCCGGGCCTCCCGTGTCGTGGCTCCGAATGTCCCGGAACGGTCACGCCTGAACACAACGGCCACGCTATCCGCCCGCCTGTCCATGAGCAAGGGAGAGATACGACCAGGGTGGACATGAAGGGCAACCCGCAGCCGTTGAAGCACCGTTCAGCTTGGCAACCCGGAGGCTCATGCTGCGAAGCGGCGCCGAGCATCGAAAGGCGCCTTGCAGCGTGAGCCGTTCGGCCCTGTCCTTCGAGAATGCGCTACCGGCCTGTCAGGGGCGTCACACGCTGGCTTCGCGCCTGATTCCTGTTGCATGGTGAACGTGAGAAATGTCCTCCGTGACCGGACGACGACGCGGAACGCACTCGCAGATCGTGGACCGATCGTCTCTCTCGATCGCCACGACGGCTCCCATCCCTTGTGACGCCGGCGTTTCGGGCGGTGTGCAGGGCAATCTCGCCCGATCTCGACTGCGTTCGCCTGTCTTGCCGTCGCACCCCAGGCATCGTTTCGCGCAAGGCGCGTGAAGCCCGCCTGGTCGACGGGAGACCAGGCCCCGGGATCAATGCGCGCGATCAGGGGCCGGGACGGCCTCGAGCATGGCCTCGAGGATCGCGAGTTCGTCCCTGGCGCGGGTGCGTTCGGTGTCGTTCTCGGCATCACGCAGATCAAGTTCGGCAGCCTCGATGCGGCCACGCACGTCTCCGGCATCGATGCTCGCCACCATCAGGGCCCTTTCCGCCAGGACCGTGCAGCGGTCGGGCAGAACCTCGGCGAAACCTCCGGCGACGAAGACCTGGTGCGCCACCCTGGCGTCCTCGTGGATGTCGATCACACCGGGACGGATCGTGGAAATCAGGGGCGCGTGATCGGGCAGCACGCCGATGTCCCCGTCGCCCCCGGGTATCACGATCATGTCGAAGGTGTCGGAGACGAGAACGCGCTCCGGGCTGACCAGTTCGAAAGTGACCTTCCCGGCCATGACGTCAGGCCGCTTCCGCTGCCAGCTTCTTGGCCTTCTCCACCGCCGCGGCAATGTTCGAGACCATGTAGAAGGCCTGCTCGGGGAGATCATCGTACTCGCCGTCAACGATCGTCCTGAAGCCCTTGATCGTGTCGTCGAGCTCGACGAAGACGCCCGGCACACCGGTGAACACCTCGGCCACGTGGAAGGGCTGGCTGAGAAAGCGCTGGATCTTCCGCGCCCGCGCCACCACGAGCCTGTCCTCTTCGGAGAGCTCGTCCATGCCCAGGATGGCAATGATGTCCTGCAGGGACCGGTAGCGCTGCAGAACCTCCTGGACCGAGCGCGCCACCTGGTAGTGCTCATCGCCGATGACCCTGGGGTCGAGGATGCGCGACGTCGAATCGAGCGGATCCACGGCCGGGTAGATGCCCAGTTCGGCGATCTGGCGCGACAGCACGGTGGTCGCATCGAGATGGGCGAACGATGTCGCCGGCGCCGGATCGGTGAGATCGTCAGCCGGCACGTAGATCGCCTGGACCGAGGTGATCGATCCCCTGGTGGTCGAGGTGATGCGCTCCTGGAGGTTGCCCATCTCCGTGGCCAGTGTGGGCTGGTAGCCGACCGCCGAGGGAATCCGCCCCAGCAGTGCGGAAACCTCCGAACCGGCCTGGGTGAAACGGAAGATGTTGTCGATGAAGAGCAGAACGTCCTGGCCTTCGGCATCACGGAAGTACTCGGCCAGCGTCAGGCCCGAGAGTCCGACACGGGCCCGCGCACCCGGCGGTTCGTTCATCTGCCCGTAGACCAGAGCCGCCTTGGAATTGCCGCCCTCGAGATCGATGACACCCGATTCGATCATTTCGTGGTAGAGATCATTGCCCTCACGCGTGCGCTCGCCCACGCCGGCGAAGACCGAGTAGCCGCCATGGGCCTTGGCGATGTTGTTGATGAGTTCCATGATGATGACGGTCTTGCCGACTCCGGCGCCGCCGAAGAGGCCGATCTTGCCGCCCTTCACATAGGGTTCGAGCAAGTCGATGACCTTGATTCCGGTCACGAGAACCTCGGCTTCCGTCGACTGGTCCGTCAGTGTCGGCGCTTCCCTGTGGATGGGCAGCGATTCCCCTGCCTCCACGGGTCCGCGTTCATCGATCGGTTCGCCAATCACGTTGAGGATGCGACCGAGGGTCTCCGGGCCCACCGGCACCCTGATCGAATCGCCGGTATCCCTCACGTCCTGACCACGCACCAGTCCCTCCGTGGCATCCATGGCAATGGTGCGCACCGTGTTCTCGCCAAGGTGCTGCGCCACTTCGAGGACGAGACGCTTGTCCTGGTTGCTGGTCTCCAGCGCATTCATGATGTTTGGCAGGTCGCCTTCGAACTGCACGTCGACGACAGCGCCCATGACCTGGCTGATGTGACCTGAAGAGTTGGTTGCCATCGAGACTCCCCTCGCCCTTGACCGTCCCGCTAGAGCGCTTCCGCGCCCGAGACAATCTCCGTGATTTCAGTGGTGATCGCCGCCTGGCGCGTACGATTGTAGACCAGATTGAGGCGATCGATCATGTCACCGGCATTGCGCGTCGCATTGTCCATGGCCGTCATGCGCGCCGCATGTTCCGAAGCCTGGCTCTCGAGAAGACCGCGGAACACCTGCACACCGAGATTGCGCGGCAACAGGTGCTCGAGGATGGCGCCCTCGTCCGGTTCGAAGATGTAGACCGCTCCGCCGAGGTCGTCGGACGGTTCATCCGTCGCCACCGCGGGAATCAGTTCCTGCCAGGTGACAACCTGCGTCATGACCGACTGGAAGCGATTGAAGACGACCGTGCAGCAGTCGAATTCACCGGCCTCGAACATTCGCGTGACTCGTTCCGCGGCGTCCCGTGCGGTGCCATAGGAGAATCCCTTGTCGAGCCCCTGCAGGGTCTCGACGATCAGGTTCCCGTGATCCCGCCGCAACAGATCGCGGCCCTTGCGTCCCAGGCAAAGGAGCTTGACCTCCCGTCCCTCCCTGTGGAGTGCGGCAATGCGCTGGCGCACCGATCTCGCCACCGATGCATTGAAACCGCCACACAGTCCGCGGTCAGAGGTAACGACAATGATGAGATTCACCTTGTTGCTGCCGGTGCCGGCCAGCAACCTCGGAGCATCCTCGCGGCCTGCAAAGGCACTCGCCAGCGAGGCCATCATGCGCGCCATGCGTTCCGCATAGGGACGCGCCGCCTCCGCGGACTCCTGGGCATGGCGCAGTTTCGCGGCAGCGACCATCTTCATCGCACTCGTGATCTTGCGCGTCGAACGGACGCTGTTGATACGCGTGCGGAGTGCCTTGAGGTTCGCCATGGCCGTTCAGGGTGCGCGATCAGGCTGCGAATGAGCCAGTAAAGTTGTCGAGGAAGGCCTTGAGCTTGCCCGCCGTCGAGTCGGAGAGTGCACCACTCGAGCGGATATCGGCAAGCATGTCGGCGCCCTTGTCCCGCACGGCGGCGAGCATGGCCTGTTCGTAGCGCGTGACGGCAGATGGTGCGAGGCCGTCGAGATAGCCGTTCACACCGGCGAAGATGACGACAACCTGGTCCTCCACGGCCATGGGCCTGTACTGGTCCTGCTTGAGGAGTTCGGTCAGTCGTTCACCACGCGCCAGAAGCCTCTGCGTCGAGGCATCAAGGTCCGAGGCAAACTGGGCAAAGGCAGCCATTTCACGGTACTGCGCGAGCTCCAGCTTGATCGATCCGGCAACCGACTTCATCGCCTTGGTCTGCGCCGCCGAGCCGACCCGCGACACGGAGATGCCGACGTTGATGGCCGGACGGATACCCTGGTAGAACAGCTCGGATTCGAGAAAGATCTGTCCGTCAGTGATCGAGATGACGTTGGTCGGGATGTAGGCCGACACGTCGGAGGCCTGTGTCTCGACCACCGGCAGCGCGGTCAGTGATCCACCGCCGAAGTCCCCGTTCATCTTCGCCGCCCGCTCGAGCAGACGTGAATGGAGGTAGAACACGTCGCCCGGATAGGCCTCGCGGCCCGGCGGCCTGCGCAACAGCAGGGAAACCTGCCTGTAGGAGACGGCCTGCTTCGAGAGATCGTCGTAGATGACGAGGGCGTGCATGCCGTTGTCACGGTAGTACTCGCCGATGGAACAACCGCTGTATGGGGCCAGAAACTGCATCGGCGCCGGATCGGACGCCGTGGCGGCGACAATGGTCGTGTACTCCATGGCGCCGTGATCCTCGAGCACCTTGACGATCTGAGCCACAGTCGAACGCTTCTGCCCGACGGCGACATAGACGCAATAGAGTCTCCGGTTCTCGTCGCCCGATTCCCAGTTCTGCTTCTGGTTGATGATGGTATCGACGGCCACGGCCGTCTTGCCGGTCTGCCGGTCGCCGATGATCAGCTCGCGCTGACCGCGGCCAATCGGCACTAGGGCGTCAAGGGCCTTGAGGCCGGTCTGCATCGGTTCACTGACCGATTCGCGGGGTATGATGCCCGGCGCCTTGACCTCGATGCGCCGACGTTCGTCATGTTCAATGGCACCGGCACCGTCGATCGGCCGGCCCAGAGCATCGACAACGCGCCCGAGAAGGCCCTTGCCCACCGGTACGTCGACAATCGAACCGGTCCTCTTGACAGTGTCGCCTTCGACGATGTCCCGGTCGCTGCCAAAGATCACGATGCCGACATTGTCGGTCTCGAGATTGAGCGCCATCCCCTGGACTCCGCCAGGGAACTCGACCATCTCGCCGGCCTGAACGTTGTCGAGGCCGTAGACCCGGGCAATGCCGTCGCCCACCGACAGAACCCGGCCGACCTCCGACACCTCCGCTTCGGCGCCGAAACTGGCAATCTGTTCCCTGATAATGGAAGAAATCTCGGCGGCACGGATATCCATCAGCCAGTCCCCTTCATCGCAAGCTCGAGACGTTGAAGTTTGGTACGTATGGTGCTGTCCATCATGCGCGATCCGATGGTGACCACGAGCCCACCGATCACGGACGGATCGACACTGGACTCGATCGAGACATCGCGCCTGACAATTCGTCCCAGGGTTTCCCGCAGGCGGGCCAGCTCCCCGTCGCTCAGGGGCCGCGCCGATGTCACCTTGGCCGTGGTCTCGCCGCGCTGCAAGGCGTGGAGACGCAGGAAATCCCCGACGACTTCCTTCAGGGCATACAGACGTCTTGCCTGGGCCAGCACACCCACGGTGTTGCGGACCAGAGACCCGCATTCCATGGCATCAAGCACACCGGCCATGGCGCGGCCCTGTTCGTCACGGGACAGAAGAGGGCTCTCAACGAGACGGCGAAGATCGGAGGAGTCCTCCAGAGCGCACGTGATCGCACGCAGGTCGTCGGCCACTTGATCGAACTCGCCTGCCTCCCCGGCAAGCTCGTAGAGCGCCCGTGCATAGCGTCCCGAAAGACCGGTCACTGCATGGTTGTCGGAGGCCAAACCCGTCAGCCCTCATCCAATCGGACAGGAAGTGAGTGCTCCCGGAACATACCGGGGCTTTCGCCCCGTCTATGTGGGCGGGAAGCGGATGGTCATGTAGCACAGCAGGACTCCGGGCGCAAGGCGGATTGCAGCGGCGCGACGCCTCCGCCATCCCCCGTGGCCTATCGTCCACCGACGTCAACGGCTGCCCCCCTGTACCTGTCTCGGTCATGCCCTGGCCATGTCTCACTCGTGCGCCGCATCAAGTGTTTCGGCCGCGCCGGTTCGCAAGCGTTCGGTCACGCAGAGCGAAGGCGGGTGAGACGCGGGATATGTGCGTGGTTGCCATCGTCATCCTCATCATGGTCCCCTTTGACCGAACACTTGTGATTGAAGAGCACTTCAGACACTGAGGGTCGGAACACGGCGCAAGGACCGGCGAGATGAGGACACGTCTGGCCTTCACCGCAAGCCGCGTCGTCCACCAAGAACGAGATCACGGTCCTTGACCTCCACGGATCCGGCCGACAGCGCCCGGCGCGTGGACCTCCCCCGATCCCGAACCAATACATCGAAGCCTCCGTCATTGAAGTGACCCGCCTGGCAGGCCCCGGGTCAGGCGCGCCGCGATTGCCGACCCGGTGCTGTCCGGAGTAGGCTGCCGCCATGACGACCACCTTCCCTCTTCCAGCCCGTGAGCGTGATGCCCGTTGAGACGCCGGAGGCCTTTCGCAGGAAGAAATTTCCGACGAAGCGTCACGATGCGCTGTTCCGGGCGCCTTTCAACGGGACAGGCTTGACTCGACGTTCATGAGGCCTTACATAGTGGCCCATGAGGATCGGCTTTCGACATCTGCGACGACGGTTGACTGGCTGAAGGCGGCGTCGGCTGCCGAGGGCAGCACACGCTCGTCTCTGGCGCGGGGATTGTGCGAGCGCGAGGAGTGGCGCAACGCGAAGGGCGAGCTGTGTCTTGCCTCGGCGCGTGCGGCCCTGCCTGACCTTGCTGCGTCGCTCGACATCGCCCTTCCTGCACCAAGGCCTGATGCCTTCGGCACCGGCGCCGACACCCTTGAGCGGGACTATCCCGACAAGCTCCTCGCCTGTTCTCTGGAGGACCTTGGAGAGGTCACCTTGGAGCCTGTGGGCGAGGGCGAGGACAAGCGCCTGGCCCGTTCGATGATGGCGACCTGGCATCCCGAAGGCGAGGCGTGCGCACCCGGAGCCCGGGTGAGCTACTGGATCACCTCGTCGCGCCACGGTCGCCTCGGCGGCCTGGTGTTTGGTGCGGCGAGTTGGCACCAGAAGGCACGCGACGACTTCATCGGCTGGTCCCAGGGAGCCCGTGTCGCCCACCTCGGCGAGATCGTCAACAATGATCGCTTCCTGATTCTTCCATCGGTGGATGTGAAGGAGTTGGCCTCCCATGCCCTGGCCTGTGCCTGCCGGCGTCTGGCTACGGACTGGCACGAGAAGTACGGGGTGATGCCGGTTCTGGCGTACACGTATGTGGGTCCCGAGCACAGCGGCGTGAGCTACCGGGCGGCGGGCTGGGAGCGCTGTGAGGAGATGACCTCGGGTCGACCTCCCGGGGCCACCGGCCCGGGCGTGCAGCGGTCCGTATGGATGAAGCCCCTGACGCCTGACTGGCGCGCCGTGCTGTGCCGGGAGCCTGAGCGTGTCATGGGCCAGGCGGCGCCCCTTGTCGGTGATGACAGGACCGACTGGGCGATGAGGGAGTACGCCCGCAGCAGCCACAGTGACGTGCGCATCCGCGAGCGCCTTGTCACCATGGGCCGGGCGTGGAACGATCGTCCCGGCGCGATCCTCAGACGTCCTGACCTCGGCTATGAATTTGTCCAATCAGTTTGATGCTTCTGGGCCGAGTTTGGGTGGGTTGTCTGGCATGTCGTAGATCATGCGCAGGTCGGTTCCTGGGAAGATCGTGCGCGTCTGGTTGAGTTCGTCGAGCAGTCCGGCGATGTCGGCGTCGTGCGCGTTGCTGGCGGTGCCGAGGAAGCGCACCCGCAGGACGCGGTTTTCCTGATCGGGGATGATGTCGGCGTCCGACTGGAACAGTTCGGCGAGGGGGCGTCGCGGGCGCTGCTTTGCGCCCTGGGCCTGGGCGACGGCGGCCATCATCCGGGTTTCGGCGCGGTAGGCGATCATGCGAACGATGTCGAGCAGCAGCCTCTCGCTGGAGGGCAGGGCGTCGAGCCTGTCGTTCTCGTCGAGCTCGGCCACGGTGACATGTTTCGGGATTTCTGAACGCCGGACCTTGAGCGCCTCGTGCTCGGCGTCGAGCGTCACGATCTTGTCCTGCAGCGTCGCGGCGGCCGTGATGGCGGTGTCGGACGGGGCGCCCTTGAGCAGGTCGGCGACGCGGTTGCGCAGTGTGCCGAGCTTCTGGCGCAGCTGGCGGATGCGGCGGTCGCAGCGGCGCCAGTGCGGATGGACGACGCGCGCTTCGGGGTCCTGCTCGACAAGGCCGTGCACGGCCAGCGCGTCGAGGCCGAACTCCTGGCGCATGGACTTGAAGAAGTTCTCCTGGGACCAGCGCGAGAACAGCGCGCCGGCGACCCGCTCCATGGGCGTGTGCATGTCCGTGGTGATCAGCGGCACCTGCCGGCCGCTGTCCAGAAGACGCCGGATCTGGCGCACCTGCGGCCCGCCGGACAGCGTGATCCGTCTCTGTGCGAGCCGCACCTCGGCGGTGCGGACGCCACCTGGTGAGTGGAGCGGCGCCCGGACCGTGCGGAACTCCCCCTCCGGCCAGGGACCGCCCCGGAACCCCTTGTGCCAGGTGATCACCGCCACCCCGCGCCGGGCGAGGCGGGCGAACAGCGCCGGGCTCCAGCCCTCGCGGTCGAACACCAGCGTCAGCCCCGGCGCGACCGCCTCTCCCCTGGCGAGGTTCGGCGCCTCCGGCCCCGGCAGGCCGAGCCGCTCCAGCGCGGGCAGGATGTCGTGCTCCAGCGCGTGCGTCATGGTCGGATCGAGGTCCTTGTGCAGGCACAGGAGCGGCCGGCCGCCGAGCGCGTTGACCCAATAGCCTGTCGAGGCCGGCAGACAGAGCTTCTGACGTGACACGAAGTGCTTCGGCAGGCGACCCTTGCGGCCGGTATACACCTTCACGTGCCCGTCCACCGACAGTGTCGCGCAGACATCCGGCGCCTCCGCGATCCAGTCCTTCGCCAGCGCGTCCTGCCAGTCCCGGACCCGCTGCGGGTCGCTCGCCAGCGCCCTGATCTTGCGCCGCAGCGTCTTGACCTCCGGGCAGCGGTCGAGCCCCAGGACCGCACCCCGTTCCCCGGGCGCCTCGTGGCGCAGCGCCTCGGGGTTGCGGATCCGGGCCATGAACAGGAAGGCGAGCATGAGAAGCACGCTCGTCAGCCCGTAGTACCCTTTCGGCAGCGACAGGAACCTGTCCGCGTGCTCCAGGAGACCCTCCTTCAGCAGCGCCGGCAGCGCCGCCAGGACGCCGCCGCCGGCGACCGCCGAGAGTGGCTCGTCGAAGCGCGGAGGCGCTTCGCTCATGGCCCCCGTCGAGGCCGCGACGCGCCCGGCGCTGTCGCGCGCGCCGCGCCCCATCGGCGCGACCCTGTCGCGACGGTCCCGTTCGCCGCGGCCGAGAAGATCGTCCGGGCATCGCGTGGCCTCGTCGACTTGCGCCGCCTGCGGCCGCTCTCCGCCGCCGATGAAGCCGTTGCTGAGGTTGTAGTACGCCGTCGATCTCGCGATCCCCAGTTCCCGGGCCAGTGCCGCGGCGTTCATGCCCTCGGCCAGGAGACGGTTCGCCGCGGCTGCCGTCTCGCCTGTGATCACGCTGAGACCACGGCCCTTGCGTGGCTCGTAGAAGCTCGCTTCACCCCTGTCCCGGAGCTTCCTCATAAGCCCGCTGCACGGTCGCGCGGCTCACGTCGAAGGCCGCCTGCAGGTCTCCTTGAGGAACGCCGTGCCTGGCGAACCTCGCGATCCGCAGCAGCATGGCCGGCCGGTCGCCCTCGTCGTGGCAGTCGAAGGGCTCCATGTTCGAGAAGTAGACGGTCTGTCCGTCGAGGTCGGCAAGGGAGAAGCACGAGGTTCCGATCTGGACGGCTTCGGCAGGGTGCATTGCGAGCGTGTTCATGGCCTGGAATGCTCCAATATAGGCGTCATGTCATATTGGATCGCCCCACGGCTATGTTGTCAAGCAAAAAAACTGGGAAAAGCGTTCATTGTGTTGGAAAAAAAAGGGCCGGACTGATCAAGTCAACTCACTGAGGTCAGGACGTCTGATCCTGCCGACGATCTTCCCCGGCGAGGCGGAGCAGAAGGCGGCCTACCGCCTGTTGTCGAATCCGAGGGTGACGATGGAGCATATCCTTGAGGGGCACCAGGAAGCGATGGTGGAACGCTGCCGTTCGCAGCGCCTGATTCTTGCCATCCAGGACACGACGTTCTTGAATGACAACGGCTTGGAGGCGACCAAGGGTCTTGTTGACATCGGCGGCGGCGGCTCGGGCGCCCTTGGCATGGCGGCCCATGCCGGGGTTGCCTTCAGCGAAGGCGGCTCATCCCTCGGCCTGTTCCATCTCGACGCCGACTTCCGTCTCAAGCCGGATCAGAAGAAGGACGAGCCAGACGACAAGGAGAGCCGGCGCTGGCTCGACGGGTACGACAAGGCCGTGGAACTGGCCGCTGCCTGTCCTTCGACAAGGGTGTTGGTGATCTGTGACCGTGAAGGCGACATCTGGGACCTGCTGGCCCGGAGCACGGAGCACGAGGCCGGTCTGCTGGTGCGCGTCAGGCGCTCGACACGGCGCCGCGTGGTCACCGCAACGGGCGCCTGCCGGGACCTTTGGGACTACATGGCGGACGAGCCGTGCATCGCAACGAAGCAGATCGACATCGCAGCCTGCGGAGGGCCGCGTCGTCGCAAGGAGCGCAAGGGCGTACGCCTCGAAGTCCGTGCGGCAAGGGTCGACCTGGCTCCGCCGGACAAGAAGCCTCAGGCAACGCCGCCGCTCTCCATGATGGCCGTGCGGGTCACGGAACCCGCCCCACCGCCAGGCCGCGATCCTCTCGACTGGATGCTGCTCACCACCGAAGGCGACGTCACCGCAGACGATGCCCTCAAGACCGTCTCCTTCTACGAGAAGCGATGGTGGATCGAAGAGTACTTCAAGGCCCTGAAGGTCGGCACCCGGATCAAGGACCGGCGCCTCAACCAGGCCGACGATCTGAGGAAGTGCCTGGCCTTCGACGCCATCACCGCATGCCGCGTCATGACCGTCGAGCGCCTCGCACGCTCGGCACCCGACACCCCGGCAAGCCACATCGTCCACCGCGACGAGATCACGGTCCTGAACATCTATAAGGTCAGCCGACAGCGCACGCCGCGTGGACCTCCCGATCCCGAACCGACCATCGCAGCCTTCGCCGTCGACGTCGCACGCCTGGCGGGCTTCATTCCCAGAAAACGTCAACCCCTGCCGGGGACTGAGAAACTCTGGCAGGGATACGAAATCCTCCTCACCTTCGTCGAACATCACCGAAATATGCGGAAACTGCAGGAACTCGATATGCTGAAAAAGATGGATTCAACAGTGTCTGGTTGAAAGTCCGGGCGCTGGTCGACAAGCCGTCCCGCGCCGCTTCGCTGCTCACCGACTACCTGCCGCCGAAGGTGGCTGCCCTCCTCGACCTCAAGGCGCCGCTCGAGGCGGTCAAGGGCAGTTTCGTCGACGAGGACGCCCATAGCAGCCAGTGCGATGCGCTGTTCCGGGTGAGATTGAAGGACGGCCAAGATGCGCGCCTCTACGTGCTGCTCGAACACAAGAGCCAGGTCGACGCCGCGACGCCGCTCCAGCTCCTGGGATACATGGTCAACATCTGGCGGAGCGAGATCGAGCGGAGCAAGAGCGAGCGGAGCAAGAGCGAGGACGGCGGGAACGACATCAAGCTGCCGGCGATCATCCCCCTGGTCTTCTATCACGGCCGGGGGCGCTGGAAGGCGGCGCGCTCGGTGCTGGAGATGATCGACGCGCCCGAGGGGATGGAGTCGTTCGTCAGGGAGTTCGCCTATGTGGTGCACGACCTCGGGGAGGTGGCGCCGGACCGGCTGTCGACCTCGCCCGAGGTGCGGTCCGGGCTTCTGGCCCTCAGGTTTGCCTTTGCCAAGGAGGTGCTCCCCGAGCTTCTGGACGCGATAACGGGCGGGCCGGTTGCGGGGAGCGCGTTCGAGCGTCATATTGTGCGCTATATGACCGAGCACAAAGGCCTGACGCCGGCCATGCTGGAGGCGTCACTGCGCCGGACGAAGCCGGACCATTGGGAGGTTCTGATGGGCACGATCGCACAAGCCTGGATAGAAGAGGGAAGAGCCGAGGGGCTCGAGAAGGGACTTGAGAGGGGACTCGAGAGGGGACTTCAGAGAGGACTCGAGAGGGGAAGAGCCGAGGGAATCGAGAAGGGAATCGAGCGAGGCCGGAGCGAGGCCCTCGCGGAACTTCTTCTTCGTCAACTGTCCTTGCGCTTCGGTGATGTGCCGGGCGCGGTCCGCGAACGGGTCCGCGGTGCGTCGGCCGCCGAACTGGTGGCCTGGGCGGAGGCGGTGCTGGCTGCCACGAGCCTTGATGATGTGCTGACCGCCAGGCCCAGGCACTGAGCCCGTCGCGCCACGCGCACCCGCCGATCATGGTGCCCGGGCGTGACGCCGACGCACCCTGCGGACGGACAGATCGCATGGGTTGCGCACCCCTGCCTCCCTGTCGCGTCCGTCCCCGGCACACAGGAACCGGCGTCACGGGAGCGGGGAGCGAAACGCACGGTTGCGCTGGTTCAGATGTCCTGACCTCGGGAGTGTTGGCGGTCAAGAAACGTGACCCCCTGGGGGTTGCGGAGCGTGCCGAGGGCCTGCCGGCGGCGGCGCAGCTCGCGGTCCCTGTTGCACCAGTCCGGGTTGATGACCTGTGTGTGTCCGGATCCTGGGGGACCAGACCGTGCACCGGCAGGGAGTCGAGGTGGAGTTCTTCCCGGGCATGCTTGAAGAAGCTCTCCTGGGGTAAGCGTTCGGTCAAGGGGTGATGATGAGGATGACAGATGCCATTGCCCCGGGACTCGCCTGCATCGCCGCCGACAATCGCCCCGGTCACCGCGTGAGCGAACGCTCAACGCGGTCGGGCATGAGCTCGATGTTGTTGTTGACGCCCGCCGGGGGTCGAGCCCGTGCCGGTAACGGTGGAGCATGTGAAAGCCGTCCGGCAGACTTGGCGGCACTTCGGCAGGGGCAACCACCCGGCCAGCGCCGAATCTCGGCGACCGTGTTGACTATGCGCCTGCAGGCGCGACGGGCGAGCCGCTGCCGTTCGAGGGCGGCGACCTCTGCAGACCGACATCGCGGCCACGCAGGCTTGGCAGGACTCGCCGAAGGGGCGGAACTCAACGGTGATGAACCAGGTCAAGCGGTCCTCGTGGACAACGCAATCCACTTCCTCGGCGATGGTTACGGGCCTTGCAGAAAACCAACAAGGTGTCGCGTGCACGTTGTCGGTGACGGCATCGACGATGAAGACGACTAACCCGAAGTTCCGGACGATTTCAGCGGTACAACCACACCAAGTCGTTGATCTTGCTGATAAAACGGCAGAGGGACAGCATGCAAATGTTCCCATGTAACGGTGGAAATCTCTGCTGACACATGTGTCCATCGCCCCATATTCGTTGCCATGTACGTGGACATAGCCCCCAACCGCATGAGGCCCCCGCCAACAATCTCTCCCCCTGGCCCATGGAGAAGGTCGAAACCCTGCGGCCCTTCCAGGTCACCACGTGGCCCACGACGCTCCGGAAAAAGGCCCTGGACCACCTCGACGTACGCCTGTAGCGTTCCCAGTAGCGACACACCCGATTTTTTCAAACGTCAATACATTCATAACGATACGTCTGATCGGTTCTGGAACTTCGGACCAACATGGCGGCATCACCTCGCGAGAACTCCAGCGGGCCGGGGCCGATGCGGTCAACCTCCTGGCGCCATGGACATCGCCCGCGCCCTGACTGAACAGCGTTTCGAGGAGCTGACCTCGTCCCGATAGTCGATCAGGGGTCCCGTGACAGGCCCTCGGCGGCGAGGCGATCGAGGTAGGCCTGCCAGACGCTCTCCCGGTTGCAGCCGAGTTCGCGGAGATAGTTCCACGTGTAGATGCCGGTATCGTGCAGATCGTCGAACGTGATGCGTATGGCGTAGTTGCCGACGGGCTCCACCGACATGATGCCGACATGGCGGCGGCCAGGAACGGCCTTTCTCTGGCCCGGGCCATGACCCCGGACCTCGGCCGAGGGGCTCTCGACGCGCAGCAGCTCGGCCGGCAACGCCACGGATATGCCGTCGTCAAAGTCGATCTCGAGCGCCTTCTCCCGAGATTTCAGACGGATCTCGACAGGCCGGTGGCGGCTGGCATGGGCCTCGCCCTTCACGTCTCCTCCCCGTCGAGGCGGCGCGCCTCGTCGACCAGCATGATCGGGATGCCGTCCCGGATGGGGTAGGCAAGGCCGGCTTCCGCGCTTATCAGTTCCTGGCGCTCGCGATCCAGGGTGAGCGGACCCCTGGTCAGTGGACACACGAGGATCTCGAGAAGCCGGGGATCGACATCGGTCTCACTCATCACTGTCGCCCCTCGCTGACACAAGCCGTGACATCCACATCGCCTCCCCTGCTCCCTGCACTCCTCGATTCCCTTGCGCCTCGACCGCGCCTGGCACTCCACCGTGGTCCGGGGCTTCCCGCAGGCGCAGGTTGGCGGCCGCCGACAGGGCCGATCAAGTCCCGTCCTTCACTGCGCCGCGCCGTCTGATGACGGTGGCGCATGGCGCGTCACAACCGACCTGCAGCCGCATGCTTCTCATGCGCATGGGTGGGGCGACCCAGGTACTCCGAAAGGTCAAACGATCCCTTCCGGCATTGACGCCGAAAATCAATCATCCACTCACCGGCCAAGCGTTGAAGCGAATTCCTGTCCCTGCGCAGACATGCATTGTCGAGCGGACGCGACGCCAGGTCCGTGGCCGCCTGCAGGGCAGAATAGGCGTTGTCTCCGAGATGGAGGGAATATCCTTGATACAGTTGTTCGACATGATCCTCCAGGCAGAGCCAGTCGCGCCAGGCAGCACGCCGATGCGTGCCAGCACCCGCAGGCCTTTTCCTCATGAGATCCTTCGGTTTTCGTATGGCCAGAATGGCGTGAACAAGGCGCCTTCCGTCTCCCTTGTCAATCCGGTATTTCTGCAAGATCCTGAACGCGCTCCTGAACTCCTGTTGCATCGCTCGCACGCGATCATGGTCTACCTTGAAGGCAATGCGAGTTCCGATGTCCTTGCGCGCATGGGCAAACGAGAAGGAAATGATGTTGCGTCGCGCCGTCAGTCCATTGGAGCATGTCTTCCTGTAGCAGCCAATTGTGAATCTCAGGGCCCGCCGTCCATTGTAGCTGTTGGTGACCCGGACAAAGGGACCATAGGTGTCGGGCACGCCTTCGCGCGTGCCAACCATGAGGTAGGCGAAATCGAGCTTTGCCGTGTTGTGCACGAGATCCAGATGGCAATACCTGGCGGATGGAGGGGCGTCGACTGCCAGCAGCTCCCATTCGTCCTCCTTCGTCTCCCTGAACACTTGCCGAGCGCACACTCTCGCATAGTGCCGTGCCTCTTCGTTTGTGATCAGGGAGTAATCCTTGCCCACAATGCCAAGCACTTCTCCGGTCCTGTCGTTGATGACCGCCTTCTTGTCCTTGATTTTTGTCGCCGGTTTCTGACCATCACGAGGACAATGCGTGAATATCGGCTGGGTTGTCACGGGAAAAAACAGGTCAGTTGATTGTGTGATGCGCGCCATGGGCAATCTGCCTCCCCGCCATCTTGAGGTGCCGGCGTCCTGTCGGACAGGCCGGGGACCAACATATGTGTCCCTTTCCGGTGAATACAACGGGCAGGTCCAATTGCAGCAGCAAGGCGTGAAGCACCGTGTCGGGCAGGTCGTCGAGGAATTGAGCGATACCCGCGGGAGCGCACAGCGCGTGATGTCGGCTTGTCCGGGCTCCTTCGTCAGGGCGCGGTCACGTCATGGTGGCTTGCGACAGCTGTCGACGATGGTTGACCGGCCGAAGGCGGTGTCCGCGGCCGAGCATGAGCAGCTGCCTGTCGAGACCCGGTCATGGGGATTGCTTGCCGACAACGAGTTCATTGCGACCCGCCCGGGACAGTGGTTTCAGGTATCACCTGGCAACGCATTGCGCCGGGGCCTGCCGAGGTCGGAACACGGGAACAATGTCGGCCGAGAGGGCCCCGGCGGCGTTCGCCAGGAGCCTGGAGAACGCCCGCTCCATCTGACCCCATGACCGACATGCCGGTCGCTCGCTCGATACCCTGTTCACGCAGTCTGGCGGCACCGACGGTCTGATCGGCGTCTCTCTGCCACGAGGACTGGTGCGAAACGCCGGAGGAAGCCGGTTCCGGTCCGGACGTCCGCGCGCCGGTGGGACAACGCTGCCGCCTTCCGTCGCCATCGCAGAAGCACCCCGGACAAGGCATCAACACAGTCAGGCCGTGTTCGTCGAGTCACTGCCGGACGGGGCTGTCGTCGTCTTCCCGGCTGCCGATCTCGAGCAGGGTGGTGAGGATGCTGGCGCGATCGAGAAAGTCCCTGGCTTCGAGCAGGGCCTGCTTCTCCAGAGGACTGAAGGGGCAGACCATGGAGAGCGCCGTCACGAGGGTCTCGTCGTTCGCCTTGCCGATGGCGTCCCAGTCGGCCTCGATCTGCTTTCTGCGAAAGAACTCCTTGAGGTGGGTGATGAGGCTGGCGCGTTCGATCAGGTCGGTGGTGGAAACGGGCTTCATATCGTCGGCGAAGTCGGAGTAGTCGGCTTCGACCAGACGGTAGGCGCCGGCAGCAAGGGTGAGTTCACGCCTCACACGGTAGCGCGCCAGTCCGATCAGCGTGATCAGGAAGCGGCCGTCGTCGGTTTCGCTGAACTGGATGATGCGTCCGGCGCATCCGATGGCAAAGCAATGGGCCGATCCGATGTCGTCGGCCTCCTCATCGGGCTGGATCATGCCGATGACGCGGTCGTCGGACTTGAGCGCATCCTCGACCATGGAGACGTAGCGGGGTTCGAAGATGTTGAGCGGCAGGGTGCCTCGCGGCAACAGGAGGGCCCCGGGCAGGGGAAGGACGGGAATGGTCGACGGCAGCCCGTCGATGGTTCGGTAGTACGGCAGGCCCGCCATCACGCGGCGACCGGAACCCTAGGCGAACCAGGCCGACGACAGCTTGCGGCGGCCGTCGATGGCCGCCTGGTCGGTCGGTCCCCAGGCCTCGAAGAACTTGAGGAGCTCCTTGCGCGCCGCTTCGTCGTTCCAGTCCTTCCTGAGGGCAATGATGGCGATCAGCTGATCGACCGCGTCGTCGCGCCGGTCCATGGCGGCGAGAGCCCGAGCCAGCTCGAGCCGCGCCTCGAAGTCCGTGCCATCGGCCGCGACTCTCGCCTCGAGAGCCGCCATGTCGCCGGTGGCGCCGCCCAGGAGTTCCAGCTGGGCCCTGACGCTCTTGATGCGTTCGTCCTCGGCCATGACATCCTCAAGGCTGTCGAGAAGATCCGTCACCTCGCCCGTGCGTCCCAGGGCAATGAGCGCGCGGCACAGACCGGCTGCCGCATCGACATTGTCGCTCTCGCGCGTCAGGACCTGGCGGTAGATGGCTGCCGCCTGCTCCGCAGAACCCCCTTCAAGGGCCTCGTCCGCCTGAGCGAGGGCCTGCTCCACGGCACTCGGTCCGATGTTGCCGACCAGGCGTTCGACAAATGCCTTGATCTGACTCTCCGGCTGAACCCCGACGAAACCGTCCACCGGCTGCCCCTGATCGAAGGCGAACACCGCCGGAATCGACTGCACCCTCAGGGCCTGGGCGATCTGCGGTTCCTCGTCGATGTTGATCTTCACCAGCGTGACCTTGCCGGCAGCTGCCCGAACCACCTTCTCCAGAATGGGGGCGATCTGCTTGCACGGTCCGCACCAGGGCGCCCACAGGTCGACGATGACCGGTGTGTCGCGGGACGCCACAAGGACATCCTGCTGGAACGTCGCCGTGGTCACGTCCCTGACCTCGCCGCCGGTCTCGGCGCCGGCCTGTGACTCTCCCCCCGGGATGATGAATGCCATGATTGCCGCCTTCCTGGTCTCGTGGTCTGGTGCTGGTCCGTTAGGTGGGGCAACTGCCGGCGAATCGCAAGGCCGGACCCGCTATTGCGCCGCCTTCACGAAGGCGCGCGAGTTCGGAAAGGCCGGCATGACCTCGTCGATGAACAGGCGCAACGAGGACTTCTGCAGTTCGAACGTCGGACCGGTCACACGATAGAGGAAACTGTCGACGCCAAGGGTCTCGTAACGGTGCAGCTTGGCGATCACCTCGTCGGGGGTGCCGAAGACGAGGTTGGTGCGCAGCATGTCGGGATCGTATTCGGCGACATTGTCGAGCGAGGCAAGATCGACCGCCTCGACAAAGCCGTTCTTCACCTCGCCCAGCTGCTTGAACAGGTTCTCGAACTGCACCCCGCCCCTCTGCACCGCCTCGACAAAGGGCCGCCATCCACGCTCCCGGTCCTGGTAGACGGCGGCATGGCGCATGGTCAGGAATCGCGGCCGCGGGATCTCCGGAACCCGCGCCAGCGCATCCTCGAACTGCTGCCTGTACTTCTCAACCTCGCTGAAGGGTCGAGTCAGCGCCCAGGACATGATGTTGCATCCCTGGGAAAGCGCCCAGTCGTAGGTCGAGGGGTGGCGCGCCGCGACCCACAGGGGTGGATGGGGTTTCTGCAGCGGTTTGGGACAGGCGGTTGCTGCAGGGAAAGACCAGAATGCGCCGTGGTGCTCGACGTCTCCGGCCCACAGGCCCTTGAGCACCGGCAGCATCTCCTGCATGTAAGCGACCCCCTTGTGCTGGTCCATGCCTCCCATCATGCGGTCGAACTCACGCTGATAGGCGCCGCGGCCGATACCGAACTCCACCCGTCCACCCGACATGAGATCGAGCAGGCCGACCTCTCCGGCCACCTTGATCGGGTGCCAGTAGGGAGCCTGGACCACGGCGATGCCGAGGCGGATCCGGTCGGTGTTGGCGCCGAACCACGCCAGAAGCTGGAAGGGGTTGGGCGCGATCGTCATCTCGATCGCATGGTGTTCGGCAGCCCAGACGATCTCGAATCCCGCCGCATCGGCCATCTGCACCATGTCCATGGCGTGGCGGGCGACATCCCGCATGTCGACCGACGGGTTGTCACGTGCAAGGTCGATCGAAAGACTGAATCTCATGGTGCCCCCTTGTCGTCGACAGCGGATACTACGCGAGGATCGATGCCGGTGACATCGCGGTGGCAAGGGGCGCCTCGAGCGCCCCTCGCACAGGCCTCAGGTCGAGGCGAGTCCGAGTTTCCGGCGCGCTTCGGCCGCGCCGACAACCCGCCCACCCATCATCTCGATGATCCCGGCCGCCTTCTCGACGAGCTGGCCGTTGGTCGCCAGCACCCCGCGCCTGAGATAGAGGTTGTCCTCGAGGCCGACCCGCACATTGCCGCCCAGCAACATGGCCTGGGCAACCATGGGCATCTGCATGCGGCTGATGCCGAAGCCCGCCCAGTTGGCCCCCCGGGGCAGGCTGTCCGCCATGGTCATCATGGAACGTGTATCGGCTCCGGCGCCCCAGGGAATGCCGAGGCAGACCTGGAAGAGGGGCGGATCCTCGATGAGTCCCTCGTCGTACATGGCGCAGGCGAGGCGGACCTGGCCGAGATCGAAGACCTCGATTTCCGGCTTGACACCAAGCTCGCGAATGCGCGACGCCATGGTGCGGCACCAGGAGGCAGGGTTGACGTAGGTTTCGTTGCCATCGCCGAAGTTGATGGTGCCGCAATCGAGAGAGCAGATCTCCGGGCGCAGGCGATCGACATGGCGAAGCCGCTCGAGCGGGCCGACGATGTCGCTGCCGGGGCCGGGGCGGGACGGATTGTCGTCATCGAGATTGAAGTCACCGCCCATGCCCGCCGTCAGGTTGAGAATCACGTCGACGCCATCCTGCATGATCAGGTTGACGGTCTCCTCGAACAGGTCGGGATCGCGCGAGCCCTTGCCGGTCTCGGGATCACGCACGTGGACATGGGTCACCGCGGCCCCTGCATGGGCCGCCTCGATCGCCGCATCGGCGATCTGGCGCGGGGTCACCGGAACCTTGTCGCTCCGCGAAACCGTATCCCCGGCACCGGTGACGGCGCAGGTGATGATGACGTCCGTATTCATGGATGGCCCTCCAGGTCAGTGAATTGGCTGAATGATCAGAAACCGGCCGCGCGTCGGGCTTTCAGGACCCCGACAAGTCCTTCGTTCATTTTCGCCGACAGCGTCCGGAAGTCCTCTCCCGGGGCGGCCGCCTCACAGCCATCGATGAGGCGCCTGGCGAGATCGTCGGTGAGTTCAGGCGCATCGAGACGGCTCCATGGAAACTTCAGTGCCGGTCCGAACTGCTCAAGGCAATGGGCCATGCCGCCCTCGCCACCGCCCACATGGAACACCATGCACGGTCCCATGAGGGCCCAGCGCGGTCCGGGACCGTTGGTCACCGCCGTGTCGATCTGCTCCACCGTCGCCTCCCCGGCCGCAATCATGTGCAGGGCCTCGCGCCAGATCGCCTCCTGCAGTCGCGTGGCAATGAACCCGGGAACCTCGCGCTTCATGACAAGGGGCGCCTTGCCGAGGTGGCGAAAGAACGCCGCCGTCCAGGGCGCCACGTCCGGATCGGTACGGCGACCGGCGACGATCTCGACCAGCGGCATGAGGTAGGGCGGATTGAAGGGGTGGCCGGTGACCGTGCGCTCCGGCGACGGACAGTGCGCCTGGATGTCACTCATGGAAAGTCCGGATGTCGAGGAACACAGGACAACATCCGGCGGCGCCAGGCGGCCCAGTTCGGCGTAGACCGCCTGCTTCACCTCGAGAATCTCCGGAACGCTCTCCTGCACGAAGTCGGCCCCGGCGACCGCCGCCGCAAGGTCCGTGGTGACATGCAGCCTTCCGGGCGATGCGCCTTCCGCGGTGCCGAGCTGCTCCAGGGCGCTCCAGGCCGTCGCCACCAGGGAGCGGAGCTTTTCCTCCTCCCCCTCCTCGAGAATCCAGGACGTCACGTCACGGCCCGTGGCCAGGAAGAACGCCGCCCACCCGGCGCCGATCGGCCCGGCGCCAAGGCAGGTGACGGTCGAGACATCCTGTGGCTGCGGCCGGCCCATCGTCATCTGCCGAGGAAGACCGGCTGGCGCCGTTCAATGAAGGCACTGATGCCTTCCCGCGCGTCATCGGAGGCCAGCATCCGCCGGTAGAGGGGAAGGTCGGCCGAGCGCATGGTGCCGAAGGCCCCTTCGACGGTCTCTCCCTCGATGGCGCGCAGCACCTCCTTGACCGCACCCAGTGCCAGTGGTGCGCCGGCGGCGAGGCGCTCGCCCCAGTGACGGGCCTTCGCCATGAGCTGGGCGGCCGGGACGACGGCGTTCACCAGTCCCAGGCGCCGTGCCTCACCGGCCTTCATGCGGCGGCCGAGCAACAGCATTTCCATGGCGACATTGGCAGGCAGGCGTCGCGGCAGGCGCTGCAGGGCTCCGGCATCCGGGACAATGCCGAGGGGGAGTTCAGGCAGGGCAAACTCCACGTGGTCGGCAGCAATGACGAGGTCGCAGGCGAGCGCAATCTCGAACCCACCGCCGATGGCATGGCCGTTGAGGGCGGCGATCACCGGCTTGTCGAGATTCCACATCTCCGTGATGCCGGCGAATCCGCCAAGCGAGGCGTCTTCCGTTTCCCACCAGTTGTCGAGCTGCTGATCGCCGCTCTCGAGAGCCTTGAGGTCCCAGCCAGCCGAAAACAGGCGGTCTCCGGACGCCGTGAGAATCGCCACCCCGAGATCGGGATCATCACGAAAGGCGACGAAGGCCTCTCCCATGAGACGGCTCGTGGCGCGGTCGATGGCGTTGACCTTCGGCCGGTCGATCGTGATTTCCAGCAGCTTTCCGCGCCGCTCGACACCAATTCCCGCCATCAGATCAGCCGCGCCGGCGTATAGGAGGCACGGGCGGTGCCGATGGCCTCGGCAAGATCGAGGCGCCCCAGGAAGAGGGCCCTGCCGATGATGCAGCCGCCAATGTTCGGCAGGTACTTCAGCATCGAGACATCGTCGATGCTGGTGACCGTGCCGCTTGAGATCACCGGCACGTCGAGAGCCTCGCCCATGCGCATGGTCCGTGCCAGGCTGTAGTCCCTGGGTTCCTTGTCGCGGTCGAGATCGATGAAGACGATTTCGGAGATACCGGCCGCCACCAGGCTCACCGCCATCTCCGTCGCCTCGAAGGCGGTTTCCTCGCGCCACCCCTCGATGACCACCATGCCGTTGCGTGCCGCCACCGTGGCAATGATGCGGTCGGGGTAGGCCGTGCAGGCGTCAGTGACCAGGTTCCGGTCCTTGACCGCCGCCGTCCCCAGGCCCACGCGCCAGGCTCCGTGCTCGAACCACCAGTGCACGGACCCGATGGACCGAATGCCGCCTGCGACCTGGACCGGAATGGTCACGCTGTCGATGAGCCGGCAGATCTGCCCGGCGTTGTGCCGGCCGCCCTGGAGTGCGCCGTCGACATCCACCACGTGGAGGCAGTCCGCACCGGCGTCAGCGAACCTGCGGGCGGCATCCTCCGGGGAGAGATCAAAGGGCTCTGGAGTCTCATGGCGGCCATCCACACGATTAACCGCCCTGCCTCCCATGATTTCGATGGTGGGGTAGATCTTCATGGTCCCGAACTGCATCCGGCTGGCGCCATCATAGGCGAGAACTGCCCCCCGACGCGACTCGGGATGTCGCGTTCAGCGGCCTGAACGCCATGACCTCGATCTCGACGCGAACATCGACCAGAAACTCGGCAATGATCGCCGAGCGTGCCGGCGGCTCCTCGGGAAAGTACTCGGCATAGACGGCGTTGAATCCTGGAAAGTCGGCGCGGTCCGACAGCCACACCATGGCCTTCACAACGTCGCCCAGAGTGCAGCCCGCTTCCGCCAGGGTCTCGCGGATCGTCTCGATGACGACCCGGGTCTGCTCCTCGATGGTGCCATGGGTCATCGGCTTCCCGCCCTCGAGGGGGACCTGGCCGGTCAGGAACACGAAATCCCCGGCCCGGACGGCGCGGGAAAGCGACAGGACGTGCCCGCCGATCGAAAGTGGCTCTCCGATCACCTGTTTCGCCGTCATCTTCGCGGGTCCCCCCTTGTCGTGGTGGAGAACACTGTGGGGAGTTGCGTTCAGTGTGCAAGCCCGTGTTGAATGACCCTTGCCAAGGAACGGAACCGTGGACCATGGACGAACTCAGACACTACCGCATGCTGATCGACGGCGCATGGGTCGATTCCGCAGACGGTGGCGCCTTCGACAGCATCAACCCAGCGACGGGAAAGGCCTGGGCCACGGTCGCCGCCGCCACCGCGGACGATGTCGACCGGGCCGTCCAGGCGGCGCATCGCGCCTTCACCAGCGGTCCCTGGTCGACCATGCTGCCGACCCAGCGGGGCCGTCTGTTGCGCAATCTTGCCGGTCTGCTGGCCGAACGTTCGGAGGACCTCGGTCGGACCGAGTGCATCGACACCGGCAAGATGTTCAAGGAGACGCGCTGGCAGGCGCGATACATCGCCGAGTTCTTTCATTTCTATGCGGGTCTTGCCGACAAGGTGACCGGCGAGACCCTGCCCATCGACCGCCACGACATGCTGACCATGACCACGCGTGAACCCCTGGGCGTGGTGGCCGCCGTCGTGCCGTGGAACAGCCAGCTTTTCCTCGTCGCCGTGAAGATCGGGCCGGCGCTTGCCGCAGGCAACACCGTTGTCCTGAAGGCCAGCGAACACGCCTCGGCCGCCATGCTGGAGTTCGCCGAACTCACCATGGAAGCCGGGTTCCCGCCCGGCGTGGTCAACGTCGTCACCGGCCACGGCGAACCGTGCGGACGGACGCTCACCACCCACCCCCTGGTGGCGCGCATCAGTTTCACGGGCGGACCGGCAACGGCCCGTCACGTCGTCAGGAACTCCGCCGACAATTTCGCCGAAGTCTCCCTGGAACTGGGAGGCAAGTCTCCCGTCATCGTGTTCGACGATGCCGACATCGAGAGCGCGATCAACGGTTCCCTTGCCGGCATCTTCGGCGCCAGCGGACAAAGCTGTGTCGCCGGCAGCCGGATCTACCTCCACGAGTCGATCCACGATGCCTTCATCGACCACCTGGTGGCGCGGGCCAGTGACATCCGCATCGGTGACCCCCTGGCCGAAGAGACCCAGATGGGGCCGCTCTGCACCATGGCCCAGCTCGAGGGGTGCGAGCGCCAGGTGGCCCGCGCCGTGGCGGAAGGGGGCGCCCTGCTCACCGGCGGCAAGCGCCCGGACCATCCCGCCGCCGGGTGGTACTTCGAACCGACTATCGTGTCCTGCCCGGACCAGTCCATGGAGATCGTCGATACCGAGATGTTCGGGCCGGTGCTCTCGGTGCTGCGCTTCGGCGCGGAAGACGAGGTGATCGCCATGGCCAACGACACGCGCTACGGGCTGGCAGCCGGAGTCTTCACGCGGGACCTTGCCCGTGCCCTGCGTGTCCAGAAACGGATTCGCGCCGGGATCGTGTGGGTCAATACCTACCGCGTGGTGTCGCCCATCGCCGAGTTCGGCGGTTTCAAGGACTCCGGCTACGGGCGCGAATCGGGCGCCCAGGCGATCTACGACTACACCCGGCCCAAGACCGTGTGGATCAACACATCGGATGAGCCGATGGACAACCCCTTCGTCATGCGATAGGCGCCCGGACCATGACCATCCTCGTCGTCAGCCGCAGAGACCTCACCCTGGACAACGCCCGCCGCGTGGCATGGGACCGGGAAGGCGTCGAGATCGGCGGCGAAGCCCTGGTCGCCATGGAAGCCGGCCGCGAGAGGCTGATGCGCATCCTCGAACACGACCCCGACGTCACCATCTACGGGGTCACGACCGGTGCCGGCCAGATGGCGAAACAGAAGATCAGGCCGGAGGATCGCAGCAGCCATGCCCGCATGTCACCGACCGGTGCTGCGGCATCGTGGGGCGATCCCCTGCCCGACCGCGTGGTGCGCCTCATCATCCTCGCGCGCCTCTCCAACTTCATCGAGGGCCACGCGGCCGTGTCCCCCGAGATCGCCCGGGGTGTCGCGGCCATGCTCTCGCAGGAGAGCGTGCCCGTGATCCCGGCGAGGGGCCAGGGTGGCGCCGGCGAGATTCTCTCGCTCAGCCACCTCTTCGCACCCCTCGTCGAGTCGGTCGGGGCCGATGTCAAGGATGTCATGTGCCTCGTCAACGGATCGCCGTCGGCAACCGGTCTCGTCACCGATGCCGCGCTGACCGGTGAAGCCCGTCTCGATCTCGCAGCCCGGGTCATCGCGCTTTCGTTCGAGGCCTTCAACGCGCCTCTCGGCCACCTCGCCGGAGCCCTGGAGGACTACTGGAACAACCCCTGCGACGCCTGGGCCCTGCGGACCATGCGGACACTGATCGACGGTGGCCATGGCGGCAGCCGCCGACCCTACCAGGCGCCGGTGAGCTACCGCATCGCGCCGCGCATGCTCGGCCAGGCGAGGCGTGCCGTCGACCTGGCGCGTGACGTGGCCAGCGAGTCGCTCCGGGCCGTGACCGACAATCCGGTGTGGATCGATGAACGAGACGAGGACCATCCCTTCGGCCAGTTCGTGTCGACCGGCGGATACCACAACCCCCACGCGGTTCTCGCCATGGATGCCTTGACGGCTGCATGCGCCAATCTCTGTGTCCTTGCCGAGCGCCACGGCGCCAAGCTTCTTGACGGCCGTGTCTCCCTGCTGCCCGATCAGCTGATCGACCCCGACCGGGAAGGCGGCATCCGGCGGGGATACATGGGGTGCCTGCCCATGGCGCAGACCGGCTACGAGGAAGAGGCGCGGTATCACGCCCAGGCCACCCTGCTTCCGGGAAGCGAGTCGGGAGGGTTCGGACAGAATGACGTGGCGAGCCCGGTGTTCCTCGCCTGGACCAAGCTGCAGCGCGCCGGCGAGTGTCTCGATCTGGCACTTGCCAGTCTCGCACCCATTGCCGTGAGGGCCCTGGATGTCACCGGGCGCCGTGTCCCCCGACCGCTGGCCGGAATCGAGGAGACCGTGCGCAACGTGCTCCCGAACCTGGAGGAACGGCGCGCCTTCGGCCCCCTGTTGGCCGACATCGCCAGCGCGTTCCGCGCCACCATTCATCCCTCCTGAACGAGCGTGGCGCCGACGCCTCGAGGCGGACGGCGCATGTCCAGAATGGGGCCGGCGGCCTTGAAGTGCGGGGATCGTGGCCTACATCAGGCCAAGGCTAGAGTGAGGCATCCAACATGGCCGAAACGCAGACCGGCGCCCATCACGAGTTTCAGGCCGAGGTCAACCGTGTCCTCGACATCGTCGTCAACTCTCTCTATTCGAAGCGTGAGGTGTTCCTGCGGGAGCTGATCTCCAACGCGTCGGACGCCTGCGACAGGCTGCGTTACGAGGCCCAGCTCGACGATTCGCTGATGCGGGACGATCCCGACCTCTCCATCACCGTTTCGCTCGACGACAAGAATTCGCGCATCACGGTCACCGACAACGGCATCGGCATGAGCCGGGACGAACTGGTCGCCAATCTCGGCACCATCGCCGGTTCCGGCACCGCCAAGTTCGCCCGGCAACTGGCCGAAGCCGAGAAGGAAAAGGCGAAGAAGGAACGCTCCGACATCAGCATGATCGGCCAGTTCGGTGTCGGGTTCTATGCCGTCTTCATGGTTGCCGGATCGGTGACCGTCACCTCCAGGAAGGCCGGATCCGGGGAGGCCTGGACCTGGACATCGGACGGCCGGACGGGTTTCGACGTGGCGGAAGCGCCGGCCGACACGCCGCGCGGCACTGCCATCACCCTCGAACTGAAGAAGGACACGAAGGAATTCGCCGACAGGATCCGTCTCGAGTCCATCATCAAGACCTATTCCGGTCACATCGGATTGCCGGTGTGGGTCGCCGCCGGAGGCGAATCGCGCCAGGTCAACGAGGCTGCAGCCCTGTGGACGCGGGCCAGGTCCGCCATCTCCGAGGAGGAATACACAGAGTTCTACCGCCATGTCAGCCATGGTTTCGACGAACCCTGGCTCACTCTCCACAACAGGGCGGAAGGCGTCATCGCCTACACGAGCCTGCTCTTCATTCCCACATCGGCGCCCTATGACCTCTTCGATCCCAGGCGCCAGCACGGCGTCAAGCTCTATGTCCGCAAGGTCTTCATCACCGATGAATGCGAAGGACTGATTCCACCGTGGCTGCGGTTCCTGCGCGGCATCGTCGATTCCGAGGACCTGCCTCTCAACGTCAGCCGAGAGGTGTTGCAGAACAACCCTGTGGTCGAGAGAATTTCGAGAGCGGTCGTCAAGCGGGTGCTGTCCGAATTCGGCAAGAAGGCGAAGAAGGACGCCGAGTCCTATCACGCCTTCTGGGAGACCTTTGGCGCCGTCCTCAAGGAGGGTGTCTACGAGGATCACCAGCGTCGCGACACTCTCCTTCCCCTGCTGCGCTTCCGCTCGACGACACGCGACGGTTGGGTCAGCCTCGACGACTACATCGTTGCGATGAAGGAGGGCCAGGACTCCATCTACCTGCTGATCGGAGACAGGCTCGAGACCATGCGGTCCAATCCCATGCTCGAGGCCTTCCGGGCGAAGGGTGTCGAGGTGCTCCTGCTCGATCACCCGGTGGACGAGTTCTGGACCATGTCGGTTGACGGGTACGAGGAAAAGACGTTCGTCAATGTCGCGCGCGGCGACATCGATCTTGCGGCCATCGCCGGAGACGACGCCCTGACCACCGACAAGGCGGAGGAGACCGGCGACATCACGCCGCTCATCGCCATGATCAAGCTCGCTCTCGAGAACAAGGTCACGGACGTGCGCGAATCGAAGCGCCTCACCGACTCGGCCTGCTGCCTTGTCGTGGACGAGGGCGACATGAGCATGCGTCTGCAGAAGATCCTGCAGTCGACCGGTCGCGACGCCATGGCCGGAAAGCGCATTCTCGAGATCAACCCGGGCCATGCCCTCATCCGCTCGCTCGTCGAGCGGACGCGAAGCGAGGGTTCAAGCCAGCAGATCGAGGACATGGCCCACCTGCTTCTCGACCAGGCGCTGATCCAGGAAGGCGAACTGCCACAGGATCCGGCCAACTTCGCCAAGCGCATGAGCGATACGATGGCGAAGGCTGTCGCCCCCTGACCGCCAGCGTCCGCACCGGACATCGAGGGGCGGCGCATGATGCAGTTGACGGACAGCCGGGCGACCCGGGTCATCCGGTCCGGACTCGCGGCCGCACCCATCCACGGGGATGCCCCCGACCACACGGTCTCCCGGCGCAGCGATCTCCGGTCCCGCGCCATCGGCTTGCACCGGGACCTGGCCGAGGTTGAGCGCATCGTCGCGGGTGATCCGTGCATCACCCTGACGGAGCCGATGCCCCCGGGCGTCAGGGACAGATCAGGCAACCTGTTTGCGCGCCCTGCATCATCCTGGACGCCGTGTCCTGCGGAGGCCGCCAGGGTTTCGTTGACCTCGGCAGCGCTCGGCAACGTCGGTCCGCAGGCCGAGGGGGCCCTGCTTCGCGGTCGTCTTGGGCTCGACGGCCCGCCACATCGCCCTGGCGAGCGGGTCGCCGATCGTGATCATGCCGTGGTTGGCCAGAACCTGGCCCTGCCCGCCTTGCTGATCCGCCCGTATAAGGTGATGCGGATCCTGCACGTGACCGGTTGGCGCTGGCGGGAGAGGGGAACATCCAAGCGCGCCCCGGGGGCAGGTCGCCAGAAGGTTCGGGCGGCTCGTCTCAAGTCGAAACATCCGAGCGCCTGGGGGCAGGTCGTCGGCCGAGAATGATCCGGAGCTGGCGCTTGACCGGTCGCTCCAGAAGCACGCCTGCCCCGGATTCCTCGACGCGGAACGTCGGCGCTTCCCTGTCGATCCGGTCCCGGCACAGGGTCAGGATCTCCTCGCGGCGCATGCCGGTGCAGGGCCCGGACCGGAGGGCGTCGCGGATCGGGGGGTTGTGCGCCTCGGCCTCGATAGCGGCCCGGCAGCACCTCCGGAAAGATCATCTTCAACGACATGACGGCGCTCTGCTTCGCAGCGGCCGCGCAAGACATCTGTCAGAACTCGCAGGTTGCCCTCCTCTCGCGGCGTGCCGGTGTCCCCTGCTCGCCTCAGGTTCGACCGCCGTCCGAGGACGCATCAAGGTCGCTGAGCTCTCGCACACGCTCGATCCAGGGGCGCATCAGGCGGTCCGTGCCCCCCAAGCTCGCGAGCATCCAGTGGGCCCCTCCAGTGCCGGCGCGCAGGATGGAGCGTTGGCAGGAGACCGGTTCAGGTTTCCGATGACTTGCGGTGACAGGCGTCGACGTGAGCATGGCGCAGCGCTTCAGCGCATGCCTGACGATCATCCCTGCGTTCGGTGTTCGTCAGATCGCGGCCGAGGCGATGACGAAGACCGACAAGAGTTCGGCGATCGATATCGGAATGGATGCGCCCCGGGTTGGTGTCGGTGAATTGCGCATGTCTCGCCAGATCGGAAGCGGAAAGTGTCTCGATCAAATGTCTCACCTCGACGGCTACGGTTTCCTGGAATGTGCCGGAGGCCGAAAGGGGCTCGCTCGCTTAACGGCCGTCGGTCCGCCGCAAGCAGACTGTCGGTTTCGGGAGTGACCGATGCCGACTGAACAGGACAATCCGCAGCTGTGTCGTCGCATCGCATCCATCTGCCGACGACCGTTTCGTCCCATTCGTGGCAGGTGTCGGCCTCCATCATCAAGCCGTCTGACTGGGAGCCTCTGGCCGGCTTGATGCCGAGCAGGTGGATCCGCACCAGAAGGTCTGCGCGACCTGAACGCCGATCTTGATGTCCTCGTCGCCGGAGAGGATCAGGGCATCAGTGATCGCACGGTTTCGTGCGAGCTCGATCAGATCCGTGACGATGAGCGAATCCACCCCTTTCCGCTGGCCGCGGCTGTTGATCAACCCGAGACGCAACTTGGTATTCGCGGACTGACCGATCAAGTCCTGCTCAAGGCTTGGACGGTTGCTGATGAGAACGCCATCTTGACCAGTAGATGCGAAGCAAACGGGCACCGGAAGCGACGGTGCGGGCGGTCTCGGCCAATTGGTCGAGCGCTTCCTTTTCCGAAAATCGTATCGAATCCCGATCCAGTCTTTTCCCCTCAAGCAGGGTAGACCCCTGTGCATACAGGTCGCCAGCGTCCACGAAGACGGCGACCTGCGGCATGGCGATGCCTCCGATGACGCAATGGGGCACCCGAGGGTGCCCCAAAATAGACGCGGGAGACGTTTCCTAACCGCCTTCCCACGGTCCCAGTGTACTGCGACAACCAGGTTCAAGTTGCATGCATGCGTGGCGGTTTCCCGGTGCGCGTCGTTGCACTGCTTCCTGTGGCCCGGCGGCCCCATGGCGAACGCGTTGGGATGACCGCACAGGAGACCGACACCACGATACGCATACCGGACCATTCCCGGCCGATGCGGCCGTTCCGTGCGTCGCGGTTGCATCACGCTGTTCGAGGCACCGGGCATCGCCACCGAGGACATCATCGGTCAGCGCCTCCCGCACTCCTGCCGGGAGAGCCCCTTCCCTCCGGGAAGCAGTGACGACGACCACAGCCGCTCTGGCGGTGGATCGTGCCCGGCCGATGGCGGTGTCGATCCCATGCCGCAGATCCGATCGCTTGGTGAGTTCCGGAGACCTCCGGATGAAGCGTGTGAAGGATGCGCCGAAACGCCGGGCTTGGACGCGCTGGCGGGGGCTGGACTCGGGATCAGCAAACCTGTCGCGGTGGTCGACATGCCAGCCAAGGGCGAGGATGCCGTCGCGGCGGCGGACTTCGAAGCGGCCCTCGTCGGCCGGTAGGCATGAACTGCAGCCCTCGGGCGTGAAGAACTCGACGAGCGGCTCCGGCGCACCCGCCGAAGGCGAACGCCATGGCGAGGATGGCGGACAACGGTACCCTCATGGCGCGCCGAAGGGAGACGGATCCCTGTGTCGCCACCATTCCCGGGCGGCGAAGGGCACGAAGACGGCACAGAACAGGACGAGGGCGACAACCATACCGGAGGGTCCGAGGATTCCGTTGATGATGCCGACGACAGGCGGGCCGGCAAGACTGCCGAGGCTCCACATCAGCGTGAATATGGTGATCGCCGATGCCAGCGCCGTGCCGCGGTAGAAACTGCCGATCATGGCCAGGGCCACGACATAGAGGCCGCTGGTCAGGCCGCCGATGAGGAAGAAGAAGAGGTAGTCGATCCACGGCAGGTGCACCACCAGTTCGAGACAGGCGAAGCCGAAAACGGCAACGAGCAGCAGCAGGAGACCGACGAGGCGCCGGTCGCCCCGGTCGACCAGCCAGCCGATTGGCAACTGCAGGGCGACCGCCCCGGCAGCACAGAAAGACAGCTGATGGTAGGCGCGCTCCACATCGTAGTGCGTGTCGACGGCATAGACCGGCAGAAAGGTCCACAGAGCCATGAAGGTGAGGGCGTATGAAAGATTGAGCAGCATGGGCAACGGCGTCTGGCGCATCGGTTTCAGGAGGGCGCGGATCGAGGGGCGCGTGTGATCTCCAGGCATGATCGGCGCCAGACGCCGGGCGAGAATGACAGGCACGGTTGCCACCGCCATCAGCAGTGCTGCGAGAATGAACGGCAGATTTCCGGTATGCCCCGCCCAGGCGAGAATCACCGGGCCGACCGCCACGCCCAGACCGAAACAGGAATTGTAGATGGCGAGGATCCGTCCCCTGACGGCATCGGGCGCGGCCGCGGTGATCCATACCTCTCCGGCAACCCACGACGCCAGGCCAACGGCTCCCATGATCAGGCGGATGGCGGTCCAGCCGGTGAACCCGGGAACCAGGATGCAGGCAAGGTAGAGAAGGCCCTCGAGGATGCCGGCCATGATCATGGCCCGCGCCAGGCCCCAGCGCGCCAGGACCAGTGCTGCCAGCGGCGCCATGAGGAAGGGGCCGACCGCGTTGGCGGCGGCGTTGATGCCGATGAGCTCGTCGCTGTATCCCATGACATCAAGACGCGTGGAGAAGAGCGGCGAGTTGAATCCAGCGATCATGGCGATGACGGTCATGCCGCAGATGATCGCGGTCAGGCTTGCCAGGGGAATGGCCTTGATGACGTCCGAACTCATCCTTCACCCCGGGCAGCCTGACGGTGTGCAAACCCGCACACCTTTCGAGTATGGAGCATGCACCTGAGCGCCTTCAGGCAGATTGATGATGCGTTGATCGGGCAATTTAGTGGACATGAGCTTTCGCGCTGCGCTTGGTTTGCGGTTCTTGAAGGCTACTTGGAAGGGAAGGCTGGTGTTCGTGCCTTGAGGACGTCGTTCCAGTCTTTGTGTCCGTCTGGGGGTCTCATGCGGAGAGCTCTTGGGTCTTGGCTGACGAGGCGCTCGGCGGCCTGTTCTCCGACGGGATCGGCGTCGAAGGCGACGAGGATGCGCTTTGGCGTCCAGGCTTCGGCCCATGTTGGGAGACGGTAAGCGATGCCGGCGGTTGACAGGATCACGGTAGCGGATTGCCGACATTCCTTGAGGCACCATGCGGAGAGGGCGTCGATGGCGCTTTCGGTGATGATGATGGTGCGTGGCATGGAGCGGTCCACGGGGATCCAGAAGCTGCCGGCGGCCTTGCGTGATCCTCGCGCCATGGCTCTGTACTGCTTTCCGTCTGCGTTGGGGACGGTACCGACGATCTCGGCGCCGGAGAGGTCTCTTTGTGCGTTGGTGCATGTGAAGACGGCGTTTCTGCGTTCGTCGGCGGCGACGAGGCCGTGCTGTCGGCAAGCGTCCAGGCAACGGTCTGGCAGGCGGCGGTCATGGGCGAGGTAGTGGCGTACGGCGTGCCAGGTTTCCTCGCAGTGCGTTGGTGTTCTCGGCCCCTTGCCGCCGGAGCGTGCGGTGAGGAGTGCGACGGCGTCGTTGAAGCTGCAGCGGTGTGCATGCATGACGAGATCGATGGCGCCGCCACCGCCGGACTGGGTGATGTGGTCGAACCAGCGTTGTCGGTTGACGCTGATGACGGATCCGTGGCGCTTGAAGCGTCGCGGGTCGCGCGGGTCTCTTCGGTAGCCGAGCCGCAGGGCGAGTGGTTCGAGGGGCTGGTTGCGGATGTCATCGAGATGCTGATTGTCCCAGGACCGGATCATGGTCTGTCGAGCCTCCTGCGTGGTGGACGGGGGGTGGTTCCCGTTGGCGGTTCCCACCTGAACTCCCAGGGTGAACGGGAACCGGGAACCGGGAACCGCCTGGCGTCGGGGCGTTTTGCGCCTGGTTGTTGCGGTCAGGCTTTGGCGACGCGATAGGCACCGGGACCGTCCTGTGCGACACGTCCTTCCTGGACGAGCTTGGCTAGAAGCGTGGCGACGGTCGTGTTCCGTGTTGGGACGCGGTCCCGGACCTGGCGCAGCGAGAGCGGGGCATCGGCGTCGGCGAGGACCTGGACGATGCGCTGTTCGGGGGTTGGCGGCTGCGGCCTGGCGCCGTCGGGTTCCTGTTGCCGCAGCTGCAGGGCGGCTCCGTTGCCGCTGTCGGTGAGTTCGATGTCGAGATCGGCGAGTCCGGGTGCGGCGCGGTGTTCGACGGTCATGAGGATGGTTTCGTGGCGGCGCCGCAGGTAGAGGTTGCTGTCGCCCCATGCGTGCAGCTCGCTGCTTCCGCGCAAGGCCTGTCCGGGCCGGCTGGCGGCGCTCTTGCGTGCGTGGTGGACGAGCAGCACGGCGGCGCCGGAGTGTCGCTGCACGTCGCGCAGGAAGCCGAGGATCGGCGCGATCTCGGCGACGGCGTTTTCATCGACGCCGTGCAGGCGGACGAGGGGGTCGAGGATGAGCAGGCGGGAGCCGTGACGCTCGACGGTCTCGAGCAGGCTCTGGCGGTCGGTTGGGTGGTCGAGGCGCAGTGCGGGGACGTCGATGACGGCGATGTCGAGGGTGTCGAAGTCGGCGCCGGCTGCGGCGGCGATGCCCTGGAGGCGGCGTCGCACGATGTGGCCGGCGTCCTCGGCGGCGAACATGAGCACCGGTCCGGGGTGCACGGCCGGGAAGCGGCGCAGACAGGGGACGCCGGCGGCGACGGCGACGGCGAGATCGAGGGCGAGGAAGGACTTTCCGCACTTGGGTTCGCCGCCGATGATGCCGACGGCCTCGCGGCCCCACAGGCTGTCGACGAGCCACTGCCCCTCGGTTGGCCGGTCCTCGAGTTCGGCCGGGCTGCGGGTTGGCAGGCCGATCATCGTGTGCGCCTCGGCGGGATGGGTTCGCCCCAGGTTTCGAGGAAGAGCTTTTCGTCGAGCACCTCGCGGTCGGTGTCGAGGGCGACAGCGAGGAGGTTGTCGGCGAGGATGGTCAGGGAGCGCGGATTGCCGTCTGCATGGACGACGAGGGTCTCCTTGAGGCCGGGGGTCATGAGGCCTGGATTGCCGGCGGCGTCGAGCAGGTGGTCGAGCAGGCGGAGCAGTTCGTCGGGTTCGCAGCGCGTCATGACGAGGCGTTGACGGACCCGCGAGGCGACGGCTTGCAGGTCGGGGCTGTGCAGCTTGGCGAGCAGGCGGCTGTCGCCGGCCAGGACGACGCTGAGGATGGCGCGCGAGTCGAACTCCGTGGAGGCGAGCAGGCGCAGTTCGGTGAGCACGGCCTGCGGCATCTCCTGGGCCTCGTCGACGAGCAGGACCGGGCGCATGCGGGTGTCCTCGAGATGGGTGAGCCAGCACTCGCGCAAGGCCTTGAAGCCGGCCCAGAGGTTCCGGCGCAGGGTCGTGATGCCGAAGAGGTCGGTCATCTCGCGGTAGAAGTCTGCGGTGCTCGACGAGGGATGGGCGAGCACGGCGACGTCGAGGCCCTCCGCGGTCTCGAGACGCTCGTCGAGCAGGCGCAGGGCGACGCTCTTGCCGGTGCCATGCTCGCCGGCCACCACGGCGAAGCCGCCCTGGCGCACGAGCTGACGCTCGATCCTGCGGCAGAAGCTGTCGATCGCGGGCGTTGCGAGAAGGCCCTCGACCGGCAGGTCGGCGGCGAAGGGGTTCCACTTGAGGCCGTAATGGGTGAGGTGTTGGCGGTTCATGACATGTCTCCCTGATCGTTGTTGTCCTTGCCTTCGTCGTTCGGGCCGGCCTCCTTGCCGAAGGGCAACCATGCCGGGGGCAGGCCGGTGGCGTCCTGCTCGTCGCGGAGGCGCTTGAGCAGCGGCGCCGGCCCGGTCTGTGGCTTCACCTCGTCGTCTTCTCTCCGGCGCCCGGTCCGGCGGCGGAGCCCCTCGGCGTTGCGAGACTTGTCCACCGGACGCAGGGTCGAGATGCGGTCCCCGGTGCGGCCGTCGACCATGTCGATGCCGGAGAGGTCCCAGCGGGCGACGCGCAGGTCGATCTCGCGCAGGTGGCGCCACGGCGCCGGCAGTTGATAGCGGACACTCGCCACCGTCACCGTGGCGTCGGAGCGTCGCACCTTGCGACGCACCTTGATGCGGAAGGCGGCCCGGAGTTCGCTGCTGTCCGGGCATGTCCGCGAGGCGTCCTCGCTGTCGATCACGCGCCTGAGCGGCGTGACCCCCGTCTCGCGGTGTACGCGGCGGTGATACTCGCGCTCGAACCAGATGACGGTGGCGTCGTTCAGGTCCTGCAGGGTCAGGGTCTCGACGTTCTCGAGCATCGCCATCAGGCGGCCCTCGACCTGGGCGAACAGCACCTCCTGCTTGCCGTTCTGGTACGGGCTGCGGACAAGCGTGTGGTGGTGCAGCACGCCGAGGGCGTGCAGTCCCTCCTGCACCTCCCCGGCCGTCATCGCCGATCCGTTGTCGGTCAGAAGGGACCGCGGCAGCCCTCGCTTCATGAAGGCCTGGCTGATGCCGTGAACGAAGATCTCCGTGGTCTCCCCGAGATACCACTGCATGTGGCAGACGAGACGCGAATGGTCGTCGATGAAGCTGAGCAGGATCGGCGTCCTCCACTCCCCGGACGGCGTCAGCACGCGACAGGTCCGCGCATGGTGGAAGTCGGCGTGCCACAGGGCATGGCTGCGCGAGACCTCGTAGCTCAGCACCTCGCGCCCCTCGACCGCAGGCCGCTCCGCTTCACCACCGAACTTCCGCTGCCGCCGCCGCCGCTCCAGGCCCGCCGAACGCATGACCCGGGTCAGCGTCGCATAGGACGGCATCGGCCCGAGCGAAGGGTCGGCCTCGACCAGCGCGCAAAGGTTGTCGTGGTGGAGCTGAACCGACCACGTGGGGTGCGCCCTGTACTGGTCGCGCAAGGCCGCCATCAGCAGGGGCGAGACGCTCCGCGCACGACCGGCGTCGCAGCGCACCCGACGGCGCAGCGCCCGCACCGGATCCCGGTCGGCCGACCGCGCCTTGTAGTACCAGCGCTCGATCGTCGACACCGAGAACCGGATCGTGCCGCCCCTGACGGGATGCTCCCAGTCCCGCCGCGACAGCCGTTGAAGCTCGGCCCGCAGACCCCCCTTCGGCGGCGGCGACGCCAGCAGCGGGCCAACCACCGCAAAGCGCAGCCGCGTCCAGGCGTCCCCGGCGTCCGCTTCGTCCTTCGTCACCACGACAGCCTTCCTCCCTCGTCGTCCCATGGGAGGAAGGCCCTATACGGTCCTATGTCATCGCACTACAGGCACTCTCTGCGGGCGGCGACAGACCATCGACGATCCTGCAGAAGCCGGTCCACGGCATGAGCCAGACCAGGCTCCGCAGAAGGCGCGATCGAAACGATCCGCCGCGCATCAAGCGCACCAGGGCCACAAGCGGAGGCTCGTCCGCCTCCACCGCCAGATCGCCACGTTTCCAGCGCCACGCCGCCGTCGCCGGGAACCTCTCCCGCCACCATCGACGCCACCGGCCAAGCGTCCTCTCCGGGATGCCAGACATGCGGCTCGCCTTCGCCAGGGGAACACTGCCGCACAGAACCAGGAGGCTCGCAGCCAGGTATACCGGCGCCGCACGGAACCTCCGGCCGAAGAAGCGCACCGAGGGCGGAGTCGTCCGGCTCCTGCACTCAGCACAGCAGAAGCTGAAACGGCGGTTGTCGCCGCGAAGAGCAGGCGCAAGCGCGTGCGGCTTGCGCGGATACCGCGCGCTGTGAAGACGACCGCCGCAATGCGGGCATCCCTCCAGGCGGCAGCGCTCCGCCTCGGCCGCATCAATCCTCTCAAGGAGAGGCCAGACATGAGCGCAGGAAAGTATGGGACCCGGGAAGGAAACGTGCGACATTGACTGGCCTCCGGTGATCTCACCGTCACGGAGACAAGCCCCTCGGCCGACTTCTTGCAAGTCGGTCGAGGGGCAATCACCCCAGACCAGCAGACAATTCAAGCAAAACCGACGGAATCCACGTCAAAAATCGCGCAAACGCTTAGCACCCTATACCCCTGGCCTGCCATGGCTCCATGGCGCAGGACGAATCACCTGGAGAGGAATGCAGTGAGCGAACGCGCCAGGGGACTGACGATCACCACACTGGCCATGCTGGTGATCACGCCCGATGTCCTGCTGATACGACTGATCGACACCGATCCCTGGACACTGGCCTTCTGGCGCGGGCTCCTGTCCGCCGCCGGACTCGTCGTCGGGCTCATGGCCGTCTACCGTCGCCGAGCTGTGGAGGTCATGCTGGCGCCCGGTGTTTCAGGTCTCGTGATCGGCATCCTCTTCGGCGTCGGCACCGTCGCCTTTGTCTGGGCCATCACCCATACCTCGGCTGCCAGCGCCCTGCTGATCATCGCCACCGGCAGCATGTTCGGTGCGGCGTTTTCCTGGCTTCTCATGCGCGAAAGGCTGCCGATCCACACCATCGGCGCAATGATCGGGACCTTCGCCGGACTGCTGATCATCGTCTCCGGGGAAGCCGGCGCCGGCTCCTCCCTGGAGGGCGATCTTTCCGCCCTCGTTGTGGCCGCGCTCTCGGGCCTGACCTTCGCCCTCATCCGCAAACACAGGATGACGGACATGGTTCCCACCCTGGCCATCGGCGGTCTCGTCACAGCGACCATCGCCGCGGCCGTCTCCTTGCCGGTGGCCGTCGGCACGGGAGATGCCCGCCTGATCGCCGTCATGGGGTTCATCATGCTCCCTCTTGCCTTCGCCCTGCAGTTCATCGGCGCCCGCTACATTCCGGCCCCGGAAGTCCTGCTCCTCTTCCTGCTGGAGGCGGTCCTGGCGCCCGTTCTCGTGTGGGCGGTGATCGGTGAGGAACCCGCCGGCACCACACTCCTGGGCGGACTGGTGATTCTTGCCACACTGGCCTCGCACGCCGTCTGGAGCCTGCGCTGCAAGGTCCTGTCCGGATGACCCGACCGGCGTTGTCAATCGGAACCGACGGGACACCATCAGCAAGACAGGTCCGCGGAACGTCCGGACGTGTGACTGAATCCCGCTCAAGTCCATGCCATGGTCCTGCAACATGGCAAGGGCCGGCCGGCTCACGCCACGGTGGCTTGCGAGGGCGTCCATGCTCCGGGGTGACGCGTCGGAGTCTTGTCGAATGGGGCAAGGCAGTCACAACCGGCATCCGGCGATGCCCGGAGAGTCATGCAATCGGGCAAGCCCGGCACCACCAGCCGCCTGGCGCGACACGACACTGCCGACTCGACCCGCCTCCTCCATCACCACGTCACGCGACGCCAGCAATCCCTCGATGGCGGGCACGATGTCTCTGCGGGACATCCCGCAGGCGCGTTCAAGCGCCCGGATCATTTCCCCAGGTACGTCACGGCGGGGTGTGAGTCTAGTATGGCAGTTATGTTATGGTCTTAAGTTATGGACTTAGTTCCATTGTTTCATCTCATGCGGCCAGCGCCGGGGTGTGATGTGGGCTGATGTTGTCGTTGGCTGGTGCGTTGTCGCCCTCGATCATGGCGGTCCACGCGCTTTCGAAGCGGCCGGATTTGATGAGGGCGCGGAAGGTGAGAACGGCTTGTCCGCCGACGATGCGCCAGCGCATGCCGGAGCGCTTCATGCGCTGTGTGACGAGGGTCTTGTTGGCTGCCTCGACAAGTCCCGAGCCGATGGCGATCCCCTGTTGCTTCAGTGCGTGGTAGCGCATGCGGTGGCGATGCTTGCGGAAGAAGGCCAGTTCCCTGTCGATGTCGGCTCGGCCCGCCGGCTTGGCGGTGTCGCGAAGGTGGCGCAGCGCCCGGATCACCCTGTCGATGCCGCAGGGGTCGTGACGCAGGATCTCGCGGTACTTCTCGAACCAGTGGGGCGCCGCTGCATGGTCGGCCACCACGCGCAGATGCTCGCAGGCATGCCAGAAGTCGATCACCTCGGTTTCGGGTTCAAGACCAGAGAGGAAGGTCCAGTTGTCGGCGGCGGCGGCGGCGATGGCGCTGATCCTGATCTCGGGACGCTCACGCCTGATATGCGCGACCTCGCTTGCCAGCTGCGCCTTCAGCGTGCACTTGCCGCGCTCGGGCATGCGGCCGAGATAGACGGTCTTCAGGCGCTCACCGTCGGCGTCGTGGAAGGAGACTGTGCCACAGGCCGCCTCGCGCCAGCAGGCCTCGCTACGGCCGTCCTCGCCGGCCCGCAGCGCCACCATGACGCCGTCGAGCGAGACCGAGGCGGTGACCGCGTCCTGCGGAATGTCCTCGGCTTCCCGGATGCCATCCAGGGCCTGCGGGCCGAGACCTTCCCAACGCTCCTGCATGGTCAGGCTCAAGCGCTGCAAGGTGCTCACAGACGGCGTCATGGCGCCGAGCTTGCCGAAGAACGCCTCCGCTTCCCGCGCCGTGCAGTGGACCATCATCATCAGCCCAAGCTGAGCCGCCGGCCGTGTCAGGTAGTCGTCGACGAGGCCCAGGCTTTCGTCCACCGGCATCAGCGACCGGCGGTGCCCGCCGGTGCGGTAGCGCGCACGCCGAAAGGTCACCGGGCCGAGCGAGGTCATGATCGTCTTCGGCGTCGGCGCCACACGGAACCAGTTCTGCCCGTCCCGCTCGATCCGGGGCGCACCGTCGTCCCGGGCCTCGGCACAGGCACCCAGGATCTCGCAGCCAAGCGCGTGCACGCTCTCAAGCACCCGCCGCTCCGCTTCCTCGAAGGCCTCGGCAGAGCGCTCTGAACCGAGCTGCCGATGACACACCGCGGTCACTTGCGTGACCGCTTCGACAACCCGAGGCGGCAAGCCGGAAAGATCGATGGACGCGGAAGGCCGAAGCTGTGACACTGACATGGGAGCGCTCCTGATGTTGTGGGTTGAAGCCAGCATCATATCGCATCTTGCGGTGCGGAGCGTTCCCGCATCCACCGCCAAGCCCTGCTGTCGTGACAAAATCCGGTCCTGAAACGGGCAATTGTCACGAAACCCCGTTTTCGCCGCTCCATCGCGACCGCACAACCGTGATAAATCAATGACTTGGCTTCGCCATACGAGAACTACACCCTCACGGCGGCTGAGTCCGGGGTCGCGCTCCGCAAGGCCTTCGATCAGGTCAGTCGCTGCCTGACCCTGTCTCTTGTCACCCTGAACCAGGACCTTGGTAACAGGCCCGATCACTCGCACGCACAGGCGGCAACGGCCTCATCCACCCGCCAAGGCTGACGTCTGTCCGACGGGAATCCGCGACACTGGTCGACGCGAATGCGGTCTGCCACATGATGCGGCCGCGGTCCGACCCGCAGGTCGCCGCCTTCAGCGCAACTCCGGCATACGCGATTCGCCCGTATTCGCCAGGATCCGCTCAAGCCTCATGGAACGCCCGCCAGTCAGGCGCCTCGCACGACAAGGCCGCCGGCGGCAGACACAGGCCGCCGCCCGTCAGCTGCAGGGCCGCATCCCGCGGTTCGTCGAAAGCACCCCATGGCCTCGATCATGAACGAGATCGTGTGATCAGTCTGTTGGCAGATGCTCAGAGGGACCGGAATCAGCCGTCAGTGCATGACCGCACGCCGGCCAGCCGCACCTCGCCACCATCGAGCAGGATGCACCTGATTCGGTCGCCGGCCGACAGGTCTGGCGCAACCCGCACGCCCTTCGGCAAGGCGGCCTCTCCCTTGACAGTCACTGTCGATTCCTGCACGTGACGTACCGTTTCCAGAATCGATATCGCAGTGCAATGGCACGCGTCACCTGACCTGCGCCCTCACGTCGCCTGGCGGGGCAGGACACCGTTCTCGCCGCCGCACTCCTCATGTCACCGGCACGGTTTCCGGTTCGAGGTGGAGGTGGTCATCGGTGTAGGGATGGGCACGCGCCACATCCTCGTCGAGTTCGACTCCGATTCCGGGTGCGTCCGGCGGGATGACATGACCTTCCTCCCAGCGCATCGGGGACTTGAGGATTCTGGCGTGGAAACCATCCCAGCGGCGGATGCTCTCGAGTATCAGGAAGTTGGGCGACGCCGTGGCAATCTGAACATTGGCAGCACCCTCGATCGGCCCGCAGTAGAGATGGGGCGCGATCTGGGCGTAGTGCGCCTCTGCCATGCCGGCGATCTTCTTTGCTTCCAGAAGGCCCCCCACCCGGCCGAGCGCCATCTGCAGGATCGAGGCCGCGCCGCTTGTCAGCACGCGGGCGAACTCGTGCTTCGTTGCCAGCCGCTCGCCGGTGGCGATCGGAATGGTCGTCGAGCGGGCAACACGGGCCATCTCCTCCGGCATTTCCGCGGCCACCGGTTCCTCGAACCAGAGCGGATCGTACGGTTCGAGCCTGCGGGCGAGGCGGATGGCCCCCGACGGCGTGAACTGTCCATGGGTGCCGAAAAGCAGGTCCGCCTTCGTGCCCACGGCCTCGCGCAGCGCTCTCACGAAGGCTTCCGAAAGCGCCATTCGCTCCAGGGAAGGCTGACGCGGATCGAAGACGCTGTAGGGTCCGGCGGGGTCGAACTTCACCGCGGTGAATCCCTCGCGCACGTAGGTGGCGGCCCGTTCGGCGGCGACATCCGGATCGGCGTAGACGGCCTCCTCGTCGTCCCCGACGGCCGGATAGAGGTAGGTATAGCTGCGCAACCGTTCGTGCACCTTGCCGCCAAGCAGCATGTAGACCGGCTTCGACGTCGCCTTGCCGATGATGTCCCAGCAGGCGATCTCGAGGCCCGACATGACCGCCAACAGGGAGATCTCGGGACGCATGCTGTAGCCGCCGCCATACATTCGACGCCACAAGGTCTCGATGTTGAAGGGATTCTCGCCCATCACATGACGCATGGCGATATCCTCCACCATGACCGCCACCACGTGGGGCGAGAAACTGGCCGCGTAGACCTCCCCGTAGCCGACAATGCCGTCATCGGTCACCAACTTGACGAAGACGAAGAAGCGGCCACCGAAATGCGGCGGCGGATTGCCCACAACGAACGTCTCGATCTCCGCGATTTTCATGGGTAACGTCCCTTCTCAGGTGATGCCGCCATGATGCGGACACCGTCGGCCGACTCAAGCGAGGCAATCCGCACGATGGATCCCCGAGCCGCGATCATCGCCGATCTCCGGCGTGTGACACCGCCTGCCAGCCGTTCGCCGACACTGCCTCCGGCGGTCTACACCGATCCGGACGTGGTCACACTGGAACGCGACCGGCTGTTCCGCAGCGGGTGGGTGGGTTGCGGCCGCAGCGACCGATGGCCATCCGCTGGTTCGTGCGCTCCGGTCGATATCGCCGGCGCACCGGTCCTGATCACCAGGGACAGGAAGGGCACACTCCATGCCTTCGCCAATTCCTGCCGCCACCGCGGCACGGAACTCGTGGGCGAATCATGCCGCCTCGCCCGCATCGTCTGCCCGTTTCATGCATGGACCTACACCCTCGACGGCCGCCTGGTGGCGGCGCCCCGCATGGAGTCGGCCTCCGGCTTCGACATGGCGGACCACGGTCTGCGCGCCTACCACGTGACAGAGCGGGCGGGATTCGTCTTCGTCAGCCTCGACGCGGCGCCCTGCTCGATCGACGACTGGCTCGGTGACTTCGAGGCGGTGCACGCGCCCTGGCCCCTCGATCGGCTCGTCACCACGCGCCGCCTGGAACGCGACATTCCCTGCAACTGGAAACTCTTCCTGGAGGTCTTCAACGAGTACTACCACCTGGGCAGCGTCCACCGGCAGACCTTCGGCGCCCTCTACGCCGAACCCGATCCGCCGGACTCGGTATCCGGCAACTTCACATCGCAGTTCGGCACGACATCGGGAACCGGAGCCCTGAAGTCCGGCGACCAGGATCACGCTCTCGACCCCATGCCGGGGCTCAGCGGGCGCCACCTCTCGGGCACGCGCTACACGTGGATCTATCCGAACATGACGTTTGCCGTCGGCAGGGACGCGATGTGGATGCTGGAAGCCTGGCCTCGGGGTGCGGACTCATGCCGTGCCGTCATGTCCGTGTGCTTTCCCGAGGCGACGCGCACGGCACCGGGGTTCAAGCGGGCTTCCCTGCACTACTATCGGCGCATGGATGAAGCCATGGACGAGGACATCGACGTCCTCGGAAAGCAACAAGGCGGCATGGCGTCACCCGACGCCGTTCCGGGCCGTTTCTCGGCACTGGAACCGTCGCTGGCCAACTTTGCCTTCTGGTATGCAGCCCTGCTGGCTGCCTGAGCCGTCAGCGACGGCGATTGCGGGGGAACCTGCGGGGATTGGCCCCGGGCACACGCGCCGTGGTGCTTTCGTCCTTGTGACGGAAATTGATGCGCGCCTTCGTGAGGTCGTAGGGCGTCATCTCGACCGTGACGCGGTCACCCGTCAACACACGGATCCTGGCCTTGCGCATGCGGCCTGACGTGTAGGCCATCACCTTGTGGCCATTGTCGAGCTCTACCCGAAAATGGGCGTCGGGAAGAACCTCCGTCACGACGCCATCGGCTTCTATCAGATCCTCTTTCGACATGCAGAACTCCCTTGTGGTGACCACGTTCCACCCTTCCGGAGGCACGGCAAGGCGGGGTTTCCTGCTCCATGTGGACCAAAGACCGGCGAAGTGCAAGCGTCAGGGATCACACGACCGGACCTGCAACGGTCTCGACCCCGCGTCTTGACAAGCCGGTTCCAGGCAAGGCAAACACCCGGCGGGCATGCGAGATCGTCGGCATGCTCAAACTTTTTGCTTGTCTGTTACAGAATTTGGTTCACTATGGGGGAGTCCGCGGCAACCGGAGTCCTTGATCGCTTGCCTGCCGGAAGCCTGTCCTGTCCGACGAGGAGTCCCGTGACCACAACAGCAGCGGGAGTGGACACGTTGCAACATTGGAACAATGCGCATGTCTGACGAGTATGAACCGGGATCCCCGGGCAGCCGTCTCAACGTCTCGGCCACCGTCAAGTGGTACAATTCGACGAAGGGATTCGGTTTCGTTCAGGTCAATCCCGACGAACCTGATGTATTTATCCATGCCTCCGCCGTGACCCAGGCCGGCCTGAGTGATATCCCCAACGGTGCCACCATCGAGTGTGACATCATCCGCACGGAGCGGGGATTCCAGGTTTCCAACCTTCACAAGGTCGACGTATCGACGGCGGAACAGATGCCTCCCCGTGATCGAGGCAGGGGGCCCCGCGAATGGCAGGGCTCCTATGATGACGAGCACGAGACCGACGGCACGGTGAAGTTCTTCGATACCAACAGGGGTTTCGGCTTCATCGTTCCCGACGACAGTGACCGTGACATCTTTCTTCCCGGACGCATCGTCACGAGAGCCGGCATTCCGATGCTGGAATCCAACCAACGGGTGCGGGTCCGCTGGCGCGAGGGTGATCGGGGGCCTCTGGCAACGTGGGTGGAGCCTGAATGAGCCGGCATTCCGGTCCTCAGTCACACCCGTCCCGGAGGTTCAGGGATCACCCATGGCGCTCAGCCATTTCGCCTGGAAGTCATGCACGGCATGCTCGCTGTACTGGCTGCGCCCGGGGTCGACGATGAACCGGCCCTGACGGTAGCCGAGAGAGTGCAGTCCCTGTTGCACGCTCTCGCACAACGGGATGTCCTCGAGGCGCACTTCGTGCACGAAGTCGATGATCTCCTGCTCTTCGGCGGTCGGTGTCGATTGCGGGAAATACCACTCGCAGCGTTGCACCGTTTTCTCAGGCCCGAGGGGAACATGGTGGAACACGGTCAGATTGCCCCCGGGGTAGGCCTCGCACACCCAGTTGGGCCACAATAGCCAGCTGGCAAAGTTCTCCGGCTTCGCCGCCCCCCTCGTAACCGACCGGTAGGCCACGTTCTTCTCGACCGAATGGTGGGCGTGGTGATGGTCATGGGTCGCGATGCGGTAGCTTTCCCAGTCAATCGCCTGCTCGATCAGCGAACGGTGCTGGTTCGGGCAGTGGAAGCACTCATCATAATTCTCCACGGAGTTCTTCCAGTTGGCCTTGAGAGGGTACTCGCTGCGGTCGGCGCACTTCAGTTCCGCCGCCATGGGAGAGAAGGACGCGATCTCGGATTCGAGCGCTGCCGCCACCTCACCGAAGGGCGGTGCGTTGCCATCGAGGTTGACGAAGAGGAAGCCCAGCATCTCGCCGACAGGGACTTCCTCCAGGTGGTACGCCGAAGCATCGAAGCTGGCCATGCGTTCACTGCCCCGCGCCGTGCGCAGGGCGCCGCTCTGATCATAGGCCCAGTTGTGATAGGGGCAGGTGATGATCGGGCCAAGACGACCCTCTCCCTCAAGCAGGCGGTGGGCACGGTGCTGGCAGACATTGAAAAAGGCCTTGATCTCGCCCTTCGCGTCGCGCAGCACGACCACGCTCTGATCGACGATGTCCCGCACGATGTAATTGCCGTTGTCCGGCACCATCGAGACATGCCCGACATACTGCCAGGTGGCATGGAAGACCCGGCGTTTCTCACGTTCCCAGATCGCCGGATCGTGGTAGTAGGATGCCGACATCGTCTGGGATCGTTCCGGATCATCCTGGAAGCCGGTGACCTGAAGAGCAGCAATCGCGGCCATGACGTTCCTCGTGAAGGTGGTGCGCAGTCTGGACATATACATCAACGCTGTCACTGTTCAATCTCCGGACAGCGCCTGTAGACTTCGGCCGCCATGCACGACCCTGCCGGAATCGAACGCCTTCTGAAGAACCGGCTCGCCCGGATCGATGATGATCAGGCGACCACGGCCGGCGAACGCGCTCCGGTGATGCTCGATCAGTCCCGGGTCGGCCGGCTGTCGCGCATGGATGCCCTGCAGGTCCAGGCCATGGCCGAGGCACAGGAACGGCGGCGGCGCGCCGAGCGTCAGCGGACAGAAGCTGCCCTCGAGCGCCTGGCCGACGGCACCTGGGGCCTGTGCACCGAGTGCGGCGAGGCGATTGCCGGGGCCCGCCTCGACTTCGACCCCACCGTCGCCCTGTGCATACGCTGCGCCCGGGAGGCAGGATAATGCCCATGCTCAGCCACCGAAGTCCCGTGACCTTCCGGGACCCGCTCCCTGAACGCGTCGATGTCGTCGTCATCGGCGGTGGCATCGCCGGCATTGCCAGTGCGTGGTTCCTCGCCGAACGCGGCGACAGTGTCCTCGTGGTCGAGAAGGGGAGGATTGCCGGTGAGCAGTCGAGCAGGAACTGGGGCTGGGTACGCCAGCAGGGCCGCGATGTCGCGGAACTCCCGATCATGATGGAGTCGAACCGGATCTGGCGAGGCCTGGCGGCAACCACCGGCAACGAGGAGCTGACGTTCACGCAATCGGCATGTGTCAAGCTGGTGGAGAACGAAGAGGCGGTCGGAGGCATGGAGGCGTGGCATGCCGTCGCCCGGGAACACCAGCTCGACACGGTCCTCTTCAGCGCCCGCGAGGTCGGGAACCGGTTTGCGGCCATGGGCGGCCGTTTCGTCGGCGGCATGATGACCGCATCGGACGGCCGTGCCGAACCCGAGCGGGCGGTGCCGGCCTGGGCGCGGGCCCTTCGGGACCGCGGTGCAGCCGTCATCGAGGAATGCGCGGCACGGGTTCCCGACGTCGCGGGTGGACGCATCGCTGGCGTCGTCACGGAAAGGGGCCGCGTTGCCTGCGACCGCCTGCTCCTTGCCGGTGGCGCGTGGTCATCTGGATTTGCCGCCAATTGCGGCATCGACCTGGCCCAACTGGTGGTGCGCTCCACGGCGGCGCGGACCTCTCCTTCGGAGGACATCCTGCCGCTCAACATGTCGGTTCCCGGGCTGGCGACACGGCGACGTGCCGACGGGGGTTACACGGTTTCCACGGGCGATATCGCCGAACACTACGTCGGACCGCCCTCCTTCCGGCACGCCATGCGGTTCGTACCCCTGCTGCGCAAGTCCGCCCGCGATGTCAGGTTGCGCACGGCGGCCCCCGCTGGCTATCCGGGGAGCTGGGGTCTCGCCCGGCGCTGGTCGGCAGACGAGGAGTCTCCCTACGAACGCCAGCGCGTCCTCGATCCACCACCATCGCCTCTCGTCATCCGGCGCCTCGAGGAACGCCTGCCGCGGCGGGCGCCTGCCCTTGCAAGGGCAGGACTGGCCGAGGCCTGGGCCGGCATGATCGATGTCACGCCCGACGCCGTTCCCATTCTCGGGGAACTGCCGGTGCCGGGGCTCTTTGTGGCCACAGGGTTCAGCGGCCACGGATTCGGCATCGGCCCTGCCATCGGGCGCATCATGGCCGATCTCGTCAGCGGCCGCAGTCCCGGACACGACCTGCACCGCTTCCGCCCGGGACGCTTTGCCGACGGATCAAGGATCGTGCCCGGACCCTACTGAGGCAGGATCGATGCGCCCGAACATCCTCTTCCTGTGCACCGACCAGCAGCGTGCCGACAGTCTGGGATGCTATGGCGCGACCAGCGCGTCCACTCCCCATCTCGATGCCCTGGCGGCACGCGGCCTGCGTTTCGACAACCACCTGACTCCCAACCAGATCTGCTGCCCGAGTCGCGGCACCATGATCACGGGGCTCCATCCCCGGCATCACGGCATGACGACCAACGGACGCACTCTCAAGCAGGGGCTCCACTTCCTGCCCGTCCTTCTCGCGGGAGCCGGCTACAGCACCCACGCCGTGGGCAAGCTTCACCTGCAGCCGATTCTGGCTCGCGCGGATCGGTGCTTTCCGGAATCGATCGCCTTCTGGACATCGGATGTTCACGCGGACTGGACCGGACCCTACTTCGGCTACGGCACGGCGGATTTCGTGATCGGCGAATCCCTGCTCGTCACCGAGGGCGGCCACTACGCCGCCTGGATGAAGGAGGAGCACCCGCAGGCCGTGCCGCTCTTCCAGCCCGCAGCCGCCCTCGAGGGTCCGCTTGACGATCTTCCGGAGGCCTGGGTTTCGGCGGTGCCTGATGCGCTTCACTACAACACGTGGATCGCCGACAGGGCGATCGCCTTTCTCGAGCGCGCCCGCCCGCCCTTCATGATGTTCGTCTCCACACCCGATCCCCATCATCCGTTCAGCCCGCCACGGCCATGGGCGGACCTCCATGAGCCCGGTCCCCTGCCCCGGCACGACCCGGAAGAACTCGAACGGATGCCGGACTACATCCGTCGGCGTCTTGCGAGCGACTGGATCGACAATGCGGCCGCGCCCGTGGAGCAGGGAGGGATGACTGTCACGTCAGGAATGTCGGATGCCAGCCTCGGCCGGGCGATCGGCCTGACGCGGGGCATGGAATCCCAGGTGGATCACGCCTTCGGCCGGATCCTGGCGACGCTCGCCCGCCTCGGCCTTGCCGACGACACGGTGGTCATCTTCACCTCGGACCACGGCGAGTTTCTCGGTCACCACGGGCTTCTGCACAAGGGACCGCCGCCCTGGCGCGACCTCACCAGGGTGAGTTTCATCATGGCGGGGCCGGGCATTCCTGCAGGCGACACCACCGAGGCGCCGTCGAGCCATCTCGACATCATGCCGACACTGCTCGATCTGGCCGGCATCGCCGAGCCGCCCGGTCTCGACGGAACGTCCCTGAAGCCGCTCTTCGAGGGCCGTTCCATCGACCGCAAGGTGCGTTTCCTCGAGTACCATCCGCGAACCGACCAGCGTCTCTACAACCATTCCATCGTCACCGGCGGCCGGCGCCTCACTCTCTATCCCCGGGGCAAGGCCGACTGGGGCGAACTCTTCGATCTCGAGGCCGATCCGGACGAACACCACAATCTCTTCCATGACCCTGCCCACCGTATCTGCCGGGATTCCCTTGCCGAAATCCTGACTGCATCCTTTCCGGCCGCTCCCGAGGCCGGCACCCAACTCATCGCCAAGTGGTAGGGGACCGGCCGGGAAGGCCGTTGATGACCGGTGGAGCCCGCGGCACCCTGTCGACCGGACGGCACGCCGTCCCTCGCCACCGAATCCGCTGCTGGCGGAGGGCGATCAGGCATCGGAAGCGCCTGTTCCCGCGTCCGTGCGAAGGTCGAACGCGATGTCGGGGATTCCGGTGACGGGCAGCACGGTGACCTTCTCGTCGAGCCGGCAACCCTCGTGGCCGGGATAGACGATCCAGAGATGCCGAATCGGCAGGGCGCGCAGCACCGCGTGCATGCTCCCCGTCATCGCCGGGCGCATCCTGGTCCTTGAATTCCATCCCCCACAAGCGCTCCGCGGGCCTGCCAGACAAGGTCGAGTTCCGCGCCTGTGTGCGTGCGCCAGGTAAGCGTTCGCTCATCAGGGGATGACGGCGCCTGAGAGAGGGCCGAGCGAATACCGGGGCAAGACCGCACGCTTGCGGGTCATCGTGCATGAGGTCTCCCGGGCGGCCTTCCTGCCAATAGGGCTTCGGCAGGCAGCGAAGCGGTCTTGGAGGTATCGAAGGCGGGGACGAGGGCGGGTTGGTGACCTTGAAGTTTGTTGCCAAAATCGCGGGTGATCACTAGTCTTCTATCAGTTCCACAACCCAGCATAGGGAGGGGCCATAGCTTGGGCTGAGGCCACCCGAGTGAAGTACGGGGGCATGGCGGCGACCTGAGGAACAAGCGCCATCGAGGTCTTGACGCCTGGCAGGCCTCACCCCGGGTCAGGCGCCGCGATTGCCGCCTTGGTGCTGTTCGGCGTAGGGTGCCGCCATGACGAACACCTTCCCTCTTCCAGCCCGTGAGCACGATGCCCGTTGAAACGCCGGGGTCTCGCTCGGTGAGACTTCCGGTGAATCGACACGATACGCTGTTCCGGGCACTGGTCTCCGAACCGTCCCGTGCCGCTTCTCTGCTCACCGACTACTTGCCGCGGAAGGTGGCTGAACTCCTCGATCCCGAGGCGCCGTTCGAGGCGGTTGGGGAGAGTTTCGTCGACAAGGCCGCCCGTACCACCCAGTGCGATGCGCTGTTCCGGGTGAGATTGAAGGACGGCAAAGATGCGCGCCTCTACGTGCTGCTCGAACACAAGAGCTACGTCGACGCCGAGACGCCGCTCCAGCTTCTGGGATACATGGTCAACATCTGGCGGCGCGAGATCGAGCGGAGCAAGAGCGAGCGGAGCAAGAGCGAGGGCGGCGGGAACGACATCAAGCTGCCGGCGATCATCCCCCTGGTCTTCTATCACGGCCGGGGTCGCTGGAAGGCGGCGCGCTCGGTGCTGAAGATGATCGACGCGCCCGAGAAGCTGAAGCCGTTCGTCAGGGAGTTCGCCTATGTGGTGCACGACCTCGGGGAGATGGCGCCGGACCGGCCGTCGACCTCGCCCGAGGTGCGGTCCGCTCTTCTGGCGCTCAGGTTTGCCTTTGCCGAGGAGGTACCGCCCGATCTTCTCGACGTGATCATGGACGGGCTGCTTGCAGGGAGCGACTTCGAGCACCATATTGTGCGCTACATGACCGAGCACCAGGGCCTGACGCCGGCCATGCTGGAGGCGTCTTTGCGCCGGACGAAGCCGGACCATTGGGAGGTGTTGATGGGCACGATCGCACAAACCTGGGTCGAACAGGGAAGATCCGAGGGACTCGAGAGGGGAAGAGCCGAGGGTATCGAGAGGGGAAGAGCCGAGGGTATCGAGAGAGGACGAGCCGAGGGTATCGAGAGAGGAAGAGCCGAGGGACTCGAGAGGGGACTTGAACGAGGCCGGAGTGAGGCCCTCGCGGAACTTCTTCTTCGTCAACTGTCCCTGCGCTTCGGTGATGTGCCGGATGCGGTCCGCGAGCGGGTGCGCGGCGCGTCGGCCGCCGAACTGGAGGCCTGGGCGGAGGCGGTGCTGGCTGCCCCAAGTCTTGATGATGTGCTGGCCGCCAGGCCCAGGCAGCGGTAAGCGTTCGCTCATGAGGGGATGACAGCGCTTGGGAGAATGCCGAGCGAAAACCGGGGCAAGACCGGACGCTTGCAGGTCATCGTGCTTGAGGTCTCCCGGGCGTCCTTTCCTGCCAACATGGCTTCGGGGTAAGCGTTCGGTCGCGCGGTGATTGTTGGTGATATTCGACCGGTTGAGGATGCTTGCCAGCACTTTCTCAGACGGTTGTCAGCCAGTCCCAAAATCAACCAAAATCAGCCGTCACCGCACGGCAGAACGCTTACTGCGCCAGACGTGTGGACGGGACACGTCCATGAGGCGAATGGCCTGCTCCATGGCGAAGCCCTCCCATGATGCACCGAGCTTGGGGTGGGACTCCAGCTGCCCGGGTGTGGCCATGGTGTGCAGGGAGTGAAGAAGGCCGCTGTCGCGGACGCAGAGCCTGGGCGCCTTCAACAAGCCGCTTGCCGACGTTCGCGTACCAAGCCGGCACCAGCCTGATCATGCAGGTCCCGCCCAGAATCTCGAGGTCGCGGCGGACCGAGTGATCGGAGATGCCGAACGACCGGCCAAGCTCGGAGAAGTTCGGCGCCCGCCCATGATAGTGGCTCACCATCAGCCAGAGGCGCCGCACGGTCTTGAGCCGGAACCAAGATGCCAAGGGCCGGAAAGGCGTGCCGGGACAGTCCTGAAGCACCAGCAGTGATCCATGAAACCGTCGCGCAGTGAACCCGGGTCGCGGTCCTCGTCCTCGGCAGGCCGATGTCCGCGGGCGGGCCACCGGGCTGGAAGCGGATGCAATTCGATCCCTCCGGTTGCCCCTTGATACGGTGGCGAGCGGCGCATACCGTTCCCTCCGGCAAGGGGAAGCAACGTCGTGAAAACGGAACGGAACATGGTGGAGCCGGCCGATGGCGGGTCGGCGAACAGCCGCCCGACGAGAATGGTCGTGTGCGAGGCCACCAAGTTCTATGACACGGACTCCGGTCCCCTGCATGCCCTCGACAGGGTCGGACTCGAGATCGTGGAGGGCGAATTCATGTGCATCCTCGGACCGTCAGGCTGCGGCAAGACCACCCTGCTGTGGAGCATGGCAGGTCTTCACAGCCTGACTTCGGGGGAGGTCTTTCTCGACAACGACAGGATCGAGCGGCCCCATCCGGAGATCGCCATGATCTTTCAGGACGCCAACCTCCTTCCGTGGCGCAACGTCATCGACAATGTCCATCTTCCCTTCGAGATCAAGGGAATCAGGCCGGATCGCGGGAAGATCGACAGGCTTCTCGAGCAGGTCGGTCTGACCGGCTTTGATTCACGGTATCCGCGGGAACTCTCGGGAGGCATGCAGCAGCGCGCCTCCATCGTTCGCAGCCTTGCAGTCGACCCCTCGGTCCTCCTGATGGACGAACCCTTTGGCGCCCTCGATGCCTTCACGCGCGACGAGATGAACCTGCTCATCCAGGACATCTGGATGAGCACCGGCAAGACCATCGCGTTCGTCACGCATTCCATTCCCGAGGCCATCTTCCTTGCGGACAGGGTCGCCGTGATGTCGGCGCGCCCGGGACGAATCGCCGAGATCTTCACGATCGACATTCCGCGCCCGCGATCAATCGACATCATGACCACGCCCGGGTTCATCGAACGCGTCCTCGGGATCAAGGCCAGAATCGAAACCTGACATGCCCGATGCAGTGGAGAATGGGTGGAGCCATGAGTAGTGCACTCGACAACCGGATACCGGAATTCAACAGGAAGCGGGACGGTGAAGACGACATGTCGGGTCTTGGCGGCCTGACCTCCCTGACGGCCGGCCGTGCCCGGACCTTCTTCGAGGTCGCCGTCATTCTTGTGGTCGCGGTGATCATCGTCGGCGGCGCCGAACTGCTCATCGAGATCTTCGAGGTGCCCCACTACGTGCTCCCTTTGCCGAGCGAGATCGCCAGCGCACTCGTCACCGAGTGGCATCACATCGCACCGCACCTCGTCGTCACGCTCTACGAACTTGCCGCGGGCTTCGGCATCGGCGCATCGATCGGATTCCTGCTGGCGGCTGTCATCACCCAGTTTCCATTTGTCGAGAAGGTCGTCACGCCCTACATCCTGCTGCTCGTGACCACGCCGATGCTGGCACTGGTTCCCCTGCTGATCCTGCGCTTCGGTTTCGGCAGTGAGCCCCGCATCATCGCGGTGGCCCTTGCCAGCGGGCCCATGGTGATGATCAATGCGGCCACCGGTTTCCGGCGTGTCGATCTCGCCAAGATCGCGCTGGCGCGCTCGTTCGGCGCCAACACCATCCAGATCTTCACCAAGATCCGCATCCCGATGGCCATGCCGATGATCATCGTCGGTCTCCTCGTCGGATCGATCTTCGGTCTCCTGACCACGGTTGCCGCCGAAATGGTCGGCGGGGCAGAGGGACTGGGCAGCCGCCTCACCTACTATTCCTCCATGGTCCGGATGCCGCAGTTCTTCGCCATCATTCTCATGCTCGCCGTGATCGGCATATCGTTCTACGCGTTCTTCTACTGGGTCGGAAAGCGATTTGCCGGATGGCAGGCATGAAGGCCGACCCAGGATCACCAACCACCATCAAGAGACAAGGAGATGATGTCATGATGAGCACGCTGAAGTCACCGTTTCGAGTGAGCCGCCGACGGCTTCTCCAGGCTGGCGCCGGAGGCGTTTCCGCCGCCGTTCTGGCCGGCCTCCCGGTCGAGGCCGCGGCAGGGGATTCGGTGCGCTGGGTCTCGCCGCGGGGCACCGTCGAGGTTCTCGACGACTATCCCTACTGGGTCGCCCTGCGACACGGGTACTTCGGTGACATCGACACCACCCTCGAACCCGGGCCTTCGGATGCAACCGCAACGGTGAAGCTCGTCGACCAGGGTCAGGCCGACATGGGCTATCCCTCTCCCGGCGTGTTTTCGCTCGGCCTGGCACAGGGCATTCCCCTGGTCTCGGTCTTCCACATGGGCGGCGCCGATGTCTTCGACTTTGCTTTCCGCAAGGGTGAAAGACCGGCGGATATCCGTGAACTCGAAGGCAAGACCGTGCTCCTCGGAAGCGCTGGCTGGCAATCCATCTGCGACCCCATGCTCAAGGCGGCAGGCGTCGACATCACCAAGGTCACCTATGTCGCTGCCGGCTGGCCCCAGTGGGGCACGACACTGGCCCAGGGACAGGGTGACGCGGCGCTGGCCTGGGAAGGCCTGCGGGCTCAGTGGAAAGGCCAGGGACTCGATTTCGACTACTTCATCGGCAGGCACTTCTCTGAGCTTCCGGCGAACAGTTTCGTCATCCGCAAGAGCGATTTCGACGATGCGGCCACGCACGATCTCTATACCCGCTATCTGAGAGCCTGGGCCATGGGTCTCGAGTTCGGCCGGGCCAATCCACGGGCGGCAACCCAGATCGTCATGGAGCAGTTCCCCGGGCTCGACAGCCAGATGACCCCCGCCGTGGCAACGGAATCGATGATGCAGCTTGCAGCCGTTTTCGCGGGACGCTGGGACGAGCGCCAGGCCTGGGGTCACCACCTCGACTCGAGCTGGCAGCTGTTCTTCGATGTCGGCCGGGACATCGGCCAGATCGAGGGTGACATCGTCCTGGACGACGTCATCAGCAACGACTTTGTTGCCAGCGCCAACGATTTCGACATGAATGCGGTCAAGGCCGACGCGGAAGGGTTCGCCCTCTCCGAGGCCTACCGGTCCGTCGATGTCGAGGCGATCGCCGACCTGATCTGACAGTGCCTGGCGGGGGTGGCGGCATGACGCGTGCCGCCACCCCCGCAGGAAGCGCTGCCGGCAGGCCAATTGGAGAACCGGACACGTGGGAATGCGCCAGCGGTCCATGTTCGCCTATGCCTGGGACATTGCGGAATGCGGTGTCGGCCGCTCGGTCGACGAGTTCCTCGATCTCGGACTCAATGCCGTCACCATGGCGGCGAGCTACCATGCCGGAAAGTTCCTGAGACCGCGCGGCCACGGAAAGATCTGTTTTCCCGAGGACGGCACCATCTACTTCCGCCACGACCCCGATCGCTACGGCGCCATCAGGCCCCTGCGCAACACCCTTCTCGATGAACGCGATGTTCTCCGCGAGATCTGCGACAGCGATGCCATCGAGGTCAACGCATGGCTGGTGCTTCTTCACAACACGCGGCTTGGCAGCCTTCATCCGCAAGCGTGCGTCGAGAACGCTTTCGGCGATCGCCTGATCTACAGCCTGTGCCCGTCCTCCCCTGACGCCCGGGCCTATGCATGCGCCCTGGCCGCGGACGTCAGCCACGCCTACCCCGTGAAAGGGCTGTCGCTCGAGACACCGGGCTTTCTCCCGCCTGTGCACGGCTATCACCACGAGTTCGGCCTCGTCCGACCCAACGCCTGGCTCGACAACCTCCTCGGACTGTGTTTCTGCCCCCACTGCCTTGAACGCGCCGGCGCGGCCGGACTTGACGGCCACCGTCTGCGCGGGCGGGTGGCACGTGACGTCGAGGCCTATCTCGCGGGCCATGTCGATCATCCCGAAGACATGGCCGAAGCATTCTGGCTTGCCGATGTGGCGACCGATCGCGAGTTCGTCGCCTATCTTGGCGTACGCTGCGACACGGTCTCCTCGCTTGTGGCAGAGCTGCGCGATGCCATCCGGAACGATGTCACCCTTGCGGTGATTCCCTCGGTTGCGAGACCGACGGCCCAGGCATGGTACGAGGGCAGCGATCTTGGCGCACTCGCCCGTACGGCCGGTTGCGTGGAAGCCTGTTTCTACGAGCCTTCGATCGATCGCATTGCTGCCGACCTTGCCGATGTCGGTCGCCGCATTGCCGGGGCCGGGACCTTGCGCGGCGTGCTGCGCCCTGCGTGGCCCGATCTCGAGACACCGGACGCCCTGCGGGACGCGGTCCGACTGCTCGAGAGTGCGGGCGTAGACGGCATTTCCTTCTACAACTGGGGGTTCCTGAGGCCGCGGAATCTTGATTTCCTGCGCCAGGCCCTGACCGGGGAAGGCCCGTGAACTTCTCGGGCCGGCATGTGGTGATCACCGGCGCCGCCGGCGGTATCGGCAGGGCTCTTTGCCAACGATTTTCGCGGGATGGCGCGGCCCTTGGCCTCGTTGACCGGCGAGACCACGTGATGGCGGTCGAAGAGGAACTGACCGGCCATGGCGTGTCCTGTGCCGCTGCGGTCGCGGATATCGCCAATTGCGGCACCGTGGTGCGCGCCTTCGAGACACTGCGTTCACGACTCGGTCCGGTGGACATCCTGATCAACAATGCCGGTTTCACCTACCGTTCGACCGTGTCCGCCACGTCGTCCGACGACTGGAGCGACCATGTTGCCGGCAATCTTGATGGCGCCTTTCACTGCTCGCGGATTGCCCTCGAGGACATGACCGGACGGACCGGCGGCACCATCATCATGGTCTCTTCGGTCAACGGGCTGTCGGCACTCGGCGATCCTGCCTACAGCGCCGCCAAGGCCGGACTGCTGTCGCTCACGCGGTCCCTCGCCCAGGAGTACGGTCCCCTGGGCATCCGCGTGAACGCGGTCCTCCCCGGCACGGTGCGAACACCGATCTGGGACGAGCGGGTCCGGCGGAACGCCGCAGTCCTTGCGCGCCTGGAACGCTGGTATCCGCTGGGGCGCATCGTGGAGCCGGACGAAGTTGCGGCCGTGGTCGCCTTTCTCGCGTCACCGGAGGCAAGCGCCATCACCGGCGCAGCCATTCCGGTTGACTGCGGGCTCAGCGCGGGCAACCGGGTCATGGCGCAGGAACTCGTCCTGGAGGAGTTCTGAACACACGCCGGCGGATAGCTCGCCGGGAACAGTCAGGGAGAATCTCATGACAAGGAAGGTGCTGGTAGCAGGATTGGGCAACATGGGCATGAGCCATGCTCTCGCCTACACGCGGATCGACGGCTTCGAGGTGGTGGGGGTCTGCGCCAGGCGCATCGCGTCGATGGAGCTTCCCGATGCCCTCGCGGGCGCCCGGAGGTTTGCCGATTTCGACACCGCGCTTCGCGAGCTGAAACCCGATGTCGTTTCCGTCAACACCCTGCCCGACACCCATGGACCGTTTGCCATGCGGGCCATGGAGAGCGGGGCCCATGTCTTCGTCGAAAAGCCGCTCGCCGAGAGCGCCGACATGGCGGCAGAGGTCGTGGCCACGGCGAGGCGCACGGGTTGCAAGCTCGTCGTGGGGTACATCCTCAGGCAACACCCGTCCTGGGTTCGCTTCATCGAAATCGCCCGCCAGCTTGGAACGCCGCTGGTATTCCGCATGAACCTCAACCAGCAATCGAACGCCGAGACCTGGGACTGGCACAAGAGGCTCATGCAGAGCTTCCCTCCCATCGTCGATTGCGGTGTGCATTACGTTGATGTCATGTGCCAGATGACCCGTGCGCGACCGACCAGCGTGCACGCCATCGGCGCCAGGCTCACCGATGAGGTGGCCGTCAACAACTACGGCATGCTCCAGGTCACCTTCGAGGATGGATCGGTCGGCTGGTACGAGGCAGGCTGGGGCCCGATGATGAGCGAAACCGCGTTTTTCGTGAAGGATGTCGTCGGGCCCAAGGGCTCGGTGTCGATCGTCATGGCCGAGACCTCGGGGGATGTCCGCTCCGATGACATCAACGCCCATACGCGAACCAACCAGATCCTCGTGCACCATGCCGATCTCTCGAAAGCCGACGAGCGGATCGACATGGCGGACGAACCCGATCATGACGAACTGTGCGAACGCGAACAGCGCTTCCTCCTGGATGCCATCGAGCGGGATGTCGATCTTTGCGATCACATGGATGATGCGGTCACGAGCCTGCGCATCGTGTCGGCCGCCGACCGCTCGATACACGAAGGGCGGGTGATACCGCTCACATGACGACGGGCCTGGATCCAAGTCCATGAGCGATCCCGCCACGATCTGGCTTGAGAAGTTCAACGGCGCACTGAGCCGGGGAGAGCGACGAGTCATCACCGAACTCTTTGGCGAGGAATGCTACTGGCGCGATCTTCTCGCCTTCACGTGGAACATCCGAACCATGCATGGCCGGGGCGAAATCCGCGTCATGCTGGAGACAACGCTCGACCGCCTGCAGCCCATCCACTTCACCCTCGCCGAGCCGCCGGTCGAGGTCGACGACATGGTGGAAGCCATACTCGCCTTCAAAACCGCCACGGCCCGAGGCACGGCGCACCTGCGCCTGAGGAATGGTGCCGCCTTCACACTGCTCACGATGATGGAATCGCTCATCGGACACGAGGAGCACGCGGGACCGCGACGCCCCCGGGGTGTCGTTCACGGGGCTGTGGCGCACCGCCGGACCTGGGCGGAGGACCGACAGCGGCATGCCCGTGACTTCGGTGTCGAAACACAACCCCATGTCGTCATCGTCGGCGGAGGCCAGGGAGGCCTGGCGCTTGGCGCCCGCCTGAAACGCCTGGGTGTGCCGAACCTGATCATCGAACGCCGGACCAGGCCGGGCGATTCCTGGCGCAGCCGCTACCGGACCCTGGTGCTTCACGATCCTGTCTGGTACGACCACCTGCCCTACCTGCCGTTCCCCGACGACTGGCCCGTGTTCACGCCGAAGGACAAGATGGGGGATTGGCTGGAGGCGTACGCCACGGTCATGGAACTCGACTTCCGGGGTTCGACGACATGCCTTGGCGCCCGCTTCGACGACGCCTCGCGCGAGTGGTCGGTCGACGTGGAGTGCCGGGGACAGCCTGTGACCCTTCGCCCCCGACACCTCGTGCTGGCAACAGGCGCCTACGGACCACCGCACATTCCCGAGATCGACGGCGCCCGCCGCTTCGCCGGAACGATCATGCATTCAAGCGATTACCAGAGCGGCGAGGCATGGTCGGACAAGCGGTGCGTGGTGATCGGATCGAACACGTCCGCCCACGACATCTGCGTCGATCTCTGGGAGTGCGGCGCCAGCGACATCACCATGGTGCAGCGCTCGTCAACGCTGGTGGTGCGCTCCGAGACCCTGATGGACATCGGGTTCGGCGCACTCTACTCCGAAGAGGCTCTGGCGCGTGGCATCACCACGGAACGCGCCGATCTCGAGTTTGCGTCGGTGCCGTTTGCCCTGATGGCCGAGCGCGGCAGGAAGGCGACGCGGCTCATGGAAGAGCGCGACGCCGACCTCCTTCACCGTCTGGACATGGCCGGGTTCAGGCGTGATTCCGGCGTCGACGGAAGCGGCCTCATGATGAAGGCCTTCCGCACGGGCAGTGGCTACTACATCGATGTCGGCGGTTCGGAACTCATCGCCGACGGCCGCGTGGGAATCAGGAGCGGTGTCGAGCCGACGGGTTTCAGTGCCGACGCCGTCGCGCTCTCCGACGGTTCCTCGCTCAGGGCCGATCTCGTGGTCCTCGCCACGGGATACCACACCGTCCAGGAGACGATTTCCGGGCTTCTCGGCGCAGAGACGGCCGCAAGGATCGGTCATTGCTGGGGCTACGGTTCGGGAACGCCGGGCGATCCCGGACCTTGGGAAGGCGAAATGCGCAACCTGTGGAAGCCGCTGGCCCAGGAAGCGCTCTGGATCCATGGCGGCAACCTGCACCTCTCGCGGTTCTATTCCAGGATCCTCGCCCTTCAGATCAAGGCGCGCATGGAAGGCGTCCCGACCCCGGTCTTCGGAGAACCTTCCAACTCGGCCCGCTGATGTTGATGGCTGCATAGAACGGCGGGATTTCGGCGATTTGCCGCGCTTTGTCAGGGTCGTGTTTCTTCCCTGTTGTCAGGTCCTATTGTCACGTCCTGTTGTCGTGGTTTGAGTGTTCGGCTGGTTGTCTCCCCGAGCGCCGCCGTCTTTTCCTATTGTCGTTTTGGTCCGGTTCGGGTTCCGTCGACCTCTGCTTCGGTCTTGGTGACGGTTGCCGGGAGGGTTCCGGTTCCGAGGCACTCGCGGGATCGTCTGTCTTCCCTGTGGGCGGGTCGCGTTGTCCGGTCCCGGGGCGGCGTCTTTGCCGCCGCCCCGGGTGGATGCTAGATCGGCATCAAGAGAAAGAGCGATGCGATGCCGGGCGGAGTTGTGACGCCCCCCGGCGCAGCACCCGGACGAGCCGGTCACGGGGGACCGAACTCCCGTGTATTGTCGAGCCATTTTGCGTCCGGGTCCACCCCCGCTCTCGAGACGGACGGTGTGCACGACAGGACGACTGTTCAACTGCAGGCGGTGTCAGCGGCAGGTTGTTCTCTGCCGGTCGTGTGACCGGGGGCATGTGTATTGCTCCAAGGAGTGCAGGGAGCGGTCCCGGATCGAGCGGCGCCGCGCGTCGCGTCGTCGCTACCAGAGCACGCTGAAGGGCCGTGAGACGGGCCGTCACCGCCAGCGGCGTTACCGGCTCCGCAAGGCGGAGGAGGCGCGTGCGTTGAAGGCCAGGGCGGCGATGCTTGCCGAGATCATGGGCACGCAGACGTCTGCTGTGGTGCTGCTTGGCGACGTTCCGGCGGTGTCTGGAGACGCCGGTTCTGAAGAAATCGTTACGGACCACCCTTCCCGACTGCTGCCGACCTCCCTACCTGCGGTTGTGAAGGCGCAAGAGCGACGCGAATCGCCGCTTCGGTGCGCCAGATGCGGACGGGTCGTGACGCATGTGGTGCTGAGGGACCCGTGATGCGGCGTTGAGGAACCAAAGGGAGGGAGTTCATGGCGATCGACGAGGACACGCGGGCGACGATCGTGCGGCTGTCGCGGGCCGAGGGCTGGGCTGTGGGGACGATTGCCCGGCATCTCGGCGTGCACCACGGCACGGTGACGCGGGCGCTCAAGGCGTCGGGGCAGGAGCGGCGGCCGCGGGCCAAGCTCATCGACCCCTTCGTTGCCTTCCTCGGGGAGCGTCTTGAGGCGTCGCCGGACCTTCCGGCCAGCACGCTCTGGCGACAGGTCGTGGCTCTGGGCTACCGCGGCGGCGAGGATCACTTCCGTCACGACCTGCGCCGCCTTGGGCTGAGGCCGGTGAAGAGGCCCGAGCCGTCGCTGCGGCTGAGCTTCCTTCCGGGCGAGCAGGCGCAGGTTGACTGGGCCGAGTTCGGGAAGGTCCGCATCGGCCGGGCGGAGCGCAGGCTCATGGGGCTTCTCGTCACCCTCAGCTACTCGCGCCAGACTGTCCTGAGCCTGTTCCACGACGCGCGGATGGCCAGCTTCCTGCAAGGCCATGTCGAGGCTTTCGCGGCATTCGGGGGTGTGCCGCGGAGGCTTCTGTACGACAACCTGAAGAGTGCCGTGGTGACGCGCCGCGGCAAGGCGGTCACCTATCATCCGATGCTGCTCGGCCTCGCGGCCCACTATGCCTTCGAACCGAGCGCCGCCTGGCCCAGGAGCCCGCAGGAGAAGGGCCGCGTGGAACGCCGTGTGCGCTTCGCGCGCACCGGGTTCTTCGCCGGGCACGACATCACGGTCCCGCTCGGCGAGCTCAACGCCGCGGTTCGGGAGTGGTGCTTCGGCGCCGCCGCGGAGCGGCCCTGGCCGGACGACGACAGTCTCCTGGTGCGGGACGCCTTCGCCCGGGAGAGGGAGCACCTGATCGTCCTTCCCGCCGATCCCTTCCCGCATCACGAGGTCCGCCCGGTGCGCATCGACAAGACCTGCCACGCCCGCTTCGACACCAACGACTACAGCGTTCCGGGTAGCTTCTCCAAGGCCCTGCTGACGCTGGTCGCCGACCGCGACGAGGTCCGCATCCTCGACGGCGCCGACGAGGTCGCGCGCCACCGACGCTCCTACGACAGGAAGCAGGCCGTCACCGATCCGGAGCATGCCAGGGCGATCGCCGCGGGCAAGCGGCGGGCCCGCTCCATGAGCGTCCGCGACCGGGTCCTGCGCACCGTGCCGCGGGCCGAGGAGATGCTGGCGCGCGCCGGGACCAACGGGCGCAACGTGGCCTCCTGCGCCCGGATGCTGGAGACGCTTCTCAACGCGCACGGCGCCGACGCTCTCGACCGGGCTGTCGCCACGGCGCTGGAGCGCGGCTCGTGCCACCCCGAAACCGTGCGCGTCATCATCGAGGAGCGCCGCCGGGAGCAGGGCCTGCCGCCCCTCAGCATCGCCGACGACGGCCGCGGCGGCCGTGGCACGACGCCGCGGGGGACCGCTCTCGACGCCTACGACAGGCCCGAAGCCAGCGCCAGGAACAAGACATGAGCGAGCTCAGGGAGCGTGCCCGGGCGCTCGGCCTCCACGGGCTCGTCGAACGCTGGGACGAGGTCGCCGGGACCGCATGGATCGAGGAGGTGGTCAGCGGCGAGGAACAGGCCCGCAGGGCCCGCAGCCACGAGCGCCGCCGCGCCGCGGCGCGGCTGCCCGCCTTCAAGCCCCTGGCGGACTTCGACTGGACATGGCCGCGCGACATCAGCCGGGCTCATGTCGAAGCGCTCCTCGGCCTCGGCTTCGTCGACCGTGCGGACAACGCCGTGCTCGTCGGCGGGCAGGGCACCGGAAAGACCATGATCGCCGCCAACGTGGCGCACCAGGCCCTGCTGCACGGCCACACCGTCCGCTTCGAGAAGGCGCCGGAACTGCTCGAGGCACTCGCCGAGACCGTCTCGCGCAGCGAGCTGCGCCGCCGCCTCGCGATCCTCGCCAGGCCCCGCCTGCTCATCCTCGACGAAATCGGCTACGTGACCCTCGAAAGCCACCATGCCGACATCCTCTACGCCATCGTCTCGCGGCGCTATCAGCGCCGCTCGACCATGGTCACGACAAGCCTCGCCTTCGCCCAGTGGGACCGCGTCTTCCCCAGCGCCTCCGGCATCGCCGGCACCGTCGACCGGCTCATGCACGACGCAACCCTCATCTCCATCGACAGCGACTCCTGGCGGCTCAGGCGTGAAACCCGATAAACCCCGCCGCGTCGACTTCGACGCCGTCAAGCGCATGCCGTTCGAACGCATCGCCGCCGACTGGGGATACGTCCGCGACGAACAGGCCTCGACACGCGCCAACCCCGTCCTGTGCGCACCCGGCCTGCCGAAGCTCGTCACGAAGTGCCTCAACAACGGACACTGGGTCTACTTCAACACCCAGAACGATGAAGACAACGGAACCGTCATCGACTTCATGCTCAACCGCGGACTGGCCTTCGCCGACATCTGCACCCGCTTCGCAGCACCCGACGCCGCGCCACGCGACTTCCGCAGCCTCTGGGCCGCGGCAACGCCCGATGCGGCCCCGGACTGGCTCACCGGGCGCGGCATCCTCCCGGAGACCCTCGACACCTGCCGCCCCCTGGTCCGCCGCGACCACAACGGACGCGTCCTCTTCGCCCATCGCAACAGGAAGCGAAAGCTCACCGGCTTCGAGATCGGTCCCCCCGACGGACCGAAACGCTTCGCCACCGGTGGAACCCGAAGCCTGTTCGCCGTCCGCGCCGGAACCGCCGCGGACCTCGAGGCCCTCGTCATCACCGAAAGCGCCGTCGACGCCCTCAGCCTGGCCCAGATCGACCAATGTCCCCCCAGCCACGCCTTCCTCTCCACCGCCGGGGCACCCTCGCGAAGACAGCACGAACAGATCAGCCTCGCCGCAAGCAGCCTGCCCAACGTCAGGACCATCGTCCTCGCCCAGGACCACGACGAGGCCGGAGAGCGACAGGCCGAAACCCTGCGCAAAAAGATGAAGCTCCCCTCCCACGTCTCGTTCCACAGACGCAGACCGCCGGAAAACGCCGACTGGAACGACGTCGTCAACGCCAGGACCAAAGAACCACAAGCGAGATCATGACCACGTCCGTCACAAGGAGACCACTCATGCCCCTCACGCCCGCCGAAAAGCAGCGGCGATACCGGGAACGGCGCAAGGCCGGCATCCCTCCCGTCCACACCCCAAAGCACCGTGACCGGCGCTCGCGACCGCAACGCTGGAACGACGCCGTGGCCGAACTGCGCGCCCTGCAGGACGAATGGCGTGACCACCTCGACAGCATCCCCGAAAGCCTCCGTGACACGCCTTACGGAGAACGCCTGCAGAGCGTCGCCGATGCCGACATCGAGGCCCTCGAGGACATCGAACCGCCACGCGGCTACGGAAGGGATACGTGATCCCGCAAGACCCTTGAACGCGGTCACGCGTTACCATCCAGGAATGAGAACGTCTCACCCCGACGCGCTTCTCAGCCTCCCCGGGAAACCCCCGGGCCGTCCAAACGACACCGCATCACGAGACTGCCGCAGCCTCTGAGCCGCAGAAACGCCCGATCCGCCGCCGGGCTGGCTCACAGGTCGCAGCATCCGCCCGAAAACACTCAACGCCTGCCGCACCCTGCGCCGCCGCAACCGCAACGCACACAGCCTCTTCGCCCAGCGCAACAGAAACCGTAAGCTCTCCAGCCTCAAGATCGTCCCGCCCGACGAACCACGACGAGGCCGGAAAACGCCAGAACGAGACCACGCGCAAAGATTCTGAAGCTCCCCTCCCACATCACATTCCACAAACGCCGAACGCCAGAAAACGCCGACTGGAACGACATCGTCAACGTCAATGCAAGACCAATGGGATCCAACAATAGGCAGAAAACAAAGACCGGGCGGACCTTCGTCCAATGCCGCACGTTCTCCTACCGTGGTCACCCACTCACACGATCAGCGCCCAAAAGAGCGGTTCTCCGCCAATATCCCGCCGTTCTAAATCGCCGCCGACAGCTGATCGAAGCATCCCGGCTTCGCCGGCCCCATCCGGCCCTTCCGTCCCGAGGGGCACGGGGAATCTCGTGCCGGCTGCTTCCCGTGTGGGGATGCGCGGTCCGGCCTCACCACATCCCTTGACCGTCGAGGCCCGGGTGAGATGCCTCCCCGGTACCGGAAGTCAGTAGAGCCTGTTCCGTTCGGCGCTCTTCATGGAGGCATCGGCCTCGCTCGCCGTCACCCCGAGTCTCGCCTGGGCAACGATCGCCTCACCGAAACTGGACATGCCGGAGGTATCGGGCCATGCCTCGGGCCTCCACAGGTTCGAGCGCACCATGCACTTCGTGCAATGGAAGAAGGCGCGTTCGACATGGACGACCATGACAAGACGGGGCACCTTGCCCCGTTCGATCAGGGAGCGGCGCAGGGCCTCGTCGGCCACGATCTCGGCGCGACCGGCCACCCTCAGCGTGTCCTTGCGTCCAGGGACCAGGAAAACGAGGGCCACCCCGGGATTCTCGAGCACGTTGAGAAACGTATCCATACGGGCGTTGCCCGGTCGGTCGGGAATGGCGAGGGTCGTGCGATCAATGACCCTCACGAACCCTGCGGGATCACCTTTCGGCGAGACATCGACGTCGCGCGTGCCGCCTCCCGAGCCGATGACGATGAACGGCGCGTGACGGATGAAATCGGTGCAGTAGGCGTCGAGGTGATCGATCACCTTGGTGACCGCAGCCGGATGGATCTCGCCGACGATGTCCCGCAGTTCATCCGACGTCGTCACGACCTCGCTGAAACGTCTCATCGTTCCTCACTCCCTGATCGAGGCGATGCATCCGGACAATAAGGGGGGATCCGCTCCCCGACAATCCTGCGCCACGGCCTTGTCAGTTTCGACAGCTCAGCCAGTGCACGAGTTCCGGCAGACAGGGGCGTCAGGTCCCTGCAGAACGATTCGCCAGGGAATGGCGACCCCTGGCGCGGCTCTCCTCGGGGCCGTGCTGGCTGCAAGGAAACGCTCGGACCTTACGGTCCGAGTTGTTCGAACGTCCGAAGCGGCAGGTAGGGCGCATGGGCTGCGACGGGAAGGGCACGAAGCCGTACTGTTCATGAAGGGCGCTCGCGTGGTCCGGCCACCACGGCATGGACGCCGATCGTGCCCCCCGCACGGACACGCATCCATCGGCTGAGACCTTGCCGAAACCACTGCCCAGCGAAGATCGACGGCCAGTCGACCGGTGACAGCCGCCGCCACGGGACATTGAGGCAGACGCGGCACAGCAGGCTCGGCGCCGTGACCCGTCGCGCCGGGCCCTGTGCCCGCTCCTTCTCTCGGGATTGCAGAGCGCGACATCCATCGAGGGCCTGCTCCGGATCTGCCGCAAGCATGTCGAAGCCGGAAGACCGTCCGCTCGCAGCGCGATACCGTGATATCGGTCGACAATGCAGCCCTTCGCTCCGGAGTTCAGCAGCTTAACCTGCGCCACGCGGTGGAGCATTGTCCGGATCGTACACGGGCTTCGGCCTTGCCGGCATCGCCATGGAGAAGCGCCACGCGGCATGAGCGTCACGAGCGCAGCCAGATTGGATCCTTGACGTGTTCCAGGAGGAAGGCCTCGTGTCGAGCGATCTCTTCCGCCGTGGGCTCGTGGGGGCGCGGAGGGCGAAATGCGCGGGGGGAATCGCCGGATGACGCGGTGAGGAGGGAAGCCTCGGGAGTGGCGAGGTCGAGGACCGACTGGCGGCCGCCCACCAGCTCGAGATAGACCTCGGCCAGCAGTCGCGCGTCGACAAGGGCGCCGTGAGCCTCCTGGCGGGTCGAGGCGTCGATGCGAAAGCGCCTTGTCAGGGCATCGAGACTGTTCTGTTCGCCGGGATACGTCCGCCGCGCCAGGGCCAGGGTGTCGATGACGCGCCCGGAGTCGATCGGACCCCGACCGCATCGCTCGAGTTCGCTGTTGAGAAACCCCAGATCGAACTCGGCGTTGTGGATGACTAGGGAGCTCTCTGCCAGAAACTCCAGGAACTCCTCCGCCTTGTCCCGGAACGTGGGCTGTTCGACCAGGAAGGCAGCCGTCAATCCGTGAACGGCGAGAGCCGCTTCCTCGCTGTCGCGTCCGGGATTGAGATAGGTGCTCCAGGAACGTCCCGTGGGAACGTGGTTCATGAGTTCGACGCAACCGATCTCGACAACGCGATGACCGGCAGCGTGATCGAGTCCCGTGGTTTCGGTGTCGAGGACGACTTCACGCATGGTCTTCCCTGTGCTTGAGGAGTGCGATGTAAACGGCGGCCAGCAACCTGGCGTCGGACAGTGCGCGATGGGTGCGCCCGGGAACGATCTCGATGCCGAGGCGCCGTGCCAGGGCGCCAAGATCGTTGGCCCTTCCAGGAAAGATGCTGCGCGCCATGCTGAGCGTGTCGACGGCCCTGGAGCCGCGGATCGGCTCCATGCCCTCCAGGACCAGTTCGTTGTTGAGGAAGGCGAGATCGAACGCCGCATTGTGCATGACAAGGCGGCTCGAGGCGAGAAACCCCATCAGGTCCCTCGCCCTTTCCCTGAACAGGGGCTGTTTTCTGAGGAAGGCGTCGGGCAGACGGTGAATGTCGAAGGCTTCCGCATGGTTGCAGCGCCGGGGATTGAGAAAGGTGTTCCACGTGCGCCCGGTCATCACGCGGTCCACGAGTTCGACGCAGCCGATCTCGACAAGCCTGTGACCTTCCATGATGTCAAGGCCGGTGGTTTCCGTATCGAGAACGATCTCGCGCATGACGATCGAGGGGCCAGAGACCATCATCGTATCCCCTCGACACCGGGAAATCGACACGCCTGGGACCCCGTTCATCAACAGGCACGTGTGAACCGGCTTCCATGGTGGCCAGACTCTCCCCTGACGGACCGGGAGATGGCGCTTGAGGACTCATGACGCAGGCCCGGGCATGGCCGCCGGTCATCACGACATGATGAGCCCGGCGCAGCTCATCCCGGTCCGGCATCCGGCTGCGGCTCAACTCTCCCCATGCCGATCGAACCTGTCGGACCGAGCACATCCATGCAGCTAAGGGTTCAGGGAATCCGATCCCATGCAGTCACGGGATGAACGGGGCCGCCACCCCATTTGCCCGTACGCAATCTCCAAATTTAATCCGTACGCCCGCCATTCAATGAGCCGAACCTCGTGTCCGCAGCCATCGCGGCGTTGAGTCGGGCCGCTGCGATGGGCTTGCCGCCGCGGCAAATCACGTGCCTCGACGACTCCGCCATGCGGGAGCTCAAGAACGGCCTGGCCGAGGCAGGCATTGGCCGAACGCTGCTCGCAGGTCTGCATGCCCGGTTGCACTTCGATCCGGTTCGGTTTTCGGCACTGCTGAAGCAGATCAGCGAGGCACTGGACCAATCGCGGCACCCGCGCACGAGTGGCGCGCCCTCCAGGATGTCCTGGGACTGGACTTGCTCACCCGTCTCTTGGTCGTCTCGCATTCCAGTACACGACGCTACCTGTCGGGTAGCCGCGACACGCCTGATCCGATCGCCGGACGACTGCATTTTGTTGCCCTTGTCGTTGGCGACCTTGCAGGGGCCTACAACAATATCGGGATTCGGCGCTGGTTCGACCGCGAGCGCCGCCGGCTCGACGGCCATACGCCCGCACAGGCACTCGGTGAGAGCTGGTCGCCCGATGACGACGGGCCAAGCCGGGTCCGGGAACTCTCCCGCGCACTGGCGTCGTCGCCAGTCACATGATCGTATTCCGACACACGGATCCTCGTTTTCCCTTCTTGCGCGAAGATTCTTCGCAGCCCGCTGGTCGATGGAATGCTGCAAACGAGCTGACCCATTGCTTCTGCGATACACCTGATGGCGCGTGGGCAGAGTTCCTGCGCCACGAAGAGATCCACGATCCACAGGATGTCCTCACCATTCGCCGCGCACTCCGGGCCGTGGAGATCGGTGAGCCGTCGACGCTGCAGCCTGACCTTCCTCGTGACATTCTGACCGGAGGCCCGGAGAGTTGGCACGCGTGCAGGCAGTTCGCTCAATCGTATCGGAACAAGATCACTGGCGTCGTCGCGCCTTCGGCCGCTCTGCACCGGGACGGAGCCCGCGGCTGGCGCGTTGATGGCGGTGTCAAGCGCGGTCCCGTTCGCCACGGCCTGGTCTTTGCACTGTTCGGTCCCCGGCCCGATCTGGTCGGTTGGGCGGAGACCATCGAAGGTCGGCCAAGCGACGACCTGCTTGCCGTTGTACGCCACTTCTGATTGCCCGGACGCATCGAAGTCTTCGGCACCCGCTCATCAACAGACACGGTCGAACCGGATCCTATGGTGGCCAGATTCTCCCCTGGCGGACCGAGAGGTCGCGCCACAGGCTGATCACGCGGGCCAGGGTATGACCCTTGGCGAGGCCGGTCATCACGACATGGTCCGCCCGGCGCAGCTTTTCCCGGTCCGGCATCTGGCGGCAGCGGATGTCCTCGAGGATCGTCCGGGTCATGCCGGGACGACGCAGCACCCGAGCGGCCTGGATGAACGGCGGCGCATGGACCACGCAGGTGGCATCGACGCGCGATTCGCCGCCAGTCTCGAAGAGCAGCGGCACGTCGAACACCACGAGGCGCCGGCCGACCCGGGTGGCTCGCCTCAGGAAGCGGGCCTGATCCCGGCGCACCAGGGGATGGACCAGCGCTTCAAGGCGAGCGAGCGCCCCGCCATCTCCGATGACACGGACGCCAAGACGCTGGCGGTCGATGCGGGCTCGCCGTCCCTCACCGGTCACCACACCGGGAAAGGCGCTGCCCACAGGCTCGACAGCGGCGCCGCCTGGACCGTAGAGCCTGTGCACGCACAGATCGGCATCGTGAATGAGGGCGCCACAACGGGCGAACATGGCGGCAACGGCAGACTTTCCCATGCCGATCGAACCTGTCAGGCCGAGCACGAACACCGTTCCACGCGCCTCCGGTGCCAAGCACCTGTCATTGCGCCCTGTTGTCTCTCTCGACTCTGCCAATGCAGGAGAATTCTCAAGTGGATTCCTCCGTGTCTGCAACGCAACGGCGAGGGAGACTCCATGGCTGCAACACAACTCTCCCGGAGTCGCATCAAGGCCCTTCGGCCTCGCAAGACTGCCATGACATCCAGGATGCCAGTATCAGAGGCTTCGGCGTTCGTGTCCACCCAACCGGGTGCGAGTGCTGCACCACCCATGAGATGGCGCTGCTGCGCTCCCGGATGACCAGGGAGCGGCCCGTGCGGCCATCGCCCGCGAGCTCAGCTGGCGCAAGCCCGACGGGAGTTTCCCACGTCCAAACAGTCATGAACGTCGGCGTGCCTGCTCACTCACCCCGCGCCATGAAACGCGAGCCCGTCGTGGCCGTTGGACGAGTGCGTTGATCCGGCGTGTTGGTGCACGATGATGCGAGCAGGTGGAGGTGGGTGAGGAGGACGCTTGCATTGCTGCGCCATCGAGCCCGTTTCCAAACTGTGCCCGACCAGCGGCACCGCACCCCGCGATGGATCCGGCCTGGCCGAGGACGAACAGCAGGATGGAGCACGAGCCTCCTGGGGTTCGCGACCCCGCTGTCCGCGCGTTTGCCTCCACCTGCCCCACAACCGGGGGAAGCCTGATACAGAGTGTTGATACCCTCAAGGTGAACCAACGGGAGTGCGGCTTGAAAGGAGCACACGCCTATCCCTGACACCTGGGTGGCCTCAGCCCAAGCCATGGTACCCACCACATGTGGTGTTGTGTGCCTAAAGGAATGCCATGATTCGTGATCATACGCGACTTAAGGAACAAACTCTGAGAGCCCCGCCCGAGGCAGCGGACGGGGCTCCCTGATTCTACATTTACCGTTGCAACTCGGCTCCGAAGCCCGCAGCCAGATCGGTGCGGCGCAACGTGCCACCCACGTTGTCGTGGTTCTGTCCGTAGAAGACTCCCGTGATTTTCCCCGCATCGCCGCCAGTCTCGTAGAACACGTTCTCGATGACGGCGATATCGTAGTGAAGATCACCGTCGCCCCAGGTCGAGCCGGTTCCGATCTCGCCCACCTGCTGGCCCGCTCCCCACATCTCCATAGCCGTGAACGCAAGGGCCCCGGTAAGGCTTTGCAGTTGCACCGTCATGCCCACGTCACCGGAGACGGCTTGCGACCCTGGCGTCAAGCCGAGCATCCGGCCAGCCCAGCTTGCCGATCCGAGTTGCTGCCTCATGGGTGGCGAAGGATTGATCGCCGACGCCCATGGACGCACGAGACCATTGCGCTCGACAGCTCCATACAGGACGGCCTCCTGGCGTCCGGGAACGCGACCGATGCGTCCGACGATATGGTTCGACACGTCGCTCCAAGGCCCCAGCGCCGTGTAGATGTCGGCAGATCGGGTTCCCGGAGTGAGCCTGCCATGAATGGCAAGCAATGCGTCAGTGTCCAACCTGTAGAGAACCAGATGATCATCGCCTTCGTCGAGGACGGGGCGCATGACCGTTTCCGGAAACTGTGAGGCCGACACATGGCCTCGCCCCAGCGTGTGAAGCACCTCGTGGAGGATCACATACACGTTCGCGCGTTCTGTCGAGATCGCAGTATAGTCGATGAACACCACGCCCGAGCGGATCGTGCCATCGTCGTTTCTGGCCCAGCTGGCAATACCCAGAGCGTCCCGCGAGCGAATGTTGGCTGGCCAGTTGCGCTGAGGCTCGAAGGCGACAACGATCTCGCCTGGCCTGCGCCCGACGCTGGCCGAAGTCCGCTGATCGGAAAACCGGATTTGCCAGTTGGGTGGAAGCGCGCTGTTCAGAAGTCGTATCGCGTTCTTGGTATCCTGCTCGTCGAGGGCAGACGTGCCGTGGGCAAGCCTGACGGTAGGCGGGCTTCGCCATCGTTCCACATAATCTCGGTTGTGATCGGCGGCATCGGCGCGCAAGTAGGAGACCAGTTGGTTCCTGCTCACGCCATCACGCAACCGGACTTGCCATGCTTCTGCCCGAGGCGAGTCCTGACGGCTGGATGAGATCAGGGCAGGGTTCCCATCAAGGTGCTGCCAAAGAGCGGTGATATCGACACCGCCGACGAAGCCCACCGCGCCGGTCGGGTCTGTGTTCAGCGGTTCATGGCTGACACCAAAGCCCCCCGACGAGAGCGGAGTGCCGGTTGCAGAACTGTAATCCGAGACCGTGACGGGCGGGGTAGGGGTGGTGGTCGGAGGGGTGCGCCCCGTAGCGGCACTCATGCCTCCGCCCCCGCCTCCGCAGGAGGCAAGCAACAGGAGGAGGCCCGTGGCGGTCACCAAGGCCGCAATGATCCGGAATATCATGAGACTTTCTCCGTTCACCAGCCCGACTGGTGACGCCGGGGCCACGCTATCCGCTCACCTGTTCATGAGCAAGGAACAGATGGGAACAGGGCGAACATGAGGGGAGCTTTCCAAGGGGGACATCCGGCAGCTCTTCGACCGGCTGAATGCCGCACTCGCACGCACCGGCATCGTCGGAGAGGTCTATCTGGTGGGCGGCGCGGTCATGTGCCTCGTCCTTGGTGCGCGTCCGACGACGAAGGATGTGGGCGCCTTCCTTCACCCGGCAAGTGAGGTGAGGGAGGCGGCCCGGCGCATCGACGTCGGAACCGACTGGCTCAACGACACCGTCACGGGATACTTGAGCGAACGGGGAGAATTCCACGCTTGCCCGGATTTGCCGCACCTGAGGGTCCTCACGGCTGCTCCGGAGCACCTTCCGGCCATGAAGTGCATGGCCATGCGCATGGGAAGCGAATTCCACGACATCGACGATGCGCGCTCTCTCCTGCGTTGCCTCAACCTCACGGAGCTCGATGCCGCACCTGACATCATCAGCCGCCACGACCCCGACGAACGGATACCGCAGAAGACGATTCACGTGCTCGGGGACATGTTCGCCATGGACACACCCGAGCACCGGAACCGGGCGGAGGGGCCCTCACGCTGACCGGTGCCCTCGCGAGCCTGGACTGTCGAGCGACCCCACGGCGTCGCCTGCACCGGCCGGGAAGGCGACAGCCCTCCCGTCGGATCCGGATGATCGCAGATATCGTGGCCTTGGAGAGGAAGGCTCCGCAAGGTCCCATGGGAGCGGCCGCATCACAGTCCCCGTGACACCACGGAGCGCAGTTCATCCGTCACGGGTGGATCGACGCCGAACCATGCGGCAAATCCCGGCCGCGCCTGGTGGAGCAGCATGCCGAGGCCATCGACCGCGACGTGTCCGCGCTGCCGGGCGCGGCGCAGGAGGTCCGTGACGAGCGGCACATAGACGAGATCGCAGACCACCGCCTCGCCATCCAGGCAGTCCAACGCGAAATCAAGCGCCGGCTGTCCGGTCATGCCGAGCTGGGTGGTGTTGACCACCAGGCCAGCGCCGTCGGCAGCCGCGGCCCGTTCCTCCCAGGGCACGGCCGTGACCTTTGGCCCGAACCGTTCGCCGAGCGCCGTGGCGCGCTCGAGGGTCCGGTTGGCGACACGCACGTCCCGGGCGCCTGCATCGAGGAGGGCGACGACGACGGCGCGAGCCGACCCGCCGGCCCCCAGCACCAGGACCGGCCGGTCTGCCCGCCACCCGGGTGCCTGGCTTCCGAGGTTCTCGAGGAACCCGAAGGCATCCGTGTTGGTCGCCGCGAGGGCGCCGTCATCGTCGACGACGATCGTGTTGGCGGCACCGATCCGCCAGGCAAGTTCGTCGACGCTGTCGGCGAGCGCCATGGCCTTCTCCTTGTGCGGCAAGGTCACGTTGCATCCCCTGAAGCCGAGAAACGGCAAGGCCCGGAAGGCGGCCTCGAAACGTTGCGGCGGCACGGCAAGGGGCACGTAGGCGCCGTCGATACCGCAGGTCTCGAGCCAATGGCCATGCAGGAGCGGGGATCGTGAATGGGACACCGGCCAGCCCATGACACCGGCGACACGCGCGCTTCCGCTCAGTCCCACGGGTCGAGCGCTCCCCTCGCGTCAAGTTCGTTGAGAACGGCAAGAAGCGGCAGCCCGATGATGGCATGCCAGTCGCCCTCCATCCGTTCGAACAGCCTGATTCCACGCCCCTCGACCTGATAGCAGCCCACGCTTGCGAGAATGGACTCTCCGGCAGCGGCGATGTAGGCCGTCAGCGAGTCGTCATCAAGGGATCGCATCGTCAGCATGGAGGTCCTTGTGTGATGCCAGCTCGGTTCGCCCTCGGCCACCAGCACGGCGGCGGTCACCAGCCTGTGGGTGCGCCCCTGGAGGAACGCGAGATGTCGGCGTGCCTCGGCCATGTCCGCTGCCTTGTCAAGGCGGCGCCCGTCGCATTCGAGCACCTGGTCCGCTCCGAGAACAAGGGAATCGGGATCGTCCCGGCTGACGGCAAGAGCCTTCTCGCGCGCCAGGGCCAAGGCCATGTCGGCAAGCGGCGTGGCACGGGCTTCGAGGTCCCGGCGCAGTGCAACCTCGTCAACGGCAGGCGGCACGACCCGGAACCGCACGCCTGCATCGTGAAGCAGTTGCCGTCTGCTCGCACTCGCGGAAGCCAGTACGAGAGGCGCCCTCTCAGGTGGCAAGGGTCGGCCGGCGGTGGTGGACATCGAACAGGCGTTCCAGGGATTCACCGACATGAAGAAGGTGAGATTCGCGGAACAGACCGGCCCACAGGGAAAGACCTCGGGGCACCGTGAACGTGTGTTCCGATGACATCGCATGGCCGAGTTCGAGCCGCCCTTCGGCCAGCGAGAGTTCCGAGCGGGTCGCCAGGTCCTCGAATCCGCACCTCAGGTGCAGACAGGGATGGCCGGTGAAGTTGCTCGCCACCAGCATCGGACCGGTGGAGAACGGACCGACGAGCACGTCGACCTCCGTGAACAGCCGGTCGAGGGCCTGCATCACCAGGCGGCGCAGACGGTCGAACTGCACATGGTCCACTGCCGACAGGAATCGCGCCTTGCGGAAGGCATTCGGCCAGGCGCCCTCGTCCTGGCGCGCCAGGGTGTCGTCAATGTCGTCGAGCGTGAGGTTCTCGAAGGCCGCAGCGGCTTCCGCATGGAGCACCGCGATCAGGGTGTCGTAGGGAAGATCCGGCAACTCCACCTCGCGTATCGCAGGCCAGAGCGAGCGCACGGCCTCCAGCGCCTGGCGGTCGACATCCGTGACATCGTCGCCTTCGTAGGCTTGAGGCAACCAGCCAAGACGCAAACCCTCCGGCGGCCGTGTCGCGTCGTGGTTGAACGGCATGTCGATGGAGCCCGGATCCGTCGCATCGCCGCCGTTGATGGCTGCCAGCACGAAACCGGTGTCCTCGACGGTCCGGCAGATCGGCCCCACCTTGTCGAGCGACCAGCACAGCGCCATCCCGCCGGTGCGCGACACGCGGCCGAAGGTGGGTCTCAGCCCCGTCGCACCGCAACGCTCCGAGGGTGACGTGATGGAGCCCAGGGTCTCCGTACCGATGGAAAAGGCGCACAGCCCCGCAGCGGTCGCCGCTGCCGAACCGGCACTCGACCCGCTCGCGCCCTCGTTGAGGTTCCACGGGTTGCGGGTCTTGCCGCCGAACCAGATATCGCCATAGGCCAGGGCGCCGACGGTCGACTTGCCGAGCAGCACGGCGCCCGCCTGGCGCAGTCTCGTCACCACCGCGGCGTCGCCGGTCGCGATCCGATCCTTGAAGGGCTCGGCCCCCCAGGTCGTCCGCACCTCCCGCGCATCGAAGAGATCCTTCAGCGCGTAGGGAATGCCGTGAAGCGGTCCCTGCCAGTGGCCGGCGCGCGTCATGGCATCCATGGCATCGGCCTCGGCGAGGGCCCGATCGCCCGTGACCGTGACGAAACACTTGAGAGGTCCCGCCAGGTGCTCGATCCGGTCAAGGCAGATTCCGACGAGCCGGCGGCTGGTGAGAACGCCTGACCGGATCCACCCGGAAAGCGCGTGAACCGGGGCGAAGGCGATGTCCTCATCCGATTCGGGCAACGGTCGCACGTCGCGATCCTGCCAGACGGGGGGAGGTCCGGGCGGTGGCGCCTGGAATCCGGGCAACCTCGGGTCAAACCGGGTGGCGGGTCCGAGATCGTTGGCGAAGACGAGCGCCCTGCGTCTCCTGGCGTTCTCGATCTGCGGCGCCAGGTTGTCGCGCATCAGTGTGCGTTCCGGTTCACTGTAGCGCACGCCGGTCAGGGCCTCGGCCGCGGCGATGGTATCGTTGCTGATGTCGTTCATCATGGCCTCACGACAGGTTGCGTCTTCTTCCCCGACACCTCGGGCGCGGAATCGATCAGCGTGCGGGTGTACGGCGACACCGGGTTGCCGATCACGGCCGCGGTCGCACCCCTTTCGACCACTTCTCCCGATTTCATGACGAGAAGATGGTCGCACATGAAGCCGACGACCGGGAGATCGTGGGTCACGAGAATGAGGGAAAACCGATGGCGCCGGCGAAGGTCCTTGAAGAGGTTCAGCACCTGGGCCTGGACCGACACGTCGAGAGCGGACGTCGGCTCGTCGAGCAGCAGGAGGTCCGGCCTGACGGCCAGCGCCCGGGCGATGGCGGCGCGCTGGCGCTGGCCTCCGGAGAGTTGGTGCGGCAGCGCGCTGTCGAGATCGGGATCGAGTCCGACATCGTCGAGAAGCCGCCTCACCTCCTTCCTGATGTCCTGGCGCCGGTGTTCTCCCAGGAGTTCGAATCCCAGGCCGATCGACGAACCGATGGAGAACCGCGGATTGAACGTCGCATAGGGGTCCTGGAAGACCGGCTGGACACGCCGCCGCAGGTCCTTCAGGTCCGTGCCGCGGAGCGGGGCGACCTCGGCTCCATCGAACGCGAGACTTCCCGAATCATAGGGCGTGAGACGCAGGATGACGCGCAACAGGGTCGACTTGCCCGACCCCGACTCTCCGACGATACCCAGGGTCTGGTCTGTCGCCAGGCCGAAGGAGACATCGTTCAGGGCCCGCACGTCGCCGTCCCGGCGCAAAAGGCCGCGTCCACGGAATGTCCTGGAGAGGTTCCTTGCAACGAGGAGCATCGCGTCAGGCGTACCAGCAGCGGAACGCGTGATCATCGTCCGCCGTCTCGAGACGCGGCGCCTCTCCGCACGCGTCACCGGCCTCGGGGCACCTGTCGCGGAACCGGCATCCGCGGATCTCCTCGCCGGCCCGGGGGATCCTTCCCGGGATCGTCGGCAACCTCTCCGGATTGCCGGCAAGGCGGGGCGCTGCACCGACGAGCGCCTGCGTGTAGGGATGGCGGGTGTGACTGAAGATGGCGTCCCTCGTCCCGCTCTCGACGATCTCTCCGGCATACATGACGTAGATCCTGTCGCAGAAACTGGAGACCAGAGCCAGATCGTGGGAGATGAAGAGAAAACTGGCCCCCGTGGCATCCCGCAACTCGCCGATGAGATCGATGATCTCCGCCTGGATGGTGACATCGAGCGCCGTCGTCGGTTCGTCTGCAAGGATGAGCGGCGGCTCCATCGAGAGCGCCATGGCTGTCAGGGCTCTCTGCTGCATGCCGCCGGAGAACTGGTGCGGGTAGTCGGCGGCACGGCGCCTCGCATCGGGAACGTGCACGCGCTCGAGAAGATCCCCGACAACGCTGGCGATGCGCCGCTGCCGCCATCCGCGATGCACTTTCAGCGGCTCTCCGACCTGCCAGCCGATCGTCTTCACCGGATTGAGCGCATGGAGGGCGTCCTGGGGAATGAGGGCGATCTCGCGGCCGCGCACGCGTCCCGGTCCCCCGCCTTCGAGAAGGTCACGCCCGCGGAACCGGACGTGGCCGGAGACCACCTCCATGCGGTCGGGAAGCAGGCCGATCAGCGACTTGGCGGTCATGGTCTTGCCGCTGCCCGATTCGCCGATGAGACCGACGATCTCGCCGGCCTTCACGTGGAGCGACACATCGCGGGCAATGGCCGCCGGTGGCCGGTGTCGGCGGCGGAGCACGATCGTCAGGCCTTCGACCTCGAGAAGGCGTTCGCCTGCCAGCCCGGATTCAGTCATGGAGTTTCGGGTCAAGCACGTCGCGCAACCCGTCTCCCAGGAGATTGAAACTGAACACCGTGACGAAGAGTGCGGCGCCGGGCGCCAGACTGATCCACGGCGCCTCGTCGATGAATCCCCGCCCGGTGTTGATCATGTTGCCCCATGACGGCTCTGGAGGCTGAGCGCCCAGACCGAGGAACGACAGCGCCGATTCGAGAAGCACGGCGTAGGAGAAGGCGACGGCGGCCTCGACCAGGACCGGGCCGATGACATTGGGCAGGATCTCGCGGGTGATGAGACGCACCGGCCCCATTCCGAGGCAGATCGCCGCCTCGAGGAAGGACTGGCGTTGCACCGTCTGGGCCACGGCCCGGGTCAGCCGCGCGAAACCGGGGATGAAGATGATGCCGATGGCGAGCATCGCGTTGAGGACTGACGTTCCGAGGTTGGCCATGAGGATGACGGCCAGGAGGATCGCCGGAAAGCAGAAGACGATCTCCATGAAGCGCATCAGGACGGAGTCGACGGTACCGCCGAAGTGGGCCGCGAGAACCCCGATGAGGGTGCCGCCGGTGGCGCCGATGGCGACGGCGACAAGACCGACGACGATGGAGACGCGCGAAGCGTGGATGACCCGTGACAGGATGTCGCGTCCCAGCTCGTCGGTGCCCAGGAAATGATCCGCTCCGGGTTCCTGCAGCATCATGAGAACATCGAGTTCGAAGGGATCGTATGGGGCGATGACGGGGGCAAGGGCAGCTGTCAGGAACACCAGCGCCACCACCGGCAGGGTCACGGCGACGAGTCCGTATCGCCGCCAGTTCATCCGCCGGATCATGATCCGTGTCCGCTGCGGACCTGCCGCGGGTCGATCACCTGGGCTGCCAGGTCGACGATGAGATTGACGACGAGAACGATGACGGTGACGGTCATGGCCGCCGCCAGGAGCACCGGGTAGTCGCGGTTGATGATCCCTACCAGGACGAGGGATCCGATTCCAGGAATGCGGAAGACGTCCTCGATGATGACGACGCTGCCGACCAGGAAACCGAACTCGACGGCACTGACGGTGAGGAACGGAATGAAGGCGTTGCGCAGCACGTGAAAGCTGACGAGGCGCAGGTCGCCGACACCCTTGGAGCGCGCCGTCTCGATGAAATTCGAGGACATCACCTCGATGACCGCCGTGCGCATGATGCGGATGAGAAGGCCTGAGGAGACGACCCCGAGGGCGATGCACGGAAGCAGCATGCGCTTGAGATTGCCTGCCGGATCCTCGGCGAACGGAATGTAGCCGCCGGTGGGCAGCCAGCCCAGCTGCAGCGAGAAGAACCAGATCAGCAGCGTGGCCAGCCAGAAGTTCGGCGTCGAGCCGAAGAGAGTGGCGAGTGTCGTCACGAGTCCGTCGGCGCCGGTCTGATGGCGGAATCCGGCCACCACGCCCAGGGGAATCGCGAGCGCGATCGCCACCACGAAGGCCATGCCCGCCAGCTGCAGGGTGACAGGGATGCGCTTCCTCACCTCCGGTCCGACAGGCACGGCATTCTGGAACGACGTGCCGAAATCTCCCTGCAGCGCCTTGCCTGCCCACTCCACGTACTGGACGGCGAGGGGACGGTCGAGTCCGTGCTGGTGCTCGAAACGCTTGAGGGCCTGGGGCGTGGCGTGGATGCCAAGCGCCGACAGCGCCGCCGAACCGGGAACGACATTGACAGCGACGAACAGGATGGCCGAGGCCACGATCAGCGTCGGAATGAAGGAGGCAAGCCTCCAGAAGACAAGTGTCGGCATCGTCGGGTGCACCCGGTGCCGGCTCTCGTGAGCCGGCACCGGAGCGCGGCGCTTGCTGCTACTCCAGCCAGGCGTCCTTCAGGGTCTTGAGGAACCCGGTCCGCATCGGCTTGAAGTTCTTCAGGCTGTCGCTGTGGGCCGTCAGGACCCAGCCGTTCACCACGGGAATGACGTCCATGGTCTCGAGGGAGAGTTGCTGCTGCTCAAGATAGAGCGCCTTGCGCTCCTCGACGGTGACGGCCGACTTGGCTGCCAGCATGAGATCGTCCATCTCCTGCGAACCGCCGAGCTGCACGTTGACGGCGGACGTCGTGGCGTAGGTGTTGGTCACGAAATCGTCCGGGTCCGCCAGGGGCGACAGCCAGTACATCACGGTGAGATCGAAGTTGGAGGGACCCCAGACCTCGTCCCAGTAGCGCGGCACTTCCATGGTGTCGATGGTCGCATCGAAGCCGATCTGTGCCAGGTTGGCCTGGATGATCGGCGCCATCGACATCATCGGAGGCCATGACGACACCATGGTGAGCGAAAGCGGCGTGCCTTCCGCGATCCCGGCCTCGGCCATCAGCGCCTTCGCCCTTTCGATGTCGCCCTGGGGGGCGAACTCGGAGAGTCCCGCATGGCCCCAGTTCCACTCGGGAATCACCCCGCCCAGGATGGCGGTTGCCTGACCGTAGAACGCACCCTGCACGATCGCCGCCCGGTTGAGGGCGTGGGCAATGGCGCGCCGCACCAGAGGATTGCCCAGGGGTTCACGGGTATGGTTCGGCACCATCCAGAAGTAGCGGGATCCCTCGATCGCCGCATCGACCATGTTGTCCTGCGAGACGATCGCGCTCCAGTCCTTGGGCGGCACCTCGTTGGAGAAGTGGATTTCACCGGACTTCAATCCGTTGGAAAGCGCCGTCGGGTCCGAGATGATCCGGTAGACCATGCCATCGAAATAGGGCCGCCCTTCCTCGTAATAGTCCGCGTTCCTCTCGAAGACGATCGAGTCGCGGGGCGTGTAGGAGACGAACTTGAAGGGTCCGCTGCCGATCGGATGGGCGTTGAGATCCCAGTCCGATTCCACCAGATCCTTCGGCACGATCGATGAACCGGGGAAGGCCATGTAGATCTCGAACGGTCCCGTCACCCGGTTGAGCCGGAATTCGACCGTCAGGTCATCCACCGCCACGACCTCATCGATGGTCTCGATCTGCGAACTGTAGGCATAGCCCGAGTCGGGGGCGAGAATGCGCTCGAACGAGAAAACGACATCCTCGGCGGTCAGCGCCTCGCCGTTGTGGAATGTCAGACCCTCGCGCAGGGTGAACGTCCACGTCAGTCCATCCCCTGCCTGGGACCAGGATTCGGCGATCCCGGCATAGGGCTTGGCATTCTCGTCCAGGTTGAGCAGGGTCGAATAGACCTGCTCGATCACCACGTGCGACATGCCGCTCGGACCGCGGGCCGGATCGAATCCACCCGGATCGGCCGAGAACGCCGCCACCAGCGTGCCCCCGTGGGTTCCTTGCGCCGCCACGGGACAGGCGAGCCCCGCCGTGACAACAACCGCCGCACAGCGCAGCATCCATTTCCTGACTTGCATGGTTCCAGTATCCTCCTCGATGAATGGAGCGGCCTCCAATGCGGCCGCTCCCAAGAACGCTGCGGATGTTAGCCTGCGCTTGTCGAGCGCACAAACGTCATCGCCCCGCTCTCGCAGATCGCGGGGCCGAACACCGGGCATCAATTCACGCGGGATGCAGGCTCCCGGCAACTGTGCCAGGCTGGCGGCATGTGCGGCCGCTTGACACAGCGCTTCAGCTGGCGCGAACTCCACGAGCTGCTCGACCTCATCGGATCGTCGGCGAACCTGGCGCCACGCTACAACGTGGCGCCGGGACAGCGGGTCGCGACGGTACGCGCCGAAGGCGGCGGGCGGCGTCTCGCCATGATGCGCTGGGGCCTGATCCCCTCTTGGTCGAAGGAGCCCGGAATCGGCTACCGGCTGATCAACGCCCGCTCGGAGACGGCGCCGACGAAACCGTCGTTCCGCTCGGCCTGGCGGTCGCGCCGCTGCCTCATCCCGGCCGACGGGTTCTACGAGTGGACAGGGGAGCGCGAGGCGAGACAGCCCTGGCTGATCACGATGAAGGAGGGCGGCGTCTTCTGCTTCGCCGGCCTGTGGGAGCGCTGGAGGGTGCCGGCCGGTCCGGCACTGACGGGACCGCTGTCCGACCTGCGGGAGGGCGATGTCCTGGAGACCTGCACCATCCTGACCACGGCAGCCAGCGCGGACATATCACCGGTGCATCATCGCATGCCGGTGATCCTGCCGTTCGAATCGTGCGGGCCGTGGCTGGCGGGAGACGACATGGCGCTCGGTCCGGCTCCGCCGGACACGATGACCCTTCATCGGGTCAGCCCCCTGGTGAACAAGGCCGCCAACGATGATCCCCGCTGTGTCGAGCCCGTGGGCTGAAGACCGGCCCGGGCACGTCTTCATCCCTGAACGGCATGCAGCCTTCGCGGCATCACGCAACACGGCGCTCATTCCGATGCCTGGCGCCGCGGAGGCGCGACCCGGCGTACCGGACGATGGCATGATCATCCCGGGTGCGGGGACGACAAAGGGGTGAATGAGGTCGCCCTAATTCCGCTGATCCTCGTCGCGGTCGCGGCGGTCGAGGACCTGCGCCGGCAGAGGGTCCCCGATCCCGTGGTTCTGGCGGTCGCCGTCACCTCTCCCCTCACCGCGGTCCTTGGCGGTGATCGGGATATCGCTGGGCACCTGGCCTGCGGCAGCGGCGTTCTCGTCATCGGCCTTGTTCTCGCATGGCTCGGATGGCTCGGCGCCGGTGACGCGAAACTGATGGCGGCTGTCTCCTGCTGGACGGGTTTCGGCGGCCTCGTCCCCTTCCTCTGCGCCACGGCACTCTCCGGCGCCCTCATCGCCCTGGCTCTCTTCATCGCCGGTCACCGGCACCGCGGCATGCCCTTTGCTCCGGCCATCGCCATCGGCACGTTCGGCGCCGTCCTTCTTCCCGGCGCCTGACGGCTCCGGCGATCATCCATCATGCTCGGCGCGGGCTCCGGTTCAGGGACCTTGCCGGGAAGGCGGTGGTCGGGCTGTCGCAGTCCTTGACCGGCAGGGCCGGGTCAGAAGGCGATGGACCCGGCAGCGATGCCGGCCCCAGTGGTCGTCTCGACCGCAAGCCATCAGGTCTCGCGCCGGCGTCACTCCTCGAGGTCGGCTCGCCCCTGCGGCCTCGCCCGGAGAGTGAACGGAGCGCATGACGGCAACCCATCCACACCCTTCCCGGGGAGAGGAGGGTTTCGCGGAGTTGGCGGAGAAGCGAGCCCGACAGGAGGATGGGCCGGGCTCACCCCGAACACTGCGGCACGGCCGCCGTCAGTAGCCGGCGCGCACCTCGTCCCACAGCCGGATGTACTTCTCCTCGATGTCGGGAGCCAGGGCCTGGAAGAAGATTCCGTTGCCCAGGAGGTTCTCGGGCGTCGAAAGCCCCTGTTCCTCGAGAACGTCATCCGCAACGAGTTCGAACGCCTTCATGTTGGCGTGACCATAGCCCCAGTTCGTGATCTCGAAGGCACCGGCCTCGGGACTCGCGAAGGCGTTGATCAGGTCATAGGACTCGTCGACCAGTCCGGTTTCTGTATGCATGACCAGACCACAGCACCACGTGAAGATACCCTCCTTGGGAATCCCCAGGCCAACGTCGATACCCTGGGACTTCAGGGTCACGTAGGCATCGTTCCAGCCGTAGCTTGCCACCAGTTCGCCTGATGCCAGGGCCTGCACGGCTTCCGTCTGGTCGCCCCAGTACATCCTCATGTTGTCGCGCTGGGTGGCAACCATCTTGCGCACTTCGACCAGTTGCTCGTCGGTCAACGCGAAGATGTTGTCGTAGCCCAGCACGAGAGCGGATATCTCGACGATCGCGCCGGCGGAATCGTAGAAGCCCAGACGATTGCGGAACTCGTCCGTGTAGAAGATCTCCCAGGAAACGTTCTCGTCACGCCAGTTCTCGCCGACCAGGTCGCGGCGATAGATGATGGTGGAGTTGCCCCAGTCGACAGGCATGAAGTAGCGCTGACCGTCAATGATCGATCCTTCGATGTCATCCAGGCTGGGGAACATGTCGGGAAGGTGCACCAGGCGTTCCGGATCCAGTGGAGCGAGAAGGCCTGCATCGTTCCACTTGAACAGTTCGTAGGTGCAGGGCGCCATGACGTCCGGCTGGAAGCCGCCGGCGCGCATTTTCTGGAACGCTTCGTCTTCCGATCCCCAGAACGTGTACTCGGGTGGCGTCCCGTGCTTTTCGAGATAGGAACCGATGAATCCCTCGTTATCGTAACCGGCCCAGCCGAAATACGTGGGTGTGCCGGCAGCGGCAGCGTTTCGGGTCACCGGAACGGTCACAAGACCGACGCCGAGGGCGGATGCGAACCTGTTGAAATCACGACGCGAGATCTGTCCGCTCCTGTAGAGATCCGCGATTTCCCTGGCCTTCATGTTGTTCTCCAGACTGATGATGAGAGATGCGATTGTGACTGCCTTGTGCGGCGAATTCAACGTGAACGGAACCGCAGGGGGCCGTGGACCGCCAGACCGGACCTGATCGGCCCGGCACACCACGGTCGGGACTCCATCGACTGGCGCTCGAATGGCGCGCTCGCGACCCCGCCATGTCTTGCGGCCAAGCGCGGTCTCCCTCGGCCACGAGGTCCCGGCGCTCGCAGACGACCCGTGCATCCTCCTGCCACGGGACACCCCGGAAAGCGCACGGACGACTGAAGCCACCCCGGTGGACATCGCGTCACCACATCAGGCTGCAAGTCGCCCTCTCCTTCCACCTCGGCCTATGAGTGTGGAACGTCAGTGAGCCGGAAAACAAGGACGCCGTCGAAGGATCCGGGGTCGGACGATCACCCGCCGGGTTCGGCGCGGGGCTGCGCGGGCACAGGCATCACGAAAGGTTCCGGGTCGCGGAATCGTTCGAGGACGTTGCCGAGGAGACGGGCAACCGGGTTGTCGTAGCCGTTGACCGGCAGGGCCGAGCCGAAGGCGATCGACCCGGCAGAGAACACCGCCCCGCCTCCCGGGTGCTCGAAGAAGGTCATGTCGGCCCGCACCAGGGGATGATCGTCGGCAATCACCGGCTGGTTGGAGGTGAGTTCCTCGAGGACTACCAGCATGCCGGCGGCATGCTCCTCGGACCGGGCGACGACCAGGGCATGGGGAGGCGTGCCGAGACGGATATCGGCGCGGTCGATCTCGAGGCCGGCGGCGCCGCCACCGACAAGTCCTTCATCGCCGATGATCTCGTCGTCGATGCCGGAGAAGATGAAGGCGGCACGGGGATCATCGGCGGCAGGGGTGCGCCGGTACCAGGTGGAACGATCGAAGCCCTGGGCCGTGAAGCCGATGCCGGCAAGCTGTTGTGGCGGACGCCCGCTGCGGCGCCACAGGCCGCCGTACTCTCCGGTGAGACTCATGAAGGACTCGCCCGCCCGCGACACCCAGGAGCGGGTGCCGCCCTCGGTCTTTCGGCACTCCAGGACTCCGGGAAGGTCCTGCCGCAGGCCGATGCGCCAGTAGAACCCGTTGGCGCCGGTGTAGATCAGCCGCCCGCCCCGGGCGAGCCAAGCCTCCAGGGCATCGAGCATGGCGGCGGTGTGGTACTCGGGGTAGCTGCCGGTGACGACGACGGAGTAGCCCTCGAGCACGGCCAGCCCCTCGCCGTCGAGTTCCTCGTCGGTGACGACATCGAAGCCGCCGCTCGCCCGGTCGAGCCACGACGTGATGTGGGTGTCGGCCACCAGTCCCCACACGCGCCCCTTCGGCCGGAAGTTGAGTACCGGCCGCAGGCGCGACGAGAGACTGACGCCGCTGCCGTCGGAATGGGTGTCGTAGGTCGATAGCCCGTACTCCGGGTGGGCCTGCAGGAAACAGTCGTCCCGCGTCATGACGGTGGCGCGGAACTGTTTCATCTCGACGGTGTCGTTGCGGAAGTGCCGACCCGAGTTGGCATAGGCCATGTAGGTGGCGGTGGGCATGAGGAAGCAGACGTCCGAGGTTCTCCGGTCACGGGGCGGCACGACGGCGAAGGGAATGAAGTCCTCGGCGTCTCCGGCCGTGACACGGAGCGCATGGATCGCGCTCGGCGTGCCTTCGGGCACCTGCCAGACATGGCTTTCCGGCCATCCGGCATCGTGGATGTCGTCATCATGAAAGTGGATCGCGGCGTAGTCTTCGGGCCAGTGGCGCCAGGACATCTCGCAGCCGCTCCACGGGCGCCGGTCACGGCGCGTTCGGGGAGATGAACGAGTGTCCCGTGGTGGCCGTGACCGGACACGTCCTCGATGGCGAGCGTGTCGATCCCGCGCGAGAAATCCCAGGCGGCCAGAATGGCGTCGCGGACGGACGGCGCCGCTGGACGGGCTTCGGCGATGATGATCTCGTCGGAGGTGAAGGCGCGGCACGCCACCCGCGGCGCCTCGATCCGACCATTGAAGCAGCCGGCGTGATGGCCGCGGCCATCCCCGGCATCGCGATGCCAGGCGGCCATCAGCCAGCGGGCCGCCCGCAACACCGGCGGGAACGCGGCAGCGCCCCGGCGCAGCAGCGGGCGGCCCGTGTCGACTGCCTGCTGGAGCAGGCACACCGTGCCCGAATCCGGATCGAGGGTCGCGGCGACGCGATACCAGGCGCCCGCCGCCATCGCCTCGCCCGTGGTGGCGACGACGCTGGCGCGGCCGTTTCCGGACGCCAGGCCCGCGGCGCCGTCGTCGCCGACGATAAGGCTGGCGCCGGTGTGGTCACTCTCGGACCAGGTGCCGATGATGCCCTGGCGCCCCTTCCCCGGCGTGGTCGGCATGATCAGTGCCTGGAGCGTGAAGGCGCCCGCGGGAACCAGGCGCGGCGAGCCCGGGACGACCGCATGGAACCCGGCATGGATGAGGCGCGCCCTGCCTTCGTGGAGGCCGCTCACCGGTGTCTCGACGGGAACGCTCCTGAAGGGGGCGCCCGCGGGATTGTCGTCCGCCGAGTGGAGACGGACGATGCCGGCGCGGTAGGCGGCGGGACCGTCGCAACTCACGTGGAAGCGGATGGCCTCCCCGAGTCGCACCGACATCTGTCCGCATATCCGTTGAGCGGCCGCAGTCCTGGATCCATGTCACCTCCACGGGAAACTTGAGGGGTCGGAGCTGATTCCTACAATGGCACCGGACCAAACCATGGGGAAAGAGATCATGACGGTGACGGACACGTTCAGGGACCTGTCGGGCCAGGTGTACATGGATGGCCACTGGCGCCGCAGCGAGTCGAGCGATGGGTTCGACGCCATCGATCCGGCGACCGAAGCGGTCAATGGCGAACTGGCCTTCGCCACGGTCCGCGAGGTCGACGAAGCAGTTGCCATTGCCCGGCGCGCCCAGAAGAAGTGGAACCGCCTGAACGGCCTCAAGCGCTCCGAGGAGCTTCACGAGGTGGCGCGCCGGCTGCGCGACAGCACGCCGCGCCTCGCCGAGGCCCTGACCCGGGAAATGGGCAAGCCCTACAAGGAATCGGCGGATGAGGTGGAGTGGACCGCGACCGCCTTCGACTACTACGCGGAAGTCTCGCGCCACGAGGCCGGACGCGTCGTCGGTCCGGTGGTGGACGGGGATTTTCACGTCGTCACCAAATCGCCTCTCGGCGTGGTCGGCATCATACTTCCCTTCAATTTCCCCTATGTGCTCTTCGGCTGGGAAGCCGGGGCTGCACTCGGCGCCGGCAACGCGGTCATCCTCAAGCCATCGGAACTGACGAGCTTCTCCTCGCTCATGATGATGGAGTGCTTCGACCACCTGCCAACCGGTCTCGTGCAGTGCCTCACCGGAGCCGTCGAGACGGGCAAGGCTCTCGTCGGCCATGAGGGAGTCGACGGCGTCGCCTTCACCGGGTCCATCGCGGCCGGACAGGCTGTCGCCCAGACCTGCGCGTCCACCTTCAAGCGCTGTCTCGTGGAAGCAAGCGGCAACGACCCCTTCCTGGTCCTGCCGTCAGCCGACATGGCCATGGCCACCCAGGGCGCGGTGTTCGGCGCCTACCTCAATTGCGGGCAGGTGTGCGCCGCCGCCGAACGCTTCTATGTCCACGATGCCGTGCACGACCGTTTCGTCGACGAGGTCACGCGTCTGACGCACCAGCTGCGCATCGGCAACGGTCTCGACAAGGTGGACATGGGACCGATGGCTGCCCAGCGGGAACGCGACCGCTACGAAGGCATGCTCGCACGGGCCATCGACGAAGGCGCGACCGTCGTCACCGGTGGCGGCCGACCGGAGGGTTTCAACCGCGGCTACTACTGCGATGCGACCATCCTCATCGACTGCACGTCGGACATGGAGATCATGAACAACGAGAGTTTCGGGCCGGTGATGCCCATCTGCCGGGTCGGCAGTTTCGACGAGGCCCTCGAACACGCCAACAACTCGCGCTACGGGCTCGGCTCCTTCGTCTTCACGAATGATCTCAGCGAGACCATGCGGTCGATCAACGAGATCGAGGCGGGCATGACGTGGATCAACGCCACGGCCCTGCTCGACAACGATGCCGGGCCCTTCGGCGGGTGCAAGATGTCGGGGACCGGCCGCCAGCTCGGCAGCGAGGGAATCGACCAGTTTCGTCACACCAAGCTGACGATGATCGACCACGAGAACAAGCCCGCGGACTTCTGGTGGTTCCCCTACAAGGATGAGGAGGCCTATCCGGGTTGATCCTGTCCTTGTCTCCTGGCGTCAGGAGGAAGGAGGCGCCTCGCACGTCCGATGCATTCTGAGGGCGTCCGCGGCGATGACGCGTTCCTCGTCCGTGGCGACGACATGGGCCGAGGGGTGGCCGCGGGTGAGGGTCCGCGCATGACGCCCGTTGGCCGCCTCGTCGAGGTCGAGTCCGAGCCAGTCGAGGGCCCTGACCACCGCCGCTCTCACCGGAGCCGCGTTCTCGCCGATGCCTCCGGCAAAGACGAGGGCGTCGAGGCCACCGGTGGCCGCCACGGCCGAGCCGATCTCGAGGACCAGCCGGTCGACGAACATGGCGACGGCACGTGCCGCATTCCCATCCCTGCTTGCCAGCAGCGCGCGCATGTCCGGCGAGCGGCCCGAGACACCGAGCAGCCCCGATTCACGATTGAGCAGGCGGTCAACGGCCCCGACATCACCACCATGGCGCGCCACGAGCCACAACACCGCGCCCGGATCGAGCCTGCCTGGCCGCCGCCCCATCATCAGCCCGTCGAGCGGCGTGAATCCCATCGACGTGAAGACCGAGGCGCCGTCGACGAGGCCGACAAGGCTGCAGCCGTTGCCGAGATGACAGATCACCGTCCTCGACGGAACCATACCGCCGGCGATGTCGGGCAGCCGGGCGACGATGGACTGGTAGGAAAGGCCATGGAATCCGAAGCGCCGCAGCCCCTCGGCGGCGAAGCGCTCCGGCAGCGCCATCAGCTGGCGCACCTCCGGAATGGTGCGGTGGAAGGCGGTATCGAAGCACGCGACCTGGGGCAACCGGGGCAAAGCCCTCGCCAGGGCCCTGATTCCGGCAAGGTTGTGCGGTTGGTGAGAGGGCGCCAGGGCCGACAACGCCTCGATGTCACCCTCGACCGCTGCATCGATGAGCGCCGGCCCGGAAAACCGCGTTCCACCGTGAACCACGCGATGGCCGGCCACCACGAGGCTTCCGGCTCGCGGCAGGATGACCGCGTCGAGGAGATATCCGATGATCGGTCCATGGCCCGCGAGTCCGCGCGGCAGGGGCTCACCGGACCTGCCGTCGATCAGCAACCTCGGATCGAGTCCTTCGGCGACATTTTCCACCTGCCCCCGGAACAGGAGCCCGAGATCATCCCCGAAGACGGCGAAGCGGACAGACGACGACCCGCAGTTGAGTGCCAGCACGTGTCCCGTCATGGTCGATAGGCCCCTCGTCGCTGGCCATCATCTTGCGGTTCCCGTACCTTGCGGTCTACAACATCCCCGACACTTCAGGAAAGGTAGACTCGCCATGGACATGACCACGGAAGAAGCCTTCGTGAAGGTGCTGCAGAGGCACGGCATCCGACACTGCTTCGGGATCATCGGGTCCGCGTTCATGCCGATCTCCGATCTCTTCCCCAGGGCCGGGATCACCTTCTGGGATGTGGCCCACGAAGCAAACGCCGGGTTCATGTGCGACGGCTTCACCCGCGCCAGTGGCGAGATCGCGATGTGCATCGGCCAGAACGGCCCCGGCATCACCAATCTCGTCACGCCCGTGAAGACGGCCTACTGGAACCACACGCCCATGCTCCTCGTGACTCCCCAGGCGGCCAACCGGACGATCGGCCAGGGCGGCTTCCAGGAGGTTCCGCAGATGGCTCTCTTCGAGGACATGGTCTGCTACCAGGAAGAGGTGCGTGATGCGGCACGCATTGCAGAGGTGCTCAACAGGGTGATCGAACAGGCGTGGCGGCGTTCGGCGCCGGCCCAGATCAACGTGCCGCGCGACATCTGGACCGCCGATGTCGACATCGAACTTCCCGTCACGGTGGAACTCGAACGCCAGGGCGGCGGCGAGAGATCGCTCGCCGAGGCGGCGCGCCTCCTGTCGCAGGCGAGGTTTCCGGTGATCCTCTCCGGCGCCGGCGTGGTCATCGGCGATGCCATCGACGACTGCGTCCGCCTGGCCGAACGCCTCGAGGCACCGGTCTGTTCAGGCTATCAGCACAACGACAGTTTTCCGGGATCCCATCCGCTTGCCGTCGGGCCCCTTGGCTACAACGGCTCGCGAGCGGCGATGGAACTCATGGCCCGGGCCGATGTTGTCCTGGCTCTTGGAACACGCCTCAATCCCTTCTCCACGCTGCCGGCCTACGGCATCGACTACTGGCCACAGGCCGCGAACGTCATCCAGGTCGACATGAATCCTGACCGCATCGGACTTACCAAGAAGGTCAGTGTCGGCATCTGTGGCGATGCCGGGATCGTGGCACGCGGCATCCTCGCGCGTCTCTCGCCCGGCGCCGCATCGAAGGGCCGCGACGAGAGGAAGGCGCTGATCCACCAGACCCGCTCGGCATGGCTGCAGGAACTCGCCGGCATGGACCACGAGGACGACGACCCCGGAACATCGTGGAACGCCGATGCGCGGGCACGCGAACCGCAGAGGATGTCGGCACGCATGGCCTGGCGGGCGATCCAGGCGGGCCTGCCCGCGGATGCCATCATCTCCACCGATATCGGCAACAACTGCGCCGTCGGCAACGCCTATCCGACCTTCGAGGAGGGCAGGAAGTACCTCGCCCCCGGCCTCTTCGGACCCTGCGGGTACGGTTTTCCGGCCATTCTCGGAGCCAAGATCGGCTGTCCCGACGTGCCGGTCGTCGGCTTCGCCGGCGACGGCGCCTTCGGCATCTCGATGAACGAGATGACGTCGTGCGGCCGGGAGGACTGGCCTGCCATCACCATGGTGATCTTCCGCAACTACCAGTGGGGGGCGGAGAAGCGCAACACGACGCTGTGGTACGACAACAACTTCGTCGGCACGGAACTCAATCCCGGCCTGTCCTACGCCAGGGTGGCCGAGGGGTGCGGCCTCGAGGGCGTCCAGGTGGCGACCATGGAGGAGCTCGCGGACGCCATCCGGCAGGGCTGCGCCGCCCAGCGGGACGGCGTCACCACCTTCATCGAGGTGCTGCTCAACCAGGAACTCGGCGAACCCTTCCGCCGCGATGCCATGAAGAAACCGGTCGTGATCGCCGGCATCGACGCCAGCGACATGGCTCCTATGGGATGAGGGCGTCCCTGCTTCAGCCGGACGACGCCCGCCGCACCGGCGAGCGGGCCATGAGGCAGAGGAAGTCCTGGGCCAGCGTGGCCCCGGCGAGCGCCGTGATCTCCCCGACATCGTAGATCGGCGCCACTTCCACGAGGTCGGCGCCGATGACCGCCAGTCCCGACAGCCCGCGCAGGATTTCGCGGGCCTGGTGGGATGTGAGGCCGCCGCAGACCGGTGTCCCGGTTCCCGGGGCAAAGGCCGGGTCGAGGCAGTCGATGTCGAAGGTGAGATAGGCCTTCCTGTCGCCGACGATGCGGCGCACCTCCTCGATGACCGCGTCGGTGCCGTGGCGGTGAACGAAGGGGGCATCGAAGATGTTGAATCCCATGGTGTCGGGATTGGGCGTTCTCAGTCCGATCTGCACCGATGTCGCCGGATCGACAAGGCCCTGGCGCGTGGCATGCCAGAACATGGTGCCGTGATTGACGCCGTCCTCGTGCTCATCGGGCCAGGTGTCGGAGTGGGCATCGAAATGGACGAGCGACAAGGGCTGGCCGTGGCGCTTCGCGTGGGCCCTCAGGACCGGCCAGGTGATGAAATGATCGCCACCCAGAGACAGCACCATGACATCCTGTTCCAGCATCCAGGCGACATAGTCCTCGATCGTCTGCGGAACGGCGGCGGGTCTGGAAAAGTCGAAGGGAAGATCCCCGTGATCGGCGATGCGCATCTCGGCAACAGGGTGAAAGTCCCAGCCATAGACCCGCCTTTCGAAGGCCAGCCCGGTCGATGCGGCACGGATGCCGCGGGGACCGAAGCGCGTGCCCGGGCGATTGGTCGTCGCCGTATCGAAGGGGATGCCAAGCACCGCGACATCGACGTCGTCGAGTTCCTTGCGATAGGGCCGCCTCAGGAAACTCGTGACGCCGGCATAGGTGATCTCTTCGGGAAAGGACCGGAGATCGTTCGCCGTGATGGCGTGGTCGCCTCTGAACATGTCTGACCCGCTCATCACCGTTTCCCTTCACAGGCCGCGTTGCGACGCCACACTTACATCCGTCGGCGTCGCCTGTCGAGGCGGGCCGCCACGCCGGTCCAGGGACCCCGGGCCTTTCAAAGGGTCGGACTTGTATAGGTGATTCGTTTCGTGCATGCTGCGTGCATGCAGGTTGGTCTCCGCCACTTCGATTCGCAGACGCTTGACTGGTTTGCCGGCGCGTTGCGCTCCGCCGACGCCACCCGTCACGGTCTGGCACGCGAGCTTTGCGAGCGCACCGGCTGGCGCAACGCGCTCGGCCGTCCGTGCCTGTCGGCGGCGGCGAAGGTGCTGCCGGCGCTCGCCGAGCGCGTGGGGTTGGAGCTTCCGCCGCCGCGGAGCGTGCCCGATCCGACCGTCGTGCCCGCCGTCCCGGCCGGTGACGTCCCCGACACCAAGCTGGTCTGCCTGCTGGAGGATCTCGGCCCGGTCTCGCTCGAACCGGTGGGCGAGGCCGACGATCGCCGTCTCTGGGAGGCGATGATGGCGACGCACCACCCGCTGGGATGGACGCGCTCGCCCGGCGGCCAGGTGCGCTACTGGATCCGCTCGCAACGCCACGGCACCCTCGGCGGGATCGGCTTCGGGTCCGCGACCTGGCAGTTGCGGGCGCGGGATGAGTGGATCGCATGGTCCGCCGACGCCCGTGCCGCCAACATCGAGCGTGTGATCTGCCATCATCGGTTTCTCCTGCTTCCCGGCGTTCGGGTCTACAGACTGGCCTCCCGGGTCCTGCGCATGGCGGCGGAGCGCATCGCCGACGATTGGGAGGCCCGCTACGCGGTGCGCCCGGTGGCGGCCTACACTCATGTCGGTGCGGAGCACAGCGGCTATTGCTACCACTGCGCCGGCTGGACCGTGGCCGGGCGGACCAGCGGGCGCCGCGGCGAGGTTGGCACGGTGCGGGTCCTGGCCCTGGAGAGCGGCTGGCGGACGGTGCTCCACGGGACACAGCGCCGTCCACTCGGCGCCCTGGCGGGCGTCTATGACGGCACTGACGCGGACTGGGCGGAGCGGGAGTACGGGCGCACGCGCCATACCGACGGTCGGGTGCGACGACGCATCGTTGACATGGGCCGGGCCTGGATGAAGAACATGGGGGAGGACCTGCCGATCATCTTTCCCGAGAAGGCGGAGCAGAAGGCCGCTTATCGGTTGCTGTCGAACCCGAGGGTCTCCATGGAGCACGTTCTGGGGAGCACGTTCTGGAAGCGCATGTTGAGGCGACCGTGGAGCGTTGTCGGACAGAGCCTCTTGTCCTTGCGATACAGGACACGACGGCGATCAACTACAGCGGCCTGGAGGCCACGAAGGGTCTGGACAAGCTCGGCGGCGGCGGCAAGGGGAGCGTCGGCATCCTCGCCCACGCCGGTCTGGCGGTGACGTCGGAGGGCCGGCCGCTGGGCCTGTTCACGATGGATGCGGCCTTTCGGCAGGAGCCCGGGGAGGACAGTCAGCGCTGGGTCACCGGGCTTGAGCGGGCCCGGGAGCTCGCGGCGCCCTGCCCGGACACGCGTGTGGTCTCGGTCTGCGACCGCGAGGGCGACTTCTGGGAACTGCTCGCCCATGCCGCGGACGCCGGAGCCGCGCTGCTGGTGCGTGCGAGCCGTTCGGCGAAACAGCGCGTGGGTGAGCCCGACGGCAAAAAGAAGTGCCTGTGGAAGCATGTCGCGGCCCGGCCGCTGGTCGCGGTGACGGAGCTGACGATCCGGCCGCTGGCGGCCCGCGCGCCCGCAAGGAGCGCGTCGCCCGTCTCGAGATCCGCACGGCACAGGTCGAGGTGGCACCGCCGCAAAAAGAGCGCGACGCGGAGCCTGTGTCCATGTTCGCGGTCTCGGCCAGCGAGGCCGGAACCGGTGACGGCGACGAGGCCCTGCACTGGCTGCTGCTGACCACCGAGCGCCCGGCACCAGGGGAGGCCGAGGCCGTGCACGCGGCGACCGTCCTGGGCTGGTACCGGACGCGATGGAGCATCGAGACCTGGTTCCGCACGCTGAAGACCGGGACCCGGATCAAGGACCGCCGGCTCGACAGGGCCGACGACCTGAAGACGTGCCTTGCCTTCGACGCCGTCACCGCCGTCCATGTTGCCGACCTGACCGTGCTTGCGCGCGAGCGTCCCTTGACCCCGGCGAGCGAGGTGTTTGCCGAGGAGGACATCGACCTGCTCGGCACGCTGCTGGAATCCCAGGGTCACCGGGAGGTCCGGGCGATGGGCGATGTCCGTGCCGTCGTCATCGGCCTTGGGCGCCTCGTCGGGTGGCATCCCACGCCGCGCCAGACGCTCCCGGGAGCGAAGAAGCTCTGGCAGGGTCTCGAAAGGCTGAACTGGGCGATCCAGGTGCGTGACGCACTTGGCGAAAGAAGGCGGCACGAAGCACTCGGTGAGAGAAGGCGGGAGTAACATCCGTATATACGTGTGGGTGATTGAAAGACCCCGGGCGTACCGGAAACGGCGCCTCCTGCTCCGCGTTCCTGCGTACCTGTGGTCCATTCCCTCGACCAGCATGACCCGGGTCCTCGGCAGCATGGGCCTCTCCGCCACCCTGTCGGCCCGGCCTGGTCCTCACGGATTTCCGGTTCGGGCGTGCAACCCACCGACTGAACTTCCCGTGCTGCTGCATCTTCCATCTTTCCGACATGCCGGTGCCACGACCCCGGCGGGAACGGTCCGGTGCGTCTGTCGCTTGCTTCCCGCATCGCCATCAGCCTCCCCCTTGCCCGTTTCGAGACCTGCTCGACATTCACTATCAGTTCCGGCTTGCCAGCTTGCCATGCCGCCCAAGGCGTTTCAGTCCAAACCGTCCTGGCTGCTGCCAACCGAAGCGACAACTGGTGGGTGGGATCGTGCCCCCGGGAAAACGGCCCTTCCACGGTGCACAACGACTGCGGGTTGCCCTTCATGTTCGCCCTGGCCGTATCTCTCCCTTGCTCATGAACAGGCGGGCGGATAGCGTAGCCGTTGTGTTCAGGCGCGGCCGTTCCGTGACGTTCGGAGCCACGACGGGGGAGGTTCCGCGCCTCCCGCCTGGCCGCAGGTTCCGGCGCCGCGAAGGGAGAGACCGATGAGCCGCCGCCGTCTTCCGATCGGGATCCAGGACTTCCGGCGCCTCCGGGAGACCGGCAGCTACTATGTCGACAAGACCCCTCTCATCCGGGACCTGGTCGAGCAGGGTGACCATTACTTCCTGTCGCGTCCGCGCCGTTTCGGCAAGAGCCTGCTGCTCGACACCCTTGGATCGCTGTTTGCCTGCCACGAACCCCTGTTCCGGGGCCTAGACATCCACCCCCGCTGGGACTGGTCGGCGCCGCATCCTGTGGTGCGGCTGAGCTTCGACGGAAAATACAACGAACCCGAAGACATCGAGCGCAACATTCTCAACCAGCTGGCGATCATCGAACATGGCGCCGGCCTCGACGAGGTGCCGGTCGCCAACACGGGTCCGGAGCGTTTGCAGAATGTCCTCTATCACCTGCGTTGCGCCACCGGCCGGCAGGTGGTGGTGCTGGTGGACGAGTACGACAAGCCGATCCTTGACGTGCTCCACGATCCCGAACTCGCGAGGGCCAACCGGGACTACCTGCGCGGCTTCTACGGTATCGTCAAGGGCAGCGCCAAGCATGTCCGCTTCGTCTTCGTCACCGGTGTCAGCATGTTCTCGAAGGTCAGCCTGTTCTCGGGTCTCAACAACCTGAAGGACATCAGCCTCGATCCGCGCTTCGCCACGATCTGCGGCTACCGCGAGGAGGATCTCGACCGTGTGTTCGGGCCTGAGCTTGTCGGACTGGACCGCGAGGAGATCCGCACCTGGTACAACGGCTACCACTGGCGGGGCGGGGAGCGGGTCTACAATCCCTATGACGTGCTCCTGCTGCTCGACAGCCGTGAGTTTCGTCCCTACTGGTTCGAGACCGGGTCGCCGGACTTCCTGTTCCGCATGCTGATGGAGAAGTCGGTGAGCCCGATGGAACTGGAGGGACGGCTGGCGGGCACGTCCCTGGTCTCCAAGTTCGATGTCGACGACATCGCCATCGAGGCGCTGCTCTTCCAGACCGGCTACCTGACCATCGCAGGGGAGGAGCGGGACGAGTTCGACGCTCTCTACCGGCTGGACTATCCCAACCTCGAGGTCCGCATCAGCCTGAACCGCGGACTGCTTGCCTGGCTGAGCAGGAAGGGGGTCGAGCCGCTGAAGCGGGGCCGCGAGTTCTGCGCCCTGCTGGAGGCGAACGACTTCGCCGGCTTCGGCGAGAAGCTCCGCGCCTGGCTTGCGGGCATTCCCTACCAGTGGCATGCGAAGGGCGACCTGGCGCGCTACGAGGCCTGGTATGCGAGCCTTCTCTACATGTGCCTGCGTTCGGTCGGGGTGGATCTGAGCGTGGAGGAGGCCTCGCACCGCGGCCGTGCGGACATGGTGGTGCGCCTCGGCGGTCAGGTCTTCGTGCTGGAGTTCAAGATGGCCGAGGGCGAGGGGGACGGCGCTGCGGCGCTGGATGCGGCGCTGGCGCAGATGCGCGAGCGTGGCTATGCCGAGACCTACCGCGATCACGCCGGCCCGGTCCACCTCGTCGGCGTGGCCTGCGGGCGCGAGGCGCGTAACCTCCTCGACATCCGCGCCGAGACCGCATGAGCGGCACCCGTGAACGCCTGCCAGACACTCGAGGCGTCCCATCCCGGCTCCTTGCACTGAACCACTTCCGGCCGTAGGCGACGGGAGCCTGGCGTCGCATGTTCGCCTGTCCTTGTGCGTCAAGAGTTCTCTGGTTCAATGACGCAGGCTTGTCATGGCGCAGGATGTGTCGGCGCCGTTGGACGGCCCGACCCGGGGAATGCGGTGTGGAAGATGTTGATGACGCACGAGCATCCTCATGGCATGACGACGTTTGCCGGCTGTCAGGTGCGCTGGCTTGTGATCCCGGAGCACGGGATCCTGGGTGCGGCCTGGATTTCGGCGGCGGCGCTGCAGGGCGCGGCCCGCGATCGCTGGATGGCATGGACGCCGTCCCAGCGGCGGGATCATCGTCACCGAGCGGTCTGTCCGAGCCGGACAGCGCCAGGCCTCGCGCCCTGATCAGACCCGCGACGTCACGTCGCCATTGCCATGGCTCGCCAGGGCAGGTCGGCTCATGACCGTTCTCCCGGTTCGGGTTGCACGTGCCGTGGTGGCAGGCTGAACTCGCTGCCGTGCAATGTCTCGGGGGAGAAACATCGACACGCACGGCAAGGGGGAATCGACTCGCGGAGGCGCTTGTCGGTGCATGCCTTGGGTCGATAGACTGCCGGCTGGCGGGTGATGATGGGGCAGTGATGGCGGACTTACCTGGGACCGCACGGGTGGTGATCATCGGCGGGGGCGCCGTGGGAGCCTCGTGCCTCTATCACCTGGCACGTGTCGGCTGGACCGATTGTGTGCTGCTGGAGAAGAACGAGCTCACTGCCGGTTCGACCTGGCATGCCGCCGGCAACGTGCCGACCTTCTCGGCAAGCTGGTCGGTCATGAACATGCAGCGCTACTCGACCGAGCTCTACCGCGGCCTCGCCGAGGCGGTCGACTACCCGATGAACTATCACGTGACGGGATCGATCCGTCTGGCGCACTCCGAGAACCGCATGCTGGAGTTCGAGAGGGTGGTCGGCATGGGCCGCTACCAAGGCATGGACGTCAGGACCTGCACGAACGACGAACTGAAGGAACTCTATCCCTATCTCGAGACTCACGATCTCGCCGGTGGCCTCCATGACCCTTATGACGGCGACATCGATCCTGCCCAGTTGACCCAGGCTCTCGCCAAGGGGGCACGGGATCTCGGCGCCAGCGTCGTGCGGTTCTGCGCGGTCACCGGGGTGCGGCGTGACGGTGAATGGGTCGTGGAAACCCCGCACGGCGACATCCGCTGCCAGTACGTGGTGAATGCCGCCGGCTATCGCGCCGGAGAGGTCGGCGCCATGTTCGGCCGCGAGGTGCCGGTCGTCGCCATGGCGCACCAGTACATGCTTACCGGGGACATCCCCGAACTGCAGGCCTACACGGAACGGACGGGGCGCAAGCTTCCCCTGTTGCGTGACGTCGACAGCAGCTACTACCTGCGCCAGGAGAAATCCGGTCTCAATCTCGGCCCCTACGAGAGGAACTGCCGGGCCCACTGGATCAGCGACGACGATCCCATGCCCGAGGATTTCTCCTTCATGCTCTACCCCGAGGACCTCGAGCGCCTCGCGTGGTACATCGAGGACGCCATGGCGCGGGTGCCGCTGCTCGCCGATGGCGGCGTCAGCCGGACCATCAACGGACCGATCCCCTATGCGCCGGACGGCAATCCCCTGATCGGTCCGATGCCGGGCGTACCGGACGCCTTCGAGGCCTGCGTCTTCACCTTCGGCATCGCCCAGGCAGGCGGCGCCGGCAAGGTACTCACCGAGTGGGTGATCGAGGGCGCCACCGAATGGGACATGTGGTCCTGCGATCCGCGCCGCTTTACCGACTACGCAGACCGGAACCACGCCATTGCGAAGGGCATCGAGGTCTATGGCCACGAATACGCCATGCATTTCCCGCATCACGCCTGGCCCGCCGGGCGCGACAAGCGCCTCTCGCCGGTCCACGACAGGATCCGGGCCATGGGAGGGCAGATGGGTGCCTATGGCGGATGGGAGCGCGCCAACTGGTTCGCCCTTCCCGGCGACGACACGTCCGAGGAGGCGACGCAGACCTGGGAGCGCGATGGTCCGTGGTTTCCGCGGGTCCGCGAGGAATGCCTCGCCGTGCGGGACGCCGTGGGCGTTCTCGATCTCGCGGGCTTTTCCTGGTTCCACCTGAAGGGCGACGGAGCGAGGGACTGGCTGCGGCAGATGATCACCGGCGGCGTGCCCAGGGTCGGTCGCCTGGGACTGGGCTATTTCGCCGACGATGCCGGGCGGATCATCACCGAACTCTCGATCATCCGTCTGAACGAGGACGAGATGTACCTCGTCAGCGCGGGCGCGGCGCAGTGGCACGACCGCGACTGGCTGATGAAGCACCTGCCGGCACGATCGTCCGTGACGCTGGAGAACCAGACAGGCCAACGATGTTGTCAGATCATCTCCGGGCCTCGCGCCCGCGCCCTTGTCGGTGATCTCTGCGATGCCGATCTCAGCCTGCCGTGGCTCACCTGGCAGGAGACGACGATAGCCGGTGCCCGGGTGCTGCTGATCCGGGTCAGCTATGCCGGCGCGCTGGGCTGGGAGATCCACAGCGACAACGCGGACACGCCCGCCGTCTACGGCGCCCTGATTGAGGCCGGGGAACGCCACGATCTCAGACCCTTCGGCATGTTCGCCCTCAACAGCCTGCGCCTGGAGAAGGGCTATCGCGCCTGGAAAGCGGACCTGTCAACGGACTACACCATCCTCGAGGGCGGGCTCGAGCGCTTCGTGAAGTGGGACAAGGACTCCTTCAAGGGCAAAGCGGCCCTGGAGAACCAGCTCCAGCAGGGAATCGCGAGACGGTTCGCCACCATGACCGTCGAGGCGGGCGCCTACGATGCACCCTACATGTCCACCATCTGGAAGGATGACGCCATGGTGGGAGAAACCACCTCCGGCGGCTGGGGACACCGGATCGGCAAGTCCATCGCGCTCGGCATGGTGAGGCACGACTGCACCGAACCCGGCACCCGCCTGGAGATCGAGATCTACGGCCGCCGCTACCCGGCCACCGTCGAGCCCGACCAGCCTCTCTTCGATCCCGGGAACCACTCACTGAAGGATCCAGGACCATGAAGGACCTTGCGCGCAAGGCCCGCGCCGTCATCATCGGTGGCGGCGTGTCGGGTTCATCGGTTGCCTATCATCTCGCCAGGCTCGGCTGGCAGGACGTCGTTCTCCTCGAGAGACAGAAACTGACCTCGGGCACCACGTGGCATGCCGCAGGTCTGGTCGGCCAGTTGCGGTCGGGGCAGAACATGACACGGCTGGCGAAGTACTCGGCGGATCTCTACGTCAGGCTCGAGGAAGAGACCGGCGTCGCCACGGGCATGCGCCAGAACGGCTCCATCACCGTGGCTCTCACCAGCGAGCGCCTCGAGGAGATCACGCGCACGGCCTCGCTTGCCCGTGCCTTCGGCATCGAGGTCAACGAGATCTCGCCCGGCGAAGCGGCGGGGCTCTACCCGTGGCTCAACGTCGAGGATGTCGTGGGCGCCGTCCATCTTCCCCTGGACGGTCAGTGCGATCCTGCCAACATCGCCCTTGCCCTCGCCTCCGGCGCTCGCCAGCGAGGTGTCACCATCGCCGAAGGCGTCAAGGTGACGGACGTCCACCGGGCAAGCGGGCGGGTGACGGGGGTCTCGTGGGAATCGGAGGACGACAAGGGGCACATCGCCAGCGACATCGTGGTGAACTGTGCCGGCATGTGGGCACGCGACCTCGGGGCGCTCTCCGGCGTCAACATCCCGCTTCACGCCTGCGAGCACTTCTACATTGTCACCGAACCGGTGGAAGGACTCGAACGGCTGCCGGTTCTCAGGGTTCCGGACGAGTGGGCTTACTACAAGGAGGACGCGGGCAAGATGATGCTCGGCGCCTTCGAGCCAGACGCCAAGCCATGGGGCATGGAGGGCATCCCGGAGGATTTCTGTTTCGACCAGCTGCCCGAGGATATCGCCCATTTTGAACCGGTTCTCGAAAAGGCGATCAACCGCATACCGATGCTGGCGGACGCCGGCATCCACACGTTCTTCAACGGGCCGGAGAGCTTCACGCCGGACAACAGCTACTACCTGGGCGAAGCGCCGGAACTGAGAGGTTACTTCGTCGCCTGCGGCTACAACTCCATCGGCATCGTCTCGTCGGGAGGCGCCGGCATGGCCCTGGCGCAGTGGATCGAGGACGGCGAGCCCCCCTTCGATCTGTGGGACGTCGACATCCGCCGTGTCCAGCCCTTCCAGAAGAACCGGACCTATCTCAGACATCGGGTGAGCGAGTCGCTCGGCCTGCTCTATGCCGATCACTTCCCCTTCCGCCAGCCCGAGACCGCCCGCGGCGTACGCCGCTCGCCGATCCACGATCACCTGAAGACCCGCGGCGCCTGTTTCGGCGTCGTGGCCGGCTGGGAGCGGGCCAACTGGTTCGCCCGCGACGGCATGGAACCCGCATACCGCTACACGTGGAAGCGGCAGAACTGGTTCGGGTGCGCACGCGATGAGCATCGTGCGGTGAGGACGGGCGTCGGTCTCTTCGACATGACCTCGTTCGGCAAGATCCGCACCGAGGGTGCCGACGCCGCGGCTGTGCTCAACCGTATCTGCGCCAACGAGATCGATGTCGAGACGGGCCGCCTCGTCTACACCCAGTTCCTCAACGACCGCGGCGGAATCGAGTGCGACTGCACGGTCACACGGCTCTCCGAGACCGCTTTTCTCATCGTCACCCCGGGAGCCACCCTGATGCGGGACCTCGCGTGGCTGAAGCGTCACACCCCGGAAGACGCACGCGTCGTCTACACTGACGTCACGGCCGGGGAAGCGGTCCTCTGTCTGATGGGCCCACGCTCACGCGAGGTGCTTCAAGCCTGTTCCCCGGCGGATTTTTCCAACGGGAACCACCCCTTCGGCACCATGCGGGAAGTCGAGATCGGCTACGCCATCTGCCGCGCCCACCGGGTGAGCTACGTCGGTGAACTCGGCTGGGAACTCTATGTCAGCACCGAGATGGCCGCCCATGTCTTCGAGACGCTCGAGGAGGCGGGCCGCCCCTTCGACCTGCGACTCGCCGGCCTCCACGTCCTCGACAGCTGCCGCATCGAGAAGGCCTTCCGGCATTTCGGCCACGACATCACGGATGAGGATCACGTGCTCGAGGCGGGCCTGGGATTTGCCGTGCGGGTGCAGAAGCCCGATTTCATTGGCCGCGATGCTGTCCTCAGGAAGAAGGACGAGGGCCTGACGCGACGCTTGGTGCAGTTCATGCTCGAGGATCCCGATCCGCTACTCTACCACAACGAGCCGATCGTGCGGGACGGTCGCATCGTCGGCTACCTGACGTCAGGCAACTACGGTCATCACCTCGGTGGCGCCGTCGGCATGGGTTACGTTCCTCTCGAGGCAGACGACCATGCCCACGGTCTCCTTGCATCCTCCTACGAAATCGAGGTCGCCGGGAGGAGATTCGCCGCCCGCGCCTCCCTGAGACCCATGTACGATCCCAGATCCGAGCGCGTGCGCATGTAGAGGATAAGGCCATGACCGAACGCGAACCTGCCGCCCCCCCTCCCCAACGCAACCGCCGCGGTGGAGGCCGAGCCGCCCGCAAGGCGGCCCGGGCCGCGCCGTTGCCCGACAACATGAGGCCGGTGAGACCCGGTCTCGAGGGCGGCACTTACAGACCGCTCAGCGACGCCAACATGGAGAAGATCAACGACACTGCCCTTGCCGCCCTAGAGGAAATCGGCCTGATCGACGCTCCGCCAAGCGGTGTCGAGATCCTCGCGGACGCCGGCGCCATCATCGGCGACGATGGCCGAATTCGTTTCCCCCGCGCCCTTGTCGAGGACATGGTCGCCATGGCCGCACGTGACTTCACGCTCTGTGCTCAGGACCCGCTCCATGACATGCGGCCGGGAGGGTACCGCGTGCACTTCGGCACCGCCGGCGCGGCCGTCTTCGTCTACGATCCGGCCTTGCGCGAGAACCGCGAGCCGGTTGTCCAGGACCTCTATGATTCGGCGCGTATCGTCGATTCCCTCGACAACATCCATTTCTTCCAGCGCACCCTGACGCCGCGCGACACGGTCGAGCCGCGCGACATGGACCTCAATACGCTCTACGCCTGCATCTCGGGCACCACCAAGCATGTCGGCACGTCCTTCACCCTGGCGGACTACGCCGCCGAGGGACTCCACATGCTCCACATGGTGGCCGGGTCCGAGGAGACCTGGCGGCGGCGGCCCTTCGTATCGAACTCGAACTGCTTCGTCGTGCCGCCGATGAAGTTCGCCACCGAGAGCTGCCTTGTGATGGAGACCGTGATCCGGGGCGGCATGCCGGTCCTCCTGCTCTCCGCCGGACAGGCCGGCGCCACCGCACCCGCACCCCTTGCCGGCGCGGTCGTGCAGGCGGTGGCCGAATGCCTCGCCGGCCTCGTCTACGTCAACGCGCTCTCCCCCGGTCATCCGGCCATCTTCGGCACCTGGCCGTTCGTCTCCGATCTACGCACCGGCGCCATGTCCGGCGGTTCGCCCGAACAGGGTCTGCTCACCGCCGCCTGCGGGCAGATGGCACGCTACTACGACCTCCCGGGAGGGTCGGCCTGCGCGATGTCCGATTCCAAGGAGATGGACATGCAGGCCGGGTACGAACGCGGCCTGGCCAACGTCATGGCCGGGCTCTCCGGACTCAATCTCGTCTACGAGAGCGTCGGCATGCATTCGTCCCTGCTGTCGCACTGCCTCGAGGCCCTCTTCGTCGACAATGACGTCATCGGCGCCTGCATGCGCTGCGTGCGCGGCATCGAGGTCAACGACGAGACCATGGCCCTCGACACGATGAAGGAGGTCTGCCTCCGCGGTCCAGGCCACTATCTCGGCGCCGACCAGACCTTGAGGCTGATGCAGACCGAGTACGTCTACCCGACGGTCGGTGACCGCTCGAGCCCGAAGGAGTGGCTGGAGAACGAGCGCCCCGATCTCGTCACCAAGGCGATCGGCCGCAAGAACACGTTGCTTGCCTCGCACTATCCGGTTCACATCCCCGAAGCGACCGATGCCGCCATACGCGAGCGCTACACCATCTTCCTCCCCCGTGAAAACATGCTGCCGGCCGCTTTCGGCAGGCCGCTTGCGTTAACTCTTAATACCAGTTAGCATAATTCGATAGCATTTTTGGCCGCTATCGAACCGGAAGCGTCGGCATGAGCACAAGCATAGTCGTCCGCAACATCAACCCCGCCGACAAGTCCTGGCTAAAGCGCGAGGCGCGGCAAGGGGTGTCGATGGAAGATCTGGTGCGCCGCCTGATCCGCGAAACGCGCGCGAAGCGGGAACGCCGGCTGAAGCCGTCCGAAGCCTTCGCGCGGCACTTCGGGGAGAATGACAGTTCGGCTTGCATGGCGACCAACAGAGAGAGATTTGTGAAGTGAAGAAAACTTTACAGCGCATCCCAACCGATCAGGTTGAGTACGACCGTGAGAACCCACGGATCAAAGTTGCCCTTGAGAAGTATGGCGACAAGCTGAACACTGAACGCATCCGCTTCGCCTTGCGGACCGCCACTGAGGAATCAGCGAGCACTTCTTCCTACCGGTCATTGAAAGATTCCATAAGAGCGTCCGGCGGAATATCCGCACCCATCGTCGTTGCACCAAAAGACAGCACTCTCGTCTGCATAGACGGAAACACGCGGCTTGCCGTGTACAATGAGCTCCACGAGGAGCGTGCACCAGGTGACTGGACGTCAATCAATTGTCTGGTCTTGCAAGATCCCGAAAAACAGGACATAGAGACAATTCGTGTGACCGCTCACCTCGTTGGAGCGCGCGAGTGGCCAGCCTATGAGAAAGCCCGATATCTGCATTACCTTCGCAACGTTGAGTTCATGGACTATGAAGAACTCATCGCACGTTGTGGGGGCAACAAGACCTCAATCAACCAACAAATCGACGCCTATCACGACATGAATGAATACTACAGGGATGTAAGTAGTGGTGATGCGTTCAAGGTTGACCGGTTCAGTGGTTTTGTCGAGTTACAGAAGAAGAATATCAAGGAAGCCATTTACGGTGCCGGTTTTGATCTCCATGACTTCGGACGGTGGATACGTAATGGACAGATTTATGCTTTGCAACATGTTCGGAAGCTTCCCCGTGTTCTTGAGGACCAAGAAGCCAGGAATGCTTTTGTTAACGGAGGCATCCGTTCGATAGAACGTGCCATCGATATCGCCGAAGTCAATCGACGAAAGGATGATCCCACAGTATCAATGTCAACGACCGTCGAAAATGCTAGCATGGTTACATTGGCCGAAGCACTGCTTCACAAGATTGCGACAATGCCACGACAAGACTACATTGCGCTTCGTGACCGGGAGTATGAGAGTGCTGACCAGGACGTCGACACTATAAGTGACTTGATCGTTCAATTAAAAGACCTCCTAGGCGATGTCTCAAAGTGAAATTCACCGTAGTTTGGTGGTCACTGCCGCTGAAGCTATACGCGGTCTTCACCCAGCAATTCGTTTGACGCTCGATGTCCAGAAGATTCCAGGTGACCCTGTACCGCCCCCAATCAACGGCCATCGCCCAGATATAGTAGGCTTGTGCATCGGCACTTGCCATCGTTGGTTGATCGCCGAAGCCAAGACAGATGGGGACATTGCCAACCGTCGTACGCTCAGTCAACTTGATGCCTTTTTGCAGTATCTAGAAGCCAAAGAGACCGGGACTGCCACCTTCATTTTGGCGGTCAACGGAAAGGTCGCTGATACGGCGCGGGGCTTTCTTGAGTACAGCTGCCGTGACCGCGTTTCATCACGTCTTGAAGTCAAGGTCTTTGACGGTCTCGACTTCTGGTTGTTGGGTCCTTTAGGAGAAAAACCGTGGCGCTTGTCTTGAAACGGAAACCAGCTCTTTCTGCTAAGTTCACGGCTTTCCCGTACCAACTCGACACAATTCGTGCTATCAGAGACCATCAGTATGCCGCGATTTTTCACGAACAGGGATTGGGTAAGACTAAAATTGCACTGGATCTCGCACTCCTTTGGTTGGAGGGCGACGATGTCGATACCGTGTTCATTGTCACAAAAAAGTCGTTAATTGAAAACTGGTGTAATGAGATCTCCGCCCACAGTCACATCACCCCTCATGTTCTATCCGGAAACCGCGCTCAAAACAGCGCCTCACTCAATTCTCCCGTTTTACTGTACGTGACCAACTATGAGGTCTTAGCAGCAAACGCGGCAATAATTCGTCTCTTTTTGAAGACATGCCGAGTTGGCTGTATACTTGATGAAAGCCAAAAAATCAAGAATCCAAATACAATTTTAACACAACTTTTTCTTGAACTCGCACCATCTTTCGAACGCCGAATCATCATGACCGGCACACCTGCAGCGAATCGCCCCTATGACATTTGGTCACAGGTCAAGTTCCTAGACAATGGTGCAGCGCTCGGCTGTTCTTTTGAAGAATTTAAGGAAACAATGGATTTGCCAAGTTCTAGCGCGAAGGTGCTCCACAATGACGAGCTTCTTCCGGACCCTCATAGCGGCAGCTACTCGCGTCCGGGTCCGGACTCGACGGTAGCGGATTATGGCGTCCGCCTAGCCTCAATTTTTGATCGTCTTAAATCGTTTACTATTCGGGAGACTAAGGAGACCGCAGGAATTCAGCTGCCAGAAAAGACCGTCATTGCTTGTCACGTAGACATACCAGACTGGCAAATGAAAATGTACACTGCCTACCGCGACGAATTAGCATATGAATACGATGTTCATGGCACTATACAAACTGACGATGCCGACAGTATACTTAAACGTATGCTGCGGCTTGTTCAGTGTGCGTCCAATCCTGGTTTAATTGATGGTTGTTTTGAACGCATTCCCGGAAAACTACCAATTCTTCTCGACATGTGTCACGAGTTCACGAAAGAATCCAAGTTAATAATCTGGACAGGTTTTGTCGAAAACGTAAACTGGCTGTCATTCAAACTCACTGAATTTGAACCTGTATGCGTGCATGGCAATCTATCCATCCAACAGCGAAACGACGCTGTAGCACGATTTACCAAGTCTTCAAACCTAATTCTGATCGCAACACCTGGTGCAGCCAAGGAAGGGCTTACTCTGACAGTGGCCAATCACGCCATCTTCTTCGATCGCGGTTTTAGTCTCGATGACTACCTGCAGGCCCAAGATCGTATTCACCGAATATCACAGACCCGAAAGTGCTACATCCATAATTTAATAGCCAATCACACCATTGATGACTGGGTCGATAGCTTGCTCACAGCCAAGTTCCATGCGGCACAGCTAGCACAGGGCGACATCACGGTAGACGCCTTTCGCGAAACCTTCCACACGGATGTCGCAGCTGCTCTTCAAGCTGTGCTTTTTCCGGATTCTATTGTTTTACAAAATTAGATTACAGGTTTTCAGGAGACATTTAATAATGAAAAACGACGATAATACGATTGCTATTATGGGTGAAGCTATAGAGGTTGAGCGTCTACGCCTACCCATTGATCGACTTCTTTTTCTACCGGATAATCCGCGGGTCTACGCAACAATCCGCGAAATGCCGGATTTTCAGGATCTAACGTCTCGGGAAAAACAGTCTCGTATTCATGAACAACTGCTAGAAGAGGCAAGTGTAAAAAACTTGATCCCGGAGATCAAACGCGACAAGGGACTCCAGGAACCGATCATAGTACGTTATGATACACTAGAGGTTATCGAAGGCAATTCCCGTCTCGCTGTTTACCGCAAACTTAGGGAAGACTGTCCCGACGAAGAACATTGGGCGGAAATAAGCTGTTTAGTTGTCAGCAAGCTGACTGACGAACAACAGACCCGACTTCTGGGACAGGCACATCTCCACGGTAAAACTGATTGGTCACCTTACGCGAAGGCACTGTTCTGTTTTAGGTGGGTCGTTGAACTGAAAAAAAGTACTGCTGAATTGGCACGTGTGTCTGGAATAAGTGAAGCGGAGATCAATAAAAGTGTTAAAGTGATCGAACTCATGCATGAGAATTGTGACCGCACACTCTCTAATTTTGCCTACTACGACGTCCTCGTTCGCAATAAAAAAATCGCTCAAGCAATCGATGATAATCTTCAACGCCGAGACACTAGAAGCCATAAACCTGGAGACAACCATCAGCTCCGAGACACCCTTCTAGCCGCAATCAAGAGCGAACAATTCACCTCACGTCAAATGCGTGATTATCTCCCCACCATTATAGACAAGCCTAACATCTTACGAAAATTCGCACAAAGAGCAATAACTCTGCAAGAAGCCCATGATCGCTCCAAAATCAGCGATCTCCAGAAAAAATTAAAACGCATTCATGAAGGATTAGAGGATGTCGAAGAGCAAGACGTCACTAAATTGGAACAAAATGACCTTAGATCGGCGGAACAACTCATTAAAAAAATTGGTCGCCAACAGGGACGAATTTCCGACATGGTGCAAAAGGAGCTCACCTCTAGGTCAGAAAACCGAGTAATGGAGCGCATTCATGAATAATACCGTTTTGTCTTGAATTGACGTTCCGTATCAACTATTTCAAACAACTGCGGTTTCTGCAATGTTAGGCTGCCAGGCCGACACGCCAACACATCTCGATTTCGGCTCCGTTCTCTACGTACAATTGAAGGTTGATAGGCTAACTCCACGATTTGTGTCCGGTCATACCATCATACCAACACGTATTTTTATTTTTTACACCTTTTCACATGCTCAAAGTCCTTACCATCAGCCATTCACTCCGCAAGACTGACACCGCTTTTGCAGTACATCAAGCGATTAACTAAGCACTGCCTCGGCAGTTTTCGGCAATTTAATCGTCTCTTCGTCATGTTACGGTTCGACAAGCACCTCATGCTATGATATCGTCTCGACCATCGCAATTAGAGACCCGCAATGACCAACCGAAACATCCTGCTCATCGAGCCCGGCTATCGGAACAAGTATCCTCCGCTCGGGTTGATGAAGCTTGCACAGTATCATGGGCCCAATGGAAAGAACGACCACGTGCGCTTCGTGAAGGGCGAAGACCAGTCCGTGAAGGACACACCGTGGGAGCGCATCTACATCACTACACTCTTTTCCTTCGAGTGGGAACGTACCGCCCGAAGCATCGATTATGCGCTGGACCTGGTGGGCGGTCAGGCACATCGCGTCTTTGTGGGCGGCATTGCGGCCTCGCTCATGCACGACGCCTACATTGGTGAGCCACGATGGTGTGGGGTCCGCTTTATCAAGGGTCTGTTAGGAAACGCTCCAGCAGTTTCCCTGAAACTAGACCCGTTCGAGGATGAACTCTATGCCGACGATGTGGATGGCACACCAATCGAGGACCTAATCCCCGACTACAGCATCCTGCCGCACATCGACTATAAGTACCCGGTGTCGGATGCCTACTTCACATATGCATCAAGGGGGTGCGTTCGCAAGTGCGCATTCTGCGGCGTTCCAGCCTTGGAGGGCGCTCAGCGCGACACTCATGCGCTCAGTGTCATCGTCGAAGGGGTCACACAACTCTACGGCGAGAAGCGCGACCTCATCCTGATGGACAACAATGTCGTCGCGTCCGCGAGTTTCAGGGACATCATATCCGAGATCATTGATCTAGGCTTTGAGCGTGGGGCGAAACTGAAGCGCGGTCGGTCGGAGCTGCAGCGCCGGGTCGACTTCAACCAAGGCGTTGACGCGCGAATTCTGTGCAGGGACCGGTTCTACCTCCGCGAACTCTCACGCATCGCCCTTAAGCCGCTGCGCGTCGCGTTTGATCACTTGGGGTTGAAGAAGCCCTATTCGCAGGCGATCAGATTCGCCGCGGAAGCGGGCATCCGGGATCTGTCCAACTACATGCTTTACAATTTTCACGACAGTCCGGCCGACCTGTTTGAGCGGATGCGCCTCAACGTCTCGCTCAACGAGGAGCTTGGAATTCGTATCTTCTCGTTCCCGATGCGGTATCAGCCCGTCACGCGGCCCGACCGGGGTCATGTCGGCAAGAAATGGAACCCGTACTACCTTCGCTCAATGCAGGTTATGCTGCAGGCAACCCATGGGATCGTCAGCGGTGCACCGGAATTCTTCAGAACGGCTTACGGCAACACGTTCGAAGAATTCGAGAACATACTTTTCCGGCCCCATCATTATATCTTCAATCGGTTTTGGTACGAGCAATTCGGAGGTAAGGCCGAGTTCGAGGCCTTTCAGGCGGCAATGGGGGTCTTATCTGAAGGCGAGAGGGCCGAGCTGCTCGAATTCTTGTGTACTCGGGAGAAGAGCCTCTACGAGCAGGATCTTAAATCACTGACTCCCGGCCCCCTGAGGAGTGCGGCAAGATACTTCGTGCCAATACCGAAAGAGGAGGAGGTCAGGATCTGGGCAGAACGCAAGCGCCTCCAAGTCAAGGACATCAACCCTCTCCCGGTTCCGGACGACGAACGCGTGGAAGATGCCGTCTTGACCGATCAGGACATTCAGCCGTCGTCTACGGATGGGGTGGAAGCGCGCGCTGCGCCGACTTCGGCGTGAAGACACAGACACACACGGAGGTTCGTGGCATGATTGATGCAGCGGAAGTGACCACGGAAATCTTGCCAGACACGTCGGTCATTGTTGGCAAGGACGTGTTGGAATTACTGAGCAGCTCCATGTATGTTAATCCGTTAGTGATCTACCGCGAGTACGTACAGAACGCGGCGGACGCCATTGACGACGCCGTGGCCGCCGGTCTACTCCCCTCCATCGCTGACGGACGGGTCGACATAGGCGTCGATCACATCGACCGCCGGGTCATAATTCGCGACAATGGCGTCGGCGTGGCCAACGCCGACTTCGCGTTACGCATGCTTTCGTTCGGTGCAAGTTCCAAACGCGGGACTGGCGCTCGAGGCTTCCGCGGCGTCGGCCGCCTCGCCGGACTTGGCTATGCCCAGAAGATTGTGTTCCGCTCCCGAACCCTCGGCGACCCTCATGTCATGGAAGTGACTTGGGACATGCGCACCGTGAAGCGCATGCTTGCTTCTACCGCAAGCGATACCGAACTCCAGACAGTTGTTGCCGAGGCTGTCACATTCATGCAGGTCGACAAGTCGGACAGTCCACAGCACTTTTTCGAAGTGGAGTTGGTGAAGCCTCGCAGAATTGGTAACGACAGGCTTTTGAACGAAACGGATATAGGTTTCTATATTAGTCAGGTGTGTCCGTGCCCGATGCTGCCAAAATTCAAGCACGGATCCAAGATTGACAAGATGCTTGCACAGCACGCACGTTGCGGTCGAGCCTACAAAATTCATGTAAACGACTCGCCTGATCCAGTTTACAGGCCCTATCGTGACGAAATTGTCTACTCCGACACAAAGAAAGGCCGAACCAGCAAGGACATCAGGGAAATCGCGATCCCCAAGTCCCATGGAGACGGTCTTGCCGCGATTGGATGGTTTGTCCACCACGACTACCATGGCGCTATTCCAGTTTCGGCTGGCGTGCGGGGCCTTCGCGCAAGGATTGGCAACATCCAGATCGGAAATGAGCGTTTGCTGGCCGAAATTTTTCCCGAAGAACGGTTTTGCTCATGGGCCGTCGGCGAGGTTCATATACTTGATGATCGGGTGGTGCCAAACGGCCGCCGCGATGCATTCGAGAGCGGTTTTCATGTTGATCACTTGATAGTGCATCTCCGGCCGATTGGAGTTGAAATCGCACGTGAGTGCCGCCAGGCTTCCCAAAAGCGCCACCAACGCAGATCAATAGAGCTTGGCATCGACAAGGCATACGAGAAGCTGGAGATCATAAAACAGGGCGCTGTTTCAACAAGTTTCGTCAGAGCCTCGGTGGACGACATCCGTAACTTGCTGGTCGAAATGCGTGCCGCGGCGAACCACGAACTATTCGATGAAACCGAGTCCCGGCTGCTACGGAAGCAGTTTTCGGGAATCGAAACGGCAACAGGTAATGCGGCCGAACGTAAGGAGGAGGACATTCTAGCGGTTGTTCCGCTGAATAAGAGGGAGATTTACAGGGAGATTTTTGATTTGATTTACACCTGCTCATTCAACCAATTAGCCGCCAAAAACACGATTGACCGCATGCTGGAACACTTGTCTCGTTCTTCGGGTTCGAACATATCAGCGGTAAGCATTCGGTCCCGCGGTGATGGCTGATTTTTTCGAACTGCTACATGCCGATTGCCAACATCCATGAGACATCCAAGGGTAAACGTTCGGAGCGTTCGGCCGTGCGGTGATGGCTGATTTTGGATGGTTTGGGGCTTGCTGATTATTGTCTGAGAAAGGACTGGTAAAAATGATGGCGAGTGTCGCCTTTCTGGCCATGCACTGTGACGGCCTCATCACCCTGCCGCCACCCAAACACCCGCCGGTCCGGCCCAAACCCATCGTCTTCGGACCCGACAGCGAACCTCCACGCGGCGCGCCTCCCAAACGCATCCTCAACCGGTGAATATCACCAACAATCACCGCGTGGCCGAACGCTTACATGTCGAGAAATTGCCCTTCCACTACTCCCGCACACAAGGTGTTGATACACTCCTGACAGTATCCGGCGCTCTCTCCCGGGATCCAGGTCCCGCGACATGTCGCACTGCGGGTTCTTCACATGAAACCCTGCGGATCGACATCGATCTGGACGCGGAGATCACCTGTCAGGTGGACCGGATCGAGCCACGTGCGCAGAGCACGCTGCAGCGGCGCTTCCAGGGACGCCTTGACCAGAAGGCGCCAGCGGTGGCGGCCACGCAGGATGGCGAGAGGCGCCGGTGCCGGACCAAAGGTGCGGATGTCCGGCGTCGACGGCGCCTTGCGGGCAAGAAAGAAGGCAAGGGAGCGCACCTCACCCTCACGGGTGCCCGACACAATGACGGCCGCCAGACGGCCAAAGGGCGGCATGCCCCCCTTTTCGCGTTCCCGTTTCTCGCGCTCGATGAAGGTGTGTCGTGCTCCGGTCTCCAGAGCGTGCATCACGGGATGACCGGGATCCCATGTCTGCAGGATAGCCTCGCCGGGGCGCTCTTCGCGTCCGGCCCGGCCAGCCACCTGGTGAAGCAACTGCCAGGTGCGTTCCATGGCCCTGGGATCACCTCCATGAAGGCCGAGGTCAGCGTCGACAACGCCGACCAGCGTCAGCAGTGGGAAGTGATGGCCCTTGGCGGCAATCTGCGTACCGATGAGGATATCGATGCCACCGCTCTCGATCCGTTTCACCAGATCAGCCACGGCATGCGGCCCGGCGAGAGTATCGGATGTCATCACCTCCCGGCGGGCATCGGGAAACCGGCGCGCCACCTCCTCGTCGAGGCGTTCGACACCAGGCCCGCACGCCACGAGGCAATCGGCCTGTTCGCAGGCAGGACATGTCTGCGGCCGGGGTATCCAGCGACCGCAGTGATGACACTGCAACCGCGCAAGGTACCGGTGCTCCACCAGCCATGCGGTGCAGTCCGGGCAGGAGAACCGGTGACCGCATGCCCGGCACAGCGTCAGGGGTGCGTAACCGCGGCGGTTGAGGAAGAGCAGGGTCTGCTCGCCTGCTTCGAGGCGAGCCGTCATCGCCCGGACCAGCGGTCCGGAAAGCCAACTGCCCCGCGCGGTCCCGACCGTGGCCATGTCGATGGTGCGGATGTCCGGCAACAGGGCTCCAGCATGGCGTGCCTTGAGTTCGACACGCCTGAAGCGTCCACGATCCACATTGACGAGTGTTTCGATGGAGGGTGTCGCCGAACACAGGATGATCGGGATGTTCTCCAGGTGAGCCCGCACGATCGCCATGTCCCGGGCGTGATAGCAGACACCATCCTCCTGCTTGTAGGAACTGTCGTGTTCCTCGTCGACAACAATCAGTCCGAGATCCTGGAAGGGCAGAAAGAGGGCCGAACGGGCGCCGACCACAATGCGCACCTCTCCCGTTGCCGCGCCGCGCCACACTGGATGACGCCGCGAGCGCGGCACATCGGAATGCCAGATGGCAGGAGGCGCCCGGAATCTTTCCTCGAAGCGATTCAGGAACTGGGCGCTGAGGGCAATCTCCGGCAACAGCACCAGCACCTGGCGCCCGTGTGCCAGAACCCTTGCGATGGCGTCGAAGTAGACCTCTGTCTTGCCCGATCCGGTCACGCCCTCAAGAAGGGTCGGTGCGAAGGTGTCGCCGTCGAGCGTCGCCGCAAGACTTGTGGCCGCCGTCCTCTGATCGGCCCTGAGTCTCGGCCCCGGAGCGTCGGGGTCGGGAGGAGTATAGACGGGCGCCGGAGACATGAAGACAGTCTCGAGGCTGCCTGTTTCGACCAGCCCCTTGAGCACGGCCACGCTTACTCCGGCTTCGGCTGCCACATCCGCGACCGGCCGTGTCGAACCGTCGGCCATCAGGGAAAGGACACGCTGTCTCTGCGGGGTGATTCTCTCGGGCGGTGCACCGGCAAGACGCAACGCCCGGCGGCGCGGTGGTGGCTCGAGCGCTTCGCGCGACCGCAGGACCATACGCAGAACAGCCCCTTCGGCGTTGACCGTGTAGCGGGCCACCCAGGTGACGAACCTGAGGAGTGATTTCTTGAGAGGCGGCACGTTCCACACGCCCTCTATCGACCGCAGGCGGGCACGGTCGATGCCAGGGCTTTCGTGTCCCCACACGACGCCGGTCACGATCCTGTTTCCCAGCGGCGCGCGCACAGGTGCACCGATGGGCGCCACGACACCCTCCAGGACACGGTAGTCGTAAGGGCCGGGCACCGGCAGGGGCAGAAGCACCTGGACAGTATCTCCGGCTGTAGCGTCCTTGTCGGCCATGCGCTACACTTTGCCAGAATTTGGCGACCGGTTGGAACACCGCTCGTTCAGTCTACGGTTCATGGCAGACAGTAGAGGTGCGCCTGCATGCAGTTCTTTGTCGATACAGCTGACGTGGACGAGATTCGCGATCTCGCCACGACCGGCATGGTGGACGGTGTGACCACGAACCCGTCTCTCATCGCCAAGACCGGCCGCCACTTCGGGGACGTCATCGAGGACATCTGCACGGTGGTCAGCGGCCCGGTCAGTGTCGAGGTCACCGCCACCGATTTCGAAACGATGCTGGCCGAGGGACAGGGTCTGGCCGAACTTGCCCCCAACGTCGCCGTCAAGGTTCCCCTGACATGGGACGGGCTCAAGACGTGCAAGGCGCTGAGCGATGACGGCACGTCTGTCAACGTCACGTTGTGTTTTTCCGTCAACCAGGCCTTGCTCGCCGCCAAGGCGGGGGCGGCCTACATCTCTCCCTTCGTCGGCCGACTCGATGACATCGGCCACGACGGAATGGAGCTTATCGACGAGATCCGCGAGGTCTACGACAACTATCCCGAACTCGACACGCGCATTCTCGTGGCTTCGATCCGTTCTCCGGCCCACCTGCGTCAGGCAGCCCTTTCGGGCGCCGATGTCGCCACCCTTCCACCGGGCGTCCTGCGATGTCTGGTGGAACATCCACTGACCTCCAGGGGGCTCGAAGCCTTTCTGGCGGACTGGAAGAAGACGGGCCAGACCATCCTCAGGGAAACCTGATCCATGGAGAACCGGATGGAAGCGGTACAGGAGACCGCACATCCGGATCCTGCCTCGCCAGGTACTGCTAACGGCGAGGTGGCGGGACTGTCAGCGGCGTGGCTCGAGCAACTGGCATCCGAGCGCCGCCTCGCCCACAACACCGTTCTTGCCTACCACCGAGATCTCAGGGAATTCCTCGCTTTCATGGCCGACCACCTTGGCGAAGAAGCGTGCCTTTCGACACTGGAATCACTTGACCACCGGGACCTGCGATCATGGCTCGCCAGCCGGGCGGCGCGTGGCCTCGCCAGGACATCGACATCCCGCGCCCTGTCAGCCGTGAAAGGATTCTTCCAGTACCTGGATCGCCAGGGACTGGTGTCCAACCCGGTGGTCCGCACTGCACGGTCATCGAGAATACCGCGCCAGGTGCCACGACCCCTGACCATGGACGAGGCCACGGATGTGCTGGCCTGCGCCGAGGATTCGGCAACCACGGCCTGGATAGGCAAGCGCGACCTTGCCCTCATGATGCTGCTCTACGGCAGCGGGCTCAGACTGGGAGAAGCGCTGGCTCTCGATGTCGTGGACATCACCGGTGGTGAGACCCTGCGAATCGTCGGCAAGGGGAACAAGGCGCGCATGGTCCCTCTGCTGGTCCGGGTCAGGAAGTCGCTGTTGGAATACCTGCGTCATCGCCCCGACGGGGCGCCGCCCACAAGCCCGCTTTTCGTCGGCGTCCGCGGCGGCCGACTCAATCCCGGCGTGGCCCAGAAGCGCTTCCGGGACCTGAGGAGAGGCCTCGGCCTTCCCGCAACCGCGACTCCCCATGCCATGCGCCACAGCTTCGCCACCCACCTGCTCGGCAACGGCGTGGACCTGCGGACCATCCAGGAGCTGCTCGGCCATGCCAGCCTGACGACGACGCAGCGCTACACCCGCATCGACGCCGGCGGTCTCCTGGAGGTCTACCAGAAAGCCCATCCGCGAGCCTGAGCGGACATCCAGTGCCGAATTCATCATGGGTGGAGATTCCGCCCGCTGTCGCAGAGCGCACCCGGACGCGCATCAAGGACATCGGCAACCAGGACTGACTACAGATCCCTGCCCCGTCCGAACAGCTGACCTCCACAGCACCTGCAGCGACTCGGTTTCGTTGGGCTTGCTCCTTCTCTGTCATGTCTTTGTCGAAGGACTTCTTGCAACGGGCCTTGTCATGGAAACTGAAGACAACAGCGCGTTTTGGATCTCCATGGGAACAACCTGCGCACCCAACGGACGCCATCATTGCCCTGAAGAAAATGGGATGGCGTATTGCGATGATTGCTGTTGTCAGTGACGCAGAAGGCCGACCATCTGCCATGATTTCACGCCGCCTGCTCCAGCGACCATTGAACCCTTCTGGTCACAAACCGCGCGAATGGCCTTATGTTGCGCTCGATGCTGGCGGCTTCTAGCGCTGCCAGGTAGACATCGCGGTCCTCGACCCGGATGACGGTCCATGGATAGCCGCCGGAGGCGAGCATAGCGTTCATGATAAAGCGCGCCATGCGTCCGTTGCCGTCTGGATAAGGATGGATATAGCCGAACAGCCAGTGCCCGAGCACGGCCCGCACCGACGGCTCGGACTCGCTTTCCAGCAGATCGAACAAGGCCTGCATGGCGTCCCGCACCGCCTCCCATCGCGGCGGCACATGGCGTGACCCTCGGAGAAACACGGCATCGCTCCGGTAACCGGCCAGAGCCGAAGCTGCGATCAGGCCGGCAGTGACGCAAGGCTGAAACAGTTCACGATACCAGTCGCGGTGGGCCTCGCGGAACAGAGCTCCAGCCTCACCGCCGCCAATGATCTCACTGACCGTCGCCCGCACAAGCCGGAACGCCTGCCAGTAACCGCGGGCGGCGAGGACATCGCGGCTCTGCCGGTCGGCATCATGACCGTCCGGGTCCCAATTGCCCGTGCGCACGCGGTCGATCAGCTCCGGCGTGACGCGGTAGCCCTCGATCGACAGCGAGTGGTAGGCATCGTTCTGGTAGATGCCATCGACGAAGGACAAATAGGCTTGCGTGTCCTTCGGCAGGCCGGGCGCTTCAGGAAATGCTGCAATCACCGGCTCCCGCATCGCCTCCCACAGCGATAGCAGACGGCCGACAATCGGCGCCTGTGGCCGGCTCAGCGCACCAAAAGCCTGTTCCAGCTCGAACGGATCGGTTTCCCGAGTATCGTAACCGGCGCATTCCATGACGCTGAGAATCTCATCGGCCACATCATCCCGGCCGATCCTGCGGAAGGCGCCGGCCAGCCGGCCGCCAATCACCGAATGACCGCCATCAAGCAGCCGCCCAAGCACGTCAGCCGCATCGCGGATGCCGGAGAGCACGACCTGCGCTTCGATGGGGTTGCGGACAAAAAATGCCTCCGGCACCCGGATCAGCGCGGCTTCCGGTACAAGCAACCGCAGCCCGTTCCGCTCCGTCAGGTCGGCTTCTCGCGGCATCTCCTTTTGTCGGAGATCGTAAAGGGATGTGCGGAACAGCAGCTCGACTGTGTTGTTGGCGCCCCTGGGCGTATAGATAATGGCCTGTTGCGGAATGACGGTGTTTTCCGCGTGGAGCAGCAATGACTGCTCCGGGGACAGGTGCCAGTCTGGCCCGAAGCGGGCCGTACAATAGGCCGCGCAAAATTCCCAGAAAGAAGCGAACCACGGGGTCGTATCGCCGGGATCGGCATCCGGACTGGACGAAATCAGCCAGCCCTTCATCACCTCGTGCAGGAAGCCGTTCCTGACCAGTCGCTCGCGGTGAACGCGCGTCAGTTCGCTGGAGCGGAAGACCTGTCGTCTCCTGCCCTGCAGCTTCTGGAGCTGTGCCAGAGACGCAGCGAGTTTCTCACTCGGTGTGGCCATGCCGGACTATCCGCGTGTTTCCACAAGTTCAATGTGCTGTATCAATACAAGTACATAAAGACGTAGTTGATCAAGTCAATAATGCTGTTCATATGTGCTCGATGGTATTGCCGTTTCCGGTCAGGGGCCCGGCCTGCGCACCCGGCGCATCAGAAAACGGCAGGCAGCCAGTTGCTCCCAGCCCAGAGCGCTCGCCAGCGAGCGTCGGTAGTCCTTGTCCAGACGCCGACACCGGGACATCCAGACGAAGGTCCGTTCGACCACCCAGCGACGATACAAGACGACAAGATTCTGGCTAGCCCAAAGTTCCAGATGATCCCGGCGGAAGAAGCAGAGAGAACTTCGATCTAGACCGAAGTTCCGGACATTCTCCAGCTGATAGCCCCGTCAACACATTGATATTGCATAGTTTATCGGACCTCACAAGATACACATGTACGGATGCATTTTGTGCGTGACAGGTGGAAGTTCCATGCTATGTACGGTAGCCATGTACATCGAAGCCGTCCCCAACCGCTCCTCGCCGCCCGCCATCCTGCTCCGCGAGTCCTATCGCGAAGACGGAAAGGTCAAGAAGCGCACCATCGCCAACCTCTCCAAGTGGTCCCCCACTCTCGTCGAGGGATTGCGCATCCTCCTCAAGGGAGGAACAGCAGTCCGACATCTCGACGATGCCTTCGACATCGTCCGCTCCCTTCCCCACGGGCATGTCGCCGCGGTGCTGGGAACCCTGAAGAAGCTGGGACTGGACAGGTTGATCGACCCGAAGCCCTCGCCTGAGCGCGATCAGGTCCTGGCCATGATCGTGGCACGCATCCTCGAGCCCGCCTCGAAGCTGGCCATGGCCAGGGGGCTGGCCGAGGCCACGGCGGTCTCCACCCTGGGCGAGGTCCTCGATGCGGAGATGGACGAGGACGCCCTCTACGGCGCCATGGACTGGCTCCTGGAGCGTCAGGAGAGGATCGAGCGGTCCCTGGCGAAGCGGCGCCTCGAAGAGGGCTGCCTGGTACTCTATGACCTGACCTCGGTATGGATGGAGGGGAGAGCGTGTCCCCTGGCAAGGAGGGGTCATTCCCGGGATGGCAAGAAGGGCAAGCTGCAGATCGAGTTCGGCCTTCTGTGCGATCGGGACGGCTGTCCAGTGTCGGTGGAAGTGTTCCCCGGCAACACGGCGGACCCCGGGACGGTGGCATCACAGATCACCACGCTGCAGGAGCGCTTCTCCCTGGCGAAGGTGGTGCTGGTGGGAGACCGGGGGATGCTGACCGAGGCGCGCATACGCGAGGAGGTGAAGCCTGCGGGCCTGGACTGGATCAGCGCCTTGAGGGGACCGGCCATCCGTTCACTGGTGGAGGCGGGTGACGTCGAGATGTCGCTCTTCGACGAGAGGGACCTGGTGGAGATCACCAGCGATGCGTATCCCGGCGAACGCCTCATGGTCTGCCGCAACCCCCTGCTGGCCGAGGACCGGGCCCGCAAGCGCCAGGAACTGCTCGAGGCCACCGAGGCCCTACTTGAACCGATCGCAGCAGCGACACGGCGCGACAAGCGCCGTCTCAAGGGTGCCGACAAGATCGGGGAGAGGGTCAGCAAGATCATCGGCAAGTACAAGATGACGAAGCACGTCACGTGGTCCATCGACGACGACGGTGTCTTCATCTATGGGCGCGATGAGGCTGCCATCGCCGCCGAGGCCAGGCTCGACGGCCTCTACGTGATCCGCACCAGCCTGCCGCAGAGCGAGCTCGACGGTCCCGGCACGGTGTGCGCCTGGAAGCGGTTGAGTTCGGTGGAACGGGCCTTCCGCAGCCTCAAACCCGTGGACCTGAAGGTCCGTCCCGTCTGTCACCGCACCGAACCCCGGGTCCGCGCCCACGTCTTCCTGTGCATGCTCGCCTACTACATTGAATGGCACATGCGCCAGAGACTGAAGCCCATGCTGTTCGACGACGAGGATGCCAAAGGCGCCGAGGCCCGGCGGTCTTCCGTCGTGGCGCCGGCAGAGGTCTCGGCGAGCGCCCGGGCCAGGGCGGCAACGAAGAGGACACCCGGGGATGATCCGGTGCACAGCTTCCGCACCCTCCTCGATGATCTCGCGACCATCACCCGCAACACCGTGGCGCCCCACCTTGCGGGCGCCCAACCCTTCCAGGTCACCACGCGGCCCACGCCGCTCCAGAGAAGAGCGCTCAAGCTCCTGGGCGTGAAGCCGTAATGTACCCAGTCAGACCCTTCTGAGATCCATCGAATATCATTCATATCAGGCACTTGCACTTGATCGACGCTGGAACTTCGGCTAGACCGAAGTTCCGGACGATTTTAGCAATACAACCACACCAACTAGTTGATCTTACTGATAAAAACGTACAGAGACAACATGCAAGAGTTCCCATGTAACGGTGAAACACCCTGTTGACACAGGCAGCTGTTGCCCCCATGTACGTTGCCATGTACGTGGACATCGTCCCCAACCGCATGAGCCGCCCGCCACCAGTCTCTCCTCCTGGCCCATGGAGAACGTCGAAACCCTGCGGCCCTTCCAGGTCACCACGCGGCCCACGACGCTCCATAAAAAAGCCCTGAACCACCTCGGCGTGCGCCTCTAGCGTTCCCAGTAGCGACACACGCGATTCTCTCAATCGTCAATACATTCATAACGATACGTCTGAACGGTGCTGGAACTTCGGGCTAGATCGCGTGGCCACTTGCGCGTCAGCGCTCACCAAGCGACATCAAGCAGAAAGCTCTTGCCGAGACCATTTGCCGCCGGTGATGAGAATCAACCGGGACCGAAGCTCCAGCACCATCTGCGGCTCCGGACCGACATCCTCCAACTCAAGACGTTCGAGCATTCGGTACCGTGGTGTTTCAGTGCAATAGTGCAGAGACCGTCTTAGAGCCGGCCCCGGCGGGGGAGAATCGATTCGCCGTGTCGTGGATCGCCATCCATGTCCACGCACCGACGTACACTGCCGATACGAACACTGTACTCCTCAGCCGAGCGTCATCAATACGTCCTCTTGAAGGACTGCACTCTCTCAGGCCGTTATCCGTTCCCATCGTTCCTTGAAGCCGTAGGAGCCCCGTACCTGCATGATTGCTTGATGACAGCAACCGACATTCATCGTTGTCGTCATGTCTTCGGTTCCGGGCACCAGAACTGCCCAGTCCTCGCGACCCCTGGCCGTCACCCCGACAACGCCGGTGCGGAAAGACGAAGCAGGCGAATTCGTGAATGATCGGCTGGCGCCAAGGGACGAGAATGTCGATGGCATTCCGAATGGGCCAACAGGGCTGAGGAACTTGCCGATGCCTTCGGCGCGGTGATGGCAGCGAGGCCAGCGGTTGCGAGACGGCGTCAGGTGCATGGGAGGACTTTCCTGGATGACCCTTGTCCGGGCCGAACCTGGAAGATCCCCATTCAGGCGTGGATGGCGCGGCCGTCGACGGCGAGCGCCGCCTCGCGCACGGCCTCGGAGAAGGTCGGATGGGCATGGCAGGTGCGGGCGAGGTCTTCCGACGAGGCGCCGAACTCCATGGCGACCGCGCCCTCGGCGATCAGTTCGCCGGCGGCAGAGCCGAGAATGTGCACCCCGAGCACCCGGTCGGTCGACCTGTCGGCAAGGACCTTCACCATTCCCGCCGTCTCGTCGTAGGTGCGTGCCCTGGAATTGGCGATCATGGGAAAGCGTCCGGCAAAATAGTCCACGCCGGCGGCCTGCAGTTCCTCTTCGGTCCTGCCGATCGACGCCGCCTCGGGACTGGTGTAGACGACGCTCGGAATGACATCGTGATTGACGTGCCCCGCACCCCCGGCCAGGGTCTCGGCAACGGCCATTCCCTCGTCCTCGGCCTTGTGAGCGAGCATGGCCCCGGCAACGCAATCGCCGATGGCATGGATTCCCGGCTGGCTGGTGGCAAACCGGCCATCCACCTTGATGCGCCCCTTGTCGTCGGTGGCGACACCGGCCTCGGCCAGGCCAAGACCCTCGGTGAAGGGCTTGCGGCCGACGCTGACCAGGACGATCTCCGTCGTCAGGGTCTCGGACGGCCCGCCCCCCGCCGGTTCCAGGGTGACATCGACGCTGTCCTCGCCCGGCGTCACGGCGGTGACCTGACTGGCAAGGCGGAATACCAGGCCTTGGCGCCGCAGCAACTTCTGGAACTGCCCGGCGATCTCGCCATCCATGCCGGGGGCGATGCGGTCGAGGTACTCGACTACCGTGACCTTGGCGCCGAGTCGCCGCCACACCGACCCCATTTCAAGACCAATGTAACCGGCGCCGATGACGATCATGCTTCGGGGCACCTCGGTGAGCGAAAGCGCTCCCGTCGACGACACGACCCGCTTCTCGTCGATCCCGATGCCGGGAAGCGTCGCATGGTCCGAGCCCGTGGCGATGACGATGTGGTTGGTGGTGACGATCTTGCCGTCGATGTCGACTGTGCGGGGATCGACGATGCGGCCCGTCCCCGAAAGGTGCGTGATGCCATTCTTCCCGAACAGTGCGGCAATCCCCTTGGTGAGGGTCGTCACCACCTTGTCCTTGCGCGCCATCATGGCGCCGAGATCGAGGCGGACATCACCCGGCAGGATGCCGTGGTTCTTGAGGCGGGCTGTCTGTTCGAAGAGCTCGGATGACTGCAGAAGCGTCTTGGAGGGAATGCAGCCAATGTTGAGGCACGTGCCGCCGAGACTCGCGCGTTTGTCGACGCAGGCAGTCCTGAGCCCGAGCTGGGCGCAGCGGATGGCGCAGACGTAGCCTCCCGGGCCGGCGCCAATCACCACGACATCGAATTCCCGGTCGGCCATGATCGCTCTCCTGTCAGTCCGTTCAGATCTTCAGCAACAGGCGCTGCGGGTCCTCGATGGCCTCCTTGATGCGCACCAGGAAGCTCACCGCTTCGCGTCCGTCAATGATGCGGTGATCATAGGAGAGTGCAAGGTACATCATGGGTCTCACCGCCACCTCCCCTGCCACGACGACGGGCCGCTCCTGGATCTTGTGCATGCCGAGAATGGCCGACTGCGGAGGATTGAGAATCGGGGTCGACAGGAGGGAACCGAAGATGCCGCCGTTCGAGATGGTGAACGTGCCGCCGGTGAGATCATCGGGAACCAGATTCCCGTCGCGCGCCTTCGCGGCGAATGTGGCGATGGCCTTCTCGACATCGGCAAGAGACATGCGGTCGGCATCGCGCAACACCGGCACGACAAGACCCTGGGGCGCACTCACCGCCACGCCGACATGGTAGTAGTGCTTGTAGACGATTTCGTCCCCGGCGATCTCGCCGTTGATGGCGGGGACCTCCATGAGAGCCTGAATCGCCGCGTGCACGAAGAAGGACATGAAGCCGAGGCGGACGCCGTGTTTTCTTTCGAAGAGATCCCGGTAGGTCCGCCGGGCTTCCATGACGGCCGTCATGTCCGCCTCGTTGAAGGTCGTCAGCATCGCCGCCGTGTTCTGGGCAGCCTTCAGCCTCTCCGCGATCCTCTTTCTGAGGCGGTTCATGCGCACCCGTTGCTCGCGTCCCTCCGGGTCGGGGGGTGACGGCGGTACCGCCGCCATCTGCAGGGGCACGGCCGGCATGGTCCGCGGCGGGGGCTCAGCAGCGGTCACCGGCGGGACCTCGGCAGCGCGCCTGGCGTACTCCAGAACGTCGGTCTTGGTCAGCCGTCCGTCCTTGCCGGTTCCCGCGATGTCCGCGGCATCAAGGCCGTGTTCGGAAAGCGCACGGCGCACGGCCGGCGACAGGTTCCCTCCCGCCGTCTTCTCCCCACGAATGTTGCCGGCACCTTCGGTTATGCGCCCCACCACGGCGCCGACGGCAACATCGGCGCCCTCCTCGTGGAGAACATCGCTGATGATGCCGGAGACAGGCGCACAGACCTCCATGGTGGCCTTGTCGGTCTCGAGTTCGAGCAAGGGCTCGTCCTTGTTGACCGTCTCGCCCTTTTGTCTGAGCCAGGAGGCGACGGTCGCCTCGGCGACCGATTCCCCCAGTTGCGGGACCGTGATGTCAACTGGCATGATCTGGTCTTCCTCAAGTTCAAGGACGGCGTGCGGCGGTCAACCCGTGAGGGCCTTGCGCACCAGCGCCTCCTGCTCGCGTTCATGGACCCTGAGATAACCCGTTGCCGGCGATGCCGCGTCAGGCCGGCCGGCGTAGCGAAGCCCGGACATTCTCAGCCGTCCTGCCTCGATCGCCTGATCGACCTTGTCACGCACAAAGGTCCAGGCGCCCATGTTGCGCGGCTCCTCCTGACACCAGATCACCTCGGCGTTGGGATAGATGTCGACGACGTCCTGAACCAGGTCGATCGGAAATGGCGACAGCTGCTCGACCCGCGCCAGCGTGGTGTCGGCAAGACCGAGTTCTTCCCGTTTCTCGAGAAGGTCGTAGTAGACCTTGCCCGTGCACAGGACGAGGCGATCGATGTCCTGGCCCCGTTTGACGTCATCGAGATCCCAGAGCATGCGGTGGAACTGCGTGTCGCCGGAAAACTCCTCGAAGTCCGACACGCAACGCCGGTGGCGCAACAGGGACTTCGGCGTGAAGACGACGAGCGGCTTCCTGAACTTGCGCTTCATCTGCCTGCGCAGCACGTGGAAGTAGGAGGCCGGCGTCGAGCAATTGGCGATCTGCAGATTGTCTTCGGCGGCCAGCTGGAGATAGCGTTCGGGCCGGGCGGAACTGTGTTCAGGGCCCTGGCCCTCGTAACCGTGGGGCAACAGCATGACGAGTCCCGACATGCGGAACCACTTGCTTTCTCCGGCCGAGAGAAACTGGTCGATGATCACCTGGGCGCCGTTCGAGAAGTCGCCGAACTGGGCCTCCCACAGAACCAGGGTGTTGGGGTCGGCAAGGCTGTAACCGTACTCGAAACCGAGGATCGCCGCTTCCGACAACATGCTGTCGATCACCTCGAACGTGCCTTGATCCTCGCTGATGTGATTGAGAGGAATGAAGCGCTCCTCGGTTCCCTGGTCCACCAGGACGGAATGGCGCTGGCTGAAGGTGCCGCGGCCGCAATCCTGGCCGGACAAGCGCACGTTGGCCCGTTCGTAGCACAGGGTGCCGAACGCCAGTGCTTCGGCTGTGGCCCAGTCAATGTTCCGGCCCGATTCGATCACGTCCCGGCGCTGGTCCATGATGCGCCGGAGTTTCCGGTGTACATCGTGAGTCTCGGGGAACGTGCAGATGGCCCGTCCGATGTCGCGCAGGTCATCCTCAGCCACGGCTGTCGTGCCGCGCCGTGCACCATCCCTGTCGGCAATCTCGATTCCCGACCACACTCCTTCGAGCCAGTCGACCTTGTTGGAGCGGAATCCCGCTGCAGCCTCGAGGGCTTCGTCCAGGACTTGGTAGTAGTTGCGGCTGATCTCCCCCGACTCGGTCGGCGCGATGGCCCCTTCGGACACGAGTCTCTCGGAGTAGAGTTCGCGCGTGGTGGCCTGCCTGGCGATCTGTCCGTACATCAACGGTTGCGTGAACGCCGGCTCGTCCCCCTCGTTGTGGCCATGCCGGCGGTAGCAGAAGATGTCGACGACGACGTCGCGTCCGAATTCCTGACGGTACTTGACCGCGAGCTTGGCAACGTGGACGACCGCCTCGGGGTCGTCGCCGTTCACGTGGAAGATCGGCGCCATCACCATCTTGGCCACGTCGCTGGGATAGGGTGACGACCGCGAATACTTCGGGCTCGTCGTGAAGCCGATCTGGTTGTTGACGATGAGATGGATGGTGCCGCCCGTCCTGTGACCGCGCAGTTCCGACATGCCCAGCGTTTCGGCGACCAGGCCCTGGCCGGCGAAGGCCGCGTCACCGTGCAGGAGCAGACCCATGACCTTCTTGCGATCCTTGTCATCGGCGAGAGCCTGCTTGGCCCGCACCCGCCCCTGCACCACGGGACAGACCGCCTCCAGGTGGGAGGGGTTGGCTGTCAACGAGAGGTGAATGGTGCGGCCGTCGGCGACCTGCCTGTCGGAAGAGGTGCCAAGGTGGTACTTGACATCACCCGCGCCCTGCACCGCATCAGGGTGCCCGGCCTCCCCGTGAAATTCCGAAAAGACCTGAGCGTACGGCTTTCCCATGACATTGGTGAGCACGTTGAGGCGACCGCGGTGAGGCATGCCGAGGACGATCTCCTCGACTCCCAGGTGGGCGGCGCCGCGGATGATGGTTTCCATGGCGGCGATGGTGCTCTCGGCGCCCTCGAGGGAAAACCTCTTGGCGCCCGGGTACTTGATGTTGAGGAACTTCTCGAAGCTCTCGGCACGGGTGATCTCCGAAAGCACCCTCTTCTTCTCTTCCGCATCGAGTTCGGCATCGCTGCGCGACCCCTCGAACTTGCGTTGGATCCAGGACTTTTCCTCCGCACTCTGCACGTGCATGAACTCGACGCCGATGGTGCCGCAGTAGGTCCGGCGCACCACATCGAGGATCTGTTCGAGGGTCGCCCGCTGCAGGCCGAGAACGCCGTCGACAAAGAACTCTCGTCCATAGTCCTGCTCGATGAAACCATAGGTCCGGGGATCGAGTTCGGGATGATTGCGGTCGCTGTCGAGTCCAAGGGGATCGAGATCGGCCGCCAGGTGCCCGCGCACGCGATAGGCGCGGATCATCATCAGGATGCGGATGCTGTCGCGGGCGAGAGCGAACTCGGCCACCGACTCCCGGCTTCCCGGCGGTGGCGGCGCCCCGTCCGGCAGAGGCAGCGCAACGGGCGACTCCTGCCCGCCGTTGTGGCGATCGGCCACACCATGGTTGCCGCGGGTGATCGACAGTTCCGAACGCGTGGCCGTCTCGTCCCTCGCCAGATCATCGAAGATCTCCCGCCAGGCCTCGTCGACCAGGGACCGGTCGGTGGCATATCGTGCGTAGAGTTCCTCGATGTAGTGCGTGTTGTGACCGCAGAGGTAGGAGACGTCGTTCGTGTGCTCGTCCATGGTGTCGCGCTGCCCGATCGCGGGGGCAGCCTCCATTCAGTCCTTCATCGCGTCCAGCATGGTCGTTCCCAGGCTCGCCGGCGAGTCGGCGATGTGGAATCCCGCATGCATCATGGCTTCGACCTTGTCGGCGGCTCGGCCCTTGCCACCCGAGATGATGGCTCCCGCATGGCCCATGCGGCGTCCGGGCGGAGCCGTCATGCCGGCAATGAACCCAATCACTGGCTTGCGGCGCTTTTCGCGCGCCACGAAGTCGGCAGCCTCTTCCTCGGCCGATCCACCGATTTCTCCGATCATGATGATGCCCTCGGTCTCGTCGTCACCCAGAAACATCTCGAGACAGTCGATGAAGTTCGTCCCATTGACGGGATCGCCGCCGATACCGATACAGGTGGTCTGACCCAGGCCCGCCAAGGTAGTCTGGTGGACACCTTCATAGGTGAGCGTGCCCGAACGCGACACGATACCGATCCGGCCCCGCCTGTGGATGTGTCCGGGCATGATGCCGATCCTGCATTCCCCGGGCGTGATGACGCCGGGACAATTGGGCCCGACCAGGCGGGAAGACGAGCCGTCAAGGACACGGCGAACCCTCACCATGTCGAGCACCGGGATGCCCTCCGTGATGGCAACGATGAGAGGGATGCCGGCATCGGCGGCCTCGAGGATGGCATCGGCCGCAAAGGGCGGCGGAACGTAGATCACCGAAGCGTTCGCTCCTGTCGCTTCGACGCAGTCTGCCACGGTGTCGAAGACCGGACGATCTAGGTGGCGGGAGCCGCCTCTCCCCGGGGTGACACCACCGACAACGGCGGTGCCGTAGGCGATGGACTGTTCCGAATGGAACGTTGCCGTCCTGCCGGTAAACCCCTGGACGAGGACTCTGGTCGTGTGATCGACAAGAACGGCCATCATCCGCCTCCGCCGATGGCCGCCACGGCCCTCGCTGCAGCGTCACCCAGGTCGTCGGCCGGAACAATCGCCATTCCCGACTGCTCGAGGATCGCCTTTCCCTGGTCCACGCTGGTCCCTTCGAGGCGGACAATGACAGGCATGTCGAGATCGAGTTCGCGTGCCGCATCGACCACACCCTGCGCGATCACGTCGCAACGCATGATGCCGCCGAAGATGTTGACGAGAATGGCGCGAACGTTGGCGTCCGAGACAATGACCCTGAAGGCGGCCGACACCTGGTCCCTCGTGGCGCCGCCACCGACATCCAGGAAATTGGCTGGCTCGCCACCAGCGAGTTTGCAGATGTCCATGGTCGCCATGGCAAGGCCGGCGCCGTTCACCATGCAGCCGATGGTGCCATCGAGCTTGACGTAGTTGAGGCCGATGGCATGGGCCTCCCGCTCGGCCGGGTCCTCCTGGTCGGGATCCCGCATGGCGACGAGATCGGGATGCCGGAAGAGGGCGTTGTCGTCGATGTTGACCTTGCAGTCGAGAACGACGAGGTCGTTCGAGGTGGTGACAACGAGAGGATTGATCTCCAGGAGACTGGCATCCGATTCCTGGAAGACCTCCACCATCGAGCCCAGAAGGGCGGATGCCTGCCTTGCGGCATCGCCATCAAGACCCAGGGCGGCGGCGAGGCGGCGGCCATGAAAGGGCTGCAGGCCGGAGGCGGGATCAATGGCGAGAGTGACAATCCGTTCAGGCGTTCTGGAGGCGACCTCCTCGATGTCCATGCCGCCGTCAAGCGAGGCGATGATGGCCATGGAGGCCGAAGCGCGATCGACGAGAAGAGCAAGGTAGAATTCGGCAGCGATCGGGAGGCCTTCCTCGATGTAGACAAGGTTGACCGGTTTGCCTTCGGGGCCCGTCTGGTGGGTCACGAGGCGGCTGCCGATCATCGCCTCTGTGGCCTCCCTCACCTCGTCCGGACTGCGACACACACGAATTCCGCCGGCCTTTCCGCGACCACCGGCGTGCACCTGGGCCTTGACCACCCACAGCTTCCCGCCGAGTTCGCGTGCCGCAGCGACCGCCGCGTCGGCGTTCGCGGCCACCTGGCCACGAGGAACGGGAACGCCTCTGGCGGACATCAGGGCCTTGGCCTGGTACTCGTGTAGATTCACGTCACGATCCGGTTCATGAACCCTCCGGTCTCACTCTACCCGGCAACCAGCAAATGACAACCGCTGTCATCGACCGAACGCTCATACGCTGATGTCACCGGCGTAGATTCCGCAACCGAAGACGAAGCCGTCGTGGCGCACCACCCAGGACGATTTCGGTGCCGGTTTCCCGGCGAACGGGTCGAAGGATATGTAATCGATCCACACGCCATCGGGCGTGGCCCGCTGCAGCATCTCGCGAACATAACTCACGCCTTCGGGGTCACGGGCATTGAGAGCGTTCATGCCGACAAGGCGGGGATCGAGGCCGTTCGCGGCGACCGATCCGATCCTGTCGACGACAAAGACGTAGAGGTCGTGGTGAATGTAGGACGGATCCCTTGAGATCACGTAGAAGGCCTTGAGGCCTATGGCGTCATAGAGCTCGATGGCGCGCCCAACGAGTTCCTGGGCTTCGCGGGCAGTGCCCCGTTCCCCGGCCTGAACGGCTCCCGGCGCCATCAGGAGGGCCGCGAGAAGTCCCCGCAAGGCCCATGGCCATGCGCTGGTCCGTACCGCCGTCACGGCTCCCTGGCCGCCGAGACGACGGATTCAAGCGTATCCATCAGTGTCTTCACCGCCGCTACCGAGTGGTCGAACATCATCTGTTCGGCGTCATCGAGACGGATTTCGACAATGCGCTCGACACCACCCTTGCCGATGACCACCGGAACTCCGACATAGAGACCGTCGACGCCGTACTCGCCGTCGAGGCGCGCCGCCGCGGGCAGGACGCGCTTCTTGTCCTTCAGATAGGATTCGGCCATGGCGATGGCCGAAGACGCCGGAGCATAGAAGGCAGAGCCGGTCTTCAGGTGGCGGATGATCTCGGCGCCGCCGTCACGGGTGCGCTGAACGATGGCATCAAGCCTCTCCTGGGAAAGCCAGCCCATGGCGACGAGGTCGGGCAGCGGAATGCCGGCAACGGTCGCATATCTCACCAAGGGCACCATGGTGTCGCCGTGGCCGCCGAGGACGAGGGCACTGACGTCTTCGACCGAGACATCCATCTCCTCTGCAACGAACGCCCGGAACCGTGCCGAATCGAGAACGCCCGCCATGCCGACAACACGGTGGGCAGGGAGTCCCGATTCACGCTGCAGGTGCCATACCATCACGTCGAGGGGATTGGTGATGCAGATGACGAAGGCGTCGCAGGCATGGCGGGCAATCTCCTCGCCCACCCTCGAGATGACCCCGGCATTGATGCCGATCAGATCATCGCGGCTCATGCCGGGCTTGCGCGCGACACCCGCCGTCACGATGACGACATCGGCGCCTTCGATGGCTGCATATCCGTTGTCACCGCTGATCGAGGCATCGAATCCCTCGATCGTGCCCGACTGCGCGATATCGAGCGCCTTTCCCTGGGGCACGCCTTCAACAATGTCGACGAGAACGACATCACCGAGTTCCTTCAGCCCGGCAAGATGGGCCAGTGTGCCACCGATCTGGCCGGCTCCGACGAGAGCCAATTTCCTGCGCGACACCCGATCTCTCCCATGCGAACGACACCGGAGAGGATCATACCATGCCCCTCACGCCGGCGCACACCTTGATGAGCCTCCGAACAACCACGTCCGCAGCACCGTGTCATGCCGTCCCGGGCCGGCCCCCTCCTCCCGGAATCGCCCGGGAACCGGCTGGGTGAACGCCGCGCGGAGTGCCGGCATCATGGCGCCTGCAGCGGTTCCGGCCAGGAGGTGCTCGATCACGTAGTGATCGAGGCCTCATGGACGTGAGCGAATGCGGGCGAGACCCGGGACGGTGCGTGGTTGCCGCCGTCATCCTCATCATCGTTCTTGACCGAACGCTTGCCGATGAAATGCGGGATAAGTGCCGACGAGTGTCAGGAAGCGATTGACACTTCATACGGAGAATCGTGGTATTCCATGTTGGCTTCAACCCATGCAGGCGGAGGATCAGCCGATGACCGTCTATGCGGTCTTCCTCAATGAACCAAGCAGTGATGCGTGGCAGGCCCTGCGAAAGGAATGGCCGAATGGTCGGCACTTCATCCTGACCGACCACATGGCATTTGTCGCGCCGGAAGGCTTGACGCTCACTTCTGACATCGCGGAAACGGTAGGGATCAGTGAGACCACCAAACGCCTGGGGATCGTCTTTGAGTGGGTGACACACAACGGCTTCAACCGCAGCGATCTGTGGGAGTGGTTACTCAAGGTGCGGACATGACTGGAGAGGTTCACCAACTGCCATCGTCCCCACCGGCGCGTTCACACGCGGGGAACGGGAATGGTGGCAGGTACGATGTTCATGGTCGACTTTCTGCCATGGAAGCGCGTCTGGACTATCTTGCGACGAAAGAGGACATTCAGCGTATAGAGGCCCTGATAGCGCAGCGCGAAGCGTCCCTCCAGAGGTGGTTGATAGGAGTGGTGATCAGTGCCGCTGTCGGCCTGGCCATCGCCCTCATCAAGCTGTTTGGTGGATAGAGACCTTCGACACATTCGTGCATGATCCCTCATGCGTTTGTCTGGCGGACCGCCGACAGTGATCAGCTCTTGAGAGCGGCACGCAGCCTGATCCCGGACGAGGTGAGCGACATCGTGGTCAAGCGCGGCAGCCGCCTGGGAGGTCAGCGACCAGGTGCCGGAGCGGCAAGCTGCCAGGCTCACGCGGCCCTGACGCACGGTGTATCGTTCGCATCACCGCCGACAGCCAGGGATTCACGGGACTTGAGAGATCGGTGTCGCGGACGCCGAACGCGCCGCGATCCCGGGTTCCCGTCGTCTCGGTCGATCCCGTGTTCGACGGCTTCGGCATCATAGACCTTTGGTGAAGGATGCACCTGACCGGCCACGTCTTCCGCGATGTGAACGACGACGGTCTGGTTCGTGACCGCGAGACTGTCGCTGAGAGATGCCCCGACGCCATGTGAACAAGGTGGCCTGATCACCGGAGGGCACCGGCCACATCGAGACGGGGCCTGGCAAGGATCGCGGGTTCACCCTGACGACAGAAGCGCCAGGTCCGGAACTGGACAGGTGGAGAGGTATGGGTCAATCTTGAGAGTGCCGGATCGGGAGACAGATCCTTGACGGATCTCGTGCAGTATCTGGAAGTGCAGCGGTTGCTCGATGACGTGGAGGATGTCGCCGACGAACTCGCTCCGAACGAGCGGGACATGGTCGATTGGCTGCGGCGGTCCTGCGAGGATCCGTCACACAACGAGGCCCAGGCCGTTCACCTTCTCGAGACGATCCTGCGCAATGTCCGGATTCGCCGGGGCTATGACATCGACGCCAGCGAACGCCCCCCGCGAAAGATCGATCTCGGCCACAAGGTTCACTGACCGCTATCAGCCACCCCTGAGCGGCGGCATGAGCGCCAGATTGTCGCCGTCACCGAGTTCCCGGGTGGCACGCTCGGCCGTCGGCACGGCCATGCCGTTCAGCGTCACGAGGTAGCTCCCGTCGGGAAATCCCAGCCGCTTCATGACATCGGTGATGGTGGAACCCCGGGGCACGTCGATCTCGGCGCGATCCTTCGCGGACCCGGGCGGCAGGTACCTGCCGAGCAGGCCCGCGGTTCTCACGAGAATCTTCATGCGGCGCGGCGTGACGCGTCCTGGGCGGTGGCAAGATAGACCGACATGATCCGGTGGGGATCGGCCATCAGGACATCCTTCCACTTTCCAAGCGGTGTCTTCGTCTGGATGAGGCCACGCAGCACACCGACATGCTGCGTGAGGCCAAGAGCCAGGCAGCCCACCAGGACATCGTCACGGAAGTTCAGCCTCAGGTACCTGTAGGCCCGGGCATCGACAGCGGTCGCGACATCACCACCCTCGACACCGTCCCACAGACCATAGGACGTGGAGATGAGGCCGAGCGTGTTGAGCGTGTTCATGACAAGGCTGCCGCGATAGGCCGTTTTCCTGCCCGCCATGTTCAGCGCCGCAATGCGTCCGTGTTCGCTGGCCGTGGGCTGGATGGCATGGACATCATGACCGCCGGTCATGAAATCGAACCCCGCCGCAACGTCTCCGGCGGCATAGATGCCGGGAACGCTGGTTTCCAGGTGTTCGTCGACCACGACGCCCATGTCGGTCTCGATTCCGCTGCCTTCCAGGAACCCGGTGTTCGAGGCAACACCCGTGGCGCAGACGACAAGATCCGCGTTGAGTGGCGCCTTGCCCTCGAGATCAAGGCTGAGCGAGCCGTCGCTGTTGCGGGAGACACCATTCACCCGGGTGGACACGTGTACGTCGACACCCTTCTCGCGGCACCAGGCGGCGATCATGTCGCCGCCGGTCCTGTCCATCATGCGGGCAACCATGCGATCAGCCATCTCGATGACGGTGAGATTGACCTCGCGGGCGATAAGGGCCTCGAGGATGATGCACCCGATGAAACCCGCACCCATCAGCACGACATTGTCGCCGGGTTTCGTGTGCTCCATGATCCGCCGAGCATCGGCAAGGGTCCAGCAAGACATCACCTTGTCCAGGTCCATGCCCGGAATGGGCGGCCGGATGGGGCGCGCTCCGGTGGCAAGAAGCAGTCTGTCAAAGGCAAGGCTGCCACCGCTGGCAAGGGAGAGGGACCTCGCGACCGTATCGATGGCCGTCACGGAGTCGTGCGTTACGCTGATGCCGAGACCGTCATAGTGGCCGTTCGTGTGGCGCAGGCACGTCCCTTCCTCGTCGATGTTCTCGGCCAGAAGATAGGGAATGGCCATCCTGGAGTAAGGTGGCTCCGGTTCGTCCGACAACACCGTGATGCGGCCGCCGTGCCCCATGCGGGCCAGAGCTTCCGACGCAATCACGCCGGCGGGGCCGGCGCCAACGATGACATGGTTCATGATTGTCCCCTCCACGAAGGACGGGATTCCGGTCATGTGACCGGAATCCCTGATACACACATCCGGCGGCTAGCAGCCTCCGAATTCGACCGGGTCAAAGACCAAGGCGCGCCAGGGTCTCGTTGGTCGGCTGACCGTTCTCCGTCCAGCCGCGCAGGCTGTAGTACTCGGGCAGCATCTTCGAGAGTTCGCTGACCTTGCCCTTCGCACTTCCCGACGGCACGGGCTCGTTCAGCATGCGCGGTGGCAGGGTGTCATCGGCAGCCGTCAACCCGGCGGCCATGTTGAACATGCGCTCGAGGGTCCATGTCCTTTCGCCCGATTCGATGCATCGCTCCAGGGTCCAGTCCCCGGGGAGTGCGGCGTCAAGCTGGGTGACGAAGTCCTCCGGCCCCCAACCGGCGGTGGTGAAGAGGCAGAGACCGGTGGAGTCGATCATCGAGACCATGTCCTGGCTCTCCTTGACCGGGGCCGCCTTGCCGTTTCCGGAGATATCCTCCATGTCGGGGCCGAAGACATCGTGCTTGAGATGGCAGGCGCCGCGGTTGGATGTGGCGTAGCCCAGTCCCATGCCCTGCAGGGCCCTGCTGTCGTAGCCGGCGAACTCCTGACCCTTCACACCCATGAAGAGTTCCGGATGACCGTACTTCTCGCACAGACGCCTGGAGCCCAAAGCCAGTTCCTTGCCGAAACCTTCGCCCTTGCCGGTCTTCTCCGCCATGACGGCCAAGCCTTCGGAACTGCCGAAGCTGAGATCGATGCCATCGGTGTCGTCCTTGGTGAGGATCCCCATCTCGAAGAGTTCCATCGCCGCCGCCAGGGTCACACCGAACGAGATCGGGTCCATGCCGTGCTCGTTCATCATGTAGTTGGCGAAGGTGAGGGAATCGAGGTCGTCGACACCGACAACCGGGCCAAAGGCATAGGCCGTTTCGTACTCCAGGCCACCCGAGGCATGCCGGTACTCGGGCCGGTTGACGATGGTGAAGTGCTCCGGATCGATATGAGCGATCCTGCCGCAGGCAATGGTGCAACCGAAACACGCCTTGTTCGTGATGAGATTGATGTGGCCGTTGGCATTCGGCACGGTCGTTGCCCCGGGGTTGACCTTGTCGATGCCTTCGAACTGGACCTCGCGGAAGTTCCGGGTGGGCAGCCCGCCCCACTCCTGCATCATGTCGATCATGGGATGGGTGCCACCATCGGTGAGCCCCTTGCGGCCATCACTGGCAGCGAGCTTGGCGTGGGTGTCCTTCACCACTTCCATGAACCTCACCGGATCGTCCACCGTGACACCCCTGGTGCCATAGGCCGCCACCGCCTTGAGATTCTTCGATCCCATGACGGCGCCGACGCCGCAGCGTCCGGCGGCCCGGTGGAGGTCGTTGACGACACAGGCGTAGAGAACGCCGTTCTCCCCGGCCTCGCCGATCGAGGCCACCTTGAGCTGAGGGTTCTGGTGACGGGACTTGATCCACTCCTCGGTATGCCAGACGCCGGTTCCCCAGATCTCGTCTGCCGGCAGGATGTCGACGGAATCGTCATCGATGTGGAGATAGACCGGCTTGTCGGCCCTCCCCTCGATGAGCAGGAGATCGTAGCCGGCATACTTGAGGAAAGCGCCGAACTTCCCGCCGGAATTGGAATCGCCAATGGCGCCGGTGAGCGGACTCTTGCAGAGCACCGCATAGCGGCCACTTGTCGAGGCCATGGTTCCGTTGAGCGGTCCGGTGGCGAAGATGAGGACGTTGTCAGGCCCCATCGGATCGCACTTGGGATCCACGTTTTCGTATAGGTACTTCGTTCCAAGTCCGCGTTCGCCGATGTAGGCGTTGGCCCACTCCATGTTCAATGGTTCGGCTTCAGCGGTTCCCTTGGTGAGATTGACACGCAGGATCTGGCCTTGCCAGGACATCGTCGTTTCTCCCCGGAGTTGTCGTCAGGCCTTGGCCGACTGGTTGGTGTCCACATGCCCGGCCCATCGCCGCATGCGATCAAGACCGGTCCATGACGAATCCACGTAGACTATGGCGTCGGTGGGACATGCCTCGGCACACTTGGGATCGCCGTGGCACAGGTCGCACTTGATGACCTTGCCCGTGTCGGGATTGTAGTTCACCGTCCCGAAGGGGCAGGCGATCGTGCACACCTTGCACCCCACACAGACATCATCCTTGACCTCGACCGCTCCCGTCGCCGGGTTGCGGACCAGCGCTTCCACCGGACAGGCATGCACGCACCATGCCTCCGCGCACTGTGTGCAGGTATAGGGAACGGCGCGCTTGCCGTGTTCGAATTCAAAGATCTTGATCCTGGACCGGGCCGGATTGAACGAGCCTTCATGCTCGAACGAACAGGCCATCTCGCATTGCAGACAACTCGTGCACTTGTCAGGATCAATCAGAAGCGATTTCTGCATACCCCAGCACCTCTCCTCAGCCGTGCCTTCGCCGCATACGATGTGACAGAGGCGGGGAGAGCGACGATCTCCCTCGCGTCCGTCAACCATCATAGACGCGTTATCAACCGATGGATAGTGCGCAGGCCAGTCTTCCGGTCACCTCGCGGTCCAGGCCGGCGCGCCTCGAGAAGGGCCCGGAGGCACTCCCTCATCGCCAAATGGACCGCAGACGCGGTCACGCTCTTCCCGCTCGGCAAGGACCGCCTCGACGTCTCATGGGCAAGGTTCCGGGAAGGGCCTTCATGCAAGCCGCGCCACAGCCGGAAAATCCGGCAATGGCGGCTGCAGGACGGTCCGCGCGGACGGACAGGTCATCATGATCGACCACCTCTGCCACGAGGCCGATCCGCAGCGCCCCGTCGGCATCCACCAGCCATCTGGCCCGACAGAGCTCCATCGTTCCCCCGAGACCGACCTGGCGCGGCAGGCACCAGGACAACCGGCCCGAGACAGGGGACCCGAGAGCCGCGTCCGGCAGGCCGAAGCGGGCCGATCCCCCGGTGATCACCTGATCACACATGGCGGCATGTTCAGGCCCGGCACCCGGACAGCACCCGTTGACGGCAGCGGTCGCGGGCTTTCCGAGCTCGCTGATTCGGCGGGGCGGCTTCCGGCAGGGCGCCGTGCTGGACGCAAGGCCCCGCTCGTCCTGTGTTCCGGCCTCAACCACGGTCCATGCCGACAGCGAAGACCCGTCCGGCGTCCGTGATGACTGAGGGCCGTGACCGCGTCCTCCTTGCCGGCACCCCCGATCCGGTCAAGCAGACGTCGAGGTGGCGCATGATCGAGAGCACACAGCACACTCTCGCGATCCATCCGCGCCCCGGCGCCCCGCCGCGTGACGGCAGGCACGGCTCAGGCCTCCTCGCCCGCCGTCAGCGTGGCGGCCAGAATGCGGGCCCGCATGACCGGAGTCGTCACGAACCGCGGCGGAAAGCGTTGCAGATCCTCGAATGCCGCCATGTCGGCCACCAGATCGGTGTCCTCGCCCGCGGCCATCTCGGCGACGGCCCGCCCGGACATGGTTCCCTTGGCGGCGCCGACACCGTTCTGGCACACCGCGGCCCAGATACCGTCGGCCAGCATGCCGCACTTCGGCACGGAGTTGCGCGACATGCACATGACGCCGCTCCAAGTATGCTCGAAGGTGACGCGCGGCACCATGGGAAAGCGCCTGGCCAGGGTCCGGACGTGCCGACGCCGGACCTTCGCGAGATCGCGTTCCGTGATCGTGAAATCGGGCCGATGACGCAGGTCGAGCCGGATGAGCAGCCTGTGATCCCGGGTATAGCGCATGGTGGTTCCGCCCAGAAGCGCGGGAATTGTTCCCCAGTCGCCATCTCCTCCCAGTGCCTCCTGTTCGGCCTTGTCGAGCGGCCGGGTAAGGCTGGCGAACGTGTGGACGGTCAGCAGTTTCCGCCCGAGAAATCCGAAGGCGGGCGTCCAGCCGTTGGTTGCCAGAATGATCCGTGGCGTCGTCAACCGCCCGGCCGGGGTCACGAGGGTCCTTGATGCCCCGTTGTCGCACTCCCGCATGGGGGAATCCTCATAGATCTCGACATTGTCCGGCATGGTGCGGGCCAACCCGGTGACGAGCGCCGCCGGCTGCATGAGGACGCATCCTGGCGTGAAGACGCCGTCGACAAAGCAGTCCGCACCGAGGAAGGCGGCAAGGCGTCCGCGATCCCATCGCTCGCAGTCCTCGCCGAGATCATCGAGACGCGCCTGCATGACGTCGAGACTGAGGCGCCCCGAAGGCGTGGCCGCCACGTGCACCTTGCCGCGCCGGCTCCACTGACAGCGTATCCGGTGGCGTTCCACGATGTCTCCGAGCCAGGCGATGGCCTGCCGGTTGATGCGTATCTGCCGACGGTCGTGTTCGGGCTGTTCGCGCGACAACGCATGGGGAAGGTCAATGATGAAGCCCGAATTGCGCCCCGAGGCGTTCTCCCCGATACGCCCCGCCTCGAGGAGCACGACGCGGTCGCCGCGGCGCAGTTCACCCAGGCGCCGGGCAGCGGCGAGACCGGCGAAACCGCCACCGATCACCACCCAGTCCGCCGCGCCCTCGCCTTTCCAGACACGCGCCGGAGGGTGTTCCGCCAGGACGTTGTACCAGCCGTTGGAATGATCGTTCTTCGGGAAACCGCTCACGCGCATGACGCGATGTCAGTCCAGGGGAACCGGAGGCACGGGTACGTGGGGGTGGGTGCTGCTTCCCGCCTTCGATTCGGCCACCGGAGCCACGGCAAAGAAGAATCGCGCCGGTTCCCGCGCCACGTAGGTGAGCCGGGTTCCGGAAGGCAGCCACATGATGTCTCCGGGACCGATGCGGTGCCGTCCTTCTTCGGTGTGGATCTCCAGTTCACCTTCGATGCCGTAGATGATCTCGTCATAGGTCACGGTCCAAGGAATGCTGCAGTTCTCGAACACTCCGATGCCGCCTCCCAGCGTCGTGCTGATCGCAGAGTTGACGGTTGCCACCACGTTCCCGCCACTGCCGTCAGCCACGGCAAGATCGAGGTCATGTCCACGGAACATACGTGCGTCGCTCATGATGCCATGTCTCCTTCCAGCGCATCTCTTACCCAGGTCTGAAAGGCATGAACACAGTGTTCGCTGTCTCCCGGTTCGCCATCCCGGGACACGAATCGGCCCTGGTGGTAGCCCCGCGACACGATGCCTCGCTGAACACCCTCGTTGAGGGCCGCATCCTCAGGTCCCAGCGCTTCGTCGAACCAGGCCTGCGATGCCCGCGTGGTCTCGTCATCGCCCCGGCCGGGAACGTGGAAGTAGGCATTCTCCACGACCGAAGACTGCGCGCCCGTGGCCCGCATCAGGAAGGTCGAGATCATATCGGCATGGGGCCAGGAATAGATGATCCAGTCCGGCCACAGGTAAAGCGTGATGAAATGGTCCGTCTGCCCGCCGGGACCGGACCCGGGAAAGGGATAGACTTCCGTCCGGTTCCTGCCCGGCGGCGCGATGATGGCCAGCCAGTGATCATGCACATGGAGCCTGGTGGTCTCCATGTCGATGATGTCGGTGAGTGCGCGGTGGGCCGGTCCGGAATTGGGAAAGTGGTAGCCCTCGATGGCGTTCTCGACGGTCACCTTCCAGTTGGAGGCGATGGTGAAGTCCTTCTGGCCGCCGAACGTGACCGTCTCGAGATCGGGAAACCAGCGCCGGCACTCATCCTCGAAGCCCGGCGCCCACTCGTTCATCGGCGGCGCGTCGTCGTCCAGGTTGACGAAGATGAAACCGGCAAACTCCTGGATCCGCACCGGCACCAGGCCGAAGTCGGCCTTGTCGAAGTCCGCCACCCGGTCACACAGCCGGGCGCTCCGCAGCGATCCGTCGGTGCCATAGGCCCAGCCATGGTATGGGCAGGTGATGGCGGCCTTGACGGTGCCACACCCCTGAAGCAGCTCGTGGGCACGGTGCTGGCAAACGTTGTAGAAAGCACGCAGGCGACCGTCCCGTCCCCTGATGGCGACGATCCCCTGACCGTGGATGTCGACGGTGACATAGCTGCCGGGCGTGCCGAGCGCGCTCCCGTGGCAGACGGCACGCCACGAACGGAAGAAGATCGCCTCCTTCTCCCGTTCCAGAACGTCCGCACGGAAGTACCACGGCGAAGGCAGGGTGAACGACGTCCTGTGGTCGCCGGTCATCCCCGCCACCGGCAGCGATTCAGACATGACGAACCTCCGCTCCTGCGACGCCGGGAACCCTACGCGTCGCCCCGCTCCGAATCAACGCTCCCTGGCCGCCCGGGTGGCAGTTCAGTCCAGGATGTACTTCTTGGGAACGGCAGCGCCGATCGTCTGCCTGGCGTCCGCGAAGTTGCCGAGGCGCACCTTGCCGCACTGGCTGTCCCGGGAACCGGAACCCAGCATCGGCGCCACGCCGGAACCCTGGCGGCTCAGGGGCACAGACCGGGCCGACATTGAGTATGCTCGCAGTGCGCATCCCGACGGCCGCGTGCGCGTAAGCGTTCGGCCGTTCGGTGATGGCTGATTTTGGTTGGTTTGGGTCTTGCTGACTATCGTCTGAGAAAGTGCTGGTAAACTCGTTTGGTCTCGATTATGGTCGAGGCCATGAAGACTTTTGCCGAGACGCGCGGAGCGACACAGCAGCTGACGGGAGGTGGTGACGGCCTATGTCGGGCGTCAGCGGCCTTGTCATGCGAGGCGCCTGACTGGCGTGCGCTCCATGAGGCGGAGCGGGTTCGTGCGGATGCGGCGGAAGCGAGCATGCGTGACCTGCGCCGTGCGAAGAATTCTGCCCGTGCCCGTGCGGGCACATTCAAGTTTCATCTCGACCGCACTCGTGATCAGCTCAAGGAGGCTCGCCGGGAGGTGAAGCGTGGACAGGACCTGGCGGAGGCGCTGGAGCGGGAAAGGGACGCTCTGAAGCTCAAGAACGCTGAACAGGCGAGCGAGCTGAGGAATCTCCGCGGGACGCGTGCCAAGCACGCGACGGCGCGCTTCGGGTCGAAGAGCGAGAAACGGAAGAAGAAGGAAGGCACCGGGAACAAGCGGGGTCAGCAACCCGGCAAGAGCGGCCACGGGCGCACTCCGCGTCCGAAGCTCAAGGAGAAGCACGAACGCCATGATCCCTCGATCATCAGAACCGGCTGACGGTGCGCCACGGCGACGAGACCAGCTGGGTCGCGGTAGGGATGCGCATTGCTGCGCACCCCCCGCACAGATCCGGACATGGACGTTAATCCATCCGGCTCCTACCTCGGGTGCTTGACGGTAAACCGCTGGTCCGGCCATGGGTGGCGGATGGAGACGCGCGGCCAAAGAAGCTCGGTCATGCGCTCCAATCGCTTCCAGTCAAAGCAGTGGCGCTGGGAGCGGCGGCGGATCGCTCGCAGCCATAGGCGTTGCAGCCTTTGGCGGAACGTGCGCAGCCATCGGGTCGACCCCGGAACGGCGAAGTAGTTGGACCAGCCATTGACAACTCGCCCAAGCCACATGCCGACCTCCCATATGTCGTGATGCCGTCGATTGCGAAGCACCTCCTCGATGCGCGCCAGGGTCCTTGCGACCCGTTTTGCGACCGGCTTGCGACCAAGCCTGAAGCGTCCTCTCCGGGTCTCCGTGCAGAAGTGCGTGAAGCCCAGGAAGTCGAACGTCTCCGGCCTGCCCGCCCCGCGAGATCGCCGGTTCGCCTTGGCAAACCGTCCAAACTCAACGAGACGGGTCTTGTCCGGGTGAAGGGTGAGACCAAAGCGGTCCAGCCTCTCCCGAACGTCGCGAAGGTATGTCTCCGCATCCCGCTTATGCTGGAACCCGACCACAATATCGTCCGCGTAGCGGACAATGATCGCTTTACCGTTCGGAACCTTCGGACGCCATGCCTTGTGAAACCACAGATCGAGCACGTAGTGCAGAAACACGTTCGCCAGGCAGGGGCTGACAATGGCGCCCTGAGGCGTGCCCGCACCGGTGTCGCTCCATGATCCGTCGGTCATGACGCCAGCGTTCAGCCACTTGCGGATCAGACGGATCACCCGCCTGTCGCCAATGCGATGCTCCAGGAACTTGATCAACCAATCCCTCGGGATTGTGTCGAAGTACCCCTGAATGTCCGCGTCGACTATCCAGTTGACCTTGCGCCGCTCGATCCCGAACGCCAGGGCGTCGAGAGCGTCATGCGCCCCTCGGCCCGGTCGGAACCCGTAGCTGAAGCCAAGGAACTCCACCTCATAAATCGGTGTCAGGATCACATCCACAACCGCCTTCTGGACGATCTTGTCCTCCAGTGCGGCAATCCCGAGCGGTCGTGTCCCGCCGTCCGGCTTGGGTATCTCAACCCGCCGAACCGGCGGCGCCCGGTACGCTCCCCCACGATGCAGGCGCGAGTGCAGATCAAGCAAGCGCTCGTCCAGACCCTCGCCATACGCCGCCCACGTCACGCCGTCGACACCTGCCGAGGCTTCCTTCTTCAAACCGAAGTAGGCCGCCCGGAGCGCGTCCGGCGTAATGTGATGGAAGAGTGCAGTGAGACGCTCCTTCGGGTTCCTCTCTGCAGCTTCCCGTATCCGGTCCGCCGCCTGTGGCACACTTGCCCGACACTGCGTTCGGTGCGTGCTTTGGCGTCCCGGATTCCCCTTGGTTGAGGCCCTTTCCTCCAGCGACTCCGCAGAAGCTGACGCTCCCTTGTTCGCCGCCTTCACCGGTCTTACGGCCCCATCCGACTTCTTCAAACCGTTCCTCATAGGCTTCGGCTTTCTCCTTTCCCTACACGGTCCCGCCACGACAGGCGGGATAGTTCGAAGACCTCCCAGGGTCCCAACAGAAGGCGTGCGGACGTGCATGGGTTCTCCGACACCGCGGGGCTCGCCGACATCTCACCAAATCGATGCCTGCGATGTTGCCTTCGACCGATGCGAAAGCCTCGGCACCCCGAACAACGGACTTTTCGGTGCTCATTAGCCCTGCCCATCCGTACCGCTACCGACGCTTCGCCTGCCCCCTCGCGGGAACCGACGCACGGCTCGCGGAGAAACGTGGTTTGGTTACTCCTTCGTTTCAGGGGACTTTCACCCCCTACCTTCCGCCAGTTCGCCTGGCACACCGCATCCAGTCCCTCAAGGCCTCGGGGCGCTCGCAGAAGGCCTGGCTGTGGACCGCGGTCAGCGCCGACTCCGTCTTCTTCCTTATCGACCCGTCACGCAGCACCCGGGTGGCCATGGTGCTGTTCGCCTCCACCGAAGGCACCGTCTTCCTTGTCTGCGATCGCTACGTGGTCTACAGGAAACTGGAGCGTGAGCTTGATGGCAAGGTGATCCTCTGCCTTTGCTGGGCGCACTCCAGGCGCGATGTGATCGAGGCTGCGGCAGGCCAAGAGGGGCTGGAAGAGTGGTGCGACAAGTGGCTCGACAGGATCGCGCTGATCTACACACTGAATGGGCAACGGCTGAAGCACTACGATCCCGCACGCAAGCGTCAGTCAGCGAGGTTCAATGCCCTGCAGAAGGACCTTCGTGCGGCTGTCGAGGCGCTGTTCAGGCAGGCTCAGGAGGAACTCGACGCCTTGCCCGAGGGTGCACGCGAAGCGAAGCCCTTGCGTTCCCTGATCCGTCACCGCGAGGGACTGTGCGTCTTTGTCGACCATCCCCAGGTGCCCATGGACAACAACTTTGCCGAGAGAGCCCTCCGGGGTGCGGTGACCGCGAGAAAGCTGAGCTTCGGCTCCGACAGCGAGGAAGGCGCCGCCTTCACCGCCATCATGTACTCGGTCATCGGCACCCTTGCCATGAACAACATCAATGTTCGGCGCTGGCTTCATGAGTGGCTTGAGGCCTGCGCGCAGAACGGCGGCAAGCCGCCGGATGACCTCGACCCGTGGCTGCCATGGTCGATGACCCCGGAGCGTCGAAGGGACCTCATGGAACCGGGGTGATCGAGTGCCGTTACGACGGCCGTGACTTCACCGCGCACGAGATGGCGCTGTTGCGCTCCCTGATCACCCAGCACCCCACCCGTGCGGCCATCGCCCGCGCCTTCTGCCGCGAGACCGGCTGATACAAGCCCGACGGGGCCTCAAGAACATGATGGCGAATGTCGCCTTTCTGGCCATGCACCGCGACGGCCTCATCACCCTGCCGCCACCCCAACGACGAGCAACCCGACCCGGACCCATCGTCTTCGGACCCAACAGCGAACCGCCACGTGGTGCGCCTCCCAAACGCATCCTCAACCGGTGAATATCACCAACAATCACCGCGTGGCCGAACGCTTACGCGTGCGCAAGCGCATGCTCAGACATCCTGACCTCGTGAGCTGACTTGATCAGTCCGTCCCCACTTTTTCCCAGCACAATGAACGATTTGCCCGGTGTTGTGCTTGACAGCACCGTCCCGTTGCGGTCCAATATGATATGATGCCAGTTATGGGATGATCCCGGCCCTGAACACGCCCGCGATGCACCCGCCTGAAGCCCTCCTGATCAGAACCGCGTGCTTCGGGAGCGATTCTCATACGGAGTAATTTTGTTTAATGTTTCCCAAGTGTTTCATCATATGGACCATGCCGCCGTCCTTCCCGGAAACATCTATGTAAGTGCCTCATAAATGGCTTTTTTACAGTCATCGGAACACCTTTGAACCAATAGTGATGATGAAACGTAGCCATGATAGCAACCACCGGTATGGGTCAAATTAAGTCCGAATATGCGTCCAATTCCTGAATTTTGATACAGCACTCAGAACAACGTGGGCAGATACTCGGCAGAGTGCGTACGTTCCAAGTACATAAGAGGTACTAACGATGAACATGTTACCCCGTATGAGAACCACACCCGGAGGAGGCCTCGCACCGCGGCCGTGCGGACATGGTGGTGCGCCTGGGCGTCAGGTCTTCGTGCTGGAGTTCAAGATGGCCGAGGGCGAGGGGGCCGGCGCCGCGGCGCTGGATCTTTCAATCACCCACGCGTGTATAGGGATGTTACTCCCGCCTTCTCTCACCGAGTGCTTCGCGCCGCCTTCTTGCGCCAAGTGCGGTAACTGCCCAGGTCTGATTTTGCCGAGTCCTGACGGGAGGTGGATTGATGGCTGCGGTCTGATGACGCCGAGGAGGGATGTCAGAAGCGCAGTTTCGGGATCAGCTATATGGGATCGGGGTGGGCCAGTGTTTCGAGGACATTCCAGCCCTGTTTTCGGGCGATGGAGATGACGGATCGCAGCTTGGCGAAGTCGCTCAGCGCCCTGCATGGATCGGAAGCCGCCCGAGATTTTCTGGCGCAGCTTGCTCATGCGGAAGTCTTGCTCGGCCTGGTTGTTGGAGAACGGGACTTGCGGGTTGGTGAGGAAGCGCAGGCAGCCGTCCTTGTGCTTCTGAAGGCGGAGCGCGAGGTTGTGGCCGATGCGGCGTTTTCGTCGTCCGCGCTTTCCGGGCTGGAGCGGCGGCCTCTGTTCGTGGGAAGCGATGGCCTGCTCGAGGATCCTGTCCCAGGCTTGCGAGATGCGGGCGAGGAGTGAAGCGGGGATGTCGCGGTCGTTCTTGCGGGCGAAGCGGGCGGCTCTGTTGGCACGGATGAGGAGCCTGTGCATGGCGGTGGCCCAGTCTTCCTTCTCGATCTCGATCAGAGCCTGGAGTTCGCGCGAGCGATGGGCGTTGCAGGCACCGTGGCGCACGCCCTCGAGAGTGAAGTAAGTGGCCAAGTCGTCATGGATGACGATGCCGTTGAGCGTCTCGTCGATGTGTTTGCGCCCGGTGGCGAGGCGCAGGATGGTGAGCAAGGGGGTGCACAGCACATGGAGCCAGTGGGTCTGGCCGTTGATGCGGATACCGGTCTCGTCGAGGTGTTTGACCGGGGCTTGGGTGCGGATGATCTCTGCGACATGATCGAGGAAGCTCTCGAAGCGCCGGGCGGTGCGCCTGCCCATGGCGGCGATGGTGGCGGTTGAGATCCTGACCGCGAAGAGGTCGCTCATGACCTCGGCGACGCGCTTCTCGGGAATGAACTGGGCGTGCAACAGGTAGGTCACCCAGGCGGTGATGCGCGGCCCGTACTGGACCGGGGCGCTCACGCCGTGCGGGAAGGCGGCTGTTGTCACAGCGCCGCAGGCGGCGCAGAGACAGCGATGGGCGCGATGTTCGGTGACCTCGAGGGGCTGCGGCTCGGGCATGTCGAAGACCTGCCGACAGACGGGTTCTGCGTGACGGTCATCATCCGACAGCGGCGCGCCGCAGCCCTTACAGGCAGACGGAGCATGATCGACGACGTGGTCCGGGTTCTCGGCCTGCTTCAGGGTGACTCCCTCGTGGCCGCGCTGACCGCCACTGGGCCTGTCGGACTTGCCGCGCTGGCTCCGGGTGCGCTTCTGTCGGTTTCCGCTCTTCTTCTTCGGACCGTCGCTGGCCGGTGGCTTGGAGCTGGTGGAGCTGTCGAGCGCGGCGCTGCGCTCGAGTGCATCAATCCGTTCGCGCAAGCCGGTGTTCTCCCGCTCCAGCGCCTCGATCTCCCCGACCAGCGCCTCACTCAGGCGCAACATCCCCTGGCCCCAATCCCGGAGGGCCTTGACGGCAGTCACGGCGAAGGAGTGTGGACTGAACAGGTCCTGAAGGCACGTGAAAGCCTCGTCATGGGCGGCGATGTCCTCGCGCCAGCGCGAGACGGTCACGAACCCTCCCCGGCCTCGACGGCCATGATCGCCGCCAGCACGGCCAGACGTTCCCCCGGCGGCATGGCCTCGTAGCGCCGCCCCCAGTTGGCCGCCTTGCGCTTGATGCACTGGCGGGCGGTGAAGTTCCGCCCCGCGTAGCGCGACCAGTGCACCCGGTCGGGAGCAAAGTTGAACCATACCACCTCGGTCCGCACCTGGGCCTGGGTCGTCACCTGTAGCGCCACCCGGCGCCAGCCCGCCAGAAGATCGTCATAGAGCGCAGACGGGTGGCCCGAGACCATCACCTGACAGGGCAGGCCCTTGAGCAGTTCAAGGAGCGCAACATGGTCCGCCTCCTCGTACTCGAAGCGGTAGCGCTGCGACGAACGCCGCGTCGCGTGCAGATAGGGCGGATCGCTGTAGACCAGCTCCGGACCCAGAAACGGGAACGAAGCCAGGAAGGAGTGAGCACAGCCGTGCACCAACTCCACCGGATAAGCGCACTCAAAGGCCTCAAGCGCACGCTCATCACGGTCAATCCCGATCGAGCGCTCCGACGCAGCTTTGCGCTTCATCAGCGCTCCGCCCCCCAGATGGCTCTCAATGTAGACAGAGTGCGGCGGCATCAGCGCAATCAGCGCCTGGCACAAACCCGGCGTCGCCTTCGATCCGAAGTACCCCAACGGCCGCCCCCCTCATGACAGAGGGCAACTCATAGGCTCACCGGCCTAGTAAGTCAAGACGCGCAGAATCAACAAACCGACGACACCAAAACCGCACCCAACGCAACCAACGTCAACACAGACTCAGACCTGGCGGGGTACCTGGGCAGTTACCATCTGTTTGGGAAAGTTACTCGGCCATCGACGTCATCCTGCGACGGCTGCGCTCAGCCCGCCTCGCCGATATCCATCTCGGCGAGGCGGCGGAAAAGGTCGAGAACGTCATCGCGCGGGCGATGAACCTCGGCGCCGGGTCCAGACATGGCGCCTTGCGCTCCCTTCCGGCCACGTGCCGCCATTGGCTTCGGCAACTGCCCAAGGGGAGGGCAATCTGCGGCACCCGTCTTGCGGACCGTGACCGGCAGGCCCCCCATGAGCCTGAAGTCCTGCCATGCAAGCCCTCGGGCGGCGCGCCCGGGCCAGGCACCGGCAGTGACCGCTCCCATGCAGCAACGCCACTGTCGGTGGGGTGGCGCACGGAACGGCGGTTGCGTTGCAAGCACCGCGAAGGCCGGTCATCCGGAAAGGTCAAACCGGGAAAGATCAGCCGATGAAGTCAAAATCGGCCTCGGTGATTTGCGAGGCCTGGATCCCCTCCAGCGTGATCGATCCGCCATCGTAGGTGATGATCGTGTCGCCGCCCGATTGGACAATGGTGAGATCATCGAAGCTCGCGATCCTAGGCCAGTATACGACGTAGGGGGAGGGGTAGGCATGTTGGGTATAATGTGGAGCACTGATGTTGATGATGTCCCGGCCGTCCTGAAAGTCGACGATCGTGTCGTTGCCGCTGCGCTCGTAAGCATCGCCGTTCCCCATTCCTGTGAGGTCGCGGAGATAGGCGAGCATGTCGTTGCCAGCGTCCGGGAAAGCAGAAAAGATGAACCGATCATTGCCATCGCCGCCCTCAAGGGTATCGTCGCCGGCGCCGCCATAGAGGACGTCGTCACCATCGCCGCCCTCAAGGGTATCGTCGTCGCCGAAGCCCCAGAGGAAGTCATCGCCGGCGCCGCCGTACAGCGTGTCGTCGCCGTCGTCGCCCCTCAGGATGTCGTCGCCAGCGCCGCCGTACAGCGTGTCGGCGCCGTCTTCGCCACGGAGGTAGTCGTTGCCACGGCCGCCGTTCAGCGTATCGTCGCCAGCGCCGCCGTAGAGAATCTTGTCGCCGTCGCCGCCGCCGTACTTCCCGGTGTCGCCACCATCGAGGGGATTGCCGCCGTCGTTGCCGTCGTCTCTTGTGCTGGCGCCGTGCACGGCCGCTTCGCTGCCGCCTGCACCGGCCGGCAGGATGAAGTCACCCTCGCCGAGGGAGGTCGCTGCGATACCGGTCAGCCGGACGGTGTCGCCGCTGTCGCCATAACCGACGACGGCATCGGCCCCGTCCTGCTCGATCCGGAGCGCCGCGAACCCGCCGGATACGCCGTCGAGGCGAATCCTGTCGTCGCCCCCGAAGTCGGTAATGGTGTCGGCCCCGTCTCCCGCCGCGAACACGAAGGTGTCGCCGCCCTTGCCACCGGTGAGCGTGTCGTCGCCCGCCCCGCCGGTGAGCGTATCGGCGCCCCTGGCGCCGCGCAGGGTGTCGTCGCCCTCGCCACCGTCCAGGATGTCGTCGCCCTTGCCGCCCCCCAGGGTATCGTCACCAGCCCCGCCGTTCAGCGTATCGGCGCCCAGGCCGCCATAGAGACGGTCGTCGCCGGCCCCGCCGGTCAGCGTGTCGGCGCCCTTGGCGCCGCGCAGGGTGTCGTCGCCCTCGCCACCGTCCAGGATGTCGTCGCCCTTGCCGCCCCCCAGGGTATCGTCACCAGCCCCGCCGTTCAGCGTATCGGCGCCCAGGCCGCCATAGAGACGGTCGTCGCCGGCCCCGCCGGTCAGCGTGTCGGCGCCCCCGTTGCCACGCAGGGTGTCGTCGCCATCACCACCTGTCAGCGTGTCATCGTCCTTGCTGCCCTTCAAGGCGACCCCGTCGCTGCCGCCCGTCTGCGCACTCTCGCCGGGGGGCAGGGTCCTATCCTTGCCGTCCGGTGGTGCGCCCTGTGCAGGAGCATCCTTGCCGCCTTCCTCCGGCGTGGCTGCCTCGACGGGAAGGAACCGGAAGTCGTCCGCGCCCAGGGAGGACGCCGTCACGTACTCCAGCGTGATCGTGTCGCCATCACCGTAGCGGATGACGGCATTGGAGCCTTGCTGCTCGAACACCAAGTCCCCGAAGCCGCCGGACACGCCGGCAATCTCGATGATGTCGCCGGCCTCGAAACCTGCAATGCGGTCGGCCCCGTCCCCCACCGTGAAGGCGAAGACATCGGCCCCCAAGTCGCCATAGAGGCCATCGTTGCCCCGGCCGCCCGTCAGCCGGTCGTCGCCCTCGCCGCCGAACAGGCGGTCGTTGCCGTCACCCCCCTCGAGCGTGTCGTCACCGTTGCCGCCATAGAGCGTGTCCCCGCCAGCGCCGCCGGTGAGCGTGTCGTCGCCCTCGCCGCCGTCCAGGATGTCGTTGCCGATACCGCCCGTCAGGGTGTCATCTTCGACGCCGCCGGTCCGTTCTATAGCCATGTCAGTACCCTCCTGATTGCAGTCATGAACACACACTTTACCCCCCCCCCCCCGACGTCAAGCAAGCCCTGAGGGCTCTCTTTCCCAGGACCATTCTGTTGTCGCGATCGGCTGCGGACAACCGCGTCAGAGTGGCCGTTCTTGAAGTGGGTGGCACCTTCTCGAGGTCGGAACCGGCAAATCGACAACGAAATCCGGTCCCGAGTGGACCTCCAGATTAAGCCTACAACGCCCCTCGTCGGACGAAACGAGACAAAAGAATAGCCCTGCTCTCTTTCCGTTGTCGTCCCGGTGCTCGGCGCAGGCTGATCCCGGGCCGATCATTGCGCATCTCGCCGTGGCCGTGTGCCGGACATGCAGCGCGTCGTTCGCGGCGCGGTTGATCAGCCTCCGGTGCGAGCGAGGGGACAGCATTCGTGGGTCATGGACAGGGCGTGGCGTGGAGGCTCCCTAAGCCGAAATTCCAGGGCTGATCAGGCGCAAGTATCTGATATGAATGACATTCGATGGATCCCAGAGGCGTCTGACTGGGTACACTACGGCTTTACGCCGAGGAGTTTGAGTGCTCTTCTCTGGAGCGGCGTGGGCCGCGTGGTGACCTGAAGGGCCCGGCGCCCGCAAGGTGGAGCGCCACGGTGTTGCGGGTGATGGTGCGCTTCTTGACCTTTCCGACTTCGCGCCGGGGGCTCGCAGAGCAGGATGGCGGGTGGAGGGGGTCGGTTGAGGAAGGCTTTGATGCACATGGCTACCGTGCATAGGCGCACCACAGACATATGTCAAACACAAAGTGCATTCGTACATGGGTACACTGTGAGGCCTGATGAATCCGATGAATAGCGCAAAATCAGCGAGTTGTTGTGAAGATCAGCAGGAAATCACCTGGAACTTCGGACTAACCAGAATCTTAGGAACAAGCTCCGGCATATTCAGGCCCGTGTCTTCTTCTCCTTGCGATGGGCCCTCTTCCCGGTCCTGCATGGCCCGAGACAGGAGCCCGGCGCCCTTCCCGGGGGTTTCGCGTTCCGGGCCTCAGCGCTTCGAGGCATGGAAGCCGTCCGGCACGGCAACGCTCGCGATGGTCATGTCCGGCTCACCCCTGGAAACCCTGAAGCGTGATGGGCGGCGGCGTGATGTCCTCCCTCGTGACACGCCGTCCGGCCTCGCCGGCCAGGAGGCGGAGGCCGTGAGAAGCGGAACGCGATCACCCCCTGGCCCGGGCCCGTCGCGTGGCACCAAGGAACTGGCAGGCCCGCTCACAGCATGGAACGGGCGACCCAACGGTGAAAACAGTGCGAAGCGCCTTCAAGGACAGGCGTGAAGACGCCGCCCGCAAATCCCGGCGAGGCGCGCCCCTCCTGCATGCCCTGGACTGCATGCACGTCCTCCTGGAACACCTCGCGCCAGGATTCCCGGACCGTGGCCCTGAGGTCGGCGTGACCTGGGCCGGCGGCATCCTTGCCGACGTAGTAGGTGTCCAGGATCTCGCGGCAGCGACCCGGACCGTCGGGCAGCACGCGGACCGCCCAGAAGTGGTCGTAATGGATGCCGAGCATGACGTTGGGATAGAGCGCGACGTACTCGGCACGGGTCTGCCAGGGCTCCGGCAGACCGGGGAAGCGCGGCAGCTGAAGGCCGTTGCGGTCGGGCTGGTAAACGAGGCTGACCTGCCCCGAAAAGGTCTCCTCGACGATGTTGAGATGGTCCTCGAGGCGTGAATAGGAATTGAGTCCCGGGTGCACCATGGGCAGATGGTAGGCTTCGCAGAAATTCTCGATGGCCAGTTTCCAGTTGGCCTCGAGATCGAAGGTGAGGATCGAGTCCTCGCCACCATGACAGAGCAGCGACTCATCGAAGCAGGACCAGCGTTCGGCAAGCGGGCCGATGAACTCGGCAAAGGAAAGGGCGTCGCCCGAGAGGTTGATGAAGACCTGGTCGAACCACACCGCGCTTCGCACCTCGTTGAGATGGAAGCGCTGCCTGTCGAACCCTTCGCATTCGTGTCGGCCCGGTCCACCGATGTGGGGCGTCAGGCGCAGGCTGCCCTCGAGACCGAAAGTCCAGTTGTGGTAGGGGCAGGTGAGCACCACGCCCGTCTTGCCGGACTTGCCGACGAGCCGCATGCCCCGGTGCGGGCAGACGTTGTGGAAGACGCGAACCTGGCGATCATGGCCGCGCACCACGAAGAGGGGAACTCCGACGAGCTCCAGCGGCATGACATCGCCGGGCTCGGGGACATGGGAGGCGGCCGCCAGGCACACCCAGCTGCGTGACCACAGGCGGACCCTCTCGCTCTCGAACCACGACTGCGACACGTAGGCCTCCGCCGGAAGCGGCCGTGCCTCTCCATAATCGAGGGTCACGCTGTCGAGCGCCTGCGGGCTGAAGTCCCGTGCCGAAGGAAAGAAGGATGTCCCGGTCATATAGCGGTCCTCCGCTGGCTCCCCGAACATATCGGATCGGCTGTCATGCCGTCAGTGCCTGATTGACCAGGACCCTGAGCTGCTTGCGAATGGGGTAGCACCCCGAGGGGATGAGCTGGGTCATGAACACCACGGCCATGTCCTCGAGCGGGTCGACCCAGAAAGCGGTTGACGCCATGCCGCCCCAGGCAAATTCACCCGGCGAGGCCATGACTCCCGCGGCAGCCGGATCGAGCATCACCGACACACCCAGTCCGAAGCCGACGCCGTTGTAGCTCGTTTCGGCAAAGACCTCCTGGCCCATGGCCGCGAGATCGCTGTCATCGGGAAGATGATTCGTCGCCATGAACTCGACGGTGCGCCGCCCCAGAATGCCTCGCCCTCCCTCCCGGAGCATGTCGGCGAACCTCAGGTAATCGGACATGGTGGAGAGCAGGCCACCGCCTCCCGAACAGCAGCTGACCGCGGAAGCGAAGCGACTGTCTGCGGTGCCATCGACACGCCTGAAGCGGTTGTCCAGAGTGCGTTCGTAGCACGGCACGAAACGCTCGACACGATCCTTCGGAAGCTCGAAGAAGGTGTCGACCATGCCCAGGGGCATGAAGATCTCCTCGGCAAGGTAGCGATCGAACCTCTTGCCCGAGATGACCTCCACGAGGTAGCCCAGGACATCGATGGAAACGCCATAGGTCCACCGTGCGCCCGGATGATGATCGAGCGGCAGATCGCCGAGGCGGGAGACGACCTCGCCGAGTGTTCCGGCCCGGGGACCGAAGTCGACCCTCCTTTCCCGGTAGAGTTTCGCCAGGCTGTCGTTGCCGTTGAAGCTGTATGTGAACCCTGACGTGTGACAGAAGAGATCGCGGACGGTCATCGGCCGCCTTGCCGGCTCGAGGTGCATGCCATAGGAGGTCTCGCCCGTGCGCACGGACATGTCCGCCAGTTGCGGGATGTAGGCCTCCACCGGATCCTCGAGCTCGAAGAGCCCCTGTTCGTAGAGCCTGAGGGCGGCCACCGCGGTCACCGGCTTGGACATCGAGTAGATGCGGCAGATGGCATCGGGAAAGATGGCCCGTTCGGCCTCCGCGTCGGCGAGACCGGCGGCTTCCCGATAGACGAGGGCGCCTTCACGCACGACTGCGGTCATGGCCCAGGGAAGCTTGCCCTCGTCGACATAGCGCTTCATCCAGTCGCCGACACGGTCAAGTCTCATGGACGAGAGACCCACCGCCTCCGGCTCGGCCCCGGGAATGTCGGTCATGTCGGTCACTCCTTCTTGATCTCAGCAATAGATGGAGACCCCGAACCGGGCCTTCTTCTCAGTCCAGGCGGGAAAATCAAGCACCACGATGCCATGGCGCTCGACGAGACGATCGACGCCGCCACGCACCTTCTCGTGATATTGCGGCAGAACGCCGGGATAGAACTCCGTGCGGATTTCGTCTCGATCGAAGGTCAGGCGCTCGATCACCGCGGCGATGCCCGCAGGACTCATGACGGTGATCAGGCGCGAGGCGCCATGGCTGAATCCCCTGAGCCCGAAGAGTGCCGCGTCAGACACCATGAACGTGTTCCTGAACATCCCGGAAGGCAAGATCCGGAGCATCGCTGATGGCCCTGTCGAGATGCCAGGCACTGCGCGCCAGAAACACCGGCCGGCCGACATGGTCGGTGGCGATCGCTCCGCGGTTGCGGTCGGCAAACGTGCGAACCACCCGCTCCGAGGGTCCGTCGAGCCAGCGTGCCGCATGAATGCCCGAGGGCTCGAATCGCACCGGGACCTCGTATTCGCTGCGAATCCTGTCGGCGAGGACATCGAACTGCAGGGGGCCCATGACACCCACCACCCAGTCGGAGTCCATCACCGGACGGAAGACGTGGGCGGCGCCCTCCTGGGCCAGTTGCTGAAGGGCGCGACCGAGGTGCTTGGACTTGAGGGGATCGGCGGCGCGCACGTTCCGCAGCTGCTCGGGCGCGAAACTCGGAACGCCGGTGAACGTGAGGTCTCCCTCCTCGGACAGCGTGTCGCCGATATGGAGGTTGCCGTGGTTGGGGACACCGACGATGTCGCCGGCAAAGGCCTCTTCGGCCAGTTCACGATCCTGCGCCATGAAGACCTGCGGGTTGTGCATGACGATGTGTTTTCCGGTCCGCGAGTGCTTCAGTTTCATGCCGCGCCGGAAATGCCCCGACACCAGGCGAACGAAGGCAATCCTGTCACGATGGCGCGGGTCGGTGTTGGCCTGGATCTTGAAGACAAAGCCGGTGACCCCGTCATTGGTCGGTTCGACCATGCGCTCACGTGCCGGCCGCGGACCGGGCGGCGGAGCGTTCTCCGCCAGGCCGCCGATCAGCTCTCGCACGCCGAAGTTGTTGAGGGCGCTGCCGAAATAGAGAGGCGAGAGATTGCCCGCGAGGTAGTCCTGCCGATTGAACGGAACCATCAGTTCCCGGCTCATCTCGACCTCGTCACGCAGCCGGGCGACGGCGTGATCGGGAAGCAGAGCGTCGAGTTCGGGCGAATCGATGCCTTCGCAGGCCATGCCGTCTGCGATCGTCTCTCCCTTGCCGCGCTTCATGAGGACGAGCCGGTCGTGCACCAGATCCCAGCATCCCCGGAAATCGCGTCCCATGCCGATGGGCCAGCTTGCCGGCGCCATCTCGATCTGCAGTGTCTGCTCGACCTCGTCGATCAGATCGAAGGGATCACGCCCGTCGCGGTCCATCTTGTTGATGAAGGTCGTCACAGGCATGTCCCTGAGGCGGCACACTTCGAACAGCTTGCGCGTCTGAGCCTCGATGCCACGGGCGGCGTCGATCACCATGACCGCACTGTCGACGGCGGTCAGCACCCTGTAGGTGTCCTCGCTGAAATCCTCGTGACCGGGGGTGTCGAGCAGATTGAAGGCACGCCCCTGACAGGTGAAGCTCATCACCGATGCGGTCACCGAGATGCCGCGCTCCTGCTCCACCTTCATCCAGTCGGAACGCGCCCGGCGGCGTTCACCGCGCGCCTTGACCGCCCCGGCAAGCTGAATGGCGCCGCCGAACAGAAGCAGCTTTTCCGTGAGCGTGGTCTTGCCGGCGTCGGGATGGGAGATGATGGCAAACGTGCGTCGCCTGGCGACCTCGTGGTCGAAGGACATCATGATGATCCGGTGTGTGCCGCCATCACGGTCATTTGTCCAGTGGCGGGAAATGGCCTGTTTGATGCTTCCGGGCGATGCCCTATCCTCGACTCATGAAACGTGTCGTCCCGTTCCTTGTCACTCTCCTGGCCATGCTGCCGGTGGCCGGCAGCGTGACCGGCATCCTTTCCGCCACGTCGGTGCGGATCGAGGCCTACGTGAACCAGGGGGGGACTCTCGCCATCGCGCTGCTTCCGCCTCCCGAGGTGACGCTTTCCGGTACGCTCGGAGTCGCCTTCGCCACGCCGGATGACAATCTGCCGTGGACGGGTGACCTGCCGCGGGTGGTGACGGTAGACGCCGACTACTTCGATGGTCCGGTTCTGGAGACGTTTCCCTTCGACCGCAGCCGCCTTAACCGGCCCTCTGCCATGGCCGTCACCTTCGGCGCCTGCATCGGTGACGCGCGGATCTGCGTCCTCGAGGAAGCCCTGATCACGATCAGCCCGACCACGAACGGGGATGTGGACGTCGCCATCGTCCTGATCGGATCGTAGGGTGCGGTCCATCCCGGCACGGATCCGGACGCCGTTGATGCACCCCCTAGTCAACGGGATCGTGCCAACGACCGTCCAGACCAAGGAAACGGCCGCCCTCGTGGAAGGCTGATGCCCCGGCCTCCCCTGCAACGCGAAGCATGACCGGCAACGGCTCTCCCGACGTTTCGAGGATGGTGGAGAGGGTGTCGTGTCCGATGTCGTCGATGAGCTCGAAGGGCCCTCTCTTCCAGGCGAACCCCCAACGCATCGCGCGATCGATGTTGACGATGTCATCGGAGATCTCGCCCACCAGACCGGCAGCGTAGGCGAGAACACCACCCATGAGATCCCGGGCGAAGTCTCCCTCAGCCCCTGATGCGGTCATGAGTTCCCGTGGAGTCGCCGCGATCCCGGCAATATCCGGCGCCGTCGACGGACGCCAGCGGGCGCCGTCGAGGTCAAAGGTCTCGCGCAGCCTGCCACCGTCTTGCGTCCTGGCAACCCGGTAGAAGCCGCCCCGCGTCTTGCGTCCGAACTGGCCCCTCGCAAGCATCGCCTGCTCTTCATCCGGGAATGTCGTGTAGAGGTGGCCCGCATCTCCTTCGGGAAGATTCACCGCCAGATTCCTGGCGACAAGGTCCATCACGTCCAGGCCGATGAGGTCGATCAGTCCGTAGAGTCCCGTCGGCGGCAGACCCACCGGAGTCGACATGAGGACATCGATCTCCTCCATCTGCAAACCACCTTCGCGACGCGCCTTCCTGGCCTTGTGGAGGCCCGACAGCATCCAGTAGCAGCCGATGCGGTTGCCGATGAAGTTCACGGTGTCCTTGGCATGAACGACACCCTTGTCGAGTCTGGTCGAACCGAACGCCGCCATCGCATCGACCACCTCCGGCTCGGTCTCTTCACCGGGAACGATCTCCAGCAGCTTCATCACCTTCACGGGATTGAAGAAGTGGGTGACCACGACGTCCCGGCGCAGCCTTTCGGGCATGTCTTCAGTGATCGACCGCAGCGGGATGCCCGAGGTGTTGGTGGAGATCACCGAACCGTCGCTGCGCCAGCGCTCGAGCTTCGTGAACATGTCGCGCTTGGTCGCGAGGTCCTCGATGACAGCCTCGCAGATCCAGTCGTAACCCGAGATCTTCGCCAGATCATCGAAGGTACCGGTCTCGATCAGCCTGGCGCTGTCGGGATTGTCGATGGCCGGAGGACGTCCGTCGGTGATACGGTCCATCGCCGCATCTACGGTGTCGCGATCCACGTCAAGAAGCAGGACCCTGCATCCCGCGTCGGCGCACTTGCCGGCGATACCGGTCCCCATGGTTCCAGCGCCGATCACGGCCACCGAGTTGATCGTGCGTGTCATGCTTCCTGCCCCCCGAGTCTCCAAGCGTGCTTTCCTATAGCACCTGGAGGGGATGCTGCGCGACCGCAGTCACGACATCCTCCACCGTGCGCGCCAGCATGGCGCCATCGTCCGCCAGAACACGCACGATGAGACCACATTCCCCCGGGAGCGACGACACGCCGGCATAGGCATCCGATTGCGCCAACGCATCGTGGAGGGCGTCCCCGATCCCGGGCACCGCAGCTCTGTCTCCAACCAGGCCGATCGTTCCGTGCGCTGCCACACCCGCACACGCGAGGTCCTTCCCGGATGTCCGCAGGCGGTCGAGCACCAGGAGAGTGCCGTCATCCGACCGCACGGTGGTCTCCGATATAAGGGACGCGAAATGCCTGCCGGAAACGCCTGCATCGTGAGGCAGGAAAGCGTCACACCACATGACATCGGCGCCGTGATGAACCACCACCTCCAGCAGTGTGCGGACCCGGGCGCCGGGGAACAGCACCAGAGGACGTGGTTGCCAGGAGAGCCGGCTGCCGGGATGCGCGTTGAGACGGACATGCTGCAGAGCGTCGTCCTCCGGCATGGCATGGGCGATGGTCGCCCCCTGGGTCCGGACCGTCACCGTGGTCTCCTCGCCAGCCACAATTCCGGCCGTGAACCGATCGCCCTGGAGAAGACCGGCTCCGAGCGACTGGAGGATCACGAACAGCCCGTCACCGTCATCAAACGGACGGGTGACGTGAAAGGGAAAGGCGACGTACTGACGTTTCAGGAAGGTCCCGCCGGAAGGCGCCCGCGCGAAATCCAGTGCCAGTTGTCTGCCATGCCCCGGCGCAAACCCGCTCATCAGCTGTCGAACAGCACGTTCCGGACAATGTGATCGACGACATCAGCGATCGCTTCGCCGGTCCGGCAGTTGGTGACGATGACGGGCCTGTCGCGGCGTACGTCGCGGGCCTCCTTCGTCATCGCGACCAGATCGACGTCGACATGGGGCGCAAGATCCGCCTTGTTGATCACGAGGAGGTCCGCCTGGAGGACTCCCGGACCCCGCTTGCGCGGGATGTCGCCGCCGCCTGATACGTCGATGACGAAGATCCAGTAGTCGACGAGTTCGGATGAAAAGGTCGATGCGAGGTTGTCGCCTCCTGATTCGAGCAGCACGAGATCGAGGGGGTGAAAGCGCATCTCGAGACGTTCCACCGCATCGAGATTGAGTGTCGGGTCCTCGCGGATGACCGTGTGCGGACAGGCGCCCGCCTCGACGGCCACCACGCGGCGGGGTTCAATCAGACCACTGCGCTGCAGCCGTTCGGCGTCTTCCCGTGTCACAAGATCGTTGGTGATGACGGCAAGGCTGGTGCCACGGTCGGCAAAGGCGGGTATCAGGCATTCAAGCAGCGCCGTCTTTCCCGAACCCACCGGTCCGCCGATCCCGACACGTGCTGCAGAGAGCGTTTCCGTCACCTTGTCGTCATCCTTGTCAGTTGGCGAAGAGCCGTACGTTCCCCCTCTCGTGTCGCATCACGGCGATGTCGGCCAGAGGGGTAAAGGCATGGGGTTCGTCGGGAGGCGGGACGGCAAGGATTCCGGCAATGTCGTCCGTCACCTCATCCAGAATCGCCTGAGCCTCCAGCGGTCCCGTCAGGGAGAGCCGGACGGCAGCCTGGGCGATGCTGGACATCAGGGTCCAGGCCGAAAGGGTCTCGAGAACCTCGATCGTCAGGCCCGACCCGGCCCACACCGCGCCCTGGACAACCGGAAGATGGCCATGGGCACGGCCATCGGCGACGAGCCGTCGCCATCGCAGGGCGGCCTGGTTGCCGAGACCTGCATGGGCGCGCAACAGGGCTCGCCCCGCCTGGCACGATCCGGCACGCAGTTCACTGGCAAGGGTCATGGCGTCGAGCATCCGGTCAAGATCGCTCCATTCCTCATCGCTGCCGGTCTCGGCCGCCCGCCTCGCCATGACCCGGTCGGCGGTCGCCCAGCGGTGGCGAAGCTGGATCCTGGCGAACTCCAGAACTCCGGCACCGTCGCTCACCTTGTCATCCTCCACCAGTGTTTCGAGACCCCACGAGAAGGCGAATCCACCCGAGGGAAAGGCGCTGTCGCCCATCCTCAGGGCGGTGAGAAGTGTGCGGATGTCAGTCATCTGCCAGGGAGATCCGGCCATCGGCAAGAAAGACATCGAGGCGAGCCAGATAGTCCTTCCGGGGGCCCTCCAGGGCAACGGCAAGGAGAGCGCCACGGAAAGCGACGCGCCAGTGAAGGTTGCCTGCATGGTAGCCCAGTTCGAGAGCAGCCGGCGTATCCGCAGGCTTCAGGTGCAGCCATGTCTCGACACGGGCCCTGACGACAATCGCGCGATCGCTTTCGAGCAACAGCACGGCGCCATCGTCGAGAGCGATGGTGCGCGGCAGCGCAATGGCGCAGTCGGTGCCCTTGTCGGTCACGGTGCGCAGCCTCTTGCGCAGCATGTCACGGCGATCAAGGGCGATGGTCTCGACCCGGTCTTCATGGGCAAGGTCGTGCAGTGCCTCGCCGAGACCGGAATCGGACGCCATACCCACGATTCCCGTCAGTTTCAGCATGCCCGGCCCCTCCGGTGCCTGTCCAATCATGCTCACCATAGCTTGCATCGGGATCGAAGACCGGCGACGAATATCCTGTCAACCCGGCACCCTTCCACTGATGAAACCTGTTGATCTCCTCATCGCGGTCACCGTGCCGGTCCTGTGGGGCGCAGGATTCGCCGTGGCCAAGGGATCGCTCGACGAATTCCCGCCGGTCTTTCTCATGGGCATGCGATTCACCCTCGCGGCCCTGATTCTCGTGTGGTTCGTCAGGCCGCTGTGGAACATGGCCGGACGCCTCGTCCTGGTCACCTTCTTCGGCGGCACCCTCGCTTATGGTCTGCAGTTCACGGGACTCCTCGAACTCGATGCCTCCACCGCCGTCCTCGTGGTGCAGACCGAGGCCGTCTTCGCCGCCATCATGGCGAGCGTCTTCCTTCATGATCACCTGTCGCGCCGGCAGTGGTGCGCCATGGTGCTGGCCCTTGCCGGCGTGGCGCTGATCGCCGGCGAACCCCGGGTGCACACGGCGCCGCTGGCCTTCCTCATGGTGGTGGCCGGGGGCGTGGCCTGGGCCGCCGGCCAGACCATGGTTAAGACCCTGGGGCCGGTCGGGGGACTGCGGCTGGTCGCCTGGTTTGCGGCCTTCGCCGGTCCGCAGATGCTGGTGGCATCCCTTGTCGTGGAAAACGGCCAGTGGCAGGCCGTGCGCGAGGCATCGTGGTCCGGCTGGCTGGCAGTCGCCTATCTTGCTCTCTTCATGACAGTGTCGGGATACGCGCTGTGGTTCCGCCTGATCGGCCGCTACCGGATGAACCAGATCGTGCCGTTCCTCCTGCTTGTCCCGGTGACGAGCATTGTCGGCGGTGTGTGCTTTCTCGGCGAAACCCTCACACCCTGGATCATTGGCGGTGGACTGCTTGTCACGGCCTCGGTGACCTTCATTCACCTGCAACAGCCCCGCCAACCAGCTGCCGCCGGCAATTCGACCCTTGAAGGATAAGGCGATGGCATCCCTAACCAAACAGTCATGAACGTCGGCGTGCCTGCTCACCCCGCGCCATGAAACGTGAGCCTGTTGTGGCCGTTGGACAAGTGCGTTGATCCGGCGTATTGGTGCACGATCATGCGAGCAGGTGGAGGTGGGTGACGAGGACGCTTGTATTTCGACGATGTCCTGACGCCTGAACGAACCAGACCCTTGATGGCCATAGACGCGGGGTAGCCGGAAAGGTCCAAGGTTCGTCAACAGGCGTCAGCCAGAACCACCACACGGCGGTCAGGCATGCGCCTGACCGACAGGTTGCTCGCGCCCTGTTCAACAAAAGGCGTCGCAGGGATCAGAAATGTTTCACAGCAAACGGCGATGGTGCGCGACTGATGCGCGTGTAGCAGGGGTCGCGTTGTCCGCTCCTCTGGATGCCAGAGCAACACCCAAAAACGACCGCAGACCGCAATCTTCAGCACATCTTCAGCACACCCATTTCGCGACCGGGCCATTTGACCGGACCACGTTGGTTGATGTAGCCTGTCATCTTGACGCAGGCGCTGACTTGAGTGTGTGTGCACGGAGTTTGGCGCGATTCCACTTCACGTGGCGGCGGCAGCAAACAGCAATCCGGAAGTGGTCGGGCTGTTGCTCGACTAGGGCGCAAATCTAGAGGTGCGTGACATGGATGGCATGACATCGCTTCACAGGGCGGCAGCAAGCGGCAATCCGGAAGTGGTCAGAATGCTGCTCGACCACGGCGCGGACCTGGAAGCGCACAGCGAGCTTGGCGCGACTCCGCTGCACCTGGCGGCGGCAGCAAGCAGAAGTCCGGAAGTGGTCGGGCTGTTGCTCGACCGGGGCGCGGACCTGGAAGCCCGCGACGAGGGTAACGCGACTCCGCTTCACGTGGCGGCGGTAGCAAGCAGCAACCCGGAAGTGGTCAGGGTGTTGCTCGACCGGGGCGCGGGCCTGGAAGCCCGCGACGAGCATGGCGCGACTCCGCTGCACCTAGCGGCGGCAACAAGCGACCATCCGGAAGTGGTCGGGCTGTTGCTCGACCGGGGCGCGGACCTGGAAGCCCGCGACGGGCATGACCTGACCCCGCTTCACAGGGCGGCGGCAACAAGCGACCATCCGGAAGTGGTCGGGCTGTTGCTCGACCGGGGCGCGGACCTGGAAGCGCGCAGCAAGCGTGGCGCGACTCCGCTTCACGTGGCGGCGGCAATGAGCAGCAATCCGGAAATGGTCGGGCTGTTGCTCGACCGGGGGGCAAGTCACAAGGCTCGGACCTTGGATGGCTGGACTCCGTGGAACATGATTGAAGAGAATGACGCATTGAAGGGAAGCCAACCCTACCGGCGTTTGAAGAACCTGCGCCACGACTGATACCGCCGGCTGGGATATGGACTTGTTTGGGAGCAACGGATTGGAAGAAGCGGTCCGGGATTCCCCCATTGCCGATTTCCTTGCCCTGCGATAGAGGCAATATGAAGCTCTTGGTCCCGGCGGCATGAGCGGGCTGCCTTCTGTCGGTCATGCTCACATGACCGGTGAACGCGATCTCTTTGCCGCCGCCCGGCATCTCCGGCATTCCAGGTTGACCCTGCCCTGCTTGCGGAGATCCTGGAACCGCTTGTTGGAAGGCGTCGACCTCCTGGCGCAGGAACGTGCCGGCGACGCTCGCCATCACGACACCTCCATGAGCCATGACCACCGCCAGCACGGCGAGCCGCTCGCCTTCGGGCATCGCAGGGGTGCGCCGCGCGCAGCTCTCTGCGAGGCGCTTGGTGTGCCAGTGCGGCCGGCCCGGTGCGACGTTGAACCACGGCTTCAGAGGTGACGAAGCAGGTCTGGTTGTTGACCTCGACCGAGCGCTGAGCCGGCGCGGGATAGCTGGAGATCATCACCTGGCAGACAGCCGCCTCGCCTCCGTCACAGACGATGCTCACGTGCGTGACCTCATGGCCATGCGGACATGAACGCGGCCCGCAACGTCAGGCGTCCGGGACTCATGGCGCAGCTGCACGGGGAGGGAGCGTTGCCGTCAGGCACTTCGATGAGCCGCGAGCAGGGTCGAAGGTTGGCGGCGTGAGCCATTCAAACTACGATGCAAGTCTCAGGGGCGCCAGGAATCATGAACCAGGACATTGTGACGGCGACGGCCGACGGCATCCTGCAAATCCGCCTCAACCGGCCGCAGAAGAAGAACGCCCTGACCCGCGAGATGTACGGGACCATCGAGGCGGCATTCAACCGCGCCAATGACGATCGCAGGATCAAGGTGATCTGGATCACCGGGAGTGGTGATTCCTTCTCGAGCGGCAACGATGTCGGTTCCTTTCTCGAAGAGAGCACGAACGACCGCCTCCCCGACGCCGATGGCTTCCTTGACGCCCTGGCCGCGCTTGAGGTGCCGCTTGTCGCTGCCGTCAACGGACTGGCAGTGGGCGTCGGCGCGACCATGCTGCTTCATTGCGACCTCGTTCACGCCGCGGCCGGCGCCACATTCCGCTTCCCCTTTGTCGATCTCGGCGTCTTCCCGGAAGCCGCCTCCACGGTCCTTCTGCCACGCCTTGTCGGCCACCAGCGCGCCATGGAAATGATGCTTCTCGCCGATTCTTTCGATGCGTCGAAAGCCCATGCCATCGGCATGGTGAACGATGTATTCGAGACAAGCGCTCTCGAAGACGAGAGTCTCCGCATCACCCGCCGCCTTGCCGCAAAGCCCGCCGCATCCCTGCGCCTGACCAAGGCGCGCGTGAAGGCCGGCTACGGTGATCTCGGCGCCGTCATCACCGAGGAGATCCCACTGTTTGCGCGCGCCGCCCGCTCACCGGAGGCACGCGAGGCCTTCAACGCCTTCCTCGAGAAACGCCGGCCCGATTTCTCCCGGTTCGACTGACGTCTCATGCCTGGCCGGCAAGGGCCAGCCATTCCTCCTCGGTCATGACGACGAGCGAGAGTTCCCGGGCCTTTTTCAGTTTCGCACCGGCAGCCTCTCCGGCAACGACGATGTCGGTCTTCGCCGAGACCGAGCCCGCCACCCTGGCGCCCAGCGTCTCGGCGCGCGCCTTGGCTTCCTGACGGGTCATGGTCTTCAACGAGCCGGTAAAGACGACACTCTTGCCGGAGATCGATGACTTGCCCGCCACGCGTGCCACGGACTCGATCGCGAGCCGCTCCAGGAGACCGTCAAGCACGGCCCGGTTGCCGTCATCGGAGATGAAGGCGGCAAGGGATTCGACGACCGCCGGTCCGATGCCGTCGAGGGCCTGGAGATCCTTCATGCCCGAGTCGGTATCGAGGGCCTGGCGCATGGTGGCGGTATCGCCCCAGTGGCGGGCGAGAAGCCTTGCCGTGGTTTCCCCGACGTGGCGAATTCCCAACGCATTGATGAACCGGTCCAGGGCAATGGTCCGGCGGGTCGCGATGGCGGCATAGAGATTGCGCGACGAGGTTTCGCCCCAGCCTTCCTCTCCGGCAAGCGCATCGCCGACCGTCTCCTCGAGATCGAAGATGTCGATGGGGCTGTTGATCCACTCCTTTTCCCTGAACAGGGCGATCTGCTTGTCGCCCAGTCCCTCGATGTCGAAGGCCTGGCGGGACACGAAGTGCCTCAACCGCTCGACGATCTGCGCCGTGCAGCGCAGACCTCCGGTACAGCGCCGCACCACGTCCACCTGGCCGGTCCGCGCGTTGGTGTCACGCACCGCCCGGCTGCCGCAGACGGGGCAGGTCTCCGGAAAGACGAAGGGGAGTGCGTCGTCCGGACGCCGCGCCGGCACCGGACCGAGAACCTGGGGGATGACATCGCCGGCCCTCTGGATGGTGACGGTATCGCCGATTCGCACGTCCTTTCGCCTGATTTCCTCCTCGTTGTGGAGAGTCGCCCGCTCGACGACGACCCCGCCCACATTCACCGGGTCAAGGACGGCCACCGGTGTGAGGCTGCCTGTGCGACCCACCTGGATGTGGATGTCACGGAGCACCGTGGTGGCCTTTTCCGCCGGAAACTTGTGCGCCACGGCCCAGCGTGGCGCTCGGCTGACAAATCCCAGTCTCGACTGCCAGTCGAGCCGGTCGACCTTGTAGACCACGCCGTCGATATCGAAGGGAAGTTCCGCACGCCTGTCGCCGATGCGACAATGATATGCGAGCAGGTCGTCCAGATCGCAGAAGACACGCACGTCGGGCGCCACCGGCAATCCCCAGACGGAGATGATCTTCAGCATGCCGCTGTGCGTGGTGGCCGGCAGCGAGCTCGCCTCACCCCAGGCATAGATGAAAATGCGCAGGGGCCGCGATCGCGTCACCGAGACGTCGAGCTGCCTGAGTGACCCCGCCGCGGCATTGCGCGGATTGGCAAAGGGACGTTCACCCTGCGCCACCCGGTCGCGGTTGAGCTGGAGAAAGTCTTCGCGGCACAGGTAGACTTCACCACGCAGTTCGATGATGTCCGGAATCCCCTCGCCCTGGAGGCGCTGCGGCACTTCGCCGATCGTGGCCACATTGATGGTGACGTCCTCCCCCGCGTGACCATCTCCCCGGGTGGCGGCACGCGCGTAGCGGCCGCGCTCATAGCGTAGGGACACCGCCAGGCCGTCGACCTTCGGTTCCGCCACGACTCCGAGTTCCTCGTCGTCGCCAAGGCCCAGAAACCGTCTCACCCTGGCCAGGAAATCCGCCACATCGGCTTCGTCGAAGGCGTTCCCCAGCGAGAGCATCGGCACGCCATGGACAATGGTCGCAAAGCCGCCGGCAGGGGCCGCGCCCACGCGACGCGACGGGCTGTCGTCGCCCAGGAGTTCGGGGAACCGCGTCTCAAGGTCCTCGAGGCGTCGCCTCAGCGCGTCATAGGCGGCATCGTCGATCTCCGGCGCATCGTCGACGTGGTAGAGCCGGTCGTGGCGGCCGATCGTTCGCACGAGTTCATCGATCTCCTTCCTCACCTCGTCTCGCGTCATCCCCCCCTCCATTCGGCACGGGATTGTCGATCCATCTGGCCGAATCGCAGCAGTGATCTGAACTGGAGAGTATGCCACTCACGTCCGTCACACTATGGCATCTTCCCGGAGCACTGCGTTCATGTGCAGTTCTTCCATACATCACGGCATCCACAGAACGGACAGTGTCGAGCCGGCACAGGCCCTTCGGGGAAGCACCCGATCGCCCCAGGGACTCCGTTTCGGAGATATCCGGAACTCCAGACGCCTTGTCAGGCCGAGACCCCTGTGGCTGCATGATTCTGCGACCCGGTCCCGTTCTGGCTCGATACCAGCGGTTGAGCGGGCGTTGTCAATCCCCACCGCACGGTGGCAGTGCTACCAACACCATGCCTGTCAAGGTCGCCTCGTCCTTCAATCGGCGGCACCTGACAAGAGAATGCAGCCGGAATGAAGCCACGACATCATGTGCCCGGCTCCCACCCCGGGCAGAGACCTGACCGAGTTTGGCGACCATATGAAGACCGTCAAGCATGATGCGCGGGTGAAGCCGCTTGTCTTCCCGTCCGGCTACCCTCCAAGTCCGCCAGATCATCCGTTGAGGGGCCCTGCGCCCCGGCATCAAGAGCCCCGATCCGTCACAACACTTCTGCGTATGGATGGACTACCCGCCACGAACCGTCGACGCCGAGTTGGCGTAGCCTCTGAAGGCCCGAAGGTTGTAAGCGTTCGGTCGCGCAGTGATTGTTGGTGATATTCACCGGTTGAGGATGAGTTTCCAGTCCTTGCGGAGAGGCCTCAGCCAGATGTCCTTTTTTTGGTTTGTCGAGTTTCCTGTGCGTATCGTAGCGTCCGCGCCCCTTGGTGGTGCCGACATGGATCCAACCCGACGCCTTGTAGACGGCGCCTGTGTAGCGCGGTGCGTGGCCAGGAAGGTGACACTCGCCATCATGTTCTTGAGGCCGCCGTCGGGCTTGTACCAGCCGGTCTCGCGGCAGAAGGCGCGGGCGATGGCCGCACGGGTGGGGTGCTGGGTGATCAGGGAGCGCAACAGCTCCATCTCGTGCGCGGTGAAGTCACGGCCGTCGTAACGGCACTCGATCACCCCGGTTCCGTGAGGTCCCGTCGGCGCTCCGGGGTCATCGACCATGGCAGCCACGGGTCGAGGTCATCCGGCGGCTTGCCGCCGTTCTGCGCGCAGGCATCAAGCCACTCATGAAGCCAGCGCCGAACATTGATGCCGTTCATGGCAAGGGTGCCGATGACCGAGTACATGATGGCGGTGAAGGCGGCGCCCTCCTCGCTGTCGGAGCCGAAGTTCAGCTTTCTCGCGGTCACCGCACCCCGGAGGGTTCTCTCGGCCAGGTTGTTGTCCATGGGCACCTGGGGATGATCGACGAAGACACACAGTCCCTCGCGGTGACGGATCAGGGAGCGCAAGGGCTTCGCTTCGCGTGCACCCTCGGGCAAGGCGTCGAGTTCCTCCTGAGCCTGCTTGAACAGCGCCTCGACAGCCGCACGAAGGTCCTTCTGCAGGGCATTGAACCTCGCTGACTGACGCTTCCGTGCGGGATCGTAGTGCTTCAGCCGTTGCCCATTCAGTGTGTAGATCAGCGCGATCCTGTCGAGCCACCTGTCGCACCACTCTTCCAGCCCCTCCTGGCCTGCCGCAGCCTCGATCACATCGCGCCTGGAGTGCGCCCAGCAAAGGCAGAGGATCACCTTGCCATCAAGCTCGCGCTCCAGTTTCCTGTAGACCACGTAGCGGTCGCAAACAAGGAAGACGACACCTTTGGTGGAGGCGAACAGCACCATGGCCACCCGGGCGCTGCGTGACGGATCGATGAGGAAGAAGACGGAGTCGGCGCTGACCGCGGTCCACAGCCAGGCCTTCTGCGAGCGCCCCGAGGCCTTGAGGGACTGGATGCGCCAGCTGGTCTCGTCGCCGTGGCGCACCGTCAGCCGGTTCTGATGCTCGAGGATGGCCTGCGCGAGAGGCGCGAACATCGGCGTCATCTTCTTCATGCCGCCAGCGATCGTTCCCGGCGCCATCGGCAGTCCCTGGTCCTTGAGCCATCGCGAGACCCGGCGCAGGGGACGCAAGCAGGCGAAGCGCTCATAGAGCACGCATGCCCAGACACTGTTGCCAAAGGGGGTATTCGCAAACAGGCGCAAAGGTGGCGGCGCGATGATCTCCCCAGGCGCCGACGAACACTGACAACCACGGCGCCAACGCCCACGCTCAATCCGCCGGGTATGAGCCTTGACATGGACCTCCATGATCGAGGTCTCGTGGCTGCCGTTGGCCACGTAGGGCTCGCCGCAACACGGGCACGTGCGCTGCGATGCCGGTGGATCATGGCGCTCGTGCTTCTCCTCAAGCTTCGGACGAGGGGTGCGCCCGTGGCCGCTCTTGCCAGGTTGCTGACCCCGCTTGTTCCCGGTGCCTGCCTTCTTCTTCCGCTTCTCGCTCTTCGACCCGAAGCGCGCCTTCGCGTGCTTTTCACGCGTCTCGCGCAGCTTCGACAGCTCGTTCTCCTGTTCAGCGTTCTTACGCTTCAGAGCGTCCCTTTCCCGCTCCAGCGCCTCCGCTCGGACCTGTCCACGCTTCACCTCCCGGCGAGCCTCCTTGAGCTGATCACGAGTGCGGTCGAGATGAAACTTGAATGTGCCCGCACGGGCACGGGCAGCAATCTCCGCACAGCGCAGGTCACGCATACGCGCTTCCGCCGCATCCGCACGAACCCGCTCCGCCTCATAGAGCGCACGCCAGTCAGGCGCCTCGCATGACAAGGCCGCTGACGCCCGACATAGGCCGTCACCACCTCCCGTCAGCTGCTGTGTCGCTCCGCGCGTCTCGGCAAAAGTCTTCATGGCCTCGACCATAATCGAGACCAAACGAGTTTACCAGCTCTTTCTCAGACGATAGTCAGCAAGTCCCAAAACCAACCAAAATCAGCCATCACCGCACGGCCGAACGCTTACCGAAGGTTTGCCGGAAGACCACCACCATGCATACGGCCGCGAGCAAGGCCTTGTCGGACATCGGACCCGCGTTCGGTCAGCCTGCTCATCAGACTCAGGATTGACGTTCCTTCACCCCAATCCGACGATCCACTTGCGTCCGCAACAGACGCGCGGGGGTCGTTGTTGAGCGTTCTGTTGGTAAAGCCATACAGACAAATTCCGGGGAGTGATTCTCATACGGGGTACTTTTGTTTAATGTTTCCCGAGTGTTTCATCATATAGGCCATGTCGCCGTCCTTCTCGGAGACATCTATGTAAGTTCCTAATAAAACGCCCTTTTACAGTCATCGGAACCCCTTTGAATCAATAGTGCTGATGAAACGTAGCCGTGATGACAACCGCCCCTATGGGTCAAATTAAGTCCGAATATGCCTCCAATTCCTGATTTTTGGCACAGCACTCAGAACAACTTGGACAGATACTCGGCAGAGTGCGTATGTTCCAAGTACATAAGAGGTACTGATGACGAACATGTTACCCCGTATGAGAACCACACCCCAAATTCCGGCCTGGACAATTTCAGTTCTCATCCTCACCTACCGCAGGGTGCATCTGCGTCACGCACTCGGCAATCAGATCGCCAACCAGCAAGGCCTGATCGGAATCGCCTGGTGGCAACCCCGTGATTTGCGAATGCGATGGATCGATTCCTTCCATGTCATCCAACGGATCGTGAACGATCCGCACCGACGCCAGCTCTTTCGTGACACTGTCCAGGACCACCCCGACCTGCATCTCTGCGAAACGCCCGTTCACGCTCAACCGAAGACGGGAAAACCGCCGTACCTCACGTAGCTACTCTTCTCTTCTCCCCGAAAATGCTTCAAGCCAATGAACGGACAGACCGCTTTCGTCAGGCCGTTGTGGACGCAGCTGGAAATCAGCGCCATCCGGCGAACCGTCCCCCTGAATCATCGTCGGCTTGACATAACGAACAACAGAGTCCTCGTTGGCCAAGTCGTCCCCGGTCATTCGTGAAGCACCGCCTGCAGGTCAAAGGCATCAATCTGCCGCACTATCCCTTCGAAAGAATCACGACCCGTCACCCTTGACACCATCTTCTCTCCGCGCCTTTTCCGGAATATGACATACTGCACCATTCTTTCCCCGAGGAACTGAAGTCCCAATCGGTTCCCACAGTGATCCTTCCAGGTCGCCCTCAGGTTTCCATTGTCCATCAACACAAGACTGCCCTTGCGAAAATTCGGAGTTGCCCGAATGAACTCCTTGAAGTCGAATTCAGAAGCCCTATTGATGACAACACCATCGTTTTGACTTTCATTTCGCAGAAACTTCATCCGCGGTTCGTAAGCTTCCCACCCTGGACAGGTCACCTCAGCACTGAAATCTTCCAGAGTCCGTAAGTCGGAGACGGCTATTTGTCGTATTCTGCTGGGCGACTCGGTGCCACTGGACGGGTTCCCGGCCCACACCATCTTTGGCGAACCGTTGTTTTCGTCAATTCGGAGACTGCCATTCCCGTATACGGGGAGGCCGCTCATGACTAACGACAGGCCATCCAGGGCGCCCGCATGTCCTGCTTCTGCACATTCTCGCCGCTTCATTTGTGTCCATCGTTTGCCATCGTCAACGGAACAAAAAGAACAAGTCCATTGGCCCCATCCATCCCTTCGGCGCCTTCGTCGAAGCCTGCTCCACCAACGCCGCCGTTGCCACCAACACCGATTCTGATATCAAACGGCTCACCGACCGAAAGACCGGAAAGTTCAACGATCAGGGTTTCCCCTTGAAAACCCTTGCCACCATTTCCGCCATCTGCCACGAGGCGGCTGCCACTGGGCGTTGCGGTTCCCCCGCAGCCACCTTCTCCACCATCGCCGAATTGGCATCCTGCACCATCCTTTCCCCTGACAGATTGTCCATCGACAAGGCCGCCTCCATCGCCACCGCCGCCTCCATCGCCACCTGCCGCCAGATGTGTTGTGTGGCCCCTTATTACTGTCGTTGCACCGCCGCCGCTGCCGCCGCCGCCGCCGCTCGCACCAAACAGATTGAGACCTTCAACACAAAGGGCGCCGCCGCCGCCGCCGCCGCCTCCAGAGGCACCGACAATGAACATCAGCCCATGGGCCGAGTGCCACGGCCATTTGAATGCCCCCGAACTGACAATTCGGCGAAGCTCCAACTCCGGCATTCCGCGCCTCCACGATGGACAGTAGAGCAAGGCACCGATCTGCCATGTCAGGCGCCGCACTGACAGCCATCTGTCTGGCAGCACGGTCCCCGTACATCGATTGGTTGTGCCACCGTTACACATGCATTGTATGCATCTTTAACCCAAAATCGGTGATTGGGCCACCCGTGGCACCATTGACGACAGGTTCGCTGAAAGTCGGGGGGATCAGGCAACCTGAGGGATGCGCGGTGTCGGCCTCGTTTGAACACGGGAACGGTTGTCTCTGGCAGCGACGTGCAGGTCAGCATCAAGCGCCCCCTGTGGGCGTCGATGCTACCATGTTGTTGTCTCGTGAATCGAGGAGACGTGCTGCCGCGGCACGGGACTCCTCGGTGACGTGTGCACCGGCCAGCATGCGAGCCAGCTCCTCCCGGCGGTCGATGCCGGTGAGCATCCGTGCCTCGGCAACGGCCGTGTCGGCTCTCGAAAGCAGGATGTGGTGGTCGGCATGCGCCGCCACCTGGGGGGCATGGGTCACGACGAGAACCTGGGTGCGCTGCCCGAGACGGCGCAGCCGTTCCCCGATGGCATCAGAGACCGCGCCGCCCACGCCGCTGTCGATCTCGTCGAAGATGAGGGTGCCGGCCGGCTCGTCGCCCTGTCCGGCAACTCTGATAGCGAGCATGAAACGCGACAGTTCGCCGCCCGAGGCGATCCTGCCGAGCGGGCCGGGAGCGGCTCCGGGTGTCGTCACCGCCGTGAACAGCACGGTCTCCGCGCCATCGGCACTCCACCCGGCGAACTCCCGCGGCTCGAGTCGGGTGGAGAAGACGGCATGATCCATCCTCAGCGGCGCCAGCTCCGCCATCACCGCGGCATCAAGGGCATGCGCTGCCTCGCGGCGGCGTTGTCCGAGATCATCGCAGGCACGCCGGAACGCATCCAGAAGGCGGGCATCATCCTCCCTGGCGGCCGCCACCTCCTCCTCAAGGCCCTCCACCGCCGCGAGATCACGGGCAAGTTTCTGCCGCACTTCAGGAAGTCCGGCCACCGTCGTGCGATGGCGCCGTGCGGCGTTCTTCAGGGCAAACAGGCGGTCTTCGATCTCGTCGAGCCGGTCGGCTTCATCCTCGAGGCCGGTGGCCGCGCGCGCCAGGGCGGACGAGGCCTCTGCGGTCTCGACAAGGGCGCGGTCGACGGCGCCAAGGGCCTCATCGACCAGACCGCCGGCAACGTCCCGGACCCGCACCAGCGCGGCACTGGCCGTGGTGAGTCCCTCGTCTGCACCGCGCTCTCCGGCAAGCGCCGTTGCAGCGATGTTCATCGCCTCGGCCACCTTGCGGCTGTTCGCGAGCCTGATTCGCGTGGCCGTGAGGATGTCCTCCTCGTCCTCGCCGGGATCAAGTGTCTCGAGATCGCGGAGGTCGCCGGCAAGGATACCCACGGTCTCCCGTCGTCCGGTCTGATCGACCTCGAGGCACTCGAGCTTCTGCTTCGCCTGTTGCCATGCCGCAAAGGCCTGACCGACTCCCTCAACGGCATCCCGGTTGTCGGCGAAGGCATCGAGCAGCATCCGGTGGGTCTCCGGACGCAACAACCCACGCTGGTCCTGCTGACCATGACACTCGACAATGTGATCACCGATTTCCCTCAGCAGGGCCACGCCGATGACCTCGTCGTTGGCATGGGCACGACTGCGGCCGTCTGCCCTGACCTGCCGGCGAACGACGAGTTCCTCATCGCATTCGATGCCCTGCTCTTCGAGCATGCCGATGATGACGCTCTCCCGGCCGATGCGGAAAGTGGCCGTGACCGACGCCCTGTCGGCGCCGGGACGGATCATGGAGATGTCGGCACGGCGACCGATGACGAGCCCCAGCGCATCGAGAAGGATTGACTTGCCCGCTCCGGTTTCACCGGTGAGCACCGTCAGTCCGTCGCCGAACTCGAGATCGATGCGTTCGATGACCGCCAGGTTGCGGACACTGAGCGAGGTCAGCATGGTAGAGGTCAGCTCACCTCATGCGGCTGTGTGAAACCGGTCCTTGCCGCATCAGGGAAGCAACCGGTGTCGGTCGAGCAATGACCAGGCATCCTGGTACCAGCGGCTGCCGGGATAGTTGTGAGCAAGGACCGCTGCTGATTCACGGGCCTGGCGAACGAGTCCGAGCGCAAGGTAGGTTTCCACGAGACGCAACAGCGCCTCGGGGACATGGGATGTCGTCTGGTAGCGGTCGATGACCGTGCGGAACCGGCTGACCGACGCGATGTAGGCACCGCGATTCTGGTACCAGCGGCCGATGCTCATCTCCTTGCCTGCGAGGTGGTCGAGGGTCAGTTCCAGCTTGAGTGTGGCATCACGGCTGTAGGGCGAATCCGGGAAGAGGCGCAGCAGTTCGAGAAAGGCGTCGCGCGATCTTTCGGCCATCCTCTGGTCGCGTTCCACGTCCGAGATGCGTTCGTAGTAGCTCTGGGCAATGAGATAGTAGGCATAGACTGCGTTCTCGTTGCCCGGATGGGACTCGATGAAACGGGAGGCGGAAGCGATCGCAGCGTCGAAATCGCCCTGCAGATAGCTGGCATACGCGGACATGACCTGGGCATGTTTCGCCCATTGCGAATAGGGATGCTGCCGCTCGACTTCCTCGAACTCGGCCACCGCAAGACTGCGTTCTCCCGCCTCGAGCAGGTTGACCGCGTTGTTGTAGATCTCCTCGACCGGTCTCTCGACGTACGTATCCGGGTCATCCGTACCGCAGGCAGCCAGAGCCACCACGAGAACGAGAGCCGGAATCCCCCTTGCCGCAGTCATGCACATCCCTTCGCCTGCCTGTCTCACGATAGCATCCGACCGGGTCCGGCGCACCCATACACGGCACCCTGACCATGATGGCCGATCATGGCGCCGGCCGGGCCCTTGCCGGTGATGTCCGTGCAGGGATTCATGGTCCCGTTCCCATGCCAAGGAGGCAACACCGTTGACATAGACGCGAGCGCATGATGCGGCAAGGGGTGGAGTGACCCCTTGCAACCAGTCCGCTTCACGGTGAATGTGCCGCCATGCTTCGTTCCGAAATGCGCCTTTCCGCCGTTCTCGGTCCCACCAACACGGGCAAGACACACCTTGCCGTCGAACGCATGCTTGCATACCGCAACGGCATGATCGGCCTGCCGCTGCGGTTGCTGGCCCGCGAAATCTACGATCGCGTCGTTGCCAGAAAGGGCAGGGGGGCCACCGCTCTCGTCACCGGCGAGGAACGCATCGTACCCAAGAGGGCCCGCTACTTCGTCTGCACCACCGAATCCATGCCGCTCGACATGGAGGTCGAGTTTCTCGCGGTGGACGAGATCCAGCTCGCTGCCGACGAGGAACGTGGACACGTGTTCACCGACCGCCTTCTGAGGGCCAGGGGAAGAGCGGAGACCATCCTCATGGGAGCCGCCACCATGCGTCCCGTCATCCGGAAACTCCTGCCCGATGCGCAGACAGTGGTCAGGCCGCGGTTCTCCGATCTCTCCTATGCGGGATCCACCCGCCTCGCACGCCTGCCGCCGCGCAGCGCCGTGGTCGCCTTCTCGATTCCCGATGTCTACGAAATCGCGGATGTCCTGCGCCGCCAGCGTGGCGGCTGTGCCGTGGTTCTCGGCGCCCTGTCGCCCAGGGCACGCAATGCACAGGTCGCCATGTACCAGGCCGGCGACGTCGAGCACATCGTCGCCACCGACGCCATCGGCATGGGCCTCAACATGGATGTCAACCATGTCGCCTTCGCCGCACTGCGCAAGTTCGACGGCAGAAGGGTCAAGACCCTGGCAGCACACGAACTGGCACAGATCGCCGGACGCGCCGGACGCCACACCAACGACGGCACCTTCGGTGTGACCGCGACACTCGCGGGCATGGAACCGTCGCTCGTCCAGGCCATTGAAAACCACAGGTTCGACGATGTCGGCTCGCTCATGTGGCGCAACACTGACCTCGATTTTCGCAGCTGTCTCGCGCTCCTGAAAAGCCTGGAACAGCGTCCCCGCCACACTCTCCTCGTGCGTGCCGGCGAAGCGGACGATCACCGGACACTGGCCAGTCTCATCCGCGATTCGGACATCACGCAACTCGCCTGCCACCCCGAGGCGGTTCGCCTGTTGTGGGAAGTCTGCCGGGTGCCTGACTACCGCAAGGTCATGCATGACCACCACGTACGGCTTCTCGCACACATCTACCGTCACCTGGCCGGACCAAGGGGACGATTGCCGGAGGACTGGGTGCACCGCAGCATCACCCGTCTCGACCGGACGGGCGGCGATATCGACCTGCTGATGAGCCGCATCGCCCATATCCGGACCTGGACCTACATATCCCATCGTTCGGACTGGGTGGATGACGAGGCCAGCCTGCAAGAAGAGGCCCGCGCCATTGAAGACCGGCTGTCCGATGCCCTTCACGAACAGCTCATCCAGCGCTTCGTCGACCGCCGCATGGCGTTGGTTGCCGTGCGGCTGAGACAGGGCGAGGCCCTGGACATCCATGTCGACGGCGACGGTACCATCAAGATCGAGGGAGAGCCGATGGACCGGCTTCAGGGATTCCGCCTGAGGCGTCCGGCGCCCGCGGGGCGTGCAATCGATCGGGTGCTGGCCGCCGCAACCCGCCGAGTCGCCGCCCGCGCGGTGGAAGGCCGCGTGAAGGAACTGGAGGCGGAAGGCGGACGCGACCTCGAGGTGGACAGTTCCCTGGGGGTGCGCTGGCGCGGCGCTCCCGTTGCCCGCCTTGCAGCAGGTCGCTCGGTTGTCGAGCCGGGGGTCGCGGTGCTTGCTTCGGACATCCTGAACGACGAGGACGCCCGGAGGGCGAAGGCTACCATCGAACGATGGCTTGCACAGCGTCTCTCGGGGAGCCTGGAACCGCTCTTCTGCCTCACGAATGCCGGGTTCGAGGGAGCAGCACGCGGCATCGCCTTTCAGCTTGTCGAAGGCCTTGGCGTATCGACGGAACACACCTGCCTTGACCTGGTCCGCAGCCTCGATGCCGCCGATCGTCGCCGGCTGACCAGGCTCGGGGTCCGTTTCGGCACCCGCGCCGTCTTCGTCAAGCCAATGATGTCATCGCCCGATCTCGCCCTGCGGTCCATCCTGTGGACCCTCGCCCACGACCACGACACAGTGCCGAGCGTCCCGTTGAAGGGCGAGGTCGCTATCGCGGCCGATCCATCCCTTCCCGGTTCCTTCTGGCAGGCGATCGGATACCTGCAGCTCGGCACCCGTGCCCTTCGCGTCGACATGGCGGAAAGACTGGCCGCGCGGATGCGCAAGCTGACACGCCGCGGCTGGGCTCCGGCACACGGCGATCTCATCTCCTTGTCGGGGTCGAGCCGCGAAGCGTTCGCCGGCATTGCCGAGGCCCTGGGGTTTCGTGTGCGCATCGCCGAAGCAGACGTGCTCCTCGCCCAGGCCCGGCGGCGGGCGAGGCGGCCGGCCCCACCCGACCCCTCCTCCCCCTTTGCCGGCCTTGCAGGAATGGAGGTCGCCCGATGAACGCTGTTGCCATGCGCATCGACAGGTGGCTGTGGCATGCCCGGTTCTTCAAGACCAGGTCTCTTGCCACACAGCTCGTGGCAAGCGGCCGCCTGCGGCTCAACAGGCGGCGGATCCACAAGTCCCACGGCATGCTCCACCCAGGCGACGTTCTCACCTTTCCGCAGAATCGCCGCGTACGTGTCATCCGGGTGATCGCCATCTCGACCCGGCGGGGGCCCGCCCGGGAGGCTGCGGAACTCTACGAGGACCTGACGCCATCTGACTGTCCAGCTTGACCGCAGCAGGGCCTTTCTGCCATGACGCATCCGTGATGTTCGCCCGGATCAGAAAACTCCTCGACATGGGAGCGTCCGACGCTTCTCAGACGCCATCACCGGATCACGAGCTGCGCATGGCTTCGGCCTGCATCCTCGTCGAGGCGGCCCTGGTCGACGGCCACGCCGACGAGCGCGAGATGCAGCACATCCGCGACGTACTCGAAGAACACTTCGGTCTCGGGACCGGGGAGGTGCAGGTCCTCGTCGACGAGGCCACGCGAATCGCCGCGGATGCAGTGTGTTGGCACCGGTTCACACGGGTTCTCAAGGCGGAATTCGATGCCGCGGAACGGCTGACCATGATGCAGCAGCTGTGGCAGGTGGTTCTCGCCGACGGCGAACTCCATGCGTACGAGGATTCGCTGGTGCGCAGGATCGCCGGCCTGCTCCACATCCATGATGGTGACCGGGCGCTGGCACGACGACGTGCCCAGGCATACCTGGCGCGACTGGAGTCGTCTCCTCGCACTTGACCGTCGGCACGGAAGTCCCAGATAACGATGGTGCACCGATCCTCACCTTCATTCACGTCCAGAGCGTGGAGGCTTTCATGACCTACATCGTCGTTGAGTCCTGCATACGGTGCAAACTGACCGACTGCGTCGAGGTCTGTCCCGTCGACTGCTTCTACGAGGGCGAGAACATGCTTGTGATCCACCCGGACGAGTGCATCGACTGCGGGGTGTGCGAACCCGAGTGCCCCGTGGACGCGATCAAGCCTGACACCGACCACGGTCTCGAGGAGTGGCTGGAAATCAACAGGGAGTACGCTGAAATCTGGCCCAACATTACCCGTCAGAAGGATCATCCTGCCGATTCCGACGAATGGCGCGACGTGAAGGACAAGAAGAAGTACTTCAGTCCCAGCCCGGGTGACGGTTGAGGGTCCCCTCGACTTCAGGTCATCTCATTCGCGAGCCTTGGCCACACCATTCCGGCCGAGGTTGGCAACGGTCCCAGACATCTGATGTTGCGGTGCGCATTCATGTCCGCATGGCCACGGACCCCGTGAAGACCGTCCGTGACGGACGCGAGGCGGCGTCTGGCGTTCCGCACTTCGCACGCGCCTGGCTGACATGCGCGGCGTTCACCGCGACGAGACACGGAGTCTTGCAGCCGGACATCGCCTGCGGATCAGCCCGGACTTTGCCTTCACCTTCCTCCCGGGATGCTCGTCGTCGCCCTTCGCACTCCTGATCACAGCCGCCGGGCGGACCTTGGACAGGGAGAGACCTTCGGGAGTTCAAAGATGGACCGGGCAGGTTCCGGGCGCTTGCGAATCAACATGCCGGGAGCGTCGCACATCCGGCGCCAGGATGGTCACAAGAGACTGCCGTCACGTGCCCGCTTGCGCGGGCAACGCATGGCAGGCCGACCTTCAGAGGGATCAAGCGTGGGACGGTCTTGCCAACGTTTCGGGTGGGCCTTCCTTTCGGGCTGCCCTTCTGCTAGATTCGTGTCTCCCCCATCTCGGGACACCCCGGAACCAGCCGGCAAGGCCTTGGTGTCTTCCCGGCAATCGGGATCACTGATGACAGAGTGCGGTGTCAACAGCGTGGTGCCGTGCGCGGTCCCCGGGGTCGTGACCAAACAGGAAGAAAGGGGCGGAAGGTTACCTGACAATGACAAGTGAACAGCTCAATCTCAAACCCGGTGATCACGTTGTGTACCCGACACACGGCCTGGGCAAGGTCGAAAAGGTGGAAACCCAGACGATCGGCGGGGCCAACCTCGAAATGGTGGTTGTCAACTTCGAACAGGACAAGATGGTCCTGCACGTTCCCGTCGCCAAGCTCTCCACTTCGGGCATGCGCAAACTCTCGTCAAAGGATATCATGAAGAGTGCGCTCACGACTCTGAAGGGTCGGGCTCGCAAACAGCGATCCATGTGGAGCAGACGTGCCCAGGAATACGAGGCCAAGATCAACTCCGGTGACCCTGTCTCCATTGCTGAAGTCGTGCGCGACCTCCATGTCAGGGTCGGCGAGCCCGAACAGTCCTACAGCGAACGGCAACTCTACGAGGCCGCACTCGATCGCCTGTCGCGCGAACTCGCGGCGGTCGAGGGCGTCCAGCAGGATCAGGCGGAAGGCAAGATCGAGAAGTCCCTGCGGGCTGCCTGAGTCCCCTTCCGCTTTCCGTGCGCCTTCGGCCCCGACCGGAGGATCTCATGATCACGCGGCCGGATAGGGAGGCAGTTCCGGCACTCGATCCCGACCGCTTTGCCGTTTTCGATCGCTGGCGGCGTGTCTGGGCCGTTGCATCGATCAACGGCCAGCGCAAGGCCCTCGTTGCCCTGCACGACATGCTCGCTGATCGGTTCCGTTTCGGTGACCGTCTCGTCTATCTTGGCAACTACCTTGGAGATGGGGAGGATCCCTGCGGTACGCTTGACGAGCTGATCGCCTTTCGCCGGGCCATTCTCGCCCTGTGCGGCATGGCCCCGGGGGACATCGTGTTTCTTCGCGGCAGCCAGGAAGAGATGTGGCACAGACTTCAGCAACTTCACCTGGCGGTTGACGCGTCAGACGTGCTTGCCTGGATGCTGGACCAGGGAATCTCGGGCGCCATCGAATCCTACGGGCACTCGCCCGAACAGGGGATGCAGGCTGCCGGTCGCGGAACACAGGCCCTGATGGCCTGGACCTCCCGGCTGAGGAACGCCGTGCATAGTCGTCCAGGGCATGACGCGCTGATGAGTCAGCTCAAACGGGCCTGTCTGACAGCCGATGGTACCTTGCTGTTCGTGCACACCGGTCTCGACCCCGGGCGGCCGCTCGAGATCCAGTCCGATGCCTTCTGGTGGAATCCGGGAGGATTCCTGGCCCTCAGCAGACCCTATCGCAACATCCGTTACGTGGTCCGCGGCTTTGATCCCGACCAGCGCGGCATCGACATCGGAGACTACCGGGCATCGCTCGATGGCGGAACACGACGCAACCTGGTAGCAGGCTGTTTCGACCACGAAGCGCGCTTCGTTGACCGCATCATCGTATGACCGGCGAGGGCAAGACATGACACGCAATCTGAGGATCGATGGCGACCGCCTGTGGGATGCCATCATGGACATGGCCCGAATCGCGGCCACCGCAAAGGGCGGCAACTGCCGCCTTGCACTGACCGACGACGACCGCGAAGGGCGCGATCTCTTTGTTCGCTGGTGCGAGGCGGCCGGCATGACATGTACCGTCGACCGCATGGGAAACATCTTTGCCCGCCGCCCGGGCAAGGATCCGCACGCTCTTCCCGTCGCCACCGGCAGCCATCTCGACACTCAGCCCACCGGCGGCAAGTTCGACGGTGTCTATGGCGTCCTTGCCGGTCTTGAGGTGGTGCGCACGCTCAACGATGCCGAGATCGAGACGCAAGCGCCCATCGAGGTCATTTGCTGGACCAACGAGGAGGGTGCACGGTTTGCTCCCGCGATGATCGGTTCAGGCGTGTTCTCCGGGGACTTCAGCCTCGAATACGGTCATTCGCGGACCGACGCTGAAGGCATGACGCTCGGCGGGGAGCTCGGACGTATCGGCTACCTCGGGGACGAGGAACCAGGCGGTCATCAGCTGGGGGCCCATTTCGAGGCGCATATCGAACAGGGACCCATCCTCGAGGCGACGGGCAAGACCGTCGGTGTCGTGACAGGCGTTCAGGGAACGCACTGGTTCGACGTTCGCCTGGCCGGCATGGAAGCGCATGCCGGGCCCACCCCGATGGAGATGCGCCGCGACGCCGTCGTCGCGGCAGCCGCGCTGATCGGGGAAGTCAACGGTCTTGCCCTCGGAGAGGCGCCTCACGGACGCGCCACGTGCAAGATCACGAGCTGCATGCCGTCCGGCACGCGCAACACCATCGCCGGAGAGGTGGCCCTGACCGTCGATCTCAGGCATCCCGACAAGGCGGCCTACGAACGCATGGCCGGAACCCTCTGCGAGGTCGCGGCACGCACGGCTTCGGCCACGGGTGTCGCCATCGAGGTGGAGAAGATCTGGTCGTCACCTCCCATCGAATTCGATGCGGGGTGTATCGATGCGGTACGTCGCGCTGTCGCGCTGACAGGCTGCGATCACATGGACATGGTATCGGGCGCCGGTCACGATTCCGTCTATGTCAGCCGGGTGGCGCCAACGGCCATGATCTTTGTTCCCTGCGAGGGGGGCATCAGTCACAACGAAACGGAACATGCCACGTCCGGTGATCTCGCTGTGGGGGGCAACGTCCTGCTCCATGCCATGCTTGACTGCGCCGGACCCGTCACTCGAGACGGACCACCTTGACCAGCATGCCGGGAGCAAGCTCGGTCTCCGCGTCGAAGGCGTTGAGAACCATGAACCGTTCCCGGCGATGGTCCTCGAACGCCATCATCCGGCTCAGCGAATCGATGGTGTCTCCCGGGGCGACCTCGACGATCCTGACACGCAGGGGACCGGCAGCTTCGGCTTCACCCGCCGACAACCGCCTGAAACTGGCCAGCGTCTGCTCTGCCAGATCGTCAAGGCCGCCGACCTCGCCCGCCGGCATGGAGAACAGGAACCGGGCCACTCGGCCCGGATTGAGGGCAATCGCGACCATCCGGTAGAGCCTGTCGCTGCCATCGGGGGCTGCACGGAAACGACCTCCGGCCGCCTGGTATCCCGCAACATCGAAGGTCTCGGGGTCGTCGACCCTCACGCGCAGTTCATCCGCCCACCGGTGGAGGTGAGATGTCACACCGCCATGGATGTCCTCGACCCCGTTGAATGTGACAAGGGCGCCGGAATCGTCTTGAGCACGTACCTGTCCGCTGACCCGGAACATCGCCAGACCTTCAGGCACATCGAAGGCAAAGCGCCATGCGGGATGCACGAAGCTGCGTTCGAGGATGCGCCCCTGGTCGGCGCGCTCACCGTAGGCGATGCCGTCAATCATCCGCAGATAGGGCTCCCGGTTGAGAACGGGCCCATCGGTCGTGAACCGTGCCTCCCGGGCGGCCAGCACGACACGCTCGGCTGTCCGGGGATGGGTGGCAAACCAGCGTGTCAGAAGGGCCGGGTCGCGGTTGAGGGGCGACAGTGCATCGAGCAGGTCCGAGTGTCGCTCCAGCTGTCTCAAGAAGGTCGCCATGGCGTATGGGTCGTAGCCGGCGCGAGCCAGATAGCGGATCCCGAGAGTGTCGGACTCGATCTCCTGTTCGCGGCTGAAACCGGCGATGACCGCATGGCCCGCCAACCCGGAAAGGTCGGTGGCGAGCCCGCCATACCCGAGATGGGATGTCGATGCATCGACCACCGTGACGGCGATCTCGGCAACCCGGGCCCAGGAAAGTCGCTGCGCCGTGTGGCGGGCGGCCACGTGGCCGATCTCGTGGCCGATCACGCCGGCAAGTTCGGCCTCGTTGTTGGCGAGTGCCAAAAGCCCGCGTGTCACGTAGATGTAACCACCCGGCAGGGCGAAGGCATTGACCAAATCCGTGTCGAGAACCGTTACCGTGAGCATCTGGGAGGAGATGTCCGATGCCGCCAGCACTCTGGCGGACACCATGGCCACGTAGGCATTGATCCGGGGATGCTCCTCGTGGAGACCGTACTCGTTGAGGATCTCCGGGTGGTGTTCAGCGCCGAGCGCACGTTCTTCGTTCTCGCTGACAAGCGAGAACATCGATCCGCCGGTAGCGGGATTGTTCGCGCACCCCGCCGCCGTCAGGGTGAGAGCACAGCAGACCGCCAGTGCCGGCGCGAAGTGCCCGGTGTCAGTCATCCCCGATGATCAGAGATTCAAGATGGGCGCGTATGTCGTCCGGAAGGGTCCTCTTGGCCCGTTTTTCAAGATCGAAACACAGGGTCGTGCACCGCAGGCGCGCCGCTGTCGCGCCAGTCGTTCCATGGCGCATCGTCGAACGGATGGTGACCGAGGAGTCGCCCAGTTTCTCGATGCCGGACTCGATGACCAGGGGATCGTTGATGACCAATTCGTCAACGAAATCTATTTCCGCACGGATGTCGACAAATCCCAGGTTGTCCGCCTCCAGCCTTTCCCGCGTGACACCTGAGCGCTGGATCATGTGCCAGCCCGCCATGTCGAACTTCGCGTAGTACTGGACCGCGTTCATGTGGCCCTGGTGATCGCAGTCCCAGGTCGTCACCATCGAACGGTGAGTCTCGATCCATCCACCCATGACACAAGGATTACTGTGCCAGGACCGACAAGGCAATCATCCGGCACGGCAGGTGTGCTTCGAGCGACCCGGACTCCCTTCCCTGCCGGATGAGGAAATGCCGGGCAATTCCGGACGTCATGCATTGACCTGCTCCGGCCCCGACGTTCGTGGATGACACTCGAGGTCAGGACTCTGTGACCACATGGCCACATCGAGGAGGGCAGGTGCAGTGGGGGAAGTGTCCCCATTCGACATCCACACCGGTCCGACGCGCGCAATGACGCGGCCTTCGGAAACGGTCAGGTTCACCGCACCGACTTGCGCATCGTTGTGACGGTGCGGAAGGAGAAGACTGCACGGAAGGGGCCGGTCCCGGTTCGCTCGACGGCGATGAAGCCCTGGCGCTCATAGAGGGATCTGGCGCGCGGATTGGTGTCGACGACATCCAACCGGACACCGGTCTTGCGCAGGTCTCGCGCATGGTCACAAACGGCGGCCAGCAACCGCGTGCCGATACCCCGGCCGCGCGCCGCGGCGGCAACCGCGATGCCGTCCATGAGCAACGTGTCGCGGACCTCGCGCCGGTGGAGCGCCGCCAGTCCGATGGCCCGGATTGGTCCGCTCAGACCGTACTCGCGCCAGAGCGGGGCCAGGCCGATTTCGAACAGGCCGATCCGGTCCTCCTGAAACCCGGCAATGCCGACAATGCCCGTGTCATCGATGGCAACGAAAGCCCGGTCAGCCCGCATCGTCGGGGCAAGGAACCGCGCTGCCCTCTCGACCGGACCGAGGAAGGGCGTCAGCTTGGCTTGCAGCGCCTCGCAATACAGCGCGGTCGCCTGCGCGCGCAGACTCCCGGGCACGCCGTGTTGGATGATGACAGAATCGTTCATCCTCAGGGAGATGGGGACGGCGGCCAGCGGACAAAAGGGGGACCGGCCACCGACAGGGCCTTCGGAAACGCAAGGTCGCCAGGGACCGGATGGGTTGCGTTGTGTGTGGCGCGGCATCGACGGACCGGTAGAGTCGGGCTGCGCCAACCTCAAAGACCCGCGATCCGCGCCGGCCATGTTGCCGTCATTGATCCACGAAAAATGGCGGCATGCTGTCAGTCGACGCAGGCGGTTCAGGGAGCGATGGCCACGTGAGCGGCGATGTAGGCGCCATAGGCGGTGCAGAGGAGAAGGCCGATCCGCCGGCCGATCCGCCGGCTCGTCATCATCACGAGCACCATGAGGGCCGACGTGAAGAGCAGGACCCAGAGGTCGAAACCCACGATCCCTCCGGCGACAGGCAAGGGCGAGAACAGGGCGGTGACAGCGGCTATACCCAGGATATTGAACAGATTGCTCCCGATCAGGTTGCCGAGGCACAGCTCCGTGTGGCCACGCCTTGCCGCAGCGAGACTGGTCGCAATCTCGGGCAGAGACGTGCCGACGGCAATCAGCGTCAGGCCGATGACCTCCTCGCCGACTCCGAACTCGGTTGCAAGGCGCACGGCGCCCCGCACGAGGCACTCGGCTCCGACGAGCACGGCAGCGAGACCACCGGCCAGAAGCGTGAAGGACATGACAGCACGCCCCGGCCCCCGCAATCCGGGCAGGGATGACAGGTCCGTGTCGCGGTGCACGGACCATGTGATGTAGACGCCCAGGACGACGATCATGAGCGCTCCATGCCACCATTCGATCCGTCCGGCGAAGGCACCGATGCCGGTGAATGCCAGCGTCGCGCAGAGCAGGGCCGTGGCGTCGCGGCGCAAGGCCAGCCGATCGACGACCACGGGACATACAACGGCAGTCAACCCCAGGATCATCATCGCATTCGCGATGTTGCTGCCGATCACGTTGCCCACCGCGAGTCCCGGTGATCCGTTGATGGCCGCATCGATGCAGACCGCGAGCTCGGGAAGCGAGGTCCCGAACCCGACGATGGCAATGCCGACCACAAGCGGCGACATGCCGAGTCGCGAGGCGAGGCTGGTCGCGCCGCGCACCACGCCTTCCCCGCCAAGCAACAACAGGCCGAATCCGGCCAGGACCAGGGCGACAGTCATGGTATTCCGATCAGGGCAGCGGAGTGCTCACCGCACGTGGCAGACGGTCGCCGGCGCCGGTATCCTCCTGCCTCTCCACAGCCGTCATCGCGACCGCTCCCTGCCCCGGTCCTGCAACACGGCCCAGACGTCGACTTCCATGTCGAGCCAGGGGCGGGCGAGAGCACTGATGACGGCCGCATCGAGGATGATGGGGATGCCGCGGAAGTGCTGGCCCAGCACCCTTGATGCCGGTTCGATGAAGGCGCGGTCCCTCACCCACAGCCGGACCTTGCAGACATCCTCGAGACCGCCGCCCGCTTGCGCCAGCAGGAAAACGAGATTCTGCATGGCCTGTCCGGCCTGGCGGGCGACGTCGCCTCGACCATGGAACGTGCCGTCAAGGTCGTGCCCGGTCTGGCCGCGTATCGCCAGCCAGCGACCGGCCCGCACCATCATGGCGAGACGCGATCCCAGTTTCTGCTCGCCGCGGTACCACTGGTCGGTGTCGAAGACCCGGAAGCGTTCGTGCGCCGTCATGCCGTATCGATCGTCAGTACCGGTGGAAGGTGCTGATCCGGTTGCGCAACCGAGAGCCACGAAGTCGACGGGAAAGGTTGTCGAAGAAGAGGTCAAGCGTGTCGGGAATGTATGTCCTGACATCGTCCGACGAGCAGTGGGGCGATATGAAGAGATCGGGGACCGTCCACAGGCGCGAGCCGGGAGGCAGCGGCTCGGGATCGAAGACGTCGAGATGGGCCGCCGCCAGATGGCCGCTCTCAAGGAGGTCGCCGAGTGCATCGACGTCGACGATCGCAGACCGTCCCATGTTGAGGAGTGTCGCCCCCGGCTTCATCGACGAGAGCCGGCGGCGGTTCAGGAGATTGCGGGTTTCGGGCGTGAGCGGCGCCATCACGACGACGGTGTCCGCCTCACCCAGCACCGTGTCGATGGCATCGACGGCGACCACCCTGTCGGCCCAGCGGAACGGCTGGCCACGGCGCGTGACACCGATCACCGTCATGGCGAGGCGCTGACGCAGCCAGCGTGCCGTGGGGCCGCCCATGCCACCCAGGCCAATCACGACGGCCGTTCCGCCCTCGATGCGTGTGGTGAACCGCCGCGACCAGCGTCGCTGTGCCTTGGCGTGGGCGAAATGCGGCAGTCCGTGCGCCATGGCGAGCACCGAAGCCGCGGCGAACTCAGCAGCCTTGGGGCCGTGAACGCCGCTGTTGCTGGTGATGGCGAGGCCCCGCCAGGTCCAGTCGAAGGGCTGCAGGTGTTCGGTTCCGGCTCCTGTAAGCGTGATCCACGTCAGCCTTGGCGCCAGGAATGCGAGCTCGCGCGTGGGAAACCGCCAGCCCATCAGGATATCGGCATCAGCCACGCCTTCGGCAAAGCGGTCGTGGTCGACACTCCAGTCGAAGCGGACATGGCGCGCGAGGTGCGGATGACGCGCCAGGGCTTCGGCCACCAGTTCCTCGGTCACGTGAAAGACGGGCGCCTGGGCAGAAAGGGCGCTGACGTGGACCTTCAGGGTCATGGATCGAGAACGCGGTCGAGGACCCAGTTGTCGATGGCGTGGACCAGGGGTTCGAGGTGACTGAACCTGCCTGGTGCGACAAAGGGTGAGCGAAGGCCTCTCTGCTGGAGACCGGAGACCTCGTTGTCCTCGATGATCGATCGGTTCCAGCGTTCGTAGTAGTTGGGCGCCAGTTCGGCGAAGTCGTTGCGCCGTGCGGTCGATTCGGGAAAGCAGGATCCGACAATCAACCGCGTCTTGCCGGCAGAGAGCGGATGGAGTTCGAGCCACCACATGCAGTCGTAGGTCAGGCCGAACATGGTCGAGGGAAAGAGAAGGATGTAGTAGGTCCCCTCGGCCGAACGGCCCTCGAGGGTGGGGATATGGGGAAAGCCCTTCATGCCCTCCAGCAGGGCGCGGCTCCCTTCGTGGCGCGTGAACAGGCCGCAGTACTGGCCATGGGCCGGAATCGGCGGATTGTGATCGCGCTTCTGCTTGTGGATGGTCTGCTGGTGAACGGTGGGAACGTGGTAGCTCTCCATCGCGTTCTCGACATAGACCTTCCAGTTGCAGTCGAGATCGTACTCGACGCGCCTGGTCGTCACCATGGCGTCGAGATCGTATGGGGCGAGGACCTGCGGCAGGTCGCCAAGCCAGGTCCCCAGAGATTCGGCCGCGGAATCGAAGTTGAGGAACATGAACCCGGCCCAGATCTCCAGTTTGAGTTCGATGAGACCGAAGTGCTTGCGATCGAAGCCGACCGTCTCCTCCATGTCCATGGCGCCGATGAGGCGTCCGTCGTCGATGGCGTAGGTCCAGGCGTGGTAGGGACAGGAAAAGGCGTGGTGGCACCGGCCCTCGCCCGACACCACGCGGGCGCCGCGGTGACGACAGGTGTTGGCAAAGGCGCGGACCCTCGAATCCCGGCCCCGGACGATGACCACAGGCACGCCGACGAAGTCGAGGGAAACGTAGCAACCCGGTTCCGGCACACGGTCTTCCCGGCCGATGAAGTTCCAGCATTTCATGAAGATGGTCTCCACCTCGCGGCGGAAGAACTCCCCGGAGGTGTAGCACGCCCCGGGAAGAGTCTCGGCATCCAGCAGCGGTCTCCTGGTGGCCTCGTAGCGACGCGGGTCGAACAGGTTCTCGTTCATCGTGCTTCCTCTTCCTTGCGTCGACGCACGAATGCCTCGAGCTCCTCGGCGCGGGCAGGATCGAGCGGCGGCGGCGCGAAACGCCGCAGCAGTTCCTTCCAGATCCCGTTGGCCCGCCGTGTGGCATTCCTGGCTCCGTCCTCGTGCCAGGTTTCGAAATTGCGCCAGTCGGACAGCATGGGCTGGTAAAACGCGGTGTCGTAGTGGCGAAGTGTATGCCGTGCGCCGAAGAAGTGCCCGCCGGGCTGAACCTCGGCAATGGCATCGAAGGCCAGCGTCTCGTCGTCGACGACGAGGGGCTGGAGAAATTCGCCGATCATCTGCAGCATCTCGGCGTCGAGCACCGCCTTCTCGAAACTGGCCGTCAGACCGCCCTCGAGCCAGCCGGCGCCATGGTGAAGGAGGTTGGCGTGGCCGAGCACCGCGCCCCAGATCGACATCTGGGACTCATAGGCCGCCTGGGCGTCGACGGCGTTCGAGGCGTTCGTGTTGCTGGACCGGTAGGGGAGACCGTAGCGGCGGGCCAGCTGACCGCCGACGAGCGCGGCCCTGGTGTATTCCGGTGTTCCGAAGGCCGGTGCGCCCGTCCGCATGTCGACATTGCTGGTGAAGCTGCCATAGAAGACCGGCGCCCCCGGAGCGACAATCTGGGTGAGGGCGATGCCGGCCAGCGCCTCGGCGTTCTGCTGGACCAGCGAACCCGGAAGGGTTGCCGGACTCATGGCGCCGGCGAGCGTGAACGGTGTCAGCGACACCGCCTGACCATTGGTGGCCGCCTCGATCAGCCCCTCGAGCATGGGGCCGTCAATGCGCCGTGGCGAATTGACGTTGATCGTGGTGAAGAACCCGGGTTTCCGGCGCACATCTTCCCTGGCGACCCCCCGCACGATGGCCAGCATGTCGACGGCATCGCTCACCCGCTTGCGGCCCAGGCCCGTGGCATGCCAGACCTTGTCGGAAAGCGTCAGGATCGTCTGAATGCAGTCGAGATGGCGTGTTTCGGCATCGAGATCGACCGGCGCGATGGGAACGCCGCCGCACAGGTGCAGGACATCGAGACTCTGCATGAGCTGGATGTAGTTCCGGAAATCAGCGAAACTCCCCTGCCTGCGGCCGCCGTCGAGATCACTGGCGTTCGCCGGGCCGCCCACCGAATTGAAGGCGATGTGGTTGCCTCCGAACGTGACGGCGCGCTCGGCGTTGCGCGGATGAAGCGTGAACTCCGCCGGCGCCCGGGACACCAGCTCCGTGACCAGCGACCGATCGAAACGCACGCATTGACCCGTCACCTCGGCGCCGGCCGTCTTGAGGTGCTCGAGCGCCTCGTCGAGCAGGAATTCAATTCCCAGCTCCTCGAGAACGCGCAACGACGTGTCATGAATGGATTCGAGATGGTCGTCGGAGATAATCCCGAGTGGTGGATAGGGATTCACGAGGCGCCTCCAGGGCGTCTGCGACACGAGGTCAGCCGCTGGGCGTCGTGTCCGCCTCTTCACATCCCGCCGTCTCACGAGATCCTCCGGAACCTGCGGACGAGGGGCTCCGCGACGAGACGGAGAAGCCGGCAAATCTCCCTGTTCGGCACGGCGGGACGAACGGAAGGGCCTTCCATCACATGTGATCGCGTGGAACGGATTCGTTCCACTGGCGCTCCAGAAAGCGCCTGCCATGGTCGAACGCCTCGAGGGTGGCGACGATGTGAAAGGCCTCGCAATCGCAGGTGACGGTGATCCGCGTATCGGTCGCGGGCTGCCAGTCGTCCCGCTCCGCCTTGACGATGCGAATCATGTCGGTGCGCGCGCTCGCAGGATCGTCCTCGCGGATGCGGAAGATCTCTTCCGCCTTCTTCGACACCACGAGATCGATGTCGTCGAGACGGACACGGCCGCTGTCGTCGATGCGGTGGAGCCGCACTTCGTTCAGGCCCAGGTCTTTCGTGACTGTCAGGCTCGCATCTCCCTTCTCGAGCACGGTCACCGGGTGATCCGCCGCAAACTCGGGCCCGACGGGAGCGGTGGCGACCAACGGATCCCGGATCACCGGCAGTTGAAGCAGGGACCCTGCAACATTGAGCGTCAGCGTCGCCGTTTCCGGCGACGGCCAGACCATGGGCCAGTAGCCGGTTGCGATGGCGAGGCGTATCCTGCTGCCCGGACGAAAGCGCCATGCCGTGTCGTTCAGCTTCACGACAATGCGCTCGCTTTCTCCGGGAATCATGCCACGGGGCCATTCGTGGGAATGGCGGTGCGCGAGATTGAGAAGACCGAAACTCACCCGGGCCGAACGACCTTCCGGCGTGACCTCGCAGAGCCGAACGGCTACCTGGGCCTGGGCACGGTCGCTGGCGACTTCGAGTGTCACCTCCGGAGCACCGAGGATGGACAGCGGTTCAGCGAGAACCGTGCTGTCGAAGATCAGCGACAGCATGTCGTCCACCGCCTGGTCGGAGGCGAATTCCGGACCGAGACCGCCGCCGTCCCGGGGGCACCATTCACCCCCGGCCAGACCGCACGAAAGCGGTGTCGCGACACGATGCACCAGATCCCGGGTCGGTGTGCTGTCGAGTGTCGCGTCGCCGAGAAAGAAGGAGCGTGACGACGTCGCCGGCGGCCATCCGTCCAGACTCATCCAGTGACCGCCGATCACCGGGTGCATCGGGTGAGGCGTCGACTCCTCCTGCATCCACACGGTGAGCGCCGGCTCGTGGTCGATACCGTTCTCCATGCCCTTCAGCCAGCGGTCCCACCATCGCAGGGTCTCCTGGAGGAAACCCACCGGCTCGCCTGGAAATCCGAAATGGGGATAGACGTGGGTCCAGGGTCCGACGAGGGCACGCCGGGGCGCCTGCAGTCTTTCCATCATGCGCAGGGCCGCGTTGGTGTAGCCGTCAGTCCAGCCGCCCGTGACGAAGACCGCGGCCTCGATGGCGGCCGGGTCCTCGACGATCGAACCGTGTTTCCAGAAGGCGTCGCGGCGCTGGTGGCGGAACCAGTCGATGAGCGGGCACCCCGTGGACTCGAGGCGCTCACGCCACATCTCCCGCCACGCGTCACCGACGATGAGAGGATCCGGCCAGCGAGACAGGCACGAGAAGAGGCCGCTGCCCCAGCTGATGCCATCGTTGAGCAGGCAGCCACCCATATAGTGAACATCGTCACGGTACCTGTCGTCCGTGGAACAGCAGGTCACGATCGCCTTGAGCGACGGCGGGCGACGGGCAGCGACCTGGAGAGCCGCGAAGCCGCCCCAGGAGATGCCCACCATGCCGGTAGCGCCGCTGCACCATGGCTGCGCGGCGATCCACGCCAGCGCCTCGCAGAGATCGTCCTGCTCGGAATCGAGGTATTCGTCGAGAAGCACGCCATCGGAGTCTCCGGAGCCGGCGAGATCGAGACGGATGGCGGCATATCCGTGACCCGCCCACCAGGGATGAGTTACCGCGTCCTGAACGATGGTTCCGTCGAGCCGCCTGTAGGGAATCGCCTCGACGACGGCCGGCACCGTGTCATGGCCGCTGTCGACAGGGAGCCACATGCGCCCGGCGAGGCATCGTCCCCGCGACACCGGAACACGAAGGCAGCGTTCCTCGTGAATCTCTCGCGGAAACTCCGTGCGAACCGTCATGCCGGGATCCTAGACTGCACGGATCACCATGCCAATCGACCCGAGCCGAAACCGGCAGTATTCACCGTGATCGACGTGATCGACCTTCCCCCTTGCGGATTCACCACACCGCCGTGGCCCGACGCTCCCTGGCTCAGGAGAGGGCAAGCACGGGACGGCGTTCCGGGCAGTCGAGCCAGGGACGTCGTTCCTCCAGCACATGGCCGATGCGAAACACCGAACCGTCGGCGAAGGGCCGGCCGATGACCTGGATGCCAGTCGGAAGGTCGTCGGCGGTCAACCCTGACGGCACCGCAAGCACCGGTGAATGGCCGAACATGTTCCACAGCACCGTCATGGCGGTCTGGGTGTCGGTGACATCCTTGCCATTGACGTTGATGGTGTCCTGTTGCCACGCCGTCGCCGGAAGGTGCGGGCAGGATACCGTGGGCGTGATGAAGGCGTCATGGCGCTCGAAGAGGGGGCCGAGATGGTCGTTCCAGACCTCGCCGGCAACATCCAGGGATCGACGGTAGTCGGAGGCCGTGAAGCGTCTGGTGGTTGCCACGAGTTCTGGCATGTAGTCGCTGACGATATCGCCATACTTCTCAAGGATTTCCGCGAATGCATCGGCCGCGAGAAACTCCTGACCGCCATGACCGAGACGAATCGCCTCTTCAGCCCAGTCCACCGGCACCTCGGTGATGATCGCGCCGGCATCCTCGAGGGCTGTCAGGGCCAGACGGGTCTGACGTTCCACCTCGGCGGTGACCTCGTAGCAACCGAGATCGATCGAAAAGGCAATCTTCATGCCGGCAATGCTGTCGGGGTCTTCCGGTACCGTGACCCTGTCGGCGAGACTGTTGTGATCGAGGGGATGAGGACCGGACATGAGGTTGGCCATCCACGCCGCGTCCTTCACCGAACGGGTCATGGGACCATGATGCAGGTACATGGCAAAACTGCTCGGTCCGGGCATGGGAATGCGCCCGAAAGGCGCCTGCCAGCCGACGACCCCGCACTGGCTTGCCGGCTGCCGGATCGAGCCCGTGCTGTCGCCACCGGTAGCGATGGTGGCGGCGCCGGCGGCGAGGGCAGCGGCCGAACCACCGGAGGAGCCGCCAGGGGAGATGCCATGGCGCCAGGGGTTGTTGGTAACACCCCACAGGCGTGAATGGGTCGTATAGAGCCATCCGAACTCGGGCATCGTCGTGCGGGCGAAGAGGATCGCGCCGGCCTCCAGGAGCCTCGAGATGCCGGGATCGGTCACCTCGTCGACGTGATCCCTGTAGACCATCGAGCCCTTCGCCGACTTCCTGCCGGCGATACGCGCGGAGTCCTTGACCGCCAGGGGAACGCCGGCGAGCGGTGCGGGGTCCGCGCCGCCGCCCATGAAGGCTTTCTCGGCCTCCCTTGCCTGCCAGCGAGCCTCGTCGAAGTAGCAGTCGCCGAACGGGTTGATGGTATCGGAAATGGCCTCGGCCCGCTCGATCAGGGCCTCCAGCAGGTCCACCGGTGACAATGTCCGCTCCCGAAAGCACCGTGCCGCCTCGAAGGCAGACATGTAGTTGAGGTCATCATCGCCCATCACCGTACTCCCGTCCCCTGCAGGCACCCAGCCGAACCAGCAGACTTGACGCTGACCGGGTCAAGGCTGCAAGGAAGGGCCGCCACGGAAGAGTGCAATCCATGACACGCCCCAACCGCCCGGGGTTCGCCTCCCGCGCGATCCACGCCGGCCAGTCGCCCGATCCCTCGACCGGCGCCATCATGACACCGATCTATGCCACGTCGACCTATGTTCAGGAGAGCCCGGGCGTCCACAAGGGATATGAGTACTCAAGGTCCCAGAATCCGACACGCGGGGCCCTCGAGACCTGCGTCGCCGATCTCGAGAACGGCAGCCGGGGCTTCGCCTTCGCCTCCGGGCTCGCTGCCACGTCGACAGTTCTGGAACTGCTGGAGTCGGGGAGCCATGTGGTGGCGGGGAATGACCTCTACGGCGGCACCCGCAGGCTGTTCACCGGGGTCCGCCAGGAAAGCGCCGGACTGTCGTTCAGCTTTGTCGACATGACCGACGAGGCGGCCCTGCGCGCCGCCACGACTCGTGCGACCCGGATGATCTGGGTGGAAACACCGACCAATCCCCTGCTCTCCGTGGTCGATCTTTCCATGGTGAGCCGTGTTGCCCGCGAAGCCGGATGCATCGCCGTCTGCGACAACACCTTCGCCACGCCGTGGATACAGAGACCGCTCGATCACGGTTTCGATCTCGTTGTCCATTCCGTCACCAAGTACCTCAACGGCCATTCGGACATGGTCGGAGGTCTCGTGGTGGCGGCCGACGACAGCGGTCTCGTCGACCGGCTCGCCTATCTGCAGAACGCCGTCGGTGGCATCCAGGGTCCCTTCGATGCCTTCCTTGCCCTGAGGGGGCTGAAGACCCTGCACCTCAGGATGGAGCGTCACTCCGCCAACGCTCTCGCCATCGCCCGGCACCTCGAGAGGCACCCGCGAATCAGGCGCGTCCACTATCCCGGTCTGGCCTCTCACCCGCAGCACCGCCTCGCATCGACCCAGATGAACACCTACGCAGGCATGGTCTCGGCCGTTCTCGACACCGATCTCGCCGGGACGCGCAGGTTCCTCGAAGCGTGCCGTCTCTTTGCCCTTGCCGAAAGCCTGGGCGGTGTCGAGAGCCTGATCGAGCACCCCGCCATCATGACCCATGCCTCGGTCCCGGCTGGCGTACGCGAGGACCTCGGCATCTCTGACAACCTGGTGCGCCTCTCGGTGGGCGTCGAGGACGAGGCCGACCTCATCGCCGAACTCGACGCCGCACTCGCCTCCATCGGCTCCTGAGCCTGCAGGTACGACAAGCCATTCGGACATGGTCGAAGGCCCCGCGGTGGCGGTGGACGACAGCGATTTCGTCGACCGGCTCTCCTGTCTGCGGAACGCCGTCGGTGGCATCCAGGGTCCCTTCGAAGCCTTCCTTGCCCTGAAGGGGCTGAAGACCCTGCAGAACGTTGTCTGGCTGACACGCTCGACCTCGCACTTGCCCCTCGAGGGGCATCCGCGAATCGGCCACGACCACCATCCTGGCCTCGCCACGACCTGGCCTCGGCTCGGATGAACATTTTCTGAGGCCATGGTGGCGGCCGTTCTCGACACCGACCTCGCCGGAAGACGCAGGGTCCTCGAGGCGTGTTGCCTCCTTGCCCTTGCCGAGGGCCCGGACGAGAGCACCCGGCCGTCATGATGCATGCTCCGGTCCCGGCTGACGTGCACGAGGAACCCTGCATCCCCGACAACCTGGTGCGCCTCTCTCTTGGGGTCGAAGACCTGAATGAGCTCATCGCCGAAGCTGTCACCACCCTCGCTGCCATGGATCCGTGAACCGAGCCGGCATCGTCCCGGAAGCGGGCCTGCAGCGAACCACGACGCCATCGATGGCGTTGCTCTATCGGGGACTCTCGATCCCCAGTTCACGCCACAACCAGGCCGCATCATAGGGGCGCTGCCCATGTCGGGAAGCACGGCGGGCCTCGATGTTCTCGACATTCCTGAGCCACTCGATCACGTCGCAGCGTCCATCCCCGGCAGCGACATCGCGTGGAGACCCGCGACCCGGCAGGGAGTTCGGGTCATCGAGCGCATGGCGGTAGTGCTCATCGAGACAGACCTGTGCAAGCCGTTCCACTTCGTCTGCCCCAAGCAGCAGTTCCTCCGGTGGCGCCGGATGATCCTGTTTGGCGATCACGGCTTTCAGGTCATCGTGCATGATCGACCCGCGGCCTGCGAGATCGCCCAGAAGGGAGGTCAACACTCCGAGCCCCTGCCTGGCGTCCTCCTCTGATTCGACGGCCATGACCAGCGTTTCGTCATACAACGCGACGTACCCGATTGCCACGTCCTCGACGGTGGTCTCGGACATGTTGCTTGGGTCTTGACGCGACCACCCCGTGGCCGGAATGGAGACCCAATTCCAACCCGCATCACCATCGGGCTCGAATGCACCGTCTGCGTCGAGCAAGGCGATCACGCGATCCCTGTCCCCGACAACGGGGAAGCACACCAGGATCAACGCCGCTACCTCGTCATCGGCCTCGCTCGACTCCACCGCCTCGGCGGCCATGGCCTCAAGGACCGCACGCGTTATACAGATATGCGAGAACATGATGGCGACGGGCAAGAGGCGCAAGACCACGTCATGAACCGTTTCCGCCGTCGGCGTGTGATCACCCTTTCCGCCGTTGTCATCAAGTCTCTCCGTCACCTGCGCCACCGCACCCCTGAACCAGGAAACGATCGCAACCGGCGCCTCCTGCGAGAACACGAGTGTTGCGGGAGTGAACTGGAGGGTTCCCTCCACCCGGATGATACGGGCAGCCAGGCAATCATCAATCTCCGCCTCGCGGGAGACAGTCTTCTCCTCCACGGTCACCGTTTCGCCGCCTCGAACGAGATCGCGCACCGATATGCTCTGGCCCGGCACGACATCGACGACCTCATAGCAGACCAGGGACGAATCACGCAGCGCCTCAAGGAAGCGTCGGGCCGAGTACACCTCGCGCCAACCACGGCGCTTGAGAAAGTCGTCGATGATGTTGACTCCCTCATCACCAAAGCGGGTGGTGAGGAAGTCCTCAAAAATGAAAAGCTGCACCGACTCGAGATCGATGTCATCGAGCCTTGCGGGTGGAACGCCGTATATGTCTTCGAAGTCGGAGAGACATTCATAATGCGCCTCTCTCAACATCTCCAGGCGCTGCGCCCATTCGTCACGCTCCGCCCATGCGAAGAGGTTCCTGATGGCTTTCAGGGTGCTGTCGTTCAACATGCATGCTCACACGGCGTTTGGTCGAGCGTAGTCATTGCCATGCCCAAGGACAACTCAGAAGATCCAATGTCGGCGCCCGGGAACCTCGATCCCAGGATGACGCCAGGTCGCAGTGTCGTCGTCCTGCCGGGGGCACGCCGTCTGGCGAGACCCTTCGCGTGCCCGCCATCATGATCCGTGCTCCGGTTCCGAACGATCTGCGCGGGATTCCTGGAGTCACCGGCCGCGTGCCGCGCCTCTCTGCCTGTCAGGAAGACGAGTCCCATCCCATCGCCACCGTCGACGAAATCGCGTCATCCAGGGTATCGCGATCCCGAGTTCGCGCCGTATCCAGACCGCAGGGGCGCTGCCTTGACCGCGAGGCGCGCCGGGAATCGGTGCGATCACCTGGGCGCGACCCTCTCCGGTGGTCAGTCAGCGTTCGGTCACGCAGTGACGGGGGCATCATGGAACCGAGCGAATGCGGGCGAGACCCGGGGACATGTGCGCAGTTGCCACCGTCATCCTCATCATCCTGTGAGCGAACGCTCACAGCGTACTTCGTGTCATCAACCCGGGAGTTCGCGCCCGTCTGGTCAAAGCGCAGGCACGGTCCAGGGACATGCCTATCCCGGCAGCCATTCGGGCAGCGCGGCACGCAGAGGGCGGATGTACTCCAGTTCGATCCCGCAACACCCGCCGATCACCTGTACGCCTCGCGAGACCCAGCGCTCGGCCCGCGCCACGAACTCATCGGGCGTTATCCTGGTCTCGACGGAGTCGTTTCGGTGGGCGTCGACATAGTCCGTTCGCTCCGCTTCCGGGTAGACACAGATCGGGCCATTCCAGTGCGCCCTGACCGCGTCAATTGCTGCTTCGGTGGCGTCCACCGGCGAGTGGAACACGGCGACGACCTCGCCTCCGAGAGCGGCGAGTGAGGCGAACTCGGCGTCGAAGGCCTCGGCGGACATGTAGCCCACCTTGAGAGCGCCGTCGGCGGAATCCTTGCGGCACTTGAAGCCGGACCACACGGGAAGACCCGTGGCCAGGCATTCCTCGATGACCCAGCGGCGCTGCACGGTGCTGCCGGTCGATTCGGCGATCAGGAAGTCCACTCCGGCCTCGGCAAGGATCTCCGCCTGCTCGCGGAGATTGGTGCGGGCCTGGGCATCGCTCGTCTCCTGGCGTCCACGGAAGTACTCGAAGTCCTGCCAACCCGGCTCCGCGCCGGCCATGAGCCCATAGCTCGAGACCGAGCCGCCGATCCACACTTCTCTCTCCTTCGCCCGGCCGTCGCGGGCGTCCTGGGCCAGCATGACGGCGCGCAGGTTGAGCTCGTGCACCTTGTCCCCCAGACCGATTGGCAGGAGGTTGTGCCTGGCGCTGGAGTAGGTGTTGGTGGTGATGACGTCGACGCCGGCCTCTATGTAGAGCTCATGCATGCGCCGCACCGTGAACGGATGGGACTCCAGCGCGATAGCCGCCCACGCATCATGGCTCATGGGCACCTCCATCCTCTGGAGCTGGGTGCCAATGGCCCCGTCGAGAATGATGACCTCGCGCCCCTCGATCCGTGCCCTCAGGCCCGCGTACTCGCTCATCGGTTGAATCCTCCCAGACCTTGACCGACCCGTCGAAAACTCACGGTTCGCATTTCAAGCCGGAATCAGGTCTCCCGCAACAGGACGAGGCCTTCCGGTGACGCGATTCTATCATGATGTCGATTGCACGGGACATTCCCTCGAGTTCCTGCTGTCGCAGCCGGCCGGTCTACGCTTGCTGCCCCCTTTGCCGGCCGTGGCTGCGGTGGCTGCGTGGTGCCGGGTAGACGGCGGCCCTGCGACGCCCCGCCGCCCGGTCGCGGCAGGAATGCGCATTGCTGCGCAACCCCCCGCACAGAGCCGGACTTGGACGTTCATCCATCCGGCTCCTGTCTCGGGTGCTTGACGGCAAACCTCTGGTCCGACCACGGGTGGCGGATGGATAGGCACGGCCAAGGAAGATCGGTCATGCGCACCCAATCGCTTGCAGTCGAAACGGTGGTGCCGGGAGCGGCGGCGTATCGCCCGCAACCACAGGCGTTGCAGCCTGCGGCAGAACGTGCTCAGCCATCGGGCCGACGCCTTGGACGGCGATGTCGTTGAGCCAGCCTTGACAGACCCGCTCAAGCCACATGCCGACCTCAGGATGTCGTGATGCCAGCGTTTGCGAAGCACCTCCTCGATGCGCGCCAGGGTTCCTTGGGACCAAGCCCGAAGCGTCCTCTCCGGGTCTCCGCGATGGTCATGTCCGGACTGTCCCCGGGGAATCTTGAAGCCGTGACGGGGCCGCCGAGGGGCCAAGGGCGCATACGGAACGGTTGGGAAAGTCCGGCGCAGGGCGCAACATGCGCCTCAAGCAGCATCGCCTCCGCAAGCGTCGGCAGAACCCTGCGCACCGACGCAAGGCACGGTGTGCCGCCGCCACCGTGCCAGTGTTCACGCTCGCACGGTTCGCAAGCGCCGTCTGCGTCAGGCTCCCGTCCCTGGCAGGCCGTGGCGAACCACTCCACCGTCCCCGAAGAAGACTGACGCATGCCGATCCGCATGGGCGCGTGAGTCGCACGGAATCAGGTGCGAGTTGAGTACGTGTTGTTGATGGGCCCGGAAGTGTGGCCTTCTGCGGGGAAGTGGACTAAACAGAACGGAACCTGACAAGACCTGCCAACGAGGATCCCGTCATGACCGTCATCCCGAACTCTCCTCACGCCCGCGATGCCGCCACCCTCATCCACCCCTATTCCAATCTCGTGGCACATGAGAAGGAAGGCCCGCTCATCATCGAAAAGGGCAACGGCGTCCATGTCGAGGATCTCGAAGGCAATACCTACATCGAGGGACTCGCCGGTCTGTGGTGCACGTCACTCGGTTTCAACAACGAACGCCTGGTGCAGGCCGCGGCCGCACAGATGCGCAAGCTCCCCTACTACCACGCCTTCTTCCACCGCTCCTCGATGCCGTCCATCGAACTGGCCGAACGCCTGATCGACATGTCACCGGCACCGATGGCGCGTGTCTGGTTCGCCAACTCCGGTTCCGAGGCCAACGACCATGCGGTGAAGTTCGTCTGGTACTACAACAACGCCCGCGGCAAGCCCGAAAAGAAGAAGATCATCGCCCGCCTCGGCGGTTATCACGGTATCTGCGTGTCGTCGGGCAGCCTTACCGGCATTCCGCTGATGCACCAGGGCTTCGATCTGCCGATCGCCAACATCATGCACACCGGGTCGCCGCACTGGTACCACGAAGGCCTGGAAGGTGAATCGGAAGAGGATTTCGCGACCCGAAGGGCCGGGGAACTCGAACAGATGATCCTCGCCGAGGGGCCCGAGACGGTGGCCGCCTTCATCGCCGAGCCTGTCATGGGTGCGGGCGGTGTCATCGTGCCGCCCGCCGGCTACTTCGAGAAGATCCAGGCCGTCCTGGCGAAGTACGACGTGCTGATGATAGCCGACGAGGTGATCTGCGGTTTCCACCGCACCGGTCAGCTGTTCGGTTCCAACACCTACGGCATCAAGCCGGACATCATGGTCGTGGCCAAGCAGCTCTCATCGGCCTACCTGCCGATCAGCGCGGTGATCGTGAACGAGAAGGTCTATGGACCGATACGTGACTTCTCCGACGAAAACGGCGTGTTGGCGACAGGCTTCACCTATTCAGGCCATCCCGTTCCGGCGGCGGTTGCCGTGGAGACCCTCAAGATCTACGACGAAATCAACATTGCCGACCATGTGGCCAGGATGGCGCCGGTGATGCAGGAGCGACTCATGGCCCTCGGCGATCACCCGATCGTCGGCGAAGCGAGGGGAGTCGGCCTCATCGGCGCGGTGGAGCTCGTCAGGGACAAGGGGTCCCGGGAGAACTTCCCGCCCGCCATTGCCAGCTACTGTGGCGAACGGTGCCTCGCGCATCGCCTCATCGTGCGGGCGGCCGGGGGACATTCTGTCGCGGTCTGTCCTCCCCTCATCATCGAGGAAGAGCAGATTCACCAGATCTTCGATCGCTTGAAGGCGGCACTCGACGACACCCTGGAGCACGTCCGCCAGGAGAGCCTGCTCGACGCGGCCTGATCACCTGTCACGGGCGTCAGCTCAGTCTTGAAGGCGACAGGGTTTCGGAGTTCAGACCTGCGTCGAGGAGATCCTTTGGCAGGCTGTTGCCGAGGATGACGGAAGCGGCGTAGGCGGAAAGTCCCGTGGACGTCTGGATTCCGGCGCCTCCCTGGCCGACATTCCAGAAGAATCCCCCACAAGAAGGATCGAAACCTGTCACCGGCAGCCTGTCCGGGACAAAACTGCGCAATCCTGCCCATCGGCTTTCCATGCGGCGGATGTCGAGTGTCGTCCACTTCATGATCCGGTGGGCGGCAAGGGCGAGGTCCAATTCCTCGGGTGCAGCATCGCAGGGTTCACTTGGCTGTTCATCGGCCAGGGAACCGAGAATCAGCCCGGCCTCCGGCTTGAAGTAGAAGCTCTCGCCATCATCCGCCACCAACGGCCAGGAGCCATGGTTCATGCCGTGCGGTCCCCGGAACGTGAAGGCGGTGCGGCGCATGGGTACAAGGCCGACCGGCGCTGCTCCGGCCATGCGACCGACGATGTCACCCCAGGCACCGGCGCAATTGGCCACGACGGACGCCTCGAGGGTCTTTCCGGGCACCGTCACGTGCCAGGCCCCGCTGCGGTGTTCCATCTCCGTGACCGGCGCATTGAGAAGCATGGTGGCACCGGACGCTCGCGCCGCCCGGAGATAGGCGCCGTGAATGGCATGGACGTCGATGTCGCCGGCGGCGGGTTCCCAAAGCCCCGATTCGATCTTCTCCGGCTTGAGAACCGGACACCGTTCGAGGCACCCGTCGCGATCGAGTTCGAAGATCTGGTGCCCGATGACATGACTCAATCCGTGACGCGTGAACGACGCTTCCCGGGTTCCGGTCCCGAAGAGAAGGAGAACGGGACGCTTCCTGATCAGGGGCACGTCGGTGAACCCTGACGGCGGATTCTCGAGAAAGGGTCTGGTGGCGGCGCTGAGGGCCTGCACCACCGCGCCACCGATCGCATCGGTGTAGTGGGCCGCCGATCGTCCTGTGCTGTGATAGCCCGGCTGGTCTTCCGCCTCGACGATGACCACCCTGCAGGATGGCGCCAGACGCCAGGCAAGCGACGCTCCCACCACGCCTGCGCCTATGATGATGACATCATACACGGCCATGGTTCCCGATTGATCCGGCAGAATGGTGCCGAAGGGGAGATTCGAACTCCCGACCTACTGATTACGAATCAGTTGCTCTGCCACTGAGCTACTTCGGCTGGGTCACCCGGTCAGGGCGGGGAACCTAGTCACAAGCCGCCACCAGGGTCAATGCCGCAAGTTCACGACAGCGTGCCGGTTTCCGCCGGTCCCGGTGATGTCAGGACCGAGGAGCCGGTCACCTTCACGGTGCCCGGACTGCGCCAGACCATGGAGTCGAAGCGCCCGCAACCTTCACAGACAGCATGCCATGTCCTGATGACATGACCACAACCGCTGCATTGCCAGGCCCTGTCCGGACTCGCTTGGATCATGCTCGCCTGCCATTTCGCGGCCTCCTCGGTGTTCTCCTCGCCGGTCTCGAGGTCGACCCACAGGCGGATCTCCCGGGGTGCCAGGTCCGTCGTGCCGATGGCGTTGAGATGGCGTCGCATCTCTCCTGTCAGCTTCGATTCATGCGCCATCCGCGCCGCAGCCACATGAGCCTCCCGGTCATCCTCGTTGAGGTGGAGCAGACGTTCCATGCGACGATAGCGGTTGGCCCCATCGGCACTCCAGGCCTCGATGTAGAGATCGGCGAGATCCGGATGCGGCGCCATCTTCCAGGTCTTCTCGACGACACGGACGGCCTGGGCTCCCTTTCCGGAGTCGATGAGAAGGCGGGCGAGGATGCAGCTCGCAGGCACCAGATCCGGCGCCTCGCCGTGGGCTGTGCGGGCAAGCTTGAGAGCCTCTTCGCGACGCCCTTCCCCGTAGGCCCTCACCGCTTCCTCAACCAGCAGGACGGCATGGCGCCGCCGTCCCGGACCGGCCTCGACGACCTTGCGATCGCGTGCGGACTTCAGGGTCTGGCGGGCCGCGGTCCAGTCCCCTGCCCGTGTCTGCAATTCGAAGACGGCCTCAGCTGCCCAGGCAGCGTCAGGTCTGAGAGCATGGGCCTTGCGCGCATACCCTGCAGCAGCCTCGTGATCACCTTTCCTCAGGGCCGCCGCCATCAGGCCGCGAAGACCCAGAAACTCCGTCTCCGGACGCTCCAGCATGGCACGAAAGCGCCGGTCCGCCTCCTTGTCATCCCCATCGAGCTGGGCGGCCTGGGCCGTCAGAAGCAGGGTGAGTGGTGGGCGATCGAGCAGCCTGTCGGCTCGCATCGCATGGGCCCGGGCGCCCGGGGCGTCGCCGGCTGCAACAGCCACAAGCCCCGCCGTCAGCGCCCGCCAGCCCTTTTCCTTTCGGCGGTCGCCCAGGGCAAGGCGGATACGGCGCGGTCCGCGCCAGATCCACTGGAGAAGGAGCACCGCCAGCACGGACACGAAGACGAGGACAAGGATGCCGAGAATCAGGATCGGCGTCTCGGTCGTCACTTCCCAGACATCCCAGACGAAGGTGACCCTGCCCCCGCGATCGGCAATCCACACGATGCCGCCGATCACCGCGGCCATGACGATGACGCAGAAGAGGAGGGCGATCATGGTTGCACGATGCCGGCGACGGCCCGCGCATGGAGGCGACCGAGGGCGGCATCGGCCTCGATGCGCGCCCTCGCCTCACCGGCCCATTGCGCCATGATCCCGGCAGACCGGGCGGGAAGGGAATCGATCTCCCGCAACGCCTCTTCAAGGTCTCCTGCGGCCACCGCCGCCTCGATCCTGCGGATCGTTGCCTGACTGCCGGTGCCGGCCGTCTCGCCGTCGATCCGCCTGACGGTAACGAGACTCCCGATATGGGCCAGGGTTTCGTCGAGCCACCCGCTGGCCGCCGCCACGCTGGCAGCATTGCGGGCGTCCGCAATCGCGTGACCGAGAGACGCCTCGAGTGTGTGTTGCGGGGGAATTCCTGTACCGGCATGACGGGCCAGGATGTCGAGGTCTGCTTCGACATCGGGGTCACTCCCTTCGAGAGCGACGACGGTTTCGTGTTCCGCAGCGAACGGCCGGCCGCTGTCGACGGCGTCCCGCAGTTGGCCAAGGACGACGACGAACGCCGCACCGTCGTCATCGGACCGGGCAGCAAGGGTGTCCAGCATCTCGCGAAGGTTCGCCACATCCCGACGAAGCGCCTCAATCAGGCGGGCTCGTTCCCTGCCCGCGACATCGGGAGACTGAGCGTTCCTGTGCGAAGCGACCGGGGGCGGTGCATCGTTCAGGAGCTCATCGATGCGATCGACGCGTCGGACAAGCTCCGCCAGGCCCGTCTCCAGTCCGGTGCGTACATCGCCTTCAGCGGCGAGCGACGCCTCCGCCGCATCAAGGCGTTCCGCGAGACGCGTCACGGTGAAGACGATCTCTGTCTCGTCATCCTCCGCAGGGAGGTCAAGCACCCGTTCCTCGAGTTCGGCAAGGCGCGCCGTGGTATCGCGCATCCCTGACCACAGCCAGCCCAGACCGGCGACAGGAGCCGCCAGTGCCAGGACGAGAACCCCTGATGCCGACCATCCAGAGTACCTTGCCAGAAACCGCCTCTCGGCGTGCTCCGGTCTCCTGGTCCCGGGGGCCTCGGTGGCGCCTTCTTTTGCCGGTTTGATGCTCTCGTCAGACGTCATGAATGGTCTCCGGCAAGGACGATGCACCCGGCAAGACTCTCTGCATCCCCGCGAGGGGCCACGACAAGATCCTTCCAGCCCGATCCCTCGAGGACCCTCGCGACAGCGTCGCTCAGACAGAACCCGATGAGCGACTGCAGGCACGTTTCGGCACCCGCCTCGCGGACGAGCCTCATGAAGACTGCGGCCGTTCGCGGCGAAAAATGGGCCACGCCCAGAAGATGGCCTCCCCGCAAGGCGGTCAGGGCCGCCTGTGGAAGGCCCCTGACAGCGTCCGCATGATAGCCGACCACTCGTTCGACGACGAATCCGTCTTCCGCCAGGAGACTCGCCAGGTCGCCGGCGATTCTCGAACCGGACATATGAATCAGCCGCCCGGCTCCGGGATCGAGGTGCCGGCGGACGAGGAGCGCAAGGCCCTCCAGGTTGCCTCCGGCAGCGCGGACTCCGGCAAAGCCGTGCTCCCGTGCCCGGGCTGCCGAGACCGTGCCGACGGCGAGCACCGGAACCGACCGGTTGGCCGTGGCCCGTGCGAGGGCGTCGACGCCATTGGCGCTTGTCACCACACACCCCTGGACACCGTCAAGGTCGCCAAGCGTGACGGTGACTTCGGCGATCGTCAGCAACGGAGCCATGAGGCTGTCGATGCCGCGCCGCCGGAGAATGGCCGCAAAGGCAAGGGAGTCCCTCTTCGGCCTTGTCACGAGAACGGTCACGGAATCCGGCTTCCGTAAAGATCCTTGCCGGCCCGGCTCAGGATCCTCTCGCCAACCGCCCTGCCCACGGCCCCTGCTTCCGCGCCCTTCTCTTCGCTCATCGTCCACCGGCTGCCATCGTCCGACAGAACCTGGGCTCGAACGCGCACGCTGCCGCCGGATCGCGTGGCCAAGGCGGCGACGGGGGTCCGGCACGATCCATCGAGGACCTCGAGGACAGCGCGTTCCGCGGCGACACATTGCCTGGTGGGCGCATCATCGATGGTCCCGAGCAGGGCCAGGATACCGGACTCCCCGGCACGGCATGTCACGCCGATGGCGCCCTGTCCGGCGGCAGGGAGCATGTCGTCGGGATCGAGGAGTGCCGTCGCCTCGTGGAGAAGGCCCAGACGTTCCAGCCCGGCTGCCGCCAGCAAGGTCGCTGCAGCCTTTCCCTCATGCAAACGGGCAAGGCGCGTGTCGACGTTGCCTCGCCAGGTCACGATCTCGAGATCGGGCCGAAGGCTGAGGAGCTGCGCCCGGCGGCGTATCGACGACGTGCCTACCCGGGCCCCCCTGGGAAGGTCGCCGATCGAGGCGGCAACGGTCGAGATGAAGGCGTCACGAGGGTCGGCGCGGGGCAGGATGGACCCCAGCACCACCTCCGCGGTGACGGCGGTTTCAACGTCCTTCATGGAATGAACGGCAAGATCGGCGTTGCCCCGGACAACGACACGGTCGATTTCCGCGGTGAAGACACCCTTGCCCCCGACCTCGGCGATAGGACGGTCCCGGACCCGATCGCCCGTGGTGCGCACGATCACCAATTCCGGCTTGTCGAGATCTGGATGACGCATCATCAGGATCTCGCGGACAAGATTCGCCTGGACTCGTGCCAACCGGCTTCCCCGTGTGGCGATTCTCAAGGGTTTCACGTTCCGTTGTCTCTCAGGGAACCAGGATGTGAATGATGCCGGTGCGCTGCGATCACCCGCAACCCGTTGGTCGCCATTCCGCCATTGTCGTGCCAATGCACCCTGCGGTTGCCAAGTGGCGCTCGCTCCAGGGCACGCTGCCGACGTGATTGCGGGCATCGCGATCGCGGAGTCCTCCACCATGCCGAAGGCGGGACGTCCGGGCTCGCCCGTTCCCTGGCCATGAGTTCGCAGGCACCGTCCGCGCAACAACGAACCTTCCTCTCGAAGCGGATGACGTTCGCCGACCGAGACGACCTGCCATGACGCCACGATCGAGGCGCAGTCGGGCGGAGCATCGTTGGCGGAATGCCCCGTGATGCGACCCGGGCGTCGCTGGTCAGATCCTGGCTTCGATCAGGAACGGGCCCGATGTGGCGAATCCCGCGGCCAGCGCCTCGTTGAATTCCTCGGCGGTGTCTGCCCGGCGGGCCTCGACGCCCATGGAATGCGACATCTCGACCCAGTTGATCTCGGGCCGATCGAGATCGAACATGTCGTGGGCCTTCGGTCCCGGAGTGGCGCCGACATTCAGAAGTTCGGAGTGGAGAATGGCGTAGGTCCGGTTGGCATAGACAACCGTGACGACGTCGAGCTGTTCACGGGCCTGGGTCCACAGGGCCTGGACCGTGTAGAGCGCACTGCCGTCACCGGTGAGGCAGAGCACCTTGCGGTCGGGGCAAGCGACTGCGGCTCCCGTCGCCTCGGGCAAGGCACGGCCGATGGACCCTCCGGTTCCGAACAGCCAGTCATGGTGCGGACAGCCTTTTGTGTAGGAATAGAGCATGCGTCCCGATGTGATCGCCTCGTCGGAGACGATGCACCCTTCAGGCATCAGGTGGCCGATTGCCGCTGCGATCTTGTGGATATCGAGGTCTCCTGACCCAAGGGCGGGCCTCTCCGCCGCCTCGCGGCGGGGATCCCAGTGAATGGCGCCCAGCCAATCCACGAGACAACTGAGTGCCTGCACCACATCGTCCGCCACTCCCGCGAGCTCGACAGGGGGGGCCGTCTCGGGAACGAGCAGGCTCGGCTTGCCGGGATAGGCAAAGAAGGCAACCGGCATCTTCGCGCCGACAAGAACGACATGACGTATTCCGGCAGTGGCGGCCAGGGCCTCATCGACCACATAGGGCATGCGTTCCGGGTTGACCCGGCCGGCGCCACGCTCCGTACGGGCGCCGGCAAACTCGCTCATGACGAGAGCGCCGGTCCGTGCGGCGATACGCCCCGCCAGTTCCACCGCATCGGCGCGCAGCGCCCGACCGCCGAGCAGGATCAGCACCGGCTCGCCGGACAGAAGCACGTCCGCGCATGCCCCGACCCGCCCCTCGCTCACTCGTTTCGGCGCCGCCACGTGCGGAACCGGGGATGGACCTTCCGCATCGTTCCACGCCGTGTCCGCCGGCAGGACGAGGGTAGCGACCTGCCCTGGCGGAGTCCGTGCCGCGGCAATCGCCGCCGCCCCGTCGGCGGCGACCGACACCGCGTCCGCGCTGGTCCTGACCCAATCGGAAACCGGCCGCGCAATGCCCTCGATGTCGGCTGTCAGCGGCGCGTCATGGGCAACGTGGTAGGTCGCATGCTCGCCGACGATGTTGACGATGGGCGTGCGCGCCTTTCTGGCATTGTGCAGGTTGGCCAGGCCGTTTCCCAGTCCGGGGCCCGTGTGGAGAAGCGTCGCCGCAGGGCTGTCCTTCATGCGTCCGTAACCATCGGCGGCGCCTGTCACCACGCCTTCGAAGAGACCAAGGATGCACCGCATGCCATCGACCTTGTCGAGGGCGGCGCAAAAGTGCATTTCCGAAGTACCCGGATTGGTGAAACAGGTGTCCACTCCGCCATTGACGAGGGTACGCACGAGGCTCTCAGCCCCGTTCATGACATTGTCTTCCATGACATATCCCCTCGGTTCCTGTCAGGGTTCATCGAGAAAACGGTTGAGCTTGCCGGCGAGGTCCTTCACCGACGCGTCCACCAGGCGGCGTCCCGCCTCAGGCGTGGAGAGCGACGGCAGGCTGCCGATCCGCCCGTCGGGATAGCGCCTGCGGTAGTCGTCCGAATCGTGGAACCCCGACCACGCAGGCGCCCTGCCCTCGAGATTGACCTTCTTGATGTGCTCGGGAAAGGCAAACCAGGTGACCGAAACCTCGCTGCACGTCGCGTGCTCGCCCTCGTCGGCCCCGTAGAGTTCCTTCGAGATCGACCGCACGCCTGGCGAATCCCACCAGTTCGACAACGTGCAGCGCAGCGACCGTTCCACGGGCCGGGTACGCATCGAGGCCTCGGAGTGGACTTCGGCGATTGCCGCATGAATGGTGGCGATGTTTCCGCCGTGACCGTTGAGAAAGAAGAACCGGTCGAATCCGTGACGGGCAAGGGAGAGGACACAGTCCCGGACAACGCTCATGAGAGTCGAGGGACGCAGGCACATCGATCCGGAAAAGCCGAGATGGTGCTGGGCAACCCCGATGCCAAGGGTGGGCGCGACAAGCACGCCTGTCTCCTCGCCGAGACGACGAGCGACGATGTCCGGGCAGATGGCATCGGTTCCGATCAGTCCGCCCGGGCCGTGCTGTTCGGTGGAGCCCACCGGCATGATGATGCCGGAACGCGACTCCAGGTAGTGCTCCACCTCCTGCCAGGTGGAAAGACTGAGCTGCATGATGTCCCCCGCCGCGCCTGCGCCAAGACTATCCCGCCCGGCCATGAAGGGGCAATGGCTCCAGGGGCAGGCGCCCGCGTTGCATGAGTCCCCCTCGATGATCCCGGCTTGCGTCCGTGACGGGCCGGGGTTGCAGGCCAGCGCGAGAAGCCGGTCGTTGGCCTGACGACGGCTTTCGCCCGGAGTCCGCACCCGCATGGACCATGGCCACGGCGCCCGTGAATCACCGGCTGCATGGCGAAGAACGGGCGACCCGACGCCAGCACACAGGAAGGCCGTGCAACCTCAGCGATGGGTAAGCATTCGGCCAAGGCGTGACGATGATGAGGATGACGCTGGCACCTGTGCATTGCTCCGGGACTCGCCTGGATTCACTCGGTTCCGTCATCGCCCCAGTCACCGCGTGACTGAACGCTTGCGGCGATGGAAACCGTGCCTCATCACGAGAGTTCCGAATTCCGGCCCTTCGACGTTGTCGACAGGGGCTGCCGCAGACGACCGACAGGCCTTCACCGGGAAGGGCGCCCGTTGTCGGGAACCCGGTGACATCGCTGCTTGCGCCGGACGGGTGGGTTCTTGATTCCAGGAGCCGTGTCGGGCCACACTTCCGGGTGTTCAGCGACGAGGTTCCCATGAGCGACGACGTTGTCCATGGCATTCCGTCCGAATGGGCTGCACGGGCCCATGTCGACAACGATGCCTACCTTGCCATGTACGAGGAATCGATCCGTGACCCGGACGGGTTCTGGGCACGGCACGGCCTGCGGATTGACTGGATCACGCCCTACAGGAAGGTCAAGAACACGACCTACGACGACGGCGTGGACATCAGGTGGTTCGAGGACGGCGAACTCAACGTCGCGGCCAACTGCCTCGACCGGCACCTTGCGGAACGGGGCGATCAGGCGGCGATCATCTGGGAGCCGGACGACCCCGCAGAGGCCTCGCGCACACTGACCTACCGGGAACTCCACGAAGAAGTCTGCCGGATGGCCAACGCTCTCCTCTGGATGGGTGTGCGCCGTGGCGACCGGGTCACCATCTACATGCCGATGATCCCCGAGGCTGCCTCGGCCATGCTCGCCTGCGCCCGGATCGGCGCCGTTCATTCCGTCGTGTTCGGGGGGTTCTCGCCGGACGCCCTTGCCAGCCGGATTCACGACTGCGATTCGCGTTTCCTCATCACGGCCGACGAGGGTCTGCGCGGCGGCAGGAAGGTTCCGCTCAAGAACAACGCGGACGAGGCCCTTGAGGACTGCGCGGATGTCAGCGCCGTCCTCGTGGTCCGTCGCACCGGCGCCGACGTGACGATGAAGGAAGGCCGCGACCACTGGTGGCATGACGTGAAGGATTCGACCGGCGCCGACTGCCCGGCGGCGACCATGAAAGCGGAAGACCCGCTCTTCATCCTCTATACGTCAGGCTCCACCGGCAAGCCCAAGGGCGTGTTGCACACCTCCGGTGGCTATCTCGTCTATGCCTCCATGACCCACAGCTATGTCTTCGACTATCACGTCGGCGACATCTACTGGTGCACGGCCGATGTCGGCTGGGTGACTGGCCACAGCTACATCGTCTACGGGCCTCTGGCCAACGGCGCCACCACGCTGATGTTCGAGGGCGTACCGAACTGGCCCGATGCCAGCCGCCACTGGCAGGTCGTCGACAAGCACTCGGTCACCATCTACTACACGGCGCCGACCGCCATCCGCGCCCTCATGAGGGAGGGTGACGATCCGGTTGCATCCGCATCGCGGGCCAGTCTTCGCCTGCTCGGCTCGGTCGGGGAACCGATCAATCCGGAGGCCTGGGACTGGTACTGGCGTGTCGTGGGCGACCGACGCTGTCCGATCGTCGACACCTGGTGGCAGACGGAAACAGGGGGCATTCTGATCACCCCCCTGCCCGGCGCCACCGATCTCAAGCCGGGGTCGGCGACCAGGCCGTTCTTTGGCGTCAGACCGGCCATCGTCGACAATGACGGCCGGATCCTCGAAGGAGCGGCCACCGGAAATCTCTGCATTCTGGATTCCTGGCCGGGCCAGATGCGGACGGTCTACGGCGATCACGAGCGCTTCATCCAGACCTACTTCGCCACCTATCCCGGCAAGTACTTCACCGGCGACGGCGCCAGGAGGGACGAGGATGGCTACTACTGGATCACCGGCCGGGTGGACGATGTTCTCAATGTCTCCGGCCACCGCATGGGGACCGCCGAGGTCGAGAGCGCGCTGGTCGCCCATCCCAAGGTCGCCGAGGCCGCCGTGGTCGGCGCTCCGCACGACATCAAGGGACAGGGCATCTATGCCTATGTGACGCTCAATGCCGGCGAGGAACCCGGCAGCGAACTGGCCCGTGAACTCGTTCAGTGGGTGCGCAAGGGCATTGGCCCCATCGCCAGCCCGGACTGGCTGCAGTGGGCCCCGGGTCTGCCCAAGACCCGTTCGGGCAAGATCATGCGGCGCATTCTCCGCAAGATCGCCGAAAACGACTTCGGCAACCTGGGGGACACCTCAACCCTGGCCGAGCCCGGTGTCGTGGACGATCTCATCGAAAACCGGCAGAACAGGTAGTCCGCTTCACCGGGAGAACCGGCGCCGTGCCGACGCTTGATGCGGATGTCCTGGGCGACTTCTGCAAGGACATTCTCGTTGCCGCCGGCATGCGGGAGGGCGACGCCGGCGCGGTATCCGCCCATCTCGTTGACGCCGAACTCAAGGATGTCGTCTCCCATGGCGTCAACAGGATTCCCTACTACCTCTCGTTTTTCGAAAGCCGCAGCGCCCTGCCGGTTGCCGACATCACCGTGACGCGGCCCGGGCCCTCGGTGGCACGTGTCGACGGCGGCAGCGGACTTGGCATTCTTGCCATGGACCGGGCGGCCGAAGAACTGATCGACATGAGACGTCACCAACCGGTGGTGACGGCCGGTATCGTCAATGTCGCCCACACCGGGCGCCTGGGAGCCTATGCCGAACGCCTGGCCCGGCATGGTCTGCTGGCGATGATCTGCGGTGGTGGCGGGCGGGAACGCTGGCGCATGGTGGCCGCCCATGGCGGTCGCGGCGGAGCGTTGTCGACCAATCCCTGGGCGCTTGCCATGCCGGCCGGTGAGGCCGGGCCGGTGTCGGCGGATTTTGCCACCTGCGTCGCGGCAAACGGCAAGATCCGCCTGCGTCGGCGAACCGGTGAGGACGTGCCCGAGGGCTGGCTGATCGACCGGGACGGCCATCCGACCACGAATATCGATGATTATGACAACGGCGGAGCCCTGCTCCCGGCCGGCGGCCACAAGGGTTACGGCCTCGCTGTCATTGGCGAAATCGTCGGCAGCGCCATGCTCGGTCCGGCATGCGAATTCAACTGGTTGATTGTCGCCATTGCCACAGATGCCTTCGGATCAGCAGGACACTATGCCAGAACCGCGCAGGCCATCGTCGAAAGTCTGCGTACCTCGCCGCCCGCACCCGGCGTCGACCGGGTGCGGGTTCCGGGAGATCCCGAAAGGGAGAGCGAATGCCGGAAACGGACATCCGGCATCGAGCTTCACACGGAAATCTGGCAAGGCCTCGTCGATGCCGCCGGCCAAACCGGGGTGCCGGTGCCGCCGGCCTGACTGCGGCGCCGGCCCCGTTCTCAGCTGGCGACGTAGCGATACCCGTCGCGATGCACCCTGCCTTCGTTCAGAAGGTCCTTGACGGCCCGTGTCGCCTCGGCGCTGGAGAGCGACACGCCGGTTGCCTGCGCGACGCCGGCGCGAATGGCCGCCATCTTGCAGCCCTCCTTTCCGGCCTGGGCGATGACGCCGGCAACCTCGGCCATCGCCCGCGCGACCTCGGCGGAAACAGGTTTGCGGGGACGCCCGCGCCTGCCGCCTCCCGACCGTGCCACCGGTGCGGGCAACTCCGTTTCGCCGGTTTCTCCTGTCGCCGGATCTTCCTCGAACGGAATCGCCTTGCCCGCGGACTGGACCGCAAGCTGTTCCTCACCGCCACCGTCCGACGGGAGGGCGCTTTCTGCCTGAACGGCCTCGGCAGCGGCCCCTGGCGCAGCGCTCCCGACAGCCACGAAGCGATAACCCTCGCGACGAATGCTCATTTCCGAAAGAAGCGACTGAAGAGCTTCGTCAAGCGCCTTGCGCGTCGGCTCCTCGCCCCTGCGATTGGCCAGCAAGCCACTCAGAGCCGAACGCATGACGCCGTGTTGTCCTGAACCGGAAATCGCAGCCAGAACTGCCGCGGGTGCAACCTTTCCCGCGAAGGCCTTCCGGCCGCGTTTCCTGCCCGACCGGGCCTTGCTGCCTTTCCTGCCCGGACCTCTGCCCCTCCTGGCCGGCCGGCGTTCCGCAGCATCATCGCCGATCAGCGTCTGCAGGCCTTGTACGGCCTTTTGCATTTTCTCGATCGATTGCCGAACTGTCGCGGCTTCGGCCAGCAACGTCTGGTGCCGTTCTTCTTCGGATGCAATTTCCCTGTTAATCATCGTCAGGACTTCTGTAATCTTGGCGTTGCTCACGTGGACTCCCTTTCCCGGCTCGCCTCGAGATTCCGGTGTGTATGAATGTTCACTAAAGCGGGGGCGGATAGACGTCAATCCCCCTGTTCGGGAAAACAGGAATTTCAGGCGAATCCGTGGTTGACTGTATCGTTGACTGAAAGGCAATGTTGCGGAACTGATCAAGCGTGTGGTTCGGGGTCGCCTTCCCTGCCCCACCAGGCGGCCAATGGAGGCCGACCGCGCATGGCGGACGATACCGGACACCGGCAGATTGTCCATCGGCTGTTTCCCGGATCCCGAAAGAAAGTACGCAGGCTGGCTGCTCTCGCTCATCGCCTGCCGTTTCGTCCGGAACGCCCTGCTCGACCGACAAGAGCAGCAGCGAGACTGGCGGGAGTGGAACGGCTAACCCGAGCGTTTCGTTCTTCACGGCTCGACAAGGCCTTCATCCGGCTCCGCCGGTTGACGCCGTGCTTGCAGGAGATGTCGCAGGCTCAGGCGGATGCGTGGCAGCGATGTTTCAGGGGGCTGAGGCGGCCGCCCGAAGTTCAGGCGGCGCGGGCATGATGAGCGTGTGCGCTCCCGGGCGCCATCCGCATCTTTCAAACGGCACGCTCCAGGTTCAGGAAGATCGGGTCGATGACGCTGCGCCGCAGGGGAGGGAACCCTTGTCCCGAGGGAGAGCCGGTCCGCGGATCGACGGCACGTGGCATGCGATCCGTCTGCTGCGGGGTAGCGGCTGTCGAGCGCCGACGACGACGGCGCCGTGACCGGCATTGACATGAAAGCGGGCCACCGGCGGCGGCGGGATCCTTCATGCGCCGGTGACGGGCCGCCTCGAAGCGCGATGCAAGCGGGGGCGGCGCAGGATGTCGCGCCAAGGCAGCGGACGGCGTGAGCGCACCCGCCGCCGCCATGCCCGGACGGTGCCGCAAGGATGGCCATTGAAGCGGCGCAACTGGCAGCACCGCGTTGTCTCGCGGAAGCTGGCTGGCTTGAACGGACGTCGTGGAAGATCCGAAGACCGCCGGCAGGACGCGGAGTGCAAGGGGCACGGTCGAGCATCCCGGGACGAACGTGAAGGCGAAGTTCGGGCTGAACCGCGGGATCATCGCCAGGGGCCGGTGTTGAGTTGCATAGCGATGCTCGCCTGCAAGGCTCCGCGCCTCGTCTGTGGTGAAGGCGGCGCATGTCAGCCAGACGTGTGCGGAGTGCAACAATGGCTTGAGGCCGCCTCTCTTGCCAACACAGGCGACATTCACATGCTCAGGCCATGCGGACCTGAATGCGGTCCGCAACGTCAGGCGTCGGGGACCGGCGCATCGGCACGCGGATGGAGCGTTGCCGCCAGGCGCTCCGATGATCCGTGGAATGGATCGCTTAACTGGCGGCATGAGCCATTCAGTCAACGATACAAGCCCCAAACCATGATAGGTTCTGCACCCCATCGCTTCTGGAGTTCGACAGATGGCAGACAGTGACGCAGGCTGGAGTGAGGATGATTCACGCCACTTCATCGACTACGGCGCCTACTTTGTGCCCGAGCGGGAAATGCAGCTTGACGCGATTTGCAGGGTCATTCCCCGCCCGCAGGAAAACGCCCTCATTGTCGATATCTGCTGCGGTGAAGGCCTTCTCGCATCAGCCCTGGCGCGAAGATTCACCACATGCCATATCCTGGCGCTTGACGGCTCCTCGGCCATGCTCGAGGCAGCAGGCAGGCGCCTCGGCGAGACCGGAGCGTCCTGGACGACATCCCTCATGGACATTGCCGATTCAGGCTGGCGGCGATTCGACCGACCGGTCCACGCTTTCGTGTCGTCGCTTGCCGTCCACCACCTCGACGGACCGGGAAAGGCCGAACTGTTCGGGGATCTCGCGGCTGCCCTTGCGCCCGGAGGCGTGATCATCATCTGCGATCTCGTCGAGGCGCAACGCCGGGAAGGTCTCGCCTTGTGGGAGAGTCACTGGGACGACGGTGTCAGGGAAAGGGCCATCCGTCTCGACGGCAACGAGGACATGCTGCACTTCTTTCGCGAGGATGGCTGGAACTACTACAGCGATCCCGAAGCCGACCCGGTCGACATGCCATCCGGTCTGTTCGAACAGTTCAAGTGGCTGGAGGCGGCCGGTCTGGTGGATATCGATATCCACTGGCTTCTGGCAGGACACGCAGTCTTTTCGGCCCGCAAGCCTTGAGAGCTGACTTCAGGCGCATCTGGAGAACCCGCAGGACGTACAGAGCAGGCAGCCCTCCTGATGGATCAGACCCGGAAGACCGCACCGCGGACAACTGGCGGAACCGCGGTCCGGTTCGCCGACGGAGCCGATGCCCTTGCCTGTGTCGCTGATGAAACCGATGCTGATCATGTGGGTCTCGAGAACGTCGCCGATGGCGGCCAGCAGCGAGGGCACGTAGCGACCATTCATCCATGATCCGCCGCGCGGATCGAACACCGCCTTCAGTTCCTCGACCACGAAGCTCACATCACCGCCACGGCGGAACACCGCCGAGATCATCCGGGTGAGACCCAGGGTCCAGGCGTAGTGATCCATGTTCTTCGAGTTGATGAAGACCTCGAAAGGCCGCCTGCGGCCATTCCTGACCACATCGTTCACGGTCAGGTAGATCGCATGGTCACTCTCCGGCCAGCGCAGCTTGTAGGTCCTCCCCGGGAGAACCTCGGGACGGTCGAGGGGCCGGGTCAGGTGAATGACGCCGGCAGTCTCGAATGTATCCCCCGGGGTTTCGGATCCTGGTTCGTCAAGGGGCAGAAGGGGCTCTGCATCCGCGGCCGCGGGCGCTTCGAGGACAGCGCCGGTGACATCGTTCGGCCGGTATGTCGTGCAGCCCTTGCATCCCAGCCCGTAGGCCTCGAGATAGACATCCTTGAAATCCTCGAAAGGCATGTCCACGGGCACGTTGATGGTCTTGGAAATCGAACTGTCGATGTACTCCTGGACGACCGCCTGCATGCGTACGTGGTCGGTCGGCCTGAGTGTCTGGGCATCCACGAAGTAGTCGGGCAGCGGAGTGTCCTCACCGCGCATCCGGCGCCACAGGCGGAGCGCGTGGTCGGTGACCTCCTCGCTTCTCCTGGTTCCGTCGGGCATCAGGACATGGCGCGTGTAGGAAAAGGCAAAGACCGGCTCGAGACCCGAGGAGATGTTGTCGGCGAAGAGCGAAATCGTGCCGGTCGGGGCAATCGATGTCAGCAGCGCATTGCGGATGCCGTTGGCGGCAATCGCGTCGCGCACGTCCCGGTCGAGTCCGGCGACGGTCTCGCCCGCCAGATAGGCTTCGGCATCGAAGAGCGGGAAGGGCCCCTTCTCCTCCGCCAGACGCACGGATGCAAGATAGGCCTGGCGACGCAGGCATGCGAGCCAGGTGCGGGCCAGCGTGACCGCTTTTTCGCTGCCGTAATGCGCCTTCATCATGATGAGCGCGTCGGCAAGACCGGTGACGCCCAGACCGATGCGCCGCTTGGCGGCAGCCTCCCGGCGCTGCTCCTCAAGGGGAAACCGCGACACGTCGATGATGTTGTCCATCATCCTCACGGCAGCCGCCACCGAGCGGGAAAACCCCTCGTCATCGAACCGTGCCTCGTCACCGAACGGATCGGTGATGAAACGCGTCAGGTTGATGGAACCCAGAAGGCAGGCGCCATAGGGCGGCAGGGGTTGTTCACCGCATGGATTGGTGGCGGAGATGGTCTCGCAGTAGTGGAGGTTGTTCCGCCGGTTGATGCGGTCGATGAAGATGACACCGGGTTCGGCGCAGGCATAGGTGCCGCGCATGATCCGGTCCCACAGGTCGCGGGCCGACACCGTTCCATGGACAACGCCGTCAAAGACGAGTTCCCAGGCATCGTCCTGCCGGACCGCGGTCATGAAGGCATCGGTCACGAGCACGGAGAGATTGAACATGCGCAGTCGTCCGGCTTCCTGCTTGGCGTCGATGAACGCCTCGATGTCCGGGTGATCGCAGCGCATGGTCGCCATCATCGCCCCGCGACGGTGGCCGGCGCTCATGATGGTGCGACACATGGAATCCCAGACATCCATGAAGGTCAGCGGTCCGGAGGCGTCAGCGCCCACACCACGAACGACAGCGCCCTCGGGTCTCAGTGTCGAAAAGTCATAACCGATCCCGCCACCGGCCTGCATGGTGAGAGCCGCCTCCTTGAGGTGATCGAAGATCCCGCCCATGTCGTCGGGAATGGTCCCCATGACAAAGCAGTTGAAGAGCGTGACCTTCCTCCGGGTGCCTGCGCCGGCCAGAATCCTGCCGGCGGGCAGGAAACGGTAGCCGGACATGGCCTCGAAGAACTGTTCTGCTATCCGGTGTCGGCTGGCGGCGTCCTCTACCGATGCGCAGGCTTCGGCCACCCGTCGCCAGGTCGCCTCGACATCGTTGTCCACCGGCGTGCCGTCGGGCCCCTTGAGACGGTACTTCATATCCCAGATCTGCAAGGCAATGGGGGATTGAGCGTCACTCATCTGCCATCCCTTCCGTCTCGTGGCATCATGGCGTTCCTCGTGTGTACTCTCAACGGCCACCCCTGTTCCGGGCCTCGACGACGAGCTCTCTGGTTCCGGATTCAATCCTTGATTCAAGCTCTTCCATGAAACGCTCCCGCGGCAGGGCAGGTGGTACCGCCTCGAGGAAGGCCATGACGGCGCACCCCGGCGTCTTCCTGATATGCCGGCGTGGCCAGAAGACCCCGCTGTTGAGTGCCACCGGAATCACCGGCACGCCCAGTGCGGCATAGAGTCCGGCCACGCCACGCTGGTAGGCGACCCTTTCACCGGGGGCCGTGCGTGTGCCCTCGGGGAAGATCACCATGCACCGGCCCTCGCTGGCCACCGTTGCCGCGTGGCTCAGGATGCGGCGCAGCGCGGAGAGGCCGGCGCTGCGATCAATGGCGAGGCAATCCATGGCCGAAATGAACCAGCCGACAACCGGAATTCGGACGATTTCCCGCTTGATGATGAAACAGGCATCCGGAAACAGCCTCACGAGGGCGTAGGTTTCCAGGGCGGACTGGTGCTTGACGGCGATCAGCGCCGGGCCGTCCGGCAGGTTGGTCCTGCCCCTCACCTCGATCCTGAGCCCGACCACAACGTCGAGGAGAAAGAGCTGCACACCGGCAAACCAGACAGGGACCCGGGCGGCCAGACGGCGAGCAAGGAGCAGTGTCGGCAGCGTCGTGACAGCCAGAAACACCATGACCCCCAGCGACAGAACGAGAAACGCGCATGACCGGATGAAGGTCATGCCGGGGGCCAGATCAGGCTGACGAGGTACTTGGAGTATTCGCTGGCAAGAAGAAGCAGGGTTCGCGGGTGGCGCCACCAGACATCCAGGTGCACCGCGCCTGACACTACCGGGTAGGGAATGACATCAATCGCCGGCATGAACCGGTGGAAAAGGACAAGACTGCGCGGCATGTGGTAGTTGGCGGTCACGAGGATCATGGAGGTACGTCCTCCCGCCGCCATCCAGTTCGCTGTCTCGCGCACGTTGCCCACGGTATGGCGGGCATCGTGTCCAAGATCGATGCAGCAAGCCAGGGTGGTTGATGCCTGACTGTTGACATCAAGGATCGCGGCGACATCGACGCCACTGTGAACACCGCTGACAAACAGACGCTCCGCCTTTCCGTTCTGCAGGAGATCGATCCCGGCGGGCAGCCGTTCCCTGCCTCCCGTGAGCACGACGATGGCGTCCGCCTTCCGGCCGACTGCCGACGGGGTTTCCGGGGCGACCTGCGTGACAAAGCGCATCAGTCCTCCAACCCAGACCGCCGCCAGAATCACCAGCAGGACGATGACAAGTCGCGCTTTCATCGTTCTCTTCCGTCTCACGGCATGCGGTCCAGTGAGGCAATCACCGTGACCCGCGCCGCGACCATCGCCACCAGCGCCGCGACCACGGGAAGCGCGCCGAGAAACAGCCACTCGCGAACCGCGAATGAGACCGCCGGCAACAGGGGTGCCTCGACTTCGCCGGACAACTCGCCTATCAGGAGGAGGATGAGGATGGCCAGTACGTTGCCGGGAATGCCTCCCATCAACGCCAGGACGAGGGACTGGTTCTGAAACTGGGCCGCGATGTAGCTGTCCTGGGCTCCGACCTGGTGCAGGATCTCGATGGTGTCCTGATGAATGGACAGCGCCGTGCGCGTGACATGGATGATCGAAACGACAGAGATCAGCGCCATGATGACCAGCATCAGGGCGGTCGCCAGTTGCACGGTACTGACGGTGCTGCGCACCGCGAGGAGCCACTGTGGTTCGACATAGACGGTGACGGCGCCGACAGTCTCCTCGAGAATCTGCTCGATGATGTCACCTCTCAGGGATTCGGACGACATGGCCTCGACATCGATCAGCACCGGCAACGGCAACAGGTCCGGGTCGGGTCTGCCACCCGTCCATGCCTCGATGGTCTCGAGAATCTCGTCATCCCCGACCAGGTGAACCCGGGTCACTCCCGGCAACTGCGCCAGCACGTCGATGGAGGTGGCCACGGTCTCTTCGCTGGCGGTCTCCCGGGACATCTCGATGGTGGCACCGTACTGCTGACCGGTGACCTGCAACCGGTCAGCGACTCCTTCCATGGTCAGCGAGGCACTGAGCACCAGGGTCGACAGGAACACCATGGCGCCGATGATGGTCGGAACAAAGCTGAACGAGGGATCCGAGGCAAGCGGGACCTCCTGCGCTCGCTGTCTCCACCTCACCATGAGCGGCCCGCTTTCAGGAACCCTTCCTTGAGGTGAAGGACCGGATGGGGAAACCGCTGCGGAAGCCTGGTGTTGTGGGTGGCGATCACCAGGGTCGTGCCATGGCGATTGAGTTCCATGAAGAGCATCATCAGACGATCCGCCATGGGCTCGTCGAGGTTGCCCGTCGGCTCGTCGGCGAGCAGCACGTCCGGCTGTCCGATGACCGCCCTCGCCACGGCCACCCGCTGTTTTTCGCCACCCGACATGAAAGGTGGCTTCACGTCGGCCATGGTGTCGAGACCCACCCACTCCAGCAACTGGTGGACGTGATCGCTCACCATGCCCGGGTCCGTGCCCACCAGGCGCAGCGGCAGCGCGACATTGTCGAATGCCGAGAGATGATCGAGCAGGTTGTAGTCCTGGAAAACGACACCGATGCGCCGACGAAAGCCCGTGAGGGCGCTCCGTGTGGCCGTTGCCACATCCTGCCCGAACATGGTCAGAAGTCCACGGGTGGGCCGGCGGCCAAGATAGAGCAGGCTCAGCATCGAGGTCTTGCCGGCGCCTGTGGGTCCGACAAGGTAGTGGCCGGATCCCGATTCCAGGGTGAGATCGATGTCATGCAGGACTTCCGGTCCGCTGCCATAGCGCAGACCAACGTTTTCAAACTGAATCACGCCACCGTTCCCTGCTTCATGACCGATGAGGAGGCAAGGTCCCCGGAACACTAGCACAGGCTCGGAGCCAACGGCATGCCTTGACCGTTCGGAGTGTCAGAATCGCCTGAGCAGGCGGCGGAGATACTCCTGCTCCTCCCGGGGCCTGTGCTGTTCGGCGGCGCGGCGTTTCAGTTCGTCAAGTATCTGGCGAACGCGGACGAGGGATCCCTTGTCGGGAATGTCGATATCGTCGGTGGCGGAACCGATGGCGTTGCCGAGGCTACGGCCGATCGGGTCCCTGGGCGCCGAAAAGAATCCTTGGGAATCGCCCGCCACGCTCTCTCCGAGGAGGTCGAGAATCTGCGCCATCATGTCGCCGGCGCCTTCCCTGAGAAAGTCGACGGCCTGCGTCTGATGATCGACCGCATGGCCCGGACGGTTGGCCTTCAGCTGGCGAACGGCGCGGCGCATCGAGCGGTTGGCCCGGCCGTAGTGGCGGGGCACGTCGTAGCCGAACTCCTCCATGCGTTCCATGAAGCTCTCGAGAACGTCCCTCACATCGGCCTGGCGTAGCGCCTGCCCGGTCGTGTCGGCATCCTCTTCCCCGACATCGCGCAGGACCCTGAAACTCTCATCCAGAAGCTGTTGCTGTTCGCTGATGATCTGGCGGATGGTCTGGATCATTTCCACGGCTTCCGCAGACGAGCTTCCCGCAAGGTCACTGAGATTGCCCACGGAAATGCTCTCCATGATCTCCTGAAGTCGGGTCAGCAGGGTCCGGGCCTGCTGGCGCGAACCGGTGCGTACCAGTTCGGATATCCTGTCCACCAGATCGGTCAGTTCGCGGCTGCCAACCGCCTTCAGCGCCTCGGTGGGGTCGAACAGATCTCCTGGATCCGAACGCAGCCTGTTCGAAAGGGCCCGCATGTAGTCGTCCATGGCGTTGCGCAGTTCTGCGAGCAGACGTTCGATCTCGGCGTCCGGCGCGCCGCCGCCGAGAGCCTCGAGAATTCGCTGCTGCAGATCGCGCACCCGCTGTTCAGCGAAGGCCAGCGGGCCCTCCTCGACGGCAAGCGCCACTTCCCACATCAGTCCGATCACGTCGTCGGCCGTCGATTCCCGGCCGGCGCTGTAGTCAAGGCGCAAGGCGCCCGTCACCAGCGCCAGGTGAACGTCGACTTCCGAAAGGTAGGTTTCCGGTTCCCTCGAAAGACGGTGCAGCACCGAAGCCGTCTCGCCTGCAAGGTCCCTGTCGACCGCGAAGGCCTTGCGCTGCTTCGCGATTTCGCGTGCCACCGGGTGATGGAAGAAGCGTTCCGGCAACTCGAAGGCATGAAGGACGCTCGCACTCTTCTGGCCGATTTCGTCCGTGGCCACCAGAACCAGTTCCACCTCGTGACCGGCCCATGGGTGCGCCATCAGGTTGTGGAAGGTGGGACCCGACACGGTACGGATTCCCGGCTGCGCCAATGGCACGGAAATCCGCAGCACGTCATCGTCGGCGCCGTCCGGTCGCCGTATCTCGCCAGTGATGGATTCGAGGCCGTAGTCGTCGCTGGCCGCGACATCGAGACGCAGCCCCGTCCGCAGGGTCTCGGAGGGCTCCGCCGTGAGGGCGACATCGGGGGGATCGTCGGCGATCAGTGTGATCGTCCGCCCATCCAGCACGGTGCCGGACTGGAGGATCGAGAATTGCGTGCCACTGTCGAGCACGTGGGCGATCTGCCAGTTCTCTCCCCCGGCACCGGTCAAATCGTACGATACGTCATCGACGGTCAGTACCGGGAGCCGAGAGCCACCGCGGACCTGCACCACCAGTTCACTGCCGACGGGAACCGGCACCGCGTGATCCCCGGCGTTCTGCTCGAACCAGATGGGAGCGACGTCGGTGTAGGCAGGAGGTGTGATCCAGAATGTCGCCTCGCCGACAGCCCCGGCGCCTCCGCTCACGGAGTATCCCGGCTGCAGCAGGGCGGTGAAGTTGGCCCGGGCCTGCGACCAGCCGGCAATCACCCCCCAGACCAGGACCAGCAGGGCAAGATATCTCAGTGCGAAACGGTCACGCGCAGCGAGCACACTGCGCGGCCAGCCCACCCGCAGGCGGCGTACCCGTCCGGCTGCTCGCGCCCGATGGATCTCGAACAGCGCCTGACTTGCCCCGTCCTGAACATCGCCCGCATAGACATCGTCGAGCGCCGCCAGCGGTCTGTGCGGCACGCCGCTCCCGATTTCGAGACGGCGCCGCACATGCCTGTCCCCGGGCCAGGCGAATCCCCCGAAATCCCGCCACAGGACAAGAGGTGTGACCATGCCGAAGAACAGCACGAGGGTGACATGGAGGACCCCGGGAAGCGATGACACCGCCCCGAGCAGGACGAGTCCCAGGAAGAGGACAATGAGGGACGCAGCGCGCCAGGACCGGATGACGAGGTCCTCCCAGACGAGCGCCAGGCGGGTCAGGGACAATCGCCGCGCAACGACGGCGGAACCTGCCCTGCTGTCAGCGAACGGCGTCATCGCGTTGCAGGCCGGGAACTGTCTCCAGCGCCATCATCTCATCATGTCCCGGCCGCCTGCGGACCACGGAAAGACGATCCTGTTCCACCATCACCTCCGGTACCAGCAGGCGACCATTGTATCCCGAGGCCATGACGGCGCCATAGGCTCCGGCGTGACCTATGGCCAGCAGATCACCGTCCTCGAGAGCGGGCAACGGCGCGTCGTGGGCCAGTACGTCCCCCGACTCGCAGACCGGCCCTGCCACCAAGGATGCGAAGCGTGGAGGCGTCGCCTCGCGGTGCGGCCAGACCGGATGACGGGCGCCATAGAGTGTCGGCCGCACGAGATCGTTCATGGCAGCATCGACGATGACGACGCGCTTCGACCCGGCCTGCTTGACCGTGTTCACTCCGGTCACGAGCGCCCCGGCTGACGCGACCAGCCAACGTCCGGGTTCAATGGCGAGTTCGGCGTCCGTCCGGCGGCGGACATCCGCCAGCAGGCTTGCATAGCCGCCGAGGTCGATGGCTTCTTCCTCCTCGTGGTAGGCGATACCCAGGCCCCCGCCAAGATCCAGTGTCGCGACACCATCCAGCGTTCCGGCCAGATCCAGAAGCCTGTCGAAGGCGGTGCGGTAGAGTTCGACTTCGTGTATCTGGGACCCGATGTGAACCGCGAGTCCGACGGGCCGGATCAGGGGATGAGCCCGGGCCCTCGACCACAGGTGGCGGATGACTGCCGCGGGAAGGCCGAACTTGTCCGTCTGCCGCCCGGTGGAGATCTTCTCGTGTCCGCCCGCATCGACATCGGGATTGAACCGAAAGGCCACGGGCGCTTCCCTGTTCAAGTCGTCACAGGTCTCACCGATTCGATCGAACTCGCCTTCGCTCTCGACGTTGATCTGCCTGACGCCGCTCTCCAGGGCGAAGACGATCTCCTCACGGGACTTGCCGACTCCCGAGAAGACAATCGTGCTTGCGTCGAGTCCGGCGGCAAGGCAGCGGTGTATCTCTCCCGCCGAGACGACGTCCGCTCCCGCACCCAGACCGCCGAGGAGATGGATGACCGCGAGATTGCTGTTGGCCTTGACCGCATAGAGGATCGATGTTCCGGTCCCGGCCAGCACGTCCCGGAGGTGAAGGAATCGGCGCCGCAGCGCCGTCGCGCTGTAACAATAGAAGGGCGTACCGATTTCGCGGGCAATGGTCGCGAGGTCCACGTCCTCCACATGCAGCCGTCCGTTGCGGTACGTGAAGGCGTTCAACTGTCGTCCGACTTCACGTCCGTACCGGGACGTGTCGGATCCCCCTTGCGCCCGCACGCGGCTGCCAGGGCTGCAAGCGTCAGCATCAGGGCACTGCGTCTTGTCATGCAAGATACCTCCTGCGGGCTTCTTCCACCGCTTCAGCCACCCGCTGTGGCGCCGTGCCGCCCGGACTCGCACGGCTGGCGACCGAAGCCTCGACCGTGAGAATCCGGCGCACCGAGGCGTCGAGACGCTCGTCCACCCGGCGCATCGCGTCAAGCGGCAACGACGCCAGATCACATCCCTTCTCCTCGGCAAGCGCCACGAGACGACCGGTGGTGTGATGGGCCTCACGGAACGCAAGTCCCTTCTCGCGAACCAACCAGTCCGCAAGATCCGTCGCGGTCACGAAACCGTCATCCGTGCGCGCCCGCATGGCCTGCGTGTCGACGGTCATGCCGCGGATCATGGCTGCTGTGGCCGGAACCGCGAGCATCAGCGTCTCGGCGGCATCGAAGAGCGGTTCCTTGTCTTCCTGCATGTCCTTGCCGTAGGTCATCGGCAAACCCTTCAGCATGGTCAGGAGCGACACCAGCGCACCTGTCAGGCGTCCGGCCTTGCCACGCACCAGTTCGGCGGCGTCGGCATTGCGTTTCTGGGGCATGATCGACGACCCCGTGGTCAGACTGTCGGGCAGGCGCACGAAGCCGAAGGTCGGGCTCGTCCACAGGACGAGATCTTCCGCCAAGCGTGACAGGTGCACGCCAATGATGGCGCCCGCGGCAAGAAACTCCACGCAGAAATCCCGATCCGACACCGCATCCATGGAATTGGCCGCCGGACGATCGAAGCCCAGCGAGGCCGCTGTCGCTTCGGGGTCCACCGGAAACGATGTCCCGGCCAGTGCCGCAGCTCCCAATGGTGATTCGTTCATTCTGCGGCGACAGTCCTTCAGCCTGCCGCGGTCCCGGCCGGACATCTCGACATAGGCCAGCATGTGATGACCGAAGGTGACGGGCTGGGCCGGCTGCAGATGTGTCATTCCCGGCATGACCGACGCGACATGTCGCTCCGCCTGGCCAATCAGCGCCTCCTGAAGATCGGTGAGTGCGTGATCGAGATGGTCGAGTTGATCGCGCAGCCACAGGCGCAGGTCTGTCGCAACCTGGTCGTTGCGCGAACGCGCCGTATGCAGACGCCGTGCCGGCTCGCCGATGAGCTCGGCAAGACGCGTCTCGATGTTCATGTGAACATCTTCCAACGCCGGGTCCCAGGTCATCGTTCCTTCCTCGATCTCGCGGGCAATGCGATCAAGACCCTGCTGGATGGCATGGTTGTCGGCGGCCGAAAGGATGCCCGTGGCTGCCAGCATGGACGCATGGGCCCTGGATCCGGCAATGTCATAGGGTGCCAGCCGGCGGTCGAAGTCCACCGAGGCGTTGATCCGTTCCATGATGGCGGACGGTTCTTCGCGGAAGCGCCCGCCCCGCACAGGGTTGGGATTGTTCGTTGCTGACATGCCGATCAGGCACCGGAGCGGAGTGTCGGTATTGGCGCCGGCCCGCCGACGCATGCCCACCGACCGGAACGCGACGTGGAGTGTAACGGGCGCCGGCAACCGTGTCCAAGACGACAGGCAAGCGTGGCGTTTCCTTCTCGACCGGGTATTCTCCGCACCTCCTCGATACCGAGAATGCGATCCCGCTTGTCATGAATGCCCCCGAGGCGCCATCCCGCGGCTTTCCGTTCCTGGCGGGCCGCGTCTTCCTTCCCTTCGCAGCAGGTTACTTCCTTTCCTATCTCTTTCGGACCGTCAATGCCGTCCTGGGTCCGGTTCTCGGCGAGGAACTGGCCCTGGATGCGGCCGCCGTCGGCCTGATGACCAGCGCCTTCTTCCTGGCCTTTGCCGGAGTCCAGATCCCTCTCGGCATGGCGCTCGACAGGTTCGGCCCCCGGCGCACCCACGCGGTGCTCCTGGTCATCGCCGCAGCGGGCGCAGTCCTCTTCAGCCAGGGTGACGGCACTCCCCTTCTCACCCTGGCGCGCGCCATCATCGGCATCGGCATGGCAGGAGGGCTTCTCGCTGCCATGAAGATGTTTGCGCTGTGGTTCCCGGGCCAGAAGCTGCCACTGGTCAACGGCCTGGTCCTGGCCGCGGGTGGCGCCGGTGCCATCGTCGCGTCCGCTCCGGCTCACGCCATGATCACGCTCATCGGCTGGCGGCAGCTGTTTGTCGTGCTCGCCGCCGTGACCGTGCTGGTGGCAGCGGTCATCTACGTCGTCGTACCGGAGCGACGGACGACGAGCGCTCCGATCACACTCGCGGACCAGTTGAAGGGACTCCGGCTCATCCAGCGGTCGCCGCTCTTCCTGTCCGTGGCGCCGCTGGTGATGACCACACAGGCGGCGTGGCTGTCGACCCAGGCGTTGTGGTTCGGACCATGGCTGCGCGACATGGCCGGCCTTGATGCCGGCCGTGCGGCCGAGGCCCTCTTCATCGGCGGCCTGGCGATGATCGCCGGGTATGCCTTCCTCGGCTGGCTCGCCGAACGGCTGAGCCGGATCGGCATCCCGATCTCCTTCGTCGCGTCCGCGGTCACCCTGGCATTCATTGCCGTGCAGGCGATGCTGGCACTGGGAAGCGGACTGCCTGCATGGGTGCTGACGGCGGCGTTCTCCGCGACCGGGAGCGCGATCGTGATCTTCTATGCCGACATGACCCAGAGGTTCCCGCCGTCCATGGCCGGCAGGGTCAACACGACGCTCGCCCTCTACGCCTTCGCGCTGGGCGGGGTCCTCCAGATCCTTGTCGGCCTCGTCCTCGATCTCTTCCCTGCGGGCGAAGGCGGCTATTCGCCTTCGGGCTACCTTGCCGCGTTCGGCGGCTGGGTGCTGATCCAGGCCGCCTGCTTCGTCTTCTACCTTGCCCGCCGTCACTGCTGCTGACGCAGGCCCCGATTGCTCGTCGAAGCCTCATGACAGGAAGACAGCGATCCGAATCGCGGATCTGTCCTGGGCTTGTCCAGTCGCCTTGCCGGCCATCACGGCGCCCATGTCGCCGCGCAGCCACGCCGGATACAGGTTTGCCGGCAGCGCGTCCTCCGGGACCATCCAAGCGCCTGACTCCTCTTGACGACTGTCGAGCGTCCTGGAGTTGCCCGCGCGTGTCGGCAATGTCCCCTAGCCTTCCCGCACCGGATGTGCGATCCTCCCGGCATGTCGCTTCGCAAGCGCATGGAACCTTCTCCCGGCCCATCTTGAACCCCCCGACGGCTCTTCCCTGTCCGACGAGGCCCGCCTGGCCGGAGGAATGACCGCTCCGGGACGCGCTGATGGACGGGCACCACGATCTCGGCTTCCGCCGCCCGGGCTTTTCCCGGCGAGAGTTCCGGGCCGCCGGCCAAGCGGCGGAGCTCTCACCTTCGTGGCTGCAGGCGGTACCGGAATAGGCGCCGTCCACATCCACCGTGGGCGTTTGACCGAATTCCATCGCTTGCCCTGCCTCGGCATCGCAAGGACAGCAATGCCCGGCCCGGGCGCGTGTGACGCCAACGAAGACCGATGGTCCGAAGCCGCTCTCACCGGCTGCCGCCGCAGCGAGGTTTTCGACCTGCGCTGGCGCAACGTGGGCGCGGACGCCTTCAACCTCTGTGATTCCAATGAACGGCCCCGTGCGCCGTTCCGCCAGGCAAGACCGCGCGTGCGCTCATCAGGGCGCTGCCCGGTCCCCGCGCCAGGTCGAAGGCCGGGTTTTTAGGATGTTCGCCAAAATATCATAGTCATTATGCCCGTGGCGTAAGGGTGTAATTCCACTCGCCGTGGAACGGGTCTCTGCGGATAGCGAGGCCGTCCATCTCATCGTCGCTGACCTTGACCCCGAGCGGATAGCTGTTCTCGTCGAGGTCCGAGCGTATGGTGAGCCCGGCGCCGGTGGTGGTCGCGGCGATCAGCTCGACGATCACCTGGTGGCTGACGAGAGGCCGGCCGCGCCAGTTCTGGGTGATATGACAGAACATCCGGTGCTCGATCTTGTTCCACTTGCTGGTTCCGAGCGGGAAGTGGGCCACCGACACCTGCAACCCGAGTTCGTCGGCGAGGTGCTGCAGTTCCAGTTTCCACAGCCGGTTGCGGCTGCTGTTGGAGCCACCGCCGTCGGCGGTGATCAGCAGGCGCCTGGCATCGGGATAGAGCAGCTGGCCCATCTGCCGCCACCAACGGCGCAGGGTCTCGACCGCAAACGCCGCCGTGTCGTGATCAATCCCGACGCTGACCCAGCCGGCATTGGCGGTGAGATCGTAGACCCCGCAAGGGATCGCCTTGCCGAGCTCCGGATCGGGGAAGTCATGCACGTTGACGGCTTCAGGGTCACCCTTGGGGCGCCATTCCCGGCCGCCATTGCGGTACTGGCCAACGATTTCCTTCTTCTTGGTGTCGACCGACACCACAGGTTGGCCCAGCCTCTGGAACGCGCGCACTCGGCGGTCAATGCGTCGGAACTGCGCATCCCGGTCCGGATGCTGGCGGCCTTCCAGCGTCTTGCGATTGGCCTGAAGGCTCATACCCCAGATCGTGGAGCAGCCGGTTCACCGTGCGCTCGCTGACACGATGGCCCTCGACCGCAAGACGGGCCGCCAGCCGTGCGGCACTGTGACACGTCCAGCGCAACGGACTCTCCGGATCGCCGCGCGTCATCGGTTCAAGCTCGTGCTCCAGCGCCGCCACCAAACCAGGATCCACATCCGTCACCCACTTGCGCCCGCCGCCGGGGCGACGCAAACGTCCTGAAGGAATCTCACTCGAAGACCCCGAGACCGCGTCCGATCCGAGCTCCTTCAGCCCGGCGCGAACGGTGCTGCGCGACATCCCCGTCGCCTCGGCCACTCGCTCAATGCCTCCGCGCCCGATGGCACGGGCCTCCGTCGCCGCCCACAGGCGCCGCGCACGTTCGTTCAGAAACGGACGCAACACCACAAATTTGGATCGCAGCGTATCGACCATCGCTTCCATGACATCATACCATCGCTGCCATGACGTCATTGATAGCAGATCCACACCAAAAAATAATCTATTTTGGCGCGAGACTTTAGCCCAGTATTCGTTGCGGGAGCGGTGGGCTTCATTGGTGGGATAGGCTGGTGGTTAGAAGTGGACGATGTCCCGGCCGCCCTCGAAATCGCGGATCGTGGCACTCACGTTGTCAGAACCAAGACAGGAGGCAAACCGATCATTGCCGGCACCGCCGTACAGCATGTCGCCGCCGCCGCCTCTGAGGCTGTAGCCGCTTCTGCCGCCATCCGGCAGGATGAAATCGCGCACATCCTCCATCGATACACCCGTCAAGGTGGTCGTATCTGGGGAACTGCCAAAGCGGGCGTAGTGGTCTTTGGCGATTTGGCCGAAGGTGACCCAGTGGTGAATGACGGTATCGGCGCCCTCCTGCTTGATGACCGACTCGTCAAGGCCTACCACGAGAATCCTGTCGCCGGCCTCGTAATCGAAATCGGTGATTGTGACGTGGCCGGAGCCATGGCACACAAAGGTGTCGGCGCCGCGGCCTCCCGTCAGCGTGTCGTCGCCGTAAAGGATGCCCGATGCCTTCCAGCATGGCGGAGGTTTCGATGTCGTCGCCCTTGCCGCAACCCCGGCCGCCGACGCACTAGGCGACAAAGACGAAGTCGAAGTCGTCGATGGTCAAGTCGTCCATCCTGGTGTCGAGCAGCGTGATGGTGTCTCCCGCATCGCCGTAGCCGATGACGGTATCGTCGCCGTCCTGGCGGGTCTTCAGCGACTCGAAAGCGGCTTCGTCCGTGGTGTCGCCCGCAACATTGAGGTGAAGCTGGATGACTTCCCTCCCCAAAGCGCGAGGCAGCAATGTTTCGTAGCTGATGGAAAAGAAGTTCCAGCCGAAATCCTCGATCGTGTCCTGCCCGTCGCCCTCGTTGAACACGAAGGTATCGGCCCCCGCGCCGCTTTCCATGGTGTCATTGCCCTTGCCGCCCACCATGGTGTTGTCTCCATGGCCACCTGTCAGGGTATCGTCGCCGGCACCGCCGTGGAGTTGGTCGTCTCCATGGCCACCTGTCAGGGTATCGTCGCCGGCACCGCCGTGGAGTTCGTTGTCTCCCCAGCTATCTGTCAGGGTATCGTCGCCGGCACCGCCGTGGAGTTCGTCGTCTCCATGGCCACCCTTCAGGGTATCGTCGCCGGCGCCGCCGTGGAGCTCGTTGTTGCCGCGGGAGACGGTAAGGGTGTCGTTGCCGGCGCCGCCGTGGAGCTCGTTGTTGCCGCGGGAGGCGGTAAGGGTGTCGTTGCCGGCACCGCCGTGGAGTTCGTTGTCGCCGTAGTCGTCTCTCAGCGAGTCGTCGCCCTCGCCGCCGTTCAGCGTGTCATCGCCATCGCCGCCGTGCAGCGTGTCATCGCCTTTGCCGCCGTTCAGCGTGTCATCGCCATCGCCGCCTTTCAGCTTGTCATCGCCCCCGTCGCCGTTGAGAATGTCATCGCCGCCGAGGCCCCAGAGTGCGTCATCGCCCTTGCCGCCGTTCAGCGTGTCGTCGTCCTCGCCGCCGTAGAGGTCGTCATCGCCGTCGCCACCGTTGATGGTGACGGTGTCTGGGCCGGCACTGTTAGCGAGCGCCTTGCGCCACGGACTGAAAACCCAGGAAGGAAAGATGAAGTCGTCCTCACCGAGGGACGCTGCCGACACGCCGGTCAAGGTGATCGTATTGTCGGCGCCGTAGTGAATGACGGCATCGGCGCCGTCCTGTTCGATGCGTAGCACCTCAAACCCGCCGTACCCGCCATGATCAATCTCGATCCTGTCCCCGTCCCGGAAGTCGGTAATGGTGCCGGCGCCGTCTCCCGGCCCAAACCAGAAGATGTCGTTGCCGGCGCCGCCGGTGAGCGTGTCGGCGCCCTCGCCGCCGGAGAGGTAGTCATCGCCGGCCCCGCCGTACAGCGTGTCGTCGCCGACGCTACCGTACAGGCTGTCGTCGCCAGCCTCGCCATGCAACGTGTCGTCACCCGCGCCACCCGACATCTGGTCATCGCCGGCGCCACCGTACAGCGTGTCGTCACCGCCATAGCCCGCCATGTGGTCCCAACCGACACCGCCGGTGAGCGTATCGTCGCCGTCGCCGCCCCGGATTATGTTCGGGAACGTTAACCTGACGAATGCAACGGGAGGCGCAACGGGAGGCAGGATGAAGTCGTCCTCACCGAGGGAGGACGCTGTCATACCGGTCAGCCGGATCGTATCGCCGCTGTCGCCATAGCGGATGATGGTGTCGGCGCCGTCCTGCTCGATGACCAGCGCCGCAAACCCGCCGGATACGCCATCCAGGCGAATCCTGTCGCCACCCCCGAAGTCGGTAATGGTGTCGTCGCCGTCTCCCGCCGCGAACACGAAGGTGTCGGCGCCCTTGCCACCGGCCAGCGTGTCATCGCCGGCCCCGCCGGTCAGCGTATCGGCGCCCCTGGCGCCACGCAGGGTGTCGTCGCCAGCTCCGCCCATCAGCGTGTCATTGCCCTTGCCGCCCCCCAGGGTGTCGTCGCCAGCCCCGCCGGTCAGCGTGTCGGCGCCCAGGCCGCCATAGAGGAGATCGTCGCCGGCCCCACCGGTCAGCGTGTCGGCACCCCTGTAGCCCCGCAGGGTGTCGTCGCCATCACCACCTGTCAGCGTGTCCGCGTCCTTGCCGCCCTTCAGGGTGTCGTCGCCGGCGCTGCCGGTCCGCTTGATAGTCATCACATGATCTCCTGATCCCAACTATGGGAACACACTCTACCCCCCCCCCCCGCCGGTCAAGTCAAGGGATTTCTTTCCGTCGGCGTCGCGCGGATACGCCGCCTCTTGCAGCCGAAACAGGATGCGCCGAAGCCGTGGCGCAGACCGGCGGGCAGCCGCGTGGTGTCGTCGCGTTCGTGCAGCGCCCGCAGTTCCCTTGTGCGCCTGACCTCCATGATTCGCTGTGGCGCACCACGCTGCACGCCCCATGAATGCCGAGGCTTCGGAGCGGCGCATACAGGTAGCGGTCGACGCGACGCAGCAGCAGGTGGCGAAGATCCGCCGGACAGGAGACATTCGCCTCAAGAATGAACCGCACTTGCCGCACTCACCTCATCGTCGATCAAGTCGAGGTCCGGTCGTTGCCCAGTTCGGCACTGCGTTCCCTGACCGCTGCCATGGTGAATTCGCCGACGTGCTGGCGCGAGGTTTCTTCGGCAAGCCGGGAGAGATCGTCCTTGTCTGCAGCCGTTGCGGGCAGGTAAGCGTTCGGTCACGCGGTGATTGTTGGTGATATTCACCGGTTGAGGATGCGTTTGGGAGGCGGTTCGCTGTCGGGTCCGAAAACGATGGGCTTGGGCTGGCCCGGCTGGTGCCTGGGTGGCGGCAGGGTGATGAGGCCGTCGCGGTGCATGGCCAGGAAGGTGACACTCGCCATCATGTTCTTGAGGCCGCCGTCGGGCTTGTACCAGCCGGTTTCGCGGCAGAAGGCGCGGGCGATGGCCGCACGGGTGGGGTGCTGGGTGATCAGGGAGCGCAACAGCGCCATCTCGTGCGCGGTGAAGTCACGGCCGTCGTAACGGCACTCGATCACCCCGGTTCCGTGAGGTCCCGTCGGCGCTCCGGGGTCATCGACCATGGCAGCCACGGGTCGAGGTCATCCGGCGGCTTGCCGCCGTTCTGCGCGCAGGCATCAAGCCACTCATGAAGCCAGCGCCGAACATGGATGCCGTTCATGGCAAGGGTGCCGATGACCGAGTACATGATGGCGGTGAAGGCGGCGCCTTCCTCGCTGTCGGAGCCGAAGTTCAGCTTTCTCGCGGTCACCGCACCCCGGAGGGTTCTCTCGGCCAGGTTGTTGTCCATGGGCACCTGAGGATGGTCGACAAAGACGCATAGCCCGGATTTGTCACCAAGTTTCCTATTGATGGGGATGGGGTTTGTGATATATGAATAAGACCAATGAGTTAGATGCACCAAGGAGCCCATCCACATGGCGACACAGTGTCCAGCACAACAACTTGAGTTTGAAGGTCTCGGACGGCGGCAGATTGTGGCCAATTTCGATGGTGGCCGCATGACCTCCGACGGTGGTGCGCTTCTGTTGCGGGAAGCAGACAGGCTTTTCAACGTGACGGAGCGTGTTGCTGGCGCTTTTGTTGATTATCGTGATCCCAGTCGCATTGAACACGATGTGACGACACTGGTGGCGCAGCGCATCATCGCTTTGGCTCTGGGTTACGAGGATCTCAACGATCATGACCGTCTGCGTGACGGCCCTGCTCTGGCCCTGGCTTGCGGGATCGACGATGTGGAGGGAGCGAGACGGGTTCGCGAGCGGGACCGTGGACATGTGCTGGCGGCCTCGAGCACGCTGAACCGCCTGGAACTCGGCGATCCGAATGAGGCGAGCCTGGACCGCTATAAGAAGATCGTGGCCGATCACGAAGCACTGGACCGTCTTCTTGTGGACCTGTTTCTGGAGAGCCATGCGGAACCGCCCAAGGAGATTGTTCTGGATCTTGATGCCACCGACGATCCGGTGCATGGCGACCAGGAGGGCAAGTCCTTCCACGGCTATGACGACCACCATGGCTTCCTGCCGCTGTTCGTCGTCTGCGGCGAGCACATCCTGCGCTGCCGGTTGCGGACGGCCGACCATGGCGCGGCGGATGGCTCGGTGGATGAGCTGTCACGGATCGTTGAGCAGATCCGCGGCGTGTGGCCCCGGACACGGATCGTGGTGCGGGGGGATTGTGACTTCGGCACGGACGACATCATGGTCTGGTGCGAGGACCATGGTGTCGACTATGTCTTTGGATATGGTCAGAATCCTCGCTTGAACAGCATGGTCACGAAGGCACTCAACAAGTCGAGGCGGCGTTGTCTGGTGTCCGGCAAGCCATCCAGACGGTATCGGGATCTGCGGTATCGCACGCAGAAGTCATGGTCCCGCGAGCGGCGAGTGGTGGCCAAGGCGGAATGGCTACCGGGACCGCGCGGCAAGAACGCTCGTTACATTGTGACGAGCATCTCCAGGAAGGAGGTCGGCGCTCGGGAACTCTATGAGCAGAGGTACTGTGCTCGGGGAGACATGGAGAACCGGATCAAGGATCAGCAGTTGTGGCTGTTCTCCGATCGCACGTCGTGCCATGTCATGCGGGCCAACCAGCTGCGCATGTACTTCTCGGCCTTTGCCGGCGCCATCGTCGACATCCTGCGCCGTGTCGGCCTGCACGGCACCGAGTGTGCCCGCTGGCGCGTCGACACCATACGCTCCCGGTTGTTCAAGCTTGCCGGCAGGGTGACGAAGACGGTGCGCCGGCTTCGCCTCTCCTTTGCCTCGATCTTCCCCTTGCAGGAGGTGTTCGCCCGCACCCTCGTCAACCTGCGTGCCGCGGCCCAGGCGCCGCCGCCGGGATAGCTTGTGCTGCATCCCATCACAGTCTGATCACAGCGTCTCCCGAAGGCGTCGCCAGGGGTGTGCCTGGCGCATGTCCCGGCATAGACACGAACGCCAAAAACGGCCTTCGATCCCCTTGGTCTGCCAATATGAGCCGAAAAACTATCTCAAATGCGACACGATTCCGCCAACAGCGCAATCAAAGTGAACCTTGTCTGCGCCCGAGGCTGAAGATTACGCCATCATGCCACTATCATTCCCCTTGGTGACGGAACCGGGCTAATGATGCTATGCCTCGGACCGACGAGAGGCATCGCGTGAGAAAGAGGACTTGAGCCCGCTGTTCCGCTCTGCGGTGTGATCCGCCTGATACAGCCCGAGGGCTGGGTTGGTTATGATAACCATGTGGGGAACCCATCGTTCGGAGTCCAGAAGATGACGATAGCACGGTCTGTTGGCGAGGTCCTTGGGAATCACGTGACGCTGGAGCTTGAGTGTCTGGGACCGGCTGTATCTCAACGCCTGTGTGCCGATGCCGCAGACGGGTGGTGGCGCGGCCTGGTTCTTTCGGGAGGTCCTGGGCAATCCTGTTCCGTCATCGGCTCTGATGGCGCCGATGACGCAGAATCTTGAAGGCAAGCATTAGCGTTGATTTCCCCGGCGCATTCAAACGGGTGAAAACCCCTTGCGTGAAGACGATCGTGGATTCGTCTGTGCCGGTGGCCGGTCCATTTGATTGGAGAATCTGAAGACGGAGAGTGGATTGAACCTGTGTTGCGGTAAGGCACCGCGTCTATGAGGGGCAGCACTCGCCTGACGTCGCCCGCGCGCGCCCGTGCAAGCGCCATGGCCACTATGACCGCAAGAGTCAGACCGACGCGGATGTTCGTCATCGTGCGTCCACAGTGAGTCTCGAAGTCGAAGACGCGGTCGAGGCGGCTCTTGGTGCGCTCCATGGCCGAGCACCGAATATCGCCGCGCTGCCAGGACGGGCCGCCGGTAAGCGGTCGGTCAAAGGGTGACGATAATGGACATGACAGTGACAACTGCGCATTGTCTTCTTAGTGACGGCGCTCCGGCCGTCACTAACCAGAATCTTTCGGCTGCATTCTTTCAGGTGCCACATTCCCTTGTTACCGCAGGACCGAACGCTTGCGCACAGGGTAAGACCGGAAACGCGTCCACGACCAGTGACAGTCGTTCACCATCACCTCGTGACCGAACGCTTGTCGATGCCGCACTTCAATCGTTTACTTTCTGTTGTCGACAGGATGATGCACGAACCTTCGGGCAGGCCACGCCGACTCCATGTGACGAAGATCGTTGCGGACCGCCGACGCCGGGGAGTGACGGTGCGGAGGCCGGCCCGTTGCTGCTGCGCAAGACGGCAAGGAGATGCCGTATCGGAATTGCGCTCGCCCGAATTCCGGCATTGCTTGCTGCACGCCAGGATTGCGTTCGCTTCATCCGTCCGGCTCTTCAGTCCCACTCAAGCGCAGGCTAAGGTCAGCGCGGCTCAGGATATCATTGATGGATACGGCCGTTTCGGCATGCGGTTTGTCTCCGTCCCCCAGTGTCATGCGAAGGTGGAACCGCAGAGAGACGCCGGCAGCGGCAATCCTGACTTCCGGGAGCGCTTCAACCAGATCCTGCAACTCACTGAGTTCCAGATCGGCAGCACCAACATGCAGGCCCTTGCGAACCGGTGCGGATGTGGTGCTGTCCTCGAGAACGGTGTGTTCGGGTCTTTGCAGCAGCATGACGGTCGCCGCGTCAGCAGCCGAGCACGGCCATGTACTGCTTCCGGGCGCCAAGGCGAGCCACCGAACGTTGAGCGCGTCGTTGATCGCCTGTCGCAGGATCGCCCAGGGCAACGGCGCACCGTCCTGCGTCGAGAGCGCAACGGAGAGGGCCAGAGCACTGGTCTGTCCGTCCTTCCAAGCCTCCGGCGCCGATTCCTTCGTCAACCGGTTCACGGGTAGTGGCTGCAGCGGCGCACGCAGTTCGGCGCTGTCCGACAGGATGCCAGGCGGCACCGGTTCACCCTGGAAGCTTGCGGGTCCGTTCACGAGCCACAGTACGCCCTGGCCGACGGCCTCCACGACAGCTGTTTCGACCGCAGCGCGGGGACAGGCTGGAATACCGACCTGCTCCGCATAGCCCTCACGCTGCACAGTCACCACCCGTCCGCCGTCGAAGTAGGCGGCGAGGTCCACCACCGCGATGGAATCGCCGGCCCACAGCTCCGGCAGGACATCCGGCGCCAGCGCCTGCGGATCGAGTGCCGACAGCGTGGCCTTGTCGGGCAGGAACAGCTCCAGCGCCGGCTCCGAGCGGGCCTGCTCGTCGATCGGTGTCCGCCACCAGGTCCTGACCGATCCATCGGGTCTGACCAGCGACGCGACGAAGACGCCGTCACGCACACCCCGGTCGATCGTGTCGAGGATGTCCTTGCGACGAAGCATCTTCGGCAGTTTCGGGTTCTCCGCGAAGGCGCCGGCAATATCCTTCACGCGGCGCGAGGCTTCGTCGGCGCGCCAGAGATCGTAGGGGCCGTCGGGCAACATCGCTTCGGCACTGATCGCGGTCTCCTGGATGCGCGCCCGCCGGTCCGCCTTGACGACCGCAAACAGCGGCTCCGCGCCGATGGTTATCTTGAACGCCTGGACATCGTTGTGCTCGTTGACGGCGACGACGATGGCCCAGGCCTGGCGGACCGCGTCGGGAATGCGCTTGCGCGCCTTCTCCGTCGTGGTGGCGAGCATCCCTTCGCGTATCGGATCGCCGGTCTGACCGTCAAGCTGTCGGCGCACCTCCTCCCAACCGAGATAGTCGCGGATGCTTGATCGGGCGGCGTCCAGACCGTCGCGCGAGGGCGCCACCAGAACCACGGCGTTGCGTCGGATCCGCGGCCGGTCCGGCCCCGTCGTCTGGTCAATGAAGCACCGCGCCTGCGCGCTCGGCCGGCCCGAGTCGGACACCGCATCCGGCCCCAGGACGGCGAAATGGAACTCCCCGTCGTCCCCGATGTCGCGCGGCCGCTCCGGCAGCACGTGCACCCTTGCGCCTGCCGCCATCGCACCCTGGGTAAGGCTCTTCGTCCGCCGCACTTCCCCCAGCAACACCTGTTCCACCTGCTCCACCGCGACCCGGTTGGCGCGGGCGTCGTCATGCATCTGCCTGAGGTTGGGCCTGTTGCCGAGACGCCACGCCAAGGGCAGCGTCGCGGCGTCGGCGAACTCCGCCTCGTCGAGGAACCAGGAGAGTTCGGTCCAGCGTCGCATGCCTTTCTCGACATCAATTCGGTCCGGGCCTGCCGCGCCGACGAGCGCCATCAACTCCGGCGTGTGCGCCTTCTGGCCGATTGGCTGCGAACTCAAGAAAACGGCGAACACCGCCTGCTCCATTTCGCGGAGCTTCAGCCCCGGGTGGTCGCCCTGCACGACCCGCGCTTTCTCAAGCTCGCCTTCCAGCACGGCGCTCCACACATTGCCGGCGCCCTCCGTGACTTCGCGCGTGGCGGTGCCGGCAAGCTCGCGCGCTGCCTCGGAGAGAGCGTTGTCGCCGGGCGCGGACAGAAAGACATTGGGGCCAACCAGTGGCGCCTTATCCCACTTCTCGGCGTCGCGCAGCGCGATGGCGAATGTCCTCAGGATGCCGCGCGTACGCTGGAACCCATCCAGCTGGGTCCACTTCGCATAGAAGATGTCGGTCAGCCCCGGATGAAAGGGGTAGCTCTCCAGGAACCGCTGTTCCTCGACCGTCCTGTTCTTGCGCACGGTTTCGTCGACCCCGGCGATATTGGCGACCGCCGCGGTAACGTGGGGACGGAAGAGGTCGGGATCGGCGATCGAACCGGACTCGAAGAAACGCCGACGCAGCACTTCGGCCACGTCCTCCTTCTGCACCGGCTGGATTCCCTCTTCGCGCTGCCGGTTGAAGATGTCGAAAATCTGCTGGGTCAGCTGCTTGCCGAGGGCGTCGCCCTTCGCGGCATCGGACGCCAGCAGGGAGGCGACCAGGGCGCAGCGGTCGACCCTCACCGCAGCCTGGCACAGATACTGGAAGAAGTCGGTCAGCCGCGCGCGCCAGCCCTCCTCCATGGCCGCCTTCTCGCGGGCATACATCAACACTTCGTCGATCAGCACCAGGGTGGCAAGCCCGCTTGCCTGCGGCCGTGACAGCAGTTCGGCGAGCAGCGGTTCGGCGGGTGCTGTCGCCCGCTCCTCGTTCGCGCCTTCGGGGTGAAGCGCACGCAGACCCTCCTCGCCCGCCAGTTGAAACGCCAGCACGCTCCAGGGATGCTTGAGCCAGCGCAGCGCGCCGCTGGGATCGCGCACCTCCATGCCTTTCTCCACATCGAGCTTGTCGAAGCAGAGCGCCACGACGCGCGCCGCCGGCAGGAGCGCACCGATATGGGAGCGGAACTGCTTGACCGCAGGAAGCGCCGGCAGCGACTGCGGGTCGTGCGCCAGATGGTAGAGCGTCACCAGCGTATGGGTCTTGCCCCCGCCGTAGGTAAGCTCGAGCTGGCGGATGGCCTTGGTGTTCCTGCCGGCGAGGCGCAGAGCCACATCGCGCGCGAGTTCCCGCAAGGGGAAGGTCGGATAGGTCAGCGCAAAGAACCGGCCCGGATCCTCGTAGATCGGCCGCGCGCCCTTCTGCATCGCCACGTCGTGAAGGTCGGCGGCGAAGTCGGCCAGCGAGAGCGCGCCAGTGCGCACATCCTCGCGCAGTGTCACGACCTCATGCCAGGGCGTCAGGAGTGGTCTTCGTGGCATGTCGTCCTCTCTCGTTGGGTTCAGGCGGTAGCGAGGCGCCGGGCGAGCGCATCGAAGTCCTCAGGGCACTTGCGCCGGATCGCGGCAATGTTGCGCGCCGCTTCCTCGCCAAGCGCCTTGCGGCCGCCGCCGGGACCGTCGGCGACGCCGCGTTGCCTGGCCAGCGGCTCGAAGTATCGTTCCTTGACCTGAACCTCCTCGCGAAGCCGTGTCCACTGCCATCCCCTAGGCAGGTTCAGACCGGCAAGCGCCCAGGTCTCGATTTCCTCCCAGGCGTTCTCGGCGAACAGGCGGCAATCGCTCCTGAACGCCTTTTCGATCTGGGTCAGTCGCGCACGCCGCCCCGTGTCGCCATCGCGATCAACACAAAGGACGAAGACATCCGTCATGCCGCGATGCTGGTCCACGACCTCCCGGATACGATCGATTTTCAGCGCCTCGCCGACGCCGCCGAGCAACGGGTCCCGGCACACCCGGATCCGCGTGCGCCTGCGCCCCAGGTGGACGAACAGCCTCTCGAACAGGGGTTTCAGCAGGTACTGATCGTTGCGGAAGTCCTCGGGAATGACAAGAATGTTCATTCTGGACCTCCCTCTCCACCGCCCTGGGTGAAGGCGACGGCGGTCTCCATCCAGCCCCCGGCGTGCAGGCGGCCCAACCCCTGGGTGTCCCGCAGGTTCTCGACATCGGGCAGGTCGGCGACCGGGCGGATCACGGCATCCTCCGTATCCTCCGAGCGGCAGACGACGGACATGTTGCGGAACGTGTCGCCGTTCACCATGGAGAGCAGTTCGGGCGAATGGGTCGTGGTGATGACCTGCACCGTACCCTTCCCGGTCTGGCGTTCGATCAGATCGACCAGCAGATGAAGCCGCGACGGGTGGATGCCGTTGTCGATCTCCTCGAAGAAATAGAGGCCCGCCGACGCTTCATCGAGCAGCGCCGCCAGCATGGCAAGGAAACGCAGGGTGCCGTCCGATGCGCTGTAGGCGGAAATCCCTCTTCCGTTTCTCTCGCGGATCGCGAGTTGCACCAGTCCGGTCGTGGGATCGCGCGGAAACTCGAAGCCTTCCACGTCCATCGGCGTCAGTTCGCGAACCCAGTCGAACAAGACCTCCCTCTTCCCTTCGTCGGCGCAGATTTTCTGCAGCACCGTGGGGAGATTCTCGCCGCTGTCTCCGAGCGTCACCAAGCCGGGAAAAGCGGGCTTGCGCATGAGGTCGGGGATCGGATCGAGAAAGCGGCAACGCCCCAGTAGATTCGCCAGCTCCCTGGCTCGGTCCTTGTGCGCACGGGCCACATGCCCGACGCCTTGAATCTGGGTCAAGGCAGGCTGATCCCGTCTGACAGCGATTCGGTGGCCATATTTACGCTGGGCGCCGGTTTTCCCCATGCGAAGCAGCAGCTGGGCATCGTCGTCCTGTTCGCAAAGGGGGTCGGGCGGCTGCGGACGGCTCGTATAGACAAGCTCATCCATGGCATGGAGTTCCTCGAACTCGACCCGAAAGCCGTCTTGACTGTCGAACCTCGCTCCGATGCGATAGGCGGCGATCGATTCGTCCGCCAACCTTGCATCGAGCTCGATGGACAGCGCTCGCTGTCCCAGGCGAACGAGTTCGTTGGCCCCGCCGCGAATCGGTTCCCATTCGACCTGTCCGCCGGCGCCGTACTTGCCGCCGACCGTCTCCGCCAGGGTATAGCCGCGTCCAACGCCGTGCAGGAAGCGGAAGGCGTCGCGGACATTGCTCTTGCCGCTGGCGTTGGCGCCGATGATCACGGTGAACGCGCCGACTCGCAATGACTCGTCGGCGAAGTTCTTGAAATCCCTGAGCCCGACCTTGCGGATCATGGTGCCTCCTCGAGCGCCAGCTTACCCTGGCGCGGAGCGGTGTAGTCGGCTCGTGAGTCGAGGTGGTTGGAAAGGGATTCGAGGATCGCGCGTTCCTGCGAACCGGTGGCCGCCAATTCGACAAGCGCCTGCAGCAGCCGCGCGAACAGGGCGTTGCGTGCGAGACGGCTGTCATCGATGTAGGCATTCACCTTGGCCTCGTCGCCGGCGCGCCAGAGCTGCATCAGCTTGTGCGCCCGATCGATCAACGGTACAGGCCCCCCACCCGGGCCTATCGAGCCCAGCCCCTTGCCCTTGCGCCGGTTCCAGGGCAGCAGCTTCGCCTTGCCGCCCCGGCCGCCGGATGCGCCGTCCGCGTCACCGTCATCTTCGTCGCCGGCCTCGTCGTCCTCCGCTTCGTCGAGTTGGGCGCGGCCGGAGCGCGAGAGGATGGCGAAGCGGTCGGAGAGGTCGCGGTCGGACAGGTTGCAGGACAGCGCATAGAGGATACAGGCACCGGCCGGGGCCTCGCCCAGACCGAAATCCCCGCGATGCAGGAGGTAGTAGGTGGTGACATCGTCGAGGTCACTCGCCGCGGCGGGATCGCCGTCGCGAGTCAGCACCCGGCCGACAACGAAATCGACCACCATGCGTCGTACCTCGCGCAGGAATTCGGAGACCGCCATGGTCTCGCCCGGCGCATCGGCCTTCTTCACCAGGGGATACCGGGAGTAGGCTTCGAGTGCCGGCCCCGTCGCGGCCCACACGAAGTCCGGCCCGCGGATGCCGGCATCCCAGAAGTCGCGCAGCCGCCGCACGATGTTCTCGCGCATCTCGGCCAGCACCGCGCTGTCCCAGCCGGGTCGGGCTTGCGGGCGCTTGCGGCAGACGAGCCAGACCGAGGAGGCGAGGGCGGCAGAGTTCAGCGAACGCTGCCGGTTCTGCATCTCGGTCTGGATCGGCCAGGAGCCGGTGACGACAAAGCCGGCGCGGATCAGCGCCGCGGCCAGAGTCTCCCAGGCGTCGGGAGACTTGTTGGCGAAGACGACGACCAGACGTCCCTCCGGCTTCAGCGCCTCGTGGCAGGCGCGGAAGGCGCGGGCCATGCCGTCTTCATAGGCCTGCTTCGACGCCGCCCGATCGCCGCCGAACCGGCTGGCGTCGTCGATCAGCTCGCCGTCGCCGCCTGCCGCGTTCCATTTCGGGCCGAGGGGGTCGGCGAACACCGTGTCGGCGTCCGGAACGACGCCGTGCAGCGCCCGGCGCAGCCAGACATAGAAGAAGTCCATCAGGTTCGAATAGGGGATGGCGTCGTAATAGGGCGGGTCGGTGACGACGGCGTCGAAACCGCCGGGAACGGGTGCGAGCGCCGACTGCCGCAGCACCGTGGCGCCGGGAGCGCCGATTGCCGCGCCTTGCAGATGCTCGACGACGCGGGCGATCCACTCGACGGCCTGGATGAAGCCGCCGGTGGTGTCGGCGAGCGGGCAGGACTCGACGAAGTCCCACACGACGGGCAGCGCGAAACGGGCGAAGGTGCTGCGGATTTTCTCCGGATCGTTGGTCCAGGTCGCAAGCGCGCTGCCCCGGTCCGCGAGGCGGCCGAGCGACGGGGCCAGACAGACCAGGATCGCTTCGCGCCATTCCGGCGGGAGGTCCGCCATCGCGTCGGCGCACCGCCGCATCTCCCGCAGCACCGAACCCAACGCCAGAAGCTGCCGGTCGGTGAACAGCTTATCCCAGCGGTCGAGGCCGTAATTCTCCACCGAAAAGGCGCGGGCAGCGCCCGGTCCCTGGCGCGGCGTCGACTCCATCGGCAGTCCGAAGGGAATGTCGGCATACAGTGCTTCCAGTTCGCCGGGAGAGATTTCCGCGGCGCGCAGTTCCTCGTCCTGTGGCAAGCGGTATTCCTTGCCCTCCGGGCCGTTCACGACCACGGCGGTCATCACCGAGTCCAGCCGACCGGCGCGGCCCTCGAGGCGGAGGTCCTCCATGGACATGATGGCCCGGCAGCAGGGGCAGCGTGCGCCACTGCGGCTCATCGTGCCTTCGCCGAGCTTCTTGTCGCTCTCGCGCCTCTGCGCCGTGGAGCCGGTGGCCGGCGGCACCCCGGCCTCGATCCCGAAGGCAACGCCGGCGCCGTCCGTCCGCGGCGTCATGGTGAGCAGGACGCGCTTGTTCTCCTTCCTGCAAAGCCAGCGCGTCTTCAGCAGCGGCAGCACGGCGCGGCAGCCCTTGCAGCGCACGGTGCGCGCCCAGAGATACGCCACGGTCGGCTTCGCCACCCAGCGCGGCCGGCGCGGATCCTTGTGCCAGGCGGCGTCGAACTCCTCGTTCAGCGACCCGGCGCTGGCCGCGCCCTTGTCGTCTGGCGCCAGCAGCGCAAGCGGCCGCGGCTCGAACGACGGGCCACCCGGGGCTGGCGCCTCGAACGCGGCGTAGGTCGGATAGCGCACCGCCAGCACCGCGCGAACCGCGGCCAGCACACGCCAGCCCCAGGCCCGCACATGCCACGCGAGATCGGCCTCACAAGAGGTGTCCTCGGTCAGCGCCAGTTCTGCCGCTCCGCTCTCCGTCGTGAAGCCGAGCGCCGCAAGCCTGCCGTCCAGCTGCCTGCCCTTGAAGCCCCGGGCCTTGAGGAAGACCGTCATGAAGTCACGGTCGCTGCGCGCGAAGTCGGGCAGTGGCAGGGTCTCGCCCGCCAGCCGGCGCGGGTAGTCGAGGGTGCACTTGAGGATGAACCAGGCCACGGGATTGATATCGACGGCGGTCGCCTCGCAGCCGAGCCGCATCGCCTCCAGGGGGATGGCGCCGCCTCCGGCGAAGGGGTCCAGAACCCTGGGCGCGCGGCCGTCATGGGCCTCGTGGATGCGCTCACGGAACCACTGGAGGTCCGGGCCGTCCTCGCGCCCCCAGTGCAGCAGGCCGCCCTCGGTCTCGCGCCGGCGCTTCTCCACCACGCGGCCGCCACGGCGCTCGTACTTCACCCTCTCGACGACATCGCCCGCCAGACGGCGGTAGAGGGCCTGCCGTGCCGTGACATCACCGGGATCGGGCAGCAGCGTCGCCACCAGTGCCGCCCGGCATGCCGCCAGCGGTCGGCGCGCCGGCCAGATATGCAGCGTCGAGATATGTCCGTGACGCACGTTCTTCTCATGCACCGAATCGAGCGACACCCGCTCCAGCGGAAAATCCACCTCGATCAGGCGCGTGTCGGCGTCATCCATTCCCTGTCCTCCGCCAGTCATGGCCAGGTCGGTCTCGCATGGTCCTGGATGGTCCATTCGCCGACCAGCGCCCGGCAGGCCCGTTCGATGGGGCGACGTACGGGATACTCGGCTCCCTGGGAGCGATCGTGTGCAGTGTTCCCGCCCTCCCTGGCATGGCTCAGCATCATGCCTGCATCTCGTCCGTGCTCGCCGACAGGATCTCCGACGCCGAGATGACGATGCCGCCTCTTGTCCGGGTCAGCAGGCGGCCGAACGGATTGCGGACCCTGACCAGGCGGGGGCGCGGCCCGGCGCAGTCGAAGACGACATAGAGCCAGTAGCGCTCGCGCAGGTTGCAGGCGGCCGCCCATTCGTTTTCGCTCACCTCCACCACACCGGAACCGGCGCGGCCCTTGACCTCTATGGCGCGGTCCTCCGCCGGCCCGTTGGCGCCGGCCGGGCGCAGCGAACGAAGATCGAAGCCGGGCCAGTCGCCCAGGCCCTCGTGCCTCGCCAATTCTGGCCGCGACACGTCACGAACCGAGGCCCCCGCCGCTTCCTCATGGGCGCGCGCAAGGTCCATGGCGATCGCCTCGACTTCGGCGTCGTGCCGCCGCCGCTCTTCCGGGTCGCCGGTCGGCAGGACCAGAGCATGGGCGATCATCACCGTCTCGCCGGGACTGACCGAGGCAGGTTCCGCCTCCAGCGCCGCCAGATGACAGCGCTGATCCGCGACGAGGCGGCTCTGCTCTTCCCTCACGACGGCGAGCTCCGCCTGCGCTTGCGAGGCGCCCTCGCGGGCCTCCCGATTCATGCTCTGCCGTCTCTTCATCAACTCGGCGGTCTTGTAGTCGTAGCCGCGCGCGATCCACCGGCGCCGTTCCGGCAGCGACTCCTCGAGGAGTGCGCGATGCTGCGCCGCCAGGCGCAGCGCATCCTCCTTCAGCCACGTCCTGGCCTCCTCCGTCAGCCTGTGCGCCATGCGGGCCAGCGGTATGCTGCCCGGCGCGGCGGCGCCAACGCCGCGCAGCAGAAACAGGTGCTCGGGCGGGCATGGCGAAACGGCGCCGTCGCTCTCCTGCCGCAGCCCCAGCGGACGGGTCTCGACTGTCTCCGTCCGGTTTCGTCCGCGACGCACCACCGAGATCCGCGCCAGGTGAAAGAGGTAGGGCTCCTCGGCGTGGGGATCGACGAAGATCGCGCCGCGCAGCGCCTCGCCACCGCGACGCGCCAGCAGGGCGGCGTGAAAGCACTCGAACACCGGTTCGCCGGGATGCATCCAGATGGCGTCGCTCCCGGCTTCCGGGCGCTGGAACGTCAACCGGCTCCGCATCGCTTCGGGATAGTCATCCATGGCGGCGCGCACATCGTCGGCGGCGCCCGGCCGTTCGGGCGCGAAGTCGAACACGCCTCCGGCGTCGCCCTCGAGCCGCAGGTCGATCAGGGAGGCCGCGGTCTCGACGAAGCGGCGGACATGGCCAGGGAGCAGGCGGCGATACTGTTCACGCTCCATCGCCGCGCTGAGTTCGGGAAGACGGGCCCGGACCTCGTCTCGTCCGTAGAGCCTGCGCTCCCGCTGGCCGTTGGCAGCAACACGCTCCGACGTCAGGCCGCTTTCGAGCGCCTCGACGGCGGCGCGGGCGCCGGCCTCCGTCACCGCCTGCTGCAGATAATCCCTGAGCGGCAGATTCTCGAACAGGTGCCCGACGACGTCGAACACCTTGTCCGAGGAGAGTTCATGGCGGATCGCCTCGAGCTTGTCGAGCAGCACCTTGAGAACCCGGCCTTCGCGCGTCTCCCCGGCGATCAGGTTGACGATCACCACCGGGTCGCGTGTCTGTCCGTAACGGTGGATGCGCCCCATCCTCTGCTCCAGGCGTGCCGGATTCCAGGGCACGTCGTAGTTCACCATCAGCCAGCAGAACTGGAGATTGATGCCCTCGCCGGCGGCGTCCGTCGCGACCAGATAACTCGCGCCGCCGCGCTCCGCCGGACGCCGGAACAGCGCCACCTGCGCCTCGCGCGCGCGGTAATCCAGGCCGCCATGGATCAGGGCGACCCGACCGGCAAAGCCGAGGCCTTCCAGGCGGCGCACGAGGAACTCCGCCGTGTCGCGGTGCTCGGTGAAGACGATGAGCTTCTCCCGGGCGAAGGCCGGATCGCTCATGACCGCGCGCAACTTCTCGAACTTGGAGTCCTCGCCAGCTTCGGCAAGACGGCGCGCCTGAGACAGAAGGACTTCGACCTCCGCCCGTTCCTCCCGGAACTCCACAAGGGTGATCGCGGCAAAACCGCCGAGCGCGGCCTCTTCGAACTCCTCGTGGCGCTCCCTTTCGCCGCCGTCGTCCGCTTCCTCGTCGGCGGTGCGGGATTCGAAGAAGTCCGGTGTCCTGCCGAGCCGCGCCTGGCCTCGCTCCAGCTCTTCGCTGCGACCCGCCCGGACAAGCGCGATGGCTTCGTCAAGGCGGTCGAGGCGACGCTCGAACGAACGCATCAAGGCATGGGTCGAACTCGCGAGCCGGCGCTGGAACACGCTCATCGCAAGGCGGGCCGCGGAACGGTTCAGGATGTGCGCCTTGTTGTAGGTCTTTTCGATGTACTGCGTCGTCGCGTCGTAGAGCTCCTGTTCGGCCGGAGCGAGCGCGTAACTGAGGGTGTCGCACTTGCGCTGCGGGTAGAGGGGCCGACCGTCGGCGTGAACCATCTCTTCCTTGGTGCGGCGGATGAAGTGGCGACGGCGCTGCGCTTCGGGGAAGTCCGCGAACGCATCGAAGGTCGCCAGCGCGTCCGGCGCGAGCAGGCGCCACAGGCAGTAATAGGGGAAGTCCTTGCCCATGTGCGGCGTCGCGGTCAGCAGCAGGATGTTCGGGGCAGACCAGCCGAGGCGCCAGCGCGCACGGTCCGCGGGCAGACCGGCCAGCGCCTCGGCGAGGCGGTAGCGATCGGTCTTGCGGACCCGGAAATCCTGCTCGCGAGCGGCGGCCAGCTTGTGGGCCTCGTCGAAGACCACGAGGTCATAGGGCCGCGAGGCGCCCGACTCCACTGCCTCGCGCAGGCGCTGGAACATGCGCTCGCCGGCAAGTGTGTCGACGCTGACGACGATGCGGTCGCTCCCCGGCCCAGCAAACGGGTTCCCGGCGCGTGCGTCGGCGCCGCGCACGATGCGGAAGGGGAGGCGGAACAGCGTGCGCATCTCGCGTTCCCAGTTGCCGACCAGCCCGGCTGGCGGTACCACGAGCACACGACCGATCAGCCGGCGCGCGAGCATCTCGCGCAGATACAGCCCCGTCATGATCGTCTTTCCGGCACCGGCGTCGTCGGCAAGGAGAAACCGCAGGGGCGACTGGCCGATCATGTGCTCGTAGACGGCGATACGCTGATGCGGCAACGGGTCAATCGAGGATATCTCGCTGGCGAAGGTCGGATTGGTCAGATGGCCGTAGGCGAGCTGCGTCGCCGCCGCAACGGCGGCCACCACAGCCGGCTCGGCGCCGAAGTCGAGTGTTGGCGTCACCGAAGCGGCGGGTGGCTCGGCCCGTCGAGTCGAGGCCCGGACATCGGCTTCAAGGCTGACGACCCCGCGCCACGCGAGGCGCCCGGGCCTCGACTGACTGTTCTCCCAGCGGTTCACTGTCGCGAACGACACGCCGATGCGCTTCGCCATCTGCGCCTGCGTAAGCCCCAACCGTCCACGCAAGTCCTTGACCCGAACCGGGTAGTCTTCCGGAATGTCGCCCATTCCCGGCCGCACCGCGTTTCTCGATGACATGGGGCATAGATTGGACCATCTCGCACGATATAGCAAATGCTATATTCCCGATCATGTCGCGCGAAGAGACGGTCCTTGCCAAAGGAACGCTGCTGCAGTCTCGCGTGCCGACGGGGCGCCAACCTTCCGGCACTCCACCGTCTGGAACGCTCAGGTTCGGCTTGCGGAGCCGTTCATCGGCCCTGTCGACAGCGCATGCCTGATCAGCGCCGGGAAACTGCCTGACAACGCACGGGAGTTCAGTCCCCCGCCACCGGCTCGTCCGGGTGCAGCCCGCTCGCTCCACGCTGCGCCGGCACGCGCTGTAGCGTGAGGATCGAACGCCCGCGTTAAGGACGGCCGCATTGGGCCCGGGCTGACGCGTTGAAGACGTGCCTCGCCTGCGACGCTTGTCATCGCGTTCCGCGTCTGACGACCTCTCCCTCCCGACCCGCAAGGGGGGACATCACGGCGCCCATCACCGCTTCAGGGTTCCCCGGGTATCGCCCATCATGACCATCGCGGCTTCGTCGTGTCTCACCGGCTCAGCCGGCCGGCTTCCATCCCGCTGGAGCGCCGAGCCCCTGCCCGGAACACGGGAAAGCGCCGGGTTCCTGTCCCGGGCCATGCAGGACCGGGGCGGGAACCAACCGCAGGCGGACGAAGAGAAGGATCGCGGTGCGTCGGGTTGACGGGCCGCGCGCGCCGAGGCCAGGTACAGGAGGTCGCCCTTCGCGCCCATCCCCGAGCGAGGGACGAAGACGGATGTCGAGTGGCGTTCTTCATGAGGCACCCATGCACGGCCTCGTGAACGTCGGGTGAACCGTGTCCGGTTGACCCGGAGAGGCAGTGCCAGGCCTCACTGTCTCCTCAGGAGCTCCTCGCCGTGGCGTGGCCCGTCTCGAGAAGCCGGGGCATGAGTTCGACGAAATTGCAGGGGCCGAAGCGATGGTCGAGCTGGTGGACCAGGATATCGTCCCAGGCGTCCCTGCAGGCGCCGGGCGAACCCGGCAGCGCGAACAGATAGGTGCCTCCGGCGACGCCGGCCGTTGCCCGGGACTGGATCGTCGAGGTGCCGATCTTGCGGAACGAGAGCCAGCGGAAGAGCTCGCCGAATCCCGGAATCGCCTTGTCGCAGACCTCATCGAAGGCTTCGGGCGTGACGTCCCGGCCGGTGACTCCGGTCCCCCCCGTCGCGATCACGACATCCACGCCCGGATCGTCGATCCACGCCCGCAGGGTTCCGACGATCGTGGCCACATCGTCGGTGACAATGCGACGGTCCGCCACCTCGTGGCCCGCCGCCTCGACGCGGTCGACGAGAACGGCGCCTGACCGGTCGTCAGCGAGGGAACGGCTGTCGGAGACCGTCAGGACGGCGATCCGGACCGCGAGAAACGACTTGCTGTCATCGATTCCAGGCATGTCAGGAACCTCCATGGAGGGGCCAGTCTCCGGCCGCCAGGGCAGCCAGCGAAGCCGGTTCGTACCCCAGTCTCCTAGCGTAGAGCCAGTAGTCTGCCATCACGTTCCTGACAAAGGAACGGGTCTCGCGGGAGGGATAGGACTCCACGAAGAGCAGCGGGTCGGTCAGCGCGCCTCCCTGGTTCAACCGCCTCGCCAGGCGTGCCGGGCCGCCGTTGTAGGCGGCAAGCATGAGGAAGAGATTGCCGCCGATGTCCGGCAGGTCCAAGAGGTGGCGCACGTACCGCTCTCCGAGATCGATGGAGACCGCGGGATCATCGAGGCGATACCTCCCGGTGCCCGCAAGGCCGGGATCACCGGCAATCCAGGCCGCCGTTGCCGGCATGATCTGCAGGATTCCCCGGGCGCCGGCATGACTGACCGTGCGGGCCCTGAAATGCGACTCCCGGCGAATGAGGGCATACATGAGGGCGGGTTCAATGGCGAAGCCTTCCCGAGGTTCCCATGGCGGAAACGGGAAGAGGGCGTCGTCAAGCCGTGCCGCATGGAGCGTGAGGAACTCCCGGGCGAGCCGGTATCGCGTCGCCGGAAACGGCATGCGTTCGGCCAGGGCCATGACGGCGGCGGCAGCGGCCGGGTGACGGTGGACGCCGAGTCCCCGCAACTCCTGGTCTCCCCGGTGGTACTGGCCCACCTCGGCAAGCGCCAGGGCCCGTCGCACGGCCGGTATCTCCAACAGCGTCCTCAGCCCCCCGTCCGACACCTGTGGAAGGGGGTCATTGACAAGCCCACCCACCATGCCCAGCGCATGGCGGGCGAGAAGTCCGTAGAGTGTGTCGGACCGGTGCGCCGCGATGCCGAGAAGACGGCCGATGTCGTCCGGTGTCCCGGTCAGCAGGGACATTCGGGCCGCCCACCAGGCTCCGGCGGCCACCAGTGGGTCGGCGGGATTTCCCTGGGAAACCACCAACATCATCGAGCGCGCCGTGTGCGGACGACCTGAACGCCAGGCAGCCAGTCCCGCCGTCCATCCGGCCAGGGGAACCAAGTGTGCCGACCGATGCAGGGCCGTGGTCGCGATGTCGAGGGCAAGGGCGTCATCGCCATCGATGAAGTAGCCGAATGCGATCTCCGCCGCCGCCATGTCGAGGGCAAGCGGTCCGGCGCCGCCGAGCGCCTCGGCATCGGTCATCCGTGTCCATGCAACCCCGGGGCGGCCGTTGCGGACATCACGGCGCACCCGCTTCACGAGACCGCGTTCTCCGGCATCGAGCGCGCTATCGGGATTCGTCGACAAGGAGGCAGCCGATCCGGTCTCGATGGTCACGGCCTCGATGTCCGGTGCATCCCATCTCCCGACGGGAGGAGCGGGGTCTGCCGCCCCTGAAGGCTGACGTCTCGACGCCAGGGCGTGGATGCGCCTCGCGTCCGGATGGTCGGCCCAGGATTCAAGCCATGTTCGCAGTTCGTCGAAGCTCGAGATCCACCCTGTCGCATGGAGATAGCGCTGGGCGAGGACATGGCCCATCAGGACCGGGTTCCTCAGGCGGGCGATCAGCCGGTCCGCCTCTCTCCAGTCGGCTCGCTCCTGGACCGCAAAGATGCGGCGATAGGTCTCCTGGTCCACATCATCGAGGATCCTCCAGGGATCGCGTTCGGGAGGCGCGGGCCGCCGCACGCCAGGCAGGGGCACGGCGCGCATGTCGGCCGGTGCTGTCGGCTTGACGACGGGCAGGGGAGGCAGATCCAGGGCCGATGCGCCGTGGCTCCACGCCACGACAACCCCTGCCGCAAGCAGGCTCAGGATGCCGGATCTTCCGGCGCGGAAACGACGTGTCATCATCGGGCAGGCGCCGTCAGTCCGTCGGCATTCCGGGTGCGATCCCGAGTTCTTCCATGCGCTGTCGTACGGCGAGAAGATCGCGCCAGCTCTCGCGCTTCTTCAGGGGCTGGCGCAGCAGATAGGCCGGGTGGAACATGGCGATGGCCGGCAACGCTTCCCTGCCTTCGCGCTCGAGGTGCAGCCAGCGCCCGCGAAGTCGTGTGATGCCCTCGTCTGGTGCCGTGTCGAACATGGCCTTCACCGCCGTCCCTCCGGCGTAGACGAGGAGCTTCGGAGAGAGGAGTTCCACCTGCCTTTCGAGAAAGGGAAGGCACACCGCGATTTCCTCGGGCGTCGGCGTGCGGTTGCCCGGCGGACGCCAGTAGAGGGTGTTGGTGATGTAGACAAGGGTTCTGTCGAGACCGATCGTGGCCAGCATGCGGTCCAGGAGTTTTCCCGCCGGGCCGACGAAGGGCCTGCCCTGCCGGTCCTCCTCGACCCCTGGCGCCTCGCCGATGATCATGATGGACGCCTGTGCGTTGCCGTCGGCGATGCATGTCGTGGTGGCCGTGCGCTTGAGCGGACACCCGTCGAAGGCTCTGATGGCTTCGATCAGCTCCGCAAGAGAAGAGGCGCCGGCGGCCAGGGTCCTCGCGGTCTCGAGGGCAAGGGCCGGTCGGGCCGGAACCTGCGGGCATCTCGCAGGCGACGTGCGGACGGGAGGCGGCGCCGGAGGAGCGGCGAAGCGGTCGACCGCCGTTGCGGTCGTTGCCTCGTCGACACCGATCCCGACATACCAGTCCAGCAGTCTGCGGGCTTCCTCGCGATCCATGGTTCTCCGTTCGGCGAACATCGGGCGGCATTGTAACGAATATCGCCGTCGGTTAAGAGAATTGGAATGACAGGGCACTGAAGGACGAGATGGAACAGCGCGAACGCGAGAGCATGGAGTTCGATGTCGTGATCGTCGGCGCCGGACCTGCAGGTCTGGCAGCGGCCATCCGCCTTGCACAGCTGGCCGAGGAAACGGGACAGGAGGTCTCGGTGTGCGTTCTCGAGAAGGGATCCGAAATCGGCGCGCACATCCTCTCGGGCGCGGTCATGGAACCGCGGGCACTCAACGAGCTCTTTCCCGACTGGGAGGAACGCGGAGCGCCTCTCCTGACGCCGGTGAAGGAGGACCGTTTCCTCTATCTCACCGAAAAGCGGGCGTTTCGCCTGCCGACACCCCCGCAGATGGCGAACCACGGCAACTACGTCATCTCGCTTGGCAATGTCTGTCGCTGGCTGGCCGGCGAGGCGGAAGCCCTCGGCGTGGCCATCTTCCCCGGCTTTGCCGCGGCAGAGGTCCTGTTCGACGAGGACGGGGCCGTGAAGGGCGTGGCGACCGGTGACATGGGCATCGGCCGCGACGGCAAGCCGAAAGACACCTACGAGCCCGGGATCGAACTCCATGCCAGGCAGGTTCTCTTCGCTGAAGGATGCCGTGGACACCTCTCCCGGCAGTTGATGGATCGCTTCGACCTGCGCCAGGGGGTCCAGCCGCAAACCTACGGCATCGGTCTCAAGGAACTGTGGGAGATCGACCCGCAACACCACGCGCCGGGCACGGTCATCCATACCGCCGGCTGGCCCATGGATGGCAGGACCTACGGCGGGTCCTTTCTCTATCACCTCGACGACAGCCAGGTTGCCGTCGGCTTCGTCGTCGGCCTCGATTACGAGAACCCATGGCTCTCGCCCTTCGACGAATTCCAGAGGTTCAAGACACATCCGGCGATCCGCCCCTTCTTCGAGGGCGGCAAGCGCGTCGCCTACGGCGCCCGCGCCATCAACGAGGGTGGTTTCCAGTCGATTCCACGCCTCACCTTCCCAGGCGGCATGCTGGTCGGCTGTTCGGCCGGCTTTGTCAATGTGCCGAAGGTCAAGGGCAGCCACACGGCCATGAAGAGTGGGATGACCGCGGCCGAGGCGGTGTTCGACTGGCTCGCGGCCGGGACCCGGGCGGATGCCGAAGTCCTCGCCTACGGCGAGCGCCTGCGTCAGACCTGGCTGTGGGACGAACTCTACCGCGTGCGCAACATCAGGCCGAGTTTTCATGGCGGCTTCGTGCAGGGCTTCCTCTATTCCGCCATCGACACGGTGATCCTCAGGGGGCGGGCGCCCTGGACATTCCGGCATCGGCCGGATCACGAGTCTCTCAAGCCGAAGGATGCCTGCCAGGCCATCGACTATCCTGCGCCCGACGGAGAGATCACCTTCGATCGCGCGAGTTCGGTATTCCTTGCGTCAACGAACCACGAGGAGGATCAGCCCGTCCATCTTGCCCTCAAGGATGCCAGCGTGCCGATCGACATCAATCTCGCCCTCTACGATGCCCCCGAACAACGCTACTGTCCTGCCGGTGTCTACGAGATCATCGAGGATGATGGCGGGGTGCGGCTGCAGATCAACGCGCAGAACTGCGTGCATTGCAAGACGTGCGACATCAAGGATCCGACACAGAACATCGTCTGGGTGGCGCCGGAGGGCGGCGGCGGCCCGAACTACCCCAATATGTGACGGACTTCCACGGCGAGGAAACCTGGATGAACTGCTCCAGGACATGCCGCGCCCTCTGTCTCGCGGCGCTTGTCGCGCTGAGCCTGGCCACCGCGGCGGGCGCCCGCGCAGCCACCGATCTGGTCTCGATGAGCGGCGCCTACCTTGCTTCGAGGGCAGCCGCCTACCAGGGCGACATGACGGCCAGAGCCGACTTCCTGTCGCAGGCTCTGGACAGCCGTCCCGGAGACGTGACGCTCATCGGCCAGACCTACAAGGCCATGGTGTCCGTCGGCCGCATGGACGAGGCGGCCGAACTGGCCCGGCGTCTCGCCGAAATCAACGTCGTCACCGAACTCTCCCCTGTCACCCTCCTTGTCGACGCCCTGGCGGCAGACGATGCGGATGCCATGGACGATGCCCTTGCCAGGCTCGGTTCCGATGGCCCACTCGGCACGGTCGCGATCATCGCCCACGCATGGTCGACGGCACGGAACGGCGACCATGCGCACGCTCTCGACATCCTCGGCGCCGCCGCGCCAGGCACCGAAGCCCTGGTGGCCTATCATGCCGCCCTGCTCGGTGACGTCGCAGAAGAGACCGGGGCGGCCGAGACCGCCTTCAGCGCGGCCACGGAAGCCGGAGAGACCGTCGCCTGGGAGGTCACGCGGTCCTACGGCGGCTTTCTGGAGCGCCTCGGGAGGGGCGAGGACGCTGCCCGTCTCTACCGCCGGTTCATGGACATCAATCCGGAGAGTCCGTGGTTCGAAGACGCCATCGCAAGGGCTCTCGCCGGTGGAACGCCACCCGACCGGCCCGACATATCCCAGGCGATCACCGACGCCCTTGCGGAAGCGGCACGGCAGATGCTCGCGGAACGCCGGGGAAGTGCGGCCCTGGCATTGCTCAATCATGCAACCTGGCTGCAGCCCGCAGACGACCGTATTCACCTCATGACCGGGGATGTCCTGTCCCGATTGCGGCGTGACGCTGCCTCGGCAGCAGCCTATGGCCGCGTGGCACCTGATTCTCCCCTGGCCTGGAGTGCCGGGCTTCGCCGTGTCCGCAGCCTCGACGATGCGGGCCTCACCGAAGACGCCATCACACTGGGACGCTCCCTCGCACGGAAACGGCCGGAGAGCGCCGATCCCTTCATGAGCATCGGCGATGTCATGCGCTCGCACCGGAGATGGGACGAGGCGGCGGAGGCCTATGACGAAGCGCTCCGTCTGCTTGACGAAGGATCGGGTCGCCGTCCGGAACTCCTCTTCGACCTGGGGGCGATGCTGGAGGTGACGGGGCATTGGGAACGCGCCGAACAGGCCTTTCTCGAATCCCTCGAATCGCGTCCGAACGATCCATGGCTTCTCAACTACCTCGGATACTCATGGGCCGACCGGAACGAGAATCTCGAGGAAGCCCTCGATCTCATCGAGCGCGCCCTTGAGCAGACACCTGATGACGGCATGGTGATCGACAGTCTGGGGTGGGTGCTCTACCGGCTCGGCCGCTACGATGAAGCCGTCATCGAACTGGAGCGTGCTGTCGGCCTGGAACCTGCCGAGGCCGTGATCATCGATCATCTGGGCGATGCCTACTGGAAGACCGGAAGACGCTACGAGGCGCGATTCCAGTGGCGTCACGTGCTGACGCTGGCGCCGGACGATGAGGACCTTGTCGACGCCGTGCACCACAAGCTCGATGCGGGACTCGATGACGGTAACCGATAGGAGAGCGATCCCGGCCCATGCCAAGGTCAACCTGTGGCTTCATGTCACCGGGCGTCTGGCCAACGGCTATCACGGTCTGGACAGCCTGCATGTGCGCACGTCCCTGGCCGACCGCCTGTGGTTCACTCCGGCGCCCTCCACGGTTCTCGAGGTGACCGGCCGCTTTGCTGCGGCACTGAGGGACCTGGACGAATCCCGGAACCTGGTGATGCGGGCGATCGCCGCCATTGCGCCGGCACAGGCATTCCACATCGTCCTGGAAAAGAACATTCCTGTCGCCTCGGGCCTCGGAGGCGGCTCGGCTGACGCCGCCGCCACGCTGCGGACTGTGTCGGGAACGGGCGATGATCTTCCGGCCATCGCGGCGACCCTGGGCGCCGACGTCCCATCCTGTCTTCATGATGGCACGGTCCTGACCGCAGGGATCGGCGATGTCGTCACGCCCATGGAGTTCCTTCCCGCATGCGCCCTCGTGCTCGTCAATTCGGGCACCGGGCTCTCCACGGCAAGGGTCTTCGCCGGTTTCGACGAACCTCCGTCAGCGCCCCGACCCCTGACCCGCCCGCCGGAGAGTTTCGATGACCTGGTCCGGGAACTCGAGAGCCGGCGGAACGACCTCGAACCCGCGGCCTGCCGCATCGATCCCGGCATTTGCGACGTCCTCGCTCTACTGCGCGCCACTCCGGGCATAGCCCTTGCACGCATGACCGGCGCCGGCGCCACGTGCTTCGGCCTTGCCGGCACCCTGCCACTCGCCGATCGCGCGGCAACCCTGCTCCGCCGTCACCACCCCGGCTGGTGGATCGAGACCACCACCGTCCTCACGCAGCACCGGGAGCGGCCATGAGCGCGGTCGCGGACATCAGGGCGCGCATCGCCGCCCGCGAAGCCCATGTCGCCGTCATTGGCCTGGGCTATGTCGGCCTTCCCCTTGCTCTGGCTGTCCACAGAAGCGGTTTTCGCGTCACCGGCTTCGATACGGACCCTGCCAAGATCACGGCCCTTGCCGCCGGCACGAGTTACATCAACTACATCGATGCCGCCGTGATCAGCCGACTCGCCGCGTCGCCGCGATTCCACGGCACCAGCACGGTCAGCGATCTCGGCGCTGCCGACGTCATTGTCATCTGTGTTCCCACACCCCTTGGCCGCCACCGGGAACCGGACATGCGCCACGTGGTGGACACCAGCCACAGCGTCGCATCGATCCTGACTCCCGGACGCCTCGTCATTCTCGAATCGACCACCTGGCCCGGGACCACGGATGAACTGGTGCGACCGATTCTCGAAGGCAATGGCCTGGTGTCGGGAGTGGATTTTCTTCTTGCCTATTCACCCGAACGCGACGATCCGGGGAACACCACCCACCGCCTCGGAACGGTGCCCAAGATCGTCGGCGGCGAGCAGGACCTGGCACGGGCGGCTGCCGCCGCCTTCTACGAGTCCTTCATCCCTGCCGGAACCGTTGTCCTCCCGGATATGAAGACCGCCGAAGCCGTCAAGCTCACCGAGAACATCTTCCGCTCCGTCAATATTGCCCTCGTCAACGAACTCAAGGTGATCTTCGATGCCATGGGCATCAACATCTGGGACGTGATCGAGGCCGCCAGCACCAAGCCCTTTGGCTACATGCCCTTCTGGCCCGGACCCGGACTCGGCGGCCACTGCATTCCCATCGATCCGTTCTACCTCGCCTGGAAGGCGCGGGAGTTCGGCGTGCCCACCCGGTTCATCGAGCTTGCCGGAGAAATCAACACCTCGATGCCGCATCACATCGTCTCCAGGCTCGCCAGCGAGATCGATCGCCGGTTTCGCCGCGGTCTCAACGGCGCCGCAATTCTCATCGTCGGCATGGCCTACAAGAAGAACGTCGATGACAGCCGCGAAAGTCCTGGCCTGACGCTGATGGCACTGCTCGAATCGAGAGGAGCCGCGGTGTCCTTCTTCGATCCCTTCATCGGCACCATTCCCGCCACCCGAGCCCATGCCGGGCTGGCCGACCGGAAGGGTCTGGAGTGGACCGACGTTACCCATGGCGGCCACGATGCGGCGTTGATCGTCACCGACCACGACGGCATCGACTACGATGCCCTCGTCGCCGCGGTGCCACTGGTGGTCGATACGCGCAATGCGACACGGGACGTTCGCCGCCATCGCGAGCGCATTGTTCTCGCCTGACCGGAGCGGCGTTCATCCCCCGTGGTTGCGCACTCCGGCGCTTTCCGGTTTATAGGAAGCCTGCTGGGGCGTGGCCAAGCGGTAAGGCAACGGGTTTTGGTCCCGTGACCCCAGGTTCGAATCCTGGCGCCCCAACCACGCTCCTGTTGCAGGTCGCCCGTCCGTCAACGCGCTGCATCACCGATCCACCTTGTGAACCATCACCATGCAGGACACCAGCGACGCCTTCACGGAAGCCCTTCGCCTGATCACGACACTCGACCGCGACCTCGTCGAGATCATCCTCATGTCGCTCCGGGTCAGTCTCCTTGCAGTGCTCTTCGCCATGCTGATCGGCCTGCCCCTCGGCGCGACGACGGCCATCTCGCGGTTTCCGGGGCGCGGCGCCGTCATCGCCGTGATGAACGCCTTCATGGGCCTGCCGCCCGTGGTGGCCGGTCTTGCCATCTATCTCCTGCTGTCACGCGCCGGACCTCTGGGCGACTGGGGTCTGCTCTACACTCCCGAGGCCATGATCATCGCCCAGACGGTGCTCGTCACACCCATCGTCGCAGCCCTGACGCGCCAGGTCATCGAGGACCTTCACCGCCGCTATGACGAACAGTTGCGCGCCTTCGGCCTGGGCAGGGGCGCCACCGCCGTCACCCTGTTGTGGGAGGCGCGATTCAGTCTCGTCACCGTGGTGCTTGCCGGGTTCGGCAGAGCCATCGCGGAGGTCGGCGCCGTCATCATGGTCGGCGGCAACATCAACCATGTCACGAGGGTGATGACCACGACCATCACGCTGGAGACTTCGCGCGGCGCTCTCGACCTCGCGCTGGGTCTGGGAATCGTGTTGCTGACGATCATCCTCGTCATCAACGGGCTCGCCGGACTGCTCAACACCCTGGCGCGGAATCCACGCCTTGCGTGAACGGACAGACGGAAGGGTGCTGCCGCTCGTCGGCCGGAACCTCCGTCTCATGCGCGGAGCGAGGCCGGTGGTCGATGATGTCAGCGTCGCCATCTCCCGGCCGGAGATTGCGGTGCTTCTGGGCCCCAACGGCGCCGGCAAGAGTCTTCTGGTCCGCGTGCTGGCGGGCCTCGTCGAACCGGACCGTGGCGACGTCACCTGGAACGGTCGTCCGCCGGATCGCCGACGGGCCATCCGGCTCGGCGTTGTCTTCCATCACCCGGTGATGCTGAGCCGCACGGCGCTGGCGAACATCCGCTTCGCGCTCCAGGCTGCCGGTGTCCCCCGTCACGAACAGCGCCAGCGCGCCATCGAAGCACTCGTGACCGCCGGTCTCGAGGCAAGGGCGAGAGTCCAGGCACAGGCACTCTCGGGAGGGGAACAGCAGAGGCTTGCGCTGGTTCGCGCCATGGCGACGTCTCCGGACGTCCTGCTCCTCGACGAGGCAACCGCCAACCTCGACCCGGGTTCGATCCTGGCGATCGAGGACCTGGTGCGCCGGGCACGGAACGACGGCATGCCCGTCCTCCTCGTCACCCACGACCTGGCCCAGGCGCGCCGGCTGGCCGACCGCATCCTCTATCTTCATGGCGGGGTTCTCGAAGCCGACAGCGGCGCTCCGCTCTTCTTTTCCGATCCTCCCACGAGACGGGCCCGGGCCTTTGTCGAGGGCCGTCTGGTCGCCTGAGTCCCATCAGCCGGAAAGGTTCCCTGGATGATGTCAAGGTTCTTCGCATGTGCCGTGGTCGCCCTTGGCCTCATCCCTGGCGGCGTGACCGCTGACGAACGCTCCATCATCGTCCAGTCGACGACCTCGACCCAGAATTCCGGTCTGTTCGATCACATCCTTCGCGATTTCAGCGATGCGACGGGCATTCTCGTCAAGGTGGTCGCCGTGGGCACCGGGCAGGCCATCCGCAACTCCATGAACGGAGACGGCGATGTCCTGCTCGTGCATGCCCGCGATGCCGAGGAGGCGTTCGTCGCCGGCGGCTACGGCGTCGAGCGGTTCGACCTGATGTACAACGACTTCGTCATGGCCGGTCCCGTTTCCGATCCGGCAGGTGTCAGAGGCATCGCCGATGCCGGCGTCGCGTTCATGCACATCGCCCGCAACGGGCTTCCCTTTGCCTCCCGCGGCGACGATTCCGGCACCCACAAGAAGGAAATGGCCTTGTGGCGCAGTGCCGGCTTCGACCCGACGGCGCACAGCGGTTCATGGTACCTCGAGACCGGTTCGGGCATGGGCGCCACCCTCAACGTGGCCGCCAATGTCGGCGCCTATGTCCTGACGGACCGGGCCACCTGGATCGCCTTCCAGAACCGCGGCGATCTCGCCCTTCTTGTCGAGGGGGACGAGAATCTCTTCAACCAGTACGGCGTGACGATGGTGAATCCGACGCGTTTTCCCCATGTGCGCGAAGAGGAGGCGCGCCGCTTCGTCGACTGGCTCCTGTCGCCCTCCGGACAGGCTTCGATCGCTTCCTACCGCATCGACGGCAGGCAACTCTTCTTCCCCAACGCGAGCCATCAACACCATGCGCCGTGAGCGCAGAAAGCGAGGCCAAGCCGGCTTGCAATGCTCGGGAGTTTTCTGTCACGCGGCAGATGGTTGGGCCAGACCCAACACTGTGGCCGCGGTCCCGCGCCCGGGGCGCGTTGCCCGTTCGAGAGTGCCGTCATGTTCCTCCGGGACGAAGGGCGCCCGAGGGTGCCCCCGCAGGACAAGGTATTGCAACCCCTCGCGACGGCAGGTCAACCCGAATGCCTTCCGGACGCCCAGGCGCCAAGTCCCAAGCTTACACGGATTCGGCTGGTGTGGCCCGCAAGGTCACACCTGACACCGGCGTCGCCCGCGCCCCGATCCCCGCATATCGCAATGTCGCCATGTCCGATCTCCCCGCTTGCGACTGCCGCCGCTCCCTCTCCGTCAGCGGCTTCACTCCCCGCACGCTCTTCTCGAACTCGATGGCGCATGCGGTCCGGCCCCGCTTGAACACCGCCCCCGTCCGGTGCATCCCTACGGCATGGAAGGGCGTGGATGGATCGGCCGTCACGGGTTCTGGCCGTTGGCGCTGCTCTGGCTGCCGGCCGGGATCGTGGCGCAGGCGGCGATGCGGTTCGGGCCGGACGCGGTCGCGGCTGGGCGGCCGGGGCCGTGGTTGGCGACGATGGCGATGGAGGGGCTGACGCTGGCGCCGTTCGTGCTCTGCGGCCTACCGCTGGCGCTCGGATGCCGGTCTGGATCACGTGGTGGTGGCTCGCGTGGAGGAGCTGACCGGAGACGGCGTCGGCCGACTGCGGAGTAAGGCGGTCGTGCAAGCGGTGATATGAAACTCAGGACCGGCGATTGATTTCGGGTTCGAGGGCACGGAGCCGTTCGATCAGGTCGTCGAACGGCAGCGCGTCGGCACCGACGATGCCGGCGCGGCGCATGGCGTCGTAGTCGGATCGAAGTCCACCGATCTCGTCGTCGTCGGGCACGAGCCGGAGCCGGCCGTCGAGGCACCGGTCGTAGTGGGCATAGCTCGCATTGAAGAAGACCGTCTTATGCCGGACCACGTCCTCCAGGAGCGCGCGGTCGGCGAGGGCCGCCCGCCCGGCCTTGTGCCGGGCGAGGCTGGCCAGGTCGAACCAGTGGCGGGACAGGCGCTCCGGGCCGGCGGCGAGCCGGCGCCGGTGGCATTCGACATGGATGAGCGTGGCCTTCTCCCAGAAGGTGCGCGCCGGTGAGAGGACCGTCACGGTCGCAGCGGGCCAGTCGAGGTCGGGGGTCAGGGCTGCGATGTCGGGGACAATCCCGTGCCGCTCGTTAGGATCGACGACGTTGCGGCCGCCAAACTCCAGCAGGACCTCGGTCGCGAGATAGCCGATAGGGTTCTCGACGGCGGAGGGGTAGGCGAACCATAGCCGCTCGCCGTCCTCGCCGATGCGGACGTCGGGCCGGCCCGACACCGGGAGATCGCCGGCGGCAGCCTCTAGACCGAAGTTCCGGACGTTTTCCAGCTGGAAATCGCGTCAAGTCGTTGATCTTGCGCGGTTTATCGGGTTTGACGGACTTCACAACGTACCCATGTACGGATGCATTTTGTGCTTGACACACGGCAGTGCCGTGCCTATGTACAGTAGCCATGTACATCGAAGCCGTCCCCAACCGCTCCTCGCCGCCCGCCATCCTGCTCCGCGAGTCCTATCGCGAAAACGGAAAGGTCAAGAAGCGCACCATCGCCAACCTCTCCAAGTGGTCCCCCACTCTCGTCGAGGGATTGCGCATCCTCCTCAAGGGAGGAACAGCAGTCCGACATCTCGACGATGCCTTCGACATCGTCCGCTCCCTCCCCCATGGGCATGTCGCCGCGGTGCTGGGAACCCTGAAGAAGCTGGGACTGGACAGGTTGATCGACCCGAAGCCCTCGGCACGGCGCGATCAGGTCCTAGCCATGATCGTGGCACGCATCCTCGAGCCCGCCTCGAAGCTGGCCACGGCCAGGGGGCTGGCCGAGGCCACGGCGGTCAGCACCCTGGGCGAGGTCCTCGATGCGGAGATGGACGAGGACGCCCTCTACGGCGCCATGGACTGGCTCCTGGAGCGTCAGGAGAGGATCGAGCGGTCCCTGGCGAAGCGGCGCCTCGAAGAGGGCTGCCTGGTGCTCTATGACCTGACCTCGGTATGGATGGAGGGGAGAGCGTGTCCCCTGGCCAGGAGGGGTCATTCCCGGGATGGCAAGAAGGGCAAGCTGCAGATCGAGTTCGGCCTTCTGTGCGATCGGGACGGCTGTCCAGTGTCGGTGGAAGTGTTCCCCGGCAACACGGCGGACCCCGGGACGGTGGCATCACAGATCACCACGCTGCAGGAGCGCTTCTCCCTGGCGAAGGTGGTGCTGGTGGGAGACCGGGGGATGCTGACCGAGGCGCGCATACGCGAGGAGGTGAAGCCTGCGGGCCTGGACTGGATCAGCGCCTTGAGGGGACCGGCCATCCGCGCCCTTGTGGAGGCCGGCGACGTCGAGATGTCGCTCTTCGACGAGAGGGACCTGGTGGAGATCACCAGCGATGCGTATCCCGGCGAACGCCTCATGGTCTGCCGCAACCCCCTGCTGGCCGAGGACCGGGCCCGCAAGCGCCAGGAACTGCTCGAGGCCACCGAGGCCCTGCTTGAACCGATCGCCGCAGCGACACGGCGCGACAAGCGCCGTCTCAAGGGTGCCGACAAGATCGGGGAGCGGGTCGGCAAGGTCATCAGCACGTACAAGATGGCGAAGCACTTCACGTGGTCCATCGACGACGAGGGTGTCTTCACCTATGGGCGCGATGAGGTTGCCATCGCCGCCGAGGCCAGGCTCGACGGCCTCTACGTGATCCGCACCAGCCTGCCGCAGAGCGAGCTCGACGGTCCCGGCACAGTGCGCGCCTACAAGCGGTTGAGTTCGGTGGAACGGGCCTTCCGCAGCCTGAAGACCGTGGATCTGAAGGTCCGTCCCGTCTACCACCGCACCGAACCCCGGGTCCGCGCCCATGTCTTCCTGTGCATGCTCGCCTACTACGTGGAATGGCACATGCGCCAGAAACTGAAGCCCATGCTGTTCGACGACGAGGATGCCGAAGGCGCCGAGGCCCGGCGGCCGTCCGTCGTGGCGCCGGCAGAAGTCTCGGCGAGCGCCCGGGCCAAGGCGGCAACCAAGAGGACGCCCGGGGGTGATCCGGTGCACAGCTTCCGTACTCTCCTCGATGATCTCGCGACCATCACCCGCAACACCGTGGCGCCCCGCCTTGCGGGCGCCCAACCCTTCCAGGTCACCACGCGGCCCACGCCGCTCCAGAGAAGAGCACTCAAGCTCCTGGGCGTGAAGCCGTAATGTACCCAGTCAGACGCCCCTGAGATCCATCGAATGCCATTTATATCAAGCACTTGCACTTGATCGGCGCTGGAACTTCGGTCTAGGGCGGGGGCGACGCCATGGCGGACGTAATCGTCGACGCGGGACTTGAGCCGATCGCCGAATCGGCGGATCGCGGAGCGGCTGACGCCCGGCGCGAAGGCGTCGAAGCCGTCGGCCAAGGCCCGATAGTCGAGGGTGATGTCGACGTCCTCGGAGAACCTGTCGACGATCCGATAGACCTTCGAGAGCGAGGTGCCGCCCTTGAAGGCCATCGGATGGACATCCGGGGTGGAGAAGAGGATCTGGAGGACCCGGCAGATCCAGACGTCCTTCTCCAGGACGACCGCCGGCCGGCCCAGGCGGGCGGCGGCGGTCTGGAGGATATCGCGCCGGTCGGTGGCCGGCAGCGACAGGAAGGCGTCAGCCACGGGCGTCGGCCGCTGCGTCGAGCGCGTCCGCCATCCAGGCCGGCATCTCGGCCGAGCGGAGCCTGGCGAACCCTTCCGGACCGATCACGGCTTCGATCCTGGCGACCGCGTCCGGCGTCGCGTTGTCCTTGCCGAGATACCACAGCGCCGCCAGCGCGAGGCCGGCCGGCTCGCCAGCGAACTGGAGCCGGCGGCGGTTCGAGGTGTGGATCATCCTGACCGTGGTGCTGCCGATCCGGATCGGGCGGCTCGATGCGCTGGTATGGTACACGGGCTCCATCGGCACCTGGGTGCTGAGCCCGAGGCGCCGGGCGGCCTCGGCGCCGTGGACCTGGACGGTCTCGCCGTTGTCCCGGGCGATGGCCCGGACCACCTCGGCGACGCTCGGATGGACGTTGCCGACGAAACGGCTCTTCCTGGGCCGGACGAAGACGCCCCGCGAGAGCCGCTCGATGACGCCGTCCGTGACGATGCGCGCGAGCGCCCGGTCGACCGCGCCGCGCGAGCCGAGGGCGGCGAAACGCGAGGTCGTGAACGGCCGGCCCCGCGGCAGCTTGCGGATGTCGGTCCTGATGGCTTCCGCGACGGACATGGCGGGCTCCTTTCTGTCCGAAAACATAGTGGTTTTGCCTACAATATTCAAGGGTAGCGCCGCTGTTCCAACCGGCGGACGGCGGGCCGGCTGCGCAGCGGGACGGCCGATGCAGTCAGCGGCGAGGGGAAACGATCGGAGGTTTGGGACTCGGCAGTGCGCAACGGACCATGACCGAGCAAACCCGACAAACGGATGTGGATGCTTGGTTACGGCGTTATCGATGGGTGGGTTTCGCGTACTGCATCTCACCTGCGAAAACGCGGTGTCCAGCGGTCCTCCATATCCTCGTCTTCTTCGTCAGGTTCATCGTCGGCAAATACGCTCGAAGAGAGTACCGTAAGCGTCTTGCCGTATCGTCCGAGGCCAACCGTCTCCTCTGTGCCCGGCAGGGAACGAGGACCGCCGAACCAGTCGCGAAGATCGATGTCTGCATGGCTGCGTTGGGCCCGAAGGATATTGTCGGGATCGCGATTGAAGAGATCGGTCTTGAGGCGTCCGAGGGACAACCCCAGTCAATGCCATGCGTCGCTCTCTGGGTCGCCGTCCTCGGCATGCATGGAGGCAGCGACCATGGCGGTCCAGGCCTCCCGGTCCAAATCCGGGCTATGGCGTTTGCCACAATCTGGATATCGGCACCGCATGGAAGCAGCTGCCGAAGGGAACGCAGGTCTCGCCGTCATAGAGCACGACACCGCAGGCGAAACGGTCGCCGGCCGCCTGCTCCAGCTTGCGCAGACCACGGAAGTCGCGTGGACCAACGGTCCCCGACGCCTTGATTTCCACACCGGCCACCGCGCCGGATGCCGTCTCGATCACGATATCCGCTTCGAGACCGTCCTTGTCCCGAAAATGAAAGAAATCGCTCGGCATGTCCCACCAACTCGCCTGCCTTCGCAATTCCTGGAACGCAAACGTTTCCAGAAGATGGCCCAGCAGGGCCCGTTCTGCCGTCAGCGCGCCGACATCGACGCCAAGCAAGGCGGCCGCCAGTCCGGTATCGCCGAGATGCAGCTTCGGACGCTTGACCTGCCGTTTCAGTCGATTGCCGTGCCAGGCGGGCAGCCGTTCCAGAAGGAAGAGCTTCTCGAGAATCGTGACATAGTCCCCGATCGAAGGTCGGCTGAGCTCGAAGGGAGATGCCAAGCTGCTGAGGTTGAACGGTTGAGCCGTCTGCAAGGCCGCGGCCCGCAGGAGCTGTGGCAGGACATGCAGCGACCGGACCCGGCTTATGTCCTGCGCATCGCGCTGAACAAGCGATTCCGCGTAGCCGCGATACCAGTTCGCGGCGCGTCTGCCGGTCGGCCGCGCAAGGGCGGCCGGATAACCTCCGGCGACGATCCTGTCAGCAAGCTGCTTACCCAGGCGCTCGCATCGGAACACCGGAAAACCCTTTCCGAACAGAGCGTTCAGGAAGTCCGCATCGGGACGGGAGGAATCTGACTGGCCGGTGAGCTCATACTGCGTCAGGGGATGCAGCGGCACGATCTGCATGCGTCCCGCCAGCGAGTCTGACAGTTGCGGAACAAGCAGCACGTTTGTGGACCCCGCAAGCAGGAAGCGTCCCGGCGCCCGATGCCGGTCCACGGATATCTTGATGGCTTCAAACAATTCGGGAACCTGCTGGACTTCGTCCAGAATGACACGCTCCGGCAAGTCGGCGACGAAACCCATCGGGTCCGAGCGGGCGCTGTTTCTCGTGACCGAATTGTCGAAGCTGAAATAGCTGTATTCCGGATCTTCAGGAGAGGATCCCGACGAGAGCGGCTTGCCGCGCCAGGTCAGGGCTTCGCTGCGCCAGGCCAGGACGCTCGGCGCGCATGCGATCTGCGCGAGCGTTGTCTTTCCACACTGGCGCGGGCCGTGTATCAGAACGACCGGTGAGTCCTCGAGCGCTTCGACAAGCAAGCGCTCGACGGATCGGCGATAGTATATCGGACCGGGCATCGGCTGATTGTAAGTTCTGATCCCGGCGGATTGCAAGTTTCAGTGCCGGCCAATTGAATCCAGGGTTGTGGTCCACCCCCAAGCGGGAGCTCCAGATGTCTTCCAGATGATGTTCATTTCAAACCGTTGATATGGGGTGGTTTGTCGGATTGTCGGGTGGCATGGCCTACCCATGCGCGAGTGCGCCCTGTGCCTGAGGCGGTAGCCATGGACATCGAAGCTGCCTCCCCTCCACTCCTCTGCGCCCGCCATCCGCAAGCGTTCGGTCGAAGGGTGACGACGATGAAGATGACAGTGACAAAGACGCATGGCCCCGGGACTCGCCTGCATTCGTTCAGTGCTGTCATCGCCTCAATCACCGCGTACCCGAAGGGTCAGGCAGACGGGGAACGCGACTGGAACGACCTTCGGCGGCTCTCACAGCGGACGCAGGGCGTCGGCGAGACGCGGCAGCGTTAAGGCGTCGTAGCGCTCCTGGCTGGCCGCACTGTCGTGGGCGAAGCGGAAGCAGGTAATGCCGTTGACGAGCGGCTGGATGATCTGACCGCCATAGCCCCGCATGGTGGCGATCCTGATGGTCCGCCCGGACCGGGTGGTGAGCGGCAGCTGCCACCAGGCGAGGTGGTAGGTGATGTCCTTGCCGTCGGCGGTGACCGTCCCCGTCGGCAACCCCTTCGCCATGGCGCCGTCGAGACACTCCCGCACCAGGGAAGACTCCAGCAGTTCCGTTCCCTCGTGGCATCCACCGTTCGACAGCAACGTCCCCAGCCGCCCCACGTCATCGAGACCGAGAAAGAGACCGAAAGCGGTGAGCGGCACACCCCTTGTGCAGTCCTCCTCGAGGGTGCGGTTGATGTCCACCGGACCACAGCCGATGGGGCGCAGAACCTCGTTCTCGACCATGGCGAAGAGATCGGCATCGGGGCCACGGTAGCGTTTCCACACCGCCTCCATGGCCGCGCCGGCAACGAAGAGATCCTGGTCCCGGTAACGGGCCACGACGCCCGGTCCCCAGGGATAGGAGGGCACACGGAACGCTTCGCGGAGCTTGTCCGCACGGCTGCGGGCGGCGTACCAGTTCTGATAGGCGCGGTAGCAGGCGCCTTCCGAACCGCCTGCCCGGGCGTATTCCGGTCCGGTCAGGTTGTCGGCGTGGATGTCGCCGGTTTCACCGGCGGTGCCGATACCGGTCGCCATGGAGAGACAGTGCCGGATCGTCACGTCGTGCCAGCCGTCGTGATCCGCCGTGACATCGAGGACATCGACGATGCGGGTGTCGGCGACACCGGGACCGAGGTGGCAGGCCAGACGCATGAGCGCGGTGGTGGCGAAAGCCGCCTTGGTAGCCGACCAGATGCCGAAGCGCATGGCACCGGGGAAGGGGTAGGGCCCGTGCCGCGTGGCAAAGCCCGTCGCATAGATGTGCCCGTCCACCACGAGGCCGCTTGTGATCTCGCTGTCGCGCAACGGATCGTCCAGCAGCGCCTCGAGCATGTCCGGGGAGGCGATCTCCGCCATGTCACGAATCGGCATCGGATCGGGACGGCAGGGGAGATTCGATGATGCTGCCGCCTCGCGGAACGACGCCCTCGCCACACCCCAGAGATCGAGACGTTCGGGAATGTGATCGGGGAGTGTCTCCGTCACCACCTGAACGACAAGATCGCGCACCCGCGCACCGTCCCAGGCGAACCGGGCCACCCCGTGGTGGCTGTCGTTCTCCCTCTCGCAGGAAAGCTGGAAGGGAAACGATGCGACATCCCAGGCACCGTCGCCCTTCCAGATGCATCCCTCGCCAACCATGATGTCCCAGTAACTCTGCGGATCGGGCCGGCGATGCAGCCTCCCGTGCTCCGGCAGGAGTGCGTTGCCGTCGGTCCGGAAGGCGAGATCGACGCCGGGAAACCGGGCGACGCCGCCACCCAGGGCGAAATCGGCGTGTGCCGAGTCGTCGCTCGCCGCCAGCGGGGATCCGTCGATGGCGAGGACGCCGTTGAAGGGATGGCGACAGGGCCGACGATCTGCCGGCGGCGTGAAGATGCCGATGGGCCATGGCACATCCTTCCGTGTGCCGTCCCGCCTGATCATGGTATCTCCCGGCCCGACACGAACACGAAGGGAACGATGCATGTTCCGGTCATTCTTTGCCAATCGGCGCTGGCTGCACTGGTCGATCCTCGGCAGTGCCACGATCCTCGGCGTCACCTGGTACAAGGTCCAGCTCGATGTCAAGATCAACGAGTGGTTCGGTGACTTCTACGACACCCTGCAGGTCGCGCTGACCGAACCGGGGACCGTCGAATTTGCCGACTTCCTCGACAAATGCCTCACCTTCGCCGAAATCGCGGGCATCTACATCGTCGTCGCCGTGCTTCTCGAGTTCTTCGTGCGTCACTTCGTGTTCCGCTGGCGCACGGCGATGAACGACTACTACATGTCCTACTGGCACGATGTACGGCACATCGAAGGGGCGGCACAGCGCGTTCAGGAGGACACCATGCGGTTTGCCCGCATCGTCGAGGGGCTGGGTGTCGCCTTCATGCGCTCGGTGATGACTCTCGTTGCCTTCCTGCCGTTGCTGTGGTCGCTGAGCGAGCATGTCACCGAACTCCCCTGGATCGGCGCCGTCGAACATTCCCTGGTCTGGCTTGCCATCGTCTCGGCGGCGGCGGGCACCGTTCTCCTCGCCATCGTCGGCATCAAGCTTCCCGGCCTCGAGTTCAACAACCAGAAGGTCGAGGCCGCCTACCGCAAGGAACTGGTGTTCGGCGAGGACCACGAAGACAGGGCGCGGCCGGAATCCGTCATCGAACTCTTCGCCAACGTGCGCAGGAACTACTTTCGCCTGTTCAGGCACTACCTCTACTTCGACATCGCGAAGTGGTCCTACCTCCAGTTCTCGGTGATCGTTCCCTACGTCATGATGGGACCCACCATCGTCGCCGGCATCATCACGCTGGGTCTCCTGCAGCAGATCCTGCGCGCCTTCGACCGCGTTGAATCGTCCTTCCAGTTCCTGGTGAATTCCTGGGCCATCATCGTCGAGCTCATCTCGATCTACAAACGCCTCAAGGCCTTCGAGGACTCCATCAGGCACACGCAACGCATGCGAAGTCTGCCGCAGACCGCATGATCACGGTCCGAATTCCGTCACCTTCTCGAGGGCATCGTCGGGTTCGTACCAGCCGCACCGGGATTCCCAGAAGATGTGCCGTTCCCTGCCCTCGCGGCCCCCGGGGTCGGCCCCGTCATCGAGCGTGCCCACCGAGACGCTGATCTCGTCTCCCATCTCGCCGAAGACATGGCATCCGCAGTGACGGCAGAAACGTCTCTCAAGGGCCGGCGATGTCCGGTAGCTCGACAGGGATTCCTCACCGGTCAGAAGCCTGAAGCCCGAGCGGTCGACGCTGGCATAGGTGAGGTAGAGCGCACCCTGGCACTTGCGGCAGATCGAGCAGTGGCAGTGATAGAAATCGTGGACCTTGCCCGTCAGTTCGTAGCGCACGGCGCCGCACAGGCACCCTCCCGTCATCATCGTCACGTCTCCCCGTAGCCCGCGACACGCACCGCATCATCGCCCGGATCATGCCAAGTCACTCGGGACTCCCAGAAGATGTGCCGTTCGCTCGCCGGATCATGGTCGGGCGCCTCGCCCTGATCGAGGCTGCCAAGACACAGGAACACCGTGTCGCCGCCTCCGGGAACCTCGGCGAACATGTGTCCGCCGCAGATGGCACAGAACCGGCGGCTGATCGCGTCCGAACTGCGGTACTCGCGCAAGGATTTCCGGCCTTCAACCTTCAGGTCGTCACGGGCAACGCCCCCGAAACTCACGAAGAGCGCTCCTTGCAGTTTCCGGCACATCGAGCAGTGACAGTGGCTCACATGATCGACCTTGCCGGCCACCTCGTATCTCACCGCCCCGCACTGGCACGACCCCTTCATCCCGGCACCTCCCTGGCCATTCCGCCACCGCCAAGCTTACGGGAAGGAGGGGGGCTTGAACACACCTGCAAGAAGGGGATCGTGCAGGAAAGCGCCTCGGAGAAGGCTAGAAAAACGCCTTGACGACAACGACAGCTATGGTCGCGGCAACCACGATGCCAGAGAGAACGCCGCCCAATATCCAGACCTTCAGTGCAGTCACATCGTTCTTCTTCGCCATGGTGTCCTGCATGGCGGCAACGCGCTCATCAATCCGGGCAAGGTGGATTTCCAGCGCACGCAGGCGGCTGTCGAACCCGTCTCCACCGCCGTTCGAGCCGGGGCTTTTCCCGAAGTTCGGACGCGCCACATTGTCAGCATGGTTCGACTGGCTCATTGATTCCCTTCCAGCCATTCCCACACCGCTGGCCGGTTCCATCCGTTGATCGTGCTGTAGGTAACCCGCGTCACAATCCCGGAGACCTTGCGTTCGCTGCTCATGCCAACGGTATCGATGACCTCCTCGGTGGTGACGCCGTCTTTCGCGGCGATGAAGGCAAGTCGGTTGGTCACGATGAAATGGCCGGGTTTCGGCCATTCGGCTTTCAGCCGATCCCATGCGCCCTTGTCGGGATCGTTCAGGAAGACGGCATAGATGCTCATGAGCCGCCGCGCCTATGGGACAAGGGACGGGGGCCGCCGGTGCTCCGTCCTGTGAGTGTCATCGGGTATGCCGTCATCGTCTTTCTCCACCCCTGAAAGGGCATACTAGAAGCCCGATAGTCAGACTGTCTAGCTGTCAACAGGGGCGCAGCCGTCGACAGGGCGATGTCGGGGTCGCCGGTCGAGCGTCAGCGCACCGGGAACACGGAAACCCGGCATCGGGCCCATAGCACAGAGAAGGGCGGCCCGTAGACGACGGACTCCTGCCTCGGCAAGAGCCGCCGCCACACGCCCGGTCAGATCCTGCCTGGCGCCAAGGAGTATCGCGCCCCGTATGCGCTGACACACTTCACGAGTATCAGGGCCGAGATACCGGGCGGAAGACCCAGAGGCGTCGATGGTTGGGGGTTGCCAGCAGGACCTGCCCCTTCTCGGTGCGCTTGCAGGGCATGCCGCCGGCCTCGGCGATCTCAAGGAGGCCTCCCGTCCAGGCGCGGTCAGCCAGGTCTGCAAGGAGTACATGCACCCAGGCAGTCTTTCGAGAGGCGTGGTCGTATCCGCGCCCTCCGCCTGCAGGCAAGTCGGCGTCCTGCCTGCATCCACCCGGGCCGGCTGACAATTCCCGCTGCGGCAAGGCCCGCCATGCCGCAGCGCCTTCGGAGTCCATCCATCGGATGTCGATGCGAACGACATGGCGCGTGAACGGACTGGAGATCCGCCAAGGATCAAGAGGTCCTGTCCACCGTCCTGGCGCGGGCCAGGAGAGAATGGCCCAGACACCGGCAGTGCACACCGGCAGTGCAGACGAGTCGCAACGCGAACTGCAGCAATCATGACCGCTCCGCTTCTTCAGAAGCAGCATCGGCTGGGCAACGGCACCGGGTATCGGCGTGTCGTGACGAAACCTCTTCGTGTCCGATCAGCGCAGCATGCGGGCGGCAGCGAGGAGAGTGTGCATGGCGCCGGTGGTCTGGCCGATGTCCTCGAGGACGCGAACGGTGTTCTCGAGATAGTCGATGCAGGGGCCGAGGTGGCCTTCGGCGAGGGCGATGTGGCGGGCCTGGACGGCGAGCGGGATGGCGTGGGCGTAGCGCCTGTAGGCGCGGTTGACGGCGAAGCTGGTGGCCGGCACGGTACGGTCCCCGAGATCGGCGCTCACCCAGATCGGACGGTAGGCGCCGGCGAACATCTCGCGGCGCCACAACAGCCGTGTCTCGCTGTCGATCCGGCAGGCACGGATGCGCAGTGCCATGCCCCTTGCCGAGCCGCCCTGCTCGAGACCGAGCGTCAGCCCCGGGAACTCCACCGTGCCCCTGCCGGTATGGGTCCACAGGTTGAAGCGGCGGTGCCAGCCCCTCACATGGGCCGGATGCCAGCCGGCGACATCGAAGGCGGGATTCCACATCAGGGAGCCGAAACCGAAGACGTAGAGGTCTTCCGAGCGGGGATGGTCCGCAAGGTGGTCCCGCCGGTTACGCTCCCGCTCGTCTTCGGGCGTCGGCGTGACGAGGCCCCGGTCGACCGCTTCCTGAATGGGCGGCGAGAAACGTTCATCCATGAGAACTTCGCGGGTGATGGCGAAGCGGTCGGTCATGGGTCCAGAGGGTACATGGGCCGGCGGACGTGACGGTAGGTGAAACGGTCGAGGTCCGGGGTCGCGAGGCCGCCCGAGTCGCAGACGATCACCTTCTCCGCCAGGTGTTCATAGGCGGCCCGGAAATGCTGCATGGATTTCAGGGCAACCGTCTTCTTCGTGCGGGGATCGATGCCGTGGGCGAGGAACTGCTGGAGGTCGATGATCTGCATGAGATTGGAGACCACCAGAACGTCGATGCCGCCGGTGCGGAACACCGCCGTCGGCCCGAAACTCTTCTTCATGCCGGCAAACATCGGTCCGTCAAGAACCGTAACTCCATCGCTCGTCTGAATCACTTCGCCGGCAAGATGGAGAGGGGGACCGCCGAACGTCGGATCGGTCTTGCCGCCCACGGAGAGGGTGACATGGGCACCGGCACCGGCCGCAATGAGTGTCGCCGCTGCTTCGGGATCGAAGAGGGCGCCGAAACAGGCATCCTCGAGCCCGGCATCGAGCATGGCCTTGAGCAGATTCGTCGCATCGCCATAGGCTCCCGCCCCCGGATTGTCGGCATAGTCGGCAATGACAAGCGGCTTGCCGGCATGCCTGAAACGCCGTGCCATGGCGGCGGCTTCGGTCACGTCGAGGTAGCAGTTGTTGACGACGTTCCGGGCCTCCCAGATGTCCGCCATGAGATCGTCCGCCATCTCCTTGAACGCCGGGTTATCCCCGTCACCCGTCACCGTCACGCTGGGCCCTACGTCATGAATGTCGGACTGGCTGAAACCGGCATTGATCGAGATGTCGAGAACCCCGGGATGGCTTGCCATGAAACGCGCGGCCTTGTCCTGAAGCGAGATCATCGGTTCGACATCGGTGCGCCCGCCGTCGGCGCCCTGGATCATGGATCGACGGCTGAAGGCGACGCGTGGCGCGATGTCACCGGCCATTGCCCGGTGCAGGAGGTCCCCTGCCCACCTTGCCCTGGCCCTCATGTCGATGTGGGGGTAGGTCAGATAGCTGCAGAGGATGTTGACCCGCTCGGCGAATGCGGGGGCTACATTGGCGTGGAGATCAAGAGTGCAACAGATGGGGGCGTCGGTCATCTCGCGAATCCGTCGAAGAAGTTCCGTTTCCGCATCCTCGTATGCATCGGTCACCATCGCGCCATGAAGGGCAAGGGCAACGCCGTCGAAGGGACGTGCCTGACGAAGGCCCTCGATGATGAGTCCAGCGACATGTTCGAAGGCCTCGGACGTGACCCTTCCCAGGGGATTTGCCATGGCGGCGACCGTGAGGACGAGGTTCCAGCCGTGCTCCCGGGCCGCATCCATGTAGCCTGCGGTCTCGGTATTGGTGTTCTCCAGGCGGGGGATGATCTCGTCGGGGCCGTGGGCGAGCACCAGGCGCTCGAAGGCGGCGAGATCGGTGCCAAGGCGCGCAAACGTGTTGGTCTCGTGCATGAACTGCGCCGTCACCACGCGGAACGTCATGGTCGCTCCTCCCGGTGTGTGCCGATGCCGGACCGCTCTTCCGGCACGGGCGATGCAAGGCTTGCCCAGTACTGGCGCGCAAAGGCGAGATAGCCCGGAATGACATGGCCGTGGCGCGGGGCGATGCGGTCGAATACCCTGTGGAGGGCGTGGAAGGGAACGGACGGGAAGACGTGATGCTCGGTGTGATAGGGCATTTGCCAGGCGAGCCAGCGCATGGCGGCGTTGGTCCTCATGGTGCGCGTGTTCTCGAGCATGTTGGCGTCGAAGGGAAGAAGCGTGTGTTCGGCCATGAGATAGAGTCTGAGTGACCAGGCCGAGAGTGCAAGGGGAATGATCCAGTAGAGAAGCGGCGCCGGATCGGCCGCCCAGGCGGCTGCGGCAAGGATCGCGGCATAGCCGGCAAGATAGAGACGCGCCTGGACGATGCAGGCTCGGCGCGCCGCATCATCGGGCACGAAGCGGTCCGTCACCCGGCCGCAGGCATGGCGCACAAGGGTCTTGCAAAAGCTCCACCAGAAGGACTCGAGGCCGGAAAGATAGAAGAGGAATGAAAGCTGCGTTGCCGGCTTCGGCGTGTCGAGTTCGGGATCGGCGCTCTCGATGTGCGTGAAGCGATGATGTTCGAAGTGAAAGTACCGGAACCAGATCGAGGGCAGGAAGATGACGAACCCGGTGAGCCAGGCCACCGCATCGTTGAGCCATGGCGAGCGAAAGGCCGTGCGGTGAATCGTCTCGTGGAGAGGACAGAAGAGAAAGGTGAGCAGAACGCCGAGAACGAGTTCGGCCGGTACCAGGAGCCACCACGTTCCGACCACCAGCCAGACAGCGACAGCGGCGACGGCAATCGCGCCGACGTGGGAAGCAAGCTGGGTCAGTCCCTTGAGATCCGAACGCGTGGAAAGCGCACGGATCTCGCGGAAGGAACAGATGTCCCTGACGGCGACAAATCCCTCCATCAGGCAGCGCGTCCGTAGAAGCCGCGGCGTTCTTCGGCGCTGAACACGACGCCAGGACGATCGAAGTAGGAGAAGACGGCAATCAGGCGGTCGATCTCGCCAACGACCGGTGTCACGCGATGAGCCGTGTTCCGCCCCCTGAAGACCGTCAGCGTCCCTGCCTGCTGGACGAATGTGCGCATGGCCGAGTCCCTGCCTTCCAGAAGGCCAACCACACCGTCGAGGTCATCCTGGGCAAGGTCCGGCCGGTACGCAAGATGGCCGCCATCCTGCGACGCCTGAATGAGGAGCGTGGTGGTGAACTCGGAGCGGTCGAAATGCCATCCCAGCCCTTCGCCCTCCCGGTAGCCCATGACATTGACCCGGGCGAGCGGGTCTTCCATGAGATGAAGGCGGGATTTCTTCATGATCCGGGCCAGAAAGTCCCGGAGCGGCGGCCACTCGTACAGGGCATGGACGAAACTCCATGTGATCTGGTCGTCGCACACCGTTCGGCTGGAGGTCTCCTGGAGCGCCAGCGCCGGGTGGTCCGCGGCCATGCCCGGGGGCGTGTCGGTGAAGTAGATGTTGTGGCGCCGGGAATGAAAGAAGGACTGCTCGCGCACGACAGGCAGGAGTTCTTCCGCTGCCCTGGCGATCGTCGCGGTCCTGACGAATCCCGGCAGACTGCAGAGACCCAGCATCGCCAGTTCTTCGCGGCACCTGTCGATCAGGGGTTCGCAGTGCCGGGGTTGATCGACGGGATAGCGTTCGAGGTCGAGGTGCTCATGGACAGCACAGGCAGCCTGAACGTCATGGGTCCGGTTCGGCATTCTGTCATCCCGTGTCTATCGAGGATGGGAGGCTCCGGCGCCTGGCATACGGAACGCGTTGCATGCGGAACTGGTCAGGCACATCATGGACGCATTGTAGACGCAACAGGCAACGAAGCGGGAGAGATGGCTGGAAGAGGCGGGAGTCTCGGCTCCGAGAACATACTTCTACCGAAAGACGTTGCCCACAAGGCCGAGGATGTAGGCCTCATGAAGGCGCGTATGGCGCCTGCCCGTCTCGTTGTCCTTGCCATCATGGGGGGTGCTTTCATCGGCCTCGGCGCCATGGCGGCCACCACCATATGGACCGGACTCGACCACGTTCCGTTCGGCCTCATGCGCATGGCCGGCGGGCTCGGTTTCACACTGGGGCTGATTCTGGTTGTCCTGGGAGGCGTCGAGCTCTTCACCGGCAATGTTCTCATGATCATGTCGATAGCAAGCGGGCGCATGAGGCTGCGGACCCTGATGCGCGCGTGGAGCCTCGTTCTTGTCGGGAACACCATCGGAGCCGTGGCCATTGCCGTGCTGGTGTTCCTCGCCGGACACCATGATCTCGACAACGGCGAAGCCGGCCGTGTCGCCGTGCGCATCGCCGCCGCCAAGACCGAACTTCCTTTCATGCAGGCCTTCTTCCTCGGTGTGCTGTGCAATGCCCTGGTGTGCCTGGCGGTCTATCTCTGTTACGGCGCCGCGTCGACGACGGACAAGATTCTTGCCATTCTGCTTCCCGTTGCAACCTTCGTTGCCGCCGGTTTCGAGCATTCCATCGCCAACATCTATTTCTTCACGCTGGGACTGCTGGTCGACGGTCTCGACACGGCCACGGCAAGCGTCAGCGTCGCGGGGGCCGTCAGCAATCTCGTGCCGGTGATTCTCGGGAACATCGTCGGGGGTGGTGTCCTGGTCGGCCTCGTCTACTGGTTCGTCTACGTCTACAGTGTGCGCAAGTGACGGCGCGTCCCTCACGACCTCAGGACGCAGGTTCCGGGGATCGCAGGCTGCCTCGTCCGGAACGTGCGCGGGTAGCGGCGTGCCGAGAGGATCATGATCTCGAGCGGTGTGTCCGGGCGGCTGCCACCCGGGCAAGGCCCGGAATTCTCCCCGGCCGGTTCCCGCGGGCGATGGAATCGACGGCGCTCACCGACTCCCTTCCATGAGGACCGCTTCGCCGGCGTGGCCGTCACCATCCTTCACCTCGAACCGGCGCCCTGATTCCTCCGGGAGATCCGCGAATCAGCCTGAGGGCGCGAAAGCCGGCGTTTTCGAAGGTAGAAATGAGGTCATGAATGACATAAGGGAAGACAACGGATGTTTGGCGCACACAATGCAACGGGACGATATCATGAGGACAGATTGGCTTTGCTGACCTTGGCGTCGGGAAGTATTGATCGCCGGGAGAACCGTCGAGCTGCTGGTTCGACGGTGCCATGGAGCCGATGACACGTCCGCTCTTCGCATTGTACGTGATGTGGCACCCCTCCTATCCGGGAGGCCGCGAGATCGCAGATCGGCTTCGTACGCACTTTGGCCGCGACCAGCGCTCTGCCATCGGCAAGTGGCGTGGCATCAGCGTTCTCGAACGCAGCGCGCCCGTTCCGGGGGCGCGTACGCCCTTGCCGATCGACTGGGACGATGCGGATTTTACCGCCGTCGTCGTGCTGACGGAAGCGACGCTTGTTGATGACCACGCTTGGGTCGACTACGTGAGCGACACTGCACGGGTCGCGCACGAGAGGGGGCTTCCCGCCGGGTTCTTCCCGTTGACGATGGAGCGTCGGGGACTCACATTGAGATTCGAACAGCAGGCGCTGCGTTGGGACCGCTGGGACGCGTCTGCTGAGGATAGGCTTCAGCGCTTCACGTCGGACCTCACCCACGAGTTCTGCCGCATGCTGCGTCATCGCATCGACCTACTCCGCGGCGGTGGCAAGGAAGCAGCGCTCGCACGTTATCTGGAGAAAATCAGTGTCTTCATCAGCCATTCGAAACATGATGAGGACGGCGAATCGGTAGGCCGCGGTATCCGTGACTGGATCCATGCGCACAGTCCGCTCGACAGCTTCTTCGATGTCCACGACATCCCACCTGGAATGTCGTTCGAGGGAGTATTGTTGCACCAGATCGGCGGAGGAGCTGTCGTAGCGGTGCATACCGACTCGTACTCGTCGCGTGAGTGGTGCCGACGCGAAGTAATCGAAGCGAAGCGACGCTTGGTGCCGATGGTCGTTGTCGATTGCGTGCGGGATACCGATCCGCGTGGAATGGCCTACCTCGGCAATGCGCCGGTCGTTCGCATGGATCCCGACCGGAGGGACAGAGTCGCCGCTGTCATCGGCTGCCTCTTGGATGAGGTATTCCACACATGGCTGTGGCTCTGTCGGGTGGGCGCTCGTCTGACGGAATCACCGGGAGTCGTATTCACGGCGCGCCCACCCGAACTGATCGCCCTGGCGGCGTCGTTTCCTCATGATGGAGAATCGACTTCAACAATTGTGTATCCTGAACCGCTGTTGGGTGCCGATGAAGAACGGTTGTTCAAGAAAGTCGCGCCGTCAGTCCGCCTGCAAACGTTGACGGACTGGCTGGAGGAACGCCCATGACCTTACCCGATACCGGGATATTGACCGCCGTCGGTGTCTCTGTTTCGGAGAGCCCGGATTTATGGGCACTGGGGCTGAGCGACGGGCATCTACGTGACGCGATGGCCGAGATCGCCCTTCTGGTGCTCGCGTCGGGAAAGAGTCTGGCCTATGGTGGGGATCTGCGCCCACACGGATTCACGGAGCTTCTGGCCGAACTTGTGGGAAGGTATCGGAACCATCCTCGGCATGACGGCACCATCGTCGTCACCGACTATCTGGCTTGGCCCGTGCATATCCGGATGACATCGGATGAGATCGTCGCATTCTCCACCGAACACGAGCTTAGCGCCCGCCTCATTTTCCTTGCGCTGAATGGTGCGCGCCTCGCGCAAGAACAACGAATGATGCTGTGCGCGCATGAGCCGGACGAAGAGGAATGGACGGAAGGATTGACCGCGATGCGAACCGTCATGCGCGGAGACATTGGGGCGCGGATCGTTCTCGGCGGCAGGGTCGAGGACTACAAGGGGGTCATGCCCGGAATCGCCGAGGAGGCATATCTCTCTCTGGAAGCAGGTCAGCCCGTGTTCCTCGTAGGAGGATTCGGCGGCTGTACGCGCGATATCGCGGAGACGGTCGGACTCGCCGAGCGCTGGGCCGGTTCGCGCGACGGATGGACCGGTCGGGAGCGCTTCCACAACTATTCGCCGGATGACCTGCATAACGGTCTTTCCCGCGACGAGAACGTCATCTTGGCCCGCACGCCGCATATACAGGAGGCTGCGACCCTCGTCTTGCGGGGGTTGCGACAAGTCCTCGATCATTGAGGTCATGATGCACAAGGTATTCGTTAGCTACCATCACGGTAACGACCAAGAGTATAAGGAAGCGCTGGTCAAATGTGGTGAGAAGAACTCGATATTTGTGGATCGATCCGTTGACACCGGTGACATTCCTGACGACTGGACCGACGAGCAGATCCGTCGCGCTATCAGAGACCAATATCTGAGAGACTCAACAGTGACTATTGTGTTGGTCGGCAGAGAGACCAAACGCCGAAAGCATGTCGATTGGGAAATTTACTCAAGTATGTACGATGGCCCGGTGAACAAGAAATCGGGGCTGATCGTCATCAACCTGCCGGGAGTCTCTGATGATGAATGCATTGCACCTCATGGAGATGAAGAGAAAAAATTGTTGTACCCAGAAATTACGTCATGGACACATGTCAAGGAACGGGCGGAGTACGAACGTCGGTATCCCTGCATGCCTAATCGAATCATCGACAACTTGATGAAAGCGAACGTCAAAATATCCGTCGCCCCCTGGAAGAAAATTAATCCGGATACGCTCTGGTTTTTGATTGAGGCTGCCTTTCGTAATCGCGATCATTGCGTATACGATTTACATACGCCCATGAGGCGAGCAAATTCGTGAGTCGTTGCTATCGGTCCGATCGCATATGCAGGGAGGGCCTGTCCTCTCAAGGACTTTGCAGCGTAGCGCGCCGATGTCCGACACCCGTCTGATTGAGCGCTGGACTCCGATTGCGGCGCTTGGGATCGAGAATGTGCGGGTGTTAACTGGTGGAATGTTGCCGGGTACAAATCCTTGCAGGAAGAGAGGCTAACCACAACTTTCTCCATGAACCATGCGTCGGGCGTCGTGAGGCCGGCGAGGCGCGAACGCTGGGCTACCTCGTCAGGGATACGGCCTCGCTCGACCGTCGGTTCGATCAGGTCGAGCAAGCGCTCAAACGCTCCCGGCGCACCTTCTGGCTCAACGGCGTGGCCCTTTTCTTTCTCGTCGGCTGCGCGTTCTTTTTCGGCCTCATGACCGACTTCGTGGTGCGGTATCTTGAGGTTCCAGCGGTCACGGCCATGCTGCCGGAGACGGAGTTGCCGCCCTTGCCGCCGCCGAACCTGTCGCTGGAGATCGTGACGCCGGAGTGACGCTCCATGGTGGCGACGGTGCACGAGCTTGCGTCATCGGCGACCGCGGTCTCTTACCACGAGCAGGACGGGTACTACGCCCGCAACGATCCCGAGCACCGCAAGGCGAGCTTCTGGCATGGCCGTGCGGCGGGCGACCTTGGGCTGAGGGGCCACGTTGTGCCGTCGCGCTTCGAGTCGGTGCTGCAGGGCAAGGTGCCGAAGACGGACATCCGTCTGGGGAAGGTCGTCGAGGGAGAGCGCCGGCACCGTCCGGGCCAAGACATCACGTTCTCGGCGCCGAAGTCGGTATCGCTGGAAGCGCTGGTGATGGGGGGCGGCATGGTGGTTGTTGATGGCTGCATAGAACGGCGGGATTTCGGCGATTTGCCGCGCTTTGTCAGGGTCGTGTTTCTTCCCTGTTGTCAGGTCCTATTGTCACGTCCTGTTGTCGTGGGTTCAGTGTTCGGCTGATTGTCTCCCCGAGCGCCGCCCGTTTTCCTATTGTCGTTTTGGTCCGGTTCGGATTGTTCCGTCGGCCTCTGCTTCGGTCTTGGTGACGGTTGCCGGGAGGGTTTCGGTTCCGAGGCACTCGCGGGATCGTCTGTTTTCCCTGTGGTCTGGGTCGTGTTGTCCGGTCCCGGGGCGGCGTTTTTGCCGCCGCCCCGGGTGGATGCTAGATCGGCATCGAAAGAAAGAGCGATGCGATGCCGGGCAGAGTTGTGATGACGCCCCCCGGCGCAGCACCCGGACGAGCCGGTCACGGGGGACCGAACTCCCGTGTATTGTCGAGCCATTTTGCGTCCGGGTCCACCCCCGCTCTCGAGACGGATCGTGTGCACGACGGGACGACTGTTCAACTGCAAGCGGTGTCAGCGGCAGGTTGTTCTCTGCCGGTCGTGTGACCGGGGGCATGTGTATTGCTCCGATGAGTGCAGGGAGCGGTCCCGGATCGAGCGGCGCCGCGCGTCGCGTCGTCGCTACCAGAGCACGCTGAGGGGCCGTGAGACGGGCCGTCACCGCCAGCGGCGTTACCGGCTCCGCAAGGCGGAGGAGGCGCGTGCGTTGAAGGCCAGGGCGGCGATGCTTGCCGAGATCATGGGCACGCAGACGTCTGCTGTGGTGCTGCTTGGCGACGTTCCGGCGGTGTCTGGAGACGCCGGTTCCGAAGAAATCGTTACGGACCACCCTTCCCGACTGCTGCCGACCTCCCTACCTGCGGTTGTGAAGGCGCGAGAGCGACGCGAATCGCCGCTTCGGTGCGCCCGGTGCGGACGGGTCGTGACGCATGTGGTGCTGAGGGACCTGTGATGCGGCGTTGAGGAACCAAAGGGAGGGAGTTCATGGCGATCGACGAGGACACGCGGGCGACGATCGTGCGGCTGTCGCGGGCCGAGGGCTGGGCTGTGGGGACGATTGCCCGGCATCTCGGCGTGCACCACGGCACGGTGACGCGGGCGCTCAAGGCGTCGGGGCAGGAGCGGCGGCCGCGGGCCAAGCTCATCGACCCCTTCGTTGCCTTCCTCGGGGAGCGTCTTGAGGCGTCGCCGGACCTTCCGGCCAGCACGCTCTGGCGACAGGTCGTGGCCCTGGGCTACCGCGGCGGCGAGGATCACTTCCGTCACGACCTGCGCCGCCTCGGGCTGAGGCCGGTGAAGAGGCCCGAGCCGTCGCTGCGGCTGAGCTTCCTTCCGGGCGAGCAGGCGCAGGTTGACTGGGCCGAGTTCGGGAAGGTCCGCATTGGCCGGGCGGAGCGCAGGCTCATGGGGCTTCTCGTCACCCTCAGCTACTCGCGCCAGACTGTCCTGAGCCTGTTCCACGACGCGCGGATGGCCAGCTTCCTGCAAGGCCATGTCGAGGCTTTCGCGGCATTCGGGGGTGTGCCGCGGAGGCTTCTGTACGACAACCTGAAGAGTGCCGTGGTGACGCGCCGCGGCAAGGCGGTCACCTATCATCCGATGCTGCTCGGCCTCGCGGCCCACTATGCCTTCGAACCGAGCGCCGCCTGGCCCAGGAGCCCGCAGGAGAAGGGCCGCGTGGAACGCCGTGTGCGCTTCGCGCGCACCGGGTTCTTCGCCGGGCGCGACATCACGGTCCCGCTCGGCGAGCTCAACGCCGCGGTTCGGGAGTGGTGCTTCGGCGCCGCCGCGGAGCGGCCCTGGCCGGACGACGACAGTCTCCTGGTGCGGGACCTTTCAAAGGGTCGGACTTGTATAGGTGATTCGTTTCGTGCATGCTGCGGGCATGCAGGTTGGTCTCCGCCATTTCGATTCGCAGACGCTTGACTGGTTTGCCGGCGCGTTGCGCTCCGCCGACGCCACCCGTCACGGTCTGGCACGCGAGCTTTGCGAGCGCACCGGTTGGCGCAACGCGCTCGGCCGTCCGTGCCTGTCGGCGGCGGCGAAGGTGCTGCCGGCGCTCGCCGAGCGCGTGGGGTTGGAGCTTCCGCCGCCGCGGAGCGTGCCTGATCCGACCGTCGTGCCCGCCGTCCCGGCCGGTGACGTCCCCGACACCAAGCTGGTCTGCCTGCTGGAGGATCTCGGCCCGGTCTCGCTCGAACCGGTGGGCGAGGCCGACGATCGCCGGCTGTGGGAGGCGATGATGGCGACGCACCACCCGCTGGGATGGACGCGCTCGCCCGGCGGCCAGGTGCGCTACTGGATCCGCTCGCAACGCCACGGCACCCTCGGCGGGATCGGCTTCGGGTCCGCGACCTGGCAGTTGCGGGCGCGGGATGAGTGGATCGCATGGTCCGCCGACGCCCGTGCCGCCAACATCGAGCGTGTGATCTGCGGTCATCGGTTTCTCCTGCTTCCCGGCGTTCGGGTCTACGGACTGGCCTCCCGGGTCCTGCGCATGGCGGCGGAGCGCATCGCCGACGATTGGGAGGCTCGCTATGCGGTGCGCCCGGTGGCGGCCTACACTCATGTCGGTGCGGAGCACAGCGGCTATTGCTACCACTGCGCCGGCTGGACCGTGGCCGGGCGGACCAGCGGGCGCCGGGGCAAGGCCGGCACGGTGCGGGTCCTGGCCCTGGAGAGCGGCTGGCGGACGGTGCTCCACGGGACACAGCGCCGTCCACTCGGCGCCCTGGCGGGCGTCTATGACGGCACTGACGCGGACTGGGCGGAGCGGGAGTACGGGCGCACGCGCCATACCGACGGTCGGGTGCGGCGACGCATCGTTGACATGGGCCGGGCCTGGATGAAGAACATGGGGGAGGACCTGCCGATCATCTTTCCCGAGAAGGCGGAGCAGAAGGCCGCTTATCGGTTGCTGTCGAACCCGAGGGTCTCCATGGAGCACGTTCTGGAAGCGCATGTTGAGGCGACCGTGGAGCGTTGTCGGACAGAGCCTCTTGTCCTTGCGATACAGGACACGACGGCGATCAACTACAGCGGCCTGGAGGCCACGAAGGGTCTGGACAAGCTCGGCGGCGGCGGCAAGGGGAGCGTCGGCATCCTCGCCCACGCCGGTCTGGCGGTGACGTCGGAGGGCCGGCCGCTGGGCCTGTTCACGATGGATGCGGCCTTTCGGCAGGAGCCCGGGGAGGACAGTCAGCGCTGGGTCACCGGGCTTGAGCGGGCCCGGGAGCTCGCGGCGGCCTGCCCGGACACGCGTGTCGTCTCGGTCTGCGACCGCGAGGGCGACTTCTGGGAACTGCTCGCCCATGCCGCGGACGCCGGAGCCGCGCTGCTGGTGCGTGCGAGCCGTTCGGCGAAACAGCGCGTGGGTGAGCCCGACGGCAAAAAGACGTGCCTGTGGAAGCATGTCGCGGCCCGGCCGCTGGTCGCGGTGACGGAGCTGACGATCCCGGCCGCTGGCGGCCCGCGCGCCCGCAAGGAGCGCGTCGCCCGTCTCGAGATCCGCACGGCACAGGTCGAGGTGGCGCCGCCGCAAAAAGAGCGCGACGCGGAGCCTGTGTCCATGTTCGCGGTCTCGGCCAGCGAGGCCGGAACCGGTGACGGCGACGAGGCCCTGCACTGGCTGCTGCTGACCACCGAGCGCCCGGCACCAGGGGAGGCCGAGGCCGTGCACGCGGCGACCGTCCTGGGCTGGTACCGGACGCGATGGAGCATCGAGACCTGGTTCCGCACGCTGAAGACCGGGACCCGGATCAAGGACCGCCGGCTCGACAGGGCCGACGACCTGAAGACGTGCCTTGCCTTCGACGCCGTCACCGCCGTCCATGTTGCCGACCTGACCGTGCTTGCGCGCGAGCGTCCCTTGACCCCGGCGAGCGAGGTGTTTGCCGAGGAGGACATCGACCTGCTCCGCACGCTGCTGGAATCCCAGGGTCACCGGGAGGTCCGGGCGATGGGCGATGTCCGTGCCGTCGTCATCGGCCTTGGGCGCCTTGTCGGGTGGCATCCCACGCCGCGCCAGACGCTCCCGGGAGCGAAGAAGCTCTGGCAGGGTCTCGAAAGGCTGAACTGGGCGATCCAGGTGCGTGACGCACTTGGCGCAAGAAGGCGGCGCGAAGCACTCGGTGAGAGAAGGCGGGAGTAACATCCCTATACACGCGTGGGTGGTTGAAAGGTGCGGGACGCCTTCGCCCGGGAGAGGGAGCACCTGATCGTCCTTCCCGTCGACCCCTTCCCGCATCACGAGGTCCGCCCGGTGCGCATCGACAAGACCTGCCACGCCCGCTTCGACACCAACGACTACAGCGTTCCGGGTAGCTTCTCCAAGGCCCTGCTGACGCTGGTCGCCGACCGCGACGAGGTTCGCATCCTCGACGGCGCCGACGAGGTCGCGCGCCACCGACGCTCCTACGACAGGAAGCAGGCCGTCACCGATCCGGAGCATGCCAGGGCGATCGCCGCGGGCAAGCGGCGGGCCCGCTCCATGAGCGTCCGCGACCGGGTCCTGCGCACCGTGCCGCGGGCCGAGGAGATGCTGGCGCGCGCCGGGACCAACGGGCGCAACGTGGCCTCCTGCGCCCGGATGCTGGAGACGCTTCTCAACGCGCACGGCGCCGACGCTCTCGACCGGGCTGTCGCCACGGCGCTGGAGCGCGGCTCGTGCCACCCCGAAACCGTGCGCGTCATCATCGAGGAGCGCCGCCGGGAGCAGGGCCTGCCGCCCCTCAGCATCGCCGACGACGGCCGCGGCGGCCGTGGCACGACGCCGCGGGGGACCGCTCTCGACGCCTACGACAGGCCCGAAGCCAGCGCCAGGAACAAGACATGAGCGAGCTCAGGGAGCGTGCCCGGGCGCTCGGCCTCCACGGGCTCGTCGAACGCTGGGACGAGGTCGCCGGGACCGCATGGATCGAGGAGGTGGTCAGCGGCGAGGAACAGGCCCGCAGGGCCCGCAGCCACGAGCGCCGCCGCGCCGCGGCGCGGCTGCCCGCCTTCAAGCCCCTGGCGGACTTCGACTGGACATGGCCGCGCGACATCAGCCGGGCTCATGTCGAAGCGCTCCTCGGCCTCGGCTTCGTCGACCGTGCGGACAACGCCGTGCTCGTCGGCGGGCAGGGCACCGGAAAGACCATGATCGCCGCCAACGTGGCGCACCAGGCCCTGCTGCACGGCCACACCGTCCGCTTCGAGAAGGCGCCGGAACTGCTCGAGGCACTCGCCGAGACCGTCTCGCGCAGCGAGCTGCGCCGCCGCCTCGCGATCCTCGCCAGGCCCCGCCTGCTCGTCCTCGACGAAATCGGCTACGTGACCCTCGAAAGCCACCATGCCGACATCCTCTACGCCATCGTCTCGCGGCGCTATCAGCGCCGCTCGACCATGGTCACGACAAGCCTCGCCTTCGCCCAGTGGGACCGCGTCTTCCCCAGCGCCTCCGGCATCGCCGGCACCGTCGACCGGCTCATGCACGACGCAACCCTCATCTCCATCGACAGCGACTCCTGGCGGCTCAGGCGTGAAACCCGATAAACCCCGCCGCGTCGACTTCGACGCCGTCAAGCGCATGCCGTTCGAACGCATCGCCGCCGACTGGGGATACGTCCGCGACGAACAGGCCTCGACACGCGCCAACCCCGTCCTGTGCGCACCCGGCCTGCCGAAGCTCGTCACGAAGTGCCTCAACTGTCGGCGGCGATTTAGAACGGCGGGATATTGGCGGAGAACCGCTCTTTTGGGCGCTGATCGTGTGAGTGGGTGACCACGACAGGAGAACGTGCGGCATTGGACGAAGGTCCGCCCGGTCTTTGTTTTCTGCCTATTGTTGGATCCCATTGGTCTTGCATTGACGTTGACGATGTCGTTCCGGTCGGCGTTTTCTGGCGTTCGGCGTTTGTGGAACGTGATGTGGGAGGGGAGCTTCAGGCTTTTGCGCGTGGTTTCGTTCTGGCGTTCTCCGTCCTCGTCGTGGTTCGTCGGGCGGGACGATCTCGAGGCTGGAGAGCTGACGGTTTCTGTTGCGCTGGGCGAAGAGGCTGCGTGCGTTGCGGTTGCGGCGGCGCAGGGTGCGGCAGGCGTCGAGTGTTTTCGGGCGGATGCTGCGACCTGTGAGCCAGTCCGGCGGCGGATCGGGCGTTGCTGCGGCTCAGCGGCTGCGGCAGTCTCGTGATGTGGTGTCGTTTGGACGGCCCGGGGGTTTCCCGGGGAGGCTGAGAGGCGCGTCGGGGTGAGACGTTCTCATTCCTGGATGGTAACGCGTGACCGCGTTCAAGGGTCTTGCGAGATTACGTGTCCCTTCCGTAGCCGCGTGGCGGTTCGATGTCCTCGAGAGCCTCGATGTCGGCATCGGCGACGATCTGCAGGCGTTCTCCGTAAGGCGTGTCACGGAGGGTTTCGGGGATGCTGTCGAGGCGGTCACGCCATTCGTCCTGCAGGGTGCGGCAGGCGTTGAGTGTTTTCGGGCGGATGCTGCGACCTGTAAGCCAGTCCGGCCAGCGGCTGCGGCAGTCTCGTGATGCGGTGTCGTTTGGACGGCCCGGGGGTTTCCCGGGGAGGCTGAGAAGCGCGTCGGGGTGAGACGTTCTCATTCCTGGATGGTAACGCGTGACCGCGTTCAAGGGTCTTGCGGGATCACGTATCCCTTCCGTAGCCGCGTGGCGGTTCGATGTCCTCGAGGGCCTCGATGTCGGCATCGGCGACGCTCTGCAGGCGTTCTCCGTAAGGCGTGTCACGGAGGCTTTCGGGGATGCTGTCGAGGTGGTCACGCCATTCGTCCTGCAGGGCGCGCAGTTCGGCCACGGCGTCGTTCCAGCGTTGCGGTCGCGAGCGCCGGTCACGGTGCTTTGGGGTGTGGACGGGAGGGATGCCGGCCTTGCGCCGTTCCCGGTATCGCCGCTGCTTTTCGGCGGGCGTGAGGGGCATGAGTGGTCTCCTTGTGACGGACGTGGTCATGATCTCGCTTGTGGTTCTTTGGTCCTGGCGTTGACGACGTCGTTCCAGTCGGCGTTTTCCGGCGGTCTGCGTCTGTGGAACGAGACGTGGGAGGGGAGCTTCATCTTTTTGCGCAGGGTTTCGGCCTGTCGCTCTCCGGCCTCGTCGTGGTCCTGGGCGAGGACGATGGTCCTGACGTTGGGCAGGCTGCTTGCGGCGAGGCTGATCTGTTCGTGCTGTCTTCGCGAGGGTGCCCCGGCGGTGGAGAGGAAGGCGTGGCTGGGGGGACATTGGTCGATCTGGGCCAGGCTGAGGGCGTCGACGGCGCTTTCGGTGATGACGAGGGCCTCGAGGTCCGCGGCGGTTCCGGCGCGGACGGCGAACAGGCTTCGGGTTCCACCGGTGGCGAAGCGTTTCGGTCCGTCGGGGGGACCGATCTCGAAGCCGGTGAGCTTTCGCTTCCTGTTGCGATGGGCGAAGAGGACGCGTCCGTTGTGGTCGCGGCGGACCAGGGGGCGGCAGGTGTCGAGGGTCTCCGGGAGGATGCCGCGCCCGGTGAGCCAGTCCGGGGCCGCATCGGGCGTTGCCGCGGCCCAGAGGCTGCGGAAGTCGCGTGGCGCGGCGTCGGGTGCTGCGAAGCGGGTGCAGATGTCGGCGAAGGCCAGTCCGCGGTTGAGCATGAAGTCGATGACGGTTCCGTTGTCTTCATCGTTCTGGGTGTTGAAGTAGACCCAGTGTCCGTTGTTGAGGCACTTCGTGACGAGCTTCGGCAGGCCGGGTGCGCACAGGACGGGGTTGGCGCGTGTCGAGGCCTGTTCGTCGCGGACGTATCCCCAGTCGGCGGCGATGCGTTCGAACGGCATGCGCTTGACGGCGTCGAAGTCGACGCGGCGGGGTTTATCGGGTTTCACGCCTGAGCCGCCAGGAGTCGCTGTCGATGGAGATGAGGGTTGCGTCGTGCATGAGCCGGTCGACGGTGCCGGCGATGCCGGAGGCGCTGGGGAAGACGCGGTCCCACTGGGCGAAGGCGAGGCTTGTCGTGACCATGGTCGAGCGGCGCTGATAGCGCCGCGAGACGATGGCGTAGAGGATGTCGGCATGGTGGCTTTCGAGGGTCACGTAGCCGATTTCGTCGAGGATGAGCAGGCGGGGCCTGGCGAGGATCGCGAGGCGGCGGCGCAGCTCGCTGCGCGAGGCGGTCTCGGCGAGTGCCTCGAGCAGTTCCGGCGCCTTCTCGAAGCGGACGGTGTGGCCGTGCAGCAGGGCCTGGTGCGCCACGTTGGCGGCGATCATGGTCTTTCCGGTGCCCTGCCCGCCGACGAGCACGGCGTTGTCCGCACGGTCGACGAAGCCGAGGCCGAGGAGCGCTTCGACATGAGCCCGGCTGATGTCGCGCGGCCATGTCCAGTCGAAGTCCGCCAGGGGCTTGAAGGCGGGCAGTCGCGCCGCGGCGCGGCGGCGCTCGTGGCTGCGGGCCCTGCGGGCCTGTTCCTCGCCGCTGACCACCTCCTCGATCCATGCGGTCCCGGCGACCTCGTCCCAGCGTTCGACGAGCCCGTGGAGGCCGAGCGCCCGGGCACGCTCCCTGAGCTCGCTCATGTCTTGTTCCTGGCGCTGGCTTCGGGCCTGTCGTAGGCGTCGAGAGCGGTCCCCCGCGGCGTCGTGCCACGGCCGCCGCGGCCGTCGTCGGCGATGCTGAGGGGCGGCAGGCCCTGCTCCCGGCGGCGCTCCTCGATGATGACGCGCACGGTTTCGGGGTGGCACGAGCCGCGCTCCAGCGCCGTGGCGACAGCCCGGTCGAGAGCGTCGGCGCCGTGCGCGTTGAGAAGCGTCTCCAGCATCCGGGCGCAGGAGGCCACGTTGCGCCCGTTGGTCCCGGCGCGCGCCAGCATCTCCTCGGCCCGCGGCACGGTGCGCAGGACCCGGTCGCGGACGCTCATGGAGCGGGCCCGCCGCTTGCCCGCGGCGATCGCCCTGGCATGCTCCGGATCGGTGACGACCTGCTTCCTGTTGTAGGAGCGTCGGTGGCGCGCGACCTCGTCGGCGCCGTCGAGGATGCGAACCTCGTCGCGGTCGGCGACCAGCGTCAGCAGGGCCTTGGAGAAGCTACCCGGAACGCTGTAGTCGTTGGTGTCGAAGCGGGCGTGGCAGGTCTTGTCGATGCGCACCGGGCGGACCTCGTGATGCGGGAAGGGGTCGACGGGAAGGACGATCAGGTGCTCCCTCTCCCGGGCGAAGGCGTCCCGCACCAGGAGACTGTCGTCGTCCGGCCAGGGCCGCTCCGCGGCGGCGCCGAAGCACCACTCCCGAACTGCGGCGTTGAGCTCGCCGAGCGGGACCGTGATGTCGCGCCCGGCGAAGAACCCGGTGCGCGCGAAGCGCACACGGCGTTCCACGCGGCCCTTCTCCTGCGGGCTCCTGGGCCAGGCGGCGCTCGGTTCGAAGGCATAGTGGGCCGCGAGGCCGAGCAGCATCGGATGATAGGTGACCGCCTTGCCGCGGCGCGTCACCACGGCACTCTTCAGGTTGTCGTACAGAAGCCTCCGCGGCACACCCCCGAATGCCGCGAAAGCCTCGACATGGCCTTGCAGGAAGCTGGCCATCCGCGCGTCGTGGAACAGGCTCAGGACAGTCTGGCGCGAGTAGCTGAGGGTGACGAGAAGCCCCATGAGCCTGCGCTCCGCCCGGCCAATGCGGACCTTCCCGAACTCGGCCCAGTCAACCTGCGCCTGCTCGCCCGGAAGGAAGCTCAGCCGCAGCGACGGCTCGGGCCTCTTCACCGGCCTCAGCCCGAGGCGGCGCAGGTCGTGACGGAAGTGATCCTCGCCGCCGCGGTAGCCCAGAGCCACGACCTGTCGCCAGAGCGTGCTGGCCGGAAGGTCCGGCGACGCCTCAAGACGCTCCCCGAGGAAGGCAACGAAGGGGTCGATGAGCTTGGCCCGCGGCCGCCGCTCCTGCCCCGACGCCTTGAGCGCCCGCGTCACCGTGCCGTGGTGCACGCCGAGATGCCGGGCAATCGTCCCCACAGCCCAGCCCTCGGCCCGCGACAGCCGCACGATCGTCGCCCGCGTGTCCTCGTCGATCGCCATGAACTCCCTCCCTTTGGTTCCTCAACGCCGCATCACAGGTCCCTCAGCACCACATGCGTCACGACCCGTCCGCACCGGGCGCACCGAAGCGGCGATTCGCGTCGCTCTTGCGCCTTCACAACCGCAGGTAGGGAGGTCGGCAGCAGTCGGGAAGGGTGGTCCGTAACGATTTCTTCAGAACCGGCGTCTCCAGACACCGCCGGAACGTCGCCAAGCAGCACCACAGCAGACGTCTGCGTGCCCATGATCTCGGCAACCATCGCCGCCCTGGCCTTCAACGCACGCGCCTCCTCCGCCTTGCGGAGCCGGTAACGCCGCTGGCGGTGACGGCCCGTCTCACGGCCCTTCAGCGTGCTCTGGTAGCGACGACGCGACGCGCGGCGCCGCTCGATCCGGGACCGCTCCCTGCACTCCTTGGAGCAATACACATGCCCCCGGTCACACGACCGGCAGAGAACAACCTGCCGCTGACACCGCCTGCAGTTGAACAGTCGTCCTGTCGTGCACACCGTCCGTCTCGAGAGCGGGGGTGGACCCGGACGCAAAATGGCTCGACAATACACGGGAGTTCGGTCCCCCGTGACCGGCTCGTCCGGGTGCTGCGCCGGGGGGCGTCACAACTCCGCCCGGCATCGCATCGCTCTTTCTCTTGATGCCGATCTAGCATCCACCCGGGGCGGCGGCAAAGACGCCGCCCCGGGACCGGACAACGCGACCCGCCCACAGGGAAGACAAACAATCCCGCGAGTGCCTCGGAACCGGAACCCTCCCGGCAACCGTCACCAAGACCGAAGCAGAGGTCGACGGAACCCGAACCGGACCAAAACGACAATAGGAAAAGACGGCGGCGCTCGGGGAGACAACCAGCCGAACACTCAAACCACGACAACAGGACGTGACAATAGGACCTGACAACAGGGAAGAAACACGACCCTGACAAAGCGCGGCAAATCGCCGAAATCCCGCCGTTCTATGCAGCCATCAACATCAACAACGGACACTGGGTCTACTTCAACACCCAGAACGATGAAGACAACGGAACCGTCATCGACTTCATGCTCAACCGCGGACTGGCCTTCGCCGACATCTGCACCCGCTTCACAGCACCCGACGCCGCGCCACGCGACTTCCGCAGCCTCTGGGCCGCGGCAACGCCCGATGCGGCCCCGGACTGGCTCACCGGGCGCGGCATCCTCCCGGAGACCCTCGACACCTGCCGCCCCCTGGTCCGCCGCGACCACAACGGACGCGTCCTCTTCGCCCATCGCAACAGGAAGCGAAAGCTCACCGGCTTCGAGATCGGTCCCCCCGACGGACCGAAACGCTTCGCCACCGGTGGAACCCGAAGCCTGTTCGCCGTCCGCGCCGGAACCGCCGCGGACCTCGAGGCCCTCGTCATCACCGAAAGCGCCGTCGACGCCCTCAGCCTGGCCCAGATCGACCAATGTCCCCCCAGCCACGCCTTCCTCTCCACCGCCGGGGCACCCTCGCGAAGACAGCACGAACAGATCAGCCTCGCCGCAAGCAGCCTGCCCAACGTCAGGACCATCGTCCTCGCCCAGGACCACGACGAGGCCGGAGAGCGACAGGCCGAAACCCTGCGCAAAAAGATGAAGCTCCCCTCCCACGTCTCGTTCCACAGACGCAGACCGCCGGAAAACGCCGACTGGAACGACGTCGTCAACGCCAGGACCAAAGAACCACAAGCGAGATCATGACCACGTCCGTCACAAGGAGACCACTCATGCCCCTCACGCCCGCCGAAAAGCAGCGGCGATACCGGGAACGGCGCAAGGCCGGCATCCCTCCCGTCCACACCCCAAAGCACCGTGACCGGCGCTCGCGACCGCAACGCTGGAACGACGCCGTGGCCGAACTGCGCGCCCTGCAGGACGAATGGCGTGACCGCCTCGACAGCATCCCCGAAAGCCTCCGTGACACGCCTTACGGAGAACGCCTGCAGAGCGTCGCCGATGCCGACATCGAGGCCCTCGAGGACATCGAACCGCCACGCGGCTACGGAAGGGATACGTGATCCCGCAAGACCCTTGAACGCGGTCACGCGTTACCATCCAGGAATGAGAACGTCTCACCCCGACGCGCTTCTCAGCCTCCCCGGGAAACCCCCGGGCCGTCCAAACGACACCGCATCACGAGACTGCCGCAGCCGCTGGCCGGACTGGCTTACAGGTCGCAGCATCCGCCCGAAAACACTCAACGCCTGCCGCACCCTGCAGGACGAATGGCGTGACCGCCTCGACAGCATCCCCGAAACCCTCCGTGACACGCCTTACGGAGAACGCCTGCAGAGCGTCGCCGATGCCGACATCGAGGCTCTCGAGGACATCGAACCGCCACGCGGCTACGGAAGGGACACGTAATCTCGCAAGACCCTTGAACGCGGTCACGCGTTACCATCCAGGAATGAGAACGTCTCACCCCGACGCGCCTCTCAGCCTCCCCGGGAAACCCCCGGGCCGTCCAAACGACACCACATCACGAGACTGCCGCAGCCGCTGAGCCGCAGCAACGCCCGATCCGCCGCCGGACTGGCTCACAGGTCGCAGCATCCGCCCGAAAACACTCGACGCCTGCCGCACCCTGCGCCGCCGCAACCGCAACGCACGCAGCCTCTTCGCCCAGCGCAACAGAAACCGTCAGCTCTCCAGCCTCGAGATCGTCCCGCCCGACGAACCACGACGAGGCCGGAAAACGCCAGAACGAAACCACGCGCAAAAGCCTGAAGCTCCCCTCCCACATCACGTTCCACAAACGCCGAACGCCAGAAAACGCCGACCGGAACGACATCGTCAACGTCAATGCAAGACCAATGGGATCCAACAATAGGCAGAAAACAAAGACCGGGCGGACCTTCGTCCAATGCCGCACGTTCTCCTGTCGTGGTCACCCACTCACACGATCAGCGCCCAAAAGAGCGGTTCTCCGCCAATATCCCGCCGTTCTAAATCGCCGCCGACAGTGGTGGCGGGCTTTCGCCATCTCACCGGCCGTGACCTCGATCCCCAACTTCACACGCACTGCGTTCTGGCGAACATGCAAGCGCTCCTGATGAAGGCGATGATGTCAACGAGACCTGGCAGCAGCCACGAGGTCGTCGACACCGGTGCGACGGAAACTGGCGTGCGGAACGGTCGTCGTGGAAGATCCGAAGACCGCCGACATGACCCGGAGTACAAGGGGCACGGTCGAGCATCCCGGGACGAACGTGAAGGCGAGGTCCGGGCTGAACCGCGGGGTCTTCGCCACGGACCGGGGTGAGTTGCGGGCGATGCCCGGCTGAAGGGCTCCGCGCCTCGTCTGAGGTGAACGCGGCGCATGCCATGCCAGACGTATGCGGTGCAACAACGGCTTGACGCCGCCTCGCGTCCGTCGCAAGCGACATTTCACATGCTCAGGCCTCATGGCCATGCGAACCTGAATGCGGCCCGCAACATCAGGCGTCGGGGACTGGCGCGCCTCCACGGGGAAAGAGCGTTGCCGTCAGGCATGATCCGTAAAGCGGATCGGATCCTCGCGGCATGAGCCTCTCACTCAACGATGCGAGTCCCATGCGGAATGACTGACCTCTCTGGCGGCGTGCCATGTCGAACCGGACTTGAATTCAGCCCATTCAAGCAAAACCATGACCCGGCATCCCTCGCAGACGAACCTGCAGGCCAGGCCGGTTCCCATGACGCCGCCACCGACCATGCGTGCCGTTGTGGGGATGGCGGCGGCCATCGACGGAGTCGGTGTCACCCTCGGGAGAGGGCGAGGACCATGGAAAGCTGACACAACGGCAAGCCGGTCTCGTCGGCCCATGCATTGAAGGCGGCCGCGACCTGGCGCTTCGCGGCCCTGCCCTTGGGCGGGCGGGTGACGATGTCGCTGTGGATCAATGCCCCGATGACGTCGCCGGTCAGGACGAAGGTGTCCTTTCCCGCCATTCTGAGGAAGGAGGGGCCCGAATTGCCGCCGAGCTGCCTGAATCTCTTCGCCAGCACGTCCCACAGCCCGACGATGTCGTCGCCCGGCCAGCCGGCGATCCAGGATCCGAACCCGCCGTGATCCGCGGACATGACAACCATGGACGTGGCATTGCTGCGCACGGCGGAGATCTTGGTCCAGTGGCGGATGAGAGCCCGGTTGGCCGCCAGCTCGTCGAGCTCCTCGTCGCTCATCATGGCCACCCTCTTCGGCGCGAAGCCGTGAAAGGCGTCTTCGAACGCCGGCCACTTCGAATCGACGAGAGCGTGCTTGAGACCGGCGCGGAAAATGCGCAGCGACATCAGCGAGAGGTAACGATCATCGCCCGTGGCGGCAAGGTCCGCCGTCGTCTTCGGCCGGGGAAGCCGGGCCTGGAGATTCCCGCGCCCGCCGCAGCGAGCCTCCGCCCGCTTCAGGAATGGTCCGAAGGGTACCATCAGGCAGGTTTGAACGACTCCACCGCGGCGACAGCCGCATCCCGCAGCAACGCATGATCGGCAGCCGCGAGCACCATGTCATAGCCTCTCTCGAACATGGCTGAGGGGTCGTCGAAGGGCGCCGGAATTCCGCCGAGCAGGCGTCCCGACTCCCTGATGCGGCGCTCTGCCTCGTCCAGAAGCTCACGGGCCTCCGCAGAGGTCTGGTCGTGAAGCCGGTCGATGCTGCTCGAGAGATCGTTGCGGCCGATGAAGAGAACATCGATACCCTCGATGCCGCCGATCTCGGCGAGATTGCCGACGGTGACCGCGGTTTCAACCTGGGTCAGCACGAGGACATCCTCACCGCGGTTGCAGATGAAGGCGTCCTTGTCGTAGCCGTAGCGTGCCGCCCTCACGTTTCCGGGGGCAACTCCGCGCACCCCAAGCGGCGGCATTCTACAGGCGGCCACCACCCGTGATGCCGCTTCGGCGGTTTCGACGAGCGGCACCATGATGCCGTCGATGCCCGTGTCAAGGGCCTTCTTGATCAGCTGGGTATCGTTGTCCCTTACCCGCATCATCGCCGTGTCGGTGCCGCCCGAACGAACGGCCTGCAGCTGGGTGATGGCGGACAAGGCATCGCCCGGACCGTGTTCCTGATCGATCATGATCAAATCGAAGCCGGCGCCCGCCATGATTTCCGTAGCGATCGGGCTTTCCATGTTCACCCATGCGCCGAGCTGCTTCGCGCCACCCTTCATGGCATGGCGAATGAGATTACCTGTCGGCATGGTCGCTGTCTCCCCGAACCTGTGCTCGCCTGGTGTTGCCGGCTGCAACCGGCCGCAACAAGAACGCCGGCACGAACGGTCCCTCGCCGAAGGGGACGGCACCGGCATCTTCCATCTCCTTCACCTTGACCTCGGCCTTCTCCTTCACCCGGACCCTGTCCTTGGCGGCCGCGCGACGACGTGCTGTTGCATCGTCCTTTTCCCAGTTCCGCCGATCGCGGCGTCTGCTCCCCCGTGGACGGTCGCCTGCGCAGGCAAGGTCGGCGTGGCGAACGCCTTCCAGTTCGACCACCGGCAGCTGGCGGGAGATGAACCTGGCAATGGCATCAAGCGCGTCGCGGTCTTCGGGTGTCGCCAGCATGTAGGAACAGCCCCTCATGCCGGCACGGCCGGTTCGACCGATGCGATGAACATAGTCCTCGGCATTGACGGGAACATCGTAGCAGATGACATGGCTGACACCGAAGATGTCGATGCCCCTGCCCGCCACGTCGGTACACACCATGGTTCGGGAATCACCGTTCCTGAAGGTGGCCAGAGCGGTCTCCCGGTCATGCTGAGACATGTCGCCCTGCATGCGCACGGCGTCGATACCGCGCCTCACCAGGGAACCATGGAGGGAATCGACATCCCGCTTGCGGTTGGCGAAGACCATGGAGCTCGTGACCTCCTGCATGCCCAGGAGATGGCGCAGGGCCCGCTGCTTTTCGCGACCATCCTCGACGATGACGAGAGACTGATCCACGGTGTCGGCCGGCGAATCCGGAGGCGCCACCGCCACTTCCCTGGGGTTGTGGAGAAATCTCTCTGCCAGCTTGCGGATCTCGGCGGGCATCGTCGCCGAGAACATCAGCGTGTGGCGAAGCGGCGGCAGCATGGTGCAGATGCGCTCGACATCGGGAATGAACCCCATGTCGAGCATCCTGTCGGCCTCGTCGATGACGAGGTGCTTGACGCCCATCATCAGGATCTTGCCGCGCTCGATCATGTCGAGCAGCCGCCCGGGCGTGGCGATCAGGATGTCCACATGACCCGTCAGCGCCTGTTCCTGGGCCCGCATGTCATTGCCACCGACAAGCAGTGCTGCCTCGAGATCGGTCAGGCTGGCGTAGATGCGGAAGTTCTCCATGGTCTGTTGCGCCAGTTCGCGGGTCGGCGAGATGATGAGCGCCCGCGGCATGCGCATGCGCGCCCTGCTACCCATCAGGATGTCAAGCAGCGGCAGGACGAAGGCTGCTGTCTTGCCGGTTCCGGTCTGCGCACAACCCAGGAGATCGCGCCCCTGCAGGGCTACCGGGATGGCTTTCTGCTGGATTGGTGTGGCTTCGTGGTAACCGGCTTTCGCGATTGCCGCCAGGACTTCAGGGCCAAGCCCCAGGTCTTCGAATTTCATGCCTCTCCATGTTCCTGGTCGAGTGTGGCCATCATGAGGGAAACGCAAGGGCCGCTGCGGAGCGGATACTCCGTCGATGCGGTCGAGGTCAACCAGCGTCCTCAGATGATGGGCGGGAGAATGATGGGGTCGAAATCGGGTTCGTCCGGACTGCGGCGCGGGAAGGCGCCGATGGCGGCAGCCTTCACGGCTTGGCGGAATGTGGAAGAATCGGGCATGAGCGGCGGCGGAGCGGCCCGTGCCGTGGCGATGGCCCGTCCACCGTGACACAAAGCGATCACGATGGCGGCGCGGCCGTTGACCGGTGCCATGTCACCGCTGCAGGCGTTGTCCCCCGACAGGGTCGGCGGTGCGTGGACCACGAGAGCGAGGTGGAAGACGGGCTCACGCGAACCCGGACGATCGAGGATCAGGTCAGAGAAGGGCATCCAGGCGATGGCGCCCAGAGCCGTCGCGGCTTCGGCCGCCCACCGATCATCCCCGTCGGCCGCGGACACTCGCATGACGAGTCCCTGTGGCGTCGACGCGAGGTAGTGCAGAAGTCCCGGCGACCAGAGCGGTGCCTGATTGACGTGGCTCACGAGCGTCCGCGATCCGTCGCCGGCGCATGCCGTGAGAGCGAGAACAAGACCCATCGCCGCCAGGAGTTTCCGGGGCTTGCGGTCAGATATCGAGTTCACCGACATTGCCGGCATGCTGCCTGATGAAATTGAAGCGTTCCTCGGGGCGGCGCCCCATCAGGTTCTCCACGACCCGCAGTGTCCTCGTCCTGTCGTCGTCCGCGATCTCGACGCGGAGCAACAGGCGGCTGGCCGGATCCATGGTCGTCTCCTTCAACTGAGCGACCGGCATTTCGCCCAGTCCCTTGAAGCGACTGATTTCCACCTTGCCTCTGCCGTTGAAGTGACGTTCCAGAAGAGTGTCCCGGTGCCGGTCGTCGCGAGCATAGACGATATCGGTGCCGCGTGACAGACGATACAGCGGCGGCACGGCAAGGTGAAGCCGTCCCCGGTGAACGAGCTCGGGGATCTCCCGGCAGAAGTACGTGATGAGCAGCGAGGCGATGTGTGCGCCGTCGACATCGGCATCCGTCATGATGACGATGCGGTCGTAGCGCAGGTCCTCGTCCCGGTAGTTGTTGCCGACGCCGCACCCCAGGGCCTGCGAAAGGTCCCTGAGTTCCTGGTTGGCGCGCTTCTTGTCGGCGGACGCACTGACCACGTTCAGAATCTTGCCGCGCAGGGGCAGCACGGCCTGGGTCTCCCTGTTGCGGGCCTGCTTGGCCGACCCACCGGCCGAATCGCCCTCGACGAGGAAGAGTTCGGTGCCCTGCGATTCGCGGCGCGAACAGTCCGCCAGCTTGCCCGGCAGACGCAGCTTGCGCGCCGGGGTCTTGCGCCGGGTCTCCCTTTCTTCACGGCGGCGCTGCCGTTCGCCGTAACGCTCGAGTGCCGCGCGCAGCAGTTCGTTGGCGCTCTCCGGATCCCCGGCAAGGAAGTGATCCACGTGATCGCGCACCGCATTTTCGATGAGGCGGGTCATCTCCGGATTGACCAGCTTTTCCTTTGTCTGTCCCTGAAACTGCGGAGACGTGACAAATGCAGACAGAAGGATGACGGCCCCGCCGGCGACATCGTCGGCCGAGAGCCTGTCGGCCTTCTTCGTTCCCACCCTCTCGCCGTAGGTGCGCAGGGCCCTTGTCAGGGCATTGCGGATACCGCTTTCATGGGTGCCGCCCTGGGGCGTGAAAACGGTATTGCAATAGGTCGACACGTAGCCCTCGCCGTCAGCCGGCCACGAGATGGCCCACTCCACGCTGCCTGCCCCGTCTGCGAGGGGAGCGTTGCCTGCGAAGGGTCTGGCGTTGATGGCGGCACGATGGCCGAGAAGGACGTCAAGGTAATCGGCGATTCCTCCGGGGAAGCGGAAGACGGCTTCTCCCGGCGTCGTGCTGTCGACGAGGGACGGATCACACGTCCAGCGAATCTCGACTCCCTTGAACAGGTAGGCCTTGGAGCGGGCCATCCGGTAGAGGCGCGCCGGCCGGAAGGAGGCGGCGCCGAAGATCTCGGGGTCGGGATGAAAGCTCACCCTCGTGCCGCGCCTGTTGGAGACCCTGCCAGCCTCCTCGAGGCCCGTCACCGGCTCTCCGCGCCGGTAACTCTGTCGCCACAGCGTGCGCTCCCGCGCGACCTCGACCGTCAGCCTGTCGCAGAGCGCATTGACGACACTGACACCGACACCATGGAGGCCACCGGAGGTGGTGTAGGCGTCGCCCGAAAACTTGCCGCCCGAATGAAGCGTCGTGAGGATGACCTCGAGGGCCGACAGCGAACGGTTCTTCGGGTGGGGGTCCGTCGGTATGCCCCTGCCGTTGTCCTGGATGGAACAGGTGCCGTCGGCCGCCAGTTCGACATCGATGCGATTGGCAAAGCCGGCGACAGCCTCGTCCATGGCGTTGTCGAGGACCTCGGAAAAGAGATGGTGGAGACCGTGTCCATCCGTACTGCCGATGTACATGGCCGGACGCCGCCGCACGGGATCAAGGCCTTCGAGGACCTCAATGTCGTCTGCGGTATAGCTTGACCCCGACACGGGCAGACTGTCGAAGAGATCATCCATCGCTCAAGGCGGACTGTAAAGGGAACATTGTCCGGATTGCAAGGGATATCAAAGCCCCATATGGTGCAAACACCCTTGCCGGTCTCCAAGACCGTGCAGAATCGCCATGGCGCGGCGTGTCGATGGGAAAACTCCGCTGCCAGTGCTGGCGTGTTCCGTCAGGGTGAACGTCAATCGCGTCCGGAGCTGGTCATGAGGGACATGAGGATCCACCCTCTGTATTATGCGTTGATTGCCTTCAGGAGGACCTGGACCGGCATCGATACCATCCTGCGGCTGTCCTGGTTCCCGGTCCTGCTCGTTGCCGTTGCAGTGCACTTCCTGACTCCTGATGCCTCCGTCTCCGACAGCGCCGGCCTGCCGCCCGACGGCATCCTGCGCCTTGCCCTCCTCGCCATCGTCGGCCTCATGGTGCAGGCCATGATCGCCGTGGCATGGCACCGCACCATGCTGGCTGGCTTCGACGCGTCGAAGGTGCGCATCTACATCCGATTCGGGATTCGCGAGTTTCTCTACGGCATCATTTCCGTCTTCCTCGCCATCATCGTGGTCATGGGCCTCTACGTGGTGACTGGCTTGGTGGCCACGTTCTTCGCTGCCTCACTGGGCGTATCCGGTCCCCTGTGGCAGATGTTGGCTTTTCTGATCGGTACGGTGCCGGTCATTCTCATCGTCGCCCGGTCGTGCCTCGTGCTCCCGTCCATTGCCGTGGGCTTCGGGGCCGACCTCATCCGCAGCTGGCAGATCACCAAGGGCTATGGAGCCCATGTGTCGGCAACGCTGTTCCTCGTCTGCCTGCCGCTGGTTGCCGTCAGCATCGTCCTGCTTCACCTGAGCGGCATGCTCGTCGAACGCGGTCTCGGCGTCGTGGTCGAACTGGTCATGAACTACGTGAACATGATCATCAACATCGTGATGATGTGCTTCGTGGTGACAACGCTGAGCATACTGTATGCCGAACTCTATCGAGGCGAGGCCGACGAGGATTCGCAGACTTGATCGCCAACCCGCCACCATGGCCCGGTGGCGCCCGCTGCGCCGTCGCGTTCACCTTCGACATGGACGCCGATTCCATCCTTCATCTCGGCTTCCACGGAACGGCTGACACCAGGGTAGCCGCGCTGTCTGCCCTGCGCTACGGGCCCGAGGTCGCCGTGCCGCGGCTCGTCGACATCTACGCGGAATTCTCCATGCGCCAGACATTCTTCCTTCCGGCATGGTGCATCGAGCGGTATCCGGCGGCGGTTGACTCGATCCTCGGGGGAGACCACGAGATCGGCCATCACCACTACCTTCACGAACACGCCAACGAGATGCCGGCAGCCGAGGAACGCTCCTGGTTCGAGCGCAGCCTCGATGTCATCGTCCGGGCAACGGGCCGGCGGCCGGCCGGCTACCGGGCCGCCGCCTATCGATTCTCGCGAAACACCCTCGACATCCTCGTTGATGCGGGCATCCGCTACGACGCCTCGCTCTTCGGCGACGATGTGCCCTATGTTCTCGCGAATGACCGCGGGTCGATTGTCGAACTGCCGAGCCACTACGGTCTCGATGACTGGCCCCATTTCCAGTTCTCCCGGGACTTCGCGACCCTGATGCCGATCAAGTCGGCTGCAGAGGCGCACAGGGTCTTCCGGGAGGAGTTCGATGCCGCCTGGGAATACGGCGGCCTGTGGGTTTCGGTGTGGCATCCCTTCCTCAGCGGACGCCTTGCCCGGGCCCGGGAGATGAGGTCTCTCGTCCGCTACATGCACGAGAAGGGTGATGTCTGGTTCGCCACCCTCGAGGAGATCGCCCGCCATGTCCGGCACCTTGAGGAAAGCGGTTCCTGGACACCGCGTCGCGACCGTCTTCCCTATTATCCAGGGCCCATTCCGGAACTCGGCGACACCGAACCAAGGAATGTCGAGCCGCGGCAGGGCTCCAACCCGGCGGCAGCGTGACGACCGATCCGATGTCGTGTATCAAATAGGGAATGTCGCAACAACGCAAATGCAGACCGACATTCGGTGCATGATTCGGGGTGGCTAGTCGGATTCGAACCGACGGCCTCCTGGACCACAACCAGGCGCTCTAACCGACTGAGCTATAGCCACCACAATGACCTGCCGTTCTCTACGACGCCAGCCGTCTCCCGGTCAACCCGACACTCCGGACCTGACATGATTCCTGCCGACAATCTCCAGAACATGGGCTCCGAGACAGCGTTTGCCGTGCTCGCCCGCGCCAACCAGCTCACTGCCGAGGGGCGCGACATCATCAATCTCGGAATCGGCCAGCCGGACTTCCGCACTCCGGATCACATCGTCGAGGCGGCCGTCAAGGCCCTGCGCGACGGCCACCACGGCTACACGCCGGCACCGGGCATCATGCCCCTGCGCGAAGCTGTGGCGGCCGACATCCTGAAATACCGCGGCGTGGAGGTGTCTCCGGAACAGGTCATGGTGGTTCCGGGAGGCAAGATGACCATGTTCTTCGCCATCCTCATGTTCGGTCAGCCGGGCCACGAGATTCTCTATCCCAATCCCGGGTTTCCGATCTACGAATCCATGATTCGCTACACTGGCGCCACGCCCGTTCCCATCGAACTTCACGAGGACAGGCTGTTTTCCTTCAGCGCCGACGAAGTGCTGTCGAAGCTGTCGGAGCGCACGCGGCTGATCATCATCAACAGTCCCGGCAATCCCACCGGCGGCGTCATCGACGACGAAGAGCTCGACCGCCTTGTCGCCGGCCTCGAGGACTTCCCCGAGACGGCCGTGCTGTCGGACGAGATCTACTGCCGTCTTGTCTTCGACAACAGGGCCCACCGCAGCCTGCTCGGCTATGAATCGATCCGCGACCGCCTCATCCTGCTCGACGGCTGGTCCAAGACCTACGCCATGACCGGCTGGCGGGCCGGCTACGGTGTGTGGCCCAGGAGCCTCATCGATGACATCGACAAGATGATCGTCAACGCCAACTCCTGCACCAACGCGGCAACCCAGATGGCCTGCCTTGCCGCCCTCACCGGTCCCCAGGACAGTGTCGAGACCATGCGCCGGGCCTTCGAGGAGCGACGCGGGGTGATCGTCGATCTGCTGAACGCCATCCCGGGATTTCATTGCGTCATGCCCGGAGGAGCGTTCTATGCCTTCCCCAACATCGCCGGAACGGGACGCCATTCCTTGGAACTCGGTCAGGCCTTGCTCGAGGAATGCGGCGTGGCCACGGTCCACGGCACCAGCTTCGGCGCCATGGGCGAGGGTTTCCTGCGTCTCTCCTACGCTGCGTCCATGGAGAACATTCGCGAAGCGGCCCGCCGCATGAGCGACTATCTCGGCTGAACCCGACGGCACCTGCCGTCATGGCGCCGGACGGGACGGCGCAAGCGATCCCGACAACGCGGTCACCAGGGATGGCTCAGCCTGCCTGAAACCCGCTCCTAGACCGAAGTTCCAGAACCGATCAGACGTATCGTTATGAATGTCAGACATCCTGACCTGCTCTTCTGAGGGGCATATCACACCGCTCAGGAAACCCACGGTTTTCCTGTGTTTCTGCCTGTTTCAGCGCGGATTCTGCTTGACATGTGGCGATAAATACGTCCAATATCGCATGTTCCAATTTTAGCTCCCCATGGCACCCTCCCTACCGCTCCAGCCCGCCCATGCCACACCATCGTCTACGACATCGACGGCGCAACACAACAAAATCGTCTCATTGACGTTGGACGAGGTCAGGATGTCTGAATGTATTGACGTTTGAAAAAATCGGGTGTGTCGCTACTGGGAACGCTACAGGCGTACGTCGAGGTGGTTCAGGGCCTTTTTTCCGGAGCGCCTTGGGCCACGTGGTGACCTGGAAGGGCCGCAGGGTTTCGACCTTCTCCATGGGCCAGGGGGAGAGATTGTTGGCGGGGGCCTCATGCGGTTGGGGGCTATGTCCACGTACATGGCAACGAATATGGGGCGATGGACGCATGTGTCAACAGAGATTTCCACCGTTACATGGGAACATTTGCATGCTGTCCCTCTGCCGTTTTATCAGCAAGATCAACGACTTGGTGTGGTTGTACCGCAGAAATCGTCCGGAACTTCGGCCTAGACCGAAGTTCCAGCGCCGATCAAGTGCAAATGCTTGATATAAATGGCATTCGATGGATCTCAGGGGCGTCTGACTGGGTACATTACGGCTTCACGCCCAGGAGCTTGAGTGCTCTTCTCTGGAGCGGCGTGGGCCGCGTGGTGACCTGGAAGGGTTGGGCGCCCGCAAGGCGGGGCGCCACGGTGTTGCGGGTGATGGTCGCGAGATCATCGAGGAGAGTGCGGAAACTGTGCACCGGATCACCCCCGGGCGTCCTCTTGGTTGCCGCCTTGGCCCGGGCGCTCGCCGAGACTTCTGCCGGCGCCACGACGGACGGCCGCCGGGCCTCGGCGCCTTCGGCATCCTCGTCGTCGAACAGCATGGGCTTCAGTTTCTGGCGCATGTGCCATTCCACGTAGTAGGCGAGCATGCACAGGAAGACATGGGCGCGGACCCGGGGTTCGGTGCGGTGGTAGACGGGGCGGACCTTCAGATCCACGGTCTTCAGGCTGCGGAAGGCCCGTTCCACCGAACTCAGCCGCTTGTAGGCGCGCACTGTGCCGGGACCGTCGAGCTCGCTCTGCGGCAGGCTGGTGCGGATCACGTAGAGGCCGTCGAGCCTGGCCTCGGCGGCGATGGCAGCCTCATCGCGCCCATAGGTGAAGACACCCTCGTCGTCGATGGACCACGTGAAGTGCTTCGCCATCTTGTATTTACCGATGACCTTGCCGACCCGCTCCCCGATCTTGTCGGCACCCTTGAGACGGCGCTTGTCGCGCCGTGTCGCTGCTGCGATCGGTTCAAGCAGGGCCTCGGTGGCCTCGAGCAGCTCCTGGCGCTTGCGGGCCCGGTCCTCGGCCAGCAGGGGGTTGCGGCAGACCATGAGGCGTTCGCCGGGATACGCATCGCTGGTGATCTCCACCAGGTCCCTCTCGTCGAAGAGCGACATCTCGACGTCGCCGGCCTCCACAAGGGCGCGGATGGCCGGTCCCCTCAAGGCGCTGATCCAGTCCAGGCCCGCAGGCTTCACCTCCTCGCGTATGCGCGCCTCGGTCAGCATCCCCCGGTCTCCCACCAGCACCACCTTCGCCAGGGAGAAGCGCTCCTGCAGCGTGGTGATCTGTGATGCCACCGTCCCGGGGTCCGCCGTGTTGCCGGGGAACACTTCCACCGACACTGGACAGCCGTCCCGATCGCACAGAAGGCCGAACTCGATCTGCAGCTTGCCCTTCTTGCCATCCCGGGAATGACCCCTCCTTGCCAGGGGACACGCTCTCCCCTCCATCCATACCGAGGTCAGGTCATAGAGCACCAGGCAGCCCTCTTCGAGGCGCCGCTTCGCCAGGGACCGCTCGATCCTCTCCTGACGCTCCAGGAGCCAGTCCATGGCGCCGTAGAGGGCGTCCTCGTCCATCTCCGCATCGAGGACCTCGCCCAGGGTGCTGACCGCCGTGGCCTCGGCCAGCCCCCTGGCCGTGGCCAGCTTCGAGGCGGGCTCGAGGATGCGTGCCACGATCATGGCCAGGACCTGATCGCGCCGTGCCGAGGGCTTCGGGTCGATCAACCTGTCCAGTCCCAGCTTCTTCAGGGTTCCCAGCACCGCGGCGACATGCCCATGGGGGAGGGAGCGGACGATGTCGAAGGCATCGTCGAGATGTCGGACTGCTGTTCCTCCCTTGAGGAGGATGCGCAATCCCTCGACGAGAGTGGGGGACCACTTGGAGAGGTTGGCGATGGTGCGCTTCTTGACCTTTCCGTTTTCGCGATAGGACTCGCGGAGCAGGATGGCGGGCGGCGAGGAGCGGTTGGGGACGGCTTCGATGTACATGGCTACTGTACATAGGCACGGCACTGCCGTGTGTCAAGCACAAAATGCATCCGTACATGGGTACGTTGTGAAGTCCGTCAAACCCGATAAACCGCGCAAGATCAACGACTTGACGCGATTTCCAGCTGGAAAACGTCCGGAACTTCGGCCTAGAGCACTTCTTCGAAGTAGCGCACGGCATGCTCGATCAGGCTGCGCATGGCAAACAGCATGGCCGGAGCATCGCCGATCCTGCCCCGTTGCACTCCATCTCCGGTGGCGAAGTGCTCCCCGACAGCGGGGAAGTGGGTACCGTTGTCGTCCGCGACATTCGGCACCTCCACCCAAGTGCGTCGTCCATCGACCAGCATCGGGAAGCGCAAGGTCTTGAGTCGTCGCCGGTCGACCAGCGACTCGGCGTAGTGCAATGCCGTGCAGCGGTTGAAACCCACGCCCAGGAGCAGGATCCGGCAATCGAGGTCATGGAGCTTCCCGAACGGTCCGCCCGGACCTTCCGAGAAGGCCAGGGGGTGGTCGCCGATGATACCCGGCGCCTCGACGCCCCGGGCACAGACGGACTCGACCGGGTGTTGGCTGCGCAGGGTGTCCGGCCAGTTGCGAAAGCTCTCGCATATGGCGCCCATGGTCGTAGGCGTGGTTCGGGCATCGAAGACCGGAAGGTGCTCCCTGACCTCATCCAGCCAGGCTTCGGGGAGTCGGGGACTCGTCCATGTCGCAGGGTCGGCGCAGTGAGGCGTCGCCGCCGGCATGACCAGCGTGCCGCCTTCCCCGAGTGCGGACAGGAGTGCCCGCACCACGGTCGGTGCTCCGCCGACGACCCAGCCGATCGAACTCAGCGAGGAGTGGACCAGCAGGGTCGTGCCCCGAGTGACGCCTATCGCCGCAAGATCCCTCTCCAGACCGGCTTGCGTCTTGGGCTCGCCTTCGAACATCCTCATCGTTGTCACCTCCAGGACTCCCGCAAGGCGCCGTTACCTTCCTTCAGGAGTCTGGTAGGCATGCATAGCCAAGTCGTTTACCGGCCCCTGGTGCTGCGTCAAGCACCAACTTTCAACTCTACCAACTTCATGGTTGGACGGGTGCGTGTTCCTATGGCACCAAGTCGAGAACCGACTTTCCTGGCGAGTTCGTGGCCCGCTGGGAAAGGCGGAAGGGAGGTGTCTGAGGTTCGAGCATGCCGACAAGCTGCCGAGGGTCATGTCGAGATCTGTGCCATTCCGCAAGGCCGGTCGCACCGGCATCAATTCGATGGGTCCATACAGCAAGTGGAGGTCGCTGAGATAGCCGCAACGAATTGCAACCTTGCGCAATTTTGCGGTGGTTGTGCGAAACAACCAGGTGTTGACTTGCAACGATATAAACAGTATACGCAATCACGGTGTGGCTCTCATTGCCCTTCTCAGGAGTCGGTATGGAGCATTTCTCGATAACTCAGGCGCTGTGCCGAGCAGCAATGGCGAATGCCTCCCCCGCGTTACGGAAGCAGGTGGAGCGGCTGAGAAACGCGCTCGCCCAGGACGGGGAAGACCGGCAGGCAGCGGCCCTGACCAAACTCCTCCGCGCCGCCGAGCGGACAAGGGAGATGGCACCAGGGCGGCTTGCGCGTTCGAGGGCGCAAATGCCTGGTGAAACGCTCAGTCGCAACACACCACTCCCTGTCGACCGCGAGACGTCTGCTACGTTGGCTGAGCTTCTGTTTCCGGCGGACATTCGCGCCGACCCGCCCTTGTTCAATTCGACGGTCACCGCTGCCATCGAGACGGTCATCGAGGAGTGGACGAATCTTGCAGCGCTCTCCGCTCTCGACCTTCAACCGCCAAGGACCTGCCTCATCTATGGTGCGCCTGGCACCGGCAAGACCCGCCTCGCCCTGTGGATAGCCCATGAGCTCAGCCTGCCTGTCGTGCTGGCGAGGCTGGACGGTTTGGTATCCTCGTTTCTCGGAACGACTGCGCGCAACATCGGCAATCTCTTTGCCTTCGCGAACCGCCATCGGTGTTTGCTGCTTCTGGACGAGTTCGACGCCATCGCGAAGCTCCGCGACGACCCGCAGGAGGTGGGCGAGATCAAGCGGGTGGTGAATGCCCTGTTGCAGAACCTTGATTCGCGCAAGAACCTCGGCTTCACCATAGGAATCACGAACCATGAACGTCTGCTGGATCCTGCGGTCTGGCGGCGCTTCGAGGTGCAGCTTGAGCTTCCGAAACCGGACTTTCAGATGCGCACAGCAGTCGCCCGACACTTCATGCCGCCGATCGAAGTTCCCGAAAGCCATCTCCGTCTGATCGCCTGGTTTACGGAAGGGTGCACGGGCGCAGAGATCGAGTCCCTTGTGCGCACCTGCAAGAAGGCCACCACGGTAAGGAATCATGATCGACGGAGCTTGTTGGACACGCTTCGGCAGTTTGCGACACTCAATGGCGCACGCATCAACAGTACCCGGCGGGTGCTTCTGTTCAGCAATGAGGCGACCCTGTTCCGCGCCATGAAAGATGATCCCGAACTCGGCTTTTCACTTGCCGACATCGGCAAAGTCGCCGGCCGGGATAAATCCACGGTAAGCCGCCAACTCGGAAAGCATCGAGATCACCATCCCGAAGCCAGAGGCGAAGCGAGCGCCGATGGCTAGTCCAATCCAGATCATCCTGAATCCCGAGAATTATGAGGAGGTTCGGGAAAAGTCCGGCGGCGGTCCGAAGAAGGATTTCTTTGCAAACCGTGATCAGGAATTCCGACAACACAAGTCGCGCCTCATCAAGCAGCTCAGAACCGTTGCGGACTGTCTACATGCAAGTTCACCACAGGCTGATCTGGGCTATGTGAAGGTGATCCTGCGACGTCCGGCCTGGGCCAAGAGCCACCGGCCACTGCATGCGCTCTTCAAGCCAAGTCGCACTCCGATGGTAGGCGGAACGGATCTCGGCGTCGTGCTTGTTGAAGCGCGACCTTCGACCTTGTTGCAGGTGGCCGAGGAAATCGCCGAGGCCGAAGATCACACCAGGTTTCGTTTCGTCGAGGCCCGGGGAAGGGAAGTCCCGTACCCCTCAGCCCGCCGGAGTGAGGCCGGCGCCATTGACCGAGTTGAGATTTATGGTCAGAGCGACCGACGAGATTTTTCGCTCGAAGAGGCTGTGGCGTGGCTGTCAAACCCGATCACTGGTGGCAGCTACCAGGTCGAGCTCTTCGAAGTACCACCTCCGCGGGGCGATTGGGACGCACTCGATGAAAGCCATCGCCTCCTGTTCCAGTCCTTTGTTGCTGGCCTCGAGGCGCTCGGTGAGGGACTGATGGTTCAGCGGCTTTCCAGCCGCGTCCGCCGAGCCCAACCACTTTTGTCCATCCGATTGGCTCGCTCCGATGCCCCCCCAACACTACGCCTGGGTTCGCCCCCTCAGAGCGATCGTCGCCGCGAAGTCGCGCCTTTCGATCCGTCGCAAGAGCGGCATAGGCGCGTCTTGGCCTTCTTGGACAAACATCCCCTTGTGCGCAAGGTGTCGCTCCCCGGCGTTGTCGTGAGAGCAACAACCAGTCAAGGCCTTGTACGCCCCAACGAGGCGATGGTGCCCGTCCGGGATACGGCTAGAACCCATCCGAAAATCGGCATCATCGACGGCGGACTGGGTGAGGCACTATCGGATTGGATAATTGACCGATGGGACATTCTTGCCGAAGAACACAGGGATCTCGCGCATGGGTCTTTCATTGGAGGTCTCGCCGTCCTCGGTGGAACACTCAACGGCCCCCAATGTTGTCCAGAGGCCGATGGCGCTGAAATCGTCGATCTCGCCGTATTTCCGAGCGAAAGTAGCGACATCTTCGCGTTGTATTATCCTGAGGGCCCGCATCAATTTTTTGATGAAGTCGAAATCGCTTTAGGTGACATGCGGTCGCGGCACGGCGTCCGCATCTTCAACATGAGCCTGAACGTACTGCAGCAAGCGCCCCTTGATCGATACAGTCCTCATGCGGCCCATCTCGACCGCATTGCCGAAGATAACGATGCCATTGTCTTCGTGTCGGCGGGCAACCTCGAATCCCAAGATCTCCGCCCAGAATGGCCAGACGACGAGACACAGGCGCTCGCGACCATAGCCGCGTCGATCAACGACGGATTGCTCATGCCGGCTGAGAGCGTTCGAAATCTAGCAGTTGCCGCGGTCAACCCGCCAGGACACCCGATTTCCGTCCCTTTCGCGCCGTGCCGCTTCAGTCGGCGGGGACCAGGCTTGCGAGCCGGTGTAAAGCCAGATCTCGCTCATGTCGGTGGTTCCGGTTCTCCTCAGCCTCCACTTGACCACGCGCTCTTCTCGGTCACCCCTGATGGCGCGATCATCAGCGGGTGTGGCACAAGCTATGCAACTCCGCTCGTTGCGAAGACGGCTGCTGCCCTTGACCACGCATTGAAGGTGATGTCTCAAGAGAAACGCTCATCGGTCTCCTGGTTCATAACGCCCAGGTTCCGGAACCGCTTCAGGCGAAGGCATTAGCCCCGGTAGCCCGTCACCTGGTGGGTTTCGGTGTTCCATCATCGACAGAGCATATTCTTGAATCTGGCGATCACGAGATCACGTTGGTCTTCGCCTCGCGGATCAGACGTGATCAGCAGATGATCTTTCCGTTCTCCTGGCCTGCGTCTCTTCTGGGTCCTGGGGGGAAGTGCCGCGGCGCCGCGCGTTTGACCCTCGTGTCCTCGCCGCCGCTTGATCCGCGCTATGGCTCTGAATTCGTGCGCGTCAATCTTGAAGCAGCCCTTCAGCAAGAGAATCCTGACGGCGGTTGGAGAGGCCGCCTGGATCCTGTCTATCTTCCGGGTGGAAGCGAGAATCCAGTTATCGAAGCCGAACTCATCGAGCACGGCCTGAAATGGAGTCCGGTCAAGGTCTTCGCCAAAGAGATGCCGCGCGGGGTAGGCACGTCATCTAGCTGGCGGCTTTCCATCAACTACCTGACGCGTGCTGGTGAGAAGATGCCCGATGATGGGGTGCCCTTCACCGCAATCTTGACGATCTCTGACCCGGAGGGAGCGCAGCCGGTTTTCAACGACCTGCGTCAGACACTCATAGCTCTCGGTGTGCAGATTTCCGACATCCGTACGGCCGCGCGCATCACCCCACGCGTATAATGTCGGTCAGCGGCTCGAGTCGTAACTAGTGTCCGCCCGAGAAAGTACAACCATTTGACTCTAAAACCTGAATTGTGGTATGAGTGAGGCAAAGAACCCCGCTTTGGGGCGGGAATCAGCCGGATTTTCGGGAAATTTCGCGAGAATGGCCATGCGAGACTTCGTCCGCCCTCAGCTGGAGTTGGGACAGGTAGCGATCGAGGAGATCGATCTCAACGAGCACTCGCGGGACGACATTCCGCCGATGCTGCGCGGGATTCAGCGCGTGTACACCGATCCGTCGACCCGTGCCCGGCTGTTTGAGATCCTGGAGGAGGGGATCCTTCCCGGAGTGTCGCTCACGAAAGGGCGCCCCGGCATGGAGCTTTGGAAGATCCTGGTGATGGGTCTCCTGAAGCAGGGCCTGGGACATGACTGCGATCACCTGCACGAGCTGGTGAACGAGCACAAGACGGTTCGTAAGTTCCTGGGTCACGCCGACATCTGGGGCGACACACGCTACGGGCATCAAACGGTGGTGGACAACGTGAGCCAGCTGACGCCGGATGTGCTGGAGAAGGTGTCGCAGCTGGTGGCGGAGAGCGGCCATGCGATGGTGCGCATGCGCAAGCGTGGCAAGGATCGTCGCCATGTGGACGGTCCTCTTCGTGGTCGTTGCGGTTCGTTTGTGGTGGAGACGGACGTGCACTACCCGACGGACGTCAATCTTCTGTGGGATGCGATGCGTTGTCTGGTGCGCGATACGGGCCGCGCATCCGTGGCTGAGGGCATGACCGAATGGCGTCAGTGGAAGCATTGGACCCGGGTATTGCAGAAGCATTTTCAGAAGGTCCGGCAGACCCGTCGGACCTCTTCGGAGGATGTCGAGGCGTACCTCGACACCGGCCGGGAGTTGGTCCGGCGGGCGCAGGAGACAGTTCCGTTGCTTGTGGAGCGCGGCGTCGGGGCCCCCGCGGTTCTCAGGATCGAGTCGTACCTCGAGCATGCCCGCCGGCAGATCGATCAGGTGGACCGGCGCCTGCTGAAAGGCGAGAAGATTCCGCAGGACGAGAAGGTGTTCTCGATCTTCGAGGAGCACACGCGCTGGTGCGTGAAGGGCAAGGCCGGTGTGCCGGTGGAACTCGGTGTGCCGGTGGCCGTGCTGGAGGATCAGCACGGCTTTCTCCTGCACCACCGGATCCTGTGGGAAGGCAGTGACGTGGACCATGCCGTACCCGTGATCCGGGAAGCGCAGGCGCGCTTCCCGGATCTGCGCCTGTGCAGTTTCGACAAGGGGTTCCACAGCCCTTCCAACCGGGTCGCACTGGACGCACTGCTGGATCACAACGTGCTTGTTGAAGAAGGGGAAGCTCTCTCGGGCGGACCGGGAACGGGAAGCTGAGACGACGTTCCGGGAGATGCGCCGGCAGCATCCGGCCGTGGGTGCCACGATCAACAATCTCAAGCAACGCGGCATGGACCGGGTCCTCATCCTACGGAGCGGACGGCTTTGCGCGGATGGTGGCGCTGTCCATGGTGGCCTTCAATGTCCACCACATCGGGCTGCTGCTGCACAGGGAGGCCCGGGCCCGACGACGACGACGAAGACGCGCCGCCTGACGGCAGCTCCCAAGACCCTATCCGCAACGAAACCCGCTCAAGCGGGAACGGAGCCGCTTGCCCTGAAGTCGGGATTCTTGCCTGGGATAGTCCTGATGCCGCCATGAATCGGCAGGAACAAGCCTCGAAAACGGAGCGCTCTGGGGCTCCGGGGGACGATCAAACCCGAAGCTTCGCCGAAAGGTCAGCCGAAACGGGCATTTCCGGGCGGGCACGAACTAGAACACGACGAGATTCGGTTGCGTGACGGGAAGACCGGTGCGCGCGCGGTCCCGCTGTCGCCGGCGGCGAGACGAGGGCTCAACGCCATGCCCCCTGCAGCCCGACAATCCCTGGGTCATCTTGGGGCGTGGACCCGGAACGCGCCTCGCCAATCTGAACGCATCGCGGCAGGTGTTCGGTCTTGAGGATGTGCGGCTTCACGATCTTCGCCACGGTTTCACCAGCAGGGCGCTCGCGCACGGTGAGAGCCTGCCGATGATCGTCCGGCTCCTCGACCACAACCAGATCCAGACCACCGCCTCTACGCCCACCTCGCGAAGTGATTTGCGGCTCCATGCGCACCGCAGCTGAGAAGGTTTCGACTCAGGCAGTGATGGAAGGCCGGCGCCGGCTCAAAGAAGAAGATCCAGATATGTGCGCCACTGCCCGAACGTGACGCTCAAGGGCTGCAGGCACTCTCTTCGTCCGGACGGCATCAAGGAAGGAGTCCGTGTCTCGCCGCCAGGCATCCCCGTCGAAGTCAGCGGCGAAAAACCGGCAACGGTCGTCCGGCAGCATGAAGCAGATGCCGGGCATATGGCGTCCTCATGGATGCTCGGCGACCACTTCGTCCATCACCGCCAGGGAGGCTTGGTGAGGGCAGGCGCCGCACGGATTCCGGCAGAGTCGCAGTGTCCGCTCGTCAGCGAAGACTTGCGTGCAGTCCGCGTTGTCGGTCCCGGCGCTTTCCTGGCGCTTGGGATGGACATCCTCGCGGCCGCGAAACAGGAACCTGAACAACGCGACCTTGTCGAGCGCCGGCGAAAGCCCGGTGATCGGCGCCGGAGGTCGCCGCGCGTCCTCTGAATCCGCCCGTCGGGCCACGAATTCGGCATGACATCTCCCGTTCGCCCCCAAGAGGCGCACGTTGCTCGCGTGTAAGCGCCGCCTCCCCTCGAGCGGACACCTTGTGCGTCAAACTTCTTCACTGAACATGGCCGGGATCGCTTCGATGGCGATGAACATCCGTTCCGGACGATCCTGGAAGCTCCGGGAACCGAGACACTGGTAGAATGTCATGCGGCGCGCGCAGGCCTCGTTCTCTCCATCGTCGATCACGTCCAGGACAACCAGCTTGAGGCCCGACTTCACCAGCCACATTGAAAGCGCGGCCGAGCGCATCGACCGCCAGGTCGGAGCCAAGTCTCCGGCCTTGCCAGCTTCGATCCACAGCAATCATGGAGAGATACAGCGCCGGAACGCTGCCGGTACTGGGAGCCCGTCGGGGCAGCGCCTGTCCGAGTCCGTCCGTCGCGACGGCGTGTGCATTCAGCGCATAGTAGCCAAGCCCCTTGGACAATCCTTCGGCAACTGCAACGAATACTCTCGCAATGTCGTCCTTCTGCTGCTTTCTGGCGCTGAACCGCAGAAAATTGTCGAGACGGTCCGTGCCGCAGGTGAAGCCCGACCGGTCATGCCGGCCGGGATCGAACGGTTCGATGACGATTCCGGGAGTCGCCGCACGATCATCCTGCATTGGCAATCCGGGCGCGGTAGTTGCGCACCGCTTCCCGGGCTGCCGGTGTAGGCGGCGGCGGATTGTCAAGCGCTTCCAGAAGCATCTGCCTGTCGCGCTCCAGAAGCGCCGTGGTCTGATGCTCACGCAGGATGCGCTCGGCCTCCCTGCCAACCGACGCTCTGACAAACGTTGAAAGCTTGACGCTCGACAGCTCGGCGGCCCGGACAATGCGCTCCTTGTCGCTCGGTCTCACCCACGTCTCGATATGATCGGTCGCCTTCTCATTCGAAGACGCTTCCACATCGCTGAAGTTCAACACGGCCCACCCTCCTTTTCTGTCCAGACAATGTAGGGTCCAGCAGGAAGTATCAATGTCAGCTGTCCTGGTCCCTCCGGATCACGGCAGGACGGACCGGCAATGGCTTGATCGCGCCCTGGACGGAGACAGTCTGGATGTTGATCCACCGGACGCTCAATCCCGCGGAAGTCGATTGGGACGTCACGGGGCGGCTGACCCACGGACATCGGGTGCTGCGGTCCCTCGACAGAATTGCGACAGCGGCCGCTGGTTGATCGCCGACCGGGATGGCGTGTCGGCCAGGACGTTCGCGCCGCCGGAAGGCGCCATCCTCGTGGACGGCAGCGCTTGTGCGAGCGCAAGGCACTGGTGATCGGATTCTGCAGATCCCGGCTCTGCCGGGTGTCGATGTCACCGAACCTCGCTGACATGCAGTCGTGAGCACGCGTCAGGCGAGGAAGCGTTGCAACCTGTCTGCGGCAGCGTCGAGGACGTCATCCTTCTTGCAGAAGCAGAATCGGATGAGGGTGTCGATGCTGCCCTGGCGCATGAAGGCGCTGACCGGAACGGCGGTGACACCGGCCTTCTCGGTGATGAGACGGCAGAACGCCTCGTCACCGCCGGCGATGCCGAATGGCGTGATGTCGGCATTGATGAAATACGTGCCCTGGCAGGGAAGGACCGGGAATCCGGCCTTCGCAAGACCGCAGGCCAAGCGGTCGCGCTTGCCCTGCAGGTGGGCCGCGAGATCGGTGTAGTAGGATGTCTCCTTTCCCAATCCATAGGCCACGGCCTTCTGCAGGTTGGGAGCCGTGGTGAAGGTGACAAACTGGTGGGCCTTCATGACGGCGGTCATGAGATCGGCCGGCCCTTCGACCCATCCGACCTTCCATCCCGTCAGCGAAAAGATCTTGCCGGCCGAGGAGATCCTCAGGGTTCGCTCGCGCATGCCGTCGAGTGACGCGATCGGCCGGTGCGCGAGCCCGTCGAAGAGCAGATGTTCATAGACCTCGTCACACAGGCAGATGACATCGTGCTGGATGCACATCCGCCGGATGAGGTCCAGTTCCGCCATGGTCAACACGCGCGCGGCAGGATTCATCGGCGAGTTGAGAAGGATCATGCGTGTCCGTGGCGTGAACGCCTCCTCGAGGGCCACGGGAGCGAGTTCCCACCCCGGCGGCTCGAGGGTGACATACCGGGGGACGGCGCCAGCCCGCTCGATCATCGGCGGATAGGAATCATAGAGAGGTTCCAGCAACACCACCTCGTCGCCCGGATTGAGCAAGGCAAGGAAGCAGTCCGCCAGGGCCTCCGTTGCCCCCGACGTGACGACGATCTCGCTCTGCCAGTCGTAGTCGAGACCGTAGAAGCGCCGTGCGTGTGCGGCGATGGCCTGGCGGAGTTCGGCGAGCCCGGTCATGGGAGGGTACTGGTTGGGACCTTCCATGAGAGCGTCCGCCGCCGCCTGGCGAATGTCCCGGGGCCCGTCCTCGTCTGGAAAACCCTGGCCAAGATTGATGGATCCGTGTTCCATCGCCAGGCGCGACATGACCTCGAACACCGTGGTTCCGAGGGCTGCCATGATCGTGTTGGCCGGCCTCATGTCACCCTCCGACGGTCACGATGAACCCTCTCCGCGACGTCCCTCGCAGACAAGGTGTCTTTCGAATCTCGACAAGAGCGATCCGATCTGCCAGATACTGCACTGATGGTTGTTGCTGCACGGAACATGTTGTTCCGGCGGCGGGTTGCGCGCATGCCATGTGTCCTCATGCAGGATCGACGTGTCACACCGGGTTGGGGTCGTCATGAAGAAGATCGAGGCGGTGATCAAGCCTTTCAAGCTCGACGAGGTCAAGGAGGCCCTGCACGAGGCCGGACTGCAGGGCCTGACCGTGACAGAGGTCAAGGGATTCGGTCATCAGAAGGGCCACACGGAACTCTACCGCGGAGCGGAATACGTCGTCGATCTCCTGCCCAAGGTGAAGATCGAACTCGTGACCGATGACAATCTGGTTGAGCGGGCCGTCGAGGCCATCCGCGATGCGGCGCATACCGGTCGTATCGGCGACGGCAAGATTTTCATTGTTCCGGTTGACGATGCCTTGCGCATCCGCACCGGTGAGCGCGGCCCGGATGCCGTGTAGAAGCGTGCCCGAATCTCCAACAGACAACCGGAAGGAACCCCGCGATGTCAGATGCTGAAAGTGTGCTCAAGCGTATCGAGGATGACGACATCCCCTACGTCGACCTCCGATTCACCGACCCAAGGGGCAAGTGGCAGCATCTCACGCTGTCCAGGCGCATGGTTGACGAAGACATGTTCACGGACGGTGTCATGTTCGACGGCTCCTCCATCGCCGGCTGGAAGGCCATCAACGAATCCGACATGACCCTCATTCCCGATCCTGACACCATGGTCCTGGATCCCTTCGAATCCCAGCCCACGCTCATCCTGAACTGCGACATCCACGAACCGTCGACCGGACAGGACTATGAGCGCGATCCGCGCTCGCTGGCGAGACGGGCGGAAGCCTATCTGCAGTACACCGGCATCGGCGACACGGCCTTCTTCGGCCCCGAGCTCGAGTTCTTCGTCTTCGACAGCGTGCGCTTCACCACCGAATCCCACGCCATGGGCTACGAGATCGATTCGGATGAAGGGCCCTACAACGACAACACCGAGTACGAGGCGACGGGCAACCTCGCCCACCGGCCACGCCAGAAGGGCGGCTACTTCCCCGTTCCGCCCGTTGATTCACTGAGCGACATGCGCTCCGAGATGCTGACGACCATGGCAGACATGGGCCTTCCCATCGACAAGCATCACCACGAGGTGGCGCCGGCACAGCACGAACTCGGCTTGACATTCGGTTCGCTGCTGACCTGCGCCGACAACGTGCAGGCCTACAAGTACGTCGTTCACCGGGTTGCCCACAGCTACGGCAAGACGGCGACCTTCATGCCCAAGCCCGTGATGTACGACAACGGCTCCGGCATGCATGTGCACCAGTCCATCTGGAGGGACGGAGAGCCTCTCTTCGCCGGGAACCGCTACGCCGACCTTTCCGACATGGCGCTCTACTACATCGGTGGCATCATCCGCCATGCCAAGGCGCTCAACGCCTTCACCAACGCCTCGACCAACAGCTACAAGCGACTGGTTCCTGGCTACGAGGCGCCGGTGCTGCTCGCCTACAGTTCGCGCAACCGCTCTGCGTCCTGCCGCATTCCCTACGCCACGTCACCGAAGGCCAAGCGTGTCGAGATCCGTTTCCCGGACCCGACCGCGAATCCCTACCTTGCCTTCTCGGCCATGCTGATGGCCGGCCTCGACGGCATCGAGAACCGTATCCATCCAGGCGATGCCATGGACAAGAACCTCTACGATCTGCCGCCCGAGGAACTCAAGGATGTGCCGACGGTAGCAGGCAGCCTGCGCGAGGCGTTGAACGCCCTCGAGGAGGACAATGACTTTCTCAAGAAGGGTGAGGTCTTCAGCGATGAGCTCATCAACGGCTATCTCGAACTCAAGTGGGAAGAGGTGATGGCCTTCGAGACCACCACGCATCCCATCGAGTTCGACATGTACTACAGCATCTAGAAGGTGGATCTTTCCGGGCACGCACGCCAAGCGTGCCCGGAAGACCGGGTTCCAGGATGGCCAGCCGCACACTTTCCCTGCTTCCCGTCTTCGCACTCCTGGCGGTGGTCGGGGGCAGTGCAGCCGAAGCCGGGTGCAACGACCTTCCGGCAGAAAACGTCGACTGGCGCAGCTGCAATCTCTCCGGCATCGATTTCCCCGGGGCCGTCCTCGTCGGCGGCAACCTGCGCGGCGCAGCGCTCAGCAACGCGAACCTGCGGAATGCCGACTTGTCGCGCATTGACGGCTACCGCGTGCGTTTCGTCGAATCGGACCTTTCCGGCGCCACGTTCGACGGCGCGAAACTCACCGGCGCACGCTTCGACAGGGCCGACCTTTCGGGTGCCTCCATGCGGCGCGTCGAGGTCCGGGACACCAAGTTTCTCTTTGCCGATCTAACCGGTGTCGACTTCACCGGAGCCGTTCTCAGGGATGTCGACTTCACCGGCGCCACCCTCACCGGCGCCACGTGGACCGATGGCGTGAAGGTGTGCGCCGAAGGATCCCGGGGAATGTGCCGGTAGCTCCGTCCTGGTTGTCAGACCTTTTCCAGGGCCTCGTCGAGATCGCGGATGAGATCGCTGACCGTCTCGATGCCGATGGAAAGACGGATCGTGTCGTCGGCGGCGCCGGCGGCGGCGCGCTGTTCGGGCGTCAGCTGGCGGTGTGTCGTGCTCGCCGGGTGTATGACGAGGCTCCGTGTATCACCGACATTGGCAAGATGACTGAAGAGGCCGGACGCCTCGACCATGCGGGTACAGGCATCGAAACCGTCCTTCAGACCGAAGGTGAAGACACTGCCGAAGCCGTGCTTCAGGTACTTGCGCGCCAGACCGTGCCACGGGCTCGACTCCAGTCCGGCGTAGGAGACCCAGGCCACCTTGGGGTGGGTCTCGAGGTGGCGGGCGACATCGAGAGCGTTGTCGCAGTGACGCTGCATCCTCAGGGGCAGGGTCTCGCATCCGGTGATCAGATGGAAGGCATTGGCCGGCGACAGCGACGGCCCGAAATCCCTCAGCGCCACGGCGCGCGCCTTCATGGTGAACCCGAAATCACCGAAGGTCTCGGCAAAGGTGAGGCCGTGATAGGCCTCTTCGGGTTCCGTCATGCCGGGGAACTTGCCACTGGCAAACCAGTCGAAGGCGCCCGACTCGACGACGACGCCTCCCATCGAGGTGCCGTGGCCACCGATGAACTTGGTCGCCGAATGGATGACGATATCGGCCCCCCAGTGAATGGGCTGGATGAGGCACGGTGTGGCCAGGGTGTTGTCGACGACAAGAGGAATCCGGTGGCGGCGTGCGATCGCGACCAGGGGTTCGAGGTCGACGACGATACCCCCGGGATTGGCCAGCACCTCGACGAAGATGGCGCGGGTCTCGTCTCGTATGGCGGCTTCCACGATGTCCGGGTCGTTGGGGTCGACGAGGTCGGCGTGCCAGCCGAGCCTGGCAAAGGACTTGGTGAACTGCGTGACGGAACCGCCGTAGAGATAGCGCGACGCGACGATGTGGGAGCCGGGCTCGAGCAGGGTAAAGAAGGCAAGAAACTGCGCCGCATGACCCGAGGCGCAGGCGACGGCGGCGCGGCCGTCCTCGAGACTGGCGACCCTTTCCTCGAGAACCGCCACCGTCGGGTTGGTCAGCCTCGAATAGAGATAGCCGAAGGTCTGGAGATTGAAGAGCGAGGCGGCGTGCTCGACGTCGTCGAACACGAAGCTGGTCGTCTGGTAGATCGGTGTCTGCCTTGCTCCGGTGGCCGGGTCGGGGCGCGCCCCGGCGTGGACGGCACGGGTCTCCATGCCGTAGAGGCGGTCGCCGTCATTCATGACTGACCCCTTGTCGTGGGCGCAAGGCAGCGGGTGTCACAGTCTCAGGACCCGGGCGGTGATGATCCCGGAATTGACGCCGCTCCACGAGAGTTCCCCGGAAAGCCGTCCATATTCGATCTTCGGGCACCGGTCCATGACGACCTCGAGACCCGCGGCCTCCGCCCTCTGGGCTGCGGCATCGTTGCGCACCCCGAGCTGCATCCAGACAACCTGGAACTGTTTGCCGTTCCGCAACCTGATGATCTCGTCGACAATGCCTCCGGCCGCCCGGGAATTGCGAAAGATGTCGACCATGGGAACGGGCGTCCGGAGCTCGTCAAGGGACCCCAGCACGGTTTCACCCAGCACCGTCTGGCCGGCGGCGGCCGGATTGACCGGGATGATGCGATATCCCTTGCCCTGGAGGTACTTCATCACGAAATGGCTCGGTCGCACCCAGTTCGGACTGGCGCCGATCATGGCGATGGTGCGGCAGCGGCGCAGGATCGAGCGCAGCGCCTCGTCGCTGTAGCGGTCGTGACCGGCCATCACTCGCCCTGCCACCGCGGAGCGCGCTTGCCGAGGAACGCGTCGATTCCCTCCTTCGCATCCCGCTTGAGCATGTTCTCGGTCATCACCCGGCTGGCGTAGGCGTACGCCTCGTCCAGGGGCATCTCCAGCTGGCGGTAGAAGGCCTCCTTGCCGATGGCCACAGTCATGGGGGACTTCGAGGCGATGGTCCGCGCCAGCTGCGATGTCGCGGAATCGAGGTCGCAAGCCGCCACGACGCGGTTGACGAGGCCCAGTTCCCGTGCCCGTACCGCGTCGATCACGTCACCGGTCAGCAACATCTCCATGGCGGGCTTGCGCGCCACGTTGCGTGACAGCGCGACCATCGGCGTGGAACAGAAGAGCCCGATGTTGACGCCGGGCGTGGCGAAGGCCGCCCCCACCGAGGCCACGGCGAGGTCGCAGCTCGCCACCAGCTGGCAACCAGCCGCTGTCGCCATGCCGCCGACACTGGCGATCACCGGCTTCGGCAGCCTGACAATGGTCGTCATCAGGCGGCTGCACTGATCGAAGAGGCGGTTGTGGTTGTCGGCTCCCGGATGATCACGGATCTCCTTCAGGTCATGACCGGCACAGAACACCTTGCCCTTGCCGGCAATGACGATGACATGCACGTCGGACCGGTTCGCGAGGCGATCGAGTTCGTCCTGCAGCGCAGCCATCAATGCGACACTGAGCGCGTTGCGCCGTTTCGGGCGATTGAGCGCCAGGTGCGCCACCTGACCCTCCTGCGAAGTGAGGAGAAGCGGTTCGTCCATCCCTGCACTGTAGCCAAGCTGCGGACACGGAGACAATGGATGTCTCGGCGATGAGGATTCGGGCATTGACATGACCGGGCAGTCTTGACTAGGTTCCGCCGCGTCAGGCTGACTGCCATTCGGAACCCGCATGAAGACCTATGTTGCCAAGCCGCGCGAAGTCGAGCGCACGTGGTACCTGGTTGACGCCGAGGATCTTGTTCTCGGACGCATGGCCGTGGAAATCGCCGACATCCTGCGAGGCAAGCACAAGCCGACCTTTTCGCCGCATGTCGATTGCGGAGATTTCGTGATCGTCGTCAACGCCGAAAAGGTTCACCTGACGGGCAACAAGCGGGCCGGCGAGACATTCCACTGGCACACCGGGTGGCCAGGCGGCATCAAGGGTCAGACCCTTGGCGAACGACTCGACGGGGCCTTCCCCGAGCGCGTCGTCATCAAGGCCGTCGAGCGCATGATCTCCCGCAACCCGCTTGGCCGCCAGGTCATGAAGAAACTCAAGGTCTATGCCGGGTCACACCATCCCCACGAAGCGCAGCAGCCGGAGGTTCTCGACCTGGCGGCGCGCAACCCCAAGAACAGAAGGGCTGCCTGACCATGGCGATTGTGGCCGAAACCCAGGAACCCGCCGTTTCCGACGCCGACATCCAGCTTCCCGAACCCCAGATTGATCCCCAGGGGCGCTCCTATGCCACAGGCAAGCGCAAGAACGCGATCGCCCGCGTCTGGCTGAAACCCGGGGTCGGACGCATCATCGTCAATGGCAGCAGCGTCGAGGAGTACTTCACGCGCGGCACCTGGCGGCTGATCCTCGGCCGCCCCTTCCATGTCGCCGACCGTGTCGACCAGTACGACGTCTTCTGCACGGTGAAGGGGGGCGGGCTGTCGGGCCAGGCGGGCGCCCTGCGTCACGGCATCTCGAAGGCGTTGGCACTCCATGAACCGGTTCTGCGCAAGACACTCAAGTCCAGCGGCTACCTGACGCGCGACCCACGGGTCGTGGAGCGCAAAAAGTACGGCAAGCGCAAGGCGCGCCGCAGCTTCCAGTTCTCCAAGCGCTGACGGCCGAAGCCGTCAGTCCACCTCGATCTCGAGTTCCGTCGGCCGGTTGCCGGCGTTGATCTCCCAGCCTTCGGCCTGGATGTCGAAAGGACACGAGGACACCACGCAGATGAGGTCCATCAAGGCCTCCATGGTCACGCTGGCCCCCGGTTTGACGCGGTTGGCGGGAGCCGTCAGGCGTCCTTCGCCATCCACCGGGACGTTGGTGAAGAAGTTGATGGGCTGGGGAATGACCGAAATCTCGTAACCCTCGCGGCGCATGGCGATCTGCAGGTTCCCGGAACAGCTGGCGTGCACGCCCCGATAGCCGAAGAACTCGTATCGGAACTGGTCGCAGGCCGCGAGCAGCATGTCGTGGATGCCGTCGGCGGTGTCCCCTGTCATCGTCAGCATCGGCCGTCGGAATCGCGACAGGAAGACATCGCCCGGGCGCGGCCTGAGCGAGAACGTGGTGACCCACGTGTGGGTGGGCGACAGCCACTCGTCGACATTGGCGCTGTTGTAGGCGAAGAAATCGGCCGCCTGGCCTCCCTTCGGCGTCGCCACGGAGATGGACTCGCCAGCGGCAACACGCACTGCACGACCTTCCGACGGCGGGACAATGATCCGTTCCATGGGGGCTCCTCAGGCTGTCAAGGCCCGCAGACCGGCTTCGCCGGTTGCGGGGAATCCGGCGAGCTCGGTGACGACATCATCGCTCGTCACGATCCGGCAATACCCCGAATACATGTCGAGCGACTGCTCGTGCCGCTCCCTGCTCATGGTGGCGCACGCGTCCTCCGGCACCGTTACAAGATAGCCGAGATCGCAGGCATCCCGCACCGCCGACTCGACGCACTGGTCGGTCAGAAGGCCACAGATGACGATCTGTTCGATCTCGAGTGCGCGCAGCACGTAATCAACGTTGGTCGACACGAAGACATTCGATGATGTCTTCGAGATGACAATCTCGTCGTCGTGGCGGGCAATGGCTTCGGGAATGGCGGCCCATGGCGACCCCTTCGGAACGCCGATGCCCGAGATGCGATAATCGAGCCCGAGATCCCGCATGTCGCCGGTCAGGGCCTCGACGACCGTGTACATCACCTCCATGCCGACCCGCCTCGACGCGTCCTGAAGGCGGGCGATCGCCGGCAGGGTCACCCCTTCAAGGCGGGTGAAGTAGTAGGCGAGATGGTGCGGAATGGCGGAAGGGTCGATATCGCCGAATTCACCATCTCCGGGTGTCACCGTGTAGACCTGCACATCCACCACCAGCAGGGCCGCATGACGCGGGGTCCTGATCGGCACGTGACGCGTCAGACCACCTCTTGCGTCACGGGCGAAGCATGTGCGTGACATGGACCCTGTTCTCCCTTGCCCCCGCCACCCTAAGGCGGCCCGAGCGTCCCGTGCAAGGCTCCATCGGCATGCCGGGGCTTGGAGTGAACCCGGCTCCCGGCTACCTTGGCCCGGGGCATGCAGGCCGGAGGACATGGGCGGGATCAAGGCGGTCATCTTCGACTGGTCCGGCACCGTGATCGATTTCGGTTCCAGGGCGCCTGTCGAGGCCTTCATCGAGATCTTCGCAGATCGTGGCGTCGCCATTCGTGATGACGAGGCGAGGGCGCCCATGGGCCTCGGCAAGCGCCACCACATCGAGGCTCTGGCACGCCTGCCCCGTATCGCCGCTGCATGGCGCCACGTTCACGGCCAGGGCATCATGGCCGACGACATCGACCGTCTTCACGGGATCCTGGAACGGCGCATCAAGGACGCGGCTCTCCGTCGTTCCGCCCTGATTCCGGGCACCGCCCGCGTCATTGGCGGCCTGCGCCGCCGCGGTGTCAGGATCGGTTCGACCACCGGGTATCCCCGTTCCGTGCTGACGCCTCTTGCCCGCCTGGCGGAGACGCAGGGATTTGCGCCCGACGTAACGGTGTGCTCGGACGACCTTGCCGCCGGCAGACCCACGCCGCTCATGATGTACCGCTGCTTCATCGATCTTGCCGTCTGGCCGGCCAGTGCCGTCGTCAAGGTGGACGACACCGCACCCGGCATCGCGGAGGCGGTCGCCGCCGGCAGCTGGGCCGTCGGTGTCACGCTGTCGGGGAACGGAGTCGGGCTTGACGAGAACGACCTGGCACGACTCGACGCGTCAGAGATCGGCCGGCTGAGGACCAGGGCCGCCGCGCCTCTTCATGAGGCCGGCGCCCATCATGTCATCGACACCGTTGCCGATCTTCCCCGGGCACTCGACCACATCACGAAGAGCCTTGGCTCCGGGGGTACGCCCTTCGACGACCGGGAGAACGGACGATGACGATGATCCTGCTGGGCGGGGAGGCGCTTGGAGTCGACGACGTGGTGGCTGTGGCCCGTGGTGGCGCATCGACCGGCATCGCCGGCGAGGCGCGATCCCGCATGGAACAGAGCCGCGCCGTGGTCGAGCGCTTCAGTGCCTCCGATCGACCTGTCTACGGCCTGACCCGAGGCCTCGGCGGGCGTGTGGTGAATGAAGTGGACCCCGCGGAGCGCGAGGACTACAGCCGGATCGTGGTGCTCGCCAGGGCCTGTGGCGCCGGCGAGCCACTCCCCGGGGAGACCGTGCGGGCCGCCATGTTCTCAAGGGCCGCCGGAATGGCCCGGGGAGGGGCCGGGGTACGCCCGATCATCGCCGAAACACTGTGCGCGATGCTTGAAAGGGACGTTCAGCCCCTGGTTCCCGGCATCGGCTCCATCGGCGCCTCGGACATCGCACTGTGCGCCAACATGGCGCTTCCCCTCATCGGCGAAGGGCGCGCCTGGTTCCAGGGAACACTCCTTGACGGCGCCGAGGCCATGGCGCGCGCCGGTGTCGACGTGGTCGAGCTGCGCGAGAAGGAGGGTCTGGCTCTCTGCTCCTCGAATGCCGTTTCCGTTGGCCAGGCGGCCCTGGTGATGGCCGATCTGGAACATCTCCTGGAACTGATGGACGGCATCGTCGTTCTCGGGTTCGAGGCATTCCGCGCCAATCCCGGGCCCATCGACCCCCGCGTGGTGATGGCCCGTGGCGCGCCTGGCCAGGCCCGGGCGGCCCTGAGTCTGCGCCACAAGCTTCTGGGCACGGCGCTCTTCGATCCTGCGGAACCGCGCCGTGTCCAGGACCCGATCAGCCTGCGCTGCGTCAGCCACGTTCACGGCAGTCTGAGGGCAGCGATCGATTTCGCAAGGCCGAATGTCATCGTCGAGATCAACGGCGCCGGGGACAACCCCCTGGTGCTGGCGACGGACGGCGACATCCTGTCCACCGGCAATTTCCACACGCCGGCCATGGCGGTCGCCTTCGATGCCCTCACCCTTGCCATGTCCCAGACGGCGACGATGGCGGCACAGCGCATCGGGCGCCTGATGCAGAACCAGTTCACCGGACTGCCCGACATGCTGACGCGCCACGGCACCACGCGGGCCGGGCTCGGCCTCCTGTCGCTCACGTCGGAGACCCTGTCGAAGGAGATCCACCTGCTCGGCGCCCCGGCCAGCCTGCTCGACAGCTCGACCTACCACGTCGAGGACCACGCACCGATGACCTGGGTGGCAGTCCGCCAGGCACGGGATGCGGTCGTCCACCTCACCCGCATCGCCGCCGCCGAACTCATCGTTGCCGCCCAGGCCTTCGACCTGCGCAATCCGCCGCGCCACGCCCGCGTGGCGGGATGCCTGCGCGACGCTCTGCGTCTCATCGTTCCGCCCCTCGACGACGACCGCAGCATGACCGGCGAGGTTGCCGCCGTCGCCACCGCCATCGCCGACGGCGCATTCCGCGACTGCCTTGGCGCGGAACCGCAGGAATGCGCGCCATGACGACCCTGCACCGGGTGGAGGACACGCCTCGTCCGCGGACGACCGGCGACATCCTTGCCGCCTGCCATGGCGGATTCGCCCGGACAGTCGAGGCGGCGGGGATGTCCCGCAGCACGGTGCAGACACCCCGCAAGGTCTGACGAGAGCGTTGCCCGGCAGCTCCCCGTTCCCGATCACGGACATGGCCGGTATTGCGTGCGGACTTCATCGATGTGGTTCCTCCCGGCGGGCCAATTCGGTAAACGGGAGCCTTCGCCGCCATCTCGCCCGTCGCTCCCGACACCCCCGCTGGAGGATACGCCGTGACCGCACTGCCGCCGCCAAATTCGCCGATCAACCGGGTGCGCCACCGGGTCGGCGTCTTCATGGAGGGTCCACGGGTCACGCGCGCCATCACCGCGGTCATCATCTTCAACGCCGTCGCCCTCGGCCTGGAGACGTCGTCCGGCGTGATGGAACACGCCGGGACGCTGTTGCGGTTGCTCGACAGGGCCGTTCTGGCGATCTTCGTGATCGAACTCCTGGCCAAGCTGTTCGCCTTCGGCTGGCGCTACTTCACGAACGGCTGGAATGTCTTCGACTTCGTTGTCGTCGGCATCGCACTGGCGCCGGCAAGCGGCGGTCTCTCCGTGCTGCGTGCGCTGCGCATCATGCGCGTGCTTCGCCTTGTCGCCATCGTGCCGTCGATGCGCAAGGTGGTCATGGCCCTGATGACAGCGATCCCCGGCGTCACGAGCGTACTTGCCCTGCTGGCGCTGGTCTACTACGTCTTCGCCGTGATGGTGACCAAGCTCTATGGCGAGACGTTCCCGGACTGGTTCGGCAGCGTCGGCGACAGTCTCTATTCCCTGTTCCAGATCATGACCCTGGAAAGCTGGTCCATGGGCATCGTCCGCCCGGTGATGGAGCAGCACCCGGACGCCTGGATGGTCTTCGTGCCCTTCATCCTGATGACCAGCTTTGCCGTCATCAACCTCTTCATCGCCGTGATCGTCAACGCCATGACCGAACAGGGCCACGCCGACTCCGTGGAACTCCGGGAGGATCTCCATGCCGTCAGCGAGGCCGGGGTTGCGGCCCTGGTGCAGCGCATGGAAGCCATGCAGCGGCAGATGAACGAGATCAAGGACATGCTGGACCGCCGCCGGAACGACCCGACGCATCCCGAATGATGGCTCACCCGGTCGGCCCCCAGACACCGCTTGCAAGGGTCACCGCAGCGGCCGGCGGATGAGCAACAGTTCCATCAGCCGCCCACTCGTCAAGGTAGCGATGCAAGCCCTCCCTCGATCCTCGTGGTGAACCCGACCGCACATCGGTGATCGGGTGGTGCGGACCGGTCGCTCCGGGGACGGGGAGGCCGAGGTCGCGGCCGGGGCATCATCCAGGGTCCCGTCAGCTTCGCCGGCGCAGGTAGAGGCCGAGCGAGGCGATGATGAAGGTGAACGACAGCATCAGCGTCGCAATGGCGTTGATCTCGGGCTTCACGCCGCGCCGCAGCATGCCGTAGATGAAGAGCGGCAGCGTGGTCGAATCGGGCCCGGCGATGAAGTAGGTGATCACGAGATCGTCCATGGAGATGATGAACGCGAGCAAGGCGCCGCCGACCACGCCCGGCGCGATGTGCGGCAGCGTGACGCGGCGGAAGGTCACCCATTCACTGGCGCCGAGGTCGGCGCTGGCTTCCTCCAGCGTGCTGTCCATGCCGGCAAGCCGGGCGCTGACCACGACGAAGACGTAGGAGATCAGAAACGTGCAGTGACCGATGATGATCGAGTACAGACCGAGCGACATGCCGACCGCGACGAAGAACACGAGCAGCGCGATTCCGAGGACGATGTCGGGCATGACCATGGGCATGTAGAGAAGCCCCTGGTAGAAGCGCTGTGCGCGGAAGCGATAGCGGTAGAGCGCAAGCGCCGTCATGGTGCCCAGCACCGTCGAAACGGTGGTGGTGAAGGCGGCCACGATCAGACTGTTCCCGACGGCGGCAAGCAGCTGATCGGTGGATTCGACGTAGAGCGTCTCCTCGTTCAGCTGTGTCGGATAGCCGAAGATCGTCCAGTACCAATCGAAGGTGAAACCCGACCAGACCATCATGTTGATCGGGTTGGAATTGAACGAGAAGGCCACGGTCATCACGATCGGCGCGTAGATGAACACCAGGAACAGCACGCCGTAGGCGCCGAACAGACGCTGCCCGAGACGCAGTTTCATGGCCGCGTCTGCATCCGCCCGATGCGCCGAAGATAGACCAGGATGAGCACAAACATGACCGTCATCATCATGACCGACAGGGCAGCGCCAAACGGCCAGTTGCGGGCGGAAAGGAACTGCTGCTCGATCAGGTTGCCGATCATCAGGACCTTGGCGCCGCCCAGGAGATCGGGGACGATGAAGTTTCCGAGGCTGGGGATGAACACCAGGACGCAGCCGCCGGCGATACCCGGCAAGGTCAGCGGTATCGTCACCCTGCAGAAGGTCTGGAACGAACTCGCGCCGAGGTCCGACGACACCTCGATCAGCGAACGATCGAGCTTCTCCACGGACGCATAGACCGGCAGGAACATGAACGGCAGCAGGATGTAGGCCATGCCGATCAGCACGGCCGTTTCCGTGAAGATGATGTCGAGCGGTTCCTCGATCACGCCAAGGCCGATCAGGGCGTAGTTCAGAAACCCGGTGGGTCGCAGGATCAGCACCCAGGCGAACAGGCGCACCACAAGACTGACGAAGAACGGCAGCGTGATCAGGAACACGACGAGCATGCGCAGGCGCTGCGGCAGGCCGCGCACCCAGAGCGCCGCAGGATAACAGACTGCAAGGGTGATCAGGACGTTGATGAAGGCAAGCCGGGCCGAGCGCACGAATATCTCGGCATAGACCCAGTCGAAGTCCTCCCATTCGCCGTCCGCCCAACCGAGAATGCGTCCGAAATTCCAGTGATAGAAGTTCCACTCGACGCCGCCATAGAGCCCGGGCTCCAGGAAGCTGAAGAGGACCATCACCGCCAGCGGACCGACAAAGCACGTTCCGAGGAACAGGCTGACCGGTCCGAGCAGGAAGGCGAGCCGGATCCTGTCCCGCCTAACCGCCACCACGGACTTCCTCGATCAGATGCGGATCCGCACGCCGGTAGGCGAGCCTGAGCGCCTCGCCGTTCCCGGCCCGGCAGAGCCGGTCGCCATCAGCGCCGGGGCCCGGGGTGACGGTGATGGCGGCGCCGTTGGCGAGGCGGCAGACCAGCTGCCGCGTCGCGCCGTAGAAAACGGACTGTTCGAGGGTCGCCTCCAGGACGCCGAACGCGGGGTCGTCCGAGGCGGGCGCACCGTCGAGCTGCTCCGGCCTCAGCAGCATCGTCAGTCTTCGCCCCGCCGGTACGCCGTCACGGATCGGGAGCCGCAGGCCGTCGCCGGTCACGAGCACCGGATCCGGTCCGACGTCGACCGCCCCGGTGAAGAGGGCGCCGTCGCCGATGAATTCGGCGACGAAGCGTGTCGCCGGCGCATGGTAGAGTTGCTCCGGCGTCCCGATCTGCTCGATCCTGCCACGATTCAGGACGACAATGCGGTCAGACATCGTCAGCGCCTCCTCCTGGTCGTGGGTGACGAAGAGGAAACAGATCCCGAGCCCATGCTGCAGTGTCTTGAGTTCGAGCTGCATGGAATGCCGCAGGTTGCGGTCGAGCGCAGACAGGGGTTCGTCAAGCAGCAGGAGCTTGGGCCGGTTGATGATGGCGCGGGCCAGGGCGACGCGCTGCCGCTGCCCGCCCGACAGCTGGTCCGGCTTGCGGCGCTCAAGGCCCCGGAGACCGACCTGTTCCAGAGCCCTGGCCACGCGGTCCGTGCGCTCGCGGCGCGGCACGCCCGTGACCTCCAGGCCGTAGGCGACGTTGGCCTCGACGCGCAGGTGCGGAAACAGCGCGTAGGTCTGGAACACGGTGTTGACGGGCCGACGTTGAGCCGGCACGCCGGTCATCGACGCCCCGTCGATGCGCACCTCGCCGGAATCGAGTTCTTCGAAGCCGCTGATGCAGCGCAGCAGCGTGGTCTTGCCGCAGCCCGAGGGGCCGAGCAGGGTCACGAACTCGCCGGCGCGAACAGCCAGCGACACCTCGTCGAGCGCCGTGACCGTGCCGCCTTCGGGCGCCGTGAACCGCTTGACCGCATCCACCACCTCGGCGACCGGACCGCCTGTTTCAGGCGGCCCGGCGCCTGGCGCGCCGGACAACGGGCCAGGACCTCTTTCCACCGTGGATCGGTTTGAACGGACTGCTACTGCGCAGTGCGCACCCTGGTCCAGACGCGATTGTACTTGCGCAGATCGTTGCCGAGATCTTCGAAGATCTGGAGTTTCGCCATCACTTCCGGCGGAGGATTGGTGTTCGGATTGTTCCTGAGTTCATCGGGCAGAAGATCACGCGCCGGCACGTTGGCGGTTCCGTTGACCTGCTGGAGCGTGTTGAGGGCGGCAATCTCGGGCTGCAGGTAAAACTCGAGGAACCGGATGGCGCTCTCCTTGTTCGGTGCGGACTCGAGGACGCAGATGTCCTCCTGATACATCGTCGCGCCTTCCTCGGGAATCACGAATCCGAGCCGGTCGGGTTCCTGCAGAACAAGGAACGTCGCGCCGACGTACCAGTGTGCGGCGGCGATGTCGCCAGCCTGCACCAGTGGCCCCACGTCATAGGTGAACGCCGAGATCTTGTCCTTGCGTTCGAGCAGCCAGGCCTCGGCCTGCCTGAGAGCGTCCGCATCCCCGGTGTTCACGGAGTGACCGTTCATGATGAGAGCGACGCCGATGGTCTCGCGCAGGTCATCGAGCATGGTGATCTTCTTGCCCCTGTCGGGCAGCGCGAAGAAGTCCTCCCAGGAGGTGATCTCGCCGGCTTCCTCCTTGTTGTAGAAGATGCCGACCGCACCCCAGGCATAGGGCAGGCAGTACGAACTCTCGGGGTCCACGAGGGACCTCTTGGCAAGCGGATCGATGTTCTCGAAACCCTTGAGCGTGTTCACTTTCGCATCGTGCAGCAGCCCGAGCTTCTGCATGATGTCGCGCATATGAACGGACGGAAACACGATGTCGTATCCCGTCGCGCCTGCCTGGATCTTCGCCAGCATTTCCTCGTTGGTGCCGTAGGTGTCGAGGGTCACCTCGATCCCGGTTTCCTCGGTGAACCGGGTCAGCACCTCCGGATTGATGTACTCGCCCCAGTTGTAGACGTTGAGCTGGCCTTCTGCCGAAGCGGGTTGCGTCGTCAACGCGCCGGAAACGCCGACGATGACAGCGGCGGATGCCGCGCCGAGTGTATGCAGGAACTTGTTCATGCCTTCCTCCAGATTGCCCTTCAGTCCTAGCACCGAAGCTGTCCATCCGTCATCCGTGTCTTTCGGGAGCCTGGACGAGGCAATCGGCATTCCACCGGAAGGCTCCGCACAAGGCGCCGTCCAGTCGGGGCTTGCAGGAGCCTCGCCAGGACGCCAACGGAGAACCCCTGCACACCTCGGACACACGCCCGACAACGGCGGATGCCTGTTCGACGGGGATGCCCGGGTCCGGGGCAAGCGCCTTGACACATGCGAGCGGCAACACTAGGTAGGGGCCATGATCGGTTTCGGGACATCAGCTCTGGGCCTAGCGCCGGACTGAGCGGCGCCCCCTGAAGGGGTGCCGTGCCGACGCGTTACGCCTTCACCTCCTCTTCAGGAGAAGCCCATGTCCACCGAACATTCACCTGACCGTTGTGTCCCTTCTCACCGGGAGCCATGGTGATGCCGCGCCCCGCGACCATGCCCTGGCACCGGTACCGCCCCTTCGAGCCGGTTCGTCTTCCTGACCGCACGTGGCCGGACAGGGTCATCGGCAAGGCTCCCATCTGGTGCAGCGTCGATCTCAGGGACGGCAACCAGGCGCTCGTCGAACCCATGGGGGCGGAACGCAAGCGACGCATGTTCCGCACCCTCGTCGACATGGGCTTCAGGGAGATCGAGGTCGGCTTCCCGAGCGCCAGCCAGACGGACTTCGACTTCTGCCGGGAACTCGTCGATGAAGGCATGATTCCCGAGGATGTCACCATTCAGGTGCTGACCCAGGCGCGCGATCCTCTCATCCGGCGCACCTTCGAGGCGATCGAGGGCGCCAGGGACGTCATCATCCACCTCTACAACTCGACCTCGGCGCTGCAGCGCCGCGTCGTCTTCGGATCCGACCGGGCGGGGATCGTTCGCATCGCCGCGGACGGCGCCAGCCTGATCCGCGAGATCACGGAAAGCGCCCGCGATTCCGACGGATGGCGCTTCCAGTACTCTCCCGAGAGCTTTACCGGCACGGAACTCGACTTCGCCGTGGAGATCTGCGAGGCGGTGATGGACGTCTGGCAGCCGACACCGGACCGCCGCACCATCTTCAACCTGCCGGCGACGGTGGAGATGTCCACCCCCAACATCTACGCCGACCAGATCGAGTGGTTCCTGCGGCACATTCGCGACCGCGAATCGATCATCCTCTCGCTTCATCCCCACAATGACCGGGGCTCGGCCGTCGCCGCAGCCGAGCTCGCCTGCATGGCGGGCGCGGACCGGATCGAGGGTACGCTCTTCGGCAACGGTGAACGGACCGGCAATGTCGACATCGTGACCCTGGCTCTCAACATGATGACACAGGGCGTCGATCCGGAACTCGACCTCTCCGACATCAGCCATCTCGTGAGCGTCGCCGAACACTGCAACCGCATCGCGGTCCCGGTTCGCCATCCCTATGCAGGGGACCTCGTCTTCACGGCGTTCTCCGGAAGCCACCAGGACGCCATCAACAAGGGCATGAGGGCCATGGAGATGTCCAACTCGGATATCTGGGAGGTTCCCTACCTGCCCATGGATCCGGGGGATGTCGGCCGGAGCTACGAGGCGATCATCCGGGTCAACAGCCAGTCGGGCAAGGGTGGCGTTGCCTGGGTCATGGACAACGACCACGGTTTCAGGCTGCCGCGGCGCCTGCAGATCCAGTTCAGCCGCATCGTGCAGCGCCGGGCTGATGCCAGCGAAGCGGAATTGCCGAGCCACGAACTCCTGGCGATCTTCCGTGAAACCTATGTCGAACCCGAAGGGCCGTTCACGTTTCTCTCCTACAAGACGGTTCCCGGATCCCATGCCAGCGAACTGCGCCACCTGACCGCGTCGGTCAGCATCGATGGCGAGATCCGCGACATTCACGGCACCGGCACCGGACCGATCGATGCCTTCGTGCACGCTCTCTCGGAGGAGGCGGGCCTTGCCATGACCGTCGTGGACTACCACGAACATGCCATCAGCCAGGGAAGCGATGCGCTGGCGGCAGCCTATGTGGAGGCAAGAAACGGCAGCGGCATGGTCGATTTCGGCGTCGGGCTTCACCCGAACATCGTCCAGGCGAGCCTGCTGGCGGTCACGGCGGTTGCCAATCGCCTGACCGCGCCCAGGGCGGCAGGTCCATGACGGACACCGTCGTCGACCTGGCGAGCCGCCTCGTTGAACGGGCTCTGGCATCGGGCGCAAGCGCGGCCGACGCCGTCGCCACACTGAGCGAGGAGGTCCTCGTCAACCGGCGTCTCGGCAAGCTCGAGGATCTGGATCGCTCCGAGTCCCTCGCCCTTGGCCTGCGCGTCTTCTGTGGCTGCCGCCAGGCGTCCGTGGCGACCACCGACCCTTCCGGCGACACCGCCGACGAACTCGTGGAACGGGCCGTGGCCATGGCTCGCGCGGCGCCGGAGGATCACCACGCCGGCCTTGCCGAACCGCACCTCCTGAGCGGCGGGGCCGCCGAACTCGATCTCGACGGCGGGGATGAACCGGGAACTGACACCCTCACCCATCTCGCGGCCGAAGCCGAGGATGCGGCCCTCGCGATTCCCGGCATCACCAATTCCGAAGGCGCGACCGCCGCCTGGCAACGTTCCACTGGCGCCCTTGTCACGAGCACCGGGTTTGCCGGGGTGACGAAACGCACCATGTCGAGCCTCCACGTGACGGTCATCGCCGGCGCCGGTCTCGACATGCAGAGCGACGGAGAGGGTCGCTCGGCGCGCCACCTGGCGGACCTTCCGGCGCCGGCCGACATCGGTCGGGAGGCGGCCGAACGGGCCGTCCGGAGACTCGAACCCCGCAAGCTCGCCACGGCCCGCATGCCTCTGGTCTTCGAACCGCGGACGGCGCGATCCCTCATCGGGCACCTTGTCGGGTTCATCGCCGGCCCGGCGATCGCCCGCGGCACGAGCTGGCTGAAGGACTCCCTGGATTGCCCGGTGTTCGCCGAAGGGATCACCATCACCGAGGACCCCTTCGTCCGCCGTGGTCTCGCATCGCGCCCCTTCGACGGCGAAGGCCTCGACCCCCATGCCGGCAGGCTGGTGGCCGACGGTATCCTCGTCACATGGCTGCTCGACTGCCGTTCGGCGCGCCAGCTCTCCATGCACCCCACCGGCCACGCCACCCGGAGCGTCGGCGGCCCGCCGACGGTCGGCACGACCAACCTGTGGCTCGAGGCGGGAGAGGACTCTCCCGACGACCTGATGGCGGACATCGAGGAGGGACTCTATGTCACGTCGCTGAGCGGCCATGGCATCAATCCGGTGACCGGAGACTACTCCAGGGGCGCGTCCGGACAGCGCATTCGCAACGGCACGCTTGACCATGCGGTCAACGAGATCACCATCGCCGGCAACCTGAAGGAGGTCTACGCCAACCTGCGTCCGGCCAGTGATCTCGAGTTCCGGGCGGCAACCAATGCGCCGAGCATTCGGGTCGACACGATGACGGTGGCGGGCAGCGCCGGCGGATGACGTGGCGCATGACGCGCCGTCTTGCGGTAGAACACCCTTCCGGAACCGTGCCGCGCGAGCGCCGATGAGAACTCACGACACTGTTGATCACACGACACGCGTCATTGTCCGGCGCATCGTGGATGAACATGTCCGCCGCTACATTCCGCGCATACTCGTCGCCATCGTCTTCATGGGTCTCGTGGCCGGCAGCACGGCGGGATACGCCTGGCTCGTCCAGCCCATTCTCGACGAGGTCTTCATCGAGAAGGACCGTGGACAGCTGGTGTGGATCACCATGGCCGTCTTCCTGCTCTTTTTTGTCAAGGGCCTCTCGGAATACGCCCAGGCGGTGATCATGGCCCGCACCTCCATGCGCATCATCGCAGACATCCGCAAGAGGGTCTGCCGCAGCCTGATCCGCGCCGATCTCGCGTACTTCCACAAGACCTCGACCGGCGCCCTGATCGCCGGATGCATGAACAATGTCGACGACCTGCAAGCGACGGTGGCGCAGACCCTGACAACGATGGTCAAGGACCTGCTGACCCTCGTCTTCCTTGCCGCCATGATGTTCCATCAGGACTGGGTTCTGGGTCTCATCTCGTTCTTCATCTTTCCCGCGGCCTTCGCCAGCGTCCAGAGGATCGGACGCAAGGTCAGGATCAGGTCGCGCGAGGTGGCGATCGAGCGCGAGCATGTCACGGGCTTCATTTCCGACATGTTCCGGGGCATCCGCCACATCAAGGCCTACGGCCAGGAAGGCCACCACATGGCGCGGCTCGGCGACCGCATCGACCTTCTCTTCCGGCGCGGCGTCAGGACCGTGAGAGCCAGTGAAGCCATCTCGCCGATCATGGAATCGCTGGCCGGCATCGCCATTGGCGCCACCATCGTCTACGGCGGACTCAAGGTCATCGAGGGCACCACCACCCCCGGCGCCTTCTTCAGCTTCATCACCGCCCTGCTCCTCGCCTACCGGCCCCTCAAGAGCCTTGCCCGCCTCAACAACACCCTGCAGCAGGGGCTGGCCGCCGCCCAGCGGGTGTTCGCCCTCATCGACATCAGGCCGGCGATCCGGGACCGCGAGAACGCCGCAGCGCTGTCGATCGCGGGCGGCATGGTGAGGTTTGACGAGGTCTCGTTCGCCTACCACGACACGCCGGTCCTCGATCGCGTGTCCTTCGAGGCGCCGGCCGGCCGGACCACGGCCCTCGTCGGGCCCTCGGGCGCCGGAAAGTCGACCGCCCTCAACCTTGTCGCGCGTTTCTATGATGTCGGCAGCGGCCGGATCTCGATCGACGGTTCCGACGTGCGTGACGTCACCCTGGAGAGTCTGCGTGACGCGGTTGCCGTCGTCAGCCAGGAGGTCGTGCTTTTCAACGACACCATCGAGGCCAACATCGCCTTCGGCAGGCCGAACGCCGCGCCTGACGAGATCAAGGCGGCAGCGCAGGTGGCCGACGCCCACCCCTTCATCGAGAAACTCGAGCTCGGCTACGAGACTCTCATCGGCGAAAACGGCATCCGTCTCTCGGGAGGCCAGAGACAGAGAATCTCCATTGCCCGGGCGGTGCTGCGCGATGCGCCGATCCTCATCCTTGACGAAGCCACCAGTTCCCTCGATTCCGAATCGGAACGCCAGGTCCAGCAGGCCCTTGCCCGCCTGACCAGCGGCCGCACATCGATTGTCGTGGCCCACCGGCTCAGCACCATCGCCGATGCCGATGTCATCCATGTCCTCAACGAGGGGCGAATCGTCGAGTCCGGCACCCACGACACGCTGCTGGCCCAGGGCGGACTCTATGCCCAGCTGTCACGCCTGCAGCCGATCGAGGAGGAAGGTGTCGACGGCCTTGCCGGGGCGTCATGATCCAGGAGCTCTACCGCCACGCCACCGCCCTCCTCGAACCCCTTGCCCCGCTCCTCGTCGAACGGCGCCTGAGGCGCGGCAGGGAGGATCCGTTGCGCCGGGAAGAGAGGCTCGGGCGAAGCACGGTTTCGCGGCCGGCAGGGCCTCTCCTGTGGATCCATGCCGCCAGCGTCGGCGAGTCGCTCTCCGTGCTGCCCCTCGCGGAGAAACTGGCCGGCGCCCATGACACATGCGTTCTCTTCACCACCATGACGACCTCGGCTGCCGAGGCCCTGGCGTTGCGGCAGCCGCCCGGCTCGATCCACCAGTACATCCCCTTCGACACTCCGGGAGCGGTGGGGCGCTTCTTCGACAGGTGGCGACCGAATGCAGCCCTGTGGGTCGAATCGGAGCTGTGGCCCAATCTCCTCATGGAAGCGCAGCACCGGCACATCCCCACCGCGCTCGTGAACGGACGTCTCTCCGATCGCTCCTTCGCCCGCTGGAGTCGGCTGCCCGCCTTCAGCCGGAGACTTCTGGGCGGTTTCACCACCGTCCTTGTCCCCGGCGACCGGCAAGGCAGGCGTTTCACCGCTCTCGGCGCAGCGCCGGTCGTGATCACCGGCGACCTCAAGGCGACGGCCGGTCCTCCCAGGGCCGATCCGGAGGCACGGGCACGCTTCAAGGATGCCGTTGCCGGGCGCCGGGTCTGGCTGGCGGCCAGCACGCACGACGGGGACGAACGACTGGCCTGCGACATTCACCTTGATCTGGCCGACACGGTCGACGGGCTCCTCACCGTCATCGTGCCGCGCCATCCGGCGCGGGCGGACGACATCGCCGAAGAGGCAGCCGCACGCGGTCTCACGGTGGCGCGGAGGTCACACGCGGACATGCCGAAACCCGCCACCGACATCTTCCTCGGCGACAGCATCGGAGAGATGGGCCTCTATCTCGGTCTCGGCGATGCCGTCTTCATGGGCAAGTCGATGTTGCAGCACGGCGGCCACAATCCCCGCGAGGCGGCATGGCTGGGAAAGCCGACCGTGTTCGGACCGCACATGCAGAACTTCACCGACATCGCCCGGCGGCTCGTGGCGGCGGGCGGCGCCCTCGAGGCTTGCGATGCCGCGTCCCTTCGCCGCCACGTCGCCGGATTGCTCGGAGATGAACAGGCCTGTCGCGCCATGGGCGAACGGGCAAGGGCCCTCGTCGAAGGCGATGCCGCAGGCGTACTCGATCGGGCCTTTGCCGCCCTGCAACCGCTCTTCGGAAAAGAGCCTTGATGCGCGAGCCTGCCTTCTGGGAGAGTGACGGCCCGACGGCACGGGCCCTGCAGCCCCTTGCCGGCATGTGGACCGCGGCAACGCGCCTGCGCAGAAGGGCGGTGCGTCCCTGGCGGGCGCCTGTACCTGTGCTGTGTGTCGGCAACGTCACCGTGGGCGGCGGCGGCAAGACACCCGCGGCGCGGGCCCTTGCCGACCGGCTCTCTTCCCGCGGCTGGCAACCCCATATCCTGTCGCGCGGCTTTGGCGGCCGCCAGGCCGGGCCGGTGACCGTTGACCCCGGGCGCCACACGTCCCGCGACGTGGGGGACGAGCCCCTGCTGCTGGCGCGCCATGCGCCCGTCTGGGTGGCACGGAACAGGGCCCGGTCCGCGGCGGCCGCGGTCGATGCCGGGGCCGATATCCTTGTCATGGACGACGGTCTGCAGAACGTCCATCTTGCCCGGACCCTTTCCTTCATCGTCATCGACGGCCCCCGCGGCTTCGGCAACGCGAAGGTGCTGCCTGCCGGGCCCCTGCGCGAACCACTGGCCGACGCTCTCGGGCGCGCCGGCACAGTGGTCATCGTCGGCGACGATGACCACGGCCTGGAGCGAGCACTGGCAGGCGAGGGACTGTGCGTCCTCCATGCCCGCCTCGAGGCCGATCGCATTCCAGGTGACGGCCTGCCGCTCTTCGCCTTCGCCGGAATCGCCAGACCGGCCAAGTTCTTCGCCACTCTCGAGGAACACGGCGCCGACGTGGTGAAGACGCGGAGCTTTGCCGATCATCACCGGTACGATCCCATGACCGTGACCGCGATGTTCGAGGAAGCAAGCACCCTGGGCGCGAAGCTCGTGACGACGGAGAAGGACTGGGTGCGCCTCGATGAGGAAACGCGCCCCCTTGCCGAGCCGGTGCCGGTGACGATGGTGTTCCGGGAAGAGGGCAGCCTCGATGCCCTGATCGATCGGGTCGGGATTGCCGCGTCATGAAGGCAGGTCCGCGCGATATCGTCGAAGCTGGATTCCTGTGGCTGGGATTTGTCCTGTTCCGGACCATCGGGCTCGAGAGCGCCTCGGCTCTCGGCGGATGTCTCGGACGCCTCGCCGGACGCTTCGCCATCTCGCGCAACCGCATCGCCCGGCGCAACATCGGGCAGAGTTTCCCCGGCATCACCGCGGAGGAGGTGCAGCGCATCATCACCGGCATGTGGGACAACTTCGGGCGCCTGGTGGCCGAGTTTCCGCATCTCCATGCCATCGATGTCTATGGCGGCTCCCGGGTGACCATCACCCGTGATCCGGGCGTCGACGAGTTTGCCCACATGCCGTCGATCTTCATGGGCGCCCATTTCGGCTGCTTCGACCTCGGCATCCTTCTCGCCACCCAGAAGGACATCGACCTCACCATCATCTACCGCCAGGCGAACAATCCACTGGCTGAACGCCTGATCCAGTCATGGCGTCTCAAGTGCGGCGGCACATGGGCGCCGAAGGGACGCAGAGGCTCCCAGCTGGTGCTGAAGGGCCTGCGCCGCAAGGGCGCCATCGCCGTCCTCGGCGACCAGAAGTACTCGCAAGGGGTCCCGGTCCCCTTCTTCGGCCGGGACGCGATGACCGCCCCGGCCCTCGCCGAACTGGCGCTCAAGCACGACATTCCGATCATTCCCATCCGCGTCCTGCGCAAACCCCGGGCGCGCTTCCACGTGCACCTCTTCGCTCCCCTCGACATCGTCAGGACCGGAGACGCGGCCAGGGACGTGCGCACCATGCTGCGGGCCATCAACGCAACCTACGAAGACTGGATCCGGGAACACCCCGAGCAGTGGCTGTGGCTCCACCGCCGCTGGGATACCTGACCTCTTCGCCCCGGCTGAGATCCGTGCCGCATGCCCGAAGAGACCGCATTGTCGATGAACAGGCGCAAGCTCCCATCCACCCGAGCCGATCTCCGTGCCGCGCAGTCCGAACCGCCGCTTAGCAGCCACTGCCGGGACGGGCTGTTCCAGGCAACGCTGAGACCTCGCAGCTCGGCACCTCGCGCCCCTCGACCGCCGGCCGCTCCGCTTCGCCACCGAACTTCCGCTGCCGCCGCCGCTCCAGGCCCGCCGTGACAGCCGTTCAAGCTCGGCCGCAGCCCCCCTTCGGCGGCGGCGACGCCAGCAGCGGGCCAACCACCGCGAAGCGCAGCCGCGTCCAGGCGTCCCTGGCGTCCGTTGTTGATGCAGTTGTATTGGTCGACGAAGGCGTTCCACAGCTGCCACCCCTCGGTGGCGGTGACGGGCTCGACGCGAAGCGGGCGCCGTTCCGACAGCGGCGCCACGATCTCCGGCTGCGGGTCGGAGCCAAGGTCCAGATAGGGAGAGATGTCATGTCGCGGAGACGTTCTCCTCTTCCAGCAGGCACCGGACCTGGTCGAGACCTTCCTCGAACCGGACAACGCTCTCCTCCATGTCGATACCGAACTGCTCGTCTTCTTGATGGAGGAAGGCCAGCGCGAAGCCGACATCGAGCCGGCCGCCCGAGATGACGTCGAGCATACCGATCTCGCCAGCCAGCTTGAGCGGATTGTTGAACACCGGCAGCACCGCGCCCGTCACAATTCGCGCGGTCCTGCTGCGCTGCGAGGCGGTGGCGAGGAAGATGATAGGGTGCGGGCTGTAGCCAATGGTGCAAGTAGTGCAAATAGTGCTCGACGAACCGCACGTGGCTGTACCCCGCGGCGGTGGCAGAGCCCGACCAGATCGAGCGATTCGGCGAGATATCGTTCCGCCGGCTTTTCGGTCGGCCGGACACCGAGAACTGCATGCCGTACTGCACCGATTCCTCCTGATCCTGACTCACCCCGCCGCATGTTACCCCAACCGGGGTTGAGATAACGCGCAGGGGGGATTGACGCGGCGGACGGGCTTCGGACATATCTGCGCGCGAATGCGCCAAACTGGCTGGCCCCCCCCAACGGATCGCTACCAGACCTGCGAATCACGTCATGCGTACGCGCGCCAGAGGTTCCTCTGCAGCCCGCCAAAGCGCGGTCCGCTCTTCCCCTGACAGAGCGTTATTGCAAGCCGCAAGGCGTCCAGATCGATTGTTCGGACCGATGAACACCGCCGTCTCGTCCAGGTTGAGGAGGAGATGACGAATTGACCGGAAACTCCGGATCTCGATCCGCGCCAGGCGCATTCCGCTGGGCGCCTCCATGATTCGGTTCCATGGGACGTCCCATCGTCGCCGAGCAGTAGCCGCACTAGCCAGGCGAGGAGACCGCGCCAGGCTCTTCTCCGCAATTGGCACCTCTCCACGCCCTGGATGGACGGGCTTCGGTCGCTCACTCCCGCGCAAGCGACGACTGGATGCAGTGGAAGTCCTCGATCACGGTCGGGAGGTTGATACCGGCATGGCGCAGGTCGCCATGCGCGACGTGATTGCGGACTTCGTAAAGCTCCAGGGTTCTCTTCCATACGTTGCTGCTCCGGTCGAGCACGAGCGTCAGACGGTTCCTGAAGCTCAGCCTGAGATTGTTCTCGTCGTAGACGCTCCACGCCCGCCGGTGCCGCCAGTCCTCATGCGATTTCCCGAGACGGATCGCGTCGCGACAGGCATCATCTATCTCCGCTTCCAACTGCCCCCAGGCCAGCACGAAATACGCCTGCTCGTTCAGTTTCTGCTGGCGTTCGACACGGTCGCGCTCATCGGCCTCGCCGGCCGCTTCATGCTGCTCACGCAAGTCTTCGAGTGAATTGTCGACCTGCTGGAACAGGGCGGCAATGGCATCCAGATCGGTCACCGCAGGACGCGCTTCAGCCAGTCTTCGCTGACCGTCTCGCGCGCGCACCGATGCTCGGCAGGCGCAGCCTGCCAGTCGGGCGCCTTGAAATTCTCGGACATGTCGACCATCAGATAGCGGCGCCCGCCCCGCTTCATATCCACGCGGCCGTTGCTGCCGATGATCCACAGTCCGCGCGGAACGAGCCTGGCCTGATGGCCCGCGCGGTCCCGGAGATCAAGCGTCGGCATCCGCTTCGCAGCGACGCCGAACTTGCGCATCAGCTCCTCGTGCATGACGACCGGCGCGCCCTGACGAGCCTCCCACCCGTCCGGCAACCAGTCGCCGATTGCAGAGTAGAGCCCGTTCAGCCGCTCTTCCCAGTCATCGACGCGTCGGCGTATGTGCTGCACGTCGATGGTGTCGCTTGTAACGTCTTCGAGAACCGTGCCCATCGAACCGTTCCGCCCTGCCGCTCGCCCGGTCAGCCCTTCATGATCCACGCTGTGGCGACTCTTGGACACTTTCTATTGAGCGGCGGAAGGCGTTTCAACCTGAAACGGGCAGTTGGAAGGCGCGATTGCGCTCTCGGCTGGGTTCAACGATCGGTTTTCGGGGCCGGTTTCAGTACGCGGGTACGCGGACACGATCTTGGGTGGGGGTGGTTCGGTCGATGGCTTTTCGCCGGCTTGACACAACCTGGCCGAGAGGACCTTCCGGGGTGACCGCGAGAAAGCTGAGCTTCGGCTCCGACAGCGAGGAGGACGCCGCCTTCACCGCCATCATGGACTCGCTCATCGGCACCCTTGCCATGAACGGCATCCATGTTCGGCGCTGGCTTCATGAGTGGCTTGATGCCTGCGCGCAGAACGGCGGCAAGCCGCCGGATGACCTCGATGCGTGGCTGCCATGGTCGATGAGCCCGGAGCGCCGACGGGACCTCATGGAACCGGGGTGATCGCGTACCGCTACTGGGGCCGTGACGTCACCGCGCGCGAGATGGCGCTGTTGCGCTCCCTGATCACCCAGCACCCCACCCGTGCGGCCATCGCCCGCGCCTTCTGCCGCGAGACCGGCTGGCGCAAGACCGACCGTGGCCTCAAGGACATGACGGCGAGGACCGCCTTGCTGGCCATGCACACCAATCCCTCAACGGATGGCCCGCCGCCGCACAGAACATCGTCCCGCGCGCCACCTCCATCGGATGGACCCCTGTCGCGCTCCTCATCGAGGACGTGCATCGTTCCACCGAGAATGGCGCAGTCCACCTGGCTGACATCGGGAAGCACACCCCCGCGGCAGATGTCGCCAGCGCTATCGTGCCATGTCACGATCCAGTCCCTTGTCGATCCCTGGGAAACAGATGCTGCGGTCGAGCGCCGGATCGTGCTGATCTCGCTCACCGAACATCGAAATGAACAAGAGGCTCCACGCCATCGACCCGTCTCCGTGAACGCTCGTGCCCGATGTTGCTACGCTATCTGCAGGCGCCCTCCCGCGGCAACGGGCTTTACAGCGGTCGCGCCCACTTCGTACTCTTGGTTCCTTCCGGGCGGCGAGGTGGACGAGACCAGGTGAATGCGAACCTTGATGCGGCCGTCGACATTCTCTCCCGCCTGGTCGCGTGCCCGAGCGTGTCGGGAAGGCCCAACCACGACATCGTCGGCATCGTCAGGGACGTTCTGGAGACCCAGGGGATCCCCTGTTCGTTGAGTTTCGATGAGTCGGGGGAACGGGCCAACGTCTTCGCCACCATCGGGCCATCGAGGGACGGAGGTGTCGTGCTGTGCGGTCACATGGACGTGGTGCCCGTCGAAGGTCAGCAGTGGAAGACCGATCCCTTCCGGATGACGCGGGTCGACGATCGGCTCCATGGCCGCGGTACGGTCGACATGAAGGGTTTCCTTGCCTGCGTCCTGGCATCGGTTCCGGCGTGGCAGACGATGGACCTCTCGCGGCCTGTCCACGTTGCCTTCACCTACGACGAGGAGATCGGCGGGTTCGGCATGCCTGTGCTGCTGCAGGACATGGCGAGGAGGGACTTCCGCCCAGGCATCGTCATCGTCGGGGAACCGACGGGCATGAAGATTGTCTCGGGCCACAAGGGGGCCGTCGAACTCCATACCCTCGTCACGGGCCTCGAGGCCCATTCGTGCAACCCCTGCAACGGCGTCAACGCGATCGCCTACGCCATGCGCCTCATCAGCCGCATCGAGGAGCACGCCCGCAGGTGCGCCGCCGATCCTGTCGCGGAATCGCCTTACGATCCGCCGTTTCCAACGCTCAATGTCGGCAGGATCAACGGGGGAACGGCGCGCAACATCACGTCAGGATGGTGTGAATTCGACTGGGAGGTCCGCATGCTTCCGGGAGATGACGGGATGGACTTCGTCGATGACATACGCCGCTACTGCGAACGGCAACTCGTTCCGGAAATGCGCGTTCGCTGCCCCGAGGCCGATATCGTGACCACCATCGAGGCCCGTGTTCCGGGTCTCGATGACCGCCACGCCGGCGACGCGATCGATTTCGTCCGAAGCCTGACCGGGCTCAACAGCGCAGAGGTCGTCTCCTTCGGCACGGACGCCGGGTACTTCAGCGAAGCGGCGTACTCGACCATCGTCTTCGGGCCCGGCAGCATCGAGCGCGCCCACAAGCCGGACGAGTACATCGAACTCGGTGAATTGGCCGAAGGGCTCGCATTTCTCGAGAAGGTGGGACGTCGGCTGGTGCGTTCCTTGTGAGGGGAGCGGCCCCGTGCCAGAGTACCGCACGTTTCAACCGACAATGGGGAGATCCTTCATCATGAGATTCATGACATGGTCGTATGCGGCGGTCGCCGCGAGCCTTGTCCTGACCCACTGGTCAACGCAGGTCCAGGCGGATGAGCATACGCTCCTCGAAAGGGCAATGGCCGGCGAAGCCGTGCGCATCGGCTTCGCCAACGAGGTCCCGTGGGCCTATCCCGGCGAGGACAACGAGCCGCTTGGTTTCGTCAATGCCATCGCCACCGGTATCCTGACCGAGATGGGAGTCACCGACATCGAACCGGTGGTCACCGACTGGGGCGGCCTGATTCCCGGGCTCAACGCCAATCGGTTCGATATCATCACCGGCGGCATGTACATTCTCGGCAGCCGCTGCGAGAACGTGACGTTCTCCGAACCGATCGGCGTGTTCGGCGATGCCTTCATCGTCGCGGCAGGCAACCCGAAGGGGATTCAGACCTACGAGGACATCCGCGACATGGGAGCGACGATCGTCACGGGAGCGGGCTACAACATCGTTGAAGTCGCCAAGAAACAGGGCATCGACGACTCCAGCATCATGCAGGTTCCCGGCCCCACGGAGATCCTTGCCGCGGTCCGCGCCGGCCGTGCCGACGCCGGCGGCGTGACGTTCTTCACGGCACGCACCCTCGCCGCGGAGAGCGAAGGCGAAATCGACATCACCGATCCATCCCTCCTTCCGGAATGGACCTTCAACTGGGTCGGAATAGCGTTCCGTCACGAAGACACCGATTTCGTCGCGGCGTTCAACGATGCGCTGGCGTCCTGGGTCGGTTCGGACGAGATGATGGCCGCCGTGGCCGAGTACGGTTACACGGCATCCCAACTGCCCGGCGAAGGCAGAACGGAGTATGCCTGCGCCAACCGCTGAACGTCAGACTGCAGCATGTTCGATCCAGGGCCTCCCGGCCGTTGTCCCGGTCGGGAGGCCCTGGATCGTGAATCCGGCGGGCACTCCTGATGGAGCGCTATCTCGATTTTCTGGTGGAGTACGGCCCGCGCTTCATCGACGGGACCATCGTCACCGTCCAGCAAACCGTGCTCGCCGCCTTGCTGGCGGTTGCCATCGCCCTCCTGATGGGGCTGATGAAGCTCTCGAAGCTGGTCCTCGTCCGCTCCGTTGCCACCACCTACATCGAGATCTTCCGGGGAACGTCCCTCCTCATCCAGCTGTTCTGGATCTTCTTCGTGCTGCCGCTGTTTGGCCTCACCCTGGACAAGTTCTCCGCGGGCTTCATCGCGGTTGGCATGAATCTCGGCGCCTACGGAGCCGAAGTCGTCCGCGGCGCCATCATCTCGGTTCCGCGCGGCCAGTACGAAGTCGCCATCGCGCTCAATCTCTCCCCCTACAAGCGCATGATCAGGATCATCCTGCCACAGGCCCTGCTCGCCATGCTGCCACCCTGGGGCAACCTCTTCATCGAGCTTCTCAAGGGAACGGCCCTGGTGGCGCTCATCTCGGTCACCGACCTCATGTTCGAGGCGCGCCAGATCAACGGCTCGACCTTCCTTTCCGCCGAGGCATTCGGCACGGCGCTCATCATCTACTACCTCCTGGCACGGCTGCTGATATCGCCATCGATGCTGGCCCTCGAGAGATTCATGGCGCGCAAGATGGGCCGGAGCACCGGAGGATAGGCCATGTTCGACTGGAAATGGGACTTCACCTTCGAAATCCTGCCGCGCCTCCTTCTGGCCACCACCAATACCCTGCTCGCCGCCGGGGTCGGCTACGCCATCGCCCTCGTGGTCGGACTGGCCCTCGCACTGGGACAGCGCACGTCCATCACACTTCTCTCGGTCGCCCTGCGCGAATGCGTCGAGTTCATCCGCTCCACTCCGCTGGTCCTGCAGATCTTCTTCGTCTTCTACGTCGGGCCGCAGGTGGGCGTGACGCTCTCTCCCTGGACCGCCGGCATGATCGCCATCGGCCTGCACTACGCCGCGTACCTTTCCGAAGTCTACCGGGCGGGGCTCGACAGCGTTCCGAAGGGACAATGGGAAGCCTGCAAGGCTCTGAACCTGTCGACCGGGAGAAGCTATTTCAGGATCATCATTCCCCAGGCGCTGCCACCCGCGATCCCGGGCATGGGGAACTACCTTGTCGGCATCTTCAAGGATACGCCGATGCTCTCGGTGATCGGGGTGGCCGAGCTCCTTCACGCCGCCAATGCTGTCGGCTCCGAAACCTACCGCTTCCTCGAACCCTATACCCTGGTCGGCATCATCTTCCTCGCCGTTTCCCTGCCTGCGGCATTCGGTCTAAGAAGGTTCGAGACATGGACACGGCGCATGCTCGGTGTCGATTGACCGGCCGTCGGGACAGGACAGAGTCATGGACCACAATAGCCATCCCCTCCGGCTGAAGGAAACCGATCCACCTGCGGTACGGTTCTCCAGGGTGTCCAAGCGTTACGGCGATCTCACCGTGCTCGATTCACTCGATCTCGACATCGCAGCCAACGAGATCGTCTCGATCATCGGACCGTCCGGCTCGGGCAAGACCACGGTCCTGCGCGTCCTGATGACTCTCGAACCCATCGATGACGGTGTCATCTATCTTCATGGTCGGCCGCTCACCCACATGGAAAGGGACGGAATCCTTGTCGGAGCCAGCGGCGCGCATCTCAGGAAGATGCGATCGGACATCGGCATGGTGTTCCAGCACTTCAATCTCTTTCCTCACATGACCGTGCTCGAGAACTGCATGGAGGCCCCCGTGCAGTCGCTGGGTCTCGGCAAGGACGAGGCGCGGGAGCGCTCCATGGAACTCCTGACCATGGTGGGCATTGCCGACAAGGCGGGCCAGCATCCATCGCGCCTCTCCGGCGGTCAGCAGCAACGCGTCGCCATCGCCCGGGCGCTTGCCATGCGGCCGAAGGTCATGCTCTTCGACGAGGTCACCTCGGCCCTCGACCCGGAGGTGATCGGCGAGGTTCTCAACGTCATTCGCCAGCTCGCTAGGGAACATGACCTGACCATGATCATCGTGACGCACCAGATGGGATTTGCCCGCGAAATCTCTGATCGCGTATGCTTCTTCTACGAGGGCAGGATTGCCGAACAGGGACCGCCGGACCAGCTGATCGGAAACCCGCGGAATGAACGCACAAGGATGTTTCTCAGCGCCGTGCTCGACGCGGATTGAGGAGTTCATGCCCGACTCGCCACTGACGACCCCGGAGCAGCGCGCCGCCTACGAGGAAGACGGGGTGGTCTGCCTTCGCGAGGCTTTCGACCCTCGCTGGTTGGCCGTTGCTTCCGACGCCATCGACCAGGGCATGACAAATCCCGGACCGATGTTCGTCGACTACTCGGCGGATACGAAACCCGGCACGTACTGCACGGATTTCTGGATCTGGCAGCGGGTGCCGGCGATGCGTGAGTTCATCTTCGAGTCACCTGCCGCCCGGATCTCCGGCGAACTCATGGACGTTGCTTCCGTGATGCTCGTGACCGACAACTGGCTCGTGCGCAGGGCCGGCGCCGTCAACCGGGCGCCCTGGCATCACGATGCACCGTACTTCGATCTCGACGGTACATGGTGCGTGCTGTGGATGGCCCTCGAGCCGATCGCCCGGGGCGAGGGCGTCACGTTTCTCAAGGGGTCCCATGCGTGGAACAGGCTCTTCATGCCGGAGAGTTTCGCGGGCACCGGACCGAAGGCCGACCCCCACGGCATCTACGAGAGAACTCCCGACTTCTCCCGGCTGAGCGAGTGCGGCGACCGGGTCGACTACGCGCTCGAGCCCGGGGACTGCCTCGTCTTCGATTCGCACACGGTGCACGGCACGCCGGACACCGCGCCACCGCGGCACACCACGAGGCGGCTCACCATGCGCTTCGCCGACGGCAATGCCACCTATCGTCGACGGGGCCCCTGGACCCGCGACATGACGGATTTCCTGGAAGCTGAGTACGGACTCATCGAAGGCGGTCCCTTCCGATGCGAACTCCTGCCGATCCTGCGGGACCGGCGCCGTGACTGACAGGCGCCTGAACGAAGCGGCCCTCCGCTACAGGCGGGACGGCTACGCCTTTCCCTTCGATGCGATCGGCACGGCAAGGGCCAGCGAAGCGGCCACGCGCATCGAGGGGCTCCTGGAGACACCACCGGTGACCCTGCAGCACCCGTGGCGCATCAAGATGCACCTGCTCTGCGACTGGATCTTCGACCTCGCAACAGATGACGCCGTGCTCGACGGCGTCGAATCGGTCATCGGAACGGACATCCTTCTTCAGGCGGCCGATCTCTTCTGCAAGCCGCCCGGGGGACGGCAGCACATCAACTGGCACCAGGACGCCAACTACTGGAATCTCGAGCCCTTCGAGATCTGCACCGCATGGATCGCCCTCACCGACGCCCGTCCGGAGAACGGATGCATGCGTTTCATGGCGGGCAGCCACACGCGCGACAAGCTCTGTCACCGGGAAACGCTGTCCGAGGGAAGCGCCCTCACCCGCGGTCAGGAGATCGTCCTCGACATGGATGAATCGCGCGCTGTCCCGGTCATCCTCGACGCCGGAGAGATGTCGTTGCATCACTGTCTTCTTGCTCATGCATCCGGCATCAACCGCACCGCATCGCCACGCATTGCCCTTGCGGTCCGTTACCTTCCCGCCCACGTGCGTCAGACCGCCGGACCGGCGTTGTCCACGATCCCGGTGCGCGGCCGGGACACCTGGCGGCATTTCACCCGCGATACACCGCCAGACGGCAGTTTCACGGCGCGCTCGATCGCCGCGCATGCAAGGGCCATGGCGCCCCACGCGGCGTCGGGCTACGCCACAGCCTAGAAGAGCCTCATGGTAGCAGCCGCTTTCGAAGAATCAGAGTACGCGCAACGCCGCGCCAGGGTCCGCCAGCGCATGGACGAGGCCGGATTCGACCTTCTGATTTGTCAGGATCCGGCGAACATGCATTGGCTGACCGGCTTTGACGGCTGGTCGTTCTATACGCCGCAGGCCGTGCTGTTTCATCGTGATGAGCGGTTTCCGGTGTGGTTCGGCCGCGCCCAGGATGCCCTTTCCGCCGTCCTGACGACGGATCTTCCCGACGACAACATCGTGGCCTATTCCGAGCCCCTGGTTCACCATCCGGACGACCATCCCTTTGACGAGCTGTGTGAACTGATCAGGCAGCGCGGCTGGAGTTCCGCGCGCATCGGCGTCGAACTGGACGCCCACTACTACACGGCAAGAGCCCACCGGCATCTCGTCGACGGACTGGGCGGCGCCCGGATCTCCGACAACCGCGAACTGGTGAACTGGGCGCGGCTGGTCAAGTCGCCCGCGGAACTGTCGTACATGCGCGAGGCCGGCAGAATCGCGACACGGGTCATGGAAGGTGCACTGGAGCGCCTTCGACCGGGCGTGCGGCAGAAGGACATCATCGCGGACGTCTATCACGCACAGATCAGCGGTCTCGACGGGAGGCACGGCGACTACACCAGCCTCTGCCCGTTGATCCAGGTCGGGGAAGGCACGGCGACCCCGCACCTCACCTGGACATCCGATGCCCTGCCCGACGAGGGGCTTGTGGTCATGGAGCTGGCTGCGGCCCGCCGCCACTACCATGCGCCGCTGACCCGGACGGCGCATCTCGGTACGCCGCCGCGTGACGTCGTCAGGCTCGCGGAAACGATCGTGGAGGGCGGAGATTCGGCGCTGGAGGCCGCTCGTCCCGGCGCGACATGCGCCGATGTGGAAGCCGTCTGGCAGGGCGTGCTGAACCGTCACGGCTACCGCAAGGAGAGTCGCGTGGGCTACTCGATCGGCCTTGGTTTTCCGCCCGACTGGGGAGAACGGACCGCCAGCCTGCGCCCCGGCGACGACACCGTCCTCGAGGTCGGCATGTGCTTCCACTTCCAGTCGGGCGTGTGGCTGGAGCGCTGCGGCGCCGCGATCTCCGAATCCTTCGTCGTCACCGCCGACGGGGGCGAGCGTCTCTGTGACGTCGAGCGCGCGATCCGCGTCGTTGCCTGACAGGCCAGCGACACACGGGAGACCGGCATGACCGCTCACTTGCCCTTTCCACGCCAGGAACTCGATCGACGCCTTGACACGCTCCGCGGCGCGATGGCGGAGCGTGATCTGGACGGCATTCTCGTCGCCAGTCCGGAGAACATCTACTACCTCACCGGCCTCGATCACTGGGGATTCTTCGCGACACACGTCCTCGTCGTGCCGCGCGACGGCGGAATGCGCCTCGTCGCCCGGGCCATGGAGCGGATCACGATCACCAACCAGGTCGCCAACGCCGCCTTCCATGGCCACTCCGATGGCGAGGAACCGGCGGACCATGTGCTCGAGGCGATGAGCCTTCTCGGAATTCGCGACGGCCGGGTCGCGCTCGAGGAGCGCTCCTTGTTTCTCACACCGCATACGGCAAGCCGCATCAAGGCCGGCGCTCCGGCGGCCGCATGGAGCGACGCCTCGGGCATCATCGACACCCTGCGGATCGTCAAGTCACCGCTCGAAATCTCCTATACGCGCCGTGCCGCCGAAGCGGCGGATGCCGGTACGCTGGCGGCCATCGACGCCATTCACCATGGCGCCAGGGATCACGAAGTCGCTGGCGAATGCCAGCGCGCCCTGTGTCTGGCGGGCAGCGAGTATCCCGGTTTCGGACCGTTCATCAGGCCGACATCCAGGCTTGGCGAGGAGCACACCACGTGGCGGGGCGAGACGTTTCGCAACGGCGATGCAGTGTTCCTGGAGATCGGTGCGGCCTGCCGCAAGTACCAGGCGCCCATGGGCCGGCTGGTCTACGTGGGGAGCGCTCCTGTCGGCGTCGAACGCTCCGTCGAGATGGCCATCGACGCCATGCAGGCGATCGCCGCCGCGATCGTTCCGGGCGCGCGGGCCAGAGACGCCTATGCAGCCTGGCGGGATGTCGCAAGAAGCCGGGGGCTCGAAGGCTACGAGCGGCATCACTGCGGCTACCTGACAGGCATCGGTTTCCCACCGAGCTGGACCGGAGGCTCCATGGTCACGGGTCTTGCGCCCGATTCGGACCTGGAACTGAAGCAGGGCATGTCGTTTCACCTTCATTCGTGGTTCACCGACACGGACTGTGTCGACTATTTCATCTCCGACTCCGCGATCCTGACGGAGAAGGGGTGCGAGATCCTCACCACGCGCTCACCCCAGACCCTCATCGTGCGCGCATGAGCATGACGTCACGTGAGCACCGGAGGCAACAGCCGGCACGAATGCGCCCGGCATCAAGGGGACCCTGACCGGGCAAGCGGCGCAGCGAGCGCTGCACCAAGCGCATGCCATCGACCACGCGAATCCCTGCGGACGACTTGCTTCAGACGGACCCCCGTCGAGTCACACCACCGATCAGCCGGCACCGTCCCGGCAGGATCGGAATTCGTTCCGCGGCCCGGGTCAGGGCATCCTTGCCACGCCGAGCCGCCTGCCTTCCACCGACGTGCACGTGTCCGCCACGGGATCGTTGCCACCATCGAACTCGGGAGCATTGTCAGAAAATGCTGCCCGGAATTGACCCTTCTCGGGATCCGCTCCACCGGCCGCCCAGCTCATGCCGCTGCGACCCGCATGCGTGGGAAGGTCAGAGGAAGCCGCCGACATACGTGCGCGCGTGCAACCCATGGATGCCCGACGTCAGGAGGAATCATGTGGAATCAGGCGTGGGACGGTCCTGACCGGGTTCCCCGGCGGTCCCTCTTGCGGCTCTGCAGCGTTCCCGCGACCCCGGACGGCCCGTCATGCCTCGCCAGTGGCGGCGTTTCCGGTATTGCCCCTGCTCCTTGGAACACAAGGCGCCGGCATCGACAGCTTTCGAGGCTCAATGGCGCTGCTTCGCCGCCCCCCTTGCGTACGCTTCACGACATGCGGTGCCGCACGCCATGCAACACTCGGTTCCGGCTGGTATTGACCCTTGCCGCGTCGGAGTTTCACCCGATGGATTACGTCGAGACGTTTCAGATTCGTCGCACCTAACCTCCTCCAGGACTCTGTCTGGCGCAAGGCAGCACGCACCCGGACGGCAGGATCGGGCGCCGGATCTCTGCAGACCGGCGCGGCCTGGACCCGGCGCCTCGGCGAGCACCTGCCGGCGATCTTCCCCGGAGGGCGACTTCCAGGAGATGATCTCGCGCGCCGGTGAGACCGGGGCGGCGCTGCCGGTCCGGGCGATGTCGGGGACCGAAGCGCCAGCTGCTGTCCGGAACGCAGAAGCTCCGGGAAGGCGTCAGGTTTCTGTCTCGGGCTGCAAGCCAACCGGAAGAAGAAAAGGACACGGACTTGAGTGTGCTGGATTGACAGGCCTCGATCCCGCCAACGACAGCGTCGACGGTGCCGGCCGCATCCGCATAGCGGCAGGGCGCGACTTCTCCGACGTCTCACCGACTGAGCGGAATTCTGCCAGGCAGGTGCCAGGCCGCCCTCGAAGTCAGGATCCGTCCCGTCCGCGCCTGACAGGGAACCGCTCTCCTACTCGACCACGGCAATCCGCGCCGGGACGCGATGCAGGAAACCCGCGTCGTCGTCGGTGAACATCATCATGTCGATGAGCATGGACATGCCGGCATCCTGCGGCAGGTAGAAGTTGGCCTCGTAGTTGGACGACATCCCGGGCTCGAAAACCTCGTCTCCGGGATCGTTGTGAACGTCCCAGAACCACGGGCCCACCCAGTCCGGCGGAAAGGAAAGGCCCAGATCATAGCCGCCGATCCAGCACTGGTCCTGCCAGATGCCGGTGTCGCGGTAGTAGGCTTCGATGACCTTGAGAAGTTCGCGCACCGGCAGACCCGGACGGAGAATCTCCGCCAGCATGGCCTTGACGCCGGTGACGGCGTCGAGATAGCGCGACACCTCGGGGTGCGGTTCACCGACGCACACGGTACGCGCGATGTTCGAGTGGTAGCGGTGCCAGACGCCACAGATGTCGACGTTGACGACATCGCCCGGCATGATCTGCCGCCGCGTGGCCAGGGCATGCATGGCGGCGCTGCGCGCGCCCGAGGACACCGGCATGGTGATCGACGAGGGTTCACCGCCGGCGCGGGCCATGGCGCGCACCATCTCGCCCCAGACCTCCAGTTCCGTGACACCGGGGCGAATGGTCTCGATGGCCGTCTGCATGCCGATGTCGCCGATCCTGGCGGCGGTGCGGATGAAGGCAAGTTCGGCGGGCGACTTGATCCGGCGCACATCGTTGACGATGTCGCTGCCGTCGACCACCGTGGCACCGCGGGCCTCGAAACCGGCCTGCAGCCGCTCGCTTGCCGCGCGGTTCGGCCGGTAGCTGTGCATCTCCAGGCCGACCCTCCCGTCGAGCCAGTCCTCGCCGTCGAGGGTCTGGACGATGAAGCCGATCACGTCCTCGGAAGGCTGGGCGTCGCCGCCGAAGATGCGCAGGTCCCGGCTGACCGTCGTGAACCCCGCCAGAATCTGTTCGTTCTGCACCTCGATGTGAATGAAGTCGTCCGCGTCGACGTGAACGGCGATCCCGGTGACCGGCAGCCAGGCAGTCGGTCCCTGGGCCTGATACCACTCGGCACGATAGCCGGAGAGGTAGCACACCGATTCCGGTGACGCGAGATAGAGGGTGTCGATGCGGCTGGCGGCCATCGCTGTACGCACCCGGTCCAGCCGGCGGCGGTACTCGTCGAGGGAGAAGATCGTTTCGGCCTCCGGCCGCAGAAACTTCAGCGTCCGTTCCTTGTGTGTCATGCCCATCTGATCCGTCCCCTTCAAGGTGACCGCGGCCTCTCGCTTCCGGCCGGTGTTTTGCTCATAGTTCCGCCTGCGCACTATCCGGGAGACCACGCCTTGGCGCTGATGCTGGGTATCGATACCGGCGGAACCTACACCGATGCCGTATTGCTGGACACCGCCCGGGGGCCCCTCAAGACGGCAAAGTCGTTGACGACGCGGCACGACCTGACGATCGGCATCGCCGCCGCCGTCGATGCGGTGCTCGGCGAGAATGCCGCAACGATCGCCCTCGTGTCGGTCTCGACCACGCTCGCCACCAATGCCATCGTCGAGGGACGGGGCAGTCCGTCAGCGCTCGTCCTCATCGGCCATGCACCCGAGGACGGGACCAGGCATGACATCGCGAGCGCCCTCTCCGGTGGCCCCCTGATCAGGGCCCGTGGAGGCCACGATGCCCTCGGCGAGGAAGCCGCTCCTCTCGATCTCGGTCTCGTGGAATCGGAGGCCCTCGAAGTCGCCGGCACGGTCTCGGCCTTCGCCGTCTCCTCGTTGTTCTCGGTTCGCAATCCGGCGCACGAGATGGCGGTGCGCGACATGCTGCGGCGGTCGACCGGCCTTCCGGTCTCCTGCGGCCACAGCCTGAGCGCCGAGCTCGATGCGCCGCGCCGCGCCCTGACGGCGCTGCTCAATGCGCGGCTCATCCCCATGATCCAAGAACTCATCGTCACAGTCACGACGTTGATGGCCGAGCGCGGGATCCAGGCCCCGGTCATGGCCGTCAAGGGTGACGGATCCCTGATCGATGCCGCCACCGCGCTGGACACTCCGGTGGAGACCATCCTCTCCGGTCCCGCGGCGAGCGTCATCGGCGCACGGCACCTTTCCGGTCACGACAACGCCTTCATCTCGGACATGGGCGGGACCACCACTGACATCGCGCTGGTCGAGAACGGGCAGCCGAAACTCGACACCAGGGGTGCGCGGGTTGGCGGTTACCACACCATGGTGCGCGCGGTGACCGCCTACACAAGCGGTCTGGGCGGCGACAGCGAGATTCGCCTCGACGACAAGGGGCGGCTCGCCATCGGTCCGCGCCGCGCCGTGCCGCTGGCTCTCCTCGCCCACCGCTACCCCGACGTCATCGACATTCTCGCCGCGCAGGTGAGGCGCGCCTGGCCGCTGGAGTGGGACGGCATCTTTGCGCTTCGCCTGCTCCAGCCAGCCCGCGAACCCTCCGGTCTCTCGCGGCCACAGCGTCACCTGTGGGAGGCGCTCGCCGACGGTCCCGTCGCCATGGAAGAACTCTATCGCGACCGCTCGCCCAAACTGTCGCTCGAGGCCCTCATGGAAAGAGGACTCGTCATCACGTCGCGTTTCACGCCGAGCGATGCCGCCCATGTCCTCGGCATCCACGACGCCTGGGAGGGTGAGGCAGGGCCATTGGCGGCGCGCCTGTGGCTGAGGTGGTGGGCCATGACAGGTCATGCCGCGCCGGATGATCCACAAGCCTTCGCGCGTCTCGTCCTGGAGGCGACGCTCCAGGCCAGCGTTCACGCGCTCATCGAAGCGGCGATGCAGGAAGAGCACGGGCTTCCACTGCCCTCCGGGCGTTCCGCCCATGCCCTGCTCCAGGCGGCGATGGAGGGCCGTGAGGGCACGCACTTCGCGCTTGACGTGCGCCTCCACCATCCCGTGGTGGGAGTCGGCGCGCCTGCCGCGACCTACTATCCGCGCCTCGCCAGCCGCCTTCACACCGAAGTCTTAGTTCCGCCCCATGCCGGCGTGTGCAACGCCGTGGGGGCCGTCGCAGGGGGCGTGGTGCAAAGGGCCGATGGACTGCTGACGTCACCCAGGAGCGGTGTCATTCGCTGTCATCTTCCCGACGAGGTGACGGACTTCGAAGACCTCGAGGAGGCAGCGCTCCATGCCAGCGGCGTTCTCGAACGCCTGGCGCATCAGGCAGCCGCGAGGATCGGCGCCGATGACATCACCGTGCGCGTGGACCGCAAGGACGAGATCGTCGCCTGCAAGGACGGCAGCTCGCTCTTCATCGAAAGCCGCCTTGCCGCCGTGGCGGCGGGCCGTCCATCACTCGGCAGTCAGGCGGGACGCGGCTCGAAGCCCTCCTCGTAGAAGCTGTACCAGTTCCCTCCCATGACACCCGCGATCTCGTCCGCCGTCATGCCGACGGCACCGAGGCCCTCCTCAATGGCGTCAAAGCAGAGATTGCTGGTGAACCAGGTGGGGAAAGATGGAACGGCGGCATCGCCGCCGTCGTCCCTGGTCCAGCGTCCGGTTCGCATCCAGGCGATGACGCGATCAGGCTGATCCTGCACGAGGTCCGAGCCGATGCCGATGCGGTCCATGCCGAACCGTTCACCGGTTTCGGCAACCATCTGGCAGAAACTCCCGAGACTGCACCCGGAGCCGTCCTTCAGATGCGGTGGATAGAGGGAAAAGCCGATCATGCCGCCATTCACGGTCACCGCCCGAATGGCGTCGTCGGACTTGTTGCGCGGCACGGGCCACCAGCTTGCCGGATTGGCATGGGTGATGGCGATCGGCCGCTCGGACAACTCCGCCGCCTCGATGGTGGAGCGCTCGCCCGAGTGGCTCATGTCGATGACCAGCCCGACCCGATTCATCTCCCGGATCACTTCACGGCCCATCCGTGTCACACCCGAATCGTGATGTTCCCGGAATCCCGCCGCCAGGAGAGACTGGTTGTTGTAGGAGAGCTGCATGAAACGGCCGCCCAGAGTGTGGAGAATCTCGATGAGACCGATGTCGTCTTCCATGGGGCTGCAGTTCTGGAACCCGAAGAAGATGGCGGTCCGCCCGGTCTCGGCTGCGCGTTTCACGTCGGTGGCCCACCGTCCGTGAAAGATGAGATCCGGATACTGTCCGAACCACCGGTTCCACCGCTCGATGTTGTGCACTGTTTCGCGGAAAGTCTCGTGGTAGGCGATGGTGACATGCACTGCATGCACCCCGCCCTCGTTCATCTGCCGAAAGATCTTCTCGGACCAGTTGGCATACTGGAGATTGTCGATCCTCATGGCGCAAGACTGCATCCGACAGGCCTCAAGGTCCACCTCTCTCGGACCTGCTCGCATGGCATGGCGCCGCGACCGCAAGACCATGCTGATCGTCACCCGAAACGAGGCGGAGGAGGCGCCGGAGTCGGTGGTGCTGTCGCGAGCAGAACCGGGAGTTGGCCAGGACCATCCCTTTGTCGGGCCTGTGGATGGCCGATGTGACAGGAACCTGGCACGGTTGAGGCGCCCCGGGTTCACTGCGGGCCGGTTTCAGTGGCCACTGCTGGTGCATCAGGGCTCATCGGGCACGCTTTTTCGAGTGCTCGAGCGGAGTTGTCCTGTTGCGCCGTCGGGCGGCGCATTCCCGGCTTGTGGCGCCGGGTCAGGAGCGCAAGGTTCATGTCGACGAACGTCTCCGCGAGGAACACCTTGCGCGACCTCGATGTCGACGGACAGCCGCCGAAGACTTGAGGCCGAACACGCTCAGACGCCGGGTTCGGCATCCCCCTCGGGACAGGAATGACGAACCGGGAACTGTTCGCGATCAGATGCAGGCGCCGGAACTGCTGCTCCGCAGTCCAGCCGATCCAGCGGTTGCGTGCAGCAAGCTTGAACTCAGCCCGGCTGGCAGCCGACCAGCGCCACCCAGGTCTCGCCCGCCAGGGCGACATGGCGCAGGCCCTTGCCGATGATGCCGTGAAACCGCAGGTAGTGATGCTCCTTCACCAGACGGTCCCAGAGCCGGTGCTCACGTGCGCCACGGGTCAGACTTGACCGCCACCTCGCGAAGGTCGATGAGGGAATCCGGGGTCGCAAGTAAGCGTCGTCATGCCGGCACACTACCACGGCGAAAACGGGATCTTTGCCCCAAGATCAGCGTGCGTCGATCGCCGGGACGACAACATGAAGAGTCCTGCGTCTGCCACACCTGGAGTTGAATTGTGCTTTCCACGCTCCCATAGTATTGTCCGTGGGGTCGCGTTGAGTGAGAGGGATGTATCGAACAGTTGCGGTGGCTACCCTTGGTGTGTTCCTGTGGGCTGCGGCCCTTGCTGGAGACAGCACACCAACCACGATTCCCGAAGATGCCGAAGATCTCGTGGGACTCACAACCATGGCGAAGGTGAAGGTCCCCGTTCGCAAATCCCCACCTGAAGGTCTCCTCGCCTGGCCCGGGGCGCAGGTTGGCGAGCTCTATCCGGACATGAGCTATCGAATCGAAGATGCGGTAGTCCTTCCGTACGTCTTCTGGACACAGACCTGGGTTCTGATCACTGATCTGGACTCGGGTGAGGAGCTCGGATGGTCCTATTTCGGCGAGGATGCCTCGCAGAGCGTCAACTTCTATTGGCCCCATTATTGAGTTATCTCGATGGAACCGGCGCCCTACTGGCAGCCGATTGTTGCAATCGGCAGCCCCTTTCTATCCTTCTTCGCAGGGGTGTGGCTGACTGATCGGATTGGCCTGTACAGCCATATTCCGAGGCGCATTTTGTATCTGATAGCGATCCCCATTGGGATCGTCCTTCCCGCTCAGTTCGCTCAAAGTGCTGCTGTGACGATAGATTCGGTGATCTACTACGGATATATGCAGCAGGTATTCAAGTTCGCGATGTTCATGGGCACGGTCATGCTCTGCGGTATGGCGGTGCCCGACTTGTTTGTCGCCATCATGAGCAGGATTCTCGGGCCCCGTGGTGGCGGGCCGGGCGGAGCGCCGACTGATCATTCCTGAAGTCGTGGTGCTGCTCTGACCGCCGTTCCGACACAAACCGGGGCGGGAGGTGCTGGTCGGACCGGCTGGCGGGCTTGTGACGACGCAAGGGACGCTGTCAACGCCTAGGGAACGCCGTGGAGGCGTTGTCCGGGGCCTGCGGTCCATCCACCCATCGACACGTCGTTCACCGCACTCACTGGCCCGTGCTGACGATCGATCTTGCAGTGTAGCGAGTTGGGAGCCCTCGACATTACCTCATGGCAACCTTGGCCGGCGTCTCGAGGCGCCGGCCTACCCATCGTCGTTGGCGGCGGTGATCATGCACTCTCCGGCGCCGTGGTGGTGGCGGGCAGGACCATTCCTTTGTCGGGCCTGTGGATGGCTGATGTGGCAGGGACCTGCACGGTTGAGGCTCCCCGGGTTCACTGCGGGCAGGTTTCAGGTAAGCGTTCGGCCACGCGGTGATTGTTGGTGATATTCACCGGTTGAGGATGCGTTTGGGAGGCGCACCACGTGGCGGTTCGCTGTTGGGTCCGAAGACGATGGGTCCGGGTCGGGTTGCTCGTCGTTGGGGTGGCGGCAGGGTGATGAGGCCGTCGCGGTGCATGGCCAGAAAGGCGACATTCGCCATCATGTTCTTGAGGCCCCGTCGGGCTTGTATCAGCCGGTCTCGCGGCAGAAGGCGCGGGCGATGGCCGCACGGGTGGGGTGCTGGGTGATCAGGGAGCGCAACAGCGCCATCTCGTGCGCGGTGAAGTCACGGCCGTCGTAACGGCACTCGATCACCCCGGTTCCATGAGGTCCCTTCGACGCTCCGGGGGCATCGACCATGGCAGCCACGGGTCGAGGTCATCCGGCGGCTTGCCGCCGTTCTGCGCGCAGGCCTCAAGCCACTCATGAAGCCAGCGCCGAACATTGATGTTGTTCATGGCAAGGGTGCCGATGACCGAGTACATGATGGCGGTGAAGGCGGCGCCTTCCTCGCTGTCGGAGCCGAAGCTCAGCTTTCTCGCGGTCACCGCACCCCGGAGGGCTCTCTCGGCAAAGTTGTTGTCCATGGGCACCTGGGGATGGTCGACAAAGACGCACAGTCCCTCGCGGTGACGGATCAGGGAACGCAAGGGCTTCGCTTCGCGTGCACCCTCGGGCAAGGCGTCGAGTTCCTCCTGAGCCTGCCTGAACAGCGCCTCGACAGCCGCACGAAGGTCCTTCTGCAGGGCATTGAACCTCGCTGACTGACGCTTGCGTGCGGGATCGTAGTGCTTCAGCCGTTGCCCATTCAGTGTGTAGATCAGCGCGATCCTGTCGAGCCACTTGTCGCACCACTCTTCCAGCCCCTCCTGGCCTGCCGCAGCCTCGATCACATCGCGCCTGGAGTGCGCCCAGCAAAGGCAGAGGATCACCTTGCCATCAAGCTCACGCTCCAGTTTCCTGTAGACCACGTAGCGGTCGCAAACAAGGAAGACGACACCTTCGGTGGAGGCGAACAGCACCATGGCCACCCGGGCGCTGCGTGACGGGTCGATAAGGAAGAAGACGGAGTCGGCGCTGACCGCGGTCCACAGCCAGGCCTTCTGCGAGCGCCCCGAGGCCTTGAGGGACTGGATGCGCCAGCTGGTCTCGTCGCCGTGGCGCACCGTCAGCCGGTTCTGATGATCGAGGATGGCCTGAGCGAGAGGCGCGAACATCGGCGTCATCTTCTTCATGCCGCCAGCGATCGTTCCCGGCGCCATCGGCAGTCCCTGGTCTTCCAGCCATCGCGAGACCCGGCGCAGGGGACGCAAGCAGGCGAAGCGCTCATAGAGCACGCATTCCCAGACACTGATGCCGAAGGGGGTATTCGCAAGCAAGCGCAAAGGTGGCGGCGCGATGATCTCCGCAGGCGCCGACGAACACTGACAACCACGGCGCCAACGCCCACGTTCAATCCGCCGGATATGAGCCTTGACATGGACCTCCATGATCGAGGTCTCGTGGCTGCCGTTGGCCACATAGGGCTCGCCGCAACACGGGCACGTGCGCTGCGATGCCGGTGGATCATGGCGTTCGTGCTTCTCCTTGAGCTTCGGACGCGGAGTGCGCCCGTGGCCGCTCTTGCCGGGTTGCTGACCCCGCTTGTTCCCTGTGCCTTCCTTCTTCTTCCGCTTCTCGCTCTTCGACCCGAAGCGCGCCGTCGCGTGCTTGGCACGCGTCCCGCGGAGATTCCTCAGCTCGCTCGCCTGTTCAGCGTTCTTGAGCTTCAGAGCGTCCCTTTCCTGCTCCAGCGCCTCCGCTCGGGCCTGTCCACGCTTCACCTCCCGGCGAGCCTCCTTGAGCTGATCACGAGTGCGGTCGAGATGAAACTTGAATGTGCCCGCACGGGCACGGGCAGAATTCTTCGCACGGCGCAGGTCAGACGCGGTAGGGATGCGCATTGCTGCGCACCCCCCGCGCAGATCCGGACGTGGACGTTAATCCATCCGGCTCCTACCTCGGGTACTGGACGGCAAACCACTGGACTAGCCTGCGGCTTCCCGTATCCGATCCGCCGCCTGTGGCACGCTTGCCCGACACTGCGTTCGGTGCGTGCTTTAGCGTCCCGGATTCCCCTTGGTTGAGGCCCTTTCCTCCAGCGACTCCGCAGAAGCTAACGCTTCCTTGTTCGCCGCCTTCACAGGTACTACGGCCTCATCCGACTTCTTCAAACCGTACATCATAGGCTTCGGTTTTCTCCTTCCCCATGCGGTCCCGCCACAACCGGCGGGACGGTTTGAAGATCTCCCAGGGTCCCAACAGAAGGCGTGCGGACGTGCATGGGTTCTCTGACACCGCGGGGCTCGCCGACATCTCACCAAATCGATGCCTGCGATGTTGCCTTCGACCAATGCGAAAGCCTCGGCACCCCGGATGATAGCTTTTTCGGTGCTCATTAGCCCTGCCCATCCGTACCGCTACCGACGCTTCGCCTGCCCCCTCGCGGGAACCGACGCACGGCTCGCGGAGAAACGTGGTTTGGTTACTCCTTCGTTCCAGGGGACTTTCACCCCCTACCTTCCGCCAGTTCGCCTGGCACACCGCATACGCGCTTCCGCCGCATCCGCACGAACCCGCTCCGCCTCATAGAGCGCACGCCAGTCAGGCGCCTCGCATGACAAGGCCACTGACGCCCGACATAGGCCGTCACCACCTCCCGTCAGCTGCTGTGTCGCTCCGCGCGTCTCGGCAAAAGTCTTCATGGCCTCGACCATAATCGAGACCAAACGAGTTTACCAGCACTTTCTCAGACGATAGTCAGCAAGACCCAAACCAACCAAAATCAGCCATCACCGAACGGCCGAACGCTTACGGTTTCAGTGGCCTGACGACGGCCGTCCCGTCCCGACGTGATCGGTGGGATGCAAGGCAACACGACGGCGGCATGTGCCATCACCCCAATTGCGTGTAGTGTGCGGCCTCGCCGAAAGGAGAAGCCGTGAAGGATGGCGGTGCGTCGCGTATGCGTGTTCTGCGGTTCCCTCGAGGGACGTGATTCGCGATACCTGGAGCTTGGTGACGACCTCGGACGGTTGCTGGCCGAGGCCGGACTTCAGATCGTCTACGGCGGTGGCGGCGTGGGCATCATGGGAGCGGTCGCCGACTCGGCCATCGCTGCGGGAAGTCAAGTGACGGGGGTCATTCCGTCGTTTCTGGTCGAACGGGAACACCACCACCCCGGCGTTGCCAGGATGATCGAGACACGGGACATGCACGAAAGGCGCATGGCCATGTACGACAATGCGGACGCCTTCGTCTCTCTGCCAGGGGGTATCGGCACCCTCGAGGAGACCGTCGAGGTCCTGAGCTGGATCACGCTGGACATCCACACCAAGCCAGTGATTCTCGTCGATTCGGTGTACTGGTCACCCTTCCTGGCCCTGCTGGACCATGTGGAAGACCACGGCTTTTCCCACCGGAGTCTGAGAGGCTGCCTGGAGGTGGTCGACAAACCCGAAGACGCGGTCGCGCGCCTTGCTGCAGGAACCTCCTGAACGGCAGGTCGGGGCTCGCATCCCTGAGCGGAGAGACAGGAACCTGAACTTTCACCGCGGCAAGTATCGCGCCTCTGCCGCCTGCAGGGGCGACACTGCGGCGGTCCGGCATTCCGGACCTTGGACGGTGCGGTCACGGGGTGTCGATGCCTGCGTGCTCGTCGAGAGCGGCAACGATGGCGGTGGCCATCGCCGGCTCGTCGGGCATGTGTCCACCATGTTCGACGATGCGCAGGTCGGCGCGGGGCCAGGCCTTGCCGAGACGCCAGGCTTCGCGTAGCGGCGTACACATGTCGAAGCGGCCGTGGACGATCGTTGCGGGGATGTCCGCGAGGCGTTCGCAACGCGACACGATGTGATCCTCGCCATCGAGAAAGCAGCCGTTCTCGAAGTAGTGCGCCATGATCCTGCCGTAGCTTGCGCCGCCGCCTTCGGTGAGGCTGGCCTCGCGAGGATGAAAGTAGACCGCGGCGGTCTCCCAGGCCTCGAGGGCGCAGGCGATGCGGTCTGCGTCCCCGGAGTCGCTGCCACGTATGCGGCGGTAGGTCGCGGCTTCGATGTCGTCAAGGTCGCGGGGCGGGAAGTGGGCCACGAAGCGGTCCCAGGCCTCGGGATAGACCATGTTGGCGCCGAATTCGAAGAGCCAGCGTTGCGTCGTTCGGTCGGCAAGCCATACGCTCCAGACACAAAGTGCGCTGACGCTCCCGGGATGTGACTGGGCATAGACCAGGGCCAGTGTCGATCCCCACGAACCGCCGGCGACATGCCAGCGACCGATGCCGAGATGCTCTCGAATCCTCTCGATATCGGCAACGAGATGCCAGGTCGTGTTGTCGTCGACGAGTGCGCTTGGCGTGCTGCGGCCGGCGCCACGCTGGTCGAAGGCAACCACGCGGTAGCGCTCGGGGTCGACGAGCCGGTGATGGCGCGGCGAGATCCGGCCGCCCGGTCCACCGTGGAGGAGAACGATCGGGACGCCGTCGGGATTGCCGCTTTCCTCGACATGGAGCTCGTGGCTCGGGGACACCCTGAGACGAAAGGTGCGGCGCACCTCGCGCTCAGGATAGACGATACGGGAGGCGTCGGGGGCGGTCACGGGTCAATACCCCCTCTCGGGGTCGACACGATTGGCGAGTGGCTCGCCCCGCACGAAGCGGTCGAGATTGTCGAGAAAGACCCGTGTGCTCAGCCGATCGTAGTCCTGCCAGGTCAGCATGCCGCCCACGTGCGGGGTGATGTGGACGTTCTCCATGTCCCAGAGCGGGCTGTCGTGAGGCAGGGGCTCCCGATGGAAGACATCGAGAGAAGCGGCCCCCACGTGCCCGGACCGCAGCGCCCGGATCAGTGCCTCCTCGTCGATGACCCCGCCTCTCGACATGTCGTGCACGATCACGCCAGGCTTGGCGGCAGCAAGTGCCGAGGCGCCGATCAGTCCGCGCGTCGCATCGATCAGCGGCGTCACGACGATGACGTAGTCGGAGAGCGCCAGGACGTCGTTGAGCCGGTCCGGGCCCACGACCTCCTCGACTCCTTCAAGGGGCTGCGGTCGCGCCCGCACGCCGTAGACGGTCATGCTCAGGACGCGGCCGACCCGGGCGCAGGCCCGGCCGATCTTGCCCAGGCCGACGACGGTCAGCGTGCCGCCGGTCGAGCGGATGACGTCATGGGGTTGCCAGAGATGCGCCTTCTGCTGCTCGTGGTAGCGGAAGAAGCGGCAGTTGATCGCGATCAGGCGGCCGATGGCGAACTGCGCCATCGCCTCGTCTTGCACGCCTCCGGAGTTGCACACGTGCACCTTGTCGGGATCCCAGGGGGTCAGATGGTTGATGCCGGCCCCCGAGACATGGATGAAACGCAGCGAGGGTTGCGCCAGCAGGGCCTCGCGCGGGTAGGGCCGGCGCTCGAATCGTTCGGTGTAGGCCACGTGATGGTCGCCGCGCGCCGCGTCCGGCAGGGCATCGAAGCTCTCGCACGTCGTGATGACGGCGCCGGGGTGACGTTCGGCAACGGCGCGCGCCACCATTCCGGGCCGCTCGGTGTGAATGAGAATACGCAAGGTCATCCGTGTCTTACCTCCCGGGACAGGCACAACCAAACCACCGGTGCCTGTGGTGTGTGTTGTCGAGGGGCGCCCCGAGACTGTCCTGCCTGAGGCCCGAGGAGGACGCATGGCACGTATCGAACTTCCCTGTCTCGACCCTCATGAGGTCGTCGATCTTCTGGCTTAACGTTCCGGTCGCCATGGAGATCGTGAAACCGGGCCTCGCGGCTCGCGGCGCTGTCCTGCTGCCGCCCGAGGCTTGACATCCATCTCGACAAGCGCGGCAACGGTCCAAGCCAACGTTACCACCCGGCTGCGCAGATTACATCGACCGCGCCTTGTGACAGTGGTTGGCGGCTGCGTCGACAAGCGGAAACGCGGGCCTCCCCTCGGAGGTGGTGCTCCTGACGCTCTGCGAGCCCGGGACTTAGCGAGTCTCTGTGCCTGCTCGATGCCACCCTTGGCGACATGGCTGCGGACCGGGGCCGTAGCGGTGTTGGCGTCGACCACCTCGCATGAAGGGATGCGGCGATTGCTTAACGCGGCGCTCCCTTGCGGGGGCGTGCATGGCGCGCCCGCACCAGGACCTGTGAGGAGCTTGGTCAGCAGGGGCGAGGATGAGCCTTTCGCTGTGGACCTCGTCCCGTCGCCAGCGTCCACACCGCGGTCGAGGGCGTCTGGAACCAGCCGAGGCCCTCGTGCGCGACGCCCAGGCTGAGAAAGCGGATCACCTTCCGGCATCGCCGCCTTGCCGTCAGCCATGTCGTCCCCGGACACTGGATTTGCCAGCGGGACGGTCCCGACGTTTGCTGCCGGAGCGAGGGAGCGTGTTGTCGGCTTGCTCCGACGATCCTGTGGCGATGACCCTTGAACGGCAAGCGCGAACCCTCACGGAGTGCGCGTGGCGTGGTAGTCTGCCGAACGGCAAGCACGAAAGCACGTCATGATCAGGATGAATGACAGGATCGCTGCGGGCGACATCATCGTCATCGACGGAGGGATGGGTACCGAGCTCGAGCGTCATGGCGTGCCCATGCATGCCCGAACATGGGCGGGCGCGGCGTTGATCGAGTACCCCGATGCCGTGGTCGACATCCATGCCGACTTCATCCGCGCCGGAGCGGAGGTCATCATCACCAACACGTTCGCAGCCTCACCCCACATGCTCGAGGCGATGGGCCATGGCGAGAATGCCGAGACGATCATCCGTGGTTCCGTCGATCTCGCCAGGCGGGCGCGCGACCGGGTCGGCCGGGACGTCGCCATCGCAGGATCGATCTCGACCATGGCGCCCGGCGGAGATCTCGCGGACCCCGGCAACCGTCATTCCGATGGCGAAATCGCCGACAGTCTGGGCCGCATGGCACGAGCGCTTGCCGACGGCGGCTGCGACGTGATTGCTCTGGAGATGATGCAGGACACGGTTCGCGCGCCCCTTGCCATGCTCTGCGCCAAGGAAACGGGCCTGCCGGTCTGGCTGGGTCTGACGTGCGCACGGGCGCGAGACGGCGACGATCTGGTCGCATTCGACTTTCCCGGGAACCGTCTTGCCGACATCGTGGCGGCAACGGTGCCGCTGGGGCCGGATCTCGTGTGCGTCATGCACAGCGATGTCGACGTCACAGGCGATGTCATCGATGCCGTGAAGCAGCACTGGAACGGCCCGCTCGGCGTCTATCCCGAAGCGGGCTATTTCGAGATGCCGCACTGGCACTTCGTCGACGTGATCGCGCCCGATGCGCTGGTCGAGCGGGCCCGGGCCTGGGCGGGTCAAGGCGTGACAGTCTTCGGAGGTTGCTGTGGTCTCGGCCCGGAGCACATTGCCGCCCTGGACGATGCCCGCGAGAGTCTCGAGGCATGCCGCTCCCGTCACCTCGACTGAGCAGGGCTGATGCGGGATGCGGCCTGGAACACAAGGGCGCTGACGCCAGCGACGTGACCCTGTCGCACCAGGCCGGCCCGGACTGGCAGGTTTTCATGGTCCGATGGTCCCGCATGGCGCAGCGCGGTGAGCCGTTGCGAGTGGTGATGCGGGTTCGCCGTGGCAAGTCCTGCTGCCGGCTACTCTCGCGCAATGCGGCAGGGTCTCCATCCCTTCGACCAGTGTTCATCGGACTGGACATGGCCCTCGCGAACGCTCTTGCAGACGTTGAGGTGGAATTCGTCGGCCGGAAACGCGCTCGCCAGCCTGATGACCACGCCTTCCCGCTCTCCACCGAGCACCGATGGCTCCCCGTGGGCGAAGTGGATGAAGTCCTGCACATCGTCCACTGACCCGAACACGCCCTCATGGAGGACCGGAACCAGCGGCAGCGCTCGATTGCGCGCATACTCCATCAGTGCCTGGAACGAGGAAAACCATCCGTTGGCGAAACGAAGTGCGAAGGCATGGAAGGTGCTGTCCTCCGGCACGGGGTCGTAGTCGATGCTGTGCACACCATAGATGTCCTCGCCATAGAGAAAGACGTCCCGCTCCAGCACCTTCCAGGCATGGTGCTTTCGCACCATGGCCAGCCACTTGTCGACCGAAGGAGCCGAAACGCTGCGTCCGTACACCTCTCCCATGTGCAGGAGCGTGTTGCTGCCATCGAGCTTTTCGGTGACGACGACCGGCGTTCCGACAAACCGTGATGGATCGGCAAGATCCTTCTTGCCACGGCCTCTTGCAGGCGACTGCGGCCAGTAGGGAGTCCTCGGATACCTGGGGATGCAGCGTGTCATGATCTATGAATCGCCGACCCTTGCGGAATGCTGCGGACACAGCTGCCGCAGCGTCACGGCCAATCGATCCAGCAGTGCGCACTGCTCATGCCAGTCGCTGTCCGTTGCGTTGAGGATCACGCCACCGGCGACCAGCGCTGTAGCAAGGAACTTTCGATCGGACCTGTCCAGATCATTTGCCGGCAATTCCTCGAATCCCCGGTCGTCATCGCTGCTCGGAGCAATTGACACGCGACGCACACGGGACGTGTCGTACTGACGGTTGAAGACATGCTTGAAGAACTTGTCGCCTACTCCCTCGGCGCCTCCACTGTTCAGGTGTCTTGCGTATTCCCCGATGATGAGGCGGCGATCATCGACAGCAACGATGCCGCGTGCACAAATGTCCTCCAGGACCTTCACACACACGAGCTGACATGGCAGGTCCGCATGTGTACGTCTCCTGTTCGCCGCAATGGCAACGTTCGTGTCGACGACGCATGCCGTCATGGCGCGGTCTCGACCTGCCGTTCGAGGGACGCCTTGGCGATCGCTGCAATCTCGGACATTTCGTCTCCGAAGAACCGGGGAGGCCAGTTCTCGATCTCACCCCACTCATTGAGCTTGAGGTCGTTCAGCTCGGCGGCGCCGCGGCGTGTCTGGATGAAATAGAGTCTCAGGTCGCAGGACGGCACGCTTGCCTCGGCCGCACGCCGCTGAAAGCGGCGAAGCAGATGTTCGCTGTGGCTTTCCACGATGATCTGCACGCGCCGATGCCGGGCGACTGCCAGCATCACGTCCGCAAGCTCGCTCTGGACGGATGGATGCAGGTGTATCTCCGGCTGTTCCATCATCACGATGGAGCCTTCTGGCACGTAGTAGAGGAGCACGAGAACCGGCAGCACCTGGGAAACGCCGAAGCCGACGTCCGTCAATGTCGTCTCGGGGCTGTTTCGATGCGTTCGCACACAGGCCTGGTAGAGATTTGTCCCCGATCCGATTTCCCTGATCTCGAACGCTTGGATCATGCCCAGCCTGACCAGCCAGTGGGCGATCATTTCCTGGAACTTCATGAGCCGCCTGCGCGGCCCCAGATTGCGCACTTCGCCTTGCGCGGTCGCCGCCAGGATGGCGTCGATGGTGTTTTCTCCGCTTGGCCCCACGTCAGCGGGACTGGCCCCTGACCAACGGTACTCGCGCCGTGGATGCTCCCGCAGCGGACCAAGATAGAAGATCCTGTCCATCAGGGCTTCGTATTCGGCCTCGAAGTCGCTCAGGAAACCGGTGTTCTGAAAGTACGTGAGAGCCTGATCGGGAAAGAGGTGTGTCTTGACCGGTCCCGGCAACGCCCAGCCCCGCCCCTGGTTGCGCACGAACTTCAAGGCATGGGGGCCGTTGGACCTGAGTTCGAATTCACGGGAACTCCCGTCCTTGGGCTCGATGGAAAAACTGGTGTCGGCAAAGCCGTACTCCACGCGGCGCGCCGAAAGGCCCGAATCCTCCAGACCGACTCGAGCGCCCTCCCGCAACCTCTCCCCTGTGAAGAGCACATCCTTGCGGCGCCCGCTCGGGTCGTGGACCCTGAGAGGAGCAGGGAGACCCCAATCCAGCGTCCAGACGATGTCTGCCGACTGCTCGCCCCGATGCACGATGGCCTTGTAGGCCCCCAGGTTGACCAGCTGGTTCGGCCCGCCAAAGTCCAGGACGAGGCGCCGGTCCGTGGCATTCTTCGTCTGCTTCAGCAGCAGAAGGAACTGCAGAACACTGCTCTTGCCTGAGCTGTTCTCGCCGAAGAGACCGGTCACCTTGCCGAATGACACGTCCAGCTTGCGCCACGCCTTGAAGTTCGTGACTTCAAGATGGTTCAGCATCGCTCGCTCTCCCTGCCTTCGCATCCTGTCGGAAACCGGACCCCGAGGACCGGCGCGTCAAGGACATCCGCCGCCAGTATCGGGCAAGGGAACCCGGCCGCCGGGTCGTCAAACGGCCTGACGCGCGCTGCAGGAGATCAGGCACACCGTGCAGGCCCGACTCTCGCTCCTGCCTGACAAGGATGCAAGATGCCTGCGGCCACCGGTTCGTCTCGCTCGAACGCCCAGGCCAGTGCGCACAGTGTCAGTCCGGCGCCATCGTGGTCAGGCAATCCGTCCTGCGGGACGTGACGTTCATCTGCCGCCGCGCGGCTCGATGACGGCGCAACGGGCGCCGGGTTTGCAGGAAACGGCTTCCCGGGACGCAAGGGGCCTTGACATCGGCGACTTCGCAAACCATACAGTACCAGAATCGTCCTGATTGGGCAGGTCTCCATGATCCGATTGTCCCGCATGACAGACTACGGTGTCGTCGTCATGACCTACATGGCGTGGCACGGGAACGAGACACGCTCCGCGCACCAGGTGGCCACGGCCACCGGTCTGCCGGAAGCCACGGCCGGCAAGCTCCTCAAGCTCTTCGCCCGCGCCGGCCTCCTGAAGAGCCGGCGTGGCGCCCGTGGCGGGTACATCCTGACCTCGAGCCCGGAGGAGATCTCCCTTGCCCGTGTCGTCGAGGCTGTCGAGGGTCCGATCGCACTCACCCTGTGCGTCGACGACCACCCCGGTCACTGCGATGTCGAATCGCTGTGCCCCATGCGCGGAGGCTGGAACCAGATCAACACCGCACTGCGCGACGCCTTCGAGGGCGTCTCCCTTGCCGCGATGACCGCACCCCTGATCCCCCTTGCGGGGCTTCGGCAGCTGGAGGCCTGACCCATGGCCATCGTTCAGGAAACCATCGATGCCGTCCACGAGGCCACCGGCGCCTACAAGCACGGATTCGTCACCGACATCGAGACCGAAAGGGCTCCCGAGGGACTCTCGGAAGAGACCATACGCTTCATCTCGGCCAAGAAGGAGGAGCCCGACTGGCTTCTCGCGTGGCGCCTCGAGGCCTACCGCCACTGGCTCACCATGAAGGAGCCCGTGTGGGCGAAGGTCGGCTATGCGCCGATCGACTACCAGGCGAGTTCCTACTACGCCGCGCCGAAGTCGGCCGCCGACGGGCCGACGAGCCTGGACGACGTCGACCCCGAACTCCTCGAGACCTATGCCAAGCTCGGCATCCCGCTGAAGGAGCAGGAGGTCCTGTCAGGAGTGCGCAACGTCGCCGTCGACGCCGTCTTCGACAGCGTTTCGGTGGCCACGACCTTCCGCGAGCGCCTGGAGAAGGACGGCATTCTCTTCTGTTCGATCTCGGACGCCGTGAGGGAGCATCCGGACCTGGTCCGCCAGTACCTGGGTTCCGTGGTGCCCGTCACCGACAACTTCTTTGCCACGCTCAATTCGGCGGTCTTCACCGACGGGTCGTTCTGCTACATCCCGCCCGGTACGCGCTGCCCGATGGAGCTCTCCACCTACTTCCGCATCAACGCCTCCCAGACAGGCCAGTTCGAACGCACCCTCGTGATCGCCGACAAGGGGAGCTACGTCAGCTACCTGGAGGGCTGCACCGCGCCGCAGAGGGACGAGAACCAGCTGCACGCCGCCGTGGTCGAGCTGGTGGCCCTCGACGATGCCGAGATCAAGTACTCGACGGTGCAGAACTGGTACCCCGGCGACGCGGAGGGCCAGGGCGGCATCTACAACTTCGTCACCAAGCGGGGGCTGTGCGAGAAGCGGGCCAGGATCTCGTGGACCCAGGTGGAAACCGGATCCGCCATCACCTGGAAGTATCCCAGCTGCGTCCTCAAGGGTGATGACAGTGTCGGCGAGTTCTACTCCGTCGCCATCACCAACAATCGCCAGCAGGCCGATACCGGAACGAAGATGCTCCACGTCGGCAAGAACACCCGGAGCAGGGTGATCGCGAAGGGAGTGTCCGCCGGCCATTCGCAGAGCACCTACCGCGGCCGCATCCGCGTCAACCCCATGGCCCACGGCGCCAGGAACTACACCCAGTGCGATTCGCTGCTGATCGGAGACGAGTGCGCCGCCCACACCGTTCCCTACATCGAGACGCGCAACCAGAGCGCCCAGGTCGAGCACGAGGCCACGACATCGAAGGTGTCGGAGGACCAGCTCTTCTACTGCCGCCAGCGCGGCATCCCGGAAGAGGAGGCCCTCACCCTGATCATCAACGGCTTCTGCCGCGAGGTACTCCAGGAACTGCCGATGGAGTTCGCCGTCGAAGCCCAGAAACTCGTCGGCATCAGCCTCGAAGGCAGCGTGGGATGACGATGGCAAAGGAAGCCGCCATGACCCTGCTTTCCATCAAGGACCTCCGCGTTGCCGTGGAGGGCGAGGAGATCCTCAAGGGCATCAACCTCTCGGTCGGCATGGGCGAGGTCCATGCCATCATGGGCCCCAACGGATCGGGCAAGTCGACGCTCTCCCACGTTCTCGCCGGCCGCGGCGGCTACGAGGTGACCGCAGGCCAGGTTCTCTACAGGGGAGAGGATCTCCTGGAGATGGAGCCCGAGGAGAGGGCCCAGTCGGGGGTTTTCCTTGCCTTCCAGTATCCGGTGGAGATTCCCGGTGTGCCAACCGTCAGCTTTCTCAAGCACGCCATGAATTCGGTGCGCAAGGCGCGTGGTCAGAGCGGCCTCGACGCCTTCGAGTTCAAGAAGATCATGGATGCCCGGCTGGCGGACCTGCGGATCGACAACGCCATGGTGCGCCGGCCGCTCAACGCCGGATTTTCCGGTGGCGAGAAGAAGCGCATGGAAATTCTCCAGATGGCGTTGCTGGAACCGACGCTCACCATTCTCGACGAGACCGATTCCGGTCTCGACATCGATGCCCTCAGGGTTGTGGCCGACGGTGTCAATGCCATGCGCTCACCGGAGCGCGCCGCGCTTGTCATCACCCACTACCAGCGCCTGCTGAACCACATCATTCCGGATCACGTGCACGTCCTTGCCGGAGGCCGGATCGTCAGGAGCGGAGATCCGTCGCTCGCCCTCGAGCTCGAGGAGAGCGGTTACGGCGATCTTGTGACGGCGGCCTGACCCATGACCGGTGAACCGACTGGCCTGCTCCATGCCGGCGATGCGGCGACCCTTCCCGGCGCCGGCAACACGTGGATCGATTCGCTGCGCCAGGCCGGCGCCCGGAGGTTCTCCGGTCTGGGCCTGCCGACGCGCAAGGTCGAGGACTGGAAGTACACCGATCTCAGGGCGCTCTCCGGATCGAGCTGGGACCGTGCCTTCGAACCCGCGGATCCGGTGGAGACCGGGGAGGACGCCTCAGCGGTTCTCGTCAACGGCTGCTGGGGGAAGGGCAACCGGGCGTTGCCGGACGGTGTCGAACTGATCTCCCTGGCCCGTGCCATCGAGGACGAGGACGATGTCGTCAGGCGCCATCTCGGCAGCGTCGCGAATCTCGCGCGCAAGCACTTCGTCGCCCTCAACACCGCCTGGCTCGCCGACGGGCTGGTCCTCAAGGCGGCCGATGGCGTCGCGGTCGACGAACCGCTCCGCATCACCCTTGCCGGGGCGCCCGGCGCCCGGCGCCTGGCATGGCATCCGCGCAACCTCATCGTGCTGGGGCGCGAGGCATCGCTCACCCTCATCGTCCGTCACGTCGGCGCCGGGGACTACCTTGCCAACCTGGTCGAGGAGATCGTGCTGGACCGCGGATCCCGGTTGCGTCACTACCGGGTGCAGAACGACTCGCCCGATGCCGTCCATGTCTCGACCACGGAAGTGAAGGTCGCCGGCGATGCCGCCTACGAGAGCTTCGTGCTGGCGACGGGAGCCGGTGTGGGGCGCAACCAGATTGCCGTCGAACTCGGCGAACCCGGCGCTTCGGTCCGCCTGGACGGCGCCTGCCTGGGCCGCCGCCGCCAGCAGCTCGACACCACCACCGTCATCGACCATGCGGCGCCACACTGCACCAGCCGCGAGGCCTACCGCTACATCCTCGACGACAGTGCGAAGGGCATATTCCAGGGGCGGGTCACCGTGCGCAAGCATGCAGGCGACACCGACAGCCACCAGTCCAGCAAGACCCTGCTTCTCTCCGGCAGGGCCGGGGTCGACGCCAAGCCGGAACTGGAAATCTATGCCGACGAGGTCAGTTGCGGGCACGGGGCGACGGTCGGCGAGATCGATCGGGACGCTTTGTTCTACCTGCGCAGCCGGGGCATCCCCCTCGACGACGCGCGCGACCTCCTTGTCGGCGCCTTCATCGAAGGAGCCCTGGAGACCATTGGATCACCGGTGGCACAGGAGCTCTTCCGTGATCACGCCATGGCCTGGAGGAAACGGGCATGACGATGGCCGCGGCCCTCGCCCCGGACGGCATCGCCTTCGACACCTCGCTGGTGCGCGCCGACTTTCCCATACTCTCGCGCCAGGTGCGCGGGCGCCCGCTGGTCTATCTCGACAGCGCCGCCAGCGCCCAGAAGCCGCGCCAGGTCATCGACGCCGAACGCCGCCTCTACGAAGAGGAGTACGCGAATGTCCATCGCGGCGTGCACTGGCTCTCCCAATCGGCGACCGAGAGGTTCGAGGAGGCGCGAACAGCGGTCCGCCGCTTCATCAATGCCGCATCGGACAGGGAAGTGGTGTTCGTGCGCGGCGGCACCGAAGGCATCAACCTGGTGGCGCAGAGCTGGGGTCGGACGAACCTCGAGGAAGGCGACAGGATCCTGGTCTCGACTCTCGAGCACCACGCGAACATCGTGCCGTGGCACCTGCTGGCCGTCGAGAGAGGACTCGAGGTCGAGGCGATTCCGATCTTCGACGACGGCCAGATCGACATGGACGCCTATCGCCGCCTGCTTGACCGTCCGGTGAAACTGGTGGCCCTGACACAGATGTCCAACGCGCTCGGTGTCATCACGCCTGCTGCCGAGATGATCCGCCTGGCCCACGATGCCGGCGCCAGGGTCATGCTGGACAGTTGCCAGGCGATCAGCCACGGCACGGTGGATGTCCAGGCGCTGGATTGCGATTTCATGGTCTTCTCCGGCCACAAGATCTACGGACCCACGGGCATCGGCGTCCTCCACGGCAAGGCCGAACTTCTCGAGTCGATGCCGCCCTGGCAGGGCGGCGGCGAGATGATCGCCCGGGTCACCCTGGAGCGCTCGACCTTCAAGGGAATCCCCCACCGCTTCGAGGCCGGCACCCCGGCGATCGCCCAGGCCGTCGGGCTCAAGGCCGCCCTCGACTACGTCACCTCTCTCGGCATGGAGAGAATCGCCGAACACGAGGCCATGCTGCATGACCTCGCCGTGGAACGTCTGTCGGCCGTCGAGGGTCTCACCATGCTGGGCGCCCATCCCGCGAGGGCGGCCATCGTCTCCTTCAATCTGGATGGCATCCACCCCCACGACGTCGGCACCATCGTCGATCACGAAGGCGTGGCGGTGCGCGTCGGTCACCACTGCGCCCAACCCCTGATGGACCGTTTCGATGTCGCCGCCACGGTCCGCGCCTCATTCGCCCTCTACAACACCGCCGACGAGGTCGACGCTCTCGTGGCCGCGCTGCAACAGACGAGGAGCCTGTTTTCGTGATGGACGATCTGCGCGAGCTCTACCAGGAGGTGATTCTCGATCATGGCAGGCACCCGAGGAACTGCCGTCGGGTGGAGAATCACAGCCACGAGGCGGAGGGCGACAACCCGATGTGCGGCGATCGCCTGTCGGTCTACCTCAGAATCGACGAGGACGGGACCATCCAGGACGCCGCCTTCCAGGGACGCGGCTGCGCCATTTCCATCGCCTCGGCCTCGATCATGACGGAGATGCTTCCGGGCCTGAACGAGGCCGACGCGCGACGCCTCTTCGACGAGTTCCACCTGCTCGTCACGGGCCAGGACATCAACGGAAGTGATGCAGGCCTCGACAAGCTGATCGTCATGTCGGGCGTGCGCAACTTTCCTGTGCGGGTCAAGTGCGCAACACTCGCCTGGCATGCGATGACGGCCGCCATGGACGGCGAGGCCAGGGCAACGACGGAGTAGACCATGCAATCCGACAAGCCAGAGGGGGTGGCCTCCACCAGCCTCCACGAGAGTTGGACACCCGAGACGGAGATCGATCCCCGCAGCATTCCCCAGGAGGAAGGTGAACCGCTCATCGGCGACATCGTCGACTCGATACGCACGGTCTATGATCCGGAGATTCCGGTGAACATCTACGATCTGGGTCTCGTCTATGCTATCGATTCCAGACCTGACGGCTCCGTGCGCATCGAGATGACGCTCACCACGCCGGGTTGTCCGGTAGCGGAGGACATACCCGTGTGGATACGCGATGCGGTGTCGAAGGTGGAAGGCGCGAAGGATGTCGCTGTCGACATCGTCTGGGACCCTCCCTGGGATCCGTCGATGATGTCGGACTACGCAAGGATCGAACTGGGCTTCTACTGAGCCCTGACCCAAGGACTGGAGAGGAAGCAACCATGTTCGCAACTCCCGGCAAGGATCTCATGACCCTGACCGACCGCGCCGCCGAGCGAGTGAAGGCGCTGATGCGCCTCAACGAGAAGGCGATCGGTCTCAAGGTCGGAATCAAGATGGCCGGATGCAGCGGCTTCTCCTACACGATGGACTATGCCGAGGAAGAAACCGGCCGGGAGGACACGATCGAATCGAAGGGTGTCAGGCTCTTCATCGATCCTGCCGCTTCCATGTTCCTGCTCGGCACCGAGCTCGACTGGCACGAGGACCGGCTGGAAAGCCGTTTCGTCTTCAACAATCCGAACGTGAAGGGCATGTGCGGTTGCGGTGAATCGTTCACCGTGTGACGACCCCGTTAAGCGGAGTTTTCGTCGTGCGCCGTTGTTGCCTCGCCGTCCTGGCGATCGCATTCGCCCTGATCGTCCCGGCGCAAGCCGACCCTCAGCCCCTGGGCGAGGCCGATATCGCGCATTACCGCTCCGCCTTCCACCACGCCAGGAAAAACCAGTGGCGCGATGCAGGCATCTGGGCCTCCAGGGCGTCGGATCCGGTGCTGGTCGACGTCATCCGCTGGATGAGGCTGAAGGACGACTGGCGGGCTCCCTTCGACGACATCCGGGCCTTCATGGAGACCCGTCCCGAATGGCCATTGCAGGACATGCTGCGCCGCAACGCCGAGGACGTCATGCCGCACACTCTCGAGAGCCCCGACGTCATCGCTTACTTCACGCGCTGGGCCCCCATGACGGACGGGGGCGTCCTGCGCCACGTCGAGGCTCTCCTCGATGCCGGCCGGGAGAGCGAGGCCCGCGCGGCGGTTCTCGATGCCTGGCAGCACCACACGTTCAGGGCAGCAGGTGAACGGGCGTTTCTGAAGCAATACGGCTCCTGGTTGACACCAGAACAGCACCGGGAGCGTGTCGACCGGCTGATCTGGCAGGGCATGACGGCTGCGGCGCGGCGCACTCTCTCCCGCCTGGAAGACGACGACCTGGCCGCTCTCGGCGAGGCGCGCATACGCCTCAAGGGTCGGGAATGGGGCGTGGATGCCGCGATCGCCAGCGTTCCGGCGCATTTGCGTGACAACGAGGCGTTGATCTTCGAGCGAGTCGACTGGCGCCTCGCGAAGGGGCGCCACGACGCTGCACTGGAACTCGTGCTCGGCCTGCCGCACGACATCAGCCAACCGGACCGGTGGGCCCTGCAGCGACTTCGCATTGCCTTGGAACTGATGGCCCGGGGTGACATGGCAGGAGCCTATGATGTCGTTGCCGATCACAGCCGCCGCCATGGCGCCTTTCACCATCGCGCCGAGTGGCTGGCCGGTTGGATCGCGTTACGCCATCTCGATGACCCTGCCACCGCGCTGGAGCACTTCTCCTGGTTCCAGGACCAGGTGAGACAACCGATCAGCCTGGCCCGCGGAGCCTACTGGTGCGCCAGGGCCGCTGAAGCCGATGGCATGACGGCGCTGGCGAGCGACTGGTTCGACCGGGCGGCAGAGTACCCGCAGACCTTCTACGGACAGCTTGCCGCCATGCGCCAGGGCACGGCGCTCTCCCTGCCGGCGCCGCCTGTCCTCGCCGGCACGGCTGGCGATGACGAGCTGTTCCTCATCGTCCGCCGGCTGATGGAGGTGGGGGAACGGCGCCTGGCCGAGACCTTCCTCCAGCACATGGCGAGATCGGCCGAAGCCGCCGAGGACCTCGAGGCCATCGCCGCCAGCGCGCTCGACCTCAACCTGCCTCACGCGGCCGTCAGGGTGGCGAAGACGGCGGCCGCCAGGGGCGTGGTGATGCCGGCGGCCGGATTTCCCGTCATCGACCTTCCCGACACGGGGGGCGTCGATGCCGACCTGGTGCTGGCCGTCATCAACCGCGAGAGCGAATTCAATCGCCGCGCCATTTCGGGCAGCGCGGCCTATGGCCTGATGCAGCTCCGCCTCGCCACTGCCCGCGCGACAGCCGCACGGCTCGGTGTCGAGACGTCCCGTGACCTGCTTCTCGGGAACTCATGGCACAATGTCCGGCTGGGCGCCGCCTACCTCGGCCGGCTGATCGGCAACTACGGCGGCTCCCTTGTCCTGGCACTGGCCGCCTACAACGGCGGGCCGGGAAACGTCGGTGCGTGGATCAGGCGATCGGGCCGCCCCGGCGACGGCGGAGTCGATGCCATTGACTGGATCGAGAGCATTCCCTTCCGCGAAACACGAAACTACGTTCAGCGCGTGATCGAGGCCATGCAGGTCTATCGCATGCTGAGAGGCGAGAAACCCCTCGATCTCTTCCCGGCGGCGGGACGTTCCTGACCATGACACCCAGCGAGCCCGAGGAGGCGGCCCATGACTGAAGCACCGCTGAACATCATGGACGGAACGCCTCTCGACATGCTGGCAAGCCGCCGCTCGGTCCTCGCTGCCCGGCTGGCCGAGCCGGGCCCGGACGAGGAGGAACTGCAACGCATGCTGGAGGTGGCGGTGCGGGTTCCCGATCACGGGCGCGTCACGCCGTGGCGCCTGCAGGTCCTCTCTCGGCAGGCGCAGAAGGAGCTGGGAGACGCCTTTGCCGAGGAGTTCGCCAGGCAGAACCCCGCCGTCCCGGAGGACCGCCTGCACCTCGAGTGGATTCGCCCGCAGCGCTCTCCTGTGCTCGTCATCGTCTCCAGCCGCATCGTGCCGGACCGCGACGGCGTTCCCCCCGTCGAGCAGTTGCTGTCGTGTGGCAATGTCTGCTTCAACCTGCTGCATGCGGCGACGGCACTGGGCTACGGCGCCCAGTGGGTCACCAACTGGCCGGCCTACAACGAACGCATCAAGGCCACACTCGGCATTCCCCCGGACGACCACCTGATCGGCTTCGTCCATATCGGCACCCCGAAGGGTCCTCCCCAGGAGCGCCAGCGCCCGGTGATCTCGCAGGTGGTCTGCCGCCTCGACAGCCTTCCCTGACGAGTCTCGATCAAGCCCCGGCGACGGCCGAGGAGGGCGACGTCACGAAAGCTGCACCCTGCCTCATGCCGTCCAGGTCCTGCACGACATTGGGGCAGGCATAGGACGAAATCACCGAGGGCGGCAGTTCCACCGTCGGCCAGCGCCGGGCCAGCGCCATGCGGGCCTCCTGATCGAAGCGCGTATCCACGGTCACGAGGTCGCCGCCGCTGACATCGATCCGCGGCGCATGACACGCCTCCTCCAGTGTCATGCCGAAATCCACCAGCAGCGACACCAACTGGAAGATCGCCGGCAGGATGCGGCGGCCACCGGATGCTCCGAGCGCCACGTTGCCGGCCGATGATCCCGTCACGATGGTGGGGCACATGTTCGAGAGCGGCTGTCGTCCGGGCGCCAGGGAGTTCGGACGGGCGGGCCTCGGATCAAACCACATCACGCCGTTGTTCATGAGGAGGCCCGTGCGGGGCAGCATGACGCGGCTGCCGAAGACGGAGAGCAGGGTCTGGGTGAGGGCGACCATGTTGCCCTTGCCATCGACCACCGAAAGATGCGTCGTCGAACCCTTGCCCGTGTCCCAGCCCATGGTGGCAAGGCGGTGACGATAGGCGCCAAGGAGCGCGTCGGCCCAGGCCCCGCAAGACAAGGCGCCGGGAGTGAATTCCCAGCGACTCCACGAGGCGGCGAGACGGGAGAGCGCGTCGATGAGCGTCGTTCCGGCATTGAGCCCCGGCGGCACGTTGATCCCCGCGCCTCGATAGGCGGCAGCGAGCGCCGGCGCCACCGTCGCCTCGCAACGCCTGAGGTCCTCGAGGCCGACCCGTGATCCCGCTTCCTCGAGATCGGCGACGAGGAGACGGGCAAGGTCGCCCTGATGGAAATCCTCCACCCCGGCAACGCTGAGCCGTTCCAGCGTGGCGACAAGGGCCTCATTCTGGAGAATCGCGAGATCGCCTTGATCGACGCTCGCCGCCGGCACGCCTCCGGGCAGGAAGTGGTCGCGGCTCGTCTTGCAGGCCGCGAGGCCTCCCGCCTCGAGGGCGATTCTCAAGGTGGTGTGCCAGTCGACCTTGAGACCTCTCTTCGCGAGACCGATGGCGGGGGAGAGGATCTCGGAAAGCGGCATGGTGCCGAAGCGTTCCAGCGCAGCGGCCATGCCGGCCGCCTGGGTCGGCACGGCGATGGAAAGCGGTCCCTGGACGTTGCGGTCGTCCAGCACCCGGGGCCAGCCGAAGAGATCGTCGTCCGCGCCACCCTCCTCTTCGAGGGGATAGTCAGCGGGATCGAGGGCAAGGGAAGCCCGGGTATGAAAATCGACCGCGTGACAGTCGCCATTCTCGGCGTCGAGCACCATCATGTAACCGCAGCCACCGAGCCCGCTCATCCACGGCTCGACCACGCCCAGCGCGAAGCTCGTCGCCACCGCGGCATCGACCGCATTGCCTCCGGCTCTGAGGACCTCCGCGCCGACGGCCGATGCCTCGTAGTGCTGGCTGGCGACCACGCCCTCCCGGCTGGAGACGGCCGGTTTGGTGATGCGCCAGGTTTCCTTGAGTGTCCACGTCATGGTTGCCAAGGCTCCGCTCGGATGAATGGTGGATGCAGAATAGGTCGGGTATCGTCAAGGCGTCATCTTCCGTGACGGGAGTCTCCGATGAGTCTTTTCTCCAGCACGTTCAAGGCGGCCCCCTACTGGTGGGAGGACGCACCGCCCACACGTCACGACACACAACAACTTCCGCCGGATATCGACGTGGCAATCGTCGGCAGCGGCTACACCGGTCTCAGCGCCGCCATCGTCCTGGCGCGGGCCGGGCGCAGCGTCATCCTCCTCGAGGCCGAGGAGACCGCCTCGGGGTGCAGTTCACGCAACGGCGGCCAGATCAGCCCCGGCGTCAAGCCTGGCGTCGGCGAACTCGAACGGCGTTACGGGCGCAAGGCGGCTCACGCCATCCTCCACGAGGGCCATGCCAGTCTCGACTTCATGGCCGATTTCGTCAAGGCGGAAGGGATCGACTGCGACTACCGGCACTGCGGCCGCTTCATCGGTGTCCACCGTCGCGGCCGCTACGACGCCCTGGCCGCCCATATCAAGGAGTCGTCCAGCGTCGTCCCCTTCGAATGGCACATGGTTCCGGCTGCCGAGACGGCAGACGAGCTCGGCACCGAGGCCTATCACGGCGGCGCCGTCATGCCGGCTCACGCCAGCCTCCATCCGGCCCGCTACGCCGCAGGCCTCGCCAGCCGCGCAACGCAGGCAGGCGCCGTCATCGCCACCAACACACGGGTGGACGGCATCGCAACGGACGGCAGTCGCGTTGCGGTCCGCACCACTCGCGGCACGATCCGGGCCCGGGACGTCATCATCGCCACCAACGGCTACACGGGCGCCGCCACACCCGGACTGAGGCGGCGCGTCATTCCCATCGGCAGCTACGTCATCGCCACCGAGCCGCTGGATCCCGTCGTCATGCAGCACATCATGCCGAAGAAGCGGGTGATCTCGGATACCCGCAAGGTGGTCTACTACTACCGGCCGTCACCCGATCACACGAGGGTGGTGTTCGGCGGCCGCGTGGCCCTGGGCGAAACCGACCCGAAGGTGAGTGCGCCGCGTCTCCACAGTGTCATGACAGGCCTCTTCCCGGAGCTCGGGCAAACCCGGATCTCGCACAGCTGGATGGGCTTCGTTGCCTACACCTTCGATGAAATCCCGCACATCGGCACCCACGACGGCGTCTGGTTCGCGACCGGCTACTGCGGGTCCGGCGTGGCCTGGGCGAGCTATCTCGGCCACCGCCTGGGCCACAGGATTCTCGGCAACGCCGAGGGCAGGACGGTCTTCGACGACATGGCCTTTCCGACCCGTCCTCTCTATACGGGGAGACCCTGGTTCCTCGGTCCTGCCCTGGCCTGGCACAAGACGATGGACCGCTGGGGCCCCTGACGCAGTGGAAAGCCGCCCGCCGACCGGATAGGGTCCGCTCCCATGTACTTCGACCCTCGTCTGTGGACGTTCACCGAAGGGGTGCGCGGCCGCATGGTGTTCTCCGTCATCGTCGGCCTCGTCGCGGCCTGCGTCGGCGTGGCCCGGCTTGCCCTCCTTGGCTGGCTCATCGCCCTGGTGTTCGCGGGCCGTCCCTTCGCCGACCTCGTCGCGCCGTTGGCCATCGTCGGCGGCGTGATGGTGGCCCGCGGCCTGCTCGAATACGTGCGCGTCATGGTTGCTCACGAGACGGCGGCCCGGGTCCAGATCGCCATCCGCAAGAGGATCTACGACAAGGCCGTGATCCTGGGCCCCGCCTGGTTCGGCCAGCAGCGCACCGGGGACGTGGTGCTCTCGGTGGTCGACGGCGTGGAACAGCTCGAGACCTATTTCGGCGAGTTCCTTCCCACCTTGCTCATCGCCATCGTCACGCCGATCGCCATCTTCACCTTCGTCGCCTTTCTCGACCTGCCCGTGGCCGCCGTCCTCGTTGCCGGCGCCGTCCTCGCCCTCGTCCTGCCGATGGCCTTCCACCGCCTCGACTACCAGGCGAGCATCAACCGCTCCCGGGCCTACGGCGAATTCGGCGCCGAGTTCCTTGATGCCGTGCAGGGCCTCGCCACGCTCAAGGCCTTCGGCCAGAGCACGACACGGGCCATCGCCCTGGCGGCAAAGGCGAAGGCCCTCGCCTTCGGCACCTTGTGGGTGACGGCCGTCAATTCCCTCGGCCGCGGCATCACCGATGCCTCGATCGCCATCGCCGCGGCAGCAGCGCTCGGCTACGGCGCCTGGCGCGTCGAGGCCGGGCTCATGGAGCTTTCCACCCTCCTCATCGTGCTGATGATGGGCGTCGAGCTCTTCCGCCCCTTGCGCGACATGCGCACCCAGCTCCACACCGGCATGCTCGGCCAGTCGGCGACCGAGGCCATCTTCCGCATCCTCAACGCCGGCCCTCTCGTCAGCGAACCCGCCAACCCCGAACCGGCATCGACGCAAGACACCGCCGAAGGTCTCGCCTTCGAGGACGTCACGTTCACCTACCCGGGCGAGGCCGACACCACCCACCGCGATCTCTCCTTTTCCCTCAGGAAGGGAGAGAGCGTCGGCGTTGTCGGGCCGTCAGGCGCCGGCAAGTCGTCGATCGAGCGCCTGCTGCTGCGGTTCTGGGACCCGGAACAGGGCTCCATCACGATCGGCGGCCGCGACATCCGGACCATGACGACAGACGATCTCCGCCGGCAGATCGCGGTCGTCAACCAGGACACCTACCTCTTTCACGGCACCGTCGAGGACAACCTGAAGTTCGGCAAGCCCGACGCGACCGCAGACGAGATGGAGGAGGCCTGCCGTCTTGCCAATGCCCACGACTTCATCTCCGCCCTGCCGTCCGGCTATCGGACCGTGGTCGGGGAACGGGGTATCAGACTCTCCGGCGGCCAGCGCCAGAGAATCGCCATCGCCCGCGCGGTGCTGCGCGATGCGCCCATCCTCGTCCTCGACGAGGCGCTCTCGGCGGTCGATGCCGAAAACGAGGCGATCATCCAGCAGGCGCTCTTCCGCCTGATGCGGGACCGCACGACACTCATCCTCGCCCATCGCCTGTCGAGCGTCATCCGAGCCGACAGGATCCTCGTCCTCGACCAAGGCAGGATTGTCGAAGAGGGGCCCCACGATGATCTGATGGAGCATCGCGGCGTCTACTGGACGCTCATGCACGAACAGGCTTCCGCACCGACGGCGAGGCACGGCGGCTTCATCGCGGCGGGCGACGGGGCGTCCGCCGACAGGGACCGTGAGCTTGCGGCCCGGGCTGACGCCGAGGCCGAACCGACACACGGAATCCTGCGCGCCGAGGGCCTGGGCTGGGCAGGAGCGGCGGAAGTGCTTCTCTCCTTCGTCGGCGGCGAGCGCCTGCGGCTTCTCCTCACCTTCATCTTTGGCGTGAGCCGGGTCGTCAGTTTCATCGGCGTGGGCGTGCTCTCCGCCCTCGTGGTGGCGCGCATCGCCAACGGGGAGCCCTGGACAGGCCTCCTGATCTGGCTTGCCATCACCGCACCGCTCTCCGGGATCCTGCACTGGCTCGAATCGTGGTTCGCCCACGACATGGCGTTTCGCCTTCTGGCACGCATGCGGATCAGGCTCTTCGACAAGATCGACAGCCTGGCGCCAGCCTACCTCCTGCGCAGGCGCACCGGCGATCTCTCGGCCATGGCGACGCAGGACATCGAGACCATCGAATCCTTCTACGCCCACACCGTGGCCCCGGCCTTCGTGGCGATGCTGACGCCGGCCATCGTGATCGGTGTCCTGGTGTGGTTCGGCTGGCCCATGGCGGTGGCCCTCGTTCCCTTCCTTGCCATCGTCGCGCTCTCTCCGGTCATGCTGCGCGGCCGCCTCGACCGGCTGGGTTCACAGGCCCGCGAGGCACTGGGCGAGCTCAATGCCTTCACCGCCGATTCGATCCAGGGACTGGGCGAGATTCTGGCCTTCCGGCAGGTCCGCGAGCGCCGTCGCCTCTTCGTTGCCATCGCCCGGACGGTCTACCGTGCGCGTCTGCCCTTCTTCCGCGACCTCACGGTCCAGATGGCCATCCTCGAGGTGGCGACGGGCCTCGGCGGCCTTGCGATCATCGTCACCGGCGCGGCGATGGTGACCTCGGGCACGCTCGATGCGAGTCTCCTCCCCTTCTTCACCCTGCTCGCCATGGCGTCCTTCCTGCCGGTGAGCGAGATCGCCCACATCGGCCGTCAGCTTTCCGATACCCTCGGGGCGGCGCGACGCCTCCACGCGGTCGACCGCGAACCCGTGACCGTCGTCGATGGTCCGGGCGTCGACGCCACACGCACCAGCGGCGGTGCGGCGATCACCCTGGAGCACGTGTCCTACACCTATCCGGGCCGCATCGAGCCCGCCGTCTCGGACATCGACCTCGCGATTCCGGCAGGCTCCACGGTGGCACTCGTCGGCCCCAGCGGCGCCGGCAAGACGACCATGGCCCACCTCCTGATGCGGTTCTGGGACTGTGACGAGGGGCGCATCACCCTCGACGGCAACGACATCAGGGACTACCGGCTCGATGACCTGAGATCCCGTACGGCCCTGGTGGCCCAGGACACCTTCCTCTTCAACGACACCCTGAAGGCCAACATCCTGATCGCCCGCCCCGACGCCAGCGACGATGACCTCGCGCAAGCCATCGCCCACGCCTCCCTTGAGGATGTCGCGGCGAGCTTGAGAGACGGCATCGACACCCGTCTCGGAGAGCGCGGCGCCCGGCTTTCCGGCGGCCAGCGCCAGCGTGTCGCCATTGCCCGCGCTTTCCTCAAGGACGCGCCGATCCTCATTCTGGACGAGGCGACGAGCCATCTCGATGCCGTCAACGAGATGGCAGTCCGCCGCGCCCTCAGCAGGCTCATGACCGACCGCACGACACTCGTCATCGCCCACCGCCTCTCCACCATCCGCAGCGCCGACATCATCGTCGCCATGGAGAACGGGCGCATCGTCGAGCAGGGAAGCCACGACGAGCTCGCTTCCGGTGACGGCCTCTACTCCCGCCTCGTCCGCCACCAGATGGCCGCCGCCCGCGCCGCCTGACGCCAGGGGACGCACCTGCGGCGCCGAACAACCGAGCGAACGCAAACGCTTACCTGCCACTGCAGGCGATCTCGCGAGCGGAAGCGGCCATTCCCGCAACGCGCTTTCGAGGGAGACCCCATGGCTGCAGCACATCTGAACAAGGGCCGCAACAGCTCGTCGTCCTCGCAGGACTGATCCGGGACATCCGTGACGCCCACCGCAGGGGGGTACGGCATCCGCATCCACCCATCGGGATGCTGGCGCCACGTCATCCAACACCCGGCATGATGGACAGAGGATCTCGATCAGTCGTCGAGATCGAGTTCCGTCGACGCAAACGCTTAACGCTCATCCGGGTCTCGGCGCGGAAGTCGAGGAGGTTCCGCGCCTCGCGCCCCCAGGCCGTCCTGGCCTTCAACGCACGCGCCCGGTCCCCCTGGCGGCGCCGGTAAAGCTCCTGACGGCGACGGCCCGTCTTACGGCCGTTCGGCGTGCTCTGGTAGCGACGACGCGACGCGCGGCGCCGCTCGATCCGGGACGGCTCCCTGCACTCATCGGAGCAATGCTCACCATCCTGCGCCTGGCCAGCGGCCGCAGACACATCCTGGCTCCGGACGCCGCCCGCGTCCAGGGACGTTGGGGTCAACTGCCGCCGAACGAGACCTATGATCCCGACGCCGTTGAGCCGATCGGCGAGCCGAGCTGGGTGCTCGATCTGGACATGTTCACGTCGGAGCCGCGACCCTTTGCGAGTGAAGAGTTGCTGACAACCGCCACCGGATTCACCACATGTCTTTATTACTTCTTCCACCAGATGGTCACGGACGAGTTCCTGAGATTCTACGGAGGTGATTTATGACAACTGCGCCAGCACTCCGAGACACGCCGGCCACGCACACGTCCGCGGTCGGCTCCATGCATCGCCCCGGCCTTGATGCCGCTTCCGCGGCCTTGCCCGTTGTCACTGGTCTGTCAGGATCGGCGACCGCGAGCACTTACGACGTTCCCCGATTCGTCGAGCGGACGGCCGCCAGCCCCGCTGGTCAGATCGACCACGTGGCCGCGGAGTCCATGGCCGAGGCAGTCCTGGACATCCGCCGCCGATCCGGCCTTACTTGGGAGGAGCTGAGCGACCTGTTCGATGTCTCGCGCCGGAGCGTCCACCATTGGGCCAGCGGCAAGGCCGTTTCCGCCGGGCACGACCAGGCGATTCGTCGGATGCTGGACGCCATCCGCCGCCTTGACCAGGGCAACCAGGCCGGCACCCGCGCCCAACTCTTGGCCGTGGACGCCGCCACGGGCGCTTCCGCCCTCGACCACCTCAAGGAGGGCCACTTCGACGAGGCCAGGGCGCGCGCCGCGGGCATCCGGCCGCCCGGACCCCTCAGCGTCCCGCTGTCTCGGGAGGCCCGGGACGCGCACCGGCCGCAAGCGCCGACGTTTCTCCTGGAGGCCGAACAAGAGCACCCCGGGGTTCCGGCCAGGGCGCGAACCGCCCGCGCGAAGCGGGCGCCCAAGAAGAGTGGATGATGCTTCATGCCCTTGACGGAAGAGGACGAGCGGGCGATTGACGAGGCCCTCTAGGTTGGCGCCAGGGAGACGTTTCCCTGGACGCCGGCCTGGAATTCCTTCATCTCGCCGACCTCACCCGTCCGCATAGCCCGGCATCCAACCAAGCCGCCGAGGCCATGCTCAATGACGGCGAGCCCATTGAGGACGGTCCCACGCCGGTCCTGGACCGTGGAGAAGACCCTTGTCGCCCGATGGACCCGCACGCCCGGCTGGGAGACCGACGAGGAGTTGCGGGCCATTGCCCTGGCCCTTTCTCGCAAGAGGTCCCGCTTCGCCTTTCCCGACGATTTCGTCGCCGCGGCCGAGGCCCTCCAAAGGCGCCTTGTCGACAAGCACGACAAGGAGACCGACGAGGGCGCCCATCTTCGGGCGCTGCGCGAAATCAGGGTCCGCGCGGCGCCGTCCGGAGACGACGCCGAGGTCCAGCTCAGCTGGTGGTTCATCAAGGACGCCGATCCCGCGGACACTGAGGCCGATTGGCCGACGCACATGGACCGGTGGCTTGCCCTCTTCGACCAGACCGTCCGGTTCCGTCTCGATCCGCCGACCGCCTGCCGCCTGGAGGACATGACGGCCCGTGATTACGTCGAGAGTGACCGCCTCGACCTCGATCGCCTTTCTGACCCCGGATTGGCTGGTCGTCGAACTCACGGGTGGCGACGCCAAGATCCTGAATCGCCGGAACCGTCTGCTCGATGATGTCCCCTTCGATCTCGCCCGGCTCGTTGTACTTCCCGTCGAAGCTCAGCCGCACCACCTGATGCGGCGCCGACCGGTCCCATTGGGAGTGGATGTCGAGTCCCCGGAACAGGGGTTCGTGGCAGGCGAACAGCGATCCCAGGGCTCTTGCCGAAGCGGCGCGGACGCGACAGGAAGTCATGGTCACCCTGCGCGACCAGGTCCACAGATGAGAGGGGTCTTGTCGACATGGCAGCTGCCGGTCTCCCGGGAGCGCCGGAAATCCTGGATCCCGACCGGAAGACGGCGGCGGCTCATCGGTCTCTCCCTTCGCAGCGCCGGAACCCGCAGTTGATACGGGGGCGCTCAAGCCTCCCCTGTCATGGCTCCGAAGGTTGCAACAACGGCGGCGTCGAATGCACGGCCACGCTATCCGCCTGCCTGTCGGGGCGCCTCGACGCGATGACGGGCGGCGAGGGCGCAGGGCAGCGTGACGTTCTCGCGGTATCAGGTGGAGAGACCGAGGTCGCGTTTCTTGCTTGCGGCCCAGGCCTGGATGATGCGGTCGGCGATCATGGCCATGAGAGCCATGGACCCCCCGGCGATGACACCCTGGCCGAAACGGGCGTTGGTGAGACTGTCATAGACCCACTGGCCGAGGCCCTTGGTGCCGACGAGGGCGGCGATGACGAGCATGGCGAGGGCGAACATCACCACCTGGTTGAGGCCCACCATGATCTCGGGGACGGCAAGGGGAAGCTTGACCTTCCAGAGGATCTGCCTCTCGGTGCAGCCCATCATCCGGGCCGCCTCGATGGCCACCGGGTCGACATGGCGGATGCCGTGTTCGGTGTAACGGATCGCCGGCACGATGGCGTACATGATGATGGCGAGAAGCGCCGAGAAATCACCCACCAGGAAGACCATCACCACGGGGATGAGGAAGACGAAGAGAGGCATGGTCTGCAGGGTGTCGTTGATCGGCCGCAGGACGGCGGAGACACGGTCGTTCTGTGCCGCCCAGATGCCCAGGGCTCCGCCAGCCACGAAGCAGATGATGACCGAGGTCGCGGTGAGATAGAAGGAGAGCATGGCCCTCGGCCAGGCGCCGCTCACCAGCATGAAGACCATGCCGAGGAAGGCGAAGAGGGCGACTTTCCAGCCCCCGACCTGGAAGGCGATGAGGGTGACGGCGGCGATGAAGACGGGCCACGGCGTTCCCGACGCTCCGTAGTAGAAGAGGATGCCGAGGAGCGCCACGCAGACGGCGGTGCGCCAGCCGCCCAGCCTGGCTGCCAGGGAGCCGATGGCCACCAGGAACATCCAGTAGGTGACGGATGCCATCGGCGTCATCTCGAAGCCCCATGAGCTGGGCCGGGCGATTCTCTCGAGACCAGCCTTCATGGGGAGCATGAAGAAATAGAGGGTGTAGGTCTTGATGGCGTCCGTGATGTCGAAGAAATTGCGGGTGAACCAGGAGACCGCCGCGTTGAGGCCCTCGGCCGGATAGATGATCCACGCATCGGGATAGGCGTTGAACACCGGCACCGCCCATGCAAGGAGTGAGCCGACGACGACCGCCGTCGCCATGGAGGTGAGCATGGGATGGCGCACGAGGTGGTTGCCCGAACGGTGCACGTGGATCTCTCCGGTGCGTTCTGCGAAACCACGGCTGATGCGGTCCATCATCATGGCGATCAGCACGATGACCAGTCCGGCGAGGAGGCTCTGGCCGGTCTGTGCCTTGCGCATCGTGGAGAGCACTTCCCAGCCGATGTCGGCGAAGCCGCCGATGATGGCGGCGATGATCACCATGGCGAGTGCGGCCATGATGGTCTGGTTCACGCCGATCATGATCGTGTGCATCGCTGCCGGGATGCGCACCATGAAGAGAAGCTGGAAACCGTTGCAGCCGGACATCTGGCCGCTTTCGATGACGTTGTCGGGAACTCTCTGGAGACCCAGCATGAGGTTGCGGACCATGGGCGGGCTGGCGTAGATGGCTGACGCCACCATGCCGACCACCGGTCCGATGCCGAAGAGAATCAGGATGGGAATGAGGTAAGCGAAGGTCGGCACCGTCTGCATGACGTCGAGTGTCGGCTCGATGACGCGCCGGGCCCAGCGGAACCGGAAACCGAGCAGGCCCAGGACGAAGCCGATCACGAGCGAAAGCGGCACCGACATGCAGACCAGCGCCAGGGTCGACATGCTCTCGTCCCAGTATCCGACAACCACCATGTAGAGGAGGGAAGCGATGCAGAAGAGGGCGAGACGCCAGCCCTGGGCGGCAAAGGCGATGATCGCCACGATGGCGATCGTCACCGGCCACGGCGATGTCTGCAGCACGAACTGGATACCCGTCATCGGCCATTCGAGAAGGTCGGCAAGCAGGCGGAAGATCGGCTTGAAGTGGGCCGTGAACCCGTCCATGAGAAACTCGAGGCCGGCCTCGACGGGAAGCATCCAGTCCCTGGGGTACTTGACGAGCCACTTCTCGTCGTCGCGCAACACCAGGCAGAGAGTCGCCAGGGCGCCGAAAACCATCCAGACCACGAGCCTGGGCGGGATCCGGCGCACGGTCATCGGCGCACCCGTTTCCCGTGCGGGGCTCACGCCGCGCCCTCCCCGGCATGGCTGTCGGCAAGGGTGCTCAGAACCTTCCGGGCCGTGATGCTGCCGACGATGGCGCCCTCACCGTTCCTGACGGCGATGACATCCGCACCGCCGGCAAACCGCGGCATGATCTCTTCGAGCGTGGCATGTTCATCGACCGCGTCATCCGTGGCAGGAACGTCAGCGCTAGAAATGTCGCCGGCGGTGATCACCTTCACCCGCGGCACATCCTGGGTGAACTCGCTCACGTAATCGTCGGCCGGCTGCATCACCACCTCCGCGGGGGTGCCGATCTGCACGATGCGGCCATCCTTCATGATGGCGATCCTGTCGGCGAGGCGAAGGGCCTCGAGGAAGTCGTGGGTGATGAAGACGATGGTCTTGTGGAGCAGCTGCTGGAGACGCAGGAACTCGTCCTGCATCTGCCGGCGGATCAGCGGATCGAGAGCCGAAAAGGGCTCGTCCAGGAACCACAGCTCCGGCTCGACGGCGAGGCTCCGCGCGATCCCGACGCGCTGCTGCTGACCGCCCGAGAGCTGGCGCGGATAGCTCGTCTCGCGCCCCGTCAGCCCGACGAGATCGATCATCTCCAGCGCCCGGGCGCGCCTCGTTTCCTTGGAGATGCCCTGGACCTGCAGGGGAAACGCGACGTTCTCGAGCACCGAGAGATGCGGCAGGAGACCGAAATTCTGGAACACCATGCCCATCTTGTGGCGGCGGATGTCGATCAGCTTGTCCCTGGAGACCTGCAGGAGGTCCTCGCCATCGAGAATCACCTCTCCCGCGGTCGGCTCGACCAGCCGGGAAAGGCAGCGCACGATGGTCGACTTGCCGGAACCGGAGAGGCCCATGATGACGAAGATCTCGCCGATGTGGACATCGAAGGTGACATCGCAGGCAGCACCGATGTGGTCCGACTCGTTGATGGTCTCGACCAGGCCCGCGGTATCGGCCACATCGCCGTTGCCGGCCGTGAAGAACCTGTCGGCCCGGGGCCCGTACACCTTCCAGACATGCCTGCAGGTCAGCTTGACTTCCTGATCATCGGTGCCCGTCATGCTCTCCTCGGAATGGGCCATGCCTCGATCCCGGACTGCCCACCCTCTCCCCCTGGGACGGGGCAATCTATCCGGTCGGACCACGAAACGCCATGATCGGAGCGAGAGGTCTCGACCGGCCGGGCGAAGAGGTGCAGTATGGTGCGCACCTTCTTGGGAGTCTGCCCTCCGGATCATGCTCAGGACCGAGGACATCGAGGGGCTGCATCGCCCGACGGCGGACGCCCGCGGCCTGCCGGGGCGCGTCTATACCTGCGAGGACTTCGCCCGCGAGGAACACGCCCGCCTCTTCGCGCGGACCTGGACCCTTGCCGGGTACGCCCACGAGGTGCCGGAGACGGGATCCGTCATGCCGAGAACACTGGCCGGTGTCCCGCTCCTCTTCACGCGCACCCGCGCCGGCGAGGTCCGGTGCTTCCACAATATCTGCACTCACCGGGGTTCACTGCTTGTCGACGAGGCGGCCGGCGGGCTTGCTACCCTGCGCTGCCGCTATCACGGGTGGACCTTCGATCTCGACGGAGCCCTGCGCCTGACACCCCACTGGGGCGGTCACAACCAGGGACAGGCTGAGACACTCGACAAGGCCTGCCATGGTCTCAAACCCGTCCGCATGGCGCGCTGGCACGACTGGCTCTTCGTCAACGTCGACGGCGAGGCCGAACCCTTTGACGACTACGCCGCTCCCTTCATGGCCCATCTTTGCGAGTACGACCTCGACCATGCCACCTGGGCGTTCACCCGCCACTACGACATCGCCGGCAACTGGAAGCTGGTGGCCGAGAACTACCTCGAGACACTCCATCTCGATTTCGTGCACACCGTGCTCGCCGAGGCGGCGCCCTTCGAAGAGCACGAGGTCATCGCCGACGGCGCCTGTCTCGGAACCGTCATCGACATCGGCCTCCCCGCCGCCTGGACCGGGGACGCTGCACTGCCGCGCTGGCCGGGTATTGACGGGGCCGACAGGAGGGCGAAGAACCTGGCGCTCTTTCCCAACTTCAAGTTCGTGGTCGGCCCCGACCATGCCTGCTCCATGGTGGAATTCCCCGACGGGGCCGGACAGTCCCGCCAGCGCTGGGACTTCTACTTCCACGGCGAAGGCGCCACGGAGCCCGCCCATGCCGCTGCGAGGAAGGCCGTGATCGACTTCTTCGATACCACCAACGTCGAGGATTTCAACGCCGTGGAAGCGGTGCACAGGGGGCACATGTCCCCGGCCATGCAGGGTGCGCGATTCAGCGGCATATGGGAGGGGGGCGTGCACCACTTCCAGAAACTCGTTGCCCACTACATGAGCAAGCCATGAACACAGACGTCTTCATCACCTGCGCCGTGACCGGCGCCGGCGACACCGCCGACAAGAGCCCCCACGTGCCGGTCACGCCCGAGGCCATCGCCCATGCGGCCATCGAGGCCGCCGGCGCCGGTGCGGCCATCGCCCACGTTCACGTGCGCGACGTGAAGACCGGCAAGGGCAACCGGGACAGGGATGCCTTCCGCGAGGTCGTGGCGAGGGTGCGCGACAGCGAGTGCGACGTCATCCTCAACCTGACCACGGGCATGGGGGGCGACTACATGCCGGACGCCGACGATCCGGGGCGCGCGTCGCCTGGAAGCGACATGGCATCGCCTGAGGAACGGGTGCTCCATGTCGAGGAACTGCTTCCGGAAATCTGCAGCCTCGACGTCGCCACCATGAACTTCACCGAAGGCGCCTTCATCAACGTCCCCGATCACCTGAGGGTCATGGGCGAGCGCATTGCCAGGGCGGGCGTCAAACCGGAGCTCGAGTGCTTCGACCTGGGGCATGTCAGGCTGGCCAACCAGCTCATTTGCGAGGGGGTGATCGAGGAACCGCCGCTCTTCCAGATCTGCCTAGGCGTTCCCTGGGGGGCGCCGTCAGATCCCGAATCGCTGATCGCCATGCGCAATCTGCTTCCCGCCAATGCCCACTGGTCGGCCTTCGGGATCAGCCGCATGCAGATCCCCATGGCGGCGCAGGCCGTGATCTCGGGAGGCAACGTGCGCGTCGGCCTCGAGGACAATCTCTACCTCTCGCGCGGCGTGCTTGCGACCAACGGCCAGCTCGTGGAACGTGCCGTCGAGGTCGTCGAACGCCTCGGCGCGCGGATCATGGGTCCCGCCGAGACGCGCCAGAAACTGGGCTTGACGAAGCAGTTCTGAAGAGCGGACAACAGACCATGGTGCAGAAGATCGTCAGGACCGACGAGGAGTGGCGGACCCGCCTCACCGAAGAGCAGTTCAGGGTGACGAGGCGCGCCGGAACGGAACGACCGTTCACCGGGGCCTATCAGGGACAAGGCGAACCGGGCCTCTATCGCTGTGTGTGCTGCGGCGCGGCGCTCTTCGACTCGGTGACCAAGTATGAGTCCGGCACCGGGTGGCCGAGTTTCTGGGCCCCGATCGACGACGAGGCGGTCGAGCTGCGAGCCGACAGGAGCGTCTTCTTCATGCCCCGCACGGAAGTGGTCTGCGCCCGCTGCGACGCCCATCTCGGCCATGTCTTCCCCGACGGACCGCCCCCGACGCACCAGCGCTACTGCATGAATTCGGCGGCCCTCACCCACGAGAAGGCGAGCGACGGCGGAACGTGAAGCCCGGACCGCTCAATCTCATCACCGATGTCGATGGCGTCCTCGTCGGTCAGGCGGAGGATCACCGGGTCAGGACCGGCGTCACCGCCATCGTCCCCGAGGAACGCGTCACGGCCGCCGCCGACGTGAGGGGCGGCGCCCCGGGCACGCGCGAGACCGGTACGCTCCATGTCGCCAGCCTCGTTGACGCCGTGGATGCGGTCGTGCTCTCCGGCGGCTCGGTCTTCGGCCTCGATGCAGCAGGCGGCGCCGTGGCATGCCTGGTCGAAGAGGATCGGGGATTTCCGACATCGGCCGGCAGGATTCCGGTGGTGCCGGCGGCCATCCTCTTCGATCTCGCAAGCGGCGGCGACAAGGCCTGGGGCCGGCATTCTCCTTACGCCGACCTGGGATACCGCGCGGTCCAGGCAGCGGCACAGCGTTTCGATCTGGGCAACACCGGTGCGGGTCTCGGCGCCCGTGCCGGAGGCCTGAAGGGAGGAACGGGCAGCGCCTCGGCAGTGGCCGACGGCGGTCTCCAGGTGGGAGCCATCGTCGCCGTCAATGCTGTCGGATCGACGGTGATCCCCGGCACCTCGACGCTCTGGGCGGCGCTCTTCGAACAGGCCGGCGAGATGGGGATGCCGCCGCGTTCGCTCCCCGCAGGGTGCATGGACCTCGAGGACGAGTTCAGGGGCCTTGCCGGCGAGAACACCTCCATCGGCGTCGTGGCAACCAATGCGACCCTCGACAAGGGCGCCCTCAATCGCATCGCCATCATGGCCCACGATGGCCTGGCCCGCGCCATTCGTCCCGTTCACACACCTTTCGACGGCGATACCATGTTCGCACTCGCCACGGCGAGGCACACCGACACCATCGATGCCGTCACGCTCGCGCGCCTGGGATCGATGGCGTCAGACTGCGTGACGAGAGCAACGGGAAGGGCCATGGTGGCAGCGGAGACCCTTGACGGCATGACGAGCTACAGCGACTGGAGGACCGGCAGGTGCCGACAACAGTGATCACGGGGGCAGGCCGGGGGATCGGCCTCGAACTGACGAGACAGTATCTTGCCGACGGCTGGCTGGTCCATGCCGGGGCCCGCCAGCCCAGCGCGGCCCCGGGGTTGTCGGAACTGACGTCTTCGCGACTTCACGTTCACCGGCTCGAGGTGACGAGGAGCGAGGATGCGGCCTCACTTGCCGCATCGCTTGGCGGAGCGCCGGTCGATCTCCTCGTCAACAACGCCGGCATCTGGTTCGGTGACGAGGAGCTCTATGGCCGGTTCGACGACGAGGCATGGATCGAACAGTTCCGGGTCCACGTGTTCGGCGTCATGACGATGGTGGCGGCGCTCGAGGACAACATCGCGGCGAGCCAGGGGCGCACCATCATCAACATCTCGAGCGGCAGCGGCAGTTTCGCCTGGAGGGCGAAGTCGCCTGATTACCCCTACAACTCTTCGAAGGCGGCGCTCAACATGCTGGCGCGGGGGCTGGCGGTGGATCTCCGGGCACGGGGGATCATCGTCGTCAACCTGACACCGGGGTTCGTTTCCACCGACATGACAGGCCATGACGCCGATCTCGACCCCGCCACGAGCGTTGCCGGCATGCGCCAGGTCATCGCCGACCTCGACAGCTCCGCCAGCGGATCGTTCCTGCGCTACAACGGCGAGACCGTGCCATGGTGAAGTCCGTTCTCATCACCGGCTCAAGCCGTGGCATCGGCTTCGAGTTCGCGGCTCAGTATGCCGCCGCCGGCTGGAAGGTCCACGCCTGCTGCCGCCGACCGGACGATGTCTCCTTCGATCCTGGCATCGATGTGCATGCGCTCGATGTCACCGACCAGGCGTCGATCGACGCCCTCGCCTCATCCCTCGATGGCGCAGCCTTGGATCTTCTCATCAACAACGCCGCGATCTTAGGTGGTTCCCGCCAGGGTGTCGGTGAAACGCGTGACGAAGAATGGGAGCTGGTGATGCGCACCAACGTCATCGCTCCCTTCAGGGTCACCGATGCATTCAGAGGTCACCTGGGCCGTGCATCCCGGGCCATCGTCGTCCACATCTCGAGTCTCGCCGGGTCCATCGCCGACAACCGCTCCGGAGGCATTCACCTCTACCGGACCAGCAAGACGGCGCTCAACATGGTGGCGGCAAACCAGGCCCGTGACCTCGCCGGAGACGGCATCACGGTCCTCGCCCTCCATCCGGGGTGGGTCAGGACGGACATGGGTGGAGAGACTGCCCCGCTCTCTGCCCGGATGAGCGTTGCCAGCATGAGGCAGGTCATCGCGTCGGCCTCCTCGGCGATGAGCGGCGGGTTCTTCGACCGCAACGGCAAGCCTCTGCCCTGGTAGGCTGCCCGGTTGATCAGGAAACCGTGGCTCCGGTCCTTTGTCCGGCGCTGGCGGAGATCCTGCCGTGGCACTGCTTGTACTTGCGCCCGGAACCGCAGGGACAGCGTTCGTTGCGCCCTACCCTGCCCCAGGTCGAGGGATCGGCGGGATTGCGATCGCCCTGCCTGACGCGGCGCAGCGAGGCCGGCATCGGCCGCCACCCGCCACGCGCAGACAACGGCGTCTCGGGGGCGCCGCGCGAGTCCTGCATGCGCTGCCGCGCCTCCTCCTGGCGCTGCGCTTCCATCTCCGCCGACGAACGGATCTCGACGCGCATCAGAAGCTGGGTGACCGCTTCGCGCACGGAGACGAGCCAGTCGTCGAACAGGTTGAAGGCTTCCCTCTGGTATTCCCGCAGCGGATCCCTCTGCGCGTAGCTTCTCAAACCGACAGACTGCCGCAGGTGGTCGAGAGCAAGCAGGTGGTCGCGCCATTTCTGGTCGATGACCTGAAGGAGCAGGCTCTTTTCGGCGATTCTCATCACCTCCGGCGTGAACTCCTTCTCCTTGCGGTCCATGGCCGCGTCGGCAGCGACGAGAACGCGGTCGAGCACTTCCTCCTCGGCGATACCCTCCTCGGCCGCCCATGCGGTGACCGGAAGATCGAGTCCCAGAATGCGCCGGAGGTCGTTCTCGAGACCCTCGATGTCCCACTGTTCGGAGTAGGTGTCGGCGGGAATGGCGCCGTTCACGCAGTTCTCGAGGACTTCCCGGCGCATGGTCTTGATGGTTTCGGCGACCTCGGTCGCGGCCATCAGGTCGCGGCGCTGCTCGTAGACAACCTTGCGCTGGTCGTTCATGACGTTGTCGAAGCGCAGCAGCGACTTGCGGATCTCGAAGTTGCGGGCCTCGACCTTGCCCTGCGCCCTCTCGATTGCCTTGTTGACCCAGGAATGGGCGATCGCCTCGCCTTCCTCAAGGCCCAGTTTCTGGAGCATGGAGTCGAGCTTGTCGGACCCGAAGATGCGCATCAGGTCGTCTTCGAGGGAGAGCAGGAAGGTTGACGCTCCCGGATCACCCTGGCGGCCGGAACGACCACGTAGCTGGTTGTCGATGCGCCGGCTCTCGTGTCGTTCCGTGCCGACGATGAAGAGGCCGCCGGCCTCGAGGACCCGGTCGCGCTCGCTGGCGACCTCGGCGCGGATCGTCTCTTCCCGGCTCTTGCGTTCCGCCTCGTCCGCGATGTCGGAAAGTTCCTGATCGATCCGCATGTCCGCATTGCCGCCAAGCTGGATGTCGGTACCCCGGCCCGCCATGTTCGTGGCGATGGTCACCGCACCGAAGCGTCCGGCCTGGGCAATGATGGCGGCTTCCTGTTCGTGGTAACGCGCGTTCAGCACGAGGTGATCGATTTTCTTCTTCTTCAGCTGATCCGAGATCATCTCCGACTTCTCGATCGACACGGTGCCGACGAGAACCGGCTGCCCGCGCTCGTGGCAGTCCCCGATCAGGTCGAGGATCGCATCGTGCTTCTCGGCAACCGTGCGATAGACCTCGTCGTCGCTGTCGGTGCGGATCATCGGCTTGTGGGTCGGGATCTCGAGCACTTCGAGCCCGTAGATCTCGGCAAACTCCCCGGCCTCGGTCATCGCCGTGCCGGTCATGCCGGCGAGCTTGTCGTAGAGGCGGAAGTAGTTCTGGAAGGTGATGGAGGCGAGAGTCTGGTTCTCGGTCTGGATGGGCACCCGTTCCTTGGCCTCGAGGGCCTGGTGAAGGCCGTCCGAGTAGCGGCGGCCTTCCATCATGCGCCCGGTGAATTCGTCGATGATGACGACCTTGCCATCCTTGACGATGTAGTCGACGTCCCTGGTGAAGAGCTTGTGGGCGCGCAACGCCTGGTTCACGTGGTGCACGAGAGTGACGTTCTGGACGTCGTAGAGCGAGCCCTCTTCCATCAGGCCGGCGTCCTTCAACAACGTCTCGACGGAATCGGCACCGTCGTCGGTGAATGTCACGGTGCGGCGCTTCTCGTCCTTCTCGAACGCGTTGTCGGGAAGACGGGGAATCAGGATATCCACCTTGCGGTAGACGTCGGAGGTGTCCTGGGTCGGACCGGAGATCACCAGCGGCGTTCTTGCCTCGTCCACCAGGATGCTGTCGATCTCGTCGACGATGGCAAAGTTCTGCCCTCGCTGGACCATGGTCTCCAGGGAGAACTTCATGTTGTCGCGAAGGTAATCGAAGCCGAACTCGTTGTTGGTGCCATAGGTGACATCGCAGGCGTACTGCTCCTTGCGATCGGCATCCGACAGACCGGAAACGATGCAGCCGACACTCAGTCCGAGGAAGCGGTAGACCTCGCCCATCCAGGCGGCATCGCGACGCGCCAGGTAGTCGTTCACCGTCACCACGTGAACACCCTTGCCGTCGAGGGCATTGAGATAGACCGGAAGTGTCGCCACGAGGGTCTTCCCCTCGCCGGTCTTCATCTCCGAAATCTTGCCCTTGTGAAGCACCATGCCACCCTGGAGCTGAACGTCGAAATGACGCTGGCCCAGGGTTCTCTTCGCCGCCTCGCGCACGGTTGCGAAGGCCTCGACGAGGAGATCGTCTCTCGGGGTGCCGTCGGCGAGACGCTGGCGGAACTCCCCGGTGCGGGCGGCGAGTTCGGCGTCGCCGAGCGGCTCCAGTTCCGCCTCGAGTGCGTTGATACGGTCGACGGTCTTGCCGAGCTTCTTGATGACACGCGAATTGGCCGACCCGAAGAGCCGGTTCGCGAAGTTGCCGAGCATGGAAACCGTCTTCCTTCCGCCGCGATTCCGGCGTCGTTCTTCCCTGAAACAGATAGGTCCGCAGCCAGGAGCTGTCAATGTCACGAGGCATCCACGACGGCGCTCCGCCGCGGCCTTGTGCAGGCCCGCAGGATGTGGTCTTTGCGTCTCATGACGATTCTCCGTTCCGCCATCGGCTGGCTCCTCGTGAGCGTTCCCGTCTTTGCCAGCGACCCGGTTGTCCGGATCAACGGCGACGAGATCACCAGGGCCGATATCGATGCCTTCGTGGCCGGTCTTCCGCCCGAAGTGGCGGCCACGCCTCCCGCAGACCTGTGGATGCCGGTGATCGAGAGGATGATCAGCGACCGCCTGATCGTCGAGGAAGCGCGGCGTCTCGGCATCCAGGACTCGGCCGCATTCATGGCCGAGCGGGCGCGCCTCGAAGAGGACCTGCTGCGGCGTCTCTATGTCGAGTCACTCGTCCGGCAGACCGTCACGCCGGAGACCGTGGCGGCGGCCTACGACGCATGGGTCGCCGACCTGACGGCGGACGGCCTTCCCCTGGAGGTCCATGCCAGCCACATCCTCGTTGCCTCCTTCGACGAGGCACAGCAAGTCACGCTCAAGGCGCGCCAGAGCGAGGACTTCGCGGAACTGGCGCGAAGCCAATCGATCGGCCCGACAGGTCCGCAGGGCGGCGATCTCGGCTGGTTCAGGGCGGGCATGATGGTTGCCGAGTTCGAGGAGGCCGCCTGGGCACTCGCTCCGGGCGAGGTCTCCGATCCGGTCGAGACGAGATTCGGATGGCATGTCATCAAGGTCCACGGCAGGCGGACCATGGAGGTGCCCCCGCTCGGCGAGGTGGAGGCCATGCTCCGTGAGGAGCTCTCGCGCCAGACCATTGCCGACGACCTCGAGCGCCTCCTGACAGCTGCCGCCATCGAGATCCTGACCACACAGCCGCCGGACGACTTCGGGAAGGCCGAATGAGCAGCCAGACGGACATCTCGCCCTTCGCACCGGAACGGTTCCCCGACATGCACCGGGTACCGGGCGTGCGCCTCGGGGCCGGTCGCTGCGGTATCAGGCAGACGGACACCAGTCTCGACCTCATGGTGGCCGCGTTCGACCGGCCCGCCGCCGTGGCCGGCGTCTTCACGAAGTCGAGTACGGCCGGCGCCCCGGTCCAGTGGTGCCGTCGGCATCTCGCCCGCGGCACCGCAAGGGGGCTTGTCGTCAACTCCGGCAACGCCAACGTCTTCACAGGAAAGGCCGGACGGGACGCCGTGGAAGCCATGGCCGGGCGGACGGCAGAGCTCGTCGGCGCCGAGCCCCGCGAGATCTTCGTTGCCTCCACCGGGGTGATCGGCGAAGCGCTGCCCGTTTCCTCCATCGTCACGGCCCTTCCCGGAATCGCGTCCTCACTGGATGCCGACGCCTGGCACGACGCCGCCCGGGCCATCATGACCACGGACACGTTTCCCAAGGGCTCCTCGTTCGTCACCTCGATCGCCGGAACGCCGGTGACGATCACGGGATTCGCCAAGGGTTCCGGCATGATCGCGCCCGACATGGCGACGATGCTGGCCTACGTCTTCACGGATGCGGCGGTGCCGGCCGCCATTCTCCAGCCCTTGCTCGCCTCGGCGGCCGACCGCTCCTTCAACGCCATCACCGTGGACAGCGACACCTCGACCAGCGACACGCTGCAGCTCTTTGCCACGGGCCGGGCCCGGCACCCGGCCATCACCGATCGTCGGGACCCGCACCTCAAGGCCTTCCGCGAGGCGCTCGACGCCCTCTGCCTCGACCTGGCGCATCAGGTCGTCAGGGACGGCGAAGGGGCGCAGAAGTTCGTCGAGATCCGCATCAAGGGCGCCAGGTCTGCGAGGGCGGCGCGAAGAACAGGCCTTGCGATTGCCAATTCGCCGCTGGTCAAGACCGCCATTGCCGGAGGTGACGCCAACTGGGGCCGCATCGTGATGGCGGTGGGCAAGTCCGGGGAACCGGTCGCCGAGACCGACCTCGACATTCACGTGGGAGGCCACGCCGTCGCCCTCGAGGGCGCACCGCCTCCGGGTTACGACGAGACACCCGTCGCCCGGCACATGGCGGGACGGGAGATCCTGATCGAGGTCTCGGTCGGCACCGGACGCGGCAGGGCAACGGTCTGGACATGCGATTTCACGCGGCGCTACATCGAGATCAACGCCGACTACCGCAGCTGAAGCACGACACTTTCCCCGAATGCCGGGGGCTCTTCCGGAGCTCACGGCACGGCGAGAAGCGATGCCGACTCCAGTCCGACCTGACCGTCGATTCGTCACCGCGTCTTCGCCCGGAGGCGTCCGCATCCAGTCGGGTAGACCACTGGCACGCGCATCCTCAAGGCAGAGGCCTTGTCCGTCACCGCTCTTTCGATTGCGGGCGAGGGGGAGCCCCCGGTTAAGGTTGAGCCCGACGAGGCAAGGCGGGCGTGTCGGGCCGCGCCGCTTCGGCGGCGTGGTTCCGATAATCGGCCCCTCTTTCCGCTGCCGCTTGCCTTAGCGCGCGACAGTCGCCAAACTCCGTCCATGGTTGCTGCCTTCGATACCATTGCTGCCGTTCACCGGCTGGAAGACGCCGGTTTTTCGCGCGAGGCGGCCGAAGCGGTCACGGCGAGCGACCTCGAGGCGTCCGGGGCAGGCCGCGACGGGCTGGCGACCAAGGCGGACCTTGCGGCGCTGGAGGCCCGCATCACCTGGCGCATTGTCGGCATTGTAATCGCCGCAAACGCACTGCTGCTCGCTGCCTTCAAACTGATTCCGTAACACCCCGCCCTCCGCCGACCGTCCCGCTGAGGCAAAACCCCGGCCCCGGCGCTCGTTGACGCTCGGACGGGGTTGCCGTCATGCTTGCCTCCGGGACGCCGGCATGCGACATGCCGGCGACGGCTGAACGGCTGCGCCCGGTTCGGCGCTTACGGAAGCCAGGGCCCAAGCGTGTCCGGTCGATCTCGAAGCCAGGACAATTTCGATGATCTGGACATCGATCAAATGGATCGCAGGACTCGGCGTTGTCGCCGTCATGGCCTTGATCCTCCTCGGCAAGAAGACATTTCACGCGGAGGCGACCATTCCGGCTCCGCCTTCCGCCGTGTGGGAGGTATTGATGGACACGGCCAGGTACCCGGAATGGAATCCCGTCTTTGTGAGCGTCAGCGGCCCCTATGAACAGGACGGCGAAATTCTGAAGATGACGGCAACGGTCGCCGAACTCGTCCCCGAGAGGAAACTGCGCCAGAAGGGCGGCGTGACCGGCTTCATCACGTTCGACCATCAATGGCTTCTCGAACCCGTTGACGGTGGAACCAGGGTCATCCAGCACGAGGTGGATCGCGGCCTTTACCTGTGGTTCTGGGATTCGAGCTGGATCGAGCCCGCCTACGGCAGAACGAACGAAGCGCTCAAGGCCCGCGTCATGTCGCTCGGCGGCCGATAATGGCCTGTGCCTCGTCGGCAGGGAGATCGAGGCCATGGTCCTCGCGCTCAAGCGCCATGGTCGCCCAATCCGTCAGGCGGATCATGTCCGGGCCTTTCGCGCTGCATCCAGCGAGAAAGGCCCGGACGCAGCTGCCTACGGCAGTCGAAGCAGTTGGGGAGCACGTGGCAGAAGCCCCATGGAAGCCAGCAGGCGCCCGTCGACCACCGGGGACCTGATGACACCCGACCGCTGGTCCTCGTTGAAGGTGCTGTGCGACACGCTCAGCACACGGGCGCGCCGCGCGGTGCGCCGAAGGCCGTCTCGCTCCTGGCCCCCGGGAGCTTCACCGCACGGTAGACGGTGGGCCGCGAGACATCGAAGCCCTGGCCGGATCGACACGGCGGACGCCGGCGACCGCGTAGAACCTGGCGATGCACAGGGCCTGTCGACGGGCGGCAGACAGTCGAAGGGCTCAAGATCGGAGAAGTGTACCATGCCTGATCGCCGATGACGGCCCACGAGAAGAACGAGGGTGTGGCATCGGCTCCCAGGAGCCGCAGGCAGGGTGTCACGACAGACCAGAGATTGAACATTCGATATTGGACACACGTACCGCCACACATCAAGCGGAAACTGCGCCGAAACCGCCGGAAACACGGGAAAACAGTGGATCTCCCGACGTCTGCGACATGCCTCCTCGGAAGATCAGGTCAGAGTGCCCGAGACTCCGAACCGCGACCATCGGAACCTCTCCATCCACTCTCGTGGCAAGGCCCGTTGTCTGTCCAGACGTCACGGTTCCGCGACGAGCGATGCCAGTTCTGCCAGACCGATCACTTCGACGCCGTCGCCCTTGGGGTATCGTTCGATGCCCGGGTACACGACGAAGGAGCGGTCCGGCTGGAGGTCTTCGCGCGCGTGATGAAATCCCCTGTCCAGCCGGGGGGCGAGGCTGCGCTTGATCTCGATAGCCCACAATGCTCCGCCCGGCATCTGGAGCACCAGATCGATTTCGGCGCCGCCTGTCGTTCGGTATAGGAAAGACTGAACGCGCCCTGGAGCGACGCCGAGGAGGTTTTCCAGCACGAACCCTTCCCAACTTCCGCCGGCGGCCGGGTGACCGAGCACTGCATCCCTGTCATCGAGCCCCAGCAGGGTGTGAACGAGGCCGCTGTCGCGCACGTAGACCTTCGGGGATTTCACCAGGCGCTTGGAGACATTGACATGGAATGGTGGCAGGCGGCGCACCAGCAGGAGGTCGACAAGCAGGTCGAGATAGCGGGCGACCGTCTTGCCATCGACGGCCAGACTTCGGGCGATCTGAGCCGCGTTGAGGATACTGCCCTGCAGGTGGGCCAGCATGGTCCAGAAACGGCGCAACGTTTCCGCCGGTATGCGCGGTCCCAGTTGAGGAACATCGCGTTCCAGGTATGTACGGACAAAGGCCTCGCGCCAGACTGCGCTCGCCTCATCGCTCGCCGCGAGAAAACTGTCCGGGAATCCCCCCCGGACCCAGAGCCTCTCGTCCGGGTCATTCCCGACTTCGAGAACGTTGAAAGGACCCAGCTCGACATAGGCAATCCGGCCGGCAAGGGATTCTCCCGACTGTCTGAGCAGATCGATCGAAGCTGAGCCGAGGAGCAGGAACCGGCCGGCGCGGAGACCCTGGCGGCGTCCCTTGTCTATGAGAACGCGAAGGGTCTGGAACAGCTCCGGCGCCCGCTGCACCTCGTCAATGATGATGAGGCCCTCTACGTGTCCGGAAAGGTAATGTGCGGCATCGGTCAACTTCTCGCGGTCGGATGCGTCCTCGAGGTCGAGATAGAGGCCGGCCCGCTCTTGCGAGATGAGTCCGGCCAATGTGGTCTTGCCTGCCTGACGCGGACCCAGGACAGCCACGGCGGGGAATTGATCCAGCCGGGCACGAACGACCTGTAGCGCTTGACGACTTATCATCCTTGCATTTGTGGCGCATCACACCACAAATGCAAGGATGATTTCCGGATGGATTGTCTGACCGCGCGGGCCCGACAGCATCGACAGAGGCCGTGTGCACGGGCATCCACTCGAGACAGGGGCATGTCGTCGCACCTTGTGTCACTTCCGCCCCGGTGCCAGCATGACGAGAGCTTGACGTTCGGGAGACCGGCATGGAATGGGTTCACGACCGGAAGGTGCTGCCTCTGCCCGGGGCGACATTCGGCAGGCTGATCGAGGTCGATGACGCCGAGACATTCACGAGCAAGGTCGAAGAAGCACCCGACGTTCTCCCGTCCCTGCTCTGCGAGGCAGGCGGACTCCTCGTCCTGAAGGGCATGGGAGCGATTTCGGGACACCCTGAACTCCTGGTCAGGCTCAGCCATCCCTTCGGCACGGAGGTGGAGGACTACGCCCTCACCTCGAACCGCCGCAACCTCCTTCATCCGGCCTCGACCCGGATCATCCGGATCTCCAACCGGCCACCGATGAATTTCGAGCCGCCGGAACCCCCGGATCCGCCGCGCACCGCCGACGGCGGGCTCCCGATCCGGTTTCCTCACCGGCGCGGCTGGCACACTGATCAGAGTTTCCGCCGCCCGCCGCCCGACATCTCGCTCTTCTACGCCCACGAACCGGCGCCTCGTGACCAGGGCCAGACGCTCTATGCCGATGGAACGGGCGCCTGGGAACGCCTTGACGACGAGCTCGCCGCCATCGCCGAAGGCCTTGTCGGTATCCATGTCGCGCCCTTCAAGGGACATGGCGAGGACGATGTCCGGGAAGGGCGTGAGCCCCATGCCCTGAACGAACGCGACGGTCCCCAGCCCCAACCGGTGGTGCGCGTCCACCCGGTCAGCGGACGCAAGGCACTCTACCTGTGCGAACGCGAGCAGATGGACTGGATCCACGGTCCCTTTGCCGGAATGGAGCCGGGCGTGCATGGCGAGGCGGCACAGCTCCTCTACCGCCTGATGCACCATTTCACGCAGCCCGCCCTTACCTATGCCCATCACTGGGACCAGGGGGATCTCGTGATCTACGACAACAGGTGCACGATCCATTCGGCCACCTGGTTCGATGCCGCGAAGCACAACCGTGACATGTGGCGCACCACCGTGTGGGGCAATCCAGGACCGTTCTACGACGGCGAGGCGAGGAGCTGGGAGGCGACGCCGCTAGAGGCTGATCGTCAGGCCGCCATCGACCGTGAGGACATGGCCGTTGACATAGGCCGCCGCATCGGAGGCAAGGTAGAGCGCCGCCCAGCCGATGTCCGAGGGCTCTCCCCAGCGCCCCGCAGGAGTCCTGGTCCTGACAGACTCGAAAAATGCCGGATCGTCCTGAAGGGGCTTCGTCAGCTCCGTGACGACATAGCCGGGAGCGATGGCATTGACGGTGATTCCGTGCGCCCCGAGTTCCGTCGCCATGACGCGAACGAGGGCGTTCATGCCCCCCTTGGCCGCTCCGTAGGCCGGCACATGCTCGCGTCCGAGGGAGGCGATGATCGACGAGATGAAGATGATGCGGCCGCGGGCCTGCTCCACCATGCGGCGCGCCACGGCCTGCGAGAGGCGAAATCCGGCCGAGAGATGCACGTCGAGCGTGCGCTGCCAGTCTTCGAACCCATGTTCGAGAAACGGCACGCGCATGCCATGGCCGGCGTTGTGGACGAGGATGTCGATCGTTCCCTGCCGGTCGCGAAACTCCTCGATCTTCCCGAGGGCGGTGTCGATGTCGCTGACGTCGAAGACAAGGTCATGCGCCTCGACGCCGGACTCGCCCAGTTCGCGGCACGCCCCGATCGTTGTCAGTGGATCACGGCCGTTGATGCCGACGACCGCTCCCGCTTCGCCCAGGGTCCTGGCTATGGCAAGCCCGAGACCACGCGTCGACCCGGTGACGACGGCGCTCCGTCCGGCAAGGGAGAAGGGATGGGTCATGGCCGGTGCTTCCCGATGCAGGGGGCCGGAAGGGTATCGTCCTGTTGCGGGACCACAATCGGCCTGTGTGGAACGATGAGGGCATCGGCAACGGTACACCCCTCGCCTTCGCCGTGAACGATGAGGGGATTGATGTCGACTCCTTCAAGCCATGGCTCGCGAGCCGCGGCAAACTCGGACAGGACCATCAAGGCAGCGATGAGGGCGGACCGGTCCGCCCGTGGCGCACCGCGCCATCCCGCGAGCATCTCATCGAGACGGCGACCGCCGACGAGTGCCGCCACTTCGTCATCGGCTGCCGGTACGCACGCTGTGGCGACCTCATTCACGAGTTCGGCCAGAACGCCGCCAGGCCCGACGGCCATCACGAGGCCGAACGAGGGGTCACGGGCGATGCCGGCGATGACCTCGACTCCCGGCGCTGCCATCTCCTGAACCACGATTTCCGCTTCCGGCAAGCCGGCAAGCCGTTGCTCCAGATCTGCGAAGGCTTCCTTCACGGCATCATCACCGGCAAGGGAGAGTTTCACAAGGTCATGCTCGCTGCGGTGCGGCAGGTGGTCGCCCACCGCCTTCATCGCAACGAAGCCACCGAGGTCCCGGGACGCCGCAACGGCATCATCCGAAGTGGCGACACGGATGCTGCGGGTCACCCTCATCCCGGCATCGGCGAGAAGGCGCTTCGCATCGAGTTCGTGAAGAGTGGGCCTCGAAACCCAGTCCGGCGGCTGTCCGACGAGAGCCACGTCTGCGGGGCATCGTCGAACCGATCCGTTCCAGGCGGCATGGCGAGTGATGGCGCCGAGGCCCTGGGACATGCCGCTGATGGTCGTGATGCCCTCGACGAGCAGTTTTCTGACCTGGCTCGTGCGCATGATCCCGTGCCTCGCCGACATGAGGTAGAATGGCAGGGTAGCGTGCCGATGGGCATTGATGATGGCCGGGGTGATGGCCTCGTCCTGTCCCTCGTACTCCACGGCCTGGCCGTCGTTGCTGTCGAGCAGCACCACCACCGCATCATAGGCGCCGGACACCGAGGTTTCCCGCATCGCCACCTCGAAGTTGCCGGCAAAGTCGCCCTGCCCCCAGACATCGACCGGATTGCCGTCTCCGGTGATTGACCCGATCTTGGCTTCGACCGCCTGCCGTGCGGCAGGCGGCAGGGGTGGAAGGTTCAGCTCCCCGCCCTCGGCCAGATCGAGTGCAAGGCCGGCATGACCGCCCGAGCCCGTGATCACGGCGAGCCGGTCGCCGGCAGGCCGGCGTTCCGACTGGGTGACCGCCATCACTTCCACCATCTCCTCGAGATCGTGCACCTCGATGGCGCGGTGTGCCCTGAGCACCGCGGAGAGAACCCGCGATTCACCGGCGAGGCCGCCGGTGTGGGTCTCGATGGCCGCCGCCGCCCGGGTCGACCTGCCGGTCTTGAGCACGATGACCGGCTTGCCGGCATCATGGGCGCGATCGAGCGCGGCAACAAACCTCTCCGGTTCGCGCACGGTTTCGGCGAAAAGTGCAATGACCCCGGTCTCCGGATCGTCGACGAGGTACTCGATGTAGCGCGCGGCCGTCATGGCTGCCTCGTTGCCGCTCGAAATGACGTGGCTGAACCCGAAACGCCGGGTGTCCGACAGGAAACCGATGGCGATCGAGCCGCTCTGCGAAACGACACCGACGTTGCCGGCAAGACGGGGGGGATCCACCACGTCCATCATGAAGAGCGAGCACCTGTTGTGGAGGCTCATGGTCCCCATGCAGTTGGGTCCGCACAGGGCGACACCGGCCTCCCGGCACATGGCAACGAGCGCCTGCTGGTCGTCTCCGCCCTCCCCGCCGGCTTCGGCGAAGGCGCCGGAATAGACCACGACCGCCCCGGCGCCGCAAGCCACCGCCTTTTCGGCCTCGCCCATCACCCGGTCCCGGGAAAGGCAGATGGCAACCGCGTCGATCCTGCCCTCGATCTCCCGGATGTCGGCGTGGCAAACATGGTCCAGGACCGTCTCGTTGCGTGGATGGACGGGGAGAATCCTTCCCCCGTAGCCCAGGACATCGAGCGAACGGATGATGGTGCGCCCCAGCGATGGGCGCTCCGAGGCTCCGACAACGGCAATCGAAGACGGCGCCAACAGGCGATCCAGGGCCATCTCGCTCATCCCCGACGACTCTCCCGGCAATCCGAGGACCGTCGTTAATCCCCCGCGTCGCCGGGGTCAACGCCCGCTTGCAGACGCATTCGCCGGCCTCTAACGTGTGTGCCTTCCAACTGACGGGGGCGGCGTGAGCGAGTGCATCGAGCGATTTCGCGAGGAGGTGCGTGCGTTCATCCGCGAGGCGCTCCCCGATGACCTCAGGCGCAAGGTGAAACGCGAACACGCCGGTCTCACGCCCGCCGACACCAGCCGCTGGATGAGAATCCTCCACGACCGCGGCTGGAGCTGTCCCTCCTGGCCTGTCGAACACGGCGGCCCCGGCTGGTCCCTCGAACAGCGGTATGTCTTCGAGAGGGAACTGGCTCTCAATGACGCGCCGCCCGTCAGCGTCCTTTCCGCCGGCATGGTGGGACCGGCGCTGATCGAGTTCGGCACGAGCGCCCAGAAGGAACGGTTTCTGCCCGGTCTCGCCAACGGCGACATCATTCTCTGCCAGGGGTATTCCGAACCGGATGCGGGGTCGGACCTGGCATCATTGAAGTGCCGGGCAGACCGTGACGGCGATGACTATGTCATCAACGGATCCAAGATATGGACCAGCGACGCCACCTGGGCCAACTGGATGTTCGGCCTTTTCAGAACGGACTCGTCCGGACGCAAGCAGCATGGCATCACGCTGCTCCTGGTCGACATGGCCGCACCGGGGATCTCCGTGCGACCGATCCCCACGTTCGATGGCGGCGAGGAACTCAACCAGGTTTTCTTCGAGAATGTCCGGGTTCAAGGCGCCAACCGCCTCGGGCCGGAACATGAAGGATGGTCGATCGGCAAGTACATTCTCAGCCTCGAACGGTTCGGGTCAGCCGAGGTCAGCCGGACCAAGGCCATGCTGAGCCGCCTCGGGAAAGTCGCTGCCCGCGAACCCCTGCGCGACGGTTACCTGATCGATGATGCCGACTTTTCCCGGAAGCTGGTGCGGACAGGGATCGCCTTGCGCCAGGTCGAACTGACGGAGCGGCGCTTCCTCTTCGGTGAGGATGCCCCGGGCGCCGAGGCGTCTCTGCTCAAGATCAAGGGCACCGAGGTCCAGCAGCAGGTCATCTCTCTCATGGTCGAGGCTCTGGGGCCCTATGGCCAGCTGGATCCAGACGACATGTCCGCACGCGACAACGCACCGTTGCCCGACGCGGCGCATCATGCCGCGAAGACATGCTTCAACCTGCGCAAGTCGACGATCTGGGGCGGGTCGAGCGAGGTCCTCAAGAACATCATCGCAAGGAGCGTGCTGGGGCTGCGGGCATGACCGGAGGCCTCACCGAAGACCAGAGGGCATTCGCCGACAGCCTGGACCGACTGCTCGCCGATTCCCTGCCCTTCGCCCGTCGCCAGGCGGCGGTGGCGACACCCGGCGGCTTCGATGAGGATGTCTGGCGGCAGCTTGCCGAACTCGGGTGCATGGCGGCTGCCTTCCCCGAAGAACACGGCGGACTGGGAGGCGGGCCGCAAGAACTCATGATCATCGGCGAGAAGTTCGGCCGCCACCTCGTGACCGGGCCCTTTCTTGCCAGTGTCGTTCTGGGCGGCCATGCCGTGCTGTTCGCAGGTTCCGATGCATGGAAGGCCAGGGTGCTGCCCGGCGTTGTCAGGGGAACACGCAGGCTGGCGCTCGCCTGGGTGGAACGGCAGGCGCGCCACGACCTCCATGATGTCGCCACGAGCGTGCTGCCGGCGAACGGCAGCTGGGTGCTGTCGGGCCGCAAGGACGTGGTTCCCGGCGGCGCGCAGGCCGATGTCATCGTCGTCTCGGCGCGCGCTTCAGGTGATCGACGGGACCATGACGGCATCGTCCTCATCGCCGTACCGGCCGCTGCCCCGGGGGTCGTCCGGCTGGACGAGCGGGCCCACGACGGCAACCGGGTGTCGACGATCCTCCTCGATGGTGTCAAGGTTGCCGAGACGCAGTTTCTCACGACACCCGAGGACGGCCTCGCCGTCCTCGAACGCGTGATCGACCATGCCACTGCCTTTGTCTGCGCCGATGCCGCGGGATCCATGCGACAGGTCTTCGAGACCACCCTGGAGTATCTCAAGACCCGGCGACAGTTCGACCGGACGCTGGGATCATTCCAGGCGCTCCAGCATCGCCTGGTGGATCTCTACATCGACTGCGAACTCGCCTGGTCGATGGTTCTCGACGCGACGCAGGCCCTCACGTCGCCTCAGCGACGCCTTGCCGTGTCGTCGGCCAAGGTCGCGGTCGGCGAATCGGCGCGGCGGGTGGCCGAGGAGGGCGTTCAGCTCCATGGCGGTATCGGCATGACCATGGACGTGCCCGTCGGACATCATCTCAAGCGTGCCATGGTGATGAACGCCTCGTTCGGCGACGCCGACCATCACCTCGGCCTTCTCGCTTCGTCATCGGATTTCCGGGAGTCAAGCCATGTCTGAAGCTGTCAGGACCGAGCGCCGCGGAAAGGTTCTCGAAGTCACCCTCGACCGGCCACCTGTCAATGCCATCGATGACAGAACATCGATGGAGCTCTACCAGGCCTTCCGAACGCTGCAGGACGACGACGAGCTCATGGTCGGCATCGTCACCGGTGCGGGTGAGCGCTGCTTTTCCGCCGGATGGGACCTCAAGGCCGTGGCCGCCGCCGACCGGCTCGACGAGGTCGACGGCGAGGGATCGCCTGGCGGGTTTGCCGGACTGACGGAGTTCTGGGATCTCCACAAGCCGGTCATCGGCGCCGTCAACGGCGTGGCCATCGGCGGCGGTTTCGAACTCGCCCTGTCGACCGACATCATGCTAGCCGCCGATCATGTCGAGTTCTGGCTGCCCGAGATGCAGCGCGGATTCCTGGCGAGCGCCGGCGCCATCCAGCGCCTGCCCCGGCGCATTCCCTACAACGTCGCCATGGACCTCTTCCTGACCGGACGCCACATGGATGCCGAGGAGGCACGGCACTGGGGTCTTGTGAGCGAGGTCGTGCCGGGCGCCGACCTGATGACGCGGGCCCGCGAACTGGCGGATCAACTCAGCAAGTCGGCGCCCCTAGCGCTCCAGGGCCTCAAGGCGATCATGCCGGTCATCATGCCGCTTTCCCTCGAGAACGCCATGCGGAAGACGAAGACCGGCCATTCCGGTGTCGACGTCTACGAGAGGATGATGCACTCCGAGGACGCCATCGAGGGACCACGCGCCTTCGCCGAGAAACGCCGGCCCGAATGGAAGGGGCGCTGATCCGGCCTTGTTGAGAGGTTCGGACCTGGAGTAAGGTCGCGCACCCCCATGGAGAGGTGCCGGAGTGGTTGAACGGGGCGGTCTCGAAAACCGTTGTGCGCCTTGCGTACCGAGGGTTCGAATCCCTCCCTCTCCGCCACCGGTTCTTGCCAGTCTCGTTTCCGCAAACACCGCAAGCGCATGCGATACCGCCACCTCAGCGACCGCGGCGTCGCCATCGGCTCGGGCGTCGTCGAGGCCGCCAACAAAGTACTCATCACACAGAGGAGACCCACTATGTTCAGAACCAGAACCGCCAGCATCATCTGACCGTCGCTCCAGCCCTGCGACGGGCTCCCGGACAGGCGCGGAAGCCCCGAAAGAACCCGCCTCGCCGCCAGCAAAGCAACTCGAACACCAGAACCAGACCGCCACGCGCTGTCGAAACTGCCCCACCAGGACGCTCAAATCATTCTAGTGTCATGTCAACAATGATATGTCGTATATTTTGCGCTAGACTGTCCGTCCATTCGGGACGGAGGTCGGAGTATGAAACGCTACGTTGTGACCTTGGACGAGGCGGAACGGGAAGAACTTTCGGAGATCACGACCAAGGGCTCGCACCTGTCGCAAAAGGTGATCAACGCTCTGATCCTGCTCAACTGCGACGAGGGCGCGTTCAATGAACGCCAGGTGACCGGGGAGGTCATTGCCGGGATTCTGCGCATCAGCATGCGCAAGGTAGACCGGGTGAAGAAGCGTTTCGTGGAAGAGGGTCTGGAGGCGGCATTGGGTGGCCGGCAGGGACGTCGTCCCAGCTCCGTGCGAAAAGCCGACGGCGCCTTCGAGGCGCGCTTGGTGGCCCTGAGTTGTGGCGAACCGCCCGAGGGTCACGCGCAATGGTCGTTGCGGCTGCTGGCCGACCGCGTTGTCGAGCTTGGCTACATCGATGCTGTGTCACACGAGACAGTGCGGCGTGTTCTAAAAAAAACTGCCTCAAGCCATGGCAGCGGGTCGGGTGGGTGATTCCTCCTCAAGGGAACGCCGACTTCGCCGCGGCGATGGAGAAGGTGCTCGATGTCTATCGCCGCCCCTATGATGCCGCCTTCCCCGTGGTCTGCATGGACGAAACGCCCCGACAACTGATCGGCGAGACACGGCAACCGATCGCCATGGCGCCAGGGCGGTCAGCGCGTGACGACGACGAGTATCGACGTTGCGGCACCTGCAACGTCTTCATGGCCACGGAACCCCTGGCCGGCAAGCGCATGACCAAGGTGACCAAGCGCAAGACCAAGATCGACTGGGCGCAGTTTCTGGCCGACATCGCCTCGCGCTACCAGGACGCCACCACCATCACCCTGGTGATGGACAACCTCAACACCCATCGGCCCGGCGCCCTCTACGAGGCCTACCCGCCGGACGAGGCCAAGGCCTTGTGGGACCGCTTCGAGTTCGTCTACACACCCAAGCACGGCAGTTGGCTGAACGTGGCCGAGGTGGAACTCAACGTCATGATCCGCCAGTGCCTCAACCGCCGCATCGACTGCATCGAGGTGCTACGCCGGGAAGTCGCCGCCTGGCAGGCCTCCCGCGACCGCATCCAGGCCAAGGTGGATTGGCAGTTCACCACCGACGATGCCCGCGTGAAACTCAAACGGCTCTATCCGACATTTGACGAATGACAGGACACTAGGAGTCGATGACACAGCCATCCTAGATTCCTTGAATGAAGGCAATGGTGCACAGATGAGCCAAGTTTTCATCACGGACATATTCAGGCGGCAAGGGTCTGTCCCTCCCAGAGTTTGCTGACCTCGTCATCGAGCGAGTGGAGGATGCGTCCGAGCCTGGATGGCACCTTGTCATCGAAGGCCGCCGCCAGGGCAGGGCTGAGTGTCCGCCGGTGGATGCGGCAATAGGCAAGAGCGATCCTCTGCCCTCTTGCGTCAGACGATAGCGATGGGATGACGGTATCCTCTCGATGAGGCCCCGCAGGCGCAGGCGCCGCAGATCATAGGTGGCCTGACGTGAGCCATAGGTATCGGTCGACAGGAGGTCGGCAACGGCCTCTCTCATCTGGCGGTTGTTGAAGCCCATGGGGAGGAAGACATGCAGCAGGATGGCTGCGAGGACTGCCTGGATGCGTGGATCACCGAAGCGCAGGGCGGATACCCGACGTTCGTCGACGACGACAGGTTGATGCAGGGCATCGAAGGTGGCTGCTCCGATCGGACAGTCGTGACTGATGCGTTGGACGTCGAGAAGACGTCGGGTGGCGTCGAAGCCGACCTCCTTGAGGTCATCGAGGTTGATCAGTCTGCGCTTGATGCCGAAGTCGTACGTGTTGTTGATCACCGTCTCCGTTCGCAGGGCACGGCCTTCCTTGAAGGACTGCTTGATACGCGAATGCCTGTCATCCACATGCAGCGACGGCTGCACGCCGTCGGTGATGACGCGGGTTCTGAACCGCGAGGTGGTCCGCCGTGTGATACGGCGGTTGAAGATCAACTGCACATGGTCAGGACGGCCGATGTCGAGGTTCTCGCGAATGATCTCCTCGAACAGGATCCGGCCGTGAAGAGGACGGTCAAACACCTGTGTGAGCGCACACTCCGCCTGGAGAATCGACAGGTCGTAGCGGATGCCCCTCATCGCGTCCTCGTCGGTGAAGGGATGGGGAAGCCATGCCGTCCACTTGCGGAACAGCGCGTCGATCCGTGAGGCATCGATCTCCCCGGCCACGGCCTGCATGATCCGAGGATCGGCACAACTCAGGATGCCGTTGTCGAGAGCCTCGAAGGCCACCCCGCGCTTGCTCAGCTGACGCTTCAGGTATTCGTGACCATTGAGGCACAGCTTGGCGTTGTACGGGAAGTAGGAACAGAACTTGATGAAGCAGGGACCAAAGTCGTCGTCCACGATGTAGATGTACCAGGCATTGACCATCGCCGTGCTGTGAACCAATTCGCAGGACGCCCTGCCCGTCGCCGGATCAACGCGCTTCTGCGTACGCAGGACACGGGCCTTCTCCTGGGCCTTGCCGACGTAAAGGACACCTTCACCGCCAGACCACAGGCGAAGATACTTCTGTGTCACATCATCCTTGCGCTCCCCCTTCCTGAAGCTGACAAGGTCGACACCCTGATCCCGGGCAAACCGCTCCAGGCGCGTCACAAAGCGCCGCGTCATCGGCGCCATCAGAGCCGATGACGGAACAGGATTGCCCCGAACCTCCCGAAAGAACCAGGCCGCGCCACCACCCGTCTGCAGCATTGGCACATAGGCGTTGAGATAAAGCCGGTCCAGACACTCAAGCTCCAGCGTCACGTGATTCTCAAGGACCTCGCCAACAGACCGTGCTATCGTCATCTTCTGGCCTCCGAACGATGGGTTCCCCACATGGTTATCATAACCAACCCTCGGGCTGTATCAGGCGGGTCACCGCAGAGCGGAACAGCGGGCGGAGTCCTTTCCCTTCCGCGACGTCTCTCGTCGGTCTGAGGCATAGCCTCATTAGGAAAGGCATCGGACAACATGACACCCCTGCCGCAGCTCGCCGATCAGGGAGACCGCAACGCGCTTGACGGCGCGGGGCGGATTGTGTCATAATTGTAGCGTTCATCCCGAATGGAGACCGTGGCATGGCCAGATTCAGAGGAACCGACGGCGACGACTGGCTCTACGGCAACTTGCTCTTCGGCGGCGCTGGCAACGACTGGCTCTTTGGCGGCGACGGCGACGACAAGCTTCGGGGCGGTGCTGGCAACGACATGATCTACGGCTTAAACGGCAACGACAGGCTCCACGGCGGCGACGGCCACGACAGGCTCCACGGCGGCGACGGCGACGACGGGCTCCACGGCGGCGCTGGCCTCGACAGGCTCCACGGCGACGCTGGCCACGACAGGCTCTACGGCCACGCTGGCGACGACTGGCTGGAAGGCGGAGCCGGCAACGACATGCTCTACGGCGGAGCCGGCAACGACTGGCTCTTTGGCGGCGACGGCGACGACAAGCTTCGGGGCGGTGCTGGCAACGACAGGCTCGACGGCTTAAACGGCAACGACAGGCTCTCTGGCGGCGCTGGCAACGACTGCCTCTCTGGTGGCGCTGGCAACGACATACTCTACGGCGGAGCCGACAACGACTGCCTCTTTGGCGGCAACGGCGACGACAGGCTCTACGGCGGCGCTGGCGACGACAGCCTCTACGGCGACGGCGGCAACGACTGGCTCTCTGGCCGCGACGGTGGCGACACGCTCCGGGGCGACGCTGGCGACGACACGCTCCGGGGTGGCACTGGCGACGACACGCTCTATGGCGACGCTGGCGACGACACGCTCTACGGCGGGAAGGGCGACGACACGCTCCGGGGCGGCGCGGGCAACGACCGCTTTTTCTTCGATGCCGAAAGCGACCATGACACCATTGCCGACTTCGGGAACGGCAGCGATACCATCGTGTTCAAACAGAAGTTGGCCTACGCCGACATCATCATCAAGGACCGCGACGCCGGGACCGTGATTACCGGGCCTAATGATGACTGGAGCATCACGCTTGAAGGCGTGACAGCGGCCGAGCTTACCGAAAGCGACTTTGAGTTTCTGGGATAGCTCGCGGCGTAGTCCTCGATGCGCTAGCGCATCATCGTCCCACCCCGCGAGCACCCCAGACACGCGGGGCGCGGGGCCGTCGCCGGGGTGCGGCGCACGAGCAAGCTCCCACGCCGACCCCGCCGAGACCCTATCGCGCCTAGGGCGTATGATCACGAATCATGGCGTTCCATCGGGTACACAGCACCACATGTGGTGGGTACCATGGCTGGGGCTGGGGTCGCCCGAGCGAAATATAGGCATCGCGACGTCTTAAGGAACAAACTCTGAGGCAGCCGGTTTCACGCTGCGCACGTTCCGCGCCAACCGGAGAGCGCGGGCCTTCCATGAAGCGCACGGCCTCGTCGCGGTCGAATTCGGTCGCAGTGAAGCGGGAAACGAGCCCGACGTCGCCGGTCGCCGGGATCCGGCCTCCCTGACCTGATCGCGTTGTGCGCTGTCGCTGACGGAACAGCTGTTCCGGACTGTTGAGCGTGCTGCAGCCGTCTCACCTTGTCACGTGGCGACTGGCGGGTTCTTCCGGGGGCGATCAGGGAGCGTCGATGAGCGTCACGTCGACGGACCGGCTGGGGTTCACGACTTCCTCGCGGCCGGGCACGAGGGCGAGTTCCTCGGTGCCGCAGGCGGCCGTCCTTCTCATGATGCCATGCGTGGCGGCGAGGGCATGGGCCAGGGCGGCGGGAAGCGCGGCACCCCGCAGGGTCACCGCGGTGAAGACCGCGGCGATGAGGTCGCCGGCGCCATCGACCGGGACGTCGAGGCGTTCGACGCTGGCCTGGCAGGCGCACTGACTGTCAACGGCGATGACGGGAATCGTGTCAGGATACCCGGCGCGCGCCTCGAGCGAGGTGACGACCACGGTCTGTGGCCCCAGGCCCTGCACCTGCCGAGCGGCGTGGAGTGCGTCATCGATGCCCTCGACCCGCCGCCCGGCGAGGAACTCGAGCTCCATGTGATTGGGGAAGAGAATGTCGGCCCTCGGCACGATGTGATCCCTGAGGTACTCGGGCACGCCGGGTTCCACAAAGAAACCGTCCTCGTTGCCCATCACCGGATCGCATGCATAGAGGGCGCCGGGATTGGCCCGGCGCAGCACGTCGAGAGCATGGAGCACGGTGTCGCCGAGTTCCGGCGAACCGATGAATCCCGTCAGCAGGGCCCGGCACCGGCCGAGACCGCGTCGCGCGACGCCGTCGATCAGCTGCGTCACCCAGGCGGGTTCGAGAGCCCGTCCCTCGTAATCCTGCCAGCCCAGGTGATTGGAAAACACAACCGTCGGCACGGCATCGACCTCGAAACCGAGAAGCTGCAGGGGCAGCACTGCCGCATTGAGACCGACATGGCCCCGCGCGACATGGGACTGGATCGTCAGGATATCCATGGCTTCCGTCGTCCATCCGACGCACGCAATTGGCAAGGGCACGAGTGATAAGCCCTGCGGCCTTCCCGTGCAATGCGGCACGGAGTGACGATGGACACCGAACGTCGGCGGCGTCATGGAAGACTTGTGCGGCGGGCGTCACCATGGAGACCGTGACGGGAGCCGACCGCCGTGAAGGATACTCTCGACTGCGCGATCGTCGGCGGGTGTACGCTTGCCCAGTGTCTTTCCACCGACAGTGTCATCCGTGTGCTCGTGGTGGAAACCGGAAGATGGGACCGCGGTCCCCCGACTCACATTCCGCTGGGATGGGGCCGCGTCCTTCATGACTCCCTGCGCGGCTGGATGTATCTCCATGAACCCGTGCAAGGGTCTGGTGCCACGGCGTCGAGTGCGCCAGGAACAAGATCGTCGGAGGATCATGCTCGGTCAAGGCCATGGCATATGTGCGGAGAACCGCACGACTGCGACACCTGGGCGGCCGGCGATTCCGTCGACTGGGTCTGGATCAGCATGCGTCCCTGCTTCAAGCGCCAGGAGATCTGGGAGGAAGGCGCCGATGCCTGCCGGTGGCGCCCTCAACGTCCAGTTCTGCACGTACCGGGTTCCTCCTGTTGAGGCCTTGGGCGAGGCTGGCCGCGAAGCCCATCATGCCTGGACCGACGACTACAACCCCGCACACCAGGACGGTTTCGCTCGCCTGCAGATGACCATTCGCCCCGGCCGCCTGAGCGAGTGCCGCTTCGGCCGGCCTGCGCCCGGCACCCGGAAGGCGTGAACCGAGCGTGAACTCCCAGGCCAGGCGCATTCTCTGCGAGGGTGCGAGCGCCGTGGGCGTGGGGGCGCGCCAGGGCGAGCGGACACACACCTTTCAACCAGACACTGTTGAATCCATCTTTTTCAGCATATCGAGTTCCTGCAGTTTCCGCATATTTCGGTGATGTTCGACGAAGGTGAGGAGGATTTCGTATCCCTGCCAGAGTTTCTCAGTCCCCGGCAGGGGTTGACGTTTTCTGGGAATGAAGCCCGCCAGGCGTGCGACGTCGACGGCGAAGGCTGCGATGGTCGGTTCGGGATCGGGAGGTCCACGCGGCGTGCGCTGTCGGCTGACCTTATAGATGTTCAGGACCGTGATCTCGTCGCGGTGGACGATGTGGCTTGCCGGGGTGTCTGGTGCCGAGCGTGCGAGGCGCTCGACGGTCATGACGCGGCATGCGGTGATGGCGTCGAAGGCCAGACACTTCCTCAGATCGTCGGCCTGGTTGAGGCGCCGGTCCTTGATCCGGGTGCCGACCTTCAGGGCCTTGAAGTACTCTTCGATCCACCATCGCCTCTCGTAGAAGGAGACGGTCTTGAGGGCATCGTCTGCGGTGACGTCGCCTTCGGTGGTGAGCAGCATCCAGTCGAGAGGATCGCGGCCTGGCGGTGGGGCGGGTTCCGTGACCCGCACGGCCATCATGGAGAGCGGCGGCGTTGCCTGAGGCTTCTTGTCCGGCGGAGCCAGGTCGACCCTTGCCGCACGGACTTCGAGGCGTACGCCCTTGCGCTCCTTGCGACGACGCGGCCCTCCGCAGGCTGCGATGTCGATCTGCTTCGTTGCGATGCACGGCTCGTCCGCCATGTAGTCCCAAAGGTCCCGGCAGGCGCCCGTTGCGGTGACCACGCGGCGCCGTGTCGAGCGCCTGACGCGCACCAGCAGACCGGCCTCGTGCTCCGTGCTCCGGGCCAGCAGGTCCCAGATGTCGCCTTCACGGTCACAGATCACCAACACCCTTGTCGAAGGACAGGCAGCGGCCAGTTCCACGGCCTTGTCGTACCCGTCGAGCCAGCGCCGGCTCTCCTTGTCGTCTGGCTCGTCCTTCTTCTGATCCGGCTTGAGACGGAAGTCGGCGTCGAGATGGAACAGGCCGAGGGATGAGCCGCCTTCGCTGAAGGCAACCCCGGCATGGGCCGCCATGCCAAGGGCGCCCGAGCCGCCGCCGCCGATGTCAACAAGACCCTTGGTCGCCTCCAAGCCGTTGTCATTCAAGAACGTCGTGTCCTGGATGGCAAGAATCAGGCGCTGCGAACGGCAGCGTTCCACCATCGCTTCCTGGTGCCCCTCAAGGATATGCTCCATCGTCACCCTCGGATTCGACAACAAGCGGTAGGCCGCCTTCTGCTCCGCCTCGCCGGGGAAGATCACCGGCAGGATCGCGCCGGGACGATCGTTCCACGCCCGGCCCATGGTGACAAGGCGCTCGCGGATGCGCACGTCACTGTGGCTGCTGCGGGCGTACTCCCTCATCGCCCAGTCGGTCCTGTCATCACCGACAAGGGGCGCCGCCTGGCCCATGACACGCTCAGGCTCCCGGCACAGCACGGCGCGCCAGTCAGGCGTCAGGGGCTTCATCCATACGGACCGCTGCACGCCCGGGCCGGTGGCCCCGGGAGGTCGACCCGAGGTCATCTCCTCACAGCGCTCCCAGCCCGCCGCCCGGTAGCTCACGCCGCTGTGCTCGGGACCCACATACGTGTACGCCAGAACCGGCTTCACCCCGTACTTCTCGTGCCAGTCCGTAGCCAGACGCCGGCAGGCACAGGCCAGGGCATGGGAGGCCAACTCCTTCACATCCACCGATGGAAGAATCAGGAAGCGATCATTGTTGACGATCTCGCCGAGGTGGGCGACACGGGCTCCCTGGGACCAGCCGATGAAGTCGTCGCGCGCCTTCTGGTGCCAACTCGCCGCACCAAACACCAGGCCGCCGAGGCGACCGTGGCGCGACGAGGTGATCCAGTAGCTCACCCGGGCTCCGGGTGCGCACGCCTCGCCTTCGGGATGCCAGGTCGCCATCATCGAACGGGCCAGGCGCTTGTCCTCGCCCTCGCCCACAGGCTCCAAGGTGACCTCTCCAAGGTCCTCCAGAGAACAGGCGAGGAGCTTGTCGGGATAGTCCCGCTCAAGGATGTCGGCGCCGGTGCCGAAGGCATCAGGCCTTGGTGCAGGAAGGGCGATGTCGAGCGACGCAGCAAGGTCAGGCAGGGCCGCACGCGCCGAGGCAAGACAGAGCTCGCCCTTCGCGTTGCGCCACTCCTCGCGCTCGCACAATCCCCGCGCCAGAGACGAGCGTGTGCTGCCCTCGGCAGCCGACGCCGCCTTCAGCCAGTCAACCGTCGTCGCAGACAGATGTCGAAAGCCGATCCTCATGGGCCACTATGTAAGGCCTCATGAACGTCGAGTCAAGCCTGTCCCGTTGAAAGGACACACACCGTCCGCCGGGCGCGAAGTCATCGTGCCATGCGGGGGTATCGATTCGGCGACATTCCTCATGCATTCTGGCCTCGGCGCTGTCCACGCCCTGCGCCAGCATGACATCCTGGTTCTCGTCGACCTGCCCGGTGTCTACGGCACTCTGCAGGACCATATCTCGACGATCCTGCCCTACCCCTGCCGAGAAACCGGGGCCCTTCGCCAGGGCCATGCGCCATGCGGCGGGCCCGGTTTCTCGGCAGCGGCCTTGCCCTGCCTATTTGTCATAAATCGTGCAGGGCGCGGTCATGTCCTTCCGACGTCGGATCCAGATCGAGGGCCTCGAGCAGGCATTCATAGGCCAGGGCAGCGGTGGCCAGTCGCGGATAGCCATGCCACATCGTCTGGTTGCCCGGCGCCGGATCATGCTTGCGGTCCAGATACCCGCCGAGGATCGCCACCAGCTTCACCGCCGCCCCCAGCGTGTCGGGCGGGTCCAGCCGGTATCGCCGGGCATAGTCGCCGAGGAAGCGGAGTTCCAGGTCCGAGAACAGGCAGTCGGGCTTCATCGTCGGCACATCCCGCCCGAGCAGGGTCATCAGGGCAAGACGCCAGGCGATCACGGCGTGGATGGTGATCTGCCGTTCCAGGCGGCAGGCCTTGCGCGTCGCCAGGTGCTCCACCCGGCAGCCGGACTTCAGCACCCGGAACCAGCATTCGATCCGCCAGCGCAGCGCGTACCAGCCGACGATCTCCTGGGCCGCTTCGGCGTGGTCCACAGGAAGGTCGGTCAACAGGAACCATTCCACCGGAGCTTCCCCGGCCGGCGGGGCCGTCTCGAGGAGATGCAGCGCGGTCACGGCCACGGGCGCGGCATCGGGGCAGCCAGCGGTCGCCGGCAGCGTGGTCGACAACCAGCGCAACTCCAGCACCGCGTTCCGCCGGGCAGTGCGGCCGGGCTGCTTCTTGCGCCCCGAGGACTTCGGCCGGGCCGTCAGGCGGGGTATGTCGATCTGCATGGTGCCGCGGCAGGCAGACGTACGTAGTCGGGTGAACAGCTTCGCAGCCCCGCGCTTGAGGACCCGGTCATGTCGAGCCCGCACCAGCATCGACAGACGGCGATGCTGCCGGCACCGGTCGAACAGTTCGAAGAAGTCCGCTTCCCGGTCCATCACGCACACGACCTTCACCCCGGTCGTCCGGGCCGCGAGGTCCGCGATGTCGTCGAGACCGTCGAGCCAGCGCTGCGACTTGCGCCGGGACATCTCGACATCCTCGCCCGAACCGGTCTTTGCCCGGGGGCGGGGAGGAGCGTCGAAGGCAAGACGCGCCACCCCCAGCGGCAGGCCTTCGCCGCTGACAACGTAGCTGGCGTGCAGGTGCAGGCCCAGGGTCTGCGAGGCCGTCTGGTTCGTGCCGATGATGCCCAGACCGTCGCAGCCCGGACGGGTCGCGAAGTTCAGGTCCGTCCCGTCCTGAATGCACAACGCCACCCGCTGGCCGCACATCCGCTGCACCGTTCGTTGACGGTGCGGCGCCAGGATGTTCGCCGGGGTCACCGCCGACGTCTCCGGCTGATCCAGGAACCGATAATAGGCCCGGACACCGGCAGGATCCGGGCGCGCCAGACCGCTGTAGGACGACATCGGACTCTCTCCCTGTCTTCGTGCAATCTCCACCAGGCGCGCACTCAGACGCCGGTCGCCGATCGGCGCTCCCCCGAACTCGTGGTGCGCCCACGCCGAGGCGTCCAGACCCTCCCCCGGGGACAGGGCCGGCATCGGCTCCGCCACCCCCAGCTTGTGCCGCCAGTCCCGGTCCAGAACGTACATGTACACGGCCTTGACGCTCTCGGCCATCTCGCGCGCGCGGTCCTGACGGCCTCGGCCCCGGGTGAACCCCACGAGCTGCCAGTTCGCCGCCCGCAGGCTCGCACCGTCGCGCGTCGGGTCGACATAGGTCTCGACCAGCCATGGCAGGAACCCGTAGCGCTGCGCAACATCGGCGCCCAGGCGAGACAGGCACATCGACAGCGTCTTCGACGCAAGGTTCGCAACCGGCACCCGGATCAGAAACCGGCTCATCGACAGCACCCGGTGTCGCTCCGCACGACGCCGGTCGGCATCCCAGCCGATCCAGGCATCCCGATCCGCCACCTTCAGCGCCGCTGCGGCAAAGCCGAAACCGCCGAGACAGCCGTGAGCGGAATCCACCAGATAGCGCAGCTGATGACCGGCCAGAATGGGAGCGCCGAGAAAGTGCTCCCGCGCCATCAGTTCGTTCCAGAGCGCCCGTTCGGCATCCGTGCGCACCAGCAGGATCCGCAGACCCTGGATCGCCGCCACGCTCGCCGGCACATCACGCGGCTTCTCCACCGCCTCGCCGAGCCGGCGGGGCGTTGCCCGACGCCGCTGACCGGAGGGCTCCGGCAAGCCCTCGATCCTGCCCTGCGATGCCAGCTGCTTCAGGGCCACGACACAGCTCGATACCCGCTCGCGTCCCCGTGCGTCCCGCAGGCCGAAGTGCCGGCACACTTCCAGCGCCAGGCGGTTTTGACTACTATCGCCGCTCTCGGTGACGATCGACTGCAGGCGATCGAGCTGGTCCTCGAGGACGCGTTTGATCGGAATGTGTGCTTCCATGCAGGGCAGGGTCAGACGTCCTGACCTCGTGAGTTGACTTGATCCGTCCGGACCTTCTTTTTTTCCAACACAATGAACGGGTTTCCCAGTTTTTTGCTTGACACCATAGCCGTGGGGTGATCCAATATAACATGACGCCTATATTGGAGCATTCCAGGCCATGAACACGCTCGCAATGCACCCTCCCGAAGCCGTCCAGATCGGAACCTCGTGCTTCTCCCTTGCCGACCTCGACGGACAGACCGTCTACTTCTCGAACATGGAGCCCTTCGACTGCCACGACGAGGGCGACCGGCCGGCCATGCTGCTGCGGATCGCCAGGTTCGTCAGGCACGGCGTTCCTCAAAGAGACCTGCAGGCGGCCTTCGACGTGAGCCGCGCGACCGTGCAGCGGGCTTATGAGGAAGCTCCGGGACAGGGGTGAAGCGAGCTTCTACGAGCCACGCAAGGGCCGTGGTCTCAGCGTGATCACAGGCGAGACGGCAGCCGCGGCGAACCGTCTCCTGGCCGAGGGCATGAACGCCGCGGCACTGGCCCGGGAACTGGGGATCGCGAGATCGACGGCGTACTACAACCTCAGCAACGGCTTCATCGGCGGCGGAGAGCGGCCGCAGGCGGCGCAAGTCGACGAGGCCACGCGATGCCCGGACGATCTTCTCGGCCGCGGCGAACGGGACCGTCGCGACAGGGTCGCGCCGATGGGGCGCGGCGCGCGCGACAGCGCCGGGCGCGTCGCGGCCTCGACGGGAGCCATGAGCGAAGCGCCGCCGCGCTTCGACGAGCCACTCTCGGCGGTCGCCGGCGGCGGCGTCCTGGCGGCGCTGCCGGCGCTGCTGAAGGAGGGTCTCCTGGAGCACGCGGACAGGTTCCTGTCGCTGCCGAAAGGGTACTACGGGCTGACGAGCGTGCTTCTCATGCTCGCCTTCCTGTTCATGGCCCGGATCCGCAACCCCGAGGCGCTGCGCCACGAGGCGCCCGGGGAACGGGGTGCGGTCCTGGGGCTCGACCGCTGCCCGGAGGTCAAGACGCTGCGGCGCAAGATCAGGGCGCTGGCGAGCGACCCGCAGCGGGTCCGGGACTGGCAGGACGCGCTGGCGAAGGACTGGATCGCGGAGGCGCCGGATGTCTGCGCGACACTGTCGGTGGACGGGCACGTGAAGGTGTATACCGGCCGCAAGGGTCGCCTGCCGAAGTACTTCGTGTCACGTCAGAAGCTCTGTCTGCCGGCCTCGACAGGCTATTGGGTCAACGCGCTCGGCGGCCGGCCGCTCCTGTGCCTGCACAAGGACCTCGATCCGACCATGACGCACGCGCTGGAGCACGACATCCTGCCCGCGCTGGAGCGGCTCGGCCTGCCGGGGCCGGAGGCGCCGGACCTCGCCAGGGGAGAGGCGGTCGCGCCGGGGCTGACGCTGGTGTTCGACCGCGAGGGCTGGAGCCCGGCGCTGTTCGCCCGCCTCGCCCGGCGCGGGGTGGCGGTGATCACCTGGCACAAGGGGTTCCGGAGCGATCCCTGGCCACAGGGAGAGTTCCGCACGGTCCGGGCGCCGCTCCACTCACCAGGTGGCGTCCGCACCGCCGAGGTGCGGCTCGCACAGAGACGGATCACGCTGTCCGGCGGACCGCAGGTGCGCCAGATCCGGCGTCTTCTGGACAGCGGCCGGCAGGTGCCGCTTGTCACCACGGACATGCACACGCCCATGGAGCGGGTCGCCGGCGCGCTGTTCTCGCGCTGGTCCCAGGAGAACTTCTTCAAGTACATGCGCCAGGAGTTCGGCCTCGACACGCTGGCCGTGCACGGCCTTGTCGAGCAGGACCCCGAAGCGCGCGTCGTCCATCCGCACTGGCGCCGCTGCGACCGCCGCATCCGCCAGCTGCGCCAGAAGCTCGGCACACTGCGCAACCGCGTCGCCGACCTGCTCAAGGGCGCCCCGTCCGACACCGCCATCACGGCCGCCGCGACGCTGCAGGACAAGATCGTGACGCTCGACGCCGAGCACGAGGCGCTCAAGGTCCGGCGTTCAGAAATCCCGAAACATGTCACCGTGGCCGAGCTCGACGAGAACGACAGGCTCGACGCCCTGCCCTCCAGCGAGAGGCTGCTGCTCGACATCGTTCGCATGATCGCCTACCGCGCCGAAACCTGGATGATGGCCGCCGTCGCCCAGGCCCAGGGCGCAAAACAGCGTCCGCGACGCCCCCTCGCCGAACTGTTCCAGTCGGACGCCGACATCATCCCCGATCAGGAAAACCGCGTCCTGCGGGTGCGCTTCCTCGGCACCGCCAGCAACGCGCGCGACGCCGATATCGCCGGACTGCTCGACGAACTCAACCAGACGCGCACGACCTTCCCAGGAACCGACCTGCGCATGATCTACGAACTGCCAGACAACCCAGCCAAACTCGGCCCAGAAGCATCAAACTGATTGGACAAATTCATAGCCGAGGTCAGGACGTCTGAGGGTGCACCATCCGAATCATCTTGTCCAGCACGATTTATGACCCAAGAGTAGGCCTTGCCAGCGACCCTCCAGCAGGAATCACCGCCATCCTCGAGACCGACGTCAGACTGTCGGCGCCCGACATCCGGCTCCCTTCCTGCGGCAGCCCGCGCAACGCCGGTCCGTGACGCCTCGAACCCTTCACGGATGGCTTTGTCTTCCCCGCAACGGGGAACGGATCACGCTCGCCGATGGGAATCCTGCGGCATGGACGCCTCTGCAGTTGACGTTCCTTGCCAGGGAGAACGACTGGAAGGCGATGCGCCGGGTATCGAGCTTGCCCGCGATGTCCCTTCGCAGCTGCTCTCGGGCCCTTACACAGACGCCGGGACCGGGAGGCAGGGATATCGGCGATCACATCCGATCGGCTCCCATCTCCGTGCATCATCCGCCGGGCGCCTGCTCGATGGGACGTGACGGCGATCCGGCAGCGGTCGTCGACCGGATCCTGGAAGTCCATGGAGCCACGGTCCTGAGGGTCATCGATGCCGCGTCATGCCGCGCCTCGCGAGCGTCGGCGTCAACGCCGCTCCCATCGCCGTGGCGGAGCGTGCAGCCGGCCTCATTCCGGACAATCCGCCGCTTCCTCAGGTGGCGGAGATCATTGCGGATGGCGGAGGGCATCCTGTAGGCTCAGGCTCCCTGATCCGGCCCCCTGCCCTCCGGGGAACGGATTGACCTGACGAGGGAGATCCCCATGAAGCAATCCGCAAGAAAGTTCATTGTCGGGCTCGCGGCGGGAGCCGTCATGGCGTTCGGCGTCATCGGGGCCGCAGTGGCCGACGACGTCACGAGCATTGCGGTTCTCGTTCCTGAACAGGGCACGGATTTCGGCTGGAACCAGCAGGGTGTCGATGCCGCACGCACCGTCGCGGACATGCACGGCCTCGACTTCATGCCGGCAGAAGGTCTGGGCTATGGCGACGTCCGCCCCACACTGCGCGAACTCGCCGAGGACGGCGCCAGCCTGATGATCGCCCACGCCAGCGGGTACAACACGGCGGCCCCGGAGATCGCTGCCGAGACCGGTGTGCCGGTGGCCATTGTCGACAGCCCCGATGCCATCCAGGAGGGCCTGGTCGCAGACTACACGCTCCACGGCCACGAAGGAGCCTGGCTCGCCGGGGCCATGGCCGCGATGATGAGCCGCTCGGGAACCGTGGGCATCGTCGTTTCCGGTGAACCGCCGTCGTGGAATTCCCAGTCCGCCGGGTTTGCCATGGGCGCCCGCGCCACAAATCCCGACATCAACATCGTCTACGCCGTGATCGGCCCGGCCGCCTACGGTGATGTCGCCGGTGGACGCCGTGTCACGGAGACGGTGATTGCCGCAGGCGCCGATATCATCTTCGGACAGGGGAACGGTTCCAGTTTCGGCATGATCCAGGCGGTCGAAACGACCGCAGCCGCGGACGGTGGCAAGGTGTGGTTCATCGACGTGATCGGCGACAAGACATCCCAGGCCGCCAGCCACCTCCTCAGTTCCGTCCTGTGGAACATGGTTCCAGTCTATTCCGCCATGCTCGAAGACCTCAAGGCGGGCACCTTCGGAACCGTGGGATACAAGATCCAGCTGGCCGATGATTCCGTCCAGTTGCTGAAGACCGACAACATTCCGGATGAAGTCTGGACGGCGGTCATGGCCAGGCGCAATGACATCCTCTCCGGCATGATGATCGACCTCATCACGGATGCCCGGAAGGTCCGTGCACTGATGACGTCGATCGATATCGGCAAGGACTGAACCGGGACCTGCGTCAAGGGTCACACTGCCAGGAGCAGCGACGGGTGGAACCTGGTCCGGTCGGTGCGCCTGACGGCGATGCCGCCCTCACGCTTCATCACATCACGAGGCGATTCCCCGGCGTCCTCGCAAACGACCGGGTGTCGCTGGTCTTCCGGCGCGGCGAGATTCATGCCCTGCTGGGCGAGAACGGCGCCGGCAAGTCCACGCTCATCGGCATCGTTTCCGGCATGGTGCGCCCCGACTCCGGCTCCATCGAAGTGGCGGGCCGAATGGTGCGAATCACGTCGCCTTCCGCCGCCCTGCGCCTGGGTATCGGCACGGTTCATCAGCATGTCCTGCTCGTCCCGAGCCTGAGTGTCCTCGAGAACCTGATGCTGGGAAACCCGTGGTGGCACATCCTTGACCGTGCCGCGACATCCCAGCGATTCGCCGAACTCGCCGAACTGCTCTCTGTCAGGGTATCGCCGGATGCTCCGCTGAGCAGGCTCTCCCTGGGAGAACAACAACAGGTCGAGATCATGCGCGCCCTGTGGCACGGCGAACTGGTTCTCTTCCTCGATGAACCAACGTCGATGCTCACGCCCCAGGGCGTCGACGATCTCGGAGTCGTCATGCGACGCCTGCGCGACCATGGTGTCGCCATCGTCTTCATCACCCACAAGCTGAAGGAGGCCAGTGATCTCGCTGACCGCATATCGGTGCTGCGCCAGGGGCGCGTTGTCGGTGAAGTGACGCCCGTCGAACTGCGCGCCATGTCGTCGGACGCGATCATTGAACGCGTCGTGGCGATGATGTTCGGAGACGGCGGGAAGGCGGGGGACCTGCGGGCCACCCTCGTCGGCGACGCCGTCGAACCGCCGAGCCGGCGGCACACCGATGCCGGGGTGGAGCCCCTTCTTCGACTCCGTGGCGGACATACTGCCGGAAGGCAGGGCGAGTGCGCTCTCGATGGCGTGGACCTCGAGGTCCGGCCCGGAGAGGTCATGGGCATTGCCGGTGTCGACGGCAACGGACAGAAACACCTGGCCGAGGTGCTTGCCGGCCAGCGCATGATGACAGCCGGCTCGCTCTCGCTTGCCGGCCGGGAGATCAGCCATCTCGACGTTACCGGTCGCCGCCGACTCGGGGTGCGCTACATCACCGACGATCGACTCGGCGAGGGAACCGCACCGCGCCACTCTCTGGCCGTCAACCTTGTCATCAAGGAAATCGGCTCGCCACGATTCTGGAAGGGCGGAATCACCTCGTGGAGACGTATCCACGCTCACGCCCGGAACATGATCAGGGCCTACAGCATCGTGGCGCCGTCGGAACGGGCGCCTCTTGCCGGCCTCTCGGGCGGCAACATCCAGAAGGTCCTGCTGGCCCGGGAGTGGACCGGCGATGCCCGGCTTCTGGTGATTTCCAAGCCGACCTACGGACTTGACCTTCAGAACACGCGCCGGGCGCGGGACTGGATCAAGAACATCGGCGGCAACACAGATGTTGCAGTTGTCGTCATCTCCAATGAACTCGATGAACTGATCGAGGTGACGCATCGCATCGCGGTGTTGGAGCGCGGCCGCATTTCCGGCATCGTCATGAACCGGTCGGGCGCCAGGACAGCGATCGGCCGCCTGATGGCGGGAGTCGGGGCTGCCTGAGATGGGCCAGCGGCACCCTTTCCTTTCCCCGCTTCACGGGATGATCTCGGTGCTGTTGCCGGTCGTTCTCGCTCTTGCCGTCGGCGCTGTCCTGCTGCTGGCGCTCGGCAAGGATCCCTTCGCCTACTACGGCTACGTCGTCAAGCGGGGCCTGTTGAGCCCGACGGGGCTTGAGGCCACACTCACCCGCACGGCGCCCCTGCTGTTGATCGCTGCCGGATTGATCGTGGCCTTTCGCAGCGGCCTGTGGAACCTGGGCGTGGACGGTCAGCTCCTTCTCGCCGCCGTGGTGACGGCGGCCCTGGCGCCCGAACTCGCAGGCACGATGCCATCGCTGCTGATGGTGGCTGTCTGTCTTGCCGTGGCCATGGCGGTTGGCGCCGCCTGGTCTCTCATTCCCGCTTTCCTCAAGGCCCAGTTCGGCGTCAACGAGATCATCTCAACCCTGATGATGAGCTTTCTGGGTGTCAGCCTCGCCAATGTCCTCATCAAGATTCCTTTCAACGATCCGCTGACCACCGTGCCTCAGACCGCCACCCTTGCCGTCGAAGACCGTCTCACGCGGCTGGCGGATACCACCATCCACTGGGGGGTGCTGCTGGCGCTCGCCATGGTGGTGGTTGTCCACCACGCGATGACGATGACGGCACTGGGGTTGAGACTGCAGATTGTCGGGGCGAACATGCGCACGGCCGTCCACGCAGGCCTCCGGCTGCGGATTCTCGTGGTGGTCGCCTTCGCCATCAGTGCGGGCCTGGCAGGTCTGGCCGGCGCCGTCGACGTTCTCGGCGTCCACGGCGCCATCCGCGCCGACTGGAACCCAGCCTACGGCATCGTCGTCATCCCCCTGGTCTTCCTGGCGCGCTTCAACGGTTACGCGGTCATCGCCTTCGTCTTCGTCTTCGCCGTGCTCGTCATCGGTGGGGAAAGCGCCGCCCGGCGGCTTGACGTTCCGACGTACTTCGTTCTGGTGCTGGTGGGACTGGTGATGCTGTTCCTGGCCGTCACCGAATTCCTGGACCACCGCCGGCGCCTGACGGAAAGGGACTGACACCCGTGGACGGCCTGCTCAGCGAAGCCTTCATTGCCTCCCTCTTCTTCGGCGCCGTCACGGCCGGAGTGCCGCTGCTTCTCGCCGGGCTTGGCGAGCAGGTGTCCGAAAAGGCGGGCGTTCTCAACATTGGACTCGAGGGCATGATGCTGGCCGGCGCCTTTGCCGGATTCGCCGCTGCCCATGCCAGCGAATCGTTCCTTGCCGGTTTCTGTGCCGGAATCCTGGCGGGCATGGCCGCGGCGCTCATCATGGCCATGCTGTGTGTCGTTCTCGGCATGAACCAGATCGTCGTCGGTATCGCCATCACGCTTGGCGCCGAGGGCGTCACGGCCCTCCTGCACCACGTGCTCTATTCCCGTTCCTATCCACGGCTCTCCCGGGTCGAGACATGGACCATTCCCGGCCTGGCCGACATCCCCTACGTCGGCGCGGCCCTCTTCGACCGCAACGCCCTCATCTACGTCACCTTCGCTCTCACCTTCTTCATGATCTGGGTGTTCAGGCACACCCAGGCCGGGCTCAACCTGCAGGCAGCCGGCGATGCCCCGGCGGCCCTCGATGCGGCGGGCGTGAGCGTGACGATGACGCGTTTCGTTTCGGTGCTCGTGACTGGATGCCTTGGCGGTCTGGGAGGCGCCTACATGGCAACGGTCGGCGGTGGCCTCTTCCTGCCCTTCATGACCGGCGGCGCCGGATTCATCGCCATCGTGCTTGCCATGCTGGCCCGCGGCAATCCCCTGTGGGTCCTCTTCGGAGCCCTCCTGTTCGGCTCCAGCCTCGCTCTCACCACCGCCCTGCAGGTGGCCGGCGTCAACATCCCCACCGACGTCATCCAGATGCTGCCCTTCGCCATGGTGATCGTGGTCCTGCTGCTGTTTGCCAGGCACAGCTACCTGCCACCGGCACTGGGGCTTCCCTATCGGCGCGGAGCGCGCTGACGGCATCACCCACCGGAGAGGATCACGTCACGGCCGGTCCCAAGGACCGCCTTCGCGGCGGCGGAAACCTGATGATCGACGGCTTCCATGCCTTCCGGAACCGTGGACCGGGAGGTGAACTCCGTTCCTTCCCTACGACCATGCCGTCCGAGTCGGACATGGAGACGCTCGCCATCTCTTCGACATCAGCTACGACCATGAGTGCACCATGAAGGTGCCGCCCTTCGAGACACCGCTGCAGACACCCGTGCGGACCATTCCGGGAGTCCTCGGTCTCGTCGGTCCGAGGCCCTCCGACATCAACTCGCAAGGGTGGCTTCGATCGCTGCCGCGGGAGCCGGCACATCGCGACCGCTACCCGGTGTACCGCGAGGGACTCGAAGCCCGCGAGCGCCATCAACCCTTCGAAAACCCGGGACGGATCCCGGCTTCACGAAGGGCGGGACGGCGATGGACGAGTTCAGTCGGCGGCTCGGGAAGCTCCGAGATCGCGGTCTGTCCGCCGAGAGTCGAGACCCTGACCGGCAGTCAGGACATTGCCAGGGTCCTGCGGCTCTTCGAGACTCCCGAGCACTCGGGCTTATCACGACTCGATGATGGTCGAACTGGCCAACCGGCGGCCCATGCTCTCCGTCGCCGCCGAACGAGGACACCGCATCGGCGACGGGGAGCGTCCCCTTGATCGACAATCGAATCGAGGATGCCGACGGCGTATCGCGGTGGACGGACAGCGGCAACCACGGAGATGTCCCGGTGGTCATGGAGTGCGCCTCAACAAGCAGCCGGGCCCATGGCGTCATTGAACGGTACTCTGATCTCGACCATCGTCTCGTGACAGCGTGAACCGGTAGTCGAACCCCTTGCCGCAGACGCCCGATGCAGGGCTGGAGACAGCATCGTCGGCCGAGACCGGCGAGGCGTGTCGCAGCCTCGATGGCCACGGCCGGGTCGGCCTGAAGGATGAGGGCGGTTCGTTCCGGCGCATGGCGCGGGCGCACTTGAGCGTCGTTTCCACGTGGAAGACCTGGAACAGGGAATCGAAGTCGCTTACCGATCGGCCGCGCCATGGCCTGCGGCGCACGGGAAGAGTCCTGCAACGGCGCGGCGCTCAACGTCAGAACCGGAGGGTCCTTCGCCGTCATGTCCCTTTCTCGACAGGTCTTCGCCGCAATCGTCATGACGTGCGCCCTCGTGGCGTGCCGGCACGACGACAGCGTCCGCATCGCACTCATCAACGCCACCCATGCCGACATGCGCTGCGTCGCCGTGCTGGCACACTTCGTGACCGTGGATCTTCCTGTCATCCCCGCCGGCGACACCTACCGGTTCACCCTCGTCGACACGGCAGATGGCGGTCTCGCGATGGCCCATGATGTCATGGGGCCGATGATGCTGGAGAACCTGCTCTGCGGCCTGGACGAGGACTGGAGCCGGAGTGTCGTCACGACCGACCTTGCCGCGGCCGCAGGCCAAGACCGGACGTTCAGCTGCTTGACCGACGGGGACCGCCTCGCCTGCCGTGCTCCGCGACGGGGAGGGGAGCTTCTTCCTGCCAACGCGTCATGCCGGCGTCCGCGGCGATATCGCATGGAAGGTCCGGCCCGGCTCCTCGTCCGATCTGGCAGTGGGACCACCGCCGCCGATGTCCGAAGCGGCCGTGGAGACCCCCTCGTCGGCAAGCCTGGAGGCACAGGCAGCACCGATTCCGCCTGCCGCTCCGGTCACGATCGTGACAGGTCCCTCGAATCGTCCCACCGTTCCACCGTCCTCGTCTCGATCACCGTTGCATGCGCCATTCGATGCTGCGTCGTCAGACACCCTCCAGACGTCCTGACCATGACATTCCGGGATGTGCTCGATGCACCCGCTGTCGACATGGAGCGAAGAGGAATGACCGCCTGAACCGGCACCCGGCAGGCGAGCATGCCGGAGAGGGTTGCTGGTACATTCCTCCGGGGAGAGCGGGCCGCTACGGTCGCTGTTGGTCCCGCAGCGCCTGACCGAATGCTTCGAAGAGAGCCCGGTTGACGGGATTGGTCTGCGGGTCGTACTCGGCATGCCACTGCACTCCCAGCGCAAACGCCGGGGCATTGGCAATGCGAATAGCCTCGATGGTGTCGTCCTCCGCCACGCCCTCGACGATCACCCGCTCCCCTGGCTCCACGATGCACTGACCATGGAGCGAATTGACACGCACGGTCCGCCTGCCAAGGATCTCCTCGAATACACCTCCCGGTGTGAAGCGAACTTCGTGCCTGTCCGCAAACACGACCCCCGGGTCGGGGTGGACTTCTCCGTTTTCCAGCCGGGGAGCCCGGTGGTTCAACCGCCCGGGCAGATCACCGGTTTCGGGGTGAAGAACGCTCCCGAAGGCCACGCCGAGCTCCTGGATGCCACGGCACAGGCCGAAAATCGGCACGCCCCTTGCGACACAGGCCTTCGCCACGGACAACGCCACCGCATCCCGTTCCCGGTCGTAGGGTTCGTGGCTCGGGTGAGGATCGACATTGAAACAGGAAGGATGAACGTTGGCGCGCGCTCCGGTGAGCAGAATGCCGTCAACGGCGTCAACCAGAGAGGCCACATCGGTGATGCCAGGCGTTCCGGCGAACATCAACGGCAGGGCGCCGGTGACTTCCGCCACGGCAGCAAGATTCTTCTCCCCGGTCATCTGTGTCACATAGCTGTCGCCGAAGAGATGCCTGGAGCCGATGACGCCAACGAGGGGTTTCATCATCGTTGGATCTGGTTCCTCCCTGCCGCACCATCGATCCGCCGGAGACGCAGGGGATTCGTAGGGCGGGAACGGGCGCGTGTCCACCCGATCTTCAGAGAATTGCCGTCAGCCCCCGGGGAGGATCGCCCGAAAGACGCAGGGGATGAGCCGTTCGGGCCCGGATTCGTGGAGTATCAGGGGATTGTGCGAGTGAAGCGGCTCTCTGTCTCGACGGGGCTCTCGTCGATGATCGAGATGATGGCATCGATCTTGTTCCTGGTGATGATCGGCGGTGGGATGGAATTCAAGGGGACGCAGGCCCTCCATGAGGCAGACGCCGCTCCAAGCGCTGCCGTCGAAAGGGATTCTCGTCCTCGAAGATCCGGATGTTCCGCGGAGCAGCAGCGGACGCCACATCCGAACAGGTGCTCGACGGGCTCCATCACGCCACCGATCGACGCTCAGCCGCCGGGAAACCCCTTGGCGATGGTCATCATGCCGGGCACGACGCCGCAGGGACCGGCGGCAAGCACCGTTGATCGCCGTCCATGATCAGAGAAGGCGCCGGTTCGCTGGCAGGTGTCGCGTAATCTCCACCAACGGCAGAGCGGCGGATCCTCGCCCCGATGCGGGATTTTCTTCTCCACATGGCGGGCGCAGATGAAATCCCCCGTCTTCGCCCGGGAGACCGAAGCGGTCGTGTGCAGGCACGTGGCTGACGGTCTGCATGAGGAATCAGGGTGCCGCCCGAAGTTCAAGCGGCGCGGGAGTGACGGCTCAGGAGGCCATCCGCATCCCGCGTGATCGGCCACCTCAACCGGGTTCCGGCTTTCACGCCTCGCCGTCTCGGGATCGGCACACAGCGGCTCGAACTCGCCCGCAAGGGGCGATGACACCATCTTGGACTTCGCTGCGGGGGACACCATCGCGTTGAGGAACATTGATGGGGTCAACGCGTTCGGCGACATGACCGTTGATTCCACGGAAGGCGGTTTCACGATCTCCTTCGGTGACGGCAGCGCCGACACCCTGACCGTCACGTCCAGCCTGAAGGCACTCGAAGCCGAACACTTCGACTTCCTGTGATGCGTTTCGCGCGCAGGGCCGCCACCGCGGCCCTGCGTGGGTGTGAGTCTAGTATGGCAGTTCTGTTATGGTCTTAAGTTATGGACTTAGTTCCATTGTTTCATCTCATGCGGCCAGCGCCGGGGTGTGATGTGGGCTGATGTTGTCGTTGGCTGGTGCGTTGTCGCCCTCGATCATGGCGGTCCACGCGCTTTCGAAGCGGCCTGATTTGAGCAGGGCGCGGAAGGTGAGAACGGCTTGTCCGCCGACGATGCGCCAGCGCATGCCGGAGCGCTTCATGCGCTGTGTGACGAGGGTCTTGTTGGCTGCCTCGACAAGTCCCGAGCCGATGGCGATCCCCTGTTGCTTCAGCGCGTGGTAGCGCATGCGGTGGCGATGCTTGCGGAAGAAGGCCAGTTCCCTGTCGATGTCGGCTCGGCCCGCCGGCTTGGCGGTGTCGCGAAGGTGGCGCAGCGCCCGGATCACCCTGTCGATGCCGCGGGGGTCGTGACGCAGGATCTCGCGGTACTTCTCGAACCAGTGGGGCGCCGCTGCATGGTCGGCCACCACGCGCAGATGCTCGCAGGCATGCCAGAAGTCGATCACCTCGGTTTCGGGTTCAAGACCAGAGAGGAAGGTCCAGTTGTCGGCGGCGGCGTCGGCGATGGCGCTGATCCTGATCTCGGGACGCTCGCGCCTGATATGCGCGACCTCGCTTGCCAGCTGCACCTTCAGCGTGCACTTGCCGCGCTCGGGCATGCGGCCGAGATAGACGGTCTTCAGGCGCTCACCGTCGGCATCGTGGAAGGAGACTGTGCCACAGGCCGCCTCGCGCCAGCAGGCCTCGCTACGGCCGTCCTCGCCGGCCCGCAGCGCCACCATGACGCCGTCGAGCGAGACCGAGGCGGTGACCGCGTCCTGCGGGATGTCCTCGGCTTCCCGGATGCCATCCAGGGCCTGCGGACCGAGACGTTCCCAACGCTCCTGCATGGTCAGGCTCAAGCGCTGCAAGGTGCTCACAGACGGCGTCATGGCGCCGAGCTTGCCGAAGAACGCCTCCGCTTCCCGCGCCGTGCAGTGGACCATCATCATCAGCCCAAGCTGAGCCGCCGGCCGTGTCAGGTCGTCGTCGACGAGGCCCAGGCTTTCGTCCACCGGCATCAGCGACCGGCAGTGCCCGCCGGTGCGATAGCGCGCACGCCGAAAGGTCACCGGGCCGAGCGAGGTCATGATCGTCTTCGGCGTCGGCGCCACACGGAACCAGTTCTGCCCGTCCCGTTCGATCCGGGGCGCACCGTCGTCCCGGGCCTCGGCACAGGCACCCAGGATCTCGCAACCAAGCGCGTGCACGCTCTCAAGCACCCGCCGCTCCGCTTCCTCGAAGGCCTCGGCAGAGCGCTCTGAACCAAGCTGTCGATGACACACCGCGGTCACTTGCGTGACCGCTTCGACAACCCGAGGCGGCAAGCCGAGAAGATCGATGGACGCGGAAGGCCGAAGCTGTGACACTGACATGGGAGCGCTCCTGATGTTGTGGTTTCAAGCCAGCATCATATCGCATCTTGCGGTGCGGAGCGTTCCCGCATCCACCGCCAAGCCCTGCTGTCGTGACAAAATCCGGTCCTGAAACGGGCAATTGTCACGAAACCCCGTTTTCGCCGTTCCATCGCGAACGCACAACCGTGATAAATCAATGACTTGGCTTCGCCATACGAGAACTACACCCCCTGCGTTGCATCCGGACTGCGTGCGGCGGGAGGCGTCGACGATGCGGCGCTGGCGCTATGGTGAGCCCGTGAGCAGCGGAGGGCGGACCGTCTGTCGCTAGTCCGAAGTTCCAGAACCGATCAGACGTATCGTTATGAATGTATTGACGTTTGAAAAAATCGGGTGTGTCGCTACTGGGAACGCTGCAGGCGTATGCCGAGGTAGTCCAGGGCCTTTTTCTGGAGCGGCGTGGGCCGCGTGGTGACCTGGAAGGGTTGGGCGCCCGCAAGGCGGGGCGCCACGGTGTTGCGGGTGATGGTCGCGAGATCATCGAGGAGGGTGCGGAAACTGTGCACCGGATCACCCCCGGGCGTCCTCTTCGTTGCCGCCTTGGCCCGGGCGCTCGCCGAGACTTCTGCCGGCGCCACGACGGACGGCCGCCGGGCCTCGGCGCCTTCGGCATCCTCGTCGTCGAACAGCATGGGCTTCAGTTTCTGGCGCATGTGCCATTCCACGTAGTAGGCGAGCATGCACAGGAAGACATGGGCGCGGACCCGGGGTTCGGTGCGGTGGTAGACGGGACGGACCTTCAGATCCACGGTCTTCAGGCTGCGGAAGGCCCGTTCCACCGAACTCAACCGCTTGTAGGCGCGCACCGTGCCGGGACCGTCGAGTGCGCTTTGCGGCAGGCTGGTGCGGATCACGCAGAGGCCGTCGAGCCTGGCCTCGGCGGCGATGGCAGCCTCATCGCGCCCATAGGTGAAGACACCGTCGTCGTCGATGGACCACGTGAAGTGCTTCGCCATCTTGTACTTGCCGATGACCTTGCCGACCCGCTCCCCGATCTTGTCGGCACCCTTGAGACGGCGCTTGTCGCGCCGTGTCGCTGCTGCGATCGGTTCAAGCAGGGCCTCGGTGGCCTCGAGCAGTTCCTGGCGCTTGCGGGCCCGGTCCTCGGCCAGCAGGGGGTTGCGGCAGACCATGAGGCGTTCGCCGGGATACGCATCGCTGGTGATCTCCACCAGGTCCCTCTCGTCGAAGAGCGACATCTCGACGTCGCCGGCCTCCACAAGGGCGCGGATGGCCGGTCCCCTCAAGGCGCTGATCCAGTCCAGGCCCGCAGGCTTCACCTCCTCGCGTATGCGCGCCTCGGTCAGCATCCCCCGGTCTCCCACCAGCACCACCTTCGCCAGGGAGAAGCGCTCCTGCAGCGTGGTGATCTGTGATGCCACCGTCCCGGGGTCCGCCGTGTTGCCGGGGAACACTTCCACCGACACTGGACAGCCGTCCCGATCGCACAGAAGGCCGAACTCGATCTGCAGCTTGCCCTTCTTGCCATCCCGGGAATGACCCCTCCTGGCCAGGGGACACGCTCTCCCCTCCATCCATACCGAGGTCAGGTCATAGAGCACCAGGCAGCCCTCTTCGAGGCGCCGCTTCGCCAGGGACCGCTCGATCCTCTCCTGACGCTCCAGGAGCCAGTCCATGGCGCCATAGAGGGCGTCCTCGTCCATCTCCGCATCGAGGACCTCGCCCAGGGTGCTGACCGCCGTGGCCTCGGCCAGCCCCCTGGCCGTGGCCAGCTTCGAGGCGGGCTCGAGGATGCGTGCCACGATCATGGCCAGGACCTGATCGCGCTCAGGCGAGGGCTTCGGGTCGATCAACCTGTCCAGTCCCAGCTTCTTCAGGGTTCCCAGCACTGCGGCGACATGCCCATGGGGTAGGGAGCGGACGATGTCGAAGGCGTCGTCACGACCGACGAGGGGTTCGTTCTTCAAGAACCGCCGCAGGGTCTCGACCTTTTCCATGGGCCAGGAGGAGAGATTGGCGATGGTGCGCTTCTTGACCTTGCCGTTCTCGCGCCATCCCTCTCGCAGGGGGTGTGAGTCTAGTATGGCAGTTATGTTATGGTCTTAAGTTATGGACTTAGTTCCATTGTTTTATCTCATGCGGCCAGCGCCTGGGTGTGATGTGGGCTGATGTTGTCGTTGGCTGGTGCGTTGTCGCCCTCGATCATGGCGGTCCACGCGCTTTCGAAGCGGCCTGATTTGAGCAGGGCGCGGAAGGTGAGAACGGCTTGTCCGCCGACGATGCGCCAGCGCATGCCGGAGCGCTTCATGCGCTGTGTGACGAGGGTCTTGTTGGCTGCCTCGACAAGTCCCGAGCCGATGGCGATCCCCTGTTGCTTCAGTGCGTGGTAGCGCATGCGGTGGCGATGCTTGCGGAAGAAGGCCAGTTCCCTGTCGATGTCGGCTCGGCCCGCCGGCTTGGCGGTGTCGCGAAGGTGGCGCAGCGCCCGGATCACCCTGTCGATGCCGCGGGGGTCGTGACGCAGGATCTCGCGGTACTTCTCGAACCAGTGGGGCGCCGCTGCATGGTCGGCCACCACGCGCAGATGCTCGCAGGCATGCCAGAAGTCGATCACCTCGGTTTCGGGTTCAAGACCAGAGAGGAAGGTCCAGTTGTCGGCGGCGGCGTCGGCGATGGCGCTGATCCTGATCTCGGGACGCTTGCGCCTGATATGCGCGACCTCGCTTGCCAGCTGCGCCTTCAGCGTGCACTTGCCGCGCTCGGGCATACGGCCGAGATAGACGGTCTTCAGGCGCTCACCGTCGGCATCGTGGAAGGAGACTGTGCCACAGGCCGCCTCGCGCCAGCAGGCCTCGCTACGGCCGTCCTCGCCGGCCCGCAGCGCCACCATGACGCCGTCGAGCGAGACCGAGGCGGTGACCGCGTCCTGCGGAATGTCCTCGGCTTCCCGGATGCCATCCAGGGCCTGCGGGCCGAGACGTTCCCAACGCTCCTGCATGGTCAGGCTCAAGCGCTGCAAGGTGCTCACAGACGGCGTCATGGCGCCGAGCTTGCCGAAGAACGCCTCCGCTTCCCGCGCCGTGCAGTGGACCATCATCATCAGCCCAAGCTGAGCCGCCGGCCGTGTCAGGTAGTCGTCGACGAGGCCCAGGCTTTCGTCCACCGGCATCAGCGACCGGCAGTGCCCGCCGGTGCGATAGCGCGCACGCCGAAAGGTCACCGGGCCGAGCGAGGTCATGATCGTCTTCGGCGTCGGCGCCACACGGAACCAGTTCTGCCCGTCCCGTTCGATCCGCGGCGCACCGTCGTCCCGGGCCTCGGCACAGGCACCCAGGATCTCGCAGCCAAGCGCGTGCACGCTCTCAAGCACCCGCCGCTCCGCTTCCTCGAAGGCCTCGGCAGAGCACTCTGAACCGAGCTGTCGATGACACACCGCGGTCACTTGCGTGACCGCCTCGACAACCCGAGGCGGCAAGCCGGAAAGATCGATGGACGCGGAAGGCCGAAGCTGTGACACTGACATGGGAGCGCTCCTGATGTTGTGGTTTCAAGCTAGCATCATATCGCATCTTGCGGTGCGGAGCGTTCCCGCATCCACCGCCAAGCCCTGCTGTCGTGACAAAATCCGGTCCTGAAACGGGCAATTGTCACGAAACCCCGTTTTCGCCGTTCCATCGCGAACGCACAACCGTGATAAATCAATGACTTGGCTTCGCCATACGAGAACTACACCCCTCGCAGGAGGACGGCGGGGGGTGAGTTACGGTTGGGGACGATGTCTACGTACATGGCAACGTATATGGGGGCGTAAGCCCACCGTGTCAAGGGAAAACTTCGCCGTTACATGGGAACATTCTCGCGCCATCATCGCGCTGTTTTGCCAACACAATCAACCGGTTATCGTGACTCTGCCGCTGAAATCGTCCGGAACTTCGGGCTAGTCCGAAGTTCCAGCACCGTTCAGACGTATCATCATGAATGTATTGACGTTTGATGGAATCGCGTGTGGCGCTACTGGGAACGCTAGAGGCGCACGCCGAGGTGGTTCAGGGCCCTTTTTATGGAGCGGCGTGGGCCGCGTGGTGACCTGGAAGGGCCGCAGGGTTTCGACGTTCTCCATGGGCCAGGAGGAGAGACTGGTGGCGGGGGGCTCATGCGGTTGGGGACGATGTCCACGTACATGGCAACGTACATGGGGGCAAAAGCCTCCTGTGTCAACAGGGTGTTTCACCGTTACATGGGAACTTCTGCATGTTGTCTCTGTACGCTTTTATCAGTAAGATCAACTAGTTGATGTGGTTATAGCGCTGAAATCGTCCGGAACTTCGGGCTAGTGCTCGGGGGCCGGGATGGGGAGTCCGCTTGATGACGGCCGGGACACCGTCACCAAACAGTCATGAACGTCGGCCTGCCTGCTCACCCCGCGCCATGAAGCATGAGCCCGTCGTGGCCGTTGGACGAGTGCGTTGTTCCAGCGTGTTGGTACACGATAATGCGATGGTCCTGGAGGGGCCCGTCTCCATGAGGACAGGATCAGCGCAAACAGGTCAAGGTCGCACGTTTCCTTACCCGGGTTCCATGCTGTCCTGCGCCCGTGTCCGGACTTTCCTTGCGAAGGCAGAGTGCCGCCGCCTGGAGGGATGCAGACAGGGCGGCGGTCGCCTCCACGGCGTGCGGTATCCGCGCAAGCCGCACGCGCCCGGCCTTCGCGACGACGTCCGCCGCTTCACTGCGCCTGTGGCAAGCGCCTCCGCAGACCGGTGCGGATTCAGCCGGTCGCGTTCCCGGGGGACGGCACCGGTGTCAGTGGCTGGCGTCGGCCGAAGTAGCGCATGTGAATCTCGTCGCTGAAGCGTTGACCGGGCTGCGCCTCGTAACTCAGCGTCAACATGCGGCGCGACGGCGCGCGACGGACCGGTGCGACCCGGTGGAGCGCGCGGTGACCGTTGAAGATCGTCAGCGTACCCGGGAGGACGTCGAGCGTCCGCACGAGTGAAGAGCAGCCGGCCAGCAGATCGTCGATGAGCGACGGGAGATCCGTGCGATGACGGATGTCGGGAATGTACTCGAATGCGCCACCGGACCCCGCCCTGCGGAGCATGATGGTGACCGCGCCATCATTGGAATCGAAATGCCATCCCAGCTCGTCTCCCGATGCGTATTCGCTCACCATGCACGATGCGATGGCGTCGGCATTGCGGTAGTAGGGACGCCGTTCCAGCACCTCCGATACGAACCGCGTGAGAGCGTCCCACAGAAAGAGGCGGTGCGGCGGTGATTCGCGAGGCATCTGGTCAAGGCCCGCGCAGACGAGACTGACCCGGGTCTCCCGGCCCATGCCGGGCGGAAAGGCGTTGCGGCGATCCAGCCGCCGGAACCCGTCACGACACAGTCTGTCGGTCTCCTTTTCCACGGCCGCGATGCCCTCGGCGTGAAGGAAACAGGGCATGGTGAAGACACCGTCTGCGGCGAGGTTTCGGCGTCCCTCGCGCACGATTGCGACCGCTTCGGGACACGCGATGTCCGCGATCGGATAGCGATCGAGATCGACGAGATCTCCCACCATCGCACGATCCGCACTAGACGACGGCACGGCTGCTGCCGATCCTCGGAGACGGACGCATGCCAACCGAAAACATCATGACGGCGAGAATCCCCTCCGGACTCGGCGCACCCAAGGACATGATCGTGATCGGTGTCGAGTTCGCTGAACGACCAGATATCATCCTCTACGTCCCTTCTGTCGAGTTGGCTGACGGCCTCGCTGCGTGCATGTCCGGCCGCACGGCGGCGGGACCAGCCCTTGATACTCCATCGTCGGTCCCAAGTGTTGTCAGACCGCGCCGAAGCCTGCAACCGACAACGCACCATGCACGGCACGGACGACGGCATGCTTGCGAGCCGGTTCCCCATGACGTCGGCTTCCGGTTCTCGAAAGCCGCAGCAATCATGGCTCAGCCCTTCATCGATCTCACGCTCCCGGAGGCGGCAGGGCTCTTCTTTTGTCCGGTTTCGTCCGATGAGGGGGCGTTGCAGGCAGATCTGGAGGTCCATTCGGGACCGGATTTCGTTGTCGATATGCCGGTTTCGACCTCGAGAAAGTGCCACCAACTTCAGACGTCCTGACCTCGGCTATGAATTTGTCCAATCAGTTTGATGCTTCTGGGCCGAGTTTGGGTGGGTTGTCTGGCATGTCGTAGATCATGCGCAGGTCGGTTCCTGGGAAGGTCGTGCGCGTCTGGTTGAGTTCGTCGAGCAGTCCGGCGATATCGGCGTCGCGTGCGTTGCTGGCGGTGCCGAGGAATCGCACCCGCAGGACGCGGTTTTCCTGATCGGGGATGATGTCGGCGTCCGACTGGAACAGTTCGGCGAGGGGGCGTCGCGGACGCTGTTTTGCGCCCTGGGCCTGGGCGACGGCGGCCATCATCCGGGTTTCGGCGCGGTAGGCGATCATGCGAACGATGTCGAGCAGCAGCCTCTCGCTGGAGGGCAGGGCGTCGAGCCTGTCGTTCTCGTCGAGCTCGGCCACGGTGACATGTTTCGGGATTTCTGCACGCCGGACCTTGAGCGCCTCGTGCTCGGCGTCGAGCGTCACGATCTTGTCCTGCAGCGTCGCGGCGGCCGTGATGGCGGTGTCGGACGGGGCGCCCTTGAGCAGGTCGGCGACGCGGTTGCGCAGTGTGCCGAGCTTCTGGCGCACCTGGCGGATGCGGCGGTCGCAGCGGCGCCAGTGCGGATGGACGACGCGCGCTTCGGGGTCCTGCTCGACAAGGCCGTGCACGGCCAGCGCGTCGAGGCCGAACTCCTGGCGCATGTACTTGAAGAAGTTCTCCTGGGACCAGCGCGAGAACAGCGCGCCGGCGACCCGCTCCATGGGCGTGTGCATGTCCGTGGTGACAAGCGGCACCTGCCGGCCGCTGTCCAGAAGACGCCGGATCTGGCGCACCTGCGGTCCGCCGGACAGCGTGATCCGTCTCTGTGCGAGCCGCACCTCGGCGGTGCGGACGCCACCTGGTGAGTGGAGCGGCGCCCGGACCGTGCGGAACTCTCCCTGTGGCCAGGGATCGCTCCGGAACCCCTTGTGCCAGGTGATCACCGCCACCCCGCGTCGGGCGAGGCGGGCGAACAGCGCCGGGCTCCAGCCCTCGCGGTCGAACACCAGCGTCAGCCCCGGCGCAACCGCCTCTCCCCTGGCGAGGTCCGGCGCCTCCGGCCCCGGCAGGCCGAGCCGCTCCAGCGCGGGCAGGATGTCGTGCTCCAGCGCGTGCGTCATGGTCGGGTCGAGGTCCTTGTGCAGGCACAGGAGCGGCCGGCCGCCGAGCGCGTTGACCCAATAGCCTGTCGAGGCCGGCAGACAGAGCTTCTGACGTGACACGAAGTGCTTCGGCAGGCGACCCTTGCGGCCCGAATATACCTTCACGTGCCCGTCCACCGACAGTGTCGCGCAGACATCCGGCGCGCCCGCGATCCAGTCCTTCGCCAGCGCGTCCTGCCAGTCCCGGACCCGCTGCGGGTCGCTCGCGAGCGCCCTGATCTTGCGCCGCAGCGTCTTGACCTCCGGGCAGCGGTCGAGCCCCAGGACCGCGCCCCGTTCTCCGGGCGCCTCGTGGCGCAGCGCCTCGGGGTTGCGGATCCGGGCCATGAACAGGAAGGCGAGCATGAGAAGCACGCTCGTCAGCCCATAGTACCCTTTCGGCAGCGACAGGAACCTGTCCGCGTGCTCCAGGAGACCCTCCTTCAGCAGCGCCGGCAGCGCCGCCAGGACGCCGCCGCCGGCGACCGCCGAGAGTGGCTCGTCGAAGCGCGGCGGCGCTTCGTTCATGGCTCCCGTCGAAGCCGCGACGCGCCCGGCGCTGTCGCGCGCGCCGCGCCCCATCGGCGCGACCCTGTCGCGACGGTCCCGTTCGCCGCGGCCGAGAAGATCGTCCGGGCATCGCGTGGCCTCGTCGACTTGCGCCGCCTGCGGCCGCTCTCCGCCGCCGATGAAGCCGTTGCTGAGGTTGTAGTACGCCGTCGATCTCGCGATCCCCAGTTCCCGGGCCAGTGCCGCGGCGTTCATGCCCTCGGCCAGGAGACGGTTCGCCGCGGCTGCCGTCTCGCCTGTGATCACGCTGAGACCACGGCCCTTGCGTGGCTCGTAGAAGCTCGCTTCGCCCTCGTCCCGGAGCTTCCTCACCGCCCGCTGCACGGTCGCGCGGCTCACGTCGAAGGCCGCCTGCAGGTCTCCTTGAGGAACGCCGTGCCTGGCGAACCTCGCGATCCGCAGCAGCATGGCCGGCCGGTCGCCCTCGTCGTGGCAGTCGAAGGGCTCCATGTTCGAGAAGTAGACGGTGAGCGCCTTCAGGCAGATTGATGATGCGTTGATCGGGCAATTTAGTGGACATGAGCTTTCGCGCTGCGCTTGGTTTGCGGTTCTTGAAGGCTACTTGGAAGGGAAGGCTGGTGTTCGTGCCTTGAGGACGTCGTTCCAGTCTTTGTGTCCGTCTGGGGGTCTCATGCGGAGAGCTCTTGGGTCTTGGCTGACGAGGCGCTCGGCGGCCTGTTCTCCGACGGGATCGGCGTCGAAGGCGACGAGGATGCGCTTTGGCGTCCAGGCTTCGGCCCATGTTGGGAGACGGTAAGCGATGCCGGCGGTTGACAGGATCACGGTAGCGGATTGCCGACATTCCTTGAGGCACCATGCGGAGAGGGCGTCGATGGCGCTTTCGGTGATGATGATGGTGCGTGGCATGGAGCGGTCCACGGGGATCCAGAAGCTGCCGGCGGCCTTGCGTGATCCACGCGCCATGGCTCTGTACTGCTTTCCGTCTGCGTTGGGGACGGTACCGACGATCTCGGCGCCGGAGACGTCTCTTCGTGCGTTGGTGCATGTGAAGACGGCGTTTCTGCGTTCGTCGGCGGCGACGAGGCCGTGCTGTCGGCAAGCGTCCAGGCAACGGTCTGGCAGGCGGCGGTCATGGGCGAGGTAGTGGCGTACGGCGTGCCAGGTTTCCTCGCAGTGCGTTGGTGTTCTCGGCCCCTTGCCGCCGGAGCGTGCGGTGAGGAGTGCGACGGCGTCGTTGAAGCTGCAGCGGTGTGCATGCATGACGAGATCGATGGCGCCGCCACCGCCGGACTGGGTGATGTGGTCGAACCAGCGTTGTCGGTTGACGCTGATGACGGATCCGTGGCGCTTGAAGCGTCGCGGGTCGCGCGGGTCTCTTCGGTAGCCGAGCCGCAGGGCGAGTGGTTCGAGGGGCTGGTTGCGGATGTCATCGAGATGCTGATTGTCCCAGGACCGGATCATGGTCTGTCGAGCCTCCTGCGTGGTGGACGGGGGGTGGTTCCCGTTGGCGGTTCCCACCTGAACTCCCAGGGTGAACGGGAACCGGGAACCGGGAACCGCCTGGCGTCGGGGCGTTTTGCGCCTGGTTGTTGCGGTCAGGCTTTGGCGACGCGATAGGCACCGGGACCGTCCTGTGCGACACGTCCTTCCTGGACGAGCTTGGCCAGAAGCGTGGCGACGGTCGTGTTCCGTGTTGGGACGCGGTCCCGGACCTGGCGCAGCGAGAGCGGGGCATCGGCGTCGGCGAGGACCTGGACGATGCGCTGTTCGGGGGTTGGCGGCTGCGGCCTGGCGCCGTCGGGTTCCTGTTGCCGCAGCTGCAGGGCGGCTCCGTTGCCGCTGTCGGTGAGTTCGATGTCGAGATCGGCGAGTCCGGGTGCGGCGCGGTGTTCGACGGTCATGAGGATGGTTTCGTGGCGGCGCCGCAGGTAGAGGTTGCTGTCGCCCCATGCGTGCAGCTCGCTGCTTCCGCGCAAGGCCTGTCCGGGCCGGCTGGCGGCGCTCTTGCGTGCGTGGTGGACGAGCAGCACGGCGGCGCCGGAGTGTCGCTGCACGTCGCGCAGGAAGCCGAGGATCGGCGCGATCTCGGCGACGGCGTTTTCGTCGACGCCGTGCAGGCGGACGAGGGGGTCGAGGATGAGCAGGCGGGAGCCGTGACGCTCGACGGTCTCGAGCAGGCTCTGGCGGTCGGTTGGGTGGTCGAGGCGCAGTGCGGGGACGTCGATGACGGCGATGTCGAGGGTGTCGAAGTCGGCGCCGGCTGCGGCGGCGATGCCCTGGAGGCGGCGTCGCACGATGTGGCCGGCGTCCTCGGCGGCGAACATGAGCACCGGTCCGGGGTGCATGGCCGGGAAGCGGCGCAGACAGGGGACGCCGGCGGCGACGGCGACGGCGAGATCGAGGGCGAGGAAGGACTTTCCGCACTTGGGTTCGCCGCCGATGATGCCGACGGCCTCGCGGCCCCACAGGCTGTCGACGAGCCACTGCCCCTCGGTTGGCCGGTCCTCGAGTTCGGCCGGGCTGCGGGTTGGCAGGCCGATCATCGTGTGCGCCTCGGCGGGATGGGTTCGCCCCAGGTTTCGAGGAAGAGCTTTTCGTCGAGCACCTCGCGGTCGGTGTCGAGGGCGACAGCGAGGAGGTTGTCGGCGAGGATGGTCAGGGAGCGCGGATTGCCGTCTGCATGGACGACGAGGGTCTCCTTGAGGCCGGGGGTCATGAGGCCTGGATTGCCGGCGGCGTCGAGCAGGTGGTCGAGCAGGCGGAGCAGTTCGTCGGGTTCGCAGCGCGTCATGACGAGGCGTTGACGGACCCGCGAGGCGACGGCTTGCAGGTCGGGGCTGTGCAGCTTGGCGAGCAGGCGGCTGTCGCCGGCCAGGACGACGCTGAGGATGGCGCGCGAGTCGAACTCCGTGGAGGCGAGCAGGCGCAGTTCGGTGAGCACGGCCTGCGGCATCTCCTGGGCCTCGTCGACGAGCAGGACCGGGCGCATGCGGGTGTCCTCGAGATGGGTGAGCCAGCACTCGCGCAGGGCCTTGAAGCCGGCCCAGAGGTTCCGGCGCAGTGTCGTGATGCCGAAGAGGTCGGTCATCTCGCGGTAGAAGTCTGCGGTGCTCGACGAGGGATGGGCGAGCACGGCGACGTCGAGGCCCTCCGCGGTCTCGAGACGCTCGTCGAGCAGGCGCAGGGCGACGCTCTTGCCGGTGCCATGCTCGCCGGCCACCACGGCGAAGCCGCCCTGGCGCACGAGCTGACGCTCGATCCTGCGGCAGAAGCTGTCGATCGCGGGCGTTGCGAGAAGGCCCTCGACCGGCAGGTCGGCGGCGAAGGGGTTCCACTTGAGGCCGTAATGGGTGAGGTGTTGGCGGTTCATGACATGTCTCCCTGATCGTTGTTGTCCTTGCCTTCGTCGTTCGGGCCGGCATCCTTGCCGAAGGGCAACCATGCCGGGGGCAGGCCGGTGGCGTCCTGCTCGTCGCGCAGGCGCTTGAGCAGCGGCGCCGGCCCGGTCTGTGGCTTCACCTCGTCGTCTTCTCTCCGGCGCCCGGTCCGGCGGCGGAGCCCCTCGGCGTTGCGAGACTTGTCCACCGGACGCAGGGTCGAGATGCGGTCCCCGGTGCGGCCGTCGACCATGTCGATGCCGGAGAGGTCCCAGCGGGCGACGCGCAGGTCGATCTCGCGCAGGTGGCGCCACGGCGCCGGCAGTTGATAGCGGACACTCGCCACCGTCACCGTGGCGTCGGAGCGTCGCACCTTGCGACGCACCTTGATGCGGAAGGCGGCCCGGAGTTCGCTGCTGTCCGGGCATGTCCGCGAGGCGTCCTCGCTGTCGATCACGCGCCTGAGCGGCGTGACCCCCGTCTCGCGGTGTACGCGGCGGTGATACTCGCGCTCGAACCAGATGACGGTGGCGTCGTTCAGGTCCTGCAGGGTCAGGGTCTCGACGTTCTCGAGCATCGCCATCAGGCGGCCCTCGACCTGGGCGAACAGCACCTCCTGCTTGCCGTTCTGGTACGGGCTGCGGACAAGCGTGTGGTGGTGCAGCACGCCGAGGGCGTGCAGTCCCTCCTGCACCTCCCCGGCCGTCATCGCCGATCCGTTGTCGGTCAGAAGGGACCGCGGCAGCCCTCGCTTCATGAAGGCCTGGCTGATGCCGTGAACGAAGATCTCCGTGGTCTCCCCGAGATACCACTGCATGTGGCAGACGAGACGCGAGTGGTCGTCGATGAAGCTGAGCAGGATCGGCGTCCTCCACTCCCCGGACGGCGTCAGCACGCGACAGGTCCGCGCATGGTGGAAGTCGGCGTGCCACAGGGCATGGCTGCGCGAGACCTCGTAGCTCAGCACCTCGCGCCCCTCGACCGCAGGCCGCTCCGCTTCACCACCGAACTTCCGCTGCCGCCGCCGCCGCTCCAGGCCCGCCGAACGCATGACCCGGGTCAGCGTCGCATAGGACGGCATCGGCCCGAGCGAAGGGTCGGCCTCGACCAGCGCGCAAAGGTTGTCGTGGTGGAGCTGAACCGACCACGTGGGGTGCGCCCTGTACTGGTCGCGCAAGGCCGCCATCAGCAGGGGCGAGACGCTCCGCGCACGACCGGCGTCGCAGCGCACCCGACGGCGCAGCGCCCGCACCGGATCCCGGTCGGCCGACCGCGCCTTGTAGTACCAGCGCTCGATCGTCGACACCGAGAAGCGGATCGTGCCGCCCCTGACGGGATGCTCCCAGTCCCGCCGCGACAGCCGTTGAAGCTCGGCCCGCAAACCACCCTTCGGCGGCGGCGACGCCAGCAGCGGGCCAACCACCGCAAAGCGCAGCCGCGTCCAGGCGTCCCCGGCGTCCGCTTCGTCCTTCGTCACCACGACGGCCTTCCTCCCTCGTCGTCCCATGGGAGGAAGGCCCTATACGGTCCTATGTCATCGCACTACAGGCACTCTCTGCGGGCGGCGACAGACCATCGACGATCCTGCAGAAGCCGGTCCACGGCATGAGCCAGACCAGGCTCCGCAGAAGGCGCGATCGAAACGATCCGCCGCGCATCAAGCGCACCAGGGCCACAAGCGGAGGCTCGTCCGCCTCCACCGCCAGATCGCCACGTTTCCAGCGCCACGCCGCCGTCGCCGGGAACCTCTCCCGCCACCATCGACGCCACCGGCCAAGCGTCCTCTCCGGGATGCCAGACATGCGGCTCGCCTTCGCCAGGGGAACACTGCCGCACAGAACCAGGAGGCTCGCAGCCAGGTATACCGGCGCCGCACGGAACCTCCGGCCGAAGAAGCGCACCGAGGGCGGAGTCGTCCGGCTCCTGCACTCAGCACAGCAGAAGCTGAAACGGCGGTTGTCGCCGCGAAGAGCAGGCGCAAGCGCGTGCGGCTTGCGCGGATACCGCGCGCTGTGAAGACGACCGCCGCAATGCGGGCATCCCTCCAGGCGGCAGCGCTCCGCCTCGGCCGCATCAATCCTCTCAAGGAGAGGCCAGACATGAGCGCAGGAAAGTATGGGACCCGGGAAGGAAACGTGCGACATTGACTGGCCTCCGGTGATCTCACCGTCACGGAGACAAGCCCCTCGGCCGACTTCTTGCAAGTCGGTCGAGGGGCAATCACCCCAGACCAGCAGACAATTCAAGCAAAACCGACGGAATCCACGTCAAAAATCGCGCAAACGCTTAGACGGTCTGTCCGTCGAGGTCGGCAAGGGAGAAGCACGAGGTTCCAATCTGGACGGCTTCGGGAGGGTGCATTGCGAGCGTGTTCATGGCCTGGACTGCTCCAATATAGGCATCATGTCATATTGGATCACCCCACGGCTATGGTGTCAAGCAAAAAACTGGGAAACCCGTTCATTGTGTTGGAAAAAAAGAAGGTCCGGACGGATCAAGTCAACTCACGAGGTCAGGACGTCTGAACTTCAAGAACGGTCACTCTGAAGCGGTTGTCCACCGCCGATCACGACAACAGAACGGTCCTGCCGGAGGCGGTGACGCCCTTGCCATTCGAGATGGAATGTTATAACGTTCTTCCGCATTCTGCCAGTTGAGAACAGGAGATGACGAAGCCTTCAGTCCGACCCCGACCCTGCATCGATCCGGATTGCCGCGGGCAGCACTCGCAAGGCGAACGGGTCGCCCTGGCGGAGTCGATTTGCGCAGAGCGCGGCGTGCAGATGACAGAGTGGCGCAGGCGTATCCTGGAGTTGCTCTGGGTCCGCGGTGAGCCGACAAGCGCCTACCAGCTGATCGAGGCCGTCAGACTCAAGGATTCGCGTCCGATCGGACCGCCGACAGTGTACCGGGCGCTGCACTTCCTGATGGAACAGGGTCTCGTTTCCAGGATCGAGAGCCTCAATGCCTACGTCCCATGCATCCATCCCGAGCGTGATCACGATTGCCTCTTCTTCATTTGCAGGGCCTGTGGAACGTCGGTCGAGCTCGAGGATCCGCGAATCGCGGGACTGCTCGCCGAGGATGCCGCCGTCCTCGGGTTCGTCGCCAAGCGTCGCACGGTTGAAGTCGAGGGCACGTGCGCCGAGTGCGCAGGAACCGATGCGACATAGGCAGGAGGGAAGTACGGCACCCATGGTGGAGAAGGCCGTGCCAGGATGGACCGTCGCGGCGACCGGAGGTGACCGCCGTCACTCGGCAGGAAGCACTGGCAAGAAGACCCGGTACACCCGATCACTTCGGCTGCTGCCGTTGGGCGCCGGCTCTCGGCTCATCGGCGCAGGCCTGATCGTTGCTGTGCTCTGGGGCGCCTTCTTCTGGGCAACGTCCACGCCAGGTGGACCGTGACCTACGCCCTTCAGTTTCAGGATCTGACCCTCGGCTACGACCGGCATCCGGCCGTGCATCGCCTGCATGGCGAGATCGCGGAGGGAAGCCTGACTGCTGTCGTCGGACCGAACGGGGCCGGAAAGTCCACGATGTTGAAGGGAGTCATCGGTGCACTCCGCCCACTGGAGGGACGGATTACCCTTGGTGGGCTCACGCGGAACGAGATCGCCTACCTGCCGCAGCAGTCGGACGTCGACCGGTCATTCCCCATCACAGTCGCCGACCTCGTGAGCATGGGGCTCTGGCGGGAGATCGGCGGCTTCGCCGGCTTGCGGGCCCGCCATCGCACACGCATCGCCGATGCGATTTCCGCGGTCGGACTCGACGGGTTCCAGAAACGTCCGATCGGGTCGCTGTCGGTCGGACAGGTACAGCGCACGCTCTTTGCGCGGCTTCTCCTCCAGGACGCACGGCTCGTCCTGCTGGACGAGCCCTTCAACGCTGTTGACGCAAGAACGATGGCGGACCTGATCGGTGTGGTGCGGCGCTGGCACGGCGAGGGCCGCACGGTGCTTGTCGTCCTGCACGACTTCGACACGGTGCGGGCCCACTTCCCTCGCACGCTGATGCTCGCCCGGGAGCTCGTGGCCCATGGACCCACGGCGCAGGTTCTGACGGCCGAGAACCATTTCCGGGCGCGCCAGATGTGCGAAGCCTGCGTTGGCTTCCCGCATACCTGCGGGCGGAGCGCGGCGTGATGTGGGAGGCACTTGTCCAGCCCTTTGCCGATTTTGGCTTCATGCGGCGCGCACTCGTCGGCTGCGTGGCGATATCCCTGGGCGCAACGCCCGTCGGGGTGTTCCTGATGCTGCGCCGCATGAGTCTGACTGGAGACGCGATGGCCCATGCGATCTTGCCGGGAGCGGCCGTCGGCTTTCTTGTCGCAGGCCTCTCGCTTGGAGCGATGACCGTGGGCGGGCTGATCGCGGGCATGACCGTGGCGCTTCTTGCGGGGTTCGTGACCCGAGCCACCGCTCTGCAAGAGGACGCGAGCCTCGCGGCCTTCTACCTGATCTCGCTGGCGACCGGCGTGCTGATCGTGTCCACTCGAGGCAGCAACGTCGACCTGATGCATGTGCTGTTCGGTACCGTGTTGGCACTCGACAACGCTGCCCTGATCCTGCTCGGCACCATCGCGAGCGTTACGTTGTTCACGCTTGCGGTGCTGTTCCGGCCGCTCGTGCTCGAATGCGCGGACCCGCAGTTCCTGCGTTCGGTCAGCAAGCTCAGCGCCGTTGCGCACTTTGCTCTTCTCGTCCTCGTCGTGCTCAACCTCGTGGGCGGATTCCAGGCGCTCGGCACGCTGATGGCGGTCGGCATCATGATCCTTCCCGCCGCCGCGGCGCGGTTCTGGACGGTGAGCGTCGGTGCATTGATCGCCGTCGCGACAGCCATCGGGATGCTCTCAAGCGTGAGCGGACTTCTTCTCTCCTATCATTTCAGCCTGCCCTCCGGTCCGGCGATCATCCTTGTCGCCGGTCTCGCCTATGGGTTCTCCCTGGTCCTTGGCCCGGTCAGCGGCCTTGCCGCGCGAGCCTTCTGGGGCCGCTACCTCGAAGCCTGAAGGATGCTTGCCATGCCCACTCGCAGAAACTTCTTGAGCTCTGTTGCCGCTGTTCCCCTTCTGTCGCTCGCCTCTCCGGTCGCCGCGCAGTCCAGCAATCCGATCAAGGTGGTCGCCACCTTCTCGATCCTCGGCGACATGACAAGGCGAATCGGAGGCGAGCATGTCGATGTCACGACCCTCGTCGGTCCTGACGGGGATACGCATGTTTACCGGCCAACACCCGCAGATGCCCGGGCCGTCAGCGAAGCGGAAATCGTTGTCGTCAACGGACTGGAGTTCGAAGGTTGGCTGGACCGTCTGATCGACGCTTCGGAATTCAGCGGTGTCCGGGTGGCGGCGACCGACGGCATCGAGCCGATCGCCTACGAGCGCGACGACCACGATGATCATGACGATCACGATGATCACGACGACCATGACGATCACGACGACCATGACGACCATGACGATCACGAAGACCACGATGATCACGACGACCATGATGATCACGACGATCACGACGACCATGACGACCACGATGATCATGACCATCACCATGGCGCCTTCGACCCCCACGCCTGGCAGAGCCTCCGCAATGCCATCGTGTACGTGAACAACATTGCTGCGGCGCTGTCCGAGGCCGACGCGGACAATGCCGGCACGTTCTACCGGAATCGCGAGGCTTATGTGGACGAACTCGAGGCCCTCGATTCGGAATTCCGCGACACCTTTGCCCAGCTTCCCGAGGGCAGCCGAACCGTCGTCACCTCACACGACGCGTTCCAGTACTTCGGTCGCGACTACGGGCTGATCTTCCTGTCGCCGCAAGGGCTCAGCACCGAATCGGAGGCATCCGCACAGGAAGTCGCTCGGCTCGTCAAGCAGATACGCGATCAGGACATTCAGGCCGTCTTCGTCGAGAACATCGCGGACCACCGCCTCCTGGAACGCATTGCCGACGAGACAGGAGCCGCCATCGGCGGCACGCTCTATCCAGGCGCGTTGTCCGACTCCGACGGTCCGGCACCGACCTATCTCGACATGATGCGGCACAACGCGACAACGATCATGCAGGCGCTGACCCCATAGAGGCGGGAGCGCGGTATCAGGAAGGGACCATCCTTCGATGGGTTGAACGGCGCGATACTGCCGTTGTTCCCGCCACGCGACGCGCGGCCAGCGAAGCGGGCCGCGTGGCTTGGGACCGGTTCGACGCGGACACTGACCACATGGCTGAAGAGCCTGCTTCAGGTTGACGGGGGCAGCGGTCGGGATTGTCCGAGATAAGCGAACGCGGTTGCGAACAGGGCTTCGCAGCGAGGTCCGCGGAACATCCGGACAACGGTTCGAGGGTGCCATCGCAGCCCCGAACCGGTCCTTCGTCCCGCCTGCCCGGTCGGCAGCCCCGAAGGTGCGGTTGTCCGATCCGGTCGCGGGACTGTAGTGTTGCTGCACAATCTCGGAGGAGGAACCGTGCAGCACACGACACGTCCGCGGCGCAGCGTTCTCTACATGCCGGGATCCAACCCCCGGACGCTCGAGAAGGCGAAGACACTTGCCGCCGACGGGCTCATCTTCGACCTCGAGGACGCCGTCGCTCCCGATGCGAAGGACGAGGCGCGCAGCCTTGTCTGCGCGGCGGTGACGCAGGGCGGTTACGCGAAACGCGAGATCATCATCCGCGTCAACGGGCTGGCTACGCCATGGGGGCGTGACGACATCATGCGCGCAGCATGCTCCGGCGCCCATGCCCTGCTGTTGCCCAAGGTCGAGGGCGCCGAAGACATTCGCGAGGCACTGTCCCTGATGGACGCCGCCGGGGCGCCGCAGTCGATGTCGGTGTGGTGCATGATGGAAACACCGCTCGGCATCCTCCATGCGGAACGGATCGCCTCGGCCAGCCCGCGGATCGGTGCCCTGATCATGGGGACGTCGGATCTCACCAAGGATCTGGGAGCGAGGCACACGCCCGATCGCATCGCCATGTCGACGAGTCTCGGCACATGCGTGCTGGCGGCGCGGGCCTTCGGCATCTCGATTCTCGATGGCGTGTTCCTCGATCTTCGCGATGACAGCGGATTCGAGGCCGCCTGCATCCAGGGCCGCGACATGGGATTCGATGGAAAGACCGTCATCCATCCACGCCAGGTCGCGCCTGCCAACAACGTGTTTGGACCGACCGCCGAGGACGTTGCCTTGGCGCGGCGCATCATCGATGCCCACACCGAGGCCTCGGCCAGGGGACGGGGCGTGGTCGTGGTCGATGGCAGGCTGATCGAAAACCTCCACGTGGCGGAAGCACGGCGTACCCTTGCCCTTGCCGACGCCATCGAACAGATGACCGCCGGTTCATGAGGCCCTGCAGCGGCCATTTCCTCGAGGACTTCGACGTCGGAAGGGTCTTCCGCCACGCCACCCCGCGCACCGTCACGGCAGGTGACCGGGCGCTTCATGTCGCTCTCACGGGATCGCGGTTCGCCATGGCCTCGGCCGATACCTTTGCCGCCTCCTGTGGCTTCGCCAGGGCGCCGGTGGATGATGTCCTGGTATTCAACTTGATCTTCGGCAAGACCGTCCCCGACATCTCGGCCAACGCCATCGCCAATCTCGGCTACGCCGCCTGCCGGTTCACCGCACCGGTTCATGAAGGGGACACGCTCGATGCCGTCTCCGAGGTCATCGGCCGCCGGGAACTCTCCAATGGCCGGTCCGGCATCGTCTGGGTGCGTTCGACCGGCCGCAACCAGGCCGGGAAGGCCGTGCTCGACTATGTCCGCTGGGTGATGGTGAACAAGCGTGATCCGGCAAGCCCTGCGCCGGAAGCCATCGTGCCGACGCTTGCCGACGCCGTCGATCCCACTTCGATCGTGATCCCGCAGGCACTCGATCTGTCAGGGTACGACTGGGCGGCGGCCGGCGATGGCGCGGACTGGGATTCCCTCGTGTGCGGTCAGCGGTTTGACCATGTCGACGGGATGACCGTCGAGGAAGGAGAGCACCAGATGGCAACGCGTCTCTACCAGAACACGGCGCGGGTCCATTTCGATCAACACCGGTCTTCCACCACCCGCTTCGGCCGGCGAGTCGTCTACGGCGGCCACATCATCAGCCTCGCCCGCGCCCTCTCGTTCAACGGCCTGTCCCACGCCTGCCTCGTCGCCGCCCTCAACGGCGGCCGGCACACGGCGCCGACCTTCGCCGGAGACACCATCTATGCCTGGTCGAACGTTCTGACAAAGGCAAAGGTCGATGGCCGCCGGGACATCGGTCTGGCGCGCCTGCGCACCGTGGCGGCGAAGAACCACCCGTGCGACGACTTCCCCGACCGCGATGACCATGACCGCGACCATCCCGACAAGGTGCTTGATCTCGACTACTGGGTGGTGATGCCACGGCGTTGACCCGCACCGCGCCGGGACATATAGACTCGTGACCATGTCGACTGCTCAACCAGATGACGAGGCTGGCGCCGCGCGGCCACTGTCGCCCCACCTCCAGGTCTATCGCCCGCAGATCACCTCCGTCCTTTCCATCACCCATCGCCTGACAGGCGCCCTGCTGTCGATCGGCATGGCCGGCCTCGTGGCCTGGCTGGCGGCGGCAGCGGCCGGACCGGAGAGCTTTGCGACGGTGCGTGACATCGCCGGCTCGTGGTCGGGGCAAGTCATCCTCTTCATCTGGTCCCTCTGCCTTGTCTACCACCTGCTGAACGGCATCCGGCACCTGGTGTGGGATACGGGGCGCGGTCTTGAGATGACGTCGGTGCGGGTGTCGGGATGGGCCGTTGTCGGCGGTACGCTCATTCTCACCACCCTTGCCTGGGTGCTTGGCGCCATGGCGGCCGGATGATGGCGAATCCGAAGCGAGGCGCGCCGCACTGGCGTCACCAGCGTCTGACAGCGCTGGCGCTCATCCCCCTCACCCTTGTCTTCATCGGCCTGTTGCCTGTTCTCGCGACCGCAGATCATGGGGCCGTCGTGGGGCTCATGGAGACCGTCATCGTTCCGCTCTTCCTGGTGGTGCTTCTGGGTGTCGGCCTCTGGCACATGAAACTGGGCCTTGAGACCATCATCGACGACTACGTGGGACGAGGATCCTGCGGTTCCGCGCTCAAGGCCCTCGTCACTGCCGCCGCGGTGGTCCTGGCGGCCGTCGCCGCTGTCTCCCTCGCCATGCTCATGGCGAGCCAGGCATGAAGACCGCCTACACCATCGTCGATCACGCCTACGACGTGATCGTGGTCGGCGCCGGCGGCGCCGGCCTGCGCGCCACCCTCGGCCTGGCCGAGAGCGGCCTGTCGACCGCCTGCATCACCAAGGTCTTCCCCACCAGAAGCCACACCGTCGCCGCCCAGGGAGGGATCTCGGCAGCGCTGGGCAACATGGGTGACGATGACTGGCGCTACCACATGTACGACACCGTCAAGGGCTCCGACTGGCTCGGCGACCAGGATGCCATCGAGTATATGTGCAAGGAGGCTCCGGCCGCGGTGATCGAACTCGAACACTACGGCGTGCCGTTCTCGCGCACCGCTGAGGGCACCATCTACCAGCGCGCCTTCGGCGGCATGACCACGGAGTACGGCAAGGGCACGGCCCAGCGAACCTGCGCCGCCGCCGACCGCACCGGCCATGCAATCCTGCATACGCTCTATCAGCAGTCCTTGCGTCACGAGGCGCAGTTCTTCATCGAGTATTTCGCCCTCGATCTCATCATGGACGACGACGGCGCATGCCGGGGCGTGATGGCCTGGTGCCTGGAGGACGGCACCCTGCACCGGTTTTCCGCGTCGCTGACCATTCTCGCGACCGGCGGATACGGCCGCTGCTATCTGTCGTGTACCTCGGCCCACACCTGCACTGGCGACGGCAACGGCATGGTCCTGCGCGCCGGGTTGCCGCTGCAGGACATGGAATTCGTCCAGTTTCACCCGACCGGGGTCTACGGCGCCGGTGTCCTCATCACGGAGGGCGTGCGAGGAGAGGGCGGCTACCTCGTCAACGGCGAGGGCGAACGGTTCATGGAGCGCTACGCCCCCTCGGCCAAGGACCTGGCGAGTCGCGACGTCGTATCGCGCTCCATGACGATCGAGATTCGCGAGGGCCGTGGCGCCGGCGAGGACAAGGACCACATCCTGCTCAAGCTTGACCATCTCGATCCCGACGTCATCGCCGCGCGTCTCCCCGGAATCTCGGAGAGCGCGAGGATCTTCGCCGGCGTCGACGTGACGCGCGAGCCGGTTCCGGTGCTGCCGACGGTCCATTACAACATGGGAGGGATCCCGACCAACCATCACGGCGAAGTGGTGGTGCCACGGGACGGCGATCCCGATTCCGTCGTGCCGGGTCTCATGGCGTCCGGGGAGGCGGCTTGCGTTTCGGTGCACGGCGCCAACCGCCTGGGGTCCAACTCCCTGCTCGATCTCGTCGTGTTCGGCCGGGCCGCAGCCCTGCGTGCCGCCAGCCTGGTTGCGCCCGGCGGGACGCGCGAGGACCTGCCCCCCGGCGCCGGTGAAGCGACGGTTGAACGCTTCGACCGGTTGCGTCATGCCGCCGGCGGCACGCCGACGGCCCGGTTGCGCGAGATGATGCAGCGCACCATGCAGAATGACGCCGCGGTGTTCCGCACCGAATCGTCACTCCGGGAAGGATGCCGCCGGATGGCGCAGGTCCATGCCGGATTCTCCGACATCCAGGTCAGCGACCGCTCCCTGGTGTGGAACACCGACCTCATGGAAACATGGGAACTCGACAACATGCTGCGTCAGGCCGTGGTCACCATCGTCTGCGCCGAACACCGCAAGGAGAGTCGCGGCGCCCACGCCCGGGAGGACTACACGGAACGCGACGACGAGAACTGGATGAAGCATACCGTCGCCTGGCTCGACGATGACGGCCGCCACAGGATCGATTATCGGCCCGTGCATCTCGACACGCTGACCAACGAGGTGGAGAGCATTCCTCCCCGGTCCAGGGTGTACTGACCATGCCGGGTTTACTGACCATGCCGGGTTTCCGTCCGCCACGCTCCGGAGCGATTCACCATGGCTGAGTTCAGACTGACAGGGAGTTCGAGAGTGCGGGTCGGCAAGGCCCACCCCGTGCCGCAGGGCAGCACCCGGCGCACCCGCTTCAAGATCTACCGCCATGATCCCGACAGCGGCGCCGGCCCGCGCCTCGACACCTTCGAGGTCGACCGCGACACCTGTGGTCAGATGGTCCTCGACGCCCTCATCACCATCAAGAACGAGCTGGATTCGACGCTCGTTTTCCGCCGTTCGTGCCGCGAGGGCGTGTGCGGTTCCTGCGCCATGAACATCGATGGCGTCAACACCCTAGCCTGCACCAAGCCTCTCGATGACATCTCCGGGGACGTCCGGGTCTACCCCCTGCCCCATATGCGGGTCATCCGGGATCTCGTCACCGACGTCTCGCATGTCTACGGGCAGCTCGCCTCGGTGAAGCCGTGGCTTCGCTCGCAAAGCGCCGCGCCGGAGGCCAGGGAACGCCTGCAGTCACCTCGCGAGCGCGAGAAACTCGACGGCCTCTACGAGTGCATCCTGTGTTTCTGCTGCCAGACGGCCTGTCCGAGCTACTGGTGGAACGGCGAGACATTTCCAGGTCCCGCCGTTCTCCTGCAGGCCTACCGCTGGGTTGTCGACAGCCGCGACGAGACAGGCGATGAACGGATCGCGGAACTCGATGGCGCCGACGAACTCTTCCGCTGCCGCACCATCGTCAACTGCACCAATGCCTGCCCCAAGGGCCTCAATCCGGCTCGCGCCATCGCCGAGGCCAAGAAGCGCGCGGCACAGTCACATCGCTAGTTCCTGCAAAGACCACTAAAACAGTGATAATGCGGGATCATTCGCGCCATTAACGGGTTGGGATTTCGCTTGTATGGCGATTGTCGGGTTGAATCGGGCATGTTCAGGTCGATGTCGGGGAGTCTTCGCGAGGTGATGCCATGAGACATGTACGCCATCCCCGGATGGAGCTGAGCGAGGTGCGGATCGAGGACATCCAGATCAACCGGAGGTCCCGGTACGCCATTCCGGCGTTGTTGCTGGGTCTTCAGCATCTCTATGGCGATGGGGAGACCCGCGCCCGTCTGTTCGCGCTTCTCGACGAGCATATGCATGTCGGCGTCGACCGCACAGTAGGGCGACCGGGCATGGAGATGTGGCGGATCCTTGTGATGGGCGTGGTGATGCAGGGGCTGGGCTGCGGTGTCGAACACCTTCACGAACTGGTGAACGAGCACAGGACACTTCGCCGGTTTCTCGGTCACGAGGCGTTTTCGGATGAGAGGTACGAGTACCAGACGGTGGTGGACAACGTCTGTCTGATGCGCCCCGAGTTGTTGGCGCGGGTGGGACAGATGATGGTGGAGAGCGGCCATGTTGTGGCGAGAAAGAAAGCCTGGCGAGCTGTTGCGCGGGCGCGGTGATTCCTTCGTGGTGGAGACGGACGTTCACGATCCCACGGATGTGAACCTTCTCATGGACGCGAGGCGCTTGCCTGCTCCGGGAGACGGGCCGTGCGGCGCATGAGCATGATGTGAAGGGTTGGCGCCGGTGGAGCCATCTGACGATGTCGATGAAGGGTCAGTTCAACCAGGTGCGCTCGACCCGCCGCGCCCGTGCGGACCATGTCGAGGCGTATCGTTGAGACCTGCCGCGGTCTTGTGGAGCTGGCGCAGGTGACGCATCGGGACCTGGCCTTGCGTGGTGCGCCGTCCTGCAAGCTGGTGACTACCTGATCCCTGTCTGGGTCATGCGAGGCGTCGGATCGACCAAGTGGAGTGCCGCCCTCTCAACGGCGAGACGATCCCGCATGACGAGAAGGTGTTCCCGATCTTCGAGAGCCACACGCATTGGATCTCGAAGGGCAAGGCGGGGACGCAAGTGGAACTCGAGGTTCCCAGGCGCTCTTTCCCGACCTGCGCTGGTGCAGCTTCGACCGCGGCTTCCGCAGCCCTGACAACAGGCCTCGTCTCGACGCGCTTCTCGAACACAACGTGCTGCCACCTCGACACGTGTCATCGCTGGAAGGGGTGTTTCCCGGCAGGCCCTGGTTCATGGTCGCAAACCACGCGCGAGACGGACAGGAACACCCGCCGACAGTCGTCATCGCGGGCCGAACGCATGGGCCGTGGTGTTCGGGCGGACCTTGACTCGCGACGAGCGAGCCCCTAAGGGATGTCCGCTCGCAGTATGGGAGGACATGCTTCGGGGCCACGCTCTGCCGCGTCCTCCTGTCCTGTGATCAGCAGAGAAATCACTCAAGGAGATGTGCTGTCATGTTTGCCATGCCCAGGAAGGCAGTGTTCAGGCCCGTTGATCGCCGCAGGTTTCTGGAACTCGGCGGTGGTGTTGCGACGACGCTCGGCGCCGGATCGATTGCGGTCGGAATGAACTCCATGATCACACGACGCCCGGTCTACGCGTCGTCCTCGGAAGAGGCCAAGTGGCGCCAGTACGAGGGTTCGAAGCTTGTGTTCATGTCGGAGAACACGCCTCCTTCCTTCGCCATCCGTGACAACATCAAGGCATTCTACGACCTCACCGGCATCGAGGTGGAGATCCTCACCGACGGATTGCCGACCGTGCAGCAGAAGGTCGGCATCGATCTCAGGAGCGGCCAGGCCGACTATCACCTGAACTACGTGCAGGACAAGCCGATCGGGTCGCCCTTCGCCGATTTCTACGCCGACCTCAACGAATTCACGGTTGACGACACCCTGCCGCTCGATCCCCAGGGCTACGGCAGCGAGGTCTGGTTCGAGAACTATCTCGATGCCTGCGGCGTCTACTACGAACGCGGGCCGATCCGGGCCTTCCCCTACGACTGCGCGGTCTCATGCACCTTCTACAGGCAGGATCTCTTCGAGAAGCTGTCCAAGGATTTCGAGGCCGACTACGGTTACCGTCTCGAGTTCACGGACGACACGACCTACGCGAACATGGTCGATTTCGCCGCGTTCTTCAAGATGATGCACGAGCGCGATGCATCCGTTCCCTACGGTTACGCGCAGCATCACGGCTCATTCAGCTGGACGACGCAGCTCGATATCCAGCGACATATGTACGCGCAGAACCAGTGGCTCGACTTCGCGGTCGACGACACCCTGGGCTCGAAGGAACCCGGCCCGACGAACTGGGGTGACGCGCAGTCGGTCAGGTCCATGGAAGGCTACAAGGCGCTTGCCGATGTCAGCCACCCGGACAACCTGACCAACGGGACACTGGAGCTGAACACCGTCTACGCCGCCGGCGGCATCGCGATGCAGATCCAGTATCACGAGTTTGCCGCCTCGATCGAGGATCCCGAGCAGTCCGTCGCCGCTGGCGGCAGGACGGCCTACGCCATGGGGCCGAAGGGTGATCCATCGTGGAACACCGATGGCAGCAGCAATGTGGTCAACGCCACCAACTGCGGCATCGGCGGCATCGGCATCAACGCCGGCGCATCGATGGACCTGCAGCGTGCGGCGTTCATCTTCGCCAGCTGGGCGTGCAGCCACGACACGCAGCTCATGGTGCTGCAGGGCGTCGGCGGCACGCCGACCCGCAGGTCCGTTCTGGACGTGCCCGAGGTCCGGCAGGCCCGCAACCGGCCCACCAGCATGCCGAATGCCCTGACCTTCGAGGCGGTCTACGACAAGGGCATCCGCTCGCCGAACATGGTGCTCGGACCCAAGTTGCCAAAGGCGAACGAGTACCACGAGATCGTCCGCATCGGTACGCAGCAGTGCATCTCGGGCGAGCTTTCGGCCCAGGAAGCCTGTGAGTCCATCAGGGACGAACTCGATTCAATTCACGGAGTCTGAGTGACGTTCCGCACCGACCGCGGTCGGTGCGGCCCGGTGCGTGGTCCCCGGCAGTGCCGCGGGGGACCACGCGCCGTCACCATGGCGAGACATGCAGATCGACACCTTGAAGAGTGACGCCGCAGCGGTCCGCGGTGCGCGCACGGTCGAGCGCGTGCCGGAGAGCTTCAACCCGCGTCCGCTGCGCCTTTACCTGCTGTGGCTGATGCTGCCGGCGATCCTGTTGCTCGCGGCCATCACGCTCTATCCCTTCTTCTGGCTCATCTTCATGACCCTGCACGAGGTTCAGCTTGCGCCCGGCAAGCCGGACCTGTGGGTCGGCCTGGACAATTTCGCGCGACTTATCCACGACAAGCAGTTCCTGAACGGGTGGCTCACGCTGTTCAGGTACAGCGCTCTTTGCCTCTCGGTGGAGATCTGCCTCGGCGTGCTCGTCGCCGTCCTTCTGCACAACAGCCGTTTCGAGAAGATCCTCGTCACCGTTTTCCTGATGCCGATGATGATGGCACCGGTGATCGCCGGATTTCTCTACCTGTTCCTCTACAACGGGACGTTCGGCTGGTATTTCTGGCTGTTGCAGAGCATCGGCCTCCTCGAAGGGGGGTCGATCCTCGGCAACAAGTCATGGGCCATGTTCGCCATCGTTGCGACCGATGTCTGGCAATGGACGCCGTTGATTGCGCTCATCACGCTTGCCGGCCTCAAGCGCGTTCCTCAGGACCAGCTCGAGGCCCACATGGTGGACGGCGCCGGCGCCCTGCGCAATTTTGTCAGCGTGGCCCTGCCCAACCTCTACCCTTTCCTGCTGATCGCGATCCTGCTTCGTTTCATGGACAACTTCAGGTTCATTGACGCCATCCTGATCATGACCGGTGGCGGCCCGGCCAATGCCACCAAGATCCTGCCGACGTATCTCTTCGACGTCTCCTTCAAGTACTTCGAGCTCGGACGCGGCGCCGCCGTTGCCTTCACCCTTCTGCTGCTGACGATCATCCTGGGTCTCGTGCTCACCAAGGTGTTCGAGAGTCCGGGCAGCAAGATTACCTCCGGACAGGGAGACTAGGCCCGTGTCGTCGCGCGAGATCGTCCGCTATCGTTCGCCGATGCGCAGCGTGGGCCAGGGACTTTCGACCCTGTTCCTGATCGTGTTCCTTGCATGGACCGTGTTGCCGCTCTTCATCATGGTGGTGTCGTCCTTCAAGGATCTGCTGGATGCGTTCCAGCTGCCCGCGGTCGGCGACTGGGGCGGCGTCGGTGTCATGTTCGATTTCGAACCGACGGGCCGGCACTACGTCGAACTGTTCACCGAGAAGAGTTTCGGCACCTATCTGCGGAACAGCCTGATCGCATCGCTGGGTTCGGCGGCGGTTTCGGTCGCACTGGGCTCGATGGCGGCCTACGCGCTGTCTCGGGCCGAGTTCCGGGGCAGGAAAGACCTTCTGTTCTGGATCATCTCGACGCGGATGGCGCCCGTGGTAGCGGTCATGGTGCCGCTCTACGTGATCTTTCGCTCATCGGGGCTCGTGGGCACGCTGCCCGGTCTCATTCTCGCCTACACCACCTTCAATCTTCCCTTCGCCATCTGGATCCTCAAGGGCTTCTTCGACAATGTGCCCTATGCGATCGAGGAGGCTGCTCAGTGTGACGGTTGCAACCGCTGGCAGGCGTTCGGGCTGATCATTCCTCTGGTGGCGCCGGGCATCGGCGCCTTCATCGTGCTCTGCGTCCTGTTCGGCTGGAACGATTTCCTGTTCGCCTCGATCATCGGATCGGGCGGCGCCAAGACCCTGCCGGTGGCGACCGCCGAACTGGTGCAGCCGGTCAAGATCCAGTGGGGCATGATCATGGCCGCCGGAGTCGTCACCACAGTGCCGATGATGTTCCTGGGCCTGTTGATCCGGCGCTACCTGGTGGCCGGGCTGACCATGGGCGCGGTCAGGGAGTAGAAGGCCAGGGGTGTTGTACACATGCCGATCCGGGGGGATTGATGGCTGCAGTGACGATCGCTGACGTGTGGAAGTACTACGGCAAGACCGTTGCCGTGAAGGAGCTCGATCTCGAGATCCGGGACAACGAGTTCATGTGCATTCTCGGCCCTTCCGGTTGCGGCAAGTCATCGACGCTGCGCATGCTTGCGGGCCTGGAGTTCATCTCCGCCGGAGACATCTTCTTTGACGACGTCCGCGTGAACGACCTGCCGCCGCGGGACCGCGACATCGCGATGGTGTTCGAGAACTACGCCCTCTATCCTCACAAGACGGTGTTCGAGAACATGGCGAACCCGCTGAAACTGAGGCGCACGCCGTCGGACGAGATCCATCGCCGGGTTCATCGTGCGGCCGAGATCCTCGAGATCACTCCCCTGCTTCAGCGCAAGCCGATGGAGTTGAGCGGCGGGCAGAAACAGCGCACCGCGATAGGCCGCGCGATCGTGCGCGAACCCAAGGTCTTCCTGTTCGACGAGCCGATTGCGCATCTCGACGCGAAGCTGAGATCCCACATGCGCGGCGAGCTCAAGCACCTTCAGCGCGACCTCGAGACCACGACCATCTATGTCACCCACGACCAGCTCGAGGGGATGTCGATGGCCGACCGGATTGCCGTGATGCACGACGGCGTCCTGCAACAGCTCGGCACGCCCTCGGAGATCTACGACAGTCCATGCAACGAATTCGTCGCGGGCTTTGTCGGCGAACCGCCGATGAACTTCCTCGACTGCAGCCTGGAACGGACATCGGATGGACTCTGCGTGGTGCACCGGGGGTTCAGGCTTGTCCTTGGCGAGCACCAGGCGGCGAAGCTCGGCTCAGTCAGCGACGCCGGCGTGCGCATCGGTATCCGTCCCGACAACATCGCCATCGAACCTGGCGATCAGGGCGCGTTCGACATACCGGGTGTCATCTATGTCGTCGAGCCGCTCGGTGGCGACATGATCGTCGAGGTCACGGTTGGCGGCGACCGGGTGATGGTGAAGAGCAGGATCGGTCCCATGGGGGGCTCCGGGGAGCCGTGCCGCATCAGCCTCGCTGTGGACAAGCTGCACATCTTCGACAAGGATACGGGAACCGCCTACCTCTAAACGACAGGCACCGCATTTCAGGATACGACAGGGGAGTCGAATAATGCAGATGAGCAGGGACAGTTTGTTGGCGGCCTACCGCACCATGACCATGATTCGGGCGTTCGAGGAACGCCTTCACGTGGAGTTCGCGACGGGCGCCATTCCGGGTTTCGTTCATCTCTATGCCGGTGAGGAGGCAAGCGGTGTCGGCGTGTGCATGCATCTCGACGACCGCGACCGCATCGCCAGCACCCATCGCGGGCACGGGCACTGCATTGCCAAGGGCTGTGACGTGGATGGCATGATGGCGGAGATCTTCGGGCGCCGGGAGGGCCTGTGCGCCGGCAAAGGAGGCTCCATGCACATCGCCGACCTCGACAAGGGCATGATGGGCGCGAACGGCATCGTCGGCGGTGGCCCGCCGCTTGTCTGCGGCGCGGGGCTGGCGGCCAAGCAGCTCGGCACGGGCGGCGTCGCTGTCGCCTTTGTCGGCGATGGCGGTTCCAACCAAGGGACGACGTTCGAGAGTCTCAATCTGGCTTCGATCTGGAACCTGCCCTGCGTTTTCGTCGTCGAGAACAACGGCTATGCGGAATCGACGTCATCGAAGTGGTCGATTGCCTGCGAGGACGCAGCCGACCGCGCTGCCGGCTTCAACATGCCGGGCGTGGTGATCGACGGGCATGACTTCTTCGCCGTTCACGAAGCTGCCGGCGAGGCGATCGAACGGGCGCGCAAGGGTGACGGACCGAGCCTGCTGGAGTGCAAGCTCAATCGCTACTACGGACATTTCGAGGGTGACGCGCAGACGTACCGCGGCCCGGACGAGGTCAAGAGACTGCGCGAAACGCGGGACTGTCTGCAGCTCTTCAAGGACAGGGTGAATGCCGCGGGACTGCTTGAGCGCGAGGCGCTCGAGGCGCTCGAGGAAGAAGCAAGAACCGCGGTCGACGGGGCAGTGACGAAGGCCAAGGCAGCGCCCTCGCCAACAGTCGCTGATCTCCTGACCGATGTCTATGTGTCGTACTGATCAGGGGAGTTCGCAAGATGGCACGCAAAGCAACGTATCAGCAGGCAATCAATGAGGCCCTCGCCCAGGAGATGGAACGTGACGAGACGGTCATCGTCATGGGCGAGGATGTCGCCGGCGGCGCCGGCACGGATGGCGAGCGCGATGCCTGGGGAGGACCACTCGGCATCACCAAGGGGCTCTACGCCAGGTTCGGCGAACGCGTCATGGACACGCCGATCAGCGAGTCGGCCTTCATCGGGGCGGCCGTCGGCGCCGCGACCGCGGGGTTGCGTCCGGTGGCCGAGCTCATGTTCATCGACTTCATGGGAGTCTGCTTCGACCAGATATTCAATCAGGCCGCCAAGTTCCGTTACATGTTTGGCGGCAAGGCGCAAACGCCGGTGGTCATCCGCACCATGTATGGCGCGGGCCTGCGGGCGGCCGCTCAGCATTCGCAGTGCCTCTACCCGGTCTTCACGCACATACCCGGGCTGAAGGTCGTGACCCCGTCCACTCCCTATGATGCCAAGGGCCTTCTGATCCAGGCGATCCGCGACAACGATCCGGTGATCTTCTGCGAGCACAAGGCGCTCTACACACTGGAAGGCGATGTTCCCGAAGAACCCTATGCGCTTCCCTTCGGTGAAGCCGGTATCGTTCGCGAAGGCGGCGACGTCACCATCGTGACTCTCGGGCGCATGGTTCACGTGGCGGTCGAAGCGGCTGGCGCGCTGGCGAAGGACGGTATCGAGTGCGAGATTGTCGACCTGCGCACGACCTCGCCGCTCGACGAGGACAGCGTCATCGAATCAGTCGAGAACACGGGCCGTCTCGTGGTCCTCGACGAGGCAACTCCTCGCTGCAACATGGCCACCGACATTGCGGCCCTGGTGAGCGAGCAGGCTTTCGGCGCCCTCAAGGGACCGATCAGGAGGGTGACGGCGCCACATACGCCGGTGCCCTTTGCCAGCACCCTGGAAGACCTCTACATCCCTGATTCCGCAGCGGTGCAGAAGGCTGTGAAAGCAGCCGTGGGTGCCTCCTGATGAGTGAAGGCATACGCTCCATCTGCATGCCCAAGTGGGGCCTTTCCATGAAGGAGGGGAAAGTGGCGGCATGGCTCGTGGAAGAAGGCCATGCCGTCGCGCCCGGCGACGAGGTCATCGACATCGAGACCGAGAAGATCGCCAGTGCGGTGGAGGCGGTCGACGGCGGCCTATTGCGGCGCCGCGTGGCGGACGTGGGCGAAGTCCTGCCGGTCGGCGCCCTTCTCGGGATCGTTGCCGACGACAGTGTCGACGATACCGACATTGAGTCCTTCGTCGCCGACTTTCAGGCGAACTTCGTGCCGCCCGATGATGACGACGAAGAAGAAAGCGGTCCGGCAACCGAGACCGTGGAGGTGGCGGGGCGCACGATCCGCTACCTGACGAGGGGTGACGGCGGCACACCGGTCATCCTCGTTCATGGATTTGGCGGCGATCTCCACAACTGGCTCTTCAATCATGAGGCGCTTGCCGGGTCGCGCACGGTTCATGCTCTCGACCTGCCGGGTCATGGCAGTTCCAGCAAGGAGGTCGGCGACGGCTCGATCGGTTTCCTTGCCGACATCGTCCTCGGCTTCGCCGATGCCCTCGGAATCGACAGGGCACATCTTGTCGGCCACTCGATGGGCGGCGCCGTTTCGCTTGCCTGCGCACGGTCGGCGCCGCAGCGTGTGGCATCGCTTACCCTGATCGCAAGCGCCGGTCTCGGCAGGGAGATCGACGGGGACTACCTCGACGGCTTCATCTCCGCCGAACGCCGCAGGGACCTCAAGCCTCATGTCGAAAAGCTGTTCAGTGATCCAGCGCTCGTGACGAGGCAGATCGTCGACGATCTGCTTGCCTTCAAGCGGATCGACGGCGTGACCGCGGCGCTCGGCACGATCAGGGACGCCCTTGCGCCGGGTGGCGAGCAGGCCGAGATCATGCGCGAGGTGGCAGGCAGCGTGCCGACTCTCGTCATCTGGGGGTCCGAGGACCGGATCATTCCCGCATCCCACGCGCATGGCCTGGCGAACGGCGTGTCCTCGACAGTGCTCGACGGTCAGGGTCACATGGTGCAGATGGAAGCTGCAACCGACGTCAACCGTCTGGTCGCGGACCACGTGGGCGCCTGACGCCGGGACAGGCGTATTCCGCACGACGCTGCGGCGCCGGGACCTCTCACCGGCTTAGCACCGGAACACGGTTGCGCGAGATCGGTTCGTTCGACGACATCGGCCACGCCGGGGCCTTGAGGTTTCGCACGGGGACTGTTCAGGAGGGCGGTCATAAAGGGGTTCGACGATCTTGCCCGCTGCATTGCGTTGCCGGAGTCGTCCTGCTCGTTCTCCGTCGGGTAGGCCACTGGCGCGCGCATCCGTAGGCAGAGGCTTTGTCCGTCACCGCTCTTTCGATTGCGGGCGGGGTCGCAGTTCTCCCATAGACCACGTTTCCAGCAGTCGGGTAGGCCGCTGGCGCGCGCATCCGTAGGCAGAGGCTTTGTCCGGCACCGCTCTTTCGATTGCGGGCGGGGTCGCAGAACTACCATAGACCACGTTTCCAGCAGCCTCCCTAAAATTCCGTACGTCCGGTTTTCCCGGGTACGGCTTCAAGCATCAGGCACCCACTTGGAGTTCGGTGCGGAGCCTTCCGCCGAACACGCCATGGTCAAGGCTGACCCGACCATACCCACGGCATCTCCGAGCGTTTGCTCCGTCCTTCGACCTTGCAGTCTGTCGGTCGGTGCCGGTCTCTGAGTACCGACTTGACCTGCCGCATAAGCCACCTGAGCCCTGAGGTCCTCGCTCAGGACGGGTTGTGTTGTCCCGCCCGTCAACGCTTACTCGACCTCATCCGCCAGTCAGGAGGACTCCGCGTCCTTTCCCAGTCCTGGTTATAGACGCGGTCCTTGACATTCAAGGGTCACTTCATCCTGTCTGTCCTCCTCACCTTCCGGCCTTTCACTGCTGTACTGTCCCGGATTGCCGTCGTCTCTACCACGGGGAACCCGATGCGTGCTCCCCAGTTCTTCCGCATCGACTCTGGCCACCAAGCTGGGGGCAGGCCCTTGGCGTTCCCAACACCCCACAAGTCAGCTTCATGTGGGAAATTTCATTTTCGAGGCTTCGTACAATCGTTCGCTTTCGCTACGGCCCTCCGGTTCGCTCGCCGCCCTGGCTGACCAGACCAACTGGACACTGCGTTCCAGCCAGCCCACAGCGGCTTCTACATCCCAGCTCGCTGGCCCAGGGTCACCCCTGTACCAGTGGGATATGCTACGGCGCCAAACTGGGAATTGCGCCGGCGGGACTTTCACCCGCAAGTACAGCAGCTAGACTCGCTGCACGCCCCCCTAAAATTCCGTACGTCCGGTTTTCCCGGGTACGGCTTCAAGCATCAGGCACCCACTTGGAGTTCGGTGCGGAGCCTTCCGCCGGACACGCCATGGTCAAAGCTGACCCATCCATACCCACGGCATCTCCTTGCGTTTGCTCCGTCCTTCGACCTTGCAGTCTGTCGGTCGGTGCCGGTCTCTGAGTACCGACTTGACCTGCCGCATAGGCCACCTGAGCCCTGAGGTCCTCGCTCGGGACGGGTTGTGTTGTCCCGCCCGTCAACGCTTACTCGACCTCATCCGCCAGTCAGGAGGACTCCGCGTCCTTTCCCAATCCTGGTTATAGACGCGGTCCTTGACATTCAAGGGTCACTTCATCCTGTCTGTCCTCCTCACCTTCCGGCCTTTCACTGCTGTACTGTCCCGGATTGCCGCCGTCTGTACCCTGGGGAACCCGATGCGTGCTCATCAGTTCTTCCGCATCGACTCTGGCCATCGGGCCGGATCCACGCCCTTGGCATTCCCGACCACCCCACAAATCAGCTTCGTGTGGGAGCATCATTTCGTGGCTTCATCCAATCGTTCGCTTTCGCTACGGCCCTCCGGTTTGCTCGCCGCCCTGGCTGACCGAACCGGTTGGGCACTGTGTCCCAGCCAGCCCACAACGGCTTTCTACGTCCCAGCTCGCTGGTCCAAGGTCGCCCCTGAACCAGTGGGATATGCTACGGCGCCAAACTGACAATTGCGCCGGCGGGACTTTCACCCGCAAGTACAGCAGCTAGACTCGCTGCACGGATCCCGATGCTTGGCTGTCCGAGGAATTCGCCGCTCTCATCTTCGAAGGCTCGTGGCGCATGGGGTGTGACGGTAGAACTCCGAACGGAGTCGGGATCGGGCGAAGTCGCCCTGCACACCCCATCGCCTGATACGTCGGCGTCACAAGGGAATGGAGCCGTCGCGGCGATTGATCGAGACCACCGGTCCGCGATCTTCGAGCGCGTTCCGCGTTGTCGGCCGATCACAGAGGTAACAGAACGCGTCGTGGAGTGCAGAATCTTGGACTGTGGCCATCCTCGTTCTTCCGCAACCGGAACGTTGCGGCGTGGACATCCGTCATACAATCGGTCTACATTGTGGCCCAATCAGGAGGATCGACCCGTGCGCACCGTCGTTCGGGCCCGCATCGACGAAAGCACCAAGCGGGAAGCCGCCGCCGTACTCGACGCGATCGGCCTCACCGTGTCCGATGCCTTCCGCCTGATGATGGTGCGGATCGCGGCCGAGAAACGCCTGCCCTTCGAGCCCCTGGTGCCGAACGCGGAGACTATCGCGGCCATGGAGGCCGCGCGGCGGGGCGACTTGGTCACGGTCGGCGATGTCGACGGCCTGATGGCCGACCTCCATGCGGACGATTAGACCGAAGTTCCGGACGATTTCAGCGGTATAACCACACCAAGTAGTTGATCTTGCTGATAAAATGGCACAGAGACAGCACGCAAGTGTTCCCATGTAACGGTGAAGAACTCTTGTGACACATAAGGCCTTTTCCCCATATACGTTGCCATGTACGGGGACATAGCCCCCAACCGCATGAGGCCCTCGCCAACAATCTCTCCTCCTGGCCCATGGAGAAGGTCGAAACCCTGCGGCCCTTCCAGGTCACCATGCGACCCACGACGCTCCGGAAAAAGGCCCTGAACCACCTCGACGTACGCCTGTAGCGTTCCCAGTAACGTCACACCCGATTATCTCAAACATCAATACATTCATAATGATACGTCTGATCGGTGCTGGAACTTCGGATTAGACCGAAGTTCCGGACGATTTCAGCGGCAGAGTCACGATAACCGGTTGATTGTGTTGGCAAAATAGCGCGATGACGGCGCGAGAATGTTCCCATGTAACGGCGAAGTTTTCCCTTGACACGGTGGGCTTACGCCCCCATATACGTTGCCATGTACGTAGACATCGTCCCCAACCGTAACTCACCCCCCGCCGTCCTCCTGCGAGAGGGATGGCGCGAGAACGGCAAGGTCAAGAAGCGCACCATCGCCAATCTCTCCTCCTGGCCCATGGAAAAGGTCGAGACCCTGCGGCGGTTCTTGAAGAACGAACCCCTCGTCGGTCGTGACGACGCCTTCGACATCGTCCGCTCCCTACCCCATGGGCATGTCGCCGCAGTGCTGGGAACCCTGAAGAAGCTGGGACTGGACAGGCTGATCGACCCGAAGCCCTCGCCTGAGCGCGATCAGGTCCTGGCCATGATCGTGGCACGCATCCTCGAGCCCGCCTCGAAGCTGGCCACGGCCAGGGGGCTGGCCGAGGCCACGGCGGTCAGCACCCTGGGCGAGGTCCTCGATGCGGAGATGGACGAGGACGCCCTCTACGGCGCCATGGACTGGCTCCTGGAGCGTCAGGAGAGGATCGAGCGGTCCCTGGCGAAGCGGCACCTCGAAGAGGGCTGCCTGGTGCTCTATGACCTGACCTCGGTATGGATGGAGGGGAGAGCGTGTCCCCTGGCAAGGAGGGGTCATTCCCGGGATGGCAAGAAGGGCAAGCTGCAGATCGAGTTCGGCCTTCTGTGCGATCGGGACGGCTGTCCAGTGTCGGTGGAAGTGTTCCCCGGCAACACGGCGGACCCCGGGACGGTGGCATCACAGATCACCACGCTGCAGGAGCGCTTCTCCCTGGCGAAGGTGGTGCTGGTGGGAGACCGGGGGATGCTGACCGAGGCGCGCATACGCGAGGAGGTGAAGCCTGCGGGCCTGGACTGGATCAGCGCCTTGAGGGGACCGGCCATCCGCGCCCTTGTGGAGGCCGGCGACGTCGAGATGTCGCTCTTCGACGAGAGGGACCTGGTGGAGATCACCAGCGATGCGTATCCCGGCGAACGCCTCATGGTCTGCCGCAACCCCCTGCTGGCCGAGGACCGGGCCCGCAAGCGCCAGGAACTGCTCGAGGCCACCGAGGCCCTGCTTGAACCGATCGCCGCAGCGACACGGCGCGACAAGCGCCGTCTCAAGGGTGCCGACAAGATCGGGGAGCGGGTCGGCAAGGTCATCGGTAAATACAAGATGGCGAAGCACTTCACGTGGTCCATCGACGACGAGGGTGTCTTCACCTATGGGCGCGATGAGGTTGCCATCGCCGCCGAGGCCAGGCTCGACGGCCTCTACGTGATCCGCACCAGCCTGCCGCAGAGCGAGCTCGACGGTCCCGGCACAGTGCGCGCCTACAAGCGGTTGAGTTCGGTGGAACGGGCCTTCCGCAGCCTGAAGACCGTGGATCTGAAGGTCCGTCCCGTCTACCACCGCACCGAACCCCGGGTCCGCGCCCATGTCTTCCTGTGCATGCTCGCCTACTACGTGGAATGGCACATGCGCCAGAAACTGAAGCCCATGCTGTTCGACGACGAGGATGCCGAAGGCGCCGAGGCCCGGCGGCCGTCCGTCGTGGCGCCGGCAGAAGTCTCGGCGAGCGCCCGGGCCAAGGCGGCAACGAAGAGGACGCCCGGGGGTGATCCGGTGCACAGTTTCCGCACCCTCCTCGATGATCTCGCGACCATCACCCGCAACACCGTGGCGCCCCGCCTTGCGGGCGCCAAACCCTTCCAGGTCACCACGCGGCCCACGCCGCTCCGGAAAAAGGCCCTGGACTACCTCGGCATACGCCTGCAGCATTCCCAGTAGCGACACACCCGATTTTTTCAAACGTCAATACATTCATAACGATACGTCTGATCGGTTCTGGAACTTCGGATTAGACGGACCGCGGCTTTCAAGCGGGATTACAGGCGCGAGAAGAAGGGCCGCTTCGCCAAGACCGTCGATGGCGAACTCGCGCATATCGTGGCCGGGCTGGCGGAGGACCGGCCGCTCCCGCCGCGCCATCGCGACCACGCGCTTGGCAGGCAATGGAAGGACCACCGGGACTGTCACGTCCGCCCCGACCTGATTCTGATCTACCGCCAGCCCGACTCCGAACATCTCGATCTCGTGCGCCTCGCCTCGCACAATCAACTCGGCCTCTGACCGGCCGCGCTCTCCGGGCCCCCTCGATCCCCACCGTCCAGTAGTCCGCGGACGTTCCGGTCCACAACCGCGGCACTTCCCCAGGACCAGTCGTGCATAACGGCCGTCCGCCGCCTTGCCGCAACCTGCGCGCCGTCTTCCCCCCGCATCGAGGACCGCCGCCTCGACGAGGCCGAAGACCTGAAGAAGTGCTTCGCCTTCGACGCCATCACCGCGTTCCGCGTCTCACGACCTCTCCCTCCTGGCCCGCGAGAGGCCGGACGGCCCGGTCGGATGGCATGTCACGAGGGAGGACATCACGGTGCTCTGCGCTCTCGCCGCCCATCACCGCCGGACATGACCATCGCGCGCTTAGCCCCTGCCCGGAACACAGAAGCTCTGGGAAGGCATCAGGTTCCTGTCTCAGGCCGTCATCGACATTCAGGCCATGCCGGATTGGCACGGGACCCAATCACAAGGAGAAGAAGACACCGACTCTAAGTGCGTTAGATTGATAGGTCCGGCCCGTCACATCCCTCACACGCCAGCCGGCTCCAGACCCACGGTCAGCCGCGTGCCCGTCGCTTCGGCGTAGCGGCGCAATGTCGCGAAGGACGGCGACACCCGGCCACCCTCCAGCCGTGCGACAGCCGACTGCGTCGTGCCGAGCCGTCGCGCAAGCTCCGCCTGCGTCAACTTCGCCGCCGTGCGGGCGCGCACCAGCGCCTCAATCAGCGCGAACTCGTCGTCGGCCTGCGCATACTCGACCCGGAACTCCGGGTCCTCCATGAAGCGCTCCTTCAGTTCCTTCAGTTTCGTCATCGCGTAACCTGCCTCATCCGCTCCCTTGCCATCACCAACGCACGGCGCGGCGTTTTGCGAGACTTCGTCACAAATACGTGCAGCACCACCACCCGCCGTCCGGTCGCGGTCACGTAGATTCCCCGCGCGATTCCCTCCTCGGCTCTGACCCGCAGCTCCCAGAGCTTGCCCTCAAGATGCTTGACGTGCGGGGCGCGAAGCGCGTCCAGTCCGACATTCTCCACCGCTTCCAGCAACCGGACCAGCCGGGCGCGCAACGCCACCGGCAGGCCCTCGATTTCGGCGTCGACGGCCGACACGGTTTCGACCGTCCATCCCATTCCTGTCATATAGCGTATCCGCTATAAACCTTCAAGCTCCATCCCCCGGCGCCGACGCTGACCCAGGGTGCGCACGCCGGAGAGGCTTCGCTGCCGGGCGGGTCGGGGAATGGGTTCTTCTGCCGGGTCTCGACCGATGCACGGAGGTCAAGACCCTCAAGGAGGAAGGACTGGGCAGTCGAGGACTTCACGGAATCCTAAGGCGCCACTTCATGGGACGGCGGGGACCACCTCGACACAGGTCCGGCTGGCCGAGAGGAAGGTCGTCCTGACCAGGGGCCGCGAGGTTAAGCCAGATCCGCCGCCTCCTGGACAATGGCCGCCAGGTGCCGCTCATCATCACCCATCCCGCAGATGGCGATGGAAGAGATCGCCTCAGGGTCCTGTTCTCGCGCTGGGTTCAGGAGCAATTCTTCAGGGACATGCGCGACGCCTGCAACCCGGACGCCCTGCCGGAGCATGGTTTCGAGACGCTCGATGACGACACTCTCGCGGTCATTCCGGCGCATTGAGGACCGTGCGCGCCTCGATCAGCTGCATGTGCGGATCGCCAGGGCCACCGCAAGGACATGACACTATGGACGATTCATGGTTCAAGCTCTCAGGCATCCGCCAAGGTCGAACAGGCCGGAGCAGCGAGAGATTCATATCTTGACAAGGAAGAAGGTGATTTTATATTTATAGAATTATGGAAACGTCACGTGCCATCGAGCTCCTGCGGGCCCTGGCCCACGACACCAGGCTTGCCGCCTGGCGGTTTCTCGTGAGGGCGGGTCCGGAGGAGACGCCGGCGGGGATCATTGCCCGCCATCTCGGCATGGCGCCGCCGGTCCTGTCATTCCATCTTTCCTGTCTCGCCCGTTGCGGCCTCGTCGTGTCACGGCGTCAAGGGCGCCATGTGATGTATGCCGCCGACCTCGACGTCATGAAGGACCTCACCGACTTCCTCGTCGAGGACTGTTGCCGGGGTTTCGGTGCGGGACCGGATCCCACGATCATCGCCAGGGAGTTCTGAGCCATGAAGCGCGTCCATGTCAGTGTCAACGTCGACAATCTCGAGGAAGCCGTCCGCTACTACGCGGCGCTCTTCGGGGCCGAACCCGATGTCCTCAAGGAGGACTATGCCAGGTTCCGTCTCGACGAGCCCTCGATCAACTTTTCCATGACGTCAAGGGGACGCAAGACCGGTCTCGATCACCTGGGAATCGATGTCGACAGCGAAGAGGAACTCGTCGAGGTGACCGGGAGACTCGAGGCCGCCGGCCAGGCGGCAAGCGAGATCTCCGACGGCGTGTGCTGCTATGCCCAGTCCCGGAAATCGTGGTCGGTCGATCCTGCCGGCGTTCCCTGGGAGACCTTCCATACACGTGCCGGCGCCACGGTCTATGGCACGGACCGGATCGATGACGGCGCCATCGCCGCCTCGGCAAGAGAGGACGGTCGCACGATCACGTCCGCGGCGCGCGAAGCGTGCTGCGCTTGAGTTGGTGGTCGCGGACGTCGCGCCATGACGGCTGCGGAGACTGACCCGGCAGTTTCCGGCGCCGCGCTTCGAGGGTGCGCGGCCGCGCCAACGACGCGGCCGTCGCTGGGAACAACCGTCCGGTTCCTCGAGAGACCTGACCTGTGCGAGGAAGGAGATTGTCCTTGCGTTTGGCCGGTCGTGCTGCTTGTTTCGTGGTCGTGCCATCCAGCAAGGAGGCTCTGATGCCTGACCTGCTTCACCATCATGTCGGCGGCCGGCGGGTCGCCGGAAACCCGGATCGTTGTGGTGACGTGACCAACCCGGCAACCGGAGAGATCATTCACCGGGTGCCGTTTGCCTTGAGCAGCGAGGTCGATGACGCAGTCGCCGCGGCGTCCCGGGCACAGCCCGCCTGGGAAGCGGTGACGCCACAGAATCGCGCCCGCGTGATGTTCCGGTTCAAGGCGCTCGTCGAGGACCATGTGGACGAACTCGCGGAACTCGTGTCGCGCGAGCACGGCAAGACACTGGCAGATGCGAAGGGTTCGGTGAGCCGCGGCCTGGAAGTGGTCGAGTACGCCTGCGGTATCGCCCAGCTGCTCAAGGGCGAGTACTCCGGCAGTGTCGGCACCGGTGTCGACAGCTGGTCCATGCGCGCACCGCTCGGCGTCGTTGCCGGCATCACGCCCTTCAACTTCCCTGCCATGGTGCCGATGTGGATGTTCCCCATGGCCATCGCCTGCGGCAACACCTTCGTTCTCAAGCCCTCGGAAAAGGTCCCGTCCTGCGCCCTGCGCCTCGTCGAGCTCCTGGAGGAGGCGGGCGCGCCGGAAGGTGTTCTCAATGTCGTCAACGGTGACCGCGAGGCGGTGGAAGCGCTTCTTGCCTCACCGACGGTACAGGCCGTCAGCTTCGTCGGCTCCACCCCCGTCGCCGAGCACGTCTATCGCACCGGCACGGCGTGCGGCAAGCGCGTCCAGGCACTCGGCGGCGCCAAGAACCACATGGTGGTGATGCCGGACGCCGACCTTGAGCAGGCGACCGATGCCCTGATGGGCGCCGCCTTCGGCTCGGCCGGAGAGCGCTGCATGGCGGTTTCGGTCGCCGTGGCCGTGGGCGACAGGGTCGGCGATGCCCTGATCGAGCGCCTGAAACCGCGGGTCGAGTCCCTGAGGATCGGCCCCTATACCGACAGCGAAGCGGACATGGGCCCCCTCGTGACGCGGGCGCACCATGCCCGGGTCAGCGGCTACATCGACTGCGGCGTCGAGGAAGGCGCCGATCTCGTCCTCGATGGACGCGGGTTCAGCCTGCAGGGATACGAGAACGGTCATTTCATCGGCGGATCGATCTTCGATCACGTGACATCCGCCATGCGCATCTACAGGGAGGAAATCTTCGGTCCGGTCCTCTGCGTCGTGCGCTCGGAGGGCTACGAGGACGCACTGCGTCTCGTCAACGACCACGAGTTCGGCAACGGAACTGCGATCTTTACCCGCGACGGCGATGCGGCACGCGACTTTGTCCAGCGTTCGCGCATCGGCATGGTCGGCGTGAACGTCCCCATACCGGTCCCCGTTGCCTATCACAGTTTCGGCGGCTGGAAACGTTCGCTGTTCGGTGATCACCACATGCACGGACCGGAGGGGGTCCGCTTCTACACCCGCCTCAAGACGGTGACGGAACGCTGGCCTTCGGGCCTCCGCAGGGGCGCCGAGTTCGTCATGCCGGTCCTCCACTAGACCGATGGCGCTGAGGACCTCGGCGAGGCGGATGGTCGAGGAGGCCACCGCCGGCATCGAGAGCGTTCCCGTCGAGGAGGCCCTTCTTTTCGTCGACGATCCGACCGTGCAGTTTGTCGATATCCGCGACGTGCGCGAACTCGACCGTGAGGGCATGATCCCGGGGGCCTGCCACGCTCCGCGCGGCATGCTGGAGTTCTGGGTCGACCCGGAGAGTCCCTACCACCGGGATGTCTTCTCCAGCGGCCGGAAGTTCATCCTCTACTGCGCCGCCGCCGCCCGCTCCGCACTGGCGACCAAGACCCTGCAGGACATGGGATTCGGACCCGTTGCCCAGCTCACCGGTGGATTCGCCGCCTGGAAGGCGGCGGGCGGAGACGTGGTGAAGCGCCCCCGCAGGCCCTGAAGAAGCGGGCGGAGCGGCGCCGTGGCGGCGCCCGCTCGCCCGGAAAACGTCAGGCGCGCAGTTCCTGGGCCATGCGGGTGCCGTCGGGCGCATGGGTCTCATCGGGCGCCGTCACCGCCCCGGGGTCCTCGTGCAGCGACTTCACCACGCCGAAGGCCATCAGCAGCATGATCACGCTGACCGGCAGGGCGGCGGCGATCGATGCCGTCTGCAGGGCCGCCAGGCCGCCGGCAAGCAGCAGCACGGCTGCCACGAAACCCTCGCCAAGGCCCCAGACGATGCGGAAACGCTGGGGCGGACTGTCCGAGCCCATGCTCAGCATGGTGGTGATGACCAGCGTTCCCGAATCCGACGAGGTGATGAACCACGTCGCCAGGAGGAACGTCGCCAGTGCGGCCATGATCCAGTTGAGCCAGTGGACCGCGGTCACCTGTTCGATGGTGCCGTAGAGCGCCGAGGGCAGGTCCCAGCCCCGCACCAGGTCCGCGATTCCGGCGGTGCCCACGCCACCTGCGGCGTTGAGTTCCATGTGCATCGCCGTTCCGCCGAAGATGCACAGCCAGAAGAAGGCCAGGGTCGTCGGCACGAACATCACGCCGACCATGAACTCCCGGATCGTGCGGCCACGGCTGATGCGGGCGATGAACATGCCGACAAACGGCGCCCAGGAGATCCACCAGCCCCAGTAGAAGATCGTCCAGCCGCTCTGCCAGGCGGCATTGGCTTCGTCGTTGAAGGTCTGGAAGCCCATGGGAATGACATTCCACAGGTAGTCGCCGGTAGTGCTGACGAAGAATCCCAGAAGCCACTTCGTGGGGCCGCCGAAGAGGAAGAAGGCGAGAAGAACGACACTGAGCCAGATGTTCCACTCCGAAATGATGCGGATGCCCTTGCCGACCCCGGAGACCGCCGAAAGCGTGGCGACGATCGAGATGGCGACGATGAGAATGATCTGCGTGACGATTCCCGGATCGACCCCGAACAGGTGGTTGAGGCCGGCCGCCATCTGACTGACGCCAAGACCCAGTGACGTGGCGACGCCGAACACGGTGCCGAACACCGCCAGCAGGTCGACGGCATGTCCGATGGGGCCATAGATGCGATCGCCGATCACCGGGTAGAGCGCCGAGCGCAACGTCAGCGGCAGTTTCTTGCGAAAACCGAAGTAGGCGAGGCACAGTCCGACGATCACGTACCCTGCCCAGCCATGGAAGCCCCAGTGGAAATAGGTGACCCGCATGGCGGCGGCGGCCCGCTGTTCGTTCATGGCGGCCAGTCCCGCCTGGTCGGCAAAGGGGTTGTTGGGATAGCCCCACGGTTCGGTGTTGTCGAAATAGAACATCGGCTCAGCGATGCCGAAGAACAGGAGTCCGATGCCGACGCCTGCCGAGAACAGCATGGCCAGCCACGAGAAGTTGGAGAACTCCGGCCGGGAGTCGTCGTCACCAAGCCTGATCACACCGAAGCGGCTGAACATCAGGTAAAAACAGACAAACAGCATGATCACCAGCGCCGTGATGTAGTACCAGTTGAGCGCGTACTCGATCCAGCCACGCACCGCCTGGTAGACACCGTTGGCGAAATCGACGTTGATGGCCGTGAAGACGACGAAGACCACCACCATCACCTTCGCCGCGATACCCATGCCCGAGTGCAGTCCCTTGAACGGACCACTGCGGGCCACCTGACCTGACCGTGTCATCGTGCAATTCTCCTGAAGCCTCTGCATGGCACGGATTCGAGACCGTGCCTCGTCATTCAATCACAGAACTCCCCATGAATCACGGCCTGCCGGGAACACTCAGACGTGATCGTTGCGTCCGGCAAACATGCAGATGATCCCGGCAGCGATCATGGCGGCCCCCGCGACCTGCAGGAACCCGAGCCGTTCCTGGAAAACGAGCACCGATACGACGAGCGTGATGACAACGGTCCCGGTCACCACGGTCGGGATCACCACGCTCGCCGGCAAGGTGTCCGAGCCGCCGAAGATGGCAAGGTAGCCGATCTCGGCGATGCCGATGCACAGCCCGGCGCCAAGGGCCCAGAGATAGCTTGGCAGGGAGAGGCGGAAGGTGTGTCCGCCCTGGATGCCGAGAACCGCAACGAAGGCCGCGGAGGTGAGCAATGCGCCGGTCTGCAGGCAGATGGCGGCCAGCACGGTCGTGGTGGCTTCGGCCGGTACGTGATCCCCCGAAACCTTGATGAGCAGGTTGTAGCCCACGTAAGCCAGCGTCACGATCGCCAGCAGCACCATCATCGACATGACCCATTCCCCGAAGCCCTCCGGGAAGTCTGGACCCAGGAGCAGAAAAGACGGCAGTGTCTCACTTTGACTTCCTCAGCCCTCCAGCTGTGCCGGGCTCGGGACCAGGCTTGTTCGATACCGGTTCCCGCGCGTCGATCAGGTCTACCATCCACTCCATATCGTGAAGCGAGTGGGTGACCCCTGCGGCCATCGCTGGTGTCACGGCGGCGTGTCGTGTGCACTCGCACGATGATGTAGCGGACCAAGTAGAGAGACAGCGCGTGAAGGTGGTTCTCGATCTTCTTGGAGAACGCACCATTTTCACCAATTATGGTCGAGAAGGTTCTCTTTGCAAGTCCGGCTCATCGGCCGTCTGTGGTGCGCAGGTGTCCACGAGAGGCGGAAAAGTTCCACTGTAAATCGGCCACGGCGAGATAGAGAATTCAAGGATCACCAACTCTCGCTCCGCTTCTGCCCACTTTGCCGCATGTGTCTTGTGTTGGGTTCGTTGAGCATCGCCGACATCCTATCTGGGAGAGCGGGCCGCACCGCCCCTGCGACCGCCCTTAGCATGGTTCGGCATCTTCAGTGGTTCCTTGGTGTCTTCGGTTTCGCCTGTAACGATCTTTGCGACATGGACTGCATACCCCACCACGTCAGCCGGACTCTTCTCGCCCCGTAGCCCTTTAGGCACACTTCGGGTACCTGTGCTACCGATCACGACTTCTCTCCTCTTGATGGCTAGACAGGCTGACCCACTCTACTTGGCAATGGGTCCGATTGTCTACAAGTAGCAATGCCCCAGAGTTTGCCCAAGCTGGTGCCGGGGGACCTGTGCCATTGTCCCCGTTTCGTTAAGCCTCACAGTGATCCTTGAACGGCAACCTTGATCGATCGTTGATGACGAAAGATGGGCAGCACGGCAGGAAATCAAACTGGCGTAACAGGACGGTATAGACTCGGGACAACCTCCACGATTGCGCGTCCTCGACAGTGGAACAGTCGATCTGGTCTATCTCGATCCCCCTTCAACTCGGACAAGACCTGCAAACGCGCCATGGGCTCCAAGGTAGCAGGCGCCTCGTTCAAGGACGCATGGACGCGGGACCGCATCTACCTGGTGCCCGCCAAGTACATTGAAGCCGTCCCCAACCGATCGTCGTAGGCGTTCGGTCACAGGGTCACGATGATGAGGGTGACAGTGACAACCACGCATGGCTCCGGGACTCGCCTGCGTTCGCTCAGTGCTGTCATCGCCCCAATCACCGGGTGAACGAACGCTCACAAGCGGGTTTGGACGGAGGCCGCGCCGCCCCGGTGTCAACATGCGGCAACACCAACAGGTTGACTTCCTGTTGCCATGATCATCAGCATCCGGAAGAAGGATCCTGGAGGGTGCCGTCATGATCGAAGGAAGCATGCACGCCGGGCGCAGCGAGGCGCGCGGAAGGAAGGGCGCGGTCTCGGCCGGACACAGGGATGCCGTCGGAGCCGCCCTGTCGCTCCTGGAGGACGGAGGCAATGCCTTCGATGCCATCACCGGTGCGGCCTTTGCGAGTTTTGTCGTCGAACCGGCCCAGTGCGGACTCGGTGGCTACGCGCGCCTTGCCGGCTTCGATGCCCGGGCGGGACGCATGGTCTCGGTCGACGGCTACCTGAGGGCGCCCGCCGCTGCCCGAGAGGACATGTTCGAGATCGACGACTCGCGGGGACTCAAGTACTACGAAACGCCATGGACCAAGGACCTGAAGGGCGAGAAGGGACATCTCGCGGCAGGCGTTCCGGGTGCCGTTGCCGCGATGTGGGAAGTCCACCGACGCCGGGGGCGCCTCGACTGGGCCCGCGTCCTGGAGCCCTCGATCCAGTTGGCCGAACGCGGTCTCACCATGACCTGGAACCAGCTGCTCCACGTCTGCGAGGTCCACCCGCTCGTTCGCCGCCATCCGCCGATGCACCGCCACCTCTGCCCCGGCGGCGAGCTGCCCCGTATCAACGGCCAGTTCGGCGGCGCCACGGTCCTCGACCTCTCCGAACTCGCGCGCACCTTGCGCCTTATCGCCGATGAAGGTCCTTGCGGCTTCTACGAGGGCCGGGTCGCGGAGCTCATAGACCAGGAAATGAGGCGTGGCGGCGGTATCCTGACCGCCGGGGATCTCGCGTCCTACCAGCCGAAGGTCCTCGAGGAAACACCCCTTGCCTTCCACGGGCTGGATTGCATCACCGGCTTCTGCCCGACCTCCGCCGAATTCCTGAACCTCCTCGGAACGTTCGATCTCCGTTCGACCACGGGCGCCGCCGCGCACCACCTGATGGCCGAGTGCATGCTCACGGCCTTCACCGACTCCATCCACTGGTACGGCGATCCGGATTTCGAGGATGTTCCTGTCGCCGCCCTTTCGTCAGCCGAGTTCGCCAGGAGGCGCGCCGGGGTGATCGATCCGCTAAGGGCCATGCCGCGACCGCCGCAACCGGCCACGGCCGGCGACCTTGCGGTCTCCAGCCACGCAGCGCCGCCGCAGTCCCTTGAAACGACTCCGTGGGCGCCGAAACTCGGAGGAACGACCCAGGTCGCCGTCACCGACAGGGAGGGGAACATGGCGGCCCTGTGCATCAGCCTTTCGGATGCCCATGGCTCCCTCGTCTACTGCCCCGGTACCGGCGTGGTGCTCAACAACGGCATGCAGAACTTCGACCCCCGGCCAGGACGGCCGAACTCCATCAAGCCCGGCAAGATGCCGATCTTCGCGGCCCCCGTTCTCGTCGCCACACACGAGGGCCAGCCCGTCTTCGCAGCCGCCGGTTCCGGCGGCTACCGCATTCTCACCGGCGTCATGCACACCTTTGTCAACTGGGCCGTTCACGGCATGGACCTCAAGCGAGCCATCGAGGCGCCCAGGGTGCACTGCCAGAGCCGCGAAACATTCGTCGACGAGCGCCTCCCCGCCGCCGTCATCGACGAGCTCGCCGCCTTGGGGCACGACATCCGCCTCCAGCGCGACGCCCCCGGACTCAACGCCTTCGCCCGCGTCGCTGCCGTGACGAGGGATCCCGCGGGAGGCCTCCTCACAGGCGCCGCTTGGCCCCCCTGGATCAACGATACCGCTGTTCTGTGATCAGCGTCCGTGGCGGCGTTGAAGACCGCTCTCCTCGGGTCATCAGGAGCTTCTTCTCCTCGCTGCAGTTCTCCGGATGGCTGCCGATCGTCAGCTCGTCATCGCTCGTGCAAGGTCGACCGGTCCTGGTGCATGCCCTTGCCGATCAACTGCCTGACGATCCCGATGATCTAACGGATGGCGCACGAACGGGTGCTCTCCGTGATCCGTGCATCGCCGGAAACCAGGCCCGCCCGCCTTGCTGATCGCAAGGACGTGCGGGCCGGGAAGATCAGGCTTTCTTGAACAGCTTCCAGAGCATGCGCCCGTCGGGCGTGAGCGCGGGAACGATGGTGTTGCGGTAGATGGTCGGCTCGAACTCATGGGTGATGAACCGGTAGCAGCCGGACTCTTCCATCATGTCCTGCATGGTCCGGTACATGCCGTCACGCCGGGCGGGATCCATGGTGACGAGTGCCTCGGCATGAAGGGCGCCGAATTCCGGGTTGTTGAACCGCTCCCAGTTCCACACCCCGACCTGCTGAGGCGTGAACCACATGGTGTACCATCCCGGATCGGGCTGGGAGGAGAAACGGGAATAGATGATCTGAAGTGACTTCCAGTCCTCTCCGGAACTCTCGTCCCCCATGGTCCACCAGACACCGGGATCGTGGACGTTGATCTCGGTCTCAATGCCGATGTCGGCGAGGTTGGCCTGGATCACCTGACAGGCCGCCGTGTAGGCCGCCTTGTTGAGGGTGTCGATCCGGCACGAGAACCCGGATCCGAGCCCCGCTTCCTCGAGCTGCTGGCGGGCATACTCCTGATTGCCCTCATAGGGAACGAGCGGTTCGGGGCGGTGGCCGACAAGGCCCGGCGGGACGATGCCCGTGGCAGGCTCCGCCAGCCCGAAATACGCCGCTTCGAGGATCTGGTTGACATTCACCGCATTCTGGATCGCGCGGCGCACCCGGATGTCGCCCATCGCCGCGTTGTCCCGGTTGATTCCCATCCAGACGTACTTGAGCGAGGGATGCTGCACCAGAGAGGCGTCCTCGGGCAGGTCCTCCAGGAGCGTCGGCACCGAGGTGATCGGCACGCGGGTGATGTCGAGATCACCGGCGAGGAAGCCGACCTCGGCGGCCTGCTCGTCGACGATGGGATAGATCTCGATGGTGGTGAAGTCCGGATGGGCATGGGGTCCCGCGTAATCCTCCCGCGCCGACAGGGTGAGCTTCTGGGACGGCTGCCAGTCCGTGATCTCGTAGGCGCCGGACACGGCCGGCGGTTCCGCCTCGTAGCGCTTGCCGTCAAGGGCCTCGACAGCCGCCTTGCAGACGATCAAGCCGCGTCCCGCCGGCATGGTCGTCGTCCACAGGGGCGCGTAGGGTTCCTTGAGCACGATCGTTCCACTGCGATCGTCGTGGATGTCGACATGGTCAAGGGCACTCCAGTCCTCGGCATAAGGCGATCCCATCTCGGGATCCGCGATCCTTTCGTAGGAGTACTTGACGTCCTCGGCCGTCATGGCGCCGAAGCCGTTGGTCCAGCCGATGTCATTCCGCAGGGCAAAGTTGACGTGGGTGTCATCCACCTGCTCGATTTCGGCTGCGGCTTCCTTTTCCCAGCCCCACCGGTCGCCCGCGGATACCGTGACGAGACCGTGGAGCAGGCAGGAGTTCACGTCCGACTCAGGAGCCGACAGGATGTAGCCGGGGTCGAGGACCTGGATGTCCGAGTAGTTCCTCGTCCTCAGGGTATCGCCCGCTTCCTGGGCCCGAACGGAAGCGCCGGCCATGGCCAGCGTGCTTCCGGCCACGCCGGCGGCCGATGTTTCCATGAAACGGCGACGGGACAGTTTCAACCGATCGTCGGGCATGTCCTCCTCCCTCTCTGAGCGTTGGCAGACAGTGTCCCAGTGTGATGCAGTCCGACAGGCCTTGTCCAGTGTCCATTCCGTTGACGCCGGCGCCTCCATGGGCTGATAGTTTCCGGCAGGAACGTGATTCCAGGGGAGAAGAGACCATGTTCAACCAGCCGCGCTCTCAAGGGATTCGCCGGTGCAGGCGCCTCGGCCGTCCTGCTTCCGGGCGCGGTTCGTGCAGAGGAGATGACGGTGCTGCGCGCCCGCACACTGACCGATCTCAAGCGTTCGGTCACGCGGTGATTGTCACCGGTTGAGGATGCCCCCACGTTGCACCGGGCGCGGAGTCGCGGTGCATGACCGCTTTCATCCCCTGGCCGGGCAATGGGCATCGCCTTCGAGGATGGCGATCTCGATTTCCGCGGCACCATCGGGATCGACCGTGGCACGCCCGTGGGATTCAGATCCATTCGCCCGGGCTTCACCCTCGATACGGATGCCGATGACGACGCTCTGGACCGCTTGATGAAGCTGACCGTGCGCTTGCGTCATCTTCCAGACCCTGACATCGCTGCCCGCCATCGAGGTCTCGCACGCCTCAAGGCCTGCCGGATGACAGTCCCCCGGTCACGCTCTCCCGCCGGTCGACGTGACGCCGCCGAAGGCTCTCCGCCAGCACGAAAGGGACGATCCCGGCGCGTCACGTCGCGAACGATCGACCGACAACACTTTCCTGATCCTCGAAAATCGAGTCGGAACCGGGGATTCTGGGGACGGGTGATCGCACGGGAAGAGCTTCCTGGCGAGGCTCGAGAGTCGGTTCGCCCCTGAGGATACGGCTGTCGAATTCGGCGAGATCGAACGGTCCCGCACTGGCCAGCGGCCAGGCATCGACCGCCATGTAGCACATGAGGAGCAGGCGGCGGTCGCGGCGCAACCGGTTCTCCAGGGACCCGTGCAGCGTGCGCACGTGGTGAATCGTGATCGAACCCGCCCTTCCGGTGAGGGGCACCGCGTCTTCGCGAAGCGCGCCGAGTTCACCGGCCCTGCAACTTCCCACGAAGAAGCCCTCGTGGTGGTGATCGAGGACCGGCCCCCTGTGGCTCCCCGGAATCACCATCAACGGTCCGTTCTCCAGGGTGCAGTCCCCGAGATGGAGGCCGACAGCGAGCAGGTCGTCGTTCGTGTGGGGGTAGAAGGCCCAGTCCTGGTGCCAGTCGATCGCCGCCTGACCACCCCTGGACTTGATGTTCATCTTGGAGTGGTCGAACCGGACGCCCGGGCCGACGAGGCACTCGACGATGTCGAGCAGACACTCCTTGCGGGCAGCGCGGGCATAGACATCATCGAGGGCAACCGGATTCTTGATGCGCCGCACCACCGGGCGTTCCGCCGTGTGATGCGGCGCCAGATCGAAGAGGGAATCGCTTGCTGCAATCTCCCGCGAGCGCTCGACGTAGCTGTCCGTCACACGGTTGAGTTCGGCGACTTCGGTCCTGTCGAAGACATCCTCGACAAGAAGATAGCCTTCGCGACGATAGAACCGTACCTGTTCGGGCGTCAACACGGGCATCCTCCTGCCATCGGCCACGGCCCATGCGCAGGCGAAGGGCGCCCGCACGCTCGGTGCCGCCGCCCCGGCGGCCGGTTCGCAAGGCAGCCGGACTGGAAGATGTGCGGGGTCGCGATCCCCGGTCCGCAATGCGCGTTGGCTGGGCGAACTGTCATCTCGCGCCTGTTCCCACTTGCCGCCCCGGCCTCGAACGAAAACGGCCCGGCAGGAGCCGGGCCGTCTGACGTGCACCCTGGCTCAGCGCCGTTCACTCGCTGCGGGCGACACCGAGCAGCTGGATGAGCATGACGAAGAGGTTGATGAAGTCGAGGTAGAGCCTCAGGGCCCCGTGAATGGCCGACTTCGTCATCACCGCCCCGCTCATGTGGACGTCATAGCTCTCCTTGATGCGCTGCGTGTCGTAGGCCGTCAGGCCGACGAACACGATGACGCCGATGGCCGAGATGGCGAACTGGAGGGCGGAACTCTGCAGGAAGATGTTCACCACCATGGCGATGATGACGCCGATCAGGCCCATGAAGAGGAACGAACCCCATGCCGCCAGGGACCGCTTGGTGGTGTAGCCATAGAGGCTCATGGCGCCGAAGGTCACCGCCGTGATGAAGAAGACACGGGCGATGCTCTCCTGCGTGAAGGCCATGAATATCGTGGCCAGCGAGAGTCCCATCAGGGCCGCGAAGATCCAGAACACCATCTGAGCGGAGGATGGCGACATCCTGTGAAGACGGAAGGAGAACAGGAAGACGAGGCCAAGGGGTGCCAGCATGACCACCCACTGGAGAGGCGAGCCGAACAGAAGGGCGCCCAGCGGGGTGAATCCGATGATGGCGCCCTGCGGGTTGGTGACAACCGACAGCTGCGCCGTGCCAAAGGCGATGATGCCCGTGATGGCAAGCGCCACACCCATGTAGTTGTAGACGCGCAGCATGTAGCTGCGCAGACCCTCGTCATAGAGGGGCGTTGTCCGGGTGAACGCAGCAGCGCCGGGTCCTGCGTTGCCGAAAGCCATGTTCTTCATCCCTGTTTGTGTCGTTCGGAAGGTATGCCGAGCGTCATGCCCGGTTTCACTGTTACTTATGTGTGATCCGGGGGCGAACCGTCAAGTCCACATGGCAGCGCTCCCGGTCAGGCATTGCGCAGGACCGGAGCTGCCGGAGCCGAAAGCAGGGTCCATCCCGTCACGATGCCGGCGGCGAGCGATACGCCAAGGGCGAGGAACAGGAGGGCAAGCGTCGCTGACCACGGCATGATCCAGGCGAGATCAAGCGCAAGGGTCACGATCGCCCAGGATGCCGCGGTACCCACCACCAGCGCCGGAAGGGCGACCGCGATTCCGAGAAGCGCGTGTTCGAGGGTGAAGACGGACAGCACCAGCAGCCTCGTGGCGCCCAGGACCTTGAGAATGGCCGCCTCTCCACGGCGGCGCCCCTGTGCAGCCACGACCGTCTCGGCGATGACGATCAATCCGCTGGCGAAGGCCACGAGGGCGATGACGCGGACGACCGAATCGACGCTTTCCAGAATGGCGCGAATGTCCTCGATGACATGGCGCACACTGATGATGGAGATGTTGGGAAACATCCGGACAAGGTCCCGGCGCAGTGGATTCTCGGCCTCGACATCTGCATGAAGGGTCGCGATGTGGGTGTGCGGGGCCGCTTCGAGCAGGCCGGGCGAGAACACGAGGACAAAGTTCAGTCCGGCGGATGCCCAGTCGATGTGACGCAGGTTTGCGATCCGCGCCGTGATCTCCCTGCCGAGCACGTTGACGGTCAGGGTATCGCCGACATCGACGTGATAGCCGGCGGCAAGTTCGGCATCGAAGGACAGAAGCGGCGGCCCGGCATGATCTTCTTCCCACCATTGGCCGGCGACGACGGTGGCGTTCCCCGGCGCTCCCCGGAAGGTGACGCCGACATCGGAACTGATGGACCACCGGGCATCGTCCTCAACCCTTGCCTCGGCCACCGGTACGCCGTTGATCGCGGTCACCCGGCCGCGCATGGCGGGGGAGGATTCGACCTCCGTGACATCCCGGCGGGCCGTCACCGTGTCGATGAACGGATCGATCTGATCGGACTGGAGGTCGATGACGAAGAAGGCCGGGACCTTGCGGGAGGAGGCGACATCGAGTTCCCTTGCAAGATTCGCCTCGACACCGGCGATGACCGCGAGAACGGCAAGCCCGGTTCCGAGCGCCACGGACACAGGAACCGTCCCTGCTCCCGGACGATGGAGATTGGCCAGCGCCAGACGCAGGACCACGGGGCGCGGCCTGCCAGCGAACCGCGCCAGACGGGACAGTCCCTGACCGACGAGACGGAACAGCACGAGAACGGCAAGAATGGCGGCACAAAACACGACAGCGAAAAGACGCTCGTTGCCGGCAACGATGGCAATCGCCGCCACGCCTGCAGCCAGAAGAGCGACCGTCAGCCTGTCGCGCGTGCGCAGCCTCGTGCCGGGAAGCCCGGCGACACGAAACAGGCTGGCCGGGGAGATCTCCCTCGTGCGCAGGAGCGGCGGCAGCGCGAAGACCAGCGTGACGAGGATGCCGCAGGCCGCGGCAACGAGAAGCGGTCCCGGATGTATGTCCGCAGCGACGGAGACGGGGAGTGCTGCGCCCGCCAGCCCGGCCGCCAGAATCGGAAGGGTTGCTCCCGCGATCAGTCCGGCGGCGATGCCGAACCCGGCCATGATGGCGATCTCGACGAGATAGCTCGTGAGAACCAGCCGCTGCGAGGCGCCCAGGGACTTCAGGGTGGCGATGGTCGGCACCTGGCGGGCGAGATAGGTGGTGACGGCGCTGGACATGCCGATACCTCCGATCAGGAGGGCCGTCAGACCGACCAGGGTGATGAAGAGGGACAGGCGCTCGAGAAACCGGCGCAGCGACGGATTGGCGTCATCGGCACTGCGGATGCGCCAGGTCGCGTCCGGAAAGGTCCGCTGCAGGTCGGCGATGGCCCCGGTCACATCGCCGGGATCATCGAGCCTGATGCGCACGAGATGGCGCACGAGGCTGCCCGTGCCGGCGATACCTGCAGAATCCAGCCGGTCCAGTGACAGGATGACTCGCGGACCGAGGCGGAAGGGAGCGCTCGCTCGATCAGGTTCCTCGACAAGAGCCGCCGCGATGGGAACAACGGCTTCGCCAAGGAAAAACGACGAACCGACGTCGAGACCGGTCGACTCGAGAAAGTCCCTGTCGACGATGGCGCCCTCCGCAAGGGCATGGTTCAGCGGGATCGGGGGATCGATGAGCGCCTCGCCGTAGAGTGGCCAGCTGTCATCGACGGCCCGCAGGTTCACCAGCAGCGGTTCGCCTTCCGCCGGTCGCGCCATGGCGAAGAGATCGGCCGACCGCGACAGCGCGCCGTGCGCTTCGAGCCACCGGATCTGCCCGTCGTTCGGCGGTGTGAACGTCGTGCGCAACGCAATGTCGCCGCCCAGAATGACACGCCCGTTCTCGCGCAGGTTCTCCACGAGACCGGCGCCCAAACTGCCGACGCCCGCGATGGTCGTGACCCCGAGAGCAAGGGCGAAGACGGCCAGGAGGAACCGCCTCCTGCCGCCCTTCAGATTCCGCCGGGCGATGGTCCAGGCCAGGGTGATCACGCAACCTCCCGGCAGGTGCCGTTCTCGATGGCGACGGTGCGCCCGCAGCGCCGTGCCATGGCGTGGTCGTGGGTGACCAGCATCACCGTGGCGCCGGCTTGCGCGGCGACGTCGAACATCAGGTCCGTGACCGCCGCACCGGTCTGGTTGTCGAGATTGCCTGTCGGCTCGTCAGCGAGCAGCAACGGCGGACGGTTGACGAGGGCGCGGGCAAGGGCCACGCGCTGTTGCTCGCCGCCCGAGAGTTCCACCGGCAGGTGCCCCGACCTCGCCTCCAGCCCGGTCTCTGCAAGCACCCGGCGCGCCTTTCGGTTGGCATCGGCGTCCGCCGCCAGCTCAAGGGGGAGAGCGACATTCTCGAGAGCCGTCATCGTTGCAATGAGGTGGAAGGACTGGAAGACGATGCCGATCATGCGTCCGCGGAACGTCGCCAATTCATCCTCGTCGAATGCGGCAAGATTCCGGCCGCTGATCTCGACCGTGCCGGAAGTCGGCCGCTCCAGTCCGGCCGTCAGCGCCAGGAGAGACGACTTGCCGGACCCCGACGGACCGATGACGGCCACATGGCAGCCCTCCTCGACGACAAGGGAGACATCCCGCAGGATGCTGACGACGCCTGCGGCCCCGGTGAGCCTCAGGTGAAGGCTGCTCAGACGGACGACGGGATCGGGCATCGCGGATGAGACAGATGAGACAGGTTGGACGCATGGCGGTCCTGGTCGCGGGACTCCTGGCGAGCGCCCCCGCGGCAAGCGCCGAAGTGCGCATCCTGGCGCTCGGCGACAGTCTGACGGCGGGCTACGGCCTCCCTGCCGCCGACAGCTTCGTCGCCCGTCTCGGCGTCGCCCTCGAGCGGCTGGACCGCGACGTCAGGATCATCAATGCCGGCGTGTCCGGTGACACCACGACCGGTGGGCTGGCACGCCTGGAATGGGCCTTTGCCGACGGCGCGGATGCGGCGATCGTGGCCCTGGGTTCCAACGATGCCCTGAGGGGTATCGATCCGGGCATGAGTCGAGCCAATCTCGACCGGATCCTCTCGCTTCTCGGACAGCGGAACGTACCGGTGCTGCTGGCCGGCATGGCCGCACCACGCAACCTCGGCTCCGATTTCGTCTCGGCCTTCGATGCCATCTACCCTGAACTCGCCGATCAGCATGGAGCGATTCTCTACCCGTTCTTTCTCGATGGTGTGGCGATGGTCCCGTCACTCAACCAGGACGACGGCATCCACCCCAACGCCCGGGGCGTGGAAGTGATTGTCGAGAGAATGGTGCCATATGTGCTCCGGCTTCTCGAACGTGTCATCGCCGGACCATGACGCCGCCTCTCTTCATTGCAGTCGCCGTGCCCTCGACCATTGCCGGGAGACTGGCGGCGCTGGGCGGCGGAATCCCGGGCGGGCGCCAGGTGCCGGCAGAGAACATGCATATCACGCTGCGCTACCTGGGCGAAATCGACGCCATGCTGGCCGACGAGGTCTGCGAGGCCCTTGTCACGGTCCGCCATTCTCCCTTCACGCTCAACGTGTCAGGGGTCGGCCTCTTCGGCAAACGGCGCGACCCCCACCTTCTCTATGCCGGAGTCCGTCCGCACGACGACCTGGCGGCGCTGCGCCACAAGGTGGAGGGCCTGCTGCTTCAGTTGCGCGTTCCGCCGCGGCAACGCAGGTACCATCCGCACATCACCCTCGCCCGTTTCAAGGGCGCCTCGCCCCGCCGCATGGGCGACTTCGTGGCCGCCAACCACCTGCTTGAATCGCCGCCGTTCGAGATCCGCTCCTTCGCCCTTTTCGAGAGCCATCGGCGCAGCGACGGTTCCCGTTACCGCATGATCCGGGACTACTCCCTGGAGCCCTGACCCCGGGGCGGCCGTGCCCGTGACCCGTCGCGACGCGGTTCGGGATAACGCCCCCCTGTCCGCGGATGCCCCCGGCGATGTTGTCGACGATATGCAAGGCTGGGTCCGACGATCGGTTTTCGGGGTCGGTTTCAGCGCGCGGGCCGCTGCGAGCGGCGGCAGCCACGGAGGTATCTCCTGAGTGCTTCGTCGATTCCCGGCGCTCGACTGCTCCGCAGTCTGCACGAGGGACCGCAGGCAGCCGGCGGAGCTCCTTGGGCGGAATGACCTGTCCCTTCGCCGAGACGCTAGCGGTGAGCTTGTCGCGCGCAGCCATCGCGGTCATGTCGGCTTCCTCGGGACGCTGCCCGGTCGGTTGAAGGCACGATGCACCATGAGGGTGCATGGGCCAGGCGCGATGGGCTGACGGAGGCAGAGCGGGCCGTACATGGTGCCGTTGACGACCGCAGGCACGGGGCAGGGTTCGCAAGCCCTTCAGCGAACCCGGCGCAGGCTTCGCGGGTCCTGCGCCGACGGTGACCTTGCCATGCATGACGAACTGTCCGGAGGCCAGGCGGTTCGCCGTGAACCACTGCCCCGATCATGGCGTTGGCCGTGACATCAACACCGATCCGCTCCACCGCAGCCGCCGGCAAGGCGCCGACATCCGGCACCGGGGGTTCAATGCGTGCCGGCCCGGCGATACCATGACCGGAACCGGAGACGTGCAAACCCGATGCCCGACATGCCGACCAACTCACCGATCGTTGCCGCCTGGTTGGAGAAGACAAGGGGGTCGCGCGATCTCGCGGGCGAGGCCGGCGGGATCTTCCCCAGTGGCGTGACCCACGACTCCCGTTATCGGGAGCCTTATGGACTCTATGTCGATCACGCCCGGGGGAGCCGCAAGTGGGATGTCGACGGCAACGAGTATGTCGACTTCTTTGGTGGCCACGGCTCGCTCATCCTCGGACACGGCAATCCGGCAGTCGTCGAGGCGGTGAGGCGGGCTGTTGGCGAGGGCACCCACTTCGGCGCCGGTCACAGGGCGGAAGTGCGCTGGGGCCGCCTGGTCTGCAACCTCGTGCCTTCGGCGGAACGTGTGCGGTTTGTCTCCTCGGGCACCGAGGCAACCCTGATGTGCCTGCGCCTCGCCCGCGCGTTCACGGGCAGGCGCAAGATCCTCCGCTTCACCCATCATTTCCATGGCTGGCACGACCACGTCGCCTCGGCCCGGATCTCGAGCGGCGGCGCCCATGCAGCGGGCGTCGTCCCGGGGATCGAGGAAGACCTCGTCGTTGCCGACTCCGCTGACCGCGCCGCGCTCCGGGAAGCGTTCCGCACCCATGACGACATCGCCGCTGCCATCATCGAACCGACAGGGGCCACGTTCGGCCGGCTTCCGGTCGACCCGGACTTCGTCCGGCTCTTGCGCGACGAGACGGAACGTCACGGAGCCCTCCTCATCCTCGACGAGGTGGTGACCGGATTCCGCGTGTCACCGGGAGGCGCCCAGGAGTCGCTCGGCATCACGCCCGATCTCACGGCCCTGGCAAAGATCCTGGCCGGCGGCTTTCCCGGCGGCGCGGTGGCCGGGCGCCGGGACGTCATGGAGATGCTCGATTTCGAGGCCACGCGACGGGATGGCCGCACCAAGGTCGACCACTTCGGCACCTTCAACGCCAATCCCGTTTCGGCCGCCGCAGGCATCGCCGCCCTGGACCAGATTGCCGACGGCGCCATGTGCGAGCGCGCCAGCGACACGGCGGCCGCGCTCCGGGACGGCATCAACCGCGTCGTCAGCGAGGCCGGCGTCTCCTGGGCCGCCTATGGAACCCACTCGTCCTTCCACATCTTTCTCAATCCCCGGCGCCTCGACGTGGCGCCGGGATCCTTCGACGGTTCCGGCGTGGCGCCCGATGATCTCCTGTACCTGCCGAAACCACTCGCCACCCGTTTCGATCTCGCCATGATGCTGGGCGGCGTCACCATGGGCGGATCGCCCGGCGGATACGTGTCGGGCGTCATGGAGGGCGCCGATGTCGACGTGACGGTGGAAGCGGTCCGCGGTGCGATCCGCATGCTGCGGGCCGAGGACGCCCTGTGAATCGGCCGCGCGCCATGGTCCCCTCGCGAATCGGCAGGGCGGACTTCTCGACGCTCATGGCGACGAAACCACCCGGTTGCCCCCGTGTGAGGACCACCGCGCCGGAGCAAGCCGTTGTGTCATCGGCATTCAGCCCGGGCGGCGCTTGAGCGGCAGCGCCCGCCGCGCACTTGCCGAGTCAGTCCTGCGAACCGCCGCGCGACTTCCGAGCGGCACGACAGGAAGCGCGAAGCGACGATGCAATGCGCGCAGTCTCGTTCATCGGCAGCGGCCATTCGCCCGGCCCGTACCGTTGGCGAACGTGCGGGCAGTAGAGCGTCCGCATCTACGGCAACTGGCGCGTGGTGTTCCGCTTCGAGGACGGCGAGGCCGTGGACCTGAGCGACCCTCGCTGACAGAAAGGGCGATGACCATGAACGATGTTGCAGGTGATCGCGTCGACCCGATGCGGAACCCGTCACATCCGGGCGAACTCATCCGCGAGAACATGGACGATGCGGGCTGGCACGTGACCGGGACGGCGACGCGTCCTCGGTTGCCAGCGGGGAACGCTGTCGCGCCTGCCGCCAGCACCGATCAGGCACGCCGGACCCCGGCAGACGGACAACCCAACGCACCGGAACACGAGACCGCTCGGACCTGGACCACCATCTCTCGCGGCCGAACCGGAGCCACAGGGCAAATCTTCCGCTTGCATGACGGCGGTGCGACGGTCTATGGTTCTGCATGATCGTTGCGACGGGTAATTTCGGACTTGACTTCCTGCCTTGATCTTGGTGTAGAATCGCGTCTCGCGTCTCGCGTCTCGCGTCTCGCGTCTCGCGTCTCGCGTCTCGCGTCTCGCGTCTCGCGTCTCTTCTATGCGCCGGATTTCGGCGTCGATGTGCCTGGTCGCCTTCGGGAGACCCCTCCCCCTTTGATACTGTCTTCCCCGCCCGTGCGTCCTCTGCTGGAGGAGCGCCGGGCGCAGGCAGACGAATACGTTGTCGGGCAGTGGTTGCCGGGCAGTGCGCGGGAGTGCGCACGTCGCGTCGGTGGCAAGACCGCTTCTCGACCGGACCGGTTACACCCGGCACGACTTCTGCCACGACCTTCCCGAGGCCGTGGCTCCATCCTTCATCCGCAGTGACTCACCGCCCCGACGGGCGCCTGTTCCGACGCCTGTCGGCCAATGAGCGTTGCGGATGGACTTAACTTGAGCTGCAAGGAGACGAAACGATGACGACAGGCATAACGTGGGCCGGTACGTCCGGCGACGACACCAAAGTCGGCGGCGACGGCGACGACACGCTGGTAGGCAACGCGGGCGACGACACGCTGAGTGGCGGCAAGGGCGCCGACACGTTGACGGGCGACGATGTGGATTTCCTGGTCAGCGGCGACGACACGCTCAATGGCGGCGAGGGCGACGATACCCTCGACGGCGGCAACGGCGACGATACGCTCCATGGCGACGAGGGCGACGACACTCTGTATGGCGGCGACGGCAACGACACCCTCGACGGCGGCGTGGGAGGCGACCTGCTCTACGGCGGCAACGGCAACGATACGCTCCGTGGCAACGCGGGCGACGACACGCTGAATGGCGGCACGGGCGACGACGCGCTGTATGGCGGCACGGGCGTCGACACCCTCATCGGCGGCGCGGGGGATGACACCCTCACCGGCGGCGCGGGCGACGACTTTCTGTTCGGCGGCGACGGAGACGACACGTTCGTGTTCAGAGCCGGAGACGGCGACGACATCATAGGCGGGTTCCAGGACGGCGACATCATCAAGTTCGACGGCGTGGCCGGGGTGGGCCAGTTCAGCGACCTGACGGTGGAGGAAAAGGACGTTACCAACAGCGGGGGTGAAAAGACCGGCACCAAAGTCGTCATCACCTACGGGGCCAACGGGGACACGATCACGCTGAACGGCCTGGGCTTGGGGGATATCGGCTCGGCCGACTTCGCGTTTGCGGACACCTCGGGCAACTACGAGCTGACCGGCGGCGCGGGCGACGACACCCTCACCGGCGGCACCGGCAGTGACACCCTCACCGGCGGCGCCGGCGACGACACCCTCACCGGCGGCGCCGGCGACGACACCCTCACCGGCGGCGCCGGCGACGACACATTCGTGTTCAGAGCCGGGGACGGCGACGACACGATCACCGATTTCCAGGATGGCGACACGATCAAGTTCGACAGCGTGCCCGGGGTGGACGATTTCAACGATCTGACGGTGCATCAAGTTGGCGCCGATGTCGTCATCACCTACGGCGCCGGCGGGGACCGGGGAACGATCACGCTGACAGACGCAGACCTCGGGGATATCGGCACGACAGACTTTACGTTTGTCGCCGCCCCCGCTCCCCGCCCCGCCTCCAATCCCGTGCGCGAGATCCCGGGGAAGACGCTGACGGGCACCTCGGGCAACGACGAGCTGATTGGCGGCGAAGGCGCCGACACGATCAGTGGTGGCGAAGGCGATGACAAACTGGTGGGCAACGGAGGCGACGACACCCTTAATGGCGACGGTGGCGATGACACCCTCTATGGCAACGCGGGCAACGACAAGCTCTATGGCGGCGACAACACTGGCAATGGCTGGGAGACTCTCTACGGCGGCGAGGGCGACGACACGCTGTATGGCCAGGCAGGTGACGACACGCTGTATGGCCAAGCCGGCGACGACACCCTGTATGGCGGCACGGGCGAGGACGCTCTTCACGGCGGCAACGGCGACGACACGCTCGATGGCGGCGCCGGCGACGACAGGCTATGGGGCAAAACCGGCAACGACACGTTCGTGTTTACGGGCGGGGACGGCGACGACACGATCATCGACTTCCAGGACGGCGACAAGATCAAGTTCGACGGCGTACCCGGAGTGACCACGTACGATGACCTGAATGTCGCTGTCGACCTTACTGAAAACCAGACCGTCATCACCTACGGCACCGGAGAGAACCGGGGTACGATCACGCTCACCGGCGTGGTTTCTGGCTTCGACGCGAATGATGTCGAGATTGTCTCCCCCGACGACCTTGTACGCACCACTACCCCAGTGTCGAAGACGGGCACGTCGGCCGACGAAAAGCTCAATGGCGGCGATGGCAACGACACGCTCAACGGTGGCGGCGGCAATGACCGCGTGAGAGCGTTCAAGGGCGACGACACGATCAATGGCGGCACCGGCGACGACTGGCTGGCCGGGCTCAAGGGCGACGACACGATCAACGGCGATGCCGGCGACGACACGCTCCGCGGCGGCGCCGGCGATGACATTCTGAACGGAGGCGCCGGCCACGACAGGCTCAATGGCGGCGCGGGCAATGACACCCTGACGGGCGGCGACGGCAATGACAAGCTGTTTGGCAGCGACGGCAATGACACCCTGACGGGCGGCGTCGGCGACGACTGGCTCCAGGGTGGCGCCGGCAACGACACGCTGACCGGCGGGGCCGGCAACGACACCTTCCTCTACAACGGAAGGGGCGATGACACCATCTCGGACTTCGCTGCGGGGGACACCATCGCGTTGAGGAACATTGATGGGGTCACCGCGTTCAGCGACATCACCGTTGATTCCACGGAAGGCGGCTTCGAGATCACCTTCGGTGACAGCAGCGCCGACACCCTGACCGTCACGTCCAGCCTGCAGGAACTTGACGCCGAACACTTCGACTTCCTGTGATGCGTTTCGCGCGCAGGGCCGCCACCCGCGGCCCTGCGTTGCGTCCATGCGATCGAAGGCAAAGTTGCGTGCGCCCGAGGGGAAGACGCGCAGGAGCAGGCTGGGGATGGTATCACTGTGGATGTCGGTCGTAGCGCTTCTCGCGCGGTCTGGCGACGCGAACGCACCGTGCGACGATGGACTTCGGATTGTCGCCCATAGTTGGCGGCTCCTGTCTAACCCGAAGTTCCAGATGACCATGTCGCCTCGGCCCGGATCTCGAGCGGCGGCGCCCATGCAGCGGGCGTCGTCCCGGGGATCGAGGAAGACCTCGTCGTTGCCGACTCCGCTGACCGCGCCGCGCTCCGGGAAGCGTTCCGCACCCATGACGACATCGCCGCTGCCATCATCGAACCGACAGGGGCCACGTTCGGCCGGCTTCCGGTCGACCCGGACTTCGTCCGGCTCTTGCGCGACGAGACGGAACGTCACGGAGCCCTCCTCATCCTCGACGAGGTGGTGACCGGATTCCGCGTGTCACCGGGAGGCGCCCAGGAGTCGCTCGGCATCACGCCCGATCTCACGGCCCTGGCAAAGATCCTGGCCGGCGGCTTTCCCGGCGGCGCGGTGGCCGGGCGCCGGGACGTCATGGAGATGCTCGATTTCGAGGCCACGCGACGGGATGGCCGCACCAAGGTCGACCACTTCGGCACCTTCAACGCCAATCCCGTTTCGGCCGCCGCAGGCATCGCCGCCCTGGACCAGATTGCCGACGGCGCCATGTGCGAGCGCGCCAGCGACACGGCGGCCGCGCTCCGGGACGGCATCAACCGCGTCGTCAGCGAGGCCGGCGTCTCCTGGGCCGCCTATGGAACCCACTCGTCCTTCCACATCTTTCTCAATCCCCGGCGCCTCGACGTGGCGCCGGGATCCTTCGACGGTTCCGGCGTGGCGCCCGATGATCTCCTGTACCTGCCGAAACCACTCGCCACCCGTTTCGATCTCGCCATGATGCTGGGCGGCGTCACCATGGGCGGATCGCCCGGCGGATACGTGTCGGGCGTCATGGAGGGCGCCGATGTCGACGTGACGGTGGAAGCGGTCCGCGGTGCGATCCGCATGCTGCGGGCCGAGGACGCCCTGTGAATCGGCCGCGCGCCATGGTCCCCTCGCGAATCGGCAGGGCGGACCTCTCGACGCTCATGGCGACGGAACCACTGTGCGAATAGGGAGTTTCGCTGGCCTTCAGTTGCAAGGTGGAGAGGTGGTGCGCAAGGCGATGGGTTGACCGGCCCATCTCGTCCTATGCCGTATCCCGGATCGCTGTCGCGTAGATGGCGAGGTCCGATGGGCTCATCCGAAGCTGTCGCGCTGTCTCTTGCCAACCGTCTATTGCGGATGCGACTTCATCGATGATTGCATTGGCCCGGATCAGGTCCAGCGCGAAATACGGTGTAGCGGCGCGGGCCAGATCCAGATCGGCGTTCGGCCCTTCTTCCGATATCCAGGTCGTCAGTTCGCGCGCCTTTTCGGTCAGCGGCACCGGGTTCAGGTCATAGGCCGGCGAGAGGCGCCACTTGTCGTCGTGGTCGTGCAGGAAGCCATGGTTGTGGAGGTGATCGTCGAGATTGCCGACCATCACATTGAAGACGGTCCGCCTCCACAGTTCATGCAGGTCTTCGGTGGGTGCGCTTGAATACATTCTGATGATTTCTGCGATATCCGTGTAGGTCGCTTCGTCACCGTCGCTGAGGCCGAGTAGGGTCATGGCGGAAATGAACGGGATTCTCCGGTCTTGATCACGGTCGAATCGCGTGATCAGGGACACCGGTCGACCGGCCACGTCCAGCAGTGTTGCCCGAGCAACATCGATGCCAGCAGCGGCGGCGAGTGTCATCGCGAGGACTTCGCCATGCGGGATACTGCGATCATCATCGTTCTTCGGAAACTTGGCGATCGCCAGGCGACCGTCATTGTCGATGACGGCGGACTTGGGGCGGGCGCCGCCGAGCGGCGAACCCTCGTTCAGCAGGAGCTTCAGGTCTTCGGCGGTTTCGGAGTTGGACAATACCGCATCGGCGGCGTCAAGGAGCGCCGGTAGCCGGATCAGGGGAGGCACACGGTAGCGGCCGATGTTGTGGTCGAAGGTCTCTTCGCCTTCCCGGCGATACCGGAGCGCGCCGATCCTCGTCTGATCGTTGATGGCGAGGAGATAGTCGATCTCGGACAGGGTGCGCTGCTCGCCGGCTTTGCGAAAGGCGCGCCGAATCAGCTGTTGGCCCCAGCGATCCGGGGCGGTGTCGCGCAGCGCGCCAGGCAATGCGGACTTGTTGGAGGAAGTATATATCTGGCGGCGTTCCAACGGCAGGTTCTCCGGATCCAGGGCGAAAGCATCGGCGCAGCCGTGCCACGTGTCGGCGTACTCGAAGACCGAGCTTTGGCCGTGTCGCCTGGCGATGTAGTGGCACCGGCCGACGAGAGGAGTCTGACCCTTGTGGTCGACAAGAACCTCGATCGTGTCGGTCATGACTGTGACCGGGAGCGGCGCCGCGGTTGCACCTTGCTGGGCAATCGATGCTCGTCGATGTCCAGTCCGAGGGAATCGTCGCGTCGGTCGGCTGCCTGGGCAAGACGGTCGGCGAGCCCCAAGATGGCCAATACGGTCGCATAAATGCCGATCGAGACCGACGGGTCGCCGCGTTCAACCTTGTAGAGAGTGCCGCGGCTGATGAATACGCGCTCAGCCATCGAGACCGTCGAGATACGACGTTTCTTGCGGGCGACCACGATGTCCTTGCCCAGCTTGGCGAGGGCCTGTTTCGCTGCTCTGGGAAGCGCATGTGACGCTAGTGTTTTCATCGTCTGTCTTATCTGGCAATGAATAGGGCACTCTGTTGTTCAATATATAAGACATGTGAGAGAGCAGTCAACAGACACCCCGTTGCGGTTCTCCATCAGCGCATGGCCCATGTAGCTGAGCTTCGCTTCCTTGTCCTTCCCCTTGCGGTAGAGCGGGCAATCGTCGTCCGTGGTCGAGCGGTGCGTCGCATTCGACCAGTGCGCGCCATGGAAGTCGCGGGCGGTATTGCGACCGCCGCCGCTGGCGCCAGCTCCGTCGCCATTCTCCCCATCGCAGGTAACTGACCAGGTACCCCGCCAAGTCTGAGTCTGTGGTGACGTTGGTCGCGTTGGGTACGGTTTGGGCGTCTTGACTTGCTTGGTGTCCACCTCCCGTCAGGACTCGTCCAAATCAGACCTGGGCAGTTACTGCATCCGGCAGAAGGAAAAGAGTTCCGCTTTCGGGATCGACAGTCGAGGGTTCACGCCGGGCCTCGTCATCCGGCCATGTCGAATTCGGACGTCATTCTCCTGAACGGCGACCGGTTCCGTTCGTCAATATCCTTGTGGGGGCGGCGGTGTCCGCTCGGCCGGTTGCACGGGAAGGTTCGGCCTCATCACTCGCTTTCGAGGCGTTCCATGTCGTCGTCCGACAACCCGAAGTGGTGGCCGATCTCGTGGATGATCGTGTTGTGCACGAGATCCTCGAGGGAGTCGTCTCCCTCGGCCCAGGCATCGAGAAGCGGACGCCGATAGAGGTAGATGCGGTTGAGGTCGTCCATCACGTCGTGGCCGGAGGCCTGGTCGAGGGAGATTCCCTGGTAGAGTCCCAGAAGACCGAATTCGTTGTCGATTCCAAGGGAGTCCAGGACATCGGCCTCGGGGAACTCGGTGACGAGAATGGCGATGCCTTCGATGCGGGCCTTCAGGTTCCCGGGGATCATGGCAATCGCCTCACCGGCAATCGCCGCAATCTCCTCGGCGTCGGGTGGTGGGCCGAAACGTCGCGTCATGGAACCCGGACCATAGCCGCTCTTGCCGAGGCGGCCAACTCGCCGGACAATCCGTTTCGCAAGATGAGGACACGTTCGATGGCAGACACACTTTCTCAGGCAGCGCTCCGCGAGGCGCTCGCCTCCCTGGAGGACTGGACCATGTCCGCAGGCGGGAACGCGCTGCAAAGGACCTACCGCTTCAGTGATTTCATGGCGGCCTTCGGCTTCATGGGTCGCGTCGCCGTCTACGCCGATGTCGTCGATCACCATCCCGAGTGGTTCAATGTCTACAACCGGGTCGACGTCACCCTGACGAGCCACGATGCCGGTGGCGTCACGCGCCGCGACATCGAGATGGCTCGCTTCATGGACCGCGCGGCCAGCAAGTCGGGAGCGCTCGTCAGTTGATCAACGACATTCTCTGGTCCCCCAGCGCGGAGCGCCGGGAGGCGACGGCCCTCGTGCAGTTCCGGCGCCTGGCCGAACAGGCAAGCGGGCGGACGTTCCCGGACTACGAGTCGCTGTGGCGCTGGTCCATCGACGATCGGGCGTCCTTCTGGTCGCTCGTCTGGAACTTCGCCGGCGTCAGGGCCTCCCGGACATGGGAGACGGTCCTCGACAACGGCGATGCCATGCCCGGAGCCCGCTGGTTCACCGGGGCCCGCCTCAACTATGCCGAGAACCTGCTTCGCAAACGTGACGACTCCATGGCCATCGTGTGCCGTGGAGAGGGTGATCGCAGGCGCGCCTTGACCTTCCGCGAACTCCATGACGCCGTCGCCGCCATGAGCGCCTGGCTTGCCGGTCGCGGAGTTCGCCGTGGCGATCGTGTCGCAGGATATCTCCCCAATCTGCCCGAGACGATTGTCGCCAAGCTGGCGACGGCCAGTCTGGGCGCGGTGTGGTCGTCCTCGTCACCGGATTTCGGCACCAGGGGCGTCCTCGACCGCTTCGGCCAGATCGACCCGAAGGTGCTGATCACCGCCGATGGCTATTCCTACGGCGGCCGCCATTTCGACAGCAGGGTGAGGGTGGCGGAGATTCTGCAAGCCATGCCCGGCATCGGGCATGTCGTCGTCGTTCCCTGGCTGGAACAGGCCTGCGACATGGGGGGGCTGCGGGATGCCGTGACCTGGCAGGAGGTGATGACAACAACCCACGACGGCATCGCCTTCGAGCAGGTGCCCTTCGATCACCCTCTTGCCATCCTCTATTCCTCGGGCACCACGGGTGCGCCCAAGTGCATCGTCCACGGCCACGGAGGCACCCTCCTCCAGCATCTCAAGGAACATCGGCTGCATTGCGACATCGGCGACGGAGACCGGCTGTTCTACTTCTCGACCTGCGGCTGGATGATGTGGAACTGGCAGGTAAGCGCCCTGGCAACGGGGGCCACCCTGGCGATCTACGATGGCCATCCGGCGTCGCCGGACGGCAACGTTCTGTGGGACTTCTGCCAGGATGAGAGGTTCACCGCATTCGGCGCCTCGGCAAAGTACTTCGCGGCCATCGAGAAGGAGGGAATCCGGCCGGCCCTCCGCCACGGTCTCGAGGATCTCCGTCTCGTTCTCTCCACGGGCTCACCCCTGGCGCCAGGGAGCTTCGACTACATCTATCGCGACGTGAAGGCGGATGTTCAGCTGGCGTCGATCTCCGGCGGAACGGACATCATCTCCTGCTTCGTTCTCGGCAACCCCGTGGACCCCGTGCGCCGCGGGGAAATCCAGGCGCGCGGTCTCGGCATGGCGGTCGACATCTTCGATGACCGCGGCAACAGCCTGCCCGCCGGCCAGGCGGGCGAACTCGTGTGCACGCGGCCGTTCCCTTCCATGCCGGTGGGATTCTGGAACGACGACGACGGCAACCTCTACCACCAGGCCTATTTCGACACCTTCGACAATGTCTGGCGGCACGGTGACTGGGCCGAGATCACGATGTCCGGCGGCGCCGTCATTCACGGACGTTCCGACACCGTGCTCAATCCCGGCGGCGTGCGCATCGGCACGGCCGAGATCTACCGCCAAGTGGACGTCTTCGAGGAAATCCAGGAGAGCCTCGCCGTCGGCCAGGATGTCGCCGGCGATGTCCGCATCATTCTCTTCGTGGTCATGCAACCGGGCCAGGAACTCGACGAAGACCTCGTCTCCAGGATCCGCCAGCGAATCCGTACCCACGCCTCTCCCCGCCACACGCCGGCACGGATCATCGCGGTGGCCGACATCCCGCGCACCCGGTCCAACAAGATCAGCGAACTCGCCGTGCGTCACGTCATTCATGGCCGACCGGTGAGCAACACCGAGGCCCTTGCCAATCCCGAATCCCTGGGCCTCTTCGAGAACCTGGAAGCCCTGCAGGACTGATGTCCGCCACACGTTGTCTTGCGAGATGTGACAGGGATGGGCGTAACCCTGCGGAACGTGGCCGGGGCGGGCGTGAATCGCCGGGACAATCTGTGCTATGGGTCTCGCATGGCGACGACACCCACAACCACGACACGGGACGGAATGGCTGTCATGAACCCGAGTTCGCGCATCTTCACGAGCCTTCTGCTGGTTCTCGCAATCCTCGTGCCGGGTCCGGAAGCCGGGGCCGAGGAGCCGAGATCTCTGGGAACCTTCCGGGACTGGTCGGCCTTCGGCTACAACGATGGCGACACGCTTGTCTGCTTCATCGCCAGCCAGCCGACGAAGGCGGAAGGCAACTACACCCAGCGTGGCGACATCTGGATACTCGTCACGCACCGTTCTCCGGCAGGCGAGAGGGATGTCGTCGAAGTCCGAACGGGCTACAACTACATGGAGAATGCGCCGGTCACGGTGACGATCGGGAACGAGATCTTCACCCTGTTCGGCGAGGGCGAGAGTGCCTGGGCATTCACCCGCCATGATGACCGGGACCTCGTGACCGCCATGAAGGCCGGTGTCCAGATGGTCATCGAGGGGCGCTCCTGGCGGGGCACCGTGACCACCGACACCTATTCGCTGCTGGGCTTCACGGCAGCCTATGAGGCCATCAGCCAGACCTGCGCCGAATGACAGGTGCACCGGGGAATCTCATCGGGCTGGACCGGAGCCAACTCGCTGACATCGTGGACGGACTCGGTGAGGCCCCGTTCCGTGTCAAGCAGCTCTGGCATTGGATCTATTGCCGCGGGGTCACCGATTTTGCGGACATGACGTCCCTGTCGGGGCCCTTGCGCGAGAGACTTGCGGCGTCCTTCCGTCTCGACCGGCCCGACGTGGTGCGCCACCAGAAGAGCGCGGACGGGACCATGAAATGGCTGCTCGGCATGGACCGGCGCCACCTCGTCGAGAGCGTCTACATTCCTCAGGACGACAGGGGAGCACTGTGCATGTCGTCCCAGGTCGGCTGCACGCTGACCTGCAGGTTCTGCCACACCGGTACGCAGCGTCTCGTGCGCAACCTGGAACCCGGAGAAATCGTCGGCCAGTTCATGCTCGCCCGCGACGCGCTGGATGAGTGGCCGGCGCCGGTGGACGGCAGACGGCTGCTCTCCAACGTCGTCATGATGGGCATGGGAGAGCCGCTCTACAATTTCGACAGCGTCAAGACAGCCCTTTCCATCATCATGGATCCCGAGGGCATTGCCCTGTCGCGCCGGCGCATCACGCTGTCGACCGCGGGGGTGGTGCCGATGATGAAGCGATGCGGCGAGGAACTCGGAGTCGATCTCGCCGTCTCCCTGCATGCGGTCGACGACGATGTCCGCACCCGCCTCGTCCCCCTCAACAGGAAGTACCCGATCGGCGACCTGCTCGATGCCTGCCGCGCATACCCCGGAACCGGCAACGCGCGACGCATCACCTTCGAGTACGTCATGCTCAGGGATGTCAACGATTCGGATGCCGATGCCCGGGAACTGGTCCGCCTGCTCAAGGGAATCCCGGCCAAGGTCAACCTCATCCCGTTCAATGCCTGGCCCGGGGCCCCGTTCGAATGTTCCCCGGCCAGGCGGATCGCCTCCTTCGCCGAAATCGTCAACGACGGCGGCTACTCCGCTCCCGTCCGGCGTCCGCGCGGACGGGACATCATGGCCGCCTGCGGACAACTCCGGTCCGACACCGTCAAGATGGCCCGCAGCGCCATGACTTCCACCCCGCCCCCTGCTTCGTGAGGAACCGATGGACAAGCGTCACAGTTGGCCCGACCACCACTGGAACTGGCCGATCGCCATCAACCACAAGCACGGAGTGCGCTGTGGCTCGATGATCTGGTTGGGCGGTCAGGTCGATCTCGCCCCCGATGGGGCGGTCCGCAATCCCGGGGACATCGAGGCCCAGACCGGCAATGCGATGGCCTATCTCGTCCGGGTCCTTGAAGACCTCGACTGTGCGCCGCAGGACCTCGTCACGCTTCTCATCTTCTACGTCAACGACGGCTCCCTCGACGAGTCGGATCTGCTTGCCATGGTAGCGCGCCATCTCCCGGATGACTGCCGTCTCACCGTCAACGCCGTTCCGGTTCCCTGGCTGGCCTACGAGGGTCTCACGATCGAGATCGAGGGCTATGCCATGCGCCGCAGGAACGGCACGCCGACACGCAGGGACATCGCCGCCGGACGGTCAGGCTCTCCCCTCGCCGCACCCTGGGTGGAGGGATTGCGGTCGGACAGCATGATCTTCGTGTCGGCCCAGTATCCGTTTGACGACGAGGGCCGCGTTGCGGCAAAGGGCGACATCGTCGCCCAGACCCGGCTGGTCATGAAGCGCGCAGAGCATGTCCTCGACCACTTCGGCGCCGGATTCGACGATGCCGTCAAGATCAACCGCTGGTATTCCGGCGGCTCCGGCATTGCCGATTTCGAGGCAGCCGCCCTTGCCTGCGCGGCACATTTCCAGGAACCGGGACCGGCCGCCACCGGCGTCCCCATCCCGCGTCATGCCGACCGCGATGTCCTCATCAAGATCTCCATGGTCGCCATGCTCGGCGAGGACGGCGAGCGTCTCGAGCGCACCCATGCATGGCCCGACAGCCTGTGGGACTGGCATGTCCATCTTCCCTACAAGCACGGGCTCAAGTGCCGGGACATGATCTTCCTCGGAGGCCAGGTCTCCCTCGACCGGAGGGGCGAAGCGGTTCACCCTGACGATCTCTCGCGCCAGACACACCAGGCGATGACCCATGTCGGCACCATTCTCGAGGCCCTGGGGGCCGGCTACAACGACGTGTGCAAGGTGACGACAGTCTACAAGGGCGATTGCGGCGCCGAGGCGCTCAACGCCAACCTGCCCATCCGCTCCTCCTACTTCCATGATCCCGGCCCCGCCTCCACCGGCGTGCCGCTTCCGGTCCTCGCCTATGATTCCATGGTGATCGAGATCGATGTCTTCGCCATGACGGAATCGTCATGAGCAACGTCAGGAAGGTCGTCCTCGCCTACTCCGGAGGCCTCGACACCTCGGTCATTCTGCGCTGGCTCCAGGACACCTGGCAGTGCGAGGTGGTGACGTTCACGGCGGACCTCGGGCAGGGAGAGGACCTCGCGCCGGCGCGCGCCAAGGCCGCCATGATGGGCGTCAAGGAGATCTTCATCGAGGATCTGCGCGAGGAGTTCGCCGCGAACTTCGTGTGGCCGATGTTCCGGGCCAACGCCCTCTACGAGGGTGTCTACCTCCTCGGTACGGCGATCGCCCGGCCGCTCATCGCCATGCGCCAGATCGGCATCGCCCATGAGACCGGCGCCGATGCCGTGGCCCATGGCGCAACGGGAAAGGGCAACGACCAGGTCCGGTTCGAACTCGGCTACCAGGCGCTCGATCCCGACATCAGGGTGATCGCCCCGTGGCGGGAATGGGACCTTGCCTCGCGCACGAAGTTGATCGCCTATGCCGAGAGCCGGCAGATTCCCATTCCCCGCGACAGCCGGGGCGAGGCCCCCTTCTCGGTCGACGCCAACCTCCTCCACGTTTCGGCCGAGGGAAAGGTCCTGGAGGACCCGGCATCGGCCCCACCCGATCACGTCTGGTCGCGGACCGTGTCTGCGCAGGACGCACCGGACGTTCCCACGGAAGTGGAGATCGGCTTCGAAAGGGGCGACGCCGTGGCCATCGACGGCGAGGGCCTGTCGCCGGCGACCCTCCTCGCCCGCCTCAACGAACTCGGCGGCGCCAACGGGATCGGCCGCGTCGACATGGTGGAAAACCGTTTCATCGGGATGAAGAGCCGCGGCGTCTACGAGACCCCGGGAGGCACCATCCTGATCGCCGCCCACCGGGCCATGGAGTCGCTGACCCTGGACAGGGGCGCCGCCCATCTCAAGGACGAGCTCATGCCGCGGTACGCGGAGCTCATCTACAACGGCTTCTGGTTTTCCCCGGAACGCGAGATGCTCCAGGCGCTGATCGACCGCAGCCAGGAACATGTCTCCGGCACGGTGCGCCTGACGCTCTACAAGGGAAATGTCACGGTCACCGGGCGCCGTTCGCCGCACTCGCTCTACAGTCTCGCCCACGTCACCTTCGAGGAAGATGCCGTCTACAACCAGCGCGACGCCGAGGGGTTCATCCGCCTCAATGCCTTGCGCCTCGCCCTCGCCAGCAAGCGCCGCTGAGCCATCACCCTTCGGGCACATCGACCCGGTTCTGCCGGCACGCAGCGTGCAGCGTGTTCACCAGCAGGCAGGCGATGGTCATCGGTCCGACGCCGCCTGGAACCGGCGTGATGGCGCCTGCAACCTCGACCGCTTCCCCGAAACAGACATCGCCGACGAGTCGCGTCCTGCCGTCCTCGCGGGCCAGGCGGTTGACGCCGACATCGATGACCGTGGCGCCCGGCCTGATCCAGTCGCCGCGCACCATCTCGGGACGGCCGACAGCGGCCACCACGATATCGGCCCGGCGCACCACGTCCGGCAGGTCGCGGGTACGCGAGTGGGCAATCGTCACCGTGCAGTGATCCTGGAGAAGCAGCTGCGCCATGGGCTTGCCAACGATGTTCGAGCGGCCGACGATCACCGCGTTGGCGCCCTCCAGGCCGTGCGCCCCGAGAGTTTCGCGCAGCAGGATGCGGCAGCCCAGCGGCGTGCACGGCACCATGGCGTCCTGGCCTGAAGACAGGCGGCCGGTGTTGATGGCATGGAAGCCGTCGACGTCCTTGAGAGGATCGATGGCGTCGATAACCTGGTGTTCGTCGACCTGATCGGGCAACGGCAGCTGGACCAGGATCCCGTTGACCTCGTCGGATGCATTGAGTTCGGCGACCCTGGCGAGCACCTCTTCGGCCGTCGAGGAGGCCGGCATGCGGAACTCGAAACTCTCCATGCCCGCTTCCCGGGTCGCCTTTCCCTTGCTCCTGACATAGACGTCGCTGGCCGGGTCCTCGCCGACGAGCACGACGGCCAGTCCGGGCTTCACCCCCGAGGTCGCCGTCAATCGCGCCACCCGGGCCGCCACATCCCGGCGCACCTTCAGGGCGACGGCCCTGCCGTCAATGATCGTTGCCTTGCCCATGACTGCCGCTCCGCCCACGTCTTCCGAGGAGGCACCCATAGTGAACCGCGCGCCGCGCCGTCAAGGACGGATCGCACGCGCGTCGGCGGTCACGGTCTGGTCTTCACCGTCACGGTCGACACGATCCACGGTCCGGGCGCCTGGTCGCTGACAGCACACCGCTTCTTCGAACGCAACTGTGGTACCGTGAAGATGCCCGGGGACCGGTGGTTCCGTAATGTCTCACCTTGACTTTCTGGGCCGTCGGCCCGTTCCGGGCTTGGGGCTTGGTTTGTTCGGCTCCGGCGCCACGCGCGTCGATCAAGCCCACGATCCATTCCATGTCGTGAAGCGTGTTAGTGATCCCTGCGGCCATCGTCGGCGTCACCCGGAGCGTCTTGTGGACGCGCACGAAGTTGTAATGAAGGTAGAGTGACAGCGCGTGAAGGTGGTTCTCGATCTTCTTGGAGAACGCATTGGTCAGCCGCATGAACCGGCGCATCCCCATCCGCATCGAAAGATTGGAGCGCTCCACGTAGGACATGCTGATGTGACGCTTGTCGGGATTGCCCTCGACCTTGCGCCTGCGCGTACCGATGCACTCTTCATGAACTCGATAGCCGTCTGGCCGGATCGGTCCCCGACTTCGTAGGCCAGGATCATCTTGCTGTCGGCATCGAGGCTCGTCCAGGTCCAGAAGTCCCCGACATCGGACGGCGCGGCCGTCGCGCACTTGACGTTCTTCTGCTTGGCATAGCAGAAGGACCAAATCTCGTCGCACTGGATGCGGCGGGTGTGAACATTCCGGACAGCCTCGTCATGGTAGGCCGCACAAGCCTCGCCAGCGTCGACCAAAAGCTTCGTCACAGTGTTGACCGAGACTCCGGCCGCGCGGTTGATAGATCGCATGGACATGCCTTCAACAAGCATGTTGAGGATCGGCACTCGCTTGGATGTTGGAAGCCTGTTTATGCCCCTGATCTAGGGGCACAATCACCTGTTGTCAAGCATTATTTTCAGTTTAAGTAGGTATTCGGGTCCAAGGGCAGCAGGTCAAGACCATACGCCGCCAATGCCCGTTCGATCTCCTCAAGTTGCGCTTGTGTGTAACCGTCATCTTCCAAGGGGCGAGGAATCGAGATTAGTTTTCCGTTGTGGGTAAAGCGCAGGGAGGCCTCGGTATCCAAGTCCTCCCTGCGCTCGCACATTTGACCCACGATTCTAGCGAACACTACCTCTGCTGGGTGAATGACCATCAGGCCGCAACCGCTTCTCTCATCCATGGCACCACTCCAGCCAGACCCGGCACTGGCGACATGCGTGCCTCGTCACTGCGTTGTTCCACCCACTTCTTGAATGCTTGAAATGACATCTCGGGAACGAAAGTAACATCTTCGTTGTAGTTCTCTTTGAAGAGTACCGAGAGTGTGGGCGCGACTTCCATAAAGGCGATCTTCAGGTTCTTGTGGGCTACACAGAGACCTTGCGTCTTGGAATCGCCAGACGTGAAGAAGTGCGCACCATCCACGCACTTGTACAGAACCTTAACGGCTTGCATGGTTCTCACCTCCATCTCGCGTTCGCAGCCTTGGCTGCGGTCTCGCTTCGTTTCTCGGGCGTGAGCGCATCCGCTCGCGCAATACCACCAACGCGACCCGCCTTGGCTCGCCCTGGCGTCTGATAGGTTGTCTCCTTGATCTCGCCTGTGGCGATCTTGGCGACATGGACGGCGCAGCCCACGACACCAGCAGGGCGCATTTCGCCCCGTGGTCCTTCAGGCACGCCTTCGACGCCCCATTGTGCTGTCGATCATGATCTTGCTCCTCCTGTTGGGCCGCACACGATAGTGCGCGCGGACAACAAACCCACTCTACTTGGCGGCGGACCAGATTGTCTACATGTGGTGATTCCCTGGGAACTTCCCAAGGCGGTGTCGGGAAAATTGTTCCGTTGACCCCGTTTCGTCAAGTCCTCACTGTGTTGGGCCGGAACGGAACATCAGAGGACGAGAGATGAGATGCCTTGCACTCGCGGTCGTGGCACTGATCGCGGTTCCGGCGGTTGCCGAAGAGGTGAGCGATCAAGATCGTTTGAGTTATGGACCGGGTGCGGGAATGTGGATCTTCTAGTCGGGCACCTGCCCGACGACGCCGAGGCGATCGGACTTCACAGAGGAGACATCGAAACAGCTGTGCGGAGCCGTTTGCGCGGTGCCTGCATCTATGGCAGTCCCGCACGTTCGTATCTCCATTTGAATGTTCATGTCGTGGAATGCACCGGGCGCACGAGGACACCCGGAACCCTGGAGGAACCTGACTTGGTCAAGCCAAGAGAAACCCCGACCTGGGACTACATCATCATCGGCGCCGGATCCGCCGGCTGCGTCCTGGCCAATCGCCTGAGCGAAGGCGGCCAGCACTCGGTCCTGCTCCTCGAGGCCGGTCCTGCGGACCGCAACCTGATGATTCATGTGCCAGCGGGCGTTCACAAGGTCTACAAGGACCCGAAGATCAACTGGGGCTACGTCACCGAGGGCGAACCGGACGCCTTCGACCGCCGCATCGACACGCCGCGAGGCAAGGTCGTCGGCGGGTCCTCGTCGATCAATTCCATGGTCTACATGCGCGGTCATCCCCGTGACTACGACCGCTGGGGCGAGGACTTCAATCTGCCGAAATGGAGCTACGCTCAATGCCTGCCCTACTTCAAGGCCGGCGAAACGAGCGACCGGGGTCCAAGTGACTGGCGCGGCGGGTCGGGGCCGCTCAACACGACACGCGGCAAGCTCGACTGTCCTCTCTTCGATGTCTTTCTGGAAGCCGGCAGGCAGTCGGATCAAGGATGTTCCGATGACCTCAACGCCTACCAACCGGAGGGCATCGCCCGTTTCGACAGCACCACGCGCAACGGCCGGCGCTGCAGCGCCGCCGTGGCCCACCTCAGGCCCGCCCTTCAACGGAGCAACTGCACGCTGCTGACCGGCGCCATGGTCCACAGGCTGCTGATCGAGGGCAACCGAGCGTCGGGGGTCGAATTCATGCATCGCGGCGAGCGCCGGACGGTCGCGGCGGAACGCGAGGTGATCCTCTCGGGTGGCGCCATCAACTCGCCTCAGACACTCATGCTGTCAGGCATCGGCCCGGCCGATCATCTGCGCGGGCACGGGATCGACGTGAAGCTGGATCTTCCGGGTGTGGGGCGCAACCTGCAGGATCATCCGACCGTCATCGTCAAGTACGCCTGCACAAGGCCGATGACAATCCACAGGGCGCTCGCTCCGGTCAACCAGCTGATGGCCGGCATGCAGTGGATTGTGACGCGGCGCGGACCCGCGGCATCCAATTTCTGGGAGGCAGGAGGCCTGGTTCGCAGCAGTGACGACATGGACTATCCCGATGTCGAGTACCACTTCGGCCCGGCCGGCGTCAGCTTTCGCGACGACGACAGCATCGTGCTCGATCAGGCGTTCTCACTGCATGTCGACCAGTCCCGCCCGACGAGTGTCGGGCACATCGACCTGCGGTCCGCCAATCCGGCGGACAAGCCGAGACTTCACTTCAACTACCTGTCGACCGAGGACGACCGCCGGCGTTTCGTGCGGAGCATCCGCAAGGCGAGGGAACTCGTCGCGCAGGAGGCATTCGATCCCTATCGCGGCGAGGAACTCCTTCCCGGCCCGGATGCGACGACCGACAAGGACATTCTCGACTGCATCAGGGGCCTGATGGAAACCGACTATCACCCGTCATGTACCTGCCGCATGGGCAACGATGCCGACGCCGTGGTGGACCAGGAAATGCGGGTTCACGGCGTGGAGGGTCTGCGTGTCGTCGACGCCTCGGTCATGCCCAGGATCACCTGTGCGAACCTGAACGCACCGACCCAGATGATCGCCGCCCGCGCCGCCGACTTTGTCCGCGGCAAGGAACAACTCGAGCCCTTCCACGCGACGTTCCACTTCACCGAGGAGGCGCCCGCCAAGCACTGAGGCGACCATGCGGGCCGCCTGCGAAGAGGACCCGCATCAAGCCTCTATCCGTGGGTCCTGAGGCGGATCGTCATCGTCGTGACACCCGAAGAGGACGACCGGCTGGTCGGTCGGTCTCATGCGCCCCTGGCACGTTGTCCCGGCGCCGAGAATCGAACCGGGCAGCGTCCGGAGGTGGCGTCATCGGCGCGTTGACGAGAACCCGGCTAGCGAATCGAGAACGCCATCTCCGCCAGCATGCGGCGGGCGAAGCCGACCAGAACGAGGGCGATCAGCGGTGAGGCGTCGATGCCGCCAAGGTCGCCGAACAGGCGGCGCAGGACCTGCCGTATGGGAGCCAGGACCGGCTCGGTGACTTGCCAGAGAAAGTGGCCGACCTGACTGACGAACGGCTGGCGGGCGTTGATGACATTGAATGCAACCAACCAGCTCAGGATGACGTGCAGGATGAGAACCCAGAAGTAGATGCTGAGCAAGGCGTCAGCAAGCCAGAAGATGGACTGCATGGAACCTGCGTCTCCCTTGTCAACCGAAGCGGGCGAGGATATCCGCCAGTCGCTTCATGCCCTTGCCGAACACCCGCAGCGTATAGAAGGAACCCGCCGCCCGCTTGCTGATCTCGCTCAAGGTCGGATCAGGCGCGATCATCCCTGCCACGGCACCGACCTTCAACCCCGAACCGATCGCCAGGACCCAGGGCGCGATCAGCTCCCGGCATGCGCCGCCACGATGGTCGCTCCCAGGATCCGACCACGCGGCGTGGTCACGACCTTGATCAGTCCCCTGGTCCTGCGCTCGGCAATGGCGCGGTCATTCTCGGCGCAGGGGAACCTCACAAGCGGTGACAGTTGCGTGCCGCCTGCGTGCTGCGTCTTCCGTCAGGCCGACATGGGCCAATTCCGGGCCCGTGCAGGTCACCCACGGGAAGGCGTCGAGATTCACCTTCGCCGGAAGGCGCAACAGGGCATTCCTGATGACGATTCCCGCGTGATGCCCGGCCAGATGGGTGAACCGGAACGCTCCGGCACTTATCGCCGATGGCAAAGACCCGTCGGTTGGTGGTACGCAACCGGCGGTCAACCCGGATACCGTTCCGGTCAGGTGCGATAGCGGCTGCATCGAGGCCGAGATCGGTGGTGTCGGATCGGCGACCGACCGCCACCAGGAGATGGGATCCCTCGAGGACGAGCGCCTCGCCGTTCCTGTCGCAGGAGACCGTGATCCCGCCGGCCTCGCCCGGCGCGTCGCGGACGGCAAGGAGCTCGACGATCTCGATGCCATCGTCCGTCAGGCTCTCCTTCACGACGGCGGTGAGTTCGGGGTCGTCATGGGGCTGGAGGGGATCGATGTCGAGAACCGTCACGCGGCTGCCCAGACGGCGATGGGCCTGGACCATCTCGGAGCCGATCGGTCCACCGCCGACGCCGTTCGGGTGCTCCGGGAGCTTCTGGTTGTCGAACAGCATCTCGTGGGTGAACAGGGATACGGGATCGAGACCGAGGATGGGAGGAACCACCGCCCTTGATCCCGTGGCGAGGACGAAACGGCGGGCGCGGATCGTCCGCCCTTCCACCTCCACGAATCCCGGCGAGACACCGAAACTCCGGTAGCGCTCCACGGAATCGTTGGGCTCGATGCGGGCCATGACGTCGCGCACGTGCCAGTTGACCGCGGCAAAGTCGATCTCCGGTTCATGGAGCGTGATCCCGAAGCACCGGGCATGACGCATCGCATGGGCAGGCCTTGCCGGCGGCAAGCAGAGACCTGGACGGCACGCAACCGAAATCGAGGCAGTCGCCGCCCATCCGCATGCCCTCGATAAGAGCCGTACTGCGGCCCATGCGGGATGCGGCGCAGGCGGTGACGGGCTCTCCTGAACCCCCGCCAATGACACGGATGTCGACGCTGTCGCGGTCCGCCGTCATCCGGAATCCTGTCGTCGGGCCTTCAACTTCCTGGCCGCCACGGGCACCAGGGCGATCACGGCCAGACCGGCCAGGCCCAGGACAATCTCCGTCGACACGGCGTTCTCCAGGGAGAACTCGCCCCCGGACTCGAACACCTCACCCAATCCGTCGCCGATCACGTTGTAGACCGTGGTTCCGGGAATGATGCCGATGAAGGTCGTCAGCATATACATGCCGGTCTTCACTCCGAGAAAGGCCGGCAGGAGATTGACCACCCAGAACGGAAAGACGGGCAGCAGTCTGAGGAAGAGAAGGTAGTTGAACTCGCCGTCGCGAAATCCTTCCTCCATGCGGCCGGCAAACGGCTTGACGCGCTCCCACAGGGCCTCGCCGAAAGACGTGCGGGCCACGAGAAAGACCGCCGTCGCACCCGCCGTCGCGGCGACAACGGTCAGGATGGTCCCGAGGAGCCAGCCGAAGAGAAAGCCGCCCAGCAGGGTGACGAGGGAGGCGGCGGGGAACGAGATGCCAGTCAGGAAGGCATAGGCCAGGACATAGACCACCACCGCCAGCGCCAGGTTGCCCTCCACGAGGGCGCCGAGTTCGGAGTGATGCGCCTGCAGGGACTCAAAACTGATCTGCCTGTGAAGCCCGCTGACGAAGAGGGCAACCAGCAGTGCCACCACGACAAGGACCGGAATCAATCGCCTGAGCCGCCGCACGGTCGTTGATTGCTGAACCATCACGCACGCACCCCGTTTCGGACATCGACACGACACACTAGCGGCATGACAGGCATTGAGGAAATGTCGACATTGACTTCAACCGGCTCCTCCCCTATACAGCCCCGCCGCCCGCACCCCGTCCGGTGCGTGGCCCATGCTTGGAGTCCTGACGGTGAAACGCACATTCCAGCCCAGCCGTATCGTTCGGAAACGACGTCATGGCTTTCGTGCACGCATGAAGTCCGTGGGCGGACGTGCCGTGCTCGCGCGCCGGCGCGCGAAAGGCCGCAAGCGCCTGTCAGCCTGAGTTATGCCTGTCGATGTCGTGCGCCTCAGACGGAGAAGCGACTATCTTCGCGTGGCGGCGACGCGGCTGAAGGCGGTCACTCCGGGGATCGTCGTCCAGGCAGCGCCCCGCGACGACGATGCCATCGGTGTCGGGTACACGGCGAGCCGCAGGGTCGGCAACGCCGTCCGGCGCAACCGGGCGCGGCGACGGCTGAAAGCTCTCGCCCCGCCGATTCTCGCCCGGTCCGGGCACAGGGCCACAGACTATGTCCTGATCGCCCGCCGTGAAACGGTCCATCGTCCCTTCGCCTGCCTTGTCGGCGATCTCGAAAGGGCGCTCACCCGCCTCGGTAACGCTGCGCCGCGGTCATGAGAAACGCCGCCTCATCCGTTCTACAGGCCTTCATCCTGATCTACCGGTATGGCATATCGCCCCTGACGCCGGCGTCGTGCCGCTATCTTCCGACCTGTTCGGCCTATGCCAGCGAAGCCATTCGCCGGCACGGTCCACTGAGAGGCGCCTCGCTGGCGCTCCGTCGTATCGCGCGGTGCCACCCCCTAGGCGGAAGCGGCTACGATCCGGTTCCCGAGAGAACGAACGAACGATGATGCCCCAGGAACAGCGGAACGTGTGGTTGGCCACGGCAATCATCCTCCTGATGTTCCTAGCCTGGCAGTTTCTCTACGAACTTCCGAGAATACAGCGGGAACAGGAAGCTGTCGAACGCCAGCAGGAACTCGCCGCCACCGGGGACGATTCCACCCTGCCCCGGGTCTCCACGTCCTCGGTCGGCGTGGAGGAATCCGTTGTCCGGGAGATCAGCCGAAGCGAAGCCCTGGCGCAGTCGCCCCGCATTGCCATCCGGACACCGACTCTGAGCGGCTCCATCGCCCTTGTCGGCGGGCGCATCGACGATCTCACACTCCTCGACTACCGCATGGAAGTCGGACCGGACTCGCCGGATGTCATCCTGCTGTCACCGGTAGGAGGTCCGTCCTCCTACTTCACCGAATTCGGCTGGCTCGACGGGGGTTCGGGTGCGACCCTGCCGGATTCGACCTCCATGTGGCAGGCAGGCGATGTCGCGCTGACGCCCGAGACACCCGTCACGCTCTCCTGGAACAACGGCGAGGGCCTTCTCTTCGAGCGGACCTTCGCGGTCGACGAGCATTCCATGTTCACCGTGACCCAGCGTGTCATCAACCAGGGCGGGGAAACGGTCTCGCTTCTTCCCTACGGCCGGATCAAGCGGTACGGGACACCACCGACGCTGGGATTCTACATCCTGCACGAGGGGCTGATCGGAGTCCTCAACGAGACCCTCGAGGAAATCGACTACGACGATCTGTCGGACCCTGACGATGCGTCGGAAATCTCGTTCGACAGCCCGAACGGTTGGCTCGGCATCACTGACAAGTACTGGCTTGTGGCACTGATACCCGACCAGGGCGATCCGTTCCGTGGCCGCTTTCTCCATCACCTCCAGGGAGGAACGACGGACACCTACCAGGCGGACTTCTACCGCAGCGCGCTCAGCGTGGCACCGGGCGCGACCGTCACCTCCGAGGACCGCCTGTTCGCAGGCGCCAAGGTCGTGACCGAGCTCGACAACTACGCCGAGGCCTTCAACATCCCGCTCTTCGACCGGGCGGTGGACTTCGGCTGGTTCTACTTCCTCACGAAACCCATCTTCTTCGTCCTGCTGTGGCTCAAGAACGCGATCGGGAACTTCGGTCTCGCCATCCTGGCGCTCACCGTCATCATCAAGATCATCTTCTTCCCCCTGGCCAACAAGTCCTACCGATCGATGAGCAAGATGCGCAAGCTGGCGCCGAAGATGAAGGAGCTGCGCGAGCGTTTCGGTGACGACAAGCAGAAGATGCAGCAGGAACTGATGGCCCTCTACCGCCAGGAGAAGGTCAACCCAGCCTCGGGCTGTCTGCCGATCCTGGTGCAGATTCCGGTCTTCTTTGCCCTCTACAAGGTGCTGTTCGTCACCATCGAGATGCGCCACGCGCCGTTCTACGGCTGGATCGAGGATCTTTCCGAACCCGATCCGACGGTGATCTGGAATGTCTTCGGACTGCTTCCCTTCGATCCCGGAGTCTTCCTGCCGCCCTTCCTGATGATCGGCGCCTGGCCCGTCCTGATGTCCTCGACCATGTGGCTGCAGCAGAGGATCAGTCCGCAGCCACCGGATCCCATGCAGGCAAGGATCTTCATGTTTCTGCCGCTCATCTTCCTCTTCATCTTCGCCACCTTTCCGGCGGGGCTGGTGATCTACTGGACGTGGAACAACCTGCTCTCTATCGCCCAGCAGTGGTTCATCATGAAGCGGGAGGGCGTCGACTAGGCCCGTTGCCGTCACCTGGTGGTCACTGCCCAGGCGCCCTGCCAAGTCTGGGTATGCGAGATGCGATAGGACTGGAATTGACCCGAACGGTCGGCAATGCAGACATCCCAATCAACAAGGCGACCAAGCAAGAAGGCGCGGAATCGGCTTTTTCCTTCCTCGCCGCGCAGAATTCGTTTCTGTTCGCTCGAATGAAAACACGATTGTTTCCTCGATCCTCCCGGACGGGAGAACAACGCCTCGGTTTCGGCAAGGGGAACGCCATGTCCGTTTGATCCCTGCGATGTCATTTTCGACCAGCGTCACGTCGATATGCATGGCCTCCGCATCAGGGCAAGGATGGGTTTCGGGTCTTACGCGGTCCGCTTCAGACGGCGAGCGCCTGAACCTGTATCTCAAGGGACTTGACGATCATGCGGCCCATCTCGCCGAGAGGGCTTCAGCCTGTTGCAGGACGGTCTGCACGGCGGCGTCCTGCAGATCCGGCGGATACCCGTGCTTGCGGAGGATGCGCTTGACCAGAACCCGCATCCGGGCGCGGGCCGACTCGCGGTGCTGCCAATCCACGGAGGCTTTGCCTTTGAGCCCGTTCAGCAGTTCCTGGGCGATGACGCGAAGGTGATCGTTGCCCAAGACCTCGACCGCGCTCCGGTTCTGGGCCAGGGCATCGTAGAAGGCGATTTCCTCGGGGTTGAGTCCCTCGTCCTCGTCACGACGGTGTGCGGCGCGGATGTCTTGTGCAAGCTCGATCAGTTCCTGAAGGACCTCGGCCGTCGTGAGGGCGTTGCCGTGGTAACGGGCGATCGCTTCCTCCAGCCTCCGGGAGAAGGCCCGGGTCTCCACGACGTTGATCCGGCTTCGCGAGCGAAGTTCCCCGTTGATGAGCTTGCGCAGCGCCTCCAATGCGAGGTTCTTCTTCTCCATCCCCCGTATCTCGGCCAGGAATTCGTCGGAGAGGATGGAGATGTCGGGCGTGTCCAGCCCGGCGGCTGCGAGAATGTCGACGATCTCGGTCGAGACGACCGCGCGGCTGACGATCTGCTGAACCGCGAGGTCCCGCTCCGCGGAGGACTTGCCGGCGCCGGGCGCAGTCTTGGCGAGCGCCGCACGGACGGTCTGGAAGAAACCCACCTCGTCGCGGATTTCCCGGGCTTCGTCGCTGGCGGCCGCAAGCGCGAAGGCCCTGGAGAGCGCCAGCACGGCGTCGTTGAAGCGGCGATGGGCGTGTTTCTTGCCGTCCTCGGTCGCTTCCCGGGCCGACTCGCGTTGCTGCATGGCGAGGACCCACTCGATGGCGCCGGCCAGTGCGGCGAGCCGCTCCTGCGGCGAGCCGACAAGGCCCTTGCGGAAGTCGAATCCGTGGAACATCGCGCTCACGATCTCGTACCTCTCCCGCATCAGTGAGACGGCTTTGGCCTCGTCGATGCCGGCGTGCCTTCGGTCGTCGCGCGAGTACTGGCCGAGGGCCGACTTCAGGTTCTGCGCGATGCCGATGTAGTCCACGATGAGACCGGCGGGCTTGTCGCGGAACACGCGGTTGACGCGGGCGATGGCCTGCATCAGACCGTGCCCCCGCATGGGCTTGTCGATGTACATCGTGTGCAGGCTCGGCGCGTCGAAGCCGGTCAGCCACATGTCCCGCAGGATCACCAGCCTGAGCGGGTCGTCCGCGTCCTTGATCCGCTTGGCGAGCAGCTCCCGGCGGGCCTTGCCCCCGATGTGGCGCTGCCAATGTCTCGGATCCGACGCCGCGCCGGTCATGACGATCTTGATGACGCCGCCTTGGTCGTCGTCGCTGTGCCAGCCCGGGCGCAGCCTGACGATCTCGCCGTAGAGCGCGACGCAGATGCGGCGGCTCATGCAGACGATCATGGCCTTGCCGTCCATGCCGGCGACACGGCTCTCGAAGTGCTCGACCAGATCCCGGGCAACCAGGCGCAGGCGCTTCTCCGCCCCGACCACGGCCTCGACGTTCGCCCATCGTCTCTTGAGCCGTTCCTGCTCGCCCTCGGCCTCGTCCTCGGTCAGTTCGGCGACCTCGTCGTCGAGCGTCGGCTTCTCGTCCTCGTCGAGCTCGATGCGGGCGAGGCGGCTCTCGTAGTAGATCGGTACGGTCGCGCCGTCCTCGACGCCGCGGCTGATGTCGTAGACGTCAATGTACTCACCGAACACGGCCGGCGTGTTCACATCCTCCCTTTCGATCGGCGTGCCGGTGAAGCCGATGAAGGAAGCGTTCGGCAGGGCGTCGCGCAGGTACTTGGCGAAGCCGTAGGACATCTCTCCGGTCTTGCGGGCCACCCTGGCGCGGAAACCGTACTGGCTGCGGTGCGCCTCGTCGGCGATCACGACGATGTTGCGGCGGTCGGAGAGGGCCGGGTATTCGGTCTCGCCGGCCTCGGGCGCGAACTTCTGCAGGGTGGTGAACACCACGCCGCCGGATGGGCGCGTCAGCACTTTCCGCAGATCCTCCCGGCTGTCGGCCTGCCGCGGCGTCTGGCGGAGCAGGTCGCGGCACATGGAGAACGTGCCGAACAACTGATCGTCGAGGTCGTTGCGGTCGGTGATGACCACGATGGTCGGGTTCTCCATCGCCGGGTGGGCAATGACCTGTCCGGCGTAGAACGCCATGAGCAGGCTCTTGCCGGAGCCTTGCGTGTGCCAGATCACGCCGATGCGGCGATCGCCCTCCGGCTGCGCTTCAACGGACGGCAGCCCGTATGGGGCCGGATCCTCGCGCAGTGCTCGAGGTTGCCCGGGAAGCGCGCGCAACGTGGACGCGACCGCGCGGCGCACGGCGTGAAACTGGTGATAGCCGGCCACGATCTTGACCAGTCCCGCGCCCGTGTCCCCGAACACGGTGAAGTCCCGGATCAGCGCCAGAAACCGGTTTTTCTCGAACACGCCTTCGACGACGGTTCCGAGCTCGGGCGCGCCCTTCGGGGCGACGGCTGCGCCGTCCACGGTGCGCCAGGGCATGAACCGTTCGAGACTGGCCGTCAGCGATCCGAGCCGCGCCTGAAGACCGTCCGACGTCATGAGAGCGGCATTGGCGCGGAACAGGGAAGGTATCTCGTCCTTGTAGGTCCGGAGCTGGTTGAACGCCCCTTCGAGGGTGGCGTTTTCGTCGCCGGGGTTCTTCATCTCGATCACGGCCAGCGGCAGGCCATTGATGAACAGCACGATGTCGGGGCGGCGATTGTGTTCGTGCTCGATCACCGTGACTGGTTCACCGCCAGCCAGTCGTTGGCCTCGATGTCGTCGAAGTCGATCAGCCGGGCGGCGTCACCGCCCATGCTGCCGTCCTCCCGCGCCACCTCGACCGGCACGCCCGCGATCAGGTAGCGGTGCAGGCGGCGGTTCTCCTCGACGAGGGAGGGAGTCTCCGTCTGCCGCACCTTGCGCAGCACCTCCTCCAGCGCCGCGGCGGGCAGGTTCGGATTGAGGCGTACAAGCGCCTCGCGGAACCGGCCGGCCAGCAGCACCTCGTCGTGGCTGCCGCGCTCCGATGCCGCACCCTCCGGGCCGATGTCCGGTCCGTGCAGCACGGCATAGCCGAGCCCGGCGAGCCATGCGAGAGCCGCGGCTTCCACTTCGCTTTCGGTGATTCCGGTCATGACGCCGCGGCTCTGCCCGCTCCCAGGACGAACCTTGCGCGCTCGCGGCGGAGCATCTCGTACGGGCTCATGCAGCGCGGGTTCCTGGCTCGGATGAACGCCTTGACGACCGTCACGGTTCAAACGGTCCGTATTCGATCAAGGCGGACCGGCCGAGGATGTCCACGATGGTGACCGACAAGTCCGAGCCACGGGCGTCCGTCAGCCGTATCGGTTTGCCGGGCCGAAACGGCACGGGTTGCGGACGTCCCTCGTCGATGGCGATGTTGTCGGCATACAGATACGTCCGGTCGGTCGTATCGCGTATCGGGTTCAGCCGTCCGTGCAGGCCAGGGAGGTATCCCGAGTCCTGAGAGAAAATCGCGGCGCCACCGGATTCGAGCGGTTCGAGTTCGAGCAGCAGGCCGCCCTGATGAGGGGTCCAGGCTCGTTCCAATCCGGCGGCATAGCCCGACCCGGCAGCATAGACCGTCATCGACAAATTCGTCGTATAGAGGTCCAGAGCCGCAGCGCCGGTCTCGTCGGTCGTCGCCCGGACCCAGGTCTTGTTGGGAAAGAGCGCGAGAACCTCGATACCGGTGAGGGGCTCACCTCCGCAATGCACCGTGACTGTTGCATCGGCAGGAACAAGCTCCAGCTTGGCAGCGGGAATGCGGAGCACCAAGCTCGATTCATCAACCAATCTGTATTCCGGCGGCAAACCGGTGGCCTCCTGGGTTTCCGCGCGGATGATCGACACGCCGTCCCCGCGGCGTTCCATCAGGTACCTGCGATGACCGGACCCGGCCACACTGGCGATGGGGACGCGCCCGAACACGGATGCGATCACCTCGTTGCGCGTGGCCTGACTGTCCTCCATGCCTTCGATGGTCATACCGTTCGGAAGCTCGCCGGGCGAATCGATCTCCAGGCGATCCTTGAACATGGAGAGCCGAATCCTGCGGGACGACATGGAGTAGTCGCGGTGCGCCACCGCGTTGACCACCGCTTCGAACACGGCGGCCTTGCTGTACTGGACAACATCTTCCCGTTGCGGAGTCTTGCGGGCGGAAACACGCATGTTGCGAACGACGAACCGGACCGCGTCCGCGATCTGTTCGGGGAGCGGTCCGGCGATCTCCTGCGCGTCCAGCTGGCCCGAGGCGCGATCCAGTCCGCGATAGTGTGTTGCCGCGATGGTCGCTTGCGGCAACCAGTCATGCGGAGAAGGAGTGCAAAGCAGAATGCCGGCCACGGTGGCTCGATCAACGCCCGCTTCATCCTGCGCCAGCAGGCGGAGATTGCGCAGTCCCCGCCGTGGATCCGCCGCCGCCGTCACGCTGAGCAACGGCTCCCACAGGCGTTCGCTGAGTGTCTCGAAGCCGGTTTCGGGAACACTCTGCTTGTCGAACCACAGGTAGCGGTTCTGCGCGCGCTTCTGCGCCAGCCTCAGACCTTCGTCCCTGCGCAGACGCCGCTTGGTCGCACCGACCCGGACGAATGCCTGCCCGTTCCGTTCATGCAGGGCTTCGCCGCGTGGAACTGCGACCAGCAGGAATGCTCTGCCATTCAGTTCCCTATGGTGGACGCCGATGCGCAGCGGCGGCTCAAGGGCGTCGGTGCTGACCTCCACAAGAAGGTGATCCAGCGCCGCCATCTGCTCCCGCGACATGCCTTGGACTGTTCCATCGTCGGACACTCCACAGAGCAATGTCCCGCCGTCCGCGTTGCCGAACGCGCCCAGTTCATCCGCCCAATCGTCTCTGCGTGGGCTGGTCGGTATGTCGCCACGGAACTCGACCCGCTTGAATTCCCACTGGCTGTCCTCACCCAGGCGGAGTTGGCGGCGGATGTCTTCGTCCGTGATCATGGCGCAACCCCCTCTACAGCGCGCTCCCCATCCCGAAGGCTGATTTCGCCGGACATGAGCTTTGGGAGAAGCAGATCGCGGAGAGCGCCAATGGTCTCGATCTGGTGCAGATTGCTCAGGGCGCGTCTCATAATCGGCATCGCCCACACCTCAAAGGCTTCTGCGACGCTCACCGGTGGCAAGGCTAAATCGACCAGAGCAAAAGTCTGGCGTGTGATCGTGTCAAAAATCGTGCCGTGCGTCCGGTTCCGCAACTCTTCCACCATCATTCTGACAAGCCAGTATGTGAAGAAGTCACAATAGCCGCCGACGCCTCGTATCCCGTAGCAACTCTGATTCATGGCCATCGCCCTGCCGAGACAAGCCAACTTTCCGACAGTGCCCCTTGCGGTAATAACGGTCGTTCCGGCCGAAAGAACTTCTGCCGCACTGTTTTCAACCCCTGTTTGCGTAATGCTCCTCTCGGTCTCCAGGACGAACATGTCCGAGGAAGATGGCGCATCTTTTGCCGTATACCAATAAATTTCGCCATCCCAATAATCTTCGATTGACGTTTTAGGCGTACCTCCACTGTGAATTTCTATTACATCATCTAAAACTCCTGCCTCCCACCCCACCGGTATCTCACCAAGTTCGGAGTTGACGAAGCGGTCAGGAAACAGTTCCCACAGGTCAGGGACGAGGTAAGGGGCACGCCCTTCCATCTTCGCCCGGACCGGTCCGAAATCGACGAACCAGTCCTTGAAGATCGCCCGCGCCATCGCCTCCAGCGTCTCGTTCATGCACCGGTTCAGTTCGATCTTGTCTTCCAAACTCTCAACAAGTTGCAGAAACGTGCGACGAATGGGCGTTAGTGAAGGTATCGGAAAGGAAAGGAAGTCATCACGGGAGAGACCTAGGTTGGTCGTCCCCGTGGCGTGTGCCTTGCAATATGCTCGATACTGAGGAGTCCTCAGCATCCAGTAGATGTATGTTTTGACAGATTCGTCATCCTTGAAGTTCAGCTTTACCGTGTCTTGGGTAAGCCTTCCTTGCGAAATCGTATCCGGAACCCGTGCAATGGCGCCAAGCAGATCAGCAGATTGCGTTACGTCCTTCAAAGACACATAGATGTCACCGGGCTCTAGAAGGATCCGTTTGTCGGAAGGACCACCATAGGTCTTGAGGTTGTCAGGTCGAAAGCCTCCATTGCGTGCAATGGAGGCCAACCCCAGCAAAACTGGCCCATCTTGTCCCAGCAAGGCACTCTTGTAGGTACTCCCCCTTTGCAAGTCGACATAGTCTCCGAGAGTACTGATCGATTGGTCCAGACGACTGACCGCATCAGAGCCCTGCGCCGGAACATGGACACTCAGCCCGTCACGGCGGATTATTTTGCGGAAGGTTTCGTCAATGCTCGCCCAATCGACAATATCAACCTTAAAGGGAAGGTCGGACTCGCTAAACGCGTCGACCAGCGCCGTGCTTACGTCCAGCGGTAGCGACTCCTTACCTATAATGGCGAGATCGAGATCAGAGTAGTTCTTCGCCGTCCAGGTCGCACGAGATCCGAAAGTCACTACCTGCCGATCCGGGACGTACCGCTGCAGAATGTTCCGCACGACTGCCCAATGATCGGGCCGAAGGTCAAGGTGCGTCGTTTCCTCGTTCATGCCAGACGGTCTCACAATTTGTCGCGCAAATAAGTCACCTCTCTGATGAATTGAGAAATGCCTTCGACCACCTCGAGCGCGGTATTCTCATTGTAGGTGTGGCTGGTTTTCGCACGCATGCCACGAAAGTCGCGCCAACTCGGCCAGTCTCCCAACAAAAGGCCCTGCTCGTTGCCCGTTCGAATTAAATCCTGAAACGTCATCTCATCGAATTGCCCCGGGTTGGCCGAAGCATATTCGAGATAGCGCTTCAGACTCTTGTGCGCGAGCTCATAGGTGAACTCGAAACGCTGAATCAGACCATCGCGAATTTGTGTATCGCTCTCGTTGTCTTGATATCGCAGAAGCCCTTCTTCAAGGCGTTGAATTGCGCGTTCAAAGGGCGCAATCTCGACATCATCGTTGGGCATCATGATCTCCAGTCCAGAAGTCTATTTTTATAGGATATTGTTTTATTTCTGCATCGAGCCTCACGGTTTTCTTCTGATGCTGCTTGAGCTCGGCAACGAGGTTCTCCATTTTGTTCACAAAAATCTCGCTGTCGTTTTCTGAGGCAACCACCCCAACACAGCGGCCGGGGGTGAGTACATGGTCGTGTTCCCTGATCTCCTCCTGCGTGGCGGACTTGCAAAATCCTGACTCGTCATCGTAAGGGGGCGTGTCCGGCCCGCCGCACCAGGCGCGATAGGCGCCAGCAATCCTGGCGATGTCCTCCTCGGGGAACTCCCTGCGGGTCCGGTCGACCATGTGTCCCGGCTTGCGGGAGTCGATGAACAGCACCCCGCTGGGGTTCTTGTTGCGGGACAGGAACCAGAGGCACGCGGGAATCTGCGTCGAGTGGAAGAGCTCTCCCGGCAGCGCGATCATGCATTCCACCGCGGCGCCCTCAAGAAGGCCACGGCGGATGCAGTCTTCGCCGGACTGTGCCGAGGACATGGAGCCGTTGGCGAGCACCACGCCCGCCGACCCGTTCGGGGCGAGGTGATAATCGATGTGCTGGAACCAGGCATGGTGGGCGTTGCCCGTCGGCGGAACGCCGAGTATCCAGCGGGCACCCTCGCGCAGCCGATCGCCACCCCAATGGGATACATTGAAGGCGGATTGGCGAGGATGAAGTCGGCCCTGAGGTCCGGCAGTTCGTCCTTGTGGAAGCTGCCCTCGTTGTTCCAGCGGATGTCGGCATCGATGCCTCGGACCGCGAGGTTCATCCGGGCGAGCCGCCAGGTCGTGTAGTTGCTCTCCTGTCCGTAGATCGCGATGTCGCCGATGCGCCCGCCATGCTCCTCGACGAATCTCTCGGACTGCACGAACATGCCGCCGGAACCACAGCACGGGTCGTAGACGCGGCCCCTGCAGGGTTCCAGCATCTCCACCAGCAGCCGGACGACGGAACGCGGCGTGTAGAACTCGCCGCCGCGCTTGCCCTCCGCTCCGGCGAAGCCGCCCAGGAAGTACTCGTAAACCCGCCCGAGGATGTCGCGGGAGCGGTCGGCCTCCTCGGCCATGCCGATCCCGCTCACGAGATCGATCAGTTCGCCGAGCATGACCTTGTTGAGCGCCGGGCGGGCGTAGTCCTTGGGCAGGACCCCCTGGAGCGATGCGTTCCGGGTCTCGATCGCCAGCATGGCGTCATCGATGTCCTTGCCGATGGTCGACTGCCTGGCTCTGGCCTGCAGATGCGTCCAGCGGGCTGCCTTGGGGACCCAGAAGACGTTGTCCGCAAGGTCTTCCGCGAGCAGCGCCGCCCGCTTCGCCTCGAAGGCGTCGGAGATGTACCCGAGGACGGCATGCTTGTAATCGGACGGCTCCATGGTGCCGCGCAGCTTGTCCGCCGCGGCCCAGAGCTGCGCCTCGAACCCGAGATTGGCGCTGTTCTTGGTCGCTTGCTTCGCCATGTGGTCCCTGACCGTTACTTTACCCACAAAGACGCAGTTTGCCCGGCCAGTCCTATGAACACCACGTTGGTCCTGTCCGACGCGGCTCGAGCGGTTGACTGTCCCGCGTAACGCCACGTCAATGCTCTCGCATGGCCGACACTGCGCGGCAGAGTGACATGATAGCGGATCATGGGCTGAATGTCGTCCGACTCGCCGTTCGGTCAGCGAGCCATGGGATCAGGGTCACAACCAGTCCGAAGCCGGGTATCCGGTCGACGCATCCGAGTCACCATCCAACTCGATGCCGTCCGTCCACTCGGGTTCCTTGGGCCTCACGCAAAGCGGCGTTCGCTCCCCCTCGGGTTGAGGGGACGGCCTGCCGGTGAACGAGAGCCCCGGGCATCGCGGCCAACATGTTGCCGTGGCGCCTCCGCCTTGTACCCCATGGCGCGCGCGATGACGTCCGCGGCTTGCGTGGCAACGGCCCGCAGCGCGCTGTCGCCGAGATGGACGCAGACCGCACGGTGGTCTCGCTCTGGCGGGCCGAGCAGGCCATCCGACCGTGGCGAGCCCGACGCCGTTCATGATGACGCCCTGCAAAGTCCAGGTATGGCGGCAGCCGTGGATGCGAAGACCAGGCTGCCCGGCTTCATCCCGCATGTCGACCCAGAAGGTATGGAGCCTTGCCCTGCCCTTTGGTCACAAATCGTGCTGAACATGATGATTCGGATGGTGCACCCTGCCCTGCATGGAAGCACACATTCCGATCAAACGCGTCCTTGAGGACCAGCTCGAACGCCTGCAGTCGATCGTCACCGAGAGCGGCGATAGTAGTCAAAACCGCCTGGCGCTGGAAGTGTGCCGGCACTTCGGCCTGCGGGACGCACGGGGACGCGAGCGGGTATCGAGCTGTGTCGTGGCCCTGAAGCAGCTGGCATCGCAGGGCAGGATCGAGGGATTGCCGGAGCCCTCCGGTCAGCGGCGTCGGGCACCGCCCCGCCGGCTCGGCGAGGCGGTGGAGAAGCCGCGTGATGTGCCGGCGAGCGTGGCGGCGATCCAGGGTCTGCGGATCCTGCTGGTGCGCACGGATGCCGAACGGGCGTACTGGAACGAACTGATGGCGCGGGAGCACTTTCTCGGCGCCCCCACCCTGGCCGGTCATCAGCTGCGCTATCTGGTGGATTCCGCTCACGGCTGTCTCGGCGGTTTCGGCTTTGCCGCAGCGGCGCTGAAGGTGGCGGATCGGGATGCCTGGATCGGCTGGGATGCCGACCGGCGTCGTGCGGAGCGACACCGGGTGTTGTCGATGAGCCGGTTTCTGATCCGGGTGCCGGTTGCGAACCTTGCGTCGAAGACGCTGTCGATGTGCCTGTCTCGCCTGGGCGCCGATGTTGCGCAGCGCTACAGGTTCCTGCCCTGGCTGGTCGAGACCTATGTCGACCCGACGCGCGACGGTGCGAGCCTGCGGGCGGCGAACTGGCAGCTCGTGGGGTTCACCCGGGGCCGAGGCCGCCAGGACCGCGCGCGCGAGATGGCCGAGAGCGTCAAGGCCGTGTACACGTACGTTCTGGACCGGGACTGGCGGCACAAGCTGGGGGTGGCGGAGCCGATGCCGGCCCTGTCCCCGGGGGAGGGTCTGGACGCCTCGACGTGGGCGCACCCGGATCCCCGCCAACGTGATCGTGCCGATGTTCCAGGCGATGACCGTGTCGGAACCCGACTGGGTCATGGTGAAATCGTCGAAGCTCGCTATCTCGAGAAATCCCGAAGCGGCCCTTCGTCCAAACCGGAATAGTCAGGGGGCATGGCTATGAGGCCCTGACCGTCCTGAAAGTCGGTGATCGTGTCGCTTCCTTTCTTTCTTTGTCCTGGGGCCTGTGCTCCACTTTTGGGCAAGACGAACCGATCACTGCCGGCCTCGCCCTCGAAGGTGTCGTCGCCTTTGTCGCCGATCAGCACATCGTCGCCGTAAAGGAGGCCCGATGTCTCACGGCATGGCGGAGGCTCCGAGGTCGCCGCCCTTGCCGCAACCCCGGCCGCCGACGCACTAGGCGACAAAAACGAAGTCGAAGTCGTCGATGGTCAGGGTTTCCATACTGATGTTGACCAGCGTGATGGTGTCCCCCGCATCGCCGTAGCCGATGACGGTATCGTCGCCGTCCTGGCGGATATTCAGCGACTCGAAAGCGGCTTCGTCCGAGGTGTCGCCCGGAAGGCTGAGATGAAGCTGGATGACTTCCCTCACCGAAAACTCGCTCAACCCGCTCGCGATGCGGCCGAAGAGCCAGATCGTGTCCTGCCCGTCGCCCTCTTCGAACACGAAGTTCTCGATCCCAATTCTGCCGCCAACCATGGTGTCGTTGCCCCTGCCGCCAACCATGGTTGAGTAGCCGAAGTTGAAGAGTTCGGTACCAGCCGCCAGATAGTCGTCGCCGGCCCCGCCGTTCAGCGTGTCGTCGCCGCCGTCGCCCCACAGATAGTCGTCGCCCTCGCCACCGTTCAGCGTGTCGTCGCCGGCATTGCCGTGGAGGGTGTCGTCGCCGCCGCCGCCGTTGAGAATGTCGTCACCGCCGAAGCCCCAGAGGGCGTCATCGCCCTCGCCGCCGTTCAGCGTGTCGTCGCCGTCGCCGCCGGAGAGGAAGTCATCGCCGTCGCCGCCGTTGATGGTGACGGCGTTTGGGCCGGCATGGTCAAGGAACGCCTTGCGATACTCACTGAAGACAATGGCAGGAAAGATGAAATCGTCCTCATCGAGGGATGCCGCCGATACGCCCGTCAAGGTGATCGTATTGTCGGCGCCGTAGTGAATGACGGCATCGGCGCCGTCCTGTTCGATGCGCAACGCCTCAAACCCGCCGTACCCGCCATGATCAATCTTGATCCTGTCCCCGTCCCGGAAGTCGGTAATGGTGTCGCCGCCGTTGCTCACAAGGTATCCAAAATTCCCGTTGTACGCCGGGTTACTCACCGTGAAATGGAAGGTGTCGTTGCCGGCGCCGCCGGTGAGCGTGTCGTCGCCGGCGCCGCCGGTGAGCGAGTCGTCGCCGGCACCGCCGTGGAGGGTGTCGTCGCCGGCGCCACCGTACATTTTGTCGACGCCATCCCCGCCATGCAACGTGTCGTCGCCGTCGCCGCCCGACAGATGGTCGTCGCCGGCGCCACCGTACAGCGTGTCGTCGCCGCCTTCGCCTATCAGGCGGTCCCTGCCGTCACCGCCGGTGAGCGTATCGTCGCCGTCGCCGCCCCGGATCCTGTTCACGAGCGTTGCCCTGACGAATGTAATGGGAGTGGGAGGCAGGATGAAGTCGTCCTCACCGAGGGAGGTCGCCGTGATACCGGTCATCCGGATCGTGTCGCCGCTGTCGCCGTAGCGGATGACGGCGTCGGCGCCGTCCTGTTCGATGACCAGCGCCGCAAACCCGCCGGATACGCCATCCAGGCGAATCCTGTCGCCACCCCCGAAGTCGGTAATGGTGTCGTCGCCGTCTCCCGCCGCGAACACGAAGGTGTCGGCGCCCTTGCCACCGGCCAGCGTGTCATCGCCGGCCCCGCCGGTCAGCGTATCGGCGCCCCTGGCGCCGCGCAGGGTGTCGTCGCCAGCTCCGCCCATCAGCGTGTCATTGCCCTTGCCGCCCCCCAGGGTGTCGTCGCCAGCCCCGCCGGTCAGCGTGTCAGCGCCCAGGCCGCCATAGAGGAGGTCGTCGCCGGCCCCACCGGTCAGCGTGTCGGCACCCCTGTAGCCCCGCAGGGTGTCGTCGCCATCACCACCTGTCAGCGTGTCCGCGTCCTTGCCGCCCTTCAGGGTGTCGTCGCCGGCGCTGCCGGTCCGCTTGATAGTCATCACATGATCTCCTGATCCCAGCTATGGGAACACACTCTACCCCCCCCCCGCCGGTCAAGTCAAGGGATTTCTTTCCGTCGGCGTCGCGCAGCTCGGCGCAGGCCGATCCCGGGCCGATCATTCCGCTTTTCGCACGTGACCGTGTGCCGGCCATGACGACGCCCGCGACCCCCGTTTCCCCCATCGACCCTTGCCGAGGCGACGGTCGAGCCCGACCCGTGGCGCACCTATCTCCCGGGACCCCGCTCTTGCCGACGTCGCCGTCATGGCGGGGGCATGCCCGCCCCAACCTTCATCGTACGCACGATTTCCGGGCCTATTATCGGTTCCTGGATCAGCCGGAGACGTCGGCGGTGACCCCGGCGAACATCCTGGCGCCGCACCGCCAGCGAACGGTGCAGCGGATGTGCGGCCAGCGGGTGGCGTTGTGCATTCAGGACGGGACGGACCTGAACTTCGCGACCCGTCCGGGCGGCGACGGTCTGAGCATCATCGGCACGAACCAGACGGCCTCGCAGACCCTGGGCCTGCACCTGCACGCCAGCTACGTTGTCAGCGGCGAAGGCCTGCCGCTGGGGGTGGCGCGTCTTGCCTTCGACGCACCTCCGCGCCCCCGGGCGAAGACCGGTTCGGGTGAGGATGCCGAGATGTCCCGGCGCAAGTCGCAGCGCTGGCTCGACGGTCTCGACGACATCGCGGACCTCGCGGCCCGGACGACCGGGGTGAAGGTCGTGTGCGTGATGGACCAGGAAGCGGACTTCTTCGAGCTGTTCGACCGGTGCCGGCAGCATCGCCGTCTGTCGATGCTGGTGCGGGCTCGACATGACCGGGTTCTCAAGCGCGGGGCTGCGAAGCTGTTCACCCGACTACGTACGTCTGCCTGCTGCGGCGCCATGCAGATCGACATACCCCGCCTGACGGCCCGGCCGAAGTCTTCGGGGCGCCAGAAGCAGCCCGGCCGCACTGCCCGGCGGAACGCGGTGCTGGAACTGCGCTGGTTGTCGACCACGCTGCCGGCGACTGCCGGCTGCCCCGATGCCGCGCCCGTGGCCGTGACCGCGCTGCATCTCCTCGAGACGGCCCCGCCGGCCGGGGAAGCTCCGGTGGAATGGTTCCTGTTGACCGACCTTCCGGTGGACCACGCCGAAGCGGCCCGGGAGATCGTCGGCTGGTACGCGCTGCGCTGGCGGATCGAATGCTGGTTCCGGGTGCTGAAGTCCGGCTGCCGGGTGGAGCACCTGGCGACGCGCAAGGCCTGCCGCCTGGAACGGCAGATCACCATCCACGCCGTGATCGCCTGGCGTCTTGCCCTGATGACCCTGCTCGGGCGGGACGTGCCGACGATGAAGCCCGACTGCCTGTTCTCGGACCTGGAACTCCGCTTCCTCGGCGACTATGCCCGGCGATACCGGCTGGACCCGCCCGACACACTGGGGGCGGCGGTGAAGCTGGTGGCGATCCTTGGCGGGTATCTGGACCGCAAGCATGATCCGGCGCCGGGCAACCAGACGATGTGGCATGGCTATCCGCGACTGGCCACCGCCGCCCTTGCCTATGAATGCCTGCTCGAGGCCATCGATCTGGATCCGACATCGCAAGGACATGATCATGACCTGCGCGATGTGTGAGACCGCAAACATGACCTGCCGCCGGGCCACCAGACGATGTGGCATGGCTATCCGCGACTGGCCACCGCCGCCCTGGCCTGTGAATGCCTGCTCGAGACCCTCGATCTGGAGCCGACGCCGCAAGGACATGATCACGGCCTGCGCGATCTGTGACTGAGGGCAAGGCAAGCGTTCGCTCAGTGGTTACGAGCAAAGGCAGCGGCAGAACGCATGGCGGTGATCGGAATGTCATTCTGTCGAGTGCCGCTCGACACGTTCATCGATGAGTACTGGCGCGTGAGACACTCGCGGAAGATCCTGGAGCCGGGAGAAAGGAAGGGATCTTTCAGATCAACAAGGGCGTGCTCCAGGGTAGAGTGCCATGCACGGGAAGGGAGAGTGTGACATGACACGCTTCAAGGGACAGGTCGCGCTTGTCACTGGCGCTGCACGAGGCATCGGCCTTGCCATTGCGACGCGTCTCCTCGCCGAGGGTGCGCACGTCTGCCTCGCCGACATCGATGGTGACGCGGCATCCCAGGCCGTCGAGCAGCTGCCGACCCCGTCCATGGCCCGGGCGGCGGCCGTCACGCTCGACATCACCGACGAGAGCGCCTGCCGACGCCTGATCGCCGGGATCGACCGAGACCACGGACGCCTCGACGTGCTTGTCAACAATGCCGCGATTCTCGATATCAGTCCCGTCGACGGTCTCGTGATCGAGCACTTCCGCAAGGTGACGCGCGTCAACCTCGACGGCGCACTCGTCTGCACACTCGCCGCGCTCCCGCTCATGGAGCGAAGCGGCGGACGCATCCTGATGACGGCGAGCATCATGGGCCTTGTCGGTTCTGCCGATTCCATTCCCTACAGCAGCGCCAAGGGGGGGATGGTGAACATGGTGCGCGCACTCGCCTGTGACCTCGCGCCCAGGGGCATGACCGTGAATGCCATCGCTCCGGGTTTCATCGACACCCGCATGGCCCGGCTCCCCGACGGCAGTCACGAGCACGACAGCGAGTACTTCAGGACCGTGTACCTCGGATATCGCAAGATTCCGCTCGGCCGGACCGGTTGTCCGGCGGACCTGGCAGGGCCGGCGGCCTTTCTCGTCTCGCGAGATGCCGCCTATATCACGGGTCAGATCCTCGCTGTCGACGGTGGTGTCACCGCGACCTTCTGATCCGGGGGCGGGCGTCGTCGTCCGGGCCGGTGAATCGCTTGACGCCCCGATGCCGGGATCCCGGTGAGTGACACCCGCAGGCGCCGTTGTTCACGAGGACCTTTCTGGCAGGAACCCCTTCAGGAGACTGGTTGTGGTTTCGGGGTCTCTTTCCGGGGACCCGGCCCACCGGTAACCACGTTCCGGCGCCATGCGAAGGCCACCGCGACGGTCATGAGGACCGAAAGGCCGAGAATGAGGGTGACGAGCGCGTTGATCGTCGGGGTGAAACCGACCCGCATCATCGCATAGAGACGCACGGGAAGGGTGGATTCCGTTCCGCTGAGAAAGAGCGTGATCATGGTCTCGTCGAAGGACAGTGCGAAGGCGAGCAACCCGCCGGCAAGAAGCGGCATGCGCAGGTTCGGCAGGACAATGAAGCGAAAGGTCTGGAGACGGGTGGCGCCGAGATCGTAGGCGGCCTCCACCAGATGATCACTGAGCGCGTTCAGGCGAGTCAGCACGAGGCGGTAGATGATGGCGGAAACGAAGAGCACATGGCCCATGGTGATCGTCGCAATGCCGCGGTCGACTCCCGCTTCCCGGAACCAGATGAGCAAAGACAGACCGGTGATGATGGGCGGCAACAGGAAGGGCAGGAAGATCACGTACTCGAGCAGACGCGTTGCAGGCCTGTCGGGCCGCGCCTTGACGAACAGAGCAGCCGAGGTCGAGAACACGACGGCTCCTGCGACCGCGAGACTGCCGACAAGGAGAGAGTTCCACAGGGCCTCGCCCAGCGCGTCACTGTGCACGAGTTCCGCATACCACTGCAGGGAAAAGGTGCCCCAGTCGACCTTGCCGCGCCGCATCGAGAAGAACGAGAGCAGGACGACGAGCAGGATCGGCAGATAGAGCGAGACGTACACCAGCACGACGACGACGGCGAGCGGGATGTCAACGAGACGGCTGCGCTTCACGACTGCCAGCGCGGATTGGACAAGCGGCGTGCCGCGAAGATCGCGGACAGGGCGACCACCATCAGGACAACGGACAGCGCAGCCCCCAGAGGCCAGTTGAATGCAAGGCCGAACTGGCTGAACACCAACCTTCCGTAGGTGAACCCCTCGATGCCACCGACGAGCTCCGGTGCAAGAAAGTCGCCGCTGGCGAGGACGAGGGTGAACATCGCACCGACGACCGCACCCGGCAGGCTGAGCGGCAGGACAATCCATCGGAACGTCTGCACTTCCGTGGCTCCGAGGTCGGCCGCGGCCTGCAGGAGCGCGGGGGAGACACGGATCAGGGCGACATAGACCGGCAACACCATGAAAGGCAGAAGGACGACGGCGAGCGTGACCCGCACGGCGGTCAGGTTGAAGAGCAGCGCGCTCACCGGCTCGTCGGCGATGCCGAGAACAAGGAGCAGGCTGTTCAGAAGGCCATTGGTTCCGAGCACCCCGCGCATCGCGTAGATCTTGATGATGTAGCTCATCAGCAGCGGTATCGCGAGGGCAATGACGAGCACGTTTCGCCAGGCAGGCGGGCGCCGCCAGATGAAATAGGCGGTGGCATAGCCGAGCACGACGTTGAATGCCGAAACTTCGAAGGCCAGCCGCATGGTCCGCAGGAAGGTGGCGCGATAGGAGTCGTTCGAAAGGAGACCGATGAAATTGTCGAGGGTCGGCTGGTAGACGATGCTGTTGTCGACGACCGGGAGAAAGCCGTAGGCGAGAAAGCTCGCGAGCGGCGCCAGGATGAAGAGGCCGCAGACGGCCCAGAGCGCGAATGCAGCGCTCGTATGCGCAGACAGGCGCCAGCCGCGCGTCACGCCGCGTCTCCCGTGACAAGCGTGCACGAGGTCGGATCGAAGCCGACCTCGAGGCGCGACCCGATCGCGGGGAGACGGGCCGAGGGATCGCTGCGGGTCTTCATGGTCAGAACCTCGCATGCGTGCGGGTGTCTGAGTGCGATGACAGTCTCCGAGCCGACGAAGGACACCTGGACCACCTCGCACGCGATCCGGTTGGCATGGCCGGCCGCGGCCACGACAAGGGCCTCCGGCCGCACCGCCAGCGCCAGCCCCTCGCGGACCCGGGGTGCGGGACCCTGAACCAGTATCGTGCCCATGGGCGTGGACACGGTCGTCATGGTGCCGTCGGTGCTCTCGACAGTGCACGGCCCGAGAACGTTGCTGGCGCCAAGGAACGCGGCCACGAAGCGGCTGCGCGGCCTGTAATAAAGGTCCCGGGGGGTGCCGACCTGCTCGATGCCCCCGGAACGCATCACGCAGATTCGATCCGATACCGTGATCGCTTCGGACTGATCGTGAGTCACGAAGACAAAGGTGATGCCACTCTGCCGCTGTACGGACTTCAGGAACTTCTGCATCTGACGGCGAAGCGCCGCATCGAGCGCGGCGAGCGGTTCGTCGAGCAGGATGAGACGCGGCTCGCAGATCATGGCCCGGGCGAGCGCCGTTCTCTGTTGCTGTCCGCCGCTCAGCTGCGCCGGATAGCGGTCTGCGAGCTCACCGAGCTCGACGGTCTCGAGAGCCTCTTCGACGCGCGCATCGCGCATCACGCGCGCGACGCGCCGCATCCGGAGGCCGAACGCGACATTCTGCCGTACCGTCATGTGAGGAAAGAGCGCATAGTCCTGGAATACGGTGTTGAAGGGGCGGCGGTTGATCGGCAGGTCCCCGATGTCGCGTCCGTCGAACTCGATGCGTCCCGCAGTGGGGGGTTGGAACCCGGCTATCGTTCGCAGCAGCGTGGTCTTTCCTGACCCCGAGGGGCCGAGGATGGTCAGGAACTCGCCATTCAGGACATCGAGGTCGAGAGGACGGATCGCCTCGAAATCCCGAAAACGGACGCTGAGACCGCGAATCCGCAGCAGGGACGCGTTGTCGTCTGCCGCCCTGCACATGTGCCCTGGCTCATGGTTGCCCGTAGGCACGCACCGCATCCCAGTTGATCTCCACCCCGAGGCCCGGCCGGGTGGGCGTGCGGATGTGACCGTTCTCGAGGACAAGATCCTCCGTGGCGAGCTCGCGACGTAGCTTTTCGATACAGAGCTGCGGGGGAAGGTACTCGATGAAGGTGATTCCGGGAGTCGCGAACGCGAGGTGGGCGGTAGCCGAAAGGGACACACCGGTTTTCCAGCAGTGCGGCACCACCGGAAGATCTCGTTCGGCTGCCATCGTGCACACCGCACGTGCCTCGCCGATCCCGCCGACGCGTCCGACATCCGGTTGAACGACACCGATCCGGCCGCGCTCGATCAGTTCCTCGAACTCCCAGCGGGTTGCGAGCCATTCTCCCGAGGCAATGCGGAAGGGCGCCCGGGCTGCCAACTTGGCATGCTCGTCGAGAAAATCCGGCCAGATAGGCGTTTCGACAAAGTAAAGATCGAACTCGTGCCAGTCACGCAGGACCGACCACGCCGTCTCGGCGTCACGCCAGAGGTACTGCACGTCCACCATCAGCGTGATGTTCGGTCCGAGCGTCTCGCGCACCGCCGCCACGACCTCCGTGTGGCGATCATAGCTCTCGTTCATGCCATCATGGGCGTAGGGGCCTGCCATGGTGCACTCGGCCTTGACCGCCCGGAAACCGAGTCGCCTGGCATTTTCGGCCGACGCACAGAGCGCATCCCGGTAGGCCTCGAAACTGCTGCCCGCTGGCTGCAGGGAAGCGTAGGGAACAAGTGGTGTCGGACGTCGTTCGCCGAGAAGCTTCCACAGGGGCTCGCCGGCGATCTTTCCACACAGGTCGCGGAGCGCCATCTCGACCGCGCCGAGGGCATGGATCAGGGCCCCTCGACGCCCGTTCATGGCGGTCATGGTGTAGACGTGATCCCAGAGCGCCTCGACATCGCGCGGATCCCTGCCTTTCAGCAGGTCCGTCATGCCGAGCCCCATGGTGTGCGTGCCGGACGCCTCTATGCAGGAACGCCCGAGCCACGGATTGAGATCGCTTTCGCCATAGCCCTCGAGACCCTCGTCCGTCCTGACGACAACGAGAAGGCTGTCCTGCGCGGACGACGTCAAGCCCGGGTCGACATCATCCGCAACCAGCACATGGCACTCTATATCGGTGATCTTCACCGCCATCGCTCCCTCGTCATCGCGGACAGCCCGGACAGCTTCGGTCGATGCGCCATCGCACGAAGCTCGCAAGCAGGACATCCACGGACCCGCGACCGCGCCCCGCGTCCTGGCCAGGATCGAACGAAAGGCCCCGGGGGCGGGGTATTCGGCTCCCGATACCCCGCCCTCAAGGCTCAGTTCACTGTGCCGCCTTCACCTCGTTCCAGACCTTCACCCTGCGGTCGAAATCCTCAACAGGTCGCAGCCACACGAGCTTGTCGGCGTAATCCAGTCCCGAGCTTTCGTTCGTGGTATTGCCGTAACCGTTCGTCGCGGTCATGGTCGGGCCGGTTTCGCCGTTGAGGTAGTGATTGACCCACTGATGGGCACACGCGGAGTCCTGCACACCCCTGGAGAGGGCCCACGTGTCAAGCCAGCCGATGCCACCTTCCTTCGGAATCGAATAGACGACGTCATAGCCGCGACCGGAAAGTTCGACGGTCTGGAACTCACCCATCGAGAACATCAGTGTCGCCTCGCTCGACTCCCACATGTTCACGCCCTCTTCGAAGCCTGCGTAGTAGCTGATCAGATACTGCTTCTGCTCGATCAGCTTCATCTTGACGGCATCGAAGTCGGCGTCACTCAGGTTGAAGGGATCATCGAGTCCAAGCACGATCGCAGCATTAGTCACGTTGTTGTTGGCATCGTCGAGAGCCAGCACGTGTCCGGCGTTCTCGGAACTCCAGAGCGCTTCCCACGTATCGACTCCGCCGGGGAAGGCAACCCTGTCGTATATGAGACCGAGCGAGCCCCAGGCGATCGGAACCCCGTAGGTCTCACCACCCGACATGACCTCGTCCACCGACTCGAATGAGGCAAGAAGGTTGGTCGTATTGGGTATCCGGGACATGTCGAAGGGAATGATCAGGTCCTGATCGAGGTAACGCTGGATGATCGAGGTATCGATGGAGATCAGGTCGTAGTCGGCGCCATCGCTGCCGACCATCTTGGCGAACATCTCGTCCACCGACCCGGTGTAGGCCACGCTCACCTCGCAGCCGGTGGCGGCGGTGAAGGGCTCGACCCACTCGGGTTCGGCGTAACCCTCGAAGCTGAAGAGCCGGACTTCCTGCGCCGAGGCCTGGGTTCCGGCAAGCAACATGAGAGCCACTGCTAGTCTCCGTTCACGTGATCGAAACATGGTTCATCTCCCTGTCAGTTGATTCGGCATGAGACACCGGCAAGCCCGCCAACGACAGATACCGACCGGTGATGTGATCGCTCAAGCATCGACGTCAGATTCCCGGGATCACCCTCCATCGGAAGACAGCAAGGCCCCCAGTGCTGCGCCACAAGGGCAAAACGATGCGGACCGGACCGCAGGTTCTTTCCCGGCCTCGAAGGCCCGGTGTGTTGTCCGCTGCCTCGAAGGCGGCGCGATGAGAGTCGACATCGACCCGCAGAACCTGCTTGACCCTGCCGTCCGTACGTTCCGGCGTCAAGCGCCGAACGAGGCGGACCGGCCATTGTTTCGCCCGGCAGCATCGTCCGGAGCGCGTGACGAACACCGCACACCTCGCGGAAACCGGCGATCATGGGACGCTGCAACCTTGCATCGTCAGCGCGGAAGCCGACCGGAACGCGGCCGAAGCCCTCTTCCACAAGGCGGCACACGGTCTGCAGCACATCGGTCATGATGTCACGGATGAGCCGATCAATGATCCCGCGGGAACGAGACGCCGTTGGACAGGTGCCACCGGGGCTGGCACTGGATCGCTCATTCGCATACCGTCGCATTGCCGTTCCGCGACTGTCAAGTCAAGGAGGCATGGCTCGGGGAGGATACACGGTGGCGTTCGAGACTCCGCGCCGCATCGCTGCCGGTGCCCACCTCGGAGAGGCGCCGTTGTGGCTTCCGTCCCCTGGCGTCTTTCTGTGGCTTGACCTCCACGGGCGCGAAGTGCACCGATTCGACCCGCAAAACGGTGACGACCGGGTCATCGCAAGCGGGTTCGCCGAGAACCTCGCCTGCCTCGCCCGGCTGAGCGATGGATCGGCGCTCCTTGTGACGGCGACGGCGTTTCTTGGCCTCGATCCGGCGAGCGGTGTCACGACACCGCTGCCGGCGCCGCTTCGCCCCGCCAGGGGGACCTGTTTCAACGACGGCAAGGTCGCCCCCGACGGCGCCCTCTGGCTCGGCATTTCGCATGTCGAGGAGACCGAGCCAGCCGGTTCGCTCCACCGTGTGAGCGCGTCCGGCAGCGAATGCATCGACCGCGGGTTCATGGTCGCAAACGGGCCGGCGTTCTCTCCCGACGGCAGGATTGCTTACTTCGCCGACACCCTCCGCGGCCGCATCCTTCGCTACACGCTCGATCCTGTGGGTCGGCCTGTCGAGCGCACGCTCTTCACACAGGTCCCCGAGAAGGAGGGAATGCCCGACGGCATGACCACCGACCGTGACGGACGCCTCTACAGCGCTCACTGGCAAGGCGGCTGCATCAGAGTCTACGATCCCGAAGGCACGGCGGTGGAGAGAATCACCCTTCCAGCGACCAACATCACCTCCTGCGCATTTGGCGGCGAGCACGGATCACTGCTCCTTGCAACGAGCGCCGCCCGGGACGGCGCCGGTGGCCCCGCATCACCGCACGGCGACGTGTTTGTGCTGCCAGACCGGGGAAAGGGGACGCCGGAACCCGAATTCGATCCTCGTTTCCTTGGACAAGGGGGAATCCGCGGAACCTGAGACCACTGCCGCCGGCTGAGGCAACGGCTGGAATTCGGCATGCGTCTCGTGTAGCAGCCCGGCTGGTCGACCGCTTCAACAGCGCCGCCGGCAAGGAGGACGAGGCCTTGACGGTGTCCCCCGCGATACCCGACAACGACGCCGACAACACGGTCTTCGTGCGGAGGGCAACGAACCTCTGCCGTCTCCGGGACAGGAGGGTAAGACGAGCGAACTCCGTCGGACGGTTCGACCCGGCGCAGACACGTGCTTCGCTGTGGACCCCGCCCGCATGGCGCCCGATCACGGGCTGCGATGTGCGTAGGCGCAGGTCAGCCGCTCCTTGAGGTCAGCAACAAAGCCGGCCGTTATGACCTCATCGTGGGCAATCGAGTGCCAGAGCCCGACCTCGCTGACATGGCGCCGCATGGCCATCAGCCCTTCTTCGAGTTGATCCCATGTCAGTCCCATGGCTTCCGGGCGGATGTCGAGGCCGATCCCCGAGATGGTCTCGAGCATCTCCTCGGCTCCGCAGCCGTGCAGCATCGAGCCGACGACGACGCCGAGGCAAACGGGCTGGCCGTGGAGGAACTTCCTTCCGGTCATGTGTTCCAGCGTGTAGAACAGGAAGTGGTCGGTGCCCTCGATGTGGCGCGGACACCACCCCGCTCCATGATAGCTCGTTCCCCACTTGAGACCGTCGACAATGACCTCGATGCCGCGATCGTTCATGGCACGGATGTTGTCGACGTTCTCGATGACAGCCCTCACCTTCGCCATCGACTGCCTCGCCAGATTCTCGTCGAAGCGCCACTTCTCCTCGATCTTCCCTTCCCGCTCGGCATAGCGCCAGTCCAGCACGCCGCTGTGAAAACACAGGATGTCGCCGATTCCGGACCAGTTGAGGGCGGGCGGACAGCGCGCAAGGACGTCGTAGTCGATGTAGATCGCCTGCGGCACGGCCCACCCGCGATAGACCACGCGCCCGCCGAGACGGACGCCCGAGCGCTGGCCATAGACGGCGTTCACCGAGAGGGCCGTCGGCGCCTGGAAGAGCGGCAGGTTCAGGCGCCACGAGAAGTACTTCGCCACGTCGAGGGCCTGGCCTCCGCCAAGCCCGACGATGGCGCGCACCTCTGCGAGACCAGCGGCCTCGCGATCGAGATCGGCCTGTTCGATCGACCTGCAGAGATAGGACTTGCAGTCGGCGTGAGCGAAGTGATGGGCGAAAAGCGGCCAGAGATCGTCCATCGTGACCACGAGGAAGGGGGGATGGACGAAGTTGCGGAACTCGTCCAGCAGGCCTCGACCGAAGACGGTCGGAAAACCATAGGCAAGGTCCCGGGCATGATCGTGCGGCAAGGGAGATCCGGGCGGGGACAGGTCGTTCATGCCGGTTGCCTCGCCCCCCGTCCGTTGTCCGGACCCGGATCCGCGTCCGACCTCGTCAGCAAGAGACATCAGCACCCCCCGACCAACCCAGGATCTCGCCCTCTCGAGCCCGCTTGACATCGCTCCAGTCCTGCCGGCAACCGTCTCCCCGGGATCTGAACAACTCCGCTTCCTCATGAATGGCGACAGAGACGGCGGCGGTCTCCTCGTCCGTCAGGTTGCAGGGGTCGAGGTAGAGTTCCTGCCGCTCGACAAGATCGTCTCGCACCACGATTCGGGGCACCCGGCGGGCAAGTCGATCGACCAGTTCCCAGGCGTGGAAACCGGCACGTCGGGGCGCGATGGTGAGGCATACTCTCGTGATCGGGTTGCCGGTCCAGTCCGCCTGGGTCACGGCGGACACACCGGGCATGTCCGCGAGTTCCCGCATCCACAGGGCCACGCGCGCTTCCTCCGCCCGCCGAACGGCATCGTGATCACGACTCTCCCACAGCTCGAGCGCCGCCATGGCGCCGACAATGCTCTCCTTGCCCGCCTTCATCGTCCGCCCGATTCCCCGGTGCTGGAGATAGGTGGCGCGGATGAGCTCGGAATCTCCCGCGACCACGGCGCTCGTCACGCCCGACAGGAACTTGTGGCCGGAATGGATCACGGCCGATGCGCCGAGGCCGACGGGCCCGGTGAGATCCTGCTCCGATGCCATGTCGATGATCGCTGGCACGTTGTGCTCGCGGCAGAGGCTGATGAAAACGTCCATGGGAAGTTCGTTCTCGCGCACGGTGTGATGCGAAACGACATACATGGCAGCCGCAGCGCCAGCGGCCAGGGCGTCGGCAAGGTGCCAGGTTTCACAGGCGGCAGCCGTGCCCACGGGAACAACCTCGGCCCCGGCAAGACGGATCGCCTGATCGACCGGTGCGCCATAGTTCACCATGTGCCCCATGGACAACAGGACACGTCGTTCGCCGGACACTGCCGGCAGTGCCTCGATCCTTGCGAGACTCTCTCCCGTGAGGCAGGCGGCCACCGTCTGCGTCATCGCGGCGGCGGAGCATGACGCGACACATCCCGCCTGAGCGCCGGAGAGGCGCGCGATGACGGCTCCTGCACGCGACTGCAATTCGTCCACGTCGACGAAGGACGCGAGAATTCGGTCGACACACGCACGCACCTCCTCCGGGACCGTCGACGCGCCGATGCGCGTCATCGTTCCGCAGGCATTGATGATCGGGGTGAGATTCCATCGCGCGAAGGGATTGTCCGTCATGCCAGCCTCTCTCCGGTGGTGCTGTCGAACGCATGCAGCCTGTCCGGCCGAAGGGCAAGCGGCAGCATCGCACCGACACGAACCGTGCCGCGTATGTCGCCACTGGCCCGAACGGTCAGATGCGACCCGCGGGTGTTGTCAAGATGAACGAGCGCCTCGTGGCCAAGGTCTTCGATCCTGTTGACGCGTGCCTCGCCGATCGGGAGCACAGCTTCGTGCGAGCCGATCAGGAGATGCTCCGGCCGGATCCCGAGGGTTGATCCGCGACCATGCGCGGACACGTGATCGACGGGCGCCGCGGCATCGCCGAGGAGGTCCTTCGCGGCAAGAATGTTCATGCGCGGGCTGCCGATGAAACCTGCCACAAAGGTGTTCGCAGGCTTCTCGTAGAGGTCGGTGGGGGTGCCGACCTGCATGATCCGCCCATGGTCCATGACGGCGATTCGGTCACCCATCGTCATGGCTTCGACCTGGTCATGGGTGACGTAGACCGTTGTCGTCGTCAGCTGGCGCTGCATTTCGGAGATTTCGCCACGCATCTGGACCCGGAGCTCGGCATCGAGATTCGAAAGCGGCTCGTCGAAGAGGAACACGTCCGGCCTGCGGATCATGGCCCGTCCGAGGGCCACGCGCTGCGCCTGTCCCCCCGACAGCTGGCGAGGCTTGCGACCAAGCAGTTCACCAAGACCCAGAGTGTCGGCAACACGGGCGACCTCGGTCTTGATGGTGGCCGGATCGGTGCGCCTAACTCTCAGTCCGAAGGACAGGTTGTCGCGCACCGACATGTTCGGAAAGAGCGCGTAGGACTGGAACACCATCGAGATGTTGCGTCCGGCAGGCGGCAGGTCGTTGGCCCGCTTGCCGCCGATCATCAGATCGCCCGAGGAGATGGATTCGAGGCCGGCGATCATGCGCAGGGTGGTCGACTTGGCGCAGCCTGAAGGACCGACCAGCACCATGAACTCTCCCTCGCGGACGTGCAGGTTGAGACCGGAAATGACTTCGACAGCAGCGTAGCTCTTGGACACGTCGACAAATCGGAGGCTTCTCATCGGGCCGTGTTCCAGTCCGCAGAAATCGTCACGATCGCATCGATTTCGACGGTGATGTTGCCAGGCAGGGAGCCCATGCCCACGGCGGTGCGCGCGTGCCGTCCCTGTTCGCCGAAGACCTCGCGGAACAGGTTGGAGCAACCATCGATGACGGTCGGATGGTCGACGAAGTCGGGCACGGCGTTGACCATGCCGAAGACCCGGCGGATCTGCACGACATGCCCGAGCGAACCCAGGATCTCGCGCATCGCCGCAATCAGCACGAGTCCGGTGCGGTGTGCATGGTGGATGGCCTGGTCAAGCGGAACATCGTCCCCGACCTTGCCGGTCGCCAGGGCGCCGCCTTCCAGGACCGGGCCCTGGCCCGACAGGTAGAGTGTCGTGCCGTCAACGGAACCGAGATCGAAGTTCCCGACGGACGCCGGTGCCGCGGGAATGACATAGCCGAGAGCCGCAAGCCTGCGTTCCGCAGCGCTTTCGGGGCCATCCGTCAGGTAACGCTGCGTGTTCATGCGGAATAGGCTCCCTCGATCCTGTTCCGGGCCGCATTCAGGAAATCGTCCGCCACCTCGAAATCGTTGGCGATGCCGTAGGCCAGACCCTCGTCCTCGACGAAGACCTTGAGCCCGCGCATGGCATCGAAGACATCACCCCACGTCATGCCCATGGCCGCAGGGCGAATGTCGAGGCCGACAAGGGTTACCGCATCGAGCAGTTCTTCGACCCGCCGGCCGTGCATCATGGCGCCGAGAATCAGGCCGAGACTGACGATCTGGCCGTGCAGGAACGTCTTTCCGGTTCGCGCTTCGAGAGCGTAGAAGATGTAGTGCTCGACGCCCTCGATGTGGCGCGGATTCCAGCCCGCTCCGTGATATGACGCACCACCCCAGCTGAGACCGTCGACAAGGGTCCGAATGCCGCGCGGCGACAGCGCTCTGATCTCGTCGAGATCGGCCAGCGCCGCCTCCGCCTTCGCCAGAGAGATGGCCGCGAGGCTGTCGTCATAGGGCCAGCGAGGCTCGCAGCGGCCCCTGGCCTCGGCATGGCGCCAGTCCATGACGCCGGTGATGAAACAGAAGACGTCACCGAGGCCGCCCATGTTGAGGTGACCGGGGGCGGCTTCGATGATGTCGAGGTCGATGTAGACCGTCTGCGGCACGGCCCACCCGACATATCTGACGATGCCGTCTTCACGGACCCCGGCGCGATGCCCGAAGACGGCATCGACGGAGAGCGATGTCGGGAACTGGAAGAGCGGCAGGTCGAGACGCCAGACAAGGTACTTGGCAGCGTCGATGGCCTGACCACCTCCGAGACCGACGACCGAGGCCACGTCCCTGAAGGCCGCAAGGTCGGTCTCGAGCGTGCTGCGTTCCATGGAGCGCACCATATAGGGCATCGCGTCCACCGGCAGGGAGTCGCGGAAGAGGGGCCAGAGATCCTCCATCGTGACGATCAGCGTCTTCGGACGCACGAAATTCGCGATTTCAGGCAGCAGGCCGCGCCCGAAGACCGTCGTGAACCGCGGAATATCGGATTCTCTGTAAGGCATGGTTCAACCCTTGACTGCGCCGAGGGACAATCCCTTGACGATGTGCTTCTGAGCGATGATGGCAAACAGCAGCATCGGCATGATGGCAACGATCGACGCCGCCGTCATCGCACCCCAGTCGAGCGCCGCGTAACCACGGAAGCTCGTCACACCCAGTGTGACCGTCTGCGCCCTGGAGAACGTCAGGCCCAGCGCGATGGCGAGTTCGTTCCAGATCCAGATGGCATTCAGGACGGCCGTGGCGGCCATGCCGGGCAGCGTGCAGGGAACGTAGATTCTCGACAGGATCTGCCAGTGGGAGGCGCCCTCGATCCGCGCGGCCTCGTCGATGGCCGGATTGATCTCGCGGAAGAACGAACTCAAAAGCCAGATCGACAACGGCAGGACATGCACCTGGTACATGAGGGCGAGACCCGCATGCGTGTCGTAGAGGCCGGTCCACTGGTAGAGCGAGAACATGGGGATGACAAACAGGAACTCGGGCAGCATGTAGGCCAGGATCAGCCAGGCGCCGATGAGATTCCGTCCCCGGACCTTCATTCGAACGATGGCATAGGCAGTCGGTATCGCGATGACGAGCGAAAGGACGACACCGATGGTCGTGACGATCACGGAATTCAGGAACGTTGACCTGAACGTCTCGTGAGTCCACAGCTTGAGATAGTGGGCTGCCGTCGGATCGAAGATCCATAGCGGCGGACTGGCGAGGCCGTCGCGCCTGGTCTTGAGCGAGACGGTCAGAACCCAGTAGACCGGGAACAGGCTGAACAGGATCATGGCGCCGGTGAAGACATACGCCCACGTCAGGGACAGGCGAGATCCGAGGCCGCCGCGGAGCACCGGAACGGCCCGCAGCCTCATGCTTCGGCCTCTTCGCGTCGCTGCAGCGACTGCAGCGCCAAGGCAATCACAAGGATGAGAATCGAGAACAGGATCATGGTCGCCATCGCCCTGCCTATCTGCTGATAACTGTAGGCGGTGCGGTAGACGAAGGTCTGCACGACCTCCGTGGCCAGGGCCGGACCACCGCCTGTCGTGCCGAAGACGATGTCGAAGACCTTGAGGGTGTCGATGGCGCGGATGATGACAACGACGATCAGCAGCGAGCGCAACATCGGCAACTTGATGCGCCAGAAGACGGTGAACTCGCTCGCGCCTTCGACCCGGGCGGCCTCGAGCGGCTCGCGAGGCAGGCTGCGCATTCCGGCGAGCATGATGATGAAGACGAATGCGGTCTGCCACCAGACATCGACCGCAACGATGGAGACCATCGCGGTGGAGGCGGCCCCGTAGAAGGCTGAAGGACCAAGACCGATGATTCCGATCAGGTGGTTGATGATGCCGAGAAAGGGGTCGAACATGACCTTCGACATCAGTGCGACGACGATGCCCGAAACCATGAGGGGCAACATGATGACCGCGCGGATGAGGTCCGTGCGAATGGTCAGCCTGTCGACCTGCGCGGCAAGATAGAACCCGAGCGCGACCTCGACAGCCGTCGCCGAGGCCGCGAACACGACCGTGTTCTTCACGACGTTCCAGAACTGGCCATCGGCCAGAAGGCCGAAGTAGTTCGTCATGCCGACGAATTCGAACCGGTGACCCCAGTTCCAGTTGGTCAGCGACACCACGAGCCCGAAGCCGACGGGGTAGAGCGAGGTGAAGGCGAGAACCAGGAGGCACGGCAAGACGAACCAGGCAGCGGACGCGCTGGCGAGAAGCCTGGGCGCCGACGTCATGGTGCTCTCCTCCTCAACGCGATGCGCATGCACGCTGCAGGAAGGCGCCCCGGACGGCAGGGACACGCCATCCGGGGCAGGGCGACCCGTTCAGCGGGCGAGAATCGTCTCGAAATCCGCCTGGGCCGCAGCGCCCGCCTCGGCAGGGTCCGCGCCGCCGTAGATGTCCTGAATCACATCAACGATCCGCAGTGCGAACTCGCTCCAACCGGCACGCTGGACGACCGAGGTCTGCGAATTCGGCATCGCTGCCGCCACGGCGTCGACGTAGGCCTGAGGAAAGCTCGACGCGTACTCCGGATCCTGCCACGTCGAAAGACGCGGAGCGCCTCCGTGCAGCTTGCCGATGGCGGTCGCATTGTCGACATTCGACATGTACTGGATGAAAAGCCATCCGGCCTCGGGAGCCGCAGCATTCTGAGGAATCCCGAAACCCCACTGCCAGTGCGCCGAGTAAGGCTCACCCTCGTCATTGTCGACGGGAATGACCGAGTAGCCGATCCTGCCGGCAACCAGGCTGTCGTCAGGGTTCTCGAAGCCGGGCGCAAAAAGGCTTGCGTCGATGAAGAACGCGGCGCCGCCGGCCATGAAGAACTGCGAGGCATCGGGCCAGTCCATCGCCTGGATGTTGGGCGGACCGGACTTCATCAGCTCTGCGTAGTTTGCGAGGCCCCGCACGATATCGGGATCGTTCATCCTGGGTTTCGCCCAGTCACCGTCAAACCAGACATTGTAGGGCGCCGAGCGGTCGGCTGCGCCGACGGAGTTGTTGACAAAGCCGGTGACCGTGTCGATCAGCGTGTCCGAGCGAATGCCGCGGAGAACAGCGCCGGCCACCGCGCCGCCGCTTTCTTCCTTCACGTCATGTGCGGCCTTGATCAGACCCTTCATCGTCGTCGGCACCCGACCGTCGAGGTACCGGTCAACGTGGTCCATGTTGGCGAAGAGGATGTAGGTCTCGAACGATGCCGGAATGCCGTGATACTGCCAGCGACCGTCGACCCTGTACTTCGTTGCATCGAGGAATCCTGCCGGTATGTCGTCAAGATCGTAGTCAGGCGCCGTGAGGTCGGGGCTGTCGATGAAATCCTGCAGGGAGTGGATGAGGCCGTTGGTGTGCTGGGTGTAGGCTGTCGAATCCATCGGCAGGAAGTAGACGTCCATCTGCGCATTGCCGCCCGAGCCGCGCAGCGCCACCTCCATGCGGTCAAAGTAGAGGTCCTCGGCCATGGTCTGCAACGTGACATCGATTCCGGTGTCACTCTCGAACCGATCAAGCACCGTGCGCACCCCGTCCGTGACAGGGTGTTCGGGCATCATCACCGTGATCGACTGCCCCGAATGCCGATCCCACGAAAACTCCGCCACGGCAACCGTGGCGCTGACCACAAGCGCCATCGATGTCGCGGTGATCAGTGTGCCTGCCCTGACGAGGGCTTTTCTCCGTGAAGTGCTCATCATATTCTCCGTGTCATGATGCTTGCGGACCAAATCATGGGTCAACCGAATGCTCCCATGGCTCAAACCGGTTGACCACCATGCGCAAATGAACGACCAATTGTCAATCCCCTGCCGATCACGATCAGGCACCGAACGCTGACATCCTCGCCAGCGGGAAGGGTCAAGCGAATGGATGACCGATTCGAAAGGAGCCGTCGTGTCGATTGCCTTTGGTGTGACCGAGCGCGTCTATAGGGAGATCCGCGATCTCCTGCGTTCCGGCGACATCCTTCCCGGTCAGAGGCTCCCCAACGAGCGCAAGCTCGCCGAAATGAAGGGGGCGTCTCGCACCCAGGTGCGAGACGCCCTCCTCATGCTTCAGAAGGAAGGGTTGGTCGAGCGCAAGATCGGCAGTGGCACCTACCTGTCGGAACGTGCGCCCCGGATCATCGAACTGGTGGATGCCGCGGTGCACGTGTCGCCCGAGCGCTCCCATGGCTTTCATGAGACGCTGGAAGCTCGTCTACTGATCGAACCTGCGGTCGCGGCCCGTGCCGCCGAGGCGCCGACGCCGCAGTTCTGCAGGGATCTCGACGCCGCGCTGGAGCGCATCCTCGCCGCCCCCACCTGGCTTCAGTTCAAGGAGGACATCTACGGTTTTTCGCGACTCTACTACGTCGAGGCGAACAACGAGTTCCTATGCTGGACCTTCGATCAGATCGTGGCGGCGCGGCGCATGAACCAGTTCGACGGCGGCAGCACCCAGGCGCCGGTGGCCCACCTTGTCCGCAAGCATTTTCACGAGCGCCTTTCGGAGATCGCGGACGCGATTGCCTCCGGTGACCCGGAACGAGCGAAGGCCGAAGTAGAGAGCTTTCTTGTCGGGATGGCTGCCTCGTCGGCCCTTTGAGGGCCCCGCCTCGAACGCACGACGGCCGTGAGCGTTCGGTCACGCGGTGATTGGGGCGATGACAGCACGGAGCGAATGCAGGAGAGTTCCGGAGCCATACGTCGTTGGCATCGAGCGGCTCTCGCCGGGCGTCTTCGTCCGTCCCGGGAAGAGTCGCACACATCGTCGGCAATGTTCATCCGAGCGTCGCCGAGGTGGTCCGGGCCATCGCCCGCGACAATGGCGAGATCGTCCAGGTCCACGGCGCCGATGGAGCCCGTGTACCACACGAGCGCATCGAGCCGCACGGTCCGGATCGGCAACACCACCACCGTCAGGATGATCCACACCTCGAACCGCCGCCGGCTCCAGTTCGCTGGCGAGCCGGCCGGCCTCGCGCTGGCGGCGCTGTGGTATCTCGGCAAGGACCACGCGACGCCGGAGGCAGGTCGCCGGGATCGAAGCCGGGATCGGTCCGCAAGCGTTCGCCAGGCTCCGCTCGGCCGCCATGCCGGCCTGGATGGCGGACGCGCTCGACGCGGGGGTCACCTCCCGTGGCTGACGCCTTCCTGTTGCTGCCGGCCGACGAGATCGATGAGGAGGCGTCTTGAGTTCGTGGCAGGATGTCGGGCTTGTCGCTGTCGGCACGTTCGCCGACACGGACATGGCTGGCCAGGGTTGAGCGGCGCTCCTTGAGTTCGGCGAGGTCCTCCTCGATGGCGCCGACCTCGGCAGCGAGAGCGTCCGTTGTCTTGCCCCTGGCTTATCCGCACATGCAGCCGAGCGAGGCGCGCCTGGCTCTTCACGGGATGCTTGCGCACGGTCCTGATGCCTGGATTGACCACGAGGGTGTCGTCATCGAGCGTCACGAAGCCATGCTCCAGCTGAGCATCAAGGTTCCAGGCGTTACGCATAGGCTTGATGTCCCCTGAACCCGACGCGAGAACATGGCACCGGCACCATGGTCATCAACCGGCTCCGAAAGAGACCACTGCTGTCGGTCTTCCACGAAGACCTCTTCGCCGAGGGAACCGCCTCGGGGCCTTTCAACCGCCCATTGTTGGTTCAATCTATTTCAGCATATCGAGTTTCCGCATATTTCGGTAATGTTGGACGAAGGCGAGGAGGAGCTTGTATCCCTGCCAGAGTTTCCCGGTCCCCGGCAGGGGTTGGCGCTTTTTGGGAATGAAGCCTGCCAGGCGTGCGACATCGACGGCGAAGGCTTCGATGGTCGGTTCGGGATCGGGAGGTCCATGCGGCGTGCGCTGTCGGCCGGTCTTGTGAATGTTCAGGACCGTGATCTCGTCGCGGTGGACGATGCTGCTTGCCGGGGTGTCGGGTGCCGAGCGTGCGAGACGCTCGACGGTCATGACGTGGCATGCGGTGATGACGTCGAAGGCCAGGCACGTCCTCAGATCGTCGTCCTGGTCGAAGCGCCGGTCCTCAATGCGGGTGCCGACCTTCAGGGCCTTGAAGTACTCTTCGATCCACCATCGCCTCTCGTAGAAGGAGACGGTCTTGAGGGCATCGTCTGCGGTGACGTCGCCTTCGGTGGTGAGCAGCATCCAGTCCTGAGGATCGCGGCCTGGCGGTGGGGCGGGTTCCGTGACCCGCACGGCCATCATGGAGAGCGGCGGCGTTGCCTGAGGCTTCTTGTCCGGCGGAGCCAGGTCGACCCTTGCGGCGCGGACTTCGAGGCGCACGCCCTTGCGCTCCTTGCGACGACGCGGCCCTCCGCAGGCTGCGATGTCGATCTGCTTCGTTGCGATGCACGGCTCGTCGGCCATGTAGTCCCAAAGGTCCCGGCGGGCGCCCGTTGCGGTGATCACGCGGCGCCGTGTCGAGCGCTTGACACGCACCAGCAGACCGGCCTCGTGCTCCGGGCCAGCAGGTCCCAGATGTCGCCTTCACGGTCACAGATCACCAACACCCTTGTCGAAGGACAGGCAGCGGCCAGTTCCACGGCCTTGTCGTACCCGTCGAGCCAGCGCCGGCTCTCCTTGTCGTCTGGCTCGTCCTTCTTCTGATCCGGCTTGAGGCGGAAGTCGGCGTCGAGATGGAACAGTCCGAGGGATGAGCCGCCTTCGCTGAAGGCAACCCCGGCATGGACCGCTATGCCAAGGGCGTCCGAGCCGCCGCCGACACGACCCTTGGTCGCCTCCAAGCCATTGTGCTTCAAGAACGTCGTGTCCTGGATGGCAAGAATCAGGCGCTGCGAACGGCAGCGTTCCACCATCGCTTCCTGGTGCTCCTCAAGGATATGGTCCATCGTCACCCTGCTCCGCCTCGCCGGGGAAGATCACCGGCAGGATCTCTCCGGGACGATCGTCCCACGCCCGACCCATGGTGACAAGGCGCTCGCGGATGCGCACGTCACTGTGGCTGCTGCGGGTGTACTCCTCATCGCCCAGTCCGCCGACAAGGGGTGCCGCCCGGCCCATGACACGCTTAGGCTCCCGTCACAGCAAGGGCGCGCCAGTCAGGCGTCAGGGGCTTCATCCATACGGCGCGCTTGACACCCTGGCCAGTGGCCCCGGGAAGCCGACCCGAGGTCATCTCCTCACAGCGCTCCCAGCCCGCCGCCCGGTAGCTCACGCTGCTGTGCTCGGGACCCACATACGTGTACGCCAGAACCGGCGTCACCCCGTACTTCTCGTGCCAGTCCGCGGCAAGACGTCGGCAGGCACAGGCCAGGGCATGGGAGGCCAACTCCTTCACATCCACCGATGGAAGAACCAGGAAGAGAGCGTTGCAGACGATCTCGCCGATGTGGACGTCACGCTCTCACTATGACCAGCCGATGAAGTCGTCGCGCGTCTTCTGGCACCAACTCGCCGCACAGATCACCAAGCCACCGAGACGACCGTGGCACGACGAGGTGACGCTCATGGACCACTATCAAGGCCTCATGAACGGCAGGTCAAACACGGACTTTGAAAGGTCATACGGTGGCGAGACAGACCGTGGCCAACGGCGTGCCGCTGCCGACCGTGGCCCGGATGCTCGGTCATGCGCAGCCATGACGCTCAGATACGCCCATGTCGGTGACCATGAGGTCGAGCATGCCGCAGAGCTCATCGGGACCAGAATCGTCAGGGCTTTGGCTGGCGGGCCAGTCGATGACGGGTGCCTGCCCTGACACCTGGCGTCCAGAGACCCACGCTGCCGATACTTCCATCAAGGAGGACCAAAATAAAACTTGAGATCCTGCGGGTCCAACGCAAACCGGATCCGTGACAATAGTCCCGAATACCCCAAAAAGTTTCCCCGCCCCCAGTCATCGCAAACAAACACCGTTGCATCCACTTCCAGACCACATCCTTGCTCCGCCGTGAGAGTAATTCTACATCTTTCCAGACTGCCTTTTTTTACTCCCGCCACGGTGTGCAGGGTAATTAAATCTGTGCTCCCTTTGAGACCAATTAGCTCGTTAATTTCCGAGTTGAGAACCACCCACGGGGTAGCTGGATCAACTCTGGCTAGAGTTGGGATATCCTGGTCACCATGTAGCAATATGCTCACGTAAACTGACGCTTGACTGGAGTCTAACGTCGGGTCTTCCTCAAAATATCCCGCCACACCACAAACAAATGGTTCACCCTCCCGCTCCAGCATACCTAGTCGGTTCCTGACCCTATATATTGAATCAAAGGCATTCTCTCTTGTCTCATAAGATTCATGTTTTCCAGCAATTGCCTTAGCGTATCGGAGAAAGCAACTAGTTCATCACCATCCAATGCGATCCATTTCCCCTTATATTCCCTTCCATGCGTTTTGATCCAAGACGTTTCCTTCTGGCGATTTTTGGTAAACGAGTTGACCTTTCTAGCCCTACCCTGGGGCAAAATTACTTTCAATAGACTAGCTATTCTTGAATCGCTCGGGAATTGTTCAACTCCAGCTTGGAGAAGGCAAACAGCTTCCCGAACGTTACACTCGCCAAGAAGAATTTTGGCCTTCTCCAATACCACCAACGGAAGAGTATTGGCTCCGACCGGGTGCCCCATGACAGCTCGCGCTGAATCCCGTGCATGAGAAGATGTTGTTCTAGAAAATAGATCAACCGAACATGTGAAACCGCGATTTACAGAACGCTGCCGCAGCTCAAAAATATCTGTCAATTGTCTTGGGTCACTCAATTTGACAGTGGAAACCTCTCCACTTAGGGCTTGGGACAAATTCTCTCTTCGCGCTCGCTGGTGGATCTCAGGTATTTCGTAAGAGAGATGAAGTGAAGACTTTTTTGTATTGGATGCCAATATGTCTGACGAACGAAATCGATCACGAGAGGCAGAGACAGGCCGCCTCGCACCAGATCTCAGGGAAGTCGATTGGTAGGGCAAAGAAAAATTCACTATCATTCGTCAGATTCCAATCCTACGAGAGCGAGAAGACGACGGAAATGCTGAACCACAGATCTCATCATTTCCTCTAGGGATATTCTTGATGCATCGAAAGTGATCGATATTCTTACGAAAACACAATCTGAAAACTCACTGGATAAATCCAGTGCTATGGAGGAGTGTGTCTGTGGTCCTTTAGGTCCCAAGTAATAGGTAACAGCATTTCCTATGATCCAATTGGTATCGTCCACTAGTGGAGACACATATTGGCGAATATGGTCCGCTGGGGATGCATCAATGAGCTGGTAGTGACATACAAAATCTACCTGAAAAGACGCATATGAGCAGTCGAAGATGGTAGATTCGACAGCCGACAGGAAGGCTTCAACAGCCTTCAAACAGGTTTCGGACAAAGAGATGATGGATGTAGCATCAGCGACATGAGGATTGAAAAATACAATGAAAGCCTTGTCAAGATTGAGTCGAGCGAAGCCTCCCAAACCGGTCAAGTCGTAGACGACGTTGGCATTGCTGAGTGGCAATGTGTCGGTCTCAATCCGGATATCGGCCGCACGGATCCGGCAGAAAGGGGAGAATGCAGAGGCGACCTTGGCATGCAGATTAGAGTCAGCGTGCTGGAGATTGAAGGCAGGTTTGGTAAATCCCGCTTCTACACCAAAGTCGCATTTTCTGATCAGGCGATCAACCATCGTGTTGCTCCTAGATAGCAAGGCGAGGCTGAGGACGGCCCCGCCCGGCAGCAGCGCCCGCGCCATCGTCGACCGGCAGCCGCGCACGGTCAGCGCGTTCGTATTTCCCTCGCCACGCAACTCCGCACGGCCCTAACCTACCGCTCTGGACCGGATTCGGCGGGAAGCCGGGATCAAGGATGTACACCTGCATGATTTTCGACATACAATGGCAAGCCATACGGTGATGAACGGCGTGCCCGTCTTGGCCGTCTTCCGTCTGCTCGGACAATCCGATGTGCGGATGATGATGCGTTACGCCCATCTCGCCGACCACGACATCGACGCCGCGGCGGAACGCGTCGGAACAGCGATGAACGGCAATCTGGAGACAAAGCCGGGGCCGCCTTCAATGAGGTCGTCACCGGCCTCACCATGGAGCCAGTCGGTGCGGTCGCTGCCGTAGAGAATATCGACCCCCGCACCGCCGTAGACCTCGAAGTGCTCGCCGCGACTCACGGTGACGCTGGGAGGGAGTATGAAGTTGTCCTCGCCGAGGGACGACGACGCCAACACGCCCGACAGGGTAATCGTTTCGCCGCCGCCGACATAGCGAATGACGTCATTGGAGCCGTGCTGCTCGATCACCAGATCCGCGAAACCGCCGGACACGCCGGCGATCTCGATGCGGTCGCCTGCCTCGAAACCGGCGATGCGTTCGGCCCCGTCCCCCACCGCGAAGGCGAAGACATCGGCTCCCATGCCGCCATTGAGGTTGTCGTTGCCCCGGCCGTCCGTCCGCCGGTCACCGCCCTGCCCGCCGAACAGGCGGTCGGCGCCGTCACCCCCCTCGAGTATGTCGGCCCCAGTGCCGCCGTTCAGCGTGTCATCGTCCGAACTACCGGGGTTCATGGCGAGAAAGTCCGCGTCGGCTCCCGGATTTACGGTTCTGCCCGTCAGCCTGATCATCGCCGAGGCCACACGTTAGAATATCGTTGCCGAGACCGCCCGTCAAGGTGTCGTTGTCAGAACCGCCGGTCCAGGAAATATCCTGTGTCATCGCGCTCTCTCCTCAACGGCTGGGGCTCCACGGCAGGGCATGAAGGCATCCCGAGGAGAAAGCCTATTCCATGCCGTCAGCCGCGGCAAGCGCCACCCGGTGGAGAGCAGGACCATTCTGTTGTCGCGATCGGCGGCGGACAACCGCGTCAGAGTGGCCGTTCTTGAAGTTGGTGGCACCTTCTCGAGGTCGGAACCGGCATATCGACAACGAAATCCGGTCCCGAATGGACCTCCAGATCTGCCTGGAACGCCCCCTCGTCGGACGAAACATGACAAAAGAAGAGCCCTGCGGTGGAGAGGTTCCTGGCCGCCTGATCCCTTGACCCGTCCCACCCCTTTCAACCACCCACGCGTGTATAGGGATCTTAGTCCCGCCTTCTTGCGCCAAGTGCGTCACGCACCTGGATCGCCCAGTTCAGCCTTTCGAGACCCTGCCAGAGCTTCTTCGCTCCCGGGAGCGTCTGGCGCGGCGTGGGATGCCACCCGACGAGGCGCCCAAGGCCGATGACGACGGCACGGACATCGCCCATCGCCCGGACCTCCCGGTGACCCTGGGATTCCAGCAGCGTGCGGAGCAGGTCGATGTCCTCCTCGGCAAACACCTCGCTCGCCGGGGTCAAGGGACGCTCGCGCGCAAGCACGGTCAGGTCGGCAACATGGACGGCGGTGACGGCGTCGAAGGCAAGGCACGTCTTCAGGTCGTCGGCCCTGTCGAGCCGGCGGTCCTTGATCCGGGTCCCGGTCTTCAGCGTGCGGAACCAGGTCTCGATGCTCCATCGCGTCCGGTACCAGCCCAGGACGGTCGCCGCGTGCACGGCCTCGGCCTCCCCTGGTGCCGGGCGCTCGGTGGTCAGCAGCAGCCAGTGCAGGGCCTCGTCGCCGTCACCGGTTCCGGCCTCGCTGGCCGAGACCGCGAACATGGACACAGGCTCCGCGTCGCGCTCTTTTTGCGGCGGTGCCACCTCGACCTGTGCCGTGCGGATCTCGAGACGGGCGACGCGCTCCTTGCGGGCGCGCGGGCCGCCAGCGGCCGGGATCGTCAGCTCCGTCACCGCGACCAGCGGCCGGGCCGCGACATGCTTCCACAGGCACTTCTTTTTGCCGTCGGGCTCACCCACGCGCTGTTTCGCCGAACGGCTCGCACGCACCAGCAGCGCGGCTCCGGCGTCCGCGGCATGGGCGAGCAGTTCCCAGAAGTCGCCCTCGCGGTCGCAGACCGAGACCACACGCGTGTCCGGGCAGGCCGCCGCGAGCTCCCGGGCCCGCTCGAGCCCGGTGACCCAGCGCTGACTGTCCTCCCCGGGCTCCTGCCGAAAGGCCGCATCCATCGTGAACAGGCCCAGCGGCCGGCCCTCCGACGTCACCGCCAGACCGGCGTGGGCGAGGATGCCGACGCTCCCCTTGCCGCCGCCGCCGAGCTTGTCCAGACCCTTCGTGGCCTCCAGGCCGCTGTAGTTGATCGCCGTCGTGTCCTGTATCGCAAGGACAAGAGGCTCTGTCCGACAACGCTCCACGGTCGCCTCAACATGCGCTGCCAGAACGTGCTCCATGGATACCCTCGGGTTCGACAGCAACCGATAAGCGGCCTTCTGCTCCGCCTTCTCGGGAAAGATGATCGGCAGGTCCTCCCCCATGTTCTTCATCCAGGCCCGGCCCATGTCAACGATGCGTCGCCGCACCCGGCCGTCGGTATGGCGCGTGCGCCCGTACTCCCGCTCCGCCCAGTCCGCGTCAGTGCCGTCATAGACGCCCGCCAGGGCGCCGAGTGGACGGCGCTGTATCCCGTGGAGCACCGTCCGCCAGCCGCTCTCCAGGGCCAGGACCCGCACCGTGCCAACCTCGCCGCGGCGCCCGCTGGTCCGCCCGGCCACGGTCCAGCCGGCGCAGTGGTAGCAATAGCCGCTGTGCTCCGCACCGACATGAGTGTAGGCCGCCACCTTAGCGCACCGCGTAGCGGGCCTCCCAGTCGTCGGCGATGCGCTCCGCCGCCATGCGCAGGACCCTCAGACGCCAGTCCGTAGACCCGAACGCCGGGAAGCAGGAGAAACCGATGACCGCAGATCACACGCTCGATGTTGGCGGCACGGGCGTCGGCGGACCATGCGATCCACTCATCCCGCGCCCGCAGCTGCCAGGTCGCGGACCCGAAGCCGATCCCGCCGAGGGTGCCGTGGCGCTGCGAGCGGATCCAGGTGCGCACCTGGCCGCCGGGCGAGCGCGTCCATCCCAGCGGGTGGTGCGTCGCCATCATCGCCTCCCAGAGACGGCGATCGTCGGCCTCGCCCACCGGTTCGAGCGAGACCGGGCCGAGATCCTCCAGCAGGCAGACCAGCTTGGTGTCGGGGACGTCACCGGCCGGGACGGCGGGCACGACGGTCGGATCGGGCACGCTCCGCGGCAGCGGAAGCTCCAACCCCACGCGCTCGGCGAGCGCCGGCAGCACCTTCGCCGCCGCCGACAGGCACGGACGGCCGAGCGCGTTGCGCCAGCCGGTGCGCTCGCAAAGCTCGCGTGCCAGACCGTGACGGGTGGCGTCGGCGGAGCGCAACGCGCCGGCAAACCAGTCAAGCGTCTGCGAATCGAAATGGCGGAGACCAACCTGCATGCCCGCAGCATGCACGAAACGAATCACCTATGCAGGTCCGATCCTTTGAAAGGCGCCCGGCGAAGTGAAGCGCCACGGTCTGCCCATTAGTCACAAAAGGTGTCATTACAAGTGAACTGAGAGGGGGTCTTCGCCACTGCCGCCGCCTGCCAGAAGCACGCCCGGCGATCGTGCGGACCGAATGCTTGACAAGACCAGCGCACCCTGTCAGGCTGCCCAACGTCATGGACTACACTCCCCTGCCGATCCGGTCAACATTGGACCAACCCGAGGCCCTGGCCCGGCTGCAGCCGATCCTGGATGGCTCGTCGAGCCGCTGGGCCGCAACCCGCGCCACCTGTGCCGCCTTTGCGCTGCGCGACGGGCGCGGACATCTGCGCCTGCAGAGCTGCCTGTCGGCGCTTGAAGCCCTGGACCGGGCCGGGCGCATCCGGCTGCCGCCGGCGCGTCCGGGGCCGGCGCACCGGGCGCCGCGCACGGATCCCCGGACGCGGCCGGCGCCGCCGTTGCCGGAGGTCCCGGACCAGGCGGGGCAGATCCCCGACCTTGCGGTGTCGCCGGTGACCGACCGCGCCGGCAAGCACACGTGGGCGGCGATGATGGCCCGGGAGCATCCTCTCGGTCCGGTGCGGGCGGCGGGATCGCAGATCCGCTACGTCCTGACCTCGGGCGAGGGGGTTCTCGGCGGCTTCCTGTGTGCGGCGCCGACCCGTGTGCAGGCGGCGCGGGATCGCTGGATCGGCTGGACCCCGGCGCAGTGTGCGGCGGGGCGGCACCGCATCGTCGGCCTGGCGCGCTTCCTGATCCGGCCGGCTCTTGGGCGCTGCCGCAACCTCGCGTCGCGGGCGCTCGGCCTGTGCCTGCGCCGGGTGGTTGGGGACTACGAGGCCCTCTACGGTCTGCGTCCGGTACTCATCGAAACGTATGTCGGTCCCGAGCACGACGGCACCAGCTGCCGGGCGAGTGGATGGATCCGGGTCGGGCAGACGGCCGGTCGCGACCGTCATCGCCGGCCGGTGGCGGTCAAGCAGGTCTGGCTACGCCCGCTCAGCACCGACTGGCGTTGGCAGCTGGGGGTCCGGGTGGAGCCGTTGACGCCGTGGGCGGGTCTGGACAGCACCCGGTGGGCGGAGCAGGAACTGGCCGGAGCGGACTTCGGCGATGTCCGGCTGAGCCGGCGTCTTGTACAATCGGCTGCTCTGCTGGCGCAGACGCCTTCGAAGACCTTCGTGACCGCAGCCCGGGGAGATGCAGCGATGGTGACCGGCTATTATCGTCTGATTGAGCACCCCGATAGCGCCGCCGTCTCGGCACAGGCGATCCTCGCTCCGCATCGCAAGCGGACCCGTCAGCGGATCCAGGGACAGGACACGGTGCTGCTGATCCAGGACGGCTCCGACATCAACCTGGCGACGCACCAGGCCTGCGAGGGTCTCGGCGTGATCTCCCGCAACCGGGGATCCAAGGGCACTCTCGGTCTGCATCTGCACACGACCCTCGCCGTGGCGGCGGACGGCATCCCGTTGGGCGTGCCACGGATCGAGTTCGATGCGCCGCCGCTCGAGGGCGCCGCCGACGACGACCGTGACACCAAGACCCAGCGCTGGGTCCGGGGACTGGAAGACAGCGGGGCCCTGATCGACGGATTGCACGAGGTTCGGGCCGTGGCCGTCATGGATCGCGAAGGCGATGCCTTCGAGGTCCTGGAGGCCTGGCGGCGCCTGGAAGGGCGGATCCACATCCTCGTGCGGGCCCGTCATGACCGCAGTCTCGGCAAGGGACGATTGAAGCTGTTCGAACGCATGCGCCGACAGCCGGTCCGGGAGGCCTGGACGGTATCGGTGCCGCGGTTGTCGGTACGGCGGGCGACGGGGTCGCAGTCGGCCTTCATCGGACGGGCCGCGCGCACCGCTCCCTGCGCCCTGCGCTGGAAGAGCCTCGAGATACCGGTTCCCGAAGGACGCGCCGAACCGGGCGCGCGGGCGATCCGCCTGTCACTGGTCCATGTCCAGGAAACCGCCGATCCCGAGGACGGAGCGAAGCCGCTGGAATGGCTGCTCCTGACCTCGCTGCCGGTGAGCGATGCCTGCCAGGCCCGGGAAGTGGTCGGCTTCTACGAGCGGCGCTGGCGCATCGAGGAGTTCTTCCGCATCCTCAAGTCCGGCTGCGACGTGGAGACGGGAGCCCATCGCACGCGGGAACGCGTCGAACGGGCCGTCGCCCTGCGCGCCGTCATCGCCTGGAGACTGTCGGTCCTGGCCCTGCTCGGGCGCGAGACGCCGGGGCTCGAGCCCGGGGTGCTGTTCTCCGAAGCCGAGCTGGCGGTGATCGCGGACTTTGCCCGGCAGCGCCGCCTGGAGGCGCCCGACAACCTCGGCGCCGCCATCACCCTCCTGGCCCGCATGGGCGGGTACCTCCAGCGCCGGCACGACGCACCGCCCGGCGCCCACGTGGTCTGGGAAGGATACAGCCACCTCGCGCTCGGCGCCGACATCGTCGAGCGGGCCCGGCAGGTCGGCCACCAGAGCGAGGTGAAGCGCTGGATCTCGGGCTGAGGGCTGAGGCAAGGGCGCCTCGACCCACACCTTTCGCTTACCTCACGGCACCCTCAATGTGTGGCAAAAGTGCACTTGTAATGACAGGGTTTGTGACTAATGGGCAGGCCACGGTGTTGCGTGTGATGGTGCGCTTCTTGACCTTTCCGACTTCGCGCCGGGGGCTCGTGGAGCATGATGGCGGGTGGAGGGGACTGGTTGAGGAGGGTTTTGATGCACATGGCTACCGTGCATAGGCGTACCGCGGACGTATACCAAGCACAAGGTGCAGTCATACATGGGTACACTGTGAAGCCTGATGGATCCAACAAATAACGCAAGATCAGTGAGTTGTTGTGAGGATCAGCAGGAAATCGTCCGGAACTTCAGTCTAGCGGTCATCCGGTGGCCTTCAAGGGCGGCACCTCGCTCTCGAAGGTCTACCGGATCGTCGACCGGTTCTCCGAAGACATCGACATCACCCTCGACAACCTAAACCTTCGCCGACGGCTTCGATGTATCTGCGCCGAACGTCAGCCAGTTGCGATCCGCAGACTTGGCGACCGGCTCAAGGCTCGCGCTCAAGGTGGCCCATGCCATTGCCGGACATGGGCGAGGAGACGATCAACCGCACGTTCGAGGCCCTCCCTCGCCGAGTGCCTCCTTGCCGTCGACGATCAGGGCGAAGGCATGGCGGCCTTCATCGAGAAGCGCCCGGCCGAACTTCGCGAACTCGCGAGGGGCCGTCAGTCTCTTAGGAGTTCGTTGATGGACGTCTTGGCGCGCGTCCCCTGATCGACCTGCTTGATGATGACGGCACAGTAGAGCGAGGGGCCGCCCGGGACCTTCGGCGGCAGGGAACCCGGCACCACCACCGAACCGGCGGGTACCCGTCCGATGACGACGTCGCCCGTTTCACGATGAACGATCCGGGTGGAGGCGCCAATGAAGACGCCCATGGAGAGCACCGAACCCTTTTCGACGATGACTCCTTCGACAACCTCGCTGCGGGCGCCGATGAAACAGTCGTCCTCGACGATCACGGGTGCTGCCTGCAGGGGCTCGAGGACGCCACCAAGACCTGCGCCCCCGGAGATGTGACAGTTGCGGCCCACCTGGGCGCAACTCCCCACGGTGGCCCACGTGTCCACCATCGTCCCTTCGCCGACCCAGGCGCCGATGTTGACGAAACTCGGCATCAGCACGACGCCGGGAGCGACATAGGCGCCATGACGGACGATGGCGTGCGGCACCGCCCGAAATCCAGCCGCCGCGAACCGCGTCTCGTCCCACCCCTCGAACTTGTTCTCCACCTTGTCATACCAGTTGGCACGAGCACCCGGGGCGCCCGGAATGGTCCGGGTTTCGGTCAGCCTGAAGGAAAGGAGAACCGCTTTCTTCAGCCATTCGTTGATGATCCAGCCGTCAACGCCCGGCTCGGCAATCCGGCATTCGCCCGAATCCAGAAGTTCGACGGCCCGGAGCACGGCTTCCCGGACCGGTCCCGAGGTGTCGGTGTCGATCGTGGTCCTGGCTTCCCAGGCCTCGTCGATCGTGGTTTGGAGATCGTGCATCATCGGGGGTTGCCTTCCCGTTTGCTGTGAAACATTTCTGATCCCTGCAGCGCCTTTGTTGAACAGAGCGCGAGCGACCTGCCGGTCAGGCGCATGCCTGACCGCCGTGTGGTGGTTCTGGCTGACGCCTGTTGACGAACCTTGGACCTTTCCGGCTACCCCGCGTCTATGGCCATCAAGGGTCTGGTTCGTTCAGGCGTCAGAACATCATCGAAATGCAAGCGTCTTCGTCACCCACCTCCACCTGCTCGCATGATCGTGCACCAATACGCCGGATCAACGCACTTGTCCAACGGCCACAACAGGCTCACGTTTCATGGCGCGGGGTGAACAGGTAAGCCGACGTTCATGACTGTTTGGTGGAGACCGAAACGCCGCCGGACCGGATGAGTGCGGCAAGCCAACCGGCAAGATCCGGCGCGTGATGGTCGATGTGATCGCCGGCCGCGCCTTCGTTATCCCCGACCAGAACCGTCGTCATGCCGAGCTCCTTGGCCGGCTCGAGATTGCGGGCGATGTCCTCGAAGTAGATCGCCCGACCGGGATCGATGTCGTGATGCCGGATGAGCGCCTGGTAGACGACGGGATCGGGCTTCGGAATGTAATCCGAGGCGACGATGTCGAACACGGCCTCGAAACACCCGGCGACTCCCAGGCGTTCCATGGCGCGCAGGGCATGCGGCCTGTCGCCGTTGGTGAAGATCAGCTTGCGCCCGGGGAGCTCCGCAAGTGTGCGGGCGAGATCGGGATTCTCCGGTATCGGCGACCAGTCGATGTCGTGCACGAAAGCGAGAAACTCCGCAGGATCGCAGTCATGGATCTTCATCAGGCCGTTCAGCGTTGTGCCGTGCTCGCTGAAGTACTGCTTCTGCAGCGCCCGTGCGCGGCAGCGATCGAGTCCGAGGAACTCGACAATGAAGAGGGTCATGCGGTCGCTGACCTGGTCGAAGAGACCGAACCTTTCGGAATAGAGCGTGTTGTCCAGATCGAAGATCCAGGTGTCCACGGTTGCGAGGATGCGTTCCGCGGCGGTCACGCGTTGATCTTCGTGCCGGTGCCGTTCTCCGTGAACAGCTCGAGCAGCAGGACATGGGGGATGCGGCCGTCAAGGATGTGGGCGGCGCCGACGTCGTTCTCCAGGGCCTTCAGACAGGTCTCGAGCTTCGGGATCATGCCGCCGGTGATCGCTCCCGTGTCGAACAGTCCCTTGGCTTCCTGGCGCGACATCTCCGAGATGAGCGCACCGTCGCTGTCCAGCACGCCAGGAACATCGGTGAGCAACAACAGCTTCGGCGCCTTCAGCACCTCGGCGATGGCGCCGGCCGCGGTATCGGCGTTGATGTTGTAGGTGTCCCCGTTCTCGGCAATCCCCACGGGAGCGATCACGGGTATCGCCTGGGTCGACGCCAGGATGGTCAGGATGTCGGCGTTGACCTTCTCGGGCTCACCGACGAACCCGAGATCGACGACCCCTTCGATGTTCGAATCGGGATCACGGATGTGCCGTTCGACCTTGCGGGCCTGCAGAAGACGGCCGTCCTTGCCCGATATGCCGATCGCAAGGCCGCCCTCGGCATTGATCGACGAGACGATCTTCTTGTTGATGGAACCGGCCAGGACCATCTCCACCACGTCCATGGATCTCCTGTCCGTGACCCGCAGTCCGTCGACGAACGTCGACTCGATCGCCAGGTCGCCGAGCATGGAACCGATCTGCGGACCTCCACCGTGGACGATGACCGGGTGGATTCCCACCTGCTTGACGAGGACGACATCACGGGCGAAGTCCAGCGCCAGCTTGTCGTTCCCCATGGCATGGCCGCCATACTTGATGACGAAGGTGCACCCGGAAAACTGGCGCAGGTAGGGCAACGCTTCCGCCAGGGTCTCGGCGGTCCTCAGCCAGCGCTTGGTGCCGGCGATGTTCTTTTCGGCAGTGCCGCGCCTGATCATGGAGGGCCGCCTTCATTCTGAGCGAATCGGGCCGGGGAGGCCTCGAGGATAGTCCGGTTGTTCCGGCAGGTGCAAACCGGTCGCCTGGCCTGGTGTCCGGCCTACGTCCCGGAGTGCAGGATCTGGCTCAGGAAGAGCTTGGTGCGGTCGCTCTTCGGGTTCCTGAAGAACTCCAGCGGCGGCGCCTCTTCGACGATCTGCCCCTCGTCCATGAAGATGATCCGGTTGGCGACCTGGCGGGCGAACCCCATCTCGTGGCTGACAACCAGCATCGTCATGCCGCTTTCCGCGAGATCCACCATGACCTCGAGAACTTCCTTGATCATCTCCGGATCGAGCGCCGAGGTCGGCTCGTCGAACAGCATGACGCGCGGTTCCATGCACAGCGAACGGGCGATGGCCACGCGCTGCTGCTGGCCACCGGACAGCTGGCCCGGGTACTTGGAGGCCTGTTCGGGAATCTTCACCCTTTCGAGATAACGCATGGCGGTTTCTTCGGCCTCGGCCCTGGGCAGGCGCCGCACCCAGACCGGCGCCAGGGTGCAGTTCTCCAGCACGGTGAGGTGCGGGAACAGATTGAAGTGCTGGAACACCATGCCCACCTCGCGGCGCACCTGATCCATCTTCTTGATGTTGTCGGTCAGTTCGATGCCGTCGACCTCGACCTTTCCGCGCTGGTGCTTCTCGAGCCGGTTGATGCAGCGGATCATGGTCGACTTGCCCGATCCCGAAGGGCCGCAGATAACGATCCGCTCGCCGCGGAAGACGGTAAGGTTGATATCCCTGAGCACGTGGAAGTCGCCGAACCACTTGTTCATGGACCTGATGTCGATCACCACTTCGTCGCTGACCGTGCCGGTGAAGGCTTTCTGGGAACTCGGGGAGTCCTGATCAGTCATGGCATTCGTCCTAGTGACCGGTGTGCAGCCTGCGCTCTAGCCATGCCGAATAGCGCGACATGCCGAAGCAGCACAGGAAGAAGAAGATGGCAACGAAGATGTAGACCTCCGTCGACAGGCCCTGCCACGTGGTGTCGGAGAGCGTCGCCTTGCCGATGCCGAGGGGATCGAGGAGGCCGATGATGATGACCAGGGTCGTGTCCTTGTAGAGCGCGATGAAGGAGTTGACGATTCCGGGGATCGAGATCTTCAGCGCCTGGGGCAGGATGACGAGTCTCATGCTCCTCCAGTAGGGAAGGCCCAGGGACTTCGCGGCCTCGTACTGCCCCGAGGGCATGGCCTGGAGCCCGCCGCGGATGACCTCGGCGAGATAGGCGGCCGAGAACAGGGTGACCATGATGAGAACGCGCACCAGAAGGTTGAAGCTGGTGCCGGGCGGCATGAAGTAGTTGAGCAGGGTCGAAGCGACGAAGAGCAGCGTGATGAGCGGCACACCGCGAATGAACTCGATGAAGGCGACGCACAGGACCCTGATGATGAAGAGATCGGACTGCCGCCCCAGCGCCAGCAGGATGCCCAGCGGCAGGGAAGCGGATATCCCGGTGATGCCGATGACGATGGTGAGCAGGAACCCGCCGAATCGCGCGGTTTCGACTTCCGGCAGGCCGAGACCACCGATCAGCAGGATGTAGGCGATGACGGGATAGACGATGGAGAACCCCACGAGATAGCGCCGCCACGGGATCCTGTCGAACAGCACGGGCGCCAGGGCAACGAACAGCAGGACGAAGGCGAGATTCGCTCTCCAGCGTTCGCTCACCGGGTAGTCGCCGTAGACGAACTGGTCGAATCGCGAGACCACCACCGCCCAGCAGGCGCCGTCAGCGGTGTCCCAGCACTCCGCGCGCGACGCGGCGTTCCACACCGCGTCGAAGAGAGCCCATTCGAGGAAGGGCGGGATGATCAGCCACAGGAGATAGATCACCACGAAGGTGAGGACAACGTTCGAGGCCGAGGAGAAGAGGTTGTCCTTCAACCAGCGGGCGGGCCCGACCGACATGGCGGGGGGAGGCCGGATATCGGCCTTCTCGTGAACGATGTGAAGGGAGCGTTCCATGGCGTCACCGCTCCACCAGGCGGATGCGCCGGTTGTACCAGTTCATGAAGGCCGAAATGGTGAGCGAGATGAGCAGGTACACGGTGAGCAGGATGGACATGCACTCCAGCGCCCGTCCGGTCTGGTTGAGCGATATGCGGCCGATGGTGGCCGTCAGGTCCATGTAGCCGACGGCAATCGCCAGGGAGGAATTCTTGGTCAGGTTGAGATACTGGCTGATGAGCGGCGGCACGATCACCCGCAATGCCTGCGGGATGATGACGAGACGCATGGTCCAGCCGGGCTTGACGCCGAGGGAGTAGGCCGCCTCGGTCTGCCCGTGACTGACGGCCACGATGCCGCTGCGCACGATCTCGGCGATGAAGGCCGCCGTGTAGATCGACAGGGCGAACCACAGGGCGAAGAACTCCGGCTTGAGCGCAATGCCGCCCCTGTAGTTGAAGCCCTCGAGGGCAGGCCAGTCGAGATTGATCGGCGACCCGGAAGCGAAGTATGCGATGACGGGGGCTGCGACGATGGTCACCAGGGATACCGACAGGACGGGATAGATGCGCCCGGTCCGTTCCTGGACGCGCCGTGCGAGGCGGGCAAAGAGCCAGACGCCGACCAGGGTGACCACGAGGCTCGCCGGAATCACCCAGGCAAGATCCTCGAGGACAGGCCGCGGCAGGTAGAAACCCCTGTTGGAGAGAAAGAACCCGCTGAACGGTTCGATGGCCTGCTTGGGGTGCGGCAGGACATGGACGACGATGCCGTACCACAGGAGGATGTGGAGAAGCACCGGTACGTTGCGCGTGAATTCGATGTAGGCCGTCATCAGCCTGGAGATGAGCCAGTTGCCCGACAGGCGCAGGATGCCGACCATGAATCCGAGGATCGTGGCGAAGACGACCCCGGTGACCGCGACCAGCACGGTGTTCAGGAATCCGACCACGGCGGCGCGGGCGTGGGTCGAGCGCGAGGAGTACTCGATCAGGCGCTGGTTGATGTCGTAGCTGGCCGGATGTCCGAGGAAACCGTAGCCGGTTTCCACACCGAGATTCTCGAGGTTCTGGACCGTGTTGTTGATGATCCAGGCCAGCGCCAGGAGCAGGACGATGAGGGCAAAAATCTGGATGACAAGGGACCGGGACCGTTCGTTGGTCCATATGTCGGACAGGCGGAAATCCCTGTCCGCTTCAACATCCGGATGGACTGTCACGGCGACTCTGGATCCGGGCGGTGGGCGATGACGACGGGAACCCAGGGGCCGGCGCCCGTTGTTTCAGTCAACGGGCGCCGGCCACGATGTCCCGGGATCAGCTCAGATCAACGGAACGGCGGAGCGTAGAGAATGCCTCCGTCAAGGTAGGAGGCATTGACCCCGCGCGAAAGGCCGATCGCCGTGTCCGGACCGATGTTGCGATCAAAGATCTCGGCGTAGTTGCCAACGGCGTTGATGACGTTGACGACCCAGTCCTGGTCGAGCCGCAGCATCGCGCCGTACTCGCCCTCGGTGCCGAGCATGCGATTGATCTCGGGGTTGTTGGTGCCCTCGGCCAGTTCGTTGACGTTGCCGGAATCGATGCCGTACTCCTCGGCGAGGATCAGCGCGTTGAGAGCCCAGCGGGCGATGTCGGCCCACTCGTCGTCACCGTGCCTGACCAGCGGGCCAAGCGGCTCCTTCGAAATGATCTCGGGCAGGACCAGGTGGTCATCCGGATTGTCGAGGGCAGCACGGGTCGCGGCGAGACCGGAACGGTCCGTCGTGTAGACGTCGCAGCGTCCTGCCAGGTAGTTCTGGCGTGCTTCCTCGTTGTTCTCGATGGGAACCGGCTCGTAGCTCATGCCACTGGCTCGGAAGAAGTCCGCGAGGTTGAGCTCGGTGGTCGTGCCGGTCTGGATGCAGACCGAGGCGCCGTCGAGATCATGTGCACTCTCGACGCCAAGCGCCTTGTTCACGATGAACCCCTGGCCATCGTAGTAGTTGACGCCGACGAATGTGAGCTTGAGGTCGTTGTCGCGGCTGTAGGTCCAGGTCGTGTTGCGCGACAGGACATCGACCTCGCCCGCCTTGAGAGCCTCGAAGCGCGTGGCGCCTGTGAGGTTCGTGTACTTCAGCGCTCCGGCATCACCGAAGACCGCCGCCGCCAGTGCCTTGCAGTAGTCAACGTCGAAACCCTGCCATTCGCCCGCTTCGTCCTTGAACGCAAAGCCCGGCAGACCGGTGTTGATGCCGCACTGCACATGTCCCTTCGCCCGGACATCATCAAGCGTCGCCGCCCCGGCGACCGACGTGACGGTTGCCAGTGCTCCGGCTGAGATCAGCAAGATCAGTTTTCTCATGTGTCTTGACTCCCTTGTTGGTCTGGTTCGTTGGTCAGGAGAGCGCTTCTGAAGACGCATGGCCCCATCCTCTCCCAACCGGGGGCCGGCTGTCAATCGTCCGGCTTCGCTCCAGGTCGTGTTGTCTGTGCGAGCTGCCGACCGGTGTGCCGTCCAGATCGAAGTCGATCTTCACTCGCTGACCGTGCCCATGCCCCACGAGTGATGCTGAACACTTGATTCGGGCGGTGCTGCGGTGCCAGCCAGCATCGGCCTGAGTCGGTGCATCATGCCATCGAAGTGCTGGATGCGGGCGGCATGGCATGGCGCATCGCGCGGCGTTGCCGAACGTCTGTGCGCCGATTTCGGTTTCCGCGATGGCAGGGGGACAGCCTCGGGTCGCCACCTGCCTGTCGGCCCTGCGGGCCCTGGAGCGGTCCGGTCAGGTCCGGCTTCCGGCCCGGCGAACGCCCGGAGGAACCTGTGTCCGTAAACGCCTGCCGTCGCCGACGGCGGCGGCACAGGACGTTTCGGCGGAGGTTGGTCAGGTTCGGGGTCTGGCGCTGGTTGTGGTTTGGGTCCGGCCCACCGAGATCTGGCAGGGGCTGATGGAGCACGAGCATCCACAAGGGGGCCGGGCTGCTGGTTGGCCGTCAGGAAATCGTCCGCGCCCAGGGAGGACGCCGTCACGTTCTCCAGCGTGATCTTGTCGCCATCACCGTAGCGGATGACGGTATTGGAGCCTTGCTGCTCGATCACCAGGTCCCCGAGGCCGCCGGACACGCCGGCGATCTCGATGATGTCGCCCACCTCGAAACCGGTCATGGTGTCGGCCCCGTCCCCCACTGCGAAGGCAAAGACATCGGCCCCCAGGCCACCATAGAGGTCGTCGTCGCCTCGGCCGCCCGTCAGCCGGTCGTCGCCCTGACCGCCGAACAGGCTGTCGATGCCGTCACCCCCGTCGAGCGTGTCGTCACCGTTGCCGCCATAAAGCGTGTCGTCCCCGGCGCCGCCGGTCAGGATGTCGTCGCCGATGCCGCCCGTCAGGGTGTCGTTGCCGGTGCCGCCGATCCGCTCGATAGCCATCACATGATCTCCTGATTCCAGCTATGGACACACACTCTACCCCCCCCGACGTCAAGAAATCCCAGGGCTCTCTTTCCGTTGTCGTCCCGGCGCTCGGCGCAGGCTGATGCCCGGCCGATCATTGCGCATCTCGCCGTGGCCGTGTGCCGGACATGCAGCGCGTCGTTCGCGGCGCGGTTGATCAGCCTCCGGTGCGAGCGAGGGGACAGCATTCTTGGGTCCATGGACCGGGCGTGGCGCGCAGGCTCCCTGAGCGACAGCAGGATGGCCTGATCGAGCGTCTCCCGATCAGGAGAGAAGGGCGGCGACGGCGCAGCGCAGATCGTCGATGCCCTGGCCCTTGCGGGCGCTGGTGACCAGGATGCCGGGAACGGCGGCGGGCCGTCGCCGCAGTTCCCTTTCCACCGCGCCCGCCACGTCGTCGAGACCGGCGCCCCTCACCTTGTCGGACTTGGTGAGCACGGCCTGCCAGGCGACGCCGGCGGTATCGAGGCTGTCGAACGTCGCACGGTCCCTGTCGGTGATCCCGCGGCGCGCATCGAGCAGCAGGAAGACGCGCCGCAGCACCGGGCGAAGGGCAAGGTAGTCGTCCACGGCCCGCGTCCACCCGGCGATCTCCGCCTTGCCGGCGGCGGCATAGCCGTATCCGGGCAGATCGACGAGATGCATGCGCCCATCCAGGCTGAAGACATTGATCGCACGCGTCCGGCCCGGTGTCCTGGAGGTGCGCGCCAGGCTTCGCCGTCCGGTGAGCGCGTTGATGAGCGACGACTTGCCGCAGTTCGAACGCCCCGCCATGGCGACCTCGGGGAGCGCTGGGTCGGGCAGGCCTTCGAGCGACGTCGCCGACGCGACGAAGGTGCAGGGCTGGGCGAAGATCGTGCGCCCGGCAGCCATCTCAAGCCGGCTCCCCGTCCGCCGGGTGCGGGTAGCGGACGGCGGCGAGGTAGAGGCCGTGGGCCGGAGCGATCACGCCGCAGGCCTTGCGGTCCCTTAGCTCGAGGGCGTGCCGGAGGTCGCTGGCCGTCCACCGGCCCTCCCCGACATGGACGAGCGAGCCCACCATGCTGCGGACCTGGCGATGCAGGTAGGAACGGGCGCGGGCGCTGATCACGATGGCCTCCGCGGTGCGCATGACGGTGAGTTCGTCGAGCGTCCTGACCGGAGAGGACGCCTGGCAGCCGGCATCCCTGAAGGTGGTGAAATCGTGCCTGCCGACGAGGCAATGCGCCGCTCCCTGCATGGCCTCGGCGTCGAGCGGTCCCGGCACGTGCCAGGCCCGCTTGAGATCGATCGTCAGGGGCGCCCTGCGGCACACGATCCGGTAGCGATAGTGACGCTCGACGGCATCGAACCGGGCATGAAACGCAGCCTCGGCCCGCGCCGCCTCGAGGATGGCGATGGCCTGTGGACGCAGGTGCTGGTTGACCGCGTCTCTCACCGTGGAAGGCGGCCAGTCGCGAACCAGGTCGACGTGCGCGATCTGCTGCAGGGCATGGACACCGGCATCCGTCCTTCCCGCCGCCGCCAGGTTCACATCCTCCTGGCAGAACGACCGGAACGCCTCCTCCAGGGCCCGCTGGATGGAGGGCCGGCCGCGCTGCCTTTGCCATCCGGCATAGCCGGTGCCGTCGTATTCCAGCGTGAGGCGATAGCGCGGCATGATCAGACGAGACGCGCCGGGGGCGCGAGATGCCGGCCACGCAGCCAGGCAGCGCCATCGGTGGTCGCCCGACCCGCCGCGCGGACCTTCACGAGACGCAACGCGCCCCGGCCGCAGGCGACGACGGCACTGCGGTCCAGCAGCGCTCCCGGCGGGCCCTCGCCCGCGACGGCCTCGGCCTCGAGAATCCTCACCGGCGCCGATGGCTCTCCGAAATGTACCCCGGGGCGCGGATTGAGGGCTCTCACCATGCGATCGATCTCTTCCGCACCGCGCCGCCAGTCGATGCGGCCGTCGGCACGCGTGAACTTCGGCGCGTAGGTGGCGTCCCGATCGCTCTGGGGTTCGGCCCGGGCCATGAGGTCCCCGAGACGTCGGAGGAGTCCCGGGAGAACATCTGCGGCAAGACCGGCGAGACGGGATTCCAGGCCGTCCGTGGTGGTACGGCGGGGCATGGGCAGGCGATGGCGCCAGAGAACGGCGCCGGTGTCGAGGCCCTCGTCCATGCGGAAGACCGTGAGACCGGTCTCCCGGTCACCATGAAGGATGGCACGGGCTGCCGGGGTGGCGCCCCGCCAACGCGGCAGAAGCGATGGATGGAGATTGATGCAGCCCCGTCGAGGCGCATCGAGGATGGCCGGAGGAAGGATCAGTCCGTAGGCGGCGACGACCGCCACGTCGGCATCGAGTGCCTGGAAGGCGGCAGTGGCCGCGCCGTCCCGCAGCGAGACCGGCGTCCTCACGTCGAGGCCAAGGGCTTCGGCCCGTTCGGCGACGACAGTGGCGCGCATGCGCTTGCCGCGCCCGGCCGGCCGCGGCGGTTGCGTGTAGACAGCCACGATATCCTGACCATCGCGGTGGAGAGCTTCCAGCGCCGGGAGGGCGAAGGGCGCCGTTCCCATGAACGCGATCCTGAGGGTGGTCACGCGATGTCGCGCAGCCGCGCCTTCTTCCACTTGATCATCTTGCGCAGGATCAGCCGGCGGCGCAGGGCCGAGAGATGATCGATGAAGAGAATGCCGTTGAGGTGATCGATCTCGTGCTGCAGACAGCGTGCCAGGAGGCCGTCGGCATGAAGCTTCCTGCCGTCTCCGTTCTCGTCGAGATAGGTGATGTCGATCGATGCCGGGCGCTCCACCATGGCAGAGAGTTTCGGAAACGACAGGCAGCCTTCGTCGAACTCGAGGCGCTCCTGCGACGACGCGACAATGGCCGGGTTGACGAGTTTTCGAGGTCGGGAAATCCCGCTCCGCCCTGCCACGTCGACCACCATGACGCGTCGGGGAATGCCGACCTGGATCGCCGAGAGACCGAGTCCCTTTTCGGCGTACATGGTCTCCAGGAGATCATCCAAGAGCCGGCGGACACCGTCATCGACGGTCTCCACGGCCTCGGAGATCGCCTGGAGGCGTGGATCGGGAGCATGAATGACCGTCATCACCGTCATGGCGACTCGCCTTCTTCACCTTGATCGGCATGACCGGAAGACTAGGTCCAGGTCCCGCGCCGATCAAGGCAAGGGGCTTCAGCCCGGCGCGAGCGTGCGGCGGGCCTGCATTGCCGTGCCGAGCGTGCCGTCATCAAGGAAGTTGAGCTCTCCGCCGACCGGCACGCCCAGTGACAGGCGCGACACCGTGACACCGCAGGTGGCCAGCACATCGACGAGATAATGGGCCGTCGTCTGCCCGGGAACCGTGGCGCCGGTGGCGAGAACCACTTCCCTGACGTCCGCCGACCGGGAGCGGGCGACGAGGTCCGCGATCCGGAGATCCCCGGGCCCGACGCCATCGAGTGCCGACAGGGTGCCCCCCAGGACGTGGTAGCAGCCGGAAAACGCGGCCGAACGCTCCATGGCCCACAGGTCATCGACATTCTCGACGACACAGATGATCGAGGGATCGCGCCGCGGGTCCGAACAGATGGCGCAAGGATCCCTGGTATCGAGATTCCCGCACCGGCTGCAGACCGTGATGGCCTCGCCCGTCTGCTCGAGCGCCTGGACGAGATTGACCAGCAGGGTCTCGCGATGCTTGAGAAGGTGGAGAACCAGGCGGCGCGCGGAGCGCGGTCCCAGACCCGGCAGACGCGCCAGCAGGGTCGTCAGGCGGTCGATCTCCGGGCTGACATGGACCATGCTCAGGGGGCCGCAGATGAGGATAACACGAAGTTCGTCAGAAGGGCAGCTTCAGTCCCGGAGGCAGCTGGAATTCGCCGGCGATGTCAGCCGTTCGTTCCCGGACCGTCTCCTCGGCCTTGCTGTGCGCATCGTTGATGGCCGCCACGATCAGGTCCTCGAGCATGCCCCTGTCGTCGGTCGTGACGAGAGAGGGATCGATCGACAGGCTGTTGAGCCGGTGCTGACAGGTCATCGCAGCCTTGACCATGCCACCGCCGGAGATGCCTTCGACCTCGATCCTGCCGAGGTCTTCCTGGAGGCTCTCCATGCGTGACTGCACTTCCTGAATCTTTTCCATCATCTTGAGAAAATTCATGGGTTGCCGTTCCTTGCGTGCGGTGTGTCGCCGTCCCGGACATTGACGATCTCGGCTCCGGGAAAGGTCTCGAGTATGCGTGACAGGTCCGGTTCCCTGGCCGTCTCTTCCATCAGCGCCTTCTTCTCCTGCTCTTCGGTGAGCGCGATCGTGGGCGCGCCGTCACGTGTCGACGGTGTCACCTGCCAGGCCATGCCGGTCCAGGTGCTGAGCAGCCTGGCGAGGCTGGAGGGAAGATCGCCGGGAGCGTCCTTGCCGAGCCTGATCTCGATGGCGCCGACGGTAAAGGACACCAGGTGGACATGGTTGCGCAGGTGGGAATGAAGGATGGCCTCGCGGTGACGCTCCACCAGGCCGAGCACGGCCTCGAAGCTTCGTGGCACCTCGCTGCCGGCGTCCTCGGTCACGGCCGGCGCAGCACTTCTGGAGGCTCCTTCAGGCGCCGGCGGCGTTGACTTCTCGAGCACTTTCAACGCCTGCTCGGGAGTTGGCAGCGTCGCACTGAAGGCCAGCCGGACCAGCGTCATCTCCACGGCCTGAAGGCTGTCGGGCGCATCACGCGCCTCGCCGATGCCCTTGAGGAGAATCTGCCAGGCCCGCGTGAGGTGCGGTACGCCGAGAGTCTCGGCCATCTCCGCCCCTTCCGTGCGCTCGAACTCGGGAGCCGCCTGCCTGGCGGCATCCGGAGTGACCTTGCAACGTGTCAGCCAGTGGGTGAGCTCGAGCAGGTCCTGGAGAACGAAGACCGGATCCACTCCCGATCTGTACTGCTCCGCCAGGCCCTCGAGCGCTTCGGCGATCCTGCCGGCCATGACATGGCGATAGAGTGCGAACGTGCTGCCCCTGTCGGCGAGTCCGAGCATGGTCCGCACATCGTCCTGCGTGACCGTTCCGCGACCCTGGGCGATGGCCTGGTCGAGGATGGAAAGGCCGTCACGCACCGACCCGTCGGCGGCGCGGGCGATCAGGGCCAGAGCTTCATCGCTCGCCGATGCCTGCTCCCTCGAGGCGATGTCACCGAAGTACCGGGCAAGTTCTTCCGAATCCACCCGACGCAGGTCAAATCGCTGGCAACGCGACAGGATCGTCGCCGGAATCTTGCGCAATTCGGTCGTCGCGAAGACAAACTTCAGGTGCTCCGGCGGCTCCTCCAGGGTCTTCAGAAGCGCGTTGAACGCCGCTCCGGACAGCATGTGGACCTCGTCCATGACGTAGACCTTGTAGCGGCCGATGGAGGGTCGGTAGCGCGCCGCATCCAGCAGGCTGCGCATGTTGTCGATGCCCGTGTGACTCGCGGCATCGACCTCGAGGACATCGATGTGGCGATCGGCGGTGATGGCAACGCACTGTTCACAGACGCCGCAGGGCTCGGCCGTCACACCGCCCGAGCCATCCGCGCCGACACAGTTGAGCATGCGTGCCAGAATGCGCGCCGTGGTCGTCTTGCCAACCCCGCGAACGCCGGTCAGCAGGAAGGCCTGAGCGATCCTCCCGGTCTCCACCGCATGGGTCAGCGTACGCACGAGGACATCCTGACCGCGCAGTTCACCGAGGGTCCGTGGCCGATACTTGCGGGCGAGGACTCGGTACTGCGGGCTGTCTTGGTCAGGAGGTGCCATCGCGTTTCCTTGTGAACGGGGCGGAGGTTCGCGCAACCGTATCGTGCAGCGGATGACTGGAAGGCCGGACTGACCCGGTTGAACACGCTACGGCTGCTTCCTCTCGGACCTGACCGGGTTCACGAGCCAATTCCGTCCATTCCGGCCCCCCGTCGGCCACACTAGCCGCCACGGCCGACGGCACGCAAGCCTGATTGCGCTGCGGCGGGCTCCGTGCGAACGTCCTGCCATGGTCGACGTGTCCCACTACCGTGGCGATCTGATCGATCGCGCAGGCGAACTGCGCCGGGATGATCAGTGGATTGCCGCAAGGCTCCGCGACCCCGCAACCCGGCTCGTTCCCGTTCACCGCGGACGCAACCTGCTGCGCGGAAAGAAGGCGGCCTTTCTGGCGCCCGGCGATGTCGACGGATTCCCCGATGACCCCCGGATGGAGCCGATCTTTCTCGGAATCGACGAAGTCGGTCCGCTGTTTGCCGTCGACGTGTCGCATCTCGACGAACGGGATCTTGCCGGCGCAGGGGAAGAAGGCTGCGTCCTCGAGGAACTCTATGGCATCGCGACACAGCTGTTGCGCCGCGATGCCTCGCTCCTCTCCCATGCCGCCTGGCTCGTACGCTGGCGGCGCCACCACCGCCATTGCGGTGTCTGCGGTCACGCCACCGAAGCCAGGGATGCCGGTCACGTGCGTATCTGCACCAACGACGCGTGCGGGACCCTCGCCTTTCCGCGGACTGACCCGGCCGTCATCATGGTGACCGAGCATGCCGGCCGCTGCCTGCTGGCCCGCCAGAAGAACTGGCCGGGCGGGCTGTATTCCTGCCTGGCGGGATTCGTCGAACCCGGTGAATCGGCGGAAGAGGCCGTGGTCCGCGAAGTGCGCGAGGAATCGGGACTCGAGGTGCGCGATGTCCGCTACCACGGAACCCAGCCATGGCCCTATCCGTCATCGCTCATGCTGGGCTACTTTGCCATCGCCACACACGGTGACCTTGTCATCGACACCGATGAACTGGCCGACGCCCGCTGGTTCACCCGTGACGAGCTCGTGGCACTCCCCCACGGTGTCGAACTGCCCCGCCGTGATTCCATCGCCCGCGCCCTGATCGACGCCTGGATTGCCGCGGGATAGAGTGAATGCCTCCCTTCCGATGGGACTTGTATCGTTGACTGAAAGGCCCATGCCACCAGTCTGCGATCCGTCTCACGGATCATCGGAATGCCTTGCGGCAACGCTCCATTCGCGTGCAGATGCGCCAGTCCCCGACGCCTGATGTTACGGGCCGCATGGCCACAGGCCACGCATGTGAATGTCGTCTGTGACGGACGCGAGACGGCGTCAGCTGTGCCGCACTCCTCACACGTCTGGCTGGCATGCGCTGCGTTCACCGCGACGAGGCGCGGAGCCTTGCAGGCGAGCATCGCCCGCAACTCACCTCAGCCGGTGGCGAGGATCCCGCGGTTCAGCCCGGACTTCGCCTTCACGTTCGTCCCGGGATGCTCGACCGTGCCCTTTGCACTCCGGGTCATGTTGGCGGTCTTCGGATCTTCCACGACGACCGTTCCGCCGGCCAGCTTCCGCGAGACGTGGTGCTGCCGGTTGCGCCGTTTCATGACCACCCTGCGCACCGTCCGGGCATGGCGGCGGCGGATGCGTTCACGCCGCTTGCTGCCCTTGCGCTGGCGCGACATCCTGCGCTGCAACCGCTTGCACCGCGCTTCGCGGCGGTCCGTCGCCGATAGCCACCTGGCCCGCGTTCATGTCGATGCCGGTCACCGTGCCGTCGGTCCGCCTGATGACGGCGCAGACCGGCTCTCCCTCGGGGCAAGTGTTCCCTCCCCTGCGGCGCAGCGTCATCGGCCCGATCTTCTTAAACCGAAGTTCCAGGGCTGATCAGGCGCAAATATATGATATGAATGACATTCGATGGATCTCAGAGGCGTCTGACTGGGTACACTACGGCTTTACGCCGAGGAGTTTGAGTGTTCTTCTCTGGAGCGGCGTGGGCCGCGTAGTGACCTGGAAGGGCCCGGCGCCCGGCGAAGTGGAGCGCCACGGTGTTGCGGGTGATGGTGCGCTTCTTGACCTTTCCGACTTCGCGCCGGGGGCTCGTGGAGCATGATGGCGGGTGGAGGGGACTGGTTGAGGAGGGCTTTGATGCACATGGCTACCGTGCATGGGCGTGCCGCGAACGTATGTCAAGCACAAGGTGCATTCATACATGGGTACACTGTGAAGCCTGATGAATCCAACAAAGAAGGCAAAATCAGTGAGTTGTTGTGAAGATCAGCAGGAAATCGTCCGGAACTTCGGCTTAAACGTGGAGCTTGCCGTCCAAGGATGCGGATGGCGTCCGGGAGCGTCACGCCGTCATGTCCGCGCCGCCTGAACTTCGGGCGGCCGCCTCAGCCCCCCTGAAACATCGTTGCCACGCATCCGGTGGTACTTGAGGGCAGAGCGCTCAAGCGCACACGGCATCCCCTGCAAACACGGCGTCAACCGGCGAAGCCGGGTGAAATGCCTTGCCGAGCCGTGAAGAACGAAACACTCGCCGACCGTTCCGCACCCGCCGGTCTCGCCGCTGCAACGAGCTGCTCCAAGCCGGTCGAGCATGGCGTTCCGGACGAAGCGGCAGGCGGTGAGCGAGAGCAGCCAGCCTGCGTGCTTTCTTCCGGGATCCGGGAAGCAGCCGATGGACAATCTGTCGGTGTTCGGTATCGTTCGCCATGCGCGGTCGGCCCTCCATTGGCCGCCTGGTGGGGCGGGGAAGGCGACCCCAAGTCACACGCGCATCAACCCGCAACATCGCCTTCCAGTCAACGATACAATGACCTTTCTGAGCATGAGGAATTCGTCCATGAGCCGTCTCGATATCCACCAGATTCCGGTTCTCTCCGACAACTACGTCTACCTCGCGCACTGCCCCGAGACGGCGGCCACCGCGGTCGTCGATCCGGCGGTCACGGAACCCGTGCTCGACGCGGCCGCGAAGAAGGGATGGTCCATCACGCACATCATCAACACCCACCATCACGACGATCACACGGGCGGCAATCTCGGCATCAAGCGGACCACGGGCTGCACCGTTGTCGGGCCGGAACCGGATCGCGACCGTATCCCGGGGATCGACGTCATGGTCGACGAGGGCGACACCTTCATGCTCGGGGCGGCCGAGGCCCGGGTCTTCTTTGTCCCCGGACACACGCGCGGGCACATCGCCTACTGGTTCGCCGACTCGGCGGCGCTCTTCTGCGGCGACACCCTGTTCGCCATGGGCTGCGGCCGGCTGTTCGAGGGAACCCCGGTCCAGATGTGGGGTTCACTGCAGAAGCTCATGGATCTGCCCGGCGACACGCGCGTCTACTGTGCCCATGAGTACACCCAGGCCAACGGCCGATACGCGCTCACGGTCGACCCGCAGAACGACGATCTCGTGCGTCGCATGGCGGTTGTCGACGACATGCGCTCCAGGAACCTGCCGACTGTTCCCTCCACCATCGCCGAGGAACGGGCGACCAACCCTTTCCTGAGGCCGCGCAGTCCGCAGGTCATGAGAGCCCTCGACATGGAGGACGCCGATCCGGTGACGGTGTTCGCCGAACTGCGTGCGCGCAAGGACAGGTTCTGAACCCGAAGCCGGCGGCGGATCAGCCGCTGGCATCGCCGCCACGGCTGCTCCACCACGCCGTCCACCGTTCGTAGTCCGGTCCGATGTCGGCGCCGGTGATGGTCCGCAGCGACCAGGAGGAGAACCAGCGGACATCCTGGGACGAATCCTGAAGAGCCTCGATCAGGTGCGGCACCGCTCTCCCGTCGCCGATCCGGCCAAGCGACCAGGCCGCCTCCCAGCGAACGCGTTCATGGTCGTCTTCCAGGGCCCCGATGAGCGCAGTGACGGCCGCCGGCTCGGCGGTCCCGCCGAGAGCCGAGGCCACCGAAAAGCGCACTTCATGCCCCGGTTCGTCGAGAGCCGGCAGCACGCTTGCCACACCCCAGACATCGATCATGACATTGACCAGCGCCTCGAGGAATCCGTCGGGTTTCACCAGCGTTTCGAGAAACGGGGCATTCTCCGGCTTCTCGTACCCGTGATCGATCAGCACCTCGAAGGGACGCTCGATCGTGGATGAGAAGGTCCGCATGCTCTCGTGTACCCCGGGGCCTGTGACCGCCACCTCGCCGGAAAGATCGGCGCCGGTGTAGAGATAGGTCCTGCCACGGTCGATGTAGAGCCTGCCAAGCGCCCGTCCCTCCAGGGTGACCCGAAGTTCCCAGCCCTCGCCGCCCGCATCGTCGTCGAGGGGCTCGATGTCCGCCGCCAGGAGCATGTCCTCGGCGTAGTCGACAAGCGGCAGTTCGAAGTCCTCCAGAAGGTGGAACTCCGGCAGCGACGCCTTGCGATACTCGAACTCCTGCTCAATCGTCACCGCGACCGCATCGGGAAGCGCCCCGGGGGACGCGTCGGAACGCGATGGCGCCGCCGCAAGGCCGGCGACGGCAACCGGGATGATGAGCGCACGTCCGCAAAACATGACGCGGTCATTCTAGACCGCATCGCAGGAAGGAGTCCCTACCTCGTCTCCCCTTCGAGCCACTCCTCAAGGGCGGCGGCGGCGCGTTCCCGCGTAGCGTCATCGAGAGTCTCCTCAAGCCTCGCGAGGTTCGCGGACGCAAGGTCGTCGCCCGCACGGGCCGCGAGGCTGAGCCACACGAAGGCGCCGACGGTGTCGTATGGTTCCACGGTCAGCAACAGGAAACCGAGGAGCGACATCGCGTCCCGCTCCCCGGCGCCAGCCGCCGCCTCGAGAAGGGTCCGGGCACCCATCGGGTCCGCCGGACCTCCCTTCGCCTCCAGAAGCAGGCGGGCGAGGCGAACCCTCGCCCGATCGTGCTCCTGAGCGGCAGCCTGACCGTACCAGTGCCGTGCCTCGGCCAGATCGACGGGAAAGGACCTCGGTTCCGCCGACACGTGACCGAATGCGGTTCCGGTCTCATAGCCATAGCCCAGGAAGAACTGCGCCTCGGCACTGCCCGCCTGGGCTTCGTCGCGATACCATGTCATCGCCTCGACAAAGGTCTGCGGAACATCCGCGGCAGCGGGCAGCCCCGACCATCCGGTCGCCAGGACTGCAAGCACGACCAGACGCGTGTGTCGGAGGGTGCCATCCACCAGGCTCAAAACAGTCACTCCCGCCCTGATCAGCTCATCCATGCCACATGGCAGATGCCGACAGTCCTGAAGCCCCATGAAGCGGCCGGTCGTTCATGTTACTCCCGAACCGCGGGGATTGACCACAGTCGCAGCATGTTTCCTGTCAGGGAATTCGCGATGGCGCGGCCATCAGCCGGAACCGTCATCACCGGTGAGGATCGCCAGAAGCCGGCGGGCGGCAGCGTCAACCCCTGTGGTTCCGTCTGCCACGGCATCGACCAGACCGACGAGCCGGGGGTGGTGACGGGCCCGTTCACGGGCGAGGGCCAGGGCCGCCTCGATGATTTCCTGGCGCAGGGCCTGCCGGGTACGCCGCGGTGACCACGTGGCCGGATGACCCTCGTCGACAAGGAGCCCGGCAAGCTCGCCAACTCCGTCGCCCCGCGTGGCGACCGTCATGAGGACTGGCGGCACAGGTTCGCCCCTCCAGGAGACCGCCGCCTCCAGTGCTGCTTTGGCGGCATCTGCACCGGGTCGGTCGGCCTTGTTGACGACGACCAGGTCCACGGTCTCCAGAATCCCGGCCTTGGCGGCCTGGATGTCATCGCCGGACCCGGGCGGCCACACCAGAATGCTCCTGTCCGCCAGACGAGTGATCCCGGTCTCGGTCTGGCCGGTGCCGACCGTCTCGACGATGATGATGTCGCTTCCGGCTGCGTCCATCACGTCGATGATGTGCGACGTGGTCGTCGCCAGACCGTCCCCTCGACCCCTGGAAGCGTGACTGCGGACGAAGACCCCGCGGTCGGTGGCGTGGCCGGACATGCGGATGCGATCACCGAGAAGAGCGCCCCCTGTCACGGAGCTCGAGGGATCGATGGCGAGAACCGCGACCAGCTTCGAGCGGCGGCGGAACTCCCGGACCAGGGCGTCCGTCAGGGTCGACTTTCCGGCGCCGGGTGGGCCGGTCAGTCCCAGGACCAGCGCACGGCCCGCTTCCTTGCGGGCCATCTCGACGATCGCGGCGGCGCCGGGATAGTCGTTCTCCACGGCGGTCACGGCACGGGCGACAGACGCGCGCGCGCCCCGCCCCATGGCGCCAACCCAGGAAGGAGCGTCCGGCCCTGAAGCAGGTTCTGTCATGGCAGGGGAGAATAGCCTTGCCGCCGGTACCGACAACCGGCCTTCGCCGGAGCGGTCAGGGATCCTCTTCCCGGAGCGACATCAGGTAAGCGATCACGTCGGCGCGATCGTCCTCGTCCTTCAGCTTGAAGACCATCTTGTTGCGCACCCTTGACGCGTTCAGCGTTTCCTGCAGGAAGACCTTGGGATCCGTGATGTAGGCATCCACGCGCTCCGGCGTCCACACGAGGCCAGCCTCGCCGGCCTCGATCATGCTGCTGGAGAACCTGTAGTCTGCCGTTCCGGCCTGGCGGCCGAAGACACCGAGCAGGTTCGGACCCGCCGGCCTCGTCCTTCCAGCCTCCACCGAATGGCATGCCTTGCATTTCCTGAACACCTTCTCGCCCCTGACGGGGTCTCCCGGCGTGAAGGCCACACCGAAGGTGGTGAACGCCACCAACGCCAGCACCCCTGGCAGCAACGCGGCTCGCATCATGTCCGTCATTCTCCAGCTTCCCCGGGCATCAACGGTGGAACGCAACGACGTCGCCGTTCATGGTGCCCCGCCTTCCATCACGAAGGGCGCGCGCCCCGGATCGCGCACTCTTGTCGTCAGGAGCGTCGATGTCGACTCGGGTGTTTTCCTCTCGATGTCGCATGTCGGGATCGCGCTTGATCGTCCTGACAATCATGGGTCACGGTCAGCCAGGATCAGAGAAGGAGCGTGGCGCCCTCAATCCGGTCACGCGTTCCGATTGCCGAGACGCTCAAGGTCCCCGCAACGATGGTCTTCTATCGCCTGAGCAGGCGCCGCCTGTCAATTTCGCTGCTGCGGCTCGGGGGCTGGCGATGACGAAAAACTCAGACCTCGCATCCGTCGGCACCCGCAAGGACTTCGACCGGGGAATCCGGCGCCATTGCAAGACCGCGCTCGCAGCCTGACCACCGGCCATGGCAGCGTCCCGCCGATGCTCTCGAAGAAGCAACCAGAAGGCCTCCGGATGACTTGCCATCGGTCCGGCCTCTATGATCTAGATGGCGCCTGCCGCAACAGTTGCTGAAGCTTAATGATCAAGGAGGCAGGTGATGAGTGACGGCAAGACGATCGTTTTCTTCCCCGAGGCCGCATTCGGGCCGGCCCTCAATTCCGTGGGCATCGCCCAGGTCTGCCGTGACATGGGGCACCGCCCGGTGTTCCTGGCAGATCCCGGATTTACCGGCGTCTTTGCGGACTACGGCTTCGAGGAACATGCCGTGCCGATGTCCGAGCCCATGGAGCCGGAGGCCATGGCACGGTACTGGTCGGACTTCATCAACGGCCAGATCCCCAACTTCCACACGCCGCCCATCGAACAGGTCTCGACCTACATCAAGGCCTGCTGGGAGGCGATCGTCGAAACCGCCGTGTGGGCCGAGAAGTCACTTCCCGGCGTCCTTGCCAGGGTCGAGCCCGATCTCATCTGTGTCGACAACGTGGTCCTGTTCCCCGCCACCAAGCGCCACGGCGCGCCCTGGGTGCGAATCATCTCGTGCAGCGAGAACGAGATCGAGGATCCTGATATCCCGCCCCATCTCTCTGGTTGCCGCGAAGACGACCCGGATGGCTTCCGTCTCTATCGCGAGGCGTTCGAGAGGGAAATCGCACCCATCCATGCGCGGTTCAACGAGTTTCTCGCCTCCTGTGGCGAGGCACCCTATCCGCTCGGCCAGTTCTTCGAAACCTCTCCCTGGCTCAACCTTCTTCACTATCCCAAGCCCCTTGCCTTCCATCGTCGCCATCCCCTCGACGAGGAGAAGTTCGTCTACCTGGAGGGCTGTATCCGGGAGGAAGACCCTTACACCGTTCCGGACTTTGCCGTGAATCACGACAAGCCGCTTGTCTACGTCAGCTTCGGCAGCCTGGGATCGGGCGACACGGATCTCATGAAGCGCCTGATGACAACGCTGGGCACGCTGCCCTACAGGGTGCTGGTCAACGTCGGGGACTATGGTGAGGCCTACGACCATGTGCCGGCGAACTGTCATGTCGACAGCTGGTATCCGCAGCCTTCGGTCATCGCCGGGGTTGACGCCGTCATCCACCACGGAGGCAACAACAGCTTCAACGAGTGCCTCTACTTCGGCAAGCCGTCGCTGATCATGCCCTATTGCTGGGACGGCCACGACAACGCGACCCACATCGACGAGCGGGGCTATGGCCTCGCTAGGGAACGCTACACGTGGAAGGATGCGGACATTGCCGTCGCTCTCGAGAGACTGTTGAGCGATACCGCCATGAAGCAGCGACTCGAGTCACTCTCGGCACACATGCAGGCCGAAGATGGCCGGCGCAAGGGCGCCAGGGTCCTCGACCAGCTGCTCCGGAAGAGCGCATGTTGAAGGCGTCGGTCCTCGCCGACGGACCGCTCGTCGACTGGGGACCGGTCGAGACACCGCTGGGTGAACCCGTCTCGCAGACCTCCGGACGACTCCTTGAAGGCGGGTCCGGCCGCTTCCCCGAGGCTGGGTACTGGCGCTGCACCGAAGGCCGCTGGCGTTGCGAGATCGCGCGGAGCGAGTTCTGCCACTTTCTCGAGGGTGAGTGCATCTACACGAGCGACGACGGCACCGTCATCGATGTGACCGGCGGAGACACCGTGTGGTTTCCCGCGGGCTGGAAAGGCGAATGCCAGGTCCTCGACAGCATCTCCAAGGTCTACCTGATCGTATGACCACCCCCCGCGGAAGGGTCTTCCTCGCTCTCCTTTGCGTCCTCATGCTCCACGTGCCGGCCTCGGGTTCCACCACCGCCGCCAGACTCGAGGACCTCATCAGAACCCTCCTGGAGGCGGGCCCTGGCGGTGATGCCATCGCCTACCGGATCACCATGGCGCAAGGGAGGGATGGCGCCATCATAGCCACGCTCTCCGATATCTCCCTCCCCGACGCACCCACCCCTCTCGCAGTCGACGACATCGCCATCACCTGGAGACCGGCAGGCGGCGGCCTCTATTCCGCGTCCATGATGATACCGGCTGTCAGCGCGCTCGATGACGAGGGCCACAAGGTGGCCCGCTTCAGCGCCAGCGGGACACTCGACGTGCTCGTCGACATCGATACAGGAGATCTCGAATCCGCCGCCATCGACGCCAGCGACGTGACGCTGTCCCTGGCCGGGGGCGCGGCAACGGTCCGCATCGACCACCTGGCAGCGTCCGTGACACCGCAGGAGACCGCACCCGCAACCCCGGAGGGTCAGGCGGAGATCTCTGTGGACGGACTGGCCGTGGCCGCTGGCGACGGGGCGACCGTCACACTGGCCCGCGGCCATGCCACGACGCGGTTCCACGATATCCCGGCGACACCGGATCAGGCGGTCCTGGCGGAGGGAGCCTCCCTGGGGGGCAGGGTTTTCCTGGAGGGCCTCGCCGGTGTCAGCGGGTCGGGCGTGCGTGGCGCCATGGACCTGTCCCTCCTGGAATTCACCGTGTCGGGTACCGGCGGCAACCTGGGCGCCATCGCCTTGCGGTACAGTCACGAGGGGCTCACCCTGGAGGACGCCGGGCTGGAGCCTGTCATGCCACGGTCCCTCGCCGGTGATGTGAACCTCGATGCCGTGCCGGTCGCAGGCCTGCCGGCTGCCTTCGCCCTCCCGTTCGGGAGCGCCGTGCCTGAGGGAGCCACGCTCGGCCTCGATGTGGACTGGACATGGCCCGACGGCAGCGGCAGCATCAGCGGCCATCTCGCATCGGCGCAACGCGCACCGGTTCCGGCAACCGGGACCGTGAAGATCGTCACCACCGGCATGGCGGACCTGGTCAAGAACGTCATGGCGGCGGCGGGTACCGGCAATCTCCAGGCTCGCCGCCTTGTCACCTACCTCGCTCTTTTCAGGGCCATGGGCCGCCACGACGGGACGGCGGCAGAGCCACGTCTCGTCCATGACATCGTGCTGGAGCCCGACAACAGGATCCTGGTGAACGACAACGACATCAACGTTCTCCTCGGCCTGCTGAACGCCGACTGAACCGGACAACGGCGCCCGCCGGACCTTCTTCCCTGGAGGACCATCGGGCTTCGGCGCGCCAGGTGGCCGTCTGCACGCATCAATTCGATCTAGGGCACCCCTCCCATCTCGCGCATCTCCAGGCTCGATTCCCCGGACAGGGACATGCCGACGGGCCTGGCCGGTGCAAGCCGCGTCGACGAACGTCCCGATCTCGGTGAGCGTCGGGTTTGCTGAGCACCGAAGCACTGCTCTTGCGCGATGGTCTCCGTGGCCGCCGCTGGCGAACTCGTTCCCTCCGGCGGTCCTGCCGTCGACAGTCGACGGCGTAGACATAGCCCACTGCATCGCGATGCCGTCGGGCCAGGGATTCCGGTGCCACCTCGTAGCGCTCCAGGGCCGAGGCGAGCTCGGGGTTCTCGAGCGACAGTTGCAGGCTCGAGGGAGAACGTTCGTCCGCCACGTTCAGCGCCATGGCCTTTCAACCAGACACTGTGGAGTCCATCTTTTCAGCATATCGAGTTCCTGCAGTTTCCGCATATTTCGGTGATGTTCGACGAAGGCGAGGAGGAGTTTGTATCCCTGCCAGAGTTTCTCAGTCCCCGGCAGGGGTTGGCGTTTTCTGGGAATGAAGCCCGCCAGGCGTGCGACGTCGACGGCGAAGGCTGCGATGGTCGGTTCGGGATCGGGAGGTCCACGCGGCGTGCGCTGTCGGCTGACCTTATAGATGTTCAGGACCGTGATCTCGTCGCGGTGGACGATGTGGCTTGCCGGGGTGTCTGGTGCCGAGCGTGCGAGGCGCTCAACGGTCATGACGCGGCATGCGGTGATGGCGTCGAAGGCCAGGCACTTCCTCAGATCGTCGGCCTGGTTGAGGCGCCGGTCCTTGATCCGGGTGCCGACCTTCAGGGCCTTGAAGTACTCTTCGATCCACCATCGCCTCTCGTAGAAGGAGACGGTCTTGAGGGCATCGTCTGCGGTGACGTCGCCTTCGGTGGTGAGCAGCATCCAGTCGAGAGGATCGCGGCCTGGCGGTGGAGCGGGTTCCGTGACCCGCACGGCCATCATGGAGAGCGGCGGCGTTGCCTGAGGCTTCTTGTCCGGCGGAGCCAGGTCGACCCTTGCCGCACGGACTTCGAGGCGTACGCCCTTGCGCTTCTTGCGACGACGCGGCCCTCCGCAGGCCGCGATGTCGATCTGCTTCGTTGCGATGCACGGCTCGTCCGCCATGTAGTCCCAAAGGTCCCGGCAGGCGCCCGTTGCGGTGACCACGCGGCGCCGTGTCGAGCGCCTGACGCGCACCAGCAGACCGGCCTCGTGCTCCGTGCTCCGGGCCAGCAGGTCCCAGATGTCGCCTTCACGGTCACAGATCACCAACACCCTTGTCGAAGGACAGGCAGCGGCCAGTTCCACGGCCTTGTCGTACCCGTCGAGCCAGCGCCGGCTCTCCTTGTCGTCTGGCTCGTCCTTCTTCTGATCCGGCTTGAGACGGAAGTCGGCGTCGAGATGGAACAGGCCGAGGGATGAGCCGCCTTCGCTGAAGGCAACCCCGGCATGGGCCGCCATGCCAAGGGCGCCCGAGCCGCCGCCGCCGATGTCAACAAGACCCTTGGTCGCCTCCAAGCCGTTGTCATTCAAGAACGTCGTGTCCTGGATGGCAAGAATCAGGCGCTGCGAACGGCAGCGTTCCACCATCGCTTCCTGGTGCCCCTCAAGGATATGCTCCATCGTCACCCTCGGATTCGACAACAGGCGGTAGGCCGCCTTCTGCTCCGCCTCGCCGGGGAAGATCACCGGCAGGATCGCGCCGGGACGATCGTTCCACGCCCGGCCCATGGTGACAAGGCGCTCGCGGATGCGCACGTCACTGTGGCTGCTGCGGGCGTACTCCCTCATCGCCCAGTCGGTCCTGTCATCACCGACAAGGGGCGCCGCCTGGCCCATGACACGCTCAGGCTCCCGGCACAGCACGGCGCGCCAGTCAGGCGTCAGGGGCTTCATCCATACGGACCGCTGCACGCCCGGGCCGGTGGCCCCGGGAGGTCGACCCGAGGTCATCTCCTCACAGCGCTCCCAGCCCGCCGCCCGGTAGCTCACGCCGCTGTGCTCGGGACCCACATACGTGTACGCCAGAACCGGCTTCACCCCGTACTTCTCGTGCCAGTCCGTAGCCAGACGCCGGCAGGCACAGGCCAGGGCATGGGAGGCCAACTCCTTCACATCCACCGATGGAAGAATCAGGAAGCGATCATTGTTGACGATCTCGCCGAGGTGGGCGACACGGGCTCCCTGGGACCAGCCGATGAAGTCGTCGCGCGCCTTCTGGTGCCAACTCGCCGCACCAAACACCAGGCCGCCGAGGCGACCGTGGCGCGACGAGGTGATCCAGGTGCTCACCCGGGCCCCGGGTGCGCACGCCTCGCCTTCGGGATGCCAGGTCGCCATCATCGAACGGGCCAGGCGCTTGTCCTCGCCCTCGCCCACAGGCTCCAAGGTGACCTCTCCAAGGTCCTCCAGAGAACAGGCGAGGAGCTTGTCGGGATAGTCCCGCTCAAGGGTGTCGGCGCCGGTGCCGAAGGCATCAGGCCTTGGTGCAGGAAGGGCGATGTCGAGCGACGCAGCAAGGTCAGGCAGGGCCGCACGCGCCGAGGCAAGACACAGCTCGCCCTTCGCGTTGCGCCAGTCCTCGCGCTCGCACAATCCCCGCGCCAGAGACGAGCGTGTGCTGCCCTCGGCAGCCGACGCCGCCTTCAGCCAGTCAACCGCCGTCGACAGATGTCGAAAGCCGATCCTCATGGGCCACTATGTAAGGCCTCATGAACGTCGAGTTAAGCCTGTCCCGTTGAAAGGCGCCATGGCCGAACCCAGGTCCGCCTGTACCGCGCTGACGGATTCCCACATCCGGATTTGAAGATGCTCGGCATCAACACAAACGATTGCTTTCGAGTGTGAGTCAGCGCCGCCTGTTCGACCAGCGCGATCTTGCAGTTCCTCGACGGCAGGCGGGCCGTGGATTGCGAGAACCCGCTCGCCGTGCCCGCCCCGACGTCAGACCGATCGTCGACGCACTCGTCGTGGTCGCGAGTTCTTCCGACGAGGACTCCCTTCGGTCGGCGATGGAAACCTGCGGGTTGCGCGAACCCGAATGCGATGAACACCGGATGTTCCGCACCCCGAAACGGAACGTGCATGTGCTCTCGCCGGAGATCGAGCGCTACCTGCGCTTCCGCGAAGCGCTGCGCGCCTCTCCGTTTGTCCGCGCACGCTTCCAGGAGTTCAAGCGATCCCTCGCAACACAGGGCGCTCAAGCCATGAACGCCCATGCTCGAGCGAAATCGGAGTTCGCCGAAGCGAGCAGACCGTCGTGGCCCGCAGCTCACACCGGCGGCGGCCGGGCAACCCCCATGCACACGGCAGGGCGCACAGGTGGTCCGATGCAGATAAGACCATGGGGACGGCCAGACCCACTCCTGGTGAGGCTGAGGCCTGCTGAGCCCCGTCGTCTTCATCTGTGTCGTTGACGACGTTCCAGCGAACAGGACAATTCACGTCACATCGAGGGTGTGCGGACGGCGCGTGCGAAGGCAGGAATGGAATTCGAAATCTTCGTTCTCGTCCAGTCAGTCGTCGTCGCCCTGCCGGCGGCCTGGCTTTCACTGGGCGCTTTCGACAACATTCTCCATTCTAGGATCAACCGCGACGCTGTGGCCCGGGTCCTGGCGCTCGAGGCGCTGCGGGAATGGCCGGACGTCCGGGAAAGGATCGGCCATCGAGCTGTCACGAACGAAAGGACGGTCCGTCGAGTCTTCATCCTGGTGGTGATTGCCGAATGCGTGGCGTCAGTCGTGCTGTGGACCGGCGCCATTGGCCTGGGAATCGCGTTCTTCGGCCTCGCCGATCACGACCGGGCTCGCGACCTTGCCATGATCGGCGCCCTGGGTTTCACGGGCATCTGGGCATCGTTCCTGATCGGAGGACAGTGGTTCTACTACTGGTATCACACCTATGGTCAATCCACCCACCTCAAGGCCACGCTCTGGGGACTGGCCACCCTGATTATCCTGGCCCTGTAGGACGGCGAAGACACCACCCGACCATCCTGAGCGTACACGATCCAACCGACATCCCGCGACATCCGGCAAGCGCAGGATGAACCACATGAATATGAGTGATCTCGATCGCTGCCCTGCTGTCATGGGACAGCGCATGGATGATCTCGTTGTCCGCCGTCTGCGTGGAGCGCTAAGGACCGGAACGCCAGGACACACCTCGGATCCCTCCAGTCTGAGTCTGTTCGCCGGATCACGTCCGTGCCCACGTGTTCCTTGGCATGCTTGCCCTGCATGTCGCATGCACTCAACGCCTCGCACCGACGCTGTTCGAGAACGACGACTGAAACCCGCACACAGTGAACCCTGGACGCCTCAAGAGCATGTCAGCTCCTGCCGGATCAGCACACCCAACAAGATCGTGACCCTGGCGGCGCATCTGACTTCCTTCCTGTCAACACTCCACGCCGATATGATGGGCGTCCAGTACCGATCATGGCCATGAGGATGCACGCGGACATGAGTAACGGCGAACTCCATTGGATCGCGAACTACATCTGGGGCATCGCCGACGATGTGCTGCGCGACCTCTATGTGCGCGGAAAGTACCGTGACGTGATCCTGCCGATGACGGTGTTGCGCCGACTGGACGTGGTGCTCGAGGATGGCAAGAGTGCCGTCCTCGACATGAAGGCCACGCTGGACACGGCTGGTGTCGTGGAACAGGACGCCGCGTTGCGCCAGGCTGCCGGCCAAGCCTTCTACAACACCTCGGCATTCACACTCCGCGACCTGCGTGCCCGTGCGAACAGGCAGCAGCTCGAAGCGGACTTTCGGGCCTGGCTCGACGGTTTCTCCCCCAACGTGCAGGACATTCTCGACTGCTTCGAGTTCCGCAACCAGATCCCGAAACTCATCCAGGCCGACGCACTCGGTGCATTGATCGAAAAGCTGGCTTCGCCTGACATCAACCTGAGCCCTGCTCCGGTGATGAACGAAAACGGCGCCGTGCGCCATCCGGGCCTCGACAACCATGCCATGGGCACGATCTTCGAGGAGCTGGTGAGGCGTTTCAACGAGGAGAACAACGAAGAGGCGGGCGAGCACTGGACACCTCGGGACGCCGTGCGCCTGATGGCGAAGCTGGTCTTCCTGCCGATCGCCGACGAGATCGAGTCCGGGACCTATCTGCTCTACGATGGCGCCTGCGGCACCGGCGGCATGCTGACAGTCGCCGAAGAGTCACTGCAGGATCTCGCGAGGGACCGCGGCAAGCAGGTTTCCACGCACCTCTTCGGCCAGGAGATCAACGCCGAGACCTACGCCATCTGCAAGGCCGACCTGCTTCTCAAGGGCGAAGGCGAGGCGGCGGACAACATCGTTGGCGGTCCGGCGCATTCCACGCTTGCCAACGACGCCTTCCCGTCCCGCGAATTCGATTTCATGCTGTCGAACCCGCCCTACGGCAAGAGCTGGAAGACCGACCTTGAACGCATGGGCGGCAAGACCGGCATGCGCGATCGGCGGTTCCTGATCGAGCACGGCGGCGACCCGGAGTATTCTCTGGTGACCCGCTCGAGCGACGGCCAGATGCTGTTCCTCGCCAACAAGCTCTCCAAGATGAAACAGCACACCCGCCTCGGCAGCCGCATCGCCGAGGTGCACAACGGCTCATCGCTGTTCACCGGCGACGCAGGCCAGGGCGAGAGCAACATCCGCCGCTGGATCATCGAGAACGACTGGCTGGAGGCCGTCGTCGCGCTGCCGCTCAACCTGTTCTACAACACCGGCATCGCCACCTACGTGTGGCTGCTGACCAACCGTAAGCCCGCACATCGGGCGGGCAAGGTGCAGCTGATTGACGCCACCTTGTGGCACCAGCCGTTGCGCAAGAATCTAGGCAAGAAGAACTGCGAACTCGGCGAGGACGACATCGGGCGCATCTGTGACACCTTCCTCGCCTTCGAGGAGACCGAACGGAGCAGGATTTTCGACAACGCCGCTTTCGGCTACCGGAAGGTCACGGTCGAGCGGCCACTCCGCATCGAGGGCGCCGAGAAGCGGGTCCACAAGGCGGCCGAGATCAAGCGCCTCAAGGACAACGGCCAGCGGAGCGAAGACGCGACGCCGATCATCAAGAGGATCCACAAGCGAGGCACTGAAGCCGATCCCCTGCACGGACTGTTCCGTGACACGATCGACGGCAAGACCGCCGTGGTCGAGTACGAGCCCGATACGGAGCTGCGGGACACCGAGCAGATTCCGCTTCAGGAGGAAGGCGGCGTCGATGCGTTCCTGGAACGCGAGGTCCTGCCTTGGGCACCCGATGCCTGGTACCGCCCCGACGCCGTCAGGATCGGTTACGAGATCAGCTTCAACCGCTACTTCTACAAGCCGCAGCCCATGCGCTCGCTGGAGGAGATACGGGCCGACATCCTCGCCCTGGAGACGGAGACCGAGGGCCTGCTCACCTCCATCATCGGCGAAACCGGCTCATGATCGACGGCATCACGCCTTATCCGAAGACAAAGCCCTCCAACGTCGAATGGCTTGGGGATGTGCCAGTGCATTGGGAAGTGCGGCGTCTTCGCAACTTGGCAAGAACTTGCTTCAGCAATGTTGACAAGCATTCAAAAGACGGAGAGCAACTCGTCCGACTTTGCAACTATTCGGATGTCTATTACAAGGAACGCATCCGCAATGATTTGGATTTCATGGTGGCTACTGCGACTGCGGAAGAGATCGGGAAGTATCAGCTTCACGCTGGCGATGTGCTCATCACAAAAGACTCCGAATCATGGGACGATATAGGGGTTCCAGCGTTCGTAGAGAGCACGGATCACGACATCGTTTGCGGCTACCATCTCGCGCTACTCCGCCCACGTAAAGGGCGCGCATTTGGGAAGTTTTTGTGCCGTGCCTTATCGGGTCGAGGCATCGCCGATCAATTTTTCGTAAGAGCGAACGGGGTTACTAGATTCGGCTTATCCCAGATCGCGATTCGGTCTGTATGGTTACCGACCCCACCCCTCCCCGAACAAGCCGCCATCGCCTGCTTTCTCGACCACGTGGACCAACGCATCACCCGCTGCATCAGCGCGAAGGAGAAGCTGATCGCGCTGCTGGAGGAATACAGGCAGACGGTTGTCAGCGAGGCCGTGACGGGCCGGTTTGACGTGCGCACCGGCAAGCCCTACCCGGCTTACAGGCCCTCCGGCGTCAAGTGGCTGGGGGATGTGCCGGCGCATTGGGAAGTGCGGCGGTTGAAATACCTTTCAGACTTGATCATGGGGCAATCTCCGCCGTCCGAAGAATGCAGTGCCGAGCAAATCGGACTGCCGTTCCTTCAGGGCTGCGCCGAGTTCGGTTCAGAGCATCCACGACCAGTGCAGTACTGCCGATCTCCTGCCAAAGTAAGTCCGGCTGGCGCGATTCTCATATCGGTGCGAGCGCCGGTTGGTCGTTTGAACGTCGCCAATCAGCCGTACGGTATCGGGAGAGGACTTTGCGCCGTGATCCCGCAGCCTCGGTTTCTTGACTTCCAATGTTGTCGGTACGGCTTGGGTCTGTCCTCGACGGGCTTGATAATGCAATCAACAGGATCAACATTTGAAGCCGTGAGCATTGGCGATGTAGCGAGCCTACCAATGGCCATGCCACCCCTCCCCGAACAAACCGCCATTGCCCGCTTTCTTGACGGAAAGATCGAGAAGATCCAGGTAGGTATCGCCCGGGCACAAGGCGAAATCGACCTGCTGCGCGAGTATCGCACCAGGCTTATTGCCGATGTTGTCACCGGCAAGCTCGATGTGCGCGCGGCAGCGGCCGAACTGCCGGAGAGCGATGCTACCGTTACTGTCGGGGCGGACGGTGCGATGGATTGTGATGACGTGCCCGCACTCGGCTCTCCAGATCGGGCGGCATAGGGTCGCGGGTTGACCGTGCCGCCGCCCGCTTCGCCGAAGCTCTACCACATCGTCCACGTGGACCGGTTGCTGTCGATCGTTGCCGACGGCGGCCTCCGGTGCGATGCGGCGCTTCAGGAACAGCCACGGCCGGGGACGACCATCGGCATGAGCACGATCAAGGAGCGACGTTTGACCGTAACTGCCCAGGTCTGATTTTGCCGAGTCCTGACGGGAGGTGGATTGATGGCTCCGGTCTGATGACGCCGAGGAGGGATGTCAGAAGCGCAGTTTCGGGATCAGCTGTATGGGATCGGGGTGGGCCAGTGTTTCGAGGACATTCCAGCCCTGTTTTCGGGCGATGGAGATGACGGATCGCAGCTTGGCGAAGTCCCATGCGCCCTGCATGGATCGGAAGCCGCCCGAGATTTTCTGGCGCAGCTTGCTCATGCGGAAGTCTTGCTCGGCCTGGTTGTTGGAGAACGGGACTTGCGGGTTGGTGAGGAAGCGCAGGCAGCCGTCCTTGTGCTTCTGAAGGCGAAGCGCGAGGTTGTGGCCGATGCGGCGTTTTCGTCGTCCGCGCTTTCCGGGCTGGAGCGGCGGCCTCTGTTCGTGGGAAGCGATGGCCTGCTCGAGGATCCTGTCCCAGGCTTGCGAGATGCGGGCGAGGAGTGAAGCGGGGATGTCGCGGTCGTTCTTGCGGGCGAAGCGGGCGGCTCTGTTGGCACGGATGAGGAGCCTGTGCATGGCGGTGGCCCAGTCTTCCTTCTCGATCTCGATCAGAGCCTGGAGTTCGCGCAGGTGATGGGCGTTGCAGGCACCGTGGCGCACGCCCTCGAGAGTGAAGTAAGTGGCCAAGTCGTCATGGATGACGATGCCGTTGAGCGTCTCGTCGATGTGTTTGCGGCCGGTGGCGATGCGCAGGATGGTGAGCAAGGGGGTGCACAGCACATGGAGCCAGTGGGTCTGGCCGTTGATGCGGATGCCGGTCTCGTCGAGGTGTTTGACCGGTGCTTGGGTGCGGATGATCTGCGCGACATGATCGAGGAAGCTCTCGAAGCGCCGGGCGGTGCGCCTGCCCATGGCGGCGATGGTGGCGGTTGAGATCCTGACGGCGAAGAGGTCGCTCATGACCTCGGCGACGCGCTTCTCGGGAATGAACTGGGCGTGCAACAGGTAGGTCACCCAGGCGGTGATGCGCGGCCCGTACTGGACCGGGGCGCTCACGCCGTGCGGGAAGGCGGCTGTTGTCACAGCGCCGCAGGCGGCGCAGAGACAGCGATGGGCGCGATGTTCGGTGACCTCGAGGGGCTGCGGCTCGGGCATGTCGAAGACCTGCCGACAGACGGGTTCTGCGTGACGGTCATCATCCGACAGCGGTGCGCCGCAGCCCTTACAGGCAGACGGAGCATGATCGACGACATGGTCCGGGTTCTCGGCCTGCTTCAGGGTGACTCCCTCGTGGCCGCGCTGACCGCCACTGGGCCTGTCGGACTTGCCGCGCTGGCTCCGGGTGCGCTTCTGTCGGTTTCCGCTCTTCTTCTTCGGACCGTCGCTGGCCGGTGGCTTGGAGCTGGTGGAGCTGTCGAGCGCGGCGCTGCGCTCGAGTGCGTCAATCCGTTCGCGCAAGCCGGTGTTCTCCCGCTCCAGCGCCTCGATCTCCCCGACCAGCGCCTCACTCAGGCGCAACATCCCCTGGCCCCAATCCCGGAGGGCCTTGACGGCAGTCACGGCGAAGGAGTGTGGACTGAACAGGTCCTGAAGGCCCACGAAGGCCTCGTCATGGGCGGCGATGTCCTCGCGCCAGCGCGAGACGGTCACGAACCCTCCCCGGCCTCGACGGCCATGATCGCCGCCAGCACGGCCAGACGTTCCCCCGGCGGCATGGCCTCGTAGCGCCGCCCCCAGTTGGCCGCCTTGCGCTTGATGCACTGGCGGGCGGTGAAGTTCCGCCCCGCGTAGCGCGACCAGTGCACCCGGTCGGGAGCAAAGTTGAACCATACCACCTCGGTCCGCACCTGGGCCTGGGTCGTCACCTGCAGCGCCACCCGGCGCCAGCCCGCCAGAAGATCGTCATAGAGCGCTTCACGGGTGGCCCGAGACCATCACCTGGCAGGGCAGGCCCTTGAGCAGTTCAAGGAGCGCAACATGGTCCGCCTCCTCGTACTCGAAGCGGTAGCGCCGCGACGAACGCCGCGTCGCGTGCAGATAGGGCGGATCGCTGTAGACCAGCTCCGGACCCAGAAACGGGAACGAAGCCAGGAAGGAGTGAGCACAGTCGTGCACCAACTCCACCGGATAAGCGCACTCAAAGGCCTCAAGCGCACGCTCATCACGGTCAATCCCGATCGAGCGCTCCGACGCAGCCTTGCGCTTCATCAGCGCTCCGCCCCCCAGATGGCTCTCGATATAGACAGAGTGCGGCGGCATCAGCGCAATCAGCGCCTGGCACAAACCCGGCGTCGCCTTCGATCCGAAGTACCCCAACGGCCGCCCCCCTCATGACAGAGGGCAACTCATAGGCTCACCGGCCTAGTAAGTCAAGACGCGCAGAATCAACAAAGCGACGACACCAAAACCGCACCCAACGCAACCAACGTCAACACAGACTCAGACCTGGCGGGGTACCTGGGCAGTTACCGTTTGACCAATCCACTGGAGTGCCATCCCGGGCTCCATGTCGGCGACTGCGTACCGTTCTATTTCCGCCCGCGCTCCGTCATGCTCTTCGTGATCCACAAGGGCAATCATTCCGAACTCGCGTATCGAGGTGGCCAGGACCCCATCGTGCATCTGGAGGCCAACCTGCGCGAAACGGTCAACTGGGCTGAACGGACCGACGCCGGTGGGCATTTACCCTTTCCAATGCGGGATCCCGGCACTTCGAAGCCAGGTGTGATCTGGCGCAACTCGACGAGATCGACTGGGTTACCGTCGAGGCGCCACATTGGAGCGACCGCATTGAGAGCAAGCAGGCGGAGTTCCTTGTCGAGCGGTCTTTCTCCTGGACGCTGGTTCAGCGCGTCGGCGCGCGCACGCCCGTAACCTGCGACCGGGCGGCGGAGGCACTGCGGGGCGCTGCTCACCGGCCTGATGTCACGGTTCAGCCGAACTGGTACTATTGACGCCGCAAGGAGACAGAGATGATCCGCTTCAAGATGGACGATATCCTCGTCGAGGATGCCGAGGCGCTGATCAACACCGTCAACTGCGTCGGGGTGATGGGACGCGGGATCGCGCTCCAGTTCAAGAAGGCGTTTCCCGAGAACTTCCGCGCCTACGCCGAGGCCTGCAGGCGGGGAGAGGTCCACCCCGGCCGCATGTTCGTCTTCGAGACGGGCGGGCTCACCAATCCCCGCTTCATCGTCAACTTCCCGACCAAACGCCATTGGCGCGCCAACAGCCGGATCGAGGACATCAAGGCCGGTCTGGACGATCTTGCACGAGTGATCCGCGAGCGCGGAATCCGTTCTATCGCGGTACCGCCTCTCGGCAGCGGTCTCGGCGGGCTGGACTGGCGCGAGGTGCGGCCGCGCATCGAGGCGGCCCTGCGTGACTTCAACGATCTGGATACCGTCGTCTTCGAGCCAGGCGGAGCACCGGCGCCGGCGCTGATGGTGCACGGCCGTGAGGCGCCGGCGATGACGCCGGGCCGGGCCGCACTGGTCGCGCTGATGAACCGCTACCTGAACGTCCTCCTCGATCCCTTCATCACTCTTCTGGAAGTTCACAAGCTGCTCTACTTCATGCAGGTCGCGGGCGAGCCGCTGAGACTCCGCTACGCCAAGGCCCTCTACGGGCCTTATGCCGAGAATCTGCGCCATGTCCTCAATGCGCTTGAAGGGCACTTCATATCCGGCTACGGCGACGGTGGCGACCGGCACGACAAGGTGCTGGAGATCCTCCCCGGCGCGGCCGAGGACGCCGCCGAGGTCCTGGACCGCTGCCCCGCGACGCGGGAGCGTTTCAGGAAGGTCGCCGACCTGATGGACGGGTTCGAATCGGCTTTCGGCCTTGAACTGCTCTCGACGGTGCATTGGGTTCTCGAACACGATGCGCCCGCGTCGTCGCAGGATGTTGTCGAGGCGATCTACGCCTGGAACGAGCGCAAGAAGAGGTTCTTTCCCCGGCAGATCGAGCTGGCGGTCGGCGTGCTGACCGAGAAGGGTTGGACCGCCGGTGTCGGTGCCGCCGCCCAACCATGAATGCGGCTTCTGCAGGACGGGCTTGGAACGAACGGTTCAGCTGGTGTTCCTTGTCACGCTGTCCTGGTTCAGACCCAAGGCAGGTCCGCAATCCGGAAGGAGCTGACGAAGATGACAGACTGGAAGACATGCCCGGCCGTGGAGCGGACACCGGGAAAGGTCAGCGGCGCATGGGTCTTTGCCGGTACGCGAGTCCCATTGTTCGCCCTTTACGAGAACCTCGCCAGCGGCGCCACGGTCGAAGATTTCGTCCAGTGGTTTCCCGGCGTGGACAAGGAGAAGGTTCGCGCGGTGCTCGAACACGAGGCTCGGGCGTTGAGGACGGCGCTGGCGCATTGAGACTCCTGTTCGACCAGGGAACGCCTGCGCCGCTGCGGCGTCATTTCCCGGCGCATTCCGTGGACACGCTGGCCGAGAAGGGCTGGTCCGACAAGGATAACGGCGGGTTGCTCGAACTGGCGGAGCCGGAAGGATACGAGATTCTCGTCACGACCGATCGGAGCTTTCGCCACCAGCAAGAACCTGGAGGGCAGGAAGGTCGGCATCGTGGTTCTGCTTTCGGCCGACTGGTCGTCGATCAGCCGTCATGTGCTGGAGATGGGACAGGCGATCGCGGCCTTGCAGCCCGGCAAGGTTGTCGAGGTGCCCATCCAGGCAGCATGAGATGACAACCGACACCAGCGAACGCGGCCTTGAACGGCTGATCTGCACGGCTCTGGCGGGCCATCCCTGCGAGCCGGAGGCGACGGACGCCCTCGGCGAGGCGGCGGGCGGCGACGGCGGCGCAGGCTGGGCCGGCGGGAGCCCGCACGACTACGACCGCGACCATTGTGTCGATCTGGTCCAGCTCACTGCCTTCCTGCGCGCCACGCAGCCCGAGGCGGCCGAAGCCCTGGCCCTCGACGAGGACGGCCCGGCCCGGCGCAGGTTCCTCGCCCGGTTGCAGGGCGAAATCGCGAAGCGGGGCACTGTCGATGTGCTCCGGCGCGGACTCCGGCACGACGCCCACGAGTTCGCGCTGTTCCACGGCGCGCCCTCGCCCGGCAACATGCAGGCGCGGAAGCGGTTCGAGCAGAACCGCTTCACCGTCACCCGCCAGCTTCGCTACAGCCGCAGCGAGACGCAGCGGGCGCTCGACATCGTGCTCTTCGTCAACGGTCTCCCGATCGTCACCTTCGAACTCAAGAACAGCTTCACCAGGCAGACCGTGGAGCACGCCGTCGAACAGTACCGGAGGGACCGCGATCCGCGCGAGAAGCTGTTCGCGCTCGGGCGCTGCATGGCGCATTTCGCCGTGGACGAGAGAAGTGTGCGGTTCTTCACCCATCTCGATGGCAAGGCGTCCCGGTTCCTGCCGTTCGACCGCGGCTGGAACGATGGTGCCGGCAATCCGCCCAATCCGGACGGGATCATGACCGACTACCTGTGGCGCGAGACGCTGACCCGCTCGAGCCTCGCCGACATCCTCGAGAACTACGCCCATCTCCTGGCGACAAAGGACAGGAAGACCGGGAAGACGCACCGAACACAGATATGGCCCCGTTACCACCAGCTCGACGTGGTACGCCGACTTCTCGAGGATGTTGCCGGACACGGAGTGGGAAAGCGCTATCTGATCCAGCACTCGGCCGGAAGCGGCAAGAGCAATTCCATCGCATGGCTCGCACAACAACTGGTCGGCCTGACGAAGGATGGCGCCGCGCTCTTCGATTCAATCGTCGTGGTGACCGACCGGCGTATCCTGGACAAGCAGATCCGCGACACCGTCCGGCAGTACGCCCAGGTGGGAGCGACAGTGGGGCATGCCGAGCATTCCGGCGATCTTATCAAGTTCATCGATTCGGGAAAGAAGATCATCATCTCCACGGTTCAGAAGTTCCCGTACATCCTTGATGCCATCGGCACGCAGCAAGGCGGCCGGCGCTTCGCCATCATCATCGACGAGGCTCATTCGAGCCAGGGAGGACAGGCAAGCGCAGCGATGGGACAAGCGCTTGGTTCGACTGACGCGGCGGAGACGGGCGACACCTTCGAGGACCAGATCAACCGGGCGATGGAATCGCGCAGGCTGCTGTCCAACGCCAGCTACTTTGCCTTCACCGCCACGCCGAAGAACAAGACACTCGAAATGTTCGGCGCGCCGGACCCGCAACCGGACGGCGCAGTCAAGCGCCACGCCTTTCACAGCTACACGATGAAGCAGGCCATCCAGGAGGGATTCATCCTCGACGTTCTGACGCACTTCACGCCCGTGAAGAGCTACTACAAGATCGCCAAGACCATCGAGGATGATCCCCGCTTCGACACGAGGAAGGCGCGCCGGAAACTGCGCCGCTTCGTCGAGGGGCATGAGCACGCGATTCGCCTCAAGGCCGAGATCATGGTGGACCACTTCCACGACCAGGTCATCACGCCGGTCAAGATTGGCGGCGAAGCCCGGGCCATGGTCGTCACCAACGGAATCAGGAATGCAATCCAGTACTATCACGCCTTCAGTGGCTATCTCGAAGAGCGGAAGAGTCCGTGGAGGGCCATCGTGGCGTTCTCCGGCGAACACGACATCGACGGCGCCAGGGTGAGCGAAGCCTCACTCAATGGCTTCCCTTCGCGCCTGATCACCGAGAAGTTCCAGGAATCCCCCTACCGCTTCCTGATATGCGCCGACAAGTTCCAGACCGGCTACGATGAACCTCTCCTGCACACGATGTATGTCGACAAGGCCCTTTCCGGGATCAAGGCCGTTCAGACATTGTCGCGCCTCAACCGGGCGGTCGCGAACAAGCGTGATGTCTTCGTGCTGGATTTCCAGAATGATGCCGACACCGTGCGTGAAGCCTTCTCCGACTATTACCGTGCAACGATACTGGCTGACGAGACGGATCCCAACAAGCTGCATGACTTGCAGGCGGCGCTTGACGGCGCCCAGGTGTATTCCTCCGATCAGGTTGAACACTTCGTGCGCCTTTACCTCGGCAATGCCGAACGCGATCAACTCGACCCCATTCTCGATGCCTCAGTTACGACCTACCTGAGCGACCTCGACGAAGAGGGACAAGTCGCTTTCAAGGGACATGCCAAGGCGTTCGTGCGCACGTACAACTTTCTTTCCTGCGTCTTGCCCTGGTCCAACGCCGACTGGGAACAGCGATCGATCTTTCTGAATTTTCTGGTTCCAAGGCTTCCCGCGCCTCAGGAGGAAGATCTGTCCAGAGGTATCCTCGACGCCATCGATATGGACAGCTACCGTACGGAGAAGCAGGCGGTGCAGGCCGTCCTTCTGTCCGACGCGGATGCCGAAATCGGTCCGGCGCCACCCATTGGCGACGGCCACGGACCCGATCCCGAACTTGACCGGCTTTCCAACATCATCAACGAGTTCAACGATCTCTTCGGTGACATTGACTGGGAGGACAGAGATCGCGTGGGCCGCCTCATCACCGAGGATATCCCGACACGGGTAGCTGAAGACTCGAGTTTTCGGAATGCACTCAGAAACTCCGATCGCCAGAACACGCGCATTCAGCACGACGTGGCCTTGCGGCATGTCATGACGTCGATCATCAATGACGATATTCAGCTCTTCCGTCAGTTCCAGGACAACGACGCGTTTCGCCGCTGGGTGACCGACAAGGTCTTCGATGCCACGTCAACCCGACGTTCCAGCGCCGATCAAGGGCACGTACCTGATGTGCATGACATGCGATAGATTTCAGCGGTGTCTGACTGGATACACCTTGCGCTTCTTGCGACGACGCGGCCCCCCGCAGGCTGCGATGTCGATCTGCTTCGTTGCGATGCACGGCTCGTCCGCCATGTAGTCCCAAAGGTCCCGGCAGGCGCCCGTTGCGGTGACCACGCGGCGCCGTGTCGAGCGCCTGACGCGCACCAGCAGACCGGCCTCGTGCTCCGTGCTCCGGGCCAGCAGGTCCCAGATGTCGCCTTCACGGTCACAGATCACCAGCACCCTTGTCGAAGGACAGGCAGCGGCCAGTTCCACGGCCTTGTCGTACCCGTCGAGCCAGCGCCGGCTCTCCTTGTCGTCTGGCTCGTCCTTCTTCTGATCCGGCTTGAGACGGAAGTCGGCGTCGAGATGGAACAGGCCGAGGGATGATGAGCCGCCTTCGCTGAAGGCAACCCCGGCATGGGCCGCCAGCCAAAGCGATGATGCGCTGCGCTACCAGTGTCGTCACATCGTGTTCAATGCGACCGGGATCACGATAATCGACAAAAGCGCCAGCGACACGCTCCGTCACGTTGAAAAGCCTGTCTGCTTCCCGCAACAGCAGCGCACCACCGTCGGAGGTCATGCGGCCACCATCGAAATTGGCCACAATCTGCCGCCGTCCGAGACCTTCAAACTCCAGTTGTCGTGCTGGACACTGTGTCGCCATGAGGATGGGCTCCTTTGTGTATGTAACTCATTGGTCTTATTCATATATCACACCCACCCCCATCAAAAGAAAACTTGGTGACAAATCCGGGCTAAGCATCCGCCGAAGACCTCGGGATGTTGGGAGGATTAGCGGATCAGATCCCGGAAGCTGTCCAGCTTGAGGCGAAATCGGTGGCGCGTGGCCCAGTCCCCCTTGATGCGGTCGGCCTCCTCCACTTCGAGCAGGCCTTCGCGGATCATTGAGACCATCAGGTCCTGTCTTGCGAGGATGCGAAGACGGGCATCAGCCCTGCGCGCATGGCGGATAGCGAGGCGATCATCTATGGCAAGGATGTAGCCACGGTGAACGGCGAGGGCGATTGCGGAACACTCTCCCGCTCCCAGACGCCCGGTGGTGAACAAGGATTCGAAGAGTTGAAGCTCTTCCGGCATGGTGACGCGCGTCTCCGAAATGGTGCCGGCGTCGAGAGCTTCGGCGAACCTCTGCTGTTGGTCGGGATAGCGGTCGCTGATTTCCGCCGTGACATGGTCGGTGGCGAGGAAATCGTGGGAGTGGCCGGCGATCAGGTCTGTCCGGTCAATGCGTAGAAAGTTGATGAGCACCGAGGTGTCGGTGACGATGATCGCCGGCTTGGTTTCTCCCGCTACGAATGTTATCCGTTGCGGGCCGCTTCGGCCAAGTTGAGCAGGGTGTCTCCTTGGATCCGAAGGGTCTTGCTCAGTTCCAGGATCCGACCGCGGGAGATTTCCTTCAGGCGATAGGCCTCGATGGCGAGATGCACGATTTCGCTGCGAAGCTCCCGATCCCAGTATTGTCGCCGTTCACGCTTGCCGACGTCATCGAACTTGCTGAGGGCAACAAGATACTCTCGCCCGACGCTTCCCCGGTCGAGCAGGTCGCTGCACTCGCGCGCGGAAATGTATCGAAGGCTCTTGAGCCGATAGGCGGCTGCCGGGTAGCTCACGCCGAAATGGTGCGCGAGCATGGCGTTGTCCTTGTAGGTGATGCGCTGGGAGCGAGCCGGCGGGCGCTGGGCCGCCTCGATGTGGCCCCCGCTCGCGGCGTCGAAGATGGTGTGGTCCTGGCGGCTCGGCAGGCCCTTGTCGAGGGCCCGCAAGGAAGTACGGATTCCGGCCCTCGGCATGAGGAAGGCTGCGGCAAATGCGTTCGCGCGCTTTTCGACCATTTCGGACGAATTGTCGGTGCTGGTAATCGTCACGTAGTCATTCCGGTCGAGGAGGGCGTGCGCGTATTCGTGCGCGTAGGAAAAGCGCTTCCGTCCTTTCGGGTGGGACGAATTCACGAGAATGGCCAGCCCGATGCTCGGATGCCGCAGGAAGAGGCCTGACATACCGTCGGGAAGCGTGACGCCGGATGCCCAGATGCCTTGGGAAGCAATGAGTTCGGATACGTCAGCAATCGGCGCATTGGCGATTCCAAGCCTGCGGCGCTCCTGCTCGGCCGTTTCCTCTCCCTGTGCGACAGCCTCTCCGGGTGAGTGGGGAATCGGCATGTCGTAGCTGGGAGGGCCGGAACGGTAGTCAGTGCCCAGCAGACGTACGAGCGCAACGCCTTCCCGGCAGAGGTGAACACAACGGGTGATCTGCTCGCGCGTGTCCGGATCTTCCTCCAGCCCCGGGGCAATGCGGTGCAGAGAGACGAGGACATCCTGATCCTCGTCCCTCGGGCCGTCATGCAAGAGATCGACGACGGGGTGCAGGTAGAGTTCGGAAAGCCGGATCAGTTCGAGGGTGGATACAGATCGACTACCGGCCTCAAGCTGCGTGACGGCGGTGCGGGGAAGGTCCAACGCCTGGGCAGCAGCCTGCTGGCTGAGGCCGCGGGATTCGCGCGCCCTGCGCAATCGTGATCCCAGATCCTTCGCGCGCATGGTGTTGTTTCCTCCCTGCTGAAATGCCGCCGCTGCAGCGGCATCGGAGCGAGTTTCCGTCATCAAACATGTAATGTCAAAATCTTCCATTGACAGATTGGAAAACGCACATATATGGATGCAGTGTCAGAACCGAAGTCCGCTGCGGCGGGTCGGAAGCCTGATTCGCGCTGAACGGGGGATCGGGGAATCGATGCCGGAGACCCCGGCGGAGGGGAGCCATCGCGGCGCTTGAGCGGCGGGCGGTGCAGGCAGTCGTGCGCGGCACGCTGCCGAAGGCTCGGGCGATCATGTCCGCACGGGTGCGGACAGCGCTGCACGGCGCAGTGCGGAGCGCGGTGCGCGGCGAAGCCGTCACCGGCGAGGCACGGAGTGCAGCGGCGGCGGGCCGGGGCGATGCCTGCAGCCGGCGCAGCCGGCCAGGGCGAGCGGGGCGCGTTCGCCGACGAGCGCGCCGCGCGAGGCGAAGGCGGGCCGCGCGGGCGATGTGCGCATACGAAAACGGGCCACGCCGCCGCCGGAGCGACGACATGGCCCGTCGATGTGCTACGGTCAGGCGGCGCAGCGCTGCACGGGGATGCCGAGCTGGCGCGCCTTGTCGACGAGGTTCTCGGTGATGCCGGAGCCGGCGAAGGCGATGACGCCCCTGGGCAGGAGGTTGAGCAGTTCGTCGTTGTGACGGAAGGGAGCGGTGCGACCGCGGCGGTCCCAGTCGGGCTTGCAGACGATCTGATGGACGCCGTTGCGCTCTGCCCAGCTGGCGGCGATCTTCTCGACGCCGGGGCCGCCGCCGTGGACGAGCACCATGTCGGCATACTTGGCGCGGACCTTGTCGAGGCGCTCGATGACGGCCGCCGGGTTTGCGATGTCCTTTCCGCCGGCGATGGCGACGAGGGTTCCCTAGGGCAGGTGTGCCTGTGTCTTGCGGTCCTTTCGGGCGCGGACGAAGTCGCGGGCGTCGATGGCTGCGGAAGTCAGATGTCCGGTCTGGCTGGCGTGGCTGCCGCGCCGGGGCCGCCATGTGTCGCCGGTGTCTGCGCGGGAGGCTTCGGCGGCCTCGTCGCGCAAGGTCTCGAAGGCGTCGCGTCGGTCGGAGAGGTTCCGGGCGCGGTCGGTCGCGAGTTCCAGTTCCAGGGACCTGATCTCGGAGCCGTCCTGCGCGCGCCGGAGGTCCTGGAGTTCGGGGGTGAGCCCGTCGGCGGCGCGGTCAAGGCGCTGTGTCTGGGCGTGGAGCATGTTGACGAAGCCCCACAGCAGGCTTTCGCGTTCGTCGGCCATCTGGGTGCCGTCGGGCGCAACAACAACAAAATGGTCCTGCCCTCGACGGAAAGACCGTAGACATCCTCAACGAGCCCTACGGACAACCAGATCCCAACAGGGTGTGGTTCTCATACGGGGTAATTTGTTCGTCGTTAGTCCGAAGTTCCCGCTGATTTCAGCAGCAGACTCACAACAAGTGGTTGATTGTGTTGGCAAAATAGCGCGATGATGACGGGAGAGTGTTCCCATGTAACCGCGAAGTTTTCCCTTGACAAGATGAGCTTTCATCCCCATATGCGTTGCCATGTACGTCGACATCGTCCCCAACCGTAACTCACCCCCCGCCGTCCTCCTGCGAGAGGGATGGCGCGAGAACGGCAAGGTCAAGAAGCGCACCATCGCCAATCTCTCCTCCTGGCCCATGGAGAAGGTCGAGACCCTGCGGCGCCTCTTGAAGAACGAACCCCTCGTCGGTCGTGACGACGCCTTCGACATCGTCCGCTCCCTACCCCATGGGCATGTCGCCGCGGTGCTGGGAACCCTGAAGAAGCTGAGCCTGGACAGGCTGATCGACCCGAAGCCCTCGGCACGGCGCGATCAGGTCCTGGCCATGATCGTGGCGCGCATCCTCGAGCCCGCCTCGAAGCTGGCCACGGCCAGGGGGCTGGCCGAGACGACAGCGGTCTCCACCCTGGGCGAGGTCCTCGATGCGGAGATGGACGAGGACGCCCTCTACGGCGCCATGGACTGGCTCCTGGAGCGTCAGGAGAGGATCGAGCGGTCCCTGGCGAAGCGGCGCCTCGAAGAGGGCTGCCTGGTGCTCTATGACCTGACCTCGGTATGGATGGAGGGGAGAGCGTGCCCCCTGGCCAGGAGGGGTCATTCCCGGGACGGCAAGAAGGGCAAGCTGCAGATCGAGTTCGGCCTTCTGTGCGATCGGGACGGCTGTCCAGTGTCGGTGGAAGTATTCCCCGGCAACACGGCGGACCCCGGGACGGTTGCCTCACAGATCACCACGTTGCAGGAGCGCTTCTCCCTGGCGAAGGTGGTGCTGGTGGGAGACCGGGGGATGCTGACCGAGGCGCGGATACGCGAGGAGGTGAAGCCCGCAGGCCTGGACTGGATCAGCGCCTTGAGGGGACCGGCCATCCGCGCCCTTGTGGAGGCCGGCGACGTCGAGATGTCGCTCTTCGACGAGAGGGACCTGGTGGAGATCGCCAGCGATGCGTATCCCGGCGAACGCCTCATGGTCTGCCGCAACCCCCTGCTGGCCGAGGACCGGGCCCGCAAGCGCCAGGAACTGCTCGAGGCCACCGAGGCCCTGCTTGAACCGATCACAGCAGCGACACGGCGCGACAAGCGCCGTCTCAAGGGTGCCGACAAGATCGGGGAGCGGGTCGGCAAGGTCATCGGTAAATAGTGCCCGCCCGAGAAAGTGCAACCACTTGACTGGACTAGCTGAATCGGGTATTGGGGAGACGAAGAATCCCGCTTTGGAGCGGGAATCGCCCGGCTTGGTCTCGAATCAGCCGGATTTTCGGGAAACTTCGCGAGAATAGCCATGCGAGACTTCGTCCGCCCTCAGCTGGAGTTGGGACAGGTAGCGATCGAGGAAATCGATCTCAACGAGCACTCGCGGGACGACACTCCGTCGATGCTGCGCGGGATTCAGCACGTGTACGCCGACCCGTCGACCCGAGCCCGGTTGTTTGAGATCCTGGAGGAAGGGATCCTTCCCGGAGTGTCGCACACGAAAGGGCGCCCCGGCATGGAGCTTTGGAAGATCCTGGTGATGGGTCTCCTGAAGCAGGGCCTGGGGTATGACTTCGATCGCCTGCACGAGGTGGTGAACGAGCACAAGACGGTTCGCAAGTTCCTGGGTCACTCCGACATCTGGGACGACACACGCTACGGGCATCAGACGGTGGTGGACAACGTGAGCCAGCTGACGCCGGAAGTGCTGGAGAAGGTGTCGCAGCTGATGGCGGAGAGCGGCCATGCGATGGTACGCAAGCGCAAGCGTGGCAAGGATCGTCGCCATGTGGACGGTCCTCTTCGTGGTCGTTGCGATTCGTTCGTGGTGGAGACGGACGTGCACTACCCGACGGACGTCAATCTTCTGTGGGATGCGATGCGTTGTCTGGTGCGCGATACGGGCCGCGCATCCATGCGCACGGGAATGACCGAATGGCGTCAGTGGAAGCATTGGACCCGGGTATTGCAGAAGCTCTTTCAGAAGGTTCGGCAGACCCGTCGGGCCTCTTCGGAGGATATCGAGGCGTACCTCGACGTCAGCCGGGAGTTGGTCCGGCGGGCGCAGGAGACAGTTCCGTTGCTTGTGGAGCGCGGCGTCGGGGCCTTCAGGATTCTCAAGATCGAGTCGTACCTTGAGCATGCCCGCCGGCAGATCGACCAGGTGGACCGGCGCCTGCTCAAGGGCGAGAAGATTCCGCAGGACGAGAAGGTGTTCTCGATCTTCGAGGAGCACACGCGCTGGTGCGTGAAGGGCAAGGCCGGTGTGCCGGTGGAACTCGGTGTGCCGGTGGCCGTGCTGGAGGATCAGCACGGCTTTCTCCTGCACCACCGGATCCTGTGGGAAGGCAGTGACGTGGACCATGCCGTACCCATGATCCGAGAAGCGCAGGCCCGCTTCCCGGATCTGCGTCTGTGCAGTTTCGATAAGGGGTTCCACAGCCCTTCCAACCGGGTCGCCCTGGACGCACTGCTGGATCACAACGTGCTTCCGAAGAAAGGGAAGCTCTCTCGGGCGGACCGGGAACGGGAAGCTGAGACGACGTTCCGGGAGATGCGCCGGCAGCATCCGGCCGTGGAGTCCGCGATCAACAATCTCGAGCAACGCGGCATGGACCGGGTCCTGTCCTATGGAGCGGACGGCTTTGCGCGGATGGTGGCGCTGTCCATGGTGGCCTTCAATGTCCACCGCATCGGGCTGCTGCTGCACAGGGAAGCTCGGGCCCGGGCCCGACGACGACGAAGACGCGCCGCCTGACGGCAGCTCCCAAGACCCTATCCGCAACGAAACCCGCTCAAGCGGGAACGGAGCCGCTTGCCCTGAAGTCGGGATTCTTGCCTGGGATAGCCCTGATGCCGCCATGAATCGGCAGGAACAAGCCTCGAAAACGGAGCGCTCGGCGGCTCCGGAGGGCGACCAAACCCAAAGCTTCGCCGAAAGGTCAGCCGAAACGGGCATTTCCGGGTGAGCACTAAATACAAGATGGCGAAGCACTTCACGTGGTCCATCGACGACGACGGTGTCTTCACCTATGGGCGCGATGAGGCTGCCATCACCGCCGAGGCCAGGCTCGACGGCCTCTACGTGATCCGCACCAGCCTGCCGCAGAGCGAGCTCGACGGTCCCGGCACGGTGCGCGCCTACAAGCGGTTGAGTTCGGTGGAACGGGCCTTCCGTAGCCTGAAGACCGTGGACCTGAAGGTCCGTCCCGTCTGTCACCGCACCGAACCCCGGGTCCGCGCCCATGTCTTCCTGTGCATGCTCGCCTACTACATCGAATGGCACATGCGCCAGAGACTGAAGCCCATGCTGTTCGACGACGAGGATGCCGAAGGCGCCGAGGCCCGGCGGCCGTCCGTCGTGGCGCCGGCAGAAGTCTCGGCGAGCGCCCGGGTCAAGGCGGCAACGAAGAGGACGCCCGGGGGTGATCCGGTGCACAGCTTCCGCACCCTCCTCGATGATCTCGCGACCATCACCCGCAACACCGTGGCGCCCCGCCTTGCGGGCGCCAAACCCTTCCAGGTCACCACGCGGCCCACGCCGCTCCAGAAAAAGGCCCTGGACTACCTCGGCATACGCCTGCAGCGTTCCCAGTAGCGACACACCCGATTTTTTCAAACGTCAATATATTCATAACGATACGTCTGATCGGTTCTGGAACTTCGGGTTAGTACCTGTCATGCACGCTGTATGCCGAGTATCTGCCCATGTTGTTTTGAGTGCTGCATCAAAATTCAGGAATTGGACGCATATTCGTACTTAATTTGACCCGTGCCGGCGGTTGTCATCACGGCTACGTATCATCAGCACTATTGGTTCAAAGGTGTTCCAAAGACTGTCAAAGGGCGATTTATGAGGAACTTACATAGATGTTTCCGAGAAGGACAGCGGCATGGCCCACATGATGAAACACTCGGGAAACATTGAACAAAATTACCCAGTATGAGAATCGCTCCCCCCAACAAGGGGTGAGTGGTTACTCAGAAACCCCGATCGCCAGAACACGCGCCTTCAGCACGATGTGGCCTTACAGCATGTCATGACGCCGATCATCAATGACGATATTCAGCTCTTCCGTCAATTCCAGGACAACGACGCGTTCCGTCGCTGGGTGACCGACAAGGTCTTCGATGCCACGTCAACCCGACGTTCCATCGCCGATCAAGGGCAAGTACCTGACGTGCATGACATGCGATAGATTTCAGCGGCGTCTGACTGGATACACCTTGCGCGCCTTGCGGCGACGCGGCCCTCCGCAGGCTTCGATGTCGATCTGCTTCGTTGCCATGCACGGCTCATCGGCCATGTAGTCCCAAAGGTCCCGGCAGGCGCCCGTTGCGGTGACCACGCGGCGGCGTGTCGAGCGTCTGACACGCATCAGCGCACCAGCAGACCGGGCCTCGTGCACTGTGCTCCGGGCCAGCAGGTCCCAGATGTCGCCTTCACGGTCACAGATCACCAACACCCTTGTCGAAGGACAGGCCCCGACCAGTTCCACGGCTTTGTCGTATCCGTCGAGCCAGCGCCGGCTCTCCTTGTCGTGTTCCTCGCCATTCTTCTGATCCGGCTCGAGACGGAACAGTCTGAGGCATGAGCCGCCTCCGCTGAAGGCAACCCCGGCATGGGCCGCCATGCCAAGGGCGCCCGAGACACCGCCGCCGATGTCGACAAGACCCTTGGTCGCCTCCAAGCCACTGTAACCAAGGAACACCAGACATTGCGCTCGATCAGTCCCAGTGCTACGAAGATGACCACCCTGGCCACAACGCTGACGGGCCGCTGCGCCGTGACCTCCACACCGACATCTTGGGCTGGCTCGGGACCGTGCTGGTCACGGACCACGGGTTGCTGAAGGGGGCTCCACTGGGAAGAGAGAATGGCGCGGTCCGGTCTCTTTTTGGTTTGAGGAGCGAGCAGGAGGGTCCGTTCACTCGTCGTCTCGCGCCTCCTCGTCAGTGGAAAGTGGAATCCATGCTGGAGATGATGCGCCATGGCTGCTGCCAATCCCCGGACCGAGGTCGATCGTGACATCGACTGCGAAGCCGACGACAGTGGACTTGCAACCGAGCGTGAAGATTCCAACGAGGTCAGGCAACCCTTCGATCCGGCGAAGATCAAGGTTCGTACCGTCAACGTCGTTGTCGACCAGGTCGTGTCGCGAATTGCTCATGACGAAATCGACCTGGCCCCGGACTTCCAGCGTGTGCCGGGCATCTGGGACGACAAGCGCAAGAGTCGGCTTGTCGAATCTCTCCTGCTGCACATCCCGATACCGGTGTTCTACGTAGCGGCGGACGACGAAGAGCGGTGGTCCGTGGTTGACGGTCTCCAGAGGATTTCGACTATATATGTGTTTGTGAAGGACCGATTCAGATTGAGACAACTTGAATATCTGGACAATCTTAACGGCTGTCGCTACGAAGATCTCCCGCGCCCGATGCAGCGAAGGATCAGCGAGACGCAGCTTGTCATCAATGTCATCGAACCGGGAACACCGGAAGACGTGATGTTCAACATCTTTCGGCGAATCAATACCGGCGGCATGATGCTCAACGGACAGGAGATTCGCCACGCCCTGCATCCCGGCCCCGTACGCGGCTATCTCAAGGAGCTGACGGAAACGGAGGAATTCCGACGCGCCACGAATTGTTCGATAAAACCGAACCGCATGGCGGATCGCGAGTGCGTACTTCGATTTCTCGCCTTCCACATCGACCCCTGGGAACGGTACACTGCGAATGATCTCGATGGTTACCTCGGTCTTGCGATGAAGAAGATCAATGCGATGAATTCACATGGTCGTGCTCGTCTACTGGATGATTTCAGGAAATCCATGCAGGCGGCGTTCGATATTTTCGCGGATGATGCATTTCGCAAGCGTCGTGATCCGCAGGATGGACGTCGGCCTGTCAGCAAGGCGCTCTTCGAAGCGTGGGGTGTCGGCCTGGCACGGCGCTCGCATGAGGATCTCGATATTCTCAAGAAAGATCGGGAGAGAGTTATCAATGAGTTCATTGGGCTGATGAACGAGGATTCGGAGTTCGACCGCGCGATATCCTACACCACCGGATCACCTTCCAGGGTGAAGAAGCGTTTCCGTGCCATTGACGAGCTGATCGAGAAGTGCCTCACGGCGAGCAGAGCATGACGGGGAGATCATGTCCGATGCTGCGTGTACTCAAGTTGACGAACTTCAAGTGCTTCGAGAGCGCGGAGTTGATGTGCGCCCCGTTGACCCTGTTGTGTGGCCTGAATGGAATGGGAAAAAGCAGCGTCATCCAGGCCTTGCTGGTTCTGCGGCAGTCTTTCGCTACCGGCGAGCTGCGCGAAGGGAGACTGGTTCTCGGTGGGGAGCTGGCGGATCTCGGGACTGACCAGGACGTCCTTTTCGAAAGTGCCGGGACGGATACGGTGGAGTTCGAGCTCCTCCGGGACGACGCGACACCTTGCAGATTGTCGTTCGACTACTCGAGAACCGCAGATGAATTGCGAGTCGGCAGCGCAGGGCTCTGGACGGAACCCCTGTCCGAGATCCTCTCGCGGTGGGAGACGGTTCCACCGATGGGTGGTCATCTGGTCTATGTCAGCGCGGAGCGAATCGGCCCGCGGAAGTTCTACAGTCACTCGGAGGTTCTCGCCCGCCGGGGCGATCTGGGTACACGCGGCGAATATGCTGCGAACTATCTTCACGCTCAACAGGACGATACTCTGTCGTCATCCGATCCGCGGTGCCCCGACCTGCCGAGTCGAAGTCTGCGGGGGGTGATCGACCACTGGTTGCGGGAAGTGGCGCCCGGCGCCCATCTTCACCTGGAAGCCGATGCAATGATCGCCGGATACTCGTTCGAACGACCCGGTGATGTGGAGACCCGACGATACCGCGCAACGAATGTCGGATTCGGACTTTCCTACACGCTGCCGGTGCTGACGGCCCTGCTGGCGCCTGCGGGTACGATGTGCCTGATCGAAAATCCGGAAGCCCATCTGCATCCTCGAGGCCAGACCAGGCTGGCCGAGCTTGCCGTTCGCGCCTCGCTTGCCGGCGTGCAGGTCATCGCGGAGACGCACAGCGACCACTTCATGGACGGCGTACGCATCGCGGTCCGAGAGGGTCTGATCGGGCCACATGAGACGGCGTTCCATTACTTCGAACGAGACGGGGGCAAGACCGTGGTGTCTTCGCCCGAAGTGAATGCCGATGGCCGTCTTTCGTCGTGGCCATCAGGATTCTTCGATCAGCATGAGGACAATCTGTCGAGGCTGATCGCACCGAAGTCCTGACATGCGGGAGATGGTGCTCAATCACGCGAGCGTGTCCGCTCCCCACCTGGATCGCGGGTGCGATTGCGGAGTGGCTGAAGGACATGGCGAGCGGAATGGGTCAGATCGTTCGCCAAAGGGGCGTGCTGAGCAGTCTGCGCATGGCCCGGGAACCCCGTGAAACGCAGTGCATGCCCGGCTACTCGCTGTTCGACGCCTTCAAGACGCTGCAAAACCGGGGATATCGGGACGAGTCCATGTTTCTTCTGCGGTTGGCGGCGAAGACGCCGCTGTTGAGCGATGTTGGAGCGGAGATCGAAGATCGATTCCACGCCTGCGAGGAGCAAACCCTGCCCGCGGGTGATGGCGAGCCTCTGGTCCTCTGCGCCATCGCTGACTGGATAGCGATCGGGTTCCCGTCGGATCCGATCTGGGACCGTGACCGGATCACGATCCGTTTCAGCGAGCTGCTGCCCGACGGGATGATCGGACAAGCGTCGGAAGAGATCGATCAGCTCACCCGTTCCCTGCACGCCCAACCCACTTGCGTTCGACACCGAGATCGAATCCGCGCGGGCACTAGTCCCGCTGCTTTCTGGGAGAACCGCGAGGCCATCTTCCCGAGCCTTCTCTTCGGGCCCGATGTCGAGGACAACATCAAGGCTTCGTCGCACTTGTTCCAGACCATCATGAGGAGGCTGTCGGATCTCGACCGCTCGGCCGAAGTGTGGCAAACCAAGGAAGGGCCTGCGCCTCGCTGGAGAACGAAGGTATCGCCGGAGAGTGCCGAGAAGATGAGGCATTCCGCTTTCCGGGCCACACGTCGATTTCGGTCTCGTTCAGGGATGATCGAGACGTTCGAGTGGCATGCCCGTTACGGGAGCCGAGGCCGTATCCACCTGCGTTTCGACCCGGAATCCCGGGAAGTCGAAGTCGGATACATCGGACCGCATCTGCCCTCTTGATTCGGAACCGCGACGTGTGAGCGCCACTACGCTGTCCAGGTCCGGGATCCGCGTCCATGCGCGAGGTTGCGAGTGGGATATCCTGCGCGAATTCACCGAAGCGCGAGTGTTCCAGCTCAAGAGCTTGTTCCTGAAGTCCCATGGTCTCGGCCTCGGGGTCAAGCACGGAACACACACAGAGATCATTCTCCAGGATGACGGGTGCGGTATTTGACAAGAAATCGGCTGAACGTGGTTGTGAGCCCTTGTGGAACCCGACGATGAGGAACAGCACCTTGACTTCAGCAACAAGATTCTCAGTCCTTCGGGCGTCCGGTCGCTCGCGACCGCAGGGTCGCTTCGCGGTGGAAGATGTAGACGCCCGATGCGGCGATGACGGCGACGCCCACCAGGGTCCACAGGTCCGGCACCTCGCCGAAGACGACGAGTCCGGCGATCATGGCAAGGATCATGTGCGCGTAGGTGAAGGGCGCCAGGGCCGAGACCGGGGCGTGACGAAAGGCGTGGATCAGGCAGTAGTGGCCGGTCATGGCGCAACCGCCGAGCAGAGCCAGCATCAGCCAGTCGATGGCGCCGGGCGGCGTCCACTGCCCGGGAAGCAGGAGAACCACCAGCGACATGACCGAGGCGCCGGCCACGTTGTTGTAGGCCATGCTCGTGCGAGCCTCGTCATAGCGATTGACCAGGCGGGTGAGGACATTGTAGGTGGCCATCCCGGCGGCGACCCCGAGGGGCAGGAAATAGGCCCAGTGGCGTTCCTCGAATCCGGGTCTGAGCACGATCATGACGCCTGCGAAACCCACGACAATCGCCGTCCAGCGGCGGATGCCGACCTTCTCGCCCAGCACCGGTATGGCGAGCACGGCGGTGATGAAGGGCGCGGCAAAACCGATGGCGACGGCATCGGCCAGGGGAATGTGACTGATGGCGATGAAGAACGCGCAGGTGACCGAGACCAGCAGGACCGAGCGGGCCATCTGCAGATCGAGGCGCCTGGTGCGCAGGGACGGGAACAAGAGCCGCGGGGAAATGAGGAAGGGCAGCAGGACGACGGAAAATACGTACCGTCCCCAGGCAATCTGCAGTGACGGCAGGGTCTGCGTCATGATCTTCGCCAGCGAATCCAGGGCCACGAAAAAGACAATCGATATCAGGGTGAAGGCGATGCCGCGGGGAATGTTGTCCAACGATCACCTCGTCAACCGTCGCAGCCACGCTGCTGTCGTCCACGGTAGGACATGCGCATGATAGATGTTGTCGGCAATCCGTGCCATGGCTTCGTGGCACGGCCGGCGCCCGTGATGATCCCGGGAGCCACCTCATTCAGGGAGTGTGCCGACTTGATCTTCACCGGGCTGTCACGCGGGTGATTCGTCTGAGCGCCAAGCAGCGCAGCATCGCGGCGGTCATTGCGAGTGCCTTTGTGGCTTCTCTGACGTTTTCCATCTGCATGCCCCTGCTGTCGCTCATCCTCGAGCAGCGGGCGACGGCGAGCTGGCTCATCGGTCTCAACAACGCGGCCGGGCCGGCTGGATTGCTCGTCGCCACGATCTTCATGCCACGGATCGTTGAATGGCTGGGCACGATGCATGCGCTTTATGTCGGTTTCGTGCTCATGGCCGTGTCGATCGCCTTCTTGCCCGTCTTCGACAACGTGTGGGCCTGGTTCCCGCTCAGATTTCTGCTCGGTGTCGGCACCGCACTTCACTGGGTCGTCAGCGAGACCTGGATCAACACGCTTGCCGACAATCGGAACCGTGGCCGGGTCATGGCCGTCTACGTCACCGCTCTCTCGGCTGCCTATCTTGCCGGGTTGCCGGTGCTGCTTGCCGTCGGCACCCAGGGGATCCTGCCCTTTGTCATCGTCGTCACGATCATGTGCATTGCCGTCCTGCCTCTCGTTCTGGCGCGCAACCTGGCGCCCCGCATCTCCACGCAGGCCGGTTTCGGCCTGCTCGCCGCCGCCAGGCGGGCGCCAGCCACCATGGTGGCAGCCCTCGTCGACGGCGCCGTGATGGGCGCACTCTTCGTCTTCTTCCTCATCTATGCCGGCCGCCAGTCCTATACGGAGGACCAGGCCATCGTTTTTCTCATCACGATGGCCGCGGGGAACGTGATGCTCCAGTACCCGGTCGGCATGCTCGCCGACCGGTTCGACAAGCGCATCCTGCTCATCGTCTTCGCCGTTGCCATCTCACTTTTCACCATCGCCTTCCCGTTCGTCCTCCACCATCCATGGCTCGTGTGGCCCACGCTCTTCGTGTGGGGCGGCATCATGGGTGGAATCTACACCTGCGGGCTGGCCCAGATCGGCCAGAGATTCAGGCCCTCCGAACTGGCCCCGGCCAACGCCACGTTCATCTTCGTCTACGAGCTCGGACACCTCGTCGGACCTCCGGCGGCGGGTTACGCCATGGGACTGTGGAATCCCCACGGCCTCATCGTGTTCTGCGCCGCGGGCGGCATGCTCTTCGCCCTCTTCGCGACCGCGCGTCATCTCATTGTCCGCTCCCGGAACATATGAACAGGCGAGAGGCCGCCTGCTCTCCGGAACCCGGCGTTCACCGGTCTCGCGGCGTGGCGGATGACTGCGGGCAGGTGGAGTGGCCGTTGATTCTCCTTTGTGCGGCCCCGTGAACGAACGACGGAAAGGCTTGGTGATCGTCACCGGTTGCCACGCTCCCGGCCTTTCATGGAAGCATGGTTGCAGACATCCTGACCTGGCCTCGTTCAATGTCAGGTGGAGACGATTGTGGAGTGTTGCGCGGTCGATGTCATGGACGGCGGAGGCTTGTTCCCGGATGAACGGTCCCGACTGGGTTGAGTTCCTCGATCAGCGCCAGCGGTGCTCTTGCCGTTGCGTTGCCGGTCAGGCCGAGGGTTGCTGACCCTGAGGATGCCCCTCATGCAGCCGCGCGGGTGGCCTGCAACACCCGTCTGAGCAACACCAGCGTCGCCTCTTGATACCGGTAGGTGTTGGCGGTGTCGGAATGGGTCGATCAGCGTCAGCATGTGGCGGCCGACATTCCGCCGCCCGGTCGTCGAGAGCATGGTCTCAAGCTCAGACGAACCGCGAATCCTGTGCCGTCTGTTCCGAGTTTGGAATGGACGGCACACTTTCCCGTGTGCTGGCTCTCAGCGAGAGCTTCCCCGTGATCGGGAGCTGCTCGTGTCACACACGCAGGTGCAAACGACCATACGCCATGCTTACACCGTGAAAGTGTCGGGATCGCGGGTCGGGGGCGGCATCGGTGACGACACCCCGGGGCGCGGCTCGCGACCCGGAGTCCGTATCAGGCGTGAAGCACGGAAGGGATTGAGACCATGAATGCAGTCACGCACATGAATGATGGAACATGCATCGTTGTCCATCACCGGATGGACAACGAGGTCGGCGGGTGGGAACCCGGGCATTGGCCGAGCGCAGGTTCTTTGGGGATCTCCCGGTAGGGGCGCGGGCGGCTGGACCGATGCTCTCCCCGTTGGCAATGCCCATCGAGCAGCGTGGTGAAACCGTGACGCACGGAACGGCTGCATCAGCCGGGAATGGTTCGGTGTAAGGATCCGGTATGGGGCGCGTCGTGGTGCGGATAGGCGTTCACGGGTCCCGCTCATGCGATCTCGGCGCGGATGTCGAGGAGGTTGCGCGCCTCGCGCCCGCAGGCCACGCCGACGAGGTGGACCGGGCCGGCGTGATCGCGGTAGGTCTCGGCATAGCCACGCTCGCGCATCTGCGCCAGCGCCGCATCCAGCGCCGCAGCGTCGTCCCCCTCGCCCTCGGCCATCTTGAACTCCAGCACGAAGACCTGACCGCCGAGGCGCACCACCATGTCCGCACGGCCGCGGTGCGAGGCCTCCTCCACGCTCAGATCCACCCCGACCGAACGCAGGCACATGTAGAGAAGGCTCGCATACCAGGCCTCGTAGCGCGCCAGGTCGCCCTTCGCGTGCCACTGGTAGGGAATGCCCGCAAGCCAGGCGCGGAGCTTCTCGCCGAAGCCGGCGAAGTCGTTCGCCTCCAGCAGGGCGCAGAACTCCCGGCCCCGCTCCAGCGGCTCGACCCCCTTCCTGCTCAGCCAGGCAAGCAGTTCGTCGTTGAGGCTGAGCCGGACCTCGAGGTTGGGATAGTCCAGCCGGTAGAGGGTCCTGTGGCCTTGCTTCTCCTCTCCCGCGATGGTCAGGTAGCCGGTCTGGAAGAGCAGGGCCTCGATGGCGATGTCGTCGACATCGAACTTCGAGACCAGGGACGTGCCCGCCAGCCGCCCCTCCAGTTCCATCGGGCTCACCGACTTCTCCATCAGCATGCGGAACAGGAAGTCCGGCGACCCGGTCTCGAACCAGTAGGGACGGAACTCGCGGCTGTCGAGCAACAGGAGCACGTCATAAGGGTTGTAGACCCGCTCCCCACCCCGCCAGTGGTAGCCGTTGTACCAGGTGCGGATCTCCTCGCGGTCCAGTCCGACAAGCTCAGGGGCGAACACGCGGTCGAGATCCTCCTCGCGGTAGCCGCAGATCGTGGCGAAGCGCCGATCGAGGCTGATGTCCTTCAGGTTGTTGAGACCCGAGAACAGGCTGACCTTGGAGAACATGCTGACGCCGGTGACGAAGACGAAGCGGACATGCCTGGCGCTGCCCTTGACGATGCCGTAGAAGCCGCGCAGGTAGTCCCGGTTGGCCGTCGCAAGACCGGGATCGTGAAGCACGTCGAGGATCGGCTTGTCGTACTCGTCCACCAGCACCACGACCTGCCGGCCGGTGGCGCCGTGCAGGCGGTCAAGAAGATTCCGCAGACGCCTCGGACCGGTATCGGAGGTCCGGGCAGGCGGAAGATCATACCCGCGTTCCACGCTCTCCAGTTGCTCGATGATGTCCCCTTCGATCTCGCCGGGCTCGTTGTACTTCCCGTCGAAGCTCAGCCGCACCACCGGATGGGGCGCGGACCAGTCCCAGTGGGAATGGATGGCGAGTCCCCGGAACAGGGGTTCGTCACAGGCAAACAGCGACCCCAGGGTGTCGAGCAGCAGGCTCTTGCCGAAGCGGCGCGGGCGGGACAGGAAGTAGTGCCGCCCCTCGTCCACCAGACGCCGGACGAGCGAGGTCTTGTCGACGTAGTAGAAGTCCTCGCTGCGGATCGTCGGAAAGTCCTGGATCCCGATCGGAAGACGGCGACGGCTCATCGGTCTCTCCCTTCGCGGCGCCAGGAACCTGCGGCTGATGCGGGCGCGCGGAACCTCACCTTGCCGTAGCTCCAAGTGTCCCGGAACGCCACGCTATCCGCCTACCTGACCATGGGCAAGGGGCGGAGGACATGGCCGCGGCAGGGAGTGCCTGCAGCCCGCTTATCCCGTCAGGCTTTCGGGGCTTTGGTCGATTCCGTCCGGAGGACATCACGACGAATGCGCCACGCGACGTTGCGGTGCATGGTCTCATCACGGTTGCCCGGGCGGAGCAGCGTCACCGCGTCCCGCGCGAACCTTCGTTCTCCCGTCCCCCCGCCATCATGTCCCGAGCGGCAGACAACGAGACCCTTCGTGACCTGAATTCGGGCGGTCAGCGCCAGGGAGCTCCCTTGGGTCGAGAGCATCGATGGCGCGAGTTCGACGGGGAACCGGGTGACGCTCAAGGCGCTTCTCCTGGCGACCGTTGCGATGCGGCCCCAACTGTTCAGCGTCTTCCTGTTCCCGGAATCCGCCCATGGTTCCCGGCTGTTGTCAGATGCAGCATGGGTCGATGACAGCAAGCTGTTGATGGCTCGAACGCGATGCACCCACCGGCGGCAACGAGACTGGATCGCAGGCCCACCTTGGGCCGCTGATCGGTGACGCCTTTCAGCCTGCCATTGATCAGTGACAGATCTTCCCGGCCTGCAGCTCGAGCGGCGCTTGAGAGGCGTCGCCCCCCGAACCGTGGCGCGGCTTTCGGGCAGCATCATGGGAAGCACGATACGACGAGGCACGTGCGGAACTTCGCACGGTCGTTGTCGGCTGTTGATGGCGGCCCCTGCATGCGCCACGAACCGCGCGCGGCTGTCGGTCCCGCAGCGACCGACGACGGTCGGCTGCGGGCACGCTTGCCGTCGAGGTTGCCAAGGAAACGGGCTCCCTCATCGTCCGGGCGGAACAGCGCCGCTGTTCAGCGCCGGGGTCGCAGCACGTGGTGGTGGGTCTCGTCGTAGAGCATGCTTGAACGGAAATCACCTCCTTCGAGGGCGCGCCCGACGAGAATGAGCGCCGTGCGCGTGATCCGGGCCTGCTTGACCTTGTCGCGGATGTCATCGAGCGTGCCGTGGATCAGCAACTCGTCGGCCCAGCTGACACGGAATGCGACAATCACAGGACAGTCGCCTCCGCAGACCGGAACCAGGGTGCGCACCACGCGTGCGAGATTGTTGATCGAAAGATGGATCGCGAGAGTGGCCCCGGTGCGGGCGAGGTCGGCGAGATTCTCCCCCTCCGGCATGGCGCTCGCCCGCACGGCGGTCCGCGTGAGGATGACCGTCTGCGAGACCTCCGGCAGGGTGAGTTCCCGGCCGATGGCGGCGGCAGCGGCGGCAAAGGAGGGAACGCCGGGCGTGATGTCCCAGGCGATGCCGAGAGCATCGAGGCGGCGTATCTGCTCGGCGATGGCGCCGTAGACCGAGGGGTCGCCGGACTGCAGGCGGGCGACATCGTCGCCGGCGTGGCTGGCCCCGGCCATGAGGTCGATGATCTCGTCGAGATGAAGGGGCGCGGTATCGACGATGCGGGCATCGGCTGCCGCCTCGGCCACCAGGTCGCGGGGCACCAGGGAACCGGCATAGAGCACCAGTGGCGATGAACGGATCAGCCTCAGTCCACGCACGGTCACGAGGTCGGCCGCACCCGGTCCGGCGCCGATGAAGTGAACGGTCATGAGGCGTCGTAACCGCGCGGCGTGTAGACGACCGTGCACCCGCGGTGGCGGTAGCGCCTGGTCCGCGACGAACCGACGATGACGAGGCTCAGCATGTCGACGGCGCCGGCATCCAGGCAAGCCAGTGTCGTGTGCGCCAGCGAATGCCCCTCGCGCCCCAGCAATCGGCCGATGACCACCGGCGTGGCGGGATCGCGATACTCGAGCAGAATGTCGCGGGCGAGGCCGAGGAGAAGGCGCCGACGTCCGGACACCGGATTGTAGAAGGCGACCACGAAGTCACCCTCGGCGGCCGCGCGCACGCGGGCGAGCACGGTGTCACGCGGCGTCAGGAGGTCCGAGAGGGAGATGGCACAGAAATCGTGGCCGATGGGAGCCCCGGACTCCGCTGCCGCGAGCTGCACCGCGGAGATGCCGGGGATCACGCTGATCCCGACACCGCGCCACCGGGTGGAACCGTCGACGAGTTCGTGCACTAGGCTTGCCATGGCGTAGATGCCCGGGTCGCCGGAACTGACCAGGACGACCTTCCTGCCGGCGGCGGCGAGATCGAGGGCATGCCGGCAGCGCTGCGTCTCCTCGCCGAGGCCGAAGGCATGGCGGGTCTTGGAACCCACCAGGGCTGCGATGAGTTCGAGGTAGGCGCCATAGCCCACCACGTCGCTCGCCTCACCGATGGCCCGGCTTGCCTGCAGGGTCCTCAGATGGTCCGCGCCCGGCCCGAGGCCGACGATCGCCAGATGGCCCGGCGGCGCACCGACCGCGTCGGCTTCAATGGCGTCCGGCGACCGTGCGACGGCGCAGGTGGCCCGGCGCGACCTGGTCTTTTCGATCACGAGAGCGCCGGCCTCGCCGGCCACCGCCAGGGCCGCGCCCTCCGCCACGCCGTGGCAGCCGGTGACGGCGTGGACAATGTCTGACGGATGGCGAAGGCGCGGCAATTCCTCCTCGAGACGTTCGGGAGGAAACACCACCAGGGGAACGTCCAGTCGTTCGGCCAGCGCCAGCATCGCCGGTTCATCGGACTTGAGATCCAGACTGGCGACACAGGCGACGGCCTGCTGCGCCAGGCCCGCCGCCGCCAGGGTTTCGAGCACGAGCGAGGTCAGTTCCCCGGCATCGCAACCGCGCTCGCAGCCGGCGCCGACGGCAAGGACCGGGGGATGCATCACGAGGTCGGCCGACCTGTCCGCCCGGTCGGTCACACAGACCTCGAGATGTCCGTCGTCGCAAGCAACGAGTCCCGTCTCGCCGAGCCAGGTTCCATCCCCCACCTCGACACTGAGGCGGACCGCCTCGCCGGCGGCGACAGCGGCCATCACCGGCGCCGTTCGGGAAGCGGCGGCAAGACGCCAACCACGCGGCATGTCGTCAAGAGCGCGCGCATGGCGCACGTCGCCCAGCGTGGTCGTCACCGCATGGCCGCCCGTCACGTCCGCGCAGTGGTGCGCCAGCCGGTTGGCGCCCCGATGACCACCGAGAAGCGGGATGATCGATGTTCCGTCCTCGGTCACGGCCAGCAGCGGAGGTTCGTTCATCTTGTCGGCGACCAGGGGCGCCACCGCGCGGATCAGGATGCCCGTGGCGCAGACACCGATGACGGGCACGCCGGCAGCGAAGAGTCCCGCCACGTGGTCCACTGTCGCCGTGAATGCGACATCGGCATTCCCCACCCGGTGCGCGAGACCGTGCACGCGGGCGCCGGGCAGGCTTCCGGCAATGCGTCTCGCCGTCGGCATCCCCGAGGCGGCGAGACAGATCACCGCGGCCCCGGCTGGAAGGGTCATCGCCATGCCTCGCCGCGGCGATGAACGAGAATCATCGAAAAATAGGGACCGGTGGTGTCGGTGACGTCTGCCAGGGGCATCACGACCTGGCGTCCCATGGTGGCATGGGCCACATACCAGGCATGCTCGAGCAGGCCCGCCGCCTCGAGGACGCGTCTGATCCTGTCCAGATGGCGCCCCACCTTGATGATGGCGACGGAATCGGCAAGGGCGAGGCGTTCCGTCATCGCGGCCTCGGCGAGGGTGCCCGGACAGACCAGCAGCGCATCGTTGCGCGCCGCCAGCGGCACGCCGGCGGCCGCCGGACAGGCCATGAGGGAGGAAACGCCGGGCACCACCTCGACCTTGTAGCGGTCTGCCACACGAGCAAAGAGATACATGAAGCTCCCGTAGAAGAACGGATCGCCCTCACAGATGGCGGCGACATCCCGGCCGGCGTCAAGATGGCGGCTGATGGCGTCGACGGCACGGATGTAGACCTCCTCGGCCGGAAAGCGGTTGGCGTCGAGTGGCATGCGGATGGCAATCTCCTCCTGGTCGCCGCGCAGCCACGGGGCGATGATCGAGCGGGCCAGACTCTCGCCCGACTGCGGGGCAGGCCAGGCGATGACGGGAACTTCGCCGAGAACCCGGTGCGCCTTCAGGGTCACGAGTTCCGGGTCGCCCGGGCCCACGCCAAGGCCGTAGAGCACTCCCGCAGTCATGGCTTGATGACGCGCCATTGCGTCACCGGCATCGCCGGCTTCCAGCCGGAGAATCCGCCCACCGGGGCGACGTGCGAGACCGCGATCCGCACCAGGTCGCCCCCAAGGTCCCGGTGGAGGCTTGCCAGCACCTGTTCGCTCTCCACGGTCACGGCGTTGGCGACCATGCGCCCTCCCCCGGGCAGCGCATCCCAGCAGGGCCCGGCAATGGCGCCGGCAGCAAGGCCGCCGCCAATGAACACCGCATCGGGCGTCTCGCACTTCTCCAGGGCTTCGGGCGCGGTGCCGGTGACGATGTCGATCCCGGGAACACCCAGGGCCGCGGCGTTCTCGGCAATGAGGGCCGAGCGCGCCGGATCGCGCTCGATGGCAATCGCCGTGGCCTGCCCGGCTGCCCGCATCCACTCGATGGCGATGGAACCACAACCTGCGCCGACATCCCACAGACGCTGTCCACCAAGTGGCATGAGCGCTGCCAGGGTCGTTGCCCTCACTTCGCGGCGGGTGAGCTGGCCGTCGTTGCGGAAGGCACTGTCGGGAAGACCCGGTGTAGAGGGCAGCGGCACCACACCGGTATCGGCCTTCGCATCGATCGCCACGGTGTTGAGATCGTCCGCCCGGCAATCGACCAGTGTCTTCGCCATGCCGCTCAGTACACGCTCCCTGGCGGCGCCCATGTGACACAGCACATGGACCTCGCTTGCGCCGTAACCGGCCTCGCAGAGCAGGCGGCAGAGGGTTGGTGGCGTTGTCGCGTCGTGGGAGAGGACCAGAATCTTCTGACCGGGCGCGAGGTGGGCGCGTACGAGTTCCGGCGGTCTGCCGTGCACCGTGAGCTGGACAGTCGTGGCAAGCGGCCAGGCAAGACGGGCACAGGCAAGGGAAAAGGCCGATGGCGCCGGCAGCACCACGAGAGCCTCCCTGCCGAAGCGGCGCGCCAGCGTGACTCCGATGCCGTAGTGCATCGGATCTCCAGTCGCCAGGACACAGACCCGGCGTCCCTCGTGGGCGGCAATCGCCTCCACCGTCCGCGACAGAGGCGACTCCCAGGCCAGTGCAGGCCGGTTGCCCGCATCGACCATGGCGAGGTGGCGGCGGCCGCCCACCAGCACCTCGGCGTCCGCAATCAGTGCCCGCGCGGACACGGCGAGACCATCAGGGCCGTCCTCGCCGAGGCCGACAACCACAAGCCAGGGCATCGCCTAGAGGGTTCCGTTGAGCGCGTTCACCGCCGCCGCCGCCATGGCGCTGCCGCCACGGCGGCCGTGAACGGTGATGTAGTCGAGACCGCTTTCCGCCAGGGCACGCTTCGCCTCCACCGCCCCGACGAAACCGACAGGCATGCCGATGATCAGGGCCGGGCGGACATCCGGCGCCTTTTCGAGAACCCGATAGAGTGCGGTGGGCGCATTGCCGACAGCCACCACGGCGCCCTTGAGCATGCCGCCCCAAAGATCCGCTGCCGCCCATGACCGCGTGGTGGCGGAGCGCTTCGCATGATGCCGAACCCGGGAGGTATGGACCGTGCAAACGATCCGGTTCCGCGCCGGCAGCAGCCGGGTGATGATTCCCCTTGCCGTCATGTCAACGTCGCAGAGCACCGGCGCGCCGTCGGCAAGGGCACGGCAGCCGGCGGCGACCGCGCCGGTCGAAGCATCAAGATCCTTCACCACGTCGGTCATGCCGCAACTGTGGACGAGTCTCACCGCCACCTCGCGCAAGGCCTCCGGAACCGCCGACAACCCGGTCTCGGCCTCGATGATGGATCGTGACCGGGCGTAGATCAGGGTCCCGTCGTTGAGGTAGCTGTAGGCGTTCACGAACGCTCCCGGCCGTCATGGGACGACAGATCGACGATTTCCGGCGCCTCGCCGCACAGCGCGCAGCCGGGGTCGCGCTCGTATGCCACCCTGTGAAAGGAGGCTGCCAGGGCGTCGTAGATCAGCAGGGTACCGGTGAGGCGGTCGCCGAGATCGAGCAGTTCCTTGATGGCCTCGGCGGCCTGCAGCGTTCCCATGACGCCGGCGATGGCGCCCAGAATTCCGGCCTCGGAGCAAGACGGCACGAGACCGGCTGGCGGCGCTTCGGGAAACAGGCACCGGTAGCACGGTCCATCGGCGGGAAACGTCGTCAACTGGCCGTCAAAACGCATCATGGCGGCGCTCACCAGAGGCTTTGCCGCCAGATGACAGGCATCGTTGACGAGGTAGCGCGTCTCGAAATTGTCCGAGCCATCACACACCAGATCGTAGTCAGCGAGAATGCCCAGGGCATTGCAGTGATCGAGACGTTCCGTGTGGCAGCGAACCTCGACGCCGGGATTGATGGCGGCGATGGCGCCGCGTGCGCTCTCGGTCTTCCATTCGCCGATCCGCGGAGTCGTGTGAATGACCTGGCGCTGCAGGTTCGAGAGTTCGACCCGGTCGTCGTCGATCACGCCCAGGGTGCCGACACCGGCGGCCGCCAGGTACATGAGAAGCGGCGCTCCGAGACCACCCGCTCCGACAACGAGCACCCGCGAGTTCAGCAGCCTGATCTGCCCGGTGCCGCCGACCTCGGGCATGACGATGTGCCGGGCATAGCGGTGAAGCTGCTCTTCGGTGAAGTCGGAGAGCTCCATGGGTCAGGACGAGGACACACCGGATGCGAACGGCACCGTCATGGGTCGCAACGGTCGTCGTCGGAGGCGTCGGCGCGAAATTGGCCTCAGGGGGGCGAGCGCCGTCATGGGTTGAAGTAATCCGCCATTCTGCCCGCCAGCCGCCGGGCGACCTCCACCTTGGCCATACGGGGCCATGCCTCCGCGCCCTCCGGGCTCACCAGGTGGATGAGGTTGTCGTCACCGCCGAAGGTGTCCGTTCCCGGGCTGACATCGTTGGCCACCATCCAGTCACACTTCTTGGCGGTACGTTTTCTGGTCGCTTCACCAAGCACGTCACCGGTCTCGGCGGCGAAGCCGACAACAAGGCCTGGCCGGCTGTTTCCAGGGGCGGCGAGAGTGGCAAGGATGTCGGGATTCTCGACAAGTTCGAGAACCGGCGCTCCTCCGGAAGCCTTCTTCCACTTCGACGGCCGGGGTTCCGCCACCCGCCAGTCGGCGACGGCGGCAGCGCACACCGCGGCGTCGGCAGGCAGGGCGTCCAGACAGGCATGGAGCATGTCGCAGGCCGTCTCGACGTGGACAACGTCAGCTCCCGGGGGATCAGCAAGAGTCACGGGGCCCGACACCAGGGTCACTCTGGCGCCAAGGTCGACACAGGCTGTTGCCAGCGCATGTCCCTGCTTGCCGGAACTGCGGTTGCCGACATATCGCACCGGATCGACCGGTTCACGCGTCGGGCCGCTTGTGACGAGGACATGGCGACCACTGAGCGGCCGGGCGCCGTCTTGCCCAAGGAGAACGGTGATGGCGTCGACGATGGCATTCGGTTCGCTCATGCGGCCCGGTCCGGTTTCGCCACAGGCGAGATCGCCCGCTTCCGGTCCCACCATGGCGACTCCGTCGGCGGCGAGCCGGGCGACGTTGCGGCGCACGGCGGGATTCTCCCACATCCGGGCGTTCATGGACGGAGCGGCGAGAACCGGCTTGTCGCTGGCAAGCAGAACAGCCGTCGCCAGATCGTCCGCCAGGCCGCCTGCCATGCGGCCCATGATATCGGCCGTTGCCGGCGCCACCACGACGAGATCCGCTTCCCGAGACAGGCGAATGTGGTCCATTCCGGTGTCACCGGTCGGCGTGAAGAGATCCTGGAAGACCGGCTCACCGGAGAGCGACACCACGGCAAGGGGTGTGACGAACTCGAGGGCGGCCGGAGTGAGCACACACCGCACGCGGACCCCTTCCGCCCGCAACCGGCGGATGAGATCCAGGGACTTGCAGGCGGCGACACCGCCCGAGATGACGAGAAGGACACTTCTTCCGTTGAGCATCGTCGACATTCTCCTGCCCGGCGCCACTATACGCCTGTTGTCATGTCCTGGAGAACTGTCTTCGGCACGGCCATCACAGGCGCCAGGCCGTTGTCAATGCAGCGATTCCGCCGGACAGGTTGCGCGTCGCCACGTGACTGAAACCGGCCTCGCGGACCATGGCGGCAAAGCGTTGCTGGTCGGGAAAGCGGGCGATGCTCTCCACAAGATACCGGTAGGATCCGGCGCTGCCGGCAACGAGGGCGCCGAGACGCGGTATCACGATCCGCGAGGCACGGCGGTAGAGGCCGGTAACGGGTCGCGCCGGACGACCGAATTCGAGGCACAGGAACCGGCCCCCGGGCTTGAGGACCCGAAAGGCCTCGGCCAGAGCCCGGTCGATGTGCGTGACATTGCGGATGCCGAAGGCATTGGTGCAACCGTTAACCGAACGGTCCCCATAGGGCAGTGCCTCGGCGCGACCGCACACGAAGGCCAGCGAACCGGCGGGAACTCCGGCCGGGCGGCGCGACCGCGAGACGTCGATCATGGCCCTGTTGATGTCGACAACATCCACCCGGAAGCCGCGGCGTGCCAGGGCGAAGGCGATATCGCCGGTTCCGCCGGCGACATCGATGACGTGGCCGCGGGAGAGATCGCGGGCCAGCAATGTCACCATCTCGCGTTTCCACAGGCGATGGACCCCTGCGGACATGAGATCGTTCATCAGGTCATAGGAGGCCGCCACCTCGTCGAAGACGGCGCCGACCATGGTCTCCTTGCGGTCTTCACCGACATGCTCCTCGCCGAAACGTCCGGCATGGTCGCGATAGTCATTCGTGGTCATGTTCCCTTCTAGCACAGCTTGGCGTTGTCCGATCCGCAGAGAGGCCGCCGGTCTACTCGGACTTCTCCTCGGCGCCGGTCCATTGTGCGCCTGTCATGAAGTTGTCACAGTGACCTGATACAGAGATCGGCCATTTCCATGCCGGAACTTCCCGAAGTCGAAACTGTCCGCCTGGGTCTCGAGTCCGTTCTCCGCGGCCAGCGCATCGCCCGTGTCGAGGTGCGCCGCCCGGATCTCAGGATCCCTTTTCCTCCCGACTTTGCCAATCGCCTTGCAGGACGCCTGGTGACGGGATTGCGACGCCGGGCGAAGTATCTCCTGGTCGACCTCGACGACGGAGAGGTGGTGATCTGTCATCTCGGCATGTCGGGACACTTTCTCGTGCGACCGTGCGCCGGCTCTTCTTGCGGACCCCACGACCATGTGGTGATCACGCTCGAGGACGGCAGCGAGGTCGTCTTCAACGACCGGCGCCGCTTCGGCCTGATGACCCTCGCAGCCGGAACCGCCGAGGCCGACCATCCACTGCTTCGCCGCCTGGCTCCCGACCCCCTCGACACTTCATTCACATCAGGCTCCTTGCTCGCCCGTCTCGCCGGACGCCGGTCGCCGGTCAAGGTAGCGCTTCTCAACCAGGAGATTGTCGGGGGTGTCGGCAACATCTATGCCTCGGAGGCCCTCCACCAGGCGCGCATCTCGCCTCGCCGTCTGGCAGCCCATGTCGGCCGCAGCCGGGCGGCGGCACTCGCCGGCGCACTCGGCAATGTCCTTCACCGGGCCATCGCCGCCGGGGGCGCATCACTCAGGGATCATGTCCAGACGTCGGGTGAGCCCGGCTACTTTCAGCACGACTTCCGCGTCTATGGCCGTGAGAACGCTCCCTGTGCGAATGCAGGGTGCAGCGGCACCATCCGGCGGATCGTCCAATCGGGGCGGTCGACATATCTCTGCGGTCGCTGCCAGCGCTGAACCGAACCCGAATCGAGCGATTCGCAAAGGCTTTGGTTTCGCAATTGCCTGTCGACCACGATGCGAGAGGCCGTGACTCCGCAGATTTCCTGAATTGACGGCCTCTGCGGGCACGGGTATAAGCCGCCTTCCCGTGATTGGAAGAAGCGACATGGCCAACAGCCTTCAGGCCCGCAAGAGAGTACGCCAGACAGCCCGCAAAACTGCGGTAAACCGCCAGCGGATGAGCCGCATGCGCACCTTCGTGGTCAAGGTCGAGACGGCGATTGCGGCCGGCGAGAAGGACGCAGCGGCCACCATGCTGCGGCAGGCCGAATCCGAGTTGGCGCGAGGGGCCAGGCGCGGAGTTATGCATCGCAATGCAGCGTCACGGAAGGTTTCGCGACTCTCCAGGCGTATCGCGAAGATGTAGTGACCGGCAGCGGCGTGCTGCCCCATCTAGCGTGACCGGCTCCCCTTTCCGCCGCGGCGGGAAAGTTTCCTTTCCCCGATCCATACAGCGAACGTCAACAATCCCTCCCTGCCTTGCAGGCCGAGCGGCGCTTGCGTCGTGTTGTTTTCGGGCTAGGCCCTCTCTAGTTTGAAACACGGATCGCGAGCCGACCGTCTGTGTGAGAGGACGAGGCGAAGCACGGCAAACCAGAACAACCGGAAGCGAGTTTCGGGGAGAAGCGGGGGGCATTGAATCGATGGTCGTTACAATTTCGAGATCATTAACAATGAGTTGCATGCGTGCGGGTGTGCATGGTTCAACTGGGAGGACGGGTTGATGGCCCCGAGGCAGCTGAAGCGCACGGCCCTCGTCGAGGACCAGTGGAAACGCGTGCGCTCGCGGTTGAGGGCCGAGCTGGGGGAAGCGGCCTTCAGAACGTGGCTGCGGCCTCTCACACTCGACGGGGTGTCGGGGACCAAGGTCGTGCTGCGAGTGCCGGGCGACAACATGAAGAAGTGGGTCATGTCGCGCTGTGGCGAGCGCCTGCGTGACCTGTGGTGCGGCGAAAGCGACGAGATCACCGATATCGCCATTGCGGTCGGCGTTCCCGAACGCCGCGCCAAGACGCGGGAAATCCGGCCCGTGCAGCGCCATCCCGGGGCCGCCGACGGCGCGGCGCGGGCGTCGGGGGACGTGGCCGGCGCCGCGACCCAGCTCAATCCGCGGTTCACCTTCGAGAACTTCGTGGTCGGCGAGACCAATCACTTCGCCCATCGGGCTGCCATGGACGTCGCTGACAGCAACCGGGTTTCCTACAACCCGCTGTATCTCTACGGCAGCGTCGGACTGGGCAAGACCCATCTCATGAATGCCATCGCCTGGCGGATCCGCACGCAACGGCCGGAACGACAGGGCCTCTTCATGTCGGCCGAGAAATTCATGACCCGCTTCGTGCACGCCCTTCGTTTCAAGGACACGATGGCCTTCAAGAACGAGTTCAGGTCGGTGGATGTCCTGATGATCGACGACATCCAGTTCATTGCCGACAAGGCATCCACGCAGGAGGAGTTCCTTCACACCTTCAATGCCCTTGCCGACCTCAACCGGCAGATCGTGATCACCGCTGACCGGGCGCCATCGAATCTCGAGGGGATCGACGAGCGTCTGCGGTCCCGCCTCAACGGTGGCGTCGTGGCCCTGCTCCGTCCTGCCGACTACGCCTTGCGTCTTGACATCCTGAAGAACAAGCTGGTTCACAGCATCGGCGAGAAGCGGCCCGGCATTGACCCGCAAGACGTGGTGCCGGCAAATGTGCTGGAGTTCCTGGCCACCACCATCACCTCCAACGTCCGTGAACTCGAGGGAGCTCTCAACCGGGTTGTGGCCCACGTCCATATGGTGGAGCAGCCGGTGACCCTCGACTCGACCCGCGAGCTGCTGCGTGACCTGTTGCGTGCCCAGGAACGGCGGGTGACGGTGGAGGAGATCCAGAAGATGGTGGCCGACCATTTCAACCTGCGCCTGGCGGACATGTTGTCGAGCCGCAAGGAGAGGGCCATCGCCAGGCCGCGTCAGGTCGCCATGTATCTCGTCAAGCGCCTGACCAACCGCAGCCTGCCTGAAATCGGCCGCAGGTTTGGCGGCCGCGACCATACGACAGTCATGCACGGTGTGCGCAAGATCGAGGAGCTCAAGGCGAAGGACCCGGCCCTGGCCGAGGATGTCGAAACTCTCGAGCATCTGCTTGGCCAGCCTTGCCGTTAGACGGCAAGGGTGTGGCGCAGGCATGCCGCTTCCTGCTAGATTGGCATGACATGCCAGCCGGCGGTGCCCGCACCTCGGTCGGCGTTTACCTGCCAGGGATGCTGGTCCATGAAACTTGTTGTTGAACGTGGCGCCCTGATGACGGCACTGACGCACGCCAACAGTGTTGTCGAACGGCGCAGCACGATCCCCGTTCTTGCCAATGTCAGACTCGACGCGGACAAGCAGGAGCTCCGTCTCACCGCCACCGACATGGACCTCGAGGTGGTGCAGAACATCGCCGCCGACGTCAGTGCACCCGGTACCACGACGGCGTCAGCGGCCCTGCTCCAGAACATCTGCCGCACCCTCCCCGACGGCGCCCAGGTGGAGTTCGAGCGCGATCAGGAAAGCGGGCGTCTGTCGATCCGTTGCGGACCCACGCAGTTCGCGTTCGCCTGCCTGCCGCCCGAGGATTTCCCCCTGATGACGGCAACCGCCTTCAGCCACGGGTTTTCGCTTCCGGCCGCGGAACTGCGGCGTCTCCTCGACCGCACGCATTTCGCCGCGCTCGTGGAGGGCGCCCGGGAGAACCTTCAGGGCGTCTTCTTCCACGCGACATCAGGCGACAGCGGCCCCGCGCTGCGCGTCGTCGCCACGGACGGCCACCGGCTCGCCAGGGTGGATGCCGAGCAGCCCGAGGGCGCCGACGGCATGCCGGGAATCATTGTCCCCAACAAGACCATCCATGTGCTGCGCAGCCTGATCGACACTGCCGATGGGGACATCGACATCGAAGTGGCGGAACGCAAGGTGAGTTTCCGTTCCGGCGCCATCCAGATGACGTCCAAACTCATCGACGGCACCTATCCGGACTACGAGAAAGTGATTCCCGACGACAACGACAGGATCATGAAGGTCTCGAGGGACACGTTCGTGAGGGCGACCGCCCGCATGTCCGTGATCACCACCACGGACAAGGGACGGCCCGTCAAGCTGGACATCTCGAGCGGACGCCTGCAGGTGTCCGCCAGCAATCTCGAAGGGGTCACCGGAGAGGAGGAAATGGAGGTCGATTACGAGGGACCGTCCATGACAATCGGCTTCAATGCACGCTATATTTCTGAAATGGCAAAGAATTTCGATGGCGACCTCATGCTGATCATCATGTCCCGCGGCTCGTCGCCGGCCATCGTTCGGGATGCCGACGACAACCGGACGCTCTATGTCCTGATGCCGCTCAGGGTCTAGGCACGGCGACGGTGACAAGACCAGCTGCCGTCGGGAGCGATCCCTTCATCGGACGTCTGAAGTTGCGGGATTTCCGCTCGTGGCAACATCTCGACATCGAGGCCGGCCCCCTTCCGGTGGTGCTGACCGGGGCCAACGGTTCGGGAAAGACCAATCTCCTTGAAGCGGCGTCCCTCCTGGCGCCGGGCCGTGGCCTTGTTGGCGCCAGGCTTGCCGACATGCCGCGCCGCAACGGCCCGGGAGCGTGGTCCGTGGTGGCCGACATCACCGCCGGCCGTGCGACCACGCGGGTCGGGACCGGCGCATCCGGGAGCGATGACGCAAGAGGCCGGCTGGTCCGCATCGACGGCGAGAACTGCAAGGGCCAGGCGCCGCTTGCCGAAATCGTGTCGATGATGTGGCTGACCCCGTCCATGGACGGCCTGTTCCGCGAACCGGCGCAGCACCGCCGCCGTTTTTTCGACCGCATGGTGTGCGTCCATGATCCGCTGCATGCCCGCCGCATCGGCGCCTACGAACGCGCCATGCGCGAGCGTCTGCGCCTGTTGCGCGAGGCGAGCCGCGACTCCGCATGGCTCGCCGCACTCGAGGGCACCATGGCCGAGACCGGTGTTGCCGTCGCCGCTGCCAGACGCGAGTTCCGCGATGTCCTGGCGCCGGTCCTCGCCGCCGGCATCGCGCCCTTTCCCGGCGCCACCCTCGACCTTGCCGGCCTCATCGAGACCTGGATCGCCGACATGCCGGCCGTCGATGCCGAGGCCAGGTTCCGCGAGCATCTCCTGGCGGCGCGGCGGCGCGACGCGGAACTGGGCATGACAGGTGAGGGACCTCATCGCGCGGACCTCGTCGTGCACCACCTCGAGGCCGGCATGGAGGCAGCCTTGTGCTCCACCGGCGAGCAGAAGGCCCTGGTCATCGCCATCCTGATGGCGTCGGCGCGCCTTGCGGGCGGACGACGTGCGCCCGTCCTGCTCCTCGACGACGTGGTCTCCCATCTCGACCGCAGGGCCCGTGATTCGCTCCTCGCGCTGATCCTGGACCTGGGACTGCAGGCATGGATGACGGGAACTGACCGGGGCCTCTTCGGCGTCCTTGATCGCAGGGCCCTGTTCTTTCATGTCACGGCCGGCAGTGTGCGCCGCCTCGACGTGAGGGCTGCAGCATGAACGAAGAGTCGTTCACCTCCGACAGTCCGGCAGCCGACGAAGAGTACGGCGCCGACGCCATCAAGGTCTTGAAGGGTCTCGACGCGGTACGCAAGCGACCGGGCATGTACATCGGCGATACCGACGACGGCACCGGACTCCATCACATGGTCTTCGAGGTCGTCGACAACGCCATCGACGAGTCTCTCGCCGGGCACTGCGACATCGTTTCGGTCACGCTCAATCCCGGTGGATCGATCACCATCGAAGACAACGGGCGCGGCATCCCCACCGACATCCATGCCGAGGAAGGGGTGTCCGCCGCCGAGGTCATCATGACCCGCCTGCATGCTGGCGGGAAGTTCGACCACAACAGCTACAAGGTCTCCGGCGGATTGCACGGGGTGGGTGTGTCGGTGGTCAATGCCCTTTCCTCCCATCTCGAACTGATCATCTGGCGCGGGGGCAAGGAACATCTCCTCCTCTTCGCCGACGGTGTCGCGGAAGCCCCGCTGGCGGCTCGGGGACCGACCACGAAGACGGGAACAAGGGTCACGTTCACGCCGTCGCCCGTCACCTTCTCCGGAACCGAGTTCGACATCGGGGTGCTGGAGAACAGGTTGCGTGAACTGGCGTTCCTCAATCACGGCGTTCGCATCCGTCTCGAGGATCATCGCACCGTGGAACGGCACGCCGAGGAGTTCTTCTACGAGGGCGGGTTGAGGGCATTCGTGACCTGGCTCGATCGCAACAAGACCGGTCTTCACGGCGAGGTGATCTGCTTCAGCGACAACCGGGAGGACATCATCGTCGAAGTGGCCATGCAGTGGACGGACGCCTACCACGAGAACACGCTGTGCTTCACGAACAACATTCCCCAGCGTGACGGCGGCACACATCTTGCAGGATTCCGCAATGCGCTGACCCGCACCGTCCAGGCCTATGCCTCGGCCAACGGACTGTTCAAGCGCGATCGCGTGTCGATCTCGGGGGAGGACATGCGCGAAGGGCTGACCGCCGTGGTCTCGTGCAAGATGCCCGACCCCAAGTTCGCCTCGCAGACCAAGGACAAGCTGGTCTCCTCCGAAGTGCATCCGGTCATCATGCAGATCGTCAACGATCGCCTCGGACAGTGGTTCGAGGAACACCCGGCGGATGCCCGCACGATCGTCTCCAAGTGCATCGAGGCAGCGGCAGCGCGCGAGGCGGCGCGCAAGGCCCGCGAGCTCACCCGCCGCAAGACCGCCCTTGATGTCGGCAATCTGCCGGGCAAGCTCGCCGACTGTCAGGAAAAGAACCCGGAGAATTCGGAGCTATTCATCGTCGAGGGCGATTCCGCAGGAGGGTCCGCCAAGCAGGCAAGGGACCGTTCCAATCAGGCTGTTCTGCCGCTCAGAGGCAAGATCCTCAACGTCGAGCGCGCCCGTATCGACAAGATGCTGTCCTCTGACCAGGTCGCCATGCTGATCATGGCCCTGGGAGCCGGAATTGCCGAGGATTTCGACATCGACAAGATCCGCTACCACAGGATCGTCATCATGACGGATGCCGATGTTGACGGCGCCCACATCCGTACGCTTCTCCTGACCTTCTTCTTCCGTCACATGGCCGGGATCATCGAAGCGGGGTATCTCTATATAGCGCAACCGCCGCTCTTCAAGGTCAAGCGTGGCTCAAGCGAGGTGTATCTCAAGGACGAGCAGGCCTTCGACGACCATCTCCTGGCCATCGCCCGCGAGGAATGCGTGTTTCACCATGACGACGGACGCCAGATCGGCTCGGCCGAGCTCGACGAGATGGTAAGGCAGGCGCGGCGCGCGGCCAGGTTGCTGCAACCCCTGGGACGGCATCTGCCGGTCGCCATCGCCGAGCGGGCGGCGATCGCCGGGCTCCTGTCACCACGCCATCTGGCCGATGCCGATGAAGCGAACCGCCGGGCCGCCATGGCTGCAGAAAGCCTGGGCAAGATGGACGCAGACGGCGCCTGGTGCGGCAAGACGGATGGCAAGGGCGGAGTCGTCTTCAGTCGGACTGTTCGCGGTGTCCCCGAATCCCACCGCATCACGGCAGGCCTGGTGCGTTCCGAGGAGGCGATGGCGCTGGATGCCATGGCGCCCTTGCTCCAGGATCTCTATGCCCGACCCGGTGTCCTCGAACGCCGGGGTCGGCATCACCCTGTTCAGGGACCGGGAGACCTCGTCCAGCTGGTGCGTCAGCTGGCGCAGCGTGGCGCCTCGATCCAGCGCTACAAGGGCCTGGGTGAAATGAATCCCGATCAGCTGTGGGAAACCACCCTCGACCCCGATGCGCGGGCTCTCCTGAGAGTGACCGTGAAGGACGCCAACGAGGCGAACGATCTCTTCGAGACCCTCATGGGCAATGTCGTCGAGCCGCGCCGCCTGTTCATCCAGTCCAACGCCCTGAAAGTGACGAACCTGGACGTGTAGACCGGGCATGGCCTGACCCGACATGAAGAAGCGCCGTCCCCTGCGCATGATCGTTCCCGTCCTGCGCTGGACCATCATCGCCACCATCTGGATCTCGCTCGTCGCCGGTGGGCTTGTCGGCTGGTACGCCCTCGATCTTCCCGATCCCGGCCGCCTCGTCAGCGACCGCGCACCCTCGGTGACCATTCTGGATTCCAGCGACGGAATTCTCGCAACCTACGGCGACTTTCGCGGCGAGATCGTTCCCTTTGACCGTCTGCCGCCGGATCTCGTGGCAGCTGTCATCGCCACCGAGGATCGCCGCTTCTTCAGCCATGGCGGCATGGACATCTTCGGCGTTCTGCGCGCCATCATCGTCAACCTGCGCGCCGGGGAGGTGGTCCAGGGCGGCAGCACCATCACCCAGCAGGTCATCAAGAACGTCTTTCTGACACCGGAACGCTCCCTCAAGCGCAAGGTTCAGGAAGTGCTGCTCGCCTTCTGGCTGGAACGGAAGTTCGCCAAGGAGGAGATCCTCGCCATCTACCTCAACCGGGTCTATTTCGGGGCCGGCGCCTTTGGCATCGCCGCCGCTTCGCATCGCTATTTCGGCAAGAAGGCGGGGGATCTTTCCCTGGGTGAATCGGCCATGATCGCCGGTCTCCTGAAGGCGCCTTCGCGCGACAACCCCTTCAACGACCCCGGCCGGGCCCTTGTCCGGACCATCACCGTCATCGACAGCATGGTGGATGCCGGTTTCATCGACCGGGAACGTGCCGGACGGGCGAAGGCGACCCCCCTGATCCTGGCCATGGACAGCAATACCGGTAGGGATGCGCGCTATGCCACCGACTGGGTGACGGCACGGGCGTCCGAGTACATCGGTGTGGCAACCCGCAACCTCATCATCTCGACGACCATCGACGCAACGCTCCAGGAGAAGGCCGGCAACGCGCTTGTCTCCCGGCTCGCCGAAGGCGGGCCGGAAACCGTTGCCGAAGGCGCCATCGTCTCCATGGCCCCCGACGGCGCCGTACTCGCCATGGTCGGCGGCTCGGGATACGGTCACACGCAGTTCAATCGCGCCGTCCACGCCTACCGGCAACCGGGCTCGGCCTTCAAGCTCTTCGTCTATCTGGCAGCCCTTGAAGCCGGCTGGCAGCCCGACACCGGCGTGGAGGACCGCCCGGTGACGATCAACGGCTGGAGTCCGGGCAACTTCCGTGATCGCTACGAAGGCGCCATGACGCTCGCCGATGCCTTCGCCGGTTCGGTCAACACGGTGTCGGCCGCCATCGCCTGGAAGGTCGGCATTGCGAACGTCATCGAGGTCGCGCATCGCCTCGGCATCGACAGGGAATTCCCGGAGATCCCGAGTCTTGCGCTGGGAACGACGGAACTCAGTCTCCTCGAACTGACCGGAGCCTACGGCACCATGGCCAACCAGGGCCTCGCCACCTGGCCCTGGGTGATCCGGGAAATCCGTACCTCGTCGGGCGAGGTTCTCTACCGGCGCCACGACCTCGCCGCACCCCGCCTCATCGAACCGGCCGTCCACGCCCGGATGACGGCGATGCTCGGCAGGGTCATGGAAGACGGCACCGGCCGGGCGGCGCGGATCGCCTGGCCGGCCGGGGGCAAGACCGGCACCAGCCAGGATTTCCGCGATGCCTGGTTCATCGGATTCACCCGTCAGTACGTGACAGGCGTATGGGTGGGAAACGACGACGGAAGCCCGACCGGCAAGGTCACCGGCGGTGGCCTGCCGGCCCGCATCTGGGCCGACTACATGACCGAGGCCCTCGCAGGGGAGCCCTCCCTGAAGCTCGTCGATCACGCACCCCCAGCCGCGACCGACGATTTCACGGACTTCGTCAGCGACCTCCTCGGCGACCTCACCGGCGACAGCCCCCCCTCCCGCCAGAGAGGGCCCGAGTGGTAGGACTTGACCGCTCTCCCGCCTTGTCGGGCGGGCCTCGACCTCGGACGGGGAGATGTCCGGGAGTTTCCAGATGGACCGGGCAGACTTCCATGCGCTTGCTGTTCGACATGGCCGCACCGTCGCACATCCAGCGCAGGATGGTCAGAAAAACCGTCCTCAAGCACGCGTGCAACGCAAGAAGGCCCGACGTCGAGAGGAATCACGCGATTCCAGCGCGGAATCGTCCTGGTCGACATTGCGCCATTTCGAACCATTGCTTGTTCGGCGCGATCTTCAGACCCCTGTGTGCGCCAGTCTTGGAGTATGCAGTGCAACCCAGTCGCCGGGCCAGGGTTGGGTCTTATCAAGGATGGCGCCTGCCACGCATACGACGTTCTTGGTAACGCTTCCGACTGGTGATTTCGCCTTCTCCGGGCGCACTGCGCCATGCGTCGACCCCCACATTCTCGCAGTCAGACTGTCATGTCATGCCGTTCCCCGCGCCCGACAATCCGCTTTTCTGATGGCTCTGGTCAAGTCACCCACGGTCGTGGAAGGGCGTCCGTGCGGCGCACCTTCGTCTTCCCGACGCCGATGCAGCTCGTCTCCCCTTTTTTCCGCATCGATCACCCGGGCCACCATTTCCTCGCAATCCGGCACCTTGGCTCCCGATGCATGGTACTCGGGCCGCAACTGCTGCAGTTTCCTTTGCACATCATGGCGGTCGTCCGGTCGATCAAAGTCCTGCTCGTGCAGGATCAGCCAGACCTCGAAGCATGGATTTGATCTGGCGACCCCTATGCCGTTGGATTCACAAACCTTGACGGCCTCTTCATGTCTTTCGTGTTCGTCCCTATCGAATACGGCCCACACCTCGTCACCTTCTTCAAACAGATTCCGCTGCCGCCTAGCGCCTTGCCTCGACCTCTCCGATCTCGCAAACTCAACCGCCTTCCGGGCAACAGTAATCGGCGTCCCCACTCCACTACGGCTTTCGACCGAAATCAGCGCACCTGTCCAAGCCTTCCTGACCGCAGCAAAATAGGCAGGCTCCGTATTCCTCCCTTCGCAAAATAGGGTAAATCGCACCTTGGGTTCTCTTCTCGGACCGCGCCTTCCAATACGCCCGGTTCGACGCCTTGCCATCCTGATCAGGACTCGCACAATGCGGCAACGGGATCACTCCCCGGCATGGCTCCGTAGCGTCCCTGCAGGTACCCCAATTCGACATTGTCCCCCTTCCGCGTCCGGATATCCGTCAGCGGATATATGACTGTCGCCCCTTCATCACTCTTCTCTGCAAACCAGAGTTGATCTCGTCGGAGCATATGAGACTTCATCAAGTTGGTATCATGCGTGGTGGCGACGAGTTGCGCACCGTTGCGATTCACCTTCGGCGAACAAAAGAGCTTCAGTACGGCTTCGCACGCATGGGTGTGCAAGCTGACGTCCAGTTCATCGATGAGAATCGGCAGTCCCGCATCGATGGCCTTGAATGTCTGATCAAGTATGACCAGCAACCTTCGCGTGCCTGCACTCTCCAGATCCAGATCGAGATGCACCACGCCCCCGTCCTTTCCACGGTGGGCAAGTTCAAATGTCTCGAACTCATCCTCCCCATCCAACGAAAACTTGATCGCGCCGGCAGAAAACTTTTCCAGCACCGTGTGGAGTTCGCGATATATGGCACGGGCTGTCTCCGGGACATCGAACTTCTTCCTTTGGTATCCAACCACTCCTGTATTGATCGTCTGCAGGAACTCGATGACACGTTCATCAATGCCGTCTCCCATGACGTGGGATGACGCTTCAATACCCGGCACGGATACCGGACCGGAGAACACGATACTCTGAAAATAGCCATAAATTCGGGACAGCAACTCGTGCCCGTTTTGCGCAGCTGCCGATAGAAACAGGCTGTTCGAACGTGTCAGTCTGGCGATGGCGTGATTCTGTCCTTTCAGCCAACGCCCAAAGTCGAATGTCTGGTCCACCCGCTCATACAGTTTTCTGCGGTGTGCCTTCGGAATCTCATACAACCACTCCGACGTAAACGCCTCGTCGCTTACCGTGAATCCATAGTGATAGCGGATGTCATCAAGGAGAAAATCGATTTCGAAGCATGATGGTCTTTGGGAGAAGCTCGGATCGAGCAGGAATGCACGACGCGGCGCACCGCCACCAGGCTTGCCCATGGTCTGCGACCACAGGACCATGCCCTTCATGGTCGATACGGCATTGACGAAGTTCGACTTGCCAGACGCATTCGCGCCGTAGATCACGACAGCCGGAACAACCGCCCTGCTGCCCACGGCCGCGCATGGAATCAGGCCATCGCCTCGATCCTTCAGCGATGACGCCGCGAACGAGAGCTCTTGCCTGTCACGGATCGAAAGGTGGTTCTCGACGGCGAAGCGCAATAGCATCCGTCTGGAGTCCTCATTCTGGTTGGCACCTGGTATAGTTATGGTCTTGCGTGCGTGATTTCTGCAAAGTCCTGCCTATTCTGCATTCCTGTTGTCCACCGTCAACCGTGCGGTACCGCGCTCATCACTGCCCGGACCGGCTCTTGCCAGCCCTGCTCGGGCCATTCGAACTCTCTTGAGTCATGGCTGCCCTGTGCTCCCTTCTGCCCCTGTCGGCGATTGCGGGCACGCGCATCGGCTTCAACGCATCCAGTTCGCCCGTGCAGTCCAACCGGCGTGTGGTGTTGCAGTCGGAGAGCAACAGGTCGCTGTCGTTAGTGGTGCGGAATGACGCTGGGCTGGTTTGAGCGATGCGATGTTAAGAGAAGTGTTCTGGTCGTGGTCGCAGGAGTGCCTGCGCGTCACGTTGGCATGCTGACGCATGCTGACGAGTTGAAACCGCTGTGCGCCGATCTCGAAGACAGCAACCGGGAGTTCTGGAGATCGCTCGACATGCCCCTCCATCAGGATTGTCACGTTTTCGTCTCGGCATCGGAGCATGGCTTCGTGTCGCTCCTGATGTGGTCGGGAGACCGTGCGGATGGCATGGCTGAAGGGGAGGGCAGCCGGTGGATCAGTCTCCGGTGAGGCCGAGAACGTTCTCCATGCCGTAGAGTCTTGCGGGGGGCTGTGATGGGCCACGAAGATGCCCCGATCGCTGGCCGGCCGGGGGCAAGACCGGCGCCAGCCAGGATTTCCGCGATGCCTGGTTCATCGAGTTCACCCATGGCTCTCCATCCCGAACCCTGGATCCCACATCCTCGCCAACATGCGACGCCGACTGTCCGATGAGGGGACCAGACGCTACAACACCACCCCGGTCCTCATCGCAACCTGCGTCCAGACACCGCGCTACACAGGCGCCGTCTACAAGGCGTCGGGATGGATCCGTGTCGCAACCACCAAGGGACGCGGACGCTGCGATACGCACAACAAGCACGGCAAACCGAAAAAGGACATCTGGCTCAGACCTCTGGGCAAGCATCCCTGGAAACGCATCCTCCAGCGGTGACAATCGCTTAGCAATCACCTCGTGACCGAACGCCTGCCTTCGACCCAGGAGCGACGCTTGCGACGCGGACGGTGTAAACCCCGGCGTTCCTCATGATCGTGCCAGAGCCTCCGGAATTGAGCGTGGCCAAGCGCGTTGCGCCACTCCTCGCGCTCGCACAGTCCCCGCGCCAGGGACGAGCGTGTGCTGCTCTCGCCAACCGCCGCCGCCTTCAGCCAGTCAACCGTCGTCGCAGACAGATGTCGAAAGCCGATCCTCATGGACCACTATGTAAGGCCTCATGAACGGCGAGTTAAACATGTCATTTGACAGGACGGTACCTGGGATCGGAGCGCACGAGGTGCCGCATCCTCTCCGCCCGGCAGCCGGTGCGGGAACGGCGCAACCCGCTCACCCACCCACGCTACGCCACGCCCGAACTCATCGCCCGCGCCCCGAACCCGGTCGGGGCCTAGGACCGCACACGGCTGCTCGGGCCGAAGACCGGGTCTTCCTTCTACCTCTACGTGCTGCTCGACCTCTTCCGCCGCTACGGGGTGGGATAGAGGGTCGCCGAACGCGAGAGTGCTGCGCGGACCCGCCGGCGGATCGAAGAATCGTGTCTCAAGCAGGGGATCCAGCCCCGGGTGCGGACCCTGCACTCCGACCGCGGCGCCCCCATGACCCGCTAGTGCACCGCACAACTCCTCGCTCCGCTCGGCATCACCCGCTTGCTCAGTCGCCCCAGGGTCCGCGACGACCACCCCTTCTCGGAGGCACCGTTCAAGACCTTGAAATCCCACCCCGGGTTCCCCGGGCGCTTCCCGGACCGGACTGCCGCGATCGCCTTCTGTCGATCCTTCTTCCCTTGGTACCCCACCGAACATCGCCATGCCGGCCTCGCGATGCTCACCCCTGACGAGGTCCACCACGCCCGCGCCCGACGCCGGATCGAGCCACGCCGACGCACCCTGGGCCGAGCCTGGGGGCGGCGCCCGGAGCGATTCGTCCGGGGGAGACCAACACCGCAGACGCTCCCCGAAACGGTCGGGATCCACCCGCCGAAGGTTACCGCTACCGTGGGAGATGCTCAGTACGGGACAATCTTTGCGGTCTCAATGGCGTTGACAGGTTCCGCGGCTCTATCCGCACGCTCACCATCGACGCCAAGGTCCGGGGCATTCCGCGTCCTTGTCGGCAACGCCCACATCGGTGAAGCCTGGGATGCCCGGGCAAATGACGACAACCCGAAATACTATCACCGCGTCCGTCTCGACGACCCAAGCCTTTCCAAGCCCTTCACCGCCGCCCTATTCCCCTCCGAGGAAGGGGATCGGGCGCAGCTCTTCTGGAACAGGCGACGGGAGGGATGAGCCGTTCTGATTTGCTCTATTCCGAAATCGTTCGCAAAAGACTTCAAAATATGATAGGTTTTGCGATCAATTTCGGGGGCGCCATGTCGGACGCTAGGAGCTACATTGACGGACTTGCCGAGCGCGGCCGGTATCATTTCACGCCGGGGGAAGCGCAGGAAGCGCTCGGCGGCACCAAGAACGCCGTCATGCTCGCGCTGCACCGGCTTGCCCGGCAGGGGCTGGTGGCGCATCCGGCGCATGGGTTCTACGTCATTATCCCGCCCGAGTACAGGCGGCTCGGATGCCTGCCAGCCGATCAGTTCATCCCGGCGCTGATGGAACAGCTTGGCCTCGGCTACTATGTCGGGTTGCTTTCCGCCGCCCAATATCACGGCTCCGCTCATCACCGGCCGCAGGAATTTCAGGTTGTGACGGGGAAGAAGCGATGCGGAATCGCCCGCGGTGCGATCAGGGTCGTCTTTGTCGTCCGCAAGCGCCTCGCCGATGTACCGACACAGCCCTTCAACACGCCCCGCGGCACAATCCGGGTCTCGACCGTCGAGGCCACGACGGTCGATCTCATCGGCTATCCGCATCATGTGGGCGGGCTCGAACATGCAGCGACGGTCATCGCCGAACTGGCCGAACGGATTGATCCCGAGCGACTGGTCGCGGCGGCCCGAACGGCACCCATGCCGTGGGCACAACGGCTGGGCTATCTGCTGGACGTGGCGGGGGAGGCGGACAAGGCCGAACTCCTCAAGCGCCACGTTCAGGAGGAAGCGCGGGACATCGCGCCGCTCATCCCTACCATGTCACGCGAGGGTGCGACGCGTGACGCCGGCTGGAAACTGGACGTCAATGCGGATGTGGAGATCGAGGTATGATCCCGCGCGACTACATCACGGAGTGGCGCGCGCGGGCGCCCTGGGTCGAGGATTCCCAGGTCGAGCAGGATCTAGTCATCAGTCGCGCACTAGTGGAGATATTCTCCCATCTGTATTTGCGCGAGAGCCTTGCCTTCCGTGGCGGCACCGCCCTCTACAAGCTGCATGTCGATCCGCCGGCCCGCTATTCGGAGGACATCGATCTGGTGCAAATCCGTACCGAGCCGATCGGCCCGACACTCGATGCCTTGCGCACCGTTCTCGATTCCTGGCTCGGCAGGCCGCAATGGAAGCAGAACGCGGGGCGGGTCACGCTGAGCTACCGCTTCGAGTCCGAGGACGTTCCGCCCCAACGGCTGCGGTTGAAGATCGAGATCAACTCAAGGGAACACTTCACCCTGTTCGGGCTCAAGGAGAAGCCGTTCGTGATCTCGTCGCGCTGGTTCGGCGGCAAGGCAAAAATCACCACCTATGCCTTCGACGAATTGATCGGCACCAAGCTGCGCGCACTCTATCAGCGGCGCAAAGGCCGAGATCTCTTCGATCTGGCCGTGGCGTTGAAGCAGCCTGCCTTTGACCCTGACCGCGTCGTCGAGGCGTTCCTCCACTACATGGCGCAGGAAGCAGGCAATATCACCCGCGCGCTGTTCGAGCGCAGTCTCGCGGCAAAACTCAAGATGCCGCTGTTCGCGGCTGATATCGGCCCGCTGCTTGCGATCGGGTATCGCTGGGACATTCACGTTGCGGCCGAGGACGTCTCCTCGCAACTGATCGAGCGTCTGCCCGGCGAACCGTGGAAGGGTGAATAGATGACAGTAAGCGTTCGGCCGTGCGGTGACGCTACGATACGCACAAGAAATTCGACAAGCCCAAAAAGGACATCTGGCTGAGGCCTCTGGGCAAGCATCCCTGGAAACGCATCCTCCAGCGGTGACAATCGCTTCGCAATCACCTCGTGACCGAACTCCTACCTTCGACCCAGGGGCGACGCTTTCGACGCGGACGGTGTGAACCCCGGCGTTCCTGATGATCGTGCCAGAGCATCCGGAGTTAAGCGTGGCCAGGCGCTGAGCGGATCCCGAACTCCTTGGCGAAGGTGCCGATCTTACCGCACGCCCGAGTATCGTCAGAACCGAAGTTCCGGACGTTTTCCAGCTGGAAGTCGCGTCAAGTCGTTGATCTTGCGTGGTTTATCGGGTTTGACGGACTTCACAGTGTACCCATGTACGGATGCATTTTGTGCTTGACACACGGCAGTGCCGTGCCTATGTACGGTAGCCATGTACATCGAAGCCGTCCCCAACCGCTCCTCGCCGCCCGCCATCCTGCTCCGCGAGTCCTATCGCGAAAACGGAAAGGTCAAGAAGCGCACCATCGCCAACCTCTCCAAGTGGTCCCCCACTCTCGTCGAGGGATTGCGCATCCTCCTCAAGGGAGGAACAGCAGTCCGACATCTCGACGATGCCTTCGACATCGTCCGCTCCCTCCCCCATGGGCATGTCGCCGCGGTGCTGGGAACCCTGAAGAAGCTGGGACTGGACAGGCTGATCGACCCGAAGCCCTCGCATGAGCGCGATCAGGTCCTGGCCATGATCGTGGCGCACATCCTCGAGCCCGCCTCGAAGCTGGCCACGGCCAGGGGGCTGGCCGAGGCCACAGCGGTCAGCACCCTGGGCGAGGTCCTCGATGCGGAGATGGACGAGGACGCCCTCTACGGCGCCATGGGCTGGCTCCTGGAGCGTCAGGAGAGGATCGAGCGGTCCCTGGCGAAGCGGCGCCTCGAAGAGGGCTGCCTGGTGCTCTATGACCTGACCTCGGTATGGATGGAGGGGAGAGCGTGTCCCCTGGCAAGGAGGGGTCATTCCCGGGATGGCAAGAAGGGCAAGCTGCAGATCGAGTTCGGCCTTCTGTGCGATCGGGACGGCTGTCCAGTGTCGGTGGAAGTGTTCCCCGGCAACACGGCGGACCCCGGGACGGTGGCATCACAGATCACCACGTTGCAGGAGCGCTTCTCCCTGGCGAAGGTGGTGCTGGTGGGAGACCGGGGGATGCTGACCGAGGCGCGCATACGCGAGGAGGTGAAGCCTGCGGGCCTGGACTGGATCAGCGCCTTGAGGGGACCGGCCATCCGTTCACTGGTGGAGGCGGGTGACGTCGAGATGTCGCTCTTCGACGAGAGGGACTTGGTGGAGATCACCAGCGATGCGTATCCCGGCGAACGCCTCATGGTCTGCCGCAACCCCCTGCTGGCCGAGGACCGGGCCCGCAAGCGCCAGGAGCTGCTCGAGGCCACCGAGGCCCTACTTGAACCGATCGCCGCAGCGACACGGCGCGACAAGCGCCGTCTCAAGGGTGCCGACAAGATCGGGGAGCGGGTCGGCAAGGTCATCGGTAAATACAAGATGGCGAAGCACTTCACGTGGTCCATCGACGACGAGGGTGTCTTCACCTATGGGCGCGATGAGGTTGCCATCGCCGCCGAGGCCAGGCTCGACGGCCTCTACGTGATCCGCACCAGCCTGCCGCAGAGCGAGCTCGACGGTCCCGGCACAGTGCGCGCCTACAAGCGGTTGAGTTCGGTGGAACGGGCCTTCCGCAGCCTGAAGACCGTGGATCTGAAGGTCCGTCCCGTCTACCACCGCACCGAACCCCGGGTCCGCGCCCATGTCTTCCTGTGCATGCTCGCCTACTACGTGGAATGGCACATGCGCCAGAAACTGAAGCCCATGCTGTTCGACGACGAGGATGCCGAAGGCGCCGAGGCCCGGCGGCCGTCCGTCGTGGCGCCGGCAGAAGTCTCGGCGAGCGCCCGGGCCAAGGCGGCAACCAAGAGGACGCCCGGGGGTAATCCGGTGCACAGTTTCCGCACCCTCCTCGATGATCTCGCGACCATCACCCGCAACACCGTGGCGCCCCGCCTTGCGGGCGCCAAACCCTTCCAGGTCACCACGCGGCCCACGCCGCTCCAGAGAAGAGCACTCAAGCTCCTGGGCGTGAAGCCGTAATGTACCCAGTCAGACGCCCCTGAGATCCATCGAATGTCATTTATATCAAGCACTTGCACTTGATCGACGCTGGAACTTCGGTCAGAACACCGCTTGATGCGCCGGAAGAAAGGCCACAGGACCCATTCATTGGGGCTCAGGGAGCTCATCTTCGAGAGTGCTGTCGCGCTCGAACAGCACTCGGTATGTGTTGTCCGCACACACCCGGGTCTGCACCCAGTCATGAAAAGGAACATGGTTGGCCTCGGAAGCCGCAACCTCGATGATGCGGTCGGCGATCTCGTCATCGGACAATGACGGATCAAGACGCCAGCCATTCGCCGCCAGGGTAGTGACGAGGGCGCCGTAGCCGGCGCGTTTGTTGCCGTCCACCCAAGGATGGTTCTTGACGATCGTCCAGCAGAGCATGACGGCGGCCCCGACGAGATCGAGGCCGACATAGTCCACGGCCCGTTCCACTCTCCCGACCTCGGACTCGAGCAGGCCACGGTCGCGGAGATGAGGTGCGCCGCCGAAGCGGCGCAGCATCGCGTCATGCAGGTGGATGAGGTCCTCGGCGCTCGGCAGGATGATCGCCGGGCGCTCGCTGCTCACTGCGCGAGACGCCGATAGACATCGCTGCGGGCGTCCATGTCGTCGAGCAGCGCCTGATACATGGCGCCACCGACGGTAGCCTTGGACTTGAGGATGACGCCGTCCTGGACGGGCAGGGCAACCACCTCTTCGCCGGGCGCGAGGTTGGCCTGGTTGAGGAGGTCACGGCCGAGGATGACGGCGTGAGAGCCGCCGACCTTGGTGATCTTGAGCGTTGCGGCCTTCGGCATGGCTGATGGCTCCAGCAGAAAGTTTTACATATTGTAAAACACTGGGCTGCGATGTCAGACAACAAGGCAGTGCGTGGCAGGACGCTCCCACGCTTCAATCCGCCTCAGGACCATTCTTTTGTCAGTCCTGTGGATTGTTGATGTGACAGAGACCTGGCATGGTTGAGGCGCCCGGGTTCACTGTGGGCTGGTTTCAGTGGGCACTGCTGGTGCATCAGGGCTCGCCAGGCACGTTTTTTCGAGTGTGCGAGCAGAACTGTCCTGTTGCGCCGTCAGGCGGCGCGTTCCCGGCTTGTGGCGCGGGGTCAGGAGCGAAGGTTCATGCGCCGGGCGGGATGAGGATAGCGTCGAGCGCGTCCTGGGCGCGGGCGGCGTCGTGCCGGTTGGCTTCGGGCATATAGTCGAATTGTCCGCCGCAGCGCACGATGGCGATGGCGGCGTTTGTCAGGCAAGAGAGATTGCGCGGCAGATGGCGCACATGGACCCTGCAGCGGTCCTCGTCGTAGGTGAAGTCGCGTACGTAGTGGAGTCGATTTTCGATGACCCAGTGGTCGCGCACGAGGGCCAGAAGCATCTCGGGTCCGGCGCGTTCGGGACCGAGCGAGGTGAGGCACCAGGTGGTCTCGACACTGCGCTCTTGTGTCTTGCAGATCTCGCGTTCGCGCTCGATGCGGATGGCTTGGTGGCGACCGTGGAGAGCGGCGTAGCCGTCCCACTTGGCGCCGGAGATGTCGACCACGGCACAGCGGCGGCGCTCGATGCGTCCGTGTCCCTTGTCGAGTGTCTCGAACGAAGCCGCACCCTTGAAGTCGATGGCCTTGAGGTCGTCGAGCATGGTCTCCTGGTTATCCTTGATCGCCGTGATGACATAGTCGGCGCGGCGCTCGAGAAGCCGTCGTGCGGTCTCGTGCTGAGTGTGCATCGCGTCCAGGGTGACGATGCGGCCTGTGACGTCGATGCTGCTGGCAAGGTCCCGCACGGCGGGGATCTCGTTGCTCTTCGCGTCGATCTCAACCTGGCCGAGGACCATGCCGGTTCCGTGCTCGACCGCTGCGACCATCATCCGCCGCCCGTTTTTGGTCTGCCTGGAGGCGCCGCGGATGTCCTTGCCGTCCATGGCGAGCGGCGTGTCTGCACCGGCCTGCTGGGCCGTCCACAGGCCGATGGCGTGGTCCAGGGTCTCGGGCGGCAGGTTGGCGAGAATGGTGTGGAAGGTTGTGGACGTGGGCGCCGTGTAGCGCTTCTTCGACGGGCTGTAGAACGCACCCACCGCCGCCAGCTGTTCCTGGGTGAGCAGGGCGGCGAACTGAGCGAATGCGCTCACGCCGCGGTAGCCGGCGAGCCGGGCTGCGACGGCGATCGCGAGAATGGTTCTCAGCGGATAGCGCTTGCCCCGGGGCTTGCGGCACTCGGGCACCTCGCCCAGGCAGGCGAACAAGCTGCGCAGCCCGGACGCGGCCATCGGTCCGGCTTGGTCGTGCTGCTCCGCGTTCCAGTTCTCCGGGATCGCGTCCCGGCTCAGCGCCTCGGCGGCACCGTCGGTCAGTTCGTACATGAAGATCTCCTTGGGCTGGCCGTGGTGACGGAAGCGTGCGGCGCCGCCGGGCTTGCGACCGAAGCCGCGCGTCAATCCCAGCGAGCGCCAGTTCGCCGCGCGATAGCAGGTTCCGGCGAAGCGCTTGATGTCGACGAACGTCTCCGCGAGGAACACTGGATATCCGTGCGCGGCCTCGATGTCGGCGGACAGCCGCCGAAGGCTCAGGCCGAGCACACGGGACGCCAGGTTCGGCACCCCTCTCGGGCCAAGAATGACGAACCGGGAATTGTTCGCGATCAGATGCAGGCGCCGGAACTGCTGCTCCGCAGTCCAGCCGATCCAGCGGTCGCGTGCAGCAAGCTTGAACGCGCCCGGCTGCCAGCCGACCAGCGCCACCCAGGTCTCGCCGTGCAGGGCGACATGGCGCAGGCCTTTGCCGATGATGCCGTGAAACCGCAGGTAGTGATGCTCCTTGACCAGACGATCCCAGAGCCGGTGCTCACGTGCGCCACGGGTCGGGCGCACCGTCACCTCGCGAAGGTCGATAGGGGAATCCGGGGTCACAAGCGTCGTCATGCCGGCACAATGCCACGGCGAAAACGGGATGTCCACCCCAAAATCAGCCTGCGCCGAGCGCCGGGACGACAACAGAAAAGTCCTGCAATCCGCCTGATTTCTCTTGACCTCGGGCATTCGTATGGTGCACGCGCGTACTCGGGAAGCTTCCGCTGGCCATCTGGACTCATTCACATGTGCCATGGAGTCCATCTCCACGAGGAGGGATTGGCAAGCGAACCTGACGCAGACAGACACACGGAGTAGCTCGCGATGCTGAGCAGGCAGATGACCGCCAACCTCGCGTTGCTCGCCGAAGGCTCTTCCGGGACCGATGCGACATGGCAGGAACACCGCGAATCGTACGACAGCCTGGGCGAGGTGTTTCCTGCGCTGCCGGGGGTACGGCGGGAGAACGCCGAGTTCGGAGGTATCGAGGGCTTTCGCTACGTGCCGCCCGGGGCCGACGAGACGCGCGCCATCGTCTATTTCCATGGCGGAGGCTATTGCATCGGCTCCGAGAGGAGTCACGAGATGATCGTCACCAGGCTGGCCGGGATGGCCGGTTGTCCCCTCTGGTTCCCTCTCTACAGACTGGCGCCTGAGCATCCCTTTCCCGTTCCGGTCGAAGACTGCATTGCGGCGTGGCAGGGATTCGCGGAGCTGGGGGCAGAACCGGACCGTGTCGGGTTTGCCGGAGATTCGGCCGGTGGCGGCCTGGTCTTCAGCATTTCCCAGGCCGCCAGGGACCGGGGCATGGCCCTGCCGAAATGCTGCGTCGCCCTCTCGCCCTGGACCGACATGGAAGGAGTCGGCACGTGGCGTGTCGGCGACCCGGAGCGCGATGCATTCCTGTCCCCGGCGGAGCTCGACATGTTCGTCGACGGCTTCCTGGCGGGTGCGGACCGCCGCGACCCTCTTGCCGCGCCGATTCTTGGCAGCTTTCAGGGATTGCCGCCCTTTCTGATCCAGGCCAGCCGAAGCGAACTCCTCTACGACGACGCGATACGCCTCGCCGAGGCGCTTGAGCGCGCCGGCAACCCCGCGCTGCTTGAGCTTGCCGAGGAGGGGACGCCCCATGTCTGGCACCACATGGCGCCCGATGTTCCAGAAGCCTTGAGGGCTCTCGGCAATGCCGCAGCCTACATGCGGCACCTCACGAACGATGGATGATAAGAGGTCCGGACGTGCGCATGCCGCCCGCGGTACCAGAGGTTGGGGATCACTCGCGCAAGCACCGGGAGAAATCCTGTGTCTCACCAAGGGGCAGACCCTATCACCTGGTGGACCGAGGATGCGTCAATGGCTCGACGTAGAAGACAGTGCGTCAGGCGGTCGAATGAGTGATGTTGATAGGCCCCGCGCACGGGCGCACACGGGCGCACACAGAGCGGTCTCGGGTCGTGGTGGTTCGACCGTAGCCTGCCCGCGGTTGCATCCGGCGTGGCGTCGGGGAATGCCGAGGCCGTCTGGAGAGGTAAGCAGGCCACGGATTCGGCCTTTGCCGGGCCAGGGCCTCTGGCGGTGCTGACGCCCTGGGCCGGGCTGAGTCCGGCGGAGACGGGCGGGCGCGCACCGGCAGGATCCAACCCCCGAAGACAGTCTCACGCTGCGGGCGCGTTGCCCCGGATATCACGAGACGGTCAAATATCAGGGTCAGGAAGTCCCGTCGTTCCCTGTTGCTGGCCGACGACCTGCCACGCATTGGCTCTATGGCCGCCGGAAGCGCCAGGCGGTATTCCTCGGGCGAAAGGCCATAGAGGTCAAGGAAGGCCTGGTTGTCGCCGATCGTCTGGATGATCCTGACGACCTGGGCCACAACGGCCTCGGGCGGAGCGCCCCTGTGTCGGCATGGAGCCGCTTGCTCAACACCCATGGGCGCCCAGACCGAGAACGTCCTCCATGCCGTAGAGTCCCGCGGGGCGCCTGTGGAGCCAGCGGGCGGCCGTGATGGCGCCACGCACGAAGATGCCCCGATCGCTGGCCCGGTGGCCGATCTCGATGCGCTCGCCGGGGGCAAGGAACATGACCTGGTGTTCGCCGACGACGTCGCCGCCTCTCATGGCGGCCATGCCGATGGCGCCGCGCCGGCGGGCTCCGGTGATTCCGTCCCGTCCGCGGTCGACGACCTCGTCGAGGTTGACGCCGCGTCCCCTCGCGGCGGCCTCGGCCAGCATCAGCGCCGTTCCCGAGGGCGCGTCCACCTTGTGGCGGTGATGGGTCTCGACCACCTCGATGTCGAACTCCTCGTCGAGCGCCGCGGCGACTCTCCTTGTGATGCCGAGCAGGAGGTTGACCCCCAGGCTCATGTTTCCGGCGCTGACGATCGCTGACCTGCGGGACGCTTCGGCCATCACCCTGCGCGCTGACGCATCGAGTCCGGTGGTTCCCGCCACAAGGCCCTTGCCCGTGGCCGCCGCGGCGCGGGCATGGGCGACGGTGGCCGAGGGGGACGAGAAGTCGATGACGACGTCGCAGGACGAAAACAGCGCTTCGGCGCTGTCGACGACGGCGACTCCGAGGGCGCCGATTCCGGCCATCTCGCCGACATCCCGGCCAACGGCGTCGCTCGATGGATGTTCACTCGCTGACGTCACCGCGATGTCGTCGCGTGCGCTGATCATCTGCACGAGCATTCTGCCCATGCGTCCCGATGAGCCCGCGATTCCTGCCCGCACGGTCATGATCACCCCCTCGTTCCGTCAGTCGGTCAGATTCTGCCAGAATTCCCTGACGCGCGAGAAGAATCCTTCCGTTTCGGGATTGTGCCGACCCGCATGACCGGCCTCGTCGAGTTCCTTGAGCAACTCCTTCTGCCGAGAGTTGAGGTTGACGGGAGTCTCGACCACGGTTTCGATGATCATGTCGCCGCGTCGGGAACCGCGCACCTCCTTCATGCCCTTGCCACGCAGGCGGAACTGGCGACCGGTCTGGGTTCCGGGGGGAATGGCGATCCTCGCACGCGTGCCTTCTATGGTCGGAATGTCCACGTCCTTGCCCAGGGCCGCCGAGGTGATGGAAATCGGCACACGGCAGTAGACCGTGCCTCCCTCGCGCTGGAAGAAGGGGTGCGGCTCGATGGAGACAATGATGTAGAGATCGCCAGGAGGACCGCCCCGCACCCCGGCCTCCCCCTTGCCCGAAACGCGGATGCGCATGCCGTCCTCGATGCCCGGGGGAATCGTCACGCTGAGGGTCGTTTCCCTGTGCACGCGGCCCGAACCCGAACACGACGCGCAGGGTTGGCTGATGACCCTGCCGGATCCGCCGCAGGCCGGACACGTCCTCTCGATCGAGAAGAAACCCTGCTGGGTGCGCACCTTGCCGTAACCAGAACATGTGCCGCAGGAGGTGACTGCATCGGGATCCTGCGCACCGCTGCCCCCACAGGCCTGGCAGGTCACGCTGGTCGGCACGCGAATATCGGCCTTCTTTCCGGAAAACGCCTCCTCGAGCGTGATGTCCATGTCGTGGCGGAGGTCCGCGCCCTGCATGCCGCCGCCGCGGCGGCCGCCGCCAAAGTTGCCGAAAAGGTCGTCGAAGACGTCCGCGAAGCTGCTGGCGAAGTCATGAGCCTGGCCAGATCCCGTGGACCCGTCGAACGCCGCATGACCGAAACGGTCATAGGCGGCCCGTTTCTGCGTGTCCTTGAGAACCTCGTAGGCCTCGTTGACCTCCCTGAACCTGACCTCGGCCCTGGCATCGCCGGCATTGCGGTCAGGATGGTACTTCATCGCAAGCTTGCGATACGCCTTCTTGATGGCGCCTTCGTCGGCGTCACGAGCCACCCCGAGCACATCGTAGAAGTCCTGTTCAGCCATGACACCGGCTCGTCTTCGGACGATCAGGCGGTACCGCTCTTCCTGTCGTCGTCAACTTCCTCGAAGTCGGCGTCGACGACACCGTCATCGCCATCTGCGTCGCTTTCGGGCGTTTCCTGCTGGTTCCGGTAGATCGCCTCCCCGAGCTTCATGGACGCCTGGGTCAGGGCCTGGGTGGCCGACTGAATCGCATCGACATCCTCGCCGTCTCGCGCCTTGCGGAGATCCGCGATGGCCGCCTCGATGGATGAGCGAACATCCGGTTCCACCTTGTCGCCGTGTTCGCCGAGCTGCTGTTCGGTGGCATGGACGAGCGTGTCGGCGGCGTTTCTCGCCTCGACGAGGGCGCGTTTCCTGCTGTCTTCCTCGGCATGGCTCTCCGCGTCCTTGACCATCGAGTCGATTTCGTCATCGCTCAACCCGCCGGAGGCCTGGATGCGGATCTGCTGCTCCTGGCCGGTCGCCTTGTCCTTGGCCGACACGTTGACGATGCCGTTGGCGTCGATGTCGAACGTGACCTCGATCTGCGGAATGCCGCGGGGCGCCGGGGCAATGCCGACGAGATCGAACTGCCCGAGCAGCTTGTTGTCGGCCGCCATCTCGCGTTCACCCTGGGATACCCTGATGGTGACCGCCGTCTGATTGTCGTCAGCCGTCGAGAAGACCTGGCTCTTGCGCGTCGGAATCGTCGTGTTGCGGTCGATCAGGCGGGTGAAGACACCCCCGAGTGTCTCGATTCCGAGGGAAAGCGGCGTCACATCGAGAAGCAGGACATCCTTCACGTCGCCCTGCAGGATACCGCCCTGGATGGCCGCGCCGATGGCCACCACCTCGTCGGGATTGACACCCTTGTGCGGTTCCCTGCCAAAGAACTGCTGCACTTTCTGCTGCACCTTGGGCATGCGCGTCATGCCGCCCACCAGCACCACCTCGTCGACCTCTCCGGCCGAGTAGCCGGCATCCTTGAGCGCCTTCCTGCAAGGCACCAGGGTGCTGTCGATGAGATCATCGACCAGGGCCTCAAGCTTGGCCCGGGTCAGCTTGATCGTCAGGTGCTTCGGTCCCGACTGGTCAGCCGTGATGAAGGGAAGGTTGATCTCTGTCTGCACGGCGCTCGACAGTTCGATCTTCGCCTTCTCGGCCGCTTCCTTGAGGCGCTGCAAGGCCAGCTTGTCGGCCCTCAGATCGATGCCGTTCTCCTTGCGGAACTCCTCGGCAAGGTAGTCGAGCACCCGTTTGTCGAAGTCCTCGCCGCCAAGGAACGTGTTGCCGTTGGTCGACTTGACCTCGAAGACGCCGTCGCCGATCTCGAGCACCGAAACATCGAAGGTGCCGCCACCGAGGTCGTAGACGACGATGGTGCCGGAGTCCTTCTTGTCGAGACCATAGGCCAGAGCCGCCGCGGTCGGTTCGTTGATGATGCGCAGGACCTCGAGTCCGGCAATCTTGCCGGCATCCTTGGTGGCCTGGCGCTGGCTGTCGTTGAAGTAGGCGGGAACGGTGATGATCGCCTGTGTCACGGGCTGCCCGAGATGGGCCTCCGCGGTCTCCTTCATCTTCTGCAGGATGAAGGCGCTGATCTGGCTCGGGCTGTAGTTCTCTTCCCTGGCGGCAACCCAGGCATCCCCGTTGTCCGCCTTGACGATCCTGTAGGGGACGAGTTCCACGTCCTTGCTGGTCATCGGATCATCGAATCGCCGGCCGATGAGGCGCTTGATGGCAAACAGGGTGGCCTCGGGATTGGTCACGGCCTGGCGCTTGGCCGCCTGGCCGATCAGCCGCTCGCCGCTGTCGCTGAAGGCAACCATCGAAGGCGTGGTGCGCACACCTTCCGCGTTCTCGATCACGCGTGCACTGGACCCGTCCATGACGGCCACGCACGAGTTGGTGGTGCCAAGATCGATACCGATGACTTTGCTCATCACGTCAACTCCTCAGGTGTTGCGGCGGGTCGGTGTCGAAGCCCGGTTCCCGGCACTCCGCCATGACCTCCATTGTCCACATGTCACTGCAGTGATTGAGATATAGGTCTCGCTGGCCGGCCCGCAAGACGCTGGTCCCGTTCCTCATGGAAGAGAGCGAGGACCTTCACGACTGATCGTCCGCCGGCGCCTTCGCGACACCCACCATGGCCGGCCGAAGCAGGCGATCGTGAATCGTGTAACCGACCCGCATCACCTGCATGACGTGCCCTGGCGCGACATCGGCGCTCTCCACCTCGTACATCGCCTGATGAAGGTTGGGATCGAAGGGCGCACCCATGGCCTCGACCGGGCGAATCCCGTGCCGTTCGAGAATGCTGGCGAATTCCTTGAGGGTCATCTCGACGCCCTCGATGAACCCCTTGTTCGCGTCATCCGCCCGCGCTTCGTCGGTGACGTACTCCAGGGCCCGCGCCAGGTTGTCGGCCACCGCCAGCACATCGCCGGACAACTGCCGCGTGGCGAACTTCCTGGCGTCGTCGACGTCCTTCAGGGACCGCTTCCTGATGTTCTCCGTCTCGGCCGCGGCCCGCAGCAGGCGGTCCTTCAGGTCCGCCACCTCATCCTCAAGCCCGGCGATCCGCGTTTCCTGGTCGTCGACCTCCGCATCTGCGGCGGCCTCGTCTGTCTCCGCTGCTCCGGCGTCAACGTCGTCATCGCACTCTGCGCGCTGTTCGGTTCGGGTTTCGGGCGTGGTTGTCATGTGTCCTTCCTGTTCGGATATCGGTGCGGTCGTCAACCCAGCAGGCGGCCGACGACTCGCGCCGTGTAGTCCACCATGGGAATGATCCTGGCGTAGTTCATGCGGGTCGGCCCGATGACGCCGAGGGTGCCGATGAAGCGTCGCGACTCGTCGGTGACCGGAGCCACGATGGTTGCACAGCCCGACAGGCGAAAGAGATCGTTGTCGGCGCCGATGAAGATGCTGACCCCGTCGGCGTCCTGGGTGAGGTCGATGAGCTGCATCATGTGCCTCGCCTGGTCGAGCTTGTCGAGCAGGTCGCGGATGCGCTCGAGGTCATCCATGGCCCTGATGTCATCGAGCAGGTTGGCCTGCCCGCGCACGATCAGCATGGCGCGGTCATCGTCGGCCCGGTTCCCCGTCCACGTCGCGATGCCGGCCTCCACCACCCGCCTTGACAGGGTGTCGAGTTCCGCTTCGTGGAGACCGAGTTCGCGGGTGATCTCGTCCACCGCCTCGGCGAAGGTCCGTCCCGCGAGCCGAGCCGAGAGATAGTTGCCGGCGCGCATCAGGGTCGACGGCGTGACCCCGGGGGGAAGCTGGATGATGCGATTCTCCACCATGCCGTTCTCGTGGACGATGATGACGAGGGCCCGGTCGGCGGACAGGGACACGAACTCGATGTGGCGGTAAGGCGCGTCCATCTTCGGCGCCACGACAACGCCGGCATGACGCGTGAGATCCGAAAGCAGGTTGGTCGCCGCCTCGAGAACCTCCTCACAGGTGCGGCCCGCGTCCTGACACGCCGCAACGATGGCCGCGCGGTCGTCTCCGGAGGGGTCCCCGACCTCCAGCAGAGCCTCGACGAAGAGTCTGAGCCCGAGATCCGTTGGCTGGCGTCCGGCGCTCGCGTGGGGAGCGGCGATGAGCCCGGCGTCCTCGAGGTCCGACATGATGTTGCGCACGGACGTGGCCGACAGCGTGCTCGGGAACTTTCGGGCGATCGAACGCGAGCCGACAGGCTGTCCCGTGCGGACAAACTCGTCCACCAGGATGCTGAGGATCTTGCGTGACCGGCTGTCGAGTTCCTGAATCACTATGGCCCGCCATGGGTGAAGAATGCCGTTGCCGCCCTGGACGGCCGGTATGGAGGACGATCCACCGCAATCCATGTAGGAGCTGATGGCCCTGAATTCAACGTGTTCCGCACCCGGGCACGCTTCCCAAGGTCGACCGAAGGTTCTAGTTTGCGGGTCCACAGCATCAACCTGCCATGCCATGACAAGACCATCCGGCCGCGCCGCCGCCGAACTGCGCACGATTGAACTCCACGCCGGCGCCGCCCGAAACGCGGAAGGTTCCTGCATGGTGCGTTTCGGCCACACCCGGGTGCTGTGCACCGCCTCTCTCGAAGGCCGCGTTCCGCTGTGGATGAGAGGACAGGGACGGGGCTGGGTCACCGCCGAGTACGGCATGCTGCCGCGCTCGACCCACTCCCGCACCATGCGCGAGGCGTCACGGGGCCGGCAGTCCGGCCGTACCCTCGAGATCCAGCGCCTCATCGGCCGCAGTCTGAGGGCCGTGATCGATCCCGCCAGGCTCGGCGAACGCCAGTTCATCGTCGACTGCGACGTCATCGAGGCCGATGGCGGTACCCGCACGGCGGCCATCACCGGAGCGTACGTGGCGCTCCGCCAGGCCATTGATGCCGTCCTTCCCGCCCACGGGCGGGAAGGACGGCCGGTGACCGGCATGGTGGCGGCCGTCTCGTGCGGAATCGTTGCCGGTGAAGCGGTTCTCGATCTCGACTACGAAGAGGACTCCACGGCCGAGGCCGACGCCAACTTCGTGATGACGGACACGGGCGCCATCATCGAGATTCAGACGACAGCCGAGAGGAAGGCCTTCTCCCGCGACCAGTTCGACCAGCTCTTCGATCTCGCGCGGGACGGTATCGAGCGCATCGTCGGACTGCAGCGCTCGGCCTTGGGAACGGACTGATGGCCTTGCCGCGGCATCTCGTCATTGCCAGCCACAATGACGGCAAGGTGGCGGAGATTGCCGATCTCCTGCACGACCATGATGTCCGCGCCACAGGCGCCGGAGAGCTCGGACTCGCCGTCCCGGAGGAAACCGGAGAGACCTTTGCGGCCAATGCACTGCTGAAGGCCACCAGCGCCACGCAGGCCACGGGGCTGCCGGCGCTGGCTGACGATTCCGGCCTCGCAGTCGCCGCTCTCGATGGTGCGCCGGGTATTCATTCCGCCCGCTGGGCGGGGAAAGCCCGCGACTTTGCCGCCGCCATGGCCCGCCTCGAGAGCGCCCTTGCCGATGTGTCGGCCCCCGATGCCGCCTTCCACTGTGTCCTGGCCCTTGCCTGGCCGGACGGAACGAGCCGGATCGTCTCCGGCGCGGTCGAAGGCACGCTCACCTTTCCACCGAGGGGAACGAACGGCTTCGGCTATGATCCCGTCTTCGTGCCCGCCGGCGATGTCCTGACCTATGGAGAGATGTCAAGGACCGGGAAGATGGCCACCGACCATCGCGCCCGGGCCTTCCGCGCACTCCTGGTGGCCCTGGCGTGATGACCGCCCCTGGATTCGGGGTCTATGTTCACTGGCCCTTCTGCCGGTCGAAGTGCCCCTACTGCGACTTCAACAGCCATGTCCGCACGACGATCGACGAGGCGTCATGGCGCCGTGCGCTCACCCGTGAAGTGGCCTACATGGCCTCCCTTGCGCCTCGGCGCGAGGTCACGAGCATCTTCTTTGGCGGCGGAACACCGTCACTGATGGCGCCGGCGACGGTCGAGGCGGTCCTCTGCGCCATCGCCGGTCACTGGACTGCCGGAGCGGATGTGGAGGTCACTCTCGAGGCAAACCCGGGATCATCCGAGGCCCGCCGTCTTGCCTGCTACCGCAGCGCCGGCATCAACCGTCTCTCGCTCGGTGTCCAGTCTCTCGACGATCCTTCCCTGAAGGCGCTCGGCCGGCGCCATGATGCTGGCGATGCACGCGCCGCCATCACGGCCGGACGGCAGATCTTCGAACGCCTCTCCTTCGATCTCATCTATGGCCGCAGCGGCCAGACCATCGACGCCTGGCGCGACGAACTGGCAAGGGCGCTCACTCTGGGCGCCGATCATCTGTCGCTCTACGAGCTCACCATCGAGCCCGGCACCCGGTTTGCGACACTGGCAGGGCGCGGTGACCTCATCCTGCCCCCTGCCGATGCGCGGGCCGACATGCGCGACATCACCGAGGAGCTCACCTCGAGGGCAGGTTTGCCGGCCTACGAGATTTCCAACCACGCGCGACCGGGAGAGGAATGCCGGCACAATCTCGTCTACTGGCGTTCCGGTGAATGGATCGGTGTCGGCCCCGGGGCCTGCGGCCGCCTCGACGCCGCACCCGGGGTGAGCATCGAGCGGCGCCAGCAACGACGCCCGGAGACCTGGCTTTCTCTCGTCCACCAGCATGGTCATGCAATCCGTGACGAAGAGATGGTGGAAGGCAGGGAGCGTCTGCGGGAAGTGCTCATGATGGGGCTGCGCCTCACCGCCGGACTCGACAGCGGTGACCTCGCCCGGGCTGCCGGTCCGGACTGGTCCGACCGTCTCGATGCATCGGCCCTTCGCACCCTCGTCGGCGCCGGCTTCCTCCACCGCCGCAACAACGGTCTCGTAGCCACATCCCGCGGTCGCAATGTCCTCAACGCCGTCCTGGAAAGGCTGCTGCAGGTTCCGGATCAGGCGGTCAGGCGCCAGGATTCGCGGGCGGTGCGAAGGCCGCGGGAGCAGGGTCCTCGACGACAGGTCCGGCCGGCGTGATGCGCATGACGGCGAGCTGTCTTTCGGCGCGGCCGTCGCCGAGGAAGCGGAAGAGCCCGTCAATCCCGCCAAATCCCCTCCAGTCCGTGATCTCGCGTTGCCGCGGGCCCGAGAGGACGGCTGAAACCAGCGCCATGGCGTCATAGGCGGGTGTGACTCGATCACCCGGATCGTAACCGAATGCGTCACGAAAGCGGCTCAGCATGGCGCTGCGTCCGGCATCGGGCGGCACGGCGAACCACGCGCCGTTCATGACTGGTTCGCGAAACAGCGCCGGATCATCGAGGGAATCGAGGCCGAACAGCTGGACATCGCCGGCGCGAAAGTCGTGATGACCCATCCAGGCCGCGATTCTCTGCAGGAGCGGACCGGAAGCGGGAAGGAACACGGCGTCGAAGGCACGCCGGTTTGCGGAACCGAGCAGCCTGTCGATGGCCGCGTCCGCGGCAAGGCTCCCCCGATCCTGCAACACGGCGACGGCACGCTCCGTGTCGCCGGGGAGAACGGGAGTGGAGGCCAGGGCGGCCACGGCGGCGTCGATGTCGTTGCCGGCAGGATCATGAAACATCTCGGCGGTGACGAGTCCGCCTGCCTCGGCGACGGCCGCACGCAGGAGTCGGGCCATGCGCTCGCCGAAGGGAGATCGTGGCGCCAGCAGGGCAAAGCGCACGTGGCCGGTCGCCACGGCATGGTTGACAAGGCGCCCTACCTGGTGGTCCGGAGCGTGGCCCATGGCCAGAATGCCGGCGCCGGCGGGATCGGGTGAAAGGACAAGGACATGCCGTTGTGCTCCGGCGAGTGTCGCTGCGGCCTCGTCAACGGACCGGGCAAGCACGGGTCCGATCACCGCATCGACATCGGCGGAGACGACCTGCCGCGCCGCCGTCGCCGCTCCGCGGGCGGTATCCGAGACGACGAGTTCGATGTCGTCGCGACCGATGTCGAAGAGCGCCAGGGTGGCCGCATCAAGAAGGCCGCGGCCCAGCCCGCCGTGCTCCCCTGAGAGCGGCGCCAGGAATCCGACCCTGGCGCCGGCCGTGTCCGACGGGATGACGGAGTCGTGCTCATCCGGTTCAACGGCCGTCCCCGACGCCTCGTGGACAATCCGGGCCTCGCTGACGACGGCAGCATTCTCCTGCACGGCCTGGCAGGCCGCCAGAATCACCGCGGCAAGAATGAAGAACGCTCGGGTCATCGCGAACGATCATGCGCCGCGACGCCGGCGAGGTCCACCCGAGCTTGAACCGAACCGCATGATGCGCGCATGATGGGGCATTCATCCGTCCGAGGGGTCATGCCCGCGCTTCTCGTTCTCCTCATCGTCGCTCCGCTGCTTGGAGGATGTGTCGGACTCGCCGTGGGGGCCGTGGCCACGAGCGGCATGTCGATCGTCGAGGAACGCAGCCTTGGCGAGCAGGTCGATGACCTGGCGATCACCTTTGACATCTCGCAGCGAATCAAACGGTTCAACGAGACCAACGGGAATGCGCTCGCGGGTGTCTTCCTCGACGTGACCGAAGGACGCGTCCTGCTCACCGGGAACGTCGCCGAAGCACGCCTGCGCATCGAGGCCGTACAGCTCGCCTGGCAGGCCAAGGGGGTCGTCGAGGTGAGGAACGAGATCGATGTCGACGAGGAGAATGCCGGAGGCACATCCCTCGCGGACATCGCCATCTCCAACGAGTTGCGCGCCTTGCTGCTGTTCGACTCCGATGTCTCCAAGATCAACTTCAACGTGGAGACCGTCGATCGCGTTGTCTACATCACGGGGATCGCACGGGATGACGCGGAACTCGAACGCGTGCTCAACCATGCGCGCACGATATCCGGCGTCGAAGAGGTGGTGAGCTACGTCCGCGTCCTGGACGGCTGAGCCTCGATTCCATGCCACTGTGCGTTGCCTTCCAGATGGATCCGGTCGAATCCGTCGATATCGATGCGGACACCACCTTCGTTCTCGCTCTCGAGGCTCAGGAGCGCGGCCATGAGCTGTGGGTCTACCAGCCGGACGATCTGGTGTTTCGCGACGGCGCCGTCCTTGCCCGCTGCCGGCCGATGACCCTGAGACGCAGGAAGGGAGACCATGTCGGCCTCGACGAGCCTCGCTGGCTGGATCTGTCGACGGTCGACGTGGTGCTCATGCGCCAGGATCCGCCGTTCGACATGGCCTACATCACCGCGACCCACCTTCTCGAAAGGCTCCGCCCCTCCACCCTGGTCGTCAACGACCCGGCCGGGGTGAGGAATGCCCCCGAGAAACTCTTCGCGACGGAGTTTCCGGGCATCACGCCGCCAACCCTGATCACCCGTTGTCTGGAGGCGATGAGGGCGTTTCGCGACGAGCATCGCGACATCATCGTCAAGCCGCTCTACGGCAACGGTGGCGCCGGCGTCTTCCACATCCCGCCCGGAGACGAGAACCTCGCCTCCCTCCACGAGATGCTCACCGGCGTCTCGCGGGAGCCATTGATGGTCCAGGCCTACCTGCCGGAGGTCCGTCAGGGGGACAGGCGGATCATTCTCATCGATGGCGAGGCGGCCGGTGTCGTCAATCGCGTGCCGCCTGCAGGCGAGGCGCGCTCCAACATGCATGTCGGGGGCCGGCCCGAGCGGGCGACCATGACCCCCCGCGACCGCGAGATCTGCCGCGTCATCGGACCGGAACTGGTGCGCCGTGGCATGATTCTCGTCGGCATCGACGTCATCGGCGACTGGCTGACGGAAATCAACGTGACCTCGCCCACGGGAATCCAGGAGATCAACCGTTTCGACGGCAGAAGACTGGAATCCAGGGTCTGGGACGCGATCGAGAAACGTTGCACGGGCCGGCGGGCCTGACCCGGGCGGTCAGCCGCGCAGGGCGTCGATGGCGTCGAGGCCGACGATGCGGCCGCGGAACTCCGCCATGGCATCGACGAGACACCCCCACAGGTAGACTGCCGAAGCGCTGTCGAAGATCAGGTCATAGGCCGGCGCCGCACCCCGGTCGTTGCGCAGGACAATGACGTTCATGCGTGCCACGCTGGTCTGCGCGATGGCGTGGTCTGCGAAGCGATGGCCTCGAAGGTCGACACCGCACACCTTCGCCATCATCGCCGCGCTCTCGTGTCCGGTGACGACAAGCCGGGCACTGGCGTCGGCGCGCGGCACCGGGAAGCAGACGGCATCGTCCATGGACCAGGCCCCTGCGAGACGACCGATCAGTGTTGCCTCATCGTCATCGGCGAGCAGCAGGAGTTCTCCCGGGGAAAGCCGGCAGGCCAGGGTGCCGTCCTCCTGCCGCACGGCCCGGTTGGGCTCGGGCAGGGACACTCCCTGGTCCCGGATCCAGTCCGCCATTCCCCAGCCCTTGTATCCGGCCCGCGGCAATGCCGTCAGATCGGCCATGGCGAGGCGGGCCACCGCGGCGGTCTCGCCGGACACGTCGCCGTAGTGCCCCGGTGCGCCGAAGCCGTTGACGGCGCGCCAGCGGGCGCCGGCCTCGCAACAGATCCGGTAGAGATGGGATCGACGCTGGAACGTCTCGGGCCGTGTCGTCAGCCCTTCCCCCGGGGGGCCGTCGGCGGTATTCATGGATCTGCGTTTCCTGGTTGCTGACGGGCGTTCTCCGGGTCGTAGAAGGGCAGTGGAACGACCCGGCAGTCGACGAGCCTGTCGGGCGTGATTCTCACACGGCGCCCCTCGATGCGCCCGGAGTCGATCCTCACCTGGAAGGTGCTGCCCGGTTCGGCCTGGTCGGGCGCCACGTAGGCGAGTCCGATGACCTTGTCGAGAGTCGGGGAATAGCTGCACGACGTCACCCTGCCGGTGATGTCACCGTCGCGGATCACCAGGTGGCACTCCCTCGGGATGCCGCCGTCGCGATGGCGTGATTCGATCTCGAATCCCACCAGCTTGCGTTGAACATTGTCGCGCTGGATATCGATGGATCGCTTGCCGATGAAGAAGGGGCGCTTCCTGGCCAGGGCCCAGTCCATGTCCGCTTCCAGGGGGTTGGTGAGGCCGTCGGTGTCCTGGCTGACGATGATGTGACCCTTCTCGAGACGCAGGAGTCTCTGGCATTCCACACCGAAGGGTCTGATGTCGTGATCCTTGCCGGCCTCCATCAGTGCATCCCACAGGGCCTCGCCCGAGTGTGCCGGACAATGGATCTCGTACCCCAGTTCACCGACGAAACCGACCCTGAGGAGGCGGCAGGGAATGCCGGCGACATGCGCCTGCCTGACGGCCATGTAGGGGAAGGACTCGCCATCGAGTTTCTCGTCGGTGAGGCTTGTGAGCACGGCGCGCGACCGCGGTCCGGCGATGTTGACGCCGCTGAGCGCGCCCGTGACGTTGGTGATGTCCACCCTGAGACGCCACTGCGCATTCCAGAACAGCATCCCTTGGTAGACGCCATCGACGCCGGACGTGGTGGCCGTGACGTAGTAGTGGTTCTCATGCAACCTGCAGGCGACTCCGTCATCGGTGATGACACCGGTCATGTCGGTCATCAGCGTGTAGCGGGCGCGCCCCACCAGCTGCTTCCTGTAGGCCCAGGTATACATGCGTTCCATCATGTCCGCGGCGTCCGGGCCGCGGATGTCGAGCCCGCCCAGGGTCGACACGTCGATCAGACCGACCTTGCCCCGGACATGGCGCGATTCGGCCTCGATGACGGCGTCGCGATCATCGCCGCCATAGTGTTCCGGACGGTACCAGGCGCCGGCCTGCATCATGCGGGCGCCGGCCTCGACATGACGCCAGTGCATGGCGGTGAGGCGGCAGGGCTCGAAACTGCGGCCGGCGAGGACGCCCAGCTTTTCGGCCGTGCAGGGCGGCCTCTGTGTCGTCATTCCGGCCTCGTTGACACCGATGCCGTTCTCCCGGGCGTTGAGGCGTATGGCGTTGAGCCAGGAGTGCCGGCCCTGGCTGGGACCCATGCCGCAGGTCGAGAAGCGCTTCATCAGCTCGATGTGGGTGTAGCCCTGCGAGACCGCGTCCCTGAGATCATGGACCTGCAGGTCCTCGTCGAAATCGACGAAATCGCGTCCCCTGGGATGTTCGAACATGGGCCAGGGATGATTCTGCCCCGTGTCGCCGCGGTCATTGCGCACCGCCGGCATCGCCGTGCCGTTGAAACCGGCGTCGCGGGCGGCCAGCCAGCCGGCGCGTCGACCCTCCTCGATCACCGTGTCGATGCGGAAACACCCGGCCACCGAGCCCGCCGCGTGCATGCCGACGGGAAGCTCGCCGATCTCGAGCATCGACGTCCTCTCGTTGTAGGGCGTACGGCCGCCGGCGTGCCAGACGAGGCTGGCGGCAGGTTGCCAGCCAACCGAGGTCACGATGGTATCGCAGTCATGAATGTCATGGCGCGCGGCTGTCGTGCCGGGTCCGGTGATCTCCGCCATGTGCGCCGCCTCGATGGTGTCCTTCCATCGGCCGGACTCTGCCGCCACCACGGTCGACCGCGGCGTGATCGGCACCCCGTGATCGGCCACCGCCGCCGCCAGGTCATGCCGCGGCACGGCAGGTCCGAGTTCGGCCACCGCGGCAACGTCGACTCCGGCGCCGATAAGATCGAGCGCGGCGGCATAGCCATCGGCGTTGGCGGTGGCGATGACCGCCCGTCCGCCGGGCCTGACACCATACCGGTTGACCAGGCGCTGGGCCGCCGAACCGTACATCACCCCGGGAAGATCGTTGTTGCGGAACACCAGGGGCTGTTCCCAGGATCCGGTGGCCACGACCACGGACCCGGCCCGCACCTTGAACATGCGATTGCCCTGGATGACGGGAACGAAGTGATCCGCGAACCAGCCGTTGGCCACGGCGCCGGTGAGGGTGCGGATGTTGTCGCATTCCTCGACCGCCGCCTCGAGCATCGCCCGTTCGCGAGCGGCCCGTTCTCCCTCGGCGTCGAATCGCGCGTAGGTCAGGGAGCCGCCCAGGCACGGGTTCTCCTCGACGAGCAGCACCTCGATCGCGCGGTTGACGGCCGCCGCCTCGAGTGCCGCCGCCATGCCCGCAGGCCCGCCGCCGACAACGACCACGTCGGCCCACAGGTACTGCTTGTCGTAGTAGCCGTGCGGCGTCGAGGGATTGACCCGGCCGAGACCCGCAAGACGGCGGACCACCGGCTCCCACACCTTCCATGCGCCCTTTGGACGGTAGAACGCCCTGTAGTAGAAACCCACCGGCAGGAACCGCCCGAGGTGATCGAGAAGACGCGCGCGATCGTTGTCGAGACGGCCGAAGACATTCTGTGCCTCGACCGCCATGCCGTCCTCGATCAGTCGCGTATCGGCCGCCACATTGGGTTCATCGCCAACCTGCACCAGACTGTTGGCATCGTGACCGGCGGCCGACAGCGTTCCCCGAGGCCGGTGATACTTGAAGGAACGCGACAGCACCCTGACTCCGGCGGCGGCGAGGGCGCTCGTGATGGTGTCCCCGGCGTATCCCTCGTAACGGCGCCCGTCGAAGGCGAAGGAGAGCGGCCTCGAGCGGTCGATCAGCAGGCCCGCCGATGCGGGAAGACGCCCGGGGGTCATCGTTGTGCTCCACATTCGGCAAGGTACTCGCCGGCCGGCCAGGTCCGGAGAATTTCGTCGGTGCGGGTGTCGCGTTCGGCGACGAACCAGTAGGCCGTGGGTGTGTGATACCACCACTCGCGGACGACGCCCGCGGTGTTGTTCTCGAGGTAGACGTAGTCGACCCACGCGGCGTGGTCACAGTCCGGCGGCGGCAGATGTTCCACCTCGCCGCCGCAGGCGAACTCGGAGATGTTGCGCGGACCGTTGAGCGGGCACGGCATGATCTTCATGGTCTGGCAGCCTCCTCAGTGACCCACGCTGGCCGCGCCCTTTTCGCCGACCAGGTTGAAGTCGTGGTAGCGCTGGAGGGAAAACGGCCGAATGAGGTCCCCGACTCTGCCGGTTGCCAGCATGCGCGCATTCTCCTTGCCGCACACCGGCGTGGCCTTGAACCCCCACGTCCCCCAGCCGGCGTCGATATGGTAGTTGTCGACGGGGGTCTTTCCCATGATCGGCGCGAAGTCCGGCGTCATGTCGGTCATGCCGGCCCACTGCCGCAGCAGCTTCACTTCGGACATGAAGGGGAGCAGCTCCAGAAGGTGCATCATCAGACCTTCCTTGAAGTCGAGTGTCGAGCGCGTCATGTAGACCCCGTAAGGGTCCGTGGAACCGCCCATGACGAGTTCGCCGCGGGACGACTGGCTGACGTAGACGTGCAGGCTTCCCGAGACGACGATGGCGTCAAGGAAGGGTTTGAGGGGCTGACTGACACAGGCCTGGAGCGGCACCGTCTTCAGCGGCAGCCTGAAACCCGCCATCGCCGCCACTTCGCCGGACATGCCGGCCACCGCCTGCAGCACCTTGCCGGCGCGGACAATCCCCCGGTTGGTCTTCACCCCGGTGACGCGTCCCGCGCGGCCGTTGGCTCCGGTTATCTCGAAGCCGGTGACTTGCGTGTTCTGGTGAATGTGGACGCCGCGGCGCGCCGCGCCGGCGCCATAGCCCCATGCCACCGCATCGTGGCGGGCGATGGCTCCGGGTGCATGGTAGAGCGCCCCGAGGATGGGGTAGCGGACATCCTCGGAATAATCGAGCTGGGGCACCATCTTCATGAGATCGTCCCGCATCACGAGTTCCGATTCGATTCCGAAGTGCTTGTTGACCTCGGCTCTCCACCGCATGGTCCTGATGGCGCTGTCCGTATGCGCCAGGGTGTAGTGTCCGCGCTCCGAGTAGAGGATGTTCATGTCGAAGTCGTTGGAAAGGTCCCTGTAGAGCCTCACCGACTCGTCGTAGAATTTCACGCCCTCCGGTGTCAGGTAGTTCGAACGGATGATCGCCGTGTTGCGGCCGGTGTTGCCGCCGCCGATGTACCCGCGTTCAAGCACGGCGACATCGGTGATCCCGTGATCGACGGCAAGATAGTAGGCGGTCGCCAGGCCGTGACCGCCACCGCCGACGATGACGATGTCGTACGAGTCCTTCAGGTCTCCGGGTTCGGGAAAGGCCTCCGGGACGCTGCGACGCCGGATGAGACCGTGTTTGAGCAGGCCGAATGGCATGGAGGATTCGCTCCTCGCAGGAAGGCGCAGGTGTATACCAGAGGCCGGACCCTGTCCATGGCGCCGGAGAGTCTCAGGTCGATGTTCCGGCAAGCATCGGACCGAGATCGTTCCCGGCAAGGATATGGACATGGAAGTGCGGAACGACCTGGTGACCGTCCCGGCCCTGGTTGGTGATCAGCCTGTGGCCACGGTCATGAACCGCGAGCTCATCGCAAACCGCCGCCACGGTCCTCCAGAAGGCGACAATCTCCGCGTCGCAGGCGTTGCGGTGGAAGTCGTCGTGGGCAATGTAGCGCCCCTTGGGGATGACAAGCACATGTTCGGGAGCCTGGGGCGCGATGTCCCTGAAGGCGAGCGCGTGATCGTCCTCCCGGATCCTGGTGCAGGGAAGCTCGCCGCGCAGGATCTTCGCGAAGATGTTGTCGTCGTCATACGCGTCGAAATCGATCGCCATGGATTCTCGTTCCGGCTGCATCCATGTCCTATCAAGCAGAAACCTCAGTCCGCATCAAGCGCGTATCCCGCCGTGCGGACAGTGCGTATGAGTTCGCCTCCGCCGGTCGCGTTGAGCGCCTTCCTCAACCGACCGATATGCACATCGACGGTTCTGTCACCGATGAACGTGTCGATACCCCAGACCCTGTCGAGAATCTGCTCGCGACCGAACACCCGCCCCGGGTTCTCCATGAAGAGTCTGAGGATGGCGAACTCCTTCGGCCCGAGATGAATGCGCTGGCCGGTACGCACGACACGCCGCCCGACAAGGTCCATGACGAGGTCGCAACAGGCCAGGGATTCGCCGGCCAGGGCCGGTCGGATACGGCGCAGCACGGCGCGCACGCGGGCCAGAAGCTCGGAAGGCGCAAAGGGCTTGGGCACATAGTCGTCGGCGCCGACATCGAGTCCCCTGACGCGGTCGGCTCCGTCGGCCCGCGCCGTCAGCATGATGACCGGAAGATGCGACAGCTTGCGATCGCGGCGGATGCGCCGGCAGACCTCCAGCCCGCTCAGGGACGGCAGCATCCAGTCGAGGATGACGATGTCCGGGTTTTCCTCCTCGGCGAGGAGGAGCGCCTCGCGTCCGTCACCGCAGGTCAGGACCTCGAAACCCCCGGCCTCCAGGTTGTAGCGCACCAGTTCGAGGATCGGCGCCTCGTCATCGACGACGAGGGCGGTGGCTTCACGTCCCTCGACGACCGTTGTCGACTGTCTCACCTTCCACTCCGATCACGGAATCTGCCTTGGGTCGGTCACGGTCCGGCACGTGGCCCAGAATCATGTAGGTCACCATCTCGGCAATGTTGGTGGCGTGGTCGCCGATGCGCTCGATGTTCTTGGCCATGAAATGGACCTGGGTTCCGGACGCGATGAGTTTCGGGTCGGCGATCATGTCGGCGAGGATGGCGAGGAAGACGGAACTGTACATCTCGTCGATGAACTCGTCCTGACGCCACACCCGCTCGGCCAGATCGGCATCGCCGTCGCGGAACGCGTTCATGACGTCGGTCGTCATGTTGTAGACCGCTGCACCCAGCCGCCTCAGGGCCTCGCGTTGCGGTATTGTCTCGGTGTCCTCGACGATGAGGATGCGCTTGGAGACATTGGCTGCAAGATCGCCCATGCGCTCCAGATTGCTGGCCGACTTCAGCGCCGTCTTGATGCGCCGCAGGTCTTCGGCCATGGGCTGGCGCAGCGCCACGATGCGCGTGACCAGCTCATCCACCTCACGCTCATGCGCATCGACCCTCTGGTCGATGTCGATGATGTTCTGGGCAAGGGTGCGATTTCCGTCCGCCAGGGCCTGCATGGCGTTGCGGATCTGGTCTTCCACCATTCCGCCCATGGCGAGAACGCGGTTCGTGACCTCCTCGAGTTCGGAATCGTAGGAACGGACGGTGTGCTGGACAGTCATGGGAATCCCTCGGCCGGGTGTGCTCATCCGAACCTCCCGGTGATATAGTCCTCGGTCATGGATTCGGTCGGGCTCTGGAAGAATTCGGCCGTGCCGTTGACCTCGATCAGCCGGCCAAGGTGAAAGAAGGCGGTCAACTGGGAGACCCGTGCCGCCTGTTGCAGGTTGTGGGTGACGATGATGATCGTGTAGTTCGTCCGCAGTTCGTCGATCAGTTCCTCGATATGCGCCGTGGAGATCGGATCGAGGGCCGAGCATGGTTCGTCCATCAGGATCACCTCGGGCGACACGGCGATCGAACGGGCGATGCACAGGCGCTGCTGCTGGCCCCCGGACATGCCGGTTGCCAGGTCATTCAGGCGTCCGCTGACCTCGTCCCACAGTCCGGCCCCGCGCAGACTCGATTCGACGATGTCGTCGAGTTCGCGCCGGTTGGCGGCAAGTCCGTGGATACGCGGGCCATAGGCAACGTTGTCATAGATCGATTTCGGGAAGGGATTGGGTTTCTGGAACACCATGCCGACCCGCGCCCGCAACTGCACGACATCGACCGAGCGGTCATTGACGTCAATACCGTCAAGGGTGACGCTGCCGTCGGTTCTCACCCCTTCAACCGTGTCGTTCATGCGATTGAGACACTTCAGGAAGGTGGTCTTGCCGCAACCGGACGGGCCGATGAGGGCCGTGACCTGGTTCTCGGGCATGTCGAGATCAATGCCCATCAGGGCCTGCTTGTCGCCGTACCACAGCTTGAGACCGCGCGACATCATCTTGGCGCCCGGAACCTTCCGGATGTCTGCTTGCTCTACCATCTGATTTCGAACCTCTGCCTGAGATAGACCGCAAGCCCGTTCATGGCGACGAGGAAAAGCAGCAGAACCATGATGGCTGCCGAGGTCTTTTCCACGAAACCGCGCTCCGGACTGTCCGCCCACAGGAACACCTGGACCGGAAGCGCCGTGGCGGCGGCGGTCGGACCGGACGGCAGGTCGACGACGAACGCCACCATGCCGATCATGAGAAGGGGCGCCGACTCGCCGAGCGCCTGCGCCATGCCGATGATCGTTCCCGTGAGGATGCGCGGCATGGCGAGGGGGAGGACATGGTGCGACACCACCTGGACGGGGGAGGCGCCGATCGCGAGAGCCGCATCCCTGATGGAGGGTGGTATCCCCTTCAGCGCTGCCCGTGTGGCGATGATGATCGTCGGCAAGGTCATCAGGGCCAGGGTGAGGCCGCCAACGACCGGCGCCGACCGCGGCAGGTGCATGACGTTCAGAAAGACGGCGAGACCGAGCAGGCCGAAGACGATCGAGGGAACGGCGGCGAGGTTGTTGATAGTGACCTCGATGATGTCGACCCAGCGGCGCTTCGGCGCAAACTCCTCGAGAAAGACCGCCGCGCCCACTCCGGTCGGGAACGACGCCAGGAAGGTGACGAGGAGGATCCAGAACGATCCCAGGACGGCGCCGCCGATACCTGCGAGTTCCGGTTCGCGTGAGTCTCCGCTCAGGAGGAAGGTCCAGTTGAAGACGGTCGCCAGGTCGCCGGCCTCATCGATGGCGTCGATCCAGGCCATGGTCCGGTCGTCGATCAGCCGCAGTTCCTGCGGAGCGGAACGATCGACGTAGCCCTTGTTGAGCATGTCGACCTCGGTTGCCGCCGGGAGCCACAGCTCCAGCGAGGCGTCGGCGAGCGACGGGTCGTCGACGAGAGCTTCCCGCACGTCGTAGATGGCCTGGTTCGACACGACACCGAGCAGCGCGCGCAGTTCCCTGCGTTCCGTCACCTCCGGGAACTTCTCGCGCAGGGCGTCGAGAATGATCATGCGGAAGTTGCCGTTCGCCGGATTGTCCCCATCGATGTGCTCTCGGGAATAGGTCACCTCGAGCCGCATCTCGGTGGTGAGGAACCCCGACCAGCCATTGAGAACGATGGAGCCGAGGAGGATCACCAGGAAGACGCCGGTCAGTCCCAGGGCCGAGACGGACATGATCCTGAAGCTGCGTTCCCGTGCGTAACGCCGCCTCAGGCGTCGGCTGGACACGCCGCTCTGGTGAACGGACATCATCGGCTGTGCCATGTCAGTCATATTTTTCCCGGTACTTCTGCACCACGCGCAGCGCGACAACGTTGAGTCCCAGCGTCACCACGAAGAGAGTCAGGCCAAGCGCGAAGGCGGCAAGGGTCTTGGCGCTGTCGAACTCCTGATCACCGACGAGGAGCGTCACGATCTGCACGGTCACGGTGGTGACAGCCTCGAGGGGGTTCGCCGTGAGATTGGCTGCAAGGCCTGCCGCCATGACCACGATCATGGTCTCTCCGATGGCCCGGCTCACCGCCAGCAGGAACCCGGCAACGATCCCGGGAAGGGCCGCGGGAATGACGATGCGTGTCACCGTCTCCTGATGCGTTGCACCGAGACCCAGGGAGGCGTCGCGCAAGTCGCCGGGCACCGCGGCGAGGGCATCGTCGGTGAGCGATGAGACGAAGGGAATGATCATCATGCCCATGACCAGTCCCGCCGCCAGGGCGCTTTCCGAGGCCACGTCGAGACCGATGCCGATTCCGGCCTCGCGCAGCGTCGGGGCAACGATCAGCGCGGCGAAGAAGCCGTAGACCACCGTGGGAATGCCGGCAAGGACCTCGAGCATCGGCTTGGCCACCGCCCGGTGGCGTGGGTCGGCATACTCGGCCAGGTAGACCGCCGAAAGGAGTCCGACAGGCCCGGCCACGAGCATGGCGATGAGGGTGACGAGAAGTGTGCCCGTGAAGAGCGGCACCGCGCCGAAGGCCCCTGATGATCCCACCTGGTCCTCCCTCAGGGCGATCTGCGGACTCCACTTCACCCCGAACAGGAAGTCGAGGAACGGCACCTTGTCAAAGAAGCGGATCGCCTCGAAGAGCACCGAAAAGACAATGCCCGCCGTCGTCAGAACGGAAATCGCCGCCGCCGCAAGGAGCACGATGAGAAGCACGCGTTCGACCGGCTGCCGTGTCCGTCTCGAGACGTCGATCCGGCGCATCGCGAATCCGGCCGCGACGAGTCCGAGACCCAGGGCCGCACCAAACCCCACCCGGTGCTCGAAGAGGCCGAGTTGCCTGAAGGAGGCGGCCGCCGCCTCGAGTTCCGGCGTCACCTCGATCGTTGGAGTGCCGCCGTCAGAGAGTGTTTCGGCATCGTTCAGGAAACGTTGCAGGACCGGAGCCGAGGCCTCCTGGAGTTCTCCGGGAAGCGCGGCCACGATGGCCCTGTCAATCATCCAGTCGCCGGCCAGGAGAACCAGGAGCCAGAGGGACACCGCCGGCAAGCCGCAGGCCAGTGCGACATACCAGCCGTGATAGACCGGACGGGAGTGAAGGGCGGACGTCCGACCTCCCGTGATGGCAACCGCTTTCCTTCGCCCGAGAAAGTAGGCTGCTGCCGCAAGGCAGATCAGCACCAGGGTGAGGATCGTCTGGGTCACGGTCCGCTCACTCCCCGGAGTGTGGTGGGCTCATCCGAACAGGGACAAGGTGCCGGAGACCGCTTGCAGGTCCCCGGCGCTTCGGGAATCACTCAGCGTATCACATGCCGAGAGGCGTGGCGGCATTCGCCGACGCCGCCATGGCTGCCCGCTCTTCGTCGGGAAGCGGGATCAGGCCCTTGTCCGCAAGGTAACCGAAGGAACCCCAGGCGTCGTCACTGGTGAACTCGGCCACGAACTCGGCGATGCCCGGAACGACATCGATGTGGGCGTTCTTGACGTAAAAATAGAGCGAACGCGACACCGGATAGTCGCCTGAGGCGATGTTGTCGAACGTCGGTTCGACACCGTTCATCATCGACCCCTGGATCTTGTTGATGTTCTGATCGAGGAAGGAAAAGCCGAAGATGCCGAAGGCGTCCGGATCGGCTTCGAGTTTCTGGACAATCAGGTTGTCGTTTTCGCCGGCCTCGATGAAGGCGCCGTCCTCGCGGATCGAGGCACAGATGCTCTCGAAACGGTCTTCATCCGATTCCTCGATCATGACGACGGCTTCAAAGTGCTCGCATCCCTCTTCCATGACGAGCTCGACGAAGGCGTCACGCGTGCCGGAGGTCGGCGGCGGGCCCATGACCCTGATGGCGACGGCGGGCAGCGAGTCGTTGATCTCGTTCCACATCGTGTAGGGATTGGCGACGATGTCGCCATGCGCATCGGGAACCTCGGCCGCAAGGGCAAGCCACAGGTCCGGAATGTCGATGGCGAGCTGGCCCGCGCCACGCGAGTTGCCGATCACGATTCCGTCGAAACCGATCATGACTTCGGTGATGTCCGCGATGCCGTTCCCGGCGCAGCGCTCGACCTCGCTGGACTTGATGCGGCGCGAGGCGTTCGTGATGTCGGGATGCTCGAAGCCGATGCCGGCACAGAAGAGCTTCAGTCCGCCGCCCGAGCCGGTCGACTCGACAACGGGTGTCGGAAAGTCGCTGTTCTGGCCGAATTGTTCGGCAACAGCGGTCGAGAACGGAAACACGGTCGACGAACCGACGATCCTGATCGTATCCCGCGCATCCTGCGCGGCCGCCGCAAGGGCCGTCAGGGTACTGACGCCTGCAGCGAGGACAACATTCAACACTCTGGACTTCATGTCACGGTCCCCCATGGGTTGACGGTTAGGGTGCATCGGTGCGCACCCTAGGGGGACTTCATGACACTTTCGTGAAACACGGCAGGAAGCCACACCGTGAAGACGGACCCCTGGCCCGGAGTGCTTGCCACGTGCAGTTCGCCGCGATGGCGCGAGAGAACGTGCTTGACGATGGCAAGGCCAAGTCCGGTTCCACCGCGTTCACGGCTGCGCGCCTTGTCGACACGGTAGAAACGCTCCGTGAGCCGCGGCAGGTGGTGGGCCTCGATCCCGTCGCCCTGATCGGTGATTGAAATCCATGCCAGCCGACCGCGCGCAACCCGCAGGTGATCGGGCGCCGTCTCCGCGACGCCGGCGGCAAGGCTGACCGTGGTCCCCTGCCTGCCGTAACCGATGGCGTTGGCGATGAGATTGTAGAGGGCCTGCTCGATCTCGTCCTCGTCTCCGCGCACCGGCGGCATGGAGTCGGGGATATCGAGATCGATGGTCATCGACCGACTGTCGGCGTCGAAGTGCAGCGTGGAGGCGAGGCGCCGGAGCAGCGGCGCAACGGCGACCTCGCCCGTCGGCTGGGTGTGTTCCCGGACCTCGATGCGAGACAGCGACAGGAGGTCCTCGACCAGGTTCGCCATGCGCCTGCCCTGTGCTTCCATCATCGCGAGGAACCTGGCGCGCGCCTCGGCATCGTCCCGTGCCGGACCCTTCAGGGTCTCGATGCAGCCGATGAGCGTGGTGAGCGGCGAGCGGATCTCGTGGCTGGCATTGGCCACGAAATCCACGCGCATCTGCTCCGTTCTGCGAGCCCCGGTGACATCTTGGCACACCACCATCAGCGCCGCATCGCTGACGCCGGCCGGCAACGGTGCGACATCGACGACAAGGTGGCTGTCGACGTGGTCACGGGTCACGACGACTTCCATGACGCTGGAGCGGCCATCGCCGAGGCCCGCCGCGACGGCGCTGTCGAAACCGGGATCCCGCAGGACCCTGGAAACGTGCTGCCCGGCCCGCAGGTCGCCGAAGACCCGGCCCGCGGCACCGTTGAAACGCACCAGTTCGCTGTCCTTCGAGACCAGAAGGACAGGCGCGGCCAGGGTGTCAAGCAGGTGATCGTTGTCCCTCGCCAGGCGACGAATGCGCGTGTTCCGTTCATCGAGAGCGTGCGCCGCTGCGTGAAGGAGAGACTGCAACCGCGAAGCAAGTGGCCCCCTGCGCAGCCGCGGCGGCTCGAGATCAGGCGAGCCGCCCTGCCGGGCAATCCACGACCTGATGGTGTCGACGCCCGAAACGAGGGGCCACACCAGCGCCGCGCTTGTCGCCGCCAGGACCACAAGTCCGGCGAGGGCCGCCGTCACGGCAAGTTCTCCGGCCGCTGCCAGGACCAGGAAAATCCCTGCCTCGACAAGGACCAGGGGCAGAATCAGGCCCATGACGGCACACGGCCCGCCACGCTCACGGACACCACTCCACTCTGCGCCGCAGGGCATCAATCCTCGATGTCGAAGGCCGCCAGGGCCGCCATGTTGAGGAGGTCGTTGACCGTCGCCCCCAGGCGGACAATCTGGACCGGCTTCTCGAGACCGAGAAGAATCGGTCCGATCGCGCGGGCGCCATCCATCGCCTCGACCAGCCTGTAGGAGATGTTGGCGGCATGGAGATTGGGCATGATGAGAACATTGGCCGGACCGCCCAGGGCAATGAAGGGATAGTAGTCGCGCGAGTTCTTGTCGAGCGCGGTGTCGCCTGCCATCTCGCCGTCAACCTCGAAGTCGACCTCGCGTTCCCTGAGGATGCGCACGGCTTCGCGCAGGTGGGCCGTCCGTCGCTCGCCGCGGCTGCCGAAATTGGAGAATGACAGCAGGGCGACCCGCGGTTCGACGCCCATGGCGCGCGCCTTGGCGGCCGCCTGGACCGTGATGTCGGCGAGGTCCCGGGCCGACGGTTCCTCGTTGATGGTGGTATCGGCCAGCAGCAGCGTGTGCTGGGAGGAGACGAGGATGGTCATGCCGAAGACGATCTGGCCATCGCCGGCCTTCAACGCTCTCTGAACATGGGAGAGAGCGCCGGGATAGGACCGGGTCAGTCCGGTGACCATGGCATCGGCATCACCTGTCGCCAGCATGGCCGCAGCGAAGACATCGCGATCCAGGTGGATCCATCGCTGGCAATCGCGCAGCAACGCACCGCGGCGCTGCATGCGGGCATAGACATGATGGACGTATCGCTCGGTGTCCACGGCATCCGCGTTGGCGATCTCGAGGCCGCCCGGACTGACGCCAAGCAACTCCATCTTCTCCTGAACCTGCCGTGCCCTGCCGACGAGGATGGCGACGCCGAGTCCCTGGTCACGCCACAGGGCCGCTGCCCGGATAGTCTTTTCCTCTTCGCCTTCGGCAAACACGATCCGCGCCTGCCGCCGGCGCACGGTCTCGAAGATCTCGTGCATGCGCCCGGCAACCGGAGAAAGCAGGCCGGAAAGACGCGCCTGATAGGCCTCGATGTCGATGATCGGCCGACGCGCCACGCCCGTATCCATGGCCGCTCGCGCCACGCGCGATGGCACCCGGGAAACGAGGCGGGGATCGAAGGGCTTGGGAATGATGTAGTCCGCTCCGAAGCGCAGGTGGTCGCCGGCATAGGCAGACGCCACTTCGTCGGGCACATCTTCCCTTGCCAGGGAGGCAATCGCCTCGGCAGCGGCAATCTTCATGGCGTCGTTGATCGTCGTCGCCCGCACATCGAGGGCGCCCCTGAAGATGTAGGGAAACCCCAGGACGTTGTTGATCTGGTTGGGATAGTCGGAACGGCCGGTCGCCACGATGGCGTCCTCGCGGACCTTCTGGACGTCCTCGGGCAGGATCTCCGGATCCGGGTTGGCCATGGCGAAGATGATGGGCCGTGCGGCCATCGATGCCACCATGTCCCCTGTCACGGCGTCCTTGACCGAAACGCCGAGGAAGATGTCCGCCCCTTCCATGGCGTCCTCGAGTGTTCGCGCGGAGGTCTCGACGGCATGGGCCGACTTCCACTGGTTGATGCCCTGCGCCCGCCCCTGGTAGACCACGCCCCGCGAATCGCACAGGATGGCGTTGTCATGGGGCAGGCCGCGCGCCTTCACCAGTTCGAGGCAGGCAATTCCGGCCGCACCCGCACCGTTCACCACCACCTTGCAGTCGGCCAGTTCCTTGCCGGCGACCTCCAGGGCGTTGATGACGCCGGCAAGGCAGATGATGGCCGTGCCGTGCTGGTCATCGTGGAAGATCGGAATGTCGACCAGCTCCCTCAGGCGCTGCTCGACGATGAAGCACTCCGGCGCCTTGATGTCCTCGAGATTGACACCGCCGAAGGTCGGGCTGATGAGTCTCACCGTCTGCACGATCTCGTCGACATCCTCGCTGTCGATTTCGATGTCGATGCCGTCGACATCGGCGAAACGCTTGAAGAGGACCGCCTTGCCTTCCATGACCGGCTTGGCTCCCAGAGCGCCGAGATTGCCGAGTCCCAGAACGGCAGAACCGTTGGAGATGATGGCGACGACATTGCCTTTCGCGGTGTAGTCGAAGACGGTTGCCGGTTCACGGTGGATCTCGAGACAGGGCGCGGCGACTCCCGGAGAGTAGGCGAGCGAAAGCTCCCTGGCCGTGTTGAGCGGCTTCGTCGGCGTGATCGCCAGCTTTCCGGGCCTCCCCTCCGCGTGGAACCTGAGGGCGTCGATGTCACTGACCCTGACCTGATCCGCCATGAAATGCGCCGCTTCCTGCCCGTGATCCGTGAAGCGTAACCTTACACTGGCTGGCGATAAAGCCGTCAGACCGCCTGGCGACGACAGGGATGCATGACGGCCTCCTCCATCCGCGCCCGCGCGAGACCGGAATCTGTTGCCGGAAGCGTTCCGGTTGAAAAAGGAACGCGGCGAATTGTCGAGGCGGCCAGATCGTCCCGATGTTCCCGTCCTTGCCGGGTGCGCACGGCCCATGCCGAAAAGGCTTGACGGACGCGACGCGCCTGGCGGAGCCGGGCCTGGGCGAACCACGGGTGGAACCGCAGGACAGCGGCAACGTGACCGACCTTGCGGAGTTCGGTATCGACGTCGATCACCACGCCGCCGATCTCGCGGGTGGCGGCGCCCGTGTCGCTCCTGATCGCACGCGGCTGCCGCGACCTCCGGGAACCTGGTTCGAGGACCCGCGGCGTGCGGCCACATCCAGGATGTGGCGGAAGTTTCCGATTCCCTTCCACGACATCGCGGGGACCGCCATGATTGACCCCACCCGACCCGTTCGACTTCGGGGATGACGCACGATTCGGCGCGCGACTCGCGATCTGCCGCAGCAGGGTCCACAGACGATCGGCAGGTGTTGTCCGGGCGTCACGGGCCAGCCTATGGAACGCTGCGCGACGCAGGCGGTGACCGTGGCGAGCAAACCGCGCTAGGATGGGTTCATGGGCAAAAACGTTCTCACTCCCCAGACCCAGGCGTTTGACGGCACGGCGCCGCTCCGGCGGCGGGAGCTGAAGTCCCTGATGCGGCGATCCGATCTCCCGGCCCTGATCCGCATGCCGCTGTGGTACGGCGTGCTGGCCTCCACGGCCCTGCTGGTGTGGATGGCTCTCGGCACCTGGTGGCTCGTTCCCGCGATGTTCGTCCACGGGGTCGTTCTGGTCCATCACTTCTCGCTGCAGCACGAGTGCACGCACTTCACCGCCTTCCGCACGCGACGGATCAACGAGTGGGTCGGGGCGTGGTGCGGTTTCTGGATCTGCGTCCCGCCGGTCTTCTTCCGTTACGAACATTGCGATCACCACACGTACACCCAGCTCGCAGGTCGCGATCCCGAGTTGATCCCCCTGTCCGGTTCCGTGTGGGGCCATCTTGTCTACCTGTCGTCCCTGCCCTACTGGCGCGGCATGATGGGCGGCCTCCTCAACCACGCATGGGGACGCTTGAGCACGGCCGAGCGGCGCTTCGTTCCACCGGAGGAGCGGAGGGCGGTCGTCGTCGAAGCGCGCGTGTTCCTGGCTCTCTATCTCGCGGTCGCCGCGGCTGTTGTCGTCTTCGACCGGTGGGAACCTCTCTGGTTCTGGTGGCTGCCGGTCCTCCTGGGCGAACCCGTCATGCGCCTCATCCGCATGACGGAACACGTCGGCCGACCCAATGTTCGCGACATGACGACCAACACGCGCACCACCGTGGTGTCCTGGCCCTGGCGCTTCCTGGCATGGAACATGCCGTTCCATGCGGAACACCACTTCGCTCCGTCGGTTCCGTTCCATGCCCTGCCCGCGCTTCACGAGAGGCTGAAAGGACGCCTGCACGTCGAAGCCGGCGGCTATCTTGGCGTCCACCGGGGCATCCTTGAGCAGATCACGGGACGATCCGCGCGCCTCGGCGACTTCATGGGCGCCGATGGGCCATAGTCGCTGGCGCGATCTGATCGCTGTCGCCCGTCTCGACCGCGGTGATGTGACGCCCGCGCTTCTCGATGGTCGACGCCTGGCCGTCTACGACACACCGGGTGGCATCCACGTCACGTCGGCTCGCTGCAGCCATGGCGGCGCAGATCTGTGCGACGGCTATCTCGACGGTTTCCGCATCGAATGCCCGCTGCACCAGGGGTGTTTCGACATCCGCACCGGAGAGGCCACCGGCCGGCCGGCGACGCGGCCTGTCAGGGTCTACGCCTGCCGTGTCGTCGACGGGATGGTGCAGATCGACTGGACGTAGACACGACGCATCGTCGCCGGAGCCGGCGATGTCCCGGGAGAACCCCGCCTTCCAGTGTCATCGGTGGTCCGGGAAGGGGCTGCCCCCGGGCTTCATCCACACCTCGAACGATCAGACGGTGCCTTCGGCGAACCACCAGCGTTCCGGTGCGCGGTTTCCGTCGAGCGACCACTCGCCCGACACGCTCTCGGTGTGCCGCACGTTGAGCGCGGTGGCCCATATGTAGTTGCGGAAGAACGGCACGATCGTGCCGCCGTCGTCGCGCACGAGACGCTGCATCTGCGAGTACATGTCAGCGCGGCGACTGTCGTCGAGTTCGGCACGGGCCTGGATCAGCAACTCGTCGAAGCGCTCGTTCCGCCAATGCGCGTCGTTCCACGGCGCGGAGCCGTGGTAGCCCAGCGAGAAGATCATGTCGGGCGTCGGGCGCGGACCCCAGCCGCTCAGGCAGAAGGGCTTGACGAGCCAGACGTTCGACCAGTAGCCGTCTTCCGCCTCGCGTACAACGTTGACGTCGATGCCCGCGGCCTTGGCCATCTCCTGGTAGAAGACCGAGAAATCGACGCCACCGACGAATGGCACCTCCGAGGTCGAGAAGTCGACGGCAAGGCTGTCCATGCCGGCCTGTCGGAGATGCCACCTTGCCCTGTCGGGGTCGTACACCCGCTGCTCGATGCCGGGATCGTGGTAGGGCATGGTCGGAGGGATGGGATGATCGTTGCCGACCGTGCCATGACCGCGCAGTACGACGTCGAGGGCGCCCTCGCGATCGAGGGCGTACTTCAGCGCCAGACGGACATTGACGTCGTCGAACGGCGCAACGTCCGTGTGCATGGGCATGGTGGCGTGCTGGCCGGTCGCGATCTCCTCGACGATCACGTTTTCGTTCTGTGCGAGGAGGTCCGCCGTTTTCGGGTCGGCCTCGATCATGGCGTCGAACTGGCCGGTCTGCACGCCCACTTCGCGGCCGATCACATCGGTCACCTGATGGATCTCGACGGCGTCGAAGTGTGCCTTGTCCTCCTTGTAGTAACTGGGGTTCCTCGAACCCATGGCCACGATACCGGGCTCGAACGTCTCCAGCACATAGCCGCCCAGGCCGACTCCGCTCCAGTCGATGCTGCCCTCGCCGTCGGACGGGAACATGACGAAATGATAGTCAGTCAGGATGTAGGGCAGGTCGGCGTTGCCGGTCTCGAGATCGATACGCACCGTGTGGGCGTCCTCGACCCTGATGTCGGTAACGGTCGAGAGCAATGCCGCGCCGCCCGAGGTCGAATTCTCGCCGCGGTGATGATTGAGCGAAGCAACCACGTCGTCGGCCGTGAAGCTCCTGCCGTCGTGGAACTCGACTCCCTCGTGCAGCCTGAAGATCCAGGTCCTGGCGTCCGGCGTCGCTTCCCAGCTCTCGGCGGCATCGGGGCCCACCTCGTTGTCGGAGGTGATCTCGGTCAGGTTGTTGGTGATCATCCTCGGCAGGAAGATCTGGAAGGTCGATTCATAGGTCGCCGGATCCAGACTGTCGGTGGTGTTGCCGTCGTCCACCGCGATACGGAACGTACCGCCCCTGTGCGGCGTTTCGGCCAGCGCGGCGCTGTCGGCGAGCGTGGCCGCCGCCGCGCCTGTCATGCCGAGCGCTATTCCCTGCCGGATGAATTCGCGGCGGTCGATGCGACCATCAAGCGCCGCACGCTTCAGATCCTTCAACGTGGTCATGTTGCCTCCTCCTGGTCCGGTTCCGGTCCCGGGTGCATGCCGACTACCTCGGAACCGGTGACATTACACCCCGGATCGTCACCCATAATCAAGTCAATATGCCGCCAGGATCCCTGCGCGGCGAACCCTTGCACCGCCACTCGAGAGCTTCCGGTGCGGCCGGAGCCAAGCGCCATGCCGGCACAGGGCCGGCGGCAAGCCGAGCCCGAACGACATCCCGAAGGGGGATCAGCGCGGCCTTGAGACGGCTGCGGATCACCGGCGCCGGGATGGGGTTGTTCCCGTCCGATCTGGCCGCAGCCTTTCAACACCGTATCGGTGACCGGTTCGACCGCTCTCGAATCGACAGTCCCTCGCGAGGACCCCGGCATGACGCAGGATCCCTTCCTGATCGGGGCGTGAACGGCTGCTGTCTCCAGTGTCACGATGATCCTCGAGATGACGGGCGTCCTCAGGTTGGCGCCGCCTTCCGTCAGTTCAAAGACCGCCAGGCAATGTCCAAGGCCGCCTTGGCATGGTTGTGTCCGCAAGGCGTCCGGTCCCCAGCATCATTGATGCGGCCTACCTGGCGGGGATCGCGACCAGGCATGTGAGGCGCGATCTCGCCTGTTTCGACGCGCACGCCAGGCGCATGGGTAGCGATGTCAGTGGATCCGAATGACCTGCTCTCGACCATCCCTGCGTACCGTCGTCGGTCACCACGCGAACGCTCGACAGCAGATAGGTGCCACCCGATGAAGGCAGGTCGCCCTGACAAGGCTCGATCGCGAGATCTTCATGAGGTGGTTACCTGCGGAAGAGGCACGGACTCTCCAGAGTGCTGATTCTTGTGGGTCTCGACGATGTCACACGGTGGGCAGGTTCTCGCCACAGCGGGCCTCATCTTGCCGGTTTCGACAGAGCTTGTCAGGCTCACGATCGCCAGAACTTGTCGGGACGTGCGGCTATGGGCGGTGAGATCCTGCAGGGCCGACATGATCGTGTGGCGTCCGTTGCATCTCGAAGGGTGCAGTCATGCGGAACTCTGATCCTGCCGGGCGAGGCCGACCGGTCAAGCGGCAACCAGCTTGCCCTAATGATGACAGGGATGCATGAGGATCTCTTTCATCCGCGTCACTATAGGGACGTACGTCGGCCGCCGGGAGAGGTTTCGACCCTTCCCGGCTGGTGTTATTGTTCGACGACCCGCGCCACCTTGAGCTGGACCACGATACGCCACGTTCGGACGGCGGCCTGAATCACATTTCGAACCGCATCCTGCTTTGCGGCCCGTGCAATCGGCCCAAGTCCAACACCTTCACCCTGTCGGAGCTGCGACGGGAGAACAAGAAGCGAGGACACATGCGATGACCGGATGTATCCATTTGCCAAACCCACCTGGTAGACGCAACGCCCGAGAAATCGGTCCAAGCCCCGTTCCGCCACACCCTTGCCGGGTCGGCAAGCGTTCAGCCAGGGAATGACGATGATGGCAGTCACAATGACAACTGCGCACAGTCCCTTTTTTGCCCGCATTCTCTCAAGCGCCATTATCCCCTTATCACCGCATGACCAAACGCTTACGACGAGGAAAAAATGGCTGTTGAACGGAACAAGGACTTCGCAGACCCTTTGATCGAAGATCCCACGGAAGGCGATGACGAACTGGGTTATCCAATCCGCTACACGATAACGAGTTACGGCTCGGACATGCCGATCGACGGTTTGGTTGATCGTCTCAAGCGAGAAGACATCTTCGTTCCGGAGTTCCAGAGAAATTTCGTTTGGACGATCGTCCAGGCCTCGCGCTTCATCGAATCCTTGCTTTTGGGGTTGCCCGTTCCTGGCGTCTTCCTTTTCAAGGAACCAGAGACGAACAAGTTAATGGTCGTTGATGGACAACAGAGGCTGTTGACCCCGCATTCCTTCTACAAAGGAGTTTTCGGTGACATAGACCGGGGGAGTGGGCGGACCCGGGCACCGGGAAGGCCGGGCCGGTCGAGCGGCGCGCCTTTGCGTGCGACGTGACCGGGCCCGGCAGTCCTGGAGGGCCTGCTGGTCCCCTATGGCGTCCCGATCCGCGGCGGCGGGTCCTTCGAGGAGATCTTCGAGCGCGGTGCCGTTCTGGAGAACAACGGCCTGCTGGTGAATGTCCTCGATGACTGGGAAGGCCCGCTGGCCCGGTCCGGGAAGGGACTAGCGGTGGCCGACGGTCCCGAAGGCCTGCGCACGACCGTGGCCCTGCCGGACACGATCGACGGGCGCCGGGTCAGGGCGCGCGTCGAAGCCGGTGAACTCACCGCGTTCAGCGCCGCGTTCCAGGTGCTCGAAGAGGAATGGCCGGCCGCAGACCGCCGCATCGTCCGCAGAGCGCGGCTTGTCGGCTCGCCTTGGTGGACAGGCCGGAGCACGAGACCCCGCTCGCGGGCGCGGTTCAGGGGCGGCTCGCGCCATGATCGGCCCGAAGATCGCCGTCCTGGCTCGAGAGCAGGGACGCCGCCTTCGCGCTGGCCACGGGCATGCCGCTGGAGGACCGGGACTTCCGCTGTTCGGGCCACGGCTTGGGCCTACCCTTGGAGTGACCCTGCGTCCAAACCTTCCGATGACGCCCTGCAGGACAACCCGACGCGCGAGGATATCCAGGCGGCGGCCGTGCTTCTCGAGATGCAGGCCTGCTATGAATTGAACGATGCGATCGGTTGCCTGGCCATCCTGGCTACCATGGACGGCGGCCGGGCGGCCGTCACTTGATTTGTCCGAAAGTATCCTTATATTTGTTGCAAAGGAAACCTCCGATGTCCACTGCAGCAACCATCCGGTCCGCTCTGGGACGAGTGCCGCAGGGCAAGCCCTTCACCGGCGCCCGTTTTTCGGGATGCGGCAGCCCGGCCGCCGTCGGGCGGACCCTGTCGCGCCTGGCCGCGGCGGGCGAGATCCGGCGCGTCGCCCGCGGCGTGTATGTGCGGCCGAAATTCAGCCGCTATGTCGCCGGCGGCATGGCGATCGATGTTCGCGAGGTCGCCCGAACCATTGCGCGCCGCCACGGCGAGACGCTCCAGGTCCACGGTTTCGAGGCCATAAGGCGGTTCGGGTTCAGCACCCAGATGCCGCTCTCGCCCGTGTACCATACCAGCGGAACGACCCGGACCCTTCATGTCGGGGCCGGATCCGTCCGGCTCCGCCACACCTCGAACCGGCGCCTGCTGCAATTCCCCGGCGAGCCGGCGGGTGTGGCTCTCTCCGCACTCTGGTATCTCGGGAAGGAGGAGGTCACGCCGGAGACGGTCGCCCGGATTGCGAAGGTTCTCCGCCCGGAGGACTTCGCAAAGCTGCGCACAGCCGCCATGCCCGCCTGGATGGCGGCGGCGTTCGATGCCTCTCCGACAGGATCGGCCCATGGCTAGACCGTTCCTTTCTCTCGCGGCCGGCGAGCGCGCGGACATTCTGCAGGCCGTCAACACCAATTTCGGTCCGGACCCCGTCATTCTGGAGAAGGATATCTGGATCTGCTGGGCGCTGCATACCCTCTTCACCATGCCCGGAGCCCATCCGATGGCCTTCCGGGGGGGAACCGCGCTTTCGAAGGTCTATGGCGTCATCGACCGGTTTTCCGAAGACGTGGATGTCAGTTTCGATTACCGCGTCTTCAGCGACGGAATCGATCCTTTTGCCGAAGGCGTGAGCCGGACCCGGATCAAGCGGTTGAGCGAACAACTCAGGGCCCGTGTCGCAGACTATGTCCGCGATGTCGTGGCACCCTTCGTCGACGAAGCGGCGCAACGGCTCGACATGGACGGCCGGCACGACATACGGATCAGCGAGGATGGCGAGGGCCTGCTTTTCGTTTATCCGTCCGCGGTCGGTGGCGCCAGCGGTTACTTCAGCAACGAGGTGCTGCTGGAATTCGGCGGCCGCAATGTCATCTCGCCGAACGAGCGACGCCCGGTCGCGGCCGATATTGCCGGCTTTACCCAGGACCTGGAGTTTCCTTCAGCGACTGTGACCGTCCTCAACCCGAAGCGCACATTCTGGGAAAAGGCGACCTTGGCCCATGTGGCCTGCCACCGCCGCCGTCTCGCGGGGCGCTTTTCTCGCCACTGGTTCGACCTGGCCTGCCTCGCTGACCACGAGATTGGCAGGGCGGCGCTCGACGACCGCGCGCTGCTGGGAGAAGTGGTCAAACACAAGAAGATGTTCTTTCATTATGGCGGCGTCAGTTACGACCGCTGTCTGGAGGGCGAATTGCGGCTCGTGCCGGACGAAGACCAGCTCCCGGACCTGAAGGCCGACTATGAGGCGATGTGCGACGCTGACGCTATCCGGGGCGACGTCCTGGAGTTCGATGCGCTGATGGAACGTATTCGGTTTCTCGAAGCGAATGTGAACGGTCGCGGTCTGAGCGACGATTTGCCGGAGTCATCCCCGTTCCGGCACACATGGCAATAGTGTCTCGGCGCCGATTGACGACAGGAACGACTGCGGCGAACGCAATAGCGCCATACTTCGAGGAGGCCTGAGGGACCATTTGTTGAGCAACGGATCAATGCGGAGCGGAGGTGAGCGTTCGGTCCAGCGGTGATTGGGTCGATGACAGCACTGAGCGAATTCAGGCGAGTCCCGGAGCCATGCGCAGTTGCCACCGTCACCCTCATTTCGTCACCCCTTGGCCGAACGCTTACCCCATCGTCTACGACTTCGACGGCGCAACACAACAAAATCGTCTCACTGACGTTGGACGAGGTCAGGATGTCTGAGTTTCATCGACGAGGCCGCCCATGCCACCCAGTGCGATGCGCTGTTCCGGGTGAGGCTGAGGAGCGGCCACGATGCTAAGCGTCTGCGTGCTGCTCGAACACAAGAGCCAGGTCGACGCCGCGACGCCGCTCCAGCTCCTGGGATACATGGTCAACATCTGGCGGCGCGAGATCGGGGGCGGCGGGAACAGGCTGCCGGTGATCATCCCGCTGGTCTTCTACTAAGCCGAAGTTCCGGACGATTTTAGCAATACAACCACACCAACTAGTTGATCTTACTGATAAAAACGCACAGAGACAACATGCAAGAGTTCCCATGTAACGGTGAAACACCCTGTTGACACAGGCAGCTGTTGCCCCCATGTACGTGGACATCGTCCCCAACCGCATGAGCCGCCCGCCACCAGTCTCTCCTCCTGGCCCATGGAGAACGTCGAAACCCTGCGGCCCTTCCAGGTCACCACGCGGCCCACGACGCTCCATAAAAAAGCCCTGAACCACCTCGGCGTGCGCCTCTAGCGTTCCCAGTAGCGACACACGCGATTCTCTCAATCGTCAATACATTCATAACGATACGTCTGAACGGTGCTGGAACTTCGGACTAAGGCCAGGGCCGCTGGACGGTGGCGCGCTCGGTGCCGGACATGATCAACGCGCCCGAGAAGCTGAAGCCGTTCGTTGAGGGAAGTCGCCTGTGTGGTACACGACCTTGGGGAGGTGGCGCCGGACCGGCTGTCGGCCCGAGGTGCGGGCCGGGACTGACGACTGAATGCTGATGGGAAAGCGAAGCGGGCGCGACGTCGGCACGGCTACATGACGGCGCCGATGACCCACGGCGTGAATTCATTGTCGCCAAAGCCGAGCGCCTCGCTTTTGGACGGCGCTCCGGAGGCGACCGCCAGAATGCAGGCGAATATTCGCTGTCCCATCTCGTCGACCGAAACGCCGCCGCTCAGCACCTCGCCGGCATCGATATCCATGTCCTCCGACATCCGCTGGTACATCGCCGTGTTGGTCGCGATCTTGATGCTGGGGGCCGGCTTGTAGCCGAACACGGAACCCCGGCCGGTGGTGAAGCATACGACGTTCGCGCCCGACGCCACTTCGCCGGTGATCGATACGGGGTCGTATCCGGGTGAATCCATGAAGACGAATCCCTTGGCCGTGATCGGTTCGGCATACCGGTATACATCCATCAGGTTGGTGGTGCCGCCCTTGGCCGCAGCACCGAGCGATTTCTCCAGGATCGTGGTCAGGCCGCCGGCCTTGTTGCCAGGCGTCGGGTTGTTGTTCATCGACCCGCAATGGCGCGCCGTATAATCCTCCCACCACCGTATCCGTTCGATCAGCTTCTCGCCCACGGCCCGGCTGGCGGCGCGTCCGGTCAACAGATGTTCCGCGCCGTAGATCTCCGGCGTTTCGGCGAGAATGGCGGTACCGCCGTTGCGCACCAGCAGGTCCACCGCCGCGCCCAATGCCGGATTGGCCGTGATGCCGGAATATCCGTCCGACCCGCCGCACTGCAGGGCGAGGGTCAAGTGCTCTGCCGATACCGATTCCCGCGAGACCCGGTCGGCTTCCGGCAGCATGGAGCGAATGCGCGCCACGCCTTCCTCCACGGTCTTCCGGGTGCCGCCTGAATTCTGGATCGTCATATACTGGAAGTTCGCCGTCTCGTGGATGCCGTAGGCTTCGAGCAGGAATCTGATCTGCGCCGCCTCGCAACCGAGGCCGACCAGCAGGATGCCGGCGAAGTTGGGATGGCGCACATAGCCCCACAGGACGCGCTGCAGCGCCTCGAATCCTTCGCCGCTGGTCGCCATGCCGCAGCCCGTGCCGTGCACGAGAGCGGTGACGCCGTCGACGTTCGGATAGTCCTCCAGCCGGTCGCCCTCGAACTCCCGTCCGATCATCTTGGCGACGGTGGCGGAACAGTTCACTGTGGTCAGGATGCCAATATAGTTCCGCGTGGCGACCCGGCCATCGGCGCGAACGATACCCTGAAACGCCGATCGCGCACCCGCGCCGACGAACGCGGTCGGCTTTGCGTTCTCGCCAATGGCGTGCGTGCGCTCGAAATCGCTCATCGCACAATTGTGGGTATGAACATGCCGACCCACCTCGATGCCGGTTGTCGCGACGCCGATGATCTGGTCGTACTTCCGGACCGGGTCGCCCTCGGCGATCGGCGCGGTCGCGATCTTGTGGCCGACCGGCACATCATCCAGGCTGACGACGTTCTCGCCGTCAAGCGCGGCGCCGACGCCGAGCGTCTCGGTGGCAACGACGACATTGTCGTTCGGGTTCAACCTCACGATACGGGCCGGGGCCTGACTCATCACGTTCTCCTACCTCATCGATGCGGCGCGAGCCGCCGCCAGAAACGCCGCCGATCAGCAGTTCAGGATTCCAAAAGGTATCGCTTTGGTTTGCGGTCGTCACGTCAGCAACCGGTTTTTCATGTTTCGACATCGCGGAAACCACGTCAGTCGCGACATCGACCACCACTCGGCACAGCGGAAGCAATCCCGGCCTCGATGGCGGTTTCCATGGCGCCCGATCCTCGGCCCTGACGCCGCAGCAACCAGGGCCTTGCCGAAGCTCGCCAGCATCCCCTCGGTGCGCGTGATCAGCCATCAAGGCGCGCCACTCGGCCTTCCCGAGAATTCCCCGGGACGAGCCGACAGTCGCCGCCGACACATCCTGCGACCTGAAAACTTCCGGTCAGTGAACGTGTCACTCTGACGCACGAAGGCATGCCAACATAGGACGCCGTACTTCAATCGCTTGCAGCCAGCCCGTGACAGTCCACCCTGTTGCTTCCCCGGGTCGGCGATTCAAGGTTCGCTGCAGCGAGATCTTGCTTCGTCACAGTCGGGGTGCCCCGTTCAGACGCGTCTTCCCACGAGTCCTGGGGCTTTCCGTCATGCCGCAAAGTCTGTCAGCCCCGCCGCGAGAACCTCAACGCCGGCTGCGTTACTCGACGCCACACGGTGACTCCTTGATATCCTGTTCCTGACTTCTGGTCGGCTGTCGCTCCCAGCCCACGACATCAGTCGTGGCGCAGGTCGTGCAAACGCCGGTAGGCCTGGCTCCCCTTCATGTCGTTGTTCTCTTCAATGATGTTCCAGGGGGTTCTGCCATCCAGGGTCCGAGCCTCATGATCCGCGCCCCGGTCGAGAAGCACCCCGACCACGTCCGGGTTACTTCTGTCCGCCGCCGCGTGAAGCGGGGTCCAGTCATACATGTCGCGCGCTTCCAGGTTCGCGCCCCGGTCGAGAAGCACCCCAACCACGTCCGGATTGCCGCTGTGCGCCGCCGCCGCGTGAAGCGGGGTCCAGTCAATCTCGTCGCGCGCCTCCAGGTCCGCGCCCCGGTCGAGCAGCACCCTGACCACATCCAGATTGTCGCTGTGCGTCGCCGCCGCGTGAAGCGGGGTCCAGTCATTCTCGTCGCGCGCTTCAAGGTCCGCGCCCCGGTCGAGCAGCACCCTGACCATTTGCGGATTGCCGCTGTGCGCCGCCGCCGCGTGAAGCGGGGTCTGGCCATACCCGTCGCACGCCTCCAGGTCCGCGCCCCGGTCGAGCAATACACCGACCACTCCAGGAATGCTGCTGAATGCCGCCGCCGCCTGAAGCGGGGTCCAGTCAATCTCGTCGCGCGCCTCCAGGTCCGCGCCCCGGTCGAGAAGCAGCCCGACCACATCCAGATTGTCGCTGTGCGCCGCCGCCGCGTGAAGCGGGGTCTGGCCATTCTCGTCGCGCGCTTCCAGGTCCGCTCCCCGGTCGAGAAGCACCCCGACCACGTCCGGATGGCTGCTTTCTGTCGCTGCGTCGTGAAGCGGGGTCCTGCCATTCTCGTCGCGCGCTTCCAGGTCCGCTCCCCGATCGAGCAGCACTCCGACCACGTCCAGATGGCTGCTATCTGCCGCTGCGTTGTGAAGCGGGGTCTTGCCATTCTCGTCGCGCGCTTCCAGGTCCGCGCCCCGGTCGAGAAGCACCCCGACCACGTCCGGATTGCTGATGTCCGTCACCGCCGCGTGAAGCGGGGTCCCGTCAATCTCGTCGCGCGCTTCCAGGTCCGCGCCCCGGTCGAGCAACACCTCGATCACGTCCGGATTGTCGCGGATTGCCGCCGCCGCGTGAAGCGGGGTCCAGCCACCCTCGTCGCGCGCTTCCAGGTCCGCGCCCCGATCGAGCAACACCCCGACCACATCCGGATTGCCGTTGAATGCCGCCGCCGCGTGAAGCGGGGTCATGCCATCCTCGTCGCGCGCTTCCAGGTCCGCGCCCCGGTCAAGCAGCCGCCCGACCACGTCAGGATTGCCGCTGTTTGCCCCCGCCCGGTGAAGCGGGGTCCTGCGATGCATGTCGCGCACACTCATGTCGACGCCCAGCGTCGAGTCAACGGGAGACGCTCTGCAACGCGGCCCGGTCAAAGAAATCTGACGTGTTCCAGTCCGGACAGGGTGCCGCCGAGACCGGAGTGGTGCGGACTGACACGGCGCACGCCGCTGTCAGGATCATTTCTGCCTTCATGCCTTGCACCGTTGTGCTCCGTCCAAACGCTTGATCGTATCATGGAATGGAACGGGGCGGCCATAGGGAACGATCACGTTTCACCGGTGCGCTTCCTCGGCACCGCCAGCAGCGCACGCGACGCCGACATCGCCGGACTGCTCGACGAACTCAACCAGACGCGCACGATCTACGACATGCCGGACAACCTACCCAAACAGTCATGAACGTCGGCTTACCTGTTCACCCCGCGCCATGAAACGTGAGCCTGTTGTGGCCGTTGGACAAGTGCGTTGATCCGGCGTATTGGTGCACGATCATGCGAGCAGGTGGAGGTGGGTGACGAGGACGCTTGTATTTCGATGATGTTCTGACGCCTGAACGAACCAGACCCTTGATGGCCATAGACGCGGGGTAGCCGGAAAGGTCCAAGGTTCGTCAACAGGCGTCAGCCAGAACCACCACACGGCGGTCAGGCATGCGCCTGACCGGCAGGTCGCTCGCGCTCTGTTCAACAAAGGCGTTGCAGGGATCAGAAATGTTTCACAGCAAACTCGGCCCAGAAGCATCAAACTGATTGGACAATTCATGGCCGAGGTCAGGACGTCTGTTGTTGGCCGTGTTTCCCGCAGTCCACCAAACGCCGGCACGATTTCGCCGAAGGATCGAAGGCCTGTTTCCAGCGCTGGAACAGCGGCATCGACGAGGACAATGCCATCTGCGAGACCCGGCAGGCGGGAATCTCGTCTCCCTGCCACCGGCCAGGCAGCCCATCGCCTGAACAACCGGATTGTCGATCGGACCATCGACGACGGCCACGCGGGGCGCCGCATTGACGCCCCCCGGTGAAGCCACTAGAACCATCAACGGAGAGGTGGCCGAGCGGTCGAAGGCGCTCCCCTGCTAAGGGAGTATGGGCCAAAATCCCATCGAGGGTTCGAATCCCTTCCTCTCCGCCATTCAAGTCCTTGAGTGGGCACTGAGCTTGCGCCTCTGCCCGCCACCAATGGTTGCAGCAGCCGGGACTTGCGATCCCATGATACGGACTCCGCCCCCGGCTACCTCGACACGCTGAGCGAGTCCACGCAGGTGACCGTGTCAATTACCGCCGCCTTCCAGCCGGATACGCTCGCGGGCGGTCGTGGCGAAATGGCGCCGCATTTCAGATGTCCTGACTTCGGGAGTGTCGGCGGTCAAGAGGCGTGAACCCCTGGTGGCCGTTCAGGCGGGTTTCTCGGGCAGTTCGAAGACCATGCGGAGTTCGGTTCCGGGGAAGCGGGTTCGGGCATCGTTGAGTTCCAGGCACTGCTGAAAGACCTCGCGCATGTCCGCAAGCTGCCGCCGCCCGAGGACCTCGGGCAGGCATGCCGCCTCGTGGCGGCGATGGGCGGAGACCTGAACCGCAGCAGGGACGGCCCGCCCGGCGCGCAGGTCACCTGGAACGGCCAGGCTGCACTGTCGTTCACGGCGTGGATGCTGGGCCACAGTGTCGATGCCGGGGACGACAGCGTCGTGCGGCAACACATCAGATAGCCAGACGGCATTTGTAGGCAATGAGCAGGGCGGGGCTCTCACCCGCAAGTACAGCAGCTAGACTCGCTGCACATCGACGGGAATCTGGGCAGGACCTCATATGCAGGGTCCTTGAAGATCTCCCGGCAGAGGCGCCCAGGAAACCGTGACGCACCGGACAGCCGTATCGGCCGGTAAGCGGTGCAAGGATCCGGAATGGGTCGCTTCGTGGTGTCTGTCAGGCGTTCACGGGCGCCGCTCATGCGGTCTCGGCGCGGATGTCGAGGAGGTTGCGCGCCTCGCGACCGCAGGCCACGCCGACGAGGTGGACCGGGCCGGCGTGGTCGCGGTAGGTCTCCGCATAGCCCCGCTCGCGCATCTGCGCCAGCGCCGCATCCAGCGCCGCAGCGCCGTCCCCCTCGCCCTCGGCCATCTTGAACTCCAGCACGAAGACCTGACCGCCGAGGCGCACCACCATGTCCGCACGGCCGCGGTGCGAGGCCTCCTCCACGTCGAAGTCCACCCCGACCGAACGCAGGCACATGTAGAGAAGGCTCGCATACCAGGCCTCGTAGCGCGCCAGGTCGCCCTTCGCATGCCACTGGTAGGGAATGCCCGCAAGCCAGGCGCGGAGCTTCTCGCCGAAGCCGGCGAAGTCGTTCGCCTCCAGCAGGGCGCAGAACTCGCGGCCCCGCTCCAGCGACTCGACGCCCTTCCTGCTCAGCCAGGCAAGCAGTCCGCGGTTCAGGCTGATGCGGACCTCGAGGTTGGGATAGTCCAGCCGGTAGAGAGCGTCGAACTCGTCCCGCTCATCCCCCGCGATGGTCAGGTAGCCGGTCTGGAAGAGCAGGGCCTCGATGGCGATGTCGCCGACATCGAACTTCGAGACCAGGGACATGCCCGCCAACCGCCCCTCCAGTTCCATCGGGCTCACCGACTTCTCCATCAGCATGCGGAACAGGAAGTCCGGCGATCCGGTCTCGAACCAGTAGGGGCGGAACTCGCGGCTGTCGAGCAGCAGAAGCACGTCATAAGGATTGTAGACCCGCTCCCCGCCCCGCCAGTGGTAGCCGTTGTACCAGGTGCGGACCTTCTCGCGGTCCAGACCGACAAACTCAGGCCCGAACACACGGTCGAGATCCTCCTCGCGGTAGCCGCAGATCATGGCGAAGCGCGGATCGAGGCTGATGTCCTTCAGGTTGTTGAGACCCGAGAACAGGCTGACTTTCGAGAACATGCTGACACCGGTGACGAAGACGAAACGGACGTGTTCGGCGCTGTCCTTGACGATGCCGTAGAAGCCGCGCAGGTAGTCCCGGTTCGCCCTCGCAAGCCCGGGATCGTGAAGCACGTCGAGGATCGGCTTGTCGTACTCGTCCACCAGCACCACCACCCGCCGACCGGTGACGCCGTGCAGGCGGTCGAGGATATCGAGAAGGCGTTCCGGTCCGGTCCTGCAGGCAGCGGACGGGAGCCCGGCATGGCGTTCGACCAGTTCGAGTTGGGTCAGGATGTTGCGCTCGATGTCCCCGGGTTCGTTGTACTTCCCGCCGAAGCTCAGCCGCACCACAGGATGCGGCGCCGACCAGTCCCAGTGGGGATGGATGTCCAGGCCCCGGAACAGGGGTTCGTGGCAGGCAAACAGCGACCGCAGGGTGTCGAGCAACAGGCTCTTGCCGAAGCGGCGCGGGCGGGACAGGAAGTAGTGGCGCCCCTCGTCCACCAGACGCCGAACGAGCGAGGTCTTGTCGACGTAGTAGAAGTCCTCGCTGCGGATCGTCGGAAAGTCCTGGATCCCGATCGGAAGACGGCGACGGCTCATCGGTCTCTCCCTTCGCGGCGCCGGAACCTGCAGTTGACGCGGGAAGTGCGGGACTTCCCCTGTCATGGCTCCGAATGTCCCGGAACGGTCACGCCTGAACACAACGGCCACGCTATCCGCCCGCCTGTCCATGAGCAAGGGAGAGATACGACCAGGGCGAACATGAAGGGCTGTTGGGTTGATTGCGGATGGTCACGACAGGTTCGCTGCGGTCGTACGGGCCAAGCCGGCGGACGACGGAAATTCTGCATGGAGCATGGAGCCATGACGCTCGTGATGAGTGACGGTGCGCCGCATGGTCGCCAGCAGCTGTCCGGGTGGGAGGTCGCGGTGCGACCGCCTCACGCGACCTTCGTTCTTTCGTCCCCTGTGATCCGCTCCTGAAGCGCAGAAGGCGAGGCCCCTGGAACCGGAATTCGGTGTCGAAGTGTTCCCGTCGGTCGGGAGTTTCAATGGCGAAGTCGTCCGGGAACCGGTCGATGCGCGGGCATGACCCCGTGCTCCGGACTAAGCCGAAGTTCCAGATGATCTCTAGCTGACATTCACGTCAACTCATTGTTCTGCGTGATTTGTTGGGCTCGTCAGACTTCACAACGTACCCATGTAGGAGTGCATATTGTCCTTGATATGGGCCAGTGGTACACCTATGAACGGTAGCCATGTTCATCGGAGCCGTCCCCAACCAATCTTCTCCACCACCCGCCATCCTGCTCCGCGAGTCCTGGCGCAAAGCCGGAAAGGTCAACATCACCCGCAAACACCGTAGCGCCCCACCTTGCGGGCGCCGGGCTCTTCCAGGTCACCACGCGGCCCACGCCGCTCCAGAGAAAGACACTCAAGCTCCTCGGCGTGAAGCCGTAGTGCACCCAGTCGGACGCCACTGATATCTGTAATCTGTCATGCATATCAGATAGTTGCGCCTGATCGGCCTTGGCGCTTCGGCTTGAGCATCTATCGCTCCGCCACAAAAGAGGCGCAGTTGACGACAACGACGACCTCTTCCAGTTTAGCTGAAAGCGAGGGGGATGTCGCAGTGCCGATGTGGAGCCATATGCTCAAGGAACTGGAGCCAACGAAAACACAGAGAAGAAAACGTTCACGGACGCGGTCTTGACGTGAGGAAGGCGTCCATGTGGAAGAGCGCCTGGTCCGGGATATAGGCGCTTTCCCGACCGACCGGGCAGGCGCGCCGGGCCCGGCAACCAAGCGACATGCAATCGGCGCCCGCCGGCGAAGCAAGATGAGCGGCACAGGACGGCACGTCGTAACCTGATTCGCTGAAGGCGCCGACCGGACAGGTACCGAGGCAGGGTTTTTCCTGGCAGGCATTGCAGGGATTCGGAGTCTCTTCTCTGGAGGGCAGGCCCGCAACCGGTCCGGGAAAGACGAGGGCGCCGCGGTAGGCGTGCCAGAGCCCATGGTCGGGATGGATCAGCATGCCGACCGGTGACGGAAAGACCGCTTCGGCGCGCTGCGCCCATCGCTGAAACGGCCACCAGGGTGGACCGTCGAAGGGATAGAGCGCCCGGGCGCCGAAAGCATCGGCGACAGTGCCGATGATCCGGCGGCTCCATGCGTTCATGGGATCCTTCTCGCCGTCACGGGCGGCGCTGAAAGCCTCCCACATCCCGGCGCCGGCATTTCCCACGAGGACAACACTGCCCGCATCCGGTCCAAGACCGTCGTCCGGCCGGGGACGAAAGCCGCCGCGGGGGATCAGGCCATGGACTGCCAGGGCCCGACCAAGACGGTCATAGGTCATGGATTGCGCGGAACGGTCGCCCTCATGGACGGGCGCTCGGCGAAGGTGTCGTACCAGAGCGCCAGGCCCGGGTGCTCGCTCCTCCAGTCGATCGCCGGAAGGCGGAACGTGACGTAGCCCAGGGCCGCAGCGGCGGAGATCGTCGCGATGTCGACCACGGACCCCGGGGCAGCGCCCGCGAGAGCTGCGATGCCGCGCTCGACCTTGCCCCGCTGGTGGTCGAGAAACTTCTGCCACTGTTTCTCCGGCGGGCGGCGGGCTTCCATGACGCTCGACACCGCCGCCTCCATGATTCCGTCTGCCAGCGCATGGCGGCAAAGGACCGCATCACGCAGCGGCGCCTCGTGTGGTATCAGTTCCGGCCCCGAACCCCGGGCGCCAAGCCAGGAGACGATGACCAGGCTGTCATAGAGCACCTGACCGTCACCGGTCACGAGCGTGGGCACCTTTGCCAGGGGATTCCTGGCCTGGAGATCATCGGGATCGGTCACGCACTCGATATCGCCGGCGACACCCCGCTCGTGGGCCGCCACCATGACTTTCCTGACAAAGGGCGATGTCGGACTGAAATGGAGTTTCATGGGCTCTCTCCCGGTCGGCCAAGGATAGTCCGGTCAGCGCATGACCTCCACCAGCAGAAAGTGTTGCTTTGGGCTATGATTGACGCATCAATCCCCACCGTTGAGCCATGTACCAGGATGTCGCCGATCTCAACTCCTTCTATCGCAGCCGGCTGGGGCAGGTTACGCGCCGCCTGATGCTGGACCGCATCCGGAACCGCTGGCCCGATGTCACCGGCATGCGTGTCATGGGTCTGGGCTATGCCACTCCCTTCCTCGACATCTTCGCCAGCGAGGCCGAGAGAGTGCTTGCCTTTGCCCCGGCCATGCAGGGCGTGATCCGCTGGCCCGGCGAGGGGAAGGCGAGGGTCTGCCTCACCGACGAGGATGCACTGCCCCTGCCCGATCACTCCATCGACCGCATCCTCGCAGTCCACGCTCTGGAACACTGCGAGGCGCGCACCGCCACCATGCGTGAGCTGTGGCGCGTCCTCGCTCCCTCGGGTCGCCTCGTCGTCGTCGTCGCCCACCGTCGCGGATTGTGGTCAAAGGCCGATCACACGCCGTTCGGTCACGGCCATCCCTTCAACGAACGGCAGATCGATCGTCTGTTGAAGGACTGCATGTTCACGCCTCTCGTGACCGAGCGGGCCGTCTATGTTCCGCCAAGCGACCGCGGCCTTTCCCTGTGGTCGGCGCCGGCCTGGGAACGGGTCGGGCGGCGCTGGGGGCTTCCCGGACCCGGCGTTCTCGTCGTCGAAGCTGTCAAGCAGGTCCACGGCGCCCTCCCGGCGCTGCGGCGCTACGGGCTCGGGCGCCTTGTCGCGAGACCACACCGTCCGCGACCCGCCTGATGCGGGTGTCAGCGTGTCAGCGCGACCGGCGCTTTCCGGGACGCAGCACCTCGAACACGGCCTGCTCGGCAAACAGGTTCGCCTGGCCCTCGAATCCCGGTCGGATCACGGTGACCTCTCGTTCCTTCGCGATGCCATAGCAGGTGCCGGTGGTCAGTTTCTCGATGCGCACCAGGTCCATGAAATCGCGCACCGTGCAGGGCCGGATTGCACTGCTCTCGAACCAGGGCTCACTCAGGATTCGGGTATGCGGCATGCGGCCCCTTGTCATCAGCGACACGCGGGCACTGATATGTCCATAGTTGAGGATCGACACGATGGCGGTGTCGGCAATGCGCATCATCTGGCGCAACACCTCCCTGGGCCGCGATACCGCCTGCAGGGTCTGGCTCAGGATGACGCAGTCGAAACTGTCATCGGGATAGTCCGCAAGGTGCCGGTCGGCATCACCCTGCACAGCTGGCAGGCCTCGGGCGACGCAGGCATTGACTCCGGCCTGGGAGATCTCCACGCCACGACCGTCGCACGACAGCTGACGGACGAGATAGTCCAGCAGAGCGCCGTCTCCGCAACCCACGTCAAGCAGGCGCGACCGAGACTCGATCATGCTGGCGACCAGGGCAAGGTCGGGCCTCAGGCCAAAGCGGTTGTCGCCAAGGGTGAAACGGTCCCGAGCCCCCATGAGCAGACTCATGACCTAGAATCCCAGGCTGCGCGCGACACTATCGAGGAACCCGCGCGTGGTCTCGAAGAGATCCGGCTCATCGAGCAGGAACGCATCGTGACCCTTGTCGCTTTCGATCTCGACGAAACTCACATTGACCCCGGCGCGGATAAGTGCATGCACCACCTCCTTGCTCTCGGAGGTCGGAAACAGCCAGTCGCTGGTGAAACTCGTCAGCAGGAAACGCGCCTGCGTTGCCTGCCAGGCCTTCGCCAAGTCCCCGCCGTGATCGGCCTCGAGATCGAAGTAGTCCATGGCGCGGGTAATGTAGAGATAGGCATTGGCATCGAAGCGCTCGACGAAGCTGGCGCCCTGGTGGCGCAGATAGCTCTCGACCTGGAAATCTGCTCCGAACCCCTCATAGGACTTCATGTAGCGGTTCTGCAACTCCCGGCCGAACTTGCGCCACAGCGCCGGCTCCGACAGATAGGTGACATGGGCCGCCATCCTCGCCACGGAAAGGCCCTTCTCCGGGCGCTTTCCTTCGCGATAGTAGAAGCCGCCGCACCAGTTGGGATCGGCCATGATGGCCTGACGGCCGACTTCGTGGAACGCGATGTTCTGCGCCGAATGACGGGCGGCACCGGCGATCGGCACGGCACTGACAACCCTGTCGGGATAGCGGGCCGCCCAGTCGAGAACCTGCATGGCGCCCATCGAACCGCCGATCACGCACATGACTTTCTCGATTCCGAGGTGATCGAGAAGCATCGCCTGCACGTGAACCATGTCGCCAATGGTGATGATCGGAAACGACGTGCCGTAGAGTTCACCCGTCGCCGGATTGACGGCAGCCGGTCCCGTCGTTCCCATGCATCCGCCCAGGCAGTTCGGACAGACGACATGGAAGCGGTCCGTGTCGATCGGCTTGCCGGGTCCCACCATCGATTCCCACCAACCGTTCTTTCCGGTGACGGGATGGGTGCCAAAGACATACTGATCGCCCGTCAGGGCGTGGCAGATCAGTACGGTGTTGTTCCTGGCGTCGTTCAGCGTTCCCCATGTCTGGTAGGCGACGCGCACCGGTCCCAGCGTCTCGCCGGATTCGAGCCTGACAGCCGAGCCTCCCGCCAGTTCGGCGCGTGGTCCGGGAAGGTCGTTCTGGATTTCGTGAACGGCTTTGGGAGCCTCTGTCATGTCGAACTCAGTCCGCCGTGTGGCCAGGTTCCATGAACCAGGGATTATGGTCAGCGGAGCGTGAAGGGCTGTATGGAGACCGCACCCCGGCCTGTCAAGCCTTCGACCGGACGATCACTCGGCCCATCGTCAACCATCCTGCCGGCACGCGAAACTGCTCGAGACGACGGGCGCGTCTCCCCGAGATACCGATGTCCTGCTCAAGCAACAATCCCGGCTTGTCGCCATGGCCGGGCAAATGCTTGCGGCAAGGGTGGTTCAGCGATGACCCCGACCGGACAAGATGGGCGTTCGGCGCCACCACGACGAACGGTTCATGGCTGTACTGCTCGAAGAACATCCACTGCAGAACAAGGGCACGGGACGGCCGGTCAGTCGGAAGGAACCGCGAGCCTTCCGCAAGAAGGTGAAGAATGGCACTGGACTCGGCGATACGGCTACCGACCTCGCGTTCAAGGACGGGGATCAGTCCGTTGGGATTGCGGGCGAGGAACTCCGGGGTCCGGCTCTCGCCCTTCATGATGTCGATCTCGACAGCTTCGCACGCACTGCCCAGGAGGGCGAGAAGCAATCTCGGCTTGCAGCCGTTGCCAGAGAGATGGTTGTCGTGGAAACGAAGCACCGGTGCCACTCCAACCGAAAACCGTGGCGGTCGGTTTCCGGACACCGTACACGATTGACGAGTGGCGTGAATGCCCGATGTTGCGGCAGGACCCTGCCTGAATGACAGATGTCCATCCGCATTCCACAGCCGTCGCGCTGGTCTGCGACAGTCTGTACACGGTCGAGTTCGGCTGCGCTCGCGACCGACCCTGGTACCGGTTCGAGACATGCGCGATTGAGAGCGGACATCTGAGGGCAGAGGACGGTTCACCATCCAGGTGCCCTGTGACCTGCACCTGATCGACCCGGCGGACCAAGGCCATCGTAACTGGCTGACAGGGTTCAGACGCACCGGTCTCACCGCTGCTGCTTTCCGCGGCCGACCGGCCTCGACCTGTTTGGCTGTGCCCCTCCTGTCCGCGTCCGGAGTTCTGGACAGTCGACGCACCATCCGCACGGCAGATGGCCACGGGAGGACCGCAACGGCAACGACAAGAGAAGCGAAACCCGGAAGACAAGATGTTACCTGCACGGGTTGGGAGCGCGGGTTCCTTGTTGCTCGACCGGTAGCCGACGGTTACCCGTGACGGCACAGCATGCGTGCACGTCATCGCCGACATCGAGCTGTAGGCGATAGCAGTGGCAAGCCTGCAAGCATGAAGCGACGTGTCGGCACGTTGCATTGACTAGACTGACTAGTTATGATGCATTCATGGCGATCACGTATTCCGTGTACGAGGCAAAGGCACGTTTCTCCGAAGTGCTCCGCCAGGTGCGCGACGGCAAGACGGTCACGGTTTCCTACCGCGGAGAGCCCGTGGCAGAGATCCGCGCTATCAAGGGACAGGCCAGTCCTGCGCTTGACGAGCGGCTCGCAGAACTCGAACGCAACGGTTGCCTGGTCCACGCAGCCATTCCAGGAAGAAACATGGGAACCGTTGAACGCCGGCCCGGGGCGCTCGCGCGATTCCTCGACGAGCGGAACGGATGAGCGTCGCCTACGTCGATTCCTCCGCACTGGTAGCCATCATTTTCGACGAACCCGGTGCATCCGGCCTGACCCGGTACCTCAATGCCTGCACACGCCTCGTTTCGTCCAATCTGCTCGAGGCCGAAACGCGGGCGGCGTTCGCACGCGAGAACCTTGTCTTTCAGGAGCGCAGCCTCGCAGGGATCGATTGGGTCCTCCCTGACCGGCCGCTTACGGCAGAATTGGTGTCGGTTCTCGAAGCTGGATACCTGCGCGGCGCCGATCTCTGGCATTTGGCAACCGCCCTCTACGTCTCTCCACAACCCGGTGCCCTGCCGATCGCAACACTGGATACGCGACAGGCCCTGGTGGCGAAGGCGCTCGGGTTCTCCGTCATGGGGGAACCCCGACACCCCTGACGGTCGACACCGCGTCCCCCGGACACGGCTACTGGCGGAGGCCGCGGCGTCAACGGTCGATGAGGTCGCGATGCGTTCGGCCTTCGGTGCGGTCAAAACGATGCGTCAACACTTTCGGCGACTGGCCGGAATGACGCCGACGGCTTGTCGGTGCGCCTTCTTCGATCGATCAAGGTCTCTGGCCCCTGCTCGGTCCGGGACGCCCGGGTCGAAAGGGACTTCGTCCACGATCACGGTGTGATCGACCCCCGTTGTCCCGCATCGAGGCAGCAGTCGCGAATCGGAGGCGTCAGCCGCCTGTCGCTGTCCGGTCAGGACCATTCTGTTGTCGCGATCGGCGGTGGATAACCGGGTCAGAGGCCGTTCTTGAAGTGGGTGGCACCTTCTCGATGTCGGAACCGGCATATCGACAACGAAATCCTGTCCCGAATGGACCTCCAGATCTACCTACAACGCCCCTTCATCGGACGAAACCGGACAAAAGTAGAGCCCTGGCTGTCCGGTTTTGCCTTTGGCGACGATGTCACCTAAACAGCACCCCTGATCCAACACGTCATCCGGGGCATCACGCTGACTTCGCCCGAACACACCCTTGTCCGCCTGCGCCGGGAGATCGACGCTGTCGATGACGGCATTCTCGACCTCGTCTTGCGCCGCGCCGCACTCGTCGACGAGGTCGCTGCGGCCAAGACGGAGGCCGGCACACTCCATCGTTTCCTCAGGCCGGGCCGCGAAGCGATCATCCTGCGCCGCATCCTTGCCCGCAACCGCGGCATCTTTCCACCGGCGGCGCTGGTGCACATGTGGCGCGAAATGGTGTGCGCCCTGCTGCCGCTCCAGGGAACGTTCTCGGTCGTGGTGGGTGGATCGGAATCCGGCCTGCGCGACACCGCACGCGACTTCTACGGCTCGGCTACCCTGATCACTGAAACCGACGATGCCATCACCGCCATGCGCCGGGTGAAGGAAGGCCGTGACCGACTGGCCGTGATCCCGACGGCGGACCGTGACGCCCTGCGATGGCTTGCCGGCCAGGGACAAGACGCGCTTCATATCGTGGCCCTGCTCCCATTCGTCCCTCCGGCACCCGGATCCGGGTCGCGCTGCGAGGCGTTCGTGCTGTCGGCGACCGCACCCGAAGCGTCGGGAGACGATCGAACCGTGATCGCCGACTTCGACGATTCCGGTGATGCGCGCACGGAGTTGCGCATGGCCACGGTCGACGGTTGGCATCAGGGCGATGAAAAGCGCCGTATCACCATGGATTCCTTGACGGGCATGGTCCTGGGGTCCTATCCCGCACCGTTTGGGAACTGACTCCGCTAGCACCATGAACGCACCTGCACCCCGTGCCGGCATTCTCGATATCAAGGCCTATGTGCCCGGAAGAAGTTCCGTCACCGACTCCCAGGGACGCCGCGTGATCAAGCTGTCTTCGAACGAGTCGGCTCTCGGACCCAGCCCGTGCGCCGTCGAGGCGGCACAGGCGGCGGCGGCCGGCGTTGTCCGCTATCCGGACGGCAGCGCCCTTGACCTTCGCGAGGCCATTGCCCGGCGCTGCGGCCTCGACCCGGACAGAATCGTGTGCAGCAACGGATCAGACGAGATTCTCCAGTTGCTGCCACGCATCTACGCCGGTCCAGGTGACGAGGTCCTCTACAGTCAATACGGCTTTGCCATCTACCCGATCGCCGCCCTGGCGGCCGGTGCGACACCTGTCAGCGCTCCGGAACGCACATTCCGGGTGGATGTCGAGGCCATGCTGGCCGCGGTCACGGACAGCACGAAGCTCGTCTTCCTTGCCAATCCCAACAATCCGACCGGCAGCGTCATCCCGGCCAGCGACGTTGCCAGGCTGCGGGCCGGTCTGCCGGATCACGTGCTTCTCGTGATCGATTCCGCCTACGCCGAGTTCGTCACCCGCGATGACTACCATGCCGGAGCAGAGCTGGTGCATGACAGCGTCAACACGGTCATGACGCGGACGTTTTCCAAGGTCTACTCACTGGCCGGCCTCAGGGTCGGCTGGATGTACGGCCCACCGGCCGTCGTCGATGCGCTTCACAGGGTCCGCGGCCCCTTCAACGTCAATGCCGTCGGCCAGGCTGCGGCCACCGCGGCGCTGGACGATCCCGACCACCTGCAGCACGCCGTCGAACACAACAGCCGCTGGCTGCCTCAACTCACCCGACGCCTGAGGGCGATCGGGCTCGACGTTCCCGAAAGTGTCGTCAACTTTGTCCTTGCGCGGTTCCCGGGCGGCCCCTCCCAGGCCGCGGCTGCGGAGCGGTTTCTGGCATCCCGAGCCATTCTTGTCCGCGATCTCGGTACGTACGGAATCCCGGACGGTCTGCGGATCAACATCGGTCTCGACGACGAAATGGAAGCAGTCATCGACACCCTCACCCACTTCATGGGCAGAACATGATCCGGGAACCGCTGTTCGATACGGTCTGCCTGATCGGCATCGGCCTCATCGGCTCCTCGCTCGCGCGGGTCATTCGCCGCAAGGGTCTTGCCCGCCGGATCGTCGCCTGTGCGCGGCGTGATTCAACCCTGGACACGGTCACCGCACTGGGCCTGGCCGACCGGGTGACGAAGGACCATGCCGAGGCTGCCCGCGACGCCGATCTGGTGGTCATCTCCACGCCCATCGGCACCAACGGCACGATTGCCCGAACCATCGCGCCTGTCCTGAAGCCGGGTCAGATCGTGACCGATGTGGGCTCCGTCAAGCAGGCCGTCATCCGCGACATCGCCCCCTTCATTCCGGAGGGCGTGCACTTCGTTCCCGGCCATCCGCTTGCCGGAACCGAGGAGTCGGGTCCGGCAAGCGGTTTCGATACCCTGTTCGAGGGCCGCTGGTGCGTGCTTACGCCTCCCTGCGGCACAGCTCCCGGGGCCATCGAAAAGGTCTCCGAACTGTGGCGCCGCGCCGGTTCCATGATCGATATCATCGATGCCGGTCACCACGACTGGGTGATGGCGCTGACCTCCCATCTGCCGACACTGATCGCCTTCAACATCGTCGGCACCGTCGCCGACATGGAAAACCACACCAGGCAGGAGGTCATCAAGTATTCCGCAAGCGGATTCAGGGACTTCACAAGAATCGCAGCCCAGGACCCCGTGATGTGGCGCGATGTCTACCTCAACAACCGCGAAGCCGTCCTCGAAATGCTCCAGCGTTTCAGCGAGGACCTCTCCAGGCTTCAGCGGGCCATTCGCTGGGGCGAGGGCGAGGAACTCGAGGATCTCTTCCGCAGAAGCCGGGACATCCGCCGCGGCATCATTGACGCAGGCCAGGCCTGATCGCACCGGAACCATCCCTGTCCGGGGGTGGCGACATGTTGCAGACCCACCCTTCCCAATCCATGCATTCGAAGACCAGGTCTGCGAGGCGCCGGTGCTTGTCGAGCGCCTCGAGGATCGTCAGGTCGACGCCCTTGTTGCGAAGATGACATTCGATGGATCTCAGAAGCCTCTGATGTGAGGACACTACGGCTTCACGCCCAGGAGCTTGAGCGTCCTTCTCTGGAGCGGCGTGGGCCGCGTGGTGACCTGGAAGGGTTTGGCGTCCGCAAGGCGGGGCGCCACGGTGTTGCGGGTGATGGTGGCGAGATCGCCGATGAGGGTGGAGAAGCCGTGCACCGGATCATCCCCGGGCGTCCTCTTCGTTGCCGCCCTGGCCCGGGCGCTCGCCGAGACTCCTGCCGGCGCCACGGCCGCCGGACTTCGGCGCCTTCGGCCCCTCGTCGTCGACAGCAGGGGCTTCGGTTTCTGTCGGCGGCGATTTAGAACGGCGGGATATTGGCGGAGAACCGCTCTTTTGGGCGCTGATCGTGTGAGTGGGTGACCACGACAGGAGAACGTGCGGCATTGGACGAAGGTCCGCCCGGTCTTTGTTTTCTGCCTATTGTTGGATCCCATTGGTCTTGCATTGACGTTGACGATGTCGTTCCGGTCGGCGTTTTCTGGCGTTCGGCGTTTGTGGAACGTGATGTGGGAGGGGAGCTTCAGGCTTTTGCGCGTGGTTTCGTTCTGGCGTTCTCCGGCCTCGTCGTGGTTCGTCGGGCGGGACGATCTCGAGGCTGGAGAGCTGACGGTTTCTGTTGCGCTGGGCGAAGAGGCTGCGTGCGTTGCGGTTGCGGCGGCGCAGGGTGCGGCAGGCGTCGAGTGTTTTCGGGCGGATGCTGCGACCTGTGAGCCAGTCCGGCGGCGGATCGGGCGTTGCTGCGGCTCAGCGGCTGCGGCAGTCTCGTGATGTGGTGTCGTTTGGACGGCCCGGGGGTTTCCCGGGGAGGCTGAGAGGCGCGTCGGGGTGAGACGTTCTCATTCCTGGATGGTAACGCGTGACCGCGTTCAAGGGTCTTGCGAGATTACGTGTCCCTTCCGTAGCCGCGTGGCGGTTCGATGTCCTCGAGAGCCTCGATGTCGGCATCGGCGACGCTCTGCAGGCGTTCTCCGTAAGGCGTGTCACGGAGGGTTTCGGGGATGCTGTCGAGGCGGTCACGCCATTCGTCCTGCAGGGTGCGGCAGGCGTCGAGTGTTTTCGGGCGGATGCTGCGACCTGTAAGCCAGTCCGGCCAGCGGCTGCGGCAGTCTCGTGATGCGGTGTCGTTTGGACGGCCCGGGAGTTTCCCGGGGAGGCTGAGCGGCGCGTCGGGGTGAGACGTTCTCATTCCTGGATGGTAACGCGTGACCGCGTTCAAGGGTCTTGCGGGATCACGTATCCCTTCCGTAGCCGCGTGGCGGTTCGATGTCCTCGAGGGCCTCGATGTCGGCATCGGCGACGCTCTGCAGGCGTTCTCCGTAAGGCGTGTCACGGAGGCTTTCGGGGATGCTGTCGAGGTGGTCACGCCATTCGTCCTGCAGGGCGCGCAGTTCGGCCACGGCGTCGTTCCAGCGTTGCGGTCGCGAGCGCCGGTCACGGTGCTTTGGGGTGTGGACGGGAGGGATGCCGGCCTTGCGCCGTTCCCGGTATCGCCGCTGCTTTTCGGCGGGCGTGAGGGGCATGAGTGGTCTCCTTGTGACGGACGTGGTCATGATCTCGCTTGTGGTTCTTTGGTCCTGGCGTTGACGACGTCGTTCCAGTCGGCGTTTTCCGGCGGTCTGCGTCTGTGGAACGAGACGTGGGAGGGGAGCTTCATCTTTTTGCGCAGGGTTTCGGCCTGTCGCTCTCCGGCCTCGTCGTGGTCCTGGGCGAGGACGATGGTCCTGACGTTGGGCAGGCTGCTTGCGGCGAGGCTGATCTGTTCGTGCTGTCTTCGCGAGGGTGCCCCGGCGGTGGAGAGGAAGGCGTGGCTGGGGGGACATTGGTCGATCTGGGCCAGGCTGAGGGCGTCGACGGCGCTTTCGGTGATGACGAGGGCCTCGAGGTCCGCGGCGGTTCCGGCGCGGACGGCGAACAGGCTTCGGGTTCCACCGGTGGCGAAGCGTTTCGGTCCGTCGGGGGGACCGATCTCGAAGCCGGTGAGCTTTCGCTTCCTGTTGCGATGGGCGAAGAGGACGCGTCCGTTGTGGTCGCGGCGGACCAGGGGGCGGCAGGTGTCGAGGGTCTCCGGGAGGATGCCGCGCCCGGTGAGCCAGTCCGGGGCCGCATCGGGCGTTGCCGCGGCCCAGAGGCTGCGGAAGTCGCGTGGCGCGGTGTCGGGTGCTGTGAAGCGGGTGCAGATGTCGGCGAAGGCCAGTCCGCGGTTGAGCATGAAGTCGATGACGGTTCCGTTGTCTTCATCGTTCTGGGTGTTGAAGTAGACCCAGTGTCCGTTGTTGAGGCACTTCGTGACGAGCTTCGGCAGGCCGGGTGCGCACAGGACGGGGTTGGCGCGTGTCGAGGCCTGTTCGTCGCGGACGTATCCCCAGTCGGCGGCGATGCGTTCGAACGGCATGCGCTTGACGGCGTCGAAGTCGACGCGGCGGGGTTTATCGGGTTTCACGCCTGAGCCGCCAGGAGTCGCTGTCGATGGAGATGAGGGTTGCGTCGTGCATGAGCCGGTCGACGGTGCCGGCGATGCCGGAGGCGCTGGGGAAGACGCGGTCCCACTGGGCGAAGGCGAGGCTTGTCGTGACCATGGTCGAGCGGCGCTGATAGCGCCGCGAGACGATGGCGTAGAGGATGTCGGCATGGTGGCTTTCGAGGGTCACGTAGCCGATTTCGTCGAGGATGAGCAGGCGGGGCCTGGCGAGGATCGCGAGGCGGCGGCGCAGCTCGCTGCGCGAGACGGTCTCGGCGAGTGCCTCGAGCAGTTCCGGCGCCTTCTCGAAGCGGACGGTGTGGCCGTGCAGCAGGGCCTGGTGCGCCACGTTGGCGGCGATCATGGTCTTTCCGGTGCCCTGCCCGCCGACGAGCACGGCGTTGTCCGCACGGTCGACGAAGCCGAGGCCGAGGAGCGCTTCGACATGAGCCCGGCTGATGTCGCGCGGCCATGTCCAGTCGAAGTCCGCCAGGGGCTTGAAGGCGGGCAGCCGCGCCGCGGCGCGGCGGCGCTCGTGGCTGCGGGCCCTGCGGGCCTGTTCCTCGCCGCTGACCACCTCCTCGATCCATGCGGTCCCGGCGACCTCGTCCCAGCGTTCGACGAGCCCGTGGAGGCCGAGCGCCCGGGCACGCTCCCTGAGCTCGCTCATGTCTTGTTCCTGGCGCTGGCTTCGGGCCTGTCGTAGGCGTCGAGAGCGGTCCCCCGCGGCGTCGTGCCACGGCCGCCGCGGCCGTCGTCGGCGATGCTGAGGGGCGGCAGGCCCTGCTCCCGGCGGCGCTCCTCGATGATGACGCGCACGGTTTCGGGGTGGCACGAGCCGCGCTCCAGCGCCGTGGCGACAGCCCGGTCGAGAGCGTCGGCGCCGTGCGCGTTGAGAAGCGTCTCCAGCATCCGGGCGCAGGAGGCCACGTTGCGCCCGTTGGTCCCGGCGCGCGCCAGCATCTCCTCGGCCCGCGGCACGGTGCGCAGGACCCGGTCGCGGACGCTCATGGAGCGGGCCCGCCGCTTGCCCGCGGCGATCGCCCTGGCATGCTCCGGATCGGTGACGGCCTGCTTCCTGTCGTAGGAGCGTCGGTGGCGCGCGACCTCGTCGGCGCCGTCGAGGATGCGGACCTCGTCGCGGTCGGCGACCAGCGTCAGCAGGGCCTTGGAGAAGCTACCCGGAACGCTGTAGTCGTTGGTGTCGAAGCGGGCGTGGCAGGTCTTGTCGATGCGCACCGGGCGGACCTCGTGATGCGGGAAGGGGTCGACGGGAAGGACGATCAGGTGCTCCCTCTCCCGGGCGAAGGCGTCCCGCACCAGGAGACTGTCGTCGTCCGGCCAGGGCCGCTCCGCGGCGGCGCCGAAGCACCACTCCCGAACTGCGGCGTTGAGCTCGCCGAGCGGGACCGTGATGTCGCGCCCGGCGAAGAACCCGGTGCGCGCGAAGCGCACACGGCGTTCCACGCGGCCCTTCTCCTGCGGGCTCCTGGGCCAGGCGGCGCTCGGTTCGAAGGCATAGTGGGCCGCGAGGCCGAGCAGCATCGGATGATAGGTGACCGCCTTGCCGCGGCGCGTCACCACGGCACTCTTCAGGTTGTCGTACAGAAGCCTCCGCGGCACACCCCCGAATGCCGCGAAAGCCTCGACATGGCCTTGCAGGAAGCTGGCCATCCGCGCGTCGTGGAACAGGCTCAGGACAGTCTGGCGCGAGTAGCTGAGGGTGACGAGAAGCCCCATGAGCCTGCGCTCCGCCCGGCCGATGCGGACCTTCCCGAACTCGGCCCAGTCAACCTGCGCCTGCTCGCCCGGAAGGAAGCTCAGCCGCAGCGACGGCTCGGGCCTCTTCACCGGCCTCAGCCCAAGGCGGCGCAGGTCGTGACGGAAGTGATCCTCGCCGCCGCGGTAGCCCAGAGCCACGACCTGTCGCCAGAGCGTGCTGGCCGGAAGGTCCGGCGACGCCTCAAGACGCTCCCCGAGGAAGGCAACGAAGGGGTCGATGAGCTTGGCCCGCGGCCGCCGCTCCTGCCCCGACGCCTTGAGCGCCCGCGTCACCGTGCCGTGGTGCACGCCGAGATGCCGGGCAATCGTCCCCACAGCCCAGCCCTCGGCCCGCGACAGCCGCACGATCGTCGCCCGCGTGTCCTCGTCGATCGCCATGAACTCCCTCCCTTTGGTTCCTCAACGCCGCATCACGGGTCCCTCAGCACCACATGCGTCACGACCCGTCCGCATCTGGCGCACCGAAGCGGCGATTCGCGCCGCTCTTGCGCCTTCACAACCGCAGGTAGGGAGGTCGGCAGCAGTCGGGAAGGGTGGTCCGTAACGATTTCTTCAGAACCGGCGTCTCCAGACACCGCCGGAACGTCGCCAAGCAGCACCACAGCAGACGTCTGCGTGCCCATGATCTCGGCAACCATCGCCGCCCTGGCCTTCAACGCACGCGCCTCCTCCGCCTTGCGGAGCCGGTAACGCCGCTGGCGGTGACGGCCCGTCTCACGGCCCTTCAGCGTGCTCTGGTAGCGACGACGCGACGCGCGGCGCCGCTCGATCCGGGACCGCTCCCTGCACTCCTTGGAGCAATACACATGTCCCCGGTCACACGACCGGCAGAGAACAACCTGCCGCTGACACCGCCTGCAGTTGAACAGTCGTCCTGTCGTGCACACCGTCCGTCTCGAGAGCGGGGGTGGACCCGGACGCAAAATGGCTCGACAATACACGGGAGTTCGGTCCCCCGTGACCGGCTCGTCCGGGTGCTGCGCCGGGGGGCGTCACAACTCCGCCCGGCATCGCATCGCTCTTTCTCTTGATGCCGATCTAGCATCCACCCGGGGCGGCGGCAAAGACGCCGCCCCGGGACCGGACAACGCGACCCGCCCACAGGGAAGACAAACAATCCCGCGAGTGCCTCGGAACCGGAACCCTCCCGGCAACCGTCACCAAGACCGAAGCAGAGGTCGACGGAACCCGAACCGGACCAAAACGACAATAGGAAAAGACGGCGGCGCTCGGGGAGACAACCAGCCGAACACTCAAACCACGACAACAGGACGTGACAATAGGACCTGACAACAGGGAAGAAACACGACCCTGACAAAGCGCGGCAAATCGCCGAAATCCCGCCGTTCTATGCAGCCATCAACAGGTTTCTCAGCGCCTGCGCCATTCGACGCAAGGGGCGAGCATGCACATCGTGGATGTCAGGACGCCTCCTCGGCTTGCCGGTTGTCGGCACGCATGACGCCTCGTTCGAGACGGGCAATGATGTCGTCGAGCTGTTGAAGTGTCCGGTAGGTCAGTGTCAGCCTTCCCCTTGCGCCCTTCGGGCTGATCGCGACCTTCAGGCCCGTTGCCTCGCCAAGCCGTCTTTCGAGTGCCCGAATGTCGGGATCGACGGGTCTTGTCCGACTGCTGCGATCCGTGCCTTGATCCTGGCTGCGCACCAGGGCCTCGGTCTGGCGCACCGACAGGCGTTCCTTCAGGATTCGCGCGGCAAGCGCCTCCGGCTGACGGGCTCCCAGCAGGGCACGGCCGTGGCCGGCGCTGAGCTGTCCCTCGTTGACCATCTTGCGCAGCGGCTCGGGAAGCTGGAGGAGGCGCAGCGTGTTGGCAACATGAACCCTGCCCTTGCCGACAAGCGCTGCAATGTCCTCCTGGGTGAGGGCGAATTCCTCGTTGAGACGGCGGTAGCCTGCCGCCTCCTCCACGGGACCGAGATCCTCGCGCTGCAGGTTTTCAACCAATCCGTGCTCCAGGGCCTCGCGGTCGCTCATCTCCTTGACGACAACCGGAACGTCGTGGAGTTTCGCCCGCTGCGCCGCCCGCCAGCGTCTCTCGCCGGCGACAATCTCCATCATGCCGTCGGCAGCGGGCCTGACGATGATAGGCTGCATCATGCCGCTGTTGGCGAGAGAGCGGGCCAGGTTGTCGATGTCCTGATCGTCGAACCGGGTGCGCGGCTGAAAGCGCCCGGGCCTCAGTTCGGCGATGGAAACGGTGCGCATGCCCGAAGCGGCGGCCGTCCTTGCCGGCGTTCCGATGAGCGCGTCGAGACCACGCCCGAGAGGTCTTGATCTTGTCACGCGACCCTCCTTGCATGGGTGGCATGGCGGCGCAGGAATTCGCGTGCCAGGCGCACGTAGGCGTGCGCTCCCGCGCAATCAACATCGTACAGAATCACGGGCATACCGTGTGATGGCGCCTCACTGACCCTGATGTTGCGCGGAATGAGCGTGCTGTAGACGACATCCCCCATGACGCGTCGCACATCCCGTTCCACCTCGCGGGACAGGCGATTCCGGCGATCGAACATCGTGAGCACGATTCCGCCTATGTGGAGCCCCGGATTGTGGGTGCCCGAAACCCTCTCGATGGTGCCGAGCAGGAGCGAGAGTCCCTCCAGGGCAAAGAACTCGCATTGCATGGGCACCAGGACCTCGTCGGCGGCCACCAGGACGTTGATCGTCATCAGGTTGAGCGATGGCGGACAGTCGACCAGCACGAATTCATGCCCGACAGCCGCCTCCGACAGCGCCCTTGCGAGAACATTCTGGCGGTCGGGAACATCAACCAGTTCGACCTCTGCACCGGAAAGATCGGCGGTTGCCGGAATGATGGCAAGGCCCGGTATCATGGTCGGCACCGGCGTCACGCACTCTCCTTTCAGGAGGTCGTATGTCGTTGCGGTTCTGGCCGGCTGCTCGACACCCAGACCCGTGCTGGCATTTCCCTGGGCATCGGCATCGACGACGAGAACCTTGTGTCCTGTGGCCGCGAAGGCGGTCGCAAGGTTGATGACGGTGGTCGTCTTGCCCACCCCACCCTTCTGGTTGGCCACGGCCACCACAAGGGGCCGTGCAAGGCGATCACGGTCAGGAATCATGGTGTATTCTGTTGATGACCAGAACGCTGGATCGCGCATCCGAAAGGCTGGGGTGGCGCGAGAACCACATGTGCCAGTGACGGGCGGCAGACTTCAGTTCGTCATCCACGGACCTTCCCTTGGGGAATATGGCAACGGAGCCCTCACCCAGAAAGGGGGCCGTGATGGGCAGGAGAACATCGAGGGAAGCCAGGGCGCGGGCCGTCACGACATCAGCCTGTCCGCTTGGAAGATCCTCGATGCGCATGCCGTGAATGACGACATCGACATCACAGGCATTGGCTGCCGCATGAAGGAAGGCCACCTTGCGCTCATCCCGCTCCACGAGCTCGACGCCGACAACCCCCATGATGGCAAGAATCAGGCCGGGCAGACCGGCGCCAGAACCGAGATCGACGAGGCGGCGGCACGTTGGCGGAACGTAGCGGGCGATCTGTCCGCAATCGAGTACGTGCCGCGACCAGATATCATCGACCGTACCCGGACCGACGAGCTTGAGGCGCGGTTGCCATTGCCTGAGAACGGCAACATGGGCGGCGAGGCGCTCGGATGTCTCCGGCGAGGCGCCAAGCAGCCGGCACACCTCATCGCGGGTCATGCCGCATGCCGCCTGACGTGGCAAAGCAGGGCCTGCAGGGCGGCGGGCGTCACTCCGGGAAGCCGTGCCGCCTGTCCAAGTGTGGCCGGACGGGTGGCTGACATCGTCTCGCGCATTTCCGCGGACAGTCCGCCTATCCGGTCGTAATCGAGACCGGCAGGAAGCGTGAGGGCCTCGTCACGCCGGAAGGCGGCGATGTCCGCTTCCATGCGACCCAGGTAACCCCGGTAGCGGCCGGCGATTCTCACCTGGTCCATGGCATGATCCGGCCAGAGCGCTATCTCCGGCCACAGGGCCAGCAGCCGCTGATCGTCCGCGGCGACCGACGCCGCGAGGTCGAACAGGTTTCGCCGACGGCCATCCCGATTGACATCGAACCCTGCAGCGCGCGCTTCATCCGGGCTGACCTGCAGTTCGGACGCCCGCGTCATGGCCGTCCCGACCTCGCAGCGACGGCGCGAGAAGGCGCGCCATCGGGCCTCGCCGACACACCCGGCCTCCCGGCCCTTCGCCGTGAGGCGCAGATCGGCATTGTCGGCCCTCAGGACGAGACGGTATTCGGCCCGGCTCGTGAACATCCGGTAGGGCTCGGTGGTCCCCCTTGTGACAAGATCATCGATCATGACGCCGAGATAGGCCTCTGCCCGGTCGAACCGGACGCCAGGGAGACCTCCGGCGAAGCGCGCCGCATTGATTCCGGCGACTAGTCCCTGGCCCGCCGCCTCCTCGTATCCCGTGGTGCCATTGATCTGGCCCGCCAGGAACAGACCCGGCATCCGCGGCGCCTGCAGCGTGTGATCGAGCTGACGCGGGTCGACATAGTCGTACTCGATGGCATAGCCGTGACGCAGGATGCGCGCTCCGGCAAGGCCTGGAATCGTGGCGACGAAGGCCTCCTGGACACGGCGCGGCAACGATGTGGAAATGCCGTTCGGGTAGACCGTCGTGGTCCGAAGTCCCTCGGGCTCGAGAAAGATCCGATGACTTTCCCGATCGCCAAACCGCACCACCTTGTCCTCGATCGACGGACAATAGCGGGGACCGGTACCGTCGATGCGGCCGGAATAGACAGGTGCACGGTCAAGGTTGGCGCGAATGACGTCGTGCGTCGCCTTCGTGGTCGCCGTCACATGACAGGGAACCTGCTGCACGACGATGGCGTCGGTCAGCCACGAGAAGGGCTGCGGAGGATCGTCTCCGGGCTGGACCTCCAGGGCAGCATGGTCGATGGTCATTGCGTCGACCCGCGGCGGCGTCCCCGTCTTCAACCGCCCGAGGGAAAAACGGTGTCGTTCGAGCGTCGCGGCCAGCGCCACGGTGGCATCCTCTTCGATCCGCCCCGCCGGCCAGCACTCGTCACCGATGTGAATCATCCCGCGCAGGAAGGTTCCGGTGGTGAGAATTACGGCACGACCTCGACAGACCCTGCCGTCGGCGAGCCTGACGCCAGCGATCTCTCCGGCCTGGTTCACGACCAGGTCCGATGCTTCGCCTTCGAGAACATCAAGCCCTTGTTGTTCCTCGAGACATTCCCTGACTGCACGGGCATAGAGCAACCGGTCAGCCTGGGCTCTGGGACCCCGGACAGCCGGCCCCTTGCTGGCATTGAGAAGTCGAAACTGGATGCCCGAGCGATCGATGGCCAGTCCCATGATTCCGTCCAGGGCATCAATCTCGCGCACCAGGTGCCCCTTGCCGAGGCCGCCGATGGCGGGATTGCACGACATGGCGCCAATGGTCTCAAGGCGCAGGGTCACGAGAAGCGTCGCGGCGCCACACCGCGCCGCCGCCGCCGCCGCCTCGGTGCCGGCATGTCCGCCACCGATGACGATGACATCATGAGAGAAGGCCTGCGTCATGTCCGGGATGTTAGGGACGGCACACCGGCGGGTCAAAGCGTTGTTTCACGTGAAACACTTACTTTCCGATGCAGAACTCCGAGAAGATCACGTCGAGAAGATCCTCCACATCCACTCTCCCGGTGAGCCGTCCCAGCGCCGTGGCCGCCAGGCGCAGGTCCTCGGCCGCCAGCGTGACATCGCCTGCTTGCGGCCCCCTGCAACGCGCCAGCGCGTCGGCGACCTGGAGAAGTGCAGCCCTGTGCCGGTTCCGCGATGGAGACAGGCCCGCTCCCTGCCAGGCCAGCCGGAAGTGCTGCGCCATGGCATCGATGAGACGATCAATCCCCTCCCCGGTCTTCGCGGACAGGCCCAGGACGTCCGGTGGAGGAAGGGCCAGGTCGGACTTTCCGGCCACGACAAGCGCATGTTCGCCACAATGGGATTCGATGCGGCGCCATGTCTCATCCCATCGGCTGGCATCGGCCACAAGCAGCGTCAGATCGGCCGCCTCCGCTCTCATCAATGCCCGCCGAATCCCCTCGCCTTCGACGCCTTGCGAAACCTCTCGCAACCCGGCGGTGTCGACAAGGCAGACGGCAAAACCGGCAATGTCCATGGTGACTTCGATGGTATCGCGTGTCGTCCCCTCCTCCGCCGAGACAATGGCGGCTTCATGTCCGGCAAGGGCATTGAGAAGACTCGACTTGCCGACATTGGGCGCCCCGAGAATGACGACGCCGAGACCCTCACGCAGCCGTTCGCCTCGGCATCCGTCATCAAGATGGGCACGCACCTCCTCTTCGAGGGTCGTCACCGCCGCCACGTTGTCTTCGAGGATTCCCTCAGGCAACTCCTCGTCGGGAAAATCGATCACGGCCTCGAGGCGCGCCATGGCGTCGACAAGGCGCCGCCGCCACCCGTCGTAGAGAGCCGAATGCAGTCCCTGGAGCTGGCCGAGGGCCTGGTGGCGCTGGCGTGAGGTGTCCGCGGAAACGAGATCCGCCACCGCTTCCGCCTCCACAAGGTCCAGCCTGCCGTTCAGCACGGCCCGCCTGGTGAATTCCCCCGGTTCCGCGGGACGCACGCCGGGTACGGACGCAAGAGCATCGAGAACACCGTGCACCACCGCGCGTCCGCCGTGGACGTGGAATTCCGCCACATCCTCTCCCGTGACCGAGGCAGGTCCCGGAAACCACAGGACAAGGGCCTGGTCGAGCAGGTCTCCCGTCCGGCCATGCTGAAGGCGGCGCCGGACAGCCTGCCGGGCGATCGGCAGGTCTCTGCCGGTGAGCTGCCTCACGGTTTCTCCGGCAGCCGGGCCCGAGACCCGGATCACGGCGATGGCGGCCCGCCCGGGTGCCGTAGCCAGCGCGCAGATGGTCATCGTTTGGGACCTGTATCGTTGCCTGAAAGGCTCATGCCGCCAGTCTCCGATCCATTTCACGGATCATCGGAGCGCCTGGCGGCAACGCCCCCTCCCCGTGCCGATGCGCCGGAGTTCCGGACGCCTGATGTTGCGGGCCGCGTTCAGGTCCGCATGGCCATGAGGCCAGGCACGTGAATGTCGCCTGTGACGGACGCGAGGCGGCGTCAGCCGTTGCGCACGCCGCATACGTCTGGCCGACATGCGCCGCGTTCACCGCCACGAGTCGCGGAGCCTTGCAACCGGGCATCGTCCGCAGGCCGCTCCGGCCGGTAGCGAGGATGGCACAATCGAGGCCCGCCTGCAGCCGCACGCCGGATTCCGGTGCCGCGGCGATTCCCTTCGCACTCCGGGTCACGCATTGCGTGTCGAGGTCTTCCGCCACGACCGTTCCACCCGCCAGCTTCCACGAGACGTGCTGCTGCCCGGTGCGACGCTTCCTGACCATCTCTGCGCACCGTCCGGGCATGACGGCAGCGGGGGCCTTCACGCTGCCTGCCGCCCTTCGAGACGGTCCGTGGCCGACGCATGAAGGACCTCGCCGTCGCCGCTGGCCACCTGGCCCACGTTCATGCCGATGCCGGTCACCGCGCCGTCGTCAGGGCGCTCGACAGCCGCCACCCTGGCAGCAGACGGATCGCATGCCACGTGCCGCCGGTTCGCCTGATGACGGCGCGGACCTGTTCTTCGCCGGGGCAAGGACTCCCTCTGCGTCGCAGCGTCATGTTTCACGTGAAACAAGGACGTCAGTCGCGCTTGGCCGGGTTCAGCATGTGACGCCACATCTCCATCATCTGGTTCATGCCGTCACCCGATGCCCCGGTCCATTCCTTCAGCATCGCTTCGGGATCAAACCGTGACAAGGCTTCGTCCATGCGCTCCTTCAGGCCGGCCATGACCTCGTCCTGCAGTGGTCGGATGTCGGGCATGCCCAGAAAGGCACGGGCTTCTTCCGGTGTACAGTCGATCTTGATCGTCACTTTCATGGCGGATTCCGGTTGAGAATGTCGAACACAACCGTCAGGGTAGGGTTCCCGAACCGGCGAATGCAACATGGTCCTGGATTTCCGGCGCAACAACCTCGACGGAGAAACCAGTCCCTATCTCCACCAGCACCGGGACAACCCCGTCCACTGGCAGCCTTGGCGCCAGGATGTCCTGCAGAATGCCAGGGAACACGACAGGCCGATCCTGCTTTCGGTCGGCTACGCCGCCTGCCACTGGTGCCACGTCATGGCCCACGAGAGCTTCGAGAACGAAGAAATCGCCGGCGTGATGAATGACCTCTTTGTCAACATCAAGGTCGACCGGGAAGAACGGCCGGACATCGACGCCATCTACCAGTCGGCCCTGCAGCTGCTCGGCCAGCAGGGGGGATGGCCACTCACCATGTTCCTGACTCCGGCCGGGGAACCCTTCTGGGGCGGTACCTACTTTCCGTCGACACCGAAGTTCGGCCGACCGGGATTCACCGAAGTGCTGAATGTCGTGGAGGCCACCTATCGCAATCAGCCGGAAAGGGTCGAACACAATCGCGCGGCTCTCGCCGAGGCGCTGGCGAACCTCTCGGCCGGACAGGGAAAGGGCGATGTCCCCCACGATATCGCGGACACCACGGCGCGGCGTATTCTCGACATCGTCGACATGCGGTTCGGCGGTCTTGGAGACGCACCGAAGTTTCCCCATGTCCCCGACCTCGACCTGTTGCTGCGTGCCTGGCGCCGGGAGGGAGAGGGCGCGTTCATGCAGGCGGTCGAGGTGTCGGCCGATGCCATGGCCCGCGGCGGCATCTACGATCACCTCGCTGGTGGTTGGGCACGCTACTCCGTTGACCGTTACTGGCTTGTCCCGCATTTCGAGAAGATGCTCTACGACAATGCTCTTCTGATCGATTTCTACACGCGATTGTGGCTCGTCACCGGAAAGGACCTCTATCGCCGCCGGGTCGAGGAGACCGTCACCTGGCTGCAGTCCGAAATGATCACCTGCGAAGGCGCCTTCTGTTCCAGTCTCGATGCCGATTCCCTGAACGCCGAAGGCCACGGGGAGGAAGGCGCCTTCTATGTCTGGACGGAGACGGAAATCGACTCGGTCCTGGGTGAAGACTCATCATTTTTCAAGGAGTTCCACGATGTCAGATCCCACGGCAACTGGGAGGGAAAGACCATCCTGAACAGTCTTGCCAGGGAATCTGATGCGGCTGGAGAGGTCCGCCTGGCGCCACTGCGCCGGCGTCTGCTCGACCGGCGCGCGGCGCGTCCCCGACCGGGTCTTGACGACAAGGTCCTGGCGGACTGGAACGGCCTCATGATCAGGGCCCTGGCCCGCGCCGGCGCTGCCTTCGCGCAAACCGGGTGGATCGCGATGGCACGACGCGCCTTCGATCATGTTTCGGGTGCCATGGCCTCGGGGGACCGCCTTGGACACAGTGCGCGGGCCGGCGCCACCCTCGATGTCGCGATGATCGACGACTACAGCCACATGGCCGAGGCGGCGCTCGTTCTTCATGACGTGACCGGCGACATGGCCTGCCTTGAACGGGCCCGCACATGGGTCCGCGTGGCGGACCGCTTCTATCGCGACAGCGATGGCGGCGGCTATTTCTTCACGGCAGACGATGCGGACGCCCTCATCGTGCGCACCAAGACGGCAATCGACAATGCCACGCCATCGGGCAACGGCACCATGGTCGGCGTCCTTGCCCGGCTCTGGCACCTGACAGGAGAGGCGGAGTACCGGCAAAGGGCCGAAGAGACCGTGGCCGCCTTCGCCCGGGACCTGGCGAAGAATCCCGCCGGCCATGCGGTCATGATTCTCAACCTCGATCTCCTGATGAGGGCGCTTGACGTCACCATCATCGGAACGCGGGGCGAGAAGGCAACGGATTCGCTCATTGCCGAGGTGTGGAAGTCTGCACACGTGCATGTGGTGCTTCGTGTCATCACGCCCGGAGAGTCCCTGCCCGCCACCCACCCGGCCGCCGGCAAGGGCCCGGTCGATGGACGGCCGACGGCCTACGTCTGCCGTGGCCAAACCTGCTCTCTGCCGGTGACCGAGGTTGAGAGTCTCGCACAACTACTCCATCAACCATGACACAACATGCTGGATTCAGGGATTTTACATGACAGAGACACCGTTTCCCAGTGTATTCCGCCCGGTGACGCTGCGCGGGCATGAACTGAAGAACCGCATCGTTTTCGGCGCCCATACCGCCAACATGTCCGAAGATGGCCTGCCACGCGACAGGCACTTCGGATACTACCGGGAGCGCGCCCGGGGCGGGGCGGCGATGATCGTTGTCGAACCGTCGCCACCGCACCCGACCGCCATCCTCACCCGGGGCAACTTCCTTGCCGAGGACGTCATCATTCCGCATTTCCGCAAGGTGACCGATGCCTGCCACGAACACGGCACCGTCATGTGCCACCAGATCTACCATGTCGGAGCCCACGGTGATCAGGACAATTCCTGGTCCGCCTACTGGTCCCCCTCGGGCCAGGTGAGTCATCACGACCCCTGGGGCAGCCACGTGATGACGGATCAGGAGATCGAGGAACTTGTCGACGCCTTCGTCCGGCAGGCCGAGCGCGACCAGGCCTGCGGTTTCGATGGCGTCGATCTCTTCGCCGGCTACTCCTGCCTGATCGATCAGTTCTGGTCGCCCCTCACCAACCGCCGCGACGACCGCTGGGGCGGCAGCCTGGAGAACCGCCTGCGTTTCGTGACACGCATCGTCGAGGGCATCCGGCGAACCTGTGGAGAGGACTTCATCGTCGGCATGACCGTTTCGGGCGGCGAGCCCTATCCGGGCGGCCTGACCATGGCCGACAAGCAGGAGATCTTCGCGTGGCTCGATCAACGGGGTCTGTGCGACTACCTGTCCTGCGGGGCAGGAAGCTATCTCAACCAGTTCTCGAAGATCGTGCCGAGCTTCCATTTCGCCACGCCCCTCGGCCCGGACGAGGCCGGAGAGATCAGGAGCGTTGTGACACACGCCCTGGTCACCGCCGAGGCGCGCGTGAAGACGCCGCAGCGCGCCGAGGAGGCGCTCGCCGCCGGCAAGTGCGATCTGGTCTCGATCGTCCGCGGCCAGATTGCCGACCCCCACCTTGCCAACAAGGCCGCCAGCGGGCGGACGCAGGACATCCGTCCGTGCATCTCGTGCAACCAGCTGTGCATCGGCCGGCGCCTGCGCGACTACTGGATCTCGTGCCTCGTCAATCCCTCGGTGGGACGCGAAACCCTGTGGGGTGGCGACACCGCGTCACCGGCGTCCAGCCCCCGCCACATCCTGATCGTCGGGGGCGGCCCGGCCGGTCTCGAGACGGCGAGGGTGGCGGCGATGCGCGGTCATCGCGTCACGCTTGTCGAGAAGGATGCCGAACTTGGCGGCCAGTTCCGCCTTGCGGCGGGTCAGCCTGAGAGGGGAGAGATCGGCGAGTTCCTGACCTGGTGCAGCCACCAGCTCGAGAAGCTCCAGGTGTGCGTCATTCTCAACACCGACATGTCGGCCGAGGCCATCCGGGCGTTCGGGGCGGACGACGTGATCCTTGCGACAGGATCGGTCCCCACGCGAACGGGTTTCCAGCGCGCCTTTCCGCATGTCGAACGCCTGGAAGGGGTCGAGCAGGACAACGTCATGACGGTCCACGACATTCTTGAGGGCAAGGCGGTGCCGGGCGCCCGTGTTCTCCTGCTCGACGACATCAACGGCTGGTGGCCCGCCTCCGGAACGGCTCTGCACCTCGCCCTGGCGCGCCACATGGTGACCGTGGTCACCGCGGCCGAGAAGGCAGCCGAGCAGCTCGACCTCTCGCGGACCGGAGACACCACCCGCGAGCGGTTCTGGAATCTCGGTGTCGAGGTCATCTGCGGTCATGCCCTGAGCGCATGGAGAGGCAGCACCGCCACGCTCATGAACCTCTACACCGGAGACACCGAGGAACGCGACTTCGACAGCCTTGTTCTCGCCACCACCAACACGGTGGAAGACAGCCTGCGCCGCGCACTGGCGGAGGACGATCTGCGGATTCACGACCTCGGCGATGCCGTCGCCGCCCGCACGGCCTCGATGGCCATCTTCGAGGCCCGCACCCTGGCCATGAACCTGTAGGTCTGCTTGCATCACCGATCTCTGAGTACCCTGTGACGACACCTGCCGCCGGAGACGGTCTTCCATGACGACCCTGCAAGCGGGGTCCGCTGAAGGCCGCCTGCGACCTTTCAAAGGGTCGGACTTGTATAGGTGATTCGTTTCGTGCATGCTGCGTGCATGCAGGTTGGTCTCCGCCATTTCGATTCGCAGACGCTTGACTGGTTTGCCGGCGCGTTGCGCTCCGCCGACGCCACCCGTCACGGTCTGGCACGCGAGCTTTGCGAGCGCACCGGCTGGCGCAACGCGCTCGGCCGTCCGTGCCTGTCGGCGGCGGCGAAGGTGCTGCCGGCGCTCGCCGAGCGCGTGGGGTTGGAGCTTCCGCCGCCGCGGAGCGTGCCCGATCCGACCGTCGTGCCCGCCGTCCCGGCCGGTGACGTCCCCGACACCAAGCTGGTCTGCCTGCTGGAGGATCTCGGCCCGGTCTCGCTCGAACCGGTGGGCGACGCCGACGATCGCCGTCTCTGGGAGGCGATGATGGCGACGCACCACCCGCTGGGATGGACGCGCTCGCCCGGCGGCCAGGTGCGCTACTGGATCCGCTCGCAGCGCCACGGCACCCTCGGCGGGATCGGCTTCGGGTCCGCGACCTGGCAGTTGCGGGCGCGGGATGAGTGGATCGCATGGTCCGCCGACGCCCGTGCCGCCAACATCGAGCGTGTGATCTGCGGTCATCGGTTTCTCCTGCTTCCCGGCGTTCGGGTCTACGGACTGGCCTCCCGGGTCCTGCGCATGGCGGCGGAGCGCATCGCCGACGATTGGGAGGCCCGCTACGCGGTGCGCCCGGTGGCGGCCTACACTCATGTCGGTGCGGAGCACAGCGGCTATTGCTACCACTGCGCCGGCTGGACCGTGGCCGGGCGGACCAGCGGGCGCCGCGGCGAGGTTGGCACGGTGCGGGTCCTGGCCCTGGAGAGCAGCTGGCGGACGGTGCTCCACGGGACACAGCGCCGTCCACTCGGCGCCCTCGCGGGCGTCTATGACGGCACTGACGCGGACTGGGCGGAGCGGGAGTACGGACGCACGCGCCATACCGACGGTCGGGTGCGGCGACGCATCGTTGACATGGGCCGGGCCTGGATGAAGAACATGGGGGAGGACCTGCCGATCATCTTTCCCGAGAAGGCGGAGCAGAAGGCCGCTTATCGGTTGCTGTTGAACCCGAGGGTATCCATGGAGCACGTTCTGGAAGCGCATGTTGAGGCGACCGTGGAGCGTTGTCGGACAGAGCCTCTTGTCCTGGCGATACAGGACACGACGGCGATCAACTACAGCGGCCTGGAGGCCACGAAGGGTCTGGACAAGCTCGGCGGCGGCGGCAAGGGGAGCGTCGGCATCCTCGCCCACGCCGGTCTGGCGGTGACGTCGGAGGGCCGGCCGCTGGGCCTGTTCACGATGGATGCGGCCTTTCGGCAGGAGCCTGGGGAGGACAGTCAGCGCTGGGTCACCGGGCTCGAGCGGGCCCGGGAGCTCGCGGCGGCCTGCCCGGACACGCGTGTCGTCTCGGTCTGCGACCGCGAGGGCGACTTCTGGGAACTGCTCGCCCATGCCGCGGACGCCGGGGCCGCGCTGCTGGTGCGTGCGAGCCGTTCGGCGAAACAGCGCGTGCGGACGCCCGACGGCAAAAAGAAGTGCCTGTGGAAGCATGTCGCGGCCCGGCCGCTGGTCGCGGTGACGGAGCTGACGATCCCGGCCGCTGGCGGCCCGCGCGCCCGCAAGGAGCGCGTCGCCCGTCTCGAGATCCGCACGGCACAGGTCGAGGTGGCGCCGCCGCAAAAAGAGCGCGACGCGGAGCCTGTGTCCATGTTCGCGGTCTCGGCCAGCGAGGCCGGAACCGGTGACGGCGACGAGGCCCTGCACTGGCTGCTGATGACCACCGAGCGCCCGGCACCAGGGGAGGCCGAGGCCGTGCACGCGGCGACCGTCCTGGGCTGGTACCGGACGCGATGGAGCATCGAGACCTGGTTCCGCACGCTGAAGACCGGGACCCGGATCAAGGACCGCCGGCTCGACAGGGCCGACGACCTGAAGACGTGCCTTGCCTTCGACGCCGTCACCGCCGTCCATGTTGCCGACCTGACCGTGCTTGCGCGCGAGCGTCCCTTGACCCCGGCGAGCGAGGTGTTTGCCGAGGAGGACATCGACCTGCTCCGCACGCTGCTGGAATCCCAGGGTCACCGGGAGGTCCGGGCGATGGGCGATGTCCGTGCCGTCGTCATCGGCCTTGGGCGCCTCGTCGGGTGGCATCCCACGCCGCGCCAGACGCTCCCGGGAGCGAAGAAGCTCTGGCAGGGTCTCGAAAGGCTGAACTGGGCGATCCAGGTGCGTGACGCACTTGGCGCAAGAAGGCGGCGCGAAGCACTCGGTGAGAGAAGGCGGGAGTAACATCCCTATACACGCGTGGGTGATTGAAAGGCCTGCGACCTCGCCAACCGGTCCGGATGCGGACATCTCCGGCGAGGCGAGGTCGGCCGAGGTCCATCGCGGCAGGGACGCAAGCAGGCCGCCCTGCCTCGTCACCGAAGCCGTGCCGAGTGTCTTGAAGATGCGCCGGTAGAGTGCGATGTCGTGCGTGATCACGGGTTTCCCGAGCATGGCCCCGAGTTCGGGCGCCGGCCCCGCAGAACCTCCTCGTCACACCGTCCGATGCCCGCGGGCACTGGGCCGTGCCATGGGCGAGGCGGGCGCCAACGAGGGGCGCCTTGTCAGCCACGAAGGCCTTGGCTCGCTCGTCGAGGCGGATCACCTGGGCGTTGAGCTCCTCCTGGCTGGCGAACCAGCCCTGGTCGACGAAGTTGCCGGCCCACACGACATCGAAGCCCGCCTCGCGCAAGAAGCCCACGGTCCCCTGCCGCCAATCGGACCGGTGGCAGGCGGCATGGAGCACCACCTTCTCGACGTTGGCCGCGCACCCCGACATGTGGAACGCCGTCGCAGAGGCCTCGCTCAGCCGCTCGATCCAACGGCGGATGCCTTCGACCCCCAGGTTCGGGGCCTGAACCCAGTTCGAGCCGACCTGGGCGCAGATGTCGGCGCCGGCGCTCGCCGCGCACTCGACCTCCTCCTCCAGAAAGCGCGAAGTTCCGCAGGCGCCAGGTCGAGACGGTGTTCGTAGTCAGGTATGTGCAGCACGCGGCCATGGACTCCAACCGTGTCGGGCCTTGGCGAATGAAGTCCGTGGGCGGACAGGTGAAGACGATCTGGCGGGTATGGAGCTTGTTGCACGGGCTTCGTGTACCTTGGCAACCCCGTACCTCCTTCACCCGATGAGCCATACGGATCCGGCGGGGCCCACGAGGAGCATGGCCGGCCGGCACCGGGCCGCCACCTCATGCGGTGTCCGCAGGCCGTTGCGCACCGGGCCGATTGACGCTGCAGGATGGTGACGATCAGTGACGGGTCGGGTGCAGCAGCGTGATTCGTGCTGTTCAGCCCGCTCCTTCCTGACACCATGGCGTCGGCATGTGCCATCTTGAAGAGACGAGGAAGAACGCCACGACATTCGCCAGAGGATGTGCCTCAGGACTGCTCGCCGCAGGAACCGGCCGTTCATTGTCGCGTCGCGCCTGACCAGGCGATGCTCCGCGATCACACATATGGACGAAACGCCCTTCAGCGGCGCCTCGACGATCACGACTTCCATTGTCAGAAGCAGCAGTGGGCCCGTCGCCCGAGGGACGATCCTCAGCAGACAAGAGCTTCTGTGTCCTGAGAGAGCTCGGCCGCCGGCACTGACTGAACTCGGACGGGATCCGTACTTCCGCAAGTCCCTCGGGTGACACGCTGTTCTCGACTTCGAGGAGACGTGTGGATGGTGCCATCGAGGAAGGTGGTGTCGGGAATTCCCTCGAGGCCGAAACGGGCGCCAGGCACAGCACCTGCAATGGCGCCGCTGGTATCGATATCACCACCCGCCTCGATCACCTGACACAGCTCCTGTTCGAAGTTCTCCCCCTGCCAACAGGAAATCAGCGGTGCCAGGAGAGACAACAGCGTGTACCCCATGTCGCAACCGTCAAATCCCGGGTCATCCAGGGCTGTGATCGACGCCTCGTCAACCGCCTCCACCACACTCGCCTCCACCACACTGTGTGTTGCGGCCCGCCTGCGGATGGGTTACGGATTGCACTGACGGGTTCGCTGCGGTCGTGCGGGCGCGGCGGCCCGGATTTCGTGACGAACGGGAGGGTGCGGTCATGACGCGGACGCCAGGCGATGTCGGGGTGCATGACCTGCGGCTCTGCGGGCGGGGCGTGAGCACCTCACGCACGCGCGAACCCCAGAACTTCGTACCCCCCCCCCCCCTCAAGACTCCGGGCGCGGGGCTGAGCCGGTGGGCGCCTTCGGGAGACCCGCCCGCCGCCTGAAGGCGGGACTCGCCGCCCTCTTCCTCATTACGCTGGCCGCTGCCCTCGCGCCACAAGTCGCGCAGGCGCAAGTGACCGTTACCCTCACCGCCACGCCGGGGCCGGGGCAGGTGACACTCACATGGACCACTTCTTCGCCGACGCCAGCCGGGTTCCTTGTTACAAGACTCTCTCATAGACCCGCCGGTGGAAGCTACCAGAGTAAGACACTGACTAGCGCGAACTCCGGCAGCTACACGCTGACCGGGTTGACACCTGGCACGTCCTACGACTTCTTTCTCAGCAATAACTGGTCCGGTCATGGCCAGGTGGATTCGAATACAGTTTCCGCGACCCCGACGGCGGTCACGACGCTCGCCGCGCCGACGAGCCTGACGGCGACGCCCGGCGGCCCCGCGCAGGTGTTGCTGACGTGGACCAAGCCGACTGGCACGATCACCGGCTACAAGCTGCGCTACGCCAAGACGCCGTCAAAGGCCAGCGCCACCTGGGGTACCATGACGGGTTCGGGCGCGAACACCGTGAGGCACATGGTGACGGGCCTGGACAATGGCAGCGAATACAGTTTCATGATCCGTGCGGTGAACGCCTCCGGCGACGGCGCCGCCACGGACTGGGTGACGGCGACGCCTGCGAACAGCTGCCCTGGCGTGGGAGCACCGACGAACCTGAGCCTTGCGCCGCGTTCGGACGGGTTTGCCGTCACCTGGACGGCGCCGACCGATGTACTCCGCAACGGCTGGGAATTGTCTTACAAGAAGACCGGGGGCAGTTCGACCTCTGTCACGATCTCGAATGCCGCCGCGACCAGCCACACGCTGACCGGCCTGGAGGCCGGCACCGAATACGAGATCGCTCTTCAAGCAACGCATCCTTTCAATCCCGATCCTACTGCGTCATGTCCTCCAGGCTCCCGCGCAAAAGCCACCGGCACGACCACGGCCGCTGCCACCGCCGGGGTGACGATCTCGCCGACATCGCTGACGGTGGAAGAGGGGAGCAGCGAGACCTACACGGTGAAGCTGGACAAGGCGCCCTCGGCGAACGTGACGATCACGGTGGGCGGCGCATCGGGCGAGGTGACGGTGGCGGGTTCACCGTTGACCTTCACGCCAAGCAACTTCAGCACCGCGCAGACGATCACGGTGCGTGCCGCAGCCGACGACGACACGCTGGACGACACGGCGACGCTGACGCACGCGGCGTCGAGCACCGACACGGACTACGGCGCCTCGCTCGACATCGACGATGTGGACGTGACGGTGACGGACACGACGCCGATCCTGCAGCTTCTGACCGACCCGGCGGCGGTGACCGAGGGGACGGCGATCAGCCTGACGGTGACCTCCGACAAGGCGCAGACGGGGGACCTGACGGTGAGCATGGTGCTGTCGGACCGTGGTTCGAGCGGTTTCGATGCGGACGACATTACCGGCACGCTGGGCCCGCGCGCCTTCATCGTGGCTTTTGGCAACACTGCCAGCACGACGGGCACGGTGACCATCCCGACCAGCACCGATTCGACTGTGGAGGGCGCGGAGACCTACCGCATCACGCTGGAAGGCGGTGCCGGCACCTACAAGGTCGGCACCGATGCGACCGCCGACGGCACGCTGAACGACGGCACGACCGCTTCCGTTCCAGCCGCACCGGCGGGCCTGTCGGCGGAGGCGGGCAACGCGCAGGTGAAGCTGACGTGGACCGATCCGGACGACGATTCGATCACGCGGTATCGGGTGCAGCAGAGGAAGGGGACCGCCGCCTGGGGCAGTTGGACCGCGATTCCCGGTTCGGACGCCGACACGGTGAGCTACACGGTGACGGGTCTGACGAACGACAGCGAGTACCGCTTCCGCATCCGGGCGCGGAACAGCGGCGGCAACGGCGCCGCGTCGGCGGTGGTGGAGGCGACGCCGTCGGCGTCGGCGGCGGTTCCCAAGCCGGTGCTGAGCGCCGAAGCGGGTTACGCCAGGGTCACCCTGAGCTGGAGCGCGCTGTCGGGTGTGACGGTAGCGAGCTGGGGCTATCAGTACAAGCCCGCGGGCGGCAGCTGGATCAGGACCCGGACGGTCACGGGCGGCAGCACGACGAGCACCACGGTGACGGGACTGACGATCGGCACGGAATACACGTTCCGGCTGTTTGCGGCAGTCAGTCCCGGGGTGCAGTCGGTGTGGTCGGACCAGGTGAAGGCGACGCCGACGAATACGGTTCCCAAGCCGGTTCTGACGGCGGCAGGGGGCGATGCCTCGGTCACCCTGAGCTGGAGCGCCTTGACGGGCATTCCGATCACGAGCTGGGGCTATCAGTACAAGAGCACGGGCGGCTGGAGCACGACCACGACGCTCACGGGCGCAAGCAGGACGAGCGTCCGGGTGACGGGTCTGACGAAGGGCACGGACTACACGTTCCGCCTGTTCGCGGCGGTCCGTCCCGGGGAGCAGTCGGTGTGGTCGGATCAGGTGACGGCTAAGACCGATCCGGCGGCCCCGGTGCTGACGGCGGCGACTTCGACGACGAACGGGCAGATCGACCTGACCTGGACCCATGCCGGCGGCTCGAACGAGTTATCGGATGCGGACGACTATGTGAAAGACGCGGCCAAGTTCCATTGGTGGAGAGCGCAGACCCGGCTGAAGGGGGCAAGCACCTGGACGGATCACAGTCTCAACCAGGCGAGTGCCAGACAGAATCCGGGCTCTCGCAACAATCGGCTTCTGCTGAACTATCCTGACGGGGCATCGGTCGAGGTCCGGGTTCGGGCGACGGGCTATCGCATGGCGGGGGTCGCCGGGGGAACGGGTAACCTTCAGGGTCCCTGGTCGAACATCCGTACGGTGACCTTCAAGGACGACACCACGGCGGCGCTCACGCTGACCGGGACGCCGGTGACGGTGGCGCCCGGTTCCACGGCGACCTACACGGTGGCGCTGACGAAGGCCTATGCGGGGACACTGCGGGTGACGAGCGACGACACGGCGGCGGCGCGGGTCAGTCCGGCGAGCCTGACCTTCACCACCAGCAACTACAGCACGGCGCGGACGGTGACGGTGACCGGGGTGGCGAACGGCACGGCGGTGATCAACCACGCCTTCCGTCTGACGGGAGCTTCTGCGGATGCGATTCCCGACGCGGGCACGGTGGACGTGACGGTGGCCGATACGCCGGGGGTGACGGTGTCGACGGCGGCGCTGACGGTGGCGGAAGGCGGCAGCAGGACGTACACGATGCGGCTGAACACGCCGCCGACATCGGATGTGACGATCACGGTGGCGGGCGCGTCGGGGGACGTGACGGTGACGGGCGCGTCGCTGACCTTCACCAGAGCCAACTGGAACCAGCCGCAGACGGTGACGGTGAACGCAGGCACGGACACGGACACGACGACGGACGCCGCCGTAACGCTGACCCACAGCGCGTCTGGCGGCGGCTACGCCTCGGTGACCATCGCCTCTGTGGTGGTGAGCGTGGCGGAGAAGGATGTGGCGCCCGGGAAGCCGGCCGGCCTTGCCGGCGCGGCGGGCAACGCTTCGGTGACGCTGAGCTGGACCGACCCGGACAATCCGACCATCACCAAGTGGCAGGTGCGGCGGAAGGCCGGCAGCGACGACTGGGGCGCGTGGGAGGACATTCCCGGCTCCGCTGCGGGCACCACCAGCTACGAGGTGAGCGGTCTGACGAACGGCACTGCCTACCAGTTCGAGGTGCGCGCGGTGAACGGGGCCGGCAACGGCGCCGGTCCGGATGCGCCGGTGACGGCGACGCCGGCGGCGCCGGTGGCGCCCGGCGGAGGCGGCGGTGGCGGTGGCGGAGGCGGCACGACGCCCACCGCAGACGCAAGCGTGACGGTGACACCGACCGCGCTGACGGTGGCGGAGGGGAGCAGTGCGGCCTACACGGTGGTGCTGGACACGGAACCCTCGGGCGAGGTCACGGTGACGGTGGGCGGCGCTTCGGGCGAGGTGACGGTGGAACCGGCGAGCCTGACCTTCACCACGGCCAACTGGGACACGGCGCAACGGGTGACGGTGCGCGCGGCCCGTGACGAGGACACGACCGACGACACGGCGACGCTGACCCATGGTGCGAGCGGCGGGGGCTACGCTTCGGTGACCATCGATTCGGTGGCGGTGACGGTGACGGACACGACGCTCTTGCCGGTGCTGACCCTGGCGCAGGATCCGGCGGCGGTGACCGAGGGCGAGGCCATCCGCCTCGTGGTGAGCGCCGACCGGGCGCTGACGGGCAGTCTGCGGGTGAGCCTGACCCTGGCGTCCCGGGACGGCGGCGGCTTCGATGCCGGTGACGTTCCGGGCGGTCTGGGTCCGCGTTCGTTCGATGCGGTGTTCGGCGCCGCGGGGCGGCGAACGGGCGTGGTGACGATCCCGACGGCGGCCGATGCGGATGCGGAAGGCGCGGAAGCCTACCGCATCACGCTGAACGATGCGGCGGACTACGTGGTGGGGAACGACGCCACGGCGCTTGGCGTTCTGCGCGACCGGGCGGCGGGGTCCATGGCAAGGTCGAACCGGGTGAATGCGGCGGTGCTGCCGCACGTGGCGGCGGCGGCGATGTCGCAGACCCTGGGGGCGGTGACGGGTCGCATCGAGGCGGTGGCCTCCGGCGAGGGGGGCGGCACGGTGCAGTTCGGCGCCCTGCCGTCACCGGTGGAGGACGCGTGGGCGTCGCCGCACCCGGAGGAGCCCGGCCCGAGCATGGCCGAGGTGCTGGACGGCGCCTCCTTCACCCTGGCGGCGGGCGCCGAGGGCGAGGCCTCCGCGCCGCCGCTGGCCGTGTGGGGCCGGGGCGCGTGGCTGTCGCTGTCGGGTTCGCAAGGCGGCGTGTCGTGGGACGGCGGCCTGTGGTCGGCGCAGCTGGGGGCGGACGTGCGCCTGCGCCCCGACCTTCTGGCCGGGGCGGCGCTCTCCCATGTGCGGGGCGAGCTGGACACGCAGACGGACCAGGTGAAGGGCGTCCACGAGACCACGATCACGTCGGTGCATCCCTATGCGGCGTGGTTGCTGGCGGACGGCTCGACCCTGTGGGCGAGCCTCGGCTACGGGACCGGCGAGGTGCGGATTGCCGAGGAGGGGGCGCCGGTGCGCAGCACGGACCTGGCGCAGTGGAGCGCGGCGGCGGGCGCCCGCAGCGTCCTCATCGAGCATGCGGACCTCATCGAGGGCGGCATGACGCGCCTTGCGGTCAAGGGCGAGGGCGCGCTGGCGCGCCTGCGCACGGGGTCCGATGACGGCCTGGCGGGGCTGACGGCGAGGACGACCCGCCTGCGGCTGCTGCTGGAGGGGTCGCACGAGCACGCGCTGGCAAGCGGTGCGACGCTGACCCCGGCCCTGGAGGCGGGGGTGCGCCATGACGCGGGCGACGCCGCCGAGGGGGCGGGCATCGAGGCCGGGGCGAGCGTGACATGGCGGGACCCGGCGGAGGGTCTGACGGCGGAGCTGCGCACGCGGCTCCTGGCGGCCCACGAGGCGGACCGTGACGAGTGGGGTGTGAGCGCCCTGGTGCGCCTCGACCCCGGGGCCGACGGGCTTGGAACCTTCCTCGCCTTCGGTCCCGCGCACGGGCGCACGGAGAGTGATCTGGGAGAACTGTTCGACCACGGCCTGCCCGCGGCCGTCTCCGACACGACATCGGCAGAGGGCCGCCTGGAGGCGGAGGCGGGCCACGGCTTCGGCCTCGCCGGTCCGGGGCCTCTCGTGGTGCTCACCCCCTGGGCGGGCTTGAGCCTGGCGGAGACCGGCGGGCGCACCCTGCGGCTCGGCGCCCGCTACCGCATGGGCGCGGGACTCTCCCTCGGCCTCGAGGGCGCGCACCGGCCGGGGCCGGTCAGCGAAGACAGCCTCATGCTGCGCGGCGCCCTCAACTGGTAGGAGAGCGAAACCGACCCTCCTCCCGGCAGCACGGCGCCCGTCGGATACCGCCGCGTCACGGCATCCGAGCCGTGTCTCGCGCCCATCGAAACGTTCAGTTCCGGACTCCCTGAACCGTCGGATCACGGATCAGACAGATCACAGGGCCGGGCAACGGCGGCTCCTGTCCGCTTGGCGGCGGCTTCCATGTCCCTGTCCCGGACATGCGCACAGCGCAGTGTCATGGAACAGCGGCTGTGATCCGGGAGCTTGGCGACGATCGGCAATGGAATGCCGCTCGTGACTGCGTGCGAGGCAAGAGTGTGGTGCCTGCGCGCCATGACCAGACGCCTCGGGTCCCGTCAACGACGCCACCTAAGCGTGCCTCGGCCTCCCTGCATCAGCGTGTCTGGACCGAGGGTGGCGCCGTTGAGAACCGCGGCGGTAACGAGACTTGCGACGACGCACGATCAGCCACACCTCATGCCCCGGGGAAAGGCTTCGGCGACCGCCCGGGCTCGCCGCTCTTCTGTCGTGATGTCCAGGAGATTGCCGACAGCCAGTCCCGACCATGAGGCCACGCTCGACGAGCATCAACAATCAATCATGGTGTGCGCTTCGACCTGTGTCGTACGAGAACGAGGCGTGGATCAGCGCACCGTCCAGGACCAGTGCCTGGCCCGTCAGGCGACGCCCGCTCACGCGGTGTTCGCAACCGAGTCCGACACCAGGTGCGGTCTCGGCCGGTGACGCTCCCAGCCGCCTCATCCTCTTCAGGGCACTGGTGGCCGACGGGCGGCCCCTGGACGGCCTCGTTTCGAGGAAGTGCGACCTCACCAGCGCTCCCCAGTGTTCACGGAGAAGGTGCGGTGCACCGAAAAGATCCATGGCCGTGACATCGCTGCCGTATGCCACGACAATGCCGCACTGCCCGGGAAGCGGGCCCCGGTCGACGAGGGCCTCGACTGTCTCCCTGCGGGAGTGATGCCGCCGGTAGGACTCCTCCAGCTCTTCGGCGGCGCCCGTCGATGAAGCGACACCTTCACGAAGCATCATGGCTGAGATGTCGTTCCAGATGGCGTGCTGATCGCTCTTGTGGTCCCCACTGACGCAGAAGGACCTGTTGACGCTTGCCCTCTTGCCCTTGCGGATGCCTTGGGGCGCGAAGGCCTCCGCACGGCGCCATGCCCGGTGGCGGCCCCATCGCCCCTGTTCCAGGCACGATACGGGAACATCGAGCCTGGATCCGGCCGGAACGAGAATGGTGGCGTTGATGGTGCGATTCTGCTTGCCGCCGGTGAAGTGCTCACCCTCGACGATCAGGACCGGCCTGTCGGTAGGATTGGTCACCTTCAGTGCTCCGACTGTCGCGACATCGAACTCACTGACGATCAGTCCCGATGACTCGCCGGTGTCGATGACCGGGAGAGCGTTGTCCTGCAGATAGACGGGGAAGAACGAGACGCCAAGGCGCGTAATGGGGGAACCTATGGCGGCGTTTTCAAGGCTGGGTATGGTCAAGCTGGGCTCCTTGGGTTTATTGTGACACTGACAATTACATGGTGTTCGTTGTTGTCATTGCAACAATTATTGTTCTGCAGGCGAGTCAGTGAGGAAATACAGTGAGTTATCCGTTGTGTGCCGTCACCGTCGACGTAGCGCTCTTCACCATTGAGGACGATGCATTCAAGATTCTGCTGATCGAGCGAGGCGGGGACCCCTATCGCGGGAAACTCGCCCTGCCGGGTGGTTTCGTGCATCGAGATGAGGGTCTCGACGCGGCAGCTGCCCGGGAGCTGGAGAAAGAAGCCGGTCTCGGCCGCGGCGCCCGGCACCTTGAACAACTCGCTGCCTACGGCGATCCGGCACGGGATCCACGCATGCGGACAGTGACCGTCGCCTTCTGGGCCATCACCGCCGATCTCCCCGAACTCCGGGGCGGCCGCGACACGGCAGCGGCCCGACTCCTCCCCGTGGACTGGATCGAGGACGGTGATCTTCACCTCGCCTTCGATCATGACCGGATTGTCCGGGATGCGGTGGAACGCGTCCGCTCGCGACTCGAGACGACGACGGTCGCCGCACGATTCTGTCAGCCGGCTTTCACGGTGGCAGAGTTGCGCAGGGTCTACGAAGCGATCTGGAACATTTCTCTCGATCCGGGAAACTTCCAGAGATTCGTGCGCGACAGCGGCGCCTTCACACCCGAGCCATCCGCCAGGTCGATGTCTCTCGCAGAACCACCCTGGGCTCGGCTCCATTCGGAATCGTCCTTGGGTCAGCGTCCGTCAGGATGGAATGAGATTGACGCACCCCGGCCGACCGTAAGTTATAGCATCCGCGAGATAGGCAAGCGCAAGGAGAGGAGGGCGCCTTCATCCGATTCGGCATCGTCCCCCGACCTACCGGGGCCACGCGAGGAGACGAGGCACAAAGGGCGCGGACGGCCAGCATCCAGATGGATGCTGCGGGAAGGGCGCCCCCGTATGTTTGCCAGACCCATGCGCCGAAAGGCGGACGACGCATGACGCCTCGGGACGGGTCGAGCGGCACCAGGTCAAGGATGTTGTCCTGCAAGAATGTCAGGGAGGTTTCGCCATGACCGGCCAGTTCACCGGTCTTCGTCATCGGTGAACACAGGGGCCTTGTGCCGACATTCCATGACCTGCATGTCCTCGATCTGGAAGCCGAGGGCCTCCATGGCGCGGCAGCCCGGTTCATCGAGGGACATGCAGCGCCGGCCATCCTTCATGACGCGGCCATGGCCGCTGTTGCCTCTTCTCTTCCCCTCCTCCGCCCTTCTCCCGGGGCGCCGTTCGACGTGGCAACGCTCCGCGCCGAAAGGAACACGGGGAGGAACCGGACAGGAACTGCCGCACCGCAGTTCCCGCACACGCGCTTCGGCGACATCGGCCAGGCCTCGTGGAACACCCTCCGGCCAGGCACCTCGCATGACGAGGGCTCAAGGCGGCAGACACAAGCCCCGCCCTCTTCCGGTCAGCTGCCGTACCGGACGTTGTGTCTCGTCGAGAGACCCCACGGCCTCGACCATGAACGAGACCGGAATGCGTCACCGGCTTCCCGTCGGCATAGTGTCTTCAGGCCCTGGCGCCGTCCAGCACCGGCCATCACTGCGTGACCGATCAATTGCCAGGGGACCTGTCGTGAAGTCCCTGGACGAACCGGTGCTCAGTCCGCGTCTCGTGCTGGCAGATATCTGAAAGCCCACTCGTTGTAACTCGTTTCGCCGCGGTACCAGACAACGTCCTGGCCCGGCTCCTCATCGTGGTTCCAGCGCGGACGCACGCCTTTCAGGCCGCTCGAAAGGACCAGGCGACGCCTCTTCTGGCTGAGGCGGATCCGCTCGGCCAGCCCCTTGCTGTCCCAACGCCGCATGACGATGCCAAGGAGGCGCTGTTCCACCTCGGCACACTCCTGGTTGCCCGCCAGATTGTGCCATTCGTTCGGGTCGTTCTCCAGATCGAAAAGAAGTGGCGGATCGTCGGTGGAGCAGACGAACTTGTACTGGCCTTGCCTGACCATGAAGATCGGCGCCGTCGCCGCTTCGGCCAGGTATTCGGCATAGATGGGCCGGTCGGATTCCTCGTCAAGCCTAGCGCCGAGGTCCTCCCCGTCCAGCGCTTCCACCGGTGAAGTCCAGCCGACGCCTTCAGCAATCCCCATGAACGTTGGCAACAGATCCACCAACGATACCGGCGTCCTGGCGCGGCGCGCGCCGAACTTGCCGCCGACCATGACCAGCGGCACTTTCAGCGATGGTTCGTAGAAGTGCTTCTTGAACCACATGCCACGTTCCCCGAGCATGTCGCCGTGATCCGACGTAAAGACAATGACCGTGTTGTCCCGTTGCCCGATCCGCTCCAGCGTCTCGATCAGCTGGCCGATCAGCTGGTCGAGATAGCTGATCGACCCGTAGTACGCGCGGCGCGCGGTTCGGATGTCCTCGTCGGTAAAGTGAACATTCAGCATGCCGAAGTCGGACAACAGACGAACAGCGTGGGCATCGTGCTGCTCTTCTGACAGAGCCGGCACTGCGGGCAATGAAATGTCGCGATCTTCGTAGAGTTCCCAGAATTCCCCCTGGCAGAGGTAGGGCTCGTGTGGATGGGTATAGGATACCTGAAGGAAGAACGGTCGCGTATCGTCGGATCGTGCCGTATCGAAGAGGTGCTGCACGGCGTGGAACGTGACGAGATCATCGAAATCGATCTGCATCGAACGCTCGCAAACACCTGCAACCGTCACGGACCGCGGATCATTCGTATCCCGTTTCCCCTCATCACCCCAGTTCGGCACCCATGAGAAATCCGCGGGATAGAGATCCGCGGTCAGGCGGCGTTCAAAGCCATGGTGCTGGTCCGGTCCGACAAAGTGCATCTTGCCTGAAAGCGCGGTCTGATAACCCGCTGCACGCAAGTAATGGGCATAGGTCGGGATGCTGGCAGGCAGTTCCGCCGCGTTGTCGTAGGCGCCGATTTTCGAGCAGAGTTTCCCGGTCGCCATCGACGCGCGGGAGGGAGCGCAGAGCGGAAAATTGCAATAGGCGGTTTCGAACACGGTACCCTCTGCGGCGAGACGATCGAGGTTCGGAGCATGGCAGATCGCATCGCCGTAGAAGCGCAGAAATTGCGCCGCCAACTGATCCACCTGGATGAAAAGGATGTTCGGCTGCATCGTGTCACCGCCAACAAGATCGTGGACAATCATACTATCCCAGGCCTACGCTGTGGCAAGGCGGAATAGCCCGAGATGAGGGAAAGCGCGGATGGAGTGGAACTTTCTGGCGGTTCTGAGCGACGTCGATCTGCTGATGCTGGGACTTCTGAACACGCTGAAGGTCACCGCTCTCGCGCTTCTCTTCGGCGTGCCCCTGGGTCTCGTTCTCGCGCTGTTGCGGTTGTCAGGATTCCGCCCTCTCTCGGGCGTTGCGGGCTTCATCGTCGAGTTCTTCCGTACGACGCCGCCCCTTGTTCAGCTCTTCTGGTTCTTCTTTGCGCTCCCGCTCCTTGTCGATGTGCGGATGACACCGTTGATCGCAGCGGTTGTGACGTTCTCAATCCAGTCCTCGGCGTTCTTTGCAGAGATTTTTCGCGGAGGCATCCTTTCTGTCGAAAAAGGCCAATGGGAAGGCGCCAGGGCCATCGGCATGACCTATTCGCAAAGCCTGCGCCGCATCGTCCTGCCGCAAGCCGTCAAGCGCATGATCCCGGCCTTCATGGAGCGATCGATCGAGCTCCTGAAGACCACGACGCTGGTTTCGACCGTGGCCTATACCGACCTCATGTTCCAGGCCAACGAGCTGGCGCAGAAGATCTTCCGGCCGCTTGAAGTCTACACCATTGTCGCGGTGATCTATTTCCTTCTGATCTTTGTTTTCAGCCAGGCGTCGATCTGGGTCGAGCGCCGTCTGGCCAAGTCCGGCGAAGGGACGGTCCGGTGACCGGCAGCACTGATGTATAACTGGGACTTCGCCACGATCCTGCAGAACTGGCCGGTCCTTTGGGTCGGCATCAAGGGCACGGTGTTCATCTTCGTGATCACCGTGATCCTGGGTCTTGGCGGCGGACTGGTCGTGGGCGTTGCCAGGTACGCAAGGTCGCCTCTTGTTTCCTGGCCCGCCCGAGCCTTTGTCGAGGTCTTCCGCAACACGCCGGTTCTCGTCCAGATCATCTGGTTCTTTTACGCCTTCCCGATACTGACGGGGATTGAAACCGACCCGTTCCTGGCCGCTGTCCTTGGTATCTCACTCAACACGATGGCGTTCTCAGCCGAAATCTATCGCGCCGGCATCCAGTCGATCGACAGGGGACAATGGGAAGCCGGCAAAGCCATCGGCATGACGTACAGCCAGACGATCCGGCGCATCATCCTTCCCGTCGCCGTCAAACGCGTCCTCCCCGCACTCACCAACCGGGGTATCGAGGTCTTCAAGATGTCAACCCTCGCCTCGGTCGTTGGCTACGTGGAAACGCTGAATCAGGCCAAGCTGATCGCGGACCTGAACTTCAACCCCATCGAAAGCTACACCGCTGTGGCGATCATCTTCTTTGTCGTTCTCTATCCCGTGGTCCAGGCAACCTATGTGCTTGAGCGCATGCTGAGAAGGGCCGACTGATGTCCGAGATTCTCCGCATTGAAAACCTGCACAAGTCCTTCGGCGACCTGGAAGTGCTGAAGGGTCTCGACCTGACCGTGCAATCGGGCGAGACCGTGGTGATCCTCGGTTCCTCCGGGTCGGGAAAGTCCACCTTGTTGCGCTGCGTCAATTTCATGGAAAACCCGACCGAGGGGAAGATCTTCGTGAAGGGCGGGTTGATCGGCACTGAGCGCAACGGCCGTATGCACTACAGGGAAGCCGAGCTGTGCGCACTGCGCGCGCGTATCGGCATGGTGTTCCAGCATTTCAACCTTTTCCCGCACATGACCGTCCTGGAAAACGTCATGGAGGGACAAGTGATCGTCCTGGGCCGGAACAAGGCGGAAGCCCGCGACAAGGCCATGGCGCAATTGGACCGCGTCGGGTTGACCGAGAAGGCCGAGGAGTATCCCGCACGCCTTTCCGGCGGACAGAAACAGCGCGTCGCCATCGCGCGCGCCCTGGCGATGGATCCCGAGGTGATGCTGTTCGACGAAGTGACTTCGGCGCTGGACCCCGAGTTGGTGGGCGAGGTGTTGAAGACCATGCGCCAACTGGCCGAGGAAGACATGACCATGCTCTGCGTCACCCACGAACTGGGCTTTGCCTATCACGTCGCCAACCGCGTGCTTTTCCTGGACGAGGGCATGATCCTTGAACAGGGCGAACCACAACGTATCCTCAGGGACCCGGAAACCGACCGCATGCGCGAATTCCTCGACGGGCATTCGCTCTTCAGGCTGCCGGATTGACGGCGGATCACACTCAACAAGAGAAGGAAAGACGATGAAACTGTTGCAACGACTGGGGGCCACGCTGATTGCCGCCCTCGCCCTGCTGTCGCTCACACCTGACGCGGCACAGGCGCAATCGACCTGGGAGAAGATCCAGGAAACCGGCAAGCTGCGCATGGGCGTGACACAGGCTCCGCCGTGGTATTCGAAGAACCCGGCGAACGGCGAATGGGAGAGCGGTTTGATCGTCTCCATCGGCAAGGCCATGGCCGAGGAACTGGACGTCGAGCTGGAAATGGTCGAAGTCACCTGGGCCACCGCCATCGCGGCACTGCAAGCCGACAAGATCGACATGATGTTCCTCGACGCCACGCCAAAGCGGGCGATGGTGGTCGACTATCCGAAGCAGCCGCTGCTTTACATCTCGCTGGCCGTTCTGGCGGATGACGACCTCAGCGTCAGCACATGGGAAGACCTGAACAAGCCGGAAGTGACCGTGGGCGTGCCGCAGGCGACCTCGATGGATGCCTTCCTGACGCGCACCATCCCGAACGCCGACATCCAGCGCTTCCCGGACAACGGCGCCGCGATCGCGGCTTTCCAGTCGGGTCGGGTTGATGCGGTTTCGCTGTTCCATCCGCCCCTGCTCGCCGCCCGTCAGAAACTGGGCCGGGGCCAGCTGGTGATCCCGACCCCGGCCTTTTCGTCGCCGTCCTCCATCGCGGTCCGCCGCGAGGCTGACAAGACCTTCCGCGACTGGGTCGATCACACGATCTTCTATTACTACGAAACGGGTCGCACCCAGCGGTGGTACGAGGAGTTCCTGACCGACTTTGGCCTGGACCCGAAGGCCTCGCCGGTCATCCAGCGCGAACTCCTGTTCAACAACTGAGCGACAACGAGCGGCGGCGCCTGCCGCCGCCCGCTTTCAGGGATGCCTTGATGAACCAGGATACCCACGTTTCCTCCCATGACGCGGCTCAGGATGACCGCAACGCCAACATCAGGATCTACGTCAATGGCGAGATCGTACATCGCGACGAGGCCAGGGTCTCGGTCTACGATTCCGGCTTCATGCTGGGCGATGGTGTCTGGGAGGGATTGAGGCTTCATGACGGACGCATCCCGTTTCTCGCCGAGCATCTCGACCGGCTCTACGAGGGGGCGCTTTTCATAGATCTCGACATCGGCATGAGCCGCGAAGAACTGATCCGGGCCATCCGCGACACGCTCGACGCCAACGAGATGGTGACGGACGTGCATATCCGCCTCATGGTCACACGCGGGCGCAAGAAGAAGCCCTTCCAGCACCCGCATCTGTCGGTCTACGGCCCGACCATTGTCATCATCGCAGAACACTCGAAGTCCGACGAGAGCCTGATCGAGCGCGGCATCCGGTTGGCCTCGGTTCCGCATCATCGCGGCCTGCCGCTGACGCAGGACGCCAGGCTGAATTCTCATTCCAAGCTGAACTGCATCATTCCTCTGACCCACGCCGTGCGACAGGGCGCGGACGAGGCGCTGATGCTCGATCCTTTCGGTTTTGTGAACACCACCAATGCCTGCAACTTCTTCATCGTCCGCAAGGGCGAGGTCTGGACCTCGATCGGCGACTATTGCCTGAACGGAATCACGCGGCGGAAGGTGATCGACCTCTGTCGCGCCCATGACATTCCGGTTTACGAGCGCAACTACTCCCTGATCGACGCCTACGGCGCCGACGAAGCCTTCCTGACAGGCACGTTCGGCGCGCAGGTCCCCGTGTTTGAAATCGATGGCAGAATGATCGGAGACGGCGCTGCCGGGCCTTTCTTCCAGAGAATCCGTGCGCTCTACAGAAGCGCCATCGCCCGTGACGCGACATGAACTGACCGGCTGCAGAACCCGGACCGACCTTTCAACCGGACGCTGTCAACTCTGCCCATTCCAGCATATCGAGTTCGCACGCCATCCAGTCGATTCAGACATCCTGACCCTGGTCACGGGCGTACTCCCTCATCGCCCAGTCGGTCCTGTCATCACCGACAAGGGGCGCCGCCCGGCCCATGACACGCTCGGGCTCCCGGCACAGCACGGCGCGCCAGTCAGACGACAGGGGATTCTTCCATACGGCGCGCTTGACACCCTGGACCCGGGAGGCCGACCCGAGGTCATCTTCTCACAACGCTCCCAGCCCGCCGCCCGGTAGCTCGCGCCACTGTGCTCGGGACCCACATACGTGTAGGCCAGAACCGGCGTCACGCCGTACTTCTTATGCCAGTCCGCGGCCAGACGCCGGCAGGCACAGCCCAGGGCATGGGAGGCCAACTCCTTCACATCCACCGATGGAAGAATCAGGAAGCGATCATTGTTGACGATCTCGCCGAGGTGGGCGACACGGGCTCCCTGGGACCAGCCGATGAAGTCGTCGCTCAGCCTTCTGGTGCCAACTCGCCGCACCAAACACCAGGCCGCCGAGGCGACCGTGGCGCGACGAGGTGATCCAGTAGCTCACCCGGGCTCCGGGTGCGCACGCCTCGCCTTCGGGATGCCAGGTCGCCATCATCGAACGGGCCAGGCGCTTGTCCTCGCCCTCGCCCACAGGCTCCAAGGTGACCTCTCCAAGGTCCTCCAGAGAACAGGCGAGGAGCTTGTCGGGATAGTCCCGCTCAAGGGTGTCGGCGCCGGTGCCGAAGGCATCAGGCCTTGGTGCAGGAAGGGCGATGTCGAGCGACGCAGCAAGGTCAGGCAGGGCCGCACGCGCCGAGGCAAGACAGAGCTCGCCCTTCGCGTTGCGCCACTCCTCGCGCTCGCACAATCCCCGCGCCAGAGACGAGCGTGTGCTGCCCTCGGCAGCCGACGCCGCCTTCAGCCAGTCAACCGTCGTCGCAGACAGATGTCGAAAGCCGATCCTCATGGACCACTATGCAAGGTCTCATGAAACGAGATTCAACAACGTCAAGAAGAAAGCGCAGGGAAGGGGGAAGTGTATGCCTTGCGGTTCCGGTTCGAGAACAGTTCGCCCTGAGATCACGGTTCACTGCCAACTTCCCGGTTGCAGTCATGCCGACCAGCTTTCCGACGATAGGCAGTCAGGCACGACTCTTCCTATTGTCATGATCAAGGTCCTGGTGCCGTGCGCACATTCTGACATTTCCAGGCGAGCATCGGCATTGCGGAAATGCGGGCTTGCAGGTCTGAACTTGCATCGAGAAGGTCACTGTTTACTTCGCCGCGTTCCAGGACGCCGTCGAGGAAATCGCGTTCGGCTTCCGTCAAGTCCAACAAAAACTCACATCGCTCACGACACAGCGCTACCGTCTTCTCGACCCATGCATCGACAGCCGCCTTGCCGCCGAAATACTCGCGCGGCAGACATATCATCAATTTCTGGCGAAGCTCGCGTGGATCGCCCCTAATCGCATCAATCGAAACCGTTCGCCAATCACGGCGTGCGCAGGCACCGAACGCGAGAAATGCGGCTTTGATGCCCTTCCAGTCAAGCCCGCCAAGCGACAGGATGCGGCGCGCATCAAAGAGATCGCGCGCGGCGTGACGATCAAAAAGAGCAACGAGCTTGCCGGCGACAACCTCCTCAAGATTGAGTACCAGCACGTCCTTCGCACGCATGTCCCCGAGCGGGACCACGACACACGGGCGGCGCCAAACAAGGGCTGACGCGCCATGTAGTTCACATCGAGTTCCAATGTCGTATTGCCGCCGAGCGCCGCGGCGAAGCGCATGACCCACTTGCCGCCGGCATGCTCATCCGGCTTTCGGCGAATATCGTATCCTTGGTAGGCAAGGAGCCGGTTGAGTGCGGCCTCGACATCCTGCCGCTCAGTCTCCATGGCCGCACGGTCGAGCGCACCGACATAGTTGAGGTCGATGTCGACCGACAGACGATCGAGGCCGAGATGAAAGACATTGAGCGCCGTGCCGCCCTTGAGCACGAGCCGCTCATTCAGAACTCGATCGCCAGTGATTTCCTGAAGAATGTCGAGGAGGCGCATCACCTTTTCGAGGGAGCTTGCCTGATAGCCAGTCTCACCGGCAATGCGCTGTAGGGTCTGGATCGACAGCGCTGCCATTGTAAGCGTTCGGTCGCGCAGTGATTGTTGGTGATATTCACCGGTTGAGGATGAGTTTCCAGTCTTTGCGGAGAGGCCTCAGCCAGATGTCCTTTTTTTGGTTTGTCGAGTTTCCTGTGCGTATCGTAGCGTCCGCGCCCCTTGGTGGTGCCGACATGGATCCAACCCGACGCCTTGTAGACGGCGCCTGTGTAGCGCGGTGCATGGCCAGAAAGGCGACACTCGCCATCATGTTCTTGAGGCCCCGTCGGGCTTGTATCAGCCGGTCTCGCGGCAGAAGGCGCGGGCGATGGCCGCACGGGTGGGGTGCTGGGTGATCAGGGAGCGCAGCTCCATCTCGTGCGCGGTGAAGTCACGGCCGTCGTAACGGCACTCGATCACCCCGGTTCCATGAGGTCCCTTCGACGCTCCGGGGTCATCGACCATGGCAGCCACGGGTCGAGGTCATCCGGCGGCTTGCCCTACCTATTAGTCACAAATCGTGCAGGGCGCGGTCATGTCCTTCCGACGTCGGATCCAGATCGAGGGCCTCGAGCAGGCATTCATAGGCCAGGGCAGCGGTGGCCAGTCGCGGATAGCCATGCCACATCGTCTGGTTGCCCGGCGCCGGATCATGCTTGCGGTCCAGATACCCGCCGAGGATCGCCACCAGCTTCACCGCCGCCCCCAGCGTGTCGGGCGGGTCCAGCCGGTATCGCCGGGCATAGTCGCCGAGGAAGCGGAGTTCCAGGTCCGAGAACAGGCAGTCGGGCTTCATCGTCGGCACATCCCGCCCGAGCAGGGTCATCAGGGCAAGACGCCAGGCGATCACGGCGTGGATGGTGATCTGCCGTTCCAGGCGGCAGGCCTTGCGCGTCGCCAGGTGCTCCACCCGGCAGCCGGACTTCAGCACCCGGAACCAGCATTCGATCCGCCAGCGCAGCGCGTACCAGCCGACGATCTCCTGGGCCGCTTCGGCGTGGTCCACAGGAAGGTCGGTCAACAGGAACCATTCCACCGGAGCTTCCCCGGCCGGCGGGGCCGTCTCGAGGAGATGCAGCGCGGTCACGGCCACGGGCGCGGCATCGGGGCAGCCAGCGGTCGCCGGCAGCGTGGTCGACAACCAGCGCAACTCCAGCACCGCGTTCCGCCGGGCAGTGCGGCCGGGCTGCTTCTTGCGCCCCGAGGACTTCGGCCGGGCCGTCAGGCGGGGTATGTCGATCTGCATGGTGCCGCGGCAGGCAGACGTACGTAGTCGGGTGAACAGCTTCGCAGCCCCGCGCTTGAGAACCCGGTCATGTCGAGCCCGCACCAGCATCGACAGACGGCGATGCTGCCGGCACCGGTCGAACAGTTCGAAGAAGTCCGCTTCCCGGTCCATCACGCACACGACCTTCACCCCGGTCGTCCGGGCCGCGAGGTCCGCGATGTCGTCGAGACCGTCGAGCCAGCGCTGCGACGTGCGCCGGGACATCTCGACATCCTCGCCCGAACCGGTCTTTGCCCGGGGGCGGGGAGGAGCGTCGAAGGCAAGACGCGCCACCCCCAGCGGCAGGCCTTCGCCGCTGACAACGTAGCTGGCGTGCAGGTGCAGGCCCAGGGTCTGCGAGGCCGTCTGGTTCGTGCCGATGATGCCCAGACCGTCGCAGCCCGGACGGGTCGCGAAGTTCAGGTCCGTCCCGTCCTGAATGCACAACGCCACCCGCTGGCCGCACATCCGCTGCACCGTTCGTTGACGGTGCGGCGCCAGGATGTTCGCCGGGGTCACCGCCGACGTCTCCGGCTGATCCAGGAACCGATAATAGGCCCGGACACCGGCAGGATCCGGGCGCGCCAGACCGCTGTAGGACGACATCGGACTCTCTCCCTGTCTTCGTGCAATCTCCACCAGGCGCGCACTCAGACGCCGGTCGCCGATCGGCGCTCCCCCGAACTCGTGGTGCGCCCACGCCGAGGCGTCCAGACCCTCCCCCGGGGACAGGGCCGGCATCGGCTCCGCCACCCCCAGCTTGTGCCGCCAGTCCCGGTCCAGAACGTACATGTACACGGCCTTGACGCTCTCGGCCATCTCGCGCGCGCGGTCCTGACGGCCTCGGCCCCGGGTGAACCCCACGAGCTGCCAGTTCGCCGCCCGCAGGCTCGCACCGTCGCGCGTCGGGTCGACATAGGTCTCGACCAGCCATGGCAGGAACCCGTAGCGCTGCGCAACATCGGCGCCCAGGCGAGACAGGCACATCGACAGCGTCTTCGACGCAAGGTTCGCAACCGGCACCCGGATCAGAAACCGGCTCATCGACAGCACCCGGTGTCGCTCCGCACGACGCCGGTCGGCATCCCAGCCGATCCAGGCATCCCGATCCGCCACCTTCAGCGCCGCTGCGGCAAAGCCGAAACCGCCGAGACAGCCGTGAGCGGAATCCACCAGATAGCGCAGCTGATGACCGGCCAGAATGGGAGCGCCGAGAAAGTGCTCCCGCGCCATCAGTTCGTTCCAGAGCGCCCGTTCGGCATCCGTGCGCACCAGCAGGATCCGCAGACCCTGGATCGCCGCCACGCTCGCCGGCACATCACGCGGCTTCTCCACCGCCTCGCCGAGCCGGCGGGGCGTTGCCCGACGCCGCTGACCGGAGGGCTCCGGCAAGCCCTCGATCCTGCCCTGCGATGCCAGCTGCTTCAGGGCCACGACACAGCTCGATACCCGCTCGCGTCCCCGTGCGTCCCGCAGGCCGAAGTGCCGGCACACTTCCAGCGCCAGGCGGTTTTGACTACTATCGCCGCTCTCGGTGACGATCGACTGCAGGCGATCGAGCTGGTCCTCAAGGACGCGTTTGATCGGAATGTGTGCTTCCATGCAGGGCAGGGTGCACCATCCGAATCATCTTGTCCAGCACGATTTATGACTAAAGGGCAGGGCTTGCCGCCGTTCTGCGCGCAGGCCTCAAGCCACTCATGAAGCCAGCGCCGAACATTGATGTTGTTCATGGCAAGGGTGCCGATGACCGAGTACATGATGGCGGTGAAGGCGGCGCCTTCCTCGCTGTCGGAGCCGAAGCTCAGCTTTCTCGCGGTCACCGCACCCCGGAGGGTTCTCTCGGCAAAGTTGTTGTCCATGGGCACCTGGGGGTGGTCGACAAAGACGCACAGTCCCTCGCGGTGACGGATCAGGGAACGCAAGGGCTTCGCTTCGCGTGCACCCTCGGGCAAGGCGTCGAGTTCCTCCTGAGCCTGCCTGAACAGCGCCTCGACAGCCGCACGAAGGTCCTTCTGCAGGGCATTGAACCTCGCTGACTGACGCTTGCGTGCGGGATCGTAGTGCTTCAGCCGTTGCCCATTCAGTGTGTAGATCAGCGCGATCCTGTCGAGCCACCTGTCGCACCACTCTTCCAGCCCCTCTTGGCCTGCCGCAGCCTCGATCACATCGCGCCTGGAGTGCGCCCAGCAAAGGCAGAGGATCACCTTGCCATCAAGCTCGCGCTCCAGTTTCCTGTAGACCACGTAGCGGTCGCAAACAAGGAAGACGAGTAACTACTCACCCCTTGTTAGGGTCTGGTTGTCCGTAGTGCTGGTTGAGGATGTCTACGGCCTTTCCGTCGAGGGCGATGTGGATGGCGACGTGAGGGTTGTAGCCGAGTGCGTCCATGGTGGTGAGGTAGCTTGAGCCGCGGCACCATGCCTTGGCGTGGGGCATGGTGCGGAAACATCCGGACACCTTGATCTTGACCTTTGTCATCCTGATCTTCTGCTCTCCGGTATTATTTGTGAAACTGACATTGGGGTCCTTCATGAAGCGCAGGACGGACTTCTCGTGTTTCACGAGACGTTCATGCAGGTTGTGCGCGTCGGACTTTGCGATGCGTCCACGTTTTCCTTTCGTCCGTGGCGGGATGTCGGGCAGTTCCTTGGCGCCCTGGGTGAGGATGGTGCGGTAGCGCTTGCGCACGGCCCGGCGGTCGGCCTCGTTCAAGGTCTTGGATGCGCTCTTGTTGACCCTGCGGGAGACCTCGCGCAGTAGGCTTTTCATCAGTCGCGCCCAGCGGTAGCCGTTGGACTCGACGACGAAGGTCAGTTCGCGCAGGAGATGGCTGCCGCACAGTTGGTGGCGGCATTGATCGTAGCCCATGTAGGCCGCCCAGCAGTCGTGGATCAGGACGCCCTTGTAGCGCGGGATGATGCCGATCTCTTCGATCGCCTCCCGGCCGCGCTTGGGGTGCGGGAACTTGCACGTCAGGGTGCCGTCGGTGACGACATGGAGCCATTGGGTCTTGCCGGCGACCCGGAAGCCGGTCTCGTCGACATGCAGGGCCGGTTGTTGCAGGAGATGGGCCACGGCGGCCTCCTCCCATGATGCGAGGGCATCGTGAAAGCGCCGGACATAGCCGAGGCAGGTCGCCTCGGAGAGCTTGATGCCGGAGATCGCGTGCACGAGCGAGACGGCACGACGCAGGGACAGCATCTGGGCGATCAGCAGGTTGATGACGAGGGCCTGGATGCTGACGCCGTACTGCAGGGGGCCCGGCATGTTGTCTGGGAACCGGCCCTTGGTCCGGGCCCGGCACTTCGGACATTCCTTGATCTCGGCTTCGACGCGGCGCTCGACGACTTCGAATACGATGTCGTAGAGGACGCGGCACTCCCGGTCGACGGGGTCGACGTCGTGGAGGTCGGCGCCGCAGGCGTCGCAGGCATCGACGACGATCGTCTCCTCGACGGTGGTCGTGCGCAGGTTGTCGCCCGTCTGCTGGTTCGGCTTCGGGCCCTTGCCGTGGCTCCCGGTGCGCCTCGCGCTCTCGTCCTTGTCAGTCTGCGATGGCGGCAGACCGGAGTTCCGGCTTGTCTTGCGTGTGATCTTCTCCATGAGCACGGTCAGCAACAGCTTTATCAGCATCAGCATGCCGCGGAAGAGCTCCTCGCACTCCTGGTTGACCTTGCCCTGCTTGCGGAGATCCTGGAACTGCTTCTGGAAGACGTCGGCCTCCTGGCGCACAGACGTGCCGTTCACGCTCGCCATGACGACGCCTCCACCGCCATGACTGCCGCCAGCACGGCGAGCCGCTCGCCTTCGGGCATCGTCCGGTAGCGCCGCGCCCAGCTCTCTGCGAGGCGCTTGATGCGCTGGCGGTCGATCGAGTTCCTGCCCGCACACGTATGCCAGTGCGGCCGGCCCGGTGCGAAGTTGAACCACAGCTTCTCGGTGACAACGCAGGCCTGGTTGTTGACCTGGATCTCGGCCGAGCGCCAGCCGGCGAGGTGCGTGTCGTAGAGCCGCGAGGGATAGCCGGAGATCATCACCTGGCAGGGCAGCGACGTCAGGATGTCAAGGAGCGCAACATGGTCGTCGTCCGTGCAGTCGAAGCGGTAGCGGCGCTGCGACCGGCGCGTCGACTGCACGTAAGGCGGGTCGCAGTAGACCAGCTCGCGGCCCTGGAAGGCGAAGGTCTCGAGAAAACGCAGGGCGCAGCCTTGGTGAAGCTCCACCGGATAGTCACAGCGGAAGGTGTCGATCGCCCGTCGGTTGAGGTCGATGCCGATGCTGCGTAGCGCCGGAGGCTTGCGCTTCATGATCGCGCCGCCCCCAAGGAACGCCTCGATGTACACGTCATGCGGCGGCATGGCCGCGACGATCGCCTGGCTCAGACCCGTCGTCGCCTTCGATCCGTACCATGCCGCCATCAATATCTCCGACGCAAACCGCCCCGATGGCCAGCATGTAGAGTGCCCCTCCTACAATGTCAAGCGCATATCTCCAGAGGATTGGAAAGGCAGCCAACCGCTGTGGATGATTGCATCATCACGGGGACAAAACCTGGTCATACAAGGCCGGAACGTGGAGCTGAAGCCGAAGATCGATCCGCTTCTTGTCAGTCGGAACACGCACATCCGATCATCGGCAGCGAGCAAGTGAAGGCGGCAAGAGAAAATGCCGGATCCGAACCCGTCAGGAAAAACGATCCGTCATCAGTAGGGGGTGAGTAGTTACGAAGACGACACCTTTGGTGGAGGCGAACAGCACCATGGCCACCCGGGTGCTGCGTGACGGGTCGATGAGGAAGAAGACGGAGTCGGCGCTGACCGCGGTCCACAGCCAGGCCTTCTGCGAGCGCCCCGAGGCCTTGAGGGACTGGATGCGCCAGCTGGTCTCGTCGCCGTGGCGCACCGTCAGCCGGTTCTGATGATCGAGGATGGCCTGAGCGAGAGGCGCGAACATCGGCGTCATCTTCTTCATGCCGCCAGCGATCGTTCCCGGCGCCATCGGCAGTCCCTGGTCTTCCAGCCATCGCGAGACCCGGCGCAGGGGACGCAAGCAGGCGAAGCGCTCATAGAGCACGCATGCCCAGACACTGATGCCGAAGGGGGTATTCGCAAGCAAGCGCAAAGGTGGCGGCGCGATGATCTCCGCAGGCGCCGACGAACACTGACAACCACGGCGCCAACGCCCACGTTCAATCCGCCGGATATGAGCCTTGACATGGACCTCCATGATCGAGGTCTCGTGGCTGCCGTTGGCCACATAGGGCTCGCCGCAACACGGGCACGTGCGCTGCGATGCCGGTGGATCATGGCGTTCGTGCTTCTCCTTGAGCTTCGGACGCGGAGTGCGCCCGTGGCCGCTCTTGCCGGGTTGCTGACCCCGCTTGTTCCCGGTGCCTTCCTTCTTCTTCCGTTTCTCGCTCTTCGACCCGAAGCGCGCCGTCGCGTGCTTGGCACGCGTCCCGCGGAGATTCCTCAGCTCGCTCGCCTGTTCAGCGTTCTTGAGCTTCAGAGCGTCCCTTTCCTGCTCCAGCGCCTCCGCTCGGACCTGTCCACGCTTCACCTCCCGGCGAGCCTCCTTGAGCTGATCACGAGTGCGGTCGAGATGAAACTTGAATGTGCCCGCACGGGCACGGGCAGAATTCTTCGCACGGCGCAGGTCAGACGCGGTAGGGATGCGCATTGCTGCGCACCCCCCGCGCAGATCCGGACGTGGACGTTAATCCATCCGGCTCCTACCTCGGGTACTGGACGGCAAACCACTGGACTAGCCTGCGGCTTCCCGTATCCGATCCGCCGCCTGTGGCACGCTTGCCCGACACTGCGTTCGGTGCGTGCTTTAGCGTCCCGGATTCCCCTTGGTTGAGGCCCTTTCCTCCAGCGACTCCGCAGAAGCTAACGCTTCCTTGTTCGCCGCCTTCACAGGTACTACGGCCTCATCCGACTTCTTCAAACCGTACATCATAGGCTTCGGTTTTCTCCTTCCCCATGCGGTCCCGCCACAACCGGCGGGACGGTTTGAAGATCTCCCAGGGTCCCAACAGAAGGCGTGCGGACGTGCATGGGTTCTCTGACACCGCGGGGCTCGCCGACATCTCACCAAATCGATGCCTGCGATGTTGCCTTCGACCAATGCGAAAGCCTCGGCACCCCGGATGATAGCTTTTTCGGTGCTCATTAGCCCTGCCCATCCGTACCGCTACCGACGCTTCGCCTGCCCCCTCGCGGGAACCGACGCACGGCTCGCGGAGAAACGTGGTTTGGTTACTCCTTCGTTCCAGGGGACTTTCACCCCCTACCTTCCGCCAGTTCGCCTGGCACACCGCATGCTCGCTTCCGCCGCATCCGCACGAACCCGCTCCGCCTCATAGAGCGCACGCCAGTCAGGCGCCTCGCATGACAAGGCCACTGACGCCCGACATAGGCCGTCACCACCTCCCGTCAGCTGCTGTGTCGCTCCGCGCGTCTCGGCAAAAGTCTTCATGGCCTCGACCATAATCGAGACCAAACGAGTTTACCAGCTCTTTCTCAGACGATAGTCAGCAAGACCCAAACCAACCAAAATCAGCCATCACCGAACGGCCGAACGCTTACCTGCCATTTACACGCCCTCGAACTGAGGTTCTGCGACATCAAGGGGCAGGATCACGTTCCAACCCGTGGCCGTTCGGCCTTCACCCGGTTTGGCGGCCAAGGCGTATCGCGCTTGTCGCGGGGCGAGCGCGTGCAGCTTTTTGAGCGCGGCGCTTTCTACACCGAGCCGGCCCTGCTCGCGCTCCAGCCAATATCCCAGTGCGCCAGCCGCCGTCGCGTTGCCGAGTGCGCGCGCGTGGCGGACCAAGACGGCGGCGTCGACGCGCGCCACCAAATCAAGCGAATTGAAAAGCTCCTCCGCACCGCCTGCGAGATCATAGCGATCAAAGAGATCCGCGATTGTCCGTTCGATCGTCGTCACACGGACATCGAGTCCCATGCGGTCAACGACCGTAACGCCATCAGCCAGGCTTCCATTCTTGTGGGTCAAGCCCCTCGGCGGCTTCACGAACCGGCACGAGAAATCTGCGGTCTCGACGACGCCCGGCCCGCCGGGTGCGATGACCTGCACCTCATGGCCTTCCGTATAGGCGCAGCCGTGAAGCTCAAGGGCCGAGTGATAGGCGATGACGCCGCCGCGCCGCAGGCGGGACGCCGCCAGGAAGCGGTCGACCGACCATGTGGCGGAATTGGCATGCTTGGGGACGGAGGCGAAGACGCCCCGCGCGATGCGCTTGATATTGCCGGCCTGAAGGTGCTGGGCGAGCATCGCCGTGACCACCTTGTCATCGGAGCGACGGCCGACCGCGGCAGCATACTCGGCCCGGTTGAAGACCGGCCTGGCGCTGAATAACGGGGCTGAAACGAGCCTGGACATGATCATGCTTCAATGGAATTGGTGAAGGCAATATATCACATATGGTTCCACCACCAGTGGACCCAAGTTTGACGAGAGATTCTACACAACACTGTTCCATAGGGGATCAGGGGGATGCAAAGCCCTCCAGGCACTGCGTTTGCAAGCGTTCGGTCACGCAGTGGACAGGGACACGGTGGAACAGAGCGCATGCGTGCGAGATCCGGGACGGTGCGTGGGTGCCACCGTCACCCTCATCATCGTCACCCTTGTGACCGAGCGCTTACATGCCCGGTCCCTGCCACGTCGGCACCCCAGACCCGACAACACGATGGGCCTTGCACGGATTTGCGGTGTTGACACTTGCCAGCTGCGCGAGGTACGGTGTGGCTGAGTAGGGTTCCTGCGTGGCAGGGAGATCGAGGTCGGCATGAAGGCGTCAGGCGCCATTGCGATTGAGGATCGGTCTCGTTCATCCGGACGGGACAGGACTACTTCGCACATGCGAGCCGACGTCGTACCCCTCCCCCCCCCCCCCGAAATCCAGGCGCGAGGTTGGGCCGCCGGCCCTCTTGAGAGACCCGCTCCTAAGCAGCGCCTTCCTCGCCCGTGCGCCCTCTCGGGGGAACATCGGCGCAGGCAGATGAACACGACGCCGGGTCGTGCGCGAGAGCGCGGGCGCCGTGGCGGCGGCGCGACCACATCGAGACCGGGCCGAATGACTCCTGCCACGACCTCCCCGAGGCCGTGGCTCCATTCCTTGTCCTCTGTGCCCCATCGCCCCGCCGTGCGCCCGTTCCGGCGACCGTCGGTCGATAGGCGCCGCGGATGGGCATGTTCCACCTGAAGGAGACGAAACGATGGCACTGTTATGGGGTACCTCCTTGGCCGAAACGCTTACAGGCGGGTCGGGAGCAGACGAGATCTGGGGCTGGGGCGGCGACGACATCCTGAGAGGCGGCGGCGGCAACGACGAGCTCTACGGTGGCGACGGCGACGACACGCTGGAAGGCGGCGACGGCAACGACGATCTCTACGGCGAGGCCGGCGGCGACACGCTGAAGGGCGGCGCCGGCAATGACCTCATGTACGGCGACGAAGGCGACGACACGCTGGAAGGCGAAGCCGGCAATGACACGATGTTCGGCGGCGCCGGCGACGACACGATGTCAGGCGGCGCCGGCAACGACATCTTGGCTGGCCGTGAAGGCGACGACACGCTGAAAGGCGGCGCCGGCGTTGACTACGTGCACGGCGAAGCCGGCAACGACACGGTGGAGGGCGGCGCCGGCAACGACTTCCTGACGGGCGGTGCCGGTAACGACACGTTCGTCTTCAACTCCGGCGACGGCGACGACACCATTTGTTGTGGTTTCGAGAAGGGTAAGGACAAGATCAAGTTCGTCGGCGTGAGCGGCGCGACCCAATTCAGTGATCTGGCGACCCCCACTGCATCCAATGTTCTCAACGATGATAACGAAAAGATCGGCACCAAGTTCGTTGTGGCCTACGGCAGCGGCGCCAACGCGGGCACGATCACGTTAACGGTAGCCGGCTCGGGGACGGTAACCCTCGAAGCGACCGACTTCGAATTTGACACCACGGGTTTGCAGAGATTCGGCAATCCACACAAGGCGCAGACGCTGACGGGCAGCGACGGCAACGACAAGCTCCGCGGCGGCGCGGGCGAAGACAAGCTGACGGGCGGCGCGGGCGACGACACGCTCCGCGGCGGCGCCGGCGACGACACGCTGTCGGGGGGCGACGGCGACGACAAGCTCCGCGGCGGTGCGGGCCACGACACGCTGACGGGCGGCGCGGGCGACGACACGCTCCGCGGCGGCGCGGGCCACGACACGCTGTCGGGGGGCGACGGCGACGACACACTCCGTGGCGGCGCGGGTGACGACACGCTGTCGGGGGGCGACGGCGACGACACCTTCGTCTATCGCGGCCAGGTGGGTAACGACACCATTGCAGACTTCGAGGCGGGGGACATCATCCGGCTGAAGTCCATTGACGGAGTGGACGCGTTCTCTGATCTCGCCATTGATCATCTGACGATCGGGGCGGGAGACGGGTTCACGATCGCCTTCGGCGACGATGTGCTCACCATCATGACCGACCTGGACACGCTGACGGCCGAGCACTTCGACTTCGCCTGATGCGTTGCGCTGCCTCCGCAGGGGTTGCGGTGTTCGGCCCGGCATCCGGAGAGGCCGTCGGCAGTGCCGCCCCGCGGGTGGCGTCCAAGAGTTTGTTCCTTACGTCGTCGCGATGCCTGTATTTCTCTTGGGTGGCCTCAGCCCAAGCCATGGTACCCACCACATGTGGTGTTGTGTGCCTAACGAAATGCCATGATTCGTGATCATACGCGACTTAAGCAACAAACTCCAGGGTCGCCGCCCCTGTGCACCGTCGACCGCAGTCTGATCACCGGTTGAAGCATCCCTGAGGATGGTCGCGCGCCATCCCCCTCAGACATGCACATGTTCGTGGTCGGTCTCGCCCGTGGTGCCGGCTTCCGGCCCCGCGACATGTGTAGACCGCTTCCGGGAACCGGCGAGCGTTGAGGACCGGAGACGGCGTGAACAGGACTCTTCCATTGTCGTCCCGGCGGTCGGCACATGCTGAACCTGGGGTGACGGTCGAGCTCGACCCGTGGCGCATGTTGAGCACCGCTCCGGGACCGCCTGGTGGAGGAGCGTCACGACCTGAAATGACACGGCGTCATCGCAAGGGGTTGAGCGCCATGTCGCCCTGGCGGGCGAGACCCAAGGTTGTGCGCTGGTCGGCCCGGCAACCGGGCCGAGTTCAGGCTTGCCCTGCCATGTCATGAAAATTAGGTCTGGACGTGCCACTCGGTCTGCGCTAGCTTGCCGCCATGATGGCACGATCCAGCATTCTCCACACTCTGCGCGAGGACGGGGCCCGGGCGCGCGTTGCTGCCATCCTGTCGCGGGAGCAGCACTCTGGCCGTCGGGCTGCGAGCCGCCGGGTATGCGAGGAGTTTTCGTTCCGGGACGCGGCCGGGCGTTGGCAGCTGTCGAGTTGTCTGAAGGCCCTGACCACGTTGGCATTGTCGTATCCGGAGATCCGACTTCCGGCGGCGCAGGCTGCTGCCGTGGACAACTCTCCGCGTCTTCTTGACGGAGAAGTGCCGCTGCCGGTCGGGGTGCCGTCCCGTCTGTCCGGGATTGCGCAGGTGCAACTGTCGGTGGTGACCGAGGTTTCGGAGCGAACGGTATGGAACACGTTGATGGCGCGCGAGCATCCTCATGGCATGACGACGTTTGCCGGCTGTCAGGTGCGCTATCTTGTGACGTCGGAGCACGGGATCCTGGGTGCGGTCGGGATCTCGGCGGCGGCGTTGACGGGCGAGGCCCGCGATCGCTGGATGGCATGGACGCCGTCCCAGCGGCGGGATCATCTCCAGCGGGTGGTCTGTCTGAGTCGGTTTCTGCTTCGGGTGCGGTGCCGGCACCTGGCGAGCCATGTTCTGGGGCGACTTCTCCGGCGCCTACCGAGGGATTTCGAGGCCCGGTATGGGTTCCGTCCCCTGGTGGTGGAAACCTATGCGGACGAGGGCTATGCCGGGACCTGCCTGCGGGCTGCGAACTTCGTGTGTGCGGGGCGGACGAAGGGTCGGGGTCGTCAGGATCGTCACCATCGCGCTGCCAAGACCGTCAAGACGGTCTGGATGCGCGGTCTGGATCGGCGCTGGCGACGCAAGCTGGGAGTGGGTCCGGTCGACCCTGCCTGGTCGCTGGGACCCGGAGACGGTCTGGATGGTGCGGTGTGGGCGGCGAACGAATTCGGAGGGGCTCCCTTGGGTGACAAGCGACTGTCGGCACGCCTGGTGAAGAGTGCGGCTCTTCTGGCCTCCTGTCCCGGTTCCAAGATTCACGCGAGCACGGATGCCGACAACACGGCGATCAGTGCTTTCTACCGCCTGATCGAGAAGCCGGTGGAGAGTGCGGTGACGGTGGCGAACATTCTTGCTCCGCATCGGGAGCGCACGATCCGGCGCATCCAGGGTCAAACGACCGTGCTGGCGATTCAGGACGGGAGCGACCTCAATTTCTCCCGGCGGCCGGGATGCGAAGGTCTTCAGGTCATCGGCAAGAACCAGACCTCCTCGTCGGCCCGGGGTTTGCACCTGCATGCGACGCTGGCGGTGAGCGAGACGGGGTTGCCGCTCGGGGTTCTGCGTCTGGGGTTCGATGCGGTGAAGCAGCGCTCCCCGGCGGCCGAGGAGCGGTTGAAGAGCCGACGCTGGATGGAAGGCTTCAAGGACATCGACGAAGCGGTTCGCGACATCGCAAGCACGACGCGCGTGATCTCGGTCTGTGATCGGGAAGCGGACTTCTTCGAGCTGTTCGATCATCAACGTCTCAACCCACGGGTCGGGCTTCTGGTCCGAGCCCGACATGACCGGGTTCTCGGCAAGGGGCGCGCAAAGCTGTTTGCAACCTTGAGCGCAGGCTCGCCCGACGGCGGCATCACCGTCGAGGTCGACGGCCTGAGCGAGCGTCCGAAGGCGAGCCGAACGAAGGCGCGTGCGGCCCGACGCAAACGCGTGGCTCAGTGCGCACTGCGGTTCCGCCGCGTGACCTTGCCCTCCACCCTCGAAGGCCGGGCGCCGCTCGCCCTTTCCGGTGTCCACATCATCGAAACCGATCCTCCCGAAGGCGAGAACCCGGTGCAGTGGTTCCTGCTCACCACGCTCAAGGTGCGCAGCGCCGAGGACGCCGCCAGGATGGTTGGCTTCTACCTCCAGAGGTGGAAGGTCGAAGACTTCTTCCGCGTCCTCAAGTCAGGCTGCCGCACCGAGTTCCTGCTGTTCCGGACCGCAGAACGACTGCAGCGGGCCATCGCCATCAACGCCGTCATCGCCTGGCGCATCATGGTCATGACCCTGCTCGGACGGCAGGTTCCCGACTGTGAGCCCGAGCTGATGTTCACCGATCAAGAGCTGAGCTTCCTGCGCGACTACGCCGCCGAGAAGCGCATGACGCCGCCCGACCGCCTCGGGGATGCCGTCCGCCTGGTGGCCCATCTCGGCGGGTACCAGGATCGCAAGCATGATCCCGAGCCCGGACACCAGATCATGTGGCACGGCGCGACCCGCCTGACCAGCGCCGTTCTTGGCCATCAAGTCGGCTTCCGGGCCGGACAGCGGCAACCCTTGCAACACATTCAGACCCTTGACGTCACGTCGTAATTGTCATTACTCGGCAGTGCTTGCCGCCCGTGCGTGACCGCTGAATCGGCTGGTTGAGCTCAAGCAGCAGTTCCGGCGCCCGCGTCCGATGGCGAAGCAATCCCGGTTCGTCCTTCCCGGCGCAAGGAGGATGCCGACCTCGGCGACTGTCCGCTCAACATCGAGGCCGTGCACGGATATCCGGTCCTTCTCGGCGGACATTCGCCGATGTTGCGTGCTTCTCCGGGACTTGACGCTTGAGGCTTCGGCCGCGCGCTCACCGCGCTTGCATCGCCAGGGCCAGTCCGGGGAGTTCGTCATGGAGGACCTGACCGACGATCCTTGCCGTGGCGCCGAACCGGAACGCGATCCCGGAGAGCCGGGCCGATGGCCACATCCGGGCTGACGCAGTCTGTTCGCCTGACCGAGGCGCCCGAGCGCCGCACCGCCGACAGACGCTGGCGCCGTGGTGGCCGGTGTCCGTCGGCGCCTCGCAGGATCAGCGGCCCGCCGCCGCACCCTGGTTCAGCTCGATCAGCCGGATGTTGTCCCCGTCTCCTCGACGCATCGCACGGGCGCCACCCCGACCAAGCTCGACACGCGCTTGGTTCGCCGCCTCAGCGCCAGGCTGCCATGGCGGGTACCCTTGTCCCTCAGGGCGGGTCGAGCGGCACCAGGTCGAGGATGTTGGCCTGGAAGAACGTCAGGGAGGTTTCGCCATGATCGGCCAGCTCGCCTGTCTTCATCATCGGTGAACGCAGGGCCTTCTGCTGTTGTTCGACGACCCACATGTCCTCGATCTGGAAGTCGAGGGCCTCCATCGCGTGACAGCCCAGTTCATCGAGGGAGATATAGCGCCGGCCATCCTTCATGATGTGGCCATGACCGCTGGTGGCGCTTCTGCGCCCCTCCTTCTCCGGCTCCCCGTCCTTCTCCCGGGACGCCATCCAGGTGCGCAGGTCGAGGTAACAACGTTCCGGGCCGACCGGAACGATCACGTAGGCCGAAAAGAATATGGAGGTGGCCAGGACCCCGGAATTGGGAAAGAACTGCCACACCACCGGGCGCCGTCCCGACATCGAGGTTCCCGGTATGGCGGCATGGTGCGAATTCTCCCGGGACGGATTTTCGCCGAAGCCAATGAAGACCCAGTGACGATGAACCGCGTCCCAGTCCTGATCCTCCACGTCGGGACCCATGAGAGTCCTGTCGTGGAGATAGCTCAGGTGATAGCCATCCATCGCGTTCTCGCAGAACACCTTCCAGTTGCAGTGGATGTCGTAGCGTATCGGGCGTTTCTCGGACAGTCCTTCCAGTGAGTGGGGCCACATGTGGGTCCTGGGCATGGAGCCGATCCAGGTATCGAAGTCCTCGTCGGGCCGGGCCAGCGGATTGACAAACACGAGGTCACCGATGATCCCGACGCTGCCGGAGTGCAGGGGCCAGTCCGCCAGGTTCATGCCGGAAAAGCAGAGGTCCTTCTTCGGCAGTCCACGCAGACTTCCGTCATCGATGTTGTAGGTCCAGGCGTGATAGGGGCAGACGATGCCGTGGCGGCAGTTGCCCGCCCCCTCCTCGAAGATCTGTGTTCCCCGGTGTCGGCACGTGTTGTGGTAGGTGCGCAGGGAACCACCCCTCGTGCGCACTACGATCATGGGATAGCGGTTGATCTGAACCGCCTTGTAGTCCCCGGCATGCGGCACGTCCTGAACCGTGCAGGCGAAGGTCCAGGACCGGCTGAACAGCTCCTCGTGTTCCCGTTCGAACCAGGTGCTGGAATGGTAGCACTGCTTCGGCAGCAACTGCCGGGCTTCGCTCGGTTTCAGGGGAACGGTCATGTCCTGCATCTCCCTTGCTGGTGGCCTGCGGTGCGCGATCCGCCAAGGCCTGCCTTCACTCGATCGATGGCCGCGACCCCGAAGTCCCCTCCTCGGGGCGCTCGACACGCACGGTCAGGACGTCGGCGTTGGTGAAGCTCTGGTGGTGGACCGACGAGGTGTAGTGCCGCAGCAGCCTGAGCGACAGCTCCCTTTCGATCATGGTCCGGTCAGGCTGCTCGCCGAGCACCATGATCTGGTCCTCGATGTTGCCCTCGCTTCCCGACGTGACGAATTCAAGCTCGATGGAGGAGCCCTCGCCGCGCGCCTTGACCACAAGACGCCTGGCCTCGCTGCCATCGTCGGCTGCGATCAGTGTCGCAGCCATCTCGTCGCCGACAAGGATGAGGCGATCTGTCTGGACCTCCGTCCAGCCGTGTGCCGCGGCGGTCTTCTTGAGGAAGCCGGAAATCTCCTGGAGCGTACCGGTTTCCAGTGTCGTCTTCAGGACCGCGCTCCTCGGCGACATCAGGTTGAGACAGACCGTCAGCACGACGGCCGTGACACCGCCTGCCGTCATGCCGTTGCCGACGAGACTGCCCACCCAGGGGCCCAGCAGGTCCGGAAAGATGGCGCCGTGCTGAAAACCGGCACCGATCCAGAAGGCCGTGCCGACCATCAGGCTCTTGCGATAGTCCATGCCGTCGCCGATCACGAGGCGCATGCCGGCGACAAAGAGGAGGCCGAGAAGGACAACCAGGTAGGCGGCCGCCACCGCCGCCGGAATCGCCAGCACGAGAGCCGCGAACTTCGGCACGAAGGCGGCGGCGAGGAGAACCAGGCCGACACAGACCCCGACCCTTCGTGAAGCGATACCGGTCAGTTCGACGACCGCAATGCTCGTCGAATAGGTCGTGTTGGGAATCGTCCCGGCGAGTCCCGAAAGAAAGTTCCCCACACCGTCGGCCGAAACCGCGCCCTGAACCACCCTGTAGTCGATGGCTCGACGGTTCTTCCACGAAACCGACTGGATGGCCACGGCATCGCCCACGGTCTCGATGGCCCCGACGTAGGTCACGAATATGAAGGCCGGCAGCAAGATCCAGAATGTCGGTCCAAAATCGAGATCGAACCCCGGCCAGCCACCGTCCGGAATGCCGATCCAGCCGGCCGCGGCAACCCGGGACGTGTCGTAGAGACCGAACCACGCAGCGGCGAGACAACCGATGACAATGCCGATGATGGGCGCCCACAGGCGCAGGGTGGACCGCGAGCCAAAGGCTATCGCAAGGATGACGACGAGCGTCGTGCCGGCAACGAGCGGGGACGCGTGTGGCTCCGCGCCGTCGGGAACATTCGCCAGCATGTCGAACACGATGGGCATGACGGTCACCGGAATCATCATGATGACGGTCCCGGTCACAGCCGGTGTCAGGATTCGCCGCAGGATCGACAGACGCCTAGCCAGCGTGAACTGGACCAGGGATGACAGAAAGACGAGTGTCGCCAGCATGCCCGGTCCGCCTTCGGCCAGAGCGGTGACACACACGGCGATGAAGGCGCCGGACGTCCCCATGATGAGAATGTAGCCAGCGCCGAACGGCCCGATCCTGCGGGCCTGGAGAATGGTCGTCAGACCGCTCACGACGAGGGCGGCAAAGGCAGCCCAGACAAGAAAGACCTCGCTGCCCCCTCCAGCCCTGACCACGATTGCCGGCGTCAGGACGATGCCGGTGACCACGAGGATCGCGAACTGGGTTCCAAGGCCGATGGTCAGAAGGAGCGGAGGCCTGTCATCGGGCTCGTAACGAACCTGGGTGTCACGGGTTTTGCCCATGTCACACGCCGCGTCCCAGCTTGCGCAGGGCAAGACCCGCGGCCAGGTAGACAATGACGTAGACGATGACCCTGTAGACGGCGGCCGAGCCTGGCGGGATGCAGATGAAGCTGAAACCCGTCACACCGCGCCGGCCGATCTCGTGGGCAATGCGAATGACCTCGTAGTCGGTCATGGCGATGGGTTCCACCAGTTCGCCGAGGATGTCCCCGGGCGCCGGGCCGGCGCCACCCATGACGTCCATGTCGAAATGGGCATAGACGCCCCGGGTGCCGTCCCAGGCGCGGCCGAGGTCGCGGACGCATCCCTCGATCCCGAGGCTCGTGCGCAGTTCCCACGACGAGATGAAGCGGGCGCCGTCATCGAGATAGCGGCGAACGACCTTGCTTGTCTCCAGCATCCCGCGCTCGCCGATCTCGACAAGATTGCGGGGATGCATGTTGTCGAGAAACTCGTACATCTTGTGCTTCCACGACGCAGCGCCTGCAATCCGCGGATCACCGGTCAGATAATCGACCGGCTGGGCATCCCAGTGCGTATCGAGACTGACACAACCCACCGCACCTTGTGTATGCTCGGCGCAGGCCTTGGCGATGGCAAAGCTGCCGCAGGGGCTGTTCTGCCCGATCACCACCGGAACCGCCCCGGCTCGCAAGGCGTCCCGGCACTTCGCCTCCACGACCTCCTGGGCGGCGAGGATGCGCTCCGGCGTCTGGTTCTCCATGACGTCTGGGGGAATGTCCGCATCACCGTAGTCGACCATGGTGATGTGATCGAAGAGTTCCAGGTCGAAATCCTGGACATAGCCACCCGGGTAGCGGGCGGACTGCTGCCGGACCCGCTTGGGCGCCTCGATCCATTCCTCCATGGCGACACCGGCATACTTGCCATCCTCGGCAGCGACATAGGGCGCACCGATGATGACCACATCGGCACCCTTGAGATCGTCCGGCGTCCTCGCGACGGGACGCGACATGAACGAGGGTGTCTCCGGTGCAACAAGCGGGAACTCTCGCCTGCCGGCGAAACTTGTCGCCATGAAGGTCTCCCAGTCCGGATAGTCAGTGTTGCTCATCGAGTGTCATCCCCGTTGCACCGTCCGCCGCCAGCGTCGTGGTCCGCACAGACAAATGCAAGATGGCAGACACGAAATACCGGGCTTGTCCTGTTGACGCACTTCATGGCATGTCCCTGGCGAGATAGGGGCTCTGGAAACGATGCCGGGTGCATTGCACGGGGTGCGCATCATTGATCTGACCGGCATGGTGTCGGGACCTTCCGCCACCATGCTGCTCGCCGATCAGGGCGCCGATGTCGTCAAGGTCGAGAACCCCGCTCGCGGTGGAGATACCACGCGCGGCGTGTCGGTCAATGAACACGGACTCGCATCGTCCTACCTCAACAACAACCGCAACAAGCGATCCATCGCCATCGATCTCAAGCACTCCCGCGGCATCGAGGTGCTGATGCGCCTTGTCGCGGGCAGCGATGTCCTGGTCCAGAACTTCCGGCCCGGCGTTGCCGAACGCATCGGGATCGGCGATGACGACGTGAGGAAACACGCTCCGACCATCATTCACGTGTCGATTTCGGGATTCGGCCCGACCGGTCCCTATGCGGCAAAGCCGGTCTATGACCCCCTCGTGCAGGCCCTTTCCGGACTGACAACCGTGCAGGCGGGATCGGACGAGGCGCGGCCGCGCCTCGTGAGAACCATCATCCCTGACAAGCTCACCGGCATCGTCGCCGCCCAGGCGATCACGGCGGCACTCTTCAACCGGGAGAGAACCGGAGAGGGCCAGGCGATCCACGTCTCCATGCTCGATTCGGTCATCGCCTTCCTGTGGGGATCGGACATGGAATCCCAGACCATGGTCGATCACGGGATCCGCCAGCAACATGCCCAGAGCTTCATCGATCTCATCTACGAGACGCGCGACGGCTACATTTCGGTGGCCGTCCAGCAGGACAAGGAATGGGAAGCTCTCACGCGCGCCCTGAAGAAGCCCGAGTGGCTCAGCGACGAGCGCTTTCGCACTCCGGCCGGTCGCCAGCGTCACATCGACGCAAGGCTTGCGCTGACCCAGGAGGTCCTGCGAACGGCCACCAGCGCCGAATGGCTGGAACGGCTCGAGGCCGAGGACGTCCCCTGCGCCCCCGTGCTCAACCGCAACGACATGATCCGTCACCCGCAGGTCTCCGCCAACGGTATCGTCACCGAACATGATCATCCTCTCGTCGGCAGGATACGCCAAGCGCGTCCTGCCGCGCGGTTCTCGAAGACCGATTTCGAGTTGCGCGAATCCGGTGCACAGCTCGGCGAGAACACGGACGAGATCCTGAAGGAGGCCGGCTACGACTCCGGCACCATCGCCACACTGCGCCGCAGCGGGATTTTCGAGACCTGATCGATGATCGAATTCTACTATTGGCCGACGCCCAACGGCTGGAAGGTCGCCATCCTTCTCGAGGAACTCGGCGTGGACTACACGCTGATCCCTGTTGATATTTCAAGGGGCGAACAGTTCGCCCCCGACTTCCTCGAGACGAGCCCGAACAACCGCATTCCCGCCATCGTCGACCACGATCATCCAGGAGGGCCGCTCCCTGTCTTTGAATCGGGCGCCATCATGCTCCATCTCGCCCGCAGGCACAGGCGCTTTGTGCCCAGCGACCCTGTCGGCCAGAAGGAGACTCTTGAGTGGCTGTTCTGGCAGGTTGGCAACCAGGGACCAATGGCAGGTCAGCTTTCGCACTTCGTCAACTACGCGCCTGATGATCAGCCCTATGCCCGCGAACGCTACGCGCGGGAGTACGACCGATGCCTGGGCGTTCTGGAACGCCGTCTTGCCGGGCGCACTTGGCTGGTCGGGGACTCCTATTCCATCGCCGACATGATCTGCTGGCCATGGGTTCTGATTGCAAGACCGCTCACGGCAAGCCTTGACGAGGTCCCGAACGTTCGGGAATGGCGCCAGCGGATCAAGGAACGCCCGGCGGTGCAGCGGGCGGTCGATCTCGGCAAGGAGTTCCGGCGTTCCGTCGCCCCGTCGAAGGAGGAGCACGACATTCTCTTCAACCAGACCGCCGCCACGGCCGATCACTGGCGGGCGTGATCAGTGGCGGAAGTGGCGGACGCCCGTCATCACCATGGCCATGTCGTGTGCATCAGCAGCGGCAATCACCTCCTCGTCCCGCACGCTGCCGCCCGGCTGAATGACGGCAGTCGCCCCGCCTTCGGCGGCTTCGAGCAGGCCGTCGGCAAAGGGAAAGAAGGCATCCGAAGCGACCACCGATCCGGAGATCGAAAGGCCGGCGCGGCCGGCCTTCTGTCGGGCGATCATGGCGCTGTCGACACGACTCATCTGTCCCGCTCCGATTCCGAGGGTCTGTCCGTTCCGGGCATAGACGATGGCATTGGAACGCACGTGCTTGACGACACGAAAGGCAAACAGCATGTCGTCGAGTTCACCGGGGTCCGGCTGACGCCTCGTCACGACCCTCATGTCGCCGGCTGTCAGGCAGCGCCGATCGGGGATCTGTGCCAGAAACCCCGATCCTGCAGACCGGATCATCAGGGATCCCTCTCCTGATCGCGGATCACTGGCAAGAAGCAGTCTCGGGCTCCTTCTCTTCTCCAGGACGTCACGCGCCGCACGGCTGGCGCCGGGAGCAATGACCACTTCCGTGAAGATCCCGGTGATGGCCTCCGCCGTCTCGCGGTCAAGGGACCGGTTGGTCGCAACCACGCCGCCGAATGCGCTCAACCGATCACAGGCAAGCGTTCTCCGGTAGGCATCGACCAGAGAATCCCCGATCGCCACACCGCAGGGATTGGTGTGCTTGACGATCACGACGGCAGGTCTTTCACGGTCGAATTCCGCAATGGCCTCGAGGGCGGCATCGGCGTCGTTGAGGTTGTTGTAGGACAGGTCCCTGGCGCCATCCTGACGCAGAGGCGTCACCCCCGGATCACTGCTCCCGACATGGTAGAAAGCGGCGGATTGATGAGGGTTTTCTCCGTAGCGCAAGCGGCGCTCGAGCCTGCCCGAGACGGTGAGCCGGCGGGGAAAGGTCTCCTTCGTCTCTCCCAGGAACCGAGTCGCCACGGCCGCATCGTAGGCAGCCGTCATCTGGTAGGCGATGCCGGCCATCCGCAGGCGAAAGGCGTCGGAGGTCGTACCTTCGCGTTGTTCCATCTCGCCAACCAGGACGGGGTAGTCTTCGGGATCGGTCACCACGGTGACGAAGGCATGGTTCTTGGCAGCCGCCCGGACAAGCGCCACTCCGCCGATGTCGATGGCCTCGATCGTCCCCGTCCAGTCGGCGCCCCTTGCGACCACATCCTCGAAGGCATAGAGATTGACCACCACGAGATCGATGCTCCCGATGTCGTGTTCGGACATCTCCTGGACGTGATTCGCGGCGTCGCGGCATCCCAGGATTCCCCCGTGAATGGCCGGATGGAGTGTTTTCACGCGACCGTCCAGGATCTCGGGAAACCCTGTGACCTGGCTGACGGGGGTAACCGGCAGGCCCGCAGCGGCGAGGGCCGCGGAGGTGCCACCCGTTGATATCAGTTCAACGCCTCGGGAATCGAGAAATCGGGCTAGATCAACGAGACCGGTCTTGTCCGTGACGGAGAGAAGCGCTCGCCTGATGATCATCCCGGGATCAGGTGTTCATGGAGTCGAAGAAATCGCTGTTGTTCTTCGTGCCCTTGAGCTTGTCGATCAGAAACTCCATGGCGTCCACGGAACCCATGGGCATGAGAATGCGACGCAGGACCCACATCTTGGCCAGCTCGGCCCGGCCAACCAGGAGTTCCTCCTTGCGGGTTCCCGACTTGCCGATGTCGATGGCCGGGAAGATGCGCTTGTCGGCAATCTTGCGGTCCATGACGATCTCGGAATTGCCGGTACCCTTGAACTCTTCGAAAATGACCTCATCCATCCTGCTGCCGGTCTCGATGAGCGCCGTGGCAATGATGGTGAGGCTGCCGCCGCCCTCGATGTTGCGCGCCGCTCCGAAGAACCGCTTCGGACGCTGCAGAGCATTGGCGTCGACACCGCCGGTGAGCACCTTGCCCGAGGATGGCACGACCGTGTTGAAGGCCCGCGCCAGACGGGTGATCGAATCCAGCAGGATCACCACGTCGCGCTTCTGTTCAACGAGACGCTTGGCCTTCTCGATCACCATTTCGGAGACGGCAACATGACGGCTTGCGGGCTCATCGAAGGTCGAGGCAATGACCTCGCCCCTGACCTGGCGCTGCATGTCGGTCACCTCTTCGGGACGCTCGTCGATGAGCAGGACGAGAAGGTAGACTTCCGGATGGTTGCTTTCGATCGCATGGGCAATGTTCTGCATGAGAACGGTCTTGCCGGCGCGTGGCGGTGAGGTCAGAAGGGCCCGCTGCCCCTTGCCGAGCGGCGAGATCAGCTCGATCACCCGGGTCGACAGATCCTTCCGGGTGGGATTCTGGACCTCGAGGCTCAGCTTTTCCTCCGGGTAGAGTGGCGTGAGATTGTCGAATGGCACCCTGTGGCGCGTTGTTCCGGGTTCCTGGAAGTTGATGTGGTTGAGCTTGACGAGTGCGAAATAGCGTTCGTTTTCCCGAGGGCTGCGTATCGTTCCTTCCACCGTGTCGCCGGTCTTGAGGGAAAATCTCCTGATCTGTCCGGGACTGACATAGATGTCGTCGGGACCAGGCAGGTAGTTGGCCTCGGGGCTGCGCAGGAAACCGAATCCGTCCGGCAGCACCTCAAGCACCCCCTGGCCGCTGATTGGCACGTCCTGTTCCGCCATCTCCTTGAGAATGGCGAACATGAGATCCTGCTTTCTGAGAACGCTTGCGCCCTCGATGCCGAGTTCCTCGCCATAGGCGAGAAGCTCCTCGGGTTTGCGATTCTTCAATTCCTGCAGATTGAGCGCTCCATGACTCATGGCTGCAAACCCGGTCTGCACATCTTCATTGCCCGTCAAGGTCATGATGAACCTGCTGAATAGCGATGGGAGAGAACGAAACGACGCTTTTTCTGTCACGTCTGGAAAGGTGTCAAACGGCGTCCCGCAAGAGCGGGTGATTCGACAGGACCGGTGAATCACGAAGAACGAAGGCGACCCTAGTGCAGGTTGTCCGGGCATGTCAAACCCGTTTGGCCGATCGACTCATGCATTCCGACCTCGACCCGATGTCAGGGGAGACGATTGCTGCGTGCTGCGCCGTCGATGTCGCAGACATGGTGGAGGCCTGTTCCCGGATGGACGGTCCCGCCGGTCCGGTTGAGTTCGTTGTCGATCGGCGCCAGCAGTGCTCTTGATCGTTGCGTTGCCGGCCGGACCGAGGATGCTGATCCTGATGATGTCGCTCCTGTGGTTCGGATCGGTGCTGGCGTCGGCGGTCATCGGTGGCGGCGATGAGCCTGTCACCGGATCACGGAGCCATCATGCGGACGAGATCGACGAGGAGGCGCCTCAGCCCATGGCAGGGTGTCGGGCTTGTCGCGGTCGGCAAGCTCGCCGACACGGACATGGCTGGCGTAGCGACGCTCCATACCTGGAACCAGAAGATGGAGTGGCATCCCCACCTCCACTGCCTCGTTCCCAACGGCGGCTTCGATATCAACTCCGGAGCGTGGAAGGCGGGGTCCTCCCACTTCTTCGCACCAGTCCGCGTCCTCGCATGCTTCTTCCGCAACCGCTTCCTCGAAGAACTGGCCAAGGCCAAGCTCACCTTCCACGGCTCCATCGCCCACCTCGCCGACCGCAAGGCCTTCGAGAAGGTGCTGCAGGAAGCACGCACGATCGCTGGCACACCGCACCATGCTCCACGCAAGAGCATGGTGCTGGGGCTCAAACTACCTCACCACCATGGACGCACTCGGCTACAACCCTCTCGTCGCCATCCACATCGCCCTCGACGGAAAGGCCGTAGACATCCTCAACGAGCACTACGGACAACCAGACCCCAACAAGTGGTGAGTAGTTACATCGTCTCACTGACGTTGGACGAGGTCAGGATGTCTGGAACTTGGCTCATCTGTTCACTATCGGCTTCATTCAAGGAATCTAGAACGGCCTGACGATAACCATGATGACGATGATGATCAGCAGAACTGTCGGCGCCTCGTTGATCAGCCGATAGAAGCGGCTGGAATGGCGGTTGCGATCCTCGCCAAAGGCCCGCCACAACGCCACGAACCACCCGTGTACGGCAGACATGGCGATGAAGGCAGCAGCCTTCACGAGCCACCAGCCCTCGCTCCACAGCGCCCAGCCTGCATCGAGCATCAGCAGGATGCCGAAGGCGAAGGCGGCCAACATCGCCGGATTGATGATTCCCTTGAGCAGGCGGCGTTCCATGACCTTGAAGGTCTCGGACTGGCGTGAACCGGGCTCGCAGTCGACATGATAGACGAAGAGCCTGGGGAGATAGAGCATGCCGGCCATCCAGGCGATCACCGCAAGGAAGTGGAAGGCCTTGACGACGTCATGCCAGGCGCCGAGGAACCCGTCCATATCACGCTGTCCTCAAGGGGCACCTGGTGAACGACGCCGGACAGATCCTGCCGCCATGTTCGGACGCCGGTTCCGGCCTGTCATCCTCGAGAACGGACCTGACGAGCACCGCCAGACCGTCGATGAAGGCGTCGTCGCACGACACGGCCGGTACGCGCCTGTAGAACGGACATCCCGCCTCCCGAGCCCGTCGGCGATACTCGATGTCGAGCTCGACAAGGGTCTCGCTGTGCTCACTCACAAAGGCGACTGGCACGACAATGACACCGGTTCCGGACCTGCCGGCCCGCTCGATTTCCTCCTCCGTCGACGGGCCGATCCACTCGAACGGTCCGACGCGCGACTGATAGCACACCGTCCAGTCGAGACCGCTGCGTGCGATGTCATCGACAATGGCCTCCGCCGTCTGCTCGACCTGCCACTGGTAGGGGTCGCCGCGTCGGATGATCTTCTTCGGCAGACCGTGAGCCGAAAACAGGACCCTTGACGACTGTCCCGCGGTATCGTCGAGGGCGCTCTTCACAGCCGCTGCATAACTGCCGACAAGGCCGGAAGAACGCGGCCAGCAACATACGGTCCTGGTTGTCACCTCACCGCCGTGACGCTTCCAGAACCGTGTCCACTCCTTCATCGACGATGCCGTCGTCGTCGTCGAGAACTGGGGATAGAGCGGAAGCAGCACAATCCTCCGCGGCGCGAACTCGGCCACCTCGAGTGCCGCATCCTCGCTCATCGGATGCCAGTAGCGCATGGCAATGAAAACCCTGATCGCGTCATCGTCCAGGGTCGCCTCGAGCGCCCGAGCCTGCCGGCGCGTGTTCTCGAGGAGTGGTGAACAGCCGCCGATCTCTTCATAGATCCTCTTCGCTTCACGCTCGCGGCGGCGCGAAATCACCGACGCAAGAACGGGACGCAGCGGCCAGGGAATGGAGATGATGGCCGGATCATTGAAGAGGTTGTTGAGGAAGGGCTGCACGGCCGCCGGAGAATCGGGACCACCCAGGTTGAAGAGCACGACCGCCGTTCTGTCCATGGACCTACGCTCCGCAGGCACGCACGGTATCCACCAGGTCCGCGACATGCGACGGTGGCGTTTCCTTGAGGATTCCGTGCCCGAGATTGAAGATGTGACTCTTGCCGGAAAGTCCCGTCACGATGGATCGTGCCCGGCGCTTCATCACGTGACCGCCGACGAGCAGAACTTCCGGATCGAGATTGCCCTGAACCGGACAGATCGATTGAAGGGCCTTCATGGCTCCAAGAGGCACGTCCTGATCAACCTGCAGGGCCTGGATACCTGTCTCGCGGGCAAACTCCTCGTAGCGTGCGCCCGCTCCGCGTGGAAAGCCGATCACGGGGATCCGGGGATGCGCCTCGCTCACACGGGCGACGATGCGTCGCGTCGGGCCGATGCACCACCGGTCAAAGCCTGCGCTGTCGTCAACGAGACCGGCCCAGCTGTCGAAGATCTGAACGGCATCGGCGCCAGCATCGATCTGGGTCAGCAACAGTTCGCTGACGGCATCGACGAGTCGCGCCACGAGACGGTCAACCAGGTTCGGATCGTCCTTCATCAGCCGCTTCGTTGCGGGGAACTCTCCGCCTGATCCGTCGATCATGTAGGCAGCGATCGTGATCGCACCGCCGGCAAATCCTATGAGAGCGGTCCGCTCGTCGAGTTCCCGCCTCACCAGGCGCAGGGTATCCATGAGAGGACGGTTGTTTTCGACGGCGCCTTCCGGATCGAGGGCCTCGATATCGGCCTGGCATCGAAGAGGCTTGAGGCATGGACCTTCGCCCTCGAGGAAACGCACCGCACGACCCATGCCATGGGGAACGATGAGGATGTCGGAAAAGACAATGGCCGCATCGACGGCGAAACGGTCGACCGGCTGCAGCGTGATCCTCGCGGCAAGTTCCGGAGTGTTGCACAGGGAAAGGAAGTCGGCACTGTCCCGGCGCAGTTCCCTGTACTCCGGAAGATACCGTCCGGCCTGGCGCAGGAACCAGACGGGGGGCGGGCTGTGCGCGGATCCCTGGAGGACGGCAACCAGGGGTTTCTTGACGGAGGGAAGGGACATGACCGGCATGATCCGCCGAATGGGCACCGCAATGCCACATCAAAAGATTCAATTAATGTTACATGTAGTAGTGATGAACCCTGTGCATCATGTGGACGCAAGACTGTCATGCTGTCTGTGAACAGCCCCTGCTGTCAGGGACGTTGCGATTCAGGCGCCTGTGCATGGTTGGACGGGAATCGCCGGAGTGCCGCCGGTGGGTCTGAAACGGACGATGTGGACTGGTTGGCGGATGAGTGTGGATTTCTGCCTTGCGTGCACGATATCCACGATGCACACGGTTGCGTTTGTCCCCGGGCAAGAATGGTCTGACGCTTGTTGATCAGGAGTGTGATAGTCTGCGCCGGCCATTCCGGGAGCCGGTCGTACACAGGCGATCAGCCATTCTTCCCCATATCCATGACCAGGTTTCATGTGCATCTCATCTCCGACGCAACGGGCGAGACGGTCCTTGCGGTGGGTCGTGCCGCGATTGCCCAGTTCGAGAACGTCGATGTGATCGAGCATGTGTGGACGCTGGTCCGAACATCACGGCAGATCGACAGGATCCTGAAGACTCTCGAATCCAGTCCTGGAATCGTCATCTTCACGCTGGTCAGTCCGGAACGCCGCGACCAGTTGATCAGGGGATGCCAGAGTCTCGGGATCGTCTCGGTGCCGCTTCTCGATCCGGTCCTTGCAGCGCTGTCGGGTGTTCTCGATCAGCCGGTCAAGGGGCAGCCCGGAGAGCAGCACGCACTCAATGCCGATTACTTCGACAGGGTCGAAGCCATACAGTTCGTTGTCCGCCATGACGATGGACAGTCACCACACGATCTCGACGATGCCGACGTCATCGTCGTCGGCGTGTCACGCACCTCCAAGACGCCGACCTGCTTCTACCTCGCCAACCGAGGCGTCAAGGCGGCCAACGTGCCCATCGTTCCGGGCGTGGCGCCGCCGGTGGAGCTTCTCGAGGCCACCAGACCGCTCATCGTGGCTCTCAGTCAGAACATGGAACGACTGGTCCAGGTCCGGCGCAACCGCATGAAGCTCCTTCACCAGGACGAGGACAGCGACTATGTCGAACCGGACGCCGTCAGGCGCGAGATGGCAGAGGCCCGCAGGCTCTACGACGAGAGGGGCTGGACCGTGATCGACGTGACACGACGTTCCATCGAGGAAACAGCCGCGACCATTCTGCAGTTCTACAGGGAGCGGTTCGGCTCGCTTCCCTGATCGTCGAGGGCGTCGCGCACCATCTTGTGGAAGTGATGAACGACATGTTCGCCCACGCCGCTTTCCTCGCTGTCGACGATGAACCGGCCCTGATCGTAACCGCGCGAGAACAGTCCTCGTTGAACCGATTCACACAGCAGCATGTCTTCCGTACCGAGCACGTTCTCCAGGTAGTTGCGCCGGTCTTGTCTGTCAGGCGCGCCGTCGGGAGAGAACCGATAACTGATGAACCGCGTGGCGAGGTGGTTGATCGGCACCGCGGTGGTGATCAGGAGATCCCCGTCCCCGGGCATGACGTTGATGGTCGTTGTCGGCCAAACATACCAGAAGAGCGAATGAGGCATGGGGGCGTTTCTGGCGAGGTGATAGGCGCTGTTGTCATGATGGACGTCCCAGCCCTTCTGACGCGCCGTGATGCCATCGATGGTGTTCTCGTAGGTGGGCATGGAGATGATGTCGCAGAACTGCGGGTGCGCCACTTCGCAGTGATAGCATTCGACGTAGTTGTCGATGACCACCTTCCAGCCGGCTTCCATGGCTCGGCCACCAAAGTCATAGGTCTCCGCGAGGGTGAGATCGTTCCAGTAGGGAAGTTCCCGACGGATGTCGGCTTCGAGATTGGGCGCCTGTCTGGCAAGGGACATGGCCTCGTCATCGAGATTGACGAAGACAAGGTTGCACATGACCTCGACACGGACGGGCTTGAGGGAAAACCGGGACTTGTCGAAGCCCTCCACGCCATCGCTGTTGCGGGCCGTGCGGAGCTGACCGTCGAGAGCATAGGCCCATGCGTGGTAGGGACAGGTGATGGCCGCCTTGATCGTGCCCGTGCCCTCCACGAGACGGTGCGCCCGATGCTGACAGACATTGTAGTAGGCGCGCAACTGATCCGAGCGATCACGCACCACGAAGATGTCCTGATCGAGAATGCTGCCGGCGAGGTAGTCTCCAGGACGGGCCACTTCGCTGACATGGCAGAGATACATCCAGGAACGGAAGAAGATCCTTTCGCGTTCCAGTTCGAAAATCGCCGGATCCGTGTAGTAGCGCGACGGCAATGTGTAGGAACGGCGAGGATCAGGCCCGAGTGGACGGGCAAATTCGACCTGAAGAACCTCAGCCATGACGCTCGGCCTCCGTTTCGGCATCCCATGATCATAGCACGTGAGCCCATCGGGAACGATATCCGTCGTCAGGCCTGCCAGGAGGCGATGATTTTGGCGGTCGTGCCGATCTCGATCTGGTCCTCGAATCTCCGGTAGACGAGATCGAGCATCGCCCTGTGGGCGTCTTCATCGGAACTCGTGACTGCGTCTTCGGCTATGATCACGCGGTATCCCTGGTCCACACCGGTCATCACGGTGGCAAGGACGCAGACGTCCGTCTCGACGCCGGTCACAACGAGGGTCCGACAGGCCATGGCGTCGAGAAGCCTGACGAATGTGTCGCTTTCGAAGGCCGAGTAGGTGGTCTTGTCGATGACACGGGCCGGTGGAATGAAGGACCGGAACTCGCTCATGACGTGAAGCATGGCGGGATCCATCCGTGACGTGGTGACGCGCGTCCAGCGCCGGTAGTAGGTCCGCCAGGCGCCGTCGGACTCGTCCGCCGCGCGGGGCGTCATGAAACGGGTGAAGACGGTGCGGCCGCTGCGATGGGCCACGAGACGACGGATGGCGGGGGTGATGGCAGGTATGGATGGCGTGTGCCATACGGTCCTGCCTGCGAAGAGATCCTGCATGTCGACGACGACATGGACCGCATCCCGGCCAATCGGACGGATGTCCTGCATCAGTCCTCGACCACGACCGAATGGTCCGCCGACCAGACAAGGGCGACCCGGTCACCGGTGTCGATGACGTCGCCATCGGCATTCTGCCGCAGGACACGCAACGGTCCGATGTCGGTCTGAACGATGTATGTGAGACTGGCGCCGGAAAAGACGCGCTCGGCGACATGGCCTTCGATGCGATTGTCTCGAGTCGGAGCGTCAGGGGCCACGAGGCGGATTTTCTCGGGTCTGACGGCAAGGGTTGCCTTGTCGGTCGGCAACGGGGATGTCGTGGCGATGTATCCGACGTGATCGACGATGATTCCGGAGTTTCGCACCGCTCCCGAAAGAAAGTTGGCATCACCCAGGAAGCTTGCCGCGAACCGGGTGTGTGGTCGGTCATAGACGTCGCCCGGTACACCTACCTGGATGAGCCGGCCCTCGTCTATGATCGCGATGTGATCGGACAGTGTCAGGGCCTCTTCCTGATCGTGGGTGACGAAGATCGTCGTGATTCCCACCGTGCGCTGGATGCGCTTCAGTTCGCCCTGCATGTCCTGTCGCAGTTTCTTGTCGAGTGCGCCCAGGGGTTCATCGAGAAGCAGGACCCGGGGTTCCGTGACGAGTGCGCGCGCCAGGGCGACGCGCTGTTGCTGTCCGCCTGAGAGCTGGCGCGGCCTGCGCTGATCGAGCCCGCCGAGGCGTACCAGTGCGAGGATCTTCCCGACCCGTCGGCGCACCTCGACACGCGGGAGGCGGCGCACGGTCAATCCGAACGCAACGTTGTCGAAGACCGACATGTGCGGAAACAGCGCATAGTTCTGGAAGACCATGCCGATGTTGCGGCGGTACGAGGGAATGTGCGCCACATCCTGATCGTCGATGAGAATCATGCCCTCATCGGGTTCCACGAATCCGGCCAGGGCCCGCAGCAGGGTTGTCTTGCCGCTTCCCGAGGGGCCCAGAAGGGCGAAGAAGGATCCGTTTGGAAAGGCGAGCGAAACCCGGTCGAGGGCTGTCGTGGCGCCGTAGCGCTTCGACACGTTGCAGACGTCAACGGCACTCATCGCTCGCCACCGAACTTCGAGAGGCGGGCAAACAACAACAGCACCGTCATCGAGATCACGATCATGATCGTGGAGATGGCGTTGACCTCGGGCGTGAATCCCTTGCGGATGGAAGAGAAGATCTCGACGGGGAGGACCGAAACCCCAGGCGGCGCCAGGAAGTAGGAGATGACGAACTGGTCGAACGACACGGCAAACGCGAAGAGGGCGGCAGCGACGATCCCGGGCGCCATGACGGGAAGCTGCACGCGCACCAGGGACTGGATCGGTGTGGCGCCGAGGCTGGCCGCAGCCTCTTCGAGATCCGGTCCGATGCTCGCCAGGCGGGCTCCCACAACGATGATGACATAGGGCAGCGAGAGAGCCACGTGTCCCAGGAGCATGGCGTGAAGTCCCCGGCCGATGCCCGTCCAGAAGAAGAGCACCAGCATCGAGGTGCCGATGATGAGCCAGGGTATGGTGATGGGAGGAAACAGAAGAAGCTGCAACGCCGTGCGTCCACGGAACCTGTATCGGCCGAAGGCAAGGGCCGCCATGGTTCCCAGTGTGGTGGCGATGAGCGTGTTGGCGAGCGCCACCGCGACGCTGTTGACGCTGGCTTGAAGAAGCCGTTCGTTGTCCGCCAGGTCCTCGTACCAGCGCGTCGTGAACGTGAACGGCAGGGTGTAGTGCACCGAATCGTTCAGCCCCATCGCCGTCAGCACGAGAACGGGAAGGTAGAGGAAGAGCAGGACCAGAAAGAGCCAGAATCGCCCCGCTCCCTCGCTCAACAGCACCAGCCAGCGCGCCTGGCTCATGTCGTTCTCATGTAGTTCTTCAGAACCGGCGCCGACACGGCGAGGATGAGGAGCACGATGGCCAGCAGGATGAACGAGAGGGCGCCCCCCAGCGGCCAGTTGGAGACCACGGTGAACTGTTCCTCGATCACCGTACCGATCACCGTTCCCTTGGGTCCGCCCAGCAGGCGCGGTTCGAAGAAGGCGCCGATGACCGGAACGAAGATCAGGATGGATCCTGCGGCAAGACCGGGAACGGCAAGCGGCAGGATGATTCTCCCCAGGATTGTCCATGATCGTGCGCCAAGGCTGCGTGCCGCCTCGAGGAGCGATTCGTCGATGGCCTGCAGGGACAGGAAGCATGTGAGAATCATGTAGGGAAGGTAGGAATGAACGAGCCCGATGATGACGGCGGCATAGGAATCCGCAAGATCGATGGTTGGCAGTCCGGGGACCGCAAGGTGCACGACGCGGTCCAGGACACCGTCGGGCCGGAGCACGATCGTCCAGGAAAAGACGCGAACGAGCGCGTTTGACCAGAACGGCAGGACGATGAGCAGGAACAGGGCCTCACGCCAGCGCCCGCGGATACGCCGGGCCAGCCAGTAGGCGGCCGGAAAGCCGATGAGGATGCACAGGCCGGTGACGTGGAGACCCATTTCCAGTGACCGCCACATGAGATCCTGGAGATAGCCCTTGGTGAAGAAGGCCTCGTAGTGCTTCAGCGAGAACTCACTGGCCTGCCTGCCGAAGGGACCCCTTGTCCGAAAGCTGAAGTAGAGCATCGCCGACAGCGGCAGGAAGATCGTCACCGCCAGCCAGAGATAGGCAGGGCCCGTCAACCATGTGATCGCCCAGCGCCGCCGGGTCTCGATACGCATGGTCAGCGGATGTGCCGGGGTGCCGGACCGCCCTCGCGGAGAACGGGACTGTCCGGAGAAACCCGGAGATGGGTTAGTCGGCGTACCAGGCCTTCGTTTCCTCCCAGATCTCCAGGAAGGTCTCCCGCGTCTCGTCAGACAGCGGAGCCATGAACTGGAGATTGGCCGTGGCGGCCGGATCGCCGAGCACCTGCCGGTTGAAGGCGTCTTCGGGCAGCTGGTTCATGGCCACGCTGTTGGCCGAAGCGGGTGCCCCGACCTCGGTATCCCAGCGCACGAAGTGATCCGGACTGATCATGTAGTCGATGAACTGGAGCGCTCCTTCCGGATTGGCAGAGCCGGCGGCAAGGGAGAGACCATCGAGCCAGGCGATGGCGCCCTCCTCGGGAATGAGATAGCCGACCGGCAGCCCGAAGGCCTTGGCGCTGCGCGACGCCGAGCCCGACCAGTAGACGGCCACATCGAAGGTATCGGCGGCGAACTCCTTGTTCCATTCGTCCTCGGATGACCAGAACGTGCGGATCTGCGGCTTGAGATCGCGCAGTTTCTGGCGGATGACCTCGAGGTCCTCCGGCGCGTTCATGTTCTGACCGGTGGCCAGTGCGGCAAGGTAGACATTCTCGACGGAATCGTCCCTGACGGCCACGTTGCCGGCATGGGCGGGATCCCACAGGATGTCGATGGTGTTGCCGGGATCGACCTCCTCGGTGTCATAGGCGATCGAGGTCAGGCCCCACGTCCAGGCGACCCCGTAGAGGTTTCCGTCGAGCCTGAACTCCGCGGCATCCCTCAAGCCCGGCGAAAGGTCGCCGAAATGGGAGATGGCCGTGCTGTCGATGGGCTGGATGAGGTCCTCCTCGGCAGCCTGGATGGTGAAGGCGGAGTTGATCAGCACGACATCGTAGGCGCCGGGACTGGTGCGCAGCTTGGTCAGCATTTCCTGTTCGGAATTGAAGTAGTCGTGGACCACCGTGTGGCCCGTCGCCGCCTCGAAGGCCTCGACGCCCCAGGCTTCGTCGGTTCCGTATCCCTGCCAGTTCAGCACCCTGACTTCTCCGGCGGCCAGAGGCTGGGCTGCCAGGGCGGCGGCCAGCAAGGCAGCAACCATCACTCCTGATGTACGCATCGTTCTCCGTTCTCCCTGCAGACATGTTGTCGAAGGAGACGCTGTCACAGCATTCCCCGGCCGTCAACGCGCCGTTCCTCATTCCATGCGGGCCTGGCAGGCCCTCCAGGGCACGTGCTAGACCGGGTGAAGACAGTGAAGACGCGCCTGATGAAGCAACGCCTGCGTCCCGGGCTCTACGAGGATCTCGTGACCACATCCCTGAAGCGGGAGATCGAGATCCTGCGCGAGGACAGCTGGTCGGTCGAGACAGGCAGGGCCGACGACAGCCGGCTTGCAGGATTTCTGACCAGCCATGTCGCGGACCTGTTGTGCCGTGCCCTCGACGGGATGCCGGCAGAACGCCAGATCGCACTGGTGAACCGCGTGCTCGACATGCTCGGCGATCACGGGGTGCCCGACGATGCACATGTCACAGGGGCGGCAGACCTGCTGCTTGCCGTGGTCAGACGTCAGGGCCTTGAGGATTCGCCGACGGCGGCGGAACGGCCGATACGGTCCCTGCGCGACACCGGTCTTCTCGTCAACGGCCGGCGCGACGTGCAGGTCTCCGGCGAGATCGTCCGCGAGATTCCGAGCGCCGACGGCATCGATCTCCTCTGCGCCTTTGTCCGCTACTCGGGATTGCGGCTGTTTCGCCGGGAACTCGAGGAGAGGGGTGCGGCCGGCATACCGGTGCGCGTCATCACCACGGTCTACACGGGATCGACGGAACGCCGGGCTCTCGATGCGCTTCACGATCTCGGGGCTCGCGTGAAGGTTTCGTATGATGTCGACCGCACCCGCCTCCATGCCAAGGCATGGCTCTTCCGCAGGGAGAGCGGTCTTGATACCGCCTACATCGGATCCTCGAACCTCACGCACACGGCCCAGGTGGACGGCCTCGAATGGAACGTACGGCTCAGTGCTGCCCGGAATCCGGAGGTGATCGGACAGTTCCGGGCGACCTTCGAGCAGTACTGGGAAGAGTCCGAGTTCGAGCCCTATGATCCGGAACGCGACGGCAGTCGTCTCGATGGCGCACTCAGGAATCAGCGCGGCCATGCACCGGGGATCACGCTCCCCATCGATGCCGTCGCCAAACCGCACCAGGAAGAGGTTCTCGAAGCTCTTGAAAGCGAAAGAAGACGGGGTCATCAGCGCAACCTCGTGGTCGCCGCCACGGGAACGGGAAAGACATGGGTCGCTGCCTTCGATTTCCGCCGGCTGCGCCGGAACCACCAGGTTCGCTCCCTCTTGTTCGTCGCCCATCGCAAGGAAATTCTTGAGCAGAGTCAGAGGGTTTTCCAGATCGTTCTGCGTGATCCCTCGTTTGGCGAGCGGCTGGTTGCCGGTGAGCGTCCGCGGCAGGGACGGCACGTCTTTGCCTCGGTGCAGTCCCTGCATAATCGGGTTGACGGCATCGATCCGTCAGGATTCGATGTCGTCATCATCGACGAGTTCCATCACGCTGCGGCCAGCAGCTACGAGCGCCTGCTCAACCGTTTGCGGCCTCGGTTTCTCCTGGGTCTCACGGCTACCCCGGAACGGACCGACGGCCAGTCCATCCTCGGCTGGTTTGATGGCCGCATTGCCTCCGAATCCCGGCTCTGGGACGCCCTCGACCAGGGACTCCTGTGCCCCTTCCACTATTTCGGGATCAACGACGGTACGGACCTCACGAATGTGCGCTTCCGGCAGGGACGCTATATGGCAGGCGATCTCGACAGGCTCTTCACGGGTGATCATGCGAGGGTGCGCCGGATCATTCAGGCCGTCGGCGACCATGTTCCCGACCCGCAGGGGATGCGCGCCCTGGGCTTTTGCGCTGGTGTGAGCCATGCGCACTTCATGGCGGATGAGTTCTCCCGTTCGGGACTGAACGCCGCGGCTCTCGACAATGCGACACCGCATGCGGAGCGCACCAGGGCGCTCTCCAGCCTGCGCACCGGTGACCTCCATATCATCTTCACCGTCGATCTCTTCAACGAGGGTGTCGATATCCGCGAAGTCGACACCATTCTCATGCTGCGTCCGACCGAGAGCGCCACGGTCTTTCTTCAGCAGCTGGGCCGAGGGTTGCGTTGGGCCGAGGGCAAGCAGGTGCTGACCGTTCTCGATTTCGTCGGTCAGGCCCGCCGCGAGTACCGCTTCGACATGCGCTACCAGGCCCTCGTCGGCGGCACCAGGCAGCAGGTCAGGAAGGCTGTCGAAGAGAATTTTCCCTATCTTCCGCCCGGATGCGCGCTCAGGCTGGACCGTATCGCCAGGCAGACCGTGCTCGACAACCTGAGCCGCGCCCTGGGTGCAGCGCGCCACCATCTCGTGGAGCGCCTGCGTACCCTTGGTCCCTCGACCCGGCTTGGCACCTTCGTCAACGATGGGGACGCCGAACTCCTCGACATTTACCGACGACCCTCCGCCGACCATTGCTTCAACGAGCTTCGCGAGCGGGCGGGTTTCGCATCGCCATCCTCGAAGGGACCGTTCCCGAAGGCGTTGGGCCGCATGCTTCACGTGAACGATCGCGAACGGTTCGAGACCTGGCGCGCCGTCCTGACGACGGACGAGTCCGTGGAACATCTTCCTCTTCGAAGGCGGCGCCTTGCGTGGATGTTCTTCGGCCTGCTTGCCGGTTCGAGGCCGCTCGGCGATGCCGATGAGGTCCTTTCGGCCGTCCGTGCCCGGCCCGAGGCGCGTGACGAGCTGATCGATCTCCTCGACATTCTCGAGGACCGCACCCGCACCCTTGCTCGACCGCTCGAAGACGGCGAAGCCAACCCACTGGCCAGCCATGCCACCTATTCGCTTGTGGAGATCACCGCCGCCTATGGCCTGACCGACGCCAGGAGGATCCTCAAGCGACCACGCGAAGGCGTTCTCCGGGACAAGACGACAGGGACGGACCTGCTGTTCATCACCCTCGAGAAGTCGGAGAAGGACTATGCCCCTTCGGTCCGCTATGCCGACTACCCGATCTCGCCGCACCTTTTTCACTGGGAGACACAGAACACGACATCGCCGGATTCCCGCACCGGGCAGCGGTACATCGCGGGGACGGGGAAGGTTCTCCTCTTCGTGCGCGAACGCAAGCGCGATGACAGGAACGAGACCCGGCCCTATCACTGTCTCGGATACGCCAGCTGCCGGCGCCACGAGTCTTCGCGGCCGATGAAGATCGTCTGGGAACTCGAGCGCATGATGCCGGGATGGCTCTATCAGGCCGGCAAGGTGGTTGCCGGTTGACGAATCACGCGAGACCGGGCACCAGATTCATGTAGACGACGCGCCACGTGGCCTCGTGGTCGGGTGTCGGCGTGTAGTGATCGATGCGGGTGACGGAGAGGTTCTCGGAGGCGAACATCAGCGATCCCTCGGGATCGAGTCCGAGAGCCAGGCCCAGGGCTGCGCGAATGGTGCCGCCGTGGGCGACTGCAATGATGTCCCTGCCGGCCCATTCCACGGTCAGCCGGCGGATCACCGGGGTCACGCGATCACAGAGGTCGGCGAAGCTCTCGCCATTGGGTGGCGTCGTGGTGGCCGGAGCAAGCCAGAAGCGATGGGCCGGCGCCGAGGCGCCGAGTTCGTCGTACCTCTTGCCGTGCCAGTCGCCGAAGTCCTGTTCACCAAGATCGGTTTCAACCTCGGGGCTGATCGTCCTCCTGCCGGCCGCGGCGATGCTCCGGGCCGTCTGTCGGGTGCGCCGGAGATGGCTCGTCACCCAGCGCGCCTCCTGCGGCAGCAGGGCCGCGAGAGCAAGGAAGCTCTCGAGGTCGCCGGTATCCGCGTTGGGATCGGTGGCGCCGTAGATTCGCCCGTCCGTTTCGGTGACCGGCGCATGGCGCACCCACCACCAGCGTGTCGGGGTCATGTCATGGCCACGGCGCCGGCCAGGACGCCGATTTCCGAGGCCTGCTGGATGGCGCCCAGAACGTCGCCGGTCTTGCCCCCCAGGACCGTCATGGCCAGCCAGCCCACCACGCATGCAGCGATGCCGCCGCCGGCCAGGGCCGCGATCCACGCCCAGGGAAAGGGGAGCACGAGGGCAAGGGCGGCGCCGACGAGGAGAGCGATGAGGACCTGGTCGAACTCCGGCTGGCCCGCCCCGGCCGCCATTCCCTCCTTCCTGGCATCCGGCATCATGCGCATCGCCACCACCATGGAGACCCGCGAGAGGGCGGCGGCGGCGATCAGCGCCGCCAGGACGTCCATGGTGTTCTCGATGTCCGCCACGGCGGCGATGCGGGCGCCGATGGCGATGATGAGGGCCATGGCGCCGAAAGCGCCGATACGGCTGTCGCGCATGACGGCAAGCCGCCCCTCCCGGTCCCTGTGCGCGCCGAGGCCGTCAACGCGCCGTTCCTCATTCCATGCGGGCCTCAGCAGGCCCTCCAGTGCACGTGATAGACCGGATGAAGACAGCGAAGGCACGCCTGATGAAGCAACGCCTGCGTCCCGGGCTCTACGAGGATCTCGTGACCACATCCCTCAAGCGGGAGATTTCATGAGGCTATGCCTCGGACCGACGAGAGGCATCGCGTGAGAATGAGGACTTGAGCCTGACCAGCGCCGCTCCTGGCCATCAAGTCGGCTCCCGGGCCGGACAGCGGCAGGCCTTGCAACACATTCGGGCCCGCGACGTCACGTTGCAGTTGCCATTGCTCGGCAGGTCCAATCAAAACCCCACCGACCGCACAGACAAACACGCAGCGTGGGACGGTCCTGCCCTCACCGAAGATCGCCGATCAGGGATATACTTGACGGATGCCGAACCGAGAGCGAGGATTTGCGGTACCGCAACCTGATGCGGCGGGGATTCAGCGGGTGCGTACATGCGTGCCGTGGGTTTCATTGAAACATGGAGCAAAAACACACATGCAAGGCAATTCGAGCCCGAGGCTGACACTCTCCGTCTGGAAGGATTTCGTTCCCCCGCGCATCCTCGCCTTGCCTGATGAAGAGGGCGGGCGATTCCTGGATTCGAAGTCTGATTTGCAGGAAGAGATTTACTCTTGGCGACCACACGAGGATGTGTTCGCCGGAATCTCCGACAACAACATTCGACTGGCGTTGCATCGTCAACTGATCGAAAGACTGGATGTTTCGAAATCACCGGGCGAAAGGCGCATGACGGCGCTCGAAGATTTCGTCACCGCAGCTGAAGATGCCATAGTCTCTGGTGCTGTGGCCAGTGTACCGAGCGAGAGCGAGTCCGATGATGATTTCACTGGCGACAAGCAAATCCGGATTGACATCAATCCCTTGCTCGCGCTGACGTTACATTTGAGATGGCTTCTGTCATGCTTCGGAAATCGGCCTGGGATATCGGTATCGGTGCGATGAGCGCGCCCGTCCTGCTGTCGCCATCCCAAGCTGAACCAGAGGTGGCGGAGGTTTTCGCAACCGGAAGCACGTGTGTTCTCTCCGTCAGTGAGGAACGCGCCTTTGACGGTGGGGATCTTCCTCTCGGCACCGTCTCGCTTCTGGCTGCAGTGTCCGAGGTCTCGACCTTGCCCAGGCTGATACGACGGGGAGCGTTTGAATGGCGGTTACCAAGTCTTGACGAGGCTGCTGATCAGGTTTCCAGGCTTTTGCATAGCGAGACAGACGATATGCGTCGGATGCATAGAGTGCTCGACGAGGTCGCGTCGATTGCCACCCGCGTGGGCCTCATCCATCCACGATTCGACCCCGTTGCTATCGAGCAAATGCCCTTTCGCCGGTCGACCACTATTGTGACAGACACATCGGGCGTACTTCAGGGTGCCCTCGATTTCGCCGCCCGCTTCTTGCATCCTGCCGCCCGCGTGAAGGTTCCTGCGATTGCGCAAATGGAGATCGCCAATCTCGCTGATCGCTTCCTGCGAATTCGCAGGGCAGCCAAAAGGAAGCGGCTCAGGGAACTGACGGAACATCTGACCAGCCAGGGTGGACAACGCGCCCTGTTGAGGATTGAGCTTCACACCGACACCGAAGTCGAGCGAACTTACCTGCTCGGGGATCCGCTCCGCTCAGCATTCGAGAAGGATTCGGACCGCGACCTGAGGGATCTGGACATCAACTCACCTATCAGATCCTACGCCGACCGCTTGATACTGGAAGCTGCACGACACCATCAAGCCCAATCGGGACCGGCGCATGCGGTTCACCTGCTGACTGGCGATCAAGGGCTGGCGCGCATGGCGTTGACCGAGGGCATTCGCCCGCTGTACTTCACTGCGACGAGTGCACGCGACGTGTTCGACCAGCGGCTGACCGGCAGGATGTTCCATCCTTTCTCGGGAACAATCCGGCATGTGCCGTTGAACGCGCTGCTTTGGGAACTGGCCACCGCCTTCGGTTCGGCGCGCCTCACAGGGAACAGTGGGGAGTTCTTTGAGGTTTGCGCATTGGGTGAGCACTTGTCATGGGCTCCCTACCATGCCGAGCAGGATCTTCTCTGGTGCATCCGGGGGCCTCGGGCATCTGGACGTCCGAACAACAGCAATGCCTCTGAAGCGACATCCGGGCGAATGTCTTCTCGAAGCCGGATGCAAGATTCGTCTTCCCCCTCTCCTGCCCGGCAAAATGCGGGTTTCCTCACATTCAACGTTGAGCGCATGTTCCAACTGATTTGCGCATTGGACGACCGTCAGGAGATGCACCATGATCAAGTGGAAGAAATTCTGCGATCCAAAGGCAAGGAGTACCGCCGATTTCTGAGTTCGGGTGGGCTGATCGACATCACCGACGGTGCCTGGAAGGCGAGCGAGCGTTTGTGCCGCCTTTCCTCCGCCCTGAGGAACGAACGCATCGAGGATGTGTGTGAGCTTCTTCTTGCCGTTCCGTCATTCGCTGCCTTTGCGAAAATCCTGGAGAGTCTGAGCACGGGAACGGCCATGGATACGGCTAGCCTGGGACGTAGGTTGAGAACCTACCGCAGCCTGGGTGAAATCACCTTGCTGTGTGCAGCGGTGGCCGGCGAGATCTATGCCACACCGAATGTTCCAGACGCCGTGGCTTTCTCGAAGATTGCTTTGCGTTGTTTTTCCTCGCTTGATCGGGAAGGTCAGGGCCTGGTGGCCACTGGCGAGTGGCTGGAATCGCTGATCCGCGACGAAGGAATCCATCCCGAAGTTGCGAGGCGGCTGCTTGAGGAGGCCAGCGAAACAGGCCTGCTCGGACGTTCAACCGAGGGGTCGACGACGCAGCTTCGTTTTGAGAAGCGTACAGTCGATGTGCTGCGGACCGAGTCCGGGCGGCCGGTCGTCAAGCGTGTCTACTTGTATCGGGGAGACTACCTGATTCCTGGAAAGGCAAGCGTGAGCTTGCGCATCAAGGGTCAACGGACATGACTTTGCGCGAACGCATTAGGCAGCATGCATCCGGAGAAGGCGCTGCGGACTTCCTGTACGGCAATTTCGGTATCCTCGCCAATCCCTTTCCCGCCTCTAACCAGACGTCCGCCAATCCACACTATCCCATTGATGCCGATGCCGAAGTGGAAGCCAGAATCATCACGTTTCTGCGTGACTGCAGATCGCAGGTTGTGGTCGTCGAAGGCACCCAAGGAGTCGGAAAGACGAACTTTCTGAACCATATTGAGAGCGAAGTCCGTGGCGCCTTGAAGGACCTCGAAGGCCATTACATGATCCGTTACCTGGCGGACCCGGAGCCGGCGTTCGACGGTACGACCCGTCGTCTGTTCGAAGAGCTGGGAACAGAGCATCTTGATCGATTGAGAGAGAGACTCAGGGCTGATGGCCAGCCTATCGGCCAGGCGCGCGGTCACGACATGCAAAGGGCTCTGCGTCGGCTTGTCAGGTCCGACAACAGGCAGGATCAACTTGACTTGATGATGGAGTGGCTGCTGGGTCTGCGGTTGCTCAAGGTGCATCGACAATGCCTCGGAGTACAATTCCGCCTCGACACCGTCGAGTCCAAGACCGCTGCCCTGAGGGATATGGTTCAGGTGAGTGCCGCCGCAGGGGTGTTGAACGGCGTGTTTCTGTTGCTGGATGAGCTGGAGAAACAAGAGGGAGTTCTCGGGCCGACCGCAGTCGTGCGTTACCTTTCGGCATTGCGGTCTGTTGTCGACGCATTGCCTGATCGCCTGTTCTTGATGATCGGTATCACCCCTGATGCACTGCTGCGTTACTCGGCCGCCTTGCCAGCGCTTCGCGGTCGCCTTCAGAACCAGATCAAACTGGATCCCCTCACTGACGTGGTCCATGCATTGAACCTCGCTCGCTTCTACCTCCATGCCGCTCGTCGCGTTGCACGGAGTCAACGTGACGATGATGGGGGTGATGAAGATGTCCTGGAGGAGACAAAGGTAAGGTGTTGTTTCGAGAAACTCCTGAAGCATGCTCAACGCGCCGGTCATCGTGGAGTCACGCAACGTGTCTTTCTTCACGAACTTCATGACCAAGCGGAGAGGAGAATTCAGTCGATCAGGTTTGATCGATCCATGCGTCTCGATTGAAATGACTGGCAATCAGGAACATTTCTTGTCAGGTCTGTGGATTGCCGATGTGACAGGGACCGGGCATGCTTGAGGCGCACCGGGCTCACGAGGTGCCGGTTTCAGTGGCCACTGCTGATGCATCAGAGCTCGCGATACACGCTTTGGACGATGGGCCGCTTCGCGGCCCATGGGCGTCTGTGGTCGGTCTCTGTGCTGAGAGATCAGCGTCCCTGATGATTCGATGATCTGAGCGAAGCTTCACACTTCATGGTTTCCCGACGGTTCGGCAGGACAATCAACCAGGGAGTGAGAGATGAAGACAAGGGACGTTTCCCTCTGCGCCAGACCGCGTGAGAGACGGAGTGCCTCGCCGGAACCCGGTGCCGGTTGCAAACGGTGAACCGCGAGACCATCGACGCCCTGACCGGTCCTGAGACGCCACGAGCGTTTGGGACTTGCCGGAACGTTGCCAGGAATCGAGAACGAAGCCTCCGGGCCGGAAACGGTGCGGTGTCGGCTCGCGAACGGCCCCGAAGCCAGGGGAAGCCGGTCAGGATATACCGATTCAACCTTCAGCCTTGTCGAAGGATCAGACGCAGAATGGGAAAGTCCTGCGGCAAGGTGGCTGCCGGTTGACGAACGATTCACGCGAGACCGGGCACCAGATTCATGTAGACGACGCGCCACGTGGCCTCGTGGTCGGGTGTCGGCGTGTAGTGATCGATGCGGGTGACGGAGAGGTTCTCGGAGGCGAACCTCAGCGATCCCTCGGGATCGAGTCCGAGAGCCAGGCCCAGGGCTGCGCGAATGGTGCCGCCGTGGGCGACTGCAATGATGTCCCTGCCGGCCCATTCCACGGTCAGCCGGTGGATCACCGGGGTCACGCGATCACAGAGGTCGGCGAAGCTCTCGCCATTGGGCGGCGTCGTGGTGGCCGGAGCAAGCCAGAAGCGATGGGCCGGCGCCGAGGCGCCGAGTTCGTCGTACCTCTTGCCGTGCCAGTCGCCGAAGTCCTGTTCACCAAGATCGGTTTCAACCTCGGGGCTGATCGTCCTCCTGCCGGCCGCGGCGATGCTCCGGGCCGTCTGTCGGGTGCGCCGGAGATGGCTCGTCACCCAGCGCGCCTCCTGCGGCAGCAGGGCCGCGAGAGCAAGGAAGCTCTCGAGGTCGCCGGTATCCGCGTTGGGATCGGTGGCGCCGTAGATTCGCCCGTCCGTTTCGGTGACCGGCGCATGGCGCACCCACCACCAGCGTGTCGGGGTCATGTCATGGCCACGGCGCCGGCCAGGACGCCGATTTCCGAGGCCTGCTGGATGGCGCCCAGAACGTCGCCGGTCTTGCCCCCCAGGACCGTCATGGCCAGCCAGCCCACCACGCATGCAGCGATGCCGCCGCCGGCCAGGGCCGCGATCCACGCCCAGGGAAAGGGGAGCACGAGGGCAAGGGCGGCGCCGACGAGGAGAGCGATGAGGACCTGGTCGAACTCCGGCTGGCCCGCCCCGGCCGCCATTCCCTCCTTCCTGGCATCCGGCATCATGCGCATCGCCACCACCATGGAGACCCGCGAGAGGGCGGCGGCGGCGATCAGCGCCGCCAGGACGTCCATGGTGTTCTCGATGTCCGCCACGGCGGCGATGCGGGCGCCGATGGCGATGATGAGGGCCATGGCGCCGAAAGCGCCGATACGGCTGTCGCGCATGACGGCAAGCCGCCCCTCCCGGTCCCTGTGCGCGCCGAGGCCGTCCGCCAGGTCCGCCAGGCCGTCTTCGTGGAGACCCCGGGTGAGAACCAGCATGGCGAGGACGCAGACGATCGCCGCCAGGACCGGTCCAAGGCCAAGCCAGATGGCGACGATGTAGAAGAGTGCCCCGACAAGGCCGATGGCCGCACCGACCACTGGAAACATCGCCACGCACCGGGCAAGCGATCGATCATCTCCGTTGCCTGCCGGAATCAGGGTCAGGAACTGCGTGGCAACGGCCAGGCTGGCGGCAAGCCCGGGTCTTTCCTGATGGTCCGGCATGGCGCTGCTTATCCGATTGTTGGCCGACAAGGTCAAGGGTAAGTAGGATGCGAGCAGCCGATGGCCTCCGGATCCACCATGATCTCCGCCCTTGCCGACATCCGGAACCTGTTGCAGGACCTCCCGCCCCCCGACGCAGGCGCCGCCGCCGGAGCAGCCGCGCGCAATGACAGGCTGACAAAGCCACCCGGATCACTCGGCAGACTGGAGGAACTGGTCGTGTGGATGGCGTCCTGGCAGGGGCGTCATACGCCTCGGGCCAGCGATGTCGCCTGCATGGTGTTTGCCGGCAACCATGGCGTGGCCGGAGAAGGCGTGTCCGCCTTTCCCGCCGCTGTCACGGAACAGATGGTCGCCAACTTCGCCGCCGGGGGGGCAGGCATCAACCAGCTGGCCCGACTGCTCGACGCCCGTCTCGAGGTGGTGTCGTTGTCGCTCGAGCGGCCCACCGGAGACATCTCGCGGGAACCGGCGATGACCGAGACCGAGACCTGCGATGCCTTCAGGACGGGCTTCGAAACCGTGCAAGGGGCGGATATCGCGGTGATCGGCGACATGGGGATCGGCAACACGACCGTGGCGGCGGCTCTCGGCGCCGCCCTCTTCGGCGGCGGAGGCGCCGAATGGGCGGGTCCTGGAACCGGTCTCGACCAGGAGGGCGTCCACCACAAGGCCGCCGTGATCGACCGGGCGCTGGAACGTCATCGCCGGCACGCGGCAGACCCCCTCGAGACACTTGCGTCACTGGGCGGACGGGAGATTGCCGCCATGGCGGGCGCCGTCCTTGCCTGCCGGCTGAAGAGGACGCCGGTGATTCTCGACGGGTTCGTCAACTGTGCGGCGGCCAGCGTACTCCATTGCCTCGAGGCCCGGGCCCTCGATCACTGCATGGCCGGGCATGTCAGCGCCGAACCCGCGGCCAGGCGCCTTCTCGATCACCTCGAGAAGAGACCGCTGCTCGATCTCGGCATGCGTCTCGGCGAGGGATCCGGTGCTGCCTGCGCGGCTCTCGTGGTCAGGGCGGCCGTCACGCTCCACGGCGGCATGGCCACCTTCGACGAGGCCGGTGTCAGCGGCAGACGGGATCCTCCGTGACCGGCAACCGGCAGCCCGCCCTGGATCTGGCCCGCGGCATAGGCCGCATGTTCGCCGCCATGAACCAGGCGAGCGTGACGGAGTTCACGGTCAGGAACGGCAGGAGAGCCGATGTCCTGGCGCTTGACGGCAAGGGGCGCTTCACCGTCGTCGAGATCAAGACCTCCGTCGCGGACTTCCAGTCCGACGCCAAGTGGCCCGACTACCTCGATTACTGCGACTTCTACTACTTCGGCGTGCCGGAGGATTTCCCGGCCCATGTCCTGCCGGAAGAGCACGGCCTCATCGTTGCCGACCGCTACGGCGCCGCGATCCTGCGTCAGGCATCCGAATCGCCGCTCAACGCGGCGCGCCGCAAGGCCCAGACCCTGGCCTTCGCCATCCAGGCGGGACGACGGCTGCGCCAGCTGACCGATCCCGGGGTATAGATCCCGCCAGGGATGCCTGACCCGGAACTCACCGGGTCGCCCGCCCGAAACGACCCTTGCAGACGGCTCGTTGGCAGCTACTCGACTCCATGCAACGGGGTGCCGATGCCGGCATGGGGCGTGGACGTGATCGATGCAGCCGCGCGAATCATGCGACTCCATCGACCCAGCTCCCCCATGGCCGAAACATCGCGCGGTCCGCGAGGTCCTTCGCATACTCGGTCAGTGCATCGCACCGCTCATCAGCGTCAAGCCCTACCGGCATCATGATATCCGCATGACAGGGATGATCGCGGGTCGGTGACGGCTCGACAGAACAGCCCACAGCCCTGATGTCGTCAGCGGACAGGCCACACAGGGGCCGTCCACAAGGGAAGGACGAGGCCGCTACGATACGCACAAAAAACACGAACAGCCGAAAAGGGACATCTGGCTCAAAGCCTCTGCGCAAGCATCCCTGGAAACGCATCTTCAACCGGTGACAGTCGCCAACGATCACCTCGTGACCGAACGCTTGCATGCATCCCCTGTGGCATTATCGAAAGACACGATGCGGCATCGTCGTCATCGTGTTGTGGCATAGTCGGTCAGCGTCATCACGGACTCGCCATGCTCGGTCGGGGCCAGGGTGTTCGCGAATCGAAGGTCCGCCGTCAGCATGACCGCGCCGATGCGATGCGCGAGCGCGAGATAGACACAGTCGTAGATCGGACGGTCGAGCGCCAGCGCCAGACGCAGCGCATCGGCGGAGACGGTCTCGTCGGCGCCCCAGTGCACGGGCATGTCCGGCACGTTGGCCAGCAGGACGCCCGCGGCGCGGCGTTCTATCTCGCCCGCCCGCGCCTTGCGCCACAGCGCACATGCGACTTCGGAGACCATCAGGCGCGGCGCGTGCAGCTCCTCGCCGCTCGTCGCCAGCTCCTGCGCAAGGTCAGCATCCTCTTCGACGACCAGCCACTTCATCGCCACGCTCGCATCGACGACGAAGCGCATCAGCAGTCATCGCGGTGACCGTGGTTGCGGTCCTCGCGGATCAGCACTTCTGCCGGCGTGTGCTTGCGCCCTTCGGTCAGGGGACGCAGCCGTTTCATGGCCTCCCCGAACGCGGCGCGCTTCGCCGCCATGTCGTCGTCGGCGGCGCACTCCAGTACATGGCGCACCTCGCCCTCCAGGGAGCGGTTGTTCAGGGCGGCGCGCTGCTTGAGGCGATCCACCACATCGTCGTCGAGTTGTCTCACGTTGATCGTCGCCATCGGTTTGTCTCCGAGCATGCTATCATATTGATATCACTTCGTCACGGCATGTGCAAGCCCCCTGGACGACCATCGGGGGACACTCGCGGCCACGCGGTGACAGGGCTAGGAGACCGTCCTGTTCTTCGTGTTGCGAGCGCATATCTGGCCGGTATGGACCACCCTGAATCCGCCCGTACCGTCGCCGCCCTGCCCCGGTCCCCGAGCCGGGGAGGATGCCCGCGATGGTCGTGGCATCAATCGGCAGGGTCGCCTCGTCGGCGCAGGGCGTGGGGTACTTCGAGCGCGATGACGACTACGCCAGGGATGACAGGACCCACAAGGACGCGAGCGCCTGAACGGGCATGGGCGCTGAGTCGCTGGGGTCGTCGGGGCCGGTCGAACCCGCTGCGTTCCGCCGTGGCCTCGAAGGCGAGGACCTCGGCGGGCGCAAGGAACTCGACCAGACCGGCGTTTCGAAAGTGGGTGAGTCTCCAACTTGGTCCTGCTGTCGCCCCGTGTCCTTTCCGACAGGTCATCGGGCGTCAGCCCCTCGGCGGCGGCGACGCGTGTGCAGACTTCCGCGACCTGAAATTCGTTCCCGTCCGACAATGCCTTGAGGACGGAGAGCATCAGCGACTGGAAATCAGGGACGGGCATCGGCCGCCGCACCTGTTGTCGCCACCTGCCGCGGTGTCACGCACTTCGCGATCTCGCGGCCGGCCGTGATCTCCGCTTGGCGAAGCTCCCAAGTCTTCTGCAAGTTCATCCAGAGTTGCGGCGTCGTCCCGAAATAGCGCGCGAGCCGCAGCGCCGTGTCTGCGCTCACGCCCCGCTGACCGTTCAGGATCATCGTGACTCGGTTCACCGGCACGCCCAGCGCCTTCGACAGCGCATTGGCCGACAGCCGGAGCTCGTCAAGCTCGCTGCGCAGGATTTCGCCCGGATGCACCGGCCTCATACCGTTCCTTGCGTTCATGTCACATTCCTTCAGTGATAATCCACGATCTCCACATCTTCCGGCCCGTCGTCCGTCCAGCGAAAGCAGACGCGCCATTGCGCGTTGATCCGAATGCTGTACTGCCCGGCGCGGTCGCCCCGCAGCGTTTCCAGCCGGTTGCTCGGCAACGCGGCAAGGTCTCCGAGCGTATCCGCGCTGTCCAGCAGGATCAGTCGACGCACTGCCTGACTGGCGAAGCCTTGAAACACCGCGACGCGTCGCCCCTCGAAGAAGCGCCGCGTCTCCCGATCCTTGAAGCTCCATATCATGCGCGCCGATCTTAACTCATCTTACGCTTTCCGTAAATAACGCTGCGGACCAACTCATGCTCGCGCTCTTGCCGGCGTGGCGTGGCGTCCGGCGTCTGTGCCCTCCGACGGCGCGGACCGAGCGAATGACGCTGCCGATGAACGGGACTTCGCGCATTGATTTCCTACCCCTTGCTTCACTATAGCGCGCCTCGGAAGCCGCGCGGCGGTTCGCAGGACTGTCTCCGCAAGTGCGCGGCAAGGCGCTGTCGCTCAAGCGCCGCTCGCCGCTCGGGCTGAATGCCGATGACGCAACGGCTTGCAGCGCCCCGACGGATTGAGCAGTCAGGAGGCGCAATTGGAACGCCTTTCGGCGCGGTGGTTCTCACATCCGTACCTTGATGCAAGCGTTGCCATGGCTGCCAATGCCGCGGGCGAGCGCAGGGCTGTCGGCTCTTGCCGCACCGGGAACCTGCCTGCCCGACTCTGGCGGAGGTGCTGGACGGGGCGTCCTTCACCCTGGTGGCGGACGCCGGGGAGGACGGGATGTTCGTGCCTCCGCTTGCGGTGTGGGGCCGGGGCGAGTGGTTGTCGCCGCCGGGCTCGGAGGACGGCGTCTCGTGGGACGGCGGTCTGTGGTCGGCGCCGCTGGGGGCGGATGTGCGCCTGCTGGCGGGTGCGGGACTCTCTCATGTGCGGGGCAAGCTGAACACACGGACGACCGGCGCCGACGGTCAGGTGAAGGATGTCCACGAGACGACGCTCACCTCGCTCAATCCCTATGCGGCATGGCTGCTGCCGGATGTTGATGGCTCGACCCTGTGAACGAGCGTCGGCCAAGGCTGGGGCGCGGTCCGGATCGCCGAGGAGGGTGCGCGCCGGTGCACAGCACGGACCTGACGCAGTTGAGCGCGTCTGCGGGCCGCTCGCAGCGTTGTCATCGAGGATGCGGACCTCATCGAGGGCTCGGCGGCGCGTCTGCGCACGGAGGCCGATGACGGCCTGATGGGACTGACGGTGCAAGCGTTCGCTCACGCGGTGATTGCTGGTGATGTTCACCGGTTGAGGATGCGTTTCCAGTCCTTGCGAAGAGGCCTCGCCCAGATGTCCGTTTTACCGGGTCCCGAACTGATCCAGGGTGACCGGCGTCTCCCGTGGAAGTCGGGTTTGACAGGGTTCGGCAACATGCGGTAACGCATCGAAGGGCATGACATCATTCTCGTTCATTCACTGCGCCGACATCCATCTCGACAGCCCCTTGAGAGGGTTGGCGGCCCAGGAGGGTCATGCGCCCCGCCTCATTCGTTCTGCCTGCCGCAGGGCATTCGAGATTCTCGTGGACCACGCGATCGACGGGGGCGTCGCCTTCGTCGTCATCGCCGGAGACCTCTATGACGGTACCTGGCGGGACTGCAACACCGGGCTCTTCTTCGTGCGCCAGATGGGGCGACTCAACGAGGCGGGGATCGACATCTTCCTGGTCTACGGCAACCATGACGCCGAAAGCAGGATCACCCGGCAGCTGACCCTTCCCGACAATGTCCACGTGTTCGGCGCATCCGCTGCCGGCACCTTCATCCACGAGGCGACGGGAGCGGCGGTCCATGGCCGCAGCTACGCGACGCCCGATGTCAGGGAGAACCTCGTCCCCTCCTATCCCGATCCGGTGGCGGACGCGTTCAACATCGGCGTGCTGCATACGGGCCTCGGTGGCATGGGCGGGCATGCCGACTACGCTCCCTGCACACTCGCCGATCTCGTGTCGCGGGCCTACGACTACTGGGCCCTGGGTCATGTCCATCGCCGGGAGGTCCTGCACCGGGATCCGTGGGTCGTCTTCCCGGGCAACATCCAGGGGCGCCACATCCGCGAAACCGGTCCCCGGGGCTACGTGCGCGTGACGGTCACCGACAACGGCGTCGAGACCCATCCGGTTCCCGTCGATGTCGTCCGCTGGGCCCATGTCGCCGTGGACGCCGCGGGCCTCGACGATCTCGACGAGGTCCTGCCCCGGATGGCTAGGGCCATCGAGGAGACGGTGGAGCGGGATGCCGCCGGCCGTCTCATGGCCTGCAGGATCGAATTCACCGGCGCCACGGGACTTCACGGCGCCCTCGTCCTCAGGGAACACCAGCTTCTCGAAGAGGCGCGGGCCATGGCCCTGGGCCTGGGGGAGGAGCGGGCCTGGATCGAACGGGTCGTCGTCTCCACCAGCATGGCGGCGCAGACTGCCGTCGATGGCAATGTCGGGGACATCGCCGAACTGATGGCGGGCGCGGCCGATGATGCGGATCTCGTGGAACGGCTCAGAAGCGACCTCGCGAAACTGCTGGCGAAGCTGCCCCGGGAGATCACTTCCGATCCCGGCACGGATCTCCTCAGGCTGGCGAGGGACCAGGACGCCGGCGCGCTTCTCCGGCAGCAACGGTCCGGCGTGGTGTCCCGTCTGCTCGGAGAGCGATCGTGAGGATCTGCCGCCTCGATCTTCTCAGCTACGGGCACTTCAGCAACCGGTTCCTCGAGTTTCCCGGAAGCGGCCACGATCTCCACATCATTGTCGGCGCCAACGAGACCGGAAAGTCGACATCGCGCAACGCCCTGGAAGACGCTCTCTTCGGCATCCCCCAACGCTCGGCCTTCGGCTTCAGGCACGGCTATCGCGACATGATGGTGGGAGCCCTCATCGAGCATGAAGGCCACCAGCTCGCATTCCGCCGCCGCAAGGGGAGATCGAACACGCTTCTCGACATCGATGGCCAGGCGCTCCCGGGCGATGCCCTGCGGTTCTTCCTGGGGGGCGCCGACCGGAACTTTCTCGAGCGCATGTTCAGCCTCTCCCAGGAACGTTTGAGGAAGAGCGGTCAGGAACTCTCCGACCCGCAGAGCGAGACCGCGGCCATGATCTTCGGAGCCGCCACCGGAACCGAGCAGATCGCCGTCCACATACGCGCCATGAGGGAAGAGGCCGGTACACTCTTCACGCCGAGGAAAACGGCGGGGAAGCTCTTCTACCAGCTTGTCGACCGGCTCCATGCCGCCACCGCGGCCATGGGTGAGGCCACGGTCACCGGGGATGACTGGAAGCGGGCCCGGGAACGGGCGCACGCGGCCCGAACGCACCTCGAGGATCTGCGGCGTCGGCGCAGAGACCTGCGCCAGGAGAGCGAGCGCCTGAACCGCATTCGGCTCGTCTACCCGGGTCTGGTGCGCAGGAAGGAAGTGCTCGCCACCCTGGACGGGCTTGGCGACATCCAGCCGTTTGCCGACGATGTCCTCGAGGTTCTGGACAGGGCCGAGCGCGCGGTGTCGCTGCACGATGCGAGGATCGAGCAGCTCGCGAACCAGGTCACAAGGGAGAAGGAAGAGGCCGCGTCCATCGCGATCGACGGCGCCTTGCTGGAGAACGCGAGGGAGATCATGGATCTCGATGAGCGGCGCATTCAGTTGCAACCGGAAAGGGAGGATCTTCCCAAGCGACGCCGCGAACTTGCGGACGTGGAGCAGCGCCTGCGAACCCGGGCCCTGGCTCTCGGGCTCGAGGACCTGCAGGCATGGCGCATGCCCGCTCCCCATCTCGTGGCGCGACTGCGCGAGCTCGGCGATGAATGGAACCGCGTGGGGCACGTCTGCGACCTGGCGCGCCAGCAGGTGAGGGATGCGGGCGAACGCGTCCGGATCCTGGACGAACGCCTGCGGGAGATGGGACCGGAGGTGGATGTCGGACCCCTGCAGGTTGCCCTTCAGGCGACGGACGGGAGCGCTGATCCGGAAACGGCCCGCAAGTCGGCGGAGCGCGAGCACCGTGACCTGGCTTCCCGCAGCGAGGCCCTGGTCCGCCCCCTGCTGTCGCTGGCCGGCGACGTCGATTGTCTGGCCGGTCTCTGGGTTCCTCCTCTGGAACGCGTACAGGAGTTGCGGGACAGGCTCAGACAGGCCGTTGACCGTCGGGACGCCTGTCGGGAGGAGCTTGCGGCCGTCGAACGCGATCTCGCAGGGCACGAAGCGCAGCGCAAGATCCTCGTCGTGACCGGCGAGATCGTCACGGTCGACGAGATCGAGGCGCTGCGGCGGGTGCGCGATCGGTATCTCGATACGCTGCGCGCCCTCCTGGCAGGCGGGCAGGCAGGTGCGGGCAGCGATCCGGTCGGTGAACTCGCGGAGGCCATGCAGCAGGCCGACGAAGCGGCGGACAGGCGGTTTTCTGCCGCCCGGACGGTGGCCCGCCTCGAGGAAATCGCCGGGACCATGGATCGCCTGGAGGCCAGGCGCACCGCGCTCGGTGCGGAACGCGACGAGCATGACCATCGGCTGCGGGATCTCTGCGAGACATGGAACGACCTCCTGCGTGACCTTCCCGGTGATCCGCTTGAACCCGACGCCATGGTGAAGTGGCTGATCGATCGCCAGACCGCGCTGCAGGCGCATGAGGAGGAGAGGAGGGCGGCGCGGACCCTCGCGGCCTGCGTCGCAGAGGAACGCAAGGCACGGGATCTTCTCGTTGCCGAAGCGGCTGCACTCGGCGTGGAGACGGACGGTCTGGACGAGAGGCCATTCAGTGTTGTCCGGTCTCTCGTGGCCCGCCATGGCGACGCGCTGAACGACAGGAACCGCCAGCGCGCCGACCTTCTGCGAGACCTTCAGGAGGCACGAAGCGAGGAACGCGGGAAGGCTTCGGCCCTTGCCAGGGAGGAAGCGAACCTGTCGTCCCTCGGCGGCACCTGGCGCACTGCCGTCGAGGGAGTCGACGTCCTCGAATCGCCTGACCAGGCCGGTGACAGGCTGCGGATCATCGAGGAAATGCGCGGCGACATGGACCGCGCGGCAGAACTGGAACAAAGACGGATCGGCAAGATCGAACGCGATCTCGAGGCGTTCGCGACCCGTGTCGGCAGGCTCGTGAAAACCCTGCAGGAGGATCCGGAGGACAGGGATGCGGACACCGTTGTCAGGGACCTTGCCCGGCGGCTGGCCGACGAGACGGCGAAACAGGACCGGCTCGACCGCATGAAGGACTCGCTTGAGCGAAGGGAACGGGAGCTCGAAGGGATACGCCATGCCAGGCGCGAGGCGGATATCACGATCCGTGATCTCATGGTCCGCGCCGGCGCCGACTCCGTCGGCGATCTGCGCCGCGAAATCGCGCGATGCGACGAGGTGAAGCGCCTGCGCCGCGAGGCGGAAGGCCTGACCGAGTCCCTGGCGAAGGAAGGCGGCGGACGTTCCGAGAAAGAACTGCAGGAGGAGGCCCGGAACGTGGACCCCGATCGGCTGGCGGCCGAGATCGAATCCCTGTCCGACATGCTGCAACAGCTCGATGATCCTATCGACAGGGCGGCTCTCGCGGAAGGAGAAGCGATCGCTGCCCTCGAATCCATCGGCGGCGGGGACGCCGCGATTGCCGCCGCCTCGGACCGCCAGTCGATCCTGGCGGAATTGGAGGACCTCGCGGCGCGCTACGTGCGTGCCCAGACCGGACTGAGACTCCTCCAGTGGGCCGTCGACCGTTACCGGGCCGAACGACAGGCGCCGTTGTTGCGGGGCGCCTCGACTCTCTTTGCCACCCTGACACGGGGGTCCTTCAGCGGTCTTGACCTTCTCTACGACGAGAAGGACCAGGCGGTCCTTGCCGGCACGCGGGCCGACGGCAGCAAGGTCGACGTCACGGGCATGAGTGACGGTACGGTGGACCAGTTGTGGCTGGCGCTGAGACTTGCCGCGATTGACGCCTGGCTGGAAGGCAATGCCGCCCTGCCGTTCATCGCGGACGATCTCTTCGTCAACTTCGATGATGAGCGCACGGCGGCCGGCCTGGAGGTGCTCCACCGCCTGGCAGGCTCCTGCCAGGTGCTCGTGTTCACGCACCATGTCCACCTGGTCGAACTGGCCCGCCAGGTGCTGGGTGACCATGTTTCGGTCATCGATCTCGATGCTGCATGATCCTTGTCCGATGACGGGAACAAGGGGGCCGGACCGATGACCGGTCCCCGCCCGTCATGGACGCGACCGGCCCGGCCGCCTTCCGGCAGACCTTTCACCGGTCGTCGTGATCGGGCCTTGTAAGGAGGAGCCGAGAGGTCGGTGTGCGGCCACGGTCAGGTGCAGGGGCTTGAGGTTTCAGGGCCTGTGCACATCCCTTCCCGGGACCCCGTGCTCCTCGCCCGCGGCGTGGAGATCGACATGGGGTTCCGGGGTTTTCTCGCTGCCCTGCAGCGGCGCCTCGGGAAGGGCCGGCGAACCCGATGGCCGGTCAGCCGCCGAAGCTGTTCGGGGTAGTGCCGGGCCGTCTCGACCGGACTCACCGGATACAGGTTCTCCTCCTGGGGCAGCCAACCGACCGCGCAGGAGAGGAAAGGAGCGTCGTCGTCGTTCTCGTGGGGCTTGAGTCATGTCCCTTGTCGGGTGCACCCTTGCATCAAGTCCGGAACGGGGGCGAACCATGAGTGAGCAGCGTGTGATCTCGGCTGACAGCCACGTGCAGGAACCGCCTGAACTCTATTCAGAGAGGCTGGACAGGAAGTACAGGGACCGTGTCCCGAGGTTCGAGGAACGCGGCGGCGCCACCTACTTCGTGGTGGACGGCAAGAAGCCGCGGCGCATCGACCTTGCTTCGGAGCGCACGGACGAGGACGACCAGGATCGCGAGTTCCGCCAGGATCCCAGCGGCGGCCGCGACATCGAGCGCCGTCTGGCAGACCAGGTCCGCGACGGAATCAGCGCCGAGGTGCTCTATCCCAACACCTCGCTCTTTCTCTACAACTCCAGGGATCCCGGTTACCAGTTTGCCGTGGCCCGGGCCTACAACGACTGGTGCATCGAGCACTTCGGCGGGTACCGCGAGAATTTTGTTCCCGTCGCCATCGTTCCCGTCATCGACCTCGACGACGCCGTTCGCGAAGTCGAAAGGGTGGCGCACGAGGGATACCGCAGCATCAAGATTCCCCTGACCATGGACGCCATGCCCTACAACCTGCCCGACTATGACCGGCTGTGGTCGGCCTGCGCCGATCACGATCTCGTCATCTCGCTCCACGCCTTCACCGAGAGCGAGGATCACTACCCCGATGACTGGGGCGAGGAGGAAGGCCATGGCGGCGCTCTCGCCCACATGGCCATGAGCATGGCACGGGGACAGAACCCGGTGGCGCTGCTGATCGCATCGGGTGCGCTGCAGCGTTATCCGGACCTCAGGTTCGTCGTCGTCGAGTGCGGCGCCGGATGGCTCGCCTGGCTGCTCCATGTGCTCGACGAACAGGTGGAGAAGAAGCACATGTGGATCCGCCCGCGGCTGGAGATGAGACCGAGCGAGTTCTTCCGACGCCAGGGCGCGGTCACCTTCAGCGACGATCCCGTTGCCCTGAGGCTGCTGGACTTCACCGGATCGCAAGTCCTCCTGTGGGGCAGCGACTATCCGCACGACGAAGGCACCTTCCCCCACAGCCAGGAGGTGATCGAGCGGACCTTTGCCGGCATCTCGATGGAAGACAGGCGCCGCATCGTCTTCGACAACGCGCGGCGCATCTACGGATTCGACGCGTGATCCACCGCATCCCGCTCGTGATGATCGTCACGAGCGACATCGCAGGGCAGGTCCGCGGCAAGGGTTTCCCGGCAGCCGGGCTCGAGGAGCGCCTCGAACAGGGAGTAGGGTTCACCCACACCAACCACATGATCAACTGTTGGGGGACGATTCCGACCACGCCCTGGGGGCCGCTGGGAGACCTTGTCCTGATGGCGGACCCGGCCACCGAGGTCAGGGTCGATTTCGGCGACGGCACGCCGGAAGAGTGGTTCATGCTGGGGCGCTTGTGCACCATGGACGGTCAGCCATGGGAGTGCTGCCTGAGGCACTACCTCGCCAGCGCCCTCGAGAGTCTCCGCGAGGAGACCGGGCTGACACTCATCGCCGCCTTCGAGCACGAGTTCCACGATGGCGGTCTCGTCGAACGCGGTGGCGATGCCTACGGCCTCGACAAGGTAAGGCGCGCCGACGACATTCCGGGTGCCGTGCTCCACGCCCTGCAGGCCGCAGGCGCCGAGCCCGAGACATTCCTGCCGGAGTTCGGCAGGAGCCAGTTCGAGTTCACCGTCAGGCCGGCTCCCGCCATGGCGGCGGCGGACCGCGCCATCATCGCCCGGGAAATGGTGCGGGCCGCGGCCCGGCGCCTCGACCGCGACGTCAGCTTCTCGCCGCAGGTCGATCCCGCCGGCCCCGGCAATGGCGTCCACATCCACATGAGCTTCCGGGACGGCGAGAACCGGCCGGTCAGCCATGATTCGTCGCAACCCTCGGGCCTCACCGCCCGGATGGGAAGTTTTGTCGCCGGAATCCTGAGACACTTGCCGGCGATGGTGGCCGTCACGGCGCCCTCCGCGGCCTCCTACCAGCGTCTCGAACCGCATCGCTGGAGCTCCGCCTACAACAATCTGGGCTGGCGGGACCGCGAGGCGGCGGTCCGCATCTGCCCGGGTTCGGAGGCGCCCGGCGCCGATGTCGCATCGACCTTCAATGTCGAGTTCCGCGCCGGTGACGCGGCGGCCAGTCCCTGGCTCCAGCTCGGCATCCTCGTGCGGGCCGGCCTCGAAGGGATCCGCGAGCGCCTGCCCACGCCCGAACCCGTGTCATCGGATCCCGGTGCGATGAGCGGTGATGAACGCCGCAGGCACGGTGTCGAGCGTCTGCCGGTCTCGCTCGGCGAGGCCCTCGACCGTCTCGAGAGTGCGCCCGGCGCCGGGACGCTCCTGCCGGGCGGACTTCTCGAAGCATACGTCATGCACAAGCGCGGGGAACTCGACGAGGTTGCAGGGCTGGCGCCCGAAGAGGTCTGCCGGCGCTACAGGGATGTCTACTGATGGCCGACGCACCGTTCTGGCGCACCAGGTCCCTGGAAGAGATGGACAGGCGGGAGTGGGAATCGCTGTGCGACGGTTGCGGCAAGTGCTGCCTCGTGAAGCTCGAGGATGTCGATGACGGCACCATCTCCAACACCGATGTCGCGTGCTTCCTTCTCGACACCGTCACCTGCCGCTGCCGGGACTACGCAAGGCGTTTCAAGCGTGTCCCCGAATGCATCCGCATCACGCCGCAGACCATCGTCTCGCTGCTGGCGTGGCTGCCCGGCACCTGCGCCTATCGCCTGCTCCACGAGGGCCGCGATCTTCCCGACTGGCACCCCCTGGTGTCAGGCGATCCCGACAGCGTGCATCGCGCCGGGATATCGCTCTCGAACCGTGTCGTCTCCGAGGCCGATGTCGCCGACGAGGACCTCCCCGATCACGTCATCGACTGGCAAGTCTGAGCTTGCCTGCCAGGGAAACCGCTACGCGTCTTTCGCCCCCCTTCCGGCTCCGGCGCCGAAAGGTATTGCCCATGCTGCCACTTGTGATAGACTCTAATCTTCAGTCTTGACCTGCTAGAGAGGCCACGCCATGCCCAGCATCGCCGAACACTATTGTGGCAAAGTTCCTACTGGGTGTGTTGGAGGTCCGCCGAAGTATCCGACGCCAGGCGTAGACGCAGAGTTCCCGAATGTTTGCCATAGACATGTACGAATTCCACAGTGGACAATCATAACCTGTTCAGCAGCATCTATTTTTATTGGATTTGTTATAAGCGTATTGTTGTTCTGGGTCATCTACGCGGAACAACAGAACATTGACCAAAAATGGGTAGTTTTTAGCAAGGGATTCGAAGGTTTTTTGTCGGAGACTGGCAATTTCCCACTTTTCCTTCTTGTTGTGTTCGTTGTCATTTGGCATTTGGCGACGGGTGCGGTTCTCATACGGGGTAGATAGTTCGTTGTTCATTCTTGTATTGCACTTACAATGTACGCATTTTTCCGGATATCGGTCCTCATTGTCCTGACCGCGATGCCAAAATTCAGGAATCACACGCATATTCGGACTTAATTTGACCCGTGCCGGCGGTTGTCATCACGGCTACGTTTCATCAGTACTATTGGTTCAAAGGTGTTCCGAAGACTGCCAAAGGACGATTCATGAGGAACTTACATAGATGTTTCCGAGAAGGACGGCGGCATGGCCCAAGTGAGGAGACACTCGGGAAACATTAAACAAAATTACCCCGTATGAGAATCGCTCCCTTTGGCGACAGTAGTTGCATGCCATAGAAAATATACATCCATTTCAGACTATATTGTCGTCGCCTTGACTGTTCCCATAACAGGCATGACGGGTTTCGCCACGGTAGTACAGAGCATTAATTGAGCAAAACGATGCGATGTACTATTGGATTCGGCGTAAAGATGCAAGGAGATTTGCAATGCGCGCAAGACTTCCGACATTAGCTTTGATATTCGGAATGGCAAGCGGCAGCAGTGCTGTGGTTGGTCAGGAATGTGTGTCTGTCGAGCCACACAATTGGAGAAGTGAGATGAAATTGGGCTTCGCCTATATTTTTGACCCTAAGCTGGCATTAGAGGCAGAGGTCTTTCACATTTACAGTAATGAGAGCGTATCTGGTCTATTTGAATCGGACGGTTCCCAGTTAAGTGAGCAGGATGGCTATGCCGATGGCAGTGAGGGACCGAGCTTGATGGTTTCGTGGGTGAATCCAGATACCGAACACGCTTTGATCTTGAGCGAAGCCGCTTCACGTGTTGTCGCCAATGGCCACGAGATGTTACATGGAACATGGGATGGTACTCTAGGTGGTTCTGAGGCGACGCAATTCAGCGAGTGGCCGGTGTACTGGGCAGCACAGGAAAAGTTGGAAGGAACCAATGTAGTGCCAGACTACACGCTGATTCACTGGCCTGGCGAGCATTCAATACAGACGACGGAGTGGGGCGAACTGTACGAAGAATTTTGCAGTGCGCCGGAGTAACTTCCCAATTTCGATCTGCAGGCCGGGCGAAAGCCGGGCCGCATCGATGGCTCGGGCCTCAGCTCGATGGCGTACAGGTTGTGAAGGAAGTGGTCCGCGACCTTTCGTCAGGGCGTGCTGGCCGGCAGGCGAGGAGCCTCCTTGAGCCGCTCCCTTAAGGAGGGCGACGAACGTGTCGGTGTCGATGAGTTTCGCCCAGGGGCGTTGCTCCTGCCCGAACGCCCGCGTGAGCGGTGGTTTCCCCGGGAGATGAGCGGTGTTCGCGAAGATGCCGATGACAAGGTCGCGGGCAGCGGCCCCTGGCTTCTCTGTGGATGCGGGCCCGCTGATTCCCGCCTGTCCGCCAGGCCGGTCAGATGATGCCGGCGGTGCGGCGCAGCACGTAGTGCAGGATGCCGCCGTTGAGGTAGTAGGCGGCCTCGTTGGAGGTGTCGATGCGGCAGAGGAGTGCCGTGTCGATGGCCGGACCATCGGACCTGCGGATGGTGGCCGGCACCTCCATGCCGGGCGAGATGCCGCCTTCGAGCCCGGTGATGTCCCATGTCTCGCTGCCGTCGAGGGCGAGGCCCTCGCGGCTCTCGCCGTCGCGGAACTGCAGGGGCAGGACACCCATGCCGATGAGGTTGGAGCGGTGAATGCGCTCGAAGCTCTCGGCGATGACCGCCCTCACGCCCAGGAGGGCGGTTCCCTTGGCGGCCCAGTCGCGTGATGAACCGGTACCGTACTCGCGTCCCGCGACGATGACGAGAGGCACCCCTTCGTCGCGGTAGCGCATCGCCGCGGCGAAGATCGACATCTCGTCGCCGCTCCCCTCGTGACGCGTGACGCCGCCCTCGGATCCGGGAAGAAGCAGGTTCCTCAGGCGGATGTTGGCAAAGGTCCCGCGCATCATCACTTCGTGATTGCCGCGCCGCGAGCCATAGCTGTTGAAGTCCCGCCGGCCGACCTGGCGCTCGCTGAGCCAGGCGGCGGCAGGACTGTCGGACGCGATGCCGCCGGCGGGAGAGATGTGATCCGTCGTGATGCTGTCGCCGAGCAGGGCTAGAACCCTGGCGTTGACGATGTTGTCGGGAGTCGCGGCCGGTTGGCGCGGCATGTCGTCGAAGAAGGGCGGGCGGTGGATGTAGGTGCTTGCCGCATCCCATGCGTAAGCGCGGCCTTCGGGAACGGCGATGGCGCTCCAGGCATCATCGCCGCTGAAGACATCGGCGTACCGCGCCTTGAACATGTCGGGGGTGAGATGACGGCCGATGGCCTCCCCGATCTCGTCGTTCGAAGGCCAGATGTCCTTCAGGTAGACCGGTCCGCCATCGTCCCCCTCGCCCAGGGGCTCGGACGTGATGTCGATCGCCATCGTGCCGGCCAGGGCGTAGGCCACCACCAGCGGCGGTGAGGCAAGATAGTTCGCCCTTGTGAGCGCGTGGACCCGGCCCTCGAAGTTCCGGTTTCCCGAGAGCACCGAAGCGACGAGGAGATCGCTCCCCTCGATCGCCTCCTCGACGGCCCGCGGCAGAGGCCCTGAATTTCCGATGCAGGTCGTACAGCCGTAGCCGACAACGTGGAAGCCCTGCTCCTCGAGGGGCTCGAGAAGTCCGGCTTCGCGGAGATAGTCGGTCACCACCAGGCTGCCCGGCGCCAGGGACGTCTTGACCCAGGGTCGTGTCCTGAGGCCGCGTTCGAGGGCCTTCCTGGCGACCAGTCCGGCGGCGATCATCACCGAAGGGTTCGACGTGTTGGTGCAACTCGTGATGGCGGCGATGACGACATCGCCGTCGCTCAACCGGTTGCCGTCGGCCATGGCCGCCCTCGCCGGGTTGTCGGCGTCGCGGCCGGCGTCGGCCATGACCTTGCGGAAGGCGCTGCCGGCAGCGGAAAGGACGATGCGGTCCTGCGGCCGCTTCGGACCGGCAAGGCCGGGCTCCACGTCACCGAGATCGAGTTCGATGACATCGCTGTAGAGCGGCTCCAGGCTGTCGTCGCCGCGCCACAGCCCCTGTTCCTTCGCGTAGGCCTCGACGAGACGGACCTGCGTCTCGGGACGCCCCGAGAAGGCAAGGTAGTCGATGGTCTGTCCGTCGATCGGAAAGAGCCCCGCCGTGGCGCCGTACTCGGGCGCCATGTTGGAGACCGTGGCGCGGTCCGCCAGGGAGAGATGTCGCAGCCCGTCGCCGGTGAACTCGACAAACCTCCCCACGACACCCCGTGCCCGCAGCATCTCCGTCACCCTGAGGACGAGATCGGTCGCGGTCGTTCCTTCCCGGGGTTGTCCGCCAAGACGAAAACCGACGACCTCGGGTATCAGCATCGAGATCGGCTGGCCCAGCATCGCCGCTTCCGCCTCGATACCGCCGACGCCCCAGCCGAGGACCGCGAGGGCGTTCACCATCGTGGTGTGGCTGTCGGTTCCGACCAGGGTGTCCGGGCAGGCGACGCCGTCGCCGGTCCACACGACCCGTGCCAGGTATTCGACATTGACCTGATGGCAGATGCCGGTCCCCGGAGGCACCACCCTCAGATTGTCGAACGCCGTCTGGGCCCAGCGCAGGAACCGATAGCGTTCCCGGTTGCGCTCCATCTCCCGTGCGACGTTGTGCCTGAAGGCGTCCGCGCTGGCGAAGCGGTCTACCTGGACGGAGTGATCGATGACGAGGTCGACGGGGGTCAGGGGATTGACGAGGTCCGCATCGCCGCCGAGAGAGCTCATGGCGTCGCGCATGGCGGCAAGGTCGACCACCGCCGGCACGCCGGTGAAGTCCTGCATGAGGACCCGCACCGGCCTGAAGGCGATCTCCCGCGAGACGGACCGTGTCTCCGCCCAGCCGGCAAGTGCGGCGATGTCGTCGGCGGTGACGGTATCGCCGTCCTCGTGGCGCAGCAGGTTCTCCAGCAGGATCTTGAGCGAAACGGGCAACCGGCCGACGCCGCCCAGTTTCCGCTCGGCCTCTGCCAGGCTGAAGTAGTCGTATGGCGTGCCGTCGACCGTCAGGGTGCGACGGCAATCGAGATGGTTGGCGCTGGGCACGGGCAGTCGACCCCCGGACATCATGCTCTCAACATGCCGCGCCTTGCCCGTCAAGGCAATGTCGCGGAATCAGGAGAAGGGTCGGCCGGTCAGGCGCTCACAGGCCTCGATGTAGCCATGGCGGATGCGCCCGACGATCTCATCGGGGATATCGGGCGCCGGTGGCGTTCTCCCCCACGACGCCTGTGTCTCGAGCCACGTGCGCAGGATCTGCTTGTCGAGCGAGACCGGCGCGGCGCCGGGTTGCCAGCTGTCGGCCGGCCAGAATCGGGAACTGTCACTGGTCAGACACTCGTCGACGAGGGCGATGTCGTCGTCGATGATGCCGAACTCGAACTTGGTGTCGGCGAGTACGATGCCGCGCCTCGAGGCTTCGCCATGCGCTTCGCCGTAGAGTTCAAGGGCGAGAGAGCGCAGGCGTCCGGCGCACTTGGCTCCCAGCCTGTCGACGACGCCGGCAAAGGTGATGGTCTCGTCGTGCGTCCCCGCCGGCGCCTTGGTCGAGGGTGTGAAGACGGGTTCGGGAAGCCTGTCGCCATGGCGCAGGCCCCGGGGCAGCTGCAGCCCGGCAATGGCGCCGTTCGCCTGGTAGTCCTTCCAGGCACTGCCGGCGAGATAACCGCGGACGACACACTCCACGGGCAGAACCTGCGCCTCCCGCACGATCATGCTGCGCCCGTCGAGCCAGGCACGGTCCTCGCCGGAAAGTTCGAGGCAGGCGAGGTCGGTGGAGACCACGTGGTTGGCGACGATCGGCCGCAGCAGGTCGAACCAGAAGAGAGAGAGACGGGTGAGTATCCTGCCCTTGTCGGGAATGGGCGTCGGCATCACCACGTCGAAGGCGGAAACGCGATCGCTCGCCACCATCAGCAGGCCCGTGTCGAGGCGGTAGAGGTCGCGCACCTTGCCCCGGGCGACCAGCTCGAGGTTCTTCAGTGTCACCATGAACGACTGTTTCCCCTTGCCGGCGGGGTTCTGTCAACCATGGAGGTGAGGGGCCGGAGGCATTGCGGCGATGACAAGCGCGCGCAGGGCACGCCGAGGAGGATCCAACGCCGAATTCTGAGGGAGGAACAGTGCCTCCGGCCCAATACCAGATGGAGTGTGAAGCGCAGAAATTCAATTGCGTATCGCGAAACCGTGATACGCAGGAAACGCATGGCTGGAAGCCCCTTGAACCGGCCGGCATTCCCTGCAAGCCTCCGTGACGGAGGTACGACACCATGGCGACCATTCTTGCGATCGAGTTCTGGCCGACCTGCCACCTCGGAACCATGGCTGCCGCCTTCGAGAGATGTGGCGCCAGGGCGGTCTGGGTGCGTCCGGAAGAAGGAGAGAGGCTGCCGCCGGAACCGGACGGCTGGGATGCTCTGGTCATGCTCGGTGGTCCACAGCATGCCGAGGACGATGCCCGCTATCCCTATCTCGGCGATGCGGCGCGTCTGGCAGCGGCGTTTCACGAAGCTTCGCGTCCGGTCCTCGGTGTCTGTCTCGGCAGCCAGATCCTCGCCCGGGCACTCGGCGCCCGGGTCAGGAGGCAGGGGTGGACGGAAGTCGGGTTCAACGAATTCGAGCCGACCGAAGCCGCCGGCAGCGATCCCCTGCTGAAAGGAATTGGACCGGTGAGGATTCTCGAGTACCACGAGGACACCTTCGACATTCCCGAACAGGCCGCGCTGCTCATGACGGGCGGGCGTTGCCGCAACCAGGCCTTCCGCCTTGGTGCAAGCTATGGTTTCCAGTGCCACTTCGAGTGTTCGAGGGAGCTGTGGGAGGAATGGTGGCCGCAGGTGAGCGATTCTCTCCTCGAGACCCACCCCGACTTTCACGCCAGATGGCCGGAGTACTTCGCCAGGCACGAGGCGGGAGCCCTGGCCTTCTGCGACGTCGTCTCCGGGCGCTGGCTCGATCTCGTCGAGACGTCACGCAGCCTGGCTGCCTGAACGTCAGGATCCGCTGTCGATCTCGAAGAGGCTGTTGTCGAGTTCGACACCGAATCGGGGACTGACGAGCGTGATTCGCGTGACCACGCCCTGGGCATCGCGAACCAGCCACTGTTCGAGGGCAAGGGGATCCTCGGCGAGAATGAGCGAGAGCGAACCCGTGCCCGGTTCGTCCACCGATTCCAGTGTCACGGTCACGAAACCGCCGTCCCGCCCCACGTCGGCGACCCGCACGTTGTCGCCGAACCGGACTTGCGGCCGCAGCAGGAACCGCGCCAGCGTGCCCTCGACCGAACCTTCCGTGATCTCCCCGGTCTCGCCATCGCGAAACATGAGACGCTCTCCCCTGGCGACGATCAGGGTCGGCGGATCGTCATAGGCGAAGCGCAGGAAGTGCGGCCGCTTGAGCTGGAATGACCCGGAGAGGTGCGTCAGGTCCTGGTTCGTCTGGACGAACCGTGAATCGAGCGACGTGATCGAATCGAGATAGACCTCTATGCGGTCCAGCAGGACCCTGTTGTCGTCCGCCGCCGCCGTGAGGGTGACGAGGACCAGGACGGCGGCCATGCGGCCGGTCAATCGAGTTCTCCCGAGGCGGAGATCCGCGCCGCATTGTTGGCGGCCGCCTCGATCCTGCCGACGACGTCCATGCCCTCGACGACATGGCCGAAGACGACATGCTTGCCGTCAAGCCACGGTGTCGGCACGGTGGTGATGAAGAACTGCGACGAGTTGGTGTCGGGGCCGCGATTGGCCATCGAGAGGAGGCCCGGGCCGATATGTTTCAGGGTGAAGTTCTCGTCCTCGAACATGGCGCCATAGATCGACCTGCCCCCGGTGCCGTTGCCCCTTGTGACGTCGCCTCCCTGGATCATGAAGTCGGCGATCACCCGGTGAAACCGTGAACCCTCGTAGCCGAAACCCGCCTCGCCGGTGGCAAGCTGGCGGAAATTCTCCGCTGTCCTCGGGGTGACGTCCATTCTCAGTTCGACGACGATGCGCCCGGCCGGCTCGTCGTTGATTTCGATATCGAGGAACACCTGCGGATTGTCATCCGCCACCGCGCCGGCCGCGCCAAGGCCGGCGACCACCGTGAGGGCGGAAACGAGTCGGTGTATCATGGGTCAGGGTCTCCCCGGAGCATTGAGGCGGTAGCGGGTCCGTTCGCACGGCGTGCCGTCTGCGGCCACCTGGCCCTGGTCGACCAGGCGGATGAGGTGGGCCAGCACGGAACGACGGGCCGCCGGAAAGAGGCGGCGGTCGGTGGAGGCGTAGAGCGCCTCGACCACGGCCGGGATGGTGTCGATCCCGTCTTTCAGGCAGGCGATGATCTGCCTGTCGCGCATCCTGCGATGGTCGATGAGGGCGCGGACAAAGGTCGCCGGATCGGCAATGGCGGCGCCATGGGTGGGCCTGAGGATGGCGTCACCGCGCACGAGGACGTGGTCGAGGCTGTCGAGATAGGCCGACATGTCGCCATCGGGCGGGGAGACGACGCTGGTCGACCAGCCCATGACGTGATCGCCCGAGAAGAGCGTCATCTCCTCGCCGAGGGCATAGCACATGTGGTTGGAGGCGTGACCGGGCGTGTGCACGGCCTCGATGGTCCATCCGGGCCCGGCGATCCGGTCGCCGTGGCGCAGCCGGTGATCGGGAGCAAAGTCACGATCCTCGCTTTCGTCCACGGGAGTCGTGCCGTCATCGCCTCCGCAGGCCGGGCCATGGGCCCAGATCTCGGCGCCGGTCGCTTCCTTGAGAAGCCGTGCGGCAGGCGAATGATCGCTGTGGGTGTGCGTGATGAACTGGTGCGTGATGGTCTCGCCGCGGGTGGCGTCGAGGATGGCCTCGACGTGGCGCACCGATGCGGGTCCGGCGTCGACCACCGCGACCTCCCCCTGGCCGACGATGAAGGTGCCGGTACCGTGGTAGGTGAAGACCGAGGGATTGTCGGCGACGATGCGGCGCACCAGGGGAGAAACCCGGGTGGCGGCGCTCCGCACCACGTCGTGTTCCTGGATGAAGGGAATCGACATCGCTCAGAGACCGTAGCGCTGCCAGAGGGATCGTTCTTCCGCGGCGCCCACGAGGTCATCGATGAGACCCTCGGTCGACACGATGCCGCGCGCCAGGAGGCCACCCAGGGGCTGGCGCCTGGCGATGGACCTGAACCGGACCTTGTCGCCGAACCGCTCGCGCATGATGGAACGGCAGTCACCGATACCGTCGACGAGGCCCAGGGCCAGAGCCCGGTCCCCGGTCCAGAACTCGCCCGAGAACAGCGTTCTGGCGCTGGATTTCAGGCGGTCGCCGCGGCGCTCGCGCACGTGATTCCGGAAGGTGACGTGGAGCTCCTTCAGAAGCGCCGACAACCGCTTGACGTCCCCTTCGGATTCGGGAACGAAGGGATCGAGCATCGCCTTGCGGTCGCCGGCGGTGTGGAGACGGCGCTCGATACCATGGTTCTCGAGGAGGCCATGGAGGCCGAACCCGGCATGGATGACGCCGATCGAGCCGATGATCGAACTGCGGTTGGCATAGATCTCGTCTGCGGCACAGGCAAGCCAGTAACCCCCGGACGCGGCGACATCTTCGGTGAAGGCGACGACGGGGAGCTTCTTCTCGTCGGCCAGGGCCCGGATCCTCCCCGCAATGAGCGCCGACTGCACCGGCGAGCCGCCCGGAGAGTTGATGACAAGGGCGATGGCTGTTGGCCGGCCTGACGAGAAGGCACGGTCGAGCAGGGATTCCATGCCGGCCAGGCTGAGACCGCGCCTGACGCGCGAGGGCGCCATGATCGGCCCCTCGAGCCTGAGGACATTGACCACCGGGCGCTTGCCGGACAAGCCGACAAGGGGAAGCCACGTCAGGGGTGGTTTGCTGCGCCATGTCTGGAGGGCCATGGCGATCACATAGTGGCATTGCGCGCCGGCAACAAGTCCCGAGACGGCCTTGACCGGTCTGTCACCACGCCACATAACCACTCGGACGGCGATGTCTGCGGGTGAGATACGACAGTGCATGTTCATCATTCCAACAGTCTCGAGGCACTCGCCGGCGATGTCGCGGCGCGCGTGCGGCAGCATCCGGCCGACCCCTTTGCTGCCGAGAGACTGGTGGTGCCTCACCCGACCATGCGCCGCTGGCTTACCCTGGAGCTGGCCCGCATCAACGGGATCGCGGCGAACTACCGCTTCGAACTGCCGGCACAGTTTGCCTGGTCCATGATGCGTGACGTGGTTCCCGACCTCCCCTTCATGCAGCCCTTTGCGCCGGACAACCTGCGGTGGCGCCTGTTCGACATGCTGCCCGCGTTTGCCGGAAAGCCTGTCGCCGCGCCGGTCCGGCGCTACCTGGAGGACGGGGATCAGTGCAAGCGATTCGATCTCTCTGGCGAGATAGCCCGGATGTTCGACCGTTGCCTGCTGTACCGGCCGCAGTGGATCAGGGAATGGGAAGCGGGCGATTCACCGCACTGGCAGGCGCGACTGTGGCAGGAACTGGTGGCCGTGGTCGGCAAGGGGCACTGGGTGAATGCCGTCGATCGTTTCCACGCCGCCATGGAGGACGGCGCCGTTCCCGGCCAATGGCCCGAACGCGTGACGTTCTTCGCCGTTCCGGCCCTGTCGCCGTCCTATCTCGACCTGCTCGGCCGCATCGCTTCCAGGGTGGAGGTCCACTATTGCCTCATCAATCCCTGCAGGCAGTACTGGGGTGACATCTTCACCCGATTCGAGACGGTCGTGCTTTCCGGGGACGACGATCCCGATGACCTTCACATCACCGAGGGAAACGAGCTTCTGGCGGCCTGGGGGCGCATTGGACGCGACACCTTCGATACCCTCGTCGACATGGAGGATGCACGGGGCTTCGACCATTTCGTCGAACCCGGAGGATGCCACCGCCTGGCGGATCTCCAGCGCGGCATTCTCGACCTCAGGCTTGCCGGGGAAGAAAGGGCAGAAGGCGTGCCGGCCGACCGGTCGCTGCAGATCCACGCCTGCCACTCGGCAACGCGCGAGGCCGAGGTTCTCCACGACTGTCTTCTCGATCTCTTCCAGGGGAACCCCGACATTCAGCCGGCGGATGTGCACATCCTCACACCCGATCCCCTGCGCTATGAACCCGCAATCGCGTCGGTTTTCGAATCGCGCGGCGAGATTCCGCTGACGCTCTCGCGCGGAAGGTCCGTCGAGGCGGCCTCGTTGCGGGCCTTCTTCGATCTGCTGGGCCTCGTCCGCTCGCGATGCGGCGCCGAGGAGATGATGGCGCCTCTCGATGCTTCGCTGGTCCGCCGGTGTTTCGCCATCGACGTGGATGACCTGGTCGACATTCGCCGCTGGGTGCATGAGGCCGCAATCCGCTGGGGTGTCGATGGCGAGCACCGCAGGGACGAGGGCCAGGACCCGGAATCCCGCAACACGTGGCGCGAGGGCCTGCGCCGCCTTCTTCTCGGCTATGCGGCGGCGGATGTCCGCCGGACCATGCATGGCATCGCTCCCTGTTCCCTGGAGAGCGAGGGTTCCCGTTTCGCATCGCAGAGCACCTACGAGGTCCTGGGACGGTTCGTGTCCTACTGCGAGGCCGTCTTCAGCCTGCGCTGCACCCTGGGAGCGCAACGCAGGGCCGCCGACTGGGTGGCCGCCCTCCACGACATGGTCGACCGCTTCTTCCTGCCGCCGGCCGGCCGGCTCTTCCCGGAGGAGGCGGACGAGGTCGAAGCCCTGCGCAGAACCATCAGGCAGTTCGAGGACCAGGCGACCCGGGGCAGCGCGGACCTCTCCTTCGAGGTCGTCCGCGACGTCCTTCACGGCCTTGCGAACGCGCCAGCGCCGGGCTCCACCTGGCTGGGCGACGGTGTCACCGTGAGCCGGCTGGCGGAAGGACAACCCCTGCCATCGCGTATCGTGTGCCTTGTGGGCATGAACAGCGATGTCTTTCCCGCGACGCCACGCCCTTCCACCTTCGATCTCGTGGCCAACAGCCCCCGCCAGAGAGGTGACCGGGATATCCGCTACGAGGACCGTTTCGCTGTCATCGAGGCGCTGCTGGCGGCCAGGACCGGGTTCATCGTGACCTACAGCGGGCGCGGCATCAGGGACGATGCGCCGATTCCGCCCAGCGTCGTGGTCGATGAACTGGTCGACTACCTGGCCGAACGCTTTCCGGACGGCGCCTTCAGGACCGAGCATCCCCTGCAGCCCTTCGACTCGCGCTACTTTCGCACGGACACCGGCCTTTTCAGCTATGCGGCCTCCATGTGCGACACGGCCCGCGCCCTCACGGGCCCGTGCGGCCAGGACAGGGATCCCGGCCGTTTCGGCAAGCCGCTGGTTCTGCCGGCCGGTGAGCCCCTGACCGTGGGTCTCGCCCAGCTGGAACGCTTCTTCGCCAACCCGGCCCGTGCCTTCCTGGGCGACCGGCTGGCGATCCGCCTGGCCCGCACGGACATCGCGCTGGAGGAAGAGGACCGATTCTCCCTCGATGCCCTGGAGTCACACCAGTTGCGTGCCGACATCGCCGACATGCGCCTTGCCGGCATGCCTGCCCGGGACATCGAGGACCTGATGATCACGTCCGGCAGGCTTCCACCGGGCGAACCGGGGGTTGTCATGATCGCAGACGAGGTCGAGGAGTCGCGGCAACTGGTGGAACTCCTCGCCCCCTTCCGGGACGCACTCGGGTCCGATCCCGTTCCCATCGACATCGCGGCCGCAGGCTGCCGCGTGATCGGCTCCGTTCCACACACGGGCCCGCAAGGCCTTGTGTGGTGGCGTCCGGGGAGACTCCGGGCCATCGACCGGATCGGCATCCACCTGCGCCAGCTTGCCCTGGGGGCTGCAGGATACCGCTCGACTGACGCGACCGCCGTCTACCGGGAGGATGGCGCGTGGACCTGCACGAAACTGGCCGCGCCGCATGAGCAGAGCCTCCAGCCATGGCTCGAGGCCTTCGGGGAAGGGCTGAAGTCCCCGCTTCCCTTCGCCCCGGAGACCTCCTTCAGGTGGGCCGAGTGGCGGGCCCGGAAGGGGGCGCAGAGCACGGCGCAGGAAGATGAAGAGCTGGAGGATGAGGAGCAGGAGGAGGCTGAAGAAGATGTCCGCAGGGCCGTCGACCAGGCCTGGCTGGGTGGTCATGGCGGCCCGGGCGAGGCAAGCCGGCCCGAAATCTCCCTTGCCTGGGACAGGGCTCATCCCGTGGAGCTGGGTTTTGCCGACTGGGTGCCGCTCCTCGCACCCCTGGCCGGGAAGTGAGCATGTCCACGCCGCTCGACGTCCCCCTCGATCGCGCAGGCCTGACACTCATCGAGGCCAGTGCCGGATCCGGCAAGACCAGGGCCATCACGACGCTGGTGGCGCGACTGATTGTCGAGCGCGACCTTGAGCTCGACGGTCTTCTCATCGTGACCTACACGCGTGCCGCCACCGCCGAACTGAAGGAACGAATCCGCCGGACCCTGAAGTCGACATGGCGCGCCATGGAGTCGCCGGGCGAAGGAGATGACCAGGCACGCGAGCTCGTCGAACACTGGACGGCGGCGGGCATCGATGCCGCCATGGCCGCCCGCCGCCTCGACCTCGCGATCCATGACATCGACCGGGCCAACATACACACCATTCACGGCATCTGCGCGCGCCTGCTCGCCGAGTTTTCATTCGAGTGCGGCCTGCCCTTCCATTGCGAGATCACGGGAAGCCTCGATACGTGCGTGACGCGGGCCACGCACGACATCTGGCAGAAAGGCGCGGCCGCCTTCACGGCCGGACTTGCCCGGCACGTGAACGACAACGATGTCTCGCCCGATTCGCTGGCCCGGTGGGCGGCAAGCGTCCCCCTGCAGCCCGGCCTTGAAATCCGCGGCGTTCCGCAGGCAGCGCCGGCGGCCGAAGATGGCGAAGCGGAATGGAAGGCGTCCCTTGGCGAGGTACGCCGGCTGTGGAAGGACCATGGCGATCACTTCGTGTCGATGCTGACGCAGGAGCACATCCTCAACAGGAGATCCTATCCCGAACCCAGGACCCTGGCATGGCTGGCGAGCATCAGGGAGACCCTTCTCGGCGGTGACGATGACAGGCTTTGGGAATCCGGTCGCGCCGGCCGGTTCGCCAGGAGCAGTCTCGAAGATGCCCTGCTGAAGAACCGGACCCTTCCCGAGAATCCGCTCGCCGATGCCTTCGAGCGTCTCGAAGTGGCCCGTGAGGGGGTTGGCTCCTGTTATGCCGGGGTTGTCCGGGGCATCAGGAAGGACATCCTCGAGAGGATAGGCAGCCTTCGGCCGAAGCTGGTCAGGGAGACCCGGCGCCTCGGCTACCAGGACCTTCTGAATGAACTCCATGACGCCCTGGAGGGGCGAAACGGCATGGCTCTCGTCCGCGGCATGCGTGAACGCTATCCGGTTGCCCTGATCGACGAGTACCAGGACACCGACCCGTTGCAGACCAGGATCTTCACGCGTGTCTACGAACCGGCGGTCAAGGTGCCGGGCACCCCTCCCATTCTCTTCATCGTCGGTGACCCCAAGCAGTCCATCTACTGGTTCCGCGGCGCCGATGTCTTTTCCTACCTGGAAGCAAAGAAGCGCGCCCGGAACACCCTCACCCTCAGGAAGAACTGGCGGTCGGCCCCGGCTCTCGTGAAGAGTGTCAATCATCTCTTTGACACCCGGGCTCCGTTCCTGATCGACAGCATCGCGTTCGATCCGGCGGTGCCGGGGCGCGGCGCCTCGCCGGTCCTCGAGGTGAAGGGCGACAGGGGTCCGCCGCTCAGGATGTGGAATCTCGGTTACAAGGTCAAGAAGTCGCGCGCGACGCGGGTGTCCGTCGCGCGGACCGGCAGGGAGATCGAGAAACTGCTCCTTGCCGGAGAGAGAGGGGAGGCCCTCCTGGGCGGCCGGCCCCTCAAGGGGTCCGACATCGCGGTGCTCGTTCGCAAGCGCATCCAGGGACGCGAGATCGCAAGGGACCTGCGCGAGAGAGGTGTCGGCTGTGTCGAGATCGACGATGCGAGCGTCTTCGAGACGCGGGAGGCCGAACAGCTGGAACGGGTGTTGTGGGCTCTCGCCGAGCCGGGCCGGATCACGCGGGAACGCGCCATGCTGTCAAGCGACATCTTCGGCCTCGACAACGAAGAATTCCTCGCGATCAAGGATGATGACGCCACCTGGAACCGGTGGCTGGAGCGCATCGACGGCTGGCGACATGTCTGGCGGATGCGGGGAATAGGAACGGCACTCCATCGTATCCTCGCATTCGGGGACGGCCTGACGGCCTACGGCAATGCGCCCCGGCGATTGAGCAACGTGCGCCACCTCATCGATATCCTGCAGGATGCCGAAGCAGACCTGCGTCTCGGCCCCGCCAGCCTCGCCACCTGGTTCAGCCGCCAGATGAGCGACACGGTCCACCGGGACGAAACGACCCTGCTGCGCCTCGAGAGTGACGAGGACCTGGTCCGCATCATGACGGTTCACTCCAGCAAGGGTCTCGAGTTCCCGATCGTCTTCTGTCCCTTCACGTGGGATGTCATGAGCATCCGGACATCCCGCGACAACACGGCGATCTGCCACCTCGAAAGGAATGGCGGGACCGGAACGTCCTATCCGGTGGTCCTCCATCTCGACCCCGGCGCCGGTGACCTCAACGCCGAGCTCATCGAGAACTTCATGGAGGATGTGCGTCTCCTCTATGTCGCCCTGACACGGGCGCGGGAACGCTGTTACGTGGCGACGGCTAGGCTCGCCCGGACGAAGGAGATATCCCCGCTTTCGTGGCTGCTTCACCAGGGGCCGTTGAGCGAAGGTGACGTCGCGGGTCCGAACGTGAACACGACTGGAGAGTGGGCGGTTCCGTTCGCTGTCCGGGATCTCCACACGCTGGTCAAGGACTCGTTCCTCCGGCTGTCGGAGGACGCATGGCGCCGACAGATCGCCGAGGTCGTCGCGGGATCCGGGGGATCCATCGGACTGGAACCGGACAGCGTGGCGGGCGACGCTCCCGGATCGGCATCCCCATCGCAGGAGGCCAGGCCGCTCCTCGAAGCGAGGCGGTTCACCAGGAAGCTTGAAAGCACCCGCCACATCACCAGTTTCTCCGCTCTCAGTGCCGATCACGGTCCGGGAGGCCGCCTGATCGGGCGCCCCGATCACGATGACGACCAGGGCCCGCCGTCCGATGACTCCGACGAGGCGCCATGCGATGGCAGGTCGCCCTTCACCTTTCCCCGGGGCGCCACCGCGGGCCGGTGCTTCCACGGCATCCTGGAAGCGATGGATCTCGATCCACAGGACGACCTCGATACCATCTGCCGCCGGCAGCTGCGGCACTACGGCATCGACGGGTCATGGGCCGGCGTGGCGCAGGCCGTGGTCGTCAACGCTCGCGCCACGCTTCTCGAGGAGCCGGGGCACGCAGGCTTCCGCCTGGCCGATCCCCTGGAGAGGCTGCCGGAACTGGAATTCAGCTTTCCGGCCGAGAGGCTGCGGAGGCGGTGCATCTCGGAGTGTCTCGCGCGCCACGGCTACCCCGATCCGATCCCGTCATCGGCCGGCGCGGAGCCGATCAGGGGCTATCTCAGGGGATTCATCGATCTCGTGATCGCCCGTGACGATCGCTGGTACGTACTTGACTACAAGTCGAACTGGCTCGGCAACAGGGCAGACGACTACGAGTCGACACGGCTTCATCCGGCCATGCACAACAGCGGCTACACCTTCCAGTACCTGCTCTACCTGGTTGCTCTCGACCGCTACCTGGGAACGAGGATCAAGGACTACGACTACGAACGCCACGTCGGCGGCGCCTTCTACCTGTTCCTGAGGGGGATGGACCCCGAGGCCGGCATGACCCGGGGCGTCTGGTTCGATCGGCCGACGCACGCCTGCATTCGTGATCTCGACGCCTGCTTCAGGGACGACGCGCCTTGAAGGCGCCAGGCGTCGTCGAGGACCTGTTGAGGGAGCGCGCCATCGCACCCATCGACCGGCACTTCGCTGCCCTCATGAGCGATCTCGCTCCCGACGACGACCCGTCGGTCGCGCTTGCCGCGGCCCTGGCGAGCGCCGCCACACGTGAAGGTCATACGTGCCTGGATCTCGAGGAGCATGTGGGCCAGGACCCACGCACGCCTTGCCGGGATGCCTGGATCGCCTCTCTCGAGGCCAGCCCGGTTGTCAGGCAGGCAACCTCCGGCGCGTCTGCGCCCCTGGTTCTGGCCAGAGGCAGGCGTCTCTACCTGGAGCGCCTCTTCGAACTCGAGAGAACGGTTGCGGCAGGCGTTCGCGAACGCTGCGTCGGCTCCCTCGAAACGAAGGACTCGCACGCGGCCCTGATCGACCGGCACGTGCCGGCAGGTACAGCCACGGACGGTCCTCGCAAGGCGGTGACGATCGTCCTTGGCAGCAGGTTCTGCTGCATTTCCGGCGGCCCGGGCACGGGCAAGACCACGATCGTCGCCAGGCTCCTCTCGATCCTTCTGGATGCCGGCCTGGTGTTGCCGGGAGGCATCGTGCTGACAGCCCCGACAGGCAAGGCGGCGGCCCGTCTGCAGCAGGCCGTGCGCGATGCATCCGGGCGCCCCGACGTGGCCATGCTCGAGGCACGGACCATTCACCGCTGGCTCAATGCCAGTCGCTGGCGCGAGGAGCCGACGCAGCTGCTTGTCGTCGACGAGGCGTCCATGGTGGACATCACCATCATGGGCCAGATCCTGGAGACTCTTCCGCAGACCGCCCGACTCGTGCTGCTGGGAGATTCCATGCAGTTGTCGTCGGTGCAACCGGGTTCCGTCTTCGCCGACTTCGTCGCCGCGTCCGCCTCGGGCTCGTCGCCGCTGCAGTCCCGTATCGTCGAGCTCCGTCACAACTGGCGTTTCGATGCCGAGGGGGGTATCGGACGTCTTGCCGAGGCCATCAGGCGCGGTGATGCAGATGGCGTCATCGAGGCCCTTGATGATCACGCGGAACCGGCGATCATGCGTTGTCCGCTCGACGGCGCCGAGGGCTTCCGAAGACTCGCGGTCCGCTTGACCGACGATGTCTACGCCCCCCAGGTGCGAGACGTGACCTCTTCTCCGGACCAAGGGCTCGATCCCTTCTCCCGGTTTGCCGTACTGTGCGGTCGCCGTCGCGGTGCAGTCGGGTCGGCGCGTTTCAACCGCCTTGTCGAGGAGGGGCTGAGAGAGCGTGGCCTGGCCTTGCGGCGAGATGAATTCTACGTCGGACGCCCGGTCATCATCATGCGAAATGACCCCGCAACGGGCCTCTCCAACGGCGACACGGGCATCGTGGTTCCGGCGGATGGCGACGGTCGCAACGTCGTTTTCCCTCAGCTTCGCGACGACGGGGGAAACGCGCTCCGCATCCCTGCGGGACGCCTGCCCGACCATGAAAGCGTCTTTGCCATGACCGTTCACCGGGCCCAGGGTTCGGAATACCGGGACGTGACGATCATCCCGGGCGAGGAGGAATCACGAATTCTCAGCCGCGAACTTCTCTACACCGCCGTCACGAGGGCGCGCCGCACGGTCACCATCCACGGCAGCGAGCCGGAGATCCGGGCCGCCCTTGCCAGGCGGACACGGCGCGCTTCCGGCCTCCTCGATGCCCTGACGGATTGACGTCCCGGTGGCTACACGTCGATGGCGACGAACCGCATGGCCTGGCGCGCCGTGCGGCGCACCATCTTGCGCCGCACCGGAGAGTGCAGGAGGCGGTTGAGGGCGGCGAGCGCCACGTCGGCCGCAAGGCCCGCTTCCCCGGACAAGGCGAGGCAGCGCACGGCTTCGGCCGTCTTGAGTAGATGAACCGAGACGATGTACTCGTCCTGACCGTGGTCAAGGAGCCTTGCCCCGACGTCGCTGAGGAAGGCGGCGCGGTCCGCGACTTTCCAGTCCTCGAAGTCCACGTTCGGGCTCTGATGACCGATGTTCCTGCCGGCGAAGCAGGCCATCTGCAGGAGGCCCGCCGGCCACAGGTCATCGTGGCGCCGGCACAGCCGTAACACGGCATCGGAAAAGGTGAGGCCATGGGTCAGATCGAGCCAGCCGAAATCGCTGCCATAGGGCCGATCGATGTCATCGAGGTGAGCCAGGTCAAACGTCAGCATGTTCATCGCGTTGGCGCCGAGCAGGCTGCGAAAGAGATCGAGCGGCGCCGCCTGTCCGTGGCGGGCCGTGAACTCGACAGCCTGCGAGACGCCGAGCGTCGCGTAGTCCCTCGCGGTCGGCACCGAGCCGTTCGGTCTGGCGCCGAACGACTCGAGGGCGGGTCCATAGGCGCGGAACTCGGGGATGAGATCCTCGCGGAAGGACGACACGAGACTGCGGACCAGCGACAGCAGCAGGGGTTCGGCGACATCGTTCCCGAGGCGCTCGACGAGACAGGCGACCTTGGCGACGTAGATGACCGAGTGACCGAAGTCGGCGTAGTGCGCCAGGGCTGCCCGGGCAAGGCCCCGCTCCATCGTCACGTGGGCGTCGCCGGCGGCAAGCGCTCCCCGGGCAAGGCGGATCGCCCGGTCTTCGTCTTCCCTCTCGACGGCGGCGACAAATGCCTCCTCGTCCCAGTCCTGGACGCCTTCCGCAAAGGGATGGGAAGGCTCGCGCCGCGTATCGTCCGACATGTGACCGATCGCCTCGAGGAGGCAGATCAGGCGGTCTTCGGGGTTGTCCTCATGGCGGTCGTGGAGCGCCAGCCAGTCGGCGGCGCCGGCAAAGGCATGGGTCCAGCCGTACTCGAGCCGGTCGTGGGACCACTTGATGGCCTTCACCATGGCGATGAGCGGGTCCCCGCCCATGCGCATGATGCGGGCGATCTCACGGCTCATCTGTTCGTATGCGTGGTCGTCGAAGCCCTTCTTCAGTCCTTCAAGGGCGCCGGCGACCTGTTCCTCGAGAGGGGGGTCGACGATCTCGATCCAGACCGCTCCGTCGCGCTGCGCGACCGGGTAGGTGCGCAACCTGTCGCCGTCACGCTGGTTCTCCCCGGTTTGAAGGTCGAACTTCCAGTTGTGCCAGTTGCACGTGAGCTTGCAGTCCTCGTCGAGCGTGCCCTCGCGCAAGGGGTACCCCTCGTGCGGGCAGCGGTTGTTGCAGGCGAAGATCCCCTTCTTCGTGTTGAAGATGGCAATCTGGCGATTGTCGAGGCGGAAGACCGTGCGGCCCTTCTCGGCCAGGTCATCGCAGGAAACGGCCTTCACCCACCCCACGCCCATGGCGGCCTCCGTTCACGGATGTCAGGTTTGAGCGACGATATCACAGCCTGCCGTCGGCATGCGAGACCCGGAGGGTGTCGCCCCGGGTGTTGATGGCTGCATAGAACGGCGGGATTTCGGCGATTTGCCGCGCTTTGTCAGGGTCGTGTTTCTTCCCTGTAGTCAGGTCCTATTGTCACGTCCTGTTGTCGTGGTTTGAGTGTTCGGCTGATTGTCTCCCCGATCGCCGCCCGTCTTTGCCTATTGTCGTTGTTCGCCGGCAACGATGACGGCGCCAGAACCCGGGCGCGATGCGCCAGCCTTATCGGCGCCTGCAAGCTCAACGGCGTCAGTCCCCGGGCCTACCTGACCGACACCCTGCGCCGGATCGTCGACGTGCACACCATGTCACGCATCGAAGACCCCATGCCCTGGAACTTCACCCCGACACTCCAGTCGCCAGCCGTCGACAAGGACAACCGCGCGGCGCTTACGGTGGTTTGACTGGAACCTGGCCGGGTATGCTGCGGCGGGCGAAGAGTCGCCCGGAGGTGGAGGCAGGCCATGGCTTCGGCCTTGCCGGTCGGCTGCTGCTGGCGGCGGGGCTGACGCTCCGGGCCGCGCTGGGCCTGGTGGAGACAGGCGGGCAAGCGGCCCCGGTGTGAGACTCGCCCTCGGCCTCAAGGGTATGCACTGGCCGAACCCCGGAAACAGCCTCATGCTGCGCGGCGCCCTGCGCTGGTTGGAGAATGCAGGCCCTTATCTGTTTCCGCGCAACCCCCGTGCGGCGTCTGCTGCCATGCGTGACCCCAGGCACAAGCTTCGCTTTGCGTGCCCTGGTGCTCGGCGAGAGCCTGGCAATGATCGGCACGACGCGCGGTCACCGGAAGGCACAGACAACAGAGCGCTACGCCCGCCTCGCTCCGCTTGCGTGAGGCCGTGGGCGGCGGCGTCAGCCAACGAAGTCGAAGTCGGCCTCGGTCAGTTGCGACGCCTGAATCCCCACCACGGTCACAGTCCCCAAGGACCAGGTGATGACGGCGCCGTTGTCGGACTGCCGGATATCAAGGTCGTCGAAGTCAAGCTCCGAGTCGGCCGTGTGGAAGTCGATGCGGTCATACCCGTCTTCGAAGCCAAGGATCGTGTCGTCGCCACCATGCACGAATCCGAACGCGTCGTAGCCCGGGCGGCCCTGGAGCGTGTCGTCGCCCTTGCTGTCGTCGAGTGCCCAGTCGGGCAGGCCGTGGAAGTGGAAATCGTCTGCGGTCAGTTGCGACGCCTGGATTCCCTCCAGGGTGATGGTCCCCAGGGACCAGTTGATGGCAGCGCCGCTGTCGGACTGCCAGATCTCGAGGTCGTCGAAGCCGAGTTCCCCGTCGACCGAATGGAAGTCGAGGCGGTCCGTCCCGTCCTCGAAGTCGAGGATCGTGTCGTCGCTGCCATCCTCGAATCCCCACTGGCTGTAGTAGCCCTTCTCGAAGAAAGCGAACTTGTCGGCGCCCTCCCCGCCCCGGAGCGTGTCAACCCCCAAACCACCCGAGAGGAAATCGTCGCCCCTGCCGCCTTCCAGCGTGTCGTCGCCGTTACGACCGGTCAGAAAGTCGTGGCCGTCCCCGCCCCGGAGCACATCGTCGCCCGAGTTGCCGCGGAGGAGGTCGTTGCCTGCGCCGCCATGGATGATGTCATCGCCTTTTCGGCCGTAGAGCTTGTCGTCACCAGAACCGCCGTAGATCGTGTCGTCGCAGGCGGTGCCAAAGAGCCAATCGCGCCCCGCGCCGCCATGAATGGTCTCACCGCAATCCTCGACGTCGAGCGGCCCATCGCCCGAAGTGCCCGGGACCGTGTCCTTGTCGCCACCGCCGTCGTTGTTGGCATTCGGGTCGCCGCCGTCGTTGTCGTTGTCGAGGGGGTTGCCGCCGTCATTGTCGTCGTCGAGGGGGTTGCCGCCGTCATTGTCGTCGTCGCTCGTACTGGCGCCGTACACGACCGTTTCACCGCCAGCAGGCAGGATGAAGTCGTCCGCGTCCAAGCCGCCCGCTGACACACCCGACAGCCTGATCGTGTCGCCGCCGTCGCCGTAGCGGATGACGGCGTCGTCGCCGTCCTGCTCGATGACCAGCGCCTCAAACCCGCCGGATACGCCATCCAGGCGAATCCTGTCGCCACCCCCGAAGTCGGTAATGGTGTCGGCCCCGTCTCCCGCCGCGAACACGAAAGTGTCGCTGCCCTTGCCGCCAGCCAGCGTGTCGTCGCCGGCCCCGCCGGTCAGCGTGTCGGCGCCCCTGGCGCCACGCAGGGTGTCGTCGCCAGCTCCGCCCATCAGCGTGTCATTGCCCTTGCCGCCCCCCAGGGTGTCGTCGCCAGCCCCGCCGGTCAGCGTGTCGGCGCCCAGGCCGCCATAGAGGAGGTCGTCGCCGGCCCCACCGGTCAGCGTGTCGGCGCCCCTGTAGCCACGCAGGGTGTCGTCGCCATCACCGCCGGTCAGCGTGTCGGCGCCCTTGCCGCCCTTCAGCACCTCGCCGCCAGCAGGCCCGCCGCTCGAGGCGTCGCCGGACGTGCCCTGCGGCGGCGCACCCTGTGCCAGGGCGTTCGGCGAGACAGCCTCCTCGCCGCCAGCCTCCGGCGGTGCGGTCCCGGCATCCGGAAACCGGAAGTCGTCCGCGCCCAGGGAGGACGCCGTCACGTTCTCCAGCGTGATCGTGTCGCCGTCACCGTAGCGGATGACGGTATTGGAGCCTTGCTGCTCGATCACCAGGTCCCCGAGGCCGCCGGACACGCCGGCGATCTCGATGATGTCGCCCACCTCGAAACCGGTCATGGTGTCGGCCCCGTCCCCCACCGCAAAGGCGAAGACATCGGCCCCCAGGCCACCATAGAGGTAGTCGTTGCCTCGGCCGCCCGTCAGCCGGTCGTTGCCCTGACCGCCGAACAGGCTGTCGATGCCGTCACCCCCGTCGAGCGTGTCGTCACCGTTGCCGCCATAGAGCGTGTCCGCCCCGGCGCCGCCGGTGAGCGTGTCGGCGCCCGCGCCGCCGTCCAGCGTGTCGTCGCCCGCACCGCCGTCCAGCGTGTCATCGTCCGAACTGCCGGGGTTCATGTCGAGAAAGCTCGCGTCGGCGTTCGGGTTTGCGGTTCCGCCCGTCAGGGTGTCGTCGCCGGCGCCGCCGGTCAGCGTGTCGTCGCCGAGGCCACCGATCAGCGTATCGTCGCCGATGCCGCCCGTCAGGGTGTCGTCGCCGGCGCCGCCGGTTCGGGAAACATGCTGTGTCATCGCGCTCACTCCTCGATGGATGGGCCTCCATGGCAGGGCCTTTGAAGGCATGCCGAGCCGAGAGTTTATTCCGTGCCGGCCACCGCCGCAACCCCACCTCCTCCAGGGTCAGGATGATCCCACTCTGAAATCCGCTTGATCCTTCTTGACGTCGGGCATTGATGCGTTGCACGCGCATATGAATGCCGAGTTTCCGCTGGCCATCCAGCGCTGTGTGTGCGCCGGGCCGTCCCTGTCGATTCGCAGGCGCATGGAGGCCTACCCGATTCATCAGGGATTTCCCCGGGGTCTTTCCCTGTCTGAGGTTCGTCTGGCGAGGCCGGAGGAGCGTCCGCTGTCGGACGCGCTGATGAACAAGCACCACGATCTCGGCTTCCGTCGCCCGGCGGGCCGCGGTCTGCGCTGGGTTGCGACCTTCAGGGGTCAGTGGCTTGGTGTGGCGGCGTGGCAGAACGGCGCCTTCAAGTGCGCTCCCCGCGACCGGTGGACCGGCTGGAAGCCTCAAGCAGCAGTTCCAGCGGCTCGGGGTGGTGGCCAACAACACGCGGTTCCTGGTCCTCTCCAAGCCCGGGGTGTTGGCGAACCTTGCTTCTGAGTTTCCTTGCGGGCATGGCGCGCCGGCTGTGCAATGACTGGCTGAAGGTGCACGGCCACGGGGCGCTATACCGATCCCCACGGCAAGCTCAAGGAGATCTGCGTTACGGCACTGAGGCCCGCGATGCCCGGGCGCTGCTGTCGAGCCCGCTGCCGCTTCCCCCCGACGTGGCGCCGCCCTCATGCCCCGAACTGGCGCGTTGTCCCGGCGCACTTGCCTCGATACGCGCGTTTGGCGACGATGCATGCGGAGGGAATGGACAGCGACGTCATGAAGACTCTCGATTGCCTGCTGGATGAACTCGCGCTCTACGTGGGACTGCCCGAAAGCGCGTGCGTGTCGTTGCCCCCCGATGCCTATCTCTCCGAGGACCTTGCGGCTCTCGAGGCCGCCACCATATTCGAGCGCTCGTGGTTGTGCGTCGGCCGCGAGGAACACGTGCCGCAGCCGGGGGACTACTACACCATCGACGTCATGGGCGAGCCTGTCGTCATCGTCAGGGGTACGGACGGCGTTCTCCGTGCGCTCAACACGGCGTGTCGCCACCGGGCCATGCCCGTGGTCGCGGGCAAGGGCCATGCCCGGCGTTTCGTCTGCCCCTATCATTCCTGGACCTATGGCACCGACGGACGCCTCATCGGCGCCCCGCACATGGAGGGGAGCACGGTCTTTGACCAGGCGCGCTGCCACCTTCCCGGCTACCGCCTGGAGAGCTGGCGGGGATTCCTGTTCGTCAATCTTGATGACGATGCCGATCCCCTCGAGGTCACCATGGCGCCCGTGGGAAGGGCGACGGCCAACTACCGCATCGAGGAGCAGACCGAGATCTTCCGCTACGAGACCACGTGGGACGGAAACTGGAAACTCTCGGCCGAGAACTCCATGGAGTACTACCACCACATCGGGTTGCATGCCGGCACCGTGGGTGTGCAGATGCCGGCGAAGGGGACCTATTTTCCCGCAGATCCCGCGGTCGATCGCACGTTCACGCACCAGCGCTGCAGGATAGGTGAGGAGTTTCTGGGTGACTCCGATCACCCGCTCAACCCTCGGGGGGACGTGACGAGCCTGACGCGCGAGGAACAGGAGACCGGCTATCTCGTCTACGTGTTTCCTGCCTTCACCATGGCGATGCGCGCCGGTTCGAACAACTGGCTCTCCTTTCGCCCCGACGGCCCCGACCGGACCCGTGTGCTGGGCGGCTACCTCGTCTGGAGGGACCTGGTGTCGAGCGATGCGCAGACCGTGCGGGCGCGTGCCGAACTGATCGGCAGGGTGAATGAGGAAGACGCCCTTGCCACCACGGAACTGGCGCGCACCATGCGGAGCCGCAAGGCGCCCCGGGGCCCGCTCTCGCCATTCGAGAAGACTCTCGCGCAATTCTACGCCTATCTCGGTCGCACCCTGGCTGCGGACCGGGTCTGACATGGGGAACAGGTCATGGATTTCTCCGGCAAGCGGGTCATCGTCACGGGTTCGACGCGGGGTATCGGGCGCGAGGCCGCCCGCCTGTTTGTCGAGGCGGGCGCAGAGGTGGTGATCCACGGGCGTTCGCGGTCCGGCGTCGACGACACCGTGGCGGCTCTCGCCGGGGGCAAGGGCATCGCTGCCGATCTCTCGAGCGTCGAGGAATGCCGGCAGCTGATCGACAGGGCCCTCGATCACCTCGGCGGTCTCGATGTCCTGGTCAACAACGCTGCCGTGGGCGACGGCGGAACGATCGGGGAATCGGACGAGGCGCTGTGGCAGAACATCATGGACGTCAACCTTCGCGCACCCTTCTTCCTGACCCGCCATTCCCTTCCCGCCCTGCGCGCCAGCAGGGGTAGCGTGGTCATGGTCTCGTCGGTCTCCGGGCTGATGGGCCATCCGGACGGCGCCACCGTCTATTGCACGTCCAAAGGAGGCCTCAACAACATGACGCGGGCCATGGCCCTGGAACTGGCCGGCGAGGTCCGTGTCAACGCCGTCGCCCCCGGTCCTGTCGACACGGACATGCACAGGATCCCGGCGCGTCAATCCGGTGACGAGACGGACTACTTCAGGGAAATCAACGCATGGGTGCCCATGGGCCGGATCGGAACCGCCGACGAGGTGGCGCGCGGCATCCTGTGGCTGGCCTCCGACGATGCGAGCCTTGCCACCGGGATCATCCTGTCGCTTGATGGTGGAGCGGGTGCCGGCCACTGACGGCCCGGGACGCCTTCCGGGGGGCGAACCACGGCTTCTTGTCGACGATCTTGCCTGCGAGCGCGGCGGTCGCCTGCTCTTTGAAGGAGTATCGGTCTCCCTCGCCGCAGGGGGGGCCCTCATCGTCGAGGGCCCCAACGGCAGCGGCAAGAGCAGCCTTCTGCGCACCATCGCCGGTCTCCTGGCTCCCGCCTCTGGCCAGGTCTTCTGGCGTGGCCTCGATATCCGCAAGGAACCGCAGCCCTGGCGCCGGGAGATGGTGTTTCTCGGACATCTCAACGCCGTCAAGAGCACCCTGACGGTACGCGAGAACCTTGCCTGCCTGCAGTGTGACGTTCGCGAATCGCTCAACCTCAAGGGCCTCGGTCCCCTCCCGGCGGCCATGCTGTCGGCCGGGCAGCTGCGCCGGCTGGCCCTGGCGCGCGTGGTGGCGCATCCCGGCGGCTGCTGGATCCTGGATGAGCCTGCAGCCGGTCTCGACGCCGACTCGATCGCCCGGCTGAATGGACTGATCGCCGGACACCGCGCCCGGGGCGGGGTCGTGGTCCTCGCCGCCCACGTCCTCGACGACGCACAGACAGTCCGCCTGGGGACGACCGCGTGACGACGTTCGGCGCTCTCGTCAGACGCGACCTCGCGCTCGCGACCCGGCGCGGAGGCGATGCGGCGCTCTCGCTGGCGTTCTTTGTCGTTGCCGTCGTGGTCTTTCCCTTCGGCGTCGGTCCCGATCCGGATCTTCTCGCCCGCATCGCCGCCGGGATCATCTGGGTGACGGCGCTTCTGGCCTCCATGACGTCGCTGGAACGGCTCTATCGCGCCGATCTCGAGGATGGCTCTCTGGAGATCATGGCCCTCTCGGCGCAACCCCTCGAACTCCAGGTGGCGGCCAAGTGTCTCGCCCACTGGCTGACCTCCGGCCTGCCGGTCGTCGTTCTGTCGCCGCTGATGGCCATGCTGCTCAACCTCGATGTCGCCGCCTGGTGGATCCTCGTCGTGTCGCTGGCCGTCGGCACACCGCTCCTGTGTCTTGTCGGGAGCGTTGCGGCTGCCCTTGTCCTTGGCGCGAGGAAGAGCGGGGCGCTCATCGGGCTCATCGTCCTGCCGCTCCAGGTGCCGGTGATGATCTTCGGTATCGGCGCCGTCGAGGCTCTCCTGAGAGGGACCCCGGTGTTGCCTCCCCTGCTCATCGAGGCCGCCCTCCTGGTGGCAGGGACGCCCCTTGCCCTGTGGGCGAGTGCTGTGGCATTGCGCATGGCCATCGAATGAACCCCGAGGACAACCGGAAGACGACGTGACCCTTTCCTTTCACAGGTTGGCGAACCCGGCTCGGTTCCAGAGGCTTGCGCGGCGCGTCTTGCCGTGGAGTTGGGCCGCAGCGGTCCTGGCGACGGCTGGCGGGTTCGTCTGGGGACTGGCGCTGTCTCCCGCCGACTACCAGCAGGGCGACACGGTCAGGGTCATGTATGTCCATGTTCCGGCGGCCTGGATGGCCATGGCCTGCTACACCCTGATGGCCGTTCTCTCCGTCGTCTTCCTGGTGTGGAAACACCAGCTGGCCGGTATTGCCGCGCTCGCCTCGGCGCCGGTCGGCGCCTGCTTCACGGCCATCGCTCTCATCACCGGAAGCCTGTGGGGCAAACCGACCTGGGGAACCTGGTGGGTGTGGGATGCGCGTCTCACGTCCGTACTCGTGCTGTTCTTTCTCTATCTCGGTTACCTGGCGCTGGCCGGCGCCTTTGACGACCGGGCGCGGGGATTGCGCGCGGCCTCGCTTCTGGCGCTGGTCGGCATCGTCAATCTGCCGATCATCAAGTTCTCCGTCGACTGGTGGAACACGCTGCACCAGCCGGCCAGCCTCCTGCGCGCCGGCGGACCGTCGATCCATGCCTCCATGCTGTGGCCGCTGTTGATCACGGCCCTGGGATTCGCCGCCTTCCTGGTTGCCATCCTGCTGGTGCGCATCCGCTCCGAACTGACGCTGTGGAGGACCGAGATCCTCATGCGGCGGCACACCCGGGACGCCCCGTGAGCGGCTTTCTCGACATGGGAGGGCACGCGTCAACCGTGTGGCCGGCCTACGGCGTCACCCTTGCCATCCTGGTGGCGCTGGTGGTGGCGAGCCTCGTCAGTTCCCGCCGCCGCCACCGGGATCTCGAGAGGCTCGAACGCGAACGTCAGGTGGAACGGGATCCATGAAGCGCAAGGAACAGCGCATGGTCTTCCTCGGCGCTCTCGTGGCCTGCTTTGCCGCGGCCACTGTCCTCGTGCTGATTGCCCTCGAGGACACGGTGACCTTCTTCCATTCCCCGGCATCCCTTGCCGAGGCGCCCGGAATGGCCGGAACCGAGATCAGGCTGGGGGGCCTGGTGGTGGAGGGCAGCGTCCGGCGGTCGAGTGATGGACTGACCACGACATTCGCCCTTACCGATGGCCTCGCCAGCACGACAGTGGTCCATTCCGGCATCCTGCCGGATCTCTTCAGGGAAGGTCAGGGAATTGTCGCCAGGGGTATGCTGAACCAGGCCACCGGCGTGTTCCGGGCCGTCGAGGTCCTCGCCAAGCACGACGAGACCTACATGCCGCCGGAGGTGGCCGAGGCCCTGAAGGAGTCCGGCTACTGGCGCGAGGAGCCATGACGACACGATCCCGCCGCCGGGTGGCGGCCTGGCTCCTTGTCGTGGCCCTGCTCGTCTGTGCCATGGTGGTGCTGGGCGGCGTGACGCGCCTCACCGGATCAGGGCTCTCCATGACGGAGTGGAGACCGGTGACGGGCTGGCTGCCGCCGCTCGATCTCGCCGAGTGGAACGAGGCCTTCGATCGCTACCGGCAATCCCCGGAATACCGGGAGATCAACCGCGGCATGTCGCTGGACGAGTTCAGGACGATCTTCTGGTTCGAGTACGCCCACCGCTTGCTCGGGCGTATCCTCGGCCTTGCCTTCTTGGCGCCCTTTTTCTGGTTTCTCGTCACGCGGCAACTGCCGGGCCGCCTGGCCGCCTGGCTCGCCTTCATCCTCGTTCTCGGTGGACTGCAGGGGGTGCTGGGCTGGTTCATGGTGGCGAGCGGTCTTGTTGACCGGCCGAGCGTCAGCCCGTTCCGTCTCGCCATGCACCTGGCGCTGGCCTTTGCCATCCTCGGCATGCTGGTGTGGACCGTGGCCTCCCTGCTGGCAACCCCCGGTTACGGTTCGGCCGAACCCGGCGTCCGTCAGCCGCGACGCCGGGCGCTGTGGGTCCTTGCACTCGTCTGCCTCACCATCGTCGCCGGGGCCTTCGTCGCCGGACTCGATGCCGGCCTCTACTACAACACCTTTCCGCTCATGGACGGCAGACTGATTCCCGCCTCATGGGCGGAGATGGAGCCCTGGTGGATCAACCCATTTCTCAATCCGGCGGCGGCGCAGTTCAACCATCGGTTTCTCGCCGTGGCGACCCTGGCGGCCGCGCTTCTCATGTGGCGCTCGTTTCACGGCCTGCCGCTCATGGCCCGCACCCGCCGCCTGGCCACGGCAGTGGCGCTTGGCGCCCTGGTCCAGGCGGGCCTGGGCATTGCCACGCTGCTTGCCTACGTCCCGGTGTGGCTCGGCGCTCTCCACCAGGCCGGTGCCCTGGTGGTCTTCACGCTCGCTCTCCTCGTCGTGCACAGCCTGAGGCAGCGCCAGGCCCCCTGACTCACGCCGAGAGGGCGCGGCCCACGGCCCGGAAGCAGCGGGCGGTATCGAGGTCGACACTGTCGTCGGTCGGCAGGGTCTGGGAGGCGAACTTCGCGATGACGAGGCTGGCCACGGGATCGATCCACAGATACTGGCCGTAGACGCCGATGCCGGCGTAGCAGCCGTGATCGTCTCCCATGATCCACCACTTGTTGCGATAGCCGCCCGAAGGATTGACCGCGGCGCCTTCGCCGTTCGCCCATGCCTGCCGGTCGTGGTTGAAGCGCGTGTCGGCCACCCAGGAGAAGGGGATGATCTGGCGACCGTTCGCCACGCCGTTCTCCAACATCATCAGGCCGACCCGCGCCAGATCGCGCAGGGCAAGACAGATGCCGCCGGCGGCCCGCGGGGCCCCAAGCCTGTCGACGGTGACATAGCCGTCGAACTCAGGCCCCAGGGGTTGCCACAGGAGCTCGCTCACGACCTCGGCAAAGGGCGCTGCCGCGACGCGCTCGATCACCCAACCGAGGGCGTCGGTGACGGGTGAGACATAGTGGAAGGCATGACCGTGCGGTCCCTTCGCGCCCAGGGTGGTGAGCCAGGAGCGCAGGTCTCCGGGCCTCTCGGGATCGGACGGCGGTTTCCAGCCGGAAACCTCGCGGTACTCCGTGATGGGACCTTCGGCGGCGAGATAGTCCTCCGTGAAATCGACGCCGACCGTCATGTCCAGCATGTGCTGAAGGGTGCACCCGGCAAACGCCGAGCCCTTGACCTCGGGAATGATCGCAGCAACGCCGCGCGAGGGGTCGAGAAGGCCGCGTTCGACGAGGATGCCGATCACCAGTGCGGTGATCGACTTGGAGATCGACATCAGGATGTGCGGCCTCCAGGCCTCCAGGCCGTTGCGGTAGTGCTCGGTGATGACGGCGCCCCGGCGCAGCACGCACAGGCCATCGGTCGAGGCGGAATCGAGAAAGGCCCCGAAGGTGGTTTCGGCACCGGTGTGGTCGACAAAGGAAATGGCGGAGAGATCCTCGGGTGCCCTGTCGAGCCGCCTTGCCGCGCCGCTGCCGCGCCGGATCTGCGCCGCGGGCACGAGTTCGCTGACATGCTGGAAGGCCCAGCGGTTGTGTGGCGGCATGCGCCAGTTCTCGAGAGTGACCTGTGCGTCGCTCTCGGGCGGGAAGGTCTTCATGAGATCGTGTTCCGGCATGTCTTCGCGCTCTTCGGGGTGGACCCTCATGGTAGCAGTCTTGCCCAAGGGGCGCTTCCCATGCCTTCATCAAGGCGACATAATCGCGTCTGGAGAACGAAGGGAAACCGATGCGCCCGCATGCCGTCGCTGACCCGGTCCCCCAGGAGGCCCTGGCGGAACTTCGCCACATGTTCGGTGAACGCTTCTCGACCGGCGCATCCGTTCTCGAACAGCATTCCCATGACGAGAGCTGGCATCACCCCCAGCCTCCCCACGCCGTGGTCTGGCCGGAGACCTCCGAGGACGTCGCATCCATCGTCGACATATGCTCACGACACGCCATGCCGGTGATTCCCTTCGGCACCGGCACGTCGCTCGAGGGGCAGGTGGTGGCGACCGCCGGCGGCGTCAGCATCGACATGATGCGCATGAACCGCATTCTTCGCGTCAGCCCGGAGGATCTCGACGCCACGGTCGAGGCGGGCGTGACGCGCAAGCAGCTGAATGAACACCTGAGGGACCAGGGATTGTTCTTCCCGGTCGATCCGGGGGCGGACGCCTCGATCGGAGGCATGGCGGCGACCCGGGCCTCGGGCACCAACGCCGTGCGCTACGGCACCATGCGCGAGGTGGTTCTCGCCCTGAAGGTGGTGACACCCGACGGACGCATCGTGGAGACGGCAAGGCGGTCGAGGAAGTCGGCGGCCGGCTACGACCTCACGCGACTCTTCGTTGGTTCGGAAGGCACGCTCGGCGTCATCACCGAGGTCACGGTGAGACTCTTCGGCATTCCGGAAGCGGTCAGCGCAGCGACGGTCTCCTTTCCCGACATCGGTTCGGCGGTCGATGCCGTCATTTTCACGATCCAGTCAGGTCTTTCGATGGCGCGGATCGAGCTTCTCGACGAACTCCAGATCGAGGCGATCAACGCCTTCTCCGGCCTCGCCAATCCCGTCGCCCCGACGCTGTTTCTCGAGTTCCACGGCACGAGAGACGGCGTCGGCGAGCAGGCAGAGAGAATGGGCGAGATCTGCAGGGATCATGGCGGCAGCGATTTTGTCTGGGTGACTCGCCAGGAGGATCGCAACCGGCTGTGGCAGGCGCGCCATGACGCCGCCTGGGCGGCCAAGGCGCTGCGTCCCGGGTGTGCCATGTGGCCGACCGATGTCTGCGTGCCGATCTCCCGGCTGGCCGAGTGCATCGTCGCCACCAAGGAGGACCTGGAGACGACCCGCATTCCGGCCCCGATCGCCGGCCATGTCGGCGACGGCAACTTCCACCTCGTGTTCCTCATCGATCCGGATGATCCCGCCGAACTCGCCGAGGCCGAGCGCCTCAACACGCGCCTCGTCAGGCGGGCCCTGGCCATGGACGGCACCTGCACCGGAGAACACGGTGTCGGTCTGGGCAAGATGACGTTCCTCGAGGAGGAGCACGGCGGGGCGATTGACCTGATGCGCCAGATGAAACAGGCCCTCGATCCCCGAAACATCATGAATCCCGGCAAGATGTTCACCATGTGACGATGCCGGCGGAATACAGGGGGAATCGACCATGACATCCTTTCGAGTTGAGCCCGTGACCCCGACCATCGGCGCCGAAATCCGCGACCTGGATCTTGCCGGCCCCCTCGACGACACGGTGTTCGCGGAGTTGATGGAGGCGTGGCACCGACACCACGTTCTCTTCTTCCGCGATCAGGACATGGACCCTGCTTCCCTGCAGAGGCTGGGCAGGCGCCTCGGCCCGCTCCATGTCCATCCGCAAGGCGACGTCGAGGGGTACGAGGGCATCCTGGCCATTCACACGGACCGGAATTCGACGACGTACAGCGGCAGCAAGTGGCATGCCGATGTCACGTGTGATCGTGAGCCGCCCGCCGCCAGTGTCCTCTATCTCGGTACCGTGCCAGCCTCGGGCGGCGATACGCTCTTTGCCAATGTCCACGCCGCCCATGACGCCCTGTCATCGCCCATGAGACGTTTTCTCGAGGGACTGACAGCCCTTCACGCCGGGGCCGATCGCTATGGCCGGTACTTCGGCACCAGGCCGGAAGAGACGCGCGACGGCGCCTTTCCGGAGGCGGTCCATCCGGTGATTGCCGTCAATCCGGCGACCGGCCGCAAGATGATCTACGTCAACGAGATCTTCACCGAGAGAATCGTCGAACTCGAGGAAGCGGAAAGCCGTCTGGTTCTCGAGTTCCTGTGGTCGCACATCGCGCAACCGCGATTCCAGTGCCGGTTTCGCTGGAGGGCCGACTCCGTTGCCATGTGGGACAACCATGCCACGCAGCACCTGGCCATCTGGGACTACTGGCCTCAGGTGCGTTCCGGTTACCGCGTCACCGTCAAGGGCCCGCCGCCGCCGCCGGCATGATCGGGACGGGGGCAGCGCCGATTCCGCGATGCGCGCCCACGAGCCCGCGCCCAGGGGCAGGATGTCGTCGTTGACGTCGCAGTGCGGACTGTGGAGGAGGCAGCCACCCTCGTTGGGCCCGTTGCCGATGAGGTTGCAGCAGCCGGTCATTCCTGCAGCATGGCGGCGAAGCCCTCAGGGTCCACGGAACCCGCCGATGTGATCTCTTGAGCGTTCCCGGCACCGGTTCAGGCCGGCGGCGCGGTCGGGCATCGCCGCATGGTGAGCTGCTGGTCGTTACCTCGAAGATGTCGCGTGCTTGCGAGGAACGGTCCCTTGCGCACAGGCAAGACGCCCGACCTCGAGACCCGGTGCGTCGTGCCTGCCGCAGACTTCCCCGCAGGGACAGAGATCGAAGAGACCGTCCTCGATCATCACCCGGCCGGCCGGAAGACGACGTGAACCGTGCCGTCGACGCTCCGCTTGCATGGAAAGATGACGCACCGCCTCCAGACAACATGGCGGCGTGGCCGTCATGACCGCAGGCATGCATCGTTCCGTCACGGGTCGAGCGGCGATCGGCCCTCAAGACCGATGTGCCTCGCTCCGTTGCCGGACCTCAGCGTTCCCGCCACTCCCGTGCCGACGAGACCGCGATGGACCTCGATGCCGAGGCGTCAAGCAGGCCCGCGACCATGTCGGAGGCCCTGGTCTCCTCGAAGGCCGTTTCCGGGTATTGATGGATGTCGCGCCTCCAGCGGAGCATGTCGGCCTGCCAGTTAAGCGATCGTCCGATGATGGCCATGATCCTCATCCCGGCGCGTCAGTCAGGCGCCTGGCACGACGAGGGCATCGACGGCCACGGCGCCGTCCACCCCGGCGATCACCGGATTGAGATCGAGTTCCGCGATCATGTCGCCGAGCGAGGCAACCAGCACCGAAAAGCGGGCCAGCATCTCGGCCAGGGCCCTGCGGTCGCTCGCGGGCCTGCCCCGCACGCCGTCGAGCAGACGCCCCGCCCTCAAGCGGTCGATGAGGGCCAGGGCCGCGTCGGCATCGAGGGGCGGAACGGCGAGAAGGCTGTCGTCGACCACCTCGGCCAGGACACCTCCCGCCGCCACCAGGACGAGAGGCCCGAAAGTCTCGTCGCGAACCAGACCGAACATCATCTCGACCCCGGGTGGCGCCATGGGTGCGACAAGTGCGCGGGGACCCAGGCGCGACACCATCTCCTGCCAAGCCTCGAGGAGGGCTTCTTCGTCTTCGATCCCCAGCCTGACACCGCCGATATCGCTCTTGTGATGGTGTCCTGGCATGGCCGTCTTGAGAACCAGCGGGCCGGAGAACCTCGTCGCCGCTGCCATCACATCGTCAGCGGTCTCCACGATCACCGGATGCGTGGTCGCGCACCCGAAGTCCCGAACCAGCGCCAGGCCCTCGGCCTCCTCGAGGGCGCCGCCCTTGGCCAGGCGGCTGCGCCAGTGTCTGACGACCTCATCCGGCGGCGCATCGGGCGGCCGCATCGGCCGATGGTCACGCAGGGCCAGCATGCGCGAAAAGGCGGTCACGGCGGCGCCGAGGCCGTCGATCAGCGGTATGCCGGCCGCGGCGAGTTCGCGCGCCTTCTCGTGCACGACGGCGGCGGGTACGCAGTTGGCGAAGCACATCGGCTTGCCGGTGCGTTCCGCGATCCTCCTGGCAGGTTCGATGCAGGGTGTGCGGAAGACATCGAAATCGCGGATGTCGGCGACCCACAGTCCGGCGGACGAGCCGGGGTCCGACATCAGCGCATCCCAGCATTCGGTGTAGATTTCCACGAAATTCCTTCCGGTCCCCCAGGCGTCGACCGGATTGGTCGCCTCGAGTCCATGCTCGAGACAGGCTGCCATGCGCCGGGTGGTGGCCTCGGAGACGGCAGCGAAGGGTACCTCGTGGCGGTGTGCGAGGTCGACGAGATGTTCCCGCTCGCCTCCCGAATCCGTGAGGGCGACGATGCCGCCCGGCCAGAACCGCCGCGGCTGGACGGCCATCTGCAGCGTGGCGATCAGGGCATCGATGTCGTCGACCCTCTGGACGGCATGATGCCGGAAGACGGCATCGTAGGCGTCATCGTTGCCGGCAAGGGCGCCGGAATGGGTGCGGGCCATGCGGATGCTCTCCGGCGTTCGCGCGAACTTGATCGCCACCACGGGAACATCGCGTTCGAGAGCCCTCGTGGCCATCTCGCGGAAGCGGGCGGCATCGCGGACGGTCTCGAGAACGAGACCGATCGCTCGCGTCGATTCGAGACCGAGCGCGTAGTCCATGTAGTCGCCGGCCGTGACGGCGATCTCCTGGCCCGATGTCACCGTGAGATTGAAGCCCAGCCGGCCGTCGGTCTGGAGCATGCCGAGGTAGATCGAGCCCGATTGCGAAATCAGTGTGACCGGACCGACGTCGAGACTGGAACGTCCGCCCGACAGTGTCACCTGCACCCTCTCCTCCCGGTTGACGAACCCGGCTCCGTTACCGCCGCACACGAGAAGGGAGGCCTCGCGGGCCTTGCGTTTCAGACGCTCGAGAAGAGGAGGATCCCCGTCGTTCTCCACGTAGCACGAGGCGAAGATCGTCACCGCCTTCACGCCGGCGGCGATCGCCTCGTCGAAGACCCTCTCGAGACTGCGGTTGGAAACATTGAGCATCGCGTGCTCGACCGGCCGGCCGATCGAGGCGATGTCGCCGTGGCAGGGCACCCCGTCGATGTCGTCATGGCGCGGATTGACGAGAAAGAGATCGCCGGAATAGCCGATCTCGCGGATGGCCTGCCAGGACGACCAGCCGAAGGATTCGCGGTTCGCGGAAGCGCCGACGACGGCGATCGAGCGAGGGTTGAGAAGGGGGCGCAGTCGGTGTTCGGTCATGCAGTGGAGCCGGATTGGAACGCCGCCGCGGACTATAGGCAGAATGCCGCGTCGGGGCGATAGCCTGATCGTGCGGTCTTCATGACGGCGCTCAACCTGCCACACAGGCGCCGCTGCTTGAGCGGACCCGCCGATCCGGAGGTCGCTTAGCGGCAAGCCTGAACTCGGCCCGCTGCCAGCCGACCGGCGCGACACAGGTCCCGCCCGCCAGGGCTTGCATGGCGCAGGCACTCCGTGATGATGCCGAGACACCGCAGATCGTGACGCTCCTCAGCCAGACTGTCCCGGAGCCGGTGTTCACGTGCACCTCGGCGAAGGTCGATGTGAGGAACCCGGGGTCGCGGGCATCGTCATGGTCGGCACACTGCCACGGCGAAAACGGAATGATCAGCCCGAAAACGAGCATGCGCCGAGCGCCGGGTACGACAACGGAAAGGTCTTGCGTGCGCGGGTGCGGTTCTCGTACGGGGTCGATGGCGCCTGCCAGGAACCCCCTTTCGAGCGATGAAACGTGTCAAGGTGGCCGGGGGGATTCTGGCAGACACCAGATAGTTCAGGGTCCGCCATTCGTCAGGTGCCGTTGTTGCACCTACATGCCGAGCTTCACCTCTTCCCACAGGTTGACGTACTTCTCGTCAAACTCGGGCGGAATGGGCGCCAGGATACCCTTCGCCAGGAAGGCTTCGGGGTCCGTGAGGCCGGACTCCGCAATGGCCTCTGCCGGAACGAGATCGAAGGACTTGGCGTTGGAGGCGCCATATTGATACCGTTCGATCAGGTAGGCGCCGGCTTCCGGTGACATCATGGCGTCCAGGAAGTCGTAGACCCGCTCGTCGCTGGCCACGCGGCTCTCGGGACTGGTGAGAACGAAACCGCAGACCCAGTTGCGGGCTCCTTCCTTGGGTGACATGTACTTGACCGGCAGGCCCTGGTCGGCAACCGTCTTGTAGAGATTGTTCCAGGCGTAGGTGGCCACCAGTTCGCCGGCGACCATGGCCTGACCGGCCTCGGACTGGCTCTCCCAGTAGAACCGCAACACGTCGCGTTGCTGTTCCAGGAGCTTCCTCACCTCCACCAGCTGTTCGTCGCTCAAGGATTCCAGATTGGTGTAGCCCAGAACCTGCGCCGCCACCTGCACGCCGGCCTGCGGTGAATCGTAGGTTGACAGCTTGCCCTTGTAGCGCGGGTCGAACAGCAGGCTCCAGGATTCCTCCTCGATCTCCACGAGGTCGGTGCGATAGAGGATCGAGGAATTTCCCCAGTCCCACGGAACAAAGAGGTTCTCGCCGTCTTCGGTCAGGGTGGTCCCGATGCTCCTCAGGGACTCGAAGTAGTCAGGCCAGTGCTTCATGCGAGCCGTGTCGAAAGGCACGATGATGCCGGAGGCGTACCACTCCGTGACACCTCCCGAACAGGGGTGGCCGAGGTCGGTCTTGTAACCGGCGAGGATCTTGTTCTTGGCCTCGGTCGTGCCGGCAAAGAACGTGATGTTGGGCGACGTCCCGTACTTGTCCAGATAGGCTTGGTGAAACATCGGGTCTTCGTATCCCGCCCAGGTGAAGAAGTTCGCCTCGTTCTGCTGTGCGGCCGCAGAACTGCCGACGAGAGGTGTGGTGACCACACCGATGCCGAGTGCGCCGAGCGTGCTGTGAAGAGTGCGTCGATCCATCTTTCCCGAGAGGAGTTGGTCGACAGGATCACATGATACCATTGCTTGTGGTCCCCCCATTGTTGCATCAAGGATAGCAGACGCTGGGGAAGAAACCACACTGCGTCCATGTCCCGAAGACAAGAGCATGGACGGTGCCGACAAGGTGACCTGGATTCTGGTGGAGCTGAGGGGATTCGAACCCCTGACCTTCGCATTGCGAACGCGACGCTCTCCCGACTGAGCTACAGCCCCCCATCGGGAAGCGCCGATGTAGGTCCGATGCCCGGACTTGTCAAGACTTCCGGCGCCTTCCTGACCGTCTCACGAGAGAACCAGCTTCAGGTCGAACCGGTAACGCAGACGGGCACCGATGGCGCCGGCCGGATGTTGCGGTCTGCTCTGTTCGAGAATGTTGCGTGCCTTAGCGGATGCGGCCGAAAGGATGTCCCGGGCACCATCCGCCCCCCGTTCCCCGATGGAGCAGCGGTCGGCCGTGCCGAGGCAGAGAAAGTCGGTTTCCATGTGCGCCCACGTGGTCGGCCGGCCGGGGAAGCGTTCGGTCAATAGGGTGACGACGATGAGGATCACAGAGGCAACTGCGCATGGCCCCGGGACTCGCTCAGTGCTGTCATCGCCCCAATCACCGCGTGACCGAACGCTTGCGCCGGCCGAGGAAGCGGCCCTCGCCGTCAACCACCCCGGCGATGTCGCCGACATCAAGGGTCCCTTCGTTCACTTCCACGGGGACCAGTGTCCCGATGACGGCGCTCAGCATGTCGTTGTCGATGACACGAGACATCGGCGAAATAAGTCATCAGTCCGGCCTGCAACCCGCAGGCCTGGGTTGACCGTTGCATCCAGCCGGGGCTGCCAGGATGACGGCAAGACAGCGCTCGTGGTCGGCCGGAGGCTATCGGTCCTGCTGGCCGTCGCCCCGGCGGTCGTCGAGTTGGGCAAATCGTAGTGGCGCGCCATCTGCACCGCGTCGACGGTCAGGAGCGCACGCTCTCCGTCGCCGCCCTCCATGGTACCGGGCTTGAGGTCCGTCACGCAAGCGTTCGGTCACGCAGGAGCATCATGGAACTGAGTGAATGCTGGCGAGACACGGGATATGTGCGTGGTTGCCGCCGTCATCCTCATCCATCGTCACCCTGTGACCGAACGCATAACTCCATACTCCATGGGGACGCGCTCCAAGGATCACTCGTGCCTGTGGGTTGACGAGCCAGGCAACGACCATGCCCGCCAGTATCCCGGCGATGGTCTGTGCCAATGAACCGGCCATGGTGACGGGACTCCCTTGGCGCGATCGAAGTCGTCGCGGTTCGGCAACATGACATCGGTGGGCGATTGAGCACGGCGCCGGCAAGCCGTTCACTGGCGAACGCCGAAGTCCATTCCTGGACGGGCAGGTCGGAGGTCATGACGGTGGCGCCGGTCCCGCAGCGCCGGCTGAAGACATCAAACAGGAGTTCACTCCTTGCCTGCGAGAGGGCACATGTCCGATCTCGCGTACGATCAGCAGGTTCATCCTGGCGAGCTGGTCCTCGAAGCGGAACAGCCTCTGGTCGTCGCGTGCCTCGATCACTTCGTGAGCCGCCGGACCGTGCGGTCCGTCCTGAGGCCGAGCATTCCAGCCGCACTGGCTCTGCGGTCGGGACACAAGGCGGCAACCGTCCTCCGGGTTGCAGCGGAGCCTGATTCCCAGACGCCATTCCTGTTGCAGGCACCCATGATCGGGCCGGCGATGAACGTGGACATGTCCTTGACTTCATGCACCGGCCCCCCGGTCCTGCCGCCATGGCGAATTGCGGGGAATTCCACCGCGCAAAGGAGGCGCAGTGACAGGCCTTCCTCTCTTCGCGCCTTCCAGATCGCGATCTGTTGACTTCCAATTGGCGCTCTCCTGACTTCCAATCAGCCGATGTCGATGGTTCCAATTGTCTGTACCCGGAGATGGGATGTTCAAGCGGTTTGTAGAGCGCCGGGCCGCCGAGGCTCTTTCGGATACGCCCGTGGTTCTCATTGTGGGTAAGCGTTCGGCCGTTCGGTGATGGCTGATTTTGGTTGGTTTGGGTCTTGCTGACTATCGTCTGAGAAAGAGCTGGTAAACTCGTTTGGTCTCGATTATGGTCGAGGCCATGAAGACTTTTGCCGAGACGCGCGGAGCGACACAGCAGCTGACGGGAGGTGGTGACGGCCTATGTCGGGCGTCAGTGGCCTTGTCATGCGAGGCGCCTGACTGGCGTGCGCTCTATGAGGCGGAGCGGGTTCGTGCGGATGCGGCGGAAGCGAGCATGCGGTGTGCCAGGCGAACTGGCGGAAGGTAGGGGGTGAAAGTCCCCTGGAACGAAGGAGTAACCAAACCACGTTTCTCCGCGAGCCGTGCGTCGGTTCCCGCGAGGGGGCAGGCGAAGCGTCGGTAGCGGTACGGATGGGCAGGGCTAATGAGCACCGAAAAAGCTATCATCCGGGGTGCCGAGGCTTTCGCATTGGTCGAAGGCAACATCGCAGGCATCGATTTGGTGAGATGTCGGCGAGCCCCGCGGTGTCAGAGAACCCATGCACGTCCGCACGCCTTCTGTTGGGACCCTGGGAGATCTTCAAACCGTCCCGCCGGTTGTGGCGGGACCGCATGGGGAAGGAGAAAACCGAAGCCTATGATGTACGGTTTGAAGAAGTCGGATGAGGCCGTAGTACCTGTGAAGGCGGCGAACAAGGAAGCGTTAGCTTCTGCGGAGTCGCTGGAGGAAAGGGCCTCAACCAAGGGGAATCCGGGACGCTAAAGCACGCACCGAACGCAGTGTCGGGCAAGCGTGCCACAGGCGGCGGATCGGATACGGGAAGCCGCAGGCTAGTCCAGTGGTTTGCCGTCCAGTACCCGAGGTAGGAGCCGGATGGATTAACGTCCACGTCCGGATCTGCGCGGGGGGTGCGCAGCAATGCGCATCCCTACCGCGTCTGACCTGCGCCGTGCGAAGAATTCTGCCCGTGCCCGTGCGGGCACATTCAAGTTTCATCTCGACCGCACTCGTGATCAGCTCAAGGAGGCTCGCCGGGAGGTGAAGCGTGGACAGGTCCGAGCGGAGGCGCTGGAGCAGGAAAGGGACGCTCTGAAGCTCAAGAACGCTGAACAGGCGAGCGAGCTGAGGAATCTCCGCGGGACGCGTGCCAAGCACGCGACGGCGCGCTTCGGGTCGAAGAGCGAGAAACGGAAGAAGAAGGAAGGCACCGGGAACAAGCGGGGTCAGCAACCCGGCAAGAGCGGCCACGGGCGCACTCCGCGTCCGAAGCTCAAGGAGAAGCACGAACGCCATGATCCACCGGCATCGCAGCGCACGTGCCCGTGTTGCGGCGAGCCCTATGTGGCCAACGGCAGCCACGAGACCTCGATCATGGAGGTCCATGTCAAGGCTCATATCCGGCGGATTGAACGTGGGCGTTGGCGCCGTGGTTGTCAGTGTTCGTCGGCGCCTGCGGAGATCATCGCGCCGCCACCTTTGCGCTTGCTTGCGAATACCCCCTTCGGCATCAGTGTCTGGGAATGCGTGCTCTATGAGCGCTTCGCCTGCTTGCGTCCCCTGCGCCGGGTCTCGCGATGGCTGGAAGACCAGGGACTGCCGATGGCGCCGGGAACGATCGCTGGCGGCATGAAGAAGATGACGCCGATGTTCGCGCCTCTCGCTCAGGCCATCCTCGATCATCAGAACCGGCTGACGGTGCGCCACGGCGACGAGACCAGCTGGCGCATCCAGTCCCTCAAGGCCTCGGGGCGCTCGCAGAAGGCCTGGCTGTGGACCGCGGTCAGCGCCGACTCCGTCTTCTTCCTTATCGACCCGTCACGCAGCGCCCGGGTGGCCATGGTGCTGTTCGCCTCCACCGAAGGTGTCGTCTTCCTTGTTTGCGACCGCTACGTGGTCTACAGGAAACTGGAGCGTGAGCTTGATGGCAAGGTGATCCTCTGCCTTTGCTGGGCGCACTCCAGGCGCGATGTGATCGAGGCTGCGGCAGGCCAGGAGGGGCTGGAAGAGTGGTGCGACAAGTGGCTCGACAGGATCGCGCTGATCTACACACTGAATGGGCAACGGCTGAAGCACTACGATCCCGCACGCAAGCGTCAGTCAGCGAGGTTCAATGCCCTGCAGAAGGACCTTCGTGCGGCTGTCGAGGCGCTGTTCAGGCAGGCTCAGGAGGAACTCGACGCCTTGCCCGAGGGTGCACGCGAAGCGAAGCCCTTGCGTTCCCTGATCCGTCACCGCGAGGGACTGTGCGTCTTTGTCGACCATCCCCAGGTGCCCATGGACAACAACTTTGCCGAGAGAGCCCTCCGGGGTGCGGTGACCGCGAGAAAGCTGAGCTTCGGCTCCGACAGCGAGGAAGGCGCCGCCTTCACCGCCATCATGTACTCGGTCATCGGCACCCTTGCCATGAACAACATCAATGTTCGGCGCTGGCTTCATGAGTGGCTTGAGGCCTGCGCGCAGAACGGCGGCAAGCCGCCGGATGACCTCGACCCGTGGCTGCCATGGTCGATGCCCCCGGAGCGTCGAAGGGACCTCATGGAACCGGGGTGATCGAGTGCCGTTACGACGGCCGTGACTTCACCGCGCACGAGATGGCGCTGTTGCGCTCCCTGATCACCCAGCACCCCACCCGTGCGGCCATCGCCCGCGCCTTCTGCCGCGAGACCGGCTGATACAAGCCCGACGGGGCCTCAAGAACATGATGGCGAATGTCGCCTTTCTGGCCATGCACCGCGACGGCCTCATCACCCTGCCGCCACCCCAACGACGAGCAACCCGACCCGGACCCATCGTCTTCGGACCCAACAGCGAACCGCCACGTGGTGCGCCTCCCAAACGCATCCTCAACCGGTGAATATCACCAACAATCACCGCGTGGCCGAACGCTTACCGTAACTGCTCACCCGGGTGATCCTTGATCGCCTTTTCTCGAGGACGTTCGGGTCAGGCACCTTCTTTCGTCACCTTCACGGGTCCGTTGCCGGGAACCGGATGTGCGGGCCCCGGTTGGCAAGAACCGGTCCGGTCTTCAGGCCCCTTGTTGTCCCGTGGCGTGAGGGTCTGCAGCGCGGTCCCGAAACCCTCAGCCGACGGTGCCGGTTCCGTCGGCTGCTCATGCGTTCGAGCCGGGAATCGTCCGTCGTGTCTCCTTGAAAGGGTCCGGACGGTCGCCGCACGGATCACCGGCGTCGGCAATTCGTTGGACGAACGGGGGTCTCAACGGAGCACCGGCTTCTTGATCGGTCGGCGCGGTCGAGTTCCGTCGACGCATCCGGATCCTGCATGGCTCTGAGTTCATGCGGTCTCGGCGCGGATATCGAGGAGATTGCGCGCCTCGCGCCCGCAGGCCACGCCGATCAGGTGAACCGAGCCGTCGTGGTCGCGGTAGGTCTCCGCATAGCCTCGCTGGCGCATCTGCGTCATGGCCGCATCCAGCGCGGCGGCGCCGTCCTCCTCGCCGTCGGCCATCTTGAACTCCAGCACGAAGATCTGCCCGCCGAGACGCACCACCATGTCCGCACGGCCGCGATGCGAGGCCTCCTCCACGCTCAAGCCCACCCCGGCCGCGCGCAGGCACATGTAGAGAAGGCTCGCATACCAGGCCTCGTAGCGCGCCAGGTCGCCCCTGGCATGCCACTGATAGGGAATGCCCGCGAGCCAGGCGCGGAGCTTCTCGCCGAAGCCCGCGAAGTCGTTCGCCTCCAGCAGTGCGCAGAACTCCCGTCCCCGCTCCAGTGGCTCGCCCCCCTTCTTGCCCAGCCAGGCAAGCAGTCCGTCATTGAGGCTGATCCGGACCTCGAGGTTGGGATAGTCCAGACGGTAGAGGGTCCTGTGGTCCTGCCTTTCCTCCCCGGCGATGGTCAGGTAGCCGGTCTGGAAGAGCAGCGCCTCGATGTCGATGTCGCCGACATCGAACTTCGAGACCAGCGACGTGTCCGTCAGCCGCCCCTCCAGTTCCATCGGACTCACCGACTTCTCCATCAGCATCCGGAACAGGAAGTTCGCAGATCCCGTCTCGAACCAGTAGGGGCGGAACTCGCGACTGTCGAGCAGCAGGAGCACGTCATAGGGATTGTAGACCCGCTCCCCGCCTCGCCAGTGGTAACCGTTGTACCAGGTGCGGATCTCCTCGCGGTCCAGCCCGGCCATTTCGGGGCCGAACACACGGTCCAGGTCCTCCTCGCGGTAGCCGCAGATCGTGCCAAAGCGCGGATCGAGGCTGATGTCCTTCAGATTGTTGAGTCCCGAGAACAGGCTGACCTTCGAGAACATGCTGACACCGGTGACGAAGACGAAGCGGACATGCCTGGCGCTGTCCTTGACGATGCCGTAGAAGCCGCGCAGGTAGTCCCGGTTGGTCGTCGCAAGCTCCGGATCGTGGAGCGCATCGAGGATCGGCTTGTCGTACTCGTCCACCAGCACCACGACCTGTCGGCCAGTGGCGTCGTGCAGGCGGTCGAGAAGGTCCCGCAGACGTCTCGGGCCGGTATAGGAGATCCGGGCAGGCGGGAGACCGTGCTCGCGCTCCACGCCATCCAGTTGCACGATGATGTCCTCTTCGATCTCGCCGGGTTCGTTGTATTTCCCGCCGAAGCTCAGCCGCACCACCGGATGGGGCGTTGACCAGTCCCAGTGGGGGTGGATGGCCAGTCCCCTAAACAGGGGTTCGCGGCAGGCAAACAGCGATCGCAGGGTGTCGAGCAGCAGGCTCTTGCCGAAGCGGCGCGGACGGGACAGGAAGTAGTGATCGCCCTGCTCGACCAGGTCCCGGATGAGCGAAGTCTTGTCGATATAGTAGCTGCCGGTCTCCCGGAGACGCCGGAAGTCCTGGATCCCGATCGGAAGACGGCGGCGGGTCATTGATCTCTCCCTTCGCGGCGCCGGAAACCGCGGCCGGGTGGGGTGCGGAGAACCTTCCCTGTCGTGGCCCCGAATGTCCCGGAACGGCCGCGACGAACGCACGGACAAACTATCCGCCTGCCTGTCCATGAGCAAGGGCCGGATATGACCGGGGAGAACATGACTCCGGAGCCGTTTAGCTGGACGCCCATGCCGCGGAACGGTGCCGGAGGCCGGAAGGCATCTTGAGCTGTGAGCCGTTCGGCCCTGTCGCCACGGGCCGGAAAGGGCCGAAGACCGAACCGGTTCCTGCCAACCGGCACCCGACGCCCGGCGAGTGATGGTGACAAGAGAAGATGCCCGGACCCGAACGCCCTCAGGAACGATCCATGATCAGCGGGGGGGGGGGTGCTTTCAACCACCTACGCGTGTATAGGGATCTTACTCCCGCCTTCTCTCACCGAGTGCTTCGCGCCGTCTTCTCTCGCTAAGTGCGTCACGCACCTGGATCGCCCAGTTCAGCCTTTCGAGACCCTGCCAGACCTTCTTCGCTCCCGGGAACGGCTGGCGCGGCGTGGGATGCGACCCGACAAGGCGCCCAAGGCCGATGACGACGGCACGGACATCGCCCATCGCCCGGACCTCCCGGTGACCCTGGGATTCCAGCAGCGTGCGGAGCAGGTCGATGTCCTCACTCCTCGGCAAATACCTCGCTCGCCGGGGTCAAGGGACGCTCGCGCGCAAGCACGGTCAGGTCGGCAACATGGACGGCGGTGACGGCGTCGAAGGCAAGGCACGTCTTCAGGTCGTCGGCCCTGTCGAGCCGGCGGTCCTTGATCCGGGTCCCGGTCTTCAGCGTGCGGAACCAGGTCTCGATGCTCCATCGCGTCCGGTACCAGCCCAGAACGGTCGCCGCGTGCACGGCCTCGGCCTCCCCTGGTGCCGGGCGCTCGGTGGTCAGCAGCAGCCAGTGCAGGGCCTCGTCGCCGTCACCGGTTCCGGCCTCCCTGGCCGAGACCGCGAACATGGACACAGGCTCCGCGTCGCGCTCCTTTTGCGGCGGCGCCACCGCGACCTGTGCCGTGCGGGTCTCGAGACGGGCGACGCGCTCCTTGCGGGCGCGCGGGCCGCCAGCGGCCGGGATCGTCAGCTCCGTCACCGCCACCAGCGGCCGGGCCGCGACATGCTTCCACAGGCACGTCTTTTTGCCGTCGGGCTCACCCACGCGCTGTTTCGCCGAACGGCTCGCACGCACCAGCAGCGCGGCTCCGGCGTCCGCGGCATGGGCGAGCAGTTCCCAGAAGTCGCCCTCGCGGTCGCAGACCGAGACGACACGCGTGTCCGGGCAGGCCGCCGCGAGCTCCCGGGCCCGCTCAAGCCCGGTGACCCAGCGCTGACTGTCCTCCCCGGGCTCCTGCCGAAAGGCCGCATCCATCGTGAACAGGCCCAGCGGCCGGCCCTCCGACGTCACCGCCAGACCGGCGTGGGCGAGGATGCCGACGCTCCCCTTGCCGCCGCCGCCGAGCTTGTCCAGACCCTTCGTGGCCTCCAGGCCGCTGTAGTTGATCGCCGTCGTGTCCTGTATCGCAAGGACAAGAGGCTCTGTCCGACAACGCTCCACGGTCGCCTCAACATGCGCTTCCAGAACGTGCTCCATGGAGACCCTCGGGTTCGACAGCAACCGATAAGCGGCCTTCTGCTCCGCCTTCTCGGGAAAGATGATCGGCAGGTCCTCCCCCATGTTCTTCATCCAGGCCCGGCCCATGTCAACGATGCGTCGCCGCACCCGACCGTCGGTATGGCGCGTGCGCCCGTACTCCCGCTCCGCCCAGTCCGCGTCAGTGCCGTCATAGACGCCCGCGAGGGCGCCGAGTGGACGGCGCTGTGTCCCGTGGAGCACCGTCCGCCAGCCGCTCTCCAGGGCCAGGACCCGCACCGTGCCAACCTCGCCGCGGCGCCCGCTGGTCCGCCCGGCCACGGTCCAGCCGGCGCAGTGGTAGCAATAGCCGCTGTGCTCCGCACCGACATGAGTGTAGGCCGCCACCGGGCGCACCGCATAGCGGGCCTCCCAGTCGTCGGCGATGCGCTCCGCCGCCATGCGCAGGACCCTCAGACGCCAGTCCGTAGACCCGAACGCCGGGAAGCAGGAGAAACCGATGACCGCAGATCACACGCTCGATGTTGGCGGCACGGGCGTCGGCGGACCATGCGATCCACTCATCCCGCGCCCGCAGCTGCCAGGTCGCGGACCCGAAGCCGATCCCGCCGAGGGTGCCGTGGCGCTGCGAGCGGATCCAGTAGCGCACCTGGCCGCCGGGCGAGCGCGTCCATCCCAGTGGGTGGTGCGTCGCCATCATCGCCTCCCAGAGACGGCGATCGTCGGCCTCACCCACCGGTTCGAGCGAGACCGGGCCGAGATCCTCCAGCAGGCAGACCAGCTTGGTGTCGGGGACGTCACCGGCCGGGACGGCGGGCACGACGGTCGGATCGGGCACGCTCCGCGGCGGCGGAAGCTCGAACCCCACGCGCTCGGCGAGCGCCGGCAGCACCTTCGCCGCCGCCGACAGGCACGGACGGCCGAGCGCGTTGCGCCAACCGGTGCGCTCGCAAAGCTCGCGTGCCAGACCGTGACGGGTGGCGTCGGCGGAGCGCAACGCGCGTCCAAACCAGTCAAGCGTCTGCGAATCGAAATGGCGGAGACCAACCTGCATGCCCGCAGCATGCACGAAACGAATCACCTATACAAGTCTGATACTTTGAAAGGGGGGGGTGAGCAGTTACCGCTTACCATTGTGGGGTAAGCGCCGGGCGGGCAAGACGACGCTCGTCAAGAGCATGGGGGAAGCCGGCCGCACCTATGTCACGCTCGACGATCAGACAGTACTTGAGGCGGCCAGGTCCGATCCAGCCGGATTCATCCGGGGCCTGGACCGGGCCATCATCGACGAGATTCAGCGCGCGCCCGACCTGCTCCTGGCGATCAAGAAGACGGTCGACGAAGACTATCGCCCGGGCCGTTTTCTCCTCATGGGCTCGGCCAATGTGATGACCCTGCCACGGATCGCCGACAGTCTGGCCGGCCGGATGGAAACACTCCAGATGCTGCCGCTCGCGCGGGCCGAGGTCGAAGGAGGGACGCCTGGTTTTCTGGAGCGCCTGTTCGAAGGGAACCTGCACAATCAGCGCCAAGCGGTCGTCGGTGACGATCTCGTCCGGACCGTTCTGCTCGGCGGGTTTCCCGAAGCAATCGCCCGTGAAAGCGAGCGGCGGCGGCAGGATTGGGCACGATCCTACCTCACCTCGATTCTCACGCGCGACCTCAGGGACGTCGCGGAGGTCGAGAAGCTCACCGAGCTTCCAAGATTCGTGCGGCTGCTGGCCGAGTATTCCGGCCAGCTGGTCAACTATTCGCAATTCGGGGCGAGCATCAATGTCAGCCACAAGACGGGGCAGCGTTATGTCGGGCTGCTTGAACAGGTCTTTCTGATCGCAACGCTGCTGCCCTGGTTCACCAACGCCCTGAAACGTATCGTCAAGACGCCGAAGCTGCACTTCCTCGATTCCGGCCTGCTGGCGAGCGCGCGCGGCCTGACCTTCGACAGGGTGAAGGCGGATCGCGGAACATTCGGGGCGCTGCTCGGGAGTTTCGTGTTTTCGGAAGTGCTCAAGCTGATGACGTCCTCGGATCTGCGATTGACGCCGCATCATTTCCGCGACCGGGACATGCGCGAGGTCGACATCGTTCTGGAACGCGACGACGGGATGATCGCGGGCATCGAGGTCAAGGCAGGCGCCACGGTCAGGTCCGGCGACTTCGCCGGACTCCAGGCGCTGGCAGAGCCGAGCGGCGATCGCTTCGCCTTCGGTGCTGTCCTCTATGACAATACGGATGTCGTGCCGTTTGGCGACCGGCTGGTGGCGGCGCCAGTGTCGTGTCTGTGGAATTGAGCGGATGTATCGGCCTGAAAGCAACGGCAACTTCCGCATTGAGCGCGAAACCGAGCATTGGTGCGACCGCCCTCTGATTGATCTTGAGACGCGCGTGGTCATATCGTTGTGACAAGAGGCGGTGATCCCGATCACCATCAGGGTTCCAGGAGCAGCGGTGATACGACAGGGGAGATCGTCGCGCGGGCCTTGAGACGCTTCCTTTCGGGCATGGAGGTGCTTCGCAAACGATGGCATCACGACATACGGGAGGTCGGCAGGTGGCTCGGGCGGGTCTGTCAAGGCTGGCTCAACGACATCGCCGTCCAAGGGATCGGCCCGCTCCCTGCGCCACCGTTTCGACTGGAGGCGAAGGGAGCGCATGACCGAGCTCCCCTGGCCGGGCCAGCGGGTCACCGTCAAGCATCCGATGCAGGAACCGGATGGATGAGCCTCCAGGTCCGGATCTGTGCGGGGGGTGCGCGGCAATGCGCAGTCCTGCCGCGACGGAAGGCATCAGGCTCCTGTCCCAGGCTGTCATCGCCATCCGGACCATGCAGGACCGGGACGGGAACCAGTCGCATTGAGAAGAAGACACGGACTTGAGTGTGCTGCATTGACAGCCCCCCGGACACCGGTCCAGGAGTGAGGGAGATCTGGTGTTGAACGCCTTCCCTGACCTGTTGTCACCCATCACGATTCGCGCGCACACCTTCCGCAATCGCGTGTTCTCGAGCGCCCATGCACCGGGGTACGCGGTGGACGGGCTGCCGGGAGAGCGCTACCAGGCCTATCACGAGGCCAAGGCCAGGGGTGGTATCGGTCTCACCATGTTCGGTGGATCGTCGAACGTCTCGCGTGACTCGGGTTCCATCTACGGGCAGATCTATGTCGGCGACGACAGGGTGATCCCGGCGTTTCGGGAGCTCTCTCGCCGCGTTCACCGTCATGGTGCCGGCCTGATGTGCCAGATCACTCACATGGGCCGCCGCACCACCTGGGATTCAGGTGACTGGTTGCCGACCAGGGGGCCTTCGGCATTCCGTGACCCGGCCCACCATTCCGTTCCCTATGCCCTTTCACCACATGAAATCGCGCGCATCGTCCGGGATTTCGGCGATGCGGCGCGGCGTTGCAGGGACGGAGGACTCGACGGGATCGAGATCCTGGCGTCGACTCACCTCGTGGGCCAGTTCCTGTCGCCGCTCTCCAACGGTCGCCAGGACGCCTACGGGGGCGACCTTTCCAACCGGGCGCGTTTCCTCTTCGAGGTCCTCGAAGCCTGCCGCGTGTCGGCGGGAGATGACATTCTCGTCAGCGTCAGAATCAATGCCGACGAGAGCAACGAGAACGGGCTCACGGCCGAGGAAGGGATCGAGACCGCACGCATGATCGGCCGCCACGGTGTCGCCGATATCGTCAACGTCAACGGAGCCTACGGCGGGACGGAGATGGGCCTGACGGAAACCATGCCGGGCATGGCCTGGCCGGTTGCCCCCTACATCGAACTGGCAGGCAGGGTGCGCGAGGCCAGCGGTCTTGTGACACTGCAGGCGGCACGACTCCCGGACCCGGCGACTGCCGACTGGGCCATCTCCGAGGGGTATGTCGACATGGCCGGCATGACGCGCCCGCACATGGCGGATCCGGACATCGTCAACAAGCTCGTGAGAGGTGAGGGGGAGCGCATTCGCCCCTGCGTCGGTGCGGGATACTGTCTCGACAGGATCTACGGCGGCCGGGACGCACTGTGTCAGCACAACGTTTCCACTGGCCGCGAGTCCTGGCTCGATCCCGGAATCGAAAGGGCTGACGCACCCGGTCGGGCCGTGGTGGTGGGCGGTGGCCCCGCCGGCCTGGAAGCGGCTCGCGTACTGGCCCTTCGCGGTCATGCCGTCACGCTCTTCGAAGCGGCCACGCGGCCTGGCGGACAGATCCTTCTTGCCGCGGCTGCAGGGTGGCGTCGGGACTTGATCGGCATCGTCGACTGGCTCGTCGCGGAGATCGGCCATGCCGGCGTCGACGTGCGCACCGGCACGTTCGTCGAAGGCGATGACGTCCTCTGCCACAATCCCGATATCGTGATCGTGGCCTCGGGAAGTGTGCCCGAGACCGACCTTGCGGAAGGCGGTGGCGAGCATGTCATGACGGTCCGGGATGCCCTCGAGGGAAGGCGGCGGCTCACGGGCCACATCGTCATCGCCGATGCCACGGGCGGTCATGCCGCTCTTTCACTTGCCGGAACCCTTGCCGGATCGGCGGAATGCCTCACTTTCGTGACCTCGGACCGCCATGCCGGAAGGGCGCTCGGCGTTCAGAATGTGCCGGTCTACCTCAGCAACCTTGCCTCGGCCGGCGCCGTCATCCTCACCGACAGGTCGCTCGTCGGCGTCCGCCGCCAGGGCAATCGCGTCATGGCCCGTCTGCGTCACGCCTATACGCGCCAGGTCGAGGAGGTGGCGGGAGACCTAGTGATCGCCGATTCCGGAGTGCGCTCTGTCAGTGAGGTGTTCGATGACCTGCGGGACCGGTCATCCAATCTTGGTGAAGTCGATCACGAGGCCCTGGCCACCATCGCGCCGCAGGAATTGACGCTGAGTCCCGAAGGCAGGTTCCGCCTTTTCAGGGTCGGTGATGCCCTGGCGCCACGAGACATTCACGCCGCCCTGCTCGATGCCAACAGGCTGTGCCGGGTTCTGTGACGCCGTCAGTTGCCGCCCAGTTGGTCAAGATGGGCGATCAAACCGCGCGAGGAACTGTCGAGTTCCTCCGTTCCTGCCCCGTCCTGCAACATGGGCAGGACTTGCTGCGCCAGGTCCTTGGCGAACTCCACGCCCCACTGATCGAAGGGGTTGAGGTTCCAGATGGCGCCCTCGACGAACACCTTGTGTTCGAACAGGGCCACCAGGCGTCCAAGGGTCATCGCGTCGAGCCGACGATAGAGAATGGTCGTGGACGGGCGGTCTCCGGGAAGGGTGCGGTGGGGAACCAGACTGCGGATGTCGTCTTCGGACGCCCCTGATGTCGCCATGGCCGCCTTGACGTCGGCCGCGGTTCTGCCGAAGGCAAGTGCCGCCGCCTGGGCAACGGCGTTGGCTGCCAGGATGGCATGATGGTCTTCCGGGGCTTCGTGGGGCCGGGCGGCAAGGAGAAAGTCGACGGGAACCGTGTCCGTGCCCTGGTGGAGCAGTTGGAAGAAGGAATGCTGGCTCGCCGTTCCGCATCCGCCCCAGACGACCGGCGCGCTCGGTCTCGCCAGAAGTGAGCCGTCGCGTCCCACTCCCTTGCCGTTGGATTCCATTTCCAGTTGCTGGATGTAAGCGGGAAACAAGCGCAGACGCTGGTCATAGGGAATGAGGGCCCTTGTAGGCCAGCACATGGCATTGCGCCGCCAGATGCCGATGACAGCAAGGATGACCGGGAGATTTCCTTCAAGCGGCGCCGTGCGGAAATGTCGGTCCATCATGCGCCCGCCCTCGAGGAAGGAGCGGAATCTGTCGTCGCCGACAGCAATCGCCAGGGGGAGACCGATGGATGACCACAGGGAGTAACGTCCGCCGACCCAGTCACCGAAGCCGAAGATCCGTTCATCGTCGATTGCGACATCACGCGCCGCCGCCGGATGGCTTGTGACCGCGGCCATGTGTTGTCCGGCGGTATCGCCGAGCCAGGCGCGTGCGCTGCGGGCATTGGTCATCGTCTCGAGGGTGTCGAAGGTCTTGGAGGCGACGATGACGAGGGTCTTGCGGGGATCGAGTGGTTTCAGCGTGTCCGCGATGTCTGCGCCGTCGACATTGGAGACGAAATGGAGTCGTGGTCCGTCGTGGAAGGAGGCGAGCGCCCGTGTTGCCATCGCCGGCCCGAGGTGTGAGCCGCCGATGCCGATGTTGACGACATCGCTGAAGGGTTCGCCTGACGCGCTCGCGACACGTCCGTGCCGAAGGTCCCCGGCGAAGCCCAACATGCGTTCCCGCATCCGCAAGACCTCTGCCATGATGTTCCCGGCGGCCGTTCCGATGTCGTCATCACCGTCGCCTCTCAGTGCCACGTGGAGTGCGGCGCGGTGTTCCGTGACATTGACCTCCTCTCCCCGGAACATTTCCTCGCGCCTGGCTTCGACACCGGCGGCCCGCGCCAGGGCAAGGAGGCTGGCCATGGCCCGGGGATCGAGTTTTTCCTTGGAGTGGTCGACCAGGATGTCGTCAAGGCGGACCGACAGGCGGTCGAACCGGTTGGGATCGATGGCGAAGAGCTGACGAAGGTGAAGCGGCTTCAGCCGCGCAGCCTCGCGATGCACGTCATTCCAGCATCTGCTGATGTCGGTCATGATGCTCTCTCGGTCACGTGGCGGGAGTGTATCGTGTCACGCCTGCAAGCGGCGAGGGCTCGGCATGTTCCATTGGTGCGGGAGGCGATGAGGAGGGGATGAGGCGCCGTTCACGTGTTCTGACTGTTGCCACACGGCCGATTGACGGACAGGAACCGGGCACGTCGGGTCTGCGGAAGACAACCCGGACGTTCATGCAGCCGGGCTACCTCGAGAACTTCGTCCAGTCCGTCTTCGACACCCTCGGCGGTGTGGCCGGCAAGACCCTGGTACTGGGTGGAGACGGCCGCCACTTCACTGTCGAGGCTGCCCGGACCATCCTTTCCATGGCGGCGGCCAACGGCGCCGCCCGCATGGTGACGGGAAGGGAGGGGCTGCTGTCGACGCCCGCCGCATCGTGTCTCATACGCCGGCATGGCGCCGCCGCCGGACTCCTGCTCACCGCGAGTCACAATCCCGGTGGTCCGGATGGCGATTTCGGTATCAAGATCAACATGGCGAACGGCGGTCCGGCGCCTGTCGACCTGACGGCCCGGGTTCACGAACGCACGAAGACGATCGAGGCCTATCGCATGACCAGGCACGCTGACATCAATCTCGGGCAGCCGGGAACGGACATGCTCGCCGACATGGCCGTGGAGGTGGTTGATCCGGTCGAGGACTACCGGGATCTGATGACGGGATTGTTCGATTTCGATGCCATCCGCTCCCTCTTCGAGAGCGGCTTCCGGATCCGGGTTGATGCCCTGAACGCGGTGACCGGCCCCTATGCCTGCCGGCTTCTCGAGGACGACCTGGGTGCGCCCAGGGGGAGCGTGGTGAATGCAGTGCCCCTGGCGGACTTCGGCGGTCTTCGTCCCGACCCCAATCCACGGACCTGCCGCGCCCTCGTGGCCCACATGATGTCGTTGCAGGCGCCCGACCTTGCTGCGGCCGCGGACGGCGACGGTGACAGGGCCATGATTCTTGGTCGTGGCGTACGCGTGTCGTCAGGCGACAGTCTCGCCGTCCTCGCCGCCCATGCCGATCTCGTGCCGGGATACAGGGGAGGACTCTCCGGGGTCGCCCGTTCCATGCCGACGAGTCGGGCCGTGGACCGGGTAGCGGCATCCCTTGGTATCGACTGTCACGAGACCCCGACCGGCTGGAAGTTCTTCGGCACACTGCTTGATGCTGGCAAGGTGACGATATGCGGTGAGGAGAGTGCGGGAACCGGCTCTTCCCACATCCGCGAAAAGGACGGTCTGTGGGCTGTCCTCTTCTGGCTCAACATCATCGCCGCCCGCCGCCTTTCCGTCGCCGAGATCCTGCAGGATCACTGGCATCGTTTCGGGCGACACTACCATTCCCGCCATGACTGGGAAGATCTGCCGCCAGACATGGCTGGTGACCTCGTGGAATCCCTGCGTTCACGTCTCCCCCGCCTTCCCGGAAGCGTTGTGGCCGGACTGACGGTGACGGCAGCCGACGAGTTCCATCACACGGATCCAATCGATGGCTCGACAGCCAGGAACCAGGGATTGCGGATTGCCTTCGAGGGTGGGATGCGGGTCGTCTTCCGTCTCTCGGGAACCTCCACGGGGCGTGCGATCCTCAGGGTCTATCTTGAGCGGTACGAGGCGGATGAGTCACGTCTTGATCTCGATTGCGAGGAAGCACTGGCGTCGCTCGCCGCCGCGGGCGATGCCATTGCCGGCATCAGGGCTCGAACCGGACGCAGGCAACCGGACGTGCGCACCTGATTCCACGACACATGCCGGACGGGAGGCTCGATCCGCCCGGCGACAGCCGTGTCTGACGACATGGGTCGCTGGCGGTGACCGCGGCCGCGGAGGTTCCCGCAGAGGTCGTTCAGGTTCAAGGGCCTGACGCTGATGGTTCCGGATCCGGCGCAGTGCGAGATCTGGCACGGACAGCGCCGTGTCTCATGCTGCCTTCCCCAGGACAACGTCTGAGGGCCCTCATCGAACGGTCAGCACCGCTTGAGGGACAGGGGTTGGAGCCAGGTTCTCGGGCGCTGAGCAGGGGACCGGGGCAACCCGGTTCCCTAACGCGATGCGAGACCCGGGACATGTGCGTGGTTGTCACCGTCACCGTTTGACCGAACGCTTGCGGTCCAGCGTTCCCGGCAGCGACACACTCGATTCTCTCGAACGTCAGGACATTCAAAGCGATGCGTCCCGGTGACTGGAGCTTCGGGGGAGAGGGCAGACGGTCCCGCATCGACTCCGGCGCAAGTTCCGGAGGAGTCCCGGCCAGCCATTGATCCGGAGGACGTCGTTGCGCTCGGCCGCAGCGCTACAGGTGGTGGCGACGGTCGAGTTCCTCGGCGACCTGCACGGCGTTGAGTGCTGCGCCCTTGCGCAGGTTGTCGGAGACCACCCACATCGAAAGGCCGTTTTCCACGGTCGGGTCCTTGCGGATGCGGCTGACGTAGACGGCATCCTCGCCGGCGCACTCGCGCGGTGTCATGTAACCACCCGGTTCACGGTCGTCGACGACAAGGACACCGTCGGCCTCGCGCAGTTGCTCGCGGGCCTCGTCCTCGTCGAGCGGCCCGGCAAATTCGACGTTGAGCGCCTCGGCGTGACCGATGAACACCGGCACGCGCACGCAGGTGGCATGGACCCTGATGGCGGGATCGAGAATCTTCGCGGTCTCGGCCGCCATCTTCCATTCCTCCCTGGTCGAGCCATCCTCCATGAAGGAGTCGATGTGGGGGATGCAGTTGAAGGCGATATCCTTCTGGAACACTTCCGGGGCGTGAGGTTCGTTCCAGTACCGCTTCCTGGTCTGCTCGTAGAGCTCGTCCATGCCCTTCTTTCCGGCGCCGCCCGTGGCCTGGTAGGTGGAGACGACGATGCGCCGGATGGGGACGAGGTCGTGCAGCGGCTTGAGGGCGACCACCATCTGGATCGTCGAGCAGTTCGGGTTGGCGACGATGTTGCGGCGCGACGCCATGTCCAGGTGATGGGCGTTCACCTCCGGAACGACGAGCGGCACATCATCGTCGTAGCGGAAGCGCGACGTGTTGTCGATGACCATGGCGCCGGCTTCGGCGGCCCTTGGCGCATGGCGCCCGGAGACCTCTGCCCCGGGCGAGAAGAGGGCGATGTTCCAGCTGTGGAAGTCGAAGGTCTCGAGATCCCGGCAGGTGAGCGTGGCATCACCGAAGGAGACATCCTTGCCCGCCGAACGGGACGAGGCCACCGCAGCCACCTCGTCGACCGGGAACTCCCGTTCGGCGAGCGTCTGCAGCATTTCGTGTCCGACGGCGCCGGTGGCGCCGACGACGGCAACGCGGTAACCCATGATTCAGGCCCGTTTCTCGATTTCCCGGACGAGAGCCCTCGCCATGGCGGTGGTCGTCACCTGGCGGGCCCCGTCTTCCATGATATCGGCCGTTCTGAGGCCACTCTCCAGGACGGCTCCGATGGATGCCTCCACGAGGGCCGCTTCATCCTGCAAATCGAAACTGTAGCGCAACATCATGGCGAAACTCGAGAGCATGGCGAGCGGATTGGCCCGATGGGTGCCGGCAATGTCGGGGGCCGACCCGTGTACCGGCTCGTAGAGAGCCGGGATCCTGTCTCCGGAGCGGGCGCCCAGGGAGGCCGAAGGCAGCATGCCAAGCGAGCCTGTCAGCATGGCGGCGCAGTCCGACAGGATGTCGCCGAACATGTTGGTCGTGACCATGACGTCGAACTGGCGGGGGTCGCGGACAAGCTGCATGGCCGCATTGTCGGCCAGCATGTGGGTGAGTTCCACATCCGGATACTCCTCGGCCCCGAGGCTGGTCATCTCCTGGCGCCACAGCAGTGTCGACTCCAGGACATTGGACTTGTCGACGGAGCACACCCGGCCGTCGCGCTTGCGGGCGAGTTCGAAGGCCACGCGCCCGACGCGCAGGATCTCGTGAGTCGTGTAGACGAGGGTGTTGACGCCCCGGCGTTCGCCGCCGCCGGCATCCTCGATGCCGCGCGGCTCGCCGAAGTAGATGCCGCCGGTCAGTTCGCGCACGATCATGATGTCGAGGCCCGAGACGATGTCGGGCTTGAGCGACGAGGCGTGCGAGAGGGCAGGATAGACCACGGCAGGGCGCAGGTTGGCGAAGAGTCCCATCTCCTTGCGCAGGCCGAGGAGGGCCCGCTCGGGCCGCATGGCAAAGTCGAGGTCGTCCCAGCGCGGACCGCCGACGGCGCCGAAGAGAACGGCGTCAACCGATTGTGCCCGTTCAAGGGTGTCGTCGGTCAGCGGGGTGCCGTGGGCGTCAATGCTGGCGCCACCGACGAGGGCTTCCCCGATGTCGACGTTGAGACGGTTCTCCCTGTCGAACCAGTCGATCACGCGCCTCGTGGCATCCATGACCTCCGGTCCGATCCCGTCGCCGGGCAGAAGCAGCAATGACCGGTTTGCGGTCATCGTCCCCGCCTCCCGCCTAGAGCCATGGCTGCAGAGCGGCGCGGCGCTCCTCGAAGGCGGTGATCTCGACCTCCCTGGAAAGGCTGATGCCGATCGGATCGAGGCCGTTCAGGAGCCGGTGCCTGATCGACTCGTCGATGGAGAAGGCGATCCGGCTGCCGTCGGGACGTGTCACCGTCTGGCTCTCGAGATCGACAGTCAGCCTCGCGTTGTGCCCGGCCCGGGCATCGTCCATCAGCCGCCGCATGTCCCCGTGCGGCATGGTGATGGCAAGGATGCCGTTGTTGACGCAGTTGCCGAAGAAGATCTCGGCGAAACTCGGGGCGATGACGCAGCGGATACCGAAGTCGAGGAGGGCCCAGGGCGCATGCTCGCGGCTCGATCCGCAGCCGAAATTGTCCTCCGTCACGAGAATGGATGCCTTGCGCCACGGTTCGCGGTTGAGGATGAACTCCGGGCGTTCGCGGCCCTGCGCATCGTGGCGCATCTCGTCGAAGAGATGGCGGCCGAGTCCGGTCCTGCGGATGGTCTTGAGGTACTGCTTCGGGATGATCTTGTCGGTGTCGACATTGATCATGGGCAACGGCGCGGCGATCCCGGTCAGCGTGGTGAACCGTTCCATGGTCCTAGCCCCCGAACCTGCGGACATCGGTGAGCGTGCCGCGGACCGCGGCGGCGGCGGCCATGGCCGGACTGACCAGGTGGGTGCGTCCGCCGCGTCCCTGGCGACCCTCGAAATTGCGGTTGGAGGTGGAGGCGCAGCGTTCGCCGTCAAGCAGTCGGTCGGCGTTCATCGCCAGGCACATCGAACACCCGGCCTCGCGCCAGTCGAATCCTGCCTCCGTGAGGAGGCGGTCGATCCCCTCGTCTTCTGCCTGCCGCTTCACCAGTCCGGATCCCGGCACCACCATGGCATGCACGCCGTCAGCCACCCTGTGACCCTCCACGACATCGGCCACGGCGCGCAGGTCCTCGATGCGGCCATTGGTGCAGGAACCGATGAAGACCCGGTCGATCGGGATGTCCTGCAGCCGGGTTCCGGGCTCGAGACCCATGTAGTCGAGGGAGCGCTCCATCGCCGCGCGCCGCTCGTCGTCCGTGACCTCTGCGGGATCGGGGACGACACCGGAGATCGGCAGGACATCCTCGGGGCTGGTTCCCCAGGTGACCTGCGGTTCGATGTCATCGGCCTGGATCACCACCTCCCGGTCGTAGGTGGCGCCCGGGTCCGACACCAGGGCCGCCCACCAGGCCACGGCCCGGTTCCAGTCGTCGCCCGCTGGCGAGAAGGGCTTTCCCTCGAGCCAGGCCATGGTCTTGTCGTCCGGCGCGATCAGGCCGGCGCGGGCCCCGGCCTCGATCGACATGTTGCACACCGTCATGCGTCCGGCCATCGAAAGGCCGCGGATCGCCGCACCGGCATACTCGATGACATGTCCGGTGCCACCGGCCGTGCCCACGGCACCGATGATTCCAAGGATGAGATCCTTGGCCGTGACTCCGGGGCCCGGCTCGCCCTCCACGGTGATGCGCATGTTGCGCGAACGCTTCTGGACCAGCGTCTGCGTGGCCAGGACATGCTCCACTTCCGAGGTGCCGATGCCGAACGCGAGAGCGCCGAAGGCGCCGTGGGTGGCGGTATGGCTGTCACCACAGACGATCGTCATCCCGGGCTGGGTGAATCCCTGTTCGGGCCCGACGATGTGAACGATCCCCTGTCGCGGATCGTCCATCCCGAAGAGAACAATGCCGAAGCGCTCGCAGTTCTCCGCCAGGGTGTCGACCTGGATCCGGCTTTCCTCGTCGTCGATCCCCTGACTGCGGTCCGTTGTCGGCACGTTGTGGTCGGCAACGGCCAGCGTTGCCGCCGGCCGCCGGACCTGCCGGCCGTTCCGGCGCAATCCTTCAAAGGCCTGGGGGCTTGTCACCTCGTGGACGAGATGGCGGTCGACATAGATGAGAGTCGTGCCGTCTCCCATGTCGGCGACAACATGGCTGTCCCAGATCTTGTCGTAGAGTGTCTTGGGTGCGTTCATGGTCGAAAGATGCCGTCTTCCGGCGCCAGGGGTCAGGACTTTCTGGCTGCCTTCGCCCTGTCGTCTCGCTTTTCGGGGATGCGCGCCGCCTTGCCGGTGCGTCCGCGCAGGTAGTAGAGCTTTGCCCGCCGCACGGCGCCGCGTCGCACGACGGTGATCGATGCGATGCGCTGAGAATAGAGCGGAAACACCTGCTCGACGCCCTCGCCGTAGGAGATCTTGCGAACCGTGAAGGAGGAGTTCAGACCGCGGTTCTTGCGCGCGATACACACACCTTCGTAGTTCTGGATGCGTTCGCGCGTCCCCTCGACCACGCGCAGGGCGACCCGCACGGTATCCCCGGGCGCGAATTCGGGAATTTCCCTCGTCTCCAGAAGTTTCGCGATCTGCTCCTGTTCCATCGTCTCCAGAACGTTCATCCCTCTCGTCCTCCACTGGCCGGCGTCAGCCCTTGCTCTCTCGATGCCTGGTATCGGGACCAGAGGTCAGGCCTGCGCTCCCGGGTTGTCTGTTCAGCCTTGTCATGCCGCCACTGGCGCACCTTCTCGTGGTGCCCCGACAGCAGGACTTCCGGTACCGTGCGGCCTTCCCAGGTGCCGGGCCGCGTGTAGTGCGGATACTCCAGCAGGCCGGTCTCGAAACTCTCGTCAAGAAGCCCTTCGGGTGCGTGAACCACTCCCTCGAGGAGTCGCACGCAGGCGTCCACCAGCACGATGGCTGCCGGCTCGCCGCCCGACAGGACATAGTCACCGATCGAAATCTCCTCGAGGCCGCGTGCCTGAACCACGCGCTCGTCCACCCCTTCGAAACGTCCGCAGACGACGACCAGGTGCCGCCGCCCGCAGAGCCGGCGCACGCGCCGCTGGGTCAGCGGCGTGCCGCGGGGCGTGAGAAGGATCCGTGTTTCGTCTTCACCTCCAGTGGTCGTTGAGTCGATGGCGCGCGCCAGGACATCGGGGCGCATGACCATGCCGCTGCCGCCGCCGAAGGGCGCATCGTCGACGGAGCGGTTCTTACTACACGCATATTGGCGAATGTCTACTGTTTCAAGTGCCCACAGGCCCGAATTCAGCGCATGGCCCGGCAGGGACGCTCCCAGAGGACCGGGAAACATCTCCGGAAACAGGGTGAGGATGGTGGCGGTCCATGGTGCGGCCACGGTCACCCCTCCCGTCTCGCGAGAATGCCGTCGGGCGGGTCGACGATGACTCGGCCGTGCTCGAGATCGACTACCGGAACATTGCTCTCGGTGAAGGGCACCAGGAAGTCGTTCCCGGGCGCCTCCCCACTGATTTCCATGGTGTCGCCGGCTCCCCAGTCATACATGGCGCGCACCTGGCCAAGTGGTGAGCCGTCGACATGGAAGGCGGCAAGGCCAATCAGGTCGTGGTGATAGAATTCGTTGGCGGAAACCTCCGGCATGCGCGAACGCGGAACGCAGAGACGGGTGCCTGAAAGGGCGGCAGCGGCCTGCCGGTCCGTGACTCCGTTGACGGCCACCACGAGGTGCCCATGCCGGGGGTGCTCGAGGACGGTGAGATCAAGGGTGCGGCCACCGGGTTCCGCGTGCATCGGGTTGTAGCTGGCGATGGCAGCCGGGTCCTCGGCAAAGCACGAAAGACGGACGGCGCCCCGAATCCCTTTCGGCGCGCCCATGACGGCCAGACAGACCCAGTCCGGGTGGATGTCAGGAGTCGTCCCCTTCCGCATCGTCCGTCACCTCGCTGCCGCCGCGGCGCTCCGGCATGGGAATGACATCGGCCTTGCCGAGAAAGACCGCGACCCGGTCCGTGGGCTTGGCGCCCTGTCCGAGCCAGTAGCGAATCCGGTCCTGATCCATGATGACGCGCTCGGGGTCATCGGCAGGCAGCAGCGGCCGATAGACGCCGACACGCTCGATGAAACGGCCATCGCGCGGTGAACGCGAATCGGCAACGACGATTCTGTACATGGGGCGCTTCTTGGCGCCGCCACGTGACAGGCGAATCTTCAGGGCCATGAACCAGAACCTCCGGGAGGCTGCATCGCGAACGAGGGACCGCAGGAGACGCCGCTGCCGGATCACCGACCGCCGTCATCAAGAGAGAAGGCGCTGAGGCGTCGGCGCCACTACGTAATGGCGACAGGCACGGTTGGCAAGTCCAGATTGATCTTTACGACTGCGGGAGGTCTGCCAGAATGGTGCAACGGGCCAATCAAGCAGGACACGGAACATCATGCCGGGTGAAGGATCGTTCAAGCCTTTCGATTCGGGGACTGTCCCGCGCTACCAGGAACCCGCGAGTTTCATGCGCGCCCGGCGTCACCCGGTCTCCCGTCGCATCGACATCGCCCTTGCGGGCGTGCCGTTCGACACCGGCCTCACCTTCCGTTCAGGCGCCCGCCACGGTCCGGCAGCGGTGCGCGAGGCGAGCCGGCTCATCCGGGCGGTCAATCCGGCGACCAGGGTGGCGCCCTTCGATCTCTGCAACATCGCCGATATCGGGGATGCGCCGACCCATCCCCTCAAGGTCGAGGAAAGCTGCGACATGATCCAGGCCTTCTTCGCCGGGATCCATGACGCCGGCGCCTGGCCCCTTTCCATCGGCGGCGATCACACGGTGCCGCTTCCCATCCTGCGCGCCATTGCCCGTGACGAGCCGCTCGGCCTCTTCCACGTCGATGCCCATGCCGACACCTTCGACAGCTTCATGGGGACGAAGATCAATCACGCCACCTTTGTCCGCCGCGCCGTCGAGGAAGGGTTGGTCGACCCGGCGCGGACTGTCCAGGTGGGCCTGCGGGGCACCCGTTATGGCGATGACGACATCGACTACGGCAACGAGGTCGGCATGACCATGGTGCCGATGGACGAGTACGAGGCGATGGGGCGGGAGAGTTTCATCGACCTCGCCCGCAGCGTTCTTGGCGACGGACCCTGCTACATGACCATCGATATCGATGGCCTTGATCCTCGGGACTGCCCGGGAACCGGGGTTCCGGAACCGGGCGGCATCTCCATGCGGGACATGCAGGTCATCCTGCGCAGCTTCACCGGGCTCAATGCCGTTGGCGGTGATGTCTGCGAGGTGTCCCCGCCTCACGACCCGATCGGCATGACCTTCGTCAATGTCGCCAACCTCATGTTCGAAATGGCATGCGTGATGGCCCGCAACAGGAAGAGGAGCCCATGATGCAGGCATGGAATGTCGAAGGCCGCAGGATCGTCAACTGGAAGACCTGCGACTGGCAACCCTATCCCGGGCTTGACGGAGTCGAACCCGGTCTGTCCTGGTGCCCCATCCGCGCCAGGCCCGGAAGCGGCGACGGCTATTATCTCCTGAAGGCCGAACCAGGCTGCGGCGCCGCGTTGCATCTCCACAGTGCCCGGGAAGAGTTCATCATGCTCGAGGGTGAACTCGTCGACGGCGATGGCACCGTGCTGCGGGAAGGCGACTGCGTGAGCTATGCGCCGGGAACCCGCCATCGCACCCGCTCGCCCGGGGGCTGCACCCTTCTTGCCGGCATCAAGGGCCCGATCTCCACGATCGAGGGAGATGATGAGCTGGAGACCATGCGCGAGGGCCGCACGATCGTGAACTGGCGCGACGGCGGCTTCGTGCCCTATCCCGCGTTGCCTGATGATTCCGATGCGATTCGGTGGCTGCCGGTGCGGGCGAAGGCCGAGACCGGGGAGGGGTTCTATCTTGTCAGGTTCGAACCCGGCGGCTGCTCGGCGCCGCACGAGCATACCGATTTCGAGGAATTTGCCATGCTCCAGGGAACCCTGACCGACTGCGACGGAACGACCTATGTCGAGGGCGACTGCATCAGCCTGCCTGCCGGAAGTTCGCACTCTTCCCGTTCGACCGATGGCTGCACCGTCGTGGACATGATCTCCGGCCCGTTGCGCCTACTCGAACAATAACCGGCTCCCGTTGTCATGGACCCGGTGACGAGGGCCTGATGCCCCTGTTCCTGAAGCGCTACGTCCTCCTTGTCGAGGCGACAAGTCGTCGGGTCGGCGAGGCGGCGATGTATCTTATCTTCGTCCTCATGGCCATTCTCCTCTATTCCGTGTTCTCCAAGGCCTTTCTCCTGCCGGCGCTGTGGACGCTCGAGATGGCGCAGTTCACCATGGTCGCCTACTACATCCTCGGCGGACCCTACTCCATGCAGCGGGGCGAACACGTTCGCATGGACCTCCTCTATGCGACCTGGTCGCCGCGCGCGAGGGCGACGATCGATGTCGTCACCGTGCTGTTCCTGCTGTTCTACCTTGGCGTTCTCCTCTACGGCGGCATCAACAGCACGACCTACGCTCTCGTCGTGGGCGAGCGCAGCTACTCGGCCTGGGCGCCCTACATGGCTCCCATCAAGATCCTCATGTGCCTGGGTGTCGTGCTGATGATCCTGCAGGCCACGGCGGTCATGCTGCGCGACGTTGCCAGCGCCCGCGGAATCGAGTTCTGATGGACTACGAACTCATCGCCGTCCTCATGTTCTCGAGCATGATGGTCATGCTGATGACGGGTCAGCGCGTCTTCGGCGCGATCGGGTTCGTGGCGGTCGCCGCGGCACTGGCGCTCTATGGCACGGGCGGCGGAGAGTTCGGCTTCTCCGCGGCGATGAAGCTGATGAAGTGGTATCCCCTCATCACGCTGCCACTCTTCATCTACATGGGGTTCATCCTCTCCGAGTCACGCCTTGCGGACGATCTCTATTCCATGTTCCACGTGTGGATGGGACCGGTCAGGGGCGGTCTGGCCATCGGCACCATCCTCCTCATGGTGGTGATCTCGGCGATGAACGGACTGTCGGTGGCCGGCATGGCGATCGGCGCCACCATTGCGTTGCCGGAGCTGCTGCGACGGTCCTATGACAAGATCATGGTGACCGGGGTCATCCAGGCGGGCTCGTCCCTGGGCATCCTGGTGCCGCCCAGTGTCGTCCTCGTGCTCTACGGCATGATCGCCCGGCAGCCGGTCGGCCAGCTGTGGCTGGCAGGCGCCGTGCCGGGGCTGATGATGGCGGCGCTCTTCATCATCTACATCGCCGTGCGCTGCCAGGCGCAGCCCCACCTCGGACCGCCCCTCGCCGCGAAGGACCGTCGGGTCAGGCTGACCGAGAAACTGCGCCTGCTGAGGGCCGGCATCCTGCCCTTCTTCATCTTCTTTTCGATGACGGGCCTCTTCCTCGCCGGCATCACCTCGCTGGTCGAGAGCTCGGCGGTCGGCGCCGTCACCACCACCATCGCCGCGTTGATTCGTGGCCGTCTGACACGCGAGGTCCTGCAGACGAGCCTGAAGAAGACCCTGGGCGTGTCCTGCATGTTCATGTGGATCATCATGGCGGCCCTGTGCTTCGGCGCCGTCTTCGATGGCCTCGGAGCGGTGCGGGCCATTGAGGGATTCTTCCTTGACCAGCTGGGACTGGGACCCTGGGAAGTCCTCATCCTCATGCAGCTGTCCTTCATCCTGATGGGGACCTTTCTCGACGACACCGCGATGCTGGTCATCGTCGCCCCGCTCTATGTGCCGCTGGTGCGGGCCCTGGGCTTCGATCTCATCTGGTACGGCGTGCTCTACACGATCACCTGCCAGATCGCCTACATGACGCCGCCCTTCGGCTACAACCTGTTCCTCATGCGCGCCATGGCGCCGCCGGAGATCCGCCTCATCGACATCTATCGCTCGATCACCCCGTTCGTTCTCGTGATGATCCTGGCCCTGGCCCTCGTCATGGCCTTCCCGCAGGTCGCTCTCTGGCTGCCTGGCCAGGTCTACGGCAACTGACGGGCGCCGGGGCCAGCGCAACCGTCATGCCGGCGCCGAAGTCGACCTCGTGCTCGAACACGGCGACAGCGCCCCCGGGCCGAGGAGATCAGTCGCTCACTCTGCGCCCGGGTCGGCCGCGGTTTCCCTGTCGTCTGCCGGGAACTGAAGCAGGAGACGACCGCTATCCGGTGTCGCGAAGCATCGAGGCCATCAGTGTCCACCGCATGGCCACGCTCTTCTGAATGCCGCACGCCTCATGCCAACTCCAGCGGTTGTTGATGCGCCGCCGCAGAGAATCGGGTACATCATTCCCCTTGAAAACCACGAACCCACCACAGACGGGGGATCTACATCATGACCAGATCGAGACGTTCCTTCCTCAAGACCGGCGCCACGGCGACGGTCGGCGCCGGCGCCGTTGCCCTTGCCGCACCCGCCGTGCATGGCCAGTCGATGATTCGCTGGCGGCTCCAGACCTATGCGGGTCCGGCCCTGGCCGAACACGTGATCAAGCCTGCGGTCGACGCCTTCAACGAGGCCGCCAACGGCGAGATGGAGATTGAGCTGTTCTTTGCAGACCAGCTTGTGCCTACGGGAGAACTCTTCCGCGCCATGCAGAACGGGACGATCGATGCGGTGCAGTCCGATGACGATTCCATCGCCGCGCCCACCGACGTGTCGGTCTTCGGTGGCTATTTCCCGCTGGCGCTGCGTTACAGCCTCGATGTTCCGGTGCTGTTCAGTCAGTACGGTCTGGGCGAGATCTGGGATGAGGCCTATTCTGAGGTGGGCGGCGTCAAGTGGCTGTCCGCCGGGGCCTGGGATCCCTGCCATTTCGCTACCAAGGATCCGATCCACTCCCTCGCGGACCTCGAGGGCAAGCGGGTCTTCACCTTCCCGACTGCCGGCCGCTTCCTGCAGAAGTTCGGTGTCGTTCCGGTCACCCTTCCCTGGGAGGACATCGAGGTCGCGGTGCAGACCGGCGAACTTGACGGGGTCGCCTGGTCCGGCATCACCGAGGATTACACGGTGGGCTGGGCGGATGTGACCAACTACTTCCTCACCAACAACATTTCCGGGGCCTGGATCGGCCACTTCTTCGCCAACGAGGACCGCTGGAACGAGTTGCCGGACCATCTGAAGGCCATCTGGCGCCTTGCCATGGATTCGTCTCACTATTATCGCCAGTACTGGTACTGGGGCGGCGAGGCGCACCTCAGGACACAGGGCACCAAGATGTCACTGACCACCATTGCCGATGACGAGTGGGCCCAGGTCGAGGCCGAGGCCGTCAAGTTCTGGGACGAGATTGCCGCGACCAGCGAGCGTGCTGCCCGCGTCGTCGGCATCTTCCGTCAGTACAACGAGGTCATGGCCCAGGCGGGCAAGCCGTACCGCTACAGCTGATCTGCGAACGGCAGGGCGCACACCCCTTGCGCTACAGGCTCAAGGGGTGTGCGCCGTCACGGGACAGTCGAGCGCCTCTCCTCCCTTCCCTCGAGATCAGGCGCAGGACGCGGCCCTCTTGAGTGGTTCCGCTTCATCTCGGTAATCCAGTGAGCGAGACGCAGCGGTGCGGGATCACGGTGTTCTCCGACCATGCAGGCGCCCGGACCGTGGGTGTGATCCGCCGTGATCGACCTCGTCTTGCGTATCCGGATTCTCGACCACGGGCTCGCTTGTCCGCTCTTCATCACCGAGTTGCTGCGCACGCTTAGCGCGTGTTCCGGCGCCGACGCGGTCGTTGCCGCTGTCGCCCTGTCCGGTCCTGTGGGTGCCGAAGGTCGGCGTACCGAGGTGAGGGGACCTCGGGCACCCGTTCCGGGACCGGTCCTGCGTTGGCGTCTCACTCGGACTGCCACTCCTTCCCCACCTGCGGGAACGCAGCCCGCACGAAGGGTCGGGGAGCGGCCACGAGGAATCAGGCCCGGCCGGTTGCCTTGCCGTCATCGAAGAGTTTCGATCCCCGCTCGTCGATGATCTGCTTTCCCTTGCGAACCGTATGGGTTACGGCATCCTCATGCGTCGTGAACGTGTCGGCGCGGGTGAAGGTGCGTTTCGAGGCACCATCCTCGCGCTGCCTGACGATGGCGCCGGCGATGCGCCATTGCTGTCCTTCGCGTTCGGGCGCCGGGTGAATCTCAAGGGCCTTGTAGGCCACGGTCTCGACGCTTCCGCCGGGCTGTCCGGCGAGGCGCTCGAGAAAGCGCGATACGAACGACGCCATGATCGGCATCCCTGTTGTCCCGAGGTCCAGCGAACCACCTGACCGAGGTGAAGTCCACAATCTTCAGCCGGGGTCCCGACGGCATGCCGTTCGAACGGGGACCGACATCGGCGGGCTCCCCGTCGGTCCCGGGACCATCAGACGGGGCGTCGATCGACGCACCGGCCGGCGCGATCGAAGCCTGACAAGATCAGTCGAGTTCGCCTGCGACCAGTTCGGCAAGGGCGCCGCCGCGCACCATCGCCGAGACCGCTTCGATGTCCGGCGCCATCTCGCGGTCCTCGTCCCAGAAGGGCACCCGTTGCCGGACCATCTCGTGCGCCCGCGCCAAGGTCTTCGAGGTGCGGAGCGGCCGGCGGAAATCGATCCCCTGGGCCGCTGCCAGCAGTTCGATGGCGATGATGTCGGCGAGGTTGTCGTTCATGTCGGCGAGCCGCCGGGCCGCATGGGTCGCCATGGACACGTGATCCTCCTGGTTGGCCGAGGTCGGCAGGCTGTCGATGGAGGCTGGCACCGCCTGATGCTTGTTCTCGGCGGCAAGAGCGGCAGCGGTGACATGGGCAATCATGAAGCCCGAGTTGACGCCGCTGTCCTCGACCAGAAAGGACGGCAGCGAGCTCATGCTCCCGTTGGTGAGCAGCGCGGTGCGACGTTCGGACATCGATCCGATCTCGGAGAGCACCAGGGCTAGAATGTCGGCGGCCATGGCCACCGGCTGGGCATGGAAGTTCCCGCCTGAAAGCACGTCGCCTTCGTCGCAGAACACCAGCGGGTTGTCGGTCACCGCGTTGGCCTCGCGCAGCAGCACGTCGCCGACCGATCGCAGATGATCGAGGCAGGCGCCCATGACCTGGGGCTGGCACCTCAGCGAATACGGGTCCTGTACCCGATCGCAGTCCTCGTGCGACCTGCGGATCTCGCTGCCGCTCAGGAGGCCATGGTAGACGGACGCGACCCTGGTCTGTCCCACCTGCCGGCGTGCCGCGGAAATGCGCGGATCGAAGGGAGTGTCGGAACCGAGCGACGCATCGACCGAGAGGGCGCCGGCGACCACGGCTGTGGCAAAGTTGCACTGCGCCCTGATCAAGCCATCGAGCGCCAGCGCCGCCGAGACCTGCGTCCCGTTGAGCAGCGCCAGGCCTTCCTTGGCGGCAAACGCCAGGGGCTCGAGGCCGATCCGCCCGAGCGCCGCGGAGGCCGGCACCGTCTCGCCATCCATGCGCACCTCGCCGTAGCCCATGAGAACGGCGCTGAGGTGAGCCAGGGGAGCGAGGTCGCCGGACGCGCCAACCGATCCCTTGGCCGGAATGACGGGGAGCGCATCGTGGTTGTAGAGTCGGACCAGCGCCTCGATTGTCGTTCGCTGGCATCCGGAAAGGCCAAGGGCGAGCGCGTTGATCTTGAGCGCGAGAACCAGCCGCACGATGGGATCGGGCAGGGGAGCGCCGGTTCCTGCCGCGTGGCTCAGGACGATGCGTCTTTGCAGGTCGTTGATGCGGTCGCGCGAGATCGCAGTCCGCGCGAGGCTGCCGAATCCGGTGTTGATGCCGTAGACCCGGGCGTCTCCCGCGGCAACATCGAGCACGAGCCTTGCAGAACGCTCGACTTCGGCCCAGGCCCGCTCGTCGACGGCCATGGCAAGCCCACCCGAGCGAAGGCGCTCGATGTCCGGGAGCATCAGCGCACCCGGCATCAGGGTCAGGGTCTCGGGCATGGGTTCCTCCTCGGGCTGCGGCAAGCGCCGTGTTCACGCCTGCGCCTCGATTCCACTCGCTCATGGCGAAACGATCCCACCACAGGCAAGCTGCCGGACCACAATGATCCGGCGACCACGCTCAGGTACACGCATCTTGCCGATGACACAGGTCACGGGCCGCTGAATTCCCTCTTTCGGTCCCGGGCGGGAGGGTCGGGGCATGCAGCGAAAGACGCGGTTGAGTGACCGTGCCATCGCCCGCCTTGCGGCGATGTCCGGCTCGATTGACAGGGCGCAGCCCGTCCCGCGACGGGCGCCTCAGGCGCCGCCACCTTTCGTCTCCTCGGGCGACATCGCCTCTCCCGCCAGCACCGGCGCGATGTCGGTCTGCGCGAAGCCGGCGCCCTTGAAGAGCAGGGGTTCGCCGACCGTTTCGGCGAGGGCGTAGACGAGGCAGTCGGCGAAATCCAGGCCGGCCGGATGGTGGCCCTTGCCGACGCGTCGCCGCACGGTGTCTGGCCGGCGAGACCGCAGTCCTGACGATGGCCGCCCGGTGGAGTTGAAGGCGCGGGCGGTCAGATCGGATCCATCAGCGAGATGGCCTCGGCCATGGCGATGGTCTCCAGCTGGTAGGCGAGGTCCGAGGCACTGTCGTCCTCGAGGACACTGAAGAACGCTACCACCGTCCCGCTGTCCGGATCAACGAAGAGAAACTGGCCGCCCCAGCCGCCGTGGCCGATCCAGCGGCCGTTGGTGCGCATCTGGTTGCCATAGGTGATGTGGTCGGCCGGTGGCGTGTAGCGCGGACCGGTCTGGGCACGGGTGGCCCTGATGAAGGCCTCGCTGCCGATCTTCTGGCCGCGGATGCCAAGGCCGCCGCGAACGAAGATGAGACCATAGCGCGCCAGGTCGCGGGCGCTCAGCGAAACGCCGCCGTTGAGGTTGGGTACGCCGTCGCGGTCGCACGACAGCCAGAGCGCGTCCTCGATGCCCGCACCCTCGACGATGTCGATGAAGTGATGCCTCAGCGGCCTGTTCTCCACCCTCTCCGCGACCCAGCCGACGACGTCGGTGTTCGCCGACTTGTACTGCGGTTCGCCTGAAGTGTTCGCGATATCATCGCTGGCAATGCCGCGAAGGAACGACCTGTTGGCGAGCTCTTCCCGGCCGCCAGCCGGGAGCCGCCAGCCCATGGCTATTCCATGGTCGGCGAGAGCCGTCGTCAGTGGATCGGAGTAGTCCTCCGCGTAGTCGTTGACGATGTTCATGTCCATGACGTCCTGGACCGTCGCCTCGGCGTAACCGCTGCCGATTTCCGGCAGGTGATCGCCGACGCGCGAGAGCATGTCGAGGCGTCCTTCCTCGACGAGGCGGCCGATCAGCAGGTTCATGGCCGTCTTCGAGATGGACATGACCGTGTGGGGACGATCGGGACCGAAGTCGGGAGCGTAGGCTTCGAACACGAGCTCGTCGTGGCGCAGCACCACCATGGCGGAGAAGAAGGTCGTTCCCGTCAGACGGCGGACCTCGGGCATGTCGCCGATTCGCCGGTCGATTCGCCGGTTGAGCGTCAGAACGTTCGGACTCCTGAGGAAGAAGCCGTAGCGCGTCAGTCGCCACAGATTGTGGAAGCCATGGCGCCGGTGGCTGGAGGTGACCCATGCTTCCCGCTGGTCCGGGCCGACAACGAGATCGGGATTGGCCTTGACGGCGCTCATCGAATGGCTCCTCTCGGGATCACTTCGTGGCCCGGTTTTTCCGGTTCGTCATCGATCATCTCCGCCGGAAAGCCGGGAGCGCGAACCGAGACGTCACAGGCATCCTCGAGCCTGCGGATGATGTTGGGCGACCATTCCCTCGGGCCGTAGCGTGCCTCGCCATCCCGGAAGATCTCGACCAGCTTCGGCGCGATTTCGACAGGCACCCCGGCCCGTTCGGCGATCTGCTGGAAGATTCCGATATCCTTCGACACCAGGTCCATCGTGAAGTTGATGTCGCGGCTGCCGTTGAGGATCACCTGGCTTTCGGTCTCGTGCACGAACGAGTTGCCCGAGGAGATGCGGATTGCTTCGTAGGTGGTGGAGAGATCCATGCCGGCCATCTTGGAGGTGACCAGAGCTTCCGAGAGGGAGACGAGATTGGCCGTTGCCAGGTAGTTGGTGACCACCTTGAGAATGGATGCGGATCCCAGCGGGCCGGTGTGAAGGATGCGCCGCCCCATTGCCTTCAGCAGGGGCAGCATGCGCTCGAAGACACCACGTTCGCATCCGGCGAAGATGGCGATGTTGCCGGTCGCCGCCCTGTGACATCCACCGGAGACGGGACAATCGACCGCGTCTGCGCCCTCGGCCTCGACAAGCGCTCCGAGACGGCGGACCTCCGCTTCGTCGGTCGTGCTCATTTCCGCCCAGATGCTTCCCGCCCGAAGGCCGGCGAGAACCCCGTCCTCCGCCTCCATGACCCTGGCCGAGGCGGCAGGAGACGGCAGGCACGTGATCACCACGTCGCATGCACGGGCCATCGCTCGTGGGCTCTCCGCCCAGGCGGCGCCGTTCCCGAGGAAGGGGTGCGCCGCATCGAGGTCGAGATCCCTGACCACGAGCTCGAACCCGTTGCGCTGGAGGCTTCCCGCCAGCTTTCCTCCGACATTGCCCAATCCGATGAAACCGACCTTCATGACAGGGAGCTCCGCGCCGCATTCGCGAAATCCTGCACCGCCGGCAGACCGGTGTCGAGACGACCTCCCTGCTGTCGTTCCCTTGCACCATTGCGGACCCGCCTCCCTTGACCGGCCGAGGAGCGGACCGCGACAATGGCCGCTGACATGAACGGCTCCGGAAGGGACCGGTGAGCGACGAACGCGACATCTTCTGGGACGAGCGGGACCTCCCCGGACCCACACGCGACCCGTCACGGCTCAAGCGCGACATGGACCGGTGGGGGTACTGCATGATTGCCGAGGCGGTGCCCGCCGACACGCTGCGGGTCATGCGTGAACGTCTCGAGGAGCTCGCCGAGACCGAGGCGGCAATGGGCGGCCATGTCTTTGCCGACCGGGTCAACGCCGCCGACAGCAACAACCAGTGGGTCCTCATGCTCGTCAACAAGGGAGAGGTCTTTCTGCGCACCGTCGATCACCCCGACACCCGGCCGGTTCTCGAGCACCTTCTGGGCCCCGAGTACCTGCTGAGCGAGTCGTCCGCGCACCTCACCCGCCCGGGCAATCCGGCCATGGCGCTGCACACGGACCAGTGGTGGATGCCGCCTCCCGTGATGCCGGGAGAACATCATCGGCCTGCTGGCACGATCACCCGCGAGGGTGCGACTCAGGGACCCTTGAGGAAGGCGACGCAGGCGATCGCGGCGCCCATGGTCGCCCAGACCATGCTCTTCGTCTCGGATTTCACGGAAGCCAACGGCGCCACCCGCCTGGTGCCCGGGAGCCACATGACCGGCAGCCAGCCGGACCAGTCCGTGCCCCACGTGGTTCCCTCGGTCGCCGCAGAAGGACCTGCCGGAACGATCGCGATCTGGGAGGGCCGCACGTGGCACTCGGCGGGCCCCAATACCTCGAACGAGACGCGATACGGAATGCCGACGCTCTACGCCGCACCCCAGATGCGGACACTCATGAACTTCACGCTCGGCACGCGATCCGGAATCGTCGATGACGCACCGGATCGCCTGCGCCGGCTGCTCGGGTTCAGGATATGGAGCGGTTACGGTTCGACCGGCGAAATGGGCGCCCTGTGGGCCCGTTCAGGCGACGCCATCGCCGCCGACATGGACGACAGCAGCACCGGTGAACCCGTTGCCGCCCATCCGGACTGATGCAGCGGCCCGGTGTTGGCCACAGGGCTGTGGGTGGATTCGCGTTCGTCGGTCCTTTCGTGTGCGACAGGTACGCCCCGGTCCTTTACACATGGACAGTCAACGCAACGGACGAGAATGATGCCGCAGTCCGCGCTGCAACCTGCCGAGGAACTGGGTCGCACGGCCCCCGACCTCTTTTGCGCCACCGTCTATTCCGGCGAGCGTACCATCGAGGCACCGGCCATCGATCTGCCGCCGGCCCTGCAGCCGAACACGCGGCTCCGGATGGATGGCCTCGAGTTCCTGTCGAAGATTCCTTCGGGTGTGATGCCCGTTGCCTTCTTTGATCCGCAGTACCGGGGAGTGCTGGACAAGCTGGCCTACGGCAACGAAGGCAAGCAGCGCGGCAAGAAACGGGCCGCACTGGCGCAGATGCCGGAAGACGTCATAGGCCGTTTCATCCGTGGCATCGACCGGGCCCTGATCCCTTCCGGCCACCTGTTCCTGTGGGTGGACAAGTTCCATCTGTGCCAGGGAATCGAGCGATGGCTGGACGACACGAGTCTCGGCATCGTCGATCTTGTCACGTGGGACAAGGGCACGTTCGGCATGGGATATCGAACGCGGCGGCGGGGCGAGTACTGCATCGTGCTGCAGCGCGAGCCCCGCAAGGCAAAGGGGGTATGGAAGACCCACAACATTCCCGATGTCGTTCGTGAGAAGATCACGCAGAAGAGCCATACCCATGCCAAGCCGGTGGATCTCCAGGGAGAACTGTTGTCCGCCGTCACCAACGAAGGCGACTACGTGATCGATCCGGCTGCCGGCTCGTTTTCCGTTCTGACCGCAGCCGTGAGCCGTGGCCGCACCTTCCTTGGCTGCGATTTGAACGGGTAGGGGAACACGCCGCGAGACTCTCCGGTGAGATGAGCGCATCAACGCCCTCCCGTCAGCTGGCCCGGGGCTGATCACCGCACGCCCCCGGCCAACCGCGAGCGGCACGGCGCCCGCGCGATCAGCCGGACAATGCACATGTTTCGCAACTCGTGCTTCTTGTTCCGAGGATGTCAGGCCGCCCCGGGCCTTGCTTCCCTGTCGATGACATGCCGTAGCGTGCATCTTCAGACGTCCTGACCTCGGCTTCGATGTTTCGGGCGCAGTCGCCGGAGTGGGTCTCGACGTGTCCGATCCCGAACCACCTGCGCCGGACGACCCCTTCCTCGCGATGTCCGGGTCATCATCACCCCGTATGTTGGCGCCGGAACGGGCGAGACACGCGAAATGATGTGCGGTCTGGCAGCAACCAACCTCATCGAGAGCCTGGCCGGGCTCCGGCCTGCCGCAGTCGTCAACCAGATGGACCTTCAGTTGGCGCCGGACGCCTGAAGGCCGTTGTCTTCAGCGTGACTCCGTCCGCGTCACCGGTGGCGCCGTGTCATCACGTGAACGGTGCCTGCGGGGCAGGAAGGCCTGGAACGAGATGGCTGCCATGATGACGGCGCCGCCGATGATGGTGAGGAGGGTCGGGATCTCGTTGAGGAAGAGGAAGACCCAGAAGGGCGACAGGACCGATTCGACCATGGAGAGAACGGTCAGTTCCGCGGCGGGCAGGTGCCGTGCGGCAAGCGTGAAAAGGCCGTTGCACACGGCGCTGATGAAGATGCCCTGGGTCATGCACAGCGCCAGATCGTGGAACGAGATGAACAGGTGGTCGGCTGTCAGGGCTGCTGCCGCGCACGCTATCATGCCCGAGACGGCAACGGTCGGCACCATGTCCCGTCCCCGGCCAAAGCGGCAGGCGACGACATAGAACGAGGAGAGGAGGGCGCAGGACAGTGCCAGAAAATTGCCTTCCCAATTGCCACCGGCAAATCCTTCCCAGACCATGAGGGCGACACCCGACATGGCGATGGCCGATGCCAGGATGGTGCGTCGGCCCATCGGTTCACGCATCACGATCCAGGCGAGAGCGCCGACGATGAAGGGTGCGGCGGCAATCAGGAAACTGATGTTGGCAATGGTCGTGCGTTCCATTGCCATGATGAACGTGACGGCGGCGAATCCCAGACCGACGCCACCGACAACTCCGGGCCAGCCGATGGCCCTGAAAGCGCGCAGCGTGTTGAGGCGGTACCTGAAGACGACAAAGGACGTGATGGCCGAAGCAAGGCCAAGGCTGCGGTAGAACACGACCTCGAGAGCTCCGGCCTCCTCGATGAGACGGAAGACGAGACCTGTCGTGCTCCAGCCGGCGGCAAGGGCGAGAGCGAGAATGACCCAGAGAAGACGGTTTTCTGACCGGAACCAGACCAGCATGCCGCCGCACCTTCATGCCGATTGCGGATCCTTGCGAACATTCGGGAGGCAGTCCGCACGCCATCTCAAGGTCAAAAGCCCCCTGACGTCCAGATGCCTGGGCGAAAAAAGGGGAACTGTGTCGTGGCGAAGTGATCGGACAATGCGCGTGCCGTGGTCTGTGGTCATGCGGACCTGAATGAACATCCGCAACATCGGGCGTCGAGGACTGGCGCATCTGCACGGGGAAGGAGCGTTGCCGTCAGGCGCTCCGATGATCCGTGAAACGGATCGGAGACTGGCGGCATGAGCCTTTCAGTCAACAGGAGGTGCGCAAGGGTCAGCGTGCGGTCACAGGGTGACGATGATGAGGATGACGGCGGCGACTGCGCACATGTCCCGTGTCTCGCCCGCATGCGCTCGGTTGTTGATGCCCCTGTCACTGCGTGACCGAACGCTTCACGCGCAAGGCATGATGCAGTGGCGTTGCCGCTCATCCGCGAGGCGCGGGCGACCAGGCCGGAAATCGCCGCCTGGCTCAACGAGCTCAGCCGCGACCGTGTTCCGCGGAGCGGCGGCCGGGCGGGACGGCTGCCGCCGGGCGAGTTGTCGCTCGGGCGGATGACAGCAGACGCCCGATGGCAGGGCCGTGCATCGGTGCGGACCGCGCAAGGCGTCCTGATGCTGAGAGAACGGGTGCATCCCGCGATCCGGACGATGCGCGCCTGCAACCGCGGAGCGGGCGTGCCTTCACCAGGGCGGTGAGCGCGCACATCCGTGCCAGGGTCTGGACCAGGATCGCTTATGTGGCGGATCGACAGGCGTCACGGCATTGTGGGCGGCAGGTGCGAAGGAGTGCGACCCATGGTCGAGAACGTCACGAACGATCTGCTTCTGGTGCGTCTCAAGCAGATTCAGGGCAAGCTCTCGGAGCATGATGAACGATTTTCCCGCATCGAGAGTGAGCTGCGCGCCATCAGGGCGCACTTGGCGGGTCTCGTCCAAAGCGATCTGACGCGGGCCGCGGCGCCAGGCGCACGCGAAGATTGGCCGGAAACATCGTGAAGGCGAGGCGCTCCTCGACGCCGCTTCCGGACGGGCGGATGTCGAAGTTTCGCACCAGCATGGCGAGCACCGTGCGGATCTGGGCAAGAGCGATGTTGCGGCCCGGACAGAGCCGCGGGCCAGCGCCGAACGGGAGGAAGGCGCGCGGGTCATGGGGTGAAGGCCTGTCCCCGGCAAGCCAGCGTTCAGGCTCGAAACGGCCGGCGTTGGCGAAATGATCCTCGCGGGTGGCTTCGCGGCGGACCAGCATCATGATCGTCGTGCCGCGGGGAACGTGGCAGCCCATGAGTTCGACGTCGCTGACCGGCTCCAGGACATGAAGGGGCGCCACTGGCTTGAGGCGCATGGATTCGTTGTTGAAGGCATCGATGAATGGAAGCTGTTTCGTCTGTTCCAGGGTTTCGATGGTGTGAGCCGGTGCGATGACCCTGTCGACTTCCAGGCGTGCCCGCTCGAAGTGCTCCGGATGCCGCAGGAAGTAGTGAACGGCCCAGCCGGTGGAATTGGCGGTCGTGTCCTCGCCGGCCAGCAACAGCGTTCCGGCGTTGGCAAGGATCTCCGCGTCGGTGAAGCCCGATCCCTCCTCCTCCACGGCAGCAAGAATGGCTTCGATGAAATTGGTCGGCTCCGGTTTCGCCGCCATGCGCTCCCTTGCGGTGCGGACCATGGCGTTCACTTCCTCCTCGAGACCATCGAGTGCCCGGTCGAGCGCCCGGTCCGACGGCATCCGCAGATAGCGCCAGTAGGGAAAGGGTGCATTGACGCGCCGATGTAGCACGGGGAACACCTTGTCGAGATGGCGCTGGATCACGGGCCCGGGGGTTTCCAGCGTGTTGGCGTCGATACCGAAGGCAAGGCTGATGGTGACGTCGACCGTGAATCGCATGAGATCGCTGCAGAGATCGATTGCGTCGCCTCGATCGGCTGCCCGCTGCCAGCGCCGGCGCAGGCGTTCGGCCGTTGTGACAAGGCGCGGGAAGAAGTTCTCGAGATGTGCGCGGTTGAGAGCGGCGGCAACGATCCTGCGCTGACGCTTCCAGTCGTCTCCCTCGGCGGCAAAGACGCCCCTCAATCTCATTTCCGTCGCCACCGATTCCAGCGCCCGCGTGCGCCGGAACGCCTGCGGGCGCTGGACGAGGAGTCTCTGGATCGTGGCCCGGTCCGACACCACGACGACATCGGAAGGCCCGAATCGGATTCTGAAGAGTGGACCGTAACGATCCGCCCATGTCTCGAGATCCAGATGCAGCCTCGAGAACCGGATCTGGTGAAGGTTGCCGATGAGCGGGAGGCCTCCCGGTCCGGGGAGATCCCGGATGCCGGACGGTTGCGAGACGGTGTTGCTCATCTGCGTCATGGCGACCTCCTGCGTGCGAAGAACAAGGTGTCGAGTGCCGGCAGCAACAGCACTGCCTCCGCCATGCTGACGACGAACATGAACGTCAGGATGGCGCTTACCATGTCGGCCTGGAACCGGAGCGGTGCGAAGATTGAGGTCGCCACGCCCGTGGCGAGCGTGAACCCCGTGAACATGACGCCGCTTCCCGATGTGGCAGGAGTCCCTATCCCACGGAGGCTTACAGGGGAAAGTTGACATTTTACTCTATTCGGTGGTGCGGTATGCGCTTTCATGCTATATATAGAGCTCCATTGCATTCCTCGGTGTGGCAGCGCAGGGCGACACTCCGTTGGCCGCTGTTGTCCGGCTCCCCGTCCGCGCGGCGCTGAACCGACAGGAAACGAGATTCATGGGCCGCCACGCTGGAGGGCGGAAGTCCGCATTGATGGCGTGTGCCGGGAGACCGAACATGCGGCCCCGTTCGGTGATGCCGGCGCCGATTTCATTCTTCTGCCACGGGAACCGGTAGAAACCCTCGACCGGGAGACTGGTGGAGGCACCAAGATTGATGCCATGGACACGGGGACAGACCCGTCGTGCAACTCCTGGCCCGGTGTCCGGAAGAGGTCGACATCGAACGGATCGATGACACCGACGCCGTTGCGGAGGAATGTGCTCTCACCCCGGTTCGGCACCTGGTTGCCGGCGTCGACAGTCGTGGCCGCGCAGAGGTCGAGAACCCGGCCCGCGACATTCCTGGAGCCATCGGTGCGTGATATCTGGTTCAGCGCTCGGCGCTGGTTCTCGAAGTCGACGAAACCGTGGGTGAGGGCAAGGATATCGAGCCTCTCGGCGTTGGCCTTGAATTCCGCGGCGATGCCCTTGCCGTGGTGCCGTGCGCCGTCATCGGAATTCGCGCCAGTCGAGGTCGTGCCTGCCGATTCCACGCGGAAGGTCGCGTTGTGCGTGACCGTCACGCCGGTGTGCATCTCGATGTCGCCGACGTTGGCGACCGCGGCACCCGGAAGAAGGGCCGCGGACACAGGCGCCAGACTGATCGGCACGATGCGATACTTCAACCTTCTCATCACGCAGTCCGTTGACGAAAGACGGTCAACACCAGCATCCTTGAATGAAGCCAATAGTGCACAGATGAGCCAAGTTTTCAGCATGCATTCAGGCGGCAAGGGTCTGTCCCTCCCGGAGTCCTGAGGGGCTTGTAGCGTTGACTGAAGGGCTCGTGCCACCAGTCTCCGACCCGTTTCACGGATCATCGGGGTGCCTGGCGGCAACGCTCCATCCCCGTGCAGATGCGCCAGTCCCGTCTTCGGCCAGGCGCGCGATTGTGTGCCTCCCCCGTCGATGCCTGGTGCGGTGATCCGGACTACATGCGGATGAGGATGCCGAGGAGAGCGACAGCGGCGATCATCAGGCCGACCATGGTGACGATCAGGCGTGTTTCCCGCTTCGCTGCGTCTTCAGCCAGACGCGCGATGTCGGTCTTGTACTCGGCATGCCGGGTGTTCATCCGCTCCTCCAGTGTCGCCATCTTCGCGACGAGCGGATCAGGGGATGAACTTCAGGACCGTAACAATCAGTCCACCGACACCGACCTGGAGGCCGGCCATGCGCCAGGTCAGGCGTGTCTCCATGGCAACGAGACGTGCTTCCATGGCGGCGAGGCGAACCTCCAGGTTGGCCTTCTTGGCCAAGTGCTCCTGGCGGTGATCAACCGCGGTCTGGATCGCAGCCGCGTGAGCCTCCGCCACGCTGCGCTCGACACCTGCCGCCTCCAGGAGGTGAACGATCGCCAGTGTGTCAGCCGCCATTGGGTGTCTCTCCCATTGATACCTCGTGCGGTGATCTGGACCATATGCTCATCTGGATGAGGATGCCGTGCATGTTGTTGAGGAGAACGACAGCGATTGCGATGCCAACGAGCGTGATGCCGATCTGCCATCGCAGACCGTTGCGGATTTTGCGTTCGAGGCGCGCCTCCCGCTCGGCCTGCCGGGTGTTGATGCGCTTCTCCAGTGCCGCCATCTTCGCGGCGAGATCACTGTCCATCATGCCGGCTGGTGGCGCCGCACATGGATCTCGTCGATCCGCGCGCGCATCTGGGTCGCATCGTACCATGCCCGCATCCGCAGCAGTAGATCCATGCTGATGCCGAACGCCTTCTCTACCCGCATCGCCATTTCGGGCGAAAGCGTCGCACGGCGCACGCCGAGAATCCGCGCCGCCGCCGAAACGCTCAACCCGAACTCCTCGAGGGCCTCGATCCGGATGAAGGCTCCGGGATGCGGGGGCGCCATCCCCATCTTGATGCCGGGGATGTTCATCAATGGTAGTCCTCCAGGTTGACTCGCTCGATTCCGCCGTCCCGTTCCTCGAAGGTGATCCGCCAGTTCCCCGACACCGACACGCTCCACTCGTTGCGGCGCTCGCCGGACATCCGGTGGACGCGCCATCCGGGAGCCGCCTCGCGGATGACACCCTCCATGGTCTCTGCCATGGCCAAGCGCCGCCAGGATGCCGCGTACGCGCTCAACGAGGTCCTGTTTCAGCAGCCGGGACGAATTGTTCTCGTAGAGCTGGCGCAGTCCCCGATGACGACTGGAGCGGACGATCATGTGGCGTGTGTGTGTACGGCAATACCGTACAATTTGCATGAGGCCTTCAGCGCCGCCGGCGGGTCAACCGGTGGAGCTGCTGACGGCAACGGTTGCTGCAGGTCAGGGCCTGCGGGCGGTTGAGATCCGCGCCGCAGATGACGCAGGCGATGCCGGGCCGGAGCGGCCCGCGGCGGATCTTCTCGGCGCACTCCGGGCAGATCGCGGGTGGGTGCCCAGGTCGACCGGCATGGCGAATCTCGCCGCGACAAGAGCGGCAGGTGGCGGGCAAAAGCGAGCCTCACGCAATAGAGTAACGATTTTGCCAGACCACGCCGCCGCAATCAAGAGCGGACCGGGACCACCGCCGATGTGGCGGCCATGATCGCCCGACGTCGACCAGCTCGAGCTTGAGCTGGCGAGCCTTGGCCTGATCGGTGTCATGTGTCTTGCGGAGCAGGTGCGTGCCGATGGTCGGATCATGTAATACCGTGCACCGCAGACGGAACAGCGGGCTCAAGTCCTCTTTCTCACGCGATGCCTCTCGTCGGTCCGAGGCATGGCCTCATTGGGATTGTGTGTTCATCGCAGCAAGACGGCAGTTTCATCGGCCTTGAGGGGGGAAGATCGGGGCGTGACGGTCCATCGTGCATGATCGGACTCGGCCCTGACCACCTGTCGGATCAGTCGTGCGGCCTCGCGCCAGAGAGCGGACACCGGCCGGTTCCTGGCGATGGCGAGCGAAAGTGTCCTCGCCATGACGGGCTCGATGATCCTGGAGGCGCCGAGGGTTGCGGGCTTTCGGCGGACAAGGCTGAAGGGCAGGATGGCGAAGCCTTCACCGGCCTCGACGAGGTCGATCAGCGGACCGTTGGCGTCTATCTCGATGGCGACATCGGGGATGAGGCCGCTTGATGCGAAGGCCTTGTCCATCACCGCCCGGAAGCTGCCGGGAAGGGCGTTGAGGATGAGCGGCAGCCGGGCCACTTCGTCGAGCGTGATCATCGGGCGCTCCGTCTCCGGCGCATCCGCTGGCCCGACAAGGTAGAATTCCTCGGTGAACAGCGCCTCGACATTGCCGGCTGGCCGTGGATGGGTGTCGGCGACGATGCCGAGATCGGCGACGCCGGTGCCGAGCATGCCGGGAATGCTGGAACTGTGGGCGGCGATGGTGCGCACGGCAGCTTTCCCGTGGCGTTCCCGGAACTGTTTCACGAGCGGCGCGAAGATGACGGAGCCGACGCTTTCGGGGGCGGCGAGCCGGACCTCGCCGACAAGTGTCTTCCGCAGTGTCTGGAGTTCATCGAGAGCGTGGTCATGGAGGCGGAGAACCTGCTCGGCATTCTCGAGGAAGTGCTGCCCGGCGATGGTCAGGGAAACGCCGCGGCCGGAACGGATGAGCAGAGCGGTGTCGGCGAGGACTTCAAGGCGCTTCACGAGACGACTGACGGCTGGCTGAGGCAGCGACAGAGCGTTCGCAGCCCCCGTCACGCTCCCGTGCCTCGCGACGGCGACAAAGCCCCGCAGCTGGTTGAACGTGATATCGGGCCGGCGCGGCATGGTGGAGGAGTGACCGTGACGCCAAGCTGTCCAAGGAAGTCGTGGCGAACCACCATACCCTCAACGGCATCGTGAATATACCTCCGAGGACAGATGCAAGTGTGTCGATTGCGGGCTTGACTGTTGCCATCCGGAAAGGGAATGGAGCAGTCATGGGCACCGACGCGCATTCCGGTCCCGGTGACGTGTCCGAAGACTCCCTGCGCATCGGCGGACTTTCTCGCGGGGAGCGCGGGCTCATCCTGCGCTGGCAGGACGGTTCGGAGAGTTTCTTTCACCACATTTGGCTTCGCGATTGCTGTCACTGCCCGGCATGCGGCGACTGCTACTCGAGCAACCGCTGGATGGTGCCGTGCGATGTTCCGCTCGACATCACCCCCCGCGGCGTGCGAATCGATGCTGGCGGCGGTCTCGTTGTGGAATGGGAACCGGACGGTCATGTTTCCCGCTATGCGGGCCACTGGCTCCATGAGAACCGGTACGATCGTTCCGCGAGGGAACGTCGTCGCTTCCGGCCGGTGCTGTGGGACAGCCGGACCCAGGGTCAGCCGCCCACGTTCGATTTCGCCGGTGTGAGGGATTCGGACGTGACACGCCTCGCCCTCTATCGGGCGCTGCGTGATTGCGGCTGTGCCTTCATCACGAATGGTCCTTGCCGGCCGGGCGCCGTCGAGGATGTGGCGTCACTGGCGGGTGGACTCGGGGAGTCGGCCTACGGCCCGATCTTCGATCTCTCGCCGAAGGGGAATGTCCGCACCGCCGGAAACACCACGAGACCGGTTCCGCCGCATACCGACGAGGCGTATCGCTATTCACCTCCCGGGCTGATGGTCCTTGGTTGCGTGCACCAGGCAAGCGAGGGGGGTGACACCGTCCTGGTCGATGGTTTCCGGATCGCGGCGGTGCTGAAGGACGAGGATCCGGACGCGTTTTCGCTGCTGGTTCGCCATGAACAGAACTTTGTCCGGATTCACGAAGGGGCGCTGAACCAGCAGGTGCGAGCGCCGATGATTGCACTCGACAGCGATGGCGAGGTCTGCGGTGTGAGGATTCACACGCGGTCGTCGGGACCTCTGGACCTCCCCGCTGATCTGGTGGAGCCCTACTATGCAGCCTACCGCCATCTCACCCGGTTGATGATGGCGCCCGAACATCAGGTGCGTCGCGTCCTCGCTGCCGGCGACTTCGTCATGTTCGACAATCACCGCACGCTGCATGCACGCACGGGCTTTGCCGATACCAGAAGACACTTGCAGATTTGCAACGTTCCGCGCGAGGCGCTCCATGAACGCCTGCGTCTTCTGGCGGCGGCGAACGGTTGTGGCGATGAGGCGCGGATGGCTCTCCCGGCCGGCGCCGTTCGCTGACGTTCGAAGACCTGGGGCGCCCTGCCGTTTGATCGTCCCTGTCCGGTCAGGCATCGCAGCAACGCCGGCCCGGAAGTGGTGACCCGGACGGGTTCCGGGCGGCCTCTTCGAGCGCCGTGCCGAGGAAGCGGATGGCCTCGTCCACGCCGCCTTCGCCGTGGTCCACCTTCAGCGCGGCCATCGCGGTTTCGATCACCGAAAGCGTCCCGAGCACCATCGGGGCATTGACATGACCCATGTGGGCGATACGGAACGCACGGCCCGAGAGTTCGGGCCCGATGCCGATGCCTATGGTGACGCCGCAGACATCGCGGCAGAAGGCGATCAGGGGTGCCGGGTCCATGTCGATTGTGCGCACGGTTGTGACGGAATTCGCGCGTTCGCCGGGCTCGGTGACGTTGAACTCGAGAACATCGCTGCGGCACCACCGGGCAACCGCCGTCCTCACGGTTTCGGCGAGCAGGCGATGTCGTTCGATGACGTTCGCAAGTCCCTCCTCGAAGAGCATTGTCAGGGACTCATCCAGGCCGAAGAGGAGGTGTTCGGGCGCCGTGCCGCAGTATTTCATGTAGTGCTCGGGTCCGTCGCGGAACTCCCAGTCCCAGTAGCGTGTGACGAGGCCGGCGGTGCGGCGGCGGTCCCTGGCCCTGCTGCCGACACCGTTGAACGCCAGGCCCGGCGGGGTCATCAGTCCCTTCTGCGATCCGGCCACCGCGACATCAACGCCCCAGGCATCCATCTCGAACGGCATGGAGCCCAGTGAAGCGATCGTGTCGACCATGAGAAGGGCATCGTGGCCAGCCATGTCCATGGCCCGGCGAAGCGCCGGAATGTCGTTGACGACACCGGAGGCGGTGTCGACCTGCACCGTGAGCACTGCCTTGATGCTGTTCGATGGGTCGTTGCGGAGCCTTTGTTCGAGGGCGTCGGCATCGACGGCCCGTCGCGGGTGCCCGGACATCACCTCGACCTCGATTCCCAGGACCTCGGCCATGCCTCCCCAGGTGACGGCAAAGAGGCCGCACTCGAGAACGAGAATCCTGTCGCCGGCGCTCAGGCAATTGCTGAGGGCCGCTTCCCAGGCGCCGTGGCCGTTGGCGGCGTAGATGTAGGCATTGCCCGTGGTGCCCAGTACCGCGCGCAGGCCCTCCAGGCAGTTCTTGGTAATGTTCAGCAGCTCCCCGTCGTAGATGTCGACGGCCGGACGGTGCATGGCGGCAAGGACCCGGTCCGGGACGGTGGTGGGGCCTGGAATACTCAGGAATTCGCGGCCGTTGCGAACGCTCATGACCAGCCTCCCTCCGTTCGCGAATCGTGCCAGCGACCGTCGATGATATCATGACGTCCCGGACGGGTCTGCATGGCGCGGTGACCGCCCAAGGCCTTCCCACGCTGGAATTCGCTTGATTTCACTTGACGTCAGGCGTTCGTATGTTGCACGCGCGCGGACATTTTCCGCTGGCCATCCCGCTTGGGATGTGCGACGGTCCGGTCATGTTGTCGATTCGCAAGCGCATGGAAGCTGTCCCGATCCATCAGGAAGCTCCTGAAGGTTTTTCCCTGTCTGAGGTTGAGGTTCGCCTGACGAGGCCGGAGGAGCGTCCGCTGTGGGACGCGCTGATGAACAAGCACCACTATCTCGGCTTCCGTCGCCTGGCGGGTCGCGGTCTGCGCTACCTTGCGACCTTCAGGGGCCATTGGCTGGGTCTGGCGGCGTGGCAGAACGGCGCCTTCAAGTGCGCTCCCCGCGACCAGTGGACCGGCTGGAAGCCGGAGCAGCAGTTCCAGCGGCTCTCGATGGTGGCCAACAACACGCGGTTCTTGCTTCTCTCCAAGCCCGGGGTGTTTGCGAACCTTGCTTCTGAGTTTCCTTGCGTGCATGACGCGCCGGCTCTGTGACGACTGGCTGAAGGTGCACGGCCACGGGGTGCTGCTGGCGGAGACGTTGAAGCGATCCGGAGATCTTTGCCGGCACGATGTTGAAGGCTGCGGGCTGGACGTGTCTGGGTGAGACCAAGGGGTTTGCCCGCTCCAACGGGCGTTATACCGATCCCCACGGCAAGCCCAAGGATATCTACGTTACGGCACTGAGGCGCGATGCCCGGGCGCTGCTGTCGAGCCCGCTGCCGCTTCCCCCCGACGTGGCGCCGCCCTCATGCCCCGAACTGGCGCCCCGGGACCCCAAGGTGCTGCGCTCGCTCTACGCTTAAGCGCGGCCATTCCCGACTTCCGCCGGGCGCAGGGAAGGAAGCATACCGCGGCATCGGTGCTCACCGTGCACGTGCTCGCCGAGTTCGCCAACATGAAGGGCTGTGTCGCCGCCGCGCAGTTCGCGCGGTCCCTGTCCCAAGAGGAGTTGGAGGCCATCGGCGCCTGGCTTAACCCGAAGACGGGGCTTCGCGAGCCCGTCTCCAAGTCCACCATCCACCGGGTTATCCAGTCGATCGACACCGAGGCTCTGGAGGATGTGCTCGCCCGCTGGTCCCGGCCGCGGCTTCACCTCGCCCGTGCACTCGCCGCCGACGGCAAGCGCATCCGAGGCGCCAACCGCAACGGCGATGGCCGTCTGAGAGACCGTGGCCCTTGTCGACCATGAGACCGGCGCGCCCTTTTCCCTCCTGAACTTCAACGACGAAGGCGGCGAACTGGCGGCCATGCACGATCTCCTGGAGCGCAGCGACATCGGCGGCAAGGTGATCACCCTCGACGCACTGCAGACGACACGCCATACCGCAAAGCTGATCACACAACGCGCGGATTACGTCTTCGTCGTCAAGGGCAACGCTCCGGAGACCTTCGCCATCCTCGATGAGCATCAATTGGCAAAAAGACGCTACCGGCCACTTCACGGAGCCGTTCGACAAGGCGCACGGTCGACTGGAGCAGCGTTCGATCAGCGTCCTCGTCCCGCCCGCACGGTCTGATCAACTATCCGGGCGTCCGTCAGGTCGCCCGCATCACCCGCTATCGGGAGCCGTGGAAGAAAGGCTCCGGCGATACCGGGAAGGGGATCCCGGAACGCTGCCAGAACATCAAGAACCAGGCATCCGGGCCGAAAACGCTGCCGGTGTCGCCATGCGGGCGGCACTGAAGCCACGGAATCCGTCCAGGACATCCCGATTCGGCCTCGATTCGTCGGCCTCGCGAAAGATCAGATGGCCGATTCGGGCGCGATTCATCGGCTTCCCGAAAAATCAGCCGTAGCATAGGAAAGTCCTGGTGACCGCCCGCCCTCTCCCTGAAACAAGGGAGCTCCCGGAAGGAAGGTGGTCTGCCATGTCGATCCCGCCACGAAACGACGAGCTGCCATGACGGTATCCTCCCGATACACCACCACCTTCGTTCCGCGGAGCACACCTAGCTCGTGCCCGCCCGGAAATGCCCGTTTCGGCCGACCTTTCGGCGAAGCTTCGGGTTTGATCGTCTCCCGGAGCCGCCGAGCGCTCCGTTTTCGAGGCTTGTTCCTGCCGATTCACGGCGGCATCGGGGCGAGCGGATCCGTTCCCGCTTGAGCGGGCTTCGTGCGGATAGGGTCTATTGTCGAGCTGCCGTCAGGCGGCGCGTCTTCGTCGTCGTCGGGACCGGGCCCGGACTTCCCTGTGCAGCAGCAGCCCGATGCGGTGGACATTGAAGGCTACCATGGACAGCGCCACCATCCGCGCAAAGCCGTCCGCTCCATAGGATGAGGACCCGGTCCATGCCGCGTTGCTCGAGATTGTTGATCGCGGCACCCACGGCCGGATGCTGCCGGCGCATCTCCCGGAACGTCGTCTCAGCTTCCCGTTCCCGGTCCGCCCGAGAGAGCTTCCCCTTCTTCGCAAGCACGTTGTGATCCAGCAGTGCGTCCAGGGCGACCCGGTTGGAAGGGCTGTGGAACCCCTTGTCGAAACTGCACAGGCGCAGATCCGGGAAGCGCGCCTGCGCTTCCCGGATCACGGGTACGGCATGGTCCACGTCACTGCCTTCCCACAGGATCCGGTGGTGCAGGAGAAAGCCGTGCTGATCCTCCAGCACGGCCACCGGCACACCGAGTTCCACCGGCACACCGGTCTTGCCCTTCACGCACCAGCGCGTGTGCTCCTCGAAGATCGAGAACACCTTCTCGTTCTGCGGAATCGTCTCGCCTTTCAGCAGGCGCTGGTCCACCTGGTCGATCCGCCGGCGGGCATGCTCGAGGTGCGACTCGATCCTGATAACCGCGGGGCCCCCGACGCCGCGCTCCACAAGCAACGGAATCGTCTCCTGCGCCCGCCGGACCAACTCCCGGCCGGTGTCAAGGTACGCCTCGACATCCTCCGAAGAGGCCCGACGGGTCGCCGTACACGCGCTGAATTCCGCGCAGCATCGGCGGAATGTGGTCCCGCGGATGCTCGGTGAAATCGATCTCCTCGATCGCAACCTGTCCCACCTCCAGCTGAGGGTGGACGACGTCTCGCATGGCCATTATCGCGAAGTTTTCCGAAAATCCGGCTGATTCGAGACCAAACCGGACGATTCCCGTCCCAAAGCGGGATTCTTCGTCTCCTATCCACAATTCAGGTATTCCAGTCAAATGGTTGCACTTTCTCGGGCAGGCACGAATTACCAGCACTTTCTCAGACGATTGTCAGGAAGCCCCAAAACCAACCAAAATCAGCCATCATCGCACGGCCGAACGCTTGCCGGCATGGTGCGGGCCTGGAAGCGGTTGAGTACGGTGGAACGCGCCTTCCGCAGCCTCAAACCCGTGGATCTGAAGGTCCGCCCCGTCTGTCACCGCACCGAACCCCGGGTCCGCGCCCACGTCTTCCTGTGCATGCTCGCCTACTACGTTGAATGGCACATGCGCCAGAAACTGAAGCCCATGCTGTTCGACGACGAGGATGCCGAAGGCGCCGAGGCCCGGCGGTCTTCCGTCGTGGCGCCGGCAGAAGTCTCGATAAGCGCCCGGGCCAGGGCGGCAACCAAGAGGACGCCCGGAGGTGATCCGGTGCACGGCTTCTCCACCCTCATCGGCGATCTCGCGACCATTACCCGCAACACCGTGGCGCCTCGCCTTGCGGGCGCCAAACCCTTCCAGGTCGCCACGCGGCCCACGTCGCTCCAGAAAAGGTCTTGGACGACCTCGGCGTGCGCCTGTAGTGTTCCCAAGCGGACAGGTTTTGCGCTGACAGCTTGAGGGAAACCATCATGAGTGGAAGGACAATCTGGGGAACTGGCAGCGACGACGCGCTGGTCGGCGGTGCCGACGACGACACACTATACGGCCGTGAAGGCGATGATACGCTGGAAGGCGAAGCTGGCGACGACACGCTCGAAGGTGGCGCCGGCGACGACATGCTCGACGGTGGCGCCGGCGACGATGTGCTGGAAGGCGAAGCTGGCGACGACGAACTGCAAGGCTCCGCTGGTGACGACACGCTGAAAGGCGGTGAAGGCGACGACGAACTGTGGGGCGATGCCGGCGCCGACACGATTGTCGGCGGTGCCGGCGACGACACCTTTGCGTTTCGCGTCGGCGACGGCCGAGACGTGATTGCCGACTTCGCGGATGGCGACATCATTCGATTTTACGGTGTTCGTTTCGGGTTTGACGATCTGGACATTCGGCAGGACGGCAACGATGCCGTGATTTACTACGGCGGCGGTGACAGGATCACGCTGTCCAATGTGAAGGCCTCTTCCCTGGATGCGGGCGATTTCCGGTTTACCCGTGATAGTCTTTACGGCGGCGGCGGCGACGACACGCTGGTCGGCGATGCCGGCGACGACACGCTATACGGTGACGCCGGCAACGACATGCTCGATGGCGGTGAAGGCGACGACTGGCTGAGCGGCGATGCCGGCGACGACGAACTGTGGGGCGATGCCGGCGCCGACACGCTGGTCGGCGGTACCGGCGACGACACCTTTGTGTTTCGCGTCGGCGACGGCCGAGACGTGATTGCCGACTTCGCGGATGGCGACATCATTCGATTTGATGGCGTTCGTTTCGGGTATGGTGATCTGGACATCCGTCAGGACGGCAAGGACACCTTGGTTTCCTACGGCGGCGGCGATGACAGGATCACGTTGTCCAATGTGAAGGCCTCTTCCCTGGACGCGGGTGATTTCCGGTTCATCGGTGTCAGGCTGTCCGGCACTGAAGGCGACGACACCTTGTCCGGCGGCGCCGGCGACGACGTGCTGTCCGGTGGTGCTGGCGACGATCGGCTGGAAGGCGGCGGCGGCGACGACTGGCTGTATGGCGATGCTGGCGACGATGAACTGTACGGTGGTACCGGCGACGACAAGCTTTACGGCGATGCTGGCGACGATGAACTGTACGGTGGTGCCGGGGACGACAAGCTTTACGGCGATGCTGGCGACGACACCTTTGCGTTTCGCGTCGGCGACGGCCGAGACGTGATTGCCGACTTCGCGGATGGCGACATCATTCGATTTGATGGCGTTCGTTTCGGGTATGGTGATCTGGACATCCGGCAGGACGGCAATGACGCCTTGGTTTCCTATGGCGGCGATGACAGGATCACGCTGTCCAATGTGAATGCCTCATACCTGGGTGCGGGCGATTTCCGGTTCATCGGTGTCAAGCTGTCCGGTACTGAAGGCAACGACACGCTGCGCGGCGGCGCGAGCGACGACACACTGTCTGGTGGTGCCGGCCAGGACGAACTGTTCGGCGGTGCCGGCGACGACATGCTCGATGGCGGTGAAGGCGACGACACGCTGCGCGGCGGCGCGGACGACGACACGCTGTCTGGTGGTGCCGGCCAGGACGAACTGTACGGTGGTGCCGGCGACGACACGCTGTCCGGTGGTGCCGGCGACGACACCTTTGCGTTTCACGTCGGCGACGGCCGGGACGTGATTGCCGACTTCGCGGATGGCGACGTCATTCGATTTGATGGTGTTCGTTTCGGGCATGGCTATCTGGACATTCGGCAGGACGGCAAGGATGCCGTGATTTCCTACGGCGATGACAGGATCACGCTGTCCAATGTGAAGGCACCTTCCCTGGATGCGGGCGATTTCCGATTCATCGGTGTCAGTCTGTCCGGCACTGAAGGCGACGACAGGCTGTCCGGCGGTGTCGGCGACGACACGCTGTCCGGTGGTGCCGGCGACGACACGCTGATCGGCAAGGACGGCGACGACACGCTGTCCGGCGGTGCCGGCGACGACATCTTTGCGTTTCACGTCGGCGACGGCCGAGACGTGATTGCCGACTTCGCGGATGGCGACATCATTCGACTTTATGGCGTTCGTCCCGGGCATGACGGTCTGGACATCCGGCAGGACGGCAAGGATGCCGTGATTTACTACGGCGGCGATGACAGGATCACGCTGTCGAACGTGAAGGCCTCTTCCCTGGATGCGGACGATTTCCGGTTTACCGGTGTCAGTCTGTACGGCGGCGCCGGCGACGACACGCTGTCCGGTAGCGCCTTCGACGACACGCTGATTGGCGAAGCCGGCGACGACACGCTGTCCGGCGAGGCCGGCGACGACATGCTGTACGGCGGCGCCGACGACGACACCTTCGTGCTTCGCGTCGGCGACGGCCGGGACGTGATTGCCGACTTCGCGGATGGTGATGTCATTCGATTTGATGGCGTTCGTTTCGGGTATGACGATCTGGACATCCGGCAGGACGGCAGGGACGTCTTGGTTTCCTACGGCGGCGGCGATGACAGGATCACGCTGTCCAATGTGAAGGCCTCTTCCCTGGATGCGGGCGATTTCCGGTTCATCGGTGTCAGACTGTCCGGCACTGAAGGCAACGACACGCTGCGCGGTGGCGCGAACGACGACACGCTGTCTGGTGGTGCTGGCCAAGACATACTGCACGGCGGCGCCGGCGACGACACGCTGAAAGGCGGCAAATGGAACGACTGGCTGTACGGCGATGCCGGCGACGACACGCTGACTGGTGGTGCTGGCCGAGACGAACTGTACGGCGGTGCCGGGGACGACACGCTGGACGGCGGTTCCGGCTACGACTGGCTGGAGGGCGATGCTGGCGTTGACACGCTGGAAGGCGGCGGCGGCGACGATGATCTGGAAGGCGGCGACGGCGACGACGAACTGTACGGTGGTGCCGGGGACGACACGCTGTGGGGCGACGCCGGCGACGACTTGCTGTTCGGCGGCACCGGCAACGACTGGTGGATGTACGGCGGCGCCGGCGACGACGAACTGCAAGGCGGTGCCGGCAAAGACTCGCTGGAAGGCGGCACCGGCGACGACTGGCTGGAGGGTGGCACCGGCGACGACAAGCTGTACGGCGGCGTCAAAGACGGAGAGCCGCTGTCCGGCGGCACGGGCGACGACACCTTTGTATTTCGCGTCGGCGACGGCCGAGACGTGATTGTCGACTTCGCGGATGGCGATGTCATTCGATTTGATGGCGTTGGTTTCGGGTATGACGATCTGGACATCCGGTGGGACGGCAAGGATGCCGTGATTTACTATGGCGACGACGACAGGATCACGCTGAAGGGCGTGAAGGCTTCTTCCATGGACGCGGACGATTTCCGGTTTTCCGCCGGCATTGACCTGAGCGGCGGGGCGGACCACGACACGCTCCGCGGCGGCGTCGGCAATGACACGCTGACGGGCGGCGACGGCAACGACAGGCTCAGTGGCGGCGAGGGCGCCGACACGATCAACGGCGATGCCGGCGACGACACGCTCCGCGGCGGCGTCGGCAATGACACGCTGACGGGCGGCGACGGCAGCGACATGCTCAGTGGCGGCGAGGGCGCCGACACGATCAACGGCGATGCCGGCGACGACACGCTCCGCGGCGGCGTCGGCAATGACACGCTGACGGGCGGCGACGGCAACGACAGGCTCAATGGCGGTGACGGCAATGACACGCTGACGGGCGGCGACAGCAATGACAGGCTGTTTGGCGGCGTCGGCAATGACACGCTGACCGGTGGCGCCGGCGACGACTGGCTCCAGGGCGGTGCGGGAACCGACATGATGACCGGCGGAGCCGGCAACGACACCTTCCTCTACAACGGATGGGGCGATGACACCATCTCGGACTTCGCTGCGGAGGAACATTGATGGGGTCACCGCGTTCGGCGACATCACCGTTGATTCCACGGAAGGCGGCTTCGAGATCTCCTTCGGTGACGGCAGCGCCGACATCCTGACCGTCACGTCCAGCTTGCAGGCACTCGAAGCCGACTTCCCTTGAGGACACCACACGGTGACGGCAGCGCCGACATCCTGACCGTCACGTCCAGCTTGCAGGCACTCGAAGCCGAACACTTCGACTTCCCTTGATGCGTTTCGTGCGCAGGGCCGCTCCCGTCGCCTGCCCATAGTCACAAATTCAGACATCCTGACCTCGTCCAACGTCAAGTGAAACGATTTTGGAGTGTGGCGCCGTGGATGTTGGACGAAGGCCGAGGTTTGTTCCCGGATAGACGGTCCTGGTTTGGTTGAGGGTGCCACGGCGAGCGAATGCTCGCAACGCTCGAAGCAGGCACTCCGGCGATGGCACGGGCCTGCCACGATGTCGAGGGGCGCCTGTCGGCTTCCACGGGGGGGGATGATGGAGGAAGCCTCTCCCCGCTTCGACACGAAGGCTCTTGCGGTCGAGAGGCGGGGTCCTTGCGGCCCTGCCGATGTTGCTGCGGGACGACAAGAGTTTCCCGCACATCCCGATCGCGCGGGACCACGAATGGCCGTGCATCCTCAAGTACCGGGGCGCACGCTCGCGGCTGGGCGAATATCTCGGCCCCTTCGCCTCGGCGGTTGCGGTGAACCGGACCCTGACCGCGCTCCAGCGCGCCTTCCTGCTCAGATCCACCGGATCGTCACAGCGGAAGGTGTCGATCGCCCGGCGGTTGAGATCTATGCCGATGCTGTGCAGCGTCGGCGGTAAGCGCTCCATGATCGCCCCGCCTCCCAGGTGCAACTCGATGGACACGTCATGCGGCGGCATGGCCGCGACGATCACCTGGCTTGAGACCCGTCGTTGCCTTCGATCCGTACCATGCCGCCATCAACGCCTCCGATCACCCCGACGGTCAGCCCATGGAATGTCACTCCTGCACTACAGTGAGATCGAGCGCCGCCGCGGATGCCTGCATCGTGGACTTCCTCGAGGCACTGCAGGAACACTGGGATCCACCCGAAGACGATGGCTGGCCCGAGCTCGATACCGCGAATGCCTGGATCGTGGGCGGTCCGGACCCGTGCTGCTTCGGCATCGCCCGGGACCGGGGTCGGACGAAACGCGGTGAACGAGGAGCGCCAAGGGAAGGTCGAAGGGACGAGGTGTCCTCACGCGGGCCGGGCCGCGGCCAGATGATTGTCCCAATGACAGGGTTCGGGGAAGCCGGTGGGGAACTCTTGCCGGGTGTGCCGGTCCAGCATGAACACTCCTCCCTCGCCGCCGCTTGCCAGGAATTCCCCGTCCCGTGTGCCCGGGGCGAGGCCGCAGCCGTCCCTCAAGCACACGGAATGGAGAAATTTCCCTTCCATGCCGTCCCAGAGGGTCACGAGGTTGCCGCGTGGGGCGCTGACGGCAAACCGGACACCTGCCCTGTCGAAGCACACGTCGCCGCAATGGTGCTTCATGGCGGCGAGGACCGGCGCCGGGGCTTCCAGCAGGAGGAGGGAGCTTGCGGACCGGCAAAGGGCGACCAGCGGCACCCTGTCTCCCGCGGGCCCTTCATACTGCATGGCGACTGCCACCTGGCCCCCTTCGCTCACGGCGAGATGGCGAATGCCGAGAAAACGCAGGTCGCCCGCGAGGTCGAGGCGTTGCTGCAGGTCGCCCGTCTGGCTGTCGACGAAGCAGAGTGACGGCTCCATCGCCGGAAGGTTGAGCTTCGCCCTCGGATAGTCGGGGTGGGTGTGGATGCCTCCGTTGGCGACCGCCAGGGTCCTTCCGTCGGGCAACAGCCGGATGTCGTGCGGGCCGATGCCATGAGAGGAGAGTTCCCCGAGCCGATCGAATCCGGAGCGGGCATCATAGATGCCGACGGCGCCGCGCCCGGCTGCAAAATCGTTCTCGGTGGCGTAGAGCAGGCGTCCGTCGGCACTGAAGACGCCATGGCCCTGGAAGCGGCGGTCTGCCGGAGGCGCGAACCAGTGCATCACAAGACCGCGTCCGGGATCGAGTGCAAGCGCGAATTCCCCGGGGCGCCTGGCGAAGTGCACGGCCCGGCGGTTGTCGGGGCTGACGGCAAAGGCGTGCCCGCGCGCCGGGAGCGCGTGGTCGAACAGCACCTCTCCGGTCACCGAAAAGGCGCGCAGGCGATAGCGGCCGGGTGCCGTGGCGGCCGCTGAAAGGTAGACATCTCCCGCTGCCCCGGCGGCAGCCCTCGTCTCGACAGGCGCCGCGAGACCGGCGGCGAGCAGCCGCAGCACCCCGCGCCGGTCAATCACCGTCGAGGGCATTGAAGCCGATGGGGAGATCAAGGGCCGTGGTCAGGCGGTTGCGCACGATCTGGCGAAGGGCCCGTACCCGGATCAGGAGCTTCTCCACGAGGCCGCGCCGCGCCGGGTCGGCGGCCGCTTCCTCCAGCGGCCCCTCGATCGACCGGGCCGTTTCGAGGATGGCGCGGAACCCCTTGCGAATCAGCTTCTCGAGCCTGTCTTCCGATTCCGGCAGCAGAGAGCCCAGGCCGGGTCCGGATCCACCCGTGTAGAGGTCGTGGAGCGCTTCGAGATTGAGGACAATGTTCCGCAGTGCCCGGGCGCTGAGACGGGATTCCGCCAGGCGGGGACGGGCAGCGTCGATGTCATGGCCGACAACCGGCGCGAGCTTCAGATCGGCGATTCTCTGCAGTCCGCCGTGGAGGCTCGAGAGCAGCGTCAGGGATGCCTCGTCGTGGCTTGCGTAGTACGGGTTGTCGGAGCCGGGCCCGACAAAGAGCGTGACAAACGAGCGTTCACCTCTCCACCAGTCCCTGTCCATTCCTTCGGCCATTGTCCGCATGTTGACGGCAATGGCTCGCAGAAGACGACATCCGGTGGCGGATCCTCGCGGTTCCGATTCCGTGGCCTCCTGCCCGAAGAGCAGCGCTTCCGCGGCCATCAGCCCCTGGCCTGCCGCACTCGCGTCCTCGATGCGTGATGGCGAGATGTCGGCCCCATCTGTCAGCAGCCCGGCCACGACCTTGTCCACCTTGCCGCGCGCTTCGGGCCAGAAATGGAACCTGCTGGTGCGCAGGAACAGTTCGGCTGGTCCGAAACGGAGATGCTCGACATCCATCCATGCGTCCATGAGGGCATGAAACGCCGACCGCGCTTCATGCATGGTCATCGGTCCGGGCCGCGTGCAAAGGCGCTCGGCTGCGCCCTCGAACTCCGTCGCCCGCAACAGGAGAGTGCCGTAGCGGGGACGTACGTGGTTGTCGGCGAGTGCCGCATTGACGTGTGCGAAGGACTCCGGCGATGGCCTGTCATCGGAAGCGGCGGGGACGCAGCTGACGGCAATCGCCAGTGCCATGGCTGGAAGAGTGGACGTGTGTGGCACCCCTTGACCTCCGGTTTCGTTGCCTCACAGGGAACGCAGAAACGCCAGAAGCGCTTCGCGTTCCCCGTCGGTCATGCGCACGACCGCGCGTTTCGCATTCTCCGCTTCACCACCATGCCAGAGCACGGCCTCGAGAAGGCCGCGTGCGCGGCCATCGTGGAGAAACAGGCGATGGCCATTCACGGTGTGCGTGAGTCCGATGCCCCACAGCGGCGCAGTCCGCCATTCGCGCCCGGTCGCTTCGCCTTCGGGCCGGTCATCGGCGAGGCCCGGGCCCATGTCGTGGAGCAGCAGGTCCGTATAGGGCCAGATCAGCTGAAACGACTGCTCCGGCCCGAGGGAATCACGGCGGGTCACGAACTTGGGCCTATGGCAGGCGGTGCAGCCCGCTTCGTAGAACAGGCGCTTGCCGCGCAGGACCTCGGGATCGTCCACGTGGCGCCGGGCCGGTACGGCAAGGTTCCGGGCATAGAAGGCAAGGACATCGAAGAGGATTTCACCTGCTTCGACGCCCGTATCGTGGTCGTCGCCGTCTCCGTGAGGAGCGTCGAGACAGGCTGTCTGCGCCGGTGTGCAGTCGCCATGGGGCACTGGATAGAGCGGCGTCGAGATGCCGATATCGTTGCGAAACGCCGCGGCAGCCTGCTGGGAGACCGTCGGCTGGCCGGCCTTCCAGCCGAACCGTCCAATCATGAAGCGCCGGTGTTCGTCGCTCCACACCCGGTTCGGCCGCCCCGAGACTCCGTCGCCGTCCCGGTCATCCGGGTCGGCATGGGCGAGGATGTCATCGGCGAGCACCGCTTCAAGCAGGCCGACGCCGATCATGGCTGGGGCCGTACGCGGTGATATCCGCAGGTCCGGGGCATGTGGCCCGTAGCCCGGATCGGTGATGCCGTAGCGGGGCTGACGCAACCATGCCGTGCTGCCGCCGGCCAGACGTACGGGAATCTCCTCCCATTCGACGGTCATCCGGCCCTCGGCCGGCACTCCCTGTACCGAGTGATTCTGAAGCTGGCTTCCGTACACCGGGTCCGGGTCGCGTCCGTCCGGTCCCGTGGCGAGGCGAAGAACCATGGAGACCGCCTGATTTCCAGGCGCCGGTGGCCGTCCTCGACCGTCCTTGACGTGACAGCTCTGGCAGGACCGCGCGTTGAACAGGGGACCAAGTCCGTCAGACGAACGGGTCGAACTCGGAGAGGAGACCCAGATCCTGACGAACACGCCGTCGCCAACCTCGAAGTCGAGTCGTCGTTCGAAGGACATGTTTGCAGACGGATGCGAAAAGGCGTCGCGGTTCGGCGTTGCGAACGACGTTGCGGCTCCAGCGGAGCGCCGTTCATGGGGCTCCGCAGCGGAGAAGTCGGATGTCAGGCGTGTCACCGCCTCCGCTCGTGCGCGGTCTGCACCGTCCTCGACGGGCTGCACGATGTCCGGGACGCACAGGACCAGAATCGCAACCGCAACGGCACAGAACCTGAAACCGGTCATCGAAAAACTTTCCGCGACAGGGGTTGACAGTCGGCATGATAATAGGAATGGTTCGCATTCGCAACAACTGTCAGTGGAGTGAGTCCATGAAGAATCAGGGAATGCTGGCCGCGCCGCTCGGCGTTTGTCTCCTCGTGACGGGCCTGGTGGCGACGATGGTCGCAGGCACCACGAGGGCCGCAGCGGACACCGCGAGCCCGGAGGGCGACGTACTCTCGCACTATGCGGCGATGGCCCATGCGGTCTACGAGGATTCGCTGATCACCGCTCAGGCGCTGTCACATGCGGTGGACAGGCTGATTGCCGCGCCCTCCCGGGACACGCTCTCCGAGGCGCGTGCCGCATGGCGGGCTTCCCGGGTGCCGTATCAGCAAAGCGAGGTCTATCGCTTTGGCAACGCCGTGGTGGATGACTGGGAAGGCAGGGTCAACGCCTGGCCGCTCGACGAGGGCCTGATCGACTACGTCGACGCGAGTTATGGCGACGCGTCCGACGAGAATCCCGGATACGGTGCGAATGTCATTGCCAATGCGGTGTTCACGTTCTCGGGCGAGGACATCGATGCGTCCGTGATCGACGCCGCGCTGCTTGCCGACAGGCTTCATGAACTCGGAGGCGTGGAGGCGAATGTCGCAACCGGTTATCACGCCATCGAGTTTCTTCTCTGGGGCCAGGACCTGAACGGCACCGGACCCGGTGCCGGAGCGCGTCAGGCCAGCGATTTCGACACCGCCAACTGTACCGGCGGACACTGCGATCGCCGCGCTTCCTATCTCGAGGCTGCCGTGGACCTGCTGTTGGATGACCTGACCTGGATGACGGCGCAATGGGCGCCCGACGGGCCTGCCTCCGGGGCGTTGACGGAAGGCGGCATGGCCGAAGGCCTTGCGACCATCATCACGGGCATGGGCAGCCTTTCCTACGGGGAACTCGCCGGCGAACGCATGAAACTGGGTCTGCTGCTGCACGATCCCGAAGAGGAGCATGACTGCTTCAGCGACAACACCCACAACTCGCACTACTACAACGCGCTGGGCATCAGGAACATCTATCTCGGCGAGTACACGCGGACAGACGGCACCATGGTTGCGGGCCCCGGTCTTTCGTCGCTGGTTGCGGCCGTTTCACCGGAAGCCGACATGGAATTGCGGGAGCGGCTTGACGCCACCATGGCGGCCATGGGCGCCATGGTTGAAGCGGCCCGGGGAGGCGAGGCCTACGATCAGATGATCGCAGAGAACAATGCGGCGGGCAATGCGCTCGTCGAGGCCGCCATCAATGCGCTGACCGAGCAGACCGACGCGATCACACATGCCGCCGGAGCACTCGAGCTGACGGCCCTGGAGTTCGAAGGGTCCGACAGTCTCGATGACCCGGAGGCCGTATTCCAGTAACGGCAGGGGGTCTCTCCTCCTAGCCACCCCTTGCCGCTGGAGCATGGACGGCGCGACCGCACCTGCGCCGTCCATGCATTTTCTGCCATCGGGTCAGCCCGTCAGCGTTTCGGCGTGGCGCCGCAGGCCTGCCGGAATGTCCTTGATAGCGGGTTTGCCGACGGTGATGATGACCCCGGTTTCTGACCCGCCGGAGAGGATCACACCATGCGCCATGCACCCAACGCGCCTGTTCTGGCTCCACGGGGGCCGGAGCTCAACACGAAGGGCTGGCCCCAGGAGACCGCCTATCGGCTGCTGATGAACAACCTGGAGGTGGCCGAGGACTGGAAACGGCTCATCGTCTACGGCGGTCGCGGCAAGGCGGCGCGCGACTGGGACTCCTATTTTTGCATCGTCGACATGCTCGAGACCCTGGAAGGCGACGAGACCCTTGTCGTGCAGTCGGGCAAGCCGGTCGCCATTTGGCCGACCCATGAGTGGGCGCCCCGGGTGCTGATCTCGAATTCCATGCTGGTGCCTCACTGGAGCACGCTCGAGCACTTCAACGAACTCGAGGCGAAGGGTCTCATGATGTACGGGCAGATGACGGCGGGCTCGTGGTGCAACATCGGCTCCCAGGGCATCGTCCAGGGGACCTACGAGACCTTCGCCACGCTTGCTAGGATGAAGTTCGGCGGCACGCTGGAAGGGCGCGTCACGATCACCGGCGGGCTCGGCATGTTCAGCGGCATCATGCCGCACTGCATCACGCTCAATGGCGGTGTGAGCATCGGTGTCGAGATCGACCCGGAACGAATAGCCCGCCGCCTCGATCTCGGGTTTGTTCACGAGGTCCTGGATGACCCGGACATCGCCTGGCAGAGGGCGAGGGAGTGTGCCGACCGGGGTGAAGCCCGCGCCTTCGCCCTCCACGGCAACATGTCCGATGTCCTGAACGGCTACCTCGAGAACGGGGTCCCCTTCGACATCGTGACCGACCAGACGTCGGCCCACGACATGCTCGAAGGTTATGTTCCCGGTGGCATGACGCTGGCCGAGGCGCTCGACCTGCGCCGGAAGGACCCCGCCACCTACATCGAGCGGGCCCGCGACACGGCGGTCCGCCAGGTCCGCGCCATGGTCGAGTACCAGAGACGCGGCGCCATGGTGTTCGACTACGGCAACAACATCCGCCAGGAGGCCTACAATCACGGCTGCAAGGATGCCTTCGCCTTCCCGGGGTTCGTGGAAGCGTTCATCCGGCCCCTGTTCTGCGTGGGACGCGGTCCCTTCCGCTGGATCTGTCTTTCCGGGGAGGAAGGCGACCTGCGCAAGACAGAGGAAGCGGCCCTTGACGAGTTCGGCGACGACGAGGTGTTCGCCAACTGGGTGCGCCTTGCTTCCCAACACCAGCCCATCGAGGGCCTGCCGGCGCGCCTCGGCTACCTGGGATACGGACAGCGTGCCCGCTTCGGCCGGATTCTGAACGACATGGTGCGCTCCGGCGAGCTTGCCGGGCCTGTTGCAATGAGCCGCGACCATCTCGACACCGGTTCCGTGGCTTCGCCGAACCGGGAGACCGAGGGCATGATGGATGGCAGCGATGCGGTGGCCGACTGGCCCATCCTCAACGCCCTGCTCAACACCGCCTGCGGCGCCACCTACGTGGCGGTCCACAACGGCGGCGGCGTGGGTATCGGCTATGCGACCCACGCCGGACTGGTGGTTCTGGCTGATGGCACGGACCTCGCCGAACGCAAGATCGAACGCTGTCTCACCGTGGATCCGGGCATGGGGATCGTGCGCCACGCGGACGCCGGCTACGACCTGGCGAAGGATGCCGCGCGCAGGCACGGTCTGCGCATGCCCATGCTTGAGACCTAGCCCGGTTCCGTCACCCAAGGGCGCCCCTCCACATTCGTTCGTAAGCCCACACCACGGGACGCACCTGTGGTGCTAAACAACTGAACTAACGCCGTATTTTCTCTCTCGATCCTGCAACTGCGGGCGATTGCGCGAACGGAATCTCCCGTTCCTGCAACTCGCATTCGAGGGAGACTCCATGGCTGCAAAACATCTCACCGAGAGCCGCATCAAGGCCCTTCGTCCTCGCAGGACTGCCCGGGACACCCGTGACGCCCATCTCAAGGGATTCGGCATCCGTGTCTACCCATCGGGGCGCAAGCGCTACTTCATCCATACCCAGCATGATGGACAGAGGATCTGGAAGATCGTCGGTGACGCTGCCGGGATCGGTCTCGCCGAGGCCAGACAACGCGCACAAGCCATGCTGACCGCCATCAGAAGCGACGCTCCCGCTTCATCCGACGAAACCCTGTTCGAAACGGTCGCCGAGGAGGTCTTTCGCCGGTACGGGCGAACATGGAAGTCCAGCACACTCGAGGTCAACCGGAACTACTACCGCAATCAGATCCTGCCGTGGTTCCGTGGACGCCAGATCGCGGAGATCGTGCGCGGCGACGTTCAGGAGTGGTTCGCCTCCCTGCACGCGACGCCGGTCGCGGCCGACCGGTCGGCTCCGGTTCTCTCCGTCATCATGGCCCGTGCCGAGGACTACGGATACCGGCCTGAAGGCAGCAATCCGTGCCGGAGCATCAGGCGTTATCGACGGCAGGGACGGGAACGTTTCTGTTGCGTGGAGGAGGTCCGCCGGCTCGGGCGCGTGCTGCAGGACCATGAAGCGCACTTCCCGGCACAGGTAGCGATCATCCGCCTCCTGCTCCTCACCGGGTGCCGAAGCCAGGAGATCCTGTCGCTGCGCTGGGCGGACTACCGCGAGGGTCATCTCCATCTCGCGGATTCCAAGACGGGGCCACGCATGGTCTGGCTGTCGGCTCCCGCCCGGAAGATCCTGACAACGTTGCCTCGTCGTTCGCCTTGGATGTTTCCATCGCCAAGGACCACCGCCAGGTCCATCTCGCAAGGCGCCATCGGATACTTCTGGATGCGTGTGCGCTCCGCAGCGGGCCTGGAGGATGTGCGCCTTCACGACCTGCGTCACACCTACGCCTCCCTTGCCGTCATGCACGGAGAGAACATTCTCACCGTCGGTCGACTGCTCGGTCACAACGATCCCGCCACCACTCTCAAGTACACGCATCTCGCCGACGGCATGATGGCTGAAGCGGCAGAGGCCGTGGGCTCCGTTCTCGGAAGGACTGACGCATGAACCGCAGGAAGAAGCTGACAGATACCCTCGTGCGCAACCTCAAGCCGCGACCCCGGGAGTACACGCTTCGCGATACCTTCGTTCCCTCTCTCGGGGTTCGCGTCCACCCGTCGGGAGGCCGCGGCTTCGTCCACATCGACGGCGGAAGAAGGACATCGCTTGGTCCGGTCGCCTTCAAGACGGTCAAGGTGGCCCGCAGGGAGAGCCTCGAAAGACTGGCAGCCGGTCACGACGACAGGACTTCGGCCCCGTTGTTCAGGGACTTTGCTGTCGGCGCATGGCGCGACTCCTGGATCCATCGGTGCAAGCCCGGGACGATCCAGTGGCGCGACAGGTACCTTCAATCCCGCCTGTTGCCGACATTTGGTTCCCGATGCCTGGACCAGATCACACCCGCCATGGTGCACCGCTGGTTCGACGACTACAGCAGAACGGCGCCCGGCGGGGCCAATTCATGCCTGAAGGTCCTTCGCCACATCCTCAATCACGCCATGGCCTGCGGCCACATCACAGCGAACCCGGCAAGGTCGGTGAAACCCAACCCGCGCAGGAAGCTCACCCGCTTCCTCTCGCGCGAGGAACTTCATCGGCTGCATGGCGTGCTGGACCGCCACGACAATCTCCAGGGGATCAGTCGATCACGCCGAATGCAGATCGACATCATCCGGCTTCTCATGCTTACCGGGTGTCGCAAGAACGAGATCGTCCGCCTGCAGAAGCAGGAGGTGCTCGGCGACAGTCTCCGGCTCCGCAACAGCAAGGTCGGACCGCGTACGGTCGTTCTGAATGCCCCGGCCCGGGCCATCATCGAGCGCCGTCTTCCCGGCGACAGCGCATTTGTCTTCCCGTCCCCCCGCGATCCCGGACGGGCGCTCAACGACGACCTCCCACTGTGGTACGTCGTCCGCAGGGAGGCCGGCATCGAGGATGTCAGGCTCCATGATCTGCGCCATACATTCGCCAGCCATGCCGTCATGCAGGGAACGCCGCTTCCCGTCGTCGCAAGGCTTCTCGGTCACGCGCAGACGACCATGACCCTGCGCTACGCCCACACGGGTGATCGCGAAACCGAAGTCGCCGCCGAGCGGATCGGAACGGCAATCTCGGACATGCTCGGGTTGGACGCGACTGCCTGACAATCATGGGGTCTGCGCCATCGTCAAGTCCGGTCTGCCAGAGACCCGAGCACCCCGAGGACCATGTCAGCTGCTTGCTCAACTTCCATGTCTGTTGAGAATCAACCGAAACAGAAGCGGATCGATTCATCACACTCCATCGCATCAAGGCCAATGGCAGTTAAGCATATGCGACGGTTAAGCATGAGCAGGACGTGCCGATAACGGTGCAGCGTGAAGCAGGAATACCGTGCAGTTTCAACCGTGCTCGATTGAAAGACGTCCTGTCAAGACGTCCCAAGAGTCTTTCAGAAGCTTGGTAGTCTTCCGATCAATGCCTTCGAACTTTCTGAACACTAAACATAGTTTCGCATGAACCCCAACAACTCGTCGATCCACCGGAAGGATCCCTCCACACCACTCAATTGACTTTACTTCGGCTTCGTGACATAAAGGCCGGTCTCCGACGCTAGGCAAAACCGTAAACCGTTTACCCTCCACCGTCTGAACCAAGCCAAGGCTCTCTCATGGACCGCTCTCTCGCCCCCGCCGAAATCATAGAATCGACCATCGAAGACTATTCATCCGGATTGATGGACTGTAGCACTGCCAGAAAAAGGATACGCCACACCTTGCTTCAGTTAGCTGAGATGCCGGATGACACGTCTCTTTCCTTCTCCAACATTTTTGAGCGCCTCGCAACGACAACGTCTTTGCCAAGAATCAAGGAATTCAGCACACTCACTATCCGCCTTGTCTCATGCAACGGCCTACTGCCGGAATCCATCGAGAGGTCGGCCAATCGACACTTGGTGAAACTCATCGAGCAGGGCAACGATACAATTACCGAGATCTTGCCTGACGGAAAGAAGTCGCTAAACCACGCGCGCCTTGCTGCCTACGCAAGATTCCACTCCGATGCGTGCCAGAGCCTGCAGATCCTGATTCAACCGATCTCGGGACTTCACGATCTAGTCGGCCGCCGCCAGTCCCTTATGCAGACGTTGAACCACGGCCATCTCAAGTCGTATCTCAACCCTCTCGGATTTCAGGCCCCAATCACGTCAGTCAACAGCATTCTCAAGCTTGTCGATCAAACCGATAAATCACATGGCAGAGAGCTTCAGACCAACCTGCAAAATTTGTTGGAAACAGTAAGTGAGGAAATTGACCAACTCGAACTCAACCCAGTTTTTTTGTTAGACACTTTATTCTGCCTTTTCTGCGTAATGTTCAAATGGCAATCGACTTGCATCGATCTAACATGGCAGAAAAATTCGATTGCGTCATTGCTCCACCCGCCCACCTTTACGAGATACCAAAGAAATATCCCTTGCATGTTGTCAATAAGCCGTTCGAGCTCCACATCCCCCTGGAGAAAACAGGACCAGGCGTGGCCCTCAACGTACGCGCTTGCTGTATCGCGGACAATTGCGAGGTCCTTACTGACGATACCAATCTCGGGGACATCGACTCAGACTCATTCATCCTGACACTACATCTCTCTCTCGATGCTCCCACCGACGGCTTGGAGGTTGATGTCAGCATCGAATGGGACGTTCTCGGCAAAACTGCGACCCGAACCTGCGATTTCACCTTACGCGTTCTGGCCCAGCGGACAGACCTCGACTGGAAGGCGCTGTCCCAAATGCAACCATACCGTCTAGAGGTTGCCCATGACGAGCACTTCTACGGCCGCCGAGACGCCCTACGTAGATTGATGCACAGCTTGGATCCCCACTCCATGCAGTCCTGCTACATCACGGGCCAGAAACGGGTCGGCAAGAGTTCCCTAGCCCGTGCAGTCGAGGCAGGGATAAAGAACGCTCCGCACGATGGCGCGTATGAGTATGATGTCCTTTACTTGGAGTGCGGTGAAATCCGCCACGCCACCGGACCAGATACACTCCAGGAGCTCGGACAGCGACTGGAGGTTTTCCTGTCAAATTTGTTGCCACGCCACGTCGAATGGGCTAATCAAAACTACTCTTCATCGCTAGTACCCCTCAATCGTCTCCTTCTTTCTCTGAACCGCGAAGTACCCGATGTCCGCGCGGTCGTCATTCTCGACGAATTCGACGAAATAAACGAAGACTTGTATCGCTATGGGGAACTAGCCAATACGTTCTTTTTAAATCTGCGCACCTTGTCCTCGAAATCAAACATTGCGTTCATTTTAGTAGGTGCAGAAAAAATGCCTTATGTAATGTCGTCGCAAGGTGATAAATTAAACCGCTTTGCGCGCGAATCCCTTGACAGCTTTGATATGTCGTCGGAATGGACTGATTATCGTGACTTGGTTGAAAAACCTATCGCATCCAGTATCAAAGTGCATGAGGCCGCCATTCGCAAGCTTTTCGAATTGACCAATGGACACCCATATTTCACAAAAGTTCTGTGCAATGCCTTGTACGAACGAGCAGTCCAGCACAACGATGCCGAGATCTCCCGTGCCGAGGTGGACAAAGCCGCGGAACGCATAATAGACGGGATCGACATCAACTCTTTCGCCCACTACTGGCGCGACGGCATAAGAGGCGGTGCAACCGACGTGGAAATCGTATCTTTGAACCGCTGTCGCCTCCTTGTTGCCTGGGCGAGAGCTGCAAGAGCAGGATTATCTCCTACTCACGAAAACATTTCGAGGAACCTTTACTCAAGCCAATTGCCAACCGGCGATGTGCTGCCTCTGCTAGATGACTTCTGCCGACGCAACGTGCTTCGACAGAAGGACGATGCCTACTGTCCAACCGTCAGCCTGTTTGCAGACTGGTTGCGCGAGGGCGGATTTTCCAAACTGGTTAGCGACCAGCTCGGCGACGAACTGGCAGCCGCAAAACAAAGCCGCGAAGACAAGGCGTATGTCCATGCGCATGAGATCAAAACATTGGTCGATCGCTGGGATTTGTATCAAGGCCGTCAGATTACTTCTGATGACGTAAGAGCCTGGTTCGAACAGGTGGACAGCAATGTGGATCGGCGAATACTGTTCAAGATACTTCAAAATGTAAGATTTCTGCGGGAACTTGAAATCAGAGAAAAACTTGCACAGGCACATCGGCGAATCCGTTCGAAGCTGCCTGACTTCGTAAAACGGTCCCGGGCGCAGCGGCGTGACGATATTTTTGTTACATATGGCGATAACCTCGGAAAAAGCGGTGCTCACTATGCAAGCATGTATGCAGCCGTGAATGAAATCGCCACCTCCAATATCGTGATACCAGGGGAAGTCGTGTCTGCCGTAAGCTCGGTAAAGTTAAACAAACAAGTTGGTGTCGTCCTGGTCGATGACATGCTTGGCACCGGCAACAATATGATCGAGAGACTGTCCAACCTGAGCGATACCTTTCAGGACGGCGGGATTGGGACGAAGGTTCCCTTGTCGGTAGTGGTCTTGTGCGGAACGTCGAACGGCGAGGCCGCTGTGAGAGCTCTTTTGGAACGTGAGATGGAGAACGCCGATCTGGAAGTTTGCGAGACCATCGGTGAGGATAGCTTTGCGTTCCCGGATGGGCTCGGATTCTGGGAGTCCAATGAGGAAAAGAGCACGGCCAAAACTCTAGCGCGCAACCTTGGGGCGCGCGTTCAAAAAAGAGCCCCCCTAGGATACGGAGAACAAGGCCTACTAGTGACTTTTTCACGAAATTGTCCCAACAATTCACTGCCAATTCTTCACGGCACAGGTAGGGGTGAGACAAACTGGCATCCAATTTTTCCTCGTCAGATTTCATAGGGCAAGACCGTTTGCGCTTTTGCGGTATGTATCTGTCAGGGCGAGGGAGCGATTCTCATACGGGGTAATTTTGTTTAATGTTTCCCAAGTGTTTCATCATATGGACCATGCCGCCGTCCTTCCCGGAAACATCTATGTAAGTGCCTCATAAATGGCTTTTTTACAGTCATCGGAACACCTTTGAACCAATAGTGATGATGAAACGTAGCCGTGATAGCAACCACCGGTATGGGTCAAATTAAGTCCGAATATGCGTCCAATTCCTGAATTTTGATACAGCACTCAGAACAACGTGGGCAGATACTCGGCAGAGTGCGTACGTTCCAAGTACATAAGAGGTACTAACGATGAACATGTTACCCCGTATGAGAACCACACCCCAGGGCGATCTGCTGAGATACTGCCGAAGTCGTTCAATCCTGGTTGCGCTTACAGTCGATGTGGATGGTCCTGACGAACACCTTGGCGAGGTCTTCGGGTGTGTCTTCGGCAAACTCTACCTCTTCCTTGAACACGGCTTTCGACGGCTGATAGATTGACTTAACAAGTGTAACTCGTAATGGCTCTTTGCGTTTTTGGTTAGTCACGGAGGCTCTCCGTTGCTGCGGTTGTAGTGAGTGGGACTACATGCTCGGCGGAATCAACCCGCGATTTAGATGTCGCTCTTCTTGTTGGTCATGGCATTACCTCTGGCGAATATGCCCAAGTGTTGCTATACGCTCATCAACGGTCAGCCGGGTTGCGTCAAGCATGGATCGAATGGCGTTCAGGAGGTGCTCAAGCACATCCACGTAGATAGGGTTTGTTGCGGTACCGGTTTTTTCCGGCGCTGCTTGCGGAGAACATAGATGTTATCGATGTCGGTGGTTTCGATGTCCACGTCCTTGCTGACATCGTAGGTCTCCGTCACCAAGAAAAACAAGCAGTACGGATTGCCTGTCTTAATCTTTGTTGCCGTGGCAACACTGCCTTCGTACATCGTCTTGTCGAGATACGTCTTGCACTCAATGCAGACAATAGGGATTGAGATTCGGTGTGCCCCGCCAGTGCTACTGGTCAGCATTTCTTCTTTATAGATGCCAACGTCTTGATCTTTGACGTTCAGTTTAATCTCGACCCCTTCCTTGAAAGCCGCCTTGTCGGTGTAGGAGAAATACAAGCTGCTGTAAGCTGACACGGAGCCGTACTGCAGCACGTCATTCCCAAACTCGTGTTTCAATATCCTGCAAAGGAACTCCTCAATAATCGTGGGGGCAAATTTCGATTGAGATGAGTAAACATTGTGCTCTTCTACGTAGTCCTTGTAACGATTCAGCGCGTCAACGGCGACTTTCAACCATTGGCGACTTCCATTCGGTTTCGCCGATGCCCGCTGAGCATCACCGATTTCCCCAGTAATGCCGCCTATGGCGTCGCTAAAACTCATGTACTCACCAATGAAATTGCTAATCCGCGGGTCCTCCTGCTTGCGTAGGATGTTGCTGGCATGACGTCCACCAGCCTTCTTGATGCCCTCCAGATAGTCGATTTGTGCGCGGTCTAAATAAGACATCTCTTGATCCTGTCTCGCGCGACTCTGTTGTACTTGGCTGACAAATCAATCCCGAGATACCGCCTGTTGTTCTGATGCGCAAGAAGAGTCGTGGTCCCCACGCCGTTGAATGGGTCCAGCACAACATCCCCGCGGAAACTGAACAACTGGATTACTCGTCTTGCCAGCTCTTCGGGGAAGACGGAGGGGTGATCAAACTCCTTCATGCGCCTTTCTGGTGCGATCGACCACTTGGCATAGACCCATTTCTTGAAGTCGTCTCCTGATATATCGGCATTTTCTGCGCAGCCTTTTTTCTTAACGGATCCCTTGCAGAAAACCTCGACAAATTCCCATGTGTATTTGAGGTAGGGACTAGAAGGACTTTTCCAGCTACCCCAAGCAGTATATTTGCAGTTGTAGTTGTTCTTCTCCCACAGTATCTCCCCCTTCCAAATCAGCCCTCTGTCAAACAGATGGTGGGAGATTACATGGTGACTGGGGATGTAATCGGAGAAAAGCGGCTGCACATTGATGATTAGCCGCCCACCGTGTTTGAGGACACGAATGCACTCATCGAGGATGCTGAACAACTGTGCAAAAAAATCCTTCCAAACGACTGTGTCGTCCTCCGCCTCGTAGTCCAGACCAAAGTTGTAGGGCGGCGAGGTAAACACTAAGTCGATGCAGTTGTCCGGTAGTTTCTTGAGTACGACAAGACTATCCGCCGTAATGATCTTGTTCTGGAACTTCTCAGGTAGTGGATTGATCTCCGACGTAAACACATTGGCGTAGTGGTGCTTGCCTCTTTTCGTTTCCTTTTCCTTCCGACCGGTGACCTTTCTTTCTTTGTTTAGTTCGGCATGTCTCGGGAAAGGTACTCCGACAGGAGCCATTACAATCGCGCTCCGTTGTCGAGACCGTTTAATGCGATCAAGTCCTCATACCGGACACGCTTGCCCTCCATGCCGGATGCAACCGTGGCCATGATGTTGACGGTGTGTTTCTCGCGCAGGTTGTGCTTGACCGCGAACACCTGAACGTAACGGTCCAGGTGCTTCGCGGACAACTTGTGGCATGTGCCTTTGTGCGCCCTCTTGAGCATCGCCCAGAAGGAGTCGATGTCGTTCGTATATGCCTGCCCCCGGACGTATTCGGAGACGTCATGCTCGGCCGCCTCATGGCCGAAGGTCTGGGTTAGTCCAATATAGGCACTGGCGTCGTCCGTGTAGACCATCGCCCCCTTCTCCAAGTTATCACGCACGAAACCTAGCAACGTCTTGGCGGCGGTGTCATCCACAGCTTTGGCCGTGACCTTGTTGGTGTCTCGGTCCTTCGTGTCCACCACGGCAGTCTTGACGACTGCGCCACGGCCCGTGAGCTGCTTGCGCTTGCTCTTTGGCATGTTCTTGCGGATACCGCCTACATAGGTTTCGTTGACCTCAACCGGCCCGGAGAACAGCGGGTTCTTGCTGCCATAGGCGGTGCGGAGCCGGTGCATAAGGTGCCATGCCGACTTCTGCCTGATCTCCAAGTCGCGGTGCAACTTCATCGAAGACACAGACTTGAAGCACGTCATCGAGAGATAGATGGCTTTGGCCCAAGTCTGATAGCCGAGGTTGCTGACTTCCATGACCGTGCGGGTCTTGGCCGAGAACCGCTTGCCGTATTATACTTCTCGCGGCACCGGAAGCGCATGGTCTTGTGCTTCGCACCCGACTGGACGTTCCCCCTTGATGGCTGTCATAGCAAAGGAGTGTCGACTGAAAAGGCCCTGTAGGCTGAGCGAAAGCCTCGTCGTGGGCATTGCGGCCTTCGCGCCAGCGCGAGACGGTCATGAACCCTCCCCGGCCTCGACGGCTATGATCGCCGCCAGCACTTGCCAGACGTTCCCCCGGCGGCATGGCCTCGTAGCGCCGGCCCCAGTTGGCCGCCTTGCGCTTGATGCGCTGGCGGGCGGTGAAGTTCCGCCCCGCGTAGCGCGACCAGTGCACCCGGTCGGGAGCAAAGTTGAACCATACCACCTCGGTCCGCACCTGGGCCGTAAGCGTTCGGCCGTTCGGTGATGGCTGATTTTGGTTGGTTTGGGTCTTGCTGACTATCGTCTGAGAAAGTGCTGGTAAACTCGTTTGGTCTCGATTATGGTCGAGGCCATGAAGACTTTTGCCGAGACGCGCGGAGCGACACAGCAGCTGACGGGAGGTGGTGACGGCCTATGTCGGGCGTCAGTGGCCTTGTCATGCGAGGCGCCTGACTGGCGTGCGCTCTATGAGACGGAGCGGGTTCGTGCGGATGCGGCGGAAGCGCGTATGCGTGACCTGCGCCGTGCGAAGAATTCTGCCCGTGCCCGTGCGGGCACATTCAAGTTTCATCTCGACCGCACTCGTGATCAGCTCAAGGAGGCTCGCCGGGAGGTGAAGCGTGGACAGGCCCGAGCGGAGGCGCTGGAGCAGGAAAGGGACGCTCTGAAGCTCAAGAACGCTGAACAGGCGAGCGAGCTGAGGAATCTCCGCGGGACGCGTGCCAAGCACGCGACGGCGCGCTTCGGGTCGAAGAGCGAGAAACGGAAGAAGAAGGAAGGCACCGGGAACAAGCGGGGTCAGCAACCCGGCAAGAGCGGCCACGGGCGCACTCCGCGTCCGAAGCTCAAGGAGAAGCACGAACGCCATGATCCACCGGCATCGCAGCGCACGTGCCCGTGTTGCGGCGAGCCCTATGTGGCCAACGGCAGCCACGAGACCTCGATCATGGAGGTCCATGTCAAGGCTCATATCCGGCGGATTGAACGTGGGCGTTGGCGCCGTGGTTGTCAGTGTTCGTCGGCGCCTGCGGAGATCATCGCGCCGCCACCTTTGCGCTTGCTTGCGAATACCCCCTTCGGCATCAGTGTCTGGGAATGCGTGCTCTATGAGCGCTTCGCCTGCTTGCGTCCCCTGCGCCGGGTCTCGCGATGGCTGGAAGACCAGGGACTGCCGATGGCGCCGGGAACGATCGCTGGCGGCATGAAGAAGATGACGCCGATGTTCGCGCCTCTCGCGCAGGCCATCCTCGATCATCAGAACCGGCTGACGGTGCGCCACGGCGACGAGACCAGCTGGCGCATCCAGTCCCTCAAGGCCTCGGGGCGCTCGCAGAAGGCCTGGCTGTGGACCGCGGTCAGCGCCGACTCCGTCTTCTTCCTCATCGATCCGTCACGCAGCGCCCGGGTGGCCATGGTGCTGTTCGCCTCCACCAAAGGTGTCGTCTTCCTTGTTTGCGACCGTCACGCGGCCTACAAGAAACTGGAGCGCGTGCTCGATGGCAAGGTGATCCTCTGCTTTTGCTGGGTGCACTCCAGGCGCGATGTGATCGAGGCTGCGGCAGGCCAAGAGGGGCTGGAAGAGTGGTGCGACAAGTGGCTCGACAGGATCGCGCTGATCTACACACTGAATGGGCAACGGCTGAAGCACTACGATCCCGCACGCAAGCGTCAGTCAGCGAGGTTCAATGCCCTGCAGAAGGACCTTCGTGCGGCTGTCGAGGCGCTGTTCAGGCAGGCTCAGGAGGAACTCGACGCCTTGCCCGAGGGTGCACGCGAAGCGAAGCCCTTGCGTTCCCTGATCCGTCACCGCGAGGGACTGTGCGTCTTTGTCGACCATCCCCAGGTGCCCATGGACAACAACTTTGCCGAGAGAGCCCTCCGGGGTGCGGTGACCGCGAGAAAGCTGAACTTCGGCTCCGACAGCGAGGAAGGCGCCGCCTTCACCGCCATCATGTACTCGGTCATCGGCACCCTTGCCATGAACAACATCAATGTTCGGCGCTGGCTTCATGAGTGGCTTGAGGCCTGCGCGCAGAACGGCGGCAAGCCGCCGGATGACCTCGACCCGTGGCTGCCATGGTCGATGACCCCGGAGCGTCGAAGGGACCTCATGGAACCGGGGTGATCGAGTGCCGTTACGACGGCCGTGACTTCACCGCGCACGAGATGGCGCTGTTGCGCTCCCTGATCACCCAGCACCCCACCCGTGCGGCCATCGCCCGCGCCTTCTGCCGCAAGACCGGCTGGTACAAGCCCGACGGCGGCCTCAAGAACATGATGGCGAGTGTCACCTTCCTGGCCATGCACCGCGACGGCCTCATCACCCTGCCGCCACCCCAACGACGAGCAACCCGACCCGGACCCATCGTCTTCGGACCCAACAGCGAACCGCCACGTGGTGCGCCTCCCAAACGCATCCTCAACCGGTGAATATCACCAACAATCACCGCGTGGCCGAACGCTTACCCTGGGCCTGGGTCGCCACCTGCAGCGCCACCCGGCGCCAGCCCGCCAGAAGATCGTCATAGAGCGCAGACGGGTGGCCCGAGACCATCACCTGGCAGGGCAGGCCCTTGAGCAGTTCAAGGAGCGCAACATGGTCCGCCTCCTCGTACTCGAAGCGGTAGCGCCGCGACGAACGCCGCGTCGCGTGCAGCCAGGGCGGATCGCTGTAGACCAGCTCCGGACCCAGAAACGGGAACGAAGCCAGGAAGGAGTGAGCACAGCCGTGCACCAACTCCACCGGATAAGCGCACTCAAAGGCCTCAAGCGCACGCTCATCACGGTCAATCCCGATCGAGCGCACAGACGCAGGCTTGCGCTTCATCAGCGCGCCGCCCCCCAGATGGCTCTCAATGTAGACAGAGTGCGGCGGCATCAGCGCAATCAGCGCCTGGCACAAACCCGGCGTCGCCTTCGATCCGAAATACCCCAACGGCCGCTCCCCTCATGACAAAGAGCAACTCATAGACTCACGTGTCTATCAAGTCAAACCGCGCAGAATCAACAAACTAACGATACCAACGTCACCACAGACTCAGACATGACAGGGTACCCGGGGAGTTACCTCCGGCGTACTATCTTGGTCAGGAATGGTGGATTAGCGATACTGATCAAGCGTTGAGAGGCACCGTTGCGGATGTTGAGTGAAAGCAGACTCAGACATCCTGACCTCGTCCAACGTCAATGAGACGATTTTGTTGTGTTGCGCCGTCGATGTCGTAGACGATGGTGTGGCATGGGCGGGCTGGAGCGGTAGGGAGGGTGCCATGGGGAGCTAAAATTGGAACATGCGATATTGGACGTATTTATCGCCACATGTCAAGCAGAATCCGCGCTGAAACAGGCAGAAACACAGGAAAACCGTGGGTTTCCTGAGCGGTGCGATATGCCCCTCAGAAGAGCAGGTCAGGATGTCTGAGACTATAGAGGATTGGGGCTGTGACAAGTGTTGACTTGTTTGTTGGTGCGTGAAGGGCAAGGCCGGTGTGCCGGTGGAACTCGGTGTGCCGGTCGCCGTGCTGGAGGATCAGCACGGCTTTCTCCTGCACCACCGGATCCTGTGGGAAGGCAGTGACGTGGACCATGCCGTACCCATGATCCGGGAAGCGCAGGCCCGCTTCCCGGATCTGCGCCTGTGCAGTTTCGATAAGGGGTTCCACAGCCCTTCCAACCGGGTCGCACTGGACGCACTGCTGGATCACAACGTGCTTCCGAAGAAGGGGAAGCTCTCTCGGGCGGACCGGGAACGGGAAGCTGAGACGACGTTCCGGGAGATGCGCCAGCAGCATCCGGCCGTGGAGTCCGCGATCAACAATCTCGAGCAACGCGGCATGGACCGGGTTCTGTCCTATGGAGCGGACGGCTTTGCGCGGATGGTGGCGCTGTCCATGGTGGCCTTCAATGTCCACCGCATCGGGCTGCTGCTGCACAGGGAAGCCCGGGCCCGGGCCCGACGACGACGAAGACGCGCCGCCTGACGGCAGCTCCCAAGACCCTATCCGCAACGAAACCCGCTCAAGCGGGAACGGAGCCGCTTGCCCTGATGTCTGGATTCTTGCCTGGGATAGCCCTGATGCCGCCATGAATCGGCAGGAACAAGCCTCGAAAACGGAGCGCTCGGCGGCTCCGGAGGGCGATCAAACCCGAAGATTTGCCGAAAGGTCAGCCGAAACGGGCATTTCCGGGCGCGCACTAGTTACGAACTTCTTTGCCTTCATCTGCGACCAACCTCCCTCTGCTGTCCTGTATGCGGTCAAGATAGAATGGAACAAAAAGCGAACAATCTCAACATCTGAACGCGGAAAACGCGCAGGAGTGCAGAATCACAGGCCGCGTGAGGCATCCTCCATGTGATCTTGCGAACCAGTATGACGCCTCACCTCCACGGACCGCCCGCGTTCCATGTCCCATCGAAGGGCTTACCAGCCACAAGAGCATGGACGGGCGGTAGAACGAACGCGGCCACCGTGGCCTGCAACTCGGCAAAGGGACCAGGGGCCATGGCGATCGCGGTCCGGCGCAGGAACCCCTGCCACTGCGCCTGTTTCGCGGCGTCATCGGCAAAGGCCGGCGTCAGGGCGATAGGCGTATCCGTGGGGATGTCCGTGCGGCGGCGATCGAAGGTCACGGCGATAGCTTGCGCGAGGATCGGTCCGCTGAAGGAAAACGTCTCCGAGATCGCCCAGAGGTCGAAGAAATCCTTCATACGGCTGTTGAGCATGCCGAGTGCGACCAGCGCCTGGAACTTCTCGGCCACGACCGTCTCGGGCGGATAGGCACGTAGCCGGGGCGCGGGCATGTCGAGCAGCGAGGGATGGTCGATTTCCTGCACGGCCGGAGTCACAGCATCGCCAAATCCGATGTCGATCTGAATGGGCAGGCGCGCGCCGGCGATCTCGGCGGTCATGGTGATCCGGACGCCGCTATATTCGTCTTCAGCCCGAGCCGGCTCGGCCCGCAGGGTATCCGGCTTGAAGACCACGCCATCGTCCTCGACGTCGATCCCGCAAATTTCGCGGAAGACCGCAGCGATCCGCTCCGGCGCCGCGTCGCCGTACCCTAGAAGATCGAGATCGCCGGTGGCCCGATAAGGCGTGGGCGTCCAGAGGCTGAACAGCATGGCGCCCTTCAGCACGAATTGATCTTTGTGGGGCGACAGACTCAGCCGGTAGAGAAGCCGCTCGATGGCGAAGCGGGTAAGCGCAAGCTGGACGTTCTCCTTGCGCTCGCTTGCGCGCCGGGTGAGTCGAGCCCGGACCGAGGCGCCGACATTCTTCAGGGGCGGTTTCGGGGTCATACCGTGGCCTCGATATAGGGCCGCATGACGTTCTGCACGCGGTCGATGGCGGCGAACCGCCAGAGGTCGTCGACCGTGGCGCGGCGGCTTCGGAGACAGTCTCTCAGCGCCTCGATGGCGACATCGAGACCGACTTGGCTGCGGTATTTGAAACAATCAGCGACCGTCTTGGCCGGATTGGTGATAGGCACTTCCACCTGCTCGATTGTGTGCCGCTCCACCCCGGCGGTCAGGGCGTCGCCGGTGGCGCGGATGATGCGCAGGGACACTGGAGGATTCTTGGGCGCCCACTTTTTGTGACCGATCAGCATCCAGACCTGATGCGGCAGTTGGGTGGTGAGTTCGTGGAATCTGAGCGCGGAGAGCAGGCAGATAACACCGTGGGGCACGGCCCGAGCGGCTTCGGCAAGGCTGTGGGACTCGGACCATTCCGCATCGGCAAGCTGATAGAGGCCGCGCCCCATACGCACCAGAAGCCCTTCGTCCTGCAGTCTCCGCAGGTAGGTGCGCGGAATGCCCGCCGCATCGAAATCGCGCGCGCGCACGATACCGCGCTCCCTGGCGACGGTGATCGCACGATCCTTCAGCGTTCCTTGAGCCGTTCCTGCCATGTTCCATATGCTCGGCAATAGTACACAAATGCCGAGACTTTGTATCGCGTCCCCTGACCCCCTGCAACCGGAACTAAACAACTTGACCACGAGTATGGCGCTCATGCTGCTACTGTTCCCGCCGCCTGTTCCAGACGAGCTGCGCCCGATCACCCTCCTCGGAGGGGAACAGGGCCGCGGTGAAGGGCTCGGGAAGGCTCGGATCGTCGAGACGGACGCGGAGATAGTATTTCGGGTTGTCGCCATTCGTCCGAGCATCCCAGGCGTCACCGATGCGGGCGTTGCCGACACTGGCATACGTGTGCGGGCAGGAATTCGATCGACCGCCAGCGCATCAAGCGCCTCGCAGAGAGCTGGGCGCGGCGCTATCGGACGATGCCCGAAGGCGAGCGGCTCGCCGTGCTGGCGGCTGTCATGGCGGTGGAGGCGTCGTCATGGCGAGCGTGAACGGCACGTCTGTGCGCCAGGAGACCGACGCCCTCCAGAAGCAGTTCCAGGATCTCCGCAAGCAAGGCAAGGTCAACCAGGAGTGCGAGGCGCTCATCCGCAGCCTGCTGATGCTGGTACAGCTGTTGCTGACCGTGCTCATGGAGAAGATCACACGCAAGCCGGAACTCCGGTCTGCCGCCATCGCAGACTGACAAGGACGAGAGCGCGAGGCGCACCGGGAGCAACGGCAAGGGCCCGAAGCCGAACCAGCAGACGGGCGACAACCTGCGCACGACCACCATCGAGGAGACGATCACCGTCGATGCCTGCGACGCCTGCGGCGCCGACCTCCACGATGTCGACCCCGTCGACCGGGAGTGCCGCGTCCTCTACGACATCGTGTTCGAAGTCGTCGAGCGCCGCGTCGAAGCCGAGATCAAGGAATGCCCGAAGTGCCGGACCCGGACCAAGGGCCGGTTCCCAGACAACATGCCGGGGCCCCTGCAGTACGGCGTCAGCATCCAGGCCCTCGTCATCAACCTGCTGATCGCCCAGATGCTGTCCCTGCGTCGTGCCGTCTCGCTCGTGCACGCGATCTCCGGCATCAAGCTCTCCGAGGCGACCTGCCTCGGCTATGTCCGGCGCTTTCACGATGCGCTCGCATCATGGGAGGAGGCCGCCGTGGCCCATCTCCTGCAACAACCGGCCCTGCATGTCGACGAGACCGGCTTCCGGGTCGCCGGCAAGACCCAATGGCTCCATGTCGTCACCGACGGCACCCTGACGTGCAAGTTCCCGCACCCCAAGCGCGGCCGGGAGGCGATCGAAGAGATCGGCATCATCCCGCGCTACAAGGGCGTCCTGATCCACGACTGCTGGGCTGCCTACATGGGCTACGATCAGTGCCGCCACCAACTGTGCGGCAGCCACCTGCTGCGCGAACTGACCTTCGTCGTCGAGTCCAACGGCTACCGCTGGGCGCGACTGATGAAAAGCCTGCTGCGCGAGGTCTCCCGCAGGGTCAACAAGAGCGCATCCAAGACCTTGAACGAGGCCGACCGCCGGGCGCAAGCGCTACCGCACCATCCTCACCCAGGGCGCCAGGGAACTGCCCGACATCCCGCCACGGACGAAGGGAAAACGGGGACGCATCGCAAAGTCCGACGCGCACAACCTGCATGAACGTCTCGTGAAACACGAGAAGTCCGTCCTGCGCTTCATGAAGGACCCCAACGTCAGCTTCACAAATAATACCGGAGAGCAGAAGATCGTAAGCGTTCGGTCGCGCAGTGATTGTTGGTGATATTCACCGGTTGAGGATGAGTTTCCAGTCTTTGCGGAGAGGCCTCAGCCAGATGTCCTTTTTTTGGTTTGTCGAGTTTCCTGTGCGTATCGTAGCGTCCGCGCCCCTTGGTGGTGCCGACATGGATCCAACCCGACGCCTTGTAGACGGCGCCTGTGTAGCGCGGTGCGTGGCCAGGAAGGTGACACTCGCCATCATGTTCTTGAGGCCGCCGTCGGGCTTGTACCAGCCGGTCTCGCGGCAGAAGGCGCGGGCGATGGCCGCACGGGTGGGGTGCTGGGTGATCAGGGAGCGCAACAGCTCCATCTCGTGCGCGGTGAAGTCACGGCCGTAGTAACGGCACTCGATCACCCCGGTTCCGTGAGGTCCCGTCGGCGCTCCGGGGTCATCGACCATGGCAGCCACGGGTCGAGGTCATCCGGCGGCTTGCCGCCGTTCTGCGCGCAGGCCTCAAGCCACTCATGAAGCCAGCGCCGAACATTGATGTTGTTCATGGCAAGGGTGCCGATGACCGAGTACATGATGGCGGTGAAGGCGGCGCCCTCCTCACTGTCGGAGCCGAAGTTCAGCTTTCTCGCGGTCACCGCACCCCGGAGGGTTCTCTCGGCCAGGTTGTTGTCCATGGGCACCTGGGGATGATCGACGAAGACACACAGTCCCTCGCGGTGACGGATCAGGGAGCGCAAGGGCTTCGCTTCGCGTGCACCCTCGGGCAAGGCGTCGAGTTCCTCCTGAGCCTGCCTGAACAGCGCCTCGACAGCCGCACGAAGGTCTTTCTGCAGGGCATTGAACCTCGCTGACTGACGCTTCCGTGCGGGATCGTAGTGCTTCAGCCGTTGCCCATTCAGTGTGTAGATCAGCGCGATCCTGTCGAGCCACCTGTCGCACCACTCTTCCAGCCCCTCCTGGCCTGCCGCAGCCTCGATCACATCGCGCCTGGAGTGCGCCCAGCAAAGGCAGAGGATCACCTTGCCATCAAGCTCGCGCTCCAGTTTCCTGTAGACCACGTAGCGGTCGCAAACAAGGAAGACGACACCTTTGGTGGAGGCGAACAGCACCATGGCCACCCGGGCGCTGCGTGACGGATCGATAAGGAAGAAGACGGAGTCGGCGCTGACCGCGGTCCACAGCCAGGCCTTTTGCGAGCGCCCCGAGGCCTTGAGGGACTGGATGCGGTGTGCCAGGCGAACTGGCGGAAGGTAGGGGGTGAAAGTCCCCTGAAACGAAGGAGTAACCAAACCACGTTTCTCCGCGAGCCGTGCGTCGGTTCCCGCGAGGGGGCAGGCGAAGCGTCGGTAGCGGTACGGATGGGCAGGGCTAATGAGCACCGAAAAGCCCGTTGTTCGGGGTGCCGAGGCTTTCGCATCGGTCGAAGGCAACATCGCAGGCATCGATTTGGTGAGATGTCGGCGAGCCCCGCGGTGTAACGCCAAAATCCGGTTAACAAGCCTGTACTACAATACTGCCCCACGACGCGTCTCTCTTTATCCACGTGTAACTAGACCGGAATAACCGGCATGTCAAGCCCCTCCCGCGACATAGCGTGTGTGCTAACCCAACGTTCAATGACAGCACAGTTGCATTCGAGGAAGTAATCGATAACATTCACGGCATGCACCAGAAGTCGAGGAACACCGATGATCTATGCAGAACACCAACAACTGACACACATGAGGACCATGGGGTTTTGTGTGATGGCGTTCGATGAGTCAACGGCTGAATCACGTCATCGCCAGGCCCTTCTGTCGTCCCAGCCCCAGGGACTGAACCCATGATGGAGGCGGAGGACACGAGACGCAAGGCACGCACCATCATGGCCTCCGACTCCGAGTGGGCACGGATCCGCGAGCGTGCGAAGGCTCTCGACATGCCCATCTCGCGTTTCGTCGTGCACCATCTTCTCGGCGCCACGGACGTATCTCGGCACGACACCGGAACGACACCGCCGGACCTTCCGGCCGACCTGCAGTGGCGTCTTGCCCACCACGTCATGGTGCTGGCCCGCCTCGAACGGTACCGCTTCGAGAGCGCCGGCCACGGCGAGGCCTGGGAGGCGATCGAGGAGGAGATCGACGCCCTGCTCGAGGCGGAGGGGCTGCTGGCCGGGAGGGGAGGACGGCGATGAGGCGCAACCAGCAGTTCAGCGTCAGCTGCCGTCCCAGCGACTGGGAGGCGATCCGTCAGCGTGCGGAGGAGGCCGGGATGTCGATCTCGCGCTTCATCGTCGCCTGCGCCCTGGAGGACGAGGACGACATGCGCCTCGTGATCTCGGAGACCGAGCAGCGCGATCTCCTCAACCGGGTGAACCGGATCCTTCTGGTTCTCGAGGACCTGGCGGCGCCGCTGCCGGGCAGCGACGTCACGGCCATGGAGGCCCTGTCGTTCCTCCATCTCGCGGCCTTGGAGTTTCGCAGCGGGCGCCGGGAGTCTGAGCGATGACCGGCCGCCGCGTCGACGAGAGGGTCACCATGCACTCGATCTCGTGCAGCCGCCTGGAGAGGGAGCGCATCCGCGCCTGTGCGGAACGCGAGGGCGTGTCGATGTCGCAGTTTCTCGTCGACCGGGCCCTGAAGCGCAATCCGCCGGCGAAAGTGAAGAACCCGCCGCGCCTCGTCATCACGCCGGAGGAACAGCGGACCCTGGTGGAGACGGTCCGGGCCGTGGCCGAGACCGTGCGGACCCTGGAGGGGACGGATGAGACGCCGGGCTTCGTCGAGGCCCTGCGGGTGCTCTTCGAGGTCAGGCTCGACGCCATGACCCGCAGCGGGCATCACGGCGCCATGACCCGCTGGCTGGAGACGGTGCTGCAGGACAGCCGTGCGGCCCGCATGGAGGAGGAGGTCTACCGGCGCACCCGGTCTACAGGCGCCAGCTGATCCTGCGGTCGGGACGGGTCCACCTGACCTGCCGCTCGTCGTGGCGCGCCACGACATCCTTCATGAACTGCCGTTCGGCTTCGGTGACGCCGATGCTCTCCAGGTTCTCCCGGAACCACGTCACCATGTCGCCGGCCTGGTGCAGACCGAGCGGGTCCTTCCCCTCGGCCTCGGCCCTCGCCACCAGGCGCCTCCACGCGGTGCGTCGTTCGAGGAAGGCCCTGCGGGCCTCCGCCATGTCGGCATGGTCGGCAAGCCAGGATGCCACCGCCTGGCGGGAGGGAGCACGCAGGCTCGCGGTGTTTGCCAGCCGGCGTGCCTCTTTCACGAGGTCCTCGTGGCCGGGCTGGTCCGTCACGTGGCGGCCCCTCGATGCGGCGTCAACCGCATGGTTCCGGCAGGCCGTCTGCCAGTCGCCGAAGGTCTCATGGGCGGCGAGACGCTGGCGGGCAAGGCGAACCGCCTCCTCCAGGCGACGGCGGGCGGGGGCTGCGAGATGGGGATCTCTCGCCGCCTCGTCCGCATCGACGATTCCGTGGCCCAGCCGGCCACGGGCGAGGTGCGCCTCCCAGTCCTCCAGCCGGCGATGGGCGGCCTCGGCCCTCTGGCGTGCCTGGTTTGCGTCCTCGCGGGCCTTTTCGCGCCGCGCCTCGCGTTCCCTCTCGTCCTCTGCCGACAGCGCAGGCGCGGCGGGGGTTGGCTCAACCGGCCGCTCGGGCGCCACCGGGTTGGCCGGTGTTGCATCCCTGATGGCAGCCCTTCTGGTGGCAGCCCTTGTCGTCTCCGGGGCGACGGTCGCAGGCGCCACCCGTGTCAGGCGGTCGTGGCGGTCGATGGCCAGCGTGAGGCGGGATGTCATCGCCGACGGCAGGGCCGGATCGGCGACGAGCGCCCGGGCTTCCCCGATCGCGGCCTCGGCGGCGGCGCCCGAGGGCTGGCGTTCCTCCCACGAGGCGAGCCACGCTTGAGCCTTTCTCCGGGCCTCGGCGCGGGCCTCGAAGGCCCCGACCAGGCCCGCGATCCGCTGCCGGTGGTCCTCTCCCAGGTCCGGGTCCCGAAGGAGCCTCCGGGCGTTCTGCATGAGCCCGGCCGCGTCACCGTGATCGTGGACCGGCAGGCCCGCCTCGCCGGCGTCACCCTCCAGGCTCGACCAGCGCGCCTCCCAGGCCTCGGCATGATCCGCGGTCGCCTGCTGAGCAAGGACACGATCATCCTCGGCCAGGATGGCCTCGGCGCGTTGCACCAGTTCCATAAGGTCCGGCGCCCAGGCCAGGTCCACCAACGCCCGTGCCGCGGTGAGGCTTGAATCTACCTGGAAGCGCCAGCCCGCGTCGTCGTCCGGATCGACGCTCTCGCCCACCCTGCGAAGATCCGGCCGGCGTTCAAGCACATCCATGAGGCGTGTCTCGACGTGGCGGACCGCACGGGCGCTCTCGCCGGTCCACTCGGCAGAAGCCCACTCCGCGGTCCGCCGGTCGGACGACCCCGTCATGACGGCAAGCGCCTCGAGATGCTCGATGGCCTCGGGCTCGTCGGGCGCCAGGTCGGGCTTTCTCGCGCGTTTCCAGCGCCCGACCTCCAGGGGCTCGACGGCGAGATCGCCGACGTTCTCCTTTTCCGGAATGGCGGCGGTGATCTCCGCCGCATCGAGGCGCTCGTCCACCGCCTCCAGGGCGGTGAGGACCTCGCCGGTGTTCTCCTCCAGGGTCTCGGCCAACTGCTCCCGGTTGTCGGTGATGATGATCGCCTCGTCGCGGGCCCGGCTGATCTCGACGTAGAAGGTCTGCTGGTTGGCCAGCGGCCCGTGGCCCGAATCGAGAACCGCGATCACCTTGTCCCGGGTGAGGCCCTGGGCCGCATGCACCGTCGTCGCGTAGGCATGCGCGATGTGGCGCAGCCGGGGATCGTCGAGATCCATCTTCAGCCGACGATCGTCGTCGGTGACGAGAACGAGTGACGTCGTCCCGATCGTCTCGATTACCGCGGTGGCCCCGTTGACGAGGTGGCTCGGGTTGTGGTTGCGCGTCCAGCGGATGCGGTCGCCGGCCCGCAGGTCGATCGAGTCGGTCTCGAAGACATCGTAGCGGAAGCGCACGTCGCTGTCGGGCTTGACATGACGCGGCTTGCCGTCGTGGTGTCCGAGGGCAAGGCGCTCGCCGTCGATGCCCGTGATGGGACAGGCGTCTCCAGACTTCACCCGGTAGTGGTAGAGGTCGTTGTGGAAGACGACGACATCTCCCTCGCGGTAGTTGCGGATCTCGCGCTTCTGGGCCCGCGTCATGGAGAGGTTGACGAGAACCGGCAGGGTGACGCTGCGCCCGTGAAGGGCGCCCTCGGCCTCGAGGCCCTCCCTCACTCGTGCGTTGATCTCCCGGCGCAGGACATGGGTGGGCGCCATCAGCGCCGTCTCCTCGCGGTCCTCCGCCTCGAGGGCAAGCCAGATGCGGGCCGCGCTGTTGCCGAGGTCCGCGTGGTCCACCTCGAGGACATCGGCGCCCAGCCGCGTCAGGGCCGCGGCAGGCTTGCCGGCGATGGCGTCGAGAACGGCCGCCTTGAGACCCGGATTGCGCTGGCGGCGGATGTCGTCCATGACCGCCGTCGCCATCCCGGCCTGCTGCAGCTGGCGGAAGGGCTGACCCGCATCGACCGCACGCAGCTGCCGGCTGTCGCCCACCATCACAAGACGCGCCACGCCCAGGTGCTCGGCGCTTCGCATGAGGGACCTCACCTGCTCGGTGCTGGCAAGCGACATCTCGTCCACCACCAGCACCTTGCCGGCGAAGGAGCCGGCCGTCTGGGGCGAAGGCTCCCCATGACGCGTCAGGAACCACTGCAGGGTCCGCGTCGCGATGTTGGCCTCGCGGCCCAGCGTGCGGGCCGCGCTCGACGAGGGCGCAAGGCCGATGATGGCGTCGGCCCCGGCAAGCTCCACCACCTGGCGCAGCATCGTCGTCTTGCCCGTGCCGGCGAACCCCTGCACGCCGATGACCGCATCGCCTTCGCCGAGAATGAGACTGAGCGCCGCCTGCTGGCCCGCCGTGAGAGTGGCGCCCGCGAGCTTCTCGCGGACAGCCGAAGCCGGCACGATCGCCCGCGTCCGGCCCACACCCTCCTTCATGCGGCGGATGACCTCGCGCTCGGCCCGCAAGGCCCTGTCCGTGACGATCGAGGGACCGCCGCGCGAACGGATGGCGTCGACGAGGTGGCCGTCCCGGCGCAGCTGGTTAATGGCCGCGTGAATGTCCTCGAGGCCGTGGCGTCCCGGCGCATGGGCCAGGGCGCCCGCCACAAGATCGCGCACCGCGATGACCGACTGGCGTTCCTCGAGGTGCTCGGCAACGCGCGACACGATGTCGAGCGCCGAGGGCGCCGGGCGCGGCGTCACACGCTTCGGCCGGCGGCGGGTGAGGTCGATGCCCATCTCGCTGGCGCGCTCGCGCCACATGCCGGTCAGCACCTCGCGGTGGGGCTCGCTCTTGCGCCGCCGCGTGGCGAGCGCCGCCGCCTGGGCCGCCGCCGCATTGTAATCCCAGCCCTTTGCGTCGACATGATCGACGATCTCCTGACGCCGCGTCGAGAAGGCGTCCAGCGTCGCCTTCGACCAGCCGGCAATCTCGAACCCTTGCACCGGTCCGATCATCGTCTCTTCGAGTTCGTAACCGAGATCAAGCAGGCGCTTCGCCAGTTCGTTGCGGTAGTGGGCGCCGATCAGCAGGCGATGGGAATGCAGCCGGCCCGTGTCGAGGCTGCGCCAGGAGCCGTCAGGACCCCGGGTCATGTTGGCGACCACACTGTGGGTGTGAAGCTGCGGGTCGAGATTGCGGCTGGCGAGATGCCGGAAGGTGCCGGCCACCATGCCCTGCGCCCGCCGCCGCTCGCGCTTGCCCGTCGCCGGGTTGTGGACCCGCGTGACGAGAAGATCCCGCTCGATCATGTCGAGCGTCGCCCGCACCGCCTCGTCGTGGGCCCTGATCACCCGCTCGTCGCCCCTCACAAGGGCCTGGAGCGACACCGACTTCGGCGCCGAGAAGGTGATGTCGACGCCCGGGCGATGCTGGTGCTCGCCGCCGCGCGCCCGGCCCAGGCGCTGGTCGGCGCCGGGGACATGGCCGGCAAGGATGGATTCGAAGACCTTCGGCTTGACGTGGCGGCCAAGACCGAGATCCCGGGCTGCCTTGCCGTGCCAGAAGCTCGCCTGGCGGTGCTCCGGTGCGTTCTTCGCGTAGTATCCGTCCTTCTCGAAGTAGCGCACCGTCCCCGAGGCGGACGTGATGGCGGTGACCGTGGCGACCATGATGGCCGAGTGTAGCGCAACATCGAGGCCACGGGCATCGTCCCGCAGACGTGATCAGGAGGCATCGATGACACCTGAAGATCCCGAATCCCGGCGCATCGCCGACGAACTGAAGCGCCGCGAACGCCAGCGCCCCGCGACCGGGGCGTCGGTGGACCCCGACACCCTCAAGGCCATGCTCGAACAGTACACGGACGCTGTCGTGAAGCTCGTCGGACCGATCGAGAAGACCCTGGCGAAGAAGATCGACACCCTCGCGGAAGCCCAGGGGGGCGTCGCCGAAAGCCTGCGCCACGAGATCAAACAGGTCCGCAAGGGTGGCGATACGGACAAGGCCGCGGCGCTGGAACGGCAGTTGTGGAAAGAGCAGCGTGCCGCCATGGAGGGGTTGTCGAACGAATTGAAGCAGAAGCTGGATACCCTGACAGAATCCCTCGACAAACGGGAGGGCGGGGTCTTCGCCGGAATTGACGACGTCGCCGAGAGCGTCAGGCCGGCAGCGCACGCACTCAAGGAGTTGCAAGAGGCCGTTGCCAGCACAGCCGCAGTCGCCGGTGATGTCGCGGCCATCCGCAAGGTGCTGGCCGGTGGAGTCCGTGTGCTCGACGATGTGGCGACCATCAGGGAGACCGTCACCCGCAACAGCAACACCATCAATGACGTGGTGAAGATGAAGCCGGTGCTCGACGGGATTCAGACGAGCATCGGCACCTGGTCCAGGAGCATGCGCAGGCTGCGCTGGCTTGGATGGGTCGGGCTCATCCTCATCGCCCTCCTGTTCTCTGCCGGCGGAGTCGCACTGCAGAGGGAAACCGGCATCTGGACGCCGCTGGCCGACGTGGAGAACCGGGACCGCGACGAAGTCTGGGAACGCTACGGCGAGCAGATCATCACCTGCCGCGACGCAGCACGCAAACGCAAACGGGCCATGGCCTGCACGATCGTGGACATGGATCCCTGATGAAGGAGGAACGTCCGAAAGCGTCAGGGGGCGTCCGGAAAGAAAGGCCACGGCGCCAGGGCGCCATCGACGTGCTTGCCTTTCCAGTAGATGAGGACGCCAAGCGGCGTGCCATTCCTGGCGACGCTGACCTCGCCGTGGACCTCGTCATCCACGTACGGTACCAACGCCTCGACGCCATTGGGCCACGAGATGGTCACGATCCCGTCAAACACGCCATCTCTGACAGGACCCGCCATCCGGTAGCCGTTGCCATCCCGACGTTCCCATGGACCGTGCAGGCTTCCGTCCTCAAACGTCACGACATAGAACCGGTCGTCCGCCAGATCGAAGGTCCATCGCCCATGAAAGACGCCACCAACATGGCTCTCCACGATGACACTGCCATCGGCAAGGGTTGCCTCCCACCGTCCCTCCTTCAGACCTTCAACGAGGCGTCCTTCGGCGCGGTTGCCCCGGTCGTCAGACAGGACACCGTCCCCATGCGCCGTGCCGCCCCAACAGTCGCCCGTCGTCATCCAGGATTGTCATCGACATCGACCTGCTGTCCTCCGGTTACGTGATCATGCTCTGTTTGTGTCAAAACCTGCGTCATGCCTCGAGCACCAGACGCTACTTCATTCATTCCCAGCACGAAGGCCGGAGAATTTAAGGACCACATACTTGACTTAAAAATCCATGTGTCCGATCACTTGTCATGTTTCCTTATGTTCCGTCTTTTCAAGCTTGTCGATGCGATGTCGTGTGAGTGCGAGGGCCACCTGTTCGGGTGTCGCGCCCTCGTAGCGGGTGTTGCGAACTCTGATGTCGGGTGGTCGCGGGACTTGGCGCTTGTGCTTGTCTTCGGTCATGGTGCGACTCCGATTAGGACCAAGGGGACGGCAGGCACCCCACGCCCCTGCCGAATGACGTTCAGCAAATCGCGTTCGTAATACGGAACCCCGGAAGACATCTCTCGTTCAAGTTCCTTCATCGGCAGTATCTCTATCCCCACGTCGATGATGTCAGACACGTAGAAGCTCAAGTGCTTGACGAATAAGTCATGTGCCACAAAAGCATATTTGCCGAACTGAACTTCGACGGCCACTCGATCCTTCACAAAATCTGTTTGGTTGTAGGACATGATCGGCTCATGCCCTGCCTCCTGGATTGCGGTCTTTTGTTCCTGTTCGGACCTTCCGTATATTGTGCGGAGCAGTTTTTCGTCAGATGTAACCCAGAAAGTGTGTCGGCGTTGTTCCCACCCATAGAACTCGAAATGTCTCTTGAAATCGGTGTTCATGTCGGTGGGCGAGAACAGGGCGGCGCCCTTCATGTTTCGCTCTTTGGACACCTTGGTCCTATTCACGTGTGCATCCACCTTCTCGATAACACGGCGCACTTCTTCCCACAAGTTCGGCTTGTGAACCAGAAGGTACTCTTCGCCATTCAGGTGTGAGTATCGGGCCTCAATTCGCATCAGTGTCCTCCATTTGGCAACGCCGGATCATAAATTGGCTTTCCCATTGGCCGGGTTTTCAACGTGCCGTCACGGAGCTTCTGGAGGCGCTCGTGGGCAATGTCCACGTAGTCTTGCACGGTATCGCATCCGAAGACATTGCGACCATGCCTCACCGCCGCGATCGCGGATGATCCGACGCCCATGTGTGGATCCAGAACTGCGTCTCCCTCGTCCGTCATAGACAGCACAAGCCTTTCGACCAACTCAACGGGGAACTGGCACGGATGGTCTGTTTTCTCGGGGTGGTTGTTCTTGACGTTCGGAAACACCCACACATCGGATGGGTTCTTGCCGTTCGGGTTGCCGGACAACTGTCCCGCCTTCGGACCCTTGAAGTGCTTCTTGCCGGGGTATTTTGCGGGCACACGGATGGCGTCCAGGTGCCAAGTGTAATTTTCATTTTTAGTCCACCAACTGATCGTCTCGTAGCGGCCTGACAGGCGTTTCGTGCAGTGCAAGCCGTGCCCGAAGTGCCAGACAATCCGATTGCGAAGTTTCAAGCCATGCGCACGAAAGACCGGATATAGGATCGTGTCCAGCGGAACGATCTCGCCGTTATCGACGTAATTCCCCACTTGCCAGCAAATCGAGCCTTGAGGATGCAGAAGGCGGACACAATCGGCAATGACCTTTTCCTGCCATTGTAGATAGTCATCCAATGATGACCGCGATTCGTAGTCCTTGCCGAGATTGTAGGGCGGCGACGTGACGATCAATTTGAACGCGCCGTCTTTGTGCTTTGACATGAATGCAAGATTGTCCTCGCACTCGATAACGGAACGCGACATCACCGCGCACCACTATCGAGATCGTTCGACGCGAACAGGTCCTGATACATCAGGGATCTCCCGGCTATGCCCGCAACCGCGGCGCCCATCTGTTCGATGGCGTCCAGTTCACGGACGTTGTGACGCCCTGCAAACTCGTGGACGTCACGATCAAAATGCTTGGCACTGATCTTGTGATAGACGCCCTTGCGGGCCCGCTGGAGCATCGACCAGAAGGATTCGATTCCGTTGGTGTACGCCATGCTGCGCACGTACTCTCCGACGCCTTGGTTGACCGCTTCGCGTCCGAAGTCGCCTGCCAGTCCTCGGTAGCCGTAAGCCTCGTTTGTGTAGACTATCGCGCCTGTTTCCGTGTTCTCCCTCACGAAGCCTTGCAGGGTCGGTGCCGTGGTGTCACTGAAAACCTTCGCCAGAACGCTGTTTGATCCACGATCCTTCACGTCGTCAACCACAGTCTTGCCCACTGAACCACGCCCTGAAAGCTCTTTCCGGATCGATTTGGGCATGTTCTTGCGGAGACCGCCCATGTAGGTCTCGTCGGCCTCGACCGGGCCGGTGAAGGACGCGGCCTCGATCTTCCATGCCTCGCGGATGCGGTGAAGCATGAACCACGCCGTCTTCTGCGTGACCTTGATATCCCGATGAAGCTTCATCGAGGACACACCCTTCAGGTTTGTCATTTCGAGGTAGATGGCCAAGACCCACTTGCGGAACGAGACCTTGGACCGTTGAAGCGCGGTGCCGGTCCTGACTGAAAAGGTCTTCCGGCAACCCCTACAGTAGTAGGGCAGGCCCGACGTGGCAGATGCCTGCATGGTCTCCGTGGAGCCACAACGGGGGCAATGACGGCCTTCCGGCCAGATCACCGCCTCGAACCACGCCGCCGCGCCGTCTTCATCAGGGAAGATGTCCCCAAGCTCCAAGATGGAGATGCCCTCGCGATGTGACTTGCCCGGTTCCTTCTGTGCCACTTCCGAATCCAATTCGTTGTTTCCCACTGAACATGATCGATGTCCTGATTTCCGTCAAGTATATAGCCCCAAGAATCTGGAAGACCTCCGACGACACCGGCGCCGTGACCGTGGCGCAAGCGCGTCAACGGGCACGCGCCATGCTGGCGGCGTACAGGAACTGTGGCTCCGCAGAGCCCGGGATCGAGAATGACGCACTCTTCGAGACCGTCGCACGGGAAGTCCTTGTCCACCACGAACGGCTCTGGAAACCCGGCACCCTCGAGGTCAACCGGAAACATCTTCGCAGACAGACCCTGCCCTTCTTTGCCGGCCGCATGATCAGCGCCACTACCCGGCAGGATGTCGCAGCATGGTTCCGCTCCCTCCATGCAACGGCGGCGGCGGCAAACCGGTCTGCGCCGGTCCTTTCTGTCATCACGCAGAAGGCCGAGGCCTGGGCTTACAGGCCGGAGAACAGCAACCTCTGTGCCGGTATCCGCCGCTACCGCGAGACCAGGCGCGAACGGATCCTCCTGCCGGAGGAGTATCGCATTCTTGCAGATGTTCTGGCACCCCACCAGTCAAGGTGTCCCTTGCAAACTGATGCCATGCTGATGTCAGTCTCGCGGAAAAGGAATTGCAACTACTCACCCCTTGTTGGGGTCTGGTTGTCCGTAGTGCTCGTTGAGGATGTCTGCGGCCTTTCCGTCGAGGGCGATGTGGATGGCGACGTGAGGGTTGTAGCCGAGTGCGTCCATGGTGGTGAGGTAGCTTGAGCCTCGGCACCATGCCTTGGCGTGGGGCATGGTGCGGAAACATCCGGACACCTTGATCTTGACCTTTGTCATCCTGATCTTCTGCTCTCCGGTATTATTTGTGAAACTGACATTGGGGTCCTTCATGAAGCGCAGGACGGACTTCTCGTGTTTCACGAGACGTTCATGCAGGTTGTGCGCGTCGGACTTTGCGATGCGTCCCCGTTTTCCTTTCGTCCGTGGCGGGATGTCGGGCAGTTCCTTGGCGCCCTGGGTGAGGATGGTGCGGTAGCGCTTGCGCACGGCCCGGCGGTCGGCCTCGTTCAAGGTCTTGGATGCGCTCTTGTTGACCCTGCGGGAGACCTCGCGCAGCAGGCTTTTCATCAGTCGCGCCCAGCGGTAGCCGTTGGACTCGACGACGAAGGTCATCTTGCGCAGCAGGTGGCTGCCGCACAGTTGGTGGCGGCACTGATCGTAGCCCATGTAGGCAGCCCAGCAGTCGTGGATCAGGACGCCCTTGTAGCGCGGGATGATGCCGATATCTTCGATCGCCTCCCGGCCGCGCTTGGGGTGCGGGAACTTGCACGTCAGGGTGCCGTCGGTGACGACATGGAGCCATTGGGTCTTGCCGGCGACCCGGAAGCCGGTCTCGTCGACATGCAGGGCCGGTTGTTGCAGGAGATGGGCCACGGCGGCCTCCTCCCATGATGCGAGGGCATCGTGAAAGCGCCGGACATAGCCGAGGCAGGTCGCCTCGGAGAGCTTGATGCCGGAGATCGCGTGCACGAGCGAGACGGCACGACGCAGGGACAGCATCTGGGCGATCAGCAGGTTGATGACGAGGGCCTGGATGCTGACGCCGTACTGCAGGGGGCCCGGCATGTTGTCTGGGAACCGGCCCTTGGTCCGGGCCCGGCACTTCGGGCATTCCTTGATCTCGGCTTCGACGCGGTGCTCGACGACTTCGAACACGATGTCGTAGAGGACGCGGCACTCCCGGTCGACGGGGTCGACATCGTGGAGGTCGGCGCCGCAGGCGTTGCAGGCATCGACGGTGATCGTCTCCTCGATGGTGGTCGTGCGCAGGTTGTCGCCCGTCTGCTGGTTCGGCTTCGGGCCCTTGCCGTGGCTCCCGGTGCGCCTCGCGCTCTCGTCCTTGTCAGTCTGCGATGGCGGCAGACCGGAGTTCCGGCTTGTCTTACGTGTGATCTTCTCCATGAGCACGGTCAGCAACAGCTTTATCAGCATCAGCATGCCGCGGAAGAGCTCCTCGCACTCCTGGTTGACCTTGCCCTGCTTGCGGAGATCCTGGAACTGCTTCTGGAAGATGTCGGCCTCCTGGCGCACAGACGTGCCGTTCACGCTCGCCATGACGACGCCTCCACCGCCATGACTGCCGCCAGCACGGCGAGCCGCTCGCCTTCGGGCATCGTCCGGTAGCGCCGCGCCCAGCTCTCTGCGAGGCGCTTGATGCGCTGGCGGTCGATCGAGTTCCTGCCCGCACACGTATGCCAGTGCGGTCGGCCCGGTGCGAAGTTGAACCACAGCTTCTCGGTGACAACGCAGGCCTGGTTGTTGACCTGGACCTCGGCCGAGCGCCAGCCGGCGAGGTGCGTGTCGTAGAGCCGCGAGGGATAGCCGGAGATCATCACCTGGCAGGGCAGCGACGTCAGGATGTCGAGGAGCGCAACATGGTCATCGTCCGTGCAGTCGAAGCGGTAGCGGCGCTGCGACCGGCGCGTCGACTGCACGTAAGGCGGGTCGCAGTAGACCAGCTCGCGGCCCTGGAAGGCGAAGGTCTCGAGAAAACGCAGGGCGCAGCCTTGGTGAAGCTCCACCGGATAGTCACAGCGGAAGGTGTCGATCGCCCGGCGGTTGAGGTCAATGCCGATGCTGCGTAGCGCCGGAGGCTTGCGCTTCATGATCGCGCCGCCCCCAAGGAACGCCTCGATGTACACGTCATGCGGCGGCATGGCCGCGACAATCGCCTGGCTCAGACCCGTCGTCGCCTTCGATCCATACCATGCCGCCATCAATATCTCCGACGCAATCCGCCCCGATGGCCTGCATGTAGAGCGCCCCTCCTACAATGTCAAGCGCATATCTCCAGAGGATTGGAAAGGCAGCCAACGGAACACGCTCCACCGGACAGAACGGTTGACACGCAACCTCGGCGCGGGGTGCCGGATCACGTCGCAGCCCCCTCCCCATAAGGCCGGAACGTGGAGCTGAAGCCGAAGATCGATCCGCTTCTTGTCAGTCGGAACACGCACATCCGATCATCGGCAGCGAGCCAGTGAAGGCGGCAAGAGAAAATGCCGGATCCGAACTCGTCAGGAAAAACCATTCGTCATCAGTAGGGGGGTGAGTAGTTACAAGGAATCTTCACAAGGGCACGACCAGAATAATCGCTCCACAGCACACCATCAAAGCCGCACAAACTTGGTTGATTAAGAACAATCTGATACAGCATCTCCCGCACTTCAGAACACTCAACAGGGGGATAGCAGTTCAACAACAGCAACCACCGTTCAACGAAGTTTCCGTCCTCCCAAGGGAACTTCTTGCACTTGGTCTCCAAAGCTCGTTCCAACATGCTTGAAGTCGCCGAGAGGATCTCCGATACTCCAGGGCTGGTGTAAATTTTCCAGGAACATTCTGGACCACCTGGTTTGAGCATAATGCCAGGACGCTTCAGCGTTTTATCACCATTTCTTTCAATATGTTGGCAAACAAGTGCCCTCGTTTTAGTCTTCCATTTTTATCGAAAAGTACTGCATTTTGATTCAGGGGATCATCTGGCTCAGGCCCGAGAAGGCCGAGAAATAAGATGTAGTCACGCGTACGCTGATTGCGTGTTATTCTATCAAGTTCTTCCCCGTATTGGCGAAGCGGAACAATCAAGTCTTTTGATGACATGATCTTTTCTTTATTATAACCCATGGCCTCTTGGTAAACCCTGGTTACCTCAACACCCCATCGATCACCATTTTTCATTTTTACCACAATATCCGGTGGATCATTCGGGTGCACTCGCACTTGAAATCCGGACAATTCTTGGGCCTCCAGGTATTTGCGCAACAACTCGCAGGAAAATTCTTCGTCCGAAATACCTTCTTCTTCGTCCGACATACCTTCGTATCCTCCTCGTAATTAGTAACCCTTGCTCTCCGACAATCCATGCCACGGCACTCTGGTAGGATCAACCGGTTGTCACCACTTCCATACCATGAAGACTTGCCTTTGGTCAATAGGATGCGATGAATAGTGTTCAAGCAAGGAGAATTTCATCCAACGTGACGTTCTTCCGCTCTGCCAGAATACAGGCCAAGTGACGTAGTGCCCGTGTCGTCGACACTTTGAAGTGGGTGCGGGTCTCGTACAGGATAATGTGTTTTTCGGTAATGCCCTTGTGTCTTGCAATGTTCGCAGTTTGTTAGGAATCCACCCACCTTTTTTCGTGCACCCCGCCGGTTGGCGCCTGACGATCCGACAACACGGTTTCCGTCGTGCTCTGTGCGCTTCAGTTTCGGTCGATACTCGACAGACACGGAAATCGAGCAAGAAGCTGACATGGCCCTCGGGGTGCTCGAGTCCCTGGCAGACCGGACTTGACGATGGCGCAGCCCCATGACTGTCAGGCAGTCGCGTCCAACCCGAGCATGTCCGAGATTGCCGTTGCGATCCGCTCGGCAGCGGCTTCGGTTTCCCGGTCGCCCGTGTGGGCGTAGCGCAGGGTCATGGTCGTCTGCGCGTGACCGAGGAGCCTTGCGACGACGGGAAGCGGCGTTCCCTGCATGACGGCATGGCTGGCGAATGTATGGCGCAGATCATGGAGCCTGACATCCTCGATGCCGGCCTCCCTGCGGACGACGTACCACAGTGGGAGATCGTCGTTGAGCGGCCGTCCGGGATCGCGGGGGGACGGGAAGACGAATGCGCTGTCGCCGGGAAGACGGCGCTCGATGATGGCCTGGGCCGGGGCATTCAGGACGACCGTGCGCGGACCGACCTTGCTGTTCCGGAGCCGGAGACTGTTGCCGAGCACCTCCTGCTTCTGCAGGCGGACGATCTCGTTCTTGCGACACCCGGTAAGCATGAGAAGCCGGATGATGTCGATCTGCATTCGCCGTGATCGACTGATCCCCTGGAGATTGTCGTGGCGGTCCAGCACGTCATGCAGCCGATGAAGTTCCTCGCGCGAGAGGAAGCGGGTGAGTTTCCTGCGCGGGTTGGGTTTCACCGACCTTGCCGGGTTCGCTGTGATGTGGCCGCAGGCCATGGCGTGATTGAGGATGTGTCGAAGGACCTTCAGGCATGAATTGGCCCCGCCGGGCGCCGTTCTGCTGTAGTCGTCGAACCAGCGGTGCACCATGGCGGGCGTGATCTGGTCCAGGCATCGGGAACCGAATGTCGGCAACAGGCGGGCTTGAAGGCACCTGTCGCGCCACTGGATCGTTCCGGGCTTGCACCGACGGACCCAGGAATCGCGCCATGCGACAGCAAAGTCCCTGAACAACGGGACCGAAGCCCTGTCGTCGTGACCGGCTGCCAGTCTTTCGAGGCTCTCCTTGCGGGCCACCTTGACCGTCTTGAAGGCGACCGGACCAAGCGATGTCCTTCTTCCGCCGTCGATGTGAACGAAGCCGCGGCCTCCCGACGGGTGGACCCGAACCCCGAGAGAGGGAACGAAGGTATCGCGAAGCGTGTACTCCCGGGATCGCGGCTTGAGGTTGCGCACGAGGGTATCTGTCAGCTTCTTCCTGCGGTTCATGCATCAGTCCTTCCGAGAACGGAGCCCACGGCCTCTGCCGCTTCGGCCATCATGCCGTCGGCGAGATGCGTGTACTTGAGAGTGGTGGCGGGATCGTTGTGACCGAGCAGTCGACCGACGGTGAGAATGTTCTCTCCGTGCATGACGGCAAGGGAGGCGTAGGTGTGACGCAGGTCGTGAAGGCGCACATCCTCCAGGCCCGCTTCGGAGCGCACACGCATCCAGAAGTATCCGATGGCGCCTTGCGAGATGGACCTGGCTGTGGTCCTTGGCGATGGAAACATCCAAGGCGAACGACGAGGCAACGTTGTCAGGATCTTCCGGGCGGGAGCCGACAGCCAGACCATGCGTGGCCCCGTCTTGGAATCCGCGAGATGGAGATGGCCCTCGCGGTAGTCCGCCCAGCGCAGCGACAGGATCTCCTGGCTTCGGCACCCGGTGAGGAGCAGGAGGCGGATGATCGCCACCTGTGCCGGAAAGTGCGCTTCATGGTCCTGCAGCACGCGCCCGAGCCGGCGGACCTCCTCCACGCAACAGAAGCGCTCCCGTCCCTGCCGTCGATAGCGCCTGATGCCCCGGCACGGATTGCTGCCTTCAGGCCGGTATCCGTAGTCCTCGGCACGGGCCATGATGACCGAGAGAACCGGCGCCGACCGGTCGGCTGCGACCGGCGTCGCGTACAGGGAGGCGAACCACTCCTGAACGTCACCGCGCACGATCTCCGCGATCTGGCGTCCACGGAACCACGGCAGGATCTGATTGCGGTAGTAGTTCCGGTTGACCTCGAGTGTGCTGGACTTCCATGTTCGCCCGTACCGGCGAAAGACCTCCTCGGCGACCGTTTCGAACAGGGTTTCGTCGGATGAAGCGGGAGCGTCGCTTCTGATGGCGGTCAGCATGGCTTGTGCGCGTTGTCTGGCCTCGGCGAGACCGATCCCGGCAGCGTCACCGACGATCTTCCAGATCCTCTGTCCATCATGCTGGGTATGGATGAAGTAGCGCTTGCGCCCCGATGGGTAGACACGGATGCCGAATCCCTTGAGATGGGCGTCACGGGTGTCCCGGGCAGCCCTGCGCGGACGAAGGGCCTTGATGCGGCTCTCGGTGAGATGTTTTGCAGCCATGGAGTCTCCCTCGAATGCGAGTTGCAGGAACGGGAGATTCCGTTCGCGCAATCGCCCGCAGTTGCAGGATCGAGAGAGAAAATACAGCGTTAGTTCAGTTGTTTAGCACCACAGGTGCGTCCCGCGGTGTCGGAGAACCCATGCACGTCCGCACGCCTTCTGTTGGGACCCTGGGAGGTCTTCGAACTATCCCGCCTGTCGTGGCGGGACCGTGTAGGGAAAGGAGAAAGCCGAAGCCTATGAGGAACGGTTTGAAGAAGTCGGATGGGGCCGTAAGACCGGTGAAGGCGGCGAACAAGGGAGCGTCAGCTTCTGCGGAGTCGCTGGAGGAAAGGGCCTCAACCAAGGGGAATCCGGGACGCCAAAGCACGCACCGAACGCAGTGTCGGGCAAGTGTGCCACAGGCGGCGGACCGGATACGGGAAGCTGCAGAGAGGAACCCGAAGGAGCGTCTCACTGCACTCTTCCATCACATTACGCCGGACGCGCTCCGGGCGGCCTACTTCGGTTTGAAGAAGGAAGCCTCGGCAGGTGTCGACGGCGTGACGTGGGCGGCGTATGGCGAGGGTCTGGACGAGCGCTTGCTTGATCTGCACTCGCGCCTGCATCGTGGGGGAGCGTACCGGGCGCCGCCGGTTCGGCGGGTTGAGATACCCAAGCCGGACGGCGGGACACGACCGCTCGGGATTGCCGCACTGGAGGACAAGATCGTCCAGAAGGCGGTTGTGGATGTGATCCTGACACCGATTTATGAGGTGGAGTTCCTTGGCTTCAGCTACGGGTTCCGACCGGGCCGAGGGGCGCATGACGCTCTCGACGCCCTGGCGTTCGGGATCGAGCGGCGCAAGGTCAACTGGATAGTCGACGCGGACATTCAGGGGTACTTCGACACAATCCCGAGGGATTGGTTGATCAAGTTCCTGGAGCATCGCATTGGCGACAGGCGGGTGATCCGTCTGATCCGCAAGTGGCTGAACGCTGGCGTCATGACCGACGGATCATGGAGCGACACCGGTGCGGGCACGCCTCAGGGCGCCATTGTCAGCCCCTGCCTGGCGAACGTGTTTCTGCACTACGTGCTCGATCTGTGGTTTCACAAGGCATGGCGTCCGAAGGTTCCGAACGGTAAAGCGATCATTGTCCGCTACGCGGACGATATTGTGGTCGGGTTCCAGCATAAGCGGGATGCGGAGACATACCTTCGCGACGTTCGGGAGAGGCTGGACCGCTTTGGTCTCACCCTTCACCCGGACAAGACCCGTCTCGTTGAGTTTGGACGGTTTGCCAAGGCGAACCGGCGATCTCGCGGGGCGGGCAGGCCGGAGACGTTCGACTTCCTGGGCTTCACGCACTTCTGCACGGAGACCCGGAGAGGACGCTTCAGGCTTGGTCGCAAGCCGGTCGCAAAACGGGTCGCAAGGACCCTGGCGCGCATCGAGGAGGTGCTTCGCAATCGACGGCATCACGACATATGGGAGGTCGGCATGTGGCTTGGGCGAGTTGTCAATGGCTGGTCCAACTACTTCGCCGTTCCGGGGTCGACCCGATGGCTGCGCACGTTCCGCCAAAGGCTGCAACGCCTATGGCTGCGAGCGATCCGCCGCCGCTCCCAGCGCCACTGCTTTGACTGGAAGCGATTGGAGCGCATGACCGAGCTTCTTTGGCCGCGCGTCTCCATCCGCCACCCATGGCCGGACCAGCGGTTTACCGTCAAGCACCCGAGGTAGGAGCCGGATGGATTAACGTCCATGTCCGGATCTGTGCGGGGGGTGCGCAGCAATGCGCATCCCTACCGCGACCCAGCTGGTCTCGTCGCCGTGGCGCACCGTCAGCCGGTTCTGATGATCGAGGATGGCCTGAGCGAGAGGCGCGAACATCGGCGTCATCTTCTTCATGCCGCCAGCGATCGTTCCCGGCGCCATCGGCAGTCCCTGGTCTTCCAGCCATCGCGAGACCCGGCGCAGGGGACGCAAGCAGGCGAAGCGCTCATAGAGCACGCATTCCCAGACACTGATGCCGAAGGGGGTATTCGCAAGCAAGCGCAAAGGTGGCGGCGCGATGATCTCCGCAGGCGCCGACGAACACTGACAACCACGGCGCCAACGCCCACGTTCAATCCGCCGGATATGAGCCTTGACATGGACCTCCATGATCGAGGTCTCGTGGCTGCCGTTGGCCACATAGGGCTCGCCGCAACACGGGCACGTGCGCTGCGATGCCGGTGGATCATGGCGCTCGTGCTTCTCCTCGAGCTTCGGACGCGGGGTGCGCCCGTGGCCGCTCTTGCCAGGTTGCTGACCCCGCTTGTTCCCTGTGCCTGCCTTCTTCTTCCGCTTCTCGCTCTTCGACCCGAAGCGCGCCTTCGCGTGCTTTTCACGCGTCTCGCGCAGCTTCGACAGCTCGTTCTCCTGTTCAGCGTTCTTACGCTTCAGAGCGTTCCTTTCCCGCTCCAGCGCCTCCGCCAGGTCCTGTACCCGCTTCACCTCCCGGCGAGCCTTCTTGAGCTGATCACGAGTGCGGTCGAGATGAAACTTGAATGTGCCCGCACGGGCACGGGCAGAATTCTTCGCACGGCGCAGGTCACGCATGCTCGCTTCCGCCGCATCCGCACGAACCCGCTCCGCCTCATAGAGCGCACGCCAGTCAGGCGCCTCGCATGACAAGGCCGCTGACGCCCGACATAGGCCGTCACCACCTCCCGTCAGCTGCTGTGTCGCTCCGCGCGTCTCGGCAAAAGTCTTCATGGCCTCGACCATAATCGAGACCAAACGAGTTTACCAGCTCTTTCTCAGACGATAGTCAGCAAGACCCAAACCAACCAAAATCAGCCATCACCGCACGGCCGAACGCTTACAGAAGATCAGGATGACAAAGGTCAAGATCAAGGTGTCCGGATGTTTCCGCACCATGCCCCACGCCAAAGCATGGTGCCGAGGCTCAAGCTACCTCACCACCATGGACGCACTCGGCTACAACCCTCACGTCGCCATCCACATCGCCCTCGACGGAAAGGCCGTAGACATCCTCAACCAGCACTACGGACAACCAGACCCCAACAAGGGGTGAGTAGATACATTTGAGACTGGTAACGCGATCTGACATGCGCTAGCTTCCGCGCATGACGAATCGCGGACACGCCGTTCGGGCGCACCTGTCGTTGGTCGAAGGACCGGATGGTCCATCGTCTGTTCCTCCTGACACAGAGCCTTGCGAGGCGCCGGATTGGCCGTCGCTGCTTGAACGTGAGCGCGCTCGGGCCGAAGCGGCCGAAGCGCGCGTAGAAGAGCTGCGGCTGGCGGAAATCGATGCCCGTTCCCGGGCCGGCAGCCTGCAGTGGCAGCTCGACGCGAGCCGGACCAGGTTGAAGGCGGCCGTCGAGGAGACGAAGCAGGTCCGCCGCACGGCGAAGGACGCCCTCTCCCTGGAGACCGAGGTCGCCCGTCTGACGAAGTTGCTTGCCGAGGCCGGCGTCGAGACCGGCAAGCGAGGTTCGGCCATCTCCCTGCGCCAGGACGTCCGCCGGCTGCGCAGGGACATCGATGCGCTGCGCGAGGAAAACAAGCGGCTGGGCAAGGAGGCCGCCCGGCTGGGCAGGGCGGAACGGAAGACCGAAACCCTGACGGCGACGGTCGCGTTGCTCCGCGAAGAGAACGCCGGATTGCGCAAGGCGGCACGGGCGGCGGAGGCCGGGAAGGCCACCATCGCAACGCTGCGCGACAAGAACACCGCGCTGCGGCTGCTTCGCAGGGCACAGACCGCGCTGGAGAAGGAGCTGGGGACGCTTCGCAACGCGCAGGCTGCCAAGCACATCATCGCGTCGGTAAGCGAGGAGAACGCCCGGCTTCGCACCGAGGCCCGGGACCTGAGGGCGGAAAGAACCGAGCTCGCCTCCCGCGTCGAGACGCTGGAGAAAACGGTTGCCGAGCTTCGCGCGACCCGCGCCGTCCTGTCGAAGGCGCTGTTCGGCAGCAAGAGCGAGCAGCAGGAGAAGCCGCGATCCAGACGTCAGCGCGGCCAGCAGCCCGGCGCCGCCGGCCATGGCCGGACCGACCGGCCCGAACTCGAGGAACGCACGGAAGAGCGCAATCCGCCGGCCGATGCCTGCGTCTGCGGAGAGTGCGGGCAGCCCTATGTGCAGAATGGCGCCGAGGAATCCACCCTCCTTGAGATCGAAGTCTGCGCCCACAAGCGCGTCATCCGCCGCCCGCGCTGGCGCCGGACCTGCCAATGCGCGTCCTCGCCCAAGGAGGTGTCGGCGCCCCCGGCGCCGCGCCTGTTCCCCAGAACCCCCTACGGAACCACCGTGTGGGCGCGCTTCCTGTTCGAGCGCTACGCCTGCCTGCGGCCCATGAACCGGGTCGCGGTATGGCTGTCGGACCAGGGATTGCCGATCGCGGCCGGGACCCTGGGAGACAGCGTGCATCGCTTCGTGCCGCTGTTCGACCCGGTGACGCAGGCAATCATCGACCACCAGAACGAGGCCGCCGTGCGCCATGGCGACGAGACGGGCTGGCGCATCCAGTCGCTGAGCGAGGCAGGCCGCTCCACCCGCGCCTGGCTGTGGACCTCGGTCAGCGCGGACGCGGTCTACTTCCACATCGATCCCTCGCGCAGCGCCGAGGTCGCGAAGACGCTGTTCGGCGACGCCGGTTGCACCCTGTTCCTGGTCTGCGACCGCCACAGCGCCTACAAGAAGATGGCGCGCGAACTCGACGGCGCGGTCGTCCTCGCTTTGTGCTGGGTGCATCAGCGCCGCGACTTCATCAAGTGCGCCGCCGGCCATGTGCCGGCACGCCGGTACCATCGAGACCGAGGTAGAGGGTGGGGGTATCGCCGAACTCGGGTTCGATGACGCGGTGTTCGTCGCCTGCTCTCTCACGTCCGAGAGCCTCGGCGTGGCGTTCCACCGTCTTCGGTGCGACGGCGAGGCCGGCCAACTCGCGCAACAGGGCGCTGGAGCCCTCGAAGCTGATCCTGGCGGCAGCGATGCCGATCATGCGCAGCGACGCCGGCGACAGGAAGGTGTTCTCCATGCCAAGAGCGCGGTCGCGCGGGCTGAAGCCTGAGTGACAGCCGTCGCAGTGATACCAGGCCCGTTCCAGCGTCATCGGGCCCAAGGCGGTGATGAAGGTCTTGGGCCGGCGGCCGGCGAAGCGAGCTTTGCCGCCGCACCCGCACAGGCAGGGGCCCTGATCGTCGGAATGATCGGCGTTGAGCTTCGCGGCGACCGCCTGCCCCATGATCTGCCATGCCACCCGCCGGGCCTCAGTCTCGATCGCCTGGAAGTCGTCAAGCACGCCGACACCGATCAGGCTCGCCGCTTCGCTGACGATCTCGTGGCGGACTTCCGGTTCGAGCGCCGCGACGAAGTGTTTTTTGGAATCGCCTTGATGGCGTCGAGTTGTGCGTCGCACATCCGGGTGCTGACCTCGAACAGTTCACGCATAAGAGCACGGGCGCGCTGATACTCGGCAATCTGCGCCTGGGTTTCCTCGACCGCCTCGGCGGGGATGATCCGGGTTTGGGTCTTGCCCTCGACAGACCAGGTCAACGACCAGCTCGGTCCGTGACCGGGGTCTCCCTGGGCGGCACAGTGGCAGGTGGGCTTGCCGCACTTGCGGAAACGCGGCGTCAGCGAGCCGGGGCGCAGGTCGCCAAGGTCGGCAAGCTGGTTCTGGATGTCGCGGCGCCTGAGGTTGAGCTCGGACAATTCGGGGGGGCAGTGTCATCGGGGCCTCCATACTGACTGCCTAATACACTGTCAGAACAATACCTAAAAACGACCGCAGACCGCACGCTTTGTTCAAATCTCACAATCCCGACGTACACCCGACGCCGATCCGCCGCTTGAGGGCTGCAATGAGATCTTCGAGATTCTGCGTGCGATGTCCTTCTACAACAACTTCATTGACCATTACGAGAACCGGCCCGAGTTGCTCGGACCCAACCTGGTCGCCAACATGGAACAGGCGTTCGGCTATTCCTTCGCTGATGCAGCCTTCGCGCTGGCCCGGCAGACCCGGCTCTACCGCGATTTCCTCGACTTCATGGAGGAGTTCGACATCCTCCTGTCTCCGACCGCGGCCGTGCCGCCTTTCCCCGTCGAACAACTCTACCCGACCCACATCGACGGCGAGGAACTGAGGAGCTATTTCCACTGGCTGGGCCTCACCTACGGCGTTACCCTGACCGCGCATCCGGCAGTGACGTTGCCATGTGGTCTCGACCCGACCGGCGCGCCCTTCGGGTTGCAGATCTCGGGCAAACGTCATGGCGACCGCCAGTTGCTCGGCGTTGCTGCGGCGCTTGAGCGCCACATGGCCGACAACCTGCCCGGCCGGCGCAGGCCGCATCCGAGACTCGTGGACCTGATGGCATAGCGACAGCGCCGGAAGAGGCGTCCGGGCGCCTCCCTTCGTGCCGGTCGTGCAGGCGTTGACGCGCGCTTCCCGCCGGACATGGCGCTTGTCGCGGGTTTCGCTGCCGATAACTCATACCAATACCGTCACCGGTACGACGAAGACCGTTGTCGGAATGCATGCGGCAGAAGGGCTCAAGCGGCGTTGCCGAACAAGAGATCGGACAATGGTCGAGGCCAGTGGTCGGCTGCCTGAAGCAGGTGTTCCCTTGCGGCCGAAACACCTGTGGGGCATGGGCAGCCCTGCCGGTCGCCACCCGAATGCCGCTTGTGATCGCAGTGTCGTCGGTGAAGGGTCTCACCCTGCCGTTCGAGCCATTGCTGCGTCCGGCTGTGCCGGCCTACAGCAGCGCCGTCTCGAACGGCATGTCGGAGAGGAGCTCGATGCCGTCCTCTTTCACCAGAACCTGCTGTTCGAGCTTGACGCCCTCCTTCCCCCGGGCTTGCCGGCGTAGCTTTCGATGCAGAGGACCATGCCCGCCTCGACCATGCCCTCGTGTCCTCTCTCCCCGTGGCGGGAGGCATGGAGGACGATCGGGTACTCGTTGACGAGGCCGACGCCGTGGGCGACAGCCGGTATCTGGTACTCCGAGAACCCCCCGGCAGGGCGAAGGCCCTGCCGGCGATCTCGCCGAAGGTCGTCCCTGGACGGAAGAGCTCCTGATTGCGCATCACCTGTTCGAAGGCAAGGCCGTAGAGAGTCCTTTGCTCTCCCGATGGCGGCTTGCCGTCGACGATCCAGCTGCGCGAGATGTCCGCCGAATAGCCCATCGGACCGACGAGGTCGGAATCCAGGCTCACCATGTCGCCAGCCTCGACGCGTCGGTTCGATGCTTCCTGGTACCAGAGGTTGGTGCGTGGGCCGGAACTGAAGAGCCTCGTCTCGATCCACTCCCCACCCAGGCGGATGTTGGTTTCGTGAAGGACTGACCGGATCGCGTTCTCGGTCATGCCTGACCGTGTGGCTTCCATCATGCGGGCGATGCCGGTCTGGCAGACCGCAACCGCATCGCGCAGGGCGTCGACCTCTTCAGGTGTCTTGATGCGGCGCGCACGCTCCGCCACCTCGCGGCCGTCAACCACCGGGCATCCCGTTTCCCGAAGGCGATCCAGGTCCCTGGGGGTCCACACGGTCAATGGCCATTCGCCCGTTGCCGCCACCGTGGATCGCCACCAGGTCGAGCATTTCCGCTGCCCAGAGACCGGCCGCGTCACCGGTCGTCGGGCCCGAGACGCTGAAGTACCACGGGACGGCATCGCGAACCTCGTTCACGGCAACGCAGTTCCTCGAAAGATGCCCGCACCCCCTGAACTCGAAGAGCACCACGGGCCCCTCCACGGGCACGATGACATACCGGCAGGGATTGTGAAGGGCCTAGACCTGCATGTTCGAGGTGCCGGTGGCATAGCGGATGTTGACCGGGTCATAGAAGAGACCGGCCCCGCAATCGGCCCGTGCGATCTCGCTTCTCAAGCGGGCGAGCCTGCCGAGATCCAGGCGCTCGCGCCATTCCTGTCCCCGGTCCGGCAAAGGGTCGGCGCCCGTCGCCGGGACGGTTGTCGGGGTGTCGTTCATGGCGACCATCAAGCATGTCCCGGGCCGTCGCGCAACTCTGCTTCGTGTCCGGCTGCGCCGGCGCCGGGTCCGGGGTGGCGGGAGACCGTCAACCGGTGCTATGGAGACCGTGCCTCCGGGGATGTCCGGAGCGTGTCCTGGAGAACAAGGGAGACCTGAAGCCATGGCTGACACAAGGGACGCCATCGTGATCGGAGCGGGGATCATCGGCGCCAGCACGGCGCGTGAACTTGCCGCGCGGGACATGGATGTCCTGTCCATCGACCGGTTGCCGGCGGCCAGCTACGGCTCGACGGCCAACTCCTGCGCCATCGTCCGCCCCTACTATTCCACGGTGCACGGATCGGCCATCGCCTACGAGAGCCATTTCTACTGGTCCGACTGGGAGAACTACTGCGGGGTGGTCGATGAACGCGGCATGGCGCGATACCACGATGTCGGCTGCATGATCATGAAGACGCGGCAGAACGACTTTCTCCAGAACATCCTCAAGGTCATGGACGAGATCGGCTGCCCCTACCAGGAACTCACGCCCGAGGAGGTCTGCCAGCGCATGCCGTCCGTGTCGACGGCGTGTTTCGGTGAACCGCGCCGCACCGATGATCCGGAATTCGGCGAGTCCCTTGGCCGCGAGATCGTCGGCGCCGCCTATTTCCCGCGCGGCGGCTATATCTCGGACCCGCAACTTGCCGGACACAACGTCCAGAGAGCCGCGGAAATGCGCGGCGCATCGTTCCGCTTCAATGCCACCGTCGCCGCCATCCGCCGCGACAACGGACGCGTGAAGGGCGTCACCCTCGACAATGGCGAGGAGATCGATGCCCCCGTGGTGGTCAACGTCGCCGGCCCGCACTCGTCGAAGGTCAACGAGATGGCGGGTCTTGCCGGCACCATGCGCATCACGACGCGCGCCCTGCGCCACGAGGTCGCCCACGTTCCGGCGCCGGACGACTACGATTCCCGTGTCAGTCATGTCTTTTCGGATAGCGAGATCGGCACCTATTGCCGCCCCGAGACGGGCCACCACATCCTCATCGGCAGCGAGGATCCGGCCTGCGACGACAGGGAATGGGTTGACCCCGATGACTATCTCCAGGAATTCACGGGCATGTGGACAACCCTTGTCATGCGCCAGGCGCAACGCTTTCCGGGACTGAAGATTCCGGGTTCCGCGGCGCGGGGCGCGGTCGACCTCTATGATGTCACCGAGGACTGGGGCCCCATCTACGACAGGTCGGACCTTGGCGGCTTCTACCTGGCGATCGGCACCAGCGGCAACCAGTTCAAGAACGCACCCATCGCCGGCGAGATGATGGCGACCCTGATCGCCGCCTGCGAGGGAGGCCAGGATCATGATGTCGAGCCGGTGAGCTTCCATCTGCCGCACATCGATCGCGACATCGACATGTCCTTCTTCTCGCGCAATCGGGAGATCAACCAGGACAGTTCCTTCTCCGTTCTGGGATAGCAGCGCGATGCGCTCCCACGTGCGTGTGGCCGTCATCGGCGGCGGCGTTGTCGGATGCAGTGTCCTCTACCACCTGACGAAGTTCGGCTGGACCGATGTCATGCTCATCGAGCGCTCGGACCTGACATCGGGCTCGACGTGGCATGCGGCGGGCGGCTTCCACACGTTGAACGCCGATCCCAACATCGCGGCCCTGCAGGGCTACACCATCCGCCTCTATCGCGAACTCGAGGAGATCACGGGCCTGTCCTGCGGTCTTCACCATGTCGGCGGCCTGACCATTGCCGAAACACCCGACAGGATGGACTTCCTCAAGGCCGAACGGGCCAGGCACCGTCACATGGGGCTCGAAACCGAGATCGTCGGCCCGGGCGACATTGCTCAATTCACCCCCATCATCAATGCGAAGGGTCTCCTCGGCGCACTCTGGGACCCTCTCGACGGACACCTTGACCCTTCCGGAACCACCCATGCCTATGCCCGCGCGGCGCGCATGGCCGGGGCCGACATCTCGCTCCACAACCGCGTGCTCGAACTGCACCGGAAGAGAGATGGCAGGTGGGATGTCGTCACCGAGAAGGGGTCCGTCGTTGCCGAGCATGTCGTCAACGCCGCCGGACTGTGGGCCCGCGAAGTGGGCATGATGGCGGGTGTCCGCCTGCCTCTCCACCCGCTCGAGCACCAGTACCTCGTCACCGGCGACATTCCGGAAGTCCACGGGCATGGGAAGGAACTTCCCCATGTCATGGACCCCGCCGGTGAAAGCTACCTCAGGCAGGAGGGCCGGGGTCTCGTCATCGGCATCTACGAGCAGGCGTGCCGGCACTGGGCCGTCGACGGCACGTCCTGGGACTTCGGGCACGAACTCCTTGCCGACGATGTCGACCGCATTGCCGGACCGCTGGAAACCGCCTACCGGCGTTATCCCGTGCTGCAGTCTGCCGGAATCAAGCGCATCATCAACGGTCCCTTCACCTTCGCTCCCGATGGCAATCCACTTGTGGGGAGGGTTCCGGGCCTGGACGGGTACTGGGCCTGCTGCGCCGTCATGGCCGGGTTCAGCCAGGCCGGAGGCGTCGGACTGGCCCTCGCCGAATGGATGATCGAGGGCGAGCCGTCACGGGACATCTTCGCCATGGACGTGGCGCGTTTCGGAGACTGGACGACGCCGGCCTGGACCCGTGCGAAGACACGCGAGAACTACCAGAGGCGCTTCGCCATCGCCTATCCCAACGAGGAACTTCCTGCCGGGCGCCCCTTCCACACGACGCCGGCCCATGCCGTATGGCAGGAGCGCCGCGCCGTCTTTGGCAGCGCCTTCGGCATGGAACATGTCAACTACTTCGCACTGCCGGGTGAGCCGCTCTGGGAGACACCGAGTTTTCGCCGCTCCAATGCCTTTGCCGCGACGGCCCGTGAGTGCCGGGGCGTTCGCGAGGGCGTGGGCATCAACGAGATCCACAATTTCTCGAAGTTCCGCATCGAGGGGGAGGGCGCCGCGGCCTGGCTCGACGGCATCATGGCCGGGCGCGTACCGAAGGAGGGACGACTCACGCTGTCGCCGCTTCTCAACAAGCGTGGCCGCCTGGCGGGAGACTTCACCATCGCGAGCGACGGGCCGGAGAGTTTCAGGGTGCAGGCGAGCTACGTGGCGCAGGATGCCCACATGCGCCTCTTTCTCGATCTCCTGCCCGGGAACGGGGTGACGGTCACCAACATCTCGCGGGCTCTCGTCGGATTCCAGATTGCCGGACCACGCGCCCGCGACCTTCTTCAGCGCACCACGGATGCCGATGTGTCTGGAAACGCCATGCCCTTCCGCGCTGTCCGCCACATCACCGTCGGCGAGGTCGCGGCCACCGTGCAGAGAGTGAGCTACACCGGGGATCTCGGCTACGAGATCTACGTGCCCATCGCCTTGCAGAATGCCCTCTTCGAGACACTCCTGGGCGAAGGCGCCGGTCTCGGTCTGGCGCCCTTCGGCATGCGCGCCATGATGAGTCTGCGCCTGGAGAAATCCTTCGGTTCGTGGCTGCGCGAATACCGGCCCGACTACACCGCCGCCGAGACCGGGCTCGATCGCTTCATCGCCTTCGACAAGCAGGACTTCCCTGGCCGTGACGTGGCCTTGAGGGAGGCGGCGGAAGGAACCGGCAGGCGCCTTGTGACGTTCGTCGTCGATGCCGCCGATGCCGACTGCGTCGCCGATGAACCGGTGTGGAGGGACGGGGAAGTCGTCGGTTTCGTCACGTCGGGGGGATACGCCCACCACGTGGAGAAGTCCGTGGCCCTGGGTTTCGTGCCGGTCGACATGACGGAGGCGGGCGGCGAATTCCTGATCGAGATCCTGGGCGACAGGCGCCGTGCCGTCATCGTTGAGGCGCCGCTCTTCGATCCGTCCGGTTCACGCATGCGCATGTAGGCCTTCCCGGCAATACAACTTTACACAAGGGCAACAGTCGGGACATGGACGGCGTTCACGATGAGTCCCCTCACCGGAACAGGGATCGATCCATGACCGACATGTCTCACAAGCCCCGTCACCGCCGCTGGTGGATCGCCGGAGGCATTGCCCTTGCCGTCATCGTGGCCGCGTGCATCGTCTCCTTCGCGTTCCATGGCCATGGCCACGGCATTGAACGGTTTGCGGAGAAACGCATTGATCGCATGCTGGACAGGGTCGATGCGAGCGATGATCAGCGCGCGGAGATCGCCGGAATCGTCCAGGAGGCGGTTGCCGACATGAAGGAACTGCGAGGCCTCGTCCGCGAGACCCGGCAGACGCTCATCACGACTCTCGCAGAGGCGAACGTCGACCGCCGGGCGCTGGAGGAGCTGCGCCGGCAGAGACTGAAAACCATGGATCAGGTGAGCGGGCGTCTCCTCATCGCCCTTGCCGACGTGGCGGAGGTCCTGACCCCCGAACAGCGCCGCATGCTGGCCGAGCACATGCAGCGCCACGAGCGCCGATGACCCACCTGCTGATGATCGAGGATGACCGGGACCTCGCCGGGATGGTGACGGTCTATCTTGACCGGGTGGGCATGACCCTGGAGCACCAGGCCAGCGCTGCCGGGGGCCTTGCCGCCGCAGCAAGGGGCGGGTTCGATGTGGTCATCCTCGATCTCATGCTTCCCGATGGCGACGGACTCGACGTGTGCCGGGCCATCCGGGCGCGTTCGGACGTTCCCCTCCTGATGCTGACAGCCCGTGGCGCCGAAGAGGACCGTATCGTCGGCCTCGAGATCGGCGCCGATGACTACCTCGCCAAGCCCTTCAATCCGCGCGAACTCCTGGCGCGCTTGCGCGCCATCCTTCGCCGGCGCACGTCGGCTCCCGACATCATGCGGTTTGGCCGCCTGGTGATCGACCGGTCGATGCGCCGGGTGACCCTCGACGGCGAGGAGCGGACCCTGACGGGCCACCAGTTCGACCTGCTCCTCGCCCTGGCAGAGAATGCGGGACGCGTTCTCAGCCGTGATCAGCTCATGGAAAGGGTGCGAGGTACCTCTCTCGAGGCCTTTGACCGGAGCATCGACGTGCACGTCTCGAGAATCAGGGCGGTGATCGAGGATGATCCGGGGGACCCGCGGCGAATCGTCACCCTGCGGGGCGCCGGGTATCTCTTCACCGGCCGGCGGGACGAAGCGGGGTGAGGCGGCGCCTCTTCTTCCAGGTCTATCTCACGTTCCTTGCCATCATCGTTCTCTTCGGCGTGCTGACGGCGCTTGCATGGTGGTTCATCCCCGGCGATCGCCGGTCGGGCGAACTGGTCCGGAGCATGGGCGCCTATCTCGGGGAGGTCCTGCCGCAGGCCGGCGCGCCGCGGGACCGGGTCGATGCGCACCTTGCCAGGCTGGCAGGACACTTCGATGCCCGCTTTACCCTGCTTGCACCCGACGGCCGTATCCTGGGGAGTTCCGATCCCGGTCATCCGGGGGAGACAGGTTGGCGCCACTCTCATGCCATCATGCTTCCCGACGGCCGGACCATCGAGGTCGACCGGGTGAGAGGAGATGGCATCGCCGGAGCCGGATTCCTCCTGGTCCCTGGACTTCTCGCCCTGGTTGCCGCCATCGGCGCCTGGCCCCTGTCACGCCGCCTCTCCGGGCGTCTCGAGCGGCTGAAATCGAGGGTCGAGGTTCTGGGTTCGGGCGACCTCTCTGCGCGTGTCAGGGTCGAGGGCCGGGACGAGATCGCCGCTCTGGCGACGAGCTTCAACCGGGCGGCGGGCCGTATCGAGGACCTGGTCGAGGCCCAGCGCAACACCCTTGCGGCGGCGTCCCATGAACTGCGCTCCCCATTGGCGAGGATCGCCGTGGCCGCAGGGCTGCTGGCCGACCATGCGGATCCTCGTCTTGTCGTCGGAATCGAGCGCGACATAGCGGAGCTCGATCATCTGATCGACGAGATTCTGCTCTGCAGCCGCCTCGAGATCGAGGAGGGTCAGGCCCGCCTCGACCAGATCGATCTCGGCGCGCTCGCCGCCGATGAGGCGGCCCGCTTCGAGGCCGCGTTCACCGGTGGCTCGGCCGTCATCGCCGCCGAGGAGCACCTGGTCCGTCATCTCGTGCGCATTCTCCTCGGCAACGCGCGGCGTCACGCCGCGGCAAGTCCGGTGAGCGTCGACGTGGCGTCTGACGGCCCATGGGTGCGCCTTCGTGTTGCCGACAGGGGTCCCGGAGTCAGCGAATCCAGGAGGGAGAGCATCTTCGAGCCGTTTCGCTCCTTCGCCGGCGAGGGCAAGGGAGCCGGTCTCGGTCTCTATCTGGTGCGGCGCATTGCGAGACGCTACGGTGGTGACGCAGTCTGCCTCGAGAGGTCAGGCGGCGGTGCGCTCTTCGAGGTGAGCATACCCCGGCCGGCTGTCGGGAGAGGGGAGCAGGGTCGATGACAAGCACACTCGATGCCGGTGGCTTTGGTGTCCGTGCCGAGGATTCCACCACGCTGCCCTCGAGCTGGTACCGGGATCCAGACATCTGGCGCCTCGAGCACGCGGCGATCTTCTACCGTAGCTGGTGGTACCTGGGGCATGTCAGCGACCTGCCCCGGTGCGGCGATTATCTCACCGGCAGGATCGTCGATCAGAACGTCGTTGTCATCAGGGGCCACGACGAGGTGTTGCGCGCCTTTCACAACGTATGCAGTCACCGCGCCCATCCGTTGCTCGAGGGCTGCGGCAACACGGTCTTCATCACCTGCCCCTACCATCAGTGGACCTACGGCACCGACGGCCGCTTTCGAAACGGCCGGGGATGCGCGCTCCTGGAGGACTGGACAGCGGAGAACGCCGACCTCAAGCCCGTGCGCCTCGAGGACTACGGCGGCTTCCTTTTCGTCAATCTCGACACTGAAGCGATCCCGCTCGTCAACCAGGCGGGGCGCTTTCTCGAAGACATGCACCGCGCCTGTCCGCGGTTGCCGGACCTGGTGCGCGCCTGTCGCTGGGAAGTCGACGTGGCAGCGAACTGGAAGACGGTGATCGACAACAACCACGAATGCTATCACTGCGATGCCAATCACCGTTCACTGATGGAACTCGTCGACTATGATGGCCAGGCCGTGTGGTCCGATGACGGCATCACCTTCAGCCACAGGATCGCCGCCAGGGACCTCGACAACAGCGCCTACCGCCTCGATGCGGCGGATGTCGAACAGCAGGAAGCCCTGTTTGGCTACATCTGGCCCACGGCCATCCCCCTCATGTATCCCGGAAGCCCCCACCTGGCGATGTTCCAGGTTCTGCCCACCGGCCCCGAAACCGCCCGCGAGCGCTGGGATTTCTACTTCACGTCCCGGGAACCCTCCGACCTCGAGATGCGGTTCATGGACTACATTCGCGTCGTGCTGGTGGAAGAGGATGTCCGGCTCTGCGAAAATGTCCAGCAGGGTCTGCACTCGCTTGGCTATCATCAGGGGCGGTTCGTCGTGGACCGGGATCATCCCGAGTACAGTGAACACCACGTGCACTTCTTCCAGTCCAAGGTGCTCGACTCGCTGAAGTCCGTCACGGGGTGACCGGGACGAGACGGCCGAGGACGAATCCGGCAAGGACCAGGAGGCCGATCCGGTTGTTGGCGACGAAGCCCCTGTGGCACGAGGCCGGGTCGTCGAGATCGACGGTGACGAGCTGCCTTGCCAGATCGGCGGCGGCCATGGCGAGGAGCACCAGGAAGGGCCACCCGGTCCCTGCCAGACAACCGGTCACGGCCACCCCGACAACGAAGACGGCATAGAAGAGACCGGTGAGGGGCTTCGTGTTCTCGCCGAAGGCAAGGGCTGTCGACTTCACGCCGACCTCGATGTCATCCGCCTTGTCCTGGTGGGCATAGATCGTGTCGTAACCGATCGTCCATGCGACGGCGGCCAGGTAGAGCACAAGGGGCTCCGGCGACAGGGCGCCTCTCACCGCGACCCAGCCCACCAGGGCCCCCCAGCCGAAGGCGAGACCCAGAAAGAGCTGCGGCCAGTATGTGATGCGTTTCATGAACGGATAGATGACCACGAGGCCAAGGGAGGCGATGCCCGTGATGATCGTTGCCTGGTTGAACTGGAGGAGCACGACCAGGCCCGCCGCAAGCAGGAGGCCAAGGAACACGAGGGCGCCCGGCAGCGTGATGGCGCCGCTGGCCAACGGTCGATCGCGGGTCCGTTCCACCCTGGCGTCGATGCGCCGGTCGGCGATGTCGTTGACGATGCAGCCGGCGGATCGCATCACCACGGCCCCGGCGGCGAAGAGGCCGAGGAGAGTCCAGTCCGGCCATCCCGGCGACGCCATGGCAACCGCCCACCAGCAGGGCCACGCCAGGAGCCAGAAACCGGCAGGCCTGTCGACGCGCGCCAGGCGCAACCATGGTTGCCATGATGCGGGTGCCCGCGTGTAGACCCACTTCCAGGAGAACGGACGCCGGTTCATTCAGGCAACTCCCGGGATGGCGCACGGCAGTGCCCTGCCTTCGACATTGTCCGCCCACCGGCCTTCTTTGCAAGGGCCCTGAACGCGGGATATCGTGTGCGCCGCCCGGGGAGCTCTGTCGACCGTGTCCATACCTTCCGCACAGAACACCACGCAGGTCACGTCCCGCAGTCAGCTCGTCGAGCATCTGGAATCGGGATGCAAGCCGCCCGAGGAGTGGCGGGTCGGCACCGAACACGAGAAATTCGCCTACGACGCCGCCACCCGCGCGCCGCTGTCCTACGATGCTCCCAATGGTATCCGCGTCATCCTCGAGGAGCTGCAGCGCTTCGGCTGGCAGCCGCTCATGGAGGAAGACCGCGTCATCGGGCTGAAGAAGGACAGGCAGCACGTTTCCCTGGAACCGGGCGGACAGGTGGAACTCTCCGGCGCGCCCCTGAAGACACTCCATGAAGCCTGTCGCGAGGTGAATGCCCACCTGGACCAGTGCCAGGAGATCGCCGAGGAACTCGGCATCGTCTTCCTCGGCCTGGGGCTGAGGCCTCTCGACCGCCGACAGGACGTGCCATGGATGCCCAAGGGGCGCTACCGGATCATGCGGGAGTACATGCAGAAGGTCGGGACCATGGGCCTCGACATGATGATCGGCACTTGCACCATCCAGGCCAACCTGGATTTCGGCTCCGAGGCGGACATGGTGAAGAAGTTCAGGGTCGCCCAGGCGCTGCAGGCGGTGACCACCGCGCTCTTCGCCAACTCGCCCTTCAGCGAGGGCAGGCCGAACGGCTACCTGTCGATGCGCGCCCACATCTGGACCGACACCGACAATGACCGCAGCGGTCTGCTGAAGTTCGTCACCGAGGACGGGTTCGGATTCGAGCGCTACGTCGACTACGCTCTCGATGTGCCGATGTACTTCGTGCTGCGCGACGGACGCTACATCGACGCCTCGGGCCAGTCGTTCCGTGATTTCATGGAGGGCCGCCTGCCCGCCCTGCCGGGCGAGATCCCGACGCTCTCCGACTGGGAAGACCACCTGACCACGCTGTTCCCCGACGTCAGGATCAAGCGATATATGGAAGTGCGCGGCGCCGACGGCGCCAGCTGGCGACGCATCTGTGCCCTGCCCGCCCTGTGGACCGGTCTGTTCTACGTGGAATCGCAACTCGACGCGGCCTGGGAGATGGTGCGGGACTGGACCTGGGAAGAACAGGTGCGGATGAAGGCGGATGTGCCGCGGCTCGGCCTGAAGGCGCCGTTCCGGTCGGGAACCGTCCAGGATGTCGCCCGCGAGATGCTGGAGATTTCCTGCGAGGGACTCTACCGGAGGCGCTGCTACGACGGCAGCCTCGACGAGGTGCACTTTCTCGACTCGCTGATGGACATCGCGCTGTCGGGGAGGACCCCGGCAGACATCCTTCTGGATCGATGGGAGAACGCCTGGGGAAGCAGCGTCGACCCGGTGTTCAGCGAATTCTCGTTCTAGACCCGTGCAGGAAGGGAGCGCTCCAGCCATACCGAGACGATTCAATCCCGATGGTGTTTCGCCACCCCTGTCGAACTACAGCCACGGCGTCGTGGTCCCGGATGGCATGAAGCAGCTGCATGTCTCGGGGCAGATCGGAATCACGCCGGACGGCGCCGTTCCCGAGGATGTCGGTGAACAGGCTTGACTGGTGCTTCGCGAATGTCCTCGCGATCCTCGCGGCGGAAGGCATGACGGCGGACGATCTCGTGTCGCTGACGACCTACGTTGTCGGCGAGGACAATCTCGCGGCGGTGCGCCAGGCGCGCGAGGCGGCTCTCGGAGAGGTGGCGCCGGCCTCGACACTGGTCTTCGTCCCGGCCCTTGCCAGTCCGGCGCTCAAGGTCGAGGTCCAGGCGGTCGCCGCCTCGGTGGTCTGACGGCGGGAGCGGTCTATCCGGCCTGTGTGCCGCCGACGGTCAGGCCTTCGATCAGCATGGTTGGCTGACCGACCCCGACCGGCACGCTCTGGCCGTTCTTGCCGCATGTCCCCACGCCCGGGTCGAGCTGCATGTCGTTGCCGACCGCCTTGACGTGCTTGAGGGCGGACGGTCCGTCGCCGATCAGTGTCGCGCCCTTGACCGAGGGGCCCACCTTGCCGTTCTCGATGAGGTAGGCCTCCGACGCGGTGAAGACAAAGGTGCCGTTGACGATGTCGACCTGCCCGCCGGAAAAGTTGACCGCATAGAGCCCGTTGGGAACCGACTCGATGATCTCTTCCGGGTCGCTGGCGCCCGACAGCATGCAGGTGTTGGTCATCCTCGGCATGGGCTGGTGGGCGTGGCTTTCGCGCCGTCCGTTGCCGGTTTTCGCCGTCCCCATCAGGTGGGCGTTCATGCGGTCCGTCATGTAGTTCTTCAGAATACCGTCCTCGATCAGCACCGTCCGTTCGCTGGGTGTGCCCTCGTCATCGATGGTGAGTGAGCCCCGTCTTCCGGCCATGGTTCCGTCGTCGATCACCGTGACTCCCGGGGCAGCCACCCGTTCGCCCATGAGACCGGAGAATGCCGACGTCTTCTTGCGGTTGAAATCGCCCTCGAGGCCGTGTCCGACGGCCTCGTGCAGCATGACGGCCGGCCAGCCCGGACCGAGGACGACCGGCATCTCGCCGGCCGGGGCATCCACGGACTCGAGGTTGACAAGGGCGATGCGCAGGGCCTCGTCGGCATGGTTCTTCCACTGCTGGCGGCCGATGAACTCGGCATAGGGCAGGCGGCCGCCGGTGCCATGGGAGCCCGCTTCCATGCGCTCGCCCGACTGCACGACGCAACTGATCCTGACCGAAACGAGGGGGCGGACATCCGTCACCATGCTGCCGTCGGCGCGCAGGATGGAGACCACCTGCCAGCTCGCCAGCAGGGCTGCCGTCACCTGGTGGACCCTTTCGTCCCTTGAGCGAAGCCAGGCGTCGATGTCCTCGAGCAACGCCACCTTGTCGGCGAAGGGCATCTCCGAGACGGGGTTGTCCTCGCCGTAGCGATGATGGTTGGTTCGTGCCGGCGCCAGGGCGATGTCGGCCTCGCGTCCATCGATCTGGCGCACGGTCCTGGCGGCGCGCTCGAGGGCGGCCTCGGAGAGTTCCGAGGTGTGGGCATAGGCGGTCACGTCGTCGACGATGCGCCGCAGTCCCATGCCCTGGACGACGTCGTAGCCGGCCTGCCTGAGGCGCCCGTCATCGAACACGAGGGTTTCGGACTGGCCGAACTCCATGAAGAGTTCACCGTCGTCGGCGCCCGTCAGGGCATCTCCCACGATACCGGTGACGCGTCCTTTCTCCATGCCGCTTCGCTGGAAGAAGAGGTCATCGGCTGACACGTTCATCCCTGGGGGTCTCCACCGGCAGACGTCACTTATAGCGGCTGCGCCCCGACTCCGCCAACCTTGTCGTCCGAGGGCCAAGCCAGGCCGTGAACCCGCGGCAACTGCCGTTCCCGGCCGACACCATTCGCCGCCGGGGACGCAACACCCGGCCGGCCGGTACGAAGGGGACGCCGCCCGGCACGCCGTGCTCCGAGGTGACCGGACAGCGGACCCTGTCGTCCGTCGCCCTCCGTGACCCGCTCCAGCGACATGTCCGGATCAACCCGGTCCGCTGCGGAAACGGAACCGCATCCCCCGGCCGAACCGGACCTCGCCTCGAAGCCGGCAGGCGCAATCGCCCCACCAAGGAACGCAAGGCGGCGGGACAGCTTGCGGTCTGCAGGGCCCCGGTAGCATCCCGGCAATCGAATCCAGGCAGCCCCGGGCGTGCGATCTCGGAACGCAGCCCGCTGCCTTCTGCTTCGAGCATGCGCGGACCGGTGCAGCCGGCTCGCGTTCACCGCGACCTGACGCGGGATTTCCTGAAGCCGTAAAACAGTGCATTGCGTGACGGCACGCACCGGGCTATGGTTCCACACAATTTCGTTGCAACGGTGAATTTGCACTTGACTTCCCGCCCTGAATACGGCGTAAAATTCGCGCCTCGCGCCTCGCGCCTCGCGCCTCGCGCCTCATATATGTATCGGCCTCACGATGCGAGCGGGCAGCACGGCGCTTCCTGACTGAGATTCGGTTGCCGGCAGCGCTGGCGGCCTGTCCATCCCCCGACGCGTGCGGCCCGGGCGCCCGGGCGCGCCGTCATAGCCCGTGGCCTCACGCGCTCTCCCCGACTCGTTTTCCGCTGCAACATCCGTTCGACAAGGCTTGTCCCGATCCCGCCCGATTTCGGCGCCGTCCGCCTGGCTGCACGGCGCGTTCCGCGTTGGGGCAGGGACCTGATATCGCCGTCGGCCGCCGGGTCCGTGGCGCACCTGGCTCCGCCAACATTCCCCTACCCTTACCGACTGTCTGGAAAACTGGAGACTCGATGATGAATGCTGTCCCGCTCTTCAAGATCACCGCTGCCCTGCCGATTGCGGCCATGCTGGCGCTGTCCGGGTGCGGCGGCGGGGGAGGAAGCGCTTCCGGCGCGCCGAAATCACCCGGCGGCAACCCGACTCCGACGCTGGCTGAGATCCGAACACTGACCGATGCGGCGGCGCCGACGGAAACGGATGTGGCTCAGGCAGCCCGTTCTCCCGGCATTGTCTCGCGCGCCGACTCCCTGCTCATTACCACGGTCCACGGAGAATCGTCCTTGAGCGAGCTTCCCATCTTCACTCTTCGGGCCTCGTGTTCGGGAACGGTCTGCACTTTGAGCGAACCGAGAACCGGAGTTTCGGAGACGATCCGCCTGTCCGATCTTGAGTCAGTATCCGGCGGCAACCACCAGCCGGTTGGCACGAAGCACGGCGTGACACTTGTCCGCTCATCTGGGCGACATGAGGGAACGGATTACTTCAGTCTCGGCGCATGGATGCAGCACAGCGCCTTTGGCGTGCAGATGGAGCGGGGCACTGTTGAGGGTGTCCGGGTGGATATCCGATACGGCATTGCCGGGGGCGATCTGACGGGATCGCAGCCAAGCGGCAGCGCGACATGGCGAGGTTTGATGACCGGCACGCCGGCAACGGGTGCGGGCCGCGGCGACAGGCTCCAGGGCGATGCGAGTCTGATCTACGACATGGGATCCCGGATGCTCGATGCTGCGTTCACGAACATCCAGAACATCGACCGGCTCCGTGCGCACTCCGTTTCCTCTGTCCGCTTCACGGGCGTTCCTGTCAACGCGCGCGGCGCGTTTCAGGCCGGCCTGACGGGCAACCGCATTGAGGGAGGATTCTACGGTCCCGATCATGCCGAAGCGGCTGGAGTTTTCGAACAGCAGAACATCGTCGGAGCCTTCGGCGCTCGCCAGTAGGGAGCTGCAATGCGCTTTCCAGCATTGATCGCGCCGCTGGCGTTGCTGCTTTCCGGCTGCTCGTCAACTGCCGAGGACCCACAACCGGTCTTGCTGCTCAACGCCCCGAGAACCCGTTGTATTCCGGCATCGACATGATCGAAAGAACCACCAGGGGGCGGTCCATGTGGTGCAGGAAGCGCAGCCACATAGGCGCTCGGTTTCCGGAACCACAGACTCTGGAAAACAGACTTCACATTTGGCCCACGTAGTCCAGGGGACACTGCCATCGCAATGACTTCGCAAGAAATCTGCTCGACTGTCCATGAACTCTTGCGCCCGCTCCCGTTATTCGAGCGGCCAGAGCAAGTCCCGATCACCGATGGCCTTTGCTTCTTCTACGAACAGGGCGAGACCAGCCGACACGCGCCTGAGGGTCGAATCGTCCGGGTCGGCAATCACCCTCAATCCGCCGGAAACCTCGTGCCCCGCCTCCGGTACCATTACACACAATCCAAGAACAGCAGTGTCTTTCGCAGATATCTGGGCGGCGCGTTGATGCGAGCGGAGGATCCGCATCATCCGTGCCTCGCACCGGCGCCCGGAAAGGGGCACTGGGAGAAACAGAAGGGGAAGTGCTGTCATCTCTGCCAACCCGTTGAGCAGAGCGTATCTTGCCTGTTGAAGGCGCGTTTCCGGTTTCGCTGCGTCTCCATTGCCGACCGGACGAAACGCAACCGCTTCGAGAAAGCCTTGATAGCAAGTCTTGCGGGCTGCCCTGTCTGCCGGCCGTCGCATGCGTGGTTGGGCCTCCACGCATACCCGGATGCGGTACGCTGCACCGGTATGTGGAACGTCCGTGGCGTGGGGTCCGAACCGATGTCGGGCACCGATCTTCGGCAGTTCGAGGCCGCCGCCGCTTCAACTCCGCGCGCGTGACGAAAGCAATGCCGATGCACTGTCTTCGTTCCCTGCTGCAAGGGAAGACCGCTGCTGCAGGCGGGTGGTTCGGGTTGCGCAGCCCTGTCACGCGCTGGAGGAGGCGCCCAGGGACGTGGCATCCACGCCGAGGCCCAGGATCCAGGCTTCCTCGGTCTCGACAATCCGCCGCTCTTCGGGGGTGAGGAAGGAGGGACCCGCAAAGCAGGACGCCAGCCTGCCTTCGGCGTCCAGGACGGCAAGGTGCCCGGCGGTCACCCGCACCTGGGCGCAGTCGAGAATCTCGTCCTTGCCTCTCTGCGCGTTGATGTTGTCCTTGAGCAACGAGGGATAGACTTCTGCGAACACGGCCTGCGCCTGGGGCGTCCGCAAGCCGGTCTCCAGCGGCCAGACCTTTGCGCGGCCCGCAATACCGGGAGCCGACTTCAACCGCTTGAGGGCAGGCAGCCCCATCAACACCTGGGAGCCGACGGCACCGGCACCCCATAACTGCCAGACCGTCTTGGCGCCTTTCGCGCAACGGTCAGTGATGCGGCGCTCCTTCGGATCGGGTTCCCGGCATGTGCGTTGCGTTTCCTTCGACGGAATCCCTGGGCAATTCCACCCGGGCGGATGACCCCAGCAGGGGCCGATGACACCCGAATACTCATCGTTGATCGCCGCCGCAACGCAGAAGCGGTTGTTCTTGTTGTCAGGCGCGTCCTTGATTCTCTCCGCGAGCCAGTCCCACAAGGTCAGGGCGCATGTCTTGCCAGTCAGATGCTCCGCGACACCCGCCGGATAGCCGAAGGGAAAGTCGAAACCCGCCAGCACCCGCCGGCCCTGGTCCATTTCGCAGGATATCAATCCGGCAAGCCCTTCGAGGGCTGCATGGCGTGTGCGGGCGTACCGGGGTTCCTCCATCCTGACACCGTCTTCGATACGGGCGACGGCCCACCAGATCCCGTCCTTGGTTGGTTTCTTCGGACCCGGTTCGGCCTTCGCTGACCAGTCGACGACAATATGGGTGTGGAAGAGGGGCGCGGTTCCCTGAGAGGCCGAGGCGGAGCGATTCGGCACGGCAGGTTTCAATTCGGTTCCGGCCTGCCGGGTCAGCACGAAACGCAGGTAGTCCTCCAGTGATTGCCGGTCTGCCTCAGCCTGTGCCTTCAATGCGGCAATCGCCCGATCGTCGAGGTTTCCGATGGTCACAGTCCCCATGATCTTCCCTTTCTTGCCGCTGTTCCGTTCCGGCATCCCGGCTGACACTCACCTGTTCTCCGACCACGCGCCCTTCAGCGTTACGCCGACAGCAGCTGGCCACCCTGCTGATTGAGCATGGCGCAAACGGTTCGTGCCGCCTCGCGGCATTTTCGGCCTGGTTGGGGACGGACTCGATGTTGAGGACCATGCCGATCATCTGTTGCGGGAATTTCCTGTGCGCAGCAACACTCGATTTGTCCATGACGTTGAGAGAAATCTTCGAGGAAACCCGCGCCGAAGAGGAGTTTCCTCTGGACGGTCCGCCGGGCGTGCCGGGAACGGTGGCGGCATCATTATGGGAACATCTATCCAGTACGGACATCTTGAAACGGTGAATTTTCATTTCAAATCAAAGGGCTGTATGCAAAAATGCCGGGTGAAGTTCCGCTTGGAATACGGCGTTGTTTGTTCGCCTGCGAAGGATGTGCGCAACTGGTTCGACGATCTTTCCATCACGCGGGCGGGGTCGGTGAACCGGTCGCTGGCGGTGCTGTCGTCGATGATGAGGCACGGCGAGACGCTCGGGCTGCGGCGCGAGGACTCCAACCCGTGCAATCTGCATGGGTCCCGCTCATGCGGCCTCGGCGCGGATGTCGAGGAGGTTGCGCGCCTCGCGCCCGCAGGCCACGCCGACGAGGTGGACCGGGCCGGCGTGGTCGCGGTAGGTCTCGGCATAGCCCCGCTCGCGCATCTGCGCCATCGCCGCATCCAGCGCCGCGCCGCCCTTCTCCTCGCCCTCGGCCATCTTGAACTCCAGCACGAAGACCTGCCCGCCGAGGCGCACCACCATGTCCGCACGGCCGCGGTGCGAAGCCTCCTCCACGTCGAAATCCACCCCGACCGAACGCAGGCACATATAGAGGAGGCTCGCGTACCAGGCCTCGTAGCGCGCCAGGTCGCCCTTCGCATGCCACTGGTAGGGAATGCCCGCAAGCCAGGCGCGGAGCTTCTCGCCGAAGCCGGCGAAATCGTTCGCTTCCAGCAGCGCGCAGAACTCGCGGCCCCGCTCCAGCGGCTCGACCCCCTTCCTGCTCAGCCAGGCAAGCAGTTCGTCGTTGAGGCTGAGCCTGACCTCGAGGTTGGGATAGTCCAGCCGGTAGAGGGTCCTGTGACCCTGCTTCTCTTCCCCCGCGATGGTCAGGTAGCCGGTCTGGAAGAGCAGGGCCTCGATGGCGATGTCGCCGACATCGAACTTCGAGACCAGCGACGTGTCCGCCAGCCGCCCCTCCAGCTCCATCGGGCTCACCGACTTCTCCATCAGCATGCGGAACAGGAAGTCCGGAGACCCGGTCTCGAACCAGTAGGAGCGGAACTCGCGGCTGTCGAGCAGCAGGAGCACGTCATAGGGGTTGTAGACCCGTTCCCCGCCCCGCCAGTGGTAGCCGTTGTACCAGGTGCGAATCTCCTCGCGGTCCAGCCCGACCATCTCAGGGCCGAACACCCGGTCTAGGTCCTCCTCGCGGTAGCCGCAGATCGTGGCGAAGCGCGGATCGAGGCTGATGTCCTTCAGATTGTTGAGGCCCGAGAACAGGCTGACCTTGGAGAACATGCTGACACCGGTGACGAAGACGAAGCGGACATGCCTGGCGCTGTCCTTGACGATGCCGTAGAAGCCGCGCAGGTAGTCCCGGTTGGCCCTCGCAAGCCCGGGATCGTGGAGCACGTCGAGGATCGGCTTGTCGTACTCGTCCACCAGCACCACCACCTGCCGGCCGGTGGCGCCGTGAAGGCGGTCGAGAAGGTTCCGCAGGCGCCTCGGACCGGTATCGGATGTCCGGGCTGGCGGGAGATCGTACCCGCGCTCCACGCCCTCCAGTTGCTCGATGATGTCCCCTTCGATCTCGCCCGGTTCGTTGTACTTCCCGCCGAAGCTCAGCCGCACCACCGGATGCGGCGCCGACCAGTCCCAGTGGGGGTGGATGTCCAGTCCCCGGAACAGGGGTTCGTCACAGGCGAACAGCGATCGCAGGGTGTCGAGCAGCAGGCTCTTGCCGAAACGGCGCGGACGCGACAGGAAGTAGTGGCGCCCCTCGTCCACCAGACGCCGGACGAGCGACGTCTTGTCGACGTAGTAGAAATCCTCGCCCTCGCTGCGGATCGTCGGAAAGTCCTGGATCCCGATCGGAAGACGGCGGCGGGTCATCGGTCTCTCCCTCGCGGCGCTGGAACCTGCGGTTGATGCGGGGTGCTTAAGCCTCCCCTGTCATGGCTCCGAATGTCCCGTAACTCCACGCTATCCGCCTGCCTGCCCATGAGCAAGAGACAGATACTTCGACGATCTTTCCATCACGCGGGCGGGGTCGGTGAACCGGTCGCTGGCGGTGCTGTCGTCGATGATGAGGCACGGCGAGACGCTCGGGTTGCGGCGCGAGGACTCCAACCCGTGCAATCTGCATGGGTCCCGCTCATGCGGCCTCGGCGCGGATGTCGAGGAGGTTGCGCGCCTCGCGCCCGCAGGCCACGCCGATGAGGTGGACCGGGCCGGCGTGGTCGCGGTAGGTCTCGGCATAGCCCCGCTCGCGCATCTGCGCCAGCGCCGCATCCAGCGCCGCAGCGCCGTCCCCCTCGCCCTCGGCCATCTTGAACTCCAGCACGAAGACCTGACCGCCGAGGCGCACCATCATGTCCGCACGGCCGCGATGCGAGGCCTCCTCCACATCGAAGTCCACCCCGACCGAACGCAGGCACATGTAGAGAAGGCTCGCATACCAGGCCTCGTAGCGCGCCAGGTCGCCCTTCGCGTGCCACTGGTAGGGAATGCCCGCAAGCCAGGCGCGGAGCTTCTCGCCGAAGCCAGCGAAGTCGTTCGCCTCCAGCAGGGCGCAGAACTCGCGGCCCCGCTCCAGCGGCTCGACGCCCTTCCTGCTCAGCCAGGCAAGCAGTCCGCGGTTCAGGCTGATGCGGACCTCGAGGTTGGGATAGTCCAGCCGGTAGAGAGCGTCGAACTCGTCCTGCACTTCCTCGGCGATGGTCAGGTAGCCGGTCTGGAAGAGCAGCGCCTCAATGGCGATGTCGTCGACATCGAACTTGGAGACCAGGGACGTGCCCGCCAACCGCCCCTCCAGTTCCATCGGGCTCACCGACTTCTCCATCAGCATGCGGAACAGGAAGTCAGGAGACCCGGTCTCGAACCAGTAGGGGCGGAACTCGCGGCGCCGCAGAAACAGCAACACATCGTAGGGGTTGTAGACCCGCTCCCCGCTCCGCCAGTGGTAGCCGTTGTACCAGGTGCGGATCTTCCCGCGGTCCAGTCCGACAAGCTCAGGCCCGAACACACGGTCGAGGTCCTCCTCGCGGTAACCGCAGATCGTGGCGAAGCGCGGATCGAGACTGATGTCCTCGAGATTGTTGAGCCCCGAGAACAGGCTGACTTTGGAGAACATGCTGACGCCGGTGACGAAGGCGAAACGGACGTGCTTGGCGCTGCCCTTGACGATGCCGTAGAAGCCGCGCAGGTAGTCCCGGTTGGCCCTCGCGAGCTCGGGATCGTGGAGCACATCGAGGATCGGCTTGTCGTACTCGTCCACCAGCACCACCACCTGCCGGCCGGTGACGCAACGCAGGTGATAGAGGACATTCTGCAGACGCTCCGGACCCGTGTTGGCGACCGGTACTTTGTCGAGGCCGGCGCCATGTTCGATGATCGCCAGCTGGTTGAGGATGTTGCGCTCGATGTCTTCGGGTTCGTTGTACTTTCCGTCGAAGCTCAGCCGCACCACCGGATGCGGCGCCGACCAGTCCCAGTGGGGGTGGATGTCCAGGCCCCGGAACAGGGGTTCGTGGCAGGCAAACAGCGATCCCAGGGTGTCAAGCAGCAGGCTCTTGCCGAAACGGCGCGGACGCGACAGGAAGTAGTGGCGCCCCTCGTCCACCAGACGCCGGACGAGCGAGGTCTTGTCGACGTAGTAGAAGTCCTCGCTGCGGATCGTCGGAAAGTCCTGGATCCCGATCGGCAGACGGCGGCGGCTCATCGGTCTCTCCCTTCGCGGCGCCGGAACCTGCGGCTGAGGCGGGGGCGCGGGACCTCCCGTGTCGTGGCTCAGAATGTCCCGGAACGGCAACGCCTGAACACAACGGCCACGCTATCCGCCCGCCTGTTCATGAGCAAGGGAGAGGTACGACCAGGGCCAACATGAAGGGCAACCCGCAGCCGTTGAAGGCACCGTTCAGCTTGGCAACCCGGAGGCTCATGCTGCGAAGCGGCGCCGAGCATCGAAAGGCGCCTTGCAGCGTGAGCCGTTCGGCCCTGTCCTTCGAGAATGCCGTATCGGCCGGGAGAGGTTCGGCGGAAGGATCCGGAATGGGTCGCTTCGTGGTGTGGGCAGGCGTTCGCGGGTCCCGTTCATGCGGTCTCGGCGCGGATGTCGAGGAGGTTGCGCGCCTCGCGCCCGCAGGCCACGCCGACGAGGTGGACCGGGCCGGCGTGGTCGCGGTAGGTCTCGGCATAGCCCCGCTCGCGCATCTGCGCCAGCGCCGCATCCAGCGCCGCAGCGCCGTCCCCCTCGCCCTCGGCCATCTTGAACTCCAGCACGAAGACCTGACCGCCGAGGCGCACCACCATGTCCGCACGGCCGCGGTGCGAGGCCTCCTCCACGTCGAAGTCCACCCCGACCGAACGCAGACACATATAGAGAAGACCCGCATACCAGGCCTCGTAGCGCGCCAGGTCGCCCTTCGCATGCCACTGGTAGGGAATGCCCGCAAGCCAGGCGCGGAGCTTCTCGCCGAAGCCGGCGAAGTCGTTCGTCTCCAGCAGGGCGCAGAACTCGCGGCCCCGCTCCAGCGGCTCGACGCCCTTGCTGCCCAGCCAGGCAAGCAGTTCGTCGTTGAGGCTGAGCCGGACCTCGAGGTTGGGATAGTCCAGCCGGTAGAGGGTCCTGTGGCCCTGCTTCTCCTCCCCCGCAATGGTCAGGTAGCCGGTCTGGAAGAGCAGGGCCTCGATGGCGATGTCGTCGACATCGAACTTCGAGACCAGGGACGTGCCCGCCAGCCGCCCCTCCAGTTCCATCGGACTCACCGACTTCTCCATCAGCATGCGGAACAGGAAGTTCGGCGACCCGGTCTCGAACCAGTAGGGACGAAACTCACGGCTGTCGAGCAGCAGGAGCACGTCATAGGGATTGTAGACCCGCTCCCCGCCCCGCCAGTGGTAGCCGTTGTACCAGGTGCGGATCTCCTCGCGGTCCAGTCCGGCAAGCTCAGGCCCGAACACACGGTCGAGATCCTCCTCGCGGTAGCCGCAGATCGTGGCGAAGCGCGAATCAAGACTGATGTCCTTCAGGTTGTTGAGACCCGAGAACAGGCTGACTTTCGAGAACATGCTGACGCCGGTGACGAAGACGAAGCGGACATGTTCGGCGCTGTCCTTGACGATGCCGTAGAAGCCGCGCAGGTAGTCCCGGTTGGCCCTCGCGAGTTCGGGATCGTGGAGCACGTCAAGGATCGGCTTGTCGTACTCGTCCACCAGCACCACCACCTGCCGGCCGGTGGCGCAACGCAGGTGATAGAGGACATTCTGCAAACGCTCCGGACCCGTGTTGGCGACCGGCACCTCGTCGAGGCCGGCGCCATGTTCGATGATCGCCAGCTGGTTGAGAATGTTGCGCTCGATGTCCCCGGGTTCGTTGTACTTGCCGCCGAAGCTCAGCCGCACCACCGGATGCGGCGCCGACCAGTCCCAGTGGGGATGGATGTCCAGGCCCCGGAACAGGGGTTCGTGGCAGGCAAAGAGCGACCGCAGGGTGTCGAGCAACAGGCTCTTGCCGAAGCGGCGCGGGCGGGACAGGAAGTAGTGGCGCCCCTCGTCCACCAGACGCCGGACGAGCGAGGTCTTGTCGACGTAGTAGAAGTCCTCGCTGCGGATCGTCGGAAAGTCCTGGATCCCGATCGGAAGACGGCGACGGCTCATCGGTCTCTCCCTTCGCGGCGCCGGAACCTGCGGCTGAGGCGGGGGCGCGGAACCTCCCCTGTCATGGCTCCGAATGTCCCGGAACGGTCACGCCTGAACACAACGGCCACGCTATCTGCCCGCCTGTCCATGAGCAAGGGAGAGGTACGACCAGGGCGAACATGAAGGGCAACCCGCAGCGGTTGAAGCACTGTTCAGCTTGGCAACCCGGAGGCTCATGCTGCGAAGCGGCGCCGAGCATCGAAAGGCGCCTTGCAGCGTGAGCCGTTCGGCCCTGTCCTTCGAGAATGCCGTATCGGCCGGGAGAGGTTCGGTGCAAGGATCCGGTATGGGGCGCGTCGTGGTGCGGATAGGCGTTCACGGGTCCCGCTCATGCGATCTCGGCGCGGATGTCGAGGAGGTTGCGCGCCTCGCGTCCGCAGGCCACGCCGACGAGGTGGACCGGGCCGGCGTGATCGCGGTAGGTCTCGGCATAGCCACGCTCGCGCATCTGCGCCAGCGCCGCATCCAGCGCCGCAGCGTCGTCCCCCTCGCCCTCGGCCATCTTGAACTCCAGCACGAAGACCTGACCGCCGAGGCGCACCACCATGTCCGCACGGCCGCGGTGCGAGGCCTCCTCCACGTCGAAGTCCACCCCGACCGAACGCAGGCACATGTAGAGAAGGCTCGCATACCAGGCCTCGTAGCGCGCCAGGTCGCCCTTCGCATGCCACTGGTAGGGAATGCCCGCAAGCCAGGCGCGGAGCTTCTCGCCGAAGCCGGCGAAGTCGTTCGTCTCCAGCAGGGCGCAGAACTCGCGGCCCCGCTCCAGCGGCTCGACCCCCTTCCTGCTCAGCCAGGCAAGCAGTTCGTCGTTGAGGCTGAGCCGGACCTCGAGGTTGGGATAGTCCAGCCGGTAGAGGGTCCTGTGGCCCTGCTTCTCCTCCCCCGCAATGGTCAGGTAGCCGGTCTGGAAGAGCAGGGCCTCGATGGCGATGTCGTCGACATCGAACTTCGAGACCAGGGACGTGCCCGCCAGCCGTCCCTCCAGTTCCATCGGACTCACCGACTTCTCCATCAGCATGCGGAACAGGAAGTTCGGCGACCCGGTCTCGAACCAGTAGGGGCGAAACTCGCGGTGCCGCAGGAACAGCAGCACGTCATAGGGATTGTAGACCCGCTCCCCGCCCCGCCAGTGGTAGCCGTTGTACCAGGTGCGGATCTCCTCGCGGTCCAGTCCGACAAGCTCAGGCCCGAACACACGGTCAAGATCCTCCTCGCGGTAGCCGCAGATCGTGGCGAAGCGCCGATCGAGGCTGATGTCCTTCAGGTTGTTGAGCCCCGAGAACAGGCTGACTTTCGAGAACATGCTGACACCGGTGACGAAGACGAAGCGGACATGTTCGGCGCTGTCCTTGACGATGCCGTAGAAGCCGCGCAGGTAGTCCCGGTTGGCCGTCGCAAGACCGGGATCGTGGAGCACGTCGAGGATCGGCTTGTCGTACTCGTCCACCAGCACCACCACCTGCCGGCCGGTGGCGCAACGCAGGTGATAGAGGACATTCTGCAAACGCTCCGGACCCGTGTTGGCGACCGGCACCTCGTCGAGGCCGGCGCCATGTTCGATGATCGCCAGCTGGTTGAGAATGTTGCGCTCGATGTCCCCGGGTTCGTTGTATTTGCCGCCGAAGCTCAGCCGCACCACCGGATGCGGCGCCGACCAGTCCCAGTGGGGGTGGATGGCGAGTCCCCGGAACAGGGGTTCGTGGCAGGCAAACAGCGACCGCAGGGTGTCGAGCAGCAGGCTCTTGCCGAAACGGCGCGGACGCGACAGGAAGTAGTGGTCACCCTGCTCGACCAAGTCCCGGATGAGAGGGGTCTTGTCGACATAGTAGCTGCCGGTCTCCCGGAGGCGCCGGAAGTCCTGGATCCCGATCGGAAGACGGTGGCGGCTCATCGGTCTCTCCCCTCGCGGCGCCGGGACCTGTGGCCAGGCGGGATGCGCGGAACCTCCCCTGTCGTGGCTCCGAACGTCACGGAACGGCCGCGCCTGAACACAACGCCCACGCTATCCGCCTGCCTGTCCATGGGCAAGGGACAGATACGACCAGGACGAAGATGAAGGGCAACCCGTAGTCGCCAGAACCGTTCAGCTTCGATCGAGATCTGGAAACCCATGTCGGGGAACAGCGCCGCGGGTCGAAAGGCGCCTTGCAGCGTGAGCCGTTCGGCCCCGCAGGGCCTTATCCGTTGTCGTCCCGGCGATCGACGCATGCTGATTTGGCTGAACATTCAGTTCTCGCTGCGGCAGTGTGCCGGCCATGACGACGCTTGCGACCCCGGATTCCTCCATCGACCTTGGCGAGGTGACGGTGCGCCTGAACCGCGGCGCACGTGAGCACCGGCTCCGGGTCCGTGGCTGAACGTGTGTGATCGAGGCTGGAAGCCGATCAGGGCGACGTCAGTGAAGGGAGGGAAACCGGTAGCAGGAATCAGCATGCCCGCGCCCTCCGGTTCTTCGTGTTGCGCCATGGCGACGAGGCCAGGCAGAGAGCGTCCCGTCAACACGACGATCGGCAACCAGCCAGAGGCAGTGACGATCAAGGTGATCATGACGTCACTCCGTGCTTCATTGCCATGCGGTCACGGCGATGTCCGCTTCTCCGCACAGGGGGCATGTCGGTATCGACGGCAGGCCTGCGGGTGACACCCGACAAGTGACCGACCGGAGCCATGACGCGGGTATGCGGATGGTCGGACTCAATGACCGACCCTGCTCCAGAACAACGGGTCGGGAAAGTGCATCACGTGGCAGGGACAGGCAACGGAGAATCAGGGGGTGCCGCGTCCGGCAACGGGACAATCGCTCCATTGAACGGGCTCGTGCCGGCAGGGGAGATTCGGGTCCAGCGGACTTGTGAAGCGGAATGCGGGTCGTGTATGGTCCGGCTCGCCCGAACCGGTGGACCGGACCGGTCCGCCTGCGGGGTGAATGTCCGGAGGAGAGTCACATTGACACCGTTCCTCATGGTGGTCGTCCTGATGGCCGCCGTTCATGCAGCACCGGCCCTGGCCCAGGAAACAGTGGGCATGCCGGAGGACTGGCAGTGGGGTTTCCAGCCGGCGGCGTCGCCGAGCATGGACGATGTCCACTGGTTCTACGATGTCTTCCTGTTTCCGGTGATGATGGTCATCTCGGTCTTCGTGCTGCTGCTCATGGCCTACATCCTCTTCCGCTACCGGCGTGCCGCCAGTCCGCAACCTTCCGGCACCACCCACAACAGTCTTCTCGAGGTGGTCTGGACGGGGATTCCGGCGCTCATCCTGATCGTCATCGCCATTCCCTCCCTGCGCCTTCTCCATGACCAGGAAACCCTGCCGGTGGCGGAACCGGATCTCACCATCAAGATCACGGGTCACCAGTGGTACTGGTCCTACGAGTACCCGGATTTCGATGGGCTGGAGTTCGATGCCTACATTCTGGGTGATGACGAACTCGCGGAGGGCCAGCCGCGGCTGCTTGCCACCGACTCGACGGTGATGGTGCCGGTCGACAGGTACATCAGGCTTCAGATCACGTCCGACGATGTCATCCATGCCTGGGCCCTGCCGGCGGCCGGGGTCAAGATGGATGCCGTTCCGGGTCGCCTCAACGAGATCTGGATGAAGATCGACCAGCCGGGCATGTACTACGGACAGTGTTCGGAACTGTGCGGTCTCAACCACGGCTACATGCCGATCATGGTCGAGGCCGTGTCCGAAGCCGAGTTCGGGACATGGGCGAACGAGCAGCTGGCACGTCGCGGGACGGCTGATGAGGCGGTCGTGACTGTCGCGCAGAACTGAACATTCCGACGAGGCGAAGCCCTGCAAGGACACCGAAGAGATGAGTCAAGCCCACGCGATCGAAGACGACCACGCGCACCAGCCCACGGGGTTCCTGCGCTACCTCTACTCCACGAACCACAAGGACATCGGGACGATGTACATCGTCTACGGGTTCGTGTTCGGCCTGATCGGCTTCCTGATGTCGATGCTCATCCGCATCGAACTGGCCCATCCCGGCGACGGCATCCTGGGTGGCGACTATCACCTCTACAACGTGCTCATCACGAGCCACGGACTGATCATGATCTTCTTCATGATCATGCCGGTGTTCATCGGTGGATTCGGCAACTGGATGGTGCCGATGATGATCGGCGCTCCCGACATGGCCTTCCCGCGGATGAACAACATCAGTTTCTGGCTGCTCATCCCGTCAGGGATCCTGCTCGTGGGGTCGGTGTTCATCGGTGGAGGCACAGGTGTCGGCTGGACGATCTATGCGCCGCTGTCGACCTACGGCAACCAGGGGAACCTGGCGATCGACTGCCTGATCCTGTCGATCCACCTTGCCGGTGCATCGTCGATTCTGGGAGCGGTCAACTTCATCACCACCATCTTCAACATGCGTGCGCCGGGCATGACGCTTCACCGCATGCCGCTCTTCGTGTGGGCGGTTCTCGTGACTGCCTTCCTGCTGGTGCTGTCGCTGCCGGTGCTGGCCGGCGCCATCACCATGCTGCTGACGGACCGCAATTTCGGCACCGGCTTCTTCGACCCGGCCCTGGGCGGTGACCCCGTTCTCTATCAGCACCTCTTCTGGTTCTTCGGCCATCCGGAGGTCTACATCCTCATCCTTCCGGGGTTCGGCATCGTCAGCCACATCATCTCGACCTTCTCGCGCAAGCCGATCTTCGGCTATCTCGGCATGGCCTACGCCATGGTCGCCATCGGCTTCGTCGGATTCGTCGTCTGGGCCCATCACATGTACACGGTGGGCATGGGGGTGGACACCAAGGCCTATTTCATCATTGCGACAATGATCATCGCCGTGCCCACGGGCATCAAGATCTTCAGCTGGCTTGCCACCATGTGGGGCGGTTCCATCGAGTTCAGGACACCGATGCTGTGGGCCCTGGGCTTCATCTTCCTGTTCACGGTGGGTGGCGTGACAGGCGTCCTGCTGGCCAATGCCGGTATCGACACGGCCATGCACGATACCTATTACGTGGTGGCGCACTTCCACTACGTGCTGTCGCTCGGCGCCGTCTTCGCCCTCTTTGGCGGCTTCTATTACTGGATCGGCAAGATGAGCGGATACCAGTACCCCGAATGGGCCGGCCAGTTGCATTTCTGGACCACCCTGATCGGCGTCAACGTCACCTTCTTCCCGCAGCATTTTCTCGGAATGGCGGGCATGCCGCGGAGAATTCCCGACTATCCGGACGCCTATGCCGGGTGGAATCTGGTGTCTTCCATCGGTTCCTACATCACGGCTGCCGGCATGCTGGTGTTCCTCTACGTGCTCTACAGCGTCTTCGTGGCCAGCCGTGTGCGCTGTCCCGCCAATCCCTGGGGCGAAGGGGCCACGACACTGGAATGGACGGTGTCCTCGCCTCCACCCTTCCATACGTTCGAGGACCCTCCCTACATGGGCGCCCAGGCCAGGGCGGGCCACTGACGAGGGGGACTGACCCTGACCACGGATACCCGGGCAGCGTACCCGGCTGACACGCTCGCCGCGTCTCCGGGCGACTATCTTGCGCTCCTCAAGCCGAGGGTGATGTCGCTGGTGGTGTTCACCGGCGCCATCGGTCTCGTCGTTGCCGAGGGAAGCCTCCATCCGTTCCTTGCCGTGGTGGCGCTCCTGTGCATTGCCCTGGGCGCCGGCGCCGCCGGGTGCATCAACATGTGGTACGAGCGCGATCTCGACGCCCTCATGCACAGAACGTGGCATCGACCCATCCCTGCGGGCCGGATTGCCGGGACCAGCGCCCTGGAGTTCGGCGCGACACTGGCCATGGCATCGGTCATGATGATGGGTGTGGCGGTCAACTGGATGGCCGCCGGCCTGCTGACCCTCGCCATTGCCTTCTATGTCTTCGTCTACACGGTGTGGCTCAAGCGCCGGACACCCTGGAACATCGTCATCGGGGGCGCCGCCGGCGCCTTTCCCCCGGTGATCGGCGAAGCCGCCGTGACCGGAAGCGTGTCGGCCGCATCAATTGCCCTCTTTGCCATCATCTTCATGTGGACTCCGCCGCACTTCTGGTCGCTCGCCCTCTATCGATCGGACGATTACCGCCGCGCCGGCATTCCGATGCTGCCGGTGGTCGCCGGGCCCGGGGCGACGCGCTGGCAGATCCTCGCCTACAGCGCTCTCATGATTCCGGTGTCGATGACCCCCTGGTTCATGGGCAGTGCCGGCGTCCTCTATGGCGCGGGGGCGGCCATTCTCTCGGTCATCTTCACGTGCGGCGCCATTGCCGTCCTTGTACACCGCAGCGAGATGTCCGCGCGCTGGATGTTCAGATACTCGATCTTCTATCTTGCGCTCGTCTTCGCACTCCTTGGCATCGATCACGGGGTCCGCTGGTCATGACCGATTCCGAACGCATCAGGACACAGCGCCGCCGCCGGAGCGTCGTGATTGCCCTCGTGCTCGCCGCGTTCATCCTCGTCATCTACGGCGTCTCGATCATCAGGATGGGCGGCTGAGCCATGAGCAAGCGGACCACCGTTGCAGGGATCGTCGCCTGCATCTCCCTGATGACGGCGCTGACCGTGGCAGCGGTGCCTCTTTACCGCCTGTTCTGTCAGGTCACCGGATTCGGCGGGACGCCCGCAACGGCGAGTGCCGCCCCCGGGTTCAGCGGGGATCCGACACTCGTCACGGTACGGTTCAATGCTGATACGGCTCGCGGACTCTTCTGGGAGTTTCGCCCGCTGCTGAAGGAAGTCCGGACACCGACGGGGGAACAGGTCACGGTCTTCTACGAGGCGTACAACCCCACGGGCAGGGAAATCAGCGGTGTGTCGACCTTCAACGTGACGCCTTTGAAGGTCGGCGAGTACTTTGCCAAGATCGATTGCTTCTGCTTCGTCGAGCAGACGCTCGGACCCGGTGAACGTGTGGCCATGCCGGTCACGTTCTTCGTCGATCCGGACATGCTGAAGGACCCGCTGACCGAGGAGGTCCGCAGCATCACGTTGTCCTATACGTTCTTTGCCAGCGACAGGATGGCCGGGATTCCGGGCCGGCTGGCTATGCATACCATGGAGGACGGCCGCACCGCGACCGCACCGTTGCAAGGAGAGACCTGATGGCCGATCATTCATCCACGCATCCCTACCATCTGGTCAATCCCAGTCCATGGCCCGCACTCGGCGCCTTTTCCGCCTTCGTGCTGGCCGCCGGGATGATCGGCATGTTCGACGACCCGGGACGATGGTGGATGATCTTTCCGGGACTGGCCCTTGCCCTGTCGACCATGTTCTTCTGGTGGCGCGACGTGGTGAGCGAGGCCGAAGTCGAGAAGGCGCACACGCCGGTGGTGCAGATCGGACTGCGCTACGGAATGGCGCTCTTCATCGCCTCCGAGGTGATGTTCTTCCTTGCCTGGTTCTGGGCCTACTTCAACGCCGCCCTCTTTCCGACCGTCCAGATGGGCGGCATATGGCCGCCGGAAGGTATTCTCACGTTCGATCCCTGGGATCTTCCCTTCATCAACACGCTGGTGCTGCTGACCTCGGGGACCACCGTCACGTGGGCTCACCATGCCCTGAGGGAAGGCAAGCGCGATCAGCTGATCGCCGGACTGTGGGTCACGGTGGTGCTCGGCATCACCTTCACGGCCTTCCAGATCGTCGAGTATGTCGAGGCGCCATTCTCCTTCACCGGCGGGATCTATGGTTCCACCTTCTACATGGCCACCGGATTCCACGGGTTCCACGTCATCGTCGGCACCATCTTCCTCGGCGTATGCCTGGTCAGGGCCTGCAAGGGCCACTTCACCCCGCAGCAGCACTTCGGGTTCGAGGCGGCCGCGTGGTACTGGCACTTCGTCGATGTCGTCTGGCTCTTCCTGTTCTGCTGCATCTACTGGTGGGGCGCTGGCGAAATCGCCCCGCACTGAAACGGCGCCGGCGGCCTCGGGTCTCAGGCATGAGCCCCGTTGTGCTGAACCGGACGGCGCCGGTCAGGCCATGTAGGCGCCGCCGTTGATGGCGAGAGTCGAGCCGGTGATGAAACCGGCTTCGTCGGCGGCGAGAAAGAGGACGCAACGGGCCACTTCTTCCGGCTGTGCCACCCGGCCCACGGGGATACCGGAGATGATGCGCTGCATCATCGCTTCGCTGACATGAGAGATGAGATCGGTGTCGACATAGCCCGGCGCGACGGCATTGACGGTAATCCCCTTCGAGGCATTCTCGAGGGCGAGGGCCTTGGTCAGGCCGAGCATGCCGGCCTTGGCGGCCGAATAGTTCGACAGTCCCAGCATGCCGGACTGGCCATTGATGGAGCTGATGTTGATGATCCGCCCGAACCCGCGGCTGCGCATGCCGCCGATGACCGCGCGGCACATGTGAAAACATGAATTGAGGTTGACGTCCACGACCCTCGACCAGTCCTCGTTCGCCATCTTGTGCAGGAATCCGTCGCGCGACGTGCCTGCATTGTTGACGAGGACATCGATGCCGCCGATCTGTTCCTCGACAAGCGCCGCACCCCGCTGGCAGCCATCGTGGTCCGAGACATCCCAGCGGAAGGATGGAATGTTCGTCCGCGAGGTGAATTCCCGGGCAGCCTCGGCATTGCCGGAATAGGTCACGGCGACCGTGTAGCCGGCGGCGGCGAGGGCTTCCGCGATGGCGGCGCCGATACCGCGGGTGCCGCCGGTGACGAGAGCGCTCCTGGTCATGATGGCGTCACCCCCCCCCGATCCGTCGCGCTTCAGCGCTCGACACACATGGCGATTCCCATGCCGCCGCCGATGCACAGGGTCGCGAGCCCCTTCCTGGCGTCGCGCCGCTGCATTTCGTGAAGCAGGGCGGTGAGCACGCGCCCTCCCGATGCCCCGATGGGATGGCCGATGGCAATGGCGCCGCCATTGACGTTGACCTTCCCGGGATCGAGTCCGAGTTCCTTGTTGACGGCACAGGCCTGGGCCGCAAAGGCCTCGTTGGCCTCCACGAGATCGAGATCGGCGATCTTCCATCCGGCCTTGTCGAGCGCCCTGCGGCTGGCCGGTATGGGGCCGCTGCCCATGATGGCGGGATCGACTCCGGCATGGGCCCAGGAGCGGATGGTTGCCATGCGACGCAGTCCGCGCCGTTCGGCCTCCGCAGCGCTCATCAGGACGACGGCGGCGGCGCCGTCGTTGATGCCGCTCGCGTTGCCGGCCGTCACCGTGCCTTCCTTCTCGAAGGCGGGGCGCAGCTTGGCGAGATGGCTGATCTCGACCCCGTGACGGATGTACTCGTCCTCGTCGACGACGGTCTCACCCTTGCGCGTGGTGATGGTGACCGGGACGATTTCGTCGGCGAACCTGCCCGCCTTCTGGGCTGCCTCGGCGCGATTCTGGCTCGTGACAGCGAACTCGTCCTGGTCTTCCCTGGTGATCTGCCAGCGGCGGGCGACGTTTTCCGCGGTGACGCCCATGTGGTAGCCGTTGAAGGCGTCCCACAGCCCGTCCCTGATCATGGTGTCGATCATGTCGGCATCGCCCATCTTGGTGCCGTTGCGCAGGTGGATGCAGTGGGGAGCCCGGCTCATGCTTTCCTGTCCGCCGGCGACGACGACACGGGCATCGCCTGCGGCGACCTGCTGGGCGCCGACGGCCACCGCACGCAGTCCCGAGCCACACAGCTGGTTGAGACTCCAGGCGGGGCTCTCGACCGGGATGCCGGCGCTGACCGAGGCCTGTCTGGCGGGGTTCTGGCCCTCTCCCGCCTGCAGGATCTGGCCCATGATGACCTCGTCGACGTCGCCCGGTTCCACTCCGGAACGTTCCAGGGCGCCCGAGATGGCGACCCGGCCGAGATCGTGGGCCTCCTGGCTGGCAAGGGCGCCGTTGAAGGAGCCGACGGGTGTTCTGGCTGCGGCAACGATCACGACATCGGTCATGACGGGGACTCCCCTGATGGCTGACAGTCCCTTGTGCCACAGGTCCGGCGATCGAGTCGAGACACCCGACAGCGCTTCCGAAGCGGCAGCCCCCCTTGAAGACGCGCAAGGCCTTGCCCGCCGGGCACCGGTCCGTCACGTGAAACGGGAGCCCGGGCCTTGCGGGTGAGCAGGCAGGAACGTCGCCACCACCATGTCGGTTGCCGGGACGCCGGTGGGGAACACGAGTTCCTCGAGCATCCACGAGGGGCAGGGTCTGCTGCTGGCTGGCCGTGAGAGGAGTGAGGCGAAATTGAGTGTGGGATCATCCTGGGGTTCGAGGCACGTTTCTTGAGTGGCCTGCACTTTCCTGTCACGATTACCGTCGACAATGTGCATAATGCTCCTCCATCCCCAAACTAGGAGAAGACTGGATGTCGAAAAGCCTGTTCGCTGTCGTGTTAACAGATGGACAAGAGGCAGGCGCTACTCGTTTACGGGAAGCCTATTCGAACGCGCAGGTCTATGAACTCGAAAACAATGTCTTCCTCGTATCCGGTGACATGCTCAGCAGTACCGTGGCGGCATCTGCTGCCTTGACGAAGGAGCAAGAGGACGAAGGCATCCGTGGAGTCGTATTCAAACTGAACGGTTCTTACACAGGTTATACACGAGCGTCACTGTGGGAATGGCTTGAGAACGTGGAGGGTGCTGAGTGAATACCGACGTGAAGGAGCAAGATGCACCAAGTCCTGACCGTTTCATGGCGCGCGATGTTTCGGACCTTCGGGAAACAGTCGGACGGTTCGAGGAACGGATCGACGGAATAAGGGAGAACATGAGAGAGAACATGGTCACCAAAGCCGAACTGGCCAATAGCTGGGTCGGATGGCTGAAGTGGGCTGTTGCGCTGTTGATCCCGTTGTTGGCAGCCGCGTTAGGCGCACTTGCGATTACTTTCAGTGGAATGGTCCAAGTGGTGGTCGGTAACTAGTGTCATGTCAATAAAGATATGTCGTATATTTTGCGCTAGACTGTCCGTCCATTCGGGACGGAGGTCGGAGTATGAAACGACAATAGGAAAAGACGGCGGCGCTCGGGGAGACAATCAACCGAACACTGAACCCACGACAACAGGACGTGACAATAGGACCTGACAACAGGGAAGCAACACGACCCTGACAAAGCGCGGCAAATCGCCAAAATCCCGCCGTTCTATGCAGCCATCAACACGTGCATGTCCGTCTCCACCACGAACGAATCGCAACGACCACGAAGAGGATCGTCCACATGGCGACGATCCTTGCCACGCTTGCGCTTTCGCACCATCGCATGGCCGCTCTCCGCCATCAGTTGCGATACCTTCTCAAGCACTTCCGGCGTCAACTGACTCACGTTGTCCACCACCGTCTGATGCCCATAGCGTGTGTCGTCCCATATGTCGGCGTGACCCAGGATCGCCATGCCGTCAGCGACCTCGATCCGTTTGGCTACGGCGAGGCCATGGAAGAGCAGCGCATCGCAACCCTCGTCAAGATTGCCGAGGACGCCAACGGCTTCGCCGTCCCGGGCCGGCGACAGGAACGCGTTCAGCTGCGTAAGGCCGTTCGGAAACGTTCGTCGGACAACTCCGAAGACTGCGCGATCAGGTCGCCCGCAAAATTGTTCCGCCCGAACCCGGGATTCGCACCGAGAAGCCGTTCTCGCCGATGAGGCGGCGTGCCACCGCCACCCGCTCAAGTGTGGGATGAGCGAGGAGGGCGTGACTCGCGGTATCCAGAATCGGGCGCAACGGCGCGTATTCGGCTTCTCTGCCGAGGACCTTGATGCGACGCACACCCGCATAGACCATGCCTAGACCGAAGTTCCAGCGTCGATCAAGTGCAAGTGCTTGATATAAATGGCATTCGATGGATCTCAGGGGCGTCTGACTGGGTACATCACGGCTTCACGCCCAGGAGCTTGAGTGCTCTTCTCTGGAGCGGCGTGGGCCGCGTGGTGACCTGGAAGGGTTGGGCGCCCGCAAGGCGGGGCGCCACGGTGTTGCGGGTGATGGTCGCGAGATCATCGAGGAGAGTGCGGAAGCTGTGCACCGGATCACCCCCGGGCGTCCTCTTGGTTGCCGCCTTGGCCCGGGCGCTCGCCGAGACTTCTGCCGGCGCCACGACGGACGGCCGCCGGGCCTCGGCGCCTTCGGCATCCTCGTCGTCGAACAGCATGGGCTTCAGTTTCTGGCGCATGTGCCATTCAACGTAGTAGGCGAGCATGCACAGGAAGACATGGGTGCGGACCCGGGGTTCGGTGCGGTGGTAGACGGGACGGACCTTCAGATCCACGGTCTTCAGGCTGCGGAAGGCCCGTTCCACCGAACTCAACCGCTTGTAGGCGCGCACCGTGCCGGGACCGTCGAGCTCGCTCTGCGGCAGGCTGGTGCGGATCACGTAGAGGCCGTCGAGCCTGGCCTCGGCGGCGATGGCAGCCTCATCGCGCCCATAGGTGAAGACACCCTCGTCGTCGATGGACCACGTGAAGTGCTTCGCCATCTTGTACTTGCCGATGACCTTGCCGACCCTCTCCCCGATCTTGTCGGCACCCTTGAGACGGCGCTTGTCGCGCCGTGTCGCTGCTGCGATCGGTTCAAGCAGGGCCTCGGTGGCCTCGAGCAGCTCCTGGCGCTTGCGGGCCCGGTCCTCGGCCAGCAGGGGGTTGCGGCAGACCATGAGGCGTTCGCCGGGATACGCATCGCTGGTGATCTCCACCAGGTCCCTCTCGTCGAAGAGCGACATCTCGACGTCGCCGGCCTCCACAAGGGCGCGGATGGCCGGTCCCCTCAAGGCGCTGATCCAGTCCAGGCCCGCAGGCTTCACCTCCTCGCGTATGCGCGCCTCGGTCAGCATCCCCCGGTCTCCCACCAGCACCACCTTCGCCAGGGAGAAGCGCTCCTGCAGCGTGGTGATCTGTGAGGCAACCGTCCCGGGGTCCGCCGTGTTGCCGGGGAACACTTCCACCGACACTGGACAGCCGTCCCGATCGCACAGAAGGCCGAACTCGATCTGCAGCTTGCCCTTCTTGCCATCCCGGGAATGACCCCTCCTTGCCAGGGGACACGCTCTCCCCTCCATCCATACCGAGGTCAGGTCATAGAGCACCAGGCAGCCCTCTTCGAGGCGCCGCTTCGCCAGGGACCGCTCGATCCTCTCCTGACGCTCCAGGAGCCAGTCCATGGCGCCGTGGAGGGCGTCCTCGTCCATCTCCGCATCGAGGACCTCGCCCAGGGTGCTGACCGCTGTCGTCTCGGCCAGCCCCCTGGCCGTGGCCAGCTTCGAGGCGGGCTCGAGGATGCGTGCCACGATCATGGCCAGGACCTGATCGCGCCGTGCCGAGGGCTTCGGGTCGATCAACCTGTCCAGTCCCAGCTTCTTCAGGGTTCCCAGCACCGCGGCGACATGCCCATGGGGGAGGGAGCGGACGATGTCGAAGGCATCGTCGAGATGTCGGACTGCTGTTCCTCCCTTGAGGAGGATGCGCAATCCCTCGACGAGAGTGGGGGACCACTTGGAGAGGTTGGCGATGGTGCGCTTCTTGACCTTTCCGTTTTCGCGCCAGGACTCGCGGAGCAGGATGGCGGGCGGCGAGGAGCGGTTGGGGACGGCTTCGATGTACATGGCTACTGTACATAGGCACGGCACTGCCGTGTGTCAAGCACAAAATGCATCCGTACATGGGTACACTGTGAAGTCCGTCAAACCCGATAAACCACGCAATATCAACGACTTGACGCGACTTCCAGCTGGAAAACGTCCGGAACTTCGGCCTAGATCGTCGAGCGGAAACGGAGTGACGTTCTGTCCGTTGATGTCGATCAACTTGCGGGGATTGTGCTGCCGGTAGGCGTGCATGAAAGGCTCTTGCGCTGTCTGCAGCGCGGGAAGAACCGCGGCCAACCGGATGATCCAGTCTTCGGCCCCGGATTCCAGGGCTTTTCTTTTGTCGTCCCGGCGCTCGGCGCACGCAGGCTGATCTTTGGGGTGGACATCCCGTTTTCGCTGTGGCAGTGTGCCGGCATGACGACGCTTGTGACCCCAGATTCCCCTATCGACCTTCACGAGGTGACGGTGCGCCCGACCCGTGGCGCACGTGAGCACCGGCTCTGGGATCGTCTGGTCAAGGAGCATCACTACCTGCGGTTTCACGGCATCATCGGCAAGGGCCTGCGCCATGTCGCCCTGCACGGCGAGACCTGGGTGGCGCTGGTTGGCTGGCAGCCGGGCTCGTTCAAGCTTGCTGCACGCGACCGCTGGATTGGCTGGACTGCGGAGCAGCAGTTCCGCCGCCTGCATCTGATCGCGAACAATTCCCGGTTCGTCATTCTTGGCCCGAGAGGGGTGCCGAACCTGGCGTCCCGTGTGCTCGGCCTGAGCCTTCGGCGGCTGTCCGCCGACATCGAGGCGGCGCACGGATATCCGGTGCTCCTCGCGGAGACGTTCGTCGACATCAAGCGCTTCGCCGGAACCTGCTATCGCGCGGCGAACTGGCGCTCGCTGGGATTGACGCGCGGCTTCGGTCGCAAGCCCGGCGGCACCGCACGCTTCCGTCACCACGGCCAGCCCAAGGAGATCTTCATGTACGAACTGACCGACGACGCCGCCGAGGCGCTGAGCCGGGACGCGATCCCGGAGAGCTGGAACGCGGAGCAGCACGACCAAGCCGGACCGATGGCCGCGTCCGGGCTGCGCAGTCTGTTCGCCTGCCTGGGCGAGGTGCCCGAGTGCCGCAAGCCCCGGGGCAAGCGCTATCCGCTGAGAACCATTCTCGCGATCGCCGTCGCAGCCCGGCTCGCCGGCTACCGCGGCGTGAGCGCATTCGCTCAGTTCGCCGCCCTGCTCACCCAGGAACAGCTGGCGGCGGTGGGTGCGTTCTACAGCCCGTCGAAGAAGCGCTACACGGCGCCCACGTCCACAACCTTCCACACCATTCTCGCCAACCTGCCGCCCGAGACCCTGGACCACGCCATCGGCCTGTGGACGGCCCAGCAGGCCGGTGCAGACACACCGCTCGCCATGGACGGCAAGGACATCCGCGGCGCCTCCAGGCAGACCAAAAACGGGCGGCGGATGATGGTCGCAGCGGTCGAGCACGGAACCGGCATGGTCCTCGGCCAGGTCGAGGTCGACGCGAAGAGCAACGAGATCCCCGCCGTGCGGGACCTCGCCAGCAGCATCGACGTCATATAAGGCCGCATCGTCACCCTGGACGCGATGCACGCTCAGCACGAGACCGCACGACGGCTTCTCGAACGCCGCGCCGACTATGTCATCACGGCGATCAAGGATAACCAGGAGACCATGCTCGACGACCTCAAGGCCATCGACTTCAAGGGCGCGGCTTCGTTCGAGACACTCGACAAGAGGCACGGACGCATCGAGCGCCGCCGCTGTGCCGTGGTCGACATCTCCGGCGCCAAGTGGGACGGCTACGCCGCTCTCCACGGTCGCCACCAAGCCATCCGCATCGAGCGCGAACGCGAGATCTGCAAGACCAAAGAACGCAGTGTCGAGACCACCTGGTGCCTCACCTCGCTCGCTCCCGAACGCGCCGGACCCGAGATGCTTCTGGCCCTCGTGCGCGACCACTGGGTCATCGAAAATCGACTCCACTACGTACGCGACTTCACCTACGACGAGGACCGCTGCAGGGTCCATGTGCGCCATCTGCCACGCAACCTCTCCTGCCTGACAAACGCCGCCATCGCCATCGTGCGCTGCGGCGGACATTTCGACTATATGCCCGAAGCCAACCGGCACGACGCCGCTCGCGCCCAGGACGCACTCGACGCTATCCTCATCCCGCCCGGCGGATGAACCTTCGCTCCTGACCCCGCGCCACAAGCCGGGAACGCGCCGCCTGACGGCGCAACAGGACAGCTCTGTTCGCACACTCGAAAAAACGTGCCTGGTGAGCCCTGATGCACCAGCAGTGCCCACTGAAACCAGCCCACAGTGAACCCGGGCGCCTCAACCATGCCGGTCCCTGTCACATCAACAATCCACAGGACTGACAAAAGAATGGTCCTGCCCCGGATTCCACCATTCCAGGGGACGCCTCCGCCTCCCGCAAGAAGCAAGGGCCACTCCGGCGAGCGGCCCTTGAGCCGACAGCACGCTGCCAGCGGGTAACTGGGTACAATCTAGCTCCGCCCGCGCCGCCCTTCAAGAGGTTTCCGAATACCGCGAACAGCCAATTCTCATGCGGTCTCTGTCCTGCCGCCCACCGCGGCCGGACGAGGGGCGCCTGATGGACCCGGCAAGGCAATGGGCAGGGTAACGAGGAGCGCGGTGGTTGTACGCCCGGAGAATCGCGTCTTCGAGACAGCCGCCGCACACAGCGACCCAGGAACAATGGCCATGACGCTCGACACCGAAGCGACGCGGAGCGACAGGCCGGGCGCCCGTCAGACACTGGAATGGGCTGCTGGTCCGGGGTGGTTGTCCCTCGACCGACTTGCGGGAAGTCGGCCGAGGGGCCTGTCTCCGGGAGGATGAGTTCACCGGAAACGAGTCATTGTCGCATGTTTCCTTCCCGGGTCCCATGCATTCCCGGGTCCATGTCTGGACTTTTTTGAGAGGACTGATGCGGCGTGAGCGCTGCCGGCATGGCGGCGGTCGCCTCCACGGCGCGCTATCCAGACGCAGGCTGCACCCGAATGCGCCTGCCCTTCGCGGCGACATCCGCCGCTTCCGCTTCTGCTGCCCTCGATGCGTTTCTTCGGCCGGAGGTTTCGAGTGGCTCCTGTGTCCCTGGCTGCGAGCCTCCTGGTTCTGCGCGGCAGCGCTCCCCTGGCGGCGGGCCGCATGCTTGGCAACCCGGATGCTTGGGCGCGTGGCGCTGGAGGCGTGGCGATCCGGCGGTGGAGCCGGGCGAGCCGCCGCTTGTGGACCCGGTGCGCTTGATGCAAGGCGGGCCGCCGCGGTCGCGCTAGGCCTGGCTCATGCCGTGGACCGGATCCCGCAGGATTGTTGATGGCCGCAGGGGGTGGGGGATGACCGTTCAGGGACCTTCCTCCCGCGGAACGGACACGGAGGAAGGACGTCGTGGCAACGCGGAACGAAGCGGACGTCTGGGCGCGGCTGCCGCTTCGCGGTGGTCGGTCCGCTGCGTGAAGGGGCGGCTGCGGGTCGAACTTGAACGGCTGTCGCGGCCGGACTGGGTGTCCCGTCAATCGTCGGCCGGATCGAATCCGGCAAGGATCGCCATTCGCACCAGGTGAGACAGGCTTTGCGCGCTCATCTTCATCATGACGTTCTTGCGATAGACTTCGATCGTGCGATGGCTGATGCCCAGGCGACGGGCCGCCACCTTGTTGGGCCGACCGACAACCAACTGCCCGAGCACGTCCCGTTCGCGCGTCGTCAGGCGGTCTATCCGCGCCGCGATCTCGGACTTCATTTCCTCGTTGCGGCGAACATTCCTGCGAACCTCGATCGCCCGCGCGACGCTGCCGAGCAGGCGGTCCCGGCCGACCGGCTTCTCGATGAAATCAACAGCGCCGGCATTCATCGCCTGGACCGCCATCGCCACATCGCCATGTCCCGTGACAAGGATTACGGGAAGCAACGCGCCCAAGGCGTTCAGGCGCCGCTGGACCTCCAGCCCGTCCATTTCAGGCATCTTGATGTCAAGCACGACGCAGACACCCGGGACCGACCCCAGAGAATCGAGAAAAGCCGCGCCCGATGCGAACGCCGCTGTTCGATAGCCAGCGGTTCCAAGCAATGCCTGGAGGGACTCGCGGGCGGCGGCATCGTCCTCAACGATGAAGACCAGCTCGCCTCGCATGTCAGCCATCCGTTTCGTTGAATATCGGAATGGTACCGTGGAATGCGGTTCCCTTCCCGGATTCGGTGCGGAAGGAGATTGTGCCCCCATGGGCCTCGACGATGGTGCGGCAGATCGTGAGACCGATGCCCGTGCCTCCGGATTTTGTTGAAACGAAGGGCTCGAACGGCCGGTCCTGTATGCTGGCCGGGAGCCCCGGTCCGGTATCGCTGACCGTGATCTCAATGGTGTCGCGAAGCTGCGCTGTGGCGATGACGACACAGCGTGCCCTGCGACCGGCCAGGGCCTCTATGCTGTTGCGTACAAGATTCAGGATGACCTGCTGGAACTGAATGCCGTCGACGAGCACCGGGGGCAGGTTCGGCGACAGCCTCAATCTCACGTCGACATTCTCGATCTTCGTCCCCAGGGTCGCCAGGGCACAGGCGTCTTCGACCAGGGTATTGATGTGCTCAAGCGAACGTTCGGTGTCGTTTCTGCGGGTAAGCTTGCGCAGCTGGCGGATGACGTCGCCGGCCCGATGGGTCTGGGCTACCGCTTGTTCATGAACTCCCGCAACTGGTCGGGATCCCTGATGTCACCCCGGTCGAGCAACGCTGCACCGGCCTCGACAAACCCGACGATGGCCGAGAGCGGTTGATTGAGTTCATGCGCCAGAGCCGGCCCATGGTACCGAGCGTGCTGGCCCGCGAAACACGCAACAGGTCGTTCTGCAGTTCATCGATGCGTCTCGTGCGCGCTGGTCTTCGGTAAGGTCGTGGATCGTCCCCACGAACAAGGGACCGTTGCGAGCGCGGCTGAGTTCGCCGACCGAAAGTCGAAACGGGAAAGCTGAACCATCCTTGCGACATCCGGTGACGTCGCGGCCGATGCCGATGATCCTGGGGATGCCGGACCGCAGGTAGTTGTGCAGGTAGCTATCGTGGTTTTCGCGGTGCGGAGAAGGCATGAGCATGCTGACGTTGCGGCCGAGCACCTCCCCGGCGGTATAGCCGAACAATCGCTCGCAGGCAGCGCTGTACAAGACGACCGTTCCGTTCCGGTCTATCACGATTGTGCCGTCGATCGCGGTATCGATCGCTTCGCGCAGTTCCGTCTCGGTGAGTGCGGGTTCCTGTTGCGGGCTCGAACGCGCTGGCGTGGACATGGTGGCGGCAGGAGGTGAGATCAGGTGGCCGTCAAACCGACGTGCATCGCACGGATTGACCGGTGCATGCTCAGCCCCCCTGCTCTGAACCCTTCACATTGGGGTACTCGGCTTCAAGGAACGATACGCCAGATACGCCACCTTGATCGGTCAATCCATCTGGTCGAATGCCGGAGTCGGCGCTCGATGGATTCACGGCCGGTCACGAGACTGGCGGGGCGTTCGTCGCGCTCCATGAGAGCAATCGCAGCACAGTCTCCGCCAACATCCGAGCAGACGGCGGGATTGCGTCCCATCGCGATAGCCGTCCGTTTCGATGCTCCCGAACCATAGTGTACGGTGCGCCGGACCTGATTGTCGAACCGCTCCCAAGTCGATCCGTATTTGCCCTTAAGTGTGTTTCCCGAATTGCGCTTTTCCGGGACGTATCGATGATCAGCGCGTCGCATGTGCGACGGGTCCGTGGTCCGATGTCCCTTGCGAACCAGGAGACGCAGCCGCCGGATCGACCATCGATCGACAAGACCAAAGGAGGATTGTCAATGTCAATGCTCGTCAATGTCAATGCTCGAATTGGTTCCCTGGCGCAAAGACAGAAAACAGATGACCCGTGAGCCGGGGGGCGACTGGCTGATGCCCCTGCATCATCAGATCGACCGCGTGTTCACGGACTTCTTCGGTGCGGACTTTCCGCGCTTCGCCGGCACCGGCTGGAACAGGGATTTCTCGCCCGACATGGACGTAAGCGAGAGCGACCGGCAGATCGAGGAGACCGCGGAGATGCCGGGGATGGATGACAAGGACATCGAGGTCACCCTCACCGACGGCGTGCTGACGGTCAAGGGCGAGAAGCGGTCGGAGAGCAGAGAAGAGGACAAGGACAGGCACCACTACCGCCTGGAGCGCTGCTACGGCACCTTTCGACGTTCGTTCCAGCTGCCGCCCGAAATCGACGCCGACGCGGTGTCGGCCAGCTTCGACAAGAGCATCCTGAAGATCACTGTCGCCAAGAAGCAGACCGCGGAAGTGGCGACCAGGAAGATCGAAGTGAGTTCGGGGACGTAGAGATCGCTCGCGCTGGCCGCGGGCACCACCTGCGGACCGACAGGCCTGATGGGGCAATTGCGGTTCGAATGGCCCGTCGGGAGCGTGAATGAGCACCATCGGGAGAGTCTGCGGGCCCTTCAGACCCTGTTCGCCGAGCGTCACGAATCCGACAGGGAAGCCTCCGCGCTGCCGGGTCAGCGTCACAATCGGTCGCCTCGACCGTCATCGGACATTCGGACTTGCCGCCGCGATGGCGGCCGCGGGGGGACTGCGGAATCCCACGCAGGGCAGCGCCTGATCCCATCATGGTGGTTTCCTCCTGGAGCGGGCGTTCTTGTCTGACCCGAGGAGCTGTTCCGTCGTCTGGATTGTCGCGATCCAGGAGACGCGGGATGGCACAGGAGAGACGCCCCCATGATGCAGGTGGAGGGTTCTTGTCGCTTCCCTACATGACGCACGCAGCGGCCGCACCATGGCCCGGCACCGCGGCATGACGCGACGCCCGGCAGAGCTATCCCCATCCGCGCCGCCCTTCAAGATGTTTGCGAACAGCCCATTCTCGGGTGATCTCTGACCTGTCGCCCACTGCTGCCGGAGGAGGGGTGCTCCTATGGACCCGGCAAGGCCATGGGCAGGATGAATGAGGAACGAGATGGTTGTATGCCCGGTGAATTGCGCCTCCAAGACGGCCGCCGCGCCCAGCGTTCCCGGGACAATGGCCATGACGGTCGGCACCGAGGCGGCGCGGTGCGACCGGCCGAGCGCCTGTCGGGCATCCGGCCGGGGAGGCCGGGACCGTCGAGATCTCAGTCGAGGGCAGTGAGCCAGGAGAGCACCGGCTGCCACAGCGTGGCGAGGGAGCGGCGGCCGGCAACCATGCCGACGTGGCCGGCGTTGGGTTCGATCCTGGTGGCGTGCGGGATGAGGTCCGCGAGGGATCGCGCGGAATTCGGGGGAACAATGCGGTCGCGTGCCGGAAGGGCAACGAGAACGGGAGTATCGAGCGCGGCAGGATCGATGGTCCGATCGAGCGAGATCCAGCTTCCCCGGGCCGGCAGATTGTCCCGGTACCAGCCGTGCAGGCACTCCGCGGCCACGCCGGAGACGAGCGGGACGCCGTCGTTGAGCCAGTCCTCCAGGGCCACGAAGGTGCGTGCCTGCTCGCTCGCGGGATCGAGGCGGGCGAAGGCGCGGAACCTGGTTTCCACGTGGCCGGGCTGGATGGAGGCAAAGAGCGCCTGGATGACATCCACCGGCACCGGTGGCGCCGAAGGGCGGGACGCGAGTGCGGCCGCGGCGGCCAGCGGAGCATTCCAGGAGATGGCCCCGGCATGGAAGTCCCAGGGGGTGGCAAGGAGGGCGAGGCCCCTGACGCGGTCCGGGCGGGCGAGGGCGCCCGAAAGGGCGATGAGGCCTCCCATGCAGTAGCCGAGAAGCGGCACCGCAGCGCCGGTGACGGCCGTGGCGGCCTCGAGTGCCGGGAGGAGCCGGTGGGTGATGTAGGCGTCGAGGTCGAAGAGTGTTTCCGCGTCGCCGGGCTCGCCCCAGTCGAGCAGCAGCGGTCTCGCACCGTTTCGGCGCAGCCATGAACAGAACCCTTCCCGCGGACCAAGGTCGAGGATGTAGGACCGGTTGATGAGGGAGGGGACCAGAAGAAGAGGCAGGCCGGACCCGCCGTAGTCGAGAAGCGATGTCGACCCGCTGCGCCACAGGACATCGCGTGCCTGGTCCGAACGCCGCCAGGGATGCTCGTGGTAGGCGCGCACACCGGCGATGAAGGATCCCAGCCGGTGGCCGGCCTCGGCGCCGACGACTGCAGCAAAGGCGTCCGCATCAACGTCGAGAAGGGTCTGGCTCAGCCGTTTCGCCTGCGGAGCGACACTGCTGTTCCAGGAGATCAAGCCGTTCCTCGCAGCGAGCGATGCGGCTGGCGAGGTCGTCAAGACGCTTGCCGAGAGTGCCAGGTGCATCGGCAGTGGCCGCGGTCCGCGTCGCGTCATGCGACATCCCCGCAAGCCACGTGGCGGTCCACTCGGCCAGCGCCGGATCGGACAGGGTCGTGGCGAGGTGTTCCTGCCAGAGTTCGACGAAATCCCTGGCAAGGTCCTCGAGATCGTTCCTCTCCTTCATGGTGGCGATGATGGCACCTTTCGGGCCATGCGGCCATGCTGCGGTGCAACAAGGACTGGCCGGGGACCACACTCGGGTTCATACTGACATCCTTCAGAAGGAAGGCCCGAAGACGATGACGAAAGCCAGAAACCGCCAGGCAGAGGATACGGTCGTCATCAAGAAGTACGCCAACAGACGACTCTACAACACCGCAACCAGCAGCTACATCACCCTCGACCAGCTCGCCCGCATCGTGAAGGACGGCACGGATTTTGTCGTTCAGGATGCGAAGAGTGGCGAGGACATCACCCGCGCCGTGCTGACACAGATCATCGTCGAGGAAGAGTCCAAGGGAGCCAACCTGCTGCCGATCAGTTTCCTCAAGCAGCTGATCGGCTTCTACGGGGACAGCATGCAGACCTTCGTGCCACGCTATCTCGAGCTCAGCATGGAGAGCCTGGCGAAGAACCAGGAACAGGTTCGCGACATGGTCTCGCGCACCTTCGATCAGATGTTCCCCGCGCCGACGGATGCCGTTGACGGCATGGTCAGGAACAACATGGCCATGATGCGCCGCACCATGGAGATGTTCTATCCCGAAACCGACCAGTCGGCCGACCGGACGGCGAACCGCAACGAGGACTTCCGCGCCCTCCAGGAGCGCATCGACAGCCTGCAGGACCAGCTTGACCGGATCTCCCGGGAGAAGTCGTGACGCAACGAGGGGCCGGTGCCCCGACGATGGTTCAGGCGACTGTCTTCAGGGTTGCACCGATGGTCTCGAAGATCTGGTCCACATGGCTGTGTTCCGCGATCAGCGGTGGCGAGAGAGCGATGGTGTCACCGGTGACGCGGACGAGCACACCGTCATCGAAACACTTGTGGAACGTCTCCATGGCGCGAGCCGTTGGCTGACCGGGTCTCGGTTCGAGTTCGATCCCCGCCATGATGCCGATGTTCCTGAGATCGATCACGTGGTGACCGCCTTCAAGGGACCACAGGGCGTCCTGCCAGTAGTCGGCAAGGTCCCGGGCCCTCTCGAAGAGCCCCTCTTCGCGATAGAGATCGAGGGTCGCGATACCCGCTGCGGCGGCCAGGGGGTGGCCCGAGTAGGTGTAACCGTGGAACAGCTCGATACCGGCCGAGGAACCCGCCATGAAGGCGTCGTGTACCTTCCTGGAACAGAAGACGGCGCCCATGGGAACGGTGGCGTTGGTGAGTCCCTTGGCCGTCGTCGCCATGTCGGGAATGACGTCGAAGTACTCGCTGGCAAAGCTGGCGCCCAGGCGTCCGAATCCGGTGATGACCTCGTCGAAGATGAGCAGGATGTCGTGCCTGTCGCAAATCTCGCGCAGGCGCTTCAGGTACCCCTTTGGCGGGACCAGGACACCGGTGGATCCGGCGACCGGTTCGACGATGACCGCGGCGATGGTCGATGCATCATGGAGTGCCACGAGGCGCTCGAGATCGTCGGCCAGGTGGGCGCCCCACTCGGGCTGCCCCTTGGTCCAGGCCTGGTGTTCGAGATCGTGAGTATGGCGGATGTGGTCGACGCCAGCGATCAGGCTGCCGTAGAACTGCCTGTTCTTGACGATTCCGCCGACGGACGTGCCACCGAAATTCACCCCGTGATAGCCGCGCTCGCGGCCGATCAGGCGGAATTTCGATCCCTTGCCCCTGACGTTGTGGTAGGCCAGCGCGATCTTGAGGGCGGTGTCTGCGGATTCCGATCCCGAATTGGTGAAGAACACGTGATCAAGGTCGCCGGGCGCCAGGTCGGCGAGCCGTTTGGCGAATTCGAAGGGAGCGGGGTGGCCGAGCTGGAAAGTCGGCGCGAAATCCATCTTGTCCGCCTGCGCCTTGATGGCCTCGGCGATGCGGGTGCGTCCATGACCGGCATTGCAGCACCACAGGCCCGCGGTGCCGTCGAGGATCTTCCTGCCGCCGGGCGTCATGTAGTGCATGTCCCGGGCGCTTGCCAGAAGCCGGGGGGAAGACTTGTAGTCCTTGTTCGAGGTGAACGGCATCCAGAACGACTCGAGGTCGTTGGGCAGATCGGGATAGTTCAGGTCATCCATCATGCATTCCTCGATGTCAGGGCGACGACTATAGACCAGGCTCGCGTGGGCGCAAAGCCGCCCGGCGCTCCGTCGTGGTCGCGTTGACGTGTCCTTCCGGTGGACCAATACTTTGTGCAGGTGCGAAGGAAGCGTTTCATGACGGAGTTTCCAGGAGCCTGGCTCGCCCAGGCCGGAAAGGAACTCAAGGGCGGTTCCGCCGAGAGTCTCGTCAGGGAGACGGTCGAGGGCATTGCCGTCAAGCCACTCTACACCGAGGCGGATCTCGAGACCCTTGGCCATGCCGCCACCCTGCCGGGGCTCTTTCCCTATGTGCGTGGCGTGCGCGCGACGATGTATGCCAACAGGCCATGGACCGTCCGCCAGTACGCGGGGTTCTCCACCGCCGAGGAATCCAACGCCTTCTATCGGCAGGCCCTGGCAGGCGGGCAGAAAGGTCTGTCGGTGGCCTTCGATCTCGCGACCCACCGCGGCTACGACAGCGACCATCCCAGGGTGGCCGGTGATGTCGGCAAGGCGGGTGTGGCCATCGACTCCGTCGAGGACATGAAGATCCTGTTTGACGGCATCCCCCTCGACGGGATGTCGGTCTCCATGACCATGAACGGGGCCGTCCTTCCGGTGCTCGCCATGTTCGTCGTGGCGGCGGAGGAGCAGGGCGTCGCTGCCGACCGCCTGACCGGGACCATACAGAACGACATCCTCAAGGAGTTCATGGTCCGCAACACCTACATCTATCCTCCGGCGCCCAGCATGCGCATCGTCGCCGACATCATTGCGTGGTGCGCGGCTTCGATGCCCCGCTTCAACTCGATTTCCATCAGCGGCTATCACATGCAGGAAGCGGGGGCGACGGCGGTCCAGGAGCTTGCCTACACGCTGGCCGACGGGGTCGAGTACGTGCGTGCCGCCCGTGACCGAGGTCTCGACATCGACGCCTTCGCGCCCCGGCTCTCCTTCTTCTTCGGCATCGGCATGAACTTCTTCATGGAGATTGCCAAGCTCCGTGCGGCGAGGCTGTTGTGGGCCCGGCTCATGGAACCCTTCAACCCCCGGGATCCGCGGTCGGCGATGCTGCGCACCCACTGTCAGACCAGCGGCGTGTCGCTGACCGAACAGGACCCCTTCAACAACATCGTGCGCACCACCGTCGAGGCCATGGCGGCCGTGCTCGGAGGCACCCAGAGTCTCCACACCAACAGCTATGACGAGGCCCTTGCCCTGCCCGGCGACGAGGCGGCCCGCATTGCCCGCAACACGCAGCTGATTCTCGCCGGTGAAACCGGCATGACCCATGTTGTCGATCCTCTCGGTGGCAGCTACTTCGTCGAATCGCTCACCGCCTCTCTCGTCGAGGCCGCTTGCGCCCTGATCGACGAGGTCGAGGAACTCGGAGGCATGACGCGCGCCATCGAGGCGGGCCTGCCGAAGTTGCGCATCGAGGAGAGCGCGGCGCGCCGCCAGGCGCGAATCGAGCGCGGCGACGACACGGTGGTGGGGGTCAACCGCTACCGGAACGAAGCGGAGCCGGAGGTCGACATTCGCGAGATCGACAACACCGCGGTACGCGTTGCCCAGATCCGGCGCCTCAAAGAGGTGCGCCGCAACCGTGATGAGCGGGTGGTGAGAGAGGCTCTCGATGCCCTTGGCGCCGGTGCGGCCGGCGACGGGAATCTCCTTGAACTCTCCATGGCTGCGGCAAGGGTGCGGGCCACGCTCGGCGAAATCTCGGATGCCATGGAGGGAGTCTTCACCCGGCACAGCGCGGTGCTGCGGCCGGTTTCCGGCGTCTATGGCGCCGCATGGCAGGGGGCGGCGGAGTTCGACGAGGTGAGGGCGCTCGTCGACGCCTTCTCCGGCGAGGAGGGGCGTCAGCCGCGCATGCTTGTCGCCAAGCTCGGCCAGGACGGCCACGACCGGGGCGCCCGGATCATTGCCAGCGCCTTTGCCGATCTCGGGTTCGATGTCGATGTCGGCCCTCTCTTCCAGACCCCCGCGGAGGCGGCGCAACAGGCCCTCGAAAGCGATGTCCATGTCATCGGCGTCTCCACCCAGGCGGCAGGTCACCGGACCCTGGTGCCGCAGCTTGTCGCTGCCCTGGCAGAGCTCGCTGCAACGGACATCCGGGTCGTGGTGGGCGGCGTGGTGCCGCCGCAGGACCATGCCATGCTCCTTGACGCCGGAGTGTCGGCCATTTTCGGTCCCGGAACGCGCATTCCGGCAGCGGCGGCGCAGGTCCTCGAGCTCATCCGGTCGCAGCGCCAGGCCGCCTGAACGGGACGGCCCCCTTGATTGCCGAAGCCCTCAGATCCGGTGACCGCCGGGCCCTTGCCCGCGCCATCACCCTGGTGGAGTCGACGCGCGGCGAGGACGAAGAGGCGGCCGCGCGCCTTCTCGAGGATCTGGCACATGTGGTGCCGGCACGTCGGCGCATCGGCATTTCCGGCGCTCCGGGCGTCGGCAAGTCCACCTTCATCGAGGCCTTCGGCCTGAAGGCCCTCGACGAGGGCTGGCGGGTTGCCGTCATCACCGTCGATCCTTCCTCGACGAGGAGCGGCGGCTCGATCCTCGGCGACAGGACCAGGATGGAGCGCCTGTCGCGCCACGCCGGAGCATTCATCCGCTCATCGCCCGCCCGCGGCACCCTGGGCGGCGTGGCGCGGCGCACACGGGACGTCATCCGCCTTGTCGAGGCGGCAGGCCATGACCTGGTGATCGTCGAGACCGTCGGTGTCGGCCAGTCCGAGGTGGCGGCCTCGGCCATGACCGACATGTTCGTCCTGCTCATGGCGCCCGGTGCCGGCGACGGGCTTCAGGGAATGAAGCGCGGCATCATGGAACTGGCCGACCTCGTGGTCGTCAACAAGGCGGACGGCGATCTTGCCGGACTGGCGCGCCACATGGTGGCGGACCTTCGCCAGGCGCTCGCGCTCCTGCGCCAGGAACGGTTCTTCTGGGCGACGCGCGCGATGCCCTGTTCGGCACTCACCGGGGCCGGTCTCGGCGATGTGCGGAGCGCCGTCGATGAGTGGTTCGCCGCTGCCGGCCCTCACCTCGACGAGGAACGCCGCAGGCAGGCGGTCGAGGCCATCAGGAACGAGGTCGCCGATCTCGTCCTGGCGCGGCTGATGCCCGGGAACGGCGGCAACGCCCCTTCATGGGCACTCGCTGACGACGTTGCCTGCGGACGCCTGTCGCTGCGAACCGCCGCGGGCAAGATTCTCGACGACCCGTGATCGGCCCCGCCTCCGGAACACAATCGATCATCCGTGCCATTCCCCTGGTCCCCGGACGATCCCGGCGGCGGTCCGGAAGTCTCCGTACCGTGCGACACCCAGGGTTTCGACCAGCGGGACGCGCAAGCCATGCCGCCGGAAACAGGAACAAGTTTCGAGATCGCCGAATTGTGTAAAGCGCAGGGTTTACGGTCCGCGAGGCATGCAGAGGGTGGCGCAGGAAGCTGAGGACACGCTCCAGCGGAGTGACCGGTTCGAACAGGGATCAGTTCCGGCAGGTCTGCCCGTACCCGTCTGCCAGACGATATCGAGGTTGATGCCCCATTGAGGCGTGACGGGCCAACCGTTGGTTTACAGAGATACAAAGTATCTACTCACCCCCTCTGATGACGAATCGTTTTTCCTGACGGGTTCGGATCCGACATTTTCTCTTGCCCCCTTCACTCGCTCGCTGCCGATGACCTGATGTGCGGGGACTGTCTGACAAGAAGCGGTTCGATCTTCGGTTTCAGCTCCACGTTCCGTCCGTCGACAACCTCGACGGCGCAACACTCCAACAATCGTCTCATCTGACGATGGACGAGGTCAGGATGTCGGAGACCAGCAGTTGCGCGATTGCTGGCGCGAGGCCCGGTGTCCTCGGGGTCGGCCGCTGTCTCCCCGGGCGTTGAGGCGGGTGTGTCTCTCTGCTCGGCGTTGTGCACGCTGTTCTGCTTCCCGAGGATGCAGGCCCAGCGCCCTACGACAGATCATCTGTGACCCTTGCATGGCCGTTCATCGGGCAGGACGTCCACGCCTGGAACTCGGCTCATCTCTTGACAGGAGCACAGAAAATGTTACCTTGACGGTAACGATTACCGTTGATCTCAATGGAAATCACCTTCCGGACCCGCAAGCTCGAAAAGGCGTTCAACTCGGCGAATGCCCTGGAGAAGACCTATGGAGCGAGGATGGCGAGAGTCATGATGACGCGGATGGCTGTGCTCAAGGCGGCGCGCAGTTTGGTGCTGGTGCCGGCTACGCCACCGGACAGGCGGCATCAACTCAGCGGAAATCGGAACGAGCAGTTCGCTGTGGATCTCGTCCAGCCTTATCGGCTCGTGTTTGAAGTCAACCACGAGCCGGTACCACGCAGGGACGATGGCGGGATAGACACGGAGCGGGTGACGGCGATCACGATTCTCGATGTGGTCGACCATCACTGACCGGGGAGGAACAGATGACGACAGCGACCAACCAATACAGCCCGGACTATGCGGTTCCTCCCGGATGGGTCCTTGAGGAGCGTCTTGAGGTCGAGGGGCTTTCGCAGGCCGAATTCGCGCGCCGATGCGGTCGTTCTCCGAAGCTGATCAGCGAGATCATCGCCGGTCAGGCACCGCTGGAGCCGGGAACCGCGCTGCAGTTTGAAAAGGTACTTGGCGTCGATGCCGGTATCTGGCTTGGCATCGAGGCCGACTACCGACTTCACCGGGCCCGGGAGGCCGAAGCCGATGAGGCCGCGGCTCTGGCAGAATGGGTCAAGGCCTTCCCCGTCGGGCACATGGTAAAGCGAGGCTGCTTCCAGCGTCCGGAATCCGATGCCGACACCGTATCCAAGTTGCTTGCGTTCTTCCGTGTGGGTTCAGTCGATGCCTGGACTGCTCGCTACGGCCTCGCCAATGTTGCCTATCGCCACTCCCCGACCTTCAGGAGCGACGAGGCCGCACTGGCTACCTGGCTCCGACTGGGCGAGATCGAAGCCGAACTGCAGGAGTGCGCGGACTACAGCGAAAGCCGCTTCAGGCACGCGGTCCGGACTGTCCGCGGACTGACGCGTGAAGAGATCGTTGAGGCGTTGCCGCAGGCTGAAAGGCTATGCAATGAGGCAGGCGTTGCGCTGGCCCTGGTGAAGCCCTTGCCAAGAACGGCGCTCAGCGGTGCGGCCTGGTGGCTGTCTCCCAGGAAGGCCGTCATCCAGCTGACTGCCCGACACAAGACAGATGACCATCTGTGGTTCAGCTTCTTCCATGAAGCGGCGCATCTTCTGCTTCACAGCAAGAAGGGAGTTTTTGTCGACGAATCCAACGAAAACGGAACCGAACTTGAAACGCAGGCCAATGAATGGGCATCCAACACGCTGATTCCTCCGCGCGCGTGGCAACGGTTTGCCGGGACTTCACCACGCAGCGCGCATGTCGTCAGGGCATTCGCCGAGGAACAGGGCATAGCCCCCGGCATTGTCGTCGGCATGCTCCAGCACAAGGGGCTCCTTCCCTGGACACATCTGAACGCCCTCAAAGTCCGGTTGGATTGGACGTCGTAGCTGTATGCGTCTCGGCGCTCTGACCACCGAGCACACGGTCGTTGTCTGCGCCGCCATCACAATGCGCCGAGCGCCAGGGACTTTCGGAGGCGCCGATCGAGTGGATCAAACAAGTGCCGGGATCTGACGCTTCAGAGTGCGCGGCCTTCACAAGGTGCGTGGCGCGTGAGATTGGGTATGTCCGGCTCGTACTATCCTGACGACATCAGCCGATGCCGACGTGGAACGGGTGCGTGACCGCATGTCGACAACGGCGGCATCGTCTCTGTGTGATCCGCATGGCCCCAAGTCCATCTCGCGGCGCTCCTGGCAGGGGTGCTCGAGCTTGTTGCCGACCGCGGTGCGGGACGCATCGGCCATCTCGGACCTGATGGTGGTCGAAGCCGAGGCCCCGTTTCCATCGCTCGGCGTCCTGCTCGCCCATGTCGATCACGCGGTCGAGGTTCCCGGAGGAAACGTGTTGCGGGGCATGCCGGGGGAGTTGACCCGGAGCGCGGGGGGCTGTAGGTACGGCGTCGCCCTGGAGTGCCGGAGGCTGAAGAGATGTCGCGCACATGTTCCCTGACCGGCAAGTCGGTCATGTCGGGAAACAACCGCAGCCACGCCGAGAACAAGACGAGGCGCGTGTTCCGGCCGAACCTGGTGAGGGCCAGCCTGTGGTCCGAAACGCTCGGCGAGCGGGTGCGCCTGCGCATTTGCGCCAACGCGTTGCGCACGGTCGAGAAACACGGCGGCATCGATGCCTTCCTGATGCAGGAACGCGACAGCCGGCTGGCCGGTCCGGCGCTGAAGCTCAAGCGCCGCGTCGCGAAGGCGGCAACGCGGCGGAACGCAGGCGCCTGACGTTCCCGTCATGACGCGCCCGGCCGCCGCCATCGTCGCGATGTCGGCGGTGGTTGTCGTGTCGAACCTGCTGGTTCACGCCCCCATCAACGACTGGCTGACCTGGGCCGCCTTCACCTACCCCTTCTCGTTTCTCGTGACGGATCTTGCCAACCGCGCCTTCGGACCGGCACGCGCCGCCCGGGTGGTGCTGTGGGGATTCACCGTCGGTGTCGCCATGTCCGCCCTGCTCTCGGACTGGACACCCCTTGCCATGCCGCAGGCGTTCTCGGAGAAGGCCCTGCTGACCGCGGTGGCGTCCGGTTCCGCCTTCCTCTCGGCACAGCTCCTCGACATCCTCGTTTTCCGCCTTCTGCGCCGGTCGGCATGGTGGCGGGCGCCTCTCGTCTCCTCGGCGGTGGCGTCCGCCGTGGATACCCTCATCTTCTTCTGGCTGCTGTTCGGTGTCTTCTTCCCCGAATGGGGACTCGACTGGGTGAGCTACGGTGCCGGCGACTACGCCGTCAAGGCGTCGATGGCCCTGGTTCTCCTGGTGCCCTACCGCGTGCTCACGGCGCCGCCTGCGGCCGCCGCCCGAGGTGGTGCCTGTCCGGGGCGACGGGAACGGGTGGCCGGTGTTTCCTCGTCGAAGAGGGACGCGAGTTCGCCGAGCACGGTGCCGCCGAGCTGTTCGACATCGGTGAGCGTGACAGCGCGGCGATAGTAGCGCGTCACGTCGTGACCGATGCCGATGGCGACGAGTTCCACCGGCGAGAGTCCCTCGATGCTGTCGATGACCTGGCGCAGGTGACGCTCCAGGTAGTTGCCCGAATTGACCGAAAGCGTGGAATCGTCCACCGGGGCGCCATCGGAGATCACCATGAGGATGCGCCGCTGTTCGGGGCGGCCGATCAGCCGTTCGTGGGCCCACAGCAGTGCCTCACCGTCGATGTTCTCCTTGAGAAGCCCCTCGCGCAGCATCAGACCCAGGCTCCGCCGGGCGCGCCGCCAGGGCATGTCCGCGGACTTGTAGACAATGTGGCGAAGGTCGTTGAGACGGCCCGGCGCAGCGGGCTTGCCGGATGCCAGCCACTTCTCGCGGCTGCGTCCGCCCTTCCAGGTGCGCGTGGTGAACCCGAGGATCTCGACCTTGACGCCGCAGCGTTCCAGGGTCTGCGCCAGGATGTCCGCGCTCATCGCGGCGATGCCGATCGGCCGGCCGCGCATGGAGCCGGAATTGTCGATGAGGAGCGACACCACCGTGTCGCGGAACTCGGTCTCGTGCTCGATCTTGAAGGAGAGCGGCATCAGGGGATCGACGACCACCCGGGACAGCCTCGCCGAGTCGAGGAGTCCCTCCTCGAGATCGAATTCCCAGGCCCTGTTCTGCTGGGACATGAGCTTGCGCTGGAGGCGGTTGGCGAGACGCGACGTGACACCGCGCAGATGGGCGATCTGCTGGTCGAGCTGGGCTCGCAGGCGTGCCAGCTCTTCCGCGTCACAGAGATCCGTGGCGTCGATGACCTCGTCGAATTCCTGGGTGAAGGCGCGGTAGAGGAACCGGTTGCTGGCCACGTTCAGGGGGTCGTCGGCGCGCTGCATCTCGCCGGCGGGATCGGTGTCGTCGGTACTGGCCGATATCATCTCCTCGTCCTCCGATTCCCGGGAATCGGCTTCCATGGAATCCTCGGACATCTCTTCCTCGGCGCTGGCCTCGGATGGGGATTCGCTCTCCCCTTCGGCCTCGGCCTGTTCGGGGTCGGCCTCGTCGCTGTCGTCCTGGTCCTCGGGTGCGGCGTCCGCCTCGTCATCGGGCAGGTCGAGATGGCGAATGAGCGTGCGCAAGGCCTCGGCGAAGGCCGCCTGGTCACCGATGACCTCGTGAAGCGAATCCAGTTCGCTGCCGATCTTCTCGTCGATCCAGCCGCGCATGAGCCGGGTGGCCCGCGTCGCCGAAGGCGGCGGCGCCAGGCCGGTCAGTCTCTCGCGGACGAGCAGGCCGATGACGTCGGCCAGCGGCGCATCCTCGCGCTGCTCGATGCGGTGCAGGCCCCTGGTCCGGCAACGTTCCTCGAGCACCGTCTGGATGTTGTCGGCCACACCCTTCATGCGCATCGCTCCGATGGATTCGCAGCGCGCCTCCTCGACGACATCGAAGATCGAGCGCCCGAGCTCGCTCGCCGGTCGGCGGCGGGCATGGGTCCGGGTGTCGTGGTGGCGCAACTTGAGCGCCAGGGCGTCGGCTTCGCCCCGCGCCATGGAGACGGCATGCCGGTCGAGTTCCCGCGGCAACTGCGTCAGCCGCGCCGTCCTGCCGCTGGCGCCGGGCTCCCTGACACCGAAACTCACCTCGAGTTCCGGTTCAAGGGCCATGGCGCGCATGGTGCCCGCCACGACTCTCCTGAAGGGTTCGGCCGGGTTGCCGTCCTGAGTCAGGGGACTTCCTCCGCGGACCGAAGAGGCCTACTGCGCCGCGGTTCCGGCGATGGCGGCCTCGCCGATCTCGGATCCGAAACAGCGCTGGTAGAATTCCGCAACCTGAGCGCGTTCGGTTTCGTCGCACTTGTTGAGGAAGGTCAGCCGGAAGGCGAAACCGATGTCATCGAAGATCTCCGCATTCTCGGCCCAGGTGATCACCGTCCTGGGTGACATGACGGTCGAGATGTCGCCGGCGACGAAGGCGCCGCGCGTCAATTCGGCGACGGCCACCATCCGGCCGATGGTCTCCATGCCCCGCGTGGTGGCGTAGTGCGGAACCTTGGAGAGGACGATCTTCTCCTCTTCCTCGTGCGCGAGGTAATTCAGCGTCGAGACGATGGACCACCGGTCCATCTGTCCCTGGTTGATCTGCTGGGTGCCGTGATAGAGCCCCGTGGTGTCGCCGAGGCCGACGGTATTGGCCGTGGAAAACAGGCGGAAGGAGGGGTGGGGGACGATCACCCTGTTCTGGTCGAGCAGTGTCATCCTGCCCTGAACCTCGAGCACCCGCTGGATCACGAACATCACGTCGGGACGGCCGGCGTCATACTCGTCGAACACCAGGGCGACCGGGTTCTGGATCGCCCATGGCAGGATGCCCTCGCGGAATTCTGTGACCTGCATGCCGTCGCGCAGGATGATGGCGTCCTTGCCGATGAGATCGATCCGGGAGATGTGACTGTCCAGGTTGACCCGGATGCACGGCCAGTTGAGGCGCGCCGCCACCTGTTCGATATGGGTGGACTTTCCGGTGCCGTGGTAGCCCTGGATCATCACCCTGCGGTTGTGGGCAAAGCCGGCGAGAATGGCCAGCGTCGTCTGCGGATCGAAGACATAGGCATCGTCGATATCCGGAACGTGTTCGCCACGGACCGAATAGCCCGGCACTTCCATGGTGGTGTCGAGGTCGAAGACCGACGCAACCCTGACGGTCACATCGGGGACGCCCTGCGGAAGCAGGCTGGTTTCGCTGGGGTTCTTCACGGTCTCGCACGTCTTGATTGTCTGCCCGTCCGGACACCTCATCTCGGGGGCGGGTCACCGCCTCGCCGTCACCGGGCTCCGGATGGGCCAACAATGGCATGGCCGCGGGATGGCGTGCAAGGGACCTTGACCGTCCGGGCCTGGTCAAGGGGCCGCGCCTTCAGTCGTGTCCGGATGCGGTGAGGTGCCGGTAGGCCCAGATGACATCGCGCAGCCGGCCGTTGGCCTTGCCGCTGCCGCCGTTGATGTCCGGATGGCAAGCCTTCACGATCTTCTTGAATCGCCTGCGGATGGCCGCCGCGTCGGCGTCGGGTCCGATATCGAGAATGGAGCGTGCCTTGCGTTCCGTCGCCGACATCGCCCTCTGGGGCGCTGCCGCCGGACCACACGTCCCGTCCCCGGCGACGCCGAAGACGTCCCGCACGCCGTCACCGGTCCACACCCGGTGGAGGTGATGCGGCGCCGAGGCGGGCCATGTCGGCCGGTGCCAGGAGAGGTCCGCGTGCTGCCAGGCCTCGATGGCCTCCTTCGACCAGCCGTCGAAGAAGTTCCAGGTGCGATTGAACGCGCGAACGTGTTCGAGGCACAGGTACTGGAACCTGCCGGTCCTGTCAGGCGACACCGGCGCACGGTATTCCCCGGAGCGTTCACACCCGGCATGGGAGCATGTCCTCGCGGGAGCGTCTTTCCTGTTCGACCGTCGCGACATGGTCCCAGTATAGGATGATGCGGGCGCCGGCGGCCACAGGCGCGGCGGCGATGATCCATGTTTCCGGCTGCGGGACCGTCGCTTGCGCAGGAGTGCGGCGGCGGTGGCGGCACACGAATCGCCCCTGCCACCCGAGCCAGGAGCTTTCGAGGTCGGCAGGCGCCGTGCGCTGGCGCATGCTGATGCCGGCAATGGTCAACACCCGGACTGCGAAAGGGTCAGGACCCGGGTGTTGTTCGCCACCACCCCCGAGCCGCCGGCACTGCTGTTCCGGCTCCCGGCCGGTCCACCTGTCGCGGGGAGCGCACCTGAAGGCGCCGTTCCGCCACGCCGCCGGGTCCAGCCGCCTCAGCCCCGAAGGTCGCGGCCCGCCGGACGGCGGAAGCCGAGACCTTCGGGGTCCGTCGGTCAGCGCCTCCCGGAGCGGACGCTGCTGCGGCCTCGCCAGGCGGACCTCGGACAGTGAGTGAGCCTTCGGGAGTTCCGGATGGACCGGGCAGGTTTCCATGCGCTTGCGAAGCGACATGCCGGGAGCATCGTCCATCCGGTGCGGGAAGCCCGGAGGACACTGCCGACACGTGCGGGCAACGCATGAGCGCCCGTCGCCAGGAGGAACCAGGCGGAACCCGGCGTGGGACCGTCCTGGGTCGGACGCCATTCCCCTTGCGGGCGGATGAGAGCATCGGGCAGCCTGGCAAGGTCCGAACCGGACCCGGGGCCGGAAAGTACGGCGCGGCGGCGGACATTGTTCTGGAGTGTGGCGGTCAGATCGGCCATGCTCCGATTCGCTGAACCCGTGGTTCGATCGAACGTGCTCCGGGTTCCAGCGTCATCAGGCAAGGGAGGAGCTTCAGATGAGACACGGCAGTTGTCCTGTCGACGACATGATCGATGAGGCATCAAGGGGCAGGCTGTCACGTCGACAGTTCGGCGAACTCCTCGGCATCACGGGCGTGTCGCTCATGGCGGTGCCCGTCGTCGCCCGACCAGCCGCGGCCGAGGGCGAGGAGGCCTTCTATTTCACCTGGGGCGGCTACGACATTCCGGAACTGTTGGAAGAGTACCATGAAAAGCACGGTGCCTACCCGGACATGGCTCCCTATGCCAGCAGCAACGATGGCCTCGCCAAGGTGCGCTCCGGTTTCGTTGTCGATGTCCTGCACCCATGCAACGCGAACGCGCCGCTATGGGTGCAGGCCGGCATCGTCCGGCCGCTCGACACGTCGAAGCTGTCGCACTGGGATGACCTCATCCCCTCCCTGAAGACCATCGCTGCCGTCGGCGACGAGGCCTACTTCGCGCCGATGGACTGGGGCCAGACCTCGGTCACCTACCGGACCGACATCGTCGAAGTCCCGGAAGGCGAGGAAGAGTCGTGGGGCATCCTCTGGGACGAGCGCTACAGGGACAAGATCGCCATCATCGGCAACGAAGGCGACAGCTGGTGGTGCGCGGCCATCTATGCCGGCATACCGTTCGAGGAGCTCGAGAGCGAAGAGAACATCCAGAAGGTCGCCGGCCTGCTGCGCGAACAGCTTCCTCTCGTCCGGATGTACACCGACGACATGACAAGCGTCGAGCAGGCGCTTGCCTCCGGTGAACTGGTTGCGGCCATGACCTGGAACAGCTCGGCTGTCGCCCTCAAGGCAGAAGGCGTGCCGGTCAGGTTTGCAGCGCCGAAGGAAGGCGCCCTGACATGGGTCTGTGGTGCCATGATCTATGCCGATGCACCCCGCGTGGACAAGGCACATGATGTGGTCAATTCCCTGCTCAGTCCGGAATCCGGTCGTTTCCTGATCAACGACTATGGCTATGGCCATTCCAACCGGAAGTCCTTCGACCTCGTCAGCGAGGACCGGCTTGCCGAGCTGGGGCTCAGCCGCAACCCGGAAGACGTGCTGGGTGCGGGCAGGTACCAGATTCCGACGTCGGACGAGTTCTCAAGCCGAATCGCCGAGCTCTTCGCGGAGATCAAGGCAGGGTACTGAGGCCACGTGTCGGCTGCCCCCCTGAAAAGGGGCCTGATGCCCGGACTGCGTCCCCGTCCCATGGCTCGACCGCGGAAGGGTCCGGGAGGCACGGCATGACGACGCAGCGGGACGTCGTTGTCATCGGCGCAGGCGCGGCAGGTCTCGCGGCGGCCAAGGAACTGGCCCGGCTCGGTGTCACCTGCACGGTCATCGAGGCATCGCACCGCATCGGTGGGCGGGCCTGCTCCGAGGAAATCATGCCGAACGTGTGGTTCGACCTGGGCTGCGCCTGGCTCGGCACCGGGGTTGGCAACCCCTTTGCCGACATCGGCGATGATCTGGGCATTGCCCTCGGCAGGTTCGCCGCCGCCTACAAGCCGTAGAACCACCGGTTCGTGCGAGACGGCACGGCCCTCACTCCTGAACAGTGGGCCGCCTGCCGCCGTTACTTTGTCGATTGCCACAAGGCCATCGCGACCGCTGCCGGCCGCGAACGGGATGTCGCGGTCAGCGAGGTGATCGACCTCGAGAACACCTACGCGGCGCCCTTTCTGGAGAACGTCGCAACGGCATGGGGGCTGGATGCCGACGAGGTGTCCGCCGTGGACTTTGCCAGTTCCACCGGGGAACTCGGCTATCCGGCCGTGCGCGGTTACGGCAACCTGGTCGCCGCGTGGGGTGCCGATGTCGAGGTCACCCTCAACGCACGCGCGGAGCGCATCGACTGGTCGGGCCCCGGCGTTTCGGTCGAAACGCCGAAGGGAACCGTGACGGCATGCCGCGCCCTCTGCACGGTGTCGACAGGGCTTCTGGCTTCAGGCGATCTCGGATTCTCGCCGCCGCTGCCCGACTGGAAGCAGGAGGCCGTCCATGGCCTGCCCATGGGCACCGAGAACAAGATGGGGGTCGCCTTCGACACGGACGTCTTCGGTACCGGGGAGCGTGGCCACTATACGGTCTGGAATCGCGACGGCGACACGGCAAAGATCGACGCTGGCGCCATGGGGCTCGATGTCGCCGCCGTCTTTGTCGGCGGCCGCCGCGCGGTCCGGCTCGAAAGGCAGGGTCCACAGGCCTGCCGCGACTTCGCCGTGGACAGGGTGGCCGAGGTGTTCGGCAACGACATACGCAAGCGCGTCGTGCGGTCCATCACGACCGCCTGGAGCACGGATCCCTGGACACGGGGCTCATGGGCCTGCGCATGGCCCGGACAGGTGCACCAACGCGAACACCTGGCGCGCACCATTGACGATCGCCTCTTCTTCGCCGGCGAAGCCACCATGGTGGGAGGGCAGGGAACCTGTCACGGCGCCTGTTTCTCGGGCATCCGGGCCGCAAGGGAGATTGCCGGCCGGCCGCATCGGGACCAGCGGCTGCCCGTCCACCCCGGGCGCGGCAGGGGAGCGTCGGATCCGGACCCGTCTCACCCTGCCCCAATCGCTGCGCCGGACGAGTGCAGTTCTTGACCGTCTGCGGCGCTCTCGGTCGCCGCCCTGCACGATGTCTCCAGGCCATCCGCACCGAGCGCGCACGGCGGGCGCTTCAACGGCATGCCCGAAGCCAACCGGCATGACGCCGCCCGCGCCCGGGACGCCCTCGACGCTGTCCTCATCCCGCTCGGCGGATGAACCGTCACCCCTGATCCCTGAGCGATACGCCGGGGACGCGCTGCTGGACGGCACGCCAGGTGGGCTGCCCGAATATCCCGAAATGCGTGCCTGGTGAGCCCCGATGCGCCAGCGACGGCCACTGAAACCGGCACGCCAGTGAACCAGGATGGCCTCAGGCATGCCCGGTCCCTGTCGCAGGTGCCGAGCGCCGCGACGGGTGGCGCCGCCGGAGCGCAGCGCGTCGGCGAACCGGTCAGGCGGCGTGTTGCGAATCGACATGGCGAAGACCGGCCTGCATGCCCGCAGCATGCACGAAACGGATCACCTGCATCGGTGCGGGCCGTTAAAGTGTCCGGAGACGACGGCTGCCGCGAACACGGCATCCGGTGGCCACCGGGGAGGCGCCAAGGAACATCACCGGTTTCCCCAGCGGGCCGGATCACGACATCATCAGGAACTGAGGAAGCCGGGGTGCAGGAGTTCGATGCGTCCCTGTCGGACCCTGGAGCTGGTGCCCGGCAGACGGTCACGCAGCCGTGACCTAAGCCTGTTCGGCAAGTCCGCAAACTCGTCATGGAGGGCGCGGAGCATGACCTTCGTGTGCAGAGGGGCCCCGCCCCCTTTCCCATGAAGCACGCAACGTCATCGTCGCGGTCGCGAATGGCTCTGCCGCGCCCACCGAAGGCTTCCCTGACGACGGGATCGACCGCCGCGTGTTCCCGGCGGCGTGGCAGCCGCCGCCCATCCGGGATGAGGGCGCATCGGCAGGGCGAACTCGACATTCCTCCCGGTCCTGCGGGCAGCGGCGAGGGGACCGCAGGCCGTTTGCTTGGCCGGGTTCGGGCGGGCCTGAGATCACCTGTCGGGTTGGTGGTTCGATCGCCCGATGGTGCGGACAACGATCCCTCAAGGCAGGCGCTGTCAGCGGTGCGTGGCGCGAGGCGGCGCCGGAGCGAATCATGTGCGGCGGACCATGGGCGTTGCGTTGACCTGGCTGATGGTCAAGTGTTCAAGATGAGTGCAGGAGGTTGAATCATGAGGGTTCGCGCGACCATCGTTGACAAGCTGACGCGGGCGCTCGAGCCGGACGAGCTCGAGGTCGTCGACGAATCACACCTGCATGCCGGCCATGCCGGGGCGCGCAAGGAAGGTGAAAGTCACTTTCGCGTGCGCATCGTTTCACCGACCTTCGCCGGCCTCGGCCGTGTCGCTCGACAGAGGCTGGTCTACCACGCCCTTGCCGAGGACATGGCGAGCGACATTCACGCGCTGGCGATCGACGCGCGCGCTCCGGGCGAAACCCGTTGAGCCAGGCGGCCGGGGACGCATGACGAAAGCCCGAGGCGAACGAGTGCCGTGTGCACCATGGCCTGGTTGCTCGTCACCACCGCCCGGGAGGTGCGTTGCTCGAGTTCGTCGATGATCTCGACGGCACGCATGTCGGTGCAGGAAAGGACGATGGCATCGGCATCGACGTGGCTGGCCCGCAGGCCCAGTTCGAGAACGTCGGCCGGTGCGAGATCGCCCTGACCGTAGCTCCCGAGGTCGCGGCCGATGTCCGCGGTGTTGACGACCTCGAACCCGGCGTCATGGAGAAACGCCGCGCCTTCGAGATTGAGCGCCCTCGTATAGGGCGAGGCAAAGGCGATGCGCCGGGCTTCGAGTTGCCTGAGGGCGCTGACAAGCGCCCCCGCAGCCGTCACCACGGGAACACCTGCCCCGGCCTCGATGGCGAGGCCGAAGTCGCGATCCATGGCAGGCCCCGAGGCGAGCGTCGCCGAGGTGCAGCCGTAGAGAAGGATATCGGGCCGCGCCGCCATGACGAGGTGGAGCACGTCACTCAGTCCGGCGCGGGCAAAGCGGCGCATTTCGTCGGCATCGGGGATGCGGTCGAGGTCGTAGCCTCCGGCGCGCGCCACGTGAAAGGAAACACCAGGCGGGCGCAGCAGGGTGAGGTCGGCCTCCAGATTGGTGTTGGAAAAGGGCGTGATGACGCCGATGCGCGCCAGTCCGCGCGTCGGGAAGGCCTTCATGAACCCTTGCCGGTGTACCAGTCGGGGAACTCCCGTTCGACCACCGGTCCGTCGGCTGCCCAGGCGTGACAGCCGTCAATCACCCAGGGCTTCCTCGCCTTGTCGACGGGTTCTCCGGACCGGCGGCGGCCATGCATCGCCTGCACGGCGACGGTCCCGAGCCGGCCCAGCATTTCGGCGATGTGCGTACACCCCCGGGTGCCGCCGAAGAGATCGCGCAGCCGGCGATTCCAGCCCGGACCGATCGTGACGCCCACGAGCCTGGCGTAGTCGGGCTCGATGGCCGGGCAGATGGCAAAGGGTGTCTTCTCCATCCTGACGGCAACGTCCCGGATCTCGAACGAGCGATCGACGGTGAGGCGCAGCCACATGCCGTGGATCGGGTCTCCTGGCTCGATCGTGCCACGGTCCCTGTTGGGTATCGGGCAGGTCTTGGTGTCGCTCAGGCTGGCTTCGAGATCCCACAGCCCGTCGCCGCGTTCGTAGGCCTCACAGAAGATCCGGCGTGTGTGAATGAGCCTCCGGGTATCCGGTTCCGGTGATGGCATGCCTCGGTCCGCGTCCGTCGTGCATGGCGACATTGACGGTGCCCGACCCGTATTGCAAGAGCCTCAGGGGCCCGTCCCTGCCATCCACCAGGCCAGCGGGATGATGGCCGGCAACAGGCAGAGAACCGCGACGGTCGACACGACGACATAGCTTGCGACCTCGTCCGGCGAACGGTTGTAGCGCACCGAAGCAAGGTAGTTGAAGACCGCTCCGGGCATCACGCAGCAGATCACCACCACGCCGCGCGCCGCTCCGTCAAGGCCGAGGACGGCGATGAGGGCCAACGCCACGCCGAGCCCGGCGATGATGCGCAGGATCGCCAGCACCAGGGGACGGGCGATGGTGGACACCCTGAACCGGGCGAGGGATGTGCCAAGCAGGATCAGCATCATCGGAATGGTGAGACCGCCGATCAGATCCGTGGTGTTGGTGAGCCAGGCTGGCGGTGCGGTTCCGGACAGGGTGAAGGCCAGCGCCACTGCGATGGCGTAGACGTGGGGTGTCCTGGCGATCATGCCGGGCGATGCCCGGCCTGACATCAGCCAGAAGTGGACGGTGAAGAAGAGCATCGATTGCGTGGCGAACATGATGAGGCCGAGTTCGAGACCGGCATCGCCGAAGGCGAAGAGGTTGAGCGGCAGGCCGAGATTGCCGAGATTGCCGAACACCACCGGCGGCAGGAAGACACCCGCAGGCAGGGCCGTCAGCCTGATCAGAAGGTGGCCCGATGCCAGGAACGCGCCGATCATGAGCAGGGCAGCGAGAACCATGATCCCGAGTTCCACGGCCGGCACCACGAGTGTCGAGAGGGTCGAAAACACGAGGCACGGAGTGCCGACGTTGAGAATGACCGGTGTCAACCGGTCGGGTTCGACCGGCTTCCCCCAGCGGGCCCAGGCCACTCCGACAAGGATCGTTGCCAGGACCGGAACGAGGACCGGTACCAGCGCATCGACAAGAGCCAAGGGTTCGCTCCGGTCAGTCTTCGCCCGTCTCTGCGGAGGGGGGCGTCACACGCAGCCGGACAATCTGGTTGCGCTGGCGCTCAAGCACCTCGAAGCGAAAGTTGTGGAACTCGAAGACCTGTCCGGCATCCGGGATCTGCTGGGCCTCCTGAATCACCAGGCCGGCGATGGTGATGGCGCCGTCTTCCGGGAGTTTCCAGTCGAACTCCCGGTTGAGGTCGCGGATGGTGGCGGCGCCGTTCAGTAGCAGGGTCCCGTCCTCGTCAATCTTCGCATCGACCTCCCTGACATCGTGCTCGTCCTCGATGTCGCCGACGATCTCCTCGAGGATGTCCTCGAGTGTGACGACCCCCATGATGCCTCCGTACTGGTCAACGACGACCGCGAAGTGGAGGTGACGCTCGCGAAACACGGCCAGCTGTTCGCTCAGCGACGTGGTGTCCGGCGCGAACCACGGTTCGGTGGCAACCTCCGTGATGTCGAACACGCCCTTGTCGCGGTGGCGATAGAGCGCCCGCGCGAGATTCTTGGCGTGCAGGATGCCGACGATGTTGTCGGGATCGTCGCGCCACAGGGGGATGCGTGTGTGGGAACTCGCCAACGCCGCTTCGATGATGTTTTCCAGAGGCTCGTCGGCATTGATGGTCTCCATGGAACGCCGGTGGGTCATGACTTCGCCGATGACGACATCCGAGAGATCGAGGACACCGTCGAGCATGGCATGCCGGTCCTTCACCAGCCCACCCTCGTGCCGGTAGAGATCGAGGATGCTCCGCAGTTCCTCGTCCGAGGGAATCGTCTCGTCACGGGAATCCCGGGCTCCGGCAAGGCGGAACATGATCTGGACCACTCCCTGGAGGGCCCAGGTGAGCGGCTGTGCCAGCCACACGACGCCTCTCATGAAGGGAGCGACGGCGAGGGCGACGAACTCGGCATTCCTGATGGCGTAGGTCTTGGGCATGATCTCGGCAAAGATCACCACGACGACGGTCATGGCGGCGATGGCGTAGGCCACTCCGGCCTCGCCCACCAGGGCGGTGAAGACGTAGGTGGCCATCGATGCCACGGCGATGTTGAACAGATTGTTCCCGATCAGAATGGCGCTGATCAGGTGTTCGCGGTCCTCCATCAGTGCGGTCGCCCGCGTCGCCCTGCGATCCCCGGCAAGCCCGAGGCCGTGAATCCTGGACCGATTGGCTGCGGTCAGCGCCGTTTCGGAGCCCGAAAAGACGGCCGAAAAGACAAGAAGAACCACAATCAGGACGAAGTAGACTTCCAGGAGATCAGTCATCGTGTGCCATCCGCAAGGTGTGCTTCGGGTGAGTCCGGTTGTGTCCTGCGGTGTGCCTGATCCGCAAGTCGGTGGGTTGCCCGCCGGTCGATGACCGACAACGATGGATTGTCATCAACGCATGGGAGCATCGTCTTGTCCGTTCTCAGCAATCCCGACGAGTGGTGGATGTCCCCCGTCGACTATGCCAGGCGGCTCAGCGGGTTGACCGTCAACCTTCTTTCGCGTGATGTCGAGGCCGTCGTGCCGTTCCACACCCGTGTTCTGGGAGCGGTGGCGGAGTATGTCTGCGTGGATTTCGCGTCCTTCGTCTTTGGCGAGGTCACCTGGATGGTGCATGCCGATCACACCTATGACGGTCACCAGCTGCATGCCAGCCTTGGTGCCGGTCACCTGCGGGGAGTCGGCGTGGAACTGCGTCTCCGCGGCCGCGACCCGGATGCGGCCTGCCAGGCGGCCGGAGAACTGGGCGCCACCGTCATCGAACCGGCGACCACCAAGTCCCACGGCACGCGCGAGGCCTTCATCCTGGATCCCGACGGCTATCTTTGGGTGCCGGATATCCTCGCCTGAGTGACTGGTCTCACGGGGTGCGGTGTGGTGCACGATCAGGTCTTCCGGGCCAGTGTCGATGCCAGGAATTCCTCGACCCTGGCGGGGGCGACATCGCGGGTCATGAAGGCCTCGCCGATGCCACTCACGAGCACGAATGCAACCCTGCCCCCGGCCACCTTCTTGTCCTGGGCCATGTGGTGGACCAGTTCCCCGACGTCAAGAACTCCGATCCCGAGGTCGGCAGGATGGACGGGCAGTCCGGTCCGCGCAAGGTGGCGGCGCACACGGACGGCATCTCCGTGCGGGCACAATCCGAGGACGACGGAAAGATCGAACGCCATGGTCATGCCGATGGCAACCGCCTCTCCGTGGAGCAGGCGACCGTCGTAGCCGCAGGCTGTTTCGAGGGCATGGGCGAATGTGTGGCCGAGATTGAGGAGGGCTCTCTCCGAGCCCTCCCTTTCGTCCCGGGCGACGATTGCCGCCTTGGCGGCACAGCTTTCCTCGACGGCGTGTTGCAGGTGGAAGGTGCTGCCGGACAGCACTGCCTCACCGTGGTTCTCCAGCCATTCGAAGAAGGACCGGTTGCCGAGAAGACCGTATTTCACCACTTCGGCATAGCCGGCGCGGCGTTCCCGTGGCGGCAGTGTCGCCAGCACGCCCGTGTCGGCCAGAACCAGGCGAGGCTGGTGGAACGTGCCGACGAGATTCTTGCCGTGACGCGTGTCGATGCCGGTCTTGCCGCCAACGGAGCTGTCCACCTGGGCGAGCAGGGTGGTGGGGAGCTGGACGAAAGCAACGCCTCGGCGCAGCAGACTCGCCGACAGCCCGGCCAGGTCGCCAACGACTCCGCCGCCAAGGGCCACCACGCCGTCGCCCCGCTCGATGCCTGCATCGAGGAGATCGTCAAGCAGGCGATCGAGATGACGAAATGACTTCGTCTGCTCGCCCGGCGGCAGGATGACACTGTGACAGCGCAGACCGGCCCGCACGAGAGACTCCTCCAGGGTTGCGAGATAGAGACCGGCGACGGTCTCGTCGGTGACCACTGCAACGCTGCCCGGATCGCAGGCGGTGGCGATGCGCTGCCCCGCTTCCTCGAGAAGGCCGGGGCCGATGACGATGTCGTAAGCCCGCTCGCTGAGCGGAACACGCAGCACGGCAGGGTCCGTCATCGTGCCTGGTGCCTCTTCATGGCCTGGATGATGTTCCCCGCCACTTCATCCTCGTCATCCATGTCGCTGTCGACGACCATCGTGGCGAGAGCATAGACCGGAGAGCGCTCCTCGATCAGCCTTGCGAGGATGACCAGGGGATCTCCGCGGGAGAGCAGGGGGCGCGTGTGACCGGTGCCGACACGCCGCAGGAGGGTACCGGGACCGGCACGCAGCCACACCGTGCAGGCTTCCTTCAGGATATGACCACGCGTCGCCTCGTTCACGAGAGCGCCGCCACCGGCGGCGATGATTCCCGGACCGGCACGCAGCAGACGCCTGATGACGCGGTGCTCGGCGCTGCGGAACTCCTTCTCGCCGAACCGCTCGAAGACATCTGTCACCGAAGCTCCTGCCGCCTTCTCGATCTCCTCGTCCGAATCCCTGAAGGGAAGACCGAGCCGTGCTGCAAGGCGCCTGCCCACAGTCGTCTTTCCTGCACCCATCATCCCGACAAGGACGATCGGCCGGTCTGCCTTCACCACGCCTTCTCCGGAGGCAACAATTGCCGCATCCCTGCCATGAACGTATAGATTGTACTTCGTGTTGTGTTCAACGTTCCACGACTGCGCCCAACCATGCGATTGATCAAGCGCCTCCTCATCCTTGTGGTTCTTCTTGCCGTTGCAGGCGGAGCCGGCTACCTCGCCGTGTGGGACATCGAGTCTCCGATGCGCACGATTGTCGAGGATGTTCCCGATGACAGGTTCGACAACTAGACGTCTCTGCGGCGCCGGACTCGTCGTCGCCGTCGTGCTGGCCGCGACCGGCGCACGCAGTCAGGACACCGAACCCCTCGTCATCGTTCCCCTCGAGCCGGTTGGAGTCGACAGTGCGCCTCTCGAACCGGTCGAACCCGACGTCATCTCCACCGGGTCGGTTGAATCGATCGAGGAGGTGGAGGGCATCGTTGACCCAGCGGAGACGGTGTTGCAGCAGGCGGAAGAACCGGCGGCTGACGGCCTCGAGGTGGATGCCCTTCCGGCCCTTGTTGTCGGTCGTGTGGGAACCATCGGCGAGACAACAGGCGGATTTTCCCGAGACCTCTGGCAGAACAGTGATGGCGCTTTCATCGCCTCCCTCATGGGCATGCTTGGATCCGGAACCCAGAGAGTGCCGGATCTGGCGCGGCGCCTGCTGCTGACCACGGCCGATCCCCCGGCCGACGCGGTGGACGGCTGGCTGGGCATGAGGATTGAAACACTGATTGCCCTTGGCCTCACCGACGATGCCGCCGACCTCATGCAGCGTGCGGGGCGCCGGGCACTGCAGGGAGCGGGAAACAAGGGTAGTGTCGACGTACTCCTTCTTGCCGGCGAGGTCGAGGAGGCATGCCGGGAGGTCCGCACGCAGCTTGACGAGGACGATGCCCCCTATCTGGCCACCGCGCTGGTGTTCTGTCAGCGTCTCGAGGGTGCCCATGCTGCCGCGGAACTGAGCCTCTCGGTGCTCCAGGATGCCGGTGTCGACATCGACCCCCGCTACCTGGTGCTGGACAAGGCGCTTGCGACGTCCACACCGGTTGATCTCGTCACGCTTGGCAACGTCACTCCCCTGATGTTCGCCATGGTCCTCGCTGGCGCTGCGGAGGTCTCCACCGGATTCCTCGATCACGCATCGTTGCCGGTCCTGCGGGCGATTGCCGATCGCCCCGGACTTTCCGTTGCCCTGCGGCTCGCCGCTGCGGAACGGGCCACGGCCCGTGGTGTCATGGCGCCGGCCGACCTTGCCTCCCGTTACCTCGGGGCCGGCCCTTTCACTGACGCGCAAGCGGATCCGGTCATCCGGGCACAGATGTTCCAGGATCTGAAGGGTGCGGCGTCGGCCGAAGACAAGGCGAGACTCATCGCCTCATTCGTCCAGCTCGGGGCAAGGGCTCCGGAGCCTTGGGTTTTTCGGGCCGTGGCCATGGTGGCGGCCGCCGAGGTTGCCGCACTGGCGCCGGGCAACGAGCTTGGCTGGTTCTCGACCCAGGCGGCCCTCACGCTGCTGGCGGCGGGAGCGGCCGAGGATGCGGCCGGATGGTGGCCCCTCATCGAACAGCGGGCGCTCCTCGATCACGAGACGGCGGCGGAAGCGGCCGTCTTCTGGCCCTTGCTCCGGCTATGGATGGGCGATGACCTCTTCGACGACGGCACCGCGATGCACACCTGGTGGCGGACGGTTGTCGGGGTTGCACCCGACCGCGCCCGTCGACTTGGAGAACTCTACCTTGTCCTCCTGGCGGCCCTCGATGACCGGATCGCCGAACCGATCCTGCACGACATCCTTCTCGCCACGTCCGACAGGCGTCTGGTGCCGCGTGAGAGCGTCGGCGACGCCGGGCTTGTTGTGGCACTCGCCGCGGCTTCCAGGGATGGTCGTCTCGGTGAGGCGCTGCTGCTCTGCACGGTCCTCCTGGCGTCGCAGGATCCTTCCCGTGCGGACATCCGGAGTGCCGCTGCCGTGATAGGAGCCCTGAATTCCCTGGGACTGGAACGTGAGGCGAGGCTGCTTGCTCTCGAGGTCGCGTTCGCGAACGCGGTCTGACGGAACGGGACGGGAGTCTCCGCGATCATGGTTCGAACGGTGCGACGGTGACGAGGGACGCTCAGGGGCCGGTGGATGTCATCGGTCTCTTCCTCGAGATGATGGTGGTCGAACGCGGCGCATCCTCCAACACGGTCGAGGCCTATCGCCGGGACCTTGCGGACCTTGCGGATCACCTGGCGCCTGGTTCCCTTCAGGAGGCTTCATCGGACGACATCCGCCGCTGGCTCAGCGCACTGCGCCGCCGTGGCGCCAGCGCCGGAACCGCGGCCCGGCGCATGTCGGCAGCCCGCCAGTTCTACCGCTTCCTTGCCAGCGAAGAACTGCGCAGCGACGATCCGGCGGCAAGGCTGGAGTCGCCCCGGTCCGGCCCAGTCCTGCCCAAGGTGCTGTCCCAGGACCAGGTCAGCCGTTTGCTGGAGACCGCTCACGGCGGTGAGCGGCCGCAAGACCTGCGCCGGGCGGCCCTGGTGGAACTGCTCTATGCCACCGGTCTGCGTGTCTCCGAACTCGTGTCCCTGCCAGCCAGCGCGATTGAGCGCGATGCGCCCTTCATCATCGTGCGCGGCAAGGGGGGACGTGAACGTCTCGTGCCCATCGGCGAGCGGGCCCTGCGAACGGTCAGGGTCTGGCTTTCCGTGCGTCCAGGCCCGTCACCGTGGCTGTTCCCCTCCCGCGGCGCTTCCGGTCACCTGACGCGCCAGTCCGCGGGCAGGATCCTGAAGAAACTCGCCATGGACTCGTGCCTTGACCCGGCGGCGGTCACTCCCCACGTGCTGCGTCATGCCTTCGCCAGCCATCTTCTGGACAACGGCGCGGACCTGCGTTCCGTTCAGACCATGCTGGGCCATGCGGACATATCAACCACGCAGATCTACACCCATGTTCTCGAGGAACGCCTCAAGTCTGCCCTGGCCAGGCATCACCCTCTTGCTTGACATCCGCCAGTGGCTCAAGGCATTGACTCGTGCCACTCAAACACCCGGGGGAGAACCGCTCCATGAGCTTCACCATCATCGATGCTGCTCCGGCGCGGCTCAACCGCAGCGAACTCGCCGTCCCGGGAAGCCGCACGGGTCTTTTCGCCAAGGCAGCGGCCGGCGATGCCGATGTCGTCTTTCTCGATCTCGAGGATGCTGTCGCGCCGGACGACAAGCCGCAGGCCAGGAAGAACGTCATCGAGGCCGTCAACGATCTCGACTGGGGCACCAAGACCCTTTCCGTGCGCATCAACGGGCTCGACACCCACTACATGTACCGTGATGTCGTCGACGTGATCGAACAGACGAATGGCCGGCTGGATCTCATCATGATCCCCAAGGTCGGAACGCCGGCCGATGTCTATGCAGTCGACATGCTCGTCACCCAGGTCGAGGACGCGATGGCGCGCACGAAACGGATCGGTTTTGAACTCATCATCGAGACGGCCCTCGGCATGTCCAATGTCGAGGCGATCGCCGGCGCCAGCGGACGCAACGAGAGCCTGCATTTTGGGGTGGCTGACTATGCCGCCTCGACACGTGCCCGCATGACGACCATTGGCGGCCCCAATCCCCTCTACGGCGTGCTGACGGACGCCGAGGGTGACGCTCCACGGACATTTCACTGGGGAGACATGTGGCACTTCGCCATTTCCCGCATGGTGGTGGCGGCCCGGGCACAGGGTCTGCGGCCCATCGACGGACCCTTCGGTGATTTCCGGGATGGCGACGGCTATCGCGCCCAGGCCAACCGGGCAGCTGCACTGGGATGCGAAGGCAAGTGGGCCATTCATCCGGGTCAGATTCCCCTCGCCAATGAGGTGAACAGCCCGTCCGAAAAGGAAGTCACCCAAGCGCAGCGCATTCTTGATGCCATGGACAAGGCGCAAAGGGAAGGCCAGGGCGCGGTCTCCCTGGACGGCAAGCTGATTGATATCGCGTCGATCAAGCAGGCCGAGGTGATGGTGCGCAAGGCCGAACAGATCAGATCGGTCGGATAGGGACTGCGTCCCGGCTGCCATGCGCCTGGCACTCGAATTCGAGCGGCCGATCGTTGAACTCGAAAGCAAGATCGAGGAGCTTCGCCGGCTGTCGGTCGACGATGGGGTCAACATTGTCGACGAGGTCAATCGTCTGGAGACGAAGCTCGACCGTCTCCTCGTGCAGACCTACGGCAAACTCAGTCCGTGGCAGAAGACCCAGGTCGCCAGGCACCCGGCCCGTCCCCACACGTCGGTCTTCATCTCGTCTCTTATCGAGGACTTCCTCCCGTTTGCCGGAGACCGTCTCTATGGCGAGGATCCCGCCATGCTGGCGGGGATCGGCGCCTTCAACGGGCGTCCGGTGGTGGTCATGGGCCACGAGAAAGGCAACGACACGGACAGTCGGGTCCGGCACAACTTCGGCATGGCGCGGCCCGAAGGCTACCGCAAGGCGGCTCGGCTGATGCGCCTGGCGGATCGTTTTGGCCTGGCGGTGATCACCTTTGTCGACACGGCCGGAGCCTATCCGGGAATCGGTGCCGAGGAGAGGGGGCAGGCGGAGGCCATCGCCCGTTCCATCGAGACCTGCCTGACCATCCGCGTACCACTGGTGTCCGTGGTGATCGGCGAGGGAGGCTCGGGAGGCGCCGTCGCCATCGCCGTGGCGGACCGCGTGCTGATGCTTGAGCACGCTGTCTACTCCGTGATCTCTCCGGAAGGATGCGCCTCCATCCTGTGGCGCAGCAGCGATGAGGCTGAGACGGCGGCCAATGCCCTGAAACTGACCGCCAGCGACCTGGAGGGCCTGCAGATCATCGACCGCGTGGTGAAGGAGCCGCTGGGCGGCGCCCACCGTGATCCCGACGCCGCCATACGCACGACCGCCGAGGCCATTTCCGCCGCCCTGGAGGAACTCGATCCTCACGATGGCGATGCCCTCGTTGCCGGGCGCCGAGACAAGTTCGTGAAGATGGGCCGTCATCTGTCCCCTTGACGCTCCGTGCATCGGACACGCCAGCCGTCTCAAGGGGACTTGCGCCCGGCGAGGTCCTCGGCTACCTAGTCGCGTGATCCGGCGCACCCCTAGCTCAACTGGATAGAGCACCTGACTACGGATCAGGAGGTTGGGGGTTCGAATCCTCCGGGGTGCGCCAGTCTTCCGGCCCCATAAGGTTCAGGTCTCATGCGTACATGATACCGGGACCGGTGGCGGGGAGCAATCCCCGACGAATCCACGCCTGGCCAGGCGGCGCCCAACGCAAACGGGAGCGCCGCACGAATCCGGAAATCTCAAAGGGAAACAGCCCCCGCATTGGTGTGCGGAGGCTGTTTGGATGGTTGACCAAGGAACCTGGGTCAACCGTTGGGCAAGGAACCCATTGTGGTGACAAGTCCAACGAATGGAAGGGATTGTCACGCTCGGTGCTTGGCGGCACCGGCGTTATAGCCCGCAGCGTTCCTTGTCGTCAACCCCCTTCTTCGAACTTTCCTGTGCGGCGTCCCTCAACTGGGGATTCGCAGGATGACTACGCAAGGAACCGGACCTGACAACGCCATTCGCGGCGTGCGGCGGGCCACTCCCAACACGGTGGCGGCGGCGTGCGCCGGCGCCGGGTTCGACGGCCTCCCTGACGGCTCGACGAGATCCGATCTTCTGAGGGTCCTCCACCGCGGCGGGATGGCGTGCGGGCTCCTGAGGCACGAGATCGCCCGACTCGCCTACCTGGTGGGCCACACCCTGGAGATCGACTGGCAGGAAGGCGGGCGGCCCCTGGTCTGGGTGCCCGTCGGCCGCCAGGCCGAGGAACTGGGCCTGTCGCGGCGGCGCATCGCCCAGGTCGAGCGGGATCTCGCCGAAAAGGGCTGGATCTCGCACCGGGATGCCGTGGACCGCGGCCGGCGCGGATGCCGGGATCCTGTCACCGGCCACGTGAAGCAGGCCTTCGGCGTCGACCTGGCGCCGCTGGGCGTGCGTTTCACCGAACTTGCCGCCGCGGCGGACGCTGCCGCGGCGTTGCGTGAGCGGCGCGAGACCTTGCGGAGCGAGCTGTTGGCGTTGCGGATGGAGATACGCTGCCTCCAGGCTGCCCTGGGGCGGAAGGGGGAGGGCGACGGAGAGCCTGTCGTGGCGCCGCGGCTCATGACTGCGGAGGAGATGGCCGGGGCGGTGGAGCGTCTTCGAGACCGTCGCGACCGGCTCCGGGCCGAAGTCGCGGGCCCGCCGGACGACGGTGGCGGCGGAGGCGATCAGGGTGGCGGGGTGGAACACCCGGGCGTTGATGAATCTGCGACGGCGGAGGGAGAAGGCGATTCCGGGGGTGGCGTGCCGCCGGAGTCGTGCCGGGGAGAAGCCGCACGGCATCGTAGGAATCGTGCGGCGGCAGGGGAGGAACCTGTGGCCGGTGGCGGGGCGTTGCGGGCTGCCCCCGGGGGAGAAGCGGCCGCCTCGCCTATACTAATACAGATTCAAGACTCGGTAAACTTCGTTGGTAATCGGCCCGAGTCGTCCACAGGCGCGGCGGCGGCCCGGGCATCGGCGGTCCCGGTCGATGTCACGGCGGACACCGCCAGGGCCGATGATGGGCCGGGATGGGGTGCAGGGCCGGGACCGCGCCACGACCGCGATGCGGAGCGCCTCCTGGCTCTCGAGGCGGGCGATCCGGCATGGCGCGACCTGATGGACTCGGGCGCCCTTCGCCGGCTGCGGCTCGGGATTCGCCCCGATACCTGGGTGAGGGCCGTCGAGGCCATGGGGGCGAGGGCTGCTGCCGTCACGGTGGCCGTCATCGACATGCGCCGCCGCGAAGGCGTCTTCGCGGGCTCCCCGGACTACGTCCTGACGGTGTGCGGCGCCCGGGCCGTGCAGGATCACGGCGGTGGCGATGCGGACTGGCGCGCGGTGGCGCGGACGGCCATCGTCTGCATCGAGGATCTCTGGGAGTGCGCCGCCGGGGCCGGCGAGGAAGCGCCGGGACGGGATGATGCCGCGGGGCCGCGCCGCGATGGCCGTGTGGAACGCCGGCGGCCTGGCCGGGGCGCTGGCGGCGGATCACCGCCCCTGGCGGCCCGCGGCGGCGGCAGGCGATGCCGTGACGCGGTGGGGGACTCCGCCGTCCGCGCCACCGGGCGCGTCATCCCTGACGCCGGGTCGGGCGAGGGGCCGGCAACGGGTGCCGGGTCGGGACCGATCCACGACTGCGGCGTCGAGCACCTGCAGCCTGGACGGGTGGCCAGCGTCGGGTCGCAGCGCCTCCAGGAACTCGCTGGCGGCGATCCGGGATGGCGCGACCTGGTCCAGGCGGCGACCGTTCGCCGCGGCGACCTCGGGATTCACCACGACACCTGGCGGACGGCCGTGCGGGTCATGGGCGCCAGGGCCGCTGCCGTCACGGTGGCCGTCATCGACGGACGGCGCCTGGACAGGGGAACCTTCGTGTGGTGCCCGGACCGCTTCCTGGCGGCGTGCGGCGCCCGGGCCGGGCGGGGCGAGCTCCACCTCCACCGGTCGGTGTGGGGCCTCGAGACGGCGCAGCGGTTCCGCGAGGCGTGGAACGTCTGGGACGAGGTCTCGGAGGCGGTCCAGGGCCGCCTGCTGCGCGGCGAGAGCCGGCAGCGGATCATGGCGGCGCCGGCATGACGGGCGGCGCGGCGGCGGTCTCCGTAGTGGGTCGCGAGCCCTCAGCCGTCCTGCCGGCGGAGTTCCTCGACGCCGAGCTCGTAGACGGCGGGCGGCGCCAGCGTCACCGTGACCTTGAGACGTCTGCGGCGGCTGCCCCGCCAAGCGACGGTGATGCGGTCGATGACCTCCTGCAGCGGCCCGGGCGGCGGTGGATCGTCCGGGCGCAAGTCCTGGCCGGCGTGAACCCGGGCGGCGGAGGCGATGCGCGCATGGGCCGTCGCGGCGATCGCGTCCACCGGCGCCCCGGGCGCGAGGAGGGCGAGGGCGGCGCGGGTCGTGGCGATGCGGCTGGCCAGGGCCTCGATCTCGGCTTCCGGGATCGCGAGATCGCGGACTGCACGACTGGCGGCGCGGTGGTCCCGTGCCGTGTCCTGCAGCGCGGCGGCGGCTTCCGCCAGGGCGGCGACGGCCCGTTCGACGGCTGCGAGATCCTCGCTCAGGCGGCCGGCGCGGCGGTGGCGGTCCTCGGCCTCGGCCGAGGCGGCGGCGTGCACGGCCGCCGCGTTGCCGGGCGACGCCAGGCGGCGGGCCAGGGCCTCGATGACGGCGTCGCGGCGGAACATGCGGCGCTGCCTGCAGGTGCGCGTCGTCCGCCAGGTCTGGCAGACGAGGTAGCCCGAATGGGCCGTCGTCACCCGGGCGCCGCAGTCGCCGCACCAGAGCCTGCCCGAGGTGATGTAGCGGACGGCCTTGCTCACGGGCGCCGGGCTCCTCTGCGGCGGGCGGCCCGGGCGCTTCGTCTCGATGATCGCCTGGACCGCGTCCCACTGTTGCGCCGGGACGATCGCCAGTTCCGGGGCCTCGACGATCTGCCACTCGGATTCGGGTTGCGGGTGGCGCTCGGTGAGGCCCGTCACGGGGTTGCGCACGCTCTTGACACGGCCGAACACGATGCGGCCTCGGTAGATCGGGTTGCGCAGGATGCCGCGCCCGCGGGACGCCGTGCCGACGAGCGTGGAGGCGTGCCACCGGGACCCCGTGGCCGAGGGAATGCCGTCGGCGTTGAGGTCGCGCGCGACCAGGCGATACGGCCGGCCCGCCGCGACCTCGGCGAAGATTCGCCGAACGACGGCCGCCTCGGTCTCGTTGATCGTGCGCTGGCCGCCGCTCCCGGGGACCGCGGCGTAGCCGTACCGCCGGCTGCCCGGGATGCCGCCGCTGGCGACGGCGGCGCGCTGGCCGCGGCGGACCTTGTCGGAGAGGTCCTTGAGATAGAGCGCGTTCATGGTCCCCTTGAGACCGATGTGGAGCTCATTGATGAGGCCTTCGGTGACGGACCACATCTGGACCCCATGGTAGCCGAGGCGCTTGTAGATCGTTGCCACATCGGCCTGATCCCGGCTTATCCGCGACAGGTCCTCGATGAGCACGACCTCGAAGTCCCGGTACGCCGCCGCCTCGAGGAGCGCCATGATCGCCGGGCGTTCGAGCATGACGGCGCCGCTGATGCCCTCGTCGGCAAACTCCTCGACGACCGTGGCGTGGTGGCGGCGCGCGACCTCCCTGCATCGGTCGAGCTGGGCAGGGACAGAGCGGGCCTGCTCGTCCGTCGAGTGGCGCGCATAGAGGGCCACGCGCCTGTCGGCGATGTCGTGCACGCTGCCCGTCGCTCCCCTGCAGTGGGGCCGGCGGCCGGGCTGGTCTCTGTGCGCCGGCAAGCCCCTCCATTGCGATTCCGCCCAAAGCTAGCCCAGGGCCGGGGCGGATGCGAGAGCACGCGCCGCAGGGTTCCCGTTTCCGCGGGCAGCAGGCGCCACGGTGCAGTTGCGCAATTGCGCAATTGCGCAATTGCGCAAATGCGCAACTCCACAACAAGGAGAGGATCATGATCATCTCGTACCTGAACCAGAAGGGCGGGGTCGGCAAGACCACGCTGGCCGTCCACACGGCGACGGCGCTCGCCCTCGACGGTCTCGACGTCATCCTCGTCGATGCCGACCCCCAGGGCTCGGCGCTCGACTGGCTGGCGGCGCGTCAGGCGCCGCCGCTCTTTGCCGTGGTCGGCATGCCCCGGGCGATGCTGCACCGCCAGGTGCCGCGGATCGCCGCCGGCGTGGACGCGGTGGTCATCGACGGACCGCCGTCCCTGGCGGACATCGCGCGCTCGGCGATGCTGGCCTCCGACCTGGTGGCGATACCCGTGCAGCCCTCGCCCTACGACGTCTGGGCGGCAGGTGGCCTCCTCGACCTCGTCGACGAGGCCCGGGTGGTCCGCGAGGACCTCGCTGTCCGCTTCGTCGTCAGCCGCCGGATCGCCAACACGGTGATCGGGCGCGACGTCACGGAGGCCTTGAGCGCATGGCCGGTGCCCGTCCTCGCGAGCCAGATCACCCAGCGCGTCGCCTTTGCCGAGAGCGCCGCCAGCGGTCTCTCGGTCCTCGAGAGCGCGCCGGCCAGCGCGGCGGCGGCGGAGGTGGTCTCGCTCGTCGGCGAGATCGCGGGGCTGACGCTCCAGGCCGGGAGGGCCGCGGCATGACGAGGAAGATCGTCACCATCGATCTGCGTCCGCGGGCGCGCCAGGAGTCCCCGGACGGCGAGGGCATGGAGACCTGGGTGCACGGGCGCCGGGCGGCGTGTGTGCGGTTCACCGTCGAACTCGATGCGGATCTCCACCGCCGGCTGCGCCTGGCCGCGGCGCGCCAGGGGCGGCGCATGGCCGACATCGTGCGCGAGCTGATCGACGGGGCCTGCCCGGAATGACCGGCGGGCTCGGCATGACTGGCTTGCGCAATTGCGCAATTGCGCAAATGCGCAACTCCACATGGTCGCACGTTCGGGCGTGCGCCCTTTCACCCATTCGCCATTCCGGGAGGTTTCCATGAGTGATCAGATCGTCACCCTGGCGCCGGCGCCGATCTCGAAGCAGATCTGGCACATGAAGTACCGCTACGGCGGCAAGGAGGACGGGCGGGGCCGCGACGCCGACATCCCGGCGACCTGGCGGCGCGTGGCGCGGTCTCTCGCTGCGGTCGAGGACGATGCCCTGCGCCCGGAGATCGAGGCCCGGTTCCGCGAGGCCCTGGAGGGCTTCCGCTTCCTCCCCGCCGGGCGCATCGTCGCCGGGGCCGGGACCGAGCGGAACGTCACGCTCTTCAACTGTTTCGTCATGGGGACGATCCCCGACGACATGTCCGGGATCTTCGAGAACCTGAAGGAGGCGGCGCTCACCATGCAGGCGGGCGGCGGGATCGGCTACGACTTCTCGACCCTGCGGCCCAAGGGCGCGCCCGTGAAGGGCGTCGGCGCCGACGCCTCGGGGCCGCTCCCCTTCATGGACTGCTGGGACTCCATGTGCCGCACCATCATGAGCGCCGGGTCCAGGCGCGGCGCGATGATGGCGACCATGCGCTGCGATCATCCCGACATCGAGGCCTTCATCGACGCCAAGCAGGAGGCCGGGCGGCTGCGCATGTTCAACCTCTCGGTGCTCGTCAGCGACGCCTTCATGGCCGCGGTCGAGGCGGACGATGCCTGGGACCTCGTCTTCGACGGGGTGGTGCACGGCACGCGGCGCGCCCGCGAACTGTGGGACCGCATCATGCGCTCGACCCATGCCTGCGCCGAGCCGGGCGTCATCTTCATCGACCGCATCAACCGGCGGAACAACCTCCACTACTGCGAGACCATCTCCGCCACCAACCCGTGCGGCGAACAGCCCCTGCCGCCTTACGGCGCCTGCCTCCTGGGATCCATCAACCTGACCCGCTTCATCGTCGATCCCTTTGCCGAGAGTGCGCGGTTCGACGAGGCGGGGTTCGACCGCACCGTCGAGGCGGCGGTGCGGATGATGGACAACGTCGTCGACGTGTCGCGGTTTCCGCTCGAGGAGCAGCGCCGGGAGGCTCTGGCCAAGAGGCGCATCGGCCTCGGCGTCACCGGCCTGGCCGACGCTCTCATCATGATGCGGGCGACCTACGGCGACGAACGCTCGCTCGCGCTCGCCGGCGCCTGGCTGGCCCGCCTGCGGCGCCAGGCCTACCTGGCGTCGATCCGTCTCGCCCGGGAGAAGGGTCCGTTCCCGCTCTGGGATGCCGAGGCCTGGTGTTCCGGGGAGAGCGTCGCCGAACTCGACGACGACGTGCGCGAGGCGGCACGGACGGACGGCATCCGCAACGCGCTGCTGACGTCGATCGCCCCGACCGGAACCATCTCGCTCTTCGCCAACAACATCTCGTCGGGCCTCGAGCCGGTCTTCGCCTTCTCCTACACCCGCCACGTGCTGATGCCCGACGGCGCCAGGCGGAGCGAGGAGGTGACCGACTACGCCGTGCGCCTGTGGCGCCACCTGCGCGGGGAGGAGGCGCCCCTGCCGGACTGGTTCGTCGGCGCCGAGGACCTGCGCCCGGCCGATCACGTGGCCATGCAGGCCGTGGTCCAGAGGTACATCGACAGCTCGATCTCCAAGACCATCAACGTGCCCGAGGACATTCCCTTCTCTGCCTTCAGGGACGTCTACCTCGAGGCCTGGCGGCTGGGATGCAAGGGCTGCACCACCTACCGGCCCAACGACGTCACCGGGGCGGTGCTCGAGACCGGGGCGAAGGAGGCGGCGGCGCCGGAGCTGCCGCTGGGCGAGGCGCCCGCGACAACGCCGTCCGATCCGCTGGAGACCGGCGGCGTCATCCACCTCACAAGGCCCCTCGACCGGCCCGAGGCGCTGCCCGGGGCGACCTACAAGCTGAGGTGGCCGGAGAGCGATCACGCGATCTACGTCACGGTCAACGACGTGGTCCGGGACGGGCGCAGGGCGCCCTTCGAGGTCTTCGTCAACTCGAAGAACATGGACCACTACGCCTGGACGCTGGGCCTCACGCGGATGATCTCGGCCGTCTTCCGCCGCGGCGGCGACGTGAGTTTCGTGGTCGAGGAGCTGAAGGCCGTGTTCGATCCGCGGGGCGGCGCCTGGATGAACGGGCGCTACGTGCCCTCGCTGCTGGCGGCGCTGGGCAGCGTCCTCGAGGAGCACATGCGCATGATCGGCTTCATTCCGGCCGACGAGGCGGCGCTCGCCCTGGCCGGTGGCGGCGAGGGCGGGAGAGCGGCGGCGATCCTGCCCGGGCCGGCGATGAGGCCGCGGGCCTGCCCGCGGTGCGGCCTGGCGGCGCTCATTCCCCAGGAGGGCTGCGAGATGTGCACCTCGTGCGGCTACTCGAAGTGCGCGTGAGGCGGCGATGACGGCACGGAACGGAAAGGACGGCACCCTGTCAGCGGAAGGGGAAGATCGGCTGCGGCGGGAACTTCGGCATGACATCGAACATGGCCAGTCCGGCGAGGGCTGCGACGGCGATGCCGATGTTGCGCAGACCGTGGGCTGCCAGGACACTCCACTCCCCAATGCTCATTATCTTGCAGGCTCCGCGTTCCTGACCCTGGTGGCGATGCTCTGGTTCGTGCTCGCAGCGGTGGCGATGTCCGCACGATCATCGTTGTCGGCAACCTATCTTGCCTGGGGCGCGGCGGGCTACGTGGCGCCCTTCGCTTTCGGTTTCCTCATGGGCCGTCGGGATGCGGGGCGGTGCGGGCCGGGATGTATGCCCTGGGTGTTCATGGAAAGCCGGATGGCTGTCCTTCTGGTCGTCAGCGGGTTCATGGTCCATGGCGCCATGGCGGGCGGCGCGGCGGTGCGGGAGGTGTGGGAACCGCCGTTGCTGTGGGCGCCGGCGATCCTCTGGCCGGTGATCGTCGTGGGCGGAGCGCTCGAGGGGATCGTGCTCGGCGGGATTGCCGGCGCCCTCCCCCGGCGCGCCCTCTGGCACGCTCTTCGCTGCGTCGTTTCCCGTGGGCGGCGGGCGGCTGCCGTGAGGACGCAGCGGAGAACCGGGCCATGATCCGCCGCGTCCGCGGTCAGGCTCCGGACGCCGGCGAGGGCGGTCAGGTCCCCGATACTCACGAGCTCGAATGCTCCGCGTTCCTGTCGCTGTTCACCATGGCCTGGCTCGTGCTCTTCACGGCCGCGATGTCCGATCAGCTTCCCGCCGCTGTATACCTTGCCGGCGGCGGGGTGGGCTACGTGCTTCTCTTCGCTCTCGGGTTCCTGCTGTGCCGTGACGATCCGGCGGCGGAGAGGGAGCGGCCCGTGCACGTCGCGGGCATCGAAAGTCGGATGACGGTCCTGCTGATCGTGTTCGCGTTCCTGTTCCACGCCCTCTTCGGCGGCGGGGACCCGCGGGCGGGTTGGGAGCCGCCGCTGTTGTGGGCGCCGGCGCTGCTTCTTGTCGCGTTCGTCGTCGGCGCAGCGATCGACGGGGCCTTGCTGGGCGTGATTGCCCAGGGCCTCCCCCAGCGGACGCCCTGGCACGCGCTCCGATTCATCGTGTCGGAGCGGCGGCGGGCGGCGAGGAAGCAGCGGGAGGCCGGCCCGTGAGGCGCCTTGCCGGCCTGGCCATCGCCGCGGTCCTGGCGGCCGTCCCGCCGGCGTCCGGTGACGACGCCTTGCCGGCGGCGCGCGAGTTCAGCGTCACCGAGGCGCCGTCGGGCCAGGTGGTCCGGGGCTTCGCTCTCGAGGCCGGCGGCGAGGCCCACGCCCACTACCGGATCGGCATGGCGGTGGTGTGCCAGCCGTCGACGGGCGAGATCGCGGCGCACCTCTTCTTCGGTCCCTTCCCCGCCGCGCGGGCCGTGCAGACGATGGTGTGGAGCGCCGACGGCGGCGTCAGCCGCTTCGGCGCCGCGGCCATCAGCGACCACGGCGCGCTCTCGGGCTTCCACTCGCCGATCCTGACCGACCGCGCCGAGGTCGCCGCCTTCGTGGCGGCGGCCTTCGCGCCGGGCGCCGTGATCGGCAACGGGCACGTCGCCTTCCGGAACCTGGTTCCGGCAACCGAGAACGAGGAGGCGGCATCCGCTCTCCTCGATTGCGCCGGCCCCTGACGCCGGCGTCCGAACCACCACAGGAGCAACACCCATGACGAAACGCACCCTCTACCTCGCCCACCCGCTCGGGTTCTCAACCCTGACGGCGGGCGGACCTCTCGCCAGCCTCGTCACGGCCCTCGAGGGCCTCGGGGCTGTGGTCCGCGAGCCGTTCGCCGATGCGAAAGACGTGGCCGCGCCAGTGCCCGGATGGGCCTGGACGGCGGCCCGGGACAACGTCGCGGCCGTGATGGGCGCGGACGGTGTCTTCGCCGTCGTCAACGGGGCGCCTCCCGACGAGGGCGTCATGATCGAGGTCGGAATGGCGATCGCCTGGCAGAAACCGCTCTTCCTGTTCCGCGACGATGTCCGCCGGTGTTCGGACAGCGGGGACTACCCGCTCAACCTGATGGCCTTCGCCGGGTATGACAGGACGGGCTGGCGGGACTACTGGTACGAGAGCCTCGAGGACCTGGCCGATCCGTCGAGGGGCCTCGCGCGCTGGATTGCCGGGGAGGATGTCCCCGGCAGCGTTGGCGCGCCGCGTGGGGTGGACTGGCGGGCGCGGTCCAGCATTCGCTCGATGCCGGCCTGGCCGTGCCCGCGGGAGGGCGGCGATGACGATCCCGACCTGCCCGCGTGCATGCTGGTGGCCCTGCACGCGGCGGCGGTCGGTGTTCGCTCTCCGGCCGACGTGTGGAGCAACCCGACATCCGACGAGATCAACCACGTCACGGTCTGTCTGGAGCGAGATCACCTCTTCGGATGCCGGTTCGCCGACCCGGGGCGGCGGCACTACCGCCTCGGGTCGCACGACATCACGGTCTGCCCGGGGGAGGCGGAATACGCGTGGGCGGCGCTGGACCGGCGACATGAGATCGAGGGGTCGTTCACCGCGGTCGGCGACTACGAGGCGGCATGGTCGGCCATTGCCGACCTGCCGATCGGCGGCGTGATCCGTCGACGGATCGACGGCGGGGACTGGATGCACACGCAGGGCACGGGGTGGTGGCGCGCGGTGAGCATGGCGGTCAATCAACACCGCCACTGGTGGTTGATGCGGGGCGAGGTGGCGGCGTTGCGGGCTGCAAAGAACAGGCCATGACGAAGCGAACGCTCTGCCTCGCCAACCCGTTCGGGTTTTCCGCACTGGCGGCCTCTGGCCCGCTCATCGGTCTCGTCGAGGACCTGGCCGATCGGTCCTGGGGCCTCGCGCGCTGGATTGCCGGGGAGGAAGTTGCCCTGGCGTCACGGCCCGGGACGGTGGCCCCTGATGTGTGATCGCGCCGAACCCTCAGACGGCGCCTTGTGGCGGTGGTGGGCGCGGAACGCGGACGGCATCGGCGCCGCGGCGTCGGCTGCGTGAGGGCCGACTGAATGAAACGCGCGGGCAGGCGATGGCGGAAGCGGATGCGGTGGCGACGCCGACGGTCGGGGCGGTTGCTGTTCCTGTTGATGGCGGCGGCGGTGGCGGCGGCGCTCACCACGTCCGGCGCCTGGGATGATGTGAGGCGTGTGATGCGAGAGCGCTTCGACGGAACCCAGAGCGCCCTCCCGCCGGTAGTGGAGAGCGGGAACGGCCTCGTCGTGGGGCAGGCCGGCGGGGCCGGGACCGATACCTCCTCCCCCGCGGCCGACACTCCTCCCCTGGTCGGTCCGGCGCCGCCGGATGCGGCGGCCCGCGATCAGCCTGTCTTGTCCGCGGTCGTGCGTTCCCTGAAGGCCGGGTTGGGTCCGGCGTCGCCCTATGCCTGGTCGACGATGCTGGGAACGGCCGGGAGCATGCGCGCCGCCGTGACCGACGGCGCCCGCGTGTGGTGGGTCCGCGAGGGCGATCACCTGCCGGGAGACTGGCAGGTGATCCGCATCGCCGTCCGGCCGCCCGGCGTCACCCTGCGCCATGGCATCACCGGCGAGGTGGCCCTGCCTCACGGCGGAGGGAGTGGTCAGAGGAGCGGTGGGGTCGTGCCGGCAAACGCGGCAGCAACGCTCTCCGGGTCCGCCCGGGTCGTCGACGGCGACACGCTCGATGTGGGTGGGACGCGGGTGCGCCTCCATGGCATCGACGCGCCGGAGAGCGGACAGCGGTGCCGTAGTGCGGGCCAGGCCTGGGCGTGTGGCCGCGAGGCCTCCCGCGCCCTCGCCGCGTTCATCGGATCGCGAGCCGTCGCGTGCCATGAGCGCGACCGGGATCGCTACGGCAGGGTGGTGGCGGTGTGCCGCCTCGATGGCCGGAACATGAACGCCTGGATGGTGGCGCAGGGCTGGGCGCTGGCCTACCGCCGCTACTCGCTGGACTACGTCCAGGCGGAGGCGGCGGCACGGGCCGCAAGGCGCGGCGTGTGGCGCGGCGAGGTGGTCGCGCCCTGGGACTGGCGGCGCGGCACGCGGCTGGAACCATGACGGCCGGTGCGGGCGTCATGGTGCGAATCCGAAACGGGGACAGTGGGCGGTGGTGGGCCGTGCGCGCCTTGGCATCACCGTCGTCGGCGATGGTGTTCCGGTGCCCTCGCGCGGGCGGTGCAGGTGCTGTAGTCTGGCGCCGACCGGGTTGGTCAGGGCGGAGACTGCGACATGGCGGACGAGGACGGAAGGTCGGACGAGAGGGCGGCCGCTTCCGAGAGCGGTTGGTCGGAGACCATGACCGTGGCGGAGGAGGATGCCTGGCTTGCCAGCATCGGGTTCCTCATCAGCAGCGGCGTGGAGGATGGCGAGGAGGGCCTCAGGTGGTTCCTCTGCGACGTGGAGGATGGCGTGCCGATCGGCGCCGGCTTTCCGTCGCGCGACGACGCCGTGGCGGCGGCGCGGATCACCGACGAGTGGCACGAGGCCGAGGTCCGTCTCCAGGAGGAGATCCGCGCCGAATTCGGCATCGGCCCGGACGACGGCTGAGGTCAGACGAGCGTCCCTTGTTCGGCGCCGGCGTCGGCTGGCGCCGGCGGGTCCTGGTCCCTTCCCTTCGCGGACTTTGTCGGCGGCGCCTTCTTCGGCGGCGCCTCGTTCCCGGCGATGATCCGGGAGATGGCGGCGAGCGACACGATGATGCCGTGTTCCTTGAGGGCGTCGCGGATCTGCTCGTGGGTTACACCTCGCCGGGCGGCGGAGACGATCTGCGGGGTCACCCGTTCGATGGCCTCGTCGGTGGTGATTGTCGGCGCCTCGAGGGCCGCCAGCCTGGCCTCGATGGCCGGGAAATCCATGTGTGCTTCGACGAAGGTGCGCACCATGGCGTCGTGTCTCCCCTGTCTGCCACGCGTCTTCCTGCCGGACGCAGCGGATCAAGTCAACGCCTGACCCCGCCGGCTCCCGCCCCAGGCCATCGCCGAGTGCCGCGGAGGCCGCCCAGCCGGCAAACGACCGTCTCCCGCCACGGCGATCCCCAGGCGTCATGCCGGTCCGGCAGCCACCCAACCGCTCGCGCCGGCGGCGCATCTTCTGATCTGACTTGACCTTCTCGATTCCTGCCGTCATCCTCAAACCGGAACCAAACAGGGCTCCACACCACTTCACTAAAAGTGAGAAAATTTACACAACGACGCGCGATGACGGCACAGATCCTGACAACAAGCACCCGACCAAGCCCTAGGGGAAGCGAGAACGTGCGCACGATCAACGGCTTGCGCCACGCCTCGCACAAGCGAGCCTGAAGCGGGAACGGCTCGTGGTCGCCACCGTCAACGGCATGGCCGCCGCCACCTATTACCTGTCGGCCCAGAAGACGTGGAGGCGGGACGAATCGCGGGATGCAGGTGCATCGACGCTGACGCTGCCCGGTCTCGAGGACGGCGGCCAGGGCCGCGCCACGGGTGGCGGCAACGGGAGCGGATCCGGCGGACCGCAGTACCATCGAGGAGGCGCGGAGAGTGATGGCGGGCGGAGGAACCCGCAGGGGATGTCCGGTCTCGAGGGTGGCGGCCGGGGCCGTGCCACGGGCGGCAGCGGTGGGAGCGGATCCGGCGGACCGCAGTACTACCAGGGCGGCGAGGAGCCTGATGGCGTGTGGTGGAACCCGCATGGAATGCTCGGTCTCGAGGACCGCGGCCTGGTCGGCGCCAGGGAATTCCGGCGGCTCTACGCCGGATACGATCCCTCGACCGGCGAGCGCCTCACCCGCAACACCGGATCCGAGGAGCGCTCGCCCGGCCTCGACATGACCTTCAGCGCCGACAAGACCGTCTCCGCCCTGTGGGCGATCGCCGACGAGGAGACCCGGGCCGAGATCGAGGCGGCGCACAACGAGGCGGCGCGCAAGGCGCTGGACATGATCGTCGCCGAGCACTGCGCTTGGACGCGGATCCGGCCGAATGGCCGGGAGGTCATCTTCCGGAGGGCGAAGCTCTGCGGCGCGATGTTCCAGCACGGAACATCGCGTGACGGTGATCCACAGCTTCACACGCACTGCCTGATCTTCAACGTCACCCAGGCCGACGACGGGGTCTTCCGGTCGCACTACCGGCCTCCCGTCTTCCGCTGGCAGAAGGCGGCGGGCGCGGTCTACCGCAACGCCCTGGCGGGCGGGCTTCAGGACCGACTCAAGGTGACGATCGAGCGCTACGGCCGTGACGAGGCCTTCACCCGCATTGCCGGGGTTCCCGCGGAGCTGGTGGCGGAATGGTCGAAGCGGCGGCGGACCATCGCCGACATGGCGGAGTCCCTGGGCTTCGAAACCGCGGCCAACGCCGCGGCGGCTTCTGGCATCAACAGGGCGACGAGGAAGGCGAAGGTCGACGAGCTGGGCGGCGAACTGCGTCACGCCGCCTGGGCCATCGAGGCGGCGGCGCACATCGAGAACCGGCAGGAATTCGTCGAGGGTCTCGTCGGCCATGACATGTCGCTCACGGGCGACGACGTCGCCGCGGCCGTCGATCGCGTGGTGAAGATCCCCGACGACATCACGCGGCACGAAGCGGTGTTCCACCTGCAGGACGTCATCGAGCGGGCGATGAACGCGACCGCGGGAGTCTTCTCGCCGGGCGTGACGATGGCCACGGTCGACCAGGTGATGAGCGACAGCGATGTCGTCGAGCTGGGCATGCCGCCGGCCTCCCTCGAGGCGGGCGCCGGCATGACCCACGCCCGTCTCTTCTCGACCGCCGATCTCATCCGCAAGGAGCGGGAGCTCGGCGCCATGGCCGGCGCCCTGGCGGAGGATCGGAGCCTCGCCATCGAGGCGGGCGTGATCGAGACGAGGCTCGGCGAACTGCGCCGCGACGGCTATCCGATCTCCGACGAGCAGGCGAAGGCGATCCGTTACGGCGCCGGCGCCGGGAGCGGCAAGCTGGCGATCATCGAGGGTGCTGCGGGCTCGGGAAAGACGACCACGCTGAGGCCGATCACCGATCTCCTGCAGGAGAAGGGATGCACGGTGATCGCCACCGCGGTGGCCTGGCGGACCGCGGTGGCGCTGGGCACCGACTGCGGCGTCGCTCCGTTTTCCGTCGATCGCCTGCTGCGCCGTGCGGCACGGGGCGAGGTCCATCTCGACGACAGGACCGTCATCGTGGTGGATGAAGCCGGGATGCTCTCGGTGCCCCAGGCCTGGCAGCTCCTGCGGCTCGCCAGGGAACACGGATGCAAGGTGATCGCCGCCGGCGACACCCACCAGCACCAGCCGATCGGCGCCGGGCCCGGGCTGCGTTTGATGCGCGAAGCGGCGCGTGGCGTGCGGGTCGACGAGATCCGCCGCCAGAAGGCGGATGTCGAGGACATCCTTGTCCAGGTCCACGGCCAGGACCCGCAGGACGTGCGCTACGCGCTCGGCATGATGAGCGCCGAAGAGAAACGGCGGGTCCTCGACGATTACGAGGCGATGCCGATCAGGCCCAAGGTCAAGCCATGGCAGATCGCGGTCTCGGAGGCCTTCCGAGACGGAAAGGCGGCCGATGCGATCGGTCTTCTCGCCGAGCGGGACCGGTTCGTTCTCGGTCGCGACCTCCAGGCGACGCTGGAGGAACTCGTCAACGACTGGGAGTGCTGGCGCCTCGAGAACCCGGACGGTGTCGCGACCGTCATCGCCCGCACCCACGACGAGGTGCAGGTGCTCTCCCACCTCATGCGCGAGAAGGTGCTGGCGAAGGTGGCGGGGTCGGACCGGCGGGTGGTGGTGCGGGCGTGCGGCGCCCGGGCGCAGGGCCGCGAGAAGGATCTCGAGATCGCGTGTGGCGACCTGCTGCGGATCGGCGCCCTGGTGTGGGAGAAGCGCCTCTTCAACGGCACCGTGGTCGCGGTGAAGGACATCACGGTCCACGACCAGGGGACGGAGGGCGAGAGGGTCGAGATCCACGCAAGGAGCGAGTACGGCGACGACGTTGCGTTCTTCGTCGACGAGCTGGTCGACTACCACGGCAAGGTGCGGCTCGATCACGGCTACGCCATGACCATCGCGTCCTCTCAGGGCCGCACCGTCGATGCGGCCTTCGTGCTGGCCGACGACCGGGCGCCGAAGCCGACCATCTACCCGGCGGTGACGCGCCACAGGGATCACCTGCGGCTCTACGTCAACCGTGCGCCGCTCGCCGAAGCGGTGCGGGAGAAGCGCTCGGAGGACCTGGTCGGCACGCAAGTGAGCGACGAGGAGATCGTCGAGCATCTCGCCTCGCGCTGGTCGCGCGCGGGCGCGAAGGAGGCGGCGACGGACTACATCGCGGAAGCGCGGGATCATCACGCCGGCGGCAAGGGCGGCGCCGCCTGGGTGGCCGCCAACGACAACGAGGGCGGCGGGTTGCGCTCGCTCGCGCGGGCCATCCGGCGGACAACGGACCGCTGGCGCTACGGCGCCCGGGTGTCGGCTGTGGCCGGGGAGATACGGGAACTCGAGGACGAGTACCACGACCTGGTCGAGCGGCATGCGGCCGCCGGCGGGGCCGAGGCCGTACCGCTCGGGGAGTTCGAGGCGATCGCTCGCGCACAGGGCGATGTGGTGCGGCGCATGGCGGCGTTCACCGGACCGCAGGGCCGCTGGCGGACCCTGTGGCGCGACGCCGGGGACATGGATGTCGCGGAGGCGGAGGCCTTCCGGAACCGGCACCGGGATGTCCGGGACTGGATCACCGGGGCGCGGCGGCGCCAGGCGAGCCTGGCCGCGGTCGAGGCCCGCGGCGGGCAGGGACAACTGCAACAGGCCGTGGCGGTGCGGGAGACTCGCGCCGGCGGCGAGGGTGAAGAGAGGGGAGGTGCACAGATGGCCATGTCGCAACGGGTGGCGCGCGAACTGCTGGTGGACAGCTGCCGGGCGCAGATGCAGGACCGCTATCTGTGGGGCGTCGAGGGCCAGGAGATCCTCGACGACCTGCGGGCGAGATCGTCGGAAGCGCTGGAGCGATGGCCGGGTGACGACGCGGAGGGGCGGGAGGTTGTCGTCACCTACCTCGACAGCTACAGCCAGGCGATGACCGCATGGGCGGCGGCGAGAGAGGTGGTCGGCGCGGCCGGGATGCTCGCTGGCGGCAGGGTCGACACGGCGCAGTGGCTGATCGGCCTTCTCGACGACATCGACGCCGGTGCGGACGATGTCTGGCATGACACGGCTCTGCGCATCGTGGGCAGCGCCCTCGTCCGGCAGGGGCGTCTGGTCTCGCCTGTGGCATGGCTGGCCGAGACCAGGGCGGAGGCGGAACGGACGGTGGCGGGCATCCGCCGGGCGGAAGCCGGACCCTCCGTCTCCCGGGGGCGGGACGACGCCGGGCGGAGCGAAGCCGTGGCGGCGCAGTCAGGCGGTGGCGAGGACAGGAAGATCCTCGATGCGCCGCCGCCTCCACGGCCGGTGGCGGCGCCTGCCGACGAGGCTCCGGTCCGGCAGCGGCCGTCGCCGCAACCGGCGGCGAGGCCGCGGCGGGAGCGGCTCCCGGACGTCAAGGAACTGGCGGCGCTGCTGGCCGAGCGGGCCGAGGAATTCTGCAGGGTCTATCTCCCCGCCGGCCGGCGGCGCGGCGAGTACTGGAAGATCGGCGGCGTGGACGGTCACGCCGGCGAATCCATGTGGGTTCTCCTGACCGGCCCGAGGGCCGGCGCGTGGCAGGACACGGCGACCGGTCAACACGGCGACCTGGTGCACCTGATCAAGGAGGTCATGCGGCTTCCCGATATCGCCGCGGCCCTTCCGGAGGCGAGCGCCTTCCTCGGCGGCGCCGGCGTCGTCGCCATGGCGCCGCGGACGGAGCGGCTGGATGCCGGGGCGGCAGGGAAGGAGGCCGACCGTCATGCCAAGGCGCGCCGGGCCAAGGCGCAGAGGACCTGGGAGAGGTGCCGGCCGCTGCGCCGGGGCGAACGGTCGCCCGGCGCCCTCTATCTCGTGCGCCGGGAGATCTCCGTCGAGGCGGCCTCCGCCCTGCGGTGGTCGCCGGAGCTGATGACGCAGGACGATACCGGCAGCGCCGTGATGGCGCCGGCCCTCGTGGCGCGGATCGAGACCGCCGCCGGCGAGTTCCGCGGCGTGCAGCGGATCTTCCTGACCGGTTCCGGCGAGAAGGCGGCGCTGGGCAAGGGCGGCGCCAAGAAGGCGCAGGGCGACCTCGCCGACGGCGGGGTGTGGTTCGGCAACCGCGAGGCGTCGCGGGTGGTCATGACGGAGGGCGTCGAGGACGCGCTGGCCGCCATCACGGCGCTGCCGGCGGATGCCCTGGAGCGCGTGGCGGTGGTGGCGAGCACGGGCGCAAACCGACTGCACCGCGTGGCGCTGCCGCCCTCCACGCGCGAGGTGGTGGTCCTGCAGGATCCGGGGCAGACCGGCGAGGAGACGTTCCGCAGGCTGAAGGCGCAACGCGAGAGCGAGGGACTGCAGGTGCGGGCGATCCGGCAGGCCGTGGACGTGAACGATGCGCTCGTCGCCGACCGGGACGCTCTGGCGCGGCTCCTGGCGCCGCTGGCCGAGCCCGGTTCCGCCGCCGCTCTCAAGGCGCCGCCGGCGGCGGACGACCCGGAGGCTCTCGTGGGGCGCGCCGCCCGCTGGCGCGCTGCGGCCGCGAGCGGCGGGTGGGCCGCGGCCGACATCCATGCCATGGGCCCCGATCTCGACCAGGCGCGAGATGCCCTCGCCCGGGCGGGTGGACTGACCGACGGCGCGAGGGACACGCTGGAGGCCTTTGCCGGGGAGGCGGGCCGGGCCCTGGGCGCCATGCGGATGGCGGCGGGACTCGTGGCCGGGGTCGAGGATCTCATGCGGCAGCGCGGCGACATCCTGACGCGGGTCACCGGGGAGCGGCATCCCCGGTCCGCCGAGCGGCGGTTCTTCGCCGAGGTGCGCAATCATCCGCACATGGACGGCTGGACCGAACGGGCCGGGAAGGCGCTGCGCGTGATGGCGGACCTGCAGGCCAGCGAGAGGACCGCATGGGGCGCGGCGGTCCTGGATCTGCTGGGCCGGCGCGTGCCGGATGCCTCGATGACGACGGCGGACGCGAATGCGCGGTACTATCTGATCAGCCAGGCACGGCGGATCACCGATACCCTGAAGCGCGACGACCGCATGCGGCGCGCCGGGACCGGCGAAGCGGTCGCCGAGGAGATGAAGGCGGGCCATCGGCGGGCCGTCTCCCGGGGCCTGGCATGACGATGCTGTGGGGAGGAGGAGCGAGATGAACGGCTACTACGAGATGAAGAGGGTCGGCCAGGTCAGGGTCGGCACGAAGGTCGAACGGTGGATGGGCGGCGGGCCCCGGGACTGGGGCGAGGTGACGAAGCTGCTGCCGGCGGGTGAGGTGGTGGTCTTCTGGGAAGGATCCGCCGACACCCTGATTCACGATGTCGGGGACATCTTCGACATCTGCGTCCGGGACTGGTCGGACGAGGTCCGCGCGCTGATCGCCGCGCGGGCGGGTGAAGCGGGCGGCGGCGGGAATGGCATGACGGAACCGGAAGGGGAGACGTGAGATGGAGACGGACCGCGGCGGCAGCGGCGTGCGGATCAGGGTCGGAACGAAGGTCGAGTTGAGAAACGGCGGGCGGGCATGGGGCTGGGGCGAGGTGACGAAGCTGCTGCCGGCTGGCGAGGTCGGGATCCGGCGCCTCGACGAGGACGAGGCGTATGTGGCGGCCGTCGAGGAGGCTGGCGACGAGGTCTACGTCGACAGCTGGTCGAGCGAGGTCCGGCGCCTCATGGAGGAACGGTGGAGGCGCCTTGCGGAACCGGCGGAGGTCGATCACTACGATCTCGAGGGCTTCGGGCCGATCAGGGTCGGCACGAAGCTCGAGGTTCGGGACGGAACCGGGGATGACGGGGAACTGGACTGGGGCGAGGTGACGAAGCTGCTGGCAGACCGGCGGGTGGAGCTCCACTGGTACGTCGACCAGGACAGGTTCATCGGCGAGATCGATGACTGCTCCGATCTCTTCGTCGACGACTGGTCGGGCGAGGTCTACGACATCCTCCGCAGACAGGCGCGGGCTGGCCATGGCCAGGTCTGACATCCACGCCGAGATCACGGCCGGCATCGTGGAGCAGCTGCGCCAGGGCGTGCGGCCCTGGGTGATGCCCTGGAGCGATGGCGACAAGCTCGCGCCGGCTGGCGTCGACCTGCCGTTGCGGGACAACGGCAATCCCTACAACGGAGTGAATGTCCTCGCTCTGTGGGCGGCGGCGGCGGCGCGGGGCTACAAGGCGCCGACCTGGATGACCTTCAACCAGGCGAGGCGGCACGGTGGCCAGGTGAGGAAGGGCGAGACCGGTGAGACGGTTGTCTATGCGAAGACCTACCCCAAGCGCAAGCGGGACCCCGTGACCGATGAGGAGACGGTGGAGACGGTCGGGTTCCTGAAGCGCTACCGGGTGTTCAACGTCGAGCAGATCGAGGGTCTCGGCGAGCGCTGGTACCGCTCCCATGCCGAGATCCGACCGCTGAACCCGGACCGGCGAAACGTCGCCCTCGACTCCTTCTTCGCATCCCTGGGCATCGAAATCCGTCACCACGGGAACAATGCCTTCTATGTCCTCGCCGAGGACCACATCCAGATGCCGCCGTTCGAACTCTTCGACGACGCGGCGGCCTACTACGCGACGCTGGCCCATGAATCGATCCACTGGACGCGCCATGCGAGCCGCCTCGACCGCAGGTTCAGGGGCGGCGCCGGCGTGGCCTATGCGAAGGAGGAGCTGGTCGCGGAGATCGGCTCCGCCTTCCTCTCGGTCGAGCTCGGTATCGCGCCCACTCTGCGGCAGGACCATGCCGACTACATCGGCGCCTGGCTCAGGGTTCTCGAGGACGACAGCAAGGCGATCTTCCGCGCCGCCAGTCATGCGAGCAAGGCGGCGGCGTGGATCATGTCGCATGGCGAGGTCGAGGCCCTGCGCCTCGGCGTGTCCCGTGAGGCGGCGCAAGCTGCGGGCGAGGCCCAGGGCGCGATGCCGGCATGGCCGGATCACGGCGTGCCGGCGGGCGCCGTGCAAGGCAGTCTCTTTCGCGCCCGCCCCGGGGACATCGCGCGCCTGGCGGCGGCGCGGGAGGCTCGGCGGTTCGTCGTCGACGCGCTTGCGTTCCGCGATCAGGCGGCGCCGGGTGACGTGGGCGGCGCCTGGCGCGGCGAGGCGGCGCGGCTCCTCGCCGTCGCCGATTCCATCGACCTCGCGGTTCCCGGCGTCGCCGCCGCCATCGAGGCCGAGGCGGCCGTGGCGGGCGCCGCGCCAGGCGATGCCGTCGGCGCCTGGCGCTTCATCGCGGATTTCCGCGAGGCGACCGAACGGCGCCTGCGGATGATCGATCTGACGGAAGGCCGTCAGCAGACCATGGGCGGCGGAGTCCGCCTCTAGACGACAGGAGAAGAACCATGGAGAGCATGCGTGAGTTCAGCGACAGGATCGCGGACACACTGGAATCGGGAGACGCTTGGTGGCGGAGGATCGAGCCGGAGCCGGGACTGCCTATGCGGTTCGACGGGCAGGCCTTTGACGGGGCCAGCGTCCTCTCGCTGTGGATGACGGGGAACGAGAAGGGGTTCGAGAGGCCCACCTGGCTCGGCTGGGAGCGGATCGACGAGATGGGTGGACGCCTGAAGGCGGGCGCGACGCCTGGGACGGCATGGCTGCGCGTCCGCAGTCCGCGGCGCCTGTTCGGACTGGTCGGCGGCCGAGAAGACGTCGAGGTGTGGCAGCCGAGCGAAGTCTGGTGCGTCGACGAGATCGACGGTCTTCCGGACCACCTTTACCGCAGGGCGGAGGAATTCCGCACGCCCGCGCCGGACCCCGGCGAAGTGCGGCGGGACGACTGGCCCCGGGAAGTCCTCGACGAGGTCCTGTTCGAGTGGGGCGGTCTGCCTGAAGAGCGCTGGGAGGACGCGGTGGGCAACGCGGCGCGCGTGCTCGTCGGGCGCGGCGATGACGGCGAAGCGCCGGGGTGGATGAGCGGTCTACACAACCTTCGATGGGCGGAGACGGGACTGATGGCGGAGTTCGGCGCGGCGTTCATTCTGGCGGAGTTCGGCATCACCACCCGCCAACTGGAGCCGTGGGGCTGGCCTGGCTGGGCTGGGGATGTGGTGGTGGGGATCAGGGGTGACGAGCGAGTGGTGTTCCGGGCGACGGCGGCGGCCGCAGGCGCGGTCGAGTGGTTGCGGTGCCATGCCCCTGGATACAGAGCGTTCGGGGCCCTGCCCGCGGTGCAAGCGACCTGGGACGGCAGGATGCCGGGGCCGGTGCAGACGGCGGACGAGGTCTTGCGGATGGTCCCCGATCAGATGGCGGCGTTCCACGCCGTCAGTGACGCTCGGGCGGTGACCTGCGAAGCCCTGGCGGCCCGGCAACAGTCGGTGGTGGCCGGCGGCGACAGTGGTGCGTGGCGGGCCCACGCCGACGACCTCGTCCGGAAGGTCGCGCTCCTTGATCTGGACGCTCCCGGGGTGCGCGCGGCCGTCGAGGCCGAGGTGGCGCTGGCTGCCGGGAAGCCGGACGAGGTCGTCAGCGCCGAGACGTTCGTCGCGGACTTCCGCGAGGCGACCGAACGGCGCCTGCGGATGTTCGATCTGACGGAAGGCCGTCAGCAGACCATGGGCGGCGGAGTCCGCCTCTAGACGACAGGAGAAGAACCATGGAGAGCATGCGTGAGTTCAGCGACAGGATCGTGGACGCACTGGAATCGGGAGACATTCCGTGGCATGCGGCCGCGGCGGGGATGGGATTGTCGAGGCGGTTCGACGGGCAGGCCTTTGACGGGGCCAGCGTCATCGCGCTGTGGATGACGGGAACCGAGAAGGGGTTCGAGAGGCCCACCTGGCTCGGCCGGGAGCGGATCGACGAGATGGGCGGACGCCTGAAGGCGGGCGCGACGCCGGGGACGGCATTCCTGCGCGTCCGCCGTCCGTGCCGCCTGCCCGGACCGGAAGGCGGCTTCGCCACCACCGAGGCATGGCGGCCTCGCGATGTCTGGTGCGTCGACGAGGTCGACGGTCTTCCGGACCACCTTTACCGGCGGGCGGAGGAGTTTCTCGTGCCGCCGGCCACGGAGGAGGAACTGTGGGATCACGTCGAGCTGGAGGAAGGCTATGGCTATGAGCGCCTGTACGCCGTGATCAACGAGATCACGGGCGAGGAACGCCGCGGGGCCGCAACGGACATGACGGTGAGGGAGGCGGCGCGGGCCTTCGTTCGCTGGACCGCCTCACCGGCGCGCATGAACCGCGATGGGGCCGGAGTCGAGGAGAGTCTGGTCGTGGATATCGGCTCCGCGTTCCTGTTGGCGGAGTTCGGGGTCGTCGATTATCCGGAGGGCAGTGGGTCCTGGCGCACCGAGGAGTGGTGGGGGGCGATGGCGCAAGCGGCGGGTCGAATTCGGGAGGACGATGAGGTCGTCTTCCGGGCCGGCCAGCATGCGAGCGACGCTGTCGAATGGGTGTGGCACAAATCGCACGGGTACGGGACCTTTTCGGTCCTGGCCTCACGGGGCGCGTTTGATCCCGAGTACTGGGAGTGGATGGAAGGGGCGGCGGGAGGGCGGTGGTCGCGGCCCGCGCCCTCCCTCCCCGCCGCTGCTCGGCGGATCACGGCGGACGCGCTGGATTTCCTGGCTCGGCCGGTGGCTGTTGATGACAACGGTGCGTGGCGGGGCCTGGCCAACCATCTCGTTCGGGAAGTCGCGGGTCTCGATCTGGATGTCCCCGGGGTGCGCGAGGCCGTCGGGGCCGAGGGGGCGCTGTGGGCCGAGGATGGCGTGGTCTTCAGCGCCGAGACGTTCGTCGCGGATTTCGTCGAGGGCACGCGTCGGCGGCTGGCGATGGGCGATCTGACGACGCAGCACACGCGGGCGATGAGCCTCGGCGAGTCGGCGCAACGCATCTGACGATGGCGAAACGCAAGGCGCGGGCGAAGCGCCGCGCCGCGGAACAGCGGGCGGCCCGCGAGCGCCGCCGCGATCTCGATCGCGATGCCGCGGCGCGGCGCGCCGTCACCGCCGCCGCCACGGCGGCGAGGCGGGGAGCGGACGCGAGGCGGATGGGGCAACACGACGGTGCGGTCCTGCCGCTTGTCCGGGAGCTGCGGGAGGCCCGGGCCACCTGGCAGGAGATCGCCGACTGGCTCGACGACGCAGCCGTCAGCCCGCCCGGCGGGCGGGGCGGCGGCTGGTCGGCGACGGCGGTGTGGCGGATGGCGCGGCGCCACGGCCTTGCCGGACGGCGGCCGTCCGGGAGGGATGAGGACACGGAACCGCCGGTCGAACTCGAAGGCGGCCGGGTGAAGATGCCGGACGGCAGGGTCGTGCGGCCGATCGGGCCGCGGCAGGGCGTCGTGCAGCACGACGAGCTGGTGCTGTCCACGCTGCGGACGATGCGCCGCCGCGGAGCGAGCTGGCGGGAGATTGCGGAACACCTCGAGGCCGAGGGCGTGCTGTCTCCGGGGCGGCGCGATGCGCACATCCGCGCCCGGGGCTGGACCGCCGGCGCGGCCTGGCGCATCGGCAGGCGTCACGGCATCGCGTGATGCCGCCCATATCGCCAACGCCTGTAGGCGTGCTCGAATTGGTGACACGTGCATCCGGCAGGGTATGTTCCTCCGGCCATCCGTATGCCTATCGAGCTCCTGGGAGGCCACCATGACGAAACGTCCGCCTGACCCGATCATCGCCGAATTGTGGGCCGTGCGAGATGCCTACACGGCACGCTTCGATCACGACGTGTCAGCGATGTTCCGCGACCTTCGGGCGCGGCAGGAGGCGTCCGGCCGAGAGCACATCAGCTTGCCGCCCCGCCCGCCGCGTCAGACCGCCGGCGACGGGAACGAGCGGGTGTTGCCTCGCGAGGACTGAACGCTCGTCGCGGTGCGGGTCGCTATGTCGGCCGCAGCGCACCGGGTGCGCCGCCGTCTCCGGTGTTGTCGCGATGACCAGCTTCCAGGGTCAGATCCATCCGCGGGAGCAGGCGCCGCATGCCGGCGATGCGGGCCGCCGACGCGATGGCAATGATTGCGACGGGCAGCACCATCACAGGAGAGCGCAACAGCATGTGCACCAGCCGCACGGCGATTGACTGGCGAAGGATGGATCTCAGGTCCTGTCTGATGTCGGCATCGGCCACATCTTCGATCGCCTGGATCAATTCGGAGTGCTCATCGCTCGGTGCGTCCAGGGCCATCACGCCCGCCAGCATCTCGCTGAATCGGTCCTGGTGCGCGAATCGCAGGCATGTGTCGAAGTAGAGGCGGAGGCGGACATAGGCAGGATCAGTGAACTCCACTCTGCCGTCGGCTCCAAGGAGAAACAGACGGTCGCGCATGTCGAACAGCTGCTGGCGCAGGGCGGATATGCAAAGGCTCTGCCAGGGTCGGGCGAAGAACCAAAGCAACACGGCGGCACACAGGAGCACTTCGACCGCCTGTGCAACAGTCTGCGCCGTCATCCTTCCCTCCCTTCATCCGATGGGTTCGTGTCACCGGTCGACATCAGGCCGCTGCTCGTGACGCCGGGATCGAGTCGACGTTCCAGCATCTTCTTCTGCTCCGACATGTTCCTGACGGTCCTCTTGCGAACTTCCCGTTCACCGACGCCCCATATCAGGGCGCACACTGCCACAAACCACGGTGCGATTCGGTCCAGTGACGCGATGACACTGACAATTCCGGTCACCTCCGTCGACTTGCCTGCAAGTGAATCGATGGAAAGGTAAATGAAAAACGCGATGGCGGCCAGTGCGCCCCACTTGGCGATCAAGCGGACCGTGGAGAACAGCTCCCGCAAGAACACGAACCTGGTGAACGCCCGATCGCGTATCCCGTTGTTCTGGCGATCACCGTCCAATGGAGGTGTGTCCCGAACTCGTTCGCAGGGAAGATGATGGCTGCGGTTTCACCTTGTTCGTGCTCCCGGCATATGCGCGAACCGAAACTGCGGTCCGCTCTGACCGCATCATGGTGCCGTCACCGCAGGGGCGCAACCCGTTCCTCATCCCCGGCAAGGGCGCCCGGGCCGTCCGCCGGGGAAGTACGAGTAGAGCGTTGCACGTGAACCTCCGACGCGGCGCGCTACCGTGGTGGGGGTCAGGGCGCGTTGATCCGCTCGCGGATCCGCTCCAGGCAGGGTTCGAGATCGCGGCTCAACTCCCGCGGGCTGAAGCGCAACACGGTCCAGCCCGCGCCCTCGACGTCACGGTCACGCTCTGCAAGTTCGTCCTTGCCGGGGCCGAAGGCCGCGCCGTCGTATTCGATGTCGAGCCGAACGCCGCCGTGTTCGACCGCGAGGCCGAGCCGGTGCGGGCCGACCTCGACATCCTTCCTCACCGCGATCCCCTCATCGCGCAGGCGGTCGTGAAGCGCAAGCTCCAGGGGGCCGTGGAATCCCGATTTCTCGAGACGACGGGCGTAGCGCGCCAGCTCGCTGAGTGCGTTGTCGTGGGCGCGGCATGCCTTGATGTCTCCGACGATGACGAGGCGCTTTCTGGCGCGTGTGAGAGCGACATTGACGAGGTTGCGATTGGCGGCGAAGCGCACCTCGGGTTCGCGGAGGTGACGGTCGATGACGGGCGAGAAATACATGACGTCCCTCTCGTCACCCTGGAACCGATGGGCCGTGGCGGCCACCAGCTTCTTGGACCCGGTGAAGACGGGATCGGGTCCGAAGCGCTCTCTGAGGAGTTCTCTGATGAGTTCGGCCTGGGCCGCGAACGGCGTGACGACACCGACACTGCAGTCGTTGTCTCGGTAGGTCTGAAGGTCGCGCTTGATGGCCTCGATGACCTCCTCCGCTTCCTCCCGGTTCAAGCGGCTTCGCCCGTTGACTCCTCCCCTCTCGCTCCTGCCGTCGGTGTGAATCCATTCGAAGGGCTGCAGGGTCTTCGGCGGCGTGGCGGGGCTGCACAGTTCGAGATTGCCGGCGTAGAACTGCCTGCTTGAAAAGCCGATGATCGCGGCGTGCGAGCGGAAGTGCAGATCGAGGAGGATCGGGCCAGCCGGAACGCGGGACCGGGCCAGTGCGAAGCAACTGGTGTGGATGTGGCTGAATTCATCGGCCTGGTCATCCGTCAGGCCGGACTTCTGCGCCAGGAGTCGCTCGCGGACGTCGCCGAGCGAGGCGATGTGGAGCAGCTGGTTGTCGTCCCCGACGATGAGGGCGCGCTTGCCGCGAACCAGAACCGGCAGCGCCGAGGCCACATCGCACTGGGACGCTTCGTCGATGATGACAAGGTCGAAGAGCCCGCGTTCGAGGGGCAGGTTCGTCCGCACGGAGAGGTTGGTGACCGCCCACACGGGCAGGGCCGGCAGGGCCCCGGGCACGGCCCGCAGCGCGTTCCGGCGGGCGTCCTGGTGCGCCTTCGATTCGCGTGCATGGGACACCATGGTCTTGAGGGAGGCGACGAGCGCGAGCGCTTTCTGGCGCGCGGCGGGATTTCCGCGGCGGACTGCGTTCCATCGCGCCTCCAGAATCCCCAGGCCGGCCTCCTGGCGCGCGCGGTTGTGTTCGTGCAACCGGTCGTCGAACTGGTGCTTGTGCGGCAGGGTGCGAAGGCGGGCGTCGATCTCGTGGATGCGGAGGCGGTGGCGGGCGGCTGCCTCGAGGGCGTCGACACGCTGCTCGAACGTGCGGAAGATGTTCCGGGGCGTCCGGGTGCGTCGCGGCTTGCCCTCGACAGGCGCCAGGCATGCCTTGATGTCATCGGCGGCGCCGAGAAGGTCGGCGAGGCGGGCCAGCGCCTGGTGGGCGCGCGCCAGGCGTCCTTGATGACGACGGCGCCTGGCGAACCACCCGAGGCGCGCGGAGAAGGCGTCGAGAGCCCGGCAGGCCTCTGCCCGGGCGGCGGCGAGCCGTGGCAGGTCCACGTCCGTGCGGGCGCCCGGCGGCAGGGCGGCAAGAATCGCCTCGCGTGCGGCCTCGCGGTCGGCGCGGTCGGCCTTGAGCTTGGTCCATTCATGCAGTTCCGCGCGGAGCGGACGAAGGGATTCCTCGACCCTGGCCCATGTCTCCTCGCCGTCGGCGGCGGCAACCTTCGGAGAGACCTGTTCGAGTGTGCGCTCGATGTCGGCGGCGACTTTGGCGCGCTCCGAGGCGAGGCGGGCGCGGACGGCGACGCACTGGGGCGAGGCGAGGCGCAGCCGGTCGACCACGACATCGACGGCGCGGTGGTTTTTGGACGCGATCAGCACGGTGTTGCGGCGCGCCACGGCAGCGGCCACGACATTCACCAGGACCTGGGACTTGCCGGTTCCCGGCGGGCCCGTCACCACCGTGAAGGCGTTCTCCATCGCCGAGTGGATCACCTTGTCCTGGTTGAGGGACGAGTCGGCGATGGTGGGATGGTGCGTCAGCGGCGGCAGAACGTCAGGAGACGCCTGGCCGAGAAGGACCGCGGCCGGACCTTCGGCGAGCATGTTGGGGTCCCCGGCGATCTTCTTGAGGTCTGCGATCAGGTTGTGCGTGGTGTGCCGGCCCGCGGACACCTTCATGACGACGCCGCTGTTGTGGATATCCCCGGCTTGGTCTTCCTCGGTTTTGGGCAGGGGCAACAGCGCCGAGGTGTCGAGTTGCCTCAGGTCATCGATGCCCTCGTCCTCGAGGACGGCGAGAAGGGCGTCCGCTTGCACTTCCGGGGTGGCGGCCTCATCGACCTCGGCGCTGGCACGGACCGCCGCCATCACCTGACGGAGGGAATCCTCTCCAAGACCGATGAGGGCGAGGGCGAACGGATTGAGTTCGACGCGCGTGTTCGATATCCCAAGCGTCCAGGCTCCGTCCGCTGCCTCGGCCTGGATCTCGGCGATCAGGAGGGGCGAGAACGAGAGACCTTTCTGGTCGACCTCGTGGTCGATGCCGACGGCGATGGGCCAGCCGACCGCCAGGGTGACTCCAGACTCCACCGCGCGCTGGATCCACTGGTGTTCTTCCGACGTCTCGCGAATGACGGGGGTTTCGTGGAACGGGCTCGGCCTGTCGCGGAGGTCGATGTGTTTCTTGTCGTTGCGCTGGAGGCGGGACTCGAGGGCGGCTTCCGCCGTGACGCAGGCATGATAGAACGAGGCGATGGACGAGGGCGAAGCGGCGCCTGCGCCAGGGGCCCGGTCAACCCCGGTCTCGCGTCTTCCGCCGCCGGGCGCGTCGGGCCCGGACGAAGGGCGGGACGGATGTCTCGCCACCCGAATGGCTCAGGCGGGTGGCGGCGCCAGGGCGCGCACGACCGCTTCCGGGTCGCTGTCGATCACCGTCAGCAGCACCCGCGTCGCCCGGCCGGGAACCCGGCGGCCCTGTTCCCAGTCCTGAACCGCCCGCGCATCGAGCCCGAAGCGTTCGGCGAACCGGCGGCGGCTCAGGTTCATGCGCCGGCGCAGGGCGAGGATCCGGCCGGCCGCGGGATCGTCCACGATCCGACGCGCCAACGCCGCCTCGTTCCGCCGTCCGATTGTCAGGGTGTCAGCCATCGCGTGTCTCCCAGGGCAGGAACCCGAACACGGGCGAGCCTCGTCCGTGTTCAAGGAAGCGTGAGTATGCGGCTTTGCCGCATGACGCGCAACACCGGTGCGACGGCGGGCGAAGCCTGAGCCTTCGTGGACGGGAGGGGTCCTGCAGGTGAGCGTCGGTCGGCTGCCCTTCGCGGCCGGCGCCGACGGCCACGAAGGCAGGAGGCCGGGGCGGATGCCGCAAGGCTCGGGACACGCATCGCGGCGTGCCGTCTCCGGTCCGAAGGTCAAGGATGATCGGCCTGCCGATCACAAGGGGCATCCCCGGAGCGAAGACTCTCAGTGAAGGCGCCGTGTGGGGCGTCCGGTGCGGAAGTCGGGCAGCGTCGGCGCCGCCCGTTCGATGATGTCGATGAGGCGGGTCGGTTCGCCGGTCCTGGCGGCGTGGAGATCGCGCAGGGTGGCAATGGCGCCTCTCTCGAACGAGAGGATGGCCTGGTAGACCTCCGGGCGGACGTTCCCGGGGTCCTTGAGGAAGACCCGGGCGCAGCGCAGGTCCCAGAGCACCTCGATGATCGACGTCTCGAAGCGGATGCACCAGTCCTCCACGCGGACGAGATCGTGGAGATCGTCGGTCCTGAGGTTGAGGAAGGCGTCAAGGATGCGCAGGTTGCGGTCATAGTCGGCGACGTAGCGCATGAATGTCTCGTGGAACTCCGGCGGCGTCCGGGTGGGCTGCGGGCGTCCGTCGAAGACGTCGTCGGCGGGGAGATCGGCGGCGCTGGCGAAGGGGTCGTCCTGGAGCGTGTCGTCGGTGTCGTCGGGTGTCATGGTCTCCCTCCAGGCCCGCAGCATCTCGACGAACCGGTCGGGCGCCTCGTCGGGTGCGAGTGTGCCGTCGGCGAGCAGCTCGTAGAGCAGGGACGCAGGCCCCGGAACCGTCCGCTCGCCGGCCTCCCAGCGGCGCACGGTTCGCTCGCCGTTCCCGGGGAGTCGGAACAGCGCCGCGAGCTGCGCGGCGGTGAGGCCTGCCGCCAGGCGGATGGTGCGGGCCTTGCTGGCGGCGGTCGTCATGAGCCGGTCCTCTCCCCGGTGAAACGCCGGCCAGACGCCAGGCGGGCGTGTGATCCCGGATGCAGCGCCTCCGGGTGCCCGACCCTATCATCGAATGGGACGCAGAGGCCATGCGGCCTGGCGCCAGGGCAGGACGCTCTTGCCGGGCGCGGCGCGGCGTTCCTCTTCAAGCGGTGGAGAGGGGTGCGCGAGGGCCTCGTCGACAGTAGAATGCGCCGCCATGTCCGAGGGCCTGACCACTGACCGGAAGAACCCGCTGCCGGCGCGGTCGTGTGCGCGGCGGCGCGGGGAGACGAGGCGATGCGCCGCAGGACCGTGCCGGTGAGCGCGCTGGCGAGGTTCGCCGCCGATCCGCACGCGTTCTCGCGCCGCCGGACCCCGGCCATGGAGAAGGCGGCGGAGCACGGCATCCGCTGGCACGAGCAGCTGGGCCGCGGCCGGCCCGGGCCGGCGCCCGGATGGCGGGTGGCGGTTGCCGTCGCGCTCGTCCTCGTCGGCGCCGCGGCGGCGGCGCTGCTGCTGGCGCTCTGACATGATGGTGGGCCTGGAGGTCTGGCGCCCCGCCGTCGGTCTGGCGCTGATGGCGCTGCTCGCCGGCCTCGTCGCCTGGGTCGTCGCCCGCCGCAGGAGTTCGCGGGACATCGTCCGGCGCTGGGGACTGGATCCCGCCTCCTGCCGGGTGCTCACCAGCGATCTCGCACGACACAGGTCCGCACCGTCCCTGGTGGCGGACGGCCTCGCCGGCTCGCCGGATGTCCTGATGCGCGAGAAGGCGGGCGGGGCCATCATCGTCGGCGAGGCCAAGAGCCGCCACTACCGTGGCCGGGTGGCGCCTCATGAGCGCTACCAGGTGACGCTCTACCTCGGCATGGCGAAGCGACTCTACCGGCGTCCCGTGCGCGCCATCCTGCTCTACGGCAATCACCGCCGGGTCGAGATCGCGTTCGACGAGGACCTCTACCAGCACCTCCTGCGGCAACTCCCGGCCTGCCGCCGCGCCATGAGGTGATCTGCTCACCGCCGCTCGACAGATATCGGGAAGAATCCTGGAGGCTCGTCAGTCCGGCCAGGTCGACTTGATCAGTGAGTCGCGGCGCATGTCCGCGAAACGTCTCTCGAGCGGGTCTCCATGACGCTTTGCGTGCACCGAATGGGCGGGTGGCGCGACCTGGCGGTGTTTCAGGCTGCCACACGCAAGGGACTGTGGGCCATTCGACCGACAGCAGCGCCGCGAAACAAGGGTCGGCGGTTCGGTTCAACTCACGCGGCGCGGGGCTGAGAGCTGCGTCACTTCCGCGCCAGGGAGCACTCCCACGTGACCTCTTCCATGTCCACACCGTGCCATTCGATGGTATGGTCCAGCACCTGGAGGATTTGAGCATGCCGGTCGATTACTCGATGAGGATTTCTCGACTCACCGTCGACAAGCTGGGCGTCAAGCTCTACGACAAGGTCTCCGCCGTCATCGCCGAACTCATCGCCAATGCTTACGATGCCGATGCCACCCAGGTGACGGTCCGGGCGCCGATGGGACAGTCTCTGGCGACCCGGGCCGGAGGTAAGGTGAAGGACAAGGGTTTCGACATCGAAGTCATCGATGACGGCTTGGGCATGACGCCTCGGCAGGTGCAGAATTTCTTTCTCGTCGTCGGGGCCGAGCGGCGCAGCGACAGCAGTCGAGGCGACCGTTCACCCCGCTTCCGGCGCAAGGTCATGGGCCGCAAGGGAGTCGGAAAGCTGGCGCCCTTCGGTATCTGCAAGACCATCGAGGTGATCAGTGCCGGCGGCGATGGGGTCAACGGCCACAGGCGCCAGTCCGGATCAACCGGCTACCTCACGTCCCACATCATCCTCGACTACGATGGCATCACGGCCCTCGGCGCCGAGCCCGACGAACGCTACAGGCCGGCCGTGGGAGACCGCGACCAGAAACACTCGACGGAATCGGGAACTCGAATCATCCTGAGGAACTTCAATTACCGAAGGGTTCCCGAGCTTGATGTCCTCAGCCGCCAGCTGGCCCAGCGCTTCGGCATCCAGTCGGCGGATTGGCGGATCGAGCTTCAGGACAACACGCAATCCACTCCGTCACCGGTGACGGTCGGCGCCTTCGAGATTCAGACAATGCAGAACACGAGGCTCTCGTTCAGACAGGACAGAACGGTGATCGGACCCGACGGCAACTCCGATACAGGACTCGCCGCCGGCTTCTGCCACGAAGGCGCCTTCTTTCCCGTCACCGGGTGGATGGCGTACTCGAAGAAACCCTACAGGGACGAACTCATGGCCGGCGTCAGAATCTACTGTCGCGGAAAGATTGCTGCCCAGACGTCAATCTTCAACCGCCGAGCCGGCTTTACCGGAGAACACAGCATCCGCTCCTATCTCGTCGGCGAACTCCATGCCGACTGGCTCGACGAGGACGACGACCTGATCCAGACCGATCGGCGGGACATTCTCTGGTCGGACGAACTGGCCGCCTCCTTCCAGACCTGGGGCCAGCGCATCGTCAAGCGGATCGGAACCCTGTCGCGGGACCCCATGCGGACGACGACACTGGATCTGTTCCTTGAAGGGGGCGATGTCGACGCCCGCATCGAGAGCGCTTATCCGGCCGCAGATCAGCAGGAAATCCGCAACAGCGCCAGGGACATCGCCCGGTCATTCGGGCGCACGATCAGCCGCGGGGAAGTCGAGGACCCTGGCGTCGTGAACGATCTGGTCGACCTGACGATCACCGTGGCGCCCCATGTCACGCTCAATTCCAAGATGAAGGAAGCAGTCGCCACCGCCGATACGACGCTCTCTGTCCTGACATCACTCCTGCGCACGGCGCGATTGGCGGAATTGTCTTCGTTCGGCAGAATTGCGGAGGATCGCATCAAGGTCATCGACCGCCTCGAAGCCCTCAAGCACACCGCCGACACCGACGAGAACGACCTTCAGCGGTTGATCGCCGACGCCCCCTGGCTGATCAATCCCGAATGGGCCCCGGTGACCGAAAACCAGACTTTCGCCAGCTTGCGCCGAGAGTTCGAGAAGTACTACGAGAACAAGACCGGACAATCCATTTCATTGTCCGATTTCCGGGAGACGGGCAAACGACCGGACTTCGTCCTGTCCAACCAGGAAGGCACGGTGCAGATCATCGAGATCAAGAAACCCGGTCATCGATTGTCGAACCCCGAAATGGACAGGATCGTGACGTATCACGACAACATGGAAGCCTTCCTCCGGGAACCCGGGCATGTCGACTTCTGCAAGCACCTTGCCGACTTCCACATCACGGTCGTGTGCGACCATCTCGCGTTGACGGGCGCCCAGCGCGCCGCCTTCAATGGTTATCGCAACGAGAAGAGGATGACCCACTTGAACTGGTCAGCGTTTCTTCTGAAATCGGAACGAATGCACCAGGACTTTCTCGCCGAGGCTGGAACTCGCGGGAACGAACAGGATCGACCTGCTGGCCGGTTGCCCACCGTGCCAGGGTTTCACCAGCCTGACGGCAAAACACAGGGACAGGGAAGATCCCCGTAACGCGCTCGTTCTGGAGATGGCCCGCCTGGCCGAGGAAATTCGACCGCGGGCGATCATGATGGAGAATGTTCCCGGCCTGGCGCGCCGGGGCGGACTGCTGTGCGGTCGGGTGCGAGCGCGGCTCCAGGCACTCGACTATCGACTGACGGAGGGAGTCCTGCAGGTTGCCGACTATGGCGTGCCACAGTATCGGCGGCGTTTCGTCCTTCTCGCCGGCCGTGGTTTCGAGATTGCCTTTCCCGATGCGACTCATTCCGCCTCGCCAACCAGAAATCTTGCGCCGTGGCGCACGGTGCGTGATGCGATCAGGAACATGCCAGCCCCCCTTACCCTGGCAGAGGCCAGGGCAAGGGGACAGGTCGAGCGGTCCGACTGGCATGTCGTGCGCAAGCTTTCACGCGAGAACATCGAGCGCATCAAGGCGGCGAAGGCCGGCGAGACATGGACGCGCATTCCGGAGCATCTCCGCCCCGCCTGTCACCGCGGCGGCTATGTCGGATTCACCAATGTGTACGGGAGGATGGTCTGGGACCGTCCGTCGCCCACGATCACCGGCGGATGCACCACTCTGAGCAAGGGCCGCTTCGGCCACCCGCATGCCGATCGGACGATCTCCGTGCGGGAGGCCGCACTTCTCCAGACCTTTCCCCGGGACTACCGCCTTGACACACCCTTCATGGAGCACGTGTGCAACATGATAGGCAACGCATTGCCGTGCGATTTTGCGGAAGCTCTTTCGCGACGATGTCTCGAGGAACTTGATGGCCGCAGTCGGTGAGGCGCTTGACGAAGCGGTGGGTATCGAACGTGTCGTCATCCGACAGGCGTCCATGCCGTGCCACGTGACTTGGGCGCCCTCCTTCTTCATCGTCTGTCGTCCCGGTTCACCTGGACAGCTTGTCCATGATCGGCCGCGGCACGATCCGCCACGGGAAGCCGTTCCACTCCTCGCCCTCGAGCAACCGGCCGCCGGACTTGGGGCGCGGACCGCCCCACTGCTTGAAGAAGAACGCCGTGTCGTCCCGCAGGCACTGATCGCGGATCTCGACAACCCACTCCTCGGACATCGCTCTCGCCCCGGGGCCGCTCTCCCCGCCGACGATGGCCCACGCGACCCCCTCGAGACTGACAGCGCCGACGCCGCCGATCAGGGGTTCGAAGGAGACGAAACGCGCCGGCGAGGCAATCTGCTTCAGATGGTCGATCCGCGAGGCGTGGGCGCGGTCCTCGACCGATACGCCAAGCCAGATGTGCGACGGCAAGCCGGCATCGCCATAGCGCCTTGCGACATACCTTCGCATCAGTGAGCTGCGTTTCGTCAGCACCTGGTAGACGTGCCAGTCCGCCTCTTCCATCACGTCGAAGACCGAGTCGATGAAGGATGGCTCGATCTCCTTCTGAAACAGGTCACTCATGGAATTGACGAAGATCATCCTCGGCTTCTTCCATCGGCCGGGCTGCGTCAGGCGGGACGGCCACAGACGCAGGTCGAACCCCTGTTCATAGGCATGTCCGGCGACGCCCCGGAAACGCTCGGCGAAGCGCTCCGCGTAACAGTGGTCGCAACCCGGGCCGACCTTCCTGCACCCGGTCAACGGGTTCCACGTGGCGTCCGTCCACTCGATCCGGCTCTGGTCCGCCATGGGCTTCTTCCTCGGTTCGGCATGGTCATGATAACGGACTCGCGAGTGGGGAACAAGGCAGGAACATGTGATCTGCGCCACTCCAGGGGTTCAGCTTGCGGCACGAATCCTGTGTCGACGGCCGATGACGGCGCCGGCGCGGGTCATGGTTCGCTGTCGGTCACGTGACCGGGGAGAATGCGCCGCGCCGCCTCGTTGATCCGGCCCATGACACCCGCCCTGCAGAGCTCCTTGCGGATTCGCGTCGACCTGGCGACCTGCCCCTTGCGCAGTTCGGCCGCCCCGGCCCTCGCGATCCAGTTCTTCGCCACCGCCTCGGCCTCGCAACACAACGCCGCGAGAGCCCTGTGGGACGTCCGCCGCGGGTTGAACGCGGGGACCGGCACCTTGCGCCAGGGATGCAGGTGAAAGTCGCGGCCGCTCTCGCGCGCCGCGCCGAAGGCGCGCTTCAGTCCCGAGGCGTTGAGGAGCGCCACCAGCCAGGCCGCCTCGTCTTCCGAATCCGCCTTCCACCAGTAGAGACTGTCACCAACGAGCGGGCCGCAGCCATCGACCCGGGAGGCCCGCATGATGTCACCGGACTTCGGGTAGAGCACGAATTGCCCGCCCGGCTGCGCCAGTCCGGGCAATTGCGCCGAGAGCCCGGATGAATAGTCGAACCTCTCGAGAAGGGTCTTCGGCGTCGACGTGCCCACCGTGACGTTCTCGCGATAGAGGGCATCGAGCCTGTTCCAGAAGCCACACCGCTCCCCGGGGTTGTCGACCAGGCGGAGTCCGTCAGGTTCGACCGGGATGATGGCCCGTCCGCCGGGGCCCATGAAGAACGGGAGAAGATCGCCGGACTGACGAACCGAACGGACCCAGCCCACGGGCACGTCGCCCCGCTCGGGCTCGACCGCCGCCCACTGAAACTGCCTGGACCGGGCCGTCACGACCCGCACCATGCCGGTGCTCGCCCCCTCCTTCTCGCTGTCCAGGAACGACAGGACCCTGGGCAGGATCGTCGCCCCCTGACGGAACAGGCCATCGTACCGGGATGCCTTGTCCCGGAACACCTTCGGCGGCGCCCTGAACCGCAGCCTGCCCAGGACATGACCGGCCTGCATGTCCGGTTTCAGCGTGAAGCGCCCGGCCGCCGGATTGCGATCGACGACGATGATGTCGTCCGTCAAGTCCGTGAGACGCCGGCACCGGCGGATGTCGAACAGGACACAGCAGCGCCGCGCATCACCGCCGCCGAAGGGCTTCAGGGCCTCCAGGTCGAGAGCCTGACCCTGCGCCCTTTCCTTCCACCAGGTGCGGAACTTGTGCCAGTTGCCGCCTTTCAGGGCGGCCTTCCTGACAATCCAGGCGGCGGGGTCCCGCTGCGGATCGTCGAGGTAGAGCATGCGGCTGCGCTTGACGAAGAGCTGGGCGATGTCGAGATGGGGACCCTGCTTTCCGCCGATCCACAGGTCGATCTCCCGGCCCTTCGCGAACTCCTCCATCGTCGTCCTGCGGTCCGGCACCTGGATCTCGCTCATCTTGACCCATGGCGGGTTGGCGACGATCCGGTTGACCTTCCTCTCGGCGAGCCGCACCGGCCCGGTGATGTTGGTCATGTACCAGCCCCACACGCCGTTGCCCTCGTCGGTGATGACGCGCGACAGGTCCCGGTGAAACTCCTCGAGCGCGGCGCGGTCATCGCCAGTGACGGTCGCCAGGATGTCCGCCGCCAGCGGCCGACATGGCGCACCGCCGTGGCGCCTCCCGGCATGGCCGACCGCCGATTCCGTCAACCGCCGCATGTTGCTCGTGAAGTGCCGCGTCCTGGCGAAGGACCGGGGCAGCCGCAAGCTGCCGCCACCCGGCGTCGAGAACAGGAAATGGTCGGGCGAATGCGTGAACAGCGATGGCGCCTCGTCCCTCTGGGCAAGCAAGGCGTCGCCCTGGAAGACACAGACGGCGGCGGCGCCGTCAGGCGGCTCGGCCGGCAGGGCCCGCAGGATCGTGGCGCGGCTGATCTCGGCGGCAATGGGATGAATGTCGATGCCGTTCAGGAGACGCGCGACCGCACCCGCCTTGCGCGCGGGCGGCAGCGCCGCATCCTGGAAGGCGGGCGAGCGAAGCAGGCGCCGCGCCGCATGGTAGAGGAAGGTGCCCGACCCGCATGCCGGATCGAGGACACCGATCCCGTCCAGGGCGTCGGCCTCCACCTCGGCCAGGAGCGCAGCGGCAGCCGAGCGTTCGCACCAGGCGTCATCCAGGACCTCGTCGACCAGCATCTGCGCCAGCCAGTCGGGCGTGTAGTATTCTCCGAAGATCTTTCGGTCCTTCTCACCGACAAAGGTCTCGTAGACGGGTTTCAGCACGTCACCCCGCCTGCGCCGCCACTCGTACTCGTGGATCGAGCCAAGCAGGCCGGCGGCCCACGTTCGGCCGGTGGCGCTGCCCAGAATCCAGGACACGAACCCGTCACGCAGGAGGGCGGCGGCCTCGGGATCCCTGTCCGGGCGGGACAGCGTGTGGACGACGCCGCGCGCCAGCGCCACCAGAAACGAGTGGCGCAGGAACAATTCGTGCTGGCCGTAGGGGTCCGCCGGCGCCATCGACGAGGTGCGGAGCATGTCCAGCCACAGGTCCATCTGGGTCCCGGCCACCCGGGCAGGGCGACCCGCAAGGCCGGCCCGGACATCCCGAAGGGCCGCAAGGTGGCCGGCGAAGAGAGCGCTCGGGTTGGCCGGAATCCAGGGCTTGCCGACAGGCCCGCGACCCGTGAGCGGGCGCAGCCTCGCCAGAAGTTCGGCGGCGGCGTGAGGCCGCAGGCCCCTGAAGATCGTCTCGCCGAGGCTTCCCTCCTCGTGCGCGTAGCGCCACGCATGCCACACCCGGCCGTCGGTGACGAGGCCAACCCACGCACGGGAGCGTTCCGCCTCGCCCTGGAAGGCGACCTGGCCCAGTTCCGCCGCAATCTCGCTCCTCAGATAGCGCTCGAGCTGCTGGCGCGGAGATTCACCGGTGGCGGCGTCCGCGGCGTCGGGATCGTCGGCCCGGCCGACGCGCTTGGTCTCGATGAGGACGCGGCGGCGGGGGAGATAGAGATCCGCCGGCCCATGGTCCGTGGCATACGTGATGATGTTCTCGATGCCGAGGGCATCGAACAGCCGGGCGATGTTCTGCCGGATGTTGTCTTCCGGCGCCGCCACGGATGTCCGCAGGAGCCGGTCGGCGGCCTCCACGACATGATCGCCGAGGACGTCCGTCACGCGCGTTGCTCCTCGTCGCCGCCCGCCGCCCGGCCACGCGGCAGGCGGCGATAGAGCGTCGAGACGGAGACGCCGAAGCGGCGGGCGACCTGGGCGGCGGTGATGTCCGGATCGCGCAGCATCGCGCTCGCCTCCTGGAGGTCGCGATCGGTGAGGGCGCGAGGCCTCCCGCCGACGCGGCCTTGCGCCCTCGCCGCCGCCAGGCCGGCCAGGGTCCTCTCGCGGATGAGTCCGCGCTCGAATTCGGCAAGGGCGGCGAAGACATGGAAGATCAGTCGTCCAGGCGCCGTCGTCGTGTCCAGGGCCTCGTTGAGGGACTGCAGGCCGCACCCTCGACCGTCCAGGGTCTCGACGGTCTCGATGAGCTGGCGCAGCGACCGCGCCAGGCGGTCGAGGCGCCACACGACGAGGGTATCGCCGTCCCGCATCCAGTCCAGGGCCGCCGCCAGCTGCGGGCGCCCGCGGTCGGCCCCGCTTGCCGACTCCTCGAAGATCCGGCCGCATCCGGCCTCGTCGAGGGCGCCGACCTGCAGCGCCGTGTCCTGCGCCACGGTGGAAACGCGGGCATATCCGATCAGCATGATCCCTCGCACAAACGACGGTTATTGCAACAGTCGCTCAACGCCCCGGTATCGTGGTCCCGAAAGGGCCGCGGAGTGTTGCAGAACTCATCGCAAAACCTCGAGTCGCACTATGGCCGATCGGAACGTTTTCGGGAAGGATGGATCTCAAGTCCTGTCGGTGTCGATATCGGCCACACCTTCGATCGCCTGGATCAATTCGAAGTGCTCGCTCGGCACGGGGCGGTAGCCGCGGCGGACCTTGGTCTTGACGATCGTCTCGAGGGCGCGGATCGCCGAGGCCCGGTCCGCAAAGTGCGTCAGGCGCACGGTGCCCGCCTGGCCGATCCTGCCCCACTCGCGGAACAGGATGCAGCCGCCGAAGAGATCGCGCATGAGGGCCACGGAGTAGAATCTCCAGACGTTGTCCGGTGGGTGGATGCGCTCCAGCCTGCAGGGCGCCGGGAGTGGCGGCGGCGGTGCGTTCATGAGGCTCACGTCGGGGCCGGATCCCCCGTCGCCCGGATGATCCGCGAGACGGCTCATGGCTCGTCGGCGGGCGCGGTGCCTCCCGCATCGACGGTGACGGCGCACCTGTTGCCGCGGTCGGCCGCGGCGTTGATGCACCGCGCGATCTCCTCGCCGGCGAGCTCCCACACGCGGTCCTTCCAGCCCAGGGTGTCGTTCGTCGGGTCGAGGAGCGTGTAGCGCTGCTGCACGACGACGCCCAGGGCGCCGGCGCAGAGGGTGACGACGAGGATCGAGACCCAGGCAAACCGGATGAAGGCGCGGCGCGGCCGGGCGGCAGCCTCGAGGAGCTCGTCGACGGCATGGCGCACCTCGTCCGCGTCGACGGGCGGCTCGGGCGGCGCCAGGGCCGGCGGTTCGCTGCCGCCCGGCGGCGGCGTGCGAGCGCCCTCATCCAGGATCTGCGGGGGTCTTGCGGGTCGGATGATCCCGACGATGCGGTCGAGGCGGGTCATGACTTCCTGGAACGCCTGCCATGCGGGAGGCATCCCGGCATCGTCGCCCGCCGCGCCGCCCGCCAGGGCGATGGCGGCGGTGATGGTCTCGTTCTGCGCCTCCTGCGCCGTGCGGATGGCGCCGAGAGCCTCGAGGATCTCCGTCTGCCGGGGCGCGGGGTCCGGGAGGCGGGCGAGGCGCTTGTCGATCTTCGCGAGGAGGCGGAGGATCTTCTTCTCGCGCTTCGTTGGCGCCGGCGGCGAGGGTGGGAGAGAGGCGGCCGGTGTCCCGTGGTCGGCGGCCGGCGCGGGACCGGCGGCCGAGGCCGCCTCCGCGCCGGGGCCCTGGGCGGCAGGGCCGGCGTCATCGCCGCCGGCCGGCGCGGCAGCGGCTCCGTTCTCCCCGGCAGCCGGCGCGGCCTCGCCCCCGTCCTGCGGAGCGGCGGCGGGGTGCGCCTCGTCCTCGGCCTCCGGTTCGCCGGCGGCCTGCGCCCCGGCGCCCTGCCGGCCCGGCGGGGCCCCGGTGCTCCCTTCGTCTGTGGCGGGGTGGTCCTGCGGGTCGGACGGGGATGTCATGGTCTCCTCCTGCGCGGCGGCGTCGGCGGCGGGATGGCCGGGGACCAGATGGTCGATCCGGCGGGCGAGGGCCTCGATCAGCTCCCGCGTCTCGCGGGCGCCGGTGGCCGCGGCGGCGAGGCGGGTGGCGTTGGCCTTCGACAGTTCCAGCATCTGGCCGATGCCGCGCTCGATGATGTCCTCGATGGTGCGGGCGTCGGCGGGCGCCTCGTCCGGTTCGCTGCTCATGGCTTCCTCCGGGGAGTCTGCTCGTCCGCCGGGGCGGCGAGGCCGCCCGAGGCCTTGCGGATGACGAACGGGTTGGGGCGGCCGAGGCGGCGCACATCGGGCCGTTCCCAGTGGCGGGCGTGGAAGAGGTGGAGGGCGTTGCGCGGTACCGTCTTGCCGGCGGCGATGACGTACTGCTCGTCCGGGCGCATGGTCATCAAATCGTCGGGCGGCACCAGGAACTCCCGCACCAGCTGCGTCGATTCCCCGGTCTGGACCTGGGCCGAGGACATCAGCGCCTGCTGTTCGGAGACCGTGCCGGACCGGCTCTCCGATTCGGCGACGAACGTGGTGTGTCCGATGGCCTTGGCGAAGTCCTCCGCGCCGCGCGCGTCGGTGCGCGGGAAGCCGAGGATCTGGATGACCTCGGCGAGGTCGATCAGCGTGCGCGTGGGATCCTTCCCCCAGGTGTCGGCGGCGATTTAGAACGGCGGGATATTGGCGGAGAACCGCTCTTTTGGGCGCTGATCGTGTGAGTGGGTGACCACGACAGGAGAACGTGCGGCATTGGACGAAGGTCCGCCCGGTCTTTGTTTTCTGCCTATTGTTGGATCCCATTGGTCTTGCATTGACGTTGACGATGTCGTTCCGGTCGGCGTTTTCTGGCGTTCGGCGTTTGTGGAACGTGATGTGGGAGGGGAGCTTCAGGCTTTTGCGCGTGGTTTCGTTCTGGCGTTCTCCGGCCTCGTCGTGGTTCGTCGGGCGGGACGATCTCGAGGCTGGAGAGCTGACGGTTTCTGTTGCGCTGGGCGAAGAGGCTGCGTGCGTTGCGGTTGCGGCGGCGCAGGGTGCGGCAGGCGTCGAGTGTTTTCGGGCGGATGCTGCGACCTGTGAGCCAGTCCGGCGGCGGATCGGGCGTTGCTGCGGCTCAGCGGCTGCGGCAGTCTCGTGATGTGGTGTCGTTTGGACGGCCCGGGGGTTTCCCGGGGAGGCTGAGAGGCGCGTCGGGGTGAGACGTTCTCATTCCTGGATGGTAACGCGTGACCGCGTTCAAGGGTCTTGCGAGATTACGTGTCCCTTCCGTAGCCGCGTGGCGGTTCGATGTCCTCGAGAGCCTCGATGTCGGCATCGGCGACGCTCTGCAGGCGTTCTCCGTAAGGCGTGTCACGGAGGGTTTCGGGGATGCTGTCGAGGCGGTCACGCCATTCGTCCTGCAGGGTGCGGCAGGCGTCGAGTGTTTTCGGGCGGATGCTGCGACCTGTAAGCCAGTCCGGCCAGCGGCTGCGGCAGTCTCGTGATGCGGTGTCGTTTGGACGGCCCGGGAGTTTCCCGGGGAGGCTGAGCGGCGCGTCGGGGTGAGACGTTCTCATTCCTGGATGGTAACGCGTGACCGCGTTCAAGGGTCTTGCGGGATCACGTATCCCTTCCGTAGCCGCGTGGCGGTTCGATGTCCTCGAGGGCCTCGATGTCGGCATCGGCGACGCTCTGCAGGCGTTCTCCGTAAGGCGTGTCACGGAGGCTTTCGGGGATGCTGTCGAGGTGGTCACGCCATTCGTCCTGCAGGGCGCGCAGTTCGGCCACGGCGTCGTTCCAGCGTTGCGGTCGCGAGCGCCGGTCACGGTGCTTTGGGGTGTGGACGGGAGGGATGCCGGCCTTGCGCCGTTCCCGGTATCGCCGCTGCTTTTCGGCGGGCGTGAGGGGCATGAGTGGTCTCCTTGTGACGGACGTGGTCATGATCTCGCTTGTGGTTCTTTGGTCCTGGCGTTGACGACGTCGTTCCAGTCGGCGTTTTCCGGCGGTCTGCGTCTGTGGAACGAGACGTGGGAGGGGAGCTTCATCTTTTTGCGCAGGGTTTCGGCCTGTCGCTCTCCGGCCTCGTCGTGGTCCTGGGCGAGGACGATGGTCCTGACGTTGGGCAGGCTGCTTGCGGCGAGGCTGATCTGTTCGTGCTGTCTTCGCGAGGGTGCCCCGGCGGTGGAGAGGAAGGCGTGGCTGGGGGGACATTGGTCGATCTGGGCCAGGCTGAGGGCGTCGACGGCGCTTTCGGTGATGACGAGGGCCTCGAGGTCCGCGGCGGTTCCGGCGCGGACGGCGAACAGGCTTCGGGTTCCACCGGTGGCGAAGCGTTTCGGTCCGTCGGGGGGACCGATCTCGAAGCCGGTGAGCTTTCGCTTCCTGTTGCGATGGGCGAAGAGGACGCGTCCGTTGTGGTCGCGGCGGACCAGGGGGCGGCAGGTGTCGAGGGTCTCCGGGAGGATGCCGCGCCCGGTGAGCCAGTCCGGGGCCGCATCGGGCGTTGCCGCGGCCCAGAGGCTGCGGAAGTCGCGTGGCGCGGTGTCGGGTGCTGTGAAGCGGGTGCAGATGTCGGCGAAGGCCAGTCCGCGGTTGAGCATGAAGTCGATGACGGTTCCGTTGTCTTCATCGTTCTGGGTGTTGAAGTAGACCCAGTGTCCGTTGTTGAGGCACTTCGTGACGAGCTTCGGCAGGCCGGGTGCGCACAGGACGGGGTTGGCGCGTGTCGAGGCCTGTTCGTCGCGGACGTATCCCCAGTCGGCGGCGATGCGTTCGAACGGCATGCGCTTGACGGCGTCGAAGTCGACGCGGCGGGGTTTATCGGGTTTCACGCCTGAGCCGCCAGGAGTCGCTGTCGATGGAGATGAGGGTTGCGTCGTGCATGAGCCGGTCGACGGTGCCGGCGATGCCGGAGGCGCTGGGGAAGACGCGGTCCCACTGGGCGAAGGCGAGGCTTGTCGTGACCATGGTCGAGCGGCGCTGATAGCGCCGCGAGACGATGGCGTAGAGGATGTCGGCATGGTGGCTTTCGAGGGTCACGTAGCCGATTTCGTCGAGGATGAGCAGGCGGGGCCTGGCGAGGATCGCGAGGCGGCGGCGCAGCTCGCTGCGCGAGACGGTCTCGGCGAGTGCCTCGAGCAGTTCCGGCGCCTTCTCGAAGCGGACGGTGTGGCCGTGCAGCAGGGCCTGGTGCGCCACGTTGGCGGCGATCATGGTCTTTCCGGTGCCCTGCCCGCCGACGAGCACGGCGTTGTCCGCACGGTCGACGAAGCCGAGGCCGAGGAGCGCTTCGACATGAGCCCGGCTGATGTCGCGCGGCCATGTCCAGTCGAAGTCCGCCAGGGGCTTGAAGGCGGGCAGCCGCGCCGCGGCGCGGCGGCGCTCGTGGCTGCGGGCCCTGCGGGCCTGTTCCTCGCCGCTGACCACCTCCTCGATCCATGCGGTCCCGGCGACCTCGTCCCAGCGTTCGACGAGCCCGTGGAGGCCGAGCGCCCGGGCACGCTCCCTGAGCTCGCTCATGTCTTGTTCCTGGCGCTGGCTTCGGGCCTGTCGTAGGCGTCGAGAGCGGTCCCCCGCGGCGTCGTGCCACGGCCGCCGCGGCCGTCGTCGGCGATGCTGAGGGGCGGCAGGCCCTGCTCCCGGCGGCGCTCCTCGATGATGACGCGCACGGTTTCGGGGTGGCACGAGCCGCGCTCCAGCGCCGTGGCGACAGCCCGGTCGAGAGCGTCGGCGCCGTGCGCGTTGAGAAGCGTCTCCAGCATCCGGGCGCAGGAGGCCACGTTGCGCCCGTTGGTCCCGGCGCGCGCCAGCATCTCCTCGGCCCGCGGCACGGTGCGCAGGACCCGGTCGCGGACGCTCATGGAGCGGGCCCGCCGCTTGCCCGCGGCGATCGCCCTGGCATGCTCCGGATCGGTGACGGCCTGCTTCCTGTTGTAGGAGCGTCGGTGGCGCGCGACCTCGTCGGCGCCGTCGAGGATGCGAACCTCGTCGCGGTCGGCGACCAGCGTCAGCAGGGCCTTGGAGAAGCTACCCGGAACGCTGTAGTCGTTGGTGTCGAAGCGGGCGTGGCAGGTCTTGTCGATGCGCACCGGGCGGACCTCGTGATGCGGGAAGGGATCGGCGGGAAGGACGATCAGGTGCTCCCTCTCCCGGGCGAAGGCGTCCCGCACCAGGAGACTGTCGTCGTCCGGCCAGGGCCGCTCCGCGGCGGCGCCGAAGCACCACTCCCGAACTGCGGCGTTGAGCTCGCCGAGCGGGACCGTGATGTCGCGCCCGGCGAAGAACCCGGTGCGCGCGAAGCGCACACGGCGTTCCACGCGGCCCTTCTCCTGCGGGCTCCTGGGCCAGGCGGCGCTCGGTTCGAAGGCATAGTGGGCCGCGAGGCCGAGCAGCATCGGATGATAGGTGACCGCCTTGCCGCGGCGCGTCACCACGGCACTCTTCAGGTTGTCGTACAGAAGCCTCCGCGGCACACCCCCGAATGCCGCGAAAGCCTCGACATGGCCTTGCAGGAAGCTGGCCATCCGCGCGTCGTGGAACAGGCTCAGGACAGTCTGGCGCGAGTAGCTGAGGGTGACGAGAAGCCCCATGAGCCTGCGCTCCGCCCGGCCGATGCGGACCTTCCCGAACTCGGCCCAGTCAACCTGCGCCTGCTCGCCCGGAAGGAAGCTCAGCCGCAGCGACGGCTCGGGCCTCTTCACCGGCCTCAGCCCAAGGCGGCGCAGGTCGTGACGGAAGTGATCCTCGCCGCCGCGGTAGCCCAGAGCCACGACCTGTCGCCAGAGCGTGCTGGCCGGAAGGTCCGGCGACGCCTCAAGACGCTCCCCGAGGAAGGCAACGAAGGGGTCGATGAGCTTGGCCCGCGGCCGCCGCTCCTGCCCCGACGCCTTGAGCGCCCGCGTCACCGTGCCGTGGTGCACGCCGAGATGCCGGGCAATCGTCCCCACAGCCCAGCCCTCGGCCCGCGACAGCCGCACGATCGTCGCCCGCGTGTCCTCGTCGATCGCCATGAACTCCCTCCCTTTGGTTCCTCAACGCCGCATCACAGGTCCCTCAGCACCACATGCGTCACGACCCGTCCGCATCTGGCGCACCGAAGCGGCGATTCGCGTCGCTCTTGCGCCTTCACAACCGCAGGTAGGGAGGTCGGCAGCAGTCGGGAAGGGTGGTCCGTAACGATTTCTTCAGAACCGGCGTCTCCAGACACCGCCGGAACGTCGCCAAGCAGCACCACAGCAGACGTCTGCGTGTCCATGATCTCGGCAACCATCGCCGCCCTGGCCTTCAACGCACGCGCCTCCTCCGCCTTGCGGAGCCGGTAACGCCGCTGGCGGTGACGGCCCGTCTCACGGCCCTTCAGCGTGCTCTGGTAGCGACGACGCGACGCGCGGCGCCGCTCGATCCGGGACCGCTCCCTGCACTCCTTGGAGCAATACACATGCCCCCGGTCACACGACCGGCAGAGAACAACCTGCCGCTGACACCGCCTGCAGTTGAACAGTCGTCCTGTCGTGCACACCGTCCGTCTCGAGAGCGGGGGTGGACCCGGACGCAAAATGGCTCGACAATACACGGGAGTTCGGTCCCCCGTGACCGGCTCGTCCGGGTGCTGCGCCGGGGGGCGTCACAACTCCGCCCGGCATCGCATCGCTCTTTCTCTTGATGCCGATCTAGCATCCACCCGGGGCGGCGGCAAAGACGCCGCCCCGGGACCGGACAACGCGACCCGCCCACAGGGAAGACAAACAATCCCGCGAGTGCCTCGGAACCGGAACCCTCCCGGCAACCGTCACCAAGACCGAAGCAGAGGTCGACGGAACCCGAACCGGACCAAAACGACAATAGGAAAAGACGGCGGCGCTCGGGGAGACAACCAGCCGAACACTCAAACCACGACAACAGGACGTGACAATAGGACCTGACAACAGGGAAGAAACACGACCCTGACAAAGCGCGGCAAATCGCCGAAATCCCGCCGTTCTATGCAGCCATCAACAACGCCCTGCCAGATCTGCGAGACGGCGACCGTCAGCGTGGTGAGCAGGGCCTGGGCGTCGTTGCGCCGCTGGGTCTCGGTGGCCGAGTTGTAGAGCTGCACGGCGCCGATCAGGGTGGCGGCGAAGAGCGCCAGGCCCATCAGCACCTGGAAGAGCGAGATGCCGCGGCGGCGCCGGGCGATGAGACGGCGGGCGAAGGCGCGCCGGGTGGTGGCGGGGAGCGGCAGGGTGGCTGTCATGGGATGGTCTCCTTGGTTCATGGGGTCGGGAAGCGGGGCGCGGGTGCGTCACTCGAAGGTGAAGGTGACGTCGTTGGCGCCGACGCCGTTGTTGCAGGCGGCGCGGATCCCGCCCGGGGTCATCGGCTGGGCGATGGTCGTGGAGCCGACCGCCACGCCGGCCAGCGCGCTGCTGCCGGCCGCCTGGCCGGCGTAGGGGTCGATCAGCATGGCGCAGTTCTCGTCGTCGAGGTTCTCGAAGATGATGACGTACTCGGTGGTGGCGCCGCGGACGCGCACGCGGGCGCCGAAGGGGTGGCGGATCCTCGGGTTGCGGGCGGATTCATCGAGGGCCGATGAGGGAATGGCGCCGCGGGCGGCGAGATCCAGGACCATGTTCGTCGTGCCGTAGGTGGCGACGCCCTGCCAGATCTGCGAGACGGCGACCGTCAGCGTGGTGAGCAGGGCCTGGGCGTCGTTGCGCCGCTGGGTCTCGGTGGCCGAGTTGTAGAGCTGCACGGCGCCGATCAGGGTGGCGGCGAAGAGCGCCAGGCCCATCAGCACCTGGAAGAGCGAGATGCCGCGGCGCCGCCGGGCGATGAGACGGCGGGCGAAGGCGCGCCGGGTGGTGGCGGGGTGCGGCAGGGTGTCTGTCATGGGATGGTCTCTCCTTCGGGCGGCGGCTGGTCAGATGGCGGTGGGCGCCTTGCTGGCGGCGTCCATGATGCTGAAGAGGGTCTGGATCATGGCGCCGATGATGACCGTGACGGCGAGCGTGAGGATCATGTTGAGGAGGGCGGCGCGGGCCTTCATCGTCGCCTCGGAACGCAGGACCCAGCGGTCGACGAAGCGGGCGAGCTTGATCTCCCACCGGGGTATGTCGTCGAGGGCCGCCACCACCGGGATGAGCGCCGGGTCCGGAAAACCGTGACCCGAGAGCATCATCGCCCGGCCCATGCCGCGGCCGCTCGCCATGATCGTGCGGATGGTCTCGATGCGGTGACGGGTGTAAGGCGATGTCGCCTTCTCGAGGCGGGCGAAGGTGGCGTCGTTCAGATCGACGCCGGCGCGCAGGTACTCCAGGAGGACGAAGAGGAAGGCGGAGCCGACGATGGTGCGATAGATGCTGAACGGCGCGATCCGATCCAGGAAGGACCGTCCCGGCCCCTTCCACCGCAGCAGGACCTGGCGCAGGACGAGGGCGGCGAGGATGGCCGAGCCGATCAGCACGTGCGGGAAGGCGAAGAGCCACAGCGAGACGTCGCGGAAGACGGCGCCCAGGGGAGGCCAGCGGTCGTCGGGCAGGATCTCCTGGAACACCGGTATGAACCAGCCGCCGGCGCCCCACAGCATGAAGAGCACGGAGCCGATCAGCAGGGCGGGCAGCGCCAGGGCGGCCGTCACCGCCGCCGTCTGCCGCTGACGCAGATCGGCGACGCGCGCCGCCCCGGCGAAGAGGTGGGCGGCGTCGACCTCGCCGTAGGCCATGAAGATCATCGCCTCGGAGGCCGGGATCCAGCACGCCACCTCCGCGGCGAAGGCACCGCGCACCAGGGCGTCGCGCCAGTGGCGGATGATCCACGCCTCCTGGTTCCTGCCCTGGTCCCGCGCCGTCTGGATGGCGACCTCGAGGGCCGCCTCGATCGAGAAGTCGGCGTCGAGGAGATCGGCGAGAGTGGCGTAGAGGTCGATGCGCGCCCGCCGGCTGAGAAAGGCCCAGCAGAGGAGAGGCTTCCACCAGGTCACAGGCTCTTCCTCCCCGCACCGGGCGCGGCGATGCGCCAGGAGCAGGCCTCGCCGGACGGGATCGCGTGGAGGAAGGCGGTGAAGGCCTGGACGGGCGAAAGCCCGAGGCGGCGCGTCGCCATGGCAAGCCAGGCACCGTCCGCCGCGCCGGCCAGGGCGGCGGCGAAGTCGAGCGCCATGAACGGGTGCGCCGCCGTCATCGCGGGCCACCATGCCGGGAGACCGATCATTCCCGCCGTGGCGACCACGGCGAGGACGAGGCGGGCGTCGCCGTGCGTGCCGATCGGCACGATGCCGCCGGAGGCGGTGCTGCGGGACCGGTGGAAGGCGATGGCGGCCAGGGCGGCGTAGAGGACGGGGATCCGGTACCAGGGCAGGTCTGCCGGCGGGGCGGCGGCGATGGAGACGAGCGCCATGATGGCGATCAGGCCGGTCACGAGGAGGGAACGGGCGCCGTGGGCGAGGATGACGGCACGCTCTTCGCGCAGCCTGTCCTTGCCGATGGCCGGGCATGAGGGCCGGCGGATCGGGCCGAGGAGGGCGAGGAGGAGGAACCAGATCACGGCGCGTCCCCGGGGGATGAGGGCGCCGCGATCCGCCAGGTGCTGGCGTCGCGCTTGAGGGCCGTTCGCAGGAAGGCCAGGAGCGTCTGCGGGAACGTGAGCTTCATGCGGCGCATGGCGGTGGCGGTCCAGGCGCCGTCGGAGAGACCGGCGAGGCCCGCGGCAAGGAGCAGCAGGAAGAACGGGCCCGGGAGGAGCAACGAGGTCTCGGGCGAGGCGGCGAGGAAACAGAACGCGGCGATGGCGGCGATGATGAAGCGCGAATCGCCATGGGTCCCGGGTGGTACGATGCCGCCGCAGGCGACGAGGCGGGACCAGGCGAAGCCGAGGGTGGCGCCGCCGGCCCAGGCGATCGGCGCATGGCGCCAGGCGAGATCCGCGTCCGGCGCCGCGGCGATGGAGACGAACACCATGACGGCAATCAGCCCGGTGACGAAGAGTGAGCGGGCGCCGTGGGCGAGAACGAGAGACTGATCGCCGAGTATCCTGTCTTCATCGATCGGCTTGAGGAGAGCGGGTTCGACGGGGTTGCGATCGTCAACGGCAGCGTGACCGCTGCGGTGGCGCTTGCCAGCCTCGGTGTGGCGCTCGGCAGCGACAACCCCGCTGTCAGGGTGCTCGCTGCGATCCTGTTCGTCACCACCGTCGTTGATTTTCTGCTCTGGTGGTGCGGTCTGGGCAGCATCGTCGAGTCTTTCACCGGGTGATCCCCGCCCGCTGGCGGCGGGTGCGGTCACGGGCCGGCCACCGGCGATGCGCGCCCGGCGGTTGAGAAAGGCCCAGCTGAGGATGGGCTTCCACCAGGTCACAGGCTCTTCCTCCCCGGGCCGCGGACGCCGGCGATCGCTCCTCGCAGGAGCGCGACGAGCGCCTGGCGGAAGCCAAGGTCGAGGTGGCGCATGGCCATCGCGAGCCAGGCGCCGTCGGCGATGCCGCACACGACGGAGGCGACCAGCAGCAGGACGAACGGCAGCGGCGCCAGGCCCAGGGTGAAGGCCTCGGTGGCCGCCGGAATCAGCCAGGCGGGAGGTCCGTCCTCGACCGGCGCGGCAGTCTCGGCCGCCGACGGCAGCCCGTCGATCAGCTCGTCGACCCGGCCGTCGGGGATCGCGATGAAGAGCGCCATGGCGAGAAGGGCAAACACCACCCGGGAGTCGCCGTGGGCGCCGATGGGAATGGCGATGTCGGGGCGGCGGCGGCGGGCGAGGAAGGCGACCGCGGCAAACGCCGGCCAGGCGCCGGCGACGAGGAGCCAGGGCTGATCGATCGGCGGCGCGGCGATGAAGGAGACGGCGCCCATGGTCAGGACCGCCAGGGTGAGGACGAGGGAGCGGGTCCCGTGGGCCATGATGAGAGACGGGTCCGGGTGGACCTGCTCCAGCGGCGAGGCGAGGGCGGCCGGCGGCGCTGGCGAAGCGGATGGCGCCGGCGCCACCACGATCCGCCAGGAGCAGGCGCCAGGGAAGCGGACCGCCCGGGCGAACGCGGCGAGGGTGCGGAAGAACGGCAACTGCAGGTGGCGCATGGCCGCGCCGACCCAGGCGCCGTCGGCCAGGCCGCACAGGGCGGCGGCGATGAAGAGGAGAACGAACGAGGCGCCGGTGAGGATCAGCATCTGGACCGGCACGTCGAGGAGCGCCGGCGGGATGACGAGACCCGCCGTGGCGGCGAGGGCGAGGACGAAGCGGGCGTCGCCGTGGGCGCCGAGCGGCACGACGGCGCCGCCGGCCGCCGTGCGGGACCATGTCCAGGCGAGGCAGGCGAGGCAGCCGTAGATGCCGGCGAGGACGATGCCTGGCAGCGCGGCGGCGGGAGTGTGCCAGGGCGGGTACGCCAGCGGATCGGTTGCCATGGCGGCCACCGCCATGACAAGAACGAGGCCGGTGACAAGGAGAGATCGGGCGCCGTGGGCGAGGATGAGAGACTGATCGCTGTGTATTCGCTCTTCATCGAGGCTCTGAGGGATGTCGAGGCGGGTCACGGTCCGGCCTCCCGGATGAGGCGCAGGCCCGGCGAGTCGTGCATGGCGTCGGCTTCCGGGATCTCGTCGGTGCGCGCGCCCTTGGCCAGGGCGTCGAGGGGATCGACGAGGCCGCGGGCGACGCTCCTCCAGATGCGCCGGGCGATGGGGACGCCGCCCATCTCCCCCGTCCAGTGCCGCCAGGCCGCGATGGGGTCGCGGCGGGCGACGTGGACGAGCCAGTCGGCGTCCGGGCGGATCATCTCCGCCACCACCTGCTGGCGCGTGTAGCCCGTCCAGGCCTGGCGGGCGATGGCGTTGGCGTCCGCGCGGCGGCAGGCGGCGCAGCCGGCGCGGTTGCGCCAGCGAGGCCGCGTGCCGAGGCGCTCGAGGTGGCGGGCGAGCCAGTCCGGCAGGGACCCCGCCGGCGGCTCGTGGAGGGCGCAGCCCTGGCAGAGCATGGGGAGCAGGGTCTGCTTCATGAGGAGCGCCACGTTGCCTGGCTTGGTCAGGGTCGACGGCTCGACCCCCATGTCGAGCAGACGGAAGAGGATCGCGTTGGCGCTGTCGACGTGGATCGTCGTCCACACCTGGTGGCCCGTGTCGACGAACTGCAGGACCTGGCTCGCGGCGTCGTGGTCGCGGATCTCGGAGACCATGCCGGAGGCCGGGTGGACCCGGCAGAAGTGCATCAGCGCCCTCCTGAAGTGCATGGACCGCTCGTCCCCGGACCCCGATGTCGGCACGGCGATCTGCACGGCCCCGTCAATGCGGTACTCCACGGGGTCCTCCAGGGTGACGAGGTTGAGCTCGCCGCCGTGCTCGGCCTGCTGCAGGGCGAGGTTGACGGCAAGCGTCGTCGACTTGCCGTCGCCCGTGGAGCCGCCGAGGAAGATGCCGCCCGAGAGCGACATCCTGACCTCGGCGAAGACCGCCGCCTCGGCCGCCTCGAACCCCAGCTTCTCCAGGGTCATGCCCGCTTCGAGCTGGTCGCGGTAGAAGAGGCGGCAGAACATGTGGTCGCCGCCCGGATCGTGCGGCCCCCTCTGGCAGCGCAGGCCGGAGACCGAGGGCGGCAGAGGCACCTCGCCGCCGGAGCGGATCGAGAACCCCTGGAACTCGCCCCGCTGGTAGGATGTCTGGGCCGAACCCTCGTCCTTGGCGTGGAAGAGATAGCCCATCAGCTGGCGGCCCTCCTCCCCGGGAATGGGATGGCCGAGCGCCAGCTTGGCGTCGTTGACGATGGCCGAGAGGCGGCACTCCACCCCGTCGTGCTCGAAGATGACGTCCGATGCCCGGGCCTGGGCGGCGTCGCGGAAGACCGCCGCGATCCTCCTCTTCAGATCCTCGTTCCCGGCCGTCGCCGGCCGGGCGAAGCGCCAGGCCCGGTCGACGTCCTCGAGGGTGCCGGTCGTCTCCTGCAGGCGCTTCGGCACGCGGCCCTTGGCCTTGAGCTGACTGATGGCGCGGCGCAGCTCGGGATCGCTCTCGTAGCCCCGGGCGATGAGGCAGCGGCCGTCCGCCCGGATGGCGGCGATGCGATGCAGGCGGGCGTGGCCGGCGAGGAAGGGCACCGGGTGGTCCCCCTTCCCCTGGGGCGGCCGCTTGCGGAAGAGGTCGATCATCCGCCGTCCCCGTTGCCGTGGGCGAGCGCCCAGTCGCCGGTCTCCGCGTGGCGCAGGCTCACTCCCGGCGGCTGCGCGGCGATGCGGATGACCTGCCAGCCGCCCGGCAGGTGATCGCCCTCGCGCACCCACCACACGCGGGCGCCGTCGGTCACCGCGGCGCGCATGTTCCCCGCCGTCCCCAGCATGGTCGACCAGGCGTAGGGCGGCGCCGGGTCCTCCTCCTCCTCGACCGCCTCCGGTTCGCTCTCCTGCAGGATGGTGGGCAGGGTCAGCTGCTCGAGGGCCTGGAGAGGAGGCGGCTCCGGGGCGATCACCGGGGATGTGTCGGCGGCCAGCGGCGCGGTGTCGGTCCCGGCCTCGCCGCGGGCCAGCACCGCCATCTGCAGCTCGGCCTCGAGGAGTGCGCCCACCAGCTGCTGGCGCTCCAGGCACAGGCGCAGCAGTTCGTCCTCCAGGGCCGCCGCCGCCAGGATGTCGTCCGGGGCCACGGCGGCGGCAAGGCGGGTTCTCAGGAAGTCGATGGCGCAGTCGGCCATCGGCGGGCCTTCCCCGGCGTCCGGGGCCGTCAGCATGGTGACGATGGCGGCGGTGGCCTCGTCGAGATCCGGCGCCGCCGGTTCCTGCGTCACCGGCTCTTCCTCAGGCTGAGCCGCGCCGATCACCGTCACCTCCGCCTCCGCCGGTTCGTCCGGCGGCAACGGCAGGGGCAGCTGCTCCTCGGCGGCCAGCGGCGCGGCGAGGAGGGCGAGGACGAGGACCGCCGGCTTGATGACGCCCGCGGGCCGGGCGGCGGCATGGATGGCGGCGGCGGTCACCGGCTCATCCCGCGCCGGCCTCGTAGCCGGCGTGGGCCGCGAGGCAAAGGCATTCGGATAAGTTTTTCCTGCGTTCGGATAAAAAAGTCCCCCGACTTCGGGTTTTGCCCGAAGCCGGGGGCCTGTCTGGCGGCTGGCGTTGGTGTCAGGCGGGTACCCGTTTCTGCCACTTGCTCCTTGGCTGCTTCGACTGCCGCACGTAGCTGCGCCCGGGCCTTTCGCGCTGGATGCAGCGCGAGAGCCCGGACATGATCCGCCTGACGGACTGGACGACCATGGCGCTCTGTGCGAGGAACATGGCCTCGATCTCCTTGCCGACGAGGCGCAGGCTGTTGCGGAAGTTGGTGCGCATGGCCGGCAGGTCGTCGCCGTCGTCGATGTCGTTGTCGCAGCGGTTCGCGAACTGGCGGGCGAGGGTGATGAGGACGAAGGCGGCGTAGAGTTCCTGGCGGACGCCGCGCCTGGACTTGGCGTGGAAGGCCTCGATCAGGAACTTGCCGGTCTTGTACATTTCCTCCACGCCCCAACGAGCATGATAGAGATCAGAGAGTGCGGGGACGGGATAGCGGCTGCCGTCGAGCAGGGAGGTCGCGATGTAGTACTCCGTGTCGGCATACCGGTACCTGACGAGGCGGACGCGCAGGGTCTTCGAGCGTAGCGCGGTCTCGTCCCTGGGGGCGTCGAGGGTGATGGTCCGGTCGTCCTCGCCGGAGGCGATGAAGGCGTCGAACACGGGGTTGGCGCCTTTCTGGATGCGGAACACGAAGTTGAGTTTGCGCTCCTGATGAGCGAGGGCCATGGCGAAGGAGTAGTAGCCCCGGTCGTAGACGATGACATCGCCTTCGGCAGCATGGTCGAGGTGCACGAGGGCGGCTGCCCGCTCGTTCTCGTGGTCGAACAGGTCGAAGTCGATCGGGATGCGGTCATTGAGCCGGTAGAGTGTGCTGACCATGCCCTGGGGGTAGTGGGCGCCGTCGCTCACACGATAGCCGTACTGTGCGAGTTCCCTGGGCAGGGTGATCTTCGAGCCGTCGACGGCGAGAGTCCTGTGACCCTTCCACAGCGTGCACTCGGGACAGTGGGCGAGGATCTCCGCGTGCAGGCGCTTGAACGCGGCCTCGTCGAGCTTCTCCCGCGCCTCGCAGGCCGTCGATGCCGCCGGAGGCTCCGCCTGCGGCAGCTCGATGCCTGCGGCCTCGCAATGCTCCCAGAGTTCGCTGAGCGTGGTCCCGTAGCCTTGCCCGCGCGACGCGGCAACGAGGCGGAGCACGAACAGCATGATCAGCAGGCTGTTGAAGACCCGCCGACGTTTCTGCCAGCGCGCGTCCTCGCGTTCCGCAATCGCAACGGCGGCCGCAACAAGCGCCTCCCAGCGCTTCGAGAACCGCCGGTCGGCGATGGCGGACCGTCCCCGTTCAGCACGCGTCGCAGGCTTCTTCCTCGCCGCGCCGCTCTCCGAGCGCAGGATCTCGCGAGCACCCCGCTCAAGCGCCAGTACGTAGACCCCTTTGCGCGACTTGCCCCGGCCCGCGGTATCACCGATGCGTTGCCAGTTGGCCGCACGGTAGCACGAGGCCTTGAACCGGGTCTCGTCGACGAAGGTCTCGATGAGGACGGGACGCCAGCCGTGAAGACGCTCCCAGTCGTCGGCGAGGCGGCGCGTCGCCATGGCCAGGGCCGAGGACGCAAGGTTCTTCGAGACGACCCAGGGAAACACCAGGTACCTTGAATTGACCGTCATCAGGTGCCGCTTGCTGTCACGCCTGCGGTTCGTCCAGCCGATCCAGCGGTCCCGGCAGGGAAGTGTCTTCGTTGTCGCCTCGAACAGGATGCAGCCCAGCTTGCGCCCCTGCCTGTCGGTGACGAAGTAGCGGACATGCGCCCCGTAGGGGCGCTTGTAGCCGAGGTAATGATACCGGTCGACGAAGGCGTTCCACAGCTGCCGCCCCTCGGTGTCGGTGACGGGCTCGACGCGAAGCGGGCACAGTTCCGACAGCGGCGCCACGATCTCCGGCTGCGGGTCCGAGGCCGAGGTCCAGGCAGGGGGGCAGGTCATGTCGCGGACGTGGTCCTCGCGCAAGGGCGGCAAGGTCAGGATGCCGCAGCGCTCCAGGGTCTCCAGCATCCCGAGGCAGGCCCCGACCTTGTAGGCGCCCTTCGCCGTCTTCCAGTGCAGATGCTCGCAGATGGTCTTCGCCAGCTCGTTGCGGCTGTCATGGGGAAACATCTCCACGGTCTCCTGGGCATCCGCGATCTGCTGGCGGGTCAGGCGGCGGCCCGAGAAGGTGGTCGACGGCAGGGCGACGATTCGCTGGTCCATGAGTGCTTCCGCATCACCGATTCGGGGACATCTTGCAAATCAGCGAATGCTTGTCAAGCAATGCGTGTGGAAAAACGTCCGAGAAAAGTAAAGTCCTTTATGTCAATGGGTTGACGGCGTAGGACAAGCCGCCGTTACATCGGCAGACATGCCCGAATACCATTGGGCCGCGAGGTGGCGGCGCAGGAGGTCCCAGCGGTAGGCGGCGCGCGGGGCGATGCCGTCGACGGCGAGGACGAGGCGCCCGCGCGAGACCAGCCAGGAGCCGCCGACATCGTGGTTGACGCCGCGTACCGTGAGGGCGCCGCCCTCGGCGAAGCGGAAGATGGCGTCGCGGCCCATGTAGGGGAGGACGACATCGTCGTTCGCCGCCACCAGCCAGTCGGTCACGGCAAAGAGCGGATGGCGCTCGTCGGTGGCGAAGACCGGCAGGGCGTCGCCCGGGCGGTGGGCGTAGTCCCGGGTCGCCGGGAAGGTCTCCCAGTCCAGTTCGACACGGCGGGTGGCGGCATTCCACGCCAGGTGCCCGATGTCGAGGATCTCGCCTGCCTCATCGACCGCCCACAGCTCGTCGCCCTCGGCGTGGAGCGCCAGGACGTACTCCCGGCCCAGGGCGTCGGTGACGATCGTGCCGTTGTTCTCCTTCAGCAGCGCGGCGAAGCGCAGCCGCGCCGCGTGCTCCGGATCGTCCGACAGCGCCGCTGTCGGTTCGGTCTCCTCGCCGGGGTGGTCGGCGCCGCGGAGCCGGTCGTGAATGTCGAACGGGCAGTGGGCCGGGAGTTCGGGGCGACCGGGAGCCTTGAAGCACCAATACCAGATGTCCCAGGGGTGCGCAGCGGCAACGCCGGTGTGGGTCGCCGGGAGCGACGTGTGGCGGTAGGGAGCATTCGGATCCTGGTCGAGGAGTTTCCAGATCGTCGGGTGGGTCTGCTTATTGTTGATGGGTACATGGTCCGGGATCGGCAGTTCCGGGCAGGCGTCCGCCATGAACCGCGGCCAGCTCTCCTGGACCCATCCGTCGGAGGAGAAAGACCAGTAATCACCGCGTCCGGCGCGCCACTCCTCGACATGGAGACGCCCGGTGTCCGGGTTGTAGAACACCGGGGCGAGCGTGCCGTCGCGGTATTCCACCGCTGCGGTCCAGCCCTCGCCTGATCGTGTGAACGGGCTGTGCGTCTGGTGAACTTCCGCCCGGTAGCGCCGCTTCTCACCCGTGCACTCCAGAATGTGACCGTCCGGGTGGTGGTAGGTCGCGGAGGTAACGAGCCAGTGGCTCCAGTCTCCGGTCCATGCCTCGAACTGGATCGCAACCCGCCCGGCGAGGACCTCGCTGTAGAGTGCGGACGGCAGATGAGACCCCGGGTTCGGCGTGCGTTCGGCCACGCCGGTGGTCTTGCATCCGGCGAGGGCCATGAGGGCGGCGGCGAGCGGGGCGGCGAGAACGTGTCGAACCATGGTTTTTCTCCTTCGGGTTCCAGACGGCGGGATCACTATTTGTTCCCCTATTGTACCACCTTCCGGGAACCCCTCTTGGCGCGGGGTGTAAGCGGTCATCCGCGGCCCCGGTCGCTGTCGCCGCGGCCGATACCGCCGGCTGGCCCTTTGCCCCTGTCGCCTGGGCCCCCACCGCCGCCTCCCGTTGGGGAGTTGTTGACCGACCGGGCGTTGCGGAGGTCCTTGGCCGGCACCTGCCCCATGGTGTGGTAGTCGGCGCGGCCGTCGAAGTTGACGTCGATTCCCGAGTCCGGGTCGTTGCCGCCGCGGTCATTGCCGCCGTTGCCGCTGCTGGGGCAGCCGCCGCCCTTGTCGCGGTCGACGCACGGGGTCGGCGTGCGTGGCGGCGGTGGTGTCGGCGTCCGTGTCGGCGTCACGGTGGTCGTGTCGCCGCCGCCGCTGTTGCCGGTCGTCGTCACGCTCACCGTCACGACCGGTGGTGGAGGCGGCGGCGGTGGAGGCGGCGGCAGGCGGCAGCTGGTGGCGGTGGTGGTCCACGACCCGGTCGACACCAGGCGCGTCGTCGGCGCGGCGTCCCACGGCCACTGGCGGTTGAACCAGGTCAGCGTGCGCCTCTGGGTGCGGCTGCCGATGAACCCCGCCGCGCAGCCGACCGTGCGGCTGCTCGTGGTGGTGGAGGACCAGTCCCGCGGCACGGGCGGGGTCGGGTTCGGATCCGTCCAGCAGCTCGTCGAGACGAACTGCGGCGGCGTGCGCCAGGACTGGCCAGCGGCGGTGACGGCGCGCTGGCGCCGCCACACGGTCTCGCCGGTGAGGGTTCCCTGGTGCGGCGGTCCGGGCGTGAAGGTGCAGGGCTGGCGGAAGTGCACCCACTCCGTGTAGTCGGGCACGCAGTGATCGACGAGCAGGCGCCAGGCGCCGGGCACGGGGTTGCCGACGGCGGCGCCGCGGCCGTTGACCTCCTGGACGAGGTCGCGCACCCAGGCCTGGCCGGTGCCGTGGGTGGCGGCCGGGCAGGGCCGGTTCTGGCGCTCCGGCGTCAGCACCTGGCTGCGCACCGTGAGGGGATCGATCACTTCTCCGGCCAGGGCGACGCGGCCCTCCGGCAGGGCGCCGGCCATGCAGGCCGGCAGGGTGACGCTGGCGCGGCCGAGGATGCCGCGGGCGGCGCCGGCCTCGAGCCAGTGGAGCGGCGGGACCGCGTCGTGGGTGCGCGCGGCCTCGATGTGGGGCGCGAGGCGGACCGCGCGCTGATCGGCGCCGACGCCCTTGAGGTCGGTGGCCGCGGCGAAGACGACGAGGACCTGGCCGCAGTAGAGCGCGCCGAGGCCGCGCTCCGTCCAGTCGGCCTGCCAGCCGGTGGCCGCGGGCGGCGTGGCGCCCGGCCACGCCGTCGGCGCGCTGGAGCGCAGGCGGATGTGATCCTCGAGGCGCTGCCAGGCGGCCTCGATGGTCTGCGCGTGGTTGAGGGCTTCAGCCGTGGCGGCCAGGGCTGTCGGCGCTCCTCCCAGGAAGCCTGCCAGGGCGGCGGCGAGGGCGGCGAGGCGGAGAGGCTTTGCGTAACCGTCAGGGGTCGGCATGGGTGATCTCCGTCAGCGGCGCCAGGGGTCGGGTCAATGCCTCGAAGACGCTCTCCAGGACGACGATCGGCGCCAGGGGCTGCGCCGAGAGGCGCCAGGTCCCGTCGGGCGAACGGGAGACTGCCGTCACCTCGAGTTCGGGGACCGCGGCTGCCGCCTGGCGCAGGCGGGCGAGCGATCCCGCGCCGGTCGCCGCGATGCGCCAGGCGCCGCCGTCGAGGGAGTAGGAGAGTTCCGAGGCCCAGGCGCCCACGTGGCGGTCGACCGCGGCGCGGAGCTCGCGGAAGACCGGCGTATCCTCGCGCCATGTCTCGACGATGACGGGGTCGAGGGCCGTCACGGCCCAGGCCCGGGCCCCCTGGACCTGGCCGGCTCCCCGGCCGGGGAGGTGCACCTCCTCCATCAGCCGGCGGTTGATCGCGGGGTGGTGGCCGGCCTCCAGGGACCAGCGCAGCACCAGGGCCGGCCTCCCGGCGAGGCCGGGGAGCTGGTCAAGGACTGGCGTATCGGCAAGGCGGGCCTGGCACGCCGCCTCGTCGAGACGCCACCCCGGAAATCCTGGCGGGTGGGCCTGGATCGCCTCGTCGCAGAGGGCGAGGAACGCCGTGGTGTCCGTCACCGTCATCACCTGGCGCTCCTCGACCTCCGCCACTGGCGGAGGCTCCGGCGGAAAGAACATCTCCCACACCCGCGGACCGAACTGCCAGGCGGCGATGCCGATCCCTCCCAGCACGGCGGCCGAGGCGATGATGCGCAGGGCGCCGCGAAGGCGGCTCGCCGTGGGCGCCGACTCCAGGCGCATCTCGTCGGTGATCTGCACCACGGAGAGATCGAGGGGCCGGGCGGTGTCGATGTTCAGCGGGCCGGACGCATGGCGCGGCTTCTCCGACTGCAGCAGGATGGAGGCTGCGTCCTCCGTCTCGAGACGGGACTCGGCCGGCCTTTCCTCCAGACGACTGGAGCCGCAGCGCACCACGGCGACCTTGCCGTCGTCGTCGGCGATCGCGGTGATCCAGTCCGGGCTGCCGATGGCGGCATGGACAGCCACGGCCAGGCTGATGGTCGCCGAGGGGTCGCCTTCGTCGGCGGCGGCGAACCCCGTCTGGTGTGCGGTGTGGACGAAGGCCGCCGCGCCGAGTTCGCGCGCCGAGGCGGCGAGATCGCTCTCGCCGACGCGGGGCCGCCAGGCGAGGCCCGCGGCGAAGGTCGCGCCGCGAATGGTCAGCAGGCTGCTCACAGGACCTCCCCCGGGCGCTCGAGGATGCCCATGGGCGCCCCGGCCTCGGCGCGGATCAGGAGCACCTGCTCGGTGAGGACATCCTCGGAGGCCGTGCCGCCGAAAGGCAGGGGAACGTCGGCGTCGAAGGTGCCCGACCGGTCGCCGCTCGTGGCCCGGTCCCGGAAGCCGGTGATGACAAGGGTCTCGCCGCGCCCCACGCGCTGGGTGATCTGCACCGCGCGGTTGCCGAAGGATGGAAGCTGCAGGCGGAGAGCGCCGCCGGCGCCGCCGGCGGCGAAGACCTCGAAGGCCGGGCGGTCGACGATGGAGGCGAAGAGCCGCACCAGGACCTCGCCCGGCGCGACGATCTGGGCGGTGTAGGTCAGCGAGAAGCCCGAGGCGATGTTCCCGGGGATGAGGTTGGTCTGCAGCAGTCCGTCCTGCAGCGTGGTGCGGATCTCCTTGAGGTAGGCCCGCGAGAAGAGCTCGGTGAACTGGGCTGGCTGGGCGTTCAGCGACGGCAGGGTGGCGGTCAGCTCCCGCGACACCGTTCCCGCTTCCTGGAGGGCTTTAACCGCGGCGTCGAGGGTGTCGGCAGCAGGTCCGGGCTGGATGACGCTGATGTCGTTGCTGACGACGCTGATGCCGGCTGACGTGCCGAATACGCTCTCGAGGGCGCCGGCGATGCCGAGGTCGAAGGACCTCTGGTCGGTGAAGCGCACGGTGTAGACCGCGACGGTCAGCGTGACGGGCCGCAGGACCGTGCGGTTGAGCCAGTCCATGTAGCGGCGGGCGCGGTCGATGTCGCGAGGCAGGCCCGCGACGGTCATCGACGCCGTCGCCGGTGCGGCGGCGACCGTCGTGGAGGGATGGAGGACGGCGACCAGCTGCTCCGTGATGTCGGTCCACGGGTCGTAGGTCGCCTCCGTCGTGATCGCCTGATCGGCGGTGTTGCCGGCCTCGCTCTCTCCGGCGGCGTCCGAGGCGGCAGTGGACCCGGACGCGGTCTGCACGCCGGCGAGGGCGTTCAGCCGGAAGACGACCGCCTCGGCGCGAACGACCATGATCTCGCCCTCGTCAGGGTCCCAGTGCCAGCGATAGCCCCGGGTCGCGGTCCAGGCATCGAGGAGAGCGTCGAGCGGTCCAGTCCAGATGCCTCCTTCCGGGAGGGCGGTCGGTGCGCTCTGGAAGGGATCCTCCGGCGCCTCGACCGGACGGGTGCCGGTGAAGCGCACGGGGACACCGGTGGCGGCCTCGATGGTGGCGGCGAGGTTGACGTCGTCCGTGAGTCCGGCGAGCGAGAGCGACACCGCGTCCTCGGCCACGAGCTCGTCCGGGAGGGTCGGTGCCTCGTCCTCGATGACGGTGAGGCCCGTCCAGGGGCGCTCGGGGTCGACGGTCAGCACCGAGTATCCCGGTGTGGCGGATGGCGCCAGCTCCTCGATGATTCCGCTGACGTCCTCGGTGTGCTGGCGGACACTTTCCGATCCGCCGGGGTCGAATGCGCTGCAGGCGGTCAGGGTCGCCGGCAAAGTGAAAATGAGGAGAAGGCGGACCGGGGAAACCGACATGATGCGCCGCCGCAGCCGATCGGGGTTGACGGCAGCCGCCAAGTGGCGGATACTGACCATATCCAGCGTCGCCATTGGCTATGGCGTGGGGTTATGGGAGGCCGCTGATTGTTCGCGCCCTGCGGCCTGATGTCGTCAGCGGACCACTAGGGCGAGGGCAACGAGGACAAGCAGTACGGCGACGAGCCTGCGGAAGAATTGCTCCGGCACGCGTCCCGCGATCACCTGACCCAGGAAGGTCCCGGCGACAACGGGTGCTGCCAGCCGCAGGCATTCGTCGACGACCCGGTACGGGACGCCTTCCGTGATGCCCTGCAGGGCCAGGGCGGCCGGGTAGCAGACAAGAGCGACGACAAGCAGGGTGGTGCGTGTTTGCGCCTTCTTAAGTCCGGCAGCCGAGGCCCAGGCGGCAACCGGTGGGCCGGGCATGGCGAGTGTCACGGTCATGGCGCCGCTCGTCAGACCGGTCAGCATGCGACCCGTGATGCTGTTCCGACCGACGACGATCCGGCGCTCGTGGACCCCTGTCGAAAGGGCGGCCATGGCCAGCACCGCCGCGGCGGCCCACCACTTGAGATCGGCCACCGTCGCTGTGGCGAAGGCGAGGGTGCCCACGATCAGCCCGGCAGCGGCGCCGCCAAGGAGGTGCTTGAGAAGGATCGGGTCAACTGCGTCGAGGGACCTGCGGACCAGGATCAGCGAAGGAATGGTGGAAAGCACGATGGTCACCTGGATCGCTGCCGTATCGCCCATGGCGATCAGCAGGACCGGTCCGGCGATGATGCCGAACCCCATGCCTGTCGCGGCCTGGAGTAGCGCCGCCAGAAACACTACAGCGATGACGGCGAGCGCAACGGCCGTCATACGGTTCTTCGGCGTGTCACCGGGATGCGGCCCGTTCCCTCAGGACGAACTTCTGTATCTTGCCGGTGGAGGTCTTGGGGAGTTCGCCGAACACCACGTGCTTCGGACACTTGAAGTGCGCCAGGTTGTCCCGGCAGAAGGCGATCAGATCGTCAGCCGTGGCCGTCATGTCGGGCTTGAGCGTGACAAAGGCGCACGGCGTTTCACCCCACATGTCGTCAGGACACGCGACCACCGCCGCTTCGGCCACAGCCGGATGGCGATAGAGAACACCCTCGACCTCGATGGTCGATATGTTCTCTCCTCCGGAGATGATGATGTCCTTGCTGCGATCCCTGATCTCGACATAGCCGTCCGGGTGGATGACCGCCAGATCGCCGGTGTGGAACCATCCGCCGCGGAAGGCCTCGGCGCTTGCCCGGGGGTTCTTGAGATAGCCGGACATGGTGATGTTGCCGCGCATCATGATCTCGCCCATGGTCTCGCCATCCGACGGTACGGATTCCATGGTCTCCGGCTCGGCGACCATCATGGCCTCCTGAACGGCATAGGTCACACCCTGGCGGGCCTTCCGGTCAGCCTGTCCGGAGGCAGGCAGGTCTTGCCATTCGGGGTGCCATGCACACACGGTCGCCGGTCCATAGGTTTCGGTCAGGCCGTAGACATGGGTGACTTCGATGCCGCGGGCCGCCATGCGTTCAAGGACGGCGGCCGGGGGCGCGGCGCCCGCGGTCATCATCTTCACATGATGACGAATGCCCTGCCAAAGTGCCTCGGAGCCGGCCAGCATCATGTTCATGACGACAGGCGCGCCGCAGAGATGCGTAACCCCATGCGCTCCGATGGCGCCCAGGATCGCCTCGGCGGAGAGTGTGCGCAGGCAGACGTGTGTTCCCGCCATGGCGGTCACGGTCCACGGGAAACACCAGCCGTTGCAGTGGAACATCGGCAGGGTCCACAGATAGACAGGATGGTGCGGCATCGACCAGGTGATGGCGTTGCCGAGAGCGTTCAGATAGGCGCCGCGGTGGTGGTAGACGACACCCTTGGGGTTGCCGGTGGTGCCTGACGTGTAGTTCAGCGCAATCGGCTGCCACTCGTCGTCGGGCCCCGTCCAGTGACCTGTTTCCTCTCCCTCGGAGAGCAATTCCTCGTAGGTCAACTCACCGAGAAGCCGCCCTGCGCCGTGGGCTTGGGGATCGTCGATATCGACGACGAGCAGTCGGCGCCCGAGTCCGGCCAGGGCCTCGCTCACCGTTGGCGACAAGGTCCTGTCGGTGATGAGAACGCTGGCTTCACCGTGTTCAAGGATGAAGCGAATGGCGTCGGCGTCGAGACGGATGTTGAGGGAATTGAGCACGGCGCCCGTCATCGGCACGGCAAGGCTCGCTTCGACGAACTCCGGCAGATTGGGCGCCATGATGGCCACGGTGTCGCCCCTGGCCACGCCACGCTTTTGCAACGCCGAGGCAAGTCTGCGACAGCGCCTGGCCGTGTCGCGCCATGTCCTCCTCAGCAGGCCATGGATCACGGCGATCCGGTCCGGCCATACCGCCGCCGTCCGGTCGAGGAACGACACGGGAGACAGTGGCACGTGGTTGGCGTCGTTGCGCCCTAGTCCTTCGGTCCAGATGTCAGCCATTGTGCGCACCTCTCGCCTAGCCCGTCCGATTTATCGCCGTCATCGGGATCATTGCAAGCGGGTGACGGACGCGGCACCATGACGGTCATGCAGGTGCCACGCACGACAAGACGGCCTCGCCACATCGTCGATACGTGGTACGACTCGGCGAGTGACGATCCGTCCGTCCTGCAGATCTGGGCCTATACGTCACGCCTTTCCTGTCGCGTGGGCGAGGTCATTGAACTCCATGTGTCGACGAATGCCGACACCTTTGACCTTGACATAGCGAGGGACGGTCTCGAAACCGTCCGGGTTCACCGCGAACCGGACCTTGCCGGCGGCTGGCACGCGACTCCACGTGACGCCTCCGCCATCGGATGTGGCTGGCCGGTTGCCTGGCGCATGACCGTTCCCGCCACCTGGAGGCCTGGCGGCTACATCATCACCCTCACGGCACGGCGCGGTGACGAGATGGTGACGTGCGATCACGTCGTTCTTGTCGGGCGATCACGTCATGGAGCGGCTGCGCCGCTGCTCTTGCTGGCGGCGACGCCGACCTGGGTTGCCTACAACGAGTGGGGTGGTTCGAATGCCTACGAGGGAGTCTCCGGCGCCTCCGGCGACCGGTTCTCGACACGTCTGAGTCTTCAGCGGCCGTGGTCGCGCGGCTTTGCGAGGTTGCCTGCCGGGGCGCCGCGAATCCTTCCCGCGATACCTCTGCCGCAAGGAACCACAGCGCGTTATCCCTGCATGGAATGGGCATGGTCGCACGGCTATTCCAAGAAGTACGCGTCCACCGGATGGGCAAGCTATGAGCGCCACATGGCGCGCTGGCTCGAGGCGGAGGGTCACGAGGTGGACGTGGCGGCGCTCCACGACATTCATGATGCGCCGGACCTGCTGGACCGCTACCGTTGCGCCGTTGTTGTCGGGCATGACGAATACTGGAGTCGGCCCATGCGGGATGCCATCGACCGGTATGTCGAGGCAGGTGGCAGGGTGGCCCGCTTTGGCGGAAACTTCTTCTGGCAGATCAGGCTGGAGGACGAAGGCCGAACCCAGGTCTGCTACAAGTACGTCGCGACCGAGGAAGATCCCGTCATGGGGACGGCCCGGGAACATCTTGCCACCACGTCATGGGAATCGCCCGCGGTGAACTGGCCCGGGTCCCGCACCTTCGGGGTCAACGGTTCGCAGGGAATCTATGCCGGTCTCGGCCACTGTGCCGGCCGCGGAGCCGGTGGGTTCACGGTCTATCGTCCGGACCACTGGGCTTTTGACGATTGCTGTGTTGGCTACGGCGATATCCTCGGCGGCGACAGCAGGATCTTCGGTTACGAGGTCGATGGACTCGACCACGTGATCCGGGATGGACTTCCCCGGCCGGTTCCGGGGGAGGACGTACCCGATGATCTCGAGATCCTCGCCTTGGGTCCCGCCACCACCGTCGAGGCCGATTTCGGGCTGTGGGGAGAGGATCTCTACATCGCCGACCATGACAGGCGGTTCCTTGCCCGCATGTTCCACGGTGCGGAAACACCCGAGGCGCTGGAGAAGGTGACACGAGGCAGTGGCATGATCGTCACGTTCTCCAGGGGGGCAGGCGAAGTCTTCACCGCCGCCACCTGCGAGTGGGTCAATGGTCTGCGCCTTGCCGACCCCGCCGTCTGCCAGGTCACCCGCAACGTCCTCAACCGCTTTCTCGCCTGACAGTGGTGGCCCGGGATCCTGCCGTCGGGGCGGAACCGGAACCGCTCGCATATCGAGATCTTCGAAACGACATACCCCCGGGTCTTTCGACGATCTCTCGATCAAGTCCGGCAAGCTTCTGCGGGCCAGAGCTTCCCGCAGTCTGGGAACCCCGTAGTCGCCGTCGGCAAACACCCGCAAGACCTCCGGGGCCTTGCGCAGAAGATCCACCAGAACATCCGCAGCCGCATCCCGATCCCTTATGTCGGCCGTATGAACCCCTCAGGTCAATCGGTGACCCCTCGGTGTCCACCGTCAGATGACGCTTGGGACCCTTGATCTTCTTGCCCGCATCAAGACCAGCGAGGACCGCCGCATTCCGTCGTCTTGCACACCCAGTGTGTGTCGATCACCGCTGCCATGGGTCCCGTGTCTTCACAGCATCCCGCTGAGCCTGATGCGCTGGACCTTGCCGGAGGGGCCCCTGGGCAGGTCGGCGAGGACATGGATGCGCTCGGGAGCCCGGAACGAGCCGAGCCTGGCACGGCAGTGGGCGATGAGGTCATCGGTGGTCACCGTCGCGCCCTTCACCAGGCAGACGGCGGCTTCGACGCGCTGGCCGTAGTCCGGGCAGGGTCTGGCGAACGCCGCTGCTTCGACGACAGCGGGGTGGGCGTGAAGTGCGTCATCGACCTCCTGGGGCGCGATGTTCTCGCCGCCCTTGATGATGAGTTCCTTCTGCCTGCCGATGACATGAAAGTAGCCGTTTCGGTCCATGGAGCCGACATCGCCGGTTTTCAGCCAACCATCCTTTGTGAAGATGTCGCGGGTCGCTTCTCCGTCATCGAGATAGCCCAGCATGACATTGGGGCCCTTCACGGCGATTTCGCCCGTCTGGCCGGGTCTCCGCACGTGCCCCTCGCCATCGATGATGGCCACCTCGTTACCGAAGGCCACGCCTGGCGAGCCGATCTTGCGCTTTCCGGGCGGAAGGGGGTTGGCGAGAATCTGGGCCGCGGTTTCGGTGAGTCCCATGGTCTCGACGAGCGCGATCGCGAAGCGAGCCTCGAAGGCCCTGTGGACTTCGGGAGGAAGCGCCGACGAAGCGGACCTCGCGAACCGCAGACGGCGCAACACCTCTTCATGCGGTTCGCTGTCGTGATGGAGAAGGCGCGAGACAATGGTCGGAACACAGGAAAACCAGGTGGCGCCATACCGGTGGCAGTCCTCCCAGAAGCGCTGCACGGAAAACCGCCGGCAGACAATCACGGAGCCGCCGGAAACGAGCGGTCCCATCAGCGTTACGCAGAGCCCGTTGATATGGTAGTGGGGGAGAACGCACAAACCCCGGTCGTCCGGTCCGAGCCGGTGGGCGCAGGCCGTGGTCCATCCGCCCGCAAGCAGGCTTCGATGGCTGTGCAGCACGCCCTTGGGCCGGCCCGTCGTCCCGCTGGTGTACATCAAAAGGGCCTCGTCATCGGGGGAGGGCGGCGCGTTGCGGGACGTTGGTGAATTGCCAAGCCCGTCGGCATCGACAACCGTGAGACCGGCCACTCCCGCGTCGTCGAAATCCGGCTCCGTTTCATGGTCGACAACGGCGAAGCGCGCGCCGCTGTGGCGCAGCGCGTGGTGGTGGGCGTCGGCACCGGCTGCAAGGTTCAAGGGCGTGGCGCGAAAGCCGCCGAAGAACAGTCCGAACAGGACGAGAATGGCCGCCCGCCCGTTGTGAAGGAACGTGACGACACTCTCGCCCCTGGTGGCGCCGGCAGCTGTCAGGGAACCGGCGACCGACTCCGCTCCCTCGAGCAGACCGCTCCATGTGAGATCGGGTGTTTCGTCTGGAAAGAGGTGGCTGACCTTGTCGGGTGTCCTGTGGGCGTGCCGTTCGATCCAGCCGCGGATCGTGCCGGACGGCGATTCATTTCCCGCAGTCATCGGGCGCACCCGGCCCAGTAATCCGCGAACAGGTCCTCGAGCGAGGGCTCGTCCGGAGGAATGGTCCGGACCACCCTAGTGATGTTGAGGAAATGTTTCCAGTGCAGGTTTTCGTCGATGGAGTTGCCGCCCCAACTGCCGCAGCCCATCGAGAGCGAGAAGGGAAGACCGTTGTCGAAGGAGCCGCCGGTGGCGATGGCGTGGGCCTGGTTGACGATGATGCGGCAGACCGGAAGCACACGTCCCAGTTCGACGGCGCGTTCATCGTGCGAAGTATGGAGTCCCACCGAGTGCCCGGCGCCCGCATGTGCCAGGATTCGCATGACGATGGCCCTGGCGTCGGCGAAGTCCCTGGCCCGGTAGAGTGCGGTGACGAGGGAGATCTTCTCGCCCGATATCCGGTGCCGAGGCCCGGCATTCGCTGTTTCGACGGCGATGAATCGCGAATCGTCCGGAACCTCGTCTGCGAGTTCCAGAACATCGATCAGCACGCGGACGTCCCGTGCGATCGCTCGCGGATTCAGGCGGCCGCCAGGCCACAGGCGCTCGATGACATGGCACTCCTTCGTGGAATCCAGGATGGCGCATCCCTCGTTCCGGAGTGCCGCCGAAAAGACGTCGTAGAGGTCATCGACCACCACCAGGGCATTCTCCGAGGAACAGGAGGTGGCGTTATCAAAGGTCTTGGAGCGCGCGATCAGCCTCGCCGCTGTTTCGACATCGGCTGTCTCGTCGACAATGACCGGCACGTTGCCCGCGCCGACACCGATGGCCGGTGTTCCGGAGGTGTAGGCGCGTCTCACGTTGTCTTGTGAGCCCGTTGCCAGGGCGAGATCCACGGACTCGAGAAGTCTCCCGGTCCGTGCCTTGGTGGCGGGTGCCGGGATCATCTGGACGAGATCGGGGTCGACGCGGGCCTTCGAGAACTGGTCGTGGATGTAGTCCAGCAGACGGCGGCACGCTTCGGTTCCCTTCGGCGATGGCGACAGGACGATCGCATTGCCGCACTTGAGGGCATTGATGATGTTGTTGGCCGGAGTCGCGACCGGGTTGGTCGACGGGACAACGGCGCCGATCACGCCGATCGGCCGCGCGATCTCGGTGATTCCCCTCGCGGGGTCGTCGGCAATCACGCCGCATGTCGCGACATGTGCGATGTCGCGCATCAGACCGAGTGTCTTGCGGTGATTCTTGGTGACCTTGTCGGCGACATGGCCAAGTCCGGTCGAGCTGACTGCAAGTTCCGACAGGATCCGGTTGCGTTCCGGCTCCAGGAGCGCCCAGGCAGCCGCCTTGGCGGCCCTGTCGTAGCGCGCCTGTGTGGCGCCCGATTCGTAGCGCGCCTGGGCTGCCCGGGCCCGGGCCAGGAGATCGTCGACCAGAACGATGTCATCTTGATGGATCATGGTCTTTGCCCGCCCGCAAACGGGAACGGTAAGTGACCAGGACAGCGATGCAAACGTCTTCACTACGAGGACCCTGGGCTGAGACTTGGCGGTGTGATGGCCGGGCGGCATGTCGACGTCGTTCACGTTGCAGGGCTGGCAGGCGTCTCGCCGGCCACCATGTCGCGCCCTCAACCACTCCTCACTCGTGAGAGCCGACACCCGGGCGAGGGTCAAGGCGACGGTAAGCGAATTGGGCTGCATCCGCAACCGCGCGGCGTGGTCCATCCATGGCAGGAGAAGCGGAGCCATCGGTTTCGTTGTTCCGATCGTTACCGTGCGGTTGCCGGCAGCCGGGATCGGCGAGGCGGGGGCGGATGTCCTTCGCGAACTCGTGGCGTGCGATTCCAGGTGGCACCATCTGCCCTATAGAAGACGCCTGACGGTGCGCGACGCGACGACGTGGTGGTTCTTCACGTAGTCCTCATGGTTGCGCTCGATCGACCTGGGATCGTAGACATAGTTGACGAGAAAGCCTGCCGACTGGCGCAGGCGCTCGGTGGAGCGGTCGCCGAGCCAGTTGATCTGCTCGAGCCGCGCGCCGTTGCGCAGGTGGAATCGCGCCACGGCATCCAGGGGGTCGCTGCCGCGCTTGGCCTTCAGGAGATAGTACGCGATCATGCGTTCCAGAACGGGCCTGAGTTGACCCGCAATGGCCGCATCGTCCTGCCATCCTTCGTGGTCGAGGGCCTTGACGAGAGCCTGCTCGTCACCAGTCATGAGTCCGGCAGCGGTTCCCCCGGCCCTCTCCAACCATCCGCGGAACCCCGGTACGGGCGAGAGCGTCGCATAGGTATCAAGCCCGGGAAACTCGCGCGCCATGTCGAGCACGACCTGCTTGAGCAGGAAGTTGCCGAAGGAGATTCCCTTCAGTCCGGCGTGGCAGTTGTTGATCGAATAGAAGATCGCCGTGTCCGCATCCGCGGGGTCGATTTCCGTCCGGTCGGGACCGATGATCGCGTCGATGTCCGTTGCGAGTCCTTGCGTCAGGGCGATCTCGACGAAGACCAGGGGATCGTCCGGCAAGGCGCCGTGGAAGAACGCGAAGCATCTCCGGTCGCGAGCCAGGCGGCGCCTGAGATCGCCCCAGCCACGCATCTCGTGAACCGATTCGTTCTCGATGAGTTTCTCGAGCACGGCCGCGGGTGTCTGCCAGTCGATGCGGCGAAGTGTCAGAAAACCGCGATTGAACCAGGAAGCGAGGAGGTGGTGAAGGTCGAACTCCACAGCTTTCAGCGTAGGATCCCGGCGGACATCTTCCAGCAGATTGCTGCGCATGCGCACGAGCGCCTCGGTACCGTCCGGCGCCATGTTGAGACGACGGAAAAGCTCCTGGCGGGGCGGTTCCGCCGCTGCGACGAGACGCGCGTAGGTCTTGTCGTCACGCTGCAGGACATGGTCACGGGCACGATCGAGCACGGTATCGGGATCGACATGGTAGTTGTCGCGCAGTACGCGGAAGAAACCTCTCCTGGCACCGCGGTCCATGGCCTCGTAGGCGTCGAGCAGACGGCGCGCGAGCGCCGTGCCCGAGGCTTCGCCCCGTGTCGACAGCAACTCGCGGCACATGTCGTCCGGATTGCCGCCGATACCCCGTCCTTCCGCACCCACCCGCCGCAACAGCCAGTCGAGCCCGGCATCGGCCACGGAGTGAAGGAAGCTGTTGAATCCCGGCTTGTCCGGACTGGAGTTGCTCACGGCTGGACACTCCTTCGCTCCCCTCCACCTTGGCACGCAGATCCCCGGGCGCAAGACCGCACGCTCCGGATTCGCAGCCGCGACAGCGCGAATTTCCGCGCCTTGGCGTCGACGGCTGCCGTGGGCGCCCTTTTGTGATTCACCGGCGAACGAAGTCGGATGACTCTGTCGGACAGGGACCGGTCCATTCAACCCGATAGGTCCGGCTCACGTTTCATCATGGCTCCCGAGAGTCGGTTTTCCGCCATCCTGCTGAAGGCTGCCTCCACTGCCGGCGGCAGCATGCCTGCGTCGAGGGCTGAAGGAATTGTGCGAACGCGAGAGCCTCGGGATTCCCTGTTGTGCCGCCATTCTTCGAGTGCCGTGCACTGAAGAGTGGCCTGTTCGTCCCGAACACGGAGCCCGAACCTTCTGTCGATCTCGACCCGCGCTCCGGTGACCTTGGCGGCAAAGCGAGCCTGGCAGCCGGCAGTCGCGGCGTCGTTCCTGACCGCCCGGACCTTGCGACGCGAACCTGACGTTCTCAACTGGACGCCCGCCGCGCCACCCTGCCAGTTCTCCCGCATGTCCTGTCGTCTCCGCATCGGATCGTCGAACGGTGTTTCCCGGTGCGTGGTGGCGCCCGGGAACAGCAGCACCACCCGGTCCGGCCCGCCATCGACCCAGGCGCGGCCATAGGCATCCGGCCAGTTCTGTTTCGTCATCGATTCATCCCTCCTCCCCGGAGGGCCTGAGCACAAGAGGGAAGGGGTGGGCCTCCAGGAACCCTCCTCGCTTTTCTGCCTCAGCCGGCGCCGCCGAAGGAATTGGGCATGCCGTCGGCGAAGCGGCGAAAGCGGAAGGGCGTCAGGTCCACGGAGGGGGTCTGGCCTGTCGCGAGTTCGGCCGTCACGCGGCCTGCTCCCGGACCGATGCCGAATCCGTGGCCGCTGAACCCGGTCGAGAGATGGAACCCGGGAACGCCGTCCACCGCGGAAATCACGGGAATGGCGTCGGGGGTGACGTCGATCAGGCCGGCCCAGGTTTCCTCGATCCCGACGTCAGAAAGGGCGGGAAAGGTCCGCAACAGGTTTGAGAAGGTCTCGATGATCACGTTCCTGTAGGGCTTCGGATTCATCACGCGGGTGGCCTCGAAGGGACTCGTGTCGTCGAGGGACCATCGCCTGCGGGTCATCATGTCACGCAGGCCTTGTCTCGACAGACGGAGTTTCAGGGCATTCTTCTCCTGGCGCCACGCGGGCATGAAGTCGCTCATCCAGCGAAGGGCATCGGGACCGAGATGGAAGTCGGCCTGGTAGCCGTGAGCCACCGTGTAACCGCCATCTTCCCTGCGTCTCAATGCAAGGTCGTCGGCCCAGATCGCCCCCTCGAACACGGACGGTGCTGGCGTGGTCCGCATCACGTTGTTCTGGATGCGAAGCTGGGGAAGGGCAATGTCGTGATTGCCACAGAAAAGCGATGACCAGATGCCTCCGGCGAGCACCACGGTCGAGGTGGCGGTGATGCCATGTTCCGTCACCACGCCGGCCACCCGGCCGCGCTTGAGATCAAGGCCCCGGACCGCGCATCCGGTGATGATGTGTCCACCGAGGCGTTCCGTCGCCCGCGCCAGTGCGGGAACCGCAAGGCGTGGTTCCGCACGGCCGTCTGTCGGCGTGTGGAGGGCTGCCCTGAACGGCCCCTTCATGTCGGGAACCAGCGCGTTCAGTTCCGCCTGCGACAGCAGCTTCGAACCCAGTTGGAACTCCCTGGCATGATCGACAAAAGCCTCGAAGGCAGCGATGTCATCATCATCCCTGGCGGTGTAGAGAACACCGTTCTGGTGAAACCCGACATGATCACCGATGTCGGCCTCCATTCCCCGCCAGATTCGCAAGGACTCGACAATGAGCGGAAGTTCCTCGGGCGCCCGTCCCTGCTGGCGAACGAAACCCCAGTTGCGACTCGACTGTTCTCCGGCAATCCGGCCCTTCTCGAAGAGGACGACCGGGATGTTCCGCTTGGCCAGGAAATAGGCCGTCGAAACGCCGATGATTCCTCCACCGATGACCACGACCTCAGCCGATTTCGGTATCCGGTCGACTCCATCGGTCATGAAGCGGACATCTTCGGCGTTTCTGCCGCGGCGGCGTCTTCAGGCCACGAGCGCGGGAATCTCCTCATCTTCGGGGAAGCGGCCGAGATCGAGTTTCGAGAACAGGACCTCATCTCCTCTGGTGATCTCGAAGGATCCGGTTCGTCCTCCAAAGATCTCGACATCGCCGGCACCTGCACCGATGAGCTGATCCCTCGCACGGAGCGCTCGTGGCTCATAGTTTCAGGAACGGCAGTATTCAATTCTGATCGCTTCACTCATGGATCTTTCCCGTTCCGACGACGTCATTCTAGATCACTGTCTCCCGATGATCCAGGGGTCAGCCGAGAAGGCGCGTGTTGTCGGGATCGAACGGCGCTTCAGGGGCGATGCGCGCCCGTCGCGGTTCCCCGAGAATCTCGACATGGAGCGAGGAGGACGCAAGGTCGATGCCAGGGTCGAGGTAGGCCAGCGCAATCGACTGTCCCACATGGTGACCGAAGCCGCCCGAGGACACCGTACCCACCACCTCGCCGTTCATCAGGACGGGTTCGTTTCCCCAGGCGTCGGCATCATCGGCGTCGACGAGGAGGGTGCAAAGCCGGTAGCGGAGTCCCTGGTTGTGGGCCTTGAGAAGCGCATCACGGCCGATGAAGCCACCCTTGTCCATGGCGACGAAGCGCCCCAGCCGCGCTTCGAAGGGGGTCGTGTCTGCGGTGAATTCCGCGCCCCAGCGCCCGTAACCTTTCTCGAGCCGCAGGGAATCGAGGGCCCTTGCTCCGCAGGCGACGAGATCGAGGTCCGCGCCTGCCGCCGTCAGGGCGCAGTAGAGTGCCTTCAGGTTGTCCCGCCTCACATGGATCTCGTACCCGAGATCGCCCGTGAAGGAGATGCGCATGACGAAGGCCGGCATGCCGTCGATCTCCATGCGGCGCGCAGTCAGGAAGGGGAATGCGGCGTTCGAGACATCGTCAAGCGCGACTTTCCCAAGGAGTGTCCGGGCCCTGGGCCCGGCAATGGCAAAGCCGCCATAGTGTCTGGTTTCGCTCCGCAACCAGACATCATAGCGTGGCAGGAACTGCGCGAAGTGGCGCATGTGGAAGGCCTCGGCGGCACCGGAGCCGATCAGCCAGAACGCCGCATCCGAGAGACGTGTCACGGTGAAGTCACCGATGATCCCGCCGGCGGCATTGAGCATGGGCGCCAGGACCGTGCGTCCGAGTTTTCGGGGAAGCCGACAGGCCAGCAGATGGTCGAGGAAGGCGGCTGCGTCCGGACCGTCGATCACGTAGCGGGCGAAGCCGGTGATCTCGATCATGCCGACGGTTCGGCGCAGAGCACGGCACTCGCGCCCGACGGCGGTGAACCAGTTGGGCCGGCGGAAGGAAGGAACGTCGCGCGCCTCCTCTCCTGGATGGGCAAACCACAGGGGACGCTCGAGACCGAAGGCGGCGCCGAAGACCGCGCCCTTGTCTGCCATGATGTCATGCACCGGAGATGTCCTCACCGGTCTTCCCGACTCGTGTTCCTCTTCCGGCCAGCCGATGGCGAACCGCTTCGAGTAGGTCTCCGCCGAACGCGCCAGGACATAGGTCCGGTCCGCCCAGTTGCCGAAGCGGGTGACGTCGAGCGGCATCACGTCAAGCGGCGGCACGCCTTCGAGAATCCAGTCCGCCAGCGCCCAGCCCACTCCGGCACTCTGGGAGAATCCGGGAATCATGCCGGCGGCGACGAAGTGGCCCCGCTTGCCGGGGACGGGACCGACGAGGGCCGCGCCGTCGGGTGACCACATCATCGGCCCATTGACGACCCTCTTCACCCCGGCGGACCCGAGGCAGGGCACGATGGAGATGGCGGCCTCCATGTTAGCGGAGATGCGATCGAGGTCGTCCGGCAGGAGTTCCATGCCGAAGTCGTCCGGCGTGCCGTCAACGGCCCAGTGGACGCCTTCGCGCTCATAGCACCCAAGCAGCATGCCGGCGCCTTCCTGGCGCAGGTAGAATTCGCTGTCCTGGTCGCGGGTCAGGGGGAGTTCACCCTCCAGTGCGGCAACCTCGGCGATGTCGTCGGTGACGACATATTGATGTTCCATGGGGACGAGCGGCAGAGTGTAGTCGGCCATGGCCGCCACTTCCCTTGCCCAGAGCCCCGCGGCGTTGACGACCGTTTCGGCGACGACCGTGCCCGCGGGCGTGGCAATGTCCCAGTCGCCGTCGCCGCGTCGGATGAAGCCGGTCACGGGCGTGTTCCTGGCGATGGCTCCGCCGGCCTGGCGCACGCCCGCGGCGAAGGCTTGGGTCACTCCGGAAGGATCGACGTGGCCGTCCGTCGCTCCCCACATGCCGCCCAGAATCCGGCTGGTGTCGACGAGCGGGTTGAGCCGACGGATGTCATTCGGGCCGATGATCTCGAACTCCTGGCCGAGATAGCGCGCCCGCGCCCGCTGGATCTTCAGTTCGTCGAGGCGGTCAATGCTGGTGGCGAGGTAGAGTCCGCCGCAGCGATGCAGGCCGCAGGATTGGCCGGTCTCCTCCTCGAGGCTGTCGTAGAGCCTCAGTGAATAGTCCTGCAGGCGGGCAAGACTGGTGTTGGTGTGCATGGCGTGGACGTTGGCGGCGGCATGCCATGTCGACCCCGACGTCAGGTCGGCACGCTCGAGCAGCAGCACGTCCGAACATCCGGCGCGGATCAGGTGCCATGCAATGGCGCAACCGACAACGCCGCCGCCGACGATCACGACACGGGCCTGGGACTTCATGGAGACACTTCCGCAGAAGGAGACATTCGGGCCTTCACAAACCGGCTCACGAGGACCGCGTTCCGGCCATGCGCCAACAGGGCGTACAGTACAGAAGATCAGGACCCCGGCAACTCCCGTACCCTTGGACCGCGGCGGCCGGCCATCCGGCACGGTGCGGGGAACAGGTCAGGGCGAGCGGGGCAGATCATGATCCTGGCGGGACATACGATACAGCGTCGGCGAGTGCGTCCACCAGGCGGGCGCGACTGGCCCCGTCACGGTCGTGGGGCGAGAAGGGTGGAACGATGGCATCGTACTCCCTCATGGCGAGGCGAACCTCGCGGGCTTCCGCCGACGAATAGGATGTCCTCGTTCCGTCGCGCGTGAGCCATTTCAGACGCTCGACGGCGACAGTCTTGCGGGCAATGTTCCGGATGTCCCAGGAGTCATGGACGCAGATGCCCCATGTCCCGGCACGCCAGTTGGTCCAGACATATGTCTCGAAGTGAATGTCGAAACCCTGCTGGTGGATGGAGCCGTCATCAGCCATGAAACCCCCGTACGCGATGGCGGCGGCGCCATGGTGAACGAGACCCTCGAGAAAACCGTTGCGAAGCTCCTCCTTGAGCACCGGAGCGAGCTGTTGGGGGGAACTCTTGCTGAGGCGTGGCGCAATCGACAGGATCCAGGTGACGATGTCCGCTGCGAAGTACCGAGAGACGGTCCTCAGGGAGATCGTGTCGGCATCGCCGTTGATGTGGGCCCACATCTCCTTGCGGTGGCGACGTTGATAGCTGGCGCCAGGCATGCATCCGGCGGTGATCAGGTCCTCGAGGCGATCGGTTGTCAGTCCTGTCCTTTCCGCGATCTCCCGGAGCGACACGTAGCGCTCTTCAAGATAGGATTCGAGTTCGTCGGTAGTCCAGTTCGCCATTTTTCAATCCGGATGGCTTGACATGTATATTTTATTGGATGGTGAAGTATGAATGTCAAGGCGACGATGATGACGGTCGGGTCGATGATCGGATCGCCGGCCCGGGCGGCGATGCTTGTCGCCCTTCTGGACCGGCGGGCGCTGACGGCTACCGAACTGGCGCGCCGGGCATCAGTTTCATCGGCTTCGGCAAGTCAGCACCTGGCGAAGCTCGTCGCATCGGGACTGCTGGTCGTCGAAAGGCACGGACGGCATCGCTACTATGCCATGGCCTCCGCTGACATCGCCTCGGCCCTCTCGACGCTCGAGAGCCTCGGCGCTCCTCTCCCCGAACCTCCGGCACCCAGGAAGTCGGCCGCGATTCACCGGGCGCGTCTGTGTTACGACCATGTTGCCGGCGGTCTCGGCGTCGGCATCACCGACGCCATGCTGAAAAACGGCTGGCTCGAATCGTCAGGCCGTGACTATCGGCTGACAGAATCGGGTGACACCTTCATGCGGCACCTCGGCGTCGATGTCGATGGCGCCCGGGCGAGGCGGCGCCTCTTTGCCCGCGTATGTCTCGACTGGAGCGAACGCCGCGCACACCTGTCGGGGGCTCTCGGCGCCGCCCTCGCCACCCGGCTGTTCGAACTGGACTGGCTGGAGAGTTCCGGGCGCGGGCGCGAGCTCCGCGTGACCGCCGGCGGCGAGACGGAGTTCACCCGCCTGTTCGGCATGACGATCGCGAGAGAGGGTGAGTGACCGCTGACGCCCCAAACGACAGGACCATTCTGTTGTCGTGATCGGCGCTGGACAACCGCGTCAGAGTGGCCGTTCTTGAATCTGGTGGCACCTTCTCGAGGTCGAAACCGGCATATCGACAACGAAATCCGGTCCCGAATGGACCTCCAGATCTGCCTGCAACGCCCCTCGTCGGACGAAGGAAGAGCCCTGCCCCAAACGGTTGTTCGAAAACGACGGAGCCTGTGCCATGGTACGAGGAGCGTCGCGGCAAACCCCTCCCACAGGAAACAGGACACGGATTGAACGATGCGCCAGCCTCCTGTGCGCAGGCCGTCCCTGCCTGTCCTGGTGATGATCTCGTCGATCGGCCCCCTGGCGCTGCAGGTTCTGGTCCCGGCGATGCCCGGCCTGACCAGCGACTTCCACGCGGACTTCTCCATCACGCAGATGTCTCTCTCGGTCTACCTCGTCGGCATGGTGGCGGGACAGCTCGTCTACGGTTCGCTCTCCGACAGGTTCGGCCGCCGTCCGGTCCTCATGGCGGGACTGGTGGTCTATGTCGGCGGCACTCTCTTCTGCCTGGTGGCGTGGGACATCGTCGCGCTCATCATCGGCCGGGCGTTCCAGGCGCTCGGTGGCAGCGCCGGGATCGTGCTGGCGCGGGCCATCATCAGGGACATCCACGATCGCGAAGGATCGGCGCAGCTGCTCGCCTATGTCACGGCGGGCATGATTCTCGCTCCGATGATCGGCGCCATCGCCGGCGGTTACCTCTACGAGTGGTATGGCTGGCAATCGGTCATGCTGCTGGTACTGATCATCGGCGTTATCGTCACGGGTGTCTGCATCGTTGCCCTGAGCGAGACCAACACGAGGCGGACCTCTCGAACCTCGTTTCCGGACATGGCGAGGGATTGCGCGAGCCTCCTGCGCAAGCGCCAATTCCGGGGCTATGCCCTTCAGGTGGCCTTCACCACGGCGTCGTTCTTCACGTTCCTGGGAGGCGCGTCGGCAGTGGCCGTGGTGGTCTACGGCCGCAGTCCGTCGGAGTACGCCCTGTGGTTCGTGTTGGTTTCGGGCAGCTACATGACCGGCAACTTCATCTCCGGGCGCATCAGCCGTCGAGTCGGCATCGACCGGATGATCACCATCGGGACCGCGTTTTCGTCCACGGCCGCTCTCGTCATGGTGGTGCTCTTCGTGTCCGGCTGGTTCGGGCTGGTGCACTTCTTCGTGCTGGCCGGCATGATGTCCCTGGGCAACGGTTTCAGCATGCCCAACGGCTTCGCCGGGATCGTCAGCATCGATCCCGGCCGCGTCGGCACGGCATCAGGGCTCTCCGGGGCCCTGCAGATGGGTCTGGGCGCCATCGCCATGACCGTCGTCGGCCACACCCTGGCGGAAGACCCGATGCCGGTGATCGTCATCATGTTCGTCCTTGCGCTGCTGGCCCTGATCGCCCATTGGCATGGCACGAGAGGGGACGTACCTTGAAGGCGACGACGAACCGGGAGATGCGACCTTGAGAGCCTTGCTGTGTCACGCCTGGGGGGGCCCTGAAGACCTCGTCGTGAGCAACGTGCCCGAACCCGAGCCCGGTCCCGGTGAAGTCGTCATCCGCGTCGAGGGCTGCGGGATCAACTTCGCCGATACCCTCATCATCCAGGGCACGTACCAGGTGAGACCCGAACACCCCTTCACGCCGGGCATGGAAGTGGCCGGCACGGTCCTGCAAACCGGGCCCGGGGTGGAGGACTTCAGTCCCGGAGATGCGGTCATCGGCATGCCCGGTATCGGTGGCTTCGCCGAGCAGGTGGTATGCGAGGTTTCCCAGGTGATGCGACGCCCCGCGGGCATCGATGCCGTGACGGCCGCCGCCATTCCCATCGTCTACGGCACGGCGCATATCGGTCTTGCGCACCGGGGCATGCTTCGGCCAGGCGAGAGTCTCCTCGTGCACGGAGCGTCGGGCGGCGTTGGCCTTGCCGCGGTCGAGGTGGGCAAGGCCATGGGCGCCTTCGTCATCGCCACGGCGAGCAGCGCCGACAAGCTGGAGACGGCCCGCCGTCACGGCGCGGACCATGTCATCGACTATGGCGCAGGTGAATTCCGCAACGAAGTCAAGGAGATCACGAAAGGCGGTGCAGACGTCATCTTCGATCCCGTGGGGGGTGACGTCTTCGACCAGTCATTGCGCTGCATTGCCTGGGAGGGACGGTTGCTCACGATTGGATTTGCCTCGGGACGCATTCCCCAGGCGCCTGCCAACATCCTGCTGGTCAAGAACATCGCCGTCATCGGCGTTCACTGGTCCAATTACCGCGAAAGCCAACCCGAACTCCTCAACCGATCCTTCGACCGGATCTTCACGTGGATATCCGACGGGACGCTGCGCCCGCTGGTCTCGAGGACCTGTACTCTCGGTGAGGCGCCGCAGGCGCTCGCCGACCTCGCCGGCCGCCGGGCCCGCGGCAAGATCGTGGTCGCTCCCTGACATGGCGAGGGAAACGTGATGAAACATGAAGGCAAGGTTGCGGTGGTGACCGGAGCGGCCCAGGGAATCGGCCTCGCCTGCGCTGGACGGCTCGCGGGTGAAGGCGCTCTGGTCGTCATGGGAGACATCCAGGGGGAGAAGGTGGCCGGGGAGGCAGAGGCGCTGGGCGCCGTCGCCATGGCTACCGATGTGTCGCGTCGCGACGACGTCGACGCCCTCGTCCGGTGTGCCGTGGACACGCACGGCAGGCTCGATATCATGGTCAACAATGCCGGTGTCGGTTTCAACGCCGGTGTTCTGGACATCGGAGAAGAGGATTTTGACCGCATCCTCGGTGTCAACCTCAAGGGTGTGCTGTTCGGATCCCAAGCAGCGGCGCGCGTCATGGTGGAGCAGGCATCCGGCGGCGCCATCGTCAACATGACCTCGGTCCAGGCCGAGCTCGCGATACCCAACAGTGTTGCCTATGGCGTCTCGAAGGCGGGGATCAATCAGCTGACCAGGATCTTCTCTGTCGCCCTGGCGCGCCACAATGTCAGGTGCAACGCCGTGGGTCCCGGTACCATCCTCACCGACATGGCGCGAGGCGCCGTCCTCTCCAGCGACGAGGCCTACCGGATGATCCTGTCGCGCACGCCTCTGGGTCGCCTGGGCGGGGCGGACGAGGTCGCCTCCGTCGTCTCATTCCTGGCAAGCGACGATGCCTCCTATGTCACGGGCCAGATCATCTATCCCGACGGCGGCCGCATGCCGGTGAACTACACCGTGCCGGTGGAGGCTCTGCCCGCCCTCGACTGAGGCTCGGTCCCGGCGTTCCTCGACCCCGACACGGATCATGACGATGCCATGGCCCCCTCGTGGCCGGATGCTGCCTCGACCTGCGGGGAATGACCACGGTCTTCGGCAACGCGACCGTCGCCGCGGCCAACATATGCAGGATTCCGGAACTCGCCGGACTCGCTTGCGTTCCCGTCGTCGCCAGCGTGGCCGCACCACTTGACGGTGCCTTCGTGCATGAAGCCGGAGGCCATGACCCGCCGCTACCGGCCAGTGGGCCCGTCGATGAACCGGCCGTGGACTTCATGGTCCGCAACGTTGCTGCCACCACGGGACTCCTTCTCGTCGCCGCCGGCCCGCTCACCAGCATCGCCCGGGTCCTGACGTCCTTTCCGGGACCACGATGAGCGTCGGCATAGTCAACATCGTTCCGATTGAATGCCGTGTCGAGGTTCCAGCGGCCCCTCCCACCTGCGAGACCGTCGATGTCCTTGCCGCGTTCATGTTCTCCCCGAAGCCTGTCAACGTGGATGTCACGATCACCAAGGGGTCCGGACCCTCTTCGAGCCGGGAGCGGGATTGTTCGCTCTCCATTCCCGCGCCGGGGAGATTGCGAGATCGACCGGTTTCGCAGCGGGCCGCGGCAGTTTCGGCTTGAGGGAGTGACGGCCATTTCACCGGTGCGCTCCACATTCCCGCACTCGACTGCCTCGGACTCCGCGCTGATGCCGCCCACGCACGACGAGCCCATCTTCGCTTCCTCCCCGGTGTCCAGGGGGTGCCTTCTGGCCGGCCTCCTTGAGAATCTCCGGGATGCGGAGTTCAACGCCCCGTGAACGGCAGGTCCGTGACCTCTCCGTCTCGCATGCCGTCGGGTGTGGCGACCGTGACAGGCGTTCCCGGATCCCAGGCGCTGCGCTCCATCATGGCAAGGGCGATGTTGGTGGCAAGGTCAGGTGAGAAGGCTGCCGATGTCACCTGTCCGGCCGTCGCGCCGGAGTGGAGGACGGGCCAGGGCTCGACACAGCCCGGCGCTGCTCTTCCATCGAACCTGACGCCGCGGATGATCCTCACCGGTCCGCCCGAATCGCGGATGCGCTCGAGGGTGTCACGGGCGATGAATTCCACGGGTGATTCGAGATTCACGAATCGGTCGAGACCGCACTCGAAGGGATTGTTCTCCTGCGTCATGTCGTTGCCGTGCGAGAGCAGGGCTCCCTCGATGCGCTCGATGAGATTCGGACAGCCCGGTCCCACGCAGAGATCCTCGCCTGCGGCGAACAGGGCGTCCCAAAGGGCCTGTCCGCTGGCAGCATCGTCGATGTAGATCTCGAATCCGCCCTGCCTGGACCATCCCGAACGCGCCACCACGAATGCATGGCCGGCAAAGGGCAGTTGTGCAAAGCCGAAGAAGCGGATGTCGCGCACCTGCTCGCCGAGCACCCTCGACAGGAGGTCGTCGGCCCTGGGCCCCTGGACGGCGATGGGTCCGACACCCGGCTCGAAGACACGCGCGTCGAGACCCAGACCAAGCGCGAGCCCCTTGCCCCAAAGCGCGACGTCGGAATCGGCGAGGGAAATCCAGAAACGGTTTTCCGCCAGACGCAGGATGACCGGGTCATTGATCATGCCCCCCGTCTCGTCCACCAGGGGCGCATAGGCACACCGGCCCGGAGCCAGCCGGGAGATGTCGCGCGGCGTCATCATCTGCACGAGGTGGGCCGCGTCCGGACCCACCACCTCGACTTGCTGTTCACAGCTGACGTCCCAGACCTGAACATGCCGTTTGAGGTGATGGTAGTCCTCCTCAAGCCCGCGGAAGAACGTCGGCAAGAGCATGTGGTTGTAGACAGTGAAACCGCCGACGCCCTGTGCCTCGATTCGTGACGAGAATGGTGTACGGCGGGTGCGGCGCGATATGGAGATCGCGGGTTCTTTCATGGTCCGGTTCCCGGAGGCGGAAAATGCAGGGCGATCGTGCTACGGTCGGTGATCGATGTATAGTGTTTCGCGAGTGGGACAGGACATGGTGAAGCTCGACATTCTCCAGAGGATCTACGAGTGCGGGAATCTCGACGAACTTCGGGAAATTTATGATTCCTGGGCCAACACCTACGATTCGACGATATCCGGGACGCTGAACTACCGCGGTCACGAATTCATTGTCGACGCAGTACGTCCCCATCTTGGCGACGACGCGAGAATTCTCGATGCCGGAGCCGGCAGCGGCATGGTCGGGCTGATGGCGTCACGGGCGGGATTTACCCGCGTCGACGCGATGGATCTCTCGATGGGCATGCTGGAGATCGCGAGAGAGCGCGGTGTCTACCACGAGGTGCGCACCGGCGTTCTCGGCGAAACGCTGGACTATCCCGACAACACCTACGATGCCGTGCTCAGTTCGGGTGTTTTCACGCCTGGCCATGCGCCACCGACATCGTTCGACGAGATCATCCGCATCGTCAAGCCGGGAAGGCTTGTCTGCTTCACGCTGCGCCACGACCAGACACCACTGGGGTTCATCGAGAAGTTCGATGAACTCACCGCGGCCGGATCGTGGCAGCGGGTGTGGGTGAGCGAGCCATTCCAGTCCATGCCCGGAGGTGAACCGGAGATCCGCCACCGGACCTGGCTCTTCCGGGTGGCGTCGGCGTGACGGGCGCGAACCCTGAGAGCGGATGCCCGGTTCGCATCTGGGATCGTCCGACGCGGGTGTTCCACTGGATGCTCGTCGTCCTCTTCATCGTCTGCTATGTCAGCGGTGACCGTGGCCGGTTCGACATCCATGTCCTGGCTGGCCAGGCTTTGCTGATCCTTGTCGTAGCGCGGATCATCTGGGGGTTCGTGGGCAGTGATACCGCCCTGTTTCGCAGCTTCCTGCGACCCCCGGGGGAGGTCGTGGCCCAAGTCCGGTCCCTTGGCGAGCGCCGTCCCGGCCATGATGCCGGCCATAATCCCCTTGGCGGACTGTCAGTCGTCCTGATGCTGTTCGTTCTCGTCATCCACACGGCATCCGGGCTCTTCGCGGCGGATGTCGACGGATGGAACGAGGGACCGCTTTCGCATGCCGTCAGCTACGATGCGGCACGCAGCGCCTCGGGCGTTCACGCCGTCACGGTCGACATCCTGCTCGTGCTTGTCGCCCTTCATGTCGCTGCAGTCGGATTCCACTGGCTCTACAAGCGTGACAACCTCGTCTTTCCCATGATGACCGGTCGCAAGCACCTTCCTCCGGGTCACGATGTGCCGCGCCTCGCTCCGGATCTCCTGGCCCTTGTCACGCTCGCCGTTGCCGCATCAATCGTGATCGGAGTGCTGAAAGCCGCCGGATAGACGTTCAGTGGTCCTTGGCGCGGAAGACCGAGTGACACCCGCCACACCCGTCGCGTCCAAGGGCCTCGAAGGCTGCAGACTGCGAGGCGTCATCTCCCGAAGCCAGCGCCGTCTCGAGCATGGCCGCCCGCTCTCCCAGGAGCTGCGACGCCATCTCGAAGTCCGACCAGTTTTCCCAGATGGCATCGAGAGCGCCGGTTCGGGGAAGGGCATCGATGCCGGTCCCCGGAGGAAAGAGTGGTGGAATGGCCGTTGCGGCCTCCTTCAGGACAACGGTTGCGGCCAGCGCCTCGCCGGCATCGTTGCGGCCGGACAGGAAGCCCTTGATGGTCCGCATGGACATTCCGAGCTCCTTCATGAGCACATGGCGTTCCTCGCTCAGTCTCCCGGCCTCCCCGAGGCTGACGGTGTCCTCTCCTGACCAGGCCGCGGAGCCCAGCATGATACTGACAACCATCGCCAGGATGATCGTACGCATGTCCGGTTCCTCCTTGTCGTGGATGCGCAAGAGACTGGAACAGGTTGCCCGGGCCCTGCAAGTCCCGAACTTGTGGTGGACCCGAATCCGACCTCCAGCGGTGCGACACGGACGTCACGAGCCCGGGTCCGGGACCAGGGCGGGACTTGACCCGGTATCCCGATTGCGTGAATCGTGAGGCTTGTCAGGGCCACGGAGTCATGAACAAGACGGCCGACACGACCCCGGGCCATGGGCCCCGGCCAGCGGTGATTCGACAGGGCAGGGAGGTGCAGCAATGAGCAGAGGCAGCACTGTCTTCGCTCTGATCGTTTCCGTGTCGCTCATCGTTGCGGCAGGCGTGCTCAACATGCTGGCAAGGCAGGGCGGCGAAGCGCTGCTCGCCGATGCGGTGGTGATGGCAACCGAGATTCGCGATGGCATGGAGGAGTCGGGGCCGTCGGCTGTCGACGGATCCCTCGAAACGATGTCTCGGTTGGTGGCAACCCTCGAGTCCGTTCCTGACCTTGCCGCCGAAATCGCGGGTGGCGTCGTTGCGTTGAGGGAGGGATTGCAACAGAGAGTTCTCGCGGCCGCTGACCTCCTTGATGCGGAAGCGGTGCTCATGCAGGCGATCGATGCCTGGACGTCGGCGGTTGAATTGGCGGCCGGCGAATCCGGAAGCAGGGCGGCGGAACTGGCCGGGCTCGTGGAGGGTATGGACCGGTATCTTGCCGGGACCGGATCCGCTCCGCCCCTTGATGCCGTACGTTCCCATGGCGATGTGACTCTTGTCGCGGCAGCTCGCAGGCTGATGGCCGACAAGCGCACTCTTGATGAGCTGCATCGGGGGCTGACTGTCGACAGGCTGGTCGATGTTGCCGAGCAGCTTGTCATGTCCCTGGAGAACGAGCGTGCCAGCCGTGCGCTTGCCGTGCGCAGCTATGACGATGGTACGGTTGCTGCCCTCGGTGCTCTGGTGCTCTTCTGGGTTCTGCTTGGCATCCGCGGACGCCGCTGCAGCGAGCCAGTGCAACAGGCCGCGGATCCGGGAAGGGAAAGGCTGTTTTTCCGCGGTACGGCGGCGGCGGTGACGGTGCGGGCCCAACGCCTCGCTTCGCACACCAATGCTCTCAGACAGTCCCGCCAGAGACTTGGCAACGCCATCGCGGAGGCAGGACTCGACCGGTCGCTCCATGACGATGCTCCCCTTCATCGGGAGGTCGAGGCGATGGACGATCATCTCGCCATGCTGCGCAACGAAGCAGGTGAGCTGTCGGCCTTGGGCAAGCGCCTGTGGACTCTCGTCGGGGAGGCGGAGCCACCAGCGCCGGCGGTCAGTATCAACGCGTGCATCGGAGAAGCTCTCGAGGCGATCAGTGCAGGCCACCGGACTCCCGTCGTGACGGAACTTGCCGATGTCGGAGATGTCAGGGGTGTGGCATCCGATATTGTCCTCGCCCTGACCGCCATTCTCGAAGGTATCCTCACCGCCCCCAGGGAATCGGGACCTGGACACGGCGCCGTTCGCGTCTTCACCACGGCCGGTGATGATCAGGTGCATGTCACCATCACCGGAGGTGCTCCCCTTCCGCGGTTCTCGGAACATACGTTCAGGCCATGCGGCGCCTCCCACGAACTGGCGCTGGCCGTCGCTCTTCTCAGGCGCCATGGCGGACGTGTGACCCTGGGTTCATCCACCGCCGGAGAAGCCCCGGTACGCATATCCCTTGCCGCGGCATCGGGAGATCAGACATGAAGGCGTTGCGCTTTCGGGTTCGCAACTATCGCAACATCGGGGACAGCGGCTGGGTGACGCTCGACCCGGTCACGGTCCTTGTCGGACGCAACGAGTCGGGCAAGACCTCCCTTCTCAAGGCACTCAACAAGTTCAATCCCGGCACGGCGGAAGCCTATGACGCTCAGCGCGAGTTTCCGCGAGACCGCTATACGCGCGACTACGTCCTGGCTGGTTCAACGGGTGCGGAGTGGCCGGTCTGTTCCATCGAGTTCGAGATTCCGGTACAGCAGAAGAACGATATCGCGATCCTCCTGGGTCCGGACCGGGCAGCGCCCGAGACAGTTACCGTCACGCGCCACTACGACGGCTCTCTTGGTTTTTCCTACATGCCGCAGATCGGAGCCAAGCCGGCACAGCCAGTTCCCCTGATGGAGGTCCTTGAGGGCTTGACACTTGCGGACGACTCGCCACGCCTGAGTGCATGGACCAGCGAGTGGCACGACCGGTTCGCCGGGCTTGATGACGTCACGAGCGCCACCGGCCGGGCCCTGCTCACCGAAATCGACGAAGAGATTTCGGGGTTCGATGATGAACGGCTGAGCGCTCTTGGTGCTGTCGTTGCCGCCATGCTGCGGATGCCCTTCGGGAACAGGGTGATCGATCATGTCAACGCCCTGGTCGAACGCGAACTGCCACGTTTCCTCTACTTCGAGAACTACGGCGTACTCGACAGCGCCATCTGGCTGCCGGAGATGTTCAGGAACCTTGAACGCGAAGAACCGGAGCCACGTTCCAGAACGGCGCTTGCCCTCTTCCGCCATGCGGGCCTGGACCCCCGGGAAATCGTGGCACTCGGCGTCACGGACAACAGGGTATCGGGCGAGGCGATGCAGCGCCAGATGGAGGAGCGGGCCATCCGGCTCAATGCCGCATCGGTCGACATCAGCCGCCGCTGTGCCGAACTGTGGTCGCAGCGGCGCCATCGCATCCGCTATCACGTGGACGGAGACTATTTCCGCATCAAGGTCGCTGACGATTCACTGGAGGATGTGGAGATCGAACTGGAGTCCCGCGGCAAGGGCTTCCAGTGGTTCCTCTCCTTCTTCCTCGTCTTTGCCGCGGAGTCCGGGGGCCGCATGGGTGATACCATCGTCCTCCTGGACGAGCCCGGTCTCAGCCTTCACCCGACGGCACAGCGTGAACTGCTGGTGTTCTTCGAGCGTCTGTCCGCACAGAACCAGGTCATCTACACGACACATTCGCCGTTCCTTATCGACGGTGATCACCTTGAACGAGTGCGTCCGGTGTTCGAGGACGACACGGGACATGCCCGCATCCTCAGGGGTTCATGGCCCGCCCATCCGGAAACGGTCTTCGCACTCAAGGCGGCCGCCGGGTATGCAATGTTCGATTCCCTGACGGAACAGGGCCGATCACTGCTTGTCGAACATGTCAGCGATGCCTGCTACCTGGAGGCGTTGCTGCAGCATTGCGCCCGGACCGGGAGGAGTGCGCTTGACGCATCCTTCGACGTGGTGCCCTGCGGCGGTGCGGCTGTGTGCGGCTACCTGGCATCGCTTCTCATGGCCGAGAACCGTCGTCCCCTGATTCTCTTCGACGGCACCGACACCGCGCGTCTTCGCCGACATGGGCTGGTGCGGGAACTTCTTGACGAGGGAGACAGTTCGATCGTTCTTCTCGACGAGGCCCTTGGCTGGTCCGGGCATGACGTGTGTCTCGAGGACCTGTTCGGAGAGCGCATCATTCTCGAAGGCCTCGGAAGCGCGATCGGCATCCGCCTGTCGCTCGGTGAAGACGGACATCAGGCCAGCCTCGTCGGTCGCATCGAGAGCGCGGCGGCGGCAGCGAATGTCGCGCTGCCCCGTTCCTGGCGGCTGTCGACGGCCCTGGCGGTAACGTCTTCACAGGACTGCCTGCCGGACGACGTCCTCGATTCGGCCTCGCTTCTGTTCACGAAGCTTGCCGGTGACGGCACGGGGCGGTGAACGGCAGATTCGCCGTCACATAGGCACCTGCGGCCACTTCGGAACTGGCCCGATTCGCCGCCAGCTGGCTGGGAGAGGAGGCCGCTTGTGTTCCCGGCCTCCCGCAGGCTCTCCACCGTGACATCGTCCGCATTCCCCGCGCTGATGGATTTCATGCCACGCTGAAGGCCTCGCTCATTCCCGCCCCGGGCACCACCGCAGATGCCCCGCCTCGGCGACGCTTCCCTGGCGGCGGACTTCACCGCATTCCGGGCACCGTCGCTGAACCTCGCCAGTGTCGGCGGGTTCCTCGTCCTGGTGCTGCGTGGGTCCTGCCTGGCCATGAGTGATCTGGCGAAGGCGTGCGTGCCGGAACTCGACCACTTCCGCGCGCCGCTGGCCGACAGCGAACGGAAACGCCGTCGACCGCAAGGCCTGACAGCGCGCCGGGTCTATCCCTTTGTCCTCGACGAACTCCGCTTTCACATGACGCTGATCCGGCGTCTCGATGAGGACCTGCGCGCCCGCATCGCCGGCCTGCTGGGATAGCGGATGGCAGGCGTCGTCGGGCAGGATTGGTGTTGTCGACTGAGTCTCCTCTTCCACCAGGCATCGCGCGACGAGCCCTTCACCATGAAGGCACGCTTTCACCTTGGACAGCCCGGGAGGTGACGAGTCGCTCAGGTTGCAGCATCGTCGTCACGCTCAGTGTGTGGTCAGCCTTCAGTGCAGGGCAGCGGGAAGAACCCGAGCAACATCAGACAGCGTTGCGGGACTGTCTTGTTGCTCCGTCGATTCCTGATGACGGGAAGCCGGAATTGAATCCACTCCCGGTTGAAAATCGGCAGTTTGACGACTGCCTATCTGACAAGAGATCGGAGACGCTGTCCCATGCAAGGCCTCCCCATGCGCAACATGAGGCACGCCGAAACCCTTCCGGAGTCCGCGCCGTCATCAGGCAGGTCGACGGAAGGCTCCACTCCTCGTGGCGGTGAACGCGGCGCATGTCAGCCAGGCGTTATGCGGAGTGCAACAACGGCGGATGCCGCCCCGCGTCCGTCGCAGACGACTTTCACATGCGTGGCCTCTTGGCCATGCGGCCCGCAACATCAGGTGTCGGGGAGAGGCGCCTGCACGGGACAAGGAGCGTTGCGGTCAGGCACCCCGATGATCCGCGAAACGGATCGGATCCTGGCGGCATGAGCCTTTCAGTCAAGGACAAGTCCCATAACCCGGGTCTCATCCGCCGATACCGCGAGCATTTCGACCCGGTCGGTCTCGGAGCGGACCTTGTCGATCAGGTGATCCGGCGAGGCCGTTTGCATTGACTCCGTGAAACGGCTATAAGCATCAACGGCAGGAAACTTCGTTTCATCAGAGGAAACAAGCCATGTGTGGAATTGCCGGTATCCTGTTGAAGAATGAGGCCAGTGGAATCGATGCCGGCACGGCGCTGATCGACATGCTCGACGGCTGTCAGCACCGGGGCCCGGACTCCACGGGTTTCGCCCTCTACGAGAGCGGCGAGCAGGGCCAGCTGAAACTGCGGTTTCATGTCGGTTCCGACAACGAGGCGGGAGACGCCATCGCCGCCCTGAAGGAGGTCTTCGACGAACACGGCGCCAGGGTGATCGAGGAAGGGCGCATCGCCGGCAGCTATCGCGTCGTGGTGCGTTTCAGCGGTGATCTGCAGAAGTTCTCATACGCCGTGGAACACGCTGCCAAGGTGGTGTCGATCGGAGAGAGCCTGGAGATCGTCAAGGATGTCGGCGGCGCCCATGACGTCGATGACACCTATGACGTCCACCAGTTCAGGGGCTCGCACGGTCTCGGACATGTGCGCCTTGCCACCGAATCGGATGTCAAGCCGGAGGCCTCGCACCCGTTCTGGGCCACCGGGTTTGCCGATGTCGCGATTGTCCACAACGGGCAGATCACGAACTACTGGAAGATGCGCCGGCGCCTCGAGCGCCGCGGCTTCGCTTTCGCGACGGACAACGACAGTGAACTCATCGCCGTCTATCTCGCCGACAAGCTGAACCAGGGGGTTCCCCTGAAGGACTCGCTCGCCTCGACCATCGACGACATGGACGGGACGTTCTCGTTCCTCGTGTCGACCCGTGACGAGATTGGCTATGCGAAGGACCGGCTTGCCGCAAAGCCGATGATCATGTTCGAGAACGACGATCTCATTGCCATTGCCTCGGAAGAGGTCTCGCTCAACCGCCTGTTCCCGGGCCGCGCGCTTGATACCCGTGAACCGCCTCCGGGAAGCTACAGCACATGGTCACGATCGATCTGAAGGACCTGTCGACCCGCGAAGCCAACGAGGGCATTCGCGAGGCGGCGGCCAGGGGCTCCGCCATCGAGGTTCTCAACCCCGATGCACGCCATCATATCGGTGTCGGTGTCATCCATGCGGTTGACATTCATGTCCGTGGCTCGGCCGGATACTTCTGCGCCGGACTGACAGACACCCCCCGCTTTCACATCGAACGAAACGCCGGCTGGGGACTGGCCGACAACATGTACCGGGGATCTGTCGTCGTCGGCGGCAACGCCGGCGCCATAGCCGGAGTGGCGATTCGCGGCGCCGAGGTTGTGATCAAGGGCAACATGGGATCACGGGCCGGGCAGGTCATGAAGAAGGGAACGTTGCTGTGCTGCGGCAACGCCAGTTTCATGGCCGGTTACATGATGTATGGCGGGCGCATGATCATTCTCGGTAAATCGGGCGAGCGCCTCGGTGAGGACATGACGGGAGGAGAGATCTTCCTTGGCGGTGACCTGGTGTCACTGGGATCCGATGCCATGGTCACCGATATCGCGGAAGACGAGATCGACGACATCAGGGCCTTCCTCGACCGCCATGAAGTTCCCTTCCGGGGCCGTTTCCGCAAGATCGTGAATGCCGGAAAGAAGTTGCGCTACGGTACGCCGGAACAACAGGTGCGTTCGATTCCCTACTTTCATTTTTCCGGCGACAGCGACTACTGGAATCACAAGGTCCAGGAAGACGTCTACATCAAGTCCCAGATCGGCCGCTACCGGGTGAGGGGATACGGTGGCGCCCGCGAACTGCCGCACCTGGCGGATCTCGCCTTCGCCAGGGACATCGTTCCTGGTGCCGTCGGCGACGATCCGGTCTCCAGGGTCAGGATGCACACGCTGGTCGGCGGCAAGAACGGCGCCAGACCCCTTGATCTGACGATGCCCGTTCTCATCGCTCCCATGAGCTACGGTGCCCTCTCCCGGTCCGCCAAGCAAGCGGTCGCCATCGCCTCGGGCATGGCGGGAATCGCGGAGAACACCGGGGAAGGCGGCATGAGCGATGCCCAGCGCGATGCGGCAGGCCAGCTCATCTTCCAGATGCTCGGTGGCCGTCTTGGCTGGAACATCCACGACATGAACCGGGCGGATGGCCTGGAGATCTATATTTCCCAGGGCGCCAAGCCGGGGTTCGGCGGTCAGCTCATGGCCAAGAAGGTGACGAAGGAGCTGGCCGAGATCCGCGGCATTCCGGCTGGCATCGACCTTCGCTCACCGTCTCGCCATCCCGACATCCTGGGTGCCGACGATCTTGTCATCAAGGTCGAGGAATTGCGCGAGGCGACGGGCTACCGCCTGCCGGTCAGCGTCAAGCTGGGGGCAGGGCGGATTCACGACGACATCAAGATTGCCGTCAAGGACGGCTTCGATTTTGTCGAGCTCGACGGCATGCAGGGCTCCACCGGAGCCGGGGGTGCCGAGGTGATGGAGTATGTCGGCATCCCGACCATTTCTGCCATCTGCGAGGCGGAACGCGCCCTTGCGTCCATAGGGCGCCGCCAGGACATCGAGATCGTCCTCATGGGTGGGCTGAGAGACGGGGTCGACGCCGTCAAGGCGATGTGTCTGGGGGCCGACGCCGTGGCGCTGGGGACTGCCGCCATCATCGCCGGTGGCTGCATCGCCTGCATGCAGTGTCATGTCGGCCAGTGTGTCACCGGTATCGCCACCCAGGATCCGGACCACGAGAAGCGCTACAAGCCCGAGGTCGAGGCGCAGCACATCTACACCTTCCTGGAAAGCGTGCGCTGGCAGATTGCGGCCGTCACCCATGGTCTGGGATATGATGATGTACGCGGTCCCTGCCGCGATGATCTCGTGGCTCTCACGCCCGAGGCGGCCGAGATCACCGGCCTTCCTCTGCGTCCCGAACGCCGGAATGCGGGGTTCCCCGAAATCGATGCCGCGATGGAACGGGCTCTTCGATGATCGACGCCAGTCCTGTGCCGGAACAGCTCGCGGACGATACTGCCGACCGGCATTTCGTACCCGCTCCCTGCCAGATCGCCTGCCCGGTCGGCACGGATGCACCATCCTACATCGCCCACATCTGGGAGGGCAGGTTTGCCGAGGCCTTCGAGGCCATCACGGCGACCAACCCCTTCAGTTCGATCTGCGGGCGCGTCTGCGATGCACCCTGTGAACCGGCGTGCCGGCGTGCCGCAAGCGACGGTCCCTTGCAGATCCGCAATCTCAAGCGCTTCGTCATGGAAAAGCTCGGCGCCGAGTGGGTGCCGGCGGCGGCGGAGGTCACCCGTGAAGAGAGTATCGGCATCGTTGGAGCCGGACCCGCCGGACTGGTGGCGGCCCACGATCTTGCCGTCGCCGGGTTCAGGGTTGATGTCTACGAGATGACCGACCGTCCCGGCGGCATGATGATCTGGGGCATTCCCGCGTTTCGCCTGCCTGCCGGCACCCTGCGCGAGGACATGGAGAGGCTGAAGGCCCGCTGTCCTGGTCTCACCATCCACACGAACGTTGCCCTGGGCCGGGACATCACGCTGTCCGGGCTCAAGGACCGCCACGATGCAGTGGGGCTGACCATCGGTTCCTGGTGGGGCAAGACCATGGGGATCCCGGGCGAGGATGACGACCGCGTGATTGATGGCGTCGAGTTCCTGCGCCGGGTCAACGCGGGAGAACGCCCCGAAATGCCCGCAACGGTCGTCGTCATTGGCGGCGGTGATGTCGCCATGGACGCCTGTCGTGCCGCCCTGCGCCTGCCGGGATGCGAGGAGGTCAAGGTCATCTACCGCCGTGGTCCGGAAGACATCCCGGCACGAAAGATCGAACTCGAGGGCGCCATCGAGGAAGGCATCGAGTTCATCTACAACACGCAGCAGGTCAGGGTTCTCTCCGACAACGAGGATCACCTGAGATTGCGCTGTGTCCGCACCAGAGCCGGTGAACCGGATGCAGATGGCCGCCGGCGACCGGTGACGATCGAGGGGGCCGAGCATGACGTCATCTGCGGCATGGTCATCGCTGCGGTCGGGCAGTACGGCGCCTGCGAAGATCCCGCCACGCGGGACCTCATGTCCGGCGATCGCGTGCGGACCGACTGGGAGACCATGCGGACCGATGATCCGCAGGTCTTTGCCGCCGGTGACGGCGCCTTCGGGGGCTCGACCATCGTCATGGCCATGAGCCATGGCCAGCGGCTTGCCTACTACATCAAGGCATGGCTCGAAGGCATCGATGATCCTGTTCCCTATCGTACGCCATGGAGGACGCGGCGCGTGCCGGTGGCCCAGGACCTCAAGTGGGAACTCCTGGGCCTGCACCATCCGCCGTTCCACGGTGTGGGTGACAATCCGGTTGCGTTCCCGGAAATCGAGTCGACCTACACCTGGGAGGAGGCGCGCAACGAGGCGGCGAGATGCTATCGCTGTGACGCCGAGACAGGCTCGGCCGACTACTCCGTCGCCAACCGCGAAGACATCTTCCTGATGGCGCGGACGAAGCGCGAAGACACAGAGCGTCAAGTTGGCATGCTGGCCAAGCGCCTGCGGTCGCGTGACAATCCGTTTCCCGGGGATCGTCCGGCCACGGTCGACGACCTCGTTTTCCTGCCGGCCAATCTGTCGAGGCTGGTGATCGACCCCTATCGCGAGGCCTGCAGGGTGGCGACGAACCTCGGTGCCGGACGGATGGAGGTGGCGCAGCCCTTCTTCGTGTCAGGCTTTGACAACGCACCGGCGGATGTGAGGCGCGGGGTTGGCCTGGGAATCTCGCAGGCGGCGGCAGGCTACATCGGCATGCGGCCGATCGCCGAGGACGTGCCGTGGTTCCAGCTGGTGGTGGAGGGACAGATTCCACCGCGGCACGAAGCCCGTGGCCTCATTCACGTCATCGGTCCACGCTTCGAGGCGCCAGCGCAGATCCGGCGGTTGCGCGAGAACCAGATCCTCGGGCTTGCGGTATCCCACAGGAGCGCTCTCGAGGATGCCATCCGTTTCGCACTCGATCAGGGTCTCGATGTCCTGTTGGTCAACGGCAACACCGCCACCGGGTGCGACTGGCCGGAACTCACTGGCGCTCCCGACCTCTCGCTCATGCGCGACACCATTGCCTGCCTGCGTCGGCTCGACATGGAAGAGGAAATCGACATCCTCTGGTTCGGCGGCCTGCGTTCCGGGACGGATGCCGCCAAGTTCATCGCCATGGGAGCGAAGTCGCTGGTCTTCGGCATGACGGTGGCCCTGGCCGCCGGAGCCGAGTTCGACGAATCCCACCGGCTTCGGTTCGCCCCGGACATCACGGTCGACGAGTGCTCTCGGGCGGTCGCCAACATCCTCAAGTCGGCGGCGGGAGAGGCCTCGATGATGGCCCGCTGCACCGGCAAGACCAATCTCCACAACCTGGAGCCCGAGGACCTGCGCGCCCTCACGCTCGCCACCGCCGAGGCCACCGGACTGGTCCTTGCCGGACACACGCACTGACGACCGCTATCAGGTTCTTCCTGCGCGACCCTCGAATGGTTCGGCGCTGAATGCCGTCTTCAGGATCGTGTGGCGGAGGCAAGATCGACGACCCTCGGGTCGTATCCGCAGGCCGCAAGAAAGCGCCGGAGATCGTGCGGAAGGAGAGCTGTCGTCCGATTGTTGACGAGCGGATGCAGGTTGACGAGGTCCGCTTCCATGATGGCGTGATCGATGACGACACCGATCTGCTCGCCGGTGTCATTGATCAGGGCGAGGGGAGTCACGGCCCCGGGCTCGACGCCGAGTATGTCACGCACCCGTTCGGGGCGGGCGAAACTCAGGCGCGCCGAGCCGATCAGTCCGGCAAGGGCCTTGAGGTCGAGTTCGCGCGATTCCTCGACCACGGTGAGCCAAAGCCGTGCCTTCCTGTCCTTGAAGAACAGTGTCTTGCAGTGAATTCCCGGGAGGCTGCCAGCCGTGCCTTCCTGTCCTTGAAGAACAGTGTCGCAGTGAATTCCCGGGAGGCTGCCACGCAGCGCGCGGTTGTCGGCCACCGTGTGCACGGGTTGATGTTCATGGGTCGTGCACGGGATGCCGAGCTCGCCGAGTCTGGCCAGCAGGTCGCCGGGTGTTGCCTTGCCTGGCATCGTCGTCGTCGGTCGGTTCATGGGACATGTCATCCACTCAGGGGGGCAATCAGGTGGCGGCTTTCCGGCCATCGACAAATGTCCTACACTTCCGGAGACCTGCCGCAAGGGTCCCTGAACACTCGTCGATCATACTTGGGAGGATCCAGGGAGATGACTGATCAATTGAGTTCGCTGACGATCATCTTCACGGAATTCTACTACTGGGTCACAGTCGTCATCATGTTCCTGATCCATGTAGGATTCTGTGTCTACGAGGTCGGCGCGTCGCGCCGCAAGAATCTGCAGCACACGTTGATGAAGAACACGATGCTGATCCCTCTGGTCACCATCACGTTCTTCTATTTTGGCTGGTGGATCTATTTCGCCTTCCCCCACTTCCCGATGATGGGCGGATTTCTCGATGCACCCTTCGCCGTGCCGTGGTCCGAGGTCATGGGCACCCACATGGGTGGTGCGGTCACCGTTCAGACCTCGAGTCTGACGGCGGACGACACCATGTACTGGTCACGCATCAACGGGGTCTTCTGGGCAGCGTTCCTGCTGTTCTCGTGGACCACCGCGTCCATTGTCTCCGGCGCCGTCATCGAACGCATCAAGACCCAGGCGTTCCTGCTGGCGGTGGTTCTTGTCGGTTCGGTGACATGGATCATCGATGCCGCCTGGGGCTGGAGCTGGAATGGCTGGATGGTGCAGCTGTGGGGCTATCACGATGCCTACGCATCCTCGGTGGTGCACGGCATTGCCGGTGGCTCGGCGCTGGGCATCCTGGTCGTACTGGGTCCCAGACTCGGCAAGTTCGCGGCCGATGGTACGCCTCGCGACATACCTCAGAACAACCCCTGGCTCGTCACGGTCGGGCTGTTCCTGATCTACACCGGGTTCTGGGGGTTCTATGCCGCATGCAACATTCCCATCCTCGACTACACCGCTGATGTCATGGGAGCCGAAGGCGACCCCTTCTTCACGGCGACCAACATCTATCTGACACCGACATCGCTTTCCGCCATTACCTTCAACTTCCTGATGTCGCTCTCTGGCGGCCTCCTGGCGGGCTATCTGGTCTCGCGGGGCCAGCCGTTCTGGAGCTATTCTGGCGGTCTTGCGGGCGTCATCTGTGCGTCCGCGGGCAACGACCTCTACCATCCGATCGAGTCGATGATCATCGCCATGATCGGTGTGTGGATCGCCTACAGGATGCACCACTGGGTGGAGCGGAAGTTCAAGATCGACGATGCGGTGGGGGCCGTTGCCGTGCACGGTTATGCCGGTTTCGCGGGAACAGTGATCGCCGGCTTCATGCTCTGGGGCTATCCCTCCAACGTCGCCTACGAAGCAGGGGGCTGGTTCGGCAACACCGACGGTGTGGCATCCATCAATCCGCTCGGCAATTTCCTCGGCGCCATGTTGATGTTCTGGCTCCTTGGCTTCCTGCCCTGCTGGGCGCTGGCCAAGGTCCTCGATGGCCTGGGCTGGCTGCGTGTGCCGCGCGAAGTCGAGCTTGCCGGTCTCGACACCCATGACTACGGGGATGCCTTCCCGTATCACGCCTATCGGGACACGGCGATGGAAGACATTGACCGCGATCTCGCGAAGAACTGAGCGGTCCCGGAAAGGAGACAGGAAACCATGTCTACCAATGTTGAAAGCTGGTCCGATGTTGCGTCTCTGGGCGCCATCTATCCCTTCCCGGGAATTGAATGGCTCCTCGTCCTGGCTGGCGTCGCCATCTGGGTGATCTGGCACGTCTGGCAGATCCGTTCGGAGGATTCCGAATACGATGCCGCCGTCAGGCACTACAAGGACATCGGCCTCGACAAGGCCCTCGATCATCGAGGGCGCCACGACGCCATGCTCGACTGACGGGCAGTGACACGAGCCAGGGGGCGATGACCCACTGCCCCCTGTGCCACGCGACCGGGGGATGGCATGCGCCATCCCCCGATTGCATTCCAGGGAATCCGGTCCAGGCGACGGCACCGGAATCCGGTTTCCCTGCGACGCCTGTGTCGAGATCCCCGATTGGCCACGGCCGATACCGCGTGACAGCGGGCTGTGCCGAGCGGAACTCTCAGGCAGGGCCAAGCGTCAGCGTGACGACACCTTCGTGCGGCGCCGCATCTCACCCTTGGCGATGCAGCAAGACTTCTTCTGCGGTCCGCTGACGTCGGGCGCGCGACACCCGGCAGCCTGCCGGGTGGCGGGGTGCCGATCCTGAACGCCACCGGTCACCGCAGGTCGTGCCGGGCCGTATCCCCGGAAGGGTGGCGGACTGTCATCATGCGTGCTGCAGAGCGGCCATCCGGGACTGGAGAAGCGGGGGCCCGGCGGGTATCGTTGCGGCCATGAAGCAGGAACTCGACGTGCGGGGGCTCGCCTGTCCCCTGCCGGTTCTCAAGGCGCGCAAACGCCTCAAGGAGATGGCGAGCGGGGATGTTCTCGTCGTTCATGCCACGGATCCCGGTTCGCAGAAGGACTTCAGGGCCTTTGCCGAAACCACCGGCCATCTTCTGGTCGCCACGTCGACGGATGCCGGGGTCTACACGTTCGAGATCCGTCGCCGATGATCCCTGTCTTGCTGATTGTCGCGTCATGGTCTAGGTTCATCCCGGTCACTCACGGGGAGCTCCTTGGGAGCTGAGAGATGCCGGAAGGCATCGACCCGCTGAACCTGATCCGGATCATGCCGGCGTAGGGATTGAGGCGACGGTCTTTTCTCAAGAGGACGATCCCCTCCCCCGGCGCCGGCGCCAAAGGAGGAACCATGTCAAGGACAGCGTCCTTTCTGTCGGCTGCCCTGCTGACCATCCTGTCAGCGCGTGCCGACACGCTTGATGTCTACACCTACGAGTCCTTCGTCAGCGAGTGGGGCCCGGGACCGCAGGTCGAGGAGGCCTTCGAGGCCCGTTGCGACTGCACCATTCGCTGGACGGCGGTCGATGACGCCGCGATCCTGCTGTCGAGATTGCGTCTCGAGGGCTCAGGCGGAGACGCGGACGTGGTGCTCGGGCTCGACACCAACCTCATGGCCGAAACCCTCGATCACGGACTTGTCCGCCGGCATGGCCTCGGCGACCTGGAGTTCGATCTCCCCGTTCCATGGGACGATCCCGTCTTCGTTCCCTTCGACTACGGGTACCTCGCCGTCATCTACGACAACCAGGCGCTGCCTCAGCCACCGGCATCACTCGGTGACCTGGTGGCGGGGGGCAACGGCGCCGATCTCATCATCCAGGATCCCCGCACCAGCACCCCGGGGCTGGGCCTCATGCTGTGGATGAAAGCCGTCTACGGTGATGCCGCCGCTGATGCCTGGCGCTCACTGTCATCACGTGTCCTCACGGTCACTGCAGGCTGGAGTGAGGCCTACGGACTGTTCCTGGAGGGCGAGGCGCCGATGGTGCTGAGCTACACCACTTCTCCTGCCTATCATCAGCTCGTCGAGGACGAGACGCGTTACCGTGCCGCCATGTTCGAGGAGGGCCACTATATGCAGATCGAGGTGGCGGCCATGGTCGAGGGTACGGACCAGGAGAACCTCGCCCGCGATTTTCTGCGCTTCATCGCCACGCCGGGGTTCCAGGGCGCCATCCCCACCGGGAACTGGATGTACCCGGTCATCGATCTTGGTGACGATCTTCCGGACGTCTTCCGGGAACTGCCCCTGCCTGACGTGTCGCTGCTGTTGTCGCCGGAAGACGTTGGCGCCATGCGCAGACAATGGATCGACGAATGGCTGGAGGCAGCCATCGGAGAGTGATGGTCGGTCTGCGGCGCCTGCTTTGGCCCGGAGTAGCGGCGCTCGTCGCTTCTCCGGGCCTGGCGGTGCTGGCGCTCTTGGCGCTTCTCGATGCCGCGCCCCCCGGAGAATCGGGACGCCTGCTTGACCGCTATGCGCTTCACGTACTTGCCTTCACGGTCCTCCAGGCAACGCTCTCGACGGTGCTTTCCCTCGTGTTCGCCATACCCCTTGCCCGAGCACTGGCGCGCCGTCCGGACTTTCCGGGGCGCGGCATCGTCATCCGTCTCTTCGGCATCCCATTGGTTCTGCCGGCCATCGTCGCCGTGTTCGGGGTGGTGGCCGTGTGGGGACGGAACGGCGCCGTCAATACCGCGCTGGGAACGGCCGGAATGCCGGGCCTTGGTCCGATCTACGGCCTCGAGGGCATTCTCATTGCCCACACCTTCTTCAACATACCGCTTGCCGTGCGCCTCATGCTGCCGGCCTGGGAGTCCATTCCCGGGGAGACGTGGAGGCTGGCAGCGCAGCTGGGCATGACCTCCTGGCCGATCTTCCAGCTGATCGAGTGGCCCCGCCTCGCGGAGGTTCTGCCCGGCATTGCCATGCTGGCCTTTCTTCTCACGTTCTCGAGCTTCACCGTCGTTCTGGCACTGGGCGGCGGCCCGGGCGCAGCAACCCTCGAGGTGGCGATCTACCAGGCGCTGAGACTGGACTTCGACATCGTCCGTGCCGTGTTCCTCGCCCTGCTCCAGGTGGTGATCTGCGCCACCGTCGCCACTGTTCTCTTCCGCCTTGCCCACTTTTCCTGGAGCGAGGCAGGCGTGGGCCGGATCACCAGGCGCCCTGATTCCCTTGGCCGGCCTGGCCGCATCGGCGATGCCCTCTTGATCGCCGCCGGCATCTTCTGGGTGGGCGCGCCTCTGGCCGGAGTGGCGATTGCCGGTCTGACCGGCCCACTGGCTGACGTTCTCGCCCGCCAGGATGTCTGGCTTGCCGCGTTGCGCAGTGTCCTGGTGGGTCTTGGCGCCGGTGTCTTTGCCGTCACCGTCGGTCTCCTGCTCGCCGCTACCTCCTGCGACCTGGCGATGCGCCGACACCGCCGCCGTCTGGCGGATGTTCTCGAGATTGCCGGCAGCCAGACCCTCATCGTGTCACCGGTGGTGCTGGGTGCCGGCCTCTTCGTTCTTCTTCTGGGGCATGTCCGGGTGTTCGACTGGGCCCTGCCGCTTGCTGCCCTGGTCAATGGCCTGGTCTCCGTCCCCTACGTGCTGCGGCTCGTTTCTCCGGTCCTGCGTCGCACCGCGGCCCACCATGACCGGCTGTGCGCCAGCCTCGGTCTTGCGGGCATGCGCCGGATCGTCTGGCTCGAGGGGCCTCTCGTGCTTCGCCCGCTGGCGACGGCGCTGGCCCTGGCAACGGCACTGGCCGCAGGGGACCTCACGGCCATCGCGCTGTTCGGGACCGCGCGCGAGGCGACCCTTGCCCTGCTTCTCTACCGGGCGCTGGGCAGCTATCGCATGGATGAGGCTGCCGTGATCGCACTGCTCCTGGTCGTGGTGTGCCTTGCCATATTCGTTGCCATCGAGGGTCTTGGCCGTGTCGCCGCCCGGGCTTGAACTCGACGGCATAGCCTTTCGCCGGGGCGGCTGGACGCTTGCCGCCGACCTTGCGGTACGCCGCGGCGAGTTGCTGGCGCTCATCGGTGCCAGCGGTGCAGGCAAGAGTACGCTGTTGTCGCTGGCCGCCGGGTTCGAAAGGCCGCTCTCGGGGCGTGTTCTCGTTCATGGGAGGGTGGTGACGGATCGTCCCCCGGCATCGCGACTGATCACGACGCTCTTTCAGGAGCACAACCTCTTTGCCCATCTCCCGGCTCTCGACAACGTCGCCCTTGGTCTTGACCCCGGTCTGAGACTGACGGCAGCCGATCGGCGAACGGCCCACGAGGCCCTCTCCCGCGTGGAACTCGAGACCATGGCGCATCGGAGGCCCGGCGAGTTGTCCGGTGGCGAGCGCCAGCGGGTCGCCATTGCAAGGGCGCTGGTCATGAAACGTCCCGTGTTGCTTCTCGACGAACCGTTCGCGGCGCTCGGACCGGCGTTGCGGCGCACCATGCTCGATCTCGTGTCGGGGCTGGCAAGCGAGTCCGGCCTGACTGTCGTGATGGTCTCCCATGATCCCGCGGACGCCCGGCGCATTGCCGACTCGGTGGCGTTCATGGACAGTGGACGCATTCTCCTCACCGGACCCGTGGACTCCGTTCTTGAAACCCCGGTGCTGCCGGAACTGGTGCGCTATCTCGATCCCGACTGCGATCCGGGATCGTCATGAATCGCCAGGGCGGCGGCAAGGGCTGACCTTTCAGGTCCGGCGACGAGGGTACTGGCGAACACTTCGCCAGGTTCCATGAACCGCATGTCGATCTCCTCGCCCGCGGGCACACACGGAGAATCGTCCGACTCGACGAGGTAGTAGACCGGCGTGTAGGGCGCCAGCGTCCACGGGCTGATCAGGGTTCCCGGGTCGTGGAGTTCCCGCACGATCCGGATTTCCATTCCGGCCTCTTCCCGGAACTCCCTCCTCAGTGCCTCTCTCGCCGTTTCGGCATCGCCCACTCCTCCGCCCGGATACTTCCACACGAAGAGTTCCTCGACGTACTCGGCGGCAATGAGGACATGGCGGTTGCGCAGGAGGACGCCGTAGACACGATAGTTCTGGGGATGGGTCATGAGGCGGGCACCGAGCACTTTCGTGTCATGAGGGATTGTCTGTTGTAGAAACAGTGATCGTCGTCTCTACTGGAAGACCTGCCATGGCAGCCAGCACGAACATTCTCGAGACCATCGGCAACACGCCGATGGTCGAGGTGAGATCCTTCGATACCGGTCCCTGCCGCCTGTTCCTGAAGCTGGAAAACCAGAATCCCGGGGGGTCGATCAAGGATCGTCCGGCGCTTTCCATGGTAGAGACCGCGGAGCGGTCGGGGGCCATCGGGCCCGGCGGTGTGTTGATCGAAGCGACGGCCGGGAACACAGGCATCGGCCTTGCCCTCGTGGCGCGCCAGAAGGGCTACCGCCTGCTTCTCGTGATACCCGACAAGATGAGCCAGGAAAAGATCTTCAACCTGCAGGCGATGGGAGCGGAAATCCGCCTGACGCGGTCGGATGTCACGCGGGGGCACCCTGAGTACTATCAGGATCTCGCCAGCCGTTTGGCCGACGAGACTCCCAACAGCTTTTTCGTCAACCAGTTCGGCAATCCGGCGAATCCGCTGGCTCACGAACAGGGGACGGGGCCGGAGATCTGGGAGCAGATGGAGCACAGGGTGGATGCCGTTGTCTGCGGCGTGGGTTCGGGCGGCACCATAACGGGGGTTGGCCGCTTCTTTGGCCGACAGGCGCCGCATGTCGAGATGATACTGGCCGATCCCGTCGGATCGGTGCTGGCCGACCAGGTCAACACGGGCACCCCGGGCCCGTTGGGATCCTGGCTTGTCGAGGGCATCGGCGAGGATTTCATTCCCGAGGTGAGCGATCTTTCCCTTGTCTCGAAGGCCTACAAGGTGGCGGATGCCGAGGCCTTTGCCGCGGCGCGCAAGCTCCTCGTGGACGAAGGCATCCTGGCAGGTTCGTCGTCCGGCACCCTGCTTGCGGGCGCGCTGGCCTTCTGCCGTGAACAGGATGAGGAGAAGAATGTGGTGACGCTGGTCTGTGACAGCGGCAACAAGTACCTCTCCAAGATGTACAACGACTACTGGATGCTGGATCAGGGATTCCTCGAGCGCGAGAATCACGGCGACCTGCGCGATCTCATCGCCCGGCCCCATACCGACAGGGCCTCCGTCACGACGTCACCGGACGACACGCTCGCCATCGCGCTGTCGCGCATGAAACTCTATGACATCAGCCAGTTGCCGGTCCTGGTGGACGACAACGTGGTCGGCATCATTGATGAATCCGACATTCTGTGGGCCATTCACCGCCGTCATGGCGCCTTCACGGACAAGGTGGCATCGGCGATGTCGGTGAGTCCTGAAACCGTCGAGGCGTCCTCGGACATCGACACTCTGATGACCATCTTCCGCCGTGACCTGACGGCGATCGTCGTCGACGGTGACGCCTTCCTTGGAGTCATCACCCGTATCGACCTCCTCAACTGGTTGCGCAGGGAGCGCCGCCCCGGGGCTCCTGTGTGAACCATCAGGCGGGTAAGGTCCGGTATATGTGATAGCGGCCCCGAGCGACGCCCGCGGGGAGATCGAGAGTGGTCCAGGCGGTGCTGGGAAGGGGTTGATCTCCCATGACGACGGCGCCGCCGGCGAGAAGGGGCGGCAAGGCTACGGCGAGCCGGCAGGCGAGTTCGAGACTCGCCTGGCGATCACCCGAACCGATATCGGCATGGGCAAGGATGGCCGACGGTCCGAGACGGTGCGCCGCAAGGGGCAGCGTGACTGCCAGGTCGCCCAGGAACATGTGGCCGTCATCGGGGATGCAGTCGGGATGGGCAGCGATCCTGCGGTCGAAGCAGTAGATGTTCCGTTCCGGAAAGAGACAGCGCAGGTGGTCGTACGTGCGGCCGTTGCCGAGCCCGATTTCGAGGATGTGTCCGGGCCGGCCATCGACAAGGACGGCGGCCTCGTCGAGACACAGACGCTGGGCCTCGAGGCGGCGGATGGCGCTGTCGAGCCGGCTCACGCGATTCAGGTGCCGGCCCGGGTGGCCATGGCGTCGCGCAGCATCGTCGTCGTCTTCTCCACCCGGCGGGCAAGTTCGCGCATGATCTCGATCGAGATCGACGGGAACTGGTTGATCAACTGGAAGAAGAGCTCCTTGGAGATCATCAGGGTCTCCACCTTCGTCACCGCCTTCACCGTCGCCGTGCGCGGCACGTCGCACAGGATCGCGTTCTCTCCCAAGAGGTCGTTGGGGCCGAGGGTCGCCACCTTCACGGCGCCGGACTCCGATTCGACAAGGACATCGGCATCGCCGGTGATGATGATGTAGGCGGCGTCACCCTCGTCACCCTGGCGGCACAGGAGGTCCCCCGGGGCGAAGGTCAGGCGTTGGGCCGTGAAGGCAAGGAGCTTGAGCCGGCTCGGCTCGATCCTCGAAAACAGCGGAATGGTGCGCAACAGGTCGACTTCTTCCTGCAGACTCATGATCCACGTTCTCCCATGTCACTCACGTTCCATCAGGCCGGCAAGAACCGAGCTGTCGCGGTCCATCAGTTCCGCGAAGGCGCCGCTCTCGACGAGCTTGCCGTCCTTCATCACGAGGACCTGGTCGAAGCGGGCCGCGTCGCTCGGCCTGTGCAGGACCCAGATCAGGGCCCTGTCTTGAAACTCCTCGCGAAGATTGTCCATGACAGCGGCCTGGGAAGCTCCGTCGAGCATGGCGGTCGCCTCGGAGAGCACCATGATGGCCGGGCGCTTGAGGACGGCCCGGGCGATGGCCGTTTTCTGGCGTTGTGCCGGCGTGAGCCGGGCGCCGCCGATGCCGACCCCGGTCTCGAGACCGAGTTCGATCACCAGCGGTCGAAGATCTAGGTCGCGGATGACCTCGGCCATCAGCTGTCCCACCTTTTCCCGGGACCCGGCCATGCCCCAGGCAATCTTGCCGAAGAGGATGTTGTCCTGGAGTGACAGGGCGGGATTGTACTCTGTCCGGTCGAAGAACGAGATGGCATCCCCGAGGTCATCGGGCAGACTCCCGGAAAAGGCATGACGCACCTCGACAAGCCGGGCCTGCATGGCGTCGTCGATCAGGCCGAGGCGGTGGCGCGCAGGGGCGAGTCGGAAGGGAAGTGCGAGGAATCGCTGGCGTTCCTCTTCTTCGAGACTCGTCTCCCCGCTGCGTTCCAGCCTTGTGAGCAGCCTGCGGTACTCGGGAAGATCGTCCGGTGAAATGAAGGAGAACTGGAGAAAGAACTCGTGATCCGCCGGCAGGTCGGCAAAGAGCTCGACCATGGTGCGGGCCACTTCGCATCCCATGGCCAGGAACTCGTCAATCAGCCCGGCCCCGGCGAGGAGAGACATGACGTGGTCGTTTTCCGGCAGGCGGTCAGGATCGAAGGTGTCACCGACAGGGGTGCCGAAAAGAAGGTTCTCGCCGACTGTCGCATTGGTGTTGTAGGTGTCGCGGTCAAAGGGTTCGACCAGGCCTGTGAAGGTGTCGGACGCGAGGCGCCCCTCGAGAATGCGCCGCGCCTCAAGGAGCCTTTCCGCTTCCCGGGGCCGACTTGCCGGATCAAGCTGGCGCCTCAGTCCCATGCGGTAGACATCATCCTCGAAATCGGCGACGGCCAGGGCGCGACGCACCGCATCGATCAGCCCGGACCGACCGTCCACACCTGCGAGACCGAGGTTCACCCAGTCATCCTCGATGTCATCGGGACTGTTGGCGGTCAACTGACGTTCCCGTGCCTGACGGACCACAGCATTCTCCATCCCCTGCGGGACGCTCCGCGGCGCCTGCGGAGTCTGGCGCAGTCCGTAAAGAAGATTGTCGAGGAGCGTTGCGGAAAACAGCGACGTCGAGGCCCCGACATAGCCAATTCTGCGTCCCAGGGTGGCTTCCGGGAGGTTGCCGGCGTCCTCGTTGCCGTAGACGAGACGGCCCTGGCCGGCGTCAACGAGACGGGCCAGCAGCGGTGCGACCCTGTCCCGTCCGCTTGCCGCATCGCCTGTGACAGCGACATGGCTGTCGAGGGGAATGTCGAGATTGAGACCATCGATGAGGGTGTCGTCGTCCTCGATGTACTTCACGCCGGTTGCCGCCAGACTCCCCGTGAACGGCGCGATTTCGCGGTCGTCGAAGACAACCGCATCGCTTCTCATGCCGGCCGGCGCGAACTGGGTGACGACCTGATCGTACTTGATCCTGGCGTCCTCTCGAATCTGGTAGTGGTTGAGCAGCTCCTTCCAGGGAGGCGGCAGGTCCTTGTAGGCGGCGAGGACGGCAACGAGGCCACCGAGGGTGAGCGAGCCATCGATCACGAACCAGCCGCCGATGGCGTAGAAGAAGAAGGGCGTGATCTGCGCCAGGAAGTTGTTGAGGAACTTGATGAAGAACTTCTTGCGGTAGATCCGGTAGCGGATGTCGAAGATCCGTCCCATGCGTGCGGCAAACTCTGCCGCCTCCCGGCGCGCCATGCCGTTGGCGTGCAGCTCCTCGATTCCCTGAACGGTTTCCGCGATGCGCTCCGAGACCTTGCGCACTTCCCGCACCCGCTCCTTGGCAAGGAGATTCACCTGACGCTGGAGTTTCGGGATGATCCAGCCTTGCATGGGGTAGAGCGCCACCGAGGCCAGGCCCATCAGGGGATCCTGCATGAAGATGAAGAGGAGAGCCGTGATCAGGAGTCCGCCCTGGTACATGGGCAGGGCAAGGGCATCGCCGATGAAGCCGCCGAGGGGTTCGACTTCCTGTGTCACCATGGGGATCAGTTCACCGGAGCTGACATGCCGGAAGTGAGGCGAGGGAAAACGCAGGATCCGGCTGTAGAGCTGGTAGCGCAGCCGCCGCAGCATGCGCTCTCCCAGAAGGCCCTTGTAGACATTGATGACGTACTTGAAGCCGCCGTTGGCGAGCACGAGCGCAAGGAAGAGACCGCAGTAGAGGGCCAGCAGATCCAGGCGCTCCATCTCGCCCAGGGGAATGCCGAGGACGACGAGTGTGCGCAGGTCGACCGAACCGGGAGCAGGGGAGGCCGGGTCCGCCAGCACGTTGTTGACGATGAGCTTTGGAATGTCGAGGGAGGCGTAATAGAAGGGCAGGGACAGCAGCGTGAAGAGCAGGATGGACACCTGCTCCTTGCGCGAATACCGGAATATGAACTTGTAGACGGTGGATTCCATGGGTCCCGGTCGGCCATCCGTTCTCGAGGATACTAGGTTTGCATGGCCTCGGATCAAGGTTCTGCGAATGTGCTGGCGTTCATCCGGTGACGGCAGGACGGCGAGTGTGTCAGGATGCGCGCCGTCCCTTGGACGGAGACGGGTGTGTCATGAGCAAGGTGCCGGAGCGCCCTCGCGTCCTGATCTACAGTCATGACAGTTTCGGACTGGGGCATCTGCGCCGATGCCGGGCCATTGCCCATGCCATGGTGGGGGCCGTCGACAACCTGACCGTCCTCATTCTCTCGGGCCTTCCCATCATCGGCAGCTTCGATTTTCGTGCCCGGGTGGATTTCGTGCGTGTTCCCGGTGTCATCAAGCTGCGCAACGGGGAGTACTCGCCGCTCAATCCGATGCTCGACATCGAACAGACTATGGCGCTGCGCGCTTCCATCATGCGGCACACAGCCGAGATCTTCGATCCCGACATTCTCCTCGTCGACAAGGAGCCCCTCGGACTGCGTGGCGAGGTTCGCGATACGATCGACATGCTCAAGGAGCGCGGCACCAGGATCATCCTCGGTCTGCGTGACGTCATGGATGATCCTGAGCTCCTCAAGCCGGAGTGGGAGCGCAAGAACGCCGTGCCGGCCCTCAGCGATCTCTACGACGAGATCTGGGTTTATGGCCTGCCCCAGATTCACGACCCGCTTGCCGAGATCGAGGTGCCCGATTCGGTGCGCCGCAAGGTGATCTACACCGGATATCTCAGGCGTACGGTGCCCTTGCTGGGCCCTGAAGCCGAACTCCCGGACGGCATTGAGGAGCCCTTTGTTCTCGTCACCACGGGCGGTGGAGGCGATGGAGACCTCCTGGTCGATCGGGTCCTGATGGCCTACGAATGCACCATGGCGCCAGAACTGCCGGCTCTCGTCGTGTTCGGGCCGTTCATGCAGCCCGAGGTCAAGAGCGACTTCCAGGCCAGGATCGACCGCCTGGACCGGGTATCGGCCATCACCTTCGAGACCCATCTCGAATCGCTGATGGCGCGGGCGGCGGGCGTGGTGGCCATGGGGGGTTACAACACGTTCTGCGAGATCCTGTCATTCGACAAGCCGGCGCTCATCGTTCCAAGGCAGGCGCCGCGCCGCGAGCAGGTCATCCGGGCCAGCCGCGCCCGCGAACTCGGTCTGGTCTCCATGCTGACCGAAGAGGCCTCTGCGCGGGCCGATGCGATGGCGACGGCCATTCACCAACTCCCGCAGCAGCGCCGTCCAGGCCAGGTTGTGGTTCCGGGACTTCTCGATGGTCTGGAGAATGTCAACAGGCTGGTCGGGATGCACCTCGCCGAAAGCCGCACAAGCTCGTCCCGGCGCCACGCCCTGCGCCAGCAGGGTTGATCGTCAGGCAACGCGACGGTGAACGAGCACACTTCGCGCCAGCCACAGCGCCGGCAGGAGGAAGAGCGGTATCGAGGTGAGGATGAATGTCGACCAGCCCAGGGTCACGGTCAAGGCGCCTGAGCCAAAGGATGCAACGGCAGCCCCGAGTGCGATGAGAGTCTCGTTGAGCCCCTGCACCCGGGACTGATCCTCCGGCCGGACGTGTTCGGCAAGGAGGCTTGTCGATCCGATGAAACCGAAGTTCCAGCCGACTCCGAGCAGGACAAGGGCCAGATAGAAGTTCTCCAGGGCAACGCCGGACCAGGCGACGAGGGCCGCCGCCGCCAGCAGCGCAAGACCGATGGCCATGACGCACCGCGATCCCCAGCGCTCGATCAGCGATCCGGTGAAGAAGCTCGGGCCGAACATGGCGACGACGTGCCAGCGCACCACATCGGCGGACTGATCGGTCGACAGCCCGCAGTCAGCCATCGCGAGGGCTGTGGGCGTCATCACGAACACCATCATGGCGTGGGCGGAGGCAGCGCAGATGATGGCGGTCACCACCGGCGGGCTGCCAAGGATCCGACCGAGCGGCTGAGCCGCTGTCCGTGACCGCGGTGGAGGCTTGGCAAGATCGAGAAAGAGGACCGGCAGGCATCCGGCAAGGCAGATGAGCACGATGGCCGCATAGGCGCCGGCAAAGGGCACGGGGAAGAAGTAGTCCCGTGTGTGGATCAGGATCTCCGGGCCGAGCAGCGCGGCAATCAGGCCCGAGCCGGTGATGATGGCGATCGCCTTGGGTTTCCAGGGCCCGTGGACGGCATCGGCGGCGGCGAAGCGGAAGTACCACAGGCTGCTCTGCATGGCGCCAAAGCACACGTGGGCGAGGCAGAGGTAGATGAAGTCCCTCTCGAAGAGCGCCACGGCGCCCAGCCAGCCTCCCACCATGGCGCATCCGGCGCCGCCGAGAAACCCGGCGCGGCGGCCAAATCGTCCCATGAGCAGGGAAACAGGAGTGGCCGTCACCATGGCGCTCAGCATCTGCAGGGAAATGGTGAAGGTGGCAAGACTCGGCACCGGCGCCGCATAGGCCCCGGCGAGGCCTCCGTAAGCGTTCGGCCACGCGGTGATTGTTGGTGATATTCACCGGTTGAGGATGCGTTTGGGAGGCGCACCACGTGGCGGTTCGCTGTTGGGTCCGAAGACGATGGGTCCGGGTCGGGTTGCTCGTCGTTGGGGTGGCGGCAGGGTGATGAGGCCGTCGCGGTGCATGGCCAGAAAGGCGACATTCGCCATCATGTTCTTGAGGCCCCGTCGGGCTTGTATCAGCCGGTCTCGCGGCAGAAGGCGCGGGCGATGGCCGCACGGGTGGGGTGCTGGGTGATCAGGGAGCGCAACAGCGCCATCTCGTGCGCGGTGAAGTCACGGCCGTCGTAACGGCACTCGATCACCCCGGTTCCATGAGGTCCCTTCGACGCTCCGGGGGCATCGACCATGGCAGCCACGGGTCGAGGTCATCCGGCGGCTTGCCGCCGTTCTGCGCGCAGGCCTCAAGCCACTCATGAAGCCAGCGCCGAACATTGATGTTGTTCATGGCAAGGGTGCCGATGACCGAGTACATGATGGCGGTGAAGGCGGCGCCTTCCTCGCTGTCGGAGCCGAAGCTCAGCTTTCTCGCGGTCACCGCACCCCGGAGGGCTCTCTCGGCAAAGTTGTTGTCCATGGGCACCTGGGGATGGTCGACAAAGACGCACAGTCCCTCGCGGTGACGGATCAGGGAACGCAAGGGCTTCGCTTCGCGTGCACCCTCGGGCAAGGCGTCGAGTTCCTCCTGAGCCTGCCTGAACAGCGCCTCGACAGCCGCACGAAGGTCCTTCTGCAGGGCATTGAACCTCGCTGACTGACGCTTGCGTGCGGGATCGTAGTGCTTCAGCCGTTGCCCATTCAGTGTGTAGATCAGCGCGATCCTGTCGAGCCACTTGTCGCACCACTCTTCCAGCCCCTCCTGGCCTGCCGCAGCCTCGATCACATCGCGCCTGGAGTGCGCCCAGCAAAGGCAGAGGATCACCTTGCCATCAAGCTCACGCTCCAGTTTCCTGTAGACCACGTAGCGGTCGCAAACAAGGAAGACGACACCTTCGGTGGAGGCGAACAGCACCATGGCCACCCGGGCGCTGCGTGACGGGTCGATAAGGAAGAAGACGGAGTCGGCGCTGACCGCGGTCCACAGCCAGGCCTTCTGCGAGCGCCCCGAGGCCTTGAGGGAGGGGGATGCGGTGTGCCAGGCGAACTGGCGGAAGGTAGGGGGGGAAAGTCCCCTGAAACGAAGGAGTAACCAAACCACGTTTCTCCGCGAGCCGTGCGTCGGTTCCCGCGAGGGGGCAGGCGAAGCGTCGGTAGCGGTACGGATGGGCAGGGCTAATGAGCACCGAAAAGTCCGTTGTTCGGGGTGCCGAGGCTTTCGCATCGGTCGAAGGCAACATCGCAGGCATCGATTTGGTGAGATGTCGGCGAGCCCCGCGGTGTCGGAGAACCCATGCACGTCCGCACGCCTTCTGTTGGGACCCTGGGAGGTCTTCGAACTATCCCGCCTGTCGTGGCGGGACCGTGTAGGGAAAGGAGAAAGCCGAAGCCTATGAGGAACGGTTTGAAGAAGTCGGATGGGGCCGTAAGACCGGTGAAGGCGGCGAACAAGGGAGCGTCAGCTTCTGCGGAGTCGCTGGAGGAAAGGGCCTCAACCAAGGGGAATCCGGGACGCCAAAGCACGCACCGAACGCAGTGTCGGGCAAGTGTGCCACAGGCGGCGGACCGGATACGGGAAGCTGCAGAGAGGAACCCGAAGGAGCGTCTCACTGCACTCTTCCATCACATTACGCCGGACGCGCTCCGGGCGGCCTACTTCGGTTTGAAGAAGGAAGCCTCGGCAGGTGTCGACGGCGTGACGTGGGCGGCGTATGGCGAGGGTCTGGACGAGCGCTTGCTTGATCTGCACTCGCGCCTGCATCGTGGGGGAGCGTACCGGGCGCCGCCGGTTCGGCGGGTTGAGATACCCAAGCCGGACGGCGGGACACGACCGCTCGGGATTGCCGCACTGGAGGACAAGATCGTCCAGAAGGCGGTTGTGGATGTGATCCTGACACCGATTTATGAGGTGGAGTTCCTTGGCTTCAGCTACGGGTTCCGACCGGGCCGAGGGGCGCATGACGCTCTCGACGCCCTGGCGTTCGGGATCGAGCGGCGCAAGGTCAACTGGATAGTCGACGCGGACATTCAGGGGTACTTCGACACAATCCCGAGGGATTGGTTGATCAAGTTCCTGGAGCATCGCATTGGCGACAGGCGGGTGATCCGTCTGATCCGCAAGTGGCTGAACGCTGGCGTCATGACCGACGGATCATGGAGCGACACCGGTGCGGGCACGCCTCAGGGCGCCATTGTCAGCCCCTGCCTGGCGAACGTGTTTCTGCACTACGTGCTCGATCTGTGGTTTCACAAGGCATGGCGTCCGAAGGTTCCGAACGGTAAAGCGATCATTGTCCGCTACGCGGACGATATTGTGGTCGGGTTCCAGCATAAGCGGGATGCGGAGACATACCTTCGCGACGTTCGGGAGAGGCTGGACCGCTTTGGTCTCACCCTTCACCCGGACAAGACCCGTCTCGTTGAGTTTGGACGGTTTGCCAAGGCGAACCGGCGATCTCGCGGGGCGGGCAGGCCGGAGACGTTCGACTTCCTGGGCTTCACGCACTTCTGCACGGAGACCCGGAGAGGACGCTTCAGGCTTGGTCGCAAGCCGGTCGCAAAACGGGTCGCAAGGACCCTGGCGCGCATCGAGGAGGTGCTTCGCAATCGACGGCATCACGACATATGGGAGGTCGGCATGTGGCTTGGGCGAGTTGTCAATGGCTGGTCCAACTACTTCGCCGTTCCGGGGTCGACCCGATGGCTGCGCACGTTCCGCCAAAGGCTGCAACGCCTATGGCTGCGAGCGATCCGCCGCCGCTCCCAGCGCCACTGCTTTGACTGGAAGCGATTGGAGCGCATGACCGAGCTTCTTTGGCCGCGCGTCTCCATCCGCCACCCATGGCCGGACCAGCGGTTTACCGTCAAGCACCCGAGGTAGGAGCCGGATGGATTAACGTCCATGTCCGGATCTGTGCGGGGGGTGCGCAGCAATGCGCATCCCTACCGCGACCCAGCTGGTCTCGTCGCCGTGGCGCACCGTCAGCCGGTTCTGATGATCGAGGATGGCCTGAGCGAGAGGCGCGAACATCGGCGTCATCTTCTTCATGCCGCCAGCGATCGTTCCCGGCGCCATCGGCAGTCCCTGGTCTTCCAGCCATCGCGAGACCCGGCGCAGGGGACGCAAGCAGGCGAAGCGCTCATAGAGCACGCATTCCCAGACACTGATGCCGAAGGGGGTATTCGCAAGCAAGCGCAAAGGTGGCGGCGCGATGATCTCCGCAGGCGCCGACGAACACTGACAACCACGGCGCCAACGCCCACGTTCAATCCGCCGGATATGAGCCTTGACATGGACCTCCATGATCGAGGTCTCGTGGCTGCCGTTGGCCACATAGGGCTCGCCGCAACACGGGCACGTGCGCTGCGATGCCGGTGGATCATGGCGTTCGTGCTTCTCCTTGAGCTTCGGACGCGGAGTGCGCCCGTGGCCGCTCTTGCCGGGTTGCTGACCCCGCTTGTTCCCTGTGCCTTCCTTCTTCTTCCGCTTCTCGCTCTTCGACCCGAAGCGCGCCGTCGCGTGCTTGGCACGCGTCCCGCGGAGATTCCTCAGCTCGCTCGCCTGTTCAGCGTTCTTGAGCTTCAGAGCGTCCCTTTCCTGCTCCAGCGCCTCCGCTCGGGCCTGTCCACGCTTCACCTCCCGGCGAGCCTCCTTGAGCTGATCACGAGTGCGGTCGAGATGAAACTTGAATGTGCCCGCACGGGCACGGGCAGAATTCTTCGCACGGCGCAGGTCACGCATACGCGCTTCCGCCGCATCCGCACGAACCCGCTCCGCCTCATAGAGCGCACGCCAGTCAGGCGCCTCGCATGACAAGGCCACTGACGCCCGACATAGGCCGTCACCACCTCCCGTCAGCTGCTGTGTCGCTCCGCGCGTCTCGGCAAAAGTCTTCATGGCCTCGACCATAATCGAGACCAAACGAGTTTACCAGCTCTTTCTCAGACGATAGTCAGCAAGACCCAAACCAACCAAAATCAGCCATCACCGAACGGCCGAACGCTTACAGGCCTCCCATGATGATGAGCATGGGCATCTGGGCGCCAAGCAAGGCGTTGCCCGCGAACAGCGCCACGAGATTGCGTATGATGGTGCGCCGTCCGGGGGCGTTCCCGGGTGACGAAGGGGAATCTCTGTTCATGACGGAACTGTCCAGATATCCGGTGTCCGGGACAGACTATCTCGCCGTCGCCGCGCCCGATACCGGCGCTCCGGCCCGGTGCTGCTGACGCGTGCCCGGTCACGTCGCCTTCGTGTTGAAGGGCTGGCCCCGCCTCTCCGAGACCTTCATCGCTCAGGAGATCCTGGCCCTGGAGCAGCGCGGGCTCAAGATCCGCATCGTCTCCCTGCGCCGTCCGACGACGGGGGACCGCCATGCGATCCACGATGCCGTGCGGGCGCCGGTCACCTGGCTTCCGGAGTACCTTCGCGAGGAGCCCGGGCGAACCTGGCGGGCCTGGCGGAGAGCCCGGAAACTGCCCGGCTACGCCTCGGCGAGGTGGCACTGGCTTGCCGATCTCCGGCGGGACCCGACCCGCAACCGGGTGCGGCGCTTCGGTCAGGCCTGTGTGGTCGCCACGGAGGTCGTGCCTGTCGTGGACCATCTTCATGCCCATTTTCTCCACACTCCGGCATCCGTCACCCGCTACGCGGCCATGATGACCGGGCTCGCCTGGTCTGCGTCGGCCCACGCGAAGGACATCTACACCACACCTCGCCGCGATCTCGCGGACAAGATCTCCGACTGCCGCTGGCTTGTGACCTGTACGGCAACGAACCGTGACTGGCTCGAGTCGCTGGTTCCGGGGCGACGTGTCTCGCTCGCCTATCATGGGATCGATCAGACGCGGTGGCCGTCACCGGATCGCCTCCCGTCGCACCGTGACGGCAGAAACCCGGATGATCCCGTGCGCCTTGTCACGGTGGGACGGGCCGTCGAGAAGAAGGGCCATGCCACGCTCCTTGCCGCACTGGCCCTGCTGCCTGACGATCTCCACTGGCACCTCACCCATGCCGGTGAAGGACCGCTGCTCCCGTCCCTCGTCGAAACGGCCGCCCGGTCAGGTCTGGACAGGCGAGTCACATGGCTTGGCGCCAGGCGCCAGGACGAGATCCTGGACGTTCTCCAGGACAGCGATCTTTTTGTCCTGGTGCCTGTCATCGCCCGTGACGGGGATCGTGACGGACTTCCCAACGTCCTCCTTGAAGCGCAGAGTCAGGCCCTGGCTGTGGTCACAACGGACGTCTCGGCGGTCGGTGAACTGGTGAGCGACGGTGTCAACGGCTGCCTGGTTCCCCCGGGCGATGCTTCGGCACTGGCCTCAAGGCTGTGCCATCTTGTCCGCAATCCGCAACTGCGCGATCGCATGGGACGCGCCGGGGAGAGTCGCGTGAGAACGGATTTTTCCATGGACCGTGGCATTGACAGGCTTGTCGATCTCTTCGCGTCGAGCGGGGTCGCATGCGAGTAGCCTTCTACGCGCCCATGAAGGCGCCGGACCACGTGCGGCCCTCAGGCGATCGAACGATGGCGCGCCAGTTCCTGCGCCTTCTCGATGAACTTGGACACGACGTGGAGATCGCCTCGGCGCTGCGCACGTGGGAGGCCGGCGACGAGGAACGCCAGGCGGCGATCCTGGAGGCATCGATCCGGGAAAGGGAGTGCCTTCTCATCCGCTGGCAGGAGCATCCGCCTCAGGCCTGGTTTACCTATCATCTCTACCACAAGGCGCCTGATCATCTCGGACCGGCCATCGCCGATGTCCTCGACATTCCCTATGTCGTAGCCGAACCGTCGATATCCCCTGCCCAGGCCAACGGCCGCTGGCGGCGCCCCTGGGCTCATGCCCGGGCGGCCATCGAGCGCGCCGATGCCCTGCTCGCCATGACGCTCAAGGACGAAAGGGGCCTCCTTGCCGCCGGTCTGCCGCGCCGGAAGATCGTGCGTCTGCCCCCCTTCATCGACGCCACGTTGGTGTCCACCGGGAGGGAGGAAGCACGCCTCGCCCTTGTCCGGGACCTCGGTCTCGACGGGGACCGCGTCATCGCCGTCACCGTGGCCATGATGCGCCCCGGCGACAAGCTCGAATCCTACCGGATGCTGGCCCGGACCCTCTCCAAGCTGGATCGCGAGGACATGCAGCTGCTCGTCATCGGCGACGGCCCGTCCCGGAGCGAGGTCGAACACCTCCTGGCCGGACGCGCCGTCCTCGCCGGGGTCCTCGACGAGAAGTCGATCCGCGGGATCATGGCCGGATGCGACCTCTTCGTGTGGCCCGCCATCAACGAGGCCTACGGCATGGCGATCCTGCTGGCCCAGGCCTGCGGATGCCCGGTGGCTGCCGGTGACGCGCCGGGGGTGGGCGAGATCGTCGACCATGGCTGCACCGGTCTCCTGGCGCCGTCAGGTGATGCGGCATTGCTGGCGCTTGCTGTTTCCCGCCTGCTCGACGATCCCGTTCTGCGCCGCTCCATGGGTGATGCCGGGCGCCGCCATGTCTTTCGGCACCATTCCTGCGATGCCGCCCGGCGGGTTCTCGCCGGGGCGCTGGAGATGCTGTGGTGAGGCTCGCTCTCCTGAGACACGCGCCGACAGCGTGGAACGAGGCGGGCCGGATCCAGGGGTTGAGCGACATTCACCTCTCGAGGACCGGCAGGGCCGCGGCCAGAGCCTGGCGCCTGCCGGACCGTCTCTATGGCTGGCGGCGGCTTTCGAGTCCCATGCCGAGAGCGCTGGAAACCGCCGCGCTGGCGGGTTTTCGAGACCCGGACATCGACCCGCGACTGCGCGAAATGGACTGGGGGAACTGGGAAGGCGAGACACTCGACAGTCTGCGCCATGCCGATCCATCGGCCATGGCCACAAACGAGGCAGCGGGTCTCGACTTCCGTCCGCCTGGCGGCGAAAGCCCTCGGGAGGTCCGCGACCGACTCCTCGACCTTGTCCGGGATCTGGCGGCTGATGGCCGCAACACCGTCGCCGTGACGCACCGTGGTGTCATGCGCGCTGCTCTCTCGGCGGCCACGAGCTGGGACTTCTCCGGCGCGCCGCCCGTCAGGATGCCGCGCTATGGACTGCTGATGCTCATCGTGGACGTTCATGCGGCGCTGTCTCTCGCCGATCCTCCTGTCATCGCGACAGGAGGCGCATGATGAAGGGGCCGGTGCTCTTCTGGGTTCAGCATCTTCTTGGAAGCGGTCATCTCAAGCGTGTGGCGCGCATCGCGTCGGTCCTGGCCGAGAGCGGAACGGTCTCGGTGATCGCGTCGGGAGGCATGCCTGTGGCGGCTCTCGATACAGGAAGGGCCTGTCTTGTCCAGTTGCCTGCGATCCGTGCAGGTGATGAGGGGTTCTCGACGCTGGTTGACGGCGCCGGGCGGCGGGTGGATGCGGCCTGTCTCGATGAGCGCCGCCGCTGTCTCGAAGACCTGGCCCGCCGTCTGGAAGCGCGTCTTGTCGTGACCGAGACCTGGCCGTTTGGCCGTCGCGCGTTCACACGGGAAGTGCTGGCCCTCATTGATGCCGCCCGTCGGGTTCGCCCCGACACGGTGGTGGTGAGTTCGGTGCGGGACATTCTTCAGCGCCCGTCAAGTCCCGATCGCCACGACACCATGCGTGACCTGGCGCTGCGGCACTGCCATCACGTGATGGTTCACGGAGTCGAGAGCTTCGTGCCGTTCGGGGAGACATTCCTCCGCGCCGGTGCGCTGAGCCACCGGCTTGTCTACACGGGATACGTTGCCGACGTGCCGCCGATCGTCAACGAACGCGGTCCCGGTGAGGGGGAAATCGTGGTGTCTGCCGGCGGCGGGGCGGTCGGAAGAAAGCTCTTCGATGCAGCCATGGCGGCGCCACCCCATTCGAGGCGGGCGTGCGGGAAACGATGGCGTCTGCTCGTCGGCGACAGCGGCGTTGCTCCATGCGAGCGCCATGACATGGTCACCGAAGCCAACCGTCCCGACTTTCCCGAACTTCTCCGCCGCTGTGCCGTTTCGGTGTCGCAGGGTGGCTACAACACGGTGGCGGAACTCCTTGGCGCCCGCGCCCGGGCCGTCGTGGCGCCATGGGCCGGAGCCGGTGAAACCGAACAGCGGGATCGCGCGAAGCACCTGCAGCGCCGCCGTCTGGCCGTGGTTCTCGATGTCGCGGGGCTCACACCCCAAGGCATTGCCAGGGCCGTCGATGAGGCCTTCGACCTCCCGCCCGGCGACATCGACGACATCAGCCTCGACGGCGCTTGCGAGAGTGCCAGGCTCATCGACGAGTGGCTGCGTCATGGCTGACTGGAGGGCGCTGACACGGGAACTCGACACGTGGGCGCGATCGGGACAAGCGGCGACTTTCTGGTGGCGTGATGACGATGCCGGCGCCGATGCCGCGAGACTGGAAGGGCTTCTTCGTCTGCGGCAGGGTCTGGGAGTCCCTCTCGCCCTGGCTGTGGTGCCGGACTGGCTGATGCCGGACGTCACGGCGCTCATCGCCGGGGCGGACGACATCCATGTGTTGCAGCACGGCGTTGCCCATGCCGACCACAGCGCCGGCAGGGGGCGCAGAATGGAACTCGGCGCCGGGGCCCTGGCTTCCGGTCTCGAGCAAGCCCTGATACGGTCGTGCGGCGTGCTGCGCACGACCTTCCCGTCGTCTGTGATCGAGGTCATGGTGCCCCCGTGGAACAGGATCGATGAGGTTGTTCTCTCCGTCCTTGCCGGGAGCGGTTTCCTTGGACTGTCGACACTCGGTCCACGGTGCGCGGCGCGTCGGCACGGTCTCGTCGTCAACAACGTTCACATCGATATCATCGACTGGAAAGCCGGAAGGAACTTTGCCGGTGTCGAGTGCTGCCTGGAGGCGTCTCTGCGACATCTCGAGAACCGCCGTCACGGTGTCGTTGACCCTTCGGAGGTCACCGGACTGATGACCCACCACCTCGTTCATGACGCGGCATGCCACGCCTTCATCGCCCGATTCGTCCATACCGTTGCGCGGCACCCGGCAGGGCGCTGGCTTTCTGCAGCCACGGTGTTTGGCGCTACGAGGCGAGCGGACGCATGAAGGCACCAGGCGCCCTGCGCTATGGCATCCGGAGCATCGCTGCCGACTACGTGCGCGCGGCGTTCGGAGCGTTGGTGTGCCTCGTTCCGCCGGTGTTCATGAACGTGGCGGCCGTGCTGGCGTGGGTTCTCGTGGCGGCGGGTGCGCTGTTCGTGGCCTTTGGCCTGAGAACCCTGCTGCGCCACCTGACCACCTATGAACTCTCCCCGGAAGGGGTGAGAGCCATGGGTCCGCTCGGCGCCACGGTCTCCTGGACGGGTCTGACAGCCATCAGTCTCGCCTACTTCCAGACGCGCCCGAGGCGCAGGATCATCGCAAGGTCTCCGGGCGGCTGGATGGAGCTCACCCTTCGCGAAGGGCGGCAGGCCATCAGGATCGATTCCTCCCTCGAAGGATTCGATGACATCGTCGGCGAGGCCGCGCGGGTCGCCCGCAAGCGCGGACTGACGCTCAATCCGGTCACTCTCGCCAACCTGGCGGCCATGGGATTCGTCGAGGCTTCAGAAGACAAGGAGGAGGTCCCGTCGTGATCCCCCTCATCGAGGTCAGGGATCTCCACATCCGCTTCCGGGTGGGAGACGGCGCCGTCGAAGCTGTCAAGGGAGCGTCACTGACCATGTGGCCGGCGCGCACCCTGGCGCTGGTCGGTGAATCGGGCTCCGGCAAGACCGTGATTTCCCAGGCGATCATGCGCATTCTGCCGCGGGCAGCCGAGATTACGTCGGGCCGCATCCTGCTTCACGATCCCCGGCAGCGTGGCGAAGCGCCGGTCGACATCATCTCTCTCGACGAGAATGGCCGGGCGATGAGAGCCATCCGCGGCGGGCGCATATCGGTGATCTTCCAGGAGCCCATGACGTCCCTGTCGCCATTGCACACGGTAGGTGACCAGGTCAGCGAAGCGCTCCATCTCCATCGCCGCTGCACGAGGGCAGAAGGCCGTGAACTCACCATCGACATGCTGCGCCTCGCCGGTTTTCCGGATGCACGCGCCGCCTTCGACAGCTATCCCTTCGAGCTTTCCGGCGGCTTGCGCCAGCGCGCCATGATCGCCATGGCGCTGGTTTGCCGTCCGGCATTGCTGATTGCCGATGAACCCACCACCGCGCTCGATGTCACCATCCAGGCGCAGATCCTCAAACTGGTGAACGACCTCAAGGACGAGCTCTCGATGGCGGTGCTGATGATCACCCATGACCTGGGTGTTGTCGCCAACGTCGCCGAGGACATCGTCGTCATGTACCACGGCAGGATCATGGAACAGGGTTCCCTCGACGACATCTTCCGCCGGGCCCGCCATCCCTATCTCAAGGGCCTGCTGGCGGCCGTGCCGCGCCTTGGGCTGGGTCCCGGGGAGCGTCTGGTCCCGCTGCGCGAGATACCGATGGCGAACATCGCTGCCAAGGACCGCACGGAGGCTCGCGGGAGCGCGGGTGAAACACTGCTTTCGGTCAAGGGACTGACGAAGACCTTCACCATGCGCAAGTCCGGCTTCATATCCCGCGCCAGGGCCCGGCGATGTGCGGTCAACGATGTCAGCTTCGAGGTGCGGCGTGGCGAGTGCCTCGGTTTGGTTGGCGAATCGGGGTGTGGCAAGACCACGACCAGCAAGCTCATACTCAAGGCCCTGGAACCCGATGCGGGAACCATCACCTTCGTTGACGACGGCCAGCCACGGGATGTCGTGGCGCTGAGGGACACGGATCTCTTCGCTTACCGCAGGAAGGTGCAGTTCATCTTCCAGGACCCCTTCGGATCGCTCAATCCGCGCATGACGGTGTTCGACATCATCGTCGAACCATTGCTGATTCACGGTGTGGAGAGCGCCGAAGGGCGCGCTGACAGGGTCAAGGACCTCATCAGTGTCGTCGGCCTGGATGTCCGCCACCTGCGTCGCTATCCGCACAGTTTTTCCGGCGGACAACGCCAGCGGATCGGCATCGCCCGGGCCCTTGCCCTCGAACCGGAACTGTTGATCTGCGATGAACCGGTCTCGGCTCTCGACGTCTCGATCCAGGCGCAGGTCCTCAACCTGCTGAAGGACCTGCAGCGGGAACTGGGACTCACCTACATCTTCATTTCGCACAATCTTGCCGTGGTCGACTACATGGCGGACCGCATAGCCGTCATGTGCGCCGGGCGACTCGTCGAACAGGCAAGCCGCGAGGAACTTTTCGGCAATCCGGTGCATCCCTACACGAGGGCCCTGCTGGACGCCGTTCCGGTGCCCGACCCGCAACGCCGCCTTGACCTGTCACTGCTCATGGAAGGCCGCGCCTCCGTTCCGGCCGAGTGGCCCGAGCCCTTCCGGGAGACCGGGGGTCTCGGCAGGGTGCTCGTCGGTGACGGTCACTGGGTGCGGGCCACGGCCGCTCCGGGGAGTGTCCTGTCTTGAGCGTGCGGGTTACCGCGGCGCTCCTCGTGGTGCTTCTTGCCATGCCGGCCCTCGCCGAGGAAGCGCCGTGGCTCGCCTCTCGTGTCAGGGCCGGAGACCTGCCGCCCCTTCACGAGCGCCTGCCGGATGAACCTCTCGTCGTCGTCGACGGCCGGGCAACGGGCGACTACGGTGGTGACTGGAACATGCTGATCAGCCGCGCCAAGGACACGAGGATCCTCGCTGTCTTCGGATACGCCCGGCTGGTCGGATATGACGGGTCCTTCTCCCTGGTGCCCGACATCCTCGACTCCTTCACCGTCGAGGACGGGCGCATCTTCACCTTCCGGTTGCGCCGCGGCCATCGATGGTCGGATGGCCGTCCCTTGACCTCGGAGGACTTTCGCTACTGGTGGGAGGACGTTGCGGGACACCCGGAGCTCTCTCCGTCGGGCCCTCCCGCGGCGATGCGCGCCGGAGGCGCCCTGCCGCTCTTCGAAGTCATCAGCGACGAGATCGTGCGCTATACCTGGCCCACTCCCAACCCTGATTTCCTGCCGGCGCTGGCCGGCGCCGCTCCCCTCTTCATCTACCGTCCGGCCCACTACATGAAGCAGTTCCATGTGGATCATGGCGACGCCGGGACGATCGCGCGTCGGGCCGCCGAAGCCGGCAAACCGGGCTGGGCGTCGCTCCACAACGCTCTCGACAACCTCTATCGCTTCGACAATCCCGACCTTCCCACCCTGCAGCCATGGACCATTACCAACGAGGCGCCGGCCCAGCGGTTCATCGGTGAGAGGAATCCCTTCTATCACAAGGTGGACGCCCGGGGCCGGCAGCTCCCTTACGTTGACCGTGTTGTCATGACCGTCGTTGACAGCAAGCTCATCCCTCTCAAGACGTGGGCGGGGGAAGCCGACCTTCAGGTGCGGGGACTGGCCTTCAACGACTACACCTTTCTCAAGGAAGGAGAGGAACACAACGACTATGAGGTGCGGCTGTGGCAGACGGCAAGAGGGAGCCAGCTTGCTCTCTATCCCAATCTCAACGTGGCTGATCCGGTGTGGCGCACGGTGCTGCGGGACCTCCGCTTCCGGCGTGCCCTTTCGCTGGCCATCAACCGCCGGGAGATCAACCAGGTCATCTACTTCGGTCTCGGCCTTGAAGGGCAGAACACCGTTCTTCCCGCATCGTCCCTCTACCGCGCCGAGTTTCGCGACGCCTGGGCCCGATTCGATCCCGAGGAGGCCAACCGTCTGCTCGACGACATGGGGCTTGCCGTCGACGACGGCATGCGCCTGCTTCCCGACGGCAGACCCCTCGAGATCATCGTCGAGACTGCCGGCGAGAACCCCGAAGAGACCGACATACTCGAACTGATCCACGATTCCTGGGCAGTGGTCGGGATCAAGCTCTACCCCAGGCCCCTGCAGCGCGAGGTCCTGCGCAACCGCGTCTTCGCCGGCAAGACGGTGATGGCCATGTGGTTCGGCCATGAGAACGGCGTGCCGGTGGCGGACATGAGCCCCGGCGAGTTCGCGCCCACCACCCAGCAGCTGCTGATGTGGCCGCGGTGGGGCCAGTACCACGAAACCGGCGGCGCCGCCGGGGAGCCCATCGACATGGAAGCGCCCCGACGTCTCATGGATCTCTATCTTGCATGGCGCGACAGCCGGACCGTCGATGAGCGCCGGACCATCTGGGAAGAGATGCTGGAACTCTACTGCGACGGCGTCTATTCCATCGGCCTGGTTGCCGGAATCCCCCAGCCCCTTGTCGTCTCGAACCGGATGAGGAACGTGCCGCAGGAAGCCGTCTACAACTGGGATCCCGGCGCCCAGCTCGGTGTATGGCAGCCCGACACGTTCTTCTTCGTCGATGGCGACGACGGCCGGCCATGATCACCTTCACCGTCCACCGGCTCATCGTCATGGTGCCGACGCTGATCGGCATCAGCCTCATCACGTTCATCATCATCCAGCTGCCGCCCGGGGATTTCCTGTCGACCATGATCGCCGAATGCGAGGCCCGGGGTGAGTCGGGCTGCATGGAACAGGTCGGCATTTACCGCCAGGAGTTCGGCCTCGACCGGCCCATGTGGCAGCAGTACGTGATCTGGGTCGCCGACCTTGTCCGGGGCGACATGGGAATCAGCTTCGAATACAACAAGCCGGTGGCCGAGGTCATGGGCGAGAGTCTCTGGCTCACCATCATCGTGTCCGGCGCGACCATCGTCTTCACCTGGGTCGTCGCCTTTCCCATCGGGGTCTACTCGGCGACTCACCAGTACTCCTGGGGAGACCACGGGCTCACCTTCCTCGGTTTTCTTGGCCTGGCCACGCCCAATTTCCTGCTGGCCCTTGTGCTGCTGTTCCTCGCAAACGTGTGGTTCGGGACGTCGATTGGCGGGCTCATGGATCCCGTCTACATCGATCAGCCCTGGACCCGGGGGAAGGTCCTCTCGATCCTGGAACACCTGTGGATTCCGGTGGTGGTGATCGGTACGTCCGGTACGGCGGGCATGATCCGCCGCCTGCGCGCCAATCTGCTTGACGAACTTCACAGGCAGTACGTCGTCACGGCGAAGGCGAAGGGGCTGCATCCGGTGAGAGTGCTCGTGCGCTATCCGCTGCGCATGGCGCTCAACCCCTTCATCTCGGATATCGGCAATCTGCTTCCCCAGGTCATCTCCGGAGCGGTGATCGTGTCGGTGGTGCTGTCGCTCCCCACCACCGGACCGATCCTGCTGCGCGCCCTGCAGACCCAGGACATGTATCTCGCTGGCTCTTTCCTGATGTGCCTGGCGCTGCTCACCGTCCTCGGGGTGCTGGTCTCGGATCTGTTGCTGGCGCTGCTCGATCCACGCATCCGCCTGGGCAGCAGTGGGAGCCGGTGATGCGCGACGCATCCGGCCATCTCGACCACTGGACCGATACCGGGCCCTGGGACCCTCATGATGTCGACACACTGACGCCGGAACTCGAGCGCTTCTATCTCGCCAACCAGTGGACGCTGATGTGGTGGAAATTCCGCCGCCACCGCCTTGCCGTCATCTCCGGCATCATCCTTGTGGCCACGTTCGTTTCCATCGCCATTTCGGAGATTCTCGCCCCCTACAATCTCCACACGCGCCACACCGACCACATCTATGCGCCACCGCAGATGGTGCGGCTGTTTCACGAAGGCCGGTTCGTCGGGCCCTTCGTCTACGGCTACGACCACCGCCTTGACATGTCCAACCTGCAGCGTGTCTACACCCCGGACCGGACCAGGGTCGAACGTCTGCGGTTCTTCTGCCTGGGCGATGCGTACACTTTCTGGGGCATGGTCGAGATGCGGTTCCACGTCGTCTGCCCTGCCGAGGGCGGCACGCTCTTCCTGCTGGGGAGCGACAGGCTGGGACGCGATCTCCTGTCCAGAATCCTCATGGGCGCGCGGATATCGCTCACGGTGGGCCTCATCGGCATCGCCATCAGCTTCTTCCTGGGAGTCGTCCTGGGTGGCCTCTCGGGCTACTGCGGCGGCTGGGTCGACGGTCTCGTGCAGCGCATGATCGAGATCATGCGCAGTTTCCCGGAATTGCCCCTGTGGATGGCGTTGTCGGCGGCCCTGCCGATCACCTGGAGTCCGGTCCTGGTCTACTTCGGCATCACCATCATTCTCGGCCTCTTCGACTGGACCGGACTGGCGCGGGCCGTACGCTCCAAGCTGCTGGCCCTGAGGGAGGAGGACTTCGCCACCGCTGCCGTGCTCATGGGTGCGAAGCCGTCACGGGTCATCTTCCGTCACCTGCTTCCCGGCTTCACCAGCCATCTCATTGCCTCGGCGACCCTTTCCATTCCCGGCATGATCCTCGGCGAGACGGCGCTCTCCTTCCTGGGCCTGGGTCTGAGGCCACCGATCACGAGCTGGGGCGTTCTCCTGAACGAGGCCCAGAACATCAACATCGTGGCGCTCTACCCCTGGCTCATGCTCCCCGTCGTTCCCGTCATCATTGTCGTTCTCGCCTTCAATTTCCTCGGCGACGGATTGCGCGACGCCGCCGATCCCTACCGCTGACGGGGAGCCCTTCCTTGGCCCGGCGGTCAATCCATCGGATGGCCATGACAGCCAGGCACGCCCCACGATCGTTCGGAGGCCCCGCGTCCTCATCGATTCGCCCGGTGAACGCGGCTGAGCGCTCTTCGGGTCAAGGACGTGACGGTGCAGGCTCATGGCCGGATGGCCGGCGGTTTCCTGTCGGCTCACCCGACGGGCACATCGAGGCGATACGCGCAGAACCTGATGTTGCTCGCAGCCAGGTACACCGACGCCACCCGTGAACCTCCGGCCGAAGAAGCGCACCGAGGACGGAGTCGTCTCGGCACAGCAGAAGCCAAGCGGCGGACGTCGCCGCGAAGAACAGGTGTTGGGCGCGTGCGGCTTGCGCGGATACCGCGCACTGTGAAGGCGACCGCCGCCATGCCGGCATCCCTCCAGGTGGCAGCGCTCCGCCTCGGCCGCATCAATCCTTATCAAGGAGAGGCCAGACATGGGCGCAGGAAAGCATGGAACCCGGGAAGGAAACGTGCGACATTGACTGGCCTCCGCTGATCTCATCGTCACGGAGACAAGCCCCTCGGCCGACTTCTTGCAGGTCGGTCGAAGGGCAACCACCCCAGACCAGCAGACAATTCAAGCAGAACCGACGGAATCCACGTCAGAAATCACGCAAACGCTTTCTGGCGCACCTGGAATCCGTCATGTCCGTGGTGTTGCTGTCGCGGGATTCACCCCGCCTTCAGCGTGATTTCGCCAACTCCAGGAACTGGCGTTTCCGTCTCGCTTCTCACGGCGGTGGTTCCTGCATCCGCGAGCAGTCCGTGATGGAAGGTGGGGACAACACGCCGGGGGCGGTGCTCTGCGAACGTTCAGGACCAGGTGCTGCGCAGAAACGGCGTCACTTTCGGCCCCGGCGACCCGTAGTGTTCCCTGTGGAACCTGCTGGCACTCGCCGGCATCGACGAAGACGACTGGACGCCTGAGGTTTCGATACTGGACCCCGCCGGGAACGCTGGATGATGGGCGAGAAGAGCGGCCGGGCTTGCGGGTTCTTGGCGCCCTCCCGGAAGGCGCCCTTGCGGATTCAGATGCCGATGTCGCGCCGGATGTCGAAGGCGCGTTCGGCACCGGGATAGCGCCCCAGGAGTTCACGGACATGCGGTCGGTCAAGGAATGCCAGCCTGCCGCACCTCCAGTAGTCCTCTCCGTCAAGGGAAACCGTCGTGTCGAAGAGAGAGATCGCGACATCGCCAGGTGCGGTTCCGCAGGCATGGAAATGCGTGTAGCGCGGGCTGCCGAAAACCATGTCGGCCCACTTCTCGATATCGTCCTCGGCACACCCGTTGAAGAAGACCGTTGGATTGATGCCGGCATGCCAGGAGTGGATCCTGAAGGCCTCGCCCCCCGTGCGGGCGGCGACACTCTCGAAATGCCGGCGGACACGATCGACGTCTTCCGTCTCGCCGCAGATGGCAACGATCCTGCCCTCCTCAAGCCGCAGGACGAGAGGAACGGGCAAGGGCAGGAGGCTGTCGTCGTAGAGATGGGTGGAGGTTGACAACAGCCACCTGGAAAGGACGATGCGCCCGGACAGTCCGCGGGCCTCGATCGGTGGAACGATCATCACCGGGAACTGCCTGACGCTGAAGTCCTCCAGCTCCGCGGCATCGCCGGACACCGGGCCGGCGAGCTCGGTGCCCTCGGGACAGGTGATGCGGCAGTGCTGGCCCCGGGCGATCTCCCGTCGAAGAAGTCTGCAGACCTCGCTCAAGGCGCCGTACGGCGCGCGAGCAAAGGGATGGCGCAGATACTCGATGTCGTGGAGGTAGCACATCGTCCTGGTGCCCGGACCCTCCATGTCGCTGAACCGCACCTGATCACCGAGCCGGGAAACGAAGATCGTGTGGTCCACCTGGGCCATGACCCGAGCGACCTCATCCGGAACGTCCTCGGGCCCATTCGTTTTCCGTGCGATCACGGTTTGTGGTCGGCCTCCCAGTTCGCGTGCCGCCGTGGCGAGAACCCGGCAGACGCTGGTATCGAAGAACGCGCGCCGGTGGTCTTCTCCCACGAAAAGCACATCGTCGCCCCTGCGCATGCCGACACAGTCAAGAAGCAGGTTGCGCGCACCGTCGCGCAGGTCGTCATCGAGGAGGGCGTTCATGTGGTTCCATCGTCATAGGAGAATGCTCTGGCGAACCGCGATACCAGATAGTCGCCGCAGGCAATCGGAGCGTGACCGGGAACCTCGCCCTTCGCGCACGACACCGAAGGATCGATCAGGGTGTCGAAATCAGGGTCGAATGCCAGAACGATCGACAGTCTCTCGCGTCCCGACCGGTTGATCACCCGGTGCGGTGTCGAACGCAGCTTGCCGTTGCTCCACCTGGCCAGCAGGTCCCCCACATTGACGACAAGCGTGCCCGGAACGGGAGGCGCCGCGATCCAGTCGCCTGCGTAGTCCTCGACCTGGAGGCCTCCGACCTCGTCCTGGCAAAGCACGGTCAGAACTCCGAAATCCGTGTGCGGGGACACGCCGAAGACCTCGGGGCCCAGTGTCGCCGGTTGAGGTGGATAGTAGGCCAGTGAAGCCCGACTGAGCGGCCTGGAGGTCCGTTGAAGAAAGGTGTCGGCTGCGAGGCCAAGCCCCAGGGCGCAACCGCGCAGGACATGTCGGGCAACGTCGCTGCCGGCAACGAGATAACGTTCCAGAACCGGACGCAGGTCCGGTACCGACATGGGCCACTGGTTGACACCTTCCAGGGGCCTCATCCTCCGTGATGGGGGGAAATCATGGCCCCACACGAAGCTCTCCTTGAGATCCGGAATGGCGTCATCATCCATCCTGGAGGCGCCGGGTCTGAGGTAGCCCCGGTGATCCCTGTTGATGGAGACTTCCCGCTTGACCTCGCCGTTCTGCCGAAAGAACGTCAGTCCCGTGCGATGCGCTTCGGCGATCAGCTGCGGATCGATCCCGTGATTGCGGATGTAGAGGAATCCGACCTCCCGGCTTGCCTCGTGGATCTCTCTCGCCACACCGAACTCCGTGGAACCGTCGCGCAACGGACCGATATCGATGATCGGTATGGCAGAGGTGTCGATCTCCCTGTGTGCGGCGTAACCCATGTCAGGTCGCTCCAGTCGTCTCACCGGCCGGGGTATAGTATCCCACCACGTCACCCTCGAGGGTCACGCCGAGCCCGTTGAGCAGGCGGTTGACGTAGTTGAAGTAACCGCAGATCTGGTTGACTTCAAGAATCGCGCCGTCCTCAACGCCGCAGTCCCGCATGGCTGCAAGGTCCTTTTCGACCATCGTGCCGGGTTCAAGGGTCAGTTTCCGGGCATAGCGGAGCATGGCAAGTTGCGCCGCCTCGAAGGCCGCCTCCGGACGTCCGGCCCTGAGCGCGGCGAGGATGGTGTCGGCACGTTCGTCATCTGCGATGAGATGACGCGCGTTGGCGAAGTGGTTGGTGAGGGAATAGTCACAGAGGTTGAGAATGCTGACCCAGGAGGCGATCACTTCCTGAAACCACATCGGGAGCCGGTTGCCGTCGTTGTGAAGGACGCTCGTGTAGAGTTCCCAATGGCCCGTCATGGTGTGTGGCCGAAGCGAATGGACACGCATGACGTTGTCCACCCGACCGGATGGGCTGCGGGTCTTGTCGAGAATGGCCCTGAGCTCGGGCGAGGCCTTCGAATCTTCGATCATGGTGATCCAGGCCGTCATGGATTGTCTCCTCTGCGTGCGTCGCCATCAGGCGGCAAACCGCCAGACTGTCGGGATTGTCCGTACGAGTCCACGCCGAATTCAGAAACGATCAGGACATGGGTCCCGTCAACCTCCATATGACCGGCGCCATTCCGGTCATCTGCCTTTCGGGTGTGGCATCGCTGGAAGGGGCTCCTGCCTCCTGCAGACGCGGGCGTGACGATCAGGTACCGGTCGGATGTAAGTCGACTGCCGCGGTCAACGGGACCTGGAGACGGGGGCGCTGAAACGCCAGCTTCGTGGCTTTCGTCCGGCGTCGTCGATGGGACCTGCCCACTGTTCTCATTCTCGTGCTCCATCATGCGTCAGGCGGTCGCCTGTATCGGCAAGCAAGGTGACGGTACGGCGTATGTCGTGTTCGCTGGTGCGGGGGTTGATGACGCACATGCGCAGGACCATGCGACCGCCCAGAACGGTTGATGTGACGACGGCCTCGCCGGTCGCCATGATCTCCTGCGGTATCGCGGCGTTGATCTCGTCTAGCCTCGCGCGCCCCTCGGATCCGTTGCCGACATAGCGAAAGGTGACGATGCCGAGGCAGGCCGGCGACGTCACCTCGAACCGGTCATCGTGCCGAACTTCACGCTCGGCCATCTCCGCCAGGACAATTCCCCTGTCGATCGCCTCCCTGATGGCATCCAGCCCCAGGCACTGGAGGGTCACCCAGAGCTTGAGGGCCCGGAATCCGCGGCTCAACTGGATGCCGTAGTTGCAGAAGTTGACTTCCTGCCCGGTCGTCTTCGCATCCTGCATATAGTCGGCCGAGGTGCGGAAGGTCCCGGCCAGCAGGGTCTTGTCACGAACCAGGACGGCACCGATTTCGAACGGCTGGAACAACCACTTGTGAGGATCGAGAACCAGGGAGTCGGCACGCCCGAGATCCGCCACCAGGTTCCCGGACCGCCGGGAGAGCGCCACGCTCGCACCGTAGGCACCGTCAACGTGAAACCACATCCCCTCCTCGATGCAGATGTCAGCCAGAGGAGCCAGTGGATCGACGGCGCCGGTGTTGGTCGAACCCGCATTGGCAACGACACAGAACGGCCTCCTGCCCCGGGCACGGTCCCTGGCAATGTTCTGGCGAAGACTGTCCGGATCGAGCCTGAAATCGCTGTCGGTTCCGATCCGGCGAAGTTGATGCGATGAGAAGCCGAGCAGGTAGAGCGCCTTGTCGACGGACGCATGCACCTGATCGGAGCCATAGATGACGGCGTCGGTCGTTCGGTCATCGAGCCTGTCATGGCGCGCAACCGCCAGACCGGTCAGATTCGCCACTGACCCGCCACTGACAAACAGCCCCCCCGATCGTCGCGGCAGGCCGACCGACCGGCACAACCAGTCAATCATGGAAAGCTCGAGTGCAGAAGGCCCGGAGCTTTCGAGCCAGGTGCCGGTAAAGACGTTGAAGCCGGATGCCAGTACATCACCCAGTACGCCGTAGAAATTGCTGGGACCGGGCACGAAGGCGAAATAGCGCGGATGGTTGCAAAGCAGGCTGTTGTCGAAGATGTCCTTCCGGACATGTGACAGGACATCCGAGAACGGGCGTCCCTTGTCGGGTGGATCAGCGGAAAAGAGCCCGGTCAACTCGTCTGCGGAACCGACATGACCGACCGACCGATCCGCGAGCGTGGCGAGGTGGTCCACCAGCACGTCGATGGCGGCATGGCCGTCACGTCGCATTTGCTCGAGGTCGGGCTCAAACCGCCCGTCCCCGGGCAGGCGGCCTTGCTCTGTCCGACGGTTCATGGCGCCGCTCCCAGGACATCGTCAAGGCGTGCCTTCAGGCGGTCCCTGAGAGCGACGCTTCCCGATTCACGCCACATGTCGACGTCGGACCGGTCAAGCAGCCCGGGAAACCACATCTCGCTCAAGTAGCGTTCATGGGTATGTTCGTCGCTCAGGAAACTGTTGTCCCCGGCGGCGCGTGCCACGACATCGACCGCCAGGCTCGAATCGTCGACGGAGATCCCCGAGGCGAAGCGGCTTGCCATGCCAGCCAGTTCGTCCGCCAGGACAAGCATTTCGAGCGAGCCTGTCCTGCCGGCCGAAAGATAACCCAGATTGTGAACGAAGGACGTACCGGACAGAACCGCTGTCGTCATGTTGGCCGCGGCCTCGGCCGCAGCCTGCTGGTCGACCACGTGGGAGTCACTGCAGCCAGCGGCAACCCAGCTGGGAAGGTCCAGATGGCCGAAGAACTCGGCAGCCCCGAGACCGGCCTGGCTGTACTCCGGCGAGCCATAGGTCAGGTCGGCCTGGCGCAAGTCCATGGGAAGAATGGCGGTGCCGGACATGAGTGGCGCGCCTCGCCGTTCGTTCTGGTGGACGACGAGCCCAGCCAGTGTTTCGGCACTCGACTGGGCAATCGACCCGGCCAGCGTGATGGGACCCGACATGCCGGGGAAGAGTGCGGGATAACAGACGATCGGCAGGGACAGTCGGGCAGCATCGCGCAGGCGCCGGCAGGTTTCGACGCCGAGTTTCAGCGGCGATACGGGTCCGACCAGATCGATGCCCGTGGGTTTCTCCGCAAGTGCATCGCCTCCGCCGGCGACCTCGCTCAGATGGCGCCAGATGCGCCGGGTCGCCGTTTCGTCATGACCGGTAAAGGCGACCGGTTTCACGGTGTTCTCGACCAGTGTGCGCACCGTGGCGACCGCCTCGTCTTGCGGCGGCACATCGCTTGGATATCCCAGGGACGCCGCGACATCGAGATTGGCGAGGGATTCGCAGACCCGGCCCGTGGCGGCGATGTCGGCAAGAACGCAGGCCCGGTGCTCACCGGTACGGTGGTCGAGTGTCCTGATGCAGTTGACGCCAGGACAGAAACGCGGCAACGCGTCCGAGGTGTCCATGGCGAGCGCACCGTTGCGATCATAGAGCACGACCTTCGAAGGTGCGGTCTCCAACGCCTGTTCCACCAGTTCCGGCATCATCGCCAGGCGACCGCCCTCGATTTCGCGGCAGCCGGGCCGGGCCAGCAACGCGGCGCGTGTCTCATCGTCCTCGATGACAACGCCGACCCTCGCCAGGATTGCCAGGGTCGCTGAGCGCAGGAGATCCAGATCGGACTCGCTGAAGATCCGCAGGCGCAGCGTCCGGGCGAACCGGCTCGGAGGTGGCGGCGTACTCTTCCTGCGGCGGCGCCTGCCGGAGGCCCCCTTGCACTCCTTGACAAACTGGTCAGCAGTCATGACGCCGGCGGTTCGTCACGCTTGCGACCAATGGCCTCGTTGCCGATCCGAATGCCCAGACCGTTGATGATGCGAACCCAATAGGAAAAGCACGCCGCGACCTGGGCGGCCTCGAGAACCTCCACATCGTCGGCGCCGGCGTCGCGGACCCTGGAGATGTCGTCCTGCGTCATGGCGTCCGGTTCATGGGCGAGCTTGCGGGCGTAGGCGGCCAGCGCCGCGAGCTTGCCGTCCAGAGCATCCGTTTCCCTGCCATCCGCCGTCGCGTCCACCATGGCGTCGGCCCTGGCGGAATCGCCGACGAGATGGCGAAGATTGGCGCCGTGGTGGGCCTGGGCGTAGGCGCAGCTGGCGAGCCGCGCGACCATGGTCGCGATGAGTTCCAGAAACCACTCGGGCAGGATGTTTTCGCTGTTGTGCAGAACAGCGCGATAGTGGCCGTCGGCCCAGCGGATCGGTTCCGGGCGCAAGGACATGGCCTTGTAGAGATTGTGTACCGATCCGTCGGTACGCCGGACCAGATCGTAGGTTTCGGCGAGCAGGCCGTCGGCATCCTCCGGTTCAACAATGCCAAGCCAGCAGATCGGATCGGTCATCTTGATTCTTCCCCCCGGAGGTCCGTCGTGACGCATGCGCACGGCACCGCTCCTCCTTGATCGCCAGCCTAGTCAGCCGGTCCGACGCGCGTCAAGACTGTGATCACAGATTGACAGGAAAGGGCAGGACCGAGCAGATTGCCGGGACGTACCGTGGCCCCCTGTTCCTTCCTACACCTGATGGCGACAGCTCTCGGTCTCGGTCCCCGCCCGGGTCCCGTGTTCGGCCGGGCCGTTCTCCGCAGGCGATACGACGTCGCGATCATGGGCGGCGCAGGTCACGGTCTTGCGGCCGCATACTACCTGGCCGATGAGCATGGTGTCAGCGATGTCGTGGTCATGGAGAAGGGCTGGTTGGGCGGTGGCAATACGGGGCGCAACACGACCATGGTGCGCGCCGACTACCTGCTGCCGGACAACCAGGAGTTCTTCGGCCATGCGCGCTCCATGTGGCCGCCCCTGTCACGCGAGCTCAACTTCAATGTCATCGATGTCCCGCCCGAGGCGCTGTCGTTTCCGGGATACCCGGTTCGACGGCGTTCGTGCGCGTGTCTTCCGCATCAGCTACTCCGGCCAACTGGCCTACGAAATCCATGTCGGCGCGAAGCACGGCGAACGGTTGTGGGATGCGGTGGCGGCGGCCGGCACGCCCTTCGGCATCGCGCCCTATGGCGTCGAAGCCCTTGATGTCATGCGGATCGAAAAGGGCCATTGCGCCGGCAGCGAGTTCGACGGCCGCACGGCACCCGCTGAACTGGGCCTCGACCGCATGACAGGGCGTGTAAGCGCCAGCATTCCCTTCATCAGCTGTTGGTCGGGTTTCGTCGGACCGGCGCACACCCATTCCTCGCGGCGCGATTCTCGTGGCCGGGACGGCACGATCCGAAGCTCTGGGCCACGTGACCGCATCCGTCATCGGTCCGACGCTCGGTCAGCCCATCGCGTTGGCCATGCTCCGGGGATCGATCGGCGACGATGAACTCCGTGCCGTCTCGTCCGTCGCCGGCCCTCTGTTGATGGCTGCATAGAACGGCGGGATTTCGGCGATTTGCCGCGCTTTGTCAGGGTCGTGTTTCTTCCCTGTTGTCAGGTCCTATTGTCACGTCCTGTTGTCGTGGGTTCAGTGTTCGGCTGATTGTCTCCCCGAGCGCCGCCCGTTTTCCTATTGTCGTTTTGGTCCGGTTCGGATTGTTCCGTCGGCCTCTGCTTCGGTCTTGGTGACGGTTGCCGGGAGGGTTTCGGTTCCGAGGCACTCGCGGGATCGTCTGTTTTCCCTGTGGTCTGGGTCGTGTTGTCCGGTCCCGGGGCGGCGTTTTTGCCGCCGCCCCGGGTGGATGCTAGATCGGCATCGAAAGAAAGAGCGATGCGATGCCGGGCAGAGTTGTGATGACGCCCCCCGGCGCAGCACCCGGACGAGCCGGTCACGGGGGACCGAACTCCCGTGTATTGTCGAGCCATTTTGCGTCCGGGTCCACCCCCGCTCTCGAGACGGATCGTGTGCACGACGGGACGACTGTTCAACTGCAAGCGGTGTCAGCGGCAGGTTGTTCTCTGCCGGTCGTGTGACCGGGGGCATGTGTATTGCTCCGATGAGTGCAGGGAGCGGTCCCGGATCGAGCGGCGCCGCGCGTCGCGTCGTCGCTACCAGAGCACGCTGAGGGGCCGTGAGACGGGCCGTCACCGCCAGCGGCGTTACCGGCTCCGCAAGGCGGAGGAGGCGCGTGCGTTGAAGGCCAGGGCGGCGATGCTTGCCGAGATCATGGGCACGCAGACGTCTGCTGTGGTGCTGCTTGGCGACGTTCCGGCGGTGTCTGGAGACGCCGGTTCCGAAGAAATCGTTACGGACCACCCTTCCCGACTGCTGCCGACCTCCCTACCTGCGGTTGTGAAGGCGCGAGAGCGACGCGAATCGCCGCTTCGGTGCGCCCGGTGCGGACGGGTCGTGACGCATGTGGTGCTGAGGGACCTGTGATGCGGCGTTGAGGAACCAAAGGGAGGGAGTTCATGGCGATCGACGAGGACACGCGGGCGACGATCGTGCGGCTGTCGCGGGCCGAGGGCTGGGCTGTGGGGACGATTGCCCGGCATCTCGGCGTGCACCACGGCACGGTGACGCGGGCGCTCAAGGCGTCGGGGCAGGAGCGGCGGCCGCGGGCCAAGCTCATCGACCCCTTCGTTGCCTTCCTCGGGGAGCGTCTTGAGGCGTCGCCGGACCTTCCGGCCAGCACGCTCTGGCGACAGGTCGTGGCCCTGGGCTACCGCGGCGGCGAGGATCACTTCCGTCACGACCTGCGCCGCCTCGGGCTGAGGCCGGTGAAGAGGCCCGAGCCGTCGCTGCGGCTGAGCTTCCTTCCGGGCGAGCAGGCGCAGGTTGACTGGGCCGAGTTCGGGAAGGTCCGCATTGGCCGGGCGGAGCGCAGGCTCATGGGGCTTCTCGTCACCCTCAGCTACTCGCGCCAGACTGTCCTGAGCCTGTTCCACGACGCGCGGATGGCCAGCTTCCTGCAAGGCCATGTCGAGGCTTTCGCGGCATTCGGGGGTGTGCCGCGGAGGCTTCTGTACGACAACCTGAAGAGTGCCGTGGTGACGCGCCGCGGCAAGGCGGTCACCTATCATCCGATGCTGCTCGGCCTCGCGGCCCACTATGCCTTCGAACCGAGCGCCGCCTGGCCCAGGAGCCCGCAGGAGAAGGGCCGCGTGGAACGCCGTGTGCGCTTCGCGCGCACCGGGTTCTTCGCCGGGCGCGACATCACGGTCCCGCTCGGCGAGCTCAACGCCGCGGTTCGGGAGTGGTGCTTCGGCGCCGCCGCGGAGCGGCCCTGGCCGGACGACGACAGTCTCCTGGTGCGGGACGCCTTCGCCCGGGAGAGGGAGCACCTGATCGTCCTTCCCGTCGACCCCTTCCCGCATCACGAGGTCCGCCCGGTGCGCATCGACAAGACCTGCCACGCCCGCTTCGACACCAACGACTACAGCGTTCCGGGTAGCTTCTCCAAGGCCCTGCTGACGCTGGTCGCCGACCGCGACGAGGTCCGCATCCTCGACGGCGCCGACGAGGTCGCGCGCCACCGACGCTCCTACGACAGGAAGCAGGCCGTCACCGATCCGGAGCATGCCAGGGCGATCGCCGCGGGCAAGCGGCGGGCCCGCTCCATGAGCGTCCGCGACCGGGTCCTGCGCACCGTGCCGCGGGCCGAGGAGATGCTGGCGCGCGCCGGGACCAACGGGCGCAACGTGGCCTCCTGCGCCCGGATGCTGGAGACGCTTCTCAACGCGCACGGCGCCGACGCTCTCGACCGGGCTGTCGCCACGGCGCTGGAGCGCGGCTCGTGCCACCCCGAAACCGTGCGCGTCATCATCGAGGAGCGCCGCCGGGAGCAGGGCCTGCCGCCCCTCAGCATCGCCGACGACGGCCGCGGCGGCCGTGGCACGACGCCGCGGGGGACCGCTCTCGACGCCTACGACAGGCCCGAAGCCAGCGCCAGGAACAAGACATGAGCGAGCTCAGGGAGCGTGCCCGGGCGCTCGGCCTCCACGGGCTCGTCGAACGCTGGGACGAGGTCGCCGGGACCGCATGGATCGAGGAGGTGGTCAGCGGCGAGGAACAGGCCCGCAGGGCCCGCAGCCACGAGCGCCGCCGCGCCGCGGCGCGGCTGCCCGCCTTCAAGCCCCTGGCGGACTTCGACTGGACATGGCCGCGCGACATCAGCCGGGCTCATGTCGAAGCGCTCCTCGGCCTCGGCTTCGTCGACCGTGCGGACAACGCCGTGCTCGTCGGCGGGCAGGGCACCGGAAAGACCATGATCGCCGCCAACGTGGCGCACCAGGCCCTGCTGCACGGCCACACCGTCCGCTTCGAGAAGGCGCCGGAACTGCTCGAGGCACTCGCCGAGACCGTCTCGCGCAGCGAGCTGCGCCGCCGCCTCGCGATCCTCGCCAGGCCCCGCCTGCTCGTCCTCGACGAAATCGGCTACGTGACCCTCGAAAGCCACCATGCCGACATCCTCTACGCCATCGTCTCGCGGCGCTATCAGCGCCGCTCGACCATGGTCACGACAAGCCTCGCCTTCGCCCAGTGGGACCGCGTCTTCCCCAGCGCCTCCGGCATCGCCGGCACCGTCGACCGGCTCATGCACGACGCAACCCTCATCTCCATCGACAGCGACTCCTGGCGGCTCAGGCGTGAAACCCGATAAACCCCGCCGCGTCGACTTCGACGCCGTCAAGCGCATGCCGTTCGAACGCATCGCCGCCGACTGGGGATACGTCCGCGACGAACAGGCCTCGACACGCGCCAACCCCGTCCTGTGCGCACCCGGCCTGCCGAAGCTCGTCACGAAGTGCCTCAACAACGGACACTGGGTCTACTTCAACACCCAGAACGATGAAGACAACGGAACCGTCATCGACTTCATGCTCAACCGCGGACTGGCCTTCGCCGACATCTGCACCCGCTTCACAGCACCCGACACCGCGCCACGCGACTTCCGCAGCCTCTGGGCCGCGGCAACGCCCGATGCGGCCCCGGACTGGCTCACCGGGCGCGGCATCCTCCCGGAGACCCTCGACACCTGCCGCCCCCTGGTCCGCCGCGACCACAACGGACGCGTCCTCTTCGCCCATCGCAACAGGAAGCGAAAGCTCACCGGCTTCGAGATCGGTCCCCCCGACGGACCGAAACGCTTCGCCACCGGTGGAACCCGAAGCCTGTTCGCCGTCCGCGCCGGAACCGCCGCGGACCTCGAGGCCCTCGTCATCACCGAAAGCGCCGTCGACGCCCTCAGCCTGGCCCAGATCGACCAATGTCCCCCCAGCCACGCCTTCCTCTCCACCGCCGGGGCACCCTCGCGAAGACAGCACGAACAGATCAGCCTCGCCGCAAGCAGCCTGCCCAACGTCAGGACCATCGTCCTCGCCCAGGACCACGACGAGGCCGGAGAGCGACAGGCCGAAACCCTGCGCAAAAAGATGAAGCTCCCCTCCCACGTCTCGTTCCACAGACGCAGACCGCCGGAAAACGCCGACTGGAACGACGTCGTCAACGCCAGGACCAAAGAACCACAAGCGAGATCATGACCACGTCCGTCACAAGGAGACCACTCATGCCCCTCACGCCCGCCGAAAAGCAGCGGCGATACCGGGAACGGCGCAAGGCCGGCATCCCTCCCGTCCACACCCCAAAGCATCGTGACCGGCGCTCGCGACCGCAACGCTGGAACGACGCCGTGGCCGAACTGCGCGCCCTGCAGGACGAATGGCGTGACCGCCTCGACAGCATCCCCGAAACCCTCCGTGACACGCCTTACGGAGAACGCCTGCAGATCGTCGCCGATGCCGACATCGAGGCCCTCGAGGACATCGAACCGCCACGCGGCTACGGAAGGGATACGTGATCCCGCAAGACCCTTGAACGCGGTCACGCGTTACCATCCAGGAATGAGAACGTCTCACCCCGACGCGCCGCTCAGCCTCCCCGGGAAACTCCCGGGCCGTCCAAACGACACCGCATCACGAGACTGCCGCAGCCGCTGGCCGGACTGGCTTACAGGTCGCAGCATCCGCCCGAAAACACTCAACGCCTGCCGCACCCTGCAGGACGAATGGCGTGACCGCCTCGACAGCATCCCCGAAACCCTCCGTGACACGCCTTACGGAGAACGCCTGCAGATCGTCGCCGATGCCGACATCGAGGCTCTCGAGGACATCGAACCGCCACGCGGCTACGGAAGGGACACGTAATCTCGCAAGACCCTTGAACGCGGTCACGCGTTACCATCCAGGAATGAGAACGTCTCACCCCGACGCGCCTCTCAGCCTCCCCGGGAAACCCCCGGGCCGTCCAAACGACACCACATCACGAGACTGCCGCAGCCGCTGAGCCGCAGCAACGCCCGATCCGCCGCCGGACTGGCTCACAGGTCGCAGCATCCGCCCGAAAACACTCGACGCCTGCCGCACCCTGCGCCGCCGCAACCGCAACGCACGCAGCCTCTTCGCCCAGCGCAACAGAAACCGTCAGCTCTCCAGCCTCGAGATCGTCCCGCCCGACGAACCACGACGAGGACGGAGAACGCCAGAACGAAACCACGCGCAAAAGCCTGAAGCTCCCCTCCCACATCACGTTCCACAAACGCCGAACGCCAGAAAACGCCGACCGGAACGACATCGTCAACGTCAATGCAAGACCAATGGGATCCAACAATAGGCAGAAAACAAAGACCGGGCGGACCTTCGTCCAATGCCGCACGTTCTCCTGTCGTGGTCACCCACTCACACGATCAGCGCCCAAAAGAGCGGTTCTCCGCCAATATCCCGCCGTTCTAAATCGCCGCCGACACCCTCGATTGTCGCGGTGGAGACCACCGGTCTGCCCTTCTACGATGCCAACGGCGGCAGGATGCGTGCATGACCGCGTTGTCGGATATCGCAGCGCAGCCATCAACACATGGACCGGATCAGGCACGAGCTGTTGACACGGATCAGCGAAGCCGCGCACGAGAGATCAAGGACGGTGATGATGCTCGGCGGACAGCGGAATGGCTCATCCTGGACGGGGAGTCAGATGGTGTGGCGACTGCTCAGCCGTTCATCGTGTTTGAGGAAAGCGACGCGTGGGAGAAACCGTCGCACGGTTCTGCCCGATCGATGCCGGCGCTGACACGGGATTCGAAGGAACTGCCTGGGCCGCCGGTTTCGCCAGACAGCCATCGTGATGCCACGATCAGCCGGCGAGATCGCGATCCTCGTACCGCGCAGCTCCGCGGCGTCCCTCGTCGTCCTGGTCCGTGACGCGATCACGCGCTCCGATTCGTCGATGCGCTCCGGCTGACCGATACGTCGCTGTCGGCCAGTTGATCGTAGACCTTCATGCCCCAGCCAATGTCCTGTTCGACCAGATCGCGTGCCAGCCTGGCGTTGCGGGCCCGAATGGCATCGGCAATGTGCGCGTGGAGCAGGCGCCAGTCCTCGGTCGTCTCCAGGGCCCGTACCACATCGGCAAGGTAGGGTCCCGACTGCGCCCACAATCCCTCGATGATCGACGTCATCTCCGGATTGCCGGCGCCGGCATAGATGGTGAAGTGAAAGGCGTAGTTGTTGGCGAGATAATCCCCCCTGACGCCACTCTCGATGTCCCTGTTCGTCTGGTGCGCAAGCGTCTCCAGCCGGTCGATCCCGGCCAGGGTCATGCGCGGCGTGGCGAGTTCCGTTGCCGCGCCTTCCAGGTTGGCGCGCAGGAAGAAGAGATCGGAAACGCGCGCAGGATCGAGCTTGGGAACGCGGAACGAGCGGTTCGCGGAGGCGATGAGGGCGCGTTCCGATGCCAGGCGCTTGAGCGCTTCGCGTACCGGCGTCATGCTGGTGCCCACCCTCTCGGCCACCGTGCGGATGGACAATGCAGCGTCAGGGCCGTGCTCGCCGACGATCAGCGACCACTTGAGCCGCTGGTAGATCTGATCGCTGAGCGACATGTCGCTCAGCGTGGATCGTGAGTTCCCGCCGCGCCCCATCAGTTTCCGGCGGCGTGCTGGCCGGTCCGGCGCCGGTGTTCCATGACGGTCTCGAGCCAGCCGACCCTGAGGTCGGGAACGGACCTCAACAGGAGATCGGTGTAGTCATGGTGGGGCGGCCGCAGCACCTCGGCCGTTGGACCCGTTTCCACGATTTCGCCGTCACGCATGACCGCCACCCGGTCGGCGATGCGCGCGATTGTCGAGATGTCGTGGGAGATGAAGATGTAGGCCACGTTCAACCGGTCCTGCAGGGAAACAAGGAGATCCAGGATGGCTTCGGCCACCACCGTGTCGAGGGCCGAGGTGATTTCGTCGCAGATGATCAGCCGGGGATCGGCGGCAAGCGCCCGGGCCAGGTTGACCCTCTGCTTCTGACCGCCTGACAGCTCGCGCGGAAAGCGCCGTGCCATGGCGGGGTCGAGACCGACCAGCTCCAGGAGTTCGCCGACCCGGCTCTCGATCGCCCGGCGATCCGCACCAAGATAGAACGCCAGCGGGCGACCCAGGATCTTCGAGACGGCGTGCCGCGGATTGAGCGCCACATCGGCCATCTGGAAGACGATCTGAACCTCGCGCAACTCGTCGCGTGTGCGTTGCTTCAGCGAGGCGGCGAGCGGCCGTCCCCTGAGGAGAACCCCGCCTTTCCAGGGCGCCATGAGGCCGCTGATGACACGGCCAAGTGTCGATTTTCCCGAACCGGATTCACCGATGACGCCGACGGTCTCCGCGGCACGCACGTCAAGGGAGACATCGCGCAAGGCCGGCACCTCCCGCTGGCGACCATACCCGGCCGAGACACCCTTGACCGAAAGCAGGTGCGCCCCGTCGCCCCGCGATGTTCTCTGCGTCACCTCCGCCGGCATGACATGGGCGGCGGCGATCAACTGCCTTGTGTAGTCCTGTCGCGGAACGGTGATGATCGTTTGCGTGGGGCCGTACTCGACCATGCGGCCGTCCCTGAGCACCAGAATCTCGTCGGCGATCTGGGCAACGACGGCGAGGTCATGACTGACATAGATGGCCGAGGTCCGGTTTTCGCGAACCAGGTTCTTGAACGCCTGCAACACGTCGATCTGGGTCGTGACGTCGAGTGCGGTGGTCGGCTCGTCGAGGATCAGGAGCTTCGGGCTGCACATCATCGCCATGGCTGCCATCAGGCGCTGCAACTGGCCGCCGCTGACCTGGTGGGGGTAGCGTCGGCCGATGGTTTCCGGCGACGGCAAATCCAGTTCGCCATAGAGCGCGGCTGCCTTGCGGGTAGCGTCATCCTGGCTCATCAGGTTCCGGATCTGCGGGACCTCGGTGACCTGGCGGTTGATCGAGAGCGCGCTGTTGAACGACGCGGCGGCACTCTGGGCGACGTAGGAGATGTCGACGCCACGAACCTGTCGACGACCGGCGAGGTCCAATTGCAGCACGTCGGTGCCGTCAAGCAGGATCTCGCCTCCCTTGAAGGCACAGCCTGGACGGGTATAGCCCAGACAGGCAAGCGAGATGGTCGTCTTTCCCGATCCGGACTCACCGATCAGCGCGACCACCCTGCCGGGAGCGACCGAAAACGAGACATTCTGGACGATCGGTGTGCGTTCGCCGCGTTTGGCAATGGCGTCGATCGACAGGTTCTTTACATCGATGACGTTGCCGGTCATCACCGGAGATCCTCCGGTGAGCTGGCGTCGTTGCGGCGCAGGTACCAGTCGACCAGGAGGTTGATGCTGATGGTGGTCGCGGCGATGCAGAGCGCCGGATAGAGCGGCGTGAATGTACCGTAGAGGAGACCTTGCATGTTCTCCCGGATTAGGACTCCCAGGTCCGCCTGCGGCGGCTGGACGCCAAGGCCGAGGAAGCTCAGCGCCGAGATGAACAGGATGGCATAGGTGAAGCGGATGCCGAATTCCGCCGCCAGCGGGACCAGGGTGTTGGGCAGGATTTCATGCCACATGAGCCAGCCAAACCGCTCGCCTCGTACGGTTGCGGCCTCGACATAGTCCTGGACCACGATATCGACGCCAAGCGCCCGGGCAACCCGGAAGACCCGGGTCGCATCGATGAAGGCGATGGTGACGACAAGAACCGGGATCGACGGCCCGAGCGCCGTGATGACGATCAGCGCCAGCATGATCGCCGGGAAGGCGATGAGGGCGTCGACCAGACGGCTGATCAGCATGTCGAACCGGCCACCGATGACAGCGGCCAGAAAGCCGAGACTACAGCCGACGAGGAAGGCCAGCAACGCGATCGTGAGAGAGACGGCGACGGTGAGTCTCAGACCGTAGAACAGCCGGGAAAAGAGGTCCCGTCCCAGATAGTCGCTGCCAAGCAACAAGCCCTCGCCCGGTGACACGAAACTGCCGGTCGTCAGGATCTCGCCTTCCCTGTGGGGTGCCAGGAATGGCGCCAGGATCGCGGCAAGCAGGATCAGACAGATGATCGACAGGCACAGCGTGGCCGTCGGCGTCAGATCGCGCCTGGCCTCGCGAAGCGCCATGACAACGCGCTCGACCATCTACTTCGGGTGCCTGACGCGTGGATTGGCGATGAGCGAGATGATGTCGGCAGCCAGATTCAGCACGACATAGGTTGAGCAGAAGATCATCGCCGCAGCCTGCACCAGGGGGATGTCACGCGTCGTCACTCCTTCGACCATCAGTCTGCCAATGCCCGGAAAATTGAACATGGACTCGATCACGACTATGCCGGTGATGAGGTAGGCAAGGTTGAGCGCGATGACGTTGATGATCGGTGCAATGGCGTTGGGCAGCGCATGAACCAGAATGATCCGCCATTTCGGCACACCCTTGAGGACAGCCATTTCTATCGGCGACGAGGTCAGCACGTTCAGGACAGCGCTGCGCGTCATCCGCGCCATGTGCGCCATGACGGTGAAGGAGAGCGCAGTCACCGGCAGGGCGAGAACGCGCGCGTACTCGAGAAATCCGTCGACGCGGTTCAGGTTGGCAATGGCCGGCAGCCAGCCGAGCTGAACGGCAAACAGCGATACGAGAAGGACCGCAATCAGGAAATCGGGCACGGAAATGAGCGCCAGGGTCGAGGTCGAGATCAGGCGGTCAATCGCGCTGTCGGGCCGGGTCGAGGCCATGAGTCCGAGCGCGATCGAGAGCGGCACGGCAATCGCCGCCGTGACGGCTGCCAGCAGAACCGTATTGCCGATGCGCTCGCCGATGACATCGTTCAGGATCGCGCCGTTGGCCAGAGAGGTGCCGAGGTCGCCACGCAACAGTTCTCCCAGCCAAGCAAGGTAGCGCAGGTGGGCCGGCTCATCGAGGCCCAGCCGTTCGCGGATGTTGGCGACCAGTTCCGGTGTCGCTCCCTGCCCCAGGATGGCGTAGGCGACATCACCGGGCAGTATCTCGGTGCCGACAAAGACCAGGATCGAAACGATCAGCACGGTGAGGATGCCCAGCCCCAAACGCTGCACGATGACGCTGAGGATGTTCATGGATTGCGCTTCGCGCTCCTCCCGCTCCCAGCCGCTTCCAGACTACCATGGAACGGCCACCGCGGAAGCGACGCCCCCGTGGCGGCCGTCGCAGGTCACACCGACGGTCAGATTCAACTCTCGGTGCGTTCAAGCCACGCAGTACGGGCCATCTGGTAGAAACCGAGCGGCCCGGACGGGTGCGGCACGATACCCTGTACTTCGGTTCGGGAGGCGTCCATGTAGTCGCTGAACGCCATGGTGATATGGCCGCCGTCGTCCTGGAGCATGCGCTGCAGTTCGCAGTACATTTCCTTGCGCAAGTTGAAATCGGTGACGCCGCGCGCTTCGACCATGATCTTGTCGAAGTTCTCGTTGTTCCACGCCGTTTCGTTGTACGAGGCGCCGCCCGCGAAGGCGATCGACAGGATGAGATCGGGCACGGGCCGTCCGTCCCAACCGGAAACGCACATGGGTTTCACCAGCCATGCAGTCTGCCAATAGGTATCGGCCGGTGGCTGGATGAGGTTGATGTCGATACCCGCGGCCCGCGCCGATTCCTGGAAAACCTGGCCGGCGGCAAGGCCACCCTGGCCCGGCACGTCGGAGGCGTAGAAGTCGATGGGCGTGCCTTCGAGTCCGGTCTTCCGAAAATGGAACCTGGCCTTGTCTGGATCATGGACGCGCTGTTCGATGTCACTGCAGTAGTAGGGATCGATCGGCGAGATCGGGTGATCGTTGCCGACATGAGCGAACCCCTTCATCACGTTTTCGATGATCGCCTCTCGGTCAATGGCATGCTTCATCGCGAGGCGGAAATCGGGATCGCTCGTCGGCTCGCGGTCGAGCATCATGGCGATATTGAGGAACGAGGCGCTCTTCGAGTTCAGCACCCTGACGTCGTCGCGCTGCTCGATCAGGCCGACGGCCTTGGGATCGAGATAGAGCAACACGTTGATGTCGTCGGACAACAGCGCGTTGGTCCGCGCCGTCGGATCGCCGACCGCCACCGTCTCGAACTCGTCGACCCAGGGTCCGTCATCACCCCAGTAGTTGCCGTTGCGCTCGAAGACATAGCTCAGGCCGGCCTGGAAGTCCTTGACCTTGAACGGTCCCGTGCCGGATGTGTTGTTGCTGAAGTCGGTCCAGCCTTCCTGGGAGACGTGGACGCGCGTATCGCTGAGGACGATGGGAAAGTCCGCGTTGGGTGAGGACAGCCTGAACTTGACGACGTGATCTCCGTCCTTCGCCATCTCGGCGATCTGCCCCAGATAGGCCTTGGCAGGCGATTCCGAACCCTCTGCAAGGTGGCGACTGAAGGAGAAGATGACATCGTCGGCATTGAACGTCTTGCCGCTGTGAAAGGTGACGCCCTTGCGCAGCTCGAAGGTCCACTCGGTGGCGTCGTCGCTGACGTCCCAACCCGTGGCGAGCCAGGGAATCGGACGCAGGTCGGGGCCGCGGTTGACCATGAGGTCATAGACCGAAAATCCGCGCAGGAGATCGGAGGTCGAGTAGAACGCTGTCGGATCGAGTGAATCGACGTTTTGCGCGGCCTCGACACCAACCGTGAGACGACCGCCCTTGACCGGCGACTGCGCCCTGGCGGCGCTCGTGATCAGGCCCGGAAGGACCGAGGCGCCGACTCCGGCAGCGGCCATGCGGCCAGCAAACTCGCGTCGCGAAATGCGCCGCTTGACGAACAGGTCAGTCAGATAGTCGATCTTTGACATGGGTGCTTCCTCTTCAGTCTCATGGCTGCCCGTGCAGGACAATGGTGCGATCAACTCGAATCTGTGATCACACATCATAGGGGCTCGTTGACGTGGTTCAAGAACAATGCGGACAGCAGCGATCGGACGATTTTCACCAGGGATCGGTTCGCGCAACACCCCCCCCCCCCCCGTTCTGCGGACCACGGTGGCGCACGATTCCTCGGCGAGGACTGACGGCGGGGACGCGGGCTCCGGGAATGGTCGGGAACCCGATCGCACGGCTCCAGGAGAGGTCGGCACCGGAAGGACTTCGATTCCTTCGTTGCCGTCCAGGCGACGCGCGAGTGTTCCAGAGGACGTTTCCGGGTTGCCCTCGTGTACACCGAACACGTCGAAGAAGGCGTTGCAGAAGCTTTCAGTGCTCGGTGAAGGCGGCGCCGCGGGCGCGAACCTCGTTCCATGACAGGCGCACGGCTTACGGCGCGTCCTGATCGAAATAGTCTTCGTCGATCCGCTTGACCTCGTAACGAAGCTGTGTCCGCACACCGATTCCGTGCCGAACCATGAGCCGCGCCAGTTCTTCGCCGTCGATCAGGACGATCCGCTTCGGACTCCGCGCCACATAGTCCCTGGCGGCGCGCGTGAAGCCGGAAGTGGTGACGAAAACGCCCTTCGTCGTGCCTGCGGCGTCGATCGCGCCCGCAAAGTTGCGCAGCTCGCCTTCGCCCACGGTGCTGCCTTCCGCATATCTCTTCGCCTGCACGTAAACCTCGTCCAGACCGAGCGCATCCTCCCGGATCGTGCCGTCGATTCCGCCATCGCCAGAACGTCCCGTCACGCGGCCTCTCTCGGCATCGCCGCCGCCATAGCCCATCGCGATCAGCAAATCGACAACCGCCCGTTCGAGAAACTCCGGCGCCGCATCACGAACCCGATGCAGCACTTCGGCTTCCAGAGCGCTGCTCAGCTGTCGCTAGGCCTGGCCCAGAGCTTCCTCCGGGGTGTCGGCAAGTTCTTCGTTCTGCCCGGATGTCGCATCCTTGCCGGGAGGCGGAGCTTTCGCGCGTTGCCACCATTCGGCGAAATCGGGGTACTCTGTGAGCAGGTTCAGGTCGATGCGCGAAGGCGCACGAGACAACAAGTGTTGACCTTTGTCCGTGAGCCGATAGACACCGCGACGGACCCGTTCCAGAAGCCCGGCTCGTTCCATGTGGCTCATGGCCCAACTCACACGGTTCGCGAACACCGCCTGCCGACCGCTCGGGAGCATTTCCCGGACATCTTCCGCCGAGAGTCCCTCGGCGGCGGCGATACGCTCGCGGGCTTCGGAAAGTGACAGCTCCCCATCGCCGGCGAACGCCTTGAGAGCGGGGAGCATCAGCGACTGGAAATCAGGGACGGGCATCGCATGCCGCCCTTGTTGTCGCCACCTGCCGCGGCGTCACGCAGTTCGCGATCTCGCGGCCCGCCGCGATCTCCGCCTGGCGAAGCTCCCAGGTCTTCTGCAAGTTCATCCAGAATTCGCCCTGCGCTTTCGACAGCGCATTGGCCGACAGGTCAAGCGCTTCGATTTCGTCGCGTAGCACTTCGCCGGGATGTAGCGACCTCATGCTATTCCTCGTGTTCATGTTCGGCCCCTCAGTGACAGTCCACGATCTCGACCTCGCATGGCCCGTCGTCGGTTCGGCGGAAGCAGGTGCGCCATTTCGTGTTGATCCGGATGCTGCACTGCCCGGCACGGTCGCCCCGCAGCGCCTCCAGCTGGTGCGCGGCAATGCGGCAAGGTCCCCGAGCGTCTCTGCGCCGTCCAGCAGGATCAGTCGACGCACCGCCTGATCGGCGAAACCTTGAAACACTGCAACTCATCGTTTCTCGAAGAAGCGCCGCGTCTCCCGATCCTTGTAGACCTCGAATCAAGCGCGCCGATCGTAACTCATGCCTGCGCTTTCCGTAAAGAACGCTGCGGGGCTTGTTCAGCAAAGCGAATCCCAGACACGGCTTCCTCTGACATCGGTCGGTGCGTGACGATCAAGACCCGACAGGCACGAATCGCCAGACCGCCGACGGAGCCTGATCTGTGCCTGTCATCGGGGGTTCGGCTCAAGCTCTCGGCATATGTGCCCGCGGGAGCGGTCCTCACAGGCGCTGACCAGTTGCCGAGTCGAAGATGTGCAGCTTTCCCGGCACCACGCGCAGTCGAACCGTGGCGCCGGACGTAACCATGGAATCGCGCGGCACCGTGGCAACAAAATCTGCGCCGCCAATGACAAGATGCAAGTTGAGATCGGCTCCGGTCTTTTCGGCAAGAACGAGTTTGCCCTCGATGTCTCCGGCGTCGTCAAGCGTCAGGTCAGTCGGCCGCATGCCGCAAACCAGCTTCTGCCCCGGCTTCGCGCCACTCGGTGAAGGAAGTGGCAGCTCGAGACCACCACCGACGAAGCTCAGGGTCGTGCCACTGGCGGCGGCTGCACCGTCGATGAAGTTCATGGTCGGTGAACCGATGAAATCCGCGGCAAAACGGCTGCCAGGACGATCATAGAGTTCGTCAGGGGTGCCGACCTGCTCGATGTCACCGCCCTTCATCAGCACGATGCGGTCCGCCATGGTCATCGCCTCGATCTGATCATGCGTGACATAGATCGTGGTGGCACCGAGGCGGTCATGGAGCCTGCGGATTTCGAAGCGCATCTGTGCCCGCAGTTTGGCATCAAGGTTCGACAACGGCTCGTCGAACAGGAAGACCTCGGCGCTTCTCACCATCGCCCGGCCCATGGCGACACGCTGGCGCTGCCCACCGGACAGTTCCCTGGGATATCGATCCAGGTGGTCGGAGAGATTGAGAAGGGCCGCAGCCTCTTCGACCCGGCGCCGCACGTCATCCTTCGGCAGCTTCTTGATCTGGAGGCTGAAAGCGATGTTGTCGAACACCTTCATCGTCGGATAAAGCGCATAGTTCTGGAACACCATCGCGATGTTGCGGTCACGCGGATGCACCTCGTTCATGGGGACGCCGCCGATGTGAACCTCACCGCCGGAGATCGTCTCAAGGCCGGCGGTCATGCGCAGCAACGTGGTCTTGCCGCATCCCGAGGCGCCAAGAAGAACGACGAATTCTCCGTGGTCGATCGTCAGCGACAGATCACGGATCACTTCTACCGGCCCGTAGCTCTTGGCAACGCCGCGGTACTCGACACTCGCCATCAGCAGTCCTCGTGTTCCGGCATCAGCAGCGCTGCCGCGGTGTCGTCGGCAAGAACTCCTGAATCTGCGCGGTCTCCAGCACAGCCAGCGGGGTCACGGGCAACGCTGTGCGCTACTCCCCTTGCTTCCTTATCGGCTGCGTCCGCCTTGCAGCTCGCCGGAGACCTTGTCTTCGAGGATACGGCATTCGCGGCTTTCCGGCGACAAGGATCATGACATGATTCGCACGGCAAACCGATGACGGCGCCGGTCGGATTCGTCATCTCGAACGCGATGACACATCCATTGCCGACCATGGGTGGCGATCGACTCGACCGCCGGACGGGATCCGTGGGGCAGATGCGTGTCCGCCCCACGGATGGAACCTTGTGCTCAGCCGCCTCGAACGATCGTGTCCGCTGCCTGAGCGATGTCGTCCATGGCTTCTCGCGCCGAACCATAGTCGCCGGCGAAATACTTGCCGAGGCGGACCGGAATGGTGTCGTTCGACAGTTCCGCCCACGCCGGCAGATCCGGTTCGGACCCCATGTCGTTGGCAATGGTCTCGCGCACCACATCGAGGTGGCGTGTCGTTCCCGGACCGACGCGTCGATTGGCAATGATGCGCGGATCGTCATAGACGCTGGCGCGTGTCGGGCCGGTGCCTCCACCGAGTGCCGTAATCAGAACCTGGGTATCGTAGGATGTCGCCCACTGCATGAAGATCCATGCCGCGTCCGGGTTTTTCGAATTGCGCGATACCGCAAGCGACGAGCCGCCCTGGTGGCCGACACCCGGGATCTCGCCGAAGCCGGTCTGATCGACCGTGCGCAGTGGATGCTTGGGTTGCGGACAACGTACGGCCTCCATCAGCCCCGACACCTTGGTGGCGGAGGGGTCGTCGAAGTAGGGAAAGAACTCGCCCCAACTCATCATGGTGGCGGCAACCCCCTGGGCGATCGACTGCCCTTGACCATCCCAGGTCCAGCCGGTGACGCCCGGCGGCATGGTCTTCCACAGGCGCGTCCAGTATTCCATTGCCTCCAGGCCCCGGTCATCGTTGCCGGCGAAATGCTCATCGCTGTCGAAGATCGAGCCGCCATGGCCCCAGAGCCAGGCCGTCCAGTCACACTCCAGAGAATAGTGACCGGATTTCATCTGTCCGGTGGAGCCGTACATGTCCGGCCCCATCTCGTCGGTGATGGCCTTGGCCTGTTCGTAGTATCTCTCGAGCGTGGCCGGCGGTTCGAAGCCGAACTGATCGTAGATGTCCTTGCGGTACATGAAGATGAAGATCGGGATGTCGTACGGCACGCCAACAAGACGATCCTCGAAACGCGCGATGCCGTCGACCAGCGCCGGCAGGAAATCGTCCATGTTGTAGTCGGGCATCGCAAGATCCGGCTTGTCCGCCATCTGCTCTCGCGGGTCGAACACGTCTCGGGACGTGAACGCCGCCCAGGACTGGTCGATGTAGTAGAGATCGTAGGTGCCGAGCTGCGAGGCGATGTCGAGCGTGAGTTTCTGCAGCACCTGCTCGAGCGGCAGGACCTCGATCTCGACGGTCATCCCGGAGGCTTCCTCGAAGTAAGGCTTGAGCTGGCTGTTGATCGCGTTCGACGGCGGTGTCGACTCCGTCGCGAGCTTGAGCGTCGTGCCGCGAAACGGTGCGGAGACATCCCTGACCCAGGCGAGCACCTCATCCGACGGCTTCAGGTCGGCTGCCAACGCGTCGGGAAAGAACGAACCGCCGAAGGGGCGCCCCATCCCCAAGCCAAAGGCACCCAGAGCAAGACCGAGTTGCCCGGAACGACGCATGAAGTCCCTTCTGCCGATCTCTCCTCTGACATAGGCATCGGTCAAACCTGCAACATACTGCTTGCGATCACTGTCGCGCATGTCATTTCCTCCTGATGTTGACGATTGGCATTCCCGGCTGCCCTAATGCTTCAGCGAGCCGAGTGTCAGTCCGCGGACCAGCTGCTTCTGGACCAGCAGAATGAAGACAAAGGCCGGCACCATGGCCGCGGCGCCGAGCGCCGCCATGTTTCCCCAAGCTGTTCCGGTCGAGGTGACGAAACTCGATGAGACGACAGGAACCGTCTTGAGACCGGTTTGCGTAAGGGTAAGGACGAAGACGAACTCCGTCCACGAAAAGATGAAACACAGGACTGCCGTGGCGGCGATCCCGCCCTTGGCCATCGGCAGGACCACGCGGCGAAAGATCAGCCAGCGCGAGGCGCCATCGATGAGGGCGCTTTCGTCGATCTCCTTCGGGATGTCGTCAAAGAAGCTCTTCAGAAGAAGCACCGCGAGCGGCAGATTCATGACGGCGTGAACAAGGATGACGCCGAGATAGGTATCGATCAGACCCACGTCTTTGTAGATGAAGAACAACGGGATGGCGACGGCCACCGGTGGCATCATGCGTGTGGACAGCACCCAGCCGACGAAGGCGTGGCGTCCCCTGAACTCCATGCGCGACAGCCCGTAGGCGGCAAGCGTCGCGATCATGATGGAGAGTGCCGTCGAGCCAAGGGCGATGATGATCGAATCCCAGAGTCGCGGCGCCATGTAGAAGTTCCCGCCGCCCGGGAGGACTTCCTGTTGGTGGAGGAAACCCAGGGAGACGCCGAACACTTCCTCGAAGTTCCGCACCGTCGGCTCGAACACCCAGACGGTGGGCGGCAGGTTGAAGATTTCCTTGGCGTTCTTGAACGCCGTCGTGATCCAGTAGTAGAGCGGAAACATGAAGATTCCCACCACGGACCAGGCGGCGATCATGCTGGCGCGGCGCCGGGTTTTCGACTGCACGATCACCAGCGTACCTTCGAAACGTAGATGAACAGGTTGGCAACCACGAGGATGATCACCAGGCTCACGAGACTGATTGACGCGCCGTAGCCCCACTTGATGAAGCTGAACGTCTGTTGCCACGAGTAGAGACTCAACACGTAGGTTGACGTGCCCGGCCCACCCGACGTCATGACGAAGACATAGTCGAACATGCGGAACACATCGATGCCGCGGATCAGAACGGCAACGGCGATGACCTTCGACATCAGGGGAAGGGTGATGCGCAAGAAGGTCTGCAGCGCGGATGCGCCATCAAGCATGGCCGCCTCGTAGGGTTCCGGCGGCAGCGACCGCAACCCGGCAAGGAAGATCAGAACCATGAATGGTGTCCACTGCCAGACATCGGCCACCATGACGCCGATCAGCGCGGTCGATGCGGTCGCCAGGATCGGCGACTGGCCGTCGAGAATGCCAACAGCTTCCAGCACGTACGTGAAGACACCGAACTCCGGATCCTGGAGCAACAGGAACATCATCCCCGTGATGGCCGGCGGAACCACGAGGGTCAGTGTCAGCAGGGCGCGCAGCACCCCGTAGCCGGGTGCATCGCTGTCAAGCAGCAGTGCAATCAGCATCCCGAGCACGAGCTGAACCGACAAGACGATGGCGAAGTACACGAAGGTGACGCTGACCGAACTCCAGAACCGGGCATCTTCCAGCAAGGTTGCCCAGTTGCTCCAGCCGACGTACTCGAGCCGCCGCTTGAAGGGGGCATACTCGTGGAAACTCAGCCACACGTTGTAGAACAGCGGATAGATCGTGAAGAGAATCAGCAGCGCCAGCAACGGCGCGATCCACGGCAGGGGGCGATCCAGAGACAACGAGCGCCGCAGTCCGGCCTGCACGAGGCCGAACCGAGGTTCACGAACATCGCCTGTCGCGCAGGTCACACCACCTGTTTCCGTGCAGGTGCCTTGCGGGACGACCGCACCTTGCCGGTCCCCGGGTTTCCCTGGTCCTGAACTCCGTATCCCGCAAAGGCCGCGATGGTCTCATCGATTTCGGTGTCGCTCAGCAGGACCGGGCCGCCAATCTGGAGCGTGAAGTAGTACTGCTTCGCAATGGTCTCAAGCTCGACGGCCCGCCACATTGCCCTGGCAAGCGTGTCGCCGATCGTGATCATGCCGTGGTTCGCCAGGAGGCAGGCGGTACGGTCCTTCATGGCAGCGACTGCCAGCAGGGACAAGTCGTCGGTCCCGAAGCGCCTGTAATCCGCGCAGCGCACACTGTTTCCGCCAAAGGAGGCAATCATGTAGTGGCAGGCCGGGATTTCCTTGCGAGCGATGGCAAGGGTCGTGCAGTAGGTCGGGTGCGCATGCACCACGGCACCGGCATCGGGTCGCTCGCGCATGATCCTGTGGTGAAACGGCCACTCCGTCGATGGCTTGAGGGGACCCTCCCAGGCGCCGCTGTCGTCGTCGAGTCGCATCGAAGCCACCATGTCGGGCGTCATCACGTCGTAGGGTATCGCCGAAGGCGATATGAGCATGCGGTCACCGAACCGCACCGAGATGTTGCCGGATGTCCCCTGGTTGATTCCGCTCGCGTTCATTTCGCGGCAACGCTCCACCAGCGCCTGTCGCAGTTCTTTCTCCGATTTGGTCATGACATCCTCTTCTCTGGGAATATGATGGGGGCCATCGCCTTGCGGGCATCCAGGATGACCGCGGCGAGTTCGACGAAGCCGGCGCCGCCGCGAGACGGCGCAACGAAAGCAGGCTCGGCTTCCAGGCACCCGGCAAAATCGCGGACATTGGCCACGCCACAGGCATTGGGGAAATGACGAAACATCGGTGCGTCATTGGGGCTGTCGCCGCAGAACATGATGCGGTCGCGGTCGGCGTCCATGTCGACGGCCAGGACCTCCGATCCGAAGCGGCGCGTCATGGACAGCTTGTCATGGTCTCCGAACCAGCCGTTCACATGGATCGACGATACCTTGGCGACGGCGCCGTTTTCCTCGAAAATTTCCTTGATCCGCGCGACGGCTTCCGGGGGGAGCCGTCGGACGTCTTCACAATAGTCGATTGCAAGGTCGGCCTCCCGATAGGGCTGGTCGGCCGCAACGGCCGCACCGGGAACTTCGGAAAGAACCTGACGGCGAATGCTCTCCAGGTGGTCGCGGTTCGACATCCTGCGCGTCTCGCAGACGGCATAGACCCTCCTCATCGTCCGCGCGCCCCCGTCATAGGCGAAGTAGAGCGCCCCGTTTTCCCCGACAACGCCGTCAATGGGCCAGAAGCGGGCGATCATGTCGCACCAGCCGGCCGGCCGACCCGTGACGAGTGCCACCGCCAGCCCCTCCTCGTGGAGGCTCTCCAGTGCTCCATAGGCATCCGCCGGAAGACGACCATCCGTGGTCAGGGTATCGTCGATGTCCGCGAGGACAACAGCGATCATGGCCGCGGTCTCGGGCGGCATGTCGGCGAGTGCGCGCACTACGCCGCCTCGGCCGCAAAGTCGTCGAGAAGACCTGCATCGCAGGCGATGTCGACGAACGAGAAACGGTTCCTCATCTCGTGTGCATGTCGAACGGCCTCCCGGTAGAACGCTGCATCCAGCCCGAGTTCCGCGGCGGTGGTCGCGCCGCCCGCCGCTGCCAGTCGCTCGCGCATCGTCTCCACGGGAACGGAGAACGCAAGACACTCACGACGCAGGGCAGGCCAGATGTCCTGCAGTTTCTCGTTCAGCACGGCGGCCTTTGGTGCGTCGAGCCCCTTCTTCGCGTACTCCACGGCGCATGACCCGGCGACGTCCCGACCCATGCGCCGCGCCATGTCGTCCTCGTCGAAACGCGTGGGCCGCAGCGTCGGCGCCGTCGGCTGTTCAAGCAGCCACTGCTGCAACCGCGCCATCGTGATGCTGGCGACGCCGACCTGTTCGCCGTGCAGCGTGCCGGGATGCCGCTCCCGGGCGAAGCAGTCGATGTAGTGTGATATCTGGTGTTCGCTCATCGACCCGTGATTCGAGACGCCCGTGAAACCGATGCCGAGACCCGACAGGGTCAGGCCGCGAACCAGGTAGCCTGTCGCCTCGATCTCGCCGCGACTGATGGCAGCGGCGCGGGCGTTCATGTCCATGTCGTTCTCGGCCGAGATGACATAGGGTTCGTCCCGGTAGAACGTCCCCAGCAAGCGATGCGACATCCACCAGTCGATCCTGGCCACCGAGGTGCACAGGCAATCCCCGAAACCTGCAGCGGCCATGCGGGACGGTGCCTTCGCCATGGTCTCGAGTTCGAGAAAGACGCCTTTCGGTGCATGGGCTCCGAGTGACGTCCTCGGTCCACATCGCTGCCGCATCGAGGCGGTGGACGATGTGTAACCGTCCATAGACGCAGCCGTCCCGAAAACCGAGCAACTCCGCCCGTCCTGCGCGGTGACGAACTTGCAGAGGTCATTGATCGTGCCGGAGCCGACGGCAACGAGATGGTCGGCGTGACGGACTCGGTCGGCCAGTGCCGCGGCGGTATCGAAGTCCGCATGCAATGTCTTCCCGAGAACCACCTCACTTGCCGCGAGGCCACCGGTCAGGCAGGCCTCATGCACACGTCGCCCAAGAATCTCCCAGGTGTTGGCGTCCGCAACGACCGCAACGGCCTTCGCCGCGTTGCCGAGAGCGCGCAGCAGCCCGGCCTCGACGCCCTGCAAGGTCTCGGCGATCACGATGTTCTCGATGGGACTCCGGGGGGCGTTCCTGCCGGTCGCCGGGTTCACCCAGCGACCGAGGTAGATGTCGTCGATCAGCGCAGTCCAGCCACCGGTTGGACCGGGCCCGTCAGAACGGGAAGGAGCGGGCTTCACCTCAGGCGTCCCATCGCCGGGTTGTCTGACGATATGCATGGGCGGAATCCCGCGTGTTGTCAATTGATGTCTTCCGATATCCCTTGACAATCGCATGCACGTGCGGAGTGTCTTCCCGTCATGATGCCAGTGGCGACACAGGGGGACAGGCATGTCGCCGAGCCTCCAGGCGGCATTCATCGGTGGTGTGCCGATGCCCGAGCGACCCGGAATCATGTCGAGAAGACCGTGCGTGTGCTCCTGTCGCCGGCGATGGCAGGTGACGGTCAGCCGGAACAGGTTGCCGACCGTACGTCTGATTCCGACAAGCCCTCCGCGCTCCCTGACCTCGATGCGCCGCCGGCAACCGAGGAGGCGGTCATGTTGCGGCACCGATCCGGACCGGCCGCCCGGGTACCTGCACCTCATATGCGGCTCGACCTCGTGACCGGAGCGCGCGGAAACGGACGACACCAAGACTGCAGGCCTCGGGAAATGCCCTGGATGATGAAGACTCCTTGCGGAGCGTCCATCGCAGCCGCCGCCTGCCGCCATCACCGTGCGGTTGTCCTCACGAACCCGGATGTCCGTGGACCTCGGCCACCGTTGGCGGAACCGATCCGACGACGGCATGTCGAACATCCGGGCGTCCGTGAACTCGTGGTCCGCGACGTGGCCGAACTGACCCACGACGGACACCGGTCCGATGCCTTGAAGCCGGCTGGTTCGACCGTCGATCACGCCGGGGCAATGTGGCGCCGACGATCGAGAGGTGGCCGATGCGATCACGACATTGCCATGGCTTCCCGCGAGCTGCGTGCGGCGCTAACGCGCTTATGCGTCACGGGAGAAACCGCAAGGTGCAAGGCTGTCCGGGACACGCCAACAGGTGAGTACGCTGCCCTCCCGAGGAGCGATGCGGCGACGGCCCAACGCCTGCCGGGGCGAACGACATGAGCAGAAGCAGCGACCTGGTGGTCGGTCTTGACAGTTCCACCCAATCGACCAAGGCCATTGCATGGACGCGCGAGGGCAAGGCGGTCGCCGAGGGACGGGCGCCGGTTCCGATGTCGACGCCGCGCCCCGGCTGGTTCGAACAGGATGTCGAAGACTGGTGGTCCTCGGCCTGTACGGCGTTGACGAAGATGACAGCGGCCATCGACCCCGGTCGCATTGCGGGTCTTGCGGTCTCCAACCAGAGAGAGACCGTGGCTCTGGTCGATTCCGCTTTGTGCGCGACGCGTCCGGCCATGGTATGGCTCGACGAACGCGCCCGAGACGAGGTGCGGCTGCTCACCGACGAGTTCGATGGTGATCGCCTGCATGCAATCACGGGCAAGCCGCCTGACGTGACACCGGTCGTCTACAGGTTGAGCTGGCTGCGTCGCCACGAGCCCGCAAGCCTCGACAGGGCCGCGAAAATTCTCGATGTCCACGGCTTTCTGACGGGCCGCCTGACCGGCCGGGCGGTGGCAAGCTGGACCAGTGCCGACCCGTTCGGCATCTTCGATATCAAAGCCAGGAGGTGGTCGGCGCCGATCCTGTCGCATCTGGAACTCGACGCAACGCGATTCCCCGGTCTCGAATCTCCGGGGGCGATGGTCGGCCGCGTTGGCAAGGAGGTGGTGGCACAGACAGGACTGACAGCCGGCACGCCCGTCTTCGCGGCAGGCGGCGACGGTCAGTGCGCGGGCCTGGGCGTCAATGCCGTGCGGAAAGGCGTCGTCTACCTCAATCTCGGGACCGCGATCATCACCGGCGCCTGGTCGGCGACGCCGCGCATCGGCCGGGCGTGGCGGACCATGACGTCTCCCGACGGCGAGGGTTACTTTCTGGAAGGCGTGCAACGGGCAGGAGCCTTCTTCATCGACTGGTTCGTCGACACCTTCGCCGAGGGTCGAGACGATCCCGGGGTGTTCGCCAGACTGGAGGAACGTGCCGCGTCGCTGCCGATCGGGTCGGACGGGGTCGTGGTGTGTTCGTATCTTTCGGGATGCATGGACCCGCATTGGGATCCCGATGCCCGTGCCGCCTTTCTCGGCCTCGCGCCCCGACATGGGCTGGCACATCTCTACCGTGCCAGTCTGGAAGCGCTGACGCTCGAAACAGCACGTTGCATTGCTGCCATGCGGTCCGACGGCCTGTCGCCGGAGCGTATTCTTGCTGTCGGAGGCGGCGCGAACAGCGATCTCTGGTCGCAGATGATCGCCGATGCGACTGGTCTTCCTCTGACAAGGAGCAGGAGCCTCGAAGCATCATCGCTTGGCGCCGCCATCACCGCTGCAGTCGGTGCCGGGTGGTTCCCGGGCTTTGCCGAGGCCGCATCGGCCATGTCAGGGAACGGTGAGACGCGATTGCCGGACAGCAAGGTCAGAACGAAGTGGATGTCCCTGCTGGAGCGGCAGGCGCGGGTCTATCCCGACGCAGCACGCAGCGGAATCGGCCTTCATCCAGCAGTGAGCGATGTGTTTCGAGATCTCGAGAACGACGCAGGTTCGTGATCGTTCATCTGCATCATGATTCGGGGCGCTTCGAAGCTTGATGCCACACCGCAAGTCGACCCGTGCCTCGGGAATGTTCTGGAATGAGTGTCCCCGTATTCAGCGGGTTCACCAGGTCGTGGAGCGCCTGTTCACCGGAATCGCATGACCCGAAGTCGGCAAGGTGACCCACGGTGCGCCGTCGCTGGCACGCCCTTTGCGGATGTCGACGAACCGGAAGGAACGCCGGGCCCTGTGCGGCAGACTGGGCAAGCACGGGACCCCTGCTGCGCCTCGCTCGCAAGGTGATGGGAGGGATCGAAGAACGATACCACGCACGACGCCAGACAGGATCGCAAGGAATGGGCGTGGAATCGGCATGGTTGACAAGGTGCCTGCAATATATTCTGCTACAGAAATATTTTTCGGGGATCGGGTTTCGGTGACGCGGATGGAAACATCGCCTCGTGTACATCGCGAAAGCGAATACGTCGCTCGGGCCGCCTGGCTCCACTTCGTCGGCGGCCTGACGCAGAGCGAGGTCGCAAGGCGCCTGTCGATTTCCTCGAGCCGTGCACATCGTCATATCGCACGGGCGCAGGCCAGCGGCCTGGTGCGGGTCTTTGTCGATGCCAGGGCCGAATCCTGCATGGCGGTCGAGAGCACACTCATGAGGCGCTTCAACCTCGCACGATGCCATGTCGCGATGGAAGTCCCCGAGGAAGGGTCCCTGCCATTGGTGGCGCTCGGTGTCACGGGGGCGGACTTTCTCATGCAGGCGATCGCTTCTGATCGGCATCGCGTGATCGGTGTGGGCAATGGACGGACGATCGCCGCAGCGGTGAACGCGATGGTGCGGATGCATGCACCGGGAGTTCGCTTCGTGTCCATGCTCGGGGGGCTGACCAGGTCCTTTGCCGCCAACCCCTACGACGTCATTCACCGCCTGGCGCGAAAGACCGATGCCGAGGCCTACCTGATGCCCGCGCCGCTCTATGCGGACACACCCGAGGACAAGCAGATGATGATGGCCCAGAGCGCCATCGCCACCACCATGGATCTCATGGCGCAGGCCAGCCTCATGGTGGTCGGCGTCGGAAATCTCGACCATGTCGCCGGCGCCACGCCGACGACCGCGGTTCGAGGAAAACGGGAAATCCACGAACTCCGTGGGGCGGGTGCACGGGCGGAGATCATCGGACAGTTTCTCGACGCATCCGGCGCCATCATGAAGACCCGGCACGATGCCTGCGCCATGGCCCCTGCTCTCGAGACCCTGCGAGGACGGGACATCGTGGCCATGGCGGGAGGGGCCGGCAAGAGCGAGGCGGTGCTGGCGGCTCTCAGGAGCGGCCTGCTGACCGGATTGATCACCGACGAGGCGACCGCAAGACGCATCGTCGATGATTCGCAGGCGGATGAACCGACTGCGGAACGGCAAGACTGAACAACGGAGGAGAGATTCATGCACGACAAGGAAAAGGACCTGATCAAGGCATTCCGGCGCGGCCAGATGGACCGCCGCGAGCTGGTCAGGGGTCTGGGAATGCTGGGCGTGACCGCCACCACGGCCGGCACACTGACGAACCTGGTTGAAACGCAAGCCCTGGCAGCCAATTTCGACTGGATGAAGCATGCGGGCAAGAGCATCAAGCTGTTGCTCAACAAGCATCCCTATACGGATGCGATGCTTGCCAACCTTGACAACTTCAAGTCCCTCACGGGGATGGAGGTCAGCTACGACATCTTTCCCGAAGATGTCTATTTCGACAAGGTGACGGCCGCACTGTCCTCGCGATCCAGCGAGTACGACGCCTTCATGACCGGGGCGTACATGACGTGGACATACGGTCCGGCGGGGTGGATTGTCGATCATAACGAATGGATCATGGACGACTCCAGGACCAACCCGGATTACGGCTGGTCCGACATGATCGAGGGTGTGCGCAGATCCTGTGCCTGGAACGGACGGCCGGGGGGAGAACTCGGTTCGGAGGATGCACGGCAGTGGTGCATTCCCTGGGGCTATGAACAGAACAATCTCACCTACAATGCCGTCATGCTGGACAGCGTCGGCGTGGAAGTACCCACCGATCTTGACGAATTGCTGGACGCGGCAGCCAGGGCACAGGCCGGAATCGATGGCATCTATGGCATCGGTGTTCGTGGATCACGCAGCTGGGCGACGATCCACCCGGGCTTCCTCTCGGCCTACGCCAATCTTGGCGAGACAGACCTCAACATCTCTGACGACGGCAGGCTTTCGGCGGCCATGAACACAGGCACCTCGAAGGCGTTCCATGCCAAGTGGGTCAAGATGATCCAGGATTCCGGTGCCGCTGATTGGTCCACTCACACCTGGTATCAGGTGGGAACCGATCTCGGCGCCGGCAAGTCGGCGATGATCTATGACGCGGACATCCTCGGTTACTTCATGAACGGGGGAGACAACGCCATGGCGGGGCAATTGGCCTATGCTCCGTTTGCCGCGTCCGGCAATGGCGCACCGACGCCGAACATCTGGATCTGGTCACTCGCCATGTCGGCCTTCTCCAGGGACCTCGATGCGACATGGTACTTCATGCAGTGGGCGTCCGGTACCGAGCACGGGCTGTTCGGCGCACGGGAAATGGACTTTGTCAATCCAGTGCGGCAGTCGGTCTGGGATGATCCAATGTTCCGCGACCGCATTGCCCGGAGCTATCCGGGCTATGTCGAGATGCACGATGTCTCCGCGCCCGGTGCAGCGATCAAGTTCACGGCGCAACCGCTGTTCTTCGACCTGACGACCGAATGGGCGGCAACGCTGCAGAAGATGGTTGCCAACGAGGTGCCTGTTGACGAAGGCCTTGACCAACTGGCCGAGAGTGTCGACCGTCAACTGAAGGACGCCGGACTGGGCTGAGGGCCCGACCGGCACGGCAGACAGTCACCTCCCCCGGTGTCAGTCCGGGGGAGGCTGCTCCAGCGAACGAGCCAGGCACATCACTACAGCACTGCCTCCGACAACGTATCGTGCACCGGTTTCGCGGCGGCTGCTCCCGTACCTGCTCAGCCTGCCGGCTCTGCTGGTCTGCATTGGTATCCTGATCCCCTTCGGAACTGCGGTCTGGTACTCGCTGCAGCGCTACCGGCTGTCCCAGCCCTGGAATCGGGGATTCAACTGGGGCGAAAACTACCTGAGTTTTCTCGGTGACCCCGGTTTCTGGAACACGTTGAAGGTCAGCCTCGTCTACGCGGGGCTGACCGTGGTGCTGGAACTCCTGCTCGGCCTCGGCATCGCGTTGCTTCTCCAGCGCCGCACGCGATTCAACAATATCATCTCCGTCATGCTGCTGATGCCGCTGATGACGGCGCCGGCGCTGGCGGCTCTGATGTTCAAGCTGATGACCAACCCGAATTTCGGCATCCTCAGTCATGTCATGCGACTGCTCGGTTTCGCGGATTTTCGCTGGGGATCCGATCCGTCGACCGCGCTCTTCACGGTCCTGCTGGTTGACATCTGGGTTTACACGCCATTCATGATGATCCTTCTGCTGGCCGGCCTGCGCTCGTTGCCGACCCAGCCCTTCGAGGCCGCCGCCCTGGACGGTGTACCGCGATGGCGCCAGTTCTGGCGCATCACCCTGCCGATGCTCATGCCCTACATGCTGACGGCCTCACTGTTCCGGCTGCTCGACTCCATCCAGCAGTTCGACATCATCTATGCACTCACGCAAGGCGGGCCCGGCGACACGCTGATGGTCTTTCAGGTCGAGGCGTATCTGAACTTCTTTCAGTCCACGAACATCGGGCGCTCCGCAGCCTTGCTGGTGATCCTCTGGGCGATCACCTTCTTCCTCTCCAACCTGTTCATCAAGAACTGGCTGCGCCTCCGGGAGCGCACGCGAGCGGAATTCTGAAATCATGCAGCACCAATCAACGCTTGAAGTCTGGTTGCGCTGCACGGCACTCGCGACGGTTGTGGTCTTCTTCATGTTCCCGATTGTCTGGATTCTCCTGATGAGTCTTCAGACCAACGAGACGATCCTGCGGTCGCCCCCATCGATGGTCTTCACTCCGACATTGGGAAACTACGAGGCGATTCTGGCGGGACGTCTGGACTCCAATGTCGCCAGCATGGGTATCGAGTTCATGGGGAACCTGTGGAACTCCGTCATCCTCGCGGTCGGTTCGGTCGGACTCGCCTTGCTGCTCGGGGTGCCGGCGGCCTATGCCTTCGCCCGACACAAGTTTCGGGGATCGGAAGACATTGCCTTCACCCTGCTGAGTTTTAGGTTCGCGCCGCCCTTGCTCGTGCTCCTGCCGCTGACGACGTACTTTCAGGTTCTCGGAATCGCCAACACCTACGTCGGGTTGATCTGGATCTACCAGCTGATCTGCCTGCCATTGATCCTCTGGATCGTGCGCGGCTATTTCGAGGACATCCCGGTGGATGTGGAACATGCCTATCGTATTGCCGGCCATGGGTGGTTCGCGACATTCCGCAAGATCGCGCTGCCGCTGGCACGCCCGGGAATCGCGGCAGCCGGACTTCTCGCCTTCATCTTTGCCTGGAACAACTTCATCTTCGCGCTGGTGCTGGCGAGCGCGGACAAGCAGCCGGTGACCGTTGGTGCACTTGCCTTCGTGACAGCAAGCGGCATACAGTATGGGCAGATCGCGGCCGCAGTGGTTCTCTCGATCGCACCGACGCTCGCCCTTGCGCTCTATGCGCAACGCTATCTGGTCGAGGGACTGTCCCTCGGAGCGGTGAAGGGGTGAAAGGCGTGGAGGGCCTGTCCGTGGAGGGCCTTACCAAGCGTTTCCGGAACGAACGCGTTCTCGACGATGTCTCGCTCGCGGTTCCCAAGGGAAGGACGCTTGTGCTGTTCGGCCCCTCCGGTGCCGGCAAGACCGTGTTGCTGCGCTGCATCGCCGGCGCCATAGACCCCGACTCCGGTATCGTCCGGATTGACGGGGAAGACGTGACCCACATGCCACCCGAAACCCGCGGGATAGGCATGGCATTCCAGAATTTCGCACTCTTTCCTCATATGAGTGCGTTCGAGAACATCGCCAGCCCGCTGCGCGTGCGCCACCGCTCCCGTTCCGCGCTGGAAGAAGATGTGGAATCCGTGGCGAGACTGTTGAAGATCGACCATGTCCTCGAGCATCTGCCAAGGGAGCTGTCCAACGGCCAGAAGCAGCGAACCTCGCTCGCGCGGGCCCTTGCGGCCGAGCCGGGGTTGCTTCTGCTCGACGATCCCTTGCGCAATGTCGATGCCAAGCTCCGGTTCGAGATGCGGCTCGAGCTTCCGCGCCTGCTGGCCGGTCGCGGAGCGACGGTTGTTCACGTTACGCAGGATTACAGGGAAGCCATGGCACTCGGAGACCGGATCGCCGTGCTCGAGGATGGACGAATCGCGCAGATCGGCTCCGCCACGGACATCTATTGCCGCCCGGCCAGCGTTGCCATTGCACGGCTTTTCGGCGACCCGGTCATGAACCTTCTCGAGGTCGTGCCGGCAACGGATTCCGACGGCGCGTTCGTTGAACTCTCTGATCGGCGCCTCCCGCTTGCACCGGAACTGGCGGAGACCGCGGGACGATCATGCATGATCGGCATCCGGCCCGAGGCCATTGGCATCGACTCGCTGGATGCTCCGGGAGCGATCCCGGTGACGATCGAGGCCGAAACCCCTCTGAACGAGAAGACTGTCACCCTCGCGGTCACGAAACGCGGACGCGAACTGCTTGCCTCCCGCCCGGCTGGCACCGAAGCCCCGCGCGCGGGGCAGGTCGGATTCGTCGTCAAGGCGGACGCCGTGCATCTTTTCGACCGCGAGAGCGGGATGAGGATCAGTCCGGACGAGGCGGCATGATGCTCTTGTCGAGCGGCGGTCTTGCGATTTTTCTGGAAGCATGTTCGGTGCCGGAGCATGGCCCACCGGACGTCGATGCACCGTCTGGCGGGAACGATGACGGCACGGTTGTGCCGTGTTCCCCCGTACCGCTTGCGGTCGTGGGAGGTGCGGCTGTCGGGATGGCCGAGGGAGGATCAGGCGATTGGGGAGAAGACGCGTTCGAGCACCTTGCCGCCGCCGCTGGCCCGCCCGGGGAACCCGACCTTGTCGAACTGGGACAGCACCGGAGCGAGGGTGTCGGTGGAGCGGGAGAGGGGACCTGCGTCGACGATCAACCCGGTGGCGAGCACGATTCCGATGTCGGTCAGGCTGCGGGTGGGGGCGGGGTGGTCGAGAAGGTCCATCGGCTCGCTGTCGCGGTCCTTGAGACGGGCGCGACAGGCAGGCGTTCCGGCGGCCGGCACGGCGATACCGCCGACCGCGTCGAGTCCGACCCGTGTGTTCCCGGGCAATCGGGCCAACTCATCAACCAGGTCGTCGATCATGGTCGGTGTGGTCCCGGGTCTGCGGTCGATCGGGACGACGCCCGCCGCTTCGATGGCGGTGATCCCGTGGGGCTGCTCGGCGATGTTGATGGGGATGATGATGGCATCATCCGATGGTGGGTCGACGCCCGGTCCCCGGCATATGCCGTCCTAGCCCTGCACAGTGATGATCCGCAGGGTTCGATCGGCACCCGAGGCGAGCTGCGGCGCTGGAGGTGCTGGCTCCCGGCCCATGTCGTGCGGCCGGCATGCAACCCGTCCCGGCGCCACCGAACCGGGACCACGGCGTACCGGGGTCACGGCACCACGCACCACACACAGCCAAGGCTGTACCCGAAGGGCAGGATCTCATGAGCGTGGCAATTCTTGATCTCGACCGCGTCAACAAGGTCTATCGCCCGTCAGGGCGCGCTCCCGTCCATGCGGTGCGGGACTTCTCGCTTTCTGTTCGGTTCGGCGAGGTCGTCGCGCTTCTCGGCTCTTCCGGCTGTGGCAAGACGTCGGTCTTGCGCATGATCGCAGGCTTCGAGGAGGTCACGAGCGGTTCGATACGTCTCAAGGACCGCAAGATCCACGGACTTGCGCCGTTTCGGCGCAATGTTGCCATGGCCTTCGAGGGCTATTCCCTTTATCCGCCCATGACGGTGAACGAAAACATCGCGCTTGCCCTCAAGTCACAGGGCGTTGCAGCCCATGATCTTGCCGAGAGGATCCGTACGATCGCCCGGCTCCTGGACATCGAAGGCATCCTTGATCGCTACCCTTCCTCGATCTCGGCAGGACAGCAGCAGCGAGCGGGACTTGGCCGGGCCCTGATCCGGCAAGCCGACCTGCATCTCCTTGATGAGCCGATGGGGCAGCTGGAACCGCAGTTGCGCGCCGTGCTGCGGGGGAGAATCAAGCACTACATCAAGGAACGGGAACTCGCCGCAATCCTCGTGACCCACGATCAGGCCGAAGCGAATGCGCTCGCTGACCGCATCGCGGTGATGGACGATGGTGTCCTGCAACAGTTCGACGCGCCGGAGGTGATCAAGGCAAGGCCGGACAATCTCTTTTCCGGCACCTTCATGGGCGAGCCGCCGATGAACGTCTTCGAAGCCGAAGCCGAAGCCGGACTGGACGGCGGTTTTCTCGACTTTCGTCTTCGTGACGGTGTTGTTCTGAGCTACCCGGAAGTCGCGTTTGAAACGGGCTTGCGCGACAAACTGCTCCGTCGACGACGGGTGGTGATCGGTGTACGACCACATTCCGTGCGTCTGGGTGGGCAGGGACCGAAAGCGACCGTCTTTGCAAATCAGTGGCTGGGGGACCAGTCTCATGTCGCGGCACACTTTGCCGGCGGAAGCGTGATTTCGGTCGCCCATGACCGGGTCCCGTTCGGCACGGGAGCGGCCGTAGGCATTGAGTTCCCGGTTGACGCGCTTCATGTCTTCGACGCGCGGGATGGTTCGGCGATCGGTCACGGGGGGACTCCGGCATGAGTTCCGACCTGCTGATCGGAATCGATGCAGGAACATCCGTGGTCAAGGCGTTGGCCTTCGACACGGATGGACGCCAGTTGGCCAGCGCGAGTCGCCCGAACAGCTATCGTGTATTGCAGAACGGCGGCGTCGAGCAGAACATGTCTCGCACCTGGGACGATGCCATCGGTGTCGTCTCCGATCTGGCTGCGCAGGTCGAGAACCTGGCGGATCGCGTGGTTGCGTTGGCGGTCACGGGGCAGGGGGACGGCACCTGGCTGATCGACGCCGATGGCAAGCCTGTTCATGACGGTTGGCTCTGGCTTGATGCTCGTGCCGCGTCCGAGGCCGGTTCACTTGCGGCGTGTGAAGGCATCGACGTGGTTTATCGCCACACGGGGACCGGCGTGAACCTGTGCCAGATGCGTACGCACCTGCGATGGATGCAGCGCCATGACCCGGCCCTCCTGGAGAGGGCCGCGGCGGCGCTCCACTGCAAGGACTGGCTGTACTATCGCTTCACGGGAGTTCTCGTCAGCGACCCGAGCGAAGGCGTGTTCACGTTCGGCGATATCCGCACCCGCGATTATTCGGAGGAGGTGATCGCGGCACTCGGCCTCTCGGCATTGCGCCGACTGTTGCCCCCCATTGTCGACGGATCTCGCGAAGCGCATCTGCTGACGGCAGAGGCGGCTCGGGTGACCGGGCTTCCGGAGGGCTTGCCCGTGGTGCTGGGATATGTCGACATCGCCTGCTCGGCGATGGGCTCCGGCCTCTACGATCCGGAGCTCCGTCCTGGTCTTTCCGTCCTCGGCTCGACCGGCGTGCATATGCGCTTTGTACCGGATGCCGAATCGGTCGTGCTCAATGCGGAGCGAAGCGGCTACACGATCGTGCTGCCGGATGGCGCCTGCGCACAGATGCAGACCAACATGGTTGCGACGATCAATCTCGACTGGTTGCTTGATGTCGGCTGCGAGTTGCTGGCATGCCAGGGGCTCACTAGGACGCGTCTGGACCTCCTTCATGGTATCGACGAGCAAGTGCTTGAGGCGAGACCCGGCGCCGCCATCTATCACCCCTACATCTCCAGTGCGGGGGAACGAGGCCCGTTCATGGAACCGCGGGCGAGGGCCTCCTTCACCGGTCTGGAGCGGACTGTCGGCTGGATCGACCTGATCCGGGCGGTCTATGATGGCCTCGCGATGGCCGCGCGTGACTGCCATGTCGCGATGGGACCGGTCCCGGCAGAAATCCGACTGGCCGGTGGTGCTGCCCGCTCGTTCGCCATGCGCAAGATCCTGGCTGCTGCGCTCGGTACGCCCGTGCGACCCCTGCGGCAGGAGGAAACCGGTGCGGTGGGTGCCGTGATGCTCGCCGCCGTGCAGCAGGGGCATTTTTCTGACCTGACCGCGTGCTCCGAAGCATGGTTGAAGCCGCGTCTCGAGGATCCCGTGCAACCGGACCCTTGCCTGGTCTCGACCTACGACACGATGTTCGAGGCCTTTCTCGAGACCCGTCAGGCGATGTCGAACGTGTGGGCAGCCCAGACCCGAATGAGGAACGTGATGTCGTGAGCACGGAGGTCGCAATCATCGGTGACCGTTTCATGCTGTCCAGGGCGTTCGCGATTGCGATCAGAGAGGCATGTGGCGATGCGGTGATCTGCCGCACGCTGGGCCTGCAGTGGCCGGATGGGCTGATCGAGCACGGTCATGCCACGAAGGGACTACACGGTCTCGAGGAACACCCGGGATCGTCGGAGCAGGTTGTTGCCCATGCAGGTGCGGCTCCGATGCTCCTGGTTGATCTGGCGCCGCTGTCATCCGTGATGCTCGATGCGATGCCGAGTCTCCGGTGTGTCGCGGGGAGGCTCGGTGAATTTCGACCTCGAGGCGGCCCGTGCCCATGGCGTGACGGTGGTCGATGCGCCCGGCCACAACGCCTCGGCGGTCGACGAATTCGCCATCGGTGCAATCCTGGCCGAAACCCGCAGCATCGCCCGTGGACGTGAGGTGCTTCGAGAGGGGGCGTATCGGGGTGATCCCTATCGATTCGACCTCGCAGGATTCGCGTTGTCCGAGATGATGGCCGGCGTCATCGGGCATGGCGCGGTCAGCAGGCGTGTCGTGCGTCTGCCGAGGGTGTTCGGATGGCGAATCCCTGTGCACACCCCTCACGCCGGGCTTGGTGCAAGGGGCGTGGCCGAAGGCGTGGCGGCACGCTCCTTCACAACCCTGCTGGCCGAGTCCGGCATTGTGACGTTCCATCGGCCGGTGACGGGGAAGACAACCGGATTGATTGGCAGCAAGGCGCTCGCGACGATGAAACCGGGTGCCACGATCGTCGACACGGCGCACGGTCCCCTGATGGACCATGAGGCGCTGGCGAGCGGCCATCTTCGGGGTGCGATGCCGGAGACGTGTGCCGTTGAGCCGACGCCGCCGGACTGGCCGCTCCTCAAGTGGCCGAACGTGACACTGTCCCCGCACGTTGCGGGGACATCGCGAGGGACGGTTCGAACTAAAGCGATGATGGCCGCAGAAAAGGGGCGGCGCCGGCTGAAGGGCGGACCGCACGCTGCATCCCTGCCGAGCCATGTTCGATGAGCGATATCGTCGACCTCCTCGTCATCGGTGGCGGCATCAACGGATGCGGCGTGGCGCGAGACGCAGCCGGGCGCGGCCTGTCCTTGGTTCTCTGCGAAAAGGGGGACCTTGCCGAAGGCACATCGTCGCGCTCGGGCAAATACATCCATGGCGGGCTGCGATACCTTGAGCATCACGAATACGGTCTGGTGCGCGAGGCGCTGATCGAGCGGGAGGTCGTCCTTGCGGCAGCGCCCCATATCGCCTGGCCGGTGCGGCTTGTTCTGCTTCACAGCCCCGAACAGCGGCCGCGATGGCTGATCCGTCTGGGTCTGTTTCTCTACGACAACCTCGGTGGCCGCAAGCGGGTGCCGAGGACCAGGTCGCTCGACCTGCGGCACACCCCCGAGGGAGCGCCGGTTCGTGACGAATTCACGAACGCCTTCGCCTACCACGACGTCTGGTGCGACGATGCACGGCTGACTGTCCTCAACGCCATCGACGCTCATCGGCGCGGCGCGGAGATCCTGACCCGAACCGAATGCGTCGCCGCCGAGCGGACCGACCATCATTGGCGCATCACGCTCCGCGACCTGACGAGCGGCACCGAACGCACTGTTGCGGCTCGTGCGATCTTCAACGCTGCCGGCCCATGGCTGGAGCAGGTCATGGCCAACGTCGTCCGTCTGAACTCCAGATACGGCATTCGCCTCGTCAAGGGCAGCCACCTGATCATGCGGAAATGGTGGAGCGGACATCACGGCTATGTCCTGCAGGCAAGGGACCGCCGGATCATCTTCGTCAATCCGTGGTTTGACGATGTGGCACTGGTCGGGACGACAGACATACCGTACAGCGGCCGCCCGGAGGATGTGGACACGGACGATGATGAAATCGACTATCTCCTGGACATCCTCAATCGGTACTTCATCAGAACGCTGACACACGCGGACATCCTGGGTTGCTACTCCGGAGTCCGGGCGCTCTACGACGACGATTCGTCGAAAAGTGCCTCGACCGTCACCCGTGACTACACCTTCGAGATCAACGCCGTCGGCAACCAGGCTCCGATCATTTCCGCCTTTGGCGGCAAGATCACGACCTTCCGCAAACTCGCCGAACACGGAATGCGTCGGCTAAGGCCCTTCCTGCCCGAGATGGGGCCTGACTGGACGGAAACGGCACCGCTGCCGGGCGGCGACATTCCCGATGCCGATTTCTGCAGATGGTTCGACGAGTTTCGCGGCCGCTACCCGTGGCTGCCGGAACCGCTTGCGGATCACCTCGCACGCAATTTCGGCTCCGAGGCCGTGCAGCTGCTCGGGAAGTCCGACGGCATGACGGATCTTGGTTGCCACTTCGGAGGCCAGTGCTACCAGAGGGAGATCGACTGGCTCATCGACCACGAATGGGCTCGCACCGCGGAAGATGTGCTGTCCCGGCGAACCCGGCACTCGCTGTTCCTTGATGATGCGCAGCAACAGGCGGTGGGGGCCTACTGCCGTCAGAGAAGCGGAAGCTCCAGGACGCGCGCCTGATCCTCGCACCACCGTTGTGTTGACGACAGTTGCGTTGCTGTCGCAGGACCATGGGGGAGGGCATCCCCTGGCAGTCCCGGCCATGCGCCCGGCGCCGTGATGCATGACTCCCACTGCATGCCGGGACAACGGCTGGTCGCGGCAAGGACTGTGCAGAAGTGCGGTCCGGGCCGTCCGGGCGTGATGGGGAACAGGAAGCGGGTGCCGCTCCGCACGCAGTTGCAGCTGTTGCCAGTCCCCGTTCATCGTGAAGGTGGATCAGGTCATCCTCAGAGCGGCAGCGAGGGTGTCATGACGGGGCGATGGTGGCACCTCCCACATGGGACACTCCCATCACCACATGCCAAGCAAGATCCGCACAGGAGCAGCCGGACTTACAGGAAAACAGTGGACTTCCTGACGGGTATGATGACTGCCTCCTCAGGAGATCAGGTCAGGATATCCGAGCCTGACCCGACAGTGTCCGGTTGTGTTGCAAGGTCGTGGAGTGGCGCATGGGACCGGTGATTCGCGGCATCCTCCACCACCTGCGGGAGCGCATTCCAGGGCCTGTCATTGGATGCCTGCATCCCGGACAGACCGCCAGCTCATGGTGCCGCCCCGGAAGATCCGGTTCTTGCCGGGTACCGTGATCAAGATTCAATGACATGGCACGCAGGTTCGATCTGCGCAGGATCCGGACAGAGCGTCAGGATCCTGATGTCATGACCCCTGATCCTTGTGGGTGGCAATCCACTCCGCATAGACAAGCTGTGCGCTTGGCCGGGACATGACGGCATCGGCGATGCGCCTGACATTGGGGAATTCCGCCGTAGTTGGATGACCGAGTGACGGAACAAGCCAGGTGGTCAACATGAACAGGTAGATATCGACCGCACTGAACCGTTCGCCCAGGACCCACTCGTTGTCGCCTATCTGATCGTCGATCACTTTCCACGACTGGCGCAACCGCCTGATGCCCCGTCTTCGCGCACTCGATTTATCAGCGGGCGTGTCGACGAAACGGTCTGGATAATAAAAGGTCTGGTAGGCCGTCTGCACGGTGTTGGAAAAATACACCAGCGTCTGAAGGTACCTTCCGCGCTCCGGCTCATCGAACCCGGGCGCCAGGTTTGCCTCGGGATGACGATCGCACAGGAACACCGTGATCGCGGCACACTCGTACATGCCGTTGTCGTCCCACAAGAGGACCGGTACCCAGCCATTGGGGTTGACCGCCAGCTGTTCCGGCGGACGCGGCTTGTTCATGTCTATCGTCGACTGGACCAGTTCGTAGGGCTTGCCGATTTCTTCCAGGATCACCCGAACTCCCATGGCGGCACTGCCCTGTGCATAGAAAAGCCTGTACATCTGGAACTCCCTTCCGTTCGTCCGGGGTTTGTCTCGGCAAGGTCACGTTCTCGTGCAGGACAACGCCGCGCATTCTCAGGAGGCGGACGGATGCCGGCGACCGGCCCTGTCCCGGGCGAGGTTGCGGAACAGCTCCTCCTCGCGCTCCCGCAGCAGCGCCGCGCCGTCGCGGACGCTCCAGTCGTACACGCCCCGCCCCGACGGCAGGCCGCGATGCCCAGCGTCAACCAGCTCGGTCACCGCCGAAGCGGGTCGGGAACCCGTCTTCAGGTGCGGCATGAGGTAGGCTCCGAATGCGTGCAGCGTATCGAGGCCTCCGATGTCGGCCGACTCGATGGGTCCGGTGATCGCCAGACGTCGCCCGATGGACGCCTTGACCACCGTGTCGATCGCCTCGGCCGATGCTGCGCCGTCCGCCCAAAGTTCCCAGGCCTCGCGGAGTATCGCGTACTGAAGGCGGTTGCCGATGAAGCCCGGAACCTCCTTGTCGACGATCACTGGCTCCTTTCCGGCTGCCCTAAGGACGTCGCAGAGCCATGGCGCCACGTCCGAGTCGCTCTCCGGCCCGGCGCAGACTTCGACGAGGGGAATGAGCTGCGGCGGATACCAGAAGTGGGCGGCGACCACGCGCCCGCGGTGCGTGACGTGCGACACGAGTTCACTGGCGGGCTGCCCGCTCCCGGAAGCGAGAACCGCCGGCGGGGCGCAGATTTCGTCCAGCCGCCCGTAGACCTCGTTCTGCACATCTCGATCGGCCGGAACCGCCTCGAGGACGAGTTGCACATCCGCCGCGTCCTCGAGTCTGGTCGAAGTGCGGATGCGCCCGAGGGCGGCGTTCACTTCGCCGGACGTGATGAGCCCCTGCGCTTTGAAAGCGGCGAGGCTTTTCGCGATCTTGCTTGTCGCTGCGGCGAGGCTCTCTTCGCGCCGGCCGATCATGACGACCCGGTGGCCCGCGACCGCGAAAACCTGGGCCATTCCGTGGCCCATGAGGCCATTGCCGACGACGGCAACGGTATCGAGCGTTACGGGGACCGTCATGGGACTCTCCTTCGCACGCGCCTGTCACCGCACCGAGGCGGCAGGAGCGTCTGTGGAAGTATGTGGACAGTTCCACCGGATGCAAGCGCACTGTTCAGTGTTCAGGCGTCCTCCGCTGGCGTCAGTCAATCGCGCCAGGCAATCCGAATGGCCGGAGAGGGGCCACAACCTCCATGGGCATGGCATTGGACGGTTGGCGAGGAGGCGCGCTCCATGGCGCTGCCGGTATATGCATGCCTTCCTGGCTGAACTTGCCTTCAGCGCGACGGACTTCATGGCGATTGGTTGTCTCTGCTTGCGTCACACCAGATTTCGACTCAGCCATCTTCCGGTCTGACCCGCGACAAGCCTGGGTCCGGGCCACGGACAAGTGCGGTTCGTGGCGAAACGGCGGCAGGGGATGGTCGTTGTCGAAGGAAGGCTCAGTTCCTCCATCCTCTGTCACGAGCCGACAACGGCGCCTGCAAGGGAGATTCATCACTTCGAAATCGCCGCGCAGGGATGGTTCAGACCAGGATGTCCCAAGCGAGCCCGTTCGGGACGGGAGTGGCCTTGCCGGCCACCAGGGTCGTTTCTCCTGATGAAGCCGATGTCGACATGGGCAGCCGCCAGCACTGCCGTGCCTCCCGACCGATGTTGTCCTGCACGGACAGGACCTGGAGGCCCAGGAGCAGCGCGAGAGAACGCAAGGCAAAGCAGCACGACAACGCCCGCGTGGATGATGACCCTGAGCGCGACGCAACCTCGGTGTCTCTGCACTCCTGCCTGACTCCCCGGCGCATCCACTGAGGGTCTCGCACTGTCGGGACGCGTGGAGCGCTTCACAATCGAACGGTGGAACGGATCCCTGGCGGCTTTCCGGCAGGTCCGACGCCGGGCGGCTGCTGGGAAGCGCCGGGCACGCCGACCGGGCGGCGGGTCGAGTGTCGACGCTGCGAGGATCCCGCGGCTCCGGGCCGGGCAACCCGCCCGCCGGCTGTCGTCCGAGGCATCGCGCGGCCTGGTCCTCGGGGTGGCGCTGCTTGGCCAGACGGAACCGTGGGACATGCGTCAAGCAGGGGCCTGATCCACAACCGGGCCGCTGTGAGGATGCCCGACCGTTCCCGATGGGAGCCCGCAGGGTCGACCCGAACCTCGGCGTTGCGTTCGTGTTCCGAGGCAGACCCTGCATGGGCTTGACCTGCCTGGAGTTGGACGATGCTGACGAGGGTTCGGAAGTGGGGCAGGGTTCGTGGGTCACGAAGATGCTCTTGGATGAAGCCCGCATCCACGTGGACGACGAAGTCGATGTGTCGGCCGGAGAATTTCAACTGGGTACCGCCGGCCGGCAAGGAGTTCCGGCAGGTGGCACGATACGTTCCGGAGAAGGAGGTTTCCGTGATCCTGACGTTCGACCCGCAGGCCGGGCGGGAGCAGCGGGGCGCCGCTCCGCCTTGATGTGCCCGATCATCGGTACGTGCAGGGAGTGAATTCGTTTGTCCACCCCCGTTTTGCCAGGGAGCGTTCCTCACGCGGCATCCAGTCGTTGAATGTCGTCACGTCGTTGTCATCGCATACCATCTCGATCTCGCGACCTCCGGGCATCATCCTGTTCCGAACGTCACGCTTGCGCATTTCTTCAAGCCCGGGGATGGAGTTCTCTGACGGACACGAACCACGATGACACTCTCCCTGATCCTTCGCGGGTGTCCATGTCCGGTCCGGTCCCGACGCGCAGCAGACGGTGGGTGGTTCTTGACCGGTCCCGACGGGTTCCGCACTGTATCGTCGCCGTCCGGAACCACGGCGTTTCGCGCAACAGGGCCACGATTTGCCAATGATGGAGATCGGACCATTCCAGGCACCTCTTCCACACTCGGGGCGGTCGATCTGTCACCACTGTTCGATGGCACCGAAGCCGATGCGGCCGAAACGGGAGTGGCCATGTTGGCGGCCATGGAGACATCCGGCGGCTTTGTCGCGACAGGTCTGCCCGGCGCCGCGTCCCTCGATACCCGGATCGGCGACGTGCTCCGCTTCTTCGAACTGCCCGAGACCGAACGGTTGGCCATCGCCACGCGACGGCACCGCGCTGACGCCGAACATTGCTACCGTGGCTACTTTCCGTTGCCCGAAGAGAGGGGCTGGGCCCACAACGAGATCTTCGATTTCGGACCCCATGAGCCGTCCCGTGCTCCGCAAGGTCATCCGGCAAGGCGATTCCTGGAAGAGACGAACCAGTGGCCGGCACGCGAGCCCCATGCGGGATGGCGCAACTCGGCCGAGAGGCTCTTTGACGATCTGCGCACACTTTCCGTTGCGGTCATGGCCGCGCTTGCCGGCGCGCTCAACGAGGATGCGGGGGCCGTGATGAGCCAGTTCGACGACGGCAACGGCACGCTCCGCATCCTGCACTATCCGCCACCAGCCGATGGCTGCGCCGCCGCGCACGGGGAGACCCTTCCAGAGAGGGTCGACGTCGCGGGACGACGCATCATCACCCACCGCCGCATCGATGCCTGTGTACTGTCGGTGCTCTGGCAGGACCGGACCGGCGGTCTGCAGTACGAGAGCCGCGACGGTGCATGGCACGAGGTGCCCTCAGACAACGGGTGGCTTTCGATCCACGCAGGGCGCGCCATGGCCCTGATGACCCGCGGTCGTATCGCGGGTACGCCGCACAGGATCGTCGGTACGGGTCTGGACCGCTGTTCCCTGGGCTTCTTCCTGGAGCCGGGTTTTGCCGAGACGATTGCCATTGACGAGGACGAAAAGCCGTTCACCTATGCCGATCACATGAAGGATGACTTCGCCGATCTGGACGTCTACGCCGGCGTCATGGGAGATGCGGTGGCGGCGTGAGGGAGCAATACGATGACCGTCCCGGTCCGCTTCGACCGCGCCGGACGCCTGGCCAGGTCTTCATGGCTCCTGTCTGTCAGGCACCACCCTCGGCTCCTGAAGCGCGGATGTCATGATCCGGCGCGCTGACAGCGTCGAGGTCCGCTACGGCTGGGTCATCCTCGCCGTGTCCCTGGCGATCGGGACCATCGCCATGGGGGCACCCAACATCCTCTTTGTCAGCCTGAAGGACATTGCGTCCGACTTCGGGTGGCCCCGTGCGGGACCCTCCCTGGCGTATTCCCTGCTGATGATGGGCAGTGGAGTGGGTGGAATCGCCATGGGCCTGTGGATGGACAGGCGAAGCGTCATCGAGCCGGTCCTGTTCGGCTCCGTCATGATCGCTCTCGGCGCCATTGTCGCGAGCCATGCAGGCGGGCGATGGGATTTCTATGTCGCCAACGGACTGCTGATCGGTGCCTTTGGCGAAGCGGCAATGATCGCGCCGCTCATCGCCAATGCCACACGGTGGTTCGATCGGCGTCGGGGTCTCGCCGTGGCGATCATCGCGTCGGGCCAGGGCGTGGCCGGAGCCATATGGCCGCCGGTCATAAGGTATCTGAACGATTCCGTGGGGTGGCGGGAAGCTTACCTCTGTTTCGGGTTGTTTGCACTGGCAACACTTGTGCCGCTTGCCTTGTTCCTGAAACCGAAACCACCGATGGCGCCTGCCGAGGCGAGTCGGGGCTCCGGCATGGGTGAATACTCCGTGCTGGGATATTCTCCAGTGACGGTGCAGACCTTGTTGTGTCTGGCGGTCGTGGGTTGTTGTACGGCGATGGCGATGCCGATCGTGCATCTCATCAGCCATGCGACCGATACGGGGTTCTCGCGCTCTACCGGTGCCAGCATGTTGTCGGTGCTGTTCGCCGCATCGTTTTTCAGCCGCATCGGCTTCGGTTTGCTTGCCGACAGGATCGGGGCGGTCAGATCAATGCTGATCGCTTCGGGTGCCCAGGCGGTCATGTTGTTGGCCTTCGCTTTCGTGACTACCGAATTCGGTCTGTACCTTGCCGCATTCATGTTCGGCATCGGCTTTGCCGGAATCATGCCCAACTACGCCTTGATGATCAGACATTGGTTTCCAGGCAATCAGATTGGCTGGAGAGTGGGCACAACCTATCTGTTCGGGGCCATAGGCATGGCGTTGGGCGGTTGGCTGGGAGGTGCACTCCATGATGTCACCGGTACATACATGCATGCCTTTCTTGTCGGATTTGGCTTCAACGCGGTGAACTTCATGGTGATCGGTTACCTCTGTCTGCGTCAGACCAGGCTTCGACTCAGCCATCTTCCGGTCTGATTGCGGTTTCAGGCTGGATACCCGGCGGTGCGCACGTTCCGGGAAGGCGGTCTGGCCTGCTGCCCGGTCGCTGTTGACGGACCCGATCAGTCTTTGCCGAGCCCGGGGCAAGTGTGGTCCGCGCCGAAGGAGCGGCAGGGGAAGGTGAGTTATCGAAGGAGGGCGTGCGCCTCCGTCCTCTGCCACGCCTCGCGATAGCTGCGCTGGTATGCGAGGAAGGGATCGCTGGTGACCGCGTAGTCCCACGCCGGAGGCCGGCCGCGCCTGTTGGCTTCGAAGATCGTCGCGCGGCGCCGGACGCTCTCCTCCACGATTCCCGGCAAGCCGGTCACATCCCACTGCTTGAGGATCTCCTGCTTGAGGTCCTCCCGCAATGGCGCATGGGCGGCGTCCTGCGCCAGATCGACACGCTCTTCGGGATCCCGGGCAAGGTCGAACAGCAAGGGGGCCGTTGTCTCGCAATGAACGAACTTGTGGTGACCGCGCCTGATCATGAACCACGGCGCCGGCACGCCCTCGCCGCAGTACTCCGCCAGCACGTCGCGCGGAGCGAGTGCGCCGTTTCCGTAGAGAACATGTGCGAGACTCCTGCCGTCAACCGGACATGCGATGCCGTTTGCCTCATCGTTGACGGCGAGGTCCAGCAGCGTCGGGAGCACATCGACGAGCGAGACGGGTGTCCGCACCCGCCTCGCCGCAAATGCGGCGGGACAGTGGAATATGAGAGGCACCCGTTCGGCCCACTCGAAGAAGGTGCGCAACCCCCAGAGACCGCGCTCCCCCAGCATGTTTCCGTGGTCGGCGGTGATGACGACGATGGTGTCGGTGTCGAGACGGGAGGACTCGAGCGCACCGAGAATCTGTCCGATCCTGTCGTCGATGTGACTGAGCATCGCGTAGTAGGCGTGACGGGCCCGGCGAACATGGACATCGGTCACGCCGGCCTGACCCATGCCGCCGTATTCATGGAGATGACGGCTCAGTTCATCGTGGGCGTCGACCGGGGTCGGAGCCACCGCCGGCATGGGGATTTCCCCGTCGTCGTAGCGGTCCCAGTACTCGGCTGGTGAAGCGAAGGGAGGATGGGGCTGGATGAACGAGACGGTCATCAGGAAGGGCCGGTTGTCGTCTTCGCGTGCCAGCTGGTAGATCCTGTTGACGGAGGTGAAGGTCACCTCGTCGTCAAAATCGACTCCCAGGCAGCGCACGCAGGGGCCTGCATCGATGACCTCGTCGAGATTCGGGTAGTCGGGAAATCCCTCGTCTGCCCAGCGTGCGCCTCCAGGCGGCGGCCCCCAACCAAAGTCCGACGGCACCACGTCGGTCGTCAGCCGCTCCTCGAAGCCGTGCAGCTGGTCGGGGCCGACGAAGTGCATCTTGCCGGAGAGAATGGTCCGGTAGTCCGCCAGACGCAGGTAGTGGGCAAGGGTGGGAATACTGGCCGGGAGCTCGCTGCCGTTGTCGAAGACACCCAACTTCGAGGGCAGGAGCCCCGTCAGCAATGACGCGCGGGATGGTCCGCACAACGGAGCGTTGCAGTACGCGTTCTCGAAGACGACGCCCTCTTCGCCGAGCCGCTTCATGTGAGGCGCCCTGATCGTGCCGTCGCCGTACATCGGCAGTGCCAGGGCGCTCATGAAGTCGGCCATGATGATCACGATGTTGGGTTGGGTCCTGGTCATGATGTCTCCCTCACTTCCTGCCAAGGCAATGTATCGTGCCACCGGGATCGCGGGTACGGAACGCCTCACGGATGCTTCGGTGTCATCCCGCGCTCCGCAGGGCGAAGTCGTCAGGAATGACGACAAGGCGGCCGTGGTCCTCGAGGCGCGTCGGCGCGGTGCGGCCTCCATTCAGTTCCCCACCTCCGTGGCACGAAGACGCCGCCACCGGAGGAGCCAGACGGAATGGTGCGGGTACTCCGTGCAAACTCCAGTCTCTCCCATCTCGACGGTTCGGTCATTGCCCTCCTCCAGAGGCACCGCCGGTGGGCCATGAAGAGGATCTGCGCGCCCGAGATGGTTCCCTGCACTATCCCTGGCATGGCAAGCGGTTCCGTCACGGTCGTATCCCGGAGTGTTCCGGTCATGGCAACCGTGGCATTCGTGGAGCCAACCGGGCAAACTGGATCCTGTCGAGAAACAAGGGGGTCGGCATCTTGATGGCGAGGCATGTGGATGAAGATGGCACCAGCTCGGAGCCCGCGCCTCGCAATTGGTCGACCACAACGCCCGATGGCGTGGAGAGTCCTGGCACGACTGCCGGCTCTCAATTCGACACGCCATCACGGGAAATCGATGGCGAGACACTTGTCCACGGGATGGGGCATCTCGTCGCCGGCTGGCGGGAGCAGCGGACCGCAGGATCGCTGATGGATGTCGTCATCGGGAGCGTGCCGGTGTGAACATCGACACCTTCTTCCTGCGTCGGTGTATCTCTTCGCTCGAACGCGGGATCCAGGAAATCGAACGGCATGAGGGCGGCGATGATGTGCTGCATGACCTCTACCGCGCCGCCTGCGTCAAGGAGTTTGAACTCGTGCTCGAACAGAGCGGCAAGCTCCTGCGCAAGCGGCTTGGTGCGTACTTCGCCAGCAACCGTCAGGCGGACCGCCTGAGCTTCAAGGATCTGTTTCGTCATGCTGCCCGGCATGATCTGATCGACTGCGAGACTGTCGGGAGATGGCTGGGCTATCGCGACAGTCGAAATGGCACGGTGCACGGCTACGGTGAAGACTTCGCCGAAGCCACGTTGAAACTGCTGCCGACGTTCGTTGACGACGCAAGGGCGCTCGCCGACATGATTGAAGAGGCGAACAGTGACTGATCGTCTGCATCTGTCGAGGCGACACCGACACATTCTGGAAAGTCTGATCCGGGAACACCTGCCGGACATTGACGTGTGGGTCTACGGAAGCAGGGTGACCGGGCGCAGCCATGACGGCAGCGATCTCGATCTGGTGCTCCGGGGGCCGGGACTCAAGGAGATACCGGACAGTCAATTGATCAGTTTCGCGCAAGCGGTGCACGATTCCACGATTCCGTTTCTCGTCGAGGCGCGGGACTGGGCGCGATTGCCGGAGCGGTTTCACGCGGAGATCGAGCGGGATTATCACGTATTCGTTGTCCCAGGGCATGACGCGGACATGGGGCCCCAAGCCGTAACCGATTGAACGGGGAAGAAGTCCGGCCCTGCTTGCTGCGGTAGGCGACGGATTGCGAGTCAGGCGGGGCTCGCCTCGACATCCGTGGCGACGTCGACTGCGGCCCAGGATCCGCACCATGGCGTCGATGGCGTGATCGACCGAACCGTCATTGACCAGGGCCTCCACATCATCCCCCTCGCCATGTCCGGCTGTCAGCTTCAGTGTTCCACAAGGGTCACGTGAAGGCGAGGTTCCGGGTCCGTCAGCGCAGGCGCCAGACGATGAGAGCGGCGAACATGAGAACCGCAACGGGCCAGTGCCAGAAGGCCATCCCGCCCTCGAGGCAGGCCAGCACCAGCATGGAACCGATGGGGAGAAAGAAGCACCCTGCCGGCGTGGCCCAGATGAGCAGCCAGTCGTTGGCAAACTCCGCCAGGAAGCGGATGACACCGGGCGCTCTCTCCGGCACCGGCACCCGGGGGTTGAGAAACAGCATCCAGATGCTCACGGCCACCACGCCGAGGGACATCAGGAAAAGCTGCAGCCGGTCGCCCTCCATGCCGGCGATGGACATGACCTCGCCCGTGAAGAACACTCAGGCGTCCACCGGTTTGCCGGTTCCCGAACCCGACATCATGCCGGCACCGGCCTTCTCCAGCATCGTCATGGAGGGATAGTCCAGGATCATCAGGCCGCCGTCGACGATGAGTGTCTGTCCGGTGACAAAACTCGCTTCGTCACTGGCAAGGAAAAGGACCGCCGCGGCGATCTCGGCCGGTGTTCCCATGCGTCCCAGGGCCGATGGCGGAAGAAACCAACCGCCGCCGCCCGAAGGCGGCTCCTCGGCGTCGCGCTCGGTGGTGATCCAGCCGGGCGAGACACCATTGCAGCGCACGCCGAGGCGGGCCCCTTCCGCCGCAAAACTCCGCACCAGCGCTTCCACCCCTGCCTTCGCAATCGCGTACGTCCCCCAGTTTCCATGCCAGGTCGCCGTCGAACTGATGCACACGATGCTGCCGCGTCGGCGCGCGAGATGCGGCAGGGCATGCGAACTGACGAACCAGGGGGCATCAAGATTGGGACCACGCAGCTTCTGCCAGCGCACCCCGGGAGGATCGCTGTCCTCGACTCCGGCGCGCCGGCCGCCGACACCGGCGTTGTTGACGACGACATCGATGCCGCCGAAACGGTCCGCCACCTCCGCGATCATGGCAGCACTCGCGTCTTCCGAGGAGAGTTCGCACGACCAGAAGCCGGTCTCGGCGCCCGCTGCCTCGAGCTCGCCCACAACGCGCTTTCCCCTATCGCGGTTGCGCCCGACAACGGCGACCCGTGCCCCCTCGGCGGCGAATCTCTTCGCGATTCCCCTGCCAATTCCCGAATTGCCTCCGGTGATCAGCGCCACCTTGTCTTTCATGTGCGGTATCTCCTTCACGTGTTGAGGACGGCGACGTCCATCGGTTGGGCCACCCCTTCGACATCGCACGCGGTGACAACTTCCAGCGAACCCCCGGTCCACCCCTGCTGCTGCGCCAGATCGAGGGCGGCGCCGGTCACGACGAGTGACGAACCCTGAATCTTGCAGTGCTTTTCGAGCTTGGCGGCAAGATTGACCGCCTCGCCGATCACCGTGTACTCGAGACGGGTGTCGTCACCGACGGTGCCAAAGATGACGGTGCCCGTGGCGAGGCCCATGCCCCATGCCAGGAGGCGCTGACCGCGCGATTGCCGGCGCTGGTTCCAGGCGTTCATCTGGCGATCGATGTCGAGTGCCGCGACGATGGCGTCGGCCGCGAAACTCCCGCTTGGCGCCGTGGCGCCAAAGGTGATCATGACTCCATCGCCCATGAACTTGTCGATGGCGCCACCATGAGTTCGGGCCGTCGACACGACGAGATGCTGATAGCGCGACAGCATGGACAGTGTCTGACCCGGGCCGAGGCGGCCGGAGAGCGCGGTGAATCCCCTCAAGTCCACAAACAGGATCGCGGCATCGCGCAGCACGCCCTCTCCAGCCGCCAAGACATCTTCGGAATGGGTGATCCGGTCGGCGACTTCCGGAGCGAAGAAGCGGGTGAGATCCTTCGCCGCCTCGCTGACCGCCACCGAGCGGACGAGCTGCTTGTGCGCCCGGGTCAGCGCGATGACGAGAGTGCCGGTCACAAGGATGAAGGTCAGGATCTTGTCGACCTCGCCGCCAATCAGGATATCGCTGGTGTAGAGGTAGTGGACGTAGTCGCGCGTGATCTCGCTGGGAACCGGCGCCACGTAGAGCGCATAGACGAGCAGGATCAGCCATCCGGTGATCGCCGTGGCGCCCGCCATGAGAACGTAGCGCGGATCAAAGCGCAGGGTGCGCAGCGCGATCAGGACGAAGAGGTAGAGCATGGTCGGCACCTGGAGCGAAAAACCCGGGGGCTGGGCGTACTGCAGGTGGAAGCTCCAGATAGTCACCAGCAACACGGTGATGTCGACCACGATCGATGTGACGATGATCCAGTTGGGCAGGCGCCTGGCATGTGCGAGAACGAGTCGCATCACCGTGAAGAGGAAATAGGTGCCGAGCGCCCACGGCACCGGCTGGAGCATGGTGTCTTCGGGGAATGTCTTGGGCGAGAACGTGTAGAGCACGGCGAAGAGGATGATGCCGATCATCTGCACCCAGCCGATCAGCACCTCGCTGTCTGCCTGGTCGCGGGCTATCTGGTTCCTGACACGCTCGGGCAGGTGACCGGTGACCGGTTCGCCAAAGAGCAGGACCCGGAGTCTGGCGGCAGTGGTCATCACGGCCGGGTCATCCAAAGGCTGGTTTCGAGAGCGCCCGGGAGAAGCGGGAGGTCTGTGAGAACACCCGTGAGGAGACGATCCGGATGCTGTCGGGTCATGTAGTGGCTGGCAAAGAGTGGTGTCCAGGATCCTCCGGTCAGCATCGGTGCCACCACCAGCTGTTCATTGTAGCCGCGCCAGTCCCAGGAGCGGGGATAGTCGAAGGGGAGGAAGATGTCGTGGACATGAACGATGACCCCGACCGGAAGGCCGGGCACGATCCGGTTGAAGAGCTCGTCCACGTCGCTTCCCGGCATGGCGACATGGCTCGAATCGATGAACAGCATGTCGCCCTTGCCCAGATCTGTCACGACGGCGGGGTCGGCGTCGTGAAGCATGGTCTTCATCCATGAGACGCCGCGGGCGGGAAGGGGGGCCCGCGGTTCGGGGTCGATGGCGACAAGACGGGTGTTCGTGGCGCCGTCGGCTATGGCGCGGACCATGAAACGAGTGCTGTGTCCGGAACCGATTTCGACGATGCGCGAGGGTTTCCACATGCGCACCATGGCATAGAGAACGGCGGCGTCCAGCCGCGGAAACCAGTCCTGGTTCCAGCGTGGTCCGGGAGCCGGCGCGTCGTGGCCGATGGCCTTCAGATCATCACGGAACTGTTCGAGACCGGTGATGATGTCAAGAAAGGACTCGAGGTGTGAGGCAAACAGCCGGTCGACCGCCTGGTAGCCGGCGGCGGCAGGGAAGGCTCGGGCATGCCGGCACGGAATGAAGTACCCCTGACGGTCCAGTCCCGTCACTGTCGCAAGCGCCATTCCCAGGCGCCGGGCGTATCCGGTCAAGGGATGAGAACCAGACCTTCGCGTGCAACCACGGATCCAGGGCGCCGCTCTTCGATCTCGGCGGCGATCGCATCCATGCGGTCATCGTCATGCGAGGGGTCGTGATGGAAGGCAACGAAGGTCTTCACCGAGGCGGCTTCGGCGAGTCGCACGCCTTCCTGCCACGTCGAGTGGCCCCAGTTCTCGAACGCCGGAAACTCCTCGTCGGTGTAGGATGAATCGTAGATCATCAGGTCGCAGCCGGCGATCAGTTCGAGAATGTTCCGGTCGAGCGTTCCCGCCACGTGCTCGGTGTCGGTGACATAGCTGAGCGACCTGCCGCCATGATCGACGCGATAGCCACAGGCGCCGTTGGGATGGTTGAGAGGTGCGGTCATGATCTTCAACCCCGCGTGGGGTCGAAGGCAGTCTCCGGCGCGGAAGGTCTTCCACGTGATGGTGGCCCGAAGCGAGTCCCCGGTGACCGGTGTTTGCGGATCTTCCAGGAAATGGCGCACCACGTTCTCGAGAACCCGGGGTTCTTCAATGTGGCCGGCCCACACCGTCAGGCGAGTCTCGGGATGATTGAGGGGGCTGAAGAGGGCGATGCCGCAAACGTGGTCGAGGTGGGTATGCGTGAGGAAGAGGTCCGCATCGACAGGTCCCTCACCGAGTGAATCGGAGAGCGAACCAAGTCCGGTTCCGGCATCGAAGATGAGCAGCCTGTTGGCGCAACGGACCTCGAGGCAGGACGTGTTGCCGCCGTAGCGCCGTGTCCCGGGGTCGCAGCAGGGGATGCTGCCGCGAACTCCACGGAACCTGACCAGGAACTCAAGGGCCGATGGCATGGCTGCCTCACGTGGGTATGGACGGTCATTTCATGGTCCCTGCCAAGGATATATGGTCATGGTCCCCTTGACCACGCCGGGAGAAACGGGATGGACCGGAACCGGGAGACAGTCCTGCGGCTGATCCGCGAACTCGCCGTGATGAGCGGCGGCGATTTCGAACTTGCGTCCGGCGAGCGGTCTGCCGTCTACATCGATCTTCGCCGGGTGACGATGCATCCTCTCGGCGCCAGTGCCATCGCACACATGATTCACGATCGCCTGGCCGATGCCGGCGTTGATTCCGTGGGAGGCATGGCGACGGCTGCCATACCCGTTGTCACGGCGGTGGTCTGCGAGAGCCAGCGGCGAAGTGTTCCCGTGAAGGGGTTCTACGTGCGTGACAAGACAAAGGCCCGCGGTACGCAGCGTCGTATCGAGGGTCTTCTCGAAGGGGGAGACAGCGTGGCCCTCCTCGAGGACACGATGACGACGGGACAATCGACCATGGCCGCCGTCGAGGCGGTTCGCGAGGCGGGAGGACGGGTGGTGCGCGTGATCACGGTGGTCGACCGTCTCAGGGGCGGTGCGGCACTGTTTGCGGATTCGGGCATTGCATTCGAGGCCCTCTTCACGCTCGACGGGATCACGGACGACACGTGTCCATGAGTTCCCCCGGGAGAAGTGACTGGGGAGGTATCTGGTTCGGTCTGGCGGTGTCCAGCTTCGCGGCATTCCAGATGCTGAAACTGCCCCCGTCGCTGCCCTTGTTCATCGAGGCCTACGACTACGGACGCGTCATCGCCGGCGCTCTCGTCTCGGTCTATGCCCTTGCCGGGATCTTCTTCTCGCTTACCGCCGGCACCCTGACCGGGCGGTACCCTCTTCACGTGCTTGCAGGATCGCTCGGCCTTTTCTTCCTTGGCAATGCGATCACCCTCTTCTTTCCGGATCTTGCCTGGCTCAATCTCGTGGCGCGCACGATCGAGGGTCTCGCCTACACCGTGTTCGCCATCGCCGGTGCCGCCATTGCCAATCGTTCGGCGGCACCATCAGACCTCTCCCTGGTGGCCGGAATTGTCGCTGTCTGGGTGCCTATAGGCCAGATTCTGGCTCTTGTGACCGGCTATCTCTTCTTCGATTCCCTGGGCTGGCAACCCCTGTGGTGGCTGTCGCTCTTCCTCACCATGGCCCTCGGCCTGTGGCTCCTTGCGCGTCGGGCGGGCGTGGAAAGGGCTCTTCGCGTCGAAGTCCGCGGCGCAGGGACAGCCCAGCTTCGCCAGCGGTTCTCCCTGTGGCTGGCGGCAGGTGTCTTTGCTGCCTGGGCCGGTCAGTACATCGCCTTCATGACCTGGTTGCCGGACTATGTGGTCGGACACTTCGATGTGGGTGCCGACGAGGCTGCCGCCATCAACGCCGTCTCCGTGGCGGGCGTTCTGGCAAGCTGCCTGGCGACGGGATGGCTGCTGCGCCGGGGAGTGTCCTTCGGTCTTCTCTTGACCGGAGCCACCCTCATCCAGGCCATTGTCTGGTTTGTCGGCCCGCATCTTGACAGCCTCACCGGGCTCGTTGCCATCACGGTCTATGGTATCGTCGCCGGCGCGCCACCCACCTGCATGTTCGCCGTTCCTGCCCGTCTCCTTGGCGGGGATCGTGCCGGGCCTTCCGCCTTTGCGCCCCTGATGACCGGACGCAGCCTGGGCGTTCTCCTGGCCCCCATTGTGGCCGGTGGGCTCGTCGACACCGAAGGCTGGACGGTCTTCGCCTCGATCTATGGACTCCTCACGTTCGCTTCGGCTGTTGCCGGTGGCCTGATGGCCGCTCTTGTGACGCGACAAGCCTGGCAGGGATCTCAGGTTCTCAGGCGATAGCCGCCCGGCACATTGAGAAGAATGCGGGCCCGTGAGCGATCTTCCCCGAGTTTGCGGCGCAATCGCCAGATATGGGTCTCAAGGGTGTGTGTCCTGATGCGTGTGTCGTGTCCCCAGACCCTTCCGAGAAGGGTGCTGCGATCGACCGGACGTTCCCCGGCGAGGAGCAGTTCGACGAGAATCAGCGACTCCTTCTCGGTGAGGCGGTTCGAGGTGCCGCTTGACCGGTGCTCCAGCAATCGTGTGTCGGGATGGAAGGTGAAGGGCCCGACCTTCATCGGCGCCGGCAGGGCCTGCACCGGGCGCTCGAGCAGTTTCCTCACCTGTGCGATCAACGTGCCAAGCCGGAACGGTTTGCAGATCCCGTCGCCAGGGATTCCGGATCCGATGCGGATGAGCGGCAGGGTTGCGTGCATGCGTGCGAGTGTCTGCCGAAGGAGCTCGGCACAGTCGTCCGCGAGGTCGTCATCGGCAATGACAACCGCGAAGGGGTCAGTTCCGAGATGTTCGAGGGCGTCTCTCGATCCCGAACAGACGACCGGCGTCGTGCCGTGGTTCACCCCCAGCTGTTCTGCGATGGCTTCGCCAAGGGCAGCGTCGGCTGTCACGACAAGGATCGCTTTGCCTGCTACGTTCATGGCGCTGCCACAGGGACATTGCCGGCGTGACTGATATCGTGGTGTACGGGAAGGGAATTGCGCGCTTTGGCAACCACGCATGCCGCTGTGCGCTCGGCCCTGCCGGTATCGTCGATCGAAAGGTGGAGGGTGACGGTGGCACCCCGGCCGGCGTATGGCCCCTCAAGAGAGTGCTCTTCAGGCCTGACAGGGAGGCATGGCCGGAGTGCCTTCTTCCGGTCTCGGCCATCACGCCGACGGACGGGTGGTGCGACGACCCCCGGCACGACGACTACAACAGGCTTGTATCCCTGCCCTTTGCAGGGGGGCACGAGATCATGTGGCGCAGTGACCATCTCTACGACCTCGTCATCATCGTCGGATTCAATGACGATCCGCCGGTTCCCGGCGCCGGCAGCGCCGTCTTCGTGCACCTTGCATCGGCTGATCTGGCGCCGACTGCAGGATGCGTGGCCTTTGCACGCGAAGATCTCCTGGCGATTCTTCCGGGACTCGATCAGACGAGTGCTCTCGTCGTCCGTCATGCGTAGCCGTGGACTTCCCGCCGGTTGACGGGTTCGACGACCATCACCGCCCTGGCGAATTCGGCGCGGTCGACCATCCACGTGCCATCGGGCAGCCAGATGCCGTCGCCGGGCTCAAGGTCGAACGTGTCCTCACGGGTCTCGAGACCGAGAGTGCACGCGAGGATGTGCATGGACTCGTCGCAGGGAACCGTCCACTCCATGTCGCTGTTCTCGAGGAGGCCGAACGATCGGCTTTCCTTTGCCGAGACGTCACGCGAGACGGTGAAGGTCACCGGAGGGCCGCCAGTCTGGCTGAAGACACGTTCGGATGGCCGGACACGGCGGATGGCTGGCATGATGGCTACCTCTTGTCTGGCAGGTTCGAAAGGTGAGGTCGGTGGATCCCTTCGCCACTTCGCCCTCGGTTGCCGGACCGGCCACGGCCTCGATGGCGTGGCTGCGCAGGTCGATCTCCCGGCGTGAACGCTGCGGCAGATCGCAGCGTTGAGGCTCGAGCAGACGAAGGGGGTCGTCGCCGTTGACAAAACCGAGACAGAGGCCGCCAAAGTCGTAGCCGATGAGGCGGGCGAGCCCCTCGTCATAGGTCCGGGCGATGTCCGGAGGGTTGGCGAGATACTGGTTCTCTTCCTGGCGCAGCCAGCTCCAGCCGTACCGCAGGGCAAGGCCGGCCCTGACAACACCGGAACGATTGGCGCCGCCGCCATGCCAGGCGCCGTCCATGTAGAGCAGCACCGATCCGGCCGGCATCTCGACGGGGATCACCTCCTCGATTCTCGCAAGGCGATCATGGTCCCACCGGTGGCCGTCCGGAACGACGCCCGTTCCGCCGTTGGCGGCGGTGAAGTCGGCGAGGGCCCACATGGTGAAGATGACCATGAGGGAGAGGGGTGGCGCACCGGGTAGATGCTGCCGTCACGGTGCAGTCCCCGGGCACCGGCCCCGGGTTCGAGGTGCATGATACCGGAGGAATTGAGCTGCCAGTTCGGCATGCAGGGCGTGAACATCCTCTCGACGAGATCCATGACGACAGGCGCCAGCGAAGAGTTCGCGCGCCGCCGGCGATCGGGCGAGGACGCTGCCCAGCCGTCTGGTGCGGCGCCCCGGAAACTCGCCGTCTCCCAGGAGAGCGGCGGCAATGTAGGGCGCCAGTTCCCCGAGGGCCTGTTCCGTTTCGCCCAGAGCGAGGTCGCGCACCACCAGACAGCCGTTCTCCCGGAAGACCTCGTGGAGGAGATCCATCGGCGCGGAGGGCTCGAAATCGGCAAGGGACGTCATGGTGCACACCCGCACGGACGTCGAACCTGCCCGGCCCCACCCGATATCGCGCCGGACCGCATCGTCACCCTCGGGGACCCGACGCGGGCCCATGTCGACAGGACCATGTTCCGGCACAAGAAGGGGATTGTCGATGTGCATGACGCTCCTATGCATCGGCCTGACGCGGGGGACCGGTGTCCATCATTCGCATGGCGGGATTCCTTGCCACATCATCCCTGCAGTGTAGGGCATCGTCGTGCGGCCGCGCCATGACAATCCTCGGACGTCGTCAGCAGGATCCGGGTCCCGGGGTTCCGTCTTCTGCGCGGGGAATGGGTGGTCCGGACGATGCCTCCGGTTGACCGGAACTGACGTCGCTTCGCCCGATCGTCGCAGAGATCAATCAACTCCGGGCCATGACCGAGGGAGCCTGCACCCGGATCCCCGGGGGAATCGGGTGCAGACTCGTTGTTGATGTCAGCCGATGAGGCCGTCGTCGGTGCGCCGGACCGCGATGATGGCCGAGCGTGGCACCGAGACTCCGCCGGCCGGGAAGTGGGAACCTCCGTCCTCGCCTGGATGCTGGACGCCGACGAACAGTGTCCGCCTGTCGGGAGACCACGCGATCCCCGTGATCTCGGCCTCCCGGGGGCCGACCAGGAAGCGCCGGATTTCACCGGTCTCGGTGTCGCCCGCCAGCATCTGGTTGTTGCCGTGGCCCTCGAAGTCTTCGCTGTTCGAGTGGTTGCCGTCCGTCTGGATCCACAGCAGTCCCTGGCGGTCGAACATCATGCCGTCGGGCGAATTGAACATGTTGCCCGCGTCGATGTTGTCGGAGCCTGCATGGGCATCCGTGTGGACCGCCGGATTTCCGGCCAGGGCATAGAGGTCCCAGGAAAACGTCGGCGAGGCATGGTCTTCGCCGTCCGGACGTCAGCGAAGGATCTGTCCGTAGAGATTCGCTTCGCGCGGATTGGGCCCGCCGACCGGGGTCGCATCACCGCCGGCATTCGGCTTGATGCCACGGTTCTTGTTGTTGGTCAGCGCGACGTAGCTCTCCACCCGGTTCGGATTGGAGGCAACCCACTCGGGACGGTCCATGGTCGTGGCGCCGAGGATCGATCCCGCCATCCTCGTGTTGACGGCAATCTCCTCCGCACTCATGCCGGTGGCATCCGGTGTCAACGCCATCCACTCGCCGGACTGGTCGTCGGAGAACCGGGCGACGTAGAGCGTGCCGGAGTCCAGCAGCTGGGAATTGTCTCCACCGAGCGAATAGTGGCCTTCGGAGACGAACCGGTAGAGGAACTCGCCGCGTTCGTCATCACCCATGTAGACGACCACGCGCCCGTCGGACGCCAGGACGACATCGGCGTTCTCGTGCTTGAACCGGCCAAGGGCGGTGCGCTTCTTCGGTGTGGAGGCGGGATCGAGGGGATCGATTTCCACAATGTAGCCGACCCGGTTCGACTCGTTGGGATGACGCGAGATGTCGAACCTCTGGTCAACCTTCGCCCAGCCATAGCCCCAGTCCTCGAGCTTGACGCCATAGCGCTGCATCGATGCCGTGGGTTCGTAGTCCGGATCGGAGGACGAGAAGTAGCCGTTGAAGTTCTCTTCGCAGGCAAGGTACGTGCCCCAGGGGGTCTCGCCGTTGCCGCAGTTGTTCCAGGTTCCCGTGGTCCGTGTGCCGCTCGGGTCGGCGGCGGTCTTCACAAGGTTCGAACCGGCGGCAGGACCGGTCAGTTCCATTGTGGTGTCGGGCGTGATTCGTCTGTTGAAGGCGCTGTCCCTGACCACCTTCCAGCGGTTGCCGTCGGGTGCGATTTCGAACACCGACACGCCGTGGGCCATCATTCCCTTGCGGATGTCGTCGTTGCCGGCAGCCTCGTTGTCCGGGCGGTTGCCCCAGAGGATGTCCCGGTTGGTGTATTCGTTGTTGACGGCCATGACGGTGCCACCGGCCGAGTGAAACACGGCCATGCCGTCGTTGTTGTCACCGAAGGCCCGCGCCTGGCTCTCGGCGGTGCCGCGCGTCGCGTCGTCGAATTCGGGCACATCGGACCACAGAGGATCACCCCAGCGGATGAGTGTGTACCACTCGAATCCCTCGGGAACGGTGATGGAATCGTGGGTGTCCGCAGGGATCTGGTCAAATCCGAAGCGGTCCGTTCCGGCGAACGCCCTGGTCGTGAGCGAGGTTGTCTCCATGACGAAGGTGCCGAGGCCGAACGTCATCACACCGAGAATCCCGCGGCGGCTGATCGCTGTTTCGATCACCTGGTCGAGTTCGGTTGTCTGGGTAGGCGTCGAGTGGGTCATGCTGTCGGTCATTGCTGCATCCTGATGTTTGAGGCTGTCGGGCGGGAGTGCTGCCCGAGATCGCATGTTCCCTACCGGCGGATCATTTCAGAAATGCAACGGATTCGCAGCCGATGCATGGGAAATGCCTGTCGGTCCACACCGGCTCAAGGCCCGGGGGATTCCTCCCACAGCAATTCCACTGCCTTGTCGACGCCGCAGGTAGACGACTTTCCGTGCAGGAGGCAAGGAGGTGCGCAGGCAATCCGGCAAGGTCAAGGAGCAGTTCATGCAGGCAACGGAGCGCGCACCACGGTTCACGGGCTGGCTTTCCACCGACGAAGAGGAAGTGAAGAGGCGATGGTGGCGCGGCCGCATCGACATCGTCACCGTGGAACCTCGCGGAGACGGAATCTTCACCGACTATGACGTCACCTCGTCGAGTGGCTCAACCTACCGGGTGGAACTGAGGAGCCTCGGCGAGCGGATCAACACCTGCAACTGCGCTGATTTCCGCACCAACCGCCTCGGGACATGCAAGCACATCGAAGGCGTCCTTCACCATGTGGGACAGGCGCAGGGACACAATCCGAGGATCGAGGTCTTTGTCGACGAGCGCGAGGCGCGATCGCTGGCATGTGTGGTTCCCGAGGGCGTGTCGACCTCTTTCGCCGATGAGGTGCGGCGCCTGTGCAACGACGGTTCCCTGGAGGCACTCCGTGCGCTCGAGGATCTGGCAGAAGGGAACGGCAGCGCACTGAGGATTTCGGAAAGGGTCGCGGGCTGGCTTGAGGACGGGGAGCGCAAGAGGCGCAGACAACTCGACCGCTCGGACTTCGAGAAACGGCTGGCGAGCGGGGAGGCGGCCTTCGACATGCTCAAGGTGCGGCTCTACGACTATCAGGTCGCCGGAGCGCTCCACCTCGCCTTTACCGAGCGGGCGCTTCTGGCCGATGAAATGGGCCTCGGCAAGACAGTCCAGGCCATTGCCGCTGCGACCCTGCTTCGGCAGTTGCGCGGCATCTCTCGGGTTCTCGTCGTCTCGCCGGCGTCGCTCAAGGGCGAGTGGGACGACCAGATCGCCAAGTTCACGGATCTATCGGCAACGATCGTCAGGGGAAATCTCACGGAGCGCTGCAGGGCCTATCGTTCGGGAGCCTTCTTCACTCTTGCCAACTATGAACAGATCCGCTCCGACTGGGAGACGATCGGCGAGTGCCTTGCGCCGGACGTGGTTGTGCTCGACGAGGCCCAGCGGATCAAGAACTGGCAGACAAGGACGGCGGATGCCGTCAAGAAACTGAGGAGCCGCTACGCCTTCGTGCTGACGGGGACGCCGATCGAAAACAGGATTGATGAACTCTATTCGCTCGTGCAGTTCCTTGATCCCGACCTTCTCGGTCCACTGTTCCGTTTCAACCGCGAGCACTATGTCCTCGATGATCGCGGTCGGCCCACCGGCTTCCAGAATCTCGACAAGCTCTCCGAGAAGGTAGCGACAATCATGTTGCGCCGCCGCAAGGATGACGTCGAGGACCAGCTCCCTCCGCGTACCAGCAAGACCCTTCTGGTGCCGATGACCGACGATCAGTGGCGTGTGCATGACGACTACCGCAACCTCGTTGCGAGACTCGCTCACATAGCCAAGAGACGACCACTGAGCCCTGACGAATTCAAGAGGATGCAGGGCTATCTCGCGTGCATGCGCATGAGCTGCGATACCCTCTACATCCTTGACGATGATCACGATGAATGTCCGAAGCTCGAGGAGATCGAGAAGATCCTGGACGACCTTCTCGAAGAGTCGACATCCAAGGTGGTGGTCTTTTCTGAATGGGTAAGGATGCTCGATCTGGTTCGTGCTCATGCGAGCGAACGGGGAATCGAACATGCCCTTCACACGGGAAGCGTGTCACAGGAAAGGCGCCGCGCGGAGATCCAGCGTTTCCGCCAGGATCCGGCATGCAGGATCCTCCTGACATCCGATTCGGGAGGGGTGGGCCTCAATCTCCAGGTTGCCGACAGCGTCATCAACATCGACCAGCCCTGGAACCCGGCGCGGCTTGAACAGCGCATCGCCCGAGTGTGGCGCAAGCACCAGACGCGCACGGTCCGAGTCTACAACCTCGTCGCCGAAAACACGATCGAGCACAACATGCTCGGCGTTCTTGCCAACAAGCAGGCGCTGGCGGACGGCGTTCTTGATGGTCGTGGCGACCTCTCAGCCATCACGATGCCGGGCGGACGCAAGGCCTTCATCGAACGTGTCAACTCGGTCCTCGGAATGGCCGGCGGGGACGCATCGCCGGCGAGGCAGGAGGAAGCGAAGCCGCAGAAGACACTCTTCGAGTGCCTGCGTGACCGGCTGCTTTCCCGGCATGGCGACGCGGTGCAGGGAATCTTCGGCCGCAAGGACGGGTCCAGTTTCCTCGCTGTTCTCGATCTCGCAACAGACGACATCACGGCGCTGGAGCAGGAGTGCAGCCAGTGGAAGGAACTCGGCGGAGCGGACATCAGGATGATCGATCCCGCGACTCGGGAACAGATGGAGAATCTTGCGAAGACCGGTCTCATCGCGGTTGATCCGGAGTACATGGAGCAGGCCTGGCCGGATGACGAGACCAGGGAACTCAACCAGCGACGCGTGCGCTGGTCGCAGGCACGGAACCTGATCGAACCTGCCGGGCGCAAACTGAAGGCGGCGAGGCTCCTTGCCGGTGGAGGGCTCCTCGACGAGGCGCGCCCGCCGGCTGTCGACTCCATGATGCTGGCAACCCGTGCGCTCGCCGTCCTCGACAATGCCGCCGAACCCGCCGATGCCGACGAGGCCTATGCCTTCCTCGTGCTGCGGCAGATCGAGGCGGATACGCTGGATCCGTCGCGACTCGCCATGGAGATGCTGGGTGGGGCTGAACTCGATGACGAAAGCCTGATTGCCGTCGGCACATTCACCGACAAGGTCACGAGCATGATCGGGGACGCGCCATGACCAGGGACCTGACATGATCGGCGAGGCCCGCCGGACAGCACGAATCCGTCGGAACACCGTACGGTTCCGCAATGACGTGGTCCGTTGAAGTGAGATCGGGAATCAGTCAGTCTAGGGACGAAACCCCAACACTGGAGGACGGATCGTGACACTGTTCAGACTTGCAACAAGCGCGTTGGCTGCAATGGTCCTGATCGGGACCGGCTTCGGCGTCCCTGACAGGGCGGGCGCGCAGGACAAGACGTTCATCTCGATTGGAACGGGTGGCCCGACCGGTGTCTACTTCGTGGTCGGCAACTCCGTTTGCCGCATGGTCCACAAGGAAGCTGCCGAGGGTCGGTCGTCAGGCCGCCAGCACGGCATTCGCTGTGCCGCGCCTTCCACAGGTGGTTCCACCTACAACATCGGCCAGATCTGTCAGGGCGAGCTCGAGTTCGGCGTTGCCCAGTCCGACTGGCAGTTCCACGCCGTCAATGGCAGCTCCGACAAGGTCACCAACTGTCCCGGTCTCCGCGCGGTTTTCTCTGTGCACGGCGAGCCCTTCCACCTCATCGCCGGCGCGGGGACCGACATCGGCTCCTTCACCGACACGATGGGCGTGCGCATGAACATTGGCAATCCCGGCTCGGGCCAGCGCGGCACGACGGAGGTGCTGATGGAAGGCTACGGCATGACCACCGACGACTTTGCAGCGGCAACGGAATTGACCTCGACAGAACAGTCCCAGGCTCTCTGTGACGGCAAGATCGATGCCTATGGCTACACCGTCGGTGTCCCCAACGCAGGCGTGTCCGTGGCAACCGACGGATGCGATGCCTACATCGTCGATCTCACCGGCGAGGTCGAGCGGCAGTTGGTGGCCGACAATCCCTACTATGCCTTCACCACCATTCCGGCTGGGACATACAAGACCACGACCGACGACGTGACGACCTTCGGTGTCATGGCGACCTTCGTCAGCCACGAGAACGTGCCGGATGAGGTGGTCTACGAGGTCACCCGTGCCGTGATGGAGAACCTGGACGACTTCAGGTCCCTGCATCCTGCGTTCAGGAATCTCGATCCCGCTGACATGATCAAGAACGGGTTGTCGGCCCCGGTCCACCCGGGAGCGGCGAAGTACTACGCGGAACAGGGCTGGATGTAATCCTCGCGTCCGAAACGGCCGGCACCGCTCATCGGGTGCCGGCCGTTCGCTGGCAGGTATGCTCGTGACGCAGAGCGGGCCGGTGCCGGAGCCGTCTGGAGCTGCAGGGAATCCGGAGACATTCGAGCACCAGGGACGTCGGCAGGGGCCGCGCGCGGCGCAGACCGTCGGCCTCCTCTGCTTCTTCTGGTCCGTCTATCAGCTGTGGATCGCCTCACCCTTTCCCTTCATGCTGGACTTCGCCGTCATCGGCGATGTGCCGGCACGAGGACTCCATCTCTCGTTCGCGTTGCTGCTCTGTTTCCTGATCTATCCGGTGTCGCGGCGCTGGAGGGAGCGCGGACTGCCGCCCTGGGATATCGCCCTGGCGGTCACCGGCCTGGTCGTCGCCTCCTATCTCTTCTTCGGTTGGCACGGTCTCGTTTCCCGCCATGGCCTGCTCTATGTCTGGAACGGCATTCCGATCGAGGCCATTCTCGGTGGCGTCGGCATCCTGCTCCTGCTGGACGCCACGCGCCGCGCGATCGGAATCCCGCTGGTCATCGTCTGCAGCATGTTCCTGGTCTACTCGATCTTCGGCCAGTCGATGCCCGACATCATCTCGCACAAGGGACTCAGCCTGACGAGGCTGATTGGATATCAGTGGCTGACAGGTGAAGCCGTCTTCGGCATTCCCATCAGCGTTTCGGTCGGTTTCGTCTTCCTGTTCGTGTTGTTTGGCGCCTTGCTCGACAAGGCCGGCGCGGGACAGTACTTCCTCGCCCTTTCCTTCGCCATGGTCGGACGTTTCAGCGGAGGCCCCGCCAAGGCGGCGATCCTGGCGTCGGGCATGACGGGCATGATTTCAGGTTCGTCGATCGCCAATGTGGTGACCACGGGCACGTTCACGATTCCCGTCATGAGACGGATCGGAATGCCCGCAGTGAAGGCCGGCGCCATCGAGGTCGCTGCGTCGACCAACGGCCAGATCATGCCCCCGATCATGGGAGCTGCCGCCTTCATCATCGCCGAGTTCATCGGCATCTCCTATTTCGACGTGGTCGTGGCGGCAGCGATTCCGGCGGTCCTCAGCTATGTCGCGCTGCTCTACATCTCCCATCTCGAGGCGGCGAAACTCGGTCTGAAGAGACTTCCTCCAGCGGAGATTCCGCCGCTGGGCGCGACCTTCCGCGCCGGCGTCCATCACCTGGTTCCCATCGTCATTCTCGTCTACCTGCTCATGGTGGAGCGGTGGAGCGCACACAGCGCCGTCTTCTATTCGATTCTCTCGGTCATGGTGATCATCGTTGCGCGCCGGATCGTCGCGTCGGCTCGCGGGCACGGCCAGCCACTCGTGGAAGCGGTCCGTGACGGCCTTACCGAGATCTACCTCGGCATGGTTGCCGGAGCGCGCAACATGGTCGGGATCGCCATCGCCGTGGCAGCCGCCGGCATCATCGTCGGCGCCGTGTCATCGACCGGCCTCAACAACGCCATGGTCGGCGTCGTCGAGGCGATCGCCGGAGGCAACATCTACATCCTGCTGGGGTTGACCGCCGTCCTCTGCATCATCCTCGGCATGGGGCTCCCGACGACCGCCAACTACCTGGTCGTCGCCTCCCTCCTGGCCGGCGTACTGGTGGAGCTCGGCGGCGCGGCGGGACTCGTTCTGCCGCTCATCGCCGTTCACCTCTACGTCTTCTACTACGGTCTGCTGGCGGACTCGACACCACCCGTCTGCCTTGCCGCCTTCGCCGCCTCGGCGATCTCCAGGGCCGATCCCCTGAAGACCGGAGTGCAGTCATTCCTCTACGACATTCGCACGGCGATACTCCCGCTGGTATTCCTGTTCAACACGGAACTGCTGCTCATCGGCGTCGAGAGCATCTGGCATGGCGCCCTTGTGACGGTGATGTCGTTGCTCGCGATCCTCGCCTTCAGTTCCCTTACTCAGGGCTGGATGTTCGTCAGGGTGCGCTGGCACGAATCGATCCTGCTCGCTCTCGCCTGCTTCATGCTGTTTCGCCCCGGTTTCTTCATGGACCAGCTGGCGCCGCCGTTCGAGCCCGTCGCATTCGAGTCCTTCGTCTCGGGCGAGTTCGCGCCCGAGCCCGGCCGCCAGGTCCGCCTGCACGTGACGCGTGCGACGGACTATGGCGAACGGTTCAAGCTGTTCGTGCTGGAGACGCCGGCCGAACAGGCGGTGACACCGTCAGAAACCTTCGGTGTCCACCTGGCGAGGGAGGATGAGCGCACGTTCATCGTGACCGACCTTGCCTGGAACGGCATGGCGGAACAGGCAGGAATGGCCTGGGGCGACTACGTGACAGGGGTCGACATGGAACAGCGTCAACTGCCTCCCAAGGAGCTCGTCTACCCCGTCGGCCTGTTGCTGCTGGGCCTGGTCCTCGCATCGCAATTCCTGCGCGGCAGGCGCGCTGCTTCTCTCTGAAAGAACCGCAGGACCGTCGGTCGCGACAGTACGCCATCATGTCCGGGCACGGGGCGCCTTCACGAACACCGGCGTGCGGTTGCTCAAGACGCCCGCCGGGGAGGGGCGACCGGAACGGCTCCACCATGAGCGAGGTTGAGCGGCGGGAACGGTGATGCAAACAACCGGTAGCGATCGTGCGATGATCGCCGGCACAGCTGCATGTTGGCGCAAGTGTTCGATCAAGGGGTACGACGATGAGGATGACGCTGGCAACCAGGCACCGTCCCGGGTCTCGCCCGCATTCGCCCGGTTCCATCATGCCCCTGTCACTGCGCGACCGAACGCTTGTCATTCGGCGAAGGAGCGGGAAGGAACAGGGACGATCATTGTCGCCGAAGCCGTGTCGGACCACTGACCGCTGGCCGGGGATGTGGCCATCGTCTCCCGTTGTTGACGTGCCGGATGGACGGAGGAGGCCTGCCGCATCCGCCTTGAGTTGCCGGGAGCGGCATGACGTCGAGACAGTGGATGTGCACGAGCCAGGGTGCCGCAAGGCCCGTGTGGTCGAGGGCATGATTGATCGCACCTGCGAGGTGACGTAGTGTCACGCCATCCGCATTGGTCGACATGAAGAACTCATGAACCTGCAAGTCACCGCCCGGTTGCCGGCCTGGATCGGGGCGGCCTTGGACGGGACCGCCACGGAGCTCAGGTGCAGCCGGGCAGATGTCAAGCGTCTTGCCATCGCGAACTATCTCGAGGACTTTGACGATCTGTCTGTCGCCATCGCCAGGTTCCACGCCCCCGACGATGCGGTCCTGGACCGGGAGCGGGTCCACCGTCAACTTCTCGATGCGGAGCAAGGAAAGTGAGGTCAGGGGACTCAGGCGCGTTGTCATTCCGCATCGTGGCGGCGATCGATCGACCGGCGGAGACTCCTCTTCCCGGAGCGTCACTGAAGGGCGACTTCGGGAGATTGCGCCGGTTCATTGTTGGTAGCTGTCGCATCCTGTACGAACTGCGCGACGACGAACTCGTCCGGCCGGTTGTCCGAGTCGCCCATCGGGGCGACAGCTGTCGGTGGAGGCCGGGTTGAGCTCTGGCAGCCGACGATCTGTGGGGAAGTCACTGCCGATCAGGCAGGCAGGGAACATGAGGATGGTCTTGTGCTGGCGCCACCAAAGGACGGTGCTGTCGCTTGGCTCGGCAGGCATGGCCAACCCTGGAGGACATCGGCTTCAGGGACGGACAGCGCATCTTCAACCGATCGACCACGTTCGAGTTCCATGGCCGAACGTGCTTGCTGTGCTTGAATCGTGGACCTGTGGCAAGGCCGGGACTGCAGGGTTGTCCGCATGAACCCGAGACTCTTTCCGAAGCCGCCGCCAGCTGAACCCCTGCCGCTGGAGATATGGCTGGATCAGGCGGATCGATCCGAGGTCGGCCGTGAGCCGTTCTTTCGGGGCCGTGACGAGGAGTTCGATGTGTTCCGCAGGGCGGTCAACAGTCTCGATGCAGGACGAATAGGTGGCGGTACGATGGTCTTCCAGGGCGCACCGGGTGCCGGGAAGTCTGCGTTGATGGAAGAGTGTCTGGAAGCCGTCCGACGTCATTCCACTCCAGAACGCCCCTGGGTGGCCGTGACGATGAATCCCGATTCCCTTCGGTCTCCTGTCGATGTCATCGAGGTATTGGTCGATGCGGCCAATGGAGAAAGCGTGCGCTTGCGGGAGGTGGCATCCGGTTCCGTCACCGTCACGGTTCTGGATCAGTTGATTGACCTGGGCAACAGGTTGTACCGGGAGCTGTCGGAGCGCGGTGGCGGAGCGTTCGGCCTGTCCTTGGGGGGGCGAAAGGATGCAGGAGTGACGGCCGGCAGGGTGTTTCGGAACGCTGCCCCACTCCTCGAGAAGTTCCATGTGGTGGTCTGTGTCGACGAAGCCCAGAACATGCCGGTCTCGGACCCGACCCGTGGAGTTCTCGACTGTCTGCATCGAGACCCTCAGGGGATTCCCCTTGTGGCGGCCTTCTTCGGCTTGGGCGACACCCAGGACGTGCTGAGCCAGTGCGGCCTGTCGAGGTTCGCCAGGGGGCGGATTGTCAACCTCGCCCCTTTGTCGGCCGATGATGCGGCCTGCGCCATTCGGGATATGCTTGCAACCTACGGCTTCATGGGAACGTCGGAAGTCCGGTCGGCATGGGTCGACAATCTGGCGAAACTGTCCCAGGGGTGGCCGCAGCACATCAACAGCGTGTCCGTTGCAGCGAGTCGCATCATTCGGGAGAACGGTTGCCGGCTCGACTCGGCGAATCTGGATGCGGCCATGGCTGCTGGCGAGGAACACATGAACGAGTACTATGCAGGACGGCTTTCCGCGGGGTCGCAGGACCCCGGATTCTACAAGCGGCTTGCCTTGGTGGCCGAATCGAGGCCCGATGGGGTCTTGCCGCGCGCGGAACTGAGGCGTCTGGCCTCGATCTTGCAGGAAGAGTTACAAGGCAGTTTCGACGACTTGCTGACCAATGCCCTGCACGCCGGTCTGCTGGCGCCCATCAGGGATCTTCCCTACCACTATCATATTCCGATACCGTCCCTCAGCGACTACCTGCGGGCATTGCCGGTGGAACCGGCGCAGGTTTGACGGGATGTCTGTGCCGGTGTCCGGGTCGCCCATCGTTGGCGGCTGACCGTCCCGGCGTCCTGATCGAAGACACTGGACCTGCCACGGGAGTGTCGGTCCCGTTGCGCCCTGTCGAAGTCGCCACGGGACAATTCAGACCCTGATCCTTGTCGCGAAGCGCGGCACGGGGACGGGCTTCCGGGCCGCTCCACTCTTTCGGTTCCCTGGCAGGAGGCGTGATTCCCGGCAACACGACCCTGGCGAAGTCCCCGCGCGGAACACGTCGATGTTCCTGATGGCCGGGAACCCTGGCTTCGCCGGTCGCGAACCGGCACGAGGATGCAGGGATGCGCTTGCGCTCTCTCATGTCTCATGCATGATTGACGCACGCTTCAAGGAACGATGCTGGCCCGGATGAGGTCGACCGCCTTCTCGCCTGCCATGATCGTGGGCGCGTTGAGATTGCCGCTGGTGATGGACGGAAAGATCGAACTGTCGACCACCCTCAGGCCGGAAAGGCCGCGGACCCGGCATTCGGGATCGACCACGGCAAGGTCGTCCGTTCCCATCCTGCACGTGGAACAGGGGTGGTAGCCGGTTTCGGCCTTGTGTCGTATCACTTCGTCGATGTCGGCGTCGCTCCGGGCGCCGTCCCAGGCGTCCGCTTCCCGTGTCCGGTAGGGGGCGAGGGCCGGCTGCATGGCGATGTCGCGCGCCTGGCGGACGCACATCCTCAGATCTTCGAGGTCTGACGGCTCGCTCAGGAAGCGGAAATCAACGGCCGGCCGGATGGCGGGATCGGCAGACCTGAGTCTCACCTCGCCACGACTGCGTTCCCGCAAGGTACCGACACATATGGTGAATCCGCCGGTATCGGACGGGATGTCGTGGTCACGGAGGAAGAACGGAAAGAAGTGATACTGGATGTCCGGGTGAGGCATGTCGTCGCGGGTCTTCGTGAAGGCGCCGGTGAAGACGGCGTTTGTGGCGCAGATGCCGCTCCGGTTCAGGAACCACCGGGCCCCGGCCATGGCCTTGGAGACCGGGCCGGCGTAGCGGTTGAGCGCATGGCGAACGGGTCCTTGGAACGGGATGTGAAGTTCGACGTGCTCCTGGAGATTCTGTCCGACACCGGGCAGGTCGTGACGCACGACGATTCCGAAGTCACGCAGGTGGAAGGCCGGACCGATGCCCGACAGCATCAGGATGTGAGGCGAGCCGAACGGACCAGCCGACAGGACGACCTCCCGGGAGCAGTGCACGATCTCGATGTCTCGGCCCCGCCCAATCCTGACGCCGGTGGCGCGGTCCCCGTCGATCTCGATTCCGACAACCTCGGCATGGGTTCTGATATCGAGGTTGGGACGATGACGTGCGGGTTCGAGATAGGCGCTGGCCGTGCTGACGCGCCTGCCGTCGGCTATCGATGCATCGAACCGGCCCATGCCTTCCTGGTTCTCGCCGTTGAAGTCGTCGCTGCGGCGAAACCCCGCCTCGAGACCCGCCTCGACGAAGGCATCGCTCATCGGCAGGCGAAATGACAGGGGTCCTGTGTGCACCGGACCGCTTCCACCACGAAAGTCCGTTTCGCCGCCGGCGTGTGTCTCGAGCCTCTTGAAGAAAGGCAGCACCTGGCAAAACGACCAGCCTGTGGCGCCTTCGTCCTCCCAGCGATCGAAGTCCATCGGGTGACCCCTCAGGAACGCCATGCCGTTGATGGCAGACGAGCCACCAAGTCCCTTGCCGCGGGGCTGGAAGATCCGCCGTCCCGCCAAGTTGTCCTGGGGTTCGGACCACCAGGCCCAGTTGTAGGGTCCCCCGGTCCAGTTGAGATAGTAGCCGAGTGGCATGTCGATTGACCAGTGCCGCGCCCTTCCGCCGGCCTCGAGCAGCAGCACCCGGACCTGCGGATCCTCGCTGAGGCGTGCTGCGATCACACTGCCCGACGATCCGGCTCCGACAACGATGTAATCCGGCGTCATGGCCCATACCAAGCGGCAAGTCGTGAAGGGAACAGCCCCCTGCACGAAGTCTGGCTTCGGGAGGCTCCTGCTCCGCGGACCATTCTGTCCTCTCCTGAAGACACGTGATGGATCATGTCAGCCCCTTGTGTACCGGATTTCAACTGTCGGCGGCGATTTAGAACGGCGGGATATTGGCGGAGAACCGCTCTTTTGGGCGCTGATCGTGTGAGTGGGTGACCACGACAGGAGAACGTGCGGCATTGGACGAAGGTCCGCCCGGTCTTTGTTTTCTGCCTATTGTTGGATCCCATTGGTCTTGCATTGACGTTGACGATGTCGTTCCGGTCGGCGTTTTCTGGCGTTCGGCGTTTGTGGAACGTGATGTGGGAGGGGAGCTTCAGGCTTTTGCGCGTGGTTTCGTTCTGGCGTTTTCCGGCCTCGTCGTGGTTCGTCGGGCGGGACGATCTCGAGGCTGGAGAGCTGACGGTTTCTGTTGCGCTGGGCGAAGAGGCTGCGTGCGTTGCGGTTGCGGCGGCGCAGGGTGCGGCAGGCGTCGAGTGTTTTCGGGCGGATGCTGCGACCTGTGAGCCAGTCCGGCGGCGGATCGGGCGTTGCTGCGGCTCAGCGGCTGCGGCAGTCTCGTGATGTGGTGTCGTTTGGACGGCCCGGGGGTTTCCCGGGGAGGCTGAGAGGCGCGTCGGGGTGAGACGTTCTCATTCCTGGATGGTAACGCGTGACCGCGTTCAAGGGTCTTGCGAGATTACGTGTCCCTTCCGTAGCCGCGTGGCGGTTCGATGTCCTCGAGAGCCTCGATGTCGGCATCGGCGACGATCTGCAGGCGTTCTCCGTAAGGCGTGTCACGGAGTAACTGCCCAGGTCTGATTTTGCCGAGTCCTGACGGGAGGTGGATTGATGGCTCCGGTCTGATGACGCCGAGGAGGGATGTCAGAAGCGCAGTTTCGGGATCAGCTGTATGGGATCGGGGTGGGCCAGTGTTTCGAGGACATTCCAGCCCTGTTTTCGGGCGATGGAGATGACGGATCGCAGCTTGGCGAAGTCCCATGCGCCCTGCATGGATCGGAAGCCGCCCGAGATTTTCTGGCGCAGCTTGCTCATGCGGAAGTCTTGCTCGGCCTGGTTGTTGGAGAACGGGACTTGCGGGTTGGTGAGGAAGCGCAGGCAGCCGTCCTTGTGCTTCTGAAGGCGAAGCGCGAGGTTGTGGCCGATGCGGCGTTTTCGTCGTCCGCGCTTTCCGGGCTGGAGCGGCGGCCTCTGTTCGTGGGAAGCGATGGCCTGCTCGAGGATCCTGTCCCAGGCTTGCGAGATGCGGGCGAGGAGTGAAGCGGGGATGTCGCGGTCGTTCTTGCGGGCGAAGCGGGCGGCTCTGTTGGCACGGATGAGGAGCCTGTGCATGGCGGTGGCCCAGTCTTCCTTCTCGATCTCGATCAGAGCCTGGAGTTCGCGCAGGTGATGGGCGTTGCAGGCACCGTGGCGCACGCCCTCGAGAGTGAAGTAAGTGGCCAAGTCGTCATGGATGACGATGCCGTTGAGCGTCTCGTCGATGTGTTTGCGGCCGGTGGCGATGCGCAGGATGGTGAGCAAGGGGGTGCACAGCACATGGAGCCAGTGGGTCTGGCCGTTGATGCGGATGCCGGTCTCGTCGAGGTGTTTGACCGGTGCTTGGGTGCGGATGATCTGCGCGACATGATCGAGGAAGCTCTCGAAGCGCCGGGCGGTGCGCCTGCCCATGGCGGCGATGGTGGCGGTTGAGATCCTGACGGCGAAGAGGTCGCTCATGACCTCGGCGACGCGCTTCTCGGGAATGAACTGGGCGTGCAACAGGTAGGTCACCCAGGCGGTGATGCGCGGCCCGTACTGGACCGGGGCGCTCACGCCGTGCGGGAAGGCGGCTGTTGTCACAGCGCCGCAGGCGGCGCAGAGACAGCGATGGGCGCGATGTTCGGTGACCTCGAGGGGCTGCGGCTCGGGCATGTCGAAGACCTGCCGACAGACGGGTTCTGCGTGACGGTCATCATCCGACAGCGGTGCGCCGCAGCCCTTACAGGCAGACGGAGCATGATCGACGACATGGTCCGGGTTCTCGGCCTGCTTCAGGGTGACTCCCTCGTGGCCGCGCTGACCGCCACTGGGCCTGTCGGACTTGCCGCGCTGGCTCCGGGTGCGCTTCTGTCGGTTTCCGCTCTTCTTCTTCGGACCGTCGCTGGCCGGTGGCTTGGAGCTGGTGGAGCTGTCGAGCGCGGCGCTGCGCTCGAGTGCGTCAATCCGTTCGCGCAAGCCGGTGTTCTCCCGCTCCAGCGCCTCGATCTCCCCGACCAGCGCCTCACTCAGGCGCAACATCCCCTGGCCCCAATCCCGGAGGGCCTTGACGGCAGTCACGGCGAAGGAGTGTGGACTGAACAGGTCCTGAAGGCCCACGAAGGCCTCGTCATGGGCGGCGATGTCCTCGCGCCAGCGCGAGACGGTCACGAACCCTCCCCGGCCTCGACGGCCATGATCGCCGCCAGCACGGCCAGACGTTCCCCCGGCGGCATGGCCTCGTAGCGCCGCCCCCAGTTGGCCGCCTTGCGCTTGATGCACTGGCGGGCGGTGAAGTTCCGCCCCGCGTAGCGCGACCAGTGCACCCGGTCGGGAGCAAAGTTGAACCATACCACCTCGGTCCGCACCTGGGCCTGGGTCGTCACCTGCAGCGCCACCCGGCGCCAGCCCGCCAGAAGATCGTCATAGAGCGCTTCACGGGTGGCCCGAGACCATCACCTGGCAGGGCAGGCCCTTGAGCAGTTCAAGGAGCGCAACATGGTCCGCCTCCTCGTACTCGAAGCGGTAGCGCCGCGACGAACGCCGCGTCGCGTGCAGATAGGGCGGATCGCTGTAGACCAGCTCCGGACCCAGAAACGGGAACGAAGCCAGGAAGGAGTGAGCACAGTCGTGCACCAACTCCACCGGATAAGCGCACTCAAAGGCCTCAAGCGCACGCTCATCACGGTCAATCCCGATCGAGCGCTCCGACGCAGCCTTGCGCTTCATCAGCGCTCCGCCCCCCAGATGGCTCTCGATATAGACAGAGTGCGGCGGCATCAGCGCAATCAGCGCCTGGCACAAACCCGGCGTCGCCTTCGATCCGAAGTACCCCAACGGCCGCCCCCCTCATGACAGAGGGCAACTCATAGGCTCACCGGCCTAGTAAGTCAAGACGCGCAGAATCAACAAAGCGACGACACCAAAACCGCACCCAACGCAACCAACGTCAACACAGACTCAGACCTGGCGGGGTACCTGGGCAGTTACGTCACGGAGGCTTTCGGGGATGCTGTCGAGGTGGTCACGCCATTCGTCCTGCAGGGCGCGCAGTTCGGCCACGGCGTCGTTCCAGCGTTGCGGTCGCGAGCGCCGGTCACGGTGCTTTGGGGTGTGGACGGGAGGGATGCCGGCCTTGCGCCGTTCCCGGTATCGCCGCTGCTTTTCGGCGGGCGTGAGGGGCATGAGTGGTCTCCTTGTGACGGACGTGGTCATGATCTCGCTTGTGGTTCTTTGGTCCTGGCGTTGACGACGTCGTTCCAGTCGGCGTTTTCCGGCGGTCTGCGTCTGTGGAACGAGACGTGGGAGGGGAGCTTCATCTTTTTGCGCAGGGTTTCGGCCTGTCGCTCTCCGGCCTCGTCGTGGTCCTGGGCGAGGACGATGGTCCTGACGTTGGGCAGGCTGCTTGCGGCGAGGCTGATCTGTTCGTGCTGTCTTCGCGAGGGTGCCCCGGCGGTGGAGAGGAAGGCGTGGCTGGGGGGACATTGGTCGATCTGGGCCAGGCTGAGGGCGTCGACGGCGCTTTCGGTGATGACGAGGGCCTCGAGGTCCGCGGCGGTTCCGGCGCGGACGGCGAACAGGCTTCGGGTTCCACCGGTGGCGAAGCGTTTCGGTCCGTCGGGGGGACCGATCTCGAAGCCGGTGAGCTTTCGCTTCCTGTTGCGATGGGCGAAGAGGACGCGTCCGTTGTGGTCGCGGCGGACCAGGGGGCGGCAGGTGTCGAGGGTCTCCGGGAGGATGCCGCGCCCGGTGAGCCAGTCCGGGGCCGCATCGGGCGTTGCCGCGGCCCAGAGGCTGCGGAAGTCGCGTGGCGCGGCGTCGGGTGCTGCGAAGCGGGTGCAGATGTCGGCGAAGGCCAGTCCGCGGTTGAGCATGAAGTCGATGACGGTTCCGTTGTCTTCATCGTTCTGGGTGTTGAAGTAGACCCAGTGTCCGTTGTTGAGGCACTTCGTGACGAGCTTCGGCAGGCCGGGTGCGCACAGGACGGGGTTGGCGCGTGTCGAGGCCTGTTCGTCGCGGACGTATCCCCAGTCGGCGGCGATGCGTTCGAACGGCATGCGCTTGACGGCGTCGAAGTCGACGCGGCGGGGTTTATCGGGTTTCACGCCTGAGCCGCCAGGAGTCGCTGTCGATGGAGATGAGGGTTGCGTCGTGCATGAGCCGGTCGACGGTGCCGGCGATGCCGGAGGCGCTGGGGAAGACGCGGTCCCACTGGGCGAAGGCGAGGCTTGTCGTGACCATGGTCGAGCGGCGCTGATAGCGCCGCGAGACGATGGCGTAGAGGATGTCGGCATGGTGGCTTTCGAGGGTCACGTAGCCGATTTCGTCGAGGATGAGCAGGCGGGGCCTGGCGAGGATCGCGAGGCGGCGGCGCAGCTCGCTGCGCGAGACGGTCTCGGCGAGTGCCTCGAGCAGTTCCGGCGCCTTCTCGAAGCGGACGGTGTGGCCGTGCAGCAGGGCCTGGTGCGCCACGTTGGCGGCGATCATGGTCTTTCCGGTGCCCTGCCCGCCGACGAGCACGGCGTTGTCCGCACGGTCGACGAAGCCGAGGCCGAGGAGCGCTTCGACATGAGCCCGGCTGATGTCGCGCGGCCATGTCCAGTCGAAGTCCGCCAGGGGCTTGAAGGCGGGCAGCCGCGCCGCGGCGCGGCGGCGCTCGTGGCTGCGGGCCCTGCGGGCCTGTTCCTCGCCGCTGACCACCTCCTCGATCCATGCGGTCCCGGCGACCTCGTCCCAGCGTTCGACGAGCCCGTGGAGGCCGAGCGCCCGGGCACGCTCCCTGAGCTCGCTCATGTCTTGTTCCTGGCGCTGGCTTCGGGCCTGTCGTAGGCGTCGAGAGCGGTCCCCCGCGGCGTCGTGCCACGGCCGCCGCGGCCGTCGTCGGCGATGCTGAGGGGCGGCAGGCCCTGCTCCCGGCGGCGCTCTTCGATGATGACGCGCACGGTTTCGGGGTGGCACGAGCCGCGCTCCAGCGCCGTGGCGACAGCCCGGTCGAGAGCGTCGGCGCCGTGCGCGTTGAGAAGCGTCTCCAGCATCCGGGCGCAGGAGGCCACGTTGCGCCCGTTGGTCCCGGCGCGCGCCAGCATCTCCTCGGCCCGCGGCACGGTGCGCAGGACCCGGTCGCGGACGCTCATGGAGCGGGCCCGCCGCTTGCCCGCGGCGATCGCCCTGGCATGCTCCGGATCGGTGACGGCCTGCTTCCTGTCGTAGGAGCGTCGGTGGCGCGCGACCTCGTCGGCGCCGTCGAGGATGCGAACCTCGTCGCGGTCGGCGACCAGCGTCAGCAGGGCCTTGGAGAAGCTACCCGGAACGCTGTAGTCGTTGGTGTCGAAGCGGGCGTGGCAGGTCTTGTCGATGCGCACCGGGCGGACCTCGTGATGCGGGAAGGGATCGGCGGGAAGGACGATCAGGTGCTCCCTCTCCCGGGCGAAGGCGTCCCGCACCAGGAGACTGTCGTCGTCCGGCCAGGGCCGCTCCGCGGCGGCGCCGAAGCACCACTCCCGAACCGCGGCGTTGAGCTCGCCGAGCGGGACCGTGATGTCGCGCCCGGCGAAGAACCCGGTGCGCGCGAAGCGCACACGGCGTTCCACGCGGCCCTTCTCCTGCGGGCTCCTGGGCCAGGCGGCGCTCGGTTCGAAGGCATAGTGGGCCGCGAGGCCGAGCAGCATCGGATGATAGGTGACCGCCTTGCCGCGGCGCGTCACCACGGCACTCTTCAGGTTGTCGTACAGAAGCCTCCGCGGCACACCCCCGAATGCCGCGAAAGCCTCGACATGGCCTTGCAGGAAGCTGGCCATCCGCGCGTCGTGGAACAGGCTCAGGACAGTCTGGCGCGAGTAGCTGAGGGTGACGAGAAGCCCCATGAGCCTGCGCTCCGCCCGGCCAATGCGGACCTTCCCGAACTCGGCCCAGTCAACCTGCGCCTGCTCGCCCGGAAGGAAGCTCAGCCGCAGCGACGGCTCGGGCCTCTTCACCGGCCTCAGCCCGAGGCGGCGCAGGTCGTGACGGAAGTGATCCTCGCCGCCGCGGTAGCCCAGGGCCACGACCTGTCGCCAGAGCGTGCTGGCCGGAAGGTCCGGCGACGCCTCAAGACGCTCCCCGAGGAAGGCAACGAAGGGGTCGATGAGCTTGGCCCGCGGCCGCCGCTCCTGCCCCGACGCCTTGAGCGCCCGCGTCACCGTGCCGTGGTGCACGCCGAGATGCCGGGCAATCGTCCCCACAGCCCAGCCCTCGGCCCGCGACAGCCGCACGATCGTCGCCCGCGTGTCCTCGTCGATCGCCATGAACTCCCTCCCTTTGGTTCCTCAACGCCGCATCACAGGTCCCTCAGCACCACATGCGTCACGACCCGTCCGCACCGGGCGCACCGAAGCGGCGATTCGCGCCGCTCTCGCGCCTTCACAACCGCAGGTAGGGAGGTCGGCAGCAGTCGGGAAGGGTGGTCCGTAACGATTTCTTCAGAACCGGCGTCTCCAGACACCGCCGGAACGTCGCCAAGCAGCACCACAGCAGACGTCTGCGTGTCCATGATCTCGGCAACCATCGCCGCCCTGGCCTTCAACGCACGCGCCTCCTCCGCCTTGCGGAGCCGGTAACGCCGCTGGCGGTGACGGCCCGTCTCACGGCCCTTCAGCGTGCTCTGGTAGCGACGACGCGACGCGCGGCGCCGCTCGATCCGGGACCGCTCCCTGCACTCCTTGGAGCAATACACATGCCCCCGGTCACACGACCGGCAGAGAACAACCTGCCGCTGACACCGCCTGCAGTTGAACAGTCGTCCTGTCGTGCACACCGTCCGTCTCGAGAGCGGGGGTGGACCCGGACGCAAAATGGCTCGACAATACACGGGAGTTCGGTCCCCCGTGACCGGCTCGTCCGGGTGCTGCGCCGGGGGGCGTCACAACTCCGCCCGGCATCGCATCGCTCTTTCTCTTGATGCCGATCTAGCATCCACCCGGGGCGGCGGCAAAGACGCCGCCCCGGGACCGGACAACGCGACCCGCCCACAGGGAAGACAAACAATCCCGCGAGTGCCTCGGAACCGGAACCCTCCCGGCAACCGTCACCAAGACCGAAGCAGAGGTCGACGGAACCCGAACCGGACCAAAACGACAATAGGAAAAGACGGCGGCGCTCGGGGAGACAACCAGCCGAACACTCAAACCACGACAACAGGACGTGACAATAGGACCTGACAACAGGGAAGAAACACGACCCTGACAAAGCGCGGCAAATCGCCGAAATCCCGCCGTTCTATGCAGCCATCAACATTTCAACCATGCATCGCAATTCGATGGCGGATCGGCACAGGCCCGGTCCAAGCTACTTCTCGCGTTCCGGAAGGAAACCCAATGGTCTCGTCAACTCATGGTGTTGGTGGGAATTCCGGGGCGTGTTGCCGTGTGACGGCCCGATCGGCATCAATGCCAGACGTCCGCGTCAGCGGTCGGCATGTGGGAGACATGCAGGTGGCGCACCTTGATCGCATGAAGTCGTGGCCCTGAGCCTACGGATGACGTCATCAATCTGCTCCTGACACTCTGCTAGACAGAGCTCTGGACGCCGGCCAGGCCCCTCGCCGATTCCTGCATCGCCCTGGTGTCTCTGGCCGCCGTTCATCGCCGGGATGACAACTGTTTCGGTCTGTCGGCGCGGGATTTCCGCCGCATTGCGACGAATGACCGGGATGTCATCCGGAGTCACCATTCCGGCGACCATGACCGCACCGGTCTCCAACAGGGTCTCAACCTGATCCTGTCCTTTGATCGTCCTAGCGAACTGGTCATACAAGGCCGGTGAACCCGGATCCATCGGGCCAACTCGCTGTTCATTCTTGGGCGGATCGCCGCCCGACGAGATGGAACGGGCCAGTCAACTGGGCGAAGTCCGTCAGGGCCACGTTGCTGCGGTCGCATTCCAGCGTTCCCGCGCCCGCAGCCATGGCATGCATGTTGCCGACACAGGCGTGACGGACCGTCACGCCATGGCTGGCGGGTGGCGCGATGATCTCGATCCGGAAATGCCTGAAGCCTGTTGTCAAGGCAGCGGGACGCGCCATCGCGCTCTTCGTGGTCGATGACAGGATCCATGCCACGGATTGCTGCCGTTCCCACATGCCTGTCAGGTCAGGGCTCTTCTTTTGTCCGGTTTCGTCCGATGAAGGGGCGTTGTAGGTAGATCTGGAGGTCCATTCGGGACAGGATTTCGTTGTCGATATGCCGGTTCCGACATCGAGAAGGTGCCACCCACTTCAAGAACGGCCTCTGACCCGGTTATCCACCGCCGATCGCGACAACAGAATTGTCCTGCCTGTCAGGTTGACAGTTGGGCATGTCGAAGGAGACATCGTCGAATGCCCGCTTCATCAGTCACGCTTTTACATCCCCACCGGCCGTGTGCTCAGTTCACCCGCCACCTGGGGCATTCGTACCTTCGAGACAAGGGTTGATGCGGGAGGAATCCCGGTTCGTGTGCCAACCTAACGCCGCGTGTGAATGACCTCACTGGCCGTGGCCTCCCCCAGCAATCGAACCACTGTGTCGCCGCCGCTCACCCCGGGTGATCGGAAAGGGTGCGCAGCGCTTTCTACAAGTCCGCAGGCGCCGCGCCAGAGGCCGGTCTCGACGGTGCCTCGCGTGCACGCCTCATTCGGAACAGCAAATCGCCGTCTGTCCTGTCGGATGATTCTGATATGGTTGCCAACGTCAGGCAGGAGGAGTGAACCATGATTCTCGATGACAAGCTGCGCTCGGGCGATCCGATCGTTCTCGATGGGGCCACGGGCACGGAAATTGCCCGGCTGGGAGGCGCCATGAACAGTGCCGCCTGGTGCGGCGCCGCCAACAAGACCCACCCCGACATCGTCAGAGGGGTTCACGAGGCCTACATCGAGGCGGGATGCGACGTGGTGATCACCAACACCTTCGGTACCTGCCGTCATGTGCTCGCCGGGGCGGGACTGGCAGACGAGACCGTCGCCATCAACCGGCGGGCTGTCGAACTGGCGCGTGAAGCCGTCGAGTCCGTGGGACCATCGAAGCCTGTTGCCGTGGCCGGATCCATGTCGACCATGTATGCTTGGAAGGAGGGTACCGTCCATGCGGATCCCGCCTATCTGCCGGACCGGGAGACGGAAGCCGGCAACTTCGTCGAGATGGCCGAGACACTCGCCGCCGCCGGCGTGGATGTCCTTGTCCTGGAAATGATGCTGGATACCCACAGTGCGGGCCGTTGCGTCGAGGCTGCCGTCGCCACGGGGCTGCCGGTCTGGGTGGGGATCAGTTGCATCGACGATGATGACGGCAACCTTGTGGGCTGGGACGACATCCAGTCCAGAGAGAAGGCGAGGCCGCCGGGCCTCGCAGAGATCATCGACGCCCTCATGGACAAGGGCGGCGATGTCTACGGGATCATGCATTCCACGGCGGATGTCACCGGTCCTGCACTCGAGTGCCTGGCCCGCCGCTGGCAGGGACCGGTCATGGCCTATCCGGAAACCCTCCAGACCTTTGACCGGCGAACGCATCGCACCACTGAATCCCTGACGCCGGACGAGTTTGCCCGGTCCTGTCTGGCGTGGCTCGACAGCGGTGTCAGCATCATAGGCGGCTGTTGTGGCACCACGATCGATCACATCCGTGCGCTGGTCCGCCATATGAAGGCCAGGGCCTCAGGATAGACTTGCCGGGTCTGATGCACCGCTGCCGTCCGATCCACTTCGTCGGACCATCACAGGGCAATGGACAGTCGTTCTGATGAGTTCCTGGCTCCGGCCCTCGCTCACGGCACCAACCGGTTGATCCTCGAACGTCTTCCGGCCCTTGGCGTGAACCAGGCGTGGCTGGTCGCGGGATGTCTCTTCGGCCCAGTCTGGAACGGACCAGCGGTCGGGGGCCGGCATTCGCGACTACGACATCTTCTACCGGGATCCCGACACGTCCCGGAAAGCCGAGGATGCCGCGATTCGACGAGCCGACGACCTCCTTGCCGATCCCTGCATCGTGCACCAGGTACGCAACCAAGCCCGCGTTCCCCTCCGGTTCGGGCAGCGTTTCGGCCAGCCCTGGCCCGGAGTGCCGATAGCATCGGCCGGTTCGTCGCTTGTTGCACCTGCGTCGGAATGCGCCCGCGGGATGACGAGGACGTCGACTTCCACGCCCCCGGGCTGCCCATTGCCCACAAATTCCGTCTGGCTAGCTGATGTGTTGCCGCACGGCGCTGTCGTCCCCGGCATCGACACTGTGACCAAGCATCCACGCCGTGAACGACAGCGCAGCCTGACCGTTCCAGGTGATCTCCGCGCCGGGCGGGCCGTCCTTGCTGCGGTTCAGGTATCCGCCCATCGTCGCCACGAGGCGGAATGCCGCTGAGAGATCCTCGGGCGGCGGCAGCTTGCGGACATGCGCGAAGTCTTTCAGCAGTGCCAGTTCGATGTCGGTGAATGCGGTCCTTGCCGGAAGCTCCGGTTCCGTTCGCGCCAGGTGGGTGAGAGCGGCGATGCGCCAGGCAATCACCGCGTTGATGGCCACGGCCCGTTCGATGCGTCCCCCGGTACGATGCGCGATCGTCTCCACCTTGCAGCCCGACTTGAGGATCCTGTGCCAGTCCTCGATCCGCCACCTCAACCCGTAGAGCCGCACCACCTCGCGGGCCTGGTGCAGGCTCGTGACAGGCAGGGTCGTGAGCAGGGTCCACGACACCGGTTGTGACCCGTCGTCGGGCCTGTCCACCTCCCCGGCATGGATCGCGGTCAGCACCACCGGCTCCGCTCCGAAGCGCGCCCTTGTGTGCGCAGGCGGCGGGATCTCGAGTGTCAGCCAGCGCAGGCTCACCTGCGCCTGGCGCCTCGCTCGCCCGACGGAGGCCTTCTGCGCCCCTGTCGAACGTCGCTCCGACAATCGCTCCACCGTGAGGGAGAACTGTCCGCCTTCCGGCGCCGTGCGCACACGCTCGAACAGCTTGGGCCGGCCGCGGCCGAAGCTGCGGTCATGGCGCGCCCGCACCAGCAGCGCCAGACGGCGGCAGCCCGCCGCACGGTGTTCGTGGAGCACATCGAACGCGTCCCCTTCGCGGTCCATCACCGCCACGGCCTTCACCCCGTCCAGTTCCTTCGTCGCCGCGATGCTGTGGCGAAGGCCGCGCAGCCACCGCCCGGTCTTGCGCTCCTCCACCGGACGATCCCGGTCGTCCCCGCCGTCCGGGGCGTCGAACTCAAGGTTGACAACGCCGAGGGGAACCCCGTCGCCGCTCACGGCAAAGGTCGTGTGCAGGTGCAGGCCCGACGTCCCCGAAGACCCCGTGTTGCAGCCGATCATCCCCAGGCCTTCGCAACCCTGGCGGGTCGCGAAGTTGAGGTCCGTGCCGTCCTGCACCAGAAGCGACAGCGCCTGGCCCTGCATCCGCCGCAGGGTCCGTTCGCGATGCCCCCCGATGATGGTGGACGCACAGACCGCGTCGTAGTCCGGATGCTCGATCATCCTGTCGTATCCCTTCACCGTCGCTCCGCAGCCAGCCGCCGCAGCGAAGAATGTCTTCGTCGGTGACCGGGCCTGAACCTCGGCACTGCGCACAAGCCGCTGCGTCAGGCGGGCGTCTCCTGAGGGCGCGGCGCCGAATTCGTTCTCTGCCCAAGCCGCGCTGTCAAGGCCGTCCCCGGGCGCCAGGACGCGCCGCGCCTCCAGGCAGGTGTCCCAGTCCGAGGCCAGAGGCAGCAGAAGGATGCGCTTCGCCGGTTCCGCCACGCCGTCACGAAGCCGGCGCCCGGTGGTCTCACCGACACAGCGCCAGCCGGCCGCCAGGAAGCAACTGCCCCGATACTCCGGCGCGACAAAGGTCAAGGGCCAGAACCGGACGGATGCCATAGGCCGCCGCAAAGTCACCACCTAAGCGCCGGGCCGCCATGCCCAGGACCCGCGACGCAAGATAACGTACACAGACGGATGGACGGATCAGGAATCGCGCCAGACCGATCACCTCGTCGAGATGCCGCTCGCGGCTCGCATCGTCCCAACCAAGCCAGGCATCCCGCGCCGCCAGGACCCGCGTCGCCGGAGCAAACAGGAACCCGCCGAGCCAGCCATGCGACGATCCGATCAGGTAGCGCAGCTGACGGCCGACGTGAAGACGGGCGCTGCGCGAATGCTCCGACGCCATCAGCTCGTTGAAGATCAGCCGAAGCTCCGATCCCTCGACCCGGACAAGCTCAAGGCTCTCGACCGCACCGGCGCTCGCCGGAAGACCCACAGGCTCGGCAACCGCCACCTCCCTGCGAGCCACGGCACCCCGGCCGCCGCCACGGCGGGGCGAAGGAAGAACGATCCTGCCCGCCCGCTCAAGACGGCGAAGGGCAACAAAGGCAACTCGTGACCTGCGGTCGCCCGCGAAAGTCAACAAAGCCGAAAGCGTCGCATACCCTGCGGCCGATCTCGGCACGTGAGACCTCCGGCTGCGCCAGAATCCGCGACAACTTCGCCATGCCTTGTGGCGAGGAAAGCGCGCTGGGAATCGAAACAGGGTCGTCCATGCGCCCGACCATAGCGCGAAGGAATCAGCGAGTCGAGCGCGAAATGTGTCAGATGGGCAGCCCCCGGGAGACTCCACGATGTCTTCTCCGGAATCATGCGCCCCGACCCGGACAACCCCACTCTCCATCCCTTGCGCACGAAGTGCCAGAGCTACATGGCACGCCGGCCATGGCTGACCATGGTCGACGAGAACCTCGCCAGGTGAGTCGTCCGTTCGGACTGAAGGGTTGCTCTTCAAGGGTGGCCGGATCAGTCCTTCATGGATGCCGGACCGAGGGGATGTTCGCGGTGGGGGTAGGGGTGGTGATGCCCGCCGTGGTGGTGATGGTGGCCGGTGCCGATCCCCTCGACATGGTGGTGGTGACTTTCCTGGCGCAGGCCGACCTCGTCCTCGAAGCCGAGGACCTGCTCGCGGTACTTGCAGGCCTGGCAGTTCATGTTGCCGGTTCCGTTCAGGATCTCGTCCACCCTGGCGACGAAGGTCTCGACCACCAGGGGATGATCGTTGAGATAGCCGGCCTGGACAATGGAGGTGTCGGGATGGCGGACCGCGGCACTGGCCGCCGCATCGTAGATGCGCCTGACAAGAACCCCGGTGAAGAGAAAGTAGGGGAAGACGATGATGCGCCGGAAACCCAGTCTGACGACATGATCAAGCGCCGGTGCGACCAGCGGAAACGTGACACCCGAATAGGCTGTCTCCCCCCAGCCCAGACCGAGCCCTTCGGTCAGCAGACGGGTGACCCTGGCGACGTTGGCATTGGCATCGGGGTCCGATGTGCCACGTCCGACCACCATCAGCAGGGTGTCGCTGGCGGCGACAGGACCGTGTGTCGCATCCGCTTTCCTGATGGCCTCCGTTACCCTCTCGCTGGCGGCCTTGATCATCCTCATGTCGTGACCGAGATCACGGCCGTAGCGCACCTGGACTCCGGTATCGCGGGACCACGTGTTGAGGACCCCCGGGATGTCGTTCTTGACATGGCCGGCGGCAAACAGCATTCCGGGCACAGCAAGGATATCGTGTGCACCGCCTTTGCGAAGGCGGTCGAGACCCTCGCGTATGACCGGGGTTGCGAATTCGAGAAAGCCGTGGGCGACCGGCCAGTTGAACCTGGGTGCAAGCGTGCGGGCGAGGGCCGTGAACTCGGCGATGGCCGCTCCGTCGCGGCTACCGTGACCGCACAACATGACGGCAGTGTGACTCATATCCTGCATCCCTTGCCGGCTGGACTATCATGGGAGCGTGCCATCCACCGCCGCGAGCCTTCATGATCTTCGACAACGCAGTACCGGCAGCTCTCGTGGTCGCTGTCGTTCTGGATTGGCTGATTGGCGATCCGCGCTGGCTGTGGGGACGATTGAAGCATCCGGTCGTGGTTCTCGGATCCTTCATCGATGTTCTTGATCGACATGTCAATCGTGGCAGTTCCGCCAGACGACGCGTGGCGGGTTTCGCAGTGCTTGCCGCGATCGTGGTTGTCGCTGTGGCAGCGGGAATCCTGCTCGCCTTCCTTGGCTGGTTCGTGGAAGCCATTGTCATGGCCATCCTGCTGGCCCAGCGGAGTCTCCACGACCACGTGCGGGCCGTCGCCACGGCCCTGCGGCGCGACGGGCTCGAAGAGGGGCGTCGCGTGGTTGGGCTGATCGTCGGGCGCGACACAGGCCAACTGGACTGTCATGGCGTGAGTCGGGCGGCGATCGAGAGTTGCGCCGAGAACTTTGCCGACGGCGTCGTGGCCCCCATTTTCTGGTACGTGGTGGCAGGCTTGCCGGGCCTCCTCGTCTACAAGGCGGTCAACACCCTCGACAGCATGATCGGTCATCGCGATTCGCGCCATCGCGCCTTCGGCCAGGCCTCGGCGCGGTGCGATGACCTGCTGAACCTCCTGCCTGCCAGGCTGTCCGCCCTGATGGTTGTCGGCGCCTGCTTGTTCATGGCGGGTGCCGACCCGCGGCGGTCCTGGCGTGCGCTGTGGCGAGACGCCGGTCACCACAGGTCACCGAACGCCGGCTGGCCCGAAGCGGCCTTCGCCGGTGCCCTCGGCGTTGCCATTGCCGGCCCGCGACGCTACGCAGGCATCCTGGTGTTCGACGCCTGGATGGGTGACGGACGCGTCGCCTGCACACCGGACGACATCGATGCGGCCCTGCGACTCTATGTGCGTTCCTGCATCCTTGCCGGAGGTCTCTGCGTCCTCCTCATCATCTGAACATCGCAGGTCATGACTCGGCAGGCAGAGGCTCCAGGTTTGCATCAGCCAGCCTGTGATCGCTTGCCGCGTCGGTGTTGCCGATACGGTCTGCCCACATCGGGACCGGACGCTGCGGCCGTTCAACATCGTGACCGGTCAAGCCGTGGCGGCGGCTGCGGGAGATCTGCCCGCAAGCCAGCGCAGGACCGCATACCCGACGATACCGGAAACCAGCGAGCCCGACAGCACACCGAGCCGCACCGCCGCCTGGTGCGCCGGGTCTTCGAAGGCAAGCGCGCCGATGAACAGGCTCATGGTGAAGCCGATGCCTGCCAGCGCCGACGCGCCATAGACATGCAGCCATGTTACCCCGTCGGGCAGTCGGCATATCCCGAACCGCACCCCAACCCATGTCAGACCGAAGATGCCGAGCTGCTTGCCGACGGTCAGCCCGGCGGCGATGCCGAGAGGGACCGACGACAGGAAACTGCCTAACGAGAGCCCGCCAAGGTGCACACCGGCATTGGCGAAGGCGAAGACCGGCATCACGAACAGCGCAACGAATCCGTGCAGGCCATGCTCAGCCCGTATCAGGGGCGGCGGGGTCGATGCGGCGTTCTTCGTGCGCAGTGGTATGAACAGCGCAATGACCACGCCGGCAAGCGTTGCGTGGATCCCGGACTTCAGCACGGCCACCCACATGACGAGACCGACGAGAATGTATGGCAGCAGCCGCGTCACGCCAGTCAGGTTCAGCGTCAGCAGTACGGCCGCGCCAACGCCGGCGATGGTCAGCGAAGTCAGCGACAGGTCGGCCGTGTAGAAGACTGCAATGATGAGGATCGCACCCAGATCGTCGATCACCGCCAGAGCCAGCAGGAACACCTTCAGCCCTGCCGGAACCCGGCTGCCGAGCAGGGCCAGTATGCCGACGGCGAAGGCGATGTCCGTCGCCGCCGGGATTGCCCAGCCGCGAAGCGCCGCCGCATCGCCGGCATTGAGCGCCATGTAGATCAGCGCCGGCGCCGCCATGCCTCCGACCGCGCCCAGAGCGGGTAGCGCTGCCTGGCGCCACGAGGACAGGTTGCCCGCCAGGAGCTCCCGCTTGATCTCCAGCCCGACCAGCAGGAAGAACATCGCCATAAGCCCGTCGTTGATCCAGAGCAGCAGCGGCTTCTCCAGCGCCAGCGCGCCGACCTGCACGACCACCGGGATGGTCAGCAGGGCGTCGTAAAGAGGGGCGAGCGGCGAGTTGTCGAGCACCAGCGCCGCCACGGCGGCCAACATCAACAACACACCGCCGGCGGCTTCGTGTTTCAGCAGCGTCAATACACGGCCGACCCGAATGAACATGCACGCTCTTCCGATATTGCGGAACCGACAGCCGACGCCCCTTGCTCAAGGGTCTGTTGGCGCCCCTTGGCAGGAACTTACCATATCCGGTTCAATCTGGAAGGTATCGTGAGGTCACGTGCACTGGCGTCCGGAGAAGATTCGTTGGTTCCCGGTGACTGTTCACCCCCTTGTTGGGGTCTGATTGGTCGTGGTGCAACGTGATCATGCTGCGGCCTTTCCGGCGAGCAGGCTTCGACAGCGTTGACCCCGCCGACCTTGGAGCGCCGCGTCCTCTACGACATCGTGTTCGAAGTCGTCGAGCGCCGCGTCGACGCCGAGATCAAGGAATGCCCGAAGTGCCGGGCCCCGTGCAGTACGGCGTAGTGCGGCGTCGGCATCCAGGCCCTCGTCATCAACCTGCTGGTCGCCCAGATGCTCATCCCTGCGCCGGGCCGTCGCGCTCGTGCAGGCGATCTTCGGCATCAGGCTCTCCGAAGCGACCTGTCTCGGCCATGTCCGGCGTCTTCACGATGCGCTCGCGTCATGGGAGGCCGCCGCCGTGGCGCATCTCCTGCAACGCCCGGCCCTGCATATCGACGAGGCCGGCTTGCGGATCGCTGGCAAGGCCCCATGGATTTATGTCGTCACCCACGGGTTGACCCGTGACGTTCCCGCACCATGAAGCGCGGCCGGGAGGCGATCGAAGAGATCGGCATCATCATCCCGCCCGGCGGATGCACCTTCGCCCCAAGACCCCATGCCACAAGCCGGGAAAGCGCCGCCAGACGGCGCAACAGGACGGCTCTGCTCGCACACTCGAAAAAGCTGTGCCCGGTGAGCCCTGATGCACCAGCAGTGCCCACTGAAACAGGCACGCAGTGAACCCGGAACGCCTCAACCATGCCAGGTCCCTGTCACATCTACAATCCACAGGACCGAAAAAGAAAAAGGAATGGTCCTGCAAAAAAAGTCCTTGATTTGACGGGCGGGGGGGGGGGTAGAGTGTGCGTTCATGGCAAATCGGGAGGGTATTTCCATGGCGATCGAGCGGACCGGCGGCGCCGGCGATGACACGCTGACGGGCGGTATCGGCGACGATACGCTGACCGGCGGCCTCGGAGACGACATCCTCACCGGCGGGGCCGGGGACGACACGCTGACGGGCGGAACCGCAAACCCGGACGCCGACGCGAGCTTTCTCGACATGAACCCCGGCAGTTCGGACGATGACACGCTGGACGGCGGTGCGGGCGACGACACGCTGGACGGCGGCGCGGGCGCCGACACGCTCACCGGCGGCGCTGGGGACGACACGCTCTATGGCGGCAACGGTGACGACACGCTCGAGGGGGGTGACGGCATCGACAGCCTGTTCGGCGGTCAGGGCGACGACCGGCTGACGGGCGGCCGAGGCAACGACTACCTCTATGGTGGCCTGGGGGCCGATGTCTTCGCCTTCGCGGTGGGGGACGGGGCCGACACCATGACCGGTTTCGAGGTGGGCGACATCATCGAGATTGCCGGCGTGTCCGGCGGCTTCGGGGACCTGGTGATCGAGCAGGACGGCTCCAATACCGTCATCCGCTACGGTGACGGCGACACGATCACGCTGGAGAACGTGACGGCGTCCTCCCTGGGCGCGGACGACTTCCGGTTTCCGGATGCCGGGACCGCACCGCCGGAGGCTGGCGGCGAGGAGGCTGTCTCGCCGGACGCCCTGGCACAGGGTGCGCCGCCGCAGGGCACGTCCGGCGACGCCTCGAGCGGCGGGCCTGCTGGCGGCGAGGTGCTGAAGGGCGGCAAGGGCGCCGACACGCTGACCGGCGGTGATGGCGACGACACCCTGCGTGGCTACAGGGGCGCCGACACGCTGACCGGTGGGGCCGGCGACGACCTCCTCTATGGCGGCCTGGGCGCCGACACGCTGACCGGCGGGGCCGGCGACGACACCCTGGGGGGCGGCAAGGGCAATGACACGCTGATGGGCGGAGCTGGCAACGACACCCTGCGTGGCGCCAGGGGCGCCGACACGCTGACCGGCGGAGCCGGCGACGACACGCTGGCCGGTGGCAAGGGCGCCGACACCTTCGTGTTCGCGGCGGGAGACGGCGACGACACCATTACCGACTTCGGGGGTGGCGACAGGATTCGCCTGGATGGCGTATCCGGCGGGTTTGAGGCGCTGGTCATCGAGCAGGACGGCGACGACGCCGTCGTCGGTTATGGCGACAGCGGCGACACCATCCGGCTGACTGGTATCACAGCGACCTCCCTCGGCGAGGACGACTTCATCCTGCCTCCCGGCGACAGCGAAACGGTCGTGTACGGCGCCAGTGCCGGCGACCCGCCCGGCGTGAGCGGGCTGTCCGGGAAGAACGGCGACGGCGAGGACAAGATCCTGGGCCGCGAGGGTGGCGACAACGCGCCTGCGGACCCACCGTCCGGCACCGGCGAAACCCCGAAAGTGCCGGTCCCCGACGGCGTCATCCTGCACGGCGACGATACGCTGAACGGCGGAGCCGGAGACGACTACCTCCATGGCGGCAGCGGTGATGACACGTTGTACGGCGGAGCCGGAGACGACTACCTCTATGGCGGCGACGGCGACGACACGCTGTACGGCGAGGCCGGCGACGACTACCTCTATGGCCGCGACGGCGACGACACGCTGTACGGCGGGGCCGGCGACGACTACCTCTATGGCCGCGGCGGCGACGACACGCTGTACGGCGGGGCCGGCGACGACAGACTCCATGGCGGTGGCGGAGACGACACGCTGAACGGCGGCGACGGTGACGACACGCTGAAGGGCGGCGCTGGCGCCGACTTGTTCAGTGGCGGCAAGGGGGCCGATACGTTCTGGCTCGACAAGAGCAAAGAGGGGGATACGATCACCGATTTCGAGGCGGGCGACACGATCGTGCTCGATTTCTTCGTGAGCGGCGGGTTCGCGGCGCTGACCATTGAGCAAGTCGGCGAGGATACCGTGATCGGCCACAGCAGCATGAGTGGTTCGATCAGGCTTTTGGGCGTCAAGGCGGATTCCTTGACCGCACAGGACTTCTCTCTGCCTTACACCGATGCTCCGCACGGCAGGACGTTGAGAGGTGGCGACGGCGAAGACCACTTATACGGCGACGACGGTGACGACACGCTGTACGGCGGAGCCGGCAACGACGACCTGAGGGGCTGGGGCGGCGACGACGTGATCCATGGCGGCGGCGGTGACGACTTCATTCAGGGCGATTCCCAAAACGATGGGACAGGTCATGGCGACGATACGATCTATGGGGGCGATGGCGATGACGACATCACCGGCAACGGCGGCGATGACACGATCTATGGTGGCGATGGCGATGACACGATCGATGGCGGTTACTACAGCGGCGACGATACGCTCTACGGCGGAGCCGGCAACGACATCCTGCGGGGCAGCGTATCGGGGACGACTACGTTCGTGTTCGCGGCCGGTGACGGGGCTGACACAATCACGAATTTCGGCACCGGCGGCACCGGCGACACCATCGCGATCACCGGACACGACGGCGGATTTTCGGCTTTGCGCATCACGCAGACGACTGGAAAATATGGTACCGATATCGTCATCGGTTACGGTGCCGGTGACGACACGATTCGTCTTCAAGGCTACCACGACACGATTAGTCTTCAAGGCTACCAGTATCCGCCACTGACCGAGGCCGATTTCGATTTTCTGGGTTGATCTTTCCGGATGGCCGGCCTTGGTGGCGCCTGCAGCCGCCGTTCTGCCGTCAGCGGCGATGGCACATGGCTGCGTTGCCTGTCGGTGTCTGCTCGGGTTCAGCCGCCGCCCGAGCCTGCATTGCAGGAGTCCGGGCTTGTGAGGGGCCACCTGCCGGTCACGGTCCGCAAGGCGGGGACCGCAGATTGTTCCTCCCCCCTGGGCAGTTGCTTGCTTCATCTCATGCGGCCGGCGCCGGGGTGTGATGTAGGCTGATGTTGTCGTTGGCTGGTGCGTCGTCTGCCCCGATCATGGCTGTCCACGCGCTTTCGAAGCGGCCGGATTTGATGAGGGCGCGGAAGGTGAGAACGGCTTGTCCGCCGACGATGCGCCAGCGCATGCCGGTGCGCTGTGTGACGAGGGTCTTGTTGGCTGCCTCGACAAGTCCCGAGCCGATGGCGATCCCCTGTTGCTTCAGCGCGTGGTAGCGCATGCGGTGGCGATGCTTGCGGAAGAAGGCCAGTTCCCTGTCGATGTCGGCTCGGCCCGCCGGCTTAGGCCGAAGTTCCGGACGTTTTCCAGCTGGAAATCGCGTCAAGTCGTTGATCTTGCGCGGTTTATCGGGTTTGACGGACTTCACAACGTACCCATGTACGGATGCATTTTGTGCTTGACACACGGCAGTGCCGTGCCTATGTACAGTAGCCATGTACATCGAAGCCGTCCCCAACCGCTCCTCGCCGCCCGCCATCCTGCTCCGCGAGTCCTATCGCGAAAACGGAAAGGTCAAGAAGCGCACCATCGCCAACCTCTCCAAGTGGTCCCCCACTCTCGTCGAGGGATTGCGCATCCTCCTCAAGGGAGGAACAGCAGTCCGACATCTCGACGATGCCTTCGACATCGTCCGCTCCCTCCCCCATGGGCATGTCGCCGCGGTGCTGGGAACCCTGAAGAAGCTGGGACTGGACAGGTTGATCGACCCGAAGCCCTCGCATGAGCGCGATCAGGTCCTGGCCATGATCGTGGCACGCATCCTCGAGCCCGCCTCGAAGCTGGCCACGGCCAGGGGGCTGGCCGAGGCCACGGCGGTCAGCACCCTGGGCGAGGTCCTCGATGCGGAGATGGACGAGGACGCCCTCTACGGCGCCATGGACTGGCTCCTGGAGCGTCAGGAGAGGATCGAGCGGTCCCTGGCGAAGCGGCGCCTCGAAGAGGGCTGCCTGGTGCTCTATGACCTGACCTCGGTATGGATGGAGGGGAGAGCGTGTCCCCTGGCAAGGAGGGGTCATTCCCGGGATGGCAAGAAGGGCAAGCTGCAGATCGAGTTCGGCCTTCTGTGCGATCGGGACGGCTGTCCAGTGTCGGTGGAAGTGTTCCCCGGCAACACGGCGGACCCCGGGACGGTGGCATCACAGATCACCACGCTGCAGGAGCGCTTCTCCCTGGCGAAGGTGGTGCTGGTGGGAGACCGGGGGATGCTGACCGAGGCGCGCATACGCGAGGAGGTGAAGCCTGCGGGCCTGGACTGGATCAGCGCCTTGAGGGGACCGGCCATCCGCGCCCTTGTGGAGGCCGGCGACGTCGAGATGTCGCTCTTCGACGAGAGGGACCTGGTGGAGATCACCAGCGATGCGTATCCCGGCGAACGCCTCATGGTCTGCCGCAACCCCCTGCTGGCCGAGGACCGGGCCCGCAAGCGCCAGGAGCTGCTCGAGGCCACCGAGGCCCTGCTTGAACCGATCGCAGCAGCGACACGGCGCGACAAGCGCCGTCTCAAGGGTGCCGACAAGATCGGGGAGAGGGTCGGCAAGGTCATCGGCAAGTACAAGATGGCGAAGCACTTCACGTGGTCCATCGACGACGAGGGTGTCTTCACCTATGGGCGCGATGAGGCTGCCATCGCCGCCGAGGCCAGGCTCGACGGCCTCTACGTGATCCGCACCAGCCTGCCGCAGAGCGAGCTCGACGGTCCCGGCACGGTGCGCGCCTACAAGCGGCTGAGTTCGGTGGAACGGGCCTTCCGCAGCCTGAAGACCGTGGATCTGAAGGTCCGCCCCGTCTACCACCGCACCGAACCCCGGGTCCGCGCCCATGTCTTCCTGTGCATGCTCGCCTACTACGTTGAATGGCACATGCGCCAGAGACTGAAGCCCATGCTGTTCGACGACGAGGATGCCGAAGGCGCCGAGGCCCGGCGGCCGTCCGTCGTGGCGCCGGCAGAAGTCTCGGCGAGCGCCCGGGCCAAGGCGGCAACCAAGAGGACGCCCGGGGGTGATCCGGTGCACAGCTTCCGCACTCTCCTCGATGATCTCGCGACCATCACCCGCAACACCGTGGCGCCCCGCCTTGCGGGCGCCCAACCCTTCCAGGTCACCACGCGGCCCACGCCGCTCCAGAGAAGAGCACTCAAGCTCCTGGGCGTGAAGCCGTAATGTACCCAGTCAGACGCCCCTGAGATCCATCGAATGCCATTTATATCAAGCACTTGCACTTGATCGGCGCTGGAACTTCGGCTTAGGCGGTGTCGCGAAGGTGGCGCAGCGCCCGGATCACCCTGTCGATGCCGCGGGGGTCGTGACGCAGGATCTCGCGGTACTTCTCGAACCAGTGGGGCGCCGCTGCATGATCGGCGGCCACGCGCAGATGCTCGCAGGCATGCCAGAAGTCGTGTTGATGGCTGCATAGAACGGCGGGATTTCGGCGATTTGCCGCGCTTTGTCAGGGTCGTGTTTCTTCCCTGTTGTCAGGTCCTATTGTCACGTCCTGTTGTCGTGGGTTCAGTGTTCGGCTGATTGTCTCCCCGAGCGCCGCCCGTTTTCCTATTGTCGTTTTGGTCCGGTTCGGATTGTTCCGTCGGCCTCTGCTTCGGTCTTGGTGACGGTTGCCGGGAGGGTTTCGGTTCCGAGGCACTCGCGGGATCGTCTGTTTTCCCTGTGGTCTGGGTCGTGTTGTCCGGTCCCGGGGCGGCGTTTTTGCCGCCGCCCCGGGTGGATGCTAGATCGGCATCGAAAGAAAGAGCGATGCGATGCCGGGCAGAGTTGTGATGACGCCCCCCGGCGCAGCACCCGGACGAGCCGGTCACGGGGGACCGAACTCCCGTGTATTGTCGAGCCATTTTGCGTCCGGGTCCACCCCCGCTCTCGAGACGGATCGTGTGCACGACGGGACGACTGTTCAACTGCAAGCGGTGTCAGCGGCAGGTTGTTCTCTGCCGGTCGTGTGACCGGGGGCATGTGTATTGCTCCGATGAGTGCAGGGAGCGGTCCCGGATCGAGCGGCGCCGCGCGTCGCGTCGTCGCTACCAGAGCACGCTGAGGGGCCGTGAGACGGGCCGTCACCGCCAGCGGCGTTACCGGCTCCGCAAGGCGGAGGAGGCGCGTGCGTTGAAGGCCAGGGCGGCGATGCTTGCCGAGATCATGGGCACGCAGACGTCTGCTGTGGTGCTGCTTGGCGACGTTCCGGCGGTGTCTGGAGACGCCGGTTCCGAAGAAATCGTTACGGACCACCCTTCCCGACTGCTGCCGACCTCCCTACCTGCGGTTGTGAAGGCGCGAGAGCGACGCGAATCGCCGCTTCGGTGCGCCCGGTGCGGACGGGTCGTGACGCATGTGGTGCTGAGGGACCTGTGATGCGGCGTTGAGGAACCAAAGGGAGGGAGTTCATGGCGATCGACGAGGACACGCGGGCGACGATCGTGCGGCTGTCGCGGGCCGAGGGCTGGGCTGTGGGGACGATTGCCCGGCATCTCGGCGTGCACCACGGCACGGTGACGCGGGCGCTCAAGGCGTCGGGGCAGGAGCGGCGGCCGCGGGCCAAGCTCATCGACCCCTTCGTTGCCTTCCTCGGGGAGCGTCTTGAGGCGTCGCCGGACCTTCCGGCCAGCACGCTCTGGCGACAGGTCGTGGCCCTGGGCTACCGCGGCGGCGAGGATCACTTCCGTCACGACCTGCGCCGCCTCGGGCTGAGGCCGGTGAAGAGGCCCGAGCCGTCGCTGCGGCTGAGCTTCCTTCCGGGCGAGCAGGCGCAGGTTGACTGGGCCGAGTTCGGGAAGGTCCGCATTGGCCGGGCGGAGCGCAGGCTCATGGGGCTTCTCGTCACCCTCAGCTACTCGCGCCAGACTGTCCTGAGCCTGTTCCACGACGCGCGGATGGCCAGCTTCCTGCAAGGCCATGTCGAGGCTTTCGCGGCATTCGGGGGTGTGCCGCGGAGGCTTCTGTACGACAACCTGAAGAGTGCCGTGGTGACGCGCCGCGGCAAGGCGGTCACCTATCATCCGATGCTGCTCGGCCTCGCGGCCCACTATGCCTTCGAACCGAGCGCCGCCTGGCCCAGGAGCCCGCAGGAGAAGGGCCGCGTGGAACGCCGTGTGCGCTTCGCGCGCACCGGGTTCTTCGCCGGGCGCGACATCACGGTCCCGCTCGGCGAGCTCAACGCCGCGGTTCGGGAGTGGTGCTTCGGCGCCGCCGCGGAGCGGCCCTGGCCGGACGACGACAGTCTCCTGGTGCGGGACGCCTTCGCCCGGGAGAGGGAGCACCTGATCGTCCTTCCCGTCGACCCCTTCCCGCATCACGAGGTCCGCCCGGTGCGCATCGACAAGACCTGCCACGCCCGCTTCGACACCAACGACTACAGCGTTCCGGGTAGCTTCTCCAAGGCCCTGCTGACGCTGGTCGCCGACCGCGACGAGGTCCGCATCCTCGACGGCGCCGACGAGGTCGCGCGCCACCGACGCTCCTACGACAGGAAGCAGGCCGTCACCGATCCGGAGCATGCCAGGGCGATCGCCGCGGGCAAGCGGCGGGCCCGCTCCATGAGCGTCCGCGACCGGGTCCTGCGCACCGTGCCGCGGGCCGAGGAGATGCTGGCGCGCGCCGGGACCAACGGGCGCAACGTGGCCTCCTGCGCCCGGATGCTGGAGACGCTTCTCAACGCGCACGGCGCCGACGCTCTCGACCGGGCTGTCGCCACGGCGCTGGAGCGCGGCTCGTGCCACCCCGAAACCGTGCGCGTCATCATCGAAGAGCGCCGCCGGGAGCAGGGCCTGCCGCCCCTCAGCATCGCCGACGACGGCCGCGGCGGCCGTGGCACGACGCCGCGGGGGACCGCTCTCGACGCCTACGACAGGCCCGAAGCCAGCGCCAGGAACAAGACATGAGCGAGCTCAGGGAGCGTGCCCGGGCGCTCGGCCTCCACGGGCTCGTCGAACGCTGGGACGAGGTCGCCGGGACCGCATGGATCGAGGAGGTGGTCAGCGGCGAGGAACAGGCCCGCAGGGCCCGCAGCCACGAGCGCCGCCGCGCCGCGGCGCGGCTGCCCGCCTTCAAGCCCCTGGCGGACTTCGACTGGACATGGCCGCGCGACATCAGCCGGGCTCATGTCGAAGCGCTCCTCGGCCTCGGCTTCGTCGACCGTGCGGACAACGCCGTGCTCGTCGGCGGGCAGGGCACCGGAAAGACCATGATCGCCGCCAACGTGGCGCACCAGGCCCTGCTGCACGGCCACACCGTCCGCTTCGAGAAGGCGCCGGAACTGCTCGAGGCACTCGCCGAGACCGTCTCGCGCAGCGAGCTGCGCCGCCGCCTCGCGATCCTCGCCAGGCCCCGCCTGCTCGTCCTCGACGAAATCGGCTACGTGACCCTCGAAAGCCACCATGCCGACATCCTCTACGCCATCGTCTCGCGGCGCTATCAGCGCCGCTCGACCATGGTCACGACAAGCCTCGCCTTCGCCCAGTGGGACCGCGTCTTCCCCAGCGCCTCCGGCATCGCCGGCACCGTCGACCGGCTCATGCACGACGCAACCCTCATCTCCATCGACAGCGACTCCTGGCGGCTCAGGCGTGAAACCCGATAAACCCCGCCGCGTCGACTTCGACGCCGTCAAGCGCATGCCGTTCGAACGCATCGCCGCCGACTGGGGATACGTCCGCGACGAACAGGCCTCGACACGCGCCAACCCCGTCCTGTGCGCACCCGGCCTGCCGAAGCTCGTCACGAAGTGCCTCAACAACGGACACTGGGTCTACTTCAACACCCAGAACGATGAAGACAACGGAACCGTCATCGACTTCATGCTCAACCGCGGACTGGCCTTCGCCGACATCTGCACCCGCTTCGCAGCACCCGACGCCGCGCCACGCGACTTCCGCAGCCTCTGGGCCGCGGCAACGCCCGATGCGGCCCCGGACTGGCTCACCGGGCGCGGCATCCTCCCGGAGACCCTCGACACCTGCCGCCCCCTGGTCCGCCGCGACCACAACGGACGCGTCCTCTTCGCCCATCGCAACAGGAAGCGAAAGCTCACCGGCTTCGAGATCGGTCCCCCCGACGGACCGAAACGCTTCGCCACCGGTGGAACCCGAAGCCTGTTCGCCGTCCGCGCCGGAACCGCCGCGGACCTCGAGGCCCTCGTCATCACCGAAAGCGCCGTCGACGCCCTCAGCCTGGCCCAGATCGACCAATGTCCCCCCAGCCACGCCTTCCTCTCCACCGCCGGGGCACCCTCGCGAAGACAGCACGAACAGATCAGCCTCGCCGCAAGCAGCCTGCCCAACGTCAGGACCATCGTCCTCGCCCAGGACCACGACGAGGCCGGAGAGCGACAGGCCGAAACCCTGCGCAAAAAGATGAAGCTCCCCTCCCACGTCTCGTTCCACAGACGCAGACCGCCGGAAAACGCCGACTGGAACGACGTCGTCAACGCCAGGACCAAAGAACCACAAGCGAGATCATGACCACGTCCGTCACAAGGAGACCACTCATGCCCCTCACGCCCGCCGAAAAGCAGCGGCGATACCGGGAACGGCGCAAGGCCGGCATCCCTCCCGTCCACACCCCAAAGCACCGTGACCGGCGCTCGCGACCGCAACGCTGGAACGACGCCGTGGCCGAACTGCGCGCCCTGCAGGACGAATGGCGTGACCACCTCGACAGCATCCCCGAAAGCCTCCGTGACACGCCTTACGGAGAACGCCTGCAGAGCGTCGCCGATGCCGACATCGAGGCCCTCGAGGACATCGAACCGCCACGCGGCTACGGAAGGGATACGTGATCCCGCAAGACCCTTGAACGCGGTCACGCGTTACCATCCAGGAATGAGAACGTCTCACCCCGACGCGCTTCTCAGCCTCCCCGGGAAACCCCCGGGCCGTCCAAACGACACCGCATCACGAGACTGCCGCAGCCGCTGGCCGGACTGGCTTACAGGTCGCAGCATCCGCCCGAAAACACTCAACGCCTGCCGCACCCTGCAGGACGAATGGCGTGACCGCCTCGACAGCATCCCCGAAACCCTCCGTGACACGCCTTACGGAGAACGCCTGCAGATCGTCGCCGATGCCGACATCGAGGCTCTCGAGGACATCGAACCGCCACGCGGCTACGGAAGGGACACGTAATCTCGCAAGACCCTTGAACGCGGTCACGCGTTACCATCCAGGAATGAGAACGTCTCACCCCGACGCGCCTCTCAGCCTCCCCGGGAAACCCCCGGGCCGTCCAAACGACACCACATCACGAGACTGCCGCAGCCGCTGAGCCGCAGCAACGCCCGATCCGCCGCCGGACTGGCTCACAGGTCGCAGCATCCGCCCGAAAACACTCGACGCCTGCCGCACCCTGCGCCGCCGCAACCGCAACGCACGCAGCCTCTTCGCCCAGCGCAACAGAAACCGTCAGCTCTCCAGCCTCGAGATCGTCCCGCCCGACGAACCACGACGAGGACGGAGAACGCCAGAACGAAACCACGCGCAAAAGCCTGAAGCTCCCCTCCCACATCACGTTCCACAAACGCCGAACGCCAGAAAACGCCGACCGGAACGACATCGTCAACGTCAATGCAAGACCAATGGGATCCAACAATAGGCAGAAAACAAAGACCGGGCGGACCTTCGTCCAATGCCGCACGTTCTCCTGTCGTGGTCACCCACTCACACGATCAGCGCCCAAAAGAGCGGTTCTCCGCCAATATCCCGCCGTTCTAAATCGCCGCCGACAAGTCGATCACCTCGGTTTCGGGCTCAAGACCAGAGAGGAAGGTCCAGTTGTCGGCGTCGGCGTCGGCGATGGCGCTGATCCTGATCGCGGGACGCTTGCGCCTGATGACCTCGCTTGCCAGCTGCGCCTTCAGCGTGCGCTTGCCGCGCTCGGGCATGCGGCCGAGATAGACGGTCTTCAGGCGCTCACCGTCGGCATCGTGGAAGGAGGGAGACTGTGCCACAGGGCGCCTCGCAACGGCCGTCCTCGCCGATCCGCAGCGCCATCATGGGATCGAACACTCCTCGCATGGCCCGATACAACCGCAACACGGGCGCCGACTGCATCACCGTCCTCAATGGCATGGACGCTCCGGGACGCCCTGTGGCGCGTTTCTTCGCTACCGGCGACGCCCATCAGGCCCATGGCGTCCATGGCGCCCGTTCCGCCCTCCCCGTCGCGTGATGACGGCGAAGCGCGCAGGCGCGATGTCGTTCAAGGGCACCCTGTCAATGCAGGGTCCGTCCCGCGACACCGGAACCGGGAGGGCGTACCGACCGGCGTGCTGCCTGGCAGGGCCCTGTGGCGACGAAGCGGCATTGTTGCGAATCGGCTCGGCACCGGAGCGGATTGCACCGTGGGCCCGTCGTCTGCCTGGCATGTACGCGGGCTGAACACGGCAACCTCATGTGATCGCGCCGTCTAAGCCTGTGTCGGGAGAAGCGAATGTTGCGAAGTGGCGCCTGCCGGTCTGCTGGTGCCGGCTCATGAATTCCCTCTGCGTTTGCGGGCGATGTCGAGCCAGCGATCGATATCGGTCGAGGATTCGATGGCGTCGGCCACGGCGTCAATGGCCATATCGACCTCCCTCTCGAAGGCGATGCCGTTCGCCGCACGACCGCCGAGGCGTTCGAGGAAGCGGTGTCGGAAGCCGTCCGAACGGAACAGTCCGTGCATGTAGCAGCCCATGATGCGTCCCGAGCGCGAGACCGCACCATCGCCCCCCGATTCCAGTTCCACCATGGGCCGTTCCAGGTCCGGTCCGGTCGTCACGCCCATGTGCATCTCGTAGCCTGCAACCGGTTCTCCCGTCATGATGTCGCGGCCCCTGACCTCGGCCAGCTGCTTGGTGTCGGCAAGCGTGGTCGTGATGTCGAGCAGGCCGAGTCCGGGCTCCGAACCCGGTCTTCCCTCGATGCCGGAGGGGTCGGCGACCTCGCGTCCCAGCATCTGGTAGCCGCCGCACAGTCCGACGATCCACCCGCCGCGCCGGACATGGGCGGCAAGATCGATGTCCCATCCGTGGGCCCTGAGCGAGGCAAGGTCGGCCAGTGTGCTCTTGGAGCCTGGCAGGATGACAAGATCGCAGGTCCCGGGAAGCGGCTCGCCCGGTTCGATCATCCGGAGGTCGACATCCGGTTCCGACATCAGGGGATCAAGGTCGTCGAAGTTGGCGATACGGTCGAAGCGCAGGCAGACAACGCGGATGGCAGCCCCGGTCCGTCCGGCGCGTGGCCGCGGTCGATCGAGGGCAACCGCATCCTCGGCCGGCAGGCGCCGCGCCGCCGCAAGGTGGGGAATGACTCCGAGACAGTCGAGGCCGGCATGCTGTCTGATGATGTCGAGCGCGGGATCGAAGAGCGAGACATCGCCGCGGAACCTGTTGATGCAGCAGGCATGCACGAGGTGCCGTTCATCCTCATCGAGAAGAGCCATGGTGCCGACGATGCCGGCGATGACGCCGCCGCGGTCGATATCCCCGACGAGCACGACGGGAACGCGGGCCTCGAGGGCAAAACCCATGTTGGCGATGTCCCCGTCCCTGAGGTTGACCTCTGCCGGCGATCCCGCCCCCTCGACGAGGACGAGATCGGCCGCGGCCTCCAGATATCGGAAGCTCTCCATGACGGGCGCCATGAGCGTGCCCGCAAGATCGCGGTAGCCCCGGGCCGAGCTCGAACCCAGTAAACGTCCCTGGACAATGATCTGGGATGTGCGGTCGGACTGGGGCTTGAGAAGCACGGGATTCATGTGAACGCTGGCCGGGAGGCCACAGGCCCTCGCCTGAAGCATCTGGGCACGGCCGATTTCACCGCCATCGGCGGCCACGCCGGCGTTGTTCGACATGTTCTGGGGCTTGAAGGGCATGGTCGTCAGACCGCGCCGGGTGAAGGCGCGGGCGAGACCGGTGACGATCAGGGATTTTCCGACATCCGAACCGGTCCCCTGGACCATCACTGCAGGCGTCGCCACGACGGTATGTTCCGGCGCCTCAGAATTCGATGCCGGGCTGACTGCGCACGCCCTCGCGGAAGGGATGCTTCACGAGGGTCATCTCGGTGACGAGGTCGGCAATCTCGATGAGTGCAACCGGGGCATTGCGCCCGGTGACAACGACATGGAGGTCATCGCGGCGGGCGTCGAGCGTATCGAGCACATCGTCGGCATCGACATACCCGTAGCGCAACGCGATGTTGAGTTCGTCGAGTATGACGAGGCGGATTCCGGGGTCGGCCATGAGTTCGCAGGAGGCCTTCCAGGCAGCCAGGGCCATCTCGGTATCGCGCTCGCGGTCCTGGGTCTCCCAGGTGAACCCCTCGCCCATGACCTTCCAGGTGACCTGTTCGGGAAACCGACGGAACACCTCCAGTTCACCGATCGTGTCGCGCCCCTTGATGAACTGCACGACGCCGATGCGATAGCCGTGACCCAGGCAGCGCAGGGCCATGCCCCACGCGGCTGTCGACTTTCCCTTTCCCTTGCCCGTGTGGACGATGAGAAGTCCGCGCTCCTCGGTCTTGGTGGCCATCATGCGATCACGGGCAGCCTTGCGCTTCCTCATCCTGTCCCGGTGATGCCGGTTGATGGAGTCGTCGTCGGACGTCGTCATGGGATGTCCCTTTCGCCGAGGAGCGTTTCGAGGGCATGTATCGTACTGTTGCGTCGCGGTGTCCACAGACCGCGTCTGAAGGCCTCGTGCAGGCGTCCGGCGATGTCGGTCAGGGCCTCGGGGTTGGCCCGGTCGAGAAATGCCCGGATTTCCGTGTTGTCCAGCCATGCATCGGCAATGGCATCGAAGTGGTGCCCGGGCACCGCGCCGGTCGTTGCGGCGAAGCCGAAGAGGTAGTCCACCGTGGCCGCCATTTCGAAGGCGCCCTTGTAACCGTGGCGCATTACCCCGGCGATCCACCTGGGGTTGACGACACGGCCTCGCACGACGCGCGCGATCTCCTCCTTCAGCGTTGCAATTCGCGGGTTTTCGGGGCGCGAGTGATCGTTGTGGTAGACCGCCGGCTGCCGTCCCGAGACGCGCCGTACCGCCGCCGCAAGGCCGCCTTCGAACTGGTAGTAGTCGTCCGAATCGAGAAGGTCGTGTTCCCTGTTGTCCTGGTTGTGGATGACGGCTTCGACATGCCGCAACCGGGTCTCGAGGAGAGAGTGTGCGGCCTCGCCTTCGGCGCCGGCGCCATAGGCAAACCCGCTCCATGCGACATAGGCCCGGGCAAGATCATCGCGCTCATCCCAACCACCTCCGTCGATCAGCGCCTGAAGACCGGCGCCGTAGGCGCCCGGCATCGACCCGAAGACCCTGGTGGCGGCATGTTGGAAGGAGTTTTTCCCGGCGCCTGCTGTCTCGTCGCGCACCATCGCCGCCAGGGGGTTGACGTTCGCCGGTTCGTCGAGCTCTGCAACGGCGCGCGCGGCCGTGTCGACGAGGTCGATGAGGGAAGGGAAGGCATCGCGAAAGAAGCCGGATACCCTCAACGTGACATCGACACGGGGCCGTCCCAGCACCCCCGCGGGCATGATCTCGTAGCCAGTGACGCGACCGCTGACGGTATCCCAGGACGGCTGGACTCCCATCAGCGCCAGGGCCTGGGCGATGTCGTCGCCACCGGTCCTCATGGTGGCTGTCCCCCATGCCGACAGGGCCACGGCGCGCGGCCATTCACCGTGATCCTGGAGATGGCGCTCCACAAGCCGGTTGGCGGACATCCATCCCAGGCGCCAGGCGGCGGGCGTGGGCACCGATCGCGTGTCCACCGAATAGAAGTTCCGTCCCGTGGGAAGGACTTCCGGGCGGCCACGCGTCGGGGCGCCCGATGGTCCGGGTTCCACGAACGAGCCGTCGAGGCCGGCAAGCAGGCCGTTGATCTCGTGTGCGCCGCAGACCTGGAGCGCCGGGCGAAGCCGGTTTTCGACATCGTCCATCACTCGCGCCGTCGAGGACCAGGATGGATCAGGGGAGATCGAGCCGTCGACGAGGGCAAGAGCGAGGCTCTCGAGGCGTTCCAGCGTGTCCCCGGTGGTCCGCCACGGCTTCGCGTCGAGTGCGGCGAGAACATCCGGCCTTCGACCCGACCATGGCACGGCCGGGGCCATGTCGAGAGGATCGAAGTCGAGCGCGAGATCATGAGCGAGTGCGCGCGTGATCGATTGCCCGGCGCCCCTTCCGTCCCCCCGGGGGGCTCGTGCCAGGGCGACGAGCGAGGAGTTGGCAAGGGAACCTTCAGGCGATCGTCCGAAGATGTGCAGGCCGTCCCTGATCTGCAGTTCCTTGATCTCGCAAAGGTGGCCATCGAGCTTGGTCAGCTTCGCCTCCATGTCATCGGCCCCGGTGATGCCGCAGTCTTCCTCGAGACCGCTGCTGGCAAGGAGTTCCAGGATGTCCGTCGCGATGACGTCAAGACGTCTGGGATCGATCTGCGAGGCTTCGTAGTATTCGTCAACAAGCCGTTCGAGCGTTTCGAGTTCTCCATAGGCGCCGGCCCTGGCAAGCGGTGGGGTGAGATGGTCCACGATCACCGCGGAGGCGCGCCTCTTCGCCTGGGTGCCCTCCCCGGGATCGTTCACGATGAAGGGGTAGAGATGGGGAAGCGGGGCGAAGGCTGCCTCGGGAAAGCACGAGGATGACAAGGCCAGCGCCTTCCCCGGGAGCCACTCCAGGTTGCCATGCTTGCCAAGGTGGATCACCGCATGGGCATCGAAAGGCCCCGACAACCACATGTAGAAGGCAAGATAGGCATGGGGCGGGACGAGGGCGGGATCGTGGTAGCTCGTGGCCGGGTCGATGTCGTAGCCTCGGGTGGGCTGGATGCCGATCGCCAGATTGTCCCAGCGATGAACGCCAAGGTGGAAGAGGCCGTCTGAAACGAAGGGATCGGTCTCCGGTTCCCCCCAGCGCTGGAGGATTGTCTCGCGGACATCCATCGGCAGGGTCTCGAAGCGCTCATGGTAGATGTGAAGGGGGAGCGTGACGTCCGATCGCCGGGGCGTCGGGCCGGTCCTCCGGTTGGTTGGTCCCGCCATCAGTGTTTCGATGAGTTCGGCGCCGTCGAAGGGAACGCCATCCACGCGGTATCCGGCGCCCTTCATGGCCTCGACGATGGTGGCTGCCGAGGCCGGTGTGTCGAGTCCAACTCCGTTGGCGAGGCGTGAATCCCTGCCGGGGTAGTTGGCGAGAACGATGGCGACACGGCGTTTCCGGGGAGGCGTGCGTCGCAGGCGAACCCAGCTGGCAGCCAGCTTTGCGGTCCAGGCAACACGGTCGGCGACCGGCTGATGGATCACGGCATTGATCTCGGTTTCCGGAAGACGCGGTCCCGGGGACTTGAAGGAGATGGCGCGGGCGAGAATGCGTCCGTCGACCTCCGGCAGCGCCACGTTCATCGCGATGTCGCGAGGGGCAAGGCCGCGTGTGCGTGTCTGCCATGTGTCGAGGGGTTCACCGGAAAGGACGACCTGGAGAATCGGGCAATCGGCGTCATCGAAGGGTGAGGGACCTCGGTCGGCGCCCGGACTCGAGACCGCGAAGCCGGTTGCGTTGACGATCACCGCTGGCCGGAAGGTGGCCAGCGATTCCTCGACAAGGACGGCTGCTGCCGGATCCTTGAGGCTCTGGCTGTAGAGGGGCAGGGAGTTGATCCCTTCCTTCGCCAGGGCACGCACAAGGGCATCGACCGGCCGTGTGTCGCCGGCCTGGACCAGGGCCCGGTAGAAGTGGACAAGCGCCACGTCCCGTCCGTCGTCGATCCAGTGTCCGGGGAACGCGTCGCCGGTGACGTCTCCCTCGCCTGGCCAGTAATATCCCGCCCGCGGAAACATCACGGGCGGTTCGGCTACCCCGTCATGACCCGCGAGCGCCGCTGCATGCACGAGGACGTTGTCGGCATTGTCCCGGCCTCCGTGAATGAGGTAGCCCCACAACCGGTCATAGTCGGCATCGCCCACGGTCGAAAGACGGCGCAGCTCCCCGTCCTGCCGGTCATCTCCGGGCAACAGGGCAAGCGCGATTCCGTGCCGTCTGGCGGTGGCGGTGATTTCATCGATGCCGTAGCGCCAGTAGGAGGCGCCGCCAAGCAGGCGGACAATGACCACGCGCGCCGGCACGATGATCGCCTCGACGTAGGTGTCCACCGACAGGTGGTGTCCGAGCTGGAGAATGTTGGCAAGGCGCACCGCGGGAGAGCCCGCGGGCCGGCGGGCCGCGGCCGCCGCCAGCATGGCAAGTTCCGTGTCGGCAGCGGAAAGAACGATGATGTCCCCCGGGGTCTGGCCGAGATCGAGAGCTTCCGTACCATCCGGGACAACGCCCGGCTGCGTGGTCAGCAGGTGCATCAGGTTGTCCGGCCACCAACGTCACTGGCGATGGCGTGCCGGTCCATGCCATTGAGACCGATCACGACAAGCTCGCTGCGCCTCTCCTCGTCCGGTTCCCAGGGCCGGTCATAATACCTCTCGATGCGTGGTCCCACGCCCTGGATGACGTGGCGCATGGGTTTGCCGGCAACATGGAGGAAGCCCTTGATGCGCAGGATGTCATGCTGCTCCACCGCCGCAGCCAGTGAACTCTCCAGGGCACCGGGATCCGTGATGCTGTCGAGAGCGATGGTGAAACTCGTGAAATCGTCGTGATCGTGATCGTCTTCCGCCCCGTCATGGTGGGAGGGACGGTTGGCCAGATCATCCTCCGCAGCGGCGCCGATGCCGAGCATGGCCAGGGGATCGACGGCACCTCCGGATGCGGCAATCACCCTGGTTCCGGGTCTGCGATGGGTGTCCACGGTCCGGCGCACCGCGCACAGCAGAGTGTCGTCGACAAGGTCCGTCTTGTTGAGGACGACCACGTCGGCACTCAGGACCTGTTCCTCGAACACCTCCGCGAGGGAGCTCTCGTGGTCAAGGCTGGCATCGTCGCGGCGCAGACGGTCGACAGCATCCGGGTCGTCGGCAAATCGACCGTCCGCCACGGCCCTTGCATCGATCACCGCGATGACGCCGTCGACGGTCACCCTTGTCTTCACCTCGGGCCAGGTGAAGGCCTTGATCAGGGGTTTGGGCAGGGCGAGTCCCGACGTTTCGATGATGATGTGCTCGGGGGGCAGGGAGCGCTCGATCAGTGTGCGCATCGTTGGCACAAAGTCATCGGCAACGGTGCAGCAGATGCAGCCGTTGGCGAGTTCGACGATGTCGTCGTCGGGACAGGACTCCAGTCCGCAGCCTCGGATCAGCTCCCGATCCACTCCGAGATCCCCGAACTCGTTGATGATGAAGGCGAGCCGGCGTCCGGTTGCGGCACCGGCCAGATGCCGGATCATGGTCGTCTTGCCGGATCCCAGGAAGCCGGTGAGGACGGTGGCAGGAATCTTGGCGGCAAACATGTCAGTACGGCGACGATGAGAAACGTGAGCGGACATCTGCCCCTCCCTCCGAGGTGTGCAGGCCTGTTGTGCCGGAACGGGTGAGATCTCCTGACTCCGGGTCATCGATCCAGGGACTCCTTCCCGGCACCACGTGCCAGTGGATGTCGTGTCCCGTGTCTCGCCGTTACAGTTGCGGGGGCAGTGCCGGCCTTGGATCCACCGATCCGCACCGGCTTCCCTCGCCTCGTTCCAGGAAGTCGAACCTAGCAGGCGTGCAGGGGCGGGACAAGCCGGAGCAGTCAATCACCGTGGCGAACTCCCGGGTTGCGAAGCCGGAGTCGGGTTTTTTGCACTGTCCGCAGGCGGGCCCTTGAGTGTGAGGGGAAGACCGGCCGCCACGAAGATGACGCGTCCGGCCATGGCGCCGATGCGCTGGTGCATGGTTCCCGCCTCGTCGCGGAACATGCGGGCCAGGGCGTTCTCCGGAACGATTCCCATTCCCACTTCGTTGGACACGAGGACAACCTGGCCCTCGGCCCTGCCGAGTGCACGAAGAAGGTCGTCGACATCCCGCTGGGGAGAGCGTCCGGCTGCCATGACGTTGGCGAGCCACAGGGTCAGGCAGTCGACAAGCACGGCCCGGCTGGATGATGTCGCGTTGTCGAGAGCGTCTGCCAGGCGGAGGGGCGCCTCGACGGTCACCCATGCATCGCCGCGTCGGCGCCGGTGCCTGCGAATGCGTTCTGCCATCTCCGCATCATGAGCTTCGGCAGTGGCGATGTAGCAGGTGGAAAGCCCGGTGGCCTCGACCTGACGTTCGGCAAACAGGCTCTTGCCGGAACGTGCACCACCGAGCACCAGGCAGACACTGGAGTTGCCCTGGCAGGATGATGGCGTGTTGAGGTCCGATGCGTCCGACATACGGGGATCACTTCAAGGTGGCTCGAAGGTGTTCAATGGGCGAACCTCACAGTCCCTGTCAAACCGTCTTGCGGGAGACGTTGCCGGAGTGCCATCGTGACGGGAGCACACAGGAGAGTGCCCGATGGCGGCAGCAGGTCTCGTCGAGATTGCACCCCCTTCATGGGATGTCACGCTTGATCTCGTTTACGGCCGGCCGGACAACTTCACGGGCAAGGTGATCTATGCCCGTCCTCGCTGTTTCCTCGTGGGCGCTGCGGCAACCTGTCTCGATCGCGCCATATCGTTCGCTGGCGAACAGGGACTGCGCCTTGTGGTGACCGATGCCTTCCGCCCCTCGGAGGCCCAGTGGAGTCTGTGGGACCATACGCCTGATGACAGATTCCTCACCCATCCCGAACGCGGCTCGCCCCACAGCCGTGGCGTGGCCGTCGACGTCACGCTCGAGTCCGCCGCTGGCGCGCGCCTTGACATGGGCGGGCCCGTTGACGACTTGACGGAGAACGCGCGTCACGATGCACCGGGCATCACGTCCGGGCAGCGAGCCAACCGGCTCCTGCTTCTTGGCATCATGACGGCGGCAGGGTTCGACTGGTACAATGTCGAGTGGTGGCATTATCAGTTGTTCGATTCGCGCCGCTGGCCGGTGCTGTCGGACAGCGAGGCCGGAACCGGCATCATGTCCTGACCGTTTCCGGCCGGTTGATCGTCTTGTGTGCTCAAGGCATGCGGAGACTGCCATGCGATGTGTACGAATGCTCGCCCTGACGGGGATCATGTGGTGGGGCGCGATGGCATGCACGGGCGCCGTCGTGCCGCCGCTGCCGGTCATGGCGGATGAACCGCAGTCCGCGGTGGTGGTCGTCTATCATCGGTTCGGCGACGACGCCTATCCCTCGACCAGCGTCACCATGGAACAATTCGAACAGCACCTCGCCATTCTCGAGGAGGGTGGATACCGGGTCCTGCCCCTCGACGAGATTGTCAGGGGCCTTGCAGGGGAACGCGAGCTTCCCGACAGGGCCGTCGCCATCACTGTCGATGACACCGACCGGTCCATCCTCACCGAGGCCATGCCGCGGTTGCTGGACCGGGGATTCCCCTTCACCGTCTTCATCAACACCGATGCGGTGAACAACTCCCTGTCGTCGATCAGCTGGGATGATGTCCGGGCCATGCACGAGGCCGGAGTCGCCATCGGTGCCCAGAGTGCCGGTCATGGCCACATGGCGTTCATGGACCGCGGCAGGGTCGAGGAAGACCTGGCGCGCATGACATCGGATTTCATCAATCAACTGGGGTTCGTGCCGAAGCTGTTCGCCTATCCCTACGGAGAATTCAGTTCGGAACTGGCGGCCATGCTCCGCGATGTCGGCTACGACGCCGCCTTCGGCCAGCACTCCGGCGTTGCCGTCGAGGGGGCGGACATGTTCGCCCTGCCACGCTTTGCCCTCAACGAGCGCTTCGGCACACCGGAGAGGTTCAGCACCATCGTCGAGGCGCTTCCTCTTCCCGTCACGGGCTCTCTTCCGCTGGACATGGTCATTCGCCACAACGGTTCCAACCCGCCCCACATCGGGTTCACGGTCGCCGACCATGTCGGCCCTCTCGACCGGCTGGCCTGTTTCCCGTCACACGGCGAGGTCGTGCTTGAGACCCTCGGCAGGCGGGTCGAGGTGCGCCTCGACAGACCCCTCCCCCAGGGTCGCAATCGCATCAACTGCACCCTGCCGGCAACCGAGGGGCGCTTTCGCTGGCTGGGCATACCGTTTCTCGTTCCAGGCGGTGAGGAGTGAGCGGGCCCGCCGTTCAAGGAAGTTCAACCGGCGGGACTGCGCGGTGATCTCAGCTTGAGCCCTGCTCCGGCGCCACGGCAGGGACGACCGGTCTCCCGTCCCTGGGCGAAGGGGGCGCTGTCGGGCGACGATGGTCCGCAGGCAGCGGTCAGGCAGTGAGGGCGACGAGGCGTGCGGTGTCGAAATCGGTCAGGCGGTTCTGGTCGATCACCGTGTGAACGTGGTTGATGTACTCCGGTTCCTCGGCATAGCGGTCGAGCATGCTGGCAAGGGCGTGACTGTCGAGGGGCTCACCGTTCTGCCGCAACCTGGCGCGCAGGTCGCGGAACGCTGCGTAGGCAGAGTGACAGTTGAGATTGTATGCATAGGCGGCCACTGCCGCCCTGAGATCGCGGAACGACCGGACCACGTAGGTCTTGTCGGGATCGCGGTTGCGGGGTACGAGGCCGGCGTGGATGTTCCAGGCCTTCTGGCCGAAGACGGCATTGCCGTTGCGGGCGAATCGTGATGTTCCCCAACCGGATTCGATGGCTGACTGGGCCAGGGCCAGAGAAACCGGAACGACATCGACCCGATGAAGAAGTGCGCCGATGTCGCCGCTCTCGACCCCGTAGAGCGAAGCCATGGAATCGAGCCAGACCACATCGTGAGGGGAAAGGGGGGCGCCAGTCCCGACCACCTGATCGAGATGTTCGAGACGGTGGCGTTCGGCGAGGATGTCCTCGTTGACCTTGAGGATCAGCGGCAACATGACCTTCAGGAAGATCTGCTTGCGCGCGGCGACATCGTCGATGAGGTGCATGTCGGCCGGCATGCGCTTCACCAGGATGCGGGGGACGGCAATGGCCTTAAGACGGATCTCGTCGAGCCTGAGGCCGGCCGTCGACAGCGCCGTGTCGAGGGAGGCGACGGCGCCACCAAGGTCCTGCACGACCGCAAGGGCGAGCGGACGCTCGGACGGGTGTGGCACCGTCGTGGCTGAGCCCTCGGACTCGGCGATGGCAGGGCTCGACGTCAGGAACGCAGCGCACACGCAGACTGTGGGGAAGAATCTCATGGATTCTCAGACTTTCGCGAAGGCAAGGAAGATGAAGCAGGCCGACCCGGTGGTGAGCTAGAGAACCGGGCGGACCTCCACGACATCGGGGATGTAGTGCTTCAGGAGGTTCTCGATGCCCATCTTGAGGGTCATTGTCGAGCTTGGACAACCGTGACAGGCGCCCTGCATGGTGAGCGAGACGACTCCGTTCCGGTATGAATGGAACACGATGTCGCCGCCGTCCTGGGCAACGGCGGGCCTCACCCTGGTATCGAGAAGTTCCTTGATCTGCGCCACGACCTCGCTGTCGGCCTCATCGCCCGCCGGTTCGTCCATGCGGACGGACATGACGGGAACGCCGGTCACGAAGTGCTCCATGATGACACCGAGGAGGACCGGCTTCATCATCTGCCAGTCGTTCTCCGGCGATCGTGTCACGGAGATGAAATCCCGGCCGAGAAACACGCCGGCCACACCGGCAACGTCAAAGAGACGACGAGCCAGTGGTGACACGCCGGCGGAATCGGAATCCGGAAAGTTTGCGGTTCCCGTGTCCATGACTGTCCTTCCGGGAAGGAACTTCATGGTCAGCGGATTGGGTGTGTCTTCTGTCTGGATGAACACGGTTCGAGCCCGTTCTTGTGTTCCCTTGATCTGCATAGTGGCGAATTGCCCGCAGGATTGCAAGGCTGGGGGGCGCGACCATCACTGCTTGCGCCTCCCGGGAGCCGGGATTGGGCCGAGCGCCGCCGGTCATGCTGTCACGTGATGTTGATGATGTCCTCGTCGGAGATGGTGCCCGGAATGATGACGAGCGGGATGGCAAGGCGCCCGGCGAGATGTCCGGCGAGCCAGGACACCAGCTTTCCGCGGCCTTCCGCAGGGTTCGAGCCGACGCACAGGAGGTCGATCATCGGGTCGTCATCGACCGCGCTCAGGATCTCGTCGCCAATGCGGCCCTCGCGCACGAGAAGTTCCGGCATCACGCCCGCCCAGGAGTTGACATCCTGCGCGAGTTCGTTGAGCAGCGCCTCGGCGGCCTCGAGCTGCTCCTCGCGCATCATGTGCTCGACACCGGACCACTGCCTGAAATCCACCGGCTGCACGACGTGGAGAAGCGCCACCCTTCCATGGGTGTTCTTGGCCCGGCGGCAGGCATAGTGCACCGCCACCCGGCTCGGCGGCGAAGCATCGACGCAGACCAGGAACTTGACCTGCCCGGCGACATGTCCGGGACGCTCGGCGTCCCTAGGTGTGGTTCCGCTCATCGTGGTCCAGATTGTGCCACGATCAGGTCCGCCGGAACAGCAGGTTGCCGGCGAGGCCGGCGATGACGGCAGCGACCACGGCGGCTACGCCGTAGAACTCGGACTCGCGATGGGCAAAGTTGTAGATCTCGGCGCCGAAGCCGGCCCTGGAGATGATCAGTGGTGACGATTGTGCCGCTACCACGTTGCCATCGCGTATCAGGAAAGTGTCCGCGGCATAGGTGCCCACGGGGATGTCCGCCGGAAGGGCGATGGTGGCGCGGAACAGCCGGCCGCCGGCGAGGCTCACGGTGCTCGGCTCCACCGGGTAGAGCCCTTCCGACTGTTTCAGTTCGATCAGCGCCGCGCGGAATTCGTCGCGCACGAAGGGTTCCATGTCGGCAGGTTCGAGTCGCAGTCCGTCAATGCCGATCTCCATGACCCGGCGCATGTCGGCATCGACAATCTCTCCGAGCGGGCGTGTCGACGCGAGGCCGTAGAAGGCGGGAACGGACCTGAAGACAGCCGATTGTGCATTGATCCAGATGCCGAAGACCGGCGCCTTCCTGCGGACCACCACCTCCTGGCGCGGTCCGCGAATGACAACCACGATGTCGCCCTCGCTCTCGATCGCTCCGAACACGAGGATCTCGGTTCCGGCAAAGTCGGCGGTAATGCCGATGGCATGGTGTGACAGACCCGCCATGACGTCCTGGGCGGTCGCCTTGCCGGGTTCGGCAGAGACCGCTGCCAGGAGCGCAAGGGCCGCCAGGCGTTTCAATGGAACCCCGTGGGCGACAGGGTGTAGAGACGAGCCGGCTCGGCCACCAGGCGCCACAGCAGGGTCACGCAGACGCCCAGCACGACAAGGGCCAGAAGCCCGCGCAGTTCCTCGCCACGCAGCTCCGCACCCACCCTGGTGCCGAACTGCGCGCCGAACACGGCCCCCAGTGTCAGGATGCCGGCCAGCATGACATCGACGGTCTGTGTGCTCGTGGCGTGCAGGAATGTCGCCGTGGCCGTCACGAAGGTGATCTGGAAGAGCGATGTGCCGATGACGACACCGACCGGCATGCCGAGCAGGTAGATCATGGCGGGCACCAGGAAGAAGCCACCGCCCACACCCATGATGGCTGCGAGGATGCCGATGATGAAACCGAGCATGATCGGCAGCACGGCGCTGATGTAGAGCCTGGATGTGCGGAAGCGCATCTTGAAGGGCAGCCCATGGCCCCAGTGGTGGACATGGGCCTTGCGGCGCACGTTCGTGCCGCCGCGCCGGCGCAGGATGGCGCGCAGCGATTCCACCATCATCAGTGTTCCGATGGAGCCCAGCATGACGACGTAGGAGATCGAAATCACAAGGTCGATCTGGCCGATCTGACGCAGGATGCCGAACAGCCACACACCGAAGATCGAACCGAGCACACCACCGGCGATGAGGACGCCGCCCATCTTGAAATCGACCTGGCGGCGCCGCCAGTGCGCCATGAAACCCGAGACCGACGCCGCCACCACCTGGTTCACCTCGGACCCCACGGCCACCGGGGGCGGAACGCCGATGAAGATGAGCAGGGGAGTCATCAAGAATCCGCCGCCGACTCCGAACAGGCCTGACAGGAAGCCGACCGCACCACCCATGCCGAGCAGGAGAAAGATGTCCACGGACATCTCCGCAATCGGCAGGTAGATCTGGAACATGGCAGTGGTCGCTGGCTAACGGCGTCCTGCCCCTTGTGCGCCTGCCTGCTGCCGGAGACAAGGGACGCGGGCAAGAAAATGTCCGTTTGCCAGTGTCGTGCGCCCTGACGGTCCTCTAGTCATCGCCAGGCGGCGGATTCGCGAGAACCTGCCGCTTCCCGACGTGATTGGCGGCACTGACCACACCGTTCTTCTCCATCTGTTCGATGATCGAGGCGGCACGGTTGTAACCGATCTGCAGGTGGCGCTGGATGAAACTGGTTGATGCCTTCTGTTCCTTCGTCACGATGAAGACGGCGCGGTCGTAGAGCGCCCGGTTCTTGTCGGGTGCTCCGCCAGCCGCCATGTCCGACAGGGTATCGACGGCCTCCGGGGGTTCCTCCGTGACGGAGTCGAGGTACTCGGGCCCGCCTTGCGCATGCAGGTAGGCGACAACCTCGCGTACCTCCTCGTCGCTGACGAAGGGGCCGTGAATGCGCGTCAGCCGGCCTCCGCCGCGCAGGAACAGCATGTCGCCCTTGCCGAGCAATTGTTCGGCGCCCTGGTCACCGATGATCGTGCGGCTGTCGATCTTGGAGGTGACGTTGAACGACACCCGGCACGGGAAGTTGGCCTTGATGGTGCCTGTGATGACATCCACGGAAGGCCGCTGGGTGGCCATGATGAGGTGGATGCCGGCGGCCCGCGCCATCTGCGACAGGCGCTGGATGGCGCCCTCGATGTCGCGGCCCGCCACCAGCATGAGATCCGCCATCTCGTCCACCACGACGACGATGAAGGGCAGGGGGCTGTCGGCAATGATCTCCTCCTCGAAACACGGATCACCGGTTCTTGCGTCGAATCCGGTCTGCACGGTCCGTGTCAGGGCGGTGCCTTCCGCGAGCGCCGCGGCGACACGGGCGTTGAAGCCCTCGATGTTGCGCACCCCGATCTTCTGCATGCCCCGGTAGCGTCTCTCCATTTCGCCGACCACCCACTTCAGGGCCATGACCGCCTTGTGCGGTTCGGTGACCACCGGTGCGAGAAGGTGCGGAATGTCGTCGTAGACCGAGAGTTCCAGCATCTTCGGATCGATCAGGATGAGCCGGCACTCGTCCGGAGAAAGCCTGTAGAGGAGGGACAGGATCATGGCATTGACCGCCACCGACTTGCCGGACCCGGTGGTTCCGGCCACCAGCAGGTGAGGCATGTCGGCAAGATCCTCGATCACCGGGGCGCCCGAAATCTGCTTGCCCAGGGCGATCGGCAACCTGGCGTCCTTCCTGGCGAAGTCGCGGGTTTCCAGGAGCTCGCGCAGAACCACCATCTCGCGGTCGTCGTTGGGGAGTTCTATGCCGAGCACCGTGCGTCCGGGAACCACGGCTACGCGGGCCGACACCGCAGACATGTTCCGTGCGATGTCGTCGGCCAGCCCTATGATGCGGCTGGCGCGTATGCCTGCATCGGGTTCGAGCTCGTAGAGTGTCACCACCGGGCCCGTGCGCACATCTTCAATGTGACCGCGGATGCCGAAGTCCGACAGCACCTCTTCAAGCCTCCGCGCCTTCTCGACCAGTGCGTTCCTGCTGACCTCGCGTCGCATGGAGGAATCGACATTGACCAGGAGTTCGCGGGGAGGAAGCCGGAAGGTCCCGTCTTGGCGCAGGTCCTTGCGCGGCGCCGGTTGCCGGTTGTCGGCGGATTTCCGGCGGCTGGCCGATCCGGAACCCTTCTTGCGGGGCTTCTTCGGGCTCGGGCGCCGCGACAGGTCCCCCCTGGGCATGGGGAAGTCGGGGATCGCATCACTGCGGGTTGCCGGCTTGTGTCTGCCGGCGCGCCACAGCGCGATCCGGTGTTTCAGCCGCCTCGGACCGCGCACCGCGGCACGGCACAATCGCCAGCCCAGCCTGACATCGGCCCACGGAACAGCTGCCGCGAACACCAGGGCGGCCAGCGCCGGCACATGGAGCGCCTGAGCATAGCCCTCCACCATGGCGAGGGAGGTTCCGAGCGTCTGCGCGGCCCAGGTCACCGCCAGGGTGCCGCCGATGCCGCCCGCACCGGCAGTGAGCCACGCGCCCACCGGCATTGCCGCAAGAGCCGGCATCCAGAGCAGCGTCGCCGCCACGGCCGCGAGGGCGCGCCAGAGGGGAAGGGACAAACGGTGACGAAAGATGAGGGAGCGTCCCCACGCGAGCAGCACGAAGGCCGGCAGGAGTCCGGCGATCCCGGAAAATGTGAGGATGGCTTCGGCCACGGTGGCGCCCGTGGCGCCGGCATGGTTGAGCACCGGTCCGCCCGTTACGTAGTTCAGCGATGGATCGGCAGCCTCGAACGTGACGAGAGCCAGGGCGACCCAGCCGGCAACAGCGAGGCAGGCGATGCCGAGGGCTTCCTTCAGCCGTCGGTTCATCCACGCCAGCGCTGTCGGCGGGAGCAGGTTGGGAAAGAACGACACCGGTCGTGTGGTCATGACTCAGTTCCCTGCTGCCAGTGTTTCCGCAAGACGGGTCAGGCCTTCCCGGGTGGAGTCGTGATCGCCGACCAGAGCCACGCGGATGTAGGGAAGGGCTTCATTGGTGCCATCGTTCCTGTCCTCGGCAAGGAAGGCGCCGGGGAGAACCTTGACGGCCGCTTCGGCCCACAGCCTTCTTGCTGCCTCGATGCCGTTGCCGACATCCAGCCACAGGAAGAAACCGCCAGGTGGCCTGAAGAATCCGAAACGGTTGCCCAGAACGGCCTCGGCCATGTCGATCTTCTCCCGGTAGAGCCGACGGTTCTCCTCGACGTGCTCCTCGTCGGACCACAGCACCTCGGCGGTGTTCAGGACGGCCATCGGACTGGCTGCCGCCGCATACCTGCGCAGGCGCATGTAGGCGGCGATGAAATCGGGATCGCCGGCCACGAAACCATGCCGCAGACCGGGAACGCTGGAGCGCTTGGACAATGAATGGAAGCACACGACATGTGACAGATCACCGTCCTCGGCACAGACCTGCATGACACCGGGCGGTGGTGCGCGATCCCAGATTTCCGCGTAGCACTCGTCTGCGACGAGCAGAAAGTCGTGTCGCCTGGCGAGGGCGACAGCCCGCCGGAGATAGGCGGGATCGGCCACCGCGCCCTGTGGATTGGCAGGTGAACAAAGGTAGAAGATGGCTGTTCTGTCGAGAACGTCATCGGTGAGACCGTCGAGATCCGGCAGGAAGCCGGTCCGCGAGGTGCAGGGCATGAAGAACGGCTGTGCTCCGGCGGCCACGGCGCCCGCCTTGTAGGGCGGGTAGAAGGGATTGGGCATCAGCGCCAGCGGTCTGCCCTTCGCCCATGTTGTCGGCACGGCTGCGAGGGCGACCATGAAGAGGCCCTCCCTGGTTCCCTGGACCGGGATGATGCTCCGGTCGGGGTCGATGAAGCCGTCGCAGAGAGCGTAGCGCCGGGAGAGCCAGGCAGCCATGGCACGCCTCAGACCCGGTGTGCCCTCCACCGGGGGATACCTGCCGTAATCCACGAAGGCATCGGACAATGGCCGGCGCGCGATCTCCGGCACACCATGGCGCGGTTCGCCGATCCACATCGCGATCGCCTCGCTGTTGCCGTCAGGCAACGCCATGTCCTTGATGAGCGCGTTCATGCGCCGGAAAGGGTATTCCTTCAGGGTTTCGAGTCTGTCGCTGATCATGCTGTCATTCCGAGGACGGTCCGAAGTGTGGCACACATTTGCTCCCGCAATCAAAATATTCACTGTTGATGGTCTGTTAAGCGGTATTCCTCCCGGTTTCAGTCAACTTTTTCCCTGGCGCGCCAGGGATTCCCTGCGTGCGACATGGAGACCGGCAAGAACGATGATGACGGTGCCGGACCATGTCCACGTGTCCGGAAACTCGCGCCAGAAGACCCAGCCGTAGAACGTGGCGCCGACGATCTCCGTATAGATGAAGGGCGCCAGAAGCGAGGCCGGCGCCAGGGTATAGGCCCTGATGACGAGACCGTTGCTGCCCGACGAGAGCAGGGCAATCACCACGAGCGCCGCCCATTGCCAGCCAACGGGTGACTGCCAGTACCACGGACTGATCGCCGCGAGCACGACCAGGGTCACCAGAGATGACCACAACATCATGTTCGGAGTGGAGTTTCTCACCGAAATCTTGCGTGTGATGACGACATAGACCGACCAGATCACCGTCGCCAGAACCGGCCAGATGGCGCCCCATCCCATGAGCCCCGAACCGGGTCGCACGATGATGAGACCGCCGACGAGGCCAACGGCGCAGGCGGCCCAGCGATGCCATCCGGCGCGTTCACCGAGAAACACGTGGGCCATGGCCGTGATCACGAGGGGACCGACGAAGAGAATGGCGATGAGATCGGCGAACTGGAGGACCCTGAGGCCGCTGTAGAACGTGAACCCCATGGCGAACTGGCAGGCCGAACGGGCGATCTGCCAACCCGTATCGGCGGTCCGGATGAGGCGCAGCGGATTGGGCTCGCGTGACACCAGCAGAGCCATGACCACGAGGCCGCAGGCCTGGAACACCATGACCTGGAAGATCGGCAGATCCTGGATGGTCCATTTCGCCAGGGCGTCGGAGGTGTTGACCACCAACAGTGACAGCAGCATCAGGATGATGCCGGCGGCGTGAGGATGGAATCGGGTCACGCCGGCGGTTGTGTCATTCCCGCCACCTCGACGGCGCGGGCGAGACGCAGCAGGGCCTCCTCCCTGCCGGGCCGTTGCATGAGCATCAGGCCTGCCGGCATGCCGGACGCGGCTTTCCCGCACGGCAGGGTGATGGCGCAGACCTTCAGGAGATTGCCCGGTGTCGTGTTTCCCAGCATGGCGGCGTTCGCATCTGTGTACACCTTCTCGTCCTCGAGGAGGTCGGCGATTTGCGGGGCGCTGATACGCACGGTGGGGGCGACCAGGGAGTCGCATCCGCCCATCCTGCGATGGAGCCTGCCGGCCACGGAGTCGAGTTCACGCAGGATTTCCAGAACTTCGTGTCCCGCCTGGATCTTGCCGGAGAGGAACCGGGGCAGCATGAAGGAGAAGATCTTGTCCGGCATGTCGCTCACGACACCGGACCAGGACGACCAGGCATCCGTCGTGATCAGCCGTCCGGCGACTCTCATCGATTCCGCGAACTCGTCGACATCCTGCCATTCGACACGTGCGCCGGCATCCTCGAGACGTGCGAGCGCCTCGCGGCAGCAGCGATCAATTCCTTCATCGATACCGCGCCACATCGGCGAGGCGACGGCGATGAGGCGCTTTCCTGCGATGCGGGCGCCGTCCAGGTCAGCCATCGGCCTGCCCGAGAGGACGGACCACATGGCCGCGGCATCGGCCACGTCCGAGGCCAGGGGTCCGATGGTGTCGAACAGCGATGCCAGGGGCATCACGCCGTCCATGGGGAGTGCGCCTATGGTGGTCTTGAAACCGACCACGCCATTGAGGGCTGCGGGAATACGCACCGACCCTCCGGTATCGCTGCCGATCGCGATCGGGCCCAGCCCGCGCGCAACGGCGACTCCGGCTCCCGACGACGAGCCTCCGGGAACGCGGTCGACAGTCGCGTCATGGGCATTGGCCGGTGTTCCATGAGTCGTGTTGATTCCGAGTCCGGAGAAGGCGAACTCGGTCATGTTGGTCTTGCCGAGGAAGACGGTGCCTTCCTGGGTGGCGCGCCGCAGCACAAGGCCGTCGCGTTCGGGGATGCGGCCCGCGAGAGCCCGTGCGGCCATCGTTGTCTCGACACCGGCGACATCGACCACGTCCTTCCAGGACACCGGGACGCCGTCGAGAGGTCCTCGCCGCAATCCCTGGCGCTGGCGGCGACGGGCGGCTTCGGCTTCCGCGCGGGTACGATCCCGGACAAGGCGGATGAAGATCCGGCCGTCGCCGTCAAGCGACGCGATGCGCTCGAGAAAGTGCTCGGCAAGATCCACGGGATCGATCGCACCGGCGGCCATCTCCCGGCCAAGCTGCAGCGCCGTCATGTCGTGCCACATCATCGCCCCGTTCCCCTGCTGTCCCTCACGGGATGTTTCCGGTTGCTTGCTATCACTGTCGCGCGGATGCTGCCAGTGATGACGTTGGGCTGGATGTGATGTTGAATGGAGCCATGGACTCGCGTTTCGACATCTGTGTCGTCGGCGGTGGCATGAGCGGCATGACGACCGCCCTTGCCCTGGCGCGGGCCGGCTTCGAGGTGGCCCTGGTCGAAAGGGTTCCCCGCCAGACGATTCTTGACGCCTCGTTCGACGGGCGCGTCTCCTCCATTTCCTGGGGTTCGAAACTGGTTCTTGAACGGCTCGATGCATGGCAGGGCGTCGTTCCCCAAGCCCAGCCCATCCTTGACATCCGCGTCTCGGATCGACAGTCGCCCTTCTTCCTTCACTACGACCATCGGGATGTCGGTGACCATCCCATGGGGTGGATCATGGAGAATCGGGCGCTTCGGCAGGCTCTCGACAGCGCGGTCGACCACGCCACGCGGGTGCATCGGGTATGCGCGCGCGTTGTCGCCATGGAATGCGACGATGCGGGCGCGACCCTGGACCTTGACGATGATTCCAGGCTGCGCTGCGGTCTTGTCGTGGCCTGCGACGGCGCCGGTTCGCCGTTGCGCACCATGTCCGGCATCGCCACCTGGCGGCACGATTACCGGCAGACGGCCATCATCGCCACGGTGCGCCACACAAGACCACACAACGGTATCGCCCACGAGCGGTTCCTCGCCGGTGGTCCCTTCGCCATCCTGCCCCTGCCGGGGAATCGCTCCTCCGTCGTGTGGACAGAGGACGAGGATGTCGCGAGGCGGATCCTCGAACTCGACCACGGCGCGTTCGCAGAGGAGCTGGCGTGGAGGTTCGGCGACTTTCTGGGACCGCTGGACGTGACGGGACCGGTCCTTGACCACCATCTCTCCCTGGCGGTCGCCAACCGTCTCATCGGCTTCCGGCTGGTCCTTGTGGGCGATGCCGCCCACGCCATTCATCCCATTGCCGGTCAGGGGTTCAATCTGGGTATCCGCGATGCGGCAGTGCTCGCCGAGGTTCTGGCCGACATGGCGCGTCTCGGACTGGGTCCGGGTTCGGGCGCTGCCCTGACGGCCTACGCCCGCCGGCGCCGTGTGGATACGTGGATGCTGGTCACCATGACCCACGGTCTCAACCGCCTCTTTGCCATGCGCTCGCCTCCGGTGGCGCTGGCCCGCGGCCTTGGTCTCGCTCTGGTGGGATCCATGAAACCCGTCAAGCGCCTGCTCATGAAGGATGCCATGGGAGTGGCCGGGCGGTTGCCGCGGTTGATGACCGGGGAGAGGCTGTAGCCACGGCCGGATCAGGAGCGGTCCTGCTGGTCCTCCAGAGTGTTCAGCACCAGCCAGCCCGCTGCCAGCAGGACAACGATGACAGCCATGCCAAGGCGCTGGCTCGACGTCGCGTAGGCGACCACGCCGACGAGCAGCGGACCGGCGAAGCTGGTGATCTTGCCGGAGAGCGCGAACAGGCCGAACATTTCACCGGTCATGTGCGACGGGGCGAGGCGGGCCATGAGCGATCGGCTTGCCGACTGCACCGGACCGATGAAAACGCCGAGCAGGCCACCGAGTATCCAGAACCAGAGCGTCGATTCGATGATCAGCACGACGACACTGAGCACGATGAGGGCGGCGAGCGTGACAAGCAGTGTCCGCCGCGCTCCGACCCGGTCGTCCACCCATCCGAACGCCGCGGCTCCTGCGCACGCCGTGATGTTGAGCAGGATGGCGAACAACAACACCGATTCCTCGTCCATGGCGAAGGTGGTGGCGGCATAGACGCCTCCCAGGGCGAAGAGCGTGTTGAGGCCGTCGACATAGAGCAGTCGGGCGATGAGGAACCTGATGATCGTGCGGTGCTGGCGAAACTCCCGCAGCGTGTCCATGAGCTGTTTGACGCCGATGCGCACGGCCTCTGCCGGCGCCCGTCCGGTGCCCGGTCGGTCTGGCGTGAACAGGAAGAACGGCCAGCTGAAGATAATGAACCAGAGCGCCGTGACGACGGCAACGAAACGGATGTGCTCCGCCTCATCGCGTTCCAGGCCGAAGGGGAGCGGATCGGCCAGGACAAGGAACCCGAGGACCAGGACGAGACAGCCGATTCCCCCGGCATATCCCAGGCCCCAGGCCCATCCCGACAGGCGGCCGAAGCGGGAGGGTTCGACGAGATCCGGCAGCATCGCGTTGTAGAACACAACCGACGTCTCGAAGGCGACGTTGACCAGGACGACGAGGCCGAGGACCGGAATGATCCAGCGCGATTCGGGGGCGCAGAACCACAGCGCCGCCGTCGCGACGACCATGATGAGACTGAAACCCATGACCCATGGCTTGCGCCGGCCGCCGGCATCCGCGATGGCGCCTGCCACCGGCGCCAGGATGGCGATGACGAGTGCCGAGACCGCGATACCCCAACTCCACAGGGCAAGACCCTCCGCCTCGCTGTCGGCAACGGCGCGGGCAAAGTAGGGAGCAAAGATGAACGTGATGACGATGGTGGGCGTGGGAGAGTTCGCCCAGTCGAAGAGACACCACGAGACAAGTCCCCTGGCTCCGGCAGGACGGGTGGTTCCGGTGGTTGTCATGACGCTTCCCGACTGATGCCGCCCCGGTGCCCGGGACAACGGTATCCCGCCCGCCGGTCCTGCCGGTTGATCGCATGGAGAACCCGGGGTCCCTGGCAGGCGACGACATCCTTCCTGCACGTGAACCCAAGTCTCGACATCAGGCGCCTTGACGAGAGGTTGTGAGGGCTCGTGATGGCCTTGATGCTGCGTGTGCTCAATTCCATGAAGGCATGCTCGAGAACCCGTGCGGTGGCCTTCAGCTACTCGGCAGAATCGACGTCATCGCCGATGACGCATCCCGTGCTGCCCATGATGGGCGCCTTGGTCCGGGTCTTCTCCAGTACGCCCCACATGCCGCTGCCATGGTGTTCGAAGGCCGCGGCGGCCGTTCGTACCGGGAGAGGGCGCCCGGGTCACTGGAACACCCCGGAATGATCCGTGAGACTATGTGCTCCTGGTCGGCAAACAGGTTCCCGAGTGCCGGGAGGCGACCCCTCTCGAGGAGACGCAACTCGAGCCGCCTTGCAGCAGGAACTGTCACACGCCTGTCACCTCGACCGTTCATGTGACACTGTGCCGGTGCACCATTCCCCGGACAACCCCCGGGCTTGGCAAGCGGAGGACAAGGTGGCGGGAACCAGCTCATGCCGGACGCGAAGGAACCGATGACAATCGCGCTGATCCACGGACTCTCCGCGCTGGCCGGACGCTATGACGGGTTGCTCGTGGACCTGTGGGGATGCCTGCACGACGGTATCGACGCCCATGCCGGAGCCGTCGAGGCACTGGTGGCGTTCCGCCGCCTGGGCGGTCGTGTCGTGTTGCTGTCCAACGCCCCACGCACGCCACAGGCCGTTGCCCGGCAGCTGCAGGCGATGGGGGTTCCCGACTGCGCCTGGGACGGGATCATGACAGCCGGCCTGGCGACGCGTCTGGCCGTCGAGCATGGCGAGGACCCCTGGTATGCAGCGCTGGGTCCCAGGTTCTGGCACCTGGGAACGGAACGGGATGCACATCTTCTTGACGGGCTTGCCCGCCAGCGATGCACCAGCATCGATGAGGCGGACTTCGTGCTGTGCTGCGGTATCCGTTGCCCGGGCGAGACCCTTGGCGACATCATGCCTGACCTCGAACCGGCGCTCGAACGCGGCCTGCCGATGGTGTCGGCCAATCCGGACAGGTTCGTGCTGCGAGGCAAGGCGCGCGAGATCTGCGCCGGCACCATCGCCGATGCCTATGTCGCCCGCGGAGGATGCATGCGCCAGGAGGGAAAGCCCTTCCCGTCGGTCTACCGGCGATGCCTTGCCATGCTGGCGGGTGTGCTGCCGGAACGCGTCCTTGCCGTGGGAGACGGCATCGGGACGGACATTGTCGGAGCACGTGACAGTGGTATCGATGCGGTATGGATCACGGGCGGCCTGCCGGCCCACTTCTGGGGCATCGCACCGCATCAGGTTCCGCCGCGGCCCCTTGTCGATGAAGCCTGCCGGCATCATGGCGTCACTCCGGCGGGCATCATGCCCATGCTGGCTTGGTAGCAGGAGAGACCAGGGGTGTCGAGGGCATTCGCGCCTGTGCCGAACGCGAGTCGCAGGGGTCTGCTCATTCCTCTTCGGAGACCCGAATTCAGGCGAGTTTCCGGTCGCGCCGCGGGAGCACGGCACTGATGTCAGTACAGCGAACTCCATGCTGCATCGACGCTATCGGCCGAGGGCCGCAGAAACGTGTCGACTGCCCGTCGCTCGACCACTACAATGGGTCGCAAGACGATGACCGTCTGGTCGGTTCCCGGGGCGGTTCGCGTGATGGGCGCGCGGACGAAAGCACCGCCAAACCAGCCACGTCAACCAGGAGAAGTTATCATGAAGAAGATACGTACGATCCTGGCGGCGGCACTCGCCGTCGTTGCATTCGGCATGGTCAATGTTGCCACCGCGGAAACGCTGCGGGTCGGAATGGAGTGCACCTACGCACCGTTCAATTTCAAGAACGCCGATGGTGACCTCATGGGCTATGACGTCGATGTTGCCAAGGGTGTCGCCGGCCTTATCGGCGCTGATCTGGAATTTGTCTGCCAGCAATGGGACGGCATGATCCCGGCTCTCCTCGCCAACAAGTTCGACTTGATCATCGCGTCCATGTCGATCACCGAGAAACGCCTGGAGAAAATGGACTTCTCCGACACGTACCGCATTTCCGTTGGCCGTCTGGTGGGGAGAACGGATGCCGGTTGGGAGTTGTTCGACGATGCGGGCAATCCGATCCCCGAGAACTTCGCCGGCCTCAAGGTGGGGCTTGAACGGGCAACGACCTACGCCGACTGGTTCGAGAACGAGTTGCCGGAAGCTGAAGTGGTTCTCTACGATTCGAACGAGGCACTGTATCTCGATCTGGTGAATGGCCGAACCGACATGATCATGACCAATCCCATGAAGGCCTACCTCAGATTTCTCAGCCAGGAGGACGGCGGGAGTTTTGAGTTTGTCAGCCCGCAGATCGACGAGAAGAAGTACTTCGGCATTGGTGTCGGCATTGGACTGCGAAAGGGCAATGACGAATTGAAGGCCCGCCTGAATGCCGCCATCAGGACGCTGACCGATGACGGTTCACTGGAGAAGTACGCCCTGCAGTACTTCCCCTTCGCCATCCACTGACCGGGCGCCCCAAAGCCCACAGTCAAGAGCAGACGCACAGTCCGCGATGAGGGTCTTGAGAGGCCCCCGTCGCGGACGTTTGTCCGGTGATCTGGCATTCCGCCCGCAATTGCTGTGCTGTCGCGCCAGATTGGGATAAGTGGCAGTGGACGCGCTGGATGGCTGGTGGGATGACTATTTCCGGGGGTCTCTTGTTGTCGTCGAGGTCTTTGTCGTAGCACTGATCCTGACGATCCTGTTTGGCTTGATTGGCGCGGCTGCGAAACTATCGAGGAATCGTGTCGCCAGGGCTATGGCCAGCGGCTATACGGTCGTCTTTCGCGGCACACCCGAGATTCTGGTTCTCTTGCTGATTTACTTCGGGTCCGCAGTCACCCTGACAGCCATTGCCCGGATCTTCGATCCCCAGATCAAGTTCGTCGATCTCCCGCCATTCTGGGCGGGATCGTTTGCCATCGCACTGATCGTCGGCTCCTACGCGACGGAGACCTTCCGCGGCGCCTTCCTCGGTGTCGCAACGGGACAGATCGAGGCTGCCCGGGCGCTCGGTCTCTCGACCCTGCAGACATTCGTCCATGTGCGTATTCCGGCGATGTGGCGGCTCGCGCTGCCGCCTTTCGGCAATCACATGCTCTCGCTGATCAAGGATACGGCGCTGATCGCCATCATCGGCCTGGAGGAAACGCTGTTTGTCGCCGCCCAGGCAATTGGCACCACGAACAGGCCGTTTACCATGTATATTGTCGTTGGCGCGATCTATCTGGGGCTGTCGACGATCATCACCCTCGCCGTCATGGTTCTGGAAAAATACGCCAATCGGCATCTGGAGGTCGCGCGATGAGCTTCGACATGGCGCTGATCCTGGACAGCATTCCCAGGATGCTCATGGGAATTGGGCTGACGCTTCAGTTGCTCTTCCTGTCGGCGGCGCTGGGCCTGACCTTCGCCGTCATCCTGTTGTTGATGCGAATCAGCGGCCGGTGGTATCTCGCGGTCCCGACAATGGCCTATATCTACATCTTTCGCGGTACTCCCATACTGGTGCAGATTTTCATCATCTACTATGGTCTGCCGCAGCTGGAGTTCGTGCGCCACAGCATTGTCTGGCCGATCCTGCGGGAACCCTTCGGCTGCGCAATTCTCGCCCTGACACTCAATACCGCCGCCTACGTTTCGGAAATCCTGCGTGGCGGAGTGCTGGGCGTGGACCGCGGCCTGCAGGAAGCCGGTGCGGCACTGGGGCTCGGCACACGGCATCGATTCATCTACATCACGACTCCCATCGCCATCCGCCTGGCGCTTCCGGCCTACAGCAATGACGTCATCAGCCTGATGAAAAGTACGGCCCTGGCCAGCACGATCACGCTCCTGGACATGACGGGTATCGCGCGAACCATCGTGGCCGAAACCTACGCGCCGTATGAGATTTTCATTTCGCTGATGGTCATCTATCTGATCCTGACGTGGATGATTCAGAGAGGTTTCGGCTGGGTGGAGAAGTGCATGAGCCGGTATGTGAGAGAGGGGGTGTGACATGAACGACAGCACCCCAGTCGACATCATTCAACTCAGGAACGTCAGCAAGTTCTTTGGTACGTTCCAGGCGCTCAAGGACGTCAATCTGTCGGTCAGGAAGGGGGAGCGCGTTGTCGTTTGTGGTCCTTCCGGGTCAGGCAAGTCGACGCTGATTCGGTGCATCAACCGGCTCGAGAAACACGACAGCGGCACGATCACCGTCAATGGCCTCGAGTTGACCGGTGACGTCAGCAACATGGATGCCGTACGCCGCGATGTCGGCATGGTGTTTCAGGACTTCAACCTGTTTCCCCACATGACGGTGGTCAAGAATCTCATGCTGGCGCCCAAGCTGGTGCGCAGGTTCTCGAGGTCGCAGGCCCATGACATCGCCATGCGCTACCTTGAAAGGGTCAAGATCCCGGAGCAGGCCGACAAGTATCCCAGCCAACTCTCCGGTGGACAGCAGCAACGTGTGGCAATCGCCCGTGCACTGTGCATGGAACCCATGATCATGCTGTTCGACGAACCGACCTCGGCGCTCGATCCGGAGATGATCGCCGAAGTCCTCGACGTCATGACGGCTCTGGCGCGCGACGGCATGACCATGATCTGCGTCACCCACGAGATGGGGTTTGCCCGTTCGGTGGCCGACAAGGTCGTTTTCATGGACGAGGGCGAGATCGTCGAAATGAATCCGCCCGGGGAGTTCTTCGACAAGCCGAGGAGCGAACGCACCAGGCTGTTTCTCAGCCAGGTCCTGTCATACTGAAGCCGGCGGCGTGGACCAGGCCCTCATCGATGAACTTGCCGAGTTCGCCGGCCGGCTGGCCGATGCGGGTGGCCCGGTCATCCGCAGGGCGCATCAAGGAGGCTTCTCGACCGAAGCGAAGGCCGATGGCAGCCCGGTGACCGATGTCGATCGTGCTGTCGAGGACCGGTTGCGCGCGATGATCGCGATGTTCTGTCCGGATCACGGCATCGTCGGCGAGGAACGCGGCGCCACAGCGGCTGACGATGGTCCGGTCTGGGTGATCGACCCGATCGACGGTACGCTGCCCTTCCTCGCCGGCATCCCGGTGTTCGGTACGCTGATCGCCCTGCTTGAGGACGGTGTGCCGCTGATCGGCGTGATCGACATGCCGGCGACCGAGGAACGTTGGCTCGGTTGTCGGTCCCGTCCGACGACACGCAATGGCGTGACGGTCAGTGTGCGTCCCTGCGGCGGCCTCGCCGACGCGCTGATGTCGACCAGCAATCCGGATTTCTACGGCGCCGACGACGGCGTCGCCTTCGCACGACTCAAGGCGGCGGTACGCTGGACGGTCTACGGCGGCAGCTGCCTTGCCTATGCCCAGCTCGCCTCGGGACGTACCGACCTCGGCATCGACGTCGCGCTCGACCCTTTCGACTACCTTGCGCTGGTGCCCGTCATAGAGGGGGCCGGAGGCGTCATCAGCGATTGGCGGGGCGCGCCGCTGACCATGGCCTCCGGCAGCCGCATCCTCGCTGCCGGCGATGCGCGAAGACATGCCGAGGCCTTGGCGATCCTGGCGGGTGCCTGAGGCGCCTGTCGTGACGGTGCCTTGCCCGTGGGCATGGAGCCGGCTGACACGATTCATCGCCCGTGGTACCGGTCCGGTCCAACACTCAGGGAAGATCGCCGCCGCGCATTCGATCACGGTCTGCCGTGTCTCCGCAGGGGGGCTGGCAGCGCTTGTTCGAGCCTGTTGCCGCGGGCCGTCCCGCGAGGTCTTCGAGCGTGAACCCGTGCGTCACGACCACGCGTTGGTTCAGGGGACATCGACAAGGCCTCCTTCGGCGCGCACATCGTGCCGGAGGCGGTCGAGCGCCTCATTCGACAGGTAAAGTACCCGGAACATGCATCGGCCCCTTCTGAGCAGCTCATGAGGTGTCCGGCGTACGGGTCATGACAGCCGTGCAGTCGGGCTCATGGCGCCTGCCTTCACGGTCGTCCGGTGAGGAATTCGGACTTCCCTACATGGCCTGAGGGCATCGCCCCGTCGTTGAGCGAGGCGGCCCTTCGGCATGGCGTTCTCCCCTGATCCTGTTGTACAGGGGGGGAGGAAACGATGTGCACCCGCTCGCTCGGCGAAAGCACTTGCGAGAGAGAGTATGCTGATTCAGCGTGTCGATGTTCCGGTGTCACGCCGCCAGCTTCGTCAGAGGGAGAATGGACCCATGCTGCCCGAACCGGTCCGCAAGGGATACAGCGTCTGCCCGCACGACTGCCCGTCGACCTGTGCCCTTGAGGTCGACCTTCTCGCGGCGGACCGGATCGGCAGGGTGAGGGGGGCGAAGGACAACAGCTACACTGCCGGTGTCGTCTGCGCCAAGGTGGCGCGCTACGCAGAGAGGATCCATCATCCGCAACGCCTGACGACGCCATTGCGCCGCGTCGGGGACAAGGGGTCGACGGACTTTGTTCCCGTCACCTGGGATGAAGCGATGGACGAGGTTGCGACCCGTTTCGCCGAGGCGGAAGCCTGCCATGGCGCCGAAACGGTCTGGCCATACTACTATGCCGGCACCATGGGCCTCGTGATGCGTGACGGCATCAACCGGCTGCGCCATGTCAAGCGCTACAGCGGACAGCACAACACCATCTGCACCACACTGGCCTGGGCCGGCTACATGGCCGGTACCGGAGCGCTCATGGGCCCCGACCCCCGCGAGATGGCGAAAGCCGACTGTGTTGTCATCTGGGGCACCAATCCTGTCAACACGCAGGTCAACGTCATGACCCACGCGATGCGCGCACGCAGGGAACGCGGCGCAACCATCGTGGTCGTCGACACCTACCGTACCGGCACGGCCGACAAGGCGGACCTCTTCCTGTGCGTGAAACCCGGAACGGACGCAGCCCTGGCCTGTGGCGTCATGCATGTCCTCTTCCGCGACGACTTGGCCAACCGCCCATGGATGGATCGGTACACCGATGATCCGGCAGGCCTCGAGAAGCACCTCGAGACCCGAACCCCCGAGTGGGCCGAAGCGATCTGCGGCGTGCCCGCTGACAGGATCGAGACCCTTGCCCGGCTGGTGGGCCGAACACCCAGGACCTACCTGCGCCTGGGTTACGGATTCTGTCGCGGCCGCAACGGTGCCGTCTCCATGCATGCCGCCAGCTGCATCGCCTCGGTGACCGGTTCGTGGCGTCACGAAGGTGGTGGCGCCTTTCACAACAACGGCCAGATCTACCGCTGGGACCGCACGATGATCGAAGGTATCGACCGGAGGGATGCGTCGGTTCGCGTCTTCGACCAGTCGCGCATCGGTCCGGTCCTCGTCGGTGACAGGCGCGATCTCGGTGAGGGTCCTCCAGTGACCGCCATGCTGATCCAGAACACCAACCCGATGGTGGTGGCTCCCGATCTCGGCCTCGTGCACCGGGGATTTGCCCGGGACGACCTGTTCTGCTGCGTGCACGAGCAGTTCATGACGGAAACGGCCAGGATGGCCGATATCGTGTTGCCCGCCACGATGTTCCTCGAACACGACGACATCTACCAGGGGGGCGGACATCAGCACATCATGTGGGGGCCCAAGCTGGTTTCGCCCCCGGAAGAGTGTCGCAGCAACCACGACGTCATCTGCGATCTCGCCCGCCGCCTCGGGGTGGCGGACGAGCATCCCGGGTTCTCCATGACACCCGTCGAACTGGCCGATCACCTGATGCAGGCATCGGGTTGGGGACCACTGGACAGTCTCGTTGCCAGGAGATGGATGGACGTTCAGCCCGACTTCGAGAAGGCGCATTTCATCAAGGGATTCGGTCACGCCGACGGTCGTTTCCGCTTCCGTGCGGACTGGTCGCACCGGCACAATGTCTTCGCGCCGCAAGGCGTGCCGCAGACCATGCCGCGGTTTCCCGATTTCTGGGATGTCATCGACACACGCCATCCCCTGCGACTCGTGACGGCGCCGGCGCGCCACTACCTCAACTCGAGTTTCACCGAAACGCCGACATCCATCCGGCACGAGAAGGCGCCCACGGCCCAGGTGCATCCCGACGATGCCCGCCCCCTCGGCATCACGGATGGCTCACGGGTGCGCCTGGGCAACGAGAAGGGCAGCGTCGTGCTGCGGGCCCGTGTCACGGGCGATCAGCTGGCCGGCACGGTCGTCGTCGAGAGCGTCTGGCCCAACAGCGCGTTCGACGAAGGGGTGGGCATCAATCTCCTGGTGTCGGCGGAACCCGGCGCCCCGATCGGTGGCGGTCTCTTCCACGATACCTCGGTGTGGCTCGAACGTCAGTCCGACTGAGACCATGTCAGCACGCCGCATCCCTGTTGCCCCTCTCTCAACAAACGCCTTCTGACAGACACATGAAGGAATGAAGCACCGGCGCGTGACGGCCTCTTCATCACCGGGAACGCTCCCGGAGGCCTGGATCCGTGGTTCCACATGTTCCTTGAATGTTCTCATATCGAGATGCCGCCATGGAGAACGGACTCAGATTCCGTCACGAGACTCACTCGCACCGCGCCCGTCCCATGAAACGCAAGGCGTGCATCGAGACATCGGTCATCAGCTGTCCGACGGAACGGCCGTCGCCGGACCTTGTCACAGCCGCTTGCCCGTGCCCTGTCCCGTCAGCACGTGTCGTTGTTGGCGAAGATGGAATCGGCTTCTGCGACACAGACGTTGTCGTTCTCGATCGTGCTGTCCTGCTGGGGCACCTTGTTGAACGACCCGCGCCCGGTGGCGTGTTGGCTGATGTGGAGACGTTCGTCGCGATGGCTCGCTTTCCGGGTGAAGGGGGCGTCGCGAGGGCCACCGCCGCTTTGACGGCTGGCCCAAGCCCGCCTCGAGTCAGCGCCAGGCGAAGACCGGCTGCTCGAGATGATCGACCCGGGTTGCCCGCCCGCTCAGCGCCACTTCGCGAAACTGGTAGATCACGGCAGCGGTCGGGGCGTGGATCCTGCTTCCGGCGATCGGCATGCGGATCACCGGGCGGTCACTCTCGGGTATGGTGACGAACTCCGGGGACCCTGGTCTGTAGAGGCAGGTGAAGGGAATACGGTGGACGGCTTCGACCTCTTGCGGATTGGCCTTCAACTCGACCTTGCCCCCGCCCCAGATGACAACCGGCGTGATGAGGTAGCCTGACCGTGTCGGATAATCGTCGAGTCGTCCCAGCACGGCGCTCTTGTCGAGATCGAGGCCCACCTCCTCGGCGAGTTCCCGCAGTGCCGCCTCCTCGGGCGTCTCGCCGGGATCGAGACGGCCTCCGGGAAGTGCCCACTGTCCGGCATGGTGGTTCATGCGCGCCGACCGGCGCGTCAGGATGAAGGCGCCCCGGTCCTCGCGGTCGGAGACGACGGTCATGCTCACGGCAGCGCTCTTGCGTCCTTCAGGGGCGATCTGCCGTGTCTCGAATTCGCCAAGATGGCGCATCATGCGCTCCTTGAGGGCAGGGCCGTTGACGAGACTGTCCGCGTTCATGGCAAGGTTCTCCCCCGGTGTCCCGGAACCAGGGCGTGGACTGTGACCGGCCGGCGAAGGGGCGTCAACGCGCCCCTTGCGCCCGGGCCATCTGTCCGGCAGAAGGTGACGGACGATCCGGCAGGGACAGGTGATGACGATTCCCTCGAACATGGCAGCCGTCCTGCTGACCGGGCACGGCGGGCTGGACATGCTGGAGTACCGGGAGGACGTACCTCGCCCCGATCCCGCACGGGGCGAGGTGCTGATCAGGGTTGCCGCAGCGGGAATCAACAACACGGATATCAACACGCGGATCGGCTGGTACTCGAAGAAGGTGACCGGCGGCACCTCTGAAGGAGCGGCGTCGATTGACGTGTCCGACGCGTCATGGTCCGGCGTGGCGATGACATTTCCGAGGATCCAGGGAGCCGACTGCTGCGGCAGGATCGTCGCCATCGGCGAGGGTGTCGATCCTGCACGCATGGGCGAGCGCGTCATTGTCCGCAGCGTGATGCGGGCACCCCTTGCCTCGAGCCCGTTCGAGTGCTGGACCTTCGGTTCCGAGTGCGACGGGGCCTTCGCCCAGTTCGCGGTGGCGCCGTCTGCCGAAACCTATGCCGTGACGAGCGACTGGACGGACATCGAACTGGCCTCCATTCCCTGTGCCTGGTCGACCGCCGAGAACATGCTGGAGAGGGCGGGTGTGGGGGCGGAGCGAATTCTCGTGACCGGTGCCTCCGGCGGTGTCGGGTCGGCGGCAGTGCAGTTGGCCCGGTACCGGGGAGCCACGGTCATCGCCGTGGCCGGCGCGGCCAAGGCGGAAGGCGTCCGGGCGCTCGGAGCCAGCGAGGTGATCGACCGCGATGCGGACCCCGTTGTCGCGCTCGGACAGGAATCGGTCGAGGCGGTCATCGACGTCGTGGGTGGAGCGACATGGCCGCGTTTTCTCGACATCCTGAAACGCGGCGGCCGTTACGCCACATCCGGCGCCATCAGCGCCCCGCTGGTCGAACTCGACCTGCGGACACTCTATCTCAAGGACCTGACGCTGATAGGCTGTACGGCCCAGCAGGAAATCGTCTTCGACAACCTGGTGCGTGCCGTCGAAGGAGGTTCGGTCCGCCCCCTGGTGGCCGCCACCTTTCCGCTCAACGAGATCAGGCAGGCGCAACGCGCCTTCGCGGCCAAGACCCACGTCGGCAAGATCGTCCTCGTCCCGCCTCCCGTGGAGGGAGAGCCCCCGTGATGCGGGAACGTGCGACGGTGTCGGGAGAAACGTGACCATGCCCGTGATCGATGGCGACAGACTGATGCGCGATCTCGAGACGCTTCGCACGTTCGGCCGGTGCGGCAGCGGCGTGGTTCGCCAGTCCCTGAGCGAGACCGACATGGAGTCCCGCCGCTGGCTGGTGGAGCGCATGGCGGATGCGGGGCTCGACGCCGGGATCGACGGCATCGGTACGGTCTTCGGCCGCTCGCGCAAGCCCGGCAGGGCGCTGCTCGTCGGCTCCCACACCGATACCCAGCCCACGGGGGGCTGGCTCGACGGCGCCCTGGGCGTCATGTATGGCCTTGAAACGGTGCGCGCCTTCGCCGAGTCCCGCGAAACCCGGGACCTTGCCGTCGATGTCGCTTCCTGGATCGACGAGGAAGGAACCTTCTTCGGTTTGCTGGGAAGCAAGATGTTCTGTGGTCTCGTCGGAGAGGGCGACCTTGACGGGGCAAGCAATGCCGACGGGGTGAGCCTGCGTGCAGCGCTGCGCGATGCCGGTCTTGAGGGGCGCCTCCTTGAACGCCGTGTACCCGACCGGTACCGGGCCTACATGGAAGCCCACATCGAGCAGGGGCCGTGGCTCGAGGAAGAGAAGAGGCGCATCGGCGTGGTCACGGGCATCGTCGGTATCAGGGACGTGTCGGTCCGCTTCGAGGGCCAGCAAAACCACGCCGGTACGACCCCGATGGCCCGGCGCCGGGACGCCGGCGTGGCGCTTGTGGCCTTCGCCGCGCGTGTTCACGAGGTGTTTGCCGCACATGCCGGACCACGTTCCGTGTGGACCATCGGCACCATTCGCCTCGAGCCGGGTGCAGCCAGCATCATTCCGGGGCGCGCCTGGCTCTCCCTGCAGTATCGCGACGCCGATGAGGCGCGAATGGACCGTTTCGAAGGCCTTGTCCGGGACCTCGTCCGCGAGAGCAATGCATGTGGTCCGGTGGCCGTGTCGATGGAAGCGACGAAGGATCGGACCGCCGCTGCCCTCATGGATGCGAGCCTGCAGCGACACCTCGAGGCGGCGGCCGAGTGTCACGCTCCGGGAGCATGGATGTCCATGCCGAGCGCAGCGGTGCATGACGCTCAGAACCTTGCCCAGGTCATGCCCAGCGCCATGCTGTTCGTGCCAAGCCAGGGCGGCATCAGCCACGCCTTCGAGGAAGACACGTCACGGGAGGACATTGTCCTCGGGTGCCGGGTCTTCGCCGACGCCGTCGCCTCGGTTCTCCTCGAGGGACGATAGAGCCGGGGCAATGTCGTGCAACGGCGCCCCTCGTCGTGCATGATGTTCGCTCGATGCATGAAAGGGATCCGCCCATGGAGCAGAGGACGTTCGGTCACTCCGGCCTTCAGGTGTCGCTTGCCGGCATGGGCTGCAACACGCTCGGCTGGTCGGTGGACGAGAACCAGGGAACAAGGGTGGTTCATGCGGCCCTCGATTGTGGTGTGGCCCTGTTCGATACGGCGGACATGTACGATGACGGAACCTCGGAACGCATTCTGGGAAAGGCGCTTGCCGGCCGCCGGCAGGACGTTGCGGTCGTGTCGAAGTTCGGCCTGAAGACGGCAAGCGACCAGCGCGACATACCGCGCGGGTCGCGTGACTACATTATCCGTTCCTGCGAGGGCAGCCTGCGCCGGCTCGGTACCGACTACATCGATCTCTACCTGCATCACGCGCCCGATCCCCTGACCCCCGTGGCGGAAACGCTCGATGCCCTTGACCGCCTGATCGACCAGGGAAAGATCCGCTACCACGGCTGTTCCAACTACAGGGGCTGGCAGATCGCGGATGCGGCCTGGCAGGCCGATACCCTCTCGGTACCCCGCTTCGTTGCGGCGCAGAACGAGTGGAGTCTCATCTCGCGGGAGACCGAAACCGAGGTTGTGCCCGCGGCCCGGCGGTTCGGACTTGGCATCATGCCCTACTTTCCTCTGGCCATGGGATTTCTCACCGGAAAGTACACCTCAGGCGCCAAACCGCCCGAATCGTCGCGCCTGGCGTCGGGAGAGGTTCGCCATGCCGCCCTGCTGTCGCAGGAGAACTTCGAGCGTCTCGACAGGCTTGCGGCCTACGCCGAGGAACATGGAAGGAGTCTCCTGGAACTGGCCATCGGCTGGCTGGCGAGTCACGATACCGTCACCACCGTGATCTGCGGGGCCACCACGGAGGACCAGGTGAAGGCCAATGCGGCGGCGGTCGGTGCCTGGAACATGACGGCTGGCGACATCGACGAGATCGCCTCCATCGCCGGACCTTGAGACGGCAGCCCGAAGGGAAGTGATCCCATGCCTCTTGTACTCCGCCATCTCCTCCTTGCCGCGGCCAGGCGGGCCGCGTCCGATCCCAGGGTGAGGGCCAAGGCGAAGAAGATCTACGAAGAGAAGGCCCGCCCGGTCCTTGCCAGAAAGGCGCGTGAACTGAAGCAGGAAGCAGCCAGACGCGATCCCGAAGAGCATCCCGCACGATTCGTGGGGCGTGCCTTCAGGCGGTTTCTCGACGGCTGATCATTCTCCTCGGAACCATGGATCGTTCCTGGAGATCACCCCTTGTCGTGATCGCTGCAGGTTGCGCCATTGCCATGATCGGCTTCGGCGTCCGTTCCGTCTTCGGCCTCTTCCAGGAGCCGGTGACGCTTTCCCACGGCTGGAACCGGGAAGTGTTCGCGCTGGCGCTCGCCGTCCAGAACCTGCTCTGGGGCCTCGGCGTTCCGATCGCCGGAATGATCGCCGACCGCTTTGGTCCCGGCCGCGTGATCATCCTTGGAGCGATCGTCTATGCCGTTGGCATCTGGGCGATGTCGGTCGTCGAATCCGGCACCATGTTCGTTCTGGCAGCCGGTGTCCTTGTCGGTCTCGGTGTCGCCTTCACCGCCTTTTCCCTGGCGCTTGCCTCCATGGCCCGGGTCGTGGCGGCGGAGCGGCGTTCCTTCGTCCTCGGACTTGGCACCGCCGCCGGCTCCTTCGGTCAGTTCGTCTTTTCGCCCAATGCCCAGTTCGCCATCAGCCTGTTCGAATGGCAGGGCGCGCTCTTGGTCCTGGCGGCGGCATCCCTGGTGATGATCCCGCTGGCCTTCATTCTGCCGGCTTCGTCTGCGGCCGTTGACGAAGCGGCATATGAACAGGGCATGCGGGATGCCATAGTCGAGGCCGGACGGCATTCCGGATACGTGCTGTTGACCCTCGGATTCTTCGTGTGCGGCTTTCAGATTGCCTTCATCACGGTGCATTTCCCGGCATTCGTGACCGGATCCGGCTTCGATGCCAGGGTGGCAGCCTGGTCGCTGGCCCTGGTGGGCGCCTTCAACATCGTCGGTTGCCTCCTGGCGGGAGTGGTCGGCCAGCGCTGGAGCAAGCGCTACAGTCTTTCCGTCATCTACTTCCTTCGGGCCGTGCTCATCGTCGCCTTCATGCTGGCCCCCAGAACCGACGCCACGATCTATCTCTTCGCCGGCTGCATGGGACTTGTCTGGCTCGCTACCGTGCCCCTGACGTCGGGCATCGTCGCCCAGGTCTTCGGCACCCGCTACATGGCCACTCTCTTCGGAATCGTGTTCTTCAGCCACCAGGCCGGCAGTTTCATCGGTGTCTGGCTGGGAGGGCGGCTCTTCGATGCGACCGGTTCCTACGACGTGATCTGGTGGATCAGTGCGGTGCTTGGACTGCTTGCCTGCCTGGTTCACCTTCCCTTGGACGAGAGACCACTGATGCGTCTTGCCGTTGTCCCGGAACGGGAGGCCTGACCGTCGATGAGTGCCCGCGAGAGAGATGAGGGATTGACTGCATGACCATGGACGTGACACGCCTTGCCGATTACCGGCCCTTTCCCTGGCGCATCGATACCGTCGTTCTTCATGTCGCACTCGATCCCGCCGCGACGGTCGTTCATGCCAGGCTGGCCGTCGAGGCGGCGCCAGGTGGCCAACCCCTGAAACTCGATGGGGACAGCCTCACCCTGGACATGGTGGCCATCGACGACGTGCCGCTGGCAGCATCGGCCTATCGTCATGACGAGACAGGACTCGTCATCCATGAGCCCCCACGCGTGTTCACCCTTGAAACCCGAACCACCATCGCACCGGCCCGCAATGTGGCCCTGGAGGGCCTCTATATGTCCTCGGGAATCTACTGCACGCAGTGCGAGGCCGAGGGGTTTCGCCGCATGACCTTCTTTCCCGACCGCCCCGACGTGCTCACCACCTACACCGTCGCCATCGATGCCGATCGCGGCAGCTGTCCGGTTCTCCTTTCCAACGGCAATCTGGTGAAGGAACATGATCTCGCAGACGGCCGTCACCGCACGGTCTGGCATGATCCGTACCCGAAACCCTCCTATCTCTTCGCCCTGGTTGCCGGGGATCTTGACCGCCTTGAGGATACCTTCACCACCGCCTCGGGCCGCGATGTCGACCTGCGGATCTGGAGTGAGCACGGCAACCGGGAAAAGTGTCTCTATGCCATGGATTCCCTCAAGAGGGCCATGCGCTGGGACGAGGAGAACCACGGTCTGGAGTACGACCTCGACACGTTCAACATTGTCGCCGTCGCGGATTTCAATGCCGGTGCGATGGAGAACAAGAGTCTCAACATCTTCAATTCCAGCCTGGTTCTCGCCAGTCCTCAGACGGCAACGGACGCAAACTACGAAGCCATCGAGAGTGTCATTGCCCACGAGTACTTCCACAACTGGACCGGTGACCGCGTGACCTGCCGCGACTGGTTCCAGCTCTCTCTCAAGGAAGGACTCACCGTCTACCGCGATCAGGAATTCAGTGCTGACATGAGAAGCCGCCCGGTCAAGCGAATCGATGACGTGCGTCGCCTGCGCGCCGCGCAGTTTCCCGAAGACGCGGGGCCCATGGCCCATCCGGTGCGCCCGTCGAGCTACGTCGAGATCAACAACTTCTACACGCCGACCGTCTATGAGAAGGGGGCGGAGGTCATCCGCATGATGGAACGCATCCTCGGCAGGGACGGATTCCGCAAGGGCATGGATCTCTACATTGACCGCCACGACGGCATGGCGGTGACCTGCGACGATTTCATCGCCGCCATGGCGGATGCCAGCGGGGTCGATCTCGGGCACTTCAGCCTGTGGTACAGCCAGGCCGGCACGCCGGAAGTGACCGCCTCGGGTCAGTGGATCGCCGATGAGGCGGTCTATGAGCTCGTTCTCGAACAGGAAACGCCACCAACGCCGGGTCAGGCAGCCAAGAAGGCCCTCCGCATTCCCTTTGAAGTCGGTCTCGTCGGTCCGAACGGCAACGACATGGAGGTCACCCTCGAAGGCCGGAGCGCCACGAGCCATGTCCTCGACCTCGATCTTCCCTCCCGGACCTTCCGTTTCGAAGGTGTCGGAGCCCGTCCCGTCCTGTCGCTCAACCGGGGCTTCACGGCACCGGTGCGCGTCGCGTCCGATATCGATGATGCCGGCCTGGCCTTCCTCATGGCCCACGACAGCGATTCCTTTGCCCGCTGGGAGGCGGGTCAGAGTTACGCAACGCGCCTGCTTCTCGCCATGATCGCGACCATTCGCCAGGGCGGCACTCCGGCAACCGACGAGCGCTGGCTCGAGGCCATGTCGACGACCATCGGCGATTCGTCCCTCGATCCCGCGTTCAAGGCCCGTGCGCTCGCACTCCCCGGTGAATCCTGGCTCGCCGATCAGATGAAAACGGTGGATGTCGAAGCCATCCATGAGGCGAGGGAGGCCATGAGGCTGGCGGCGGCGAACCGCTTCCCCGGCAGCTGGAGAGCACTGATCGAAGGTGACGACGAACCCTACAGTCCCGGCGGCGAACAGGCCGGCAGGCGTGCGCTCAAGGGCGTGGCCCTGTCCTACTGTGCCGCGCCCGGTGACGCGGAGGCGGTCTCTCTCGTCACCGGGGTCTACGCCGGCGCCGGCAACATGACCGACCGCCTTGCCGCGCTGTCGCTGATCGCCGCCATCGACACGCCACACCGCGACACATGCCTCGCGGATTTTCGCGACCGGTTTCGTGACGATGACCTGGTCATGGACAAGTGGCTGGGCGTTCAGGCGTCGTCGCCGCTCGATGATACGCTCTCCAGGGTCCGTGACCTGCTCGCCCACGAGGTCTTCAGCCCGGAGAAGCCCAACAAGGTCTTCGCCCTCATCGGCGGTTTCGCGATGGCCAATCCCCTGAACTTCCATCGTCGCGACGGGTCGGGCTACCGCTTTGTCGCGGACCGGTTGGTGGAACTGGACGATGTCAATCCCCAGGTGGCGGCGCGGATCATCAACCCGCTCATGCGCTGGCGTCGCCAGGACAGTGATCGGCAGGCGCTCATGCGCCATGAACTGGAGCGAATAGGCGCGAAGCAGAACCTGTCGTCCGACCTTGGCGAGAAGATCACGAAGTCCCTGGAGCAGGAGGAATAGGAGCGTGCCCCACGTCACCACCTCCGGCGCTTCGCTGTGGTATGAGCAGACCGGTTCCGGTCATGACATCGTCTGGCTTCCCGGCGGGGATCAGCGCGGTTCGGCGATGAGATGGCAGGTGGAGGGATTCCCGGACTTTCGCAACACGACGATGGATCCCCGCGGCGTCGGCGAAACCACGTCCTTCGAAGGTCCGCCGTGGTCCATTCTCGACATGGCGCGCGACTGCGCCGAACTGATCGAGGCGCGCTGTTCGCCCCCCGTGGTGGCGGCAGGACTCTCCATGGGTTCCCTCATCGTCCAGGAACTGGCGATCAACTGGCCGCACCTCGTGCGCCTTGCCATCCCCATGGGGACCTTTGCCGTGTCGGAAGGATTTTCCCGGGAGTGGATGGAGGCAGAGATCCGTTATCGCCGCACGCGCGGCGACCTGCCGTTCGACTTTGCCGTCACGCACTACGCGGTCTTCATGTATCCACCTGAAGTGCTGGATGATCCGCAACTCTGGGCGCGTCTGCGGGGGGTCACGGAAGCGGCCTACGGAGAACGGGACGGCGCCATGCTCGATGCCCAGTGGCAGGCGTGCTGCGAGTTCGACACGACGGCAAGACTCCCGCTGTGCGAGGTCCCGGTCCACGTCATCGGTTTCGGACTCGACATGCAGGCGCCGCCCTCCCTGGGCCGCAAGTGCGCCGCGCTGGCGGCCAACGGCCACTATTATCACCTCGAGGGCCTCAGTCACCTTTCTCTCTGTGGCCACCGCCACGAGGTGGTGAACGCCACCATCCGCGCCATCATCGAAGGCCATGGGTGACGCCCGTCACCCGTTGCCGACGGGAGCGAGCGTATCGACATCGCCGCCTGACATCCGATGGCGGGGGCTTCCCGACCCGCCACGGCGCTCAGGCAGGCGCTGGAAACCCTGGCGAAGATCGCCTTCAGGGTCCCGTGGGCTGCCGATCCCGATCTGTGCCCCGATGCCCTGGTCAGCGCTCGCTGCCTGCACGAGGCGGGGGGCGGTCTGCGCAAGGCCGCTCGGGCGCGAGCGGCCATGGCAGGACAAGGCACGTCCGGCTTGTCGGACAAGGGTGAAGCGGCGGCCATCACGTCAACGCCTGCATGCCGGGTGGCCGGGCGTTTGCGGTCGCCCGATCCGACATGTTCGACACCTTGGAATCCGCTTGGCCGGCAGTCGTCGTTGACGCGGCGCCGGGCGACGGGGACGATGCGATGACAAGGGCACGCGAAGCGTTCTGAACTGTTGTGGTCGGGCCGACTGCAAGCCCACGCTGATTCGCTTCGGGCTGTTGGCCGAACGCCACATCAACGGGCCGGTTGCCCGTGAAGACGCGGTGACCACAGGGGCCACGACTTCCTCGCAGGCGGTGTTGACAAGGAATTCACATGACTGCGTGATCTCGTCGACAATGACCTGACGGCAGCGGCCTCGCTGCCTGTCATGAAGGCGGTTCCTTGAGGGAGCGGCCTGCGTTGGAGAGGCAGAACGGCCGATCGCCGGACGTTCTGCGCTGGATGTCGGGCCGCTTTGAGCAGGCGGTTCACCGCTGAGGGAGAGTCGCATCCATGAAGTGGTCGAAGACGCTGACGATGGTCGAGGCCCATGCTGAAGGAGAGGTTGGCCGCGTCGTAACCGGAGGCTTTGTGAATGTTCCCGGCGAAACGATGGCTGCCAAGCTCGATCATCTCAACCGGGTCGACGACAGCATTCGCCGATTCTGCGTGTTCGAACCTCGTGGCTGCGCCCAAATGAGCACGAATCTCGTCCTTCCCGCGACACGCCCCGATGCCGATGTCGGTTTCGTCGTCCTTCAGGGCGACAAGGCACACGCCATGTCGGGCTCGAATGCCATTTGTGTCACGACGGTCCTGCTGGAGACGGGCGCCGTGCCGATGACGGAGCCGGAAACGGTGGTGCGCCTCGACACGGCCGTTGGATTGGTTGCCGCACGCGCCGCGTGCCGAGACGGCAAGTGCGAGCGTGTCACACTCGACATGCCGTCGGCCTTTGTCGAGGACCTGGATGTCGGACTCGACGTACCGGAACTCGGCCCGGTCACGGTCGACATTGCCTTCGGCGGAATCTACTACGCCCTGATCGACCCCCGACAACTTGGCCTTTCGATCGCACCGGATCAGGGACGCGCGCTGGTGGACGCCGGATCGAGGATCCATCGCGCCGTCAATGCCACTCTCTCGTTCCGTCATCCGGAAGTCCCGTCCCTGAATGCCCTGTCCTACGTCATGTTCGCCGACACGCTTGACGACGGCACACTGATCGGCGCGACAGTCATGCCGCCGGGGCGCCTGGACCGGTCGCCGTGCGGAACGGGCAACGCCGCCCGCCTGGCCGTGCGTGCGGCCCGCAACCAGACCCGTCCCGGTGATGTCGTCACGGCGCGATCGATCATCAACAGCGCGTTCAGCGTCGAGTTCCTGGGCCCGGCGCAGGTCGGTCCGAAACCGGCGATACGCGCCCGGATTTCCGGACGCGGGTGGATCCATGGAGTTCACCAGATCGGACTGGATCCGAGCGATCCGTTTCCGAACGGCTTTCTCCTCTCGGACACCTGGGGCGATGCCTTCGACCTTCTCGTATCCTGAACGCGCGGTTTGCTGGACCAGTCAAGTCCGCGTCGTCGGCAGCCGAGAAGACGGACGTCCGCCCACGACACTTGTTTCGGGCGTTCGACGACCAGCCGGCTGCACGCCTCCCCAGACTTGATGTTGATGGCTGCATAGAACGGCGGGATTTCGGCGATTTGCCGCGCTTTGTCAGGGTCGTGTTTCTTCCCTGTTGTCAGGTCCTATTGTCACGTCCTGTTGTCGTGGGTTCAGTGTTCGGTTGATTGTCTCACCGAGCGTCGCCGTCTTTTCCTATTGTCGTTTTGGTCCGGTTCGGGTTGTTCCGTCGGCCTCTGCTTCGGTCTTGGTGAGGGTTGCCGGGAGGGTTCCGGTTCCGAGGCACTCGCGGGATCGTCTGTTTTCCCTGTGGTCTGGGTCGCGTTGTCCGGTCCCGGGGCGGCGACTTTGCCGCCGCCCCGGGTGGATGCTAGATCGGCATCGAAAGAAAGAGCGATGCGATGCCGGGCAGAGTTGTGATGACGACCCCCGGCGCAGCACCCGGACGAGCCGGTCACGGGGGACCGAACTCCCGTGTATTGTCGAGCCATTTTGCGTCCGGGTCCACCCCCGCTCTCGAGACGGATCGTGTGCACGACGGGACGACTGTTCAACTGCAAGCGGTGTCAGCGGCAGGTTGTTCTCTGCCGGTCGTGTGACCGGGGGCATGTGTATTGCTCCGATGAGTGCAGGGAGCGGTCCCGGATCGAGCGGCGCCGCGCGTCGCGTCGTCGCTACCAGAGCACGCTGAGGGGCCGTGAGACGGGCCGTCACCGCCAGCGGCGTTACCGGCTCCGCAAGGCGGAGGAGGCGCGTGCGTTGAAGGCCAGGGCGGCGATGCTTGCCGAGATCATGGGCACGCAGACGTCTGCTGTGGTGCTGCTTGGCGACGTTCCGGCGGTGTCTGGAGACGCCGGTTCCGAAGAAATCGTTACGGACCACCCTTCCCGACTGCTGCCGACCTCCCTACCTGCGGTTGTGAAGGCGCAAGAGCGACGCGAATCGCCGCTTCGGTGCGCCCGTTGCGGACGGGTCGTGACGCATGTGGTGCTGAGGGACCCGTGATGCGGCGTTGAGGAACCAGAGGGAGGGAGTTCATGGCGATCGACGAGGACACGCGGGCGACGATCGTGCGGCTGTCGCGGGCCGAGGGCTGGGCTGTGGGGACGATTGCCCGGCATCTCGGCGTGCACCACGGCACGGTGACGCGGGCGCTCAAGGCGTCGGGGCAGGAGCGGCGGCCGCGGGCCAAGCTCATCGACCCCTTCGTTGCCTTCCTCGGGGAGCGTCTTGAGGCGTCGCCGGACCTTCCGGCCAGCACGCTCTGGCGACAGGTCGTGGCTCTGGGCTACCGCGGCGGCGAGGATCACTTCCGTCACGACCTGCGCCGCCTCGGGCTGAGGCCGGTGAAGAGGCCCGAGCCGTCGCTGCGGCTGAGCTTCCTTCCGGGCGAGCAGGCGCAGGTTGACTGGGCCGAGTTCGGGAAGGTCCGCATCGGCCGGGCGGAGCGCAGGCTCATGGGGCTTCTCGTCACCCTCAGCTACTCGCGCCAGACTGTCCTGAGCCTGTTCCACGACGCGCGGATGGCCAGCTTCCTGCAAGGCCATGTCGAGGCTTTCGCGGCATTCGGGGGTGTGCCGCGGAGGCTTCTGTACGACAACCTGAAGAGTGCCGTGGTGACGCGCCGCGGCAAGGCGGTCACCTATCATCCGATGCTGCTCGGCCTCGCGGCCCACTATGCCTTCGAACCGAGCGCCGCCTGGCCCAGGAGCCCGCAGGAGAAGGGCCGCGTGGAACGCCGTGTGCGCTTCGCGCGCACCGGGTTCTTCGCCGGGCGCGACATCACGGTCCCGCTCGGCGAGCTCAACGCCGCGGTTCGGGAGTGGTGCTTCGGCGCCGCCGCGGAGCGGCCCTGGCCGGACGACGACAGTCTCCTGGTGCGGGACGCCTTCGCCCGGGAGAGGGAGCACCTGATCGTCCTTCCCGTCGACCCCTTCCCGCATCACGAGGTCCGCCCGGTGCGCATCGACAAGACCTGCCACGCCCGCTTCGACACCAACGACTACAGCGTTCCGGGTAGCTTCTCCAAGGCCCTGCTGACGCTGGTCGCCGACCGCGACGAGGTTCGCATCCTCGACGGCGCCGACGAGGTCGCGCGCCACCGACGCTCCTACGACAGGAAGCAGGCCGTCACCGATCCGGAGCATGCCAGGGCGATCGCCGCGGGCAAGCGGCGGGCCCGCTCCATGAGCGTCCGCGACCGGGTCCTGCGCACCGTGCCGCGGGCCGAGGAGATGCTGGCGCGCGCCGGGACCAACGGGCGCAACGTGGCCTCCTGCGCCCGGATGCTGGAGACGCTTCTCAACGCGCACGGCGCCGACGCTCTCGACCGGGCTGTCGCCACGGCGCTGGAGCGCGGCTCGTGCCACCCCGAAACCGTGCGCGTCATCATCGAGGAGCGCCGCCGGGAGCAGGGCCTGCCGCCCCTCAGCATCGCCGACGACGGCCGCGGCGGCCGTGGCACGACGCCGCGGGGGACCGCTCTCGACGCCTACGACAGGCCCGAAGCCAGCGCCAGGAACAAGACATGAGCGAGCTCAGGGAGCGTGCCCGGGCGCTCGGCCTCCACGGGCTCGTCGAACGCTGGGACGAGGTCGCCGGGACCGCATGGATCGAGGAGGTGGTCAGCGGCGAGGAACAGGCCCGCAGGGCCCGCAGCCACGAGCGCCGCCGCGCCGCGGCGCGGCTGCCCGCCTTCAAGCCCCTGGCGGACTTCGACTGGACATGGCCGCGCGACATCAGCCGGGCTCATGTCGAAGCGCTCCTCGGCCTCGGCTTCGTCGACCGTGCGGACAACGCCGTGCTCGTCGGCGGGCAGGGCACCGGAAAGACCATGATCGCCGCCAACGTGGCGCACCAGGCCCTGCTGCACGGCCACACCGTCCGCTTCGAGAAGGCGCCGGAACTGCTCGAGGCACTCGCCGAGACCGTCTCGCGCAGCGAGCTGCGCCGCCGCCTCGCGATCCTCGCCAGGCCCCGCCTGCTCGTCCTCGACGAAATCGGCTACGTGACCCTCGAAAGCCACCATGCCGACATCCTCTACGCCATCGTCTCGCGGCGCTATCAGCGCCGCTCGACCATGGTCACGACAAGCCTCGCCTTCGCCCAGTGGGACCGCGTCTTCCCCAGCGCCTCCGGCATCGCCGGCACCGTCGACCGGCTCATGCACGACGCAACCCTCATCTCCATCGACAGCGACTCCTGGCGGCTCAGGCGTGAAACCCGATAAACCCCGCCGCGTCGACTTCGACGCCGTCAAGCGCATGCCGTTCGAACGCATCGCCGCCGACTGGGGATACGTCCGCGACGAACAGGCCTCGACACGCGCCAACCCCGTCCTGTGCGCACCCGGCCTGCCGAAGCTCGTCACGAAGTGCCTCAACAACGGACACTGGGTCTACTTCAACACCCAGAACGATGAAGACAACGGAACCGTCATCGACTTCATGCTCAACCGCGGACTGGCCTTCGCCGACATCTGCACCCGCTTCGCAGCACCCGACGCCGCGCCACGCGACTTCCGCAGCCTCTGGGCCGCGGCAACGCCCGATGCGGCCCCGGACTGGCTCACCGGGCGCGGCATCCTCCCGGAGACCCTCGACACCTGCCGCCCCCTGGTCCGCCGCGACCACAACGGACGCGTCCTCTTCGCCCATCGCAACAGGAAGCGAAAGCTCACCGGCTTCGAGATCGGTCCCCCCGACGGACCGAAACGCTTCGCCACCGGTGGAACCCGAAGCCTGTTCGCCGTCCGCGCCGGAACCGCCGCGGACCTCGAGGCCCTCGTCATCACCGAAAGCGCCGTCGACGCCCTCAGCCTGGCCCAGATCGACCAATGTCCCCCCAGCCACGCCTTCCTCTCCACCGCCGGGGCACCCTCGCGAAGACAGCACGAACAGATCAGCCTCGCCGCAAGCAGCCTGCCCAACGTCAGGACCATCGTCCTCGCCCAGGACCACGACGAGGCCGGAGAGCGACAGGCCGAAACCCTGCGCAAAAAGATGAAGCTCCCCTCCCACGTCTCGTTCCACAGACGCAGACCGCCGGAAAACGCCGACTGGAACGACGTCGTCAACGCCAGGACCAAAGAACCACAAGCGAGATCATGACCACGTCCGTCACAAGGAGACCACTCATGCCCCTCACGCCCGCCGAAAAGCAGCGGCGATACCGGGAACGGCGCAAGGCCGGCATCCCTCCCGTCCACACCCCAAAGCATCGTGACCGGCGCTCGCGACCGCAACGCTGGAACGACGCCGTGGCCGAACTGCGCGCCCTGCAGGACGAATGGCGTGACCGCCTCGACAGCATCCCCGAAAGCCTCCGTGACACGCCTTACGGAGAACGCCTGCAGAGCGTCGCCGATGCCGACATCGAGGCCCTCGAGGACATCGAACCGCCACGCGGCTACGGAAGGGATACGTGATCCCGCAAGACCCTTGAACGCGGTCACGCGTTACCATCCAGGAATGAGAACGTCTCACCCCGACGCGCTTCTCAGCCTCCCCGGGGAAACCCCCGGGCCGTCCAAACGACACCGCATCACGAGACTGCCGCAGCCGCTGGCCGGACTGGCTTACAGGTCGCAGCATCCGCCCGAAAACACTCGACGCCTGCCGCACCCTGCAGGACGAATGGCGTGACCGCCTCGACAGCATCCCCGAAAGCCTCCGTGACACGCCTTACGGAGAACGCCTGCAGAGCGTCGCCGATGCCGACATCGAGGCCCTCGAGGACATCGAACCGCCACGCGGCTACGGAAGGGATACGTGATCCCGCAAGACCCTTGAACGCGGTCACGCGTTACCATCCAGGAATGAGAACGTCTCACCCCGACGCGCCTCTCAGCCTCCCCGGGAAACACCCGGGCCGTCCAAACGACACCGCATCACGAGACTGCCGCAGCCGCTGAGCCGCAGCAACGCCCGATCCGCCGCCGGACTGGCTCACAGGTCGCAGCATCCGCCCGAAAACACTCGACGCCTGCCGCACCCTGCGCCGCCGCAACCGCAACGCACGCAGCCTCTTCGCCCAGCGCAACAGAAACCGTCAGCTCTCCAGCCTCGAGATCGTCCCGCCCGACGAACCACGACGAGGACGGAGAACGCCAGAACGAAACCACGCGCAAAAGCCTGAAGCTCCCCTCCCACATCACGTTCCACAAACGCCGAACGCCAGAAAACGCCGACCGGAACGACATCGTCAACGTCAATGCAAGACCAATGGGATCCAACAATAGGCAGAAAACAAAGACCGGGCGGACCTTCGTCCAATGCCGCACGTTCTCCTGTCGTGGTCACCCACTCACACGATCAGCGCCCAAAAGAGCGGTTCTCCGCCAATATCCCGCCGTTCTAAATCGCCGCCGACAGACTTGATCCACACCGCGGATCTTCGGCCAGCCCGCGACGTTCAGTCCGGCAAATGCCTGCGTGGGTAGACAGGGTCGGCAACGATCCCGTCTACTCGGCACTGGGGGCAACGCGCCTGTCGACTGCAAGTCCGTTCGAACATGTGTGAGCCACGCTGTCGATGGGACTGCTGCCGGGAGGCAGTTCCCGCTGCACTGACATCCGCACAGGTCAGGTCGATGCGGACCCGCCACAGTACCCGTAGTCCCTCCTGGCGGCGGCGGGGGTGACGAGACCGCTCCTGAGATCGGCGGCGATCAGGGTCGGGTCGCGTGTTGCCGGATCGCCGTAACCGCCGCCGCCAGGTGTCTCCATGCGAAGCGTTTCGCCCGGGGGAATGTCCTGTTCGCCCTTGCCGTTGAGCGGTCGCCCCGATGACAGGCGCAGGACACCGCGGGCGCCGTCACGGCCGCCCTCCCGGCCCCGCGGCGGATAGGTGATCCTGTCGAGTGCCGCTGCCAGCTGGAGCGTGGCGTTCTCGGACGATCCGACCTCGATGATCTGTCCGTGGCCGCCTCGATAGCGTCCGGCGCCGCCGGAGTCGGGACGCAATTCGCGGCGCCAGATGATGAGCGGAGCGACAGACTCGGCCAGTTCCACCTGGGTTCCGATGACACCGGAGGGAAAGGCAGTCGCATCGAGGCCGTCACTCGTGGGGCGGGCGCCGGTGCCGCCGTTGTGGACCATTTCGAGGGCGAAGCGCGTCTGTCCGCTGGAATGGTAGATTCCGAAGCCGCCCCGCAGGGGAAGATCCCAAAGCACCGACGTTCCTTCAGCCGGTACGCTTCCGGGCCGCGCCCTGTGGAGACAGCCCAGGGCCGCATCGGGAAGCAGCTGTCCGACGATGTGGCGCATGACCACGGGGGCCGGTTTGCTGGCATTCATGATCGAGCCTTCCGGGGCCCGTACGCAAAACGGCTCCAGGGCTCCGGCGTTGTTGGGGATGTCGGGCGCCATGACGCACTTCAGACCGAACACGGTGTAGGCCTGGGAGTAGGTCATCGGGCAGTTGATGCCGTACCGGGAAGCCGGCGAGCTGCCGTCGAAGTCGATGGCGAGGGTGCCATCGGCAATGGTGAGCCGGGCGGCGATCCTGATCTCGAACTCGTAGCCGTCAACCATCATCTCGTTCGACCAGGTTCCGGAAGGCCACGAGCGAAGGCGCCCCCTTGTCGCCTCGCGCGACGTGTCGATGATGTGGTCCGCAAGGCCGGCGAGCGACGTCAGGGCAAATTCGCGCATCATGTCGCCAAGCCGTTCCTCACCCACTTCGCAGCAGGCGATGAGAGCGTAGAGATCACCCTCGTTCTGCATCGGGACCCGGCTGTTGGCCCTGATCAGCGTCATCAGCGTGTGGTTGATCGTGCCGCCTTCGATGAGCTTGATGGGCGGGATGAACATGCCTTCCTCGTGGACATCGGCGGCGTCGGGGCCGAAGCTCCTTCCGCCGATGTCGGCGAGGTGCGAGGTGCAGGCATTGAGGCCAACCACCGTGCCATCGAGGAAACACGGCTTGACCAGAACGAAATCGTTGAGATGGCCGGCCCCGATCCAGGGATCGTTGGTCAACCAGAGGTCGCCGGGACGGGCTTCACCCGGGGGAAAGTGGCGGACCAGGTGACGGACCGATGCCGCCATGGTGTTGATGTGGCCTGGCGTGCCCGTCACCGCTTGGGCCATCATGCGCCCCTCAAGATCGAAGATGCCTGCCGAGATGTCACCCGATTCGCGCACGATGGGACTGAAAGCGGCGCGCATCAGTGTCTGGGCCTGTTCCTCGACAACCGAGATGAGACGGTCCCACATGATCTGGAGGTGAATTCTCTCGAGCGCGTCGGTCATGAGGGGACTGCCTCCCTGGTCTCGAGTACGATGTGTCCGTGACGGTCAATTCGCCCGTGGAACGATGCCGTGACCACGGTTGTGGTCTGCCCTTCGGTGATGACGCAGGGGCCCTCGAAGACGGCGCCGGGGGTCAGCGACTGCCTGCTGAGGACCGGCACATCCACCATCTCTCCTGTGGCGGGGTCGACAACGTGGCGCCGTGGCGAGCCTGCCCCTTCGTCTCTTGCGGCAGTCATCACCGTTTCCGGATCGTCCGGCAGCGGTGCTGCCACCACGAGTTTCCAGCCGAGGATCTCGATGTCCATCCCTGGAACGTTGCGGGAGTACTGGCGAGCGTACTCATGGTCGTATGCCGCCCGCAGAACCGTCCTTTCGCCATCGTTGATTGTGCCGCCGCTAACAGGAACCTCGATCTCGTGCCCCTGTCCGAGATAGCGCATGAAACAGCTGCGGCGCTCCTCGAGGGGGGCATCTCCGGCTCCCTGGCGGACGATGGTCGATGCCTCTTCGGCCATGGAGGAGTAGATCCCTGCCACCACGGGAGCGTCGAACGTCGCCAGGGTCATGTAGCGGCTGCGCACGACCTCGAATGCGACCGGTGCGCGCAGCATGCCGACGGCAGAGCCGACGCCGGGATGGAGCGGAATGACAACGCGTCGGATACCGAGTTTTTCGGCCATGCGACATGCGTGCAGGGGACCTGCGCCTCCGAACGCAATCATCGTGCATTGCCTCAGGATCTTGCCTCGCTCGACCGCATGGACCTGGGCGGCGCTGGCCATGTTCTCGTCGACAACTTCCGACAAGCCGAGTGCTCCGGCCACGACGTCCATGGACAGTGGATCGGCAATGTCCCGTCGGATGGCCTGCCGGGCCGCATCCATATCGAGGGTCATGCTGCCACCGGCAAATCCCGTTGCCTGAAGGCGGCCAAGAACGAGGTCCGAATCGGTGACGGTGGCATTGGTGCCGCCCCTGGCGTAGCAACTCGGTCCTGGTTCCGACCCGGCGCTGCGCGGACCGACCGAGATCCGCCCGAGGCCGTCGACGCCAGCTATCGATCCTCCGCCGGCGCCGATCTCGATCATCTCGATCACCGGCAGGCGAACGGTCATGCCGCTCCCCTTTGTGAAACGTGCCGCACGGGCAATCTCGAAAATGCGGGCAGTCTGCGGCCTGGCATCGTCAATCAGGCAGATCTTGGCCGTGGTGCCGCCCATGTCGCAGGACAGAACGCGGGGATCACCGCGCCTGTCCGCCACCCGGGAGGCGAGCACGGCTCCGGCGCTCGGTCCCGACTCGACGAGTCGGATCGGAAGGCTGACCGCCGTCTCAAGGGAGCAGATACTGCCGCCCGAGGTCATCAGCAGCAACGGGCCGGAGATGCCGGCAGCGGTGAGTTCTGCCGCAAGCGCGCCGAGGTAACGGGCCATCAGAGGCCGCACGTAGGCATTGCACACGGTGGTGGTGAGCCGTTCGTACTCCCTGACCTCGGGACAGGCCTCCGAAGAAAGGGTGATGGAGACATCGGGGCATTCACGCAGGAGAACATCCCGCACCCGCTCTTCGTGATGCGGATTGGCGTAGGCATGCAGGAGACCGACGGCGACGGATTCGATTCCTTCGTCACGCACCCTTCCAGCGACCTCCATGACACTCGTCTCGTCGAGTTCGAGGAGGGGCGTTCCGGTGACGTCCATGCGCTCGGTTACTGGCCAGGTGAGGTGGCGGGGGACAAGGGGCTCGGGCTTGTTCAGCCAGATATCGTACTGATCGTATCGATTCTCGTAGGCGAGGCGCAGCGTATCGCGGAAGCCTCGGGTACACACCAGCGCCGTTCTCGCACCCCGTCTCTCGATGAGCGCATTGGTGGCAAGCGTGGTGCCGTGGATCACCGAGAGGACGGCATCCGCACCGATGTCAGCCTTCTCCAACGCCAGTCGGACGCCTGTCATCACGCCCTGTTCGGGTGCCCGAGGTGTGGTGGGTACCTTGGATGTCTCGAGGCGTCTGTCGCTTGTTTGAAGAGCGACATCCGTAAAGGTGCCGCCAATGTCCACCCCTATACGGACCCCACCTTGGCGTCGAAGGTCCTTTGTCTTTCCATCAGCGCGTTGTGGCATGGTTTCTACCTGTACGCGAAAGTACGGTCGGAAGGGATGACAGGAGAAGCCGCCGTCTTTCCGGTACGGAAGTGGTCCGGCCTCATCGGCTGAGGGCCTCAGTCAGGACTGCTCAAGGGTTTCGGTCGCTGCCGTCGGACCGCCGAAGGCGCATGCTCCTGTACATGTCAGCATGTCACCGCCATCACCGGCGCACCCAACTGCGCGAAGTCCGCAGTGACGCCGAGACCGGGTGAATCCGATGCCCACATGAAGCCGTCCTTGATGGCCGGGCCGCCGTCGGCGATGACCACAGGGGTGTAGTCGTGGAACGGGGACGACTGGAAATGATATCCCTCCGGCGTTGAGTGGGAGAGATGGGCAATCGCCGCGGTGGCGATCTCCCCTCCCCAGGAGTCCTCAATTGTCATGACTATGCCGAGCGAAACGCAAAGATCGCGAAAGAGCCGGGCCTTTGTGAGTCCTCCGACGCGGCTGATTTTCAGGTTGACCACATCCATGGCCCGGTCCGCATAGCCGCGCAGCAGGATTTGCAGACTGTCCATGCATTCGTCGAGGATCATCGGGTGGTTGCAATGCTCGCGCACGACGCGGCATTCCTCGTAGCTGAGGCAAGGCTGTTCGATATAGACTTCCACATCGCGTACGGCCGAGACCACGCGCATGGCATCATGCTGGAGCCAGCCGGTATTGGCATCGGCCGCCAGAACATTGCCCGGCTGCAGGCCGGCCGAGACCCTGCGGATGCGGCAGATGTCGACATCTGGATCTTCGCCGACCTTCATCTGGAACTGCGTGAATCCCTCCTCCTGGTATTCGTTCAGCCTGTCGGCCATGACCCCTGGGTCGGTCCGGGAAATCACCTTGAACAGCTTGACCTTGCTCTGCAGACGGCCGCCCAGAAGATTGCAGACCGGCTGCCCGGTGGCCTTGCCGAGGATGTCCCAGCAGGCCATGTCGATGGCGGACTTGACGTAGGGATGCCCTTTCAGCATGCGGTCCATCAGCTGGTTGATCGCGCCCAACTGGCAAGGGTCCTGGCCGATCAGGCCGGGGGCGAGAGTGGCGATGCCGGTGCGCGCGCCCTCCGCATAGGCCGACAGATAGGCTGGGCCGAGAGGGCAGACTTCTCCCACGCCTGAGAGGCCTTCATCGGTTTCGATCACGACAACGGTGCTGTCGAACGCCGAGAAGGATTGCGTCGACCAGCTGTAGGATCCCTCCTTCATGGGAAGGTCGACCTGATAGGTTCTGATGCCGGTGATTTTCAAGGGCGCCCCTCTGGCAATCAATGCCCTGCACCTATCATGCATGGGTCACCCTGCCAATGCGCCGGGATCAAGTTGCCGGGGGGAATTCAGCATCGCGACCTGATCATGCAACAGCGAATTCGCGCGCTTCTGATCCGGCATCTGCACCAGATCGGCATGACGTACTTGGTGGACATGCGCGAGAACCTCGGCTCACTCGTTGGCAACCGCGCTTCCGGCCACCACTGCCGCCGCCGCGAGCAAAGATGTTGGTCTTGTCATGGATCGCCTCTCCATCAAGGCACTGGACTTCAGACGGGTACCGCGCCTTGGTGCAGAGCATGGAGCCGCTCGGCCTTTGTGGTCTGGTGGATGGGTGGCAAGGGCTGTCGCAAGTCGGACGGTTCCCCGCGAGGTGCAACGCTTCCTTCGTGATGGGCCCGTCGGGCCTCTCCGGAGGATGTCGAGGCGTCCCTCGACGCCAGCCGGGAGTTGGTGCGGCGAAGGGAAGGGACGGTTCCGGCGCTTGCTGGAAATGCGCGTCGGGGCCCTCGCGGTTCTCAAGATCGAGGCGCCCCTCAGGCCTGCCCGCCGACAAGCCGACCAGGTGGACCACCGCCTGCTCAAGGGCGAGAAGGTGTTGTCGATCTTCGAGGAGCACACGCGCTGGTGCATGAAGGGCAAGGCTGGGGTGCCGGTGGCCATGCTGGAGGACCAGCATGGCTTCCTCCTGCGCCACCGGGTCCTGATCCTGTGGAGTGGACGGCTTTGCGCGGATGATGGCGCTGTCCATGGTGGCCTTCGATGTCCACCGCATCGGCCCGCTGCTGCACAGGCAGGCCCGGGACCAGTGACGACGAAGACGCACCGTCTGACGGCGGCTCCCATCCACTCCACCCTGAGAAGTCCGGGCGAAGCGGGAACCGAACCGCTCGCCCGGCGTTCGGAGTCCCGGCCGGAAGGGCCCTGATGCCGCCGCCAATCGCCAGGAATCCCCCTGGAACGAGCGCGGATCAGTTCCCGTTCAGGCGGCGCCGGCGCTGCGACGGCGGGCGGACAACAGGTTCCTTGCCGGCTTTGCGCGGCCGAGATTTCGTTGAATCGGACGTGCGTCTCGTGACATGGTCGCAAAACCAGTGTCGGGAGACAATCAAATGAGCACAATGAAGCATCTCAGGGGCGCCTTGGCTCTGGCAGGACTCGTCGTTCTGCCTCACTCGGCCAATGCGGACCTGCTGGACGACATCGTGGCCGATGGCGAACTGAAGTGCGGCATCATGCTCGACGTGCCGCCTGTGGGCATGCGCGACGAGCAGAACAATCCGGTCGGGTTCGACGTCGAGTTCTGCCAGGACATGGCCTTGGCGCTGGGCGTGGAGGCCGTCATCGTGGAAACACCGGCCCCGGATCGAATTCCGGCCATCCTTTCGGGACGCGTCGACATCGGCGTCGCCTCCGCCACCAACAGCCTCGAACGAGCCAAGGCCGTCGCCTTTTCCATTCCCTACCAGATCTGGAATGTCGGCGTCGCGGTCGCGGCGGACAACGAGGACATCAACTCGTACACGGATCTTGTCGGCAAGAGCGTCGGCACGGTTCGCGGCACCACCGGCGAAGTGGCTTTCCTCAATGATTTCGAAACATGGAAGGATATGGGCACGACGCACATTTCCTACGGCTCCAATGCCGAACAGTTCCTGGCGCTGCGACAGGGCAAGGTCGATGCAATCGTCGAATCAACCACGATCTTCGGTGAATATATAAAGGGCGCCGGCGCTGGGCTCATCGACGTGTGCTGCGACTACACTTCCGCGCCGTCTGACTGGACCGGCCTCATGGTTCGCCGCAACGAGCAGGGTTTCCTCAACTGGGTGAATTTGTTCGTCTGGCACCAGTGGAAGAACGGCCGCACCAGCGAACTGTACAGGATGTGGTTCGGTTATGACGCGCCGCAGATGGCCTATCCGGGCGTCCATGGATACTGAGGCCGCCTGACATTCGCCCCGGACGCCGGCGGAAAGCGGGCGTCCGGGGGATGATCACAGTGCATGTTCGACTACCGCTTCCAGTGGCGCGTTGTCCACCAGCACTGGCCGGAACTGCTGGAAGCGGGCCTGCTGACTCTGCAGATCACGGTCCTATCCGTGCTCATGGGCCTTGGCATCGGCTTGGTGTTTTCGGTCTGGCGCCGATCCGGCAATCCGCTGCTCTACTGGTTCACCGCAACATGGGTAGCTCTGGCGCGCAATACGCCGGCCCTGTTGCAGATCTATCTGGCCTACTTCGGACTCGGTGCCTTCGGTCTGCATCTCAGCCCCTATGCGGCGGTGCTGGCGGCCATCACCTTCAACAATGCAGGCTACCTCGCGGAAATCCTGCGCGGCGGCATTGATTCGGTCAATCCGTCACAACGGGGCGCAGCCCTCGGCTTGGGGCTGAGCCGGTTGCAGACGTATGTGCACGTGATCTTTCCGCAGGTGTTGCGGACCGTGTTCCTGCCGATCACCAACCAGATCATCTGGGCGATGCTCGGCACGTCTCTCGGCATGATCATCGGGTTGCAGGAACTCACGGGCATGACGACATTTCTGCAGTCCCAGACTTTCAGACCGTTCGAGTTCTATCTCGCCGCGGCCGCCATTTATTTTGTGGTCGCCGAGACGGTGCTGATCTCGGCGCGCATTGTCGCGCGGCTGGCTTTCAGATGGTGATGGGAAGACGATGGGCACGATGCCGCTGAACTTCACACTGAACGACCTCCACCTGATGGCGCAGGGTGCCGTCATCACGTTCTTTCTGACGATCATTTCAGGCCTTTTCGGCACGATGATGGGTTTTCTTGTTGGTTGGGGCCGGTGTGTCGGAAACCGCGCGCTCCTCTACGCACTGGGCGCCTACATCGAGGTCATCCGCACTGTTCCGCTCATCATCCAGTTCGTCCTCTTCAACAGTTTCATGGCCATTGCCGGCCTGCCGCTCAATCCTTTCGTTTCCGGCCTTGTCACACTCTCGGTCTATATTTCCGGCTATGTCGCGGAGGTGGTGAAAGCCGGCATCGAATCGGTGCCGCGACAAACAAGCATGGCAGCGCGCAGTCTCGGGATGACCTATCTTCAGGACTTCTTCCATGTTGTCCTGCCCATCGGCACCAGAGCCGTCCTGCCCGCGTGGACCGGACTGATGCTCGGACTGATGAAAGACACGTCGCTGATCGCGGTTCTCGGCGCCACGCCGCCAGAGCTGCTGCGAGCCTCGCAGATCATCATCACCCGCATTCAGGAACCGCTCATGATCCTCGTTGGCGCCGGTGCGTTCTACTTTGCGATGTGCCATCTTGTCGCCAGGGTCGCGGACGGCATGGAGCGGCGCTGGCGACGCGAGCAGGAAGCCCTGCAATGATACGCATCGAAGAAGTCCGGAAATCCTATGGTTCCCTCGATGTCCTCAGGGGCGTAGACCTGACGGTCGAAACCGGAGACGTGCTGTGCCTCATCGGCGCCAGCGGCTCCGGCAAATCGACCCTGCTGCTGTGCATCAACGCGCTGGAGACCATTCAGGGCGGCCGCATCCTGGTCGACGACATCGATGTTCATGCGAAGGAAACGGATCGAAACGCGCTCCGCCGGAAGATCGGCATCGTCTTTCAACAGTACAACGCCTTTCCGCACCTCGACGCCGTCGGCAATGTCGCCTTGGCGCCCCGCCGGGTTCTCGGCAAGAGCAGGAAGGTCGCCAAGGAGCTTGCCGAACATCATCTTGCCCATGTCGGCCTGGGCGACAAGCTGCGCCACTACCCGTCGCAGCTGTCGGGAGGGCAGCAGCAGCGCCTGGCGATCGCCCGGGCGCTCGCCATGGAGCCGGACTACATGCTGCTGGACGAGGTCACCTCGGCTCTCGATCCGGAACTGGTTGGCGAAGTGCTTGATACTCTGCGCCTTCTCAGCGACGAAGGCATGACGATGATCGCCGTCACCCATGAGATCCCGTTCGCGCGCGAAGTGGCGGATCGGGTCGCGTTCTTCCACAAGGGCGTGATTCACGAAATCGGCCCCGCCGAAGAGGTGATCGACACGCCCCGGATGCCACGCACTCGGGAGTTTCTGGGAAAGATACTCTGAACAGAAGACCATGCGAGGAACGACGGATGAAATTCGAAGGAATCTACACGCCCATCATCACGCCCCATAACCGGGCGGGAGACATCGATACCGGCGCCTTTGCGGCAATGGCGGAGCATTTAATCGCTTCAGGAGTGCACGGCATCGTGGTCGGCGGTTCGACAGGTGAGTACTATGCGCAGAGCGTCGAAGAGCGGATATCCCTGATCCGAACGGCCAAGGAAGCCGTGGCCGGCCGCCTGCCTCTCGTCGTCGGTACCGGCGCAATCAGACAGGATGATTCCATCACCATCGCCAAGGAGGCGCGCAAGGTCGGCGCGGAGGCCATTCTGGTCAGTTCGCCGCCCTATGCCGTTCCGACGGAAAGGGAAAACGCCCGCAATGCGCTGGCGATCGACAGGGCGGCGGGCCTGCCCATCATGCTCTACAACTATCCGGGCCGCACCGGAGTCCACATGGGATCCGAATTTCTGGACCTTGTGGGAAGGTCAGCCAACGTCTGCGCAATCAAGGAGAGTTCCGGCGACATCAACCGGGTCCACCTTCTTGCCTGCGACTATCCTCGGATCCAGATGAGTTGCGGCATGGACGACCAGGCACTGGAGTACTTCGCTTGGGGTGCCCGCTCCTGGGTGTGCGCCGGCTCCAATTTCCTGCCGGAGGAACATGTGGCGCTCTACCAGGCTTGCGTCGTCGATGGCGATTTCGACAGGGGTCGCCGGATCATGTCGGCAATGATGCCCCTGATGCGTGTTCTCGAACAAGGCGGAAGGTTCGTTCAGTGCGTCAAGCACGGTGTCGAGATCGCGGGCCTGAAGGCCGGTCCTCCGCGCCCTCCGCTTGAAGCTCTCGACACGGAAGAGATGAGGAAGCTGGAAGAGGTCGTTCATGTGCTCAAGGAGAATGTGGCAGCGATAGTGCGGAAAGCCGAATGAACCTTCCCCGGCCCCCGGCGTTGCTGGAGCGGACCACCCCCAGGACGGGTGACCGGAGGGCGGTGCCCGGACCGAACAGAATGCTCAAGATGGAGTCGCGGACCGTCGGGTTCGGCATCGTGGCGGGCGTGGACGACGTCAGTTGCGGCGCCCTTGCCGGGCCGGTGTTCGCGGCTTCTGTCGTGTTTGACGACGACGATGTTCCGGATGGATTGCAGGATTCAAGGACGCGGTTCGGCCTTCCGAGCGCTTCGTCATCCGAAGCCCGGCTGACTCTGCTGCACGCTGGGCCTGCGCTGGAACCGGGTTCCGTTCGTCTGCAGGCCGCTCCCGCCGGCGCCCCCGTAGCGGCTTGACCGCTGCGGCGCGACTCGGGTTAAGCGCTTGCGCCGTGCGCGCATCGTAGCGCCAGCCCTTCTCGCGGACACAGTCGAGGATCTGTCGTCGGCGGTTCGAGAACGCTTCCAGTGCCATGCGCCGCCAGCCCGATATCCCGAACCCCGGAACCCGTCCGATCATGGAGGGCCGCAGAGCGAACCCGACCTTTCGCAGCCCATGCGCCAGCTCGTTGAGGCAATGTTCTCCGATCAGCTTCTCCAACCGGCGCAGCAGCCCGAACTCCACGCTCCACCACTGCCCGCCATCGCGTGTCATTGTTGGCGATCACGCAATGGGCATGAAGCCGAGGGTCGTTGTTGCGGCTCGTGACCTGCCGGAAGGTCGCCGCCACCAGGGCCGGCGCGTTCACCAGCACCGAGCGCCGCTCCTCCCCGGTTCCAGCGGTGCGTTCTCAGCAGCCGTGTCTCCATGTCGTCCAGCGTCGCGCGCACCGCCGAATCGCCCGCGCCGCACCCGGACCGCCGAGCAAGGCCTCCAGCGACACCGACTTCGGTGCCGACAGCGTGATGTCCACCAGCCGAAGCTCCGATCCCTCGACCCCGCCCACGCTGGCCGGAAGGCCTGCAGGCTCGGCAACCGCCACCTCCCTTCGGACCGCGGTCCCCCGGCCGCGCCACGCCGGGGCGAGGGGAGATCCGGATCAACGGAGTGCTCCGCGCCACGACAGCCTCGACATGCGTCGTCGCCAGGCCGAAGAGCGCGATCAACACCATACTGGAGATGACGCCAACCCAGGTGCCCCGGCATTGGCTTACCCCCAGGCAGGGTCGTTGGGAGATCGACTTCAGGATCCAGAGAATATGACAGCCTGTGCTCCGGCCATGCTCCCCCGGGGTGTCAACAGGACTCGACAAGAGCTGACCGCGTGGTCTCGGAGAATCCCACCAGCACGTGATTTCCGGAGGCGAACAGAGGTCGTTTCATGACCGCGGGCCAGGCCCTGATAAGTGCGGCGGCCCGGGTTTCGTCGAGATTCCGTCTTTCCTCTTCCGGCAGTTTGCGCCACGTGGCGCCGCGCCGGTTGAGCAGCGTCTCATGACCGCATGCGGCAATCCATGACTCGACGTCACCGAATCCATCCTTGCGGACATCGTGGAACGTGTGTGGAATCTCCTGCTCCACGAGCCAGGCAAGGGCGCGCCGGCAGGTATCGCAGTTCTTCAGACCGTAGACGGCGGTCACGGGTTGGGCCCGTCCGGAAAGGCCGGATCGGAATCGGGAACGTGCATGGTCAGGCACGGCAGCCAGCCGCCGGGTACGGGAATGCGTTGATCGTGTGTGGTTCCGTCGATGAGATCGACGAGAAGATGGGTATGCGGGCCCTCGGGGGTCACCGATTTCGCGATGGGGCCGGTGACGGTGATCTCGGCCAGCCGCGAGCGGAACAGTCGGGGCGGGCCTGCTTCGACGATTCGTGCCAGTGCCGGATGATGGGTGCCGACGAGTCGTTCGCCCTCGGCCCCGGCGAGGGTGAGGTGAAGCGAGGGATCCTCCACGATGATGAGAGCATCCATGGTGGCGGCTCCGGCGCCGATGTCGAAGAGAGCGGCATGACCCCGGAAACCGGCATGCCGAAGCACCCGATGACAGGCCATCCGTGCCGACTTCTCTTCCAGGCAGAAGAGAAATCCGCGGACCCGGCCGGCGATGTCGTAGGGCAGGCACAGGGCGTGGTCCGTGGCCGTGATCTCGATGCAGCCGCCCGGGCATATGCCGGTCATGGTGCCCGCCGTCGCCTGCCAGGCAACCGATCCATCGCCCGGAGCGTGAAACTCCGCGATCACGCCGCTCACGCCGACACTGAACGACACACCGGGCCTTGATCGCCAGAAGCACAGGAACGACTCGAACTCGATCCGGTCGAGGAGGCCGTCATGAATGGATCTCACGGGCGCTTCCGGTACTGGTCGGCGCCGAAGGAAACCGACCAGCTCTCCGGTGTGAAACCGGTGACGATGTCAGCCGAGGCGGCGATGTCGCGCGTGACGGCCGGACGCTCGCTGATGGCGCCGTACCAGCGTTTCACGTTGGGAAAATCGTCGAGATCCTGTTCCTGTCGCTCATGAAGCCGGCACCAGGGAAAGATGGCCATGTCGGCAATCGAATAGGCTTCACCGGCAACGTGGTTGTTCTCACCGAGCTGCCGGTCGAGTACGCCGTAGAGCCGGGAGGCCTCGTTGCGGTATCGGTTCTGGGCATAGGGCAGGACCTCGGCGCCCGAAGGGTTCATCGGGGCGTAGGCGAGAAAGTGGTGCGCCTGTCCGAGCATCGGCCCGAAGCCTCCCATCTGCCAGAACAGCCACTGCATCACGTCCCATCGCCGCTGAGGTTCCGCCGGCAGGAACCGGCCTGTCTTCTCGGCAAGGTAGAGCAGGATGGCGCCCGATTCGAAGAGAGAGAAAGGTCGACCTCCCGGGCCTTCGTGGTCAACGATGGCCGGAACCTTGTTGTTGGGGCTGATCTTGAGGAAGTCCGGATCGAACTGTTCACCCTTGCCGATGTCGATGATGATCAGATTGTAGGCGAGTTCGCACTCCTCGAGCATGATATGGACCTTCTGCCCGTTCGGGGTGTGGTCGAAGTAGAGATCGATCATGGCCGTGATTCCTCGGATCCTGCGCCGGAAAGCTGCCTTCCGGAGCCCCGCAGCGCAAGTCCTTCACGCTGCGGCCCCGGCTCTGGTAGGATCCGCCAGGACAAGAAGGACATGCCATGGCTGATGTCTACCTTCAACCGATTCACCATCCTTCGGCGTGGACCTCGGCGGGTCTTGGTTCCCTCGACGCCATCAGGATCGACTGGGATCAGCGCCACATCGATGCCCTCGACGAGGCGTGGCGCGAGGTTGACCGTCAGGGGCTGACGCTCGATGAAATCGGGCACCATCATTTCAGGCTGCCGGCCATCGCCGATGATCTGCGTGACATCTACGAGGAGATCATGTGGGGCCGCGGCATCGTTCTCGTTGACCGCCTGCCGGTCGAGGAGTGGCCACTCGCCAAGGCGGAGATCATCTACTGGGGACTCGGAACACACTTTGGCACGGGCCAGTCCCAGTCGGTCATCGGCGACCGCCTCGGTCATGTCGTCAACGTGGGCGGCAAGGATCACAAGGAACGCGCCTACCGCAACTCCCTGCCGCTGACCCTGCACACCGATGCCTGCGACATCCTGTGCATGCTCTCCATACGCAGGAGCATCGAGGGCGGGGAGTCCCAGTACGCCAGCGCACTCGCCGTTCACAACACGATTCTCGATGAAAGGCCGGACTATCTCGGTTCCCTCTATCGCGGTTTCCGCTACCACCGGTTTGGCGAGGAAGGACCCGGCGAAGCTCCGGTGACCGAACATCGCGTCCCGGTGCTGTCGGAACGCGAGGGATGTGTCAGTTGCCGCTACGTCGCCGGATACATCTACATGGCCTGCGAGGAACTTGGCGAGGACCTTCCGGCGTTCGACCGTGCCGCTCTTTCCTATTTTGATGACGTGGCCCTGCGTCCCGACCACATGTTCGAGTTCCAGATGGAGCCGGGGCAGCTGCTGGTCTGCAACAACCTGACGACACTTCACGCCCGCCGTGGGTTTGAAGATCCTCCGGGAGAAGACGAGGGGCGCCTTCTTCTGCGCCTGTGGCTGACCGCCCATGAGGGTGATCGCCGGCCCGTGGACAATTCCATCGAGATCTATCGCACTCATGGCATCCGGGCGCGGGAAGGTCGCCGCGATACCCGCTACCGTGGCGATGCCACGGAGATTCTCGACGAGGTCCTGAAGTACTGACCGCGCCGCCGGAACCCGGGGAAAGGACGCCCATGAGATGCGGTCGGAATCGTTGCTGATCCGGTGTCAGCCCGGGACATACGCAGAATTGTCTGTCTCCCACGCCTGCAACCTGCCGATCGATGATCGAGACAGTATCGTTCCCGGGCTGTTGAGGGGAACTGGCGGCGGCGCCCACCGGGTCATTGTCCCTTCGTGCGGCCAGACACCGATCGCCGGAGTTTCCACCGGGATCGGCAACGCCTTTCCGGAGTTTCGCGAACCGATCATCACCGGTTTCGCTGTCGGCCCGGCAATGGGCGGCCACGTTCCAGCCGACCTCGCCCTTGCCCTGAACATGGCGTCTGGTGGTGACCGTCAACGGACGCCACGAGACTGCGCTTGTGGATGCCGCCGTGGTAGCTGAAAGCTATGTGGGGTATGTGTCATCTGGGAGTGGGGTATGTGTCATCTGGGAAACGGAGAGACCCGTGACCTGTGCGCCACCCTTGGAGAGGAGGACGGGTAAGCGTTCGGTTCGCGCGGTGACTGGGGCGATGACAGCACCGAGCGAATGCGAGTCCCGGGCAATGCGTCGTAGACACTGTCATCCTCATCATCGTCACCCTTTCAGTCAACGATACAATCACCATTCCTTTCACATCACCGCCCGGCGCTGCGACCGGAATTGGAGGAAACGGGGTCATGACGAAACCGGTCAATGTCACACTGTATCGATGGGCGGGTGCATGGGGTCCTTTCAGCGTGAAGATTCCCTGCGGTGAGTGCGCCCTTACGAAGGATGTGATTGCCGATGTCGTGGAGACCGAACTCGGCGGTGTGCCGGTCGAGGTTGATACTCGCGACTGGTTGACGCACTGGTGGAAACCCTTGCCGAAGGGCGGCTGGCACGCTCCCATCGTTCTGGTGGAGGGGCGCCTTGTCAGCCAGGGGGCGGCACTCAACCGGGGGGTGCTCACCCAGGCCATCATCGAGGCGCATGCCAAGCGTACGCCGCTTGTCGGGAACAGGCTGTTCGGCAAGGCAACCTGTCCGCACTGCGTACGCGCCAAGGACTGTCTCGACGAGGCAGGGATCACCTATACCTATCATGACGTGGTGCGCGAGCCGGCAGCGCTCTACGAGATGCTGGCACGGGTCAAGCCGATCGTCGGGCCGAAGACACCGGTCACGGTGCCGCAGATCTGGATCGATGGCAGCTATGTCGGTGGTGCCGATGACCTCGGCGACATCCTCGGGCGTGCAGTCGAGCCCAATCCGGACCGCGGTCGGTGTTCAATCTCGCCAGGTCGCCTGACAGCGGACCGGCAGTCCGCTTGAGACATCCGCCCGCCGCATTCCAAGGCAATCCTCGTCCATGATCCGGCACCCGGGTCGCTTGAGTGACAGCCGCTACGCATGGATCCTGGTGGCGGTTTCCGGTGAACGCACTCTTCGAGAAGGAAGCGCAGGATCCCGGGGCAGCGGGCTGAAGCGCTGTGGTCTCGCCGAATCGACCGGTGTCAGTCGATGATGTCGAGGTCCGTTGGACCGCTGCCGGCCAGCATCGTGACACCGTCCTCCAGCATCAGCCAGGTGCCGCCAACAACCACGCCACACCCGGATCCGGGTGGCGTGAGGCAGGCGTGCAGCACGAAGGTCATGCCCGGTTGCAGACGCTGGTCCGCGTGGCGGCCGATCTCCAGAGTCTCGAGCCACAACGGAGGGAAGGCGATGCCGATGCCGTAGCCGAAACGCATCATGGCGGCATCTTCGAGACCGGCGTCCCGGACCGCCGCGAGAGACGCCTCCTCGACCTCGGCCACCGGCACGCCGGGCCTCGTCGAAGCGATCCCGTCCTCGAGCGAATGCCGCGCTACCGCGTAGAGATCACGTTTCCCGGCGGAGGGCCTGCCGGCCGCCATGGTGGCGATGGCAACGGCGTGGTAGCGCTCGTGAACACCCGCCAGTTCGACGTGAACGAGATCACCCGATTCGATGATGCGGTTCCGCGGTGTGGCATGGCCGCCTTCACTCCTCGGGCCGCTCGCCAGTTCGACGGGGATGGCCCAGTAGTCGCATCCCAGCCGACGCATCGCATGTTCGATCTCGGCCGCCAGTGCGATCTCGCTCATGCCCGGCCTGAGTGATCGGCGCATGGCGGCAAGACCGGCCTCGGCATGGCCGGCGGCTTCGCGCATGAAGGCGATCTCTGCCGGCGACTTGATGCAGCGCAGGGCGCCGATGAGCGGTGTGACGTCGGTGAATCGTGATGCCGGAAGGGAGGCTGCAAGGGCCTGGCCCCATTCCCAGGAGAGACAGTGCGAGCGCATCTCGATGCCGACCCGGGCGCCGAAGCGGGACATCTCGTGCACCAGGCCGGCCATCAGGGCTGCCGCATCGTCGTGGTGCAGGCGGTAGGTACGGATATCCCGGACCCATGTGGTTTCCGTCGCCAGGGGCAGATCGACGTCTCGGACGACGAGGCAGGGGTCATCGTCGCCTGCATTGAAGACAAGGGCCTGAGGACTGTTGACGGCGACCCAGGAATCATAGCCGGCGAGCCAGTAGAGGTGTTCAGGCGCCACGCAGAGGCAGACATCGATCCCTTGCTGTCTCATCGCATCGCGGGTGCGCTCGAGCCGGCGGCGGTGTTCGGCTTCGCAGAAGGAGGCAAAGGCAGGCATGGTCTCTCCTTCACAGGGCTCCGGGCTTCCTCATGGTATGCCGGACCCCGGTTCCGTGGAACGGACTTGCTCTGCCACCGGCATTGGCGATGATCTTCGGTCCCGGGTGAAGATCAACAGGGAGGCTTCCGGCGTGTCGGAACAATCCATCTCGTATGATGCCGTCATCGTGGGCGCCGGCTTTTCGGGCCTGTACATGCTCTACAGCCTGCGGCGTCTGGGGCTGCGGGTGGTCGTGCTCGAGATGGCAGACGACGTTGGCGGCACCTGGTACTGGAATCGCTATCCCGGGGCCCGCTGCGATGTCGAGAGCATGGAGTATTCCTATTCCTTCGACGAGGACCTGCAGCAGGAGTGGGAGTGGACGGAACGCTACTCGGCTCAGCCGGAGATACTGGAATACGCCGGTCACGTGGCGGACCGCTTCGATCTCCGCCGCGACATCCGCTTCGGCACCCGGGTAGTGCGGGCTCGGTGGGACGAGGACTGCGGGGTCTGGAACCTTGAAACCGACGCAGGCGCGGTCTTTCGCGGCCACTACTGCATCATGGCGCTCGGCTGTCTTTCCGTGCCGCGGCGCCCCGACCTCCCAGGTCTCGAGTCCTTCCTCGGCCCCTGGTACCACACCGGCCTGTGGCCTCACGAACCGGTCGACTTCCGAGGCCTGGGTGTCGGAATCATCGGCACCGGTTCATCGGCGATCCAGTCGATTCCCCAGATCGCCGGCGAGGCGCGTCATCTCACCGTTTTCCAGCGTACGGCGAACTTTTCTGTGCCTGCCTGGAACCGCCCGCTTGATGCCGAGGAGGTGCGGGAGATCAAGAAGAACTACGCCGCCTTCCGGGAAGGCGCCCGCTGGTCGCACAGCGGTTACAACTGTGATGATGCCGTCGGTCCCGGACTGGAGATCTCCGACAACCTGCGCAAGTCGGAGATGGAACGGCGCTGGCAGATCGGCGGTTTCACCATTCTCTCGACCTTCGATGACGTCAACTCCAACATCGAGGTCAACAGGCTCTTCGTCGACTTTGCCCACGACAACATACGCAGCAGGGTCGACGATCCGGAGACGGCCAGATTGCTGTCACCGACCGACCACCCGTTCGGCACCAAGCGGCTGTGCGTCGACATCGACTACTTCGAGACCTACAACCGGAAGAACGTCACTCTCGTTGACATCAGCAACGATCCGATCGACCACATCACGCCGACCGGCCTCGTCACCGAAGAAGGCAGGGCCTTCGACGTCGATGCCCTCGTGTTCGCCACCGGGTTCGACGCCATGACAGGCCCTCTTCTCGGGATCGACATTCGTGGCGCGGAAGGTGTCAGCCTGCGCGACAAGTGGGAGGCCGGGCCGCGTACCTATCTCGGTCTCACGATGGCCGGGTTTCCCAACATGTTCACCATCACCGGTCCGCAGAGCCCCTCGGTCCTGACCAACATGATGAGCGCCATCGAGCAGCACGTGGAGTGGATCACGGACTTTCTGGCCTGGCTGCGGCGCCATGATCTCGACCGGGTCGAAGCGGCTGAAGACGAGGAGGAGGCCTGGGTCGAACACACCATCGCGGTTGGCGATGCGACCCTCTATTCCCTGGCGAACTCCTGGTATGTCGGCGCCAACATTCCCGGCAAGCCCAGGGTGTTCACGCCCTATGTCGGGGGTTTCGACACCTACCGGCGGACCTGCGACAAGGTGGCCGGTGACGGCTACCACACATTCGATCTCGGACGGGTGGAATGCTACGCTAGAGGGAGGAATGGTGCCTCTGGAGGGACTCGAACCCCCACTTCCGGATGGAAAGCAGATTTTGAGTCTGCCGCGTCTACCAGTTCCGCCACAGAGGCCTGAAGGAGCGTCATCAATGTCGGGGTTGGTGCGACCGGTCAAGAAGAACCGTCAATGACGGCTCGGTTCTCCCAGTACCGCGGTCTTGAAGACGCTTGAGTCTTCCACGTACTCGCCGCCTTCCGGTGAGGCCGGCATGACATCGGTGAACCTGTCCTCGAGCACGACATGGGGGTCCTGTCCCTCGACCCAACCGAGGAAGATGTCGTGCAGGTGATAGCCGATCAGGTGCTGGATATCCTCGCGCAGGCGGCGGGCGACAGCGGGTGGAACGGCGAGATACTGGTTTTCTTCCTGGCGCAGCCAGCCGAGGCTGTATCCGGTGATCGCTCCGGTGCGGTGCTGGTCGGCGGTGACATTCCGTCCGCCGCCATGAAACACAGAACCGAGATAGACGAGACACGAGCCCTTGGGCATCACGGCGCAGGCGACCCTGGAGTTGTCGTCGGGGTAGGTGTCGTCGTCCCAGAGGTGGCTGCCGGGAATGACATTCGTGGCGCCGTTTTCGACCGTGAAGTCCGACAGCGCCCACATCGTATTGCACAGGCACTGGGGTCCGGGGTGGCGGAAAGGAATGAGACCATCGTCGCGATGCATGATCTGGCGTCCCTCGCCCGGCGTGATTCTCACCGCCTGCGTCACATGCAGCTGATAGCGTTCGCAGCGGGGCAGCAACAGGCGATCCATGACCGCGAGAATCTGCGGCGCCGTGGCGAGTTCCTCTCCATAGGCCCTGGATCTGGCGATCAGCGAGCTCACGCGCCGCGTCCGGCGGCCCCAGAACTCGCCTTCCCCGAAGTAGGCTCGACCGAGATAGGGTTCGAGTTCCTCGTTGACCCGGTCGATGACGTCGTCATCGACAAGATTGCGGAAGATGACCGCACCGTCCTCCTCGAGAATGGCCATCGCCTCGTCGGTCGATGCCGTGCGATCAACGGACCTGACTTCCTCCATGCCTGCCTCCATATCCCTCGAATCATGCTACCCCCACGGCGAGGCCGGGTCACGACGTCGATGAAGCGTGACGCGGTATCGTGGACGCCCCGACATGTTTGAGCGTCTCTACGCCAGGACCATGGACCTTGCCGCCAGCCGCCACGCGGTCTGGTGGCTGCTGGCGCTCGCCGTCGCCGAAGCCTCCTTCTTCCCGGTGCCCGTGGAGGCCCTGCTCCTGCCGATGATGTTCGCGACGCCCTCCAGGGCGTGGTTACTTGCCCTCCTCGCCACGATCGGGACCGTCCTGGGCGGTGCTGCTGGTTACGCTGTCGGACTGTTTTTTCACGATGCCGTCGCCTGGCCCGTGCTCGAATTCTACGGCTACGCGAAGGTCTATGCGGAGTATGCCACCCTCTACAACGAATGGGGGGCCTGGATCGTCTTCGCCGGCGGATTCACGCCGATTCCCTACAAGGTGGTGACCATTGCTTCCGGCGCCATGCATCTCGACATCTGGGTCTTTGTCGTTGCCTCCGCCGTCTCGCGCGGCCTGCGCTTCGCCATTGAGGCGGCGCTGCTGTCGTGGTTCAGCGTGCCCTTGCGCGGCCTCGTGGAACGCCATTTCACGTTGGCGGGCTCGGCCATGCTGGTTGCGCTGGTTGCCGGTTTCGCCGCCATCAAGTGGTTCTTGTAGGATTCCCTGGAGCGGTTTCATACTCGGGGTCCGATGACCGTCCTTTCTCCCATGGCGGCATGGCAACGTTCCAGGCTGCTCGCTGGCCTGCTCGGCCTCGCCAGTGCCGCCTGCCTCGCCGCCGCCTTCTGGTTCCAGCATGTGGGGGGACTTGAGCCCTGCCCCCTGTGCATTGACCAGCGCTGGGCCCATGGCGCGTCCGTCGCCGTTGCGGCCGTGTCGGTTGTCTTCATGAGGCCGGGGCGTGCGGCGATCATGCTGGCAGCCCTTGCCCTTGCCTTCCTTGCCGGAACCGCTATCGCTGCTTGGCATGTCATGGTTGAATGGCGCTGGGTGTCGTCGCCGGGATGCAGCACACCGGAGTTCGGGGACATGTCGATCGATTCCTTTCTCTCCATCGAAGTCGTGCCGTGCGACGATGTCGCGTGGTCGATGGCGGGGGTCTCCATGGCCGGATGGAACGCCATCGTTTCCCTGATGCTGGCAGCGGTCGCCATCAGCGGTTGTCTGGCGTCATTGCGGGGGCGCAGATGACGGCAGAGCGCAACACCCGCGACGGACTTCTGCCCGGTGACGGCACGGTGCGCGATATCGTCCATGCCATGATCCGGGTCGATCATGCCGGAGAATTCGGTGCCAAACGGATCTATGACGGACAACTCGCCGTGCTCGGTGGCACCCGGGCCGGCGAGGTCATTCGCGGCATGGCGGAACAGGAACAGAAACACCTCGACCGTTTCGATGAACTGATCGTCACGCGGCGGGTCCGGCCAACCGTGCTTTCGCCGTTATGGAATGTGGCGGGCTTTGCGCTTGGCCTCGGCTCCGCCCTCCTGGGCCCACGCGCCGCCATGGCCTGCACCGAGGCCGTCGAAAGCGTCATCAGCGAACACTACGCCAGCCAGGCCCGGCGTCTGGGAGGCGATGAGGCGGATCTCAGGGCCACCATCGAGGAGTTTCGCCAGGATGAGACGGCCCACCACGACACCGCTCTGGAGCACGGTGCCCGGGAAACGCCTGCGCACGACATTTTCACCGGTGCCATCCGCCGTGGCACACGCCTCGCCATCCTTCTTTCGACCAGGCTGTAACAGGTCTTTGTGCGCCACCGGACCTTCGGCCCTGGCCCGGGCATGATGCCGTTCACGGCTTCGCGATGACGTCCGAATACCTCGACTCCCACAGCTGCGCCGACGCCGACAATGACTTCGCCGCGAACTACGGCCGGCCACGTGGTCGCCTTCCACCGCCCTCAGGAGATCGAGCTGCGCCAGGGCAAGCGCTTATCTGCCTGACCCGCAACGACACAGGCCTCGGCCCCGTCAACAGTGGCACGGCAGGGTCACGTTCCACCTCGAAGGCTTAACCCGGTTCTGTCACCAAGGGGAATGATAGTGGAATGATGGCGTAATCTTCAGCCTCGGGCGCAGACAAGGTTCACTTTGATTGCGCTGTTGGCGGAATCGTGTCGCATTTGGGATAGTTTTTCGGCTCATATTGGCAGGCCAAGGGAGCCGAAAGCCGTTTTTAGCGTTCGTGCCTATGCCGGGACATGCGCCAGGCACACCCCTGGCGACGCCTTCGGGAGACGCTGTGATCAGACTGTGATGGGATGCAGCACACGCTATCCCGGCGGCGGCGCCTGGGCCGCGGCACGCAGGTTGACGAGGGTGCGGGCGAACACCTCCTGCAAGGGGAAGATCGAGGCAAAGGAGAGGCGAAGCCGGCGCACCGTCTTCGTCACCCTGCCGGCAAGCTTGAACAACCGGGAGCGTATGGTGTCGACGCGCCAGCGGGCACACTCGGTGCCGTGCAGGCCGACACGGCGCAGGATGTCGACGATGGCGCCGGCAAAGGCCGAGAAGTACATGCGCAGCTGGTTGGCCCGCATGACATGGCACGACGTGCGATCGGAGAACAGCCACAACTGCTGATCCTTGATCCGGTTCTCCATGTCTCCCCGAGCACAGTACCTCTGCTCATAGAGTTCCCGAGCGCCGACCTCCTTCCTGGAGATGCTCGTCACAATGTAACGAGCGTTCTTGCCGCGCGGTCCCGGTAGCCATTCCGCCTTGGCCACCACTCGCCGCTCGCGGGACCATGACTTCTGCGTGCGATACCGCAGATCCCGATACCGTCTGGATGGCTTGCCGGACACCAGACAACGCCGCCTCGACTTGTTGAGTGCCTTCGTGACCATGCTGTTCAAGCGAGGATTCTGACCATATCCAAAGACATAGTCGACACCATGGTCCTCGCACCAGACCATGATGTCGTCCGTGCCGAAGTCACAATCCCCCCGCACCACGATCCGTGTCCGGGGCCACACGCCGCGGATCTGCTCAACGATCTGTGACAGCTCATCCACCGAGCCATCCGCCGCGCCATGGTCGGCCGTCCGCAACCGGCAGCGCAGGATGTGCTCGCCGCAGACGACGAACAGCGGCAGGAAGCAATGGTGGTCGTCATAGCCGTGGAAGTACTTGCCCTCCTGGTCGCCATGCACCGGATCGTCGGTGGCATCAAGATCCAGAACAATCTCCTCGGGCGGTTCCGCATGGCTCTCCAGAAACAGGTCCACAAGAAGACGGTCCAGTGCTTCGTGATCGGCCACGATCTTCTTATAGCGGTCCAGGCTCGCCTCATTCGGATCGCCGAGTTCCAGGCGGTTCAGCGTGCTCGAGGCCGCCAGCACATGTCCACGGTCCCGCTCGCGAACCCGTCTCGCTCCCTCCACATCGTCGATCCCGCAAGCCAGGGCCAGAGCAGGGTCGTCACGCAGACGGTCATGATCATTGAGATCCTCGTAACCCAGAGCCAAAGCGATGATGCGCTGCGCCACCAGTGTCGTCACATCGTGTTCAATGCGACTGGGATCACGATAATCAACAAAAGCGTCAGCAACACGCTCCGTCACGTTGAAAAGCCTGTCTGCTTCCCGCAACAGAAGCGCACCACCGTCGGAGGTCATGCGGCCACCATCGAAATTGGCCACAATCTGCCGCCGTCCGAGACCTTCAAACTCCAGTTGTTGTGCTGGACACTGTGTCGCCATGTGGATGGGCTCCTTGGTGCATGTAACTCATTGGTCTTATTCATATATCACAAACCCCATCCCCATCAAAAGGAAACTTGGTGACAAATCTGGGTTAAGCGCATGCTCAACCTTTCGGCCTGAAGCCCGCCACGTCGATCTCGCACGGGCCTTGACCGTGCATGCGTTCCGCCCGCACGGTCGATACCGTGATAGCCGCACTGAAGGCGAATCATCCCATCTCGTCATGCAGAAGGGTTTGGAATTGAGTTCTCCCGTGCAGGCGACCGCGTCGAACTCGTCACGACAAGGAGACGCTCAAGGAGCGTCGCTTGAGGGCGCAATGGGCCTCGAGGCGGAAGCGGATGTTAGTCCGAAGTTCCAGCACCGATCAGACGTATCGTTATGAATGTATTGACGTTTGGGAGAATCTGGTGTGTCGCTACTGGGAATGCTAGAGGCGCACGCCGAGGTGGTTCAGGGCCTCTTTCTGGAGCGTCGTGGGCCGCATGGTGACCTGGAAGGGCCGCGGGGTTTCGACTTTCTTCATGGGCCAGGAGGAGAGATTGTTGGCGGGGGGCTCATGCGGTTGGGGACGATGTCTGTGTACATGGCAACGTATATGAGGGCGACAGCCGCCTGTGTCAACAGAGTGTTTCACCGTTACATGGGAACTTCTGCATGTCGCTTCTGTGCGATTTTATCAGTAAGATCAACTACTTGATGTGGTTGTAGCGCTGAAATCGTCCGGAACTTCGGGTTAGGCCGCGACAAGGTTCGATCGAGCGACCGAGCCATGTCGCGGGAATGAACGGGCGCCGAAGGACGAGGATCGTGGCTCGAGTTGGTAGGCGCGGGTGCCCACGTGTCGGCCAGTCAGTCGAAGCCGTGTCGTCGGCGTGATGTGGGCGCAAGCGAGTCATGCGCACCTGACGGGATCAGCAAGAGGCCCTTGTAGGTCGATGTGAGGCGAAACCGGAGGTTGGGTCAGTCTCGCAACGGAGTTCCTGTCGAGCGGAAGGATGCGTGCTGTCGCAGTTTCGCAGACAGTTCTTTCTTCCTACCATGGGCATTCACGTCCGCTGCGCCGGGGGGCCTGATCGGACTGGCGCTCGACGTTCGAGGAGTACGGGGTCAGCCGGGAGTGTCCAGATGAAAATCGTCGACGTGACGCCGTTTCTGGTCGGTCCGAGGCCGAGTTCGGACGGCTGGTCCGAGGGCCAGACCATGGTGTTCGTGAAACTGGAGACGGACCAGGGCCTTGTCGGCTGGGGCGAAGCCTATGCTCTCACCTACCGGGAACCCGCGACGTGCGAGATCATCATCGTCCTTGGCGAGGCCCTGAAACAGATGCCGCACACCAGTCCGCGCGCCTTCCTGCATCACGTCGTGGAACCCATGTCGTACAAGCATCCCGGGATCGACTATGCGTCGGCGGCGAGCGCGGTCGAGGTCGCGCTCTGGGATCTCGCCGGACAAGCGGCGCAGATGCCCGTGCACGCGATGCTCGGCGGCGCCATCATCGACCGGGTGCCGGTCTACGCCAACGCCTGGGACGGGCCGGTCCAGACGCCTCGGGCCATTGCGGAGCGATGTGCGATGATGCGTTCCGAAGGCTATGGCGCCGTCAAGATCTACCCCCTGCGCCAGGCCACCCTGGAGGATGCCGAGGCCTGCGTCCGCCTGACCCGGGAAGCGGTCGGCTGGGATGTCGACATCATGCTCGATTTCGCCGTCCAGAAGGACCGTCGCCACGCGCTTCGGGCCGCCCGACTGTTCGAGCCCTACGCTCCCTTCTGGATCGAGGAACCGCTCGCCGGGGACGACCTTGATGGTCTGGCCGAATTCCGCGCCAGCACGACATCGCGCATCACCACCGGCGAGCGCCAGTCGGGTGTGCGCCATTACCGCAACCTCCTCGACAGGAGGGCAGCCGATGTCCTCAATCCCGACATCGTCGGGGCCGGCGGCATCGTGACGATGCTCGAAATCGGCGCCATGGCGGACGCCCACTCGGTGCTCATCTCACCCCATTGCTGGAACAGCACGACCGTGGCCTTCGTCGCCATGCTGCATACCTGCGCCGTGATGCCGAATGCCATTCATGGTGAGCTCTACTACGACTACCTGGAACTCGGCGCCGAGTTCGCCACCTGCGACTATGTCATCAAGGACGGCATGGCCAGCCTGCCCCGGGCGCCGGGACTTGGCGTGACGGTCGACGAGACCGTCCTGCGCTCCCTCGCTCCCTGAGCACATCGCGTTCAAGACCTTGGCGGACATGCGAAGCGCGACCGATCGACACAACCGTCGCAGCGGTTGTACCGGATTGCAACCCCGGCCGCCGACGCGCTAGGCGACGAAAACGAAGTCGAAGTCGTCGATGGTCAGGGTGTTCATACGGGTGTCGACCAGCGTGATGGTGTCTCCCGCATCGCCGTAGCCGATGACGGTATCGCGGCCGTCCCGGCGGATCTTCAGCGACTCGAAAGCGGCTTCGTCCGATGTGTCGCCCGGAACGTTGAGGTGAAGCTGGATGATGTCCGTCTCCCCATTGGCCAAGGCCCTCTTCCGGGCCGCATTCTCAGCTTTGAGAGTGGGATGGTACACGTTGCTGCCACTGAACCCGAAGCCGAAATCCTCGATCGTGTCCTGCCCGTCACCCTCGTGGAACACGAAGGTATCGGCTCCCCAGCCGCTTTCCATGGTGTCATTGCCCTTGCCGCCAACCATGGTGTTGTCGTCCCAGCTGGCCTCCAGGGTGTCGTCGCCGGCCCCGCCGTGGAGCTCGTTGTTGCCGTGGGAGACGGTAAGGGTGTCGTTGCCGTCGCCGCCGTGGAGTTCGTCGTCTCCATGGCCACCTGTCAGGGTATCGTCGCCGTCGCCGCCGTGGAGCTCGTTGTTGCCGCGGGAGACGGTAAGGGTGTCGTTGCCGTCGCCGCCGTGGAGTTCGTCGTCTCCATGGCCACCTGTCAGGGTATCGTTGCCGGCATAGCCGTAGAGGCATGTGTCGCTCCATATGGCCTCTAAAGTGTCGTCGCCACTGGTGCCGTAGAGGATAATGACGCAGTCGTGGGGATTGTCGGCTTCGAGGGTGCCGTCGCCCTCGCGACCAAGGATCTTGTCCTCGCCATCCCCATTATTACTGACGTCGAGCGGCTTATCACCCGAAGTGTCCGGGATCGTGTCCCCGCCGCCGTCGTTGTTGGCATTCGGGTCGCCACCGTCGTTGTCGTTGTCGAGGGGGTTGCCGCCATCGCCAGCAGGCAGGATGAAGTCGTTCGCATCCAAGCTGTCTGCCGACACGCCCGACAGCGTGATGGTATCGCCGGCGTTGCCGTAGCGAATGACAGTATCGGCGCCGCTCTTCTCGATGATCAGCGCCGCAAACCCGCCGGATACGCCATCCAGACGAATCCTGTCGCCGTCCCCGAAGTCGGTGATCGTGTCGGCGCCGTCTCCCGCCTCGAACACGAAGGTGTCGGCGCCGCGGCCACCCGTCAGCGTATCGTCGCCGTCGCCGCCGATCAGCGTGTCGCCGCCCTTGCCGCCCCCCAGCGTGTCGGAGCCAGCGCCGCCGGTCAGCGTGTCAGCGCCCTTGCGGCCCCGTAGAACGTCGTCGCCGTCGCCGCCAGTCAGCGTGTCAGCGCCCCGGCCGCCAGTCCGCTCGATAGCCATGGTAGAACCTCCTGATTGCTATGACGCATACTTTACCCCCCCCCCCCCCCCCCCGCCGTCAAACAAGTCCGAGCAGATTTTTTTTGTCGTCCCGACGCTCGGCGCACGCAGGCTGATTTTGGGGGTGGACATCCCGTTTTCGCTGTGGCAGTGTGCCGGCATGACGACGCTTGTGACCCCGGATTCCCCTATCGACCTTCGCGAGGTGACGGTGCGGCCGACCCGTGGCGCACGTGAGCACCGGCTCTGGGATCGTCTGGTCAAGGAGCATCACTACCTGCGGTTTCACGGCATCATCGGCAAGGGCCTGCGCCATGTCGCCCTGCACGGCGAGACCTGGGTGGCGCTGGTCGGCTGGCAGCCGGGCTCGTTCAAGCTTGCTGCACGCGACCGCTGGATCGGCTGGACTGCGGAGCAGCAGTTCCGCCGCCTGCATCTGATCGCGAACAATTCCCGGTTCGTCATTCTTGGCCCGAGAGGGGTGCCGAACCTGGCGTCCCGCGTGCTCGGCCTGAGCCTTCGGCGGCTGTCCGCCGACATCGAGGCGGCGCACGGATATCCGGTGTCGGAGAACCCCATGCACGTCCGCACGCCTTCTGTTGGGACCCTGGGAGGTCTTCGAACTATCCCGCCTGTCGTGGCGGGACCGTGTAGGGAAAGGAGAAAGCCGAAGCCTATGATGGATGGTTTGAAGAAGTCGGATGGGGCCGTAGGGTGTGCTGGGCAGCGCCCAGATCAGGTGGGTTCAAGTCCCACTGGCGCTCGGGTAAGGGGCGCCATATCCAAAAGCGGGGGTCATTCCTCGCTGGCCGGGGTGAGCGAATAAGCGACGCCCTAAACGGGCACGAAGTTGGAAACGACGGACACTGCCAAGGGAAGAGCTAAGTTGGTTCACTGTCGAGAGACAACCGGAGGGCAGGGTGTCCACCGTGAGGTGGAATCTGAAGGGCTTGCGGAGAAGTACCGGGCCGTAATCGAGGGGGCGACCCCATGATGAATCGGTCGGCCAAAGACGGGGCAAGGTCGAGCCGGCACTATGGCGGCGAAGGCGTTCTTACTCACCCGTCGCACCAAGGTGTTTGCGAACGGCACGGTACGGAAGATCTGGACGTGACCCCAGGAGGGCTCGTCGTGTTCCCGGGTGGCACCGGGATAACGGCCCCTATAAGCCGAGAGGCGAAGTGAGAAAGGATGCACGGCGAGCAATCGGACAACCGAATAGTACCACAAGCCCGGTGAAAGCCGGGTGACCGCGCGAGCGGCGACCGGGTGGGTCGGGGAAGGCGGTTGGCAGAGGTGGTTGGTGAGAGACGGTGAAGGAGCGAGTAAGGATCATGACGCGGACAAGTTCCATGAGCGAAAGACCCGGACGTCATGGGCCGAGGAGACTGGTTCACTGGCTCAACCTGACGGGAGAAAGGAAGGTCCACTCACTGGTGGACAAGGTGTACAAGCGGAAGAATCTTGAGGTGGCCTGGGAGAAGGTCAAGCGCAACCGCGGTGCCGGTGGCGTGGATGGAGAGAACCTGGCGGCGTTCGAGGCATCGCTTGATGCGAATCTCGATCGCTTGCACCGAGAGTTGCGGGACGGTGATTACGGTCCGCAGCCGGTTCTCCAACGCCTGATTCCCAAGGCGGGCCAGCCGGGGAAGCTACGTCCTCTTGGCATCCCGACGATTTACGATCGGGTGTGTCAGCAGGCGCTGCTGAACCGGCTGGAGTCGATCTTCGAGCCGATTTTCGATGATGCCAACTTCGGGTATCGGCAAGGGAGGTCCGCCCATGGAGCACTACGCAAGATATGGAAGGAACTGGACGAGGGCCGGGAGTGGGTTGTTGACGCGGATTTGCAGGATTTCTTCGGATCCGTGGACCACGCGAAGCTTCTTGAGCTTGTGAACCAGCGCGTCAACAATCCACAGGGCTGAAAAAAGAATGGTCCTGCAAGTCCGAGACATCTGCGCTCATGGTGCCTGTTCGGCCACAGTGGGTGGTGTTCCAGGTCCGGGCGGCCCTGTGTTCCGGCGTGTTGGGTTGTCCGTCTGCCGGGGTCCGGCGTGCCTGCCACCGATCGGCGTCATCGTCACGCTGTCGATGAAGGGCGCATGCCCGTCAGCGACATGATCGCGCAAGCCATCCTCCATGCCCCGAAGGGGCCCGGGCATCATACTGTCTTGGTATGGCGCCGCCGATCAACTGCACAAACCGGCGTGCGGTCCAGGCCTGTTCCGGGTAGGGAAGCATCGGGTTCAAGCCGTCAACATCAGATGATTGACGCGCAGAACATGTCGTGTATCGACGACATCGACCTTATGTCGGGTCGGCCGCGTCAGTCCGAGACGAGTTCGCTGTCCCAGTAGAGGTAGTCGCGCCAGTGTTCGTGGAGGAAGTTGGGCGGGAAGGACTGTCCGTTGCGGCGAAGCTGGAAGGTCGTCGGAGGAGCCGGCCTGGCGAGAGGGAACATCCGCGCCTCGCCAGGCATCCGGTTGCCCTTCGTCATGTTGCAGGACCGGCAGGCCGTGACGACATTGCTCCAGGTAGCCCGACCTCCGCGCGAGCGGGGGATCACATGGTCGAATGTGAGGTCCCGGGTCTCGAAGCGCAACCCGCAGTACTGGCAGGAGAACCGGTCGCGCAGGAACACGTTGAACCGGGTGAATGCCGGACGCTTGTTGATCGGAATGTAGTGTCGCAGGGCAATGACGCTGGGAAGCCGCATTTCGAACGACGGCGAGCGGATCGTGAGGTCATAGGCACTCACGGCCTCCACGCGATCGAGAAACACCGCCTTGACCGCTTCCTGCCACGGCCAGACCGAAAGCGGGAAGTAGCTCAGCGGCTTGTAGTCCGCATTGAGGACCAGAGCCGGACATGTCTGGAGCGATACCACTGGCTGTGTTTCCGAGGGTGAGAAATCCAAAACATCGGCGTCATTCGGCGGCATCATAGCGGCCAACGGCCAGATGTTAAGTCTCGGGATCGTGTTCCCTTGCGGCCGTGCGACAGTGGAGTTGTCCCGCCACGGGCCATGGACTCGTTCCGTCCATCCATCATATCAGTTTCGTGACCCCAATTGCGGGTCATGCAACGACAAGGGGGGGTGGCTGATGGCCCTGGCACTCGACGGCATCGTGGTTCTCGATCTTTCGCGCATTCTCGCCGGTCCCTGGTGCACCCAGATCCTCGCCGATCTGGGGGCGACGGTGATCAAGGTCGAAAGGCCGGGAACCGGAGATGACACACGGACATGGGGACCCCCCTACCTGAAGGACGGCGACGGCAAGGACACCTCGGAGGCGGCTTATTATCTCGCGGCCAACCGTGGCAAGCAGTCGCTGACGCTCAACATCGCGACCCCCCGGGGAGGGGCGATCGCCCGCGAACTCGCCGCCAGGGCGGATGTCCTGGTCGAGAACTACAAGGTCGGCGGCCTCGAAAAATACGGTCTCGACTACGCCGGTCTTCGCTCCCTCAACTCCGGACTCATCTACTGTTCGATCACCGGCTTCGGACAGACCGGTCCCTATGCGGCACGGGCCGGCTACGATTTCGTCATCCAGGGCCTGTGCGGATTCATGTCGGTCACCGGGGAACGCGACGACCTGCCGGGCGGAGGACCGCAAAAGGCCGGTATCGCCGTTGCCGACCTGACCACCGGCCTGTACAGCGCCATCGCCATTCTTGCCGCCCTCAATCACCGCCATGCGACCGGTGAGGGGCAGTACATCGACATGGCGCTGTCCGATTGCGCCGTGGCGCTCATGGCCAACATGAACATGAACTATCTCACCACAGGCGTCGCGCCGAAGCGCTACGGCAATGCCCATCCGAACCTGTTACCCTACCAGGTGTTCGACACGGCTGACGATCCCATCATCATCGCCATCGGCAACGATACGCAGTTCCGCCGCTGGTGCGATCTCGCCGAGGCGCCGGAACTGGCCGATGACGAACGCTTTGCCACCAATCCGGCTCGCGTCCGTCATCGCGAACTCCTGGTGGCAAAGGTCGTCGAACGGATGAAGCGCCGTCCCCGTTCCTGGTGGGTCGAGCACCTGGAGAGAGAGGGCATTCCCTGTGGCGTGGTGAACAACTTCCGGCAGGTCTACGAGGATCCGCACATCCAGGCGCGCGGCATGAAGTTCGAGATGGACCATCCGCTCGCCGACACGATTCCCCTGGTCCGCAGTCCGGTCAACCTCGAAGACTCTCCTCCCGCCTATCAGCGTCCGCCGCCGCTTCTGGGTGAACACACCCGGGCGATTCTCGCCCATATGCTCGACAAGTCCGACGAGGAAATCGCTGAACTGGAGGCCGACGGGGTCGTCAGCTGCTCCTGAAGGCGTTCTTCAGGAAGAGGGCCGCAAAGCCCAGGGATTCGGGATCGATACCGTGTCCCATACCCCGGCAGACATGCCACTGGACGGGTACGTCGTGCTGGCCGAGTGCGTCGACCGCGCTGTGCAGCATGGCGAAGGGAACCACTTGGTCGGCATCGCCGTGACACAGGAAGACCGGCGGCCGGCAGGCGATCTCCCGGCCAAGACTCTCTTCCTCGATCAGCATACCGGAAAACCCCGCCACGGCAGCGACCGGTCGCCGTCGACGCAGCGCCACATGGAGCGCCATCATGCAACCCTGGCTGAATCCCAGGAGGGCAAGGGCACGGTCATCCAGGCCGAGGCGTTCAAGCTCCGAATCGACCCAGGCATTGATCATGTCGCTGGCCCGGTCGATGCCCTGTCGCACGCGTTCGGGGCACCGCTCCATCAGGGAATACCACTGGCGTCCGGCAGGATCCTGATCACACGGGTCGGGAGCATCGGGGCTGCTGATCCGCGCCTGGGGGAGGGCTGACTGCAGGGGGCCGGCAAGACCGATCAGGTCGTTGCCGTTGGCCCCCCAGCCATGCAGCAACACGACAAGCTGGCATGCATTTCCCTTTCGGGGCGGCACGGCTGGTCCTGACAAGGGCATGGCGGTCTACTCCCCGGACGATGAGACCATCTCGCGCAGGATCTGTCCTGTCCCTCGTCGTTGTCCAGACCTTCCATGCCGGCGCGGAGACTGTATCGTCGATGAGAGGGGTTCCGCCCATGTCCGTCATCGTCACGCGTTTCGCGCCATCTCCAACCGGGTTGCTGCACATCGGCCACGTTTTCTCGGCTCTCGAGGGCCGGCGTCTGGCCCGCGACAACCGGGGAAGGTTTCTCCTGCGCATCGAGGATATCGACCGGGCACGTTGCCGCGACACCTTCGAGCAGGCCATCCTGGAGGATCTCGCCTGGCTCGGCATCGACTGGGACGGCGAGGTCCGGCGCCAGTCGGACCATCTCGCCGTCTACGCCTCGGTTCTCGCCGAACTGCGGGTACGCCGGCTCGTCTACCCGTGTTTCTGCACGCGCCGCCAGATCGCCCGGGAGGTCGAACTGGCGCAGGCAGCGCCCCATGGCCCGCTGGGCCTCATCTATCCTGGAACCTGTCGCACGCTCGCCGCTGCAGAGGTCGAGGCAAGACTGGAGGCCGGCGACCATCACGCCTGGCGGCTCGATGTCACGCGGGCAATGGACGAGACGGGCCCGTTGGCATGGCGCACGCTCGAAGGCAGCACGATCCCGGTCGATACGGGGATAGCCGGTGACGTGGTTCTGGCACGCAAGGACATTCCCACCAGCTATCACCTTGCCGTTACCCATGACGACCATGTCCAGGGCGTGACGGTGGTCACGCGGGGCTGCGATCTCGCCCCCGCCACCCATGTCCACTGCTTGATCCGCCGGCTCATGGGCTGGAAGGAACCGCTCCATCGCCACCACCGCCTGCTTCTCGGAGAGGACGGCCGGCGTCATGCCAAGCGCGATGGCTCGGTAACGGTCCGGTCGTTGCGCGAATCGGGTCTGACGCCCGAAGAGGTGCTCGCCATGGCACGGCCATGATGACCCCGTCGTCGGTCGAACAGGCGACGGGGCCCTCTCGAAAGGACGGCGCCAGGCTCGTCCGGTCCGATCGCGTCCATTCTCGCTCTGAGGCCGGCCGACACGAACGGCCTCCCGTGGTGGCCGTGAATGCGGGAAAACCTGCCTTGGAAATCTCTCTGTCACTCGCAGGAACCGTCGAGCGGAATCACACAGCGGCGATGGCGCCGCCAGGACTGATCGGGGAGTATCTGCCGCATGTGCTCCAACATGGAGGAAGGGACCCGTGATGATGACGTCGATCTTCGATTCCAGGGTCTACCGTCCCACCGCCGGCTTCATGGATGCGCCCGTCACCTGGACTCTCGACGGCTGCCGTCTGGCGATCGTCGGCATGCCCTTTGACTGTGGCATTCATCCGACACGCATCGGGTCACGCCTGGGACCGGCGTCCATTCGCCAGCAGTCCGGACTTGTGCGTCCCTATCATCCGCCTCTCGATGACACCAACCCGCTGAGCGCACTCGGTGTCATCGACTGCGGCGATGCCCTGATAACGCCAGGCCGTCCCGAACCTTCCTTCGAGGTCATGGAGGAAGCGGTGTGGCGGATTGCCCGCGAGGGTGTGGCGACACTGACGATGGGAGGCGACGGTCTCGTCACGTTGCCACAGTTGCGCGCCTGGCGCCGGGTCCATGACGACCTCTGCGTCATCCATGTCGATGCCCACACCGACGCCTATCCAGCCACCGGCCAGGATCGCATCTCGCCCGCCACCACGTTCACCATTGCCGCCGAGGAAAACCTGATCGATGCCGCCTCCACGTTCCACGTCGGTGCTCGCGGCCCGGTTTTCATGGGCGGCGTGTTCGAGCACACGAAGGCCATCGGCTATCACCTCATTCCCGATGTCGAGATGCGGCGACAGGGCCTCGAGGCCACCGCCGCCCTGCTGCAGGAGCGCCTTGCCGGCCGCAAGGTCTACCTGTGCTGGGACATGGACGTCTTCGATCCGTCCTGCGCTCCCGGTGTCGCCACGCCGACCTGGGAAGGTCTCAGCGCCGCCGAGGGACTGGGTTTCCTGCGCTCACTGGCCGGTCTCGACATCGTCTCGGTCGATGTCAACACGGTTTCACCGCCCCACGACGTGGGTGGCATGACCGCCTACCTCGCCGGTTGCGTCATGCTGGAGGGCATGCGTCTCGTTGCAGCTTCCCCGTCCCTTGGTCGACAATGATCCCGGCTGCCGGCCGAGTCGTCCTGTCGGGTCTGCTGTCCAGGTGCCCATGAACGGAGCACGCCGGTCGGCATTCCGGCTTCCCTGAGACAGCTTCCGACTCTCCCCGAAGGGCAAGCCCGGTCACAGTGCGCATCGAAGGCCGCTCGTGCGGCGGTCCCGCGCTGTCGGCGCGGCAACGTGGAATTCCTCGCGTCACTTGACATGCCGGGAAAGAACAAATAAAGAACAAACATGACTTCCTCCTGTTCCCCCGAAAGAGTGGACGCCGGCTCCGGTGCGCCTGCCGCCTCGAAGGGCGGCGGCCTTGCAGTGCTGCGCCGGCGCGTCGCGGCACTGGAGCGGCGCTCGCCGGGACCGGCGAATCCCGTTGACCTGCGGCAGTCCTGGCGAACCGGGATCGAGGCGCTGGACGGAGCGCTGCCGACGGCATCCGGACTGATCCTGGACGGGGTGCACGAAGCGGCCGGCGCATCCCCGGCCGACCGACCGGCGGCCCTGGCCTTTCTTGCCGCCCTGCTGATCCGACTCGACCGGCACGGTCCGGTGACGGTCTGCCAGGGTCCCGGCAGTGTCGCCCGGCTGGGCCGACTCTACGGACCGGGCTGGCGGGATCTCGGCGCGGATCCGGCGGACCTGGTGATCGTCGAGGTCCGGCACGAACGGGATGTCCTGTGGGTGATGGAGGAGAGTTTGCGCAGTGGCGCGGCTGCGGCGGTTCTCGGCGAGACGGAACAGCTTGCCTTCGTCGCCAGTCGTCGCCTGGCGCTGGCTGCGCGCGAGGGTGGGACACCCTTGCTGCTGCTGCGCGGCGACGGGCTCGCTTCGGCGAGCGCCGCCTTCTCGCGCTGGCGTGTTGCGGCGTGGCCGGGTTCTGCCTCGCCGTTCGACGACGCCGCTCCCGGCCTGCCTCGCTGGCGCCTGGAGTTGACGCGCTGCCGGGGCGGGCGGCCCGTGGCCTCTATCGTGGAGTGGAACCGTGAGACGGGTGATTTCGATATGGTTGCCACGCTGGCCGATCGACCGGCTGCGCTGCACGCGGCGGCTCGCCGCCCCGCCCTCGGGCGGGCTGCCGGCTGAACCGCTTCCGTTCGCGCTTACCGCGCCGGGCCGGCACGGCGTGGTGCTGGCGGCGGTCGACCGGCAGGCCGAAGCGGGAGGGCTTGTCACCGGCATGCGGCTGGCGGACGCCCGCGCCCTCCTGCCCCGCCTCGCCACCGCCGGATCCCGGCCTGAAGAAGACCGGCGTGGTCTTGAACGCCTCGCACTGTGGTGCCGCCGCTTCACGCCCTCGAGCGCGGTCGACGGTGTGGATGGCCTGCTGCTCGACATCACGGGCTGCGCCCATCTCTTCGGCGGCGAGGCGGCGATGACGGTGGAGGTGGAGTCGCGCCTTGCGGGGCTTGGTTTCGAGACGCAGGTTGGCCTTGCCGACACTCCCGCTGCCGCCTGGGCGCTCGCCCGCTTCGGCGACGGGGCCCGGCGCATCGCCGAACCCTGCCGGACCCTGGCCGTTCTGGCGCCATTGCCGGTCGAGGCGCTCGGGCTTGCATCTGAAGACACCCGCCTGTTGCGCCGCCTCGGCCTTGCGACCGTCGGTGTGGTGGAAGCCTTGCCGCGCGCGGCGCTTGCCCGCCGCTTCGGCCGGCCCAGTGGTGCCGTGCTGCACCGTCTCGACTGCGCCCTCGGGCGCCGCGCCGACCCTGTTGCGTCCCTGCCGCCGCCTGCCTGCCTTGCACGCCTTGCCTTTGCGGAGCCGCTGATCGATCTCGCGGCGCTGGAGGCGGCTCTGGCACGTCTGCTGGACAGTCTCTCTGCCTCGCTGGAGCGGAAAGGACTGGGCGTGCGGGGACTCGTGCTCCTGCTCTTCCGGGTGGATGGCGGCACGGCGCGATGCCGTGTTTCCACCGCACGCGCCACCCGAGATAGCGCACATCTTGGAGGCCTCTTCGCTGGAAAGATCGAGACCGTGGACCCCGGTTTCGGGATCGACGCCATGGTGCTCCACGCGGTTTGCACCGAGCCGCTGGCGCCGGAGCAATACCGGCTGGCGGTTGGCGGACCGCAGGGCAGGGACGGCGAATTCGCCCGCCTGATCGATCGCCTGCAGGCCCGCCTCGGGAAGGGGTCCGTCTTTCGCCTCGAACCGGTCGCAAGCCACCTGCCGGAGCGCGCCGAGCGGCGGACGTCCCCCGATGGCAAGGACGCGATGCGGCCCGCGCCGCCAGGGATGCCGCAACGGCCCCTGCGCCTGTTCGACCGGCCCGAGCCGGTGGACGCCGCAGCGCAAGGACCGGACGGACCGCCGGTGATGTTCACCTGGCGCCGGCTCCGCTGCCGCATCGTCCGCGCCGAGGGTCCCGAGCGCATCGAGCCGGAATGGTGGGCCGGCGCTCTGGAGGAGAGGCCACGCGACTATTACCGTGTCGAGGATCAGGACGGCCGCCGCTACTGGCTCTTCCGCGCCGGACTCTGCCGGGACGCCGGTGGCAAGGGGCCGCCCCGCTGGTACATCCACGGGCTTTACGGATGAGCAGCGTCGCTTATGCGGAATTGCAGGCGAGCAGCAATTTCAGCTTCCTGCGCGGCGCTTCCCATGTGGAAGAGCTGGTGGAGGAGGCCGCGCGACTCGGACTCGCGGCCATCGGCATTGCCGACCGCAACACCCTTGCCGGCGCAGTGCGTGCCCACGTGGCGGCGAAGCGTGCCGGCATCCGACTCCTGACCGGGGCGCGGCTCGACCTTGCCGACCGCACCTCGCTGCTCTGCTACCCCCGCGACCGCGCTGCCTGGGGCCGCCTCTGCCGCTTGCTCACTCTCGGTCAGCAGCGTGTGGGCAAGGGCGAATGCCTGCTCTACCGGGAGGACCTGCTTGCCCATGCCGAGGGGCAGCTGCTGATCGCGCTGCCCCCGGAAGACGGCAGCGGCAAGGGTTTCGAGACGAGGCTCGCCAGGCTCCGCCGCGCGCATGGCGGGCCGTTCTATCTCGCCGCGCACATGCTCCGCCGAGGCGGCGACCGCGCCCGTCTCCACCGCCTGGCGACGCTTGCGGAATGCACCGGTACGCCGCTTCTGGCCACCAACGACGTCCATTACCACCATCCGGGGCGACGACCGCTTCATGATGTGCTGACGGCCGTTCGCGAGCATGTGACCGTGGCGCAGGCGGGCTGGCGCCTCGCCGCCAATGCCGAGCGCCACCTCAAGGAGGGAGGCGAGATCGCACGTCTCTTCCGAGGTCATGAGGAAGCGGTGGCGCGGAGTCTCGAAGCCGTTTCCCTTTGCCGCTTCAGTCTCGACGAGATCGCCTATGAATATCCCGATGAGCCGGTGCCGCCCGGTTCCACGCCGCAGCGCCATCTGGAGGCGCTCGTCCGGAAGGGTGCGGCCTGGCGTTATCCGGACGGCATCCCGGAGAAGGTCTCCGCCGCGCTCCGCCACGAGCTCGGGCTGATCGATGAACTGGACTATGCGCCCTATTTCCTCACCGTTCACGACATCGTGTGTTTTGCCAGGAAGAAAGGCATTCTCTGCCAGGGGCGGGGATCGGCGGCGAACTCGGCCGTCTGCTACTGTCTCGGCATCACCGCCATCGATCCGGTGCGGATCGACCTGCTGTTCGAGCGCTTCGTCTCCCGTGAGCGCCGCGAGCCACCCGATATCGACGTCGATTTCGAGCATGAGAAGCGTGAGCAGGTGATCCGGTACATCTACGAGCGCTACGGCCGCGAACGTGCCGGGATCGCCGCCACCGTCATCTCCTACCGCGCCCGCAGCGCCGTGCGTGATGTGGGGAAGGCAATGGGACTCTCCGAGGATACCGCCGCGGCGCTGGCTGCCGCCGTCCGCGACATGCACCATGAGGGCGCGTCCGAACGGCGTCTCCGCGAGGCCGGGCTTGACCCTGCCGATCCGCTGCTCCGCCGGACCGTCGCGCTCGCGGCGGAACTGCAGGGCTTCCCCCGCCATCTCTCGCAGCATGTCGGCGGCTTCGTTCTGACGCGCGACCGACTCGACGAGATCGTGCCCATCGGCAATGCGGGGATGAAGGATCGCACCTTCATCGAATGGGACAAGGACGACCTCAAGGCGCTCGGCCTCATGAAGATCGACGTACTCGGTCTCGGCATGCTGACCTGCATCCGCAAGGCCTTCGAACTTCTGGGCGCGTTCAAGGGCCTGGACCTCGCGCTCGCCACCGTGCCGATGGAGGACGGGCAGGTCTACGACATGCTCTGCCGGGCCGACACGATAGGCGTCTTCCAGGTCGAGAGCCGGGCGCAGATGAACATGCTGCCGCGGTTGAAGCCACGGTGCTTCTACGATCTGGTGATCGAGGTGGCGATCGTGCGGCCGGGCCCGATCCAGGGCGACATGGTGCATCCCTATCTGCGCCGGCGGGACGGGCTGGAAAAAGTGATCTATCCGGCGCCCGCGCCCGAGCACGGGCCGCCGGACGAGTTGCGCGAGATCCTGGAGAAGACACTCGGCGTGCCGCTCTTCCAGGAACAGGCGATGCACATCGCCATGAGGGCTGCCCGGTTCACGCCGGATGAGGCCAATGTGCTGCGCCATGCCATGGCGACCTTCCGCAAGCGTGGCACGCTCGGCCGCTTGCGGGACCGAATGGTGGACCGGATGACCGCGCGCGGCTACGACCCGGAACTTGCGGCGCGATGCTTTCGCCAGATCGAGGGCTTCGGGGATTACGGCTTCCCCGAAGCCCATGCCGCGAGCTTTGCACTGCTGGCCTGGGTCTCCTCCTGGCTCAAATGCCACCACCCGGAGGTCTTTGCCTGTGCGCTGCTCAATTCCCAGCCGATGGGCTTCTATGCTGCCGCCCAGATCGTGCGCGACGCACGCGAACACGGGGTCAAGGTGCTTCCGGTCGATGTTCATGCGAGCGGCTGGGACAACAACCTGGAGCGCATGGAGGACGGACACCAGGCGCTCAGGCTTGGCTTTCGCCAGATCACCGGTTTCAGCAAGGGGGATGCGAAGCGCATCGTGGGCGCCCGCGACGGCAGCTCCTGGCCCGATATCGCTGCCATGCAGCGCCACACAGGCCTCGGTGCCGCTGCCATCGAGACGCTGGCCGCCGCAGACGCCTTCGGCTCCATGGGACTCGACCGGCGCCAGGCCCTCTGGCAGGCCCGTGCCTTGCCGAAGGGAGAGCCGCTGCCATTGTTCGAGGCGGCGACGGGACCGGTCGAGGGCGCAGAAACGCCGGCCGCGCTGCCTGTCATGGCGCCGGGCGAGGAGGTTGTCGAGGACTACCGTTCACTCAGGCTTTCGCTTCGGGCGCATCCGGTCGCCTTCCTGCGCGAGCGCCTGGCGAAGGAGAGCGTGCTTGCGGCCGAGGCGGTGGCCCGTGCCCGGGGCGGCGAGCGCGCATCCACGGCCGGCCTCGTCCTGGTCCGCCAGCGCCCGGGCAGCGCCAGCGGCGTTGTCTTCATGACGCTGGAAGACGAAACCGGCGTTGTGAACATCGTGGTCTGGCCCCGGGTGCTGGAGGATTTCCGCAGGGCGGTGCTGGGCGCGCGTCTCGTCCTGGTCCGGGGGCGCATTCAGCGCGCCGGTGACATCGTCCATCTCGTCGCCGACCGGCTGGAGGACCGGACCGGCTGGCTCGACCTGTTGACGCCGGAAGACGGGGCCGCGCCGCTGCCAGGCCCCGTCGCCTTCCCCTCGCGCCATCCGCGGAACGTACGCACGATCCCGGGATCACGCGATTTCCGGTGAGATGGTGAGCCGGCGCTTATGGTGTTCCGGCGGCGATGTCGGCGATGTCGCGGATGATGGCCGTGATGTCGTAGTCCCGCGGCGAGTAGGTTCTTGCCACACCGGCCTCCTCGAGGAGCGGGATGTCGGCATCGGGAATGATGCCGCCGACGACGATGGGAACGGCATCGCAGCCCTCCTCGTCCATGAGGCGCCGGATCTCCGTCACGAGGCGGATATGGGCGCCCGAGAGAATGGAGAGTCCGACCACGTGCACGCTCTCTTCGAGAGCGGACGAGGCAATCTGTTCGGGCGACAGCCTGATCCCCTGGTAGACGACCTCGACACCGCAGTCGCGGGCGCGCAGGGCAATCTGTTCGGCGCCATTCGAGTGGCCATCGAGCCCGGGCTTGCCGACAAGGAGTTTCAGCCTGCGACCCAGGGCCTGCGACGCCCGTTCCACGTGGCGCCGGGCAGTGGCGAGGTCACCGCTGGACACCGCCGGCGCCGCCGACAGTCCGGTGGGTGCCCGGTAGCCACCGAAGATTTCGCGCAGGGCTCCGCCCCACTCTCCGGTGGTCACCCTTGCCCCGGCACAGGCAATGGAGGGCTCCATGATGTTGCGGCCCTCGCGGGCAGCCGCCTTCAGATCATCGAGGGCCGCGCCTGCCGCACTGTCATCACGACTGGCGCGCCATGCCGCCAGGCTGGCGATCTGTGACTCCTCGGCATCATGCGACACGGTCATGAAACCGTGGTCGGCAAGCGGCGAAGGCGCCGATTCGGTGAACACGTTGACGCCGACGACCGGCGTTTCGCCCGATTCGATCGCGGCAAGTCTCCGTGCGTTCGATTCGACCAGGCGCTGTTTCATGTAGCCTGATTCAACTGCGGCGAGGGCGCCGCCCGCCCTGTCGATGACATCGAGTTCCTGCAGGGCCGCCTGCTTGAGGTCCTCGACCTTCGATTCGATGGCGGCGTTGCCGTCGAAGATGTCGTCGAACTCCAGGATGTCGGTTTCCATGGCGACGATCTGCTGCAGGCGCAGGCTCCACTGCTGGTCCCATGGCCGTGGCAGGCCAAGCGCCTCGTTCCACGCCGGCAACTGGACGGCGCGGGCCCGTGCCTTCCTCGAGAGGGTCACCGCGAGCATCTCGAGGAGAATGCGGTAGACATTGTTTTCCGGCTGCTGTTCCGTCAGTCCCAGCGAGTTGACCTGCACGCCGTAGCGGAAGCGGCGGAGCCGCGCATCCTGGATGCCGTAGCGCTTGAGCGTGATGTCGTCCCACAGTTCGGTGAAGGCCCGCATCTTGCACATTTCCGTGATGAACCGGATACCGGCGTTGACGAAGAAGCTGATGCGCCCCACGACCCGGGCGAAGCCCTCGTCCGTGACCTCGCCCGAGTCCCTGATCGCATCGAGGATGGAGACGGCGTTGGCCAGCGAGAAGGCGATCTCCTGGACCGGCGTCGCCCCTGCTTCCTGCAGGTGATAGGGGCAGACATTGACCGGGTTCCAGGCGGGTGTTTCACGGACCGAGAAGAGAATCGTGTCCGTCGTCAGCCTGAGAGAGGGTCCGGGCGGAAAAATATAGGTGCCGCGGGACAGGTACTCCTTGACGATGTCGTTCTGGATGGTCCCCTGGAGCGCCTTGCGGGTCACACCGCGCCTGTCGGCAAGCGCGATGTAGAGGGCGAAGAGCCATGGCGCGGTGGCGTTGATCGTCATCGACGTGTTCATGCGCTCGAGAGGGATGCCCTCGAACAGGGTTTCCATGTCGCCGAGATGGGAGACGGGAACTCCGACGCGCCCGACCTCGCCGCGGGCGATCGCCTCGTCGGCGTCGTGACCTGTCTGGGTCGGCAGGTCGAAGGCCACCGACAATCCCGTCTGCCCACGCTCCAGGTTCGTGCGGTAGAGCCTGTTGGAGTCCCTTGCCGTACTGTGGCCGGAATAGGTCCGCATGAGCCACGGACGATCCCTGTTCCGGCCGGGACTGGAGGGGGAGGAACTTGTCATGACATCCATCCACGCACGGTCACCGTTCAATCATGCTGCGATGCAATAAGCGTTGCAAACACCTGACTGACCAAAAACAATGGGGATTGCAGCTGGTTCTCCGTTGACATGTTGCAGCGCAACATGAAAGTGGCCGGGTTGAAGACGACGGGAGCACGTGATGGTCATGGCAGCCGATGCACCCTCCGGAGAGTACGAGGCGCCGATCAAGGATCTCTATGAAGTCGGCGAGATTCCGCCGCTGGGCCATGTGCCGGCCAACATGTATGCGTGGGCCATCCGCCGTGAACGTCACGGCGAACCCTCGACGGCGATGCAGGTGGAGGTGCTGCCGACGCACGAGATCGACAGCAACGAGGTCCTGGTTCTCGTCATGGCGGCGGGTGTCAACTACAACGGTGTGTGGGCCTCTCTCGGCATTCCCATCAGTCCCTTCGACGTTCACGGGAGTGACGTCCATATTGCCGGATCCGATGCTTCGGGAATCGTCTGGGCCGTCGGGTCCAGGGTGAAACGCTGGAAGGTCGGTGACGAGGTCGTCATCCACTGCAACCAGGACGATGGCGACGACGAGGAATGCAACGGTGGTGATCCGATGTATTCCACCAGCCAGCGCATCTGGGGCTACGAGACAGGTGATGGCAGCTTCGCCCAGTTCACCCGTGTCCAGGCCCAGCAGCTCATGGCCCGCCCGCGCCACCTCACCTGGGAGGAGTCGGCCTGCTATACCCTGACCCTGGCGACAGCCTACCGCATGCTGTTCGGCCATCGGCCGCACATCCTCAGACCCGGTCACAACGTGCTGGTGTGGGGCGCCTCGGGAGGTCTTGGATCCATGGCCGTCCAGCTGATCGCCACCGCCGGCGCCCATGCCATCGGCGTCATCAGCGAGGAGGAAAAGGCCGATTTCGTGCTGTCGCTTGGTGCGCGCGGAGTCATCAACCGGAAGGACCATGACTGCTGGGGGCGGCTGCCGGAGGTGTCGGATACGGCGGCCTATGGCGCCTACATGAAGAAGTGCCGTGAGTTCGGGAAGGCCATCTGGTCCTTCACCGGCAAGGGCCATGATGTCGATTTCGTCTTCGAGCATCCGGGCGAGTCGACGTTTCCGGTCTCGTGTTTTGTCGTCAAGCGCGGCGGCATGGTGGTGTTCTGCGCCGGGACCACCGGTTACAACATCACCTTCGACGCCCGTTTCGTATGGATGCGCCAGAAGCGCATCCAGGGCAGTCACTTTGCCAACCTCATGCAGGCGGCACAAGCCAACCGGCTGATGCTGGAACGTCGTCTCGATCCCTGCATGTCGGAAGTCTTCTCGTGGGACGACATTCCCCGCGCCCACATGAAGATGCGGGCCAACCAGCACAAGCCGGGCAACATGGCGGTTCTCGTGCAGTCTCCGCGACCGGGTCTGCGCACTCTCGAGGACGTCCTCGAAGGGGCCGGATGAACGCCGACACCCTTCTCGCACGCTGCCGCGGCGCCCTTGACGCCGCTGACCGGCTTCTCGGGGCCGCCCGCGAGGGGACGAGGGGCATGGTGGTCGATGCCGATGGGGCCATCGATCCCCGGCGCATCGATTCATGCCAGCATGCGGTCCACGGCCTTGCCTGGGTGGCAACCTCGGTCGAGAGCCTCCGCCAGATGCTCCGTTGGGCCGAATTCCTCGAGCCGGAGGGACGGTTCGGCGAAACGGAACAGCTTGTCCTCGACTGCGCCTTCCAGGAGTCCCTGGCCCAGCTGACCGGCGGAATTGCCATGAGCCAGGGGGAAGTCGTGCGTCTGCGTGACCTTTCGGTCAGCGGCGACGATCTCCATGCCCTGTGGACCGATGACGTGGCGGACCTGATCAACCGCGGATCGACGAAGGAGAGTCTGTCACGGCTCGCCCTCCTCCTCGGCGAAGGGCGTGTCGCCGACTCCGGACTCGAAGGCGACCTTGTCATGGTCCGCGACCAGTTCCGCCGCTATGCCGACGAGCGCATCAGGCCCGGAGCGCACGCCTGGCATCTCGGTGACGAGCTGATTCCCCTCGAGATTCTCCGGGAACTCGCCGACCTTGGCGTCTTCGGGCTGTCCGTGCCTGCGGAACACGGAGGTCTGGGTCTCTCGAAGGTTGCGATGTGCGTGGTGACCGAAGAGCTCTCGCGCGGTTACATTGGCGTCGGCTCACTTGGTACGCGCACGGAAATTGCCGCCGAGCTCATCATCGCCAGCGGTACGCCCGAGCAGCAGCAGCGGTGGCTTCCGGGGATCGTTTCCGGGGATATCATCCCGACAGCGGTCTTCACGGAACCCGGCACTGGCTCGGATCTCGGCAGTCTCGCGACCCGCGCGGTACGCCACGGCGATCGCTATCTTGTCACCGGCAACAAGACCTGGATCACTCATGCCGCCCGGGCCGATCTCATGACTCTCCTGGCGCGTACCGATGGGGATGAACCGGGCTACCGGGGCTTGAGCATGTTTCTGGCCGGGAAGCCGCGTGGCACGCAGGAGGACCCGTTTCCCGCTCCCGGCATGTCGGGTGGCGAGATCGGCGTTCTCGGTTATCGTGGCATGAAGGAATACGAGATCGGCTTCGACCGCTTCGAGGTTCCGGCCGGGGACCTGCTTGGCGGCGAGGAAGGCAAGGGGTTCAAGCAGCTCATGGCGACGTTCGAGTCGGCACGCATCCAGACCGCGGCCAGGGCCACCGGAGTGGCCCAGGCCGCTCTTGAAGCGGGCCTGGCCTATGCCCTGGAACGTCATCAGTTCGGTCGCGCCATCGCCGGGTTCCCGCGCGTTGCCAACAAGCTGGCATGGATGGCCGTCGAGACGATGATGTCCCGCCAGCTGTGCTGGTATGCGGCGCGCCGCAAGGACTCCGGCCGGCGCTGCGATCTCGAGGCTGGCATGGCAAAGCTTCTCAGCGCCCGGGTGGCCTGGTCGGCGGCCGACAACACCCTGCAGATCCATGGCGGCAACGGCTACGCCCTCGAGTACGAGGCGAGTCGGCTACTGTGCGATGCCCGTATCCTCAACATCTTCGAGGGGGCAGCGGAAATCCAGGCACAGGTGATCGCCAGGCGTCTGCTCTCCGCGGCGAACTGACCATGGCGGCACGGCGCAGGGTGACGTCATGAACTGGATCGGCTATGTGATTCTGGGCCTTGCCGCCCTCACCCTTGTGGCCCTCTTCGTCGGCATCGGCGGGTTTGCCCGCGGAGGCGAGTTCAATCGGCGTCACGGCAACCGCATGATGCGCTTTCGCGTGGCATTTCAGCTGGCCGCGCTGGTTCTTCTCGCCGTCATGTTTCTCGTCATGCAGGGAGGGTAGAACCATCGTCAGGCTGGACAGGATCTATACCCGCGGCGGAGACCGGGGCGAGACGTCCCTGGGCGACGGCAGCCGGGTGGCCAAGCACGCTCTCAGGATCGAGGCCTTCGGCACCGTGGATGAGGCGAACTCCGTGATCGGCCTCGCCAGGGTGCATGCCGACGGCGACTGTGACGCGATGCTGGCGCGCATCCAGAACGATCTCTTCGATCTCGGGGCCGATCTTGCCGTGCCCGAGGAAGGGCGCCGCGGCGCCGGTGCGCTGCGGATCACTCCTGACCAGGTGGCACGTCTCGAGAGTGAGATCGATGCCATGAACGCCAGCCTCGAGGCGCTGACTTCCTTCATCCTGCCAGGAGGGTCCAGTGTTTCGGCGTGGCTGCACCTGGCGCGTACGGTGGTCCGCCGGGCCGAACGCCTGATCGCCGCGCTCTCCCTCGACGAGACCGTCAATCCGGCAGTCCTCGAATACGCCAACCGGCTCTCCGATCACCTCTTCGTGATGGCGCGCCGTCGCAACGACAACGGCCGCGCCGATCATCTGTGGACTCCCGGCGCTACCCGGGAAGGGTGAGCCGGCATGCGCTGACGTTTCGTTGACTTCGGCAATCGAGCGGTCTTAGTGTGCCTCGCGAATTCCTGCCGCGGATTCCGGTCATCCCTTTCACAACAAGCGCCTGGAGAGGCACGCCATGAAAGTGCTCGTCCCGGTCAAGCGGGTCATTGATTACAACGTCAAGGTGCGCGTCAAGGCGGACCGCACGGGCGTTGATCTGGCCAACGTCAAGATGTCGATGAACCCCTTCGACGAAATCGCCGTCGAGGAGGCGATTCGCATGAAGGAGGCGGGAACCGCCACCGAGGTGATCGCCCTCTCCCTGGGACCGACCCAGAGCCAGGAAACCCTGCGCACGGCCTTGGCCATGGGCGCCGACCGCGCCATCCATGTCGTTCACGACGGTGATCTCGAGCCGCTTGCCGTGGCCAAGATGATCGCCCGTATCGTCGCCGAGGAGTCGCCCGATGTCGTCATCCTCGGCAAGCAGGCGATCGATGACGACGCCAACCAGACCGGCCAGATGCTCGCCGGGCTGCTGGGTTGGGCCCAGGGCACGTTCGTCTCGAAGGTCGAGGCAACCAACGGTTCGCTGAATGTCGTGCGCGAGGTTGATGGCGGACTCGAGTCGGTGGTGCTGACAATGCCGGCGATCATCACCGTGGATCTCCGGCTCAATGATCCACGCTACGCGTCACTCCCCAACATCATGAAGGCGCGGAAGAAGGAAATCGCGAGGCGTACGCCTGACGAGCTCGGGGTCGACGTGACACCACGCCTGAAGGTGATCGGTGTCGAGGAACCGCCACGCCGCCAGAGCGGCATCAAGGTCGGTTCCGTCGGGGAGCTGGTGGACAGGCTGCAGAACGACGCGGGAGCGATCTGACATGGCGATACTGGTCTATGCGGAACACGACAATCGGGAGCTTGCGGCGGCCACCGCAAGCACCGTGACGGCCGCCCTGGAGATGGGCGGCGACATCACCGTCCTGGTGGCGGGCAGCGGTTGCGGAACGGTGGCGCAGGCCGCTGCCCGGACAGCCGGCGTCGCCCGTGTCCTGCTTGCCGACGAGGCGCCGCTCGAAGCCCAGCTTGCCGAGAACGTCGCTCCGCTCATCGCCAGCCTGGCGCCGGACTACAGCCATGTCGTGGCGCCGGCGACCACCACCGGCAAGAACATCATGCCGCGGGCTGCGGCGCTGCTTGACCGGCAGCAGGTCTCGGACATCACCGCCGTGGTGGCTGCCGATACCTTCGTGCGCCCGATCTACGCCGGCAACGCCATGGCCACGGTGCAGTCAACCGACGACATCGTGTTTGTCACGGTTCGCACGACGGCCTTCGACGCGGCGCAGGAGAGCGACACGGCGGTTGCCGTCGAGACGGTGTCGGGCGCGGCCGATGCCGGTCTCTCCAGATTCGAGGGCGCCGCGCTTTCCGGTGGCGAGCGCCCCGAACTGACCACGGCCCGCGTGGTCATTTCAGGCGGCCGCGGCATGAAGTCCGGAGACAACTTCGCCATGCTCGAGGAGGTGGCGGACATTCTCGGGGCGGCTGTCGGCGCCAGTCGGGCCGCCGTCGATGCCGGTTACGTGCCCAATGACTACCAGGTGGGACAGACCGGCAAGGTGGTGGCGCCGGAACTCTACCTTGCCGTCGGCATCTCGGGCGCGATCCAGCACCTCGCCGGCATGAAGGACAGCAAGGTCATCGCCTGCATCAACAAGGACGAGGAGGCGCCGATCTTCCAGGTTGCCGACTTCGGTCTGGTTGCGGACCTCTTCGATGCCGTTCCTGAACTGAAGGCCGAGCTGGAGCGAAGAGGCGTCCAGCCGCGGTGACCGGGGGATAGGTTGTTGGGCATGGAGATCAGGAGCATCGGTGTCATCGGTGCCGGCCAGATGGGGTCGGGAATCGCCCATGTCTGTGCCCTGGCGGGATACGGCATCCTGATGGTCGACATGTCGCGGGCCATCGCGGAGGCCGGAGTCGAAGTGGTGCGTTCCAACATGGAGCGCCAGCGGCGGCGTGGTGTCATCGACCAGGAACAGATGGATGCCGCGCTTGGCCGCATTGCCGTGGTCGATTCCTATGCAGGACTGGCTGACTGCGACTGTGTCATCGAGGCCGCTACCGAGAACGAGAAGGTCAAGAAGGAGATTCTCGCCGAGCTGACATCGTTCCTCAAGGCGGATGCCATCATCTGCACCAACACCTCGTCGATTCCCATCACACGCCTTGCGGCGGCCACCGACCGGCCGGAGAGGTTCATGGGCATGCACTTCATGAACCCGGTGCCGATGATGAATCTGGTCGAACTGATCCGCGGACTGGCCACCGACAGCGAGACCTTCGACACCATCCGCGCCCTGACGCTGGAGCTCGGCAAGGTTCCGGCCAACGCCGAGGATTTCCCGGCCTTCATCGTCAACCGCATCCTGCTGCCGATGATCAACGAGGCAGTCTATGCCCTCTACGAGGGCGTCGGTACGGTCGACTCCATCGATACCGCGATGCGGCTCGGCGCCAACCATCCCATGGGACCGCTCGAACTCGCCGACTTCATCGGCCTCGATGTCTGCTATTCCGTCATGCAGGTGCTCTACGACGGCCTTGCGGACACCAAGTACCGTCCGTGCCCGCTGCTCGCCAAGTATGTCGAGGCGGGCTGGCTCGGTCGCAAGTCCGGCCGCGGCTTCTACGATTACTCGGGCGAAACTCCGGTACCGACGCGCTGATCACCCTTATGGCCATGAAAGGGCAAGGATGGCCTCCGTTTTCACCCGGGGCGCCTTGCCAAGCGGCCTGGCCGTTCTCGTCGCCATGCTCCCGGAGGGACGAGTTCCGTGCAGCACCTCGTCGACTTCGCGCGCCGTTCGGTCAAGGCCGTCAGGGGTAGGCAATCCGATTCCCGAGGAACGGGAGAGGCGCACTGAGTGCGCGCGCCGGACTGCTGCCATGGCTTGCGACGAGGCCAACCGTTCAGGATGCACCTTTTCTGCCCGCGTAAGCGTTCGGCCGTGCGGTGATGGCTGATTTTGGTTGGTTTGGGGCTTGCTGACTATTGTCTGAGAAAGTTCTGGTAAACCCGTTTGGTCTCGATTATGGTCGGGGCCATGGAGACTTTCGACGAGGCGTGCGGAGCGGCACAGCAGCTGACGGGAGGTGGCGACGGCCTATGTCTGGCGCCATCGGCCTTGTCATGCGAGGTGTCTGACTGGCGTGCGCTCTATGAGGCGGAGCGGGTCCGTGCTGACACATTGCAGTTTGATCTCGACCGCACTCGTGATCAGCTCAAGGAGGCTCGCGCGGAGGTGCGGGCGGCTCGCCGGGATGTGAAGCGGGGGCAGACCCTGGCGGAGGCGCTGAAGCGGGAAAGGGACGCTCTGAAGCGTAAGAACGCTGAACAGGCGAGCGAGCTGAGGAAGCTGCGCGGGACGCGTGAAAAGCACGCGAAGGCGCGCTTCGGGTCGAAGAGCGAGAAGCGGAAGAAGAAGGCAGGCACAGGGAACAAGCGGGGTCAGCAACCTGGCAAGAGCGGCCACGGGCGCACCCCGCGTCCGAAGCTTGAGGAGAAACACGAGCGCCATGATCCACCGGCATCGCAGCGCACGTGCCCGTGTTGCGGCGAGCCCTATGTGGCCAACGGCAGCCACGAGACCTCGATCATGGAGGTCCATGTCAAGGGTGCAGTTCTCGTATGGAGAAGCCAAGTCATTGATTTATCACGGTTGTGCGGTCGCGATGGAGCGGCGAATACGGGGTTTCGTGACAATTGCCCGTTTCAGGACCGGATTTTGTCACGATGGCAGGGCTTGGCGGTGGATGCGGGAACGCTCCGCACCGCAAGATGCGATATGATGCTGGCTTGAAACCACAACATCAGGAGCGCTCCCATGTCAGTGTCACAGCTTCGGCCTTCCGCGTCCATCGATCTTCTCGGCTTGCCGCCTCGGGTTGTCGAAGCGGTCACGCAAGTGACCGCGGTGTGTCATCGACAGCTTGGTTCAGAGCGCTCTGCCGAGGCCTTCGAGGAAGCGGAGCGGCGGGTGCTTGAGAGCGTGCACGCGCTTGGTTGCGAGATCCTGGGTGCCTGTGCCGAGGCCCGGGACGACGGTGCGCCCCGGATCGAACGGGACGGGCAGAACTGGTTCCGTGTGGCGCCGACGCCGAAGACGATCATGACCTCGCTCGGCCCGGTGACCTTTCGGCGTGCGCGCTATCGCACCGGCGGGCACTGCCGGTCGCTGATGCCGGTGGACGAAAGCCTGGGCCTCGTCGACGACGACCTGACACGGCCGGCGGCTCAGCTTGGGCTGATGATGATGGTCCACTGCACGGCGCGGGAAGCGGAGGCGTTCTTCGGCAAGCTCGGCGCCATGACGCCGTCTGTGAGCACCTTGCAGCGCTTGAGCCTGACCATGCAGGAGCGTTGGGAACGTCTCGGTCCGCAGGCCCTGGATGGCATCCGGGAAGCCGAGGACATCCCGCAGGACGCGGTCACCGCCTCGGTCTCGCTCGACGGCGTCATGGTGGCGCTGCGGGCCGGCGAGGACGGCCGTAGCGAGGCCTGCTGGCGCGAGGCGGCCTGTGGCACAGTCTCCTTCCACGATGCCGACGGTGAGCGCCTGAAGACCGTCTATCTCGGCCGCATGCCCGAGCGCGGCAAGTGCACGCTGAAGGTGCAGCTGGCAAGCGAGGTCGCGCATATCAGGCGCGAGCGTCCCGAGATCAGGATCAGCGCCATCGCCGACGCCGCCGCCGACAACTGGACCTTCCTCTCTGGTCTTGAACCCGAAACCGAGGTGATCGACTTCTGGCATGCCTGCGAGCATCTGCGCGTGGTGGCCGACCATGCAGCGGCGCCCCACTGGTTCGAGAAGTACCGCGAGATCCTGCGTCACGACCCCCGCGGCATCGACAGGGTGATCCGGGCGCTGCGCCACCTTCGCGACACCGCCAAGCCGGCGGGCCGAGCCGACATCGACAGGGAACTGGCCTTCTTCCGCAAGCATCGCCACCGCATGCGCTACCACGCGCTGAAGCAACAGGGGATCGCCATCGGCTCGGGACTTGTCGAGGCAGCCAACAAGACCCTCGTCACACAGCGCATGAAGCGCTCCGGCATGCGCTGGCGCATCGTCGGCGGACAAGCCGTTCTCACCTTCCGCGCCCTCATCAAATCCGGCCGCTTCGAGAGCGCGTGGACAGCCATGATCGGGGCAGACGACGCACCAGCCAACGACAACATCAACCCACATCACACCCCGGCGCTGGCCGCATGAGATGAAACAATTGAACTAAGCCCATAACTTAAGCGCATAACTGCCATACTAGACTCACACCCCATGTCAAGGCTCATGTCCGGCGGATTGACCGTGGGCGTTGGCGCCGTGGTTGTCAGTGTTCGTCGGCGCCTGGGGAGATCATCGCGCCGCCACCTTTGCGCTTGTTTGCGAATACCCCCTTTGGCAACAGTGTCTGGGCATGCGTGCTCTATGAGCGCTTCGCCTGCTTGCGTCCCCTGCGCCGGGTCTCGCGATGGCTCAAGGACCAGGGACTGCCGATGGCGCCGGGAACGATCGCTGGCGGCATGAAGAAGATGACGCCGATGTTCGCGCCTCTCGCGCAGGCCATCCTCGATCATCAGAACCGGCTGACGGTGCGCCACGGCGACGAGACCAGCTGGCGCATCCAGTCCCTCAAGGCCTCGGGGCGCTCGCAGAAGGCCTGGCTGTGGACCGCGGTCAGCGCCGACTCCGTCTTCTTCCTCATCGATCCGTCACGCAGCGCCCGGGTGGCCATGGTGCTGTTCGCCTCCACCAAAGGTGTCGTCTTCCTTGTCGTCGATCGTCACGCGGCCTACAAGAAACTGGAGCGCGTGCTCGATGGCAAGGTGATCCTCTGCTTTTGCTGGGTGCACTCCAGGCGCGATGTGATCGAGGCTGCGGCAGGCCAGGAGGGGCTGGAAGAGTGGTGCGACAGGTGGCTCGACAGGGTCGCGCTGATCTTCACACTGAATGGGCAACGGCTGAAGCACTACGATCCCGCACGGAAGCGTCAGTCAGCGAGGTTCAATGCCCTGCAGAAGGACCTTCGTGCGGCTGTCGAGGCGCTGTTCAGGCAGGCTCAGGAGGAACTCGACGCCTTGCCCGAGGGTGCACGCGAAGCGAAGCCCTTGCGCTCCCTGATCCGTCACCGCGAGGGACTATCCCGGTTCCGTCACCAAGGGGAATGATGGCGGCATGATGGCGTAATCTTCAGCCTCGGGCGCAGACAAGGTTCACTTTGATTGCGCTGTTGGCGGAATCGTGTCGCATTTGGGATAGTTTTTCGGCTCATATTGGCAGGCCAAGGGAGCCGAAGGCCGTTTTTGGCGTTCGTGTCTATGCCGGGACATGCGCCAGGCACACCCCTGGCGACGCCTTCGGGAGACGCTGTGATCAGACTGTGATGGGATGCAGCACAAGCTATCCCGGCGGCGGCGCCTGGGCCGCGGCACGCAGGTTGACGAGAGTGCGGGCGAACACCTCCTGCAAGGGGAAGATCGAGGCAAAGGAGAGGCGAAGCCGGCGCACCGTCTTCGTCACCCTGCCGGCAAGCTTGAACAACCGGGAGCGTATGGTGTCGACGCGCCAGCGGGCACACTCGGTGCCGTGCAGGCCGACACGGCGCACGATGTCGACGATGGCGCCGGCAAAGGCCGAGAAGTCCATGCGCAGCTGGTTGGCCCGCATGACATGGCACGACGTGCGATCGGAGAACAGCCACAACTGCTGATCCTTGATCCGGTTCTCCATGTCTCCCCGAGCACAGTACCTCTGCTCATAGAGTTCCCGAGCGCCGACCTCCTTCCTGGAGATGCTCGTCACAATGTAACGAGCGTTCTTGCCGCGCGGTCCCGGTAGCCATTCCGCCTTGGCCACCACTCGCCGCTCGCGGGACCATGACTTCTGCGTGCGATACCGCAGATCCCGATACCGTCTGGATGGCTTGCCGAACACCAGACAACGCCGCCTCGACTTGTTGAGTGCCTTCGTGACCATGCTGTTCAAGCGAGGATTCTGACCATATCCAAAGACATAGTCGACACCATGGTCCTCGCACCAGACCATGATGTCGTCCGTGCCGAAGTCGGCATCCCCCCGCACCACGATCCGTGTCCGGGGCCACGTGCCGCGGATCTGCTCAACGATCCGTGACAGCTCATCCACCGAGCCATCCGCCGCGCCATGGTCGGCCGTCCGCAACCGGCAGCGCAGGATGTGCTCGCCGCAGACGACGAACAGCGGCAGGAAGCCATGGTGGTCGTCATAGCCGTGGAAGTACTTGCCCTCCTGGTCGCCATGCACCGGATCGTCGGTGGCATCAAGATCCAGAACAATCTCCTTGGGCGGTTCCGCATGGCTCTCCAGAAACAGGTCCACAAGAAGACAGTCCAGTGCTTCGTGATCGGCCACGATCTTCTTGTAGCGGTCCAGGCTCGCCTCATGCGGATCGCCGAGTTCCAGGCGGTTCAGCGTGCTCGAGGCCGCCAGCACATGTCCACGGTCCCGCTCGCGAACCCGTCTCGCTCCCTCCACATCGTCGATCCCGCAAGCCAGGGCCAGAGCAGGGTCGTCACGCAGACGGTCATGATCGTTGAGATCCTCGTAACCCAGAGCCAAAGCGATGATGCGCTGCGCCACCAGTGTCGTCACATCGTGTTCAATGCGACTGGGATCACGATAATCAACAAAAGCGCCAGCAACACGCTCCGTCACGTTGAAAAGCCTGTCTGCTTCCCGCAACAGAAGCGCACCACCGTCGGAGGTCATGCGGCCACCATCGAAATTGGCCACAATCTGCCGCCGTCCGAGACCTTCAAACTCAAGTTGTTGTGCTGGACACTGTGTCGCCATGTGGATGGGCTCCTTGGTGCATGTAACTCATTGGTCTTGTTCATATATCACAAACCCCATCCCCATCAATAGGAAACTTGGTGACAAATCCGGGTTAGGGTGTCGGCGCCGAAGGCATGAGGCCTTGGTGCAGGAAGGTCGATGTCGAGCGACGCAGCAAGATCAGGCAGCCCCGCGCGTGCCGAGGCAAGGCACAGCTCTCCCTTCGCGTTGCGCCACTCCTCGCGCTCAGCACAATCCCCGCGCCAGGGACGAGCGTGTGCTGCCCTCGGCAGCCGACGCCGCCTTCAGCCAGTCAACCGTCGTCGCAGATGTCGAAAGCCGATCCTCATGGACCACTATGTAAGGCCTCATGAACGGCGAGTTAAACACGGCGTTTGACAGGCCAAGGGGAGTGTGGTTATGGCCGAATCGGATATCCTGTCAGCGGGCGTGGACAATGCAGGAGCGTGAAGGTTTGCCGTCCGGTATGACGCGGGTTGACGATGCGCTGCTGCGGCGGATGACGGTGGCTATCGTCGAGGCGGCCGATCCCGAACAGGTGATCCTTTTCGGCTCCCGCGCCCGCGGTGACGCCGGGGCGGACTCGGACGTCGATCTGGTGGTCGTCGAGGCGGAGCCGTTCGGGCCGGGCAGGGACCGTGGGGCCGAAGAGACGCGCCTCTGGCGCGCACTCGCGAAATTCCATGTTCCGAAGGATATCCTAGTCTACAGCTTGGACGAGGCCGACCGCTGGCGCGGCTCCCTCAATCATGTGCTCGCGCGCGCGTTGCGCGAAGGCAAGGTGCTCTATGAGCGACCTTGAGCAGGCGCAGGAGCTGTTCCGCGCGGCTGAGAGAGACATTTCGGCGCTTCGCGGCATGGGCGATGCAGCCGTCTTCGCCGACGAGATTTTCGGCTTCCATGTCCAACAGGCGGCGGAGAAGCTGTTCAAGGCATGGCTCGCCTCGAAGGGCGAAACCTACCCGCTGTCGCACGATCTGGCGGCTTTGCTGGACATGCTGAGCGCCGACGGAGCGGAGGTCGCCCGTTTCGACGGGTTGGTGGACTACACCCGCTACGCCGTTCGCCTGCGTTACGCGGACGCCGACCCGGGCACGTGCCCGCTTGACCGGCTTGGAGCAGTCGAACGGGTGGAAGCGTTAATGGTGGCCGTCCGGCACCGATTGGCGGAAACGGAAGCAGGCTGACGGTAAGCGTTCGGTCACGGTGCAGCGAGTCTAGCTGCTGTACTTGCGGGTGTGAGCCCCGCCGGCGCAATTCTCAGTTTGGCGCCGTAGCATATCCCACTGGTTCAGGGGTGACCCTGGACCAGCGAGCTGGGATGTAGAAGCCGTTGTGGGCTGGTTGGAACGCAGTGTCCAGCCGGTTCGGTCAGCCAGGACGGCGAGCAAACCGGAGGGCCGCAGCGAAAGCGAACGATTGTATGAAGCCACGAAATGACGCTCCCACATGAAGCTGATTTGTGGGGTAAACGGGAATGCCAAAGGCTTCGTGACTGCCCGATGGCCAGAGTCGATGCGGAAGAACTGAGGTGCACGCATTGGGTTCCCCGGGGTAGAGACGACGGCAATCCGGGACAGTACAGCAGTGAAAGATCGGAAGGTCAGGAGGACAGACAGGATGAAGTGACCCTTGAATGTCAAGGACCGCGTCTATAACCAGGATTGGGAAAGGACGCGGAGTCCTCCTGACTGGCGGATGAGGTCGAGTAAGCGTTGACGGGCGGGACAACACAACCCGTCCCGAGCGAGGACCTCAGGGCTCAGGTGGCCTATGCGGCAGGTCAAGTCGGTACTCAGAGACCGGCACCGACCGACAGACTGCAAGGTCGAAGGACGGAGCAAACGCTCGGAGATGCCGTGGGTATGGATGGGTCAGCCTTGACCATGGCGTGTCCGGCGGAAGGCTCCGCACCGAACTCCAAGTGGGTGCCTGATGCTTGAAGCCGTACCCGGGAAAACCGGACGTACGGAATTTTAGGGGGGCGTGCAGCGAGTCTAGCTGCTGTACTTGCGGGTGAAAGTCCCGCCGGCGCAATTCCCAGTTTGGCGCCGTAGCATATCCCACTGGTACAGGGGTGACCCTGGGCCAGCGAGCTGGGATGTAGAAGCCGCTGTGGGCTGGCTGGAACGCAGTGTCCAGTTGGTCTGGTCAGCCAGGGCGGCGAGCGAACCGGAGGGCCGTAGCGAAAGCGAACGATTGTACGAAGCCTCGAAAATGAAATTTCCCACATGAAGCTGACTTGTGGGGTGTTGGGAACGCCAAGGGCCTGCCCCCAGCTTGGTGGCCAGAGTCGATGCGGAAGAACTGGGGAGCACGCATCGGGTTCCCCGTGGTAGAGACGACGGCAATCCGGGACAGTACAGCAGTGAAAGGCCGGAAGGTGAGGAGGACAGACAGGATGAAGTGACCCTTGAATGTCAAGGACCGCGTCTATAACCAGGACTGGGAAAGGACGCGGAGTCCTCCTGACTGGCGGATGAGGTCGAGTAAGCGTTGACGGGCGGGACAACACAACCCGTCCTGAGCGAGGACCTCAGGGCTCAGGTGGCTTATGCGGCAGGTCAAGTCGGTACTCAGAGACCGGCACCGACCGACAGACTGCAAGGTCGAAGGACGGAGCAAACGCTCGGAGATGCCGTGGGTATGGTCGGGTCAGCCTTGACCATGGCGTGTTCGGCGGAAGGCTCCGCACCGAACTCCAAGTGGGTGCCTGATGCTTGAAGCCGTACCCGGGAAAACCGGACGTACGGAATTTTAGGGAGGCTGCTGGAAACGTGGTCTATGGTAGTTCTGCGACCCCGCCCGCAATCGAAAGAGCGGTGCCGGACAAAGCCTCTGCCTACGGATGCGCGCGCCAGCGGCCTACCCGACTGCTGGAAACGTGGTCTATGGGAGAACTGCGACCCCGCCCGCAATCGAAAGAGCGGTGACGGACAAAGCCTCTGCCTACGGATGCGCGCGCCAGTGGCCTACCCGACCGGTGATTGTTGGTGATATTCACCGGTTGAGGATGCGTTTCCAGTCCTTGCGCAGAGGCCTCAGCTAGATGTCTTTTTCGGCTTGTCGTGTTTCTTGTGCGCATCGTAGCGGCCTCGTCCTTGGGTGGTTCCGACACGGATCCATCCTGACGCCTTGTAGACGGCTCCTGTGTAGCGCGGTATTCGGACGAAGGTTTCGATAGGGGTGCGCGTATGGCATGACGGTTTCATTGGCACTACCCTTTGGGCGGGTCCCTCTCGTGGCGATCAGACGGCGAAGGGCAGTTGAGCAAGACCATCCCACGCTAGAATCCTTGAATGAAGCCAATAGTGCACAGATGAGCCAAGTTTTCATCATGGACATATTCAGGCGGCAAGGGTCTGTCCCTCCCGGAGTTTGCTGACCTCGTCATCGAGCGAGTGGAGGATGCGTCCGAGCTTGGATGGCACCTTGTCATCGAAGGCCGCCGCCAGGGCAGGGCTGAGTGTCCGCCGGTGGATGCGGCACCAGGCAAGAGCGATCCTCTGCCCGGTTTGCGTCAGACGATAGCGATGGGATGACGGTATCCTCTCGATGAGGCCCCGCAGGCGCAGGCGCCGCAGGTCATAGGTGGCTTGACGTGAGCCATGGGTGTCGGTCGACAGGAGATCGGCAACGGCCTCTCTCATCTGGCGATTGTTGAAGCCCATGAGGAGGAAGACATGCAGCAGGATGGCTGCGAGGACTGCCTGGATGCGTGGAGCACCGAAGCGCTTAGCCCGGTTCCGTCACCAAGGGGAATGATAGTGGCATGATGGCGTAATCTTCAGCCTCGGGCGCAGACAAGGTTCACTTTGATTGCGCTGTTGGCGGATTCATGTCGTATTTGGGATAGTTTTTCGGCTCATTTTGGCAAACCAAGGGGATCGAAGGCCGTTTTTGGCGTTCGTGTCTATGCCGGGACATGCGCCAGGCACACCCCTGGCGACGCCTTCGGGAGACGCTGTGATCAGACTGTGATGGGATGCAGCACAAGCTATCCCGGCGGCGGCGCCTGGGCCGCGGCACGCAGGTTGACGAGAGTGCGGGCGAACACCTCCTGCAAGGGGAAGATCGAGGCAAAGGAGAGGCGAAGCCGGCGCACCGTCTTCGTCACCCTGCCGGCAAGCTTGAACAACCGGGAGCGTATGGTGTCGACGCGCCAGCGGGCACACTCGGTGCCGTGCAGGCCGACACGGCGCACGATGTCGACGAGGGCGCCGGCAAAGGCCGAGAAGTCCATGCGCAGCTGGTTGGCCCGCATGACATGGCACGACGTGCGATCGGAGAACAGCCACAACTGCTGATCCTTGATCCGGTTCTCCATGTCTCCCCGAGCACAGTACAACTGCTCATAGAGTTCCCGAGCGCCGACCTCCTTCCTGGAGATGCTCGTCACAATGTAACGAGCGTTCTTGCCGCGCGGTCCCGGTAGCCATTCCGCCTTGGCCACCACTCGCCGCTTGCGGGACCATGACTTCTGCGTGCGATACCGCAGATCCCGATACCGTCTGGATGGCTTGCCGGACACCAGACAACGCCGCCTCGACTTGTTGAGTGCCTTCGTGACCATGCTGTTCAAGCGAGGATTCTGACCATATCCAAAGACATAGTCGACACCATGGTCCTCGCACCAGACCATGATGTCGTCCGTGCCGAAGTCGGCATCCCCCCGCACCACGATCCGTGTCCGGGGCCACGTGCCGCGGATCTGCTCAACGATCCGTGACAGCTCATCCACCGAGCCATCCGCCGCGCCATGGTCGGCCGTCCGCAACCGGCAGCGCAGGATGTGCTCGCCGCAGACGACGAAGAGCGGCAGGAAGCAATGGTGGTCGTAATAGCCGTGGAAGGACTTGCCCTCCTGGTCGCCATGCACCGGATCGTCGGTGGCATCAAGATCCAGAACAATCTCCTCGGGCGGTTCCGCATGGCTCTCCAGAAACAGGTCCACAAGAAGACAGTCCAGTGCTTCGTGATCGGCCACGATCTTCTTATAGCGGTCCAGGCTCGCCTCATTCGGATCGCCGAGTTCCAGGCGGTTCAGCGTGCTCGAGGCCGCCAGCACATGTCCACGGTCCCGCTCGCGAACCCGTCTCGCTCCCTCCACATCGTCGATCCCGCAAGCCAGAGCCAGAGCAGGGTCGTCACGCAGACGGTCATGATCGTTGAGATCCTCGTAACCCAGAGCCAAAGCGATGATGCGCTGCGCCACCAGTGTCGTCACATCGTGTTCAATGCGACTGGGATCACGATAATCGACAAAAGCGCCAGCGACACGCTCCGTCACGTTGAAAAGCCTGTCTGCTTCCCGCAACAGAAGCGCACCACCGTCGGAGGTCATGCGGCCACCATCGAAATTGGCCACAATCTGCCGCCGTCCGAGACCTTCAAACTCCAGTTGTTGTGCTGGACACTGTGTCGCCATGTGGATGGGCTCCTTGGTGCATGTAACTCATTGGTCTTATTCATATATCACAAACCCCATCCTCATCAATAGAAAACTTGGTGACAAATCCGGGTTAGGCGGATACCCGACGTTCGTCGACGACGACAGGTTGATGCAGGGCATCGAAGGTGGCTGCTCCGATCGGACAGTCGTGACTGATGCGTTGGACGTCGAGAAGACGTCGGGTGGCGTGGAAGCCGACCTCCTTGAGGTCATCGAGGTTGATCAGTCTGCGCTTGATGCCGAAGTCGTACGTGTTGTTGATCACCTTCTGCGTTCGCACACGGCCTTCCTTGAAGGACTGCTTGATACGCGAATGCTTGTAGTCCACATGCAGCGACGGCTGCACGCCGTCGGTGATGACGCGGGTTCTGAACCGCGAGGTGGTCCGCCGTGTGATACGGCGGTTGAAGATCAACTGCACATGGTCGGGACGGCCGATGTCAAGGTTCTCGCGCATGATCTCCTCGAACAGGATCCGGCCGTGAAGAGGACGGTCAAACACCTGTGTGAGCGCACACTCCGCCTGGAGGATCGACAGGTCGTAGCGGATGCCCCTCATCGCGTCCTCGTCGGTGAAGGGATGGGGAAGCCGTGTCGTCCACTTGCGGAACAGCGCGTCGATCCGTGAGGCATCGATCTCCCCGGCCACGGCCTGCATGATCCGAGGATCGGCACAACTCAGGATGCCGTTGTCGAGAGCCTCGAAGGCCACCCCGCGCTCGCTCAGCTGACGCTTCAGGTATTCGTGACCATTGAGGCACAGCCTGGCGTTGTACGGGAAGTAGGAACAGAACTTGATGAAGCAGGGACCGAAGTCGTCGTCCACGATGTAGATGTACCAGGCATTGACCATCGCCGTGCTGTGAACCAATTCGCAGGACGCCCTGCCCGTCGCCGGATCAACGCGCTTCTGCGTACGCAGGACACGGGCCTTCTCCTGGGCCTTGCCGACGTAAAGGACACCTTCACCGCCAGACCACAGGCGAAGATACTTCTGTGTCACATCGTCCTTGCGCTCCCCCTTCCTGAAGCTGACAAGGTCGACACCCTGGTCCCGGGCAAACCGCTCCAGGCGCGTCACAAACCGCCGCGTCATCGGCGCCATCAGAGCCGATGACGGAACAGGATTGTCCCGGACCTCCCGAAAGAACCAGGCCGCGCCACCACCCGTCTGCAGCATTGGCACATAGGCGTTGAGATACAGCCGGTCCAGACACTCAAGCTCCAGCGTCACGTGATTCTCAAGGACCTCGCCAACAGACCGTGCTATCGTCATCTTCTGGCCTCCGAACGATGGGTTCCCCACATGGTTATCATAACCAACCCAGCCCTCGGGCTGTATCAGGCGGATCACACCGCAGAGCGGAACAGCGGGCTCAAGTCCTCTTTCTCACGCGATGCCTCTCTTCGGTCCGAGGCATAGCCTCATTAGGTCCGTGGACGCGGGGATGTGAACATCCGCGTCGGTCTGGCCCTTGCGGTCAGGATGGCCATGACACCTGCCCGGCGCGCACGGGCCGTGTCAGGCGTCATCGACGCTGAGCCTCACCGTGAGCCAGGCTTGACCCTTTTTTGTCACCGAACTCGCCAATCAATTGGTCCGGCTGCCTGCACAGTCGAGACCACGATCGCCTTCACGAATGGTTCCTCACCCGTCTGGTTGCGCCGGGGAAGTCAAGGCCACGTCTTGCCTTCAAGGCCTGCATAAATTGCGCACCGCAGCGCTTACGGTGGAGCCATGCCTTCTTACAGAGCAATCGCATCCCACAGACACCACGCAAGCAAGCCGAGGAACAGGACGCTGAACGAAACAGGCAAGAAAGTTTCCACTGTGGTGAGTTTTGAGTAGAGCTTTAGATCCCTGCCCTCTCCCAACAACTGCCACTCACGCACGAAAGGTCGATAGGGAAGTTGCTCCTCAAGCTCGTGCAACATCTTGAACTTGCCGCTATTGAGCTGGCGGTAAGATCGGATAACCACACCCCAAGAAATCGCCACGATGCAACCTACAAGGATCAAAAGCAGCAAAACTACAGTGCCGGCATCACCACCTACTCCGAACCGCGTTACCAAACCGGCGAGGACAAGAAGAGCGGAAAGGAGGCTGACATAAAGTTGGTTTGCTCTTTCTCGCCTCTGACTTACCCTGTCGGCAAGCTCAGCGTGAAGCTTGTATAATTCAATGATTATGAGTTTTTCACCAGCCATCACCGGCCTCCCTTGTTGCCAACCGAATTGCCTCATTTATCCGTTTGTCATAGGTCGTATAGACTCCCGCGACAATCAATACAACACTACATGGCGTTATCCGTCACTGGATGGCGTTTCGCAATGCAGAAGGGGAAGTCGCGTTATGGACTGGATCATTCCAAGGGGATGAACAGCGCCTCAAGCCAAAATACGTTCTCGAATTCAACAATTTTAGGAGCCGATCATACAGGTCACTATAGTTCCACAAATGGCTGATGAAGAGGCACGGTGTTCTCACGGTGTCATCTCTACATGGGAGGCCACAAATTGAAGTATCAACTTGGGACTGTCAAGATTCAAGATTCTGGTTAGTGACAGCCGGAGCGCCGTCACTAAGCGGGTCTGGACGAAGGCCGCTTCGCGGCCATGGGTGCTTGTGATCGGGCACTGTGCTGAGCGTTCGATGTGAGTGGTTGTGTTGAGAGATCGACGTTCCTGATGTTTCGATGATCTGATCGAGGCTCCACACTTCCTGGTCTCCCGGGTGTTCGGGAGGACAAACAACCTCCAGGCGGCGCTGCCGGGCAAAGTCCGGGATCACCGCCAGCTCGGCTTCGGAGAACAGCACCCCGGGCTCGAGCCACGGCGTCTCGCGCCCGTGCGGGGCCAGGACCGACAGTCTCCAGGCAATGACGGCGCGCGGGCGATAAGCCCGTTCGACGCGTTCCCGCGTGCGATGGTCTTCCGTCTCCACGTCGAAGCCGGACTTGAGGATGCGGAAGAACTCCTCGATGCGCCAGCGCGTCCGGTATCAGCCCAGAGCGGTTGCCACGTGCATGTCCTCAGTCCCCCTTCAGCCGGACGCTCGGCGGTCAGCAGCAAGCTGGTGCAGCGCCTCGTCGTCGTCGCCGGTTCCGGCCTCGCAGGCCAAGACCGCGAACAGAGACACAGGCACCGGCTTATGCTCCTGTTGCGGCAGTATCACCGCGATCACCGCCGTGCGGATCTCGAGACGGACAACACGCTCCTTGCAGGCGCGCAAGACGCCAGCGGCCGGGATCGTCAGCTCCGTCCCCGCCATGGGCCGCCGCGCGGACGCGTCCTTCCCAGCGCGTGGTGCATCGACATCATCGCCTTCCCGAGCCGGCGATCGTCGGCCCCGCCTACCGGTTCGTGCGAAACCGGGCCGGGGTCCTCCAGCAGGCAGGCCAGCCTGGTGTGGCCGGGAATGGTGTCTGTCGGGGTAACTGCCCAGGTCTGATTTTGCCGAGTCCTGACGGGAGGTGGATTGATGGCTGCGGTCTGATGGCGCCGAGGAGGGATGTCAGAAGCGCAGTTTCGGGATCAGCTGTATGGGATCGGGGTGGGCCAGTGTTTCGAGGACATTCCAGCCCTGTTTTCGGGCGATGGAGATGACGGATCGCAGCTTGGCGAAGTCCCATGCGCCCTGCATGGATCGGAAGCCGCCCGAGATTTTCTGGCGCAGCTTGCTCATGCGGAAGTCTTGCTCGGCCTGGTTGTTGGAGAACGGGACTTGCGGGTTGGTGAGGAAGCGCAGGCAGCCGTCCTTGTGCTTCTGAAGGCGAAGCGCGAGGTTGTGGCCGATGCGGCGTTTTCGTCGTCCGCGCTTTCCGGGCTGGAGCGGCGGCCTCTGTTCGTGGGAAGCGATGGCCTGCTCGAGGATCCTGTCCCAGGTTTGCGAGATGCGGGCGAGGAGTGAAGCGGGGATGTCGCGGTCGTTCTTGCGGGCGAAGCGGGCGGCTCTGTTGGCACGGATGAGGAGCCTGTGCATGGCGGTGGCCCAGTCTTCCTTCTCGGTCTCGATCAGAGCCTGGAGTTCGCGCAGGTGATGGGCGTTGCAGGCACCGTGGCGCACGCCCTCGAGAGTGAAGTAAGTGGCCAAGTCGTCATGGATGACGATGCCGTTGAGCGTCTCGTCGATGTGTTTGCGCCCGGTGGCGATGCGCAGGATGGTGAGCAAGGGGGTGCACAGCACATGGAGCCAGTGGGTCTGGCCGTTGATGCGGATGCCGGTCTCGTCGAGGTGTTTGACCGGTGCTTGGGTGCGGTGTGCCAGGTGAACTGGCGGAAGGTAGGGGGTGAAAGTCCCCTGGAACGAAGGAGTAACCAAACCACGTTTCTCCGCGAGCCGTGCGTCGGTTCCCGCGAGGGGGCAGGCGAAGCGTCGGTAGCGGTGCGGATGGGCGGGGCTAATGAGCACCGAAAAAGCAGTCATCCGGGGTGCCGAGGCTTTCGTACCGGTCGAAGGCAACATCGCAGGCATCGATTTGGTGAGATGTCGACGAGCGGTGTCCGAGAACCCATGCACGTCCGTACGCCTTCTGTTGGGACCCTGGGAGGTCTTCGAACTATCCCGCCTGTCGTGGCGGGATCGTGTAGGGAAAGGAGAAAGCCGAAGCCTATGATGGATGGTTTGAAGAAGTCGGATGGGGCCGTAGGGTGTGCTGGGCAGCGCCCAGATCAGGTGGGTTCAAGTCCCACTGGCGCTCGGGTAAGGGGCGCCATATCCAAAAGCGGGGGTCATTCCTCGCTGGCCGGGGTGAGCGAATAAGCGACGCCCTAAACGGGCACGAAGTTGGAAACGACGGACACTGCCAAGGGAAGAGCTAAGTTGGTTGACTGTCGAGAGACAACCGGAGGGCAGGGTGTCCACCGTGAGGTGGAATCTGAAGGGCTTGCGGAGAAGTACCGGGCCGTAATCGAGGGGGCGACCCCATGATGAATCGGTCGGCCAAAGACGGGGCAAGGTCGAGCCGGCACTATGGCGGCGAAGGCGTTCTTACTCACCCGTCGCACCAAGGTGTTTGCGAACGGCACGGTACGGAAGATCTGGACGTGACTCCAGGAGGGCTCGTCGTGTTCCCGGGTGGCACCGGGATAACGGCCCCTATAAGCCGAGAGGCGAAGTGGGAAAGGATGCACGGCGAGCAATCGGACAACCGAATAGTACCACAAGCCCGGTGAAAGCCGGGTGACCGCGCGAGCGGCGACCGGGTGGGTCGGGGAAGGCGGTTGGCAGAGGTGGTTGGTGAGAGACGGTGAAGGAGCGAGTAAGGATCATGACGCGGACAAGTTCCATGAGCGAAAGACCCGGACGTCATGGGCCGAGGAGACTGGTTCACTGGCTCAACCTGACGGGAGAAAGGAAGGTCCACTCACTGGTGGGATCGCTTGATCTCACTGGTCCCTTCCCTGAACCTTCGAAGAGACCCCCCTGTGAAAGCGGCTTACGGGAAAACCGTACGGGCCGTTTGAGCGGCGGACGGAGGCCAGCCCTGCGGGCCGGTGAAGGCGGCGAACAAGGGAGCGTCAGCTTCTGCGGAGTCGCCGGAGGAAAGGGCCTCAACCAAGGGGAATCCGGGACGCCAAAGCACGCACCGAACGCAGTGTCGGGCAAGTGTGCCACAGGCGGCGGACCGGATACGGGAAGCTGCAGAGAGGAACCCGAAGGAGCGTCTCACTGCACTCTTCCATCACATTACGCCGGATGCGCTCCGGGCGGCCTACTTCGGTTTGAAGAAGGAAGCCTCGGCAGGTGTCGACGGCGTGACGTGGGCGGCGTATGGCGAGGGTCTGGACGAGCGCTTGCTTGATCTGCACTCGCGCCTGCATCGTGGGGGAGCGTACCGGGCGCCGCCGGTTCGGCGGGTTGAGATACCCAAGCCGGACGGCGGGGCACGACCGCTCGGGATTGCCGCACTGGAGGACAAGATCGTTCAGAAGGCGGTTGTGGATGTGATCCTGACACCGATTTATGAGGTGGAGTTCCTTGGCTTCAGCTACGGGTTCCGACCGGGCCGAGGGGCGCATGACGCTCTCGACGCCCTGGCGTTCGAGATCGAGCGGCGCAAGGTCAACTGGATAGTCGACGCGGACATTCAGGGGTACTTCGACACAATCCCGAGGGATTGGTTGATCAAGTTCCTGGAGCATCGCATTGGCGACAGGCGGGTGATCCGTCTGATCCGCAAGTGGCTGAACGCTGGCGTCATGACCGACGGATCATGGAGCGATACCGGTGCGGGCACGCCTCAGGGTGCCATTGTCAGCCCCTGCCTGGCGAACGTGTTTCTGCACTACGTGCTCGATCTGTGGTTTCACAAGGCATGGCGTCCGAAGGTTCCGAACGGTGAAGCGATCATTGTCCGCTACGCGGACGATATTGTGGTCGGGTTCCAGCACAAGCGGGATGCGGAGACATACCTTCGCGACGTTCGGGAGAGGCTGGACCGCTTTGGTCTCACCCTTTACCCGGACAAGACCCGTCTCGTCGAGTTTGGCCGGTTTGCCAAGGCGAACCGGCGATCTCGCGGGGCGGGCAGGCCGGAGACGTTCGACTTCCTGGGCTTCACGCACTTCTGCACGGAGACCCGGAGAGGACGCTTCAGGCTTGGTCGCAAGCCGGTCGCAAAACGGGTCGCAAGGACCCTGGCGCGCATCGAGGAGGTGCTTCGCAATCGACGGCATCACGACATATGGGAGGTCGGCATGTGGCTTGGGCGGGTCTGTCATGGCTGGTTCAACTACTTCGCCGTCCCGGGGTCGACCCGATGGCTGCGCACGTTCCGCCACAGGCTGCAACGCCTATGGCTGCGAGCGATCCGCCGCCGCTCCCAGCGCCACCGTTTTGACTGGAAGCGACTGGAGCGCATGACCGAGCTTCTTTGGCCGCGCGTCTCCATCCGCCACCCATGGCCGATCCAGCGGTTTACCGTCAAGCACCCGAGGTAGGAGCCGGATGGATTAACGTCCAAGTCCGGATCTGTGCGGGGGGTGCGCAGTAATGCGCATCCCTACCGCGACGATGATCTCTGCGACATGATCGAGGAAGCTCTCGAAGCGCCGGGCGGTGCGCCTGCCCATGGCGGCGATGGTGGCGGTTGAGATCCTGACGGCGAAGAGGTCGCTCATGACCTCGGCGACGCGCTTCTCGGGAATGAACTGGGCGTGCAACAGGTAGGTCACCCAGGCGGTGATGCGCGGCCCGTACTGGACCGGGGCGCTCACGCCGTGCGGGAAGGCGGCTGTTGTCACGGCGCCGCAGGCGGCGCAGAGACAGCGATGGGCGCGATGTTCGGTGACCTCGAGGGGCTGCGGCTCGGGCATGTCGAAGACCTGCCGACAGACGGGTTCTGCGTGACGGTCATCATCCGACAGCGCCGCGCCGCAGCCCTTACAGGCAGACGGAGCATGATCGACGACGTGGTCCGGGTTCTCGGCCTGCTTCAGGGTGACTCCCTCGTGGCCGCGCTGACCGCCACTGGGCCTGTCGGACTTGCCGCGCTGGCTCCGGGTGCGCTTCTGTCGGTTTCCGCTCTTCTTCTTCGGACCGTCGCTGGCCGGTGGCTTGGAGCTGGTGGAGCTGTCGAGCGCGGCGCTGCGCTCGAGTGCATCAATCCGTTCGCGCAAGCCGGTGTTCTCCCGCTCCAGCGCCTCGATCTCCCCGACCAGCGTCTCACTCAGGCGCAACATCCCCTGGCCCCAATCCCGGAGGGCCTTGACGGCAGTCACGGCGAAGGGGTGTGGACTGAACAGGTCCTGAAGGCCCACGAAGGCCTCGTCCTGGGCGGCGATGTCCTCGCGCCAGCGCGAGACGGTCACGAACCCTCCCCGGCCTCGACGGCCATGATCGCCGCCAGCACGGCCAGACGTTCCCCCGGCGGCATGGCCTCGTAGCGCCGCCCCCAGTTGGCCGCCTTGCGCTTGATGCACTGGCGGGCGGTGAAGTTCCGCCCCGCGTAGCGCGACCAGTGCACCCGGTCGGGAGCAAAGTTGAACCATACCACCTCGGTCCGCACCTGGGCCTGGGTCGTCACCTGTAGCGCCACCCGGCGCCAGCCCGCCAGAAGATCGTCATAGAGCGCAGACGGGTGGCCCGAGACCATCACCTGACAGGGCAGGCCCTTGAGCAGTTCAAGGAGCGCAACATGGTCCGCCTCCTCGTACTCGAAGCGGTAGCGCCGCGACGAACGCCGCGTCGCGTGCAGATAGGGCGGATCGCTGTAGACCAGCTCCGGACCCAGAAACGGGAACGAAGCCAGGAAGGAGTGAGCACAGCCGTGCACCAACTCCACCGGATAAGCGCACTCAAAGGCCTCAAGCGCACGCTCATCACGGTCAATCCCGATCGAGCGCACAGACGCAGCCTTGCGCTTCATCAGCGCTCCGCCCCCCAGATGGCTCTCAATGTAGACAGAGTGCGGCGGCATCAGCGCAATCAGCGCCTGGCACAAACCCGGCGTCGCCTTCGATCCGAAATACCCCAACGGCCGCTCCCCTCATGACAAAGAGCAACTCATAGACTCACCGGCCTAGTAAGTCAAGACGCGCAGAATCAACAAACCGACGACACCAAAACCGCACCCAACGCAACCAACGTCAACACAGACTCAGACCTGACGAGGTACCTGGGTAGTTACGAACATCCTGAAGCTCAGCGAAGAGGTACGGGAAACCAGCGCTGAGGCGCTCGCAAAGGTCTGGTCCTGGCGCGCTAGACGACGTCAGCTCACCGTCCTGCCGGTACCAGCGAGGAACGCCGCCCCGTCTTCTTCGAACAGCGCCGCCCGGCCAGGGTGGGGGCGTGGAGGAAGTGCTGCCGGACCATCAGTTCGTTCCGCTGCGCCCGTTCGGCATCCCCGCGCACCGGCACATCCCGCAGCTTATCACCGCCTGGCCGAGCCGGCGGGTCTGTACATGCCGCCGGAGAACGGAAGGCGCTGGCAATCCCTCGGACTTGCCCTGCGGATGCGAGCGGTGTCAGGGCCGCGACACGGCTTGATGCCCGCTCCCGTGCGCGTCATGCATGTCGAAATGCCGGCAGGCTTACCCCGCCAGGCGATTTCGGCTAGCATGGCTGCTCTCGGCCACGACCGACTTGCAGCCGTTGGGTCTGGCCCCCGAGGATACGCTTGATCGGGATGTGCGCTTCCATGGATGGGCGTGTGCACCCTGCGGCATGAGATGTTCAGCACGATTTGTGACCGAGGGGCAGGCCCATGCCACTGAATTACCTTGATCGATCCGCCGACCCCGAGGCCATCAAGGCGGCTCTCAGCCGCGACGGCGTGGTGGCCGTGGTGAACCTGGTCGACGAAGACCTGGCCGACAGGGTGGCCGCGGAACTGCGGCCCGAACTCGATGCCAGGGGTCTCGAGACGGCCAGCGCCTTCAATGGTGACCTGACCAACCGCTACGGCGGTGTGTTACGGACGGCACCAAGCGCGGCCGCGCTGGTCGAGCATGACCTCGTGATCGACATCGCGAACCACGTCTTCCTGCCCCATGCCGCGACATACCGGATCAGCAGCCTGACGGCGATCGAGATCATGCCCGGAGAAACGCACCAGGCGCTCCATCGCGACGACACGGTCTATCCGATCGACATCGCCGGCATGGAAATGACCCTGGGCGTGATGTGGTCCCTCTGCGACTTCACCGAAGAGAACGGCGGCACGCGGGTGGTCCCCAACAGCCATCGCCTGCTGCGCTCATGGCACCTTCCGGATGTATCGAAGTGGGAGGCCACGGTCATGCCGAAGGGCTCGGCCGTCTTCTACCTGGGGTCGACCTGGCACGGTGGCGGCGCCAACCGAAGCAGCACGCCACGCCTCGGGCTGGTCAACAGCTACTGCCTGGGATGGCTGCGTCCGGAGGTCAACCAGTACCTGATCACGCCGCCCGAGGTGGCGGCGCAGTACAGCCCCCGCGTGCGCGCGCTGCTGGGTTACATGGTTCACGACTCGGGCGACGACCTGTGCGGCAGCTATCGCGGCGACTGCTCGGCCTGGGTCGACACGCCGCCTGATCCGGCGTGGAACAACGCGCGTGGCACGGTGGGCACGATGGAGGACGCGAGGGCGCAGGGCGGAGGCTGACCTGGACGATCACGCCGACTATGATGACCCGTTGATGTCAACAACCGAATGGGGAGGTTCTTGTGACATTGAATCCACTGATGGAAACGACCCGTTTCCACGACCTGCTGTGCGAAGGCAAGCTGACGAGGCGTGACGCCCACCGTGTCATGGCATCCTTCGGTATCGGCTCGCTGACAGCGCACACCCTGGGAGGCAATGCGCTCGCTCAGGACATCGACGAGGACCACCCGATTTTCTTCACCTGGGGCGGCTATGACGAACCGGAGTTCATGGTCCACTACACCGCGAAGTACGGCCGCGAGCCGAATTACCACCTCTTCGCATCCGAAGACGAGGCCTTCGCCAAGATGTGGGGCGGCTTCGAACCGCACGTGACCTACCCGTGCGGTCCCTCGCTCAAGCTCTGGTACGACGCGGGCCTCCTAGCGCCGATCGAGACCGACCGGCTTTCGAACTGGCCCGACGTCATGCAGGTCTTCAAGGATGTGCCCCACTCGGTGGTGGACGGCGTGCGGGTCTATGTGCCGGAGGACTGGGGTCAGACCTCGATGGTCATCCGCACCGACATCGCACCGGAATACGCTGATCCCGAGGACCAGACATGGCTGGCGCTGTGGGACGAGAAGTACTCCGGCCGCCTCTCGATCTCCAACCACTCCTACGAGGCCTTCGCCATCGCGGCCCTCGTCCTGGGTATCAGCCCCTGGAACATGAACGAGGCCGAACGCATCCAGTGCGAGGATCTCCTGCGCGGGCAGATGCCGCTCAACCGCGGCCTCGAGTCCTCATCCACGGAGCGTAGTCAGGCGGTGGCGGCGGGTGAACTCGTGATATCGACGAACGACAACGGGATCGTTGCGCAACTCGCAGCGCACGCCGAAGACACCCCGATGGAGTTCACCTGGACCACGCCCAGGGAGGGTGCACTGACGTGGCATTGCGGCCTGTGCATCCATCCCGCCGCGATCAGGGACGGTTTCTACGAGAAGGCGCACGAGATCATCGACTCCTTCATTTCGCCCGAAGCCGGGGCCTACGAGATCGGCAACTGGTACTACGGGCACTCTAACGTGAAATCCTACGAGGGGTTCGACGAGGAATTCCTCAACTCGATCGGTCAGACCAGGCACGTCGAGAAGTTCCTCGCCACCGCCCAGTTCCAGCAGACGATGAACGAGCCCGAAGTGCTTGCCAACCGCTGGGAAGAACTGAAGGCCGGGTTCTGAGCCGCTCGTTCATCTGACGATGGCCTCGGGCCCGGCATCGGCAATGCCGGGCCTGTTGCTCCCTCACACGGACAGGGACATGGCCGGCTCTTGTCGTTCGGCGTTGAGATGTCTCCGCGACCGGTTCAACTGACGTCGATCACGGCATCGTTGCCATGCCGTTCGAGAACGACGGGGAGGACGGGTCCCCATCATCGCGCCACCGGGGCGTGGCGAGGAGTGTTCGCTTGGCCTGATCGAACCCCCTTGGACGTGCCTTGTATCGGTGCAGCATGGACCACATGGGCACGGTCGAGTCGAGACTCGGATCCGCCATGGCATGGGATTTGACACATCTGAGTCGGAGTGCGCAGGGTGACCGGCCGACGTTCGGGCCGGGAACTGGTCACGCCTGTCCGACGCCGGGCGATTCCGCGACGCCTTGCCCTTGTTCGCTTAAGGACCTCGAGGCGTGTTGGTCCGACACCCGGGAGCATGTCCGCGTCCCCGGGAACTTCATGGCCGCTGAGCGAGCACGACCCGATGTCTTAGCGCTGCACGGACCGGCGAATCGAGGAGTGTGCCGGTCGCGGTGACCGGACATCGGCACTGACCGCGTTGTTGAAAGTTGTTGTTCGTCATCGCGCTTAGATGGTGATATCGCCGCCGTCGAGGAGTCTGTCGGCGAGAACGGTAAGCCGCCACTCGATCGTTCAAGCCCGGGCGGAGTCTTGCTGGATCTGTTTTCGCTATCGTGCGCCCTCCGCGGCAGCCATGGCACGAGCAGGGGTCGATTCCTGAGAGCCGACGTCCGGTAGGTGGGTGATGGCGGAGGGGACGGGATTCGAACCCGTGAGGGCTTTCGCCCAACACGCTTTCCAGGCGTGCGCCTTAGACCGCTCGGCCACCCCTCCGTCTCGGCAGACAGCGGTGAACCTAGCGACTGCAGCGGATGCCGACAAGAGGTTCAGTCGGCGAGCTTGAGGGCGGCGAGAAAGGCGTCCTGGGGAATCTCGACATTGCCGAACTGGCGCATCCGCTTCTTTCCCCTCTTCTGGCGGTCAAGCAGCTTGCGCTTGCGGCTGACGTCGCCGCCATAGCACTTCGCCAGCACATCCTTGCGCAGGGCCGAGAGGGTCTCGCGGGCAATGATCCTGCCGCCGATGGCAGCCTGGATCGGCACCTTGAAGAGCTGCCGCGGGATGGCATCCTTGAGTTTTTCGCAGATCACGCGGCCACGGGCCTCGGCCCGGCTGCGTTCCGCGATGAGGCTCAGTCCGTCGACCTGCTCACCGTTGACGAGGATGTCGATGCGCACGAGGTCGCCCTCGAGATAGCCGTCGAGATGGTAGTCGAAACTCGCATAGCCGCTCGACACGGACTTGAGGCGGTCATGGAAGTCGAAGACGACCTCGGCGAGAGGCAGGCGGTAGATCACCATCGCCCGGCCTCCGACATAGGTCAGATCGACTTGTTCGCCGCGTCTGGAGGTGACGAGACGCAGCACCGCGCCAAGATAGGTGTCCGGGACCATGATGGTGGCCCGGATCCACGGCTCCTCGATGGTCTCGATCAGTGTCGGATCGGGAAGATCCGCCGGGTTGTGGAGATCGAAGGCCTCCCCTGTCTTGCGCGTCACCCGGTAGACGACACTGGGGGCCGTGGCCAGGAGGTCCAGTCCGAACTCGCGCTCGAGCCTCTCCTGGATGATCTCGAGGTGCAGGACGCCGAGAAAGCCGCAGCGGAATCCGAACCCCAGGGCGGCCGAGTTTTCGGGCTCGAAGTGGAAGCTTGCGTCGTTGAGTCCCAGTTTGCCGAGACTCTCGCGCAGTTCGTTGTAGTCGCCGGAATCGCTGGTGAAGAGACCGCAGAAGACAACCGGCACGCTCGGTGCGAAACCCTCGAGCGCGGTGGCCGTGGGATGGCGGTCATCGGTGATCGTGTCACCGATCCGGCACTCGGCGATATCCTTGATGGCGGCGGTGATGAAGCCGATCTCCCCGGGACCGAGAGAGTCGACGAGGACGGCCTTGGGCGTCATGATTCCCACCCGGTCGACCTCGCGCACCGCGCCCGTCCCCAGCATCCTGATTTTCTGGCGTTTCTCGAGATGGCCGTCGAAGACGCGCACGAGGATGACGACACCGAGATAGGGGTCGTACCAGGAATCCACCAGGAGGGCCTTGAGAGGCCGATCCTCTCCGCCGCTCACCGGCGGCGGCAGGTGGGCGATGATGGCCCGGATAACCTCCGGCACATTGGTTCCGGTCTTGGCGGAGACAGGAATGGCGTTCGAGGCGTCGATGCCGATCGAACTCTCCACGTCACGCCGGGTTCGTTCCGTGTCAGCGGCGATGAGATCGGTCTTGTTGATGACGGGGAGGATCTCGAGGTCCGCCTCGATTGCCAGGTAGGCATTGGCAACCGTCTGTGCCTCGACTCCCTGCGTGGCGTCGACGATGAGGACGGCGCCCTCACAGGCACGCATGCTGCGGCTGACCTCGTAGGTGAAGTCGACATGGCCAGGGGTATCGATGAGATTGATGAGCCAGGATTCTCCGTTGTCATCGTCCCAGGTGAGGCGGACCGTCTGAGCCTTGATGGTGATGCCGCGTTCCCTCTCGAGATCCATGGCGTCGAGGACCTGGCCACGCATTTCACGCTCGTCGAGGCCGCCACAGGCTTCGATCAGGCGATCGGCCAGTGTCGACTTTCCATGATCGATGTGGGCGATGATCGCGACATTACGGATGTGGTCGAATGTCACCATGGATCATTGCGCACGCAGGGTTCCGCCGGTGCGCTTGCGGACGGCCTCGACGATGCGCCCGCAGAGGGACTCGATCTCGCTCTCGGTCAGGCTTGCCTCCTCGGGCTGGAAGGTCACGGCCACGGCAAGCGAGACCTTGCCGTCAGCGACTCCTGACCCGGTGTAGCGATCGAAGACCTCCACGTCCTGGATGAGAGTCCTTGCCGTGCCGGCGATGGCGCGCAGCACCCGGGAGGCAGGCATGTCCAGGTCGACGAGGAAGGCGAAGTCCCGGCGCACCGGCTGGAAACGCGAAAGATGGAGGTCCGGCCGTGCCGGCGACCGGGCCCTTGACCGAGGCAGTGCCTCGAGATGGAGTTCGAAGACGACGGCAGGGCCGGCAACATCAAGGGTGCGGAGAATCTCGGGATGCACGTCTCCGAAGGAGGCAAGCGCCCTGGGCCCGAGTCTCAGGACCCCGGAACGTCGTGGGTGAAACCACGCCTCGGCGTCGGCTGTGGCTTCCAGACGGCCGGTCGGGACACCTGCTGCATCGAGAACCGCCATGGCATCGGCCTTGGCGTCGAAGGCGTCCACGTCCCGGCCGTCGCCGCTCCAGTGTCGTGGTCCGGTGCGCCCCGTTCTCAGTCCTGCGACCGCCGTCTTCTGATCCTGGATGCCGTGATAGACGGGGCCGATCTCGAAGAGGCCGGGGTCCCGCAGCCCCTTCGCCTGGTTGCGCGCCGCCGCCTCGAGGAGGCCGGGGATCAGGGAAGGGCGCATCGCCGACATGTCGGAAGAGATCGGGTTGACCAGTTCCAGTGCGTCGTCGCCGCCGCCGAACATGCCGGCAGCGCCCGAGGCGATGAAGGAATAGGTGACCGCCTCGTCGAGACCCCGCCCCGCAAGGACCCGGCGCGCCCGGCGCACTCTCTTCTGCCCGGTCGACAGGGCCTCGCGCGGGATACCGCCTCGCCGCGGCAGCGCCGCCACGGGGATCTCGTCGAACCCGTGCACTCGCAGGATCTCCTCGATGACGTCCGGTTCGCAACCCATGTCATGGCGCCAGGACGGCACGGTGACGGACCAGGCGTCCTCGCCCGTCTCGCGCACGGCGAAGCCGAGGTCGCCGAGTATGGCCGAGGCGCGGCCCGCCGGAATGTCGATGCCGCCCAGGGAACGGACCCGCGACGGGCGCACGTCCATCACCCGACGAACCACCGGAACCGAACCTGCGGTCACCACGTGGCTTGCCTCGCCGCCGCAGACGTCGAGGATCAGGCGGGTGGCGATCTCCATGCTCTCGGGCGCGAAAGCGTTGTCGATTCCCCGTTCGAATCGCTGGCGGGCATCGCTGACCAGGTTGAGCTTGCGGCCGGTGGCCGCCGTGCGCAGCGGATCGAAGAGGGCGATCTCGAGAAAGCCCTCGCTCGTCGTGTCGTCGGCCCCGGTCCCCGTACCGCCGATGACGCCGCCGAGTCCCAGCATGCCGGATGAATCGAAGATGACGGTCATCTCCTCATCTGTCTCGTAGGCCTTGCCATTGAGGGCCTCGAAACTCTCCCCCGGCCGTGCCAGCCTGGCGCCGATGGGTCCGTTGACCTTGCGGGCATCGTAGATGTGCGCCGGGCGCCCGATATCCAGGGTGAGCCAGTTGGTGATGTCAACGAGCGCGGAGATGGGCCTCAGACCGACGGCTGCGAGTTTCCGACGCATCCAGTCCGGGCTCGGACCGTTGACGAGTCCCCGGAAGTGGCGGCCCAGGAAGGCCGGACAGGCGTCCTGCGTGCCGGGCGCGAAGTCGAGCTCGATGGCAATGGGGCTGTCGTGGGTTCCGGCACATGGCGTCGTGTCGAGCGCCAGCAGCTCTCCAAGGCCGGCTGCGGCAAGATCCCTTGCGATGCCGCGAACGCTGAAGCAGTCGCCCCTGTCAGGCGTCACGGAGACATCGAAGACGGGATCATCGAGACCGGCGATGGCGGCAAAGGAGGTTCCGACCGATGTTTCATCGGGAAGTTCGATGATTCCCTCGTGTTCATCGGAAAGGCCCAGTTCGCGCTCCGAGCACAGCATGCCACGACTCTCGACGCCCCGGATCACGGTGTTCCCGAGGTCGAGGCCGGTCCCCGGAATGTGGCTGCCGGACGGAGCGAACACGCCCATCATGCCGGTTCGCGCGTTGGGCGCGCCGCAGACCACCTGGACTTCGGCGTCTGCGGTTTCGACCAGGCACACCTGAAGCCTCTCGGCGTTGGGGTGGGGTTCCGCGGACACGACGCGGGCGGCCGTGAAGGGGGCGAGTTCACGCGAGCGGTCCTCGACCCCCTCGACCTCGAGGCCGATGCGGTTCAGCGTGGCGACGATCTCGTCGAGCGCAGCTGACGTCTCGAGATGCCGTTTCAGCCAGGTGAGCGTCAGTTTCATGGTGCGAGCCGTGCCCGGGAAAGCGTGGCGGTCATGGCGTCAGGCCGCCATAGAGCGTGGGGACGTCGAGCGGCCTGAATCCGTAGTGACGCAGCCAGCGCAGGTCGGCATCGAAGAAACCGCGCAGATCCGGGATGGCGTACTTCAGCATGGCGAGTCGATCGATGCCGAGACCGAAGGCAAAGCCCTGCCACGCCTCCGGGTCGACGCCGCCGTTGGCGAGCACGCGAGGGTGCACCATGCCGCTTCCGAGAACCTCCATCCAGCCTGCGCCTTCGCCGATGGTGAGCTGGTTGCCGGAGAAGGAACAGCCGATGTCCACCTCCATGGACGGAGACGTGAAGGGAAAATAGCTCGGACGAAAGCGCATCGGCACGTCATCGACGCCGAAGAAGGCCCCGACAAACTGACGCAGGCAACCTTTGAGATGACCCAAGTGGATGGCCCGGTCGATCATCAGACCCTCGACCTGGTGGAACATGGGCGTGTGGGTGAGATCACTGTCGCTTCGGTAGGTGCGGCCCGGAGCGATGATGCGGATGGGTGGCGGGTTTTCCAGCATGTGGCGGATCTGCACCGGCGAGGTGTGCGTACGCAGCACGGGCCGTGCTCCGTCGTCGACGGGCGGCAGGTAGAAGGTGTCGTGTTCCTGGCGCGCCGGATGCTCCTCCGGCATGTTGAGGGCACCGAAATTGAACCAGTCGTCCTCGATGTCGGGCCCCTCGGCCACCGTGAAACCCATGTCGGCAAGAATGGCGATGATCTCGTCGGTCGCCTGGCTGACAGGGTGCACCGTCCCCTGCGGTGCGGGCCGTTCCGGGAGCGTGACATCGATGCGCTCGGTCTCGAGAAGGGCGTCGAGACGCTGGCGCTCGAGTTCCTTCCTGCGCCTGTCGATGGCGGACTGAAGATCGTTCTTTGCGGCATTGAGAGCCTGTCCGGCCTGGCGTCTCGCTTGTGGATCCAGGGCGCCGAGGCCCTTCATCAGGAGCGTGATGGAACCCTTGCGGCCCAGTGTGGCGACACGGATGGCGTCAAGCCCGGCGGTGTCGCCGGCGCCGGCAATGGCGTCGAGGGTGTCGTCGATCATGGTGGTGATGTGGTCGTCCATGTCGGGTCCAAACAGCACGAAGGGGCCCCGAAGGAGGCCCCTTCGCCGGTCAGGTTCTGGTCCGTCAGGCTGTCTGTCGATCAGGCAGCGCCGGAGACCGCCGAGCGGGCCTCGTCACACAACTGGCCAAACGATGCGGGTTCCCGTGCCGCGAGATCAGCGAGGATCTTGCGGTCAAGGTCGACTCCGGCAAGCTTCAGGCCGTGCATGAACTGTCCATAGGTCAGGCCGTGCTGCCTCGCTCCGGCGTTGATGCGCTGAATCCACAGGCGGCGGAAATCGCGCTTGCGCGTACGGCGATCGCGGTAGGCGTACTGCAGGCCCTTCTCGAGGCGCATCAGGGCCACGGAGTAGCAGCTGTTGGCGCGACCCCGGTACCCCTTCGTCTGCTTGAGAACCTTCTTGTGACGTGCGTGGGATGTCGTTCCGCGTTTGACTCTGGCCATCGTTCAGCGTGTCCGGTCTGGTGTGTGTCAACCGCCGGCCAGGAGACGGCGGATCATCTTCGCGTCTGCCTGGCTGACCGCCGTCGTGCCGCGCGTGGTCCTCAGAAATCTCCGCGTACGCCGGCGCATGAAGTGGCGCTTGCCGGCATGATTGCGGCGCAGCTTGCCGCTTCCGGTCGTCGAGAACCGTTTCTTCACCGAACTTTTGGACTTGAGCTTCGGCATCGGACCAATCCGGTCTTCGTCAGGGGAATGCCCCGCTTGGGGAAACCCCCTCATACCCCCTGGTCCTAGTCATTGCAAGGGGCGTTACTTCGGCGCCATTACCATGATCATCTGGCGCCCTTCCATGCGTGGCATCATCTCGATCTTGGCGCGTTCCTCGGCCTCGTCGCGGATGCGCGCGAGAAGGTTGCGGCCGATCTCCGGGTGAGCGAGTTCGCGGCCGCGGAAACGGATGGTGACCTTCACCTTGTCCCCGTCACCGATGAACCGGGAAAGGGCGCGCATCTTCACGCCGTAGTCGTGATCATCGATGTTGGGCCGCATCTTGATCTCCTTGACGTCGAAGGTCTTCTGGCGCTTGCGCGCCTCGTTGGCCTTCTTCTGCGCCTCGTACTTGTACTTCCCGTAGTCGAGAAGCTTGCAGACCGGAGGATCGGCGTTGGGCGAGACCTCGACGAGATCGAGGCCGGAATCCTCCGCGGCCCTCAGCGCCGCCTGGAGGGTGACGACGCCGACCTGCGCTCCGTCGGCTGAAATCAGCCGGACGCTGGGTGCGTTGATGTCCTCGTTGGCCCGCGGTCCCGACTTGACGGGCGGGGCCATGTTCTGTCCGTAGCGTGCTATGTAACCAACTCCTCGGGTTGTTCAGGTCTTTCGGGCGAGATCCGGCGGAACGGATTGCGCACCAAGTGTATGGATGGCGGCGTCAAGATCAAGGGCCTGCTGCTCCCTGCTGCCGAGTCGGCGCAAGGAGACCCTGCGCTCCTCCTTTTCGCGCCGGCCGATGGCAAGAAGCACCGGCACCTTCGCCACGGAATGCCGCCGCACCTTGTAGCCGATCTTCTCGGATCCCGTGTCGATGACGCCGGCAAGTCCGGCTGCGACAAGCCGCGCATGCACCTCCTCGGCGTAGTCATCGGCATCGTTGGTGATGGTCGCCACGGCATACTGCACCGGCGCCAGCCACAGCGGGAAGTTCCCGGCGTAGTGCTCGATCAGGATGGCGATGAAGCGCTCGAAGGAACCGAGGATCACGCGATGCAGCATCACCGGGCGGCGGCGCTCCCCGTTCTCCGCGACATAGCTGGCATCGAGCCGTTCGGGCAGGACGAAGTCGAGCTGCAGGGTGCCGCATTGCCAGTCACGGCCGATGGCGTCACGCAGGTGGAACTCAAGCTTCGGACCATAGAAGGCGCCCTCGCCGGGGCTGTGGGACATGTCCAGTCCCGTCCCTGCGGCCGCCTCCCTGAGCGCCCCTTCCGCCTGGTCCCACACGGCATCGTCACCGGCGCGCACCTCCGGGCGGTCGGCGAAGCGCACCGAGAACTCGTCGAACCCGAGATCACGGTAGACCGAAGCCAGTAGCGTGCAGAACTGCACGGTCTCGGAGGCGATCGTTTCTTCCGTGCAGAAGATGTGCGCATCGTCCTGGGTGAAGGAGCGGACCCGCAGCAGCCCGTGGAGGGCGCCGGAGGGTTCGTAGCGCAGGCAGGAGCCGAACTCGGCCATGCGCAGCGGCAGGTCGCGGTAGCTCCTCACTCCCTGGCGGAAGATCTGCACGTGGCAGGGGCAGTTCATCGGCTTCACGGCCCAGATGCGTTCGTCCTCGGTGGTGGCCGTGAACATGTGGTCGCGGAACTTTTCCCAGTGACCGGAATCCTCCCACAGCGACCGCGCCACCATCTGCGGCGTGTTGACTTCCTGGTATCCGCCGTCCTCGAGGCGACGGCGCATGTAGTCCTGGAGGGTCCGGTAGAGGCGCCATCCCGAGGCGTGCCAGAAGGCCGAACCGACCGCCTCGTCCTGGAAATGAAAGAGATCCATCTCGCGTCCGAGGCGCCGGTGGTCGCGCCTTGCGGCTTCCTCGAGGCGGTGCGTCCAGGCCTTCAGCTGCGCCTTGTCGAGCCAGGCCGTGCCGTAGATGCGCTGCAGTTGCGCATTGCGGCTGTCGCCCCTCCAGTAGGCCCCGGCGAGGCGCGTCAGACGAAAGGCCTTCGGCAGGCGGCCCGTGGAGGGAAGATGCGGACCCCGGCACAGGTCGATCCAGTCGCCCTGGCGGTAGAGCGTGATGGTCTCGTCGGCGGGGAGGTCGCGGATGATCTCTGCCTTGTAGGCCTCACCGAGGGATTCGAAGAAGCGCGCCGCTTCGTCGCGGTCCCAGACCTCTCGGCTGATGGGTTCATCGCGGTCGACGATTTCCCCCATGCGGACCTCGATGGCTTCCATGTCTGCCGGCGTGAACGGTTCGCCGCGGGCGAAGTCGTAGTAGAATCCGTCGTCGATCACCGGTCCGATCGTCACCTGGATCTCGGGGAAGAGCTCCTTGGCCGCCTGCGCCAGGATATGGGCGGCGTCGTGGCGCAGCAGTTCGAGGGCTTCGCCCGACTTCGCCGTGACGATCTCGACGGCCGCATCGTGATCGATCTCCCGGCCAAGGTCGCGCAGGTCACCGTCGACCTTCACCGCCCAGGCGGCCCGCGCCAGGCCAGGGCCGATGGACGCCGCGACGTCGGCGCCCGTGACCGGGGAGGCAAACGTGCGGCGGGAGCCGTCCGGCAGCGTGACGTCGATGGTTCCCGCGCTCGTGTTCATGCCTTGCAGGGTCTCCGGCGGCAAGCGATGCCAAACATGGAGGCTGCGCAGGACTTGTGCAACCTCTTGCAGGGAGAGGTCGCGACGAGTGCGGCGCGCCGCCGTCACGCAAGGAACCCCGGGGCGGGCGCCTTGCGAGAACAGGGACGCCGCGGCCCGGCAAGGCACTCGACAACATCCTCAGACATCCCGACCTGATCTCCTGAAGAGGCATATCGCACCGGTCCGGATGTCTGAAACCTGGCTCATCCGTGTACTGTTGGCTTCATGCACAGGAGACGTTCGCCCGGATGCTGGAGAGGGGTGATCGACGCCGACCTCCGCGGCGGCGTCATCAAGCAGCTATCGCCCGCCAGGGCGGCGGCCGATCCAGCGGACTCCGCACGATCGTTCTGTGTCATGCTCGACGCAATCTGGATCTTGCCGCCGGGATGCGTGCCGTGCGGTCGCAGCGGGGAACGTGAACTGTCGTGATCGTCGGTTTCGCTGACAGGAAAACCGAGGCATTGGACGAAGGGCCGCGGGGTAGCAGCCTTCTCCGGCCTTGCCCGCACAGCTTCGCGTGAAGCTCCCGGCTCGTATGCCGCCACCGTGCTGGACGACCTGGCGCGGCCCGGCAATCGACTGAAGGCGCATCAAGGGCCGTCGCAGGGGACAATGGAGCATGCGCATCGACGATCAGTGGCGGATCTGCTTCACATGGCCCGAGGGCAGTTCCGGGTCGACCGAAGTTGAAATCGTCGACATGCCATTGAGAGGAGGCAGGACATGCGCGCACCCATCCATCCCGGCGAGACGCTGCGTGATGACTCGATGCGCTCGGCATGAGCGCGACGGAGTTGGCGCGACGCATCGCAGTGCCGGTCAGTCGCATCACCGGGATTCTCAACGGCCGACGGTCGGTTACGGGCGACACCACCCTGCGCCTGGGGCGCTTTTTCGGCGCCTCGGGTGAGTTCTGGCTCAATCTCCAGAAGCTCTGCGAGCTGCGGAACAGAAGCACGGCGCGAAGATCGCCCCGCTGAAGCCGCTGGGACCGGAATCGGATACTCAGCCGCGCTGGCGGCAAGCGTTCGGTCACGAGGTGACGGGTGTTGTTCACCACCGCTCGAGGATGCGTTTCAAGATCCCTGTGCAGACGTCCTGTCGTGTTCGTGCGTACCGCAATGACCGCGTCTTTGTCATGGTTCCCGCACGGACCCATCCCGACGCCCTGAAGACGGCCCGCTGTAGCGCGATGTCCGGACCGTGCTCCCGATGAGGGCGGGTGCGATGCCGCGGCACCCTGTCCGCTCATCGGGCAGTCTGCGTCGCTGGTGGCGAGGATGCGGAACCCGGGAAGCAGGAGAGACCGATGATGGCAGATCACGCTCCCGTTGCTGGCGGCGGACCATGTGACCCACTCGTCATACGCCTGCGGCTCCCGGATTCGCCGTCACCGACGCCGATTCCGCCAAGTGTTGACTTCACCCTTGCCTTGTGATGGGATGACGTCAGCACCAACATTGATGGAAGGTGAGTTGCCATGACAACCCAGCATTATATCGACAGCGAAGAGACGGTGGATCGATCCGGGGATACCGGGCCTAACCAATACCAGGCTAGGCGCGGAGAAGGCGGAAGTCCCTACGAAGGCCCGATGAACGTCGTCGGAGGGGCAGGCCAGGACACCTTCATCGGGCAGAAGGGCAATGACTGGTTCAAGGATTCCGGCGGCGGCAGCGACGCCAACGGAGGTGGCGGGCGCGACTATCTCGAAGGCGGCAACGGACCGAACACCCTGCGCGGCGGCTGGGGCAACGACATCTTGGTCGGGAACCAGAAGGACCAGATCGCCGACCGCCTCTACGGCGGCTCCCACAACGACTTCCTGATCGCGGGCAAGCTCAAGGAGAGCAACCGGCAGGACGACGGCACCGGCGCACTGACCGACGCGACGCTTGGCCGGGGGCCGACCTCCAACCAGGCCGGGGACCCGCAGGGAAGCCTCCTCCATGGCGGCCATGGAGGCGACCACTTCATCCTCAACCCCGACAGCTATGTCTATATCGAGGACTTCCATCATTGGTACGACTACCTCTACGTGACCGGGATCCGGGACGGGGCGGAGCTCACCATCGTCCACCACCCCGACGGCCACTACGGGAAGGCGCACTTCCGGATCATGCTCGGCAACAAGGTGCTCGCCGAGCTCAAGTTCGAGGAGGAGGTCAATCCCGATGACGCCGAAGCCGTGCGGGTGGCGAAAGGGAAGATTGACGAGTTCCTGGAGACCGCGAGCGGGGACTGGATCAACGGCGACCACAATGACAACTCCATTCGGGGCACCGCGTATTCCGACCATATCTACGGCCATGGCGGCGAAGACACGCTCAAGGGCGGCGCGGGGGACGACGCTCTCGTCGGCGGCAACGGCAACGATACCCTCCGCGGCGGGGACGGCGACGACCGCCTGCAAGGCGGCGACGCCAACGACACGCTTTGGGGCGGTGCGGGCATGGACTCGCTGGACGGCGACGGCGGCAACGACCTGCTCTACGGCGGCGACGGCGACGACGGGCTCTACGGCGGCGACGGCCACGACCGGCTCGATGGCGGCGACGGCCGGGATGTGCTCTATGGCAATGCGGGCCGGGACATCTTCGTGATCAGCGAGGGCCGGAGCAGCGACGGGGCCGCTGACATCATCGGGGACTTCAAAGTCGGTGAGGACTTCATCCGGCTGCCGTTCAGCATCTCGTGGGACGATGTCCGGTTTGTCCGGAGCATTACGGACCCGAACGATGTGACCACGCACCTTGTCACCGGCACGGGCGACTCGCAGAAGGTGCTGGCCCGGTTCCAGGGCTTCCAGGATCTCACGGTCCAGGAGCTGCAGGAGCTCAAGAACAAGGTCGACTTCATCTGGGACTTCGATCCGAACGAGGAGTATCCGGACCCGCAGGTTGGGAAGACACTCAAGGGCACGGACAAGAAGGACATGCTCGTCGGCGACAGCGGCGACGACACCATCGAGGGCCTGGGCGCGGCGGATGTGCTCTACGGGCGCGGCGGCAATGACAATCTCTTCGGCGGTAGCGGCAAGGATACGCTCTACGGCGACAGCGGCGACGACGTCCTCCACGGAGGTAACAACAACGACATCCTCCACGGCGGGGCCGGCAGCGACGAGCTGAACGGCGGGAAAAGCGCCGACCGGCTCTATGGCGAAGGCGGCGACGACACGCTCAATGGCGACAACGGCGACGACATGCTCTATGGCGGGGGGGGCAGCGACGCGCTGGACGGCGGGGACGGCAATGACCGCCTGGAAGGCGGCGAGGGCGACCTCGATGTGCTGGCTGGCGGCGCGGGCGAGGACCGGCTGTTCGGCGACGGCGGCAACGACCGTCTGGAGGGCGGCAGGGATGCCGACCGCCTGCGTGGCGGCGAGGGCGCCGACGAGTTCCTGTTCCGCCGGGGCGACGGTGTCGACACCATCACCGACTTCGAGGACGGGACCGACACGATCGTCTTCCTGGCCCAGACCGAGGCGCAGGCGGTGGCAGGAAACGGGAAGAAGTTCCTCTCGTTCTCCGACCTGGTGCTGACCGACAGCGAGGAGGCGGGCGGCGTGGTCATCACCTCGGACAAGCTCGAAGGCAACGAGATCATCGTCAGGGGCGTGACGTCCGAGATGCTGACGGCCGACGACTTCGGCTTCCTGACGGTCGATCAGTACACCGAACACCTCGACATCGCCTGAGCCGACCCCCCAGCAGTGACGATGGCGGCCGCTCCTCGCCCGGGGAGCGGCCGCAACTTCATGGGGGATCAGGGATAGCCCGCCCAGCCAGGGACAGGGACAGGGTGACTTGCCTCGGGGACGAAGAGAGGGTGTGATGTCAGGGATGCGCTGTCGGATCGGTGTCCATGGCCTGTCGTGGGCTGTGGGTACGCTGATGCTGACGACAGGCGTGCGGGCGGACATTCTCCCCGATGGCTCCGCGCCGGCCTTCTGCCAGGGCGCGCAGGCGGTGGCCGAGTATCCCGGCAACCTGCTCTCCTCCTGCCTGGACCGGCCGCTTGCTGCGGCGCAATCCGCCGATCCCGACCAGGCGTCGTCGTCGGCAACGCCCGGGCGCTATCTGCGGCAGGACAGCGAGCGCACGAGAAACATGAGCGCGGCCGACCTCCAGCCGAGCTGGAGCGGCTTGATGGCCCTCGCCACCAGGACAGGATTCGCTCAGTTGGCGGATGATGCCGCGGCGGCGCGGAAGAACACCCTTCTCGGGTTGCGTAGCGCCCATGCCGGCACCGAAGACGCGAAGACGGCACTGCACGACATTCCCGCCTCCGCCATCGTTGTGGTGGGCGAGCGCGGCGGCATGGCCTACGGCACCTGGAAGGCCGGCCCGGCCGGGAACCTGCCCATCAGGAACTACACGGGAGCGCACGACATCGAGTCCAGATCCGACGTCTCCACGGATTTCAAGGCCGTTCTGCGCCGCTCGGCCAAGATCTGGTCGAAGCGGCTGGTTGATGATGGCCGCACATCCAGGGTCACGCTCGAGGACGGCAAGGTCGTCAGGAACGTCCACGGGATCGTCATTCAGACCCGGCTTCACAACCGCAACGGGGCAGCGAGTGCGAGAGTCCTGAAGCATGACCGCGGTGCGGACCGGAAGGGCTACAGGGTCTACAATGGCAGAATCCGCATACCGATCACCCTGCACGACAATCTCCATGACGGCATGGTCCAGACGGTCGCTCACGAGATCGGACATGTCCTCGGGATCGCAAGGAAGGGCACGGAACTCTTCAAGAAGTACTATGGCCGAAAGGCCCATGTCTGGAGAGGGCCGAATGCGATGCGCGCCAACGGCGGCAAGCCGGTCCCCATGCAATGGGTGAGCGAGACCTCGTGGTCGACGGTCATGGAACCGCACGCCGAGGGTGCAAGACGCGACGCGGGGCATATTGGCCTCTGTTCCTCCATCATGGCCTACTGCAACGACCGATACAGCGGCAGCGTCCCGTCGGAAATCGACTTCGCCTTCCTTGCCGACATCGGCTACACGGTGATCGACGCCAAGGCCGCCGCCGAGACCGAACGCTACGGGCATCTCTCCTGGGGCGCATGGGCGGTATGGGGCGCCAGCGTGGGCCGCGACCTGCAGGACAACTACCATGGCACGCCTCACGATTTCGTTGAGGCCCACGCCGAGGCCTTTGGCGCCGCCCCGGCCACACTCCTCTCCGACAACGACAGGCTCACGGGCACCGTCCAGTGGAACGGGAGTCTGGTCGGCGTCGATCTGGGCAGAAACCGCCTGCCCCCGGTAGTCGGCAAGGCGCAACTGAACGTGGACCTTGCCACGCTCGCCGGCACGGCCCGCTTCAGCGGCCTCACCGTGCATGTCGACGGCAACAATGTCCTGCGCCGCGGCGGGAGCACCAAGCCCTTCCGCCAGTCCGAACTCAGCTATGCGATCGCCGTCACCGGCAACGACTTCGCCGACGCCGACAGCAGGGTGAGCGGCAGCTTCTACGGCCCGGTCCACCAGGAGATGGCAGGCGTGCTCAAGGACGACCGGGAGGAGGTCAACCTGCTCGCCGGATTCGGCGGCGCCCGGCCGGGCGAATAGCCCCGGTTTCGGCGCTGACCCACCCGCCATGCCGATCCGCAAGAGCACGGGAAGTTTCCATGATGGAAGCCCGCCATGGCCTTCACCATCGAAGCCGTCCCCAACCGGGCCGGCGAGCCCGCCATCCTCCTCCGCGAGGCGTGGCGGGAAGCGAGGCGGGTCCGCAAGAGGACCGTCGCCATCCTCTCGAGGGGCCCGCCCGGGATCGTCGAGGGCTTCCGGGACCGCAGTCGCCGTCCGCGCACAAGCGTTCGGTCAAGGGCTGATGATGACGAGGATGACAGTGACAACGACGCATGGCCCCGGGACTCGCCGGCATTCGCTCAGTGCTGTCACCGCCCCCATCACCGCGTGACCGAACGCTGACCTGTGAAGCTGTTGTTCATCACCTCGACCCGATTGGGCGACGCGGTCTTGTCGACGGGGTTGCTCGATCATCTTGTGGCAGGAGAAGGGGTCGAGACGACTGTCGTCTGCGGTCCGATGGCTGCGGAACTCTTCGAGTGTCTTCCGGGACTCGAGAGGGTGATCGTTCTCAACAAGAAATCATGCAAGAGGCACTGGTTCGGCTTGTGGCGGCAGACGGCAGGCATCTGGTGGGACCTCGTTGTCGATCTCAGGGCATCGGCGGTTCCCTTTGTTCTCATGCGCAACAGACGGCGCACCAAGTTCAGGGGCGGAGATGGTCATCGTGTAGAGAGCCTGGCACGGTGGTATGGTGTGGATCCGGTCCCATCGCCAAGGGTGTGGACCGGCATGACACACCGTCGCCAAGCTGCTCGGCTGTTGCCCCGTGAAGGGCCCTTGCTCGGTATTGCTCCCACCGCGAGCTGGCGGGGCAAGATCTGGCCTTGGGAAAACTATGTCGACCTGGCAACACGGTTGACCTCCCCTGGCGGGGTGCTGGCAGGCGCGCACATCATCATCATGGGGGGCCCGGGAGAACAGCGCCTCACGCAACCCATTGTCGGCGCATTGCCGAGAAAGACGACCCTGGATCTCACCGGCAGCGAACATCTCCTGACCATCGCCGAGGTCATGACCCGGTGCAACGCGGTGGTCGCCAATGACAGCGGACTGATGCACCTCGCGGCCGCCAGCGGCGCACCCACTGTCGGGCTGTTCGGCCCGAGTCCCGTCGAGATCTATGCCCCTTGGGGCTGTCACACCACGGCCGTCACAAGCATGACCAGATGCATTGACGACATCGCAGTTGATGCCGTGGAACGCGCAGCCGGAGAACTTTGCGCGCGACAGTCAACGTGAGGCGCCTGAGAGTTCAACCGGACCTGGTGCGTACCGAACTCCTCCGTCCCGGCGGGTCTCCATACCCAAGCATTCGTGTCGGAACCACGAAAGGACGAGGCCGCTGCGACAGGCACAAGAAGTTCGACAAACCAAAAAAGGACATCTGGCTGTAAGCGTTCGGCCGTTCGGTGATGGCTGATTTTGGTTGGTTTGGGTCTTGCTGACTATCGTCTGAGAAAGAGCTGGTAAACTCGTTTGGTCTCGATTATGGTCGAGGCCATGAAGACTTTTGCCGAGACGCGCGGAGCGACACAGCAGCTGACGGGAGGTGGTGACGGCCTATGTCGGGCGTCAGTGGCCTTGTCATGCGAGGCGCCTGACTGGCGTGCGCTCTATGAGGCGGAGCGGGTTCGTGCGGATGCGGCGGAAGCGCGTATGCGGTGTGCCAGGCGAACTGGCGGAAGGTAGGGGGTGAAAGTCCCCTGGAACGAAGGAGTAACCAAACCACGTTTCTCCGCGAGCCGTGCGTCGGTTCCCGCGAGGGGGCAGGCGAAGCGTCGGTAGCGGTACGGATGGGCAGGGCTAATGAGCACCGAAAAAGCTATCATCCGGGGTGCCGAGGCTTTCGCATTGGTCGAAGGCAACATCGCAGGCATCGATTTGGTGAGATGTCGGCGAGCCCCGCGGTGTCAGAGAACCCATGCACGTCCGCACGCCTTCTGTTGGGACCCTGGGAGATCTTCAAACCGTCCCGCCGGTTGTGGCGGGACCGCATGGGGAAGGAGAAAACCGAAGCCTATGATGTACGGTTTGAAGAAGTCGGATGAGGCCGTAGTACCTGTGAAGGCGGCGAACAAGGAAGCGTTAGCTTCTGCGGAGTCGCTGGAGGAAAGGGCCTCAACCAAGGGGAATCCGGGACGCTAAAGCACGCACCGAACGCAGTGTCGGGCAAGCGTGCCACAGGCGGCGGATCGGATACGGGAAGCCGCAGGCTAGTCCAGTGGTTTGCCGTCCAGTACCCGAGGTAGGAGCCGGATGGATTAACGTCCACGTCCGGATCTGCGCGGGGGGTGCGCAGCAATGCGCATCCCTACCGCGTCTGACCTGCGCCGTGCGAAGAATTCTGCCCGTGCCCGTGCGGGCACATTCAAGTTTCATCTCGACCGCACTCGTGATCAGCTCAAGGAGGCTCGCCGGGAGGTGAAGCGTGGACAGGCCCGAGCGGAGGCGCTGGAGCAGGAAAGGGACGCTCTGAAGCTCAAGAACGCTGAACAGGCGAGCGAGCTGAGGAATCTCCGCGGGACGCGTGCCAAGCACGCGACGGCGCGCTTCGGGTCGAAGAGCGAGAAACGGAAGAAGAAGGAAGGCACCGGGAACAAGCGGGGTCAGCAACCCGGCAAAAGAGCGGCCACGGGCGCACTCCGCGTCCGAAGCTCAAGGAGAAGCACGAACGCCATGATCCACCGGCATCGCAGCGCACGTGCCCGTGTTGCGGCGAGCCCTATGTGGCCAACGGCAGCCACGAGACCTCGATCATGGAGGTCCATGTCAAGGCTCATATCCGGCGGATTGAACGTGGGCGTTGGCGCCGTGGTTGTCAGTGTTCGTCGGCGCCTGCGGAGATCATCGCGCCGCCACCTTTGCGCTTGCTTGCGAATACCCCCTTCGGCATCAGTGTCTGGGAATGCGTGCTCTATGAGCGCTTCGCCTGCTTGCGTCCCCTGCGCCGGGTCTCGCGATGGCTGGAAGACCAGGGACTGCCGATGGCGCCGGGAACGATCGCTGGCGGCATGAAGAAGATGACGCCGATGTTCGCGCCTCTCGCTCAGGCCATCCTCGATCATCAGAACCGGCTGACGGTGCGCCACGGCGACGAGACCAGCTGGCGCATCCAGTCCCTCAAGGCCTCGGGGCGCTCGCAGAAGGCCTGGCTGTGGACCGCGGTCAGCGCCGACTCCGTCTTCTTCCTTATCGACCCGTCACGCAGCACCCGGGTGGCCATGGTGCTGTTCGCCTCCACCGAAGGCACCGTCTTCCTTGTCTGCGATCGCTACGCGGTCTACAGGAAACTGGAGCGTGAGCTTGATGGCAAGGTGATCCTCTGCCTTTGCTGGGCGCACTCCAGGCGCGATGTGATCGAGGCTGCGGCAGGCCAAGAGGGGCTGGAAGAGTGGTGCGACAAGTGGCTCGACAGGATCGCGCTGATCTACACACTGAATGGGCAACGGCTGAAGCACTACGATCCCGCACGCAAGCGTCAGTCAGCGAGGTTCAATGCCCTGCAGAAGGACCTTCGTGCGGCTGTCGAGGCGCTGTTCAGGCAGGCTCAGGAGGAACTCGACGCCTTGCCCGAGGGTGCACGCGAAGCGAAGCCCTTGCGTTCCCTGATCCGTCACCGCGAGGGACTGTGCGTCTTTGTCGACCATCCCCAGGTGCCCATGGACAACAACTTTGCCGAGAGAACCCTCCGGGGTGCGGTGACCGCGAGAAAGCTGAGCTTCGGCTCCGACAGCGAGGAAGGCGCCGCCTTCACCGCCATCATGTACTCGGTCATCGGCACCCTTGCCATGAACGGCATCAACGTTCGGCGCTGGCTTCATGAGTGGCTTGATGCCTGCGCGCAGAACGGCGGCAAGCCGCCGGATGACCTCGACCCGTGGCTGCCATGGTCGATGACCCCGGAGCGTCGAAGGGACCTCATGGAACCGGGGTGATCGAGTGCCGTTACGACGGCCGTGACTTCACCGCGCACGAGATGGCGCTGTTGCGCTCCCTGATCACCCAGCACCCCACCCGTGCGGCCATCGCCCGCGCCTTCTGCCGCGAGACCGGCTGATACAAGCCCGACGGGGCCTCAAGAACATGATGGCGAATGTCGCCTTTCTGGCCATGCACCGCGACGGCCTCATCACCCTGCCGCCACCCCAACGACGAGCAACCCGACCCGGACCCATCGTCTTCGGACCCAACAGCGAACCGCCACGTGGTGCGCCTCCCAAACGCATCCTCAACCGGTGAATATCACCAACAATCACCGCGTGGCCGAACGCTTACATCTGGCTCAAGGCTTCTGCGCAGGGACTGGAAACGCACCCGGTGAAGATCACCAGCCTTCACCGCGTGACCGAACGCTGACGCCGGAAGTCATCACGACCGCTGCTTGCTCTCCCTTGCAGTTCCACCTTCGCATGACGCTGCGGGACGGCAACGAACCGCACGCCGAACCGGCGGCGTCCATCAACAATATCCTGATTGCGCCTGAGCGGAGCCGGATAGCCGGAATTCCGCTATCCGGTGGGTGCGCACTCGTCGTGGAGACCGTTGGCATACGGACGATTGCGCGTGCAGGCCGAGGCGGATCCGGGATGTCTGGCGGAAAATCTGCACGACTGCGTCGGCGACGCACGCCGTGCCGGGCTGGAAGCGGAATTGTCAGGAACCGGATGGGGGCCTGGAGTGAACTGCTGCGTGGGAAGGGTCCGATGCGGTGTGGAGTGTCCCGCTCTCCGCGTTCAGGTGAGCGGTTCGACGGGCCAGCCGTAACTTTCGGAGAACTGCCTCCCGCATGCCGCTTCCACCAGGTATTTGGCAACCCGGGGACTTGCGGTCCTGTCATGCGCGATGCGCCAGCCTCGCTCACCAAGCTGCCGGCGAGCATGGTCGTGGCGCCACAGATAGGTCATCAACTCGACCAGATGTTCACGGCTTTCAAATTCCATCGTGCCGTCGTCATAGATCCCGGCCAACCCCGCACTCGTTGCGGTCAGCACGGAGACCCCTTGGCCCAGCGACTGGGCAATCCTGTCGGAGGAATATAGGAGCGGAACAGGCTTGGTGTCGTCATGCGCGAGATTGGGCATGCACGCCGCCTGTGCCAGGGCATCAAGGAACTCGATGGAGCGAAGACGGCGCGGGTCGAGGCCATGGGCGTTTGAGCGGAATCGGTAGCTGTCAGGCAACAGGGCGAGAAGCGCCGCAATCTGGTCGCCGCGCGTCCCGTATGGGGTGCCGAGGAACTGGCCGTCATAGGGAAGCACGTCCCGGGCCTTCTCGAATACACGCGCCACCTCAATGCTGGAGTCGACAGGATTCGGGAAGAAATGAACAGGGCCGCGTCGGCGCTCGGGCAAGGAGAGGCTACCAAGACCGGCAGTCGTGATGAAGGAAATGTCGACCTCGCGCATCCGTGCGCAAAAGCGCTTCATCGAATGCGCGTTGAAGACAGGGTCCACGTTGAATTGCGCGAGCACGGCCTCGGGCGCCCCCTTGCGAATGGCGCGCATTGTCGTTGCGTCCACCTGGTCAACATGGCCGAACAGTACGAGATCAGGTCGATAATGACTGGCTGTCTGGATCAGGCGTCGGCGCATTGTCGCGATGCCGCCGAATCTGGAGCTCGGCAACAGTGGTGAGGCCTCCCGGGAGACATCGCGGTCCGAAAACGCGATGACGTGATGCCCGGCGCGCAGGAGGCCGGTGTGGAGTTTGCTGTCTACATTGTAGAACGTGGCATGGAGTCGGCGGCGATCGAGATTGGCGACCAGGAGAATGCGCAGTGGCCTGAGGCGGGATGGCATTGGTTGATGGGACCTGTTCACTGGATGTTGAGGAATCTGGCGAGACCCTGCATCAGACAGACGAACAGTGCCGATAGCACGAGTATCCGTCTTGTCAATTCCATGCTGCGAATCCCCCACCCTGGAGTTCATTGAGACCCCGCCCAAGCTGAATCCAGGATTCTGGTATTGGCCATGGTCAGGGGTCTCGCCAAGAAGACTGTTTGTTTGATGCGGATCTGCTATCGATGATGTCATGGAAGCGACAATCGATACGCTGCGATCCAGATTTGGTCTCGATTATGGTCGAGGCCATGGAGACTTTCGACGAGACGTGTGGAGCGGCACAGCAGCTGACGGGAGGTGGCGACGGCCTGTGTCGGGCGCCAGCGGCCTTGTCCTGCGAGGCGCCTGACTGGCGTGCGCTCCATGAGGCGGAGCGGGTCCGTGCGGATGTGGCGGAAACGAGCATGCGTGACCTGCGCTGTGCGAAGAATTCTGCCCGTGCGGACGCATTGCAGTTTCAGCTTGAGGAGGCTCACTGGAAGGCGCAGCAGGGACAGGCCCTGGCGAAGGCGCTGGAGCGGGAAAGGGACGCTCTGAAGCTTGAGAACGCCGAACAGCAGAGCGAGCTGAGTGAAGCTGCGCGGGACGCGTGCCACGCCCGCGAAGGCTTGGCTTCGGGTCGAAGAGCGAGAAGCTATAAGAAGGAAGGCACCGGGAACAAGCGGGGTCAGCAACCTGGCAAGAGCGGCCACGGGCGCACCCCGCGTCCGAAGCTCGAGGAGAAGCACGAGCGCCATGATCCACCGGCATCGCAGCGCACGTGCCCGTGTTGCGGCGAGCCCTTGTGTGGCCAACGGCAGCCACGAGACCTCGATCATGGAGGTCCATGTCAAGGCTCATGTCCGGCGGATTGACCGTGGGCGTTGGCGCCGTGGTTGTCAGTGTTCGTCGGCGCCTGCTTGAGATCATCGCGCCGCCACCTTTGCGCCTGTTTGCGAATACCCCCTTTGGCAACAGTGTCTGGGCATGCGTGCTCTATGAGCGCTTCGCCTGCTTGCGTCCCCTGCGCCGGGTCTCGCGATGGCTCAAGGACCAGGGACTGCCGATGGCGCCGGGAACGATCGCTGGCGGCATGAAGAAGATGACGCCGATGTTCGCGCCTCTCGCTCAGGCCATCCTCGATCATCAGAACCGGCTGACGGTGCGCCACGGCGACGAGACCAGCTGGCGCATCCTTGTCCCTCAAGGCTGCGGGGCGCTCGCAGAAGGCCTGGCTGTGGACCGCGGTCAGCGCCGACTCCGTCTTCTTCCTCATCGATCCGTCACGCAGCGCCCGGGTGGCCATGGTGCTGTTCGCCTCCACCGAAGGCACCGTCTTCCTTGTCTGCGATCGCTACGTGGTCTACAAGAAACTTGAGTGCGAGCTCGATGGCAAGGTGATCCTCTGCTTTTGCTGAACGCACTCTAGGCGCGATGTGATCGAGGCTGCGGCAGGCCAGGAGGGGCTGGAAGAGTGGTGCGACAGGTGGCTCGACAGGATCACGCTGATCTTCAATCTGAACGCATTGCGGCTGAAGCATCACGATCCCGCACGGGAGCGTCAGTCAGCGAGGTTCGATGCCCTGCAGAAGGACCTCCGTGTCGCTGTCGAGGCCTTGCCCGAGGGTGCACGCGAAGCGAATCCCTTGCGTTCCCTGATCCGTCACCGCGAGGGACTGTGTGTCTTCGTCGACCATCCCCAGGTGCCCATGGACAACAGCCTGGACGAGAGGACCTTCCGGGGTGCGGTGGCCGCGAGAAAGCTGAACTTCGGCTCCGACAGCGAGGAGGGCGCCGCCTTCACCGCCATCATGGACTCGGTCATCGGCACCCTTGCCATGAACAGCATCAATGTTCGGCGCTGGCTTCATGAGTGGCTTGATGCCTGCGCGCAGAACGGCGGCAAGCCGCCGGACGACCTCGACCCGTGGCTGCCATGGTCGATGAGCCCGGAGCGCCGACGGGACCTCACGGAACCGGGGTGATCGAGTGCCGTTACTACGGCCGTGACTTCACCGCGCACGAGATGGCGCTGTTGCGCTCCCTGATCACCCAGCACCCCACCCGTGCGGCCATCGCCCGCGCCTTCTGCCGCGAGACCGGCTGGTACAAGCCCGACGGCGGCCTCAAGAACATGATGGCGAGTGTCACCTTCCTGGCCATGCACCGCGACGGCCTCATCACCCTGCCGCCACCCAAACACCCGCCGGTCCGGCCCAAGCCCATCGTCTTCGGACCCGACACAGAGCCGCCACGCGGCGCGCCTCCCACAACCCTCGACGAGGTCCGCCCCCTTGCCGTCTCCATCGTCACGGGCGGCACCCGGGAAGGAAAGCTGTGGAACGAGTTCGTCGCCCGCTACCACTATCTCGGCTACACGAGACTGGTCGGAGCCCAGATGCGCTACGCCTTCCATGATCGCAACGGAGCGCCCGTCGCCATGCTCGGCTTCTCCACCGCCGCCTGGAAAATCGCCCCGCGCGACACCTTCATCGGATGGACACCCGAACAGCGGCAGAAGAACCTGCCGCTGGTGGTCGATAATCCAAGGTTCTTGATCATGCCATGGATTTCCGTCGCCAACCTTGGGTCCCACATCCTCGCCATCATACGACGCCGACTGTCCGATGACTGGACCAGGCGCTACAACACCACACCGGTTCTCATCGAAACCTTCGTTCAGACACCGCGCTACACCGGAACCGTCTACAAGGCGTCAGGATGGATCCGTGTCGGCACCACCAAGGGACGCGGACGCTACGATACGCACAGGAAACTCGACAAACCAAAAAAGGACATCTGGCTGAGGCCTCTCCGCAAGGACTGGAAACGCATCCTCACCCGGTGAATATCACCAACAATCACCGCGTGACCGAACGCTTGCAGGATATGAACACTCTCCTTCTGACCAGCGAATTTCCCCCCCAAATTGGTGGCATCGCTGCTCACGTTTACGAGTTGGCACGTCATCTTGACCTTCTTCAGGATCAGGTCGCGGTTCTCGCACCGAGCCAGGGCAAGGAGGATGGTGCCGAGTACACATTGGGATTTCCCATATACCGGAAAGACTTCCGGTTCTCGGGCAAACCGTTCTTTGATCTGCAACTTGCCATCTGGTTACGCCGGTACGTGGCATCGGCAAGACCCGACATCATCCATGTTCATGGCATGAAACCCTTGACGGCAACAAGGTTCTTGCGAAACATGCCCGTGGTCTTCACCAATCATACCTCTGGTTTCCTGAAACGGCTTGCCGGCTCGGCAATGCGCAGGGCCCGCACCGCAAGGCAACTCAGTCATGTGGCCGCAGTCATCGCACCTAGTCGCGAACTCCTGGCCGCGACTCGTACGATGGGATACACGGGCCCTGCCCACTACGTCTCCAATGGCGTCGATACTGACAGGTTTTCCCTTCACGCCGATGCCCGCGAGCGGCTTCGACGGGCCTGGAAGGTGCGTCACGACGAAGCCGTCGTCCTGCTGGCCCGCCGCCTGGTGAAGAAGAATGGAGTATCGGATTTTGCCCGAGCCTGCAGAATGCTGTCCGGTTCACGTTTCAGGATCGTGATTGCCGGAGACGGTCCGGAGCGTGTCGTCCTGGACAAGATTTTTTCTGAACTAGACATTGCCGACCGGGTCCATTTCCTGGGCGCGGTACCCAACGCCGACATGCCGGAAGTATACAGCGGCGCCGATCTCGCGGTACTGCCGTCGATCATGGAGGCGACAAGCATCGCCGGCCTTGAGGCCATGGCCTGCGGACTGAGTCTCGTTGGCACAGATGTCGGTGGGATCCCGGACCTGATATCAGATGGAGTCACCGGCCTTCTGGTTCCTGCCAACTCCCCCGATGCGCTGGGCGCGGCAATCCGCAAACTGGTGGAGGCGCCGGAGCCAAGGCAGGCTTTCGGTGATGCGGCACGGCAGAAGGCCGTTGCGGAATTTTCCTGGCCTCGTATTGCCGAGCGAACACGCGAGATCATGGGAGAAGCGGTGTCACGATGAAACCAGTGCTCGTGATCCTCGGCACCCGGCCCGAAGCAATCAAGCTTGCCCCTGTCATTGCCGAGCTGCGGTCACACCCGGTTCTCAACCCCGTGGTATGCCTGACCGGTCAGCACGGCTCCGACATGGTCGATCCGATTCTGGACTTCTTCGACATCGAGCCGGACGAGCAACTCGACGTGATGCGACCCGACCAGTCACTGTCCATGTTGAGCGCAACGCTGCTGAAGCAACTTGAGAGGACTTTCGATCGCGTCAACCCTGAAGCAGTGCTGGTTCAGGGCGACACCACCAGCTGCCTCATGGGCGCCCTTTCAGGCTACTATCGAAAAGTGATGATCGGGCATGTAGAGGCCGGGCTGCGCAGCGGCAGTCTGGCCTCTCCGTTCCCCGAGGAAGCAAATCGCCAGATGGTGTCCCGCCTGGCGAATCTGCACTTCGCTCCAACCGAGCAGGCGGCCGAAGCACTGTATGCCGAAAACATAGGAAAAAGCCGGGTCACGGTGACAGGGAACACCGTCATCGACGCCTTGCTGCAGGTTGTAGCCCGAAATCGGCTGGACGGTGTGGATGTGCCGACAATGCTCTGGCCCGAACGCAGGGCCGACCGCCGGTACGTCTTGGTGACACTTCATCGACGCGAGGTCCTTGGTGAAACCATTCGTGACATGCTTGGCGCAATTGTCGATCTTGCCGCTCGACGCCCTGAAACAGACGTGGTGTTGATTGGGCACCCGAATCCCGGTGTGCAGAAGGCGATCATGGAAGTCTGTGCCGCGGCCAAACCGAACTTCAACGTGATTCCTCCTCAGCCATATCGTTGCTTCATTGACCTGATGGCGCACGCTCACCTTGTCTTGAGCGACTCTGGCGGTATTCAGGAAGAGGCGCCATCGCTTGATCGACCTGTTCTCGTATTGCGCGATCGAACCGAGCGCAACGAGGGTGTTGAAGCCGGCTGCCTGGTCCGTGTCGGAACCAGACGCAGCGCGATTGTGGACGCTTGCGAGCATCTCCTTGACGATGAGAAGGACTATGCACGAATCGCTGCTGCGCCCAACCCCTACGGTGACGGCAAGGCCGCGGCGCGAATCTGCGAGGTGTTGGCAACTTGTCTGGGTACCTGACGAAGAAGAGGCTGCGAACGACAGGGTTGGATGAAGCCCAAACCCCTTTCCCTTCGATCGCTGCGTGACGATCAGCCTGTTGGCGGCCTTCCGCGGACACCATGATCAGGCCGCGGACCCCTGCAGTGAGCGTCGTTCATCCTCTCGCGGATGTTCGTGAAGGAGCCGATGAACCCCTTGGCCCGGTGGTCGCCGAGGCAGGCACGAGATCAGGCCGCTGCGCCAGCGGGGATGTGACCCCGTTCCTGACCGGCTTACTTGGGCCCGAGCCTGCCGGCATGGCGCAGGGTGCGAAAACGTTCCGTGCCGGGCTTAGATGGTCGCCCGACGGGGCCTGCTTCCACGACACTCACCCCCCCTCCTGGTTGTTCATGCCTGCGTCCATCCAGCCGGGTGGTCGCGTCATGACGGCAGATCTCTCTGCGAGGGGAGGACATGGCCTGGCACGGCGCGCCCGGGATCCGTGTTGTCGATCAGGCCGGAAGACAAGCGTTTGCGCGATTCGCTCGCCGTCGATCCTGCCGAACGGGGTCATGACCTGCCGCTTCGCCATGCCGCCCGATCGAGGATGACGGGAATCCCGGGGCCGTCATGGATCGGCGGCCAGTTCCCGATAGACGTCGAGGGTGGCGTTGCACATGTTGCCGAGGGCAAAGTGCGATACCGCATGGGCCCTGGCGATCGCCGCATGCCTGATGCGCGCCTCGGCGTCGAGATCGAGCGCCGTGGTCAGCGCCCCGGCGAGGGCGCTGGCGTCACCGGAAGGCGTCAGCCAGCCGGTGACGCCGTGGCGAACGGTCTCGCTGGTGGCGCCGGCATCGGAAGCGACCACGGGAACACCCATGGCCTGGGCCTCGACGGCGACGCGCCCGAAACCCTCCGGAACCAGGGAGGGCTGCACGACGACATCGGCGAGGCGGTAGGCTGCCGGCATGTCGTGACAGCTGTCGATGAGCGTCACCCGTCCCTCGAGCCCGGCCTCGAGAATGCGGTTCTCGATTTCCCGGCGCAGCGCCGGACGGGCGTCGGCCACACCCACCATCAGGCACATGGCGTCGCGGCGCAGCTGCCTCAGGGCGTCGATCATGACACGGTGACCCTTGAGCCGTGTCAGGCGTCCCGGAAACATGATGATGGGAACGCCGTCCGGCAGGTTCCAGTAGTCCGCCAGGGTGGTGATGCGGTTGATGCTCACGGCCACCGGGTCGAACCGCGCCATGTCGATACCGCGGAAGATGCAGCGCAGGCGGCTCTCCGGCACGCGATACTCCTCGCGCACGTGGCGGGCCACGTACCCGGAGATGGCGATCACCCGGTCGCCTCGCGCCATCACGGAGTTGTAGAACCGCTTGGCCCTGGAGTTGATGGCGTAGGGGGCATGGAAGGTGGTGACGAGCGGCGTTCCCGTGCACCGCGCCGCGGCCAGCGCCGACCAGGCGGGCGCCCTGGAGCGGACATGGATCACGTTGACCTGATGGATGCGGATCAGGCGGACAAGGCGCAAGGTGTTGAGGGCGATGGTCAGGGGGTTCTTGGAGGCGACGGGCATGGCGACATGAAGGGCCCTGGTGTGCAGCAGGTCAGGCACGAGCTCGCCTCCCTGGGAGGTGACGAGGGACTGCATGCCGGCGTCATTGAGCGCCCGGGAGATATCGATGACGGTGCGCTCGGCGCCACCGATCTTGAGTCGCGGAATGACCTGGAGAACGACAAGGGAGTCGCCTTGACGCGCTGTCATGATATGGGGATACCTGCCGCTTGCACCAAGCAACCATGATATAGGCCATGGCGGACACGGATACGAGATGGCTCGAACGCGACGATGGGACAGTCCTCGCCTACACCCGCCGCGCCGGCGCCTGCCCGGGCGTGGTGTTTCTCGGCGGCTATTCCTCGGACATGACGGGGACGAAGGCGACGTGGCTCGATGAACGGTGTTGCCGCCGCGGACGTTCCTTCCTGCGCTTCGACTACAGTGGTCACGGCCAGTCGGCAGGCCGTTTCGAGGAGGGCACCATCGGCGCCTGGACCGCCGACGCCCTCGCCGTCCTCGATTGCCTCACCGAGGGGCCCCAGATCCTGGTCGGCTCCAGCATGGGCGGCTGGATCATGCTGAACGTGGCCCTGGCGCGGCCCCGGCGCGTCGCCGCCCTTGTCGGCATCGCCGCCGCCCCCGACTTCTCGCAGGACATCTTCTGGAGTCTCTCGGGCGAGGACCGCAGGCGCCTGCGGCGAGACGGCGTCATCACGGTCGAGGAAGGGGGCGGCAGCTACACGGTGAGCCATGGCTTCATCGAGGAGGCGCGCCGCCACCTTGTGATGCGCCGCTCCCTGGCCATCGACGTGCCGGTGCGGCTGCTCCATGGCATGAGGGATGGGTCGGTCGCGTGGTCGCTTGCCCTCGATCTCGCCGCCCGTCTGACGACGGATGACGTTCGCGTTCACCTGGTGAAGGACGGCGATCACCGGTTGTCGCGTGATGCGGATCTTGCGCTCCTCGGCCGCACGCTCGACGGGCTCGAGGACGCCGCCAGCGCTGCAAGCCCCTCGCGATAGGAGGGATAGCGGAGACGAACGCCGAGTTCCTCCCTGATCCTGCGGTTGGAGACGCGCTTGTTGTCGGCATAGAAGCTTGCCGCCATGGCCGAGAGACCGGCCTCCGCCAGGGCCACCGGCGGCGGCGCCGCGACACCGAGGAGACGGCAGGCATGTTCGGTGACGATGGCCGGTGACTCCGGTTCATCGTCACACACGTTGTAGATGGCGCCCGGCGAGGGCCTGGCGATCGAGGCCTTCAGCGTGGCCACGATGTCGTCGACATGGATGCGCGAGAACACCTGCCCCGGCTTGATGACGCGCCGCGCCCTTCCGGCACGCACCTGTTCGAGAACACCGCGGCCGGGCCCGTAGATTCCCGCCAGGCGGAAGACATGCACCGGAAGGCCGTAGCGTTCATGCATGATGAGCCAGGCCTGTTCCGCAGCCAGACGCCTTGCGCCGCGTTCGCTGGCCGGTGCCGCCTCGTCCGATTCGTCCACCCAGTCTCCCCCGCGGTCTCCGTAGACGCCCGTCGTCGAGAGATAGGCGAGCCAGCGCAGATCCTCCAGACGGGCAAGGGCGCCGGCGTGGCGGACCAGCGCCACGGGCGCCTCGCCGCGGACCGGCGGTATGGAATCGACGATATGGGTGGCCTGCGACAGGAGGGACGCGGCCGCGTCGCTGCCGAACACCACCGCCTCGATTCCCTCACGGGCGAGGTCAGCGATCCGCGACGCTTGGCGCACGGTCCCGCAGACGTGCCAGCCCTCGTCCCGGAGTGCGAGGGCGAGGCGGCGGGCCGTGTACCCGAGGCCGAGGCAGAACAGTCTCGTCATCGCCCGCCTGAACCCTCCCTCCACTCTCGTCGGACCTGGGGATCGTCCTCCGAAGCGAGATGGCGCGCCCTGGCGGCAACGAAATGCGCCGTCGGCGTCAGGCGGGAAAGGGCCCACACCGCCATGGCCCTGACCAGCGCCGAAGGATCCGCCAGCCTGCCCTCGACCACGGGGACAGCCGCGTCATCGCCGCTGTTGCCCAGGGCGATCATGACGTTGCGCACGAAGCGGTCGCGGCCCGTGCGCTTGACGGCGCTGGCCGTGAAGAGGGCGCGGAAGGCAGCGTCGTCGAGCGTGGCAAGGCTGGACAGCCGCGGCCGCGTGAGCTCGGGCCGCGGCAGGAAGTCCGCATCCCTGGCAACCCTGGCGAACTTGTTCCACGGGCAGACCGCAAGGCAGTCGTCGCAGCCGAAGATGCGGTTGCCGATGGCGGCGCGGAACTCCCGGTCGATGTGGCCCTTGTGCTCGATGGTGAGATAGGAAATGCAGCGCCGCGCATCGAGGCGCCAGGGTTGGGGGAAGGCATGGGTCGGACAGATGTCGAGGCACTTCCGGCAGGACCCGCAGTGGTCTGCATCGGCTTCGTCCGCCTCGAGTTCCGCCGTCGTGACGATGAGACCGAGGAAGAACCATGAGCCCAGCTGCCGCGATACCAGGTTGGTGTGTTTTCCCTGCCAGCCGATGCCGGCGCGGCCGGCCAGAGGCTTTTCCATGACGGGAGCGGTGTCGACAAGGACCCTCGCCTCGCAGGGAGTCTCGCGGACCAGCCATGCCGCCAGGGCCTTGAGGTGCCTCGAGACCACCCGGTGATAGTCCCGTGCCCGCGCATAGCACGAAATGACACCGTGTCTGCGTGCCTTGAGGTCGTCCAGGGGGCTGGTCTGCGGACCATAGTCCCTGGCGACGGCAACGACGCTGCTGGCCCCGGGCAGGAGGGCCTGCGGGTCGGCGCGTCGTCCCGGTTGTCCGGCCAGCCACGCCATGTCGCCGTGAAAGCCAGCCTCGACGAAGCGCGCGATATCCTCGCGCCAGCGTGGATCGCCCGCCGCACTGGTGATGCCACAGGCCGCGAACCCGAGATCCCGGGCCCGCCGTTTGAGTTGACCGGAAAGCGTCACCACCACGCCGCCTCGTCGCACCCGGCCCGGCGGTCCAGGGGCGGCGAGCCGGGCGCCGTCCATGGAGAGCCGCGGCCAGACGCTGCACGCACAGGCGTGGAATGGCCCGCCCGTTCAGAAGTCCGGGTCGGCATAGTGATCGGCGGGCGGCATGCCGGCAAGGCGGTCCTGGAGGATCGGCCGGAACGACGGCCGCGACTTGATCCTCGCGTACCATTCGCGGGTGGCCCGCGAGGAGGACCAGGGAACGTCGCCGACATAGTCGATGCAGGATATCTGCGAGGCCGCGGCGATGTCGGCGAGACTCAGGCGCTCGCCGGCGAGCCAGAAGCGCGTCGCCAGCACTGCGTCCATGTAGTGCAGGTGAGAACGCATGCTGCGGCGCGCCGCGGCGAGCACCGCGGAGTCGGGTTTGCCGCGCTTCTGGCGCCACTTGTGGACTTTCTCCCCGATGATCACGCGCGTGACTTCCCGGTGCATCTTCCTGTCGAACCAGGCGACAAGCCGGCGGGTTTCCGCCCTCTGCGCGGGATCGCAACCAAGGAGGTCCGGTTCCTTGCGGGTGTCCTGGATGAACTCGACAATCGCCTGGCTGTCGGCAAGGACGGCCCCGTCCTCGTCGACGAGGACGGGGACTTCGCCGGCCGGGTTGAGGGCGAGGAACTCCTTGCGCCGCTGCGAGACATCCTCCAGGGTCAAGGAGAAGCACACCCCCATTTCGCCGAGAAACATCCTGACCTTGCGGCAGAACGGTGACATCGGGTCGTGGAACAGCTCAGGCAAGACCATCCCCTCATGACGTGACCGGGGATCTTATGGACCGGCTTGCCGGGCCAAGACAACCGTTTCAGGGGCAGGTTCAGGCAATCAGGGCCTCCTCGTCGTCGACGAGAGGGAAGGCGAGCCGGTCGATCATCTCCTTCGGGCAGACCTGCCAGAAACGCGTGACCTCGGACTTCCAGTCATTGAGGAGTCCCGAAGCCTGCCTGGAGTGTGTCGCCGCGACATGGTCCTCGACAAGCGATTTCAGGCATGATTCCCACCTTGTGCTGGCGAGGCGCTGCATGATCACGAGATCGGGGTTGATGTTCTCGGCCAGGCGTTCCTCCCTGTCGTGCACGAAGGCCATGCCGCCGGTCATGCCGGCGGCGAAGTTGGGTCCCACGGGGCCGAGCACGACGACCGTGCCGCCGGTCATGTATTCGCAGCCGTTGGATCCACAGCCTTCGACCACGAGATCGGCCCCGGAATTGCGCACTGCCAGTCTCTCACCGGCTTCCCCGGCGGCAAAGAGGCGTCCGGCGGTGGCGCCGTAGAGGACCGTGTTGCCGATGATCGTGTTGGAGTGGGCCGGACGCACGCTCGAGACCGGTGGACGCACCACGATGGTGCCGCCCGAAAGCCCCTTGCCGACATAGTCGTTGGCGTCGCCGAAGACCTCGATACGCACACCCTGCACCGCAAAGGCTCCCAGCGACTGGCCGGCGGAACCCCTCAGGCGGATCGTGATGTGATCGTGCGCGAGTCCCTTCATGCCGAAGCGGCGGGTGATCTCCGACGAGAGCCTGGTGCCCACGGCGCGATCGGTGTTGCGCACATTGTAGGCGAGTTGCATTTTCTCGCGCTCGTCGAGGCCGGCGCGGGCGTGACGGAGCATGCGCATGTCGAGGCTGTCCGGAACCTCGTTGCGTCCCTCGACCACCGAGTGGCGCGGGAATCCGCCGGAATCTGCCTGGAGGAGCAGGGGATTGAGATCGAGGTCGTCAAGGTCCGCACTGCCGCGGCCCACCTGTCTGAGAAGGTCGGTGCGGCCGATGATCTCGTCGAGAGAGCGCACTCCCAGAGAGGCAAGGATGTGGCGCACGTCCTCGGCGATGAACGAGAAGAGATTGACCACCTTTTCCGGCGTGCCCTCGAACCTGTCGCGCAATGCGGGCTTCTGCGTGCAGATTCCGACCGGGCAGGTGTTGGAATGGCACTGACGAACCAGAAGACACCCCATGGCGACCAGCGAGGCCGTCCCGACACCGTACTCCTCGGCGCCGAGCATGGCGGCAATGACGACATCGCGGCCGGTGCGGATACCGCCATCCGTGCGCAGGCGTACCGTGTGACGCAGGCGATTGAGGGTGAGCACCTGGTTGGTTTCCGCCAGACCCATCTCCCAGGGCGCCCCCGTGTAGCGGATGCTGGTCTGCGGACTGGCCCCGGTGCCGCCAACGTGACCGGAGATGAGGATGACATCCGCCTTGGCCTTCGCGACCCCGGCGGCGACCGTTCCCACGCCCGCCTGGCTGACGAGCTTGACACACGCCCGGGCCACGGGGTTGATCTGCTTGAGGTCGTAGATCAGCTGGGCGAGATCCTCGATCGAGTAGATGTCGTGGTGCGGCGGCGGTGAGATGAGCGACACCCCGGGCGTTGCGTGACGCAGGCTGGCAATCATGTCCGTCACCTTGAAGCCCGGCAGCTGCCCGCCTTCCCCGGGTTTGGCGCCCTGAGCGATCTTGATCTCGATTTCCCGGCAATGGGTGAGGTACTCCGCCGTCACGCCGAAGCGTCCCGAGGCGATCTGCTTGATCGGCGAGTTCGCGTTGTCGCCGTTGGGCCGTGTCCTGAAACGCTCGGGACTCTCACCGCCCTCTCCGGAGTCCGACAGTGCGCCGATGCGGTTCATGGCAATGGAGAGGGTCTCGTGCGCTTCCGGCGACAGGGCGCCAAGCGACATGCCGGGGGTGACGAATCGCTTGCGGATTTCGGTGATGGACTCGACATCGTCGATGTCGACAGGGTCGTTGCGATCGTCAAGCTCCAGGAGATCGCGCAGGCTGAAGGGTTCCCGTGCGTGGAGTCCCTCGGCGTAGCGCCGGTAGAGCTGCCAGCTGTCGCTCGCCACGGCGTTCTGCAGGGTGTGGATCAGCCGGCCTTCCCAGGCATGGGCCTCGCCGCCCTGGCGAAACCGATAGAGGCCGCCGATCGGCAGCGCCTGCGCCGCCATGCCGTGGACCTCTCCGTGGAGCTTGAGTGTGCGCGCCTGGATGCCGCTCAGACCAATTCCCGAGATCTTGGCCGGCATGCCCGGAAAGAACTCGGCGACCAGGGTCCTCGAAAGCCCGATGGCCTCGAAATTGTAGCCGCCCCGGTAGGACGAGATCACGGCGATTCCCATCTTGGACATGACCTTCAGGAGACCGTCGTCGACCGCCTTCACGTAACGGGCAACGCACTCGGTGCGGCTGTATCCGCCAAACAGGCCACGCCCGTGGAGCGCCCGGATGCTCTTCTCGGCGAGGTAGGCATTCACCGTTGTCGATCCGACGCCGATGAGTACGGCAAAGTGGTGCACATCGAGGCACTCGGCCGAGCGCACGTTGAGTGACGCAAAGGTCCGCAGGGACTGGCGCACGAGGTGGCTGTGCACGGCGCCGGCGGCGAGAATCATCGGCATCGCGGCCCTCTGCGGACCGCTCATCTCGTCGGTCAGGATGATGTGCTCGCAGCCGCCGCGGACCGCATCCTCGGTCTCCTGACGGATGCGCGTGATGGCGTCGCCGAGCACCTCGGGGTCATTCCCGTCCGCCGGAAAGGTGCAGTCGACGACCACCGCGCCCTTCCCGAGATGGCGCCGCATCGCAGCGAATCGGGCGTTGTCGAGAACCGGCGAGGCGAGTTGCAGGATGCGGGTCTGGCTTTCGTTCTGGTCGAGAATGTTGGAGAGATTGCCCAGTCTCGTGACGAGGGTCATGACCCGGCGTTCGCGCAGCGAATCGATGGGCGGATTGGTGATCTGGCTGAAGTTCTGGCGAAAGAAGTGATGCAGGCCTCGGTAGTGGTCTGACAGCACCGCAAGCGGCGTGTCGTCGCCCATGGAGCCCACGGCCTCCTTCGCTTCCTCGACCATGGGACGCAGGATGAGTTCCAGGTCCTCGAACGAGAAACCGGCGGCGTGCTGGCGCCATCGCAGTTCGGCGTCCCCGCCATGGGCCACCGCCGCGTCGCCGTCGCTCTGGAGGTCGTCGAGGTGGGTGATGTTGCCGATCCACCGCGCGTAGGGCTGATGAGCGGCCAGGTGTTCCTTGATGTCGGCGTCCGTGAAGAGCCGTCCCCCGGCCAGGTCGACGGCGATCATGGCGCCCGGTCCGAGGCGGCCGCATTGTTCGAGATTGTGTTCGGGTATCGGGATCATGCCGGTCTCCGAGCCGACAATGAGCAGGCCGTCCCGGGTCAGTGAGTAGCGCATGGGGCGCAGGCCGTTGCGGTCCATGCCGGCGATGACCCAGCGGCCGTCCGACGCCGCGATGGCGGCCGGGCCGTCCCAGGGCTCCATCACCGTGTTGCAGTAGAGGTAGAGCGCGCGCACTTCCTGCGACAGCCGCACATTGTGTTCCCAGGCCTCCGGAATCAGCATGGTCTTCGCCAGCGGCACCGAGCGCCCGGCGCGCACCAGAAGCTCGAAGACGGAATCGAGCGCTGCCGAGTCGGAGGCGCCGAACCCGACGACCGGCTTGATGACATCGAGATGCTCGGCGAAGGCGTCATGGCCGATTCGCGCTTCGTGACTCTTCATCCAGTTGACGTTGCCGCGCAGCGAATTGATCTCCCCGTTGTGGGCAAGCATGCGGAAGGGCTGGGCGAGGTCCCACGTCGGGAAGGTGTTGGTGGAATAGCGCTGGTGGAAGAGGATGAAGCTGGAAACGAAGTGGTCGTCGGAGAGATCCGGATAGAAGTTGGACAGTTGTTCGGCGACGAACATGCCCTTGTAGACAATCGAACGGCACGACAGCGAACAGATGTAGAATCCCGTCACCCCCGCCTGGCGCACGCGGGCCTCGATCTTGCGGCGGATGATATAGAGATCGTTCTCGAAGCGGTCCTCGGCGAGAGTGTCCTCGCTGGCGATCATGATCTGCTCGATCTCCGGGCGTGCTGCGCTGGCGCGCTCGCCGATCACCGTGCTGTCGATGGGGACCTGGCGCCAGCCGAAGATGCGGTAGCCGAAGTTGAGGATCTCGGATTCGACGATCGCCCGGCAGGATTCCTGGTTCGCCAGGTTGGTGCGCGGCAGGAAAATCATGCCGATCGCCAGGCGGCCACTGCCCGGTTCGTGTCCCGTGCGCTCGATGTGCTCCCTGAAGAAGCCCTGCGGAATCTGGACCTGGATTCCGGCGCCATCGCCGGTCTTGCCATCGGCGTTGACCGCGCCGCGGTGCCATACCGCCTTGAGGGCGGCAATCCCCGCTTCCACCACCCTGCGTCCGGGAGTGCCATCGATGGCGGCGACGAATCCGACGCCACAGGAATCGTGCTCGAAGGAGGGGTCGTAGAGCCCGTAACGTTCGAGACGGGAGCGTTCGGCGGTCCGGCAGGGGTCGCTCATGGTCCGCTCAGCTCCTGGTGAATGGAATCGGCCGCCTGCCTCGCGTCGCGGATTGCCCACACCACCAGCGATGCGCCGCGTGCGATGTCGCCGGCGGCCCACACTCCAGGTACGCTGGTCCGGCCCGAGAGGCCGGTGGTCTTCACGGTGCCGTCGGCCTCGGTTTCAAGATCGTCGAGTGTGAACATCTCTGCGACCGGTTCGGGATCGAACCCCAGGGCCTTGAGCACCAGTGTCGCCTCGACACCGAAGCCCGTGTTCTCGACCGGCAGTGGCTGGCGGCGGCCGTCACTGTCCGCTTCGCCAAGGCGCATGCGCGACGCCTTCACCGTCGACACCCGGCCGTTGCCGGCAAAGGCCTGCGGAGCGGACAGGAACTCGAAGATGACCCCTTCCTCGATGGCGTAGCTCACTTCCCTCTGGCTGCCGGGCATGTTGTCCCGATCCCGGCGGTAGAGACAGGTGACGGCCCGGGCGCCCTGGCGCACGGCCGTGCGCACGCAGTCCATTGCCGTGTCGCCGCCTCCAACGACAACGACGCGGTGTCCGGCGGCATCGGGGCCAGAGACCTCCAAGCCGAGGCCGCGGCGGTTGCTGGCGATGAGATAATCGAGGGCGGGGACGACGCCTTCGAGTCCGACCCCGGGAGCCTGGATTTCGCGAGCCTTGTAGACACCGGTGGCAAGCAGCACCGCATCGTGGCTGGCGCGCAGGTCGGCGAAGGAGAGGTCGCGTCCGATGTCGGTCTCCTGATGGAAGATGACACCGCTTCCGAGGAGCAAGTCAATGCGGCGCGAGACCACGTGTTTCTCGAGCTTGAAGTCGGGGATGCCATACACCAGCAGGCCGCCGGCCCGGTCGTGCCGGTCATAGACCTCGACCCGGTATCCATGGCGCCGGAGCCTGTCGGCTGCCGCGAGTCCGGCCGGTCCGGCGCCGACGATGCCCACCGACTGGTCGCGTTCGCGCACCGGTGCGGGGCCATGCACCCAGCCATTGTCGAAGGCCGTCTCGGTGATGAAGCGTTCGATGGTGCCGATGGTGACCGACTCGAACCCCTTCTCGATCACGCAGTTTCCCTCGCACAGCCGGTCGTGAGGGCAGATGCGGCCACAGATCTCCGGGAACGTGTTGGTGGCCGAAGAGATCGCGTAGGCCTCCTCGAGCCGGCCCTCGGCGGCCAGCGCCAGCCAGTCGGGGATGTTGTTGTGGAGGGGGCAGTGAATCTGGCAGAACGGGACGCCGCACTGCGAACAGCGCGAGGCCTGGGTGACGGCGCTGTCGGAGACGAACTCGTCGTAGATTTCGCGAAAGTCGCGACGGCGCTCCCCGGCGAGACGCCTGTAGGGCCGCTGTTGCGGCACGTCGACAAAGTAAAGAAGGGTCATGACGCCTGAGGTGGGAAGATAGGTCAGCTACAATGCCATAACTTTGCACTGCAGTCACTCATTCTTTTGCGATCGGAACGCCGGGAGCGTACAACGGGATTGTTATAGTCAGCCTTGCTGACCTTTATGTGGTGCTCGTCTTTCCCTATGCTGAACCATGCCGGGCAAGAACCCCATGATCCTGGTGCTGCGGCGGCCATGCCGTGCTTGATCCGATGTCATCGCCCCGGGCGCGCCATGGAACGTCCATGACCGGCCCTGCCAACCGGCGGCCGCTTCAGGTGCGTGAGCCATGACCTGGCTGCAGCTGGCCGTGCTGGCCCTTGTCCAGGGCGTCACCGAGTTCCTTCCGGTGAGTTCGTCAGGACATCTGGTGCTGACCTCGAATGTGCTCGACTGGCCGGACCAGGGGCTGAAGATCGACATCGCCGTCCACGGCGGCACCCTGCTGGCGGTCATCATCTACTTCCGCAAGGAGATTGTCCGCCTCCTCAGGGGCAGGGACGCTGCCGACCGCCGTCTCCTGGCTCTCATCATCCTGGCGACGGTGCCGGTGGGCGGAGCGGGTTTCGTCCTCCATGCCACGGGTACGGACGTGCTGCGTGATCCGGTGCTCATTGCCTGGACGACCCTTGGGTTCGGGCTTCTTCTCCTCGTGGCCGACAGGTTCGCTGGCGCGGCGCGTTCGCTCGCAGACCTCTCGTGGCGTGGCGCCCTGATGATCGGCATCTTCCAGGTGGCCGCCCTTGTTCCCGGGACGAGCCGCGCCGGGATCACCATCACGGCGGCCCGTTTTCTGGGCTGTCGGCGGTCGGACTGCGCGACCTTCTCGATGCTGCTCTCCATTCCGGTGATCGGCGCCGCCGTGCTGCTGGCGGCCGGCGACATGGCCGCATCGGGCGACACGTCCCTGCGAGGCCCGTCGCTGGTGGCGGCCGCCCTCTCGTTCGGCGCCGCCCTCATCACCATCCGTCTCTTCATGGCGTGGCTGGCGCGAGCCTCCTTCACCCCCTTCGTCATCTACCGCGTGTGTCTCGCCGCCCTGCTTCTGGCCTGGCTCCACCTGTAGTCCCGGAGAACCCGCTGCGGCTCGAGGCCGCGCAAAGACCTGGCATCACTCCGAATCGGCCGCCCCGGACACCTGGTTCGATGGCGTCCCTGTGACCGGATCCGATGCCCGGTCATGGCGGCGCCCGCAAGTGCCCCTACCGGTTCCCCCTCAGACATCCTGACATGCTTCCCCGGGAGATCGGGCGAGGATGCCTGAAACGTCAAGAGCACCGCTGCCGTTGACAGACGAACGCAACCGGACCGGGACCGTCCATCCGGGAACACACTCCGCCGTCTGCGACATCGACGGCGCAACACTCCGGAACCGTCTTGCCTGACCCTGGACGATACCAGGATGACTGCGTTCAGGCCGATGGGCGACATCTTCGCATCACCGTCTGCCAGCCCCGCGTCGCGACAGCCGGGTTCGATCTGAAGCTCAAGGCCCTTGCTCCGGAGCGCTGCCGCCGCGGCGGTAGAGTGTGAGATAGGATGGCACCACCAGTTCGAGGGCGGTGGCCTCGATGCCGAGGTCCTTCAGGGTGGCGGCATCCGAAGCCACCACGTTGTCGTGTTCGAGAAGCAGAGCCTGATCGTGCGTCAACGGCGGCTGCGGCAGGAGCTGGAAGAGGCGTCCCGCGAGGCGCGCGGCGGCGAAGGGCAACGGCAGGAGCACGACATGCCTGCGGGTCTCGCGGCGTATGAATTCCATGAGATGGCGGAAGGTCGAGACCACGGGGCCGCCAAGTTCGAAGGTTCGTCCCCGGGCATCGTCATCGCCGAGCGCGGCGACGATCGCTGCCGCGACATCGTTGACATAGACCGGTTGGAACCGTGTCGCACCGCCGCCGAAGAGAGGGATGACAGGGGAGCGGGCCGCCATGCGGCCGAACAGATTGAAGAAGCCGTCTTCCGGTCCGAAGACGATACTGGGACGCAGAATGACCGCATGGGGCAGGGCCGTCCTCACAGCGTTCTCTCCCGAGGCCTTCGAGCGGGCATAGGAGGATCGTGCCCGGTCCGAGGCGCCAATGGCCGAGACATGGACCATGGAGCGCACCCCTGCCGCCGCCGCCGCCCGGGCAACGTCGCCGGCGCTCTCGCCATGCAGCCTGGCAAAGGTGCGCTGACCTCTTTCGCGGAGTATGCCGACCAGGTTGACCACCGCGTCGCTTCCTTCGATGCGCTCTCTGACCTGGCGTGCATCGGTGACATCGGTGGCGACGGATACGATCTGCCCGACCTCTCCGGCTGTCTGCAGAAAGGCGGCCCTGCCTGGCCGGCGCACGGCAACGATGACCCGCCAGCCACGGGCGGCCAGTCGGCGGACGGCATAGCGCCCGATGAAACCGGAACCGCCGAAGACAACAACCGTCCCAACAGCCATGAAGACCTCCAGCAAGACCGGTTGCGGATGATTGAACTTCGAGGGCAGGGCGTCAATTGCCAACAGGGTGTTGCCACTTGACAGGTTTCCCCTGTGCCCACTAGGAGAGGCGTCGTGCCCAGGTGGCGGAATTGGTAGACGCGCAGGTTTCAGGTACCTGTGGGGGAGACCCCGTGGAAGTTCGAGTCTTCTCCTGGGCACCAGCGCCACCCGACCTTGTTCCGGCAGGCCGGTGCGGTTAGCCTTCGCGGTCCCTGTCGTCCTTCAATCCGGGGTCTCTCCGGGTTCGCAGGCGTGACGGCCCAACCTTCTTCCACCCCGGCTTGCGCATGGCCAACCTTCTTTATCAGGGAGATCTTCCCTCCGGCCTTGAACTCGGGGCCACGGTCGCTGTCGATTCCGAGACCATGGGCCTCAAGCCCTTCCGTGACCGTCTTTGCCTCGTCCAGCTTTCCGGTGGTGACGGCAATGCCCATCTCGTGCAGTTCTCCAGGGACGATCTCGCGGCGCCGCGGCTGCGCGCCCTCCTGACGGACCCGGACACCCTGAAGGTCTTTCACTTCGCCCGGTTCGATCTTGCGGCAATCCGCCACCACATGGGTATCGTCGTGTCGCCCGTCTACTGCACCAAGATTGCGTCCCGCCTGGTGCGAACCTTTGCCGAGCGGCACGGCCTCAAGGACCTGTGCAAGGAACTCCTCGGAGTCGACATCTCCAAACAGATGCAGAGCAGCGACTGGGGGGCGGGAGAACTCTCGAACCGGCAGCTTGACTATGCTGCTGCGGATGTTCTCCACCTGCATCGGCTGAAGGCGGAGCTCGATCGCCGCCTGGAGCGCGAGGGACGCACGGAACTGGCCGAGGCCCTGTTCCGCTTTCTCCCGACCCGCGCCGAGCTCGATCTTCTGGGCTGGAACGATCCGGATATCTTGGACCACTGATCCGATGGCCCACCCGCCTGCAGACGGCCTCGCTCCCGAAGACGTTCTGCCGCATCCCCGGCACCGCTCCCTGCTGCGCTACACGCGCATCGTCCGCCTGCTGCGCTGGCTGTTGCCGTTGTGTGCTCTGGCCCTGGCGGCCTTTCTGCTGCTGTGGCCGACCTTCAACATCATCGAGCTGCCCGATGTCATCCCGATCCGTGGACTTGAACAACCGACAGCCGAGCGCTCGACCATGACCAACGTCAGGTTCCTTGGAACGGACAGCGACGGCCGGCCCTTCACCATCAACGCCGAAAGGGCCTGGCATGATTCGGACAGGGGCGAAACGGTGTTTCTCGAGGGCGTGAGCGGTTCCATTGCGATCGGCGAAGGGCAATGGACGTCCTTGCGGGCCGACAGCGGTTACTTTGGACAGGAGCCCCAGGTGCTCACCCTTGAATCCTCCGTTCAGGTCACGTCAAGCGGTGGATATCGCCTGGAAAGCGAGCGCGTTCTCATCGACATGAAGAAGGGGACGGCGCGCAGTGATGCCATGATCAGGGGCACCGGTCCGTCGGGAGGTCTCGAGGCGGAGGGTTTCGAGGTCAACGACCATGGCGGGAAGTTCACGTTTTCCGGCAACGTGCAGGTTGTCCTCAATCCAGAGGACTGACAGGTGCCGATGCGGCATTGGAGGATCGGCGTCAGGATCGCGGTCGAGTGCCTGTTGAAGCATCAACGATCATCCAGGCAGGATGCACAGGATGGAGGCACATGCACGGATGGTGGTTTTGGCCAGTTTCCACTATACCTTGAGGCAGTGTTCTCCTTCGGGGTGTCCGTGAGCATGCATCACGCATCCTGGACCATACCCTCCGGTGTTCAACTCGAGAGCCTTCCATGAACAAACTCGAGAGCTTCGTGGTCATCGGTGTTCTTGGTCTTCTTGCGGTGTGGCCGGCAGCCGCACAGATGTTCTCGATCAGCGACTACAACAGCGGCCAGCCGATCGAGGTGTCGGCTGACAGTGTCGATGTCGATTCGGAGTCGCGGGATGTCACGTTGAACGGCGGTGTCCAGGTCATTCAGGGTGAGTTGACCGTACGCGCCGACAGCATGGTCGTGCATTATGGTGATGACGGAGACGGCAATCGGGTCGAGTCCATCCGGGCGACCGGCGACGTCGTGGTTCTCACCGCCGACGGGACAGCGCATGGCGATGCCGGTCTGTGGTCGGTAGCGGAGGGAGTCGTCGTCCTCGAGAGGAATGTACGACTGGTGAACGATGATGCCATTCTGACGGGCGCCAGGATGACGCTTGATTTGAAGAATGGCCAGGTCAACATCGTTGGCGGAGAGGAAAGGGTGAACATCCTGCTGAGTGCAGTCGAAGAAGGTGATCAGTGAGCGTGTCCCATGAGAGCGGGCCTGTCCTGGTCAGCCACAACCGGGGTCTCGTCGCCTCCAACCTGACCAAGAGCTACCGCAAGCGTCCCATCGTCCGCAATGTCAGTCTGAACGTGCATGCCGGCGAGGCCGTGGGCCTCCTCGGGTTGAATGGTGCGGGCAAGACGACCTGCTTTTACCTCCTCACGGGCCTGGTGGCCGCGGATGCCGGCACGATCATGCTCGATGGCCACGACGTCACGGGATTGCCGATGTACCGGAGGGCGCGCCTCGGCATCGGCTACCTGCCGCAGGAAGCTTCGATTTTCCGTGGTCTGTCGGTCGAGGCCAACATCAGGGCCGCTCTTGAGGTGGTCGAGCGTGACTACGATGCCCGCGAGACCAGGCTTGACCTGCTTCTCGCCGAGTTCTCGATATCGCACCTGCGCCGCACCCCCGCCGTGGCTCTTTCGGGAGGAGAGAGGCGACGCGTCGAAATCGCCCGTGCCCTGGCCTCGCGTCCCTCCATCATGCTGCTCGACGAACCGCTTGCCGGGATTGACCCCATAGCACTCGGCGACATCCGCGAACTGGTGGCCCAGATCAAGGACAGCGGCATCGGCGTCCTCATCACCGATCACAACGTGCGCGAGACCTTCGGCATCGTCGACCGCGCCTACATCCTCCACGAGGGCACCATCATCATGGAGGGCCCGCCCGAGGACGTGGCCGCCCACAAGATCGTCCGCGAGGTCTATCTCGGAGACCAGTTCCGCCTCTAGCTGAACCGGTCAGTCGCGCCTTCCGCCTGCCGGGAGACAGGGAGACGACCGCCACCGTCTTCAAGCGGGCTCGGTGCAGGTCATCGAGCCCGCGCCGAGCCGTGCCCGACAGCCGCTCCGGCGGCCCATTCGACCCGTTGTTGACGGGTGAACACGGCACCGTCACGTGTGCCCGGTGTCGGCCACATCCGACTCGTCCAGATCCCCGGCGAATTCACTGTTGTCCGCCTTGCCGGGCCGCCCTGTCAGAAGTTTCAGACATCCTGACATTGGACGAGGGTAAGCGTTCGGCCGTGTCGTGATGGCTGATTTTGGTTGGTTTGGGGTTTGCTGACAATCGTCTGAAAAAAAGTTGGTAACGCGGACGCTGCGATACGCACAAGAAATCCGACAAGCCAAAAAAGGACATCTGACTGAGGCCTCTCCGCAAGGACCGGAAATGCATCCTCAACCGGTGAATATCACCAACAATCACCGCGTGACCGAACGCTTGCACCTGCGGAATGCTGGTCTCTGTCGGTTACTTTGGAGAGAAATAACGCTGTCGGCATCGATTCGCGCACAACCACGACAAGGTTCTGGTGTACAATCCCGAGACCGACAGCAATCCGAATCCCTCAGGATCTTGGTGTAGAATGATCCTGGCCTGCGACGCCGGATGTCGGATCTCCCGATACGATAATGCCAACGTGACCAGGTCCTTCAGACAACCCGAAAGCTGCCAACGACCGGTCGCATCCCGGAACGAAAACTCCTCGCAGACCCGACGGTCGTAACACCGTTCCTTCAACAGGATGACAGAAACGCGCGCGGGCAGGATGTGAAGAATGCTGGATCGTGCCGTCATGACAGCAGGCCGCATCAAATCCTACGCCGCGTCCAGCAGCCTCCATTCATCGTGTCATGGCAGGTCCAGTTGCCGTCGTCCATGTTCCTCATGCCAACGAGGTCGGCGAGCACCGCGTCGACATCCTCCTCGCCGGCGCGGATTTCCAAACCGCGCGCGAGACAGGCCCGCGTCGTACGCGGCCGCCACGCCCGGTCCCAAGACGCCCCATTTTCCCTCCCGTCCCGCGGTTACAGGCTCTCGGTCAGTTCCCGCATGGCGGCGCCGAACACCGCGTCGCGCCACGGTTGGAAGCGTTGGCGGGCGGATTCGACGGACTCGTTGTGAAAAAAGAGGAACCCTTCCTCTGTCAAAGGAACCAGGCTTGAATTCTGCACGTCTTCTTCGTCGCTGTCCCGGAACTCCAGAAACGGCGCGCATATCAGAGTTCCGTTGAACTCCCGTCCGATACCGTGAACGGCGAAGACAAGTTTCGCGCGACGTCGCCAATACATGTTCAGAGATACCCAGTGCCTGAACTCACCGAGATTGGCACAATATTTCAACTGTTCCCTGGCATTCCTGACAATCTGGTGCCGAAAGTAGTAACTTGTGGAGTCGTCCGCCTCCGTCACCGACACCTTGCTGTCCAAATGTATCCTCTGCAATGCGCTCCTTATCGCTCCACCATGCTGTTCCAACCAGCAGCGCAACTCGCGGGAGACCTCTTCGGCGACTTCCACAACCGACTCGCGGTCCTTCTTTTCTGCATCCGCCGTCTTTTGTGCCGCTACCGCCAGCCCGGAGAGAATTTCCGCAACGCTGTTCCGTTCTCTGAGGACAAGTTCAGAGAGTGCAACAGCCTTGACGAATTGACGGTTCTGCAGACGGACAACGAGATCGACAAGAGGCTTGAGTGAACCACCATCGGCTGCTTCCAAGGAATCGATGTAAGCTGATCTGTGATCCCGCGTGACAACAAACGGAAACAATCCATCCTGCACCAAGACGAGTGATGCCAATGCTCGGGCAACCCGGCCATTTCCGTCCTGGAACGGGTGAATCTGTGTGAATCGGTGATGCAGCCAGGCGACTTGAATTTCCAGCGGAAGTTCCGACTTCCGGTGAACCTTGTGCATCGAGATCAATCTCTCCATTTCGCTGGATACCTGTTCCGGAGAGCAGTACTCATACTGTATGCCTTCACGAATCGGCGAATTCTTCTGCTTCTTCCAGTCTCCTCGAACGAGGGGCACTTCTACATGCCGTCCCAGAGAATCAGTTGCTTCGGTGAACTTCTGGCTGCGGAGCAGCGCCCCGTGCAGTTCCTTGACCCAGGACGTCGACAGCATCCGCGTCTGCTTTACGAAATCGAATACGCCATCCAGGGCGTCCTTTTGGTCCCGAATCGTAACTACTCACCCCCTACTGATGACGGATCGTTTTTCCTGACGGGTTCGGATCCGGCATTTTCTCTTGCCGCCTTCACTTGCTCGCTGCCGATGATCGGATGTGCGTGTTCCGACTGACAAGAAGCGGATCGATCTTCGGCTTCAGCTCCACGTTCCGGCCTTGTATGACCAGGTTTTGTCCCCGTGATGATGCAATCATCCACAGCGGTTGGCTGCCTTTCCAATCCTCTGGAGATATGCGCTTGACATTGTAGGAGGGGCACTCTACATGCTGGCCATCGGGGCGGTTTGCGTCGGAGATATTGATGGCGGCATGGTACGGATCGAAGGCGACGACGGGTCTGAGCCAGGCGATCGTCGCGGCCATGCCGCCGCATGACGTGTACATCGAGGCGTTCCTTGGGGGCGGCGCGATCATGAAGCGCAAGCCTCCGGCGCTACGCAGCATCGGCATCGACCTCAACCGACGGGCGATCGACACCTTCCGCTGTGACTATCCGGTGGAGCTTCACCAAGGCTGCGCCCTGCGTTTTCTCGAGACCTTCGCCTTCCAGGGCCGCGAGCTGGTCTACTGCGACCCGCCTTACGTGCAGTCGACGCGCCGGTCGCAGCGCCGCTACCGCTTCGACTGCACGGACGATGACCATGTTGCGCTCCTCGACATCCTGACGTCGCTGCCCTGCCAGGTGATGATCTCCGGCTATCCCTCGCGGCTCTACGACACGCACCTCGCCGGCTGGCGCTCGGCCGAGGTCCAGGTCAACAACCAGGCCTGCGTTGTCACCGAGAAGCTGTGGTTCAACTTCGCACCGGGCCGGCCGCACTGGCATACGTGTGCGGGCAGGAACTCGATCGACCGCCAGCGCATCAAGCGCCTCGCAGAGAGCTGGGCGCGGCGCTACCGGACGATGCCCGAAGGCGAGCGGCTCGCCGTGCTGGCGGCTGTCATGGCGGTGGAGGCGTCGTCATGGCGAGCGTGAACGGCACGTCTGTGCGCCAGGAGGCCGACGTCTTCCAGAAGCAGTTCCAGGATCTCCGCAAGCAGGGCAAGGTCAACCAGGAGTGCGAGGAGCTCTTCCGCGGCATGCTGATGCTGATAAAGCTGTTGCTGACCGTGCTCATGGAGAAGATCACACGCAAGACAAGCCGGAACTCCGGTCTGCCGCCATCGCAGACTGACAAGGACGAGAGCGCGAGGCGCACCGGGAGCCACGGCAAGGGCCCGAAACCGAACCAGCAGACGGGCGACAACCTGCGCACGACCACCGTCGAGGAGACGATCGTCGTCGATGCCTGCGACGCCTGCGGCGCCGACCTCCACGATGTCGACCCCGTCGACCGGGAGTGCCGCGTCCTCTACGACATCGTGTTCGAAGTCGTCGAGCGCCGCGTCGAAGCCGAGATCAAGGAATGCCCGAAGTGCCGGACCCGGACCAAGGGCCGGTTCCCAGACAACATGCCGGGCCCCCTGCAGTATGGCGTCAGCATCCAGGCCCTCGTCATCAACCTGCTGATCGCCCAGATGCTGTCCCTGCGTCGTGCCGTCTCGCTCGTGCACGCGATCTCCGGCATCAAGCTCTCCGAGGCGACCTGCCTCGGCTATGTCCGGCGCTTTCACGATGCCCTCGCATCATGGGAGGAGGCCGCCGTGGCCCATCTCCTGCAACAACCGGCCCTGCATGTCGACGAGACCGGCTTCCGGGTCGCCGGCAAGACCCAATGGCTCCATGTCGTCACCGACGGCACCCTGACGTGCAAGTTCCCGCACCCCAAGCGCGGCCGGGAGGCGATCGAAGAGATCGGCATCATCCCGCGCTACAAGGGCGTCCTGATCCACGACTGCTGGGCTGCCTACATGGGCTACGATCAATGCCGCCACCAACTGTGCGGCAGCCATCTCCTGCGCGAACTGACCTTCGTCGTCGAGTCCAACGGCTACCGCTGGGCGCGACTGATGAAAAGCCTGCTGCGCGAGGTCTCCCGCAGGGTCAACAAGAGCGCATCCAAGACCTTGAACGAGGCCGACCGCCGGGCCGTGCGCAAGCGCTACCGCACCATCCTCACCCAGGGCGCCAGGGAACTGCCCGACATCCCGCCACGGACGAAAGGAAAACGGGGACGCATCGCAAAGTCCGACGCGCACAACCTGCATGAACGTCTCGTGAAACACGAGAAGTCCGTCCTGCGCTTCATGAAGGACCCCAATGTCAGTTTCACAAATAATACCGGAGAGCAGAAGATCAGGATGACAAAGGTCAAGATCAAGGTGTCCGGATGTTTCCGTACCATGCCCCACGCCAAAGCATGGTGCCGCGGCTCAAGCTACCTCACCACCATGGACGCACTCGGCTACAACCCTCACGTCGCCATCCACATCGCCCTCGACGGAAAGGCCGTAGACATCCTCAACCAGCACTACGGACAACCAGACCCTAACAAGGGGTGAGTAGTTACCCCGAATCAACTGCAAGACAAATTCACGCGGTCGATTCGTGGTTCCGTGGGCAAGAAGTTCGGCTCGGAAACCCTGTTCGATCAAGGTTTGCGTGACGCCGCGATCGATGTCGTAGAGACCTTCGATGATCCCAGTCTCGATCGCCCATTCGCGGCTCAGTTTCTCGGTGAAATCGGCAAGCATCGGCGTCCCCCGAAGCCGGTCTCGCTGTTCTTGCCAGACAGCCTTGATGCCGGACATTTCCGCGCTCGCCATGGCCTTGATGTCGTCTGCATTTTCCGAATCGATGTCCTGAATTCCCGTGGCGGGATTCCAGATGTGCTTGATTACCAACGTCATGAATTCTCTCTTGCTGAATGTCCCGCCCTGTGTTGAAACTCGTCTGAGAGTGCCGCTTCGTGATGGTAGGTTACGCTGCGTCCTTGATCTGGTCAAGCTTGCAGCTCTGACGATGCGAAGTCAGAGCCTTTTTGAGCGGAGGCATTTGGCATCTACACATCCCCCTACTGAGGACGAATCGTTTTTCCTGACGGGTTCGGATCCGGCATTTTCTCTTGCCGCCTTCACTTGCTCGCTTCCGATGACCGGATGTGCGTGTTCCGGTGTGCCAACTGGCAGATGGTATGGGGTGAAAGTCCCCTGTAACGAAGGAGTAGCCAAACCACGTTTCTCCGCGAGCCGTGCGTCGGTTCCCGCGAGGGGGCAGGCGAAGCGTCGGTAGCGGTACGGATGGGCAGGGCTAATGAGCACCGAAAAGACGACAATTCGGGGTGCCGAGGATTTCAGATCGGTCGAAGGCAACATCGCAGGCATCGCTATGGTGAGATGTCGGCGAGCTCCGCGGTGTCAGAAAACCCATGCACGTCCGTACGCCTTCTGTTGGGACCCTGGGAGGTCTTCAAACTGTCCCGCCTGTCGTGGCGGGACCGTGTAGGGAAAGGAGAAAGCCGAAGCCTATGATGCACGGTTTGAAGAAGTCGGATGGGGTCGTAGGGTGTGCTGGGCAGCGCCCAAATCAGGTGGGTTCAAGTCCCACTGGCGCTCGGGTAAGGGGCGCCATATCCAAAAGCGGGGGTCATTCCTCGCTGGCCGGGGTGAGCGACTTCCTGGGCTTCACGCACTTCTGCACGGAGACCCGGAGAGGACGCTTCAGGCTTGGTCGCAAGCCGGTCGCAAAACGGGTCACAAGGACCCTGGCGCGCATCGAGGAGGTGCTTCGCAATCGACGGCATCACGACATATGGGAGGTCGGCATGTGGCTTGGGCGAGTTGTCAATGGCTGGTCCAACTACTTCGCCGTCCCGGGGTCGACCCGATGGCTGCGCACGTTCCGCCAAAGGCTGCAACGCCTGTGGCTGCGAGCGATCCGCCGCCGCTCCCAGCGCCACCGTTTTGACTGGAAGCGATTGGAGCGAATGACCGAGCTTCTTTGGCCGCGCGCCTCCATCCGCCACCCATGGCCGGACCAGCGGTTTACCGTCAAGCACCCGAGGTAGGAGCCGGATGGATTAGCGTCCAAGTCCGGATCTGAGGGTCTGATGGGCACGATCGCGCAAGCCTAGGTCGAACAGGGAAGAGCCGAGGGACTCGAGAGGGAGGATCGAACGAGGCCGGAGCGAGGGCAGGGAAGAAGGTCGCGTGGAAGGCCAGGCCGGAATTGTTCTGCGTCTTCTGGAACTGCGCTTCGGTGATGTGCCGGGTGCGGTCCGCGAGCGGGTCCGCGGAGCGTCGGCCGCCGAACTGGAGGCCTGGGCGGAGGCGGTGCTGGCTGCCACAAGCCTTGATGATGTGCTGGCCGCCAGGCCCAGGCACTGAGCCCGTCGCGCCACGCGCACCCGCCGATCATGGTGCCCGGCGTGACGCCGACGCACCCTGCGGACGGACAGATCGCATGGGTTGCGCCCCCTGCCTCCCTGCCGAGTCCCTCCCCGGCACACAGGAACCGGCGTCACGGGAGCGGGGAGCGAAACGCACGGCTGCGCAGGTTCTGATGGCAGACAACCGGAACCATGCTCCATCGTCATCCGGTTCAGGTCGTGTGACCTGCCAAAGTCGGGCGACAGGCCCGGATCGCATCCAGGTTGAGGACAACGGAACGCTGCGATGACTCGGCAGCCGACCCTGCCTGATTCCTCTCCGGGAATGATCCGCCATCGCCAGGTTCAGCAGGGGACGACGTGCAGCCCACATGGCATTTTCTGCATCAGCTGGATGCTGCGCACCAGCGAAGGCGACGTCACCGCCACCTGCCACGAGAGGCGGTGGTTGATCGAAGGGCAGCGTTCGCTCACCCAGGAATGCGGGCGAGACACGGGACATGTGCGTGGTTGCCGCCGTCATCCTCATCATCGTCACCCTCGACCGAACGCTTGCAGAGGCGCCGCCGGAACGCCGCCGGGATCGAGAGCGAGGCATCCGGGCCGGAAACGGCACGCGGACGGCCGCGAAGCCACGGAGTTCGCCCAGGACATGCCGATCAGGCCTTAAGCTCTTCAGCCTTGTCGAAAGATAAGCCGCGGCATGAGGAATTCCTGCGGGCGCCTGACAGTCCTCTTGCCGGATGACCGGACAATCCCTATATTCCGGGCGACGAAGCGCGGGCGGGTTGGTGTCCGCGACCGGGGATGCCGGCAACGGTCCCCGGTGACGATGAGCGGATCATCCATGAAGATTTCCATCACAGGTCATCAGACAGACGTCAGTGAAGCGTTGCGCCGCCACGTGGAGGAGTCTCTCGGCAGTGCCATTGACAAGTACTTTGCCGATTCGAAGAGCGCTCACGTGACATTCTCGCGCGAGGCGCAGTCTCACAGGGTGCACATTTCCGTCCATGTCGGACACGACATCAGTGCCGAGGGGCAAGGCGATGCGCAGACGGCGTCTGCCGCGTTCGGCGAGGCTATGGAACATGTGGCAAAACAGCTTCGGCGCAACAAGCGGAAACTGCGCGAGCATCACTGACATGGCCCGCGCCGTGCCGAGCCGGATCGAGTGACGGAATGGAGATCTCCTCGCTCGTGACGCCCGATGGCGTGGTCCCGCGCCTGCGGTCGGCCAGCAAGAAGCAGGTGCTCCAGGAACTGGCGCGCCATGCCTCGCGCATTGCCAACACCGATGAGCGGGTCATCTTCGATGCCCTTCTCGAACGCGAGAGACTGGGATCGACGGGGGTGGGGCTTGGCATTGCCATTCCCCATGCCAAGCTGCCCGGATTGCCATGCCTCCATGGCGTTTTCGCGCGCACGACCTCGCCGATCGACTTCGATTCCGTGGATGAGCAGCCGGTCGACCTCGTGTTCCTGCTGCTGGCCCCGGAAGACGCCGGTGCGGACCACCTCAAGGCCCTCGCCCGGGTGTCGCGTCTGCTTCGCAACCACGACATCTGCCAGAAACTCCGGGGTGCTGACAGTCCGGAGGCCATCTATGCCCTCCTGACCGAAGAGGAGACGGACCATCCGGACTGAACTGTCTTGCTGATTCACGGCACCTCGGTCGAGATCGACGGCGCCGGTATCCTGTTGCGCGGCCCACCGGGAAGCGGCAAGAGCGACCTTGCCCTGCGCCTGATCAGCGAACGCGAGGCGCGGCTGGTAGCGGACGATCAGGTCGTGGTCAGCCCGCGGGACGGCCGCCTGGTGGCCCGGCCGCCTGCAACCCTGGCGGGCATGATCGAGGTGCGGGGACTGGGCATCGCCCGGCTCGACCACCATCCGTTCTGGGCTCTCCACCTGGTCGTCGAACTCTGCCATACCGTGGCCAGGTTTCCTGCACCCCGGCAGACAGTGATTGCCGGGTGTCCGCTGCCGGTCTGCCGACTTCATGCACCCGAAGCCTCTGCCGTGGCCAAGGTGGTGCTGGCGGTGAAGGCGCTCCAGGGCGCGGTGTCCATCGACAACGGTCCTGGCTGCTGAGTGCAGGTCAGCGTTCGGTCACGGTGCAGCGATGACAGAACTGAGCGAATGCGAGTCTTGTGGGCAATGCGTGGTTGCCGCTGTCATCCTCATCACTGTCACCCTGTGACCGAACGCTTGCGAGTGCAGGGCCTCGAGAACACGGCGATGCCGTCGGTCGTCCCGGTCCCCGGATTCGACCCGCGAAACGCAGGAATGCTGCCGGGTCGCCGGGACTTCCTGCAGGGGGTGTCGTTTCCATGCCTTTGCATTCCGTGTTCAGCCGGCCCCGCGGCGAAGTCTGTTCGGTCGGGGACCCGGCGCCTGACGGCCTGACGCCCGGGCCCTTCAGTTCGGGATCGTGCACGTCCAGGATGACCTTCCTTGGCCTGAGCGTCTCGACCCGGTACCGGGTGCAGTGTAGTGTAACGTGGCCATGATCGGGCCTCAGCAGGTGTTGTGTGACGCTGGGGGAAGAAGGCCATCTCCTGTGCGACCGCAGTTCCAGAAACGAGAGGAATCAGGCACATTGTATCAACTGATCAGCAACCGCGGGTGCAGCTTGTCGTGTCATGGGTGACATGCCCTGCGCAAGGAGGGAGCTGAAGACGTGACACGCTGCAATCCGGCAGGTGCCGCATGATCGGTGTGGTTCTCGTGACCCACGGCCGCCTGGCCGACGAGTTTGTCGCCGCCATCAGGCATATCGTGGGTGACCAGGAGAACATGACGGCGATCTCGATCGGACCCGACGACGACATGAAGCAGCGCCGTGCCGACATCGTCGAGGCGGTTGCCGGTGTCGACAGCGGTGCAGGCGTCATCATCCTCACGGACATGTTCGGCGGCACGCCGTCCAATCTCGCCATCTCGGTCATGAACCCCGGAAAGGTGGAGGTCATCGCCGGCGTCAACCTGCCGATGCTGGTCCGACTGGCATCGGTCCGCCAGAACGCCACTGTCGAAGAGGCCGTTGCCGCGGCCCAGGAAGCAGCGCGGCGCTACATCAACGTGGCCAGCAACCTCCTCAAGACCGAAACGTGACAGCCGGCACCTCTACCGCGGCGATGCGCCGCTGTTTCACCATTGTCAACGAACGGGGCTTGCATGCCCGGGCGGCGGCGCGCTTTGTCGCGGCACTCGACGCCTTCCATGCCACCGTCGAGGTGGAAAAGGACGGCATGAGAGTGTCCGGCAGGTCCATCATGGGCCTCATGATGCTGGCCGCCGCCATGGGCACGACCATCGAGGTCGAGGCCCATGGCGACGATGCCGGCGCCGCCCTCGATGCCCTCGCGACACTCGTCGGGAACCGGTTTGATGAGTAGCGGAGGCGGCCTTCGGCTGGCCGGGCTGGGAATTGCGCCGGGCATCGCCATCGGGCCGGTCTACGTCGCCGAGAGCGACGCCCTCGAAGTGCCGGTCCACGAGATCGCAACGGGTGAGGTGGCGGCGGAAATCGACCGGTTCCACGATGCCGTGGCCCGTGGACGCGAGCAACTCGCCATCCTCTCGCAGAAGGCGCTGACACTGCATGGGAGCGCTGCCGAGGAGCTTGAGTACCTGCTGGTCGCGCACAGCCGGATGCTGGAAGATTCTCGTCTGGTCCGGGGTGTCGAGGAGAGGATCCGCGACAGGCGCCTCAATGCGGAGGCCGCCGTTTCCGGGGAGGTCGGCGATATCGTCCGGGCCTTCGAGAACATGAATGACAGCTATCTCGCCGAACGCAGCAGGGATGTGCGCGACGTCGGCAAGCGGTTGTTGCACAATCTTATGGCCACCCCGTACCGCGCCCTCACCGACCTTGCTCCGGGCACGGTCGTGGTGGCCGAGGAACTCACGCCCGCCGACACCGCGCTCCTCGACCCGCGCCGCGTGGCGGGGTTCGTGACGGCGTCGGGCGGCGCCCAGGACCACACCGGCATCCTGGCCCGGTCCCTCGGTCTGCCCGCCGTGGTCGCCACCGGAGAACGACTGCTCGCACATGTGGCGAGCGGCGACCGCGTGATCGTCGACGGCGGCACGGGCACCGTGGTGATCAATCCCGATGCCGAGGCCGAGCGGGCCTACGAGAAACGCCGCGGCGAACTCCGCCTGCAGGACCGCAAGCTCCGCCGCCTGCGCGATGTCCCCGCGGTCTCGCGCGATCAGGTCCGCATCAGCCTGCTGGCCAACGTGGAACTCGTCAGTGAAATTGATCCCGCCCTCGACCACGGCGCCGAGGGCATTGGCCTCTTCCGCACCGAATACCTCTTTCTCAACCGCGACACCATTCCCGACGAGGACGAACAGTACGTTCACCTCGCCGATGTCGTCGAGCGCATGGCCGGGCGCACCGTGACCATCCGGACCCTTGACGCCGGCAACGACAAGCTGCCCTATTCGCTCGGCGAACCGGTCGGCGCCGGCGCCAATCCCGCCATGGGACTGCGGGCCATTCGCCTGTCGCTCAAGGTTGGCAGTCTCCTGGAGAACCAGCTCGCTGCCATCCTGCGCGCCGGCGCCCATGGCAGGGTGCGCATCCTCCTGCCCATGATCTCGACGATCTCGGAAGTGCGCCAGGTCCGCAAGGCAAGGGACAGGGTGGCCGAACGGCTGACGAGGGCGGGCGTGGCCATTGCCGACCCGCTGCCTCCGGTCGGCATCATGATCGAGATCCCCGGCGCCGCGCTCGCGGCTGATTCCCTGGCCGGGGTCAGCGACTTCTTCTCGATCGGCACCAACGACCTCACCATGTACACGCTTGCCATCGACCGCGGCGACGACCAGGTGGCCCATCTCTACAATCCGCTTCACCCGGCAGTGCTGCGGCTCATCCAGTTCACCACCGCTGCCGCCGAGCGCGCCGGTATCGGCGTCAACGTCTGCGGCGAGATGGCGGGCGACGAGAGAATGACGGCGATTCTCGTCGGCCTCGGTATCCGCGAACTTTCCATGGCCTCATCGGGGGTGCCGCGGGTGAAGCAGCGCATCCGCAGCCTCGACATCAGCGAGGCAGCACGGCGGACCGGGGCGATCATGGAACAGAACGACGCCGGCATGGTGGCAAGCCTTCTCGACGACTTCAACACGCTCGCCTGAGGCGGTGGACGGCTCCGCAGGTCTCTGATAAGCGATGCGACCCTCGGGTCGAATGGATGGCATGGTCATGAATGAGGACGGGGATTACCGGGTGGCCGACATTGATCAGGCCTCCTGGGGGCGCAAGGAGATCAACATCGCCGAAGGCGAGATGCCGGGTCTGATGGCCCTGCGCAGGTCCTACGGCGATACCAGGCCCCTGGACGGCGCCCGCATCACCGGGTGTCTCCACATGACCATCCAGACCGCGGTGCTGATCGAGACGTTGCGCCACCTGGGTGCCGAGATCCGCTGGTCATCATGCAATGTCTTTTCGACGCAGGACCACGCCGCCGCGGCGATGGCCGAAGCCGGGGTGCCGGTCTTCGCCTGGAAAGGCGAAACGGAAGAGGAATACTGGTGGTGTATCGACCGTACGGTGGAGGGCCCCGACGGCTGGACACCCAACATGCTGCTTGACGATGGCGGCGACCTGACCGCCGTGATGCATGACAGGTACGCCGGCATGCTCGAAGACATCCACGGTGTCAGCGAGGAGACGACCACAGGCGTTGCCCGCCTCCACCAGATGGCGTCGGCGGGCGAACTCGCGATACCGGCGTTCGATGTTAACAGCTCGGTGACCAAGTCGAAGTTCGACAATGTCTACGGGGCTCGCGAGAGCCTGGTGGACGGGATCCGGCGCGCCACCGATGTCATGCTGGCGGGCAAGGTCGCCGTGGTGGCGGGCTACGGTGGTGTCGGCAAGGGCTCGGCCCAGTCGCTCCAGGGAGCCGGGGCCCGCGTCGTGGTAACCGAGGTCGATCCCATTTGCGCCCTCCAGGCTGCCATGGACGGCTTCCAGGTCGTGTCCATGGACACTGCCGCATCGCAGGCGGACATCTTCGTCACGGCGACAGGCAACGTCGGCGTCATTACCATGGACCACATGAGAGCGATGAAGGACCGCGCGATTGTCTGCAATATCGGACACTTCGACAACGAGATCGATGTCCAGTCGCTGCGCAATCTCCGTTGGACCAACATCAAGCCACAGGTCGATGAGATTGCCTTTCCCGACGGCAAGACAATCATCCTGCTGGCCGAGGGCAGACTGGTCAACCTGGGCTGCGCCACCGGCCACCCGAGCTTCGTCATGAGCGCCAGTTTCACCAACCAGGTCCTCGCTCAGATCGAATTGTGGACCAAGCGCGAGAAGGACACCTATGCCGTCGGTGTCCATGTTCTTCCCAGACATCTCGACGAGCAGGTGGCGCGGCTCCATCTTGACAAGGTAGGGGCGCATCTGACGACTCTCACTCCGGCTCAGGCGGACTACATCGGAGTTGATCAGGCCGGTCCCTTCAAGACGGACGACTACCGCTACTGATGGTGCGGCTCAGGAACCTGGCACGCCTCTCGTCGTCGAGTATTCGAAGCGAAGCGGCTTGTCAGGCCACACCAGGGAATGGATGTCATGGGCGGCCATGGCGGCTTCGCTGAAACCGGAGAGAATCAGTTTCAGCTTGCCTGGATAGGTGACGATGTCACCGATGGCATGGATGCCTGGTGTCGACGTGGCGCATGTCGCCGGATCGACACTGATGAGGTTCCTCTCCAGGTTGAGGCCCCAGCTGGCGATGGGCCCCAGTTCCATGCGGAGACCGTAGAAGGCCAGCAGGAGATCGGCCTCGAGACTCCTCGTGCGGCCATCGAGGTCGGCTACGACGACTCTCTCGAGACGTCCCTCGCTGCCCTCGAGTCCGTGAAGCTGCCAGGGCACCACCCGTTCGACCTCGCCCGACTCGACGAGCGCCTCGAAGCGGCGCACGGTCTCGGGCGCGGCCCGGAACCGGTTGCGGCGGTGCACCACCTGGATGCGCGCGGCGATGCCGTTGAGGGCCAGCACCCAATCGAGGGCGGAATCGCCGCCACCGGCGATCACGATGTTCTTGCCCCGGTGATCTTCCTTGCGTGTCACGAGATAGGCGACGGACCCCTCCTCCTCGAAGGCCTCGATACCGGCAATCGGTGGCCGGTTGGGTCCGAAAGCGCCGCACCCTGCGGCAATGACGACAGCCTTGCAGGCGATGACCGTGCCGGTGGATGTGGTGACGGCAAAGGCGCCGGCCTCGCCGCCGAGACGGACAACCTGCTGGTCGAGGTGGTAGACCGGCGCGAAGGTAGCGGCCTGGCGTTCGAGACGGTCGATCAGGTCCCGGGCCTCGACCACGGTGAGGGCCGGGATGTCGTAGATCGGCTTTTCCGGATAGAGTGCCGTGCACTGGCCACCAATGGCATCGAGGGCGTCGACCACGTGGCACTGCATGTCGAGCATCCCCGCCTCGAACACCTGGAAGAGGCCCACGGGCCCGGCTCCGACAATGACGATGTCGGTCTCGTGCGATGTGTGCATGGCCGGTATCCTGTCCACAGGTCTCACAAGGCTTACCCGAAGGCGGTGGGAGGGAACAACCCGGTTGGGGATTCTCCATGAGCGCCATGCGCGAGAACGAGATCAGGGAGTTCCTGCAGCACTGCGGCTGGGACGATGCGCGGCGCCGGCCGATTCCAGGCGACGCCTCCTTCCGCCGCTACGAGCGCCTGGAAGGGCCGAAGGGCCGGGCAGTCCTCATGGATGCGTCGCCGGATGTCGAGGATGTCAGGCCCTTCGTGCGCATCGCCCGGCACCTCATCGCTGTCGGCCTCTCCGCCCCGGCCATTCTGGCCGGGGATGTCGCGAGGGGCCTGCTTCTCCTCGAGGATCTTGGCGACGGTCTCTACAACCGCATTCTCGACGAGGGGGCCGACGAAGGACTTCTCTACCGTGCCGCCGTGGAGGCGCTGGCACGGCTCCACGGGAAACCGGTCCCGGAAGACGTTCCCCCCTACAGCGACGACCTCTTTCTCTTCGAGGTCTCTCTCGTGACCGACTGGTTCATGCCGCTCGCCGGCCTCGAGATCAGCCGCGCCGGTCGCGCTGACTTCCTCGCCCTGTGGCGCGACCTCCTGCCGCTGGCACGCAGAGTACCCGCCTGTGTGGTCCTCAGGGACTACCACGCCGACAACCTCCTGTGGCTGCCGGCGCGCGACGGTGTGGCGCGGGTGGGTCAGCTCGACTTCCAGGATGCGGTTGCCGGCCCGGTGACCTATGACATCGTCTCGCTGCTCAAGGATGTCAGGAGGAGGGTCTCCCCGGAGACCGTGGAGATGTGCAGAGCCCACTACCTCACCCTGATGCCGCATATCGATCCCGGGGTCTTCGCCACATCCGCGATGATCATGACGGCCCAGCGCAACCTGAAGATTGCCGGCATCTTCAGCCGCCTGCTGGGCCGTGACGGAAAGACGGCCTACCAGAGGTTCATGCCGAGAGCCTGGGAGCTCGTCACCGACAGCCTCGGCTGTCATCATCTGGCGCCTCTGGTGGCATGGCTCGACCGCTGGGTCCCGCAGCAGGCGCGGCGAGGCGTGGCATGACGGCCCTGAAACGCGCCATGATCCTTGCTGCCGGGCGGGGGAAGCGCATGCGGCCGCTGAGCGATCGCATGCCCAAACCCGTCATTCCCGTCGCCGGACAATCCGCGCTCGACCGCATGCTGGACAGGCTGGCCGGTTTCGAGTGTGTGGTGATCAACGCCTGGCATCTTGCCGAAAAGATCGAGGCGGCTGTGGCCACCCGGCGCGAGCCACCGGTGGTGGTGGTGCGTGAGGAGCGTGTTCTGGGCACCGGTGGAGGGGTGGCGAACGCCCTTGCACTCCTCGGTGATGAGCCCTTTCTTGTCGCCAACGGCGATGTCTTCCTCGGCGAATCGCCCGGCCCCCCGGTCCTGGGAACCCTGGCCGGGGCATGGGACGGCGACAGCACGGATGCCCTGCTGCTTCTGGTGGAAAGGGAGCGCGCCTGGGGTTACCGCTACGCGGGGGACTTCGCCATGACTGACGGGAACCGTCTTCTTGCCCGGGGTGGGCGCGACTCCGCACCCTATGTCTACGCCAGCCTGCAGATCGTCCATCCCCGGCTCTTCGAGGGAGCGCCTGAAGGTCCTTTCTCCTTCACTCTCCTGTGGGACCGGGCAGCTCGGCGCGGGAGGCTCCGCGGCGTGGCGTGGCGTGGCGGCTGGATGACGGTCGATACCGTCGACAACCTTGCCGCAGCCGGCGACTGGCTTGCCGCGCCGGACAGGAATCGTGAACAGGTGGTTTGACCAGGACCATTCTTTTGTCGGGCCTGTGGATTGTTGATGCGACAGGGACCTGGCATGGTTGAGGCGCCCCGGGTTCACTGTGGGCTGGTTTCAGGGCGGCGAACTGAGCGAATGCGCTCACGCCGCGGTAGCCGGCGAGCCGGGCTGCGACGGCGATCGCGAGAATGGTTCTCAGCGGATAGCGCTTGCCCCGGGGCTTGCGGCACTCGGGCACCTCGCCCAGGCAGGCGAACAGGCTGCGCAGCCCGGACGAGGCCATCGGCCCGGCATGGTCGTGCTGCTTGAGCGTTCCAGCTCTCCGGGATCGCGTCCCGGCTCAGCGCCTCGGCAGCGCCGTCGGTCAGTTCGTCCATGAAGATCTCCCTGGGCTGGCTGTGGCGGGGCAAGCGCGCGGAGCCGCCGGGCTTGCGACCGAAGCCTGAGCGATAGCAGGTTCCGGCGAAGCGCTTGATGTCGACGAACGTCTCCGCGAGGAACACCTGGATATCCGTGCGCGGCCTCGACATTGAGCGGACAGCCGCCGCAGGCTTGAGGCCGGGCACGCTCAGACGCCAGGTTCGGCACCCTTCGGGCCAGGAATGGCGAACCGGGAATTGTTCGCGATCAAGTGCAGGCGCCGGAACTGCTGCTCAAGCAGTCCAGCCGATCCAGCGGTTGCGTGCAGCAAGCTTGAACTCAGCCCGGCTGCCAGCCGACCAGCGCCACCGAGGTCTCGCCCGCCAGAGCGACGTGGCGCAGGTTCCTTTCCGATGATGCCCGAGAAACCTCAGGTCGTGATGCTCCTTGACCAGACGATCCCAGAGCCGGTGCTCACGTGCTCCACGGGTCGGGTTTGACCGTCACCACAGCGAAGGTCGATGAGGGAATCCGGGTTCGCAAGCGTCGTCATGCCGGCACACTGCCAGGGCGAAAATCAGCCTGCGCCGAGTTCCGGGACGACAACGGAAAAGTCTTGGTCGAGCCGGCGGGGGAATTGCATTCCCGGCGGCCGGATGGTACGAATATCCGACTTTCCAACATTGGTCGCGGGGGGCCGCCATGCCATTCGTCACGGTGAAGGCGAAGTTCCAGGTCACCATTCCGGCCGGGTTGCGCAAGGACATTGATCTTCGCGAAGGCGACCTCATGGAGGCGACGCTCGTGAGCGACGGAATCCTGCTGAGGCCCAAGGAGGTGGTGGACCGCAAGGCAGCGGCCAACCGGATCGCCGCAACGCTTGCGGTGGCCCGGCCTTCGTCCAGGGATCGCGGGCTCACCGAGGACGAGATCATGGAGGAGACGGTCGCGGAGATATCCGCCTCGCGCCGTGAGCGCCGCGCCCGTGCTGGATGAAGGTCGTGCTGGATTGCCATGTCGTGGTGGCGGCGGCGCGAACCGACGGCGCGTGCCGCAAAGCGATCGACAGGGTGATGCGGGATCACGAGCTCATCCTGTCGGAATACGAAACGGTTGCCGCTCGGCCCGCCCAGGCGTCCTGCCGCGAAGCCCTGGAAGTGGTCATCCGGGAGATCGCGCGTCTGGCGGTCACGGTTGAGCCGGCGGACCGCGCATTCGGCCTGCGCGACCCCGACGACGAGGTTTATCTGGCGACTGCCGCGGCCGGCGGCGCGATCCCTGTCACCGGCAATGTGCGGGATTTCACGAAGCCGCGCTACGGGCCTGTCGAGATATGGTCGCCGCGCGTGTTTCTCGACCGCATGAGCTGATCGGGCTTCGGCTTGGTCCATCGCCTCACGGCACGCTGAAACCGGCACTGGCCAGGGCCGGGCGGACCGCACCAATGACTTTTTGGGGCAGGGTGCGCCGCGGGCGGCCACGTGACGCCGAGGCTGCGAGTTTCTGGATGTGCACCGCGCCTCGGACTCGCTCGCCGGCAGAGGCGTTGATGCTCTCGTTGAGGGATGTCGATCGCCGCCCCGACAAGGCGGATAGCAGCGGTTGGCGTCGGAGAGCATCCGGGGCGAGGGCCGGCCCAGGACCGCCTTCACGCTGTCTGCGTTCAACTCCGGCAGGGTGTGGCTGAGGGTCTCGCCGCCACGGTTGGCGGCGACCGGGACCGGCACCTGCCAAGCGTTTGAGGTCGCGCTTCCTGGCCTTGCCGCCGCGCCGGCGCCTGCCTGACAAGCCTTCAGGAAGCGCGGCTGCCCTTTCGACTGTCTGCACCCAGAAGATCGCGGGCCGCATCGTCCAAATCAGCCTGCGCCGAGCTCCGGGGCGACAACAGAAAGGTCTTGGTGGTTTGACCGTTCCGCTTGACGGGCGTCGTCGCGCTTCTAGATTGGTAGCCGCTGCGTCTGCACGACACACAACCCGGCGCACGTCTCGGAAGGGAACACTCATGACCATTCGTCACGTCACCGATGATTCGTTCGAGGAGGACGTCCTCCAGGCGTCCGGACCCGTGCTGGTCGATTTCTGGGCCGAATGGTGCGGTCCGTGCAAGCAGATCGCGCCGACGCTCGAGGACCTTGCCCGACACTACCAGGACAAGGTCCGGGTGGTGAAGGTCAACATCGACGAGAATCCGTCCACACCGTCACGCTACGGTGTGCGCGGCATCCCCACGATCATGATGTTCAAGGCCGGAGAAGTGGCAGCGGTCAAGGTGGGCGCGCTGCCGAAGAGCCGGCTCTTCGAGTGGGTCGACAATTCCATGTGAGACAGCGTCGGCCGCAGGCACGACCGGACATGACATCACCCCCGGACTGTCCGGATCCAAGGTGGATTGATGTCCTGATTCCCGACATGTGGGGGATCCCCCGTGGCAAGCGTCTGGACGCCTCGGCCATGGAGAAGGTCCTGACGACGGGAATCGTGCTCCCCGGGTCCACCTACGCGATGGACATGCAGGGCAACAATGTCGAAAGCACCGGCGTAGGTTTTGCCGACGGCGATCCCGACTATCCCTGCCATGCCGTCAGCGAAACCCTGGCTCCGGTGCCGTGGCTGGGCTCGGATCATGTTCAGGTCGTGCTGTCGATGTGTGACGCCTCGGCCCGGCCCTGGTGGCTCGACCCGCGTCACATCGTCAAGCGCATGGTCACGTCTCTCGGCGCACTGGGGTACCGGGCCAGGGTTGCCTTCGAACTGGAGTTCTACCTGGTCGAACGCGACAGGGACGGCACACTGCACATGGCGCCACCGCCCGGCAGCAGCCAGCGGCCGTCCGAGACCCAGGTCTACCTGATGGATGATGTCGAGGCCTATGGGCCGATTCTGGGCGACATGGTGACAACATGCCGCAGGCAGAACATTCCGGCGGACGTCATCACCATGGAGTACGCACCGGCACAGTTCGAAATCAATCTTCACTACGGTGACGATCCCCTGACTGCCTGCGATCACGCCTTCCTGATGAAACGCGCCATCAAGGCCGTCGCCAGGTCGCACGGCATGACAGCGACATTCATGGCGCGGCCGTTCGATGGTTTCGCCGCCAGCGGCGCGCACGTCCATATCTCGCTCCTCGACGACGAGGGACGCAATGTCTTCGATGACGGCAGCGACGAGGGAAGCGACATCATGCGCCATGCCGTTGCCGGTCTCGCGGCCACGATGGGCGAGGCGATGCCGATCTGGGCGCCCGGCGCCAACTCATACAGGCGCCTTGCCCCGGGGGGTTGGGTGTCGCTGGCGGCAAGCTGGGGATACAACAACCGCGACATGTCCCTGCGCATTCCCGGCGGCGCTGCCTCGGGACGCAGGATCGAACACCGCACCGCCGGCGCCGATGCCAACCCCTACCTCGTCCTGGCGGCGATCCTTGCCGGTCTCAACCACGGCCTTTCGAACCGATTGGATCCGGGTCCGCCCGCCAGCGCCGACCCGGCCGCCCTGCCGGTGCTCTGGGTCGATGCGCTTCGTTCCTTCGATCAGGCGGGTGTTCTACCCGGATACTTCACACCGGAGTGGTGGAAGGTCTACAGCGCCCTCGCCTGGTCGGAGTTCCACGCCTTCAACAGCCACGTCACGACGCTGGAGCAGGACCGGTTCCTCACCCTCGTGTGATCCCCTCCGGTCAGCCGTTGACGCCGAGAACCCGTCCGGCGAGATAGAGTGAACCGCACACCAGGACACGTGACGTCTGCGTGGGAGAGTCCGCAAGGCAGATGATGGCATCCTCGATGCCCGGGGCCACCGTTGCTGCCACGCCTTCTGCCGCAAGAACGGAACGGGCCGCCGCGGCGTCAAGCGTGTTCTTTTCGCCTGGAATGGAGACGGCGACGGCGCGCCGGATGAAGGGAGCGAGCGGACGGATGAAACCCGCCGGGTCCTTCGTGTTCATCATGCCGATGACCACGTCGAGGGGGCGGTCGCGCCAGGTGCGTGCCATGTCGGCGAGGACGCAACCGGCCGCCGGATTGTGGCCACCGTCGAGCCACAGTTCCTTCCCGCAGCCCAGTCTTTCCACCAGGCGTCCCGATTCCAGGCGCTGCAGCCGCGCTGGCCATCGGACCTGCAGCATGCCGGCCGCGAGGGCTTCATCATCGGGAGCCAGGCGCCCGGTGAGGCCAAGAGCGACGACGGCGGTCGCCGCGTTGGCCAATTGATGGCGGCCCGCCAGTGCCGGCACCGGCAGAACCATTCGCCTGCCCCCTTGCGGTATCACCTCGAAGCGGCCGCCGGTTCCTTCATGAAAGTCGAAATCGCGGCGCGCCACGACGGCCGGAGCCCCCAGCGCGCCGGCCCGGTCAAGGAGAACCTGCAGGGCCTCGTCGTTCTGGGGGGCGATGACGACAGGAACGGCGCTCTTGATGATGCCCGCCTTCTCGCCCGCGATGGCGGCGAGCGTGGTGCCGAGAAACTGCTGGTGATCCAGCGACACCGGCGTGATGATCGTGACCAGCGGTTGGTCGATGACATTGGTGGCGTCGAGCCTGCCGCCGAGTCCGGTCTCGAGAAGCAGGATGTCCGCCGGTTCCCGGGCAAACGCCAGGTAGGCGGCGGCGGTGGTGATCTCGAAGAAGGTGATCGGTTCGCCGCCGTTGGCGGCCTCGCATTCTTCGAGCAGGGACATGAGCCGATCCTCTTCGATCACATGACCAGCGATCTCGATTCTCTCGTGGAATCGCACGAGGTGCGGGGAGGTGTAGACGTGGACCGTGCGTCCGGCGGCCATGAGCGCCGCCCGCATGTAGGCGATGACCGATCCCTTGCCGTTGGTTCCGGCCACGTGGACAACGCTAGGCAGACGCCGGTGCGGCTCGCCGAGGTGTTCGAGGAGTCCGTGGAGGCGGTCGAGTGAAAGGTCGATGCGCTTGGGATGAAGCCGCATCAACCTTTCGAGAACGACATCACTTCCCGCCAGGGAGGCGTTCGGCATCGTGCACGGCCGGCTGCGGAAGGTGCCGGGACCCTGCCGGCATGAGGTGACTGAGCAGAATGGCGATGGTGGAACGCATCTTCGAACGCGCCAACACCATGTCGAGCATGCCGTGATCGAGGAGATACTCCGAACGCTGGAATCCGTCCGGCAGTTCTTCCCTGATGGTCTCGCGGATGACCCGGGCTCCCGCGAATCCGATGATGGCGCCAGGCTCTGCGATGGAGACGTCGCCAAGCATGGCAAAGGAAGCGGTCACGCCTCCGGTCGTCGGATTGGTGAGGACGCTGATGTAGGGAAGGCCGGCATCCTTGACCTGGGCAATCGCGGTCGTCGTGCGTGCCATCTGCATCAGCGACAGGATGCCTTCCTGCATGCGGGCGCCTCCCGAAGCGGAGAAGATGACGAGGGCGCGGCGCTCGTCGACGGCGATTCTCGCGGCCTCGACGATGGCTTCTCCCAGACCCATACCCATGGAACCGCCCATGAAGTCGAAATTGAAGACGGCGACGATGGCCGGCCGACCGTCGATCATGCCGCGAGCGACGACGATGGCTTCATGCTGGCCGGTCTTCCCCTGGGCTTCCTTCAGTCGGTCCGAATAGCGCTTCCTGTCGCGAAAGCGCAACGGATCGGTGGCCACGCCAGGGAGGTCAACATCACTCCATGTGTCGTCGTCAAGGACATCCTGCAGGCGGTCGCGGGGCGCGATGCGCATGTGGTAGCCGCAGCGCGGACAGACATTGAGCGAGTCCTCGAGATCGCGGCGGAACACCATCTGATCACAGCTCGGACACTTGTCCCACAGCGTCTCTTCGCTCGGTGTCCTGCCGACAAGGTCGCGGATTTTCGGCAGGGTGAGATTCGACAGCCAGTTCATGCACGCGCCTTGCGGACATCGTGCGAGATCGCTGCGCACAACGTCAGGGCATTGTCGATGGAGGCGTCGGTCCCCGTGTCGTTGTCGAGGCCGTCGGCCACAGCCTGGCAGAACGCCGACCCGACAACCACCGCGTCGGCAACACGGGCGACGCCGGCTGCCTGTTCGCCGTTGCGGATGCCGAACCCGACCGCGACAGGCAGGTCCGTGTGGCGACGCAGGCGGTCGACCGCGGAAGCGATGGTCTGGCTGGTCGCCGCGCGGGTGCCGGTGATGCCGGTGATCGAGACGTAGTAGACGAACCCCGAAGCATGCGCCAGGACGTCGGGAAGGCGCTTCGAGTCGGTGGTCGGTGTCGCGAGGCGTATCCAGTTGAGCCCGGCCTCGACGGCCGGAACACAGAGTTCCCGGTCTTCCTCACTCGGCAGGTCGACCAGGATGAGGCCGTCGACACCGGCCTCGACGGCATCCTTGAGGAAGGCGTCGTTCCCGTAGGAATGGATGGGATTGTAGTATCCCATGAGAACGACGGGCGTGTCGTCGTCATGCCGACGGACCTGGCGTACGAGATCGATGGTGCCGGCCAGGGTCATGCCGGCCTTGAGCGCCCGCTGAGAGGAGGCCTGGATCACCGGCCCGTCCGCCATGGGGTCGGTAAAGGGCATGCCGATCTCGATGAGGTCGGCTCCGGCTTCGGGCAGACCGGCGACAAGACGCGCCGACAGACGCGGATCGGGATCCCCGGCTGTCACGAAGGCAATCAGTCCGGCGCGCTGCTGCCGCGCCAGATCGGCAAAACGCCTGTCGATGCGGGTGCCGGTCACAGATCCACTCCCAGGGATTGGGCAACGGTGAACACGTCCTTGTCGCCCCTGCCGCACATATTCATGCAGATGATGTGATCGTTGGGGAGCGCCGGGGCAATCTTCATGACATGAGCGAGCGCATGGGCAGGTTCGAGGGCCGGAATGATTCCCTCGAGTCGGGAACACAGGCGAAAGGCTTCGAGAGCCTCGACATCCGTGGCCGACACGTAGCTGACTCGCCCCTGGTCCGCCAGCCACGCGTGTTCGGGGCCGATACCCGGGTAGTCGAGACCCGCCGAGATCGAATGGGCCTCGACGATCTGTCCGTCGTCGTCCTGCAGGAGGTAGGTCCGGTTGCCGTGCAGGACACCGGGCCGGCCGCCGGTGATCGATGCCGCGTGCTCGCCGCCTTCGATGCCGCGTCCGGCAGCCTCCACACCGATGATGTCGACGGTCCGGTCATCGAGAAAAGGATGGAAGAGGCCCATGGCGTTGGAGCCGCCGCCGATACAGGCGACAATGGTGTCGGGAAGACGTCCTTCGACGCTCATCAACTGCTCCTTCGCCTCGCGTCCGATAACCGCCTGGAATTCGCGCACGAGTTCTGGATAGGGATGAGGGCCGGCCACGGTGCCGATGATGTAGAAGGTTGAATCGACGTTGGTCACCCAATCGCGCAAGGCCTCGTTGAGGGCGTCCTTGAGGCTGCGGGAACCGGACGTCACATGACGGACCTCGGCGCCGAGGAGCTTCATGCGAAAGACATTGGGGGCCTGGCGCTCGATGTCCTTGGTCCCCATGTAGACGACGCAGGGAAGGTTGAAGCGGGCGCATACCGTCGCCGTCGCCACGCCGTGCTGGCCCGCGCCGGTTTCTGCGATGATTCGGGTCTTGCCCATGCGCTGAGCCAGAAGGATCTGGCCGACCGTGTTGTTGATCTTGTGGGAGCCGGTGTGATTGAGTTCGTCGCGCTTGAAGTAGATGCGGGCGCCGCCAAGGTGCCGGGTCAGCCGTTCGGCGAAGTAGAGCGGACTCGGTCTGCCGATGTAGTCCTTGCCGAGGCCGTGGAACGTGTCCCAGAACTCCGGGTCGTCGCGGGCCTCCTGCCAGGTCCGGTTCAGGTCCAGAATGAGCGGCATCAGCGTTTCGGCGACATAGCGGCCGCCGTACATGCCGAAGTGGCCGTCCTGATCCGGCCCCTGGGCGTAGGAATTGTCCATCATCGTTGCTCTGTCCGGGCGCGAACCATGCACAAGGGATATCAGATAACCCGGGCCTGCTCCATAAACTCGGCGATGCGTGAGGCAGACTTGTGTCCGGGCGTTGTCTCGACGCCCGAGGACACATCGACCATGGTGGCGCCGCTCGCCTCCACGGCTCGGCAGAGGTTGCCGGCGTCGAGACCGCCCGAGAGGATCCATGGCGAGCGCGGCCGGATGCCGGCCAGCAGCGTCCAGTCGAAGGCTGTCGCGTTGCCTCCGGGACGCGTCGCACCCCGGGGCGGCATGGCGTCGAACATGACCATGTCGGCCACCGTGTCGAAGGATGGCAGGGATTCCAGGTCATCGGCCGTGGCCACGCGAATGACCTTCATCACCCGGACACCGAATCGCGTGCGGACATGGGCGAGTCGGCGGGCATCCTCGCTGCCGTGAAACTGGACGGTGTCGAGTTCTGCCGCCGCGATCACGGCGCCAAGCCTGTCATCGCCGGCATCGACGGTGACGCCGACCTTCTCGATGCCCCCGGGTACGTGGCGTGCCAGGGCGGCCACTTCCTCGAGGGACACGTTCCGCGGGCTCCGGTCGAAGAAGATGAATCCGATCATGCGCGCACCGTGGCGCACCGCTGCATCGAGGGCAGGCCGTTCCCTCAAGCCACAGATCTTGACGCCGAGGGCCAAGGGTCAGGACCGGATCATGTCGGCGACTGTCCGAGCCGCAGCCGCAGCCGGGTCCAGGGCCCGGGTGATCGGGCGTCCGACGACAATGTAGGAGGCGCCGGCAGCGACGGCGTCGCCGGGAGACATGGTGCGTTTCTGGTCGTCGCACCTGTCGCCGCCAGGGCGGATGCCGGGGGAGACGACAAGGAACCCCGGTCCGCAAAGCCGTCGCACGTCAGCGATTTCACGGGGTGAACACACCACGCCGTCGACACCCGTGCCGAGGGCGAGTTCGGTCAGGCGCAACACCTGGTCACGCACCCCGCCTCGCCCGCCGGTCACTTCGACATCTTCGTCATCCATGCTCGTCAACACGGTGACGGCGAGAATCTTCGGCCGGGCATCTCCCGCCGGGGTCACCGCCTCCATGGCGGCGCACATCATGTCGGGCCCGCCGGTTGCGTGGACCGTCGTCATGAAGGGGGCGAGGGGCAGGAGGGCACGCAGTCCTCCGGCCACGGTTTCCGGGATGTCATTCAGCTTGAGATCGAGAAAGATCCGGGCCTCTTCGCCGGCGACCGCCCGGACACCGGCCGCGCCGTGGGCATAGAAGAACTCCATGCCGAACTTGAAGGCTCCGACATGGCCTTCCAGACTGGAAACCAGTGACGAAGCCCTTTCCGTGCAGGTGGTGTCGATGGCACAGACAAGGCGTGTCCTGGGGTCAGCCGATTGCACCCTGCCCTCCGCCCTGTTGTCATGGGACGAGTGTCTTGTAGGGCGCACGGAACAACAGTGCAAGACGGGCCCCTGAGCCCGGCCCTGTCAGTCCTTGGCAGCCCTCGCCAGCAACCAGCGTGCGGTGCCGAGATCGAGGTGTCCGCCGCCCGAGTTCTTGAAGAGCGTGATGTCGTCCTCATTCCGCCGGCCGCCCACTGTCCCCCGCGAGAGATCGAAGAGATCACCGACAACATCATCCTCGGTGATGATACCGGTCTCCAGCGGCTGTGAGATGTCGCCGACGCGGTGCAGCGTGAACATGCGGGAATCCATGTAGATTCTGGCGCGCCGCACACAGTCGTCATCGCTCTCGCGCATGTGCGTCTGGTAGCTTCCGACAAGGTCGAGATGGGCTCCCTTGGCGAGCCAGGCGCCACGGATCAGGGGCTCGGTGGCCATGGTGGCACAACTGATGATGTCGGCCTTGCGCGCTGCGGCCTCGAGGTCGTCGGTTGCTTCGACCGCGAGGGAGTCGATGGCGAGCCGTCGGGCGAGGGCCTCGGCCCGTTCCGGCGTGCGGTTCCAGATGCGGACGACTTCCAGGGAAGGGCGTACGGCCTTCATGGCCATGACGAGGTGCGGCGCCATGGCGCCGGCGCCCACCATGAGCATGGTGCGGACATCCTCGCGGGCAAGAAAGCTGGCGCCCGTGGCCGAATCGGCGGCTGTCTTGCGCAGTGTCAGGGCGATGCCGTCGATGAGGACGAGCGGTTTGCCGTCCCTGCCGTCGAAGAGCGCGTAGACTCCCTGTACCGAGGGCAACCCCGTGCCCGTGTACTCGTTGTCGGGAAACACCGTGGCGAGCTTGATTCCCACCGCTTTGTCACGCTGCCAGGCGGGAAGAGCCAGAAACACGTTGTCGGTCCCCGAAGGACCCGGCTGCGAGAGATGAATGTCACGCACCTCGTCGATGTCCTCGAGGTGAAAGCGCTTCAACCCCTCGACGAGTGCAGCGTAATCCGCCAGTTCGTGAACTTCACTGCCGGTGATGAAGCGGACCATCGCCGGGTGTCCGTTCAGGCGGTCATCGGAGGCGAGCCCGGCGGTTGCCGGTCGAGTTCCGACTTCAGCATGTCGCGCTCCCGGGTCACCGAGGCAAGGCTTGTTTCGAGATGCCTCACGCGGCGTTTGCGCTCACCCGACAACCGGCGGGCCGGATGGCCGCGCATCAGCACGAAGAGACCGCCGAAGAGGGCTCCGGCGGCAAAGGACACGAGGATGACAAGGAAGACGGGAGCCGCCACGACCCGCGGGTAGGGGAACAGGGAGACCTCCATCTCCGTGCGGTTGGCCAGCACGAAGACGACAATGGCGAGAGCGAGAAGAACGCCGACAATCCCGACAACGGGCATGAGGGGATTGCGCATGACGGCTGGTTCAGTCCTGCGCGCCCCTTGCGTTGAGGCGATCGCGCAGGGGTTTGCCGGTCTTGAAGAAGGGCGCACGCTTGGACTTCACGTTGACTTTCTCGCCGGTTCGCGGATTGCGGCCGATACGAGCCCGTCTCACGCGGGTCGCAAACGAGCCGAAACCGCGCAGTTCGACGCGCCGCCCGGACTCCAGGGACCGGGTGATTTCCTCGAAGATCGTGACGACGAGGTCTTCGGCCTCGTACTTCTTGAGATAAGGATAGCGCGCGGCAACGAGCGCGATGAGGTCAGATCTCGTCATGTAAGCATCCCGTACTCCAGCCCACCCAGTCTGGTCCCGGCATCATTCGACTGTCAATGATCTCCATGGGGCGGGTGCTCAGCTTGGCGCCCGCCCCATGACGCCGGGACTCAGGCTGTCGGGTCCGTGAACCACCAGCGTTCCATCAGGCGACCTCCGTCGAGGCCCCAGTTGCTGCCGATGTCGGGTCCGTGGGCCAGCGCCGTCGATGCCGCGTCGACGTTGTTGGCGTAGGCCATGACCATGGCCCCGCCTTCCATGGCACAGATCTGCTGCATTTCGCGGTACATCTCGCGACGCAGCGGTTCGTCGAGCTCGGCGCGGGCCGCGATGAGCAGCTCGTTGAACCGGTCGTGCTTCCAGAAGGTGTCGTTCCATGGCGCGTCCGCCGAATAGGCGGTGGAGAACATCCAGTCCTCGGTGGGGCGGCCTCCCCAGTAGCAGGTGCACCAGGGCTTGTTCATCCAGACATCGGCCCAGTAACCGTCAGCCGACTCCCGCACGACGTTGATCGTGATGCCGGCCGGGGCCGCGTGCTCCCTGTAGAGGACGGCGGTGTCGACGGCGCCGACGAACGCCGCCTCGGATGTCGACAGTTCCACGGTGAGGCTGTCGAGGCCGGACTGTTTGAGATGCCACTTCGCCTTGTCGAGATCGTAGCTGGCATGCTCGATGTCATCGGCGAAGTAGCGGTTGGCCGGGGTGATCGGCGTATCCTGGCCGACCAGTCCGTAGCCGCGCAGGACCTTGTCGACGATGTCCTGACGATCCATGGCATGCTTGAGGGCGAGGCGGACGTTGTTGTCATCGAACGGCGCCGTGTCCGTGCGCATGGGCAGGGTGTAGTGCAGCGTGCCCGTGGCCTCGACAAGGTCGACGGCAGGATGCTGCGCCAGGAGGTGCGCCGTCTTGGTGTCGACGCGGTCGATGACGTCGACCTGGCCCGACATGATGGCGTTCTGGCGCGACGCCGGGTCGGCGATCGTCGTCATCTCGACGGCGTCGAACCAGCCGTAGCCGGCCTTCCAGTAGTTCGGATGGCGCTCGAGGACAGAGCGCACGCCGGGTTCGAACTCGACAATCCGGTAGCTGCCGCAGCCGACGCCGGACAGTGGGTCGGCAATGTTCCCCTCGCCGTCACCCGGCTGGATGCCAAGATGATAGTCGCTCATGATGTAGGGGTAGTCGGCGTTGCCTTCCGCGAGCTGGATGACGACCGTATCGCCGTCGGCGCGCATGTCCTCGACCTGTTCGAACAGGCTCGATACCGCGGAGACCGAATCTTCGCCGCGGTGGTAGTTGAGGCTGGCGACGATGTCGTCGGGCGTCACGGTCTTGCCGTTGTGGAACTCGACGCCCCGGCGAATCCTGAATGTCCAGGTCCTGGCATCGGGCGTGGCGTCCCACTCCTCGGCCAGTTCGGGGGCGAGCTGGTTGGTTTCGTCGACGGCCGTGAGGTAGTTGAAGAGACCGCCCATGCCCATGTTCGACACGAAACCGTTCTCGTAGGTCGCCGGATCGAGGGAATCGGTCGTCGAACCGTGGCCGAGGCCGATTCTCAGCGTGCCCCCGCGTTGCGGTTCGGACGCCCTCGCCGCGACGCCTCCCGGCAGGGTGGGACCGGCAAGGGCAGCCGCTCCGGCCGCAATTGCGCCACCCAGGACGGTGCGCCGCGACGCACCCTCCCTGTGCTCTGTCTTCTTCATGTCTCTTGACCTCCCGTGGTCTGTCCGGTGTTGAACCATCGCCATGATGACAGAATGCGGACGCTCTTTCCACAGGGTCTGCAGATGCGCAAATGGTGTAACGTTATCAGGTGAGCATCAACTACCGGTCATCGCCAACAATGCTCCCCAAACCACCCCGACTATCGGACAGTCTATCCGCGCTCGATCAGTATAGGCATGCGATCGAGCTTTATGAGACGACCCTCAGGAACCGTATCGATCGCGAGTTCTACCGCAAGGAACTCCGGGCGAAGGCCAAGTACTACGGCACCATCGCAGGGAGACAACCCGAAGAGGGTAACGCAGGATCTTTCTATGAGACGCTCTCGTCGCCCGTCACCTGGATGCCTATGGGCCCGAAGCGCCGATCAAGCATCGGCGCAAAGGAGACGCGTCCACGGTGCCGCTGGTCTACTCTGACCTGCCCTCGGAGCTTATCTAGTGTCATGTCAACAATGATATGTCGTATATTTTGCGCTAGACTGTCCGTCCATTCGGGACGGAGGTCGGAGTATGAAACGCTACGTGGTGACCCTGGACGAGGCGGAACGGGAAGAACTTTCGGAGATCACGACCAAGGGCTCGCACCTGTCGCAAAAGGTGATCAACGCCCTGATCCTGCTCAACTGCGACGAGGGCGCGTTCAATGAACGCCAGGTGACCGGGGAGGTCATCGCCGGGATTCTGCGCATCAGCATGCGCAAGGTAGACCGGGTGAAGAAGCGTTTCGTGGAAGAGGGTCTGGAGGCGGCATTGGGTGGCCGGCAGGGACGTCGTCCCAGCTACGTGCGAAAAGCCGACGGCGCCTTCGAGGCGCGCTTGGTGGCCCTGAGTTGTGGCGAACCGCCCGAGGGTCACGCGCAATGGTCGTTGCGGCTGCTGGCTGATCGCGTTGTCGAGCTTGGCTACATCGATGCCGTGTCACACGAGACAGTGCGGCGTGTTCTCAAAAAACGTAACTACTCACCCCCCTACTGATGACGAATCGTTTTTCCTGACGGGTTCGGATCCGGCATTTTCTCTTGCCGCCTTCACTTGCTCGCTTCCGATGATCGGATGTGCGTGTTCCGGTGTGCCAACTGGCAGAAGGTATGGGGTGACAGTCCCCTGTAACGAAGGAGTAACCAAACCACGTTTCTCCGCGAGCCGTGCATCGGTTGCCGCGAGGGGGCAGGCGAAGCGTCGGTAGCGGTGCGGATGGGCGGGGCTAATGAGCACCGAAAAAGCTATCATCCGGGGTGCCGAGACAGGACTATTCTTTTGTCCGGTTTCGTCCGACGAGAGGGCGTCGTAGACAGATCTGGGGGTCCATTCGGGACCGGATTTCGTTGTCGATATGCCGGTTCCGACCTCGAGAAGGTGCCACCAACTCCAAGAACGGCCATTGACGCGGTTGTCCGCCGCCGATCACGACAACAGAACGGTCCTGCGGACCTCCGCCGGAGACTTGACGAAAACCCGCCCCCCGGGGCAGGATGCGCCCATGATGTCGTCCTTCGACACCCTCGCTGCCGCTGAGGCCCTCCAGGACGCCGGCGCGAAGCCCGAACTCGCCAAGGCCATGACCGCCCAGCTCAAGGCCGCGGCGAAAGCCGGCGAACCCGTCACAAGGCCCGAACTCGACGCCGCTCTCGGCACACTCAAGGCCGAACTGCTCGAACGAATCGCCGCGAGCGAGAAGAGCCTCAGCGAACGAAACACCGCTACAGACCAGCGGATCACATCAGTCGAGAAGAACCTGATCGAGCGCATCGCCGCGAGCGAGAAGAGCCTCAGCGAACGAAACACCGCTACAGACCAGCGGATCACATCAGTCGAGAAGAACCTGATCGAGCGCATCGCCGCGAGCGAGACGCGCCTGCTCGGACGCATCGCCGAGACGGAACGCCGGCTGATGGACCGCACGGCCGCCATCGTCTGGCGGCTGTTCGGCGCCATGGTCGCGCTCGCCGGCATCACCGTCGCGGCGCTCGAATACCTGCGCATACCGGCCGGATAGCCTTCGGCGGCCCCGGTGACCGCAACCAGCCGAAAAATGCCGGCAAACATGCGCGCCCCACAAGCGGCGCTGACAGACGCGAAGCGAAGACGGCGGAAGGCGCACAGCATCGCCCGGGCCCTCAGTATCTGTCCGGCGTGTGCCGGGTCCACACGGTCGGCTGCATGTCGAGATCGGCTCCAGTTCGGTAACTGCCCAGGTCTGATTTTGCCGAGTCCTGACGGGAGGTGGGTTGATGGTTCCGGTCTGGTGGCGCCGAGGAGGGATGTCAGAAGCGCAGTTTCGGTGTGCCAGCGAACTGGCAGAAGGTAGGGGGTGAAAGTCCTCTGTAACGAAGGAGTAACCAAACCACGTTTCTCCGCGAGCCGTGCGTCGGTTGCCGCGAGGGGGCAGGCGAAGCGTCGGTAGCGGTGCGGATGGGCAGGGCTAAGTCAAGCCGCGCAGGATCAACAACCCGACGGCACCAAAACAGCATCCAACGCAACCAACGTCAACACAGACTCAGACCTGACGAGGTACCTAGGTAGTTACTCCTCATGGGCCTTGACGCACGGCCTTGAGCAATGACTTAACGGTGTCCTGATGAAAGGATGGGGTGGGGAGCTGGTGGAGCCGAGGGGAATCGAACCCCTGACCTCTTGAATGCCATTCAAGCGCTCTCCCGTCTGAGCTACGGCCCCAATGGGAAACAACCTATGGACTGACGGTCGCGGACGCAAGACCGACGTCCGTCACACCTCGATCTCGGGGTTTTCCTCGACATCGTCGTCGGTATCGAGTGTTGCATCCGCGTCATCGTCATCATGGACAACGTCGCCGTCCGGTGCGTCGGGCGGCGGACTGTCACCACTCATGGTGACGGCCGTCCCGCATCGGGGGCAGTGCGAAGGAAACAGGTTGAAGTCGTAGAACTTGACCAGGCATGCCGTGCAGACATGCTTGGTGCCCCATTCGGCCCTGGGCATGGCGTCAATTCCCGATCACGGTGATCAATTCAAGGCGGCAAGCCGGATATAGATTGAGTGCTCATCTGTCAAAGGGAAGGTTGCGCATGGCGTGGTCCGGATTGACGATGCGCCCGAGCCCTTCGATACCGGGTGCCGGAGAGATGTCATGAACCACCCGACACGGGCAGTCATCGCCCGCCCCCTGGCCCCGTTCACGGGCACCGCGCGCGTTCCCGGGGACAAGTCCATCTCGCACAGGGCGCTCATTATCGGGGCCCTGACGGTCGGCGAAACCACTGTCGAGGGAATGCTCGAGAGCGAGGATGTGCTGGCGACGGCTTCGGCGCTGCAGGCGATGGGCGCCCATGTCGAACGCGATGCGTGCGGCGTGTGGCGTATCAACGGGTGTGGCGTCTCGGGACTGAAGGAGGCCGATGACGTTCTCGACCTGGGGAACGCTGGCACCGGTGCGCGACTGCTTTGCGGGGTCGCGGCGGGACATACCTTCACCACGTTCCTATGTGGCGACAGGTCGCTGTCGCGCCGGCCCATGGGCCGTGTCATCGAACCCCTGGAGGACATGGGAGCCCGGTTTCTCGGCCGCAGCGGCGGTCGCCTTCCCCTTGCCGTGACGGGCGGTGATCCCCTGTTGCCCCTTCACCATGAACTCCGGGTGCCCTCGGCGCAGGTCAAGTCGGCGGTGCTGCTGGCGGGCCTTCATGCACCGGGAACTACCACGGTGGTCGAGAGGACGCCGCTTCGCGATCACACCGAGCGTCTGCTGCGTGCCTTCGGAGCCTCCCTCGAGATCGTGCCGGGCGATGACGGCCGGCGGTCGATCAGCATCGCCGGACATGCGGAACTGGTTCCCGTCGATGTTCATGTTCCGGGAGATCCTTCATCGGCTGCCTTCCTCATTGGCCTCGGCGCAGCACTGCCCGGTGCGGCGCTGACCGTCAGACATGTCGGCATCAATCCGACACGAACCGGGTTCTTCGAGACCCTGGAAGACATGGGGGCGAACCTGACCTTCAGCAGTCGCCGCGAGATGGCGGGCGAGCCCGTGGCCGACATCACGGTGGAGGGCACGATTCTCAAGGGAATCGAGGTGCCTGCGGAGCGGGCTCCTTCCATGATCGACGAATACCCCGTACTGGCAGTCATGGCGGCGACAGCCGAGGGTCCCACGGTCATGCGGGGTCTTGCCGAGCTTCGGGTCAAGGAAAGCGACCGACTCGCCGCCGCTGCCGCCGGTCTTGCGGCCAATGGCGTCAGGGTCGACGAGGAGAAGACCGGACTGGTGGTGCATGGCGTGGCCGGCCGACCCCCCGGAGGAGGCTCCGTTGCCGTGGAACTCGATCACCGGGTCGCCATGGCCTTCCTGGTGATGGGACTCCTGTCGCGCAACGGCGTGGCGATCGATGATGCCGGCGCCATCGCCACCAGTTTTCCGGGGTTCACCCAGCTCCTCGAGGGGCTGGGCGCGGAGTTCGGCGATTGGACGGGGTGATCGTGATCGCCGTCGACGGACCTGTCGCCGCCGGCAAGGGCACGCTCGCTGGCGAGCTTGCGGTGCGCACAGGTCTGCGCCATCTCGACAGCGGCATGATCTACCGGGCCGTGGCCGCTCTCGTTCTCGAGGCCGGAGACGATGCCGGAGACGAGCAGGCGTGCACAAGGATGGCGGAACGTCTGGTCGCGGCGGATCTCGAGCGTCCGGGGCTGCGTGATCAGGAGATCGGTTCCATGGCCTCGCGCGTCGCTGCCCACCGCGATGTGCGCGGCGCTCTGGTGGAGTTCCAGCGCCGCTTTGGCAGGACGCCACCGGGGGCGGTCATTGACGGGCGCGACATCGGCACCGTTGTCTTTCCCGATGCCGACGTGAAGTTCTTCGTGACGGCTGATGTCCGGGCGCGGGCCGCAAGGCGTCACCGGGAACTGGTCTCCAGGGGCGAGGCGATCGACTTCGGCAGCGTGTTGCGGGAGCTCTCCGAAAGGGACCGCCGCGACAGCGAACGGACCTGGGCGCCATTGCGCCAGGCTGACGACGCCATCGTCATCGACACTACCGCGCTCGATGCCTCGGTGGCGGCGGAGAGGGCGCTTGACTTCATCCGCCGCCGCCCTGGGGCCGTGTCCGTTTTGAGTTGAAGATGGCTCCGGCTGGCGCTATACGGGCGCCGCCACATGTGGAACAGACCCGCGTGGCGACCTCCGTCTCGCCGCGGCGAAATCCCACAGCGGAGGCACTGGAAGCGCAACCTCCAGCTTCCGGAAATCCAAGGAAATCAGCACCATGACGCACGACATGAGCACGGCGCCCGACGCGCCCGCTTCCACCACGTCCGCAGGAGAAGAGAGTTTTGCGGATCTTTTCAACGAGTTCCTTGAACGCGTCAACATCGTCGAAGGGGCGGTGACGAGCGGAACCGTTCTCGACATCCAGGGTGACCTGGTGCTGATCGATGTCGGGCTCAAGGCCGAAGGACGGGTGCCGCTTCGCGAATTCAACACGGCCGGAGGCGAGCCTTCCGTGGCTGTCGGCGACAAGGTCGAGGTTTTCGTCGAACGGCTGGAGAACAACCAGGGCGAAACGGTCCTTTCCCGGGAGAAGGCCCAGCGCGAGGAAGTCTGGAACCAGCTCGAGGCGGCCTTTGCAACCGGAGACCGCGTCAAGGGGTACATCTACCAGCGGGTCAAGGGCGGCTTCACCATCAATCTCGGTGGCGCCTTCGCCTTCCTGCCCGGCAGCCAGATCGACATCCGCCCGGTTCGCGACGTGACACCGCTCATGGGCGAGGAGCACGAATTCCGCATCCTCAAGATGGATCGTCGGCGCAGCAACATCGTGGTCTCCCGGCGTTCGGTTCTCGAGGACGAGCGCGCCGATCAGCGTGCCGAACTGATCGCCGGTCTCGCCGAAGGCCAGGTGCTCGACGGCGTGGTCAAGAACATAACCGACTACGGCGCCTTCGTCGATCTCGGCGGACTTGACGGACTGCTTCACGTGACGGACATATCTTGGCGGCGCATCAATCACCCCACCGAGGCCGTCGCCATCGGTCAGACCGTGCGCGTCCAGGTGATTCGCTTCAACCCGGAGAACCAGCGCATTTCACTGGGCATGAAGCAGCTCGAGACGGATCCCTGGGAGGGCGTGGGCGCCAAGTATCCGATCGGAACCCGGTTCACGGGGCGCATCACCAACATCACCGACTACGGCGCCTTCGTGGAACTCGAACCCGGTGTGGAGGGCCTCGTCCACGTCTCGGAAATGAGCTGGACCCGCAAGAACATTCATCCCGGCAAGATCGCCTCGACCAGCCAGGAAGTCGAGGTCGAGATCCTTGATGTGGATGCCGGCAAGCGCCGCATCAGTCTTGGCATCAAGCAGACCCAGAGCAATCCCTGGGAGATCTTCCTGCTCGAACACCCGGTCGGCAGCGAAGTCGAGGGCGAGGTGCGCAACATCGCCGAATTCGGTCTCTTCATCAACATTGGTGGCGACCTCGACGGCATGGTGCATATGTCCGATCTTTCCTGGCAACAGAACGCCGACGAGGAGATCGCGAAGTACCACAAGGGCGATCAGGTCAGGGCCAAGGTTCTCGATGTCGATGTCGACAAGGAACGCATCAGTCTCGGGATCAAGCAGCTTGAACCCGACCCCTATGCCGGTGCCATGGATGGCATTTCGCGGAACTCCGTCGTCACCTGCACGGTGGCCCGGGTGGTGGACGGTGGTATCGAGGTGATGATCAACGGAGTCGTTCCGGGCATAGTCCGCAAGGCCGAACTCGCTCGCGACCGCAGCGATCAGCGGCCGGACCGCTTTGCCCCCGGAGACAGGCTGGATGCCAAGGTGACCAACATCGACAAGGCGTCCCACCGCGTCTCCCTTTCGGTCAAGGCCTTGGAAATCGAGGAAGAAAAGAAGGCGATGGAGGCGTATGGCTCAACGGACAGCGGCGCCACCCTGGGTGATATTCTTGGTGCGGCCCTGTCGGCCCGCCATGCCGACTCCGACGACGGCGGGGAAAGCAAGGCGAGCGAGGACGACAGGGAGTCCGGATCCTGAGCCAGACTGCCGCTGTCAGCCGAAGCTCCGTCACTGCAAGGTTTCTCGAGGGGTTTCCTGCGGTGATGGAGGGAGCCACGGGCTCGGAACTCCAGCGTCGCGGCGCCTGTCTCTCTTGCGGGGTCAGCAGTCCAGGCGTGCCCGGCTCATGGTCGGCAGACCATGCGGAACGCACCCGACGTCGTGCGCGCTGTGCACAAGGTCTGTTTCGGCATCGGATGCAACATCATCACCACGAACGGATTCTGGACGAGTACCGTCAAGCCGGGACAGACGGGTCTCGGGGACAAGGCGGAGGTCTGCACGCGCCTCGCCGGTGACATGACGGTCGAAGGCGCGGGACCGGTTGCACCCCGGTGCCTGGGTCGCCCGAGGCATGGCTCGTCCCCACGGCGGCATGCCCTGATTCCGGTCGACGTGCAATGACCTGCCTCGGGAGTTCGTCATGCAGGCACGTCATCTTGCAGCCACCGACATGGACCTGATCCTTGTCGAGTGTGTCGGTCGGATCGAGGACTGTGTCAATTCCGTGGATGCTGTCAGCGGAGCAGGATAAGCCGGTGATGTCGAGCCTGCGCCACGTGGCCATGGACGGCTCCATGCAGCACGGCAAGCACCTTGCCGACCTCCACGCGGAACTTGGCAACCGCGATGTCCCGGCGGTCCGCGACCTCGTTCTCCGGTGAGCCGCGCGCCGGCATCGAGGGGATCAGGCCGGTGCGAAGGGCTTTACTTCGTGGCGCTCGAGGAGTGCCGCCATGGCCGGACGTGCCTGGATGCGCCTGACGATGGCGCCGACGTGCTTCTCGCGGGTGATCATGACGTGACAGTCCCAGTGCATGGCAGCCTGGACGAGAAGGAGGATGTCGGCTGTCGAGAAGCGTTCCCCGACCAGCCATGTCCGACCGGTCACGCTGGCATCGATCTGCCGCCACAGGTCATCGGCATTGCGCCGCGCCGCCTGGCGCACGCCATCGATACCGTCAGGTGCCGTCGTGTACCAGTCCGCGTGGTATTCGTTGGCCACCGTCGGGTGGACCACGGAACCCAGCCAGACCATCCACTGGTACCACCGGGCGCGTTCCCGGCTCCCCGGCGGCGGGGCAAGGCCCGCCTCATCGTGCCTGTCGGCAAGATGCATGGCGATGGCGGAGCCCTCGTAGATGACGAGGTCCCCGTCGACGAGCGTCGGAACCATGCCATCAGGACGGAGTTCGAGATACGCGGGATCCGTTGAACGTCCGTCGGGCAGCGTCACCGTCTCGTAAGGAACGCCGATCTCGTCGAGCGTGCCTTCGGGGACCATGGACATGGTGAAGGGTTTGCCGTAGAGGCGATACATGTGCAGTTCTCCTGTTCGTCCAGAGGGCCCAGACGTTGCCGATCATCGATGCTGATGGAACCGGGATCTACGTCGAATGTCACGGAGATCCTGACGGAACGCCCATTCTGCTCGTCAGGGGACTCGGATCCCAGATCATTCACTGGCCCGATGCGATGATCGGCTGTTTCGTGGACCACGGCATGTGCGTCATCGTGCCCGACAACCGTGACGCCGGGCTGTCGCAGAAGTTCGATGACCTCGAAACGATCCCTGCCGACGAGATCCTTCGCCGCGAAGCCGAAGGCATTCCCGTCGAGGCGCCCTACTCCATCGGGGACATGGTCTGCGATCACGTTGGTGTCCTTGATCACTTCGGCATGGCCCGTGCCAACATCTTCGGTGTTTCCATGGGCGGCATGATCGTGCAGAGCATGGCCGTGACACACCCCGAGAGAGTGATCACCATGACCTCGGTCATGTCGTCGTCCGGCAATCCGGAACTTCCGCCGATGGCGCCCGAGGTGCAGCGCCTGCTGCTCGCTTCTCCCGATGATCCCGATGACCGTGACTCGGTCATCGACTTCACGCTTGCCTGTGACCGGATCTGGGGGAGTCCGGGGTATCCCTTCGACGAGAACGAGAGGGCGGACCTCATCGGCCGGGCGTTCGACCGCTGCTACACGCCTTCGGGGGTTCTGCGCCAGTATCTTGCCGTGCGCCGGGACGGCTCACGGGTCGAGCGTCTGCGGACGATCGGCGTCCCGAGCCTGGTCATCCACGGCACCGATGACACCCTGCTGTCGATTGAACACGGGCGCGATACTGCGGCCAGCATTCCCGGCTGCGTCATCATCGAGATCCCCGGCATGGGTCATGATCTTGAGGGCGAACTCGGCCCGATGATCGCCGGGTTCACGGCGCACCACGCGCGGACGAGAGGGGAGTGACCGATCAGGTGGTGCCCAGGGGCGGAATCGAACCACCGACACCATGATTTTCAGTCATGTGCTCTACCAACTGAGCTACCTGGGCACCTTCGGTGGGCGCTTGATACAGAATTCACCGGACATTGTCCATCACGTTTGCCCGTGCCCCCCCTGCGTTTCGGCATCGCCGTCCCCTGCAGACAGGGGGTTCGTCGGCTCGCCTTCTATCACGTAGGGCGGCGCAGCACCGATCCAGTGCGCCAGGTCCTGCATGCTGCAGCGCCGGGAGCAGAACGGGGCATGGCGCGTGTCCGTTGTTGTCGGCCTGGCGCACACGGGGCATCGCCGGTCGGTCATGACGACGGTGTCAGGCCATGGCCGGCAAGCAGGCCCGCCGTTTCGTAGAGACCAAGTCCGACGACGTTGCTGTAGGAGCCGTTCAGCCGGCGCACGAAGGCCGCCGCCCTTCCCTGGATGGCGTAGGCTCCGGCTTTGCCGCGCCAGTCGTCGCTGGCGAGATAGGAATCGATTTCGTCAACCGACAGACGCTTGAAGGCGACGCGGGTGACGACAAGGCGCGAACGTGCGGCGCCGGAGACGAAGAGGCAGATTCCGCCGTAGACCATGTGGCTGCGACCGGACAGCCGCTCGAGGCAGGCCCGTGCCTGCAGAGCGTCCGCCGGCTTGGGCAGGACCCGCCGGCCGCAGGCCACCACCGTATCGGCGGCGAGGACGGCGGCGCCGGGATGCAAGCGGGCGACGGTGAGAGCCTTATCCCGGGAAAGGCGGGCCGCCAGCTGCCGCGGCAGCTCTCCCTTGCGCGGCGCTTCCAGGATATCGGCCGGTACGGTCTTGTCTGGAACCACACCGATCTGTGCCAGGAGCTCCAGGCGGCGCGGCGATGCCGAAGCCAGAATGAAGGGCATGTCAGGAGGCCTGGTTGATGTTGTCACGTCTTCAGATGGCGCTGAGCGATGTCGGGGGAAAGCGCTCGCCGATACGTTGTCGAATGTGGTCGCGGACGCCTCGGAAGGCGTCGAGGATCATGTTCCTGTTGCCCTCGATGGCAACCGGATCGAATGTCATCCAGTACTCCACGTCGAGTGCGGCAAAGCGGGTGAGTTCGACGGCCCGGTGCTGCGCCTCGGGTGACATGGTGATGACCAGGTCGAAACTCTCGGTGCCGTCTTCGATGTCATCGAAGGTCTTGGGCCGGTGACCGGACATGTCGATGCCCATTTCCGCCATGACCTCGATCATGAAGGGGTTGGCGGCCCCGGCCGGGCGCACGCCGACCGAATCGATGAAGATGCTGTGACCATAGAGGCTTTTCATGAGTCCTTCGGCCATGGGGGACCGCACGGCATTGTAGTTGCATGCGAAGAGCACGGCACCCGGCATGTCGGCCATGCCGTCAGCTCCGGATATGCAGGACGCAGAGCAGGGTAAAGAGACGTCTCGATGTCTCGATGTCAATCGTCACGCGCTTGTCGAGGGTTTCGCGCAGCAGTGCCGCGCCCTCGTCATGGAGACTGCGGCGCCCCATGTCGAGTGCTTCGATACGCGATGGAGGCGCGCTCTTGATCGCCTCGAAGTAGCTTTCGCACACCGTGAAATAGTCCTTCACGATCCGCCGAAAGGACTTGATCGGCATGGTGACTTCGCCAAGAGGCCGGTCCTTCTCGTCACCAATTCCGAATACCAGGCTGCGGCCGTCCCTGACCGCAAGACACACACGGTAGGGTCCCGGTTGCAGCCCCGCCGGTTCAAAGTGATTGGACTCCAGGAGGTCGTAGATGGCCACGGCCATCTCGTGTTCGACCTCGGTGCTGCGCCGCACCACCAACCGGTCATCGAGCTGGATATCGCTGATGCGGAAGCGGATGTCGCCGTCGCTGGCTGTCATGACCGGAACAAGACGAAGGTCATGGGCGCCGTTCGGTTGCGCGGCATGTTGCGGTCATGCACCACCATGGCCTACACACTACCGGCAGTTCCGCCGCCGGTTCAATCGGTCAGTCCGGCATTCCCCGTCCACACTCCAAGGCCCCGTGACCGACGCTCGCGACCGCCACGTCGACGCGACGCCGTGGCCGAACTGCGCGCGCTGCAGGACGACCTGGCGTGATTTCTCCGAGACCCTCTGTGACACGGCTTGCGGAGAACATCGAGGCACTCGAGGAGATCGAGCCGCCACGCGGCTTGTGGGCGCTACGCTACACGGGATCCCTGTCAGACCCCTGAACGCGTTATCGTCCAGGGATGATGACGCCTTGCTCTGTCGCGGCTGCGATGCCGGAGATCATCGGACCGTCGGCAAGGAACGTCTTCCTGGGCCGCGGCGTCAACGCGTCGCCCCGGGCCGAAGGATGGCTGGCAATGCGCTTGGCACACATCGGTCAGCCGGATGCGGGGGGCGACGCCCTGCATCCGGCACGTGGCCAGCAGGCCGTTGATGATGCCGATGTTCTCGGCGCCGAGACCCGTGTCGTCGAGGCGGTGAAGACGGTGAGGGAGCGCCATCGCGGCAACCATGGAAGGAGGAACCGCACCGTTGCCTTCCCCATCACAGGCACGGCCGCTGACAGCATCGAGGACCAGGCAAGGCGCCGTCGCTCGTGGCGTCGGATGACTCCGGAGTGTGGGGGTGTGTGCAGCAGTCCCATTCTCCACCAGTTCCACCGGTTGGGCGTGGCATCCTCGGTCACGAACCGCAGGTCGCGCCGGTCGGCGCACAGCCGTTCGAGATCGCCGCGCGTCCCCCCGGCGCGGCGCCTGCCGACGGCACCCTGTCGATGGTGCCGTCGGCCCGGACTGGGCGAGGCTGCCCGCGGGTCAGTTCTTGTGGGCGCCGAAGGCGCCGTCCATATGGCCCTCAGCTCCGTAGTGCGCGGAGAACCTGCCGTGGATGCTGGTCGGTTGGCTGTTGGCGCCACCCGGCGTCCCCTTGTTGTTGTTGAAGAAGTGGAGCCAGGTGCGGTTCGCCGTGTCGGGAGCCGCGCCCTTCACCCCGTCGATGGTCCATGCCGTTCTGCCCCAATTGCTGCTCGTGCTCCCGGAGATGTCGGCCTGCTCCAGATCGACCTTCCAGTTGCGGCTCTGCCCGCCCACCATGAACTCGGTGATCGTGCCCGTGACCGTCCCGAGCGCGGTGCCATCGCCGAAGGCGGCGGTCACCGTGGCCTTGGCCGTCCACTCGCCGGCCTCGTCGGTCTGACCCTCCCGTTTCAGGGCATACATGCCGGACGCCGCCCCCGCGTAGGTCGCCGTGCCTGTCACCCCGGCCTGGACGGCTACCCGGTCATCGTTATACCACTCTTCATCTTCGGTATCCCAATAAGAGCCATGGGCGAGCTCCTGGAAGGCCAGCGCGCCGTCCTGCTTGTCCTTCTGCAGCCACCAGCCGAAATACGTGTGCTTGTAGTCAGCCGTGCCGTCCGAGGTCGGCGCCTCGAGGTCCGTGTAAAGGACAAAGGTGTGTTCGTATCTGTCGTTACTGCCGGTCGCGCGGGTTCCGGCCCATCCGTGGAGGGCAGGGAGCTCCACCGACGTCAGGGAGAGCTCCCCTTGGTACACAGTCTCGTCGACCTCGTCGTCGTAGGCCTCGCTGTCGTAGATCCTGAGGCCCAGCGCCTCGCCGTGCGTCGCCGAGGTGATGTCCCAGAACCGTTCGATGAGGAGTTGTCTGTCAGACCCGCCCGCGCCCACAATCCTGTCTTTGAGCGCGGCGAACAGCTTGGTGACGTCCCAGGAAGGCATTGCCGGCGGAGGGGTTCCGCCAGACGAAGGCGTGCCGCCAGACGAGGGCGTGCCGCCAGTCTGGGGTGCGCCGCCAGCCGAAGGCGTTCCATCATCCGGAGGCGTCAGCATCACCGTCGGCGTACCGCCAGTATAGGTGGCCGTCCTGTCGTCGCCGACGGTGACCATGCAGTCCTCGCCGCCAGCCGGGCAGGTGTAGGTGACATCGCCGAGCGTCCCGCTTTCGCCGGGGGCAATGGTCAAGGTGCCGGCCATGATCGCGGCATCATCATCAATGCCGGACAGGTCCAGGGACTTCGGCGTCAGCGTCACCGTCGGCATACCGCCGGTATAGGTGGCCGTCTTGTTGGCATCCACGGTGACCATGCAGGCCTCACCGCCAGCCGGGCAGGTGTAGGTGACACCGCCGAGCGTCCTGCTTTCGCCGGGGGCAATGGTCAAGGCGCCGGCCATGATCGCGGCATCATCATCAATGCCGGACAGGTCCAGGGACTTCGGCGTCAGCGTCACCGTCGGCATACCGCCGGTATAGGTGGCCGTCTTGTTGGCATCCACGGTGACCATGCAGGCCTCACCGCCAGCCGGGCAGGTGTAGGTGACACCGCCGAGCGTCCTGCTTTCGCCGGGGGCAATGGTCAAGGCGCCGGCCATGATCGCGGCATCATCATCAATGCCGGACAGGTCCAGGGACTTCGGCGCCGGCGTCATCGTCACGTCTGCCTTCTTGGACGACCCGCCGCCACCGCAGCCTGCGAGTGCCAGGCAGGCAACGGTCATCGCCGCCAGAACCACATGTTGCGTCGTTCTCATCGAACTCTTCTCCTCTCTCCAAGCCCGGACCGACCGGGCCAATCGTTTGAACCGTTCCTGCGTTCCCCGAACCACCCTCGGAAAGTCTTGAGCGTGATGCCGGTCACGAAGCCCGCGCCCTCAGTCTTCGGCGAACTTGCCGCGGTCCCCCTCGGCCATGATCAGCAAGTTCACCAGTCGATGCCCGCGTCGCCCTCGTGCGCGAAGCGCCATCCATGATCATCGCGACCGCCCGCGCCCGCGAGGCATGCTTCGCTTCCCAGCAACGCTCGGCGGAACAGTGGATCACTGTGGATGAGGGGTGGAGCCACAGCCTCGGGGGCCGCGGCAGGTGCCGGGGGGTAAAACCGGCCCCGTCGGGAGGATCTTGCCACCGACGCGGCGTGCGCACTCCCGCATGCTCCCGGCAACGCGTTCATCCGCCTGCGCCCGGCGCTCTTCCAGTGGAGGAAGCGTGGGCGGGAAAGGCGGTATTCAGACGGGAGTGATGTCCCCGATGGCGAGCGGGTGGGCGCCGAAATCCGGCAACTCGGGAACATGCACCGTCGAACAGGCGCACGGCCGGGCCGTATGCCCCGGTGCATATCGCGGAATCTCATGCAGAGGCGCAGAGGCGCAGAGGCGCAGAGGCGCAGAGGCGCAGAGGCGCAGAGGCGCAGAGGCGCAGAGGCGCAGAGGCGCAGAGGCGCAGAGGCGCAGAGGCGCAGAGGCGCAGAGGCGCAGAGGCGCAGAGGCGCAGAGGCGCAGAGGCGCAGAGGCGCAATTTTACACCGAGATCAAGGCGGGAAGTCAAGTCCGAAATACACCCGTCGCAACGATTGTGCCAGACCATAAACTGGCGCACGGCCGTCATGCAACAGGAGTTTCCGGCCCGGACCACTGCTGTGGCTGGCGGAGACGCAGTGCCTTACCGCGCCTTCCATGCGCTGGATACTCCGGCGGCCTTGCGGAAGAGCCGCAGACATGACTGCGGCAGAGTTGGACGTCACTCGCCGGCAGCCCGACCCGCCGCCTTTCAAACTCTCGGGCCTGATACAGGTGATTCGTTTCGTGCATGCTACGGACATGCAGGTTGGTCTCCGCCATGTCAATTCGCTTGACGCTTGCCTGGCTTGCCGGCGCGCTGCGCTCCGCCAACGCCACTCGTCGCGGTCTGGCACGCGAGCCTTGCGAGTGCACCGGTTGGCGCAACGCTCGCCGAGCGTGTGAGGCTCGCGCATCCGCCGCGAGGCGTCCCCGATCCGGCCGCCGCGCCCGCCGTCCAATGCCGGGAACATGCCGACACCAGGCTCGCCCGCCTGCTGGAGGATCCCGGCCCGGTTTCGAACCGGTGGACGACGCCGACGACCGCCGGCTCCCGGAAGCGATGATGGCGGCGCACCACCCGCCGGGATGAGCCCGTCCGTCCGGCGGCCGGATGCGTTCCTGGATCCGCTCGCAGCGCCACGGCATCCTCGGCGGGATCAGCTTCGGGTCCGCGACCCGGTAGCTTAGGGTGTTGATGTATGGATCTGATGGTCCGCCGACGCCCACGCCGCCAACATCGGGCGCGTGAACTGCCACCACCGGTTCCCCTGATTCCCGGCGTCCGGGTCCACGGGCTGACGTCTGAGGGTCCTGCGCTCAGGCAGCGGAGAGCGTCGCCGACGACCGGGAGGCTGGCTACGCCGTGCGCCAAGGTGACGCCCCACACCAAGACTGCCCCACTCTGGTTCAACCTCCGCAAACGGGCTGGTATCGCGGGTGTGCGTTTTCATGATCTGCGTCACAACTTCGCCAGCCAGGCTGTCCTGGACGGTGTGCCGCTTCCGACCGTGGCGAGGATCCTTGGTCAGCGGCAGGTTGCCATGACCCTGCCCTATGCCCACGTTGCGGACAGCGATGTCGAAGCGGCGGCGGGTCAGGAACACGATGACACAGATCATGACATCGGGCGCGGCATCTTGAGGCCTTACTCGGGGTCGGTCCAATCCGGTTTCGTTCGACCACGATGCGCTGAACACCGTGCGCGGGCCGGCCCTCGGGAAAGGGTGCGGTGTGCCAGGCGAACTGGCGGAAGGTAGGGGGTGAAAGTCCCCTGAAACGAAGGAGTAACCAAACCACGTTTCTCCGCGAGCCGTGCGTCGGTTCCCGCGAGGGGGCAGGCGAAGCGTCGGTAGCGGTACGGATGGGCAGGGCTAATGAGCACCGAAAAGTCCGTTGTTCGGGGTGCCGAGGCTTTCGCATCGGTCGAAGGCAACATCGCAGGCATCGATTTGGTGAGATGTCGGCGAGCCCCGCGGTGTCGGAGAACCCATGCACGTCCGCACGCCTTCTGTTGGGACCCTGGGAGGTCTTCGAACTATCCCGCCTGTCGTGGCGGGACCGTGTAGGGAAAGGAGAAAGCCGAAGCCTATGAGGAACGGTTTGAAGAAGTCGGATGGGGCCGTAAGACCGGTGAAGGCGGCGAACAAGGGAGCGTCAGCTTCTGCGGAGTCGCTGGAGGAAAGGGCCTCAACCAAGGGGAATCCGGGACGCCAAAGCACGCACCGAACGCAGTGTCGGGCAAGTGTGCCACAGGCGGCGGACCGGATACGGGAAGCTGCAGAGAGGAACCCGAAGGAGCGTCTCACTGCACTCTTCCATCACATTACGCCGGACGCGCTCCGGGCGGCCTACTTCGGTTTGAAGAAGGAAGCCTCGGCAGGTGTCGACGGCGTGACGTGGGCGGCGTATGGCGAGGGTCTGGACGAGCGCTTGCTTGATCTGCACTCGCGCCTGCATCGTGGGGGAGCGTACCGGGCGCCGCCGGTTCGGCGGGTTGAGATACCCAAGCCGGACGGCGGGACACGACCGCTCGGGATTGCCGCACTGGAGGACAAGATCGTCCAGAAGGCGGTTGTGGATGTGATCCTGACACCGATTTATGAGGTGGAGTTCCTTGGCTTCAGCTACGGGTTCCGACCGGGCCGAGGGGCGCATGACGCTCTCGACGCCCTGGCGTTCGGGATCGAGCGGCGCAAGGTCAACTGGATAGTCGACGCGGACATTCAGGGGTACTTCGACACAATCCCGAGGGATTGGTTGATCAAGTTCCTGGAGCATCGCATTGGCGACAGGCGGGTGATCCGTCTGATCCGCAAGTGGCTGAACGCTGGCGTCATGACCGACGGATCATGGAGCGACACCGGTGCGGGCACGCCTCAGGGCGCCATTGTCAGCCCCTGCCTGGCGAACGTGTTTCTGCACTACGTGCTCGATCTGTGGTTTCACAAGGCATGGCGTCCGAAGGTTCCGAACGGTAAAGCGATCATTGTCCGCTACGCGGACGATATTGTGGTCGGGTTCCAGCATAAGCGGGATGCGGAGACATACCTTCGCGACGTTCGGGAGAGGCTGGACCGCTTTGGTCTCACCCTTCACCCGGACAAGACCCGTCTCGTTGAGTTTGGACGGTTTGCCAAGGCGAACCGGCGATCTCGCGGGGCGGGCAGGCCGGAGACGTTCGACTTCCTGGGCTTCACGCACTTCTGCACGGAGACCCGGAGAGGACGCTTCAGGCTTGGTCGCAAGCCGGTCGCAAAACGGGTCGCAAGGACCCTGGCGCGCATCGAGGAGGTGCTTCGCAATCGACGGCATCACGACATATGGGAGGTCGGCATGTGGCTTGGGCGAGTTGTCAATGGCTGGTCCAACTACTTCGCCGTTCCGGGGTCGACCCGATGGCTGCGCACGTTCCGCCAAAGGCTGCAACGCCTATGGCTGCGAGCGATCCGCCGCCGCTCCCAGCGCCACTGCTTTGACTGGAAGCGATTGGAGCGCATGACCGAGCTTCTTTGGCCGCGCGTCTCCATCCGCCACCCATGGCCGGACCAGCGGTTTACCGTCAAGCACCCGAGGTAGGAGCCGGATGGATTAACGTCCATGTCCGGATCTGTGCGGGGGGTGCGCAGCAATGCGCATCCCTACCGCGACCCAAAGATGACAACACCTCGGATCGAAGCCGTCGTCGAGGTTGCTGAGCGGCGCAAGCGAAGAGCGGCTCCTGTGATGGCTTGTACGGATACCGGCTGGCACGGCGCGACCTCTCCAGTCGGGGCGTCGTGTCGCTGTCTTGATTGCATCGCAGTCGCCGATAGGGTGCATTTGGCTGGCAGGCGGAGGACAGGAGCATGGTGAGCATCACGGTCCGCAATCTCGACGACGAGGTGAAGACGCGGTTGCGCGTGCGGGCCGCGAAACACCATCGCTCGATGGAGGAAGAAGTGCGCATCATCCTGCGCGAGGCTGTCGAGCTCAGGGAGTCCCCGAGGAATCTCGCAAGCGTCCTTCGCGCCCGCATGGCACCTCTCGGCGGCGTGGATCTTGAACTGCCGCCGCGCGGGCCGATGCGCGAACCGCCCACCTTCGATTGAGCGTGGCGCGATGACCATCCTGCTGAACACGAATGTGGTATCCGAACTGTTGCGCCGGTCTCCCGATCCGATCGTCGAGGCCTGGGTGGGAGACCGCTCTGCAACGGGCCTGTATTTCTCGGCGGTCGGCGAAGCGGAACTCTGGTACGGCGTTGCGATCCTCCCGGCCGGCCGGCGTCAGGCGGCGCTTGCCTCTGTCATCGAGACGATCCTGCGGGAAGATTTCGAGGGCCGCATCCTTTCGACAGTGCGGCAGTGCGGGACTATGCGGACATCGCGGCGTGTCGGCGTTCCACCGGATGTCCGATCGGCCCGGCGGACTGCCAGATCGCCGCCATCGCCCGCTCGCACGGCATGGCGGCGGCGACCCGCAATGTCCGGGACTTCGATGATACCGGCATCGATGTCGTCGACCCCTGGACGGCGGCATGAGCGGCACGACGGAAGCCTTCGGCGCGCGTGAAGATCGACAGGCTGCTTGAGAACGCCGGTTGGATCCTGACGGACGGTTCGAGCATCCTGTTCGAACATGCGCTGCCCGACGGCACGCAGGCCGACTACGTGCTCTGCGACCGGCAGGGTCGGCCCATGGCAGCGCTGGAGGCGAAGCGTGCGAGTATCGATCCCATTGCGGCGCAGGACCATGGTCGGCACTATGCCGGACAACTCGGCCTGCCTTTCGTGTTCCTCTCGAACGGCGAGGAAGTACGGTACCTCGACCGCGAGACCGACGCCCACGCGCGCAAGGTTGCCGGGCCGCGTGGACCTGCTCCTCGGAAGCGGTGTCACCGACGCCCACGCGCGCAAGGTTGCCGGCCTCTCGACACAACTCCGCGCCAAGGGGCGCGCCCGACGCCTACGCGCGCAAGGTGGCCGGCTTCAATGCCCGGGACGACCTCGAACGGCGCATTGCGGAGCTCCGGAGTCGCCGCGACCTGTCGGCGGTCGCCGTCGACCACAGGATCGTCGACCGGCCCTGCCAGATCGGATGCCTCGAGGCCTTGTCCGCCGAAGTCTCGCGCGGGCGGCGCTCAGCTGCTGGTCGAGATGACGATGGGCACCGGCAAGGCGCGCACGGCGGCGGCCTTCATCAAGCGGCTGTTCGAGGCGGGCATCGTCATCCGTGTGGGGATGTTGAAAGGTCCGATGACCTGGACGATGCCGCCGTCAGTCTGCTCTCTGGCGATCGCCGGATTGACTGGACAGGGAGTCGAGGAAGGAGTCATGCTTGGTGAAGGAGGCAGTTCCGCCTCCCTGTCGGCACGGTGGCCGATGTGGGCGAGGGGAAGTCTCTTCGAGGGGCGACGTTCCTGTCGAACCGGAAACGATGACGCTCGAACCGGCGGTCGGGGCGTCTGAGCGGTGTCACCCGCTGACCGCGTCGGGAAAGGAGATGAAGCAGGCGATGACGATCTCCATCTGGCACAATCCGCGCTGCAGCAAGTCGCGGCGCGCGCTGGAGATCCTGAAGGATCTCGGCCTCGAACCCAGGGTCGTGGAGTACCTGAAGACACCGCCGCAGCCGGAGGAGCTGCGCGACGTGCTCCGTCGGCTCGCCATGGGACCACGCGACCTGATGCGGATCCGCGAGGCACCCTGGCGCGACCTCGGACTCGACGACGCGACTCTCTCGGACGACGTCCTGATCCGGGCCATGCACGAGCATCCCGTGCTGATCGAGCGCCCTGTCGTGATGGCGGACGACAGGGCGGTTCTCGGACGGCCGCCGGAGAGAGTCCTCGACCTCGTGGGCGATCAGCGGCCGGCCCGGTGAAGGGCCTGCCACACCCTCAACGGGGTTGCCGGCATGTCGAAGTGCGTGATTCCCCGGCTTGAAAGCGCGTCCAGGACAGCGTTGGTGACAGCCGCGGGCGCGGCGAACGTGCCAACCTCGCCCACCCCCTTGGCACCGAGGGAATTGACCGCCGCGCGGCAGGCGATGCGTTCGCTGACGAATGACGGGACGCTGTCTGCCCGCGGCATCGCGTAGTCCAGGAAACTGCCGGTCAGTAACTGGCCGCTGGCCGGGTCGTAGCGGATGGCCTCCATCAGCGCCTGGCCGGCCCCCTGGACGATACCACCGTGAATCTGTCCCTCGACGATCATGGGATTGATCTCGACGCCGACATCGTCCACCGCGACATAGCGCTCGAGCGACACCGCACCCGTCGCCGGGTCGATCTCCACTTCGGCGACATGGGCGCCGAACGGCCAGGTGAATCCAGGGGGATCGTAGAATCCCGTCTCGTCGAGCCCGGGTTCCCGGTCATCCTCGCCGAAACCCGCTGCCAGGTAGGCGGCTCGGGCGATGTCGCCGAAGGCGAGGGAGCGGTCGGTTCCGACAACGGTGAAGCGACCGTCTTCCAGTTCGATGTCGTCAGCCGACACCTCGAGCATCCATGCGGCAATGGCCTGTGCCTTGGCCGTGACCCTGTCGCAGGCCAGGGCGATCGCCGGGCCGCAGACGACCGCCGAGCGCGAGGCGAATGTGCCCATGCCCCGCTGCACGCGGCGGGTGTCGCCGAAGACCACCTCGATGTTCTCGAAGGGAAGACCGGTGCGCTCGACCACCAGCTGCGCGAAGGCCGTCTCGTGGCCCTGCCCATGGTTGTGGGACCCGACGTAGAGGGTCGCCGCCCCGGAAGGATGCACCTGGAGGCGCGCACTCTCCCAGTTGCCGACCAGGGCGCCTGACGCCAGGTTGTCGGCCGAGGAGCAGCCGCCGCAGGCGGCCGCGTGGAGCGCCATGCCGAATCCCCTCAGATCCCCCCGGCGTTTCGCCTCGTCACGACGTGCCTGGAATCCGGCCTGGTCGGCCGCCTCGAGGGCGTGCCGCAGGAGCCGCGGGGCATCGGCGTCCTGCAGTGTCATGCCGAGTGCCGTGGTGAAGGGCATATGCCGGGGCTCGATCAGGTTGCGGCGGCGCAGGTCCGCAGCATCGAGTCCGAGTGTGCGCGCCGCGTGATCGATGATGCGCTCGGTCATGTAGACGGCCTCCGAGCGCCCCGCTCCCCGGTAGGCGTCGATGGGCGCCGAATGGGTCAGCATGGCACGCACCCTGACGTGGGTCGCCGCGAAGCGGTAGGGACCGGGAATGGAGTAGGTGCAGTAGATGGTCGGTACCGCGTGCGCATGCTGGCTGACGTAGGCCCCCATGTTGGCCGTGATCTCGATGTCGAGCGCGAGGAACCGGAAGTCCGCATCGAGGGCCATCCTGACCCTGGCGACATGATCGCGGGCTCCGGTGTCGGCCTGGAAGGCCTCGTTTCTCTCCGAGGTCCAGGCGATGTCGCGTTGCAACCGACGCGCTGCCCAGGCGAGCGCGATGTCCTCCGGATAGGAATAGGACTTCATGCCGAATCCGCCGCCGACATCCTCGGCCACGACATCGACCCGTGTTTCCGGCATCGAGAGGGCGGCGGCGATAGCCCGCTGCAGCTCGTGGGGAAGCTGGTTCGAGACGTGACAGGTCAGCCGGTCGGTGCCTGCGTCGTAGCGAGCGATGGCAAGCCGCGGTTCCATGGGCATGGCCGCGATGCGCTGGTTGACGAGGTCGAGGCCCACCCGGTGTGCGGCGCCGGCGAAGGCCCGTGCCACCGCCGAGGCGTCGCCATTGGTCCAGTCAAGACTGATGTTGGAGGGACAGGCGTCCCACACCGCCGGCGCCCCCGGTGCGGTGGCATCTTCGAGGGTGGCCGCTGCCGGCATGTCATCGTAGTCGATGGCGAGGTTCTCGGCACCGTCCCGGGCTGCAGTCTCGCTGGTGGCGATCACCATGGCACAGGGTTGGCCGACATAGCGGACCCGTCCGTCAGCCAGCGCATGCATGGCAGGACGGAAGGAATCGCTGCCGTCGGAGTTGAGGAGATTCCAGGAAACCGACAGGGGAGCGACGCCGTCGGCCGCCATGTCGGCCGCCGTCAGCACGCCGACGACACCCGGCTGGGCCAGCGCATTGTCTCGATCGGTGATGGTCATTGCGGCATGGGCCAGGGGCGCCCGCACGAAGACGGCGGTGAGAACGTCCGTTGGCGGACGATCACCGGTGTAGCGGCCCCGGCCGGTCAGAAACCGCCTGTCTTCCCTGCGCAGACAGGATGCGCCGATCGAATGGCGTGTCATGGCCCATCCACATAGCGCGCCAGGGTGACAAAGAAAACCGAATCGACCTACCCTGGCGTTCAGGGAACAGGAAGCGGGATCCATGACCGCACACGGTTTCATTCTTGGCGGCGGCACGGTTAAGGACGGCAGCGGACGCCGCGGCTTTCGCGCCGACGTCGTCATCGACGATGACCGGATTGCCGCAGTCGGGAGTCTTTCCGCCAGGACGGCTGACACCGACATCGATGCCTCCGGCCAGGTGGTGGCCCCCGGGTGCATCGACGACCACACCGGTGGCCGCATCGTTGGCCACGGGAAGAATGGAGGATGACGACCATGACGCGGGTTGTTTCACGATTTCCGAAACGGGTGGTGAAGCATGACACCGTGTGGATTCCCATGCCGGATGGCGCCAGGCTGGCTGCCACCATATGGCTTCCGGAGGACGCCGAGGATCATCCGGTGCCCGCGATCCTGGAGTTCATTCCCTACAGGCGGCGTGATTTCACGGCCGCCGGAGACTCGCTCCACCATCCCTGGCTGGCTGGTCACGGTTACGCGGCTGTGCGTTGCGATCTGCGGGGCAACGGCGATTCGGAAGGTCTCTTCGATGACGAGTACTCTCCGCAGGAGCTCGATGACGGATACCGTGTTCTCGCGTGGCTGGCGGACCAGCCCTGGTGCACCGGTGCTACGGGCATGATGGGAATCAGCTGGGGTGGCTTCAACTGCCTGCAGGTGGCGGCGCTGAGGCCGCCTTCGCTGAAGGCCGTCTACTCCGTCGCCTCGACCGATGATCGCTATGCCGACGACATCCATTTTATGGGCGGTTGTCTGCTCAACGACAACCTCAACTGGGGCGCGACCATGACGACCTTCGCCATGCGTCCGCCCGACCCCGCTGTCGTTGGTGCGGACTGGCGCCGCATCTGGCTCGAACGCCTCGACAATGCGCCGAACCTGGTGGCGAAGTGGCTGCGCCACCAGCGGCGGGATGAGCAGTGGAAGCACGGTTCCGTCATCGAGGACTACGACGCCATCGAAGCCGCCGTCTACATGGTCGGCGGCTGGGCCGACGGCTACACCAACGCCATCTTTCGCGTGGCGGCCGGTCTGAGGGCACCGTTCCGGGGTCTCGTCGGTCCGTGGACCCACGCCTATCCCTGGAAGGCCAGGCCAGGTCCGGAGATCGACGGCCTGAAGGACCTTGTCCGCTGGTGGGACCACTGGCTCAAGGGTATCGACACCGGCATGATGGGTGAACCGCGCCTGCGTTGCTGGATGCAGGAAACGGTGGCGCCGCAGACTTCCTACGACCATCGTCCGGGCCGTTGGGTGGCGGCCGACGCCTGGCCGGACCCCGCCATCACCGGCAAGACCTTCCATTTCGCCCGAAACAACCTGGCGGGCCGTCCGGGCCGCCCCGGAACGCTTGTGTGCGCCTCGGAGGTCCTCGCCGGCATCACGCATGGCGACTGGTGCCCCTACGGCTTCGATGCCGAAATGCCATCCGACCAACGCGAGGAGGATGGCCGCAGCCTTGCCATCGATACTCCCGTCCTCGGGCGGCGCATGGAGATACTCGGAGCGCCCCTTGTCGATCTGGAACTGTCGTGCAACGCGCCGCAGGCGCAGCTCTATGTGCGTCTCAACGATGTGGCGCCGAACGGGGCCTCGACGCGTGTGACCTACGGGGTTCTCAACCTCTCGCACCGCAACGGCCACGAGGCGCCCGAGCCGCTGGAACCAGGCGTCGCGACAAGGGTCCGCGTCCAGCTCAACGACTGCGGCCATGTCTTTCCCCCGGGTCATCGCCTCCGCCTTTCCATCCAGACGGGTTCGTGGCCGCTGGTGTGGCCGTCGCCGGAGCCGGCGGCGATCACGATCGCCACCGGAGCCAGCACACTCACGCTTCCGGTGAGGCCGAGGCGCGCGTCCGACAGCAAGCTGCCTTCCCTGGGCCGTGGCGCGACCGCGCGCCAGATTGCGGTGACGACGATGAAGCCCTACCACCGGTCCCGCACCATGGCCCGCGACTACGTGACCGGCGAGACCCGGATCGACATGGTCAAGGATCGCGGCCATGTCCGGATCGACGAGACCGGCACCGAGTACTCCGGTGGCGGTCACGAGACCTATGTCATCAGGGACGGCGACCCGCTGTCAGCGCGGGCCCGGGTCGACTACGTCATCACGCTGGCGCGGGGAGCGGACTGGAAGACCCGGCTCGATACCCGTTTCGTCCTCACCGCCACGCGGGAGGCCTTTCTTCTTTCGACTCATGCAGAAGCCCATGACGGCGATGAGCGCATCTGGTCGAGGAGCTGGGAGGACGCCATCCCGCGTGTGTGTGTATGAACTTGACCTGCCCCCGTCGTTGGGGGAATGATCCTTGAAGAATCAGGCGGGGAAGCCCGAGGGAGGATCCATGACGTTACCAACCATGACACGCCGCGCCATGCTTCAGGCGACAGCCGGTTCCGCTGCCGCGGCTACTTTCGTTGACGGACTGCTCGATCCAGGTAGCGCTTGGGCCCAGTCGGGCAGACCACTCAGGCTGCGCTCCAACCGGACCATCCTGTCGACGGACCCCGGCTACATGATCGGTGGCTTCGAGATGGTCCTGCAGTATGCCTGCCTTGCCCGTCTGGCCAAGTACACCAACAGCGGTGACACGTGGGACTGGGAGCCGAGCGAGTTCGTCGAATCCCTGGAACAGCCCGATGCGCAGACGATCAGCTTCGAGTTGAAGAAGGGAATCATGTGGTACGACGGGAACAGTCACGAGGCGATCGGCGAACTCGATGCCGAGGACGTCAAGTACTCGCTGGAGCGCATGAAGGTGTCCGAGTGGAAGGACAAGGCGGTGGCTCTCGACCACGTCGAGGTCACCGGCAGCCATTCGGGAATCCTCCATCTCAACCAGCCCTTCGCGCCCATCTGGCTGACGTGGCTGTGCGACGGGACCGGCGCCATTCTTTCGAAGAAGGCTGTCGAAGCGGCCGGCGGCAAGTACGACGGCATGTTCAGCTTCTATTGCGGCTACTACCGAGTCTCGGAGTGGTTGCAGAAGCAGAGCTTCACGCTTGAGCCGAACCCGAAGTGGCCCGGCACGCCTCCGGCCATCACCGATGTGAAGTTCGTCATCATCGATGACGAGAAGACCGCCGAGATTGCCTTTGAAGCGGGCGAGATCGACATCACCCACGTCGCTGTCGATGCCATCCCGCGTCTCATGGAATCGCCGCCCGAAGACGGCATCTTGAAGGCCTTCTCGGGCACGCAGTGGTACTGGATGGGGCTCAACACCGAGCACCCGAACCTCCAGGACATCCGGGTGCGTCGCGCCATCCAGCACGCGGTCGACGTCGACACCATCCTGGAGGGCGCGTGGGCCAATGCGGGAACCCGGGCCTACGGTGTCGTGCCCCCGGGCCTCATTGGCCACCGCACCGAGGGCAAGTTCGCCAAGCCCGATCTCGATGCAGCCCGTGCGCTTGTCGCCGAGGCCGGCGCCGAGGGGACCAGGCTCACCCTCAAGACCATCAACCTGCAGGACCGCATGGCAGCGGCCACCATCATTCAGGCCAATCTCGCGGATATCGGTCTCGAGGTCGATGTCATTCCGATGGATGCCGGGCCCTTCTGGAACCTGGGTCTCGAGGTCGAAGGCGACGAGTGGAAGGATCTCGAACTGTGGATCATGGCCTACCTTGATGCTCCCGATCCCAGCCAGATGACCCAGTGGTACATCTCGGATCAGGTCGGCGTGTGGAACTGGGAGCGCTGGAGAGACGAGGAGTTCGACCAGCTGTTCCAGGACGGTCTCTCCGAAACGGACCCGGCGAAGCGCCATGACATGTACGTCCGCATGCAGGAGATCATGGAGGACACGGGCGGTTATGTGTGGCTCATGTTCCCACCCAACGGCGTCATGTACCGCAAGGGGCTGGAACCCGTCATCACACCCAACGGATACATCTGGCAGACCCAGCACTTCAGCTGGACCTGAACCTCTGCGCCCTGGCGGCCGTCCAGGCCGGCAGGGCGCCGCTCTTCCTCGCTGCGCCCTCGGCCTGAGCACGCGGCGCGAATCGCACCCGGCGGTTGAGCGGACAGGTCAGGCCGGAAAATTCGATCTCGACGTTCGAATTTTCCTCCTCCGTGCGACCGTTCTTCCATGCGCTACCTTCCTCGTCCCCGAGAACTGGAGAGCGTCAGGGCCGGTTTGCGGCGCGCGCCCGTCACGGCGCTTCCGGGACCCCGCCAGTGCGACAGGACCACGCTGGCGCGGGACCTCGAGGCCGAGCACTGCTTCGACCTTGAGGAGCCGGGGAGTCTGGTTCGGCTGGACGAACCGCAGACAGCCCTGGAGGGATTGACCGGCACGGTCGTGATCGACGAGGTGCAGCGCCGGCCGGATGTCTTTCCCCTGCTCCGTATTCCGGCCTTCAGCGTCTGAAGCACTCTTCAATCGCAAGTATTCGATCGAGGGGTGACTATGATGAGGATGACGGCGGGCAACCACGCACATATCCCGTGTCTCGCCCGCATTCGCTCTGCGTGACCGAACGCTTACCATTGAGGCGCTTGCGTTTCACGGCCGGCCTGACAAGCACCACCGAAATCCATCGCAGACACCGGCGAAAACCGACTGTCAGCCAGAATCGGGACAGCTATCGGCGCCGCTCGACGGTCACGCGGCCGCTTCCACGGTAATGACGAGGCGCTTTCCGAACCGCGCCAGGGCTTCCTCCAGCCGGCCGATCTTGGTGGCGTGGCGGGGGTCGAGCATGCGGCGAACCTCGCTTTCCTGAACGCCCAGGGTCACGGCGAAGGCTCTGTTTGTCAGGCTCTCTTCGCGAAGGGCTTCGTAGAGCGCCGCCTTGGCAGCGAGCACCGCACCGGCCGGCCCTTCGCCGGGCTCGGCGGCGGGATGTCATCGCGCCGCGCGATGCGGCCCGCGAGCGCCTCCTCCAAGCAGTCCGCGGCTTCTGCGACCGCCTCGGCGACCGTATCGCCGTCGGTGAACGCCTCGTCGAAGTCCGGGAAGGTCACCGAATACCCGCCTTCGCGATCCTCGTGGAGGTCGACGGGATAGCTGTATCGGGCTGCCATGACGAGAACTCCCCAAAGGTCGTTCGGGTCGATGCCGAGCTGCTTGCACATGCCGCGCAGCGTGCCGGTCTTGAGCGACTTCCTGCGGTCCTTCACCACGGTATGCCGGTCGCCGCAATACAGGGTCCCGTGACTGCCCTTGCTCCTTGTCCTGTCGAATCGGACCGCGATACCGCTTGTGCGCGCCAGCCTTCTCACCCGCGGCACCTTCGCACAAAAATGCGCGAATGGACAATGCCTGTCCCCCGACATGCCCGTGCGGGCCGGTGACGCTCGTCGCGGGAATCGTCCGGTTTGGTGACGGTACCTGGAGCGGCAGTGTCACGATCCATCGGCGGACGGCCATCGCTCGCCGGATCACTGACGACCCAACAGACATCTTGACTCTCGAAACATCATGTGTTTCGTATTGCATGATGAATGAGCACCTGTTCTACGACCTCAAGGACAAACCCGCGCTGACCCGGAGCCTGGCCACGCAGATCGTGCAGGAGCTCGGGCGGCGCATCGTTTCCGGCGTCTACGGACAAGGCGACCTGCTCGAGGACGAGGGGACGCTGGCCGTGCGCTATCAGGTCAGCCGCACGGTCATCCGCGACGCCGTGAAAATTCTCGTGGGCAAGGGCTTGCTCGAGGTGCGACGCGGCATTGGCACGCGAGTCCGCTCCCGCTCCGCCTGGGCGTTGCTGGATGACGACGTGCTGGCATGGCACCAGTCGGCCCCGGCCGACCGTGCGTTTTTGCGCCAGTTGATGGACCTTCGCCTCGTGATCGAGCCCAAGGCGGCGCGCTGGGCGGCCGAGCGCGCCGACGCGGAGGGCCACGCGCTCATCCGCGAGGCTCAAGACCGCATGGAGCAGGAGAAAGGCTCGATCGAGGGGTTCGTCGTCGCCGACGCGCTGTTCCACCGCGCGGTGCTGCGTGCCGCCGGCAACGAATTCCTGCTGGCGATGGAAAGCGCGGTCTTCTCGGCGCTGCTGATCTCGATCCGGATCACCAACCCGGACCCGCGCGAGAACGAGGAGTCGATCCCGTTTCACCGTGCGGTGGCAGACGCAATCCTCGCCGGGGACGCAGCCGGGGCCGAGGCCCGCATGGAGCGGCTTCTCGGCGATGCCCGCCACCGGCTCGGCGAGGACGACGCGCAGGACACCAAGAGCATGGACGCATCGCCATCCGCCAGCCCGGCGGATGAAGAACTCTCCCAACCCGGAACCGTTGCCAATCGATCCGGGGCGGAGTGGGGGCCGCCACGCGGCGGCTCGTCGTGAAAACGTGACTCTGCAGCAACGGAAAGAAGAGACCGTGCTGCCGGGCACGCATCGCCCTGATGGGCTGCACAAGAGGAGAATGGAGCAATGCTGAAGAAAGTGACTCGCCCGTTCGCGGGCCTCGCGGCGGGTGTCGCCACCATGGCGCTCGCCGCCGGACTGGCGCCATCGGCTTCGGCCGAAGACTGGGTGGCGCTGTTGTTGCCCGAGAACGTGAACCCGCGCTGGGAAAGTCAGGACGCCCGCTTCTTCATCGAATCGATGGCCGAGATCGCGCCCGACGTCAAGGTGGAGGTCTTCAACGCCAACAACGACACCGCGGCGCAGCAGCGCCAGGCCGAGCAGGCGCTCACGCGGGGCGCGAAGGTTCTGGTTGTCATCCCCATCGACGGCGAGAGCTCGGCGGTAATCGCCGACAGTGCCGCCGAGGCGGGCGTGCCGACCATCGCCTACGACCGCATGATCAATTCCGAGAACACCTCGTTCTGGGTGCAGGCTGATCTCGAGGGCATGGGCTACGACCAGGCCATGCACGTGATCGAGAACACCAAGGACGGCGACACGCTGGTCATGCTCAAGGGCTCGCCGACCGACCCCAACGCGGCCGTGATCTTCAACGGCCAGATGCGCGCTCTGCAACCGCTCTACGATTCCGGCGCCCGTATCATGGGCTACGAGAACTGGACTCAAGGGTGGGATCCGGCCATCGCGCGGCGCTCCATGGATCAGGCGCTGACCCAGCTCGACAACAACGTGCAAGGCGTCGTCTCGTCCAATGACGGCAACGCCTCTGCCGCCATCGCCTCGCTGGCGGAGCAGGGCATGGCGGGGACGATCCCGGTCTCCGGCCTTGACTGCACGGTGCAGGCGCTGCAACTGATCCTGCTGGGCGAGCAGACGCAGTCCGGCTGGCGTCCGCTGGCGGACATGGCGCACGCCACCGCCGAGGTGACGGCGCGGCTGATCAACGGCGAGGATTTCAAGGATCTGGCCCCCAACACGGTGAAGAACGGGGTCGGCGCGGACGTGAACTTCGTCGCGGTCGCGTCCTATTCCGCAGTCGGCGAGGAAGGCGTCGCCTACGTGATCGAGAACGACACCTCGATCACCAAGGAGATGGTCTGCCAGGGGCCGGCGGCCGAAACCGCGTTCTGTTCCGGCTAAGGGTGCGATGCCTTCGGGCAGCAACGAAGAGGCGGGGTGTTTCGACGCTCCGCCTCACCTGCTCGCAACCGGCGTGAGCAAGCGCTTCGGCGGCGTCGAGGCCCTGCGCGACGTCACCTTCGGTGTGCGCCGCGGCGAAGTGATGGCGCTGGTGGGCGACAACGGCGCCGGCAAGTCCACGTTGATGAAGATCATCGCAGGCGCGCTCAGGGCCGACGCCGGCAGTTTCGCCATAGACGCGGAGCCGGTGCACATCGCGAGTCCGCACGATGCCTCCGATCTCGGCATCCGTATCGTCTACCAGGACCTGGCCCTCTGCGAGAACCTCGATGTCGCGGCGAACCTCGCCCTCGGCGCCGAGCCGGTCAAACGGGGCTGGAGGTTCCTGCCGCGCTTCCTGCGCCCGCTCGACGATCTGGCGATGGAGGAGACGGCGCGGGATGCCATCGACCGGCTGCGGGTTCGCACGCTGCATTCCGTCCGCGCACGGGTCGGCAATCTCTCCGGCGGGCAGCGCCAGGCCATTGCCATCGCCCGCGCCGTGGGTGCGGACAGCACGGTTGTCCTGCTGGACGAGCCGACTGCGGCGCTCGGAATCGCTCAGACACGGCAGGTGCTCGATGTGGTCAAGCGCCTGCGCGATACCGACCATGCGGTGGTCTACATCTCGCACAATCTTCGCGACGTGTTCGAGGTTTCGGACCGGATCACGGTGCTGCGCCAGGGGAGCAACGTCGCGGTTTACGAGACGGCGCACGTCACTCCCGACGTGATCGTCGCCGCGGTGACGCGCGGTCTCGAGGAGGCGCCTGCCCATGCCGCCTGAGGGCCGGCCGTCCTTCGCCGGCATCCTCGGTTCCCTCGCGCTCCGCTTCCGGCTCATGCGCGAGACCCGCTTCGGCTCATTCGGTCCGGTGCTTCTGGCGCTGGCGGTGATCTGGCTCTGGTTCGGCATTGCCGAGCCAGCCTTTCTCAGCCCACGCAACATCTACTTCCTGTTCATGCAGTCCGCCGTGGTGGGAACGCTGGCGGTCGGGCTGACGGTGGTGCTGCTGCTGGGCGAGATCGATCTCTCCGCCGCCGCCATGGCCGGTGTCTGCGCGGCCCTGCTGGCGGTGCTGCTGCTCGACGGAACGCCTGCCCCATTGGCCATTCTCGCCGCCATTGCGCTTGGCGTGACCATGGGCCTCGCACAGGGCGTGATGGTCGTCTTCGTCGGCATCCCCTCGTTCGTCGTGACGCTCGCCGGGTTGCTCGGATTCCAGGGATTGATGCTGAAGATTCTCGGCATCCAGGGCGCCATCAACATGCGCGACCCCGCTGTGCGCGCGCTGACCACCGTCACCCTCCCGCCTGCCTGGGGCTGGGGGCTCGGCATCGCTTGCGCGATCGCCTTCGCGGCGTTCGCGCTTCACGACCAGACTCGCCGCCACGCCCGCGGTCTCGAGACCGACAGCGTCGCCGCGCTGTGCGGCCGCATCGCCTTTATCGCGATCCTCGTGCTGGCTGCGGTCGGCACCCTCAACAACTACCGCGGCGTGCCGTTGCTGATCGTGGTGCTGCTGGCGCTGACGGCGGTCCTCGGATGGATCACGATGTCCACGCCGTTCGGGCGTTCGCTGTTCGCCGTCGGCGGCAATCCCGAGACCGCGCGGCGCGCGGGCATGAGCGTGCGTACAGTCCGCGTCGCCGCCTTCGGCATCGTCGGCCTGATGGCGGCGGTCGGCGGCGTCGTCGGCGCATCGCGCTACGCCTCGGTCTCGTTCAATGCGTTCGCAGGCGGCCCCCTCTTGCTGGAGGCTATCGGGGCGGCGGTGATCGGCGGCACCTCGCTGTTCGGCGGGCGCGGCTCGGTGTGGAACGCGATCCTCGGCGCGCTGGTGATCGGCTCGCTTGGCAACGGACTCGATCTTTCGGGCGCGTCCGCCGCCGACAAGCTGATGTTCTCGGGCACGATTCTGTTGATGGCGGCGGCCATGGACGCGGTCTCCCGCCGGGGAGATAACTTCTCTCGTGGCGGGGGTGCATGACGGACAGATGCTCCTGGAGCGAGGCCGAAGGCCGACTGCTGAGCGCCCTGCTCGACGTGATCGTCCCCACAAGCGCCGACGGGCGGGTGCCAGCGGCAGGCGCGCTCGGTGTCACCGCGTTCCTGGCCGAAAGGGCGGCGGACGATACGGCGCTCGTGACTCGTTTCCGCGAGGCACTCGCGTACGCCGCCCGGCTGGCCGAAGCCCGCGACGCGGACTTCCAGGCGCTGGATGCCGCGGAGCGCGTCGCGGTCGTCGCGGCGCTGGAGCGTGAGGCACCCGAGGCCTTCGCCGCTCTGCTGCGGTACACCTACATGGGCTACTACAGCCGCGCCGACGTGCGTCCGCACTTCGGCCTCTCCCCCAGGCCGACGCAGCCCGACGGCTACACGGTACCCGACGACGACGCGCACGAAATGGCAGCCCTGCTCGCGCCCGTGCGTGCGCGCGGCTGCTGCTACCGCCCCTCCTGAGCGCAGGATGAGTCCGGCATGAGCGACGATCCCGTCGATGTTCTGATCGTGGGCGCCGGTGCGTCGGGCGCGGCATTTGCCTGGTCGCTGCTGGGCTCGCGCCTGCGCATCCTCTGCCTGGAGCAGGGGCCACACATCACCGACGCCGCGTTTCCCAGCCGCAATCCCGACTACGAGCTCAGCCGCTTCGCCGAGTTCAGCTGCGATCCCAACGTGCGACGGCTGCCGCAGGACTACCCCATCAACGCGGCGAACTCGCCGATCACGCCCGTCAATTTCTGCGCCGTTGGCGGTTCCACGATCAACTTTCTCGCCCACTGGCCGCGCATGCACCCGTCGGACTTCCGTGTGCGGTCGCTCGATGGAGTGGCTGACGACTGGCCGATCAACTACTCCACGCTCGAACCCTACTACGCGCAGAACGACCGCAACATGGGCGCCTCGGGCCTGGCCGGGAACCCGGCCTACCCGCCCTACGAGCCGCCGCACCCCCCCATTCCCATCGGCACGCTGGGACGCACCCTCGCGCGGGGCTTCAACGCGCTGGGCTGGCACTGGTGGCCGTCGGACGTGGCGATCCTCAGCCGCGACTACGACGGCCGCGCGAAATGCGTCAACGCCGGCACCTGCGACCTTGGCTGCGCGACTGGCGCCAAGGCCAGCGTGAACCTCACCTACTGGCCGGTTCTGCTCCGCGCAGGCGTGGAACTCAGGCCCAACTGCCGGGTGCGGGAGATCACTCTCGACGAGAACGACATGGCGAGCGGCGTTCTCTACCACGACGAGGAGGGGCGCCTGCAGCGCCAGCGGGCGGAGCTCGTGGTCCTCGCCTGCAACGGCGTCGGCACGCCCCGGCTGATGCTGAACTCCAGGTCCAGCCGGTTCCCCGACGGCATCGCCAACAGCAGCGGCCTCGTGGGCAGGAACCTGATGTTCCACCCCCTCACCGCCGTCAGCGGTGTATTCGACGAGCCGATGGAGGGCTTCAAGGGCCCGATGGCGTGCAGCATCCTGAGCCAGGAGTTCTACGAGACCGATCCGTCGCGGGATTTCGTGCGGGGCTACGGGTTGCATGCCAGCCGCTGGACCACGCCCATGACGTGGGCCCTCGGCGGCTTCGATGACAAGACGCCCATCCCTTGGGGCGCGGAACACCGGCGGCTGATGGACGAGGTCTATCCCCGTTCGGCCGGGCTCACCGTCGTCACCGAGGATCTTCCGCGCGAGAGCAACACGGTGACGCTCGACCCGGCGCTCACCGACAGCGACGGCATCCCGGCGCCGAAGATCACCTATGCGGTGGACGACAACACCAGAAAGATGATCGCCCACGGCGAAGCGCGGGCCGAGGAAGCGCTGCTCGCCGCCGGCGCAAGCAAGGTGACGGGCGCAGGCGGCAACGTCTGGTGGCGGGCCGGCTGGCACCAGATGGGGACCGCGCGCATGGGGAACGACCCCGAGCGTTCCGTGGTCAACCGCTGGGGACGCTGCCACGATATCCGCAACCTCTTCATCGTGGACGGCAGCATCTTCGTCACGTCGGCCGCGGTGAACCCCACCTCGACCATCCAGGCGCTGGCTCTCTACATCGGCGACAGCATCCTGAAGAACATCGGCAACCTCTTCGATTAGTGGACGCGACATGACCCGGCAACTGAAACCAGCGGCGATCGAATCCGGCCTCGATGCAGCCGCGTATCCCCGGATGAGGATCACGAGGATCGCCAGCCACGTCCTGCAGTACGACATGCCCGAGGAGCTGGGCTACTCCCAGCAGTTCTACGGCAGGCGCACGGCGCACATCGTCGAGGTCGAGACCGATGCCGGCATCACCGGCTGGGGCGAGTGCTTCGGACCGGGAACGGTCGCGCTCGCCAACAGGACCATCGTCGAGCAGGTCATCCAGCCGATGGTGCTCGGCGCGAATCCTGTGGATCGCGACGTGATCTGGCACCGGGTCTACAACCTGCTGCGTGATCACGGCCAGAAGGGGATGCCGCTGCAGGCACTCTCCGGCGTCGACATCGCGCTCTGGGACATCGTCGGCAAGGTGGCGGGACTGCCGCTCCACATGCTGATCGGCGGCGCGCACCGCGAGACCGTGCCCGTCTACGGCTACGGCATGATGCTCAGGCGCGAGGATACGGCATCGCTCGCCGCACGCTTCGCCGACGAGGCCGCCGCGATCAAGGCGCAGGGCTACGTCGCCGCCAAGATGAAGGTAGGGCTCGGTCCGAAGCAGGACGTGGCGCTGGCCGAAGCCGTGCGCCGTGGCGTTGGCGACGGATTCGACTTCATGGTGGATGCCAACCACTGCTACACCACCGCCGATGCCTTCTACATGGGGCATGCGCTGGAGGAGCTGGGCGCCTACTGGTTCGAGGAGCCGGTGGCGCCGGAGGACACCGCCGGGTACGCGGCCCTGCGCGACGGTCTCAAGGTCAACATCGCCGGCGGCGAGGCCGAGTACAGCCGGTGGGGCTGGCGTGTGCTGCTGGAGTGCCGCGGGCTCGACATCGCTCAGCCCGAGGTCTGTGCGCTCGGCGGCGTCAGCGAGTACCTGCGCGTGCTGGCGCTCTGCCAAGCGCACTTCACGCCGGTGGTGAACCATGTCTGGGGCTCGGCCGTCGCCGTCGCCGCCAACCTTCACCTGCTGGCGGCGATGCCGCCGCTGCCCGGGGGCCTCTACCCGCGCGAGCCGATGCTGGAGTTCGACACGACCGAAAACAGGTTCCGCGACCAGCTTCTGACCACGCCGCTGGATGTCCAGGGGCAGGTGGCGCGAACCGAGGGCCGCGCCGCCATACCCGACGGCCCCGGCCTCGGAGTCGAGCCGGACCGGGATTTCCTGCGGCACCACGCGGTGTGACGGCCTGCCGGCGCCCTCGGCAGGGTGGTCTTGCCGCAGCCTCACGGCCGCGAGGATGCACTTGAACTCACCCTCCACGATCTCGAGCCCGCCCTGTCGAGGGCGTGCAAGGGACCGGAAACCGTGTCATGGAACGTGGTGGCCTCGCGCACGACCATGCTTGTCGGGAGGCTCCGCCTTGTTTGGTTCCCACGACGTTCCCCTTGTCAGCCGGAACGGCACGGGCCGCTCGCCGCCGTCTCAGGATTCAACCGGTCGGATCGGATTGCGCCCGGTGAGCAGGCGTCCGTTTCCGCCGCCGGTGGCCTGCCCGCCCGCGGACGCCAGCCTGCCGTTGACGAGGACCGCGACAATTCCTTCGGCCGGACGCCGGGGCTCCTTCCAGGTCGCCCGGTCGATGATCGTTTCCTGATCGAAGAGTACGAGGTCGGCTGCGTGTCCCGGTTTCAGCCGACCCCGGTCGACCAGCCCGAAGACGTCCGCCGCGCGGCCGGTCATCTTGTGGATCGCCGTCTCCACCCCGAACAGCCCGATGTCGCGGGCGTAGTGACCGATGACACGCGGAAAGGTCCCCCAGAGCCTCGGGTGGGGGTGGTCATCATGAGGCAGACCGTCAGACCCGATGATCGAAAGCTCGAAGGCCAGGACGCGGCGCACATCGTCCTCGTCCATCTGGAAGTAGATGGCTCCGGCGGGGTCGAGGCGGCGTGCTGCGTCCTCCAGACTGACGTCCCATTCCTCGGCAATCGACGAGAGATCGCGTCCCGACAAGTCGGGGAAGGGCTGCGACCAGGTCATCATGATCCTGTAATCGCCGGTGACGAGGTCCGCGCGCAGGTTGGTGGAGCCTGCCGTGTAGGGATAGACGTCGCAGTGGACCGGCTGGCTGGCCGCCGCCGCCGTCATGCATGGCAAAGTCTCGCGGGTGCGGCCCCAGTTCGCCGGACCAGCGCACTTGTGGTGCGAGATCACGAGCGGCAGTCCCGCGGCGGCCGCGGTGGCGGCGGACTCCCGTATGCTCTCGAGGACGCCGTCGGCTTCGTCTCGCATGTGCGTGGCGTAGGTGCCTCCCTGCGCCGCGCTGGCGACGGCCGCCACTTCCGAGGCATCGGCTGCCTGATTCGTCGGATAGAAGAGCCCGCTGGAAAATCCGCTTGCTCCTTCGTCCATTGCCTGGGCCAGAAGACGGTGCATGGCGTCGATTTCGTCGGCATCCGCCCGGCGCGTGATGTCATCCATGACGGCAAGCCGCAGGGCGGAATGGCCGATCAGGGCGACCACGTTGACGCAGGGGCGCGCCGAACGGAGCGCCTCGGCATAGACCGCCATGGTCGGGAAGGCGAAGACGTCACGCCCGCCAAGAAGATTCATCGGAGGCGGCGGCGCGGCGGCGAAGGTCACGGGCACAAGCGAGATGCCGCAGTTGCCGATGACGACGGTTGTCACCCCCTGGCTTGTCTTGGCCTCCATCGAGGGGCTGTCGATGAGGATGCGGTCATCGTGGGTATGGGCATCGATGAACCCCGGCGCGAGGGCGAGGCCAGCCGCGTCGATCACGTCATCGCCCGTGCGGCAGGAGAACCCTGCGGTCCGTGCGACGCCATGGATTCCGGAATCGTCGAAGGCCACCTCTCCATGGAAGCCCGGTCGTCCGGTCCCGTCGTAGATCCACGCATTGGCGATGACGGTCTCCCGACCGCCCCTCGCGTCGAGGCGTTCAGCGATGTGCGTCGTGACCGGTGACACGCGATGCCTCTCCCAGGAAACCGGCTCACCTTGACAGGCGGTGATATCGCTGTCCACGCCGGTGATCCCCGCAACGGCGTCCTCTTGCGGCCCGCGATGCCGGCCATCCTCCCCGTCCAGGGTGAACGGCTTCGTCGAGCGGGCCGCATGAGCCGGGAGGAAATGGACAGGACGCCGACCTTGTCGGCAACCGAAACTCAGTCCGGAAGCGCGGTGCCGCCCGCCCGCATCGTGAAGCCAATGAAGAGGCGCGAGGCGATTCTGCACCGTGATCGAACCGCTGAAGTCAAGTCCGCGTGCACCCGTCGCAACGATTTTGCAAGACCATAGTCGGCCCGCGCCAGCATCATCTCCGGCCCGGGATGCCGCGGTTCTTCGCGAAGACGCGGTCCCGCACCGCGCCGGCCATGCTTGGATGCCCGATATCTCCAGCATGGCGGATGCTGCGAGGTCGTCGCCCTTGCCGCAACCCCTGCCGCCGCAGCATCAGCCGACGAAAACGAAGTCGAAGTCATCGATGGTCAGGGTGCCGACCAGCGTGATGGCGTCTCCTGCTTCGCCGTAGCCGATGACGGAATCGTGGCCGTCCTGGCGGATCTTCAGCGACTCGAAAGCGGCTTCGTCCGAGGTGTCGTCCGGAAGGTCGAGATGAAGCTGGATGATATCCCCCGAATTGCTCTTCCAGTAGCCGAAACCCACGCCCCTGTCCTGTCCGTCGCCCTCGTGGAACACGAAGGTATGTTCCCCCTGTAGCTTACCATGTAGTCGTTGCCCTGGCCGCCGTGGAGTTCGTTGTGTCCGAAGGTAGCTGTCAGGTTATCGTCGCCGGCCCCGCCGTGGAGTTCGTCTCCCCGGCTGCCGTACAGCGTATCGTCGCCGTCGCCGCCGACACCGGTCGAAACCCGTGTGGATCCGGCCCGTGCAGGGACACTCTTGCGGGCTCATGGCTGGCGTCATGTCGGCGTGACGGCGGGCCGTCGCGGCGCGGCCGAAATGCCGAAGGCGATCCGGCCCCTGGTTGACAACTGGCGCAGGAAGCCGGGTGTGGCCCTGCTGGGTGCGGGCCCCGCCAAGACCGACCTTCTCCTGGTCGACACCGCTTTTCCGGACATCGGAATCGCGCTGTCGGAGGACCGTGCCCACTGGCGCAGGCACGCGCCGCCGTCGAACCCGGGCGAGGCGTTCCGGCCGGTGGCGCATGCCGTCAGGGGATGAGGACGGTGGACCCGGTCGTGCGCCGCTCCTCCATGAGTTCGTGGGCCCTTGCGATGTCGGCGAGATCGAAGGTCTGGCCGATGGTGACCTTCACCTTTCCGCTTCCCACCATGTCGAAGACGCGTCGGGCGCTGGCTTCGAGTTCGAGGCGCGTTGCCGTGTAGTCGTCGAACCTCGGCCGGGTCACGAAAATCGATCCCCTGGCCGCAAGCAGCAACACGCGGAAGGGTTCCGGCTCGCCCGAGGACTGACCGAACGAGACAAGGGTGCCGCGCCGGGCGAGGCACGCGAGACTGGATTCGAAGGTCGTGCGGCCAATCGAATCGAACACCACCGGAACGCCCTCGCCGCCGGTCTCGATCTTCACCACGTCCTCGAGCGTGTCCTGGCCCCATACGACAGGGAGGTGACAGCCGTTCATGCGCGCGAGACGCGCCTTGGCGTCGGAGGAGACCGTCCCGATCACCCGGGCGCCGAGCGCTCTCGCCCACTGGCAGGCGATGAGGCCGACACCGCCTGCTGCCGCATGGAAGACGACTGTCTGGCCGCGGCGCACGGGAACGCAGCGCTCCAGCAGATACTCGACCGTCATGGCCTTGGTCATCACGGCGGCGGCAACCGTCTCGTCCATGTCCGCCGGCAGCCGCACCACGCGAGACGCATCGGCGTTCATCGCCTCGGCACAGTTCCCCGGACCGGAAAGAACGGCGACACGGTCCCCCGTGGCGAGGTGCCCGACACCGGCGCCGAGCGCCTCCACCACGCCCGCCGACTCCGAGCCGGACATGAAGGGAAGGTCGACGGGACAGAGACCCCTTCGTTCGTGGATGTCGTAGAAATTGAGCGCGATCGCGGTGTTGCGCACCCGCACCTCGCCGACGCCGGGAGGTCGAAGGACGGTGTCGACGAGTTCCAGGAACCGAGGACCGCCATAGCGCGTGAGACGCACGGCCCTCGTGGTGGCGCTCACGGGAGGAGAACCGTCGAGCCCGTCGTCCGCCGGCCCTCGAGATCGCGGTGGGCGCGCTCGACATCGTCGAGAGGATACCTCTGGTTGACCTCGATGCGCACCCTGCCCGAGTCGACCATGGAGAAGAGGCGCCCTGCCGAAAGGTCGAGGTCCTCGCGGCTGGCAATGTAGTGGGCGAGGCCGGGCCGCGTGTAGTAGAGCGATCCGCCGGCGGCAAGGCGCGCCGGACTGAAGCTCTCGACCGGGCCCGATGACTGACCGAAGGAGACCAGTGTGCCGCGTGGCGCCAGGACCGCAAGGGACGCATCGAAGGTGTCCCGGCCGATGGAGTCATAAACCACCGGAACACCCTTGCCGCCGGTGATGTCCATCACCTTCTCGGCAATGTCCTCGCTCGAGGTCACGATCGGATAGTGGCATCCGTGGGCGGATGCGAGAGCGGCCTTTTCCCCGGTCGACACGGTTCCGATCACCCGGGCGCCCAGCGCTCTCGCCCACTGGCAGGCGATGAGACCGACCCCTCCCGCAGCGGCGTGAAAGAGAATGGTCTGCCCTTCCTGGACGGGGAATGTCCGCATGAGCAGGTACTCCACCGTCATGCCCTTCAGCATCATGGCGGCGGCGGTCTCGTCCGATACGCCGTCGGGGATCCTGACCAGGCGGTCTGCCGGCATGATGCGCTCCTCGGCGTAGGCGCCGACGGTCATCGGGTAGGCGACCCGGTCACCGACGCCAGGATTCGCGACGCCGGGACCGAGCGCCGTGACGATGCCCGCGGCCTCCATGCCCAGGGTGGCGGGCAAGGCGAGGGGATAGAGGCCGGAACGCTGATAGGTGTCGATGAAATTGAGGCCGATCGCGGTCTGGCGGACCAGGACTTCGCCCGCTCCCGGTCGGCCCGTGTCGACCGTCTCGAGGGTCAGGACCTCGGGGCCACCGGTCCTGTGGATGCGTACGGCACGTGTCATGAGTCTCTCCTTCAATCTCCGGACGGAGTCCGGAAGGTGGTGGCGTCAGTGGACGGAATCGCGGACCAGCGGGCAGGTGGAACAGTGGATGCCGCCACCGTTGAGATAGACCTTGTCGTAGTCGATCTCGATGATCTCGATGTTCATCGAGGCGAGAGTGTCGGCTGTCCGGTTGGAGATGCCGCGTGGCATGACGACACGGCCGGGCCGGACCGCAAGGCAGTTGATGATGGCGTGGTTGTCCCGGGCCGTGATCTCGACGGTGCGGATGCCGAGCTCCTTCAGCTTCTCGAGAAAGGCAAAGGGAAGCATGTCGGGATCGATGATGGCGACGTCGACGTCGATCATCGTCATGGCGCCGTCGATGTGGATGGAATAGCCGGTGAGATCGACGCGCAGCAGTTCGGCACCCTGCCAGGCCAGCACTTCCTCGAGCTGGCGCGCACCCTCCTCGTTGACGCAGATGGACCGGCCGATGACAGCCGTGCGGTGATTGAGCCAGGCGAAACTGCCGCCTTCCACCATGCCCGTGCCGTGGATGGTGCGCAGGACCGGCATGCCGAGACCGGCGATCGTCTTCGTGACGTGAGTCTCCTCGCCGCGGCGAATCGAGCGCGCCAGGCGGCAGATCACGCTGCCTCCCTTGATGGCGACCGACGAATCGCGGGTGTAGATGGATTTCAGCCCATCGGGTTCGATGCTGTCCAGAAAGACCACCTCGACACCCTCGTTCTGCAATGTGCGGACCAGACCGTCGTGCTGCGCGCGGAACTCGTCCCAGTCAGGAACCGTGTCGCTCTGGAAGTACCAGCCCCGGTCGAGGTCTCCGAACGAACCGATCTCCTCGATCCGCCGGGTGCGGTCGACGATTTCCATCTCGGGCCCGGGACGGTGCATGAGGCAGACGCGCAGGGTGCCGACATCGTTGTCGCATCCCCACTGCCGGCCCCACACGGATGTCTGCCCGGCTTCGCTCTCGAAGGCAGGCTCCGGGTGGGAGCCGAAGAGCTTGATGGTCTGTCCGTAGATGCTCGTCATGGTTCTGGTCCGGTTCTCGTGGAGTACGCGGTCTTTCTCGCCCGCCGGCCGGTTCCGGGTCAAGCCTCGCAGGCGAAGGGCCTCGCGTGGGACAGGACCGCACTCCTCGAGGTGTCGTGACAATTGATGAGTTGCCGAGACGCCCCCTTCTCTGGAATGATCCCCTCGATCAGCAGACGGGGGAGAAGGTCTGACATGCGGTACGAAGCACCGCGAACACTCGCTGACGCTACGGGAATGCTGGCATCGAGCCAGGGTGCGGCGCGTGTCCTGGCCGGCGGCACCGATCTTCTCGTTGCCCTGCGTTCCGGTCTTGTTGAGCCGGAGCTCGTTGTTGACATCAAGCGTATCCCGGGGATGGAGGACATCGTTGCCGAAGACGGCGGCTGGCGTGTCGGCGCTGCGGTCCCGGGAGCGGTCCTGTCGCGCCATGACGGCGTGCGCCGTGCCTGGCCTGGCGTTGTCGAGGCCGTGGAGCTGATCGGTTCGACGCAAATTCAGGGGCGCGCCACCATGGTCGGCAATCTCTGCAACGCCTCGCCGGCGGCCGACAGCGTGCCGGCGATGATGACGGCCGGCGCCCTGGTGCGCATTGCCGGACCGGACGGGCGGGAGCGCGATGTTCCGGTCGGCGATGTGGCGACAGGTCCCGGAGTTACCTCGCTCGTTCCGGGGGAGGTGGTGGCGTCGGTCTTCCTGCCGGCGGTCCCGGCGCGGACTGCCGACGCCTATCTCAGGCTCATTCCGCGAACCGAGATGGACATTGCCGTGGTCGGCGCTGCGGTCAGCCTGACGCTGGATGACGGTGGTGTCTGCACCGCCGCGAAAGTGGTGCTCGGCGCCGTCGGGCCCCGGGCCCTGGCGGTGGAGGATGGCGCTGCGGCCATCATCGGCACGACTCTCGATGACGAAGCCCTGGTCGCCCTCGAGGCGGCGGCCTCGGCGGCGGCGCGGCCGATCGACGACAAGCGCGGTACTGCGCCCTACCGCAGGAAAGTGGCAGGAGTGCTCGCCCGCCGGGCGGCGTACATTGCCGGAACGCGAGCCGGAGAAGGATCATGAGTCTTCAGCATGTCACGACAAGGGTGAACGGCGATGCGGCGGAGTTCCTGTGCGATGCCACGGAGACCCTGCTCGATGCCCTGCGCGATCGCCTCGGCCTCACCGGATCGAAGGAGGGGTGCGCATCGGGTGACTGCGGCGCCTGTTCGGTGATGCTTGACGGCCGCCTGGTGTGTGCCTGCCTGGTGCTGGCGGCGGAAACGGACGGCCGCGAGGTCGAGACCATCGAAGGCATGGCCGGAACCGGGAAACTCCATCCCCTGCAGACGAAGTTTCTCGAACTCGGGGCGCTGCAGTGCGGCGTCTGCACTCCGGGGTTCCTCGTTGCCGCGAAGGCCCTTCTGGAGGAAAATCCCGATCCCGACGAGACCGAGGTGCGCTACTGGCTCGCCGGCAACCTGTGCCGCTGCACCGGCTACGACAAGATCATTCGCGCGGTGCTGGAAACCGCTGCAGACCTGAGGGGACAGTGATCCATGGAGCTCGAATTCACCACCCGAACGACATTCGACAAGGTCGGAACCCGTCCCGTCCGCCCCGACGGCACCGACAAGGTCACGGGCCGGGCGCTCTATGGCGCCGATCTCGTCAGCGCCGGCATGCTTGTCGGCAAGGTGCTGCGCAGCCCCCATGCCCACGCCCGCATCCTGGCCATCGACACCTCCAGGGCCCGGGCCCTGTCAGGCGTCAAGGCGGTCGTCACCCGCGACGACTTTCCGGACCTCGGCCCGGGCGGAACGGTGAAGGGAGAGGTCGAAGAGAACGTCTGGGACGTGGCCCGCAACGTCATGGCCCGGGAGAAGGCGCTCTACGAGGGCCATGCGGTCGCCGCCGTGGCGGCGACATCGACGGCGGTAGCCCGACAGGCGCTCAAGCACATCGATGTCACCTGGCAGGTGCTTCCCCATGTCACGGACATCGACGAGGCCATGAAGCCGGGCGCGCCCCTGGTACACGAGGACATGATCACGGCCGGCATGGATCCGGCACCGGAAGAGCCGTCCAACATCGCCGAGTACACCAGGATCGAAATGGGCGACACCGAAGCCGGATTCGCCGCTGCCGATGTCATTGTCGAGCAGACATTCAGGACCGAGGCTGCGCATCAGGGCTATATCGAGCCCCATGCCTGCGTGGCTTCGGCTTCCGAGGACGGCGTCGCCGAGTTGTGGTGCTGCACCCAGGGTCACTTCTCCGTCCGCGACATGTGCGCCAGCATCCTGGGCATGGACCTTGCGGACCTGCGTGTGACATCCTCGGAGATCGGCGGCGGGTTCGGCGGGAAGACGACCGTCTTTCTCGAGCCCGTGGCCCTTCTCCTGTCACGCAAGTCCGGCCGGCCGGTCAAGATGACGATGAGCCGCGACGAGGTCTTCCGGGCTTCCGGTCCCACGTCTTCGACGAGCATCACGGCAAGGATCGGCGCCACCCGGGATGGCCGGATCACGGTCTGCGACGCCTCCTTCAGGTACCAGGGAGGCGCATTCCCCGGGTCCCCGGTGAGCTACGGAGCCGTGTGCGGCATGGCTCCCTATGACTGCCCGAACGTGACTCTGCAGTGTTATGACGTGGTGGTGAACCGTCCCAAGGCCGCCGCCTATCGAGCGCCAGGCGCGCCGATGGCTTCGTTCGCCATCGAATCCCTTATCGACGACATCGCGCTCAAGCTCGACATCGATCCTGTCGAGCTGCGTCTGAGGAACGCCGTGAAGCAGGGTTCGAGTTCCGTCTATGGCCCGACGTTCGGCCCCATCGGGTTCGTGGAATGCCTCGAGGCGGCGCGGAATCATCCTTCTCTCGAGATCCCTCCCGGAGCCCATCAGGCGAGGGGCATCGCCGCCGGTTTCTGGCCGAACTACGGTGGCCAGACCAGCGTCACGGTCAACGTCAACAACGACGGCACCGTTCTGGTGTCGCTGGGCACGCCCGACATCGGCGGCAGCCGCGCCAGCATGTGCCTGATGGCCGCCGAGGAACTCCGGATTCCCTACGAGAGGGTGAAGGCGATCATCGCCGATACCAGCGCGCTCGGGCACAACGACACCACCGGAGGCAGCCGGGTCACACATTCGGCCGGTCTCGCCACCATCGAGGCGTCGCGCAAGGTCATCGACACCATGAAGGAGCGCGCCGCGGCGCTCTGGGACATCGAGGTCGACGCCGTGGTCTGGGACCAGGGGTGCGTGCGTCCCTCGGGCGCCAATGCCGGCGACCACGAACCGCTCACCTTCGAAGCGATTGCCGCCATGGCGCCTTCCACCGGCGGGCCGATCGCCGGCCATGCGGAAATCAATGCGGAGGGCGCCGGGGCGAGCTTTGCCGTGCATGTCTGCGATCTCGAGGTGGATCCGGAAACCGGGCGGGTCACCATCCTGCGCTACCTCGCGGTCCAGGATGCAGGAAAGGCCATCCATCCCGACTATGTCGAAGGCCAGTACCAGGGTGGAGTCGCCCAGGGCATCGGCTGGGCTCTCAACGAGGAGTACATCTACGGCAGCGACGGGGTCCTGCAGAACCCGGGCTTTCTGGATTACCGCATTCCCGTCGCCTCCGACCTGCCGATGATCGACACCGTCATCGTCGAGGTGCCCAATCCCGGCCACCCCTACGGCGTGCGCGGTGTCGGTGAAACACCGATCGTGCCGCCCCTTGCGGCGGTGGCCAATGCCGTGTCGCGCGCCGTTGACCGGCGCATGACCGAGACCCCGATGTCGCCTCCGCGCATTGTCGCGGCCATCGACGGGTCGCCATGATCGACGTCCGGCTCGGCGCGACGCTGCGTTCCAGGGCGGGTGGACGGCAGTCGTTTCCGGTCGAGGCCGGCACGGTCGGGCAGGTGCTCGAGCGTCTCCAGGGCGCCTATCCCGAGCTCTCCCCCGTGCTCGATCGGGGTGTGGCGATTGCCATCGACGGCCGCATCTACCGCGATTCGCTGCTGCAGCGCGTGCCGGACGGCGCGGAGGTCTATCTCATGCCGCGCGTTGCCGGTGGGTAGTCATGGCGGTCCTTGATCCTGTCACGCCAGGAGGAGAGGACTCGGCGCAGGCGTTCCGCAGGGACGGCGTGGTCTGTCTGCGCGGAGTGTTCGCCGAGTGGGTCGACATGCTCCGTCTGGGGATCGAGAGGAACCTCGACGAACCCGGAGAGGACGCGAAGCTCTACCGCGACAAGGACGGCAGGCTGTTCATGAGTGATTACTGCAACTGGCAGAGAATTCCGGAATACGAGACCTTCGCCCGGCAGGGCCCGGGCGCCCGGATCGCGGCCGAACTCATGGGCTCCGCAACGGCTCGATTGTTCCACGAGCACGTGCTCGTCAAGGAGGCCGGCGCCGATCTCGGGACGCCGTGGCACCACGATCAGCCCTACTATTGCGTCGACGGCCGGCAGAATGTCTCCATGTGGGTGCCGGTGGATCCGGTGGCGCGCGACACCAGCCCGGAGTTCATTGCCGGTTCGCACAACTGGCAGCGTACCTTCACGCCCGAGCGGTTCGACGGCCAGCCGCTCTACGGAGACGACGACCACGAGTCGCTGCCAGACATCAACGCCGACCGTTCGGCCTTCGATGTTCGCGGCTTCGACCTCGATCCGGGCGATGCCGTCTGCTTCCACTTCCTGACGGTCCATGGCGCACCGGCCAACCGTTCCCTCGTGACGCCGAGGCGGGCCATCTCCATGAGATGGATCGGCGACGATGCACGCTTTGCGGCGCGGCCCGGTCCGACATCCCCGCCCTTCCGGGGCGTCACCCTCGAGCCGGGCGCCGACATGATCGCGCCCGAGTTTCCTCTCTGCTGGTCCCGGGCGTCGTGCCTCACCTGACCACGGGCACGAGCCGGAGCCGACTCTTCACCCCCGGTGCAGGTGACACCGCCGCGGCCGTCGGCAACGCCGGGGTCGATGCGGTGGCGACGGTGACCCTGATTCTCTGGATCGAAGAGGTATGCGGCGACATCCTGCACCCGGCGCTCAAGGCGGGCGAGGCATCCGTCGGCGCCCGGGTCGCCGTCGATCACTCGGGTCCCGCCTGGACGGCAAGGCCCGTCGCCGTCGAGGCCAGGATCACGGCGGTCGCCGGACGCAGGGTCGCCTTTGCCGTGGCCGCACGCCAGGACGACCGCGAGGTGATGACGGGGGAGCACGTCAGGGTCGTCGTCTCCCTGGCGCGGTTCCTCGAGGACGGCTCCCGCGCCGCGCCGCAAGCAGCGCCTGCCGCAGGCGAACGGGTCTCCTTCTGGTTCGACGTCATCTCGCCCTGGTCCTACCTCGCCTCGCTCGCCATCGGCCGGCTGGCGCGGCGCCGGGGAGTCGGCGTCGACTGGCGGCCGCTCCATCTCGCCAGTCTCATGGAGACGGTCGATGGCATGAGACCCATGGAACAGAGTCCGCAGCGCCGCGCCTGGTATCTCCAGGACATCGAGGATCGCATGGCCGAAGCGGGACTGCCTTACCATCCGCATGCCGGGCAGCCGATGAGGCCGTCGCGGGCGCTGCGCTGCATGGCCCACGCCGCGGACATGAACCTTGCCGAACCCTTCGTGGAACAGGTGATGCGCGGTTACTGGGCCGAAGGTGCGGACATCACCGATCCGGACTTCCTCCAGGAGGTGGCAGAGAGGGTGGGGCTCGGTCCCCGATCCATGGCCGACATTGCCGCCGACCCCCACTACAAGGCGGTCATTGCCGCCAACACCCGCGAGGCCGTCGCGGCCGGCCTTTTCGGCGTTCCGGCCTTCATCTTCCGCGACAAGCTCTACTTCGGCAGCGATCGCATGGACATGCTTGACGCGGCCCTGGCGTCTCCGGCGCAGCCGCCATGATGGAGCGCCTTGCTGGCCAGGGGTATCGTCAGGTCCGCTGCGAACGAGCATCCGCTTGACGTCACGGCAGCCGCAGTCCGCGCACTCGATCATTGAAGTGCAAGCGTTCGTTCACGCAGTGACAGGGGCATGAAGGAACTGAGCGAATTCTGGCGAGCTGGGACGGTTCGTCGTTGTCACCGTCATCGTCAACCTCTGACCGAACGCTTGCCGAGTGCCTGCTTGACGATATGCTGACCGGCCGGAGATGACGGGACGATCGATGCGCTGTGCGGATTGGCCCGGCGTCAACACGGACCCGGCCATCCTCGATCGTCCGGTCCCCGGTGCTCTCGGGCGCGACACGTCTTGAAACCGGCCTGCGGCATGGGTTACTGATGACCTCGGGTCGGTTGCGGGCGCGGCGGCCCGGGTTTCGCGACGGACGGGAGGGCAAGGTCATGACGCGGACGCCAGGCGATATCGGGATGCATGACCTGCGGCTCTTCGGGCGGAGCGTGAGCGCCTCGCGCACGTGCGAACCCGAACTCGTTACCCCCCCCCCCCCCCCCCCTCAAGAGTCAGGGCGCGGGGCTCTCCCTCGGCCTCGAGGGCGCGCACCGGCCGGGTCCGGTCACCGAAGACAGCCTCATGCTGCGCGGCGCCCTCAACTGGTAGGAGAGGCGCGTTGAGGTCCTAGCACGGCGCCCGTGACCTGCCCGACGCGTTCCGCGGCGGCTTCGATATCGCGGTCGGCAAGACGGGCGTAGCGCAGGGTCATCCGCACATTGGAATGGCCGAGCAGGCGGGAGGCCATCGGTACGGCACGCCGTTCATGACGGCATGGCTGGTCATGGTATGGTTCACATCCGTGATCGCGGCTTCGCGTCTGACGCGATGCCAGAGCGGCAGGTCGGGGTCGCGCGGCAAGGGGAACACGAATGGACTATCCGTGCGCGATGCTGATCGAGAATGGTCGTCTTGATCTTGTTGCCGAGCGGGACCGTCCTCGGTCCCGTCTTGGAGTCGCGCAGGAACTGTTTGCCGTCGCGGAAGCTGTTGATGGCTGCATAGAACGGCGGGCGGATGACAGCGACCTGCTGCATCGGGCTCTGCGCGTTCCTGCATGACGACCCTGGCCCAGAGACGTGCGTTGAATCGCGGGCCCAAGCATGTCCTGTGGGCGATCGACCGCATCAGACGCCTTGTCGTGACCGATTGCCGCCGGCTGCCGTCGACCGGGTGCCTCGGCGCAGCGCACCGAAGGGGGTCGTGTTCCGGTGAGTCTCGGGCCTTTGCGGCTGCTGCGCAGTGTCGAATCAAGCCGGCAGGTTGACCTGTCGATGGTCATGGGAAGCGCTTGTGGCCGGCTGCCTCGCGCATGGTCAGCTCCGGCTCAGGGCGCCATTCCGTTCACGAACCCCTCCCGCGGCGTGCGAGGATGATTCCGGCAAGGGCGATCAGCGTCATGCCGGTTGCCACCATGAAGGTGGGAACGTCGCCGAAGACGAGGTAGCCCAGAACGACCGCCACCAGGAGGGACGAGTACTCGAAGGGAACGACGAAGCTCGTTTCTCCCTTGCGGTAGGCGAAGATGATGAGGAAGTGGGCCGAACCGGCGAGCAGACCGGCGAGGACGATGAGCCAGAGGTTGAGTCCCTCGGCCATCTGCCAGGAGCCGGGAACGAGCAGGACCGGAACGAGCCCCGTCAGGGCAAAGGCGACCGTGGTGTAGAAGGCGGTCACCGGCGCCGGCTCTGTTGCTCCCAGGCGTCGCGCCAGCAGCACCGTGACGGCCACCGAGACCGCGGCGGCCACACCCCACAGCGCCGCCGGCCGGAAGGCCTCGCTCCCGGGTTGCACGATGACGAGCGCCCCGGCGAAACCGACCGAGACCGCCGCCCAGCGAAGCGTCGAGACCCTTTCTCCCAGGAAGATGCCGCTCAGCACTGCCACGATGAAGGGTGACGAATAGGTGACGGCCGCGGCGTCGGCGATGGGAAGCTGCAGGATGGCTCTGAGGTAGAAGGTATAGGCCAGCGCCATCGCCATTCCGCGACAGGCCTGCCCCCACGGGCGGCGTGTCCTCAGATGACGCCATGTGCGGCTGAGGGAAAGCGCGACGAAGACCGGCAGGAACGCGATGCAGCTTCTCAGCAGGATGAAGCTGAAGGGATCGATGTCCTGCATCACCGTCTTGGCGAGGACATCGCAGACGGTGAGCAGGCAGACACCGGCGACCACCGAGGCAATGGCAAGTCCGGGCTGATCGTTCATGGCAAACCGCGGTGCCGCTGGGGAGCAGGCGGTTTACCCCGCCTTGACTTTGCGGACAATTGCGGGTGTTGTGCCGCACCGGAGTCGAGGGAGCAGCGTGGACAAGACAGTTTCTCGGTTCCAGACGACCGGTCTGGACGACCTGAAATCGTTCCTGATCGAGTCCGGAGTGAGGTTCCTGCTCCCTTCCTATGTCGACATGCACGGCGTGTCGAAGTCGAAGATGGTGCCCATGAGCCATTTCAACCGGGCCATGACGGGCTCGGAACTGTGTACTGGCGCGGCGGTGGACGGCGTGCCCCAGGACATCAGCGACGAAGAGGTCGCGGCCCACCCGGACCCTGCCTCGTGCACGATCCAGCCGTGGATGCCCGATGTCGCCTGGTTCGCCAGCAACCTGTGGTGCGAGGGAAGGCCTTTCGAGCCGTGCAGCCGGAACATTCTCGGCCGTGTCCTCGAGGAGGCCCGGTCCCTCGGCCTCGGCATGAATCTCGGCGTCGAGACGGAATTCTTCGTGTTCCGCGACGATGGCTCGCTCTGCCGGCCCATGAGCCCGCGGCACGATCTCGACAAGCCCGCCTATGACACCTCGCGGCTGCTGGACAACATCGGCTGGATGGGCGAGCTCGTCGATGCCATGAATGCCCTGGGCTGGGATGTCTACAGCTTCGATCACGAAGACGGCATCGGTCAGTTCGAGATCGACTTTTCCTATGCCGACGCCATGACCATGGCCGACCGCGTCGTCTTCTTCCGCCGCATGGCTGGCGAATTCGCCAGGCGCCATGGCGGCTTTGCCTCGTTCATGCCCAAGCCCTTCGGCGACTACGCCGGAAGCGGTGCGCATTTCAACATGTCGCTCTACGACAGGGTGACCGGCGCCAACCTGTTCGTGGCGGACGACGATCCCAGGGGCTGCGGCCTCTCGGCGCCAGGCTATCACTTCGTTGCCGGACTGCTGCGCCACCTGCCCGCCATGTCGGCGGTGGTGGCGCCGACCGTCAACAGCTACAAGCGCCTCATCCTCAAGGGCAGCAATTCGGGGTTCACCTGGGCGCCCGTCTTCTGTTCGTACGGCAACAACAACAGGACCAACACCATCCGCATTCCCGGTGGCGGAGGACGCGTCGAATTGCGCCTCGCCGACTCCTCGGGCAACCCCTATCTCGGTGCCGCCATGGTCCTGGCGGCCGGCCTGGAGGGCATTCGCGAGGAACTCGATCCCGGTGAACCGCACCGCGAGAATCTCTACGTCACGAGTAAGGACGAGCGCCGGAAGGCCGGCGTCGGCACCCTGCCGCGCACGCTGGGCGAGGCTCTCGATGCCTTCGCTGCAAGCGACCTGGCGAAGGCAACGTTCGGCGACGTCATGTTCGGGGCCTGGCTCGCCTACAAGCGTGACGAGTGGCTGGCCTATCTCAACCATGTCAGCGACTGGGAGCGTGACCGTTACCTGCGCTTCTTCTGATATCCGCGGCCCGGCGGCCGGCTGATCCGAGGAGGGGCCGGAAAGGGAACATCCAACCCTGGTCAAGGAGAGTTCACACACATGACTCCTGAAGAATTGCAAGCGGCGGTCGAATGGTCGACCGCAGTCAGCGCCGAGGCGTACTACTGGTGGTCGATCGGTCTCATGATCGCCATTCACGCCGGGTTCCTGATGTATGAAATGGGCGCCTCGCGGGTCAAGAACACGCTGGCGTCGGGCTGCAAGAACATCCTCGCCTTTGCCTTCATCATTCCGACGATGTTCTTTTTTGGCTGGTGGGTCTATCTCGCCTTCCCGCACGGAATCATCCCCGACCTCGAGTACGGCCTGACCGCGGAGCCCTGGAATGAATTCATGGGTCCCAACCTCGCCGACAACATCACCGGAGTGGTCTGGGGCGCCTTCGTGCTGTTCTCGGCCACCACGGCCTCGATCATGTCGGGCTCGGTCATCGAGCGCATCCGCATGGGAGCCTTCATCATCCTTGCCGTGGTGCTGGGTTCCTTCGCCTGGCTGATTGCCGCCGCGTGGGGATGGCATCCGGAAGGCTGGCTCGTCACCGAGTTCGGCTATCATGATGTCGGAGCCTCCGGCGTGGTGCACATCATTTCCGGCTTCTTCGCGCTCGGCGTCCTGATCAACCTCGGGCCGCGCATCGGCAAGTTCGGTCCGGGGGGCCAGATCAACAATCTCCAGGGCCACAGTGTACCGATGACGATCGCTGGCCTGATGATCATCATCATCGGCTTTGTCGGTTTCCTGGGCGCCTGCCTGCTCTACAACGGCACGTCGCAATGGGCGAACATCTACGGCGGTCCGATGACGCTGTCGTCGTTCGGATTCAACATGCTGATGAGCTTTGCCGGCGGAATCATCGGGGCCTACGCGGTCACCCGTGATCCCTTCTGGATGATGTCGGGGGCGCTCGGCGGCATCTTCGCTGCCGCTGCCGGTCTCGATCTCTACTATCCACCCCTGGCCTTTGCGCTGGGCTTTGCCGGCGGCGTCCTGATTCCCTATGGTCAGCGCTTCCTGGAGAAACTGGGGATCGACGATGCGGTCGGCGCCGTGTCGGTGCATGGCTTCTGCGGAATCCTCGGTGTCCTGGCCTGCGGCATCTTCCTCGACGGCTATCCGGCTGTCTCGGAGTCCATACCGGGCATCACCTTCTGGGGCCAGCTTGTCGGTTGCGTGGTCATGGTGCTCATCGGCTTCGTGCCCGGCTACGTGGTGTCGCTGATTCTCAGGATGCTGGGCATCCTGCGCGCAAGCGACGACATCCAGCAGGTCGGCATGGATCTCGAGATCCCGTCTCCTGCCTATCCCGAGCAGATCACCTCACACCTTCACTGGCGCGGCTGAGCCGCGTTCAGGGCAGACAACCTGAAAGGAGTACAACCATGTTCGGAGGAAGTCCGATAGAGTCCTGGGAAGGAGCCACCGCGGTCTACAGTTATGCCGGATCCGGCGGCGCCCATCTCTTCCTGTGGATCGCCGTCCTCCTGTGTGTCGGCACGATCGTCGTGTCGATCATCGCGGAGAACCGGGCAGAGGCGGAAGCCACGCGTCTGCTCAAGGAACGCAAGTAGCGTCCCGCTGGACACAGGCAGCCGGTCGTGGCCGGCTGCCTGTCCTGTCCTACATGACGCCCACGAGGCGCACGGCGTCGTAGACCGCGGCGTGAATGTTGCGGCTCTCGACGGCATCGCCGAGGCGGAAGAGTCGGAAGGCGCCCTCCGGGTTCCTGCAGACCTCCTGGGGCCGTCGCCGGATCAGCGCCCCGTAGTCCACCTCTCCGCGATTGACCGACAGGTCGCGCAAGTCGAAATAGAGATCATCGGCGGGAAGGGTGCCGTGCTCGACCACCACCTGATCGACCAGGCGTTCGCCGATGTCGCTCCCGGTGAATTCACTGAACAGCGTCGCCCGCAGGCGGTTGCCCCGGCGCTCCAGCCTCGAGACCCTGGTGTTGATGGTGATCGTGACTCCATGCTCCTGGAAGAACTCGGCGTAGGGCGCATGGGTGAGCGCCCCCAGTTCGGGAGCGAAGGTGCGTTCCGGGGAGACAACCTCCACCCTTGATCCGGCGTCGGCCGCCAGCCAGGCGGCCTGCATGCCCGGCTGATGACCGTTGTCGTCGAAGACCAGGACCTCTGCCGCCGGAGCGACGGTTCCGGCGAGCAGGTCCCAGGAACTGACGGCAAGGCCGGAGCCCTCGTCGAGGATCTCCTTGTTGGGGACACCGCCGGTACAGATGAGCACCACGTCGGGACCGAGGGCAAGCACGTCGTCCGCATCCGCCAGGATGTTGCAGCGCACGTCGACGCCGAGCCGCGCCAGGCGGGCAAGACGCCAGTCGACGATGCCGATCAGATCCTTGCGGTTGGGCGTGCGTGCCGCCAGGAGAATCTGGCCGCCAGGTCGGTTCGCCGCCTCCAGGACGACCACGTCGTGGCCGCGTTCTGCGGCGACGCGGGCGGCTTCGAGGCCGGCCGGCCCGGCGCCCACCACGACGATGCGCCTCCCCGGCCCCGAACGCGGTTCCACCAACTGCGGCAGCGAGGTCTCGCGGCCGGTCGAGGGATTGTGGACACAGAGCGCGCCGGTTCCCGCATAGACGCTTTCGAGGCAGTAGGTGGCACCGACACAGGGCCGGATGTCGTCCTCGCGTCCCTCGATGATGCGGTTGACGATATGGGGGTCGGCGATGTGGGCCCTGGTCATGCCCACCATGTCGAGCTGACCGGCAGCGATGGCATGGCGCGCCGTGGCGATGTCGGCGATCTTGTTGGCGTGGAACACCGGGAACCGGGTCTCGCTGCGGATGTCGCCGGCAAAGGCGAGATGGGGCGAGGCCGTCATGCCGGCGACCGGGATGATGTCGGTCAGCGCCCGGTCGTGGTCGATATGGCCCTTGATGACGTTCAGGAAATCGACCTTGCCCGTGGCGATGAACCGCCGGGCGATCTCCAGGCCCGTGGCACGCTCGTAGCCCTTGCGCCAGTTCTCGTCCAGGGACATGCGGATGCCGACGATGAAGTCGGGGCCGACGGCGCCGCGCACCTCGTCGAGCACCGCCATGGCGAAGCGCAGCCGGTTGTCGAGACTGCTGCCCCACCGATCGCGGCGCAGGTTCGTGGCGGGAGACCAGAACTGGTCCATCAGGTGGCCGTAGGCCTCGAACTCGATTCCGTCGAGTCCCGCCTCGGCCATGCGTGCGGCGGCCAGCCCGTAGTCCCGGATGACCCTCTCGATGTCCCAGTCCTCCATTTCCTTGGGAAAGGCGCGATGGGCCGGTTCGCGCACCATGGAGGGCGCGAGGACGGGGAGCCAGTGTTCCTTGTTCCAGTTGGTCCGCCGTCCGAGATGGGTGAGCTGGATCATCACCGCCGCGCCGTGGTCGTGGCAGGCGTCGGCAAGCCGGCGCAGTCCCGTCACCACCTCGTCCTTCCACGCCTGGACGTTCATGAAGGCCTGGGCGGAGTCCCTCGAGACCACGGTGGAGCCGGCGATTATGGTGAGCGCGATACCACCCCTGGCCTTCTCCTCGTGGTAGCGCACGTAGCGCTCTCCCACGAGACCGTCCTCGGTGTAGCCCGGTTCATGCGCCGTCGACATGATCCGGTTCTTCAACTCGAGACTCTTGAGTCGGTAGGGCTGCAGCAGGGGGTCACTCATGGGCCAGGATCCACGGAACCCGCCATGCATAGCACACCTGGCGAGGGGTTGAGCGCCCGGAAACGTCGTGTTTTCCTTTTCACGGTACCGGGGTAAGCGCCATCCTCAAACCGAGCACGGGCAACGTTCATGACCGCGGCGTGTCGGCGGTTTGCCGTACGCATCGTTTCTGCGTCAACGACGATGGTCCCCGTCGCAGGCCTGCCGACTGTTGATCAATGGTACGCGTGGAATTGTCTTGTCGTGTCTCGGGGTTCAGCGTCACAGCCTTCCCCCTGGTTACGTCGAAAGTTCGTCGTGATTTTCCGGGCAGAGCACTGTTTCGTGACGGGAGGGGGGTGACACTGCAGAGCGCTCTGGCCACGCAGGGCAGCCCCTTCGGGCGGTGACCGTGGATGGGATGATCTCTGCGAAGGGCCGCTTCGCGGCCATGGGTGGCTGTGAAAGGGTCCTGTGCTGAGTGATCGACGAGAGTTGATCTGAGCGAGGCTTCATGTTTCCGGGTCTCCCGACGGTTCGGGAGGACAACCAACCAGGGAGCTTTCAATCGGACACGGTCAAGAGGCCGGGCCCGCTTCAGCATGGACCCGGCTCGTCGTCCATGCCGTTCACCTGCCCTGCGCACGGATGGTCCCGCTCAGGTGGACCGCGGCCATGGTCCAGGCGCTGACCGCGCGAATGCCCTGCCAGACCACGCTTCCGGGCTTCGTCCCGCGCCTGCATCAGGCGTTGGAACCATGGCAGGCCAACGCAATCGATAAGGTCTTCGCCATACCCGTGCTGCACGTCAAGGCAACCTCGCTGCGGGTAGCAAGGAAGGAACCACCTGATCCACGTCTGCTCCGACAGGCCCCGCACGGGCAGGTCAGACCGGACAGGTGATTCTCCAGGCGCCAGGACAGGCGCATCGCACGATGCTGCATGTTCGAGGAGATCCTGGAGCTTGACCGACAGGGAGATGCCCGGGATCCCAAACAAGGGAAAAGGGCCGTTCCAGGATCGCTCGCCAAGCCCGATGCCCACAACCCCCCTCGAATACCCCGCCGCCCGGAGACGGAACGCTCTGCGCCTCGCAAGGCATGCCGGAATTCCGTTCTCCGACAGTCGCGCCGAGAGCGCGACTCCTGGGTGGTCAAGGTCAGGCAGAAGGCCTCCGGCTTTTTGCGAATCGCCGTCTTCGCACACGCCTGGTGCCGCATGTCCAGCTATATGCGAACCATGGCGGCGCTCGCATACAACCCGCTCGTCGCCATCGCCCTTCAAGGCAAGGCCGTCGACTGTCTCGATCAACACGTCTGATATCGGGGCAAGCGTAAGCGTTCAGACCAAGGGTGACGATGATGGACATGACCGTGGCAACCACGCTCCGTCCCGGGCCTCGCCCGTATTCGCTCAGTTCCATCATGCCCTGTCACTGCGTGACCGAACGCTTACGGGCAAGTGGTTACCGGCCGGGGATGGTTAGGTGGAAGGATCCGGAATGGGTCGCTTCATGGTGTCTGTCAGGTGTTCGCGGGCACCGCTCATGCGGTCTCGGCGCGGATGTCGAGGAGGTTGCGCGCCTCGCGCCCGCAGGCCACGCCGACGAGGTGGACCGGGCCGCCGTGGTCGCGGTAGGTCTCGGCATAGCCCCGCTCGCGCATCTGCGCCAGCGCCGCATCCAGCGCCGCAGCGCCGTCCCCCTCGCCCTCGGCCATCTTGAACTCCAGCACGAAGACCTGACCGCCGAGGCGCACCACCATGTCCGCACGGCCGCGGTGCGAGGCCTCCTCCACGCTCAAATTCACCCCGACCGAACGCAGGCATATGTAGAGAAGGCTCGCATACCAGGCCTCGTAGCGCGCCAGGTCGCCCTTCGCATGCCACTGGTAGGGAATGCCCGCAAGCCAGGCGCGGAGCTTCTCGCCGAAGCCGGCGAAGTCGTTCGCCTCAAGCAGGGCGCAGAACTCGCGGCCCCGCTCCAGCGACTCGACGCCCTTCCTGCTCAGCCAGGCAAGCAGTCCGCGGTTCAGGCTGATCCGGACCTCGAGGTTGGGATAGTCCAGCCGGTAGAGAGCGTCGAACTCGTCCCGCTCCTCCCCCGCGATGGTCAGGTAGCCGGTCTGGAAGAGCAGGGCCTCGATGGCGATGTCGCCGACATCGAACTTCGAGACCAGGGACGTGCCCGCCAGCCGTCCCTCCAGTTCCATCGGACTCACCGACTTCTCCATCAGCATACGGAACAGGAAGTCCGGCGACCCGGTCTCGAACCAGTAGGGACGGAACTCGCGGCTCCGCAGGAACAGCAACACATCGTAGGGATTGTAGACCCGCTCCCCGCCCCGCCAGTGGTAGCCGTTGTACCAGGTGCGAATCTCCTCGCGGTCCAGTCCGACAAGCTCAGGCCCGAACACACGGTCGAGATCCTCCTCGCGGTAGCCGCAGATCGTGGCGAAGCGCGGATCGAGACTGATGTCCTCGAGGTTGTTGAGCCCCGAGAACAGGCTGACCTTGGAGAACATGCTGACACCGGTGACGAAGACGAAGCGGACATGTTCGGCGCTGTCCTTGACGATGCCGTAGAAGCCGCGCAGGTAGTCCCGGTTGGCCGTCGCAAGACCGGGATCGTGGAGCACGTCGAGGATCGGCTTGTCGTACTCGTCCACCAGCACCACCACCTGCCGGCCGGTGGCGCAACGCAGGTGATAGAGGACATTCTGCAAACGCTCCGGACCCGTGTTGGCGACCGGCACCTCGTCGAGGCCGGCGCCATGTTCGATGATCGCCAGCTGGTTGAGAATGTTGCGCTCGATGTCCCCGGGTTCGTTGTACTTGCCGCCGAAGCTCAGCCGCACCACAGGATGCGGCGCCGACCAGTCCCAGTGGGGATGGATGTCCAGGCCCCGGAACAGGGGTTCGTGGCAGGCAAAGAGCGACCGCAGGGTGTCGAGCAACAGGCTCTTGCCGAAGCGGCGCGGGCGGGACAGGAAGTAGTGGCGCCCCTCGTCCACCAGACGCCGGACGAGCGAGGTCTTGTCGACGTAGTAGAAGTCCTCGCTGCGGATCGTCGGAAAGTCCTGGATCCCGATCGGAAGACGGCGACGGCTCATCGGTCTCTCCCTTCGCGGCGCCGGAACCTGCGGCTGAGGCGGGAAGTGCCGGACCTCCCGTGTCGCGGCTCCGAATGTCCCGGAACGGTCATGTCTGAACACAACGGTCACGCTATCCGCCCGCCTGTCCATGAGCAAGGGAGAGGTACGACCAGGGCGAACATGAAGGGCAACCCGCAGCCGTTGAAGCACCGTTCAGCTTGGCAACCCGGAGGCTCATGCTGCGAAGCGGCGCCGAGCATCGAAAGGCGCCTTGCAGCGTGAGCCGTTCGGCCCTGTCCTCCGAGAATGCCGTATCGGCCGGGAATGGTTCGGTGGAAGGATACGGAATGGGTCGCTTCGTGGTGCGGACAGGCGTTCGCGGGCGCCGCTCATGCGGTCTCGGCGCGGATGTCGAGGAGGTTCCGCGCCTCGCGCCCGCAGGCCACGCCGACGAGGTGGACCGGGCCGCCGTGGTCGCGGTAGGTCTCGGCATAGCCCCGCTCGCGCATCTGCGCCAGCGCCGCATCCAGCGCCGCAGCGCCGTCCCCCTCGCCCTCGGCCATCTTGAACTCCAGCACGAAGACCTGACCGCCGAGGCGCACCACCATGTCCGCACGACCACGGTGCGAGGCCTCCTCCACGCTCAAATTCACCCCGACCGAACGCAGGCACATGTAGAGAAGGCTCGCATACCAGGCCTCGTAGCGCGCCAGGTCGCCCTTCGCGTGCCACTGGTAGGGAATGCCCGCAAGCCAGGCGCGGAGCTTCTCGCCGAAGCCGGCGAAGTCGTTCGCCTCCAGCAGGGCGCAGAACTCGCGGCCCCGCTCCAGCGGCTCGACCCCCTGCCTGCCCAGCCAGGCAAGCAGTTCGTCGTTGAGGCTGAGCCGGACCTCGAGGTTGGGATAGTCCAGCCGGTAGAGGGTCCTGTGGCCCTGCTTCTCCTCCCCCGCGATGGTCAGGTAGCCGGTCTGGAAGAGCAGGGCCTCGATGGCGATGTCGTCGACATCGAACTTCGAGACCAGGGACGTGCCCGCCAGCCGTCCCTCCAGTTCCATCGGGCTCACCGACTTCTCCATCAGCATGCGGAACAGGAAGTCAGGAGATCCGGTCTCGAACCAGTAGGGACGAAACTCACGGCTCCGCAGGAACAGCAACACATCGTAGGGATTGTAGACCCGCACCCCGCCCCGCCAGTGGTAGCCGTTGTACCAGGTGCGGATCTCCTCGCGGTCCAGCCCGACCATCTCAGGGCCGAACACACGGTCGAGATCCTCCTCGCGGTAGCCGCAGATCGTGGCAAAGCGCGGATCGAGGCTGATGTCCTCGAGGTTGTTGAGACCCGAGAACAGGCTGACTTTCGAGAACATGCTGACACCGGTGACGAAGACGAAACGGACGTGTTCAGCGCTGTCCTTGACGATGCCGTAGAAGCCGCGCAGGTAGTCCCGGTTGGCCCTCGCAAGCTCGGGATCGTGGAGCACGTCAAGGATCGGCTTGTCGTACTCGTCCACCAGCACCACGACCTGCCGGCCGGTGGCGCCGTGCAGACGGTCAAGAAGATTCCGCAGACGCCTCGGACCGGTATCGGAGGTCCGAGCAGGCGGAAGATCATACCCGCGTTCCACGCTCTCCAGTTGCTCGATGATGTCCCCTTCGATCTCGCCCGGCTCGTTGTACTTCCCGCCGAAGCTCAGCCGCACCACCGGATGAGGTGCCGACCAGTCCCAGTGGGGGTGGATGTCGAGTCCCCGGAACAGGGGTTCGTGGCAGGCAAACAGCGACCGCAGGGTGTCGAGCAGCAGGCTCTTGCCGAAACGGCGCGGGCGGGACAGGAAGTAATGGTCACCCTGCTGGACCAAGTCTCGGATGAGAGGGGTCTTGTCGACATAGTAGCTGCCGGTCTCCCGGAGGCGCCGGAAGTCCTGGATCCCGATCGGAAGACGGCGGCGGATCATTGGTCTCTCCCTTCGTGACGCTGGAACCGGACGCTACTGATGCGGACCTGTCCATGAGCAAGGGACGAAGGATATGGCCGCGACAAGGAGTGCCTGTAACCCGAACTTCCGTCAGATTTTCGAGGTTTTGGCTGCCCCGTTCGAGGGACATTACGACGAATGCACCGCCCACCCTTGCGGCGCATGGCCTCATCATGGCTGCCCGGGCAGAGCATCGCTGTCGAGCGTCGTTCCGCATGAAATTCAGACATCCTGACCTCGTCCGCCGGAAGGTGAGACGACTTTGGAGTGTTGTGCCATCACCGGGGAGATCTCCCTCGCCTCTCCCGTGGCCGCTGCGGTGCGTTGAAGGTTGCCTCGCCCCTGGCCTTCAGGAGCTTACGCCGTACGGTAGACAGTGGACCGCGAGACATTGAAGGCCCTGACCGGATCGACACAACTCAACGCCGACGATCGTGAAGAACCTGGCGATGCGCAGGGCCTGGGTCCGAGCGTCATGGCAGTCAAAGGGCGCGAGATCGGAGAAGCGCCATGCCTGATCATCGATGACGGCCCATGAGAAGGAAGCTGGGATGGCTGTGGCATCGACTCCCTATAGTGGCAGGAAGGATATCACGACTTGGCACACTTGTCGTCAAATGTCGAGCGGAAACCGCGCCCAAACCAAGGCCTTCCCATGCTGGAATTCGCTTGATTTCACTTGACGTCAGGCGTTCGTATGTTGCACGCGCGCGGACATTTCCCGCTGGCCATCCCGCTTGGGATGTGCGACGGTCCGGTCATGTTGTCGATTCGCAAGCGCATGGAAGCTGTCCCGATCCATCAGGAAGCTCCTGAGGGTTTTTCCCTGTCTGAGGTTCAGACGTCCTGACCTCAGTGAGTTGACTTGATCAGTCCGGCCCTTTTTTTTCCAACACAATGAACGCTTTTCCCAGTTTTTTTGCTTGACAACATAGCCGTGGGGTGATCCAATATAACATGACGCCTATATTGGAGCAGTCCAGGCCATGAACACGCTCGCAATGCACCCTCCCGAAGCCGTCCAGATCGGAACCTCGTGCTTCTCCCTTGCCGACCTCGACGGACAGACCGTCTACTTCTCGAACATGGAGCCCTTCGACTGCCACGACGAGGGCGACCGGCCGGCCATGCTGCTGCGGATCGCCAGGTTCGCCAGGCACGGCGTTCCTCAAGGAGACCTGCAGGCGGCCTTCGACGTGAGCCGCGCGACCGTGCAGCGGGCGGTGAGGAAGCTCCGGGACGAGGGTGAAGCGAGCTTCTACGAGCCGCGCAAGGGCCGTGGTCTCAGCGTGATCACAGGCGAGACGGCGGCCGCGGCGAACCGTCTCCTGGCCGAGGGCATGAACGCCGCGGCACTGGCCCGGGAACTGGGGATCGCGAGATCGACGGCGTACTACAACCTCAGCAACGGCTTCATCGGCGGCGGAGAGCGGCCGCAGGCGGCGCAAGTCGACGAGGCCACGCGATGCCCGGACGATCTTCTCGGCCGCGGCGAACGGGACCGTCGCGACAGGGTCGCGCCGATGGGGCGCGGCGCGCGCGACAGCGCCGGGCGCGTCGCGGCCTCGACGGGAGCCATGAGCGAAGCGCCGCCGCGCTTCGACGAGCCACTCTCGGCGGTCGCCGGCGGCGGCGTCCTGGCGGCGCTGCCGGCGCTGCTGAAGGAGGGTCTCCTGGAGCACGCGGACAGGTTCCTGTCGCTGCCGAAAGGGTACTACGGGCTGACGAGCGTGCTTCTCATGCTCGCCTTCCTGTTCATGGCCCGGATCCGCAACCCCGAGGCGCTGCGCCACGAGGCGCCCGGGGAACGGGGTGCGGTCCTGGGGCTCGACCGCTGCCCGGAGGTCAAGACGCTGCGGCGCAAGATCAGGGCGCTGGCGAGCGACCCGCAGCGGGTCCGGGACTGGCAGGACGCGCTGGCGAAGGACTGGATCGCGGAGGCGCCGGATGTCTGCGCGACACTGTCGGTGGACGGGCACGTGAAGGTATATTCGGGCCGCAAGGGTCGCCTGCCGAAGCACTTCGTGTCACGTCAGAAGCTCTGTCTGCCGGCCTCGACAGGCTATTGGGTCAACGCGCTCGGCGGCCGGCCGCTCCTGTGCCTGCACAAGGACCTCGATCCGACCATGACGCACGCGCTGGAGCACGACATCCTGCCCGCGCTGGAGCGGCTCGGCCTGCCGGGGCCGGAGGCGCCGGACCTCGCCAGGGGAGAGGCGGTCGCGCCGGGGCTGACGCTGGTGTTCGACCGCGAGGGCTGGAGCCCGGCGCTGTTCGCCCGCCTCGCTCGGCGCGGGGTGGCGGTGATCACCTGGCACAAGGGGTTCCGGAGCGGTCCCTGGCCACAGGGAGAGTTCCGCACGGTCCGGGTGCCGCTCCACTCACCAGGTGGCGTCCGCACCGCCGAGGTGCGGCTCGCACAGAGACGGATCACGCTGTCCGGCGGGCCGCAGGTGCGCCAGATCCGGCGTCTTCTGGACAGCGGCCGGCAGGTGCCGCTGATCACCACGGACATGCACACGCCCATGGAGCGGGTCGCCGGCGCGCTGTTCTCGCGCTGGTCCCAGGAGAACTTCTTCAAGTACATGCGCCAGGAGTTCGGCCTCGACGCGCTGGCCGTGCACGGCCTTGTCGAGCAGGACCCCGAAGCGCGCGTCGTCCATCCGCACTGGCGCCGCTGCGACCGCCGCATCCGCCAGCTGCGCCAGAAGCTCGGCACACTGCGCAACCGCGTCGCCGACCTGCTCAAGGGCGCCTCGTCCGACACCGCCATCACGGCCGCCGCGACGCTGCAGGACAAGATCGTGACGCTCGACGCCGAGCACGAGGCGCTCAAGGTCCGGCGTTCAGAAATCCCGAAACATGTCACCGTGGCCGAGCTCGACGAGAACGACAGGCTCGACGCCCTGCCCTCCAGCGAGAGGCTGCTGCTCGACATCGTTCGCATGATCGCCTACCGCGCCGAAACCCGGATGATGGCCGCCGTCGCCCAGGCCCAGGGCGCAAAGCAGCGTCCGCGACGCCCCCTCGCCGAACTGTTCCAGTCGGACGCCGACATCATCCCCGATCAGGAAAACCGCGTCCTGCGGGTGCGCTTCCTCGGCACCGCCAGCAACGCGCGCGACGCCGACATCGCCGGACTGCTCGACGAACTCAACCAGACGCGCACGACCTTCCCAGGAACCGACCTGCGCATGATCTACGAAATGCCAGACAACCCAGCCAAACTCGGCCCAGAAGCATCAAACTGATTGGACAAATTCATAGCCGAGGTCAGGACGTCTGAGGTTGAGGTTCGCCTGGCGAGGCCGGAGGAGCGTCCGCTCCTGGACGCGCTGATGAACGAGTACCACGATCTCGGCTTCCGTCGCCTGGCGGGTCGCGGTCTGCGCTACCTTGCGACCTTCAGGGGCCATTGGCTGGGTCTGGCGGCGTGGCAGAACGGCGCCTTCAAGTGCGCTCCCCGCGACCAGTGGACCGGCTGGAAGCCTTAAGCAGCAGTTCCAGCGGCTCGGGGTGGTGGCCAACAACACGCGGTTCTTGCTCCTCTCCAAGCCCGGGGTGTTTGCGAACCTTGCTTCTGAGTTTCCTTGCGTGCATGACGCGCCGGCTCTGTGACGACTGGCTGAAGGTGCACGGCCACGGGGTGCTGCTGGCGGAGACGTTGAAGCGATCCGGAGATCTTTGCCGGCACGATGTTGAAGGCTGCGGGCTGGACGTGTCTGGGTGAGACCAAGGGGTTTGCCCGCTCCAACGGGCGTTACACCGATCCTCACGGCAAGCCCAAGGATATCTACGTTACGGCACTGAGGCGCGATGCCCGGGCGCTGCTGTCGAGCCCACTGCCGCTTCCCCCCGACGTGGTGCCGCCCTCATGCCCCGAACTGGCGCCCCGGGACCCCAAGGTGCTGCGCTCGCTCTACGCTTAAGCGCGGCCATTCCCGACTTCCGCCGGGCGCAGGGAAGGAAGCATACCGCGGCATCGGTGCTCACCGTGCACGTGCTCGCCGAGTTCGCCAACATGAAGGGCTGTGTCGCCGCCGCGCAGTTCGCGCGGTCCCTGTCCCAGGAGGAGTTGGAGGCCATCGGCGCGTGGCTTAACCCGAAGACGGGGCTTCGCGAGCCCGTCTCCAAGTCCACCATCCACCGGGCCATCCACCGGGTTATCCAGTCGATCGACCCCGAGGCTCTGGAGGATGTGCTCGCCCGCTGGTCCCGGCCTCGGCTTCACCTCGCCCGTGCACTCGCCGCCGACGGCAAGCGCATCCGCGGCGCCAACCGCAACGGCGATGGCCGTCTGAGAGACCGTGGCCCTTGTCGACCATGAGACCGGCGCGCCCTTTTCCCTCCTGAACTTCAACGACGAAGGCGGCGAACTGGCGGCCATGCACGATCTCCTGGAGCGCAGCGACATCGGCGGCAAGGTGATCACCCTCGACGCGCTGCACACGACACGCCATACCGCGAAGCTGATCACACAACGCGCGGATTACGTCTTCGTCGTCAAGGGCAACGCCCCGGAGACCTTCGCCATCCTCGACAGCATCAATTGGCAAAAGGACGCCACCGGCCACTTCACGGAGCCGTTCGACAAGGCGCACGGTCGACTGGAACAGCGTTCAATCAGCGTCCTCGTCCCGCCCGCACGGTCTGATCAACTATCCGGGCGTCCGTCAGGTCGCCCGCATCACCCGCTATCGGGAGCCGTGGAAGAAAGGCCCCGGCGATGCCGGGAAGCAAGAAGAGAAGGGTTACACGGAAACCGATTACATCATCACCTCTCTCGATACGGGGGCCACATCGCCGGAAGAGTTGCTGCGACTGAACCGCCGCCACTGGGCCGTGGAAAATCTGAACCATCGACAAAGGGATTGCGTCTTCGGCGAAGACGCCTGCCTGACCCGCACCGACAACGGCCCGGCGAACCGGGCCAGCCTCAACAACATCGCGCTCGCGGTGATCTTCGCCAACCGCCGCGAGGCCGAAAGCCTCGCCGAAACCCGGCGCCGCCTACAACTGGACCGTCGCGAGGCCATCAACGCCCTGACCCGGCCCTGAGGCGCCTTGAGCGTCCGGGGATCCCGGAACGCTGCCAGAACATCAAGAACCAGGCATCCGGGCCGAAAACGCTGCCGGTGTCGCCATGCGGGCGGCACTGAAGCCACGGAATCCGTCCAGGACATCCCGATTCGGCCTCGATTCGTCGGCCTCGCGAAAGATCAGATGGCCGATTCGGGCGCGATTCATCGGCTTCCCGAAAAATCAGCCGTAGCGTAGGAAAGTCCTGGCGCCCAAACTCAAGCCGGAACCATGGGAAAACAGTGCCGATTCGCTTTCGGCGGCGCATGCGCATTGTGCATGTCGACCTGCATTGATGTGACGGCTTTCCTCTCGACTGCAGTGTCATGCTGGATGGCGTTTCCAACAGACTCGCTCGAAACGGATACCTCGAGGGTGCCTGTCCCGGCGGGTGGAAACGGTCATATCTCGTGGAGTTTCGAGATCGCTTCGTCACGCACCGGCGCATGACCGGCATCCCCGTGAGGCTCACCCCGGCACCAGGCGACAGCAACCGCTGCACCAACGGGCAGAACAGCAGCTGGCTCGATGCCGCGCGTTGCGCGCAAAGCCTCGGGCCCGCTCTTGCCGTGGTTTCCTTCTTCGCTCAGACTTTTGCTCCTTGTCTGGAAAGGGGCGCGTTATGGGAGGACGGCTGGACGGGAAAACGGCGCTCGTTACCGGGGGTGGACGCGGTATTGGAGCCGGTATCGCAAGGGTTTTCGCAAGCGAGGGCGCACGAGTCATGATCGCGACGCGCACCGTCCGTCGCGGAGAGGCGGTCGCCCGCCAGATCTCGAGGGCTGGCGGCGATGCTGAAGCGATGGCGATCGATGTCGCCGATGCGGGGCAGGTCAGGACGATGATCGACGATGCCCGAAAGCGCCTCGGCGCGATCGACATCGTCGCCCACAACGCAGGCGTTTTCCCGTCATCGACGATCGCGAAGATGAAGGAGGCCGAGTGGGATCACGTGCTCGATACGAACCTCAAGAGCCTCTTTCTGATTGCCAAGGCCGTTCTCCCCCACATGGTTCAGCGCCGCTACGGACGGATCGTCGTGACGTCATCGATCTCGGGTCCGCGCGTCGCCATGCCAGGCTGGAGTCACTACTGCGCCTCGAAGGCCGGTGTGAACGGCTTCATCAAGGCTGCCGCCCTGGAAGTTGCGAGGGAAGGCGTCACGATCAACGCCGTCGAGCCTGGAAACATCCTGATCCGCCGCCCCGGCTCGCGCGAGGCGCGTGAGCATGAAGCCGCAATGGTGCCCGCCATTCCCATGGGTGAACTCGGCATGCCGGAAGACATCGCCTATGCGGCGCTCTACCTGGCCAGCGATGAAGCACGTTACGTGACCGGCCAGACCATCATCGTCGACGGAGGCCAGGTTCTCCCCGAGAGCCAGTCCGGCGTGCCATAGCCCGGCATTCGTCGTCGGTGGTTCTCGCCATGGAACGGTTCCAGGGGAGAGAACGTGCACCAGAGGCTGAGGGTTGAGACTCAGCGCGTGGCTTCCCAAGGAGATCGACTTCCGACTTGATACCGATCCTGCCATTGGGGGGGGGGGTCGGTATGAGGGCAGCGATTCCCTTGAGGGAGGATTTCGATGCCGCGCCGCTGTGTGGCTCGGCGCAATGAAGCCGGGATGGCGCGCGGAACCGTCGACTTCTTGCGCTTGCGGTGACATGTGACGGTCATCGTCGTTCGTATGCGGCGCGCCTTGCCGGGGTGGGGCTTACGGATCATCCGGGACCGGGTTCTTCGCTTCAACGCGGAAGGCCCGGAGGGATTGAAGGATCGCAAGGCCTCAGGCCCGCCGCGCAAGTTGAATGCGAAGCAGCGTACGGCGCTGGCGGCGGTTGCGGGGAGCTGTCCGAACCCGGCGACCCACGGCGTGGTGCGTTGGCGGCGTTCAAAGAAACGTCCCGGAACGGCTGAGGTCGAGGCCCGCGTGCGGCAACAGAACAAGATGTCGGCGGCGATTTAGAACGGCGGGATATTGGCGGAGAACCGCTCTTTTGGGCGCTGATCGTGTGAGTGGGTGACCACGACAGGAGAACGTGCGGCATTGGACGAAGGTCCGCCCGGTCTTTGTTTTCTGCCTATTGTTGGATCCCATTGGTCTTGCATTGACGTTGACGATGTCGTTCCGGTCGGCGTTTTCTGGCGTTCGGCGTTTGTGGAACGTGATGTGGGAGGGGAGCTTCAGGCTTTTGCGCGTGGTTTCGTTCTGGCGTTCTCCGTCCTCGTCGTGGTTCGTCGGGCGGGACGATCTCGAGGCTGGAGAGCTGACGGTTTCTGTTGCGCTGGGCGAAGAGGCTGCGTGCGTTGCGGTTGCGGCGGCGCAGGGTGCGGCAGGCGTCGAGTGTTTTCGGGCGGATGCTGCGACCTGTGAGCCAGTCCGGCGGCGGATCGGGCGTTGCTGCGGCTCAGCGGCTGCGGCAGTCTCGTGATGTGGTGTCGTTTGGACGGCCCGGGGGTTTCCCGGGGAGGCTGAGAGGCGCGTCGGGGTGAGACGTTCTCATTCCTGGATGGTAACGCGTGACCGCGTTCAAGGGTCTTGCGAGATTACGTGTCCCTTCCGTAGCCGCGTGGCGGTTCGATGTCCTCGAGAGCCTCGATGTCGGCATCGGCGACGATCTGCAGGCGTTCTCCGTAAGGCGTGTCACGGAGGGTTTCGGGGATGCTGTCGAGGCGGTCACGCCATTCGTCCTGCAGGGTGCGGCAGGCGTTGAGTGTTTTCGGGCGGATGCTGCGACCTGTAAGCCAGTCCGGCCAGCGGCTGCGGCAGTCTCGTGATGCGGTGTCGTTTGGACGGCCCGGGAGTTTCCCGGGGAGGCTGAGCGGCGCGTCGGGGTGAGACGTTCTCATTCCTGGATGGTAACGCGTGACCGCGTTCAAGGGTCTTGCGGGATCACGTATCCCTTCCGTAGCCGCGTGGCGGTTCGATGTCCTCGAGGGCCTCGATGTCGGCATCGGCGACGATCTGCAGGCGTTCTCCGTAAGGCGTGTCACGGAGGGTTTCGGGGATGCTGTCGAGGCGGTCACGCCATTCGTCCTGCAGGGCGCGCAGTTCGGCCACGGCGTCGTTCCAGCGTTGCGGTCGCGAGCGCCGGTCACGATGCTTTGGGGTGTGGACGGGAGGGATGCCGGCCTTGCGCCGTTCCCGGTATCGCCGCTGCTTTTCGGCGGGCGTGAGGGGCATGAGTGGTCTCCTTGTGACGGACGTGGTCATGATCTCGCTTGTGGTTCTTTGGTCCTGGCGTTGACGACGTCGTTCCAGTCGGCGTTTTCCGGCGGTCTGCGTCTGTGGAACGAGACGTGGGAGGGGAGCTTCATCTTTTTGCGCAGGGTTTCGGCCTGTCGCTCTCCGGCCTCGTCGTGGTCCTGGGCGAGGACGATGGTCCTGACGTTGGGCAGGCTGCTTGCGGCGAGGCTGATCTGTTCGTGCTGTCTTCGCGAGGGTGCCCCGGCGGTGGAGAGGAAGGCGTGGCTGGGGGGACATTGGTCGATCTGGGCCAGGCTGAGGGCGTCGACGGCGCTTTCGGTGATGACGAGGGCCTCGAGGTCCGCGGCGGTTCCGGCGCGGACGGCGAACAGGCTTCGGGTTCCACCGGTGGCGAAGCGTTTCGGTCCGTCGGGGGGACCGATCTCGAAGCCGGTGAGCTTTCGCTTCCTGTTGCGATGGGCGAAGAGGACGCGTCCGTTGTGGTCGCGGCGGACCAGGGGGCGGCAGGTGTCGAGGGTCTCCGGGAGGATGCCGCGCCCGGTGAGCCAGTCCGGGGCCGCATCGGGCGTTGCCGCGGCCCAGAGGCTGCGGAAGTCGCGTGGCGCGGTGTCGGGTGCTGTGAAGCGGGTGCAGATGTCGGCGAAGGCCAGTCCGCGGTTGAGCATGAAGTCGATGACGGTTCCGTTGTCTTCATCGTTCTGGGTGTTGAAGTAGACCCAGTGTCCGTTGTTGAGGCACTTCGTGACGAGCTTCGGCAGGCCGGGTGCGCACAGGACGGGGTTGGCGCGTGTCGAGGCCTGTTCGTCGCGGACGTATCCCCAGTCGGCGGCGATGCGTTCGAACGGCATGCGCTTGACGGCGTCGAAGTCGACGCGGCGGGGTTTATCGGGTTTCACGCCTGAGCCGCCAGGAGTCGCTGTCGATGGAGATGAGGGTTGCGTCGTGCATGAGCCGGTCGACGGTGCCGGCGATGCCGGAGGCGCTGGGGAAGACGCGGTCCCACTGGGCGAAGGCGAGGCTTGTCGTGACCATGGTCGAGCGGCGCTGATAGCGCCGCGAGACGATGGCGTAGAGGATGTCGGCATGGTGGCTTTCGAGGGTCACGTAGCCGATTTCGTCGAGGACGAGCAGGCGGGGCCTGGCGAGGATCGCGAGGCGGCGGCGCAGCTCGCTGCGCGAGACGGTCTCGGCGAGTGCCTCGAGCAGTTCCGGCGCCTTCTCGAAGCGGACGGTGTGGCCGTGCAGCAGGGCCTGGTGCGCCACGTTGGCGGCGATCATGGTCTTTCCGGTGCCCTGCCCGCCGACGAGCACGGCGTTGTCCGCACGGTCGACGAAGCCGAGGCCGAGGAGCGCTTCGACATGAGCCCGGCTGATGTCGCGCGGCCATGTCCAGTCGAAGTCCGCCAGGGGCTTGAAGGCGGGCAGCCGCGCCGCGGCGCGGCGGCGCTCGTGGCTGCGGGCCCTGCGGGCCTGTTCCTCGCCGCTGACCACCTCCTCGATCCATGCGGTCCCGGCGACCTCGTCCCAGCGTTCGACGAGCCCGTGGAGGCCGAGCGCCCGGGCACGCTCCCTGAGCTCGCTCATGTCTTGTTCCTGGCGCTGGCTTCGGGCCTGTCGTAGGCGTCGAGAGCGGTCCCCCGCGGCGTCGTGCCACGGCCGCCGCGGCCGTCGTCGGCGATGCTGAGGGGCGGCAGGCCCTGCTCCCGGCGGCGCTCTTCGATGATGACGCGCACGGTTTCGGGGTGGCACGAGCCGCGCTCCAGCGCCGTGGCGACAGCCCGGTCGAGAGCGTCGGCGCCGTGCGCGTTGAGAAGCGTCTCCAGCATCCGGGCGCAGGAGGCCACGTTGCGCCCGTTGGTCCCGGCGCGCGCCAGCATCTCCTCGGCCCGCGGCACGGTGCGCAGGACCCGGTCGCGGACGCTCATGGAGCGGGCCCGCCGCTTGCCCGCGGCGATCGCCCTGGCATGCTCCGGATCGGTGACGGCCTGCTTCCTGTCGTAGGAGCGTCGGTGGCGCGCGACCTCGTCGGCGCCGTCGAGGATGCGGACCTCGTCGCGGTCGGCGACCAGCGTCAGCAGGGCCTTGGAGAAGCTACCCGGAACGCTGTAGTCGTTGGTGTCGAAGCGGGCGTGGCAGGTCTTGTCGATGCGCACCGGGCGGACCTCGTGATGCGGGAAGGGGTCGACGGGAAGGACGATCAGGTGCTCCCTCTCCCGGGCGAAGGCGTCCCGCACCAGGAGACTGTCGTCGTCCGGCCAGGGCCGCTCCGCGGCGGCGCCGAAGCACCACTCCCGAACCGCGGCGTTGAGCTCGCCGAGCGGGACCGTGATGTCGCGCCCGGCGAAGAACCCGGTGCGCGCGAAGCGCACACGGCGTTCCACGCGGCCCTTCTCCTGCGGGCTCCTGGGCCAGGCGGCGCTCGGTTCGAAGGCATAGTGGGCCGCGAGGCCGAGCAGCATCGGATGATAGGTGACCGCCTTGCCGCGGCGCGTCACCACGGCACTCTTCAGGTTGTCGTACAGAAGCCTCCGCGGCACACCCCCGAATGCCGCGAAAGCCTCGACATGGCCTTGCAGGAAGCTGGCCATCCGCGCGTCGTGGAACAGGCTCAGGACAGTCTGGCGCGAGTAGCTGAGGGTGACGAGAAGCCCCATGAGCCTGCGCTCCGCCCGGCCAATGCGGACCTTCCCGAACTCGGCCCAGTCAACCTGCGCCTGCTCGCCCGGAAGGAAGCTCAGCCGCAGCGACGGCTCGGGCCTCTTCACCGGCCTCAGCCCGAGGCGGCGCAGGTCGTGACGGAAGTGATCCTCGCCGCCGCGGTAGCCCAGGGCCACGACCTGTCGCCAGAGCGTGCTGGCCGGAAGGTCCGGCGACGCCTCAAGACGCTCCCCGAGGAAGGCAACGAAGGGGTCGATGAGCTTGGCCCGCGGCCGCCGCTCCTGCCCCGACGCCTTGAGCGCCCGCGTCACCGTGCCGTGGTGCACGCCGAGATGCCGGGCAATCGTCCCCACAGCCCAGCCCTCGGCCCGCGACAGCCGCACGATCGTCGCCCGCGTGTCCTCGTCGATCGCCATGAACTCCCTCCCTTTGGTTCCTCAACGCCGCATCACAGGTCCCTCAGCACCACATGCGTCACGACCCGTCCGCACCGGGCGCACCGAAGCGGCGATTCGCGTCGCTCTCGCGCCTTCACAACCGCAGGTAGGGAGGTCGGCAGCAGTCGGGAAGGGTGGTCCGTAACGATTTCTTCGGAACCGGCGTCTCCAGACACCGCCGGAACGTCGCCAAGCAGCACCACAGCAGACGTCTGCGTGCCCATGATCTCGGCAAGCATCGCCGCCCTGGCCTTCAACGCACGCGCCTCCTCCGCCTTGCGGAGCCGGTAACGCCGCTGGCGGTGACGGCCCGTCTCACGGCCCCTCAGCGTGCTCTGGTAGCGACGACGCGACGCGCGGCGCCGCTCGATCCGGGACCGCTCCCTGCACTCATCGGAGCAATACACATGCCCCCGGTCACACGACCGGCAGAGAACAACCTGCCGCTGACACCGCTTGCAGTTGAACAGTCGTCCCGTCGTGCACACGATCCGTCTCGAGAGCGGGGGTGGACCCGGACGCAAAATGGCTCGACAATACACGGGAGTTCGGTCCCCCGTGACCGGCTCGTCCGGGTGCTGCGCCGGGGGGCGTCATCACAACTCTGCCCGGCATCGCATCGCTCTTTCTTTCGATGCCGATCTAGCATCCACCCGGGGCGGCGGCAAAAACGCCGCCCCGGGACCGGACAACACGACCCAGACCACAGGGAAAACAGACGATCCCGCGAGTGCCTCGGAACCGAAACCCTCCCGGCAACCGTCACCAAGACCGAAGCAGAGGCCGACGGAACAATCCGAACCGGACCAAAACGACAATAGGAAAACGGGCGGCGCTCGGGGAGACAATCAGCCGAACACTGAACCCACGACAACAGGACGTGACAATAGGACCTGACAACAGGGAAGAAACACGACCCTGACAAAGCGCGGCAAATCGCCGAAATCCCGCCGTTCTATGCAGCCATCAACACAAGATCACCCGGCGCTGGGCAAAACGCGGCATCCGATCGTCAACCCCCAAGGACCGGGGGACAGGCTCCGCCTGAGTCTTCGGCGCCATCTGCCCGAACCGTGGCAAGGTCGCCGGCCTCGTCATGCTCGACGCCAACACGGAGGCGCTGAACGCCCATGCCGCCGAGATCGGCTGCGCCGTCGAACCCGGCGCCCCATGCCACCACGCAGGGTGTCGTCGCCATCACCACCTGTTGAGCGTATCCAGACCCTTGCCACCCCGCAGCACCTTCCACGCCGGCGGACCCGCCGCTCAAGGCATCGTCGCCGTCGTCGTCCGGAGTGTCGCCGTCATCGTTGCCGTCCGGCGGCGCACCCTGTGCAGGAGCGTCCTCGTCGCCGCCCTCCGGCGGGGCAGCCTCGACGGGAAGGAACCGGCAGTCGTCCGCGCCAAGGGAGGCTGCCGGGCGCGCCGGCGACCTCGATGATGTCTTCGGCCTCGAAACCGTTGATGTGGTCAGCCCCGTCGCCGCCATAGAGCGTGTCGTCGCCCCGAGGCCGTCCTTCAGCATGTCGTCGCCGTCGCCACCCGCCAGTGCGTCAGCACCGCCGGCCCACTCGATAGACATTGCAACACCTGATCCTGTCACGGACGTAGACCTTAACTCCCGCCGGTCAAGCAGGTCGAAAAATGTGCCCTCATGGCGCCTGTTCGGCCGCGGGAGATGGTGATCCAGGTCCGGTCGGTCTCGTGTTCCGGCGCGTTTGGTCGGTGCTGCCGGCAGTCGGCTTGGAGTTCAGCCCGTGTCGCGGCAAGGCACGGCGCCGGGCGCCTGTGACGTTCTGCTCCGGGAATCCCTGAATCACCACCTGATACGAGCGGCAACAGACAAGAACCGATAAGCCTCTCTCGGCGGAGATGACCCCTTGCGGCACGGACCTCGGCTCAGGGCTCCGGCTACCGAGGGAGGCTCTGCTATCGGTCCCAGTCAATGACCGGTCGACATCACCCTGCAATCAGAATGAATGGGTGAGCGCACTGCAAGCCTGCCTCGGTTCGAAGGAGGTCGCAGGGACCCCGGCGTCGCTGAGGTCCATCATGCGAAGGCAGCGTGGCGCGTTCCGGGGGCGTGCCAACGGCGCCCTGCTGGTTTCGAGTGCTGCGTGCCGATTCCACGTGGCCGGTGGTGGTGCAGACCGGCGCTGTCACCGGAGTGTCACAAACCGACCTTAAGGTCGCGGGGTTGTTCCTTCAATCTGGATTGGGGCGGTGGCGCGCATAGCGGTCAACGGTCTTGGGCGTATCGGCAAGCTCTTCCTGCGGGCGCTCGACGCCGCCGGATGCCTGGATCAGGTCGTGCTGGCGAATGATCGTGCAGGCGATGCCGCCTCTCACGCGCATCTCCTCGAATTCGACACCGTGCATGGGCGCTGGGATGTCCGGATCGACCACCGGGAAGGCGCCGTCGTGGTCAACAGCCATGACATCGCGGTCGCCGGGACCGGGCGCATCGAGGAGTTGCCGCTGGCGGAGCACGGCATCGACCTCGTCGTGGATTGCACGGGCTGCTTCAGGACGATGCGGGCCCTCAGGCCCTATCTTGATGCCGGTGTCGCCAAGGTCGTGGTGTCCGCGCCCGTCAAGGATGAGCGGCGCTCAACATCGTCTTCGGAGTGAACCACCTGCTCTACGATCCCGATCGGTACGATGTGGTGACGGCGGCGAGTTGCACCACCAACTGCCTGGCGCCTGTTGTCAGGGTGCTGCATGAGGAAATCGGCATTCGGCACGGCTCGATCACGACGATCCACAACGTCACCAACAGCCAGACCCTCGTCGACCGGCCGTACCATGACCTGCGCCGGGCGCGCTCCGCACTCATCGCGCTTGTTCCGACAACGACGGGCTCGGCAACCGCCATCGGTTTCATCTATCCCGAGCTTGCGGGGCGGCTGAACGGTCATGCGGTACGGGTGCCGCTGCTGAACGCTTCCTTGACGGACTGCGTGTTCGAATTGGCGCGGGATAGCAACGCGGAGGAGATCAACACGCTTTTCGCCAGGTGGGCCGCCGGGCCGCTCGAGGGAATTCTCGGTTACGAAGCGCGACCGCTGGTCTCGACGGATTTCCTGGACGATCCGCGTTCGGCCGTGATCGACGGTCCGGCGACCATGGTCGTGAACGGTACGCAGGCCAAGATCTATGCCTGGTACGACAGTGAATGGGGCTACAGTTGCCGCCTGGCAGACGTCGTGGGTCTCGTGTCGGACAGCCTGGAGTGACCGTGGAACCGTCGGCGAGGCGCGGTGCCGTCGCCGCCTACATCGCCGTCACTGCAGCCTACTGGTCCTTCATGCTGACCGACGGCGCGCTCCGCATGCTGGTTCTGCTGCACTTCCACACTCTCGGTTTTTCTCCCGTCCAACTCGCCTATCTTTTCCTGCTTTATGAGTTCATGGGCATTGTGACGAACCTGTCGGCGGGTTGGGTCGCAGCCCGTTTCGGGCTCACCTCCACGCTCCATGCCGGGCTCGCCCTCCAGGTCGTTGCCCTGGCGGCGCTGACGCAGCTCGACCCGGCCTGGGCGACGGCGCTTTCGGTCGCCTTCGTGATGGCGGCACAGGGCCTCTCCGGCATCGCCAAGGACCTCTCCAAGATGAGCGCCAAGAGCGCCGTCAGGATTCTCGCCCCGGCGACCGAGCAGGGTGCGCTGTTCCGCTGGACGGCGACGCTGACGGGCTCGAAGAACGCGGTGAAGGGCCTGGGCTTCCTCCTGGGCGCTGCCTTGTTGGCCCTGGCGGGCTTCGAGGCGTCGCTGGTCGGCATGGCGGCGGTCCTGGCGGTCATCCTCGCAGCCGTCATGGTCTGCATGCCGGCAGGCCTGCCGGGCGGCGACCGGAAGGCGACGTTCGGCGAGGTGTTCTCCAGGAGTCCGCTGGTGAACCGCTTGTCTGCGGGCTCGCCTGTTCCTCTTCGGTGCGCGCGATGTGTGGCTCGTCGTGGCGCTGCCCGTCTACTTCCACACCGTGCTGTCGGACGGAACGCTTGAATCGGACCGCGCCGCATTCTTCCTCGTCGGCAGCTTCATGGCGCTCTGGATCATTGGCTACGGGGTCATGCAGGTGCTGGCGCCGAAACTGTTGCGCGCGCGGGGGAGGAGCGCGGGCGACGTCATTCGACTGGCGCGGTTCTGGGTCGGCGTGCTGACCCTGATTCCGGCCCTGCTGGCGGTGGCGGTCGCGGCCATGGAGGGGAGGGCGTTGACGGCTCTCCTGGTCGCGGCTCTGCTCGCCTTCGGCGCCGTGTTCGCCCTCAATTCCTCGCTCCACTCCTATCTGATCCTGGTGCTCGGCCGCACCGAACGCGTGACCATGGATGTCGGCTTCTACTACATGTCCAACGCCGCCGGACGCCTTGTCGGCACGCTGCTCTCCGGGCTCGGCTTCCAGGTCGGCGGCCTCGTCGCGAGCCTCGCGGTGGCGGCGGGCATGGCGGCGACGAGCCGGCTGTTTGCCGGCATGCTCGCCCGTCGCGCCTGCAGCGAGGAGGAACTGGGACATGAAACCGATGCACGGGAGTGAGTCGCTGACATCTGGACTTGCGCTCCGGACATATTTCGGCGGAGCATACCTTCCGGCACCTGACGCGTGTGTGAGGCGTGTATCGATGGAGGGCGTTACGGAGATCAGGCCGGTGCGACGTTTCCCTGACCTCTGTTTCGTTCCCGATCGCACATCCCGGCGGCGCTCCCCCGGTCGTCGGCACGCCGTTTGATGTGCACCCTGCGCGGCTTGGCGTGGACATCGGGAGCATCACGGCAGGATTCGTGTTCGACAGTATTCTTGCCGGCGGCCTTGTCGCACGATATACGTCTGCCACCATGACGCTGGCCGGGCGGGGCGTCGCTTGCCTCGGCCTGCTCCCCGAATCGTCGGTCTTGGCGTCAGGGTTCCTGCATGAGCTGATCTTGTTCGGTGCTTGCGTTTGCGTCGGCAACGGCATCATCATGCCGAGCAGGAGTTCCGGCGCCATGTCGGCACCACCCACCGGTTCGAGCGAGACCGGGCCGGGGGCCTCCAGCAGGCTTGGCTGATCTGGTGTCGGGAGCCCGAGTTATGAGCGACCGGCAAGCGCCGGCAGCGCCTTCGCCGCCGACACACACGGACATACCGCAAGCGTTTTCGCAGTTTCTGACGGGAGACCGGACGATGCCGGATACACGAACGATCAGGGTTCTGCCGGTCAACGACACGACCAACGGATGGAGCCGCATTCTCGGGCCACGGACACCGCGTTCTCCGCTTGCCGGGGATGTGGTGGCCGATTGGGTGGTCGTGGGAGCGGGTTGGGCCGGGCTGGCGGCGGCGCGGCGCCTCGCCGAAAACAGGCCGGATGACAGCGTCATCCTTCTCGATGCCGGCGAAGCGGGGGAGAATGCATCGGGACGCAACAGCGGCTTTGCCATCGACCTTCCTCACAACGTCGGCGATTCGCTGGCTGAACTCGAGGGCAGCCAGCGCTTCATGGCCCTGGCGCGCGCTGCCATCGATCACCTCGACGGAGCGGTCCGGGACCACGGCATCGCCTGCGACTGGAGCCGGCGCGGCAAGTACCATACCGCCCGTTCGGAACGCGGAAGAAGGGAGATTCTCGAGCCCTTCGCCCGGGAACTCGAGGCCCTCGGCGAGCCCTTCCGCTGGCTGGACCGGGATGAGCTTGCGGGCGAGGTCGGGACATCGGCGTTCCACGCGGCGGTCTACACGCCAGGCTGTGTCCTCTTCAATCCCGCGGCGCTGACCCGTGGTCTGGCCGACCACCTTCCCGAGGGAGTCCGCCTCTGCGAGAACACGCCTGTCATATCGATGACCTTGCGAAACGGGGTGGAGCTCGCCACCCCGGGAGGCACCGTCCGCGCGGCGCGCATGATTCTCGCCACCAACGGCTTTGCCGGCGAGTTCGGGTTCTTCCGGCGCCGCCTCGTGCCGATCGCTGCCCATGCCAGCCTGACGCGCGTCCTGAACGAGGCGGAGCGCCTGGCGCTCGGAGGCAAGGACGACTGGGGAATCACGCCGGCCAACGCCATTGCCGGCATCACCATGCGGTTCACCAGGGATCATCGGATCCTGATCCGCCAGGGCTTCCGCTACGCACCCGAATTCCGCGTCACGAGAGCCGAACAGATGGCGGCGCGGCGCGCTCACGAGGCGCGTTTCCGGTCCCGGTTCCCCATGCTCGGCGACGTGACGATGGAGCATACCTGGACCGGGTTCATATGCCTGTCACGCAACGGTGCGCCGGGCTTCGGTCAGGTCGCCGGCCATGTCTGGGCTGCCGTTTGCCAGAACGCGGTCGGTGTCACCAAGGGTACCATCAGCGGGTTGCTCGCCGCCGACATGGCCAGTGGGCGCGACAACGGCCTCATCGCCGACATGGAGAGTCTCGGGAGTCCCCGGGTGCTTCCTCCCGCCTTGCTCACGCGTCTTGGCGTCAGGCTGCGCCTGGCCAGGGAAATCTGGTTCAACCGGCACGAGAAATAGTGGCGCCGGGCCCTCATTCGATGCTCTCGAGGAGCATCCCGACGCCTGCGTACTCGCTCGTCGACGGCTCGAAGAGATCCCGCAGGCGCGTCCACCGTTCGCGGGCGTCGTCGGCATCACCGCCCAGAGCCGCCGCAAGGCCGGTGATGTAGAGGGCATGGGGGTTGTCGGGCCGGGTCTCGAGCACCCGCTCCATGTCGGCCAGCACGACGGCGGACACACCGGTCGAGCGGTCGACGGGGGCGGCGACGGCGGCCGCGAAGCCGTCCGTGAGATCGGTGTCGCCGGGCGCCAGTTCGAGCGCCCGCTCGTAGGCCTGGCGCGCCTTCGGCCAGTCTTCCAGAACGGTGTAGGAGTGAGCGAGGCGCTTCCATCCCTCGAGGTCGTCCGGCTCATCCTCGAGTCGCCGGGCGAGGCCTTCGACCATGCCCGTGATCATCGCTAGGGTATCGTCGTCGGAATCGCCTGTCGTCTCCCCGGCATCCGCGATATGACGGCGCAGTTCGCCGATCCATGGCGCATCCACGGGTGAATCGGCGAGAAGATCGCGCCAGACGTCCAGTGCGCCTGCCGTGTCGCCGGCCTGCGCCAGGGCAACGCCGCCATAGAAGCGCGCGATCGGCTGGCTGGCGTCGATGCCCAGGGACTGCGCGAACAGGAGCCGTGCTGCGGGGGTCACCAGTCCGTCGTTGGCGAGCACGATGAACTCACCCTGCCGCGCGAGGTGTTCGTCGTTCCCGGGATCGAGGGCGGCCGCCTCGGCCATGGCGAGTGCCGCTTCGTCGTAGCGCCGGGAAAGGCCCCGGGCATTGGCGATCCAGATCCAGGCATCGATATCCGTCGGCTCCTCCACCAGGCGGCTCCTGGCGCGCTCCAGGAGACCGGCAAGTTCGGGGTCGGTGGTGGCGACGGTGCGTTCGGCAAGGGGCCGGTCGGCGAGATGCGGCGACCCGATCGCGGTATAGATGGCCATCGCTCCGGCGATGACGGCAAAGGAGGCCGCGACGATCAGGCTGCGGCGACGCAAGCCGTCGCCTTGCGAGAGGAGGGGCAGTGCCAGCAGGACAAGGGCCACCGCGATGATGTTGGCGAGCGCCAGGTGGATCATGGCCGATCCTCGGCGTGCCGGTTGCGGCGCAGAGCGAAGAAGACCACCAGGGCGCCGCCCGCGAGTGCCACCAGCGGTGCTCCCCAGAGCAACGCCGTGTCACCGCGCAGGGGTGGCTTGAGAAGGACGTAGTCACCGTAACGCTCGACGATCCAGGCCACGGCCGCCTCGTCGCTGTCCCCCACCTCGATGCGCTGGCGCAGGAGTACTCTCAGGTCACGCGCCAGGGGCGCATCGGAATCCTCGATCGACTGGTTCTGGCAGACCAGGCAGCGCAGTTCGCGCCCCAGATCACGGGCGCGCGCCTCCCTGGCCGGATCGGCGAGAATCTCGTCGGGCTCCACGGCATGGAGAGGATCCGGCGCGGTGAGGATGAGCAGAGCGGTAAGGGGAAGGGTGCGCAGCATGGCCCGCCAGGCGTTTCGAGGCACCCGGCGTCGGTGGCGGCCGATCATGGCGGCATCCCTCTCCGGCGGACAAGTCCGATGGCGCCTCCTGCCGCCATCAGCAGGGCGCCGCCCCAGATCCACGGGACCAGGGGGTTGTGGTAGAGGCGCACGACATGGGCGCCGTCGCCGACGGCATCGCCGATGACGACGTAGAGATCGGCGAAGAGAGTGGTGTGAATGGCGGCTTCCGTCGTCTGCGTCGCCTGGACGAGATAGGCGCGGCGTTCCGGTTCGAGGCGGGTGATGTAGCGGCCGCCTGCCGTCACGAGGAATGTGCCGCGCTCGGCATCGTAGTTGGGTCCCGCAACCATCTCCACTCCTTCGAAGACGAGCGTGTATCCGGCGATGTCCTGGCGATCGCCCGCCGCCATGGTGCGGATGATCTCCGTCTGCCAGGCCGACGACGCCGTCACGCCGGCGACAAGCACAGCCAGACCGAGGTGGGCGAGGCTCATCGCATGGGACGCCGCCGGCAGTGTTCGGGCCCGTTGCCAGCTTTGTCGCAGAGGACTTCGCAAGACCCTGATTCGCTCCCCGTACTCGAGGACCACCGACCCGGCGATCCAGACCGAGAGTGCGATACCGAAGGCCGGGAGAGGCGATGTCTGCAGTGTCCGCCACCACACGACGCCCAGGGTCGCCACCGAGACCAGCGCCAGCAGCTTGAGGCGCCCCAGCACTCCGGCGAGATCGGCCCGTTTCCAAGGCGCCATCATGCCGAGGGCCACGAGGAGCAGGAGCGGAACCATGAGCGGGACGAAGACGATCTCGTAGTAGGGCGGCCCGACGGATACGGTGGCGCCGCCCAGGACATCGAGGAGCAGGGGATAGAGGGTTCCCGTCAGCACCGTGAAGCAGCCGGCGGCGAGGAAGAGATTGTTGAGGACCAGCGCTCCCTCGCGGCTCACCGGAGCGAAGAGGCCGCCCGGCCGCAGCGACGGCGCCCGCATCGCATAGAGCGCCAGGGCGCCGCCGATGGCTGCCGTCAGGATGGCGAGAATGAAGACGCCGCGCGCCGGATCGACCGCGAAGGCATGGACGGAGGTGAGGACGCCGGAGCGCACCAGGAACGTGCCGAGCAGGCTGAGCGAGAATGCGAGGATCGCCAGCAGGATGGTCCAACTCTTCAGAGCCTCCCGTTTGTCGGTCACGATCGTGGAATGAAGAAGGGCGGTGGCCGCCAGCCACGGCATGAAGGAGGCGTTCTCCACGGGATCCCAGAACCACCATCCGCCCCATCCGAGTTCGTAGTAGGCCCACCAGCTGCCCAGAGCGATCCCCGTGGTGAGGAAAGTCCATGACGCGAGCGTGAAGGGGCGCACCCACCTGGCCCAGCGCCGGTCGACCCGGCCCTCGATGAGGGCCGCCACGGCAAAGGCGAAGGTCACCGACAGACCGACATAGCCGAGATAGAGAAACGGCGGGTGGAAGGCGAGGCCGGGGTCCTGGAGGATGGGGTTGAGATCGCGGCCGTCGGCGGGCGGCGGGTCGAGGCGTTCGAAGGGATTGGAGGTGAAAAGGGAAAACGCGAGGAAGCCGGCCGCGATGAGCCCGAGGACGCCGAGAACCCTTGCCTTCGTCTCCAGTGGCAGGCGTTCGCCGCGAAGGGCGACCGCGAGGCCGAAGAGGGCGAGGATCAGGACCCAGAGGACGAGGGAGCCCTCGTGATTGCCCCACACGCCGGTCACCTTGTAGAGCATCGGCTTCAGGGAATGGGAGTTCTCGAAGACGTTGCGCAGCGAGAAGTCCGAGTGGATGTAGGCCAGGGTGAGGGCGGTGAAGGCGATCATCGTCATGGCTGCCTGGGCGAGCGCGGCGCCGCCTGCCAGTTTCATCCACGCTTCGTGGCCGCGGGCCGCGCCGGCAATCGGCAGCGTGCCCTGAAGCAGGGCAAGGACGAAGGCCACGATCAGTGCAAAATGACCGGTTTCGGCAATCAAGGCGCCACGTTGCCTGTCAACGCAGTTTCTTCAGGTAGAGATAGTAGGCGCCATCGCCTCCGTGCTGCGGTCTGGCCGGGGCGAGGGCGACGATGCGGCGGCGCATGGAGGGCTCGTTGAGCCATTCGGGTACCAGACGGCGGAGAACACCGGTGCGTTCCTCGAGGGGCCCCCTTTGTCCCTTGCCGGTGATCAGGAGAACAACCCGGTAGTTGCGTTCCTGGGAGTGGGCAAGAAAGGCCTGAAGTTCGGCATGGGCCTCGCGCTGGGTGAATCCGTGGAGATCGAGGCGATTCTCGATGGCAAGCTGGCCGCGCTTGAACCGATCCGCCTGCCGGCGGTCGAGCCCGTCGACGACACCGGGAGCAAGCGGCCTCGCAACCGTCTTGCGGGGTGTGCTCCCTGTCGGTTGCCGGTGGCGGGCGGTGACGGCCGGCCGGGGCGGCTCTGCTGGCGGATCGGCGACCGGCGACCGGTTCCTGAGCGGTGTCACCGAACGTGTCACCCGGAGCCACAGGGTGGTGTCATCATCGCACTTCATGCCAGCCTCCTGGCGAGATGGCGCCGGAACTCCCACAGGGTCACCTCCCTGGGGCACAAGGATCCCGGTCCGTGGTGATCACTCCTGAGGTTGCGGGCGATCGACTCGACGTTTCGCCTGACTTCGGGATTCACGACATTGAATGTTCTCTTCATGTCGTCCCGGAAGGCGGCATATCCGGCGTCATCCGCCGGGACCACGGATCGTGCCGTGGTCCCGTCCCACGGCGCCCCGGCGTGATCGACATCCTCGGGTTGCCATGACATCCAGTATCCGCGCTGCAGGTTGGTGGAGGCCACGTCACCCGGGTAGATGTGCATGAGGGGAAAGCGTCGGTGGGCCTGGTCGCTGGCATCCGGCCGGGTGAGGTCCATCCAGTGGGTGATCCGGTCCGCTTCTCCCGGTTCACAGTGCACGCCCGGGGTCGGGGGGCAGGGCTGCAGGGTCTCCCGGTGACTGGAGAAGAGGTGATAGCTCTCCGTGATGTTCTCTGCAGGAGTCGTCCAGTTGCAGGCCCTGACCTCGTTGGCGCGCAACACCATGGCCTGGTCTGCCGGGTACCATGGGGTGATCCGTGACGACAGCAGTGTCACGTTGGCATCGAGCGTGACGTAGATCCACCCCTCCCGGAGGTCCTTGTGCACCTGCGGCGGCGCGATGGACCAAGGACCGGCCCTGTCACCGCTGAACGGCGCCCCAGGCAGGGTGCCTGTGAGATCATGGGGCCAGGCGTGGCAGGGACAGACGATTCGTTCGGCGTCACCGCACCCTTCGAGAAGTTCGGTGCCGCGATGGCGGCAGAAGTTGACCAGGGCCGTGAGGGAGCTGGCCCGCTGGTGGATCACAGCCACGGGCGTGTCGACGATGCGGTGGGTGATGCAGTCGCCGACCTCGGGGATCTCGTTCAGGCGGCCGACGCAGACCCAGTCTCCGAGGAACAGCCGACGGGTCTTCAGGGGAGCGAAGTCTGGATTGACACAGGCCCCACGGGACAATGTCACGGCATCTGCAACGGACCGTGCGGCAGTGCTGGCGACAGACGTCGGAAGGTCGTCGATTCCGGGCATGAAGGCGCGCCTCCGACGGCTGTCACGTCTCCTTCACAAGCACAACGTGAAGGTGTCGCGGCCCGTGCACACCGGTCTGGATGATCTGCTCGATGTCACCGGTACGACTGACGCCGGTGATCATGTTGACGGTACGGGGCAGGGACCCTGCCGAGGCATGACCGGAGGCTCTCAGCCGGTCCCAGACATCCTCGGCGGCGCTGACTATATCGCTTTCCTTCAGGACGGCAATATGCGTCTCCGGCAGGAAGTTCATCGTCGACGGGCTGTCGGGGCCCGAGATCATGATGAGCGTGCCCGTTTCGGCGACCGCGCAGAAGACCCGGTTAACCCCGCAGTGATCGCTGTCGACGGGCTTGCGCCGTTCGGCGGTGATGGTCATCGCCGCCCAGTTCATGGCTTCGAGATCGTCATGGGGGGCGACGGCCACATGTGCCGGAAGATTGCGCTGGCGCAGGTAGCGGGACACTTCCCACGGCACGCCTTCGAGGCCCGTCACGCGCACCACGCTCGCCTGGACAGCCTCGGCCTTCTTGATGAACGTGTTGATGAGATCGACATCTGAAGTCAGGGCGCACTCGGGTTGCAGATTGCGCCGGTGCTCCCTGAGCCGCGCCGCTGCGTCGCGTTCCCGGCCGGCCGGCCGGGTCTCTCGGATGCGCGACAGGATGAACCGTCGGGCGTCGCTCATGGACGTTCCCCTGCCTTCCACCGGCTCTGGAAGGTGGCGCCGGCAGGGCTCGCGAGATTCCTTGTCCGTGTCCATGCACGCGTGAAGGGCAGATGCGGGAGGTGTCCCCGGCGACGTCCCATGGCGGCGAGGAAGCGCGTCGTCAGCGACGTGAGGGGGCGATAGAGCCATGGCCGGGAAGCGATCACGGACCACATCTGAAGTCCGGTGCGCATGACCGGCGGCGATGCGCCGCGCCGTGCCTCCTCGTCGCGCAGGCGGCGCAGGATACCGGGCAAGGGGATCCTCATCGGGCAGACTTCCTCGCAGCGTCCACACAAGGACGAGGCGTTGGGCAGGTGCGAGGTGTTTGCGAGCCCGGCGAGAGACGGTGTCAGCGCAGCGCCGATCGGACCGGAGTAGGGAGAGCCGTAGGCATGCCCGCCAACCCTGGCATAGACCGGGCAGGCATTGAGACAGCACCCGCAACGGATACAGCGCAGGAGATCACGATTCGGCCCGCCGATGAGGTCCGAGCGCCCGTTGTCGACCAGGACGACATGAAAGGCCTCGGGACCGTCATGGTCCGCGTGGCGCCGGGGTCCGGCGGAGAGGGTCGTGTAGGACGTCATGTCCTGGCCGGTCGCCGACCGGGCAAGAAGGCGCAACAGGGTGGAGGTGTCCTCAAGAGTGGGGACGATCTTCTCGATCCCGGCCAGCACCACATGGACACCTGAGAGAAGTTGCGTGAGGTCTCCGTTGCCCTCGTTGGTCACGATCACCGTCTGGCCGGTTTCGGCGATGAGGAAATTGGCGCCGGTGATGCCGACATCGGCCGCCATGAAGCGGCCGCGCAGCATCTGTCTCGCATCGGCGAGAAGGCCGTCGAGGTCCTCGGATTCTCGGTCGGGCAAGTCCTTGTGATGGTGGTTGAAGAGGGCGCTGATCTGGCGGCGGTTCTTGTGAATGGCGGGGGCGATGATGTGGCTGGGAGTCTCGCCGGCCAGCTGCACGATGTACTCGCCCAGATCGGTCTCCACCGCCTCGATGCCGGCCTGTTCGAGCCAGGCGTTGAGACCGATTTCCTCGCTCACCATGGTCTTTCCCTTGGTGACCGTCGATGCTCCGGCAGCGCGGCAGATCTGCAGCACGATCCGGCGCGCCTCGGCGTCGTCACGCGCCCAGTGGACATGGCCCCCCGAAGCCTCGACGGCCTCCTCGAAGGCGACGAGATAGGTGTCGAGGTGATCCAGGACGTGGTTCTTGATGCCGACCGCCTCGTCGACAAGGGCGTCGAACTCCGGCAACGAGTCCCGGGCCCTTGCCCGTCGTGCCAGGAAATTGTCCCTGAGCCTGGAGAGATTGGCCTGCAGCTCGGAATCCGCGAGGGCCTCATCGGCGCCTTCGCGAAACCGCTCGCTTGCAAGCCGGTGGAGCGTCACGGTTCCGCCTCGCCGATGGCCGGTCCTGTCGCGTCATCGGCCAGTACCTCGGCGACATGCCGTGCCTTCATGGGCGAACCCTGGCGCCGCAGAATCCCGGCAATGTTGAGCAGGCAGCCGAGATCGGCCGAGAGAACCGTGTCGGCGCCGGTTTCCTCGAGCCGCGCGGCCTTGTCCTGCGCCATGGCGGTGGAGATGGCTGGATACTTGACGCAGAAGGTGCCACCGAATCCGCAACACACCTCCCGGTCCTTCGCCTCCTTGAGGAGCGTGCCCTCGACGGCTCCGAGCAGGACCCTCGGGGCTTGTCTGGCGCCCGCCTCGCGCAGGCACGAGCATGAATCGTGCCAGGTGATCGTTCCTTCGAAGCGGCTTCCTGTCGTCGTGGCGCCCCGGACCTCGACGAGAAAGCGGGTGAGCTCGATGGTTCGCGAGGCAAGGGCGCGGGCGCGCCCCTCGTCACGAGTGCCCTCGAACAGGGTGGGGTAGTGCCGTGCCACCATCCCGGTGCACGAGCCCGAGGGCGCCACCACGTAGTCATACCCCTCCAGGGAATCGAGCATGGTCCGGGCGACCTTCTTGGCAAGGTGCCGCTCGCCGGAATTGTAGGCCGGCTGTCCGCAGCACGACTGCACCGGGACCTCGACATCGCACCCGGCGCCCTCGAGCAGGCGCACCGCGGCAAATCCGACCGATGGACGGAAGAGATCGACGAGACAGGTGACGAGAAGCGCCACCCGCGGGCGGGTCGGCGTCATGGTTCGGCAGAGGCCATGAGCGAGACCGCAATGGTCGTCGGCAGCAGGATCCAGGAGCGCCCGGGTGCTTTCATGGCGCCGGCCATCCGTGCGGCCCACTCGCCGGCGCCGAAGAAGATGTCGCCGCGCACCGCGCCGGTGATGGCGCTGCCGGTGTCCTGGGCGATCATGAGGCGCTGCCACGGGGCGCCGTCGGGCAGCGTTGTCTCCAGCCAGACAGGCACTCCGTAGGCGAAGAAGGCATCATCCACGGCGAGACTGCGCCCCGGCGTCAGAGGTACGCCCTGGGCTCCCACCGGTCCCTCGCCCTCGAGTTCGCGGAAGAAGACATAGCTGCGGTTGACGGCCATCAGGCCGGCTGCCTCGTCCGGATGGGAGGCAAGCCAGGCCCGGATCGACGCCATGGACATGTCATCGGCCGCGATCTCGCCGCGCCGGATGAGTTCCTTGCCGATCGAGGTATAGGGGTATCCGTTGCCGCCGGCATACCCGAGACGGACCTCGCTGCCGTCTTCGAGGCGCACCCGGCCGCTTCCCTGGACATGTAGGAAGAAGGCATCGACGGGGTCGTCGACCCAGAGAAGCTCGAGACTCAGGCCGTCAAGGGCGCCGGCATCGATGGCGGCGCGGTCAGGGAGTGGTGACAGGCCGTCCGGCATCCGGTAGACCGGCCAGCGCCAGGGTCCGGCCCTTGTCCTGGAACCCGCGAGGAGGGGTTCGAAGTACCCGGTGAAGAGACTGCCACCGATCCCGGTGATGCGCCAGGGCCGGAACCAGGCCTCGAAGAAGGCCCTGGCGTCGTTGCCGGAGGTGTTGCGGGCCAGCCGGCATCGTTCCTGCCACAGCGGCACGGTGGCCATGGCTGGCATGCGACCAAGCGAGGTGTCGGGATCCTGCCCTTCGATGGCCTCGCAGGATCTCACAAAGGCGGCCAGGGCCTCTGCGTGGTCGTCCTCGTCCCAGCCCGGGATCTCGGCAAATCGCGCATCCTCGAGGGCGAAGGCCGGAAGGCGGTTTCCTCCGTGACCACACCCGTTGACGGCGAGCATGAGGCCGATGAGCGCCGGGACGGCCAGCCGGCGGAAGCCCGACACGTCAGGCGGGGCTGCGGGTGGCGACCAGCAGCCAGTTGGGATCGCGTGCACGGGTGTCGCGGCAGAAGGTCCAGATATCCGTCACCTCGATGGCGTTCGTCGGGTCTCCGGCGATGATCCGGTTCTCGCCGTCCTTCACCACGTCGATCTGGTTGGAGCGAAAGCGCACCGTGATGCTCGCCTGGTGGCCGCTCATGACGGCTTCGATGGCCTCGCAGTCGACGATGGCCACCAGTTCGATCTGCCTCGTCGTGCCGTGCTGGTCGCGGTTCGCGATGGCCTGGCTGAAACTGCGATGGACCTCGTCGTCGAGGAACGCCCGGACAGGCTCGAGGTCGCCCGCGTGGAATGCATCGAGGATCATGCCGAAGGCCTGGCGCGCTCCGGCGTGAAACTCGTCCACCTTGAAGCCGCGATCGACGCGCCCGATCCTGTCGAGGCCCCGGGCCACCGGATCTTCCGGACCGTCCGCCCTGCCGTCTTCGTTTTCCTCGCGCCTGAAGGGAAGTACGGTTCCCTGATCATCGTTGTCGGCGACCGGACCGGGCCTCGGCGCTGGCGGCGGCTGTTCGTTTCCGGTCCGCCGCCCGAGGACATTGAACAGTTTGAAGAAGATCACTGCCGCCAGCACGGCGAAGATCAGAATGTCCACGAGTCCGCCCGCCACATCGAATCGTCGTCCGGCAGCATGCACGACGCCGCCTCTCCCGCAATCTAGTCCCTTGCCGCGCCGGGGTCGAGTCGCCTGTGGCGCAACCGGGCCAACATCCCTATAGATGAGCGCCATGCCCGTCCTTCTTCTCGCCCTCTCCATCGGCCTCCCCCTCGTCGAGGTGTGGCTGCTCGTCGAGGTCGGCGGTTTCGTCGGCGCCTGGTGGACGGTGGCGTCCTGTGTCGCGACGGCCGTTGCCGGAGCGGCCATCGTGCGCCGCCAGGGCCGCTCGACTCTCGAAAGGCTGTACTCCAAGCTGCGTCAGGGCGGGTTGCCGCTCGGCGACATGTTCGCCGGCGCTTGCATACTCGTCGCCGGCGTGTTGCTCCTGGTCCCGGGTTTCTTCAGCGATGCGGCGGGGTTCCTGCTCCTCCTGCCCCCGTTCCGCGGCATCCTCTTTCTCGCTTTCGGACGCTACATCGACGCCGCGCAGTCCCGTCACGGCGGCCACACCATCGAAGCCGAGTGGGAGTCCCTCGATGAGCCCCCGAACGGCCGTCTCGACCGTCCCTGAACTCCACGGCCCGGGAACGACGCGGCGTCTCCGGTTGGCCGCGACCCTTGCGGATGACGAAGCGAGGGATCCCGGACCCGCCCAGCCCATGACGTACAGGGGCCAACCATCAGCTGTTCGTCTCCGTCATTGGCCGCCAACGTGTTGGGATGAGCCGTCGCTGATGGGGAGCGAACGACGATGTCTGGCGCGGGAGCCGTCTGTGGTGCCGATCTCGAAGGAGGACAGAGAGTCGTTGCGACGGCCAGCTCATCCATGCCCGCACGGACACGCGGGCCGAACTCTCATGGAACCTCATCATTTCCGAAGCGCCTGGATTTGTGCACGCTCCCGGAATAATCGGCAGGTTGACGGCCTGAACAACCAAGCCCACGAAATGTAGTGCCTGGCAGGCCTCCTTGCCATCGCCACATGCCAGGCAAGAACTGCACCGGGTCAACCGGAAACATCGGAAACAATCGACTTCCTGGCGGGTGCGAGGTATCTCCCGCGGGGGAAATCAGGTCGGAACGTCTGAAACTCCTATGAAAGGTCCTCTCTGCATCGAGCCAAGGCAGCATGGCTCCGCACTCCGCCGCGCTTGGGGAGGCCGCTTGCGAACGTATCGGCCGAAACTGACCGGCGGCGAACCGCGCTTCCATGCGATCCGCAAGGCCTTGGTCCGGGGGGAGCTTGTCCTGAACGGCTTCAACCGCTGGCGGCTCCTGCCGGCGACCAGCCCCGCGACCGGCTGGACCTTCGTGGAGGCGGGGAGGACGGAGGACGCAGGCAACACCGAAATCGGCATCGTCCGGCGCGAGATCGATACGCTGCGCATCGTCACAATGGACGAATCGACCGCCGAGGAGGTGGCAATGCGGCTTGAGGAAGAGGACGAGCGTTCACATCTCCTTGTCGCGCGACGGGACTGGGGCCAGCATCCTGCGCCCTGTCCGGCATTCCGGCGTGTTGTTGCATCTGCGAGAAGGCGCGGAATGGTGGTGCACGTCATCGCGGCCTTCGGAACCGAGGTATGCGTCGACGACGAGCTGTTCCGCGAGGCGCGGCAACGTTGGCGATTCGATAGAGAAACACTGTACCGGCCGCCACCACGGAGCTCGAGCATTGAACGACGATTCGGCGAGATGCTGGTCGCCGCTGGGTTCGATCCGATCCCTCAGCATCCGGTAGCCCGCTACTTCCTGGACTTCTCCGTTGTCGGTCATGCGGACGGACTTCCCGTCAGGCTGGACATTGAGGTCGACGGGCGGCGCTGGCACGAGGAATTGCCGGGTCGCTACCGGGTCGAAGACGAGCGCCGAGATCGAATTCTGAAGTTGCTCGGATGGAGGCCCGTACGATTCTGGACCGACGAGATCGAGCAGGACGAAGCGGGATCCATCGAACGAGTCCGCAGGGAAGCGGCGTCGGCGATGCCGCCCGCATCACGGAACACCATCATGGAGGAGGAGCCATGACGACATCGGAGCCGACCCGCCGACAACGTCGCACAACGGGACTCTCGGTTGCGCTGCTCGCACTTGCGACCGTGGCGCTCGCGATCGCGTTCTCGGCAGTTGGCCAGGAGATTCTGACACTGCCGGACAGCCGGCAGGAGGCGGCAGAGATTGCTGCACGTCTGCCCGTGCTGCGGGCGGATCGGGATGCGCTGCTTGACGAGGTCGCGGCGCACAAGGCCGAGCTGTCGAGCCTGCGAACGAGGGTCGAAGAAGCTCGCGACATTGCTGGCAGGTTGCCGGACCTGCGCGCCGAGGAAACCAGAGCACGTGCCGAACGTGATCGCCTGACCAGGGAGGTGTCAGCCCTCGTCGCCGATCGGGATTCGCTGCGTGGAACGGTCGATCAGCTTGTTGAGCGGAGAAGGGGCTTCGAGGACGAGCACCAGAATCTCGTCGATAGATCCAAGGCGGATCGGGATGCGCTGCTTGACGAGGTCGCGGCGCACAAGGCCGAGCTGTCGAGCCTGCGAACGAGGGTCGAAGAAGCTCGCGACATTGCTGGCAGGTTGCCGGACCTGCGCGCCGAGGAAACCAGAGCACGTGCCGAACGTGATCGCCTGACCAGGGAGGTGTCAGCCCTCGTCGCCGATCGGGATTCGCTGCGTGGAACGGTCGATCAGCTTGTTGAGCGGAGAAGGGGCTTCGAGGACGAGCACCAGAATCTCGTCGATAGATCCGAGGCGGAACGGAAACGCTTGGATGAGGTTCGGCAGGCAGTCGGTGAAGGGCGAGCGTCCCTCACGCAGATCAGGGACGAGCACGCCGCGCAGACCCAGAAACTCGCCCAGCTCATGACTGACCTCGCGGATACGGACCGGCTGCTCGAATCCAAGCGTGCGGAACTCAAGAGCCTTACCATCGAGGAGCAGGACTTGCGCACTCGAGTTGCGCGACTGCAGGAGGAAGGGGAGAAGCTTGAGATCGGGAACCAGCAGGCGGCGGATCAGTCGGCCACCCTTCACGAAGAACTTGCCAAGACACGCACCGCACTGACGACGATACAGGGACAACGCGACCAGGCCAGGGACGAGCTGGCCAGAGCCAGGGCGATGCGGGATGTCGAGCAAGCCAATCTGGAGACGGTGTCCATCCGGCTCCAGCATCTGACAAGCCTCGAAGCTCGGGCACAGCAGCAACTCCGCGCCATGATTGAGGATCTGAGCGCAGTGGAACAGACCCGCACCGAATCGGAGTCGTCACAGTGACAGTCGGCGAACTGGGTATCGGCGTCAATTTCGTCGGTATCGCGCTCATCGTGACCTTGGTCGCTCTGCTCGCGGCTGCATTCGTCATCGGGCGACTCGATCGGCAGAAACGCCATGGTGCGGAGGAGCGCTTGACTCAGGCACTGCGGCTGGAACGAGCCAGGGAGGAAGTGCAGATTGACAACCTGCGCAAGGAGAAGGAAGGCATCCTGAAGGCGGCCCTTCGGGCGGAGGACGCGCAGGAGCGTTGGGAGACGGTCAAGCGCGATCACGAGCAGCTCGAGGCAATGCGCCGGGAACTGGACGACTTCGAACGGGAGGAATCGAAACGTATCGACGAACTCGAACGACACCGGGTCGAAGCCGCACGGCGGCTCGGAGATGTCCAGGCGGCCCTCGATCAGTACCCGCCGGAAATCGTCGGGAACGAGAGCATCTGGGATGAGGTGATTGCCAGGCGCAAGGAGGACTTCGATCGGCTGCGAGAGCATATCGATGCCGCCGAGAAGGAGTACGAGGAAGCCGACGCTCGGCGCACGCGGGCGGCAAGCGAAACGGAATATCTCGAAGGAAAGAAGTCACGCCTCGACGGAGAAATCGAAGAGGCCCGAGGTCTGCTCGACCAGATTACGCAAGGCCAGATCGACGGATTGAAGCCGCTCAACGAGCGGCTCGTCGAAGAGGCGAAGCGGCTTCAGAACGAGATCGAGGGCCTGCAAGAGAAGTGGAACACGATGCAGAAAGATCTCAAGAACGCCACAGGCTCACAGGTCGGGCGTGTCATCGAGAAGCTCGCCGCGTTCCGGAGCACACCGGATTGCCTGCTGGGATTCGAGGAGGCGCGGCCGGAGACCGAAACCGATGAAGACATGTTGCTGAGCACATTCGAGGATGCCTTGAGGGATCGCGGACTACAATACTCGAAGCGAATCATCCGGGCCTTTCACACGGCCCTGAAGGTGAACGATCTCTCTCCGCTGACGGTGCTGAGTGGACTGAGCGGAACCGGAAAGAGCCAGCTCCCCAGAGCCTATGCCCGGTTCTTCGGGATTCATTTCCTGCACGTGCCAGTCGAACCCGGTTGGGACTCGCCGCAGGATCTCCTCGGTTTCTACGATTTCGTGGCGGAACGCTACCGGCCCACGGACCGAGCCCGCGCCCTTGGCCATTTCGACAGCCGATTCGCGAAGGAGATCGGGATCGCGGAAGGCCGCAATTGGAACGAAAGGATGCTCATCATCCTGCTCGACGAGATGAATCTCGCACGCACGGAGTACTACTTCTCCGAGTTTCTCTCGAGGCTCGAGATGCGGGGGCCACGGGGTGGCGAGCAGGCCGAGGGCAGCCTCGGGGACGCGCAGATCGCCATCGATCTGCCCTACGCCGAAAACGAGCCTCCGAAACACCTTTATGTCCCGCACAACATCCTCTGGGTCGGGACCCTGAACGAGGATGAGACAACTCAGGCACTCTCGGACAAGGTTCTGGACCGGGCAAACTCCATCCGCTTCGCACCCCCCGAGCCCAACACCCTTCGCTCGCACAGCAAGGCACCGGAATCCGGAATCGCGCCAGCTTCCGGCTACCTGCCCTACCAGCGATGGCTCACATGGTCCAACCGCGGTACGACGGTCGAAATGGGAGCCGGAGAACAGGTCGACAAAACCCTCGAAACCCTCGCGCGCTGTATGCAGGAAGCGAAACGGGGGTTCGGCTACCGAATCGTACAGAGCATCAGGGCCTATATCGAGCACTATCCCGGCCAGGATTGGCGTCAGCCCATGGTCGATCAGATCAACATGCGCCTTCTCCCGAAGCTCTCCGGCGCGGAGATGAGCGAATGCCACGACAGCCTGGAAGAGCTGAAGCGGACTTGCGAGGAAGAGCTTGGCGATGATGACTTCGCGGAAGCGTTGCAGCGTGCCGTGACCGAGTCCCAATTCTCGCAGATCTTCACGTGGCCCGGTTATTCTTACAAGCAGGAATAGAGGGCTCGGGCGAGAGACCGACCGCCATGTGGCTGTATGAGTCCTATCGAGAATTCAGTCGCGAGGCGGCGGGAGTTGCCGTAGCGAAAACCCGGCCCATCGTTGCCGAAAAAACAACACGGCTGTGTCTAGTCGGTACAGACGGGCCGCCCGTCATCGTTGCTGCGACCGGGGAGATACCACAAGGCTACCCGATGCTGGAAGGCCCGCACCGCCAGACGCTGCCCCGGGTGCCCGGTCGGTTGCGTGGTCGAATCGTTGCGGGCACCTCCGAGGGACAGGAAATCCCCGACCGGCCTCTCGATGCGTGGCTCGTCCCCTGGGGCGTCGGCGAACAACGGACGATGCGCGTCACCGTGAAGCCGGGGACCGTGCTCGACATGAATGTCGAGGGGTGGCGCAAGCATGGAGAGGAACGGAAGAGAGACCGAGTTCTGAGAAGGGCGGCCAAGGTTCTCGATATGACACCCGACGTATTTGCGGCGCAACCGGCGGTCGGGATCGCTTATGAGCAGCTGGAGGACATCTGGAACGATTCGAGCCTGGAGGAAGGGGATCCGCAGGGTGAACTGCTCGCGAGGCACGCGAGACACCTGCGGCGCGTGCTTGAAGATCTCGGCGCTCGTCCGCGCGTCGCGCTTCGTACCGAACACCGATTGCTCAAGCTTCAAACGGTTCACAGGACCGACGCGAAGACACTCCGGTGGCTCTCCGCTCAGCCCGGGCGAAACACCGCCGAACGGGCCGGCGTCCGACAGAGGATGAAGGCTCCGAAACGCTACGAGACGCTCGCGACTCTCGAGAATCGGGTGCTGCGGGCGTTCGCGGCATTGACGGTACGGGAGACGAAGACCTGGCTCGAGAACACTGGTTCCAACGAGAACAGGGACGCAATCCTGGCCCACCAGCGCCGCACGCGCCGAATCGAGTCCGTTCTAAGAGATCGTCAGGTACCCGAAGCGAAACCTCCCGTTCGGCCCAACTTCGCCCTTCGCTTCGACCCGCGTTACCGGGAGATCTGGCGCGCCTGGATGGAGCTGCGGGCGCTGAACACCGCGACCGAACTTCAGTGGATGTGGCAACAGCGGACGTTCATGGAGCTTCTCGAATTCCGTGCGGCGATGAAGCTTCAGCAAGCAGTCCGGGACGGAAGGGACGGCGGTACGCTTTCGCATGCTCCCGTGCTGAAGGCAAGGCATCCGCCGAATCAGGGACGCTACCTTCACGATGCCGGCATCCGTGCGACTTTCGGGATCGTCGCCGATGGCACTGTCCGCGTCATCGAGTACGGAACGCTCGACGACAACCGGCCGCTCGGTGCTGTGGCACACACCGAGTCGGAGACCGCAGTCTGGTGGGACGTGGAGGACCTCCAAACAGGGCGGGAAGGTTCGGTCGGCGAGCTCCCCTGGACGGCCGGGCACGCGTGGGACACCGCCTTGCGCAGCTGGGCCGCAAGAGCCGCCACCCGAGATGAGCCCGGCCCGAGATGAGTCGGTTCGTCACGGTCGACCTTAACGGCTGGCTTGATCATCTGGTCGACGAGGACAGGCAGGTGCGGACACTCGGTTTCCGGTCCTGCCTGTACAAACATGAGGGCACCTGGCTCTGCGGCGCCCAGGCGCTGGCCGCGGCCAGGGATTCCCGGATGGATCAACCGCTTGTCGTCGGAGCCGAGGCCCTGGACGGGGCGGCCGGACAGGGGATGAACCCGCCGGAGGGGCACGACGCTCTGCCGGCAGCCTTGTGGCAGCTTGCGGCAGACGCAGCCAGCAGGTCTCCGTCCGGCGGACCGATTCATCTGGCCCTCGTCATTCCGGACGATCAACATCTGGGGAGCGTGGAACCAGGCAAGACAGGCAAAACAGCGGTAACTACTCACCCCTTGTTAGGGTCTGGTTGTCCGTAGTGCTGGTTGAGGATGTCTACGGCCTTTCCGTCGAGGGCGATGTGGATGGCGACGTGAGGGTTGTAGCCGAGTGCGTCCATGGTGGTGAGGTAGCTTGAGCCGCGGCACCATGCTTTGGCGTGGGGCATGGTACGGAAACATCCGGACACCTTGATCTTGACCTTTGTCATCCTGATCTTCTGCTCTCCGGTATTATTTGTGAAACTGACATTGGGGTCCTTCATGAAGCGCAGGACGGACTTCTCGTGTTTCACGAGACGTTCATGCAGGTTGTGCGCGTCGGACTTTGCGATGCGTCCCCGTTTTCCTTTCGTCCGTGGCGGGATGTCGGGCAGTTCCCTGGCGCCCTGGGTGAGGATGGTGCGGTAGCGCTTGCGCACGGCCCGGCGGTCGGCCTCGTTCAAGGTCTTGGATGCGCTCTTGTTGACCCTGCGGGAGACCTCGCGCAGCAGGCTTTTCATCAGTCGCGCCCAGCGGTAGCCGTTGGACTCGACGACGAAGGTCAGTTCGCGCAGGAGATGGCTGCCGCACAGTTGGTGGCGGCATTGATCGTAGCCCATGTAGGCAGCCCAGCAGTCGTGGATCAGGACGCCCTTGTAGCGCGGGATGATGCCGATCTCTTCGATCGCCTCCCGGCCGCGCTTGGGGTGCGGGAACTTGCACGTCAGGGTGCCGTCGGTGACGACATGGAGCCATTGGGTCTTGCCGGCGACCCGGAAGCCGGTCTCGTCGACATGCAGGGCCGGTTGTTGCAGGAGATGGGCCACGGCGGCCTCCTCCCATGATGCGAGGGCATCGTGAAAGCGCCGGACATAGCCGAGGCAGGTCGCCTCGGAGAGCTTGATGCCGGAGATCGCGTGCACGAGCGAGACGGCACGACGCAGGGACAGCATCTGGGCGATCAGCAGGTTGATGACGAGGGCCTGGATGCTGACGCCATACTGCAGGGGGCCCGGCATGTTGTCTGGGAACCGGCCCTTGGTCCGGGTCCGGCACTTCGGGCATTCCTTGATCTCGGCTTCGACGCGGCGCTCGACGACTTCGAACACGATGTCGTAGAGGACGCGGCACTCCCGGTCGACGGGGTCGACATCGTGGAGGTCGGCGCCGCAGGCGTCGCAGGCATCGACGACGATCGTCTCCTCGACGGTGGTCGTGCGCAGGTTGTCGCCCGTCTGCTGGTTCGGTTTCGGGCCCTTGCCGTGGCTCCCGGTGCGCCTCGCGCTCTCGTCCTTGTCAGTCTGCGATGGCGGCAGACCGGAGTTCCGGCTTGTCTTGCGTGTGATCTTCTCCATGAGCACGGTCAGCAACAGCTTTATCAGCATCAGCATGCCGCGGAAGAGCTCCTCGCACTCCTGGTTGACCTTGCCCTGCTTGCGGAGATCCTGGAACTGCTTCTGGAAGACGTCGGCCTCCTGGCGCACAGACGTGCCGTTCACGCTCGCCATGACGACGCCTCCACCGCCATGACAGCCGCCAGCACGGCGAGCCGCTCGCCTTCGGGCATCGTCCGGTAGCGCCGCGCCCAGCTCTCTGCGAGGCGCTTGATGCGCTGGCGGTCGATCGAGTTCCTGCCCGCACACGTATGCCAGTGCGGCCGGCCCGGTGCGAAGTTGAACCACAGCTTCTCGGTGACAACGCAGGCCTGGTTGTTGACCTGGACCTCGGCCGAGCGCCAGCCGGCGAGGTGCGTGTCGTAGAGCCGCGAGGGATAGCCGGAGATCATCACCTGGCAGGGCAGCGACGTCAGGATGTCGAGGAGCGCAACATGGTCATCGTCCGTGCAGTCGAAGCGGTAGCGGCGCTGCGACCGGCGCGTCGACTGCACGTAAGGCGGGTCGCAGTAGACCAGCTCGCGGCCCTGGAAGGCGAAGGTCTCGAGAAAACGCAGGGCGCAGCCTTGGTGAAGCTCCACCGGATAGTCACAGCGGAAGGTGTCGATCGCCCGTCGGTTGAGGTCGATGCCGATGCTGCGTAGCGCCGGAGGCTTGCGCTTCATGATCGCGCCGCCCCCAAGGAACGCCTCGATGTACACGTCATGCGGCGGCATGGCCGCGACGATCGCCTGGCTCAGACCCGTCGTCGCCTTCGATCCGTACCATGCCGCCATCAATATCTCCGACGCAAACCGCCCCGATGGCCAGCATGTAGAGTGCCCCTCCTACAATGTCAAGCGCATATCTCCAGAGGATTGGAAAGGCAGCCAACCGCTGTGGATGATTGCATCATCACGGGGACAAAACCTGGTCATACAAGGCCGGAACGTGGAGCTGAAGCCGAAGATCGATCCGCTTCTTGTCAGTCGGAACACGCACATCCGATCATCGGCAGCGAGCAAGTGAAGGCGGCAAGAGAAAATGCCGGATCCGAACCCGTCAGGAAAAACGATCCGTCATCAGTAGGGGGTGAGTAGTTACAAACAGCGCTCGAAACCCTCCATGAATCCATCGAGAGCTCACGCCCCCATGCGCTTGCCGGGAACCGCGTTGAACTCGTGTGGCGCTCCGTGGCGGCGCTCAAGGCGATCATGAATCAGGGGAGGCTCGGGGGCGCGCCGGGCGCCGTCCTCGTGATCAGCGTCAACCGGAAGACGTACTGGACGGTCCTGGAGTTCCGCCCATGGTCCCGGGACGGTCAAGTCGGCGACTCCCTCCATATCGTCCGAAGTCCCGTGATGGAGGATTGCGAGGAGAGCGAGGCGTGGACAGCCAGCAGGGCGCAGGCCATCCAGAACACGATGGACGCCCGGGGCATCGGCCACCGCGATCAGATTGGCCAATGGACGCGGTGGGTCGAGATCCTGGCGACGGGAATGGAAGCGAAGTCGCTCGCGAAGTTCGGAATCGATGCCGACGCTATCGAGCATCGGAGCTGGCCGAAGCCGAACGGCGGATGGGAGATATGGTCCGGTACGCTGCCGATCACGGTGGCCATCCCGGTATCAGACTCACTTCCGAGTGCGCTCGCGAAGAGGATCGAGAGCTTCCGAGACGGCTACGAGGGACCTCCCCTCGCGATCGTTGTCGATAGCCCCGCCGGGCCCGAGATGATCGCTGCGTTCGAGACACGAGTTCGACAGCTTGCCGAGAGTGTCCCAGTCTATCGCGTGACGGGAGCTGACACAGCCCGGGCAGCAGGATGTCTCGCCGAGGCCCTGGGGCGGGATCCGGAGGCGCCCGCGTGGCTCGACGCGGTACCCGGCATCGAGATCGAGGTCCGCAAGGCAACGAAGGACGGTTCGACCGAGTCCAAAACCGAATGGATGACCGTCGTCCCCGGAACGGAGGCGATTCCGGCGGGCGAGGTCTACCGGACCCGCACCGATCCGAACCGGCACGTCACCCTGGCACCCGGCATCGAGCATGTGCACCTGCACCTTCGCCGAGGCCGGGATCATGAGTGGGACGAGCGGTACAGCGGTAGGGACACGGGACACACGATCCATCCCAGTGATCATGTCCGCATCGTGGAACCCCTCGCCCGAGTGCGACCGCTGTCGGGTGAAGCCCGGATAGAGATCGTCGAGCATCGTCCGGATGGCGAGGTGGAAGCGCTGCCTGGGTCGATGGGCATCAAGTGGAGCGACATGAGCAAGAAGCGCCCCGATGCACTCCGAAGCATCCCCGATCTGTACATTTTCCGGTCGGATGAAGGCGCATGGAATGAGCTGGAGTGTCTGCTCCGTCGAGTCATCGAAGAGAACAGCACTGACAAGGGAATCAGCCTCGATCTGAAGGATCGATTGTACGAGTGCACGCAGAAGCAATGGCGAGAGCGGGTGTTTCCGCTGGGCTCGGACGGTGCGCCGCCCCGCGCCGACAATCCGCAACGCTACCGGAATTCGGAAAGGCTCCTGGTCGAATCGACCAATGCACTGCTCTCCGATCTTGAAAGGAACGTGGCGAGCAGCCGAAAGATCCAGGCAAAGGAGGCAAACCGGTTGCACCTGCCGCTTACCTGGCTCTTCACTGGTTGTCCGGAGCGGACGATCGAAATCCTGCTCGACGCGATCGGAGATCCGGAAGGTCCCGCGGGGCGTGTGCTCCACATGGAGAACGAGTTCTCCGCCTGGTCGATCTACTCGGGCGTCGGGCGAGCGGCGCGCAGCGAAGAAACATTGCGGGTTATATTCGACACGTTGATAGGGGCGTGGGAGAACAGGAAGAATCTGCCTCAGGACAGATTCCTGCTCGCTGCGGTGACGCATCCCATGGCGCGAAGAGTCGCGGTACGAAGAGTCCTCGGCGAGAGCCGGGAACGGTTCGATCGGGCAGGGCGCTTCCTGCGTCGGCATCTCGAGAACCTGCGGGAAGGCAATCACGATCCTCGGCCGCGATCCAGCCGGCGGAACGGGACGAATCCGAGCCTTGAGCTGCGATACGTGACGATGGGATACCGAGGGCTGTGCCAGATCAGGCATGTCAGACCGGACTGGTTCGATGCCGACGGAGAAGACGCGAGGGACCTTTGCACGATGCTTCGTCAAGCCCGAAGAATTGGACGTCTTTTCGAGCAGGAGCTCGTGGACCGGACCGCACCTTATCTGATCGGTAAAGGGGAGGATCCTTCGATGCCCGGGGGATTCTGATGAGACCGGTGGTATCCGAGTACGGACGACGTCGATGCAGCCCCCGGACTCATGACCCACTTCAGACATCCTGACCTCGTCCAACAACAGGTGAGATGATTCCGGAGTGTTGCGCCGTCGATGTCTTGGGCGATGAGCAGAACCCGGACACGTCTGCATGTCGACGCCGGCACGGCGCGGCCTTCGTCCAAACCCGCTTAGTGACGGCGCTCCGGCCGTCACTAACCAGAATCTTGCCGTCCAGCCCCCGAGGTAGGAGCCGGATGGATGAGCGTCCATGTCCGGATCTGTGCGCAGCAATGCGCATTCCTGCTGCGACCGCGCAGGGGGCACGCAAGATCCCGTCTACCCGGCATACGCGCAGCGCGGGGTGCTGGGTAAGCAATGTGTTCACAGTGCTTGCGGAGTCACCGCTCCTGGTGGTGAGGTCTCTCGTGCCCGAGCACGGCGATGGAACCCCATCGCTTGCTCATGGCGCTTGATCTTTGAATACCTCTTTCCGGTGCCATGCGACAAATGCTGGAGCCGGCGTGTCAAGGACAAGCGTGGGCGTGAGCAGGGGCTTGGTGGCGTATTGCCCGAGTACGTCTTCCATGCCGTGTCCCTCCACCAATCTGGACACCTGGACCGTGCCCTCCTGCGCAGTGAAGGCACCGTCATCAAAGAGCCTGTGATGGAGATTGCAAAGTGACAGTCCGTTGCGAACCTCGTCGGGGCCATTGGCCTCATGCCACTTGATGTGGGCTGCTTCGAGGGCTATCGGCGAATCAACCATGAAAATCGAAAGTTCGCAGACGGCACATCGATAGCCATAGGCTTCAAGCACTCTGGGACGAAACGACGGATCACGCGCCCTGCGTCTCGACATCACGTATTCAGCCTCAACTCCGGCCGCTTCGAGGACTTCGTTCTGCAGGGTGTCTGGGAAGTGCTCATCCACCAGCTCAAGGGCAATCCGGAGAGCGCGTTCCTTGTCCTTTCGCAGTTCATCAAAGATGACTTTCGTAAAACCACCTCTGGCATTGTGTTCTCGGAGAGAGCCTATTTTTGCATCCTTGCTGGCGGTTTCTTCGATGAGATGCGCTTCCGGCACCTCCCACACGTTGTCATTGCGCAGTCGCCAGAATGGCTGTTCGGTGTGGATCCCGCGAGGTGGTCCGAATCGAGACCACAGTCTCCGCAACTCACGGTCAGCTTCGCCATACGAAACAAGACGCTCCTTGCCGGCGATGCATCGCCCGATCATCCACACGACAAGGAGTGGCTTCTGGGGAGCCCGCGTCGGACCCTCCTTCCATTTCCGGAGTGACCGGAACTGCCTCTCAAGATCAGGCTTCGATGTGGTATCGCGGATTGTCATCCTGATCGGCCATGACGCACCAGTTGTTGGCGGCAATCCTAACTGTCTGGCGGTCGGTACGCGACTGCCTGTGGTCGTATCAGGACCGGTCAATGCAGAACACACTGCCTTGCAACGCGCCAGAAGGGTCCTTGTGCCTGAGACAGTCGTCATCCCTTTCCGGACGGTGATCATGATCCGTGTGGTCCGTCGAAACGCAAGGGGGCAAGCAAGAGGGGGGCGAGCGGTGTTCAGATGCCAGCGTGCGGTGTCGGGCAACGCCGGGATCCACCCGGCTCCGTGCCTGGTGGCCGCCGCGCACGATGCTCGTGCCGTACCTGGTTTGCCTCCCGCTACGCCGCCAGGCTGTAGAGCCTTATCGGCTCGGACCGGCCGCGCAGTTCGATCGATCCGAGGTCGGTGAAATCGCACCCGGCGACGCCAGCGAGCCGGTCGGCAAGGTCTGCCGAGATGAGAATGTCCGCGTCGAGATCCTTGCAGGCGACTTCGATGCGCGCCGTCGTGTTCACGGTATCGCCGAGGTACACGATGGCCTGCTTCACCAGCCCCATTTCGCCCGCCGCCACCGTTCCAACATGAAGGGCGGCGCGAATCCTCGGCTCCACGCCGTAGGCTTTCGCATAGGCGTCACTCTGTGCTTCCAGGGCCCGGCGGATATTGCCGAAACAGTGCACGCAGCGCCCCTGTTTCAGGCCGCGCTCGGGTTTCCAGGTGACGATGATTTCGTCGCCGACATAGTCGTGGATCTCGCCGTGCGCGGCCAGGATCGGTTCCGTGGCGTCGCGAATGAAATCGTTCAGCAGCCGGTGGAACGCGACATGGCCGATGCGCTCGGCCATTGCGGTCGAGCCGACCAGATCGACGAACATGAAAATCCGCTCTTCCTCGCGCGGGCGGTAATAGTAGCCGGTGAGGAACTTGACGAGCACGCCGCGGCCCAGCATCTGGCCGATCCTGACGACGGCGTTGGCTGCGATGCTGGCGGCAAACGAAGCCGCGACGGCGATCAGGAAATCGGCCTCCCGCCAGCCCCACCCTTCGAACCCGACGCCCATGACGAGAAAGCCCGAACGGATCACCAAGGCAAAGACCGCGAGATAGAACGCCGAGCGCAGAAGGACGTTGACGAGGAACGGGGCGCGGTTGAGCCAGGACCGCGCTGCGGCGCGCCGCGAATGCAATTCGAAGCCGGCGATGAGCAGGCTGATCAGAAAGCCGTTCCAGGCGCCGATCATCGCCGGCCGGGGATCGACCATGACATTCCAGCCGGTCATGGCGGAGCCGAAGGCGGCGCCGCCGAGCGTCGAACACCCCACGACGAAGGCGAGGGTTCGAAGGCCGTTCCGGTCCGTCGCGGTCAGGCGCATGTCGCACTGCTCCCCGATCTGTCGCGCTGCCTGTGCACGAGTGCCTAGCCGCTGACGAAAGCGCCGTGGAAGCCGAACGGCAGCGGATAGGGCAGCCATGCCTGGGCGACGGGACCGGCCGCGACGGCCCGCGCGTCGAACAGCGACAGGCCGGTTACCCCCTTCTTCCAGTCCAGCACCGTGCCGATCAGCCAGCCGTCGTCCTCGCGCCGGCCGCCCGGTTTCGGTACGAAGACATGCTCCTCCGTGATCAGGCCGGGGCCGTAGTCGAAGCTCTCCGCCTCGCCGCGTTCGAGGTCGCGCTTGACCACGGTGCGGAAGCGCCAGCCATCCGGATTGTCCGGGACGCCCAGCGTGTAGACAAAGCGGTGCCGCCGGCCGACGACAGCGGGTGCCACCTTGGCGAACTCCGCTTCGTCCCCAGGGTTTTGGATCCGGCCGTCGCCCTTCGGCGGCAGGACGATCCGGGCATAACGCAGCGGCGCCGAGGGGCGGAACTCGCCCTTCATCGCATAGCGCAGCGTTTCGGTGACGATGCCGGGGTCGTCGGCGAGGCAATGGTCGAGCCGGATCGTGCCGTCGGCCTCTTCCCAGCCGTTGCCGTAATGGAAGCCGAAACAGGCCGGAAGGGCATGCCAGCGGCGCTTGCCGAAATCGGCCTTGTCGACCACCAGTGCGCGGGTTTCCGTCCGCGGATTCCAGACATGGCCGTCCAGAATGCTCGCATTTGCCGCCCGTGCAGGATCGAAGAGGAACGGCTGGATCAGGATCACCAGCGACTTGTGCGTGACGACGAAATCGTGGATCAGCCCCATCGGTCCGGCGTCGACCAAGGCGGCTTTCACCAGCCTGCCGTTGCTGTCGATATGGTAGAGCACGAGCGCCGGCCGCGGCAGCAGCGCGCAGCCGATGTTCCACAGGGTGCCGTCGGGATCCACTTTCGGATGGGCCGAGAAGGGGACGCCGCCGAGGTGCGGACTCCAGCTCTTGAAGCCGCGCGTCGCCAGCGTCGCCTCGTCGAGCCGCGTCGCGGAGCCGCCCTCCCACAGCGCCAGCAGTTCGCCGCCGTGATGCAGGACGGAGATGTTCGCGGCATTCAGGTTGTCCGGCCCGCGGACCGGCGCGGCGCCTTCCAGATGGGTGCCGTAGCCGTTGTAGAGCCGCCGGCCGGCCGCGTCCTCCCGGTCGAGCTTCGGTGTGCGGACAACGCGTCCGCGATGAGCGATCCAGCCGCCGTCGAGGGCGAATTCCTGGATCATGCCGTCGCCGTCGAACCAGTGCCGGTAGCGCATGCCGAACCGGTCGTGGATCGACGGGCCGTTGCGGAAAAAGCGGCCTTTCAGCCCGGCGGGCCATGTGCCCGTGACGGCGAGTGACGCGCTGTCCAGGCGGTCCGGCGGCGTCTTCCAGCCGAGCAGCATCGGGTTGCGCCCGAGGGCCGCGGCGAAGACCTCGCCCCAATCGCTGCCGGATGCCGAGAGCGCCGGCCCAGAGGGCGCGAGGCCGACCGCGACGAAAGCTGCCGAAGCGGCGAGGAAGGCGCGGCGCGGAACTTCTCCGCCGGTCATCGGTTGCTCTCCCGCTCCGGCGTTCCGGCGGAACCGGCATAGTCGATCGGCAGCCGGATCGTCGCCGCTTCCTTGAGGACGATCGAGGACGCATCGAAGCTCGCCGGGCCGAACAGTCCGGTCGCGCCATTGCCGAATCCGTAGCCTTCTGTCGGAATACCGAGCAGGTTGGTATCGAGGTCGCCGTCGTCGTCGGTATCGTGAAATCCGTTGACGGCGTAGCGGCCGGGCTCCAGCCCGGCGAAGGTGACGCTGAAGCCGCCCCTGCGTGCCGCGAACCAGACGCCGGCAACCGCGCCTCTCTGGTCGGGGAACTTCACGTCGGCGTCGGTGTGGTGCAGGGCGACGTAGATCCGACCCTGGTCGGAATTGACGCCGCTCACGGCGATCGTCAGTTCGGCCTGCACCGCGCTGCCTTTCTCCGCCGCCGCCATGACCGGCAGCCCGGTGAGAATGGCGCCGGCGGCGAGAACAGTGAAAATGTGCTTCATGACTGGGTGCTCCTTTTCGAGTGCGCACTGTGCGTGAATGAATGGAGCACGGCGGACGGAGATGGCCAACGGCGGCTACGCAAACGGGCCGGAAACTTCGCGAACGGTGCGGGAAACGCCGTTCGCGCTTCGCGAATGGCTCACCTGGTGAGCGGAGGTGCTGGTATCTGGCCACGTTCACCGTTGTGACTCTGGTCCCCGGCCATCTGGCACCTGCGTTGGTGGTCGTTCCACGGACGGATGGCCTGCGTCCCGCCAGCGACGGCGCGGTTCAGCGGTAAGCCTGCCGACCATCGCCTGCGTCCTTGATCGTCCGGGGAATCATCAAGAAACCGATGCGGCAGTCAGGCGGTGCCCTTTCATCGGGTCCACCCGCTGCGGAATGGCCAGACAGCGCTGTGCTCCTGCTGGAACGGCTACCAGCTGATCGAACATCTGCGCCCGGAGATGGCGGGCTGTGTCGTCTTGACGCTTCATTCGAGGACGCTGAGAACCTCAGTGCCTCGCTTGACGACAACGCGCCTTACGTGGTCGCGGATGTCGTCGACCGAATGATCGACGGCCAGTTCAACCACGCGCTCCTGACGACCTCGCCGTTTGCGCCAGTGAGCGTAGGGATAATCGCGGATGCGCGCGAAGATCGTCTCGTCCCTGGAATGCGGCATCGGCTTGGTGCAACCGCTGTTGATGGGACAGAGCCAAATCGCCTCCCGATGTGCTTCAATCAGCGACATGGTATCGACTTCGAGAACATCGTGCTCCCGATCACGATAGGCTCTGGCTCCGGTCAGTTTGTGGAGGCGTTCTTCCGAAAGCCAGAAGAAGGCCTTGGCGTTCAGCAATTCATACCAGTCCACCGGAGAAAGGCGGTCGGGCAGAGCCCTTTCAAGACCCGAATCGCTCATGGGCATTTGGTCGCGTACAACGGCTCGAGGCAGACCGACACCCGTCAGTTCAATGCTTTCCGGTCGGTGTCGGCTTTCGATCTCGGTCCGTTCTGGTGGCTCGACAGCGTAGAGATCCAGGAGGGCGCTGGTGCTCAGCAGGCCGTAACACTTGATCGATTCCCATGAACCCCGCTCCGCCATGTGATACAGCGTGGGACAGTCGGTCAACAGCTCGTCAAGTTCCGCTTCGGTCACCACGCTCTCCGATCAATGACGTTGCGCCAGTTGAAATCCGGTCGACATGATGTTCTTTCGACCTCCTCCACGAAGCTGATGGCGTCCTCGAAAGGCTGCCCAAGGCAACAGGTCCTTCACGTGTTGACCTCGCGATCATCGACATGATTCTGGTGGGTGACAGCTGCAGCGCCGTCACCCACCAGAATCATGGTGTGATCGACTCCTTGCTGTCTCAGCATTGCCCTTCAACGGCAGTTCCGGCATTCACGACGGTGCACGCGGCAAGAAGATCCTGCTTGCAGGGAGCGTTGCTGTCCACTGCGTGGTGGCGGAGGGTGAACTGGATTGATGCTGATCAAACCCGTTCTTTCCGTTCTTGTTGCGGGTGCTGAGGTCGGAGACGATGACGCCGTCGGTTTCCTGAAAACCTGTGTCGAGGACTGCACCGCCATTGATCACGCCGCCGCACAGGTAACCGGCGGCAGCCTCAAGGTCGTTGTCACCGTCATGGACGCCACCGATGGACCGTTCGCCTTGCGAGCGCATTGACCGTGACCTGTGATGTCACGTCGAAGGCCCTTGGACAGGATTCCACGCTGGAATCGCCCTGCGTGGCCGGGGATGCCGCGGATCAGTGGTATGCAATGTTGCGGGCGCGTTGGTCGGCGTGGCCGGTTCATGTACCCATGATGTCAGCCAGCTATCCAGACGGCGGCTCGGTCGCCATGATGACGGACTGCGCCTGGCGCCGCCAGGCAGAAAGGAAAGGATGACAGTCATGACCAGTGAAGTGCTGTGCGGGATTGAAGGCAAGGTTGCCACGTTGACCATCAACCGGGCGTCGAAGATGAACTCCATCAATCCGCCGTTCATGAAGGAACTCTCCGATGCCCTTCGGGAACTCGACGACAACCCCGGTGTATCGGTCATCGTCCTGACCGGTGCGGGATCGCACTTTGGAGCGGGATATGATCTGAAGTATGCTTGGGGCGAGACCTATGGGCGGGGTCCGATGGGTGCGCGCAAGATGCTGAAGGACTGCGCGGACTTCGAGTTCGGGCCCTGGGACTGTTCGAAACCGGTCATCGCCATGGTGCGGGGATACTGCCTTGCCGGGTCGTGCGAACTCGCCATGATGTGCTGCATCACCTACGCCAGCGACACAGCGATGTTCGGCGAACCGGAAATCCGCTTCTCGACGGCTCCGCCGGCAGTCATCATGCCCTGGATCATCGGTCTCAAGCGGACCCGTGAACTCCTCTACACCGGTGACATGATCACGGCAGAGGAGGCGCGCGATTTCGGCATGGTGAACAAGGTGTTTCCCGATGACCGCCTCGAGGAGGAGACCATGCGCTATGCCCGACGGGCGGCAGCCATCTCCCTTGAAGGCCTGCAGACCACCAAGGCCGCCATCAACCAGGGAGCCGAGATCGCCGGCCTGAGAAGCGCCATCACGTATGGCGTCGAAGTGGGCGGCATCCTCGATTCGGCCGAGACGGAGCAGTACAGGCAGTTCGAGGCGGTGAAGAAGGAAAAGGGGCTGAGTGCCGCCATCAGGTGGCGGGAAAGCCAGTTCGAGTAGGCAGCATCCACCATCGACACAGGGTTCGCTGTCGAGCGCTCCTGGGTCCTGACAGTCGCGTCTTGCGACCGCAAGGGGAGGCTATTGCGGGACCGTCCGGGGATCCACGCCCCACAGGGTCTCCATCGCCATCCATCCCCTGGTGCCGGCAACGGTGACCTGACACCAGCCTCCCTCGCAGGGTCCGAGCTTGGCGATGACGCCAGGCTCCGCCCGGAAGACAGGAGCACTTGCCGCATCGGGACGGTCGTGGGCGGTTGCCAGCGTTGATCCGGCGACGATCACGGTCCGTGTGCCCGACAGCATCACCCGGTGAATCCAGCCCTCCTCTCCGTCGACGTCGCGGACAAGGCGCCAGACATGCTTCTCATCGGTGATCTGGATCGGCATGTCCTTGCGCACATAGACCCACTTGACCGGATAGTCCTTGCCCGGCCCGACACGCATGTAGACCTCGTCAGCCTTGAGCGAGGCGAACCGTGGCAACGCCGCCGGATCGTCGGCCGCCAGGGGATGCGCCAGGGCGACGCAGAGACCAAGGCACGGCAGCAGGAACAACGCTCCGCGTTGCCTGTCGGCCCGGCATCTGGTAGGAATCGCGGCCACGGGAGCTCGCTTGTTCCCGGTCGTCAAGGCAGTGAAACAGCACATGGCCCGACCCAGAAAACCCGTTGTCATTGTCACCAGAAAACTCCCCGACGTCATCGAAACGCGCATGATGGAGTTGTTCGACACCAGGCTCAATGACGATGATCATCCCATGCCGCGTGAGGAGCTGGTCGAGGCGGTCAGAACGGCCGACATTCTCGTGCCGACGCTCACCGACCGGATCGACAAGGGCATTCTGGCGCAGGCTGGCGATAGCTTGAGACTGATCGCGAACTTCGGCACCGGCGTCGACCACATTGACCTTGCCGCGGCCCGCGAACGGGGTGTCACCGTCACCAACACGCCCGGCGTCCTCACGGAAGACACCGCCGACATGACGATGGCCCTCATCCTCGATGTGATTCGCCGGGTAAGTCAGGGGGAACGGCTGATTCGCAACGGCATGTGGTCAGGATGGAGTCCCACCCATATGCTTGGCCACCGCCTGTGGGGCAAGCGCCTCGGTATCGTCGGCATGGGACGTATCGGTTCGGCGGTGGCGCGGCGCGCCAGGGGGTTCGGCCTGTCGATCCACTACCACAACCGGCGGCGGTTGCCGGACTATGCCGAACAGGAGCTCGAGGCGACCTGGTGGGAGAGTCTCGACCAGATGCTGGCCCGCATGGACATCGTCTCCGTCAACTGTCCCCACACGCCGGCGACATTCCATCTCCTGTCGGCCCGCCGCCTCAAGTTGCTGAAACCCACATCCGTCATCGTCAACACCTCGCGCGGCGAGGTCATCGACGAGCAGGCGATGATTCGCATGCTCAAGGCCAACCAGATCGCCGGGGCCGGTCTCGATGTCTTCGAGCACGAGCCTGCAGTCAGTCCGATGCTCATGGCCCTCGAGAACGTGGTGCTCCTGCCTCACATGGGCTCGGCGACGATCGAAGGCCGGATCGACATGGGCGAGAAGGTCCTCATCAACATCAAGACCTTCGCCGACGGCCACAAACCACCCGATCGCGTCATCGACACGCTCCTCTAAGCACCCATCTCACGGCGCGTCTCGTGTTTCCTGTTGCTGGAAACGATCGGGAAACTGATTGACGAGATGACGGGCGTAGCTCACCCGCTCGCCCGATGGTGGTGCGACGACTGTATCGAAGTCGGGTTCGATGAAGATACCCATCGAACACCGATCGACATCCTCCCCGCCCAGAACCTGGTGCGGGGTGGCCTTCAGGCGCCGATTGCTCGGCACCTCCATGAGATCTCCGCAATGAACCGACAGTCCGTCGGCGACGACAGGCACGTCGCGCCATCTGCCGTCCGGTCCCTGCATCTGAAGCCCGCCGGTACGGTCCTGCCAGATGATGGAGAGAATGCCGGTATCGACGTGACAGTTCGTGATGACATGGGGACCCTCGTCGGTTCCGGTGACATCGCCGTGAAGGAGACGCAGGGTTGCATTGCGCCCCCTTGCCGATGAAACCATGACGTCCTCGTCGAGACCCAGCCCCCGCGACACTGCGGCAAGCAGGGTCACGCCGACATCACGCAGGTCATTGAGCATGGCGAGAGTCGCCTTGCGCCAGCCCGGCCAGGGTTCGTCCCCTGGCCAGATGTTGGGTTCGCGAAAGGACCCGGCGCCCGGCACGTCCGGCGATGTCATCGGCGGTTCAGGACCGACATCGAAGGATTCCCGCCTCGACCACGATTCGTTCTCCGTCATTGGATAGTAGCCCCGGTAGATGTTCCGGTTCTGCGGACGGAAGCGGCTGACGGCGCACGATTCCTTCGCAGCGTTCGTCATGCGGAAGAAGGCGCAGAGCCGGGAGGCCTGACAGTCGATGCCCGGCCAGGCGCCGCTGGCGACGAAGCTGCCATGTGTCTCGAGAGCGCGTGCAACGATACGGTCCGTCCGCTCGTTACGCGAGCGGGGTGACGTGCCGAAGAGCGGGCTGACATCGATGATGGGGGTCAACTCGCGGGTCGGGCGGTTCATCGGTGCCTCCCCTTCGCCTTCAGAAACTGACGATCTCGCCGTGGTCGATGGCATGGATGAGCGTCACGAGTCCTGCCACCTCGACTTCGGTGTCGTCACGCAGGGCGTTGGCATCCCATCCCGTTGCGCGCAGACCACTTTCACACACGATGAAGGACACATCGAGTGCTCGACATGCCTCAAGCAGGGTTTCGATATCGGCGACACCCCTTGCCTTCATGTCGCCATCGCGCGAGGCGCCGTCGAGTCGCCGCCATCCTTCAGAGCGCAGGAGGAGCGTAACGGCATCCATGGTGACAAAGAAGACAACCCGGCGATCGATGGAAGCGGCGGCCACTGCCGTCATCAGCGCAACGTGGACGCGGAGGTAGTCGCCCGAAAGGACGATGAGACCAAGGGGGGGCTTCACGTCAACGGGCGACCTGTCGGTCGGGGTCAAACCAGGTTTCCGCGCGGCCGTCGACGTGCATGCCGTCGTCTCCGTAGTAGCGCCCCTGGTTTGCGACGACGGGCCGGGGCGGGTCAGCTTTCAGCCACAGGCGCAGAAGGAGGCGTTTCCTGTCGTCCTGCGGCCAGTCCTCGAAGGCGGTGCGCGAATGGAGCACCGTGTAGTTGTTGATGAAGGAGGCCCACCCCGGGCGCAGGTGGAAGCGGAACTGCATCGCGTCGCGTTCGATCACCTGCGTGAACACGTCAAGGGCCTCGTTCTGCTGCACGTCGAGCGGAGTGCCGGTCTCCTCGGCCGCCATGCGGATGAACTCCCGCAGGAAGACACACGAGAGCCGGCCGTCCGCGTAGCCGAAGACGGGAACGGGGTAGTCCGTCACCGGCCCCTGGCCGGGAGGCTGTTCACCGAACCAGTGGTAGTGGTATCCGGCGAAGAGGGGTTCGAGAAGATCGGGCCGCTCGCGTACGATCTCGTTGTAGACGGCGACAGAACTCACTAGCCGGCTCTCGCCACCCGACATCGCCTCGCGAAGGCACAGAAGGCTCACGATGTCGTCCGAATCCGTGTGGAGGTCGAGTTCCTTGGCGCTGCGGTATCCGCGTTCCCGCCTGCCGGGTTCCGACACGTCGGTCACATGACCGAGCCGGTCACCCATCGGACTCTGCGAGACCCCACGCCCGAAACCGGAGCCGAAGGCCCAGTAGGCCATGCCCAGTTCGTCATGGGTCATCTCGTCGATGGGCCATCCACGCACCAGGAGGAGACCGCGCCCCTCCATCAGTTCATGACGCAACGCCCCGAGGTCCTCCGCGATTTCCGGCATCGCAGTCTCCGCTTCGGTCAGTTCCTGAAGGGAGCGTCCGGATTTCCGTGCCCGGCGGATGACCGACCAAAGCGCATCCCTGTGCCGATCCTCGAGATCGAAGGAGACGTCATCGGGGCTGGCGAAATCGCTCCCCCTCCATGCGGACGGATGGTCGATGATGGCGGTGTGCACGTCGTTGAGTCCCCGGCCTTGTCTGCAGGGCCAGTATGCGTCCGCGGTCAGGCAAATGCCAGACCGGACGCTTCCGGTTCAGGGAAGGGGATTGTCCTTGCATGGCTGCTGACGCCGGTTCTCCTGCGATATACGTTGTCGAAGCGGAAGCAGGCGCATTCCGCCCCCGGTTCTGCAGATGACCGCCCGAACATCGCGCGGTTTCTTGACGTTTCGCTGCCTACGTGACGACGTTGCCCGTTTCCTGGCGGTAGGCGGTCCCGGTGCATGGCACGAACCAGCATCGATATCGATGACGAGACCTGCCTGGAGGGTAACTGCCCAGGTCTGATTTCGCCGAGTCCTGACGGGAGGTGGATTGATGGCTGCGGTCTGATGGCGCCGAGGAGGGATGTCAGAAGCGCAGTTTCGGGATCAGCTGTATGGGATCGGGGTGGGCCAGTGTTTCGAGGACATTCCAGCCCTGTTTTCGGGCGATGGAGATGACGGATCGCAGCTTGGCGAAGTCCCATGCGCCCTGCATGGATCGGAAGCCGCCCGAGATTTTCTGGCGCAGCTTGCTCATGCGGAAGTCTTGCTCGGCCTGGTTGTTGGAGAACGGGACTTGCGGGTTGGTGAGGAAGCGCAGGCAGCCGTCCTTATGTTTGTGAAGGCGGAGCGCGAGGTTGTGGCCGATGCGGCGTTTTCGTCGTCCGCGCTTTCCGGGCTGGAGCGGCGACCTCTGTTCGTGGGAAGCGATGGCCTGCTCGAGGATCCTGTCCCAGGCTTGCGAGATGCGGGCGAGGAGTGAAGCGGGGATGTCGCGGTCGTTCTTGCGGGCGAAGCGGGCGGCTCTGTTGGCACGGATGAGGAGCCTGTGCATGGCGGTGGCCCAGTCTTCCTTCTCGATCTCGATCAGAGCCTGGAGTTCGCGCGAGCGATGGGCGTTGCAGGCACCGTGGCGCACGCCTTCGAGAGTGAAGTAAGTGGCCAAGTCGTCATGGATGACGATGCCGTTGAGTGTCTCGTCGATGTGTTTGCGCCCGGTGGCGATGCGCAGGATGGTGAGCAAGGGGGTGCACAGCACATGGAGCCAGTGGGTCTGGCCGTTGATGCGGATACCGGTCTCGTCGAGGTGTTTGACCGGTGCTTGGGTGCGGTGTGCCAGGTGAACTGGCGGAAGGTAGGGGGTGAAAGTCCCCTGGAACGAAGGAGTAACCAAACCACGTTTCTCCGCGAGCCGTGCGTCGGTTCCCGCGAGGGGGCAGGCGAAGCGTCGGTAGCGGTGCGGATGGGCGGGGCTAATGAGCACCGAAAAAGCAGTCATCCGGGGTGCCGAGGCTTTCGTACCGGTCGAAGGCAACATCGCAGGCATCGGCACCCTTGCCATGAACGGCATCAACGTTCGGCGCTGGCTTCATGAGTGGCTTGATGCCTGCGCGCAGAACGGCGGCAAGCCGCCGGATGACCTCGACCCGTGGCTGCCATGGTCGATGAGCCCGGAGCGCCGACGGGACCTCACGGAACCGGGGTGATCGAGTGCCGTTACGACGGCCGTGACTTCACCGCGCACGAGATGGCGCTGTTGCGCTCCCTGATCACCCAGCACCCCACCCGTGCGGCCATCGCCCGCGCCTTCTGCCGCGAGACCGGCTGATACAAGCCCGACGGCGGCCTCAAGAACATGATGGCGAGTGTCACCTTCCTGGCCATGCACCGCGACGGCCTCATCACCCTGCCGCCACCCAAACACCCGCCGGTCCGGCCCAAGCCCATCGTCTTCGGACCCGACAGCGAACCGCCTCTCAAACGCATCCTCAACCGGTGAATATCACCAACAATCACAGCGTGACCGAACGCTTACGGCGCATCAGCCGACGAAGTCGAAATCGGCCTCGGTCAGTTGCGACGCCTGGACCCCCTCCAGGGTGACAGTACCCGACCACCAAGTGATGACGGCACCGCTGTCGGTCTGCCGGATATCGAGGTCGTCGAAGCCGAGTTCCGAGTCGACCGAATAGAAGGCGATGCGGTCACTCACGAGCCTCCCGTTCTCGAAGTCGAGGATCGTGTCGTCGCCACCATACGTGAATCCGAACCGGTCGCTGAAGCCCGCACGGCCCCGGAGCGTGTCATCACCCATGCTGTCGTCGAGTATCAAGTGGGGTTCGTTTAATTCGACCGGAACGTGGGCAAAGACATCGGCCTTGCTCAGTTGCCACGCCTGAATCCCCTCCAGGGTGATGGTCCCCAGGGACCAGGTGATGACGGTGTCACTGCCGGACTGCTGGATCTCGAGGTCGTCGAAGCGGTACTCCCCATCGACCGAGCCGAGGACGATGTAGTCCGTCCCGTCCTCGAAGTCGAGGATCGTGTCGTCGCCACCATCCTTGAATCCCCACTTGCTGGCGTAGCCCTCCGTTCCGAAAACGAAATAGTCGTTGCCCTCCCCGCCCCGGAGCGTGTCATTGCCCAGACCACCCGAGAGCCAATCCCAGCCTTTGCCACCTTCCAGCAGGTCGTCGCCGTCACGACCTCTCAGCGTGTCGTTGCCATCGCCGCCCCAGAGCTCATCGTCACCCGAGTTGCCGCGGAGGAGGTCTCTCCCCGCGCCGCCATAGATCTTGTCATCGCCTTTTCGACCGTAGAGCTTGTCGTCACCCGAGTTGCCGTAGATCGTGTCGTCGCACGCGGTGCCAAAGAGCGATTCGGCGCCCGCGCCGCCATGAATGGTCTCACCGCAGTCCTCGACGTCGAGCGGTTCATCGCCCGAAGTGCCCGGGATCGTGTCTTCGTCGTTGTTGGCATTCGGGTCGCCGCCGTCGTTGTCGTTGTCGAGGGGGTTGCCGCCGTCATTGTCGTCGTCGCTCGTACTGGCGCCGTACACGACCGTTTCACCGCCGCCACCGCCGGCCGGCAGGATGAAGTCGTCCGCGTCCAAGCCGCCCACCGACACACCCGACAGTCTGATCGTGTCGCCGCTGTCGCCATAACCGATGACGGCATCGCCGTCGTCCTGCTCGATGATCAGCGCCTCAAACCCGCCGGATACGCCATCCAGGCGAATCCTGTCGCCACCCCCGAAGTCGGTAATGGTGTCGGCCCCGTCTCCCGCCGCGAACACGAAAGTGTCGCTGCCCTTGCCGCCAGCCAGCGTGTCGTCGCCGGCCCCGCCGGTCAGCGTGTCGGCGCCCCTGGCGCCACGCAGGGTGTCGTCGCCAGCTCCGCCCATCAGCGTGTCATTGCCCTTGCCGCCCCCCAGGGTGTCGTCGCCAGCCCCGCCGGTCAGCGTGTCGGCGCCCAGGCCGCCATAGAGGAGGTCGTCGCCGGCCCCACCGGTCAGCGTGTCGGCGCCCCTGTAGCCACGCAGGGTGTCGTCGCCATCACCGCCGGTCAGCGTGTCGGCGCCCTTGCCGCCCTTCAGTACCTCGCCGCCAGCAGGCCCGCCGCTCGAGGCGTCGCCGGACGCGCCCTCCGGCGGTGCACCCTGTGCCAGGGCGTCCGGCGAGACAGCCTCCTCGCCGCCAGCCTCCGGCGGTGCGGTCCCGGCATCCGGAAACCGGAAGTCGTCCGCGCCCAGGGAGGACGCCGTCACGTTCTCCAGCGTGATCGTGTCGCCGTCACCGTAGCGGATGACGGTATTGGAGCCCTGCTGCTCGATCACCAGATCCCCAAGGCCGCCGGACACGCCGGCAATCTCGATGATGTCGCCGGCCTCGAAACCGGTCATGGTGTCGGCCCCGTCCCCCACCGCGAAGGCGAAGACATCGGCCCCCAGGCCACCATAGAGGTAGTCGTTGCCTCGGCCGCCCGTCAGCCGGTCGTCGCCCTGACCGCCGAACAGGCTGTCGATGCCGTCACCCCCCTCGAGCGTGTCGTCACCGTTGCCGCCATAGAGCGTGTCGTCCCCAGCGCCGCCGGTGAGAATGTCGGCGCCCGCGCCGCCGTCCAGCGTGTCGTCGCCCGCACCGCCGTCCAGCGTGTCATCGTCCGAACTGCCGGGGTTCATGTCGAGAAAGCTCGCGTCGGCGTCCGGGTTTGCGGTTCCGCCCGTCAGCGTGTCGTCCCCGGCCCCGCCGGTGAGGATGTCGTCTCCGAGGCCGCCGGTCAGCGTATCGTCGCCGATACCGCCCGTCAGCGTGTCATCGCCGGCGCCGCCGGTCCGGGATATATCCTGTGTCATCGCGCCTCTCCCCCCTTGTGGTCGATCTGCCATGCGGCAGATGAACATGATTCAGTGCCGCAATCCTCTCACATGACCGCGGCCGAGGCAATGCTCCGACGGTCACAAGAGCGTGAGAAGTATGAGTATCCGGCCGGGCCATTGTCTGCTGCAACGGATTGACCAACAATTCGCCCCATGGAGCGTCATCAACAGTCTCTGGATGCTGACGCGCCGCATGGGAGATTCCCGAACGTGGAATTGGCGGGTTGATGATGACAGTGCGGGAATGCCTTGGCGGGCTTCTGCGGCGTACTTGCCGCGCCGGTGCGCTGCGAGATCGGCCGGGACTGCTGATTCTTCGTTTCCACGGATATCCAGTCCGAGCCTGCCTACCGCAGGACCATTCTGTTGTCGCGATCGGCGGTGGATAACCGGGTCAGAGGCCGTTCTTGAAGTGGGTGGCACCTTCTCGATGTCGGAACCGGCATATCGACAACGAAATCCTGTCCCGAATGGACCTCCAGATCTACCTACAACGCCCCTTCATCGGACGAAACCGGACAAAAGAAGAGCCCTGCTGCCTACCGGGATTACCGGTGCGGGCCTAAGCGGAAGGTAGGCGTTCGGTCACGCGGGGATTGGGGCGATGACCGCGCTGACCGCGATGCGAGTCCCGGAGCAAGGCTTGGTTGCCACTGTCATCCTCATCATCGTCAACCATTGACCGAGAGCTTCCGGCGCGCTGATGCTGACAACAGTTGCGCGGGCGGACTCTCCCACCGATGGCTCCGGGCCGGCCTTCTGCCACGGCGCGCAGGCAGTGGTCGCGTAACCTGACGGCCTGTTGTCCGCCTGCCCGGACCGGCCGGTTGCCGCGGCGCAATCCGCCGACCCCCGACCAGGTGCCGCCGGCACCGCCCGGGCGTTATCTTGAGGCAGGACAGCGAGCGCAGGAGAAACATAAGCGCTGCCGACCTCCAGCCCAGCTGGAGCGGCCTGAAGGCGCTGGCCACCAAAACAGGCTTCGCTGAGTCGGCCCCGCAGGCCGCGAAGCCTGCCCGAGGAGTGACGCACGGCGCCGACAGCAGATCGACATCGGCACAATTCCGCCATGCCGTCCACGCGGTTAATCCGGCCCGGGGCCGTGCGGCAACCGATGACGACATTCCGACGCACTGCTACAGTCTCTGTGGAAATCGCGGTTGGCTCCACGGGGCGCTCGACGCGGACTCGATGCCGGGGGACGGGGTATTCGGGGGCTTGCGCTGCCCTTTAGTCATAAATCGTGCTGGACAAGATGATTCGGATGGTGCACCCTGCCCTGCATGGAAGCACACATTCCGATCAAACGCGTCCTTGAGGACCAGCTCGATCGCCTGCAGTCGATCGTCACCGAGAGCGGCGATAGTAGTCAAAACCGCCTGGCGCTGGAAGTGTGCCGGCACTTCGGCCTGCGGGACGCACGGGGACGCGAGCGGGTATCAAGCTGTGTCGTGGCCCTGAAGCAGCTGGCATCGCAGGGCAGGATCGAGGGCTTGCCGGAGCCCTCCGGTCAGCGGCGTCGGGCACCGCCCCGCCGACTCGGCGAGGCGGTGGAGAAGCCGCGTGATGTGCCGGCGAGCGTGGCGGCGATCCAGGGTCTGCGGATCCTGCTGGTGCGCACGGATGCCGAACGGGCGTACTGGAACGAACTGATGGCGCGGGAGCACTTTCTCGGCGCTCCCATTCTGGCCGGTCATCAGCTGCGCTATCTGGTGGATTCCGCTCACGGCTGTCTCGGCGGTTTCGGCTTTGCCGCAGCGGCGCTGAAGGTGGCGGATCGGGATGCCTGGATCGGCTGGGATGCCGACCGGCGTCGTGCGGAGCGACACCGGGTGCTGTCGATGAGCCGGTTTCTGATCCGGGTGCCGGTTGCGAACCTTGCGTCGAAGACGCTGTCGATGTGCCTGTCTCGCCTGGGCGCCGATGTTGCGCAGCGCTACGGGTTCCTGCCATGGCTGGTCGAGACCTATGTCGACCCGACGCGCGACGGTGCGAGCCTGCGGGCGGCGAACTGGCAGCTCGTGGGGTTCACCCGGGGCCGAGGCCGTCAGGACCGCGCGCGCGAGATGGCCGAGAGCGTCAAGGCCGTGTACATGTACGTTCTGGACCGGGACTGGCGGCACAAGCTGGGGGTGGCGGAGCCGATGCCGGCCCTGTCCCCGGGGGAGGGTCTGGACGCCTCGGCGTGGGCGCACCACGAGTTCGGGGGAGCGCCGATCGGCGACCGGCGTCTGAGTGCGCGCCTGGTGGAGATTGCACGAAGACAAGGAGAGAGTCCGATGTCGTCCTACAGCGGTCTGGCGCGCCCGGATCCTGCCGGTGTCCGGGCCTATTATCGGTTCCTGGATCAGCCGGAGACGTCGGCGGTGACCCCGGCGAACATCCTGGCGCCGCACCGTCAACGAACGGTGCAGCGGATGTGCGGCCAGCGGGTGGCGTTGTGCATTCAGGACGGGACGGACCTGAACTTCGCGACCCGTCCGGGCTGCGACGGTCTGGGCATCATCGGCACGAACCAGACGGCCTCGCAGACCCTGGGCCTGCACCTGCACGCCAGCTACGTTGTCAGCGGCGAAGGCCTGCCGCTGGGGGTGGCGCGTCTTGCCTTCGACGCTCCTCCCCGCCCCCGGGCAAAGACCGGTTCGGGCGAGGATGTCGAGATGTCCCGGCGCAAGTCGCAGCGCTGGCTCGACGGTCTCGACGACATCGCGGACCTCGCGGCCCGGACGACCGGGGTGAAGGTCGTGTGCGTGATGGACCGGGAAGCGGACTTCTTCGAACTGTTCGACCGGTGCCGGCAGCATCGCCGTCTGTCGATGCTGGTGCGGGCTCGACATGACCGGGTCCTCAAGCGCGGGGCTGCGAAGCTGTTCACCCGACTACGTACGTCTGCCTGCCGCGGCACCATGCAGATCGACATACCCCGCCTGACGGCCCGGCCGAAGTCCTCGGGGCGCAAGAAGCAGCCCGGCCGCACTGCCCGGCGGAACGCGGTGCTGGAGTTGCGCTGGTTGTCGACCACGCTGCCGGCGACCGCTGGCTGCCCCGATGCCGCGCCCGTGGCCGTGACCGCGCTGCATCTCCTCGAGACGGCCCCGCCGGCCGGGGAAGCTCCGGTGGAATGGTTCCTGTTGACCGACCTTCCTGTGGACCACGCCGAAGCGGCCCAGGAGATCGTCGGCTGGTACGCGCTGCGCTGGCGGATCGAATGCTGGTTCCGGGTGCTGAAGTCCGGCTGCCGGGTGGAGCACCTGGCGACGCGCAAGGCCTGCCGCCTGGAACGGCAGATCACCATCCACGCCGTGATCGCCTGGCGTCTTGCCCTGATGACCCTGCTCGGGCGGGATGTGCCGACGATGAAGCCCGACTGCCTGTTCTCGGACCTGGAACTCCGCTTCCTCGGCGACTATGCCCGGCGATACCGGCTGGACCCGCCCGACACGCTGGGGGCGGCGGTGAAGCTGGTGGCGATCCTCGGCGGGTATCTGGACCGCAAGCATGATCCGGCGCCGGGCAACCAGACGATGTGGCATGGCTATCCGCGACTGGCCACCGCTGCCCTGGCCTATGAATGCCTGCTCGAGGCCCTCGATCTGGATCCGACGTCGGAAGGACACGATCACGTCCTGCACGATTTGTGACTAATAGGTAGGGCTTGCGCCGCCGTGACGGCGACCGGCTTGGAACAGAACCCGCTTACAGTATGCTTGCACCATACCGACCGTACTTTTGCGCACAGGCCGGAACCATGCCACAAGAAACTGATACAAATACAAAAAACATCCGATCCGAAGGTAAGGTTCGTATCGGGATAGATGTGGGCGGGACCTTCACGGACGTGGTGCTGGAAGGAGACGGTGTTCGCTATGCCGCCAAGACCCTGACGACGGCAGCGCCCGCCGAGGGATTCATGACCGGTCTCATGGAGGTGATGGAGGCTGCCGGCGCCGTTGCCGGTGACGTGGGTCTCGTCCTTCACGGCACGACCCTGGCAACCAACGCCCTGATCGAGCGCAAGGGGGCCGTCACGGCACTTTTCGTCACCGAGGGCCACCGGGATTCCCTGGAGATCGCCTACGAGAACCGTTTCGACCAGTATGACATTCTGGCCGACCGCTCCCGCCCCCTGGTGCCGAGGCGCCTCAGGCTCCCGGTGCCCGAGCGGATCAACGCCAGAGGTGAAGCGCTGGTGCCGCTCGACGAGGAGGCCGTCGCGTTCTGGATCGACCGCCTTGTCGAACTCGGTGTCGAGAGTGTCGCCGTCGGTCTGCTTCACGCCTATGCCAATGCGCAGCACGAACGGCGCATTGCCGACATGATCGCCGAGCGGTTGCCCCACCTGGCGGTCTCGATCTCCAGCGACGTCTGTCCCGAGATCAGGGAGTACGAACGCCAGACGACAACCGCGGCGAACGCCTACATCAAGCCTGTCATGGCGGCCTACCTCGCCGATGTGGAACACGCCCTCGAGGAAGCGGGATTCACCTGTCCGTGTCTTCTCATGACCTCGGGCGGCAGCCTCGTCACCATCGCGACGGCGCGGGCGTACCCGGCAAGGCTGATCGAGTCGGGGCCTGCGGGAGGGGCGATACTGGCCGGTCACATTGCCCGGACCATGAGGGACGACAAGGTCGTCAGCTTCGACATGGGAGGCACCACGGCCAAGATCTGCCTGCTCGATCACGGTGAACCGCTTCTGGGCCGCCATTTCGAGGTCGACCGGGCCCATCGCTTCATGAAGGGAAGCGGCATACCGCTCAAGATTCCCGTCGTGGAGATGGTCGAGATCGGCGCCGGCGGAGGTTCCATCGCCTCCGTCGACCAACTGGGCAGGATTCAGGTGGGACCGCAGAGTGCCGGCGCCGAACCCGGACCGGCATGCTATGGCAAGGGCGGCGCCGATCCCGCGGTCACGGATGCCAACCTCGTCCTGGGGCGCCTCGACGCGGCGGACTTCGCCGGAGGCGCCTTCAATCTCGATCCGCGAGCCGCGGCTCAGGCGGTTCTGGGGGGCGTCGGCGAGCCGCTGTCGCAGACTGCCGTCGAGGCGGCGCTGGGCATCGTCGAGATCGTCGACGAGAACATGGCTGCGGCGGCCCGCGTGCATGCGATCGAGCGAGGCAAGGAGATCGAGGACCGCACCATGATCGCCTTCGGCGGCGCGGCGCCCGTTCATGCTCTGCGCGTCGCCGAGAAACTGGGCATTCGCAAGGTCGTCGTTCCGGTCAACGCCGGCGTCGGATCGGCTGTCGGACTGCTGCTTGCTCCGGTGGCCTACGAGGTGGTGCGCAGCCACTACCAGCGCCTTTCCCGTTTCGATGCCTCCACCCTCAATGTGCTCTTCGACGCCATGAGCCGGGAGGCGCACGACGTGGTGTCCCGGGGCGCACCGGGGCAGGCGGTGAGAGAGCATCGCCACGCCTTTGCCCGCTACATCGGGCAGGGTCACGAGATCCGAATCGATCTTCCGGACCGGGCGCTCGCCGACGGGGACGCAGGTTGGATCGCCGATGCCTTCGAGGACGCCTATCGACAGCAGTTCGGCAGAACGGTTCCGGGTCTCGAGGTCGAGGTGCTGACCTGGTCGCTGACGGCCGTGGCCCGCGTGGACCGTTCTCCCGCCGGCCGGATGGCGTCGGCGGGGATCACCGGGGCCGGCGTGAGGTCGTTCCGTGGAATCGTCTTCCCTGGGGACGACGAGGCGAGCAGGACCGCTGTTTTGCCGCGTCATGCGCTGGCGCCGGGAGAGGAGGTGACCGGTCCTGCAGCGATCGTCGAGAGCCAGACCACGACCATCGTGTCGTCCGGCTGGCGGGGTTCCCTCAAGGCAGGCGGACATCTCGTTTTCGAGCATGGCAGGGATGTCACCGCGCATCTGGTGGCGGGACTGCGGCATCAGGTGCTGTGGGACCGGCTCGTCGCCGCCGTCGAGGAGCAGGCGCAGGCGATCATCCGCACGGCCTTTTCGACGACCGTGCGCGAAGCAGGCGATCTGTCAGCAGGCATCTTCGATCTCCAGGGGCGCATGCTGGCCCAGGCGGTCACCGGGACGCCCGGCCACGTCAACGCCATGCCGGCGGCGGTCGGCTTCTTTCTCGAAAAGTACCCCCTCTCCTCCATGAAGGAGGGTGACGTCTTCGTCACCAACGATCCCTGGCACGGTACCGGGCACCTCTTCGACTTCACGGTCGTGACCCCGTGTTTTCGCAACGGCGCCGCGGTAGGGCTCTTTGCTTCGACGGTTCATGTCGTCGACATCGGGGGGCCGGGTTTCGGTCCCGACTCGGGCCAGGTGTACGAGGAGGGCCTGTGCATTCCGATCATGCGCCTCTTCGATGGCGGCGAGGCCAACGAGAGCGTGTTCGAGATTATCCGGGCCAACGTGAGGGAACCGGTCCAGGTCGTCGGCGACCTCTATTCGCTCGCCACCAGCAATGATGTGGGCTGCCGGCGCCTGAGGGAGCTGATGGACGAGTTCACGATGAACGGTCTCGAGGAGATCGCCGATCACATCATCACCACGTCGAAGAACGCCATGCTGGAGATCATCGGCGCGCTTCCTCACGGAACCTGGACCCATGCGATGACGGTCGACGGCTACGACGACCCGGTCGATCTCAGGGCCTCCCTGACGGTGTCGCGGGACGGCATCGATATCGATTTTGCCGGAACGTCTCCCATGTCGCCCTACGGTATCAACGTGCCGATCACCTATACCCAGGCCTACGCCACCTTCGGCGTACGGTCCGTTGTCGGCCGCGACGTTCCCAACAACACGGGTTCGCTGGAAACGGTCAGGGTCGCCGCGCCGGAGTACTCCATCCTCAATGCGCCGCGGCCGGCGGCCGTGACCGTGCGCCACGTCATCGGCCAGATGCTGCCTGACGTGGTTCTGGGCTGTCTCGGTCAGGCGTTGCCCGGACAGGTGCCGGCCGAGGGAAGTTCGAGTCTCTGGAATCCCTCGTTCATAGGCGGTCACGGGGTCACCGGGAGCCACGACTACGGTAACGCGACGCCGTTCTCCGTTACCGTCTTCCATTCCGGCGGCACCGGCGCCAGGCCCGGAAAGGACGGCCTGTCGGCGACCGCGTTTCCTTCGGGAGTGCGGAACACGCCGGTCGAGATCACCGAATCCATCGCGCCTCTCATCTTCACCCGCAAGGAACTGCTCCTGTACTCCGGCGGCGAGGGCAGATACCGCGGTGGAGACGGACAGGTCATCGAAGTGGAGCACGCCGAAGGCGCCCCCTTCGCCGTCCTGGCGCTGTTCGACCGTATCGATCATCCCGCCCGCGGCCGTGACGGCGGCGGCAGCGGCGCGCCCGGAGCCATCCGTCTTGCCGGTGGAGAGAATCTCAAGGGCAAGGGGAAACAGATCGTGCCTGCAGGGGAACGGCTCATCCTAGAACTCCCGGGGGGCGGCGGTCTGGGAGCGGCAGGGCCCGGGGAGACCGATGCCGCCGGCTGATTCCTCCGGAGAGCGCCTGCCAGGGAATATCCGGCGTATCGGCGCCTGCGTGTCCTTCCATGCCGCCGACGGGGGCGATCGCGAGGCGGTTGTCGCCGGGACCGTCAGGATGACCTACCGGGATCTCGACCGATCGGTGCGGCGCTGGGCGAAGGCGTTTCTCGCCGCCGGACTGGGACGCGGTGACAGGGTGGCCATGCTGGCGCCTGCCTCGACGGAATGGCTGGCGGTCATGCTCGCGGTCACCGACATCGGTGCCATCTGGACAGGATTCCATCCGCGCTATCGTCTTCCGGAGTTCCGTCACGTCACGGCGTTGACCAGGCCGAAGGTGCTTGTTGTCTTCCGCCATATTCACGGCAGGGACTATGCCGCGGAACTTCGTGCATTGCGGGAAGAGACATCGACGCTCGTCGACATGGTGATGGTCGACGAGCCCCTCGACGATGCGACCGTGGCCGGGACCTTCCTGGAAGCGGGCGCCGCCATCAGCGATGCGGTCCTCGCCCGCCACCGGGACGCCGTGACGATCGACGATACGGCGGTCCTCATCTTCACGTCCGGCACGACGGGTCGGCCCAAGGCGGCCATGGTGCGCCACCGTGCGCTTCTCGTCGGCGCCATGGTCGAGAACGAGCACTGGCCCATGATACGCCCGCGCATGCTTCACATGATGCCCGTCAACCACATCGCGGGGATCGGCATGACGGCCGTCTTTGCCCTGTGGACGGGTGGAACCCTTGTCTTCCAGTCCAGGTTCGAGGCGGGCGATCTGCTGCGTCTGATCGAGGAGGAACGGATCGATCACGTTCTGGGGTCACCGGTCCAGTTTCACATGATGGCCCATCACGCGGACTTGGAGCACCGCGACCTCGGGAGTCTGAAGTACATCACGTGGGGAGGCGCACCGATGGCGGCGTCCCTGGTGGAGAGGCTGAACAGGCTGCCGGGCCACTTGTGCACCAGTTTCGGCATGACCGAACTCGGGCTCTACGTCACCTTCACCAGGCCCGACGATGACTTCGAGGTCCTGAGCAGCACCATTGGCAAGCCCCACGCCGGTTTCGACATCCGCATTGCCGATGCCGAAGGATACATTACGCCACCGGGAGGCCGCGGAGAGATCCAGGCAAGGGGGCCATGGCTTCTCGCCGGTTACTGGGGCGATGAAGAGGCGACGCGTCAGGCCTACACGGCTGACGGCTGGTTTCGCACGGGCGATGTCGTGCGGGTGCGCGAGGACGGCAACCTGGAGATCGTCGGGCGGACGAAGGAGATGTACCTCTCCGGTGGATTCAACATCTATCCGCGGGAAATCGAGGTGGTTCTCGAGGAGCATCCCGATGTCGGCCTGGTGGCCGTCATGGGTGTTCCCCACGAGGTGTTCGGCGAGGTCGGCCACGCCTTTGTCGAACCCCGTCCCGGCGCCCGGCCCGGGACCGGTGACCTCGATCGCTGGTGCCGCGAACGCCTTGCCAACTACAAGGTGCCCAAGACCTTCGAAGTCGATCGCGAACTGCCGCGCCTGCCCATCGGGAAGATCGACAGGCAGGCCCTCAAACGGCGCCTGGAGGCAAGGAGATGACAGAAGACCGACGACCCGTCCCTCAGCGTGACATCACCGGACTGCAGGAGAGTGTGAGACGCCATGGCTTCGGCATGTATCTCGATGCCGTCGACAGGGAGACGACGGCATCCGTTCGCGAGCGTGTCCTGGAGCAGGCGGCAGCCGAACGACAGGTCGACCTCCACACCACCAAATCTGCGGTGGAACCCGAAGACGACGTCAACCAGTGGGTCGTCTTCCTGCCCAACAAGGGGCGCGTCTTTCGCCGCCTCATCAACAACAAACCCTGCCTCGACATCGTCCGCTTCGTTCTGGGACGGCAGGCCATCCTCTCCGAGTTTTCCGCCCACATCACCTGGCCCGGCAACCGGGAGATGCCGCTCCACATCGACCAGTGGTTCATGCCCCACCCGGTAGAGCCCGGCGCGGACTATCCGCGTCCTTCCGACATCACGCGAAGCCGTCAGCGCTGTGGCGACCCTGTGCCGGCCACCGGACCCGTCAACCCGCCGGTGGTCTGCAACGTCATGTTCGCCATCACCGACTTCACCCTGGAGAACGGCGCCACCCGCCTGGTTCCGGGAAGTCACCATTCGGGCTGCCATCCGGATCCCGCACAGCCCTGCGCTTCTGTTCACGCGGAGGTCCCGGCCGGAAGTTTCGTTGTCTGGGAGGGTCGCACCTGGCATGCCGCAAGCCTCAACACCGGAACCGGCCCCCGCATCGGCATCACCACCTACTGGTCGGCGCCCTTCCTGCGCCAGTTGCTCAATTTCCCCTATGGTCTGCGCCCGGAAGTCGCCGCCGACCTCACCGTGCACGAGCGCGGCCTCATGGGCTTCAGGACCTGGAGCACCTATGGCACAAGCGACGACTTCGAGTCCGAATGGGCGCGGCCCGGCTGCGAAAACACGGGCCCGCTTTCCCGCTGAACCCGGCAGGGAACTCCGATGCGGCAGCGTGTCGCCGGGTTCCAGTCCGTCAGTGTTCCGAACGCCACGGTGGCGACGATGACCTCGAACCATCTCACCTTGCGGCCCTGGCCATCCGCCGGCCTTGCCGGAACGGACTGCGACATCGACGTCACACGACTCCGGCAGCACGCTGGAACATCGGTCGGCCCGCTTGCGGCATGTGTCCGTGAACCTGGTCTCCTCAAGGCGCTGGGCTTCGCTACAGGAGTGCGTGGATGACAGAGGTGCAACGGAACACGGACGCTGACCATGGACCAAGGCCTGCCGAGTCGAGGTCTCGCTGTTGCCGCGGGCCTGGCGGAGCTCGTGACCGATGACGCGCAGGTGCTCAAAGACGCCTCGAAGCCGTCATCGGCGAGCGCATTTCGGCGCTCGAAGGCGTCGGCGAGGACCTGTAACGGGAGGGCGAGGCGGGCCAAGAAGTGGGTCCGGACGGCACGGAACGTGGACGCGACCGGGTCATGGACTCTACCATCCGGCGGTTCGAAGCGGCCTGCGGGCGCGACGAGAAGGCCACCCGGGAGATGGCGCCGGTCCGCGACCGATCCGCGCGCCCGTCGCCGGACCGGACGCTGACCGCGAGGCGCCCGAGCCCGAACCGCCGACTAAGACGGGGTTAGAGCGAGATGGACCTCGGCCGGCAGGCACGGGGCCGCGAGTTCGCCACCTCCTTCTGCTGTCTCGAGGAACCGGTCTGTCCGTCCGGGATGTGCGCGGTGCCGGGGGATCCATTGTCAGGATCCTGGCCGAACAGCACCGGTGTCGATTCCGGGAACGGAACCTCGCTCCTTCGCGCCGCACGGTTTGACCGATACGGCAAGGCATGTCAGTATCGGACATGATCTGACGTGGCGTGATTCCACGATGCCGAATGTTCACCTGACCGACCAGATGCGCCACTACGCTCAGGGACAGATCGACGCTAGCGCCCATGCCAACCTGAGCGAAGTCGTGCGCGCCGGGCTGCGGCTGCTCATGGAGCGCGATGGCGCACGGCAATTCCATGCGCTGAAGGGAGAGCTGGAGGTTGCCGTGCGGTAAGCGGAAGCCGGAGGGTTCGAGGAATTCGACCCCGTGTCCGACGAGCCGGACGTGGGATCGAGGTAGCCGCCGCGCCGTGACGATCCGGCTGTCGCGCCGGGCGCGCCGCGATCTGGACGAGATTCGGCGCTATACCGTCGAAACCTGGGGCAGCGAACAGTGGCTCGGCTGCTGTGAGGGGCTGGTGCGCACCTTCGAACGGGTCGCGGACGACCCGGGCGGTGGGGCGCGACCGGAGTCTGTTCGCGTCCGGACTGTGCTCCCTGACCTACCGGCGGCACGTGGTGTTCTTCGCCGGGATTGCCGCGGCCGACGATGCGCCGGTGATCCTTCGCATCGTCCATCAGCGCCGCAACCTGCCCGCGCTTGCGTATTTCGAGGACATCGGCGGCTGAGTTCACCGCCCGAACCGTCACGCCGGGTCTTCGCCGAGGGCATCCGCCATCGCCAGGCGTCCGTCCTTGGCGTGTTGCCGAGTTGCTTCCTGCGCTGATCGCGGAGCAATTTCCTGGCTTCGGAGCCAAGGTCAACAGGCAAACGCCGCGGCAGGTGTCCCCGATCAGCGCGGGGTGACCGGGCTTGATCGCGGCCCCGGCGGTCGAAGGCACCACGGCAAGCGGAAGCTCACAGCCTTCGAAGAAGGCACGGCGTTCGGCGAAGGGACGAACCTGCCACCATGGCGAGGGGGCGCCTGTGGGCGTCCATGAGGATGGTGGACGAAGTCTCTCCCTGGTCCGACACAAGGGCTCCTGTGGTCTGGTGCGCGAAGGCGCCGGGCTGGGTTCATCAGCGTTGCGACGCGCGAGGACTGTTCTGTCGCAAGGATGCTTGTGCATGTCGTAGGCATGCCGGCGTCTGTTGACGAGTTCCGACCTTTGTGCGCCGATGTCGAAGACAGGGACCGGGACTTCTGGAGACCGCTCGACATGCTGCTCCATCAAGATTGTCACGTTTTCGTCTCGGCATCTGAGCTTGGACCTCGGGTCGCCCCTGATGTGTGGTCTGGAGACCGTGAGGATGGCATGGCCGAAGGGGAGAGCGTCTTGTTGCGGGCAGGAAGGACGGCAGCTGGCGGATGGAACCCGAAGACGGCGGGGTCTTGTCCGAGCCCCATGCCAACAAGGAAGTTCACGGTCCGGCGACCTGCGACCACGCCAGCGGCACGTGCATCGAGGGTGCCACGAGAAGAGTTCACGGCTCGTGGACGTTCCGCCACCCGGGTCGCTACAGCGCGGGCCCCTGCGAGACGGACCACAAGCGCGGAACATGGACCTGCTTGCGGGTCCGACGGCGTGTACGCTCGGGTGCCATGCGAGAACGGCGTGGTGCATGGCGAGTTGATGGTCAGCCGCCCTGAAGGGACTTGGGGACGCTGATCTACCGGCAAGGTACAAGATCCGGCGGAAAGTTGACATGGCGCGAGTCGAAGGGGCCGGGACCGGCTGGGCTGATCTGTTTCGTGAAGGTCGCGCACCGCTCGTCCTCGCCCTGACACTGGGTATCTGGCTACACGCCGCCGACAGCTTGCTGGTCGTCACCACGCTGCCCAGCGCGGTCGCCGAAATCGGCGGCGACGCCTACGTGCCATGGGCCTACACGCTCTACATGCTGGCCACGATCATGCTCAGCGCCTTGACCGGCCTGATTGCCATGACCTTCGGCTTGCGGTGGTCCTTCATTCTTGCCGGCACCCTCTTCGCAGCCGGGTGCGTGATCTCCGCGCTGGCGCCCGACATGGCGGTGATGCTGGTGGGCCGTTTCATCCAGGGTATGGGCGGCGGCAGCCAGGTCGCGCTGGTCTACGTCGCTCTCGACCGTCTGTTCCCCAAGGCCATGTTGCCCAAGCTGGTGGCGCTCATCTCGGCAGTCTGGAGCATGTCGGCATTCTGCGGCCCGCTCGTGGGCGGACTGTTTGCCAGTCAGGGAATGTGGCGCAGCGCATTCTGGGCCTTCGCGCTGCAGGGCGTTCTCTTCGTCGCGCTGGTCGCCGCCACCGTGGCTCATGGTCGGCGCGCCCGCAGTCCGGAGGCGACGGGAGGCATTCCGGTCTTCCGGCTCGCGCTGCTCGCCGGCGGCATTCTGTCCGTGTCGCTGGCGGCCGCTGATCCCGATCCCCTGATCACACCAGCCATGACGATCACCGCCCTTGCCGCCTTCGCGTCGTTCCTGTGGCGCGATGCCCGATCCGGTGACAGGCGCATGCTGCCGCTGCGCCCGTTCTCGACGGCCACGTCCTACGGCTCGGGACTTCTGCTTGCGGTCCTGCTTGCCACGGCCACCAGTTCGTTCTTCACCTACGGTCCCTTCCTCCTGGAGCGCCTGTTCGGACTGTCGCCGCTCGAGTCCGGCTATGTCGTCGCCATCGAATCGGTGGCCTGGGGCGTGGCCGCGGTCGCCATCGCCAACGTTGGACAGATGACAGAACGCTGGCTCATCCGCACAGCTCCCGCCGTTGCGATCGTCGCGCTTGCAGGTCTCTCCTTCACCATGCCCATCGGACGGGTCTGGGCTGTCGTTCCGTTCGTTGTCCTGCTTGGCGTGTGCTTCGGTCAGATGTGGGGCCTGGTGATCCGGCGGGTAACCGAGGCGGCGGTTCCGGCCGACCGCGAGCGGATATCGGCCGCCATCCCCACCGTGCATCAGTTCGGTTACGCCCTCGGCGCGGCGCTCTGCGGCCTGATTGCCAACACGCTGGGTTTCGCAGAAGACGCGCCCCTCGAGACCTTGCGCACGATCGGCGCGTGGGTCTTCGCCGCTTTCGTTCCGTTCGCCGTGGCCGCGGCCTGGCCGGCCTGGCGGATGGGCCGGAAACGGTCCTAGCAGTTCAGTCTTTCGGCGCGACGACCGCCGCATAGTCCATGGCGGCCGTTGTTGAAAAGCTCTCCTTGCCGTCCTTCATCGCAATGCGTCACGACAGCCTCGCCTTGCGCTCGCTCGTCCGTTCGTGGAACCCGTTGGCCGGGATCAGGCAACGGCGTGATCTCCGGGCAGGCGCAGCGCGAACTGCGTGTGCGCGGCCTCCAGGTCTGGCGGCTGCGAACAGCTGGACAGGCAGTTCTCCCTGAACGCGCCCTTCAAGGGGTGGAACCGGCAGCCGGGCAGGCCATCAGGCTTCGAGTTCCTCCAGCAGCGCCGCGAGCTTAGGCAGCGTGCATGTCGCGACCGAGGTGACTGCCCTGACTGACAGGTTTCGGAAAGCTCGTGCGTGTTCGCAGTCAAGGCCGGCGTCGGCTCGTTGCGCACCATCGTGGATCAACTGGAAACCGTAGAGTGGTTCGCGGTCCGTCTCCACCGGTGATCAGCAACCGGTGAGACGACTTGGTTCGTCGAGGGCATCGCCGTCTGTGACAAGGCTGGCCTGGAGGAGGGAGTATGGGGTACCTTCGACCGGATCGCGGAGGAAATCGTACCCGTCGCGGCGGCATGGCCGCCGGATCATGGGGGCTCGCGCGACACGTACGGGTAGCGACCGGTTTACTGACGATGACAAGATCTTCCGGGAGTGGAAGGTGACGAACGGCGCCTCGGCCCATGCCATCGCGAACCAGCGCCACCTCTTCGACATTCCGGACGAGGTGGCCTACCTCAATTGCGCGTACATGGGCCCGCTCATGCGCTCGGCAGTCGAGGCGGGCGACTGCGGGATTCGGGCGAAGGCGCGGCCGTGGGGCATCTCCCCCGACGACTTCTTCGCACCTGGAGAGTGCGCCCGGGAGCAGTTTGCCCGGATTATCGGCGCGGACGCGGAGGGCGTGGCCCTAGTCCCGTCTGCGAGCTACGGGCTCTCGTGCGCGGCGCGGAACATGGATGTTGCGCCGAACGCCGAACTCGTGGTCCTTGCCGAGCAGTTCCCCTCGATCTTCTACACGTGGAAGGAGCTGGCAAAGACGCGGGGCGCCTCGTTGGTGACCGTCGTCCGTCCTGAGGACGACGACTGGACGCGGGCCACCCTTGATGCGGTCAACGAGCGAACCGCCTGCGTCGCGTTGCCCCACTGCCACTGGACGGATGGCGGATATCTCGACCTCGTCCGGATCGGAGCCCGGTGCCGCGAGGTTGGCGCCGCGCTCGTTCTGGACCTCACCCAGTCGGCGGGAGCGCTGCAGTTCGATGCGGGCGCGGTGCAGCCCGATTTTGTGGTGTGTGCGGGCTACAAGTGGCTCCTCGGCCCGTACTCTCTCGGATTCCTTTGGGTGGCCCCGGAGCGCCGCGACGGCCGGCCGATCGAGTTCAACTGGATCGCTCGGGCGGGGTCCGAGAACTTCGCGCGCCTCATCGACTACCGCGAAGACTACCAGCCCGGCGCCCGCCGTTTCGACGTGGGGGAACGTTCGAACTTCATCCTGGTCCCGATGCTGAATGCCGCGCTCGAGCAGATCCTCGCGTGGGGGGTCGGGGCCATCGAGGCGACCCTTGCCGCGCGGACCGCGGTCATTGCAGCCCGCGCCACGCGTCTTGGCCTTGGCTCGGCGCCCACTGCTCTTCGCGCCGGACATTTCCTCGGCCTGCGTTTCCCGGGCGGCGAGTTGCCGGCCGGACTCCTTTCCGCTCTCGCTGCGGAGCGAGTTCACGTCAGCGTGCGGGGAGCGTCGTTGCGGGTAACGCCACATGTCTACAACACCGACGAGGACATCGACCGCCTCTTCGCAGCTCTCGAACGGGTTCTCGACTGATGGACCGGGAGGTTCCGGAAGCATAGCCAGATGAGCCTTGATTCACCCGCCTGATGCCTCTCAACATGCTACATCCATATAGGGATCTCATTCCCGTCATCTCTCGCCGACAAGCGTTCGGTCGAAGGGTGACAATGATGGGGACGACATTGGCAAGTGCGCATGGCCCCGGGACTCGCCTGCATTCGCTCAGTGCTGTCATCGCCCCAATCACCGCGTGACCGAACGCCTACACGGCGCTGCTTCTCGGCAGGGGTGAGGTCAGGATGTCTGAATTCATCCTGACATGGCAGGCCTTGGCGGAATGAGCCTGCCTCCAGCGCCTCGTCGTCGAGAGATCACGGGCCTGCGCACGATCCAGGCCCGAGACCGCAAACCGCTCCAGCGTCTGCCACACCGAGCGTTGCGCCATGCCGCAGTGCCGGGCCATGGAACGGCCGCTGCGTCCGTCATCGAGGTGAAACGACAGAACCCTCTTCACCTGCCTCATGGGTCGTCTCTCCTGTGCCATCCCGCGTTTCCTGGATCGATCGCGACAATCCAGACGACGGAACAGCTCCTCGGGTCGAACGAAAACGTTCGCTCCAGGAGGTGGCTATCAGCGTGAGATTCCGCAGGCCGACAGGCGTCATTGTTGAAGCCCGGCCCTGACTGTCGGCATCCTGCAAGTCGTCGTCGACTGCGCTGGTTGCAACCGCCTGGGCAAGGAATTCGATCGCCGAGCGATGTGGCGCTTCGGCTTGCCGGTCGCATGGCCGGAGCAGGAGGAAACCGTTCCCATGGCCATTGACAGGCACGTGCGCGGGTGATGCGCCAAGCCCTCTGCAAGAAGGGGAAGGGCCGTTCCTTCATCCCCACTTCGTGATCGACACGACGGACGGGGAGGTTCCCTGCCTGATCGCAACGGTGACCGGACGGTCCTCTTCGAGGGATGCCGACAGTGCGTCGAGCACACGTATGGCGGCCAGCGCCTCGTGGTAGTCCTGAACGAAGGGGGCGGAGGTCTGGACGGACTCGGCGAAATGCATGAGTTCGTCCCTGAGATCGCCCGTTATCCGCCCGTTGATCTCGGGCCAGAGGTGTGTGTCGGCGGCCTTCGGACCTTCCGCCGTGATGACCTGAAAACCCTGGTCACGCACGTCCAGCAGGACGGCACTGTCTGTTCCGACCACCTCGAACGCGGCATGGTAGCCGGCGGGCAGGCCATCCGGCCATGCCCAGCTGTAATCGAGGATCCCGACTGCTCCGTTGGCGAAGTTGACCACCGCGTAGAGCGCGTCCTCGTTGCCGTTGGAAAGTTTCCTCACCGACTGGGCGTACACCCGCACGATGGCAGAGCGGGCAACCCACTGCATCATGTCGATGTCGTGGACGCCGAGATAGAAGAGGATGGACGAGGCTGCGCCGATTCTCTCGGCCAGACTGCGGACCGCGTTGCGCTTTGCCCGAAGATGGATCGGTTCGCCCAGTCGCTCCGGGTGTGCCGCAGTGTGGAGCTGAACATAGCGCGGGTCGAACCGGAGAACATGGCCGACCATCAGCCTGATCCCTGCTTCCTCGACCACGCGCGCGATCGTCTCCGCAGCTCCGGCTTCGTGCGCCATGGGCTTTTCCAGAAGAATATGCTTGCCGGCGCGAGCCGCCGCGGTCGCCGGTTCGACGTGAAAGCGATCAGGAGTGACGATGCTGACTGCGTCGATGTCGTTCCGTTCCAGCAGGGAGAGCGTTTCGCGGTGGTAGGCGACTCCCAGACTGTCCGCCAATCCCTTGCCGGCCCGCGCGTCCGGGTCTGCAACCGCGACGAGTTGTGTGTTCGGAAGTTCACTCCAGACCCGTGCGTGCAGACTTCCCATGAAGCCGGCGCCAAGGACACCCATACGCAGACGTTCACGGGTCATGCTGATGGCACTCCTTCGTGCTTGGGGTGGGGGAGGACGTTTCCCGCCTGATCGAACAACAGGCAGTGCGCAGGGTCCGGCGCCGCATGGAGTCGGTCGCCGAAACGGCCCGCAAATCCGGGTTCCACCAGGGCGTGCAACTTGTTGCGACGGTCGTCCTCAAGGATCACCACCGATTCTCGTCCGAGGTGCTCGACGGCGAAGACAGTGACCGGCAAGGCATCGTCCCCGGGCTCGTCACGGACATGCAGATGTTGCGGGCGGATGCCGAGTGTTGTCGGCTTGGCAGCGGCGACGGGGCGGTCGGGCTCGACGACGAGGTTCCGGGCGACGAACCGGGCGCGCCCCTCCTGTGCGACGATCTCTCCCTCGATCAGGTTCATCGGAGGCGAGCCCACGAAACCGGCCACGAACAGCGTGGCCGGGCGGTTGTAGATCTCGTCCGGCGTACCGATCTGTTCCAGTCGGCCGGCGTTCATGACCGCGATCCTGTCGCCCATGGTCATGGCCTCCACCTGGTCGTGGGTCACGACGATCATCGTTGTTCCAAGCCGCTTCTGGAGATTGACCAGCTCGGCGCGCAGGGTGAGCCGGAGCGCAGCATCGAGCGCGGCCAGGGGTTCGTCGAGAAGAAAGGCGCGCGGCTGGCGGACGATGGCCTTGGCGGTGGCGACGCGCTGGCGTTCCCCGCCCGAAAGCTGACTCGGCGACTTGTCAAGCAGGGCCTCGATGCCGAGGGTCGACGAGGCTTCTGCGATCCGCCTGTCGGCTTCCGCCCGCTTGAGTTTCTGCTTGGCGAGGCTCGTGCGAATGTTCTGCCGTGCCGTCATATGCGGGTAGAGCAGCGACGACTGAAACACCATGGCAATGTTGCGCTGGTGCGGCGACGCCGTGGTGACATCGTCACCGTCGAACAGAACACGTCCGGAGGTAGGCGTTTCCAGGCCTGCGATGCAGTTGAGCGTCGTCGTCTTGCCGCAGCCGGATGGCCCTAGGAGCACGAGGAGTTCGCCATTCTCGACCATGAGATCGAGGTCGCGCACGGCAACGTGGCGATGGAAGGCCTTGTGCAGACGATCGAGCTGGATACGGGACATGGCTCAACGCACCGGGTCGACGAGATTCATGTCAGCGATGTGCCTCTGGAGGAAGAACGCCACGAGCGCCGGCGGCACCATGGTCAGGACAATCGCTGCAGCGAGGTGAGAAGGTTCGGGATGCTGGAACAGGAAACCGGAAATGGCGGTCGGCAGGGTGTTGGCAGTGGTGCCGTTCACCAGTATCAGCGCATAGGTGTATTCGTTCCAGGAGAAGAGGAAGGCGATCACGGCGGCAACGGCGACGCCGCTTCGTCCCAGCGGCACGATGATCTTGACGAAGGTCTCGAAGCGCGAGAAGCCGTCGATGCGGGCCAGCCGCTCCACCTGGGGTAGATTGCGGAAGTATCCGATCAGCATCCACGTCACGAAGGGAACGGTGATCGTGAGTGTGACGATGATGAGGCCGACGAGCGTGCCCGAAAGGCCAAGCCGCACGTACATGGCGTAGAACGGGATCAGGGTCGAGACCGGGGGCAGGGCCACCGCCAGCAGGATCGCGAAGAGCAGCTTGTTCTTGTGGGGAAAATCAAGGCGCGCGAAGACATAAGCCAGCGGCAGCACCACGAATAGCGTCACGACCGTGACGACCGCCGAGACGATCAGGCTGTTGCCGAGTCCCCGGATGATCTGCTTGGCCTGCCCGGAGCCACGTCGGAGCAACCCGTTGACCATTTCGTAGTCGAACCCGAAGATGTTGAAGAAGGCCGCCGGCGTGGGCTCCAGAGGATAGAGGGGCTGCGGGAAGCGTGCGATCTCGTCCGGTGTCAGCAGGGAATTCTTCAGGAACCAATAGATGGGCAACAGCGTCCAGACCAGGACGACCGCCAACGCCAGCCATGCCCACACCGTGGAGATGCGAATGCTCAAGTCGATCGCGCCTCTCGCCGCCCCCAGAGGAAATAGAGCAGCAGTGTCGTGCCGAGGATCAGTGCAAGCAGCATGAAGGACATGGCGGCGCCGTAACCGAGATCGAGGTCCTTGAAGCTCTCCTTGTAGATCCGGTAGGTGAGTGTTGCCGACGCCGTGCCCGGCCCACCGCCGGACAGCACGAAGATGAAGTCGAAAAGCTTCATCGAAAGCACGGTCGTGATGCACGTGAAGACAAAGAGCGTGAAGCGGAGCGGCGGCAGGGTGACGTTCAGGAATGTTCCCGGCCCCGACATGCGGTCAATGGCCGCGAGATCGTACAGCCGGCTCGGAATCGTCTTGATATTGGCGAGCAGAAAGAAGGCGACAAGCGGCGCCATGTTCCAGGCATTGCCGATCGCGAGGACCTCGATCACCCACTGACGACTGACGACATTCATCGCCTCTTCGATACCCAGCGTGTAGGCGATGGCGGTGCCAATTCCGGTTTGCCCCTTGGCGAGATGGGAGAAGATGATCCCGGTACCGTAGAGCGAGATGCACCAAGGCAGGATGACAACGGTACGCACCAGGCCGGCGCAACGCATCTTGCGGTTGAGCACCAGGGCGATCATCAGGCCGATCACCATCGCCATCACCACCGATTCGAGGGTGAAGCGGACGGTGATCCAGAGTGATTGCTTGAATTTTCGATCGCGCATGACGTCGGCATAATTCTCGATGCCGACGAATGTCGCCTTGTAACCGCCGAAAAAGCTGATTTCGTGAACACTCATCCACAGCGCGTAGCCGAGCGGATAGGCGACAACGAGAACGAGGAACACCAGAACAGGTAGCGCGAGCAGAAGGGAGAACTGAAGGTTGGACAACTCGGCGGTGTACTGTTTGAAGCTCATCTGGGCAGGGATGGCGCATCGGCGGGCGGTTCCGTCGAACCGCCCGCCGGCGTCTCGGTGCTACAGTCCGTACTTCTCGTTGAGACCGGCGATCTGCTCGTTGATCGCTTCGATGGTCTCGATGATGTCCGCGTCGTCCTGCAGGAACTCCTGCAGCGTCTCCTTGAGCCAGCTGTTGAATTCCTCCGCCCAGACGACACTCCAGATGCCCTTCGGGTACGGCGTCGCTGCGTAGACTTCGAGCACGGCCACGATGTCCTGCGGACGCGCGAGGGCGTTCTTCATCCGTTCGGCCGCAGCATCGCTTTCCATCACCGACCTGTAGCCGGAGAAGAGCATGGATTCCTGCATCCAGCGGTTGCCGACGAAGACGTTGCCGGTTTGGTCCTGATAACCATACCAGCTCGCGAAGCGCTTGACGTCATCGGTGTGGGCGTCGTCCCGCTCGCGGCTGGTCATCAAGTAGACAGCGGAATCGAGCAGGCCCCAGCTCTGGCCCTGATAGGGCAGAAGGCTGGCGTGGCCAGCGATCTGGGAGCGATCCTCGCGATTGAAGGTTTCCAAGTCGTAGAGCTGCTGTGGACTGAAGACATACCGACCCGACGCGTAGGCATCAATGTAGGAACTCTCGTTGTATGTCAGCACCTCTTCCGGCACCAGGCCGTCGTTCCAGATGCGCTTCCAGTCCTCGAGCGTCTTGTAGGCCGCGCCGTCGGTGTCGGTGGTGAGCAGGGGTTCGTGGGTGTCGGGATGCGCAATCTCGCCTCCCCGGTTCATGACCTCGAAATCGAAGGCCCAGGAAATGCCGTACCACTCGTTGATCCAGTGCGGCAGGAAGGGTTGATCGACGCCTTTGCCACGGATTTCGTAGAGCTGGTCGTAGAGGGCGTCCCAGTTTGCAGGAAAGTCCGCATCACCGTAGCCGAGTTCATGGTACTTCTTCAGGTTGACATGCATCACGCCGCGGGTGCTCACGAAGTAGGAAAGCCCCAGCAGATTGCCCTTGTAGGTCCAGGCATCGAGGATGTTGGGGTACATGTCCGCCTTGATCGCGTCGATGTTGGGTAATGCTTCGGCCGGCATGATCCAGCCGCCGTCGAAGTAGCGGCCGGCCTGGGACGGGTTGGCGTAGAGCACATCAAGCTCTCCGCCCGCCATCAGGCTCTGTTCCATGATCGCAGGGTAGTCGCCGGTGACGGTTGCGTAGTCGACGTTGCCGCCCTGTTCATTGTTGTAGCGATCGACATTGTCCTGCACGATGTCGGTCTTGTACTGCCAGCCGCGGAAAAAGACCGGTTCGCCGCTTCGGGCTTCCAGCCCACTGTCCGCGAGCGCGTCACCGGTCATCAGCACGAGTGCGCCCGCAACCGCCATTGCCCAGAGTTTCATCGACTTTCTCCTCTTTCCCGGGGTTCGTATGGTCACCTCATCTGGATTGGCGGTCACCCGAGCATGCTGCAGGACTGATCGCCTCACTGACCGGCAAGCATACTCCGGCTCCCGCGGAGTGTAAAAAGGCCGGTTGCGTCTGCTGTCGGAGCCGCCGCCATCGGCCGTGATGAGGACCCTGCGGTGTGTCCCGGAGGCGATCCATGCTCCGCCACAACCGCCGCACGTTCTCCACCTGCGAACGACGCGGTGTCGTGTTCGGTTCCGACGCTGACCCAGTCCTTGTCGGCCGTCATGTCACAGACGCCACAGAGCATCGCGTTGCCGAGCCCCGGGTCGGCACAATCGTGGATGCTGACCTCCTCGGGGGCGCCATTCCCTGGCGCCGTCGTGACGGTGGCCGACAAGCTCCTCTTCTGCGTGTCGACCGGGATGACCGGCTGGCCCGGCTTCTGGAAGGCCCGCACCCTGCGGTCGATGCGCCGGAACTGCGCGTCGCTGGCGGTTCTCCACCGTCTTGCGGCTGGATTGCAAGCTGCAGCCGAGGGAACGGAGCAGCCGGTTGACCGTGCGTTCGCTGACCATATGGCCTTCGGCGCCGAGGGCGTCGGCAAGGCGGCGCGCGCGCCAAGCGACGTCCAGCGCAGCGGACGTTCCGGATCGCCGCGCGTCGTCGGTCCGAGATGAAGTTCCAGCGCCCTCACAAGGTCCGGGTCTTCCTCGCACAGGCGCTTGCGGTCACCGCCGGGACGACGGGTCCGCGTGGTCGGCTCCGGCGCCGCCGCCGCGCCTGCCCGGAAGCGATCGAAGATATCGGCATCATCCCGCTCTTCGAGGGCGTCCTGATCCACGACTGCTGGGCTGCCTACATGGGCTACGATCAGTGCCGCCACCAACTGTGCGGCAGCCACCTCCTGCGCGAGATGACCTTCGTCGTCGAGTCCGACGGCGACCGCTGGCGCGATTGATGAAGAGCCTTCTGCGCGAGGCATCCCGCAGGGTCAACAAGAGCGCATCCAAGACCTTGAACGAGGCCGACCGCCGGGCCGTGCGCAAGCGCTACCGCACCATCCTCACCCAGGGTGCCAGGGAACTGCCCGACATCCCGCCACGGACGATGAGGAACACGTGGACGCATCACAAAGTCCGACGCGCACAACCTGCATGAACGTCTCGTGAAACACGAGAAATCCGTCCTGCGCTTCATGAAGGACCCCAATGTCAGTTTCACAAATAATACCGGAGAGCAGAAGATCGGGATGACAAAGGTCAAGATCAAGGTGTCTGGATGTTCCCGCACCATGCTCCATGCCAAAGCATGGTGCCGGGGCTCAAACTACCTCACCACCATGGACGCACTCGGCTACAACCCTCTCGTCGCCATCCACATCGCCCTCGACGGAAAGGCCGTAGACATCCTCAACGAGCACTACGGACAACCAGACCCCAACAAGTGGTGAGTAGTTACAATGTATGTTGCCATATCCGCATGTAAGGCGGATACTTGGTCATGCCTCACGATCGGCGATCCGCCCTGTCAGGTTACGTGAGCGGTCTGCTCTCCACCGGCCGAACGGTCTTCACCGCCGACCGCGTTGTCAGTGGTCGTGCAGCGGCCTGTCGTACAGCGTCTAGGGTATCTTCTGGACCATCTCGGCCATGACGAACTGACGGGGCCCATGCAGGGGTTCCTGAGAGCACGAGGGTCGCTGCCCTGGACCGAGCTCGATCGGCAGGAGGCAGGAGGCGCGGGATCCGGACTTCGCGTCCGAACCGCTCCAACGCGATGTCCGGTGGCGGATCATCGCGCGCCGGCTACCCCAGGCCGACGCATGATCCCGGCGCAGAATGTCGTCGCCTGGGGCAACGTCGTTCCCTGGGCCGATCAGCGACAGGTCGAACAAGACCTCATCATCGGCCGTGCTCTGGTGGAGATCTTCTCCGACGACATGCTGCACGCCGCAGTGCGGGTTCGCGGCGGAACGGCGCTCAACAAGCTGCACTTCCCGAAGCCGATTAAGCTATTCCGAGGACATCGACCTGGTCCGGACTTCCGGTGGGCCAATCGGTCCCATCCTCGATCGGCTGCGTGTCGTTCTGGAACCGTGGCTGACGCGCGCGCGGTTCGATCAGAGTCCTGTCGCACCGAAGTTTCGCTTCCGGGTCGATGCCGAAGACGGCAGTGGCGTGCCGATCCGGCTGAAGGTCGAGATCAACACCCGCGAGATTCAGGCTTTCGACGGCCCGGCGGCGTTGCCGTTGAAGATCGATAATCCCTGGTTCTCGGGCGAGGCGGCCATTTCGACGTTTACGCGCGAAGAGATGCTGGCGACCAAGTTGCGTGCATTGTCGCAGCGTGACCAAGGGCGCGATCTCTACGACCTCGCGCACGCGCTGGAGGTCTTCGAGAACCTCGATTTAGGCGGTATGGTCGAGATGTTCGAGCGGTATCTCGACCTTTCCGGACAGACGATTTCCCGGGCTCAGGCCGAGCAGCGGATGTTCGCCAAACTGGCCAACCCACACTTCTTGCTCGACCTGCGCCCCCTGCTGCCGGCTGTTCAGGCGCAGGCTCTGACGGAAGAGACAACAGCGGATTCCTTTCGCCGCGTGTTCACGATGCTCATCGATCGGCTGCCCGGCGATCCCTGGCGGAGGACGCAGGCCATGAAAGAACGCTTCGGAATCTCATGGTGACACGAGCGTGGTCAACCATGCTCATCCGTTCCGACAGGTCATGACACGTCGACTGTATTCCGGGCTCTACGAAGACCTGCTGACCTCCGCTCTGGAGGCGGAAGTCAATGCCCGAACGGCGGAGGGCTGGTGGGTTGACATCGCCCCGGCGAACTCAACTGTTCGTCCCGAGCTCCTGGCCCGTCATGTTTATCACCTCCTTCGACGTGCGCTCGAAGGGATTCCCGAAGAAGACGGTGCGCAGCCGGCCAACCAGGTCGCCCTGGCGAATCGACTGGTGGAGGTCCTCGTCGAACATGGCGCAATGGCCGACGATCGGGTTGCAGACGCCGCGCGCCTGCTCCTGGAAGCTGTGGAAAGCGGAGCATTGGGCGGTACGCAATCGACAATTCCGCGCCCGACACTCTCGCTTCGTCGGACCGGCCTGCTCGTCAATGGCCGGCGCGACGTCCAGATCGCGAGCGAAATCGCGCGGGAGATCCCGAGTGCCGATCGGATCGACCTCCTCTGCGCATTCGTGCGGCATTCGGGGTTGCGGCTGTTCCGCTCCGAGCTTGCAGAACGGGTAGGAGAGGGTGCGCGGGTGCGCGTGATCGCAAGCGTCTATACCGGGTCAACCGAACGCCGAGCGCTGGACGCGCTTGTCCATCTCGGTGCGCACGTGAAGGTCTCCTACGACGTGGCGCGGACCCGGCTTCATGCCAAGGCGTGGCTGTTCCACCGGCACAGCGGTCTGCACACCGCCTACATCGGTTCGTCAAATCTCACCCACACGGCACAGGTCGACGGCCTCGAATGGAACGTGCGCGTGAGCGCGGCCGAGAATCCGGAGGTGATCGAGCGCTTCCAGGCGACCTTCGAACAGTACTGGCGAGAGCCCGAGTTCGAGGACTATAAGCCCCAGCGTGACAGTGAGCGTCTCGACCACGCGCTCTCGAGACAGCGCGGCGATTCCGGAGTAGACGACGGCACAGCGCTGTCTCTGCTGGTCGACGTCACACCGAAGCCTCACCAGGCTGTCGCGCTGGAGGCCCTCGAAATAGAGCGTCTGCGCGGATACCACCGCAACCTCGTGGTCGCGGCGACCGGCACCGGCAAGACCTGGATTGCGGCATTCGATTTCAAGCGGCTGCGCGATCAGGGTGCGGCTCGTTCCTTGCTCTTCGTCGCGCACCGCGACGAGATCCTCCTTCAGAGTCAGCAAGTCTTTCAGCTCGTACTGCGCGAGCCGGGGTTCGGTGAGCGGCTGGTCGGCGGCGAGCGTCCACGCGCTGGTCACCACATCTTTGCCTCGGTGCAGTCTCTTGTCAACCGCATCGACGAAATCGATCCGGAAGATTTCGACGTGGTCATCGTGGACGAGTTTCATCATGCTGCCGCCACGAGCTACGAGCGCCTGCTGTCACGTCTGAGACCGAAAGTGCTCCTCGGACTCACGGCCACGCCGGAGCGCGCTGACGGCCAGTCAGTGCTGCAGTGGTTCGACGGCCGCAAAGCTTCGGAGTCCCGGCTCTGGGATGCCCTTGACCAGGGGCTGCTCTGCCCGTTTCATTATTTCGGGGTGAACGACGCGACCGATCTCTCGGCGGTCCGTTTCGAGCGCCGACGATATGTGTCTGAGGAGCTCGACAACGTGTTTACGGGCGATCACGTTCGAGCGGTTCGGATCCTCCAGGCTGTCGAGGAATTCGTGACCGACCCGCACCAGATGCGGGCGCTGGGATTCTGCGCAGGCATCGGTCACGCCCACTTCATGGCGAGGCAGTTCACCGGTTTCGACTACCCGACAATGGCGCTCGATGCCAGCACCCCCGGGGACGATCGTCGAGCGGCGCTCGCGAGACTGCGGCGCGGAGAACTTCGAGCCGTTTTCGCCGTCGATCTCTTCAACGAGGGTGTCGACCTTCCCGAAGTCGACACCGTGCTCATGCTGCGGCCGACCGAAAGCGCCACGGTGTTTCTCCAGCAGCTCGGAAGAGGGCTGCGGTGGGCCGAGGGGAAGCGGGTTCTCACTGTCCTCGACTTCGTGGGCCAGGTTCGGCGTGAGTACCGCTACGACGTGCGCTATCGAGCCCTGCTGGGGGGCACCCGCCATCAGGTCAAGCACGCCATCGAGGCGGACTTTCCACGGCTCCCACCGGGATGTGCGCTCAAACTGGATCGCGTCGCCAAGAAGACGGTGCTGCGCAATCTGAAAGAGGCGGTGCAAAATGCTCGTGCAAGCCTCGCCGATGACCTGCGCGCTCTCGGACCTGAAACACGGCTCCGCGGCTTCATGGTGGACGCCGGTGTCGAACTCGAAGAAATCTACGCACGACCCGGTTCGGGACACTGCTTTACCGAGCTCCGTCGGCGGGTTGGCTTCGAGCAGAGCGCTGTCGAAGACTCTCTCCTCAAGGCTATCGGCAAACTACTTCACGTAGACGATCGCGAGCGGATCGAGTTCTGGCGAGACCTCCTGCTGGGGGATCGTTCCAGCGGCATCGCGGAACTCGAGGGCCGCAAGCATCGCCTCGGCCTCATGTTGTTCGCGCTTCTGGGCAGCCGTCGTCAGGCGATCGACGAGGTTGATCAGACATTGGAAAGTGTCCGTGGCTCTTCAGAATTGCGTCGCGAGACCGGCGACCTCCTGGAGATTCTCGCGGACCGCATTCGCACGGTCTCCCAGCCGCTTGATCCTGCCAGCGATGCTCCCCTGGCCAGCCACGCCACCTATACCCTGGGCGAGATTGCCGCGGCACACGGGCACACTGACAAAGGTGGCGCGCTGGTGTTTCCGCAGGGCGGGGTTCTTTGCTGTGAAACATTTCTGATCCCTGCGACGCCTTTTGTTGAACAGGGCGCGAGCGACCTGTCGGTCAGGCGCATGCCTGACCGCCGTGTGGTGGTTCTGGCTGACGCCTGTTGACGAACCTTGGACCTTTCCGGCTACCCCGCGTCTATGGCCATCAAGGGTCTGGTTCGTTCAGGCGTCAGAACATCATCGAAATGCAAGCGTCCTCGTCACCCACCTCCACCTGCTCGCATGATCGTGCACCAATACGCCGGATCAACGCACTTGTCCAACGGCCACAACAGGCTCACGTTTCATGGCGCGGGGTGAACAGGCACGCCGACGTTCATGACTGTTTGGAACAATGAGACGCAGACGGATCTGCTGTTCGTCACACTGGAGAAGTCGGACGGGGATTACTCTCCCACGACTCGCTACGCCGACTACCCGATCTCGCCGACCCTGTTTCACTGGGAGTCGCAGAACACCGCGTCACCCGATACGCTGACCGGGCGCCGTTACATCGAGCAACCAGACCGAGGCACGAACGTCGTCTTGTTCGTGCGCGAACGCAAGACAGATGGCCGGGGCGAAACCCTTCCGTACCACTGCCTCGGCCGTGCCCATTACCGCAGTCATGAGTCCGAACGGCCTATGAAAATACTGTGGGAGCTCGAACGCCCTATGCTCGGATGGCTCTACCAAGCGGGGAAAGTGGTAGCGGGTTGATGTACTTATGAAGGAACCCCACGATCCGCGCGAAGGTCGATTTCCTGCTCTGCCTGGGCGGTGAAATGGTGGCGGTCAAGGTCAAGTCCCAGCCTCGCTATCACACCGGCATGCTACTGTGGCTGCGCAATCCGTGGAGCTCCCGGGATTGGCGCGAAGTGTGCTGATCTACGGCGGCAGGCGGTCTTTCCGACCGGGGACGGGATCGATGTGTGGTCTACCGAAACGGCTGCAACAGGCCCTCGCCGAGAACGCTCTGTGGTCCTAGGCTCAGACCGGTGACCTGACAGGTGGGCTGTGAGGAAGGAAGTTCAACAACTTCGCCGCAAGGCGGTCAATTCGCTGGTGCTCTCGATCGAGCACTTCAATTGCCCGTGGGACCGCGGGAGAAGCGAAGCCGTACTCATCTTGCTCGATCACGGCTTCGAGATGCTGCTGAAGGCGGCAATCCGACACCGCCAGGGGAAGATTCGCAAGCCGGGAGAGAAGCAGACAATCGGATTTGGTGCGTGTGTCCGAAAGGCGCTCACCGAAGCCAGCGTGAAGTTCCTGAGCGACGAGCAGGCGCTGATGCTGCGGTCGATCAACGGGCAACGCGATGCGGCGCAGCACTATCTGATCGACATGTCGGAGCACCAGCTCTACTTCTACGCGCAGGCGGGAGTAACGCTGTTCCGAGATATCCACGACGACGTGTTTGACGATGAACTCGTTGTGGAACTCCCCGAGAGAGTTCTGCCGGTGTCGACGACCGCACCCCGCGACCTGACGGCCCTGTTCGACAACGATGTGGAGGAAATCAAGGGGCTGTTGGTGCCGGGCACCCGAAGGAAGTTGGACGCGCTCGCGAAAGCGCGATGCCTGGCGGTGCTCGAAGGCGCCGTGAACGGCATCTATGAGCAGCCGAGCGACAGAGAACTCGGGAAAATCTGCACCCGCTTGGCTCGCGGCGAACACTGGACCGCTGTCTTCCCGGGTGTTGCCTCCATCAACATCACGGCCGAAGCTGACGGACCGTAAGCGTTCGGCCGTGCGGTGACGGCTGATTTTGGTGGGTTTTGGGACTGGCTGACAACCGTCTGAGAAAGTGCTGGCAAGCATCCTCAACCGGTCGAATATCGTAACTGCCCAGGTCTGATTTTGCCGAGTCCTGACGGGAGGTGGATTGATGGCACCGGTCTGGTGGCGCCGAGGAGGGATGTCAGAAGCGCAGTTTCGGGATCAGCTGTATGGGATCGGGGTGGGCCAGTGTTTCGAGGACATTCCAGCCCTGCTTTCGGGCGGTGGAGATGACGGATCGCAGGTTGGCGAAGTCGCTCAGCACCCTGCATGGATCGGAAGCCGCCCGAGATTTTCTGGCGCACCTTGATCATCCGGAAGTCGCGCTCGGCCTGGTTGTTGGAGAACGGGACTTGCGGGTTGGTGAGGAAGCGCAGGCAGCCGTCCTTGTGTTTGCGGAGGCGGAGCGCGAGGTTGTGGCCGATGCGGCGTTTTCGTCGTCCGCGCTTTCCGGGCTGGAGTGGCGGCCTCTGTTCGTGGGAAGCGATGGCCTTCTCGAGGATCCTGTCCCAGGCTTGCGAGATGCGGGCGAGGAGTGAAGCGGGGATGTCGCGGTCGTTCTTGCGGGCGAAGCGGGCGGCTCTGTTGGCACGGGTGAGGAGCCTGTGCATGGCGGTGGCCCAGTCTTCCTTCTCGATTTCGATCAGAGCCTGGAGTTCGCGCGAGCGATGGGCGTTGCAGGCACCGTGGCGCACGCCCTCGAGAGTGAAGTAAGTGGCCAAGCGTCATGGATGACGATGCCGTTGAGTGTCTCGTCGATGTGTTTGCGCCCGGTGGCGAGGCGCAGGATGGTGAGCAAGGGGGTGCACAGCACATGGAGCCAGTGGGTCTCGCCGTTGATGCGGATGCCGGTCTCGTCTGTGGTGTTTGACCGGGGCTTGGGTGCGGATGATCTCTGCGACATGATCGAGGAAGCTCTCGAAGCGCCGGGCGGTGCGCCTGCCCATGGCGGCGATGGTGGCGGTTGAGATCCTGACGGCGAAGAGGTCGCTCATGACCTCGGCGACGCGCTTCTCGGGAATGAACTGGGCGTGCAACAGGTAGGTCACCCAGGCGGTGATGCGCGGCCCGTACTGGACCGGGGCGCTCACGCCGTGCGGGAAGGCGGCTGTTGTCACGGCGCCGCAGGCGGCGCAGAGACAGCGATGGGCGCGATGTTCGGTGACCTCGAGGGGCTGCGGCTCGGGCATGTCGAAGACCTGCCGACAGACGGGTTCTGCGTGACGGTCATCATCCGACAGCGGCGCGCCGCAGCCCTTACAGGCAGACGGAGCATGATCGACGACGTGGTCCGGGTTCTCGGCCTGCTTCAGGGTGGTTCCCTCGTGGCCGCGCTGACCGCCACTGGGCCTGTCGGACTTGCCGCGCTGGCTCCGGGTGCGCTTCTGTCGGTTTCCGCTCTTCTTCTTCGGACCGTCGCTGGCCGGTGGCTTGGAGCTGGTGGAGCTGTCGAGCGCGGCGCTGCGCTCGAGTGCATCAATCCGTTCGCGCAAGCCGGTGTTCTCCCGCTCCAGCGCCTCGATCTCCCCGACCAGCGCCGCGCTCAGGCGCAACATCCCCTGGCCCCATTCCCGGAGGGCCTTGACGGCAGTCACGGCGAAGGGGTGTGGACTGAACAGGTCCTGAAGGCCCACGAAGGCCTCGTCCTGGGCGGCGATGTCCTCGCGCCAGCGCGAGACGGTCACGAACCCTCCCCGGCCTCGACGGCCATGATCGCCGCCAGCACTGCCAGACGTTCCCCCGGCGGCATGGCCTCGTAGCGCCGCCCCCAGTTGGCCGCCTTGCGCTTGATGCGCTGGCGGGCGGTGAAGTTCCGCCCCGCGTAGCGCGACCAGTGCACCCGGTCGGGAGCAAAGTTGAACCATACCACCTCGGTCCGCACCTGGGCCTAGGTCGTCACCTGCAGCGCCACCCGGCGCCAGCCCGCCAGAAGATCGTCATAGAGCGCTTCACGGGTGGCCCGAGACCATCACCTGGCAGGGCAGGCCCTTGAGCAGTTCAAGGAGCGCAACATGGTCCACCTCCTCGTACTCGAAGCGGTAGCGCCGCGACGAACGCCGCGTCGCGTGCAGATAGGGCGGATCGCTGTAGACCAGCTCCGGACCCAGAAACGGGAACGAAGCCAGGAAGGAGTGAGCACAGCCGTGCACCAACTCCACCGGATAGTCGCACTCAAAGGCCCCAAGCGCACGCTCATCACGGTCAATCCCGATCGAGCGCACAGACGCAGGCTTGCGCTTCATCAGCGCGCCGCCCCCCAGATGGCTCTCGATATAGACAGAGTGCGGCGGCATCAGCGCAATCAGCGCCTGGCACAAACCCGGCGTCGCCTTCGATCCGAAATACCCCAACGGCCGCTCCCCTCATGACAGAGGGCCACTCATAGGCTCACGGGCCTAGCAAGTCAAGACGCGCAGAATCAACAAACCGGCGGCACCAAAACGGCACCCAACGCAACCAACGTCAACACAGACTCAGACCTGACGAGGTACCTGGGCAGTTACCGAATATCACCAACAATCACCGCGCGACCGAACGCTTACCCCGAAGCCATGTTGGCAGGAAAGGACGCCCGGGAGACCTCAAGCACGATGACCTGCAAGCGTCCGGTCTTGCCCCGGTTTTCGATCGGCATTCTCCCAAGCGCTGTCATCCCCTCATGAGCGAACGCTTACCGCTGCCTGGGCCTGGCGGCCAGCACATCATCAAGACTTGGGGCGGCCAGCACCGCCTCCGCCCAGGCTTCCAGTTCGGCGGCCGACGCGCCGCGCACCCGCTCGCGGAACGCATCCGGCACATCACCGAAGCGCAAGGACAGTTGACGAAGAAGAAGTTCCGCGAGGGCCTCGCTCCGGCCTCGTTCAAGTCCCCTCTCGAGTCCCTCGGCTCTTCCTCTCTCGATTCCCTCGGCTCTTCCCCTCTCGATACCCTCGGCTCTTCCCTGTTCGACCCAGGTTTGTGCGATCGTGCCCATCAACACCTCCCAATGGTCCGGCTTCGTCCGGCGCAAAGACGCCTCCAGCATGGCCGGCGTCAGGCCCTTGTGCTCGGTCATATAGCGCACAATATGGTGCTCGAAGTCGCTCCCTGCAAGCAGCCCGTCCATGATCACGTCGAGAAGATCGGGCGGTACTTCCTCGGCAAAGGCAAACCTGAGCGCCAGAAGAGCGGACCGCACCTCGGGCGAGGTCGACGGCCGGTCCGGCGCCATCTCCCCGAGGTCGTGCACCACATAGGCGAACTCCCTGACGAACGACTTCAGCTTCTCGGGCGCGTCGATCATCTCCAGCACCGAGCGCGCCGCCTTCCAGCGACCCCGGCCGTGATAGAAGACCAGGGGGATGATCGCCGGCAGCTTGATGTCGTTCCCGCCGCCCTCGCTCTTGCTCCGCTCGCTCTTGCTCCGCTCGATCTCGCGCCGCCAGATGTTGACCATGTATCCCAGGAGCTGGAGCGGCGTCGCGGCGTCGACGTAGCTCTTGTGTTCGAGCAGCACGTAGAGGCTTAGCATCTTTGCCGTCCTTCAATCTCACCCGGAACAGCGCATCGCACTGGGTGGTACGGGCGGCCTTGTCGACGAAACTCTCCCCAACCGCCTCGAACGGCGCCTCGGGATCGAGGAGTTCAGCCACCTTCCGCGGCAGGTAGTCGGTGAGCAGAGAAGCGGCACGGGACGGTTCGGAGACCAGTGCCCGGAACAGCGTATCGTGTCGATTCACCGGAAGTCTCACCGAGCGAGACCCCGGCGTTTCAACGGGCATCGTGCTCACGGGTTGGAAGGGGGAAGGTGTTCGTCATGGCGGCACCCTACGCCGAACAGCACCAGGGCGGCAATCGCGGCGCCTGACCCGGGGTGAGGCCTGCCAGGCGTCAAGACCTCGATGGCGCTTGTTCCTCAGGTCGCCGCCATGCCCGTACTTCACTCGGGTGGCCTCAGCCCAAGCTATGGCCCCTCCCTATGCTGGGTTGTGGAACTGATAGAAGACCAGTGATCACCCGCGATTTTGGCAACAAACTTCAAGGTCACCAACCCGCCCTCGTCCCCGCCTTCGATACCTCAAGACCGCTTCGCTGCCTGCCGAAGCCATAGTGGCAGGAAAGGACGCCCGGGAGACCTCATGCACGATGACCTGCAAGCGTGCGGTCTTGCCCCGGTTTTCGCTCGGCATTCTCCCAAGCGCTGTCATCCCCTGATGAGCGAACGCTTACGACGGACCGAGCATCAGCCTGCGACTGACGAAGAACGAAGGGATGCCCGTGCAGCTCCTGAAGGAAGGTGAAGGAGCCGGTGCCGTGGTGGCGGTGCGCAGGGTGGACGAACTTGGGTACTACAGCCTCGGAGCGAAGCGACTCGCCAGTAAGTTGGGACTGACGCCGCCCAAGTGCCGTGCCGTGATCGACCACCTGGGGCTGAGAGAAGACGTTGAATGCTTCAGGGAAATCAGAATTGGCAAGTCGACGTTCGGACGCTACGCGCCTGCCGCGATGCGGAGAATCAACGCTGCACTCGAAGTCGAATCGATCGAACAGATCTGGGCGCGAGACAGAGCGAAACGACGAGGTGCGAGATTAGCAGGCTCCGCGATCGTAGGGTGGCGCCGGGGGAGGTAGGGGAAAACCACTCTCAGGTGCGCACGAATCTATTCGCAGGCGAATACCGAATATGGTATCTGGCGCCCGCCCGGAAATAGACCGTTTCGGCTGACCTTTCGGCGAAGCTTCGGGTTTGATCGCCCCACGGAGCCGCCTGAGCGCTCCGTTTTCGAGGCTTGTTCCTGCCGATTCATGGCGGCATCAGGACTGTCCCAGGCAAGAATCCGGACATCGGGGCGAGCGTTTGCCAGGACTATTCGCTTGTCCGATTTCGTCCGACGAGGGGACGTTGCAGGCAGATCTGGAGGGCCATTCGGGACCGGATTTCATTGTCGATATGCCGGTTCCGACATCGAGAAGGTGCCACCAAGAACGGCCACCGACGCGATTGTCCGCCGCCGATCGCGACAACAGAATGGTCCTTGCCCCAGGTCCACTTTGCTTCGTCCCGGTTGTTGCTGGGTGTCCATCGTGATGGATCCATCTCGGGACCGCATGGCGTCAGGCGTGCGCTGAGCCTTGATTGGCCGGGGGATCAGTCGATCCAGTAGGGGTTGGACCAGCCCTGCTTGCCGGCGGTGTCGGTGACGGTGACGCGGAACCAGCTGTTGCGGAAGCGCCGGGTGTCGAATCGGGCGTGCGTGAGCCCGTCGCCGTCGACATAGGCGGCACGCGACCCCTTGCCCTGGACGGAGATGCGCCGCGCCGGCGTGCAGCGGACGTCGATGTGGCCGTTGTCGACGGTGATGTCGTGGAAGTCCGGCCCCTGGCTCGAGTAGTAGCGTCCCGACTTGAGGCCGGCGAGCAGGGCATCGGGCTCGTTGTCCTCGGCCTGGACCATGACCCAGCCGCCGAGCCAGTCGTCGACCAGCTTGTGGGCGTCATCGACGGCATAGCCCGAAAGACGCCAGCCCTCGTTGAGCAGGACATCGAGGAAGGCCCAGCTGTATCCCCGGTCGACCTCGATCTCGGATCCGTGGTTGTAGACCTCGACCGCATGGGCAAAGGGAAGCCTGTGGGCGTCTACTTGGGTCAGTCCGTACCATGTCGGATGCACCATGCCGATGAAGGCGCCCGCCTCCCAGGCCCGGCGGGCGACCTCGGGTCCCGTCTCGTCCTTGCGCAGCGCCTCGAAATCGAGGGGAAGGCCGACGGCCTTGATGTGCCAGATCTCCCCGGCCTCGGTCTCGGGGGCATGCAGTTCGGCGCCGATGATGGTCGTGAAATCGTCGGTCCGGAAGGGCCGCGTGTCCGTGACGCTGAACCCGTAGACCTCCATGAAATGATCGGTCAGGACGAGGAAGTCGTATCCCTCTTCACGATAGGCCCGACAGACGTCACGAGCCGCATGGCGGCCGTCCGACGAGGTGCTGTGGGTGTGGATGTTGCCCTTGTAGAATCGTCCCGGCCTGCCGAAATCCAGGTTCTCCATGATGCCGCCCTCCAGTGGGGTCCGCGAATCGACAGTGTCATCATGTTGACGCATCATGACAACAGCGTTAACGGGGACTTGTGTGAGGGACGGGACATGACGGCAGACGGGTCCGCAGGCGGCATGAGCCAATGGAAGTCGGAAACCGGCGAGTACACCTATCCCTATGACACGCGGATGGACCGCAAGACCTACGAGAGACGCAAGGCGGAACTTCAGGTCGAGCTTCTCAAGGTCCAGAGGTGGGTCAAGGAATCGGGTCAGAAGATCGTCGTTCTCTTCGAGGGCCGCGATGCTGCCGGCAAGGGCGGCACCATCAAGAGATTCATGGAGCACCTCAATCCCCGGGGGGCCCGCGTCGTCGCACTCGACAAGCCGACGGAACGCGAACGCGGCCAGTGGTACTTCCAGCGCTACGTCGCCCATCTGCCGACGGCCGGCGAAATCGTCTTGTTCGACAGGTCCTGGTACAACCGTGCCGGGGTCGAGCGGGTCATGGGATTCTGCACCGACCGCGAGTATCTCGAGTTCACGCGCCAGTGCCCGGAGGTCGAGCGCATGCTGGTCAACAGCGGAATCAGGCTCTTCAAGTACTGGTTTTCGGTGACCAGGGACGAACAGTCCCGGCGTTTCAATGCCCGACTGAACGACCCGCTGAAGCAGTGGAAGCTCTCGCCGGTCGACCGAGAATCACGAGCCAAGTGGGAGGCCTACACCCAAGCCAAGGAGGCGATGTTCTTCTACACAGACACGGCTTCCGTGCCCTGGGTCATCATCAAGTCCAACGACAAGAAGCGGGCCCGTGTCGCCTGCATGCAGCACTTCCTCTCCAGCCTCCCCTATCCGGACAAGAATGAAGACGCCGTGACCGGACCTGACCCGCTGCTCGTCACGACGCCGGATCTCTCGACCCTGCCGGGCGCCGTTCCGCATTAGTCGAGCTGTGCGACATGGAGCGTGTTGGTCGCGCCGGGGGTGCCGAAAGGAACCCCTGCCATGATGACGACGCTCTCTCCGCTTCGCGCGAATCCTTCCCGTGCGGCGAGTACGCAAGCCCGTTCCACCATCCCTGAGAACGACCGCGCATCGTCCGTGTGCACCGAGTGCACCCCCCAGGCGAGAGCCAGGCGACGGGCGGCCGTGATGCTCGGCGTCAGGCCCAGGATGGGCACCTCGGGTCTGACTCGCGATGCCCGCAAGGTCGTCTTCCCCGACACCGAGTAGGTGACGATGGCACTGGCGCCCAGTGTTCCGGCAACCTGGCGTGCCGCCGCCGAGATGGCGTCGGCTCCGGTGGCTTCCGGCGCCCCGGCCTGGGGGTCGTAGAACGGATCCTGTTCAACCGTCGACATGATGCGGTCCATCATGGAAGCAGCGTCCACGGGAAAGGCGCCCACGGAGGTTTCTCCGGACAGCATCAGGGCATCCGCGCCGTCATAGACGGCGGTCGCCACATCGTTCACCTCGGCGCGGGAGGGCGACGGCGCGAACACCATGGAATCCAGCATCTGCGTGGCAACGATCACGGGCTTGCCCGCTTCCCGGCACATGCGGATGACCCGCTTCTGGACGCCGGGGACCTCTTCGGGCCTGAGTTCCACGCCAAGGTCGCCGCGCGCCACCATGATGCCGTCGGCGAGATCGACAATGCCTGCGAGGCTGTCGATGGCGGCCGGTTTCTCCAGCTTGGCGATGATGTTGACGCCGTTACCGGCAAGCTCTCTCGCCTCGGTGATGTCGTCGGGGCGCTGCACGAACGAAAGCGCAATCCACTCGACGCCGAGTTCACGGGCAAAGGCAAGATCCTCCCTGTCCTTGGGCGTCAGGGCGGCGATGGGGAGCCGCACCCCGGGAAGATTGAGGCCCTTGTGATCGGAGAGGCCTTCCCCGGCTTCGACGACGGTGGCGACGTGGTCCTCGCCGCTCGCGACAACCCTGAGCACCACCTTGCCGTCATCGAGCAGGATGGTGTCGCCCTCGCCGATGGCGGCGAAGACTTCCCCATGGGGAGTTCCCACACGCGTTTCGTCGCCGGGCCTGGGATCGAGATCGATGCGGAACTCCTGGCCCCGTTCAAGGGCGACGCCCGCATCACGGAACACTCCGATGCGCAGCTTTGGCCCCTGGAGGTCGGCGATCATGCCGACGGGCCGGGCAGACGTTGCCTCGAGTTCCCTCAAGGTCGTCCACCACTGCCGCCACTGATCGCGGTCGCCGTGGCTCATGTTGAATCGGAAGACGTCTGTTCCGGCTTCGAAGAGAGCCGCGATGATGTCACGGGACGAGGTGGCCGGTCCCAGTGTCGCCACGATCTTGGTCTGCCGGTTTCGGTGCATGACGCCTCCCTGGAGGTCACGAGATGAGAATGGCGCGGAAATCATTGACATTCGTACATGTCGGTCCGGTGACGATGTGGTCGTCAAGCTGTCGGAAGAGGTGACCGCTGTCCTGTACGGCCAGCACCTCTGCTGGTTGCATGCCGCAGCGGCGGGCGCGGTCCAGGGTTCCAGGATCGATCACGGCACCGGCGGCCGGGGTACTGCCGTCGATGCCGTCGGTGTCGCAGGCCAGCGCATGGATGCCGTCCTCGCCGTCGAGGGTGACGGCAAGGGCCAGGAGGTACTCCTGATTGCGGCCGCCCGTTCCGCTACCGGTGCGGGTCACGGTGGTCTCGCCGCCCGAGAGGATCACGTGTGGCCGCGGGAGTCGACTTGCGGCGATGTCCCGCGCCAGGCTGGCGTGGCGGCGGCCAAGGGTGCCGGCCTCGCCCTCGAGATCGTCGCCGAGAACGGTGACACCGACCCCGCAGCTGACCGCGTGTCCGGCTGCCGCCTCGAGGGCGTCCCGGGCCCTGGCGAGTATGATGAAGGACGAACGGTCGAGAGCATTGTCGCCGGGCTTGGGCGTCTCGCTTGCCGGGCTTTCCAGCCAGGCCCTGACCGGACGCGGCACATCAAGGCGGTAGCGCTCGAGAATCGCCAGGGCATCGTGCCTGGTCCCGGGGTCACCCACCGTGGGCCCCGAAGCGATCACCGCGGGATCGTCGCCCGGAACGTCGGAGATGGCGAGGGTGACGGTCTCGGCCGGCCAGGCGGCGGCGGCAAGCCTGCCCCCCTTGATGGTCGAGAGATGCTTGCGCACGCAGTTCATCTCGTCGATGGCCGCACCGGACCGCAGCAACCCTTCGGTCACGGTTCGCTTGACGGCAAGCGTCAGGCCCGGCGCCGGCGCGACGAGCAGGGACGATCCGCCGCCGGAGATGAGGGCCAGCACGCGGTCATCCGCATCAAGTCGGCGAACGAGGCCGAGAATGCGCCGGGCCGCGTCGAGGCCGGCCTCGTCCGGCACCGGATGGGAAGCCTCGACCGTCTCGATGCGCCGGGTGTCCATGCCGTGGCCATAGGGCGTGACGACGAGTCCCTCGAGGGGATCGCTCCAGGTCGATTCCACGACGCGGGCCATGGCCGAGGCCGCCTTGCCCGCGCCCACGACGATCGTCCGCCCGGTGGCCGGCGCCGGCAGGACGCCCTCCAGGCGCCGGTCGGCCCGTGCCGCCCCCACGGCCGCATCGAAGAGCGACATCAGGAATGATCTCGGATCATCAATCATGACAGGGCTTGTTGCACGGGGCCGGCCGGTGAGGCAACCGACAGTGACCTTGTGTCAGGGCGACGTGCGCCGGACGATGCGAACATCGCTCGTGATGTCGCCACGTTCCGGCTGGCGGCTCCGGCATGCGGCCTCGCCGCCAGGCTCCAGGCTGCACGTGATGATGCGCTGGAAGATGTAGGAGCCGTTGGAGCAGTGGACATCTCCGTGATCTTCGATGCGCAGGCGGCCGTCTTCGAGAAATCTCGCGGTGACCGGTTCGGAACATGTGGCACCGTCCGACATCACGATTTCCTGATCACCGCGTCCATGGCTGTCAAAGCACATCTCCCATGCCACGGCATCACTCACCTCACCCGTGTCGATGTCCTCGAAACTCAGATCGGACGCCAGGGACCAGCATCCATCGAGGAGAGTGATGTCGCTTTCCTGCCATCTCTCGGCATCCAGCCTGTCGGGATCGGGGAGTGGTTCCCGTGGCGGGCAGTCGGGAAGCATGGCGAGCTGTCGCTGCAACCCGTTGAGCCGGTCCGTGAGAAGGGCCTGGCGCTCGATCTCCGTGTCCAGGCCCGCCGACCTCGCGGATGCGGAAGGGCAATGGTCCAGCCGGCCCAGCGGGCCGAGGTCGACACCGCAGGCGGGGACGATGAGCAGGGCCGCGCATGCCGCCACTCCGGCAAGGAGGGCAGTGCCGAGAAGGGCCAGAATGGTCTCGACCCTCATGGGCTCCGGTTTCGGAAACGGCCTGCCATGCCGGTCACCATAGCATGGTCCGGGTGTGCCGGACCCTTGATCGCGTTCACTGCCTGATATAGGTCACACCCATGTCAGCGGAACACTCCCGACATCGCCCGCCTGCATTCGAAGGTCACGGATTTCTGGGCCTCGACGATCCGCCTGCCGTCGAGATCGTGAACGCCCGAGGTGCGGCGTCGGCGGTCCTGCTGTGCGATCATGCAAGCAACCTGGTACCGGCCGCCCTTGATTTCCTGGGTCTGCCGGGCGGTGAGCTTGAGCGCCACATCGCCTGGGACATAGGGGCTGCAGCGGTCACGCGACACCTTGCCCGCCTGCTTGATGCGCCGGCCGTGCTGTCGGGGTTCTCGCGTCTCGTGATCGACTGCAACCGGTACCTGTGGGACGTGCAGTCGATACCCGAAACAAGTGACGGGACCGGTGTTCCTGGCAACAGGAACGCGAGTCCGCGGGATGTGGAGGATCGCATCCGGCACTGTTTTGCGCCTTACCACGAGGCCGCCTCGCGCATGATCAGCGGCATCGAGGGACGCTGGAGACCGCCCGCCGTCATCTTCATGCACAGCTTCACACCCTCCCTCAACGGCGACATGCGGCCATGGCACATCGGAGTCCTGTGGGAGCGGGACGGTCGCATGGCGCTGCCGGCGCTGGACGCCCTGCGACAGCGCGGCGACCTTGTCGTCGGGGACAATGAACCCTATTCGGCCCTCGAACCGCGCGGCTACAGCATGCCCCATCATGCAACCCGAGACGGGCGGCCTGCCATCCAGTTCGAGATCCGCCAGGATCTTGTCGCCGATGAAGGCGGCGCCGAAGCGTGGGCCGGCATCGTCGCCGATGTGCTGAAGCCGCTGCTTGCCGACGACACGCTCTATCAACGGTTGCCCCGGCATGGAGAATGACGCATGGACGAGACCACACGTACCGAAATCGAGGCTGCCGTCTTCCGGCGGTTGCGCGATCACTTCCAGCGCAAGCCCGGAATCCAGAACATCGATCTCATGAACCTGGCGGATTTCTGCCGCAACTGCCTTTCGAAGTGGTATCGGGCCGAGGCCGGGGATCGCGGCATCGCGATGTCCTACGAAGAGGCGCGCGAGATCGTCTACGGCATGCCCTACGGCGACTACAAGGAGCGCTACCAGGAAAAGGCATCGCCGGAGAAGATGGCCGAGTTCGAAGCCGGTGAAGAACGCCGCGCCGCCGAGGCCGCGGCGCGCGACGAGACCCTGTGACGCCCTACCAGCGCTCGACGGCGGGACGCAGGTCGATCTCGTGACTCCAGGCGGTCGGATGCTGGCCGTGAAGATCGAGATAGGTGGCGGCGATGGCATCGGGATCGAGCAGTGTGTCGAGACCCCGTTCGGGGACCTCGTGGGCATGCTGCGGGCCATTGATCTGGCCGTCGATGTTGACCAGGGCCACGTGAACGCCGGCTGGTCCCAGTTCGCGCGCCATGGACTGTGCCAGGGCCCGCAGACCGAACTTGCCCACCGCGAAACCGGCGAAGTGCGACGATCCCTTGTAGCAGGCGGTGGCACCGGTGAAGATCAGGGTGCCGTTGCCCCGTTCCACCATGGCCACAGCGGCGGCGCGGCCGACCATGAAGGCGCCAAGGCAGGTGACCTGCCACTGCCGGGTGAGTTCCTCTGCCTCGATGTCGAGAATCGACTTTCTCAGGAACCCGCTGGCGTTGTAGACCACGAGTGACGGTGCGCCGAGTTCGCCCGTGACCGCAGCGAAGAGGCCGGCGACATCCGCCTCCCTTGTGGCATCGCAGGCAAAGGACCTGACGGGGCCGCCGGTGATCCCGGCGATGCCGGTGGCCACGCGTTCCGCGTGGCCGGAATTGCGCGAGGCGACGGCAACCGTCATGCCTGCTGACGAAAACTGGCGCGCCAGACCGGCGCCAAGGCCTTCACCGGCACCGACGATCAGTGCCACGCCCTCGAATGAGCGGTTCATCAACGTGTTCCTTCTTCAGGGATGGGAGGGATCAGCCACGACCTGCATCACCCGTAGAGAGCATCGAGGCGGGCGCCGAAGCGCTCGCGCACGACATGACGGCGGATCTTGAGGGTTGGGGTCATCAACCTGTTCTCCACCGTGAAGGGTTCCGGCGCCACCATGATGCGCCTGACCTTCTCGATGGGCGTGAGGTTTGCATTGGCGCGGTCCACGGCCTCCTTCATGGCAGTGTCGAGAGCGTCATGACCGGCGAGGACGGCGAGGTCGGCGTCAAGACCCCTTTCGCGGGCGAATTCGGCAAGCCAGGTGTCATCGGGCACCACGAGCGCCACGAGATGGGGTTGACGATCACCGTCCACCATGCACTGGGCGATCTCCGGTTCCACGTTGAGGATGCCTTCCACCCGCTGTGGTGCGATATTGTCACCCCCGGAATTGACGATGATGTCCTTCTTGCGGTCGGTGATGCTGAGGAAACCGTCATCGTCGAATTCGCCGATATCGCCGGTATGGAGCCAGCCGTCCCTCAGCGCCTCGCCGGTGGCCTGCGGATTGTTCCAGTACCCGTCCATGAGGAGGCCGCCGGCGACGAGAACTTCTCCGTCATCGGCAATCCGGACCTCGACCTCCGGGAGAGGCCTTCCCACGCTTGCCATCCTGGTGTGCCCGGGAAGGTTGCAGGAGACCACCGGTGCCGCCTCCGTCTGGCCGTAGCCCTGGAGCAGCGTGAGGCCGAGAGCCGAAAAGAACGTTCCGACCTCCGGATTGAGGGCGGCGCCTCCCGATATCATGGCCGTGAGGCGGCCGCCGAAACGGGCGCGCACCTTGTCGCGGACGAGCTTGTCAAGCACGCGATCCTGGAGGCGTTCGATGAGGCCGAGTGACTCACCCCTGAATCGCCTTCTTCCCAGTTCGACGGCCTTCTCGAAGAGTCGTTTCTTCATGCCGCCTTCGCGGGCAATGCCGGCGAGAATGCGCTGGCGCATCACCTCGTAGAGCCTCGGGACGCAGGTCATGATGGTGGGACGCGCCTCGGGCATGTTGGTGATGAGCGTGTCGACGCCTTCGGCGTAGCGGATTTCCGCACCGATCGAGATCGGGAAGAGGAAGCCGGCGGTATGCTCGTAGGCATGCGAGAGCGGCAGGAAGGAGAGAAAGGTGTCGATGCTCGACAGCATGGGCCTGACACCCATCCAGATGCTCTTGAGGTTCGACAGCAGCGCGTGGTGGGAGAGAATGACCCCCTTGGGGAGACCCCCCGTTCCCGATGTGTAGATCAGGCACGCCGTGTCCTTGCGTTCGAGGGCGGCGATTCGCGACTCCACCTCGGCCGTATCGTCGGCCGAGGCATCGGACCAGGGAATCACCTTGACGTCACCGATGGCCGTGACCTTGTCCATGGCGATGACGCAGGCGACATCCGCGGCGGCAGCGGCGGGAAGGAAGGTGCGGGCCAGTCCTTCACCGGAGACGAACGCCATCGTCGCGCCGCTGTCCTTCATGAGATGTTCGTGAAGTTCACGGGTGTAGGTCGTGTAGGCGGGAACGGTGATGCCGCCTGCCGACATGACGGCAAGATCGGCCATGGCCCATTCCGGCCGGTTCTCCGATGCCAGGACAACGCGGTCACCGGGTTTCAGCCCGAGAGCCACCAGTCCGGCAGCAAGCCTGCGCACGTCTCGTGCGACCCTCTCCCAACTTCGCGGGCGCCATGTGCCGTCCTCCTTGGCCCACAGGAAGGGACGGTCGGCACACTGCTCGGCCATGTCGAAGAACATGGATGGGATGCCGGACCAGCTGTCGTACCGCATCGTCGCCTCCATCCGCCGGGACAGGCAGGGATCATACCGATGCCGGCGAAGCATCGGCAAGGACAGCGAGCGATCGTCCGCGTCGGCCATGACATTGTCAGACGAGGCGCCGGAGGATAAGGATGGTGTGCCGCAACCCGAAGGATGCAAGGCGTGATCGAGGCATCCACTCTCCCTCGCTGGGATCTCTCGGATCTCTATTCCGGACCGGAAGATCCGGCGATTGCTGCAACCCTCGAGAGGCTTTCCGGGGAGGCGGATGCGTTCGCCAGGGACTACCAGGGGCGGCTTCAAGGACTGTCGACTCGGGCCTTCGCCGACCTCATCGAGCGATACGCGGCCCTCGTTGAGAGCATGGGCCGCGTTGAGAGCTACGCCGACCTGCTGTTTGCCGTCAACAGGAACGATGCCGGTGTCGCCAGACTGCACCAGATGGTCCGGGAACGGCTGACGGAGGCCAACACGGCGCTGGTCTTCCTGGGGCTGGACATCAACAGGCTTGACGAGGAGACGGTGAAGCGGCTGCTCGGCGATCCGGGTATCGCACGCTACCGGACCTGGTTCGAGGCCCTGCGCAGCTTCAGGCCGCATCAACTCTCTGACGAAGCCGAGGCGATGCTCAATGAACTCTCCGTCGTGCAGGCCGGCGCCTGGGTGCGCCTCTTCGATCAGACTATCGCTTCCCTGACCTTCTCGATCGATGGCGAGGACCTGTCGGAGGCAGAGGCGCTCGACCGTCTGTCCTGGGTCGACGCCGGGGTCAGACAGCGCACGGCGCGGGAACTCGCCGATGTCTTCAACCGGAACGCCAGGCTCTTTTCCCACATCACCAACACGCTCGCCAAGATGAAGGCGATCGAGGACGGCTGGAGGTCGTTCACCCGGCCGATTTCCTCGCGCAACGTCGCCAACCTGATTGAGGATGAGACCGTCGACGCCCTCATCGGCGCCGTGCGCGAGGCCTATCCGCGTCTGTCGCACCGCTACTACGCCCTCAAGGCCGGCTGGTTCGGCGGTGACACACTCGACTGGTGGGATCGGAATGCACCCTTGCCCGGCATGGATGAGCCTTCATATGGGTGGGACGAGGCCCGCGACATCGTGCTCGATGCCTTCGGCGGGTTCTCGTCCCGCATAGCCGGTATCGCGGCGGACTTCTTCCAGAAGCGGTGGATCGACGCACCTGTCCTGCCGGGCAAGGATGGAGGAGCGTTCTCCCACCCGACCGTCCCCGCTGCCCATCCCTACATTCTTCTCAACTACCAGGGCCGGACTCGCGACGTGATGACGCTGGCCCACGAACTCGGCCACGGCGTCCATCAGGTTCTTGCCGCACCACAGGGTCCACTGCTGGCGCCGACACCCCTGACACTCGCCGAGACGGCATCGGTGTTCGGCGAACAGCTCGCCTTCCGGCATCTCCTCGAACGCGAGCACGATCCCCGGACCCGCAGGAGAATACTCGCCGGCAAGGTCGAGGACATGCTGAACACGGTGGTGCGGCAGATTGCCTTCTGCGACTTCGAGACGAGGCTCCATGACGCCCGGGCGGAAGGCGAACTGACCCCTGACGACATCGGTGATCTGTGGATGACCACTCAGTGCGAGAGCCTGGGGCCTGCCGTGCGTCTTGACGACGACTACCGCAGTTTCTGGTGCTACATTCCGCACTTCATCCATGCTCCCTTCTATGTCTATGCCTATGCCTTCGGCGACTGTCTCGTGAACGCCCTTCACGTGCTTCATCGCCAGGGCACGACCGGTTTCGAGACGATGTTCCTGGCCATGCTGGAGGCAGGGGGAAGCAAACATCATCGCGAGCTTCTCGCACCCTTCGGACTCGATGCGACGAAGAGGGAGTTCTGGGCAGGGGGACTCCAGACGATCAGCGACATGATCGACGAACTCGAGGCAGAGACAGCGTGACCGACAGGGGCCTCAAGGACACCAACCGGTTGACCGGGCGGGCGGCGCGCTACGCGAAAGTCGGCGCAGCGGTCGGCCGCGTCGGCGCCAGGGCCATGACCGGGCGCGTCCTGGGAAGCCGTTCGGACAATGTCGAGATGGCGGTCAATCTCAAGAACGCGCTGGGCGGACTGAAGGGGCCGCTGATGAAGGTGGCGCAACTTCTGGCCACCATTCCTGATGTCCTGCCGCCGGAGTACGCCACGGAACTCGCCAAGCTGCAGGTCAACGCGCCGGCCATGGGGTGGCCGTTCGTACGCCGGCGGATGGCCGGTGAACTCGGCGCTGACTGGCAGGAGAAATTCACGTCCTTCGACCGCCAGGCATCGGCCGCCGCGTCGCTTGGCCAGGTGCACCGGGCGACCACACCGGACGGCGTCGAGCGGGCCTGCAAACTCCAGTATCCCGACATGCAGTCGGCGGTGGAGGCGGATCTGAAGCAACTGAAGGTGCTGTTCGCGCTCTATCACCGCTACGACAGGGCGATCGATCCAAGCCGGGTCTACGAGGAGATATCCGAGCGCTTGAGGGAAGAGCTCGACTACCGCCTGGAAGCGCGCCACCAGCGGCTCTACCGCGCCATCCTGGCGCAGCAGTCCAGGATCAATGTCCCGGCCGTCATCGACGAGCTATCCAGCGACCGCCTGATCACCATGGACTGGATCGAGGGGGTGCCGCTGATGTCGATGACCGAAGCCGACGCCGGGTCAAGAAACGAGATCGCGATGTCGATGTTCCTAGCCTGGTACGAGCCGTTCTACGGCTACGGCGTCATCCACGGGGACCCCCATCCGGGCAACTACAAGGTGCGGCCCGACATGGGCATTCACCTGCTCGATTTCGGCTGCATCCGCATCTTTCCTCCACGCTTCGTGACCGGAGTGATCAATCTCTATCACGCGCTCGGCAACGACGATCGCGATCTTGCCGTTCACGCCTACGAGACCTGGGGGTTCACGGGCCTCAGCGGCGAGGTGATCGATACCCTCAACATGTGGGCTGCCTTCGTCTACGCGCCCCTTCTCGAGAACCGGCCGCGGGTCATCCAGGACGAGGGGTCGCGCTACGGGGCCCGGGTGGCATCGAAGGTCCATGCGCGCCTGAGGGAGCTGGGTGGGGTCACCGTGCCGCGGGAGTTCGTGTTCATGGACCGTGCCGCTCTTGGATTGGGCAGCATCTTTCTTCATCTCAAGGCCGAAGTGAACTGGCACCGTGTCTTCCACAACCTCATCGACGGTTACCGGGAAGAGGATCTCGCCCGCCGCCAGACCCGAGCACTGGCCTCGGTCGGTCTGGGGGAGGGAGTGTCCCCGGCATTTGCCGAGGCAGCCGGAAACGCTGCGGGTCAGCAGATGCTTCCATGATCCGTTCGCCGTCTGCACCGACGGCAGACAGACCGCTCATCGAACATGACCGCCCAGCAGGCAGGTCGCCCGGTCACGCGATCCATTCGCTCACGGGTGCCGCGCTCTCTTCAAGCGGCTGGGCGATGATATCGAGGAGCGCCGGTCCATCGTGATGCAGCAGGTCCTTGAGGGCGCCTTCGAGGTCACGCGATTCCGTCACCCGCCGGGCCTTGATGCCGAAGGCTGCGGCAACGGCAGCATGATCCGTCGCCATGAAGTCGACACCGAAATAACGGCCGTTGAAGGAGGCCTTCTGGCCTGCCTTGATCCAGCCGAAGCCGGCGTTGGAAAGGACGATGAAGAGAATCGGCAGGCCAAGGCGCCGGACGGTCTCGAGTTCCCCTGCACTCATGGCAAAGCTGCCGTCTCCCATGACGGCCACGACCTGTCTTTCGGGCTGGGCAACGGCGGCGCCGATGGCCGCAGCGAGGGCGTATCCCAGTGCGCCATGAGCGCGGTTGGTGATGATGGAGCGGCCCGGCACGCGCACCTCGAAGTACGCCGCAACATAGGGGCAGGGCGTCCCGGCATCGGCGCACACGATGACATCGTCCGGCAGGGCGCGGCGCATCTCGACCATGATCCGTTCCGGCCGGATCGGTGCTCCGTCGCCCGGTCGTGCGAGTTGGCGTCTTCGCGCTTCCCGCACCGAGCGGGCGAGGCGGGCGCCGTGGTTGCGGACCGGTCCGTCGATGACCTCGAGCAATGCTTCCAGGGCGAGGCGGGCGTCGCCGTGAAGCGCCGCATCGCAGGCATAGTTGGCGCCGATCACGCCGGCATCGACATCGATGTGGATGGTCCGGGTTCCGGGATGCGGGAACTGCCAGCGTTCCGTGGTGACGGAGCCGGCGCGACAGCCGATGAAAAGGACGCAGTCGGCCTCGGCGACCGCGGCCCGCGTGGCCGGTATGCCGCCGTTGGATCCGACCACACCGAGTGACAGGGGATGGGTTTCGGCAAGGCTGCCCTTGCCGCTCACCGTGGTGGCCACCGCCATCCCGGTCCGCTCCGCCAGTGCGCCGAGGGCGTCCATGGCGCCGGACAGCAGGACCCCGCCACCGCAGATCGCCAGGGGCCGTTCGGCACCGGCGACGATCGCGGCGGCACGCTCCGTCTCGCTGGCTGCCGGTGCTCCGGGGCGGCGATCGGACCGGGGGTCCGCCCGGATGCCGTCCGCCGGCACCGGCGCCTGCTGGACATCGAAGGGAAGCGATAGGTGAACGGCGCCCGGACGCCCGCTCGACGCCTCGCGAAAGGCCCGGCGGACGCCACGCGGCAGGGCGGCGCCTTCGTCGAGGATCGCGTTCCACTTGGTGACGGGCCGAAAGAGAGCTTCCTGATCGAGTTCCGTGAGGGTGAACCGGCCGCGTGACGAGCGGGCGACGTCGCTGGTGATGGCCACCAGGGGGATCGCGCTTTCCTGGGCTTCGACGACTCCGGGAAGAATGTAGGTGGCGCCTCCGCCTGACGGTCCTTCGCAGACACCGACCCGGTCCGTGAGCTTGGCATAGGCGTCGGCCATGTAGGCGGCGTGACGTTCGTCGCGGACGAGAACATGGCTGATCGCATGATCAAGGCGAGCGAGAGCATCGTAGAAGGGAAGCGAGGTATCGCCGCACAGACCGAAGATGTGCCGCACGCCATGGAGCTCGAGCAGGCGCACCAGCGCCTCGGCGCCGTTGGGTTCGTTGCCTGATCCCGTGGTTCCCTGCATCCTTGCCACGGTCCCGAAAATTCCGGGAACGTCAAGCACCGGAGGAGGGCGGTGATCGTCCAGGGGGCAAGGCCGTTTACGGGGCGGCTCCGGGTTCCCGCGCATTCCGGGCGACATGGGCCATGCCGGCACCTGGCCCTTTCCGGTGCTCTACCGGGTCGTGCGCGGCGCCTCGCCGGACCGGATGGTGCGGCACGACGCACCGGTTCTTTTCGAGGCCTTTCTCGCCGCCGGAAGAGAACCGGTGCGCGACGGAGCGGACGCCATCACCACCAATCGCGGCTTCCTCTCCGTCCTCCAGGAGCCTCTGGCGCGCCGTCTCGACGTTCCGGTCGCCGCGTCGTCCCTGATGCAGGTGCCGCTTGTGGCTGCCACCCTGCCGCCGCAACGGACCGTCGGCATCGTCAGCGTCTCGAAAGAATCGCTGACCCCCCGCGCACCTCGCTGCAGACGGCGCCCTTGCCGGGACCCTGCTCGGCAATCGCCCGGAGCTCGATGTCGCGGCAGCCCGCACGGAGGTGGTCGGGCGGCGATGGACCTGAAACGCACCGTGCCCGGCCTTGGCGCCGTGGTGTTGGAATGCACGAACATGGACCCCTATGCCGCCGATATCCGCAAGGTCACCGGAGTGCTGGTCCACTCGATCAGGACCTGCATGGCGTGGTTTCGCGTGTCCCTGGAACCAGCGCACTTCGCCCCGGCATGAAGGGCCTGGAACCCCGTGCCGGATCCCTCATTGCCCCTGGAGGTCCGCGAGGTTCATCCGCATCTCAAGCGTCCGGCCGACGTTTCGGTGCGGATGGCGCGATCATCCCGGGGGCCGCCAGGGAGGTATTCGGGCACGGCATCGCGTCCATCTGCCATGGCCGCCCCGCACCGGCATCCCCAGAAGATATCCTGAGCGGCCCGGGCAGGGAGGTGGACCATGCATCGGCCGGTCGCACGATCCTCCCTCGGTCGATTCCGTCCGGCCTCGCTCGATGCTTGCGTGCACCCGAAGCCGGATGACGGGCGATCAGTCGTCCTGGACCCGGTCGTGGACCTGGCGGCGGGGTTTCTCGAAGACCCGGTTGAGCGCAGGCATGAAGGCCTTGAGCGGCATGGTGTCGTAGGCCGGGTCGAAGGCAGCCTGGTCATAGTCGTCGCAGAACCGCCGGCAGGCCTCGAAGTGGGGGTGACCCCGCAGCGACTCCCTTGCGTGCCTGTCTCCACCGAGATGGTGGAAGAAATGATAGCCCTGGAACATCTCGTGGTGCTTGACGATCCAGTAGACCTGGGGCCGCACGTAGGGCTTGAGAACCGCGGCACAGAATTCGCCGTGGTTGTCGCGGGCAAAGAAGTCGCCGATATCGTGAAGCAGGGCGGCAGCGATGATCTCGTCATCGTCGTCGTGTCCGTCACGCCAGGCGCGGCTGGCGGTTTGCAGGCTGTGTTCGTAGCGGTCGACGGGATAGACGTGATCGGGCGCACGCAGCATGTCGAGATGTTCGAGGCACAGCTCCAGAACCCGGGAAGGTTCATGAGCTCCGTACTTTTCGATCGCAGCCCAGTCCTCGACCGTCGACTCCTCGAAACAGGTGAATGTCGCCTTCTTCCTGATGGGTCCGCCCTCGGCAATGAGGTCGTGGGCGGTCCTGCGCCGTTCCGCAACGAGGGTCATGGGGTGGACTCCCGGTGTTCGTGTGGATGCTCATCATGAAACGCCACGGGACTGTCTGTCCACCCAGTTCGCCGAGCGTTACTCCGGACACATGACTGCTGGTGGCCTGGCAAGGATGCGTCGATTGCGGTCATAGATCGGACACTCTGACCTGATCACCTGAGGTGGTATGTCGCATATCCCAGGAAATCCACTGTTTTCCCGTGTTTCCGGCTGTTCCGGTGCGGATCTTGCTGAACAGGTGGTGACGGGAACATCCAGTACGTGACGTTCCGCCATGAGCCTGTCATGACGCCCTGCCCGCCGTTCCAGGGCGCCGATGCCACACGACACGGGTCGCGCCGTTGCCGGCGAGTGACCGCGCGGTCACGCCGGGGCCGTCGTCACAGCACAAGCAGGCCAACTGGTGGAATGTTGCCGGGTGCAAGCTCCGGCAGGAAGAGAGATGAACCACCACTTTCTCCGTGAACCATGCGTCGGGCGTCGTAAGGCGAAGCGTTGGTGAGCGGCAGGCGTGGGCCGGGCCATTGAGCCACGAAATGCAGTGAAACCGGAGTGCCGAGGTCGTCCGCTTGGCCGAAGGCAACACCCTCGGAGTCGCGTTGGCGAGGCAAGCAGGGGCTCGGCGGGGTCCGAGAGTTTGTTCCTTATGTCGTCGCTATGCCTATACTGCGCTTAGGTTGGTCTCAGCCCAAGCCATGGTACCTGACTACATGTGGTATTGTGTATCCAACAGAATACCATGATTCGTGATCACCCGCGACTTTAGGAACAAATTCACATGCCTCGACATCGCTCATCGGCAACGGGGCACAACGACGAAAGAATGAACGTGTCAGTGGATTCATCCCGGCTTGTCGCTTCGCTGCACCATCTCGGGGCCGCGCTCGATCTCAAGACAATCGATCTCTGCTTCCTCGCTGCCCTCTACGCCCGGGGCAACCAGCAGGGCCTCAGCGCCCTGGAAGACGAAGACATGGTCGCCGTGTTCGAGCAGGTCTGCGACCTCGTCGAGCCCGGCGCCGAAAACCCGCGCAGACGGGCGACGCTCGCTATCCAGCGTCTGCGCGAACAGGGTCTCCTCGCCCGCATCGACGGCGATGGACTGGCCCGGCCCGGTGATTACAGCCTGACGCTCCTGTCCACCGGCATCGTCGAGTTCTTCATTGCCGATAGCCGCGACATTCTCGACAGGGACTCCCTCGACCTCCTCACCGGCCAGGTCATAGCCGCTCTCACCGAGGTCCTGAGCGCAGCCCGCCAAGCGCGGACCGGCCAGGAGCGGGCCGATGCCGTCGTCGGTCCGCTCCGAATCACTGTCAGGGACCTGGTGACGGGCATCGACCGCCGCCAGCGTGGCCTGGAACGCCAGCAGGAGGACCTCAAGGCCCGCATTTCCGACCTGCTGGCCAAGGACTGGTTCGCGGCCATAGATGAATGCGAGGGTCTGCTCTCGGATTCCGCCAGAGCCCTCGCCGAACTGAAGACAGTGCTGCTCAGCCGGGTCCACCAGATGCAGGGCCTTCTCCAGGACATCGAACAGGTGGCCGAAGACCAGGACTTCCCCGGAGCCGCCCAGGAGGCCCAGGAGGTCGCCAGCCATCTCGACCGCATCGCGGCCTGGGGCAATGCCCGCCAGAAGTCCTGGTCCGACTATTACGAGTACATCCATGGCTATCTGCGCGATGTCGTGCGCCTGGACCCAGACCGGGCCCTCAGCGAACGCCTGCGCGACCAGGTTGCCGGCTGGCCAGGCAACCGGTTCTTTCTGATCATCCCGCAGCCGCAGCCCATGCGGGTCCTGCGCGATATGGAGACCCGTATTGAGCGGCCGCCGGTCGTCCGCCCGAGCAAGGACCGCGAGGCCGACCTCGACGACGTGCCGGACGGCCCGGACCCCGCCGAAATCGTGCAACGGGCCACCGACGCCCTTGCCCGATCACCGGACACGCTCGCAAGCGTGGTGCGCGAGGTCCTGGCCGGGCTCGACGAGAACCGGCGCTACCCGGCGATTGGAGAGGTCGCAGCCCTGGTCGCAGAGCGTGCCGCGCTGCCGCCCGGCAAGGACCGCCCGTGGGTGACGCTACCCGGCGGATACGAGATCGAGGACTGGCCACTGCGCCGGGAGGCCGGGAAATGAGCGAAGAGAGGTTCCGGCGCCTGGAAGACGTCGTCACCGACTCCCTCTTCGCCGAGGTCGATATCGGCCTGCGCCGGGGGCGGCACATCAACGCCCATGATGGGGAGCAGTACGGGTTCCTGCGCGATGCGCAGGCTTGGTTGGAGGACTTTTATGGCCGGTACGATTGCGAGCTGCGCCATGCCGCGGACGGCTACTTCCACCTGGTCCCGTGCGGAGACCGGCTCGGCCGCGCCCGGCTGTCCGAGGCCGAGATGCTCGTCGGCCAGACGCTCGCCCTGTTTTACCTCGATCCCCGGATCGCTAGCGTCGGCGGCGTCCTGAAGGACGACGAGCTGGTCCGCAGACTTGAAGCCCTGGTCGGCAGGGGACGGCTGATCTCCGAACTCCGGGGCGGACGCCAGAAACGCAGCGCGGAGAGGGTCGATGAGGAGGGCGTACGCAAAGCGGTCACGCGCCCTGCGCAGCCTGGACGACCTCGGGTTCGTGGCTTACTCGGCGGACGAGCACGAGATCCGGCTGTATTCGGCCCTGCTCCGGTTTGCGGAACCGGTCCGGTCGCTTGAGGATCGGTCCCGGGCTCTGGAACGGCTGGTCGCCGAGGGCTCGGTCGAGACCGTCGACACCACAGATGACGACGCCGACCTTGCGGAGGAGGAACCATGAAACTGGCCTGCAAACGGGTCAGGGCGGCCCAGCTTGCCCTCGTCAACTGGCGCGGTGTGTTCTACGAGCGCTACGAGCTCAGCGGCACCGTCACCGCTCTGGAAGGGGCGAACGGGGCCGGCAAGACGACGGTCCTTATCGCCGCGTTCGTCGCCTTGCTTCCCGATATGAACCATCTGCGGTTCACTGCGGCTGGCTCGGGTGGAGACCGCGGGATCTGGGGGCGTCTCGGCGAGGCGGGACGACCGGCCTACGCCGTGCTCGACTTCGCCCTCGCGAACGGCGAGCGCTTCCTCGCCGGCGTACGCCTGGAGCGGCGCGCCGAGCCGGCCGTGGAACTGACCCCGTTCTTCATCGAGGACTTTCCGCATGGCGCGCGGCTCCAGGATCTCCTGCTCCTGCGCGGGACCGAAAAGGACGCTGTCCCGGAGATAGATGAAATCCGGGCGCAGGCCGGCCGCCACGGAGCGAACTTCCATGTCTGTGCAACGGCGAAGGAATATTTCGGTGCTCTGTTCGATCGCGGCGTGTCCCCGCTGCGCCTCGAGCGCGAAGGCGATCGCCGGAAGTTCGCAGAGATGCTTCGCACCAGCATGACCGGTGGAATGTCGCAGGTCCTGACCACCGGGCTGCGCGCCTTCCTGTTGAAGGAGGAAGGCGGTCTCGCCGCCACTCTGAAGCGGATGCGCTCCACTATCGACGCCTGCCGGCGCACGCGCGCCGAAGTCGATGACACCCGCAGGCTCGAGGCTGAGATATCCCTCGTCTTGGAGGCGGGCCAGAACATGTTCCGGGCCGCTGCCCAGGCCACCGAACAGGCCGCCGAGGAAGCGGCCGGAGGCATCGCCGAGGCCGAGGAGGCGCTGCGCCTGGCCGAGCACCAGGTCACCGCCGCCGACACGGAACTCGATTCGACCGAAAAGGAGGCCCGCGCGCTTGGCGAGCGTCTGAAGACGCTCGCATCCGCCCTGAAGCAGGCCGAGGAGCACCGCGGGCGGCTGGAGACCGGGCGCGGCCAGCAGGAGCGCATCGAGCGGGTCGGCGCGGAGATCGAGACCCTTTGTCAGACCCATGGCTGGGACGGTGACATTCACGCTGACGGCTATGTCGACGTCCGCCGCCGGACGTTGTCCGGCCAGCGCGACGAGGTCCGTGACGAAGCTGCCCGGCTGGAAAAGGCGCGCAAGGAGACCGAAGCCCGGCTGCGTTCCCTCCAGCAGGCCGGCGGCAGTTTGCCGGCCGCCATCCGCGCCATCGCGGCCCGCCTGGGTGTGCCGACGGCCGTGGAGAGGTTCGAGGATATCGCGATCGGCGATGCCGGTGCCCGGCAGGCCCGGCTCGGCCCGCTCGTCGAGGCGGTCCTGGTGGACGACCCGCAGGCCGCCGCCCGGACCGTGGCTGAAATCGAAGACCGTCCTGACACGGTCTGGCTGGCCCGCCCGGAGGCTCTGGACGGAGGGAAGTCAGGAGACACCGCGCAGGCTGGCTCTGCCAGCGGTTCCGTCATCGTCCAGAGCGGTCCGGACGTGGTGCGGGTGAGCCGGATCCCGGACCAGCCCGTGCTCGGGCGCCGGGCTCGCGAGACCCGCATCCGGGCTCTCGAAGACGAATTGGCCCGCACCGCCGCCGAAATCCGGGCTCTGGAGGGCCGGTTCGCCGCTCTTGACCGCGAACGCGACGCTCTCGACAGTCTCCAGAGGAAGCAGGCCGATATCACCGCCGCCCGCAACACGCTTGCCGGACTCGGCATCGAGAATGCGGGCGAAGCGGCCTTGGCGAGCGCCCGCGAACGCCTCGACGAGTGCCGCCGCAGCCACGGCGAAGCCGACAGTCTGTCGCGCAAGCTGCAAAGCCGGCAAGCGGTGCTTCAGCACAGTCTGGAACAACGGCGTCAGGATCACACCCAAGCCCGTCAGGCCCTGAACGAGCGTCGTGCGACCGCAGAACCCGCGCGGCAGCGCTGGGAGCGTCTGCGCGCCGAGGCCGACGGCCTGCTTGCCGGTCTGTCCGGTGCGAGGGAAGCGCAGCGGGCCGCCGTGCGCGGCAGCGTCGCACTGTATGGCGAAGCACGCGCCCATGCCGAGAGGCTTCACGAGCGTCTCACCCGTGCCGAGCCAGGCGGCGAAGCCGCCAACGTGATCGACGGGCTTTTCCGTCTTGAGGACGGAGCCCGGTCGGGTGTGGCTTACCTGCGCGCCTGGCGCGAGGTGTGCGTCTGGATTCAGCGCCGCGTCCCCGCTCAGATCGCCCAGATGGACGACCCTCTGGAGGCGCTCACGAGGCTCCGCAGCCAGCTGGGTGATCTTCAGGATCGTCTCGTGCGCCAGGAAGCCGACCTTCAAGGCAACACAGCTGACGTGGCCAATGTGATCGGGGTGCATATCCGCGGGGCGGACCGGGAGGTCGCCAAGCTCAACATGGACCTCGCCGGGGTCCGGTTCGGCAGCATTGCCGGGGTCAGGCTGCGGCTGGGCCGCGTGTCGGAGATGATCAACATCTTGGACGCCCTCCGGGAGAGAGAAGACCAGGGCAGCCTGTTCGCTGCCGATCGTCCCCTGGAAGAAACTCTGGACGACCTCCTCCATAAATATGCGGGCGGGCGGGCGCAGGGAGAGCGGCTGCTCGATTATCGCGAGTATGTCGACCCGCGCGTCGAGGTCCAGCGGAATTCCGGGATCGACTGGGAAGCCGCAAACCCCAACCGCCTCTCAACCGGAGAGAGCATCGGAATCGGGGCGGCCCTCATGATGGTAGTGCTCACGGCATGGGAGCACGACGCCCGCCCGTTCAAGGCCCGGAGCGCTGAAAGCACGCTCAGGCTTCTCCTTCTCGACGAGGCGAACCGGCTTGACCGCGACAATCTTGGAATGCTCTTCGACCTCTGCGCCAGCCTCGACCTTCAGCTGCTGGTAGCGTCCCCCGAGGTCGTGCGGGCGGAAGGCAACACGACCTACCGCCTGGTGCGCGTAGCCGACGGCGAGCGCGGCGGAGAGGTCCGGGTCACCGGCCGGCGCGCTGTCCGGGCCGCGTGATGTGGGACCGGGATGAGAACAGGCTTGCGCTGGTCGAGCTGGTTCACGAGGGACGTCTGAGCCTCCGGGAGGGATAGAGAGCCGCATGGGAGTTTGCCGCCGGTCTTCGCTGGACCAGGACCACGGGCCGACGCAACGAACTCAAGCTTGTCCCTGCGCTCCGGGCCGATGCCGAGGACATGCTCGACGGACGCTGGCCCGAATGGCGCGCCGTCCGGGCGCGACTGGTCGATGCCGGCCTGCCGGTAACCCACGAGGGCTGGAAGCGCCTCCGGGATCAGGACCGGGCCTCCCGGGCCGGGGTTCTGCCGGGGCGCCTCAACGCCAGGACGGCGGCCGCCCTGGTCGGGCCGCACTCGAAGGCCGGGCTCACCGGTGCGCGCCGTGCGGGTCTCGACGGCATCGAGCTCACGGATGATGGCATCGCGCGGCTTCGTCCGAACCGGGGCCTGATTCTCCAGACCGCTTCCTGTCGGGTTGCAGCGTCCCTGCTCGTTGGGGTCGCGGGCGAGGTTGCGCTGAACGAAAGGGCGCTCCGGGACGGCACCCGACTCGCGGGGGACCGCCCGCGCGCGGTTCTGACCGTCGAAAACCTCGGGCCGTTTATGGACATCCAAGCATCTGCCGACTGGATGGTCGTTCACGTCCCCGGATGGAACACCGCCACGGCCATGCGGGTTCTGGACCAGGTTGAGGACACCCCCCTGGTTCATTTCGGCGATCTGGATCCTGAGGGGGCCCGGATCGTGGGACACCTGAGGCAGCGCTACCCTCGGCTGCATGGGCGGCGCCAGACTTCTGGAGGGAATGTCTGCCGGATCGAGCACAACGCAAGCTATGGCCCGATGGCCTGGATCTCTCCGGGGCGCCCGGCCTCGTGCAGGACCTGCAGCACCAAGGACTGTGGCTCGAGCAGGAGACAATCACCCTGGATCCGCGGCTACCGGGAGCCCTCGAGGCGTTCGCGCTGTCTGGAACCTGTTTCTGAACGGGGGGTCTGGCTGCATGGGGAGTGGTATCCCCACTTCCACTGCCTCGTTCCCAACGGCGGCTTCAACATCAACTCCGGAGCGTGGAAGGCGGGGCTCCCATTCCTCATGGGTCACAATGCACGGCCTCCTCAGGCAGGCCGAGTTAACAGTGCCCGTTGCCGGGTTGCCAGTAGACAATTTCCATCGGTAAGTTCTTCGAGTCGCACCTTGATTGCTTGGGAAGAGTTTCAAATTGACTCAACCATCCCCTCTTGGCGGTTACCGCCGCTGCCAGTGCGTCAATCACGTCAGTTCTACCAACACCCTTTCCAGACAAACTGACACGGCCGTCCTCAACTATATGCTTTGACTTTTTCTCGACCCTATGAAGGGCATCGAGTCGCTCCTTTTTCCCTTCGGTTTTCCTCTTCCTGTGCAGCATGGGTCTTCCATTGTTCAGTGCGAAAAAGCAGATTTCAGGATGTGTTTCCCTGACCCTTGGGCCATCAGGGCGCGGCAACAAAACATCAACTTCGGCAATTTTATCTGCGATTGCCAATGTTTGTGCAGAAAGGGATTTCCCTGTGACTTGACGCTGAATACTCCTGGCGACTGCATGGCGAATTTGCCTGGCTATCTGGCGCCTGGCATCCTGAGCGATATCTGGCTTCAATTGCTTGTATGGCATCGCCTTCATGACTTGATATAGGTGACATTGGACCGCCTCGATGATATCTCCACAACAGGAAAAGTCCTGATAATACTTGATAACGGCTCTGACAGGAGTCGGGAAGACGGTGGACCCCCTTCCGTGCCCGCTCTGATTCAGCAATTTCCTGGCTTGCTTGTCACAGCACCTTTCCTCTCCACCATCTGGCAATCCAATTGGGATATCCACCAAGATGAGTTGGGCGCTCTTGTAGTGTTTCAGCAAGTTGTCGAATCTGGAAAAAGTTTTTAACTCATAGTTTTCATTGGAATCAAGGCCGACGCTGAACCAGCCGGCGGGACATCCGTCCACTCCCACAAACTGACTGTCGGGCATGCCATTATCCCCTCGCGCATCGTTCGAGCTCACCTTAAGTCGCGTACGTGCACGAAGACAAGGTCTATGTCCGTATCCGGTTTTGGTAAGGTGCGACCATGCACTGCGCGAGTCATGACGAAAGGGTAGTGGCACCATCGTACGTGCGGTTGCACCACTCGTGGCCTCCCATCCCGGGGGATGTCTGGAAAGTACGGCGTGAAATCCGCTGCATCTTCAACGACGCCGTCGCCCTCCTCACCGCACGCTCCGGCGGCAAGGGGCCGAGAACATCGCCACACTGCGAGGAAGCCTGGCACGCCGTACGCCACTACCTCGCCCATGACCGCCGCCTGCCAGACCGTTGCCTGGACGCTTGCCGACAGCACGGCCTCGTCGCCGCCGACGAACGCAGAAACGCCGTCTTCACATGCACCAACGCACAAAGAGATATCTCCGGCGCCGAGATCGTCGGTACCGTCCCCAACGCAGACGGAAAGCAGTACAGAGCCATGGCGCGTGGATCACGCAAGGCCGCCGGCAGCTTCTGGATCCCCGTGGACCGCTCCATGCCACGCACCATCATCATCACCGAAAGCGCCATCGACGCCCTCTCCGCATGGTGCCTCAAGGAATGTCGGCAATCCGCTACCGTGATCCTGTCAACCGCCGGCATCGCTTACCGTCTCCCAACATGGGCCGAAGCCTGGACGCCAAAGCGCATCCTCGTCGCCTTCGACGCCGATCCCGTCGGAGAACAGGCCGCCGAGCGCCTCGTCAGCCAAGACCCAAGAGCTCTCCGCATGAGACCCCCAGACGGACACAAAGACTGGAACGACGTCCTCAAGGCACGAACACCAGCCTTCCCTTCCAAGTAGCCTTCAAGAACCGCAAACCAAGCGCAGCGCGAAAGCTCATGTCCACTAAATTGCCCGATCAACGCATCATCAATCTGCCTGAAGGCGCTCAGGCGCAGTGCCGTCAGCTCGCTCTTCTGTTCAGCATTCTGGCACTTCAGAGCGTCCCTTTCCCGCTCCAGCGCCTCCGCCAGGGCCTGTCCCCGCTTCACCTCCCGGCGAGCCTTTTTGAGCTGATCACGAGTGCGGTCGAGATGAAACTTGAATGTGCCCGCACAGGCACGGGCAGAATTCTTCGCACAGCACAATTCCGCATGCTCGCATCCGCCGCATCCGCACGAACCGGGAGCGATTCTCATACGGGGTAATTTTGTTTAATGTTTCCCGAGTGTTTCATCATATGGGCCATGCCGCCGTCCTTCTCGGAAACATCTACGTAAGTTCCTCATAAGTCGCCCTTTGACAGTCTTCGGAACACCTTTGAACCAATAGTACTGATGAAACGTAGCCGTGATGACAACCGCCAGGCACGGGTCAAATTAAGTCCGAATATGCGTCTAATTCCTGAATCTTGATACAGCACTCAGAAAAATGCGGGCAGATAACAGGCAAACAGCGAACTTTACAAGTACATAACTGGCACAAACAACGAACATATTACCCCGTACGAGAACCACACCCCACGAACCCGCTCCGCTTCATAGAGCGCACGCCAGTCAGACGCCTCGCATGACAAGGCCGCTGGCGCCCGACATAGGCCGTCGCCACCTCCCGTCAGATGCTGTGTCGCTCCGCGTGTCTCGGTAAAAGTCTCCATGCCTCGGCCATAATCGAGACCAGGCCGACTTACCGGCCCTTTCTCAGACGATTGTCAGCGAGCCCCAAACCAACCAGAATCAGCCATCATCGCGCGGCCGAACGCCTACTGGTTCATCTATGGATAGGATGATACCGGAAAGGATCGCTCGGTCCTCCCAGTCCCTTACGCTCCACCAGATTGCGACTTATCAACAGCCGGCAATCGCCATTGACACGTTGTTGATAGCTGCCTGGACCGAATAGAACCTTGGCCAACTCGCTCTCGGTGAGTCCCGGTTTTTTCTCGATCAAGTCAAGCAGTCTTTCAATAATGGTAGCCATCGACGTTCCTTGTACAAGGGGTTGGATCGATAGTGCTCGAAGGGTCTTGCAACGGCATCCGGCGTCGGATTGGGATCATCGTCTATACCGTGTTTGGTTGCCGAGAGCCAGCCTTCTATCGCGCCTGAATCAAGCGGCGCTGCGTCCAGCAACGGCGCGTCATGCGCTGGGTCCGGCGATAGCGCGACGACATGGAGTCCCGGATCTTGTGCTCTGCACAGGCTCGGCCCAACGGACACAACCGGCATGCGAGACGGAAGCCGGCCTTCGTCCAGACATTGCTTCAGTCGAGGGCCGGTCAGGTCAGGAACTTGGTGAAGCCGCCGTCGACGTTCCAGCAGGCGCCGGTCACGAAGCTCGCCCGTTCCGACGCGAGGAAGGCGACGACGCCGGCCACCTCGTCCGGCCGGCCGTAGCGCTTGATCATCAGCATCTGGGCGGCGAGGTTGCCGAACACCTCGTCGACGTTCTCGCCGGCCGTGCCGACGAAATTGTCTTCCGCGATGCGCTCCCACAGTGGCGTGTGGATGAGCGCCGGGTTGACCGCGTTCACCCGGATGCCCTCGTCCGCCAGGTCCTGAGCCAGGGTCTTGGTCATCGCAAGCATCGCCGCCTTGGCGGAATTGTAGTCCGCCATGCCGGCGAGACCGCTGTGGCCGCTCACCGAAGCGACATTGACGATTGAGCCGCCGTTCTGCTTGCGGATCAACGGCACCGCGGCGCGCGTCGCCCGGACCGCGCTCCAGAAATTGATGTTGTGGGTCTGCTCCCAGACCTCGTCCGGGTCCTCGACGGTCCGGCCGACCGCGGCGTCTCCGGCGTTGTTCACCAGAATGTCCAGCCGACCGAAGTGCGCAGCGGTGTCGTTGACGAAACGCTCGATATCGGCGCGCTCGCTCATGTCGGCGACGCAGGAGAAGACCTCGCCGCCAGCCGCCTCGATCACCGCTCTGGTCTCGTCGAGCGGGGCCTTGCGGCGCGCGCAGATCGAAACCCTGGCGCCTTCCCGGGCCAACTCCATCGCGATCGCCTGGCCGAGGCCCAGGCTCGAGGCCGTCACGGCGGCAACCTTGCCGTTCAATCCGAGATCCATTGTCCGTTTCCTTTGCAGTGTGGTCCTCAGGTTCTGACCGGGCGCTTTCCCTAGAAGGCCGGGCTCAACCGGTGCTTGGGATACTCCGCCCCGACGACATGCTGAATGGTGATGGCGCGTACCATCTGGTAGGTCCGGATGCGGAAGGCCGGGTCGCAGGACATGCGGATGTAGGTGTCCTGAGGTTTGACGCCGTAATCCTCGCTCAGCCAGTCGATCATGTTGGCGCAGGCGTCGTAGACGGCCTGCTCCATGGGCAGGTTGATGCCGACAGCGACGATGCTCTCCGGCTTGACGATCCGCACGGTCGGCTGGCGCCTGTTCTTGATGACGGCGCAGTTGAGCTGCACGGTAGCGCGCGTCTCGTCGGCGATGCCGGTGAACTCCGTATCGCCCTGCCCGCCGTGGATGTCTCCGATGTAGAGCAATCCGCCCTCGTGGTAGGAATTGAGCAGGATCGTGTGGCCGGGCGCCACATCGCGACAGTCGATGTTGCCACCGAACGGGCCCTGGCCGAGCAGGGAGGTGAACACTTCGCGCTCGGGCGCGGTCGCGAGCGTTCCGCAGAAAGGCTCCAGATCCCAGGTCAGCTTGTCGGAGTACTTGCCCTTGCCGTCCCGCGTCTTGCCGCTCGGACCGGGCAGGTGTTCGATGACCTGGACCCGCGGCTCGGCGCACTGACCTCCCCAGCGGGACGACTCGCCGTAGGGCCCGATGCCGGGGAGGATGCCCGAAAAGCCGTAGCGCCATGGGTCGATGAACTCGAGGTTCACGGCGAGGACATCGCCGGCTTCGCAGCCCTCGACGTAGATCGGACCGACCACGGGATTGTACTTGGGCGGCCATGCCGCGTTCAGCGCATCGACATGGGCATCGCCGACGAACTGGTGCACCACGGGGTTGTCGCTGTCGTCTTCGATGAGGCCCGACAGCGCGTCATCGGTCTCGATCTGGAATGACTCGTCCTGCCTGACGCGAAGCACGGGCTCGTCCCGCGCATCGAATGCGTACTTCGTGACTTCGCCCCGCTTGATGATCTGCATCGATCGGCCTCCTTGGGTTCGATGGATGGCCGGACTGCGGTTCGACCGGCACGTTGCGTGTTCCGTATCAGTGAAACCATACGATACCGAGCGCACCGAAGTAAACTTCGCCTTGTGTCTCGAAGCGCCGCCGGCCGGAGAGTCCCGCGGCACGGCACTCCGGCGCAGTCTGCCGATGCGCTGAGCCAGCCGGCTTTGGTGGGTCGCGGCCCGGATGAAGGACATGAACAGGAAGTCCGTCGCAACAGGGCGACTCCTCGGTTCGCAACCGTACGCCGACGAGCCAGGGTTGGCCCTCCAGCTCGACGATTTCCGGCAGCGCGCGCCGTCTGACGGACAGGCCGGAGAGGCGCAGGCCCGCCGCCTCCAGCCGCTCGCGACAGGCGATGTTGACCTCGCAGCGGTGGCGCTCGCTGATCGTGGTCTCGACGGAGAGCGCATCTGGCTGAATCAGCAAGCCGTGTGGCGAGGCGTCAGCGGCGTGACGCCCAGGCGATGGCGGCGAGGCATGCCGCGCCCGAGATGGCGAAGGAGCCCATGAGGACGAAGAGGGTGCCGTCGTAGAGGTAGCCGATCAGCCCCCCCGCGGGCACGGAAACGAGAGTGGAGATCAGAGTGACGATGGCCGCTCCGACGCCGGCGATGTTGCCCAGGGGCTGCATGGCAAGGGCGTTGAGGTTGCCGAAGAGCAGTCCCACCCCGCCGAAGATCACCAACAGCGATGCCAGGAAGAGCCACAGCGGCGGAACTCCGTCGAAGGTGAAGGTCAGCCCCCAGATGACGGCGGAGCCGACGGTCACGACGATGGCCGCGATGACGGAGAGCCGCAGTATGCCGTAGCGCATGACGAGATGACCGTTGACGAGAACGGTGACACCGAAGGAAAGGGCGAGTCCAGCGAAGTAGAGGGGAAAGAGGAGGCCGACGCCGTACGTCACCTGAAAGATCTGCTGTGCGGTGCCGAGATAGGCGACAAAGGGGGCGAAGATGCAGCCCAGCGCCAGCGTGTAGGCGAATGCCTCGCGGGTTCGTGCCACCATGGCGGCCGATCTCGCGATCGCCGTCACCGAGAATGGCAGGCGACGCTGGCGGGGCAGTGTCTCCGGCTGGCGGATCAGGAGCCATAGGCCGGCGATGCCGGCCACGACGAAGAGGGCGACGAAGATGGCCCGCCACTCGGCGACGAGCAGGAGTCCCTGCCCCATGGCCGGGGCCACCATGGGGACGGTGATGAAGACAGCCATCACGAAGGACAGGATACGCGCCATCAGGCGTCCCTCGTACTGGTCGCGCACCAGGGCCATGGAGACGACACGGGGTGCGGCGGCCCCCACTCCCTGGAGCACGCGCCCGGCGATCATGATCCAGAACTCCGTGGCGGCGATCGAGATGACGCAGCCCGCCATGAAGAGCGCCAGACCGATGAGAATGGAACCCTTGCGCCCGATGCAGTCCGACAGTGGTCCGAAGAGAAGGGGGCCGATACCCATGCCGAGGAAGAGGGCGGTGATGATGTACTGCACGTCGTTGCGTGCGGCGGCTCCGAGCTCGGATCCGATGTCCGGCAGTGCCGGCAGCATGGCATCGGTCGACAGGGCCGAGAGCGACATGAGCAAGGCCACCAGCGGCACGAATTCGCTGTTCTTCAACATGGACTCATGCCGCTCCCGAACGGAATTCTGGCCGGGTCAAGGTGATGTTCGGGGGAATCCTGAGGCCCTGGCGAGCTCGCCTGCAGCCAGGAACGTTCGCCCTTGCCCGGCGGACGATACCACCAGGGAAGCGGCTCCGCTACCGGACTGCGGCAAGGTGGCGCTCACCGCAGGACGGCGACTGAACCTGGCGGACAGGGCATGAGGAGCGGTCGCTCGAGACCGACAAGCCCGCGGGACAAGGGGCCTCGGTTACTGGACGAGCGGTGTGTCCGCGGCGGCGATCCGGAAGCCCAGGATGCTGGCCTTGCTTGCCAGAAGCTGAACGTACTGCCGGAAGGCGCGGCGCCAGGAGGCCTCCTTCAGGTAGTCTTCAACCCTGTCGGCGACGGCTTCATAGGGGAGCTGACGCCCGGGAACCCGTTTGTCGACGCGCACGACATGGATGCCGTAGCGGCTCCTCACCGGAACGGGCGAGAGCTGGCCCTCTTCCAGGTTGAAGAGAAAGGTCTCGAGTTCGGGCACGGTGTCGCCACGCGAAACCTGGCCGAGCCTGCCGTCATTGTGTCGTGAATCGCAGGCCGAGTGGGCCCGAGCCAGTTCGCCGAAGCGTTCGGGAGTTGCGCTCAGGGTGTCGATGGCGCGCCGCGCCTCGGCTTCTTTCTTCGTGCGTTCTTCGGCATCGTCGGGTGGCGTGGCGAAGAGGATGTGCGCCGCTTCCACCAGATCGGGGCTGCGAAACCGTTCCCGGTTGTTGCCGTAATAGCGGCGGCATTCCTCGTCGGAGGGCTCGGGAACGTCCACCTCGCGTTCGATCAGGGACTGGAACGTCCCGCTGTCGTCGTCGCCCTCGATGCCCATGGCTCGTGCCCGGTGGAGAATGAGAGTGCGGATTACCAGCCACTCGCAGGCGGCATGGCGGGCCTCGGCGGCGCTCTCTGCCGGGTGATACTGCATCTCCCGCAGGATGTCGTCTTCGCTGATGTGGTGATCGTTGACGCGGATTCCGTTCACGGCGAGGCCGTCCGCCCGTGATTGCGGCTGCGCACCACTTGGTAGCCGCGGCGGCCAAGATAGCCGAAGGGTGCGCTCCAGATGTGGACGAGGCGGCTGAACGGAAAGATGAGAAAGATTGTCAGCCCGAGAGCGATATGCGCCTTGTAGACCCAGGAGACGTCGACCACATGGAGCGCGGCATCGCTCTGGAAGGTGACGATTTTCTGTGCCCACAGCGACAGGGTCACCATGACGTCGCCGGTTTCGCGATGCGCCCAGGAGAACGGCAGCGTCACCATGCCGAGCACGAGCTGCAGCCACAGGATGACAAGGATGGCGATGTCCATGGTGCTCGAGGTCCTGCGGATTCGCGGATCGAAGAGACGCCGATGGAGCAGCATGGTGAGGCCGACAAGGCACACAGCTCCGAAGAGCCCGCCGGCGACCACCGCCAGCACCTGCTTGGCCGACGAGGTGAGACCGACGGCGTGGTAGATCTCCTGCGGCGTCAGGAGCCCGACAAAGTGCCCCAGGAACAGCAACAGGATCCCGACATGGAAAAGGACGCTGCCCATCATCAGCTGGCGCCGGCGCAGCAGTTGGCTCGAGCCGCTGCGCCAGGTGTACTGCTCGCGGTCGAAGCGGATCAGGCTTCCCGCCAGGAACACCGTTGCCGCCAGGTAGGGGTAGTAACCGAAGACCAGGATGTGGAACCAGTCGCCCATGGTCACGCTCCGTCCCGTGCGTCGCCCGTGGGAAGGGCAAGTTCCGCCATGCGGTTCAGACTCTCCCGTGCTGCCGGACATGACCCGTCACCGGAGAAGGCAGGCGCTTCTTCCCAGTCGCTGTCAAGTGCTGCCGCCTCGGCCTCCGGTGTCTTGTCATGTTCGAGAAGGCCTTCCACCGCGGCGCGGGAAGCCTTCCTGCCCGCGATGTCCTCGAGCGCCGCGAACACCGCGGCATAGTCGCTGCCGCGCCGTTCCAGGCGAATGCGGACGGCCGAGAGGATGTGGGCAACATCGCCGAGGAGGCTTGCCGCCTCTTCATCCGGCCTCAGTGACAGGAACTCGAGGAAGAGCGGTAGGTAGTCCGGCAGTTCGTTGGCATCGATTCGGTACCCCGCGGCCTCGTAGTGGGCCGTCAGGTTGACCATCGCCTGGCCCCGGTCACGGGACTCGCCGTGAATGTGTTCGAAGAGGTGAAGTGACAGGCTGCGTGACCGGTCGAACTGGCCGACATAGATTTCCTGTGCCTCCAGGAGTTCGCTGTTCCCGAGGCGCGAGAGAAACCGGTGGACCGCTTTCAGCGTCTTGCTCGACAGCCGGTCATCGGCATGGAGAACCGCGCCGATCTCCGGCGCCGCCTCCAGCAGTCCGGGGCCGGGGTACTGCAGGAGGGCGCCCAGGGCACGGTAGATCATCATCGATCGCCGGCATGGACGCCCGACCGCCCGCCGGCGCTCGGTCCCACCCGGACCTCGTGGCTGAAGAGATCGATGCCGCCACCGCCGCTGCACCCGTCGCCGAAGCTGAATCCGCACTCCCCGCGCAGGTCGAAGGCCTCCTCGGCATACTCGCGGTGGGTGGTGGGGATGACGAAGCGGTCCTCGTAGTTGGCGATCGCCATGGTCTGGTACATGTCCTCGACATCCGCCTCGGTCAGACCGGCCTCCTCGAGAACGTCCGTCGCGCGCCGCCCCTCGACATGCCTGGCGCGCATGTAGATCCGCATGGCCAGCATCCGCTCGAGTCCCAGCGTCACCGGCTTCTCGTCACCGGCGGTGAGGAGGTTGGCGAGGTACCGGACAGGAATCCGCAACTGGGAGACGTCCGGGATCAGGCCTTGTGTTTCGAGCATTCCGGTCTCCGCTGCCGACTGGATCGGCGACAGGGGCGGCACGTACCACACCATGGGCAGCGTCCGGTACTCCGGGTGCAGCGGGAAGGCGACCTTCCAGTCCATGGCCATGCGCCACACCGGCGAGCGCTGGGCCGCGTCGATCCAGGCCGGTGGGACGCCGTCCTCGCGTGCCTGACGGATGACGTTCGGATCATGGGGGTCGAGAAAGATGTCGAGCTGCGCCTGGTAGAGGTCGCGGGGATCCTCGACGGCGGCGGCCTCCTCGATGCGGTCGGCGTCGTACATGAGCACGCCGAGATAGCGGATCCGCCCCACGCAGGTTTCGGAGCACACCGTCGGTTCGCCCGCCTCGATGCGCGGATAGCAGAAGATGCACTTCTCCGACTTTCCCGATCGCCAGTTGTAGTAGATCTTCTTATAGGGGCAGGCGGAAACGCACATGCGCCAGCCGCGGCACTTGTCCTGATCGATGAGGACGATGCCGTCCTCCTCGCGCTTGTAGATGGCGCCGGAGGGGCAGGCAGCGACGCAGGACGGATTGAGACAGTGTTCACACAGGCGCGGCAGGTACATCATGAAGGTGTTTTCGAACTGCCCGTAGATCTCCTTTTCCATCGCCTCGAAATTGACGTCACGGCTGCGGCTGGAGAACTCGCCTCCGAGTATCTCTTCCCAGTTCGGTCCCCACTTCACCTTGTCCATGCGTTCGCCGCTGATCAGCGAACGCGGGCGCGCCGTCGGCGGCGTGCGCGATTCCGGGGCGTTGTGGAGATGCTCGTAATCGAAGGTGAAGGGTTCGTAGTAATCATCGATCTGGGGCATGTCCGGGTTGGCGAATATCTTGGCCAGGATGCGCAGCTTGCCCCCCATTCTGGGCGCGATCCTGCCGTTTCTCTTGCGCACCCAGCCGCCGTTCCAGACGTCCTGGTTCTCCCACTGCCGGGGATAGCCGACGCCGGGCTTGGTCTCGACGTTGTTGAACCAAGCGTATTCCATGCCCTCGCGACTGGTCCACACGTTCTTGCAGGTGACCGAGCAGGTATGGCAGCCGATGCACTTGTCGAGATTGAGAACCTTGCCGATCTGTGCCCGCACCTTCATGACGCCGCCTCCATTGCCGCGGCCGGCAGCGGGTCATCCATCCAGTCGACCTCCCGCATCCGGCGCACGATCACGAATTCGTCTCGATTCGAGCCGACCGTGCCGTAGTAGTTGAAGCCGTATGACTGCTGCGCATAGCCGCCGATCATGTGGGTCGGCTTGACCGTGGTGCGGGTGACCGAATTGTGGATCCCGCCACGGGTTCCGGTGACCTCGCTGCCCGGCATGTTCATGATCTTCTCCTGGGCATGGTACATCAGCGTCATGCCTTCCGGAACGCGCTGGCTGACGACTGCACGGGCCACCAGCGCCCCATTGGTGTTGTAGGCCTCGATCCAGTCGTTGTCCGCGGCGTCGATCCGGGCCGCGTCGGTTTCGCTGATCCAGATGATCGGCCCACCACGGGACAGGGTGAGCATCAGGAGATTGTCGGTGTAGGTGGAGTGGATACCCCACTTCTGGTGCGGTGTGATGAAGTTGAGCACGACCTGCGGGTTGCCGTTGTCCCGGTCGTCGATCAGCGGCCGGATGGTCTTGGTGTCGATGGGCGGCTTGTAGACGCACAGCTGTTCACCGAAGGCGCGCATCCACAGGTGGTCCTGGTAGAGTTGCTGGCGGCCGGTCAGGGTGCGCCACGGGATGAGTTCGTGCACGTTGGTGTAGCCCGCCGTGTAGGTGACATGCTCGGATTCCACGCCCGACCACGTGGGTGACGAGATGATCTTGCGCGGCTGGGCCTGGAGGTCGCGGAAGCGCAGGCTGTCCTCTTCCCGGGACGCCGCCAGGTGCTCGTGATCGCGTCCTGTCGCCTTGCCGAGCGCCGCCCAGGCCTTGACCGCCACCTTGCCGTTGGTCTCCGGGGCCAGGGCCAGGACGACCTCCGATGCATCGATGTCGGAATCGATCCTCGCCAGGCCCTGCGTGATGCCTTCCGTGCGCACCTCGCCGTTCAACCGCTTCAGGAAGGCGACCTCGTCTTCGGTGTTCCACGTGATGCCCTTGCCGCCGTTGCCGACCGTCGTGAGCAGCGGCCCGAGAGCGGTGAACTTCCTGTATGTATTCGGGTAGTCGCGCTCGACGACCACCATGTTGGGCATGGTCTTGCCGGGCCGGGGCTCGCACTCTCCCTTCTTCCAGTCCCTGACCTCGATCGCCTGGGCGAGTTCCGCGGGCGTGTCGTGCAGGACCGGCGCCAGGACCAGGTCGCGCTCGACACCGAGCGTGCCTTCGGCGAGGTCGGAGAACGTCCTGGCGATTCCCTTGAAGATCTCCCAGTCGCTGCGGGTTTCCCATACCGGATCCACGGCCGCGGACAACGGATGGATGAACGGGTGCATGTCCGAGGTGTTGAGATCGTTCTTCTCGTACCAGGTCGCCGTGGGGAGAACGATGTCGGAGTAGAGACAGGTCGTCGACATGCGGAAGTCGAGGGTGACGAGAAGGTCGAGCTTGCCCTCGGGAGCACTCTCGTGCCACTCCACCTCGACCGGCCGTTGCCCCCCCGACTCCCCGAGGTCCTTGCCCTGCACGCCGTGCCTGGTTCCCAGAAGGTGCTTGAGGAAGTACTCGTGTCCCTTGCCGCTGGAACCCAGGAGGTTGGAGCGCCACACGAAGAGATTGCGCGGCCAGTTCTTCGGATTGTCGGGGTCTTCGGCTGAGAAGCGCAATGTGCCCGACGCGAGCCCGGCGACGGCCGTCTGCACCGGATCATCGGCTCCCGCCGCCCGCGTCACCTCCAGGGGATTGGTTTCGAGCTGAGGCGCGGAGGGCAGCCAGCCCATGCGCTCGGACCTGACGTTGAAGTCGATGAGGCTGAGCGAGGTCCATTCGCCGTCGGGCGCCAGGGGCGAGACCAGTTCGCTGGCCGTCAGCTGCTCGTATCGCCACTGATCGGTGTGAGCGTACCAGAAGGACGTGCTGTTCATGTGCCGCGGCGGCCGGTTCCAGTCCAGTGCGAAGGCGAGCGGCAGCCAGCCGGTCTGCGGCCGCAGCTTTTCCTGACCGACATAGTGCGACCAGCCTCCACCGGACTTGCCGACGCACCCGCACATCACCAGGAGGTTGATGATGCCGCGATAGATCATGTCCATGTGGTACCAGTGGTTGAGGGCCGCCCCGACGATGACCATGGAACGGCCCTCGGTCTTGTGGGCGTTGTCCGCGAAGGCCCGGGCCACGGCGATGACCTTCTCGCGTGTCACCCCGGTGATCCGCTCCTGCCAGGCCGGCGTGCAGGGCACGTCGTCATCGAAGGTGCCGGCGACGTGGTCGCCGCCCAGTCCGCGGTCGATGCCGTAGTTGGCCACGAGGAGGTCGAAGACCGTGGCGACCGGCACCTCACCTTGCAGGGTCGTGACGGTCTTCACAGGGACATGGCGCCACAGAACGTCGTCGTGATCCGTGCCTGCGAAGTGGTCGTGGGAAGCGTTGCCGAAATAGGGGAACCCGACCGGCAGCACATCGTCACGGGATTCCAGGAGGCTGAGACGCAACCTCGTCGCTTCGCCCCGGCCCCCCTCGCGTTCCTCGATGTTCCACTTGCCGCCCTCTCCCCAGCGGTAACCGACGGATCCCACCGGGCACACGAGGGAATCGTCCGCGTTGGCGTCCACGGCGACGGTCTTCCATTCGGGATTGTTCGTCTCTTCCAGGGCTCCTTCGATATCGGCGGCGCGCAGCAGGCGATCCGGCACCCAGCCTTCATTCGACTGTCTCAGGGTGACCAGCATCGGCATGTCGGTAAAGCGCCGGCAGTAGTCCTCGAAGTAGGGGCTCTTCGACGCCAAGTGCCATTCCTTCAGGATGACGTGGCCCATGGCGAGGGCGAGGGCGGCATCGGTGCCCTGCTTGGGGTTGAGCCAGATGTCGGCGAACTTCGACGCCTCGCTGTAGTCGGGCGTGACCGTCACGGTGGTGGCGCCCTTATAGCGGACCTCGGTCATGAAATGTGCGTCGGGCGTACGTGTCTGCGGCACGTTCGAGCCCCACATCATGAGGAAGGTGGAGTTGTACCAGTCGGCGCTCTCGGGGACGTCGGTCTGTTCGCCCCAGGTCTGTGGACTCGACGGCGGCAAATCGCAGTACCAGTCGTAGAAGCTCATGCAGACGCCGCCGATCAGCGACAGGTAGCGCGACCCGGCGGCATAGGAGACCATCGACATCGCCGGAATCGGCGAAAAGCCGATCACCCGGTCAGGACCGTAGGTCCTGATGGTGTGGATGTTGGCGGCGGCGATGATCTCGTTGACCTCGTCCCAGTTCGAGCGGACAAATCCACCGTGACCGCGGACCTGCTGGTAGTCCCGGCGCTTTCCGGCATCGCCTGCGATCGAGGCCCAGGCGGCCACCGGATCCATGGTCTTGCGCGCCTCGCGCCAGTGTCGCACCAGCCGGCTGCGCACCAGCGGATACTTGAGCCGGTTGGCGCTGTAGATGTACCAGGAATAGCTGGCGCCGCGCGAACAGCCGCGCGGCTCGTGGTTGGGCAGGTCAGGCCGGGTGCGGGGATAATCGGTCTGCTGTGTTTCCCAGGTGATGATTCCGCCCTTGACGTAGATCTTCCAGCTGCACGATCCGGTGCAGTTCACCCCGTGGGTCGAGCGCACGATCTTGTCATGGCTCCAGCGCGCCCGGTAGGCGTCCTCCCAGGTGCGGTCCTCGCTCGTGACCACGCCGTGCCCGTCCGAGAAGGTGTCGACTGTCTTCGTGAAGAAGGTCAGTCGGTCCAGGAAATGGCTCATCGGGCCCGCCTCCTCACGGGTTCTTCACGTAGGCGTTCGGTCGCAGGTAGAACCACCAGTTGATCATGATGCACAACGCGTAGAAGGCAGCAAAGCCGTAGAGGGCGTTCTCCGGGGTGGTCGCCTTGATCTGTTCCCCGAAGACCTTCGGAATGATGAAGGCGCCATAGGCGGCGACTGCCGATGTCCAGCCAAGCACCGGGCCGGCCTGCACCTTGTCGAAGACGATGGCGATGGTCCGGAAGGTGGAACCGTTGCCGATCCCGGTGGCGGCGAAGAGGACGAGAAAGAGGACAAGGAAAGGCAGGAAGTAGTCTTCCGGCGTCGGCGAGACGTAGGCCAGGGACAGGATGTAGGCCACGCCGAGGGCGCAGGCGACCATGACGAAGGAGACGATCTGCGTGACCAGCGCACCGCCGAACCGGTCCGAGATCATGCCGCCGAGGGGACGGATGAGAGCGCCGATGAAGGGGCCGGTCCACGCGTACATGAGGGCGCTTGGTCCGTTGGCATTGACGGTCGTGTGGGTGAGCACCCCGTCGACCTCGAGGTGCTGGAAGCCGAACACGACCTTGATGGCGAGCCCGAACGTGGCCGCATAGCCGATGAAGGAACCGAAGGTCATGGTGTAGATGACCGTCATCGCCCACGTGTGGCGGTTGCGGAAGATGGCGTACTGCTGATCGAGGCTGCGGCGAATGGTGCCGGGGATCAGTCTGAGGGCAAGGACAGTCGCCGCGATGACGAGCGGAAGGACCAGCCACTTGCTGAGCTCCAGCCCCGAACCGCCGGCGTCGGCCGGCAGCAGCAGCCACAATCCGGCGGCGGCGGTGACGAGACCGATTCCCAGCATGCCGAGAATCTTGCCGAACGCGCCGGTTGTCGAGTTGAGACCGGGGGAGACATGGTCCGCGGTGATGTTGTTCATGCCGAACCAGGCGGCGATGACCAGCGGTACCAGGATGGCGACCCAGATGTAGCCTGCATTGTGGATGTAGGTCTCGGTGCCGGCCGGAATCTTGCCGATAAGGGTGCCTGAACCGTTGGCCAGGATGAGAGCCGAACCACCGAACACGCCGACGGTCATCACGAGGGGCACCAGGATCTGCATCGTGGTGACGCCGAAGTTGCCGAGCCCGGCGTTCATTCCCAGCGAATAACCCTGCACTCTCTTCGGGTAGAAGAACGAGATGTTCGACATCGACGAGGCAAAGTTGCCGCCTCCGAAGCCCGACAGCAGGGCCATGAGCTGGAACTGCCACAGGGGGGTCGACGGATCCTGCAGGAGGAACCCCGTGCCGGCGGCCGGGATGATGAGCAACGCCGTGGTCAGGAAGATCGTGTTGCGTCCGCCGGCGATGCGGATGAAGAAGGAAGACGGGATGCGCAGCGTGGCGCCGCTCAGACCGGCGATGGCCGCGAGGGTGAAAAGTTCCGCCTGGGCGAAGGGGAACTTCAGGTTGATCATCTGGACGGTGATGATCCCCCAGTAGAGCCACACCGCGAACCCGCACAGGAGACAGGGGATTGATATCCACAGGTTGCGGGTCGCGATGCGCCGACCCTCGCCCTGCCAGAAACCCTCGTCTTCCGGGTTCCAGTTCGTCAGGTTTCTGGCCATGGCGAGCCTATCCCCGGCGCCCCGTGGGGTCCGGTGACTCCGGTGGCATTTCGGGCACATCGGAAAGATGGCGCTCGTCCGCAAGCCTGGGATAGCGGCGGCGCTCCATCAGCCGGATGGCGACATGCATCCACACGGTGCTCACCAGCACGATGCCAAACAGCAGCATGAAGGAACTTGTCCAGACTCCGAACCAGTCGTTGAAAATGCCGAAGGTGATCGGCAGGACAAAGCCTCCCAGGCCGCCGATCATGCCGACCAGTCCGCCGACCGATCCCACGTGCTCCGGATAGTAGACAGGGATGTGCTTGTAGACGGCGGCCTTGCCCAGCGACATGACGAAACCGAGCACGACGGTGAGGCTGACGAAGACGGTGAGGCTGACGCCGAAGGTGAACTCCATCGGACCCTCGATGCCCTGAACGACGTAACGGGTCTGCGGATAGCTCATCACGAAGAGGCAGGCCAGCGATACGATGAACGTCAGGTACATGACGGCCCGCGCTCCCCACCTGTCCGACATCCAGCCGCCAAGCGCCCGGAAGACGGAACCCGGCATCGAATAGGCGGCGGCCAGCATGCCGGCCGTGGCCAGGGGCAGATCGTAGGCGCCGACATAGAACCGCGGCAGGTAGGAAGCGAGGGCGACAAAACCGCCGAAGACGAAGAAGTAATAGGTAGCGAAGCGCCACACCTGCAGGTTCTTCAGGGGCGCCAGCTGGTTCGCCGTCGACACCGGTTTCAGACCCTGGCGCTTGCGCGCCACCTCCCCCGGGTCAGGACGCGCCAGCACATAGTAGAGAACGGCGGTCGCGGCGAGGACGACGGCATAGATCTGGGCTGTCTGTTCCCAGCCGAAGGCCAGCACGAGGAAGGGAGCCCCGAAGTTGGTGACAGCGGCGCCGACATTGCCGACACCGAAGATACCCAATGCCGTTCCCTGGTGCTCCTTGTCGAACCACTGGGAGGTATAGGCGATGCCGACGATGAAGGATCCGCCGGCGAGGCCGACGCCGAGTGCGGCGATGAGGAAGACCTCGTAGGTCCTGACCTCGGAGAGGAGCCAGCAGGCCACGGCGGTGGCCAGCATCTGCAGGGTGAAGACCAGACGGCCTCCGAACTGTTCCGTCCACACACCCAGGAAGATCCGGCTGATCGATCCGGTCAGGACCGGTGTTGCGACCAGGATGCCGAATTCCGTCTCCGAGAGACCGAGGTCCTGCTTGATCTTGACGCCGATGATGGAAAAGATCGTCCAGACGGCAAAGCAGACGGTGAAGGCGAATGTGCTCAGGCCGAGGGCCTTCAGCTGATCGCCTCTCGTGACGTCCTTGAGATCTGACATGGGTCAACCGCCACCACGGTGCCTGACGTGCAGGAATAGTCGAAGCGGGTATACCGTGTCAAGACACCGGAGGTCCTTGTCGTGGAGGAGGAAAGGCATGGCCGACATCATTGATCAACACGAGGCTGCGCGCCGGCTCGGCATGACTGTCGAGGAGGTCACCTACCGTCTCGCCTACGGGCAGATGATGGGCGTCGAGGCCGAGGACAACTGGCGGATCGACACCCGGGATCTGGAGTCGTTCAGGCGGGGTCAGGCCCTTGGCCGTGCCATCGCGGCGGCGGGAAAGGCGCCGGTGGACAGCAAGTCGCCCGAGGACTTCCAGGAGATCTCGCCGGATGCATCCCCGGGTTGGCGGCGCAACCCCGAATACGAGGTCGATCTTGCCATCGTGCCCGCGAGGGTCGAGGCCCGTTGCGCAGGCGCCACCGTTGCAGCCAGCCAACGCGCCCTCACGGTCATGGAGCTCGGCCACGGGGCTGTCTACTACATGCCGAAGGACGATGTGGAGTGGTCGTGCCTTGTGGCCAGCACGCATTCCACATACTGCCAGTACAAGGGCTTTGCGCGTTACTGGACGCTCCGGATCGGTTCCCGGGTCGAGGAGAACGTGATCTGGGCCTATGACGAACCGCACCGGGAGGTTGACGGCCTGAAGGATCACGTGGGTTTCTACTGGCACCGCATGGATGCCTGGCTTGAGGACGGCGTGACGGTCGAACGGCCGCGCGACATCGCCGGGCGATGCGATGCGCGGCACAGTTTCCGCGCGCTCTATCCCGAGCTCGCCCGCCAGTGGCATCCCGAGAGGAATCCCAACATCAACCCCTACGAATGCGCGCCCTGGTTCCATGCATGCGTCTGGTGGCAGGACGACAGCGGCCGCGAATGGCGTCAGCCGATCCGCGACCGCGTGCTCGGCCACCCGCCCCGTCACGCTCCCTGAGAACCCCGTCGGCCGGACTGTCGATCTGCGGTCGAAGGACGATCACGAGATCCGGCGTGCCGAAACCGGTGGATCGCGACCGTGCGCCGGTTCGCGCTCCTGATCGTTGCGCCCGTGTTCAGGAGTCGAAGACGATGACGCTGCGCGCCACCTCGCCGGCCTTCATGTCGTCGAAGCCCTCGTTGATCTCCTCGAGGGTGATGCGGCGGCTGATCATGTCGTCGAGCTTGAGCTTGCCGTCGAGGTAGAAGTCGACATAGCGGGGCATGTCGACCCGGAAGTGGTTGGAACCCATGTTGGAGCCGCGCAGCACCTTGTCGTCGAGCAGGTCGGCACCGTGAATCTCCAGCATCTCGCCCTCCGGCACCATGCCGATGACCGTGGCCATGCCGGAGGTCCTGAGCATCCGGAAGGCCTGTTCGCTGGTCTGCTTGAGACCAAGCGCCTCGAAGGAGTATTCGACGCCGCCCCCCGTCATCTCCCGCACCGCCTCCACCGGGTCGACCTCGGCGGCATTGACCGCGTCCGTGGCTCCGAAGTGGCGGGCGAGGTTGAGCTTGCTGCCCTTGACGTCGACGGCAATGATGCGTCCGGCGCCGGCGATGGCCGCTCCGTTGATGGCCGAGAGACCCACTCCGCCGTAGCCGATGACCGCCACCGTGCTTCCGACCTCGATCTTCGCCGTGTTGATCACGGCGCCGAATCCGGTGGTGACGCCGCAGCCGATCAGCGCGGCGCGGTCGAAGGGCATGTCGTTGCGGATCTTCACGAGCGCATGTTCGTGAACGAGCATCATCTCGGCGAAGGCGGAGAGGTTGTAGAACTGGCTCACACCGTTGCCGAGGCGGGGCTCCTCGCCTTCCGCGCGTGACACCTCGGGATTCTGACAGCTGAAGGGACGGCCTGTCGTGCAGTATTCGCAGTGGCCGCAGAAGACGCTGAGGCAGGAAATCACGTGATCGCCAGGCGTGAAATGGTGCACCTCGGAACCGACCGCCTCGACGACACCCGCGGCCTCGTGCCCGAGAACCGTCGGCAACGGTGCGGCATACTTGCCCTCGATGTAATGAAGGTCGCTGTGGCAGACGCCGCACGCCGCCGTGCGCACGAGGACCTCGCGGGACCTTGGCTTCGAGACCGGTACATCCTCGATGACAAGGGGGGCATTGACCTCATGCAGTACTGCAGCCTTCATGGTATGCTCCTCCGTGGATCCATCAGGCGCTCATGCTCCTGATCGGGTCTGTCAAGTCAAGCTGCCGCAAGATGTAAGGTCCCGCAGGATGCCGCATGCTGACGTGATGCCCGTTCCCCGGAAAACGGTCGATGATTTCCGCCGTGACGGCGCCGTGGTGCTGAGAGGTGTTCTCGATCCTGTCTGGCGCCGGGAACTCGAGCGGGGTATCGCCGCCCTGAAGGACAAGCCTGGCCGCCACAGGGCGGACTGGATCCGTGACGAGGCGACCGGCGATCATGTCCTCTTCGATGCGGCCGCCGTGCCCGACAATCCCTTCTTCGCCTCCTGCATGACTTCGTCGCCGCTCGGCCCGATCGCGGCGCGGATGATGGAGTCGCCCACGGCCCTGGCGTTCTACGTGTCGATGTTCCTTCGCTCGCCCGGCACGTCGACGCCCACGCCATGGCACCAGGACCAGACCTACTGGTGTGCCGAAGGCCGCCAGGCGCTGAGTGTCTGGACATCCCTCGACCCGGTGCCGGCCGGCACGGAGCTGACGTTTGTCCGCGGGTCCCACCTGTGGGATCGCCCCCTGGCGCAGCCGTTCTTCGAGCACGAACATCTTGGCGGGGTGCGCGATGACGGCCTCGGCGGCAGCGTGGCGATCACCGACTTCGCGGCCAGCGACCTCCACGAGGTCATCGGCTGGCCAACGGAACCCGGCGACGTCGTGGTGTTTCACGGCATGACCGTCCACGGCGGATCGGGCAACCTGCCCGAAGGGCTTGGAAGACGCACACTGTCGTTCCAGTGGCTGGGCGAGGATGTCCGGGTCACCACACGCCCCGGGGGCTGTTCGCCGGACTGGTTGCCGGAGTTCGCCCACCACGGCGTGAAGCCAGGCGACTATCCATGGTGCGCCATGTGCCCCAGGGTCTCGGCCAACGGGGTGGTCTCGCATCGGCAAGGGCGATTGTCATGACCCGTATCGGCTTGCGTCCCGGACGTTTCGACGCCTCGGGCCTGGCGCCGGTCGCGTTGCCGTTCACCGAAGAGGAGTACTGCGCGCGCCTGAAGAAACTCACCGCCATGGCGGCCGACGAGGGAATCGACCTGCTCTGGGTGACGTCGCCCGAGGGTGTTGCCTGGCTCCACGGGTTCACGGCCTCGTGGTACAAGGGCCAGTCGCCGATGCGTTACCCGCAGTGCTACGGCACCGCCGTTCACGTCGCCAGCCGGCGGTTCATCCATTTCGACAACCCGACCGAGGAACCGGTCCTGGCCCTGACCTCGCGGTCACGGGACAACCGCTGGCTTCCCGACCGCGAGGCAGGGCCCAACATCGCGTTCGTTGTCGATGAGCTCGCCAGGGAGGGGTGGCTCTCCGGCACCATCGGCATGGAGTTCTGGAGCTATCTGCCGAACCGCGCCATCAGCACCATGTTCGAAGGAGCCTTTCTCGCTGCCGGCGCCCGCCCGGTCGACATGAGCGCCATGATCCGCCGGGCCCGGCGGGTCAAGTCCGCGGCGGAAATCGCCTGCATCGAGAGGGCCATGGAGATCTGCGACATCGGACACCGGGCGATCGTCGACAACCTCGAGCCCGGCATCACCGAGCTCGAGCTCTTCGGCAGGGTGATGGCCGCCATGATGGCGGTTGGCGGGGAGTTCTCGGCGCTCATCCCGATCTTCAACGCCATGCCGCTTGCCGGGTCGAAGCCGCTGTCAAGCGGCCATGCGATGGCCTCACGCAGGGTGATCAACGCCGGGGAAATCCTGGCCGCGGACCTGTGCGGCGTCTTCAACCGCTATCATGCCAATGCCCTGCGCGGATACTACGTCGGCGATGATCCTCCATGCGACCTCGTGGAGCGCTACCGCCTCTCGGGCGGCGTCTTCGGGGTGATCGCCAGCGACGTGAAGGCGGGCATGACGGTGCGCGAGGTCAATCGCGTACTGCGCTCCTACTACGAGGAAACCGGTCTGTGGTCCGAAAGCGAGGGCTGGGCGCTGGGCTATGAACTCGGCTGGTCGTTGCCTCCCGACTGGGTCGGGGACTTCTACTTTCATCTGGGCGACGAACGCTATCTCGACCGGGTGTTCGAGGAGAACATGGTGACCAACTTCGAAAGCCTCTTCGACACCCACCTCATCGACACACTCGTTTACGGCAGGGACGGAACGAGGGTGCTCTCGAAGACCCCGCTCGAGCTGATCGCAGTGGGATAGACCGGACAGGGGCTTGCGCCCTGGTTCCTTGAACATGGCACAGAGTGGAGGTGGTCCATGAGCGAACCGGCTACAGCCGGCCTCCCGGAGACCGAGGCCCAGATTCTGGCGGCGCTTGACCGCTTTCTTGTCCGCGAGGTCGAGCCCCGTGTCATGGCGTTGGAGGATGCCGACGAGTATCCGGGCGACATCGTCGAGGGCATGAAGGAACTGGGGCTCTTCGGCTGTGTCATTTCCGAGGATCACGGCGGCCTCGGCCTGCCGGTGACGACCTACGTGCGCATTGTCGAGCGCATCTGCGAGACCTGGATGTCCCTGTCGGGTGTCTTCAACACCCATCTCCTCATGGCCTGGATCGTCCAGATGTTCGGCACCGCGGAACAGAAGGCGACCTGGCTGCCGAAGTTCGCCAGTGGCGAGATGAGGGGCGGCCTGGCGCTGACGGAACCCGGGTGCGGCACGGACCTGCAGGCCATTCGCACACGGGCCGTGCGGGACGGAACCGACTACATCGTGAACGGGACCAAGACCTGGATCACCAACGGCTATCACGGAGATTGCGTGGCCCTGCTGGTCAAGACCGATCCTGCGGCAGAGCCGCGTCACAGGGGAATGAGTCTCTTCCTTGCGCAAAAGGGCGAGGGATTCACGGCAAGCCGCAAGCTCCCCAAGCTCGGATACCGGGGTATCGACACGGCAGAGCTCGTCTTCGACGACTTCAGGATTCCCCGGGACCGGCTGATCGGAACAAGGGAGGGATTGGGGCTCAAGCAGGCCCTTGGCGCCCTCGAGCTCGGCCGCATCAATGTCGCGGCACGCGGTGTCGGCGTCGCCAGGCGGGCCCTCGATCTCGCGGTGGACTATGCCCGGCAGCGCCACACGTTCGGCAAGCCCATTGCGGCTCACCAGGCCATCCAGATCAAGCTTGCCGACATGGCGACGAGGCTCGAGGCGTCCCGGCATCTCACGCGGTCCGCTGCCGAGGCGTTCGACGCGGGGGAACGGTGCGACATGGAGGCCGGCATGGCCAAGCTGCACGCCACTGAGACCGCGCTCTTCAATGCGACGGAATCCATGCGCATCCATGGCGCCTACGGCTATTCCAAGGAATTCGAGATCGAGCGCCTCTACCGGGACGCTCCCCTGCTTGTCATCGGCGAGGGGACCAACGAGTTGCAGCGCATCGTCATTGCCCGGCAGCTTGTCGCCCGCCACCCGGACTGATCTCGTCATGGCATTCCCCCTCGAGGGCGTGCGGGTCCTCTCGATCGAGCAGTACGCCGCCGGTCCATTCGGCACCCTGCCGCTCGCCGATCTCGGGGCCGAGATCGTCCGGATCGAGAATCCGGCGGATGGCGGCGACATCGGTCGGCGCGTTCGACTCGCCAGCGAAACCTCCGGCGAGGGCATGAGCCTGTTTCATCAGACCTTCAACAGGAACAAGAAGAGCATCACGCTTGATCTCAAGCATCCCCGGGGGCGCGAGATCCTGCACCGCCTCGTGGCCCGTTCGGACGCGGTCTTCAACAATCTCAGGGGCGACCTGCCGGAGACTCTCGGTCTCGACTACCGTTCGCTCTCTCCGGCGAAGCGCGACATTGTCTGTGTTCACCTCTCCGCCTACGGCAGGGCGAACGAGCGCGCCGGCTGGCCGGGCTACGATTATCTCATGCAGGCCGAGTGCGGCTGGCTCTCGGTGACCGGCGACCCCGGTGGCGCGCCGCAGCGCGTGGGGCTCTCCCTCGTGGACCTCTCCGCCGGTCTCCAGGCTGGCGTTGCCATCCTCGCCGGAATCATCGGCGCCCGGGCATCCGGAAGGGGAGGGGACCTTGACGTCAGCCTCTTCGGGGCTGCCATCACCAGCCTTGCCTACGTCGCCACCTGGTACCTCTCGGCCGGCGTCCAGACCGGTCGCAGCGCCCGCTCGGCGCACCCCAGTCTCACGCCGAGCCAGTTGTTCCGCACCGGCGACGGCTGGATCTTCATCATGTGCAACAAGGAGAAGTTCTGGCCAAGGCTGTGCGTCGCAATCGGGGAACCGGGCCTTGCCGAAAACCCGGACTTTGCCGGATTCGCCGAACGCCTCATTCATCGCGACCGCCTCACCGGGTTGCTCGACCGGGCGCTCGCGCGACGGACCACCAGCGAGTGGATGACGGTGTTCTCCGGCAAGGTGCCGGCCGCGCCGGTGCACGACATCAGGGACGCTCTCGACAGCCCCTTTGCGCGCAAGAGCGGCTACATCCTCTCTCTCGAGACATCCACCGGAGCACCTGTCACGGCCCCCGGTTCCGCCATACGGGTCGCCGGGGCCGGATCCCTGGCGGAACCGGCGCCGGAACTGGCCCGCGATCTCGAATCGGTGATGGCCGAGATCGGCATCGACGGGGAAGACCTTGCCGGCTTGCGGGACGCGGGCGTCGTCTGAACATCGCCGCCTCCTTAACCTGCGCAGCACCCGAACGGGGCTCATCGGCGAATCGCATCAGAGGTCATCGCGCTGGCCTTGGTCGCCATCCTCCGGGACCCTCTTGCCGGAGTCGCTCCCGTGGTCTCCGGGGAATGCGGCACGCCAGGCATCGTGGTGATTCGCCCGTCACGCGATGAGGTAGGCGTGCTCCACGAGTCGGGTCACGCCGCGCTTGCGCAGGTTCGAGCGCTCGATGATGTCTTCCTCCCCGACGTGCCGTACCCGGCGCCGTTCACCGAAGAGCACGCGGATTTCCTGTTCGGTGACCGGGAATGGGGGCCCCTCAGTCTCGTGTTCGGGATACTCCATGGAGATCAGGAGAATCGGAGCGTCGAGAAGTTCGGTGAGGCGCCGGGCGTAGCATTGGCGCACGGAGGGCGGCAGGGCGACCAGGGCCGCCCGGTCGTAGACGCCTGCAACGCCTTCGAGATCGCCGGCATCGAGCTCGAAGAAATCTCCCGCGAACAGGCGGAACCCGGGACTCTCGATGAGAGAGTACCGGGCGTGCCTTGTCTCGGTGAAGGCAAGACCGCGGGCGTCCAGAAACTCGCGTCCCGCAAAGGGACTGAGGTCGATGCCGAGCACCTCGAACCCCTGTTCATGGAGCCACCACATGTCTTCGGCCTTCCCGCACAACGGCACGAAGACTCGGTCCCCGGGCTGCAGATCGAGCCAATCCAGGTGGCGCCTGAGCGCCGCGTTGGGGACACCCTCGTTCCAGGGGGTGTTGCCCTCGCGCCAGCGCTGCAACCAGAATTCCGCTTCCACGCATCCCTCCTGCATCAACGCCTGCCAGTCGACGTTCCCGGCGTCTTCTCCTGGATTCGGGTTCCCGCCTGAGTCACTCCTGAACCTTCACCTGAAGACATCTTCGACATGCCGCTTCCGCAACCGTCGGCGCGCAGACGATACCATGCGTCCCTCCGTCGGTCTTGCCGGACCGCCGGCAAGCAGTTTCGCCATGGTCGGGCCGGCGATCCGATATCAACCTGCCCGTGCCCGTTGTCATGATGACGTGTCGAATTGAGCCGATTAGACTGGATCCTTAGCATTGCTTCCCTGCCACTGTTGGTGTCGGAAGAGACACGGAGCGACATGCCGCCAAGGCTCTGCATGTTCCTGTTCGTCGTTGCACTGGGCGTGGCCGGCTACCTGGTTGTCAGCGGCGGCGGCACGAATGAAGGGCGGCCCAGCGCTTCGGTGGATGTGCCTGCAGCGTTCTCGGTGCAAGCACAGCTTGGGCAGAAGGTCTACGATGCCAACTGTGCCTCCTGTCATGGCAGGAATGCTGCCGGACAGGACGGAGTCGCACCGCCGCTCGTCCATGTCATCTATGAACCTGGCCATCATGGTGACGAGTCATTCCAGCGGGCGATTGCACGGGGTGTGCGGGCCCATCACTGGCCTTTCGGAGACATGCCGCCTGTCGACGGGCTGACCCGCGACGATGTGGCGGATGTCGTTGCCTACATCCGGGAACTCCAGCGGACCAACGGCATCCGGTGAGGGAATGACGACGACGATGATGGCAGGAAGGCGCGCAACGGCCGTGACCTGCACGCTTCATTTCAAGCGTCCCGGGGAACATGCCATCCGGCATCGTCCTCATGATCCCCCTGGGAACTCGGCCTTCAACAGTCTTCGAGGCGATCTGCCGCGGAGACCCGGTCCCGGCCAGCGTTCGCCCGGTCGTGCGCTTTCGCGCGTGTCCACATCTTCAGACGTCCTGACCTCGTGAGCTGACTTGATCAGTCCGTCCCCACTTTATCCCAGCACAATGAACGGTTTGCCCGGTGTTGTGCTTGACAACAGAGTTGCGTTGCGGTCCACTGTAACATGATGCCTGTCATGGGATGATTCCGGCCCTGGACACGCTCGCGATGCACCCCGCCTGAAGCCGTCCTGATCAGAGTCGCGTGCTTCTCCCTTGCCGACGGAGCGATCGTCTCCTTCTCGAACTTGGAGCCCTGTGACTGCCAGACAACGCACGCAAACTCCGCCCAGAAGCATCACTCTGATTGGAAACATCGAAGCCGAGGTCAGGACGTCTGATCGTGGCCTGAAGCCGGGCCCACGAGAGGCGCAATCCGGACCTGGTTGCCGAACTGTCTCGCTGGACCTGCACCGCCCTGCTGGTCAACGAGGACGTTGGTGTCACGGAATTTTCGGTCAATCTCGAAATATGTTAGTAGTAACCGGGGTACAACCCGTCGTGGGAGCATTCACACAGGGAGAGAAGACCATGAACTTCAAGAACTGGTTGCGCTCGGCGATTGCCTTGGGAGCATTCGCCACAATTGTGGGCACGGCTTTCGCGTCCGGGACCTTGCGCTATGCGACCGTCGGCGAGCCACCAAGTCTGGACCAGCAGGTTGTGACGTCCGATCTGTCGACGACGATTGCCCATCACATCTTCGAGGGGCTCTACACCTTCGATGCCTCGAATTCCCCGGTTGGCCTGCTCGCCAACGGCGAGACAGTCTCGGATGACGGGAAGACGATCACGATCACGCTCCGGGAAGGCGTGAAGTTCCACAATGGGCAGGACATGACATCGGCAGATGTCGTCGCATCGCTGAACCGATGGGGAGAATTCGGATCACGCGGAGGGCTGCTGTTCGAGAATGTCGACAGCGTGACGGCGGCGGGAGATCACGAGGTCACGATCAGGCTTGCCCAGCCCTTCGGTCCCTGGAAGAACCTGCTGGCCTTCATCAACGGCGGGCCGGCGATCTACCCGGCATCCGTGGCGGAAGGGGCCGGCAAGGAACCCATCGCGCCGGGGAGCTACATCGGTACGGGGCCCTACAGGTTTGGCGAGTGGGAGCCGAACCGCCATGTGGAGCTGATCAGGTTCGAGGGCTATGTCTCGCCCGCCGGCGAACCGGACGGCTACGGCGGGGCGCGCGTCGCCGAGTTCGACACGCTTCAATTCATCCCCGTGCCCGATGTCGGGACACGCGTGGCGGGCATCAAGGCCGGCGATTATGACTACGCCGAGAGCATTCCGGGCGATCTCTATGCGGACCTCGAGGCTGATCCCTCGGTCGTCACGATACTGAATGGCGGACCGATCTTCGGCCTGGTGTTCACGAATTCGAGCGACGGCCCGCTTCGGGAGAACTTCGGCCTGCGGCGCGCGATTCAGGCAGCGCTGGACAAGGTGCCCGCGCTGCACGTGGCCATCGGCCCGGAGGGACTTTGGCGTGCGAACGGCTCGTTCCTGCCCGAGGGCAACGTATGGTTCACGGATGCCGGCGCCGAGCACTTCAGCATGGGTGACGCGAACGCCGCTCGCGTCATGGCCGAGGAGGCCGGGTACACTGGCGAACCGATCAAGTTCATGGTTTCGACAAACTACCCGTTCCATTACGACACCGCGATCGTCTACACGAGGCAGCTGGCACAGGCCGGATTCAACATCGACCTTCAGGTCTATGACTGGGCTACTCTGATCGAAAAGCGGGCTCAACCGGACCAGTGGGACCTGTTCTTCACCCATCATGGCTTCGTGCCCGACCCGATCCTGATTTCGGTGATGAACGACAACTATCCCGGTTGGTGGAAAACCGAGGAGAAGAACGCTCTGAAGGCCAGGTTCACCGGGAGTTCAGACCCCGCCGAGCGTCAGGCGATCTGGGCCGAGATTCAGGCGTTGATCTACCAGCAGGTACCGACGATGAAGACGGGCGATGTCTACACCTACAACATCGCGTCGCCCGACCTGGAGGGCCTCGGTGAGGCCACACTGATCTGGCCGCACTTCTGGAACGTTTCGAAGTAGGGAACAGTCCCCCGGCCTCCCCGCCGTTCGGAGGCGGGGAGGCCGGATCGCGTCCTCATCAGGTCGTTTCATGTTGCATTACGCTCTGAACAGGATTCTGACGCTTGTGCCCACCCTTGTGGCCGCGTCGTTCCTGGTCTTCATGTTCATCCACCTGATCCCCGGCGATCCGGCCTCGATTCTGCTTGGTGATACGGCAACGCCGGAGGAAATCGAGGCGCTCTCTCGCGAGCTTGGCCTCGATGAGCCGCTCTGGACGCAGTATGTCCTGTGGCTGGGCAACGTTCTGCAGGGTGATCTCGGGACATCGGTGTTCTTTCGTGAACCGGTTCTGTCGGTCATCGCCGACGGTGCCGAGACCTCGATTCTCCTGGCGACGATGACCATGTTCTGGATTGTCGTGTTCGGTGTTCCGATCGGCATCACGTCCGCAATGCGTCACGGTTCATGGGTCGATCAGGCGACCTCCGGCGGCGCCATGCTGTTCGCCTCGGTGCCAACGTTCTGGCTGGGACTCTACCTGATCCTGATCTTCTCGGTCGGGCTGGGCTGGTTTCCCTCTTCGGGATTTCCGTCGCTTGCCGATGAGGGCGGCGCATCGAACCTGCGCTACCTGGTTCTGCCCAGCCTCACCCTCGCCGCACCCAACGCGGCGCTCATCATCCGCCTGATCCGCGCTTCCATGCTCGATGTCTCGCGGGAAGATCACGTGCGCACGGCCCGAGCCAAGGGTCTTCACCCGGTTCGTGTGGCTGTCAGGCATGTCTTCCGGAACGCGCTCATTGCCGTTTCCGCCGCGTTCGGCTTCACCTTCGCGGCACTGGTCAGCGAGGCGGTGGTGACGGAAACCGTCTTCTCCCTGCCCGGCATCGGCAGGCTTGTCGTGCAGTCCATCCTGCGTCGAGACTATCCAGTGATCCAGGGCGTCATTCTGATCATCGTGGTCTTCTACATGGCCGTCAATCTCCTGGTGGACCTTGCCTATGCCAGGCTCGATCCAAGGGTGTCGCTGAGATGAGTGTGCCGCTTTCGATCGCGCTTGTCTTTCGCGGCCGCGCACTGGCAACGATCGGAGCATGCTGGCTTCTGGTCGTCGGCATTGCGGCCATCGGCGCGCCGCTCCTGGCGCCGTTCGACCCACTGGAATTCGACCCGTTCGTCCGCCTTTCCGATCCCGGGTGGCCCCATGTCTTCGGTACCGATCACTTTGGACGGGACTCGCTTTCCCGTGCGATCTACGGCGCACGCATGGCGATCCTGATTGGCTCGGGCAGCGTGCTGATCGCCTTGTTCGTCGGTGGCCTTGCCGGCATGCTTTCCGCTTACTTTGTCCGCTTGGGTCACGTGCTGATGCGGATCGTGGACGTGCTGATGGCGTTTCCCGCGCTGCTCCTGGCGCTGGTTCTGATGACGCTCCTGGAGCGCAGCGTGCTGAACACGGTCATCGTGATCGGCATCGTCTACGCCACGACCACAGCCAGGATCGTGTTCGGCATGACCTTGAAACTGAAGCGCGATGTCTTCGTCGATGCCGCGATCTGTTCCGGCGCAGGGCACGCCTCGATCCTGTTTCGGCACATCTTGCCGAATCTCGTGTCGCCGATGCTGGTGCAGGCAAGCTTCATCTTTGCGTTCGCGCAATTGCAGGCAGCGGCGCTTGACTTCCTGGGGCTGGGCCTTCCGCCGGAAGTTCCGAGCTGGGGAAACATGTTGAGCGAGGAGAGAATCTACGTGACCAGGGCACCGTGGCTGCTGATCTTCCCCGGAGCGCTGATCATTCTTTCGGTCTTTTCCATGAACCTTGTCGGAGACGCGTTGCGTGACAGCATCGATCCCCGGTTCAAGGACGATATTGCAGGGGTCTGACCCCTGGCTCTGCTCGACATAAGGAACCTGGACCTGCGCATCGTGCGCGGCCGCGAACTCCTGCCCGTGGTTCAAGGGGTGTCACTGGCTGTCGAGGACAATGAAACGCTGGGAATCGTCGGCGAGAGCGGGTGCGGCAAGAGTCTGACCGCACTGGCGATCATGGGTTTGCTCGAAGGCTCGGCGGTGCGGATTGCCGGAGGGTCAGTGCACTTCCAGGGCCGGGACCTCCTAGCGCTTTCACGCGATGAGCGCCGGCGCGTGATGGGAGACCAGATGGCCATGATATTTCAGGAACCTATGACAAGCCTGAATCCTGTCTACCGGGTCGGCGACCAGATCAGGGAAGCCATCCTGCAGCATCGTCGCATGTCCAGAAGGCAGGCACATGACCGTGCGCTTGACCTGCTGGAACTCGTGCGCATTCCCGATCCGATGCGCCGGATCGACAGTTTTCCGCACCAGATGTCCGGCGGACAAAGACAGAGGGTCATGATCGCCATGGCGCTTGCCTGCGATCCGAAGCTCCTGATTGCCGATGAGCCGACGACGGCCCTTGACGTCACCGTACAGAAGGAGGTGCTGGAACTCCTGTGCGGCCTGCAGGCGCGAACCGGCATGTCCATCATCCTGATCTCGCACGATCTGGGGGTGATTTCCGAGATCTGCGACAAGGTCGCCGTCATGTATCGAGGCAGGATTGTCGAGCAGGCATCGACTTCGACGCTCTTTTCGAACATGAGCCACCCGTACACCCTGGGGCTGTTCGGCTCGATTCCGGCGGTCGATCACGACATCGAATGGCTTGACGCGATTCCCGGCCGGGTGCCGACCCTGGATGAAGCGGTGCCGGGCTGCGCGTTTCACCCGCGCTGCTTCGCGGCCAGGGGGTCCTGCAGGAGCGCGGACCCGAGCGCCTCAGCCGTGTCACCGGGCCACTTCGTGCGGTGCCACTTTCCGCAAGGATCGTCGTCATGACCCGCCCCTTGCTGGAAGTGTGCGAACTCAGGACCCACTTCAGCATCGGCAGAGGCGGGTTCAGGCGAAGGAAGTCAGTCCTCAGGGCCGTCGATGGCGTTTCGTTCAGCATCCAGGAAGGAGAAGTACTCAGTCTCGTTGGCGAGAGCGGTTGCGGCAAGACCACGGTCGGACGGACCCTGACCCATCTGGAAACGGCCACGGCCGGAACTGCATTGTTCGACGGGCAGGACATCCTGAACCTGTCGTCTGCCGAGTTCCGGCCGCTGCGGCGCGACATCCAGATGATCTTCCAGGACCCGTTTGCCTCGCTCAATCCACGTCTCAGCATCGAGCAGATGCTGGCCGAGCCGCTCTTCATTCACGGACTTGTGAGCGACCGCTCGCAGGCACGCGAGAGGATTGCTGCGACACTTGAACTCGTGGGCATGGATGCAGGATCGATGCGTTGCCATCCGCACGAGTTTTCCGGCGGCCAGCGGCAGCGCATCGGCATCGCCAGGGTGATGATCCTGACACCGCGTCTCGTCATTGCAGACGAGCCGGTGTCGGCCCTTGATGTCTCCATCCAGGCCCAGGTTCTGAACCTGCTCAAGAGGCTTCAGCGCGACAGCGGCGTATCGATGTTGTTCATCAGTCACGATCTCGGTGCAGTCCGCCACATAAGCGACCGGGTTGCGGTCATGTACAGGGGGAAGCTGGTGGAGACCGGAAGCAAGCGACAAGTCTTCGAGACTCCGCGGCACGCCTATACGCGAAGGCTGCTGGCCTCGATTCCGCGTCTCGGAAAGAGGCTCGCATGATGGCCCCGAAACATGCCTTCCCGGGATCAACTGCAACGGAAACCGGCACGTCTTCGCCGCTGCGGACAAGGCTTGCGTGATTCTCTGCATCCACGGGCTTTTCTACCGGACATCGTCAGTTCCTTGTTCATGAGACTGTGCATCGTGGACCATCAGGATCGACTCCGGACGTCTGGCGTCGTCGTCTGCCGAGGGCAAGCACGTGGCAAGTCCCGGGTACGGGGATCGTGCGAGCGCGGGGCCGGCGCAACGCGAAGGGCGGCCTTGCCTCGGCGTGCGCGGGCCTGCCTGATCCTGCTTCGTCTCCAGACATCGTTCTTCCTCTACCGAAGGCCTCGTCTTCTCGGCGCCGGCATCCTCGAGCAGGACTATCCCTCGCATGTTCCCGGGAGGATATCGCAGAGGTCACCGTGGAGCCGGTCGGTGACGGCGAGGACGAGCGCCTGGACCGGTTGATGGTGGCGGCCTGGCATCCCGAGGGCGAGCCGCCGGATCAACTCGTCGCGCCACGGCCGCCTCGGCGGCCCGGTGTTCGGTGCGACCGGTTGGCACCGTATGAGCACGCGACGGCTTCATCGGCTGGTCCCGGGGAGCCCTCTTGAGGTCCATCTCGGCAAGCTCGTTGAGCGCATGCCCTCACCGACCCGGCGCGCGGCGGGCCGGGCGAAGGCTGCGAGGCTCTCCACGACACAGGTCATGGCGCTCCTCCGCGGACTTGCGCCAGACATGCAACGGCTGGCTGAAGGTGGAGGTGTTGTTGGCTGGGCGCGTCGCCGCGGCACGGCATGATGTCCTCGAAGGTCTGCAAACCGGTCGGCATGGACGAGAACATGTCGGTCCCGGTCACGAGGCAGGCGATGGGGGCTGTCAGGTCTATCCCCTCACGGGGTCGCGGTTCGGGGCGGCGGCGCCATAGAGATAGCATTCCGTCCTGTGGCCGCCGTCCGAGACCGGCCGGGGTGGCTCGGACCGGCAGATCGACATGCACTCCGGGCAGCGGGGGTGAAACGTGCAGCCGGGCGGCGGCTCGATCGGGTTCGGGAACACGGCGCCCAGATGCGTATCGGGCACGCCGAGGCGCGGATCGGGCGTCAGCACCGAGTCGAGAAGGGCGCGGGTATAGGGATGGCGCGGGTCGTCAAACAGCGTGTCCGAGTCGGCCTCCTCGACGATCCGGCCCAGATACATCACCGCCACCCGGTCCGCCATGTGTTGGACCACGGCCAGGTTGTGGCTGATGAGCAGGTAGGTCAGCCCGAACTCCTCTTTGAGATCCTGCAGCAGGTTGAGGATCTGGCTCTGCACCGAGACATCGAGCGCCGAGGTCGGCTCGTCGCAGATCACCACGTCCGGCCGCATGATGAGCGCGCGGGCGATCGCCACCCTCTGGCGCTGACCGCCGGAAAGCTGGCTGGGGTAGCTCGATGCCACACGGCGCGGCAGACCCACGACATCGAGCATGTCAGCGACCCTGTCGGACCACTCGGAAGGCTCCCCGACACCGTGGATCCTGAGCGGTTGAGACACGATGAACCCGATGGTCTTGGTTGGGTTGAGCGACGAATAGGGGTCCTGGAAGATCGGCTGTATCCGGCGCGCGATCTGGCGGCGGGAGAAACTGGACGCGCTGTCGCCGGAATAGAGCACATCCCCTGAACTCGGTCGCTGCAGGCCGAGCAGGATGTTCGCCATCGTACTCTTGCCGCAGCCGGATTCGCCTACCAGCCCGACGACCTTGCCCCCGGGTATGCTCAGCGACACGCCGTTGACCGCGCGGAGCGGCTTCGAGCCGCGAAACAAGCCCTGGCTGACCTGAAAGACGCAGCTGACATCCACGGTTTCGAGCACAGGGGCTTCGCTCATGGCGCGACGGCCGCCGGCCGTTCGTTCAGCACGTCTTCCGGCGGGCGCAAGCAGGTATAGGCGTGGCCGTCGTCCATGCGCGTCGGCTCGTCCCTCATGCCGGCGCAGGCGTCTGTCGCGTATTCGCAGCGATTGCGGAACATGCAGCCGGAGAGTTCGCCGACGAGGTTCGGCACGATGCCCGGCACCGAACCCAGGCGCTCGCCGCGCCGGGTCCGGCCCGGAATCGGGATGCAGCGCAGCAGCCCCTGCGTATAGGGGTGCATGGGTGAATCGAAGACCGCCTCGCACCGGCCCTCCTCGACCGTCTTGCCCGCATACATCACCTGCACCTTGTCGGCGACCCGCGCGACGATGCCGAGATCGTGGGTGATGAGGATCATGCCCATCTCGAATTCGTGTTGGAGTTCCGCCAGAAGATGGAGAATCTGGGCCTGGATGGTGACATCGAGCGCGGTGGTCGGTTCGTCCGCGATAATCAGCTCCGGTCCGCACATCAGCGCCATGGCGATCATCACGCGCTGGCGCTGTCCGCCGGACAGCTGATGGGGATACTGGCCGAGGCGCGAAGCGGCGGAGGACATGCCAACCTTTTCAAGCAGGAACACGGCCCGGTCGCGCGCCGCCATGCGGTTCTGCTCCACATGACGCAGATAGACCTCGGAAAGCTGGTTGCCGATGGTGTAGGACGGGTTGAGCGAGGTCATCGGCTCCTGGAAGATCATCGCCATGGAGCCGCCGCGCAAATGCGCCATCTCGCGCTCGCGGAGATGGCGGATATCGCGGCCGAGAAAGTCCATCCGGTCGGCGGCGCACCGGGCGGTCTTCGGCAGAAGCCCCATGATCGCGAGCGATGTCAGCGACTTGCCGCAGCCGGACTCGCCGACGATGCAGAGCGTCTTGCCGCGCGAGACGGAAAAATCGATGCCGCGCACGGGATGCAGCATCCCGGCCGCGACGGGGATATCGACCGAGAGGTTCTCCACCTCGAGGAGGGTCCCGGACACCGTCTCAGCGTTCCCGTTCGAGCGTCACGTCGCGCAGCCCGTCGCCGAAGAGGTTGATCGCCAGCACGAGCATGAAAAGGCAGACGCCGGGCAATGCCAGAAGCCAGGGCGAGAAGAACATGTATTCGCGCCCCTCGCTCAGCATCAGGCCCCAGCTCGGCGTCGGTGCCTGCACGCCGAAGCCGAGGAAGGAGAGCGCGGCTTCGAGCAGGATCGCGTTCGCCATCTCGACCGTCGCCACCACGGTCAGCGACGAGAGCACATTGGGGAATATCTCGCGCACGATGATGTAGGGCGTCGAGCAGCCTAGGGCGCGCGCTGCCTTCACGTAGTCGAGGTCTCGCGCCTGCATGGTGATGCTCCGCATCACCACGGCGAAACGGTCCCACAGGAACAATCCAAGAACAATGATCACCACGGCCAGCGAGGCGCCAAAGGCCACCACCGCCGCCATCGCCACCAGGAAGACGGGCATGGCGAGCCGCGTGTTGATGACGAAATTCACCACCATGTCGACCCGGCCGCCGAAGTATCCCGCCGTCACGCCCAGAACCGTGCCGATGGCGCCCGAGATGAGCATTGTCGAGAAGCCGATCAGCAGCGATATCCGGCTGCCGTGGATGAGCCGCGAGAGATAGTCCCGGCCCACCTTGTCGGTGCCGAGGACATGCTCCGGATCCACCTTCTGGTCATGCCAGAACGGGTTGGTCAGGCGCTTCGCAAGGTCCTGATCGTAAGGGTCGTGCGGCGAGAGCAGGGGGGCGAGGATCGCCACCGCGAGAATGGTGGCGAGGATGACCGCGCCGATCAGGAAGCTGTGGTTCCCGAGAATGCGCCGGAGGAGCTTGGACCAGGGCGAGGGTTCGAGAATGTCCTCGGCCGTCTGCCGCTGTCGCAAGACCAGAGATCCAGCGGCGCCGGTGTCGGTCATGGCAGCCTCTCAGCGCACCGAGATTCGCGGATCGAGCCAGGCGTTGAGCAGGTCGGCCAGCAGTGTCAGCACCACATAGAACGAGGCGAAGACCAGCACGATCGCCTGCACCACCGGCAGGTCCGAGCGCAGCAGCGCATCGTACGAGAGCCAGCCGATGCCCTTGAGGTTGAAGATCGTCTCGATGACGATTGAACCGCCGAGCATGAACCCGAACCACACCGCCGCGAGTGCGACGACCGGGATGATCGCGTTCCTCAGCGCGTGCTTGAAGAGCACCGCAGCCGGGCTCAACCCCTTGGCGCGCGCCGTGCGTATGTAGTCGGAGCCCAGCACCTCGATCATGCCGGCCCGGGTCAGGCGCATCAGCGCCGGCGTGGCGTAGTAGCCGAGGGCGATGGTCGGCATGACATAGTTGGCCCACTGCGTATGGCCGGAAATCGGCAGCCAGCGCCACCAGACGCCGAAGGCGATAATCATCATCAGGGCGAACCAGAAGGTCGGCAGCGCCTGGCCGAGAACCGCGATGAACAACGCGATCCTGTCGATGATCGAGTTGGGCCGCATGGCGGCGAGCGTACCCAGAGGGATCGAGACGACCAGCGCGAACAGGATCGCCAGCGTGCCGAGCAGCATGGTGCGCCCGATTCGCTCGGAGATCATGTCGAAGACGCGCTGCCTGTAGTGGTAGCTCTCGCCGAAGTCTCCGGCGAGCGCACGGCCGAGCCAGTCCAGATACTGGATGTGGATCGGCCGATCGAAGCCGTAGAGCTTGCGGATCGCCTGGATGTCCTCCTCGCTCGCCTGCTCTCCTCCGATGGTCAGCGCCGGGTCAGCCGAGAGGTGGCTGAGCGAAAAGGTCAGTCCCGACACGACGATCAGGATCAGGAACGCAACGAGGGTCCGCTTGAGCGTGTAGGCCGGCATTCCGCCGCTCTCCGACCGCTAGGGAAGCGGCAGGGCGGGAACGCGCTCCGCCCTGCCACGCTGCATCTCCGGCAGGGGCGCCGTAGCGTCAGCTGGTCGCCCAGCCGTATTGCCAGAAGCGCGGGATTTCATCCTGGTAGGGGATGAAGTTCAGCTCATCGCGATAGGCGTAGTTGCGGACATGGTTGAACATCGGCAGCCAGTAGACCTCGCGCGTGATCTTCTCGACGGCCTTGCGGTAGGCGGCCTTGCGCACCTCCGGGTCGGAACTGGTGTCGCCTTCCTCGAGCCAGGTCGCCACATCGTCGTCGAGCGCGAAGTCGTCCGGCCCCTTCTTGAAGAAGTGGCTCGTGATCGCCGACATGTCGTTCATGGAATAGGAGCCCCAGTCCATCAGGAACATCGGCGTCGTGCCCTCGTTGCGCTGTTTGTCGCGCAGCGCGAAGTAAGGCAGCTTGGTGAGTGTCGCCCTGATGCCGACCTTGGCCAGGTCGCCCATGATCGCTTCGGCCCAGTCCGCGGGGCGGAAGGTGTAGAAGTCGATGTCGAACCCGTCCGGATAGCCTGCCTCGGCGAGAAGCGCCCTGGCCTTTTCGGGATCGAACTCGTATCTGACAGCCGCCTCGGCGTCGCAGCCGAACTGGGTCGGGAAGCAGGGTGTGTGGATGACGTCGGCGTCGCCGCGGATCAGGTTCTTGACGAGGGCGGCGCGGTCGATCGCGTGGGCGATCGCCTGGCGGACCTTGAGCTTCGTGGTCGGCTCGAAATCGCCGCGTCCGGCGGCGTCGAAGCCGATATAGCCGGTGCGCATCGTGCCGGCCTGCAGGGCCTTGTAGCCCGGCACCTGGCCGATCTGGTCCACATGGTCGGCCGATATGTCGGCTGTCATGTCGATGCCGCCGGCCAGCAATTCGGCGATCTGGGTCTGCACGTCAGCGATCTCGCGCACGACCATCCTGGAAACCTGCGCCGCACCCTTCGGGCTGCCCCAGGTGTAGTCCTCGTTCCTCTCGAAGACATACTCCTCGGCGGTCTTGATCGAGACAACCTTCATCGGGCCCGTGCCGACCGGCTCCCGGCCCATGCCCTCGGGGCCGACCTCGGCGTAGTACTCGTTCGGATAAATCGTCAGCGGCCCCGACAGAAACTCGAAGGCCTGCGGGAACGGTTTCTTCATGTGCAGGTTGACGGTGTACCGGTCCACCTTCTCGGCCCGGTCGATCCAGTTGACGTTGCGCTGCGCCTTGACGCCGTTGTCCGGGTTCGAGACCCAGTTCAGCGTGAAGACCACGTCATCGGCGTCGAAGGGCTCGCCATTGTGGAACTTGACGCCCTCACGCAGCTTGAATTTCCAGGTCGTGTCGTTCAGCAACTCCCAGCTCGTGGCCAGCAACGGCTTGTATTCGAAGGTCTTCGGTTCACGGTAGATGAGCTGATCCCAGACCATGCGGCTGAACCAGATGCCCGTCCGATTGGTGTTGTAATAGCTGTCAACATTCTCGATGGGGCCGGTCGCCCCCCATGCGACGACCAGCGAATCGTCGTCCGGTGCGGCGGCTGCCGAGACCGCGATCATCGCCGCCCCTGCGATCGATGCTGCGGCACCCGCAAGTTTCCCGATATTCATGCGCATCTTCTCCGTGTTTGGGGCCGACGGGTGGTTCTCGCGCGGTGTTCCTGACCATCAAGGCCTGTATCCGGCATGTGCCGACAGGCCGCCGCGCCCAAGCATCCCCACAGTCGTTGACGACATGGGACCTCCCGTCGGGGTTGCTGAACGATACACCATCCCGCCCCCCTGTCAACGCGCGATTGGCCGTGTCTCGAAGCCCGGCGGGCGTGAACGGGACGCTCCGCGCCGCAGGTCTCGACCCAGACAGGCTGGCGCGGTTTCTGGGCCAGGCGGCGCTCCATGTCGATGTCGTGTTCGACCTCACTGCGCCGTTTCCCTTCCGGCAGCTCGCCAAGCCGTCCGGAACGAGTGGGCCCGTTCTCCGTGGTCCTGACTTGCGTCCATGCCGCGACACCACCCGACGACGTGACCGTGAGGTGTGTCATGACACGAACCTGGTGAAGCACGGATCCCCGTGTCAACGGACGTCCGGTGACGCTGCTCCGCTACACGAGACAGCCGCAACGCGCCGCTGCAGACGGCGGGCATGGCTGTTCCTCGCCGTTGCCGTGGTGTCCGGGGTTCAGGCGTCAAGGACGATGACGTTGCGCAGTGCTTCGCCGCGGTTGACCGCGGCGACAGCCTCGTTGATGTCGTCGAGGGGATAGGTGCTGGTGATGAGCTCATCGAGCTTGAGCCGGCCATCGCGATAGAGGTCGATCAGCCGCGGCACATCCACCCGGAGCCTGGTCGAGCCCATCTTCGAGCCGAGGATACGCTGGCTGGAGCCGGCAATGGCCTGGGTCTCGAAGGAGGACATTTCACCAACCGCCGGCATGCCGACGATGACCGCCGTTCCTCCCGGACGGATCATGTCCATGGCCTCTTCCATGACCCTGGCATTGCCGACGGTGACGAAGACGTAATCGGCCCCGCGGCCATCGGTCAGGCGCCGCACAGCATCGCCGACATGACCCTCGGCGCCATTCACCGTTGCCGTGGCGCCGAAGGTGAGGGCCGATTCGAGCTTCTCGTCGAGGACATCCACGGCGATGACCTGGCGGGCGCCGCAGATGGCCGCCCCCTGGATACTGTTGAGACCGACCCCCCCGGCGCCGACGATGACAACGCTGCAGCCGGCGGGTATCCGCGCCGTTCGGGCAACGGCGCCAAAGCCGGTGATGACACCGCAGGCGAGGAGGGAGGTACTCGCTGGAGGCATGGACCGGGGCACCGTCACCACCTGTGAATGATGCACCACCACCTCTTCGGCAAAGGCGCCCGTACGCAGGCCCTGCAGGACCGGTGTGCCGTCCCTTCTCCTGAGACGTCCCTCGCGGTCCACGGGAAACACGGACTCGCAGACGTAGGGCATGCCCTGATCGCAGCAGGGACAGCTGCCGCAGGAACGAAGCAGGGTGACGATGACATGATCGCCCACGCCGGGATACTCGACCCCCGGTCCCGCCTCGCTCACCACACCGGCGCCCTCGTGGCCGTAAACGGCCGGCAACGCGCCGCCCCAGGCCCCGTCCATATAGTGGATGTCACTGTGACAGATGGCGCAGGCGGTGATTTTCACGCGAAGCTCGCCGGCCTGAGGCGGGTCAAGAACGAGGTCCTCGATGACAAGGGGCTCGCCGAAGGCGCGGCACACGGCGGCCTTCACGGCGCGGCCTCCTCAGACGACGACCGTCACCCTCCGGCACGGACCTCCTGATAGAGGTTCTCGTACTTGCTCTCGAACTCGGGCTCGAGGGCAGGGAAGAAGACCGTGTTGGCGATCAGCGACTCCGGATCGGAAAAGCCGAGCTGGTCGAGACGCTCCCGGGGCACGAGGTCGTAGGCAGCAAGGTTGGCGCTGCCGTACCCGTAGTTGTCAATCAGCCAGGCGCCTGATTCGGGAGAGATCCAGGCGTCGATGTAGGTGTAGACGGCCTCGAGGTCCGTCGCGTCCTTGTGGATGATGAAGCCCGAACCCCAGGCGAAGATCCCCTCCTTGGGCACCATGTAGCCGACGGGAATGTTCTCGTTCTGCAGGTTCACGAAAGACTGGTTCCACGAATAGGCGGCGACGATCTCGCCGGCGGCGATGGCCTGCTCCATCAGCGTGACGTCTGACCAGTAGAAGCGTGTCAGGTCGCGCTGTTTCGCCATCAGTTCCTGAACCTCGGCGAGCTGGTCGTCCGACAGTGTCCACAGGTTCTCGTATCCCAGCACGAGAGCGGAGACCGCAACGGTGGCGGGCGCCGTGTCGTACCAGGCGAGGCGGTTCCTGTAGCGCTCGTCGTAGAGAATCCGCCAGGAGTTCTCTTCGAGATACTCCTCGTCAACCAGGTCGGTGCGATAGACCAGCGACGAGTTGCCGAACTCGGCTGGCACGAACCAGCGGGTGCCATCGATGATGGCCCCGTCGATCTCGGCAATGCCGGGAGCGATGGTCGACCAGTTGGAGAGCCGGCTGGTGTCGATCGGCTGGATCAGTCCGGCATCGTAGTACCGCTGGATCATGTAGTTTCCAGGATGGATGAAGTCGGGGGCGAAGCCGCCGCGGATCTTCTCGAAGGACTCGTCGTCCGATGCGATGTAGCTGAACTCGGGCGGCCCGCCGTACTTCTCGATGTAGCCACCCATCAGCTCGGGGAGATCATAACCGGCCCATGTGTGACCGGAGATCTCTCCGGCGGCACGGGCACTGCGCGACAGGATCGGCCAGCTCACGATGCCCACGCCGACCGCGGCCATGGCCCTTGCCAGTTCGCGCCTGTTCATGGTTACGTCCTTCATGATCATCCTCCTTGAGAGTCCGGCTCGCAGGACTTCCCGCGATGGGTTCCTGAACATGGCCGTTGCAAATCTGGAGCGGGCGATGGGATTCGAACCCACGACCCCAACCTTGGCAAGGTTGTGCTCTACCCCTGAGCTACGCCCGCCCGCTCACACTCCGTCTCTACACCAGGCTTGCCGGCGATCGCAAGCACATTGCGCAGGGTGGGCCGTGGAGCGAAGATGGGACGCGAGGCAGGATCCGGAGAGTGCCGTTCATGAGCGCTGCGAGGTCGAGACGCAGTTTCATCTTCATGCCTGGCCTCAAGCCCGGGATGTTCCCCAAGGCGGTCTCGTCGGGTGCCGATATCGTCTGCATCGATCTCGAGGATGCGATCCACCCGCGCGACAAGGCGCGTGCGCGGGAACGCACCTTCGAGCTCTTCGCGTCGCGCCCCGATGCCGGCGCAGCCGAAGTGGTCCTGCGGATCAACTCCCTGACCTCGGACGAGGGCCTCATGGATCTCGCCGCCGTGATCGACGCCGGCCGGTGCGGTCCTCCCTCACTGATGCTCCCCAAGGTGGCCAACCGGGAGCAGGTTGCCCTCGTCGCCGACCATCTCGATGCGGCCGGACTCGATACCACGCTGCACGTCATCATCGAATCCGCCGCAGGCCTGGAAAACGCCGCTGCCATCGCGCGGTCGGGTTCGCGGCTGCAGTCGCTCTTCTTCGGCGCCGTCGACTATTCCTCCGACATCGGAGCCAGCAACACCTGGGAGGCGATGCTCTTCGCGCGTTCCAGGGTCGTCCAGGCGGCGGCCCTGGCCGGTCTTGACGCCATCGACGTCCCCTGGCTCGACCTTGACGATGAGGCCGGCATGAAGGCCGAAGCCGAGGCGAGCCGGGCAACCGGCTTCGTCGGCAAGGGCGCCATTCACCCACGCCAGATCCCCGTCATCCACGAGGTGTTCAGTCCGTCTCCCGGCGACATCGAGGAGGCGCGACGCATCGTGGAAGCCTTTGACGAGGCCGCTACGGGTCTTGTGGTGATCGACGGCAAGCTCATCGAACGCCCCGTCCTGCGGGCCATGGAGCGCATTCTCGAACAGGCCCGGCGCATGGGCTGACTTCGGTCCGGGCGGGCGGCATGATGAAGCGAACTGATCACGGAGTGACTCCATGGCCTCAGAGATTGTGTTTTACACGCACCCCACGTCGCGCGGACGTATCGTGCGCTGGATGCTGGAGGAAATCGGTGTCGACTACACGACCGAAATCGTCGAATACGGCCAGCCGATGAAGTCCTCCGACTACCTGGCGATCAATCCCATGGGCAAGGTTCCGGCACTCAGGCACGGTGACGCGGTCGTCACGGAGGCAGCGGCCATCTGCGCCCACCTCGGCGATGCTTTCCCCGAGGCCGGTCTGGCACCCGCTGCGGGTGCCCGCGGCGCCTACTACCGGTGGCTCTTCTTCGGCGCCGGACCGCTTGAAGCCTCCACCACGAACCGGCACTTCGGATTCACGGTGCCAGACGACGGTGTCGGCATGATCGGCTACGGAACCTGGGAGCATGTCATGGATGTTCTCGACGAGGCTCTCGCCGGGGGCGGTTACATCGCCGGCGAGGATTTCTCGGCGGCGGACATCTACATCGGCTGTCAGGTCGGCTGGGGCATGCACTACGGAACCGTGGACAAGCGCCCGGCCTTCGAGGATTACTGGGCCAGACTGAGCGCCCGGGAGGCCTGCCGCCGCGCCACGGCCATGGATGACGAGCTGATGGCCGACGCCAAGTCGCCATTCTAGAATCGGCGATGATCATCACCCGCCTGGAGACGTTCTCCGATCGCTGGGTCGGCTTCGTGAAGGTGACGACCGATACCGGCGACGAGGGCTGGGGTCAGATGTCGACCTACAACGCCGACATCACGACCGCGGTCTTCCACCGCCAGGTGGCGCCCCACGCCCTCGGGCACGACGCCCGGGACTTTGGCCCGCTCATCGATCTGATACCCCTGCGCGAGCACAAGTTCCCGGGATCCTATCTCAGGCGCGCCTTGGCCGGTCTCGATACCGCACTGTGGGACCTCGCCGGAAAGCTCGAGGCGAAGCCGGTCACCGGCCTGATCGGCGGCGTTCCTGGCCCGTTGCGTGCCTATGCAAGCTCGATGAAACGGCGGATTTCGCCCCATGACGAGGCGGAGCGGCTGTGCCGTCTGCGTGACGAGAAGGGGTTCGATGCCTTCAAGTTCCGGGTTGGCGCCGAATGCGGCTGCGATGTGGACGAGTGGCCCGGTCGCACGGAGGAGATCGTGCCCGTCGTGTCGCGGGCCCTCGGCGACGGCGTGGCGCGCCTGGTCGATGCCAACTCCGGATTTTCCCCGGCGCGGGCCATCGAGGTCGGGACCATGCTGGAGGGGGAAGGAGTCTCCCACTTCGAGGAGCCGTGCCCCTACTGGGAGATCGACGAAACGCGCGAGGTGACGAGGGCGCTCGCGGTCGACGTCACGGGCGGGGAACAGGATTGCGACCTGGCCCAGTGGCGGCGCATCATCGACACCCGTGCCGTCGACATCGTGCAGCCCGACATCATGTACATGGGCGGGCTGACGCGTGCCCTCGAGGTGGCACGCATGGCGGCGGCGGCAGGGCTGCCCTGCACGCCGCACTGCGCCAACCTGACCCTCGTGACCATCTGCACCATGCATCTCCTTCCCGCCCTCACCAACGCCGGGAAGTACCTGGAGTTCTCCATCGAGGGCGCCGACTACTATCCCTGGCAGCAGGGCCTCTTTGTCGGCGATCCCTTCCGGATCGAGGACGGCAAGGTGAGCGTGCCGGACGCTCCGGGCTGGGGCGTGGACATTCACCCGGACTGGCTGGCGCGGGCCGGCTACCTGGAGAGTTCCCTGGAATCCTGATCCGCGAGGGTCGTCAGGCTTGCGTCGGCAACTCGTCGACGAAGCGGTCGAAACTGGCGATGAAGGCCGCGAGATCCTCTCCGGCATGGCGCGGGATCATGTCTTCCGGCGCACCCCGCACTTCCAGACCGGGCCAGGGTGCGACGACGGCATCCTCGTCGGGAACGGCGAAGAAGCCGATGGAATAGCGCTCGCGGTCGCGCGGCGGGTGGATGCGGTGCATGGTCGAGGCAAAGCGCCCGCCCGACCAGACTTCCAGCTCGTTGCCGATGTTGACGACCAGGCAGTCCTGCTGGTGCGGTATGTCGAGCCACCTGCCGTCCGGGCTCTCGACCTGCAGTCCGCCGACCTCTCCCGGCAGGAGGATCGTGAGCACGTTCGTGTCCCGGTGGGGCAGGACGTCGTCGGGCGGCAGTTCCATGGCCTCGGGACGCGCCGGATAGTGGAGCAGGGAAATGTTGGTGAGATGCCGGCGAAAGGACCGGGTGAAGGCGTCCTCGTCCAGGTCGAGCGCCATGGCAAAGGCCTCGAGCAGGCGATGCGTCACGGTCGTTGCGTGATCGAAGTAGGTGGTGATGGCGTCACGGAAGTCGTCCGGGGTGTCGGGCCAGAGATTGGCCGCGTAGAGATGGGGTCGGGTTCCCTTCACGGGGTCGTTCACCACCTTCTCGTCACCGGCGAAGAAGGCTTCGTAGCGCGGCCTTGGAACACGCGGGTCACGCTGTTCGGCAAACGGCATGACGGGGCTGTATCCACGGTAGATTCCGGACGGACGCACGCACTTCAGCTTGGTCGCCGTGTCCTGGGCAAAGAAGCGCCGGGTGGCGTCGACGGCGCCCTCCATGACAGGGCGCGGGATGCCGTGGCCACTGACCGAAAGGAACCCGAGGGTCTCGCAGCGCCGGCCGATCTCGTGCGCCAGCCGGCGCCGTGCCGCGGCGCCGTCCGACCACAGGGCCGACATGTCGATGGCGGGCAGGACCATATCGTTCATGGAGAGCACCGGGGCATGTTCGCCAGCGAGTATAGCCGCCGCTCGGAGGTCTTCAATGTCGGCGGCCTGCCGGCCGCGCCATGACCTCCGGCATGGGAACGTGGATCAGGTCGCCGCTGGCCATTCTCGTCGACGACTGCGAGACCGGTGTCGTCTTCGAGGGTGGGAGGATCGTCGCGTGCCTGGCACGGGGCTCGACCCCTTCGCGTCGATGCGACGGTGTCGTCGATGCCTTCCGCCGCGTGGCCATGGCGGGGCCGGACAAAGCCCATCACTCCTGCAATCAGACGCTGATGCTCGCCCGTGCCCTCGATCGCGGCCCTCAGGCGCGCTGATGACTTCTGACGCGGGAATCGACGAACCTCGCCGAAGAGGAAGTGGGCTTGCCGCAACGGAGCATCGTCGAGGACCGTGACGCCATTCTCGCCGACAGCGAACGGATGATCGACACTCTCCACAACAGATCCGAGGGGGGCTTCGCGCAGATCGCCCTGACACCCTCCTCCCCCTTCTCGGTCACCCCCGGCCGAAGAGAAGGGGGCTCGGCTCCACACCCACCTCGGTCAAACCCTGGTCGAGAACCGGTTCCGCGAAGAGATGGTCGGGCGCCGCCCGTTCGACCATGTCGAAGACCTTGGCTGGCTCACCGCACGGCGTGGTTCGCCCACGGCATCCACTTCACCGACGACGAGATCTCCAGGGTGGGCGGGATCGACCACGGCATGGCTTGCTGTCCGGAACTCGACATGATCCTGTGATCGGAGCCGAGCCGCGCGCCCGAACGCGAGGAGGCCGGATCTCCCGTGGGCATCGGCGTCGTCGGTTCCGCGTACGAGGACGCGTCGCACATGATCCAGGCGGTGCGTATGCGCTGCAGGCCGAACGCCTGCGCCATGGAGTCCTGAGGTGAGCCACCGGGATGTGCTGCGCTGGCCCACGCAGGGTTACTCTGCATGCCCGGGGCGCGACGACATCGACCGGATCGAAGCGGCACACCAGGCCGGCCCGGCGCCCTTCACGCTTGATGAGCCACGGTTCTCCGGTCCCACGATCCGCTGGCCGTCGTGGTGCTGTGCCGCGCTCGACGGCCGATCGGGTCATGGCGGCCAGCCGGCGGCTCAGTCATCGACGGCGACATCGTCGATCCCGAACACCTGATGACTCGGCTTGTTCACTCCTGGCCAAGGCCGACCCTTGTGGTCATCTCACGTGCTCTTGGCGGTCGTGCCTCCGGTCCACCGGCGGTTCCCCTCCGCCACGCCGGAAAAGTAGGCCCCGGCGCGCTCCCCGGTCACCTCATGCCACAGGGCGATTGCCTCCGGTGCGGCGTCCTTGCGGGGCCTTGGGATCGGCATGTAGTGGCCGAAGGCGTCCTCCCCGCAGACGAGCTGTGCATGGTCGCGTTCAAGGACCACCGACCGCATCGCCGGCGTGGCAAAACGCACCACCAGTCCGACGCGTCGGTGCGGGGACCGATTGGGCTCGGATGCATGCATGGTGAGACCGTGGTGAACGGACATTTCACCGGCCTTGAGTGCACCGAGTCTCGCCTCGCTCTCGTCCACATCCCACCTCGCGTTCTGACCCCGGGTCAAGAGATTGTCGGTCTCGAAGGTGTCCTCGTGGTCGACGAGGCCAGCGCGGTGTGATCCGGGAAGGAAGCGCATGCATCCCATGGCGCCGGTGGCGTCCGTGAGGGCGATCCACGCGGTGACGGCGTCGTGGGAATCGACGCCCCAGTAGCGAAGATCCTGGTGCCAGCTGACGTATCCCGGCGAGTGGGCCTCCTTGATGAAGACATCGCTGTCCCAGACGATGAGATCGTCGCCGAGGAGTTGACGCACCACCTCGAGAACGCGCGGGTGACGCACCATGTCGTCGACCGCGCGCATGACGATGTGGCTCCCCGTGCGGAACATCTCGGCCACCGGCAGGTTGTCGGCATGGTTTCGCGCAAACGCGTCGACCCTCTCAAGGACAGCGGCAGCCGCATCCGCCTCGAGAACCCTTGCACCGGTGATGAAGCCGTCGCGCCGGAAGGCGTCGGCAGTCGCCGAACTCCCCATGTCATCCATCACGCGTCATGGCCGGCGTTTCAGCTCGTACCAGAACACGATTGCCGAGTAGGGCGGCACCGGTACGAGGCCCGCGATATCGCTGCCATGGGCGATGACGAGCGGTGCATCCATGGCGAAGATCGACACCGCTTCTTCGTGCAGGATGCGCTGTGCCTCCACCCAGGTCGCGCCGGCGGCGGCAGTGTCCGTGGCCTCCTGTCCCCAGGCCTCGAACACGAGGTTGTCGAATGCAGGGTTGTTGTAGCCAATGGCCGGGAACCAGCCGTAGGGCGAACTGGTGAAGATGATGAGCCAGGCGTAGGGCGATGGCACGTCACCGGAAGCGGCAACAACGAAAACGTCGTAGTCCTCGTTGTCGGGATTGAAGGCGCTGTCCCAGAAGGCGCCACCGGAAAGTTGGCGAATGTTGAGCGTCACCCCGACTTCGGCCAGGGCCGACTGCCACAGGCGTACGGCTTCCGCGACTTCCTTGGAACCGGCCGAGACTGCGAGATCCAGCTCGAATCCGTCACCGAAACCGGCTTCGGCGAGCACTGCGCGCGCGACATCGAGATCCTGCTTCCAGGACGGGAAGTCGACCGGAGGTGTCCACAGCGCGGTCGGCCCGGAGCCGGCGCTTACTCGGCCGTGACCGAGAAACACCCCCTTGTGGACATCGTCATAAGGAAAGGTCATCGCCAGAGCCCGGCGTACCGCCCGGTCGTCAAGCGGCGGATTGCTGTGATCGAAGGCGAAGATGAGCTGCGCCAGTGGCAGATAGGGCAGGACCACGAGGTCGTCCACGTTCTCGAGGCTGGCTATCGAATCGAACGGTAGGTGGGTTGTCAGATCGACCTCGCCGGAACGAATGAGCTGGTCGCGCACGGTGGGGTCCTCGACGATGAGGTAGACGATCTTGGTGAACTGACCCTCTTCCCAACCTCCCCAGTAGTCGGGATGGCGATCGAGCACGGCGCGATTTCCGGGTTCGAAGCTGGCAACGACATAGGGGCCGGTTCCGGCGTCGTTTCCTTCAGCCCACCATTCGGGCGGCTGGTCCACGGCCTCGGCCTTGTAGACGAACATGCCGTACTGCGCCGACACGATGAGCGGCACGTTGCGCGGTTCGCTGGCGACGAAACGCACGGTCATGTCGTCAATCACCTCGATCGATTCGATGCCGATGAAGTCGTAGGCGACCATGCCGACCGCGATGTTGCGATCGAGCGATGCCTTCACGTCAGTCGCCGTAAAGGGTGATCCGTCGTGGAACGTGACACCCTCGCGCAGTGTGAACGTCCACTCGGTACCCTCGGCATTGGAGTCCCAGGACGTGGCCAGCACGCCGACGATGCCCTGATCCGCGGTCCAGCGGGTGAGTGTCTCGTACACGTTGAAGCCTAGCGTCGTATCCCAGCTCAGCATGTAGGGAGGATCGAGCGATGGCAGTTCGGCGGGAATGGCCTGGAAGGCGATGTTCTCGGTGATGTCTGCAGCCTGAAGTGGTCCCATGCCGACAATCAGTGCGGTGATGGCGGCGATGGCCGGCCCGCGGACATACCTGTTCATGATCCTGATCCTCCCCGTTGCATCGACGGATGTTGTCAGGCGAAGTGTGCATCGTGTCGATGATGGCCTCAACTGCTTCTGCCGACAGGCGACCTCGCGGCTCGCCTGCCGCGGAAAATCGGTGGCCAAAGACAGCCCGCGATCGCACAATCGTCGACGTCATGCTGGCTGTTTGCGCGTTCATCAAGAAGGTGTGGCCATGAGCGGTGTCCGCTACTTCCTGCGGCGTCTGGTTCTGGCTCTCCTGGTGCTGCTCGGGGCGCTGACGGTGACATTCGCCGTTTCCCATGTCATTCCCGGCGATCCCGCGCGCCTTTATCTGGGAGCCCGAGCCAGCGATGAGGCCATTGCCGCAGTGCGCGCCGACCTTGGCCTCGACGATCCCCTGCACGTGCAGTTCGTGCGCTTCGTTTCCAACGCGATCCAGGGAGAATTCGGCTACTCCTATCGCACCAAGCGGCCGATCATCGAGGATTTGGCCGAACGCCTGCCCGCCACCATGGAACTTGTGCTGCTCGCCACGTTCCTGGCGATCGCTGTCGGTGTTCCGGCCGGCGTCCTTGCGGCTGCGCGCTTCGCCACCGGTTTCGACCGCGTGATGCGGGTGGTGTCCATTCTCGGGGTTTCCATGCCCGCCTTCTGGCTCGCCCTGTTGTTGCAACTCCTCTTCTTCCTGTGGCTCGACCTGCTGCCTCTCGGCGGGCGACTCAGTCAGGCCACCGGCTTCCTGCATCCGGTGACGACTCTGACCGGTTTCCATCTCGTCGATGCCGCACTCACCGGGAACTGGGTGGCGTGGAAGGACGCGCTGGCTCACGCGATCCTGCCGGTGGTGGTGCTGGCGACCTTTCCCGTCAGCCTGGCTCTGCGCATGACCCGGGCGTCGATGCTCGATGTGCTTGCGGAAACCCACATCGCAGCTGCCCGCGCGGCGGGACTGCACGAGCGCGAGATCCTGTTTCGCCTGGCGTTGAAGAACGCCATAGTGCCCACGTTGACTGTTCTGGGACTGGTGTTCGCCTTCTCGATCACCGGTGCTGTCCTCATCGAGAGCATCTTCAAGTGGCCGGGCCTGGGCAGCTACATGCTCGATGCCATTCTCAACGATGACATTCCGGTGCTGTTTGCCGTCACCCTGGTGGTGACCGTGATCTACATCGTCATCAATCTCCTCGTGGACCTGCTGCAAGCGGCGCTTGATCCGCGAATCCGGCTTGGTGAGAGCAGTGTCGGCTGACAGGTCGGTTTCCGACAACGCAGCGACATTGTTGGCGGCCCTCGTCAACCCCCCTGCGGGATCAGCGCGCCGACACGTTCTCGGCGACCGCCTGGCTGCGGGCGCCCTGTTGGCTCTTGCGGTCATTGTCATGCTGGCCGTTGCCGCACCCCTCGTCACACCGCATGCAGACCAGGGGCGCGGAGCAACGAACATCGAAGACAAGCTCCTGGAACCTTCGCTGGCTCACCCCTTCGGTACCGACGCGCTGGGTCGCGACGTACTGGCCCGCGTCCTCTTCGGCGCGCGCACGGCACTCGTGTCGGGTCTAGTCATCGTCCTCGTCGGCGTGGTGGCGGGAACGCTGCTCGGTGCCACGGCAGGCTATGTCGGAGGCTGGCTCGACGAGGCGATCATGCGCGTCACTGACGTGTTTCTCGCCTTTCCGCCCCTGCTGCTGGCCATGACCGTTGCCGTGGTCCTGCAACCCAGTCTGGAGAATGCGATTCTGGCCATCGCACTCACCTGGTGGCCTTGGTACGCGCGCATCGCGCGCGGGCAGGCGACTTCGCTGCGGAAACGACACTTCGTCATGGCGGCGCGGGGCATCGGTGTCAGTCATCCGGTGGTTGTGCTGCGTCATGTTCTGCCCAATGTCATGACACCGGTATGGGTTCAGGCGACGCTTGATCTCGGCGCCGCCATCCTGACCGTGAGCGCGCTGGGCTTCGTCGGACTGGGTGTGCCGCAGCCGACAGCCGACTGGGGGGCGATGATTTCGGAGGGCCGCATCTACGTGCAGACGGGCCACTGGTGGGTGCCGACATTTCCGGGCGTGGCGCTTTTCGTGACCATCATGGCCTTCAATCTCGCGGGTGACGCGGTGCATATGGCGACCAGCCCGCGCGGCCGTGCCATGCGAGGCGCATGAGTACGCCGCTTCTCTCGGTCACCGGTCTCAGGGTCGGTTTTCCCGGCCCCGTGAGCCGCCGTCCGGTGTTGCGCGGGATCGATTTCGAGGTCGAGGAAGGCACGGCCTACGGCATCGTCGGCGAATCGGGATGCGGCAAGTCGATGGCGGCCCACGCCATCCTTGGCCTCGTGCCGCCACCGGGGTCGATTGACGGCGGTTCGATCGCCTATCGGGGCCAGGACCTGGTTTCCGGAAGCCGCCATGCCTGGGCCGCGTTGCGTGGCAGGCACATCGCCATGGTTCATCAGGATCCAGCCGCCGCTCTCAACCCCCTGTTCACGATCGGCAACCAGATTACGGCGATCATGCGGCGGCACGGAAGAGCCCGGGCGAGCGAGGCGCGGGAGCGCGCGGTGTCCCTGCTTGGCGAACTCGAGCTGGCCGACCCCGCCGCCCTGCTCGAACGCCATCCCCACGAACTCTCCGGCGGCATGCAGCAGCGGGTCCTTCTTGCCATGGCCCTGGCCGGGGATCCGGACCTGGTGATCGCCGACGAGGCAACGACAGCCCTCGATGTCACCATCCAGGCCCAGGTCCTCGCCCTGCTCGACCGGTTGCGCAGGACGCGCGGTCTGACCTTGATCATCATCACGCATGATCTCGGCGTGGTGGCCCAGACCTGCGACCGGGTGGCGGTACTGTATCTCGGACGGATAGTGGAGGAAGGCGATCCCGGTGATGTCTTCCTTGCGCCGCATCACCCCTATACAAGGGGCCTTCTGAAAGCGCGGCCGGGTGAACAGGGGGAACGCACGCCGCTTGCCGTCATTCCGGGCTCCGTGCCTGCTGACGCCACGGACATCGAGGGATGTGCCTTCCGCGAGCGGTGCGCTTTCGCCATGGATTCCTGCCGTCTGGAGGACCCCGCGGTGCGGTGGCTCTCGGATCTCCACCGCAGCGCCTGCCACCTCGAGGGCGGGCGATGACGGTGGAGCACGACATCCTGCTCGACGTCAGGAACCTCGCGGTCGACTACCCGACAGGGACCGCCATCTTCGGCAGGCGGTGTGGACACCTGCGGGTTCTTGAGAACATCAACCTGCGGCTCCGGCGCGGCGAAACCCTGGGCGTCGTCGGCGAATCGGGGTGCGGCAAGTCGACCCTTGCAATGGCGCTGGCAAGGTTCGTGTCGGCCAGCCACGGCGACATCCTGTTTGACGGGCGCGACGTGCTCCGGCTTGACACCGCCGGCCTCAAGGCATGGCGCCGGGACATGCAGCTCGTGTTCCAGAATCCCGTGGCCTCCCTCAATCCGCGCATGACGGTTCGCGCCATCGTCAGCGAACCCCTGATAACGCACACAGGACTTGATCGCGGCGAACGACGCCGACGGGTCGAGGCCCTTCTCGTCGAAACCGGCCTCGACCCGTCATTGCTCGCCCGCTATCCCCATGAACTCAGTGGTGGCCAGGCTCAGCGGGTCGTGCTGGCACGCGCCCTTGCCCTCAATCCGCGGTTGCTGGTGCTTGACGAACCGACCTCCGCCCTCGACGTTTCCGTCCAGGCGCAGGTCCTCAATCTGCTCATGCGCCTGCAGGCGCAGCACAACCTGACTTACATGCTGATTTCACACAGTCTCGGCGTCGTCGAACATGTCAGTGACCGTATCGCCGTTCTCTATCTCGGCGAGATCGTCGAGGAAGGACCGCGAGACGAGATCTTCAGTCGGCCACGCCACCCCTATACCCAGGCGCTGATGGCGGCGACTCCTGTCGTCGATCCCTCGAAGAGGCAGGTTCATCGACCGCTGTTGGGGATGATCCCCGGTCCCGCGTCGCTGCCCCGGGGATGCCGGTTCCACACCAGGTGCCCCCGCGCTTGGTCCCTGTGTCATGACATCAGGCCAGATCCGCAGCGTGTCGGCGACGCTCATGTGGCCGCGTGCCACCTTCTGACGTCATGATACAACCCCGGGGCCGTCGACGGGCGGCCGGTATTCCGGATACACTCGATCATACCACGCCGGAGAGAGACGCATGAGCGCACGCGACGGCCAACGCAAGGCGCCCTACGCCTGGTCGATGCCGGACTGGCCATCCCCGGGACAATCCGCTGCCGACGATGCCATCGAGGTGTGGGGCTACACGGATCGCATGTCCTACGAGGCGGGTGACGTGATCAGGCTCCACGTCAGTGCGACACGCGCCTCCTGGTCGCTGACGATCTATCGTGACGGCGCCTCGCCGCAGCGTGTCCTGCAACGCCACGACCTGCCGGGCGAGCGCCACACCGTTCCGGACGACGCCTTTGCCTTGGGCTGCGGCTGGCCCGTGGCTCTCACCATCCCTGTCGATGACGATTGGCCGTCAGGCCTCTACATCATTGTCCTCGGTGTCGGCGAGGGATCAGACCATTTCGAGTCCGATGCTTTCTTTGTCGTGCGCAGTCCGGTCCGCAAGAGGCGGAAGATCGGCTTCATGCTGACGACAAGCACCCTGATCGCCTACAACGACTGGGGAGGCGCCAATCACTATCGCGGTCTCGGGAACGATCCGCGTGACGACATCGCGTCGCCGATGCTGTCGACACGACGTCCCGTGGGCCGCGGCTTTCTGCGCAAGCCGGCTGGAGCGCCGCGTGAATCCCATGACTTTTCGCCACCGATCGGTTGGCAGCCCCGTTATCCCTCCTACGAGTGGGCGCGTCTCCACAACATGAGCCGGCATCATGCCGATGCCTTCTGGGCGACCTACGAGAGACTGTTTGCCGTGTGGGCCGAGAACCAGGGTTATCAACTCGATTATCTCACGCAGCACGACCTTCACTTCGACCGGAGCAGCCTCGATGGCTTCGATGCACTGGTGATCATCGGGCACGACGAGTACTGGACCTGGGAGATGCGCGACCGGGTCGACGACTTCGTTGATCGTGGTGGTGGTCTGGCCCGTTTCGCCGGGAACTTCTACTGGCAGGTACGGCTGTCCGAAGATGGGACCACACAGTATTGCTACAGGGTTCCCGACGCCGACCCCGCCACTCCCACCACGCCGCACCTTGCAACCACCGCATGGGACTGCACCCTGATCGGACGTCCGGCGGCGTCGACGATGGGGCTGACGGGCATGTCCGGGACCTACAACCGCTACGGCGTGGCAGCACCCCGCTCTTCGGGAGGCTATACCGTTTACCGACCACGGCACTGGGCCTTCGCCGGGACCGATCTCTACTACGGCGATCTCGTGGGCGGTACGCCTGTCAATCTCGCGACCTTCGAACTCGACTCGGTGGAGTACACTTTCCGCCGTGGATTGCCTTTCCCGACATTCGAGGACGGCGCCCCGGAATCCCTGGAGATTCTGGCCCTGGCGCCCGCGGTGCGTGGCGAGGAGGACCGTTTCGATGGCACTGTCCCGCTCAACGGTCCGTTGCGCGAGGCCGAACAGATCATGGAGGTGCTTGGTGACCTGCTGCCGGCCCACTGCCACGAGAACGAAGGACGTGGCGCCGGCATGATTGCCGCCTTCACCCGCGGCAAGGGAGAGGTGTTCAACGGCGGATCCACGGAGTGGCCGCGAGCGCTGGAACTGCACGATCCCTTTGTCGAACGCATCGTCGCCAACGTTCTCGACCGCTTCACTGCGTCGTGACGCCATGTCCGGACAGCCCCGGAACCGCCGCTTCACGCCACTGGCGGGCGGCGGTCACGAGGGCGGGGCTGACTGACTTCCTCTTGCTGTCCGGCGCAAGAAGAGTCTCGCCGTCGCCGGTGGCCCCTGGCCCGTATTCATGGTGTGTGCCCGGGCTGGTCGGTGACCGTGACCCTGCCATATTGCGGTGGAAGGTTCGTCATGGATGGGTGCGGTGAAGGAGTTGACAACGCTCACGGGAGCCGGCGGTAACCTTGGTGGCGGCAGGTCCGCCAGGGGCCCGCGGCGCTCCTGACCGCCGACGACCGGAGGAACCTTCTCGGGGTGATGTCTGAATCGTCGGGCGGATGTTGTCTGCACGAAGGTGATGGTGGATGATGGTGGGACATGGAAGCAGATCCGCGGGGGATGCGCGGCATCGTCAGTCAAGTCCCCCCAAACCATCCAGACGGCAAGGAGGGCAGATCATGGCTCTTGGCTCCATTGACAGACGCAGGTTCATCGGCACGTCGGCACTAGCCCGAAGTTCCGGACGATTTCAGCGCTATAACCACATCAAGTAGTTGAACTTACTGATAAAACCGCACAGAGACAACATGCAGAAGTTCCCATGTAACGGTGCAACACCCTGTTGACACAGGCGGCTGTTGCCCCCATGTACGTTGCCATGTACGTGGACATCGTCCCCAACCGCATGAGCCCCCCGCCACTAATCTATCCTCCTGGCCCATGGAGAACGTCGAAACCCTGCGGCCCTTCCAGATCACCACGCGGCCCACGACGCTCCACAAAAAGGACCTGAACCACCTCGGCGTGCGCCTCTAGCGTTCCCAGTAGCGACACACCCGATTCTCTCAAACGTCAATACATTCATAACGATACGTCTGAACGGCGCTGGAACTTCGGACTAGCCGGTGCTGCTGCGGCCACCGCAGCGCATCCGGGGAGAGTGAGCGCCGAGGAGACGGTTTCGCATCGGATTTCTCGCACCGCTGACCGGTGGTGTCGCGGCCTGGGGGCTGCCCGGGCTCTATGGATGCGAGATCTGGGCGGAACAGAAGAACGCTGCCGGTGGCGTCGAGATCGGCGGCACGTCCTACGATGTCGAAATCGTCCCGTACGACAACGAGTATCTTCCGGACAAGGCGCGTACCGGCGCCCAGAAGCTGATCAACGAAGACGGCGTCTCGTTCATCGAGATGCTCGGCGGCGACACCATGCCGGCCGTGACCCCGATCGCCAATCGCGCCGAGATGCTTGTCTCGACGCTTCTTCCCTCGGACCTTTCGCCGGACACGCCCTTCCTGGTTGCGCCCGCGGAAGTTCATCCGATCTACAATCTCACGGGCGTCTGGTGGATGGCCGAGAACATGCCTGAAGCGAAGACGGCTGTCATCTGCGCCCAGGATGACGCGATCGGCAGGCCCTCCGTGGCGACCTACCTCGCGGCGTTCGAAGCGCATGGCATCGAGGTCAAGGACACGATCTTCTTCGACATCGCGACGACGGATTTCGCGCCCGTCATGACCACGATGCTGGCCCACAAACCCGACATCCTGTGCCTCGACACGGCCTATGCAGAGTTTGTCAACGAACTGTGCAAGCAGGCCTTCGTGCAGAATTAGTGCTCGCCCGGAAATGCCCGTTTCGGCTGACCTTTCGGCGAAGCTTTGGGTTTGATCGCCCTCCGGAGCCGCCGAGCGCTCCGTTTTCGAGGCTTGTTCCTGCCGATTCATGGCGGCATCAGGGCTATCCCAGGCAAGAATCCAGACATCAGGCAAGCGGCTCCGTTCCCGCTTGAGCGGGTTTCGTTGCGGATAGGGTCTTGGGAGCTGCCGTCAGGCGGCGCGTCTTCGTCGTCGTCGGGCCCGGGCCCGAGCTTCCCTGTGCAGCAGCAGCCCGATGCGGTGGACATTGAAGGCCACCATGGACAGCGCCACCATCCGCGCAAAGCCGTCCGCTCCATAGGACAGGACCCGGTCCATGCCGCGTTGCTCAAGATTGTTGATCGCGGACTCCACGGCCGGATGCTGCCGGCGCATCTCCCGGAACGTCGTCTCAGCTTCCCGTTCCCGGTCCGCCCGAGAGAGCTTCCCTTTCTTCGGAAGCACGTTGTGATCCAGCAGTGCGTCCAGGGCGACCCGGTTGGAAGGGCTGTGGAACCCCTTATCGAAACTGCACAGACGCAGATCCGGGAAGCGGGCCTGCGCTTCTCGGATCATGGGTACGGCATGGTCCACGTCACTGCCTTCCCACAGGATCCGGTGGTGCAGGAGAAAGCCGTGCTGATCCTCCAGCACGGCCACCGGCACACCGAGTTCCACCGGCACACCGGCCTTGCCCTTCACGCACCAGCGCGTGTGCTCCTCGAAGATCGAGAACACCTTCTCATCCTGCGGAATCTTCTCGCCTTTGAGCAGGCGCCGGTCCACCTGGTCGATCTGCCGGCGGGCATGCTCAAGGTACGACTCGATCTTGAGAATCCTGAAGGCCCCGACGCCGCGCTCCACAAGCAACGGAACTGTCTCCTGCGCCCGCCGGACCAACTCCCGGCTGACGTCGAGGTACGCCTCGATATCCTCCGAAGAGGCCCGACGGGTCTGCCGAACCTTCTGAAAGAGCTTCTGCAATACCCGGGTCCAATGCTTCCACTGACGCCATTCGGTCATTCCCGTGCGCATGGATGCGCGGCCCGTATCGCGCACCAGACAACGCATCGCATCCCACAGAAGATTGACGTCCGTCGGGTAGTGCACGTCCGTCTCCACCACGAACGAATCGCAACGACCACGAAGAGGACCGTCCACATGGCGACGATCCTTGCCACGCTTGCGCTTGCGCACCATCGCATGGCCGCTCTCCGCCATCAGCTGCGATACCTTCTCCAGCACTTCCGGCGTCAGCTGGCTCACGTTGTCCACCACCGTCTGATGCCCGTACCTTGTGTCGTCCCAGATGTCGGCGTGACCCAGGAACTTGCGAACCGTCTTGTGCTCGTTCACCACCTCGTGCAGGCGATCGAAGTCATACCCCAGGCCCTGCTTCAGGAGACCCATCACCAGGATCTTCCAAAGCTCCATGCCGGGGCGCCCTTTCGTGTGCGACACTCCGGGAAGGATCCCTTCCTCCAGGATCTCAAACAACCGGGCTCGGGTCGACGGGTCGGCGTACACGTGCTGAATCCCGCGCAGCATCGACGGAGTGTCGTCCCGCGAGTGCTCGTTGAGATCGATTTCCTCGATCGCTACCTGTCCCAACTCCAGCTGAGGGCGGACGAAGTCTCGCATGGCTATTCTCGCGAAGTTTCCCGAAAATCCGGCTGATTCGAGACCAAGCCGGGCGATTCCCGCTCCAAAGCGGGATTCTTCGTCTCCCCAATACCCGATTCAGCTAGTCCAGTCAAGTGGTTGCACTTTCTCGGGCGGGCACGAATTACGGCGGCCAGATCATTTCCTGCACCGCAGACTTCTACTCCGACATCATCGCCAACACCTCCGAAGAGTTCATGGAGGGGGTCATCTTCCAGTTCCCCGACTTCGACGATCCGGCGCTGAACGCCGAGGGCATCAACTTCAACGATCCCAACGGTTTCTTCGAGGTCTACAACGAGCGCCATCCCGGGCAGTGGGGCGCGGTCTCCTGGGAGTATGCGTCAATCCTCGATCTGTGGCTTGATGGCGCCCAGAAGGCGGGTTCCATCGAACCGGCAGCGGTGCTCGAGGGCATGAAACAGGGCGGTACGGGCGCCCATGCCTTCGGCGAAGCCAACTGGTGGGGCAAGGAACTGTTCGGCATCGACAACGCGCTCGTGGGCAACTGGCCCGTGGTGCAGATCCAGAACGGAAAGGCCGTGATCGTCGAGTTCAGGAATATCCCCGAGTGGTGGGGCCAACACAGCGAGACCATGATCAAGCACTTCGAAGCGATGGGCGAAATGTGGTACCAGCGCGCCTGATCACCTTCTTCGCCGGCCTGCGCGGCACGGCGGCACGCCATACCGGACCCGGTTTCGCGCCGGGCCCGGTATCGTCTTTCCGGACATCCCGTTAGCCCATGGACATCGGTGTCTTCCTGCAGACCTGCCTGAACGCGACCTATGCGTCGAGTTATCTGGCGCTCGTTGCGGTCGGCCTCGTTCTCATCTTCGGCGTCATGCGGGTCGTGAACTTTGCTCACGGCGAACTCTACATGGCCGGCGCCTATTGCCTGTTCGGGGTGTTCTACCAGAACGAGCTGCCGTTCTTCGCGGGCGTCGCGGTCGCGGTTCTCGCCGTGGCCGCGGTCGGGCTCCTCCTGGAGAGAACGATGTTCCGGCCCATGAAGGAGAACCCGCTTGGAGGTCTCATTTGCTCGATCGGCGCCCTCCTGATCCTGCAGGCCGGAGCCGTTGCGCTCTTCGGCGTCCGCAAGAAGTCCTTTGCCGGTCCCTACAATGAATCCGTGACACTGTTCGGGGTCGACGCCCTGACCATTTCCGGCCAACGTCTTGTCGTCATAGCCTTCGCCGTCATTCTCCTTGGAGCGCTGTGGGCCTTCCTGCGGAAGAGCCGGTTCGGCTGGGCGTTGCGTGCGGTCGCGCAGGATTCCGAAGCTGCCGCACTGCAGGGCATTTCGATCAGCCGCATCTCGATGCTCGCCATGATTCTGGGCGCCGCGCTGGCGGGGGTTGCAGGAGCACTGACGGCCACCATCGTGCCGACAGGCCCCTACATGGGACATCCGGTCATCATTGGCGCCTTCATCGTCATCATCGTCGGAGGCCTCGGCAGTCTCGAGGGGGCGATCCTCGCATCCGTGCTCTACGCCTTTACCCATACCTTCGTCACCACGCTGCTTGATGGCACGATTGCCGACATCACGGGCCTCGTGGCGATGCTCATCGTGCTCGTCGTGCGTCCCCACGGCCTCCTCGGCAAGCCGGAGCGAGCCTGATGGGCGCCGTCACCTACGCGGTCTGGCTGGCGCTCATTGCTCTGGCGCTGACGGCGGCAGCCCTTGCCCTTGATCCGCATCTCGGAGGCTCGCACCGCCGCCGGTGGTGGCAGGGACTCGCTCTTGCGTCGTCCGCCGTGCTGGCGCTCTCGCCCCATGTCGTGACCTTCTCGCAACAGGAACTCCTCGTTTTCCTCGCCATCAATACCCTGATCGTCGTGAGCTACCGGCTGCTTGCGCTGACCGGCGAATTCTCGCTCGGTCATGTTGTCATGATGGGGTTCGGAGCTTACGCGTCGGCCCTGCTCAGCAAGCAATTCGCTGTTCCCGTTCCGCTTTCGATCATTCTCGCCGCCGGTCTCACGGGCCTCGTTGCCCTTGTCCTGGCCTTTCCACTGTTCCGCATGAAGGGTTTCTACTTCCTCATCGGTTCCTTTGCTGCAGGCGAGACCATCAGGTTGCTCTGGAAGGCCTTCATCGGTCCCAAGGACATCTCCCGCATTCCCGGTGTTCCCGACATCGAGATCGGCGCCTTCGAGATCCACTTCTGGGAACCGGTCGCCTCGTACTACCTGGTGCTCGTGATCGCAGCCGTTTCCATCTGGATCCTCTGGCGTATCGAGCATTCGCACATTGGTCTCACCTTTCATGCCGTCCACTGGCGTGACCTGCTTGCCGGGGCAGTTGGCGTCAACACCTGGCGAACGAGGACCCAGGCCCTGGTGCTGGCGTCGTTCTTCGCCGGTCTGGCCGGCGCGCTTCTGGCGCACTATCTCACCACCGTCAATCCCAACCGCTTTGCAGTCCACGAGATGGTGTTCGTGCTGATCTGGGTGATTGTCGGAGGCACCGCCACGATCTGGGGGCCCATCATCGGGCTCGTCACGCTGACCGCCATCAACGAGGTGCTGCTGCGCGACATCGGATACGACGAACTGCGCCCCCTCTTCTACGGCGTGCTCCTGGTCTTCGCGATGCTGTTTCTGCCGAACGGACTCGAGACCCTGCCGGCACGCATCGTCCGGCACGTCAGGCGCGCAAGGCTCCTCGCATCGCCGCATTGAGGTGGCGCCCCTGATCGGCGTCGAGCGTCAGCGGCACGAGGAGTGCTGCGGCGTAAAGGCGTGCTTCATCATCCCTCACCATCGGCGGATGTTCGGCGAAGCGATCGATCTCGCGGCCCCGGACGGGTTCTCCGAGCCAGTGCGCCATGGCGGCGGCCGCCGACTCGCGATGGCCGAAGGCGTCGCGCCGACACGCCATGGCTGCTTCCATGGCGTGCCGATCGCCGCAACAGGCGGCGCGTTCGGCCTCGATGAGGGCCATGCCCGCGTGGAGCATCCTGCGGCATCGCTGGCGTGCGATGTCGGGATAGACGCCGCGATGCTTCGATTCGAGCCGCATGTGAAAGAGCGAACTGCGGGCACGGACGCCAAGCGACATTCTCTCGACCCAGGGACCGGCGGACCGCCATGCCTCGAGCGCGGCGGTGAGTCCGGCTTCGGCACCTTCCGGCCCCGGAGCCATCAGAGCAAGCGCATGAGACGTTGCTGCCCGCCTCGGATCGTCCGGCTCGAAGCCCGCGGCCATCGCGCCGGCCTCACTGCAACACGCTGCCGCATGGGCGGGATCGTCGTCGAGCCAGGCTGCGCGGGCTCCCGCCATCCACGCCACCCACAGGTCGTCCCCCAGGCGCCAGCCGGAGTCGCTGTCCCTATCCTCCGAGGTAGGCACGGCGGACGTGTTCATTCTCGCGCAGCACATCGGCCGGTCCGTGCAATGTGATGCGGCCGGTCTCGAGCACATAGCCGTAACTGGCGAGGTGAAGTGCCAGGCTGGCGTTCTGCTCGACGAGAATGACGGGGCAGCCCTTGAGGTGAATATCGCCGATGATCGCGGCAATCTCCTGCACCATCAGGGGCGACAGTCCGATCGAGGGCTCATCCATCAGCAACAGTCGCGGCGCCGCCATCAGGGCGCGTCCCATTGCCAGCATCTGCTGTTCGCCGCCCGACAACGTCTTGGCGTACTGGCTGCGCCTCTCGCGCAGTCGGGGAAAGTGGTCATACACCATGTCGAGATCGGCACGGACCGATGGACCGTTGCGGCGAAGATAGGCTCCTGTCATCAGGTTTTCCAGAACCGTCAGTTCCGGGAACACACGGCGGCCCTCGGGGACATGGGCAATGCCTCGGGCGACAATCCGGTCAGGCTCGAGTCCGTCAACTCTCTCGCCTTCGAACAGGATCGTGCCCCTGGTGGGACGATTGAGCCCGGAGAGCGTACGCAGGGTCGTCGACTTTCCCGCTCCGTTGGCGCCGATCAGGGTGATGATGTCAGCCGCCTCCAGACTGAGGTCGATTCCCTTGACGGCGCGGACCTTGCCGTAGTGAACCTCGAGGTCCGTCACCTTCAGGAGAGTCACGCTACGTCCTCGATCGGGGTCCCGAGATAGGCATCGATCACCCGGGGATTGGCGCGGATCGCCTCGGGGTCGCCCTCGGCAAGGAGGCTGCCGAAGTCGAGCACGGTAATGGTCTCGCACAGACCCATGACCGCCTGCATGTCGTGCTCGACGAGCAGAATGGTGACTCCCCGATCCCGCACCTGGCGCACGAGATCCATCATGCGGCGCGTCTCGTCCGGATTCATGCCCGTGAACGGCTCGTCGAGCAGGAGAAGCCGCGGCTCCGCGGCGAGGGCAACGGCGACCCCCAGGGTGCGCTGGAGGCCATGGGGGAGGTTGGCGCACGACTCGCCGGCAACTCCGTCCATCCCCATGAATGCGAGGATCTCCTCCACCCGGGCCAGGGCCTGTTCCTCACGCTCCCGTTGCCGGCCGAGGAGGACGCTCAAGAGCCCGGTCCTGGCGCCGAGGTGGCAACCGGCGAGAACATTCTCGGCGACGGTGAGTTCGTGGAACAGTGTCGTCGCCTGGAACGTGCGCACGAGACCGAGTGCGGCGATGGCGTGGGGCGCCATGCCCGAGATGTCACGTCCGACATAGATCACGCGTCCCCTCGTCGGCCTGTAGAAGCCCGAGATCACGTCGAAGGTCGTGGTCTTGCCGGCACCGTTGGGTCCGATGAGGCCGTGGATCGCACCCTCCTCCACGGTGAAGGAGAGGTTGTCGACTGCCGTCAGACCACCGAAGCGTCTTGTCAGGCCCTCGATGTTCAGCATGTCCGCCCGCTGCCCCATGGATTTCCATGGCCGTGCACGATATGCAGTCCCTGTCGTTCGTTCAGCGCTCCAGGCATGTCAGCCAGCGGATCCATCTCTGTTCGAGCAGGACTATTCCGCACGCCAGCCGCGTCATCAAGGGGCCTTCCCCTGAGATGCTGCGCCTGCTCCCCGCCGCACGCAGGACCCTTCACCGTTGCCGCGGCCGGACCCTCGCCGGACTTCCGCAACCCGGTGCGCGACTTGACGGTTTCCCGCCCGGGACCTTTCAAAGCGCCAGACTTGTATAGGTGATTCGTTTCGTGCATGCTGCGGGCATGCAGGTTGGTCTCCGCCATTTCGATTCGCAGACGCTTGACTGGTTTGCCGGCGCGTTGCGCTCCGCCGACGCCACCCGTCACGGTCTGGCACGCGAGCTTTGCGAGCGCACCGGCTGGCGCAACGCGCTCGGCCGTCCGTGCCTGTCGGCGGCGGCGAAGGTGCTGCCGGCGCTCGCCGAGCGCGTGGGGTTGGAGCTTCCGCTGCCGCGGAGCGTGCCCGATCCGACCGTCGTGCCCGCCGTCCCGGCCGGTGACGTCCCCGACACCAAGCTGGTCTGCCTGCTGGAGGATCTCGGCCCGGTCTCGCTCGAACCGGTGGGCGACGCCGACGATCGCCGGCTGTGGGAGGCGATGATGGCGACGCACCACCCGCTGGGATGGACGCGCTCGCCCGGCGGCCAGGTGCGCACCTGGATCCGCTCGCAACGCCACGGCACCCTCGGCGGGATCGGCTTCGGGTCCGCGACCTGGCAGCTGCGGGCGCGGGATGAGTGGATCGCATGGTCCGCCGACGCCCGTGCCGCCAACATCGAGCGTGTGATCTGCGGTCATCGGTTTCTCCTGCTTCCCGGCGTTCGGGTCTACGGACTGGCGTCTGAGGGTCCTGCGCATGGCGGCGGAGCGCATCGCCGACGATTGGGAGGCTCGCTATGCGGTGCGCTAAGGTGGCGGCCTACACTCATGTCGGTGCGGAGCACAGCGGCTATTGCTACCACTGCGCCGGCTGGACCGTGGCCGGGCGGACCAGCGGACGCCGCGGCAAGGTTGGCACGGTGCGGGTCCTGGCCCTGGAGAGCGGCTGGCGGACGGTGCTCCACGGGACACAGCGCCGTCCACTCGGCGCCCTCGCGGGCGTCTATGACGGCACTGACGCGGACTGGGCGGAGCGGGAGTACGGGCGCACGCGCCATACCGACGGTCGGGTGCGACGACGCATCGTTGACATGGGCCGGGCCTGGATGAAGAACATGGGGGAGGACCTGCCGATCATCTTTCCCGAGAAGGCGGAGCAGAAGGCCGCTTATCGGTTGCTGTCGAACCCGAGGGTATCCATGGAGCACGTTCTGGAAGCGCATGTTGAGGCGACCGTGGAGCGTTGTCGGACAGAGCCTCTTGTCCTGGCGATACAGGACACGACGGCGATCAACTACAGCGGCTTGGAGGCCACGAAGGGTCTGGACAAGATCGGCGGCGGTGGCAAGGGGAGCGTCGGCATCCTCGCCCACGCCGGTCTGGCGGTGACGTCGGAGGGCCGGCCGCTGGGCCTGTTCACGATGGATGCGGCCTTTCGGCAGGAGCCCGGGGAGGACAGTCAGCGCTGGGTCACCGGGCTTGAGCGGGCCCGGGAGCTCGCGGCGGCCTGCCCGGACACGCGTGTCGTCTCGGTCTGCGACCGCGAGGGCGACTTCTGGGAACTGCTCGCCCATGCCGCGGACGCCGGGGCCGCGCTGCTGGTGCGTGCGAGCCGTTCGGCGAAACAGCGCGTGGGTGAGCCCGACGGCAAAAAGAAGTGCCTGTGGAAGCATGTCGCGGCCCGGCCGCTGGTGGCGGTGACGGAGCTGACGATCCCGGCCGCTGGCGGCCCGCGCGCCCGCAAGGAGCGCGTCGCCCGTCTCGAGATCCGCACGGCACAGGTCGAGGTGGCGCCGCCGCAAAAGGAGCGCGACGCGGAGCCTGTGTCCATGTTCGCGGTCTCGGCCAGCGAGGCCGGAACCGGTGACGGCGACGAGGCCCTGCACTGGCTGCTGCTGACCACCGAGCGCCCGGCACCAGGGGAGGCCGAGGCCGTGCACGCGGCGACCGTCCTGGGCTGGTACCGGACGCGATGGAGCATCGAGACCTGGTTCCGCACGCTGAAGACCGGGACCCGGATCAAGGACCGCCGGCTCGACAGGGCCGACGACCTGAAGACGTGCCTTGCCTTCGACGCCGTCACCGCCGTCCATGTTGCCGACCTGACCGTGCTTGTCCGCGAGCGTCCCTTGACCCCGGCGAGCGAGGTGTTTGCCGAGGAGGACATCGACCTGCTCGGCACGCTGCTGGAATCCCAGGGTCACCGGGAGGTCCGGGCGATGGGCGATGTCCGTGCCGTCGTCATCGGCCTTGGGCGCCTCGTCGGGTGGCATCCCACACGCCGCGCCAGACGCTCCCGGGAGCGAAGAAGCTCTGGCAGGGTCTCGAAAGGCTGAACTGGGCGATCCAGGTGCGTGACGCACTTAGCGAGAGAAGGCGGCGCGAAGCACTCGGTGAGAGAAGGCGGGAGTAACATCCGTATATAAGTGTGGGTGGTTGAAAGGCCCGGGACGCGGCGGACTTCCGCGCCGACAACATCACCGGCCCCGCGTGTCATGCCGGCCATCGGGCGCCGTGCCCATGCTCGGGCGCTGCACCGGGCGGGATCGGTGCCGCGCCGGAACCACCGAGGACGCGGCGGGTTGCGACGACGAAGCTCCGAAAGGACATCTGGTTCCGGTCCTTCCGGCGAAACTGGCCGTGCAGACCCAACCGCCGAAACCACTCCGACCGGACAGTCTTCACGGCTTCCTGACATGCCTGCCGATCCCCCTGTCTCGCCGTGCTGACCGGGAGTGCAGGCGGCCTATTCTGCTCGATCGTCCGTGAATCGAGACCGGCACGTGAGCCAAATCCCGGGTTGATCCACCGCGCGTTCCTGAATCACGAGGAGCACTTCGTGATTGCGGGACGTTTCGTCGAAGGCCCGATCACCGCAAGATGAACCTCCTGGAGTTTGATCAGAAAGTTCCGGGAGTGTGGTTCCGCGGGATGTGGAGCTATAACCATCCCCGCTCGCGGAAAGGGCCCAGTTCCACGCCGGGCGGCGCGTACCAGCCCTTCGCCCCGTATCGGGCGCCCAAGCTGAACGCCACGTCCTTGTTTCCGTACGGGATGCGAAGCGGCGTCGACGATCCCGCACGCCCATCGGCCGACGGTTCAGCCGTGACAGGAGCGGACCTCGCCGCCCCGGCTTTCCCCGCCCTGCGCGACTTCCCGCTCCGTGAGGCGGTGCCGGTCGGCCCGCCATCCGAGGCCGGCCCCTCCCGTTCCGGGTTCCGCCTCGGGGCATGTTCATCGAGGAACGCCCGGCAGATCGCCGCCGACTTCGTGTATCCGGCCGGCGGCCTGATCCCCTTGCTCTTCGTGATCGACGCCGCGAACTTCCGCATCTTCGCCGTCGGAGGCCTGTCGCCGCCTTCGGCTTCGCCCGGGACCATGTCCTCCGCATCCGCACCGCGTTCCCCGAGCCGGCCGATGATGCGCCGGGCCGAATCGCAGACCGCGTCGATCGCCCCCGTCATCTCCTGCCGGCCGGTCAGGACATCGTCGAGCAGACACTCGAGTTCCGCCGTCACGCCCGGATCCACCAGCGCGGGATCGGCGCGCTTCAAGACACCGAACAGTGCGAGGCCCCGCTCGGTGGGCACGATGTTCTTCCCCTGCGCCGTCAGGAATCCCTGTTTCTTCAGGCCCGAGATGATCTCCGCCCGCGTCGCCGGGGTGCCGATCCCCTTCGCCTCCCGCAGACGCTCGCGGAGCGCTTCGTTCTCCACGAAGCGCCATGCGTTCTGCATGGCCTCGATCAGCGTGCCTTCCTGGTAACGCGGCGGAGGGCGCGTCTGTCTGTCCTCGACCTCGGGATCGCTGAGGCGTGCGGCCTCCCCGTCCCGCAGGGACGGCAGCGCCTGCGCCGCCTCGCCCTTGTCCTCGTCGGGCCGCCAGTCCGGAAAGGCTCCGCGCCAGCCGGCCTCGATGGACTGGCGCCCGGCGGCCCGGAACTCGAAGCCCCGCACGTCCATCGTCACCGTGGTCTGCCGGTAGCGGTAGTCCGGCATGACAGAGGCCAGGTAGGATCGGGCCACGGCATCGAACAGCTTCTTCTCGTCCGCCGTGAGACGAGGCCAGACCTCGCGCAGGTCGTCGACCCTGTTCACGTTGGGGACGATCGCGTGATGGCTCGCGCCTTCCAGGCCCTTGTCGTGGAATGCGCCGTTCCTGCCCTTGCGGATCGCCGGTGGCGACGGCACCGGGATATCCGCGTAAGCCCGTCCTGCCCGCAGGCCCGCAACGATCTTCGACACGTTCGCGGCGGCGGTCTCCGGCAGGTAGCGTACCTCGGCGCGGGGGTAGGTCAGGATCTTCTTGTCCTCCCCGTCGTAGAGTTCCTGCGCCACTTCCAGAGTTTTCGACGCCGTCCAGCCGAAGCGCGAGCTGCACAGCTTCTGCAGCGAGGGCAGGTCGTGCAGCCGCGGCGGGCGCTGGCGCTGGTCCTCGACCCGCACGCCGAGCGGTCCCTCGAAGTGCCGCGCCGTCGCGGCGACAGCCTCTGCCCTCAGGCGCTCGACGATGCGCTCCTTCGGCGCGTGACGCATCCTGAACGCGGCGCCGGCGGCATGCGCCGTCGCCACGACCTCGAAATACGCGACCGGCACGAAGTCCCGGATCTCCAGTTCCCGCCGACAGGCGATTGCCAGCGTCGGCGTCTTGACCCGGCCGATCCCGATCACGCTCCGCGTGCCCCGGCCCAGCGTCACCGTCGCGGTGCGGGTGAGCGACAGGTTGTAGATCTGATCCGCCTGCCGACGCGCCACCGCCGCCTCATAGAGCCGGGTGTGCTCGCCGTTGGGCCGGGCGCGCCGGAACGCGGTGCGGATGGTCTCCGCGTCCTGCGCCGTGAACAGCACCCGCAGCACCTCTCCCCGGTAGCGGCAGTGCTCCAGGATCTCCTGGCCGATCAGCTGTCCCTCGCGGTCGCAGTCGGTCGCGAGCCAGACTCGGTCGGTCGTCTTCAGCGCCTCCCGGATCGCCTTCAGCTTGGCCGCCTTGTTGCCGCCGGTGGCGGGCTTGGTGCCGTAGAGCCCGTCCGGCTTCAGCAAGGCCGTCGACCAGCGTTTCCAGGCAGGGTTCACGTCCTCCGGTTCGCACAGGTCGAGCAAGTGCCCCTCCGCCGCGAGAACCGCGCCGTAGCGCGAGCCCACGGCGCTGCGCACGTCCTTCGCCTGGCTCGCCTTCTCGGTGATGACGATCTGGCGCGTCATGGCGGGTCCTCGTGTGCCGGCGCGGCCGCGACGGCGGCCAGGAACGGCACGGCGAACTCCTTCAGCTTGGCCGCGCCCACGCCGTTGACCTCGGCGAACTCCGCCTCGGTGCGCGGGCGCCGGCGCACCATGTCGATCAGCGTCCGGTCGGGGAACACGACATAGGCCGGCACCCCGCGTTCCCGAGCGATCTCCAGACGCAATGCCTTGAGGGCGCCCAGCAGCGCCGCGTCCTCACCGGCAAGGGCCGGTTCTCCGGCTTCGCCGCGGACCGCGCCGCTTGCCCGGGCCCTTGCAGGCGAGCGCACGACCACGGTGTCCGCGCGGTAGAGGAATTCGCCGTCGCCGCGCAGCAGGCCCAGCCCCTTCTCCGTGATTACGATCCCCCCGTAGCCCCCGATGTCGATCCGCAGGAACCCCGTCGCCACCATCTGGCGGATCAGCGAGCGCCACTCGTTCTTGCCGCGCGCCGCCCCCACCCCGAAGGTCGGAAGCCGGTCATGGCCGAGGCGCGCAATCTTGTCTGTCCCGGTTCCCCGCAGGACGTCGATCAGGTGCGCGGCGCCGAAGCGCTGGCCCGTCCGCCAGGCGGCCGAGAGGATCTTCAACGCCTCCTCGGTCCCGTCGATGCGGGCTGACGGATCGAGGCAGACATCGCAGTTGCCGCACGCCTGGGTCCGCTCCCCGAAATACTCCAGCAGGGTCACACGCCGGCAGGCCGGCGCCTCGCAATAGCCCAGCAGGGCGTCGAGGCGCCTGTGCTCCCGGCGCTTGCGCTCCGGTCCCGCCTCCTCGTCCTCGATGAACTGGCGGCGCATCCTGATGTCTCCGAGGCCGTACAGCATGTGCGCCTCGGCCGGCGCGCCATCGCGCCCCGCCCGGCCAATCTCCTGGTAGTACGCCTCGACGCTGCCCGGCAGGTCGGTGTGGAAGACATAACGCACATCCGCCTTGTCGATCCCCATGCCGAAGGCGATGGTGGCGACGATCACAACCCCCGGCTCGGTCATGAACATGTTCTGGTGCGCCTCCCGCTCCTCCTTCGCCATGCCTGCGTGGTAGGGCAGCGCGCGAACCCCCTCGGACACCAGCATCGCGGCGGTCTCCTCGGTCTTGCGGCGCGACAGGCAGTAGACGATGCCGCTCTCGCCCTCGTGGCGGGAGATGAAATTCACGAGCTGGCGTTTCCACTCGCGCTTCATCTCCACCGTGAGCCTGATGTTGGAACGGTCGAAGCCGAGCACGAACTGCTCGGCCTGTCCGCCGAACAGCTTGTCCACGATATCGCTCCGCGTCACCTCGTCCGCGGTCGCCGTCAGCGCCGCGATCGGGACACCGGGGAAGAGGTCGCGCAACCGGCACAGATCCTCGTATTCCGGCCGGAAGGCCGGGCCCCACTGCGAGATGCAGTGGGCCTCGTCGATGGCGAAGAGCCGGACCGGAAGGCGGGCAAGCGCCGCCAGCATGCGTTCCGTCATCAGCCGCTCGGGGGCCATGTAGAGTAGCCGCGTCCGCCCCTCCGCCGCCCTCCGCCATGCCGCGACGTTGGTGCTCCTGTCGTTCGCGGAGCTGATGCAGTCGGCGGCAACCTCCGCCAGCCGGAGCGCCGACACCTGGTCCTGCATCAGGGCGATGAGAGGCGACACCACGACCGTGAGCCCGTCCATGACCAGGGCGGGGATCTGGAAGCAGAGCGACTTGCCCGAGCCCGTCGGCATCACGGTGAGCGCATGCCGGCCGTCGAGCAGCGCGCCGATCACCGCCTCCTGACCGGGACGGAACTCCTCGAAGCCGAAGACCTCCCGCAGCGCCTCCTGCGCCGCATGCAACCGCCCTCCGTCCGGGACGGGGAGGTGCGTGTCCTCCGACGACGCTTCGATGTCCTTCGCAGACAGTCCAGGTGCGCTGCGACCGTCCGATCGAGAGGGAAACGCACTGTCCATGGCGCGGAGAGACATGAGGTGAAGCCCTACCACGAATCGCCATGGCGAGCAATGGCCGCAGAAGTGGAGTTCAGGACCATCCTCCGCCCGATTCCTCGCGAGTTCGGGCATCCGCTGGGATTGTGCACACCAAACGCATCCACCGCGACCAACGTCAATACAGACTCAGACCTGACGAGGTTCCTGGGCACTCATCGTCACCCTTGACCGAACGCTTACCCTCATCGATGGCCTCTGTACCCTGAAGACTTCCGAGTGTCGTATCGATCCGGACTGATCATGGAACGCTCTGTGTGGCCGCGTGCCGAGAACTCATCCAACCATCACGTACGCGGCGAAGGTGATCGGCGGCATACCTCACTGAATTGCGGCGCCTGGAAGGGGTGTATGCTCAATGAAGTTGGGTTAAGGTAACCGCACCACTCAAGCATCGACGCATTCTCTCTCATATACAGACGCTGATACAACATGTTGCAGGCCCTGTCAACATCATCGCGGCCACCCATCCGACGATGGTCTATCGTTTGTCCATCGTTGTATTGTTGCACTCGGGGAAGCAGGGCACCCATCCCGGCATGAGCACCTTGGACACAATCCTTGCTTGTCAAAGGCGATTTCTGTGGTATAGAAGAACGATATGAAACTTGACTGCTCAAGCATAATGTGAGAATCAACGAAGGTATTTTTTCCACAGGAGGCCGATTGTGTCACCCCGCTTATCTGACCACAATGCCGCCACAGTTGCGATGACATCCGGACGGGGAAGACGCCAGCGCGCGGTCATGGCGAGCGATGCCGAATGGGAGCGGATCGCCCGTGCGGCGGCATCGGCCGGCATGGAGGTCTCGCGCTTCGTCGTCCACCGTGCGCTGATGCCGGACACCCTGCCGCCGGATGTGATGCGCCGCGCCGTGCGCGAGATCCTGGTGCTCTCGAAACTCGAGGAGCGGCGTCTGCGCGAAGTGGGCGCCGGCAATGCCTGGGACGATACCTGCGAAGCGGTCGACCGCTTCCTGGAGAGGGAGGGGGTGCTGGCGACGCTGACCGATCCCGGCGCGGCCAACCGCTGGAAGGCCGAGGGAGAGGACCGGTGAGCCGTCCCCTCAAGCGCCAGCGGGCCGTCTACGCACGACCGGATGACCAGGCCCTGATCCGCACACAGGCGGCGAAGCGGGGCAAGTCGATCTCCCGGTATCTCGTCGACCTTGCCCTCGAGGATGATCCCGACATTCATCCGCTGCATCTCTCGCCTGCCGAGCAGAGGGAGGCCCTCGATGGCATCCGCGCCTTCGACCGGCTGAGCCGGTCCTTGCGGCAGGATCTTCCGGGCGCCGAGGGTCTCAACCTCTTCGGCATCGAAGCGCTCTCCCGGACGTTGCCATGAGACGGCCCCGCCGCCGGCAAGGAAGCCGGAAGCAGTCGAAGCACATCGTGATCGCGGCGACGGACGCCGAATGGGAGACCATCAAGGCCCATGCGGCGAGCCGAGGACAGTCCTGCGCCCGCTACCTCATCGACCTCGTGAAGAGGGATGCCGCGGAGAGGGATGTCGACCGCCCGGTGGTGCTGACGGCCGAGGAGCAGCGCGAACTCCTGGAGAGCGTCAGAGCGGCCTGTGCTCGCCTGACCGGCGGCGTGGCCGACGCGACGCCGCTTGTCGTCGACATGCAGGTGCGGACCGCGGCCGCCTTCATGGCCTATGCCGACGTCATGGCGAAGAAGGGCCACGGGCGGGAACTCCATCATCGCCTCGCCGACATCGTCGGGGAGGAGACGGCAAGACGGATCCTCGCCGACGCCGGCACGCAGAAGGAAGAGCGCCCGTCGGCGGTGCAGGTCGACACGGCGCCGGAACCGGCGACACTCTTCGACCTGCTGGACGAAGGCGACACCTGATGCCGCCGCCCTACATCGAGAAGCCACGGGACCGTCCCCTCGACTGATCGATCTTCCGAGCCTCCTGCAGTCGTGCGGCGCGCAGGGATTCGTCTTCCCATGGACGGCGGACGCAGCCGCGCGAGGCAAGTTCGGGTTCGCGCTGGTAGATCATCTCACCGACCTCTGGAGCATTCTCCAGTCCCCAGGACCGATCGACCTTCAGGGTCACGAGCCGGCCCCGCCATGACGTGCCATCTGAGACCTCTTCGACCGTGGCCTCGACCTGGGGCGTGTCGCCCTCGACAACGACCCCGTCCTTGAACAGGTCGGGATCCCGCACGCACGTCCAGCGGATGCGGTCGCCGGCCACCACGCCGTCATCGCAAGGGATGCTGAACATGCCGTCGGGCGTCGCATACTGACGAGCGACCTCCCTGTCGCGCAAGGTCTCGTCGAACCACAGGCAGCGCCTGAGACCACTCTGGACGGCAAGCGTCCGGATCCGGTATCCGTCGAGGCTCACGCTCTCGCCCGTGCCTGCCAGGGGCTCGAGGATGACCGTGTTCGACCTGTCGTCGCTCGGGACGACATGGAGGCGCCTGACAATCATGTCGTGCACGCCTGCCGCGTCATGCCAGGAGAGCCGGTCTCCCCGCACCAACGGGTCGCGGCCGTCCCACGGGATCGTCCGGGCGGACCCTGGCGCCGCCTGCCGGATCTCCTTCCAGGCATGGCGCAGCCTGACGAGGTGAACGGCGCGGTCCCTCTCCTCGCGCAGCGCCTCGGCGCGGGCGAGCCAGTCCGGCGCCGCCTCGATGATCCGGGCGATGCGGTCCGGATCGTGCCCGAGGGCCCGCATATGGAGGGCAAGGACATCCCGGCCCATCCTCGCGTCCAGCGCGGCCGCATCGTCGATGAGGGCCCGCGCCTCGCGAGACCATGCGGCCAGGCCGACGGCGCCGGCATCCGGGCGGCCGGCCTCCAGGCGCAGCGCTTGCCCGGCAAGGCGGCTCGCCTCCCGGCGGTCCTCCTCCCAGCCCGTGATGCGGGACTTCCAGGCGTCGAGGGACCGGCCGAGTCCGGGCTCGAGTTCCTCAACCGCCTCCAGCCGACCGATGCACTCCCGGAGCTTCGCCAGGTTGCCGTCATCGAGGGGGTGGACCGACGACGGCAACCTCCCGATGGCTTCCGCGAGGCGGGTGAACGCCTCGGTCTCCATGCGGACCAGGGATGCCGCGATACCGGCAACCGCGCGGTCGATCCTGGCTTTGGCGTCGGCCATGTCGTCTGCCGTGACGCCGCGCGACTGCCACCGATCCGGCAGCGCCCGGCCCTCGTTCATCAGGACGTTCGCCCGTTGATGGAGGTCGTCGCGGCCCTCGGACGGAACAGCAGGCGGCATGCGGGCAACCTCGTCCTGCCAGGCGGCCACCCGGGTTTGCCACGCGGCCAGCTCCTCGCCGGCGTGCGTCGTCTCGAGCATGCCGGGCAGACCGTCGATGCGATGTCCGAGGCCGTGTGGATCGATGCCGCGGGCGCGGCAATGGGAGCTCCATGCAACCGTGTCGCGCGGTGGCAGGAGGGCGATCAACTCCTCGGTGTCCCTGGCCCGTCGCCGCCAGTCGAGCGCATCCGGCGCTCCGACCGTCGGCCGGGCGGCCTTCAGATCCTGCAAGGCCGTGGCCACCTGCGCCACCAGGTCGCGCCGGGCGCCCCAGACATCGTCCTGCGCCGTCACCCGCCGGGCCAGTTCCGTCACCGTCCCGTCATCCTCGTCATCGACAACGTTCCGGACGTCGTCCACGAGATCCGTCCACCCGTCGATGTCGCAGGGGAGAACACCGGCAGCATCGGCCCGGGCCTTGAGGTCGTCGAGACGCCACCTCAAGTAAGCGTGATCGAGGTTGACGAGAGCCCTTTCCATGTCACGCACTGTGCGTTCCGTGAGGGTCCGCGAGTCCGGGTCCGCCGCGAGGTATGGCGCATGGCCGGGTGAGGTCAGCAGGACCCGCGCCTTGTCGAGCCAGGCCCCGGCGTCGCGCCGCCACGCCAGCACCGCCGGAGCGCGAGGATCGACGCCGGTCCCGGGTTCGAGGGCGATGGCTCCCAGGAGTTCGCTCCCGGTCCCCGGATGCCGGGTCACCTCGTTCATGAGGACATGCTGGCGCTCATCGAAGACCCGCCATGCCTCGATCACGCGGCGTTCCCCTTCCTCCAACCCCTTCTCGGCCATCAGCGTCCTGGCCGTGGCGGCCAGGTCCCGGTAGTCGTCCCGCAGCAGCGCCGCCTCTCCGGCAAGGCGCGGTTCCATCTCCTCCCAGCGGCGACGAAAGGCTTCCACGCCGGCCTTCGCCATGACGCGCATCAGGCGGGCCACCGAGGCCTCGACGGCAGACGCCGCGTGCGCGAAACCCGGAACCGGCGGCGAGGCCTCGAGCCAGCGCGACGCGGTCCTGAACAGACGAAGGCCGCGCTCCATCCACGGTATCATGCGGGGGAGATCCGGCCCGGACCCGCCGGAGGAAGCCCAGGCGAGTTCCGGCCAGCACCGCCAGTGACCGGTGATGTCGTCGATCAGGGTCCGCACTTCCCGTTCCGCCGCCTTCGCCGCTGCGTGGGCAGTGAGACGTTCCTGCGTGAAGGCGCGCAGATCGTCGGGCAGATCCTCGATGGCCGCGAAGGAGGCGATGCGCGCCATCACCTCGTCATGGCCGGCCACGGTGGAATGAGGGCGTCCGGTGCGCTTTGTCTCGTCCTCGATCGTCTTCCAGTCGGCGATGAGAGCCGCCGCCTCGTCGAGGTCCACCACCGCGGCATCGAAGTCCTCGCCCAGGACCTCCAGGGCGTTGTCCGGCACGTCGGGCGACGTCTCGAGAGCTTCGATCAGCGCCTCGCGGTCGTCGGTAAGCAAAGAGAACCCTTCCGAGGCCCGGCTCACCTCGACATAGAAGAGGTCCTGGTTCGCCATGCCACCGGCATCGAGGACGGCGATGACCTTGGGCGCGGTCCTCCCCTGGGCGCCGTGGACCGTCGAACTCCAGGCATGGTCGAGGTGGCGCAGCTGGGGATGCGCGCGGGCCAGGGAGAAGGTCTCGCCGCCCGCCGTCTCCATCGTCACCCTCCTGGAGCCGATCTCCCTGACGAGAGCCTCCTCTCCGTTCACCAGTTCGGGATGAGGGCTGCGTCCGGCCCGGGCCTTGAGATTGCGGGTCCAGCGTATCCGGTCGCCCGCCCGGATCTCGATGGGCGCCGTCTCGTAGACACCGAGGTTGCGGGCGGCGTTGCCCGAGGGCCGGAAGCGCCGCTCCCTGCCGTCGTCATGATCGAGGACGATGGCGTCGTCCCCGACCGAGCGAACGAGGCAGACGTCGTCGCGCCGGCAGCCGTAGGCGTCGCGGTGGAAGACCACCTCGTCGCCCACGTGGTAGCTGGCGGCAAGCGCCGCCTGCTGGCGGGTGAGGCGGCGGGGCACCAGGCGCTGGATGGTGAGCGTATTCCCGTGGAGAACGCCTTCCTCGGCCAGGCGCGAGCGGATTGCGTCGTTGATCTGGCGCCTCATCGCGTGGGTGGGAGCCAGCACTGCACAGCGCTTCCGGTCCTCCGGCGACAGCGCCAGCCATCGTCGGGCAGCCTCGGCGCCCAGAACCTCGCGGTGGTGCTCCCGCACCCGGTTGTCGAGGCGGGTGATGGCCTCGCGGGCCTCGCCCTCCCGGGCATGGGCCACCGCCACCTCGAGATCCGGGTCCTTCTGCCGCAGCACCTCATCCATCACCGCCGTCGTCATCCCGGCCTTCTGCAACAGCCCGAAGGGCTGCCCGGCGGTGATCGACTTCAGCTGAGCCGTGTCGCCCGTCAGCACCACCCGCGCCACGCCGAGCTCAGTTGCGATGTGGAGCAGCTCCTTCATCTGCACCGTGCCGATCATCGAGGCCTCGTCGACGGCGAGGATGCGCCCCTGGAAGTCCTCCCGGGCCCTCTGCAGGCGGACCGGGTCGGAGAGGTCCCGGTGGCGCGTCAGGAACCACTGCAACGTGCGGGACGCGATGCCCGCCTCCTTCCGCAGGACCCGCGCCGCAGTCGCCGAAGGCGCCAGGCCGACGATGTTCTCACGCCCTGCCAGATCGGCCACGCTCTTCAGCATGGTGGTCTTCCCCGATCCCGCATGCCCCTGGATGCCCACGATGAGATCGGGCGCCAGCAGGATGGTGCGCACCGCGTCCGCCTGGCCCCGGGTGAGGCGTGTTCCGGCGAGATGCGCCTCGACATCCTCCTGTTCCGCCAGGGCCCGGGCCGTGTCAACGCCCTCGCGGTGGAGTTCCAGGATGCGCCTCTCGGCCTTCACCGCTCCATCGGTGACGAAGGACCGGTCCGAGCCCTTCGCAGGCGTTTCGATCAGGATGCCCTCGGCCACCAGGCGGTCAATGGCGGCATCGACCTCGGGAAGGGCGTAGCGCCCCGGTGCAGAACCGAGAGCCAGCGTGCGGATGGCGCGTTCCGGAATCACCGTGCGACGTTCCTCGTAATGCGCGACCGCCCGGCAGACCGCCTCCAGAACCCCTGTCTCGGGCGCCATGACGAGTTCCGGCGGAGCATGGCCGGATGGGAAGGCGCCGCGGATCCGTATCGGGTCGGCCCGTGGCAGGCCGACCTCGGCGCCGTCGCCGACCTTCGGCACGGCGGGCGACCGCCGCCGCCTGCGCCGTTCGTTCAACGCCAGGCCGGCGTCAGGATCGGCGGGAAGCGGCGTCCTCTCGCCCGTCACCGGATCGCTCGGGCGCGGCGGCGCCAGGGCCTCCACGTCGCGGGTGAGACCCAGCGAACGCGCCCGTTCTCGCCATTGCGGCACCAGTTCGTCGAGACCCGCTTCCACCTTGCGACGGCGGGTGTGGAGAGTCGCCTTCTGCAGCGCCTCCTTCGTGTGCGGCAACCCGTGCTCGTCGAGATACCTCAGGATCTCGCGGCGCCGCCCCGAAAAGGCGTCGAGGAAGGCCTGATCGTAGCCTGCCAGCTCGAAACCCGGAACGTCTCCCACCATGCGAGGCGTGATGGCGAACCCCAGGGCTGTCAGCCGCGCGGCGAGTTCGTTGCGGTAGTGGGCGCCGATCAGGCGCTCGTTGCGGCGCAGCAACGTTGGTTCGATCGATCGCTGTCGGCGGCGATTTAGAACGGCGGGATATTGGCGGAGAACCGCTCTTTTGGGCGCTGATCGTGTGAGTGGGTGACCACGACAGGAGAACGTGCGGCATTGGACGAAGGTCCGCCCGGTCTTTGTTTTCTGCCTATTGTTGGATCCCATTGGTCTTGCATTGACGTTGACGATGTCGTTCCGGTCGGCGTTTTCTGGCGTTCGGCGTTTGTGGAACGTGATGTGGGAGGGGAGCTTCAGGCTTTTGCGCGTGGTTTCGTTCTGGCGTTCTCCGTCCTCGTCGTGGTTCGTCGGGCGGGACGATCTCGAGGCTGGAGAGCTGACGGTTTCTGTTGCGCTGGGCGAAGAGGCTGCGTGCGTTGCGGTTGCGGCGGCGCAGGGTGCGGCAGGCGTCGAGTGTTTTCGGGCGGATGCTGCGACCTGTGAGCCAGTCCGGCGGCGGATCGGGCGTTGCTGCGGCTCAGCGGCTGCGGCAGTCTCGTGATGTGGTGTCGTTTGGACGGCCCGGGGGTTTCCCGGGGAGGCTGAGAGGCGCGTCGGGGTGAGACGTTCTCATTCCTGGATGGTAACGCGTGACCGCGTTCAAGGGTCTTGCGAGATTACGTGTCCCTTCCGTAGCCGCGTGGCGGTTCGATGTCCTCGAGAGCCTCGATGTCGGCATCGGCGACGATCTGCAGGCGTTCTCCGTAAGGCGTGTCACGGAGGGTTTCGGGGATGCTGTCGAGGCGGTCACGCCATTCGTCCTGCAGGGTGCGGCAGGCGTTGAGTGTTTTCGGGCGGATGCTGCGACCTGTAAGCCAGTCCGGCCAGCGGCTGCGGCAGTCTCGTGATGCGGTGTCGTTTGGACGGCCCGGGAGTTTCCCGGGGAGGCTGAGCGGCGCGTCGGGGTGAGACGTTCTCATTCCTGGATGGTAACGCGTGACCGCGTTCAAGGGTCTTGCGGGATCACGTATCCCTTCCGTAGCCGCGTGGCGGTTCGATGTCCTCGAGGGCCTCGATGTCGGCATCGGCGACGATCTGCAGGCGTTCTCCGTAAGGCGTGTCACGGAGGGTTTCGGGGATGCTGTCGAGGCGGTCACGCCATTCGTCCTGCAGGGCGCGCAGTTCGGCCACGGCGTCGTTCCAGCGTTGCGGTCGCGAGCGCCGGTCACGATGCTTTGGGGTGTGGACGGGAGGGATGCCGGCCTTGCGCCGTTCCCGGTATCGCCGCTGCTTTTCGGCGGGCGTGAGGGGCATGAGTGGTCTCCTTGTGACGGACGTGGTCATGATCTCGCTTGTGGTTCTTTGGTCCTGGCGTTGACGACGTCGTTCCAGTCGGCGTTTTCCGGCGGTCTGCGTCTGTGGAACGAGACGTGGGAGGGGAGCTTCATCTTTTTGCGCAGGGTTTCGGCCTGTCGCTCTCCGGCCTCGTCGTGGTCCTGGGCGAGGACGATGGTCCTGACGTTGGGCAGGCTGCTTGCGGCGAGGCTGATCTGTTCGTGCTGTCTTCGCGAGGGTGCCCCGGCGGTGGAGAGGAAGGCGTGGCTGGGGGGACATTGGTCGATCTGGGCCAGGCTGAGGGCGTCGACGGCGCTTTCGGTGATGACGAGGGCCTCGAGGTCCGCGGCGGTTCCGGCGCGGACGGCGAACAGGCTTCGGGTTCCACCGGTGGCGAAGCGTTTCGGTCCGTCGGGGGGACCGATCTCGAAGCCGGTGAGCTTTCGCTTCCTGTTGCGATGGGCGAAGAGGACGCGTCCGTTGTGGTCGCGGCGGACCAGGGGGCGGCAGGTGTCGAGGGTCTCCGGGAGGATGCCGCGCCCGGTGAGCCAGTCCGGGGCCGCATCGGGCGTTGCCGCGGCCCAGAGGCTGCGGAAGTCGCGTGGCGCGGTGTCGGGTGCTGTGAAGCGGGTGCAGATGTCGGCGAAGGCCAGTCCGCGGTTGAGCATGAAGTCGATGACGGTTCCGTTGTCTTCATCGTTCTGGGTGTTGAAGTAGACCCAGTGTCCGTTGTTGAGGCACTTCGTGACGAGCTTCGGCAGGCCGGGTGCGCACAGGACGGGGTTGGCGCGTGTCGAGGCCTGTTCGTCGCGGACGTATCCCCAGTCGGCGGCGATGCGTTCGAACGGCATGCGCTTGACGGCGTCGAAGTCGACGCGGCGGGGTTTATCGGGTTTCACGCCTGAGCCGCCAGGAGTCGCTGTCGATGGAGATGAGGGTTGCGTCGTGCATGAGCCGGTCGACGGTGCCGGCGATGCCGGAGGCGCTGGGGAAGACGCGGTCCCACTGGGCGAAGGCGAGGCTTGTCGTGACCATGGTCGAGCGGCGCTGATAGCGCCGCGAGACGATGGCGTAGAGGATGTCGGCATGGTGGCTTTCGAGGGTCACGTAGCCGATTTCGTCGAGGACGAGCAGGCGGGGCCTGGCGAGGATCGCGAGGCGGCGGCGCAGCTCGCTGCGCGAGACGGTCTCGGCGAGTGCCTCGAGCAGTTCCGGCGCCTTCTCGAAGCGGACGGTGTGGCCGTGCAGCAGGGCCTGGTGCGCCACGTTGGCGGCGATCATGGTCTTTCCGGTGCCCTGCCCGCCGACGAGCACGGCGTTGTCCGCACGGTCGACGAAGCCGAGGCCGAGGAGCGCTTCGACATGAGCCCGGCTGATGTCGCGCGGCCATGTCCAGTCGAAGTCCGCCAGGGGCTTGAAGGCGGGCAGCCGCGCCGCGGCGCGGCGGCGCTCGTGGCTGCGGGCCCTGCGGGCCTGTTCCTCGCCGCTGACCACCTCCTCGATCCATGCGGTCCCGGCGACCTCGTCCCAGCGTTCGACGAGCCCGTGGAGGCCGAGCGCCCGGGCACGCTCCCTGAGCTCGCTCATGTCTTGTTCCTGGCGCTGGCTTCGGGCCTGTCGTAGGCGTCGAGAGCGGTCCCCCGCGGCGTCGTGCCACGGCCGCCGCGGCCGTCGTCGGCGATGCTGAGGGGCGGCAGGCCCTGCTCCCGGCGGCGCTCCTCGATGATGACGCGCACGGTTTCGGGGTGGCACGAGCCGCGCTCCAGCGCCGTGGCGACAGCCCGGTCGAGAGCGTCGGCGCCGTGCGCGTTGAGAAGCGTCTCCAGCATCCGGGCGCAGGAGGCCACGTTGCGCCCGTTGGTCCCGGCGCGCGCCAGCATCTCCTCGGCCCGCGGCACGGTGCGCAGGACCCGGTCGCGGACGCTCATGGAGCGGGCCCGCCGCTTGCCCGCGGCGATCGCCCTGGCATGCTCCGGATCGGTGACGGCCTGCTTCCTGTCGTAGGAGCGTCGGTGGCGCGCGACCTCGTCGGCGCCGTCGAGGATGCGGACCTCGTCGCGGTCGGCGACCAGCGTCAGCAGGGCCTTGGAGAAGCTACCCGGAACGCTGTAGTCGTTGGTGTCGAAGCGGGCGTGGCAGGTCTTGTCGATGCGCACCGGGCGGACCTCGTGATGCGGGAAGGGGTCGACGGGAAGGACGATCAGGTGCTCCCTCTCCCGGGCGAAGGCGTCCCGCACCAGGAGACTGTCGTCGTCCGGCCAGGGCCGCTCCGCGGCGGCGCCGAAGCACCACTCCCGAACCGCGGCGTTGAGCTCGCCGAGCGGGACCGTGATGTCGCGCCCGGCGAAGAACCCGGTGCGCGCGAAGCGCACACGGCGTTCCACGCGGCCCTTCTCCTGCGGGCTCCTGGGCCAGGCGGCGCTCGGTTCGAAGGCATAGTGGGCCGCGAGGCCGAGCAGCATCGGATGATAGGTGACCGCCTTGCCGCGGCGCGTCACCACGGCACTCTTCAGGTTGTCGTACAGAAGCCTCCGCGGCACACCCCCGAATGCCGCGAAAGCCTCGACATGGCCTTGCAGGAAGCTGGCCATCCGCGCGTCGTGGAACAGGCTCAGGACAGTCTGGCGCGAGTAGCTGAGGGTGACGAGAAGCCCCATGAGCCTGCGCTCCGCCCGGCCAATGCGGACCTTCCCGAACTCGGCCCAGTCAACCTGCGCCTGCTCGCCCGGAAGGAAGCTCAGCCGCAGCGACGGCTCGGGCCTCTTCACCGGCCTCAGCCCGAGGCGGCGCAGGTCGTGACGGAAGTGATCCTCGCCGCCGCGGTAGCCCAGGGCCACGACCTGTCGCCAGAGCGTGCTGGCCGGAAGGTCCGGCGACGCCTCAAGACGCTCCCCGAGGAAGGCAACGAAGGGGTCGATGAGCTTGGCCCGCGGCCGCCGCTCCTGCCCCGACGCCTTGAGCGCCCGCGTCACCGTGCCGTGGTGCACGCCGAGATGCCGGGCAATCGTCCCCACAGCCCAGCCCTCGGCCCGCGACAGCCGCACGATCGTCGCCCGCGTGTCCTCGTCGATCGCCATGAACTCCCTCCCTTTGGTTCCTCAACGCCGCATCACAGGTCCCTCAGCACCACATGCGTCACGACCCGTCCGCACCGGGCGCACCGAAGCGGCGATTCGCGTCGCTCTCGCGCCTTCACAACCGCAGGTAGGGAGGTCGGCAGCAGTCGGGAAGGGTGGTCCGTAACGATTTCTTCGGAACCGGCGTCTCCAGACACCGCCGGAACGTCGCCAAGCAGCACCACAGCAGACGTCTGCGTGCCCATGATCTCGGCAAGCATCGCCGCCCTGGCCTTCAACGCACGCGCCTCCTCCGCCTTGCGGAGCCGGTAACGCCGCTGGCGGTGACGGCCCGTCTCACGGCCCCTCAGCGTGCTCTGGTAGCGACGACGCGACGCGCGGCGCCGCTCGATCCGGGACCGCTCCCTGCACTCATCGGAGCAATACACATGCCCCCGGTCACACGACCGGCAGAGAACAACCTGCCGCTGACACCGCTTGCAGTTGAACAGTCGTCCCGTCGTGCACACGATCCGTCTCGAGAGCGGGGGTGGACCCGGACGCAAAATGGCTCGACAATACACGGGAGTTCGGTCCCCCGTGACCGGCTCGTCCGGGTGCTGCGCCGGGGGGCGTCATCACAACTCTGCCCGGCATCGCATCGCTCTTTCTTTCGATGCCGATCTAGCATCCACCCGGGGCGGCGGCAAAAACGCCGCCCCGGGACCGGACAACACGACCCAGACCACAGGGAAAACAGACGATCCCGCGAGTGCCTCGGAACCGAAACCCTCCCGGCAACCGTCACCAAGACCGAAGCAGAGGCCGACGGAACAATCCGAACCGGACCAAAACGACAATAGGAAAACGGGCGGCGCTCGGGGAGACAATCAGCCGAACACTGAACCCACGACAACAGGACGTGACAATAGGACCTGACAACAGGGAAGAAACACGACCCTGACAAAGCGCGGCAAATCGCCGAAATCCCGCCGTTCTATGCAGCCATCAACAATCGCCAGTCGCCCTCGCGGTTCCTCGTCATGTTGGCGACGATGCAGTGGGTATGGAGCTGGGGGTCGAGATCGCGGCTGGTCAGGTGGCGGAACCCCGCCACGACCGAGCCGTCGGCCTTCACCCGGGGGCGGCGCCTCGTCGCCGGATCCCAGCCCCGGGTCTCCAGCAGCTCCGCCTCGATCCAGTCGAGCGTCGCCCGCACCGCCTCGTCGTGGGCGCGGATGACACGCTCATCCCCCACCACCAGAGCCTCGATCGACACCGACTTGGGCGCCGAACAGGTGATGTCCCAGCCCGGACGGTGCTGGTGCTCGCCCTCGACGATCCGCCCCAGCCGGATGTCCGTCTTCGGAACCTTGCCCTGCAGCACCGACTCGAAGCGTGACGGCACCACGTGACCGCGCAAGCCGAGCTCGCGGGCCGCGGCGCCGTGCCAGAAGCTCGCCTTGCGGTGCTCGGGATCGTTCCGCGCGTAGTACCCGTCCTGCTCGTAGTACGAAACCGCGGTCGCCGAGGACGCCAGTTCGTGAACCGTCGCCACCATGGGTCAGGCCAGGGACCGCTTGCAGGTGCGCTGTCCGCAGCTCACCGGAACAATTGGTGCATCAGGAACATCTGATCCTCCAGCAACATGCCGGCAACGATCGCCAGGAGGATGACCGGCAGCGCCACCCGGAAATGGCGCAGACTGCGGGACTGTCTCGCCGCTTCGCGGGCCTCCGTGGAGAGAAGCGAAAGGTCATTCCTGACCGTCCCGAAGGACACGTGAAGCGAGTTGACCCGTTTGCCGTGGGTGTCGAGCGACGTGTGAACCGTCTCGAAGTCGCCGGACATGTCTTTCGTCAAAGTGCGCTGTGCGCTCTCGAGCTCGGCGACCCTCGCCGCCAGCCTGTCGATGCTGGCAAACCCCTTTACCAACTCTTCCGAAATCCCGCCGGCCGTCTCGGGCGTCGCAGGGGTAGCGGGGGTGGGCATGGCCGTCGGCGGCGCCGCGACTTCGTCGGGTCGTGGAATGCGCTCCACGGCGGCCCTGAGGTCGTCACGCACCTCTCCCAGAGAGCTGACGACCTTCGGAAAGAGCGCCGCACTCTCCTCGAGGCGTGCCGTGGCGCAATTCATCGCTTCCACTTCAGCGCTGACTTCCGCCGGGTCGTTCTGACGCCGACCCTCCTCGGTGTCGGGAGCGGGCGCCACCGCCTTCATGAGTTCGTCGTACTGAGACGTGGTCGCCGTGACCTGCTTCTCCGTGGCAGTCTCAAGCTTCCCGATGGCCGCAAGGACATCGGCATGCGCCTCTGGCGCAGGCAGCGTGTCGGAAGGCAGGTAGTCCCGCACCAGTTGCTGCAGGTCCGTGCTGATCTCCAGCAGCCGGTCGATCTTCTCCGCGTCAACCGCAGCCGGCGGCGCGGCTGGCCGCAGAGGTTGCAGGAGATCGTTGTCGGGTGTCGTGTGTGGTGTCGCGTCGCGATCGGCTGTCATGGTGTCAGGCTTCCCAGTGGACTTCCACCGTCATGATACCGACCGCACCATGCGCGTCATCTGTCGAAGCTCCATAATGCTTGGCGCCATGCCCTCCGTCGTGACGGACAAGCGCTGTAAGCGTTCGGCCACTCGGTGATTGGGGCGATGACAGCACTGAACGAATGCAAGCGAGTCCCGGAGCCATGCGTGGTTTTCACTATCATTCTTATCATCGTCACCCTGTGACCGAACGCCTACTCGGCGACAGCCCGAAATCTCTGGCGGCCGTGATGGGGCTGACCGACGAGGGCCGGATCCGGCCGCTGATAAGCCAAGTCCTAACGCTCTATCGGGCGGTCGAGGCGCATCGCATCATAGCGGCTGGCGAGAACACACGCGGGTGGCTCGTGCTCGATACAAGGAGATTGGCGTCGCAACCGCCCGTCACGGACTGCTCCGGGGGCGGACGATCATGCACGCAACTGCCTCGTGACCCTGAACTCACTGGACTTTCGGTGACGGGGCACGGCATCCGACTGTCGTTGCCCTATGCCCTGTTGAGTTCGACCTCACAAGAAAGTTACTACGTTACTCTCGATTTTTTAATACAATAGAATAGAGAATTTGCCTCGCAAGCAGCCTTGTCAACATCCGCAATAAAGGTTTCAACTTCTTCCTGATTCCAGCGCAGGTCAGAGATCGGCCTGGATGGCGTGGTCTGATAGTGAAGTATTTGTCCTTCCATGGGATCTGTGACCGGATGAGCATGAATCAATGCATTGCGTCTTGGAATAAAATTATTGAATGTTTTCTGACAACATGCCAGTGATTTTTGTAGGCTGGGGGCGAGAGCATCACCGCATTCGAGAGCTGCGGAAAATTTATCGTAAACACCCTTGGATGTCAAAATTTTACTTCTACTATATTCGGAAACAAAACCTGGCTTCAATTCATCAATGATGTAAATGATCTGCCACTCGTAATACGAGAAAACATACACAGCTATTCCTACCAATCTGACATAGGCTTCAGAGAACGGTATCCTGGTTTCCATCGTTTCAATCCTCCGGGATAGTTGGGTATTGCAATTGAAAAGTGCACGCCTTTTTGAAGTGGCACTGCGATGCATCGCTCGGCCTCTTCGATTTTGATTAGAAGCAAACTGACTATACTATTGTTTCCAACATTCTCAACTCTCTACAGGCCGAACGCTCGACAAGGACGAGCCGCTGGAAGGCTCGAATTGCCTCGGCATGGCAACGACAAAAGCATAACCTGCGCCGGCAACATAGATGTTGTCGGGACCCGCGATGGAAGCGGCTTCGGCAATCCGGAAGATGGCATCCACCGTCCTGCTGCGGATGCTGGAAATGTCCTCAAGTGAGAATTTTGGTTCAAAAGCGACTGGAAAGCCGTCATGTTGGTGAAGATTCCTTAAATAGCCCGATTCATCCTCCTGGATGTTGATCCATGCGCCGTGACAAAGCGCGCTGCGCAAGGACCGGAGTTCCATCAGGCGCACGATGAGGTCTTCGCGAACGGTGTGGGGGACTCGAACATCTTCTTTCAGAACCTGGTCGAGCTCGCAGTTAAGGCCATGCAAGGCGTCAACTTGAGACTGCTTGATTCGGTTGAACCATTGGGAGATCATCACGTCGTCGTCTGTATCCAGGAGAACGCGCGCTTTTTCGGTTGTGGAAAGGATTGCGAAGCAAGTCGATGCAATAATGTCTTCCAGATATCCGAAAGTCGCGACCGTCTTTCCGAGTTCTTGCCAGAAGGTAGAGGATTCCCGGTTCACGGGCCAAGAGGAGGGAAAGGCTTTTCGGTCGACCGGCAGATAGCGTCGCATTCGTTCTCGAGCTTGTCGGATTTCTCGGGGGTTACGGGATTTTGCAAGACGGTGAATGAACCATAATCCGTTTTTTTGATTTGGGCGCTGCTCCTGGCCGGCAATTCGCCCAGCGCGGAGAAGGTTGCGGAGCGACAGGCCGTTTTTGTGATCTTTCAGGAGGCCCGCATGGTCGAGCCAGCCGGCGGCCTCTACGGCGCGAACCTCGTCGCGCCATTCACGTTCGAGGCGTTCCTGCAGGTAAAGACTGATGGCGTAGAGATCAGGCATTGGGTACTCTCGATGCAGCCTTGTGTGAATGACGCGCGAGTGACCGGAAGGAGGATATCCGATATCACACCTTCGCGGAAGACACGTCTGGACACTGGTCTCCCGCCGTCGATGGCAAGTCCCCTCAGACGCGGCGGACTTCCACGACCCACGCCACGAACCGGCAACGGCTTGCGAGCCGGCGATCATGGTGCGGGATGCGGGGCCTTTCAAAGTGCCAGACTTGTATAGGTGATTCGTTTCGTGCATGCTGCGTGCATGCAGGTTGGTCTCCGCCATTTCGATTCGCAGACGCTTGACTGGTTTGCCGGCGCGTTGCGCTCCGCCGACGCCACCCGTCACGGTCTGGCACGCGAGCTTTGCGAGCGCACCGGTTGGCGCAACGCGCTCGGCCGTCCGTGCCTGTCGGCGGCGGCGAAGGTGCTGCCGGCGCTCGCCGAGCGCGTGGGGTTGGAGCTTCCGCCGCCGCGGAGCGTGCCCGATCCGACCGTCGTGCCCGCCGTCCCGGCCGGTGACGTCCCCGACACCAAGCTGGTCTGCCTGCTGGAGGATCTCGGCCCGGTCTCGCTCGAACCGGTGGGCGACGCCGACGATCGCCGTCTCTGGGAGGCGATGATGGCGACGCACCACCCGCTGGGATGGACGCGCTCGCCCGGCGGGCAGGTGCGCTACTGGATCCGCTCGCAACGCCACGGCACCCTCGGCGGGATCGGCTTCGGGTCCGCGACCTGGCAGCTGCGGGCGCGGGATGAGTGGATCGCATGGTCCGCCGACGCCCGTGCCGCCAACATCGAGCGTGTGATCTGCGGTCATCGGTTTCTCCTGCTTCCCGGCGTTCGGGTCTACGGACTGGCCTCCCGGGTCCTGCGCATGGCGGCGGAGCGCATCGCCGACGATTGGGAGGCCCGCTATGCGGTGCGCCCGGTGGCGGCCTACACTCATGTCGGTGCGGAGCACAGCGGCTATTGCTACCACTGCGCCGGCTGGACCGTGGCCGGGCGGACCAGCGGGCGCCGGGGCAAGGCCGGCACGGTGCGGGTCCTGGCCCTGGAGAGCGGCTGGCGGACGGTGCTCCACGGGACACAGCGCCGTCCACTCGGCGCCCTGGCGGGCGTCTATGACGGCACTGACGCGGACTGGGCGGAGCGGGAGTACGGGCGCACGCGCCATACCGACGGCCGGGTGCGGCGACGCATCGTTGACATGGGCCGGGCCTGGATGAAGAACATGGGGGAGGACCTGCCGATCATCTTTCCCGAGAAGGCGGAGCAGAAGGCCGCTTATCGGTTGCTGTCGAACCCGAGGGTATCCATGGAGCACGTTCTGGAAGCGCATGTTGAGGCGACCGTGGAGCGTTGTCGGACAGAGCCTCTTGTCCTTGCGATACAGGACACGACGGCGATCAACTACAGCGGCTTGGAGGCCACGAAGGGTCTGGACAAGATCGGCGGCGGTGGCAAGGGGAGCGTCGGCATCCTCGCCCACGCCGGTCTGGCGGTGACGTCGGAGGGCCGGCCGCTGGGCCTGTTCACGATGGATGCGGCCTTTCGGCAGGAGCCCGGGGAGGACAGTCAGCGCTGGGTCACCGGGCTTGAGCGGGCCCGGGAGCTCGCGGCGGCCTGCCCGGACACGCGTGTCGTCTCGGTCTGCGACCGCGAGGGCGACTTCTGGGAACTGCTCGCCCATGCCGCGGACGCCGGAGCCGCGCTGCTGGTGCGTGCGAGCCGTTCGGCGAAACAGCGTGTGGGTGAGCCCGACGGCAAAGAGACGTGCCTGTGGAAGCATGTCGCGGCCCGGCCGCTGGTCGCAGTGACGGAGCTGACGATCCCGGCCGCTGGCGGCCCGCGCGCCCGCAAGGAGCGCGTCGCCCGTCTCGAGATCCGCACGGCACAGGTCGAGGTGGCGCCGCCGCAAAAGGAGCGCGACGCGGAGCCTGTGTCCATGTTCGCGGTCTCGGCCAGCGAGGCCGGAACCGGTGACGGCGACGAGGCCCTGCACTGGCTGCTGCTGACCACCGAGCGCCCGGCACCAGGGGAGGCCGAGGCCGTGCACGCGGCGACCGTCCTGGGCTGGTACCGGACGCGATGGAGCATCGAGACCTGGTTCCGCACGCTGAAGACCGGGACCCGGATCAAGGACCGCCGGCTCGACAGGGCCGACGACCTGAAGACGTGCCTTGCCTTCGACGCCGTCACCGCCGTCCATGTTGCCGACCTGACCGTGCTTGCGCGCGAGCGTCCCTTGACCCCGGCGAGCGAGGTGTTTGCCGAGGAGGACATCGACCTGCTCCGCACGCTGCTGGAATCCCAGGGTCACCGGGAAGTCCGGGCGATGGGCGATGTCCGTGCCGTCGTCATCGGCCTTGGGCGCCTCGTCGGGTGGCATCCCACGCCGCGCCAGACGCTCCCGGGAGCGAAGAAGCTCTGGCAGGGTCTCGAAAGGCTGAACTGGGCGATCCAGGTGCGTGACGCACTTGGCGCAAGAAGGCGGCACGAAGCACTCGGTGAGAGAAGGCGGGAGTAACATCCCTATACAGCGTGGGTGGTTGAAAGATGCGGGGCTGGGTGTCCCCCGCCACTCAGCTGAATCTAAAGTTCGTGGTATAAGTTCTGTTCGACGCGGAAACAGAAGCGCTTGACGACGGCAAGGATTTTGTCGGCTGATTTGGCCCACTGGAAGGGTTTGGGATTTTCGTTGTGGGTTTCGATGAAGGCCTGAATGCCGGTTTCGCGTTGCAGGGTCGAGCGGTTGACGCCACGCTGCAACTGCTCGCGGGTCAACTCTGCGAACCAGCGCTCGACCTGATTGAGCCAGGAGGCGGATGTCGGCGTGAAGTGGACGTGCCAGTGCGGTCGCCGGGCCAGTCAGGCGTCGACCGCCACGGTTTTGTGGGTGGCGTAGTTGTCAATGACGATTTGGATATCCAGACCCTCGGGAGCGGAGCGGTCGATCTGCTTGAGGAAGTCGAGGAACTCCTTGGCCCGGAGGCGCGATAGCACTTGCCGATGACCGCGCCGGTGGCGATGTCGACCGCGGCGAACAGCGAGGTGGTGCCGTTGCGCTTGTAGTCGTGCGTGCGCCGCTCAGCCATTCCCGGCAGCATCGACAGGACCGGCTGGGTGCGGTCGAAAGCCTGGCTCCGGCTTTTCTCGTTGACACATAGCATCAGTGCGCGGTCCGGCGGCGACAGATGGGGTCCGACGATGTCCCGTACCTTGTCCACGAAGTGCGGGTCGCTGGAGAGCTTGAAGGTCTCGCAGCGGTGCGGCTGCAGGCCGAACGCGCTCCGGATGCGCCGGCGTCGTGTGCGACAGGCCGGTCACCTTCGCCATAGAGCGCAGCGGCCAATGAGTGGCATCGGCCGGGGTGGAGGTCAACGCCCGCTCGATCACGTCGGCGACCCGCTCGTCCGCGAGACTGCGCGGCCGCCCCGACCGAGGCTCGTCCGACAGGCCCTCGAGACGATCCCGCACGAAACGGCGACGCCATTTCCCCACCGTGTGCTCATGCACGCCAAGCCCGGCCGCCACTGTTTGCCCGGACTATCCGGGCAACGCAGGATCATGCGGCACCGATCCGCCAGCGAGCGCGCAATACGCTGGCGACGAACCTGCGCCTCCAGATACGACCGTTCCTAATCACTCAAGACCAGCACCGTCATGGGCCGTCCCATACCGCGGGGCATTGCCATGACCTCCGTGTTCACACTCGGACGGCCATCATAAAACCATGTTTGCTTCAGTCCCGGATGACTAGGTCCCGACAAACAAGATCCAAGAGGCATTCCTCACCCCGGCTCGCACCCAAGCCCAAACTGACCACTATACGACTGATGCCGCTTTTCCCGTTACGATCTTGATGGCCAATGTGGTGACGGTCTACTTCACTCCACCTGCGGATTTGGCCAGCCAATCACCTTGGTAAGGTAGTGGAAAGCTCGACATGGAAGAGGATTTGGGGGCTGTTGTTCTCCGGACATGAAGGCCCGAGGAATCCTCTATACGGGCATTCGTATCAGAGTGCGGCTCTTGATCAACTTGCGAAAATAGTCCTCAATGCGCCGCGCGACAAGTTCCGAGTCAACGAGCAGGCCAAGCTCGATGTTTCGTTGCTGTGCGGCCTCGGTGAAGTTTGCTGACGTGACCAGGGCTTCGCGACCGTCGATGACCACACATTTTGCGTGCATGGAGCTTGCGGACCTCCCGGCCCTTTCAAGAGAGCGAGGATCGAAACAGATGTCGGGAAGGCGCTGGCCGGGCCACTCCTTATCTCGGAAGCGAACTGCAAACCGGCGGACAATGTCCCTTGCGAGTGAGGTATCACCGGGGCCCCGACTGATGTCAAGGCAGAGAGTTGCGTCGAGTGACGGGTCCGCGTCGAGACGGTCGGCAAGGACTCTGAACAGTGTCTTGCCCTGGTGGACCGCAAAGCCGGCTACGAGGATGCGTTGTGTGGCCCTTGCGAACAGCTGCCTGACAACAACACCGGTGTCGCGTGCTCCTTCGGTGTCGCCCGGGCCACTGACCACCACGTCGACGGGCCGTGATGTGGAACTTCCTGACTCCAGCCCCGCCATGAAGGCGCGAAGGAGTCGCGCAAGGTCGCGTGGAGCCATACCCTCGGCAAAGAAGTGCGACAGACAGTGCGCCACGGTCTCGGCGACGGACATGGGAACGTGGGCATGAAGTGCAAGAGCACTGATTGGTGGAACGAGAAGGCCGGCATCGAGGAGTTCAGCGAGCCTCTGGAGGTCGTCCTTTGCAAGGGGGGAGAGGCCCTTGAAATCCCCGGTGTTCACGGATTGCCGAGATCAAAGAAGGCGGCGTCCTGGACACTGACTGTCGGCGCCACGAGGGCCCGGTCCAGAAAGTCATTGCGTTGCTCGCAGCTTGTTTCGGCTATGAGAAGACAGCCGTGGCATGCGGCTCCCTGCAGCATGCGCCCTTCGAGAGGGGAGTCGGGGCGATGTTCAGCACACACTGGATCATTCGAGCACAGACGACCCTTCTCGAGTGCGGCGTGAACATGCGTCTCAAGGCGTCGTCCTGCTTCGACCAGACCACCGAGCGTGCCTTCGGCATCCGACGAGCCTGTATAGATCAGGATGCCGTATCCATTTTCGCCGGCATAGACACGTTCACGCAAGGAACTCGCGGGGTACCCGCAATCGAGGGCGATGGACGTCAACAGCATGTGGGAAAGCGAATGCAGCATCACATAGGCAAAACCGGGAAAGTCCTCGACAGAACGGTGATGTTCTCTGGCCCATGCCCTCCACCCACTTTCAATCTCCTGACCTCGCTTCTGGACACCGGGTAGCGCCAGCCATTTCTCGATAGCGGCCTGACGAAAGGAGATGAAAACACCTTCACCGCGATTTTCGATGGCAGGGAGCCACTCGATTGTCTCTGCCAGCGCCGCTCTTGCCACACCGATGTCGAGTTCACCGTCCTTGTCCGGGTTGACGGCCTCGAAGCGTGTGAACCCGATCAGAGCCACGACCTCTCGCAGTCGGTGAACCAGGACGAGCTTGTCAATATCTGCGAGGGTTGGGATACCGCCCGGGTCCCAGTCTCCTCGAGGGAGCGTCTCGGCGTGGAACGTGTAACGCGGATCGTCGTGTCCAATGGTTAGGGACCCGTTGTTCAGCACGTCGAACTCGGCGGCCTTGACCGGAATGTCGTCTTCATCGCCACTGCGAAGCTGACGCCGGTACTCGGCGATCACGACATCATCATCGATGTTGGCGAACGCCGCATCGAGATCCGGTGATCCGCGGAAGTTGGCAAGCATGTTGACGTCGTCAAGCGTCTTCAGGCGATCAAGGTAAGGGGACACCATCGAGGCGAGGCCAACATCGTGTTCGGGAAGTGAGATGACACGCATCGTCTGTGGGAAGTAGGCGTTGCTCGCCGTGCGTACCAGGAGGCGATAGGGTTCACCGCAGGCTTCCCTGGCATACTGACCAATCCATGGTCTCTTGCCTTCGCAGGGGCCGAGAGACTCGGTGCCCGGCATGGAGGCTTCATAGAGAGAGCGCTCTTTGCCACATTCACAGACGGCGAACGCATCTCCGATATCGGCTCCGGTTCCGCGTTCTTCAAGCCACATGGGCCGTGCGCACGCCTTCCCACCAGGATGGACAAACCGCCGCCAGTCCAGATCGTCGATATGGCCCTTGCGGCATCCACAGACGAACCGCACCGGAACAACCGGCCTGCGCTTGCCCTTCTCGTTGCGGTATTGTCCCCCCTCCAGATCGTTCCACCGCACCAGCCGGCGCCGGCGCCACTGCGGATTGGTTGTCGAGGTCACGACGTCTTTCACGATGAACCATGTCGGAAAGATGCGGGCGCCTACAGGGCTCTTCTTGTCCTGTACGCCATCTTCATGGCGCGGAGGTGACTGGAGGACCAGCGCTGGCACGTTCAACAGGCGCTTCAGTTTGGCAACGAGGCGAGGTTCGTCGATTTTTTCCCGTCTGAGCGCGGACCACTGTTCGAGGCTGGATACGACCACCGAACACTGTGGCAGATCGATCATGGCCCCTGGACCATAGGTTGTGACGAGCTGGCTTTGGCGAAGGATGTTGTCGGTCATGATGTCTACTTGATGTCTTTGCCGTCCGGTGACTTGACCCCGAGAAGCACTCCTGGCTCCACGTCGCGCAGGGAGCGTGGTGAACGGAACCGGAAACGGTCTTCGCTGATCACGCCGCGGTCGGGATCGATCATCTCACGCAAGAGGCGTGTCGCATCTCCCTTGCCGCGTTCCGCTGTGTAGTGCAGGGACACACCGCCCTGTTGAACCGTGTCGGCAAGCTTCGCCCAATCGTCGAACAGGCTCTGCACACGATCCCGGACGTGCGGACCGAAGTCACCTGGAAGGCCATCGGCATGAACCCTGGCGCGTTCGCCCACTGCGTCGGCCAGGGCGGTGGTTTCCGTCGCATACCGCTCGACCAATCCCGCGTCTCTATTCGAGTTCAGGCCTGGAATGCCAAGTCGTGCCAGGGCAACCGCGACTGCGGGCAGGCCTCTGTCCATGGCCCTGGGCGAAAAGGGCGTGACACTGGTTGCCTCAACACTGCGGTAGAAGCTCTCGTGCCAGGCAGAAAAATGCTCGTAATGCGATCTGTCGCGGGGCTTGTGCACATTCAGCAAGGTGATCACCAGTCCCGGACTATCTGCATCACGCCCAACCCGGCTTGTCGCCTGGATGTACTCGGCCGTCGTCTTCGGTTGGCCCGAGACAAGCATCAGTCCAAGACGCGTGATGTCGAGACCAACCGAGATCATGTTGGTGGCGAGGGCCACATCGACCCGCTCATTGTTGCTGAAGTCCAGGGCCAGGCGCCTCTTGGCATCCGCGACTTCGCTGGTCGTCACCCGCGATGTCAACTCGACGGGTTCCAGGGCAGCTGTGCGGTTGGCAAAGAGTCCGGGTGTTTCATCAGGACGCATGCGGAGTTTGCCATAGGTCCGCAGTCGGGAATTGATCTCATCCTCGACAATGCGCCGCGCACTGCCGAGTTCCCTGAGGGCGTTGAAGTAGGCCACGACCGTCATGTAGGGATCGGCCGGGTTGGCGTTACCGCTGGTCGATGCCGCATCCCATGCGGCCTGGGCTGCCGCCATGACCGTGATGGCGCATCGCAGGAAGATCACCTTGGATCCCCGTCCTGGAGCGGCGATGCCAAGATAGAGCCGCGGGTTGATCTCCTCGCGGGATGCCTGTTTCGCGAAGAAGGAATCCCTGCGGTCAAGGCCCGGCGCCGGGAAGACCGATACCGTGGAACGACCGAAGAGTGCGCGGATCTGTTTTTCGGCGAGGCGCACCGTGGCCGTGGAGGCGATGATCTTCGGGCGCACGACCTTGTCACCGATCCGACGCTGGCAGAGATGATCGATCGCTGTTTCGTAGAGACCCGCCATGGTGCCGAGGGGTCCCGAAATCAGGTGAAGTTCATCCTGGATGATGAGATCGGGCGGGTGAGGATTGTCGGCATCACCGCCACGGAAGAAGCGTGCCGTCTCGCCGGTCCACGGCATGGCGGCAAACTTGTCGGCCGTAGCGATCATGAACGCCGGCAGGCGTGCATAGATCGGTTCGTCGACGGCGACAATGGGAAGAGGTCGTTTGCTCGAGAAATCGCACTGCCTGCTGGCACAATAGACATGAAGATCAGTCGGCCGATTGGTGTCGGGATGGAGGCGGAAGGAATTCTTGCCGAATCTGGTGGCGCACCAGGGACACTGTTCAAGGGGCAGCGGTGGTTCGCCTGACGTGTCGTTCCCATAGCGCAGTGCCCTCGATCTCGCCGTCTTGTTGGACGGATCACCCTTTTTGCCCATGTAGTTGGGGGTGGCCGCGCGGCCCACCCAGAGCGCGATCTCGAAGGGCCAGGAACCAAGACGCCCGGGGTTGCCCTTCCTTTCCAGTTCAAGGGCACAGATGAGTGCTGCGGCACGGCCAAGCTGATCGAGAGTCAGCAGGCGAAGCGTGTAGCGCATGAGAACCGACAGCCCGCGATGCACAGGGTCCGGGTCCCGCAGTCTGCGCAGGACAAGGGTGAAGGCGGCGAGGCCAAGATAGGCTTCGGTCTTGCCGCCGCCTGTGGGGAAGAAGAGAAGGTCGACGAACTCCCTTTCGGGGTGTGTGGGTTCAGCGATCCCTCGAAGGTTCATCAGGATGTAGGCGAGCTGGAAAGGGCGCCACCGCGGTGGGGGCGCTGCCGACGGCGAGGAAATATCGGGCTTCTGGGCTTCCCGTCTGCGTGCCGCTCGGGCCATGGCCCTGTTGGCCATGCGGAATGCCTCCAGCACGTCCGGATCATTCAGAGAGTCAACGCCGCCTTCCAATCGGTGCGCTACTAATTTCGCGCGATTGACCAGCTCATTGGCGACCTCGCGCCGTCGCCCGGTGAAGGCCTGGGCAGCCTGGTTCTGCTCATCGATCCAGTCCCGATAGGCCGTGATCAGGGGCATGAGCGACTTCCTTGCGGACTTCACATCCTGCAGGGAGCCGAGCGCTTCCATGGAGAGTTCGACATCGGTGATGTCGCGGGGTTCGACCCGCTCCACGGCAGCACGGGGCATCCATTCGCTGTGGACTTCACGGCACACATCGCCCGTCACCTCGGCCCGGACGGAGACGTTGTGACCGACAGCAAACTCAGCCGTGTCGCGGAAGTGCAGATCGGCGAGGCGTTCATCCCAGTCCCGGCTCTCCAGGTCACGCGGGTCGAAGCGCGAGATGAAGGATTGGTCAGCTTCGACACACAGTGCGACCTGGAAGGCGTAAGCCGTGTCCTGAAGATCATCATCGCTCGCCGGAGGTCGGCGGTTGACGACGAAAACCGACAGCGCACGAGCAGCCCGTGGACCACTGGCGTCTCGAACCTGAGTGGTCCGCGCCAAGCAGACCACCTGGAGGCCGTCGCTCCCTGGAATGGCATGGGAGGCCTGCTCACCGTTCCGAAGGGAAACGAGATCGACACGAACGCTTTCCCCGCGCGGTACACGCGTCCACTCGGCGTAGCGAAGGCGCCGCCCTGCCGCGTCATCGCCTTCACCCTCGGCGCCGAGCGCCTCGGTCCTGTCTGGATGATAGTCGCCCCAGGACACCGTCACGTCGAGGCTCTGACACTCTTCCTCGACCAGGACGCTCAGGCCCATTGACGAGGGAAAATGGACCCGCTTGGTCGTGCCACGTTCCGGCGTGGTCGCATCATCGCTTCCCTCCACCGGATCGGTTGGCTCGTCGAGCTCCTCTTCTGCGTCCTGGGCGCGCTGGGACTCCGGTGCGTTGGTCGGCACAAGAAACCCTGTCAGGTACCACAATGATGGCGCACGGGAGAGACGTTCCTGGTGATACCGGGCATCGTCCGGTCCGGGACCGACAAGATCGAGGCGCAGGGCATCGATGATGTAATCGCGGACCGCTGCGCTGTCGGTCACGGAAGGCGTAGGAGACTGGATCACGATTTCCTCCGGGGGTCGGTTGCTGATTCCGAATCCGCCTGTTCTTCGTCTGCGCGCTCGGCGTTGAGCGCCAGCAGCTGACCCAGGACCTCGTCCCGGACCTCGTCGGGCCAGCGATACCGCCAGGGCTTCTTCTTCCTGCCCCAGGTCTCTTCGTCAATATCGTAGTCCAGCAGAAACTCGCACCTCGTCGGGATGTTGCGCCAACCGTAGGCGTCCAGCACGGCACGGTCCATCACTGCATGAAGCCGACGCAGTTCTTCGATGCGAGGGTCGCGTTCGTCCGGGTCGTGGAAACGGTTGTAGGTCCTGGTGAGACCTTCGTTGTTCTCGACCATCAGCGCGGCGCGAAATTCGTAATAGGCTTCTCCTGCCTCCTCAAGGGCGGGGTGGGTTTCCCAGTCTTCGGGGAAGGGAAAGGTCTCGAAGCAGTCGGAGGGGGTGTAGCGAAGTCGGTCCTCCATGGACGAACCGAAGAAGCGGGCCCAGCTCTCGTGGAGCCGGGATTGCAGGGCGCAGAAGGCGGCGACGGTGCCGAAGGGAAAGACGATCATGGACTCGGCGTAGACCAACCTTCCCGGCAGGAAGGTGAAGGCCGCTTGCTGTCCTACTCTGGAAATCACCAGGACACGGTTCATGCCGTTGATGGCGGCGTACAGTTCGCCAGCAGAAGAACCGTACCGCCACCAGAAGTCGGCTCGTTTTCGCCCGATGGCGTTCGTCGTGAGATGTGCGCGGGCCGGCTTCACCCTCGCTTCGACAATCGCCAGCAACTCGGGCCAGTCCGCTGCCACTGGATCTGGATAGTCCAGCGGCACGGTTCCCGAGCGCAGCCAATCCCGCTTGGCATCCCCGTCCGCCCACCGCCACGTTCTTCCGAGATTCATGCGCCGCAGCGGCCAGTTGCGGAAGTTGATGACATGGCGATGGTGAGCGTGGGTCGGGCTGGTATTGACCTCCTCGCCGCCGATATAGGGGAAGATGACATCGGCGTTGCTCGGATCGTCCTCGATCAACCGCTCCATGTCCGACAGTGATGACGCTGCACCCTTCGTGTCCGTGTCGTCAAACGTGAAGCCCATGCCAAGCACGATGCTGCCCTGGAAGCTCTTGCGGGCATTGGCTTCCAGCCGTTCCGGATCGTCATGCCAACTCCCCGGTGCCAGGAACGCCGAAATGGACTCGACCTCCTTTTCGTCGATGGATCGGGAACTCACATCCCCTTCCTTGATGATGTGGACCACGCTGACCACGACGGCGGCCTCGCCCGGCCACTTGAGTCGTTTTTGGACGCGGTAGATCTCCCCGCCGTTCTTGCAGATCCAGCGCAGACCTGTTGAACGCGTGTCGCCCTGACCGATGGTATTGGTGGCGATGAGACCGAGGGTACCGCCCTGGCGCAGAAGACCGAAGGCGTGGCGGAAGAAATGGGCGGCGAGATCCGCGTTACCGTGGCTTCCTCGGTGCTTGTGCTTGAGCCAGTCGAGGTAGGCATCGGGATTGCCGGCGATCAGCGTGTTCTTGCCGGCAAAGGGTGGATTGCCGACGATAACGTCGAATCCCGGATTGTCGCGGTCGAAGACTTCGGGGAATTCGAGCTCCCAGTGAAACGGCGTCAGTGCCAGGCGCTCACTGACCACTTGCGATATCTGCTCGCGCCAGTGGTCGGCGAAACGCATGTCGCCGAGCGCCAGGCGGAGTTCCTCGCGTTCTCTCGGCTTGTGTGCTGCGAAGAAGGCCGCCAGGACCAGGGCTGCCGTCAGGTTGATGTCCGAGAGTTCCTCTTCGACCTCGTCGAGAAGTTCCCGCAATTCCTCTTCACCCGCCTGATCTCCGATGTCGCGGATGAGATTGCGTATCTCCGCGACCCGCTCCAGACGCTTGTTGATCTGCAACGGATCCGTCCCGAGCTGGAAATGCTTCGCATCGGCGTCCCAGCTGAATCCTTCGATCTGTTGCCGACTGAGGCCGACCAGCGAGTCGCCGTGACGCAGTGCGTGGTCGACAAAGATGAACTCGTGGTCTCTTGACAACGTGACGAGCCACAGGGCGAGTCGACCCAGATCGATGGCCATGGCGTTGCGGTCAACACCATAGAGGCAGCGTTGAGCGACGAGACGCCTCGCGTGCAGCAGCTGATCCTCATCCGCGCCGAGATCCTGCGGAGCGCCATGACGGCCCCAGGCTTCGACCAGGCGCACCGACAACTGGCGGCAGGTCTCGACAAGAAAGGCCGCGGACCCCGTTGCGGGATCGAGGACCTTGAGGTCGAGGATCTCCTCTGGCCGCGCCTCAGGACCCAGGCGGGCGAGAACCGGACGCAGGGCCTCCCTCACGATCGGTTCGGTGAGGGAACGGGGCGTGTAGTGGCTCCCCGAACGCCGGCGCTCATCGGAGGGCTGCAACACGGGAGTGCCGATGGGCGTGACATCGGGGGTCGCGTCCCGATCGATGACGCGATCAAGGGCTGCGACCAGGTCAGGAATCGTCGATGCCTGACGCAGGACCCTTGCCGCCTTGTCCGGAAGTTTTCGGGCCGTTGCGTCCTGAAGGGCCTTCGCTCGCCTTGCTCCATCGAGGCCGATCAGATGATCGAGGTCGACGACGACGGCGGCGCCCGTCCGCTTCGGCGAGGCGACGGCGATCGAGCGACCCGTGGTGGTCTCGACACGGAAACCCATGATCGCCTCGTAGACCGAACCGATCTGCTCGACATCAAGAGTGCGATAGGAGAGGCGCTCCCCGTCCAGCATCATCAGCGATCGAAGGACCTTCCAGACACATCCGTCCGGCACCAACGGAATCGAGGGTTCATCGTCTCCATGGCGTCCCTCGAGAAACCCGAAGCGGTGGGGGTCGAAGAGGGCGCCGCGGCGCGCGACGAAGGAAAGATCGCCGTGTCCGCCGCCGCCGTGGATCAGCCGGAAGAGGGACAGCAGCTGCGCCCAGGCGCCGAACCGCTGATCCATCGTATCGGGCCAGGCCGCGGCATCGGCGCGCAACCGGGAGAAGAGGCCGCTCAGGGAATAGTGCTGCTGGTAGACACGATGATCGGGCATGAGCCCGCGGTCTTCGGCATAGAGAATGAAGACCAGACGCATGAGCGTTGTGACAAGACCACCGTAGAGTTCGTCGGGGGAGGGCCGGCTTGACGAGTCGCGGCGCGCGTCCGCCGCAACAAACCCGCGAAGCAATTCGTAGAGCGCCGCCAGCACCTGGCGGGCGAGCTTGGTGGAAACTCCGGCCTGAGCATCCCGGCTTGCTGCAAGAAGTGCCGGCAACCGTGATGTCTCGGGACCACTGAAGAGAGAGTCGGCACACAGCAGCATGTCGAAGGCCGCAAGGATCGGCCGTCCCGCCGGTTGCGCCATGGCTGACAAGTCGAAGTCGAGATGTCCCGACGTTTCACCCTTCGGAGCGTAGACGAGACGGACCCGTTCATCCGTCGCGAGCAGCCCGATCGGAATCCCTGTCTCTCGCAGCAGGCGCTCGAACCGGGCGTGTCGAGATGCGTTCCATCCTTCGCTGTCGTCCGCAGGCCTGTCGAGATCCGCGCCGGCGTCCTCGATGCCGATCAGCATGATCCAGTTGGCATCGTCGGCCGCACCCCCGGGAACGGCCCATGTCGGGGAGAGCACGGCCTGCAGCTCCGGCAAGGCAATCTCGAGGGTGTCGCGGTGCTGGGTTGCGTCAATGAGATCGCTCTCTTCCCACCGGAGATACTCCAGGAAGAGCCGACGCAGATCGGGAGCCCGAAATCCGGTCGAGGCGCCTTCTCCGGTCTCTTCAAGAAGGTCGCGAAACTCCCTTTGGCGCCCCATCATGTTCCGATCGGGAACCACCTGGGCGTCCACCATCACGAACGGAGCGACGACGAGGCCCGTGGGCTGAACGAACCCGAGCCACTCCTGGTGGGCGAAGACAAGGGCCCGATGCTGTCGGTCCATGCTCATCCCGACCTGGGCCACAGGTAGACGAGGCCGATCGGGTCCAATCTGGATGCCTGGACCCTGAATGACTCTGCAATCCGTCCCGGCTCCGACACACGTTCCCTTTCGATCTCCTCGAGACGCCGCTGCCAGGCTCGCAGATCCGCCTGACGTTGGCGTTGCTCGGCGTCATCGAAATCGAACTGGGGCTCATCCTCGTGTGCAGCCTTGGCAGCCCTGGCAATCCGTTCACGTTGACGCTCGAGCAACTCGACCATGGCCTTCTGCTCGACCTCGGAACGCTTGCCAAGGCGTTCCCGGGCCGTGTCCTCGTGTTCACGTGCCCGGCGTTCAAGGTGCGGCAGAAGGTCCTTGATGTCGCGGGCCGCCGCTTCCTTCAAGCGTTCGCTCACCTTCTCCGGTACCCGCGATCGTCCGACCTCATCGAGCGCCGATTGCAAGGAGGCAAGTGTTGTCCGTTCGCCTGTCCGGCCATAGACCTCGAGAGCGCCGCGACGCCGATCGGGCTCGATCCAGCGTGCCGCGACCGCGATGATCTCTTCATGCAGACGCGCGGCCCTTGGCCCGTAGACAGCGAGGCGGCCAAGCAACAGCACGCGCGGGATCGAATCGGAGGTCGAGGTGAGACACGCCTTGGAGAGATCATGATGGATCAGGCCCTGCGACGTGAAGCGCCCGAGCAGGCGCTTCGCCACACGGTGCTCGAGGTGCAGGTGAACGGCATTGTCACCCAGGCGACCGGCGTCCTCGAAGACGACGGGCCTGATGGCGGCACGGCGGCGCCATTCGCCCAGGGTCTCTCCTTTCTGTCTTCGCGCCCGCAGGGAATCAAGGGCCGCAGCCCACCCCGCATCCCTGACAAGGGCATCGTCTTCGGCGGGAAACGTGAAGCGCTGCGGCGCATCCTCCGACGTTTCTGCGTCCAGTTCCCTGATACCAGGCGCACGTGCGAGCTGCAGGCCCATGGAAAGGGTGTCGCGGAACTGCTCTGCGGCGATGCCGATGTGCCTGCGTGATCGATCCAGACCGTTTCGCAGTCTGTCGATCTCCTCGCGCAAGACATCCTGACGTCGACGGGACGATTCGAGTTCTTCTTCAACTGTCCTGCGGTGCTTGTCGGCTCTGGCCGATCTGATGGAGATGGTGAGGGCATCGAGGGCGTCACGCCGCATGCCCTCTCGACCAAGCGAGCTAGCGATGCGATTCTCCACCACCCTTGCGACACTCCCGAGTTCCTCGCGAATGCGCTCGACCTTCTCGACCAGGACCTGAAGCACCCGGTCCTCCGGGCGCTGGCGGAAGACAAAGTAGCGGCAGATCACCTCGACTGCGGGCTGGAGCTTGCGATCGATGCGGCCGTTGCGCTGATCCAGACGGCTGGGATTCCAGGGGAGGTCGAAATGGAAGAGGTCGTGACAGTGACGCTGCAGGTTGAGTCCCTCCCGTGCCGCATCGGTGGCGATCAGGATTCGAAGCGGATCACTGTCGGGTTCGGTGTTGAAGGCATGCTTGATGTCTTCGCGTCTCTGGCGGGACGTTCTTCCGGTGAAGGCCGCGATCCGCTCGGAAGCCTGATCGGAATGCTCGATCGCTTCTTCCAGGCAGCCTTGCAGCCAGCGCCTCGTATCTTCGTACTCCGTGAAGACAAGCAGGCGTCGGTCGTTCCACTGAGGGGGTGTCGAGCGCTCGGACGACAGGATCGAACACATGTTCTCGTCGATCCACCTGATGATGGCTTCGGCGCGTGGATCGGGATCGTAGCGGGCCGTCTCGGCAATGCTTGCCATCGCGTCGACACTCCGGAGTTCCGCCGTCAGGGCCACTCTCGTGTTCTCGCATCGGCCATCGCTCGTCGCCGCGGTGGCGGTCTCCATCAATTCGGCAAGGTCGCGTTCCGACTGGTCCGCTTCCCGTGCATCGCCAGGATCGTCTCCGTCCTCCTCTTCGGGGACCGTATCGGCAAGGTCTTCGTCGCCATCAACACCCACAGTCAGGCGTTCGAGTTCGGCATGGGTTCCGTCCGAGAGGGTCGACGCGGGTTCCTCCTTCTCGAGGGCCCGCACCACACTTCTGCGGTGCACCGCGAGCGTGCGCGCGAAGGCGTCGATGGATGAGAGAAGGCGCTTCTGCAGTCCGCCGATGACAAGAGCGCCGGCGGCCTGGCGGGACCGGGACTCCTGCGAAAGTCTCTTCTCTCGCAAGGACCGATACTCCTCGAGCATCTCCGCCAGCCGCAGTTCGGGTGCATCGTCGGGCAGGTGATCGATGGTGACGGGTCGGACCGTGCGCTTCGGAAATCCGCCCTGAAGTTCGCGGATGTCCGACTTGAGGCGCCTGATCAACACGTCATCCAGATGGCTCTTGAGGACGGGAACACCGCGACAGAACCTCTGGGGATCGAGAATCTCCAGCAGGGCGGAGAAGCTGTTCGAGTGCCCGTTGTGAGGTGTTGCCGAGAGAAACAGTCGGTGCTCGAACCGCGGCGCGATATCCCGGATGGCTCGTGTGATCTGGGAGTCGATGGCGTAGCGCGCACCGCTCGACGGGGCAACGTTGTGAGCTTCATCGAGGATGAGCAGGGACTGCGGTGCGAGTTCGCCGAGCCAGTCCTGCAATCCCGAGGCGTAGGTTGGGTCAACCAGGAGGCGGTGGGAAATCAGGAACCGCGAATGGGTGGTCCAGGGATTGACCGAGAAACCCCGTTCCCGGCGCATGCGTGTAACGTAGAGGCGGTCGAGAATGACAAAGGAGAGGCCGAACCGGGCTTCCATCTCGTCATGCCATTGATCGAGCATCGATGGAGGGCAGCACACCACGATCCGGTCAATCCGGCGCCGCAGCAGCAACTCACGGGCGATCAGCCCGGCCTCGATGGTCTTGCCGAGTCCGACATCGTCCGCGATGAAGAGGTTCACCCGTGGCAGCCGCAACGCCTTCCTCAACGGCGCCAACTGGTAGGCGTCGATCCTCACCCCTGCCCGGAACGGCGCCTGGAAGAGATCGGGGTCCGTTGCCGTCACACAGTTCCAGGAAAGCGCACGCAGCCAGGCGGCAAAGAGGGCCGGTTCGTCGAAGCCGTTCCGGGCGACCGAGGACCAGCCGTCGTCTTCGAGGACGCGGGCCTCGACCTCGTGTTCCCACAGTACCGAAAGCGGTTCACCCTGGGCATCGTCATCGAGGCAGTTGAGATCGACTAGCGTCGCGTCACTGCCACCGGGAGATTGCGTCACGTGCTCGACAAGGTACCGGCGTTGGCGCACGAGAGCGATCCGGCCGGGTTCGGGCAACACAGCGTTCATGCGGTCAGTCGATCGTCCTTCACACCGGCACTCGTACGATGCCAACTGAATGCACCGAGGCCGGGGAGGTCGTCAAGGAATCGACCCGTGCAAGACACCGTGCGGCACGTGGATCGGGTCATCCATCCCGCGCAGTGAGGTGATGCTGATCTCATGGTCGTGGTGGATTGCGCGTTACCGAACGACACATGGCGTCGATTCCTTCGCCGATCCGTTCGGCAGCGGCTTCGACTTCACTGTCCGCCACGTGTGCGTATCGCAGGGTCATCGAAACCTGCCGGTGACCAAGGAACCTCGCCACGATCGGAAGCGGCACACCGTTGAGGACAGCCTGGCTGGCGAAATTGTGTCGCAGGTCATGCAGACGCACATCCTCGATACCAGCCCGTTTGCGGAGGTCGAACCAGAGTGGGGCGGAGCTTGGAGTGGGCAAGGTCGGATTGGAGGGCGAAGGAAAGACATAGTCGCTGCCGAAGTGGGACTGACGAGCGATGATCTGACGAGCCTCACTGTTGAGGTAGATTTTCCGCGGCCCTGTCTTGCTGTCCGCAAGATTGAGAGTGTCCGTGTCGACCTCGCACCATTTGAGCGTCCGGATCTCGTTGAAACGGCATCCCGTATAGTAGAGCATGCGGATCACGTCTGCCTGCGCCGCTCGCGAGGGGCGTTCGGTAACCATTCGGTCAAGTTCGGCGTGCAGCCGACGGGCTTCGTCCCGGGACAGGAACCGGTTGAAACGACGTTGCGGGTTGCGGCGAATGCCTCTGGCAGGGTTGGTCTCGAGATGGCCGTGGCTCTTGGCGTGATTGAGGATCTGGCACAACGTATCGAGAGCGTGATTGGCGCCGCCTGGCGCCGTTCCGCTGTAGTGGTCGAACCATGCCATCACCTCCTTGCGTGTGATTCGGTCAAGCGGCCTGGCGCCAAAGGTCGGCAGGAGTTGAGTTTTGAGTGTAGTTCCGGTGGTCCGCCGGGTGGACAACTTGAAGCGGTCGAAACACTCGGGCCGCCAGACATCTGCGACAAAGTCGCCGAAGAGAGGGGACGGTGGCGTGTCCGTCACGGATTCCACGGCGCCGGACTGAATGGCGAGACACCGGGAGCGGGCCTCGTCGACAGTTATGTGCGTCGCGGAACCCACAGTCCTGCGTTTCGAGGAGCCGTTGCCGTTGTCCATGAGAACGAACGACTTGTAACCGGAAGGCCGCACCCTGACACCAAGGCCTGTGACCCGCGTATCCCAGACAGTGAATTCGCCCGGTGCGGCCACCAGCCGGGAAACGGCACGATCACTCAGACGCATCTTGCGTGTCATGCCTGATCCCTCCCGCCCAGGATCGCACCGAGAGCCTCCGCCGCCTCGTGGACCGAGGCGTCGGCAAAATGCGTGTACTTCAGAGTGGTGGCGGGATTGCTGTGGCCCAGAAGCCGGCCGATGGTGAGGACCGTCTCGCCATGGGCGAGGGCCACGGAGGCATATGTATGTCGCAGATCGTGAAGGCGAACATCCGTGATACCTGCTTCTGTACGCACGTTCCGCCAGAAGTAGCCGAGCATGTCCTTCGACAGGCAACGGTCCCCGCGACGGGACGGGAAGATCCAGGAGCCGCTTCGGGGCAGCCCATCCAGGATCCGGCGCGCATGCGATGACAACCAGACCGTGCGGGGGCCTGCCTTGCTGTCACGCAGGTAGAGCTTGCCCTCGCGATAGTCCAACCACTTGAGTGTCAGGATCTCGGACTTCCGGGCGCCGGTGAGAAGCAGCAACCGCACGATTGCGGCCAGGAGAGATTGCTTCGCAGGCCTCTTGTCGAGAACGTCGCTCAACCGCCGGATCTCGTCGTGGTTGAGGAACCTCTCACGATTGCGCCGGCGGTAACGCTTGATGCCGGTACATGGGTTGGATCCCTCCGGGCGATAGCCGTAGACCTCCGCCTGGCGAAGGATCACCGACAGGACCGGCGCCGAGCGGTCGGCAGCCACAGGCGTCGCATGGAGCGACGCGAACCAGCGCTGAACGTCGTGTCGCGTGATCTCGTCTATCGCGCGGCCCTTGAACCGCGGCAAGATCTGGTTCCTGTAGTAGACGCGGTTGACCTCCAGCGTGCTCGGCTTCCAATGCCACTGGTAGCGCCGGAAGACCTCGTCCGCGACATCCTCGAACAGGAGGGATGCGGCGGCGACAGGCGAAGCCTCGTCACATCGGGACCGTGACGCCAGGAGAGATGTCACCTGCTCCCGGGCGCACTCCAGGGTCATGGTCCCGGCGTCGCCTATCGAGTGCCAGACCCTCTTGCCGTCGACCTGACTGTGGAGGAAGTAGCTCTTGCGGCCTGATGGCAGGACACGGACACCAAAGCCCCGGATGACGGAGTCGCGAATGTCACGGGTCTTTCCGGTTGGCTTGAGGGCATCGACCCGTCGTTGCGTGAGGCGATTCTTCGGCATAGCATTCTCTCCGATTCCTGTTGCACCGGGGGTACGGAAACGGCATGAATCCGCTTCCCCGGCAGAATCTCGTGAGAGAGAACGCTTTTTGTTTCAGTGGGTTACGGTTCCGTTCAGCACCGAAGGTGCGGAAGAGGTGTACGCGGAATTCGAGGAAAGGACCGGAGACGGCATCGGTGGATCTTCCGGGGCGCCAGCCGCCGTTGCCGCGCGACTTCCAGACACCGGTCCGTTTCGCCTGACCGGAGTATGTCACGGACGGCGCCCGGCGAGGACTGGTGCGTGCCGGAGACCGCCTGACGTCAGCCGTTGCGCCGCCACGCGGCAAGGGCGTCGTTGAAGCGTTTGAGATAATCCTCCGTGTAGGCGACATAGTCGACATCCAGGGACGAGTGGGTCTCCTGGACCATGCTCCACATGGCCTCGCGCAACAGCGATGCGCAGACCAGGGCCCCGAGGCTCCGCCTCACCTCGTCGGTGACCGGCCGGCCCAGAACCAGTTCCGCGACGTTGTCCCGGGCACCGGCGTCGAGATGACTGTTGGAGGCAAGGTTGGCGATGTCGAAGAGGGCCGTGTTGTAGCCGGCGTACTCCCAGTCGACGAGCCACAGTCTCTCACCGTCATCGAGGACGTTCGCGGCCAGGAGATCGTTGTGGCAGAGAACCGGATTGATCGGGCCGACGGCCGCTTCCAGATCCTGCGCTGCCCCGAGGAACCGCGGCACCTGCGCCAGCAGGCGATGATGGTCGTCGTGGAGACGATGCCCGTAGTCGCGGATGACGTGGAACACCCAGAAGAACGGGGCCCGGCCCCGCAGATGACGCGCCCCGTCGCGGTGGAGACGAGCCAGCAGGTCCGCCATGCGTTCGAGATTGCCGGGATCACGCACATCGGCATCGTTGAAGGTGTGGCCGTCGATCCAGCGCACCACCAGGACCCCCTTGGCCGAATAATGGACTTCTGGGGCGAGGCCCGCCGCGTGCGCCGCGCGGCTGCAGGCGGCCTCATGGGTCCGGCGGATGCCGTGGACGGGAATGTTGCTGCCCATCCGCACCAGGAAACTGCCTGCGCCGTCGTCGACGCGGAAGTTGAGGTTGGTGATACCCCCTTCGATCGGGCGGGGTGTGACCGGTCCGTGCCAACAGGGCAGTCCGGCGGCCCTGACAACGGCCTCGTCAGGTGTCATGGTGATCGTCTCCTTTCGCCGCCGGACGGGCTGCCGCGGAGTAGCGCGGTGTGTCCGTGGCCGGGGCCGGCTGGCCGATATCGGCGAGGCGGCCCTCGATGGCATCGGTCTCGAGGCGAATGAGGCCACCGTTGCGGAAGACGAGGGATACGGAACCGGCCGACTCCCGGCGGCCTTCGCTGACGATGGTCATCAGCTCCGCATCCCCATCGCCCCCCAGGCCATCGAGGTCCCAGGCGTCGACTCTGACGACGCGGTCGAGAACAAGCGCACAGTCGACCTGCATGTCCTCACCGCCGGGGAGTTCGTAGCAGAATCGCCGGAACAGGGCGGCAAACCGGTGGTCTTCCTCTACCCAGGTAACCTCGGCCAGGGGCATGCGCGCGCTCTGCAAGACGGTGGCGAAAACCTCCAGATCGTCATCGTCGACAGCCTTGAGGCGCAACTGCCTGGGGCTTGTATCCTTGACTGGATGGCTCATGCCGCCAGTCTCCGAGTCATGTCACGAACCTCCGGAGTGTCCGGCGGCAACACTCCTTGCTCCGCGCAGGTACGCCGGTCGGCGACGTCTGATGTCGCGGGCCGCGTTCAGTTCCGCATGGTCCACATGACCGCGCGCCACGCACTTGAGTGTCGCTTGCAAGGGGCGCGTATCGGCGTCCACCGCTCCACACTCCGCACACGTTCGGCCGGGATGCGCCGCGTTCACCACGACGAATCGCGCAGCCCTGCAGCCGATCGTCGCCTGCACGCCGCTCCAGCCGGTGGCAAGGATGGCGCGATGGAAGCCGGCCTTCCAACGCACGTTGGCGCCCGGCTCCTCGACGGTTTTCTTCGCGGCACGCGTCCTGTCGGCGGTCTTCAGGCCTTCCACGACGACCGTTCTCCCCGCTGCGCTTCCGCGAGACCTGGTGCTGCCAGGCGCGCCGCGTCATCGCGATCCTGCGCACCGTCCGGGCATGGCGCCGCCGGGTGCGCTCACGCCGCTGGCCCCCGGTCGGCACCCCGAAGGATCGTTGCCGCGCACCCGCCTGATACTCGGGGCACGGCGCGCGGGGGTGGCATCTGCCGCAGCCACGGCGTGACACGTCGCAAGCCGATGAAGGCCTTGAAGGACGCCCGTCGGTCACGCCGCTGACACGAGCTGCTCCTGGTCGAGCACGGCTTTCCAGGCGGAGCGGCAGACGCCTGCGGGAGAAGCCAGCTCGCGCTCCTTCTTGCGGGATCCGGGAAGCAGCCGACAGACGATCCGTCGGCATGCGGCATCGTCCGCCATGCGTTCTCTGCCCTCCATCGGCCGTCCGTTGGAGGGGACAGGCGACCACGAACCACCCGTGCATCGCCCTGCAACATCGCCATTCAGTCAAGGGCATGGTTGTCACATGGAATCATGTCAGCCGGGAATCCTCTCGATCATGGCTCCGCATCCCGAGAGTTTCTCCACCAACCGTTCGTAACCGCGATCGAGGTGATAGACCCGGTTGACCATGGTTTCGCCCTCGGCAGTCAGCCCGGCAAGGATCAGACAAACGGAAGCGCGGAGATCCGTGGCCATGACCGGAGCCCCCTTCAGCCTGTCGACTCCGCGGACGATGGCTGTTCCGCCGCTGACATCGATGTCCGCTCCCATGCGCATGAGTTCGGGCACATGCATGAAACGGTTCTCGAAAATGCTCTCGTGTATTCGCGACATGCCGCATGCCGTGGTCATGAGCGCCATGAACTGTGCCTGAAGGTCCGTGGCAAAGCCGGGGAAGGGGCGGGTCGTGACATCGACTCCCTTGAGGATGCCGTCGGCGCGCCGGACATCGATACCGCCGTTCTGGTCCTCGATCGAGACGCCTGCCCGACGCAGGGCGGTGGCGACATCGCCGAAGTGGTCTTCCGAGGCGCCGACGAGTCGGAGGCGTCCGCCGGTGGCAGCCGCTGCCATGGCATAGGTGCCGGCCTCGATGCGGTCAGGAAGCATGCGATGGGTGGCGCCTCCCAGGCGGGCGACACCATTGATGCGGATCTCGCTGGTTCCGGCGCCGGAAATGTCGGCGCCCATCGCGTTGAGGCAATCGGCAAGATCGCCGATTTCCGGTTCCATGGCGGCATTGCCGATGAGGGTGGTGCCTCGGGCCAGTGTTGCCGTCATCATGACGTGCTCGGTGGCGCCCACCGAGACCTGTGGAAAGATGAACTCGGCACCGTCGAGGCCGCCTGGCGCCTCGCCCACGAGATACCCTTCCCTCAGTTCGATGGTCGCGCCAAGCGCCTCGAGTCCGGCGATGTGGAGATCCACAGGCCGCGTGCCGATGGCGCAACCGCCGGGGAGCGAGACCTCGGCGTGACCGCAGCGGGCAAGGAGCGGGCCGAAGACCAGGATCGAGGCCCGCATCTTGCGGACCAGGTCATAGGGTGCCTTCATCGAGGTCAGCGACGAGGCATCCAGTGTCATGCGTCCGTCACGGTGCCCCTCCACACGGACCCCGAGCTCGGCAAGCAGGTGCGCGAGAACGCTGACATCCACGACGTTCGGCTGGTTCGAGAGAACGAGGGGTTCGTCACTCAGCAGGGAGGCGACCATGAGCTTGAGCGCCGTGTTCTTGGCGCCCGCTATGGTGATCGTGCCCTCGAGTGGTATGCCGCCCTCGAGGCGTATGCTGTCCACGTCCCTGCTCCCGGAATCCCTAGCGCGCCCCTCATAGACCTTTCGGGTCGCGACAAGTCAACCGTGATCCTGTGGTTGAATCGTGGCCCTGCGGCGTATCGCGTTCCCGGGTGTTCTCCTCGTCGGTGTCCTGCCGGGCTGGCCGGCAGCGCGCCCGAGACTGTTCCTTGCGCCGTTTCAGGTTGGCGCGCAGGGCTTCGGCGAGGCGCCTGGCCCTGGAATCGGGTGTTCCGGTCCCCCTGCCCACGATCAGCGCCCCCGAACTTGATTTCCGCCTGTTCACTGTGGCAGGTTCCGGCCACCTGCCCGGCGCCCAACGCCGCCGTAGCTCAGTGGTAGAGCGCACCCTTGGTAAGGGTGAGGTCCTCAGTTCAATCCTGAGCGGCGGCACCATACCCCCGACGATAACCGATACCGTGCTCCGGTACCATGACCGCTGCGAATTGAACGTGGCGTTGCGAGGTGCGTGATGGTGGCGGCTTCTCCAGGGAGGTGGCGGTCATGATGCCGACGCCGACAGAGCTTGAACGCATGACCCTTTTCGTCGTCGCCGAGATGACAAGGCGGGGCAGGGCGCGTGGCTGCGAGTTCAATCACCCGGAAGCCCATGCCTGCATTGCCGATACCCTGCTCCAAGGAGCGCGGGAAGGATGCAGTGTCGCCGACCTGGCAGGCTGGGGCGCAACGCCGCTCTCCGGCGACGACGTCATGCCAGGCATGGCGGCACTGCATCCGATCATTCAGGTCGAGAGGCTGTTTCCGGATGGCGCCAGGCTCATCACGGTGCACCGGCCCCTTCGACCACATGCCGATGTCCCTCCACCGGGAGAGGTGATGATGCCGGATCGGGCATCACGTTCAACGCCGGCCGCCGGCGGGGCGCTCTCGTGGTGCTGAACACGGGTGACCGGCCCGTCCAGGTGGGGCACCACCATCACGTCTTCGAGGTCAACCCCGATCTCGACTTCGAGCGCGAGGCGGCATTCGGCATGCGCCTCGACATCGCGGCTGGAGAGGCTGTTCGCTTCGAACCCGGCGAGAGCCGTGCCGTCACCATCGTGGCCTATGGCGGTGATGGCGCGGTGAGTGGGTGCCTTGTCGAAGGGTCCCTGCGGGAGGCTCGCAGACGCGGTTTGAGGGTGGCGTGACATGACCTCCATGTCGAGTGCGCACTATGCCGGAACCTGCGGGCCGACCACGGGCGATCGGGTCATACTTGGCGACACGAGTCTTGCGGCCGCCGTCACAAGGGCTCTCCTCGTGGCGGGCGACGAACCGACGACCATCGGGCGGGAAAGAGCCATCGGGACGACGTGCGCTCGCCATGACGGGGGAACCCTCAATCTCGTCATCCACAACGCGCTGATCATCGGAATCGCAGAAGACCGACATCGGTGTGCGTGAGGGCGGCATCGCGGGGGGCGGCAAGGCGGGCAATCGGCGAATCATGGACGGCGTCCATCCCGGGCTGGTCTGTGGACCCTCGACCGTCGTCGCCCATGGCGAACGCCCGATTGCCACGCCGAGCGGAATCGATGTCCATGTCCACTTCAAGTCCCCCGATCCGGTGCGCCACGCCCTTGCCACCGGCTTCACCACCCTCGTGGGCGGCGGCCACGGGCTGCTCTTCAACATCAATTCCGGCGGCGCCTGGACGACCGGGCGCATGCTGCAGGCCACCGACGCCCTGCCGATGAACGTCGGCTTTCTCGGACGCGGCAGCACGAGCCGGACCACGGGGGTACTCGAACACGTCGCATCCGGCATCATCGGCATCAAGGTGCACGAGGACTACGGGGTGAGCCCGGCTGTCATCGACACGGCGCTCGGCGTTGCCGACGATGACGACTTCCAGGTGCAACGCCACACGGACACGCTGAACGAATCGGGTTTCCACGAATCCTGGCAGGTCGAACCTGGCGAAGCCCCTCAACGGCCATCGGACCGACGCGCAGGCTCACCAGGGCCGACATGCTCCACAACGATGCCCTGCCGGAAATCCGCGTCGATCCACAGGCATTCGAGGTCATGGTGGACGGCCAGATGGCCTGGTGCGAACCGGTGGATCGCATGGCCCGGGGACAGCTCTACCTTCTCGGGCAGCTCCTAGCTGTCGTCGAGGAACCGCAGGTACTGTCCCTCGAAATCGAAGGAAAGGAGCGTCTTGTAGGCATCCATGATGCGCCGCGTCACCGGACCGGGAATGGTGCCGCAGACCGTTGCGCGGCTGTCGACAGAGCGCACGGGACAGACGCACAGGCTGGTCGACGACAGGAAAATCTCGTCGGCGGTGTAGGCATCGAAGAGATCGAGGCTGGTCTCGTGCACCGGAATTCCGAGATCGGCTGCCAGGTCCATGACGGTGGAACGGCTGACGCCCTCGAGCACCATGTCGCCTCGCGGCGTGAAGAGTTCGCCCCGGCGCACGATCCACAGGTTCTGTCCCGCTCCCTCGTTGAGATGTCCGTTGATGTCCAGCAGTCCGGCCCAGGCCTCGGGATTCACCGCCTTCACCTGTCGGTCCGCGAGGAAGACGTTGATGTAGTTCGTGAGCTTGGCGCGGGGGCTCTGGGACTCGGGCGGTGTTCGACGGATGGAAGAGATGCCGATGTCGATGCCGTCGCGGAACAGCCGCGCCCGAGGCCTGAAGGGGATGGGCTGGACATGGACGATCACCGTGGGACCGGTGCGCAGGTTGGGTTCGTCACCGACCCAGTCGGCGCCGCGCGAGACGTTCTGGAAGACCCAGTAGTCCTCTCCCTCGGGCAGGAGAGGAAGGTTGCGGGAGACCACCTCTTCGGTGATCGCAGCCATGTCTGCCGGCGTTTCGTTCACCTCGATTCCGAGGTAACGCAGGGACCGGTAGAGACGATGGATGTGTTCCGCGAGGCGAAACAGCCTGCCGTTGACCGTGCGTTCCGTGTCGAAGGCACCGTCTCCCCAGCGGAAACCGCGGTCGCGGAAGGGGACGACGACATGGCTTTCCGGAACGTAGTGGCCGTTGAAATAGGCGATTCGCTCGTTCGGACGATCGGTCATCAGTTCCCTCCGGCAGGACTTCAGCGAGTCCCGAGAGTGTGCGAGACCGCCGGAGTGGGCAAGCCATGAAGGGCCATCGGTCGCATGACATGCCGGCACATGGCACCGATCATGGAATCATCTCCACTATATGAGGGACATCCCTCAATATGTGGTGCTGTTGATAAATCAGGTTGAACATATGGTGGATCCAATGTCACACTAATCGTTCGCCAGTTGCTTCAGGGAACTGTGACGAGGCCAATCTCCGGGAGCTGGATGGATGCGGATCAGGCGCCACTTCACCACCGCAGGCAAGGATGCCTATCACGGCATAGGCTTTCGCAAGGCGATGAGCGAGATCCGAAATCCCGATGGCTCGGTCGTTTTCCGGCAGGAGGGAATCGAGGTTCCCGACACCTGGTCCCAGGTCGCCTGCGACATCATTGCCCAGAAGTACTTCCGCAAGGCGGGTGTGCCCGACAGCCTGCAGGTGGTCGAGGAAGGGTCGGTTCCCGGCTGGCTCAGCCGTCGCGAAGCCGCACCGGGTGCCGGCACGACCGGTGAAACGGACAGTCGGCAGGTCTTTGACCGCATGGCCGGAACCTGGGCCTACTGGGGCTGGAAGGGCGGTTACTTCGACCGGGAAGCGGATGCGCGCACCTTCTTCGACGAGGTGCGGTTCATGCTGGCCTCGCAGGTTGCGGCGCCCAACTCACCGCAGTGGTTCAACACCGGCCTTCACTGGGCCTACGGCATCTCGGGCCCGGCGCAGGGTCACTACTACGTCAACCACGAGACGGGCCGTCTCAACCGTTCGACCAATGCCTACGAGCGGCCCCAGCCCCACGCCTGTTTCATCCAGAGCGTGACCGACGACCTGGTCAACGAGAACGGCATCATGGACCTTTGGGTGCGGGAGGCGCGTCTCTTCAAGTTCGGATCCGGCACCGGGTCGAATTTCTCGGCCCTGAGGGGCGAGGGCGAACCGCTGTCGGGTGGCGGCCGTTCATCGGGCCTCATGAGTTTCCTCAAGGTGGGCGACAGGGCGGCAGGGGCCATCAAGTCCGGTGGCACGACACGCCGCGCCGCCAAGATGGTGGTCGTCGACATCGATCACCCCGATGTCGAGAACTTCATCTCCTGGAAGATGGTCGAGGAACAGAAGGTGGCGGCGCTCGTCGCCGGGTCGAAGCAGTGCCACAGGCACCTCAATGCCGTGATGCAGGCATGCCACGAGGGAGACCGTCACGACGAAACCAGGTTCAATCCGAAAGCAAATTCCTCTCTGCGCAAGGCCGTTCTGGCATGTCGCCGGGCGATGGTTCCGGAGGCCGGAATCCAGCGAGTGCTCCAGCTGGCGCGCCAGGGCTACCGCACGGTCGAGTTTCCGGTGCTGGACACGGACTGGGATTCGGAAGCCTACAGGACCGTTTCGGGACAGAACGCCAACAATTCGGTCAGGGTGACCAACGATTTCCTCGACGCCGTCGAGGCCGACCGCAACTGGGACCTGATACGCCGCACCGACGGCACGGTGTCGAGGTCCGTGAAGGCGCGGGATCTGTGGGACAGGATCGCCTTTGCGGCCTGGGCTTCGGCGGATCCCGGACTCCAGTACGACACGACGATCAACGAGTGGCACACCTGCCCCGGGTCGGGACGGATCAATGCCTCCAATCCCTGTTCGGAGTACATGTTCCTCGATGACACGGCGTGCAATCTCGCTTCCCTCAATCTCCTCAAGTTCCGGCAGGACGATGGCCGCTTCGATATCGCCGCCTTCGAGCATGCGGTCCGGTTGTGGACCATCGTGCTGGAGATATCGGTCATGATGGCCCAGTTCCCGTCCCGGGAGATCGCCAGGCGGTCATACGACTTCCGGTCTCTGGGACTCGGCTATGCCAACCTCGGCGGTCTGCTGATGGCATCGGGCCACTCGTACGACTCCGTGGCAGGCCGGGCCTTCTGCGGCGCGGTCAGCGCCATCATGACCGGCGTCGGTTACGCCACGAGCGCCGAGATGGCCGGCGAGCTCGGATCCTTCCCCGGCTTCGCCCGTAACCGGGACGACATGCTGCGGGTCATGCGCAACCACCGCCGGGCCGCCATCAGCGGACAGGACAACTACGAAGGATTGTCGGTGTTGCCGGTGGCCATCGATCACGCAGCACTGCCTCTGCCCGAACTCGGTGAGGCGGCGGTCCGAGCGTGGGACGAGGCTCTCCGGCTCGGTGAACTGCACGGCTACCGCAATGCCCAGGCGACGGTGATCGCGCCGACGGGAACCATCGGCCTTGTCATGGACTGCGACACCACGGGCATCGAACCCGACTTCGCGCTGGTGAAGTTCAAGAAGCTGGCCGGTGGCGGCTACTTCAAGATCATCAACCGGACGGTGCCGGTGGCCCTGGCTTCTCTGGGTTACGCCGAACACGAAATCACGGCGATGATCACCCACGCAGTCGGCCATGGAACGCTCGCCGGTGCGCCGTCGGTAAATCACGAGACTCTTCGCGCCAGGGGATTCACGGACGAAGTCCTGGAGAAGGTCGAAAGTTCGCTTGAGGCGGCATTCGACATCCGTTTCGTCTTCAACAGATGGACCCTCGGCGAGGACTTCTGTACCGAAACGCTGGTAATCGATGCCAAGGACCTGGACGACCCTGCCTTCGATCTCCTGGCGGCCATCGGCTTCAGCCGGGCCGACATCGAGGCCGCCAACGGCTTCTGCTGTGGCGCCATGACCCTCGAGGGGGCACCGCACATTCGTGATGAGCATCTGGCAGTCTTCGACTGCGCCAATCCCTGCGGCCGCGAGGGCAGGCGGTTCCTGTCGACCGAAAGTCACATCAGGATGATGGCGTCCGCCCAGCCCTTCATTTCGGGCGCCATATCCAAGACGATCAACATGCCTGCCAACGCCTCGGTCGAGGAGTGCCGCGACACCTACAAGCTCTCCTGGCGTCTCGGCCTCAAGGCCAATGCACTCTACCGCGACGGTTCGAAACTCTCGCAACCCCTGTCTGCCGTGCATCTCGGCGGTCTGGCAGAGGAACTCGAGGACGCGCAGGACCGCCCCGAGGCGATCCGCAAGGTTGTCACCACCATCGTGCGCAACGAGCGCCGGCGCCTCGACAATCGCCGCCGCGGCTATACCCAGAAGGCCATTGTCGGTGGCCACAAGGTCTACCTGAAGACCGGCGAATACGTCGACGGCAGTCTGGGCGAGATCTTCATCGACATGCACAAGGAAGGAGCCGCCTTCCGCAGCCTGATGAACAATTTCGCCATCGCCGTGTCGATCGGCCTGCAATACGGCGTGCCGCTCGAAGAATTCGTGGACGCCTATACCTTCACCCGCTTCGAGCCCAGCGGCATGGTCGAGGGCAACGACACGATCAAGATGTCGACGTCCATCCTCGACTACATTTTCAGGGAACTGGCGATCAGCTATCTCGCTCGCAACGACCTCGCCCATGTCGAGCCTGGCGACCTGATGCCGGACACGGTGGGTCGCGGCGATGCCGGCGAGGAGTTCGCCGAACGTGATGACGGCATGGCCGAGGTGCAGAGCCTTCTCGAACAGGTGGCCAGCAAGGGCTACATGCGGGGCCGTCACCTCCAGGTTCTCGAAGGCGGGCGCCAGGCCGAACCGATCAGGATGGCTGCAACTCAACACGAAACGATTGCAGGCGTCACCGCAGTCGATGCGGCACGCATGCAAGGCTATGAGGGAGACCCGTGCGAAGAATGCGGCAACCTCACGCTGGTCCGCAACGGGACCTGTCTCAAGTGCGTCACGTGTGGTGCGACAAGTGGATGCTCTTGAATCCCGTTGCAGGCGTGGGCGGTCAGGCCTGGCGATCGGCCGGCTGACTGCCTGATTTCATGGTGTGTCCTCCCCAACTTGGGGGGTGGGTTCCGACCTGCCCCCCTTTTTTGTTCCCGTGGCCCGCTTCCATCGCTCTTGGCATGGCACGGCGCTCTTTCGTCTGTTCACCGAACATCCGCTGAAAGGCAGCGCCGGTGCGGCGAGTTGTCATGGCGGTCAATCTATGCTGCACTGCACAATGACCAGTTCGGGGTGGGTATGACGCCTGTACGCACCGTGGCGGCGCTGCGCCGTCAACTGGATGAATGGCGGGTGGCCGGTGACACCATCGCCCTCGTACCCACGATGGGCGCCCTGCACGATGGACACCTCGCCCTTGTTCGGGCGGCGAGGGAAGGCGCCTGTCGCGTGGTGACGAGTCTCTTCGTCAACCCCGCCCAGTTCGCCGCCGGTGAGGATTTCGCCAGCTATCCAAGGGACGAGACGGCAGACATGGAAGGCTTTCGCGCTGCCGGCGTCGATCTTGTCTATGCCCCGGGAATCGAGGACATGTACCCCCCGGGCTTTGCCACGTCTGTCACGCCAGGCGCCGCCGCACGGGGGCTCGAGGCCGATTGCCGGGAAGGCTTCTTTTCGGGCGTTGCCATCGTGGTGCTCAAGCTCTTCATGCAGACCGGCGCCGACATGGCAGTGTTCGGGGAAAAGGACTACCAGCAGCTTGTCGTCGTGAAGCAGATGGTTCGCGACCTCGATCTTCGGATTGACATCGTTGCGGTGCCCACGGTGCGCGAGGCGAACGGTCTCGCCATGTCCTCGCGCAATGCCTATCTCGGTGCGGCAGAGCGCGACCGCGCAGCCGGACTCTTCCGCATCCTGATGGAGACGCGCGGTGTCCTTGGCGAAGGAGAACCTCCGGACATGGCGATCCGGAACGCCTCGAGGCGCCTCGAGGCCGCCTTCGATGCCGTCGACTATCTTTCGCTGCGCGATCCCGTCACCCTCGGAGTGGTCGAGTCGCGGGCCAGTGCGGCAAGGCTGCTGTCGGCGGTGCGTCTCGGAGGAACCCGGTTGATCGACAACGTGGCGGTGATGCTGCCGGGAGGAGGCTGAAACCATGGTGCCCGGTCTTCCGGAGAAACCGGATCCACGCGGACTGCTTGGCCCCCGGGGTGGCACGCCGATCGTCGGATTGACCGCCTACACGGCGCCCATGGCCGCCAGGATCGACCGGCATGTGGATTTCATCCTGGTCGGCGATTCGGTCGCCATGGTGCTCTACGGCATGGAGACAACGCGGACCATCGACATCGACACGATGATCCGTCATGGCCGGGCTGTCGCGAGGGCAGCCGCCAGTACCCTGGTCGTCATCGACATGCCCTTCGGCACCTATGAGCATAACCGGGACGTGGCCCTTTCCAATGCCCGGCGCATGCTCGCGGAGACGGGCTGCGATGCCGTGAAGATGGAGGGCGGGGACAGCCTTGCCGGGACAGTCGAGGCTGCGGTGGCCGACGGCATTCCCGTGATGGGCCATGTCGGACTGATGCCGCAGCGAGCGCGGAGCGTCGCCCAGATGCGTTCCAGGGGCCATTCGGATACCACCCGGCGGCGCATCCTGAAGGATGCCCGGGCGATTGCCCGGGCCGGAGCCTTTGCCATCGTTGTCGAGGGAGTCGTCGAGAGCGTGGCGCGCGACATCACGCAGGCCTCGTCCGTACCCGTCATCGGGATCGGGGCATCGGTCGCCTGCGACGGGCAGATCCTCGTCACCGAGGATATGACCGGCATGTTCGACACCTTCACACCGAAGTTCGTGAAGCGCTATGCCGAGGTCGGAAAGATCGTGGAGGCGGCGGTCATGGCCTATGCCTGCGATGTCCGCAACCGCCGCTTTCCGGGCCCCGAGCACACCTTCGCCAAGCGGCCAAGGAGGACCGCGGATTGAGGAGCCGGACTGAGGAGCAGTTCCCGACCTTGACCCGCCCGACGGAAACCGGAGGACGACCGGATCCAGTCGCACTGGATCCGCATGCGGCATGACTCCAGCGCCGTCTGTCATCGATTGCCAGCACCACGCCGGCATGGCTGGTGCAGGCCGGAGGTGCCGGGGCCGACCAGGAAGAAGGATCGCGCCCTCCTTGCAGGCCTTGCTGCGTCCCCGATGTCCGCGCTGTGGGTGCTTGTGCATCCGGCCACTCGGACCGTTGATGGCATTGAATGAACATGCAGGAAGGCGCCGAAGTCGACGGATCACGTCCGCCGCCAAGGGGCGAGGCACCCGACGGATGGTGACGGGTTCCCTCAACCCATTCGGCCTTGGCTGGCTGGCAGGTATCGCGCACGACCTCGACCGGCAGCGGGAACGGACAATCTCTGGTGCCGAACGATTCAGGGAGCGCCGGATCTCTCGTTTTGCGGGGATGCGCCAGCCGCGCCTTCTCCGCCGCGGTCCGCGTCGGCAGTTTCGAGACCGGCTCACCCTGCGGATCGTGGTCCTCCAGCCTCCCATCGGTGGATGTGAAGGATGTTGGCGTCCCATGCCCTGGGCTGTGCCTGCCGGCGTCTTGCCGTAGACTGGCACGAGAAGTACGGGGTGATGAGGCTGGTTCTGGCGTACACGTATGTGGACCCCGAGCACAGCGGCGCGAGCTACCGGGCGGCGGGCTGGGAGCGCTGTGAGGAGATGACCTCGGGTCGACCTCCCGGGGCCACCGGCCCGGGCGTGCGGCGGTCCGTATGGATGAAGCCCCTGACGCCTGACTGGCGCGCCGTGCTGTGCCGGGAGCCTGAGCGTGTCATGGGCCAGGCGGCGCCCCTTGTCGGTGATGACAGGACCGACTGGGCGATGAGGGAGTACGCCCGCAGCAGCCACAGTGACGTGCGCATCCGCGAGCGCCTTGTCACCATGGGCCGGGCGTGGAACGATCGTCCCGGCGCGATCCTGCCGGTGATCTTCCCCGGCGAGGCGGAGCAGAAGGCGGCCTACCGCCTGTTGTCGAATCCGAGGGTGACGATGGAGCATATCCTTGAGGGGCACCAGGAAGCGATGGTGGAACGCTGCCGTTCGCAGCGCCTGATTCTTGCCATCCAGGACACGACGTTCTTGAATTACAATGGCTTGGAGGCGACCAAGGGTCTTGTTGACATCGGCGGCGGCGGCTCGGGCGCCCTTGGCATGGCGGCCCATGCCGGGGTTGCCTTCAGCGAAGGCGGCTCATCCCTCGGCCTGTTCCATCTCGACGCCGACTTCCGTCTCAAGCCGGATCAGAAGAAGGACGAGCCAGACGACAAGGAGAGCCGGCGCTGGCTCGACGGGTACGACAAGGCCGTGGAACTGGCCGCTGCCTGTCCTTCGACAAGGGTGTTGGTGATCTGTGACCGTGAAGGCGACATCTGGGACCTGCTGGCCCGGAGCACGGAGCACGAGGCCGGTCTGCTGGTGCGTGTCAAGCGCTCGACACGGCGCCGCGTGATCACCGCAACGGGCGCATGCCGGGACCTTTGGGACTACATGGCCGATGAGCCGTGCATGGCGACGAAGCAGATCGACATCGCAGCCTGCGGAGGGCCGCGTCGTCGCAAGGAGCGCAAGGGCGTACGCCTCGAAGTCCGTGCGGCAAGGGTCGACCTGGCTGCGCCGGACAAGAAGCCTCAGACAACGCCGCCGCTCTCCATGATGGCCGTGCGGGTCACGGAACCCGCCCCACCGCCAGGCCGCGATCCTCAGGACTGGATGCTTCTCACCACCGAAGGCGACGTCACCGCAGACGATGCCCTCAAGACCGTCTCCTTCTACGAGAGGCGATGGTGGATCGAAGAGTACTTCAAGGCCCTGAAGGTCGGCACCCGGATCAAGGACCGGCGCCTCAACCAGGCCGACGATCTGAGGAAGTGCCTGGCCTTCGACGCCATCACCGCATGCCGCGTCATGACCGTCGAGCGTCTCGCACGCTCAGAGCCAGCCTGAGCCCGCAAGCCGCATCGTCCACCAAGGACGAGATCACGGTCCTTGCCCATCCACAACCGGCCGACAGCGCATGTCGCGTGGATCTCCCGATCCCGAACCGACCATCGAAGCCTTGCCGTCGAGGTCGCACGCCTGGCGGGCGTCATCCCCGGAAAGCGCCAACCCCTGCCGTCGGGTAGACGATTGGCGCGTGCATCCATAAGCCGAAGTTCCAGGGCTGATCAGGCGCAAGTATATGATATGAATGACATTCAATGGATCTCAGAGGCGTCTGACTGGGTACATTACGGCTTTACACCGAGGAGTTTGAGTGTTCTTCTCTGGAGCGGCGTGGGCCGCGTAGTGATCTGTGTCGGCGGCGATTTAGAACGGCGGGATATTGGCGGAGAACCGCTCTTTTGGGCGCTGATCGTGTGAGTGGGTGACCACGACAGGAGAACGTGCGGCATTGGACGAAGGTCCGCCCGGTCTTTGTTTTCTGCCTATTGTTGGATCCCATTGGTCTTGCATTGACGTTGACGATGTCGTTCCGGTCGGCGTTTTCTGGCGTTCGGCGTTTGTGGAACGTGATGTGGGAGGGGAGCTTCAGGCTTTTGCGCGTGGTTTCGTTCTGGCGTTCTCCGTCCTCGTCGTGGTTCGTCGGGCGGGACGATCTCGAGGCTGGAGAGCTGACGGTTTCTGTTGCGCTGGGCGAAGAGGCTGCGTGCGTTGCGGTTGCGGCGGCGCAGGGTGCGGCAGGCGTCGAGTGTTTTCGGGCGGATGCTGCGACCTGTGAGCCAGTCCGGCGGCGGATCGGGCGTTGCTGCGGCTCAGCGGCTGCGGCAGTCTCGTGATGCGGTGTCGTTTGGACGGCCCGGGGGTTTCCCCGGGGAGGCTGAGAAGCGCGTCGGGGTGAGACGTTCTCATTCCTGGATGGTAACGCGTGACCGCGTTCAAGGGTCTTGCGGGATCACGTATCCCTTCCGTAGCCGCGTGGCGGTTCGATGTCCTCGAGGGCCTCGATGTCGGCATCGGCGACGATCTGCAGGCGTTCTCCGTAAGGCGTGTCACGGAGGGTTTCGGGGATGCTGTCGAGGCGGTCACGCCATTCGTCCTGCAGGGTGCGGCAGGCGTTGAGTGTTTTCGGGCGGATGCTGCGACCTGTGAGCCAGCCCGGCCAGCGGCTGCGGCAGTCTCGTGATGCGGTGTCGTTTGGACGGCCCGGGGGTTTCCCGGGGAGGCTGAGAAGCGCGTCGGGGTGAGACGTTCTCATTCCTGGATGGTAACGCGTGACCGCGTTCAAGGGTCTTGCGGGATCACGTATCCCTTCCGTAGCCGCGTGGCGGTTCGATGTCCTCGAGGGCCTCGATGTCGGCATCGGCGACGCTCTGCAGGCGTTCTCCGTAAGGCGTGTCACGGAGGCTTTCGGGGATGCTGTCGAGGTGGTCACGCCATTCGTCCTGCAGGGCGCGCAGTTCGGCCACGGCGTCGTTCCAGCGTTGCGGTCGCGAGCGCCGGTCACGGTGCTTTGGGGTGTGGACGGGAGGGATGCCGGCCTTGCGCCGTTCCCGGTATCGCCGCTGCTTTTCGGCGGGCGTGAGGGGCATGAGTGGTCTCCTTGTGACGGACGTGGTCATGATCTCGCTTGTGGTTCTTTGGTCCTGGCGTTGACGACGTCGTTCCAGTCGGCGTTTTCCGGCGGTCTGCGTCTGTGGAACGAGACGTGGGAGGGGAGCTTCATCTTTTTGCGCAGGGTTTCGGCCTGTCGCTCTCCGGCCTCGTCGTGGTCCTGGGCGAGGACGATGGTCCTGACGTTGGGCAGGCTGCTTGCGGCGAGGCTGATCTGTTCGTGCTGTCTTCGCGAGGGTGCCCCGGCGGTGGAGAGGAAGGCGTGGCTGGGGGGACATTGGTCGATCTGGGCCAGGCTGAGGGCGTCGACGGCGCTTTCGGTGATGACGAGGGCCTCGAGGTCCGCGGCGGTTCCGGCGCGGACGGCGAACAGGCTTCGGGTTCCACCGGTGGCGAAGCGTTTCGGTCCGTCGGGGGGACCGATCTCGAAGCCGGTGAGCTTTCGCTTCCTGTTGCGATGGGCGAAGAGGACGCGTCCGTTGTGGTCGCGGCGGACCAGGGGGCGGCAGGTGTCGAGGGTCTCCGGGAGGATGCCGCGCCCGGTGAGCCAGTCCGGGGCCGCATCGGGCGTTGCCGCGGCCCAGAGGCTGCGGAAGTCGCGTGGCGCGGTGTCGGGTGCTGCGAAGCGGGTGCAGATGTCGGCGAAGGCCAGTCCGCGGTTGAGCATGAAGTCGATGACGGTTCCGTTGTCTTCATCGTTCTGGGTGTTGAAGTAGACCCAGTGTCCGTTGTTGAGGCACTTCGTGACGAGCTTCGGCAGGCCGGGTGCGCACAGGACGGGGTTGGCGCGTGTCGAGGCCTGTTCGTCGCGGACGTATCCCCAGTCGGCGGCGATGCGTTCGAACGGCATGCGCTTGACGGCGTCGAAGTCGACGCGGCGGGGTTTATCGGGTTTCACGCCTGAGCCGCCAGGAGTCGCTGTCGATGGAGATGAGGGTTGCGTCGTGCATGAGCCGGTCGACGGTGCCGGCGATGCCGGAGGCGCTGGGGAAGACGCGGTCCCACTGGGCGAAGGCGAGGCTTGTCGTGACCATGGTCGAGCGGCGCTGATAGCGCCGCGAGACGATGGCGTAGAGGATGTCGGCATGGTGGCTTTCGAGGGTCACGTAGCCGATTTCGTCGAGGATGAGCAGGCGGGGCCTGGCGAGGATCGCGAGGCGGCGGCGCAGCTCGCTGCGCGAGACGGTCTCGGCGAGTGCCTCGAGCAGTTCCGGCGCCTTCTCGAAGCGGACGGTGTGGCCGTGCAGCAGGGCCTGGTGCGCCACGTTGGCGGCGATCATGGTCTTTCCGGTGCCCTGCCCGCCGACGAGCACGGCGTTGTCCGCACGGTCGACGAAGCCGAGGCCGAGGAGCGCTTCGACATGAGCCCGGCTGATGTCGCGCGGCCATGTCCAGTCGAAGTCCGCCAGGGGCTTGAAGGCGGGCAGCCGCGCCGCGGCGCGGCGGCGCTCGTGGCTGCGGGCCCTGCGGGCCTGTTCCTCGCCGCTGACCACCTCCTCGATCCATGCGGTCCCGGCGACCTCGTCCCAGCGTTCGACGAGCCCGTGGAGGCCGAGCGCCCGGGCACGCTCCCTGAGCTCGCTCATGTCTTGTTCCTGGCGCTGGCTTCGGGCCTGTCGTAGGCGTCGAGAGCGGTCCCCCGCGGCGTCGTGCCACGGCCGCCGCGGCCGTCGTCGGCGATGCTGAGGGGCGGCAGGCCCTGCTCCCGGCGGCGCTCCTCGATGATGACGCGCACGGTTTCGGGGTGGCACGAGCCGCGCTCCAGCGCCGTGGCGACAGCCCGGTCGAGAGCGTCGGCGCCGTGCGCGTTGAGAAGCGTCTCCAGCATCCGGGCGCAGGAGGCCACGTTGCGCCCGTTGGTCCCGGCGCGCGCCAGCATCTCCTCGGCCCGCGGCACGGTGCGCAGGACCCGGTCGCGGACGCTCATGGAGCGGGCCCGCCGCTTGCCCGCGGCGATCGCCCTGGCATGCTCCGGATCGGTGACGGCCTGCTTCCTGTCGTAGGAGCGTCGGTGGCGCGCGACCTCGTCGGCGCCGTCGAGGATGCGAACCTCGTCGCGGTCGGCGACCAGCGTCAGCAGGGCCTTGGAGAAGCCGGGGGGAACGCTGTAGTCGTTGGTGTCGAAGCGGGCGTGGCAGGTCTTGTCGATGCGCACCGGGCGGACCTCGTGATGCGGGAAGGGGTCGACGGGAAGGACGATCAGGTGCTCCCTCTCCCGGGCGAAGGCGTCCCGCACCAGGAGACTGTCGTCGTCCGGCCAGGGCCGCTCCGCGGCGGCGCCGAAGCACCACTCCCGAACTGCGGCGTTGAGCTCGCCGAGCGGGACCGTGATGTCGCGCCCGGCGAAGAACCCGGTGCGCGCGAAGCGCACACGGCGTTCCACGCGGCCCTTCTCCTGCGGGCTCCTGGGCCAGGCGGCGCTCGGTTCGAAGGCATAGTGGGCCGCAAGGCCGAGCAGCATCGGATGATAGGTGACCGCCTTGCCGCGGCGCGTCACCACGGCACTCTTCAGGTTGTCGTACAGAAGCCTCCGCGGCACACCCCCGAATGCCGCGAAAGCCTCGACATGGCCTTGCAGGAAGCTGGCCATCCGCGCGTCGTGGAACAGGCTCAGGACAGTCTGGCGCGAGTAGCTGAGGGTGACGAGAAGCCCCATGAGCCTGCGCTCCGCCCGGCCGATGCGGACCTTCCCGAACTCGGCCCAGTCAACCTGCGCCTGCTCGCCCGGAAGGAAGCTCAGCCGCAGCGACGGCTCGGGCCTCTTCACCGGCCTCAGCCCGAGGCGGCGCAGGTCGTGACGGAAGTGATCCTCGCCGCCGCGGTAGCCCAGAGCCACGACCTGTCGCCAGAGCGTGCTGGCCGGAAGGTCCGGCGACGCCTCAAGACGCTCCCCGAGGAAGGCAACGAAGGGGTCGATGAGCTTGGCCCGCGGCCGCCGCTCCTGCCCCGACGCCTTGAGCGCCCGCGTCACCGTGCCGTGGTGCACGCCGAGATGCCGGGCAATCGTCCCCACAGCCCAGCCCTCGGCCCGCGACAGCCGCACGATCGTCGCCCGCGTGTCCTCGTCGATCGCCATGAACTCCCTCCCTTTGGTTCCTCAACGCCGCATCACAGGTCCCTCAGCACCACATGCGTCACGACCCGTCCGCATCTGGCGCACCGAAGCGGCGATTCGCGTCGCTCTTGCGCCTTCACAACCGCAGGTAGGGAGGTCGGCAGCAGTCGGGAAGGGTGGTCCGTAACGATTTCTTCAGAACCGGCGTCTCCAGACACCGCCGGAACGTCGCCAAGCAGCACCACAGCAGACGTCTGCGTGTCCATGATCTCGGCAAGCATCGCCGCCCTGGCCTTCAACGCACGCGCCTCCTCCGCCTTGCGGAGCCGGTAACGCCGCTGGCGGTGACGGCCCGTCTCACGGCCCTTCAGCGTGCTCTGGTAGCGACGACGCGACGCGCGGCGCCGCTCGATCCGGGACCGCTCCCTGCACTCCTTGGAGCAATACACATGCCCCCGGTCACACGACCGGCAGAGAACAACCTGCCGCTGACACCGCCTGCAGTTGAACAGTCGTCCTGTCGTGCACACCGTCCGTCTCGAGAGCGGGGGTGGACCCGGACGCAAAATGGCTCGACAATACACGGGAGTTCGGTCCCCCGTGACCGGCTCGTCCGGGTGCTGCGCCGGGGGGCGTCACAACTCCGCCCGGCATCGCATCGCTCTTTCTCTTGATGCCGATCTAGCATCCACCCGGGGCGGCGGCAAAGACGCCGCCCCGGGACCGGACAACGCGACCCGCCCACAGGGAAGACAAACAATCCCGCGAGTGCCTCGGAACCGGAACCCTCCCGGCAACCGTCACCAAGACCGAAGCAGAGGTCGACGGAACCCGAACCGGACCAAAACGACAATAGGAAAAGACGGCGGCGCTCGGGGAGACAACCAGCCGAACACTCAAACCACGACAACAGGACGTGACAATAGGACCTGACAACAGGGAAGAAACACGACCCTGACAAAGCGCGGCAAATCGCCGAAATCCCGCCGTTCTATGCAGCCATCAACGTAACTACTCACCCCCTACTGATGACGGATCGTTTTTCCTGACGGGTTCGGATCCGGCATTGTCTCTTGCCGCCTTCACTTGCTCGCTTCCGATGATCGGATGTGCGTGTTCCGACTGACAAGAAGCGGATCGATCTTCGGCTTCAGCTCCACGTTCCGGCCTTATATGGCCAGGTTTTGTCCCCGTGATGATGCAATCATCCACAGCGGTTGGCTGCCTTTCCAATCCTCTGGAGATATGCGCTTGACATTGTAGGAGGGGCACTCTACATGCTGGCCATCGGGGCGGTTTGCGTCGGAGATATTGATGGCGGCATGGTATGGATCGAAGGCGACGACGGGTCTGAGCCAGGCGATCGTCGCGGCCATGCCGCCGCATGACGTGTAGCAGAATTAGGGGTGAGGTTGTGCCACTTTGTTCGACTGATTTACGTTCAATGGTCTCTCGTTTCAGCGTTATCCTACCTCTGGTTATCGTCATGTCAACCCATGCATGCGCTGGCGTAGAGTCCATGCAACGGGGGGATTCCCGCGACGGATTGTGACACCTGGGGACATGCTGGGATCATCGAAGGACGAGAGCGACGGAACGACAGCGGCGCCGGGCCGATATCCCGCTCTGCATGGGGCATGAGCGGACATGCCATGAGATCACGTACGGTTATCCTGCTACAACGCCTTGTCATGGGTGTTTCATGGGGGTATAATCACTCCATTCTTCCCTCGATTGCCCACTTGCATGGACTGTCAAGGGACTGTTTCCCACACCAAGCACTCACGACACGGGAGAATCCCATGGCCGGAAGACCTGCGGGCGAGAAGCGCAAGGCGCGTTCCGTGATGGCGACCGACAGCGAGTGGCAACGCATCCGTGAGGGCGCCGCGGCAGCCCGCCTGTCGATCTCGGACCACGTGTTGAAGGTGCTCCTGGCGCCGCCGTCACCACCGTTGCAAGCCGCGGGCACGTTCCTCTCGGCCCGGGTGCAGCGCCGGGTGGCGCGCGCCGTGCTGGTTCTGGAGTGCATCGAGAAGATGCGCCTCGATCGCGCCGAGCTGGGCTCGGCATGGGAAGAGATCGCCGCCGAGGTCGATGGATGGCTCGACGACGAGGCGGCGCTGGGATGACCGGGAGGACGCCATGAAGCTCGCGCGGCGGCACTGCATCTACTGTGATCCTCGGACATGGGAGAAGATCCGCAGGCGCGCCCGCAAGGCGGGCATGCCGGTCTCGCGTTTCGGGGTGCTGTGCTGTCTCAAGGCTGTTGAGGAGGGCACGGCCGAGGCGGTTCAACCGTCCGGCCATGCCCTCGTGATACCGCCGGACCGGCAGCGTCGGCTCCACGACGACATCGAGGCCATCTGGAACACAGGCCACGTCATGCTGGACGAGTCGGGGGAGACGAAGATCGGCGTGCTGACGAGCAACGTGCTGCGCTTCCTGCGGCTGACCGAACCGGAGGAAGAAGAATGAGGACACCGCGCCAGCGGCAGCAGGGCATGTCGCATTCGATCTCCTGCACGGACGAGGAATGGGAGATGATCTGCGAGGGCGCGGCCCGGGCGGGGATCGGCGCTTCGGCATGGTTCACACGGTGTGCGCTTGACGTGAACCCGCTGTCGGGGAAGGCGCGTCCCCTGGTCCTCGACGAAAGGCAACAGGAGAACCTGGTCAAGGCGATCACGCGCCTTGCCGAGCCGTTTTCGGGTCATCCGGAGAGACTGTCCCGCATCTGGGAGGATGTCCGGTATCTCCTGCGGAAACGCGTTCGGGCGCTGATGCGACAGGGCCGGTCCGACGAAGCGCGCGCCAGGCTTCGGGAGGCGTTCGGCGACAAGCGGGCCGCCTGGATCGAAAGCTGGGCGCGGCAGCGGCGCCATGGCGATGACTGAGAGGATCACATGGACATGTGAGGCCCCTTCTGATGAAGGATGTGCCGTTGCTCCCTCAGCTCGTCGGCCTGCTCGCGGCTCCTGATGAAGCGCTCCTTCTCGTTCGCCCAAGGCGCCCGGTAGCAGCCGCGCCCGACGAGCTGACGGCGCTCGATCTCCACCTCGTGGACGGCGTCCCGTCCGTTGACGCTCCGCACCTGCAGGGTGCAGAGATCCTCGGCCTCGGTCTTGCCCGCGACAATCCGCAGAAGGACGCCTTCGCAGTGGCGTGGTTCGACGGCCACGCCGGGATCGATGTCATAGCGGCCGGGTATCCCGGTGGAAGGATCGGGCATCATGGTCCAGCGGAGCTGGTCTCCGACGACGACCTTGTGGCTGCAGGCGATGCGATACCAGTCGTCCGGCGTGGATCTCTCGCGGGCCAGGGCCGCATCGCGCAGCCTCTCGTCGCTCCAGGTGGCGCGGTGCACCGAGTGGCGCAGCAGGTCCGTGCATGCCACACGCTCGACCCGCCCCTTCCATGAGCCGTTGTCATGCTGCACGGCGCCGACGCGCTCGACGAGGAGCGTGTCCTTGCCGTGGCGTCCGCCGGTCTCGCCCGGCCACACCACCACCAGTTCCTGCACGGACCCGTCATGGGCGAGGCGCAGCCGGTCGCCGGTCACAAGCTGGCTCTTTCCGCGCCAGTCGATGGTGAACGCGCCACCGGGCGGGCGATTGCGCAACCGGTCGGCTTCTTCGCGCACCATGGCGGCGATGAAGTCCAGGTCACGGCGAGCCTCGGCGAGCCTCTCCGTCACCTCGGCAAGGCCGGTCTCGAGTCGCTCCTTCAGGGCGGGAAGACAAGGCAGGTGCCGCGCGTAGCAATCCAGGTCCAGCAGGTCCTGGGCCCCGTCATGCCAGGCCTCGGCCTTCTTCTGCCAGCGTGGCCAGGCGTCCAGCAGGGTGATCGGCAGGTTGCCCTTGCCGGGCGCCTCTCGAAGCGCGCGATGCTCGCGGTCGAGACCCGCCATCTCCTTCGCCTGCGCCTCGATCCGGGCGCATTCTTTAGTGCAGGAGGCGTGTTCGGTGACGACGGGTTCGAGGCGCCGCCTTGCCACGGCGGGAAGACTGCGGTCGTCGGCCAGTTCACGCACGTCGTCGAACACCGCGCCATAGCCTGCCGCATGAAAGGGGAGAACACCGTCACGCCTTGCCTGTCGGTGCAGCGCCTTGAGGTCCCTCGTCACCTCGAGGAACCGTTCGAACGGTCTGTGCCGTTCCAGCTTGCCCAGCGCCCTCGAGATTCGTTCCGCGGCAGCGGAATCGAGATGGGGACGGTGCCGTTCACTCGCAAGCAGACCGCGGCCCCTTGCGGCGAGCTGGCGGGCAAGCGCGGCGAGCGAAGGGTAGTCCTCAAGGTCGGTGATGACGGTGTCGCGGCCCTTGCGGGAGCGGTCCCGCGCCTCGGCGTCAAGGACGCGCCAACGCCGGGTGTGTTCGCGGGCCTCGTCGAGGAACCGGGCGATGTCGCCGCGGCATGCCCGGCCTTCCGCATCGCCTGCCAGAACGCTGCGCGCCTGACGGGCGGCGGCCTCAGGCAAATCGTCGTGCTCCAGGAGCGCACTGGCCCGCGTGACAAGGCCGTGCCAGCCTACCATGCCGAAGGGAATCCGCTCCTCGGCACGCGCCTTCGTCAGAAGCCGGTGGTGGGCTGCATCGAACCGCGCCCAGGCGGCGTCGGTTCCGGCCAGCCTCTCGCAAACGCTCAGGCGTTCGCCCGCATCGCCCGCCTGCGCCTCGAGATGGGGTTGCCACAGGTCGGGCCTCCTCAGCATCGCCCGCCACTGCCGCCGGGCCTTGAGCCAGCGGTCCCGCCACGCCGGCCAACCGGGCCGTTCCGCCGTCGGCCGCTCCGGGGCTTCGGCCGCCAGCCGGCGGTAGCTGTCGAGCAGCCTGCCGGTCTCCGCGGCCAGGGCCGCCACCCTGTGCTCGCGATCCCGGGCCTGCGCCTCGTCGGCAAGCACGGCGCGCACGGACGAGCGCACCGGCTGCGGCACGTTCTTCATCGCCGCCAGCACGCGCGCCCGGGCCACGAGATCGTCATGACCCTCGACATGGTAGGGGATCGTGTTCCGGGCGGCGGCGCGTGCGTCAACGGCCCGACGCTGCGCCTCGAACCGGGCACAGGCCTCGTCACATGTCCGGGCTTCCCGGAGTGCACCGAGACATGCCGTGATCGCGCGGGAGAGCTTCGGCCGGGCGGCAAGGACGGGCCGGACCTCATGGTCCTCGCACATCTCCTGCCAGGCGGCCTCGATCGACGAGACGGCCGTGATCCACTCCGCGTAGCCGGCCGTCTCCACCACGAGACGGGCCTCGCCGACGGCCTCTTCAACCAGGTCCCGACGCAGGTGAAGCAGCCTGCCGGCTTCGCCGTGCAGCGCCTCGATGTCGTGCAGGGGATCGCGGACCTTCCCGCCTTTCCCGTCGTCCGGGGCGCCTGCCTCCTCAGGCGGCGGACCTTCGGCCACGAGCGCTCCGCCCTCGTCTTTGTGTCGCACTTCGTGGCGCATCGCGGCCTTCTCCCCGGGCGAAGGCCGGCGCATCGTCTTCTCCGGGACCGCGGCCCGGAGCTCGTCGGGCGTGACGCCGATCGCCTCCAGGGCCGTCGCCCTCTCGCCGGTGTTCGCCTCCAGCGTCTCGATCAGCTGCTCGCCGTTGTCGGTCAGCACCATGACATGATCGCGGGCACGGCTGATCTCGACATAGAAGGTCGCCTGGTCGGTCAACAGGCCGTGTCCGGAATCGAGGACCGCGATGACGCCGTCCGCCGTGCTGCCCTGGGCCCCGTGCACCGTCGAACTCCAGGCATGGTCGATGTGGCGCAGCTGGGGATCCTCGTGCTTGAGCGACAGCATGCCGCCATCGGCGGTGCGCAGTCGCACCCGCCTGCCGGTGATCGCCACGATCTCCGCCTGTTCGCCGTTCACCAGGGCGCGCTCCTTGTCGTTGCGCGTCCAGCGGATGCGGTCGCCGGCTCTGAGTTCGATGGCACGGGGCTCGTAGACCTCCAGGCGGTAGCGGATGTGTCCCTCCGGCCTGATCCGGCGGCTTGTGCCGTCGGGATGGGAGAGTAGCACATGGTCGCCCTCGATGCCGGTCACCGTGCAGGCCTCGTCGGCCTTCACCCGGTAGTTCACGAGGTCCTGGTGGAACACCACCACGTCGCCTTCCCCGTAGTTGCGCACATCCGCCTTCTCGGCGCGCGTCATGCCGAGCCCGACCAGGCGTTCGAGCTGCAGGACCTGTCCGTGCAGCACGCCCTCGGCCGCCAGGCCCTCGCGGACCGTCCGGTTGATGTCGGCGCGCAAGGCGTGGGTCGGGGCCAGGAGCAGCGTGCGGGCGCGGGCGTCTGCATCCAGCTCCAGCCAGGCCCGCGCCGCCTTCTCCGCCAGGTCGTCGTGCGCCACCTCGACGAGGCCGGCGCCCAGGAGACGCACCGCCTCGCCGGGTTCGCCCTCCAGGACCGACAGGACCGCCGCCTTCAGATCCGGGCTGCGCTGGCGGCGGATGTCGCTCATCTGCGCCGTCGCCATCCCGGCCTGCTGCAACTGCCGGAACGGCTGGCCGGCATCGACCGGGCGGAGCTGGCCGGTGTCGCCCACCAGCACCAGGCGGGCGATGTCGAGGTTCCGCGCGATGCGCAACAGGGAACGCATCTGCGCCGTCGACACCATCGATGCCTCGTCCAGCACCACGACCGACCCGGCGAAGAGCTCGAGAAGCTTCCTGTCAGGACTCCGTCCGATGTCCTCGGCGTCTGCCGCCTGGCAACGCGTGAGGAACCATTGCAGGGTGCGCGCATGGATGCCCGCTTCGCGCTCCAGGACGCGCGATGCCGCAGCCGAGGGAGCAAGGCCGATGATCCGGCGTTCCCCGGCGAGAGCGCGGACCTGGCGCAGCATGGTGGTCTTGCCGGTCCCGGCACGGCCCTGGACGCCGATGATCCGGTCCCTGGAGAGGAGAATGGCCCGCACCGCGTCGCACTGCCCCTCGGTCAGGCCCGATCCCGCCAGACGTGCCGCGATATCCCCGTCGCGGGCCAGGGTCCCGGCCCGGCCGAGGCCGGCCTTCATCATGGCGATCACCGCGCGTTCCGCCTTCAGGGTCCGGTCGGTGACGAAGGCGCGGTCGGCGCGCCGCAACGAGGCGTCGACCAGGTGGCCGTCCCTCACCAACTGCTCGATCGCCTGCCTGATCTCATCCAGCGCATGGCGCCCCGGCGAGTGGGCCAGCGCCAGCGTCTCGAGCTCGTGCGCCGCGAACACCGATTGCCGCTCCTCGAGGTGTTCCGTCGTGCGGGCCACGATCTCCAGGGCCGACAGGTCCTCGCCCGCCTCTGTCGGCCGACGAGCCCGGGCGGCCGCCAGGTCGGCGTCGAGGCCGAGATCACGTACCCGCTCCGCCCACACCGTCTCCAGCATCGCCCGCAGCGGTTCGTCCTTGCGCCGCCGCGTGGCCAGCGTCGCCACCTGCGACGCGGCCGTGCTGTGCTCCCAGCCCCTCTCGCGCAGGTAGGCGAGGATCTCGCTGCGCCGCGTCGAGAACGCATCCCGCAGCCTCCGGTCGTAGCCCGCGATCTCGAAGCTCGGGATCCGTCCCGCCATGGCGGGACGGACATCGTAGCCCCGTTCCATCAGCCGCCGCGACAGCTCGTTGCGGTAGTAGGCGCCGATCTGCCGGGCATGGCGGTGGAGCAGGGTGGCCTCGATGCTGCGCCAGCGCCCCTGCGGGTCGCGCGTCATGTTCGCGATCACGGCATGGGTGTGAAGCTGGGGGTCGAGATTGCGGCTCGCGACATGGCGGAACGTGGCCGCGACCATGTGGGGCGCCTTGATCCGTGGACGCCGGCGCGTCGCGGGATCCCAGCCGCGGGTCTCCAGGAGGTTGGCCTCGATCCAGTCCAGGGTCGCCCGCACCGCCGCGTCGTGGGCCTGCACCACGCCGCGGTCGCCATGGGGATGGCGCTTCGTCGGCAGCAGGGCCGCAAGGGAAACGGACTTGGGCGCCGAGAAGGTGATGTCAAGCCCCGGACGGTGCTCATGGGCGCCATCGCGCCTGCGCCCAAGGCGGATGCCGCAACCGGGCACATGGCCGGCCAGGAGAGACTCGAACTTGCCGGCGGCGACATGGAGGTCGGGCCGCAGACCCAGGGCCATCGCTCCCCTGCCGTGCCAGAAGCTGGCGTTGCGGTGTTCCGCGTTCTTGGCCCGGCCGGCATCGCCCTTCGCCCCGGCGGCCGTATAGTAGCCGCCCTCGCGGCGCAGGTAGTCGGCCGTGGCCGACGCCGATGTCAGGTTGCGGACCGACGCAACCATGGATCGTCATCCCGGCGCAAGGCCTCGGGCCATGCGATGGCCGGAGAACGAAGCAACCTCGTGCAAGACGTCTCGGGGGCGTGGCGCATGATCCTCGGGATGGAGCGGACTCGGACAGCGCCCATCATACCGTCCACGTCCGCACGGCGGGAAACCGACAACAAGCCGCACTGCACCATGCATCGCCATGTTCGGAGCGGACAGGGGACATGCCGCCGGTCCGGCATGCCTTGTGGTCGGCACGACCACGAAGAAAGGGATGGCGTCCATGTCCCCCTTCGGCAAGGGTAACCGGCGCCGCGCACGTCCCTCAACAGGAACTGCTATCATCGATCGGCATGGACCGGTCGCCGCGGCGGCCGGACCGTCACGGATGCGGACGGCATCCCGATCGACGAGACCCGGAACCCTGCAGGCGACGACGATGGCGCTTCACCTTGTTCACCACGATCTCTCCCCGGCATATGAACTGACGGAGGACGAACAGCAGGCCCTGCGCCGGATGGCCGACGGCGATCGGAGCGAGGATCTCCACGCGCCCGTCCTCGAGATCCTGGTGCGGGCGCACACGGAACGCCTGTGGCTCGCCTGCGACTGCCGGGGCGAGAGCGGCAGGCCTCCGGTCAACGGACCCTGTCGCAACCGCTCAGGCCGCTACTACTGGCGCCGCCTGCCACCACCGCACGTGGCGCATGCCAAAGGCTGCGTCTACTCCAGCATCACCGTCACGCGCCAGGCCGGGGACCCGGAAACCCGGGCGCCGGTGGAACCGTCCGACGACAGGTTCTTCACGGTTCTCCCGATCGAGCCGGAGGATGAGCAGGTCGCCGAACCGGACGCCCTGCCGGACCACCGCGGGTCGCGGCACACAAACCGCCCCTCGAAGCTGCGCCAGAGGCTGTTCGAACTCATGGTGTATGCCGGCCTCAACCGTCTTCCCGATGCCGAAACCGCGAACGCCAGGGAATGGTCGAGGCGGATCAGGCAGGCCGCAAGGGGGATCGAGATCGCGCCCGAACGCTCGCTGGGTGACCTCGTCTTCCCCTACCGGCGCATGTGGCGGATGGACTGGATCGACGCTCACATGCAGGACCTCGCAAGAACCTGGCCGGATGGTCACCGGCCCCAGGCGTTCGTCTGTGGAGCCGTCCGGGGCGTGGACGATCAAGGCGTCACCGGCGCCAGGGGATCACGCCTCGACGTCGCCTCCCGGGTCACGCGGCCCATGATTGGCGGCAAGGCGGTGCGCCCGCCTTGCCTCTTCATGGGCGTGGTGGGCCTGGCGGAAGACGCCACCTCCTTCGCCTGCCTCTCCGGCCATGCCCAGCCCATCGTCGCCATGAACTGCCCGGTGCCGGTGGAATCCAGCGCCGAGCGCAAGGCGTTCGGCACGCTGAGGAAGACCCTCAGGATCATGAGGCGCGAGTTCGATGCCGTGAGGTTCACCCTCGAGAAACCGCTGTTCGAAACCGACACGCAGTACGGGCCGTGCCTTCCCGACTTCGTCATCCGGGCTCACCCCGATGCCTGGGAGGGTCGGGACAGCGTCGACTTCATGATCGAGGTCATGGGCTTCGAGGACGAGGGCTACCGCCGGCGCAAGGAAGACACCCACCAGGCCATGAGAACCCTCGGCACGATGTGCCTCATGGAAGCGAACTGGTTCGACAGGCCCCGGGGGCTGGCAGCGGCAGGAACCAACGTCACCGACAAGATCCGCGCCGTGCTTCGAAGACGGCTGGCCTGACGTCTGCGTGGGAGCCGGGGCAAGGGCATGCGAGCCAGCTCCACCGAGGATTCAAGCCAGCCATTCAGCCGTCCATTGAACCTCTGTAGTAGTTTTCGTGAATCACCTGCATCGGTATCGAAAGTCACAGGGTGCGTTGTCGCTGCGCCCTGTCTTCGGAAGACCACGTCGGTGGAGGACAGCGCCACTGCCCGGATGCGAAGTCCGTGGAGACGGGTGCAGGGACGTCGCGCCCGCAGGAACGACACGCTGTTCAAATCAAACGGAATGGTTTCATCAGTACTGCCGATCGGCTATAGCGCAAACAACAGACCGGCGCTGGTGGGAGGCGTGGGGCTGCTTCGCTCGTTCGACGGGTGGTTGCCATTGATCCAACAACAGACCCGCCTTCTTCGCGTCTTCGTAGCTCTCGATGTCCTCGTGCCCGACTCGCTTCGATCGCCAATGTCCGTCGATACCAGAAAACCCATTTCCTTTGAGAATTTTCCCGCACACGGGACACTCCTTACCGCCCTTCATCGTCCGCCCTCCCGTCACACGGGAAATGCGCCCGTAGGGCTGAGGTGACCACGACTAGGGGGTGGTGGTCAAGCTCTTCGGGATTTCTTCGCATCCATATTCGCACGGCATCCCGAATGTCCCCGCTGGTGCTGCCAGATGTGCAGAACTTCAACTGTGGATCGAAACCGGTGTAGTCCCAAATGTTTTCTAATGCATCTCGAACACCGATGACGTACATCATAAAAGCCCCTTCCAACGCTATGTCGTCAGAAGTCGCCCAATCCAACAAATGGTTGCCATCTTGAAAGGCCAGTGTCTCTTTCGGTACTGCAACCAAGGCTGTGCATATCGCGCCGATCAGCCATTTTCTCACTCGGCATCTCCGAGACGGCGGTGCAACGCGGTCCGGTACGGACTTGGTGCGGCGGAACAGGGCGAGGACCGGCTTCTCGAGCGTCGCGCCCACGAGATCGTGCTGCTTCGGATCAGACATAGAAACGCCTCTGATCATTGCACCGCCCTCCATTGAGCCATGGTCTTGCCGCCCTTACTCCGGTTGCAACCGGAACAAAGCAGTTGAAGGTTGTCGGGGTGATCAGTTCCACCCTTCGACCTGGGTAGAATATGATCCACATCCATCACGCGAAACGGGAAGTGCGTGTTGCATCCCACACAGACGCCCTCCTGTTCCCCATAGAGGCGATGACGGTGCGTCCGGTAGTTGGGAAGATCGCCAAGGTCCGAGCGCTTCGGTGGGTCTGTGATCGCAATTGCGCCGCCCCATAGATTGCCGCCAAGATGCTTCCCGCCCTTCTCGTTGGCGCGATCTTCCGCAATCCTCTCATTGACCAACTTCACGGCCAGCGCCGACAGGTCGATGCCTGCCCACTGCCGCCCCATGCGATCTGCAGCTACCAACGCCGTCGCACAGCCGCAGAACGGATCAAGCACTATGTCGCCGGGGTTGCTAGAAGCGCGGATTACGCGCTCTAGCAGTGCCAGAGGCTTCTGCGTCGGGTAACCAAGGCGCTCCGAGGAAGATCGCCCGATTGCGTTCATGTCCCAAACATCGCGCATTGAGGCCATAGTATACCAACGGCCAAATTCATCCTGATATTTCTCGACTCCTTTAAATCCAGGCGGCGCGCTTGTTGAATAAGATCTTTCTTTTTGAACGTTGAAAACGTGTTTGCTATGCTTCGCCGCATAGTACAGCAGAATGTCGTGCTTACGCCCGAACCAACGCTTGCTAACACCGCCGGTTCGATAGGACCATACAATTTCGTTCAAGAAATTCTTATGCCCGAAAACTCCATCCATAAGCAGCTTAAGGTAGTGCGAAGCAGTGGGATCGCAATGCAGATAGATGCTCCCGGACGGCTTCAGAATGCGACTCATTTCCAGTAATCGCACGGCCATGAAGATGAGATATGACTGCATACCCTTGCCGTGCGACTGGCGAGCGGCCTCGATCACGGAGTAGGCGGCGGGGTTGCGGTCTGCCAGTTCGCCATGCTCGTGGACGTCGATATCGTCCAAGGTCCACGCGTCTTTGAAAGCAGCGCCCGCTGCTTTGCTTCCTATCGGCGCCTCGTAGTGGCGATTGCTGTTGAACGGTGGGTCGAGATAGATCAAATCGATACAGCCATCGTTCATGCCGCGCATGATCGACAGGTTGTCGCCAGTCCAGACCGTGCTGCTGGCGAAGTTCGCGAAGTTCGGTTCAGGCATCGTTTTCAATCTTCAATCGGCCGTTGCGTGATGGATAGAGAGGCTTCGCCAGTAATCGTCCCCGACATTGCTATTTCGAGCCGCATCGGTGTCGCAAGCCTAAGTGTGCCATCCGCCATAATGACGACTGTCGTCCGGTCTGGGAGTGCCGCATAGCGATGCCCATCTCGGAGCGGATACGTCGGAAGCTGATTGACGGTCTCCATCAGGCTGGCTAACTGCGCAGACTCCCGTGCCTCGAGCGCCATCTGTAGTGCGGTGCGAAGCGCCTTTTCTGATCCGACAGTTTCGATATTCAGCACCTGCTGTATCGAGGGCGACACAGAATTCTTCGCCTCAAGAGCCGCAATGCGCTTGCGAAGGCCCCAAAACCCGACCATCGTTAGAAGACTGCCTGACAGGAACCACCCGACCCGTATGAACACTTCGGTGAATGTGGCACCCAAAATTGCTTGATATGTGAACTCTTCCATCTGCGCATCATACCGCCTTCTGCCGCACCATCAACCTCTTTGTAATCCCCTTGATTTAAGTAGGCTTGACTTTCTGACTGATGAGGCTCGCACCCAAGCTCTACGCCTTGAGGAATTCTCTCGTTGACGCCCTCATTACGCATTGAACATCTCGGTTGGAGAACATGCAGATACGCTATCAATGGTTGGTGTACCCGTCCAGACTCCTTGCGCCGTCGGATCACGAATCAGACAGATCACAGAGCCGAGCAATGGCGGCTCCTGTGCGCTCGGCGGCGGCTTCCACGTCCCTGTCCTGGACATGCGCATAGCGCAGTGTCATGGAACAGCGGCTGTGGCCCAGGAGCCTGGCGACGATCGGCAATGGAATACCGCTCATGACCGCATGCGAGGCAAATGTGTGACGCAAGTCATGCAAGCGAACATCCTCGAGACCGGCTTCCTTGCGAACCCTGTACCAAAGTCCGAGTTCACGTCCGCGTGGTCTCGCAGGATCACGCGGCGAGGGAAAGACCCAGGCGCTGCCCACCCTTGGCTGGCGCTCGACAAGTTCCCGGGCAACGGCTGGCAGCCAGACTTCGCGCGGTCCGGTCTTTGAATCCGTCAATCTGAGCGTGGCGCCATGGACCTCGCACCATCGCAATCCGACGATTTCGTTGCGTCGGCACCCGGTCAGGAGGAGCAGGCGGATCATGTCAGCCTGGGCCTGGCGCGAGGGACGCTTCGCGACCAACCTGTCCAGTGTCCTGTAGAGACGGGCGACTTCCTCCCTGGACAGGAACCGCGTCAGGGCCGGGCGTCTGTTTCGCTTTACGCCCCGCGTTGGATCGTTGCTGACATGGCCGCTCTCGACGGCAAACTTCATGATGCGGCGCAACGTTCCCAGCGTCTCGTTGGCGCCGCCCGGTGCAACCTGACTGTAGTCATGGAACCACGCCTCGACATGACGAGGCCCGATGTGATCGAGTCGCAGGGAACCGAATGACGGCAGCAATCGCCCCTTCAGTTCGCGGACAAGGCGTGCGCGTCGCTGAGGTTTGCAGTGGTCGAGGACTGCTTCCTTCCATGGCCCTTCGGCGAAAGCGGAAAAGAGCGGGACGATCGTCTCAGCCTTGCCATCGCCGGACTGCTCCCGGGCCATGAGGGTCAGACAGTCTCGACGTGCCTCCTCGACGGTCTTCAGTGCGACGGGTCCGATGGTCACGCGCGCCGGGCTGTCGTTCCTGAAGCCCTGCCAGACATAGCTGCGATGGCCCGAGGGCCGAACCCGCACGCCAAGGCCGGCGATGCGAGTGTCCCAGACCGTATACTCGACCTCGCGTGGGCGGAGCTTCTCGACGGCAGCGTCCGTCAACCTCACCTTCCTCGTGCCGGTTCTCATGCCAGGCCCTCCGACAGGACCGGCGCCACGACATCGATGGCCTCGCGAACGGCCCCGTCGCCGAGATGCGTATAGCGCAGGGTCGTGGACGCCCTGCCGTGACCGAGAAGCTTGCCGATAGTGAGAATTGTCTCGCCATTCTGGAGTGCGACACTGGCATAGCTGTGGCGAAGGTCGTGCAGGCGGATGTCGTCCAATCCGGCCTCCGCGCGGACCTGCCGCCAGAATCCGTCGAGATGACACCTCTTCGGTGTCGTTGCCGAAAAGACCCATATGTTGTTCCGCGGCAGGTTGTCGAGCACGTCGCGCGCGGCTTGCGCCAACCAGATCGTGCGTGGGCCAGTCTTGCTGTCCGTCAGGAACAATCTGCCTTCACGGTAGTCCGTCCACCTGAGCATGATGATCTCGCTCTTGCGGCAGCCCGTGAGGAGAAGCATCTGCATGGCGGCCGTGTGCAGGGGACGCCTTGACCGGTGGCGCGCCAGGACAGCTGCAAGACTGCGGTACTCCTCCGGCAGGAGGAACCGTTCGCGCCTGGTCTCGCGGTAGCGGCGGATACCGGCACAAGGGTTGCTGTTCTCCGGCCTCAAGCCCCAGGCTTCGGCCTTCTGCATGATGACGGAAAGGACCGGCGCAGACCGGTTTGCCGCCGCCGGCGTTGCATGGAGAGAACGGAACCATGTTGCGACATCCTGCCGGGTGATGGCGCTGATCATGCGACCCGCGAAGAACGGCAGGATCTGTCTGCGAAGGTAGATCCGGTTGACCCTGAGGGTGTCGGGTTTCCAGAGCCGTTCGTGGTGGACAAGGACTTCCTGTGCGACGGTCTCGAAGAGTGCGTCCCTCTCGACCCCGGGGTCCGCAGGGCCGCCGTTCCTGTACGCCGCCAGCATGGCGCGTGCCCGTTGACGCGCCTGCGCCACGGTCACGGCGCCGGCATCGTCGAAGGTCTTCCAGATCCTCCGGCCCTCGTGCTGGGAGTGAATGAAGTAGCGTCTGGTGCCCGAGGGCATGATGCGGATACCGAAGCCCTTCAGTTCGGTATCGCGTGCGTCCAGGATGACCTTCCCTGGCTTGAGCTTGTCAACCCGGTGCTGGGTGAGGTGCGTTGTGGCCATGTTGCCTCCGGTGTTCTGTGACATCGGGGGAAGAAAGGCATCGCCTTTCCCTCTGATGTTGCAGAAACGAGAGGAGTTAAGTATGTTATATCAGTTGATTAGCACCACAGGTGCGGCATGACGTGTACATCGAGGCGTTCCTTGGGGGCGGCGCGATCATGAAGCGCAAGCCACCGGCGCTGCGCAGCATCGGCATTGACCTCAACCGCCGGGCGATCGACACCTTCCGCTGTGACTATCCGGTGGAGCTTCACCAAGGCTGCGCCCTGCGTTTTCTCGAGACCTTCGCCTTCCAGGGCCGCGAGCTGGTCTACTGCGACCCGCCTTACGTGCAGTCGACGCGCCGGTCGCAGCGCCGCTACCGCTTCGACTGCACGGACGACGACCATGTTGCGCTCCTTGACATCCTGACGTCGCTGCCCTGCCAGGTGATGATCTCCGGCTATCCCTCGCGGCTCTACGACACGCACCTCGCCGGCTGGCGCTCGGCCGAGGTCCAGGTCAACAACCAGGCCTGCGTTGTCACCGAGAAGCTGTGGTTCAACTTCGCACCGGGCCGACCGCACTGGCATACGTGTGCGGGCAGGAACTCGATCGACCGCCAGCGCATCAAGCGCCTCGCAGAGAGCTGGGCGCGGCGCTACCGGACGATGCCCGAAGGCGAGCGGCTCGCCGTGCTGGCGGCAGTCATGGCGGTGGAGGCGTCGTCATGGCGAGCGTGAACGGCACGTCTGTGCGCCAGGAGGCCGACATCTTCCAGAAGCAGTTCCAGGATCTCCGCAAGCAGGGCAAGGTCAACCAGGAGTGCGAGGAGCTCTTCCGCGGCATGCTGATGCTGATAAAGCTGTTGCTGACCGTGCTCATGGAGAAGATCACACGTAAGACAAGCCGGAACTCCGGTCTGCCGCCATCGCAGACTGACAAGGACGAGAGCGCGAGGCGCACCGGGAGCAACGGCAAGGGCCCGAAGCCGAACCAGCAGACGGGCGACAACCTGCGCACGACCACCGTCGAGGAGACGATCGTCGTTGATGCCTGCGACGCCTGCGGCGCCGACCTCCACGACGTTGACCCCGTCGACCGGGAGTGCCGCGTCCTCTACGACATCGTGTTCGAAGTCGTCGAGCGCCGCGTCGAAGCCGAGATCAAGGAATGTCCGAAGTGCCGGGCCCGGACCAAGGGCCGGTTCCCAGACAACATGCCGGGCCCCCTGCAGTACGGCGTCAGCATCCAGGCCCTCGTCATCAACCTGCTGATCGCCCAGATGCTGTCCCTGCGTCGTGCCGTCTCGCTCGTGCACGCGATCTCCGGCATCAAGCTCTCCGAGGCGACCTGCCTCGGCTATGTCCGGCGCTTTCACGATGCCCTCGCATCATGGGAGGAGGCCGCCGTGGCCCATCTCCTGCAACAACCGGCCCTGCATGTCGACGAGACCGGCTTCCGGGTCGCCGGCAAGACCCAATGGCTCCATGTCGTCACCGACGGCACCCTGACGTGCAAGTTCCCGCACCCCAAGCGCGGCCGGGAGGCGATCGAAGAGATCGGCATCATCCCGCGCTACAAGGGCGTCCTGATCCACGACTGCTGGGCTGCCTACATGGGCTACGATCAATGCCGCCACCAACTGTGCGGCAGCCATCTCCTGCGCGAACTGACCTTCGTCGTCGAGTCCAACGGCTACCGCTGGGCGCGACTGATGAAAAGCCTGCTGCGCGAGGTCTCCCGCAGGGTCAACAAGAGCGCATCCAAGACCTTGAACGAGGCCGACCGCCGGGCCGTGCGCAAGCGCTACCGCACCATCCTCACCCAGGGCGCCAAGGAACTGCCCGACATCCCGCCACGGACGAAAGGAAAACGTGGACGCATCGCAAAGTCCGACGCGCACAACCTGCATGAACGTCTCGTGAAACACGAGAAGTCCGTCCTGCGCTTCATGAAGGACCCCAACGTCAGTTTCACCAACAATACCGGAGAGCAGAAGATCAGGATGACAAAGGTCAAGATCAAGGTGTCCGGATGTTTCCGCACCATGCCCCACGCCAAAGCATGGTGCCGAGGCTCAAGCTACCTCACCACCATGGACGCACTCGGCTACAACCCTCACGTCGCCATCCACATCGCCCTCGACGGAAAGGCCGTAGACATCCTCAACCAACACTACGGACAACCAGACCCTAACAAGGGGTGAGTAGTTACCCATCAACAATCTGGAAGGGCCCGGCGCCTGGCGAAGTGGAGCGCCACGGTGTTGCGTGTGATGGTGCGCTTCTTGACCTTTCCGACTTCGCGCCGGGGGCTCGTGGAGCATGATGGCGGGTGGAGGGGACTGGTTGAGGAGGGCTTTGATGCACATGGCTACCGTGCATGGGCGTACCGCGGACGTATGTCAAGCACAAGGTGCATTCATACATGGGTACACAGTGAAGCCTGATGAATCCAACAAATAACGCAAAATCAGTGAGTTGTTGTGAAGATCAGCAGGAAATCGTCCGGAACTTCGGCATAAGCGGAAGCTCTGTCCGTCACCGCCCTTTCGATTGCGGGCGGGTTCGCATTTCTCCCATAGGCCACGTTTTCAACAGCCCCCTGAAATTCCGTACGTCCGGTTCCCGGGTACGGCTTCAAGCATCAGGCACCCGCAGGAGTTCGGTGCGGTGCTTTCCGCCGGACATGCCACGGTCAAGGCTGACCCAACCTTAACCCACGGCGTCTCCTGAGCGTTTTCTCCGTCCTTGTCGCCCGCGGTGCGATTGCTGTCCGCATTGAGCTGTACTCCTTCCACAGGTGGAGGGAAACGGGGCCAGCGTTCCTCTCCCTCTGGAGCGCCGACCGCGCCACCCCGCTCACGGCCAGACTCCGCCTCTCGGTGGCGCCGGGCGGTGTGACAGAGCCGGTGGATGGCAGCTCCTGCGGCGGCTATGTAAACCGGCTGGTGCGTCCTCCCCAGTTGAAGGCTCGCGCTGTTGTCTTGATTGCATCGCAGTCGCCGATAGAATGCAGCCAGCCGGCGTCCGGGTGAATAGGGGCATGGCGAGCATCACGATCCGCAATCTCGATGAAGACGTGAAGACGCGGTTGCGTGCAAGGGCCGCGAAGCACCATCGCTCGATGGAGGAAGAGGCGCGCATCATCCTGCGCGATGCGGTGAACGGCGGGCGGGCCGCGCCCCGGAACCTCGCGAAATTCGCCCGCGAATGCTTCGCGCCGTTGGGCGGCGTCGAGATTGTGCTTCCCACGCGGGCCGCAATGCGCGAGCGAGCCGACTTTTCCTGAGCCGCACGGAATGCATATCATGGACACCAATGTGGCCTCCGAGCTGATGCGGCCTTCACCGGTTCCCGCCGTCTCGGCGTGGATTGTCGGTCGGGACAGCGAAGAGCTGTACCTGTCGGTCGTGAGCGAGTCCGAGCTTTGGTACGGTGTCGCGATCGTGCCGGCGTTCCGCCGGACGTCCGATCGCCCGCTCGCGCGGCATGGCGGTGGCGGTCCGCAATGTGCGCGACCTCGAGGATACCGGCATCGAGATTGCCGATCCCTGGACGGCGGCATGAGCGGCACGACACAAGCCATTGTCCGCGTGAAGGTCGACAAGCCGTTAAAGGACGCGGTCTGGAACCTGACTTACGGTTCGAACGTGCCGTTCGAACACGCGTTGCCGGACGGAGTACAGACCGACTATGTTCCCTGCGGTCGGCAGGGTCCGTCCATAACGGCCAAGCGCGTGGGCGTTCATCCCATCCCAGCACAGGACCGGGGATGACAACATTGCGAACAGCGCCGCGCACCTTTCGTGTTCCTGTCGAACGGCGAGGAGGCGCGTTCCTCCTTGCTACCGTCCGAGGCCAGGGAGCACGAACGCGCGACGATCAGGATTGGGGAGTTGTCGTGATGACGCGGGTGTTGGCAGGGCTCATTCTGGCCCCGGCCAATGTGGGAACGGATCAAGAGCCCGATCTCAAGCTTCGCGCGCGGCAGAACGTCATTCTTGAGCCGGGGCATCTGTCTCGGGATGCTCGGCCAGAGACGTGCCTGCGTCCTTGTCGAAGGAGATATGGAAATACCCGCCGATTGCGACGGAGTTGTTTACACCACGCTGGACGATGCAACCGTCTGGAAGATAAGACTTGTTCAGGAATCGAGGGCCGCCGGCCTTGATGTCGACGCCAACAGAATAGTTTCGCCATGAATACGCAACTGTCTATCCCCAAATCCGAGCTGGCTGAGTTCTGCAAGGAGCATGGCATCCGGCGTCTGGCAGTTTTCGGCTCGGCGTTACGGGCGGATTTCGGCCCCGAGAGCGACCTTGACTTGCTGGTCGAATTTGCACAAGGTCGGACCCCCGGATTGTTGGGCATAGCCGGCATGGAGATCGAGTTGTCGTGTCTGTTCGGGGGCCGCAAGGTGGATCTGAGAACTCCGGAAGATCTCAGCCGGTATTTCCGCCAGGAAGTCCTCGACGCGGCTGAAGTCCAATATGCGCAAGGATGACGAGATCCGATTGCTGCACATGCTGGATGCCGCGCGGGAAGCGGTGGCCTTCGCTCGTGGGCGGACGCGCGGCGACCTCGACAATGATCGCCAGCTGGTTCTGGCGCTGGCCAAGGATGTAGAGATCGTCGGCGAGGCAGCAGTCCAGGTCACCATGCCCACACGCCAGTGTTTCCCGGAAATACCGTGGGAAAAGATCGTCGGAATGCGCAATCGGCTTGTCCATGCATATTTCGACATCAACCTTGATATCGTCTGGAATACGGTAATGGGAGACTTGCCGGAACTGATTTCTCTACTCGAATCGATCATTCCGTTCGAGCGTGACCCGACACCGGAGTCGAACTAGTGGCGCGCGACCATCGACCGCCTGATCGTCAGTTCTTCCTGAGGAAAGCCAACGCAGTCGTGGGCTCATGGGCACGTAGCCAGAGTCTGACAGTTGTGTTTCTGGTCATGGCGAGAAAGTTGTATGCGGGCTTCTTGTGGCTTGTTGGCGATGCGGCGAAACTGCTTGGCCCAACTGGTTCAGTAGAGGCCTCATCATCGGACGCCTTGGAGATGGTGCTTGTACGGGCAAGGGTCCTTGTACGCGTGGTCTCCACCATTTTCACGGCAAACGGGTGGTCGATGAAGATGTGCGTCGAGCCGGGGTGATCTTCCAGCGTGCTCCGATTGTCAGGACGACAAATGTTGCGGGCTTGCTGAGTTAAGGTCGCTCGAACCCGCTCGCCTTGAAACACGGCGTCTGGCTGTTCTCGTTGACGATGCGCTCAACATCATCCAACAGCGCCTCTGGGGACCTCCGCATCGATCTCGACGGTGAAGCGAATCTCTACTGCGCGGCAGCGTCTTCATGTGTTGCAGCATCCCATCCGCCACTCGGTCCATGTCCCGTCCGGCGCGCTCGGCGTCAATTTCGACTGTGCTCAAGAACTTGGGGGCGGCGTTTTCTGTCTCGCCCTGGTATTGCCGTCTGCGCCCGCTCTCGCAGTGGTGCCGTCGCCGAACGCAGGTCCCGTAGTACCGTCTTCGCCAGCGGCGTAAGAGTTGGACCACGGCGTCCGCCGCCTGCTGCACCCTTGCCATATCGGCGTTGCGAGCACACTTGGTCGGTCGATGATGACAGAAACGCCATCAGTCAGTCTCAAGCCGACATATCGGTCCTTGTCCTCGTCGAAGTGACCTGCATGGGCGAAGTTGTCGAATACAGGTTCGCTGATTCCTGCCTGAGCGACCTCCATCAGGACTTGAGAATCCCGCAACCGCGCCAGATGCAGGTAGGATGCCAGATACTCCGAGAGCTTCTTCGTCCCGACATGATCTGTATTCTGCCATGGGTAGGTGTTAAGAGAACGCGCGTGAGGCGCGCGTGTTGATGGCTGGATTTTCGTCAGGAGAGGTTCCTCGTGTGCCAGTTTCCTGGAACAGCGGACCGTCAGCGGGTCATGACCCTGAAACCTGCTCACGGACCGTTCGATCTTGCGGCTCTTGGGGTCTGACCGGTGCGGGACAGGCGCTCTGTGCCAAGTCTCGAGAGTACGCGCGGCGACGGCCTTTTCGAACTCGTCGCGCCTCTCTCGGCCTGCTTGCGCCGAAAGGCGTCGAGGTTCAGATGCTCGTGTTCGTCGGCGATGGACGACTACGCCATACAGAAGCGAACCGTTTGGCGAGATTGAGGCAGGCACTGTTGGTCTGGTGCGAGGAACACAAGCACATTGCGGGGGATGTGCCGTGCGCCGCCGCGCATTCAATGCTCAGTTCGAGAGGTTTCGTCTGCATGGCCCATTTAAAGGAACGCCATCGACCACGATGCCACCGCAACTTTCGCCACCCGCATGTATCAACCCCGCCGGACATTCAAGCGCAGAACGGCAGGTCCGCCAGACAGGCCCGACATGGACGGTGGCAGGCTGTTCCGTTTAGCAGGAACCGGGCGAGGGAGAGAGCCGGCCCTGGTGTTCAGATGTCTGGCGATACCGGCGTTACGCGAGACAATCGCAGACCACCTGGTTGTAGGCGGGAGCGTGATCGATCATCCCGGAGCGGGCATAGGTCGCGATGTTGCGCTTCCAGCGCTCCGGATCGGTGGCGACGGCGTGTTCGAGCCCCGCATCGCCGGCGACAAGAGGGACCATCATCTCGAGAATTCGGCGGTTCTCGCAGGCATCCGCGTGTTCCCGTGAATGGGCGGCTACCAGCCGGGCGCACTCGTCAAGGTTGGTCATGGCCTCCCGCCAACCCTCCTTGCAGGCGGCAAGGAAACGACCGAGGGCCGGACCGTGAGCGTCAGTCATGGTGTCGGTCGTGAACATCATCTGCGCCCAGGGTCGAAGGTGGTCGTGGCGTATGGGAATGAGGCGCGTTGCGTGTCCGAGGCGCCGAAGTTGGTGGGGTTCCGTCGTGGCATAGCCTTGCACGGCGTCAAAGGTCCCGTCGAGGAGATGGTCGAGCGTCCAGCCTTCGACCGTGGTTTGCATGGATCCGGAATCGATGCCATGCAGTTCCAGGATTGTTTCCAGGAGATGAACGCCGTCCCGGTGCATGGCAATCCGTCGCCCGGCGACATCCGCGAGACACTCCATCCCGCGTTGGGGCAGCGTGACGAGGTGGATCGGAGAATCCTGCATTGTCGCACCAATGGCCTTGATCCCTTGTCCGGCCGCCACGGCACGAACGATGAGATTGTCCTCCATGCATCCGGCACGGCATTCGCCGGCGAGTACGAGATCGAGTGTCGGGGTGTCGGGGTTCTCCTCCGGTGGCACCAGGCGCACATCGAGGCCCTCCGCGGCAAACAGGCCCTCCTCGCGGGCCCAGAGCAGACCGGCGAACTGACAGTTGACGCTCCAATCGAGACAGAAGTCGAGAGCAAGGGTCACGTCTTCGCCTTTCCCGGCCTGCCGCGATCGGCCGGGAGGTCGCGCGTTGCTGAGAGAGCGGTCGACGTCATCGCGAGACAGGCTCGAAGTAGATCGCGAGAAACTCGTAGTCATCCGAAGGCCACCCGAAGTAGTGGTCATGGTCGCCCCGGAAGGCTTCCAGGCTCACAGTGCCGTCGGCGGCCGGATCGCGTTGCCACAGCGCGTCGGGAATCGCTCCCCAGGTACAGAGTTCGACGGCCGTGATCCTGATGCGGCAGCGGGGAGTCCCGTTGGCGTCGTAAACCGTGTAGACCGCACCGCAGTGGATCGACGTGTTGTGGAAGTCCAGTTCCTCGCTCCACTCAAGTGGTCTGACCGTCGCCGTCTTGACGCCTTCGATGATCTGTTCGATCAGCACGGAGTCGTTCCATTGCATGCGGTGCTCACCCATCGTTGAAGCACTCCGTGCCGCGTCCGACTGCCTCATCGCGTTCGGTTCCTAGAAGACGAAGTCTGCCGTGGACAAGGAGCGCCTTCAACCGTCCGGACGAGCCGCCCCAGCCCCCCGCCTTTCCAACCCGGCGCCGGCTTCGCGGCGCACCATCGTTCTTCACATAGCCGCCTTTCTCGAAACAGCCTGCGCCAGCGCTGGCGAGGCAACCATCGCCGAGACGGATCATGGGGTGCGTGCCCGTCCAAGCGGCAAGACGGGCGCAGGCGACGTCAGAACCGGGGGCGAACGGAAGGTCTTGTCGCCCTGTCACCGCTTGGCCGCCGACGTCCCTGTCCGCCCTGCCATCACGCGCCGGCAGCATGCACGGTCACGCCGTGCAACCATGGCGCATGATCTTCCTGTCCTCTCGTCTCCGGGGCCTGCGCCAACTGTACGAGAGCAATTCGTCCCGGCGCCGAGACAGGATCTGGTGGAACGGGTACGCGGCATCCCGGCCGTGCCGGCACTGGCGCAGACCATGGAGGGTGTCATCCGCGAGGCGGGTCCACCGTCTGCCGGGGGGGGGGGCGGAACGAGTGGAACGTTTCCGTCCCGGAAAACCGGCGGATCACCTTCGAGGAACTGGCCGGCGCAATCACGCGTGTGAATCCGGAGCACCGCCACTGATGACCAGTGGCGGCATCAAGATGGGCATGGCCGCCGCGTTCCGGGATCTTCATGCGGATCGAGGTCCTCGAGGAGCTGGGGATGAGCGTTTCGGCGGCGGCGCGGATTCACGGCGTAAGCCGGCTGGTGCTTTCGGCCTCAGCCTGGACCCGCTGTCGTGAATGCAGGCGGGAGCCGACGGGATCGACAATCGGTGACATCAGCCCGCATGACCGCCGGGCGCAGACCCTTGCGTCGTCTGTGCGGCGCGGAGCCCGGTCATGCACGAGAGCGTCTCCGCTGTCGAATGACACTACGTCACCGGCGCTCCGAAGAGCGTGCCGTGAAGGGCCGCCAGAAGCCCGGCGACAATCAGGCCGCCGGTGACGGCAGCGGCATCCATGGTGATGCGAGGCGCTGGCTCCTTGGGCGGGCCCTTGCCTCGCGCCACCGCGCTGACGATCTCAACCACCGCGAACAGTGCGAAGCCGCCGAACAGCACGATGGAGCGTACGTCACCATTGGAGAGGAGATGAGCGAAGGCCCACAGCAGCAACCCAAGCAGCATCGGATGCCCGACCACGGCTCGAATGTGGGTGGGCATGTTGGACGCGGCGAACAGCACGAACGCGACAGGCACCAGGACCATCGAGGCTTGATGTCCCCAGGCGGGAGGCTCGTAGACCACTTCGATGGGGGAACGCGCGAAGCCCCACACAACGGCCGCCAGGGAGAGCAGCACGACCGCGCTGAACACACCGCGATAGGGAATCGCTCCTATCCGCTCCACCAGGTTGGCGCGCAATCGCGGGACGCTTGGAATCAGGTGGATTGCGATGAACAGCACGAGACCGGCGACCAACAGTGACATGGGTGTGCTCCTTGGTTCAGTTGTCGGCCACGGTGACCGGACCGACGGATTCCCGCGAGGGTCCCGGGCCGGCGTGGACTGAGTGATCCCGCGCCGATGCTACCAGTCTCTTGTGCCGTCGTGGCCAGATGCGCGTCAAGCGAGACCGGACAGACGGACCTCTCTCTCGAAGCTGAAAGGAACTGCCTGCGGGCAGTCCAGGCGCTCGACGCCAAGGCAGGCACCTACAGCGTGTCATCTGTGAACGTCCTTCTGCAACCACGCGGTCGGGCTTGACCCGACGATGCGCAGAAACTCGCGGTTGAAGTTGGATCTTGTCTGGAACCCGGATGAGAGCATGGCCTCCGTGACCGTCTTTCCGTCAAGAAGGGCCGACTTCGCGGCTTCGATGCGGGCCGCGTTGATGAACCGCGAGACGTTCTCGTCTGTCGAACGGTTGACCGCGGCCGACACCTCCTTGGCCGGGAGGCGCAGCCTGCGCGCCAGTCTCGCCAGGGTGAGATCCGGATCGAGCCAGGGGCGATCCCTTGCCATCAGCGTCTCGAGGCGTTGCATCACAAGCCTGTCGTCGCCGGAGTGGTCTTCGATCGACGAAGCCGGCCTTCGCGAATCCGTGACCCGCGCACTCGAGAGACCGAGGACTCCAACGACGAGCAGGTTGGCAAGGGAAGAGACGCTGATGATCCATGGCGTCAGGCGCGGCACCCCGAACTCCATGGCGACGGCGATCAGCACGTCGGCCATGGCGGACGCGATCAACGCGATCCCGACGATCTGCCAGATCCGCCGGGGCCACTCCCCGGCCTCGAGGATGGCATGGACCAGGCCGTCGCCGTTGCGCCAGCCGACCCACAGGATCGCGATGCCGTATCCCGCGAACTGCGCCGGTATGAGCACATCGACGGCTGGCGGTTGGAGAAGCCACGCTGCGGGCACGGCGGCGGTGGCCGCCAGGTGCATCACATCGCGCCATCGGGGATGCCGTCCGGCGGTCATCCGGAAGGCGATCCATGCGGCGGGTGGAATCAACGTGGCGGTCACGGGTTGAAGCGTCGCCATGGCGCGAAGCCCGTAGTGCTGGTTGAGCGAGATGATCATCGCCTGAACGGCGCAGAGCCCCAGCAGCGCCGCGAGCGGCCCATGTCTGCGATCAGACAGCACGAGACGCAGGAACATGAAGCCCAGGACAAGCGCAACGACGAGGGGGATGGGAAGGCTGGGCATCAGCGTCGATCCGATGTCTCAAAACCGGTTTCAGGTGACCTTGATCCGGTTCAAGGACGCCGGGCGGCGAGAATTGCAGCATTGAAGGGGTGTCTCAATCCACACAGGAGATCTTCCATGCGAGTCTTGTCCCTGCTTTTCGTGTTGTCGCTGTTCCCCGCCCTTGCGGCCGAGGCTGATCCGGCAGGGTACCGGAAGCTGTCGATCCCGGCACCCCATCACGGACGGATGATGCAGGGGGCCATGTGGTATCCGGCCGGGCAACCCGGACACGAAGTGGAGGTTGCCGGGAATCCGGTGTTCTTCGGCGTGACCGTTTCCGAAGATGGCACGATGGCCGACGGACAACACCCGCTGGTCATGATGAGCCATGGGCTCGGTGGTCGCGCCCATTCACTGGCATGGTTGGCTGCAGGTCTTGCCGAGCGCGGAGCCATCGTGATCGCTGTCAACCACCCCAACTCCACCTGGAGAGATTTCGACTGGCGGGGCATGCTCGATCACTGGACCCGGGTCGAGGATCTCGTTCTCGCGCTCGACTGGGCCCTTGCCGATCCCGGCGTCGCCCCGCACGTGGACCGGGATCGCGTGATGGCGGCCGGTTTTTCCTATGGCGGCTGGACCGCGCTCTCCATGGCAGGGCTGCGCGGCAACCTTGATGGTTTCGCGGCGTTTTGTCAGGAGTATCGGGCTCGTTCCTCCGTCTGTCAGGATCTTGACCAGGTCGGGATCAGTCTCGGTGCACTGTCTGCGGAGACCTGGGATGCATCATACAAGGACGACAGGATCACCCGCGTCGCCGCCATCGATCCAGGGCTGATCTGGGGACTCGAGAGACGCCACGCCATCGATCTTGTCCATGACGTCACGCTTGTCGGCCTGGGAGAGGGTGATCACCGTCTTGCCGACACCGATTTCGATGCCAAGGGGCTTGCAGGGTTGTTGCCCGATGCCGACATCCTGCGCCTGACACCGGCAGGTCACTTCTCCGCCCTTCCACTCTGCCGGCCCGGAGCCGAAGCGATTCTGGAAGCGGAAGGGGAGGATCCTGTCTGCACCGATCCCGACGGCACCGACCGTGCCGGCCTGCACGCTGTCATCGTCGACAGACTGGCGGCAGACCTTGATCTGTAGCGTGACGTTCAGGTCCCCGGCCTCGAGGCCGGGGACCTTCTCTCTTCCGGGCGCGTGTCCGGCAGCCTCCGTCGTCGTCTTCATGCCTGCAACAGTCTGATCGATCAGCACAGAGCGCATGCGCCGTTCCACCCTCGTTGACGCACTCCGTGTCGCGTGTGCGCGGCCGGTCTTCCTCGTGGCGTACGGCTTGCAGAAGGCGCACTTTGCTCGACCACCTGGACCGGACCCGTGAATCCGGCATTCCTTTGTTCCGCTGCACGCCAGCGACTCGAGCTGGTGATGTCCTCGCGAAGCCCCGGCGGAGCAAACCGCAACGGCCATCGGCAACGAGCCGGGGACCAGGCGTGCAGGACAGGCCGGGCCGTCTGCAACGCAATCACTGTTGCAATCGGCGCTTGTCTTGACCTGCCTTCGGCATGGCGAGCCGCAGGCGATCAGAAGGCGTTCGGCTACCACGTTCATCCCTGCACGTGCCGGCAGGCAAGAAGCCAGGATGGCCGGGAATGGTGGACGCCGGATTCGTGCCGGCAGTGACCGGCGAGTCCTTCTCCCGTCGTTGATCGCCGCAGGGCGGGCGCATAGGATCAATGGCGGCTGAAGCGGGCGGGGACCATGACGCATCGCGTGGAGTATGAAGCTTCCCCCAGGCGGGTGAGGGCAGTGTTGCGGGACGAGACGATCGTCGACAGCACGAACGTCCTTCTGGTGCGCGAGACGGGCCATGTTCCGGTCTACTACTTTCCCCGGGATGATGTGGTCATGGAGCAGTTGACCCCCACGGCGAAGAGCACGCATTGCCCGTGGAAGGGGCATGCATGCTACTGGACCATCAATGCCGGCGGCGCGGCGGCAGAGAATGCGGCCTGGGCCTATCCCGATCCTCTGGAAGAGGCATCGGCGCTGCAGGATCGCATCGCCTTCTACTGGCAGGGTCTCGACCACTGGTACGAGGAGGACGAGGAAGTCTTCGTCCATGCCCGGGACCCGCGCGTCAGGGTCGACGCGTTGCTGAGCCACCGGCCTGTCGAGGTGATCCATGCCGGCGTGGTGCTGGCGCAGAGCGACCGGGCGCAGTTCCTTTTCGAAACCGATCTTCCAACCCGTTACTACATTCCGCCAGACGACGTGCGTCGGGACCTCCTTGTCGAATCGCCGACCACCACGCGCTGTCCCTACAAGGGGGCGGCCACGCACCTTTCGCTCATCATCGATGGCGTTACCCATGACGACATCGCCTGGGTCTATCCCGATCCGATTCCGGAATGTTTGCGCATCGCCGGTCACATCGCCTTCTACAACGAGCGCGTCGACCGGATCCTGGTGGACGGAAAGCCCGTCGAACTGCCGCAGACAGCGTGGTCGCGCGGCTGACGGCCGTTCAGGAAGGCCTGGCGAGGCGGATCCCGAGTTCTCTCATCTGCCGTTCGGACACCTCTCCCGGGGCTCCCATCATCAGGTCCTGGGCCTGCTGGTTCATCGGAAAGAGCGTGACTTCGCGGATGTTCGTTTCGCCTGCGAGCAGCATGACGATGCGGTCGATTCCGGGGGCAATGCCGCCGTGCGGGGGACATCCGTAGCGGAAGGCCTCGTGGAGGGCGCCGAACCGTGCCTCGACCTCGCTCGCCGGGTAGCCGGCGATCTCGAAGGCCTTGATCATGGTAGCGGGCTCGTGATTGCGGATGGCGCCGCTGGAGAGTTCGACGCCGTTGCACACGATGTCGTACTGGTACGCCAGGATGTCGAGGGGATCCCTGGTCTCCAGAGCCTCGAGGCCGCCCTGGGGCATGGAAAAGGGATTGTGGCTGAAATCGATCCTCCTTGTCTCGGGATCGTACTCGTACATCGGGTAGTCGACGATCCAGCAGAACCGGAAAACGTCCCGCTCGGCGAGAGAAAGTTCTTCGCAGACACGGGTGCGCACGAGACCGGCAATGCGTTCGGCCGCATCCCTTGCATCGCACGAAAAGAACACGGCATCGCCGTCACCGACCCCGGCGAGTGACCGGATTGCGTCGAGTTCACTGTCTTTCAGAAGACGTGCGACTGGTCCCTTGCCCGCTCCGCCCTGGAAAGCGATCCAGGCCAGGCCGCCTGCCCCGTTCTCCTGGGCAAAGGTGATCATGCGGTCGAAGAAGCTGCGCGGCGCGGCCGCGCCTCCCGGCACGGGAATGGCACGGACCACCGCGCCTTCGCCGATCTGTCGGCGAAAGATCCTGAAATCGGAATCGGCAAAGGGCGCCGTGGCATCGGCGTTGACCAGGGGGTTGCGCAGGTCCGGCTTGTCGGTGCCATACTTCAGCATGGCTTCGTCATGGGCGATGCGGGGGAACGGCGACTCCGTGACCGCGCATGACGTGAACTCCCTGAACAGCCCGCCGATGACGGGTTCGATGGCCGCGAACACATCCTCCTGTGTCACGAAGGCCAATTCCACGTCGAGCTGGTAGAACTCCCCGGGCGAACGGTCAGCGCGCGCATCCTCGTCGCGGAAACAGGGCGCGATCTGGAAGTAGCGGTCGAAGCCGGAAGCCATGACAAGCTGCTTGAACTGCTGCGGCGCCTGGGGGAGGGCGTAGAACGAGCCGTGGTGCAGGCGGCTGGGGACCAGGAAGTCCCGCGCCCCTTCCGGACTCGATGCGGTCAGTATAGGGGTCTGGAACTCCAGGAATCGGCCCTGGATCATGCGCCGGCGTATGGAATCGATGATCCTCGAGCGCAATACGATATTCGCGTGCATCGACGGTCTGCGCAGGTCGAGAAACCTGTACCGCAGACGCATGTCCTCCGGATAGTCGACCTCGCCGAACACGGGCATCGGCAAGGGTTCGGCCTCTGACAACATGGTGAACACCCGGATGCGCACCTCGACCTCGCCGGTGTCGATCTCCGGGTTCACGGTGTCGGCGCCACGGGACACCAGTTCGCCCTCGATGGTGACCACGCTCTCCGGGCGGGTCCGCTCCACCACGGCAAACCCCGGGTCATCGGCCTCGATGACGCACTGGGTCGTGCCGTACTGATCACGCAGATCGACGAAGAGGAGATTGCCGTGATCCCTCTTGCGGTGAACCCAGCCGGAAAGGCGTACGGTTGCTCCGACATGGTCGCGGCGAAGTTCGCCGCAGGTATGTGTGCGATAACGGTGCATGAACGACATTCCGGGAAGCAGATGCGATGACTAGACAACGCAACACTCCCTGTTTGTCAAGCGGCGGGAGCGATCCTCGTTCCGTCTTGTCACGACGCTGCACGGGCACGAGACCATGGCTGCGGCGTCAGCGCGCCGGCGAACCGGGCCCGTTGGAGGAGCGCCCGGTGGTGAACGGCCGAGTGGCGTCCGAAGGATGACAAGTCCCCGTCTTGCCGATGACGGCAACCGCGTTCCTCCCTGTGGACTTCCAGGGAAGGCGCCGTTAGAGAGTCCGTCATGCGGGTTCTTGCCGACACGGAGAGTATCAGCGGCTTCTGCAGTCGTGTGCGGGGCGATGCCTGGATCACCGTCGATACGGAGTTCATTCCGGAGCGCACGTACTGGCCGCAGTTGTGCCTCGTCCAGATTGCCGGCTCCGGGGAGGCCGCGGTCATCGATGCCCTGGCGGACGGAGCCGATCTGACGCCCGTCTTCGATCTCATGACCGACAGGAATGTGCTCAAGGTGTTCCATGCGGGCCGCCAGGACCTGGAGCTTCTCTTCCATCTTGGCGGCTCTCTGCCGGCACCGGTCTTCGATACCCAGGTGGCGGCCATGGCCTGCGGTCATGGCGAGCAGGTCGGTTACGCCCGGATTGTCGAGGCGGTCACCGGCAGGTCCATCGGCAAGGGAGCGCAGATCACGGACTGGTCGAAACGGCCGCTCTCCCGGAAGCAGATCGCCTATGCCCTCGACGATGTGATCTGCCTTCGCCGGGTCTATGAACACCTCTCTTCCGTGCTGGCCAGCAAGGGCCGCGAGGCATGGGTTGGTGAGAGAATGGCATGGCTCAATGACCCGCAGACCTACCGGAATGACGTGTCCCAAGCCTGGATGCGCATCAGGAAGAAGCCCCGGCGGCCGCGCGAACTCGCGGTCTTGCGCGAAATCGCGGCATGGCGCGAGCGGCTGGCGCAGGAAACGAACCGTCCCCGCCGACGCATCATGACCGATGACGCCCTCGTGGCCATCGCCACCTCCCGGCCGCAGACCCAGGAAGCGCTCAAGGAGATCCGGCTGGTTCCGCACGGCATGGCGAGAGGCTCCCGGGGACACCAGGTCGTCCAGGCGGTCAATCGCGCCATGACGCTTGGCACGGACGCCCTGCCGCGGCTTGATGAAAGTCAGCCCGCGCGTGTGCCGCTCGTCCTTGCCGATCTCATCCGCACCCTGATCAACGCCCGTTGCGAGGAACTCGGCGTGGCACAGGCGCTGATCGCCAGTTCAGACGAGATCCGCCGGTTCGCCGCCACGCCTCCGGGCGACAGCCCGCTGGCAAGTGGCTGGCGCTACGACCTGCTTGGACGGGACATCGAACGTCTGCGCGACGGAACGCTGGCGCTGTCCCTGGAAGGGGGAACGCTGAAACTGGTTCCGCTTCCAGGTCAGTCGCTTGCCGGATAGCCGATGGTCGCCAGGACGTCCCTGATTTCGTCCAGCGTGGCGGGATCCTCGATGGTGGCCGGCATGGGCACGGTGTCACCGTCGGCGATCTGTCGCATGGAACGGCGCAGGATCTTGCCCGACCGGGTCTTGGGAAGTCGGGGAACGATCACCGCCTTGCGAAAGTTCGCCACGGCCCCGATATCGTTGCGCACCCGGCGTACGGCATCTTCCACGATTTCGGAATGGGTGGTGGTCGAGGTCGCTTTCAGCACCAGAAGTCCGACGGGGACCTGGCCGCGCAATGCGTCGGCCACGCCGATCACGGCGCATTCGGCGACATCGGGCAAGGCTGCCAGGATTTCTTCCATGGCGCCTGTCGACAGGCGGTGCCCGGCAACGTTCATGACATCGTCGGTGCGGCCCATGATGTAGAGATAGCCGTCGCTGTCGTACATGCCGGCATCACCGGTCGAATAGTACCCGGGGTACTCGTCGAGATAGCTCGAGACATAGCCCTCATCGTTGTTCCACAGGGTCGGCAGCGAACTCGGCGGCAGGGGGAGACGCACGCAGACGGCGCCCGTGGTGCCGGATGGCAGGCGATGTCCGCGGGCATCGAGCACGTCAATGGCGTATCCGGGTGTCGGCCGGCCCGGCGAGCCGTGCCGTACCGGGAGATCGTCGATACCACGGCAATAGGCAGCCATCGCCCAACCCGTCTCGGTTTGCCACCAGTGGTCGACCACCGGCCGTGCCAGTGCCTCTTCTGCCCATGCGATGGTGTCCGGATCGGCGCGTTCTCCGGCAAGGAAGAGGGTGCGAAAAGCGGAGAGATCCGCCGCCGCGAGGAAGTTGCCTTCCGGATCGTCTCGACAGATGGCGCGGATCGCGGTCGGCGCCGTGAAGAGGGCCGCCACGCCATGACGCTCGATGACGCGCCAGAACACCCCGGCGTCGGGTGTGCCGACCGGCTTGCCCTCGAAGAGGATTGTCGGATTTCCGTGGAGGAGCGGTGCATAGACGATGTAGCTGTGACCGACGACCCAGCCGATATCGCTCGCCGCCCACCAGCACTCGCCGGGTGACATGTCATAGATCGCCTTCATGGTCCACATGAGTGCCACCGCGTGCCCGCCGTTGTCCCGCACGACGCCCTTCGGCTTGCCAGTGGTTCCGGAAGTATAGAGGATGTAGAGCGGGTCGGTGGCAGCCACAGGAACCCAGTCAACGGGTGTCGCCCGTGCCACTTCCTCGTACCAGTCATGGTCACGTCCTGTCTTCAGCTGGGCGGATTGCTGTTCCCGAGCCAGGACGATCATCGTTCCGGGTACGTGTGATGCGAGGGTGAATGCCTCCTCGAGTATGGGGAGATAGGGGATGATGCGGCCCGGTTCCACGCCGCAGGTGGCGGTGAGAACCACTTTCGGCGTCGCGTCATCGAGGCGCTTGGCGACCTCCGCCGCGGCGAACCCGCCGAACACCACCGAGTGGACGGCACCGATTCGGGCACAGGCCAGCATCGCTATGACAGCCTCGGGCACGGCAGGCATGTAGATCACGACACGGTCTCCACGGGTGACCGAGTGGTTGCTCAGGACACCGGCGAATGCAGCCACGTCGCGCTTGAGCTCGCTGTAGGTCAGCGTTCGCCTGGCGCCGGTGATCGGACTCTCCCAGATCAGTGCGAGTTGATCGCCGCGTCCGTTGTCCACGTGACGATCGATGGCATTCCAGCACGTGTTGGTCTCACCCCCGGAGAACCAGCGATAGAAGGGCGCCCGGGTGTCGTCGAGCACCCGATCCCAGGGCCTAGTCCAGCAGATGTGACTGGCCAATTCCTCCCAGTAGCCGTCTGGATCTGCCAGCGATCGATGGTAGATGCCCTGATATGCCTGAGACATGGCTCCAGCCCCCGGTTCAACGGAACACATGGTAGGGTCCTTCGGTGCGCCCTGAAAGACACGGTCGGTGCCCGGTGTTCGGTCGATTGACGGGGCAGGCCCATCGGTGCGAGGAAGAATCATGTCGACGAACCCGTCTCCCGACCTCGCGGAAGCGATCGACCGGCTCGCCGGCGCCCGCGTCATGGTGATCGGCGACGTCATGCTCGATCGTTTCATCTACGGTGACGTGGAGCGGATCTCTCCCGAAGCGCCTGTTCCCGTGCTGCGCGTCGAGACCGAGGCCGCCATGCCGGGAGGGGCCGGCAATGTCCTGCGCAACCTGGTCGCCATTGACGCGCGGGTGTGCTTCGTGGCCGTCGTGGGAGACGATCAGGTCGGCCGCGACCTGATTTCCATGATCGCCCGGGAAGAGGGCGTGGAGCCCTATGTGCTGGTGGAGCGCAACCGGGTTTCCACCCGCAAGGACCGGTTCGTCGACGGCGGACACCAGCTGTTGCGCGCCGATCATGAGACGGATCGCGCCATCTTGCCGGAGACGGCATCGAGGATCGTCGACATTGCCGCTCACGCCATCCCGGGTGTCGATGTCCTCGTCCTGTCGGACTATGCCAAGGGCGTGATGACGGCGGAGGTCACCGGTGCCGTCATGGCCGCGGCGCGTCAGGCGGGCATCCCTGTCATCGTCGATCCCAAGAGCCATGCATTTCGGCGTTACCGCGGAGCCAGCGTTCTCACGCCCAACCGCCAGGAACTGGCCATGGCGGCCCGTATGGAGGTGAACGGGGATGAGGCCATTGTCACGGCGGCTCGTACGGTCATGGAAGAAACGGACGCCGGGTGCATCCTTGTCACGCGGAGCGCCGCCGGCATGTCCCTCGTCGAACGCAACGGCGCAGTTCTCCACCTGCCGGCGGAAGTGCGTGAGGTCTATGACGTTTCCGGGGCCGGAGACACCGTGGTCGCGGTGTTTGCTGCTGCCCTGGGGCAAGGGCTCGCGCCGGAGGTCGCGGCCCGCCTGGCCAATCTTGCCGGTGGTGTGGCGGTGAGCAAGAGCGGCACTGCGGTGGTCGGCACCGACGACCTGCGGCATGTCCTGCACGGCCAGGCCTTCGAGAGCAACGAGGCGAAGATCGTGTCCATCGAGACGGCCCTGCACATGGTCGCCTCGTGGCGCGAATCCGCAGAGCGGATCGGCTTTACCAACGGCTGCTTCGATCTGCTCCATCCCGGCCATGTCTCGCTCCTGCGCCAGGCCCGCCGCCAGTGCGACCGGCTGGTGGTGGCGCTCAACAGCGATACCTCGGTTCAGGACCTCAAGGGTCCTCGCCGTCCCGTGCAGTCCGAGATTTCCAGGGCCCAGATCCTCGCCTCGATGGCGGACGTGGACCTGGTGGTCGTCTTCAGCGAGGCCACGCCGCTGGCCCTGATCGAGCGCCTGCGACCGGAGGTCCTGGTGAAGGGGGCAGACTACCGGCTCGACGAGGTCGTCGGCGCCGATTTCGTGACCTCCTATGGCGGCCGGGTCCACCTTGCCGATCTTGTCGACGGGTTCAGCACGACCGCGACGGTGACGAGGATGTCGCCCGACTCCGACGGGGGATGACCGTCCCCGGCCGTCCCACGCCGAGGCTCGTTGTGTCCGGCAGGGTCAGGCAGGACTGCTCACGTTCGACATTCGTTCAATCTGCTCCTTGATCTGGAGTTTTCGGCGCTTGAGATCCGTGAGATGGGCCTGATCCGGTAGCGGGCGATGGGATTCATCATGGATTTCCTGCTCGAGTTCTGCATGCCGCGCTTCCAGGACAGCCAGATCATCGGGATGTGTCATCGATTCCTCCACCAGGATACTTGTTGTCGGCTGCATGCCGAACAGGGCCGCAAGGCGAAAGACCTGTCCGGTCATGACCTGACGGGCAGTATAGGAAGGAAGGGGCGTGGTGGCCAATCAGGAACGCCTGCCTCCCGTGGGCAACCGGCCATCCTGACCTGTCTCTGATACTCTCCCCTGCAGGCGAGATCCCGATGGAAGAGAGACCCCATGCGCCACATCCTTGTTGCCGTTGTCACGATGATCCTGTTGTTGTCGCCGCCATTGACCGCTGGCGATGGCAGCGCATTCGCCCCGCACGGTCTGAACCCTCTCCATGCCGAAGCCGAGTATCCCATCCCGGGGGGGGGACATCCCTTGCTGTTCTGCGGCGACAAGTTCATCTCGCTTCTCGTTGTGGGGTTCCTCAACTCGAATGTGCAGCACGTGATTCCTCTCGGGGAACCAAGCATGAACGCCTTTCGCAAGAGCGATATCGAGCGAGTGCTCATGCCTTCGGGAATGAACACTCGTATCTTTGTCGCTACATTGGGGGAGAACTACTATGGTGTCGAGACTTGGACAGACGCGCGCGCCATCCTCGAATGTCTGGATTGAGAGCTCCATCCCGCCTTGCCTCGGGGGTGTCGTTGAACGCACCGAAGGTATGCCCCGTGCGGCCATGTGTTCCAGGGCAAGGGGTGGGAAGGCATCGATGCGCACTGGAAATGCAAGCACGGTGACATCATGTCCTATGAGGATGCGTGGCCATTGATCAGGGACAACAGGGACCTCAGCAGCCTGTCGGATTGGGCATCATGACCACGACATCGGAGGAACCACGTGCCCGGGTGCCCCTGAGACACAAGCCAGCTTGTCGGGCACATCGCCGATGTAGCGACTCGCGGGACCGAGAAGTGACCGCCGCGCCCGAAGGCTTACGGTACAGCGCAAAGGCGGTTGAGGTGTGGTGTTGCGCGGGTGCAGACCCTTGCGTCCAGGCAAAACCGGGATCTTGCCGGGAAGGCTGCCGCTACGCGGTGGAGGGCGTGATGAGTCTCGCGCTTCTGGATCGGGAAGGGTTGATGGTTCATGCTACGCGGGGAAGGAGAGATCGCTGATCATGCCGGAAGGGATGGCCAATACGCCGTGGTGGGTTGTCCTTGGGATCGTCGTTGCGGTGGTCACAGCACTCATCCGGGGCGCTCTTTGGGCCGGTAGCGTCAACACCAGGCTGGACTCGCTCAGCAAGACCGTCAGCGATGGCTTTGCTGAGGTCCGCGCGGACCTCAAGAAGATACTGGAGCGCCAGTCCCCGCCGCCTGCTGTGGAGGAGCGCAGCCCGATCCAGTTCACAGGCTTCGGGCGCGAGCTCTCGGCAACCGGTTCTGCGGGCGCGTGGGCACTGACGAATGCGTCCAACCTTGAAGCAGAAGCCGCCGGCAAGTAAGAGTTCGAGGTCTTCGAGTTGTGCGTCTCGTATGTCGGAAAGCAGTACGAGACTGATTCTGACTTTCAGCGCACCGTGAAAGCCGCGGCATATCAGCACGGGATCGAGCCCGATCAGGTCTTGAAGGAGTATCAGGTCGGATTGCGGGACCGCTTGCTGCCAGCCAACTAGCCCACCCGCTTGGTCACTTGGATTGATCTTGACCGTTATGCTGGGGCATCGTTCTGCCCTGTGTTCCCCTCATGAACACGCTCAGACGGCAGGAAGCGTACGCTGATCATCCGGCTTCTGGTCGAGGGTCACAGCATCCGCTCGACTTCACGGATCGCGGACGTGGCGAAGAACGCCGTGATCGAGTTTGCTCATCAATGCTGGCAATGTCTGCGAGACACACCAGGCGGATGTGCTCCGCGATCTGCCGTGCGAGCTCATCCAGGTCGATGAGATTCGGGCGTTCATCCATGCGGTCTTCGCGTGACCTCCGCGGTGGGAGCTGGCGTGACGAACAAGCCTCCGGGACGTGGAGGATATCGTGGCGCTCGTCGAGGAAGCGGGCCCGTAACCCGGTCCACGCGGCCCCTGCAAGAGGAAGATGTCAGGATGGTCCGTCATCTTCCTGTGCTCCGGCTGTTTCGCCGAATCGACAGGGTGTAGGATCGGGCGGAGCTGCCTGCGGAGGAGGTGACGGGTCATGGTCGAAGTGGGCGTCATCATGGGAAGCCAGTCGGACTGGGATACCATGCGCCATGCCGCCGAAACACTGGGAGAGATCGGCATCCCGCATGAGGTCAGGATCGTTTCGGCCCATCGTACGCCCGACCGGCTCTTTGCCTATGCCGAGGCCGCCCGGGGCCGCGGCCTGAAGGTCATCATCGCCGGTGCCGGCGGCGCGGCGCACCTGCCGGGCATGGCGGCAGCCAAGACCTCGCTTCCGGTGCTCGGGGTTCCTGTCCGGAGCCGGGCGCTCAATGGCATCGACAGCCTGCTCTCCATCGTGCAGATGCCGGCCGGAGTGCCGGTCGGCACGCTTGCCATCGGCAGGTCGGGCGCCATCAATGCCGCTCTCCTGGCCGCCGCCATCGTCGGCCTCGTCAATCCGCACGTGGCCCGGGCCCTCGAGGACTGGCGGAGCGAGCAGACCGGATCCGTGGCCGAACATCCCGACGTCGATGGACGATGACAGGCGCGTGGTGCCGCCGGGTGGCGTCATCGGCATCGTCGGTGGCGGCCAGCTCGGTCGCATGGCGGCCCTTGCCGCTGCGGCGCTGGGCTACCGTTGCCATGTGTTCTGTCCCGCAGAGGAGAGCCCGGCCGTGGAGGTGGCCCACGCCGCGACCATCGGGGCATACGATGATGCCGACAGTATCGAGACCTTCGCCTCGTCGGTGGATGTCATCACTTTCGAATTCGAGAACCTGCCGGTGGCATCCTTCCGGCACATGGCCCGGCATGCACCGGTGCGTCCCCACTGGCGTTGTCTGGAGATGACCCAGCACCGGGTGAGGGAGAAGGAATTCCTGATCGATCAGGGGTGCGCCACCGCACCCTACGCCGCCCTTCCCGGACCCGGTGAGAGACTCGCGACAACCGGCAGCCCGGCGATCCTCAAGACGGCGCGCATGGGCTATGACGGCAAGGGTCAGGTTCGCGTCGCGCGCCAGCAGGACCTCGAGGATGCCTGGGTGGCCATGGGGCGCCGGGATGCCATCCTGGAAGGCGTCGTCGACTTCATCATGGAGGTCTCGTCCATCGTCGCCCGCGACAACCATGGCGCCATCCGGGCATTCGATGTCGTTGCGAACACCCATCGCGACGGCATTCTGGCGGAAACCCGGGCGCCCGCGCCGCTCCCCGGGGAGGTGGCCGATGCCGCTGTCGCCATGGCCGGTCGTCTGGCCGAGGCTCTCGACCTCGTCGGTCTCCTGGCGGTGGAGATGTTCGTCGCTCCCGGCCATCGCCTTCTGGTGAACGAACTGGCCGCCAGACCCCACAACTCGGGGCACTGGACCATCGATGCCTGCCGCACCAGCCAGTTCGAACAGTTCATCCGCGCCGTGGCCGGATTGCCCCTGGGCGATCCGACCCGCCACAGCGACGCCGTGATGACCAATCTTCTGGGTGACGACGCATCATCCTGGCACGACATTCTCTCCAGTGGCGATGCCAAGCTCCACCTCTACGGCAAGACCCAGGCGCTGCCGGGCCGCAAGATGGGCCACGTCACGCGGCTCTGTCCACTGGAGTGAGTCAGCGGTTGAGCGCCCTCCTGATGCTCGGCGGTCTGGATGCCTGTCTTCTGCCTCCTCGATTCACCCTGTTTCGTACCTGAGGAGGAGTAGGGGCCTCGAGCCACGGCTCGGCGGGGACTGTCGGCACTGCACGGCCGGCGGTCCGCGCTGGATCCTCGGGCTGACACCGTGGGAACTGGACCAGGATCGATGGGCGAGCGCCCTCGCGCAGGCAATGTCATGACGCACCGCTCGACGTTGTGATCAGCCTCCGGATCGCGTGCGAGCCCTGTCGGGTGGAGGAAACCCGGTGCTGACGACACGTCGGCGGCGTGGCTGTTGAGGGCGATACCGACCCCGTCATCGGTTGGGTCGGCAGCCGGAAAAAGGCGACCGTGACATTGCGAATCGGACTATCGGCCCCGGTCGCAGCCGGGGTTTCAGCCTGCCGATGGACATGACATCGGCGATGCGGCGCTCGAGGAAGGCCCAGGTCCTTTCACGGCCGGGGCTGTCGTCGTTGAGCCAGCACAGCAGCGTGGCCGCATGGACGCCCGCCAGCAGCAGGCGCTTGGTGTAGTGATTGAAGTCGGTCGCCGTGTCACCGGCGGCATGCCAGATGGCGTCGGCCGTGCGCCAGAGCGCCCTGGCGCCGGAGGGGCCGGTCTTCACGGCCGTGGCCCTCAGCACCGCCTCGCGATGTTCGCCATCGACCTCGAGGCGGACTCTCACCGCCGTGGCGATGCGGTCGCGCACCCTCATGTCGGCAAGGTTGATCCGGGAGAGCTCATCGAGCATGGCGCGGTCGCCCTCGGCGAGAAAGAAGGGCACCATCTCGTCGGCTCCTTCCGGAAACAGCCGCCGCGCCTCGCCCTCCGCCATGCCGGCATCGGCGGCGCCGGCGTCGATCGATGCGCGGGTCCAGCCGTCGAAGGGCACGTGGGGGAGGGTGGCGGCGAGAAGGCGCCTGCGGAGTTCCTGCCTGGTGGCGGAAGCTGCCGTCATGAGCCGTCCCCTTCGACGCGCCAGCGGCGCTCGGAACTGAAGATGAGGTGTCGCATGTCCGTCATCCTTTGCGGATAGAGGATGCCGTCGAGATGGTCGAATTCGTGCTGGACCACCACCGCATGATGGCCGTCCACGGTCCTCGAGATCTCTGCACCCTCAGGCGTGGTGCCTGAATAGCTCACCCTGGGCGCCCGCGGTACAAGCCCCTGCAACCCGGGAAGCGAGAGACATCCCTCCCAGCCTTCCACCCACTCGTCCGTGAGGATCTCGTGGCGGGGGTTGACGAGGGCCAGGACCGGTTTGTCCTCCGGGGCACCGGGAGGCATGAACACGACGATGCGCAAGGGGACATGAACCTGGGGAGCGGCGAGACCCACGCCGCCCGCATCGTGCATGGTCTCGATCATGTCCGCGACGAGCAGGCGCACCTCGGGCGCCGTCGGGTCCGCCACCTCCTCGGCGCGCCTGGCCAGCGCCGGATGTCCCATGCGCGCGATCTTCAGCAAGGCCACCGGGGGCACTCCTCGCCCATCACGATGTCCCCTTCAAGGCAACGGCAACCGACTCCGCTGCGGGCGGCCGCGAAATCCGGCATGTTCGATTCCCGTCAGGAAACGCGATCGCACACAGGCGGCGGGTGCAGGTCGAAAGCTCGCCTCCGGGACGCCCGAGGATCGAACACCGCCGCGCGCTCCGCAGAAACCCGGGGAAGAGATCGTTCAGCCCTGGGTTCAGCTCAACCCGTGCGGACGACGGACAACTGATCCCGCCTGCATGGATCGGCATGATGGCGCCCCCGGTCAGCGGATCGATGACAGCCGGCTGCAGTGCCTCGGGCGTGGCGTCGGGAAAGTCCGGACGGGGGACATTGCCGAGAGACGACGGCCCCTCGATCCGGTCGAGGCGGATATCCCCAAGCGTCACCATCATCGATTCCCTGCCCATGCACCCTTCACAAGCCCCTCGTTGCCATGGTAATAGCATATGGGCAAGTCTGTCACGATGCTGGCCGTTCCGAGCGGCCGAACCTTGAGGAGAAGACCCATCGTTCACATCATTGTCCGCGACAACAATGTCGACCAGGCCCTGCGGGCGCTGAAGAAAAAGCTGCAGCGCGAGGGCGTCTACCGTGAAATGAAACTGCGCCGTCACTTCGAGAAGCCCTCGGAGAAGAAGAAGCGCGAGCGCGCCGAAGGCGTGCGACGAGCCCGCAAGATGGCCCGCAAGCGGGCGCTGAGAGAAGGCAGCGCCTAGATTTGCAGCCATGGCGACCACTTTCGACACCCTGACCGCCGCCCGCGGGCTCGAAAGTGCGGGCATGGACCGCAAGCAGGCCGAGGCCGTTGTCGGAGCAGTTCGCGCCGGACAGGGCGATCTTGCCACCAAGGCGAACCTGGGCACCCGGGAATCGCGCGTCACGGTAGTGCTCTACCGCGTCGCCCTCGCAATCGTCGTTGCCAATGCGGCGGTGACGTTCGGCATCATCCGCCTCCTAGTGAACCCGTAGGTTCCCGCCATTTGCGGGTCCCAGCGGCCCAATGGCATCCACATCGACACATGGATTCGAATGCCATTGGCCCGCGGCCCCATCTCCCTACAGTCCCTTCAGGATATCCTCGACCATCTTCCTCGCATCCGCGAACAGCATCATGGTGTTGTCGCGGTAGAACAGCGGGTTGTCGATTCCGGCATATCCCGGCGACAGCGATCGTTTGACCACCATGACGGCGGCCGCATTCTCCGCGTTGAGCACCGGCATGCCGGCGATCGGACAGGAGGGATCGGTCTTGGCCAGGGGATTGCAGACATCGTTGGCGCCGATCACGAAGGCGACATCGGCCGTGGCGAACTGTGAGTTGATTTCCTCGAGCTCGAAGACCTCGTCGTAGGGGATGTTGGCTTCGGCCAGCAGGACGTTCATGTGCCCGGGCATGCGCCCGGCGACGGGATGGATGGCGTAGGCCACCTCGATGCCGTTGTCCTTGAGCTTGTCGGCCATGTCCCTCAGGGCGTGCTGCGCCTGGGCGACCGCCATGCCGTAGCCGGGAACGATGATCACCTTTCGGGCGTTCTGAAGGACAAAGGCCGCATCGTCGGCGCTGCCCTGGTTCACCTTGCGCTGTCCGGATGCCGTGTGCACCGATCCGGCGCCACCGAATCCTCCCAGGATGACGTTGAAGAAGGAGCGATTCATGCCCTTGCACATGATGTAGCTCAGGATGGCGCCGGAAGAACCGACGAGGGCGCCGGTGATGATGAGAAGCTCGTTCTCCAGGGTGAAGCCGATGCCGGCTGCCGCCCAACCGGAGTAGCTGTTGAGCATGGAAACAACCACCGGCATGTCCGCGCCACCGATCGGGACGATGAGGGTGACACCGATCAGGAAAGCCAGGGCGGCGACAATCCAGAAGGCGTCCGCGTTGCCGTCGGCAGCAAACCACGCGCCGGCGGCGGCCATGGCGAGGCCGATCAGCAGGTTGAGAAGATGCTGTCCCCGGAAGATGACCGGTGCGCCGGACACCAGTCCCTGGAGTTTGGCGAAGGCGACCACGGAACCGGAAAAGGTCACGGCGCCGATCGCCATGCCGAGGATCATCTCGATCCTGCTGGCGAGCCGGATGGCGCCGTCGGCGCCGACGATGCCGTAGGCTTCGGGAGAAAGAAGTGCAGCGGCGGCAACGAGGACGGCAGCCAGGCCCACCAGGCTGTGGAAGGCCGCCACCAGTTGCGGCATCGCCGTCATCCGGATGTTGAAGGCGATGGCCATGCCGATGGCGCCGCCGATGACAAGACCGCCGACGATCCACCAGTAGGACATGACGGTGGGATCGGCCATCGTCACCGCCACGGCCATGACCATGCCGATCATGCCGATGAGATTGCCCCGGCGCGATGATCCCGGCGCCGAGAGGCCCTTCAGCGCCAGGATGAAGCAGACCGCGGCCACCAGATAGGCAAGGGCCGCCAGGTCCGCGGTCATGGATCCCGCCCCCTGGCGCCGTCCTTCCTGCGGAACATCTCCAGCATGCGCTGGGTCACGGCAAAGCCGCCGAAGATGTTGATGGCCGCCAGGGTGACGGCGATGAAACCAAGGACTCCCGAGAGATCCATTCCCTCCGGGCCGGCGGCGATCAGCGCGCCGACGATGATGACGCTGGAAATCGCGTTGGTGACCGACATCAGGGGCGTATGAAGCGCCGGAGTTACGGCCCAGACCACGTGGTACCCGACAAAGATGGCGAGCACGAAGATCGTCAGACGGAAGAAAAGCGGATCGACAGCGGCTTCCATGGGCTCAGCTCCCCTTCGCATCGCAGAGCAGGGGATGGACAAGCACGCCGCTGCGCATCACGCACATGCCGCTGATCACCTCGTCTTCGTGATCAAGCGCAAGGCGCCCGGTTTCGGCATCGATGAAGGGCGCAATGAGATTGAACAGGTTGCGTGCATAGAAGGTCGAGGCATCGGCCGCCAGGCGTCCCGCCACGTTGGAGAATCCGACAAGGGTGACACCGTCGACATCCACCACCTCGTCGCGAATGCTGCCGTCGCAATTGCCGCCGTCCTCCACTGCGAGATCGACGATGACGGAACCGCGTTTCATGTTCCGGACCATGGCGTCGGTCACGAGCCGCGGCGCCGGTCGCCCGGGGATGCGGGCGGTGGTGATGCAGATGTCGGCCTTCTTCAGGGCGCCCGCGATCGCCTCGCCCTGCCGGGCGAGATAGGCATCATCCATCTCCCGGGCATAACCTGCCCGGGTCTCGGCGTCATCGGCGCCTGGAACCTCCACGAAGCTGGCGCCGAGACTCTCCACCTCCTCCTTCACGGCTGCCCGGACATCGAAGACCTCGACCACGGCGCCCAGTCGCCGTGCGGTCGCAATGGCCTGGAGCCCCGCCACACCGGCGCCAAGAATCAACACCCGCGCCGGCGCGATGGTGCCGGCGGCCGTCATCATCATGGGCATGGCGCGGCCGAAGAACATGCAGGCGTCCAGCACCGCCTTGTAGCCGGCCAGACTCGCCTGGGATGTCAGGGCGTCCATGGCCTGGGCGCGGCTGATTCGGGGAATCAGCTCCATGGCCAGCACGGTGAGCCGTCTGGCGGCGTAGCCGGCGTACTGTTCGCGGTCGCCGAGGGGGTTGATGAGACCGACGACGACACATCCTTCGGGGATGTGGGTCACCTCGTCGATGTCATCCGCGGTGACCGGCCGGTTGACCTTGAAGACGACATCGGCGCCAGACAGGACATCGTCGACATCGCTGGACACGATGGCGCCGGCCTGGCGGAACGTGTCGTCCGTCCATCCGGCAGCTTCGCCTGCTCCCGCTTCGATGGCGACCGCGACACCCTTGTTCTTCAGCCTTGTGACCATGTCAGGGGAGGCGGCCACCCTGGTCTCGGCAGGATGACGCTCCCGCAATACTGCACACTTCATCGGCTGTCCGGATGACTGGATGACGGGTGCCGCATCTTGGCGAAGACACCGGACAATGTGAAGGGCAGGGCGGCGATACTGTCAGGTTCCATCGGACTTATCCCGCACCCCCGCTTCTCGACCGCGTTGTCGAGGGCACCAGAGTCCTCCCGTGGTAGGCGAGAACGCCGGACCAGGCCGAGCTGTCGACTGGAATTCCTTCATCCAGCGCCGTCCTTCTTCCCTCCTCGATGACATGCCGGGGACCGGTTGAGGACATGGTGGCGCCCGGAGCATGCGCCGCGACTGTCACCGCTGCCCGGCCCCGGGAGGTGTCGCCCTCCAGGGCTGCCAGCCCCCCGGCCATCTCGATGACCGTCGCGGCGCCTCCATGCCAGGAAAGGCGGGCGTGGCCGTGCGCGGCAACGGCGACGGCCCCTGCGAGCAGAAGCGGCACGTCCACCCTGTCGACATGGAGCGTCGCGGGCTCGGCCGGCGTCATGGAGAGCCGGTCGGTGACGACAGGGCCGGCGAAGAGCGCCGACACCATCCCGCCGTCGCGACAGGCGAGGCGACTGTCGCGGATCACGAGATCGCCGCTGCTTTGACCTGTGGCCAGGGCATCGAGCGCCGGCAGCGCCGCCCGGGCCGGGTCCATGTCGATGAAGGCAAGCCACGCCGCAGCGGCGGCAAACTCCTCACAGATGCCGACGGGGGCGCCGGCACCGGCGGCGGCACGGGCGAAGTGGAAGAGAATCTCGTTGAGCGAGAGAAGGACAGGAGATGTGGCCATGCCGGAAGTTCAAGGATGGGGAAAGAGCCACTGCGACTCCGTGCCGCCGGTGATGTCTCCCGGCAGCGGCGCCCCCCGGTAGAGGGTCACGCGGGTCCAGAGATCCGACCTGGGGTCGAATCCGTTGGCGCCGAAGAAGGCCAGCTTGAATCGCAGGATGTCGAGAGGACGTCGGTCAGCCGCCAGGAGATTGTCGCGAATCTCCGCGTAGGGAAGGTGGGCGAGATGCTGAACACGACGCACCGTGCTTCGCCATTCCGGCGCCGCGACGAGAAAATCGGCAACGCTTTCCAGGCGATCACGATCTGCGAGCCGTGCTTTCAGCATGGCGACATCACGGCCGATGGCCACGGCCATTTCCATGTCGGCGCCGGGCTCGGCGTAGCGATCGCCCACACGCGGTTCGAGCTTTTCATCGGAGTAGTACCAGAAGCGCTGGCGGGAATCCCGGGCGGCGTGGTCGATGGCGAGAGCCCAGCCGTAGTGGTCGTCGATGAGGTCGATGAGGTCTGCGAGCGGCATGGCTGGCTTCACGGCAGGCAGACTGCCGCCGGAACTCATGCCCTCGCACAGGCCGTCGATCAACGTTCCCTGGTTCTCGAGCAACAGGGCCACCACCATCTCCTGTCCTTCCAGGGAGAACCGCCTGGACGCCAGGCGCCAGAGAGCATCCCATGGCCGTTCGCTGTCGAGCCCGTCGTCGCACCAGGCTTCGAGGTATGCGAGATCGTCGCCAAGCCCCGAGATGCGTGCCGACTGTACCGGATCGTCCACCTCCCAGGCAGCGACATGGCGCCGTGCGTCGCCCAGAAGGTCGCGGAACTCCCCGATGGCGTCCGGGGTGGCCCGTTCCACCTTCCGCACGCGCAGGAGGGCGCGTTCGCGAGCCATGACCCAGTTGTTGATCAGCAGCGGGTGCTTGACGAGAAACGGCGCCATGCCGAGGCCCGTGGCGTTGCCGATGCCGAGCGCTCTCGCAAACTCCTCGGACAGTTTCGCTGCGCGGTGTCCCGACCGTTGCCGGGCCATGTGGTTGACGAGGTCGACGCTCATCCAGCGAATGAGATAGACGGCGAGAAGTTCCGCCTGGAAGGGGGCGCGCAACTCGTCGCGCCCGGCGATCCGGCCGCGGTCGGCGCAGCCGAACTTGCCGCTTCCGTAGACCGCCGTGGTGCGCATCAGATAGCCGACATCCTCCATGAGATCGCGGCATGGCTGCCGGCCACCGGCCAGCCTCTCCACCACATGATCGAAGATCCTGCCGCTCCTGTTGGCGCGCGCCAGGACCAGTTCACTGGCCGTGAAACGCCCGGCCTCCTGGCGGGGCGTGTTCACGGCGAGGCGTTCGATGTCTGCGGCGCCGGGGATGCCGTCAAAGAGCGAGAACGTGGCGTCCCAGGCCCTGGCGATGACGCGGTCCGTTCTCTCCCGGGGATCGATGAGCCCTGAAAATCCCACCAGGCTGTAGGTCCGGCGGGAGCCGTGGACAGCGTGGATGGTGTGGCCAACCCCGTTGTGATCGAGATCGATGCGCATTCTCTCGAAACGCCAGCGCTCGCGGATCATGCGACGGATCAACTGGCGCACGAAACTCAGTCGTGTGGGGAAGGATGCCCCCATGCGCTCGAGGCGCATGATCTCGCCGGGAGGGCGCAGCTGCGGCATGCCTTCGGTTGCTGTCATCGCGTGCCGGTGAGCTCGAGTGTCCCGTCCTCGATCGGCGAGCGCTTCACCAGGCGGACATCAAGGGCGTAGTCCTGGGTGTTGCGCCAGGGATCGCGGTCTCCCTGCCGGGGCAGGTGGTCAAGGGCGCGCAGGATGTAGCCCGCCGGAAAGTCGTCGATCCAGGGCCGTGGTGTCATGTCCCGGTGTGCGTCGCCGAGCCGGGGTGTGGCCTGCCGCTTGCCTGTCTTGTCCATCGTGTTGATCAGCCTGCATGCGTAGCCGGCTGTCAGGTCGGCGCGCAGGGTCCAGCTGGCATTGACGTAGCCGAATGTCTGGACGAGATTGGGGACATCCGAGAGCATCATGCCCTTGTAGGACCAGTGCTCGGGCGGATGCACGGCGGCACCGTCGACGGAAAGCCTGACGCCGTTGAGGATCTTCATCCTGAGGCCCGTGGCGACGACGATGATGTCGGCCTTGATGGTCTCGCCGCTGGCGAGCGCCAGGCCGTCATGGGTGAATCGTTCGATGGTGTCGGTGCGAACGGTCGCCTGACCGCTGTTGAGGACATGGTAGAGATCGTCGTCAGGAATCAGACACAGGCGCTGGTCCCAGGGACCGTAGCTCGGCGTGAAGTGCCTGGCGACATCGATTTCGGGCTTGAGTGCCTGGCGCACGAGGCCGATGAATTCGGCCTTCACCTTCTCCGGTTCGGTCCGGGTCCTGCGGTAGAGTTCCAAGTCCCGCCTGACGTTGCGCCTCCGCGTGATGGCATAGGCCAGGCGGTTCGGCAGGAATCTGGCGAGGAGGTTTGCGGTTTTGTCCTCGCTCGGCCAGGAAACGACATATGTCGGGGAACGCTGGACCATGATGACGTGAGAGGCTCCGGCCATCGCCAGGGCCGGCACCAGGGTCATGGCCGTGGCGCCGGAACCGATGACGGCAAACCGCTTGTCCCGGCACTCCAGGTTCTCGGGCCAGAACTGCGGATGCACGATGGCGCCGGAAAACAGGTCCTCTCCTTCCCAGGTCGGCCGGTACGGTTCTTCGTAGTCGTAGTACCCGCCGCACAGCAGCAGCATGGTGCACGTCAGGCGAACGGTCTCACCCTCGTGTTCCGCCTCGACGGTCCAGAGCGCTTCGCTGCTTGACCAGGATGCCGCCGTGACGCGGTGGTCGAAGCGGACATGGCGCCTGATGTCGTGTTCGTCCGCCGTCTCGTTGATGTAACGCAGGATCGACGGGCCATCGGCGATGGCACGGGCTTCCAGCCACGGCTTGAAGGCATAGCCCAGCGTGTGCATGTCACTGTCGGAGCGCACCCCCGGGTAGCGGAAGAGATCCCAGGTGCCGCCGATGGTCCGGCGGCTCTCGAGAATGGTGAAACTCTTCGACGGGCAATGGTGCATGAGGTGCCACGCACTGCCGATTCCGGACAGCCCGGCGCCGACGATGACGACATCGACGCGGTGGCTCGCCCGACCCGCCCTCTCTCTCATGGAGGAGCCGCCGCCAGGGCCCCGGCAAGGACCCGCCCGCAGTCTTCGCGGGCTCGTTCCACCTCGGCGCCGATGATCCGGGGCATCAGGAGACATCCGTGAAGCCTGTCCGCGTGCCGGATGAGTTCGACGGTGACGCCGGCGTCCCCTTGTTTTCGGGCACGGGCCCGATCCTCGTCACGCAGCGGGTCGAGCCCGTCCACGATGACGGTGGCCGGTGGCTGGCCGGCAAGGTCATCGGCGGCGGGCACGGGCGGGTTGTCGAAACCCGTCTCGTCGCGGGTGCGGCAGACAACATGGAACACCATGAGATCGAGGGAGAAGCCCTTCGAACAAGGGCGCGGTGGACCGTGTGTCGGCTCCCATGTCGACGGGGAGATGGATGAGGAACAGGTGGCGGTACCCCGGTCCACCTCGCCCCTTCGCGAGTCGGTTGCCGCCGGCACTGTCGCCTCCCATGGCCGTGTGCCCGGGGTCGCAACCGAAATCCCCGGCCCGGGCATGGATGGAGACAGCGGCGTCATGGCAATCCTCGAGAGGTTCCGGGAACTTCGCCTCGGGCGACAAAGTTCACCGCCACGCCGGCCTTCAGGGAAAGAATGCGGCGCATCGAATCGTCGGCGCCGATCGAGCGCCTGACGTGACCGCCGCCATGGAAGAAGGCGAGGGCCGGACATCCGGCGCCCGGCTCCGGTTCGCAGACGCGGACATGCCGGCCGGTATCGAGCGGGGCTGTCCGGAGCCTCGATGTCGAGTTCCGCCAGTTCGCGTTCAAGAGCTCGCCGTGAAGGGTCCGGGTCACTCGGGTCGATCGGCTGGTCGGCGTCTCTCGAGGCCTGTGCCAGGAAGCACCTGAGACGTGGGTGGAGGTCGGCTTTGTCGTCCAAGGAGCCGTGCCAGGATCAGAAGTTCCCGATACAACGATCGATCTCGACTGTGGTGATGTCGTCGGCCACCGGATCCAATTCCGCCAGGCTGATCAGGATGGCGAGCCGGTCGTTGCCCGGGAGGTCGGCCAGAAACGCCGATACTTGCGCCTTTCCGATTGCATCGTCGATGGTGGTGGACAACGGCTCGCGGTCGGACGATTCGGACGCGTTGCCCATGCAGGGCTGAGTCGGTTCCAGTTGCCGCTCGATGCCGTCGAGAGCGGCGGCGACAAGGCAGCAGGGGTTGCAGTCGGCCGCTCCGTCGCGCACCTCGATCCGCATGGTCCGGGGCGAGTGTCCGATGACCCGCAGGGCTGCGGACCTGTTGTCGCATCCCCAGGCGGTGTTGATGGGAGAGAAGCTGTCGGGCCGCCGCCTTCGGTAGGCGTTGGGCGTCGTCGCGCCGACGAGTGACTTTTCAGTCATCCTGGCCATGGAACACCGATTCACCGTCCCGCCACAAGGAGTGATGGAGGCGGAGTCCGTTGCCCGCCTCCCCCTGGAGCGGATTGGCCATGAACGTCGCCAGATATCCGTGCGCGTGGGCAATCTGCTTCACCATGCTTCTGGACACGACGGTCCTGTCGGCTGACACCAGGGCCTCGTCATGGGCCATGTTCACCTCGACCTGCCCGGCGGCGCACTGCGGATTGGACTGCTCGATGGGAATGCCGACGGCATCGAGATGGTGGCGAATCGGGCCGACGACATGGTCCGGCTCGGCGGCGCGGTTCAGGCTGTAGACCTGGATGCCGGTGTCCCGCGGCCGCCTGCTCTGCGGATCAAGGAGATGGAACTCGAGTTCGCTGCCGATGGTGACCCCGAATCCCATGGCCGAGGCTCGTTCGAGAACGTCGATGAGGACGTCGCGCGAATCGATGGGAACGGGTATGCCGTGGCTCTCCTCGACCCTGCCGAAACAGAAACCGACACCATCCTCCCAGGGCATCGGCACGACATCACCGACCGGAAACATGTGGCAGTCGTGATAGCCGGTTTCCATGTTGCAGCAGGGCGTGTCCCAGATGTCGCTGGTCATGTCGATGGCGAACATGGCGGCCGACAGAGCGATGCCGTGTTCGCTTGCCTGCTGCCAGCGGGTGGCCGGGATCCTCTTGCCCCTGAAGATTCCGTTGAAGTTTCCGGCTCCCAGGGCCACGCTGTGCATCCCGTCCGACAATCGTCAGAATCCACTCTTCGTCATGGTGGCAACCGTAGTGGAGGGGCCGTGGCCAATCAACCGCCAGGCCGCGCCCGCCGCCGCATCCATGCCGCAAGCGGCAGGGGAAGAAGCAGGAGATGAAAGAGCAGCACGGCGCCGGCCAGGCCGTGCGGGTCCCAGAGATCCATGGCGAGGCCGCTGATGGCCGGTCCCATGATGGATCCCGTACAGAACATCATGCCGAACACCGTGGTGGCGGAAGGAAGGTCGGCGCCACGGAAACGGTCGCCCACCAGCATCACCGCGATGCCGTAGTGCGCTGACCGCAGGCCGCCGAAGACCATGAGATAGCCGATCAGGAGCAGTCCCCCGATGTCGTCGAACCATGGCAGGGCAGGTGTCGCGACATCGCGCATCCATGGAATGAAGGGAAGGGCGAGGGACGCCAGCGCGCCGGCGACGGTGAATGCGGCGAGCAGCAGGGTGCGATCGAACCTGGACGCCAGCCAGGCGAGAAGGAAGGTCATGATGGCGCCTCCCCAGCCCTGCCAGCCGAGCATGCGCGCCGAGAGGGCCTCGTCGAGACCGAGACGCAGACCGTAGACCGCCAGCAGCGCCATGAAGGCGCTGCCGGTCATGCCGAACATGAGGTTGGCCATCATGGGAACAGGCGCCATGCGGATGTACTGGTGCAAGCGTGCCGACGGCTGGTCGTCGCGTGCGATGCGGACCTGAAGACTGGCGGTGAGCGGGATCATGACCGCGATGACCATCACGCCAGCCGCGATGAAGGGCCCGGCGCCCGCCGAACCGGTTTCGGCGAGGATGAAGGGGCCAGCGGCGAACCCGATGGCGATGGCGAACATGAAGAGACTGATGGTGCGGCCGCGGCTGCGATCGTCCGACTGGTGATTGAGCCAGGTCTCGCCCGTCGTCCACATCATGGACTGGGACGCACCCAGCGCCAGGCGCAGCGGGAACCAGGCCCAGACGTCGACCAGAATCGCCATGGCGATGATGGACGTGAGGCAGAGGACGGCGCCCGCCATCATGAGCCGCGCCGGTCCCAGGCGCCGCATGAGTCGTGGCAGCACCGGCATGATGACGAAGATGCCGGCCATCTGCACGGCGCCCGAAAGACCGATCAGGGATCCGCTTTCTCCCTCGTTCTCCAGGACGAACGACAGCAGCTGGCCCGAGAATCCATAGAAGGTGGCAATCGCCGCCATGCTGGCGATGACCGCGGCCAGCCCGGCTCGGCGTTCACCGGTTCCGGACCTGTCCGCCATCACCGTTCAGGATGCCCGGTGGTGACAGGTGGACCGGGTTTCAGAAGCCGGCCCCTGCGTCATCGGCAGGGCGGGCCGGGACGCGCCTCTCCACGTCATGCCCCGTCACGAGACTTCCCGAGCGCATCGTCATCGGGTCCGACGTCGAGGGCCGGCCCTGTCGTTCTCGCGGTGCATCATGAAGACCGAGATCAGGATGAGCGTGATCGAGACGATGACGATGATCGTGCCCACCGCATTGATTTCCGGGGTGATGCCGCGGCGGATGACCGACCAGATGTACATCGGCAGCGTGTTGTCGCGGCCGGTCAGGAAGAACGTCACCGGAATCTCGTCGAACGAGAGCGTGAACGAGATCAGCGAGGAACCGATGATGGCCGAACGGATGTTGGGCAGCGTGACATGACGGAAGGTCTGCCAGGGCCGGGCTCCGAGATCGGCCGAGGCTTCCTCGATGCGGCGGTCGAATCGCTGCAGCCGGGCAAAGACATTGGTGACGACGATCGCCGTCAAGGCCGTCCCGTGGCCGACGATGACGGTCCAGATGCCGAGATCCACCCCCACCGAACGGAAGAACGTCAGCATTGACACGCCGGTAATCAGCCCCGGCAGGGTGATGGGAAGGATGACGAGACGGCGAAACACCGTCTTGCCGGGAAAGTCGTGGCGATCCAGCGCCAGTGCCGTCGGAATGCCGATGGCAAGGCAGATCATCACGGCCGACACGCCGACAAGGATCGAGTTCCAGACGGCTGTCATGAGATCGGGATTGCCCAGCGCCCGGGTGTACCAGGCAAGGGTGAAGTCCTCGAGCGGCAGGCGCGTGATGGGGTTCGAGTTGAAACTGAACACGATCAGGGTGGCAATCGGGGTGTAGAGGAAGGCCAGGACGCACAGCGCGGCGACACCCAGCCCCGCGGTGCCGGCATCGATCGGCTTCCTGCGTGTCCCGCCGTCGTGCAGGGTGACGGTCGCCATCGGAGGCCTCCTAGCCGAGGTTGATGCGGCCGACCCGTTCCAGCTTGTCGGAGGCCGTGATGATGCCGAGGACGATGACGAGGAGAACGACACCCAGTGCCGACCCCAGGGGCCAGTTCATCGCCATGCCGAACTGTGTCGCCACGACGTTGGCGATCATGTTGGAATAGGGACCGCCGACCAGGATCGGCGAGATGAAGTCGCCGATCGAAAGCCCGAACGTGAAGGTGAATCCGGCCAGCACGCCAGGCATCGAGAGCGGCAGCGTGATCTTGCGGAATGTCGTGAATCGCGGAGCGCCGAGGTCCTTCGAGGCCTCGATGAGACTGGTCGGAATCTTCTCGAGGGAGGCATAGATCGGCATCACCATGAAGGGCGTGAAGATGTAGGCCATGGTCACCACCATCGCGCCCTGGTTGTAGAGGAAGATGGTGGAGGGCTCGTCGATGATTCCGAGCCACATGAGGAAGGAGTTGAGGATGCCCTCGCTGCCGAGGATCGTCTTCCAGGTGTAGGCCCGAAGCAGGTAGCTCACCCAGAGCGGTACGATGGCTGCCGTGTAGAGAAGGAGACGCAGACGAGGGGAGCGCACCTTGAAGGCCAGGAAATAGGCGAGGGGGTAGCTCAGGCAGAACGCGGTGACGGACACCGCCAGCGCGATCCACAGGCTGCGCAGGAGCACCGTGAAGTACTGGGAATCCACGATCAGCGTGACGTAGTTGCCGAACTGGAAGTCCGGCACGTGGAAGGGAAACTGGCGGGTGTAGAAGCTGATCGCCAGCATGATGAGGTAGGGAACCAGCAGGACCGTGCCCCACCAGAGGGCCGGTCCCGTGAAGAGGGACCAGAAGCCGAGGACCTGTCTGGTGCGTGGCTTCATGCCGCGGCCTTCTCTGCCTTCATGGCGGCGACCTCGGCGGTGTCGAACAGTCTCAGGGACTCGGGATGGACCGCGCAGGTGACGGTGTCACCGACACCCGGCAGGCCTGCCGCGGCGAGTTCGGTATCGAGCTGCCGGTGGACGATGACCGGTCGTTCGGCTCCCACATCGAGGTCGATGCGGACCATGTTGCCGCTGAAGAAAAGCTCTTTCACGGTTCCCTGGAACGTGCTTGAACCCTCTCCGGCCGCGTCCTCCCCGGGCACCAGCCGGATCTTCTCGGGGCGCATGAACAGCGCTCGCGTGCCGCCTTCATCGGTGTTGCGGTCGAGCCGCAGGGTCATGGAGCCGGCGCATGCCACGACATCGCCACGATCACGTCTGACCGTGGCAGGGATCATGTTCGAGGCGCCGAGGAACTCGGCCACGTAGGCCGTCCGGGGATGATCGTAGAGATCGGTCGGGGTGCCGATCTGTTCGATGCGGCCCGCATGCATCACCATGATGCGATCCGACATGATCATCGCTTCTGTCTGGTCGTGGGTCACCATCACGAAGGTGATCCCCACCCGGTCGTGGATGTGACGCAGTTCGACCTGCATCGATTCCTTCAGTTTCGCGTCGAGTGCCGACATCGGTTCGTCAAGCAGCAGGATGCGTGGATTGTTGACGAGCGCGCGGGCGAGCGCCACCCGCTGTTGCTGGCCCACCGAGAGTTCCGATGGAAAACGCGCGCCCATGCCCGAAAGCTCGATCATGTCGAGCATGGCGCGAACCCTCTCGGTGGTCGGCGCCTTACCGACGCCGACGATCTTCAGCCCGTACCCTATGTTCTCCTCGGCCGTCATGTGGGGGAACAGGGCAAAGTCCTGGAACATCATGTTCACCGGCCGACTGTACGGTGGATCGTTCGTGATGTCGCGGCCGTCGAGCATGACCGAACCGGCGTCGGGATATTCGAATCCGCCGATCATGCGCAGTGTCGTCGTCTTGCCGCAGCCCGAGGGGCCGAGCATGGTCAGGAACTCGCCCTCGCGGATATCGAGCGAGAGGTTGTCGACCGCCAGGACGCCTCCCCGGAAGGTTCTGGAGAGGCCATGGAGTTCCAGGATGCTGGTCATGTCTCGTGCTTCATGTCATCGGGCGGGCGGCCTCCTTCACCGGAAGGCCCGCCCGCCGTGGCGATGGACAGGTGATCACTGGGCTGCCTTGATGGCGTTCCAGGTGTTGATGTAGGCGTCGACACGTGCCGGTTCCTCCCACAGGACGAGCCCGTCGATGTACTTGAAGTCGGCCTGGTTCAACGCTTCGAAGGTCGCTTCATCGAGACATTCGCGGAGCACGACGGGGTTCGATCCGGAATAGCCGGTCACGCCGACCACGCCGCACTGGCCACCGGATGACGTCGCGTAGTCGAGCCATGCGTAGGCACAATCAGCGTTCGGCGTGCCCTTGACGATCTGCCATGCATCAGCCCAGCCATCGGCCTTCTCGACCGGAATGAACTCGACCATCTCGATATCCTGTTCGGCCAGCAGAGAGGACTGGTATCCTCCCCAGGTGTTGGAAATCGTCACCTCGCCGTTGGCATAGAGGTTCACGAGTTCGCCTGCGGTCGACCAGAACTTGCGGATATGGGGCTTCAGGGCGACGAGCTTGTCGCGCACCGCGGCCAGCTGATCATCCGAGAGGTCGTAGACATTGACATCCGTGCCGAACAGCAGGCGGGCGACGATGTAGATGTTGGTCTTGTCGTCCCACAGGCTGATCCCGCCTGACAGGGACTCATCCTCCCAGAAGGAGGCGATGCTGTCGGGCGCCTGGTCGAACCGGTCCGCACGATACATGAACGGGATCGACCCCCATGTGAACGGAACGGCATAGACCCCGCCCTCGTGGTTGACGCCGACATGGTTGCGGAACTGTTCGTAGATGTTGTCCCACTGCTCGAGACGGCCGACATCGATTTCCTCGACGAGTTCCGCCTTCATCAGGATCGTGGTGGTGTCAACCGATGGCGAGACGAGGTCGTAGACTCCGCCGCCCCCGGCAAGCTTGGCCGGGAACTCGTCGTTGGAGCCGACGTAGGTCGGTGTCACCACGCATCCCGTGGCCTCGGTGAACGGTTCGACAAAGCCGGGGTCGGTGTAACCTTCCCAGGTGAGGACACTGAGCTCGCCTTCGGCATGGGCCGTTGCCGCAAGGCCGATGACGAGGGCCGCGGCCGCGCGCTTGATGTTGGTCACGTCCATGGGTCTTGAGTCTTCTCCGCTTGCTGAGTGTCCGGGGTGCCGGGGCGGCGCCCGCAGGATCCGCCCTCCATCTTGGAGCATGGATGCTTGTACCAGCAAGGCGAGTGGAACGATACAGTGTCGTGGCCTGCCAGACCGCCCGGATTCCACGGGTCTCGGAGAGGATTCGGCCATCACCCCCCGCGCGCCGCTTGCCGGATGCTCCGCCAGGCCTTATGGATCGCCTGCGTCACGTACCGTCCCGTGTTCCGTCACGAGGCCCTTGGCGCTAGACTCGAAACCGGCGTGTGCGGATGGGTTCGATGCCGAAAGTGACCTTCATCGTGCAGAGCGGGGAGCGCATCGAGATCGATGCGCCCGAAGGACTCTCCCTTCTCGAGGTCGCAAGGCGCTACGACATCGACATCGAGGGCGCCTGCGAGGGGTCGCTGGCCTGTTCCACGTGCCACGTCATCGTCGATGCGGAGGACTTCGAGCGCCTCGAGGAGCCCGGTGAGGACGAGGAAGACATGCTTGATCTTGCCTTCGGCCTGACCCGCACCTCCCGTCTGGGATGCCAGATCCTGCTGACAGAGGAACTCGACGGACTGACCGTGACCTTGCCCCATGAAACCCGCAACATGCTCTTCGAGTGACGTGCCGACGATGATTGCGGACCGTTCCAGGGGCAGCCGGACCATCGTCGCCATGTCCGGGGGAGTCGACAGTTCGGTGGTCGCTGCCCTCCTCAAGGACGGGGGCCACGAGACCATCGGCGTGACGCTGCAGCTCTACGATCATGGCAGGACGGTCTCACGTCCCGGCGCCTGCTGTGCCGGCGCCGACATCCGCGACGCCCGTCGCGTGGCGGCGACGCTCGACATACCGCACTATGTCCTCGACTACCAGGCGCGGTTCCGCACGTCCGTGATGGAGGCGTTCGCCGACAGCTACCTTGCCGGTGAAACGCCGGTCCCGTGCGTGCTCTGCAACCAGGGAGTCAAGTTCTCCGACCTGCTGACGACGGCGCGTGATCTCGGTGGAGACTGCCTGGCGACCGGGCACTATGTGCGGCGTGTCGAGGGGCGCGACGGACCGGAGCTCCACTGCGGCGCCGAAACCGGCCGCGACCAGAGCTACTTTCTCTTCCGCACGACCCGGCGCCAGTTGCAGGACCTGAGGTTCCCCCTGGGCGGCATGACCAAGGACGAGGTTCGGTCCTGCGCCAGGCGGTTCGGATTGCCGGTGTCTGACAAGCCGGACAGCCAGGACATCTGCTTCGTGCCGCAGGGGCGCTACACGGATGTCGTCGACCGCCTGCGCCCCGGCGCCATGGAGGCGGGCACGATCGTCGATCGTGCCGGCCGCTTTCTGGGTCACCATGACGGAATCGCCCACTACACCGTCGGGCAGAGACGGCGGCTCGGCATCGCGACGGGTGAGCCGCTCTTTGTCGTTCACCTGGATCCGGAACGCCGCCAGGTGACTGTCGGTCCCCGCGAGGCCCTTCTCTCGTCGGCCCTGACCATGCGCGACGTCAACTGGCTCGGCCGGGAAACCTTGCCGCGTGACGGCGTGGAATGCCGTGTCCAGCTGCGTTCGCGCCAGGAGCGCCTGCCGGCGCGCGTGCTGCCTCTTGCAGACAATCGCGCCAGGGTCGAGCTCGCCCGGCCCGCCGAGGCCATCGCCCCGGGCCAGGCCTGTGTCATGTACGATGGCAGCCGCCTGCTCGGCGGCGGCTGGATCGAAAGGCAGGGAGATCACGGTACCGTTCCACGTTGCGCAGGCGCCGATGTCTGCTCCTGACGGGAGGGGCCGGACATGGTGGTCACCGGCAGGGTCCGCCGCCTGACCGGTCATGTCGGCATCGATGTCGCCTGGGATCCATCTGCGGCGCCCTGACGACGGCGTGGTCGCCGCCCAGGCGCCAGGCATGGTCCGAGCACGGGGTCGGGTGGAAAGTCGCCGGTCCCGTTCCCGAACGTGAACGTCTGATACCGAGGTGACGGATAGCCCCGGAAGTCCACGCCCATGCAGAACGTTTGGACGCCCCGCATGGCAACGCGGAAGCTTCCGGAATGCGTTGCTGCCGGAGGGCAGATCAGCACTCGTCCGTGCCGGTCTGATCGTCGGCGCGTGACGACCGGCAGGAGGCTTCTCGATTTCCCCACGCCCCTGTCTTCCCGGTGTGTCGACGCACTCCACGTTTGGTGCAACCGGCCTTGCGGCCGGAGAGGAAGGCATGGGGGAGAGGCCCCTGGCAATGCCATCAAGCGCCCTGCGCCGCATCGCTCCCGACACTCTGGCTGCGGCGTGCAGCGCACGTGTTCTCGACGGCTTCCCTGGTGCGCCCGCGGAAAAGGATCGCTTGAGGCATGGCAGCCCCTGCCGCCACGAGATCGATCGTCTCACCGATCTGGCGGGTCACACCCCGGACATCGACTGGCAGGAAGGCGGCTCAGCCCGAAGTTGCGAACGACTTCCAGATGATGGTCGCGTCACGTCGTTGACCTTGCGTGGGAAAATGTTCGGTCAAGGGGTGATGAGGATGACGGTGGCGCCCACGCACCGTCCCGGATCTCGCACGCATGCGCTCAGTTCCACCGTGTCCCTGTCACTGTGTGACCGAACGCTTGCAAATGCAGTGCCTGGAGGGCTTATGCATCCCCCTTGATCCCTTATGGAACAGTGTTTTTCGGCGGCAAGGCGGCTATCGATACATGGATCGAGGAGACGGTAGCGCTGTGTCGCGAGCGGTGTGAATTCTTGTTGGACTTGACGGAAGCCGAACGCGACTTCCTCGACGGCGGCCTGGCACGCGGCGAAGTGAACAGTGACCTTCTCGATACAAGTTCAGATCTGCGAGCCCGCATTTCCGCCATGCCGATGCTCGCCTGGAAATGTCAGAATGTGCACAGGCACCAAGACCCTGACCATTACAACAAGACGAGTCTTGCCTGACTGCCCATCGTCGGAAAGCTAGAGGCGGACTCCGCCGCTCATGGTCTGCTGGCGGCCTGGACTTCAACCGGAATGCACTACGGATCAGCCGCCATGCTTGGCCGGCAAACCGGAACCGCCTCAAGGCACACACTCCCCGCGACCGGGACCTGGGAGAAGGCCCTTGTCGCGGGGCGAGCGGCGCCATGCGTCAGGCGACGACGAAGGAGAAATCGTTCTCGTCGACCGTCGTCACGCTCCACAGGACAATCACGTCATCGCCGTCCCCGTAGCGCACATCGGTTCCAAGGCCATCGTCCCTCTGCCGGATGTCGAGCCCGTCGAACCCGCCGCTCACGCCGCGCAACTCGATGATGTCGCCGTCCCCGAAGCCGGAGACATGGTCGCTTCCATCCCCGATCGAGAACACGAGCGTGTCATTGCCGAGTCCCCCATAGTAGCAGTCGTATCCCTCGCCGCCGATGAGGCGGTCGTCGCCCTGGCCGCCCTCGAGATGGTCCACGCCCTTGCCGCCATAGAGGGTGTCGTCGCCCATGCCGCCGAAGAGCTTGTCCTTGCCCTTGCCGCCATGGAGCGTGTCGTCGCCCATGCCGCCGTCGATGAAATCGTCTCCCCGCTTGCCGTGGATCAAGTCGTCGTCGGTGACATCCTCCATCTCATGGCGCACCTGATCGGCAGAGGCATTGCTCGTCCCGCCATAGAGCTGGTCGTTGCCGCTGCCGCCCCGCAGCGTGTCGTTGCCCATGCCGCCGGACAGCAGATCGTTGGCCTTGCTGCCCCTGAGAGTGTCGTCGCCGTCGCCGCCGGTGAGCGTGCGGCCGTCGACCGGGCCGCCATGCTCTTCCGCTGGGGAGAGCGGCACAGATCCGGCGCTCTGCTGCTGCGCCTGTTCGCCGTGGTCATGTTCCGGCGCACCCTGCGCGGGCACGGCGGTCTGCAGCGCATCACCGGACGGCATGCCGTCGTCCTCGCAGTCCTCGCAGTCCTCCATGAACCGGAAGTCGCTTTCGTCCAGATCGGCGGGGGCGACGCCCCACAGGATGATCATGTCACCGCCGTCGCCATAGTGGACCTCGGTGCCGAAGGCTTCGTCGTGCGCCCGGATTTCAAGCCCGGCGAACCCGCCCTCGATCCCGCGGAACTCGATGATGTCGCCGTCGCCGAAGTCGGAGACCTGATTCCAGTTCCCGTCGCCGGCCATGAACACGAAGGTGTCCGCACCCAGCCCGCCGTAGAGGTTGTCGTTGCCCCGGCCACCGATGAGTCTGTCGTTGCCCTGACCGCCGTAGATGCAGTCCTTGCCATCAAGGCCGAACAGGATGTCGTCGCCATCGTCGCCGTAGAGGGTGTCGCTCAACTGGCTGCCCGTCAGGGTGTCGTCGCCCTTGCCGCCATCGAGCTCACTGTCGAGCGGGCCGGCGGCATGCGTGTCGTCGCCGTCGGTGCCTTTCCAGTGGACCTGTCTTTCGTCCTGGGCCATCAGTGCTTTCCTCTCTTCATGAATCTGTCATGGGGCTGTCGAACATGCTTCAATATGGCAACCCTGCCTCATGAACCCTGGGAGTGTCAACTGCCGCCATCATGCGTCAATGAGGATCCGGCCGGGCCATGGCCTGCAACGATGCTCTGCAACGATGCTCTGCAACGATGGTCTGCAACGGATTGTGCCGACAATCCGTCCCGTGAGCCATGATCAACCAGGTGAAGGACATGGCCGCGATCCTTGTGACAGCGGCAGGCTGCCGGGGCAGTGTGCTGTATCCTGCATGCCCGAGAGCCAACCTGCCTGTTCATCGTATTCGGCTCGAAGCCGCGTGTTCCGGGCCTCACCGCTTGCGATATCGGGTGCGCCACGAGACCGCCCAGGCCGTCATGAACGGCGGTTCCCGCCGGCCAGGCGGTGCGTGGCCTGACGGCGCCGTCCCCCGGACCGGGCGCACGTTGTGCCCCCTTTCCCCGGGGGGCTTCACTCCTCGCGGAAGGCGTGCCGGACATAGTCCGTGAAGGGGTCGAGCAGAAAGGCAAGGGGGGTGCGGGCGCGGGTCTGGATGAAGGCCTCGACCGGCATGCCGGGGACGATGCCGCGCGCCCGGGCCGCGGCCTCGGAATCCTCGCTCAGGACGATGTCTGCAGTGTAGTAGCGTGCGCCGCTGACCTCGTCGACCAGCGCGTCGGCCGACACCGTGCGCAACCGCCCGGTGAACTCCGGCGCGTTGCGCAGGTTGAAGGCGGGGAACACCACCGTCACCTCCTGCCCGGCCCAGACCTCGTCGATCCGCCCCGCCTCGACCCGGACCCTGGGCGCCAGCGGCACCCCTTCGGGCACGATCGCCGCCACCTCGGTCCCCGCCGGGATCACTCCGCCCACGGTGAACACCCGCAGCCCGTGCACCACGCCCGCCATCGGCGCCCGCAGCACGAGTCGGGACAGGCGGGTCTCCACCACCCGGAGGCGCTCGGCGAGTTCGGCCTCGCGTGGCTGCAGCGTGCGCATCTCGCCCTGGGCCTGCTCGCGGTGCTCCGCCAGCAGGCGCAGACGCTCGATCTCGTAGGAGGCCAGCGCGCTGCCGCCCCGAGCGGTCTCCGCCTCCAGTTCGCCGAGCACGCCCCTGAGATGAGCCTCCTCCCGGAGCAGACGCGACAGTTCCGGTTTCCGGGCCAGGCCCTTCTCGAGCAGCCACTGCTGGTCCTGGACCTCCGCCCCGATCAGGGTCAGCTGGTCCTGCACGGCCTTCGTCTGCAGCCGAAGCGCTTCGATGAGGGCCGTGGTCTGCGCCTTGCGTTCCCCGATCTGCGCCACCGTCTGCATCAGCAACTCGCGCCCGTTCTCGAACAGACGCCGCTCGCCGGCCAGCAGGGACGCCAGCACCGGGTTGCCCTCGGCCGCCGCCGCGTCCCGGAACGAGACCTCGTCAGCGGACCGGGCCTGCGACGCCAGACGGTCGATGCGCGCCCGCGTCTCCTGCAACTGCCGCACCAGGATCGCCCGCTCGGCCGCAAGCCCCGTGGCGTCGAGCTCCATGATCGCTTCCCCCGCCTCGACACGCGATCCGTCGCGCACCAGCAAGGCCGCCACGACACCCCCGTCGGGATGCTGGATCGCCTGGCGCCGCGATTCCAGCTCCATGCTGCCCGAGGCGATCACCGCACCGTGAATCTCCGCCAGGGAGGCCCACACCAGCGCCCCCGCAAAACCCACGCCAAGCATCACAAGCCCAAGCCGAACCGGACCGCGTACCGGCCAGGACCGCTGTCCCGCCTCACTCACCGCCCGACGCCCCTTCCCGGTCCCCGGCATCCGCAACCGCCCGCGGCGACCCCTCGCCGCGCTCCACGACCAACCGCGGCTGCGGCCCCGGAAGGCGCGCCAGAACCGATGCCACCGAACCGAACATCTGCAGGCGACCATCCTCCAGAACCGCGATCCGGGCGCACTCGGCCAGCATCGCGCGGCGGTGCGCCACCACCACGACCGCACACCCCAGCGCCTTTGCCCCGGCGATCGCACGGTTGAGCGCCTGGGTGCCCGTATCGTCCAGCCCCGCGTCCGGTTCGTCCAGCACCAGGAGCACGGGATTGCCGTATAGCGCCCGCGCCAGACCGATGCGCTGGCGCTGCCCGCCCGACACGCCGCCGTCGCCGCCCGTCAGCATCGTGTCGTAGGCGTCCGGCAGCGACAGGATCATCTCGTGCGCCCCGGCCGCCTTGGCTGCCCGCACCACCGCCTCCTCGCCCCCGTCGGGGACGAAACGCGAAATGTTCTCCGCCACGCTGCCGGGGAACAGGACCACATCCTGAGGCAGGTAGCCCAGATGCTCCCGCCACAGCGTCTCTCCCCAGGCCGCGAGTTTCGCCCCGCCAAGCCGGACCTCGCCCTGCGCCGGCAGCCACAGGCCGGCAAGCGCCTTCACAAGCGTCGACTTGCCCGCACCGCTCGGACCCACGACCGCCACCGCCTCGCCCGGCGTCACGTCGAAGGTCACACCGCGCAGCAGCACATCCCGCCGCGTCGGGGACAGCACCGTCAGGTCGCGCACCACCAGATGCGCCGCGGGACGCGGCAGCGCCATGGGCGCAATCTCCGGCGGCACCTCCGCCAGGAGCCGCGACACCGACAGCCAGCCCGCCCGCGCCCGCTGGATCAGCGCCGACTGCGCGATCGTCTGCTCCAGGGGCTGCAAGGCCCGGCCCAGCAGGATCGAGGCCGCGATCATCGCCCCCGCCGTCAACTGGCCCTGCAGAACCAGCCAGGCGCCGAGACCGAGCATCCCCGACTGCAGCAGAAGACGGAACGCACGGCTCGCCGCCGTGTACCCGCCGCCCGCGTCCGCCGCCCGCATCGACTGGTTGAGGGACGCGCCGCGCAACTCCTTCCAGCGCGACCGAAGCGGTCCCGCCATGCCGAGGCCCGTCACCGTCTCCAGCTCGCGCCGGACATCCTCGGCCCGGCGGGAGGCCTCCGCGGAGAGACCGGCTGCCTGATCCTGCGGCTTGCGAGTCGCCCACCGGTTCGCCAGCGCCAGCGCCACCAGGACGACTGCGCCGGCAACCGCCAGCCACCCCAGAAGCGTATGGAAGATGAAGATGATCGCCACGAAGAACGGCGTCCAGGGCAGGTCCATGATGGCGCCGGGCGCCGGAGACGCGAGAAACGCGCGCACCGTCTCCAGGTGCTGGAGCGCCTGTCCCGGATGGCCGCGCCGGGACGGGTCGCGCGCCGCCTTGCCGGCGGCATCGAACACCCGTTCGTCGAGTGCCTCCTGAAACCCCGCGCCGACCCGCGACAGGATGCGCCCGCGAAGACTGTCGAGCAGGCCCTTCAACCCGTAGAGATACACCACGAGGGCCAGCAGCATCACGAGCGTCGCCTCCGACCGGCTGGTCAGGATGCGATCGTAGATCTGCAGCATGAAGAGCGGGCCGGTGAGCATGAGGAGGTTCACCACCGCGCTCAGCATCACCACAACGACCAGAGCGCCGCGATACCGCAGGAGCGCCGCGCGGGGCTGCAATCCCGATCGCAGGGAGGGCTCGGAACGTCCAGTCTTCATGATGAGTGAAACTTGTGAGTGCGGCCGCCCTTCACCCGAGGGGCGGCCGCACTCTTCCGGCTGGCCGGTCGGCTCAGCCGTTCAGGAGTTCGTTGTAGTCGTCCACCGTCACGATGCTGAAGCTGTCGACCGACAGCTGCTCGAACGTCACGCCCTTGAGAATGATCTCGTTGTCGAGCTTGTTCGACGTGATCCTGACGCCGCCGGCATCGTAGTCATCGACGATCTTCAGGTCGGAGACATCGAGGAACATCTCCCCGTTTCCGGCCGTCGCCTGGGCCTCGGTCTGCCCCAGGAAGATGATGGTGTCGTTGTCCTCGACCGAGAAGTCGGTGATGACATCGACGCCGTCGCCGGCGCGGAAGAGGAACTCGTCGGCGCCCTCGCCGCCACGCAGACGGTCGGAGCCTTCGCCGCCCTCCAGGCGGTCGTTGCCGCCGTCGCCGAACAGCCGGTCCTCGCCTGCGCCGCCGGCCAGCACGTCGAGATCGCCCTCGCCGCCTTCCAGGCGGTCGTTGCCGTCCCCGCCGTCCAGCTTGTCGTTGCCGGCGCCGCCATAGAGCATGTCGTGGCCGTTGCCGCCGTTCAGCTCGTCGTCGCCGTCCTCGCCATAGAGCCGGTCGGCGCTGTTCCCGCCGTTCAGCGTGTCGTCGCCGGCGCCACCGTGGAGGATGTCGTTGTTGTTATCCCCGAAGAGCCGGTCGTTGCCGTTGTCGCCGTAGAGCGTGTCCTTGCCGCGCCCGCCGTAGAGCGTGTCGTCACCGCCGCGCCCGTAGAGCACATCCGCCGCGCCCAGGCCCTTGATGGTATCGTTGCCGCTGTCGCCGACGAGCAGATCCTTCTTGTTCGTGCCCTTGAGTTTCTTCCCGGTCTGCTGGTGCGGATACTCCTTGTTCGGATCGAAGTCCCAGATGAACTCGACCTTCGACAGGTCCTCCGCATCGAGACCCTGGAACGCGGCGAGCTGCTTCTTCGACTCGCCCTCACCGGTGACGAGGAACTGCACCGTCTCGCCTGCGATGCCCCACCTATCGGCGTCGAGGGTGCCCGCCTCGAACCGTACATCGTCCCATGCAAGGCCGAACGGCAACCGGACATAGTCCTCATCCACGTTGAAGTCCGCGATGATGTCGGGAGCCTCGTCAGTCGTGCTGATGACGAAGATGTCCCGGCCGCTGTCGCCCCAGAGCCGGTCCTGGCCGGCGCCGCCGTCGAGACGGTCGTGGCCATGGCCACCGTAGAGCTGGTCCTCGCCGGCGCCGCCGTAGAGCAGGTCGTTGCCTTCGACGCCAACAAGCGCGTCTCTGTCCGCGCCGCCGTAAAGCGTGTCGTTGCCGCGACCACCAATCAGGGTGTCGTAACCGTCCCCGCCGCGGAGGATGTCGTTGCCGCGGCCGCCATCAATATAATCACCGCCTGCGCCGCCTTGGAGCCGGTCATCGCCGCCATGGCCATGGAGCTGGTCTTCCCAGGCGGTGCCCGAGAGGGTATCGCCCGCCTGCGTACCGTAGATCCACTCCCCGCGCTGCGTCGAGAGGCTCTGGCCGATCCAGTCGATCGCGGCATCGATAGCCTCCCCGGAGACGTCCTCCCCGTAGTTGAGCTCGGCGAGCACCTTGTTGCCCAGCATGATGCGGAAATGGGCATTCCCGTAGACGCCATCGGGGTGGTGAACGATCGTGGGCCTCGGCCCGTCCCCGAGACCGGTGACAATGATGACGTCCCTGGTGTTGTACGATCCCCACGGACGCTCGTAGTCCTCGATGTAGACGTAGCTGTCGGGGTTCAGGATGAATTTGTCCAACCCCCTGCCGCCGTTGAGGATGTTTCCCCGCGGGTTTTCGACGTCCTGGTCGCTCTGCGGACCCCTGCCCCTCGTCGTGCCGGTGAGCGCGCCGGTGCCGTCGTCCACCCGGCTGCTGTCCTTGACCCGGCCTGCAATCAGGTAGTCGCCGTCGGCGCCGCCGTAGAGACGGTCGGAGAACGCGTCCTCCTGGTTGCCGACCAGGGTGTCGCCGCCCCGGCCGCCATGGAGGACATTCATGCCGTAGCCGCCTTCGAGATAGTCTCGCCCCTCGCCGCCTTTCGCAAGGCTGCCGCCGCCGCCGGCATCCTTGAACCAGTCGTCGCCCCAGCCGCCGGTGAAGGCATCGTGGCCCTGACCGCCGAGGACGTGCATCGAGCCGTAGTGCCCCTCCGCGTTCGAGATGTGGTTCACCCCGGTCGTGCGGGAGAGATCCAGGGTCTCCTCGCTGTCAACAAGATACTCCGTGGGTTTCGTTGTCATGTTGAACTCCTCCGTTTGCCAGATCACCATTTCGTATGTCGTAACCGTAACCCTGTATCGCAGAGGGAGGGTGACGTCAACAACGATGGAATTCGGGAAAGCTGAAGCGGGCGCCGGGATGACGCCGGCCCTCGTTGTGCGGGGTGCTCCCTGTTCGGCGAGCTGATCTTTCGCGGAGCTGTCGTCGGCAGACGGGCCCGGAAACCCGTTCGGCAGGGGACGCGGTTGTCAGTCTGCCGATTCAGGCTTCGGGAAAGGCGTCATCAACGTCAGGCCCCTCCGCTGCGACAACGCTCGCCCGCCGCCGAGGAGTGCTGACGGCAGGGCACACCGCACTGGGCCTCTCCTTCATGCACACCTGGATCGTGCCCGCAGCCGATAGTCCGCAGACGCGTGGCCTCGGGGTGTTGCCGCCCGGCGGTGCGCAAGGCGCCGGGACATGCAACACGGTCTGCCGAGGGAACCTCCGCTTCACCCGGGCGCCGCGCTGACCGCCGAGGAAACGCCGCCTCGTGAAGGGTATCAGGGCGACATGTTCCTCGGACCATGGGGTTGAGATCCTTGGACTTGCGGCGGCGCCGGGCGACTTCGAACAGCACGGGCGCAGACAACACGACGTCGGTCGGGTTCGGCATGTCCGGCGGGTTCCGGACTACGCGGCGTTCGTCGCGCCTCACCGGGGCACGGACGGGCTTCATGGGGATGGCCTGCGGCAGGTGATCCGGACCACGTCCGTGGTTCCTGCGGTGAAGCCTGCGGCGCTTGCCGCGAGGTAGAAGTTCCACATGCGACGGAAGCGTTCGTCGAAGCCGAGGGCCGCAATCTGTTGCCATCGGGCATTGAACCGCCGGCGCCAGGCGCGCAGGCTGCGCGCGTAGCTGTCGGCGAAGGTCTCCTTGCCGATCGTCTCGAGACCGGCTGCCGAGATCCGCTTGCCGAGGGCCGCCGGGCTCGGCAGCATCCCGCCCGGGAAGATGTGCTTCTGGATGAAGTCGGCCCGGGTGCGGTACTGGGCGAAGAGACGATCCGCGATCGTGATCGCCTGGAGTACGGCGACGCCTCCCGGGCGCAGCCGGTCGTGGAGCGCCCCGAAATAGACCGGCCAGTACTTCTCTCCGACCGCCTCGACCATCTCGATGGATGCAACCCCGTCATAGACGCCGCGTTCCTCGCGGTAGTCGCGCAGCAGGATTTCCGCCCGATCAGCGAGTCCCGCCTCGAACAACCGCTTCCGCGCATAGTCCTGCTGTTCGCGCGAGACCGTGAGTCCCGTGACCTTCACATGGCACTCCCGAATGGCGAACTCGGCGAAACCGCCCCAGCCGCAGCCGATTTCGAGTATCCGGTCATCCGGCGCCGGCGCGAGCTGCTCGCAGATCGCCGCGTACTTGTTCCGCTGCGCTTCGGCGAGACTCTCGCCGGCGTTGCGGAACAGGGCGGACGAGTAGGTCATGGTCTCGTCGAGCCAGAGGCCGTAGAAGTCGTTTCCGAGATCGTAGTGATGCGCGACGTTGCGCCGCGACCCCCTTCTGCTGTTGACGTTCAGGCAATGGCGAAGGCGCTCCCGGAGGCGGAACAGCCCGGCGCCCGGGAAGCTCCGCGCGATGTTCTCGTTGTTGAGCATGATGACGTCCATGAGATCCTCGAGGTCAGGCGTCGTCCACCAGCCGTCCATGAACATCTCGCCAAAACCGAGATCGCCTTCCGCGAGCAATCGCGCGACAAACCCCGGATCGAGAACGACGATCTTGCCGTGGGGGCCGGGCGCATCGCCGCTTGCCCTGATGGGCCTGCAGTGCGGCAGCTCGACTTCGATCGTGCCGCGTTCGATGCGACTGAGCACCGTCTGAAAGATCCGCATCCGCCGCGGCAGCGCCGCGCCGGTTCCTCCCGACACGGGGGAAGCGGCCGACCCGCTGACCGGCGCGGTCACGAGGTCTCGCCCGGCCTGCCGGCGGCGAGCGCCAGCAGTGCGAAGAACACCGGTCGCGGCAGGGCTGCCAGACACCTGATCGCAGCCGTCATGGCGAAGGGGAAGGCGATCTCGAACCGCCCGCGCGCCATGCCGCGCACGATGCGGTCGGCCGCTGCTTCGGGAGTCATGATGAACGGCATCCTGAAATCGTTCTTCCCGGTCAGTCGGGTGGCCACGAAACCGGGATTGCAGATCTGCACCAGGATTCCTGATCCACGCAGATCGCAACGCAGGTTCTCGGCCAGGTGCATCAGGGCCGCCTTGGTCGCGCCGTATCCCCAGGCGTCGGGCAGCCCGCGATACCCGGAGAGAGAGCCAAGCAGCACGATGTGCCCGGCGCCGCGCTGGCGGAACACCGGCACGCAGGCCGCCAGGACGCGGAGTGCGCCGGTCAGGTTGACGTCGACCATGGTCTCCAGCGCGTCGACATCGGGCCTGCGCGCCGACATCGGCTCGTAGGCGCCGGCGCAGTAGATGACGCCGTCCACCTCACCGGCGCGGTCCAGGGCTTTGAACGTGGCGGAGCTGTCGGCGACGTCGAACGGCACGGCCACATGGCCTCCACGGGCCGTCCGCGCCGGCTCCATCTCGTCGATCAGGCTGCCGAGAGCCGCGCCGTCCCGGGCGGAGACAGCGACGGCGGACCCCTCCTGCGCGAGCCTCAGGGCGAGCCGCCGACCGATGCCGGCGCTGGCGCCGACCAGCCAGAAACGCCTGCCGGCGAGCCGGCTCATGGCGAGGACGCCGGCGCGTCATCGCCGGCGGCGGTCTTGCGGAAGGAGACGAAAAGCTCGCCGACCTTGAGGCCGAACTTGGACATGCGCGCCCGGTTGATCAGCGTGCCGTCGTCCATCAGGTAGAACCAGTCCTCCATGCCGACGACGATGTCGCCCCTGGTCCTCGACACTCGCAGCCGGTAGCGCATCGCGGCCGCGTTGCCGCGCTGCACACCTGCCGCCACGCCTTCGACATCGTGTGCGGTCGCGGAGAATGACCTGTCATCGGCGAAGGTCAGCTTCCAGCATCGCTCACCCGTCTCGCCGTTGTCGTAGCGGAACAGCTCCTCCAGCGTGCCCTTCTCGCCGCACCATCGGCCGGTCATGTCGGCTGCGAAGCGCCGTTCAACACGTCCCGAAAGACCGAAGAAGACGCCGGAGGCGGTCAGCGGACCGTTCAGATAGTCCCGAAGGTCCAGGATCGGCGTTCCGCCTGCATAGTCGTCGACGCCCTGCGCGCCGAGATCGAACAGCAGGCCGGAACCTGGAAAGTGCTTCGTTCTCAACCCTCGTCTCCCGTTTCTTTGACGCATATCCAGAGCACCGGGACCGCGGCCAGCTTGAGGACGCAAGGAACCAGTGCGTAGGCCGTGGCAAGCGACGCGAGGCCCGCCCGTCCGGACGTTCCCGGCTCGTATCCGGCGAGGGCGAGCATCGGCAGCGTGGCGCCCGCCGCGACGGCAAGAGCGGTTTTCTGCAGGAACGTCCAGAGTGCAAACACCCGTCCTCCGCCCCGCTCTACCCGCGCCGCCAGCATCGCCGGCGCCAGCGTCATGTCGGCGCCGAGCGCCGCGCCTGACGCGGCGGCGATCGCATAGAAGGCCCGGATGTCGCCGGAGCCCAGAGTCCAGGCCCAGAAGAAGACCGGTACCGACAGCACCATGCCCGTCGCCAGGGCAGCCTTGCGTCCGAGCCTGCCGGCGAGCCGCGCCCAGAGAGGCGCGGCCGCCGCGGCCGCCGAGAAGAAGACCAGAAGCATGGGACCGGCATGGGCTTCCGCGTTCAGGATATCGGAAACGAAGAACAAGAAGAGTGTCGACGTCACGGCGGTCGGCAGGGCGTTGACGAAACCGAAGGCAAGGATCGGCACGACGCCGGGTACGCGCAGGGCCTCGGCAAAGCTGCTGTCGGGGACCGACCTGCCTGACGACAGCCATCGACCGTGCATTCGCCCGAGCGCGAAGAAGGCGAAGAGACAGAAGGCGGCGGCGTAGCCGGCATGGGCGAAGGCCGCGCCGAGGACCGATCCAAGCAAGGTCGGCGCCGTGGCGGCGAGGCAGATGCCGGCCAGTCCTCCGGCCTCGCGCCAGAGGGCGATCCTCGTGTATCCCCCGCCCGCCGCCCCTGCCTGCGCCAGCCCATGGTCGTAGAGCGCGATCTGGAGCGCACTGAAGCCGGTGAAGGAGGCCAGCAGGCCGACGCCGAGGCGCGGCAAGGGTTCGCCCCACCCCGGCGGAGCGAAGAGAAGCCCGAGACCGCCGACCAGAAGGACGCCGGCGCCCAGTGCCCACGCTTCACGGCGGCGCGGCCAGCGGTCGGCGAGTCGGCCGATCAGCGGATCCTGGAGGCTGTCCACCGCCCGTGCCGCCAGCAGCACGCCGCCCAGAGTGCCAAGGCCCATCCCCATCTCTTCCGCGTAGTAGCGCGGCGCGTGGATGTAGAGCGGCACGCCGGCAAAGGCGAGCATGGCCGCCACCGCGGCAGGCGGCACCAGGTCGCGCCGCAGCGGATTGCGCGAGGGAGAATCAGTCATCACAGCTCCCGGAGAGCAAGGTGTCCCTCCTTTGCGGGTCACGGCTTTGCGGACCGAGCCAGATATCGAGAAACAGATCGGCGTCCTCGGTGAGCGCTCCGGTCGGACTGCCGTTGAGGAAGAACTCGACGTGGTCAGGCCCGTTGCGCCAGGCCGTGTAGCGGTCGCCTTCGGCCACGTCTCGCATGGCCTTCCAGAGTTCCGCGCGCACTTCTGCGAAACTTGTCTCCGGCCGGCCCGACATGCGCGCCATCTCCGATATCGAACTCGAGACCAGTTCGTCGCGGCTGAAGTCGCGGCGGTAGGTGAGGGACAGCCCGAATCTCTCGCCCGCCTCGGCGTCCGTCCACAGTTCCGCCCTGTAGAGGTCGAAGAACAGGAAACCGTAGTCGGCGCAGCCGGCAGGTCGCGCGGACGCGACCCGGTCTGCCAGCTCCGGCGGCGCCGCGAGGGCGCCGCTCTCGGCTCCGAGCAGGAACAGTACCAGAAGGATCACCCGGCGCGTCATCATGTCACGCTCTTCTCGGGCGGCGGCGGGCGGCGGCGGTAGGACGCTCCCTTCCACCACAGCCGGAGTGCCTGCCAGTGGATCAGCGCCGTCGTCCTTGCGGCGCCAGGTGGCCGTCGAAGGAGTGCCCTTGCGAGTTCTCGGTCGTTGAAGGGGCGGCGCGTGCCGGCGATCGCCGTGTCGAGCCCTCCACCCCTGCCATCGTCATAGATGATGCGCACAGCGACGTTGGCCTCGTTCAGCAGGAACCGGAACCGGTACTCGCCGGCGACGTCAAGGAATGGCGAGACGTGGAAACGCTTGGCCGTCACGGTCCAGCAGTTGCGGGTGAGGTCGGAACCGTTCTCGTTCCTGCAGAGATAGCCGTGGCGGTCGCCAAAGGTGTTGTGGACCTCGGCGAGCACCGCACGAAGATTGCCGGCGGCGCCGAGGAGGAACCAGAAGCTGACCGGGTTGAACGCATAGCCCCAGTAGCGCGGATGGGTCAGCAGGAGCACGCGGTCAACGCCGCCGATCCCTTCTTCCCGCGCCAGACGGCGAAGGTCCTCGATGCCGTTGCACCCCGCAATGCCGTGATCGCTTGGCTGGAGGGAGACAATGTTGGGCCGACCGTAGGAGAAGAGTCTGGGGGTCCTCCGGGTTCCCGCGAGCTGCGCCTCGTCGAGCAAGAGGTAGTCGATGCCGTAGACGAAGCGGTTGTCCACAGGCACGCGCCGGACATGGCTGACCCTGGCCTTGACGACCGAAGATCCCGTCACGCCCATGGCGGCGAGACCCCGAGACTTTCGGCGACCCGGACCGCGCTGGCGAGGCCATCCTCGTGAAACCCGTTGCCGGTCCACGCGCCGCAGTACCATGTGCCCGCACGGCCCTGGATCGACGGCAACGCCGCCTGGGCGGCGATCGTTGCGAAATCGTATTGCGGATGGTCAAATGAATGTTCGTCGAGGATTCGGGAGTCATCGACAGGCGTCGAAGGGTTGAGCGTTGCGAAGAGCGGTGTTGCACGCGGGATGCTCTGGAGCGAGTTCATCCAGTAGGTGACCGACGCGCGGTCCTCGTTGGTTCGCGATGTCGCCAGGTAGACCCAGCTCGACCAGCAGGCCCTGCGCCGCGGCATCAGCCGGGCATCGGTATGGAGCACGATGCGGTTGCGCCGGAACGGAATGCACCCGAGAACGCTCCGTTCTTCCGGTTGGGCGTCCTTGAGAATGTCCAGCACCGTGTCGGCATGACAGGCGAACACGACACCTTCGAAACGCTCCGGCTCCTCTCCGGCCGCCTTGACGTCGACCCGGTCCGGACCCCGAGTCACCGCTTCGACAGGCGTTCGCAGTCTCAGTTCGGCTTCCATGTCGGCCGCCATCCGCGTCACGTAGCTGCGCGACCCGCCGTCGACCGTCCACCAGCGATGCTGGCCGGTAAACGAGAGCAGGCCATGATGGGCGAAGAAGCGGGTGAGGACATGGGCTGGAAAATTCAGCATCCGGGAGCGCGGCGTCGACCAGATCGCACCGCTCATCGGCAGGAGGTAGTAGCGCTCGAACCAGGTGCCGAGCCGCCGCTTGCGAATCAGCTCGCCCAGTGTCAGGTCGGGGTCACCGCTCGCATCCGCCAGCGCGGTCCGGTTGAAAACCGCGATGTCGCGGAACATGCGCCAGAAGCCCGGCTTCAACGCATTCGACGGCTGAGCCAGTGCCGCGGTGGCGTTGCGGCACCCGTACTCCATGGCGCCCCCGTCGACGGAGACGGCGAAGGACATGTCGCTCTCCCGCACCGGCACATCGAGACGCTCGAAGAGTTGGCAGAGACTGGGATAGTTGACCCGGTTGAAGACGATGAAGCCGGTGTCGACCGACACGTCGCGCCCCTTGGTCCTGACCGTGACGGTGCGGGCATGGCCGCCTGGGCGATCCGCGGACTCGAAGAGCACGACATCGTGGGCGCGCGACAGCAACCACGCCGCACCGAGGCCCGATATTCCAGCTCCGATCACCGCAATCCTGCGCCGCCGAGCCCCATTGTGTGCCGAATGTCCTGTTCGCTTCATGGTCTGCAATACGCATCAACCGCCCGGGCGGATCACTGCAGGGGAGAGAAAATTGTGATCCGAAGCGGCGCAGGGACCGTATAGAGATCCATGGCACGCGCCCCGAAGGTCATCGACTTCCCCAGGAGCCCGCCTTTGCGGGGTAACGCTGCATTGGCGCCCGGGCATGCGAAAGTGGATGCAGCGCTTGATGACGAGCGGATCACCGATCCGACCGACGCCATGTCGGCCTGCCTGGTTGCGGTCGCGGAGCGGGGAGACCGCGAAGCGTTCGCGGATCTGTTCCGCCATTTCGGCCCGCGGATCAAGGGCTGGCTGCTGCGCGGCGGCGGCGAACCGGGCAAGGTTGACGATGTGCTTCAGGAGATCTTCGCCACGGTCTGGTCCAGAGCGAAGCTCTATGACAGCCGGCGGGCGAGCGCAGCCACCTGGATTTTCACCATCGCACGCAACCGGCGCATCGATGCGTTCCGTCGCGACCGCCGGCCAGAATTCGATCCCGGCGATCCGGCCTTCATGGCCGAGCCCCTGCCCGACGGCGAACAGGCGCTCGCCGGACGGCAGCGCGTGGATGCTGTTCAGGCTGCACTCGCCGCCTTGAGCGAGGAACAGCGCGAAGTTCTGCGGTTGTCGTTCGTGGACGGCGAGAGCTATGCGGCGATCGCGATCCGGCTGGGCATTCCGCTCGGCACCGTCAAGTCGCGTGCACGCCTCGCGTTCGCTCGCCTGCGCGCCGAACTCGACTCGCGAAGGGAGGAGTTGCGATGAGAATCCGGCACCATGTCGGTGATGATCTGCTGCTCGCCTACGGGGCGGGCACCCTGGACGAGGCCATGTCGCTCATGGTCGCCACACACCTGGCGCTGTGCCCGCTCTGCCGGGCCGGTCTCGACCTGGCCGAGGCCATCGGCAGCGCCCTGATCGACAGTGCGCCGGCCGGGTCCGGGGTGGATGAGACCATGCTGGAAGCCCTCATGGAGGGTGCGGAACGCGACGACGATGCCGGTACTGCCGACCGCCCGACGCCGGTGGGACCTTGCGTGCTGCCGCAACCGCTGCGCAGCTATGCCGGCGGCGACGCCCCCGGACTCGGATGGCGCGCAGTGGGCGGCGGCATCCGGCAGTTTCCTCTCAAGACGGACCCCACAGGCGCGACGGCGCGACTCCTGTCGATTCCCGCCGGCAAAGGTGTTCCCGAACACGGCCATCGCGGGTTCGAGGCGACGCTGGTCCTCGCCGGGTCGTTCTATGACCGGGGCTCATGGTATCGGCGCGGCGATGTCGCGGTCGCCGACCCTTCGGTGATGCACCGCCCCGTGGCAGGGCCCGAGGAGGACTGCATCTGTCTTGCGGTGGCCGATGCGCGGCTCAGATTCAGGGCGCCGATCCCGCGTCTGCTGCAACCGTTTCACGGCATCTAGCTCGAGCCCACGTGCTGTCGACGACGGTCGAGATGCGAAGCCGCATCGTTCGGCCCTCGGGGTTGCCTTTGCCAAGGAGGTGCTCCCCGAGCTTCTGGACGCGATAACGGGCGGGCCGGTTGCGGGGAGCGCGTTCGAGCATCATATTGTGCGCTATATGACCGAGCACAAAGGCCTGACGCCGGCCATGCTGGAGGCGTCACTGCGCCGGACGAAGCCGGACCACTGGGAGGGTCTGATGGGCACGATCGCACAATCCTGGATAGAAGAGGGAAGAGCCGAGGGACTCAAGAGGGGAAGAGCCGAGGGTATCGAACGAGGCCGGAGCGAAGCCCTCGCGGAACTTCTTCTTCGTCAACTGTCCTTGCGCTTCGGTGATGTGCCGGATGCGGTCCGCGAGCGGGTCCGCGGCGCGTCGTCCGCCGAACTGGTGGCCTGGGCGGATGCGGTGCTGGTGGCCACGAGCCTTGATGATGTGCTGGCCGCCAGGCCTAGGCACTGAGCCCGTCGCGCCACGCGCACCGGCCTATCATGGTGCCCGGGCGAGATGCTTGCCGTTGAGCCCCCTGCGGACGGGCAGGCCGCATGTGCTGCGCGCCCCTGCCCCCCTGTCGCGTCCGTCCCCGGCACACACAGGAGGGGTGAGCGAAACGGACGGCTGCGCAGGTTCTGATCGCAGGCAACCGGAACCATGCTCCATCGTCATCCGGTTCAGATCGTTTGACCTGCCAAAGTCGGACGACAGACCCGGATCGCATCCAGACCATGCCGAGGTTCCCTCTGATCTCAGCAGCAGTATCACGACAAGCAATTGATTGTGTTGGCAAAACGGTACGATGATGGCTTGAGAACATTGCCATGTAACGGTGAATTTTCCCTTGACACGGTGGGCTTACGCCCCCATATACGTTGCCATGTACGTAGACATCGTCCCCAACCGTAACTCACCCCCCGCCGTCCTCCTGCGAGAGGGATGGCGCGAGAACGGCAAGGTCAAGAAGCGCACCATCGCCAATCTCTCCTCCTGGCCCATGGAAAAGGTCGAGACCCTGCGGCGGTTCTTGAAGAACGAACCCCTCGTCGGTCGTGACGACGCCTTCGACATCGTCCGCTCCCTCCCCCATGGGCATGTCGCCGCGGTGCTGGGAACCCTGAAGAAGCTGGGACTGGACAGGTTGATCGACCCGAAGCCCTCGGCACGGCGCGATCAGGTCCTGGCCATGATCGTGGCACGCATCCTCGAGCCCGCCTCGAAGCTGGCCACGGCCAGGGGGCTGGCCGAGGCCACGGCGGTCAGCACCCTGGGCGAGGTCCTCGATGCGGAGATGGACGAGGACGCCCTCTACGGCGCCATGGACTGGCTCCTGGAGCGTCAGGAGAGGATCGAGCGGTCCCTGGCGAAGCGGCGCCTCGAAGAGGGCTGCCTGGTGCTCTATGACCTGACCTCGGTATGGATGGAGGGGAGAGCGTGTCCCCTGGCAAGGAGGGGTCATTCCCGGGATGGCAAGAAGGGCAAGCTGCAGATCGAGTTCGGCCTTCTGTGCGATCGGGACGGCTGTCCAGTGTCGGTGGAAGTGTTCCCCGGCAACACGGCGGACCCCGGGACGGTGGCATCACAGATCACCACGCTGCAGGAGCGCTTCTCCCTGGCGAAGGTGGTGCTGGTGGGAGACCGGGGGATGCTGACCGAGGCGCGCATACGCGAGGAGGTGAAGCCTGCGGGCCTGGACTGGATCAGCGCCTTGAGGGGACCGGCCATCCGCGCCCTTGTGGAGGCCGGCGACGTCGAGATGTCGCTCTTCGACGAGAGGGACCTGGTGGAGATCACCAGCGATGCGTATCCCGGCGAACGCCTCATGGTCTGCCGCAACCCCCTGCTGGCCGAGGACCGGGCCCGCAAGCGCCAGGAGCTGCTCGAGGCCACCGAGGCCCTGCTTGAACCGATCGCCGCAGCGACACGGCGCGACAAGCGCCGTCTCAAGGGTGCCGACAAGATCGGGGAGAGGGTCGGCAAGGTCATCGGCAAGTACAAGATGGCGAAGCACTTCACGTGGTCCATCGACGACGAGGGTGTCTTCACCTATGGGCGCGATGAGGCTGCCATCGCCGCCGAGGCCAGGCTCGACGGCCTCTACGTGATCCGCACCAGCCTGCCGCAGAGCGAGCTCGACGGTCCCGGCACGGTGCGCGCCTACAAGCGGCTGAGTTCGGTGGAACGGGCCTTCCGCAGCCTGAAGACCGTGGATCTGAAGGTCCGTCCCGTCTGTCACCGCACCGAACCCCGGGTCCGCGCCCATGTCTTCCTGTGCATGCTCGCCTACTACGTTGAATGGCACATGCGCCAGAAACTGAAGCCCATGCTGTTCGACGACGAGGATGCCGAAGGCGCCGAGGCCCGCCGGCCGTCCGTCGTGGCGCCGGCAGAAGTCTCGGCGAGCGCCCGGGCCAAGGCGGCAACGAAGAGGACGCCCGGGGGTGATCCGGTGCACAGTTTCCGCACCCTCCTCGATGATCTCGCGACCATCACCCGCAACACCGTGGCGCCCCGCCTTGCGGGCGCCAAACCCTTCCAGGTCACCACGCGGCCCACGCCGCTCCAGAGAAGGGCGCTCAAGCTTCTGGGCGTGGAGCCGTAGTGTACTCAGTCAGATGCTTCTGAGATCCATCGAATGTCATTCATATCAGGTACTTGCACTTGATCGGCGCTGCAACTTCGGGCTGAGGTAAACGCAATGTTGCGATGCCTCGGCAACCGACCCTGCCTGATGCCTCTCCGGGCGTGATCCGCCATCGCCAGGTTCGGCAGGGGACGACGTGCAGCCCCGTGGCATTTTCTGCATCAGCTGGATGCTGCGCACCAGCGAGGGCGACGTCACCGCCATCGACGCCCTTGAGATCGTCCCCTTCCACGAGAGGCGATGGCTGATCGAAGGTCAGCGTTCGGTCACGGTGCAGCGAGGCATCTGGAACCGAGAGAATACGGGCGAGACCCGGGACATGTGCGCGGTTGCCATCGTCATCCTCATCATCGTCACCCTGTGAGCGAACGCTTGCGATGCTCAAGCTTCCCGGCGCCCTTCGACGAACATCACGAGCGCCGGCAGCATGAACAGCGTAAAGGCGCCGGCAGCGACAAGCCCGCCGAGCATGCTGACGACGAACGGCACGAGAGCGATGAGTCCATCGCCGCGCTCGTAGAGAAGGGGCGAGAGCCCGAGCACGGTGGTGAGCGTGGTCAGGAACACGGCGCGGAACCGGTCGCGCGTGGCACCCACCGCAGCGGCAATGGCCGGGATCCCTTCATTGTCCCGGCGAATCACGTTGTAGCGATCGAGCAACACCAGAGCGTCGTTCACGACAACGCCTCCGACACCAACGATACCGAAGACCGATGTGGCGGTCAGATTCCAGCCGAGAATCCAGTGACCGAAGATGGCCCCGGCGCAGGCGATCGGAAGGCCGACAATCACCACAACGGGTTTCCAGTAGCTGCGCAGGAAGGCCGCCATCAGGCCGTAGATCACGAGCAGGACGATGGGAACGAGGGTTCCCATCGTGGCAAGCGTGGTGCGCTCGTCCCGGGCTCCTGCGTCGAGTGAGACCGAGAGCCCGGGATACCGCGCCATCAAGTCGGGAAGGAAACTCTCGGCGATGAACCGCCGCGCCTGAATGGGCGTGATCCTGCCGATGTCCGCCCGGGCGTTGACGAGCGCCGCCCGGCGACCGTCGATCCGGGTCAGCGAGGCAAGTTCCCGCTGTTCCGTGATGTGTGCCGCGATGGACAGGGGCATGTTGCCTCCGCCAGGGATCGCAATCCGCTCGCTCGCGAGCTCCCGCAGGCTTTGCCGCCGTTCGGCCGGATATCGGACAACGACCCTGATTTCATCGCGGCCGCGTTGAATTCTCTGGACTTCAAGGCCAAGAAGATTGGCGCGCAACTGCCTGCCGATCATCGCCGGCGTCAGCCCGGCGGCTTCACCGGCTGGGGTCAGCTGGATTTCGAGATGCCGCTTGCCGGTCGCGAGGCTGTCCGAAACCTCGTAGAGACCCGGGATCCCGGCCATGAAGGCCCTGAGTTCACCGGCTGCCTTGTGCAGGTCTTGCGGATCGTCGTGAAGGAGCGCATAGGCGACCGATGGCTGGGTCTGGATTCGTGATGTCTCGACGGACACCGATTCCAGACCTGTGACGTGGCCGACGGCCTCGCGCCACACCCGCGCGATGACCTCCGGCGACGCTTCGCGAAACGGTCGTTCATGGAGATGCAGCCTGACCGATGCAAGGTGGCTCTTGCTCGCCTCGTGCTCGCTGGTCCGCGACAGACCGCCATCCCCCAGCCTTCCGACCATGAGGCTGATCGATGCGATCGATGTTCCTTCGAGCTGATCGTTGATGTGCGAAGCGGCCGCAGCGAAGTGGCGGGCGGCGGCAACACTCGCCTCGAAGGGGGCTCCGGCCGGCAATCTGAGGTCCGCCTGTATGGAGTCGCTGAATGCGGCGTTCGGGTCGAGAACGACGACGCGCACCATTTCCGAACGTATCAGCGCGAGGGAAGCGATCACGAAAAGAAGGCCGAGAAGAAGGGTCAGGAAAACATGACGGATGGCCCACGAGGCCGCGGGCACCACGATCGCATCCCGCAAGTCGTTGATCCAGGCGCGTGCCCGATCCTGAATCTCGCGCAGAGGCGAAAGGCTCCAGCGTCCTTCATGCGAAAGATGCGAAGGAAGGACCCAGAACGCTTCGACGAGGGAGACGATGAGAACAAGAATGGCGACCCAGGGGATGACTTTCAGAACCTGGTAGTTTCCCGTCGTTACGTACATGAGCGGAAAGAGCGCCACGATGGTCGTGATCACGCCGACCGTCACCGGGCCGACCACGGCCCTGGCGCCTGCGATCGCCGCCTCGAGCGCGCTCCTTCCCCGTTCCCGTTCCGTCGCAATGCTCTCACCGACGACCACGGCATCGTCGACCACGATGCCGATCAACAGGAAGAGCGCGAAGACCGTTCCCATGTTGAGTGTCAGGTCCGCGACATTGAAGAACATCAGGGCGCCGACGAAGGAGAGGGGAATCCCGACCGTGATCCAGACTGCGACACGCAGATCGAAGGCGAGAACGAGACAGAAGAACACCAGGATCGCTCCGACGACGCCGTTGCGCACGATTTCCGAGAGCCTCTCGAAGGTCGGCTCCGCCCTGTCGTTCCAGATGTCCACATCGACACCCGCCGGAGGCCTGTAGTCCGCGAGCCATTCCTTGACGCTGTCCGAGATCACGGCCAGAGACTGCTCGTCGGTGGCCTCGACACGAACGAGTATCGACGGTCTCCCGTCAACCTCAAGCAGCAGCTCCTCATCGACAAAGCCGTCGCGAATTGTCGCAAGCTCGCCGAGCCTCAGGGTTGTGCCGTCGCGCCGGGTGATGATGGCGATGTCCTCGAACTCCTCGCCATGTCTGCGCTTGTCGACCGCATGGAGGACCACACCGCCGGCGCCGGTGCGCAGCTCGCCGAACGTGAGGTTGAGGGAAGACCGCCGCACCTTGCTTGCGACCTCGGCGAGAGACAGGTCGTTGCGGCGCAACTCCTCTTCATTCAGTTCAATGGCGACCTCCCGGTCGCGGGCGCCTCTCAGCCGGATCTGGGAGACGGCCGGCAGAGCCAGAAGATCGTCGCGAATGCCCTCCGTCACGTGACGCAATGCGTCCTCGGACAGAGTCGACGACGACACCGAGAGCGTCAGCACCTCGGGCGTGAGTTCCTTGAGCTCGACCTCGGGCGGTTCGGCGCTCACGGGCGGAAAGTTCTCGATACCGTCGATTGCGTTTCGGACACTGTCCAGCACGGCGGCTATATCGGCGAAGGTGTCGACCTCGACCTCGACCCGGGAGAGACCTTCCGACGCGACGCCCACCACCCGGGCCACACCCGGGAGTCCGACCACGCTTTCCTCGATGCGGCGATTGATGTCCTCCTCGACCTCCGCGGGAGAGGATCCCGGCGATGACACGGTGACGCTGATCGTGCGCAAGTCGATGTTCGGAAAGTACTGGACGGGAAGATCGAAACCCGCGAGGACGCCTCCCAGGATCAGGAACATCATCAGGACCGTGGAGGCGACCGGGTTGCCGGCAAAGTAGGCAATGGCTCCGTTTTTCACGACTGCTCCCCGCTATGGCGCATACCCTTCATCCCGGGTGGGTCCTAATCCGCAGCCGGTGCGGCTGAGACCTCGAGACCCTCTCGCGCATCCGGCAGGGGACCGACCACCACGCCTTCGCCCGCGTCGAACGCCTCGACGATCCAGCCGTCCGAGGTGCGCCCCACCGTGTCGGGAACCGTCGCTCGCAGAACGCCATCCCTGACGGTCCAGACCGCGCCGTGTTCCCGGGCGGCCGACTCAGGTAGCACATAGACATCGCCAAGCACGGGCCCCGTGATGGCAACCTCGGCGAAGGCGCCCGGCAGCGGAAGGGAATCCTGCTGCGAGACCTCAGAGAACTCGAGAAACAGAGAAGCAAGACGAGTCCGGGGCGCCACCACCGACGATACACGCACCACGGTGGCCCGGTGTGTGCCTGCGTCCGTGCGGATCGACGCGGATCGGCCAATCACGGGAGCGAGATCGTCCAGGACAGCCTGCTCGACCGGTGCGCGAACCTGCAGTGCGGAGGGCTGATAGACGACACCCAGAAGCGCGGCCGGCCCGACTGTTTCCTCGGGGCCTGCCAGGGCGCCGACATCGAGTTCCGACGACACCACCCGGCTCGCATAGGGTAGAGAGATGTTCGTGCGCGACAACCGGAGCTCCGCCAGCGCCAGAGCCGCCCGCGCCCCGCCGAGCATGGCCTCCGCCGCGGCGACCGAAGGCGGATTCCGGACATGATCGGGGACATCCATCTCCGGGCCCTCCCGCTCGACAGACCTCGCGGCTTCCTCCGCCCGGGCCATCTCGGACCTCAGCCGGGCCTCGGCTTCCGAGACTGCCATGGCGGCGGCCTCGACTTCTATCATGAATTCGGCCGGATCGATTCTGACGAAGGTCTCATTGGCCGGAATCGATCCCCCGTCAATGAAGTCGGGGGACACCCACACCACCCGGCCGACGACATCGGACACCACTCCCACCTTTCTTCCCAGGGTCACCGAACCTGTCAGATCGAACGTGAGGGCATGCTCGGTCGATACCGGCTGGATGACGTTCACGACGGGTGTGGCCCGCTCCGGCCCCGAGATGGTTTCGCGCGGGGCCCGATCGGGCGACCTGGCGAAATAGAGGGCCATCGCGACTACGGCAAGGATCACGGCCAGTTGAACGAGGCCAAGCCAGCGTGGCTTCCGGGAACGGGCGGTGGATTTCGTGGAGTCCTGTGACATCGCTCTTTCCGGTCTCAAGTTCAGCTGGTGCGCCACCGATTTGGCGAGGATACGGGCAGGCTTGCGCTACGCGCCGACGACAACGCTTCATCGATCTGTGAATCCGGACGCTTCCGGGAGCTGTTCATCCCTGCCGCAGTACTCCGGCGAGCAACGGCGAACCGGTCGCAGACGGCTGACCCGGGAGCGCGGCGCTGCATCAGGCGGCCTCCATCAGAGCATCGATATGCGCGGCGGTCCGCCTGGCCGTTTCCATCGCCAATACCTGAAGTTCGTCGATACTGCCGGCATCGCAGGCGCGTGCGATCATCGCCCGGCAGGAGTCATCGAGACCGCTCTCTTCCAGGTCGCCGTCGACCACCAGAGGGCGGACACCGTCCAGATTCAGCCACAACCGCGCCGCATCGACCAGGTCATCCGCCACGCTCGTGTCGACTGCCTTGAGCTCACCCGCCGCCTTGAAGACCTCGGAGACCCCCTCGGCCTTCAGAATCGGGGGATGCTCTTCGGCGGAGCGCAGGCGCAGCAGCAGGGTGGCCAGCAGGATGTCCGCGAGACCGCCGGGTCCGTTCAGGATGGAGGATAGTGACGGGTCGCCGGCTCCGGGCTGCGGGCGCTGGCCGGGGAGTTCGTGTACTGCGGCGTCCGCATGACGCATCAGGACGGTTCGCCTTGCACGGTGGAAGTGCCGCTCGAGTCCTGCCGCGCCTTCTCCCGTGACATGGACAAGCCGCGCGGACGCGACCTCCGCCAGGGTATCGGCGTCGCGCTTCTCGCCGGCCAGCGCCTCCAGCTGGGCACCGGCGTTGCCCCGCTGTCCGCATGGCGGGCGCATCGCGACCGATCGAAGAAGCAGGCTCTCCTCCGCCAGGTCGGCGAGAAGCGCGTTGAGCTTCCCGCACATCGCTGCGGCATGGTCATCCGGCGCGAACCTGCCATCTCCAGGCTCCGTTCCTTCGTAGAGGAGAAGGAGCTCGACATCCGACCTCATCGTCATGCGGCGGTCGCCGAGCCTGCCGAGCGCCGCGATGGCAACCCCGCTGGCGGCGACCGGGCCGTAGCGGCTCTTGAGGTCGTCGAGGACACTTCTTGCGACTGCAGAGATGGCCACCTCCGCCATGTTGGAAAGCGGCAGTCCGGCATCGACGGGGAGGATGTCCCCCCGCATGGTTCTGACCCCCGCCTGAAACGCACAGGCGTTGCTCCAGAACTGCACGGACTCGACGACATCCTCGCTGGTTTCGACGCCGGAGAGGGCGAGTTCCGCGGTCATCTCCTCGCGGCCGAACTCGCGGGTATAGTATAGCCGCAGGAGGCCGCGCTGAGCGGCCAGCGCCACGTCGGGCTCCAGTCCGATGTTCTCCGGAATGATCAGTTGCTGGAACTCCCGGCCTTCTATTCCATCGAGCAGGAGGGGCCGCCTTTCCATCCAGTCAGCAAGTCGGGGAGTGCTGCGAAACGTCTCGGCGATGACCGGGAGCGAAGCCGGCCGTTCCCGGTATGCACGGCTGCAAAGGGCACGCCAGTCCTCGCTGCCCATGTTCGGATAGAATCTGCTCCGCCATTCGTCGATCAGCGGGTCCATCTTCCGGAACCAGGCGGAAGGACGATGCGCAAGAAGGGCCATCGCCCGGTAGTCCGCCGGAAACCGTGGAGCGACTTCCTCGGGGTAGTCCTGCAGCAGCGGGTACGGTCGCGCCGGATGCTGGTGATGGTCGGAATGACGCTGGCTGCAAAACAGGAGGTAATCCATCGAATCGGAAAAACTCCAGGAATGGTGAGGTCTGACCTGTTCGTACCGCCCGTTCGGCAACCGGCAGCGTTGCAGCCCGTAGTGCTGCATGTAGTCGAGGACGCGCACCGTGTACATGCCGTGCAGAGCCTGGAGCACCCAGACGGCGAGACCCAGCCACCCGGCGATCGTCAGTGAGAGGCCGATCCAAAGGGCCAGTTTGGCCGCCCAGCGCCAACAGGGATTCGACAGGTGCCAGACCGGAAGGCCGCGGCGGGCCAGGCGTCCGCATTGAAGGCGCGCCGCCTCGACATAGCTGATCAGGCTGGTCTTGAGAAAGAAGTCGTGGAAGCTCTGTCCTTGCGCCGGGCGCGTGTAGTCCAGCGGCGTGGCCACATGGGGATGATGGACATAGAGATGTTCTGTGTACCAGTGCGGCATCGCTATCACGCTCATCAGAACGTCGCCCAGACGCCGCGTCCACTTGTCGCGCCGGTGCAGCATCTCATGGCCGACGCTGACACAAAAGACGGAGACCTGGACCAGGATGGCAACCAAAGCGATCCGCTCGTAGACGGTCAGGCTCGGCGAGTTGGCGACCGACCAGATCGTCAGGATGACCACCGACGGATAGGAGAGCATCCACGCCCACAAGACAGCCGTGTGCCAGAACAGCCGCGAGCGCGGCGTGTGCGTGTCGAGCACCGGGACGCCGCGCTTCACCAGCAGGCCGGTGAGCGTCATGTACGGCAGCAGGGGAAGCACGACCCAGGGAATGACCCAGGGGATGAACTCGGGCACCGCGTCGAGGGCCATTGCCGCCAGGACCGGCACGATGAGCAGCGACCATGCGAACGGAAGAGCGCCGAAGAAGCCGACACTCCTTGCACCGGGACCGTTCAGGGCCGGCGTCCGGACCGTGCGTTCGCCTGACTGCGATGCAGTCACCGGCAGGCCATGCCCCATGTCCTGGGCTGCCGCCCGTGCCGGCGGCACGGCTTCAAGCATCCCGACCCCGGCCAGGGTTGGCCCGGCAGTGCGCAGGCAGGACGCATGTCAGCTCCGGGACAGACGGTGCGCGAATCGCCAGGATGCTCGATCAGTGGCAGCCGCCGACGACGGATGGCACACAAGGAAGGACGGGAAGAGCGGAACATGGCAGAGCGTTGCCGTGCCGGAAGCCGGTTCGCCCAGCCAACCGAATGCCGCAGGAAAGGTGCGCCGTCCTGTCTGACCTTGACGGGCGTCCAGCCAGGCGCTTCGTGGTCGGGATTCGGGATGCGCCTGGTGCGCGTCTGCACTGCGTTCCCGGCCGTGTCGAGCGACAGTTCGGCATCGTCGTCAGGCGTGAGGAACACCCGCAGGACAAGGGCCGGTGAACTCCGAGTTCCCGACGCATTGGATCGGACCGTCATCCGTGCCCGCCTTCTTGCCGAGCGGATCGTTCGATCCGCGAACGCGCTCAACCTCAAGACGATACCATGAACCGGAGCGAAAACGCGCATTGGCCTCACTCGCAAGTGAATCGGACCAATCGAACCGCATGAGGATGCCCGAACAGACCTGCCGACGTCAAGGCGCGGTGCATCCTCCACGTGTTGGCGTATCCTGCACGTGGATGCGGCGGAAGTCCACGACCGCCGCGAGTTCGTCATTGAGGGAGCGGATGCTCGGGGTCGCCGGGCGGACCACGTCACGGCGCAGCAGCAGGGGGCTTGACACCGGGCGTCGGACGTCACGCCTGAGCGGCATGACGAAGACCTGCCCGGGTTGCCGTGGGGATCGTGTCGCGCCCGCCGGTACGGGAGTATCTCTTGGTTGAGCCCGGCGCCCGCCTGGCGTCCGCCTTGCAAGGTTCAGGTGTCCCGGGATCGGCGAGGGCCGCAAGCCCGGTGTTGCTGGCGATCGGATGATACCGCTGGAACTGCTGTCGAGGCTTCCAGCCGATCCAGCCGTCGCGCGTCCTGCACTTGAGGGCGCCGTTCTGCCACCAACCGGAATCAAGAGCGAGAAACCCCGGGCCAATTGTGTCGGAAGCGCTCATGGATTAGTATGGTGGGGTGTCATGCAACATGGGTGTCACGAATACTCCTGACAGTGCTTGCGCAGTGAAATCAGTCGGGCGTCAATGAGCTCCTTCGACATAGAGTGGATCCTGAAGTCCCTCGCCGTCCATGTCATGACGGCTCGCGATCGCCGGAGATACGGCTTTCGCTACAATCCGCTCTCAATGCGGACGATCCAGGATCCTTATCCGGTCTACGACCGCATCAGGCAGACGGCCCGGGCATTTGTCGCGCGAGGGCTGCATGACAACACGATTCTCACCCACCATGCCGACGTCCGCGCCTTCTCCAGCCAGGACAGGCTGTTGTCTCACGACCCCAGCAAGTTCGGGCTGAAAGACAGCAGGGTCTCCGATCCCGACAACAAGAGCCTGCTCAACCTCGACCCACCCGAGCACACACGCCTGCGCAAGCTCGTCGCCAGGGCATTCACGCCACGGACCATAGCGGCGCTGGAGCCCGAAATCCGCCGCACTGCACACGGCCTTCTGGATGGGATCGACGATCCTTCGAGCTTCGATTTCGTCCGCGCCTTCGCGCTTCCTCTGCCGATTCACACGATCGCGATCATGCTCGGGGTCCCCAGGGACGACTACGCGAGATTCACCGCCTGGACGCTCGCCCGCGCACGGTTTGTCGAACCCATGCTCAGTTCCCGCGAGCGCCGAGCCGCGGATCGGGCGGGGCAGGAACTGTTCGACTATTTCCAGCCCATCGTCCGCGACCGGAAGGCCAATCCGCAGGCGGACATCGTCACCGAACTGGCGCGGGCCGAAGAGGAAGGTGACAAACTGACCGAGCGCGAAGTTCTCAGCCTGTTGCGCCAGCTGCTGGTGGCGGGCAGCGAGACCACCGTCAGTCTCCTCGGCAACGGACTGCTCGCGCTCCTGCAACACCCTGAGCAGCAGGAGCAGCTTGGCAGCAATCTCGACCTGGTTCCGGGAGCGGTCGAGGAAATGCTGCGCTATGACGCTCCGGTGCAGTTGTCGATGCGCATGGCCTACCAGGACTGCACGATCAACGGACTGCACGTGAAGGCCCGGCAGAGATTTCTCGTCATGCTGGGCGCTGCCAACCGCGACCCCGCCGCGTTTCCCGAGCCGGAGCGTTTCGATATCCATCGCAAGATGGACGCAGGAATCATGTCATTCGGAGGCGGCATGCACCATTGCCTGGGCGCGGCACTGGCTCGCATGGAAGCACGCATCGCGTTCGAGGTGCTCTATGAGAGATTCAGCGGCTTTCGGCTTCTCACGGACCGTCCGAAGTACAGGCGAGGCCTCAACCTGAGGAGTCTGGAATCGCTCCCGGTCCGGGCGATTCCTGCATGATCCGGCGAGCGGGGTCGTCAGGCACGGACCCGCCGGCAGCAACCCTGTCGTGAACCCGCTGCTCATGAAGGGCCGGCCGGGACGGCGAGCATGCGAGAGTTGTTGTCCCGATGGCTGAAGATGCCGGACACGCGTCGCCGGTATTCGTATTGAACTCCGGGCGCTGCGGATCGACCATGTTGTCGAACATTCTGAACTCCCACCCCGGCATTCTCAGCCTGTCCGAGTTCTTCGCGTTCCACGGCACGGCCATGTTTCGCCGCCGCCGACTGACGGGAGACCGCATGTGGGACACCCTCAGCCGGCAATCGGGGTGGACCCGCTTCATGTTGAGAGGGCGGATCGACGAGATCCTGTATCCGCTGGACGCTCCGCAGAGCCGCTATTCGCACGTGGATGTGCCTCCCATCCTGTGCACGACGCTTCCGCACATCACGAACCGCTGCGAAGAACTCTTCGACGAAATGGAGCCGGTCGTCCGGGGCCTGCCCCGCCGGACGACCGAGGAGCAGCTGCGCGCCGTGTTCGATTGGCTGCGCCAACGGACCGGCGCCAGGGTCTGGGTCGAGCGTTCCGGTGGCTCTGCAACCTACGCAGGCACCCTGCTCAACCGGTTCCCGGATGCCCGGATCGTGCACCTCTTCCGTGACGGGCGCGAAACCGCCCTCTCGATGATGGACCACGCCAGCTTCCGCAACGCCATGGTCTATCTCCTCGCCCTGCGCAAACGCGGCTACGACCCGCTGAAGCGTAAGGCGTGGAACAGCCCATTCTGGGATATGGTCTCGCTGAATCTGGATCCTGTGATCTATGTGCTTCTCCTGCCGAAACCGGTTCCCTGCGACCAGTTGAGGCTGACCGATTTTGGAACGATGTGGAGCGATCTGGTCGTCCGCTCGCTCGACGTCATCGACCGTCTGCCTGCCGAGAGGGTGCTGAACCTCTCCCTCGAGAATGTCGTGACGCAGCCCGAGAGGGAATTGAGACGACTCATTCGCTTCATCGATCCAGGGCTGGAAGACGACGAGTGGGTCGCCGAGGCAGCGAAGAGACCGCGGCAGGAACGCTCCGCAGCAGGGGACCTGGATCCGGCGGAGCGCGAGGCGCTGACCCAGGCGTGCCGTCCCGGCCTCGAACGCCTCGGCTATGACGTCTAGGTGGACGTGCGAAAGACGCACCATGTCGTCAAGCCTGGTGGTGGGCCGGTCCTTGTCGAGAGGCGATGTCGCGCTCTGGGACAACCGCTTTACCTTGTACTGCGCCGCCTTTGACCATGGTCACCACGACCGGATCATGCATCGTGTGACGCTGAAAGGGTCACGTCCTTTCGCTGCCTGACGCCGACGAGCCCGGGCCTGGCGGCAGCGGGTCGCCGCTGGCCTCCAGGGTGCCCTCGGCGTCGCGCTGTTCGTCTCCCGTCAACGCCGGGCAGAAGACGGACAGGGGGTGAAGATCGCTTCGGGCATGCATGCTGTGGCGGTCTTCGGGGCCGACGCAGTACATCATTCCCGGTTCCATGCTCCAGGTTTCCCCGGAGCCAAGGTCCTTCACCTCTCGCGTGCCGTCGAGAACGTAGTTTGCCTCCCGGTGGTGCCTGTACCACAGGATGTTGCGATTGCCCGCCGCGAGGCGGACGTCACTGAGGGAGAACCCGACACGGTCCTCACGCAAGAGCATGCGCACCGTCGTTGCGCTGCCGCTGGCGACGACGAGCTGGCGTCCCTGGCCAACGAGTTCGTCGACGGTCCTCACGAACATGCACTCCCGGCCTTCGGGAACGGGGCCGGTCGGCGGATAGGCACCGTCGCTGTCGTGAGATTCGTCTCCGGCAAGGGGCGGATTGAAGACGCTGACGACATGGAGCGCATCGTCGACGACGAGGCGCCGGTCGGTCGGTCCAACCGTATAGAGGGTGCCCGGAGCCAGCCGCCAGCTCCGGTCCCGTTCAAGGTCTCGCACCGTGCCCGTGCCGGCGACAACGTAGTTCGCTTCCCAGTGATTCCTGTACCACAGGACGCCGGACGTGCCGTCGGCGAGGCGTACGTCCGACATGGTGAAACCCATGCCGTCGAGGATGGTGAGAAACCGTGTCGAGCGGACCCTGCCGTCGCTCAGGACCTTTTTTCGGCGCCGACGCGGCGCCGTTCGTCAAGGGTGCGGATGAACATGTCAGCCTCCTCACGAGGAAACGGGTTCGTCCGGCAGGGCGTTGCTGCCGGTGATGCGGCGGGCGAGATACTGGCAGAACTCGAAGTTGGGACGTTCCAGATAACTCAGGTGTCCGGGGCGTGCCAGGCCGGACCTGGCGCCGTTGAACACGGCTTCGGTTCCCAACCGATCCTCCTCGTTGACGGCATCGAGAATCCTCTTGGTCTCGGCGATGTGTTCGGCTCCCAGCGGATCGTTGATGAAATCGGGCGCCATGCCGCCGCCGTAGAGAATCCTCACCCTGCCGGCGCCTTCCGGCTGCAGTGACAGATACCAGAAGTACCCCGGAGTCAGGGTGATCATGTGGCTGGGGTAGATGGTGATCAGCGCCGTGGTCCTGCGCCACTCGCCCTCAAGATAGGTGCAGTCGGGATGGGCGTTGGCAAGGGGGAAGTCGGATTCCTTGGTGATCCAGTGATAGTTGAACACCGCGCCTCCCGCCGGCATTTCCATCTCTCCGACTTTTGACCGGTTGCCGATGGTGCCGCGGTGGAGCTGGAAGAGGTGATAGCTCTCCATGAAGTTCTCGGCCAGAATCTTCCAGTTGGTCTCCCAGACATGCTCTTCGCGGAAGGTCTCGATGTAGTCGGCGAAGCGGTAGCGTCCCGTGACGATTTCCCCCACCGGCCGAAACAGGACTTCCGGCGGCGGAATGTCGGGATCGAGCGTGACGTAGATCCAGCCATCCCAGACATCGCAGCGTACGCGGGCAAGGCAGTAGTCGCGCTTGTCGAAGGCCGGGCTTGCATCCATCCACGGGGCATGGCGCAGGCGGCCGTCGAGGCCGTAGGACCAGGCATGGTAGGGGCAGGTAATGACCTTGCGGTTGCCGCGTCCGGCAAGGAGCAGGCTCATCCGGTGCAGGCAGACGTTGGAGAAGGCCCTGACCTCTCCGGCATGGTCGCGCACGATGAAGATCGGCTCGTCGACGAGCCTGAAGGTGAGAAAGTCGCCCCTTTCCGGAATGGCATCGGCCCGGCCGGCACAGATCCATTCCCTGGAGAACACCCGCTCCCTTTCCAGGGCCAGGAACGCCTCGCTGGAATAGATGCCGGGAGGTGCGGCCCGCGCTTCGGCGAAGGAACGTTCCGCGTTGGTCTTCAGTTCGCCAAGGAGTGTCGCGATTGCCGCCATCTGATGAGAAACAGTGCCGTTGTCCCCAGGCATCATTGCCAAATCGCAGTGACTGGACAACCACGCGCTGTGCGATGGGCCTGCCCACTCGGCTCTCATGGCTCCGGGCGGCCAGCCTGATGAGGGGGGCCTCGACATGGAGAGGACAAGGTCTCTCACCACTGCGCCTGGCTTTGCGAGTCCGCGGAGATTCCCACGGGCCGGGAGATCGCTCGCGAACTGATCCATGAGTTGTGCGAGAGCGGCGCAGTTTCCATGATCGAAGGCGTCCGTGTGACCGGAACGCGCCCGGGGGAACTCCGGTGAACGTCTGTCCGCAGACTGATGACGAGTGCCGGATTTCCGTGAACAGGATGTTGCGCACCTGCCCGGTTTCGCCGATTCGCAGACAGCGGGGGATTTCTCGAAGCGGCATGGCGCCGCGCGGAAACGCCAGGCGAGGCAGGTTGCGATATGAGCGACGGTGGCTGCCTTCCCTACCGACCGGAACCTCCATGAAAGCGAGGACGCGTTTCGCGCCTTCGCGACCTTGATCGCAGAACAGGCCGGGAAGGTCCTCGGCGTCGACCGGGTCCGCCCCCGTTCGATCGGATCTTCGTCCGCGGGCCCATGACGACGATCGACCACTCTTGGCACCAGGACACCGCCTGCCGCTTGATCTGACCCAGCCTGACCGACTGTACGCCCGGCAGCAGTGCATTCGAGTTCGTCAGGGGAACCGATCGCTCATCGATCTCCATTCTCGGTCCATGTTCGGCGACGGCAACGACGTTACCGGGGCCGTGCCCGATGACCCGGAACGGGACGGGGTGCCGCTCTGCCACCTGTTGAGGACTGTCCACTTACGGGCGGCCTGCACGTCGGGGATGTGGTCGCCGGCGAGGCGTCGTTCTGTTGCTGCGCATCTGCGGTTCTTTCGGCGCGGGCATCAGCGATTGACGGGTGCGCTAACTGGTACCTCTGTCCTCCGCCAGAACCATGCGGCCGACGGCCCTGTTGTGCCAGCTTCTTGTGTATGCATCTCTCAGAACCGGGTTGGACCGGTGACCGGCTTCTTCGAGCAATTTTTCCAGGGACACCAGCCGGTCGCGGAATCCGAGCCGGACCCCGCAGCGCAGGCTGGCACTGTCCGGTCCGCATAGCAGCCAGGCATCGTCCCGATGGATCGCGTGCGCCCAAAGCGAGGCCTCGCCGCGGTCCAGCGCGATGTCGGGCACCCGCACGCCCAGTTCGGTACGCTGGCGAGCCCCGACGGTGTGAACCGTCTTCAGCGATGCGCGCAACTCCAGGATGTCGATCCGCCGCTGCGGCCGTCGGCGCTGAAATCCGGTCTGGGTTTCCGTCACGCAGTCCTCGACGGTTTCGACCGGATAGCCGCCCGTCAGAGCCCGCCACGAACCCGTGCGGTGGCATTCGAGAATGACGTTCGTGTCCACCAGCACCGGGCCGTGGTGTCGCGCCATCGCCGTTCACAGCTCGACAGGAATTTCGACCCCGTGCGTTGCGCACAAGTCTCCGAACTCGTCGATTGTCGAACCGAGCAATTCCGCCACGCGCCGCATCGAGACATGGCCGTCCAGGATGGCAAGGCAGAGAACCTCCACGAACGGCCTGGAATACAGGGCAGGCGTTACGCCCCCCGCCACTTCCCGGCCGTTGTTGCGCAAGGCCGCCTCGGGCACGGCGCGCGCCACGGACGGTTTCAGTTGGCCGAGCGCAACCAGCCGCCAGCGCAGCGCCGAGGACGTCACGCGCAGCTCGTCCGCCACGGCGTTCAGCCGGTCGATCAACCCTTCCTCGCCCAGAGACGTCCAGCCTCCGCGCCGCTGAAGCGTCGCCGCCGGCATCAGCACCGCCGCGGCGAAATTGTTGGCGAGCTGCTCCACCCGATTGCCGCCGGTCTCCCGTGCCTCTTCGGAATGCTCCGGCGGCATCGCATCCCACGTCAGGATATGAAACAGTTCGTGCGCCAGATCGAAATGACGGCGCCCTTCGACTTCTCGGCGCGCGATCAGGACCGTGTCCAGTTCGGGCAGGCGGCAGGCCGCCCCGGAAATCCCTTCGCTGGCATCCACCATGAGGACCAGAATGCCCAATTCCTGCTCCATGACCCCGGCCAGGCCGGTTGCCGGGGCTTCGCCGAGGCCGAACTCGGACACAAAACGCTCCCCGGCCGACATGGCGTCCTCGAAGCGCGAAGTGCGAGCCAGGCCCAGCGCCCGGCGCATCAGCGGGAGCTCGCGCCCGACCTTCGGCGCCAGCGCGCGAAACGCCGCGATCCAACGGCCGGCGCTGAGCTCGTATTTGCCGAGCTGCGCAGCGCCGGTCCCCGTATGCCTCCACGAGAAACGGCCTTCGCCGACGAGCCGGAACGGGTCCGTGAAATAGTCGAGCGGCACCTCCAGCCTTTCCAGTACGCGCACCAGTTCATCCGCCGAGACACGCCGCGCGCCGGTTTCGATGGCCGAAACAGTCTGTCGGTCGTTGAAACCGAACAGCTGCGCAAGATCGTCTTGGGAGAACTTGCGCTCCTCGCGCAGCGCCCTGAGTCGCGTACCGATCAGTGGTGTGGACATGATGGCCTCCCGATTGCAATATATTCTTGCACCCTGCGAATTGCAATACAACCAGGCTGGTCCCAGGCCAAGGTCGAGGTTCGCCCAGCGGCCCGGTACCCGCCCGCCTGGCGCAGGGCCCGCTGGCGGCCTTGAAGGCAACGCCTTCGCGTCGTCGGTGACGAGTTCCGCCCGGTCGCGCGCCCGGCTGATCTCGACGTGGAAGCTCTTCTGCGTGGTGAAATGCGGAAGGTTCGCCTCCATGGCGACGATCACATTGTCGACGGATCACCCACCGCCTCCATGCCGCGCATACGCGGCTGGGTGCGCGTCACCTCGAGAAACGCTTCGACCTCATGCCGGAAGACATTGTCGAGCGGCGCCTCGGCCATGAAGGCCAGCACCCTGTCGGCGGTACCCAGGCGCGGCTCGCGCCCGGGCTTCAGCCGGTGCACGAAGGACGGATCGCCCAGCGTCCATGCCGAGCCGCGCGGGCGCGGTCCCGGTGGTTTCGAGCCAAACCTCAAGGTTGTTGCGGAAACGGCCGGCCAGCCCGGTCATGGCGCAGACGATGCAGCCTGGTCAGGCTGAGGCGAACTTGCGGACCTTGATTGGGTCGCGGTGGTGCTGCGCGTGCCAGAGATCGTACTGCATCTGCTGCGTCAGCCAACTCTCGGGGCTGCCGCCGAAGGCCTCGGACAGCCGGATCGCCATCTCGGGCGAGATGCCGAGGCGGCCGTTGAGCAGCATCGACAGCGTGTTGCGCGAGACCGAAAGCCCCTTCGCGGCCTCGGTCACGGTCAGACCCAGGGGGGGCGAGGCACTGGCGTCGGATGAACAAGCCGGGATGGGGCGGGTCATGCATGAGCATGGGTGTTACCTCATTGGTGGTCGTCCAGATAGTCGACATCGGCGACATGGCCGTCCTCGAAATGGAAGATCACCCGCCAGTTGGCACGGACCGTGACCACCCGGCATACGTACCCCTGAGCGGGTGCAGCCGAAAACCGGGCAGGTCCATATGGCGGGCTCAACTACTGCGCCGTCCCGGGAAGCAGTCAGTCCCTGCAGGAGTTCATGTGTCAATGCAAACGGCTGCTCATGCGTGCCCTTCGGCGACGCTCCCAGAAGGACTGCACCGAATGGAGGGACATCGACACTCTTAGGATACTCGCCAAAATAATTGGACTATTTTGTGTCGCTACGCCATGCGTATATCATGGACGGGGTGGCGAACACGATTCGATCCAAATATGTGGCGCTGGAGGCGGTCCTGGACGAGCGCTCGGCCGCGGCGGCATCGCCCGGGTCGTCGAGGTGACGGGGATGTCCCGCAACACGGTCCGTACCGGCCTGAGCGAACTGGACCAAGGCGCGGCGGTGCCGGAACCGGCCAGGCGGACCCGCCGTCCCGGCGGCGGCCGCAAGCGCCTGTCCGACCAGGACCCGGACCTGGTGAAGGCGCTGGAGTTCCATCTCGAACCGGCGACGCGCGGAGATCCGGAACGTCCGCTGCGCTGGACATCGCTGAGCGCGCGTCGCCTTGCCGACGCCCTCAGCGCCGAAGGCCATCCGGTCAGCGAGCGTACGATCAACCGGCTGCTCCACTCTCTCGGCTACAGCCTGCAGTCCAACCGCAAGACGGTGGAGGGCCGCCAGCATCCGGACCGCGACGCGCAGTTCCGGCGCATCGATCGCAGGGTGCGGGCCTTCCAGAAGCTGGGCCAGCCGGTCATCTCGGTCGACACGAAGAAGAAGGAGCTTGTCGGCCCCTATCACAACGGCGGCAGGGAATGGCGTCCGAAGGGGGCCCCCGAGGAGGTCAACGTCCACGACTTTCCCGACCCGGCGCTCGGCAAGGCGATACCCTACGGCGTCTACGACATGACGGCCGACAAGGGCTGGGTCAGCGTCGGAACCGACCACGACACCGCGTCGTTCGCAGTGGAGAGCGTGCGGCGGTGGTGGCGGAGCATGGGCCGCTCCCTGTACCAGGACGCCCGCAGGCTCCTGATCACAGCCGATGGCGGCGGCTCCAACAGCAGCCGCAACCGGCTGTGGAAGGTCGAGCTGCAGCGCCTTGCCGTCGAACTTGGCCTGAAGATCTCTGTCTGCCACTTTCCGCCGGGTACGAGCAAGTGGAACAGGATCGAGCACCGCATGGTCTGCCACATCACCCGGAACTGGCGCGGACGGCCCCTGGTCAGCTGCCAGGTCATCGTTGACCTCATCGCCGCAACCACGACCCGCTCCGGCCTGAAGATCCGGTCGAGGATCGATGACAACGAGTATCCTCTCGGCGTCAAGGTTTCCGACAAGCAGATGAAGGCCCTGAACATTCGCCGCGACGGCTTCCATGGCGAATGGAACTACACCCTGATCAACAAATCGCATTGATCAAGTTTTATTGTCGAGAACCCTTATTGCAGCCCACTGGCCCAGGATTCTGGTTGGTGACGGCCGGAGCACCGTCACCAAGCGGGTTTGGAACGTCAGCATCCGCCACCCGCGGCCAGGCCAGCGCCTTGACGTCAGGACCTGAAGGAGGAGCCGGACGCGACCAGCGCACGTCGGGACCTGTGCGGGGGGGGGGGGACCGGGGTAACCCGGTTCCCTGCCGCGATGGCAGGCAGACGCTCGTGAACCGGCAGAACATGACTCTCGAACATGGGGGCCAATGGGTCCCGTTCTCCGGTATGTCATGCCGCCACTGCCTGTGCCATGATCCAGGTCATGAGCGACCGTCCAGTCTGTGTCATTGTCGGAGCCGGTGAGGGCCTTGGGCGCTCGCTGGCGGCGCGGTTCGCTGCCGGTGGCTGTGACATCGCCCTGGTGTCGCGGACACGCGCAGGCAGCGCGTCGGCTCACGAGCATGCACGGGCCGCCAACGGCACCGTGGACGTGCGCTTCTTTGCCGCGGACGCCACCCGTCCGGTCACCGTGGAGGATGCCGTGGCGCAGGTGGCAGGGGAGATGGGCACCATCGAGGTCCTCATCTACAACGCCCGGGGAGACTTCACCCGTTGCGCTCCGCTGGACATGACCTACGCCCAGCTCGAGGAGGTTCTCCATGTGGAGGTGATGGGTGCCTTCGCGGCGGCCCGCGCGGTGTTGCCGGCCATGCGCACCAGAGGGAGCGGTACCATCATGTTCTCCAGTGCCACCGCCGCCTTTCGTGGTTCCGCCACCCATCCGCTCTATGCCATCGGCAAGTTCGCTCTGAGGGGGCTGGCGCAATGCCTGGCCAAGGCCCATGCACAAGACGGCGTCCACGTCGTCCACATGAGACTCGACTGTGACCTCGACGTGCCGGTCATGCGGGAGGTCTACGATGACCTGGCTGGTCTGGCCGATCCCGATGGCGTGGCCGACACCTACTGGTGGGTGCATCGCCAGCCGCCTTCGGCATGGAGCAACGAGGTGGAACTGAGACCCTTCAGCGAGACATGGACCATCTGACGTGCGGTGGACTGAAGACGTGAACACCGGATGATGCCTGTGCGTCCGGTACTCATGCTTCCCGCTCCTCCCGTTCCATGTTCGTCGCCGGTCACACTCGCGCCCTGAGACCCGTCAGAGAAGTGCCACGACAATGAGGGAATGGTAAGCGTTCGATCAAGGGGTGACGAAGGTAAGGATGACAGTGACAACTGCGCACTGCTCCGGAACTCGCCTGCATGCGCTCGGTGCTGTCATCGTCCCAATCACCGCGTGACCGAACGCTTACCGAGAAGGTGCCTCATCCGGCTGCGCACAGTCTTCTCGGCAAGGCCTGTTGACCGGGCGATTCGCGCCAGGGACCGCCGGCCATCCTCCTGGAGGTGTTCGACGATGGCGCGGTCGGCAGGATCGAGGGCCGGCGCCTGTCTGAGAAAGGCGCCCGGAAGCGGGGACGTCTCCAGCCTAGCGATCGACAAGCTTCAGTGAACGGGCGAACACCTCGCTCGTGGACTCTGCCAGGCGTTCGAGTTCGCCAAAGTGGTTTTCACCGGGAACGTCGTAACGTTCCATTGTTCGCTGCTCGGTGCGAAATGTGGCGCAGTAGGCGTCCGACTGGCGGGTGAATTCCGGGGTCTCGCCGCCACCGGCAATGACGAGGTGGGGCGCGTTGCCGTGCATCTCCATGAACAGGGGGCTCTGGCGCCGTGCCTCGGCGATGTCCATCTGTGGTCCGGCATTGATCGAGGTGTGAACCAGGGGTTCGAGTTCGAAGACTCCCGAGATCGGCACGGCGGCCCGGACGAGGTCACAAGGCAGGGTGGAATCGAAGGCCGGCCAGTCCGTCGCCATCATCATCGCCGTCAGGTGTCCGCCGGCGGAGTGCCCCATGACCGACAGACGCTCGCGATCGAATCGAAGGTCGCCGGCATGGTGCCACAGCCAGGCCATGCACCGCCGCGCCTGGCGCGCGATGTCACCTATGCGGCATGCCGGTGTCAGCGTGTAGTTGATCACCGCGACGTTGACTCCGGCGTCCAGGAAGGGCTCCGCGACGAAGCTGTATATGTCCTTGTCGCCGCATTGCCAGTAGCCGCCGTGGAAATAGACGAGAAGCGGACCGTCCGCGGCGGCGCGAAAGAGATCGAGCCTGTCGCGGTCCCCGCTGCCATAGGCGAGATCGATCGCCACATCGCGTGAGTCACGGAGTGCCGCGCTGCGCTTGAGCCAGCGCACTACCACGGCATCGAAGTCGGCTTCCTTGCTGCGCAGTTCGTACTGGTGCTCCAGCTCTTCGGCATTCATGCCGCGGTAGAGGTCCATCGTCGCTGCCTTGGCGCATGGAGACAGGACCGTATGACGAAAATGGACATTGACGCAAGGCAATTCGGCGAATTACGCTAGTATTGTCAGGAACATTCGTGAAATCAGGAAACCCATGCTGGTTGGCCTCCTGCAGGAAGCGGAGTTGATGGAGGGTGTCGACGTCGCCCAGCGCTACTGGGAGATGATCGAGGAGGTGGCGCTCGCCGACAGGCTCGGTTTTTCCTGTTGGGGAACGTCCGAACAGCACTTCTCTGCGCCGCGATTTGCCGTGGCCGCGCCCGAGGTGCTCTATGCCGCGGTGGCGCAGCACACCCGGAACATCAGACTGCGTGTCATGTGCGCGGTGCTGCTGGCGTGGAACCATCCGATCCTGGTGGCCGAGAGGCTGGCGACTCTCGACATCGTTTCGAAGGGGCGGGCGGAACTGGCGACGGCGCGCTCGAACAATGTCCATACCCTTGAAGCCTTCGGTGTCGATCCCGCCGCCACCCGCCAGCAGTGGGCTGATTCCATCGAGGTCATCGTCAAGGCGTTCTGTGACGACATGCTGGAACACGATGGTCCGGTGTGGAAGATCCCGCCGCGGGAAATCGTGCCCAAGCCGGTGCAGAAACCCCATCCCCCGCTGTCGGTGGCGGCCTCCAGTGTCCAGTCCCACGTGGCGGCCGGCGAGCGCGGCATCGGCGCCCTGTGTTTCGAGAGCTATTTCGGATTTCCCTACCTGCAGGACTGCATCGACGGGTATCGCGCCGGTCTTGCGAAGGGAACCGCCATGGCGCCGCGGCGAACGGAGCACATGGGTCTCTACGTCGCGACGGCCTTTTGCGCCGAGACGCGCGGGGAAGCCTGCCGCATCGCCCGCGATGTCGCCATGGGTTACTACCAGTTCCTTGTCGACATCTACGTGCCCCTGGGCAAGCAGCAGTCCTACGAATACCTCGACGACAAGCTCAAACTCCTCGTCGACCACCGGGACGACTTCGATTATCTCCTCACCCAGACGCCGTCGATCATGATCGGCACGCCGGATGACTTCGTTCAGCGCATCGAGCGTCTCGAAGCCATGGGGATCGACGAGATTCTGATGAGGATCGACGGCGTCGCTCACGAGGACATCATGCGGAGTCTCCGCCTGATCGGCGCGGAGGTCATCCCGCGCCTCTCGCGAACGCGCCAGCAGGATGCGGCGCCCGTCCCTTGACGACGGCTGGGGCTGCATGGCTCTGTCTTCCTGTCGCGCTTGCGGACAAGCAGTGGAGCGCAGCATGCTGCCTCGGCGGCTCGATCGGACTTCCCGGCGGACCATGGCGCCGTGTTCCGCGGCCGCGCCATTCGATCGCGTGATGACAAGGGGATGATGGGACTGAGAGAAATGCAGGCGAACACCAGGGCAATGCGCAGTTGCCGCCTCATCACCCCTTGACCGAACGCTCACGTTGCCTCGGCATCCACCACCTTGCCCGTCGCCAAATGCACCACCTCTTCCGGGTTCCCTTTGAGACCCTGCGCGATCCCGAAGGCGCGCGCTCACCGCGGCCTGTTCAATGACGGCATGCAGCGGTTGCCATGCCGGCTGACGCCGCGGCGCGTGGCATCGCGAGTGCCTTGACTTTGCCGGATGCCGACCGTATACGCACCTCGCCTTCCCGGGCGGAGTAGCTCAGTTGGTAGAGCAGGGGAATCATAATCCCTGGGTCGGGGGTTCAAGTCCCTCCTCCGCTACCACCTCCCCGTGTCCGAACGTTGTCCGACGCGATGACGGCGCGTCCCAGATCGAGGAGGGCCTTTTTCAGCGCAGGATCCTGCACGGGTGCGACAAGACGTTCGAGATGGGCCGCCTCCGCGGCATCCAGCGTCCGTGGCTCCCGCCGCCGCTGCGCCGGTCGGGGAGTGTCGATGTAGCCCTGCTTCAGCCTGATGCGGTCGATGACAGGATCCTCTGCGGTGCCGAGGTATCTGTTGATGCGTTCCAGTATGACGGGTTCCTGCAGCTGCATCGTGGGAGCGTGGGACGGTGTGACGAGGACGGTGAGGGTGCTGCCGGATATCCGTGCCGGACGGCTGTTTTCGGCGGTTTCGCGACTAACGAAACCGACGATGTCGGCCCAGTCGATGAAGACGCGGGCGCGGGCGAAGCCCTTGCGTCGGAAGGCGCGTCCCGCAGCCTGCGGCAGGATCCTTCCCAGATGGACGAATCGTCCTTGTGCGCTTCGCGCCCGGTTCGTCCTGTCAGGCATGCCGTGATGACCGTGTGGACAGGGCGCAGGCAAGGCGATGCCCCCCGCTGACCGCCTGCTGGCGTGGTACGACCGCCACGGCAGGGACCTGCCGTGGCGCGCTGCGGGCATTGGCGACCCCTACCGCGTCTGGCTTGCCGAAGTCATGCTGCAGCAGACCACGGTGCCGGTCGTCATTCCCTACTATCGCCGATTCCTCGAACGCTGGCCGACGCTCGCCGCCCTGGCCGCCGCGGACCGTGACGACGTCCTCGCCCTGTGGGCGGGTCTCGGCTACTACGCCCGTGCCACACGGCTTCATGCGTGTGCCAGCGTGATCGTGCGCGACCACGCGGGACGGTTTCCGGGGACCGCGGCGGAACTGAAGGGTCTGCCGGGGATCGGCGCCTACACCGCCGGAGCGATCGCGGCGATTGCCTTCGATCAGCCGGAAGCCGCGGTCGATGGCAACGTCGTGCGCGTGATGGCCCGCTACCTTGCGGTTGACGAACCCGCCCACCGCCTCCAGAGAACCGTTGCCGATGCCGTCTCGGATATGGTGCCGCGTCATCGGCCCGGCGACTTTGCCCAGGCCCTCATGGATCTCGGCTCCATGGTGTGCACGCCCCGCGCGCCCCGCTGCGGAGCGTGTCCCCTCCATGGGGAGTGCAGGGCGAGGCGTTGCGGTCTTGTCGACAGCCTGCCCCGCCGGGGTCTCCGCAGGCGGCGCCCCCGGCGCCAGGCCATGGCTTTCTGGTTGGAGAGCGCCGATGGCCGGGTGATGCTGACCAGGCGCAGCGGGGAGTCTCTCCTGAAAGACATGCTTGAGGTTCCGTCGACTCCTTGGCGCGACGATGCCTGGACCCTGCAGGACGCGCTCGCTCATGCGCCACGGGCGGACAACTGGTCGCTCCTTGCCGGGTCCGTGGAGCACGCCTTCACCCACGTTGCCGTCACCTTCCGCGTTGCCTGCCATCGGGGTCCGGCGCCGGCCGCCGGTGACAACTGGCACGCACGGGAAGCGTTCCCGTCCCTGGCTCTGCCCGCCATGACCTGGAAGATCATCGATCACGTCGATGCCACAAGGCGGGAGACGGGAGCGAACGAGCGGCGGTGATGGGGTGTGGGCCCGTGGCGCTCGAGCGCACGCGCGTGCTCGCGCGTTCCGTAACCGGCATTGCGCTGCCAGCCGTAGTCCGGGAACGAGCGGGCGAGATCGGCCATGATCCCGTCCCGGGTCACCTTGGCGACGATGGACGCCGCGGCAATGGAAAGGCACACGGCGTCACCCCTCACGACAGCTGTCGCGGCACAGGCCAGCGCCGGGACCCGGTTGCCGTCGATCAGGGCGTGCGCCGGCGCCACTGGCAACGCATCCACGGCCCTCGCCATGGCGAGCATGGTGGCTTCGAGGATGTTGAGACGATCGATATCCTCGACACTGGCACTGCCGACACCCGTCAAGGCCGCATCCATCAATCGCGCCATCAAGTCATTCCGGCGCGTCGGCGAGAGCTTCTTCGAGTCATCGAGGCCGTCCGGAATTCTCCTCGGATCAAGGATCACCGCCGCCGCGATCACCGGACCGGCCCAGCTCCCGCGGCCGGCTTCGTCGATGCCGGCGACAGGCTGCGGCAACCGTCCTTCCCGGTCGAAGTCAGGAACCGGGCTCATCGGACCTCTTGTCCTGGAGTGCCGGAGAACGCCTGCGGCGACGCACGGCAGCTTGCGTCCTGCGCACCCAGCCCAAGCCGCGGTCCGCGCTGACGGCGGCCAGGGGATAGAGCCGCTCCATGAGTTCGCGCAGTGTCTCGGCGTTGGAGGCGAGAGACTGGATCCTGCGGGCGCTGTTGAGCCACACCGGCGAGATGATGAGGCTGAGCGCGATGACGGCGATGAACAGGCGGTACCCCTCCTGATCGACGGCCCCCGTCGACAGGCCAAGCGCCATCAGGACGAAGGAGAATTCCCCGACCTGTCCCAGGGCGACACCGCCCAGCCACGCGCGTGGCCAGGGCTCCTTCAGGAGCCTCAGGATGCCGACGTTCATCGCCGTCTTGCCCAGGGTCACGAGAAGAAGCATGAGGAAGATGGCCTCGAGGTTCTCGAGGATGAACTTCACGTCGATGAGCAGGCCGATCGACAGGAAGAACACCATGAGCAGCACGCCCTGGAGGGGCAGGGTGACGTGCAGAAGGGTGGCCCGGTCCGTGCTGGCGCCGAGCACCAGACCGGCAAGGAAGGCGCCATAGGCCGTCGAAATGCCGAACAGACCGCTGATCGCGGCCGCCCCGAAGCACAAGGCCATCACGCCGACGGCAATGAGGTCCGCCTGCCCGCGGGCCAGGGCCTCGACGGGAAAGTTGATGCCGCGCCCGCGGGCGAGGAACCACAGAAGGAGAAGAAGGATCAGGACAGACCCGATCACCGGCATGACGGAGTTGAACGTGATGTCTTCCTCCGTGCCGATGGCCGATACGAACAGCATCATCGGGATGAACGCCAGATCCTGGGCGATGAGAATTCCAATGGCCCTCCGGCCGGTCTCGCTGTCGATCTCGCCGACATCCTCGAGGAGCTTGATGGTGACGGCGGTGGACGACAGCGCCACGCCGAATCCGACCAGAACGCTGAGTTCCCACGGCCATCCCAGTGGCCAAGAGCAGAGCAGGATGACCGCCGTCGCGATGGCGACCTGCAGGCCGGTGACGACGAAGGAGAACCGGATGACGGAGCGGAAATTCGAGACATCGAGTTCCATGCCGATGCTGAACAGGAGAAGCAGCACGCCGAGTTCGGCGAGGATGTTGATCTGTTCGCGATCCTCGACGAACCCCATCACCGAGGGGCCGAGAACGACACCGGCGAGGATGTAGCCGACAATGGCCGGTTGGCGGAATCGTCCCAGCAACAGACCACAGACGAGTGCGACGGTCACGACGATCGTGATGTCGGTCAACTGGTCTCCATGATCCATGGCTCGACTCTACCACGTGACGGACGGCCGGTCAGCCGGGACAACCGCGCTTCGACCGGCCTCAGAAGAGCGAGGCCTGGCGGGGATCGGCGGATGGGTGAACGAACTGTGTCGTGTCGAGGGACCAGGAGCGGCGATCGAGACCGTATCGTTGGCGCGCCATGGAAATCCTGCGTGACACGAGATCCGCAACCGGACCGGTTCCCGTCATTCTCATGCCCCATCCGGAATCGTAGTCCCTGCCGCCGCGGCACTGCCTGATGAGCGTCATGACCCGCCTTGCTCGGCCTGACTCGTGGGTCATCAGCCATTCCTGGAACAGCTCCCGGATCTCGAGCGGCAGGCGCAACAGGACATGGCTGGCGCTTGTCGCACCGGCGGCGGCGGCGTCCCTGATGATGTTCTCGATTTCGTGGTCATTCAGTCCCGGGATGACCGGCGCCACCATGACACCGGTGGGAATCCCCACCGCACTCAGGCTTTCGATGGCCCTGAGGCGCACCAGGGGCGTGGGTGCGCGGGGTTCCATGCGCCTTGCAAGGGCGCGGTCGAGCGTCGTGATGGAGATGAAGACGCGGACGAGATTCATTCCGGCCATGGGAGCCAGCAGATCGAGATCCCGCTCGATGAGGGACGATTTGGTGACGATGCCGCACGGATGCCGACATTCGCTCAAGACCTCGAGAATCTGGCGCGTGATGCGGTAGCGGCGCTCGATCGGCTGGTAGGGATCCGTGTTGCTGCCAAGGGACATGACCTTCGGCCGGTAGGAAGGGCGTGCGAGGTGTCGGCGCAACAGGACGGCAGCGTCCGGCTTCATCACGAGTTTCGTTTCGAAGTCAAGGCCGGGAGACAGACCGAGCCAGGCATGGGACGGGCGCGCATAGCAGTAGATGCAGCCGTGCTCGCATCCACGATAGGGATTGATCGAATGCTCGAAGGGGATATCCGGCGACGTGTTGCGGGTGATGATGCTGCGGCTCGAATCGACGGCCACCTCGGTGCGCAGGGGGGGGAGGTCCTCCTCGACGGTGTTCCAGCCGTCATCGAACGCTTCGCGCTGCAGGGTCTCGAAGCGACCGCTCCGGTTGGTCACGGCCGCACGGCCCCTGTGCTGGCGGATATCGGACATGTCAGAACAATACCAGAACACGCAGGATCCCGGCAACCCCCCGATTGCGCTATGATGACGCGGATGAAGAAGCTGTCCGTCATCATTCCCACTCTCGACGCCGCATCCGGTCTGGGAGACGTCATGGACCGGCTGAACCGCGGCGGCGACGTTCCGGGCGAGATCATCGTCGTCGACGGGGGGTCGGCTGACACGACGACCGACATTGCGCGATCGAGGGGCGCGACAGTGATGTCGGCACAGCGCGGCCGCGGCATCCAGATGGCGGCGGGCGCCGCCGCGGCACAGGGCGACTGGTTGCTGTTTCTTCATGCCGACACGGTTCCCGGACCCGCCTGGCGAGGGGTTGTTGCGGACCTGATGACCAGTCCTGACGGCGGTCGGCGAGCCGGTGTGTTTCGCCTTCGTCTCGACGATCCGGCGCCGTGGGCCCGGTGCATCGAGCGGTGTGCCCGCTTGAGAGGCCGTCTCCTGGGGCTGCCCTATGGCGATCAGGGACTGCTCATCTCCGCGGGCTTCTACGAGTCACTGGGCGGATTCAGGCCCATGGTGATCATGGAGGACGTCGACATGGTGCGGCGCATCGGCCGCCGTCGGCTTGTCATCCTGGAGTGCGATGCACACACCAGCGCCGTCCGCTACCGCCGGTCCGGATACGGCATCCGCGTGATGAGGAACGTCTTCTGTCTTGCCTGCTATTTCTGTGGTGTGCCGCTGTCGCTGATTGCCAGGATGTACGGATGAAGGCGACGCGCAGCGTTGTCGTGATGGCTCGCCCGGCGGTCGCCGGCGAGGTCAAGACCCGACTGGCCGAGGCCTGTGGCCACCGCTTCGCCCTTGCTCTCTACAGGCTCATGCTCCGGCGTACGCTCCGGCGCGTGGCCGGAGGGCCCTGGATGACCGTGGTCGCGGTGGCATCCTCGGCAGGAGAACGGCGTCGGCACCGGTTTGGTGGTCTCGCGACGATAGCCCAGTCCGGTCGTGATCTTGGCGAGAGGATGCACAACGCCCTTGCCGCCATGCCTCCCGGGCCTGTCGTGATGGTCGGCACGGACATTCCCGGGCTGCAGCGCCGGCATGTCAGCCGCGCCTTCAGGTCCCTTCGTCGTCATGAGGCGGTCTTCGGGCCGGCGCACGATGGCGGATACTGGCTGGTCGGGCTGGCTCCAGAACTGCGCGAAGCCGGGATCTTCTCGCCGGTTCGCTGGTCCTCGCGCCATGCCTTGGCCGACACGCTGGAGAACATTCCGGCGATGTGCACCACGGCCCTGATCGGGACCCTGGGGGATGTCGACACAATCGAGGATGTCGAGCGGTGGTTTCCCGGACTGCATCCACCGTGATTCGGTTGTTGAGCACCGCTGGCCTGATTGCGTAGAGTCATGACGCGCCCCCGGTTGCGTCTCGCGAGAAGGGGCTAGTTGGACCCAACGCTCCGATTGCGGGCAGACATCAAGGAGGATTCCCATGATTCCAGCGAGAATGACAGGCGCCATTGCCGGCGCCGCTATGGCCCTTGCCTTCGCCGCTCCGGCGTTGGCCGAGCACGGCGATACCGTGACAGTGGCGTATTTCCTCGAGTGGCCGACCGCCAACCAGGTGGCCCAGGTCGAGAAGACCTACGACGAAGCGATGGGGGTCGATGTCGAATGGCGCGCCTTCGGCAACGGCAACGAGATGACCCAGGCCATGGTTTCCGGTGACGTGCAGATCGCCTACAGCCAGGGTTTTGTCCCGTTTGTGGTCGGTGTCTCCAACGGCGCTCCGCTGAAACTGGTGGGGATTGCCGTGACCTATGCCGAGAACGATCTGTGCATCATCCGCGAGGATGCCGGCATCACCCAGGAGAATGCCTCCGAACTCGAGGGCATGAAGGTGGCGACGCCCATCGGCAATGTCACCCACTACAAGCTGCTGCGTACCCTTGAACATCTCGGCGTGGATGCATCGAAGGTCGAACTGGTGCAGATGAATCCGGCCGATGCCGCCATTGCCCTGATCCGTGGCGACGTCGTCATGGGTTGCGCCTTCGGCGGCGCCATCGGGCGCATGAAGGAAGTCGGCTTCCCGTTGATGACCGGGGCCGAACAGGAAGCGGTTGGCATCAATACCTTCGACATCATCACGGTGACCGAGGACTTTGCCAGCCAGCATCCCGACCTGGTGCAGGCCTTCATGGATGTCACCGAGGCGGCCAACGCCGCCTACAAGGCCGATCCGGGCGCTGCCCTTGCGACCATCGCCAGGGCCGCGGGCATGGACGAGGATGCCACCGGGGCGATGCTCGCCAACTTCGGTTTCCCGAGCGTCGCCGACCAGAAGGGTGCCAACTGGCTTGGTGGCGGCGTGCAGTCCATGACCAAGGGTGTCGCCGACGTCATGGTCGAGGCGGGCAACATGGAATCCGGTCTCGACGACTATTCACGGTTCGTCGACGACAGCTTCCTTTGAGAAATCCGGCAACCGGGCAGCACGGCGTTGTCCGGTTCCCGTTCCGCGGCAGGCGGATCCGGCCGTTTGCGGCGGCCCTGACGGGGAAGTCGGGATGACGGAGATGGCAGAGATTGCGGTCGACCGGGTCTCCATGGTCTACGCTATGCCCGATTCCGAGGTCGACGCGCTCAATGACGTGTCGCTGGACATCGGCAAGGGCGAGATTCTGAGCGTTCTCGGACCATCGGGGTGCGGCAAGACCACCCTTCTCAACATCATTGCGGGCTTCCTTTCCCCGACCAGGGGCGAGGTCCGCGTCGCCGGCAAGGCGGTGAAGGGTCCAGGCGCCGAGCGCGGCATGGTGTTCCAGCAGGGAGCGCTGTTCGAATGGCTTTCTGTCACCCAGAACATCTCCTTCGGACCGAGAATGTGCGGCAGGGACCGTGGGGAGACGGCCGACACCGTGCAGCGCCTGCTGGGCATTGTCGGTCTCGCGGAGTTTGCCGACAAGCCGGTCTACCAGCTCTCGGGCGGCATGCAGCAGCGTGTGGCCCTGGCTCGATGCCTTGCCAACGATCCCGGCGTCATTCTCATGGACGAACCGCTGGGCGCGCTCGATGCCCTGACCCGCGAGAAGATGCAGGGCCTTGTGCTCAGACTGTGGAAGGACACCGGCAAGACCATCCTTCTCGTCACCCACTCGGTGGAAGAAGCCCTCTTCCTCGGCGAGCGCCTGATCGTCATGGCGCCCCGGCCGGGGCGTATCGAAAGGGAGTTTCGTCTGCCGTTCGCCGATGAGGCTCTCGAGAAGCCGGCGCGGGCCGTCAAGGCCGGCAACGAGTTCGTGGCCGCCCGCGAGGAAATCCTCTCCATGATCTGGGACATGGAGGAGGAGATCATGGGCGACAACGGATAGGATCGTCAGGAGGGAGGGAATCCATGCCGCGGCACAAGCCTTCCGGCCTGGCGATCTGGCTCGGCCTGTCGGACAATTCGTTCACCCGTCAGAAGACTGTCAAGTTCGGCGATGCCACTGCCGTCAATTCGGGACGGTTCTATTCGATGCTGACCCTGGCGGTTCTCATCGTGGCGTGGGTGGTTGCTTCGGCATTCGAACTCATCGAGCCTTTCTACTGGCCGACGATTTCCGGGACCTGGGAACGTCTTGTCAAGATCCTGAGCGAGGGATTCCGCAATACGACGCTCGTCGACCATGTGGGCATCAGCGTCTACCGGGTGTTGTCAGGCGTGTTCTACGGGGCGTTGCTCGGCATTCCACTCGGCTTCGCGATGGGACTTTCCTCCATCGGCAGGGGTCTCTTCGATCCCGTGGTCGAGTTCATGCGTCCGATACCGCCCCTGGCGCTGATTCCGCTCATCATCCTGTGGTTCGGCATCGACGAGTTTGCGAAGATCTTCCTGCTGTTCCTTGCCTCGCTCTTCATCATGACGATCGCCGCACGGTCAGGCGTGTCGAGTGTGCGCATCACCAAGGTCCACGCGGCCCATTCCCTTGGCGCCTCGAAACTGCAGATCCTGCGCCATGTCATCCTGCCCAACGCCCTGCCCGAGATCTTCACCGGGCTGAGAACGTCCATGGGCGTGTGCTGGGGCACGGTCGTTGCCGCCGAACTGGTGGCCGCCGACAAGGGGCTGGGCTCGATGATCATGATTGCCAAGAACTTCCTGCAGACCGACACGGTGGTGATCGGCATCATCCTGATCGGCGTCATCGGCTACATCATCGAACTCATCATGCGCCGCCTCGAGCAGTGGCTGATCCCGTGGCGCGGCAAGGGCTGATCAGGGGGGCCGCCGCGGCCGGACGTTGAAGCCCCCGACGCGTTTCGGCGGTGCGTCTGGCTGCCGGCAACAGGGTGGTCATGCAGGACGGTCGAGTCCGATCACCTTTCCGGGATTGAGAATGTTGGCGGGGTCGAGGGCACGCTTGAGCGTCGCCATGAGAGCCAGTTCGGTGGCACTCTTGTAGGCATCCAGCTGACGCATGCGCAACCGGCCGATGCCGTGTTCGGCGCTGAACGAGCCGCCGAAGGAGACGGCGAGTGATTCGACGATGTCATTGACGTCGCCGGCGCGGGCGAGGAGTGCGGCGCCGTCATCGGGGTTCGCCGCACAGAGATTGACATGCATGTTGCCGTCTCCGAGGTGTCCGTAGGGGATGATCCGGGCCTCGGGCACCCTGACGGCGATCTCTTCGCCGACCTGATCGAGATAGTCGGCAATCGAGCCTGCGGGAACCGCAACATCGTGACTGATACTGCCGCTCATCATCGTCTGGGCCTGCGGCATGTCCTCGCGGATCTGCCAGAATGCCCGGGCCTGTGCCGTCGATTCCGCCATGACGGCATCGGCGAGCAGCCCCTCGTCGAGTCCCCTGGCCAGCTCCTCCTCGACCACCCGTCGCAGGTCGCCATCCGGTGTGCTTGAAGCGGCTTCCATGAGAACACAGGCAGGATATTCGCACGGGAACGGTGACCGGTTGGCGGGACGTTGCGAGAAGGTCATCTCGAGGGCGCTTGCCGACATGTACTCGAATCCCGTCACCTGTCCGCCGGTGGCGTCCTGAAGGCGCTGGAGCATGGCCAGAGCCTCGCGGGGACCCGCGATACCGAGCCATGCGGTGACCTCGTCGCGAGGCAGCGGCCAGAGCTTCAGGACGGCGGCGGTGATGATGCCGAGGGTTCCCTCGGTGCCAAGGAAGAGCTGTTTGAGGTCATATCCCGTGTTGTCCTTGCGAAGACCCTTGAGACCGTTCCAGATGCGTCCGTCGGCGAGCACGACTTCCAGGCCAAGGACGTGGTCCCTGGCATTGCCGTAGCGCAGGACATTGGTACCACCTGCGTTGGTCGACAGGGTGCCGCCGACACGGCAGCTTCCCTCGGCGGCAAGGCTGAGCGGGTAGAGCCGACCAGCGTCGCGCGCCGCTTGCTGGACATCCTGGAGAATGCAGCCCGCGTCGACCGTGATGGTGTTGTTCTGCGGATCGATGGCGCGTACTCTCGTCATGCGGTCGACACTGAGAATGATCTCGTGACCGCTGTCGTCGGGGACGCCGCCTCCCACCAGGCCCGTGTTGCCGGCCTGCGGCACGATTCCGATTCCCGCCTCTGCGCAGGTGCTGACGATCGCCGAGACTTCCTTCACGGTGGCCGGACGCATGACGATCGACGCGGCGCCAGTCCACTTGTTGCGCCAGTCCCGGACATAGGGCGCCACGTCATGGACCCCGGTGAGCCAGCCCGCCGGTCCGGTAATCGCCTTGAGTCGGTCCAGGACGGCGGAGTTCATGGCGGCGCACTGCCCCAGGCCACGAAGGGCGGGTTGACGAATCCCGGCTTGCCATAGAGGAACGCGCCCCCGTCCGGTTCCCTTACCGCACCACCGGCGGCCTCGAGGATGCCGTGTCCGGCGGCGGTGTCCCATTCCATGGTGCGGCCGAAGCGCGGGTAGACGTCGGCCCTGCCTTCGGCCACGAGGCAGAACTTGAGCGAACTGCCGCCGATGATCTCGTCGGTCACGGGAAGGGACTCCAGGAAGGTCTCGGAGGCACTGTCCCGGTGGGAGCGACTCATGGCCGCTGTCATGCCGCTCTGCGGTGGCTGTCTGGTGCGGATGGCGACCGTATCGCCGCCCGCCTGTCGCCGCCACGCCCGCGTGCCGTCACTGGCATAGGTAAGGCCCTTGGCGGGAGCGCCGACAACGGCCAGCGTCACCAGGCGTTCCTCGATGAGTGCGATGTTCACGGTGAACTCGCCGTTGCCGCCGAGGAACTCCCGCGTTCCGTCGAGAGGATCGACGAGCCAGAACCGGCTGGCTGCTTCCCTGTCCGGAGCCGTGCCGGCCATCATCTCCTCGGCGATCACCGGAATGTCCGGCGTCAGCCGGTGGAGCGCCGCGACGATCAGGGCCTCGGCAGCCTCGTCTGCGTCCGTGACCGGGGATCTGTCCGCCTTCAGGCGCGCGGCGGCACGACCATGGTGGTCCATGATGACGGAGCCGGCCCTCCCTGCAACGACCATAAGTTCGTCAAGCAGGCCGGTTGCCATCAGCATGTGTCCCCCTTGCCCGAATCATCGGGCGCAAGCCAGCCGAATCCGGCGCCGGGCTCGGCCAGATAGGCTTCCTCGTCGGCCGTCGAGACCCGCCCCAGCATCCTGTTGCGATGAGGGAAACGGCCGAAACGCCTGATGACGTCCCGGTGGGCTTCCGCGAACTGAAGGGAGCGAGGGTCATCGAGGGTGGAAAAGAGACGGACGCTCCGGTCCTGGACCTCGGGATCCTCGGAGTGTTCGAAGGGGAGGTAGACGAACTTGCGTTCGACGGCTTCAAGCCCGTCGTCCATTCCGCCGTCGACGGTTTCTCTCGCCAGCGCCAGGGCCGCGTCGTCTGTCGAGAACGCGGCGGCCTTGCCGCGGTAGATGTTCCGCGGGAACTGGTCGAGCACGATGATGGCGGCAAGCCTTCCGTGCGGTGAGGCGCGCCATGACGAGGGGACACCCTGGCGCCACAGGCGGGCGTGCAATCCGCCGAACCTTCGGGCAATGGTCTCATCGAGATCATCACCGGGCTGGAACCACTCTTCCGGCGTCAGCTGGCCGAACCAGAAATCGAGAACCTCGGCGGCATCGTCGGGAAGTGACATCGGCTAGATCTCCGCAGCTGTCTTGAGGCCCTCGAGGACAGCCTCCTCGGCAGTTCTGGGAGCGAGGCAGTCGCCGACAAGGTGCAGTTCCCCCGTCCAGTCCTCGAGGTCGTCGGCAAGGTCGGTCACCGAATGATGGCCGAGAGCCGTGACGAGCGTGTCGACCTCCTCGACGATCATCGCTTCACCGCTGGTGGCGTGCTGCAGGTAGACACTGTCGGAGTCGACGCCGAAGAGGCGGGCATAGGGAATCACCTTCACCCCCAGTTTCTGGAGAATGCCGGCCCAGTGATCGCGGACATACATCTGGATCGTCTGGCCGGGCATGTAGCCGTCGACCGCCAGGGTGACGTTGCAGCCATTGCGCGCGAGGTGCTCGGCCAGACCGAGGCCGATCCAGTCGCAGCGCCAGTCGGCGATCACCACGTTGCCCCCGACGTTTGCCTCGCCCTTGACCACGGACCAGGCCTCGACGACATGGGCCTCGGCGCCTCCCTCGATGTCGACCGGCGCCGGCACCGCTCCGGTGGCGACGATGACCGCGTCGGGGGCTTCCTTCTCGACCAGTTGGCGCGTCACCTTGCGGTTCCTGACGACCTCGACGCCGGACAGCTCCATTTCCCGGGAGAGATTGGTGACGATGCCGCCGAATTCGGCACGGCCGGGGAGTGACTGCGCCAGCAGCGTCTGTCCGCCCAGGCGGTCCGTCGCTTCGAACAGCGTCACCCGGTGGCCGCGCTCCGCGGCCACCGCTGCCGCCTTCATGCCGCCGGGCCCGCCCCCCGCCACCAGGATCCTCTTGATGCCGGCCGCCGGCTGGCGCTCGCCATAGGCCAGTTCGCGGCCTGATTCGGGGTGCTGGATGCACGAGATGCCGACCCCCATGTGCATGTGGCCGATGCAGGCCTGGTTGCAGGCAATGCAGGCGCGGATGTCGTCGACACGCCCCTCTCGGGCCTTGTTGGCCAGATGCGGATCGCAGATCTGCGCCCGTGTCATGCCCACCATGTCGGCCTGACCGCTGGCGACAATCTCCTCGGCCTGGTGCGGCTGGTTGATCCTGCCGGCCACGAACACGGGAACCGACACCTTCTGGCGGATGGTGGCGGCGTAGGGCGCCACGTAGGCGTTGTCGATGAACATCGGCGGCACGATGTGCACGGACCCGCCGAGCGAGGACGACGATCCAGCGATGACATTGAAGTAGTCGAGACCGCCGCCGGCGTCGAGCATGCCGATGGCCTCGGTCACCGTCGCCACATCGGGGCCGTCATGGGAGTGTTCGTCGCCGGTGATCCTCAGGCCGACCACATAGTCGCTGCCCACCTTGACGCGGATGTTGTCGACGACTTCCCGCAGGAACCGCACGCGGTTCTCCAGGGTTCCGCCGTACTCGTCCTCGCGCACGTTGACCCGGGGATTGAGAAACTGTGCCGGGAGATACCCGTGGCTGGCGACGATCTCGACCCCGTCGAGGCCGCCTTCACGGAGTCTGACGGCGGCATCGCCGTAGCCGTCGATCACATCGTGGATCATGGCGCGCGGCATGGCTCGGGGCATGATGTGGAAGCGCTCGTTGGGCACCGACGAGGGCGCCCAGGCAACCGGAGCGCTGCCATCGATCGATTCGAATGTCTCGCGGCCCGGGTGAAAGAGCTGTCCGAAGACACGGCAGTCATGGCGATGCACGCGCCGGGCGATGTTCCGGTAGCCGGGGATGCAGTCATCGGTGTTGGCCATGATGGTGTGGGAGGTGTAGACCGCCGAGCCGTGGACCAGCGCGACCTCGATGATCACCAGCCCTGCTCCGCCCCTGGCGCGCGACTCGTGATAGGCCGCGAGTTCCTCGTTGGGCCTGTATCCGGTCACGAGCGTCGTCATGTGACCGGTCGAGAAGATCCGGTTCCTGAAGGTCACATTCCCCATGGAAAGCGGCGAAAAGAGATTCGGGAACGCGGTTGACATCACGACCTCCAGGGAGCCGAGCGATACATAGCAGACATCGACGGCCCGGGCGAGACACGCAGGACCATTCGTGTTGTCGCGATCGGCGGTGGACAACCCGCGTCGGAGTGGCCGTTCCTGAAGTGGGTGGCACCATCTCGAGGTCGGAACCGGCCTATCGACAACGAAATCCGGTCCCGAATGGACCTCCAGATCAAGCCTGCAACGCCCCTCGTCGGACGAAACCGGACAAACAAAGGAGCAGCCCTGTCTCCCAGGGCGCTGACACCCGGCGAAGCGCATCCTTCTGCTGCCGCTGGCGGCGGACTGGGACACCTGTCTGGAGGCGCGGCGCGCCCTGACGCCCGGGGACGGTCTTAACAGCGCGGCCCGGGCAGAGAACGAATTCGGCGTCGCGCCCTCAGGCGACGCCCGCCTGACGCAGCGGCTTGCGTAGTGCCGAGGTTCAGGGTCGCCGACGAAGACGTTCTTCGCTGCGGCGGCTGGCTGCGGGGCGACGGTGAAGGGATGCTACAGGATGATCGAGCATCCGGACTACGAAGCGGTCTGTGCGTCCACCTTCATCAGGGGGCATCGCGCACGGACCCTGCGGCGGATGCAGGGCCAGGCGCTGTTGTTGATGGTGCAGGACGGCACCCGCTGGCCGCACATCCGCTGCACCGTACGCTGACGCTGCGGCGCCAGGATGTTCGCTGGGGTCACCGCCAGCGTCATCCAGTCCTGCGAGCCGTCCGAAGCCCGTTGCCATGTCCCCACAGTCTCGGGGGAAGCGGCAAGGGCTCACCACCTTCTTCCTTGAGGGTCCTGACCTCCGGACATCGGTCGAGACCCGGCAGAAGACCCCATTCCCCAACGCGCCTGGCAGCGCAGCTTCTCCGGCGTGCGCACCTGGGCCATGGTCATGAAGGCCAGCATGATGAGGGGGGGGCGGGTCTCATCATCACCGAGGCCCTCCACTGTTCACGGAAGCTTACGAGGTGCCTCGCACCCTGCCGATGGTGAGCGACGACGACGGGGTATCTCGCTCGCCGAAGCCGCCTGGCCCATGGCCGATCACGGGAATCTCATGTGCCGGGCGTGTTCATGTGGCCTGGCAGGTGGCCGATCACGACCTGCCGCGTCGCCTCGTCCCAGGAGAAGTAGAGCCGGAAGCAACGCTTCGGATCACGCGTGCCGGATCTGTTCTTGATGTGGCGGTCGAGTGTCAGCCGGCGCCGGTCCCACTCAATGACGAAATCGTCGCGCGCCTTGCCCTGCTGACCGGGGCGAAGGCTCGGTGTCTCCAGGAGCCGGAGGTCGCGCAGCGTGTTCTCGAAGGTGTCACGCAGCTCCAGGCTTCCCCCGGTCTTGATTCCCCAGTAGGTCGTGGCGAGCATGTGGATCGCCTTGCCGACAAGCCCGACATCCTCGAACTCGGCCCCCTTGAGCGCCCTCACTGCGCGGCCTGAGAGCGCAACCCGTCCGGCGAAGTGGGCCGCCGTCCAGTCGGGCAGTTCCTCGTAGCTCCCGAGGGGAGGAACAGTCCCTTCCTCCGTCGAGCCGCAGCGCCCTCCCCCTTCCAGGGCGGCGAGGCGTTCGAGTAGTCGGTACCTTTCGCTGCGCAAGCCGTCATTCTCCTCCTTGACGTCGTCAAGCGTCGCCTGCAGTACCGCCAACCTCTCGTCGTCCGCCTGGCGAGCCGCCTTCAGAGCGTCGATCTCGGCGTTCAGCTCACGCACCCTGGCGCGCGATCCGGGGACAGGTGGCAGTTCGTCCCAGGCATCGTGATCGGTCCAGTACCCGTACTGTAACGCCATCGCTGTGAGGGCTGCGGCAATCCGATCGAGTATGTCTGATGCGGGCGCGATTGACCGTGGGTTGTCGCGTTCGGCAGCCATCGCCGTGTGCAGGGCTTCGCGGTTTGCAGCGCTCGGATCCTCTGCATAGCGGCGCGACGCCTCGCGCAGGGCGAGTTCCTGTTCAACAGGACCGACCAGTGCCGCGCGAAATGCCTCCGCCAGTTCCTCGCAGCGTTTCCACTCGGGCTCCGTGAAGACAAGCGGCACCGGTCCGTCCTTCGCGATCTTCGCTATCGAATCTGTCAACCGCGCAGTGTCGCCGTCCAGCGCCTCAGGCATGGCGTTCATCGCCTGTTCGAGTCTTGCGCACACCGCCGCGTGACGGCAGCGTGCCGAGGCGCTGTCTCGCGCATCGGTGATCCTCAGGATGTCGCGATCGAGGAGTTCGACCTTGAGGAGGTGCGATGAAAGATCCTTCAGCGCCGGGCGATAGTGGTCGTGATCGGCCACCAACTCCCTCAACCTGCTCCAGTGGCTGGACGCGTCCTTGTGGAGCTCGAGGCACTCTGCACCGGCGCGTGCGATCAGTTTCTCCAGATGCGGTCCCACCGTCTCGCGCTTCAGTCTTTCCACCAGGTGGCCGAGGTCGGGGCGCGGAAGGTACTGGGCGCGGTGAATCGCATCCCCGATCAGATCGTCGATGATCGGATCTTCCACCCATTCGGACATCATGTGACTGCTGATCGCGTCCTGCAGGCAGGACATGGCCCAGACCACCTGGGCGACCAGGAGATGCTCTCCTTCCCCCCACAGCGTCTCGAGGTCGTCGAACAGTTCGGGCTCCGCCTCGGCTCGGGCCAGCGGGTGCAATTCACGTGCCCTGTCGCCGGCTGCAGCCAGGAGTCTCGAGACGAGCTGTTTCTTCCTTCCCTTGACAGGACCGAAGAGCTTGAGGATCCGGTCTTCGAACACCCAGAGGAACCAGGTCCAGTGTTCCGCCTGATCGTGCACCGCGCGCCAGAACGCCGCCGCATCGCTTCCATCCGCCGTCCAGTCGGGGTACTCATCCGTCAGCACCACCGCCAGCTTGCGCAGATCGGCCTTCATCAGATGATGATTGTCCCGAAGCCAGTCGGGTGTTGCGAACCCTGGCAACACGCAGGGCAGGTATTCATGCCCGGACTCGAACGGGAGAGTGGGGTTGGTCAATTCGTTGATCGTCTTCTCCTCCCCTGCATCCGCCGACTCGCCAACCTGCGATGACGGATTCAACGGCCGCCGACAGGATGGAAACAACTCCCCACCGGTTCAAGCCATGCAACCCGGCTTTGTGAACATCCTTGTCGCGCCATCATCGCGCATGCGGCACAACGAAGACTGTTGCTTCGGGATCGAGGTCTCCCTGCGGGCCCGTCAACCGGCGGTCAAGGAGTATCATCAGGGGAAGAACTCGACAGGATCCAAACGGTCGCCGGTGTGCGCTGTGTCGATCTGGCCAGGGCCCTTGTTGTCTCACGGCCCACCGTCGACCGTGCGGTGAAGTTCCTGCAGGCCAGGGGCAGGTGTTTGCGCGATTTTTGACGTGGATTCCGTCGGTTCTGCTTGAATTGTCTGCTGGTCTGGGGTGATTGCCCCTCGACCGACCTGCAAGAAGTCGGCCGAGGGGCTTGTCTCCGTGACAGTGAGATCAGCGGAGGCCAGTCAATGTCGCACGTTTCCTTCCCGGGTCCCATGCTTTCCTGCGCCCATGTCTGGCCTCTCCTTGAGAGGATTGACGTGGCCGAGGCCGACCGCTGCCGCCTGGAGGGATGCCCGCATGGCGGCGGTCGCCGCGGTATCCGCGCGAGCCGCACGCGCTTGCCCTTCGCGGCGACATCCGCCGCTTCAGCTTCTGCTGTGCTGAGTGCAGGTGCCGGACGACTCCGCCTGTTGATGGTTGCATAGAACGGCGGGATTTCGGCGATTCGCCGCGCTTTGTCAGGGTCGTGTTTCTTCCCTGTTGTCAGGTCCTATTGTCACGTCCTGTTGTCGTGGGTTCAGTGTTCGGTTGATTGTCTCCCCGAGCGCCGCCGTCTTTTCCTATTGTCGTTTTGGTCCGGTTCGGGTTCCGCTGATCCGGAAACTGCGCTTCTGACATCCCTTCTCGGCGCCACCAGACCGGAACCATCAATCCACTTTCCGTGATGACTCGGCGAAATCAGACCTGGGCAGTTACCGCGTTCAGGAGAGGAGAACGACGGAGCGCCTTGACCAGTTCAGCCACATCTCTCCGTCGCGTGGGCCAACCTCGGCGGCGTCGCTGTCCAGGTTGGGCACCGACACGATGAAGGGCGCCTCAATTCCCTCGACCTTCACGAAGTGATGACTGCGGTCGCCGAGGTAGGCCGTGGAGTCGATGACGCCCTTGACGGTGTTGCCGCTGTCAGGCCTGATCGTGTGAAGCGAGATCTTCTCCGGCCGTACTGCCGCGGTGCACCGTGCGCCGGATTCGGGGTGGGGGTCCCGTCTGTGGGCCTCGATGATCCCGGCAGCCCCGGCATCGATTGCCAGCGTGTCGCCCCTGACTTCGAGCACCCGGGCGTCGAGGAAGTTCATGGTGCCGATGAATTCCGCGACCTCTCGGTCGCGCGGTGTCTCGTAGAGCCTGGTCGGGGAGTCGATCTGCAGGTGGCGCCCCTTCGACATGACGGCGACGCGGTCCGACATGGTGAGCGCTTCCTCCTGATCGTGGGTCACGAACACGAATGTGATGCCGACCGAGCGCTGCAGGTCCCTCAGTTCCAGCTGCATGTTTTCCCGCAGCTTCTTGTCGAGGGCGCCGAGCGGCTCGTCGAGCAGGAGAACCTTGGGTTGACGGATCAGCGCCCGGGCCAGGGCCACGCGCTGTCGTTCGCCGCCCGACAGTTCGTGCGAGGCACGGTTCTGGTATCCGGGAAGCTTGATGAGGTCGAGCATCTCCTCGACGCGTTCATTGACGCGGGCCCGGGGCAGTCGTGCCTCGAGAAGGCCATAGGCGATGTTCTTTTTCACCGTCAGGTGAGGGAAGATGGCGTAGTTCTGGAACACGATGTTGACGGGTCGATGGTTGGGTGCAACCGCCGCCATCGCCTGCCCGTCGATGTGGACTTCCCCAGATGTCGGGAACTCGAAGCCGGCGAGAATGCGCAGCAGCGTGCTCTTCCCGCACCCCGACGAACCGAGCAGGGAAAAGAACTCACCCCGACGAATGTCGATGCTGACCTGGTCCACGGCCAGGATGCTGCCGAATCTCTTGGAGACATTCCGTATGGAAATGAAGGAGGTATCGTTCATCAGGCAAAGCTCCCGGAGTGCCCGTCATGGTGGCCGGATCCCGTCATCATCGGAACCCGTCCGCCGGTGTCACGACGTGTCTGTCTCCCGACCGCCTGAAAAACTCGGCGGTGACGATGAGAATGATGGACACCATGAAGATGAGGGCGCCCAGGGCCAGAACACTTGGCAGCGTCTGCGGGAAACGAACCTGCGTCCATATGAAGACAGGCAGGGTGACCTGGTTGCCTCCCAGGAAGAAGGCGAAGAGAAACTCGTCGAAGGACGCGGTGAAGGTAAGCAGGAACGAGGCGACGACGGCCGGCAGGATGAGCGGGAACGTGACACGCCAGAAGGTCATGAAACCGCCGACACCGAGATCTCGCGAAGCTTCCTCGATGTTCCTGGAGAAGCCCTCGAGACGTGCCATCACGACAAGGGTGGCAAAGGGGAGCGTGGTCACGACATGGGCGACCCCGACCGCCCACAAAGAAAGGGGCATCCCCACGGCAAGAGCAAGAACCAGGAGACCGACCGCCAGAATGATGCCGGGCATCACCATCGGAATGAGGATGAAGCCGATGGCCACCCCCCTGCCGGGCATTCGGTACCGGGTCAGCGCCTTGCCGGCAAGGATCGCCAGGACGGTCGTCGTGGCAGCGACCGGCAGGGCGACTTTCAGGCTGTTGAAGAGGGCGCCCTGCAGGCCGGCATGATCGGCCAGTGCGGCATACCACTTGAACGTAAAGTCCTTGAGCGGCAGCACCATCTGGATGCTGTCATTGAAGGAAAAGACCGGCAGCATCGCGGAGGGGATGTAGAGAAACGCCAGGTAGAGGATGACGTAGAGAAGCAGCCAGTCGATCCCGCGCCCGGTGCGGTCGACAGGCCGGGGTGCCGTCGTGATTTCCATGTCCCGCGCTCTCACCGTACCCAGACGGGCGAACCAGATGATGGTGCAGACGATGGCCGTGATCGAGATCATGATGATGATCGTCAGCGCCGCTCCCAGGGGCCAGTTGTTGGCGGCACCGAACTGGGCGGCGACAATCTGGCCTATCATGACACCCTTGGGTCCACCCACCATGACGGGCGTGATGTAGTCTCCGACCGTGGGGATGAACTCGATGACGGCCGCGGCAATCACTCCAGGCATGGAAAGCGGCAGGGTGATGCGCAGGAAGCGCTTCACGGGTCCGTCACCCAGGTCGGCGGCTGCCTCCAGGAGCGACCGATCGATCTTCTGTAGCGACACGTAAATCGGCAGGATGGCGAAGGCCGCCCATGCATGGGCGAGGGTCAGCACCACGGCAAAGCGACTGTAGAGAAGGTACTCCAGGGGCTCCTCGATGAAGCCAAGTCCCTCCAGGGTGCCGTTGATCACGCCGTTGTTGCCCAGCATGATCTTCCAGGCGAGAACGCGCAGCAGGTAGCTTGTGACGAACGGAATGTTGATCAGGATGAGCCAGGTCATCTTGTTCCTCGTCACCCTGAAGGCGAGGAAGTAGGCCACCGGGTAGGCGAGCAGGATGGTGATGACCGTTACGGTGGCGGACATCCTGATCGATCGCAGGAGCAGCTTTCCGTAGATCCACTTGTCGAAGAACGTCTCGTAGTTCTTCAGCGTGAAGGACTGGTCGACGTAGACGTAGGTCTGTGACCAGAAACTGTAGGTCACGAGCGTGAAGATCGGCAGTGCCAGCAGGCAGAACATGGTGAGAATGGCAGGGGACAGCAGCGTGTAGCCGCGCAACCATTCGAATCGCAGGAAACTGGCCCTTGTCCAGGCGGTCCAGCCCGCGATGACATCACGTGACGTCATGACCGCCGAAGTATCGCCCTACCACTCGCGCCGGCTTTGCCAGCGGTAACCGGCAAGACGGGCCTCAACGCCCAGTGCCAGAAACGGTTGGGCGGGCAGCCTGGCGGGACCGCTGAGCGCTGCCGCGTCATCGATAAGGGATGATTCGCCGCCTAGGGCATGCTCGGCAACGAGCTTGCCGGAAATCGTGCCCCTCGCCAGGCCCACGCCGCAGTAGCCCAGGGAAACGAAGAGACCCGGCTCCAGGCGGCCGAAATGCGTCGCCCAGTCCCGCGTCATGCAGAAGACCCCGGCCCACGTGTGTTCGAAGTCGAGGGGCGCGAGCATGGGAAAGCGATCGGTGACCCCCTTCCTGTGCGATGCCAGGAGAGACTTGCGGCGCTTCGCCCCAAGACGGAAGTCTCCGGCATAGTAGGTGCCGAAACGCGCAAGGATGCGGTTGGACGGGGTGCGGCGCAGGGTTGCGGTCCCGGTGATTCCCCAGGCGCGATGCCCGGTCATGGCCGCATCCTCCTCGTCGTTGAGAGGACGCGACAAGCTGGCACAGGCGATCATGGGAAACACCTCGCCTTTCAGGAGGCCGAGCCGGGTTATGAAGGCGTTCGTCGTCAGGAGCACGTTGGGTGTGTCGATACGTCCATCGTCATGAACCACTGACCGGGTCCTGCCGGAGGTGATGCGCCGCACGCAAGTTTCTTCGAAGACGTCGACGTTCTCCGGCAGTGATTGGCCGAGTCCCCGGCACATGGCCGCCGGATTGACCGTCACGGTGCGGGGCGTGAGAACGGCCGCATGGTAGCAATGTGTGCCGACCACGTCGGCAAGCGCGTCGCCTTCCAGCCATTCGTATGTTTCGCCAATGCTCTCCAGCATGGCCACGGTTGCATGGAGGCCGCCGACCCGCGACTCGTCGACCACGGCTGTCAGGTGACCATGAGGTGTCCATTCGCAGTCGATTTCGTTCTCCCTCACCTGGAGCTCCAACTCGGCCAGTCCCGCCAGAACCAGGCGGGATATCCGTAGGTTGGTGGCATGGTCGAACTGTTCCGTAAGGTGCGGTGTATCGATGATGAAACCGGCGTTGCGGCCGGATGAACCATAGCCGATGCGATATTCCTCGATCAGGACGATTCGACTGTCCGGAAGCAGTTCGCCAAGCCGGCGGGCTGCTGCAAGTCCCGTGACTCCGCCGCCGACGACAACCCAGTCCGCGACCTCAGCTCCTGTCAGGCGCCGTGCGGGTGCCGACGGTGGCAGGATGGCGTACCAACCCGGAGCATGCTCCCGCTCAGTTGTCGCCATGAAGGGTGCCCTCAATCCGACTGGAAGGGCAGGTGGCGAAGGCTCGACGACACGTCGTGCGGAGCAACAGCGACATAACGCGCCATGTTGTGCATGGAGGCGTCTCCGCCCATGCCGTACTCCGCATCGTAGCCATGGAGGTGATCGTCATCATCTTCCGTGCCAAGACCTCCGAGATTGCCGGCCAAAAACAGGATGCGGGTCTGCGCCTGGTCCGGATCGATCCTGTTGAAGGGATGCCAGTTTCCCATGACGGTCGTGCCGTGGCGCTTCTGTGCCGCATCGAGATAACGGCCGAGCGGTTCGACTCCTCCGGCCCTCACCACTAGGTTCGGTTCCTCACGCAGGCGCTCGAACGTTTCGTAACCCCGTTTCGACTGCCGCATTATGTCGAAATCCGATATGACACCGTACCGCATGGGCAGATCGGGGACTCCAGCCTTGAACTCCCGGAACGGATAGACCGGAATCTCAGTGCCGTCGGGAAGCCTGCCTTCGAGGATGTCCCGCACTTCGCGACTGGAGATCTTGGCAGCGTACTGACCGGTGAACCCTTCCGGATTGGTGCGGGCGGTGCTGGACCGGTACACCCTTTCAAAACGTTCGGGCGACGCGAAGATGCCGCCTCCGTGCACGCCGACGACCACCCGGTTGCCCGCAGGCGTGGTCATCACGCTTTCCTCGGAATTCGAGGTGAACCAGGTATTCCAGATGATGTTGTCATAGGACGCATGGGCGCGTGCATGCAGCAATTGAGGCATGGAGGCGACAAACCCGTCATCGCCCGCATGCTCAAGGGCCCGCCTGAGAGCATCGGGAACATGGGTTTCAAAGACGATGCCGGCTTCCATCCTGATTTCGGTCATGATGGTGTCACTCCCCGACGGACACTGTTGACGAACGATCGACACAACGATGCGCTCCTTGCCGGAAACCACCGGCAAGGAGCGCATGTCAGGTGATCGCTACATTCCGGCCTGGGCTTCGTGCCACATCTCGATGAGGCGCGCATCCTTCTCCGGGGGAACCTCGTCGAAGAAGACTCCCTTGGAGAGAAGGGCGACGGGGTCATCGAGCCCCTTGTCGCGCAGGACATCCGGGTCGATCAGATCGAACGTGTTGATGTTGGCGTGACCGTAGCCGTAGGTCTCGAACAGGGAGAGCCCTCCGACCGGATCGAGCATGGCGTTGATGTACTCGTAGGCCTGGTCTTCGGATCCCTCGCCATTGCTGCTCAGGCACAGTCCGCACATCCACGGCATGACCGGATCAACGATGACGACCGGGATGCCCTCCTCCTTCATGCGTCGTGAGGCACTGCCGTATATGTAGGAAATGCCGACGTCGCCGGCGACCCAGGCTTGCTCGAGCTGTGTGCTGTCGGTCCACACAAAGCGGGCATTGTCCAGCATCTTGCGGAAGATTTCCGGTGCCATCGCCATCTCATCCTCGGTGGGATCGAGTGGGTTGGCCCAGCGTCCGATGACGCCGGCCACCAAGGTGTTGACTCCCATCTGCGACGTCAGGGAGGTCTTGCCCTTGAATCGCGGGTCGACGAAGATATCGAAGGTCGGGTTGTCAACTTCGATGACCTCGGGATTGTAGGCGACCTTGGAAAAGCCCCAGTCCCACGGACAAAAGAAGTATTCGCCTTCGATGCGAACACCCTTGACCTCAAGAAGATCCGGGATGATCTCGGGCCACCTCGGAATGCGGTCTGTCTCAAGGGCCTTGATGAGTCCCGCATCGCGGAATTTCTTCACCGAGGCGGTGCAGGGATGCACCAGGTCCACCCTGAAACCGGCGCGCATCTTCTGGAAGGCGTCCTCGGTTTCCGAAAAGAACGTCACCTCGGGCTGTCCGCCATGCTTCGCATTGTACTCGGGGTGGAAGGACTCGTATTCGTAGCCGTTCCACTCCAGGAGGCTGAGGTCGACTTCAGCCCGCGCCTTGCCGGACACCAGGGACACGGTCACGAGGCCTGCCGAGGAAAGGACTCCGGCGGCCTCACGGCGGGTCAGGGCACCAGCGCGCAGCACCCTGGCGAACTCTTGCGGTTTCATGGAATTCTCCCTCATTGTCTTGTTGTTCGCGAATAGGGACCGGAGTTGTCCAGTCAGCGTTCGGTCACGATGCAGCGATCGAGGCATCATGGAACTGAGCGAATGCGGGTGAGACCCGGGATATGTGCGCAGTTGCCACCGTCACCCTCATTATCGTCACCCCTTGACCGAACGCCTACATTGTCCAAACACTCGATTCCTCTTCGATCGTGCCTTGATCCGCCCCAGGATCGGGCGGTTCTCCTCATGGCCAGGGAGCAGTATAGGCACATGTTCCGGCGAATGACAGGCTGCACGAGCACGCCGAATCTCACCGGCCATCCTCGCAGAGGGGTGAGGAGCCCGGGGCGACGCGGGCTTTTCAAGCGGATGCGACCAGCGATACCATGCGCGGAACGGGGGAGTGAAGGCCATGAACGTCATCGCGTTTCCGGGAGCCGGCGGTGCGTGGCAGTCGGTCTCGGATGAGGTGCTGGAGCAACTCGGGCGGACAACATCGCTGGCGAGGGGGCTTCCCAACGCCGCCTTCACCGATGGCGCGTTTCATGAACTTGAGAAGACTCGCCTGTTTTCGAGAACCTGGTCCTTTGCGGCGCCAGCGAGCACGCTCGGCGATCCCGGCGATGTCCTGTCGGTGGAGATCGCCGGCCATCCGCTGATCCTTGTGCGCGGACACGATCATATGGTGCGTGCCTTTCACAATGTCTGCCCGCATCGCGGCGCCAGGCTGGTGACGGAATCCCGCTGCTCGAGGACGGTTCTCACCTGTCCTTACCATGCCTGGTCCTATGGTCTCGACGGTGTCCTCAAGGGACGGCCTCACTACCATGGCCATGGCCGTCACCAGACGGCTTGTGACATCGTCGGCGAGGATGTCCGCCTCTTCGCCGTCCCGTGCCGGCAGTGGTACGACTGGGTGTTCGTCAACATCGACGGCAAGGCGCCCGAATTCGAGAGCTTCCTGGCCCCGGTGGAGGAACACTTCACCGGCCATGACATCACGCAGTTCCGCCGTTCGGACCAGACCATGGCCGTGGAGTTCGCCTGCAACTGGAAACTTGCGGTGGAAAACTACTGCGATTTCTACCACGTGTTCGCCGTCCACCCGGCCCTCGACCGCATGATGAGCCCGCAAACGCGCCAGTCCATGCGCGAGAGTGGTTGCCACCTGCTGAACGGCTATGCCTTCACCGCCAGCGGCAGGGGTATCGCGGTCGACGAGTCGGGGCCCGGCCTGCCGTCACAGGAAGGAATCGACGAGGATCTGGAAACGAGCGCCCGCTATGCCGTGCTGTTTCCGAACTTTGCGGTCAATGTCTATCCGGGCAGCCTCCAGGCCGTGCTCTTTGAGCCGCTGGCGGCAGATCGGACCATCATGCGCATGTGGTTCTACTACGTCGGTGATGCCGCCCGTGCCGCCGAACACGCCGAATCGAGAGACGCTCTCTACCGGGAATGGGTGGAACTCAACAACGAGGACAAGGACATCTGCCTGCGCCTCCAGGAGGGGCGCGCGTGCACGGCCTATGACGGTGGTCGCCTGGCGCCTCACTGGGATCGCGGGACGGTCCACTTCCACCGCCAGGTCGCACACGCCATCCGCCGCGAAGGCGCCTTCACGGAACCGTGAGGACGCCGGGCAGCCCGGCGTCCTTCACCGTCATTCGGCGAGCTTGACGTCGTTGTACATGGAGACGTAGCGCTCGAGAATGTCGGGAGGCCACGATTGCCAGGGGGTGGCCTTCGCGAGGAAGGCGCTGACGTCCCCGTCGAGTCCCATCGATGACGAGACGGCAGGATCGACGATCTTCCATGTCCGTCGGTTGGCGTGGCCGTAGCCGTAGACCTCGACCAGGAACTTGCCGGCCTCGGGCGAATTCCAGGCGTTGATGAAATCGTAGGCCGCTTCCTCGTCACCCTCGCCGGTCGTCGACATCACCAGTCCGCAGACCCAGGAAATCAGGCCACCCCTTGGGTCCAGCAGGTACTCAACCGGAATGCCGTCCTGCTGCATGCGGTGGACGGGCCCACTCCAGAAATAGCTGGCCACGACCTCGCCTGACGCCAGCATCACCTCGCCATCTCAAGGAGGAAGGTGGCAGCCCTTGCCGCTTCCCCCGGGACGGTGGAAGCATGGCAGCGGGCCCTCGGGCGGTCATGGCCCGAGGACGGCTCGCAGGACTGGATGACGCTGGCCGTGGACGTGTCATGTCAAGGTCTACCACGGCAGGGGCAAGGTGCCGAAACACTTCGTCAAGCGCCGGAAGCTCTGCCTTCCGGCTACGGCAAGCTACTGGATCAACGCCCTTTCGGGCGCCCCTCCGGCATGTCTCCACAAGGATCTGGACGGCAAGATGGTGCAGGCCCTTGAGCATGACGAGTTTCCGCATCTTTCGCTGATGCTCGACGAAGTTGATGAGGAGTCTGCATGACTCGACGGCGAAGGCTTCGATGGTCGGTTCGGGAGCGGGAGATCCACGCCTTACTGTTCGCCACCATCGCGAGCCGCCGGGACTGCTTCTCCGGCGCGGGGGGCGCACTTGAAAGCGCCGTTTCGCCTCAATGGAGAAGATCGCCGGCGGGACCTCTCCGAGACGATCGTCCCACGCTCGGACCGGCAACACGACGCGCGCGGATGCGCACGTCACTGTGCCTTCTACGGCCGAACTCCCTCATCGTCTGTCATCACCGACAAGAGACGACGCCTGGCCCATGTCACGCACAGGCAATCCTGCGCGGCACGGCGCGCCAGTCAGGCACCGCGGGCTCGCACCACCATTTGCACTTGCCTATCCAAGTTGCTTGTATCACGGACATGGCATAGGGTACGTTTGCGGGCGTTGGCTCACCTGGCCACGCGATGGGATGGATTATCGGGTGCTGCTTGGGCGAAAGGACTCTCCTTAAGGGAGAACCACAAAAGGCTCGCGGCAATCGCAGACAAGGTATAGAAAGGTTCAAGGGTTGGCGTGACTACGGCGGAACTCAGGCGCCGGGCAACGAACGGTGCCCAAGGGGGAGCTTGTACGGCGACAGATCAAGGATAAGATCGTGGCAGGAGACGTACTGGTGAAAAGCAGTCTCGAATGGATGGAAATGACGTACGAAGCGGAGTTCCTGCACCCGCTGTTCGATTTGCCAAGCCACAACATAGAGCTTCTGAAGTCATTTTACCAATCCATCCATCCTCAATTCCCGCTTCGAACGACAGACTTGCATGTATTCGGCGGGAGCGCACTTTCAGACGTTTGCGTGCGCGTGGCGATGCTTGGAGGTCATGGGACTATCGAGATGACAGCAGAAAGACTGTCGATACGTATCAACGGCATAACAGACGAACAGGAACTCGCCACCTGCAACAGGTGCATCATGCTGGCGACTCAGGCATTGAAGGGAACTCTCCCGGATGTCGTGACCAAGACTGTCGCGGCTCGAACCACACGATCGCTCAGCCTGGGCGACGGATCCATGACGGCGAGCGACTTCCTGCAGCAAACAGTAACACCGGGTATCGACATGAAGTTGACTGATCTCGGCAATGCAGTGCAGTCACCTTGCGTGAACATTGAAGTCCAGAACAACGATGAAGACTGGCGGGCAGTCCTGCACGCACACACCAATGCCATTGAGAGGTCGTCAGTTATCGTTTCATGTTGGACAGCCGTAAGCGTTCGGCCGTTCGGTGATGGCTGATTTTGGTTGGTTTGGGTCTTGCTGACTATCGTCTGAGAAAGAGCTGGTAAACTCGTTTGGTCTCGATTATGGTCGAGGCCATGAAGACTTTTGCCGAGACGCGCGGAGCGACACAGCAGCTGACGGGAGGTGGTGACGGCCTATGTCGGGCGTCAGTGGCCTTGTCATGCGAGGCGCCTGACTGGCGTGCGCTCTATGAGGCGGAGCGGGTTCGTGCGGATGCGGCGGAAGCGCGTATGCGGTGTGCCAGGCGAACTGGCGGAAGGTAGGGGGTGAAAGTCCCCTGGAACGAAGGAGTAACCAAACCACGTTTCTCCGCGAGCCGTGCGTCGGTTCCCGCGAGGGGGCAGGCGAAGCGTCGGTAGCGGTACGGATGGGCAGGGCTAATGAGCACCGAAAAAGCTATCATCCGGGGTGCCGAGGCTTTCGCATTGGTCGAAGGCAACATCGCAGGCATCGATTTGGTGAGATGTCGGCGAGCCCCGCGGTGTCAGAGAACCCATGCACGTCCGCACGCCTTCTGTTGGGACCCTGGGAGATCTTCAAACCGTCCCGCCGGTTGTGGCGGGACCGCATGGGGAAGGAGAAAACCGAAGCCTATGATGTACGGTTTGAAGAAGTCGGATGAGGCCGTAGTACCTGTGAAGGCGGCGAACAAGGAAGCGTTAGCTTCTGCGGAGTCGCTGGAGGAAAGGGCCTCAACCAAGGGGAATCCGGGACGCTAAAGCACGCACCGAACGCAGTGTCGGGCAAGCGTGCCACAGGCGGCGGATCGGATACGGGAAGCCGCAGGCTAGTCCAGTGGTTTGCCGTCCAGTACCCGAGGTAGGAGCCGGATGGATTAACGTCCACGTCCGGATCTGCGCGGGGGGTGCGCAGCAATGCGCATCCCTACCGCGTCTGACCTGCGCCGTGCGAAGAATTCTGCCCGTGCCCGTGCGGGCACATTCAAGTTTCATCTCGACCGCACTCGTGATCAGCTCAAGGAGGCTCGCCGGGAGGTGAAGCGTGGACAGGCCCGAGCGGAGGCGCTGGAGCAGGAAAGGGACGCTCTGAAGCTCAAGAACGCTGAACAGGCGAGCGAGCTGAGGAATCTCCGCGGGACGCGTGCCAAGCACGCGACGGCGCGCTTCGGGTCGAAGAGCGAGAAACGGAAGAAGAAGGAAGGCACCGGGAACAAGCGGGGTCAGCAACCCGGCAAGAGCGGCCACGGGCGCACTCCGCGTCCGAAGCTCAAGGAGAAGCACGAACGCCATGATCCACCGGCATCGCAGCGCACGTGCCCGTGTTGCGGCGAGCCCTATGTGGCCAACGGCAGCCACGAGACCTCGATCATGGAGGTCCATGTCAAGGCTCATGTCCGGCGGATTGAGCGTGGGCGTTGGCGCCGTGGTTGTCAGTGTTCGTCGGCGCCTGCGGAGATCATCGCGCCGCCACCTTTGCGCTTGCTTGCGAATACCCCCTTCGGCATCAGTGTCTGGGCATGCGTGCTCTATGAGCGCTTCGCCTGCTTGCGTCCCCTGCGCCGGGTCTCGCGATGGCTGGAAGACCAGGGACTGCCGATGGCGCCGGGAACGATCGCTGGCGGCATGAAGAAGATGACGCCGATGTTCGCGCCTCTCGCTCAGGCCATCCTCGATCATCAGAACCGGCTGACGGTGCGCCACGGCGACGAGACCAGCTGGCGCATCCAGTCCCTCAAGGCCTCGGGGCGCTCGCAGAAGGCCTGGCTGTGGACCGCGGTCAGCGCCGACTCCGTCTTCTTCCTTATCGACCCGTCACGCAGCACCCGGGTGGCCATGGTGCTGTTCGCCTCCACCGAAGGCACCGTCTTCCTTGTCTGCGATCGCTACGCGGTCTACAGGAAACTGGAGCGTGAGCTTGATGGCAAGGTGATCCTCTGCCTTTGCTGGGCGCACTCCAGGCGCGATGTGATCGAGGCTGCGGCAGGCCAAGAGGGGCTGGAAGAGTGGTGCGACAAGTGGCTCGACAGGATCGCGCTGATCTACACACTGAATGGGCAACGGCTGAAGCACTACGATCCCGCACGCAAGCGTCAGTCAGCGAGGTTCAATGCCCTGCAGAAGGACCTTCGTGCGGCTGTCGAGGCGCTGTTCAGGCAGGCTCAGGAGGAACTCGACGCCTTGCCCGAGGGTGCACGCGAAGCGAAGCCCTTGCGTTCCCTGATCCGTCACCGCGAGGGACTGTGCGTCTTTGTCGACCATCCCCAGGTGCCCATGGACAACAACCTGGCCGAGAGAACCCTCCGGGGTGCGGTGACCGCGAGAAAGCTGAGCTTCGGCTCCGACAGCGAGGAAGGCGCCGCCTTCACCGCCATCATGTACTCGGTCATCGGCACCCTTGCCATGAACAACATCAATGTTCGGCGCTGGCTTCATGAGTGGCTTGAGGCCTGCGCGCAGAACGGCGGCAAGCCGCCGGATGACCTCGACCCGTGGCTGCCATGGTCGATGCCCCCGGAGCGTCGAAGGGACCTCATGGAACCGGGGTGATCGAGTGCCGTTACGACGGCCGTGACTTCACCGCGCACGAGATGGCGCTGTTGCGCTCCCTGATCACCCAGCACCCCACCCGTGCGGCCATCGCCCGCGCCTTCTGCCGCGAGACCGGCTGATACAAGCCCGACGGGGCCTCAAGAACATGATGGCGAATGTCGCCTTTCTGGCCATGCACCGCGACGGCCTCATCACCCTGCCGCCACCCCAACGACGAGCAACCCGACCCGGACCCATCGTCTTCGGACCCAACAGCGAACCGCCACGTGGTGCGCCTCCCAAACGCATCCTCAACCGGTGAATATCACCAACAATCACCGCGTGGCCGAACGCTTACGGACAGCCTGCCAAGGTGACTCGGAAGAGTCTCTGTACGGGAACTGCATCCGTCTCCAACGGCAACTTCTCGAAGCCCTGCACCGGGGGCTGAACATCGAGATGAAGTCCACTTTCGCGGTCTCGACGCCGTCATGAACCCCGGTGATGTCAGGAGGGTACAGGTAGGGAGGGAGTTGTCGACCGTCCAGCACGGTGGCTTTGGGTCAGAAACCGGACATACACGGACAAGGATCGACGCAGTCGATGAACTGCAACTACGAGGCAGACAGTCGGATCAGGCCACGGGTATCATCAGACAACGGCAATCAAGTCAGGGCGCGGGTTTCGGCAACTTGCCGTCAGGGGTAGTGTCAGGGGCGTTTCCAGGCATGATGGAGCCGTTGCATTCTGGCAACCTCCATCAGGAGGCCCGTGTCGGCAGCATCATCAAGGAGAGAGCCGAAACAGAAACTTTACCATACCAGACGCGTCTGTCGGGACCTGTTCAATTTCTCAAGAAACTCCTGGGCACATGGTCGCTGGACTTGACGAATGCGCCTGTCCTGCTCGGAATGGATCCGGATGACGGATTATTCGCGGAAAACCTGTTGAACGGTCGAGTCCCTCTCAGGGGGCGTGACGCCAAGGATCGCATTGTACACCTGTACCGGATTCGCAAGATCTTGTCAGCACTGTTTCGTGATGAACAAGTCGAGAATGAGTGGCTTCGAGAGCCGCACGAGATGCTGAACGAGCGCTCGCCTATGGACCTGATGTTGGATGGGTCGATGGAAAATCTCCTTCTGGTGAAGGAGTATGTCGAAGCAGCAGCAGGGCGTTGAGTATGCTGGACCAGATTGCCAGTCGATACTGCAGGGAGGTTCTCGTTCGATTTGCAAGCCACCGAACTGATGAGGATTTTCTGGGCGACCAGGACATGACAGCGGAACAGATTGCTGAGATGAAGGAATTGCTGATGTCTCGCGGCGTGAACGAATCCCTCGAGGAACTTGTTGATACACCATTCAAACCGAAACGTCAGCTTTATAAGTCTGGTTATGCCGAAACGCGTTTTTCCGACGGGACCTTTCCGGTCGGGTATTTCGCCATGGAGCCAGAGACGGCGGAAGCAGAAGTTCGCTACTGGTTTTGCAAGAATTTTTTTGGCAGGCCAAGTGATAAGCGAAGGGCGTGGTACTCGCGATTTACATGTGACTTTGCAGGCCATGCAAAGGACTTGCGCCCCATGCAAGCTGCATGGCCTGACCTGATGAACAGAACCGACTATGCGTTTTGCAGGCGGTTGGGAACGCAGGCCATGTCCGAGGGCCTGGATGCACTGCTGACCCCATCGGTCCGCAAGTCGAGCGGAACCAATGTACCGGTATTCGTCAGGCGGGCACTCAAGCGATCCTCGCGAACATTCATTGGTCGAGATCCGGTGCGATCAGACATGCGACACGGGAGATGACTGATCGACACACTGGCGCACCCGAAGGTGATGGCGCATCGCCGGAGTGCAGGCGCCCCTCACCGTCCGGGACATCGTCAAGGTTCGACGTTCGACCGGCCGATGCCGGGCCTCATCGGGGATGGATGATGCCTGAGCCGGTCAACGACAGCAGCCGCGCCGGCTGCCCTGCCGGGGGCGCCGCATGAAGCATGGGTGTCAGACCCGGACCATCATCGACACGTGAAATCCGACCCCGGGACTGGTACGAAGCACAGTCCCCGAGGAACGAAGTGTCAGTGCAGGGGAAAGCGGGAGGATCGGGAACCATGGCCAGCAACGTTCTTGTCATCTGTTCGGACCAGCACTGGCGCGATGCGGCGGGTTGCCACGGGCATCCATTGGTCCTCACGCCCAACATCGACGCTCTCGCCCGGCGCGGCACCGTCTTCGATGTCGCCTATTCGGCGGCGCCCATCTGCGTCTCGGCCCGCGCCGCCATGCAGACCGGGCGCTGGGTCCACCAGCTTGGCACCTGGTCGAGCGCCGAACCCTACGACGGTTCGCCCAGGAGCTGGGGGCACCGGCTCCAGGAGGAGGGGCGGCGGGTGGTGTCCATCGGCAAGCTCCACTTCCGGTCGAGCGAAGACGACAACGGCTTCACCGAGGAGGTCATCCCGGTCCACATCCTGAACGGGATCGGCTTCACCTCGTCCATGGTGCGGGACGGTCTTGAACCCTATGCCAGCAACGCGGATTTTGCCCTTGACATCGGGCGCGGCGAATCGCGCTACACGCGTTACGACCGCAAGGTCACCGAGCTTGCCTGCGCCTGGCTTGGCGATGCTGCTCCGGGAACCGATCAGCCGTGGACGCTCTTCTGTTCCTTCGTGGCGCCGCACCATCCCATCGTTGCCCCCGACACGTTCCACGATCTCTACGACAGGCGGCAGGTCGACCTGCCGCGCCTGCGCGCACCTGGAGAACGGCCGGTCCATCCGGTCCTCGATGTCTGCCAGGCGATCTGGGACTACGACCGGCATTTCCGGGACGATGACCACATCATCGAGGCGCGACATGCCTACTACGGCTACGTCTCCTTCCTCGACGACAATGTCGGGCGCGTGCTCGCTGCGCTCGAGGCGTCCGGCGAGGCGGACAACACCCTCGTGATCTACATGTCCGATCACGGCGAAATGCTCGGCAACCACGGCATGTGGGCGAAGATGAACATGTACGAGGAATCGTCGGCCATTCCTCTCATTGCTGCCGGACCCGGCATGCCGGCGGGGCGGCGCTGCGCCTCTCCGGCCTCCCACATCGATCTTTGTCCCACCGTCCTGAAGGCCCACGGACTCGACAGTGCCGACGGCCTCGATGGTGTCGCATTGCAGGACCTTGCGGGAGGCGGTCACCATGACCGGGCCGTTCTCTCGGAGTACCACGAGCGCGGCGCCGTCACCGGCATGTTCATGATGCGCTGGCGGAACTGGAAGTACATTGCCTATCCGGGATACTCACCGCAGCTTTTCGACATGGACGACGATTCCGTCGAGTCCGCCGATCTTGGCCGGCACCCGGCCCATGAGGCCACGCGGGCGGCCTGCGAGGCGCGCCTTCGCGCCCTTGTGGACTGCGATGCGGTCAACCGACGCTGTTTCGCCGATCAGGCGCGAAAGATCGCGGCCCTCGGTGGCCGCGAGGCAGCCATGGCGGACGGTGAACACGCCTACACGCCCATGCCCGACGTGACCTCGCTGTAAGGAAGGGAGACGGTCCTACCGGGGTTGAGCCTCGTCGATCAGCGATCTCAGCAACGCGATGTGGCGGGGCAGGGTGCCGCAGCACCCGCCGACGATGCGGGCGCCATCGGCAAGCCACCGGGCGACATGGTCGCGGTATGATTCGGGATCGAGGTCATGGCGGTGGCCGATCGACTTGTCGCCGGGATAAATCGGAACGAAGGTGTTGGCGTAACCTCCGGTGGGGCGGCCGGTGGCCAGAAGTTCGGGCAGGGCCCGCGTCACGGCCTCCGGTGTGCAGCAGTTGGCAATGAAGGCGCTGACCGGCAGATCGGCGACACTGCGGGCAGCCTCAGCAACGCTCGTGCCGTCCTTGAGCGAGGCCTCCTTCTCTTCGTGGAGCGTCCAGCCGATCCACACGGGCTTGCCGGTGGCCGCCGCCGCCGCCGCGGACGCACGGGTCTCGGCCACCGTGGTGAGCGTCTCGCAGATGAAGAGGTCGACACCGTCGGCCAGGATGCCGGCCTGTTCGGCGTAGCGTTCCGCCAGGATGTCCTCGGAGTCGACCTCGTCGGGGAGGTAACTGTCCGACAGCGGCGGCAGCGAGCCGGCGATGAGGACATGGCGATCTTCGGCGTCGACGGCCTGGCGGGCGATTTCGAGCGCCTTGAGATTGAGTTCGCGGAACCGGTCCTCGATGCCGAGATCGGCCATGAAGGACCGCACGACGCCGTAGGTGTTGGTGATGATGAGATCGGCGCCGGCACGGATGAAATCGCGGTGCAATCCGAGGACGGCATCGGGTGCTTCGATGAGTGCGCGCCCCGACCAGAATGGTGAACCGGGCTGACGCCATCCCATGCTGGCGAGGGCTTCTCCCATGCCTCCGTCGGTGAGGATCGGGCGATCATCCTCCAGGGCGGCGTTTATCATGGCGTTGCTCCATTGAATTGCCCGGGCATCTTGCGCCACTATGGCGAAAACCGTTCAAGGTTGCGATCCCTCGAATGGGATCAATGGGAAGGACATCATGAACCGTTCGCCGGTTACCTACACGTTGTGGCTTGCCAGCGCCAATGCGGTTGCCGTCGAAGCGGCCAGCATCCACGGTTGCCATGGCATCACCATCGACATGGAGCATGGCGTCTTCGATCACGGCGATGTTGACCGGCTGATCCTTCTGGCCCGCGAATCGAGCCTTCAGTCCTTTGTCCGGGTCGCCGAACCGACGCGTATCGCGGTCCAGAAGCCGCTCGATTCCGGAGCGACGGGAGTCATTGTCCCCCATGTCGACGATCTCGATCATGCCCGCGAAGTGACGGCCTTTGCCAAGTATCCGCCCATGGGTGACCGCAGCGTCGGGGGCGGCCGGACCTTCGGCTACGGTGGACGTGGCGAGGCCTTCTTTGCTGCCGAGAACGCCCGCGTACGCTGTTATCCCATGGTGGAGACCGTCGGCGCTCTCGAGGATGTCGAGGCCATCCTGGCGCTCGATTGCGTGGACGGGGTCTTCCTCGGGCCGGCGGATCTCAACATGGCGCGGGGCCGCAGGGGCGTGTTCGGCGACGTCGACGCGGAAGACCGCAGCCGCGTCGCCGATGCGTGCCGCAAGGCAGGAAAGGACTTCGGCATGAACGTCTACACGACCGGGGACATGGAGGCATCGCGAGAGATCGGTCTCACCTTCGCAGCGCTTCTGGACGATGTCGCAGCCCTTCTCGATGGCTACGGCCGCATCGTGAGCGATGCGCGCAGGATCATCGAGGGCGCCTGACAGAAGAGGAGGGAGGTAGGGTCATGGTCACGGGGAGCTGCCTGTGCGGCGCGGTGCGCTGGCGCATCGATGGTCCGCTCACGGGGATGACCCATTGCCATTGTTCCATGTGCCGCAAGATCCACGGAGCGCCGTTTGCCACCTATGCCGCGGTGGATCCGGAGACCGTGGCCTTCCTGTCAGACAAGGATCATGTGGATTTCTTCGAATCGTCCCCCGGCGCCCTACGCGCCTTTTGTTCCAGGTGCGGGTCGGTGGTGCCGGTTCCCGGTGAATCGGCGACGCCGGTGGGTGGTCTCGATGGTGATCCCGGCGCCAGGCCCGAAGTGCATATCTTCGCTGCCTTCCGGGCGCCGTGGCACATCATCGCCGACGATCTGCCGCGTCACGACATCTGGGGGGAGGAGACGGAGGGTCCGGTCATCGACATGCCGGCACGGGCCGCGCCGGAGGCGGACAACCTTCACGGCAGCTGCCTGTGCAACGCCATCGCCTACGAGGCGCCATCGCGTTTCACGCGGGTGCACAACTGTCACTGCTCGCGGTGCCGCAAGGCGCGCGCTGCAGCCCACACGACCAATGGCTTTCTCGATATGGACGACCTCCGCTTCACCCGCGGCGAGGATCACCTCAGGATCTGGCATCTGCCGGGTGCGCAGTATTTCGCCCAGTCGTTCTGTGTCCGCTGCGGTTCCGTCATGCCCCGTCATGACCGCGGGCGCATGGTTGCGGTGATTCCCTTCGGGTCTCTTGACAGCGATCCCGGGCAGTCGGCCGATGATCATGTCTTCGTCGGTTCCAGGGCACCCTGGTACGACTTCGCCGATCACCTTCCCCGTCATGACGGGATGCCGTCATGAAGGCCGCGACGAGAAACAGCTGGGCGCCGGAGATCGAGCTCAAGTTCGCCGTCTCGCCGGAAGCCGCGGGATCGCTTCTCCACCTGCCGCCGCTGCGCAGGGCGCGGGATCTTGGCGAGCGCTGCATCGATTCACGCTACTTCGACACGGCGGGGGGCCGCCTGCAACGTGACGGCATTGCATTGCGCGTGCGGCGTCAGGGTGATTCCTTCGTGCAGACAGCCAAGATGTTCGATCCGGCCGGACACACCGCCTTTCGCCTTGAACGAGAAGATCCGGTCACCGGACCACGACCGTGCGCGGCCCTGCTGCGCCAGGCTGCCGGTTCAGGATATGCGGACATCGCTGATGCCGATCTCGTTCCGGCCTTTCGCACCATGATCAACCGCCGGGTGCTCATGCTGGAGGATCAGGGCAGGGGATCGAGAGTCGAGGTGGCGATCGACAACGGCTTCGTGGAAGCGTCGGGCGCCAGGGAGCCGCTGAGCGAAATCGAACTCGAGCTCATGGAAGGCGGGGTCGGCGATCTCTACAGCCTGGCGCTCGGGATGCATCGCCAGACACCCCTGGCCATCGAGGTCTTCACGAAGTCCCAGCGTGGCTATGCGCTCGGTGGTGGTCTGCCGCCGGCATGGAGCAAGGCCGGCGCCTTCGTGCTTGGCCCCGACACAAGTCTCGATGACGCCATCGCCCTGACACTGGGACGCTGCTACGGGCACTGGATGAACAACCAGGCCGCGGCCCTTGACGGACGCGATATCGAAGGCGTGCACCAGATGCGTGTGGCCCTGCGCCGGCTGAGGGCGGCTCTGGAGTTGTTCGCCCCCTGGCTCGGTGACGGAAGCCAGGCGCGCTTCACCGCGGACGTGAAGTGGATTGCCGCCAGTCTTGCTGCAGTGCGAGACCTCGATGTCTTCAGCCAGGTCATCCTGGCGCCCCTGCGCGAGGCCTTTCAGGGTGACGATGATCTCGCTCACCTCGAGGCGTGCATGGAGAACCGCAGACGGAAGGCCTGCCGTCGGCTTGTGCTGGCCCTGGGTTCGCCACGCTACACGAGCGTGGTCCTCACACTGGGCCAGTGGATCGCCGAGCGTGGCTGGTCTGCGGGCGATCCTGTCCTTGACAGCCCGGCAGGATCCCATGTCGGTCAGGCCTTGAGCGAGGCCTACGCTGACGTGCTGTCCCGCGGCGAGAGTTTCGCGACCCTGAACGCGGTCGCACGTCATCGACTCCGTCTGCGCATCAAGCGTCTGCGCTATGCCATCCAGTTTGTCGGACCGGCCTTTCGGGGCACGGGCCCATGGCTCCAGGCGCTTTCGGACCTGCAGGATGCGCTGGGCGTGGCCAACGATGCCGTCGTGGCGGGTGACCTGATCAGGTGCAGCACCAGGTCGGCCTTCGACAGGCGCCGACTTGCCCGGGCCGCCGGCCTCGTTGCCGGATGGTGGGCGGCAAGGGGGGAACATCTCGAAAGCAACGCGAGGGCGAGATGGCGGACGTTCACTGAACTCGAGCCATTCTGGAGAACCGACCCGGATTGCCCCTGAGATCCGGCGCAAACCTCAGTGTGCCGCGGCGCCACGTGACGCCCGTTTGATCCAGGTGCTCCAGGAGATCCACCGCGTGATTGCGCCCGATGCCCAGAGCGTCACGCAGGTCGCCCACGCCGATGCCATCCGGGTTCTCCCGGAGCAGGCGGCGCACGGCCGTGTCCGCTTCGGCGACCTGCCGCGGTGTGAGGTAGCGGTTGCGCGCAATTCTCACCACGAGGCCAAAGGCGGTCATTCGTTCGAGAAACCGGCGCAGGTCGTCAGGATTCATGTCCAGGGTGGCGGCAAGGGGATGAAGCGATGGTGGCGAGCCCGACGCCACCTCCATGGCTGCTTCGGTCCTGGCCCACAGGGCCAGGTCCCTGCCCGGCGGTTCCACCTTGTGTCCCGGACGGTGGATCACCACCCCGCGCCGCGCCAATGTGCCCGTGCGACAGAGATCGTCGATGACCGCGCCGACGAGAACGGAATCGGCGGATCCGGGCACCAGCAAGTGGAGTTCCCCGGCTGCAGGCCCGAGCCGGTCCTGCCGGCGAGCGTGATCTGCGTCGACTGCGTCGAGCACACGGCCGGCGAGAGCGTTCCAGTGACGTTCATGGATCACGTGTTGGCGTCCGTCCCGGGTGAATCGGAACAGGGGCTCGGGAAGGGGGCAGGCACCTGCCGCCAGGTTGCGTGACGAAAGGAAGGCCGCCGGATCGAGACCGGTCGCCGCGATGTCGATGAGGGCGTCCAGCACTTCTTCGTGATCCTTGCCATCGATGGCTCTCAGGCGCGCCAAGCGTTCGGGGCGGGCCCGTCCCCGTGCCGGTCCTGCAGCCTCGAGCACCCGCGCTCCGCCGATCGTGCGGCGTGCCGATATGTCGCGCAGCAGCAGGCGATCGTTCCAGGCCGGCACCAGCGGTCCGTCGACACGCAGCTGCGCCAGTCCGCTGCAACCGGGGGCAATCGCGGAATCCTCGAGCAGGGCGACGCGCCCGGTCACATGATCGGTCCCGTGGTGAACGTGCACGGCCTGCCAGTGCTTGAAGGCCCGGCGTTCACTTTCCAGGATCGTCACCACCGCGTCGATCCGGCGCGACGGCGCCAGGATGTCCGGCGTCACGACCCAGTCCCCGCGACGGACGTCGTTGCGGCCCAGCCCGGCGAGATTGATGGCGGCCCGTTCGCCGGCGCCAGCCCGATCCACCGGGCGGGCCTGGCCGCGAAGTGCCCGCGCCCGGGTGTCGAGTCCGGCAGGAAGCACGGTGAGGGAGTCGCCGGTAGAGACTTCCCCGGAACAGATGGTTCCGGTCACCACCAGCCCGGCGCCCTTCATGATGAAGGATCGGTCGACGGCAAGCCTGAATCCGCCCTCCCGGGCGGGAGCTGCCACGGCCTCTGCCGCATCCTCGAGATGGTGGCGCAGTCTGGAGAGACCTCTCCGGTCGACGACGGAGGTGGCGATCACGGCCCCGAGATCCATGCCGTGATCGCTCACCAGGGCTTCGGCTGCAGCGGCGCTGCGCGAGACGAGCTCACCGGTAACGCGGTCGGCCTTGGTGACGGCGATCACCACCTGCCGGACGCCGAGAAGGGAGAGTACAGCCACGTGTTCGCTCGTTTGCGGCATGACGCCATCGTCGGCCGCGACAGCGAGAAGGCCGAGATCGACCCGAGAGAGGCCGGCCACCATGTTCCGCACGAATCGTTCGTGGCCCGGCACGTCGATGAAGCCGATGCGCCGTCCGCACGGCGGATCGAGCCATGCGTATCCAAGATCGATGGTGAGGCCGCGCCGCCTTTCTTCCGACAGCCGGTCGGTGTCGACGCCCGTCAACGCGGCCACAAGCGATGTCTTGCCGTGGTCCACGTGACCGGCCGTGGCGATGATCATGGAAGATCCAGATCCCGCAGTCCGGCGCGGAACGCGTCGCTGTCGTCCAGGCAGCGCAGGTCAAGCAGGAGAGCGCCGCTCCTGATGGACCCGATGACGGGCCGAGGCAGGTGTCGCAGGGCGGCTGCGAGTCGCCGCAGACGCCGGTCCGAACCGCGTCCGGAATCTGCCGGACGAATGGCAAGGCCGGCACTGGGGAGGGTGGAGACGGGCTGTGCTCCGCTTCCTATCTGGCTTTCCAGGGGAACGACCTCGACCGTGAAGGCGGGTGTGAGGGCGCCGGCGAGGTCACTCTCGAGCTCCCTGGCCTCGCGCATGATGTCGGCGGCGGCCCGCGTCAGCAGGCGCAGGACCGGGAGCGTGCGGGGCAGGCTCTCGGGATCCTCGTAGAGAGCCAGCGTTGCTTCAAGTGCCGCCAGCGTCGTCTTGTCGGGACGCATCGCCCGCATCATCGGATTCGACGACATGCGGCTGACGAGATCGGCTCGTCCGACGACGATTCCGGCCTGGGGTCCTCCCAGAAGCTTGTCACCGCTGAAGGTCACGAGATCCACCCCGTGGGCCACGATATCGGCCACCACCGGTTCCCTGGGCAGACCCCAGCGGCTGAAATCGACCAGCGCTCCACTGCCGAGATCAACCGCGAAGGGTACGCCATGGACCCTGGCGAGGCGTGCGAGTTCGGCTTCCTGCACTGCCGATGCAAAGCCCTGGATCACGTAGTTGCTTGTGTGGACTTTCAGCAACAGTCCGGTTCCAGGGCCGAGCGCCTCTTCGTAGTCGGCAAGGTGCGTCCGGTTCGTGGCCCCCACCTCCACCAACCGGGCACCGGCCCTCGCCATGATGGCCGGCAGGCGAAAGGCGCCGCCGATCTCCACCAGTTCTCCCCGTGAGACGGGAACCTGGCGTCGCAGCGCCAGCGTGTTGAGAAGCAGCATGACCGCGGCGGCATTGTTGTTGACGACAAGTGCGCTGTCGGCGCCCGTCAGGCGTTGCAGACGGTGTGCGACATCGGCCCCGCGGCTGCCCCGCCTGCCGCTTTCGAGATCGTACTCCAGTGCCGAGGGACCCGAAGCGACCCGCACCATGGCTTCGATGGCCGGCGCCGCCAGTGGTGCGCGTCCGAGATTGGTGTGAATGACCGTGCCGGTGAGATTGAAGACCCGACGCGGACCCGACTCCATGCGTGTCCTGCAGAAAGCCTCGACGAGAGCCGGGCCCTTGCCGGTCGCCCAGTCAACGGCTGAATGGTGGCGAATGATGTCGCGCACGCCTTCCTTTGCCAGGCGCCGCCCATAGAGATCCTGAATGCCGGCCATGGCCGGCATGCGCAGTATGGTGTCCACGCTTGGCGGGCGTCGGGTGGCATCCACCATCGCCGCTGTCCCCTGGGGTTTGAACGGCGTCATGCTAGCTGGTTTGAACCGACGATGCAGGATAGGGTCGCCGCCATGACAGAACACCGCCTTCGCCCGCTTCTCGAACCCCGCTCCATCGCCCTGGTGGGCGCCTCGGCACGTCCCGATTCGTTCGGCTATGCCACCTTGCGCAACCTCGCCGGCCCGCACTACGGGGGCAGGGTCCACGCGGTCAATCCTCGCTACGACAGGATCGATGACATCGACTGCCATCCCTCGCTTGGCGATGTCCCGGGAGGCGTCGAGCATGCCGTTCTCTCGGTTGCGAATGCCCGCATCGAGGCAGCCCTCGTCGATGCGGTCGAGGCGGGTGTGCGTTCGGTGACCATCTTCGGCAGCGTTTATCTCGAGGGGGATACGGCCGAATCGAATCTCAAGGATCGCCTGCAGGGGATCGCGAGGGAGGCGGGACTTCTCGTCATCGGCGCGAACTGCATGGGTTACGTGAACTACTCGGTCGGTGCCCGGGTCACGTGGATGAACGTGTCGGAAGACGGCTGGTTTGATCCGGGGCACATCACTCTCATCAGCCATTCGGGCACCTGCTTTCTGACCCTGCAATTCACCGACCCGAGGCACCGGCACAACCTCTGTATTTCGGCGGGCCAGGAGCTCACGGTGACGGCCGCCGACTACATCGACTATGCGCTCGACAAGGAGAGTACGCGGGTCATCGCGCTCTTCCTCGAGACGGTACGCGATCCCGATGGCTTCCGGGCGGCCCTTGACAGGGCGGCCGGGGCGAACATTCCGGTTGTGGCGATCAAGGTGGGTCGAATCAGCCGGAGTGCGGAGCTGGCGCGCAGTCACTCCGGTGCGCTCGCCGGAAACGACGCCGCGTACGAAGCGGTCTTCGACCATTACGGCGTGCTGCGGGTCGACAACTGGAATGAACTCGCCGCGGCCAGCCGTCTCTTTGCGCACCACAAGGAGCTCGCTCCCGGGGGGCTTGCAGGAATCATGGATTCGGGCGGCGCCCGCGGCATGCTGCTCGATCTTGCAGCGAGGATGGACGTTCCCTTCGCCGATATCGGCGACGACACGGCAAGGGCGCTCGCGGGTCTCCTGGAGTACGGTCTCGAACCGGTGAACCCGACAGATGTGTGGGGCTCGGGCAGGGATTGGCAGGATGTCTATACGGGCTCCATGAAGGCCCTGGCCGATGATCCCGCGTCGGCCATGACGGGACTCTTCGCGGACTTCGGCGAGAGCAGGACAGGCGGTGCCGCATACCTCGATCTCTGCGAGAAGATCGAGCGGGAGACGGCGAAGCCGGTCTTCTTCTGTCAGCACTGGAGCCGGGCCATGGACCCGGAGATGACGAGGAGGACGGCGGCGAGTCCGATACTCGTCATTGACGGCACCGAGACCTTCCTCGCCGCAGTGCGCCTTGCCATGCAGCGCCGCGACCGGATGGACGATTCCCCAGGCGACATGGCTCCCGTCCCCGCGGAACCGGTGATCGAACACTGGCGCCACCGCCTTGCCGGAGCCGGGGCGCTCGATGAGAACGAGGGCCTCGCCCTCCTCGAGAGTTTCGGCATCGTCGCTCCGGCAAGGCAGATGGCGGCCTCGGCCGACGAGTGCGTCGCGGCTGCCGCCGCCATCGGCTGGCCCGTGGTCCTCAAGACAGCCGCCAGCGGTCTCCTGCACAAGACCGAAGCCTCCGGTGTCATTCTCGCAGTCGGCAACGAAGACGATGTCGTGCGAGGCTGGCATGATCTCGCGGGGAGGCTGGGTCCGCGGGTGCTGGTGGAGGCCATGGCTCCCCGCGGGGTGGAGATGGCGGCCGGCATCGTCGTCGACGGACAGTTCGGGCCCCTTGTGATGATTGCCGCAGGAGGGGTTCTCGTCGAGACGCACGCCGACCGCAGGTTCCTTCTCCCTCCTGCCGGACGGGCAAGCGTGCGCCGCGCCATCGATCAGCTCGCCTGCCGGGCCCTCCTCGATGGTGTGAGAGGCGGCGAAGCGGTGGACGTGGATGCCCTGGTCGACGCCGTCGCCAGGCTCTCCGTCATCGCCACGACCCTGGGCGACTGCCTTGCCGAACTCGACATCAACCCGTTCATCGTCCACCCGCAGGGTTGTCAGGCGGTCGACGCCCTCGTCCTCCCGCGGGTCCATCCCTGATCCCCGGGACCGTCGACACCCTGTCGCCGGAAGCCGCTGAGGCATGACGACACGCGGATGTGGTTCCGATCATGCATCTGTTCTCAAGGAGCTCGTGCACGTCTGCCCGGACCCCATCAAGGTCCACAGATCAGCGATGCTGCCGGCTGGCCAAGCCGTGGAAGCGAGCCGGGTTCCACGTGGTTGCAACGCTTGAGGCCGCATACATGCGGGACGTTGAAAGCTCCCGGGCCGGCCGGTTCCGGTTCGTCACTCCACTCGGGGACGTGGCGGCCGATGCACGTCACGAGTCACCTGCTCGTCATCGGCCACCCAACAGTCCATCGCGGGAGCATCATGTCGCCACCGGGGGCCGCGGCGCCCGTGAGCTGCGTCAGGCGATGAACGCGAAGTCACCGGCCGTGAGTTCCGCGCTCCAGTCCTCAAGGGTCAGGGTGTCGTCCCCGAAGTGGATCACCGTATTGCCGTCCGCCTTGCGGATGTCGAGGTCGCCGAATCCGGCAACCCCGGCGATCTTCTTCAGAATGATGGTGTCCCCTTTCTGGAAGTCCGCGATGACGTCGTCGCTCACGCCCTTGTAGACGAATTCATCGTTCCCGGCCCCGCCGATGAGCCTGTCGTTGCCCGGGCCCCCGTGCAGCCGGTCGTTCCCGGCCCCGCCGTCGAGCGTGTCGTTGCCCTTGCCACCCTGCAGCCGGTCGTTCCCGTCCCCGCCGTTGAGCGTGTCGTCGCCCATGTTGCCATGGAGGATGTCGTCTTGCTTGCCTCCATGGATCTCGTCGTTGCCCTTCTTGCCAAAAATTTCGGCCCCGACGTAGCCGTGGACCACTTCGTTCGCGTCCGTGCCCACGGGCGGCCAAACCCCGTCTTCGACCGCAACGTACCGAAGGTTCTTCTCCAGGTCGATCTTCGACTGGGGTACTCGGAATTCAATAGCGAAAGCAACGATATCTTGATCACTGAGGGGGGATCCATCTCTCCGGATGATCGTCCACGCCGATCGTGAATCGAGAACGCGGACCTCCCACCCCTCGGGCAATTCAATGACATCCTGTTCGGGATCAAACTCCCACAGGATTGCTTGCTTGATGGGTCTGTAGACTTTGCCTGACGTGGTCATGAGATTGTGCCCCCCTGTTCCTGGGCCGCGAACTTGCCGCCCTGACCCTGCTGTTTACCCGTTCCCGCCCCGGCATGCAATTCCCGGAGGAAACAGTGCGGGCAGGTTCTGCCGCCTGTTCCCGGCTGGCATCTTCGGCCCGACGGCCTGTCGGCAGTGCCCGCCCGAGACGTCGGTCGGCGGCGCCGACGCATCCGCTCGGGACGCGGTCGCGCAGACCAGCGGAGCCCCTGCTCGAGGCGGAGGCTTGTTCCCGGATGGACGGTCCTGGTCTGGTTGAGTTCGCCGATCAGCGGAGTCTTGATGACACCCGACCGCAGGCTCTCGTTGAAGGTGCTGTGCGACACGCCCAGTGCACGGGCAATAGGCGCGTCCGCCCGGAACCCGGGGCCGCATCCCCCGGCGCGCCGCGGCAGGGGCCGGGAAGATCACTCGTGCGTCCCGTGGCCGCCGCGGTGCGCCGAAGACCGCCTCGCCCCTGGCCTCCCGGTGCTTCTCCGCACGCCAGACATCGAAGGCCCTCGCCGGATCGACACGGCGCACGCCGCACCGTCAAGAACCTGGCGATGCCCAGAGCCCAGAGCCCGGGGCCTGTCGACGGGTGTCGTGACGGGTGGCATGGCAGTCAACAGGGCTCGGGATGGGAGACGTGTGCCTTGCCTGATCGCCGATGACGGCCCACGAGAAGGAGGAGGCGATGGGTCGTGGCATCGGCTCCCTGGAGCGGAACGAGGCGTTGTTGATGGATCCCGGGACGTGGAGCAGAGCACTACGGGTGCCTCCATTCACGGCGGAACCCCACGCCTTCTACTTCAGACCCGAAACCGAACCCGGCGGGCTCAATCAGCTGGTCGATGGGATGGAGGCGGATGAGCTCGCTCGAAAGCAGGCTCAGGTGATCATTTCCGACATCGATCTGCTGGCGCCTGTCCCCGAGACAAGGCGCATTGCGAGATGCGCTGTCAGCCGCGGACAGACGTCATGGCCGGAACGTCGGGTGTCCGGGATGTCCGACACGCAGGCGCAGAAAGGTCGTTTCCGCGGTGACGAAGAGATCGCGCATGTCGTCGCCCCCGAAGCAGAAGTTGGCCGGAAACCGGGGGGTCAGGATGACGCCGAGCAGGGTGGCGTCCGCATCGAAGACATGGATTCCGCCCGGGCCGCCGCACCACACGTTTCCCATGGCATCGACCTTCATGCCGTCCGGCGAGCCATCTCCAAGCGCGCCGTCGTCGTCCCGCGTCTCGGCGAAGAGCAGGCCGCCCGAGGCGCCGCCCTCGGCGTCGATCTCGTAGGCCCTGATGTGCTGACGTTCGCTGTCGTTGACGTAAAGGCGTGACTTGTCGGGCGAGAAGCAGAGACCGTTCGGCCCGTCGTAGTCGTCGTCGACGAGGTGAAGGGTGCCGGAAGCGTCGATCCGGAAGACGCCGCGGAAGGGCAGGCCCGGCTCGCGCGTCACGCCTGTGTGGCCCGTCCGGCCGTAGAGTGGATCGGTGAACCAGATCCCGCCGCGATCGTCGACGACAATGTCATTGGGGCTGTTCAGTTCGTTGCCCTGCCAGGCGTTCGCCAGCACGGTCACCTCGCCATCGTGCTCGAGACGGCTGACCCGGCTGGAGGCGTGCTCGCACATCAGCAGCCGGCCCCGGGCGTCGTAGCAGGTGCCGTTGGTCATGTTGCTGGGTTCGCGCAGGACTTCGAACCTGCCGGTCGAGGCGTGCCAGCGGTGAATGCGGTTCGACGGAATGTCGGTGAACGTCACATGGCGTTCCGTCGGATGCCAGGACGGACCTTCCGTGAACCTGAACCCCTCGGCCAGCGTTTCGAAGACGGAATCCTCGACGACGAGATCCCTGAAACGGTCGTGGGCGGCGCGATAGATGGACATGACCTACTCCCGCCTCGGACCGCCGCCCGGCTTGCCGGCGTGGGACGGCCGGCTGAGTGAAGCCGCCGGTGCGCCGCCTCCCACGAAGGTTCGGCGCCAGGTCCGCGAGGCGGGCCATGAACACGGTCCGCAGGCGATCGTCACCGGCATGGTGGTCAGTCCCTCCGCTCCGCCAGCTTCCAGTGCGATGAGGCTTACCATCACGCTCGATGATGCGCCAGACAAGACACAATGCGCCTTGACAGGCGATGCGCCGATCAGGCTGTCCAGTCCCCCGATACAGTTGAAGCGTGCGTTTGTGCCCCGTATTGGTCAGATGAAGGAAGCTCAGCCATGAACCGCGCGGTCCTGGAGGAAGCTGACCTGGTCATGCCTCGATTCACCGCGTTCATGAAGGCAGGGGAGATGACGGGCATCGAGGGCCCGTTCAGAACCGTCGATCACCCGAGAGATACCCCGCTGGAGCTGCCGTGACGCGGTCTATGCAGCCTGCCGGGAAAGAACACTGAACGTCGCAGGTTCACACCGCTTCTGCCCTTGACGAGAATCGATGGACAACCCTTCGCTTCGCGCTGGCGGCGCCGGGATGCGGCGAAGGCCGCGTCGACCGTCGGCCGGTGGTTGCCCGCCGGACTGCGGGATCACCTTTGACACGCCTGCAGCAGGGTGTACAGGATAGGGACGGTGCTCGACGCGAGAGGCCTTCGTGAGCGGTTTTCCCTATTCCCGCGTGGCGGTCACGGGAGGCAGCGGCCGGCTGGGTCGCTACGTGGCAAGGCATCTGGAAGCGATCTGCGATGTCACCGTCATCGATGTCGAGGCCGGTGACGGCCGGGTGACTCCGTGTGACGTGCGTGATATCGATGCCGTGCGGAGAGCGCTGCAGGGATGCCAGGCGGTGGTCCACCTGGCGGCCCTCGATGATGGCATCGTCGAGGAGGAGGAAGCCTACGTCGACGTCAACCTGCGAGGCACGTGGAACGTCCTGCAGGCATCCGAGGAACTCGGCGTCTCGCGCGTGGTGCTGGCCTCGAGCGTGGCCGCACTCGGAATGGGCGCCGACAATCCGCCGGGCGTGCTGCCGTTGCCGGTGGAGACCGAGCTGCGGCCCCGTCAGGCCTACGGCGTGACGAAGAAGGTGGCGGAGCAGTTCGCCCGGACCTTCGTTGACCGGGGACGCCTCGAGGTCATCTCGCTCAGGCCCAGCCTTGTCGCCCAGCCGGACATCACCTGGTCCATGGCGCAGACGGCTGCCGAGGCCGATGGTACCGAGCCGCCGCCTGCCGCCAGCGGGACGGGCTGGCGGCTCCTGCGCGAGCCGCTGGCTGTCACGAGGGCCTTCGTCTCTCCCGATGACGCGGCCAGGGCCTTCCGCGCCGCCCTCGCGGTGCGCGGCATCCGCTGCGGCAGCTTCTATGTCACCGGTCCGGACACCTGTTCGGCCCTGGATACCATCGAGGCCATCGAGCGGTCATGCGGTCACCGGCCGGCGATCATTGACGCGGCACTCTACCGGCGCGATCCGCGCGCCAGCGCCTTTGACCTGCGACCATCGAGGGAGGTCCTGGGGTGGCAGCCCGAGGACTGCTGGGCCGATCACCTCGCCCGCGTCATGGCCTCTGCCGGAGCGTCGCCATGACCATGCTCTTGAGGGGCGGGCGTATCCTCGATGCCGAAGCCCGGGATGCGCCCTATCGCGACCTGATGATCAGGGACGGCGCCATCCTTGACGTGATGCCGCCTGGAACCGGCGGCCCCGAGGGCGCCCCGGAGAGGGATGTTTCCGGTTATCTCGTCATACCCGGACTCGTCAACGGCCATACCCATGGCCACGGCAGTCTCGGCAAGGGCCGCGGCGACCGCTGGTCCCTGGAGCTTCTGCTCAATGCCGGCGTGTGGATCAGCGGCCAGCGCACCGCCGAGGACATGTACCTTGCCACGCTTCTCAATGCCGCGGAGATGATCCGTCGGGGGTGCACGGCCTCCTATGACCTGACCCTCGAGTTGCCGCACCCCAGTGCCGCCGGCATCCGCGAGGTGGCCAGGGCCTACGAGGATGCCGGCATGCGGGCCATCGTCGCCCCCATGGTGGCGGACATCGGTTTCCACGACCTTGTGCCGGGTCTCGGCGAGGCCATGGGCCCCGGGCTGCGGGACACCGTGAAGGCATGGAAACCCGAACCCTGGCAGGTGGCGCTTGACGCCTGCCGCGACATCGTCCGGGACTGGTCCCCGGCGAGCGACATGGTGCGCCCCGGCCTCGCTCCGACCATCCCGATGCACTGCACGGATGACTTTCTCAAGGCCTGCCGGGATTTCGCCAGGGAGCATTGCCTGCCTGTGCACATGCACATGGCGGAATCGAAGCTCCAGTCCATTCTCGGTCATGAGACCTATGGCATGTCGCTCACTCGCCATGTCGACGGGATCGGGCTCGTGGACGAACGGTTCACGGCGGCACATGGTGTCTGGCTCGATGACGACGAGGTGCGTCTTCTCGCTGATCGGGGCGCCTCGGTGGTCCACAATCCGGGCAGCAATCTGCGGCTTGGATCGGGCCTTGCCGCGGTGCGCCGCATGCTTCAGGCCGGACTCAACGTTGCCGTGGGCTCGGACGGCTCCAACTCTTCGGACAACCAGAACATGTTCGAGGCGATGCGCCTTTGCGCCTATGTGTCGCGGATCATGACACACGATCTCTCCCGGTGGGTGTCGGCTGAGGAAGCTTTCCGGATGACCACCCTGGGTGGCGCCCGCGCCATGGGCCTCGAAGGCAGGATCGGACGGATCGCACCGGGATACCTGGCGGATCTCGTCTTCATCGATCTGGGGGATCTCTCCTGGCTGCCCCTCAACGATCCGCTCAACCAGCTGGTCTATGCTGACGATGGCGGGGCGGTCGACCATGTGATGATCAACGGCCGCATGGTCTATGAAAACCGACGGTTCACGACCATCGACACCGATGTCCTCGCAACACGGATCAACGGCGCCATGGAACGCCTCAACGCGGCGACTGGCGAAAGGCGTGAGGTGGTGACGGCCCTCGAGCCGATCGTGGCCAACCTCTGCGTCTGCTTCATGTCAAGGTCGTGGCACCTCAGCCGCATATGCGAACGGACAGGAGGGAGGGAGGAGCGGTGACGATGGATCTCGTCATCAAGGGAGATCTCGTGACGCCGGCGGGGGTGGTGGAGAACGGTTGGGCCGGTGTCGTCGACGGAGTGATCGCCGCCACCGGTTCGAACGAGCCCCCCCCTGCCCGGCAGGTTGTGGATCATACGGGGAAACTGGTGTTTCCCGGGGTCGTGGACGGCCAGACCCATGCCGGTTCGATTGCCGGATTCGACGGACTCGGGGATCTGACCAGGAGCGCTGCGGCAGGTGGCGTGACGACGATCGTCGACATGCCCTTCGACGAGCCCGATCCGGTATGGAGTCGCGATCTGCTCGACGCCAAGATTGCCACGGCCAACCGCGTGGCCCATGTCGACGTGGCGCTCTACGGTTCCGTGAAGAAGGTGGTCGAGACTGCCGAGATCGCACGCCTCGCCGAGGGCGGCGCGTGCGCATTCAAGATGTCGACCTATGAATCCAGTCCTCACCGGTTTCCCCGGATTCCCCACGACCAGATGGCGCGCGCTTTCGCGGCCATTGCCGACACCGGCCTCACGGTGGCGGTCCACAACGAAGACCAGGAGGTGGTCGATCACGCCATCAGCGTGTTCCGTGACGAGCAGCGCCGGGATGCCGGTTGCCATCATCCGAGCCGCCCGCCACTCGCGGAACTCCTCGCCAACGCCGTCATCCTGGAACTCGGGGCCGCGACCGGGGCCCGGGCCCATATCGTCCACTCCTCTCTGGCCCGGGGGTTTGACATGGCGCGCCTCTACAGGGATCAGGGCTACCAGGCGACGGCGGAGACCTGCATCCACTATCTGGCGTTCACCGAGGCGGACGTGCTCGCCATGGGCGCCAGGGGCAAGGTCAACCCGCCCATCAGGCCCGACGAGAAGGAGGCCATCTGGATGCGCTTGGCGGCAGGCGACGCCTCCTTTGTTTCCTCCGATCACTGTTCATGGCCCCTCGAACGCAAGTCCGATGACGACATCTTTGCCGCGGCGCCAGGCGCCCCCGGGATCGAGTGCCTCCTTGTCGTCATGCTGAGCGAGGCGGAAAAGCGTGGCCACGGTCCCGGCCTTGTCGCCGCCATGCTGTGCGAGGGGCCGGCGCGGCACTTCGGCCTGTGGCCGGCAAAGGGCGCCATCCGCGAGAGGGCCGATGCCGACCTTGCCGTCATCGAACGCGGCCGTCACCGCCATGATGACGCCACGCTCCACTGCGAGCTGGCTCCCTGGACGCCCTATCACGGCATGGAGCTTTCCGGACGGGTCTGCGAGGTCTGGTTGCGCGGCCACAGGGTCTTCGATGGCCGGAACGTCCTTTCCCGTCCCGGAGACGGCAGGTTCGTCAGACCGGTCTGAAGTCATGGCACGGCGCATTCTCGTCATCAATCCCAACAGCAGCCGCGATGTCACCGTGGCGATGTCACAGGCTCTCGACCGCTTCCGTTTCGACGGTGGACCGGTCATCGACTGCATCACCCTTGACGATGGTCCGCCCGGCGTCGAGACCGACCGCCATGTCGCCGAGGTCTCGGGCCTCGTCGTGGGCGTCATCGAGGATGAAGAAGCCGACGCCTACGTCATTGCCTGCTTCAGTGATCCGGGTCTCCATGCCGCCCGGGAGGTGCGTGCGCAACCGGTCTTCGGCATCGGCGGTTCAGCCTATGCGGCGGCCCTGGCGACAGGTGAGCGGTTCGGCATCATCTCGATCCTGCCGGTGGCCCTTCCCCGACACCGACGCCATGTCGCCTCCCTGGGGCTCTCCGGTCACCTGGCGGGCGATATCGCCATCGACCTTGCCGTGACGGATCTCTCCATGGAGGGCCTGGTTCTCGAACGCCTGGTCCGGGCCGGCCTGTCGCTCAAGGACGAGCACGGCGCCGGCGTGGTCATCATGGGCTGTGCCGGCATGGCTCGCTACCACGCCCGTCTCGAGGCAAGGCTTGGCCTGCCGGTCATCGAGCCGACGCGGGCGGCGACGGCGCTGGCGCTCAACGCCCTTGCGACAACGGGATCCCGGATCCGGCAGGAAGGAGAAGGACCTTGAGCACGCGAATCATGACAGTCGGCGGCGCCCAGATGGGACCGGTGCCACGTTCGGATCCTCGGTCGAGGACCGTGGCGCGCATGGTGGATCTCATGCGTCAGGCCCATGCGCGAGGGTGCCGTTTGGTGGTCTTTCCGGAGCTGGCGCTGACGACGTTCTTTCCGCGCTGGCTGATCGAGGACGAAGAGGAGCTGGCCGGGTTCTACGAGTCATCTATGCCGGGTCCCGAGACCCTGCCGCTCTTCGAGACGGCGGCGGAACTCGGAATCGGTTTCCACCTGGGCTATGCCGAAATCGCCGAGGATGGCCGCTTCAACACGGCGATCCTGGTGGATCCGGACGGCGGGATTGTCGCCAGGTACCGCAAGATTCACCTTCCGGGTCATGCGGAGAACGATTCCGCCCGCCAGTTCCAGCATCTGGAAAAGCGCTACTTCGATGTCGGCAATCTCGGCTTCAGGGTATGGGACACCATGGGCGGGCGGATCGGCATGCTGATCTGCAACGACCGGCGCTGGCCCGAGGCCTTCCGGGTCCTGGGCCTTCAGGGAGTCGAGCTGGTTCTCATCGGCTACAACACGCCGACACTCAATGGCCAGACCTTCGAGCCGCCACACCTTCGCATTCATCACAATCTCCTGACCATGCAGGCCGGTGCCTACCAGAACGGCACCTGGGTGGTCGGCGTGGCGAAGGCCGGCCTCGAGGACGGTGTTCACATGATGGGCTCGAGCGTCATTGTCACCCCCAACGGTGAAGTTGCCGCCCAGGCCAGCACTCTCGACGACGAACTGATCGTGGCCGACTGTGATCTCGACGCGGGCGCCTACATCAAGGCCCATGTCTTCGATTTTGCCGCTCACCGCCGCACCGAACACTACCGTCTGATTGTCGAGACCACAGGAGTGGTGCCACCGCTGGGCACATAAGGCAGCAGCCGATTCACCGGCACGTCTTCATGGATGGACCGGCTCCTCACATACGCACCGTCCGCGTGGCGCGGCTCGAGCGATCTCACGGTCTGCATCGGTAAGCGTTCGGTCATGGGGTGACGACGATGGACATGACAGTGACATCTGCGCACTGTCCCGGTTTTCGCTCAGCATTCTCTCAGACGCCATCATCCCCTTCATGAGCGCGTGATCGAACGCCTATCCGTGCCTGGGCCTGGCGGCCAGCACATCATCAAGGCTTGGGGCAGCCAGCACTGCCTCCGCCCAGGCCTCCAGTTCGGCGGCCGACGCACTGCGGACCCGCTCGCGGACCGCATCCGGCACATCACCGAAGCGCAAGGACAGTTGACGAAGAAGAAGTTCCGCGAGGGCCTCGCTCCGGCCTCGCTCGATTCCCTTCTCGATTCCCTCGGCTCTTCCCCTCTCGATTCCCTCGGTTCTTCCCCTCTCGATTCCCTCGGCTCTCCCCCTCTCGATTCCCTCGGTTCTTCCCCTCTCGATTCCCTTCTCAAGTCCCTCGGCTCTTCCCTGTTCGACCCAGGCTTGTGCGATCGTGCCCATCAGCACCTCCCAATGGTCCGGTTTCGTCCGGCGCAAAGACGCCTCCAGCAGAGGCAGCGTCAGACCCTTTTGCTCGGTCATATAGCGCACAATATGGCGCTCGAAGTCGCTCCCTGCAAGCAGCCCGTCCATGATCACGTCGAGAAGATCGGGCGGCACCTCCTCGGCAAAGGCAAACCTGAGCGCCAGAAGAGCGGACCGCACCTCGGGTGAGGTCGACGGCCGGTCCGGCGCCATCACCCCGAGGTCGTGCACCACATAGGCGAACTCCCTGACGAACGACTCCAGCCCCTCGGTCAGCTCGTCGGGCACGTCGATCATGTCCGGCACCGAGCGCTCCGCCGTCCAGCGGCCCCGGCCATGGTAGAAGACCAGCGGGATGATCACCGGCAGCCTTATCCTGCCGCTCTTGCTCTTGCTCCGCTCGCTCTTGCTCCGCTCGATCTCGCGCCGCCAGATGTTGACCATGTATCCCAGGAGCTGGAGCGGCGTCGCGGCGTCGACCTGGCTCTTGTGTTCGAGCAGCACGTAGAGGCGCGCATCTTTGCCGTCCTTCAATCTCACCCGGAACAGCGCATCGCATTGGCTGGTACGGGCAGCCTCGTCGACGAAACTGCCCTTGACCGCCTCGAGCGGCGCCTTGAGATCGAGGAGGTGAGCCACCTTCGGCGGCAGGTAGTCGGTGAGCAGCGAAGCGGCGCGGGACGGCTCGGAGACCAGATCCCGGAACAGCGCATCGTGCCGGTTCGCCGGAAATCTCCTGCGAGAGGCTCCCGGCGTCTCAACGGGCATCGCGCTCACGGGCTGGAAGAGGGCTGGTGTTCGTCATGGCGGCACCCTACGCCGAACAGCACCAAGGCAGCAATCGTGGCGCCCAAGGCCTTCCCACGCTGGAATTCGCTTGATTTCACTTGACGTCAGGCGTTCGTATGTTGCACGCGCGCGGACATTTCCCGCTGGCCATCCCGCTTGGGATGTGCGACGGTCCGGTCATGTCGATTCGCAAGCGCATGGAAGCTGTCCCGATCCATCAGGAAGCACCTGAGGGTTTTTCCCTGTCTGAGGTTGAGGTTCGCCTGACGAGGCCGGAGGAGCGTCCGCTCCTGGACGCGCTGATGAACGAGCACCACTATCTCGGCTTCCGTCGCCTGGCGGGTCGCGGTCTGCGCTACCTTGCGACCTTCAGGGGCCATTGGCTGGGGCTGGCGGCGTGGCAGAACGGCGCCTTCAAGTGCGCTCCCCGCGACCAGTGGACCGGCTGGAAGCCGGAGCAGCAGTTCCAGCGGCTCTCGATGGTAGCCAACAACACGCGGTTCTTGATCCTCTCCAAGCCCGGGGTGTTTGCGAACCTTGCTTCCTGTTTCCTTGCGTGCATGACGCGCCGGCTCTGTGACGATTGGCTGCAGGTGCACGGCCACGGGGTGCTGCTGGCGGAGACGTTCTGCGATCCGGAGATCTTTGCCGGCACGATGTTGAAGGCTGCGGGCTGGACGTGTCTGGGTGAGACCAAGGGGTTTGCCCGCTCCAACGGGCGCTATACCGATCCCCACGGCAAGCCCAAGGATATCTACGTTACGGCACTGAGGCGCGATGCCCGGGCGCTGCTGTCGAGCCCGCTGCCGCTTCCCCCCGACGTGGCGCCGCCCTCATGCCCCGAACTGGCGCCCCGGGACCCCAAGGTGCTGCGCTCGCTCTACGCCGAGCTCGCGGCCATTCCCGACTTCCGCCGGGCGCAGGGAAGGAAGCATACCGCGGCATCGGTGCTCACCGTGCACGTGCTCGCCGAGTTCGCCAACATGAAGGGCTGTGTCGCCGCCGCGCAGTTCGCGCGGTCCCTGTCCCAGGAGGAGTTGGAGGCCATCGGCGCGTGGCTTAACCCGAAGACGGGGCTTCGCGAGCCCGTCTCCAAGTCCACCATCCACCGGGTTATCCAGTCGATCGACCCCGAGGCTCTGGAGGATGTGCTCACCCGCTGGTCCCGGCCTCGGCTTCACCTCGCCCGTGCACTCGCCGCCGACGGCAAGCGCATCCGCGGCGCCAACCGCAACGGCGATGGCCGTCTGAGAGACCGTGGCCCTTGTCGACCATGAGACCGGCGCGCCCTTTTCCCTCCTGAACTTCAACGACGAAGGCGGCGAACTGGCGGCCATGCACGATCTCCTGGAGCGCAGCGACATCGGCGGCAAGGTGATCACCCTCGACGCGCTGCATACGACACGCCATACCGCGAAGCTGATGTTGATGGCTGCATAGAACGGCGGGATTTCGGCGATTTGCCGCGCTTTGTCAGGGTCGTGTTTCTTCCCTGTTGTCAGGTCCTATTGTCACGTCCTGTTGTCGTGGTTTGAGTGTTCGGCTGGTTGTCTCCCCGAGCGCCGCCGTCTTTTCCTATTGTCGTTTTGGTCCGGTTCGGGTTCCGTCGACCTCTGCTTCGGTCTTGGTGACGGTTGCCGGGAGGGTTCCGGTTCCGAGGCACTCGCGGGATTGTTTGTCTTCCCTGTGGGCGGGTCGCGTTGTCCGGTCCCGGGGCGGCGTTTTTGCCGCCGCCCCGGGTGGATGCTAGATCGGCATCAAGAGAAAGAGCGATGCGATGCCGGGCGGAGTTGTGACGCCCCCCGGCGCAGCACCCGGACGAGCCGGTCACGGGGGACCGAACTCCCGTGTATTGTCGAGCCATTTTGCGTCCGGGTCCACCCCCGCTCTCGAGACGGATCGTGTGCACGACGGGACGACTGTTCAACTGCAAGCGGTGTCAGCGGCAGGTTGTTCTCTGCCGGTCGTGTGACCGGGGGCATGTGTATTGCTCCAAGGAGTGCAGGGAATCGTCCCGGATCGAGCGGCGCCGCGCGTCGCGTCGTCGCTACCAGAGCACGCTGAAGGGCCGTGAGACGGGCCGTCACCGCCAGCGGCGTTATCGGCTCCGCAAGGCGGAGGAGGCGCGTGCGTTGAAGGCCAGGGCGGCGATGGTTGCCGAGATCATGGGCACGCAGACGTCTGCTGTGGTGCTGCTTGGCGACGTTCCGGCGGTGTCTGGAGACGCCGGTTCTGAAGAAATCGTTACGGACCACCCTTCCCGACTGCTGCCGACCTCCCTACCTGCGGTTGTGAAGGCGCGAGAGCGGCGCGAATCGCCGCTTCGGTGCGCCCGGTGCGGACGGGTCGTGACGCATGTGGTGCTGAGGGACCTGTGATGCGGCGTTGAGGAACCAAAGGGAGGGAGTTCATGGCGATCGACGAGGACACGCGGGCGACGATCGTGCGGCTGTCGCGGGCCGAGGGCTGGGCTGTGGGGACGATTGCCCGGCATCTCGGCGTGCACCACGGCACGGTGACGCGGGCGCTCAAGGCGTCGGGGCAGGAGCGGCGGCCGCGGGCCAAGCTCATCGACCCCTTCGTTGCCTTCCTCGGGGAGCGTCTTGAGGCGTCGCCGGACCTTCCGGCCAGCACGCTCTGGCGACAGGTCGTGGCTCTGGGCTACCGCGGCGGCGAGGATCACTTCCGTCACGACCTGCGCCGCCTCGGGCTGAGGCCGGTGAAGAGGCCCGAGCCGTCGCTGCGGCTGAGCTTCCTTCCGGGCGAGCAGGCGCAGGTTGACTGGGCCGAGTTCGGGAAGGTCCGCATTGGCCGGGCGGAGCGCAGGCTCATGGGGCTTCTCGTCACCCTCAGCTACTCGCGCCAGACTGTCCTGAGCCTGTTCCACGACGCGCGGATGGCCAGCTTCCTGCAAGGCCATGTCGAGGCTTTCGCGGCATTCGGGGGTGTGCCGCGGAGGCTTCTGTACGACAACCTGAAGAGTGCCGTGGTGACGCGCCGCGGCAAGGCGGTCACCTATCATCCGATGCTGCTCGGCCTCGCGGCCCACTATGCCTTCGAACCGAGCGCCGCCTGGCCCAGGAGCCCGCAGGAGAAGGGCCGCGTGGAACGCCGTGTGCGCTTCGCGCGCACCGGGTTCTTCGCCGGGCGCGACATCACGGTCCCGCTCGGCGAGCTCAACGCCGCAGTTCGGGAGTGGTGCTTCGGCGCCGCCGCGGAGCGGCCCTGGCCGGACGACGACAGTCTCCTGGTGCGGGACGCCTTCGCCCGGGAGAGGGAGCACCTGATCGTCCTTCCCGCCGATCCCTTCCCGCATCACGAGGTCCGCCCGGTGCGCATCGACAAGACCTGCCACGCCCGCTTCGACACCAACGACTACAGCGTTCCGGGTAGCTTCTCCAAGGCCCTGCTGACGCTGGTCGCCGACCGCGACGAGGTTCGCATCCTCGACGGCGCCGACGAGGTCGCGCGCCACCGACGCTCCTACGACAGGAAGCAGGCCGTCACCGATCCGGAGCATGCCAGGGCGATCGCCGCGGGCAAGCGGCGGGCCCGCTCCATGAGCGTCCGCGACCGGGTCCTGCGCACCGTGCCGCGGGCCGAGGAGATGCTGGCGCGCGCCGGGACCAACGGGCGCAACGTGGCCTCCTGCGCCCGGATGCTGGAGACGCTTCTCAACGCGCACGGCGCCGACGCTCTCGACCGGGCTGTCGCCACGGCGCTGGAGCGCGGCTCGTGCCACCCCGAAACCGTGCGCGTCATCATCGAGGAGCGCCGCCGGGAGCAGGGCCTGCCGCCCCTCAGCATCGCCGACGACGGCCGCGGCGGCCGTGGCACGACGCCGCGGGGGACCGCTCTCGACGCCTACGACAGGCCCGAAGCCAGCGCCAGGAACAAGACATGAGCGAGCTCAGGGAGCGTGCCCGGGCGCTCGGCCTCCACGGGCTCGTCGAACGCTGGGACGAGGTCGCCGGGACCGCATGGATCGAGGAGGTGGTCAGCGGCGAGGAACAGGCCCGCAGGGCCCGCAGCCACGAGCGCCGCCGCGCCGCGGCGCGGCTGCCCGCCTTCAAGCCCCTGGCGGACTTCGACTGGACATGGCCGCGCGACATCAGCCGGGCTCATGTCGAAGCGCTCCTCGGCCTCGGCTTCGTCGACCGTGCGGACAACGCCGTGCTCGTCGGCGGGCAGGGCACCGGAAAGACCATGATCGCCGCCAACGTGGCTCACCAGGCCCTGCTGCACGGCCACACCGTCCGCTTCGAGAAGGCGCCGGAACTGCTCGAGGCACTCGCCGAGACCGTCTCGCGCAGCGAGCTGCGCCGCCGCCTCGCGATCCTCGCCAGGCCCCGCCTGCTCGTCCTCGACGAAATCGGCTACGTGACCCTCGAAAGCCACCATGCCGACATCCTCTACGCCATCGTCTCGCGGCGCTATCAGCGCCGCTCGACCATGGTCACGACAAGCCTCGCCTTCGCCCAGTGGGACCGCGTCTTCCCCAGCGCCTCCGGCATCGCCGGCACCGTCGACCGGCTCATGCACGACGCAACCCTCATCTCCATCGACAGCGACTCCTGGCGGCTCAGGCGTGAAACCCGATAAACCCCGCCGCGTCGACTTCGACGCCGTCAAGCGCATGCCGTTCGAACGCATCGCCGCCGACTGGGGATACGTCCGCGACGAACAGGCCTCGACACGCGCCAACCCCGTCCTGTGCGCACCCGGCCTGCCGAAGCTCGTCACGAAGTGCCTCAACAACGGACACTGGGTCTACTTCAACACCCAGAACGATGAAGACAACGGAACCGTCATCGACTTCATGCTCAACCGCGGACTGGCCTTCGCCGACATCTGCACCCGCTTCGCAGCACCCGACGCCGCGCCACGCGACTTCCGCAGCCTCTGGGCCGCGGCAACGCCCGATGCGGCCCCGGACTGGCTCACCGGGCGCGGCATCCTCCCGGAGACCCTCGACACCTGCCGCCCCCTGGTCCGCCGCGACCACAACGGACGCGTCCTCTTCGCCCATCGCAACAGGAAGCGAAAGCTCACCGGCTTCGAGATCGGTCCCCCCGACGGACCGAAACGCTTCGCCACCGGTGGAACCCGAAGCCTGTTCGCCGTCCGCGCCGGAACCGCCGCGGACCTCGAGGCCCTCGTCATCACCGAAAGCGCCGTCGACGCCCTCAGCCTGGCCCAGATCGACCAATGTCCCCCCAGCCACGCCTTCCTCTCCACCGCCGGGGCACCCTCGCGAAGACAGCACGAACAGATCAGCCTCGCCGCAAGCAGCCTGCCCAACGTCAGGACCATCGTCCTCGCCCAGGACCACGACGAGGCCGGAGAGCGACAGGCCGAAACCCTGCGCAAAAAGATGAAGCTCCCCTCCCACGTCTCGTTCCACAGACGCAGACCGCCGGAAAACGCCGACTGGAACGACGTCGTCAACGCCAGGACCAAAGAACCACAAGCGAGATCATGACCACGTCCGTCACAAGGAGACCACTCATGCCCCTCACGCCCGCCGAAAAGCAGCGGTGATACCGGGAACGGCGCAAGGCCGGCATCCCTCCCGTCCACACCCCAAAGCACCGTGACCGGCGCTCGCGACCGCAACGCTGGAACGACGCCGTGGCCGAACTGCGCTCCCTGCAGGACGAATGGCGTGACCACCTCGACAGCATCCCCGAAAGCCTCCGTGACACGCCTTACGGAGAACGCCTGCAGAGCGTCGCCGATGCCGACATCGAGGCCCTCGAGGACATCGAACCGCCACGCGGCTACGGAAGGGATACGTGATCCCGCAAGACCCTTGAACGCGGTCACGCGTTACCATCCAGGAATGAGAACGTCTCACCCCGACGCGCCGCTCAGCCTCCCCGGGAAACACCCGGGCCGTCCAAACGACACCGCATCACGAGACTGCCGCAGCCTCTGAGCCGCAGCGACGCCCGATCCGCCGCCGGGCTGGCTCACAGGTCGCAGCATCCGCCCGAAAACACTCGACGCCTGCCGCACCCTGCAGGACGAATGGCGTGACCGCCTCGACAGCATCCCCGAAACCCTCCGTGACACGCCTTACGGAGAACGCCTGCAGAGCGTCGCCGATGCCGACATCGAGGCTCTCGAGGACATCGAACCGCCACGCGGCTACGGAAGGGACACGTAATCTCGCAAGACCCTTGAACGCGGTCACGCGTTACCATCCAGGAATGAGAACGTCTCACCCCGACGCGCCGCTCAGCCTCCCCGGGAAACCCCCGGGCCGTCCAAACGACACCACATCACGAGACTGCCGCAGCCGCTGAGCCGCAGCAACGCCCGATCCGCCGCCGGACTGGCTCACAGGTCGCAGCATCCGCCCGAAAACACTCGACGCCTGCCGCACCCTGCGCCGCCGCAACCGCAACGCACGCAGCCTCTTCGCCCAGCGCAACAGAAACCGTCAGCTCTCCAGCCTCGAGATCGTCCCGCCCGACGAACCACGACGAGGACGGAGAACGCCAGAACGAAACCACGCGCAAAAGCCTGAAGCTCCCCTCCCACATCACGTTCCACAAACGCCGAACGCCAGAAAACGCCGACCGGAACGACATCGTCAACGTCAATGCAAGACCAATGGGATCCAACAATAGGCAGAAAACAAAGACCGGGCGGACCTTCGTCCAATGCCGCACGTTCTCCTGTCGTGGTCACCCACTCACACGATCAGCGCCCAAAAGAGCGGTTCTCCGCCAATATCCCGCCGTTCTAAATCGCCGCCGACAGCTGATCACACAACGCGCGGATTACGTCTTCGTCGTCAAGGGCAACGCTCCGGAGACCTTCGCCATCCTCGACAGCATCAATTGGCAAAAGGACGCCACCGGCCACTTCACGGAGCCGTTCGACAAGGCGCACGGTCGACTGGAGCAGCGTTCGATCAGCGTCCTCGTCCCGTTGGACGGTCTGATCAACTATCCGGGCGTCCGTCAGGTCGCCCGCATCACCCGCTATCGGGAGCCGTGGAAGAAAGGCTCCGGCGATGCCGGGAAGGAAGGCCCCGGCGATGCCGGGAAGGAAGGCCCTGGCGATGCCGGGAAGAAAGGCTCCGGCGATGCCGGGAAGGAAGGCTCCGGCGATGCCGGGAAGGAAGGCCCTGGCGATGCCGGGAAGGAAGGCCCCGGCGATGCCGGGAAGAAAGGCCCCGACGATGCCGGGAAGCAAGAAGAGAAGGATTACACGGAAACCGATTACATCATCACCTCTCTCGATACGGGGGCCACGTCGCCGGAAGAGTTGCTGCGACTGAACCGCCGCCACTGGGCCGTGGAAAATCTGAACCATCGACAAAGGGATTGCGTCTTCGGCGAAGACGCCTGCCTGACCCGCACCGACAACGGCCCGGCGAACCGGGCCAGCCTCAACAACATCGCGCTCGCGGTGATCTTCGCCAACCGCCGCGAGGCCGAAAGCCTCGCCGAAACCCGGCGCCGCCTACAACTGGACCGTCGCGAGGCCATCAACGCCCTGACCCGGCCCTGAGACGCCTTGAACGTCCGGGGATCCCGGAACGCTGCCAGAACATCGAGAACCAGTAAGCGTTCGGCCACGCGGTGATTGTTGGTGATATTCACCGGTTGAGGATGCGTTTGGGAGGCGCACCACGTGGCGGTTCGCTGTTGGGTCCGAAGACGATGGGTCCGGGTCGGGTTGCTCGTCGTTGGGGTGGCGGCAGGGTGATGAGGCCGTCGCGGTGCATGGCCAGAAAGGCGACATGCGCCATCATGTTCTTGAGGCCCCGTCGGGCTTGTATCAGCCGGTCTCGCGGCAGAAGGCGCGGGCGATGGCCGCACGGGTGGGGTGCTGGGTGATCAGGGAGCGCAACAGCGCCATCTCGTGCGCGGTGAAGTCACGGCCGTCGTAACGGCACTCGATCACCCCGGTTCCATGAGGTCCCTTCGACGCTCCGGGGGCATCGACCATGGCAGCCACGGGTCGAGGTCATCCGGCGGCTTGCCGCCGTTCTGCGCGCAGGCCTCAAGCCACTCATGAAGCCAGCGCCGAACATTGATGTTGTTCATGGCAAGGGTGCCGATGACCGAGTACATGATGGCGGTGAAGGCGGCGCCTTCCTCGCTGTCGGAGCCGAAGCTCAGCTTTCTCGCGGTCACCGCACCCCGGAGGGTTCTCTCGGCAAAGTTGTTGTCCATGGGCACCTGGGGATGGTCGACAAAGACGCACAGTCCCTCGCGGTGACGGATCAGGGAACGCAAGGGCTTCGCTTCGCGTGCACCCTCGGGCAAGGCGTCGAGTTCCTCCTGAGCCTGCCTGAACAGCGCCTCGACAGCCGCACGAAGGTCCTTCTGCAGGGCATTGAACCTCGCTGACTGACGCTTGCGTGCGGGATCGTAGTGCTTCAGCCGTTGCCCATTCAGTGTGTAGATCAGCGCGATCCTGTCGAGCCACTTGTCGCACCACTCTTCCAGCCCCTCTTGGCCTGCCGCAGCCTCGATCACATCGCGCCTGGAGTGCGCCCAGCAAAGGCAGAGGATCACCTTGCCATCAAGCTCACGCTCCAGTTTCCTGTAGACCGCGTAGCGATCGCAGACAAGGAAGACGGTGCCTTCGGTGGAGGCGAACAGCACCATGGCCACCCGGGTGCTGCGTGACGGGTCGATAAGGAAGAAGACGGAGTCGGCGCTGACCGCGGTCCACAGCCAGGCCTTCTGCGAGCGCCCCGAGGCCTTGAGGGACTGGATGCGGTGTGCCAGGCGAACTGGCGGAAGGTAGGGGGTGAAAGTCCCCTGAAACGAAGGAGTAACCAAACCACGTTTCTCCGCGAGCCGTGCGTCGGTTCCCGCGAGGGGGCAGGCGAAGCGTCGGTAGCGGTACGGATGGGCAGGGCTAATGAGCACCGAAAAGTCCGTTGTTCGGGGTGCCGAGGCTTTCGCATCGGTCGAAGGCAACATCGCAGGCATCGATTTGGTGAGATGTCGGCGAGCCCCGCGGTGTCGGAGAACCCATGCACGTCCGCACGCCTTCTGTTGGGACCCTGGGAGGTCTTCGAACTATCCCGCCTGTCGTGGCGGGACCGTGTAGGGAAAGGAGAAAGCCGAAGCCTATGAGGAACGGTTTGAAGAAGTCGGATGGGGCCGTAAGACCGGTGAAGGCGGCGAACAAGGGAGCGTCAGCTTCTGCGGAGTCGCTGGAGGAAAGGGCCTCAACCAAGGGGAATCCGGGACGCCAAAGCACGCACCGAACGCAGTGTCGGGCAAGTGTGCCACAGGCGGCGGACCGGATACGGGAAGCTGCAGAGAGGAACCCGAAGGAGCGTCTCACTGCACTCTTCCATCACATTACGCCGGACGCGCTCCGGGCGGCCTACTTCGGTTTGAAGAAGGAAGCCTCGGCAGGTGTCGACGGCGTGACGTGGGCGGCGTATGGCGAGGGTCTGGACGAGCGCTTGCTTGATCTGCACTCGCGCCTGCATCGTGGGGGAGCGTACCGGGCGCCGCCGGTTCGGCGGGTTGAGATACCCAAGCCGGACGGCGGGACACGACCGCTCGGGATTGCCGCACTGGAGGACAAGATCGTCCAGAAGGCGGTTGTGGATGTGATCCTGACACCGATTTATGAGGTGGAGTTCCTTGGCTTCAGCTACGGGTTCCGACCGGGCCGAGGGGCGCATGACGCTCTCGACGCCCTGGCGTTCGGGATCGAGCGGCGCAAGGTCAACTGGATAGTCGACGCGGACATTCAGGGGTACTTCGACACAATCCCGAGGGATTGGTTGATCAAGTTCCTGGAGCATCGCATTGGCGACAGGCGGGTGATCCGTCTGATCCGCAAGTGGCTGAACGCTGGCGTCATGACCGACGGATCATGGAGCGACACCGGTGCGGGCACGCCTCAGGGCGCCATTGTCAGCCCCTGCCTGGCGAACGTGTTTCTGCACTACGTGCTCGATCTGTGGTTTCACAAGGCATGGCGTCCGAAGGTTCCGAACGGTAAAGCGATCATTGTCCGCTACGCGGACGATATTGTGGTCGGGTTCCAGCATAAGCGGGATGCGGAGACATACCTTCGCGACGTTCGGGAGAGGCTGGACCGCTTTGGTCTCACCCTTCACCCGGACAAGACCCGTCTCGTTGAGTTTGGACGGTTTGCCAAGGCGAACCGGCGATCTCGCGGGGCGGGCAGGCCGGAGACGTTCGACTTCCTGGGCTTCACGCACTTCTGCACGGAGACCCGGAGAGGACGCTTCAGGCTTGGTCGCAAGCCGGTCGCAAAACGGGTCGCAAGGACCCTGGCGCGCATCGAGGAGGTGCTTCGCAATCGACGGCATCACGACATATGGGAGGTCGGCATGTGGCTTGGGCGAGTTGTCAATGGCTGGTCCAACTACTTCGCCGTTCCGGGGTCGACCCGATGGCTGCGCACGTTCCGCCAAAGGCTGCAACGCCTATGGCTGCGAGCGATCCGCCGCCGCTCCCAGCGCCACTGCTTTGACTGGAAGCGATTGGAGCGCATGACCGAGCTTCTTTGGCCGCGCGTCTCCATCCGCCACCCATGGCCGGACCAGCGGTTTACCGTCAAGCACCCGAGGTAGGAGCCGGATGGATTAACGTCCATGTCCGGATCTGTGCGGGGGGTGCGCAGCAATGCGCATCCCTACCGCGACCCAGCTGGTCTCGTCGCCGTGGCGCACCGTCAGCCGGTTCTGATGATCGAGGATGGCCTGAGCGAGAGGCGCGAACATCGGCGTCATCTTCTTCATGCCGCCAGCGATCGTTCCCGGCGCCATCGGCAGTCCCTGGTCTTCCAGCCATCGCGAGACCCGGCGCAGGGGACGCAAGCAGGCGAAGCGCTCATAGAGCACGCATGCCCAGACACTGATGCCGAAGGGGGTATTCGCAAGCAAGCGCAAAGGTGGCGGCGCGATGATCTCCGCAGGCGCCGACGAACACTGACAACCACGGCGCCAACGCCCACGCTCAATCCGCCGGACATGAGCCTTGACATGGACCTCCATGATCGAGGTCTCGTGGCTGCCGTTGGCCACATAGGGCTCGCCGCAACACGGGCACGTGCGCTGCGATGCCGGTGGATCATGGCGTTCGTGCTTCTCCTTGAGCTTCGGACGCGGAGTGCGCCCGTGGCCGCTCTTGCCAGGTTGCTGACCCCGCTTGTTCCCGGTGCCTTCCTTCTTCTTCCGTTTCTCGCTCTTCGACCCGAAGCGCGCCGTCGCGTGCTTGGCACGCGTCCCGCGGAGATTCCTCAGCTCGCTCGCCTGTTCAGCGTTCTTGAGCTTCAGAGCGTCCCTTTCCTGCTCCAGCGCCTCCGCTCGGGCCTGTCCACGCTTCACCTCCCGGCGAGCCTCCTTGAGCTGATCACGAGTGCGGTCGAGATGAAACTTGAATGTGCCCGCACGGGCACGGGCAGAATTCTTCGCACGGCGCAGGTCACGCATACGCGCTTCCGCCGCATCCGCACGAACCCGCTCCGCCTCATAGAGCGCACGCCAGTCAGGCGCCTCGCATGACAAGGCCACTGACGCCCGACATAGGCCGTCACCACCTCCCGTCAGCTGCTGTGTCGCTCCGCGCGTCTCGGCAAAAGTCTTCATGGCCTCGACCATAATCGAGACCAAACGAGTTTACCAGCTCTTTCTCAGACGATAGTCAGCAAGACCCAAACCAACCAAAATCAGCCATCACCGAACGGCCGAACGCTTACGAGAACCAAGCATCCGGGCCGAAAACGCTGCCAGTGTCGCTGTGCGGGCGGCACTGAAGCCACGGAATCCGCCCAGTGACATCCCGATTCGGCCGCGATTCGTCGGCCTCGCGCAAGATCAGATGGCCGATTCGGGCGCAATTCATCAGCTTCCCGAAAAATCAGCCGTAGCGTAGGAAAGTCCTGCGTGGCGCCTGGCCCGGGACCTGCCAGCATCAAGACCTCGATAACGAAGGCTTCGATGTATTGGTTCGGGATCGGGAGGTCCACGCGCCGGGCGCTGTCGGCCGGATCCGTGGAGGTCAAGGACCATGTTTCGTCCTTGTTGGGCGATGCGGCTGGCCGGCGTGATCTCGGGCTCATGAGCGTGCGAGACGCTCGACGCTCATGACGCGGCACACGGCGATGGCGTCGAAGGCCAGACACCCCTCATCTCGCCGGTCTGGCGAAGCCGGTCCGTATGCCGGCCTTCAGGGTCTTGGAGTGTGTTCCTTAAGTCGTTGCGATGCCTATATCTCGCATGGGTGGCCTCAGCCCAGGCCATGGTACCCACCATATGTGCTGTTGTGCACCTGATGAATGCCACGATTCGTGATTATCCGCGACGTCAGGAACAAACTCTTCAAGGACTCTTCAATCGCAGGTGCTCGATCAAGGGGGCCATGATGAGGGTGACGGTGGCAACCACGCACCGTCCCGAGTCTCGCCCGCACTCGCTAAGTTCCATGATACCTCGATCGCTGCGTGACCGAACGCTTACCGAGGGAGAGTGACGCTCGCAGCTCCGCCTCAGTGCAACCGGGGCTGCCGGATGAAGACGAAGGTCGACGGCGAAGACGATTCGGGGTCGAACCGGTAGCCGTCGGCGTCGAAGGACTTGAGATCCTCGATGCTGTCGATCCGGTTGCGGATGACGTAGCGCGCCATCATGCCGCGCGACACCTTGGCGGTGAATCCCATGGTGCGCGCCACGCCGTTTCTCATCTCCTTGAACACCGGCGTGATGACGGACGCCTTGAGCCGGTCCGGGGGAATGGCGCTGAAGTACTCCTTCGAGGCCGCGTTGACGACGACCCGCGAATCCAGCTGCCTGAGGTCGCGGTTGAGGGCGCGGGCAATCCTGTCGCCCCAGAAGTCATAGAGACTGTGACCCCGGGGCGTGGTGAGCCGTGTGCCCATTTCCAGGCGATAGGGCTGGATGAGGTCGAGCGGCCGCAGCACGCCGTAGAGGCCCGAAATGATGCGCAGATGCGTCTGCGCATGGTCGAGATCCTCGGACGAGAGGCTCGCGGCATCGAGTCCGCGGTAGGTGTCGCCGGCGAAGGCGAGGACAGCCTGTTTCGCGTTCTCCGGCGTGTGCTCGAGGCGGAAGGCGCGGTAGCGGTCACGGTTGAGATCGGCGAGTTTCTCCGAGAGTCCCATGAGGCCCGCAAGGTCGACGGCGCTGAGCGTGCGCGTGGTCTTCATCAGTTCGCGGGTCTGGGCCATCAGCAACGGCTTCGTCCAGGCAATCCCTGGATCGGGGTCTTCGAAGTTGAGGGCCTTGGCAGGCGACACGACGACGAGCATCTTCTTCCTCCCTTGCACCGCTTCCTGTTTAGTCCGGCTCGCGGCCGGCTGCAAATCCCGCCTCAGCGACCCTTCCACACGGGCCGGCGCCTTTCGATGAAGGCGCGGGCCCCTTCCTTCGAATCTTCCGATTCCAGGACCCGGGACATCATGGTGAAGCGGCCTTGCGAGTCGAGCCGTGCGGCTTCGTGCGGCGGCAGATCGCCGGCCATGTTGACCATCTGCTTTTCCGCGCGCACCGACAGCGGTGCGGCGGCGGCGATGTCGCGGGCGATGTCGCGCGCCGCGTCCATGACCCCGCCCTCCGGGGTCATCCGGCTCACCAGGCGCAGGTCGAAGGCTTCCTGGGCGTCCATCCGCCTTCCGGTGTAGAGCATCTCGAGGGCGACACTGCGCGGCAGCCTGGAGAGCAGACGCGGCACGCTCGATGCGGCCGTGATGAGGCCGACATTGACCTCCGAGAGGAAGAACACGGCATTCCGGGATGCCACCAGAATGTCACCGGCGAGAGCGAGTTCGAATCCCCCGGCCACGCAATAGCCGTTGATGGCCATGATGACGGGTTTCTCGAGATCGAAGTTGCGTGACAGCCCTCCGAAACCCCAGCGTCCGTACTCCTTGTCGGGTTCGTCCTCGGCGCCCTCGTTGAGATCCCAGCCGGTGCAGAAGAACCGGTCACCCGCCCCGGTCAGGATGGCGACGCGCAGGTTCGCGTCCTCGTGGAACATTTCGAAGGCGTCGTTCATATCCCGGCTGGTTGCCGCTCCGATGGCGTTGGCCTTCGGGTTGTCGAGAGTGACTTCCAGGATGTGACCATCAATCCTCGTGTGAACCGTCCGTGTCATGACGCCCTTCCGTCCTGCCTCGCCGCAGAACCTAGACCTGCCATGTCATGAAAATTAGGTCTGGACGTGCCGCTTGGTCTGCGCTAGCTTGCCGCCATGATGGCACGATCCAGCATTCTTCACACTCTGCGCGAGGACGGGGCCCGGGCGCGCGTTGCTGCCATCCTGTCGCGGGAGCAGCACTCTGGCCGTCGGGCTGCGAGCCGCCGGGTATGCGAGGAGTTTTCGTTCCGGGACGCGGCCGGGCGTTGGCAGCTGTCGAGTTGTCTGAAGGCCCTGACCACGTTGGCATTGTCGTATCCGGAGATCCGGCTTCCGGCACCACAGGCTGCTGCCGTGGACAACTCTCCGCGTCTTCTTGACGGAGAAGTGCCGCTGCCGGTCGGGGTGCCGTCCCGTCTGTCCGGGATTGCGCAGGTGCAACTGTCGGTGGTGACCGAGGTTTCGGAGCGAACGGTATGGAACACGTTGATGGCGCGCGAGCATCCTCATGGCATGACGACGTTTGCCGGCTGTCAGGTGCGCTATCTTGTGACGTCGGAGCACGGGATCCTGGGTGCGGTCGGGATCTCGGCGGCGGCGTTGACGGGCGAGGCCCGCGATCGCTGGATGGCATGGACGCCGTCCCAGCGGCGGGATCATCTCCAGCGGGTGGTCTGTCTGAGCCGGTTTCTGCTTCGGGTGCGGTGCCGGCACCTGGCGAGCCATGTTCTGGGGCGACTTCTCCGGCGTCTGCCGAGGGATTTCGAGGCCCGGTATGGATTCCGTCCCCTGGTGGTGGAAACCTATGCGGACGAGGGCTATGCCGGGACCTGCCTGCGGGCTGCGAACTTCGTGTGTGCGGGGCGGACGAAGGGTCGGGGTCGTCAGGATCGTCACCATCGCGCTGCCAAGACCGTCAAGACGGTCTGGATGCGGTGTGCCAGGCGAACTGGCGGAAGGTAGGGGGTGAAAGTCCCCTGAAACGAAGGAGTAACCAAACCACGTTTCTCCGCGAGCCGTGCGTCGGTTCCCGCGAGGGGGCAGGCGAAGCGTCGGTAGCGGTACGGATGGGCAGGGCTAATGAGCACCGAAAAGTCCGTTGTTCGGGGTGCCGAGGCTTTCGCATCGGTCGAAGGCAACATCGCAGGCATCGATTTGGTGAGATGTCGGCGAGCCCCGCGGTGTCGGAGAACCCATGCACGTCCGCACGCCTTCTGTTGGGACCCTGGGAGGTCTTCGAACTATCCCGCCTGTCGTGGCGGGACCGTGTAGGGAAAGGAGAAAGCCGAAGCCTATGAGGAACGGTTTGAAGAAGTCGGATGGGGCCGTAAGACCGGTGAAGGCGGCGAACAAGGGAGCGTCAGCTTCTGCGGAGTCGCTGGAGGAAAGGGCCTCAACCAAGGGGAATCCGGGACGCCAAAGCACGCACCGAACGCAGTGTCGGGCAAGTGTGCCACAGGCGGCGGACCGGATACGGGAAGCTGCAGAGAGGAACCCGAAGGAGCGTCTCACTGCACTCTTCCATCACATTACGCCGGACGCGCTCCGGGCGGCCTACTTCGGTTTGAAGAAGGAAGCCTCGGCAGGTGTCGACGGCGTGACGTGGGCGGCGTATGGCGAGGGTCTGGACGAGCGCTTGCTTGATCTGCACTCGCGCCTGCATCGTGGGGGAGCGTACCGGGCGCCGCCGGTTCGGCGGGTTGAGATACCCAAGCCGGACGGCGGGACACGACCGCTCGGGATTGCCGCACTGGAGGACAAGATCGTCCAGAAGGCGGTTGTGGATGTGATCCTGACACCGATTTATGAGGTGGAGTTCCTTGGCTTCAGCTACGGGTTCCGACCGGGCCGAGGGGCGCATGACGCTCTCGACGCCCTGGCGTTCGGGATCGAGCGGCGCAAGGTCAACTGGATAGTCGACGCGGACATTCAGGGGTACTTCGACACAATCCCGAGGGATTGGTTGATCAAGTTCCTGGAGCATCGCATTGGCGACAGGCGGGTGATCCGTCTGATCCGCAAGTGGCTGAACGCTGGCGTCATGACCGACGGATCATGGAGCGACACCGGTGCGGGCACGCCTCAGGGCGCCATTGTCAGCCCCTGCCTGGCGAACGTGTTTCTGCACTACGTGCTCGATCTGTGGTTTCACAAGGCATGGCGTCCGAAGGTTCCGAACGGTAAAGCGATCATTGTCCGCTACGCGGACGATATTGTGGTCGGGTTCCAGCATAAGCGGGATGCGGAGACATACCTTCGCGACGTTCGGGAGAGGCTGGACCGCTTTGGTCTCACCCTTCACCCGGACAAGACCCGTCTCGTTGAGTTTGGACGGTTTGCCAAGGCGAACCGGCGATCTCGCGGGGCGGGCAGGCCGGAGACGTTCGACTTCCTGGGCTTCACGCACTTCTGCACGGAGACCCGGAGAGGACGCTTCAGGCTTGGTCGCAAGCCGGTCGCAAAACGGGTCGCAAGGACCCTGGCGCGCATCGAGGAGGTGCTTCGCAATCGACGGCATCACGACATATGGGAGGTCGGCATGTGGCTTGGGCGAGTTGTCAATGGCTGGTCCAACTACTTCGCCGTTCCGGGGTCGACCCGATGGCTGCGCACGTTCCGCCAAAGGCTGCAACGCCTATGGCTGCGAGCGATCCGCCGCCGCTCCCAGCGCCACTGCTTTGACTGGAAGCGATTGGAGCGCATGACCGAGCTTCTTTGGCCGCGCGTCTCCATCCGCCACCCATGGCCGGACCAGCGGTTTACCGTCAAGCACCCGAGGTAGGAGCCGGATGGATTAACGTCCATGTCCGGATCTGTGCGGGGGGTGCGCAGCAATGCGCATCCCTACCGCGACCGGTCTGGATCGGCGCTGGCGACGCAAGCTGGGAGTGGGTCCGGTCGACCCTTCCGGGTCGCTGGGACCCGGAGACGGTCTGGATGCTGCGGTGTGGGCGGTGAACGAATTCGGAGGGGCTCCCTTGGGTGACAAGCGACTGTCGGCACGCCTGGTGAAGAGTGCGGCTCTTCTGGCCTCCTGTCCCGGTTCCAAGATTCACGCGAGCACGGATGCCGACAACACGGCGATCAGTGCTTTCTACCGCCTGATCGAGAAGCCGGTGGAGAGTGCGGTGACGGTGGCGAACATTCTTGCTCCGCATCGGGAGCGCACGATCCGGCGCATCCAGGGTCAAACGACCGTGCTGGCGATCCAGGACGGGAGCGACCTCAATTTCTCCCGGCGGCCGGGATGCGAAGGTCTTCAGGTCATCGGCAAGAACCAGACCTCCTCGTCGGCCCGGGTTTGCACCTGCATGCGACGCTGGCGGTGAGCGAGACGGGGTTGCCGCTCGGGGTTCTGCGTCTGGGGTTCGATGCGGTGAAGCAGCGCTCCCCGGCGGCCGAGGAGCGGTTGAAGAGCCGACGCTGGATGGAAGGCTTCAAGGACATCGACGAAGCGGTTCGCGACATCGCAAGCACGACGCGCGTGATCTCGGTCTGTGATCGGGAAGCGGACTTCTTCGAGCTGTTCGATCATCAACGTCTCAACCCACGGGTCGGGCTTCTGGTCCGAGCCCGACATGACCGGGTTCTCGGCAAGGGGCGCGCAAAGCTGTTTGCAACCTTGAGCGCAGGCCCGCCCGACGGCGGCGTCACCGTCGAGGTCGACGGCCTGAGCGAGCGTCCGAAGGCGAGCCGAACGAAGGCGCGGGCGGCCCGACGCAAACGCGTGGCTCAGTGCGCACTGCGGTTCCGCCGCGTGACCTTGCCCTCCACCCTCGAAGGCCGGGCGCCGCTCGCCCTTTCCGGTGTCCACATCATCGAAACCGATCCTCCCGAAGGCGAGAACCCGGTGCAGTGGTTCCTGCTCACCACGCTCAAGGTGCGCAGCGCCGAGGACGCCGCCAGGATGGTTGGCTTCTACCTCCAGAGGTGGAAGGTCGAAGACTTCTTCCGCGTCCTCAAGTCAGGCTGTCGCACCGAGTTCCTGCTGTTCCGGACCGCAGAACGACTGCAGCGGGCCATCGCCATCAACGCCGTCATCGCCTGGCGCATCATGGTCATGACCCTGCTCGGACGGCAGGTTCCCGACTGTGAGCCCGAGCTGATGTTCACCGATCAGGAGCTGAGCTTCCTGCGCGACTACGCCGCCGAGAAGCGCATGACGCCGCCCGACCGCCTCGGGGATGCCGTCCGCCTGGTGGCCCATCTCGGCGGGTACCAGGATCGCAAGCATGATCCCGAGCCCGGACACCAAGTCATGTGGCACGGCGCGACCCGTCTGACCAGCGCCGTTCTTGGCCATCAAGTCGGCTTCCGGGCCGGACAGCGGCAACCCTTGCAACACATTCAGGCTCTCGACGTCACGTCGTAATTGTCATTACTCGGCAGACCTAGACCCTTGGCGGATGTCATGACAGGCCCTGTCTTCTGGACCTGGGCCTCGCGCCACAACACGTAGAGCCCGCTCATCATGAGGACTGCGGCGCCGATTGCCACGGTCCAGTCCGGCAGGTCGCCCCAGATGAGATAGCCGAACACGATGGCCCAGATCATCGCCGTGTAGTCGAAAGGCGCCAGGACCTGGGGAGGAGCGAGCGCACAAGCCCGGACCGCGGTGAGCTGGGCGACCATGACCGTAACCCCGCATGCAACCATGACCAGAAGGGCCTCGATCGAGGGCATGATCCACTCGAAGGGAGCGAACACGGGCATGGTCATCACATAGATGCCGTTCAGCAGGAAGACCGTGGTGGTCGCCGCTTCGGTGCGGCTCACGATCCTCGTCACGATGATGGCAAGGGCATAGGCGAGCGCCGAGCACAGCGCCCACAACGCCGCGATCTGGAAGATGCCGGTGGAGGGATTGACGATGATGAGGACGCCACAGAGACCGATGCCCACCGCTGTCCAGCGGCGCGGTCCGACCCGCTCTCCGAGCAACGGTACGCTGAGCGCCGTCATCAGCAAGGGCGAGGCAAACGAGACCGCCGTGGCGTCGGGAAGCGAGATGTGACGTACCGCCTCGATGAAACAGCTGAGCGCGACGAAGAAGCAGAGGAACCGTGCGACATGCATGCGCCAGCGCCGGGTTCTGAACGGAGTGCCGAGACCCGGACCGCGCCACAGCAGGAGCGTGGTGCCGACCACCACGACCACCGAGCGAATGAACAGGATCTGCGAGAAGTGGTAATCCGCGGCGAGCCACTTGAGGGCCGCCATCTGCGCCATGAAGAGGATGGTGGCGAACAGCCACAGACCGATCGCGGTGACGGGTGCGTTCCGGTAACCGCCGCCCGGGTCAGTCGTTCCGTTGCCGGGGGAACGGAGCCGCATGTGCCTGGATTATCCCATGGCCGGATGTTGAGGACAGGGAGGGGACTTGTTTGGTATCGTCATCATGATGGCGTTGGTTTCCGGGCGTCCACGAGGGATGATGCGCGTGTGGTTCGGGGTCGCCTGCCCCGTCGGCCGATGGAGGACCGACCGCGCATGGTGCAGGATACTCACGAACATCGACAAGTCACGCAGCGGTCGCTCCCCGGCAGCCGCACGAAGGCTCGCGGCCGCGTGCATTCGTGCGGAACACGATTCTCGGGTCAGCGGAACAGCTTCATGCCATCGCCGGCATGTCGTTCTCCACGCCGGGCAGGGCTTTCACCCGGCTGCGCAGGGTGGCGCCGTGGTTGCAGGAGATGCCGTTCGAGCCCGTTCGCCATGTCCTCAGGTGCCGTGCTGGATGCCTGGCAGGCGCCCCCACTTCAAGCGGGGTGATGTTCGATGACGCTCCCGGACAATGTTCGCATCCGCGGTGGCATGCTGCAGGTCCCGAAGATCGGGCCGATGCGGCTTCGCCGCCGGGGAAGAACCCTCAACCCCGGGCGGGCCGGTGCAGGCGGTGATCAGGCAGCGCTGCGGCAAGTGGTCGAGCGGCCCGACGATGGAAACGTGACCGGCCTCGACATGCGCGTGGGGCAGGTGGCTCAACAGCAACGAGCACATCCACCATCCACCGGATACGCGCGGCCTCGAAGCCCGCAGACGGCGAGCCAGCTTGCGCGGTTCCCGGCGTCGCAAGATGACGCGGCTTGCCGGACCGAATCGCCATGAGCCGCCGCAGCTGGCAGGATCATGTTTCTCGGGCCGTGGCTGGCGGAACCGTCGTCACTGAAGACCTCGACACACAGGCCATGACGCGAAGGGAATGGTCGAGCGCCCCGGGACGAACGTGAAGGCGAAGTCCGGGCTGAACCGTGAAGTCCTCGCCACCGGCGGGGGGGGGTACGGTGGTAAGCGTTCGGCCACGCGGTGATTGTTGGTGATATTCACCGGTTGAGGATGCGTTTGGGAGGCGCACCACGTGGCGGTTCGCTGTTGGGTCCGAAGACGATGGGTCCGGGTCGGGTTGCTCGTCGTTGGGGTGGCGGCAGGGTGATGAGGCCGTCGCGGTGCATGGCCAGAAAGGCGACATTCGCCATCATGTTCTTGAGGCCCCGTCGGGCTTGTATCAGCCGGTCTCGCGGCAGAAGGCGCGGGCGATGGCCGCACGGGTGGGGTGCTGGGTGATCAGGGAGCGCAACAGCGCCATCTCGTGCGCGGTGAAGTCACGGCCGTCGTAACGGCACTCGATCACCCCGGTTCCATGAGGTCCCTTCGACGCTCCGGGGTCATCGACCATGGCAGCCACGGGTCGAGGTCATCCGGCGGCTTGCCGCCGTTCTGCGCGCAGGCCTCAAGCCACTCATGAAGCCAGCGCCGAACATTGATGTTGTTCATGGCAAGGGTGCCGATGACCGAGTACATGATGGCGGTGAAGGCGGCGCCCTCCTCGCTGTCGGAGCCGAAGCTCAGCTTTCTCGCGGTCACCGCACCCCGGAGGGTTCTCTCGGCAAAGTTGTTGTCCATGGGCACCTGGGGGTGGTCGACAAAGACGCACAGTCCCTCGCGGTGACGGATCAGGGAACGCAAGGGCTTCGCTTCGCGTGCACCCTCGGGCAAGGCGTCGAGTTCCTCCTGAGCCTGCCTGAACAGCGCCTCGACAGCCGCACGAAGGTCCTTCTGCAGGGCATTGAACCTCGCTGACTGACGCTTGCGTGCGGGATCGTAGTGCTTCAGCCGTTGCCCATTCAGTGTGTAGATCAGCGCGATCCTGTCGAGCCACTTGTCGCACCACTCTTCCAGCCCCTCTTGGCCTGCCGCAGCCTCGATCACATCGCGCCTGGAGTGCGCCCAGCAAAGGCAGAGGATCACCTTGCCATCAAGCTCACGCTCCAGTTTCCTGTAGACCACGTAGCGGTCGCAAACAAGGAAGACGACACCTTCGGTGGAGGCGAACAGCACCATGGCCACCCGGGTGCTGCGTGACGGGTCGATAAGGAAGAAGACGGAGTCGGCGCTGACCGCGGTCCACAGCCAGGCCTTCTGCGAGCGCCCCGAGGCCTTGAGGGACTGGATGCGGTGTGCCAGGCGAACTGGCGGAAGGTAGGGGGTGAAAGTCCCCTGAAACGAAGGAGTAACCAAACCACGTTTCTCCGCGAGCCGTGCGTCGGTTCCCGCGAGGGGGCAGGCGAAGCGTCGGTAGCGGTACGGATGGGCAGGGCTAATGAGCACCGAAAAGTCCGTTGTTCGGGGTGCCGAGGCTTTCGCATCGGTCGAAGGCAACATCGCAGGCATCGATTTGGTGAGATGTCGGCGAGCCCCGCGGTGTCGGAGAACCCATGCACGTCCGCACGCCTTCTGTTGGGACCCTGGGAGGTCTTCGAACTATCCCGCCTGTCGTGGCGGGACCGTGTAGGGAAAGGAGAAAGCCGAAGCCTATGAGGAACGGTTTGAAGAAGTCGGATGGGGCCGTAAGACCGGTGAAGGCGGCGAACAAGGGAGCGTCAGCTTCTGCGGAGTCGCTGGAGGAAAGGGCCTCAACCAAGGGGAATCCGGGACGCCAAAGCACGCACCGAACGCAGTGTCGGGCAAGTGTGCCACAGGCGGCGGACCGGATACGGGAAGCTGCAGAGAGGAACCCGAAGGAGCGTCTCACTGCACTCTTCCATCACATTACGCCGGACGCGCTCCGGGCGGCCTACTTCGGTTTGAAGAAGGAAGCCTCGGCAGGTGTCGACGGCGTGACGTGGGCGGCGTATGGCGAGGGTCTGGACGAGCGCTTGCTTGATCTGCACTCGCGCCTGCATCGTGGGGGAGCGTACCGGGCGCCGCCGGTTCGGCGGGTTGAGATACCCAAGCCGGACGGCGGGACACGACCGCTCGGGATTGCCGCACTGGAGGACAAGATCGTCCAGAAGGCGGTTGTGGATGTGATCCTGACACCGATTTATGAGGTGGAGTTCCTTGGCTTCAGCTACGGGTTCCGACCGGGCCGAGGGGCGCATGACGCTCTCGACGCCCTGGCGTTCGGGATCGAGCGGCGCAAGGTCAACTGGATAGTCGACGCGGACATTCAGGGGTACTTCGACACAATCCCGAGGGATTGGTTGATCAAGTTCCTGGAGCATCGCATTGGCGACAGGCGGGTGATCCGTCTGATCCGCAAGTGGCTGAACGCTGGCGTCATGACCGACGGATCATGGAGCGACACCGGTGCGGGCACGCCTCAGGGCGCCATTGTCAGCCCCTGCCTGGCGAACGTGTTTCTGCACTACGTGCTCGATCTGTGGTTTCACAAGGCATGGCGTCCGAAGGTTCCGAACGGTAAAGCGATCATTGTCCGCTACGCGGACGATATTGTGGTCGGGTTCCAGCATAAGCGGGATGCGGAGACATACCTTCGCGACGTTCGGGAGAGGCTGGACCGCTTTGGTCTCACCCTTCACCCGGACAAGACCCGTCTCGTTGAGTTTGGACGGTTTGCCAAGGCGAACCGGCGATCTCGCGGGGCGGGCAGGCCGGAGACGTTCGACTTCCTGGGCTTCACGCACTTCTGCACGGAGACCCGGAGAGGACGCTTCAGGCTTGGTCGCAAGCCGGTCGCAAAACGGGTCGCAAGGACCCTGGCGCGCATCGAGGAGGTGCTTCGCAATCGACGGCATCACGACATATGGGAGGTCGGCATGTGGCTTGGGCGAGTTGTCAATGGCTGGTCCAACTACTTCGCCGTTCCGGGGTCGACCCGATGGCTGCGCACGTTCCGCCAAAGGCTGCAACGCCTATGGCTGCGAGCGATCCGCCGCCGCTCCCAGCGCCACTGCTTTGACTGGAAGCGATTGGAGCGCATGACCGAGCTTCTTTGGCCGCGCGTCTCCATCCGCCACCCATGGCCGGACCAGCGGTTTACCGTCAAGCACCCGAGGTAGGAGCCGGATGGATTAACGTCCATGTCCGGATCTGTGCGGGGGGTGCGCAGCAATGCGCATCCCTACCGCGACCGGTCTGGATCGGCGCTGGCGACGCAAGCTGGGAGTGGGTCCGGTCGACCCTGCCTGGTCGCTGGGACCCGGAGACGGTCTGGATGGTGCGGTGTGGGCGGCGAACGAATTCGGAGGGGCTCCCTTGGGTGACAAGCGACTGTCGGCACGCCTGATGAAGAGTGCGGCTCTTCTGGCCTCCTGTCCCGGTTCCAAGATTCACGCGAGCACGGATGCCGACAACACGGCGATCAGTGCTTTCTACCGCCTGATCGAGAAGCCGGTGGAGAGTGCGGTGACGGTGGCGAACATTCTTGCTCCGCATCGGGAGCGCACGATCCGGCGCATCCAGGGTCAAACGACCGTGCTGGCGATCCAGGACGGGAGCGACCTCAATTTCTCCCGGCGGCCGGGATGCGAAGGTCTTCAGGTCATCGGCAAGAACCAGACCTCCTCGTCGGCCCGGGGTCTGCACCTGCATGCGACGCTGGCGGTGAGCGAGACGGGGTTGCCGCTCGGGGTTCTGCGTCTGGGGTTCGATGCGGTGAAGCAGCGCTCCCCGGCGGCCGAGGAGCGGTTGAAGAGCCGACGCTCGATGGAAGGCTTCAAGGACATCGACGAAGCGGTTCGCGACGTCGCAAGCACGACGCGCGTGATCTCGGTCTGTGATCGGGAAGCGGACTTCTTCGAGCTGTTCGATCATCAACGTCTCAACCCACGGGTCGGGCTTCTGGTCCGAGCCCGACATGACCGGGTTCTCGGCAAGGGGCGCGCAAAGCTGTTTGCAACCTTGAGCGCAGGCCCACCCGACGGCGGCGTCACCGTCGAGGTCGACGGCCTGAGCGAGCGTCCGAAGGCGAGCCGAACGAAGGCGCGGGCGGCCCGACGCAAACGCGTGGCTCAGTGCGCACTGCGGTTCCGCCTCGTGACCTTGCCCTCCACCCTCGAAGGCCGGGCGCCACTCGCCCTTTCCGGTGTCCACATCATCGAAACCGATCCTCCCGAGGGCGAGAACCCGGTGCAGTGGTTCCTGCTCACCACGCTCAAGGTGCGCAGCGCCGAGGATGCCGCCAGGATGGTTGGCTTCTACCTCCAGAGGTGGAAGGTCGAAGACTTCTTCCGCGTCCTCAAGTCAGGCTGTCGCACCGAGTTCCTGCTGTTCCGGACCGCAGAACGACTGCAGCGGGCCATCGCCATCAACGCCGTCATCGCCTGGCGCATCATGGTCATGACACTGCTCGGACGGCAGGTTCCCGACTGTGAGCCCGAGCTGATGTTCACCGATCAAGAGCTGAGCTTCCTGCGCGACTACGCCGCCGAGAAGCGCATGACGCCGCCCGACCGCCTCGGGGATGCCGTCCGCCTGGTGGCCCATCTCGGCGGGTACCAGGATCGTAAGCATGATCCCGAGCCCGGACACCAGATCATGTGGCACGGCGCGACCCGCCTGACCAGCGCCGTTCTTGGCCATCAAGTCGGCTTCCGGGCCGGACAGCGGCAACCCTTGCAACACATTCAGACCCTTGACGTCACGTCGTAATTGTCATTACTCGGCAGGCCTAGGCATCGGCCATCACGGCGCCGGCGTTCTCGGTGCGACAGGTCATTTGCCGGATGCCGAACTCGGGAGTGGCCAGAAAGAAGGCCGACGGAATCGACTGGCCGAAAATCGTATCGACCCCGTGGCGGGCGAAGGCGGCGGCAAAGACCCTGGATGCGGAAAGGTTGCTGTCGGTCATGGCGGCAGGTGGAGCAGGCCGTCGACGGTCCTGGTGGCCATGCCACCGACCTCGAGGCTGGCGATGGTATCGTTCTCGATGACAGCACGCGAGACAATCCTGCTCGCCCGGCCGATCTCGACGCCCTGTTCGGTCCTGACATGGACACGGCCGCCCGGGTCCGGCGACACGATGCGATGGCGTATCAGATAACCGGCAAGGGCAGCGTTCGTGGTCCCGGCGGCAGCGGACTCGGCCACCCCGACGGCGGGGCAGAAGTCCCTGACGTGGAGTGTCGACCAAGGGTCCAGGGTTTCGGTGGTGAAGAGAACCACGGTCTCGATTGCGTGGTCGTGGCACAGGGCGGCGATTCCCGGAAAGTCGGGACTGACGCGCTGCATGGCGTCGAGACCGGGAAGCGGCACGACGAGATGCACGAAGTCGCCGCAGGCGGTTTCAAGGGGATGGTCCCTGGCAAGGATGTCCGGTTCGAGACCCAGGAGACCGGCGAGGCGGTCCTTGTCGACATCATCGTGGCGGAATGCGGGCGGGGTGACCTCGAGCATGACCAACGGCCTGCTTCCTGAACCGGCCGAGACGGTGACGCGGGTCCGGGATCGGGGAAGGCGAAGTTCCACCCTGGAGGGCATGGCGACGTGACCCTGCTCGACCATGCGAGTCATGAGGGCGATGGTGCCATGGCCGCACATCGGGAGTTCCATGACCGTCGAGCGGAATCGTGCTTCGACGCGTCCCTCGCCCGCGGCGCCGACAAAGCAGACGGCGGGGTACCCGAGTTCGCCGGCGACCCGCGCCATGGTGGCCTCGTCCAGTGTTCCGGCATCCGAGACAACGGCGGCCTGGCTTCCCCCGAAGGGGGTGTCGCTGAAGGCATCGTAGAGAGCAAGGGGAAGGGATGTCATGGAGGATCCCGGTTCGTCTTCCCTCTCGTATCCGCAACGGTCCCGTTACCGAACCACGGATTATCAGAAGACATCATTCATAACATAAGGTTATACGACAACTCCGGTGGAATTCAGACTGGCATGAAATGGTGCTTGTTCCAACATTGGACCTGGCACTATGCTTGCGAGGTGTGGAACGTTCGATTGAACTTGAGAAGGAGGAGAGTATCAAATGTCCCCCCCTCCCCCCCCCCGAACTGGCAGGCTGCAGGAATCACGGGTCTGACCTCTTTCTGATTTCGCTATCCCTTTCACTCGCGCTCGTCCTCACGGCCTGCGGCGGTGGTGGAGGAGGTACAGCATCAAAGCCTCCTGCCAATCCCGCAACCGTTTCAGGGACATATGCCGACACCGCACCCCTGTCCGTCAGCGTGAACATCCAAGACTATTCGACGTCGCCGCGAACCTCTCAGAATGACATCAACAAGGTGAGTGCCGTCACGTCGGATGGCAGTGGCGGATACATGATCACATACATGATCGATGGAGTTTCCAGGTCCGTTTCGCTGGGATCGGCTGATCGGAGCACCGACTACTACTCCAGAAGGGACGGTGCGATCGACCATTACTTCGACGTGAATGATTACAACTTCGCTGATCCCAACGACGAGTACGACCATGTCAACCTGTCGTGGTTGTACCGTACCGTGTATCCTGATGCAGAAAGTTCATCGCCGCTTTCCCAGACGATTCATACGGTTGTTCACGGCGAGAAGACTGCCCCCTCGGGCATGCCGACGACCGGCCGTGCGACCTATGGCGGCAACTTTCACGTCGCCACCTTCGAGCCCCGTCCGGCGAGTGGCGAATTCGAGAGAGCGTCGACAAACTATCGTGGCGATTTGATGCTCTCTGCCGATTTTGCGACGGGCACCGTCAGTGGCACCTTCGACGGGCGCGACCGGCGCCTGCCCACAGACGATGGCTACGTTGAATTTTCGAGTCAGTTTGCGCTCAACGATGGCAGCATCTCAGGGAACGGACTGACCGCCGATTTCTCGGGTCTGGGCTATGACGGTACCGTGAATGGTGCGTTCTACGGTCCTGACGCTGCTGAAGTTGGTGGTGTCATGGATGCGACTCATGAGAATGGCAACATCCTCATGGGGATGTTTCGCGGGAACAGGTGAAGGACATAACGATAGTGCGCAGGAGGGCGCCGAGAGGTGGCGCGTGTCGCGGTCATCGCCGTGCTGGTGGCTGCCGTCAGCAGCGTGGATGCCCATGAACCCTCTGCGTCTTCAGGTCTGAGCGATCTGCAGTTCGGCCGGCTTCTCCTGCAGGCCGGTCGACCGCAGGACGCTCACGCCTTCATCGAACAGGCACGTCCCGCCGATGACGAAGAGGCGATCGCGCGTCTCTTCATGCTCGGGCGTATCGAGATGCGCCTCGGCCTGCCGCGCATGGCGGCACGGCGTTTCGAGGCCATCCTCGAACGCCGCGCCGATCTTCCCCGCGTACGTCTCGAACTCGCGGCTGCATACTTCGCGGCTGAGCGCGATGACGAGGCACGGCATCACTTCGAGGAAGCCCTGGCCGGACGCCTTCCATCGTCCGTTGCGACCGTGGTCAGGAGTTTTCTCGATCAACTCGACAATCGCAGGCGATGGACGCTGTCGCTGTCCGCTGGGCTGGCCTCGGAGTCCAATCCGGGCCATCGACCGGCCGGGCGGACAGTGCTGATCGGTGGAGTCCCATGGACACTCGATGCCGACAGTCGGGCGAAGTCGGGAACGGGAATTCAGATCTCGGGCGGTGTCTCTTTCAGCCCCCCCCATCGGGGAGGACGTGCGCGGTGTAGCGTCGGTTTCCGCGGCGGCGAAGTTCTATCGACGACGTACCTGGAACGACGTGTCGTTGGCAACGGACCTCGGCCTCGCTTCGCTCTCCGACAGGTCCAGCCTGTCCGGTGGCCTGAGAGTCGGCAGACGCTGGCTCGGCAACCGTGGTTACAGCCTCAGCGCCGGCCCATGGCAGCGCGGCACCTGGCAGGTGTCAGAGATCACCCGTGTGGGGGTGGCCGGCGACCTTCTTGGCTTCAGGCACGATGACGTTCCAGGTCGTGATGGATGGCGCCTGTCGATCAGACCGAACCTGTTTCATGCGCTGGACCGTCGCAGTACAATGGCGGTCGCCCTTGACTTGGAATCCATGGTCTCCCGCCAGCGACACTTCGGAAGCCGCATGGCAGGGCTGGAGGTGACCGTGACTCACGTCTTCGAAGGGGGACTGTCCGTCGCACCGACGCTGGGTGTGTGGTTCCGTCGATACGGTGGCCGTGATCCGTTGTTCGACAGGGTCAGGAAAGACACCACCATCCGGCCAGCGGTGACGATTCGCCACCAGTCACTGCACGCCATGGGGTTGACGCCTCATGTCGGTTACAGGTTCGAGACCGTGCGCTCCAGTCTCGACATTCATTCGTTCGGGAATCACGCTGTGGAAGTCGGAGTGTCGAGAACTTTCTGAGGCGTTCAATGGGTAACGTGGGTCCTGTCCAGGATTCCCGGAGGCGAGTCCCGGGCTTCGGGCGCCCGTGCACCACTCAGGGTTAAGAAAGCTCCGATGTGCGTGTCCGGGAGATGCGTGCGTTCGCGACTTCACGGGCGTCGCTCATGTGCTTGAAGAAGGCATGTTCCGCATCATGGCGATGGAGATCATAGTCCCCGCCACTCGATTCCAGGGCCTCCCCGGGATCATCCACGGCATTGGACGTACTCCGGTCGTCAGGATGCCGACGACTGGAGCCATATGGTCGTACGCCCTTGCCGCAGCGCCGTCATGCTGCGATGCCGACCCGGGCCTCCTTGAGTATGCAGAGGATCTTCTCGTTGCGGCCTGGTGTTGATGCTCTCGATGCAGCCGTTCTCCCAGGGTAAGTCCGGCTCGAAGAAGGCGGTCCGGGCGCCAACCGCGGCGGTCCACCGATTGACCGGCGGCGCACTCCGGTCCGTTGGCGGAGCGGAGCGAGGCCGGGGACGCCGCGCAGGATGAACAGGTCGGTCAGCATGTCGGTGGGGGAAGGCTTGCGCCGTACCTGTATCGTCAGGTTTTCACGGATGAGCTCGTCCAGAGCGTTCGGCATGCGCAACGTCCGGCCGTCATGGGTCCGCCCTCCCGTCGCGCAGGCCACAGGTGCTCGGCACGCTCGTCGTTGATCTGCCAGCCGGCATCGTCGAAGGTCTTCCGGATTCCCTGGCCCCGTGCCGGGGTGAATGAAGCAGTGTCGGGCGCCCGAGGGCATGATGCGGATGCCAAGGCCTTCAGTTCGACAAGGCGCCCATCCAGGAGGGTCATCTCTGGCTTGAGCGTATCGACCCGGTTGCGAGTGAGGTGTCGTGTGGCCATGTTCCCTCCGGCGTTCCGTGACCCTAATGAGGCTATGCCTCAGACCGACGAGAGACGTCGCGGAAGGCATCGCCTTTCCGTCCATCGTTGCAGAAACGACAAGAGTGAATTGCATTGTATCAGGTGATTGGTATCACAGGTGCGGCCTCTTGTGCAGCACGGATTGGCCGATATCGTGTGTTCCGGTGTTGGACACGAACACGGTGGCAGGCATGATGACACGAGGTGCGCAGTCGTCTCTCCGCCAGAGAGCCGCGAGAGCCCTTCCCGGCGGCACGTTCGGCAACGTCTCCGGAGACCTCTTCATAACCCGGGGCAGCGGCAGCCGCGTGTGGGACGACGAAGGCCGCGAGTACATCGACTACCTCATCGGATCGGGGCCCATGATCATCGGGCATGCCCATCCCGAGGTCACGAGCGCCGTGCGCGGCCAGCTCGAAACGGGGACGACGTTCTTTGCCAGCAATCCCGAGGGCATCGCCCTGGCGGAAGCCATCATTGAAGCCGTGCCGGTCGCCGAGAAGGTTCGTTTCACGAGCACGGGCTCCGAGGCCGACGCCTTTGCCATGCGCCTTGCCCGCGCCCATACGGGACGTCCGAAGATCCTCAAGTTCGAGGGTGGTTACCATGGCTACAGCGATTACGGACTGATGAGCCTCGCCCCGAAGACGCCGGGCAACTCGTCCCGCCCGATTCCCGATTCGGCGGGCATTCCCGAGGCGGTGAGGGACACGGTCCTCGTGGCGCCGTTCAATGATGCAGGCGCGGTGGAGAGTCTGCTGAGGGAATACGGTTGTGAGATTGCAGCGGTCTTCCTCGAGCCGATGCAGCGTCTGATACCGCCGCAGCCAGGCTTCCTTGCCGCCCTCCGGGATCTGACGCGCGAGCACGATGTGCTCCTCGTGTTCGACGAGGTGGTCACGGGATTCCGGCTGGGCATGGGCGGCGCCCAGGAATACTACGGCGTCGTGCCGGACCTGTGCACGCTTGGCAAGGTGATCGGCGGCGGCTTCCCGCTTGCAGCCATCGCCGGACGCGAGGACATCCTGGCCGCCTTTGACAGCGAGCAGGCCGATCCCGGACGGTTCGTGCCACAGGTCGGCACCCTCTCCGGCAATCCCGTGGCGGCCGTGGCCGGTCTTGCAACACTCGACGTCCTGTCGCGCCCGGGCACCTTCGAGCGCCTCTTCGACACGGGCGGGCGGCTGATGACGGCCCTCGAGGACATCCTTGCCGCCAACGGAATCGAAGGCCGCGTGATCGGCGAGCCTCCTCTCTTCGATGTCGTTTTCACGCAAGGCACCGTCAGCAATCACCGCGACATGCTGGCTGCCAATTCCACGATGCTGAAGCGATTCAATGCTCTCCTCGGTGAGAACGGCGTGCTCAAGGCGGATTCCAAGATCTATGTCTCCACGGCCATCAGCGACGAGGACATCACCCGGACGGTCGCCGCAATGGAGGACGCCATCAGCCGCCTCGCCCAGGAACGTCACGCCGGTCTCCTCCCGTGACGGGGGTCAGCGTCGATCCCTCCGGAGCGTTCCTGACCCTGGGATCCAGGCGCTTCCACGCCATCTGGTTGCGCGACAATGCGGCTGATCCCGGGACCCGTGACCCCGGCAACGGTCAGCGGCTGATTGCGCCGGGCGCCATTCCGCCCGATCTCCGCATCAACTCTGCGGCCATCTGCAACGGCACGCTCATGGTCGAATTCGCGCCGGAGATGAGGACGATCGCCTTCGAGTTGTCCTGGCTCGCGCGGAATGCCTACGACCGGTCAGGGGTTGACGGGCGCGGCTGGACGGATCCGATGATCGCCACGTGGACAGGGTCGCTTCTGGAAGAGGTGCCGTCTGCGGACCTCGAGGCCCTGGAGAGGCGCGGCGCGAGGTTGCGCGACTGGCTGGGCCATGTCCGGCGCTACGGCGTGGCGCGGGTGATCGACGGACCGACGGTACCCGGGGCACTCTTTCGCGTTGTCGATCTCTTCGGTCACGTGAGGGAAACCAACTACGGCCGGCACTTTGACGTCCGCAACCAGGTGAACCCGGTGAATCTCGCCTACACCGGACGCGCCCTCCAGGCCCACACCGACAATCCCTACCGGGATCCGGTGCCCACCGTTCAGGTGCTCTACTGCCTCGAGAGTTCCCAGGGCGGCGGCGACAGCGTGGTCATTGACGGATTTGCCGCCGTCTGCCGCTTGCGTGAAGAGAACCCGGATCACTTCGATGTGCTCGCTGATCACTGCGCACGCTTTGCCTTCGACGGCGAGGACGGTGTCTATCTCGCTGCCCGCCGCCCGCTGATTGAACTGGCGCCCGATGGGGAACTCCTGTGCGTGCGTTTCAACAACCGGTCGCTGGCAGCCGTGAGGGATGTGCCCTTCGAGCGCATGGCCCTGTGGTACGCCGCCTACCGGCACCTTGGCGACATCATCGACGACCCGATGATGGCGGTCACGTTCCGCCTGGAACCGGGCGAGTGCCTTGTCGTCGACAACACCCGCGTGCTTCACGGCCGTACGGCATGGACAGGCGCCGGCGACCGCTGGCTCCAGGGCTGCTATGCCGATATGGACGGGTTGCGCTCGACACACGAGGCGATGGTGCACGCAACATCGCGAGCGCCTGTCTGATGGGCCATGCCATCATCGATTGCCTGGCTGCCATCTTCGAGGACGTGGCGGCTGTCGAATACCTTGGCGAGGACGTGACGGTTGCCGAACACATGCTGCAGAGTGCCACCCTCGCCCAGAGGGCCCGCAGAAAGGACTCGGTCATCGTTGGTGCGCTGCTCCATGATATCGGCCATCTCGCGGGCGACTCCGGAATGTTCTCCATGACGGACACTGAGGACCGCCGCCACGAAGTGGTCGGCGCCCGACTGGTAGCGCGGTTCCTTCCCGCCGTCGTGACCGACTGCATCCGACACCACGTGGCGGCCAAGCGTTACCTCTCGGCCACAAGGCGTGGTTACCTTGACAGGCTGAGCGACGCGTCGCTCCATTCGCTCTCCCTGCAGGGCGGACCGATGAGAGCACGCGAGGCCGAACGATTTGCCCGACATCCGCACCTTGACGAGATCATCACCGTGCGACTCCTGGATGACGCCGGAAAGCGACCTGGCGTGAAAACACCCGGATTTCCGCACTTTGTCCCGATCATCGAGCGCTTGGTGGAGGGACACGGGCCCAACCAGAGCAAGGAGACGCATGATGCTGCTTGACGTACGAACCTACACCTGCCGTCCCGGCATGCTGAAGAAACACATGGAACTCTACGAAGCCCTTGGCAAGGAGCCGCAGACGAGGCATCTCGGACAGCCCCTGGCATGGCTCGTCACCGAGACCGGCAATCCCAATCAGTTCCTCCATATCTGGGTCTACGAGAATGCCGCTGATCGCGAGGCACGCCGGAAGGCGATGCAGGCGGACCCGGACTGGCAGAACTACCTGGCCCGGAGTGCCGAACTCGGCGCCCTGGTCAACCAGGAGAACCGGCTCATGACGCCGGCCAGCTTCTTTCCGGCGCCCACCCGCCGATCATGATCATGCCGGTCATTGCCGGCGACCCGCTGTCCTTTCCACAGCGAAGCGGTCTCGATTTTCCGCGCACGGCGCTTCTTGTTATCGACATGCAGCGCGATTTTTGTGGGGAGAACGGCTACATGCACCGCCTCGGAGTCGATCTGTCGCGCCTGAGGCAGCCTGTCGCGCCGATTCGCCGTGTCCTCGACGCGGCCCGGCGGTGCGGACTCACGGTCTGCCACGCACGCGAGGGATATGCGCCGGACCTCTCGGACCTGCAGCCCTGGAAGGTTGGCGGTGCCGCCAACGAAGCCATCGGCAGCTCCGGGCCCCTGGGCCGGGCGCTCGTCCGTGGCGAGGAGGGATGGCACATCATCGACGAGCTCGCTCCGTTGCCTGGCGAGGACGTGTTCGACAAGGCAAGCTACGGGGTCTTTGCGACAACCGGGATCGGCGCCGACTTTCGGGCGCGTGACATTCGGGCTGCGATCCTTGTCGGGCTCACCACGGACTGCTGTGTCACGTCGACGCTGCGCGAGGCCCTGGATCGTGGCATCGAGTGCTTGGTCGTGGAGGACTGCACGGCTGCAGCGAACCAGCGGCGGCATGACGCTGCCATCGACCTCATCCGCTCGTCCGGCGGCGTCTTCGGAACTCTCGCTGGTAGCAGCGATGTCATCGAGACACTTGAAACGGCACGCTGCCAACGGTGACGTTGTCGTCAGCATCACTTCACGCTAGCGTGTCGTCCTGGAGGCTTCCATGGTGACGTTGACGCCGCTTGATGCGGCCTTCGGAGTGGAGATTCACGGAGTCCGGCTTGCCGACGATATCGCCGACCGGGTCATGCGCACCCTCGTGGAGGCGCTTCATGCCCATCGCGTGATCGTCATCAGGGACCAGAACCTCGACAAGGACCGGTTTCTCCGGTTTGGCAGGCTATGGGGCGACCCCATTCCCCATGTCCTCGATCACATGCGCATGGAGAACTATCCCGAACTCATGGCCGTGGGCAACACGGAGGAGCGGGACAGGGACGCGAAGATTCGCAACGGCGCCGCCCTGTGGCACACCGACCAGTCCTACGAGAAGGTGCCGGCGAGCGCCACCATGCTCTATTCGATCCTGGCGCCCCGGGAAGGGGGCGAAACGCGGTTCTGCGACATGGCGGGGGCCTATGATTCCCTCGACGCCGCCACCAGGGAGAGGATCGATTCCCTCGAAGTGGCGCACAAGTACGGTCGTGGCCGCCGCCTTGCAGGCGAAGCCGCGGCCAATCCGATCATCAGCGATGACCAGGATCGCCGGGTGCCGCCGGTCCACCACCCCCTGGTGATGCGCCATCCGGTCACCGGCAGGAAGGCGCTCTACGCCCTCGGTCACGGAGCCTACACCATCAGGGACGTGGCCTCCGACGAGGCCGGAGAGTTGCTTGATTCGCTGAAGGCCCACGCCCTGCGCGAAGAACACATCTACCGCCACCGCTATCGCCCGGGCGATCTTGTCGTCTGGGACACCCTGCAGACGATGCATGCGGCGAGCCCCATTGCATTCGCCTCGTCGCCGGAGAACGCCCGCCTTCTCTGGCGGATCAGCGTGCGCGGCCTGCCGGAAATCCTGTCACGGAGCGCCTGATCGATGGCGCCGGTCAGGGGAGGGTGCCTGTGCGGCGCCGTGCGCTATCACATCGATGCATCACCGCTGTGGACGGCCTACTGCCACTGCCGGAGTTGCCGGCGCGCCACCGGCACTCCCGTTGCAGCCCTTGTCGGCGCAGCGGCCTCGTCGGTGACCTTCACTGCCGGCAATCGGGCCATCCATGAATCCTCACCCGGTGTCAGGCGTGGGTTCTGTGCTTCGTGCGGAACGCCGTTGACCTATGAATCCGACGATGTCCCCGGTGAAATCCACTTCTACACCGGCACCTGTGATGATGCCGATTCCCTGCCACCCACCCTCCATGTCTGGTGCGAGGCAGCCCTTGCATGGTTCGATACCGACGATGCGCTTGTCCGTCACGACAGAGGCAGTGGGCGCCTGGACAGCTGAGAGCGGCGTCAGGCAAGAAGGGCGAAGGCACCGCCGATGGCGATGATCACGAAGCCCATGATCATGAACTTCGCCATCGACTGCCTGAAGGCCGGGTTCGTGATATCCGCATGGTCGCGCTGGTGTTCCGTGAAGCTCAGGTTGAGAATGTTGGCGAGCGACAGCAGCCCGAATCCGACGATCATGATGCCCAGGGTGATGAAGACGACGGCGACCGTTTCCATGGCTGCCGATGGTACACGAAGGCAGAGGCGATTCCCAGGGATGCCGATCACGGCCCTGGCCGCCCCGACTGAATTGCTCCGGTGCTCCTTCTTGCGTCTTCACGAAGCGGACGGTCCCGGCCTCACGAACGGCGTCGACGGTTTCGATCGAGGGAATCGACGTGCATCCGAGGCCATGACTGACGTCTGGACAGGCCTGGGCTCTGGGCACAGGCCGTGGTATCTGCCGAACATGTCCTGCAACCTTGGCAATCACGCTTCTCCGAAGGCTGCAACGCCGTGAGACAGTCCAGCTGGCAGCGCGGCTCGACGGCTCCCAAGAATTTCACCTGGCGGACATGGGCGAAGGCAAGATCGCGACGATTGTGCTCGCGACTTCGCCGCAGATGCGGGACTCATCTTCAAGGACAGAAGAAACAGATCAGGGGATGGGTGTGGTGGTGCGCTGTGCTGCAAGCGTTCGGTCACGTGGTGAGGACTGATTCTGGTTGGTTCCGGTCGTCAGCATTCGGTCAAAGGGGCGAGGATGATGGACATGACAGTGACATCTGCGCATTGTCCCGGTTTTCACTCAGCATTCTCTCAGACGCCATCATCCCCTTCATGACCGCGTGACCGAACGCCTATCCGTGCCTGGGCCTGGCGGCTAGCACATCATCAAGGCTCATGGCCACCAGCACCGCCTCCGCCCAGGCCTCCAGTTCGGCGGCCGACGCGCCGCGGACCCGCTCGCGGACCGCGCCCGGCACATCACCGAAGCGCAAGGACAGTTGACGAAGAAGAAGTTCCGCGAGGGCCTCGCTCCGGCCTCGCTCGATTCCCTTCTCGATTCCCTCGGCTCTTCCCCTCTCGAGTCCTCTCTGGAGTCCCCTCTCGAGTCCTCTCTGAAGTCCCCTCTCGAGTCCTCTCTGAAGTCCCCTCTCGAGTCCTCTCTCGAGTCCCTCGGCTCTTCCCTGCTCAAGCCAGGTTTGTGCGATCGTGCCCATCAGAACCTCCCAATGGTCCGGCTTCGTCCGGCGCAGTGACGCCTCCAGCATGGCCGGCGTCAGGCCTTTGTGCTCGGTCATATAGCGCACAATATGACGCTCGAACGCGCTCCCCGCAACCGGCCCGCCCGTTATCGCGTCCAGAAGCTCGGGGAGCACCTCCTTGGCAAAGGCAAACCTGAGGGCCAGAAGCCCGGACCGCACCTCGGGCGAGGTCGACAGCCGGTCCGGCGCCACCTCCCCGAGGTCGTGCACCACATAGGCGAACTCCCTGACGAACGACTCCATCCCCTCGGGCGCGTCGATCATCTCCAGCACCGAGCGCGCCGCCTTCCAGCGCCCCCGGCCGTGATAGAAGACCAGGGGGATGATCGCCGGCAGCTTGATGTCGTTCCCGCCGTCCTCGCTCTTGCTCCGCTCGCTCTTGCTCCGCTCGATCTCGCTCCGCCAGATGTTGACCATGTATCCCAGGAGCTGGAGCGGCGTCGCGGCGTCGACCTGGCTCTTGTGTTCGAGCAGCACGTAGAGGCGCGCATCTTGGCCGTCCTTCAATCTCACCCGGAACAGCGCATCGCACTGGCTGCTATGGGCGTCCTCGTCGACGAAACTGCCCTTGACCGCCTCGAGCGGCGCCTTGAGGTCGAGGAGGGCAGCCACCTTCGGCGGCAGGTAGTCGGTGAGCAGCGAAGCGGCGCGGGACGGTTCGGAGACCAGCGCCCGGAACAGCGCATCGTGACGCTTCACCGGAAATTTCTTCTTGCGAAAGGCCTCCGGCGTCTCAACGGGCATCACGCTCACGGGCTGGAAGAGGGAAGGTGGTCGTCATGGAGCAGCTGACGGGAGGTGGTGACGGCCTATGTCGGGCGTCAGTGGCCTTGTCATGCGAGGCGCCTGACTGGCGTGCGCTCTATGAGGCGGAGCGGGTTCGTGCGGATGCGGCGGAAGCGCGTATGCGGTGTGCCAGGCGAACTGGCGGAAGGTAGGGGGTGAAAGTCCCCTGGAACGAAGGAGTAACCAAACCACGTTTCTCCGCGAGCCGTGCGTCGGTTCCCGCGAGGGGGCAGGCGAAGCGTCGGTAGCGGTACGGATGGGCAGGGCTAATGAGCACCGAAAAAGCTATCATCCGGGGTGCCGAGGCTTTCGCATTGGTCGAAGGCAACATCGCAGGCATCGATTTGGTGAGATGTCGGCGAGCCCCGCGGTGTCAGAGAACCCATGCACGTCCGCACGCCTTCTGTTGGGACCCTGGGAGATCTTCAAACCGTCCCGCCGGTTGTGGCGGGACCGCATGGGGAAGGAGAAAACCGAAGCCTATGATGTACGGTTTGAAGAAGTCGGATGAGGCCGTAGTACCTGTGAAGGCGGCGAACAAGGAAGCGTTAGCTTCTGCGGAGTCGCTGGAGGAAAGGGCCTCAACCAAGGGGAATCCGGGACGCTAAAGCACGCACCGAACGCAGTGTCGGGCAAGCGTGCCACAGGCGGCGGATCGGATACGGGAAGCCGCAGGCTAGTCCAGTGGTTTGCCGTCCAGTACCCGAGGTAGGAGCCGGATGGATTAACGTCCACGTCCGGATCTGCGCGGGGGGTGCGCAGCAATGCGCATCCCTACCGCGTCTGACCTGCGCCGTGCGAAGAATTCTGCCCGTGCCCGTGCGGGCACATTCAAGTTTCATCTCGACCGCACTCGTGATCAGCTCAAGGAGGCTCGCCGGGAGGTGAAGCGTGGACAGGCCCGAGCGGAGGCGCTGGAGCGGGAAAGGGACGCTCTGAAGCTCAAGAACGCTGAACAGGCGAGCGAGCTGAGGAATCTCCGCGGGACGCGTGCCAAGCACGCGACGGCGCGCTTCGGGTCGAAGAGCGAGAAACGGAAGAAGAAGGAAGGCACCGGGAACAAGCGGGGTCAGCAACCCGGCAAGAGCGGCCACGGGCGCACTCCGCGTCCGAAGCTCAAGGAGAAGCACGAACGCCATGATCCACCGGCATCGCAGCGCACGTGCCCGTGTTGCGGCGAGCCCTATGTGGCCAACGGCAGCCACGAGACCTCGATCATGGAGGTCCATGTCAAGGCTCATATCCGGCGGATTGAACGTGGGCGTTGGCGCCGTGGTTGTCAGTGTTCGTCGGCGCCTGCGGAGATCATCGCGCCGCCACCTTTGCGCTTGCTTGCGAATACCCCCTTCGGCATCAGTGTCTGGGCATGCGTGCTCTATGAGCGCTTCGCCTGCTTGCGTCCCCTGCGCCGGGTCTCGCGATGGCTGGAAGACCAGGGACTGCCGATGGCGCCGGGAACGATCGCTGGCGGCATGAAGAAGATGACGCCGATGTTCGCGCCTCTCGCTCAGGCCATCCTCGATCATCAGAACCGGCTGACGGTGCGCCACGGCGACGAGACCAGCTGGCGCATCCAGTCCCTCAAGGCCTCGGGGCGCTCGCAGAAGGCCTGGCTGTGGACCGCGGTCAGCGCCGACTCCGTCTTCTTCCTTATCGACCCGTCACGCAGCACCCGGGTGGCCATGGTGCTGTTCGCCTCCACCGAAGGTGTCGTCTTCCTTGTTTGCGACCGCTACGTGGTCTACAGGAAACTGGAGCGTGAGCTTGATGGCAAGGTGATCCTCTGCCTTTGCTGGGCGCACTCCAGGCGCGATGTGATCGAGGCTGCGGCAGGCCAAGAGGGGCTGGAAGAGTGGTGCGACAAGTGGCTCGACAGGATCGCGCTGATCTACACACTGAATGGGCAACGGCTGAAGCACTACGATCCCGCACGCAAGCGTCAGTCAGCGAGGTTCAATGCCCTGCAGAAGGACCTTCGTGCGGCTGTCGAGGCGCTGTTCAGGCAGGCTCAGGAGGAACTCGACGCCTTGCCCGAGGGTGCACGCGAAGCGAAGCCCTTGCGTTCCCTGATCCGTCACCGCGAGGGACTGTGCGTCTTTGTCGACCATCCCCAGGTGCCCATGGACAACAACTTTGCCGAGAGAACCCTCCGGGGTGCGGTGACCGCGAGAAAGCTGAGCTTCGGCTCCGACAGCGAGGAAGGCGCCGCCTTCACCGCCATCATGTACTCGGTCATCGGCACCCTTGCCATGAACAACATCAATGTTCGGCGCTGGCTTCATGAGTGGCTTGAGGCCTGCGCGCAGAACGGCGGCAAGCCGCCGGATGACCTCGACCCGTGGCTGCCATGGTCGATGACCCCGGAGCGTCGAAGGGACCTCATGGAACCGGGGTGATCGAGTGCCGTTACGACGGCCGTGACTTCACCGCGCACGAGATGGCGCTGTTGCGCTCCCTGATCACCCAGCACCCCACCCGTGCGGCCATCGCCCGCGCCTTCTGCCGCGAGACCGGCTGATACAAGCCCGACGGGGCCTCAAGAACATGATGGCGAATGTCGCCTTTCTGGCCATGCACCGCGACGGCCTCATCACCCTGCCGCCACCCCAACGACGAGCAACCCGACCCGGACCCATCGTCTTCGGACCCAACAGCGAACCGCCACGTGGTGCGCCTCCCAAACGCATCCTCAACCGGTGAATATCACCAACAATCACCGCGTGGCCGAACGCTTACCCTGACCCGGGGTGGTCTGCCAGGCGGGCACCTCGATGACGAAGGCTTCGATATATTGGTTCGGGATCGGGAGAGGTCCACGCGCCGGGCGCTGTCGGCCGGATCCGTGGAGGTCAAGGACCGTGATCTCGTCGCCGTGGATGATGCGGCTTGCCGACGTGATCGGGCTCATGACGCGGCATGCGGTGAAGGCCAGACATATCCTCATCTACCGGTCTGGCGCAGGTGGTCCGTTTAGCCCGAAGTTCCGGACGATTTTAGCAATACAACCACACCAACTAGTTGATCTTACTGATAAAAACGTACAGAGACAACATGCAAGAGTTCCCATGTAACGGTGAAACACCCTGTTGACACAGGCAGCTGTTGCCCCCATGTACGTGGACATCGTCCCCAACCGCATGAGCCGCCCGCCACCAGTCTCTCCTCCTGGCCCATGGAGAACGTCGAAACCCTGCGGCCCTTCCAGGTCACCACGCGGCCCACGACGCTCCATAAAAAGCCCTGAACCACCTCGGCGTGCGCCTCTAGCGTTCCCAGTAGCGACACACGCGATTCTCTCAATCGTCAATACATTCATAACGATACGTCTGAACGGTGCTGGAACTTCGGTTTAGCCCGAAGTTCCGGACGATTTCAGCGGTACAACCACACCAAGTCGTTGATCTTGCTGATAAAAATGGCAGAGGGACAGCATGCAAATGTTCCCATGTAACGGTGGAAATATCTGTGGACACATGCGTCCATCGCCCCATATTCGTTGCCATGTACGTGGACATAGTCCCCAACCGCATGAGGCCCCCGCCAACAATCTCTCCCCCTGGCCCATGGAGAAGGTCGAAACCCTGCGGCCCTTCCAGGTCACCACGTGGCCCACGACGCTCCGGAAAAAGGCCCTGAACCACCTCGACGTACGCCTGTAGCGTTCCCAGTAGCGACACACCCGATCTTTTCAAACATCAATACATTCATAACGATACGTCTGATCGGTTCTGGAACTTCGGTTTAGCCGGCCTGCAGGGTCTGAGGGATTCTTCAATCGCCGGTGTTCGAGCAAGGGGGGACCATGATGAGGATGACGGTGGCCATGACACACTGTCCCGGTCTCGCCGGCATTCGCTCAGTTCCACGATGCCTCGATCACTGCGTGAGCGAACGCTCTCGGTGTGCCTTGCGTCGACTGGTCCAGGGCGAAATTTTGGTGCATTTGCCTGAAGGGGCGGTTGCAGCTCGTTCTCAAGGGCATTTCCGGTGGGTTCAAGGAGTATGCCGAACTGCCGGCCCGACGGGGGTATGAAGGCTGCTTCATACCCCCTTGACAGAAGTGTGGGAAGCCAACAGGAACCGGTTGCGCCCGAATCAGCGCATCCGGTCACCATAGAACACTGACCGGAAATCCATGCCCGATACATACCCCACGACACCCCGTTGGTTGGTGCCGCCGAACTGCCCGAGGCCGCTGTAGGTTCTTGACTCCCGGCTTCCGGATTCGGTCGGAACGGACACGGTTATGCTGGGCGCAAATCTGCCATCCGTGACGGAAGTAGGGGTGGAAGACAAGGAGGAGGGTATACCTTGAATATCTATGCCGGAATAGTTCCAGACATCCTGACCTACTCTTCTGAGGGGCATATCGCACCGCTCAGGAAACCCACGGTTTTCCTGTGTTTCTGCCTGTTTCAGCGCGGATTCTGCTTGACATGTGGCGATAAATACGTCCAATATCGCATGTTCCAATTTTAGCTCCCCATGGCACCCTCCCTACCGCTCCAGCCCGCCCATGCCACACCATCGTCTACGACATCGACGGCGCAACACAACAAAATCGTCTCATTGACGTTGGACGAGGTCAGGATGTCTGAGTTCAGTGTCGCAAGGATGTCGGTTTCGCTTATGGTCACGTTGATTCTTGCGCTCCCGCTATCTTGTCCGTCAAGGAAGCCATTGACCGAGTGCCTGCCATACCACTGCCCCGACCAGGTTCCGGCGACGGTGGGCTGGCGGGTCGATGAAGCAGCAGTGATCGTCGGATTGGAGCCATCTGCTTCAAACGCCGCCCTCAATCCGTATTCCGAATGTTGAATCCCTACAATGTTGCCGCCTGCAGACAGAGTATTCCACTCTCCGAGATCGCCCAGTCCACTGCCGGCTGAAGGACCGCCGCTACTGCCACCGCAACTCCCGATCATCAAGATCATGAGCAGAACGATTGGGGTTACGACCAGATTCCTTGCAACTGAAAATGATGAAGATCTCATGGAAACGACCTCGCTTGTTGCTGACGGGCAAGTCGCCCGTGGTTCCAGGAAATTGAATGATGACGACATGGAAATGGTCGCCGTCATTCCACTTGGCCAGTGAGAGCTCATTGATGGCAGGGGGTTTTTCCTGCCGCTCTCAAGGGGCCTCGCACGGCGGCGTGGCCGGCCGCCGGCAATTGTTGCAGGGATCATCCTCGGAATGTCACCTGCGATGGATGAGGGGGGTGCCAGATGCCGCCAGGTGGCTCTTGCCGTGAAACGGTTCCCGACGCGGTGCGGACGTGAGTCGTCCGGCGCCATGGCTTGTGTGCCGGGGTACGGGATATCGCCGAGAGTCGTGCGAGATCCATCTTCTGAGGAGAAGGAGCGTCTGCCCTGAAGCAACGGCACCCGGCGGCACGGCGTGAACTGCCGTGTTCCCGCGGGAGTGGCGGAGCAAAGGACAAAAGGGAACTGCTGTGCCTGCGTGGCCGGGACCCCGACCGAAAAGGCCGCACTCAGGTGGCGGGTGATCTCCTCAGGGTCATCCGCCGATACGATCCAGCGTTGGGGGGGGGGGGAAGTCGACATCGCGCGCACGTGAGGCACCCGCGCTGCGCCCGAACGACCGCAGCAGGCTGCACATCGTAACGTCGCTCGGTGTCTTCGTCATGCTTTCCATACCACAGGCAACCTCTTGTACCACAGGCTCAGCCGCATTGCCGACCACAACATGTTCACATATTGCTCGGACATGCAACCGAGTTCAAGTTTCCGGACCATCCCACGCTTAGTTCCGCCTGATTCCCCTTGACGTCGGGCATCCATGCGTTGCACGGGTACGCCCGCATGGAAGGCTGACCGGTCCATCCGTGCACTCCGGAAAGCTGTTCACTGCCCAAGGTCAAGGTCCGCGGCCGGAGGAACGTCCGTTCCGGGACGCGCCGATGGACGAGCACCACGATCTCGGATTTCACCGCCTTGCGGGCCGCGACCCTCGTTCGGCTATGGCCGCAGATCGTCTGACCTGATCAAGCGGGTCGAGTTGATGCGATCAATGCAGGCAACGGGATCAACCTGGTCAGCAATGGAGCACACACGATCAGCCTCCCGGCCGCAGGAGCCGACACAACAGACCGATCAGTTGTCCGTTGTCCGTTTCGGCAGAGCTTGCTGCCGGGCAGGATTCGAACCTGCCATCCTTGTTCCGAGCGGCCGACCTGCGCAACCCCAGCGCCCGGCGCGGCGTGTTCGTCTTCAGCCTGGAGGTGCCAGTGCGGCGAGCATCTGCGCTGCGCGCAGCGGCGGCCGGCCGGTCACGATGAGCTCCGCCATGAGCTCGCCCGCTGCCGGGCTCATCATGATCCCCGTTCCGCCGAAATGCGTTGCGAGATAGCCATTCTTCCACCTCGGCAGACGCCCGAGTGTGGGCCTTTCCAGCGACGTCGGAGTCAAGGCGAGCAGGTCGCCCCGGTGCTCCATCAGCTTGGCTTCTTCGAGGGCGGGCAGGATCTCAAGGCACTCCGACACCGTTTTGAGCTTCAACTCTTCGGTGAGCGACTCATTGAAGTCGTCGCGCCTGCTGGCACTCCCCTCGTAGGCGCTCAGGATCACCTCGCCGTTCACCTTGGGGATGATCCAGTAGTCGCCGGCCTCGAGCGTGTGAAAGGGCAGGCCTGAGGGTAGCTGGACTCGGACGCACTCGGCCATGAACGTGAGCATGGGAACGTCGACATCGAGATATGATGCAAGGGTCCGCGACCATGGACCGGCGGCAATCACGAAATGGTCGGCCTCGAGGTGCTCGCCGGAGGCGAGCTGCAACCCGGTGATCCGATCGCCTTGCGTGGTGAAGCCCACGGCCTCGCCCTGCTTCACGCGAGCGCCCAGGTGCTCGGCCGACTGCGCCAGGCCCAAGGTGTACTTGTAGGGCTCGACCTGACCCTGCGGGGTGGTGATGCCCGCGACCCACTTCGGGTGGAGTGAAGGGAAGATCTCCCGCAACTGGCGAGCGTCGAGCAAGCCGGTCTCGATGGCCCCGGCCTGATGGTACGGGGCCAGCAACCCGTCCCGACCTTTCCCGTCGACCTCCGCTTCGGTCAGGAGCGATGTGTGAAGCGATTCGCCGTACTCGATGTCGACGCCGCCGCGCTCGGCGATTTCGAGAGCCAGGCCCGGCATGCGGTCATAGGACGATGCGGCGAGACCGTGCCAGCTGTTCGCGCTGGAGTCTTCCGGCGTTCCGGCGGCGTCCTGGTCGGAGAGGTGGCGTGATATCGTCCGAGCCATGGATTTCTGCGGATAGGGGATCACCGCCCAGGCCTTGCCGGAGGCTCTAGTCCCGATCGACTCGCGCTCCACGACGACGGAGTTCACGCCGTGTCTGCCCAGGTGATAGGCGATGGAGCTGCCGATCGCTCCGGCTCCAACGATGACGACATCGCAATGGGGCATAGGGGGACTCCCGATGAACCTGTTTCAAGAACCCCGCCCGGCACAGCCGGAACCAAAGCTCTCCGAGATGGTGCGATTCCGGCGTTGACACCTATGTCAGTGCCTCGATGAGGGCGTCCAGGGTTCGGTTGGGGCGCTCCGCCATCATCATGTGACCGCATCCCTCGAGGACGATCAAGCGGCCATGGGGGAGGGCATCGAGGAGGGACCGGGCATGGCGCGGCGGTGTCATCATGTCGCGGTCGCCGAGGACGAGCGTTGCCGGGCAGTTGACCCTGGCGGCCGCCTCGAGCCCGTTCGTGTAGTCGTTGCAGGCCTTCATGTCGTTGTAGAGGACGCCGTCGCCGCCGCGTTCGAGAAGACGCATGCCGCCCCCGGTGATCCACAGCCCCGGAACGTCCGAGCCTCCCAACTGGGCGGTACGGCTGTGTCCCCAGACGGTCACCATGTCGTAGGCCGCATGGCTGTTGTTCCTGGCGTTGTTCAGCAGGGCATCGGCCACGGGCATCGGCACGCTGGTACCCAGCAGCGCGATGCGTGCGCATCGCGACGGGTAGCGGGAGGCGGCTTCGAGAACGGGAAGCGAGCCCATGGAATGGCCAGCCAGGGAGGCCGTGGCCACTCCGGCGGCATCGAGAACACTGATGAGCCAGTCGGCGACGGCGCCGATCAAGGGCAGGGGCGGCCCTTCCGAGCGGCCGTGTCCGGGCAGGTCAACGGCAAGGACGGCGTGGCCGTGGTGGGCAAACCAACGGGCCTGGGCCGACCACACCGTGCGGTTCATGGAGGCGCCGTGGACGAAGAGGACGACAGGCAGCGCCGCGTCGAAGGTCTTGCCACCGGTGGCTGCGAAGACTGCACGGCCGTCGACGGTGAGTTCCAGCGACATGGCGTCAGGCCCTGGATGCGGCGCCGAGGCCGCGCTTGAGATCCTCCATGAGATCGTCCGCGTCCTCGAGCCCGATGGAGAGGCGCACGAGTCCTTCGGAGATGCCGGCCGCCTCGAGGGCGGCCGCATCCATCTGCTGATGGGTCGTCGATGCGGGATGGATGACCAGCGACTTGGCGTCTCCGACATTGGCGAGATGGGAAAAGAGCTGCAACGCCTCGATGAACTTCACACCCGCCTCGCGGCCTCCCTTCAGTTCGAAGCCGAAGATCGCGCCGGCTCCCTTCGGCAGCAGTCGTTTCGAGAGCTCGTGGTCGGGATGGGACGGCAGTTCTGGCCACAGGACGCTGTTGACGGCATCGTGTCCGTCAAGAAAGGCGATGACGGCGCGGGTGTTCTCGACATGGCGCGTCATGCGCAGCGGCAGCGTTTCCACGCCCTGCAGCAGGTAGAAGGCGTTGGCCGGGCTCATGCAGGCGCCAAAGTCGCGCAGACCCTCGGCACGGGCCCGCATGATGAGGGCGCCCGGTCCGAACTCCTCGGCGAAGTCGAGGCCGTGATAGCCCGCATAGGGTTCCGTGAGGGTTGGGAAGAGCCCGCCTGCCTCCCAGTCGAAGGCGCCTCGGTCGACGAGCACGCCACCGATGGCAATGCCGTGTCCGCCGAGGAACTTGGTGGCCGAGTGCATGACGAGATCGGCGCCGTGGTCGAACGGGCGCGACAGGAATGGGGAGGCGAAGGTGTTGTCGATCATCAGCGGCAGGCCGGCCTCGTGGGCGATGCCGGCGACGGCGGGGATGTCGAGGACCTCGAGACCGGGATTGCCGAGGGTCTCTCCGAAGAGAAGCCGGGTGCGCGGGCCGATGGCCTGGCGGAAGGCATCCGGATCCCGGGGATTGACGAAGGTCGTCGTGATGCCGAAGCGTGGCAGCGTGTAGTTGAACATGTTGTGGCTGCCACCGTAGATCGATCCGGACGCGACAATGTGATCACCGTTGCCCATGAGCGTGGCCACCGCGAGGTGGAGTGCCGCCTGGCCGCTTGCGGTGGCCACCGCGCCGACACCACCCTCGAGACCGGCGATTCGTTCCTCGAGGACGGAGACGGTCGGATTGGAGATGCGCGAATAGATGTGGCCGGCGCGTTCGAGGTTGAACAGCGAGGCGGCATGGTCGGTCGATGGAAAGACGAAGGAGGTTGACTGGTAGACGGGAACGGCACGCGCCCCGGTCACCGGATCGGGTTTCTGTCCACCATGCAGGGCAAGGGTATCGAAACGCGGGTGTCCGGGACCGGCCATGGGCGCTGCTCATTCTCAGGGGAAACCGACGCACACTAGACCGCCGGTCTCCGGGCGTCCACCGTCGGCAGATTGATCCTGAACGTCCTTGCGGTAATGTCAGCGCCGCTGACCGGAGGATACCTGATCATGGCACGAGTCCCGCAATCCATGAATGAAGCGCTGCCGACGGATGAGCGCGTTCGCGAGACCGGCGAGTGGCTGGCGGGTCACAACGTCAAGTACATCCTGTGTTGCTGGATCGATCTCCTGGGGCAGCCCAAGACAAAGCCGGTACCGCTCAGCGACTGGGAACGACTTGCCCGGGGCATGGGTCCGCAGTTTGCCGTGCATTCGGTGTCGTTCGTTCCCGAGCTTGGTCCGGCGGATCCGGACCAGATCATGGTGCCCGATCTCGATTCCCTGACGCTGTGCCCCTGGGACAGGGCCATGGCCTGGGTCTTTGCCGATCTCTGGTGGTCCGACAAGCCCTACAGCCTGTGTCCCAGGGGAGCGATGAAGAGAATCCTCGCCGACTGCGAGGACAAGGGCTACCTGGTCGATGCCGGGGTCGAACCCGAGTTCATCGCCATGCGCTGGAAGGACGGCAGGCCCGTCAAGGCGTTCGATGACGATCTGGAGGCGGATGAGGGCCTGCGTCCGCGCCGTCAGGCCTTTGGCTATGATGTCGAATACTCCATCAATTCGATGGGATTTCTGGGCGAACTGATCGACATACTCGACGGCGAGCTCGGCTGGGACCTGCACGACGTGGTCTGTGAAGGGGCCTACAGCCAGTTCGAGCTCGACTTCGGTTACACCGACGTGCTCGCCATGGCGGACCGCCTTGTCTTCCTGCGAATCCTGCTCAAGGAAATCGCCAAGAAACACGACATGTTCATCACGTTCATGCCGAAGCCGACGACAGGCGACTGGCGCTCGGGTGCACACATGAACACCTCCATGCGTCGTACCACGTCGCCCGACCGCAATCTGTTCGAATCACCGGACGGCTGGTCGCCGGAGGTCAGCCATGCCATCGGCGGCCTGTTGCAGCATGGCGGGGCCCTGACGGCCATCGCGTGTCCGACGGTCAACTCCTACAATGGTCTGGTTCCCCGGGTCGGCGGCTTCGAGGGCGGTACGGTGACCTGGGCACCGACTCACATGACCTATGGCTACAACAACCGCTCTGCCATGTTGCGCATGCCGCAGAACCGCTACTGCATCGAGAACCGTGCGGCCGACATGTGCATGAACCCCTATCTGGCTCTGGGCGTGACTGCAGCCTGCATGACCGAGGGCATCATCTCCGCCATCGATCCCGGGCCCCCGCTGAACGAGGATCTCTACAGCCTCAGCGAGGAGGAACTCCATCGTTCGGGCGCCCAGCGCCTGCCGCGCAATCTCTTCGAGGCGGCCGAAATCCTGCGGGACGATGCCTTCGTCAAGGAGGTCATCGGCGAGCAGATGCATGCCTCGTTCCTCGCCTACAAGTTCGACGAATGGGAGCGCTACCATCAGGAAGTGACGGACTGGGAGGTGCGAGAGTACCTGAGGCTCTACTGATGGCCGCCTCCTTCGAAACGTGGTCGCTCGGCGATGTCACGCTGCAGTCGGGAGAGGTTCTTGAACGCGCGCATCTTGCCTACCGCACCTGGGGGGGCCTCAACCCGGCCGGTGACAATGCGATTCTCATTCCCACCTACTACACGGGCACCCACCGCAACAACGAGGCCTATTTCGGTCCCGGGCGCGCCATCGATCCGGCACGGCACTTCATCGTCTCGATCGACCTCTTCGGCAACGGACTGTCGTCTTCACCGGACAATCATCCCGCTCCTCAGGATGGTCCGCGATTCCCGCGGACCACGTTCTTCGACAATGTCGCCTGCCAGCACCGCCTGTTGACGGAGGTGCTGGGAGTCTCCCGCCTGCGCCTCGTCACCGGCTGGTCCATGGGAGGATGTCAGTCCTTCCAGTGGGGCGCCCAGTATCCCGACATGGTCGACGCCATCCTGCCGTTCTGCGGATCGGCGCGGACATCGCCCCACAACATCGTCTTCCTTGAAGGCGTCAAGGCTGCGCTCACCGCCGATGCAACATGGTCGGGCGGCGACTACACGAAGCAGCCGGTCACCGGACTCAAGGCCTTCGGGCGGGTCTATGCCGGCTGGGCCTACTCGCAGTCATGGTACCGCGAGGCCCGTTACCGCGAGCTTGGGTTCGACAGCATCGAGGATGTCCTGGCCGACTGGGAGGCCGACCATGTCGACAACTGGGATGCCAACAACCTGCTCCACAAACTCTGGACCTGGCAGAAGGGCGACATCAGCGCGAATCACCTCCATGGCGGCGATTTCGCTCGTGCACTCGGTGCCATCACGCCGCGCGCCATCGTCATGCCCTCGTCAAGCGACCTCTATTTCCCGCCCGAGGACAGCGAGACCGAGGTCAACGGCATGCCCAGCGCCGAACTCAGGGTCTACCAGACGGACTGGGGGCACTGCGTGGCCAGCGGTCATGCCGTTCCCGCCTTCCACGACTTCCTCGACCAGGCGATCCGCGATCTCATCGGCGGCTGACCGTCAGGAAGGGGCCCTGACGGTGATTTCGAACAGGTCGTGTGACGCCGGCTCCTGCCTGCCTTGCCGGTTGCCCTCCCGGTGTTGGCGGATCCAGTCTGCATGGCCCGGAAACGTGATGGCTGCTGCTGATGGCAAGTCGCCAGCCATCTCGACATTGACCGCCGCTGCCTCGCCTTCGAGCGAGCAGGAAACGAGTTGGTGCCCGCGCGGGAATGATCGTTTCGGCTGACTTTCCGGCGAAACTTCGAACCTCCGATCCTCCGGGTGCTCCGTTTGCGACGGGATTCCTGCTGATTCGCGGCGGCATCAGGGATCTTCAACCGAAACTCCGGACGTCGGGCGAGCGGTTCCGGTCCCGCCCTCGGCGGGCTTCTCAGGTGGGGTGGATGGGAGACGCCCTCAGGCAGCGCGTCTTCGTCGTCTTTGGGCCCGGACCTCCCTGTGCAGAAGCAGCCCGATGCGGTGGACATCGAAGGCCACCATGGACAGCGCCACCATTCGCGCAAGGCCGTCCGCCCCACAGGATCAGGCCCCGGTCCATGCCGCGGTGCTCGAGATCGTTGATCGCGGACTCCACGGCCGGATGCTGCCGGCCCATGTCCGGAGCCGGGTGAACTGAGCGCCGGCGAGAGCGGCAACGGAACCTTGCGTGTCCATCCGAAGCCCGCCCGCCCAGCGTGGCGCGCCGCAAAGGGTCTGGGGCTGTCAGCCCTGCATTCGAGTTCCCCAGCGATCCACGGAGAGAACATGACACCGCCTCTCGGAACGATGGCAGGAGCCGAGACGCTGAAGCGGCGCACGGTCCGCGCGGCTCTCCGGAATGCCTGCCGCGACGATCCGGTCGTATTGTTTCAGTCTGTCATTCGTCATGTGATTCAAACCGAATGACGAAAGGGCGGATTGACAAGATCGCCTTCGTTCTCCCTTGACGTATATAGGTCATTGGCCTATGGTTCTGGGATGGAATTCGAATGGGACGAGACCAAGAGCCGTGCTTGTTTCGAACGTCGCGGCTTCGACTTCGCCCATGCTGTACGCACCTTCCTTGATTCACACCGTCGTGCAGGATCGGCGGAGAGACTATGGCGAGGACTGCTTTCGCCTGCTCGGCACGGTCGAAGGGCGGGCTGTGTCGTCGTCTGCACGACACGGGGTCCGACCGTTCGCATCATCTCGGCCCGCAAGGCCAACCGCAAGGAGATCGCGGACTATGAGTACAACGCGCGTAAGGGTTGATCCAGACGACCCGTCCACGTTCCCGGGCGGGCGGATCGACGCCGGGAGGGTGGAGGCAACCACGGAAGCGGAGATTGTGGCGCAGGAGCGGGAAGACGAGGCCGAGGCATTGCAGGACATGGCGCGCTATGCGCGCCGGGTCCGGCGGCGTCTGGGTCTCAGCCAGACGGAACTCGCGCGGCGCATCGATGTGTCGCCCGAGACGGTCCGCACCTCGGAGCAGGGCAAGCGCTTCCCGACCGGCGCGGCGCGGGCACTGTTGCGAGTGCTTGACAGAGCTCCCGAGATGGCGCTTCGCGTCCTGTCCTGAAGAGGAGGGAGCGATGTCCGCTCCCGAGACGGCATGGCGAGCGCGTTCGGGTCGGCCACGGCTGACGCTTACGACGACGCTCCGACCCTATCAATCCAATGCACTCAAGTCCGTGTCTTCATCTCCTTGCGACTGGTTCCCGTACCAATCCTGCATGGCCTGAATGCCGATGATGGCCTGAGACAGGAACCCGATGCCTTCCCGGAGCTTCTGTGTCCCGGTCAGGGGCTGGCGATTCGAGGGATGGAAGATGGCCAGCCCGGCGGTGAGCACGACGAAGCGCGCGATGGTCATGTCCGGCGGTTCCCGGGAGACCTTGAAGCCGTGACGGGGTCCGTTCCCAGCACGTGCTCCCAGAGGTCTGCGTTGTCACCCGAAGGCAGCGCCGCCCCGGTTTCATGGGCCCGCGAGATCATCTCACGGACGTCCCCCTCGCGGTCGCAGACCGTCACCACGCGGGTGCCCGGACAGGCGCGCGCGCATTCCTGCACCCGGTCGGGACCGGCGATCCAGCGGGCGCTGTCCTTGCCCTCGGCCCGGCGGGAGTCCTGAGTCCGACTCGAACATCCCGAGCGGCCGGCCGATCACGTTTACCGGCATGCCGACATGGGCCAGGATGCCCGAGGTTCCCGACAGGCCGTCGCGATTCAGCGTGGTCGTGTCCTGCACGGCCAGCACCAGCCGCTCGGTGCGGCACCGCTCCACCGTCTGCTCGACGTGCGAACCCGTTATGTGCTCCATCCTCACCGCCTCGTTGGACATCAACCGCCAGGCCGCCACCTGTTCCGCCGCCCCGGGAAGATCGCCGACAGGTGCTCGCCGAGGCGCCGGGTCCAGGCCGCGCCCATCTGCAAGGATCCGGCGCCTGATCCTGCCGTCCGGGTGCGGGCTGCGCTCAACTCCCTCGCCGTCCAATCCCTCTCACTCAACAGCGACCCGGACCAGCCGAGAACCCGTTCTGGCTCGCGGCGCAGGACCTGGCGCCAGCATGGCTCAAACGGCCTCAGCCAGACCGCGCGGCGCACGCACGAACGCCCTGAGGTCAGGGGGTGTACGTCGGGATTGTGAGATTTGAACAAAGCGTGCGGTCTGCGGTCGTTTTTGGGTATTGTTCTGACAGTGTATTAGGCTGTCAGTATGGAGGCCCCGATGACACTGCCCCCCGCATTGTCCGAGCTCAACCTCAGGCGCCGCGACATCCAGAACCAGCTTGCCGACCTTGGCGACCTGCGCCCCGGCTCGCTGACGCCGCGTTTCCGCAAGTGCGGCAAGCCCACCTGCCACTGTGCCGCCCAGGGAGACCCCGGTCACGGACCGAGCTGGTCGTTGACCTGGTCTGTCGAGGGCAAGACCCAAACCCGGATCATCCCCGCCGAGGCGGTCGAGGAAACCCAGGCGCAGATGGCCGAGTATCAGCGCGCCCGTGCTCTTATGCGTGAACTGTTCGAGGTCAGCACCCGGATGTGCGACGCGCAACTCGACGCCATCAAGGCGATTCCAAAAAAAACTTCGTCGCGGCGCTCGAACCGGAAGTCCGCCACGAGATCGTCAGCGAAGCGGCGAGCCTGATCGGTGTCGGCGTGCTTGACGACTTCCAGGCGATCGAGACTGAGGCCCGGCGGGTGGCATGGCAGATCATGGGGCAGGCGGTCGCCGCGAAGCTCAACGCCGATCATGCCGACGATCAGGGCCCCTGCCTGTGCGGGTGCGGCGGCAAAGCTCGCTTCGCCGGCCGCCGGCCCAAGACCTTCATCACCGCCTTGGGCCCGATGACGCTGGAACGGGCCTGGTATCACTGCGACGGCTGTCACTCAGGCTTCAGCCCGCGCGACCGCGCTCTTGGCATGGAGAACACCTTCCTGTCGCCGGCGTCGCTGCGCATGATCGGCATCGCTGCCGCCAGGATCAGCTTCGAGGGCTCCAGCGCCCTGTTGCGCGAGTTGGCCGGCCTCGCCGTCGCACCGAAGACGGTGGAACGCCACGCCGAGGCTCTCGGACGTGAGATCGCAGGCGACGAACACCGCGTCATCGAACCCGAGTTCGGCGATGCCCCCATCCTCTACCTCGGTCTCGATGGCACCGGCGTGCCGGCACGCAAGACCGAAGTCGCGGGGCGTGCGGGCAAGCAGCCCGACGGCGGCGCCAAGACCCGAGAGGCCAAGCTCGCGGTGGTGTGGTCGGCGGAAACCACCGACCAGGACGGCCGCCCCGTGCGCGATCCCGGTTCCTCCAGCGACAACGCGGCCATCGAAACCATCGCCTGCCGGGATACCGACGCCGAGCCCGCGCCCTTCGCACGGCGTATCCTGCGCGAGGCCCAGCGCCTGTCGGCGGCGATTTAGAACGGCGGGATATTGGCGGAGAACCGCTCTTTTGGGCGCTGATCGTGTGAGTGGGTGACCACGACAGGAGAACGTGCGGCATTGGACGAAGGTCCGCCCGGTCTTTGTTTTCTGCCTATTGTTGGATCCCATTGGTCTTGCATTGACGTTGACGATGTCGTTCCGGTCGGCGTTTTCTGGCGTTCGGCGTTTGTGGAACGTGATGTGGGAGGGGAGCTTCAGGCTTTTGCGCGTGGTTTCGTTCTGGCGTTCTCCGGCCTCGTCGTGGTTCGTCGGGCGGGACGATCTCGAGGCTGGAGAGCTGACGGTTTCTGTTGCGCTGGGCGAAGAGGCTGCGTGCGTTGCGGTTGCGGCGGCGCAGGGTGCGGCAGGCGTCGAGTGTTTTCGGGCGGATGCTGCGACCTGTGAGCCAGTCCGGCGGCGGATCGGGCGTTGCTGCGGCTCAGCGGCTGCGGCAGTCTCGTGATGTGGTGTCGTTTGGACGGCCCGGGGGTTTCCCGGGGAGGCTGAGAGGCGCGTCGGGGTGAGACGTTCTCATTCCTGGATGGTAACGCGTGACCGCGTTCAAGGGTCTTGCGAGATTACGTGTCCCTTCCGTAGCCGCGTGGCGGTTCGATGTCCTCGAGAGCCTCGATGTCGGCATCGGCGACGCTCTGCAGGCGTTCTCCGTAAGGCGTGTCACGGAGGGTTTCGGGGATGCTGTCGAGGCGGTCACGCCATTCGTCCTGCAGGGTGCGGCAGGCGTCGAGTGTTTTCGGGCGGATGCTGCGACCTGTAAGCCAGTCCGGCCAGCGGCTGCGGCAGTCTCGTGATGCGGTGTCGTTTGGACGGCCCGGGAGTTTCCCGGGGAGGCTGAGCGGCGCGTCGGGGTGAGACGTTCTCATTCCTGGATGGTAACGCGTGACCGCGTTCAAGGGTCTTGCGGGATCACGTATCCCTTCCGTAGCCGCGTGGCGGTTCGATGTCCTCGAGGGCCTCGATGTCGGCATCGGCGACGCTCTGCAGGCGTTCTCCGTAAGGCGTGTCACGGAGGCTTTCGGGGATGCTGTCGAGGTGGTCACGCCATTCGTCCTGCAGGGCGCGCAGTTCGGCCACGGCGTCGTTCCAGCGTTGCGGTCGCGAGCGCCGGTCACGGTGCTTTGGGGTGTGGACGGGAGGGATGCCGGCCTTGCGCCGTTCCCGGTATCGCCGCTGCTTTTCGGCGGGCGTGAGGGGCATGAGTGGTCTCCTTGTGACGGACGTGGTCATGATCTCGCTTGTGGTTCTTTGGTCCTGGCGTTGACGACGTCGTTCCAGTCGGCGTTTTCCGGCGGTCTGCGTCTGTGGAACGAGACGTGGGAGGGGAGCTTCATCTTTTTGCGCAGGGTTTCGGCCTGTCGCTCTCCGGCCTCGTCGTGGTCCTGGGCGAGGACGATGGTCCTGACGTTGGGCAGGCTGCTTGCGGCGAGGCTGATCTGTTCGTGCTGTCTTCGCGAGGGTGCCCCGGCGGTGGAGAGGAAGGCGTGGCTGGGGGGACATTGGTCGATCTGGGCCAGGCTGAGGGCGTCGACGGCGCTTTCGGTGATGACGAGGGCCTCGAGGTCCGCGGCGGTTCCGGCGCGGACGGCGAACAGGCTTCGGGTTCCACCGGTGGCGAAGCGTTTCGGTCCGTCGGGGGGACCGATCTCGAAGCCGGTGAGCTTTCGCTTCCTGTTGCGATGGGCGAAGAGGACGCGTCCGTTGTGGTCGCGGCGGACCAGGGGGCGGCAGGTGTCGAGGGTCTCCGGGAGGATGCCGCGCCCGGTGAGCCAGTCCGGGGCCGCATCGGGCGTTGCCGCGGCCCAGAGGCTGCGGAAGTCGCGTGGCGCGGTGTCGGGTGCTGTGAAGCGGGTGCAGATGTCGGCGAAGGCCAGTCCGCGGTTGAGCATGAAGTCGATGACGGTTCCGTTGTCTTCATCGTTCTGGGTGTTGAAGTAGACCCAGTGTCCGTTGTTGAGGCACTTCGTGACGAGCTTCGGCAGGCCGGGTGCGCACAGGACGGGGTTGGCGCGTGTCGAGGCCTGTTCGTCGCGGACGTATCCCCAGTCGGCGGCGATGCGTTCGAACGGCATGCGCTTGACGGCGTCGAAGTCGACGCGGCGGGGTTTATCGGGTTTCACGCCTGAGCCGCCAGGAGTCGCTGTCGATGGAGATGAGGGTTGCGTCGTGCATGAGCCGGTCGACGGTGCCGGCGATGCCGGAGGCGCTGGGGAAGACGCGGTCCCACTGGGCGAAGGCGAGGCTTGTCGTGACCATGGTCGAGCGGCGCTGATAGCGCCGCGAGACGATGGCGTAGAGGATGTCGGCATGGTGGCTTTCGAGGGTCACGTAGCCGATTTCGTCGAGGATGAGCAGGCGGGGCCTGGCGAGGATCGCGAGGCGGCGGCGCAGCTCGCTGCGCGAGACGGTCTCGGCGAGTGCCTCGAGCAGTTCCGGCGCCTTCTCGAAGCGGACGGTGTGGCCGTGCAGCAGGGCCTGGTGCGCCACGTTGGCGGCGATCATGGTCTTTCCGGTGCCCTGCCCGCCGACGAGCACGGCGTTGTCCGCACGGTCGACGAAGCCGAGGCCGAGGAGCGCTTCGACATGAGCCCGGCTGATGTCGCGCGGCCATGTCCAGTCGAAGTCCGCCAGGGGCTTGAAGGCGGGCAGCCGCGCCGCGGCGCGGCGGCGCTCGTGGCTGCGGGCCCTGCGGGCCTGTTCCTCGCCGCTGACCACCTCCTCGATCCATGCGGTCCCGGCGACCTCGTCCCAGCGTTCGACGAGCCCGTGGAGGCCGAGCGCCCGGGCACGCTCCCTGAGCTCGCTCATGTCTTGTTCCTGGCGCTGGCTTCGGGCCTGTCGTAGGCGTCGAGAGCGGTCCCCCGCGGCGTCGTGCCACGGCCGCCGCGGCCGTCGTCGGCGATGCTGAGGGGCGGCAGGCCCTGCTCCCGGCGGCGCTCCTCGATGATGACGCGCACGGTTTCGGGGTGGCACGAGCCGCGCTCCAGCGCCGTGGCGACAGCCCGGTCGAGAGCGTCGGCGCCGTGCGCGTTGAGAAGCGTCTCCAGCATCCGGGCGCAGGAGGCCACGTTGCGCCCGTTGGTCCCGGCGCGCGCCAGCATCTCCTCGGCCCGCGGCACGGTGCGCAGGACCCGGTCGCGGACGCTCATGGAGCGGGCCCGCCGCTTGCCCGCGGCGATCGCCCTGGCATGCTCCGGATCGGTGACGGCCTGCTTCCTGTTGTAGGAGCGTCGGTGGCGCGCGACCTCGTCGGCGCCGTCGAGGATGCGAACCTCGTCGCGGTCGGCGACCAGCGTCAGCAGGGCCTTGGAGAAGCTACCCGGAACGCTGTAGTCGTTGGTGTCGAAGCGGGCGTGGCAGGTCTTGTCGATGCGCACCGGGCGGACCTCGTGATGCGGGAAGGGATCGGCGGGAAGGACGATCAGGTGCTCCCTCTCCCGGGCGAAGGCGTCCCGCACCAGGAGACTGTCGTCGTCCGGCCAGGGCCGCTCCGCGGCGGCGCCGAAGCACCACTCCCGAACTGCGGCGTTGAGCTCGCCGAGCGGGACCGTGATGTCGCGCCCGGCGAAGAACCCGGTGCGCGCGAAGCGCACACGGCGTTCCACGCGGCCCTTCTCCTGCGGGCTCCTGGGCCAGGCGGCGCTCGGTTCGAAGGCATAGTGGGCCGCGAGGCCGAGCAGCATCGGATGATAGGTGACCGCCTTGCCGCGGCGCGTCACCACGGCACTCTTCAGGTTGTCGTACAGAAGCCTCCGCGGCACACCCCCGAATGCCGCGAAAGCCTCGACATGGCCTTGCAGGAAGCTGGCCATCCGCGCGTCGTGGAACAGGCTCAGGACAGTCTGGCGCGAGTAGCTGAGGGTGACGAGAAGCCCCATGAGCCTGCGCTCCGCCCGGCCGATGCGGACCTTCCCGAACTCGGCCCAGTCAACCTGCGCCTGCTCGCCCGGAAGGAAGCTCAGCCGCAGCGACGGCTCGGGCCTCTTCACCGGCCTCAGCCCAAGGCGGCGCAGGTCGTGACGGAAGTGATCCTCGCCGCCGCGGTAGCCCAGAGCCACGACCTGTCGCCAGAGCGTGCTGGCCGGAAGGTCCGGCGACGCCTCAAGACGCTCCCCGAGGAAGGCAACGAAGGGGTCGATGAGCTTGGCCCGCGGCCGCCGCTCCTGCCCCGACGCCTTGAGCGCCCGCGTCACCGTGCCGTGGTGCACGCCGAGATGCCGGGCAATCGTCCCCACAGCCCAGCCCTCGGCCCGCGACAGCCGCACGATCGTCGCCCGCGTGTCCTCGTCGATCGCCATGAACTCCCTCCCTTTGGTTCCTCAACGCCGCATCACGGGTCCCTCAGCACCACATGCGTCACGACCCGTCCGCATCTGGCGCACCGAAGCGGCGATTCGCGCCGCTCTTGCGCCTTCACAACCGCAGGTAGGGAGGTCGGCAGCAGTCGGGAAGGGTGGTCCGTAACGATTTCTTCAGAACCGGCGTCTCCAGACACCGCCGGAACGTCGCCAAGCAGCACCACAGCAGACGTCTGCGTGCCCATGATCTCGGCAACCATCGCCGCCCTGGCCTTCAACGCACGCGCCTCCTCCGCCTTGCGGAGCCGGTAACGCCGCTGGCGGTGACGGCCCGTCTCACGGCCCTTCAGCGTGCTCTGGTAGCGACGACGCGACGCGCGGCGCCGCTCGATCCGGGACCGCTCCCTGCACTCCTTGGAGCAATACACATGTCCCCGGTCACACGACCGGCAGAGAACAACCTGCCGCTGACACCGCCTGCAGTTGAACAGTCGTCCTGTCGTGCACACCGTCCGTCTCGAGAGCGGGGGTGGACCCGGACGCAAAATGGCTCGACAATACACGGGAGTTCGGTCCCCCGTGACCGGCTCGTCCGGGTGCTGCGCCGGGGGGCGTCACAACTCCGCCCGGCATCGCATCGCTCTTTCTCTTGATGCCGATCTAGCATCCACCCGGGGCGGCGGCAAAGACGCCGCCCCGGGACCGGACAACGCGACCCGCCCACAGGGAAGACAAACAATCCCGCGAGTGCCTCGGAACCGGAACCCTCCCGGCAACCGTCACCAAGACCGAAGCAGAGGTCGACGGAACCCGAACCGGACCAAAACGACAATAGGAAAAGACGGCGGCGCTCGGGGAGACAACCAGCCGAACACTCAAACCACGACAACAGGACGTGACAATAGGACCTGACAACAGGGAAGAAACACGACCCTGACAAAGCGCGGCAAATCGCCGAAATCCCGCCGTTCTATGCAGCCATCAACAGCGCCGCGGCTTCGACAGCGCAGCGCGCCAGGTCCTGCTCGGCGACGGTGCGCCATGGATAGGGAACTTCGCCAACGAGCACTTCCCCGACGCTGTCCAGATCGTCGACATCTTCCACGCCAAGGGCCATCTGTTCGATGTCGCCAAGGCGATCTACAACACACAGCAGCGAGATCGGCGAACGATGGGCCAGAAAGCGGCGCGAGGAGCTTGATGAGGGCCGCGTCGACGACGTGATCGCCGCCCTGCTGAGCCATGCCGCAAGCTGCGAGGAAGCCCGCAAGAACGCCGAGTACTTCGCCACCAACCGGGAGCGAATGAACTATCCGAGGTTCAGGGCGATGGGCCTGTGCGCTGCCTCCGGCGTGGTCGAGGGAGGCTGCAAGAACATCGTCGGCACCCGCCTCAAGCAAGGCGGCATGCACTGGACCGTCGACGGCGCCAACGCCATCATCGCCCTGCGCTGCGCCGTCGAAAGCAACCGCTTCGACGACTTCTGGGAACGGCGCGCCAGCGCAAGAGCATGAATCTCACAAATCAGACGTACACCCGAGGTCAGGATGTCTGAACTTCGGTTCTTGGTTCCAATCGATCCAGAAAGACCAGAGCGTCTTTACGCTGACTGGCATCCTACCCATGCGCCGGTCAACAGGATGTAGGCGCCGTCAAGATTCTGCTGCGTCGCGCATAGTCACTCGCGCTCGGCCAGCAACGCCAAGAGCGGCGGGTTGATGTAGAGGTTCTCGCGCCCTGCCTTGATCTCCTCAAGGAGGCCTTCGGCCGCAAGGGCTTTCAGGTAGACGGCGGCCGTCTGGCGCTTGGCGATATCCGCTTTGACCATGTCGCTGATCCGGCAGCAGGGATGCACGAAGATGAGCTCCGCCAACTCCCGGGAGTAGATTTTCGGCATCCTCTGCCGAATGGCAGCGCCCGTCTCGTCGAGAAGCTCCCGGATCGCACTGATCTTCGCCGTCGTCCATTCCGCCGTCGTTCTGACGGTCTCAAGAATGAAGAGTATCCAAGCTTCCCAGTCCTGTCGGGTCGTCACCTCCAGAAGATGCCGGTAGTACAGCGCCTTGTTTCGGATGATGTGCCGGCTGAGATAAAGGACGGGAACGTCGAGCAGGCCCTTGTCGACGAGATAGAGCAGGTTCAGCACTCGTCCGGTCCGGCCGTTTCCGTCAACGAATGGATGGATCGCCTCGAACTGATAATGCATGACCGCAAGCCGGATCAGCGGGTCGATCTCCTCGGCCTCGTGAATGTAGCGCTCCCAATTGGCGAGCTTGCTCCGGAGAACGTTCTCTCCCTCCGGCGGAGTGTAGATGACTTTCCGGGTTGCATCGTTCATCAGCGCCGTTCCCGGCGTGTTGCGAATGTCCAGCTCCACTCCCTTGATCGTTCGACAGACTTCGACCGCGATGGCGGTCGAAACCGGCCGTTGGTTCAGCATCTCGAATCCGCGGTGCAAGGCGGTGCGGTAGCGCAGTGCCTCTTTGGTGGCTGGGTCGGCCCGACCCGTAGCGTCGTTGGCATAGCGGAACAGCCGGTCGGCCGTCGTGATGATGTTCTCGATCTCGGAACTCGCCTGCGCTTCGAGCAGGGGGATCGAGTTAATCAGCATCGCCTGGTTCGGGATGAGCCGCTCGGAAACCCGGAGCTCCGCTAGTGCCGCGCGCGCGGCGATGCAGCTCCGAAGAATGGCCTTGGTCTCGGTTTCCGAAGCCGGCGGCAGGTTCGGAAGGTCATTGAAAGGACGCTTGGGATCGAACGTCATGTCGATGTATCCTGCTCCCGTCGACACGTGTTCCGGACATGTCGATCTCATCGACACCTCACTCAAACATGTCGATGAAGAGAGTGTATATCGACATGTTGCGCTGCAGCAAGCACAAGGGCCGACAATGTCGCCCACTGTCCATCGGGCGCTCCAAGCTCTCTACTGCGGGCGGAAGATGCCGCCGAGACCTTGGCGCTGACGCGGCCGATCGATGAGCGGTTCCTGAAATCCTTGCTGCATCGCGCCCACCCGATGGCGCTTCGCCTGCGCCGGCGGGTGTGATTCCGGCGTTGCCCCCTATGTCAGTGCCTCGATGAGGGCGTCGAGGGTCCGGTTGGGACGCTCCGCCATCATCATGTGACCTTAACCCCTCGAGGACGATCAAGCGGCCGTGGGGGAGGGCATCGAGGAAGGACCGGGTATGGCGCGGCGGTGTCATCATGTCGCGGTCGACCCAACACCCCACCCTCATCACCGCCCTGATGACCGCCGATGCCAGCATCGAGCCGAACCACGAAAGCGGCATCCTCGGCCTGGCCAACAACGCAACGACAAAGGCACATGCTGGCGCTGATCGAAGAACTCGACCAGACCAGGACCGTCCATCCGGGAACAAGCCTCCGCCTTACGACATCGACGGCGCAACACTCCACAATCGCCTCACTTGACGTCGGACGAGGCCAGGATGTCTGAACTTCTTCAGTGGCAATCCACGATCCCGACGTCGCATGGCCCGTCGTCCGGCACGACTCACCGTGGCGCATTGATTCGGACACCGTGCCGAACGGCGGTGCGGGCCGGGCCCATGACGCTGACGGCGAAAACGACTTCGCGCATGGGGTGGCCTTGACGTCAACCCTGCTGAATCGCAGGTGAATGGGGATCCAGGGCGTCGAAGGTCGGCTACCAGGTGCGGCCGCGGGCCTCGATGGGCCAGATGTCGACGAGGCGATCGCCGCGGACGCAGTGATAGACGTCGTGGAGATTGACCGTGGGATCGCAGTGGGGTGTAACGCATGTGACGATGTCGCCGACGGCGGGCCCCTTGGCTCCCGGCCTGACGACGATCCTGCCATGCTCGTCGCCCATGAATTCGTAGAGCGAGCCTTCCGGGGCGCCGCCGATGACCCTCGGTACCGGTCCGTCCGTGGCGAAGGCCTTGATCCCCGCATCGATGGTGGCGGCGCCCGCCACGTTGGCCGAGATCACCGTCGACTGCACGAAGAGGGCGGTCCGAAAGGGGCCGGCGGTGCCGTCCCGGCGCATCACGGCACTGTACTCCACGTCCATGAAGATCGCCGAGCCCACCTGGATGTCGGTAAAGACACCGCATCCGGAATCGTGGTCATAGGTCCCTGTGCCGCCGCCGGTGACGATCCCGGGAGAACCGGTGACCTGCGCCATGGCGCGCCGTGCTTCCTCGACATGGGCAGCCACCTCGGCGGCCTTCCTCTCGCGCAAGGTGCAGTCGGCAATGTGCTGGATGTCGCCGGCGTAGCACTGCAAACCGGCAAGGACGAGCGAGGGTCGGCGGACGATCTCCCGTGCCAGGATGACGGCATCCGCAATCGAGGAGACACCGGTACGGTTGGTGCCGATGCCGAGATCGACGAGGACCTTCACGGGTCTCCTGCGCCCGGCTGCAAGGGACGCGAGGCGATCGGCGACCGTGGTGTTGTCGACCACGAGGATCAGCTCCTCTGCCGCGTCGTGGAGCGTCAGGACCCGTTCAAGCTTGTCGGCGGTGACGATCGGCGAGGTGATGAGGATGCGGTCGATGCCCTCACGGACGAGGGCGTCGGCCTCACCGAGCTTGGCGACGCAGATTCCCGTCGCTCCGGCATCGAGCTGGCGCCTTGCGATCTCCGCGCACTTGTGGGTCTTGGCGTGGGGCCGCCAGCCGGCCTGCGTCCGGCTGAAGTTGTCTTCCAAGGTCCTGATGTTGTGTTCAAGGGCATCGAGATCCAGCACCAGGGCCGGGGTCGCCAGTCGCCACCTGTTCTCTCCCGTCAGATGATGGTTGATGGAAGGGCCGGTCATGACGGTCTCCTGGCTCGGACGGTGGATGGTGGCCGTGAACTCTTTCCACGGCAAGGTGTGAACGGTCATTGCATCATCCGGCGAGAGGACGATACTTGGAGTCGCCATTGACGGAGCTGCGCGTGGAACGCGTCCTGCTTCAGGATCAGGCCGGTGGTGTCCTTGCCCGGGGGTGCGGCGCCGCATGACCCGGCGACGCGGTCGGGACCGCCGCAGGGGGGAGCGCCTTCAGGCGCCGGTTGCCGCGGTGTCGCCCGGTTGTCCGGGCGGTTGCTACAGACCGCTCTCCGACGGTGATGTGGCGGCGATCCATCGGTGCGTCATGCGCCTGATGGAGGAAGTCGGGTTTTCGGGCGCCATTCCCCCGATGGTCGAGCGCGTCACCCAGCGGGGCGGCAGGATCTGCGGCAACGGACGGCTCCACATTCCCGCATCCCTCGTCGAGGAGGTGCTGTGTCGCAGCCGGCGCTCCTTCGTGGCCTGGGGGCAGACCCGCGAACATGACCTCGACATTGCCGACGGACGGGTTCATTTCGGATCCGGGGGCGCCTCGCCCAACATCGTCGATCTGGAGACGGGGCGCTACCGGAGCGCCACGGTGCGGGACCTCTACGACGTCGCCCGCATCGTCGATACCCTCGACAACATCCACTTCTACGACCGCTCGCTCGTGGCCTGCGACATCGAGGACTCTCTCTGCTTCGACATCAACACGGCCTACGCCATCCTCGCCGGCACCGCCAAGCATGTCGGAACCAGCATCACCGAAGCCCGCAATGTCGAGGCCGTGGTCGGGTTGTTCGATGCCGTTGCCGGCGGTCAGGGCCGGTATCGTCAACGACCCTTTGCCATGCTGTTGTCGTGCCACGTGGTTCCGCCCCTTCGTTTTGCCGAGGAGCCCTTGTGGGTACTCGAAAGGGCCATTCCCCTCGGCGTGCCGGTGATGCTGGTTTCCGCGGGACAGGCCGGCGCCACGGCGCCGGCGACTCTGGCAGGGGCGGTGGCCCAGGCGGTTGCCGAGGCACTTGCCGGACTGGTCTACTGCCACCTCATCGATCCCGACTGCGTGGCCATCATCGGGCCCAAGCCCCTGGTCTCGGACCTGCGCACCGGAGCCATGTGCGGTGGCAGCGGGGAACAGGCGGTCGCCGCCGCCGCCGCAACCCAGATGGCGCGTCACTATGGCCTGCCGTGCAGCGTCATGGCTGGCATCACGGATTCCAAGGTTCCCGATGCCCAGTCCGGCTACGAGAAGGCCTGTGCCGTCACGCTGGCCGCCCAGGCGGGCTGTTCGATGATCACCCAGAGCTGCGGCATGCACGCGAGCCTGCTCGGCGCCGCACCGGAAAGCTACATCATCGACAATGACATGCTCGGCGCCATCATGCGGACGGTCCGCGGCATCGAGGTCAACGACGACACGCTGTCGGTCGATACCGTGAACGAGGTGGTGACCGGAGAAGGCCACTACCTGGGTCACGCGCAGACTCTCGGCGCCATGACCCGGGACTACCTCTACCCCCGGCTGGCGGACCGGCAACCGCCCGGCGCATGGGAGGAAGCCGGCGCACTCGACATCCGGGAGAGGGCACGCCGGGAAGCCCGGCGGATCCTCCGGGATCACCGGACGGGTCACCTTTCCCGGGCGCTCGACCGACGGCTGCGCGAGCACTTTCCCATTCACCTGCCGCCGGAGGTCATGCATCCGCCATGATGCTGCCTCATCTGTTTTCACCCGCCGCGATCGCAGGCAGGGAGATCCGCAACCGGATCGTCTTCACCGGTCATCACACCCATCTTGCCGACGGGCCGGTGAGCGATGACCTGGTGGCATACCACGAGGCACGGGCAGCCGGCGGCGCCGGTCTCATCGTCGTCGAGATCGCCACCATTCACGATACCGGGGTCTTTGCCGCCCATTGCCTCGATGCCCGCTCGGCGGACTGCATTCCGGGATACCGCCGCCTCGCCGGTGCGGTGCAGCGGCACGGCGTGCGGCTCTTCGGCCAGCTGTTCCATCCGGGCCGGGAAATCCAGGTCCGCACCGATGGCCTCATGGCCACTGCCGTGGCTCCCAGTCCGGTGGCCAGCGAGCGCTTTCATGTCATGCCACGGGCCATGTCCGGCGCTCTCATCGAGGAGGTCATAGAGGGGTTTGCCCGGGGAGCCGGATATCTTGCCGAGGCCGGCCTCGACGGTGTGGAACTGGTCGCCAGCCATGGCTACCTGCCGGCGCAGTTCCTCAACCCCCGGCTCAATCTCCGGGATGATGCATGGGGCGGTTCCTTCCAAAGGCGCCTTCGCTTCGTCGAGGAAACGCTGTCCGCAATGCGGGCTGCGATCGGCGATGCGGCACTCGGCATGCGGATTTCCGGCGACGAACTCGACCGGGCCGAGGGCCTCACGGCCGATGATGTCGAAGCCATCGCAGGGGCCCTGGCGCACCGCCTCGACTACATCAGCGTTGTTGCCGGCATGTCGTCGAGTCTCGGCGCGTCGATCCACATCGCCGCCCCCATGGGCATTCCGGCGGGATACATCGCTCCCCTTGCCAGGCGGGTGAGGAAGGCTTCCGGGTTGCCGGTGATCGCCACCGGACGCATCAATCAGCCGCAAGTCGCCGAGAGCATCCTGGCGTCGGGCGATGCGGATCTCTGTGGCATGACCAGGGCGATGATCTCGGATCCCGCCATGGCGCTGAAGGCGCGTGAGCAGCGCTTCGACGATATCCGGGCCTGCATTGCCTGCAACCAGGCCTGCATCGGGCATTCGCACAAGGGCGTTGCCATCTCCTGCATCCAGAACCCCGCCTCCGGGCGCGAACGCCGTTACGGCACGGTCCTGCCATCCTCCGTCACTCGCTCCGTGATGGTGGCCGGCGCAGGTCCGGCCGGGCTCAAGGCGGCGGCGGTTGCCGCTGCGCGAGGCCACCGGGTCACGCTGCACGAGGCCGGAGACGTGCCGGGCGGACAGGCGCGGCATGCCTCCATGCTTCCGGGACGCCAGGAATTCGGCGGTCTGGTGCAGAATCTGGAACGCGAGGCGCGCAGCGCCGGCGCGGAAATCCGCACCGGATCGACGGTATCTCCCCGCCTCGTCGAGGAATGCGAACCCGATGCTGTCATCGTGGCCACCGGCGCCCGGCCATGGATCCCGCCCATCGAGGGCGAAGCCCATGTCGTCGAGGCCATTGCACTGCTCGACGGGGCCAGCGTCGGTCATTCCGTCGTGATCGCCGACGGGCGCGCCGACTGGACCGGCCTCGGCCTGGCGGAGAGGCTGGCCGAGGCGGGCCACAGGGTGCGCCTCGCGGTCAACGGCGCCATGGCGGGAGAAATCCTCCAGCTCTATGTCCGCAACCACCATGTCGGACGGGTGCGCAAGCTGGGCGTCGACATCATCACCCATGCGCGTCTCTTCGGCGCCGACGATGACGTGGCCTACTTCCAGGACACGCTGACGGGAGAAGCGATCATCCTCGAGGACATGGATTCCCTGGTGGTCTCTCAGGGCCATGTGCCGCACGACGATCTCGGTCTTGCTCTCGAGGCTACGGGCCGATCCTTCATGCGGGTCGGCGACTGCCTCGCCCCGAGAAGCGCCGAAGAAGCGGTTCTCGAAGGCCTCGAGGCCGCCTGGGGGCTGTGATGCCGGAATCGTCGCGCATGGGTGCCGGTGAGGCCGTGGCGCACATTCTCGAACAGGCCGGTGTCAGCACGGTCTTCGGGGTCATCGGCGGTTCGATGCTCGAACTCCTCGATGCGCTCCACGATTCCCCCATGTCCTACATCGGCGCCCGCGACGAGCGTGCTGCCGGACACATGGCGGATGCTGCAGCACGCCTGTCCGGCGGGCCGGGCGTGGTGCTCGGCGCCCAGGCCGGCCCGGGTGTCGTCAACCTGGCGACGGCCCTTGCGGAGGCTCACCTCGCCTACTCTCCCGTGGTGGCCATCGCCGGCGCCATTCCGCGCAGCCAGTCAGGGCGCGACACCTTCCAGGAAATCGACCAGGAAGCGCTCCTGGCGCCGGTGACGAAGCGCTCGATCCGCGTGCCGCAAGCCGACAGGCTCTGCGAACTCCTCAACGAGGCACTGCGTGTCGCCATGACCGGCAGGCGTGGTCCCGTCGTCCTCCACGTGCCGCGGGACATCTTCGCGTCATCGGTGCCCGCAAGTCTGCCGGGACTTTCCGGGTCCATCACGGCAGGGGCGCCGGCGGGCCGGCACATCGAACAGGTGAGGGACCTGCTCGCCGTCTCCAGGCGCCCGGTGATCGTGGCCGGCGGTGGAGTGAAGTGGGCGAGGGGTTCGGCTGACCTCGACCGCCTTGCCCGCGCACTCGACGTTCCCGTCGTCGCCGCGACCGGCCACCACGACGTGCTGGCGACGGACCACCCGCTGCTGGCCGGCCAGGCGGGCCCGCGCGGCAACCGACTTGCCTCCAGGCTCACACGCGAGGCCGATTTCATCCTGGCGCTGGGAACCCGTCTCGGATTCAATTCGACCTTTCACAGCGCCGACTACGTCAACCCGCACGCAGCCATCGTGCAGGTGGATATCGATGCCGCGGTGCCTGGCCGTCATTTCCCGGTGACACTGGGTCTTGTCGCCGATGCCGGTGAGGCGGCCCGTGCCTTCGTGACGGCTGTGCCGAAGGTCGTGCGCTGGCAGGCCTGGACAAGGGCCTTTCATGATGAACGGCGCCTCATCGAGGCCGAGCGAGAGAGCGAGGCCCGGTTGCCGAACGTGCCTCTCCCGCCGGTGAGAGTCCTGGGAGAGATACGCGAGTCGCTTCCCGCGAATGCGATCGTCACCCTCGATACGGGCGCCGTCTGCCTGCAGGCCGCCGACCGCCTGAAGTTCGGCCGTTGTCCGGGCCTCGTGACACCGCTGGATTTCGGCCTCGTCGGTTTCGCCTATGCCGCCGCGCTGGGAGCGCAGGCGGCATCACCCGGGTCCCCGGTGGTCGCCGTCATGGGGGATGGTGGATTCGGTCTTTCCATGATCGAGTTGACGACAGCCATGCAGCACGATCTTCCGGTCATCGCCATCGTTCTCGACAACCGCGCCTGGGGCGCCGAGAAGGCCTACCAGCGGGACTTCTTCGACGAACGCTACGTGGGAGCCGATCTCCTCAATCCACCCTTTGCCGACTATGCCCGTCTGCTTGGCGCCGGAGGCTGGCGCGTCAGCCGGCCAGGGGAGACGGCAAAGGCGCTCGCCAGCGCACTCGGCACCGGAAAACCGGCCGTCATCCATGTCGATGTCGATCCCGACGCCATCCAGAGCCTGAGGACAGACCTCTTCACGAAACGCTGATGACAAGGCTAAGCATTCTTGGTCAGCGGGACATCGTCAAGAATGGCACATCCGGTCAGGCTGCACGCCGCCGTCCGTGCCATGATCGGTCCATGCGTCACGTCACTGCAGAGTCCTGTTACAGTCGTCTTGTCAAGGCACTCGAAGCCGTGGCAGGCCGTCTCGACCATCCCTGGACGGTCGAGGAGGTGGCCGCGGAGGCGAGGTTCTCGCGCTTCCACTGTCAGCGCGTGTTCCGTGCCATGACCGGCGAGACGATCGCCGGTCTGACGCGCCGGTTGCGTCTGGAGCGTGCCGCCTGGCGCCTCCGTCACGAACCGGTCGACGTCATCGAGGTTGCCCTGGATGCGGGCTACAACTCGCCGGAAGCCTTCTCGAGGGCATTCCGCCGGGGCTGCGGGATGAGCCCCAGCCGATACCGAAGCGCATGGCCGCTTCCTCGGTTCGCCGGCCCGCAGGCGCGGGTCCGGTACGACCCCGGTGACGGACGTCTCGAATTCGATCCACCAAGAGGAGACACCAGCATGGAAGTCCGTATCGACACCCTCGAAGCCATCGAGGTCGCCCGCATCCGACACGTCGGTCCCTACAACGAGGTGGGGCCGTCATTCGAGCGCCTGTTCGGGTGGGCGGCCAGTATCGGCGCCGAATTCGGCCGCGTCATCGCCCTCTCCCATGACGACCCCTATGACGTCAGGGCCGAGAACCTGCGTTCGGACGTCTGCCTCGAGATGCGTACCGACGCCTCGCCGCCGCCCGGTATCACGTTCGGCATGATCGAGGCGGGGCGCTTCGCCATCCATACCCACCGCGGCCCCTATGACGGCATTGCGGAAGCCTACCAGCGGCTCTTCTCGCGATGGTTGCCGCAAAGCGGCGAGGACATCGACGACAGGCCGGTCATGGAAATCTACCGCAACTCGCCTGTCGACACCGCGCCCGCAGACCTGCTGACCGACCTCTGTCTTCCGTTGAGGGCCGCATCCGGGCCCTGACAAGCCGATCCCTTCCCGGGCCATCGGGGTGGGGGCGGTGAATTCGGGGAACGGCGATGCGGCTGAAGCCGGACCGGCGGCACCGACACGCAAGGCGATGCCCGCAAGGCGCTTTGGTGATGCCGCGAATCAGGATGCCAAGGAAGTTGCCAAGTGGCCGACGACCGCGCCCGACGTCTGACCGGCGCTTTCGGGACAATCGAGGCAGACGAGGCTGGCGACGAGTTCTCCGAGCGAAAGGAGACCGTTGACTGGTCTGGGATCGCTGTCGAGAACCGTGGCGGTCGTGTCGATGGACAGACCGCCTGAAGGTGATGGCCCGGTTCGATTTCGGAATGATCGGCGCTTCGGTGGAGCGCTCAGTCCCTGACCGCGGGGTAGAAGGCGATGTCCTGCAGGACGGCGGCATCGAAGGCCTCGTCATCGTCAGCGCCCTTGTGCCGTCGAGGTCAACCGCCACGCCGGGGGCAGGATCTTCGCCGAGGACGGCGGCCTCCTTGTTGACAAGCAGGGGCATCAGCCTACCATGGATTGCCGGTTCAGCCGTGGCAAACGGAGGGCAGGCGCGGCTGAACGCAGGAGAGGACGCGGTCGATTGCACGACACCGCACGATACAACACCAACGGCTTCGAGACCGCGTGCCTGGATGTCGGGCCGGCAGGGGCGCCGGCAGTCATGTTGAGTCACAGCCATTTCAGCGACTGTCGCATGTGGCGCCCCCAGATCGACGCACTTGCAGAACGCTACCGGGTTGTCGCCTACGACACCCGCGGCCACGGTGCGAGCGGTGTGCCGAAGGGCCCGTACACTCTCGAAGATCTGGCGAGTGACGCGCTTGCGCTGATCGACGCGCTGCAGCTCGATGCCGTTCATTTCGCCGGATTGTCCATGGGCGGCATGATCGGCATGACTCTTGCGCTGAAGGCGCCCGGGCGCGTGAGATCGCTGCTGCTCTGCGATACGGCCGCGGAGATGCCGGCCGGCACGTGGGACGAGCGAATCGCGACGGCACGCACCCGGGGCGTCAGCCCGTTGCTCGAGTCGACGATGTCCCGCTGGTTCACGCCTGCATTCCGCAACTCGTCTCCCGAGACGGTCGCATGGATCCGTCGCATCGCATCGGGTACCGTGACAGAGGGTTACATTGCCTGCGCCGAGGCCATCAAGGCGATGAACCTGGTGCCGCATCTCGACGCCATCCGCACTCCCACCCGGGTGATCGTTGGCGCCGAGGACCCGGCCACACCGGTGGCGGCTGCACGGGTGCTGGCGAGCAGCATCCCGGGTGCTGACCTGGTGGTGATCGATGCCGCCTCCCATCTCGCGAATCTCGAACAACCGGCATCCTTCACCGACGCGATGCTGGCATTTCTCGACAGGCACGCGGCGACCGCCACACACGCCGTGGGCGCGTTGTCGTCATCTCGCCCGGCTCAACAGGCCGACGGTGGGTCGCCTTAACCCGATATCAACTGGAGGAAGAGAGAATGTTGGATTTCAAGGCTCGAAAGTTCCTGGTTCAGGAGGCGCTGGAGTTCGCGGAGTGGAGCCGGCGCGATCTCTTGAAGGCCGGCGCCGCGGCGGGCGCCGTGGTCGCTGGAACGGCCCTGGCGAGCGACATCACCGGCGCCAGTGCACAGGACAAGAAGGTTCGCGTGGGCATTCCGCTGACCTACGGCCCCTTCAACCAGCCCTGGCGTCGAGGATGCTGGCAGCTCGTGAAGACGGTCCTCGACATGGGGGGTGAGCCGGTCACGATTCGGGGTGAGCCGACCAAGGCGAGTGAGCAGGAAGCCGAACGCGCGCTCCTTGACCGCGATATCGACGTGCTGTGCATGGGAATCTATTCACTGGAGCCGGAGACGGAGTACATCGCCGACGAAGCCCACGCGCGCGGCATCCCGACGGTGGGCTTCGCCGTGCCCGTCAAGAATTCACCTGCCGTGGTCGAAGACACCTGGGCGACGGCGATGACCCTGGGATACTACGTTCAGAACGTTCTCCAGCGCCGGGGGACACTGGTGCAGACAGCCGAGGACAAGGGCTTCTACACGCCCTTCGACATGGAGGCCGACATGCTCGACCTCATGACGAAGTATGAGCCTCGCATGGACATGTTGCCGTTCATGCCCGGCAGCGTCTCCACCCAGGACCAGATCTCCAAGGGGCGCGAGAACGCCTTGGCGCTGCTCCAGTCCAACCCGGAGCCGGGCTCCGTCAGTGGTCTTGTCTCGTGGTGGTGGCCGCTGACGATCGGTGCCGGCCAGGCCATGCAGCAGATGGGGCGCGACGACCTGCGACTCTTCAATCACTACTTCTCGGACCAACTCCTGGGCGAGATGGCGGCGAACACCTATCCGATCGAGTTCTCCACCGATGTTCCGTGGCACACACTGGGTCACAAGACTGCCGAACTCGCCATGGCCATGGGTGCTGGCGAGACAGTCGAACCACACCAGTATCGTGTGCCGGTGACCGCCATACTCCAGGAAGAGGCCGAGGCTGCACTGGCCGAAGTGCAGGACATGGATCGCCAGGCAATCGCGCTTCTCGGCGAATACGGCGGCTAGTCTTCGCGCGACGACTGATCCTCTGGGGCAAGACGGCGTCACGTGGGCCGTTTCGCTCCGGAGGATGTTGCTGTGCAGGCCCTTCGGGCGACATTGGCCCGGGCGGTCTTGGCACCGGCAGGAGGCGGTTTCGTCGGCGGGCAATCTCTGACGTATGGTCGGTTCGGGGGACCTGATCGGCTCAGAATCCGGGGTTTGCGATAGCTGTCATGGAAGGGGAGAAAATGGTCGGACCTGTCGATGAGCCCGCGGCAGCGCCAGAGGACGCGTCGGCCTCCGCTCCGGCGTCGGGGGAGCCGTTCTGGTTGAGCCTGGTGCGCAGGTGGGGGACCATCGCCGTCATCGTCGTGACGGCAGTCGGCTTCTCCTTTGCGACTCCCTATTTTCTCACCTTCGCGAACTTCAACAACATTCTCTTCTCCATGATCGTGCCGTGCCTGGTGTCGATCGGGCTGACCTATGTGGTGATCGCCGGCAGCTTCGATCTCTCCGTTGGCCTGTGCGTGACCACGACATCGATCGTCTGCGCCTTCCTGATCCCACTGGTCGGGCCATGGCCCGCGATCACGCTCTCCCTGCTGGTCGCCGTCCTGATCGGATCGATCAACGGCGTTCTGGTCACCTACGGACGGTTGTCGGGGATCGTGGTCACGCTGGGGATGATGTTCGTGCTCGGCGGTATCAACATCTATCTGACGGGCGGCTACCAGGTTGCAGTCGACTATACGGAACAGGCGTTCCGCTACATCGGGCAGGGCCGGATCCAGTTGACGGACGACCGCAGCATGGCGATCGGCGTGCCCGTCGTGATTCTGGCGGTGATCTTCATCCTTCATCTGGTCCTTTCGGGCAGGACGCGGGCCGGCTATTACATTCGGGCGGTTGGCGACAATGCGATGGCGGCGTTCTATTCGGGCATTCCCGTCTATCGCTGGGTGATCGTGGCTTTCGTTCTTTCTTCGCTCACCGCCGGGATCGGCGGTGTGCTGTTGACCTCGATTTCCTCCTCGGCGCAACCAGTGGGCGGCGAAGGGTATCTTCTCGGAGCGTTCGCGGCGGTGTTCATGGGCGCAACGGTACTCGGCAAGGGCAAGCCCCATGTCCTGGGCACATTGCTCGGCGTGTTCTTCATCTACATGGTGAACTCGGGCATGAACATGGTGGGGTTCCCCTTCGCCGCCCGCCAACTCTTTGCCGGGTGCATACTGATTCTTGCGGTCGGCGCCAATGCCATGCTGAACCGCGAGGAGATTCACCTGAAGTTCATCTGATGAGGGTGGCGGCCATGGCTGCGAGCAAGACAGGGGCCGACTGCGACAAGACCCTCGTCGATATCACCGACCTCGAAAAGCAGTTCTCCGGAACCAGGGCATTGGACGGCGTTTCGATGCGGTTCCGCCGTGGCGAGGTGCATGGATTGCTGGGCGAGAACGGCGCAGGCAAGTCGACCCTCGTCAAGATCCTGACCGGGGTCTACGCGCCGACCGCCGGACACATCGCGCTGGCAGGCGAACCGGTTCGCATCGACAGCCCTCTGGCGGCGCACAGGCTGGGATTCGGTGCCGTTTATCAGGATGCCGAAGTGATCAGCAGCTTCACCGTGGGGCAGAATGTCCTGTTGGGCAATGAACCTGGCGGGATCCTCGTTGATCAGCGCAGGATACATGCCGAAGCCCGAGGCATTCTCGACCGGATGGGAATCGACCTCGATGTGCGCCGCCCGGCAGCGGATCTCTCGGCGGCCGAGATGCAGCTCGTCACGCTCGCGACTCTCTTTCAGCGCCGCTACAGGCTGATCGTGCTCGACGAGCCGACAGCGCGACTGTCGGCATCGGAGGTCGAGATCCTGTTCGGACTGATAGAGAGGTTTCGGGATCAGGGCATCACGATCATCTACATTTCTCACCGGCTGAGCGAAATCCAGCGCATTTGCGACCGTATCACGATCCTGCGCGGCGGCGTCGTGTCGGCGACTCTCGAGCGAAATGACATCACCGAGGAGCGCGTCACCGAGCTCATGGTCGCCAGGAGTCGTGCCGACCTGAAGATCGAGAATCCGGGACTGGCAACGGACCGTTCCCTGCTTGAGGTCGAGAACCTGTGCACGGACCATCTCGAGCCTCTGTCGTTCTCGGTGCGCGCCGGCGAAATCCTCGGTATCACCGGCCCGGTCGGCGGCGGGATGGAGCAGATCGGCCGCGCGCTGGGCGGCGTGGTTCAACACGACGGCTCCGTCCGCATCGACGGCAAGGGGGTCTCCACCCGAAACCCCCGTGTGTCGCGCGGTGCCGGGATCTCGGTCGTTCCGGAAGACCGCCGCCGGCAGGCACTCTTCCCTGAACTCAGCCTGGCAGACAACGTGTCGCTGCCGGTGCTGGGCCAACTCAGCCGCCTCGGCTTGATCGGAGGCCAGCTCAAGTTGCGCTACGCCAGGGAAGTCGTGGATCGTCTTTCGGTCAGCCCCTCCATGCCCGGCCGATCGGTCAAGTTCTTTTCGGGCGGCAATCAGCAGAAGGCGGTGATCGGCAAGTGGATGAGCGCCCGTGCGCGGCTCTTCATATTCGTCGAACCGACGGCAGGTGTCGATGTGGGTGCGATCAAGGAGATCTACGACATTATCCTGAACATTGCTCGTGAGAAGCATGCGGTGATCCTCATCACGTCTGCCGCCGAGGAGATCATGGCGCTGGCCGAGACCGTGATGGTGGTGCATGACGGCCACCTCGTGCACCACGCGCCCAAGGTGGATTGCACGCACGATCAACTGCTGACGCTCTCCATGGGCGGCCGTTCGCACGTCAAGACCTGACGTGAGTCGGCATGAGTGCTGCTCACGGTGCGCTGTCGTCGCAAGGCGGCTTGAACAGGGCTTCGTCGAGCAACGCGGCGATTTCCCAGACTTCGATCCGGTCTCCTGCGCCAAGCGCCTGCACGGCGGCCGTGTACATCACCACGTCCTTGGGACATGACACGATGAAACGCGAGACGCCGTCGAGCGCCAGAGCCTCCTCGATCCGGCTTTCGCTTGGGCGTTGGGCGAGGTCGCTGTCGTCCATCCAGATGCGCCCGCCTCCGGCGCCGCAGCAATAGCTGTTCTCCCGGCAGCGGCCCATGTCGCGGAGCGTGTGTCCGAGCCGACGGATCAACCGTCTCGGGGCCTCGAACTCATCGTTGTAGCGACCGAGATAACAGGGGTCGTGATAGGTGACGACATGCTTCGTCCGGGGAACCGGGTCAAGTCTGCCTTCCTCCACCAGTTCGCCAAGGAAGTGCGCGTGGTGCACCACATCGTACTGCGCCCCCAGCGCCGGGTACTCGTTGCGAAGGGCGTTCAGGCTGTGAGGGTCAGTCGTCAGGATGCGGTCGAAGTGACAGGTTTCGAGCGTGGTGATGTTGTGCCGGGCGAGCATCTCGAACAATCCCTCGTCGCCGACCCGGCGCACGTCATTGCCGCTGTTGTTCTCGCCGTCATAGAGGATGCCGAAGTCCACCTCAGCCCGTGCGAGCAACTCGGCGAAGAGGACCGTGAGTCGCTGGACGCGGGGGTCGAAACTTGCAAAGTCGCCGACGAACCACAGGATGTCGACCCTCTCCCTGCGCGCGTCCTTGGGCTTGACGGTCAAGGTCCGAGTCCAGCGCGCCCGTTGTCTGGGCGACTTGCCGAAGGAGTTGCCGTGAGTCTGCAGGCTGACAAGCGAATCCTGCAGCATCGGTTCGATCTTGCCGTCTTCCACCAGGGAACGCCGCAGCTGCACGATCTTTGGCACGTGCTCGATATGAAGCGGGCAGACCTCCATGCAGGCGCGGCACGTGGTGCAGGCCCAGAGCGCCTCGCTGCTGATCAGTCCGCCGGCCATGCCCGCGCCGGCGCCCGAGTCCCTGTCCCAGAGTGAGGAGAATCCCTCCCGCAGGTCCATGACGAGTCGCTTCGGGCTGAGTGGAGCGCCAGAGCCGTGGGCCGGACAGACCGCCTGGCAACGGCCACACTCGGTGCAGGAAAGACCGTCAAGAATGTCCTTCCAGGTGAAATCGTGGACATCGCGGACCACGCCGGGTCGCTCGTCATCGTCACCCAGGGGCGGCGGTGCGGGAAGCTGACCCTTGGGCGCCAGCGAGCGGAAGAAGATATTGGGAGCAGCCGCGAACATGTGACGGTGTTTGGATCCCGGAATGTAGACAAGAAACGCGAGGATCGAAGCGATGTGGGCCCAGTAGAAGGCCTGTGCTGCAACGTCCGCATCGGCACCGGCCAGTCCCAGCCTGCCCAGTCCCCTGGCCACCAGGGCCGAAAGCGGCCGGTAGGTTTCCGTCGGATCGTCTCCCGCCGCGATCCGCCCGGCCCATTCCAGGAGCGTGGTGAAGATGATGCTGGCGATCAGGATGTAGATGATCGTCGCATCCCGCCTGTTGGAGCCGACAAAACGAGCCGGTTGCCGCACGAAGCGATGCCAGATCGCCATGCCCAGCGCCGCTGCGACAATGAGGACAAATGCTTCCTGCAGTGCGGCAAGCCAGGTGTGGCCGCCGACGGATTCCAGACTGAAACCAGGGAAGAAGCCGGAACCAAAGGCCTGGACGATGACGGTGAACAGGACCAGGAAACTCGTGAAGATCATGAGATGCATGACGCCGGAGAAGCGAAAGCGCAGGAGACGTCGGTGTAGCAGGATATCCGTGAGGACCCCTGCAAACCGGCGCCACGGATGGTCCAGGCGACTGGCGGGCCGGGCCTTTGCGAGTGGTCCGAGCCAGAGGCGAGCGCGCCAGCCGGCGCCCGCGATGGCAGCGAGCGTCGCAATCAGGAGGATCAAGGGCTGTGTGTTCATGCGTCCATGCCATCACTGCGACCCCGCACAGGGCCGCGAGGACATTCAGGAGTCTCTCAGCCTGGAGGCAAGTCTGGGAAGCACGTCGAACATGTCGCAGACGGCACCATAATGGGCCTTGGCGAAGATCGGTGCCCTCTCGTCCGTGTTGAGCGCGACGATGAGTTCCGAATCACCCATGCCCTCCACATGCTCCGGAGCCCCGGAAACGCCGGCCATGAAGTAAAGGCGCGGCCTGACGGTGACGCCGGACTTGCCCACCTGACGCGTCTTGGGCAGCCAGCCGGCATCGATGACCGGGCGGGAGCCGGCAATCTCGGCGTCCAGCGCGCGGGCCAGGTCTTCGACTGGAGTGAACCTGTCAGCGCCGCCGATGGCGCGTCCCACGCAAACGATCCGCTCGGCCTGGGTCAGATCGACGCCGCTGGTATCGGGTTCCAGCGCCTCGACCAGCCGAATGCCCGCCTCACCGCGCATCGGCATGTCCACAGACTTGACCGGTGGTGTGCCGCTCACGCGCCCGTCCTCGGCGCGAGCTGCTCCCGGCATCGCCATGACAATGGCCGGCAGAGGAACGCGAGCCCGTGCCTCCAGCTTGCCGCCATACAGCTGGGCGCGCACCGCCAGTTGGCCTTCCTCAGGATGCAATGCCACGGCATTGCACATGAGAGGCAGGCCCAAGCGAAGGGCGGCCGGCGGTGCGATGTCGAGACCGGCGGTGCCATAGCTCAACAGAACGAGATCGGGACTGCGTGCCTGGATGGCTGCCTGAAGCGAGGCGCCATGTACATCGGGAAGGTAGGTCTCCAGCTCAGGATCGGTGATGGCAATCACGCTGGTGGCGCCGCCCAGTTGTCCGGCGAGGGTTGCCGGCTCGGCGCCCATGACCAGCGCCTCGACCTCGCCGCCCAGCTTTCGGGCGATCGCGAGCAGCTCGAAGGCGGTGTCGCTGATCGTGCCAGCCTGGTGCTCGACATGGACGAGAATGCGCATCACACCAGTCCCTTCTCGATCAGGATGGCGTGAAGACTCTCGGCGATCTGTCCGCCGTCTCCGTCGATCATTTCTGCTCCGGCGCCGCGTTGAGGGAGGGCAAGGACGGCGGATTGCATGCCGGTCGCGGCCGGTTCGGCATCGACTGCCAGTTCGGGCACGTCGACCTTCAGCAGGTCGCGCAGTCTGCTGCCGGAAACGTAGCGCGGTGGTTGCGAGGCTGTCTGCAGGCCGATGACAGCAGGAAGAGGGATCGCGAGTCGCGCCGCCCTGCCGCCGGAGTACTCCTGGCGGACCACTGCATCGACCCCCATGATCTGAACATCGGAAACGGCGCTCGCCTGACGCCATCCCAGCTCGGAGCCAAGATACGGGGCCAATTCACCATGGAGGTCGTCGGTCGCGAGGACGCCGGTCAGCACCAGATCGGCCCCGATGGTGCGCACGGCTGCAGCGTGGAGCGGTGCCAGGGTACGGGAGGAGGCGACAACGTCGGCCACCGGAATGCGATAGGCAGCATCGGCGCCGCGGGCAAGCGCCGTGCGCAACAAGCGCTCGACTCCCTCGCCATCAACGGCAAGTGCAGTGACCTCTGCCCCGGTCGATTCCTTCAGGAGAACGGCCTGTTCCAGTGCCTGGTCATCGAACTCGTTGAGGACCAGGCCAATCCACTCGCGGTCGATGTCGCGACCGTCCTCGGTGAGTTCCAGTTCTTCGGTGATGTCGGGCGTGAGACGCAGAATGACGGCGATCTTCATGGAGGCCCCGCGCGGCGTCCGCGCCACAATGTGACCCAGGTCGCCCGGGAAGACGACCTGTCGGAACCCACCTTTCTCAATGCCGTACAATCTTGTCAACCACTATCTTGTCAACTAACGTGCTGCAAACACGAACAGGCTCGACTGGAGGGCTTTTCCCGAAGCCGCCGGACGCAAGGGAGAGTGCATGGCGAGGATGCAGAAGGGCCGCGAGCCGGCTGACGTACTGATCATCGGAGCTGGCGCATCGGGCTCCGTCGCCGCTGCCCACCTTGCCGCGGCCGGCGTCGATGTCGTGTGCCTGGAGCAGGGTCCGCGCGTGGACAACGCCGAGTTCTACGGTGACAAGCCCGAATGGGAACTCATGGCGCAGAAGCGCTGGCATCCCAATCCCAATGTACGGGACCTCGAGGCCGACTATCCCATCAATACCGATGCGAGCGATGTCAACCCGTTGATGTACAGCGCCGTTGGCGGATCGACCATCCTCTATGCGGCGCATTGGCAACGCTTCATGCCGTCGGATTTCCGTGTCAGAACCCTGGACGGCGTGGCCGACGACTGGCCCTTCGTGTACGAAGACCTGGAGCCCTACTACACCCGGATGGAGGTGGAGATGGGCGTGTCCGGTCTGGCCGGAGATCCGGCCTATCCGCCGCATGCCGAGTATCCTCTGCCGCCCATGCCGATTGGTCGCATTGGCATGAAGGCCGCCGAGGGCATGAACAGGCTGGGATGGCATTGGTGGCCTGGTCCCAATGCCGTTCCGTCGCGCGACTACAAGGGCCGGAACCAGTGTGTGCGATACGGCACGTGCCTGACCGGTTGTCCCCACAAGGCCAAGGCTTCGACAGATCACACCCATTGGCCCATCGCGCTGGAGAACGGGGCCCGCCTCGTGACGGGCGCTCGCGTGCGCGAGATCACGGTGGACGCCCAGGGGCTTGCCAACGGCGCAACCTACATTGACCGCAATGGGCGCGAGGCGCACCAGAAGGCGGGCATTGTCATCGTCTGCTGCAACGGGGTGGGAACGCCGCGGCTGTTGCTGCTGTCGACCTCGAGGCACCACCCGGAAGGACTTGCGAACTCTTCCGGCCTGGTCGGCCGGAACCTCATGATGCACCCCTATGCCGCGATCAGCGGCGTGTTCGACGACCCCCTCGAAAGCTGGCTTGGCCCGGCGGGGCAGAGCATTCAGTCGATGCAGTTCTACGAGACCGATGTTTCACGTGGCTTCGTGCGCGGCGCCAAGTGGAATGTCATGCCAGGTGGAGGGCCGCTCGGTCTTCGCGCCGCTTATGGCGGCAAGGCGTTGGACGAGGCCTGGGGCGCCAACCTGCATCGCAACACCAGGAGGGTCTTCGGTCATTCCTTCGAATGGGGGATCATCGCCGAAGACCTGCCAGACGAGAACAACCGAGTGTTGCTGGATCCTGAGCTCACGGATTCCGACGGCATTTCGGCGCCGAGGCTCGTCTATCGGAATTCCGAGAACACGGAGCGGCTGCTGGACTTCCACGTGGCCCGCGCCGAGGAAGCGATGGAGGCGGCGGGCGCTGCCTCGGTGTCGTCGACGCGGCTGATGCGCGATTGCGGCTGGCACCTGATGGGGACCGCACGCATGGGGGACGATCCCGCACGCTCGGTCGTGGATCAGTACGGCAGGTGCCACGATGTCCCCAATCTCTACATCTTCGACGGCAGCGTTTTTGTGACATCGTCCGGTTTCAATCCCACCGGCACGATCACGGCCATTGCACTGCGTTCGGTGGAGCACCTGATCGAGAACCGTGGCCATGCGAAAGTTGCCTGCAATCCATCAGGAGTCGTGTCATGACGATGGTGAACGATACGGAGCGCGACATCTTCGCGGCCCTTGCCGACGTTCTGATCCCCGCTGCCGAGGGCATGCCGGCGGCGAGCGAGATGAACGTTCACGGGACCATGCTTGATCGCATCCTTGGCCTGCGCCCGGACTTGGCAGAGGCCTTTCGACGCGGTCTGGCGGCATCGGCCGGCAAGACGCCGGAGGACGCCGCAGAGACCCTGAACCGGGACGATGCAGAAGCCCTCGCTGCCGTCAGCATCGTTGCGTCCGCCGGCTACTACATGGTGCCGGCCGTGCGCAGGCTCATAGGGTATCCGGGCCAGGAGAATCGCCCGGCGGACCCGGACGAGACTCCTGAGTACCTGACCAACGGAATGTTGCAGCAGGTCATCGACCGCGGGCCGATTCATGTGCCCACGCCGGAGTCCTGAACCGTGGCCGGAGCGATCAGCGACTCCAGGCCGCGTCACGGCGAGGAGGTGGATGTCTGCGTCATTGGCGCCGGCCCCTCCGGGTCAGTTGCCGCGCGATATCTTGCCGAGGCCGGCCTTTCGGTCGTGACGCTGGAGCAGGGCGATTGGCCCGACGCGGCGGAGTTCCCCGGCGACAAGCCGGAATTCGAGCTGGTGGCGCAGAAGCAGTGGCACCCGAATCCGAATGTCCGCGACCGGGAACGCGACTACCCGATCAATACGGACGACAGCGCCATCAATCCCTTGATGTACGCGGCCGTCGGCGGCAGCACCACCCTTTATGCCGGCCACTGGACGCCCTTCATGCCGTCGGATTTCAGGGTGCGGACCCTTGATGGCGTGGCCGACGACTGGCCCTTCACCTACGAGGATCTGCTGCCCAGTCTGGAAGAGATGGAGCGGGTGGTGGGTGTCTCGGGTCTGCCGGGGAACCCCGCCTATCCGCTGCGCAGGGCGTTTCCCACTCCACCGCTTCCCATCGGCAAGTGCGGCATGAAGGCTGCCGAGGGCATGGACAAGCTGGGTTGGCACTGGTGGCCCGGAACCAATGCCATGCCGTCAGTGCCCTACAACGGACTCAATCCCTGCGTGCGGCGCGGCACCTGCATGACCGGTTGTCCGGAAGGTGCGAAATCCACTGCCAACATCACGCTGTGGCCCCACGCACTCAAGGACGGCGCACGTATCATCGTCGGCGCCAGAGTGCGTGAGATCACTTACGATGCGGTGCGCAACCGGGTGACCGGTGCCACGTACATCGACCGCAACGGGCGCGAGCGCCACCAGAAGGCGCGGACGGTCATCCTGTGCGCCAATGGCATCGGTACACCCCGCCTGTTGCTGCTCTCGGCCTGTTCCGCGTTCCCGGACGGATTGGCCAATTCCTCCGGCCTCGTCGGGAAACGGTTGATGATGCACCCGTTCTCGGCAGTCATGGGCGTCTTCGAGGAAGACCTGGAGAGTTGGCGCGGCCCCTTCGGTCAGCTGATCGAGAGCAACCAGTTCTACGAGACGGACGAAAAGCGAGGTTTCCTGCGCGGAGCCAAGTGGGGCGCCATGCCGGCTGGTGGACCGCTGGGGGCGACAGGTTTCGTCGGTTCCAGGATATTCGACGAAGGCGGCAGGGTGGAGGACAGCTGGGGCACCAATCTCCACGACCTGGTGGACCGCCGATTTCGCCGTTCGATGGTCTGGGGAATCATCGGTGAGGACCTGCCCGAGGAATCCAACCGCGTGATGCTCGACCCTGACCTCACCGACTCCGATGGCATTCCGGCGCCGAAGCTTGACTACACGGTCTCCGAGAACTCATCGAACATGCTGGGGTTCCATGTGGACCGGCTCCTCGAGGCAAGCCTCGCCGCAGGCGCGATCGAGACCGTGGTGGTGCACCAGGTGCCCGATACGGGCTGGCACCTGCTGGGCACGGCGCGCATGGGTGACGACCCCAGGACCTCGGTGGTGAACGAATGGGGGCGCTCGCACGACGTTCCGAACCTCTTTGTCTTCGATGCCAGCTCCTTCCCGACCTCGGGCGGAGTCAATCCTACTGCGACCATCATGTCGGTCTCCCATCGCCAGACCATGCACATGATATCGGAGCGGCGAAACGTGGAGGCAGCATGATGTCCCGGGAGAACGGACTTTCGGCAGATGAACGCGCCGTCTTCGCGGGGCTGGCCGACCTGTTGATTCCGCGCCACGGACGCATGCCGTCCGCCACCGAAGTGGGTGCACACGCGGAACTGCTCGACAGAGTCCTCGCCCACCGACCTGACATTGCCGACGATCTGCGGCGCGGACTCTCGGCTGCTCAGGGGGAAGATCCCGGCGTGGCAGCCAACAGGCTCGGTCAGAGAGACGCGGCAGCCTTCAACGCCATCACGCTCGCGGCGTCTGCGGCCTACTACATGTGCGCTGAGGTTCGGGCACTGATCGGTTATCCGGGCCAGGACAAGGCGCCCTTCGACCCCCGCGAGACGCCTGCCTATCTTACCAACGGCATGATTGAACGGCTTGTGCGTCGTGGTCCGACCTATCGTCCGACACCCGACTGCAAGGACTGACCACGTCACCGGCCGATGCCGGCGGTCTTCAAGGTGGTCCATTGTCTGAGCCGTCCGGCCGCCTGGAAGACGGCAGACTGCTGCGAGGACAGGGCCGGTTCACCGACGATCTCAGGTTTGCCGGCGAGCTCCACGGCGTTGTCGTTCGATCCACGCATCCCGCGGCGGACTTGCGACGCGTGGACACAGCAGAGGCGTATCGCGTCGATGGCGTGGTGGGAGTGATCACTGGCGATGACTTGGCAGCCGACGGCATCGGCGCCTTGCCGTTCATGAATACCGTGAGCGCGCCGGACGGCGGACCGGTCCGCGCTCTCGCCATGCCCCTCCTGGCCCGTACGGTCGCGCGATACGTGGGTGAGCCTGTGGCGTTCGTGGTGGCAGGGAGTCGGTCTGCGGCGCAGGAGGCTGCCGAGCGTGTCGTTGTCGACTATGCGGCGAGGCCATGTGTCATCGATGTCCTCGCGGCTGCCCGATCGAGTGCGCCCCTCGTGCAGGATGGCAATGCGGGGAATGTCGTGGCCGAACTGCATATGGGCGATCAGACATTGTGCGATGATGCCCTTGCCGGGGCGCGGCACCGCTTTCGTCTCCAGGTGCGAAACAACAGGGTTGTCCCTCATGCCATGGAGCCTCGCGCTGCCATCGGGCTTTACGATGAGGCCGAGGCGGCCTGGACGCTGCATGGCGCCAGTCAGGCCCCGCACCATGCCCGAACAATCCTGGCGGATGCCGTGTTTGGGGTCCCGCGCGAGCGCATCAGGGTCAGGGTGGGCGATATCGGCGGTGCCTTCGGTGGCAGGATCACACCCTACCCGGAGGATTGCCTGGTGCTTTACGCGGCGCGCCGCTACGGCCGACCGATCCGCTGGTGCGCTGAGCGGGTGGAGTGTTTCCTCGCCGACTATCATGCGAGAGACCATGCTGCCGAGGTCGAAATCGGCCTTGACGAGGAGCTTCGGATCGAGGCGCTTCGCGTCGTTGATCACGCAAGTCTCGGGGCCTATGCCACGCCCTTCGGCATTCCGATCGCCACGACGACCGGCAATCGAATTGCGACCGGTGCCTACCGCGTGCCGGTCGCCGCCATCACCGCAAAGACCGTGCTGACCAACACGGCACCTACCGGACCCTATCGCGGCGCAGGGCGCCCTGAAGCCATTCACCGGATCGAGCGCATTCTGGACTTTGCGGCGGCCCGGCTCGGCGTCGATGCGGTCGAGTTGCGCCGACGCAACCTGGTGCGCAAGGGTGAACTGCCCTATCGCCTGGTTTCCGGTCTCGCCTACGACAGCGGCAACTTCCCTCGCCTGTTGGAGCGCGCGCTGGGACTGTCGGATTGGCAGAACTTCAGGACGCGCCGCGAAGCCTCGCGAGACGAGGGGCTGTTGCGCGGCCGGGGCCTCTCGTACCACATCGACTCGACGAGCGGCCTCTCGCCCAAGGAGACGGTCGAGGCGGTGGCGACATCGCAGGATCGGGTGCGCCTCCACGCCGCCACCCAGGAAATGGGTCAGGGCCTCAAGAGCACCCTTGCGCGGATCGCGAGTGACATCTTCAAGCTTCCCGTTGATGCATTCGACATCGTACAAGGCGATACTCGAATGACGCCGGAGGGACCGGGCAGCTATGGCTCCCGTTCGCTCTACACCGGCGGTGCAGCCGTGGCTGCGGCGAGTGAGGCCCTTGTCGAACGCCTGAAAACGCTGGCCGCCGATTGGCTCGAAGCCTCGCCGGATGACATTGAGATCGAAGACGGAGCGTTGACCATGGTCGGCTCGGACCGGAGTGTTCCGATCGCCGAACTCGCCTCGGCCGAGCCTGATCGAGAGGTGCGGGCATGGGGCGTATCGGAGGCCCCGTTCTGTTTCCCCAACGGGTGCTACGTCTGCGAGGTCGAAGTTGACCCGGACACCGGCGCGGCATGGATCGATCGCTTTTCTGGCGTGGATGACGTCGGTCGGGTGGTGAACGTGCCCATCGTGCATGGCCAGACCCATGGTGGACTCGCACAGGGCATAGCTCAGGCCATGCTCGAAGAAATCCGCTACGACTCGCCAGGCGGTCAGTTGCTTACCGGGTCGCTCATGGACTATGCGCTGCCTCGAGCCGACAACCTGCCGTCGTTCGTGACCTTGCTGGACGAAGGGGAGGTGACCATGACCAATCGTCTGGGTGTCAAGGGCGCCGGCGAATGCGGAGCGGTTGGTGCGCCACCGGCGGTGATTGCCGCGCTGCTGGACGCTCTGCGGCCGCACGGAATCGAACACCTCGACATGCCAATGACGCCGGAGCGCGTCTGGCGCGCTCTGCACGAAGCGCGCCGGACGCGGCTGGAAGACGGTCCGTGCGAGAGCAGGGAGACCGTATCAGCGCCTCGTGGTCCCCAAGGACCGTGTCATCAACACGCGCCGATTCCTTCCGCCGGCGTGCGCTGATCGCAGGCATCGTGTTGCCGCTCCTTTCGATCCAGTCTCGCTTGCCGAGAAGCGAGCGCTCCCCGAACTTCTCGATCTTGAGCCGTTGCCGTTCCAGGGCACGCGCATCGCCCGTCCGGTGGTCAACAGGGGAACGTCTCAGGACGAGCAGGCGGCTGCCGACTGGCCGGCCAGGCGGCCGAAGACCGCGCCCGACGTGAGACCGGCGCCTCCGGGATAGTTGAAGTAGAAGAGACCGCCGACGAGTTCGCCGGCTGCAAGGAGGCCGTCGATGGGTCTCAGATCACTGTCGAGAACATTGGCGGCCGTGTCGATGCGCAGGCCGCCGAACGTGAACGTGACCCCCGCAGGTGACGGCATAGGCCTCGAAGGGGGGGGCGTCGATGGCGTTGGCCCAGTTCGATTTCGGGATCGCGAGTCCTGCGGTGGACCGTCCGTCCCTAACACTGGGGTCGAAGGGGACGTCTCGGCGAACGGCGTCATTGAAGGACCTGATCGTGGCCAGCGCCGTGGCGCCGTCGACACCCTCCATGCCTCGGACGAGTTCTTCAAGGGTCGCCGCGCGAACCCGCGTCACCTGGCGTATGCGGTACTCGTCGCGCAGCAATCCGGACACCTTGGCGTCGAAGACCTGCCAGGCGAGCTGCTCGGGCTGGCTGAGGATCTCGGCCCCGTACTTGGCGTAGGTGTAGTTCCGGAAATCGGCGCCCTCGTCGAGAAATCTTTCTCCTCTCGCGTTGATCATGACGGAAAAGGGGTAGGAGTGCTTCTGGAAGCCGTCGCCTACGGAAAGGTCGCCAAACTCCGGGGCATTGAGATCCCAGGCGACGGCGTGACAGCCTGACCAGTGACCGAAGGGCGCGGCGCCGATGTCGAGAGCCATGCGAATGCCGTCGCCGGTGTTGAATCGGCTGCCGCGCACCCGCGCCAGATCCCAGCCCGGACCGAGGTAGCGGGCACGCCATTCGTGGTTCGCCTCGAAACCTCCGCAGGCCAGAACCACCGCTCCCGCGGCGATTGTGCGGAACGCACCGTCGTGCAGGACCCTCACGCCGGTGACCCTGGTGTGCTTCCTGACAAGTTCGACGGCCCTCGCTTCGTGGACGAGGCGGATGCCCGCCTTCCGGGCGGCCCGCGAAAGACCGCTCACAAGTCCCTCGCCACCGCCTGACACCTCGACGGAAAGCCCTCCCCAGAACCGGAAGAGGCCGTCGACTTCGAACGCCTGCCGTCCCCACATCGGCTGGAACCGGATGCCCTTGGACCGCATCCACAGGAGGGTCTCGCGGCTTCGTGTCACAAGGAGCTCGGTGAGGTCGGGATCGCAGCGGTAGCGGGTGATGCGGCCCATGTCGTCGAGGAAGGTCTCCCTGCCGTAGGCGCCGAAGTCGGATCGGGCCACCTCCGCGTCAGCAAGATCGGGCATGAGCGCCCTCAAGTCATCGATTCCGTCGTAGACCGTTCTCATGGCGCCGGCCGTGAACCGGCTGTTGCCGCCGGCTTCCCCCGCGGGGGCCCGTTCGATCATCAGCACGTTGCTGCCGGCATCGCGGGCGCCGAGTGCCGCGCAGTGGGCCGCGTTGCCGCCTCCGACCACGATGACGTCGACCCGCGTCGGCAAGGTCATGACGCCGGTCCTTCCTCGCAGTCGATGATGTGCATGAACGAAGCGGCAACATTGCCGTTGACGGCGCCGCTCGCCCCGAGGTCGCGCCCGCTTGCATCGCAGGCGAAGAAGAGGGGAGCCGCCGCCGGGGAGGTCTGGCTGGCGTAGTGGAACTCGTGCCCGCGCCAGATGCTTCCGGCCTTTCCCAGCGGCCCATCGGACGCAAGGACCATGCGCCGGTACCCTAGGTGCCGGCGGGGCGCCTGCATGGAGAAGGTGACCGGCAGCAGGCCGGCCATGGCATGGACAGCGCCTTCCATGTCCGTGAGATGCCGTCCCAGCACCATGTAGCCGCCACACTCGCCGTAGATCACGCTACCCCGGTCCGCAGCGCCTCTCAGGCCGGCGAGAAACGTCTGGCTGGCCGCCAGCCTGCCGGCGTGGAGTTCAGGATAGCCGCCCGGCAGGTAGACGGCATCGGCCGTCGCGTCGGGAGGCTGGTCCCCGAGCGGGGAAAACACCATGACTTCGGCTCCGGCACTCCGCCACGCCTCGGCCAGCGATGCATAGAAGAACGAGAAGGCGTGATCGCAGGCCAACGCGATCCTCTGGCCCGGGGGCGCCATGAGACCCGATTCCGCGTCGCCGATCGCCGCGATGGGCCGCGCCAGTGCGACCATGCTGTCCACGTCCACTCCGGTCGCGATCTGCCTGGCAGCCTCGTCGATGATGCCGGGACCACCGTCATGGGCCTGGACGAGACCGAGATGGCGATGCGCCACGACGAGCCGGTCGTCCCTGTCGACATGACCGAAGACGGTGGCGACACCGTCGAGAGCACGTGCCAGTATCGCCCGGTGCGTGTCACTAGCTGTCCGGTTCAGGATGACGCCGGCAACATCGATGTCGGAGCGGTGATCGCGGAATCCGGCGACAGTGGCGGCCACCGATTGCGCCTGCCCGGTGACGTCGACGACGAGAATCACCGGGAGATCAAGGAACCGCGCGACGTCTGCCGTGGACCCTTCGCCCGAGAGACTGCCGTCAAAGAGGCCCATCACCCCTTCACCGATGACGAGATCCGCTCCCTCGCTGCAGCGCCGCATGACCGCACGGACCGTGGCCGGTCTCATGGCCCACAGGTCGATGTTGTGGCAAGCGCGCCCGGACGCAGCGGCATGCCAGCCACCGTCGATGTAGTCAGGACCGATCTTGAAGGAGGATGTCGCATGTCCCCGCCCGGCGAGCACCCGGACGAGCGCCGATGCGATGATGGTCTTGCCGGCGCCGCTCCCGGTTGCCGAGATGATGAGACCGCGCGCCGCCATCAGACGTCTTTGCCGGAGGAATCCGCGCCGAGGGGGTCTGCGTTGAGGATGCGTCCCTCCATCGCGCCCATCCAGTCGAGTCCGGCGCGCATGCGGACGAATGCGCCGATGGCGACGATCGCCGGCGCCTCGAGGTTCCGCGAATCGACAGCAGCCCTGGCAAGGGTCGTCTCGATCACCTTCTGATGACGGGTGGCGGCACGGCTGATGACCGCCACGGGCGTGTTTCCGGCAAGGCCTGCACCGATCAGGCGATCGGCGATGGAGGCGAGTCGCGCCAGAGCCATGTAGATGACGAGCGCGTGACCGGGGGCGGCGAGGGCGGACCAGTCGAGGCCGTCGGGAACCTCTCCACCTGCCAGGCGACCGGTGATGAAGGTGATGGCATGGTTGGTGTGGCGGTCCGTTGCCGGAATGCCGGCCATGGACAACCCGCCGATGCCCGCCGTGATCCCCGGGACGACGCGAAACGGGATGCCGGCGGCAACAAGGGCGAGAGCCTCCTCGCCGCCTCGTCCGAAGATGAAGGGATCCCCGCCCTTCAGCCGCAGGACCCTTCTTCCGGACCGGGCGAACTCGATGAGCCGGCGAGAGATGTCGGGCTGTCCGGGAGACGGCCTGCCGCCGCGTTTTCCGGCATGGACGAGCTCTGCCCCGGGACGCGCCAGCTTCAGGACACCATCGTCAACGAGGGCATCATGGACGATGCAGTCAGCCTCGCCCAGGGCATGGTGGGCGAGGAGGGTAAGGAGGCAGGGATCGCCCGGTCCGGCACCGGCGAGCCACACCCATCCGGCCTCGAACGAAGGCATGGGCGGCAGCGGGGAACGCGGCATCAGTCTCCCCTCGCATGGGTGTGACGGACGATCCATAACCGCATTTTCTTGCGAATTCATCACCGCTTGACACAATGTCCGCCACAACGGACGTCCGGTGCGACGGGAGACATGGCGAAGAACGCCTTGCGCAAGGGATGGACCACCGGAGCCTGCGCCGCCGCGGCTGCGGCGGCGGCCTACGAGGCGCTGACCACGGGTACGTTCCCGGATCCGGTCAGGATCACTCTGCCAGGCGGCCGGGAAGCAGGGTTTTCGCTGGCAACGCGCCATCTGGGTCATGGCGAGGCGCGGGCCTCGGTGATCAAGGATGCCGGCGACGATCCGGACGTCACCCACGGTGCAGAGATCGTTGTCACCGTGACGGCCGGTGAAGCGGGAAGCGGCGTGGTCTTTCGTGCCGGAGAGGGTGTCGGCACCGTGACCAAGGCAGGACTGCCCGTTGCACCCGGCGAGCCTGCGATCAATCCGCGTCCTCGTGACATCATGACCGAGGCCATCCGCGCCCTTGCGTGGCGCCACGGAGGAACCGCCGATGTCGTTCTCACCATCGGTGTTGTCAACGGCGAGGTTCTGGCCCGCAGGACATGGAATCCGCGACTCGGCATCAAGGGAGGGTTGTCAATTCTCGGGACCACGGGAATCGTCATCCCCTATTCCTGCTCCGCCTGGATCCATGCCATCCACCGGGGTATCGACGTTGCCCGCGCCGAAGGCCTCGAGCATCTCGCCGGGGCTACCGGCAGGACCTCCGAGAAGGCCGTCCGGAGTTTCCATTCCCTGCCCGAAGCCAGCCTCATCGACATGGGCGACTTTGCCGGCGGCATGTTGAAGTACCTGCGCCGCCATCCGGTTCCCAGGGTATCGCTTGCCGGGGGATTCGCCAAGATGACGAAGCTGGCGCAGGGAGCCCTCGACCTCCATTCGGCAAGGAGTCAGGTAAACTTCGACCTGCTTGCCGACATGGCGAGGGAGGCGGGCGCCGACGCCGGTCTGGCGCGGAACATGGCCGATTCGACAAGCGCCGGGGAGGTCCTTGGACGGGCCTGCGAGGCCGGGTTGCCCTTGGCCGGTCAGGTGGCCGCCGGTGCCCGGCAAACGGCGCTCGCCACTCTGGCTGGCGGCGTGGCGGTGGACGTGATCGTCATCGATCGTTCGGGCGCCGTCGTCGGCACGGCGGGTCCATGACGAGCATTCTCATCCTCGGCGGTACCGCGGAGGCCGCGGCGTTGGCGAAGGGAATTGCCAGGCGTGCGCCCGGTGTCGATGTCGTGACGTCGCTGGCCGGTCTGCTCGACGGGACACCGGATCTTCCCGGACGCCTGCGGCGCGGAGGGTTCGGGGGGGCAGACGGCCTCGGCCGCTATCTCGCCAATGAACGCATCGATGCCCTCGTCGATGCGACCCATCCCTTCGCCTGCACCATGGCAGCCACGGCCCGTTCGGCGGCGTGCCGGGCGGAAGTGCCGCGAATCAAGCTGGTACGGCCGATGTGGAACAGGACGCCGGACGACCGCTGGATCGTGGTCGATGACATCGATGCTGCGGCCGACGCCCTCGCGACACTCGCCCCGGCGGCGGCCCTGATCACGCTGGGGAGCCGCGCCATGGATGCCTTCCGCCGCATCGACGGCACGCGATTCATCTTCCGCATGATTGCTCCCCCGAGGGATCGCCCGTCGAATCAGGCCATGCAGGTTCTGCTGCAGCGCGGGCCGTTTGATGTGGAAGGGGAGAAGACGCTGATGACGGATCACGGCGTCGGCGCAGTGGTGACCCGGGCCAGTGGTGGCGAAGCGACCGAAGCCAAGATCATGGCCGCCCGCGACCTACACCTCCCCGTGATCATGATTCGCCGTCCGGCCGTCCCGGAGGGCCCGCTGGCGGCCACGGTGGACGACGTTCTGGACTGGCTCCGCGAGGGAGGGTTCGCCGCATGGACAGAGTGCTCGTGACTGTCTATTCCGGCATGTGTTCATGCGGTGCAACCGTCAACGGCAAGATGGAGAACGTCATGCTGCCTACCGTTTCGAGGATCGTCGATCTCAGTCATCCATTGTATTCCAACATGCCGAACATCGGCGGACAGGTGACATTCTTCCCGCTCGATGATCATGCCTATCTTTCGCAGATCACCGGCGGCAGGATGGCGATGGAGAGCCGCATGATCCTCATGCCCGAGCACTGCGGCACCCATCTGGACGCGCCGAGGCACAGCGATGCCGAGGGCCTGAGCATTGATCAGGTTCCCCTGGAACAACTGGTGCTGCCTGGCCATCTGCTTGACCTGCGTCACCGGCAGAACGGTGAGGCCATCACCATTGCCGATTTCGAGGAGGCGGAGCGGAAGACCTGCCGCCGAATCGGCCCGGATGCGGCCTGCGTGGTGTGGACGGGAACCGCGAAGGACTGGGGCAAGGACGATTTTGCCATGAACCGGCCCTTTGTCCCGGTCGACGCCGCCCAATGGCTGGTGGACCGCGGCATCAGGCTCTTCTGCACCGACCTCATCGGCATGGATGACCCATCCGAATGGTGGTGGCCGACCCACGCGGTGTGGAATACCCAGGGTGTGTGCATGGTGCAGCAGCTCTGCAATCTCGAGGCGCTGGAGGACGAGGACTTTCTGTTTGTCTGCCTTCCGCTCGCCATGAAGGACGGAACCGGGTGCCCGGTGCGCGCCGTGGCGATGGTCTTCGAACAGAACGACAGGGCCGCTTCGTGAAAACCATGGACATCGACCGCCTGTTCGCCTCCCTGGCGCGGGAAGTTCCCGAACCGCAGACCGAACTCGACTACAGCAGCCACTTCACGTTGCTGATCTCGGTTGTTCTCTCGGCGCAGGCAACGGACAAGAGCGTCAACGCGGCGACGCCGGCGCTCTTCGCTGTCGCCGATACGCCGGAGAAGATGGTCGCCCTTGGCGAGAAAGGCGTCCGCGACAAGATCAGGACGATCGGGCTCTTCAACTCCAAGGCGAAGAATGTCGTCAGACTGTCACGGATGCTGATCGACAAGCACGATTCCAGGGTCCCGGCGAGCCGGGAGGCCCTGCAGACGCTTCCGGGAGTTGGCCGCAAGACCGCGAGCGTCGTGATGAACGAGGCGTTCGGCGTCCCGACCATTGCCGTCGATACCCACGTCTTCAGGGTGGCCAACCGGACCGGCCTGGCGCGGGGCAAGACGGCCGAAGCCGTCGAACGGGCCCTCGAACGCGATGTGCCCGAGAAGTGGAAGAAGGGCGCCCATCACTGGCTCATTCTCCACGGGCGCTACACCTGCACGGCCCGCCGCCCGAAATGCTGGCAGTGTGTCATTGCCAGCACCTGCCCATTCGAACCCAAGACTCCCTGCGAGGAGAAGAACCCGTGACGGTCCGTGACTCCTTCGCATCAAGGCGCCGGAGGCCGATGGCCGTCGGTGATGGCCCGGGAGCGTCACCTTGAAGACACCGGACGGTGCGATCGCCGTGACCTTTGCCGGAACGGTGGGCGAGTACTTCGGAATCTGGATCGTCAACCTGATGCTGTCGATCGCCACGCTGGGTATCTGGTCCGCCTGGGCCAAGGTGCGGAACAGGGCTTATCTTCTCGGCAACACGAGCATTGACGGGCGGCCGTTCGGTTACCATGCCAGGGGGGTCCAGATTCTCCTCGGGCGTCTTGTCGTGCTGAGCGTCCTCGCCGGCGCCTGGGTCGTTTCTCTGGTCTCGCCCGTCGTCGGTGGCGTGGTCGGGTTGCTGTTCCTCCTTGTCATGCCCTGGCTGATCAACCGTGGCCTCAGGTTCAACGCTGCCATGACAAGCTGGTCCACGATCCGCTTCGATTTCCGGGGATCCTACTGGCCGAGCCTGCTCGTCTTCCTGGTCTATCCGTTTCTCTCGCTCCTCAGCTTGGGTCTCTTCCTGCCCCATGCCACGCGGGCAAGAATGCGTTACACGATAGCACGCCACAGGCTCGGTGCCTCGAGGTTCGCGTTCTCGAGCGGCATCCGGCCCTTCTGGGTGGCCTTGCTCCTGACAGGAGCCGGCGGCGGAATTCTCGCCCTCATCGCCATCGGCGTGGCGTGGAGCGTGATCTTTGCCGGTCGGACGGAACCTCCGTCGGCTCATATGGTGGCGATGGTCAACGTTCTCGTTGTCGGGCTCCTGGCCCTGATTCCCGTTTCGCTCGTCTATGCCGCGTTCCTGCGCAATGCCATCTATGCCGGAACGACGCTGGAGAACGGTCACAGTTTTCATTCCGCCATCTCGCCGGCACGCTACGTGTGGATCGCCGTCAGCAACGCCGTCGCGGTCGTGTGCTCCGTCGGCATGCTGCTTCCCTGGGCCCGCATCCGAATGCTGCGTTACCTGTGCTCCCGGACCTGGCTCATTCCCTGCGGTTCGCTGGATGACATCATCGGCGAGGCCCGCGCCCGGGAAACGGCCGTGGGCGATGCGTGGATGGACCTGGACGGCATCGATGTCGCCGCCGCCGTCTGATCATCTGTCTGCCAGGGGGAATGCCTGGGTACCCGGAAGGTCGCAACGGCTGGCGGCATGCATGGTGATGTCGCCGCAGGGAGGTTGCGTCAACCTCGTTGCGGTCGACGACGGACGGGTGCTGGCGCGGGCGCCGCTCCCCTCGCTGCGCCGCGAAACGCGGGTGGGCAGCCTTCCTTCATGTCTCGCCTTTCCCTCGGGCTGGGAGTTCCACAGCGATGACCATGACGCCATCGACAGGCTTGTCGGTGCGGACCGGCGAAATCTGCTCCATCGGTGTGAAGCGCTGCATTCCCGACTCGTTCTGGCGATGATCCCCATCGTCGCCGGTGGCGCGCTGATCTGGCGCTGGGGACTCGATCTGCTCGTTGCCCTGGCTGTGGCCCTCACTCCCGCGGGCCTGCCGCAAACCATCGATGATGGTCACGTCGCGTTCATCGACCAGGTGATGGCTGTTCCCTCCGCTCTGGACGAAGGATTGCAGGAGAGGGTCCGGCGGGTTTTCCAGGACATCGTTTCCGTCGCTCCAGAGCCGCCCTACGGTCCCTACACACTCCTCTTTCGCGACATCACGGGAGTGGGTCCCAATGCCCTTGCCCTGCCGGGAGGGACAATCATCGTCACCGATGTGCTTGTCCGGACCTTTCCCGACCCCGACGTGATAGCCGGAGTCCTGGGCCACGAGATCGCTCATGTCACCGAACAGCATGGATTGAAACGGGTCTACCGCAGCATGGGAACCTTCTTGCTGGTGGCACTCGTCGCCGGCGACATCGGCCCGGTTGTCGAGGACATGCTGCTGGAAGGCGCCCTGTTGCTTTCGCTCGCCCGTTCCCGGGACCAGGAACTGGAAGCGGACCGCATTGGCATCGGCCTTGCCTTCGATGCCGGATACGACCCCGAGGCCTTGGTCCATCTCTTCGAGCATCTGTCCCACGCGAGTGATGTTCCGTCCTGGCTGTCGACACACCCGACACGGGACGAGCGGATTCCGGTCATTCGCCGTACGGCCGATCATCTCGGCAAGACCGCTCGGTGACGCTGTGAGCAGGATCCGGTTCCCGGACGCGCGACCGGGACATCTTCGAGGATGGACTGGATGCGGTCCGGAACACGACCAGGCACAGCCTGGCGCCGGCTGTCATGCGGTCCCGTTCATCGCTGGCAGCAGGCGTCGTCCGACATAGCGGGCGAGATCGAGAACCGGTCCTTCCAGCCAGGGTGGTGCGAGTGGGCCGCTTTCGTGGTGAGCGCTGCGGTAGCCCTGCATCATCGGCTCCAGCACGGAGCGGTCCTCGGCCATGGTCTCGTGGAACAGCTCGACGGCACGATCGACCGCGCTCTGCGGCCATGCGTCTCCCCAGAAGAGAATGCCCGCCTTGTAGCGCACCCTGTCGCTGCCCTCGGGCTGCAGGCACAGGAAGGAGCTGTAGTCTGCGGCAAGTCCGATGCCGCTGCCCGGCTGCACCATCGCCATGATGCAGGTGTCGGACTGCTTCTTCGTCAGATCGGGATGACCCGAGGTCACGCGCGGCAGATCCTCGGGAAAACCGACCTCGTAGCCGAACCAGTGCTCGCCCGCGGGGATGTGCCTGGCGAGACTTGTGGGATTGAGGTTGCTGAGTGTGTTCCTGTGGAGCGGTGTGAGGTGGTAGCTCTCCATGTAGTTTTCCACCATGGCCTTCCAGTTGGTCTCCCAGACCTCCTCGCCGAGCCAGCCCAGCCACATCTCCTCCATGTGGTAGGGTGCGAACAGGGCCTCAAGGTCGGCAAGCTGCGGTGCAAGCGGCCCGGCGGCGGGATCAAGGTTGACGTAGACGAAGCCCATCCAGACCTCGCAGGGGAACTCCGGAAGGCGGCAATCGGCGATGCGGAAGTCGTCGCGTTCCGGGATCCCCGGCGCAGCGGCCAGCCGGCCGTCGAGCTCGTAGGACCAATGGTGGTAGGGGCACAGCAGCCGGCGGCCCCGGCCCTTTTCGCGGACGATCAGAGTGCCGCGGTGGCGGCAGACGTTCGACAGCGCCCGGATCGCCCCGTCGCGACCGTGGACGACAACGAGGGACTCGTTCGCCAGGCGATAGGGCATGACCTGGCCCGGCTCGGCGACCTCCTCAACGCGGCCGACGCAGTGCCATTCCTTCTTGAACAGATGCTCGACCTCGAATGCCGCAAGGTCCGGGTCGGTGTAGAACGCCGCCGGCATGGCCCGGGCCTCGTGGTGGCTGCTCGCCAGTGCGCGCCGGAGCGCCGCGCGCACCGTCGCCAGTCCGTCCGACATGACGGTGTCTCCCAAGGGTTCCCGGAGCTTGGCGTCCGCGCTTGCGTCCCGTCAAGACGGCTTGCCTGCCGCCACCGGATTGCGCATTCGCGCGGTGCTGGCTCCGGACACCGCCTGACGCTCCTGACCGTTGATCCTGTCTGACGGCGAGAGGTCTGTTTCCGGCGCCATGCGGCAGTTCCGGGATTGAGGACTTAACACCCGGTTCGGAACGCGAGCCTATCGATGAGGGGGGAACTCCGACATGTGCGCCATGGTCATCGGCATGGGGCCGACGTGGCGCGTTGGAGCAATCCGGCCCCGGAGCAATGTTCTCGGTGGCCGACGCCGGGGTGCCTGCACTACCATCGGGCCACGTTCGAGGAGAGAGTGCCATGAGCCATGACCTGACCGCACCGCCCGGCATGCCGCCGGCGACCTTTCTGGACTTTCCGCTGGCGCTCGATCTCGACGGGCTCGAGGCGGACATCGCCATTCTTGGCATCCCCTACGGCATGCCCTACGGGCCCGACGAAATGGCGAATGACCAGAGTCGCGCCCCCGACGCGATACGCCAGTCCTCCCACATGAGCGACTACACGCGCCATCATTTCGACTGGGACCTCGGTGGACCCCTGCTCGACGACCGGCCCGTCCGCGTGGTCGATTGCGGCAACGTGACCGCAGACATGGGTGATCATGCCGAGCACTATCGGCGTGCCGAAGCCGCCGCCCGCAGGATTCTCGCCTCGGGAGCGGTGCTGGTGACGCTGGGTGGCGATCACGGCATTCCGATTCCGGTCATGCGGGCCCTGGAACGGGAAGACGAGGTCACGCTGGTTCACGTCGATGCCCATCTCGACTGGCGTGACAACGTCAACGGGGAGCCGGAAGGCTACTCCAGCCCTATCCGGCGCGCGTCCGAGATGGCGTGGTTCGGCCACATCACGCAGATCGGCATCCGCGGGATCGGCAGCGCACGGCGCGGTGAAGTCGAAGCGGCCCGGGCTTACGGCGCCGATATCGTGACCGCCTACGAGATGCACGACATCGGCATGGATGCCGTGCTTGACCGCATCCCGGACGGCGGGCCCTACTACCTGACGGTGGATGCCGACGGACTCGATCCCACCATCATGCCGGCCGTGATGGCCCAGACGCCCGGCGGCCTCGACTGGATGCAGACCCGCAAGCTGATTCACGGCCTCGTGGGCAAGGGACGCGTGCTGGGCATGGACCTGGTGGAGATTGCGCCCGGGCGCGATGTCGGCAACATCACCATGACCCACGCCGAACGGCTGATCTGCAACTTCATCGGCGCCACCGTTCGCGCCGGCTACTACGGGTAGCAATGGCCTTCGGCACCCTGTCTGGCGCATTCGTGTCATGACAACGAGTTATTGATGTCGATGGCGATGGCCCGCTCCAGGCGTCCGGCGGCGCACAACGGCAGGTGCTCCACCCGGCGGCCGGATTTCAGGACTCGAAAGATGACGTCGGCGACCTGCGAAGCCGTCGTGAGTGAAGCGCAAGCGTTCGGTCACGCGGGTGATGGCGGATTCTGGTTGGTTCCGGTCTTTGCGAGGATCTGCCAACAGGAGGCCCGTCACTTCGTCCGCTCTCGTTCCTGATCGAGGCCATGGCGTCTCTCGACGAGACGTGCAAAGCGGCACAGCAGCTGACGGGAGGTGGCGGCGGCCTTGTTATGCGAGGCGCCTGACTGGCGGACGTTCCATGAGGCTCAAGCGGATCCTGTGCGGAAGGCTCTGTCGCACAAGGCGCGGGTAGCGTGGCCTGAAGCCCTTCCTGCGGAAGCCGACGTGGAGTCGTCGCGAGGGGCGACAAGGCCGCCAGGATACGCACAAGCAGGGCGGCAAGCCGAATAAGGACATCTGGCCGAGGCCACTGGGCAAGGACCGGAAACGCACCCTCAACCGGTGACTGTTCGTCCAAGCACCTCGCAACTGAACGCTTGCACCAGAATCCTGTGTCCGGGGATTGACAAACCGGTTGCAAGTGTTCGTAAATGACCCGTCATTCACAAGACAAGGGAGTAACATTGTGAATCGGAAGATAAAGGGGGGAATAGGCGGGATCGTGTCGGCGGCTCTCCTGGCGATTGCCGGGACAGCGGGTGCCGACAGCAACGAGCCGATCAGAATTCCCATCAAGAACTGGTCGAGCCAGATCGTCATGGCCCACGTCATCGGCGGCATCTTCGAGAGCATCGGTGCAACCGTTGAGTACGTGCCAGTCGACAACCAGGCGAGCTTCGAGGCCGTGCGTGTCGGCGACATCCACATCTTGCACGAGGTGTGGCAGTCGACCATGCAGAACGCCTATTACAGTGCCATGGAAAAGGGCGGCCTGATCGATGCCGGCACCCATGACGCCGAGACACTCGAGGAAATGGGCGTGCCGAACTGGGTGGTCGATCAGGGTCTGTGCCCCGGCCTGCCGTCCTGGGAGGCGCTCAAGGACTGTTATGCCAATTTTGCAACCCCGGATTCCGCCGGCAAGGGCCGCTGGCTTGAGGGTCCCCAGAGCTGGCATGGCGACATCATGCCCAACCGCCTCAAGGGACTGGGACTCGACGATACCTGGGTCGTCAAGTTTGCCGGCGCTGCCGACGCCCTTTGGGCCGAACTCGAGGCGGCCAAGAAAGAAGGACGCGGCACGGTCATCTTCAACTGGACACCGAACTTCACGGATGCGGAAGGGTTCACCTTTATCGAGTTTCCGCCTTACTATGACGGTTGCCGTATCGTTGATGGTGGCGACGTCAGTACCACGGGTTGTGGCTCGCCGAAGGGCTGGCTGAAGAAGGGGGCACACTACAAGCTCCCGAAGACGCATCCCCAAGCCTACACGGTGTTCTCGAAACTCACGTTCACCACACCTCAGATCGGCTCCATGGCGGCTCTGGTCGATCTTGACAAGATGACCCATGAGGATGCCGCGGCCAGGTGGCTGGCTGACAACGAGGAGGTCTGGAAGCCGTGGACGGAATCGGTTCTCGGCGAAAGCAACTGAGCGCGGCTCACCGGCAAGACAATCCTGCCCTGCCGGACACTTCCGTTGGGCCCTCCGGTGACGGAGGGCCCAATTGCATCAGAGATTGACCCGGCCGCGACAACCGCCAAGAATCAGGAGTTGCGTCCCGCGAGTCGGGAACGGGGGAGAGTTCATGCCTTCTCGAAGACGGCCGGCCGGAGAGGGGGAGACGGTCATCGAGTGCCGGTCCGTCTACAAGATCTTCGGGCGTCATGCAAGGAGCCTGCTCGACGGCGCCAACGGGTTCATTGACGCCGATGCAGCAAGGACTGCCGGTTGCATTGTCGGGGTCAACAACGCCTCCCTCGAGGTTCACGCCGGCGAACTCCTGGTTATCATGGGTCTGTCCGGTTCGGGCAAATCGACCCTGCTTCGTTGCATCTCCAGGCTGACTGAGGCGACCGCAGGCAGGATCTTCATCGAAGGGCAGGACCTCTTGGCCATGAACGGCCGGCAACTGCTGGACATGCGGCGCTCCAAGATGGGGATGGTGTTCCAGAACTTCGGCCTTCTACCCCACAAGACAGTGCTGGAGAACATTGCCTTCCCGCTCCAGATGAAGGGAGTAAAGACCCGGGACAGCATCTCGAGGGCGCGGGACATGGCGGAACTTGTCGGTCTCCAGGGTCGCGAAGACTACTTCCCCAGAGAACTGTCTGGAGGGCAGCAGCAGCGGGTCGGAATCGCCCGCTCGCTGGCGGTCGAACCCGACATCTGGTTCCTTGACGAACCATTCTCGGCCCTTGACCCGCTCATCCGAAAGGAGATGCAAGACGAGTTCCTGAGACTCCAGGAGGTCCTCAACAAGACCATTCTCTTCGTCACCCATGATTTCGACGAGGCGCTTCGCCTGGCCGACCGTATCGCCATCATGAAGGAAGGCATCATCGAGCAGCTCGATACGCCGGCCAACATCATTCTTCAGCCGGCCACGGAATACGTCCGCAAGTTTACCCAGGACGTGCCCCGGGAGAAGGTCCTGAAGATCGAGGCGGTCATGGATCCGGTTGACGAGGCGGAAGAACTCTCCGACCTCAGAGTCTCTAAGGATTCAATCATCGAGACGGTTGCCGAAGCGATCCTGAACCAGACGCGACCTGTCGGCGTGGTTGATGCCGACGCCAGGCTCATTGGCAGTCTCCACGCTTCCCACGTGATCAATGTCCTCTTCGGCACCAGCCGGGGGACATGACCGGGCATCCATGGCAGCACCACGGATACCCCGCAAGACCATCGGGTTCAGCGTCCTCTTCGCCGTTTTCCTGCTGCTGTGCGTGCTGGTCAATCCGTCGGACGCCAACTGGTTGTGGCGATTGCCGCCGCTGCTGAAGGACCTGCCGTTCATCATCAACGACATGGTCCAGAACCTGCTCTTCGAATGGATGCCGATCGAGGTTTATGACCAGACGATCGATGACCATGAAACCAAACCCCTGTTCCGCGAGATGACGCGGGCGGTCTCAAGCATGATTCTTTTCATCATTGACGCTGTTCGCGAGGTCATGCTTGGCGGCGTCAAGACGTTCGTGGCCTTCACGGACTGGAACTTCATCAACGAGAACCCATGGCTGCGCTGGCCTGCGCTGCCATGGACGGTGATCGCGGGCTGGGCCGTCGTTCTGGGCTACAGGCTCGAGGGAATCGGGCTGGCGGCCCTTGCTGCCTTCTCCACGGTTTACGTCTCCGTCTTCGGGCAGTGGGAGCCGTCGATGCAGACGCTCTCGTTCGTGCTGGTGGCGGCACCGGTGTCCGTGGCTCTTGGGCTGGGTCTCGGCATCTGGTCCTTCAGGAACAGAGCTGTCGAGGCGGCCCTCAATCCGCTTCTCAACGTGGCCCAGACGATGCCGCACTACTCCTATCTTGTTCCTGTCATCGTCCTCTTCGGGGTCGGGGATCACGCGGCAGCCATCGCCACCATCATCTTTGCCACCCCGCCGATGGTGCGCCTCACGCTGCTCGGCCTGAAGAACGTGCCGGCGGATGTCGTCGAGGCTGGCATCATGAACGGGTGCGGCAGGTTCCAGCTGTTGTTCAGGGTTCTCGTGCCAACGGCCAAGCGCGATGTTCTCATCGGTGTCAACCAGGTGGTGATGCAGTGCCTGGCGATGACCGTGATCGCATCTTTCATCGGCGCCCAGGGTCTGGGATCGAACCTGATGATTGCCTTGAATTCCCTCAAGGTCGGCACCGGCATCGAGATCGGTCTGTGCATCGTGCTGATCGCGGTGGTTCTCGACAGGATGTCGCTGGCATGGGCCCACAAACAGACGGACTACTTTGCGGATCTTTCCTTTATCGAGCGCCACCGCCTGGTGATCATGCTGATAGCCATCCTGGTGACCGGGTGCCTGCTCGCTTGGGCGGGATCGTTCATTTTCGGGGAGGACCAAAACTACCTATACATCGTGCCGCACAACAAGGGCATCACGACAGCTCCCTTCTGGCAGGCTGCGGTCGACTGGATATGGGATACCTTCTTCTTCACCCTGAAGGGCTTCAACGAGTTCCTGATCACCCGGGTGCTCTTTCCGATGCGGGATCTCTATCTCGGCATGCCGGTGGTCGCCACCTTCGTCCTGATGATGGGGATTGCATTCCTTCTCGATGGTGTGAAGTCAGCCCTCATCGTCGGCGGTTTCCTGCTCTTCATCGCCTTCTCCGAGTACTGGGACAGGGCTCTCATCACGGCCTACATGGCGTCCTTTGCCGTCATGGTGGCAGCCGTCTTCGGGCTCGTGGTGGGGACGTTGTGCGCACAGAACCGCCTGACGACGAGGGCGGCCCTCCTCGTCTGCGATTTCCTGCAGACATTCCCGTCCTTCATCTACCTCATTCCGGTGATCATGCTTTTCGGCATCACCGACACGTCGGTGATCATCGCCTCCGTGGTCTATGCCATGGTGCCGGCGACCCGCTATACGGTGGAAGGGTTGCGCAGCGTGCCTGAAGTGATTCAACAAGCGGGTACGATGTCAGGTGTCTCGCGCATGCAGAGGCTGATTCAGATCGAGTTCCCGCTCGCCTTTCCACACATCATGCTGGGATTGAATCAGACGGTGATCTTCGGCCTCTTCATGGTGATCATCGGAGCCTTCATCGGCACCACCGATCTTGGCCAGCTCATCCTCGGGGCCATATCCGATCCCCGCGGAACCGGCATCGGCCTCACGCTTGGCCTGTGTGTCGCCTTTATCGGCCTGGCCGTCGACCAGATCGTTCGCACCTGGGCCGAACGGCGCAAGAGAGAACTCGGTCTCGGCTGACTGTCTCTCAAGACTTCAGGGCACTCCGGTTCAGCCAACGGCCACCCGGCACACATGGCCCGGTTTTGGGGCTGCAATGGTGGCGGCTCCACCTGATACGGCTGTTTCCGAACTGCCGGCCCTCATGCCGGGTTCCCTACTTCCAGACGGTTTCGGCGACCCGCATGAAGTTGCCGCCCATGATGGCGCGGACATCCCGCTCGCAGTACCGGCGCCGGAACAGCTCCTCGGCGAGTTCGAGGACCTGGCCCGGTGCAGCACAGGTGATGTCGGGGCAGTCGTACTGGGCCTTCGGCCAGTAGTCCGTGTTGCGCTCGAGGACGCTTCCGAGACCCTCACCCCCGTCAGCGTCGCTTTCGAAGGCATAGTCGAGGCCGATGCCGACATGCTCGGGCCCGAGTAGAGTGACGTAGTGGTCGACATGATCCGCCATGGTCGTCGTGCGGATGTCGTTGTCGCCAAGAAAGATGCCGATTCCGACGATGCCCACGACACCGCCTGTTGCCGCGCAGGCCTTCGCCTGGTCATCGCGGATGTTGCGCTCGTGATCGCGCAGCGCCCGGGCATTGGAATGCGAGAAGATGCATGGCGCCATGGAGATTTCCATCGCCTCCATGGAGGACGAGTAGCTGGTGTGTGAACAGTCGACGATCATGCCGAGTCTGTTCATCTCGCCGATCACGGCTCTGCCGAACTCAGTCAGGCCGATGTCCTCGTCGTGGCAGCCGCCGCCGGCAAGGTTGTTCCTGTTGTAGGCAACGAGCATCTGGCGGACACCGAGATGATGGTACATCTCGACCATATCCAGCGAGCCATCGAGAGCATTCATCCCTTCGAGATCAAAACTCACCGCGAGTTTGCCGGCCTTCCTTGCCGCACGGACCCCGTCGACCGAGGAGACGAGTTCATAACCCTCGCTGGCAAGAATCCAGCGCCGGAAGGCTGCCAGCGACTTGATCGAATCACGCCAGTCCATGACATCGTAGCCGACGTTGACGCTGAGATAGTGAACGCCAGCATCCTTCCAGATCCGCAGCTTGCCGAGTTCGACGCCGGGATCGGGGCCAAATCCTGCGTGATCGTCCCAGATGATGGCATCGCGAAAGAGCCGCTCCGCCGCCTGTCTCGGTGTGTCGGGCATGGCGTTTTCCTCCTCGTTGGAGTCCTCGCTGTCATCATAGCACCGAGGCAGGGCCTGTCATCGGGATCTCGGTCTTGATTGTCGGGGTCGGGCGGTGTCCACTCGGGATCGTTTCCTCGTGAAGGAGGACGTTATGTCCGGGCCGATTGCGTTGGAGCTGATGGGTGAGGTGTGGCCCACTGCCGAGCCGGGCGCCGGTCCCGGTGACCGGGGGACGGCGGCGCTGGAGTGCCGGGAGCCTGTGGAGATCCGCTCCTTCCAGACCATCGTCCTCACCTACACGGTCGGGCGCTTCGGCCTCGATGACACGGGCGGCATCAAGGTCGTCCAGCGCTTTGCGAACGATGGAGGACGCTGGCAGACCGACGATCCGACAGCCATGAACTACTGCACCGCAAGGGCGAGCAACGGCTGTCATCTGATGATCAGGGTAGAGCCAGGCGGACACCAGAGGCCATGGGACCGTTCGCTCAGGATCATCGTCACCCACGGATCCATGACCTGTGGCGACCGGATCGAGGTGGTCTTCGGCGATCGTTCGGGCGGGTCGCCCGGGTTGCGCATGCAGACCTTTGCCGAGAGTGCGCACGAATTCCGCGTGCTTGTCGATGCCTGTGCCACGGGACACTTCCTTCCCGTTCCCGATCGCCCTTTCGTCAGCGTGGTTCCCGGCGAGGTCGCTTCCTGGCATGTCGTTCTGCCGACACGGCGGCGCCCCGGCTCATCCTTCGCCCTGTCGATCCGGGCGGAGGATGCGTGGAGCAATCCCACCGGCAAGGCGCAGGGCCCGTTCCACCTTGCGGCAAGCGGCACGATCAACGGTCTGCCGTCTGTCATCGACTGGCGCCTTGGCGAGGAGTTCCTGCGTATCGGGGGCCTTTCCTGTCCGAACGAAGGCGATGTGGCCGTGAGGCTCCTCGCCGTGGACGGCCGGACACTCGCCACGTCGAACCCCCTCGTGGTGGAGGCGGGCGTTGCGGAGACATTCTGGGGGGACCTCCACGGGCAGAGCGGCGAGACCGTCGGCATCAACACGATCGAGGAGTACTTCACGTTCGCCCGGGACCGCGCCTTTCTCGACGTCACGAGCCACCAGGCCAACGACTTCCAGATCAACGCCCCGTTCTGGCGCCGCATCAACGATGTTGCAGCCGCCTTCAACGAGGACGGGCGGTTCGTGACCTTCCCTGGTTACGAATGGTCCGGCAACACCTCCATGGGAGGGGACCACAATGTCTTCTTCAGGCACGAGGGACGCGCCATTCGCCGCTCGTCCCATGCCCTGCTTCACGAACGAAGTGGACTCGCCGGCGATGTCAACACCTCGGGCGAACTCTTCGAAGCCCTTTCCGGCGAGGACTGCGTGGTCTTTGCCCATATCGGCGGACGCCCGGCCGACATCGCGGCGGCCGACGGCGGCGCACTCCGCACGGCGGTGGAGATCCACTCGAACTGGGGCACCTTCGAGTGGCTGATGGCCGAGAGTTTTGCTCTCGGATACCGTCACGGCCTCGTCTGCAACAGCGATGTGCACAAGGGTCGTCCGGGAGCGTCCCATCCAGGAGCCTCGGAGTTTGGCGCCTACGGCGGCCTGACCTGCTTTCTTGCCGATCACCTGACCCGGGACGGGATCTTCCGCTCCCTTCGCCGCAGGCATCACTACGGGACAACAGGGTGCCGTCTCCATATGGACGTGCGCGTGATGTTCGACGAACCGGCCACTCGCTTCGACGCCGATCCCCGCCTTGGCCCCGCGGACTCCTGTCCTGCCGCGACACTCCTCATGGGTGACATCGCCTCCACCGCCCTGAGGGCCACCCGCCTCCGGTTGGACGTGGTCGCGCACGCACCGATCCTGCGCATCGACGTCCTCAATGGCGCCGGTGTGGTCGCATCCCTGCCTGGATACCGGTCTCGGTCCACCGATACGAGGTTGAGGGTTCTCTTTCACGGCGCCGAGTATCGCGGCCGCGGCCGGCAGACCCGGTGGCGGGGCAGGGCCAGGTTTGACGGAACCGGCATCCGGAACTTCTCCACCGTCTGCGCCTGGAACCACGAGCGCCCGCTCCATCGCCACGGTGAGAGAGAGGTGGTCTTCGACGTGCTCACCACCGGCAACTCTGTCGGGTTCGATGCGGGTCTCGAGACCTGGTCGGGGCGCCTTGTACTCGGCGCCGGACATGTCGACATCACCGTGCCCTTGCAGGATATGGGCGAAGAACCTCTCGTCATCGATGCCGGTGGGCTGGAACGCCATGTGTCCCTGACGCGTCTGCCCGAAGAACTGACGATGATGCGGATGACCGAAACCCTTGACGTCGCCCTCCATGATCAGGGCGACAATCCGCTGTGGATCAGGGTCACCACAGAAGACGGTCACCGGGCCTGGTCGAGCCCGGTCTATGTCTTTCGTCAGGCCGGTTCATGAAGTTCATCGCTGCTCTTGCCTTCCTGCTCCTGACACCGGAGTGGGCTTCGGCCCGCACCGTCATGTTCGACGGGAGCTGGCAGGACGAGTCCTTTGTGTTTCAGTCCGCCAACGACTACATCCAGGAAGGCGCCCGGTTGAGGATTCTGTCCGATGACAGCGTGTCCATTCTCTGGCGCCCCGCTCCGCACGATGTCCGCCACGCCCGCCGGGCGAGCTGGTACTGGGTGGTGCAGCGGGGCGTGGCGCCCACGGATCTCTCGCTCAAGGGTGGTGACGACCGCAACATCGCTCTCTACTTCCTGTTCGCGCCCAGGGAACTCGCGGACGACCTGGAGGACGCGTCCCCCGATCGCGTCTTCCAGCACGAGGCGGTGCGCATGCTCGTCTACGTCAGGGGCGGACACCACGAACCCGGCACGATCGTCAGCAGCCCCTACCTGGAGCCGCGCGGTGTTCTGGTTCCTCTCAGGGGAGCCGGGAACGGCACATTCGCCGAGTCGGTCGATCTCGACGCCGATTTTCGCCGGGCCTTCGGCTCGCCGCCCGGCGTCCTCCTTGGTCTCGGCATCTCGGCGGACAGCGATGACACCGACGGCATCATCGAGGCGGAGCTTGGCAACCTCGTCATCGAATGACGTCGCACCGGCTTGCAGCGCTGAGTGGAACCAGCCCCCGGGAAACGGCCTCGATACGATAGCGGCACTCCGCTTGGTTGGCAGACTCTCTGCAAGGCACATGCTGCGGCGATCTCCCATGGTGCGTTTTCGGCATCATGTTATCATCGATCCGTGACCGAATGACGAGATGCCCATGGAGTCGGTAAGCCTCAGGAACTACCGCTGTTTCCGCGACGACCAGAGGGCGCGTCTTGCGCCGCTCACCTTGCTGGTCGGTGACAACAGCACAGGCAAGACCTCCTTCATGGCCATGATCCGGGTGTTGTCGGACATGGCCTGGCAGTTCAAGGTTCCCGATTTCAAGGAAGAACCCTATGACCTGGGACGTTTCGACGAGATTGCCCACCACCGGGGCAGGCGAGGTGGACGGGCCGACATGTTCGAAGCCGCATTCGAGACCACCTCGAAAGTCGCCGGGAAGTCCGATCGCCCGCACAAATCGAAGGTGTTGGCGTTCGCGTTCGCCTTCGAGAAGAACGGGACAGTGCCAGTCCCGGCTCGCCGCCGCCTGACGCGTGGCGAAGTCTGGATCGAGGAACACCTCAGGAAGGGCGTGTCTCAGGAGCTGCGCATGGGCACTTCAAGGGGCTCGTGGAAGATCAAACTTGATCCTGGACTGACATTGGCGAATCCGTTCCGGGAAACGATGTTGCCCCTGCATATGCCCCTGACGTTCTGGTTGTCCGGCAGGCGCGGGGATGAGAAACAGGAGTTCGAGCCCCTGGGCAATTCGCCGGGAGTGACCGATCAAGACCTCGGAGATGTCCAACGCGTTCAACGTGACGCCCATTTGACCCGCAACAGGCGGACCCTTTATGCGAGCGCTCCGGTTCGAGCCAGGCCGCGCCGGACGTATGACCCGGCGCGGGCGTTGTCGGACCCTGAAGGCGACCATGTGCCCATGTACCTCGCGAACCTGTTCTTCCAGGACAGGAGGAGGTGGACAGCTCTCAAGCAGGCGCTGGAGGACTTCGGACGAGCGTCCGGCCTCTTCGATGAAATCGGCATCAGGCAGTTGGGAAAGCGCGAGAGTGAACCGTTCCAGATTCAGGTCAGGAAGTACGGCAACAGACTGAAGGGGCCATCACGCAACCTGATCGATGTCGGGTATGGAGTGAGCCAGGTGTTGCCGGTCATCACGGAGCTGCTCCGCCGCGATGCTCCGTCGATGTTTCTGCTGCAACAGCCGGAAGTTCATCTTCACCCCAGTGCACAGGCCGCTCTCGGGAGTCTGTTCTGCACGGTTGCCGGCCCCGGGAGGCAACTCATCGTGGAGACGCACAGCGATCACATGCTTGATTGCATTCGCATGGACATACGAGATGGCCAGGGGAATCTCGGACCTGACGATGTGTCGATTCTCTTCTTTGAGCGGAGCGAACTGGACGTTCACATCCATTCTCTCGGCCTCGACAAGGCAGGCAATGTTCTGGGTGCTCCCGAGGGATATCGCCGGTTCTTCATGGAAGAGGTTGAACGGTCTCTGGGATCGTAGTCGTGTGCGCCATCGTGGATGCGAATGTTGTCGGCGAGGTGTTCGGCCGGGACAGGCCCGAGGCCGGAGAGAGGTTCTTCAGATGGCTGAACGACGGCAAGGGGCGTCTCGTCACAGGTGGGAGACTGTCCCGGGAACTCGGTCAATCGCGACAGTACCTGGAGTGGTCCGTGCAGGCGCGCCTCGCTGGAGTGTTGTACGCCGAAGACGAGGATTCCGTCCGTGGCCGTGAGAATGCGATCCGCAATGGAGGGTTGTGCGAGTCCGACGATCCGCACATCATTGCTCTGGCGCAGATCAGTGGTGCTCGCCTGCTCTATACGAATGACCAGGCGTTGCAGAGAGACTTTGGCAAGCGCGACCTGATTGCCGGTCCACGTGGCAAGGTTTGTTCGACGCTTCGACACAAGGATTACTCGGAAACCCACAGGAAACTGCTCTCGGACAGGACCCTGTGTCGTTCCCGGTGACAACGGGTTCTGCGATGTGTCGGTCGCTTTCCGTGACGCCGCTCTTCTGCTTTCGCCGGCAGATGAAGGAGGTCAGCTCCTCGGCGATGTCGGGGTCCATGCCCTCATCCGGGAGGCATGGTTGATGAATGCCGGTCTGCCGTGAGGTTGAGCGGTATGCGAGTCGGGCTTCGACACCTCGGCCCCGACGTGGTGGAGTGGCTGAAGACCCCTGCCGCCGCGGACAGCCGGACCCGCCATGCTGCCATGGATCACCCTGCCGAGTCCTGAAACACACATCTTCGCCATCCCGCCGGTTCTCATTGAAACCTTCGTCCATACACCGTGCTGCACCGGGACTGTCTGCAAGGATGGAACCGTGTCGGCGCCACGAAAGGGCGCTGTCGCCACGACAAACCAAGGACACACCTGGCGGAGACCACTGCAAGCGAACTGGAGACGCATCGGCAATCGGCGACAATCACCGGCGATTGCCTCGTGACCGAACGCCTGCCTGGAATGAACCGACGACATGAGTATCAAGGGAAGCGCACAATGCAGAACAAATATGTGGGGGACATCGGTGACTATGCCAAATACAGCCTGTTGCGCGCGCTCTCCTGCAACATGAAGCTCGGTGTCGCCTGGTACCTTTTTCCTGATGAGGAGGGAAAGAAGGACGGAAAGCACATAGATTATCTATGCAATGGAAAGAAGTGGCGGGATTTCGACAAGGACACATTCGACACGCTTCAAGTGATCGTGGAGTCCGGTGATCGCAACGTCCAGGCGGTCGAACGTTCCGGTCTTCTGCCGAACGCGGTGTTCTCGGGCAGGAAACTGGATTTTCGTGGATGCAGGCGGCTCGAACAGAGCGCCTGGAGAAAAGAGTGGTTCCGAGAAACCAGAAGCGACTTGCAGGATTGCGAGTTGATCTTTGCCGACCCTGACAACGGCCTCATCAAGCAGGAGTCGTTTCGACCCGGTTGCAGAAAGCACGGGAAGCGCATTCCCGAATGCGAAATAGCGGCGTTGTTGGAAGGAGGAAGGCCGGCAGTACTCTACCATCACAACAGCCGGCGCAAGGGAGGCAATGCCAAGGAGGTGTGCTACTGGCAACGAAGGCTCGGGGAAGGGTTGGGTCGCAGAATCTGTGCAGTTCGTTGGCGGTACATATCGCCTCGAACATTCTTCATAGTAAACGGCGATGACGAGTTGCAGCGACGTGCAAGACAGTGGTGCAGCCGGTGGAAGGATATGGACAGGGTGGTTTTTGTTGGGTCCCCGGACTCGCCAGAGCATCCGTAGGACAAAAGCAGAAGCCGATGGCGATTTGTCACGGCACGCCTTTCAAGCCGGATGGGGTTTCGCCGTCCAGAGATGCGATCATCGACCTGCTGGAAGAACCGGGTTGAACACGGCAGGAGTTCAGCGTGCCTGCCCTGCTGCAGCGTGGAGCGAACCGACCGTCTCATGTGTGGACACACGGCCATCAACAGCCGAACTCCAGCATGGCGTTTTGGCTCCGACGGCGGGAGCACTGTCGCAGGAACCTCCGGGGGATGACAGTGACAACCACGCAAGGCCCCGGGACTCGCCTGCATTCGCACAGTGCTGTCATCGCCCCGATCACCGCGTGATCGAACGCTTACCGGCACCGATACCTTCGGGCAGATTCTCGAGGTGGGATGCCGGACAGGCCGGCTTGCGGTGATCGCCGGGCCTCAGGCGCAGTCTGGCGAGCCGGTCTCCCAGAACCCCGCCTCGAGGCGGGTCGCCATTGCGAAGACGTGACAGAGTTCCTGCCAGCGCGGGGTCTCGGCATGGTGGGGACCCAGGCGGCTCTCGAGCGCCTCGTCGATCAGTGCGCCGGACTCGCGGCATGCGTCCTGGTAGGCCTCGTTCCCGTAGGTGTCGATCCACTCCCGGTAGACGGACGAGGTGGCCTCCGTCGCAAGGCGCCGGCCGATCTCGCCGTAGCCCATGCCGCAGGGCGCCAGGGCCGCCATGAGGTCGAGATAGTCGCCGGAATACCCCTTCTCGAGGACGAACCTCGTGTAGGCCAGGTTCTGCGGAGCCTCGCGCAGGGCGAGAAGGTCGTCCTCCGAAATGCCCTCCGCGGCGCACGTCTCGACATGGAGCGCCATCTCGCGGTTCACCAACCCGTCCACGGTTGCTGCGGCCGCTCTCATTTCACGCATGTCCCGTGACTTCACCACCGCAAGCGCCCAGGCTCGGGCGAAGTTCACCAGGAAGAGGTAGTCCTGCTTGAGATAGTTGAGGAACGCATGGCGGGGCAGGGAGCCGTCTGCCAGGCTCTCGACGAAGGGATGGCGGACATAGGCGGACCAGGCGTCCCCTGCGCGGGCCCGCCACAGACCGAAGGTCCTGCCATACTCCGGGGCGGTCATGGCGCGTTCCCCTCGGCAGCGTGTCGTGTCGTGTCGCGGGGACACGGTATCGTGCGGAAGAGCGGCGTCGGAACTGTCGTCATGATGTCGTCCTTTCGTTGCAGCGGGTTGCGTCCAGCCATGCCGTCACCCGGGATTCGGGGTCCGCATGGAGAGTGATGTCGGTCACCGCCGAGATGATGTCGGCGCCGGCCGCGAAGACGCCGCCCGCGCGTTCCACGGTCATGCCGCCGATGGCCACGAGCGGACAGGCGCCGATCAGCCGCTTCCACTCCGTCACCCTCTCGAGCCCCTGTTCCTGCCATTTCATGGCCTTGAGGATCGTCGGATACACCGGGCCCAGCGCCACGTAATCGGGATCGAGCGCCAGGCCGCGCTCGAGTTCGGCGTGGTCATGGGTGCTGACGCCGAGCCTGAGTCCCGCCTTGCGGATGGCCGTGATGTCGGCGGTATCGAGGTCCTCCTGCCCGAGATGGACGAAGTCGCAGCCTTCATCGATGGCGACCTGCCAGTAATCGTTGACGACGAGAACCGCGCCGTGCCGGGCGCAGAATCCCTTCGACCGGACGATCTGCCGGCGGATTTCGTCGGCGGGTCTTTCCTTGATTCTCAACTGGACCAGCTTCACGCCGAGCGGCAGCGTGCGCCCGAGCCAGTTCGCATCGTCGAAGATCGGGTAGAACCTGTCCAGAGTCATGCCAGGAACGCCTTTCCGATGACCGGCGTCGACGGTGCGGCCATGTCCCGCGCGTTCATGGGGTCGGCCGCCGCCGCGGCCGCCCCGGCCGCGACCGACTTCGCAAAGGCGCCCGCCATCGCCACCGGGTCCCCTGCCCGGGCTACCGCGGAATTGATGAGAACGGCGTCATACCCCATCTCCATCACCCTGGCGGCGTGTGACGGCAGCCCCAGACCTGCGTCCACGACGAGGGTCGTGTCGGGAAAGTGGGCGCGCAGGCTGCGAAGGCCGTACTCGTTGATGGGCCCCAGACCGGAACCGATGGGCGCCGCCCAGGGCATCAGGACCCTGCAGCCCGCTTCCACGAGTCGCTCGGCCGTCACGAGGTCTTCGGTCGTGTAGGGAAAAACCTCGAATTCGTCCTCGGCGAGGATTCCTGCCGCCTCGACCAGGGCAAAGATGTCCGGCTGCAGCGTATCGGCGTGTCCGACGACCTCGAGCTTGATCCAGGGCGTCGCGAAGACCTCCCGGGCCATGTGCGCCGTCGTCACCGCCTCCTTCACCGTGTGGCAGCCCGCGGTGTTGGGAAGCACGTGGACGCCGAGGCTGCGGATGAGGTCCCAGAAGGCCCCGCCCGCTCCGGCGCCGCCTTCGCGGCGCAGGGATACCGTGGCGACAGGTGCGCCCGATTCGCGAAACGCGCCTGCCAGCACTGCGGGAGAGGGATACTGCGCCGTCCCCAGCATGAGAGGCGTGGCGAGTTCTGTGCCGTAGAAATCCCTCCTCATCATCCCCCCTGCATCGGCGCGACCACCTCGACCCGGTCGCCGTCCCTGAGTTGCCTCGTCTCCCGGTTCGCCGCCGCCACGAAGACCTCGTTGACAGCGGTACCGACCACGCGCCCGCCGAGACCGCGCTCCTCGAGGAGGGCGGCAAGGGTGCCGGCCCTGACCTCCACGGCCTCACCGTTGAGATACAGTTGCATCCATCAGCTCCGGAACATCGCCTTCGAACACCATATCCGCCACCATGCGCGACAGGGCCGGCGCCAGCAGGAATCCGTGCCGGAAGAGCCCGTTGACGTAGAGAGAGCGGCCGTCGCGCAGGATGCGCGGACAATTGTCGGGAAAAGCGGGGCGGGCGTCGACACCGATTTCCAGCACCTCCGCCTCACCGAACGCCGGGTGAAGCGCATAGGCGGCGGACAGCAGTTCGAGGAGCGAGCGAGCCGTGATGCGTTCCCTCTCGCTCGCCTCGATCATGGTGGCGCCGAGCATGTAGACATCGTCACCGTGGGGCACCACGTAGAGGGGAATGCGGGGATGCAGCAGGCGGACCGGCCGGCGCAGACGAATGTCCGCGCAGCGCAGCAGGAGCATTTCGCCCTTGACCCCGCGAAGCTCACCCAGAACGTCACACGCGGCCAATCCTCGACAGTCGATCGACGTGACCCCGTCCGATGCCGGCCACGGCGGAACGTCGTCTGACGGTTCCACCACCACTCCGCAATCGCGCAGGCGGCGCGCCAGGGCACGAAGCGCGGCACGGGGTGCGAGATGGGCTTCGTCCGGGAAGAACAGGCCGCGCCGGAACCTGCCGGCAAGGTCGGGTTCGAGTGCGTCGATCGCGTCGCCGTCGAGAGCCCGATGATTGCCGGTCCGGCGCGCAAACCGCTGCAACTCGCCGGCGTCCCGTGCCAGCGCCAGGACAAGGGTGCCGTTGGACGTCACGGCGTCGGTCCGTGCCCGCCACCATGCGCCTGCCTCGCGTCCGAACCTGACCACGGCCTCATCTGCCGTCTCGCCCTCGCAGTCCGGCGCCAGCATGCCGCCTGCCCACCATGAGCAGGCATGTGCTCCGGGCTCCGGATGCCTGTCCCGGAGCGCCACGTGGCCGCCTCTTTCGACAATGGCGGTGGCGACGCAGAGTCCGGCCACGCCGGCGCCGTGGATCCGGACATCAACCGTCATGACCCGATGTCCAGTAGAAGTGGTGAACCGGCCCGTGTCCGGATCCGAGGTCGAGCTGATCCGCCGCATGCAGGGCGCGGTTGAGGTAGGCATGCGCCTCGGCCGCCGCCTCCGGCAGGGCCCTGTCCTTCGCGAGCCCCGCAGCGACTGCCGCGGAGAGCGTGCATCCCGTGCCGTGCGTGTTCCGCGTGATGATGCGCGAGGCGCAAAGGACCCTTGGTTCGTCGTCCCTTGTGATGAGGACGTCGCGGCACTCGGCGCCGGGCGCGTGTCCGCCCTTCATGAGAACCGCCGACGGCCCAAGATCGAGCAGCGATTCACCCTGCTCGCGCATCCCGTCCATGGTCATGGCGACGGAAGACCCGAGGAGGCGTGCAGCCTCGGGAAGGTTGGGCGTCAACACGGCAGCAAGGGGAACAAGCTCTTCCACGAGCGCCGAGACGGCCTCGTCGCGAAGCAGCGCATCTCCCGACTTCGCTACCATGACAGGGTCGAGGACCACCGGTGCATTCGATCCGGCGAGTTCGCGGGCGACGGTCCGGATGATTCCGGGCGACGAAAGCATGCCGATCTTGATCGCTCCGACTTGGAAGTCGTCGAACACCGCCCGCATCTGCGCGGCCACGACGCCGGGGTCGATTTCCGCCACGGCGGTGACGGCCACGGTGTTCTGTGCGGTGACCGCCGTGATGACACTGGTACCGTAGACCCCGAAAGAGGCGATCGTCTTGAGGTCAGCCTGGATTCCGGCGCCTGCGCCGCTGTCGGAGCCGGCGATGGTCAACGCGACAGGTATCGTGGCCACACCGAGTCCTCCGCTGTGCCATCCGGATCGGGTGGCATGGGGCGGATGAGAACCGGGAGGCTTCTTCCGTTTCCTACGCCGGCATGATCCGGGTCAGGTTCCACGGGTCGATCACTCTGGATCTCTCAGCTCTCTTCGAGCCCCCCGACGGATACCTGCAAGATACCATCATCCGGCGGGGCGGGCAATGCTTCCGGACGTTGCCGTCGAGCGCCATGTTTCGACAGCCGCGTCGATTCCACGGTCATGGACCGGCGGCACGGGTCCCTCGACGATCAGTCGTCGGCCGTGGCGCCGCCTTCTTCCTTTCGCCGGCGGATGAAGGAGGTCAGCTCCTCGGCAATGCCGGGGTCCATGTCGGGTGTCTCGTACTCGTCGAGAAGCTGGCGCCACACCCTGGCGGCCCGCCTTGTGGCGTCGACGGCGCCGTCGCTCTTCCAGGTCTCGAAGTTGCGCCAGTCCGAGAGAACCGGCTCGTAGAAGGCGGTTTCGTAGCGCTCGAGAGTATGGCGGGTGCCGAAGAAATGCCCCCCCGGACCGACATCGGCAATGGCGTCAACGGCGAGTTCGGGTTCCGAGAAGTCCACGGGCTCCAGGGCCTTGATCATGGTCTGGACCATCTCGAGATCTATGGCGATCTTCTCGAACGAGGCGCTGAGCCCCCCCTCCATCCATCCGAAGCTGTGCATCACCATGTTGGTGTGACCCTGCACGGTCGCCCACAGCGACATCGCGCTCTCGTAGGTCGCCTGGGCGTCCGGACAGTTGGCGGCATTGACGATGGATGAGCGGTAGGGCAGGGCGTAGTGTCGCGCCATCTGGCCGCCAAGGAGAACCGCCTTGACATACTCCGGCGTACCGAAGGCCGGAGACCCGGATTTCATGTCGACGTTGCTTGTAAAGCCGCCGTAGACCACGGGAGTGCCGGGGCCGACCGTCTGGCAGAAGGCGATGGCGGCAAGCGCCTCGGCGTTCTGCTGGGTCAGAGCGCCGGCCATGGTGACCGGCGCCATGGCGCCTGCGAGCGTGAACGGTGTGACGACAATGACCTGGTTGCATCGCGCCATCTCGATCATGCCGAGCAACATGGGAATGTCCAGCTGCAGGGGGGAGTTGCAGTTGACGACCGTCCAGATGCTGGGCTCCTCGAGGAGCACCGCCTCGCTGATGCCGCGGGCGATGCGGACCATGTCGATGGCATCCCTGATCTTGCGCCGGCCGAGCGAGTAGCCGAAGGCGATCTTGTCGGTCAGGAAGAGCTGCTCGCCAACGATGTCGAGATAACGGATATCGGGATCAACCTCGACGGGCTCCAGCATGGGCGTACAGCCGTGCACCGCATTGATGACCTGTGCGAGACGCAGCAGGTTGCGATAGTCCCCGAGATTGCCTGCCCGTCGACCGCCCTCGAGATCGGAGACATTCGGATTGCCGGCGACGGGGAAGAAGTTGATGTGGTTGCCCCCCATGATCCGGCTTCGCGCCGGATTGCGGGCATGGAGAGTCCATTGCCGCGGCGCCCGGGCGACGGCTTCCTCGATGAAGCCGCGTTCGAACCGCACACGGTTCTCGCCCGGTGTGACGGCGACACCGGCGTCACGGAGAATGTCGCGGGCCTCTTCGAGGAGGATGTTGATCCCCGTTTCCTCGAGAACGCGCATCGAGGCGTCGTGGATGGCCTCGACATCGTCGGGACCGGCGATGTCCAGGGCCGGGTAGGGATTGCGCACGACGGTCCACGGCAGCTGCGGCACCTTCCGGGATCCCTTGCGTTCCTTCCTTCTGCCGGCGGCCTGCCGCCGTGATCGCCGCATCACGCTCCTCCGGCCTTCAAAACGAAAAGCGCCGGCAGCAACAGCCGCCGGCGCTTGCCCGGGTCGTCGAGCGACCTGATCAATCAGGCCCTGCTCTCGTCGATCCAGATCTCCTCGTAAGGCCATCCGGCGCCGCCCGCGAAGGCGGAACTGCCGTGAAAGTTCCGGATGCGCGAGGTGGTCGCCTCGATGTAGTTCGTGAAGAACGGCAGGAACAGTCCACCGTCGTCGTGCAGCAGGGTGCACGCCTCGCAGTAGATTTCCAGGCGCTTGGCATCGTCCGTCTCCAGTCGCCCCATGACGAGCAGTTCGTCGAACCGTTCGTTGCACCAGAACGTTTCGTTCCAGGACCCGCCGCAGGCATGGGCGATCGTCAGGATCGAATCGGCGGTTGGTCGGGAATTCCAGCCGGTCGCGCAGAACGGCACCTGCATCCAGGTATGGCTCCAGTAGCCATCATCGGGCACACGATTGAGTTCGATGGGAATGCCCGCCTCGCGTGCGTGCTCCTGGAGAATGGTGCTGGCGTCGATGGCGTTCGAATGCGCCGCATTCGAGACGGCAAGCTCGATCGACGAGAGACCGGTCTTGTCCCAGTGCCACCTAGCCTTTTCCGGATCGTAGTTGTGCTGCGGGATGGCGTCACAGTACGTCGGCAGCCCCGGATTGACCGGGAAATCGTTGCCGATCCGGCCATGCCCGACCATCACCTTGTCGACGACGACATTCCGGTCGACGGCGTGTTTCATCGCCAGGCGCAGGTTGAGATCGTCCGTGGGCGCCCTGTCGACTGCCATGATCCAGGCAAACCAGGAACCCGACGGGGTCGAGTGGACCCTGACTCCGGGATTCTGACCCAGCAGCGAGGTGATACGGGGTTCGATATTGATGTCGATGTCGATGTCACCGGCCTGCAGGGCGCTCGAGCGTGCCGCGTTGTCGGGAATTCCCTGGGTGATGAAGGTCGAGACGTGTCCGGCATCCGGGTTCCAGTAGTTCTCGTTCTTCTCGGCGATCGAGGCCAGTCCCGGCGTGAACTCCACGAGCCTGTAGGGTCCGGTGCCGACAACGGGGTCGCCGTCCTTCCAGCCTTCCTTGACGATCGACGTGTGGTAGTCGTGTCCCAGGGTGACCGGGAAGTCGGCATTGCCCGAATCGAGCGTGATCCTGACGACGTCGGGACCATCGGCCCGCATGTCCACGATCGGCGCCAGCAGGGGCTTGGAGGGTGATTCGGAGCCTTCCTTGATGTGTTCGCCAAGAGAATAGATGACATCGTCTGCCGTCAGGGTCTTTCCGTCGTGGAATTCGACTCCCTGGCGCAGCTTGAACGTCCACTCGGACGCCTGGTTGGCCGCTTCCCATTCTGCTGCAAGGTTGGGAACGACGTTCATATCGCGGTCAAGGTTGGTCAACCGGTTGTAGACCTGGTAGGCACGCTGAATGTCCGTGCTGTTGGTCATCTTTGTGGGATCGTAGGTCTCTTCGGCGCCGGTGTACTCCGGGCCGATGCGGACCTCACCGCCCTTCATCGGCGTTTCGGCGATGCCGGCGCTGCCCAGCATGGTCGTTGCCGCAGTCACTCCGACTCCGAGTTGACCGGCACGACCGATGAACTCCCGGCGGTCAAGGCGACCGGCCCGGATCTCGTCAATCATCCAGTCGAGTTGTTGTTGGCTCATGTTGGCGCTCTCCCTCAGCAGTTTTCGTTCATCGACATGCCCGTTGTGAGCATGCATGCAAGGTTCAAACCTACTCTGCGTCGGACCTCAAGGGAAGCTCTCCTGGACCAGAGGGTCCCTTCGTGCCCGGCTTCGCCGGGGAAGGGACTTCTTGCGGCCGTGGCAGGAATCGAGGGCGGGCCATGGTCCCGGAAGACTGTCCGGCAGGATGATGGCGTGGTTCCCGGAGAATCAGGGGACGGGCCTGCAGGCCAGGGCGGCGGCGAATCGTTCCTCTCCGAGATCGATGAGGTTAAGGGGCGGTGAGGGATCTCCCGGAAACCGGAAGAGGCACGCGGGCGCGCCGTCGAGCACCGTTTCGGGGATCTCGAACCGGGATGGACCCAACGACAGGCCGGTGCCGATGGCCTTGAGCAGTGCTTCCTTCATGGTCCACAGGCGGTAGAAGAGGTGGAGGCGTGCCGTGCCGGAGACGCGGGCCAGCCGCTGGCGTTCCAGCGGTCCGTACACCCGGCCGGTGAGTTCCGCGAAGTCGCGGTGCGGGGAGCGTTCCTGCACATCGACACCGAGATCGTCATGTCCGCCGATGGCGATCAGGCCGTGACCGCCGCTGTGCGAAACACTGAAGCCGATGGAGGAATGCCTGCCGCCGATGATGGCAAAGGGCTTGCCGTGGTCCAGGTGACCGAATGAGAGATCATCCGCGCAACAACCGGCATGCTCGGCCAGACTGACGCGCAGGGCCGCCCGGCACAGGGCAAACGCGCTCCGGGCCCCTGCCGACAGGGAGCGTTGCCACCGCGCCCGTTCGGCGTCGTCGAGCAGGGCGACGGCATGTTCCTCGCGTCCTGGGGAGGGGGCGAGATCCACATGGAGAATGGTCGTGTTCTCCACCGCGCACCAGGGACTCCACCACCGGTCTACCGTCGTGCCAGGTTCAGTCATCCCGCCGCCCCACCCGGTCGGCGAGGAGGCACAGGATCTCGAACATGAAGGTAGCCCCGACCAGCGCCGTGTTTCCGCTGGGATCGAAGGGCGGGGCCACCTCGACCACGTCGCCACCCACGAGATCGAGACCCTGGAGACCCCTCACCACTTCCTGGGCCTCGCGCGTTGTCATGCCGCCGATCTCGGGCGTGCCGGTACCCGGCGCAAACGCCGGATCAAGTCCGTCAACGTCGAAGCTGATGTAGGTTGGACCATCTCCGACCACGCGGCGCGCTTCCTGGACGACCTGTTCCGGGCCCCTTGCGGTGAATTCCTCCATGTAGATGACGCGCATGCCGCTCTCTTCGGCGAAGGCCATGTCGCCGGCGCCGTAGATCGACCCGCGGATACCGATCTGAACGGTGCGTCGGGGATCGAGAAGGCCCTCCTCGACAGCTCGCCTGAAGGGGGTGCCATGGGTGTAGGGATTGTCGCCGAAGTAACGGTCGTTGGTGTCGCTGTGGGCATCGAAGTGCACCATGCCGACGGGACGGTCGCCGGCGATGGCGCGCATGATCGGCAGGGTGATCAGGTGGTCGCCGCCGGCGGACAGCGGCAGGGCGCCTGCCAGGTCGATCGTCCGGTAGAATCGCTCGATCCGTTCGAGGGAGTCCATGAGGTCGATGGGATTGACCGGGCAGTCGCCGAGATCCGCCACCTGGGCAAGGTCATAGGGCGCGAGGCGCGAGACATGGTGGACCTTGCGCAACAGGCTCGACTGGTTGCGGATTTCGCGTGGTCCGTGACGGGCGCCGGCACGGTTGGTCGTGCCGCCATCCCAGGGAACGCCGACGAGGGCGATGTCGAGACCGTCCGCATGGCGCACGTGGGGCAGGCGCATGAATGTCGGAATGTCGCCGAATCGCGGTACAAGGGATGCATCGACGGGTTGATTGTGGTCCTGAACCATGCCGCGATACTCCCCGAACGGTGGGCCAAGCTTGGCGCGAAGAACGTGACGCCGCAAGCCGCCATGCCTTGATCGCCCCGGTGCGTCGCGACACACTCCGGCGGGCTGACAACGGGGCGCGAGGATCGATGAGCGGACGCGAAGAGAACATCAAGTACCTTGTCACCGACCTTCCGGGATTTCCCGACTCCGAACTTGCCGGTATCAGCAATCGGCTCTTCGGCGTCGAGGGTGAGTACCGTCCGCTCGACTCGGACCGGGATCAGAACTTCCTTCTCACAAGCGGCGATGATCGCTGGGTCCTGAAGTTTCACCATCCGGAGGAAGAGGCGTCCGTCGTCGATTTCCAGAACGCCGCGCTTCGCCACATCGCCGCCACGGCCCCGGACATCCTCGTGCCGGAGGTGGTGCCCACCCTCACTGGCGAGCCCTTTGCCAGAGTCACGGCACCCGATGGCCGCGAGAGCATCGTGCGCCTCCTGACCTGGGTTCCGGGATCGAGCGTCGATTCGTTCCCCTCGACGCGCCGGCAGCGCCGCGGGCTGGGGGTCCTGGTGGCGCGCCTCGACCGAGCGCTGGAGGGATTCTTCCACCCGGCCGCCCGGCATACCCTGCTGTGGGACATCCGGCAGGCGCCAAGGCTGCGCGTCCACACAGGGGACATCGCGCAACCGTCCTCGCGTCAACTCGTGGAAACCGCGCTCGACCGTTTCATGCGCAACGTCCTGCCGTGCTGGAATCACTTCCGCAGCCAGGTGATTCACAATGACGCCAACCGGAACAATGTCGTCGCCCATGAGGACACGCCGGATGAACCCGACGGCGTGATTGACTTCGGCGACATGATGCATGGCCCCGTGGCATGCGAACTTGCCCTGGCCTGCGACAACCATGCCCTTGGCTCGGACCGGCCCCTGGAAGACATCATCGATGTGGCGATCGGGTTCGATTCGGTTCTCGCCCTGCGGGAAGACGAGGTCGACGCGCTCTTCGACATGATCGCCGCCCGCCTTGCCATCGGCGCCGTGATCGTGGCGCGAAGGGCCGTGGCACGCCTTGGCTCTCCTCCTTACATGCCCGGATACGATCTCGACGTCTTTGCAGCCCTCGACATCATGTTCCAGACCGGCCCTGACAAGGCCACGGCGGCATTCCGCGATGCGCTGCGCATGCCGCATCGTTGTCCGAAGGGCACGGTGACGACGCCGGAGTCGGATGCGCTTGAGGGAGAGCTTGAACGGCGTTACCGGTATCTCGGGCGGAATCTGACGCTCTTCTATCGAAAGCCCCTGCATGTCGAGAGGGGCGAGGGCGCCATTCTCTACGACGCCAATGGCCGCGCCTTCATCGACGCCTACAACAACGTCGCCAGTGTCGGCCACTGCCATCCGCACGTGGTCAACGCCATATCCCGCCAGGCGGGGGCACTCGGCACCAACACGCGCTACGTCTACCGTGTTCTCGCCGACTATGCCGAAAGGCTGCAGGCGACGATGCCCGACCATCTCACCTCTTCGATCATGGTGAACTCGGGAAGCGAGGCCAACGACATCGCCTGGCGAATCGCCACCCTGCTCACCGGCCGGCGCGGCGGCATTGTCATGGAGGATGCCTATCACGGAATCACCGAGGCGATCAGTCACCTTTCGCCGGAACGGCCCGAGGCGGTGGCGCCGCATGTGCGCACGCTGATGTCACCGGATCCCTACCGCAACCGCGTTGAAGGGAAGGAGGATCCCGCCGCCATTTACGCCGCCGATGCTGACCGGGCCATCCGCGAGCTCGATGAGGCGGGTTTCGGAACGGCCTGCTTCATGATCGATACCTCCTTCTGCTCCAACGGTATTCCCGACGTGCCCGCCGGGTACCTGCAGGACGTTGCGGCGCGGGTGCGCTCCGCCGGCGGCATGATCATTGCAGACGAAGTGCAGTATGGCTTCGGCCGTCCAGGCACACACATGTGGGGATTCGATCGCCACGGGATGAAGCCGGACATCGTCACCCTGGGCAAGCCGGTGGGTGACGGCTTTCCTCTCGGCGTGGTCGTGACCACCGCCGAGATTCTCGAGGAGTTCTCCAGGGCATCGGGTCTCTTCTCGACATTCGGCGGCAATCCGGTAGCCTGTGCGGCCGGCATTGCCGTGCTCGATGTTCTCGAACGCGAGGAGTTGCTGGAGAATGCCCGAACCACCGGCGGCTACCTCAAGGAGGGCCTCGAGGATCTGAAGGACCGCCATCCCATGCTCGGGGACGTGCGTGGCCACGGCTTCATCACGGGAGTCGAGATCGTCGAGGACCGCGATACCCGGGAGCCGGACGCCGAAGGCATGGCGGCAGTGCAGAACCGGATGCGGGAACTCGGAGTGCTCGTTGGCAGGGAGGGGCGGTTCGGCAATGTCTTCAAGATCCGGCCGCCCATGATCTTCCGGCGCAGACACGCCGATGCGCTGATCGCGGCGATGGACCAGGCGATGAACGAACTGGGGAGATGACACGATGTTCAGTCACATCACACTCGGCACCAATGACCTGGAACGCGCCCTGCAGTTCTACGACGCCATACTCGAGCCACTGGGAATCGTCCGGTTGCTTTCGTCATCCGAGTACGGGTTCGCCGGCTATGGGCATCCCGGCGAGAGGTCCGGCTTCTTTGTCTGCCTGCCGTTCAACAAGAGGGAAGCCACGGCGGGGAACGGCACTCACGCAGCCTTCCTCGCGTCTTCAAGGGAGGCGGTTGACGCCTTCCATGCATGCGGACTCGCGCTTGGGGCCACGGACGAAGGCGCACCGGGCCCGCGGCCTCACTACCACGAGCATTACTATGGCGCCTACCTGCGCGATCACGACGGCAACAAGCTTCAGGCCTGTTGTCATGCTCCGGCCTGAAACGGCATGGGCGCGGCGATATCCTGCCGTTCAGCCGGCGCCTGACGCCTGTCCTCGACGCGTCCCAGGACATCCTTGATCGTGGTCACGTCCGCTGACGGCCTCGAGGTCCACTCGGTGAGCAGGCGGCGCCAGGTCCTTGCACCCGGTTCTCCGTGATAGAGACCGGTCATATGACGGCTCATGCGGGCCAGGGGCACGCCCCTGGCCAGATGTTCCTCGAGATAGGGCAGCCACGACAGGACGATTCCGCTGCGTTCCCTGGGCGGTTCATCGATGCCGAAGATCAGCCGGTCGGCCTCGGCCAGCATGTAGGGTGTCCGGTAGGCGGCTCGACCGATCATCACGCCATCGACATGCGCGAGATGGTGCGATGCCGAGGCGAGATCCCGGATACCGCCGTTGGTGATGATGGCGAAGTCGGGAAACCGGCGCTTGCTGTCGTGGACGACATCATGCCGCAGCGGCGGCACCTCGCGGTTTGCCTTCGGCGACAGGCCGTCGAGGTAGGCCTTGCGGGCATGCACGATGAAGGTCGCGCATCCGCCTTGCGCCACCGTGCCCATGAAGGTTGCGAGTGTCTCGTCCTCGTGCATGGCGTCGATGCCGATGCGGCACTTGACCGTGACCGGCACGCTGACCGCATCGCGCATGGCCGCCACGCAGGCGGTCACGAGATCGGCATGGGCCATCAATGCGGCGCCGAACCGGCCGGACCGGACCCTGCTGGAGGGGCAGCCGACATTGAGATTGATCTCGTCATAGCCGAAGTCCTCGCCAATGCGCGATGCAGAGGCCAGCGTCACCGGGTCGCAGCCGCCGAGCTGCAGGGCCACGGGGTGTTCTGTCTCGTCGAAGGCGAGCAGGCGTTGGCGGTCCCCGTGCAGCACCGCGTCGGCGACGATCATCTCCGTGTAGAGGCGGGCATGTTTCGTGACACACCTCAGAAAGGCGCGGCCGTGACGGTCCGTGCAGTTCATCATCGGTGCCACAGACAGTTCATGCATGGATCGTGTCATGTGTCCGTGTCGGCAGGTCATGTAGCACAGGCCGGGTGTCCGGTTCGACATCTCCGTCGCGGGCATGCCGCAGGAGGCGGAATCGGAACGCGTCCCTTGATCCACGGTGATCGGGTGCCACATAGCTACTCATGGCACCGGCACTGGAACCCTGATGGCGAACTCTCCCTGGCACGGCACCACCATCCTCTCGGTGCGTCGCGATGACCGTGTCGTCGTGGCCGGTGACGGCCAGGTGTCCATGGGCGACACCGTGGTCAAGGCCAACGCCGTCAAGGTCCGGCGGCTGGGGGCGGGTTCCATTCTGGCCGGATTCGCAGGCGCGACGGCCGATGCCTTCACCCTGTTCGAACGACTCGAGGAAAAACTCGAACGCCATCCCGGGCAGCTGGCGAGATCCTGCGTCGAGCTCGCCAAGGACTGGCGCACCGACCGTTATCTCAGGCGTCTGGAGGCCCTGATGGCGGTTGCCGACCGGTCTGTCTCTCTCATCGTTTCGGGCACCGGCGATGTTCTGGAACCCGAAGACGGTCTGATCGGAATCGGGTCGGGCGGCAACTACGCCCTTGCGGCGGCACGCGCACTCCTTGCGGTTGATGGAATCCCGGCCGAAGAGGTCGCCCGCCGGAGTCTGGAGATCGCAGCCGATATCTGCATCTACACCAACCGCCATGTCACCCTGGAGGTGCTGGATGCAGGGTGACTGTCCTTGTCAGTCTCCTGCGAGGATTGCACGGAGGCCGTGATGACATCGTTCTCTCCCCGCGAGATCGTCTCCGAACTCGACCGGTTCATCATCGGCCAGACCGATGCCAAGCGGGCGGTTGCGATCGCCTTGCGCAATCGTTGGCGCCGCCAGCGGTTGGCGGATGATCTCAAGGAAGAGGTGCTGCCCAAGAACATCCTGATGATCGGTCCTACCGGTGTCGGCAAGACCGAAATCGCGCGCCGCCTTGCCCGCCTTGCCAATGCGCCTTTCCTCAAGGTCGAGGCGACCAAGTTCACCGAGGTCGGCTATGTGGGACGCGATGTCGAGCAGATCGTCCGCGATCTCGTGGAGACCGCGATCACCAGCACCCGCGAGGACATGCGCAAGGAGGTCGGGGCGCGGGCGGAACTGGCCGCCGAGGAACGGGTCATCGACGCCCTCGTCGGTGACAAGGCAAGCCAGGAGACCCGCAACAAGATGCGGGACCGGCTGCGCCGCGGGGACCTTGATGACAGGGAAGTGGAGCTGGACCTGCAGGATACCGGAGGCGGTGCGCTGCCCACCTTCGACATTCCCGGCATGCCGGGTGCCCAGATGGGAATGCTCAATCTCAACGATGTCTTCGGCAAGGTGCTGGGCAACCAGACGCACAGGCGCAAGATGAAGGTCGGCGACAGCCACCCCGTCCTGATTGCCGAGGAATCCGACAAGCTGCTTGACGAGGAGATGGTGATCCGCGCGGCGATCGAGGCCGTGGAGCAGAACGGCATCGTGTTCATCGACGAGATCGACAAGATAACGGCCCGCAACGAGCGGGTTGGCGCCGATGTTTCCCGCGAGGGCGTGCAGCGCGACCTGCTGCCCCTTATCGAGGGGACGACGGTCGCCACCAAGCATGGATCCGTGAAGACCGATCACATCCTCTTCATCTGCTCGGGCGCCTTCCATCTCGCCAAGCCGTCGGACCTGTTGCCGGAGCTGCAGGGGCGGCTGCCGAATCGCGTCGAACTTCAGGCCCTCGACCGGCACGACTTCCGGCGTATCCTGACCGAGCCCGAGAACAGCCTCATCATCCAGTACACCGCGCTCCTCGCCACCGAGGACATCGTGCTCGACTTCCGCGATGTGGCGATCGACGCCCTCGCGGACCTTGCCGCGAAGATCAACGAGACCGTGGAGAACATCGGCGCCCGCCGCCTGCACACCGTCATGGAAAAACTCCTGGAAGACATCAGCTTCAGCGCTCCCGACCGCAGCGGCGACACCGTCGTCATCGATGCCGCGTTCGTCGAGGAGAGGGTGGGCGAACTGGCGAGGAACACCGACCTCGGGCGCTTCATCCTCTAGCCGTCGCCCCTGTCGCGCTGCGGCGAAACCGCCTCGGCCCTGGTGCAGGCGTCACGCACGGACGATGAGGCTTAACGTCTGGCGCGAAGGTTTCAGGCGAAGGCGCGGCCGATGTCGCGGGCCTCGCGGATCATGTCCGCGACCCGGTTGCCGCCCTCGGTCGAATGGTGCAGGAAGATGAAGCTCGCATCATCGATACCGCAGTACTGGAAGACCCCCTTCACGATCTCCCTCTCGATGGCCACGTCCTGTCCGGTTCTCGCATAGGTCTCGGAATCGGAGGCAGAGAGGCCGACGGCGAGCGCCTTGCGGTGGCCGAGGGTCCCGGAGCCATAGGCAAGGTCCTTGTTCCAGACACGGTCGATCCAGCCCTTCAGCATGGCCGGGAACGACCACCACCAGATGGGAAACACGAGGATGATGGCCTCGTTGCGTTCCAGACGCGCCATTTCCCGGCGCACGGCATCGCTGTAGACCTTGTCCTCACGCCCCCAGTCCGGTTCGTCTTCCGGCATCAGCAGAGGGTCGAAGCCCTCGCGATAGAGATCGGCGATCTCGCTTCGGTGCCCGGCCTGGTCGAGGCCCGCGGCGACGGCATCGGCGATCTGGCCGGTCAGGGAATCCCTTCTGGGATGGGCCAGGACGATGAGAACCTTCATGAATGCTCCCCCGGGTGGACAAGGTGATCACCTGCCTCGGGTGACTGTGCTGCTCGGACCGACAACGCATGGGATCGAGCCGCACCATTGCAGCCGGGGCCACATCTGGACAGGACATCCCTGCCCTTGAGGACGGTACCATTTTTTGGACGACCGCAGCGAATCTTGCAGTCGGCAACCAACCCGGAGACCGGCTGCAGGCGTACCGCAACAGGAACAGGCCAGCAGTGCATTCCCGGACGACAGGGCCGGGCGCCTCGCGACGCAAGGTGCCTTTCGATCCCCGGCGCTTCGCAACACGGGGACCCGGGTTTCGAACGAAACTGACCGGCGCCTGAACGACTTGGGGGTTGCTCTGGTCGTGTCCGTCCCTTGCTCATGGACCGTCGGGCGGATAGCGTGGCCGTGTGTGTTCAGGCGCGACCGTACCGGGACATTCGGAGCCTTGACAGAAGAAGTGCCGAGCTCCCGCATCAGCCGCAGGTTCCGCCGCCGCGCAGGGAGAGACCGATGAGCCGCCGCCGTCTTCCGATCGGGATCCAGGATTTTCCGACGATCCGGAACGACGATTTCTGCTACGTCGACAAGACCCCGCTCGTCCGGCGTCTGGTGGACGAGGGGCGCCACTACTTCCTGTCCCGTCCGCGCCGCTTCGGCAAGAGCCTGCTGCTCGACACGCTGGGATCGCTGTTCGCCTGTCACGAACCCCTGTTCCGGGGACTGGACATCCATCCTCACTGGGACTGGTCCTCGCCGCATCCGGTGGTGCGGCTGAGCTTCGACGGAAAGTACAACGAGCCGGGCGAGATCGAAGGGGACATCATCGAGCAGCTAGAGAGCGTGGAGCGCGGCTACGATCTTCCGCCAGCCCGGACCTCCGACACCGGTCCGAGGCGCCTGCGGAACCTCCTCGACCGCCTTCACTGTGGCACCGGCCGGCAGGTGGTGGTGCTGGTGGACGAGTACGACAAGCCGATCCTCGACGTGCTCCACGATCCCGGGCTTGCGAGGGCCAACCGGGACTACCTGCGCGGCTTCTACGGCATCGTCAAGGGCAGCGCCAGGCATGTCCGCTTCGTCTTCGTCACCGGCGTCAGCATGTTCTCGAAGGTCAGCCTGTTCTCGGGTCTCAACAATCTCGAGGACATCAGCCTCGATCCGCGCTTCGCCGCGATCTGCGGCTACCGCGAGGAGGATCTCGACCGTGTGTTCGGCCCCGAGCTTGTCGGACTGGACCGCGAGGAGATCCGCACCTGGTACAACGGCTACCACTGGCGGGGCGGGGAGCGGGTCTACAATCCCTATGACGTGCTGCTGTTCCTGCGGCACCGCGAGTTTCGCCCCTACTGGTTCGAGACCGGATCGCCGAACTTCCTGTTCCGCATGCTGATGGAGAAGTCGGTGAGCCCGATGGAACTGGAGGGGCGGCTGGCGGACATGTCGCTGGTCTCGAAGTTCGATGTCGGTGACATCGACATCGAGGCGCTGCTTTTCCAGACCGGCTACCTGACCATCGCCGAGGAGGAGCGGGACGACTTCGATGCTCTCTACCGGCTGGACTATCCCAACCTCGAGGTCCGCATCAGCCTGAACCGCGGACTGCTCGCCTGGCTGGGGGAGAAGGGCGTCGGTCCGCTGGAGCGGGGCCGCGAGTTCTGCGCCCTGCTGGAGGCGAACGATTTCGCTGGCTTCGGCGAGAAGCTCCGCGCCTGGCTCGCGGGCATTCCCTACCAGTGGCACGCGAAGGGCGACCTGGCGCGCTACGAGGCCTGGTATGCGAGTCTTCTCTACATGTGCCTGCGTTCGGTCGGGGTGGACCTGAGCGTGGAGGAGGCCTCGCACCGCGGCCGTGCGGACATGGTGGTGCGCCTCGGCGGTCAGGTCTTCGTGCTGGAGTTCAAGATGGCCGAGGGCGAGGGGGACGGCGCTGCGGCGCTGGATGCGGCGCTGGCGCAGATGCGCGAGCGTGGCTATGCCGAGACCTACCGCGATCACGCCGGCCCGGTCCACCTCGTCGGCGTGGCCTGCGGGCGCGAGGCGCGTAACCTCCTCGACATCCGTGCCGAGACCGCATGATCAAGGGATGACATGCTCGCGATACCGTCCACACGCCCGCACCCGAGCAGGAGTTTCACCGGTTCGTCAAGTCAGGGCAGCAAGAGAGGTTCAGTTCGCGATTGCTCAATGCCTCCCCTGCGTCCGCGTCAGCTGATCGAAATGTTGGCACCGATTGGACCGACGCCACCGGCGTCTTTGCTTGGCTGTTCCCTTCCGGGAATGGAAGGAACCCGACCCGCGACCACGCCCCGATGTGTGGGAGTGTCTCGACTGCGCAAGGAGGTGACCTCGGGGTCGAACCGGACGCCTGGTGCAGCGACAGGAGCAGAAACCTGGGGTAGTCTTCCGACACGCATTGCGGAGTCGGTGGTGAATGTTCCCGACAGAGATGTCCTCTTCTGGTTCGGGTGGGCGGAACCTGCTCCGATCGAGACGCTCGCGGAACGATCCCGTGCAGCGATCGATGAGTTCACCCGGCTTGAGGCGGGATGGGATGGTTGCGACGGGGTCGCGGTCCTGCCCGCCGCCGCAAGGCATGCACTTTGCCTCCTGGAGGCGATCGGCAGGCATACGACGTTCAGGCCGGGCGTAACTCCGCTCGAACGGGAGGCTGCAACTGGAATGGTAGGTCGGCATCCATGAAATCGACGTCGGAATTTTCCCTGACCGTGCTACGTGCTTGCACCACGAGCGTACTGACGATGGGGCATCATCGAGGTCCTTATTGACACTGCGCACGACATTGAAGGGATCTCGTGCCCGTTTCGAGCGTTACGACTATAGGTGAGCTGCACATCCACGTGTCCCCCTCCGCTGGAAGACGAAAGGGACGTCATTCTGCATGATCATTCGCAGATTGATGCGGATGACACCTTGCTGCGCGGCATCATGTTCTTCGCGACCGCGAAATCGCCGCGTTCCGGATATCTTCGGATGCATTCAGTGCTTCCAAGCGACAAGACTCGAGGCCTGTCACTTGCCATGAAAAAGCTGCCGGACTGAATCGGTAAGATTGTCGAGCACTGGGGTGAGGGTCGGTTTGATGCACGTTGCTTGTTTCGAGGTAGCCGAACTTCGACAAGCCAATCTCAAGGTGGAGTGGGACAGCCCTGAACCCGACGGCATTGCCCACCGTAAAATGTGGGGAAAATTATGAAAGGAATCGCGCAGCGGTTCGCCACCAGGGACGTGGTCTGGCAGTTCCTGCTCATCGATTGACCCTCTCACGCGCTACATGAACAACGCCGGCATCAGACCGCGTGATCGTCTTTCATCCTGGCTACGGGACGCGGCAAGGAAACTTGTTGATCAACGCTGGGGGCCATATTGTTCAGGTGGCCGGGATTATCCGCCATCCACAGCAGGACGGCTACGGCGAGTTGTTGACGCATCGTTTCAGGATCCGGGCAAGCGACCTGCGGCTGATTCAGCCACGCCGCAGTCAGCATGTGCCCCTCCATGATGCCCGAAACGTAGAGCATGAATTCGTGGCGCTCTGTCGCGAATGCGAGCATATCGCGCCCCGTCTCGAAAGCCCTCGCAGATGTTGCGATGAGAAACAGGCCGGTCACCATCAGCAGCGCTCTGGTCATCCCTTCCTCCCTTGAAAATGCTCATTCCTTATTTGGAGGGGCGTCAAGGGACATGATCCGGTCGCGGCATACGATGCTGGCCCCGGATTCGTGAGCCATGATGACACTCGCGAAGACGATTCTCGCCAGTTTTCCCCAAGTTCTTCGTCCCTGTCGCCATCGTCATACCCATAATGTGCGAACCAGCGACCAACTTCGTCAGATATAGAATACGCCCCTAAGCCAATATCACTCTAATCCTGTTCAGTCACGCCCTCGGGAAAATTCGTAACGCGGGATATGACCCTTCTACGAACGATGTTGCACCATTCGTGATCAATATAGATTTCTTGGGTATTGAAAGACACATAAAGAATTATTTCGTTGTTGTCCCAATCGTAACTCACAAAAGCATGGGGAGGATCCACCATTCCGGGAGGAAGCCAATCCGAGGGATTCAAATCGCGTAACTTGCTGGCTTCCTTGTTCATGGCGTCCATTCCCCGGTCCCACAGCGTCACCGGCGTGTTCATCAGCCACTGGCCTATCGGTCCTGGTTCGGCGATCGATGAATGCGGGCAGACCGCGACCGCGATTGCGGTCAATGCTGTCATGGCAAGTTTCATGTCGCTGTCCCTTGCGTTGTCATGTCGATGCGGTGATCAGCGTCGGATCGCTGTGACGTCTTGAGAGTGTTGCAGAAGCAGACTCGATCTGGCCGTCCCGGTAGGGCAAAGTTGATCTCTCTTGGACTTCGACGGCGGTGCGTGGCTGCAAGGCAGATTGCCCTGGCGGGGCTGGGCAAGGGCGTTGCGAGGAATGCGCGTGTTTGCCATCATCGGCGAAACGCTTGCCGATGGCAGGATGTCCGGCTGCCGGGCTGTCGGGTGCGGCGTGTTGAAACGGGTGTACGTCTGATTTGTGAGATTCATGCTCTTGCGCTGGCGCGCCGTTCCCAGAAGTCGTCGAAGCGGTTGCTTTCGACGGCGCAGCGCAGGGCGATGATGGCGTTGGCGCCGTCGACGGTCCAGTGCATGCCGCCTTGCTTGAGGCGGGTGCCGACGATGTTCTTGCAGCCTCCCTCGACCACGCCGGAGGCAGCGCACAGGCCCATCGCCCTGAACCTCGGATAGTTCATTCGCTCCCGGTGCTTCCTCGCAGCTTGCGGCATGGCTCAGCAGGGCGGCGATCACGTCGTCGACGCGGCCCTCATCAAGCTCCTCGCGCCGCTTTCTGGCCCATCGTTCGCCGATCTCGCTGCTGTGTGTTGTAGATCGCCTTGGCGACATCGAACAGATGGCCCTTGGCGTGGAAGATGTCGACGATCTGGACAGCGTCGGGGAAGTGCTCGTTGGCGAAGTTCCATATCCATGGCGCGCCGTCGCCGAGCAGGACCTGGCGCGCTGCGCTGTCGAAGCCGCGGCGCTGGGCCTCGCGCAGGATACGCCGTGCGAAGGGCGCGGGCTCGGCGTCGGTATCCCGGCAGGCGATGGTTTCGATGGCCGCGTTGTCGCTGGCGGAACCGGGATCGCGCACGGGGCGGCCGTCCTGGTCGGTGGTTTCCGCCGACCACACCACCGCGAGCTTGGCCTCTCGGGTCTTGGCGCCGCCGTCGGGCTGCTTGCCCGCACGCCCCGCGACTTCGGTCTTGCGTGCCGGCACGCCGGTGCCATCGAGACCGAGGTAGAGGATGGGGGCATCGCCGAACTCGGGTTCGATGACGCGGTGTTCGTCGCCTGCGATCTCACGTCCGAGAGCCTCGGCGTGGCGTTCCACCGTCTTCGGTGCGACGGCGAGGCCGGCCAACTCGCGCAACAGGGCGCTGGAGCCCTCGAAGCTGATCCTGGCGGCAGCGATGCCGATCATGCGCAGCGACGCCGGCGACAGGAAGGTGTTCTCCATGCCAAGAGCGCGGTCGCGCGGGCTGAAGCCTGAGTGACAGCCGTCGCAGTGATACCAGGCCCGTTCCAGCGTCATCGGGCCCAAGGCGGTGATGAAGGTCTTGGGCCGGCGGCCGGCGAAGCGAGCTTTGCCGCCGCACCCGCACAGGCAGGGGCCCTGATCGTCGGAATGATCGGCGTTGAGCTTCGCGGCGACCGCCTGCCCCATGATCTGCCATGCCACCCGCCGGGCCTCAGTCTCGATCGTCTGGAAGTCGTCAAGCACGCCGACACCGATCAGGCTCGCCGCTTCGCTGACGATCTCGTGGCGGACTTCCGGTTCGAGCGCCGCGACGAAGTTTTTTTTGGAATCGCCTTGATGGCGTCGAGTTGCGCGTCGCACATCCGGGTGCTGACCTCGAACAGTTCACGCATAAGAGCACGGGCGCGCTGATACTCGGCCATCTGCGCCTGGGTTTCCTCGACCGCCTCGGCGGGGATGATCCGGGTTTGGGTCTTGCCCTCGACAGACCAGGTCAACGACCAGCTCGGTCCGTGACCGGGGTCTCCCTGGGCGGCACAGTGGCAGGTGGGCTTGCCGCACTTGCGGAAACGCGGCGTCAGCGAGCCGGGGCGCAGGTCGCCAAGGTCGGCAAGCTGGTTCTGGATGTCGCGGCGCCTGAGGTTGAACTCGGACAATGCGGGGGGCAGTGTCATCGGGGCCTCCATACTGACAGCCTAATACACTGTCAGAACAATACCCAAAAACGACCGCAGACCGCACGCTTTGTTCAAATCTCACAATCCCGACGTACACCCTGTTGAAACCGGCCTGCGGACGGGTTATGGGTTGCATCGGCGGGTTCGCTGCGGTCCTGCGGGCGCAGGCGCATGCTTGGAATTCAGGACGGGAGGATGAAGTCATGACGCGGATGCCAGGCGATGTCGGGATGCATGACCTGCGGCTCTTCGGGCGGGGTGCTGAGCGCCTCGCACGCGCGCGAACCCGTACTCGTCGTACCCCCCCCCCCCCCCCCCTCAAGAGTCAGGGCGCGGAGCTGAGCCGGTGGGCGCCCTCGGGGGAACCGCCCGCCGCCTGAGCGCGGGACTCGCTGCCCTCTTCCTCATCGCGCTGGCCACCGCCCTCGCGCCCAAGGACGCGCGGGCGCAGACCCCCACTCTTACGACAACGGCGGGCAACGGACAGGTGACGCTGAACTGGACGTATACCGGCAGCGGGCTAACCGGTTGGGGGTACAAGATCAATGGCGGCACATATAGTTGGGCTGGGACACCCATCGCTATTCCAGGTTCCAACGACAGCACCAGAAGCCACACGGTAACGGGCCTGACGAACGGAACCCTTTATCAGTTCATTGTCTACGCGCAGACTGCTACCAATACAGCTTTCCGTCAAAGCAGCGAAGCGAGCGCCACACCGCAGGTGCCAGCCCCGACACTGATCTCCGACGCGGACAGGACCATCAGGACCGCCGAGACGACGACGCTGGTGTGCTACAACCTGCTTTCGGTCTCGCACGGTGGGGTCACGTATCTGGAGACGCGTCAGGGCAAGACGGCCGTGACCGCGCATTCGGTGCTCTCCAACGCGAGCCTCGGCGTCGAGATCACACAGGCTCCCGCCGGCATCACGAAGGGGCGCGGCGTCAACCTCAATCCCTGCGTCAATCTGGGCAAGGGCACACATACTGTCACCTGGAGCTGGAGGGGCCAGGACGGCACCGCCACGGCGGGCACGACCTCCACCACCGTCACCATCACCGACCCCGCGCCCGCTTCCAAGACCGTCACCATATCGACCGCATCGACCACGATTACCGAGGGCGATTCCGGCAAGAAGGATGTGACGATCAACATCAAGCTCGGGGAGGGCACGCCATCTCGCACGGGGTTTGACGTTGAGTTTGTTGCCGACAGCAGCACGGCAACCGACAACACCAATGTTGGCACCACGTCTTGCAGTGCTCCGTCCAGCGGTGCGGATATCTGTTATCCCGGTGTATTCAGCAACAACGCATTTGCAAATGTTGAATTCGGGACGAATGGAAGTTTCAAAATCGGCATACTGGGCGACACGGTCGATGAGGGAACCGGGGAAACCGTCGCCCTGAGGCTTGTGCCCAACAGTCTGGCACGTTCGGATGGCTGGACGCAGAACAGCAACATGCTCATTCTCACCATCACTGACAACGACGTAACGACCACGACCATGACGCCCTCTGCCCCGACGGGCCTGTCGGCAGCGGCGGGAAACGGGCAGGTGGTGCTGACGTGGAGCAACCCGAACAATGCGAGCATCACCGGCTACAAGCTGCGCCACGGCAAGACGAGCGAAAAAAGCAGCGCGACCCTGGCCGCCATCCCGAGTTCGGGCGCCGGCACCACGACCCACACGGTGACGGGCCTGGAGAATGGCAACGAGTACAGCTTCAGGCTGCTCGCGGTGAACAGCGTCGGCGATGGCGCCGAGACGGCCTGGGTGACGGCGACGCCGCGGACGCCGACGGTCGCTGGCGTGACGATTTCGACGGCGGCGCTGACGGTGGAGGAAGGCGCCAGCGGCGCCTACACGGTGAAGCTGGACAAGGCGCCCTCGGCGGACGTGACAGTGACGGTGCGCGGCGCTTCGGGCGACGTGACGGTGGAGGGTTCGCCGCTGACCTTCACGACTGCCAACTGGAACATGGCGCAGACGGTGACGGCGCGCGCGGCCGAGGACCCGGACACGGCGGCGGACCCCGACGTGACGCTGACGCACAGCGCCTCGGGCGGCGGCTACGGCTCGGTGACCATCGCCTCAGTCGTGGTGAGCGTGACCGAGAATGACACGCCGCCCGCGACGACGCCCACGCCTCCCGCCGCAGACGGAAGCGTGACGGTGACGCCGACCGCGCTGAGGGTGTCGGAGGGCAGCAGCGCCGCCTACACGGTGGTGCTGGACGCGGAACCCTCGGGCGATGTCACGGTGACGGTGGGCGGCGCGTCGGGCGACGTGACGGTGGAACCGGCCAGCCTGACCTTCACGACCGCCAACTGGGACACGGCGCAGACGGTGACGGTGAGCGCGGCCCGTGACGAGGACACGACCGACGACACGGCGACGCTGACCCACAGTGCGAGCGGCGGCGGCTACGGTTCGGTGACCATCGATTCGGTGGCGGTGACGGTGACGGACACGACGCTGTTGCCGGTGCTGACCCTGGCGCGGGACCCTGCTGCGGTGACCGAGGGGCAGGACATCCGCCTCGCGGTGACCGCCGACCGGGCGCTGACGGGCAGCCTGACGGTGCGCCTGACGCTGGCGGCGCGCAATGCCAGCGGCTTCGATGCCGGTGACGTTCCGGGCGGTCTGGGGCCGCGTTCGTTCGATGCGGTGTTCGGCTCTGCGGCGCGCACCACGGGGGTGGTGACGATCCCGACGGCGGCGGATGCGGATGCGGAAGGCGCGGAAGCCTACCGCATCACGCTGAACGATGGTCCGGACTACGCGGTGGGGAGCGACGCGACGGCTGCGGGCGTGCTGCGCGACCGGGCGCCGGGGACCGTGTCACGGGCGAACCGGGTGAATGCCGCGGTGCTGCCGCATGTGGCGGCGGCGGCGATGTCGCGGACGCTGGGGGCGGTGACGGATCGGATCGAGGCGGCGGCGTCCGGCAGGCCGGGCAGTTCGCTGCGGTTCGGCGCCCTGCCGTCGTCGCCGGTCGGGTATGCCCGGTCCGCCCGGCCGCCGCGCCCGGAGGAGCGCGGTCCGACGCTGAGCGAGATACTGGACGGGGCGTCCTTCACGCTGGCGGCGGGCGCCGGGGAAGACGAGGCGTCCACGCCGCCGTTGGCGGTGTGGGGCCGGGGCGAGTGGCTGTCGCTGTCGGGTTCGGAGGACGGCGTGTCGTGGGACGGCGGTCTGTGGTCGGCGCAGCTGGGGGCGGATGTGCGGGTGCGCCCGGACCTTCTGGCCGGGGCGGCGCTGTCCCATGCGCGGGGCGAGCTGGACACGCAGACGACCGATGGCGGGGTGAAGGGCGTGCACGAGACGACGATCACGTCGGTGCATCCCTATGCGGGGTGGCTGCTGCCGGACGGCTCGACCCTGTGGGCGAGCCTCGGCTACGGGACCGGCGAGGTGCGGATTGCCGAGGAGGGCGCGCCTTCGCGGACCGCCGACCTGACGCAGTGGAGCGCGTCTGCGGGCGGCCGCAGCGTCCTGGTCGAGGATGCGGAGCTCATCGAAGGCGGCATGACGCGCCTTGCGGTGAAGGGCGAGGGCGCGCTGGCGCGTCTGCGCACGGGGTCCGATGACGGACTGGCTGGGCTGACGGCGAGGACGACGCGGCTGCGTCTGCTGCTGGAGGGCTCGTACGAGCACGCGCTGGCGGGCGGCGCGACGCTGACGCCGGCGCTGGAGGCGGGGGTGCGCCATGACGGCGGCGACGTTGCCGAGGGGGCGGGCCTCGAGGCCGGTGCGGGCGTGACATGGCAGGACCCGGCGGCGGGCCTGACGGCGGAGCTGCGCGCGCGGCTCCTGGCGGCGCATGAGGCGGACCGCGACGAGTGGGGGGTGAGCGCGCTTGTGCGCCTCGATCCCGGGGCCGACGGGCGCGGGACGTTCCTCGCCTTCGGTCCTGCGCACGGGCTCACGGAGAGCGGCCTCGGCCAGTGGTTCGACCACGGTCTGCCCGCGTCTGCATCCGCCGCGGCGCCGGCAGAGGCGGAGAGCCGCCTTGAGGCCGAGGTGGGGCACGGGTTCGGCCTTGCCGGTCCGGGGCCGCTGGCGGTGCTCACCCCCTGGGCCGGCTTGAGCCTGGCGGAGACGGGCGGGCGCACCCTGCGGCTCGGCGCGCGCTACCGCATGGGCGCGGGGCTCTCCCTTGGCCTCGAGGGCGCGCACCGGCCGGGCCCGGCCCCCGAAGACAGCCTCATGCTGCGCGGCGCGCTGCGATGGTAGGAGAACGTCCGGTAGTGGCGCGCCAGGTCTCCGGCACGGCGTTCATCGCCTGACCGCGCGGCGCTTGCCGTCAAAGGGCGGGACCGCGCCGCGCCGTCGTTCGGTGACCGGTTGAGTTCCCTCGTGCACCGCGCGCAAGAAGGCGCCCGGCAAGCATGACCTTTTTTCACGGTCTGGAGGAACGCTTGCCGTCATGCCCTTCGGGCGATGGACCGTTTGTCGGCATGCGCGAGTGTTGATGGCTGCATAGAACGGCGGGATTTCGGCGATTTGCCGCGCTTTGTCAGGGTCGTGTTTCTTCCCTGTTGTCAGGTCCTATTGTCACGTCCTGTTGTCGTGGGTTCAGTGTTCGGTTGATTGTCTCACCGAGCGTCGCCGTCTTTTCCTATTGTCGTTTTGGTCCGGTTCGGGTTGTTCCGTCGGCCTCTGCTTCGGTCTTGGTGAGGGTTGCCGGGAGGGTTCCGGTTCCGAGGCACTCGCGGGATCGTCTGTTTTCCCTGTGGTCTGGGTCGCGTTGTCCGGTCCCGGGGCGGCGACTTTGCCGCCGCCCCGGGTGGATGCTAGATCGGCATCGAAAGAAAGAGCGATGCGATGCCGGGCAGAGTTGTGATGACGACCCCCGGCGCAGCACCCGGACGAGCCGGTCACGGGGGACCGAACTCCCGTGTATTGTCGAGCCATTTTGCGTCCGGGTCCACCCCCGCTCTCGAGACGGATCGTGTGCACGACGGGACGACTGTTCAACTGCAAGCGGTGTCAGCGGCAGGTTGTTCTCTGCCGGTCGTGTGACCGGGGGCATGTGTATTGCTCCGATGAGTGCAGGGAGCGGTCCCGGATCGAGCGGCGCCGCGCGTCGCGTCGTCGCTACCAGAGCACGCTGAGGGGCCGTGAGACGGGCCGTCACCGCCAGCGGCGTTACCGGCTCCGCAAGGCGGAGGAGGCGCGTGCGTTGAAGGCCAGGGCGGCGATGCTTGCCGAGATCATGGGCACGCAGACGTCTGCTGTGGTGCTGCTTGGCGACGTTCCGGCGGTGTCTGGAGACGCCGGTTCCGAAGAAATCGTTACGGACCACCCTTCCCGACTGCTGCCGACCTCCCTACCTGCGGTTGTGAAGGCGCAAGAGCGACGCGAATCGCCGCTTCGGTGCGCCCGTTGCGGACGGGTCGTGACGCATGTGGTGCTGAGGGACCCGTGATGCGGCGTTGAGGAACCAGAGGGAGGGAGTTCATGGCGATCGACGAGGACACGCGGGCGACGATCGTGCGGCTGTCGCGGGCCGAGGGCTGGGCTGTGGGGACGATTGCCCGGCATCTCGGCGTGCACCACGGCACGGTGACGCGGGCGCTCAAGGCGTCGGGGCAGGAGCGGCGGCCGCGGGCCAAGCTCATCGACCCCTTCGTTGCCTTCCTCGGGGAGCGTCTTGAGGCGTCGCCGGACCTTCCGGCCAGCACGCTCTGGCGACAGGTCGTGGCTCTGGGCTACCGCGGCGGCGAGGATCACTTCCGTCACGACCTGCGCCGCCTTGGGCTGAGGCCGGTGAAGAGGCCCGAGCCGTCGCTGCGGCTGAGCTTCCTTCCGGGCGAGCAGGCGCAGGTTGACTGGGCCGAGTTCGGGAAGGTCCGCATCGGCCGGGCGGAGCGCAGGCTCATGGGGCTTCTCGTCACCCTCAGCTACTCGCGCCAGACTGTCCTGAGCCTGTTCCACGACGCGCGGATGGCCAGCTTCCTGCAAGGCCATGTCGAGGCTTTCGCGGCATTCGGGGGTGTGCCGCGGAGGCTTCTGTACGACAACCTGAAGAGTGCCGTGGTGACGCGCCGCGGCAAGGCGGTCACCTATCATCCGATGCTGCTCGGCCTCGCGGCCCACTATGCCTTCGAACCGAGCGCCGCCTGGCCCAGGAGCCCGCAGGAGAAGGGCCGCGTGGAACGCCGTGTGCGCTTCGCGCGCACCGGGTTCTTCGCCGGGCGCGACATCACGGTCCCGCTCGGCGAGCTCAACGCCGCGGTTCGGGAGTGGTGCTTCGGCGCCGCCGCGGAGCGGCCCTGGCCGGACGACGACAGTCTCCTGGTGCGGGACGCCTTCGCCCGGGAGAGGGAGCACCTGATCGTCCTTCCCGTCGACCCCTTCCCGCATCACGAGGTCCGCCCGGTGCGCATCGACAAGACCTGCCACGCCCGCTTCGACACCAACGACTACAGCGTTCCGGGTAGCTTCTCCAAGGCCCTGCTGACGCTGGTCGCCGACCGCGACGAGGTTCGCATCCTCGACGGCGCCGACGAGGTCGCGCGCCACCGACGCTCCTACGACAGGAAGCAGGCCGTCACCGATCCGGAGCATGCCAGGGCGATCGCCGCGGGCAAGCGGCGGGCCCGCTCCATGAGCGTCCGCGACCGGGTCCTGCGCACCGTGCCGCGGGCCGAGGAGATGCTGGCGCGCGCCGGGACCAACGGGCGCAACGTGGCCTCCTGCGCCCGGATGCTGGAGACGCTTCTCAACGCGCACGGCGCCGACGCTCTCGACCGGGCTGTCGCCACGGCGCTGGAGCGCGGCTCGTGCCACCCCGAAACCGTGCGCGTCATCATCGAGGAGCGCCGCCGGGAGCAGGGCCTGCCGCCCCTCAGCATCGCCGACGACGGCCGCGGCGGCCGTGGCACGACGCCGCGGGGGACCGCTCTCGACGCCTACGACAGGCCCGAAGCCAGCGCCAGGAACAAGACATGAGCGAGCTCAGGGAGCGTGCCCGGGCGCTCGGCCTCCACGGGCTCGTCGAACGCTGGGACGAGGTCGCCGGGACCGCATGGATCGAGGAGGTGGTCAGCGGCGAGGAACAGGCCCGCAGGGCCCGCAGCCACGAGCGCCGCCGCGCCGCGGCGCGGCTGCCCGCCTTCAAGCCCCTGGCGGACTTCGACTGGACATGGCCGCGCGACATCAGCCGGGCTCATGTCGAAGCGCTCCTCGGCCTCGGCTTCGTCGACCGTGCGGACAACGCCGTGCTCGTCGGCGGGCAGGGCACCGGAAAGACCATGATCGCCGCCAACGTGGCGCACCAGGCCCTGCTGCACGGCCACACCGTCCGCTTCGAGAAGGCGCCGGAACTGCTCGAGGCACTCGCCGAGACCGTCTCGCGCAGCGAGCTGCGCCGCCGCCTCGCGATCCTCGCCAGGCCCCGCCTGCTCGTCCTCGACGAAATCGGCTACGTGACCCTCGAAAGCCACCATGCCGACATCCTCTACGCCATCGTCTCGCGGCGCTATCAGCGCCGCTCGACCATGGTCACGACAAGCCTCGCCTTCGCCCAGTGGGACCGCGTCTTCCCCAGCGCCTCCGGCATCGCCGGCACCGTCGACCGGCTCATGCACGACGCAACCCTCATCTCCATCGACAGCGACTCCTGGCGGCTCAGGCGTGAAACCCGATAAACCCCGCCGCGTCGACTTCGACGCCGTCAAGCGCATGCCGTTCGAACGCATCGCCGCCGACTGGGGATACGTCCGCGACGAACAGGCCTCGACACGCGCCAACCCCGTCCTGTGCGCACCCGGCCTGCCGAAGCTCGTCACGAAGTGCCTCAACAACGGACACTGGGTCTACTTCAACACCCAGAACGATGAAGACAACGGAACCGTCATCGACTTCATGCTCAACCGCGGACTGGCCTTCGCCGACATCTGCACCCGCTTCGCAGCACCCGACGCCGCGCCACGCGACTTCCGCAGCCTCTGGGCCGCGGCAACGCCCGATGCGGCCCCGGACTGGCTCACCGGGCGCGGCATCCTCCCGGAGACCCTCGACACCTGCCGCCCCCTGGTCCGCCGCGACCACAACGGACGCGTCCTCTTCGCCCATCGCAACAGGAAGCGAAAGCTCACCGGCTTCGAGATCGGTCCCCCCGACGGACCGAAACGCTTCGCCACCGGTGGAACCCGAAGCCTGTTCGCCGTCCGCGCCGGAACCGCCGCGGACCTCGAGGCCCTCGTCATCACCGAAAGCGCCGTCGACGCCCTCAGCCTGGCCCAGATCGACCAATGTCCCCCCAGCCACGCCTTCCTCTCCACCGCCGGGGCACCCTCGCGAAGACAGCACGAACAGATCAGCCTCGCCGCAAGCAGCCTGCCCAACGTCAGGACCATCGTCCTCGCCCAGGACCACGACGAGGCCGGAGAGCGACAGGCCGAAACCCTGCGCAAAAAGATGAAGCTCCCCTCCCACGTCTCGTTCCACAGACGCAGACCGCCGGAAAACGCCGACTGGAACGACGTCGTCAACGCCAGGACCAAAGAACCACAAGCGAGATCATGACCACGTCCGTCACAAGGAGACCACTCATGCCCCTCACGCCCGCCGAAAAGCAGCGGCGATACCGGGAACGGCGCAAGGCCGGCATCCCTCCCGTCCACACCCCAAAGCATCGTGACCGGCGCTCGCGACCGCAACGCTGGAACGACGCCGTGGCCGAACTGCGCGCCCTGCAGGACGAATGGCGTGACCGCCTCGACAGCATCCCCGAAAGCCTCCGTGACACGCCTTACGGAGAACGCCTGCAGAGCGTCGCCGATGCCGACATCGAGGCCCTCGAGGACATCGAACCGCCACGCGGCTACGGAAGGGATACGTGATCCCGCAAGACCCTTGAACGCGGTCACGCGTTACCATCCAGGAATGAGAACGTCTCACCCCGACGCGCTTCTCAGCCTCCCCGGGGAAACCCCCGGGCCGTCCAAACGACACCGCATCACGAGACTGCCGCAGCCGCTGGCCGGACTGGCTTACAGGTCGCAGCATCCGCCCGAAAACACTCGACGCCTGCCGCACCCTGCAGGACGAATGGCGTGACCGCCTCGACAGCATCCCCGAAAGCCTCCGTGACACGCCTTACGGAGAACGCCTGCAGAGCGTCGCCGATGCCGACATCGAGGCCCTCGAGGACATCGAACCGCCACGCGGCTACGGAAGGGATACGTGATCCCGCAAGACCCTTGAACGCGGTCACGCGTTACCATCCAGGAATGAGAACGTCTCACCCCGACGCGCCTCTCAGCCTCCCCGGGAAACACCCGGGCCGTCCAAACGACACCGCATCACGAGACTGCCGCAGCCGCTGAGCCGCAGCAACGCCCGATCCGCCGCCGGACTGGCTCACAGGTCGCAGCATCCGCCCGAAAACACTCGACGCCTGCCGCACCCTGCGCCGCCGCAACCGCAACGCACGCAGCCTCTTCGCCCAGCGCAACAGAAACCGTCAGCTCTCCAGCCTCGAGATCGTCCCGCCCGACGAACCACGACGAGGACGGAGAACGCCAGAACGAAACCACGCGCAAAAGCCTGAAGCTCCCCTCCCACATCACGTTCCACAAACGCCGAACGCCAGAAAACGCCGACCGGAACGACATCGTCAACGTCAATGCAAGACCAATGGGATCCAACAATAGGCAGAAAACAAAGACCGGGCGGACCTTCGTCCAATGCCGCACGTTCTCCTGTCGTGGTCACCCACTCACACGATCAGCGCCCAAAAGAGCGGTTCTCCGCCAATATCCCGCCGTTCTAAATCGCCGCCGACACGCGAGCCGGCAACGCCTCATTTCGGATCGATCCGGTCTCGGGCCGCTATCTGGAAACAGGCTTGATTTGCCGAAGGCCGGAAAAACCAGTAAAATCAAGTCCGTATAGAAGGTTCAAAATATCCCGCAACATTGGGGGCAAGGACATGGCCTGAAGGCGTGGGTTGCGTTGGAGGATACCATGTTTTGGCCAGGCAGGGCGGAGCTTCGAAGAGCCGAGCCTTGTTCATGGCGGCATGGGAAAGGTCTGTCAGGCGGCCGGTCGAGATCGAGGGGCGACGGGCAGGCATCGGGCAATGCGGCGGCCCGTCGTCTGCACGAATCGGGTCATGTCATGGCGCGGGCGGTCCGGAAAGGGAAAGGCCGGCGAGGGTTCGGCTGACCCACAGGCGGGTGAGCTTTTCCTGAACACCGTTCTGCAGCAGGCGTTCGCTCAGGGCGGAGAAGTCGACGCAGTCCATCGGCTGGTCCTGATTGAAGCACGAGAACACGGGCGGGCGCCGCTCGCCGGTCCGCGGGTCGACGTGCGGTTGCAGGCACTGTGCACAGACCTCCTTCATCATGCACTGCATGGGGCTGTTGATGGAGGCGATGGCGACATGATCGCGCTTGAGCCAAGGTTCGAGGACGCCCGAGCGCGCCGCCTTGACGGCGGACATCATGCGGTCCGAGCCGATGGAGATGATGCGGTCGACGTCGCCGAGGTCGACGGGCCGTTCGCCGAGCCGCCCTTCCTGGTAGGCGACGAGGGCCTCGACGACATTGCCGACGAAGCTGCGGTCCTGCGGCCGTGTCGGGCCGTACCCGGGCGCCTCCTCGCAGGACCAGATCACGGCATCCGCCGCCGCCTCGATCTCGTCGGTCTTGTAGCGGTCGATGACCTTGCGGTAGCCGGCGCAATAGAGCACCCGCGCGCCGGCCCGGCGCATCGCCTGGCCTATGGAAAAGAGAACCGCGTTGCCGAGTCCGCCGCCCACCAGGAGAACGGTCCCGGCTGCGGGAATCTCCGTCGGACTGCCGGTGGGCCCCATCAGGATGACCGGCTCTCCGGGTTCGAGATACCCCATCAGGTCCGAAGAGCCGCCCATCTCGAGACCGATGATGCTGATCCCGGTGCCATGCGCCCGGATGCCTGCGCCCGTCATGGCCAGCGGTTCCATGGCCAGCAACGTGCCGTCCTGCCCCCGCCGGGCACAGGCCTCGAAGTTCTGCAGGCGGTAGAACTGGCCCGGGCGGAAGGCCCTCGCCGCTTCCGGCGCTTCGACCTCGACCTCGATGATGGTGGGCGTCAGCCGCGTGACCCTCGTGACGCGGGCGATGAGGCGGGAATCGAGATCCCGGAAGAAGGTCTCGCTGTCCTGGCGCGGGAGACGGTCGAGCCGGCCCAGCACGTCCGAGATCACTGGCCATGCACGCTTGGCGCCACCGAGCGCCTTGACGATGTTCCCGGCAAAGCTCGGGTGGAGGTCGCCGTGGAAGCTCACTCCCCGGCCTTCCCCGTCGAGGTGCATCAGGACATGGGTCTGGTCCGGCTTGACGCTCGCCTCCGGCGTGACGGGCCTGCCCGTGCGGTCGAGTGCCCGGAAGAAGCGGCCGTCCGTTGACACGGCGTCCGACTCCCGCGCCAGGACGGTGTTCGGGCGGGTCCCGGCGGCCACCAGGAGGGCGCGGGCCTCGAGTGCGTATTCGCTGCCGCCGCTGTCCGAGAAGCGGACCCTGCTGACGTGACGATGCCGGTCGACCTCGACCGCAACCGGAACCAGTCCCGGTGCCAGGCGGATTCCCTCCTGGAGGGCGAGTGTCACCTCCTCGTGGTTGAGACGGTAGCTCGGCGCCTCGGTCAGGTCGCGACGGTAGGCGATGGTCACCCCGCCCCATGAATCGAGAAGGCCCAGAAGATCCGGCTCGCGACCGTCCCTGGCTGCCTCCTCGCGCTCCCGGGCAAGCGCCCTCGCATGATCCATGAAGGTGTCGGCGACCAGGGCCTCCTCCTCGCTCCACGATGCCCGCACACGGTCCTCACCGAGTTCGGACGCGAGGGTCAGGTAGCGCTCGAGGAACCGCTCGACCTGGCGCGGATAGTAGGCAAGGGCCTCGGTCGCCGTGTCGATGGCCGTCAGCCCGCCGCCGATGATGACGGCAGGAAGGCGAAGCTGGAGATTGGCGATCGACACCTTTCTTGCGGCGCCGGTCAGCTGCAGCGCCATGAGGAAGTCGGACGCCATGCGCACACCCCTTGCGAGGGCGTTGGGCATGTCGATGAGTTGCGGGCGTCCGGCCCCGGCGCAGTGAGCGATGTGATCAAAGCCCATGGCGAATGCGCTGTCGATGGTCACCGTGCCGCCGAAACGCACACCGCCGTACATCCGGAACGACGAACGGCGTTCCAGTTGCAGGCGTATCAGCTTGAGGAAATTCTTGTCCCAGCGCACCGTGATGCCGTACTCGGCCACGCCGCCGAATCCCGCCATCACCCTGTCGTCGAGGGATTCGTGGAGTTCGGCGATGTCGCGGACGGGCCGGAATGCCTTCCGGTTGCCGAAGATGTCGATGCCGGAGACATGCGGGTCGAGCGGTTCGATCTTGAGCCCGTCGATGGCCACGACCGTGTGGCCGTCGTTCTGAAGGTGATGGGCAAGGCTGAAGCCGGCGGGACCGGTGCCCACGATCAGCACGCGGCGCCCGGACGGCGGTCGCGGCACGGGGCGGGCGAGGTTGAGGGGGTTCCACCGGGACAGCAGGCTGTAGATCTCGAATCCCCAGGGCAGGGCCAGGACGTCCTTGAGCGTGCGGGTCTCGACCTGCGGAATGTCGACAGGTTCCTGTTTCTGGTAGATGCAGGCCTTCATGCAGTCGTTGCAGATGCGATGACCCGTGGCGGCGGCGAGCGGGTTGTCGACCATGACGACCGCGAGGGCGGCAAGGCCGTGTCCGCGGGCCTTCAGCAGGTTCATCTCGCTGATCTTCTCGTCGAGAGGACATCCGGCCAGGGGAATGCGGTGGGTCGAGGTGCGGAAGGACGTGCCCTGCTTCTCCAGAAGACCCCTGGAGCAACTGTCCTTGCCCTGGTTGTGACAGAAGATGCAGTAATGGGCCTGCGCCATCGCCTGGGTGAGATCCATGCCCTGGTCGGTCAGCGTGAAGCCTTCCCTGGTACGCAGGTCTTCCGGCGGGGCGGCCAGCATGGTGACGCCGTCCTTCACCTCGGTGACCACCGGCACCAGGCTGTCGGGGTCCGTCCGCCGGGGCAGGCGGAAGAGCGCGCTCCGGCGATGGCGCAACATTCCGGCACGCGAGCGTGTGGCCCATGCCGCGAATCGCTCCGCACAGGCGATCTCCTCCCCGTGGCGCGATTCGTCCTCGAGCCAGTCGAGAACGGCCCTCGAGAAGGAGAGCTCGTCGAAATCCCCGCCGACCAGCGCCTCGACGTCACGTGTGAGGGCTTCACCATCGAGGGAATCGATGTCTTCTTCGAACCGGACGCGTGCCGCGCGCCGACGCACGAAGACAAGCTTGCACCGGTAGACCGGGTCGAGATGGCGAATCGTCGCGCGTTGACGATCGAGGTCGCCGGCCACCCGGAAGAGATCGCCGATGAAGTCCTCCACGAAGGGGCCAAGGTCGACGAGGAGGTCGGAGTGTTCCTTCTCCGAGAGGTCTCCGGGTGCCGTCCGGGCGCCCATCAGCCTGTTGAAGAGAGGCGCATCGTGGCGCCGCAGTGCCTCGCAGAAGGCGTGGTCGAGACGCACGAGCCCTTCGCGGTCGTAGAGGTCGCGAAAGACAAGCCCATGGGAGAGGGAAAGTTCGTTCATCGAGGTCCGGCCGGTCGCAACACTGTCACGATACAGAGAAACACGCGGACCATGAAAAGGGAATCACGAGGATGAGGTCGACGACGCGTTCACCGCTGCTGCCGCGTGAGCGATCTCGCGATTCACGGGGCCGTGTGCTCCGCCGCCTCTTCGAGGGGTGCGCCGGGAAAGGCCGGCCGGAGGCAGCCCGTCAGGGTGGAGTCAGATGGTCACGCAAGCGGTTTCGCGCCCGTGTCGGCTTCTCCCTGCAGGCGCCGGTGAACGGGGGAGCGCCGGAGAGTTGCGGCGGGGGAATCCGGTTGCTACCATGGCAAGGCATGTTGCACGACGGAGTTGACCATGGCGCTGATGGAGGCCGAAACGGGCGAGCGTCCGCGTATCCTGCTGCCCGGCATCAGGAGACTGCCTCCCGGCGTCGAGCGCTACGTGGTGCCGGCCGCCGGCTCCGTGGTGGTCACGGTCCTTGCCGGTGACACCCTGAAGATTGTCAACACCGAAGGCGGCCAGACCTGCGAAATCGTCGCCTTCGACAACGCGGCGCGACAGGTTTCCGGCATTCTCGGCCGCCCCGATTCCGGTCCGGCCTCCGGCCTCGCAGCCATGCTGACCGGGAGCAGCGAGGCGGCCCGGTCACTGCTCGACACATTCGCGCACAGGGGCTGGGCGTCACGCCTTGATCACGCCGTGCGCCTCTTCGGTTCCGGGACGCCCGCCGGGGTGGATGAGGTGGTGACCGTGGAAGAGGACGGTTTCGTCATCGTCGCCGCCCCCGGTGAGCCCATGGTGGTTCCGGCGCAGTGGCCGCCGACGCCTCTCGAACTCTTCGTCCACCGCACGGACGCCGCCGTGGCGGCGGAGCGGAGCCTGCCCGATCCCCTTGCCGAGCCGCGCGAGGAGTTCCGCATCGCGGCCGGTACCGCTCACGCCTACGAGGTGCGAGAGGGCGACTACATCCAGGTTCTCGATATCGAGGGGCGCCAGTGTTCCGATTTCCAGGCCCTGTCGCTTGCAGCGCTCGACCGGGGACTGGAACGCGACATCGATCCCACGGCCACCCGTGTTCTCAATGGCGCCGCCTATCCTGCCCCGGGCCTCTTCTCCAAGCTCTTCGATGCCGACCTCCAGCCCTCGATCGAGATCATCCAGGACACGGTAGGCCGCCACGACAGCTTCAATTTCGCCTGCACGGCGAAGTACTATGACGATGTCGGCTATCCCGGCCACGTGAACTGCACCGACAACATCAACGCCTCGCTCGAGCCTTACGGCGTGCGCCCGCGCAAGGGCTGGCAGGCGATGAATTTCTTCTACAACTCGCTGCTCGACGACAACAATCAGCTCCATCTCGACGAGCCGTGGTCACGCCCCGGCGACTACGTGCTGTGCCGCGCGCTTCAGGACGCCGTGTGCGTGAACACGTCGTGTCCCGATGCCATCGACCCCGCCAACGGGTGGAATCCCACGGATATGCTCATCCGTGTCTATTCCGGGGACAAACTCTTCAGGAAGGCGATCGCCAACAGACCCATGCCCGATTCCGACCCCCAGATGACCCGCGAGACAGGGTTTCATGGACGCACGGCAGAGCGGACTCGCAACTACACCGAGTACAACGGCTTCTGGCTGCCCACCCACTACACCAACCATGGCGCCATCGAGGAGTACTGGGCCTGCCGGGAGCGCGTCACCGCGATGGATCTTTCTCCCCTGCGCAAGTTCGAGATCACCGGTCCCGATGCCGGTGAACTCATGCAGAGGACCTTGACCCGCGATGTCAGGCGCATGGCCGATCACCATGTCGTCTATTCGGCCATGTGCTACGAACACGGCGGCATGATTGACGACGGTACGCTGTTCCGCCTGTCGGAGACCGGCTACCGCTGGGTCGGCGGCACGGACTTCGGCGGTGAATGGCTGCGTGCCAGGGCGAAGGAGTGGGGATTGCGGGCGCTGGTGCGCAGCTCCACCGATCAGTTGCACAATCTCGCCATCCAGGGGCCGCGCAGCCGCGACCTTCTGAGCGGCATCGTCTGGACGGCGCCGGCCAATCCGCGTGTCGACGAGATCACCTGGTTCAGGTTCACCGTCGGTCGCATCGGTGACCACAACGGCGTGCCTGTGGTCGTGTCACGGACGGGATACACGGGCGAACTGGGTTACGAGATGTGGTGCCATCCCCGGCACGCCGAGCAGGTCTGGGATGCCGTGTTCGAGGCCGGTGAGCCCCACGGTCTCCTGCCCCTGGGTCTCGAAGGCCTCGATCTCCTGCGCATCGAGGCGGGACTGGTGTTCGCCGGCCAGGAATTCGATGACCAGACGGATCCCTTCGAGGCCGGAATCGGCTTCACGGTGGGGCTGAAGACGACCCGGGAGGATTTCGTCGGCCGCCAGGCCCTCGAACGCCGCCAGGCCCACCCCCAGCGCAGGCTTGTCGGGCTGGAACTCGAGGGCAACGAGGCAGCGGCCCATGGTGACTGCGTGCGTGTCGGACGGGCCCAGGTGGGCGTTGTCACGAGCGGCATGCGATCGCCGTTGCTCGATCGCAACATCGCGCTGGCCCGCATGGATGTGAACCATGCGTCGATCGGTGACGAGGTCGAAGTCGGCAAGATGGACGGACACCAGAAGCGCATTCCGGCTGTCGTGGTGCCCTTCCCCTTCCATGATCCGAAGAAGGAACGCCCGCGGTCCTGATCACGGCATCACGGCCCCGTCGACGAGTCCCTGGAGCCGCTCGAGGATCACCGTTTCGCTGACGTCCCTGCGGCCGAGTTCCTGCCAGCCGGCGGCATGGTCTGCGGCGTGGGGCGCCATGACGACGGCGGCATGGATGTCCCACAGCCGGAGGCGATGCGGGTCGAGACCCATCGCGTTGGCGTAGTGCGCCGTGAAGGCGCGGCAGGCCCTCGCGCCGTGGGTCCACACGAGGTTCGAGCGGGCGATCGCGAGATCGGCAAGGGGATCGCCGATCATGGCGTCCTCCCAGTCGATCACCGCCGCAAGTCCGCCATGGCGCCACAACACGTTGCCGGTCCAGAAGTCGCCGTGGAGCAGCCGGCTCGCGCCCGGTGCGTCGGGTGGCCAGTCGAGGTCCGCCGGCAGATCGAGAAGGGTGGACTCCGGAGCATCCGGCATGGTCTGGCGTGGCACGAAGTCGAGTCCGTCGCCGGGCGCCAGGGTGTGCAGGTCGGCGAAGAAACCGGCCATCGCCAGCGCGTGCCCCTCGGGCGGATGCCAGGCCGGTTCACCCTCGAGGTAGTCGAGAAGCAGCCATGACGCCGTCAAGGATGATTCGTGAACCAGCGCCCGTGGCACCGGAAAGCCGAGGGCCGCCAGATGCCCGAGCAGGCGGAACTCCGTGTCGGCGGCATCGGGATTGGCGCGCAGATTCGCCCCGGCGCACCGGCGCAGCACGAGGCGTGCCGGACGTCCGTCCGCACGGACGATCCGAAGCAGTGACATGGTGGTGGAACTGCCGCCCTCGAGAGGGCGGCAATCACGCAGCTTCGCTCCGCAATCGTAGCGGCGCAGGACATCGTCGAGGCAAGGCGCCCCCTGTGTCGACGACATGCGTTGAAGGCCTACCCGGCAGCGGCGCCGGCCTCCTCGAGCAGGCGGTCCGCCAATGCCTTCTTCTGCTCGGCGGACATCTTCTTCACCTCGTTGTCGATGGACCGGTGATTGATGGACGTATTCCAGTAATCGAGGGAATCGAAGCCGAGAAGCGCGTGCTTGCCGACAAACTGGCGGAGAACCTCGTTGGTCGGACCCATGACCCAGCCGGCCTTGGCGTCGCGCAGGAGGCGTTCCATGCCGAGGCCTGCCTTGTATGCGGTGCCGCCGCAGGCGTGGAGCATCTTGTCCGAGACCTCGTGCACGTTCTTGGCTGCCTGGAACTTGACCTGCCAGAGCTGGTTGAGCAGGTCGGAGCGGGGCACGGTCTGCGGATTCCGGTGAATCGACCAGTCGCAGTTCCCGGTGCATTCATCGAGGGCCTTGGCAAGGCCGAACGTCATCATCCGGCTGGCGTTGGTGCCGATGATCGCTTCCCCGACATAGTCCTGGATGGTGGGGTAGTCGCACACCCGCAGGCCAACGTCGACATGCCGCTTGCGGGTCGTGTGCCTCCTGGCGATGTCGATCATGCCCATGGCGATGCCGTTCCAGGAGCACGAGGAGTTGAGAAGGAAGAACGGGTCCACGGTCTCGTCATTGGAGACCGCGCCGTCGCCCCTGGGGCCCACAAGGCGGTTCTTCGGGATGGTGACCCCGTCCACCAGGAGCGCCCCCGACTGGTTGCCGCGCATGCCCATGCCGTCCCAGCCGGCGACATCGGCCTCGACCTCGTCGGCCAGGATCAACCACACGGAGAGATCCGAGTAATCGCCGCCGAAGTCAGGCGACGTGGTCTGCACGATGTACCAGTCGGCAAAACCGCCCGACGTCGTCCACGAAGCCTTCTTGGTGACCTTCCATCCGTCCTCGGTCGCCTCGGCGCCCGACGAGACCGGATACCAGAAATGCGAGCCCGTTTCGGGATCGGAATAGGACAGGGTTCCGACCAGCACGTCACGGTCGAGGCGCGACAGGATGTTCCTGAGGGCGTCGTTGTCGTGGTAGCGGAAGAGGGCGGCCGAACAGGCGCCATAGTGCATGGTGAGGCACATGGCCGTCGACGGACAACCGTAACGGGCCACGGTTTCCACGACCATGCACATGGCGACGTGATTCTCGCCCACGCCGCCGAGCTCCTCGGGAACAAAGAGGCCGAGAAGGCCCCTGGATGCGAGGGCCTCGAAATTCTTGCGCGGGAAGATGAAGCCGCGATCCGATTCGACGGCGTTCACCCTGAGTGTGGTCCGGCACAGCTCGATGAGTTCCTTCTGGATCTCCCGCTGCCGCTCGGTCAGGAAGAACTGCGGGTCGTACTCGTAGCCGACTCCCCAGAAGTCCTCGTCACCCCACTTCTTGACGTCATCACTCATCACCTGCTCCCTCGATACGTGTGGACTGGTTCACTGGTTCCGCCGGCCTGACTGGCGAATCCCTAGCATCCGGCACGACATTCGACAACGGGGTCAAGCCCGGGTCCCGGGACCAACGGACAGGCCGCCTGGCTGACCGTCCTAGTGCGGGATGCGGGCCATGGCCATCGCCATGGTGCGTTCGATTTCCTCGATGGTGTCGGACACCTCCCGGCCGATGAGATCGAGCTTGCGGACCTGGTCGATACGCGGTCGCAGCGAATCCATGCCGTGGCCCGAGAAGATGCTGCGCAGGATACCGCAGGAATCGGCGAGCGAGATGATGGCGACATCCCGGGGGTCGGGCACCTGGTCGGACAGCAGGACATCGGCAATGCGGTGCTTCACCTCGCGCTCGACGGTGCCGTCGATGGTCGGATAGCGGCGTGCCCGGAAGACCCACAGGAACTTCCTGTCCCGGGTCTCGAGAATGCCCTGGTCCACCAGCCGGGCGAGGGCGGCTTCACGCAGGTTCTCGGCTTCTTCACGGGCCAGTGTCTCGACCCAGTCGCGCGTGGTCCTGTCTTCGGGGGATCCGGCAATGCGCTCCAGGACACGGTCGAGCATCGGGATGCCGGGCGGCGTCCTGTCGATGAGCATCAGGCGCTCGGGATCGGTGTCGATGCGGTAGATGAAGGCGAGATCAAGCAGTGCGGCGCCGGCCAGCACGTAATCCATCGTGTTGTCACGGATGGGAAGGAACGAGCCGTCCTCGTCATCCAGTGTCAGGAGAAGGATTTCCTCGATGAAAGTCAGCATCTTACGTGTGGCTCAGGCGTTGGCCGCGAGTGCTTGCTCGCGGGAATCGTAGCAGTCGATGATGGTGTGGAATCCGCCCATTTCGATGACCGACCTGCAGGATGGCTGCAGGGCCGCAATGGACAGCAGGCCTCCAGCCTGCTTGCATCGCTTGGCTGCCAGGAGAAAGACCCGCAGCCCGGCGCTGGAAATGTAGTTCATCTCGTTGCAGTCCAGCAGAATGCGAACGGATCCATCGCGAATCCTCGAGGAGAGATCACTTTCCAGCTCGGGGGCGGATGCGCCATCCACGCGACCGTTGATCGAAACGATGGTCACGCCGTTCTGGCTGTCGGAGGAGATGATCATGTGTCGTGGTCCCGGATCCCGTCGATCGCCGGTGAAACCTAACCCAGTCAGTCCGTATCTTGCAACCTGTCGTTCGCGCTTCGAATCTCTGGATTCCTGGCAGGCGGGAGCGCATGATGGCGCCACCTGAAGCGGACGGGAGTTGTGCATGTCGAGGATCGGCACGTGGCTTTTCACGACCTTGAAGGGCGAGCCCGTGGGTGAGGACGAGTTCGGCAACCGCTACTACCAGGAACGGGGTGTGGCTGAAGGCCGGTGGCGGCGGCGCTGGGTGATGTACCGGGGTGCGGCCGAGGCTTCCAGGGTGCCGCCCGGCTGGAATGCCTGGCTGCATCGCACCATCGCCGAGCCGCCGAGCCGCGCGCCTCTGGAGACCAGGGCATGGGAAAGGGAACACCGGCCCAATCTCACCGGAACCGGTCAGGCCTGGCTGCCGAAGGGACATCTCCTGCGCGGTGGCAGACGGGCGCCGGCACGCGGCGACTACGAGGCATGGCGCCCGGACGAGGAATCAGGAACACCCTGAGATGGGCGGGCGGGCACTCGAAACCCTTGTCGGCGCCGCCGTCATCATCGTTGCCGTGGCCTTCGTGGTCTTCGTCCTCGACAGGGTGGACGTTGCCGACGGGGCGGGCACGGTCTTTCACGCCGAGTTCGACGACATCGGCAGCCTGCAGGCCGGTGACGATGTGCGCATTGCCGGCATCAGGGTCGGTCAGGTGACGGGACTGGATCTCGATCCGGACTGGTACCTGGCGCGAGTCGCCATGACCGTTGATCCCGGCGTCAGTCTGCCACGCGACACCTTCGTTGCCATCACCTCGGCAAGTCTGCTCGGCGGTCACTATGTGTCCCTTCACCCGGGCACGGGCGAGACCGCCGGTGACGGTCATCTCTTCACTGACACCCAGGGGGCCATCAACTTGATCGACGCTGTATCGCGGTCGATGTTCGGCGGCCTCGAAGAGTAGCGAGGGGCCGGGTTCATGGATCAGCGACCGGTCTGGTTGCCAGAAACATGGCTCTCGCCCGACGGTGAGCCCATTGGTTGCCATGACAAGCTCGCCGTGCTGAGGGACAATCTTGACGAGCTTCGCGACATGGCGCAGGACGCGCTCGAAGACGCGGTGGTGATGGGATGCGACGAACAGCAGATGCGGAAGGTGCTGGCGGACCTGGTGGCAACGCTGGACAGGCCCTTCTCCTGATGGCCTGCGTCTGCCTTGCCGCGGTCACCGGCCGCGAAGCCGAGGCCGAACAGGTGTTCGAGGACCACGACACGGTCATCCTTGGCGGAATGGAGAAGGTGACCGGCCATGCCTTTGCCTTTGCCATCGGCGTCGGCGAAACAGGATCCTTCGGAACACTGCGGGTGACCGTCAGGGCCTGTCGCAAGACACCGCCCTGGCAGACGCCCGAGAGCGCCTCCTTCCTCGAGATCCGGGACCGCCATTCGAGTGAACCCGACGACGTCTTCACCGGATGGATGTTTGCCGGCACCCCGGGCGTTTCGGCGCTCGAGCACCCGGTCTACGACATCTGGATTCTGGACTGCATCGACCGCGGAAGGCAATGGAAGTCGGCCCCCTCGATGGAAAGCGCCCGGTCGAGGCGCTCCAGATAGTCCGCTGCGGTGACTTCAATGGCTCCGAATGTGCGCAGGTGGTCCGTGACGAACTGGATGTCGAGAAGGACGAACCCACCCTCGACGAGACGCTCGACAAGATGGACCAGCGCCACCTTGCTGGCATTGGTGATATCGGAAAACATGCTTTCACCGAAGAAGGCGCCGCGCAGCTGGACACCGTAGAGGCCGCCGGCCAGGACACCGTCCATCCAGCACTCGACACTGTGGGCATGGCCCTCATGGTGCAGTCTGGTGTAGGCCCTCTCGATGCCGACGCTGATCCAGGTGTTCTCCCGCCCGGAAGTCGGCCTGGCACAGGCGGCGACCACCCTGGCGAAGGCCCGGTTGACGGTGATCTCGAAACCACCCCGTCTCAGGACCTTTCCCAGGCTGCGCGGAACGTGAAAGCGGTTCAGGGGAATGATGCCGCGACGGTATGGCAACACCCATTCCGGATCGCTGTCGTGCCGGTGGCTCGCCATGGGGAAGAGACCCCGGGCATAGGCTGACAGGAGCATGGGTGTGGTCAGGCCGTCCGTCCGCTCCGGTTCACGTTGCAGAGGCAAGGAATCGCTCCAGCCACGTCACGTCATAGAGGCCGTTGGCGAAGTCCTGGTTGCCGAGCAGCGCCTGGTGAAGCGGGATGGTGGTCTCGATACCGTCAATGGCGAACTCCTCGAGAGCCCGTCTCAACCGCATCATGCTCTCGTTGCGATTGCGTCCGCACACCACGAGCTTCGCGATCAGGTTGTCATAGGTCGGAGGCACCGTGTAGCCGGAGTAGAGCGCCGAATCGATCCGCACGCTCATGCCTCCGGGCGCGTGGTAGGTGGTCACCTGGCCGGGGGAGGGCATGAAGGAGAAGGGGCTTTCGGCATTGATCCGGCACTCGATTGCATGACCGGTCATCGCCACGTCATCCTGGCGAAAGCTGAGCGGTGCGCCGGATGAAAGGCAGATCTGTTCGCGCACGAGATCGATGCCGGTCACCATTTCCGTGACGGGGTGTTCGACCTGCAGCCGGGTGTTCATCTCGATGAAGTGAAACACACCATCCTCATAGAGGAACTCCACCGTTCCGAGATTCCGGTAGCCGAGTCCGACCATGGCATCGACGACGAGTTCGCCGATGGCGAGCCTCTGGCCGGCATTGAGCGCCGGACTCGGCGCCTCCTCGACGATCTTCTGATGACGGCGCTGCACCGAGCAGTCGCGTTCGCCGAGATGAACGACATGTCCTTCGAAGTCCCCGGCGACCTGGATTTCGATGTGGCGTGGATTGGTCAGGAACTTCTCGACGTAGAGGGATCCGTCGCCGAATGCAGCCTCCGCCTCGCGCCTCGACCGGGCAAAGGTCGCCTCCATGCCGGAGTCGTCCTCCACCAGGGAGATACCGCGGCCGCCTCCGCCGGATGCCGCCTTGAGGAGGACCGGATAGCCGACCTCCCGGGCGACCGCGGCGGCTTCGACCGCGTCACGCACCACGCCGTCGGATCCAGGGAGAACCGGGATCCCGAGGTCCCTGGCCTTGTTGCGTGCCGCCATCTTGTCGCCCATGAGGCGGATGTGTTCGCTGTCAGGTCCGATGAACGTGATGCCATGCTCCTCGACGATTTCGGCAAACCGGCTGTTCTCGGACAAGAAGCCGTATCCGGGATGGATGGCATCGGCGCCGGTGATCTCGGCGGCCGCGAGGATGGCTGGAACATTCAGATAGCTGTCACGCGCCGGCGCCGGTCCGATGCACACGCTCTCGTCGGCAAGGCGGACATGCATCGCGTTGGTATCCACCTCGGAGTGAACGGCGACGGTGCGGATGCCCATTTCCCGGCAGGCTCGATGAATGCGAAGGGCGACCTCCCCTCGATTGGCGATGAGAACCTTGTCAAACATGCGCCGGGTCGATGACCATGAGAATCTGGCCGTATTCGACCGGCCTGCCGTCGGAGACGAGAATCTGGGTCACGACGCCGCCGTGGGGGGCAAGGATCGGGTTCATGACCTTCATCGCCTCGACGATCAGCAGGGTAGCGCCTTCCGAGACCTCGTCGCCCACCGTCACGAAGGACGTCGCACCGGGTTCCGCCGCCAGATAGGCGGTGCCGACCATCGGCGAGCGAACCGCACCCTCGCCGACGGCTTCCTGGGTGGTTTCCGAGGGGTTTGCGGCGGCGGTCTGCGGCGGATGCACGGCGGCCCGGGGCAAGGGAACAGAGGTCATGGAATCGGGTCCGCGCGCCACGCGCAGCTTGCGTCCGGCGTCTTCCACCTCGATTTCGGCAAGACCGGTTTCCTCGAGCAGGCGCGCGAGTTCCCGGATCGCCTCCGCATCGAGCGGGAAGGGTTCTTGGCTCATGGTGAAGGAGATCCGACAATCGTGTGAATGGCCTCGAGGGCCAGTATGTAGCCGTGGCCACCGAATCCGCAAATCGATCCCGTGGCGACAGCCGCCACATGGGAATGGTGCCGGAAGGTCTCCCTGGCATGAATGTTGGAGAGATGAACCTCGACAACGATGCCGTCGAAAGCTCTGAGCGCGTCCGCGAGGGCCACGGACGTGTGGGTCAGTCCGCCGGCATTGACGATGAGCCCGTTCGCCTGACCGCAAGCCTTCTGGATGGCATCGATCAGTTCGCCTTCGTGGTTGCTCTGCAGGAAGTCCGTCACCATGGAGAGTTCAGCGGCCCGCCGACGCACGGCGTCCTCGATGCCGGACAGTGTCTGCAGACCGTAGACGTCCGGTTCCCGCGTGCCGAGAAGGTTGAGATTGGGTCCATTGAGAACCAGGATTCGGATACCACCGGGCATGTCATCCCCACGAAGCCTCGGAGCCGCCCTCGCCCGGGCGCCTTCTCCCGGCATGAAGGGACCATTTCACACTGCCCCACCGGCCGGTGCAACCGCTGTCGGCAGTCACTCGCCCTGGAGGAAGTCCGTGGCGGCCAGGATGTCCGTGGCACGAAACCAGTCGGCGGTCCCGGCCTCGAGGCCGTCGATCGCGTCCCCGGCAAGGACGCGGGCACGCCGGAGTTCTCCTCTCAGGTAGTGCATCTCGGCACGGGCGATTCGGGACCGCGCCGCATTGCCCAGCTTTTCGAAGGCATGGCCAAGCAGGCTCCACGTCACCGGCGTGTCGCTCTCATGGGCGCGCGCCTCGTCGAGGTGGCGGACCGCCTCGCGCCAGCCGGCCTCCTCGTCGAGCTGCAGCAGGCTGCGTGCCAGGTTGATCCTCAGCAGCGGTTCTCCGGGGGCCAGCTCCACCGATCGTGCGTAGGAGGGAACGGAGGCGGCAATGTCACCGGTCTCGTAGAGCATCTGGCCGCGCAGCTCGTGAAACCAGGGGTTCTCCGGCTCTTCCGCGATCAGGCCGTCGATGAGGACCAGCGCTTCGTCGAGGAGGCGCTCCCTGTAGCGGGCGATGGACCAGGCATAGCGGGAATAGACCGACTCGCCGGGATCCGGATAGGTGCGGTATGTGGTGCCCGGATCGAGCAGAAACCCGGTGACCTTGGCGATCATGCGCCTGTGGCGGTCGATCCTGTCCGGGTCGACGGCGACGCCGCTGAAGGCGGAACGCTCGATGTGGGCATTCATCGTCTGCATGCGTTCCGTGCTGAGGGGATGGGTCAGGAACCATGGAATCTCGGAGGACGAAGACAGCAGGAGTTCCGACTCCGCAAACTCCCCCATCAGGTCGCGAAGTCCTTCCGCCGAGTGGCCCGTCAGTTCGAGGGATCTGAGGGCCGCCTGGTCGGCGGCCGATTCCTGGATGCGGCTGAAACGGGTGTACGCGCGCGTTCCCATCTGCTGCCCCGCCGCGGCAACAGCGATGCCCGCCTCGCCGCCTCCCATGAGGCCGACACCGACTCCGAGCAGTGTCGAGAGAATGACCATGGCCGAGGCGTCCTCAAGGGCGCCCCGGACCATCGTCAGGTGACCCGCGGCCAGATGACCGACCTCGTGGGCAATGACGCCGATCACCATGCCCGGATCGTCGCTGTGCCGCAACAGGCCGCTGAACAGGAACAGGTGCTTGCCGTTGGCAACGAAGGCATTGAGACTGTCATCGGCCACGAGATGGATGGAGAACCTGGCGAAGTCGAGACCGTTGGCCCGGAACAGTGGTTCGGCATAGCCGGCGATGATATCCTCGATCTCGGCGTCACGGAAAAGCGACAGGGTCTGACCCGACTGAGCCCGCGTGCCGTCCGACCCGCAGCACAAGGCCGCAAGGACACTCATGGCGAACACGATGGCGCGAACCGACAGTCCCACATGGCGTGTGCTGGTGCTGGCCCTCGCCCTCGCGACAGTCGCCTGCGGAACCATGGAAGGGGATGGACCGCAAGTCGGACGAATCGTGGGCGGCAGCGAGGCCGGCCTGGTGGCGGGCGAGGACCCGTTGTCACGCCGGGTTGCCATGGAAGTGCTGGCACGGGGGGGAACCGCTGCGGATGCGGCGGTAGCATACTTCTTCATGGCGGCTGTCAGTTACCCCTCGAGGGTTTCGCTCGCTTCGGGTGGTCTGTGCCTGTCATACGAGGAAGCGGAAAACCAGACAAGGCTTCTGGATTTCCGCAACCGGCCGGCCGCCACGAAGGGCGCCGGTCTGCCGGTCCCGGGAGCCGTGCGCGGCATGTCGGCCCTGCAGGCCGTGCATGGCAGTCTGGCATGGCGTGATCTGCTGGTTCCTGCCGAACGCGCGGCACGGTTCGGCGTGCGGGTGTCACCGGCTCTTGCACGCGATCTCGAGAACGCCTCCGGCACCCTTCCAGACAACGCGCAAGCCGGGCGTCTCCTTGCGTCTCCGGCAGGGGGCATGCCGGATGTCGGCGACCTCCTGGTCCAGTTCGAACTGTCGGACATGCTGTCTGGAATCAGGACCCGTGGAGCCACCGATTTCTATCGTGGCGAGACGGCGAGGAGCATCATGGAGGCGGCCCGTGTAGCGGGGCGCGTGATGACCCCCGAAGAACTCGGCTCCTATGCGGTGACGTGGTTCGATCCGACGACACGCGCTCTCGAGCGTGGACTGATGGCCTCCGATCTGATCGTGCACGTGCCCGGCGGGACCATTGATGCCGGAGCGTCGACACTGACCGCCCTCGCCCTGCTGGACGAGGCGGGACCGGTCGATCGCGACGCGGAGAGGCACCACCTGCTTGCCGAGGTGGCCCTGCGCCTCGCGGTCGTGCGCGGTTCCGGCGCAACGGCGAACCTGATGGAGAGTTACAGCGCCGATCGGGCAACGGATTCGGCGGCCCTGCCGGGACCACCCGTGCCTCTCGTCGAATCCCCCCATGCCACGGGAGTCGTCACGGCCGACCGCATGGGCAACGCGGTGGCCTGCGTCTTCACCTTGAATGGTCTCTTCGGTGACGGGTCCGTGCTGCCAGGGACCGGCATCGTCACCCCGGCGTCATCGGGGAGCGATGAATCCCTGCTCCCCGTGATCGTGGTCAACGACGTGTTGCGTTCGGTGGTCCTTGCCGGCACGGCGACAGGCGGGTCTGCATCGCCCGTCATCATGGCACAGGTCCTGACGGACGTGCTCGATGACGGGCTGTCGCTGGATGATGCCGTGCGTCGCGTGCGGGTGCATCATCCCGGCCTCCCTCACGTGGTCCTCGCCGAGGGCGAGGCCGGAGAGGCGCTCACGCAGCGTGGACATATGGTGGAGGCGGTCGCCGGGATCGGCCGAGTGCTCGCCGTTCACTGTCCCGACGGTCTGCGCAATGCCCCGGCGAACTGTGCGGCGGTCACCGATCCGCGGGTGCCTGATTGACGGCATGCCGGTGGTGATCGGAGCTCCCTTCGAGGCCTTGCGCCTTGCCGTGACCCATGATCTTGTCGATCACAACGGTCACATGGGCATGCGCTCGTACACGAAGCTCTTCGACCGGGCTACCGGACCATTCTATGACGCCCTCGGACTGTCGCGGGAGGTCCTTGCCAGGCACCGAGCCACCGTTTTTGCCCTTCAGGACACCTCCTGGTACATGCGGGAAGTCCTGCTGGATGATCCGCTCCTCATCACCGCACAGCTGGTCGATCACGACCACAGCAAGGTCGTGAGTTTCCTCACCATGATCCAGGAGCGGCAGAACTATGTCGCTGCATCCTTCGAGCTGATCGAGATCCTCGTGGATCGCGAGACCCGCCGTCCGCGCCGATTTCCGGAGTCCGCCGCCCGCGGCCTCGCCGCCGTGCGTGCGGCCCACGACAGTCTCGGGCGCCCTTCGCTCTCTGGACGGGGCATCGGCATACGCCGCTGATTCCCTATCCGGCCGCGCCCTCCGCTGCGCCATCCCCAGGAACGGTTTTCCCGGCTTGCGCTGAGCCGGTATCGTCCTGCTGCCCCTCGCGCTCCTCGCCGGCGGTCTCCAGGGCGCCTTCTCCGTTGGCCCTGCGCCGCCGGCCGCCGCGTCTGCCCCGCCGCCGGCGCTTGCGCTCTCCCGGCTCGGCGATCTCGTCCCCGTCTTCCTGACCGTCGGCTTTCGTCGGACCCGGATCCGTCTCGCTGCCAGCGTCGCGGCGCCGGCGCCGCGAACGCTTGCGGCGTCGTGGGAGCGAGGCCTCGTCGGGAGCCTGCGAGGCCTCGTCCCGGGGGGCATGGGCAGCCGCGCCGGTCTCTCCTCCATCGATGCGGAAGTCGGGCGCCACCAGCCGGTCATCGGCCTCGATCGTCACCGCGACACCGTAGCGAGTCTCGATGTCTGTCAGCATGAGCCGCTTGCGGTTGAGCAGCTGGAAGGCGATGGCCGTCGGCACGGTCACGAGGAGCGGTCCGCCGGTGCTGGCGACCGCCGCGCTTTCGATACCGCGCAGCACGTGCAGCGCCGTCGACTCGATCGACCGCACGTATCCGGTACCGCTGCACGTCGGGCACGGCGCCGAGATGGCTTCCTCGAGACTGGGACGCAGGCGCTGGCGGGAGAGTTCCATGAGGCCGAAGTGGCTGATGCGGCCAATCTGGCTGCGGGCGCGATCGCTCTTGACCGCCTCCTTCATGCGACGTTCCACGATGGCATCGTTGCGGTGGTCGTCCATGTCGATGAAGTCGATGACGACGAGGCCGGCAAGATCCCGCAACCGCATCTGGCGGGCGATTTCACGGGTCGCCTCGAGATTGGTCTTGAGGGCCGTTTCCTCGATGGAGCGCTCCCGTGTCGAACGCCCGGAGTTGACGTCGATGACCACGAGCGCCTCGGTCGGATTGATGACGAGGGATCCACCTGAGGCGAGCGGCACCACGGGGTCGTGCATGGCATCGATTTCCCTTTCCACGTCGAAGGCGTGGAAGAGGGAAACCGGCTCCCGGTGCAGCTTCACCCTCGGGGCATGGCTCGGCATGAGGAACTTCATATACTCCTTCGCGGTGCGATAGCCTACGGCACCCTCCACGAGCACCTCGTCCACGCTCTTGGTGTAGAGGTCGCGGATGGCCCGCTTGATGATGCTGGCCTCTTCCCTGATGAGGCAGGGCGCCGTGCTCTTCAGCGTCTTGTCCCGGAGTTCCTCCCATTGCTTGAGGAGGCTGTTGTAATCGCGGCGGATTTCCGGGCGCGAGCGGTTCTGTCCCGCGGTGCGGATGATGAGTCCCATGCCTTCGGGAACGTCGAGACCCGCGGCCACTTCCTTGAGGCGGCGGCGTTGCGCCTGATCCGTGATCTTGCGCGAGATGCCACCACCACGGGGCGTGTTGGGCATCAGCACACAGTAGCGTCCGGCCATCGACAGATAGGTGGTGAGTGCGGCGCCCTTGGTGCCGCGTTCTTCCTTGGTGGCCTGAACCAGCAGGATCTGGTTCTTCCTGATCACCTCCTGGATGCGGTAACCGCGCCGCAGGATGGCTGCATGAAGGATTGCTTCGGGATGATCCTCGCGATCATCCTGCTGGCGGCGGCGTCCTCCCGGTGCCGCAGGGGCGCTGGACTCGGCGGGAACGGATTCGCCGTCCGCCGGGTCTCCCGCTTCGTCCTCGTTGATGTCGTCGAGACTCGCTTCCTCGACCAGTCTCGCCTGTTCCGCCGTGATCTCGTCGCGGTCGGATACGGGAACCTGAAAGTAGTCCGTATGAATCTCGCTGAACGGCAGGAACCCGTGGCGGCTGCCGCCGTACTCGACAAAGGCGGATTGCAGGGAAGGCTCGATGCGGACAACCTTGGCGAGATAGATGTTGGACTTGATCTGTGTCTTGACAGATGATTCGATGTCGAATTCCTGCAGTTCATGTCCGTTGGAAACGACAACGCGGGTTTCTTCCGCGTGGCTCGCGTCGATGAGCATGCGTGTGGTCATGGAAGGTCCAGATGATCCTGTCGGCAGGCGCCGTGACGTTGGTAGATCGCCGCTGCACTGCTGCCTCGGTTGGATGACGCCTCCACCATGAATCATCCGCGGCACGGGCAGCGTGCACGGCCTGCAGGACCGGAATCGGGATTCGGTTCATGCCAGGGGTATGATCGGGTGCAAGGGTCACGGTTGTTCCAGTTTCGGCGCTGAAACGGCACCTCACGTCGCGCTGTCCGGAGGTTGCGGATCGTCCGCAACTTCCTCCTGCCATCCCTTGGCAGTGATCAGGCAACGTCGATATCCTACAACATCTGACATGCGTCCGACAAGCCCCGGATACGTCAAGGCGGTCATGACCGTGATCATGCTGGCCCTGATGGCCTCGGGGTGGCACGGCGGCGCCCTTGCCGGCGATGCCGCTCTCATCGATGTGAGGGCCGGTATCTCGGAGGAGGTGACGCGCCTTGTCATCGATCTCGATGGACCGGCGGACTTCCGCACCTTCACGCTCGACGATCCTGCAAGAATCGTCGTTGACCTCTCGCAGGTGTCGCTGGCCGTGTCCGAGATGGAGCGCGGCATCGACACGGGTCTCGTCGTACGCGCCCGTTTCGGCACGCCCGCCGTCGACGTGACGCGTGTCGTGCTCGACCTTGCCGAACCCGGGGTGGTGCAGGACACCCTGGTCCTGGAACCCGAAGGCGGCTACAGCCACCGGATCGTGCTCGACATCGCGCCCCGTGCCGCCCCCGTGCCGTCCAGCGACGCGGTGCAGGATGACCGTTTCCTGAAGCCCGGCATCAAGCCTTCCCCGCCGGTGCCGGTCATCGTTCTCGATCCCGGTCATGGCGGACCGGATCCAGGCGCCATCGGAGCCAGCGGCGCTCACGAGAAGGACATTGTCCTGGCCGCCGCGCGCGAACTGAAGGCGATGCTGGAGGAAACCGGCCGCTACCACGTTGTCATGACCCGTGATGGCGACTGGATCCTGCGTCTCGCCGACCGCGTCCTGTTCGCCCGTGCGGCGGGTGCGGACCTCTTCATCTCCATTCACGCCGATTCGATCGACAACCCGGAAGTCAGGGGCACCGGTGTCTACACGCTGTCGGAGGTCGCCTCGGACAAGGAGGCCGCGGCCCTGGCGAGAAAGGAGAACCGGTCCGACCTCATCGAGGGAGTCGATTTCGTCAGCATCGACTACGATCCGGTCACCACCAACATCCTGATCGACCTCGCACAGAGGGAAACCAAGAACGCGTCGTCGGAATTCGCCGGAATTCTGGCCGACGAGCTCATCCGGGTGACCGAGTTGCGGCGGAATGTCCACAGGTTCGCCGGATTTCGGGTGCTGAAGGCGCCCGACATCCCTTCGGTTCTGCTAGAGATGGGGTTCATGTCCAACCCGGTGGAGGAACGCCTGATGAAGGATCGCTCCTGGCGGCACGCGTTCCTCGCCGGCGTCGTCAGGGCCATCGATGCCTTCATGGCGTCGCGCCTGCCGTAGGCGTTGTCACCGGCGTGACACATGAACATGTGATCGTGGGTCGACCGGAGCGGGTGAAGAAGGCGGCATGACCGCAACACGCGAGAAGAGGCCGGTGCGGCGGCAGGGGCGCTGGCTGCGATGGCTCACCGTGTGCGTGTCGGTGATCGTCGTCATGCTGATGGCCGTCGGCATTCTCATGATGGCCGCCTGGGCCAGTTTCAGCCAGGGCCTGCCGGATCACCGCATGCTGGCCGGTTACGCCCCCCCGGTGGCCACCCGTGTCTATGCCGGGGACGGCAGCCTGATGGCGCAGTTCGCCGTGGAGAACCGGGTTTTCGTCCCACTGCGAGCGATCCCCTCGAGGGTCAGGCAGGCCTTCATCTCGGCCGAGGACAAGACCTTCTTCACCCATCCGGGCATCGATGTCCTCGGCATCGTGCGGGCGATGATCGCCAACGTGGAAGCGACCATCGAGGGCCGCCGGCTGCAGGGAGCGTCGACCATCACCCAGCAGGTCGCCAAGAACTTCCTGCTGTCAAACGAGATGTCCTACCGTCGCAAGATCCGCGAGGCGATTCTCGCGTTCCGCATCGAGGAAGCCCTGACCAAGGAGAGAATTCTCGAACTCTATCTCAACGAGATCTATCTCGGACTTGGAAGTTACGGGGTGGCGGCGGCGGCGCTCAACTACTTCGACAAGTCACTCGATTCCCTTTCGACCGCCGAGGCCGCCTACCTGGCGGCGCTGCCCAAGGCCCCCAACAACTATCACCCGGAACGCAGGCGGCGGGAGGCCGTCGCGAGACGCAACTGGGTCATCGCGCGCATGGCGGAGGATGGCCACATCACACACCGCCAGGCGGTCCTGGCGCAGCGTCAGCCCCTGAGTGTCAGCAGGTCCGCGTCCCGCGCGCCTGTCAAGGCCGCCTATGCGGTCGAGGACATCCGCCGCACCGTTGCCAGCCGATACGGATCCGATGCGCTCTACACCGGAGGCCTGTATGTCAGGTCGACCATCGATCCGGCGCTCCAGGAGGCCGCCAGCCGCGCCCTGCGCAACGGTCTCGGACTCTATGACCGCCGGCGCGGCTGGCGTGGACCGGTGAGCCGCGTGAACCTCGACGACTCCTGGACCGATGCCCTCGAGACGCTGGCCGGGTCGATGGACGTTGCTCCGTGGCAGGTTGCCGTCGTCCTCGGCATGAACGATACGGCGGCCGTTGTCGGGTTCGCTGACGCAAGCCACGGGCTTGTCCTCCTCGAAGACATGGCATGGGCGAGACGGCGACTCGACGCCGGCAGGCTCGGTCCGGTTCCCCGCCGGCCCGGTGACGTCCTCGCCCACGGTGATGTCGTCGTGGTGGAAAGGCTTGCAAGGGACGCCGCGGACGGCACCGGATTCCACGCTCTGCGGCAGATTCCCAGGGTGTCCGGCGGCCTTGTCGCCATGGACCCCCATACCGGCCGCGTGCTCGCCATGCAGGGTGGATTCAGCTACGCCATGAGCGAGTTCAACCGGGTGACGCAGGCCCTGCGCCAGCCCGGTTCCGCCTTCAAGCCCTTTGTCTACATGGCTGCCCTCGATCACGGATATACCCCTGCGGCGCTGATCGAGGATGCACCCTTTGTCTACGATCCCGGCGCCGGACAGGATCTCTGGCGCCCGGCCAACTACACCCGGGAGTTCTACGGCCTGGTTCCGCTGCGGGTGGGCATCGAGAGGTCCCGCAACCTGATGACCGTGCGTCTGGCCAACACGCTGGGCCCCGACGTTGTCGAGGGGTATGTTCGCAGGTTCGGCATCCTGGATGATTCCCAGCCCTACTACCTGCCGGTCGCCCTGGGTTCCGCCGAGACCACCCTGATGCGCCTGACGGCGGCCTATGCGGCAATCGTCAACGGCGGCAGGAAGGTGGATCCCGCACTGATCGAGCGCATCCAGGATCGTCACGGCAGGACCATCTGGCGGCGTGACACGCGGCGCTGCGATGAATGCCGGACGACCCGGTGGGATCCTCGCCTGCCGGTCCCCCTGCTTGCGGACACGAGGCCCAGACTCGTTGATCCGGTGACTGCATATCAGATGGTGCACATGCTCGAGGGCGTGGTGGACCGAGGGACCGGGGTCCGGCTGCGTGCACTCGAAAGACCGCTTGCCGGCAAGACCGGCACCACCAACGACAATCGTGATGCGTGGTTCCTCGGGTTCTCGCCGGATCTCGCCGTAGGCGTCTACGTCGGTTTCGATCGGCCGGGAACGCTCGGGGAGCGGGAGACCGGATCCTCGGTGGCGGTGCCTGTGTGGCAACTCTTCATGGCCGAGGCCCTGGCCGGCGAACCCGTCATTCCGTTCCGCATCCCCCCGGGGGTTCGTCTCGTGCGCATCGATGCCGACCATGGTCTGTTGCCGGGCGAGGTCACCACCCGGACCATCACCGAGGCCTTCCGGCCGGGCAGCGAACCGACGGTTGAGGCGGACCGGCATGTCGTGCTATCGCTGGGCCAGGACAGGTCATCGGGCGTCTACTGACTGCCTTGCGTGACGGCCGGAGGAGACAGGAAGCCATGCGCCCCGCCATTGCCGAACTGAAGGACAGCATCGAATCCGGTCTTGACCTCGTGCGGAGGCATCTTTGACTGGGACCGCGCCAACGCCAGGCTCGACGAACTCGAGCACCTGACCCAGGACCCGGAACTGTGGAACGATTCAGGAAAAGCCCAGGGGTTGCTGCGTGAGCGCACGCGGCTGAATGACGCCATCGGCCATGTGCGCGCCCTTCAGGACGGGCTTGCCGAACACCTGGAACTGGCCGAACTGGCCGAGGCCGAAGGCGAGGAGGACCTCGTCGGGCAGTGCGTCGAGGCGCTCGAGGCGCTCTCCCGGCGCACCGGACAACTGCGCATTGCCAGCCTCCTTTCCGGTGAGGCGGATGGCAACGACTGCTACATCGAGGTGCATGCCGGCGCCGGCGGCACGGAAAGCCAGGACTGGGCCAGCATGCTGTTGCGCATGTACCGGCGGTGGGCGCAGCGCAGGGACTACCGTGTCGAGGACCTCGGCGAGACCCCGGGCGAGGAGGCCGGCATCAAGTCGGCGACCCTGAAGTGTGTCGGGGACGCGGCTTACGGCTGGGCCAAGACGGAGTCGGGAGTCCATCGCCTGGTGCGGATATCACCCTTCGATTCACAGATGCGCCGCCACACCAGCTTTGCCAGCGTCTCCGTGTCGCCGGTCGTCGACGACAGCATCGAGATCACCGTCGACGACAGCGACCTGCGCGTCGACACCTACCGTGCCTCCGGCGCCGGTGGTCAGCACGTCAACAAGACCGACAGCGCCGTGCGCCTGACACACCTGCCCACGGGAATCGTCGTGCAGTGCCAGAACAACCGCTCCCAGCACCGCAACCGGGCCGAGGCGATGGCCGTCCTCAAGTCGAGGCTCTATGACCGGGAATTGCGTCGGCGCGAGGAGGAGACCCGGGCGCTTCATGCCGAAAAGAGCGATATCGGCTGGGGCCACCAGATCCGCTCCTATGTCCTGCAGCCCTACCGCATGGTCAAGGACCTGCGGACCGGGCACGAAACCAGCAACACCGATGCGGTCCTCGACGGCGACATCGACGGTTTCATCCATGCGGCCCTGGCGCAGCGCGTCGGCCAGGATTCGCTCGGGCCATGACCCTCATCCCGGCGCCGACTGCCGCCGCGCCTTGAATCCGAGCAGGAGCGGCAGGGGCGGGAGGTCGCCGGAGCGGTGCCAGTAGCCGTCTTCCCCCCTTGTCATGTCGGGAAACTGCGGCCACGCGCAGAAGGGATACTCCCGCACCTCGTGGACCCGCAGTCCCCGATTCTCCAGGGCGGTGAAGATGTCGGACAACGACCATGTGAACTCGCGCGCCGGAGACCTGATCCGGTAGGTGGGATCGGCGTAATCGGGATTGCCGGCCGGTTCGTGAATCGGTTCCGGGCCGTGGAAGTAGTCATAGCGCACGACGGGGACCGACGATGATTCATCGAAGACCCATGACAGGGGGTGGGCTTCGAGAATGTAGAAGAACCCGTCGTCCGCCAGGTTGGCATCGATGGTGGCCGCCCAGCCGTCGAGATCGCTGATCCACACGAGGACGCCGAGAGAGGTGAAGACGATGTCGAAGGGCGCGCCGGCGAGCCGTCCGGCGGTCGTGACGTCGGCCTCGATGAAGCGGGCCCGTGTTTCAAGGCGGCACCTCCGGTTCAGACGCTCCGCCGCTGCGAGGGCGGCAGGCGAAAAGTCGACACCGACGACATCGGCCCCGAGCCTCGCCCAGGACAGGGTGTCGAGGCCGAAATGGCACTGCAGGTGGAGAAGTGTCCTGCCGGCGACGTCGCCGACGGCCTGCCGCTCGACCGTACCCAGGGTGTTGCGGCCGTCGACAAAGCCGGCGACGTCGTAGAACGCGCTTGCCTCGTGAACCGGCGTGACCTCGTCCCAGCGGACGCGATTGATGGCCGTGTCGCTGTTCATCGCGTTCACCTCGATGTGCCTTGAAACGACACCTCGCGCTACAGGCGGTGCCCCCTGTCGCGGGCATAGGCAAAATAGAGTTCGCGGGCCTCGCGGTAGACCGGCCCGGGCTGCAGGTCGCGATCGTCGATGCGGGTGGCAGGCATGACCTTGTTGTAGTTGCCGGTCGAGAACACTTCGTCGGCGCTGCGGACCTCGTCCCAGGTCATGGAACGCTCGAAGACCTCCCAGCCGGCATCGCGCAGGAGTGACATCACCCGGCGGCGTGTGATGCCGGCAAGGAAGGTTCCGTTCTCGACGGGCGTATGCACCTGGCCATCCCGGACGATGAAGATGTTGGCCGTGGCGAACTCGGCGACGTGGCCTTCGTGGTCGAGCATCACCGGATTGTCGAACCCCCGCGCATTGGCGCGGCGCACCGCATCGCCGGTCACCGGATAAAGGCATGAAGCCTTGGCGAGGGTGGGCGCCATGTCGGGGGCCGGACGACGCAGTTCGGAAAGACACGCCGAAAACCCCTTCGGTTCGGCCATGGGAGCCACCTCCAGGACCATCAGGAACCTGGTGAGCTCGGGAACCGCCCACAGGGAATCGCTGACGCCGCTCCAGAACGTCGGCCTGACGTAGAGATGGGCGTCCGCCGGGAAGCGACGCGCCATGTCGCGTGCGAGTTCGACCAGATCGTCGACCGACTGTTGCGGCTCCATGCCCATGACCCTCGCGGACCTGAGGCACCGTTCGCAGTGGCGGTCGATGTCGGGTATGGCGCCGTCGAAGGCGCGAGCGCCGTCAAAAACCTGCGTGGCGAACCAGAACGACTGGTCCAGCGGCCCCATGATCATGGGGTTGCCTTCATGGAAGGCGCCGTCGAAATAGGTAAGCTGTTCCATGGTTGATCGACTGTCCCGCACCAGAGCCACGCCCTTCTAGCACGGTCCGGTTCGCAAGTGCAGGGGTTCAAGTTGGCAGGGCGGCCATGGGCGCAGGCGACGGTCGGTCCGATTTGCATGCGCGTGGTGTGGGAGGAGGGAGTGTCACCGGATGCTGGACGCCTGGCGCCTTCTCGGCCCCGTGATGGGCCTCATCGAACCAGAGCGCGCCCATGACCTGGCCCTCAGGGCCCTGGAGAGCGGTGGGGCTGGACGGTGGACGCGGAGGGAACGGCCCGGGCTGGCGATCACCCTCTTCGGGCTGGACTTTCCCAATCCCCTGGGGCTGGCAGCGGGGTTTGACAAGAATGCAAGGGTGACGGCGCAGATGCTGGCGGCGGGATTCGGATTCGTCGAGGCCGGCACCGTGACGCCCCGGCCCCAGACCGGCAATCCGCGGCCGCGGATCTTTCGCTTGCCGGCCGACAGGGCCGTGATCAATCGCCTTGGCTTCAACAACGAGGGCATGGACCAGGTGGCGATGCGCCTCGAGGCGCGCCGACGGGATGCCGGAATCGTCGGCATCAACATCGGCATGAACCGCGACAGCGCCGATGCCGCCCGCGACTACCGGCGTGTCCTCATCCGACTCGCTCCTCTTGCCGACTACGTCGTCATCAACGTGTCGTCGCCCAACACGCCAGGCCTGCGGGATCTCCAGGCCGTGCGCCAGCTCTCGAAGCTCCTGGAATCGCTCCGGAGCGGGCGCCCTGAAGGCCAGGACGCGCCCCTGCTGCTCAAGCTTGCTCCCGATCTGGCGTCCGAGGATGCGGGGGATGCGGCCAGGGTGGCGGCCGATCACGGGGTCGCCGGTCTGGTCGTGTCCAACACGACGATCAGCCGGCCGCCCGGGCTGCGTCACCGCCATGCCCGTGAGGCCGGCGGTCTTTCGGGCTCGCCGCTCTTCGATCTCTCCACCGGCATGGTGCGCACACTCCACCGTGCGGGCGACGGCGCCATGCCGATCATCGGAACGGGCGGCATCATGTCGGCCGAAGACGCCTACCGGAAGATTCGCGCGGGCGCCTCGCTGATCCAGATCTACACCGCGCTCATCTGGCACGGACCTCGTGTCGTCGGGCGCATTCTCGACGGTCTCGAGGAGCACCTGGCCGCGGACGGCCTGGGGTATCTGGCGGAGGCCGTCGGCGCCGATACGTGATCATGACCGATACCAGGCCCACAGCACGCGCGCGGCCACGGCGCGCCAGGGCCGCCAGGGTTCGCCGAGGGTCGCCATCTGCCGCAGGTCCGGACGCGGAACGATGGAGAACACCCCCGCGGCGGCCGTTTGCAAGGCCACGTCGCCCGCCGGCCAGGCGTCGGATCGTCCAAGGCACGACAGCAGATAGGTCTGGGCGGTCCACTCCCCGATGCCGTGAAGCGCGGTCAGTGCGTTCTTCGCGTCGTCGTCTCCCAGGGTCGTGAGGTCGTCCAGCAGACCGTCGCGCGCTGCACTTGCTGCGGCATGGAAGGCCCGACCCTTGGAGCGGGTCAGTCCGAGGGTCCGCAGGTGGTCCACCGGAACCCCGAGGACGGCGCCCGCGTCGCTGGAATCGAACGTCGCGTCGAGGCGCTTGCGGATGCTGGCGGCGGCCTTGAGAGACACCGACTGCTCCGTGACGATGGCGAGCAGGGTTGCCAGACCTGCCGGCTCTTTCCTCAAGGGAATGGTCCCCAGCCGCTGCACGACCGGTCGGAACCGGGATTCGAGACCGACGAGCGCCTCGATACCCTCCTCGAGATCTGCCTGGGTGGTGATGATCATGGCGCCTTGATCCGTCCAGCCGCTTGCGCGGGATCGTCGGACACTCGAAGATATCGTGCAAGCAGCCTGGATTCGGCAAAGAGAAGAGTCATGTCATCAACCATCCCGGCCCGTGGCGGCAAGGCCGTGCGCCTGGCCCGCGGCGCAGCGGTCCGCATCATCAACACCCATGGCACGCAGGTTGTCGACACCTGGGCGTTCAAAGGCGACGATGTCTCGGAATACATGGCGATGGATGCCACACGCGCCTTCAATCAGCGTCTCACTCCATGTGTGGGCGACCGGTTTGTCACCAACCGCCGGCGCCCGATCCTGGTCCTCGAAGAGGACACCTCGCCCGGCCGCCACGACACCCTGATGGCGGCCTGCGACCGCTGGCGTTATGAGCTGCTGGGTGTCAGGGGATACCACGACAACTGTGCCGACAATCTCTCGCGGGCCATGAGAGAGCTCGGCTTGCGCTTGACGCACACGCCGTCGCCTCTCAATCTCTTCATGAACATCCCCTGGCAGGAAGACGGCGGGCTCGCATTCGAGACGCCGCTGTCGACTCCCGGTGACCATGTCCTGCTGCGCGCCCTCATGGATTGCGTGGTCGCCATGTCGGCCTGTCCTCAGGACCTGCTGCCGATCAACGGGCTGAACCAGGAACCGACCGAGGCCCACTTCGAGATCGTGACCTGACGCAGCGATGGAGGCCGTATCCCCGCAAGCGAGGCAGGAGTTCCCGCTCCGCCGCCCCTGGCGACCTCGTGTGGCCCGGGCGTTATCCCGGGCCAGGAACGATGAATCGAGGAGACCGATCCATGGCGGTCACCGCAGTCGTTCGTTTCGCGCTCCCCGAGGACAAGGCGTCATTCAAGGAGTCCGCACCGCTCTGGCGGAGCGTCGAGGGCCTGGTGCGTCGGACCGGCGGTGCGCATCAACGGCGTCGATGTCTTCCACCCCGACGGCATCGCCTGCCGGTTCGTCGATACCGACGACAACGAGGAGACCTTTTTCGTCCGCCAGGACTGCCTTGTCGGCGCCAGCGACCCCTCCTGCAAGGCGCCCAAGACGACGCTCAGGGCCGAGATCGACCCGGACGCCCGAGCCACCCTCAACAGCGCCCCACCCTGCCTCCGGCCGCATCGCCGTCAAGGTCATCAACCACCTCGGCGACGAGACGAAGACAAGTGTTCCGGGTGTGATATGGGCGGCAGGGCAGAGAGTATCCGCGCGGCGACGCCATTGGAGAGCACCGGGAAATGACTGACCAAACCGGAGACGAGTCCCTTGAACTCGAGGTGAGGGATTTCGGGCCGATCATTGAGGCGAAAATAGACCTGCGTCCGTTGACGGTGTTCGTGGGCCCAAGCAATACGGGCAAATCGTATCTGGCGATTCTCATATACGGACTGCATCGAATGTTCGGTGGAGGTCCATTCCTCACGAGAAGTCATTTTCGCAGGAGATCCCGGTTTCCGTTGGGACATGGCAGTCAAGGACTGTCGGATGAGAACATCGATGCTCTGTATGACCTGGCAAGTTCTTTCTCTGATGATCGAGAAACTGCAAGGGAAGACGGTATTGTGCTGCCTCCATTGGTTGGTGAAACGCTGGGCTCTGCATTCAGCGAACTGGCAGGCGCATTGTCCGACGAGATCGCTCGATGCTTCGGAGTTGGAGAAGTTGATTCACTGATTCGGCGAGGCCAAAAAAAGGAATCAGTCATCGTCATGCGGAAGCGCATCCCAAGTCAGTCCGCTCTTGTGGAGAATACAATCACCCTCGCCCGAAATCCCGGGTTCAAGGCCATGATGCCCGAGAACATCATGATCCCGGATGATCTGGACAATGATGACTGGCGCAGGATGGGCCGATTTTTTCGTCGGGAGACACGTCATCTTGAAGAAACAGCAAATCGCGAGTATCGTCGCGAACTTGCGGCTTTTGATATTTTGCCATTCATCAGCAACCTGGTCCTTCCATCGTTGATCGGTCCCCTGCGCCTGCCAGCATTCTATCTGCCCGCCGACAGGACAGGCATCATGCACGCCCACAGCGTGGTGGTCAGCGCGCTGATTGCAAGTGCGCCTGCTGCGGGGCTGCGTCCTGCCGCCCGCACACCGACGCTGTCCGGGGTGTTGGCTGACTTCCTCGAACAGTTGATCGGGACCGCTCAAGCCGTGCGCCCTCGCCAGGGAGCACGAGAGGATCTCAGCAAGGGTATCGAGGACGCCATTCTGGACGGTTCGGTTCGCGTCGACCGCTCGTCTCCTGTCGATTATCCACGCTTTGCCTACCGGCCGCGAGGCTGGAAGGACGACCTGCCATTGGCCAACGCATCATCCATGGTTTCGGAACTTGCGCCGGTGGTGTTGTATCTCCGACACGTGGTCGAGCTCGGCGATGTCCTTGTCATCGAGGAACCGGAGTCGCACCTGCACCCGGCAATGCAGGTCGCGTTCACCCGCCAGCTTGCCGCGCTCATCGAGGCGGGAGTCCGGGTGATCGTCACCACCCACAGCGAATGGCTGCTGGAAGAGCTGGCGAATATCGTGCGGCGGTCGAGGCTTTCCGAGGCAGACCGCGGCGACAACATCGCACTGCGTCCCGACCAGGTGGGTGTATGGTTGTTCCAGCCGAAGACAAGGCCCAAGGGTTCGGTGGTCAAGGAGATAGGCCTCGGGGACTCCGGCCTGTATCCTTCCGGCTTCGATGATGTCGCGAGCGCCCTGCACAATGATTGGGCCGACACGGAAAGTCGCATCGAGGGCGGCTCGTGACGGCGCTCTTGGACGACATTCGCGGGAAGATCGGGGAACGCTGTTTGGTCAGGAAGTTGAGCAAGGACGGATGCCGGGTGGTGATGACCAACGCGCCCAATCCCAGACTGATCGTCGATTTCGACAGACCTGAATCACCGCTGGCGGCAGATGAAACGCGCTGCGACTACCTCCTGATCGCCGAAGGCAAGGATGCGCAAGGTTGGGTCATGGTTCTTGAGTTGAAACGGGGACAGTTGCACGCGGACAAGGTCGTCAGCCAGTTGCAGGCAGGTGCGTCTGCTGCCGAGAAGCTCATGTCTTCCGGCCATGCAATCCGGTTTCGACCGATCGCCGTCTCTGGCAGAACGTCCATGCATGAACGAAGACAGCTGAGAAAGACATCAATCAGGTTCCACGAACACAAGGAACCCATCAGAAGGATGTCGTGTGGTGACAAGCTGACAACGGCACTTCTCCCATGAAGCACATGGGAGACTGTCGATGTCGCGCTGCCGCTTGCAGCGATCAATACGTGTGTCTGTCTTCGTCAAGTCGCGCTTGGATGCCGAGCGCCGCCATGATGCCGCCTGGCGGGCCGGTATCCGGCAGCGCCTGGGTGTCTGAGCCAGCGATCCGTGTACTTCCACTCGCCGGGGATCGTCGACAACGACGCAGGCGAGGTCACAACGGCGGCCTGATCGCGACTGTCCTGCCCTTGATGACGGTGCGGCGGGGGCGTCAGTTCCTGCCATGGGCGGGCGTGGGCCCTGACACTCCGGAATCACGTCTTTCAACACGTCACCTCGCCGAATGGCGTCTTGCCTGCAACCCGACCTCGGGGCGCGTGACACGGTTGCGCCGACGCGGGACAGCGTGACAGGATCGCCTCCGCCGGGAGGCAGGGGAGAGTATCATGGCACGTATCGCGGTGGGTGGATTCCAGCACGAGACGAACACCTTCGCGTCGACAGGCGCGGACTATCATGACTTCGAACACCACGATGCCTGGCCTGGCCTGACACGCGGTCCGGAGCTCTTCGACGCCGTTGCCGGCATCAACCTCGCTCTGGAATCGTTCATTCGCCAGGCGAGTGATGACGGTCACGAACTCGTGCCGCTTCTGTGGGCCTCCGCCGAGCCCTCTTCCCATGTCACGGTGGACGCATTCGAGAGGATCGTCGGCATGATGACCGATGATCTGGCGCGCCTCGGCCCCTTCGACGCGGTCTTCCTCGATCTCCACGGGGCCATGGTCACCGCGCACTGCGAGGACGGCGAAGGAGAAACCCTCGCGCGTGTCCGCAGTGTCGTCGGGCATTCCGTTCCCGTCGTCAACAGCCTCGATCTCCATGCGAACATCACGGAACGCATGGTGGCCATGTCCTCGGCCATGACGGTCTACCGGACCTATCCGCATGTCGACATGGACGAGACGGGACACCGTTGCTATCGCCTGGCGATGCGCCTGCTCTCCGGAGAATCCCTGGCGAAGGGGTTCGCCCGGTCGCCGTTCCTGGTACCGCTTTCTGCCCAGTGGACCGGCGCGCCTCCCAACGATGGTTTCTATGATGACGTCAGGCGACGCGAACATGCCGGTGTCGCGAGCGCGGACCTGGCTCTTGGCTTCCCGCCTGCCGACATCGCCGAATGCGGACCGGCCGCACTCGCCTACGATGCCGATTCCCGCCGCGCCGATGAGACCGCGCGGGGGATCATGGCGGGTTTCATCCGTGCCGAGGATGTCTTCGACAATGCGCTGCTTGGCGCCGATGAGGCCGTGAGAATCGCCATGGCCGAGCCGGTCGGTCCGGTGGTTCTCGCCGACGCCCAGGACAATCCCGGCGCCGGTGGCACCTCCGACACGGTGGGTATTCTCGAAGCCCTCGTGCGCCATCACGCCACCGGCGCGGCTCTCGCCCTGCTGTGGGATCCCGAGGTGGCGCGGGAAGCTCATGCCCGGGGGGAGGGGAGCACCTTCGATGCGCCTCTCGGCGGCAAGTCCGGCAGACCGGGCCAATCACCCTTTCGCGGTCGATTCAGGGTCGAGCGTCTGGGCAACGGGGTCTTTGAATGCCAGGGCGAGATGTACCGCGGCGTCGTCACCAATCTCGGCCCGTTGGTCCTGCTCCGGATCGTCGATGCCGACTGCGACGTCAGGGTGGCAGTCTCGAGTGTCCGCTTCCAGAACCTGGACCAGGCGTGTTTCCGCCATATCGGCATCGAGCCGACGGAACAGCACATCCTTGTGGTCAAGAGCACGGTGCACTTCAGGGCCGACTACGACCCGATTGCCGCCAGGACCCTCATCGTCGAATCGCCGGGCGAACACCCGTGCCGCCTGGACCACCTCGGGTATCGTTTCCTGCGTGACGGCGTCAGGCTGGGACCGCGCGGTCCGGAGTACCGCCGTTCATGAGACGGGACTCCGGGCGCCGGCTGATCCGTGCCGCCGGCCTTCTCCTCGCGGGTGGTTCCCTGGCCGCATGCGCCCTCCTGGCGCCGCTTCCCGAACCGCGCGGACTGGCGGACCGTCTCGCCGTCTTTCCCGACCATGGGGTGGACCTCGACAGCCGCGTGACAGTCCACTGGAACGATCACCAGATCCCGTTCATCGAGGCCGCGAGCGACGATGATGCGGCCTTCGCGCTGGGCATGGTCCACGCTCACCTGCGTCTTGCCCAGATGAGTCTGGTACGCATGGCAGCCCGCGGCCGTCTCGCCGAGGTGGCGGGTCCCCTTGCCAGCGACATCGACCACGGTCTGCGCATTCTCTCCTTCGGACACGCTGCCCGGAACATCGAGGCTGCGATGGACCCTGCTGCACGGCGCTGGACACAGCGATTTGTCGACGGAATCAACCACTATCAGGCAACGCTCGACGATCTGCCCCAGGAATTCAGGGTTCTCGGCATGGAACGCGAGCCGTGGACCGTCACCGATGTCCTGACCATCGGGCGGCTCGTGGGCACGGATGTGAACTGGCTGATATGGAGCGGGCTTCTGCCCTTGAGGAAGCGGCCGGACTGGCCGCAGCTGTGGGCGAGCCTGGTGGAGAGCGGGAGTGCGTCGTTGCCGAGTTTCGCCGGCGACGATGTGAGCGGAATCCTGGCAGGCGTCGGCCGGACGGGTTCCAACAGCATGGTGGTCGGCCCGGACCGCACGACGACCGGAGGCGCCATCATCGCCAACGACCCGCACCTCGGCATCCTCGTGCCCAACGTGTGGCTGATCGCCGGCCTCAAATCGCCCTCCTATCATGTTGTCGGCCTGATGGGTCCGGGACTGCCGGTCTTCGCCATCGGCCGCAATCCGTCGATCGCCTGGGGCGGCACCAACATGCGGGCCGCTTCCAGTGATCTCGTCGATGTCAGCGATCTCGATCCCGAGGCCATCGAGAGGCGCGACGAGACGATTTCCGTGCGCTGGTGGTTCGATTCGACCGTCACCGTCAGGCAGACCCCGCTGGGTCCGGTCATCAGCGACGCGCCCCTGCTGGCCGACAGCGGACTGCCGGACCTCGCACTCCGGTGGACCGGTCATGACGCAAGCGATGAAATCGGCGCCATGCTGGCGGTCAGCCGGGCCCGGGACTTCAGCGGATTCCGCGCTGCATTCGATACCTTCGCGGTGCCCGGGCAGAACATGGTCTACGCTGACCGTGACGGCAACATCGGCCAGGTGATGGCGGTCACCCTGCCCCGGCGGAGCGGAACTCCGGGAGATATCGTCGCCGATGCCGCAGATGTGAGACGGGACTGGGCCACGATGATGTCGTCCGGGGACCTTCCCTGGAGCTACAACCCTGGCAAGGGGTATCTGGTATCCGCCAACAACCGGCCGGCGCCGACGACCATTCCGGTCGGCTACTTCTTTTCCGCCGATGACAGGGTCAAGCGCCTGGCGAGCCTCGCAGGCGGCGCTGACCGGCTCGATGTCGCCGCCGTGAAGGCGATCCAGCGGGACGTCTACATGCCGTCGTCGGCGACGCTGCGAGACGCCTTCATCGACGGCCTGGACGCTGCGGGGCTGGTGTCGTCGGCCGGACCCGAGGCAGTCGAAGCGGTCGCCCGCATCCGGGACTGGGACGGTCACTACCACGCCGGTTCCGTCGGCGCCGTCAGCTTTGAACAGTTCCGCGCCGGCTTCGTCAACGCGTTCTACGATCGGCTCCTCGGAGAAGAGCACGGCGCCGTCATGGCACGCCGGGGCGTTCTGGTCCGCGACATGGAACGGGCGCCCCGGGACGTGCTTCACGCTGCCCTGGCGGCCGGTCTCGAGGCGGCAGGGGAGGGTCTCGATGCGTTCTCCGACTGGTCGGACATGCACCGCCTGTCGCTCGCCCATCCGCTCTCCATGCTTCCCGTCATCGGCTATCGCTACCGCTTCGGCGACCACGGTGTCGGCGGCAGTTCCGAAACCATCATGAAGACGGCCCATGACGCCAGCACCACGCGGCACACGGTGCGCTACGGCGCCAATGCCCGGCATGTTTCCGACATGACCGACGTGGATGAGAACTATTTCGTACTGCTGGGCGGACAGGACGGCTGGCTCAACAGCTCGACCATGCTCGACCAGTGGCCCCTCTGGCAGTCGGGCGGGTACGTGCGCATGCCGCTCACTGCTGAAGGTGTACGGGCGTCGTTCCCCCATGTGACGGTCATCGACAAGTGAACCTGCGCCGTGGCGCCCATGCATGATGCGACGTGGCTGCTGCGGGCCCATGCGCGCCGGCGGCTGCGCCGCCTCGAAGCAGGGGATGCGCGGCGCCTCCAGGACGGCGTTCTGCATTCCCTCATCAGGCGGGCGGCCAGGACCCGTTTTGCGCAGGACCACGACCTCGCCGGCGTCCGCACACTCGATGACTACCGCGCCCGTGTGCCGGTGCGCAGTCATGACGAATTCTGGGACGACTACTGGAGCCGCGACTTCCCGCGTCTCGTGAACTGTACCTGGCCTGGTCTCGTCCCCTGGTTTGCCGAAACGTCGGGGACGACGCGGGGCATCACCCGGTTCATTCCCCTGACCCGGGAGATGAACCGCTCCAACCGGCGCGCCGCCGGGGATCTCCTCGTCTGGCACGTGATCAACAGGCCGCACAGCAGGCTCCTGGCCGGACGCGTCCTCGTTCTCGGGGGATCGAGCGGACTTCAGCGCCGCGCGCCCGGCGTGACGAGTGGTGATCTGAGCGGGATCACGGCCTCCGTCATGCCGTACTGGGCGCGGCTGCGGAGCTTTCCGCCCCGGCACCTCGAGGCCATCGGCGACTGGAACATCAAGATCGACCGTTTCGCCCGGGATTCACTCGGTCAGACGATCCACGCCGCCTGCGGCGTTCCGAGCTGGCTGCTGATCTACTTCGACCACCTTCTGGAGGTCGCGAGCGCAGGCGACGGACGCATCGCCTCGGTCTATCCGGGGTTCGAACTGCTTGTCCACGGAGGCGTCTCCTGGGCGCCCTACCGGGAGCGGTTTGCCGCTCTCCTCGAGGGCAGTCACGCAGAGACCCGCGAGGTCTACGCTGCCAGCGAGGGTTTCTTTGCCATGGCGGACAGGAGCACGGATGCCGGCCTGCGCCTGCAGCTCGACAACGCGATGTTCTTCGAGTTCGCCCCGGTCGACGGCGGGCAGGTCAGGATGGATGCGTGCCGCTGGATCGGGGATGTCGAAGAAGGCGTCAACTACGCCCTGGTGGTGAGCACTGCTGCCGGTCTGTGGCGCTATCTCGTCGGTGACACCGTCACCTTCACCACGCTCGATCCACCGCGCATTCTCCTGACCGGACGCACGGCCCACATGCTGTCCGCCTTCGGTGAACACGTGATCGTGGCGGAACTCGAACAGGCGGTCTCCGGCGCGGCGCAGGCCATCGGCGCCGCAGTCAGCGACTTTGCGGTCGGCAGCGTCTTTTCCTCGCGCCCCGGGGAACGGGGTGGCCACCTCCATGTCGTCGAGTTTTCCGCGCCCCTCGCCGACGCACGGCTCCTCGAATCATTCGCCGCCTCTCTCGATGGTATCCTGCAGTCCGTCAACGCCGACTATGCGGCCCATCGCGCCGGCGGGTGGGGTCTGGATCCTCCGCGCATCGAGGTCATGCCGCCCGGCGGATTTGCCGCCTGGATGGCGGCCCAGGGCAGGCTTGGCGGCCAGCACAAGGTGCCGCGGGTGATTGCCGATGAGAAGAGACTCGATGCCCTGCGCGCCTTTGCCCGGAGAGCGTGATCCCGGGACCGTTTTCTCGTCGCGGCTGATGGTGGTGCTCCCCCATCAGCCGGTCCCGGCGCCGGTGCTCCCGCGCGCACAGATCAATGGACGCATCCGCAACCGACAGCGTCGCCATGGCCGGTGTATTGCCACAGCAACAAGCGAAGTGGTCAGACCCACGATCACGTCATGCCGATCACCAGGCGGACAAAAAACTTGCCCTGAGCTTGATCCCCTGTTCTACGGGTGGGCACATCAGACTATGATGGGCTGCGTTCGTCCGGGCCCTGTTGTCGGGAACCGGAGAATGCCTTCGGACCGTCCTTGAGTGAGACCGGAATCAACAACAGGAGACAGACACCATGAACTTCCTCCCCACGATCGCGTCAGCTGCGGCTGGTGCGTTGCTTGTGGGCGTTGCAGCGACAGCGGGCGCCCAGTCAATTCCCGAAACGGATGAGCCGATCAAGCTCGCCATGAACGAGTGGACGGGCCAGCACGTTTCGACGGTCGTTGCCGGCGAAACGCTGAAGCGGATGGGCTACAACGTCGAGTACGTCACCGCCGGATACTATCCTCAGGTCACGGCTGTCGCCGACGGCGATATTCACGCAACCCTGGAAATCTGGAGTTCCAATATCGGTGACGCCTGGGATGAGCACTTTGACTCCGGCGAGGCCGTCAAGGTTGCGGTTGCTGGTCTCAAGCCCCAGGAGGCCTGGTATGTGCCGGCCTATGTCGTGGACATGTGCGAGGGCCTGCCGAGCTGGGAGGCGTTGAACGATTGCACGGCACTCTTCGAGACCGCGGACACCGCGCCTTCGGGACGCTTCCTCGACTATCCGGCCGAGTGGGGTGATTCGAACAGCAAGCGCATCGAGGCGCTCGATCTTGATTACGTTTCCATTCCGTCGGGAGGCGAGGGTTCGCTCATCACGGAGATTCGCTCGGCCGTCGAACGCGAGGCGCCGCTGCTCCTGATGTTCTGGGAGCCGCACTGGATCCATGCGCAGATCGACCTTCAGCGCGTCTTTCTTCCCGAGTACTTCGATGGCTGCCACGACGATGCGTCGCTGGGTCCCAACCCGGACATGGTCTTTGACTGCGACTGGTCGGGGGGCGAGATCTGGAAGGTTGCCAATCCATCGCTCAGGGAGTCGCACCCAGGCGCCTGGAGACTGATCGAGGTTTATTCGATCACCAATACCGAGCAGGCCCAGATGATGTCGGAGATCGATGACAAGGGCCGCGATCTGACGGAAGTCGTCCAGGAATGGCTCGACAACAATTCCGGAACGGTCGAGGGCTGGATCGATCAGGCGTCCATGTAACGACTGGCGTCCTTTCCGGGAGAGGACCGGGGAGGCTGGTGTTGCGCCGGTCTCCTCCTTTTCTTGAGCGCGGTCGCGATCACCCTGCCCGGGTGAGCGCCAGGTTGTGATGCCGGTCCCTGGTGGCGGACCAGCCATCGGGCAACCGCGATGGTGGCCGTGTCGTCCTCGATCAGGGCCGGCCCTCGCGCGTGCCGCACCGGGCGCCATCGCGGTCCGGTGACCGATGACGCCGTCACGCCATTCTCTCTGGTCTCAGGTAGCGCGAGGGCTCAGAGGGGGATCCCCTCGTTGTCCGGTTCCTCCTTCAGCGTCGGCACGTCCTCGAGCGGAGCCGACACGCCGAGACGGAAGGTGACGATCTCGATGGGTCTGGAGGCATCACCGCCATGCATGAAGACCCTGTGATGCTCATCGGCGCAACGTGTCCTCAGACCACCGGTTGTCAGCCCTGACGGCGGATCCATGGGGACCGCGACCTCGAATGCCTGTCCGACGAATCTCATGTCGGCAATGAACGACATGCGTGGCCGGGATCCAAGGCCCATCAGGACAAAGCGCTCGATCGCGCGCCTTGCCAGGGCACGGTTGATTTTCGTCTGGTATCCTCGCCCGGAAGACCTGAAGTGCTCCACCACCGAGCGCTTGACTCGACACGGGACACGCCTGCATTCGCTCAGTGCTGTCATCGCCCCTATCACCGCGCGGCCGAACCTTAACCCCGGACCCCATCCGGACGTTGCCTTTTCATGGGCTGGACGGGGCGCGTTCAAGGAACAGGTTCGGGGGATGTCCGGCGACCATGTGTGCACGAGGACTGTTTCGCCCTTCAGGGCGCCGTCGCCGCCAGGCCGTCGGTCGCGTCAGCGGTTCGAAGGACGCAGATCAATCGACGATGTGGTAGACCGGCGCCTTCTCCATGGACCAGGTGTCCGTCTCGGCGTCGTACCGCGACAGCGTGAAACAGTGCCAGTTGTCATCGTCGAGCATCATGTGGTCGCCCCGGTAGTAGTACCCCGGCCAGCGTGTCTCCTTGCGAAAGAGCGTGTGCCGCATGACACTCTCCGACGCCAGGAGCCGATGCCGGAACTCCCATGTCCGCTGCAGCTGGTGAAGATCCTCGGCGCCGATGTGCCGGGCATCGTCCTTCAGCATCTCCATCAGTTCCAGACCGCGATCGAGCAACGGCTCGTTGGTCATGTAGTTGACCGTGATGCCGCCGCAGTACTCGTCCATGAGCTTTTCGAGGCGCTGCAGGGCGTGGAGGGGCAGGATGTAGCTCGGCGAAACCGTTCCGGCGACGATTTCATTGCGGCCGATAGCGTAGTTGTCGAGCGGTTTGAAGATCTCCGTCTGGAGGCGACCGATTTCCGTCTCGTCGACCATGGGCTCGTCACTGACATCGTTGATGTAGTTCACCGCGGCCTTGGCGGCGATCCGGCCTTCCGTGAACGACCCCGACGAGAACTTGTGCGGGGTACCACCGCTGGCGTCGCCGGCGCCGAACAGGCCACGGGTGGTCGTCATGCGGTTGTAGCCCCATCGGTACTCGGACGGCGCATAGTCTTCCGGACCGCTTGCCCAGGCGCCGGAACAGGTGGCGTGAGAGCCCATGACATAGGGTTCCGACGTTGTCAGCTCCGGGTTGGTGTGCTTGGGGTCGATGTTCTGTGATGCCCAGACCACGGCCTGGCCGATGGTCATGCCCAGGAAGTTCTCCCATCCCACGGTTTCCTTGTGCGGATCCTGAAAGGCCTCCGTGGTCACCATGCGGATCGGTCCTCCGCCATGGGCGAGTTCCTTCAGCAGGGCATGGTTGCGCAGGCACGTCGGAACCGGGTGACGGTCGACATAGTCACCGACCAGTTTCCTGGTATCTTCGTACCATCTGGATTCATACTCTTCGCCGTAGGCGTTCTGCGTGTAGGTCTTGAGATGCAGGAAATAGGCGCCGACGGGGCCGTAGCCGTCCTTGAACCGGGTCAGGACGATCCGGTTCTCCATCTGCGTCATCTTGGTGCCGATCTGAATGGGCAGGCCGTAGGCCGATGCACTGCTCCAGGGCGCATACCATGTCCTGCCCATACCTTCGCCGACGGCCCGCGGCTTGAAGATGTGCGAGGCACCGCCCGCCGCAACGATCACGGCCTTCGCCCTGAAGACGTAGAAGTCACCCGTGCGGACGTTGAAACCCACCGCGCCCGCGGTCCGGTTGGGATCCCGCCTGTCGACGAGAAGGTGGGTCACCATGATACGGTTGTAAACCTCGGTCGCGGCCTTTCGGGCAGCCTCGGCGACGATGGGCTTGTAGCTTTCGCCGTGGATCATGATCTGCCACTTGCCCTCGCGCTGATAGCGGCCGGTCTTCGGATCCCGCATCATGGGAAGGCCCCAGTCCTCGAACATGTGGACAGTTGAATCCACGTGCCGGCCGATATCGTAGGCCAGATCCTCGCGAACCAGTCCCATCAGGTCATTGCTCGCATAGCGGACAAAGTCCTCAGGCTGATTCTCGCCCCACTGCATACCCATGTAGCAGTTGATGGCGTACAGACCCTGTGCGACAGCGCCACTGCGCTCGATATTGGCCTTCTCGACGCAGACGACCTTGAGATCACGCCCCCAGTAGCGGGCTTCGTAGACAGCGCCGCATCCGGCCATGCCGCCGCCGACGACGAGAATGTCGCAAGCGACCTGAATTGTCCTTCTGCGCTTGAAGAGGCCCATCAGACCGCTCCCGGCCTGAGGCGTTTGGGATCCAGAACCGGCAGCCCGCCGTCAATGTTGAGGAGGTCGGGTTCGTGGGCGAGTTCCTGGGACCTGAAACGGGAGGCCTCCGGCCGGTCGTACTCGGCGGACGACTTGATCGATCCCCATTTCGTGGTGCGAATGGGCGAGACGAAGCTCTTCTCTTCGCCGTTTCTGAACTTGATCTTCCAGGAAACGGTGCCCTTGTCCTCTTCGCGGCGTACCCGTACGCTGTGACCGAGCGGTGCAAAGTCCGCATACCCACGCACGTCGATGGCGTTCTGCGGGCACGCCTTCACGCATGAATAGCACTCCCAGCACATGTTCGGCTCGATGTTGAAGGCGCGACGATAGGTCGTGTCGATGTGCATGATGTCGGACGGACAGATATCGACGCAATGTCCGCAACCGTCGCAATGGCTCATGTAGACAAAGGTTGGCATGGCGTTAGGTCAGCTCCCAGATCGAAAACCCGTTCCACACGGGCCGGTGAGGTCAGTAATGGCGTGGCATCTCGGTGACGCGACCGAGAACTTCGGGCTTGTCGGCCGGCGGCGGAAGATTGCCTCGCGATCCGTCCGCTTCCGCCACGCGCTTCTGGAATGCGATGGCAGGCTTGTAGAACATGTGAGAAAACTTGGACCAGGGCACCGATCCAAAGAGCACCGTGGTGGAGACGGCATACAGGCCGAGGAAGACATCGGCCACCGGACTCTCCGCCGTCTGGAGGAGTCCCCAGATGAACGCCATCGTCGTGCTGACCAGGAGCGAGAGGATGAAGAGGTCCGCACGCACGATTCGCCAGGGGGGATGGCCTTCAGCGGCCACGTCAACCCGGATGAAGAACCAGAACCAGTATCCGCCGCCGCAGACCATCACGATGCCGAGATACCAGAGCAGGGGCCAGATGGCGGGAGTCGGCGTGGCCGAAGTCGGGTAGCCGAAGACCATGGCGATGGTGGCGGCAAGATAGGCCACGAATCCGTACATGGTCAGCAGGTGCGCGATCCTGCGCCGCAGGTTGCAGAATTCACCCGAAGCCAGCACGTCGACCGCGGAAGCCTGGACTGCGAGGGACACCATGTGAGCGCCACTGACCGGCCGGTTGCCCCGGTTTCTCGCGTGACGCCAGTTGTCAAAGAAGTACCGGGCGCTCCTCTTATGGAGCACATCGAACAGGGTCCCTCCCACGACCAGCAGGATCATGGTGACGACAAAGGCCTGCGTGACTGCAGGCGCTACGAGAAGCCCTGCAAAGGGATTGCCGAAGAACATCATTCGTCCCTGGTTTGACCGAAAGCGAAGTTCGGTGGCGGCATCGGCCCTGAACGCCGGTCACGGGACCGCTGCGCTGTCCGTGATCTCATCGGGTGCGTACTGCTGTCGTGGTCGCATGACGTCGGATCTGCCGGCATGAAGCCACACCCTCCGTGCTCGTATCGTACTGATGAACCCCGCCGGCCGGGCCGAAGGGAAGCGATGGTGCCACTGTGCCCCCTTTCTTCCGGCTTATCAACATGGGGCGTGCGCCGGACAAGGCCTTCCCACGCTGGAATTCGCTTGATTTCACTTGACGTCAGGCGTTCGTATGTTGCACGCGCGCGGACATTTCCCGCTGGCCATCCCGCTTGGGATGTGCGACGGTCCGGTCATGTCGATTCGCAAGCTCATGGAAGCTGTCCCGATCCATCAGGAAGCACCTGAGGGTTTTTCCCTGTCTGAGGTCGATGTTCGCCTGGCGAGGCCGGAGGAGCGTCCGCTGTGGGACGCGCTGATGAACAAGCACCACTATCTCGGCTTCCGTCGCCTGGCGGGTCGCGGTCTGCGCTACCTTGCGACCTTCAGGGGCCATTGGCTGGGGCTGGCGGCGTGGCAGAACGGCGCCTTCAAGTGCGCTCCCCGCGACCAGTGGACCGGCTGGAAGCCGGAGCAGCAGTTCCAGCGGCTCTCGATGGTAGCCAACAACACGCGGTTCTTGATCCTCTCCAAGCCCGGGGTGTTTGCGAACCTTGCTTCCTGTTTCCTTGCGTGCATGACGCGCCGGCTCTGTGACGATTGGCTGCAGGTGCACGGCCACGGGGTGCTGCTGGCGGAGACGTTCTGCGATCCGGAGATCTTTGCCGGCACGATGTTGAAGGCTGCGGGCTGGACGTGTCTGGGTGAGACCAAGGGGTTTGCCCGCTCCAACGGGCGTTACACCGATCCTCACGGCAAGCCCAAGGATATCTACGTTACGGCACTGAGGCGCGATGCCCGGGCGCTGCTGTCGAGCCCGCTGCCGCTTCCCCCCGACGTGGCGCCGCCCTCATGCCCCGAACTGGCGCCCCGGGACCCCAAGGTGCTGCGCTCGCTCTACGCCGAGCTCGCGGCCATTCCCGACTTCCGCCGGGCGCAGGGAAGGAAGCATACCGCGGCATCGGTGCTCACCGTGCACGTGCTCGCCGAGTTCGCCAACATGAAGGGCTGTGTCGCCGCCGCGCAGTTCGCGCGGTCCCTGTCCCAGGAGGAGTTGGAGGCCATCGGCGCGTGGCTTAACCCGAAGACGGGGCTTCGCGAGCCCGTCTCCAAGTCCACCATCCACCGGGTTATCCAGTCGATCGACCCCGAGGCTCTGGAGGATGTGCTCACCCGCTGGTCCCGGCCTCGGCTTCACCTCGCCCGTGCACTCGCCGCCGACGGCAAGCGCATCCGCGGCGCCAACCGCAACGGCGATGGCCGTCTGAGAGACCGTGGCCCTTGTCGACCATGAGACCGGCGCGCCCTTTTCCCTCCTGAACTTCAACGACGACGGCGGCGAACTGGCGGCCATGCACGATCTCCTGGAGCGCAGCGACATCGGCGGCAAGGTGATCACACTCGACGCACTGCACACGACACGCCATACCGCAAAGCTGATCACACAACGCGCGGATTACGTCTTCGTCGTCATGTTGATGGCTGCATAGAACGGCGGGATTTCGGCGATTTGCCGCGCTTTGTCAGGGTCGTGTTTCTTCCCTGTTGTCAGGTCCTATTGTCACGTCCTGTTGTCGTGGTTTGAGTGTTCGGCTGGTTGTCTCCCCGAGCGCCGCCGTCTTTTCCTATTGTCGTTTTGGTCCGGTTCGGGTTGTTCCGTCGGCCTCTGCTTCGGTCTTGGTGACGGTTGCCGGGAGGGTTCCGGTTCCGAGGCACTCGCGGGATTGTTTGTCTTCCCTGTGGGCGGGTCGCGTTGTCCGGTCCCGGGGCGGCGTCTTTGCCGCCGCCCCGGGTGGATGCTAGATCGGCATCAAGAGAAAGAGCGATGCGATGCCGGGCGGAGTTGTGACGCCCCCCGGCGCAGCACCCGGACGAGCCGGTCACGGGGGACCGAACTCCCGTGTATTGTCGAGCCATTTTGCGTCCGGGTCCACCCCCGCTCTCGAGACGGACGGTGTGCACGACAGGACGACTGTTCAACTGCAGGCGGTGTCAGCGGCAGGTTGTTCTCTGCCGGTCGTGTGACCGGGGGCATGTGTATTGCTCCAAGGAGTGCAGGGAGCGGTCCCGGATCGAGCGGCGCCGCGCGTCGCGTCGTCGCTACCAGAGCACGCTGAAGGGCCGTGAGACGGGCCGTCACCGCCAGCGGCGTTACCGGCTCCGCAAGGCGGAGGAGGCGCGTGCGTTGAAGGCCAGGGCGGCGATGGTTGCCGAGATCATGGACACGCAGACGTCTGCTGTGGTGCTGCTTGGCGACGTTCCGGCGGTGTCTGGAGACGCCGGTTCTGAAGAAATCGTTACGGACCACCCTTCCCGACTGCTGCCGACCTCCCTACCTGCGGTTGTGAAGGCGCAAGAGCGACGCGAATCGCCGCTTCGGTGCGCCAGATGCGGACGGGTCGTGACGCATGTGGTGCTGAGGGACCTGTGATGCGGCGTTGAGGAACCAAAGGGAGGGAGTTCATGGCGATCGACGAGGACACGCGGGCGACGATCGTGCGGCTGTCGCGGGCCGAGGGCTGGGCTGTGGGGACGATTGCCCGGCATCTCGGCGTGCACCACGGCACGGTGACGCGGGCGCTCAAGGCGTCGGGGCAGGAGCGGCGGCCGCGGGCCAAGCTCATCGACCCCTTCGTTGCCTTCCTCGGGGAGCGTCTTGAGGCGTCGCCGGACCTTCCGGCCAGCACGCTCTGGCGACAGGTCGTGGCTCTGGGCTACCGCGGCGGCGAGGATCACTTCCGTCACGACCTGCGCCGCCTCGGGCTGAGGCCGGTGAAGAGGCCCGAGCCGTCGCTGCGGCTGAGCTTCCTTCCGGGCGAGCAGGCGCAGGTTGACTGGGCCGAGTTCGGGAAGGTCCGCATCGGCCGGGCGGAGCGCAGGCTCATGGGGCTTCTCGTCACCCTCAGCTACTCGCGCCAGACTGTCCTGAGCCTGTTCCACGACGCGCGGATGGCCAGCTTCCTGCAAGGCCATGTCGAGGCTTTCGCGGCATTCGGGGGTGTGCCGCGGAGGCTTCTGTACGACAACCTGAAGAGTGCCGTGGTGACGCGCCGCGGCAAGGCGGTCACCTATCATCCGATGCTGCTCGGCCTTGCGGCCCACTATGCCTTCGAACCGAGCGCCGCCTGGCCCAGGAGCCCGCAGGAGAAGGGCCGCGTGGAACGCCGTGTGCGCTTCGCGCGCACCGGGTTCTTCGCCGGGCGCGACATCACGGTCCCGCTCGGCGAGCTCAACGCCGCAGTTCGGGAGTGGTGCTTCGGCGCCGCCGCGGAGCGGCCCTGGCCGGACGACGACAGTCTCCTGGTGCGGGACGCCTTCGCCCGGGAGAGGGAGCACCTGATCGTCCTTCCCGTCGACCCCTTCCCGCATCACGAGGTCCGCCCGGTGCGCATCGACAAGACCTGCCACGCCCGCTTCGACACCAACGACTACAGCGTTCCGGGTAGCTTCTCCAAGGCCCTGCTGACGCTGGTCGCCGACCGCGACGAGGTCCGCATCCTCGACGGCGCCGACGAGGTCGCGCGCCACCGACGCTCCTACGACAGGAAGCAGGCCGTCACCGATCCGGAGCATGCCAGGGCGATCGCCGCGGGCAAGCGGCGGGCCCGCTCCATGAGCGTCCGCGACCGGGTCCTGCGCACCGTGCCGCGGGCCGAGGAGATGCTGGCGCGCGCCGGGACCAACGGGCGCAACGTGGCCTCCTGCGCCCGGATGCTGGAGACGCTTCTCAACGCGCACGGCGCCGACGCTCTCGACCGGGCTGTCGCCACGGCGCTGGAGCGCGGCTCGTGCCACCCCGAAACCGTGCGCGTCATCATCGAGGAGCGCCGCCGGGAGCAGGGCCTGCCGCCCCTCAGCATCGCCGACGACGGCCGCGGCGGCCGTGGCACGACGCCGCGGGGGACCGCTCTCGACGCCTACGACAGGCCCGAAGCCAGCGCCAGGAACAAGACATGAGCGAGCTCAGGGAGCGTGCCCGGGCGCTCGGCCTCCACGGGCTCGTCGAACGCTGGGACGAGGTCGCCGGGACCGCATGGATCGAGGAGGTGGTCAGCGGCGAGGAACAGGCCCGCAGGGCCCGCAGCCACGAGCGCCGCCGCGCCGCGGCGCGGCTGCCCGCCTTCAAGCCCCTGGCGGACTTCGACTGGACATGGCCGCGCGACATCAGCCGGGCTCATGTCGAAGCGCTCCTCGGCCTCGGCTTCGTCGACCGTGCGGACAACGCCGTGCTCGTCGGCGGGCAGGGCACCGGAAAGACCATGATCGCCGCCAACGTGGCGCACCAGGCCCTGCTGCACGGCCACACCGTCCGCTTCGAGAAGGCGCCGGAACTGCTCGAGGCACTCGCCGAGACCGTCTCGCGCAGCGAGCTGCGCCGCCGCCTCGCGATCCTCGCCAGGCCCCGCCTGCTCATCCTCGACGAAATCGGCTACGTGACCCTCGAAAGCCACCATGCCGACATCCTCTACGCCATCGTCTCGCGGCGCTATCAGCGCCGCTCGACCATGGTCACGACAAGCCTCGCCTTCGCCCAGTGGGACCGCGTCTTCCCCAGCGCCTCCGGCATCGCCGGCACCGTCGACCGGCTCATGCACGACGCAACCCTCATCTCCATCGACAGCGACTCCTGGCGGCTCAGGCGTGAAACCGGATAAACCCCGCCGCGTCGACTTCGACGCCGTCAAGCGCATGCCGTTCGAACGCATCGCCGCCGACTGGGGATACGTCCGCGACGAACAGGCCTCGACACGCGCCAACCCCGTCCTGTGCGCACCCGGCCTGCCGAAGCTCGTCACGAAGTGCCTCAACAACGGACACTGGGTCTACTTCAACACCCAGAACGATGAAGACAACGGAACCGTCATCGACTTCATGCTCAACCGCGGACTGGCCTTCGCCGACATCTGCACCCGCTTCGCAGCACCCGACGCCGCGCCACGCGACTTCCGCAGCCTCTGGGCCGCGGCAACGCCCGATGCGGCCCCGGACTGGCTCACCGGGCGCGGCATCCTCCCAGAGACCCTCGACACCTGCCGCCCCCTGGTCCGCCGCGACCACAACGGACGCGTCCTCTTCGCCCATCGCAACAGGAAGCGAAAGCTCACCGGCTTCGAGATCGGTCCCCCCGACGGACCGAAACGCTTCGCCACCGGTGGAACCCGAAGCCTGTTCGCCGTCCGCGCCGGAACCGCCGCGGACCTCGAGGCCCTCGTCATCACCGAAAGCGCCGTCGACGCCCTCAGCCTGGCCCAGATCGACCAATGTCCCCCCAGCCACGCCTTCCTCTCCACCGCCGGGGCACCCTCGCGAAGACAGCACGAACAGATCAGCCTCGCCGCAAGCAGCCTGCCCAACGTCAGGACCATCGTCCTCGCCCAGGACCACGACGAGGCCGGAGAGCGACAGGCCGAAACCCTGCGCAAAAAGATGAAGCTCCCCTCCCACGTCTCGTTCCACAGACGCAGACCGCCGGAAAACGCCGACTGGAACGACGTCGTCAACGCCAGGACCAAAGAACCACAAGCGAGATCATGACCACGTCCGTCACAAGGAGACCACTCATGCCCCTCACGCCCGCCGAAAAGCAGCGGCGATACCGGGAACGGCGCAAGGCCGGCATCCCTCCCGTCCACACCCCAAAGCACCGTGACCGGCGCTCGCGACCGCAACGCTGGAACGACGCCGTGGCCGAACTGCGCTCCCTGCAGGACGAATGGCGTGACCACCTCGACAGCATCCCCGAAAGCCTCCGTGACACGCCTTACGGAGAACGCCTGCAGAGCGTCGCCGATGCCGACATCGAGGCCCTCGAGGACATCGAACCGCCACGCGGCTACGGAAGGGATACGTGATCCCGCAAGACCCTTGAACGCGGTCACGCGTTACCATCCAGGAATGAGAACGTCTCACCCCGACGCGCCGCTCAGCCTCCCCGGGAAACTCCCGGGCCGTCCAAACGACACCGCATCACGAGACTGCCGCAGCCTCTGAGCCGCAGCGACGCCCGATCCGCCGCCGGGCTGGCTCACAGGTCGCAGCATCCGCCCGAAAACACTCAACGCCTGCCGCACCCTGCAGGACGAATGGCGTGACCGCCTCGACAGCATCCCCGAAAGCCTCCGTGACACGCCTTACGGAGAACGCCTGCAGAGCGTCGCCGATGCCGACATCGAGGCCCTCGAGGACATCGAACCGCCACGCGGCTACGGAAGGGATACGTGATCCCGCAAGACCCTTGAACGCGGTCACGCGTTACCATCCAGGAATGAGAACGTCTCACCCCGACGCGCCTCTCAGCCTCCCCGGGAAACCCCCGGGCCGTCCAAACGACACCACATCACGAGACTGCCGCAGCCGCTGAGCCGCAGCAACGCCCGATCCGCCGCCGGACTGACTCACAGGTCGCAGCATCCGCCCGAAAACACTCGACGCCTGCCGCACCCTGCGCCGCCGCAACCGCAACGCACGCAGCCTCTTCGCCCAGCGAACAGAAACCGTAAGCTCTCCAGCCTCGAGATCGTCCCGCCCGACGAACCACGACGAGGCCGGAGAACGCCAGAACAAGACCCCGCGCAAAAGCCTGAAGCTCCCCTCCCACATCACGTTCCACAAACGCCGACCGAAACGACATCGTCACAACGTCAACGTCAACGCAAGACCAATGGGATCCAACAATAGGCAGAAAACAAAGACCGGGCGGACCTTCGTCCAATGCCGCACGTTCTCCTGTCGTGGTCACCCACTCACACGATCAGCGCCCAAAAGAGCGGTTCTCCGCCAATATCCCGCCGTTCTAAATCGCCGCCGACACGTCAAGGGCAACGCTCCGGAGACCTTCGCTATCCTCGACAGCATCAATTGGCAAAAAGACGCCACCGGCCACTTCACGGAGCCGTTCGACAAGGCGCACGGTCGACTGGAGCAGCGTTCGATCAGCGTCCTCGTCCCGTTGGACGGTCTGATCAACTATCCGGGCGTCCGTCAGGTCGCCCGCATCACCCGCTATCGGGAGCCGTGGAAGAAAGGCTCCGGCGATGCCGGGAAGGAAGGCTCCGGCGATGCCGGGAAGGAAGGCCCCGGCGATGCCGGGAAGGAAGGCTCCGGCGATGCCGGGAAGGAAGGCTCCGGCGATGCCGGGAAGAAAGGCCCCGGCGATGCCGGGAAGAAAGGCTCCGGCGATGCCGGGAAGCAAGAAGAGAAGGATTACACGGAAACCGATTACATCATCACCTCTCTCGATACGGGGGCCACGTCGCCGGAAGAGTTGCTGCGACTGAACCGCCGCCACTGGGCCGTGGAAAATCTGAACCATCGACAAAGGGATTGCGTCTTCGGCGAAGACGCCTGCCTGACCCGCACCGACAACGGCCCGGCGAACCGGGCCAGCCTCAACAACATCGCGCTCGCGGTGATCTTCGCCAACCGCCGCGAGGCCGAAAGCCTCGCCGAAACCCGGCGCCGCCTACAACTGGACCGTCGCGAGGCCATCAACGCCCTGACCCGGCCCTGAGACGCCTTGAGCGTCCGGGGACCCCGGAACGCTGCTAGACCGAAGTTCCGGACGTTTTCCAGCTGGAAGTCGCGTCAAGTCGTTGATCTTGCGCGGTTTATCGGGTTTGACGGACTTCACAACGTACCCATGTACGGATGCATTTTGTGCTTGACACACGGCAGTGCCGTGCCTATGTACAGTAGCCATGTACATCGAAGCCGTCCCCAACCGCTCCTCGCCGCCCGCCATCCTGCTCCGCGAGTCCTATCGCGAAAACGGAAAGGTCAAGAAGCGCACCATCGCCAACCTCTCCAAGTAGTCCCCCACCCTCGTCGAGGGATTGCGCATCCTCCTCAAGGGAGGAACAGCAGTCCGACATCTCGACGATGCCTTCGACATCGTCCGCTCCCTTCCCCACGGGCATGTCGCCGCAGTGCTGGGAACCCTGAAGAAGCTGGGACTGGACAGGCTGATCGACCCGAAGCCCTCGGCACGGCGCGATCAGGTCCTGGCCATGATCGTGGCACGCATCCTCGAGCCCGCCTCGAAGCTGGCCACGGCCAGGGGGCTGGCCGAGGCCACGGCGGTCAGCACCCTGGGCGAGGTCCTCGATGCGGAGATGGACGAGGACGCCCTCTATGGCGCCATGGACTGGCTCCTGGAGCGTCAGGAGAGGATCGAGCGGTCCCTGGCGAAGCGGCGCCTCGAAGAGGGCTGCCTGGTGCTCTATGACCTGACCTCGGTATGGATGGAGGGGAGAGCGTGTCCCCTGGCAAGGAGGGGTCATTCCCGGGATGGCAAGAAGGGCAAGCTGCAGATCGAGTTCGGCCTTCTGTGCGATCGGGACGGCTGTCCAGTGTCGGTGGAAGTGTTCCCCGGCAACACGGCGGACCCCGGGACGGTGGCATCACAGATCACCACGCTGCAGGAGCGCTTCTCCCTGGCGAAGGTGGTGCTGGTGGGAGACCGGGGGATGCTGACCGAGGCGCGCATACGCGAGGAGGTGAAGCCTGCGGGCCTGGACTGGATCAGCGCCTTGAGGGGACCGGCCATCCGCGCCCTTGTGGAGGCCGGCGACGTCGAGATGTCGCTCTTCGACGAGAGGGACCTGGTGGAGATCACCAGCGATGCGTATCCCGGCGAACGCCTCATGGTCTGCCGCAACCCCCTGCTGGCCGAGGACCGGGCCCGCAAGCGCCAGGAGCTGCTCGAGGCCACCGAGGCCCTGCTTGAACCGATCGCCGCAGCGACACGGCGCGACAAGCGCCGTCTCAAGGGTGCCGACAAGATCGGGGAGCGGGTCGGCAAGGTCATCGGTAAATACAAGATGGCGAGTAACTACTCACCCCCTACTGATGACGGATCGTTTTTCCTGACGGGTTCGGATCCGGCATTGTCTCTTGCCGCCTTCACTTGCTCGCTTCCGATGATCGGATGTGCGTGTTCCGACTGACAAGAAGCGGATCGATCTTCGTCTTCAGCTCCACGTTCCGGCCTTATATGGCCAGGTTTTGTCCCCGTGATGATGCAATCATCCACAGCGGTTGGCTGCCTTTCCAATCCTCTGGAGATATGCGCTTGACATTGTAGGAGGGGCACTCTACATGCAGGCCATCGGGGCGGTTTGCGTCGGAGATATTGATGGCGGCATGGTATGGATCGAAGGCGACGACGGGTCTGAGCCAGGCGATCGTCGCGGCCATGCCGCCGCATGACGTGTACATCGAGGCGTTCCTTGGGGGCGGCGCGATCATGAAGCGCAAGCCACCGGCGCTACGCAGCATCGGCATTGACCTCAACCGCCGGGCGATCGACACCTTCCGCTGTGACTATCCGGTGGAGCTTCACCAAGGCTGCGCCCTGCGTTTTCTCGAGACCTTCGCCTTCCAGGGCCGCGAGCTGGTCTACTGCGACCCGCCTTACGTGCAGTCGACGCGCCGGTCGCAGCGCCGCTACCGCTTCGACTGCACGGACGATGACCATGTTGCGCTCCTCGACATCCTGACGTCGCTGCCCTGCCAGGTGATGATCTCCGGCTATCCCTCGCGGCTCTACGACACGCACCTCGCCGGCTGGCGCTCGGCCGAGGTCCAGGTCAACAACCAGGCCTGCGTTGTCACCGAGAAGCTGTGGTTCAACTTCGCACCGGGCCGACCGCACTGGCATACGTGTGCGGGCAGGAACTCGATCGACCGCCAGCGCATCAAGCGCCTCGCAGAGAGCTGGGCGCGGCGCTACCGGACGATGCCCGAAGGCGAGCGGCTCGCCGTGCTGGCGGCAGTCATGGCGGTGGAGGCGTCGTCATGGCGAGCGTGAACGGCACGTCTGTGCGCCAGGAGGCCGACATCTTCCAGAAGCAGTTCCAGGATCTCCGCAAGCAGGGCAAGGTCAACCAGGAGTGCGAGGAGCTCTTCCGCGGCATGCTGATGCTGATAAAGCTGTTGCTGACCGTGCTCATGGAGAAGATCACACGTAAGACAAGCCGGAACTCCGGTCTGCCGCCATCGCAGACTGACAAGGACGAGAGCGCGAGGCGCACCGGGAGCCACGGCAAGGGCCCGAAGCCGAACCAGCAGACGGGCGACAACCTGCGCACGACCACCGTCGAGGAGACGATCGTCGTTGATGCCTGCGACGCCTGCGGCGCCGACCTCCACGACGTTGACCCCGTCGACCGGGAGTGCCGCGTCCTCTACGACATCGTGTTCGAAGTCGTCGAGCGCCGCGTCGAAGCCGAGATCAAGGAATGTCCGAAGTGCCGGGCCCGGACCAAGGGCCGGTTCCCAGACAACATGCCGGGCCCCCTGCAGTACGGCGTCAGCATCCAGGCCCTCGTCATCAACCTGCTGATCGCCCAGATGCTGTCCCTGCGTCGTGCCGTCTCGCTGTAAGCGTTCGGCCGTTCGGTGATGGCTGATTTTGGTTGGTTTGGGTCTTGCTGACTATCGTCTGAGAAAGTGCTGGTAAACTCGTTTGGTCTCGATTATGGTCGAGGCCATGAAGACTTTTGCCGAGACGCGCGGAGCGACACAGCAGCTGACGGGAGGTGGTGACGGCCTATGTCGGGCGTCAGTGGCCTTGTCATGCGAGGCGCCTGACTGGCGTGCGCTCTATGAGGCGGAGCGGGTTCGTGCGGATGCGGCGGAAGCGCGTATGCGGTGTGCCAGGCGAACTGGCGGAAGGTAGGGGGTGAAAGTCCCCTGGAACGAAGGAGTAACCAAACCACGTTTCTCCGCGAGCCGTGCGTCGGTTCCCGCGAGGGGGCAGGCGAAGCGTCGGTAGCGGTACGGATGGGCAGGGCTAATGAGCACCGAAAAAGCTATCATCCGGGGTGCCGAGGCTTTCGCATTGGTCGAAGGCAACATCGCAGGCATCGATTTGGTGAGATGTCGGCGAGCCCCGCGGTGTCAGAGAACCCATGCACGTCCGCACGCCTTCTGTTGGGACCCTGGGAGATCTTCAAACCGTCCCGCCGGTTGTGGCGGGACCGCATGGGGAAGGAGAAAACCGAAGCCTATGATGTACGGTTTGAAGAAGTCGGATGAGGCCGTAGTACCTGTGAAGGCGGCGAACAAGGAAGCGTTAGCTTCTGCGGAGTCGCTGGAGGAAAGGGCCTCAACCAAGGGGAATCCGGGACGCTAAAGCACGCACCGAACGCAGTGTCGGGCAAGCGTGCCACAGGCGGCGGATCGGATACGGGAAGCCGCAGGCTAGTCCAGTGGTTTGCCGTCCAGTACCCGAGGTAGGAGCCGGATGGATTAACGTCCACGTCCGGATCTGCGCGGGGGGTGCGCAGCAATGCGCATCCCTACCGCGTCTGACCTGCGCCGTGCGAAGAATTCTGCCCGTGCCCGTGCGGGCACATTCAAGTTTCATCTCGACCGCACTCGTGATCAGCTCAAGGAGGCTCGCCGGGAGGTGAAGCGTGGACAGGCCCGAGCGGAGGCGCTGGAGCAGGAAAGGGACGCTCTGAAGCTCAAGAACGCTGAACAGGCGAGCGAGCTGAGGAATCTCCGCGGGACGCGTGCCAAGCACGCGACGGCGCGCTTCGGGTCGAAGAGCGAGAAACGGAAGAAGAAGGAAGGCACCGGGAACAAGCGGGGTCAGCAACCCGGCAAGAGCGGCCACGGGCGCACTCCGCGTCCGAAGCTCAAGGAGAAGCACGAACGCCATGATCCACCGGCATCGCAGCGCACGTGCCCGTGTTGCGGCGAGCCCTATGTGGCCAACGGCAGCCACGAGACCTCGATCATGGAGGTCCATGTCAAGGCTCATATCCGGCGGATTGAACGTGGGCGTTGGCGCCGTGGTTGTCAGTGTTCGTCGGCGCCTGCGGAGATCATCGCGCCGCCACCTTTGCGCTTGCTTGCGAATACCCCCTTCGGCATCAGTGTCTGGGAATGCGTGCTCTATGAGCGCTTCGCCTGCTTGCGTCCCCTGCGCCGGGTCTCGCGATGGCTGGAAGACCAGGGACTGCCGATGGCGCCGGGAACGATCGCTGGCGGCATGAAGAAGATGACGCCGATGTTCGCGCCTCTCGCTCAGGCCATCCTCGATCATCAGAACCGGCTGACGGTGCGCCACGGCGACGAGACCAGCTGGCGCATCCAGTCCCTCAAGGCCTCGGGGCGCTCGCAGAAGGCCTGGCTGTGGACCGCGGTCAGCGCCGACTCCGTCTTCTTCCTTATCGACCCGTCACGCAGCACCCGGGTGGCCATGGTGCTGTTCGCCTCCACCGAAGGTGTCGTCTTCCTTGTTTGCGACCGCTACGTGGTCTACAGGAAACTGGAGCGTGAGCTTGATGGCAAGGTGATCCTCTGCCTTTGCTGGGCGCACTCCAGGCGCGATGTGATCGAGGCTGCGGCAGGCCAAGAGGGGCTGGAAGAGTGGTGCGACAAGTGGCTCGACAGGATCGCGCTGATCTACACACTGAATGGGCAACGGCTGAAGCACTACGATCCCGCACGCAAGCGTCAGTCAGCGAGGTTCAATGCCCTGCAGAAGGACCTTCGTGCGGCTGTCGAGGCGCTGTTCAGGCAGGCTCAGGAGGAACTCGACGCCTTGCCCGAGGGTGCACGCGAAGCGAAGCCCTTGCGTTCCCTGATCCGTCACCGCGAGGGACTGTGCGTCTTTGTCGACCATCCCCAGGTGCCCATGGACAACAACTTTGCCGAGAGAGCCCTCCGGGGTGCGGTGACCGCGAGAAAGCTGAGCTTCGGCTCCGACAGCGAGGAAGGCGCCGCCTTCACCGCCATCATGTACTCGGTCATCGGCACCCTTGCCATGAACAACATCAATGTTCGGCGCTGGCTTCATGAGTGGCTTGAGGCCTGCGCGCAGAACGGCGGCAAGCCGCCGGATGACCTCGACCCGTGGCTGCCATGGTCGATGCCCCCGGAGCGTCGAAGGGACCTCATGGAACCGGGGTGATCGAGTGCCGTTACGACGGCCGTGACTTCACCGCGCACGAGATGGCGCTGTTGCGCTCCCTGATCACCCAGCACCCCACCCGTGCGGCCATCGCCCGCGCCTTCTGCCGCGAGACCGGCTGATACAAGCCCGACGGGGCCTCAAGAACATGATGGCGAATGTCGCCTTTCTGGCCATGCACCGCGACGGCCTCATCACCCTGCCGCCACCCCAACGACGAGCAACCCGACCCGGACCCATCGTCTTCGGACCCAACAGCGAACCGCCACGTGGTGCGCCTCCCAAACGCATCCTCAACCGGTGAATATCACCAACAATCACCGCGTGGCCGAACGCTTACGTCTCGCTCGTGCACGCGATCTCCGGCATCAAGCTCTCCGAGGCGACCTGCCTCGGCTATGTCCGGCGCTTTCACGATGCCCTCGCATCATGGGAGGAGGCCGCCGTGGCCCATCTCCTGCAACAACCGGCCCTGCATGTCGACGAGACCGGCTTCCGGGTCGCCGGCAAGACCCAATGGCTCCATGTCGTCACCGACGGCACCCTGACGTGCAAGTTCCCGCACCCCAAGCGCGGCCGGGAGGCGATCGAAGAGATCGGCATCATCCCGCGCTACAAGGGCGTCCTGATCCACGACTGCTGGGCTGCCTACATGGGCTACGATCAATGCCGCCACCAACTGTGCGGCAGCCATCTCCTGCGCGAACTGACCTTCGTCGTCGAGTCCAACGGCTACCGCTGGGCGCGACTGATGAAAAGCCTGCTGCGCGAGGTCTCCCGCAGGGTCAACAAGAGCGCATCCAAGACCTTGAACGAGGCCGACCGCCGGGCCGTGCGCAAGCGCTACCGCACCATCCTCACCCAGGGCGCCAAGGAACTGCCCGACATCCCGCCACGGACGAAAGGAAAACGTGGACGCATCGCAAAGTCCGACGCGCACAACCTGCATGAACGTCTCGTGAAACACGAGAAGTCCGTCCTGCGCTTCATGAAGGACCCCAACGTCAGTTTCACCAACAATACCGGAGAGCAGAAGATCAGGATGACAAAGGTCAAGATCAAGGTGTCCGGATGTTTCCGCACCATGCCCCACGCCAAAGCATGGTGCCGAGGCTCAAGCTACCTCACCACCATGGACGCACTCGGCTACAACCCTCACGTCGCCATCCACATCGCCCTCGACGGAAAGGCCGTAGACATCCTCAACCAACACTACGGACAACCAGACCCTAACAAGGGGTGAGTAGTTACGATGGCGAAGCACTTCACGTGGTCCATCGACGACGAGGGTGTCTTCACCTATGGGCGCGATGAGGTTGCCATCGCCGCCGAGGCCAGGCTCGACGGCCTCTACGTGATCCGCACCAGCCTGCCGCAGAGCGAGCTCGACGGTCCCGGCACGGTGCGCGCCTACAAGCGGCTGAGTTCGGTGGAACGGGCCTTCCGCAGCCTGAAGACCGTGGATCTGAAGGTCCGCCCCGTCTACCACCGCACCGAACCCCGGGTCCGCGCCCATGTCTTCCTGTGCATGCTCGCCTACTACGTTGAATGGCACATGCGCCAGAGACTGAAGCCCATGCTGTTCGACGACGAGGATGCCGAAGGCGCCGAGGCCCGGCGGCCGTCCGTCGTGGCGCCGGCAGAAGTCTCGGCGAGCGCCCGGGCCAAGGCGGCAACGAAGAGGACGCCCGGGGGTGATCCGGTGCACAGTTTCCGCACCCTCCTCGATGATCTCGCGACCATCACCCGCAACACCGTGGCGCCCCGCCTTGCGGGCGCCAAACCCTTCCAGGTCACCACGCGGCCCACGCCGCTCCAGAGAAGGGCGCTCAAGCTTCTGGGCGTGGAGCCGTAGTGTACTCAGTCAGATGCTTCTGAGATCCATCGAATGTCATTCATATCAGGTACTTGCACTTGATCGGCGCTGGAACTTCGGGCTAGAACATCAAGAACCAAGCATCCGGGCCGAAAACGCTGCCGGTGTCGCCATGCGGACGGCACTGAAGCCACGGAATCCGTCCAGGACATCCCGATTCGGCCTCGATTCGTCGGCCTCGCGAAAGATCAGATGGCCGATTCGGGCGCGATTCATCGGCTTCCCGAAAAATCAGCCGTAGCGTAGGAAAGTCCTGTGCGCCGGATCAGCCTTCCAGCGCTCAGTGGAATGAACCCTTCATGGGGACTTACCCCGGTCCCCTACCGCGACAAGCCCCTGCGAAACATGACAGAGACGAGGGAGGTCACATCTGCCCGGCATCCGCTCCCTTCCTTCTCCGGGAGCTGTCGCGGCATTGCGCAAGGGGTCCGGACCGGATATCTGATCGCGCAGCCACCCGTATCGGAGCAGCCCACCATGCCGAACCTGGTTCCTCCGCATGGCGGCGGCGCGCTGAAGCCCCTGCTGCTCCCTGCGGCGGAGATCGCGGACGAGATCGAACGTGCCCGTCGGCTGGTCAGGGTTCCATTGATCAGCCGGGAGATATCGGACCTCTTCATGCTGGCAATGGGCGCCTACACTCCTCTGGCGGGTTTCATGGGGAGAGCGGACTGGTACGGCTGTTGCGTCGACATGATGACATCCGATGGTATTTTCTGGCCGGTTCCCATCACCGTTTCCTGCGACGAGGATCACGCCGAGGGCATCCGTACTGGCGACGAGGTCGCACTGGTGGATGGCATGACCGGGGAGATCCTGGCGATCCAGACGGTCAACGAAAAATACCCCATCGACCGGGAGCTGGAGTGCCGCGAGGTCTTTCGCACGACGAACGACGTCCACCCCGGCGTCAGGAAAGTCCTGGAACAACCGGCGATCAACCTGGGCGGTCCGATCGCGGCGCTCTCCGAGGGTCATTTCCCCCGCACCTACGCGGAGCTTTACTTGCGGCCCGTGCAAACGAGGGCCATGTTCAGGGCCAATGGATGGTCAACCATCGCGGCCTTCCAGACCCGCAATCCGATGCATCGCAGCCATGAACACCTGGCCAAGATCGCCGTCGAGATGTGTGACGGACTTCTCATTCATCAGGTACTCGGCGCTCTCAAGCCCGGTGACATTCCGGCAGGCGTGCGGGCCAAGGCGATCAACGCGCTGGTGGAGAACTATTTCGTGCCCGGAACAGTCATCCAGGCGGGCTATCCCATCGAGATGCGCTATGGCGGCCCGCGCGAGGCTCTGTTGCACGCGGTCTTTCGCCAGAATTTCGGATGTACCCATCTCGTGGTCGGCCGCGATCACGCCGGTGTGGGAGACTTCTACGGTCCGTTCGATGCTCACCACATCTTCGATGCCCTGCCGGCCGGCAGCATGGAAATCCGGCCGCTCAAGATCGACGTCACGTTCTTCTGCTACAAGTGCGGCATGGCGACCGGCAAGACCTGCCCGCACGGGGAAGAAGACCGTCTGGCCATATCCGGCACCCGGTTGCGCGCGATGTTCGCCAATCACGAGCCCATTCCCGAAGAGTTCAGCCGGCGCGAGGTGATCGATGTGCTGCAGGCCCATTACGACAGTCTTGCCTGACACGGCGTTCTCGGCGGCGCGGTCTCGGCAAGGGTCGGCTCAGGCTCATGGTGACACCTGAATGATCATCGCCCAGATCAGCGATACCCACGTCGAAGCGAAGTCGTCAGCAGGGCCAGCCGGAGCCGATCGGGCGCTCAACCTGAGGCAGTGCGTCGCCGACATCAATCTGCAGGATGTCGATGTAGTCGTCCACACGGGCGATTGTGTCCATCGGGGAGATCCGGGGGCCTATGCTCACTTGCGCGAAATCCTGGACGATCTGTGCGCGCCCCTGTTCATTGTTCCCGGCAACCGTGATCGGCGGGGTGAACTGTGCATCGCTTTCGAACAGCTCGCCTCGCTGCCCCCGCCTGGCGACTTTCTTCATTACGCGATCAACGCGTTTCCCATGCGCCTGATTGCCCTCGACTCGGTGGTCGACGGCGAACGAAAAGGGGTCTTCTGTGAACGCCGGCGCCGGTGGCTGGACGAAACACTGGGCGATGAACCTGACAGGCCCACGATCCTGTTCATTCATCATCCACCATTCGACATCTCACCGCATTATGTCGGAGGTTACAGGGATTCGAACGAGGCAGCAGAATTCGAAGCGCTGGTCGCGCGTCATCCGCAAGTCGTCAGGCTGCTGTGCGGTCATGTCCATTGCTTTCACCGGGAAACCTGGGGCGGCACCCTTGCCACAGCCATGCCGAGCGTGGCGGTCGATCTGCGAAAGGGGGTCCATCCAACCATCGGGACGCGGCCGCTCTACTGCCTGCATGCCACCACCGCCGACATGAATCTCGTCACGCAGGCCAGGATTGTCCCGTAACGGCAGGCAGACTGAGAATCGCCATGCGATCACGCGGCAGAAGGCTGTCGGAAACTCAGATGCTGCCGCAGCATGGAGGCCCCTGCCTCCGGGTCTCGACCGCTCCGCGTCGCACTTCGCGTACGACGCGGAGAGCCTCATCGGGCACTCTGCCGGACTTGCTCGCGAGCCGCAATCGTGCCTGTGCGTCCGAATCAACCGAGGCAGTGCAGGAGGGTCCGCTTTCCGGCGCGCAGATGGCGGCGCGGAACGGGTCCCGGTTCGGTCCGCTGCCTTTCCGGCGAGGCCGTCAGCAGGCGCCCCAGGAGGCCTGGTATGTGCCGGCCTGTCGTGGACATGTGCGAGGGCCTGCCGGGCTGGGAGGCGTTGAACGATTGCACGGCACTCTTCGAGACCGCGGACACCGCGCCTTCGGGACGCTTCCTCGACTATCCGGCCGAGTGGGGTGATTCGAACAGCAAGCGCATCGAGGCGCTCGATCTTGATGACGTTTCCATTCCGTCGGGAGGCGAGGGTTCGCTCATCACGGAGATCCGCTCGGCCGTCGAACGCGAGGCGCCGCTGCTCCTGATGTTCCGGGAGCCGCACTGGATCCATGCGCAGATCGACCTTCAGCGCGTCTTTCTTCCCGAGTACTTCGATGGCTGCCGCTCAAGGAGTCGCACCCGGGCGCTTGGAGACTGCTCGAGGTCTATTGTCGATCACCAATGCCGAGCAGGCCCAGATGATGTCGGAGATTGACGACAAGGGCTGCGATCTGACGGAAGTCGTCCGGGAATGGCTCGACAACAATTCCGGAACGGTCGAGGGCTGGATCGATCAGGCGTCCATGTAACGACTGGCGTCCTTTCCGGGAGAGGATCGGGGAGGCTGGTGTTGCGCCGGTCTCCTCCTTTTCTTGAGCACAGTCGCGATCACCCTGCCCGGGTGAGCACCAGGTTGTGATGCCGGTCCCTGGTGGCGGACCAGCCATCGGGCACCGCGATGGTGGCCGTGTCGTCCTCGATCAGGGCCGGCCCTGCGAGTGCCGCACCGGGCACCATCGCGGTCCGGTGACCGATGACGCCGTCACGCCATTCTCCCTGGTCGTGGTAGCGCGAGGGCTGGAAGGGGATCCCCTCGTTGCCCGGTTCCTCCTTCAGCGCCGGCACGTCCTCGAGCGGAGCCGACACGCCGAGACGGAAGGCGACGATCTCGATGGGTCTGGAGGCATCCCCGCCATGCATGAAGACCCTGTGATGCTCATCGGCAAAACGTGTCCTGAGACCACTGGTTGTCAGCCCTGACGGCGGATCCATGGGGACCGCGACCTCGAATGCCTGTCCGACGAACCTCATGTCGGCAACGAACGACATGCGTGGCCGAGACCCAAGGCCCATCAGGACAAAGCGCTCGACCGCGCGCCTTGTCATGTCGCGATAGACATCGGCGATGGCGGCGGGCGCCGCCTCGTCGAGAAGCATCTTGCTCGTGACGGTGGAGAATTGCCGATAGTCGGAGGCGATGAGACCGTAGGCCGACAGGACGCCGGCGTGGGGTGGCACGATCACGGTGGTCATGCCGAGGTCCGCGGCGACATGTGCCGCGTGAAGAGGGCCGGCGCCCCCGAAGGCGACAAGGGCGTGGTCTCTCGGATCCTTGCCACGCTCGGTGGATACGATCTGCATGGCGCGCACGATGGAAGCGTCGGCGACACGGATGGCGGCATCGCAGATGTCCTCGAGGCCCATGGCGAGGGAGTCTGCCAGGGGCCGGAAGGCCTCGCGCGAGGCCTGCTCGTCGATCGCCATGCGTCCGCCCAGAAAGGACTCGGGTTTCAGGGTTCCGCGAATGACATGGGCATCGGTGACCGTTGGCCGTGTTCCGCCACGGCCATAGCAGGCCGGGCCGGGATCCGCCCCGGCGCTGACCGGACCGGCGCGCAGCATGCCGCCGCCGTCGATCCAGATGATCGATCCGCCGCCCGCGCCAATCGTGTTGATGTCGATGATCGGGGTGCGCACCGGAAGGCCGCCAAGGGCGAACTCTGCGGTGAGCTCGGGTTCCCCTTCGGTCACGAGACAGACGTCGGTGGAGGTTCCTCCCATGTCCAGGGTGACGAGATTCCGGTAGCCGGACCTGCCGGCCTGGCGGATGGCGCCTGTGACGCCGGCGGCCGGCCCCGAGAGCAGGGAGGTGATCGCGTTGCGTCTCATGCCTTCCGCCGGCAGGCGGCCACCGTTCGACTGCATGACCGAAAAGTGTCCGGCGAACCCGTCTTGCGACAGGCGCTTCTCGAAGCGTTCGAGGTAGCGGTTGATGATCGGCTGGACATAGGCCGACAATGTCGTCGTCGATGCCCGCTCGTACTCCCGGAACTCCCGGGTGACGGCAGATGAGCAGGCGATCTCGAGGCCCTGGCAGTTGCGGGCGATGATCGACTGCAGTTCCTCCTCGTGGGCGGGATTGGCGTAGCCGTTCAGGAGGCAGATGGCGACGGCCTCGTAGCCGCCTTCGCGAAGATGGGGGACGAGGTCCCGTTCGACGGCCGCGGCGTCGAGCGGCACCAGCACGCTGCCGTCGGCAAGAATGCGTTCCGTCACCTCGAATGAGTCCCGTCGCCGGACCACCGGTTGAGGCTTGCGGTAGGTGAGATCGTAGACGCGCGAGCGGTTGTGCCGCTGCATGATGAGGATGTCGCGAAAACCGCTGGTCGTGACAAAGGCGATGCGCGCCCCCTTGCGCTCGAGCACCGCGTTGGTGGCAATCGTCGAGCCGTGCACCAGATCGTCGATCCCCGATACCGGCACCTGCGATTCGACGATGGCGTCGAAGGCGCCCTCGTCCGGGCTTTGGGGCACCGACGGCACCTTGGCAATGGTGATGGCGCCGTCGGCGTCAATGGCCACGAGGTCCGTGAAGGTTCCCCCGACCTCGACTCCCACACGCATGGCTCATTCCCCGGCTGCCGGCGGCAGCAGTGTAGTCAATGAAGGCCGATCGCAGCCAGGCGAACCGGCAGGCATGCGACACCGTCGCGCCACTCTCGGCACTCGTGACTGTCCACACCCTCGTCGCTTTCTCGAATGAACCCGGGAGATCCACGTCAGCTTGATGATGGAGACAAGGTTCAGACGTCCTGACCTCGTGAGTTGACTTGATCCGTCCGGACCTTCTTTTTTTCCAACACAATGAACGGGTTTCCCAGTTTTTTGCTTGACACCATAGCCGCACCTTCGGTGCTGAACGGAACTGTAACCCACTGAAACAAAAAGCGTTCTCTCTCACGACATTCCGCCGGGGAAGCGGATTCATGCCGTTTCCGTACCCCCGGTGCAACAGGAATCGGGGAGAATGCCATGCTGAAGACTCGCCTCACGCAACGACGGGTCGATGCCCTCAAACCAACCGGAAAGACCCGTGACATTCGCGACTCCGACATCCGGGGCTTTGGTGTGCGTGTCCTGCCGTCAGGTCGCAAGAGCTACTTCCTCCACAGCCAGGTCGACGGCAAGAGGGTCTGGCAATCCATAGGAGACGCCGGGACCATGACCCTGGAGTGCGCCCGGGAGCGGGTGACCTCTCTCCTGGCGTCACGGTCCCACGGTGACGAAGCTTCGCCTTCCGTCGCCGCATCCCTCCTGTTCGAGGATATCGCGGACGAAGTCTTCCGGCGCTACCAGCGGCACTGGAAGCCGAGCACGCTGGAGGTCAACCGCTGCTACTACAGGAACCATATCCTGCCGCGGTTCAAGGGCCGCGCCATAGACGAGATCACGCGACACGACGTTCAGCGCTGGTTCGCGTCGCTCCACGCGACGCCTGTGGCTGCGGACCGCTCGGCGCCGGTTCTGTCGGTGATCCTGCGTCAGGCGGAGGTCTACGGCTATCGCCCGGAGGGATCCAACCCATATACCGGCATCAAGCGTTACCGTCGGCGCAATCGCGAGAGATTCCTTGACGACGACGAGGTCCGACGGTTGAGCCGCGCTCTCGACAAGAGGCCTGCGAAGCAATCTCTCCTGGTCGCGATCGTGCGGTTGCTGCTTCTCACCGGTGCCCGGAAGTCCGAGATTCTGACACTCAAATGGTTGGACTATCGCGAGGGCAAGCTCTATCTGCGCGACAGCAAGACAGGGCCTCGCACGGTCTGGCTGTCATCGCATGCGCGCCGGATCCTGGACGGGCTGCCCCGAAGCAGCGCCTGGATCTTCCCCTCCCGTCGCGGGGACCGTTGTCTGTCGAAGAGCGCACTCGGCCGCTTTTGGTGTGACGTGCGTACAGAAGCGGACATCACGGATGTTCGCCTTCACGATCTGCGACATACATATGCCTCCGTGGCCATTGCCCATGGCGAGACGGTCCTCACCATCGGCCGGCTTCTGGGCCACAACAATCCCGCCACCACTCTGAAGTACATGCATCTTGCCGACGCCTCGGTCCACGAGGCGGCAGAGGCTCTCGGTTCGATCCTGGGCGGGAGGGATCAGGCATGACACGCAAGATGCGTCTGAGTGATCGTGTCGTTTCCCGGCTGGTGGCCGCACCGGGCGAATTCACTGTCTGGGACACGCGGATCACGGGCCTTGGTGTCAGGGTGCGGCCTTCCGGTCACAAGTCCTTCGTTCTCCTGGACAACGGCAATGGCTCCTCGAAACGCAGAACTCTGGGTTCCGCGACTCATATGACTGTCGACAAGGCCCGCTCCCGGTGTCTCGCCATCCAGTCCGGCGCCCTTAAATCCGTGACGGACACGCCACCGTCTCCTCTCTTCGGCGACTTTGTCGAAGATGTCTGGTGCTCGGAGTGTTTCGATCGATTCAAGCCGTCCACCCAGCGGACCACCGTGACCGCACTCAAGGCTCAACTCCTGCCAGCCTTTGGCGCCATGCCGCTTGACCGGATCACACGCAAGGAGGTGATGGCGTGGTTCGACCACTACAGCGGGGCGGCGCCAAGCGGCGCCAACCGCGCTCTCGACACGTTGGGCCAGATCCTCAATCACGCCAAGGTCCACGGCCATCTTGAGACCAACCCTGCACGAGGCATTCGCCGCAACCCGCAACGCCGGTTCAACCGGTTCCTGTCCCGGGACGAAACCCGTCGCCTACATGCCGAACTGGACCGACTGGTCGCAGAACGCCCCGAGCGGACAGCGCAGGCGGACATCATTCGTCTTTTGTTCTATACGGGATGTCGTCTGAGTGAGATTCGAAGGCTCAAGTGGTGCGAGGTCTGCGCCGATACTCTCGATCTTGAGGACAGCAAGACCGGACCACGAAAAGTCTACCTCAACAGCAAGGCCCGCCGGATCATCGCTCGTCAGCCCCGGACAGGCAGCGATCATGTCTTTCCATCGCCCCTTGATCCGACCGTACCCATATCGAGCGTCCAGCAGCTGTGGATCACCCTCCGCGAACGGGTCGGAATCGAGGATGTGCGTCTGCATGACCTGCGACACAATTTCGCCAGCCAGGCTGTCCTCAACGGTGTGCCGCTTCCGACCGTGTCGAGACTCCTTGGTCACCGGCAGGTTTCGATGACCCTGCGATACGCACACGTGGCGGACAGCGAAGTCGAAGCCGCTGCCGAACGGATCGGCGAAGGAATCGACGCCATATGTCGTTCGAGGACGCACAATCCACCACGACCATGAGATCAGCATCACCTCCTCACTGCGCGAGATGGATGACCCGATCCACGTGCCGCACGGTGTCTTGCACGGGTCGATTCCTTGACGACCTCCCCGGCCTCGGTGCATTCAGTTGGCATCGTACGAGTGCCGGTGTGAAGGACGATCGACTGACCGCATGAACGCTGTGTTGCCCGAACCCGGCCGGATCGCTCTCGTGCGCCAACGCCGGTACCTTGTCGAGCACGTGACGCAATCTCCCGGTGGCAGTGACGCGACGCTGGTTGATCTCAACTGCCTCGATGACGATGCCCAGGGTGAACCGCTTTCGGTACTGTGGGAACACGAGGTCGAGGCCCGCGTCCTCGAAGACGACGGCTGGTCCTCGGTCGCCCGGAACGGCTTCGACGAACCGGCCCTCTTTGCCGCCTGGCTGCGTGCGCTTTCCTGGAACTGTGTGACGGCAACGGACCCCGATCTCTTCCAGGCGCCGTTCCGGGCAGGGGTGAGGATCGACGCCTACCAGTTGGCGCCGTTGAGGAAGGCGTTGCGGCTGCCACGGGTGAACCTCTTCATCGCGGACGATGTCGGACTCGGCAAGACCATCGAGGCCGGGCTGATCGCCCGTGAGTTGCTGCTGCGGCGCCGGATTGACCGGATCGTGGTGTGCTGCCCTCCATCGATGCTCGATCAATGGCATGACGAGATGGAAGCCCGGTTCGGCCTCTCCTTTGTCATTCTCGACCGCCTCTACGTTACACGCATGCGCCGGGAACGGGGTTTCTCGGTCAATCCCTGGACCACCCATTCGCGGTTCCTGATTTCCCACCGCCTCCTGGTTGACCCAACCTACGCCTCGGGATTGCAGGACTGGCTCGGCGAACTCGCACCGCAGTCCCTGCTCATCCTCGATGAAGCTCACAACGTTGCCCCGTCGAGCGGTGCGCGCTACGCCATCGACTCCCAGATCACACGAGCCATCCGGGATATCGCGCCGCGGTTCGAGCACCGACTGTTTCTCTCGGCAACACCTCACAACGGGCACTCGAACAGCTTCTCCGCCCTGCTGGAGATTCTCGATCCCCAGAGGTTCTGTCGCGGTGTTCCCGTCCTCAAGAGCCATCTGGATGACGTGTTGATCAGGCGCCTCAAGTCGGACATCCGCGAACTTCAGGGCGGATTTCCGAAGCGCACGGTCCGACCCGTCACCATCGATCACCTGCCCGACGATGCACCCGAACTGCGGCTGGCGGAGATGCTCGAGGAGTATCGGTCCTTGCGAGAGAAGAGACTTTCGCAGGAGTCCCGGTCCCGCCAGGCCGCCGGCGCTCTTGTCATCGGCGGACTGCAGAAGCGCCTTCTCTCATCCATCGACGCCTTCGCGCGCACGCTCGCGGTGCACCGCAGAAGTGTGGTGCGGGCCCTCGAGAAGGAGGAACCCGCGTCGACCCTCTCGGACGGAACCCATGCCGAACTCGAACGCCTGACTGTGGGTGTTGATGGCGACGAAGACCTTGCCGATACGGTCCCCGAAGAGGAGGACGGAGACGATCCTGGCGATGCACGGGAAGCGGACCAGTCGGAACGCGACCTTGCCGAATTGATGGAGACTGCCACCGCGGCGACGAGCGATGGCCGCGACGAGAACTTGAGAGCGGCCCTGACGGCGGAACTCCGGAGTGTCGACGCGATGGCAAGCATTGCCGAGACGGCCCGCTACGATCCCGATCCACGCGCCGAAGCCATCATCAGGTGGATCGACGAGAACATGTGTCCGGTCCTGTCGTTCGAGCGCTCGACACCCGCTCGATGGAACGAGCGACGCCTGCTTGTCTTCACGGAGTACGAAGATACGAGGCGCTGGCTGCAACGCTGCCTGGAAGAAGCGATCGAGCATTCCGATCAGGCTTCCGAGCGGATAGCGGCCTTCACCGGAAGAACGTCCCGCCAGAGACGCGAAGACATCAAGCATGCCTTCAACACCGAACCCGACAGTTATCCGCTTCGCATCCTGATCGCCACCGACGCGGCACGGGAGGGACTCAACCTGCAGCGTCACTGTCACGACCTCTTCCACTTCGACCTCCCCTGGAATCCCAGCCGTCTGGATCAGCGCAACGGCCGCATCGATCGCAAGCTCCAGCCCGCAGACGAGGTGGTCTGCCGCTACTTTGTCTTCCGCCAGCGCCCGGAGGACCGGGTGCTTCAGGTCCTGGTCGAGAAGGTCGAGCGCATTCGCGAGGAACTCGGGAGTGTCGCAAGGGTGGTGGAGAACCGCATCGCTAGCTCGATTGGTCGAGAGGGCATGCGGCGTGACGCCCTCGATGCCCTCACCATCTCCATCAGATCGGCCAGGGCCGACAAGCACCGCAGGACTGTTGAAGAGGAACTCGAATCGTCCCGTCGACGTCAGGATGTCTTGCGCGAGGAGATCGACAGACTGCGAAACGGTCTGGATCGATCACGCAGGCACATCGGCATCACCGCAGAGCAGTTCCGTAACACCCTTTCCATGGGCCTGCGGCTCGCACGTGCGCCTGGTATCAGGGAACTGGACGCAGAAACGTCGGAGGATGCGCCGCAGCAGTTCACGTTTCCCGCCGAAGACGATGCCCTTGTCAGGGATGCGGGGTGGGCTGCGGCCCTTGATTCCCTGCGGGCGCGAAGACAGAAAGGAGAGACCCTGGGCGAATGGCGCCACCGTGCCGCCATCAGGCCCGTCGTCTTCGAGGACGTCGGTGGTCTGGGTGACGATGCCGTTCACCTGCACCTCGAGCACCGTGTGGCGAAGCGTCTTCTCGGGCTCTTCACGTCACAGGGCCTGATCCATCACGATCTCTCCAAGGCGTGTCTCACCTCGACCTCCGATTCGATCCCGCGCGTGCTGTTGCTTGGCCGCCTCGCTGTCTACGGGCCAAGGGCCGCGCGTCTGCATGAAGAGATCATCGCGGTCGCGGCACGCTGGATCGAGCCCGATCGGCGTCGCGGCGCTCTCGAGGTCTATGGCCGGACAGGCGAACGGACAACACTTGCCTCCTTGCAATCGGCGCTCGATGAGGTCGGACGATCGCGGGTACCGGAGAAGGTGAGCGAACGCTTGAAGGAAGCGGCGGCCCGCGACATCAAGGACCTTCTGCCGCACCTTGAACGCCGGGCACGTGAACACGAGGACACGGCCCGGGAACGCCTTGGCAAGCGTTCCGAGGTCGAGCAGAAGGCCATGGTCGAGTTGCTCGAGCGTCAACGTGAACGGATTGCCAGGGCTGCCAAGGCTGCACACGAGGATGAGCCCCAGTTCGATTTCAATGACGCCGAGCAACGCCAACGTCAGGCGGACCTGCGCGCCTGGCAGCGGCGTCTCGAGGAGATCGAAAGGGAACGCGTGTCGGAGCCGGGACGGATTGCAGAGTCATTCGGGGTCCAGGCATCCAGATTGGATCCGATCGGCCTCGTCTACCTGTGGCCCAGGTCGGGATGAGCATGGACCGACAGCATCGGGCCCTTGTCTTCGCCCACCAGGAGTGGCTCGGGTTCGTTCAGCCCACGGGACTCGTCGTCGCTCCGTTCGTGATGGTGGACGCTCTGGTGGTCCCCGATCGAAACATGATGGGGCGCCAGCGGGAGTTTCGCGACCTTCTTGAAGAGACCGGAGAAGGCGCCTCGGCCGGATTTCGGGCTCCCGATCTGCGTCGGCTCTTCCTGGAGTATCTCCGGTGGGAAGAGAGCGATCTCATTGACGCAACCCAGCACCGCGACACCCTCGAGATTGCCTTGCCGGATTTGCAGGCCGTGCTCTCCCCGACATGGGCCGTCCCCGGGGGTGCGGCCGACGATGCCAACCAGATCATGCTGATCGGCGTCGAGGACGCCGGCGCGGATCTCGACAGGCCTGCGGACGACAGCGACGGATGGAACGCGTCACGGCACGCCCGGTTCGAACGCCTGCTGCGAGAGACAGGGATTCCAATCGGGCTGCTCGCAACGGATGAACGGGTCCGCCTCGTCTACGCTCCGAAGGGTGAAACGTCGGGACATCTCGATTTCGACTTGTCAGCCATGGCGCAACCGGCGGGACGGCCGATCCTTGCGGCCTTCGACATGCTGCTGTGTGCCGACTCTCTCTTCAGTGGTCCCGAGATATCACGATTGCCGGCACTTCTTGCAGCAAGCCGGGATGCCCAGGCCGGAGTTTCCACCAAGCTCGCCCGCCAGGTGCTGGCGGCGCTCTACGAGCTGCTTCGCGGGTTTGTTGCGGCGGACGCGCGACGCGACTCGCCAAGCCGGCCCTCCCCCGACGAACTCTACGGTGGTCTTGTCACAACGCTCATGCGTCTGGTCTTCATTCTCTATGCCGAAGACCGCGGGCTCATGCCCGATCATCGTGTCTACCAGCAGCACTACTCCCTGGGCGGCCTCTTCTCCCGGTTGCGCGCCGATGCCGCGGCCTGGCCCGATACGATGGATCAGCGGTTTGGCGCCTGGGCGCAGTTGCTGTCCCTCTTCCGGCTGATCCACGGCGGCGGCGGACACGGCGATCTTTCCTTCGTCGCGCGCCGCGGCGCCCTCTTCGACCCCCACCGCTTCGGGTTTCTCGAGGGACGCCATGGAGACGATGAACCCTCGATTCCGTTGGTGCCGGACGGATGTGTCTGGAAGGTCCTTCGATCGCTGATGATGCTGGACGGGGAGCGCCTCTCCTATCGCACTCTTGATGTCGAGCAGATCGGTTCGGTCTACGAGGCGATCATGGGTTTCCGTGTCGAGACCACCACGGGTCGCTCGATCGCCGTCGCCTCCCCAAAGGCGACGGGCGCCGCCGTCGTCGTCGACCTCGATCATCTGATCGGACTCGATGGAGCAAAGCGAGCGACGGCTCTTCGGGACGCAACGGCCCGAAAACTGCCGGACAAGGCGACAAGGACCCTGCGTCAGGCATCGACGATTCCTGACCTGGTCGCAGCCCTTGATCGCATCATCGATCGGGACGCGACCCCCGATGTCGTGCCCATCGGCACTCCCGTGTTGCAGCCCTCCGATGAGCGTCGGCGTTCAGGGAGTCACTACACGCCCCGTTCCCTCACCGAACCGATCGTGAAGGAGGCCCTGCGTCCGGTTCTCGCCCGCCTGGGTCCTGAGGCGCGGCCAGAGGAAATCCTCGACCTCAAGGTCCTCGATCCCGCAACGGGGTCCGCGGCCTTTCTTGTCGAGACCTGCCGCCAGTTGTCGGTGCGCCTGGTCGAAGCCTGGGGCCGTCATGGCGCTCCGCAGGATCTCGGCGCGGATGAGGATCAGTTGCTGCACGCGAGGCGTCTCGTCGCTCAACGCTGCCTCTATGGTGTTGACCGCAACGCCATGGCCATCGACCTCGGTCGACTTGCCCTGTGGCTCGTCACGTTGTCAAGGGACCACGAGTTCATCTTTGTCGACCACGCACTGCGTCACGGCGACTCGCTGGTCGGCCTCAGTCGGCAACAGATCGAAGGATTCAGCTGGGACGCCGATGCGAAGCATTTCCAGTTCGGGACGGATCCGTTGCAGATCGAGAAGCGTCTGGAGCGGGTCGCGGAGACACGCAATCTCATCCGCGACATCGGAGATCAGGCGGGTGAAGAGGAATTGCGGGACCTTCTCGACGAGGTCGAAGAGGAACTCTCGGACATCAACCTGACGGCAGCCCTGGTCCTGGCGGCCTTCTTCGCAGCACACAAGCCAAGGGAACGCGAGGAACTCCGCCTGGCGTTCGGCGACATGCGTTTCGCCGACCACTGGCGCGAGCAGATATCGCAAGTGGTCAGTGAGCGCCTGGCACTGACGCCGCACTTGTCACTGACGCCGTTTCACTGGGAACTCGAGTTCCCCGAGGTCTTCGACCGCGACAATCCGGGTTTCGACGTCATCGTCGGCAACCCACCCTTTGCCGGCAAGAACACGCTGATCGCCGGCAATCCCGATGCCTACCTCGACTGGCTCAAGCACAAGCACCGAGGAAGCCACGGGAACGCGGATCTCGCCGCTCATTTCTTCCGCCACGCCTTCGGTCTTCTGCGCCAAGGCGGCGCCCTCGGGCTCATCGCCACCAACACCATCGGTCAGGGCGACACGCGTTCAACAGGTCTGCGCTGGATCTGCAAGAATGGCGGGGAGATCTACCGCGTCCAGAAGCGGCTCAAGTGGCCGGGCGAGGCCGCCGTCGTGGTCAGCGTGGTCCACATCATCAAGGAAGGGAACGTGAGTTCCCGATCCATCGACGAACGGGAGGTCGAGTCCGTTTCGGCGTTCCTTGCACCGGGGAGTTGGCATGACGATCCGGTACGGCTGGAAGCTAATGCCGACAAGAGCTTCGTCGGAAGTTATGTTCTCGGCATGGGCTTCACGTTTGACGACACGGACACGAAGGGAATGGCGTCATCACTGTCGGACATGGAGCGGTTGATCGAAGACGATCCGAGCAACGCCGATGTCATCTTCCCCTATATCGGCGGCGAGGAGGTCAATACCAGCCCGACCCACGCCTACCATCGCCATGTCATCAACTTCCGCAACTGGCCGCTGCGGCGCATGAATCTCGGGAGAACATGGCGGTGGGCAGACGCGGATGCCAAGCGGGATTGGCTCCGCTCGGGAACCGTGCCGCTGGACTATCCTGAGCCAGTGGCAGCGGATTGGCCCGAGTTGCTGGCGATTGTCCAGGAGAGGGTGAAGCCGGCCCGCGCACATCTCACGACGAACGCCATCGGGCGAAAACGAGCCGACTTCTGGTGGCGGTACGGTTCTTCTGCTGGCGAACTGTACGCCGCCATCAAAGACATGAACCGTGTGCTGGCGATCTCCAGAGTAGGACAGCATGCGGCCTTCACCTTCTTGCCTGGAAGGTTGGTCTATGCCGAGTCCATGATCGTCTTCCCCTTCGACACCGTCGCCGCCTTCTGCGCCCTGCAATCCCGGCTCCACGAAACCTGGGCCCGCTTCTTCGGTTCGTCCATGAAGGACGATCTCCGCTACACCCCCTCCGACTGCTTCGAGACCTTTCCCTTCCCCGAAGGCAGGGAAACTCACCCCGCCCTTGAGGAGGCAGGAGAAGCCTACTACGAGTTTCGGGCCGCGCTGATGGTCGAGAACAACGAAGGTCTCACCAGGACCTACAACCGTTTCCACGACCCGGACGAACGCGACCCTCGGATCGAAGAACTGCGTCGGCTTCATGCAGTGATGGACCGTGCCGTGCTGGACGCCTACGGTTGGCGCAACATCCCGACGGAGTGCGAGTTTCTGCTGGATTACGAGATCGACGAAGAGACCTGGGGCAGGAAGAAGAAGCCCTGGCGGTATCGCTGGCCCGACGAGGTCCGGGACGAGGTCCTGGGTCGGCTGCTGGCGCTCAACGCCGAGCGGGCCGACGAAGAACAGGCGGATTCGGAATCAGCAACCGACCCCCGGAGGAAATCGTGATCCAGTCTCCCGCGCCTTCCGTGACCGACAGCGCAGCGGTCCGCGATTACATCATCGATGCCCTGTGCCTCGATCTTGTCGGTCCCGGACCGGACGATGCCCGGTATCACCAGGAACGTCTCTCCCGTGCGCCGTCATTGTGGTACCTGACAGGGTTTCTTGTGCCGACCGACGCACCGGAGTCCCAGCGCGCCCAGGACGCCGAAGAGGAGCTCGACGAGCCAACCGATCCGGTGGAGGGAAGCGATGATGCGACCACGCCGGAACGCGGCACGACCAAGCGGGTCCATTTTCCCTCGTCAATGGGCCTGAGCGTCCTGGTCGAGGAAGATTGTCAAAGCCTCGACGTGACGGTGTCCTGGGGCGACTATCATCCGGACAAGACCGATGCGGTCGGCGCCGAGGGAGATGGCGATGACGCGGCAGGGCGGCGCTATCGCTACGCCGGGTGGACGCGTGTGCCGCGCGAGGAAAGCCTTCGTGTCGATCTCGCTTCCCTTCGGAACGGTGAGCAGGCCTCCCATGACATTCCAGGGAGCGGCGGCCTCCAGGTGGTCTGCCTGGCGCGGACCACTCAGGTTCGAGACGCCAGTGGTCAACGGGCCGCTCGTGCGCTGTCGGTTTTTGTCGTCAACCGCCGACATCCGGCGGGCGACGATGATCTTCAGGACACGGCTTACGCCTTTCAGGTTGCCCTGTGTGTCGAAGCTGACCAACCCTTCATCCCGCGGTTCGACCCGCGTGGTCTGGAGAGCCGGGACTGGGATGAACGCCTCGCCGATCTGCACTTCCACGACACGGCTGAGTTTGCTGTCGGTCACAACGTCTCCGTCCGGGCCGAGGTGACGGGCGATGTGTGCCGTCAAGTCCACAGCGAATGGATGCCCCGTGCTGCCGTGGAGCGGGTCGAACCCCGCGACATCACCGATGTCGAACTCTCCATGGAATCACTCGACTCCCTGCAGGATGTGAAGTCCGCAAGGAAGTCGCTCATGCCCCTGATCACGGCCTATCGGGACTGGATCGATGAGCAGAACCAGGCTACCCAGGCCTTCACCGGGCGACGGCGCGAGGTCGCCGACGAGCTGGTCAGTCGCGCGAAGGGTGTGGCGCACCGATTGGAAGGCGGTGTCGACTGTCTGAATGATCCGGACGTGCTGGAGGCATTCCGCATGGCCAACAGGGCCATGGCCCGTGCGGCACGCAGACGGGAAGCCCAGAAGCCCGGCGTTTCCTCGCCGTCGGCAGCGCCCCCACCGCAGTGGCGCCCTTTCCAGCTCGCCTACATCCTGATGAACCTTCGAGGGATCGCTGAACCCACACACCTCGAAAGGGAATTCGTCGACCTTCTCTTCTTCCCCACAGGCGGCGGCAAGACCGAAGCCTATCTTGGCCTCGCCGCCTTCACCCTTGTCCTGCGCAGACTGCGGGACCCGGACCCTGTGCATCGCGGGCTGTCGGTTCTCATGCGCTACACGCTTCGTCTGCTGACTCTCGATCAGCTTGGCCGTGCCGCTGCACTCATCTGTGCCCTTGAACTGGAAAGGGAGAGCAACCCGGGGCGTCTTGGCTCCTGGCCCTTCGAGATCGCGCTCTGGGTGGGCCGCGCGGCAACCCCCAACCACATGGGCAAGAAGGGTGATCCGTCCAAAAGGACGGCGATATGGAAGATACGGGACTATAAGAAAGACTCTGCACGCGAACCACCGCTGCCCCTTGAACAGTGTCCTTGGTGCGCCACCAGATTTGACAAGAGTTCCTACCACCTCCATCCCGACACCAATCGGCCGACCAACCTTCATGTCTATTGTGCCAGCAGGAGTTGCGACTTCTCGAGCAGACCCCTTCCCATTGTCGCCGTCGACGAACCGATCTATGAACGTCTGCCGGCGTTCATGATCGCTACGGCCGACAAGTTTGCCGCCATGCCGTGGACCGGCGAGACGGCACGCTTCTTCCGTGGCGGTGATGCCGACAATCCCCGCCCGCCCGATCTCATCATCCAGGATGAACTTCACCTGATTTCGGGACCCCTCGGCACCATGGCGGGTCTCTACGAAACAGCGATCGATCATCTCTGCCAGCGTCGGATCGGTGACAAGGTCGTGCGCCCGAAGATCATCGCCTCCACGGCCACGGTGCGCCTCGCCGAAAAACAGATCCGCGCACTCTTCGGTCGTTCCACGGTATCGGTCTTCCCGGCGCCGGGCCTTGACCGCAGGGATTCCTTCTTCGCGAAACAGGCATCCCGCGAGGAAGTCAACCCGCGGCTCTATCTTGGCATCGCCGCTCCAGGAAGGGGATCCAAGGTGATCTTCCTGCGATGCGCCATCACGGTCATGGCGGCAGCCCAGGCCGCATGGGATGCGGCATCGACCAGCGGTCGCGCCAACCCGGCCGATCCCTACATGACGGTCGTGGCCTACTTCAACGCCCTCAGGGAACTCGGCAGTGCGCGGCGCATTGTCGAGGATGAGATCAATTCCCGACTGCGGACCTATGGCAAACTCCGCATGCGTCCTGATGAAACACCCGGACTCTTTGCCAACCGCACAGCTGCCCTGGAACCCGTCGAGTTGACATCGCGGGTGACGACCAGCGAAGTCGCGGATGCCAAGAGGCGCCTGGCCCTGGACTTCAGCAACAATGAGCGGGTCGATGTGGCCCTCGCCACCAACATGATCTCGGTTGGTCTCGACATCACGCGTCTTGGACTGATGCTTGTCTCGGGCCAACCGAAGACGACGGCCGAGTACATCCAGGCGACAAGCCGGGTTGGGCGTGATGCAGATAGTCCGGGACTGGTGATCACCTTGCTGAATGTGCACAAGCCCCGCGACAGATCGCATTACGAGCATTTTTCTGCCTGGCACGAGAGCTTCTACCGCAGTGTTGAGGCAACCAGTGTCACGCCCTTTTCGCCCAGGGCCATGGACAGAGGCCTGCCCGCAGTCGCGGTTGCCCTGGCACGACTTGGCATTCCAGGCCTGAACTCGAATAGAGACGCGGGATTGGTCGAGCGGTATGCGACGGAAACCACCGCCCTGGCCGACGCAGTGGGCGAACGCGCCAGGGTTCATGCCGATGGCCTTCCAGGTGACTTCGGTCCGCACGTCCGGGATCGTGTGCAGAGCCTGTTCGACGATTGGGCGAAGCTTGCCGACACGGTTCAACAGGGCGGTGTGTCCCTGCACTACACAGCGGAACGCGGCAAGGGAGATGCGACACGCCTCTTGCGTGAGATGATCGATCCCGACCGCGGCGTGATCAGCGAAGACCGTTTCCGGTTCCGTTCACCACGCTCCCTGCGCGACGTGGAGCCAGGAGTGCTTCTCGGGGTCAAGTCACCGGACGGCAAAGACATCAAGTAGACATCATGACCGACAACATCCTTCGCCAAAGCCAGCTCGTCACAACCTATGGTCCGGGCGCCATGGTCGATCTGCCAGAGTATTCGGTGGTCGTGTCCAGCCTCGAACAATGGTCCGCGCTCAGACGGGAAAAAATCGATGAACCTCGCCTCGTTGCCAAGCTGAAACGCTTGTTGAACGTACCAGCGCTGGTCCTTCAGTCACCTCCTCGCCATGAAGATGTCGTAAGGGACAAGAAGAGCCCGGTAGGCGCCCGCATCTTTCCGACATGGTTCATCGTGAAGGATGTCGTGACCTCGACAACCAATCCGCAGTGGCGCCGACGTCGGCTGGTGAGGTGGAACGATCTGGAGAGGGGACAATACCGCAACGAGGAGGGCAAGCGCAGGCCGGTTGTTCCGGTGCGGTTCGTCTGTGGATGCCGCAAGGGCCATATCGACGATCTGGACTGGCGGCGGTTTGTCCACCGTGATGGAAAGTGCGCACGGCCCATGTGGCTTGAAGAACGCGGAACCGGAGCTGATATCGGAGATGCGTTCGCCGTCTGCGAGTGTGGCAAAGAGCGCTCACTCTATGAAGCTTCCATGCCGGGTACCGAAGCTCTCGGCCCCTGCGAGGGCAAGAGACCATGGATTGGTCAGTATGCCAGGGAAGCCTGCGGTGAACCCTATCGCCTCCTGGTACGCACGGCGAGCAACGCCTACTTCCCGCAGACGATGCGTGTCATCTCACTTCCCGAACACGATGTTGGCCTCGCCTCGATGGTGTCCCCTTATCTTGATCACCTGAAAACGGCTGACGACCTCAACATGCTTACAGATTTCCGGAAGATACGGGACCTCGATGCGGCGTTCGCCAACATCGATGATGATGTCGTGATCGCCGAGTACCGGCGTCAGCTTCGCAGTGGCGATGAAGACGACATTCCGGTCAAGGCCGCCGAGTTCGACGTGCTGAACAACGGGTCCACAACCATCGGACACGATGACCCGCATTCAACGTTCCACGCCGAGACGCTCCCCCGAGGAGACTGGGACCCGGGCGGTATCCCAACCCTCGCAGATATCGACAAGCTCGTCCTGGTTCACCGACTGCGAGAGGTCGTGGCTCTGATCGGGTTCACACGTTTCGAGGCCGTCAATCCGGACAAGGACGGTGAACTCGACATCGGTGTGGCAAGAGCGGCGTTGGCAGAGACAATCGAGTGGCTCCCTGCCATCGAAAATCGCGGTGAAGGTGTTTTCATCTCCTTTTGTCAGGCCGCTATCGAGAAATGGCTGGCGCTACCCGGTGTCCAGAAGCGAGGACAGGAGATTGAAAGTGGGTGGAGAGCATGGGCCAGGGAACATCACCGTTCCGTCGAGGACTTTCCCGGTCTTGCCTATGTGATGCTGCATTCGCTTTCCCACATGCTGTTGACGTCCATCGCCCTCGATTGCGGGTACCCCGCGAGCTCCTTGCGTGAACGTGTCTATGCCGGCGAAAATGGATACGGCATCCTGATCTATACAGGCTCGTCAGATGCCGAAGGCACGCTCGGTGGTCTGGTCGAGGCAGGTCGACGCATCGACATCCATATGCACGCTGCACTCGAGAAGGGCCGTCTGTGCTCGAATGATCCAGTGTGTGCTGAACATCGCCCCGACTCCCGACTCGAAGGGCGCATGCTGCAGGGAGCCGCCTGCCACGGCTGTCTTCTCATAGCCGAAACAAGCTGCGAGCAACGCAATGACTTTCTGGACCGGGCCCTCGTGGTGCCGACAGTCAGTGTCCAGGACGCCGCCTTCTTTGATCGCAACAATCCGTGAACACCGGGGATTTCAAGGGCCTCTCCCCCCTTGCAAAGGACGACCTCCAGAGGCTCGCTGAACTCCTCGATGCCGGCCTTCTCGTTCCACCAATCAGTGCTCTTGCACTTCATGCCCACGTTCCCATGTCCGCCGCCGAGCCTGTGGCGCTGTTTCTGTCGCACTACCTTGATGAGGGTATGGCCCCGGGCGACGTCGCGCGACTCCTCCGGGCCTTCATGGCGGGGCTACAGGCAGGAAATTCCACATCACGGTCCGTCGACGTGGTGGTCAGTGGCCCGGGCGACACCGAAGGAGCACGCGACACCGGTGTTGTTGTCAGGCAGCTGTTCGCAAGGGCCACACAACGCATCCTCGTAGCCGGCTTTGCGGTCCACCAGGGCAAGACACTGTTTAGAGTCCTTGCCGACCGTCTCGACGCGGACCCGTCACTCGACGCAATTCTCTGCCTTGACATCAGTCGGGGCCCCGGTGATACGTCACTCGCAAGGGACATTGTCCGCCGGTTTGCAATCCGTTTCCGAGATCATGAGTGGCCCGGCCAGCGCCTTCCCGACATCTGCTACGATCCTCGCTCTCTTGAAAGGGCCGGGAGGTCCGCAAGCTCCATGCACGCAAAATGTGTGGTCATCGACGGTCGTGAAGCCCTGGTCACGTCAGCAAACTTCACCGAGGCTGCACAGCAACGAAACATCGAGCTTGGCCTGCTCGTTAACTCAGAACTTGTCGCGCAGCGCATCGAGGACTATTTTCGCAAGTTGATCAAGAGCCGTACTCTGATACGACTGCCTGTATAGAATACTCCTTCGCCTTTCACACTCGGTCAAACCAACAACCCCAAAAGCGGTCTACGACGGAGGTTTGCGGCATTTCTACAGCTTAGTAAACCGAGGTGCCAACTTAGCAACAAGCTCTGCCGAGCAAAAGTCCAAATCGAATAAATTCAAGATCGGGCATCCTAGCTCTGCAACGACTTTATGCCAGTCCGTATTGAGCTTCACAACAGGCCATTCACCGCTCGTTATGCGCCTGTCCGCGGTGGCAACCCTACCTGGCGGCCAGTATATTGATGGATCAAAATCCCCAATCCTTCGTCCCTTCAGTCCGGTCCATTCACACTTAAAATGGACCGCTGAAACAGATGGTAAATGACGAGCAAATGCTCGCGCATGACGGACGAGTTCGGCAGTCTCTCTCAGCACGGTCATCGGAGAAAGCCATGCTCCGATGTCTTCGAGTCTTTTGTCCTCCCGATAGCCCCGAATCAAACTGGTGCGTCCATCAGGTGCAACGCGCCAGAATTCCGGTATGCAAGTACTGAACCGACTGTTGTCAATGAGGTTTGCCTCCAGCAAGTCACCCCCAGTCCCGTCAGAGTGTTCCGGATGCACTGTTGCAGCGATCTCCGGTTTGGTAAACGGGTAGAACATGCTCCACCTGGTGTACACAGTATCGCGAACCTCGTGGTTAATTTTTTCAAGAAGAAGCCGCAGTTCGTTGATTGGGATGTTCGGGCACTCATGCTGGATGAGGTAGCTGAGACGGTAATGATTGGCGGCTAGGGACACTGGCCAGCTACAGCCCTGCGCTGTTTTCAGTAACACATCGAACCGCTGTTCATTCGCCTGGTCCCATGCGGACAGACGTTCCTCGATGCGTGAAACACGTGATTGTCTGCCTTGAAGCACATGCGAAATCTGGCTCAACAGGGTTTCCCGGTCGTTCAGTGTGCAGCGGCGAATGAGCGGTGCCCACTGCTGCTGCGACGTGATCGGCACGCTTTCAGGTCCAGGCGCACGAATATAATATGTCTCGGAGCGGAGTCCTTGAGGCTTGCCCTTTGCATCCTGCGGGCCATTTCGTACAGCGCAAACAGGCGTGGCTTCATGACCGGGGACGTGTACAACGGGATATCTCTGCGCAACACTACTTGTCACCTCGCACACGCGCACTTCAAACACGGGATGCAGGTAGCGTTTGACAATCGCATTAAGTGTATCGTGATTATACGCATCTAGAGATGCGGGACGATCAGGATCGACCGTTAGATCGTCCCGAAAGCCGAAAACCAGATATCCTCCACCATGGTTGCACAAAGCGGCAATGTGGCGAGCGACATTGGCTTTATTCACGTTGTCGTTTAAGTCCAGCCAACTTTTCAACTCAATGTCGAGCGTTTCACGGGGATTGTCTACAAGATCGGCAAGGTCTATCACTATTGTTCTCCATGTTGTACGCGTCGATTCGCAGCAGCGAAAAACGGGCACAATGATCCCTGGGCCGAAGCTAACCGATTTCCGGTGTTGATTTCAAGGGGAGCTGTGCCATGGCAATTCAAAAAGCCAGGCGCACCTCGCTCAGCTGCATGTGCGAATCGCCAGGGCCACCGCCAGGGGCAAGACAACAGACGCTCTCGCTGCCGAGGTCGGCGCCATCGAGGAGGACCTCGCCGAACTCAAGGAGCGCCGCTCAACCCTGGCCAGCCATGTCCGTGTCGGCGAACTTGCCGACAGCGACAAGCCCGACACCCTGCCACGAACGCGACGCCTCCTCATCGATCTCGTCCGCATGATCTGCTATCGCGCCGAAACCCGCATGATGGCCCCCGTGATCCGGGGAAAGGCGCGACCCAACACAGTCCGCACCCTCATCGCCGCCCTGATGACCGCCGATGCCAGCATCGAGCCGGACCACGAAAGCGGCATCCTCAGGGTCAACATCCTCGGCCTGGCCAACAACGCAACCGAAAAAGCGCTGCTGGCGCTGATCGAAGAACTCAACCAGACCAGGACCGTCTATCCGGGAACAAACCTCCGCCGTCTACAACATCGACGGCGCAACACCCCAGAATCGTCTCACCCGTGCCTATAAAGTCAAGCTTCGAAGGATCAACAACCCGACGATATCAAAAAACATCCACCGCGACCAACGTCGCCACATGCTCAGGCCTGCCGAGATGCCTAGGCTGTTACGATTTTGGAAGTGTTGAACCTGATAACAGTCCCTATGCCTGTTGTTGACCGACAGGGTGCCTTGACACTGCCGCACCTTGACACCAATTTAGCTCTCCTAATCATCAAACCAACTTACCGACAGGAGATGAAATCATGACAGATCAGAAAAAACCATTTCTCTACACGTTTCATTGGTGTGGAGATCGCAAACAGGACATGCTCTTTAAACGCATTTGGGGATCAGCAAAGAACTACCAAGGCAGTCGCGTGTGGGGAATACACATAGACATTGAAGATCCTACACCAGAATCCGTAATTATATTCGTGAGGGCGGACATAAGAGAAGAAGAGATCATGGACAAAATCAATAAGGCTCAGACATATTTCCGCGAACAGGTCGAAAAAAAACCTTAAACCATCGATGTTACAGTCGCATCTTCACGAAGTGCATCTCGCACCAGTGCAATCGATGTTACGTCAACATCCTGACGCCAAGATCTATCGACTACGCCTGCATTCTCCGTAGTCTTCCCGATTGTCGGCGCATCGGTTCCAGTGGGTACAGATCTCGCAACGCCCGGTCGAGGTGCCATGGGCCTTTCAAGCGGACACGGTTAACTCTGTGTTCATGAGGCCGCATATTGTGTCCCATGAGGATTGGCTTTCGACATCTGTCTGCGACGACGGTTGATTGGCTGAAGGCGGCGTCGGTTGCCGAGGGCAGCACGCGCTCGTCCCTGGGGCGGGGATTGTGCGAGCGCGAGAATTGGCGCAACGCGAAGGGCGCCTTGTGCCTTGCCTCGGCGCGTGCGGCCCTGCCTGGTCTTGCCTCGTCGCTCGACATCGTCCTTCCTGCACCAAGGCCTCATGCCCTCGACACCGGCATCCTCGAGCGGGACTATCCCGACACGTCACTGGCCTGTGCTCTGGGGGACCTTGGTGAGGTCACCCTTGGAGCCGGTCGGCGACGGCGAGGACAAGCGCCTGGCCCGTTCGATGATGGCGACCTGGCATCCCGAGGGCGAGGCGCGCGCACCCGGCGCCCGGGTGAGTTAGTGCCCGCCCGAGAAAGTGCAACCATCTGACTCCAATACCTGAATCGTGTATAGGGGAGACGAAGAATCCCGCTTTGGGGCGGGAATCGTCCGGTTTGGTTTCGAATCAGCCGGATTTTCGGGAAACTTCGCGAGAATAGCCATGCGAGACGTCGTCCGCCCTCAGCTGGAATTGGGACAGGTTGTGGTGCGCCAGGCGAACTGTAAGCGTTCGGTCGCGCGGTGATTGTTGGTGATATTCACCGGTTGAGGATGCGTTTCCAGTCCTTGCGGAGAGGCCTCAGCCAGATGTCCTTTTTTGGTTTGTCGAGTTTCCTGTGCGTATCGTAGCGTCCGCGTCCTTTGGTGGTGCCGACATGGATCCATCCTGACGCCTTGTAGACGGTGCCTGTGTAGCGCGGTGTCTGGACGAAGGTTTCGATGAGGACCGGTGTGGTGTTGTAGCGTCTGGTCCAGTCATCGGACAGTCGGCGTCGCATGATGGCGAGGATGTGGGACCCAAGGTTGGCGATGGAAATCCAGGACATGATCAAGAAGCGTGGATTATCGACCACCAGCGGCAGGTTCTTCTGCCGCTGCTCGGGTGTCCATCCGATGAAGGTGTCGCGCGGGGCGATTTTCCAGGCGGCGGTGGAGAAGCCGAGCATGGCGACGGGCGCTCCGTTGCGATCATGGAAGGCGTAGCGCATCTGGGCTCCGACCAGTCTCGTGTAGCCGAGATAATGGTAGCGGGCGACGAACTCGTTCCACAGCTTTCCTTCCCGGGTGCCGCATGTGACGATGGAGACGGCAAGGGGGCGGACCTCGTCGAGGGTTGTGGGAGGCGCGCCGCGTGGCGGTTCGCTGTCGGGTCCGAAGACGATGGGCTTGGGCCGGACCGGCGGGTGTTTGGGTGGCGGCAGGGTGATGAGGCCGTCGCGGTGCATGGCCAGGAAGGTGACACTCGCCATCATGTTCTTGAGGCCGCCGTCGGGCTTGTACCAGCCGGTCTCGCGGCAGAAGGCACGGGCGATGGCCGCACGGGTGGGGTGCTGGGTGATCAGGGAGCGCAACAGCGCCATCTCGTGCGCGGTGAAGTCACGGCCGTAGTAACGGCACTCGATCACCCCGGTTCCGTGAGGTCCCGTCGGCGCTCCGGGCTCATCGACCATGGCAGCCACGGGTCGAGGTCGTCCGGCGGCTTGCCGCCGTTCTGCGCACAGGCATCAAGCCACTCATGAAGCCAGCGCCGAACATTGATGTTGTTCATGGCAAGGGTGCCGATGACCGAGTACATGATGGCGGTGAAGGCGGCGCCCTCCTCGCTGTCGGAGCCGAAGTTCAGCTTTCTCGCGGTCACCGCACCCCGGAGGGTTCTCTCGGCCAGGTTGTTGTCCATGGGCACCTGGGGATGATCGACGAAGACACACAGTCCCTCGCGGTGACGGATCAGGGAGCGCAAGGGCTTCGCTTCGCGTGCACCCTCGGGCAAGGCGTCGAGTTCCTCCTGTGCCTGCCTGAACAGCGCCTCGACAGCGACACGAAGGGCATCCTGCAGGGCATCGAACATCGCTGACTGATGCTCCCGTGCGTGCGGGATCGTAGTGCTTCAGCCGTTGCCCATTCAGTGTGTAGATCAGCGCGATCCTGTCGAGCCACCTGTCGCACCACTCTTCCAGCCCCTCCTGGCCTGCCGCAGCCTCGATCACATCGCGCCTGGAGTGCGTCCAGCAAAAGCAGAGGATCACCTTGCCATCGAGCTCGCGCTCAAGTTTCTTGTAGACCGCGTAGCGGTCGCAGACAAGGAAGACGGTGCCTTCGGTGGAGGCGAACAGCACCATGGCCACCCGGGCGTTGCGTGACGGGTCGATGAGGAAGAAGACGGAGTCGGCGCTGACCGAGTTCCACAGCCAGGCCTTCTGCGAGCGCCCCGAGGCCTTGAGGGACTGGATGCGGTGTGCCAGGCGAACTGGCGGAAGGTAGGGGGGGAAAGTCCCCTGAAACGAAGGAGTAACCAAACCACGTTTCTCCGCGAGCCGTGCGTCGGTTCCCGCGAGGGGGCAGGCGAAGCGTCGGTAGCGGTACGGATGGGCAGGGCTAATGAGCACCGAAAAGTCCGTTGTTCGGGGTGCCGAGGCTTTCGCATCGGTCGAAGGCAACATCGCAGGCATCGATTTGGTGAGATGTCGGCGAGCCCCGCGGTGTGGCCCACAAGGTCACACCTGAGAGCGATGATCTGACTGACAGACGCCCCACCTTCTCCCTCACGAATACCGCACGTTATCAGTGACATGGATGGTCTGTCAATGCCCTCGTGGCGTGGCGCCGCCAACCACATCCAGGCCCGTTTCCAGTGCATGAAAGTTGCATTTGCGGAAACGACGGCCGAGATACACACACCGTCCAGGCCCCTGCCTGATCGTCGGAACTGCGCGCTTCCAGGCACCACAAGAAAGCCACATGGAAGCAGCGCCAGACCGGACCTGCCACTTTACACAGGGTAGACCCGTGGTATTCTGGCATCGAAGTGAGCGAGATGACCACGAGAGACTATCCCATGTGGTGCAGGAGACACAGCCACATCAACGGTCAGTCACAGGCACCACAAGAGCGTCACATGGCATGCCTTGAACCGGGCGCTTCACAACACCATAAGAACGACATAGCAAGGGCCGCGCCGTGGACCACAGAGACACCATAGGGCCGCCACCGGTCGACACATGAAGAAGACCACAAAGAAGCAACACACGGTGATGATGACCGACAGCGAGTGGCAGGATCTCAGGGAGACCTCTGCCGCTGCCGGCATGACGGTCTCGGCTTTCATCGTCCATCGCCTGGCAGGGTCGGCAGAGGCTTCCGGAAGCGATCCGCGGATCGATGCGAGGCTCGAGAGGATCGAGCGCTCGGTGCGGATCCTCGAGGAGATCGAACGCCTGCGCCTGAGTGCGGACGGCGAGACCTGGGACAAGATCAGGGACATCGTGGAGGCACGCATGAAGATCGACCGCAGGCTGGACTGAAGGAGGTGTCCATGGCAGACGAGGCGCGTCCTCGGCAACGCAACTACTACTGCACGCCGAGCCAGAACCGGATGATCGAGAAGCGTGCCAAGGAAGCCGGGATGAACCGTTCGAGGTTTCTCGTGGCCTGTGCGCTCCACGAGGACGCCGGCGGTGGCGAGAAGCTGGTTCTCAACGAAGAAGAACAGCACAGTCTCCTGGATCGGGTGACGTCCTTCCATACGTTCGCGGTGGCGCTCGGCAGGGAGCTGCCGGATATCGGCATGACGCCGTTGGAGGCGCTGTCGTTCCTCGTCCGTGCGGCGAAGCGGGAAGGGGCGGAACCATGAGGCGCCGCGAGCGGGTGACGAAGTACTCGCTGTCGGCGACGGACGAGGAATGGGAACGCATCAAGGCCCGGGCCAGCCGCGCCGGCATGACGGTCTCGGCCTTCCTTGTGGAGAGTGCCCTTGCCGTCGATCCGGGGCGTCCTGCCATCACCCTTGCGCTGACACACGCTGACCAGCGGGTGTTGCTGATGCTGGTCGAGGACATTCATGCCGTGCTTTCCGAGAGTCGATGGGACGACCCGTCGATCCGCGACAAGATCCGCAACAGCACCTCCTTCCTCGCCCGCCAGAAGATGCAGGACATGATCCGGGATGGCCGCCGCGAGGACCTGTACGCCATCCTGGCGGCGATGCTCGGTGAGGAGGAGGCAGCGAGGGTCATCAAGGCGCTGACCTGACGGGCCGCAAGCCCGGTGGGGTCAGGGGCGTGTCCTGGCGGCGGAGGGCGCTCTGGAGTGGTTCCAGACCAGGTCTCCCGGCTTTCGCGTCGATGACGAGGCGGCGGATGGCCACGTCTCGCTCGTGGACGCCATCAGGAGTGAGTGGGAATTCGTGGTGGCTGCGGATGGTCCAACACGGGGCGGGGACTACAGGAACAATCCCGTTCTCATCCGGGAAGATTCTGCACCTCCTCGCCGCCGACACGATGTCGAAGACGGGCGGCGTATCTCGCCGACTGGCTCCTTGTCACATGGAGAACCCGCGGCTCCGGGATCGCGACTGCTCCTGCCTTTGCTCCTCGCGCCGCCGTTCCATCCGCACGCTGTCATCGGGTGGACCATAAGCCTTCCTGATCTCCTCGAAGGCGGCCATGGCCTCGGCCATGTCACGAGCCGTCGCGCTGCCGTCGGCAAGCACCTCGCCGTAGGCTCCTTCACGCCCGAGAACCCGGCGAGCGTTCCAGGTCCAGCTCTGGGTCGCATCGTGCCAGTACTTGTATGCTGCGCTCTGGTGGAGAGCGAGACCCTCCTTCCCGGCTTCCGTGGCAAGCGACCGAGCGCGCCGATGAAAGTGATCGATCTTGCCTGCAAGGCGCCTGACCTCGGCTTTCACCTCATTGCGCCTGTCCTCGTCGTAAGTCTCCTGCCACAGCATCCGGCAGCGGGGATCGTCCGCCTCGAGTCTGCGGTAGAGCGCCGTCATTTCGGGGATGATGTCCTTCCAGGCCGGCGTCTGTGTGGGATGGACGCCCCGGCGGTCAGCCTCCTCGGCGTTGTCGTGGAGACGCAACAGCAGCCAGCCCGGAAGGGTGTCGCGTTTGTTTCTCTTCGCGATCATGCGCTCGACGCGGGAGACGAGAGCCCGGGCGCCCTCGGTCCCGTCGAGGTGGTGTGCGAGGGCGGGACTCTTCAACTCCCCGATCACCGGCGCCAGCGTCTCCGCCTCCTTCCGCCAGCGTTTCCATCTCCTGTTCCAGCGTCGATTGAGCGGCCTGTCGCGTGATCCCTCCCGCTCCAGCAGTACCCTGCGGTCGCGGTCGAGGGCGCTCACGGACGCCAGGAGCGTTTCCACCCGTTCCCGCTCCCGGGCATGGGTGTCGGCCTCCTTGAGAGCCCGGGCGAGCGCCTGGGGAAGCACGGCGTCCTGGGGAGCCTGATCCTTCAGGCGTCGGATGGCTGCCAGGATCCGGCCGGCATCAGGGTGACCGAAGGCATCGCCGCCGGTCCGCCCCGCGTCATCGGCATGGTGGCGCCAGGTCTCGACGAGGGCGTTGGCCTCGGTGTCGAAGGCGACGAGAGCCTCGAGGCGTTCTGCATCCCGCCATGTCGTCGCGCCCGTCGCGCCCGCCGCACCGGCTTTCCAGTCCGCGATCGCCGATCGGGTCTCCCGGCGCCATGTCTTCCATGCCGCCAGCGACGCGAGCGCCTGGCCCTCGGATGCGTACTGCAGTCGCTGACGCTCCTGCAGCGCCCGGGCAATTGCCTGTGCCGCCAGGACAGGATCGGGCGCCGGGGGTGGTGGAGTCGCGATCGATGGTGAGGATACCTCAGCGGGTGGCGGCGCCGGTCTGACGGGCCGCGGCGCCGGCGTTGCCGGCTGACGCGTTGGCGGAGTTGCCGGTGGACCGGGAGCCGGTGCCGGTTCTCGCGTCATCGTCGGCGTCCGCTCTGGCGCAGGCTTCCGTGCGGAAGGCGGGGAGGCCGCCGGTGCCGGACGCGGAGCGGGCGCCGTCGTCGCCGGCTGGCGCGTTGGCGGATCTACCGTTGGACCGGGCGCCGGTGCCGGTCCTCGCGTCATCGTCGGCGCCCGTTCCGGTGCAGGCTTCCGTGCGGGAGGCGGGGAGGCCGCCGGTGCCGGACGCGGAGCGGGCGCCGGCGTTGCCGGCTTGCGCGTTGGCGGAGTTGCCGGTGGAGCGGGCGCCGGCGCCGGTCCTCGCGTCATCTTCGGCGCCCGTTCTGGCGCAGGCTTCCGTGCGGCAGGCGGGGAGGCCGCCGGTGCCGGACGCGGAGCGGGCGCCGGCGTTGTCGGCTGGCGCGTTGGCGGAGTTGCCGATGGACCGGGCGCCGGCGCCGGTCCTCGCGTCATCGTCGGCGCCCGTTCTGGCGCAGACTTCCGTGCGGAAGGCGGGGAGGCCGCCGGTGCCGGACGCGGAGCGGGCGCCGTCGTCGCCGGCTGCGCCTTCTTCACACCCGTCACCGGCCCAGGTTGCGCCTCCTGCTTCTTCCGTTCCGCGCGCCATGCGTCACGGCGTTCCATGAAGTCAGCAAGGACCCGGGGTAGGGGTTCTCCATCGAGGATTCTCAAAGTCATGTTGTTGATGCAGTCCATCGCCAGAAGAGAGACATCAAGTCCGGCCTGGGGATCGCGCGCGGCTGCCCTGGCCTCGGCCTCGTGCGCTTCCAGGCGGGCGACGAGGTCAACTGCACCATCATCCAGGTCGAAGGCCCGGCCAAGCCGAGCTGCGTCACGATCAGCCACGTCGCTCAGCGCACCATCGCGCCGCTGCCAGGCATCGACTGCGGCTTCGGCTCGCTTCCGCCAGCTGGCATAGGCGGCAAGCGAGGAAATCAGACGGCCCTCGGCCTCGGCAACCAGCGCCCGGCGTTCCTCGATCGCGGCAGCAAGACCTTCGACGACATCGTCACCTGATATGTGGTCGCCTGCAGGGGTCTCTGCCGGCGCCTCGGCGGCATCGTGATCCGTGGCGGGCATCTGCGGGGCCTCTCCGGATTGCGGCCTCTCCGCATGCGCCACGGCAAGCAACTCCTCCTCGCTGAACAGAAGATCCAAGGCATCGGTGCCCGTTGTCGTCTCGTAACGGCGGACAAGGTCGTCCAGATCCCAGGGCAGTCTGGCGTAAGGCGGCGCTTCGCTGCCAACCAGGACCACATGCTGCACCAGTTCTCTGGCATCCGGGCTCAGGAGAGAATCCTCGTCGGGTTCTCCTTCCTTCGCGACATGACGCCGGAGCTTCTCCACGAGTTCCAGAACATCGTTGTCGAAGGCAAGCAGGCCTTGCAGGGTCTCTGCTGTCTCCGTCCAGTCGATACGGCCTGCCACCTCGCCACCGATGTCGAGAGCGGCCGTCGTTCTCTCCTTCCATGCCGCATACCCGTCCATGCCGGAAAGGGGTGCGCCGTCAGCCGCGTCCTCGAGGCGAAGGCGTTCCTCGAGACACCGGTCGAGGTGGGGTTCAAGGGCGCGAAGCTCCTCCAGTCCCTTGGTCCGTCCGCGGACATCCTGCAGAGCGTCGTCGGAGAGAACGGGCTTGGGGAGAACGTCGACCCGTGTTTCCCCTTCTTCCCGGAATTGTCCGCCGATCGCCTCGAGAGCGGAGAGTTCATCTCCCGTCGCCGTCTCGAGAGCCTCCACCAGAGCATCCCGGTCGTCGGTCAGCAGCACCGCGTTGTCGCGGGCCCGCGTCAGTTCGACGTAGAACGCCGCCTGGCCCGTGATGGCGCCCTGGTTCGCATCGAGGACAGCGATCACCTGATCGCAGGTCATCCCCTGGGCCGCATGAACCGTCGAGGTCCATGCATGATCGATGAAGTGCAGATGGGGGTCATCATGAGCCAGGGTCAGTGTGCGGCCGTCGGCGGCCTGAAGCCACAGGCTGCTCTTGCCGATCGAGAGGACCCGCGCCTCCTCGCCGTTGAGAAGACCGCGTTCCTTGTCGTTGCGGGTCCAGCGGATCCTCTCCCCGGCCTGGAGTTCGATTGGTTCCGTCTCGAAGAGATCGACCCGGTAGCGCAGGTACTTCGACGGATCGGCCCGGCGGGTCTTCCCGTCCGGATGCCTGAGCAGGACCTTCTCTCCTTGCGATCCGATGACGCCGAAGATGTCGCCCGACTTCGCCTGGACACCGTAGACATCCGCATGGAAGACGGCGATGTCGCCCTCGCGCCAGTTGTCGAGATCCCCTTTCTGGGCCCGGGTGAGGTGGAGATTGACGTAGCGCTCGATCTCGAGTGTGCGCCCGTGGAGGTTCCCCTCGGCCTTGAGGCCATCGCGGATGCCCTGCGTGATCTCCCGGCGCCGGGCATGGGTCGGGGCCAGGACCTTCGTGGCCTTACGCGATTCCCGGTCGAGATCAAGCCACAGGGCCGCGGCCCGTGGTCCGAGTTCGTCCGCGTCCATCTCCAGGACGCCGGGGCCGAGTTCCTCGATGGCGAGATCCGGCTTGCCCTCGATCATGTGGAGCACCGCGGCCTTCAGGCTCTCGTTGCGCTGCCGCAGGACCTCGTCCATCACCGCCGTCTCCATGCCGGCCTTCTGCAGCACCCGGAACGGCTGACCGGCCTCGACCGAGCGCAGCTGCGCCCGATCGCCCACCAGGGCAACCCGGGCGATGCCCGTCGCCTCGGCGATGCGGCTGAGACCGTGCATCTGCGCCATGCTGATGAGCGACGCCTCGTCCACCACGAGAAGGGTTCCTTCCAGGGCCTCGCGAGCTCGTGCCAGGGATTGGATGTCGGCGCAGCCGTCGCCGACATCCCGGTAGCGGGTGAGGAACCACTGCAGCGTCTTCGTGCCGATCCCGGTCTCCCGCTGCAGCGTGCGGGCCGCACTGCTCGAGGGCGCCAGGGCGACGATCCTGTCGGCCCCGGCCAGTTCGACGACCTGCTTCAACATGGTCGTTTTCCCGGTGCCCGCATGCCCCTGAACACCGCAGACATGACGGGAGGACAGCAGCAGGGTGTTGACGGCGGCCTTCTGGCCGTCGTTGAGCGCACCGGCCGCAAGGTGGCGCTCGATGTGGTCGGCATCGATGGCGAACCGCTCGGGGGCATCACTCTCCTGCTTCATCCAGCGAAGCACCGCGCGTTCGGCCTTCACGGCCCGGTCCGTGACGAAGGCGCAGTCGGAACGTGCCGCCGTCGCCTCGATGAGGTGACCTTCCCGTCGCAGCCGGCCGATCGCCGCATCGACCTCCTTGAGGGTCCAACGGCCCGGCGCCAGGACGAGGGCCCGCAGCATGTCGGCCGTGAAGACCGTGCGCCGCTCCTCGATGTGCTCGACCGCCCGGCGGACGGCGTGGAGCGCCGAGGGAGACTGCCGGTTGGCAACTCCCCGGCGCGCAAGGTGCCAGCGCTCGCGGTCGAGGCGTGTGTGGGATGCCGGGCGGTTGCGGGAGATGTGGCGGTTGCGGGGAGCGCACTCCGCCATGCGGGCCTTCCAGATGTTGGCGAGTTCCTCGCGCGACGGCTCGTCCTTGCGCTTGCGGGTATAGAGAACCGCCTGTTGCATCACGGCGGCCGACTGCTCGTCCAGGTTACGCTCCCGGGCCCACGCCACGGCCTGCGCCCGGCGGGTCGAGAAGGCCTCCAGCGTCGCCTTGTCGTAGCCGGCAATCTCGAAACCGGGCACGCTACCCACCATGGTCTGTTCGGTGGCGTAGCCCAGGGCCTCGATGCGCCGCCTCAACTCCGCCCGGTAGTGAGCGCCGATCAGCAGCTTCGCGCGCTCGATCCTGATGAAGTCGGCGCTGCGCCACTCGCCATCCGGGTTCCGGGTCATGTTGGCGACAACGCTATGGGTATGAAGCTGCGGGTCGAGGTTGCGGCTGGCGTAATGGCGGAAGGTCGCCGCCACAAGGCCGTCGGCCTTGATGCGCGGGCGCTTGCGGGTGGCGGGGTCCCATCCCCGGGTCTCCAGCAGCTCCCTCTCGATGAAGTCAAGTGTCGCGGTCACTGCCTCGTCATGCGCTCGGATGATCCGGGCTGCCGCCTTCGGCGCCGCGTGCACCAGGGCCTCCAGAGAGACCGACTTCGGAGCCGAGAAGGTGATGTCGAGGCCCGGACGGTGCTCGTGCCGACCCTTGCGCAGGCGGCCCAGCCGGGTCTTCGTGCCAGGAATGCGCCCGGAGAGGACTTCCTCGAAGCGCTTCGGCTTGACGGGACCGTGAAGGCCCAGGGCCTCCACGCCCCTGCCATGCCAACGGCTCGCCTTGCGGTGCTCGAGGTCGTTCTTCGCGTAATATCCATCCACCTCGAAGTAATGGACCGTCGAGGCAGCTTCAGTGAGGCGGGTAACCGTGGCAACCATGCAAGCTTATCCCCGAGCGATCGCAATAGAATTGCACAAGGCGTTCACCACACCGCTAGTTGCGACACTGACACCATATGAGTAGACTAATCTAACGAACTGAGCAAGTGGACTAAGCTTCCTGGCACTCCACGAAATGCAACGTTTTGCAACGCAGAAGTATAGACAAAGACACATTCCACAGTGGGGCGAGATCGCAATGTCAGTGGAAATTCATTTTGGTGACTGTCTGGCTGTAACACCTGACTTCGAAACGGGATCGTTCAGCCTTGTATACATAGACCCTCCCTTCAACACGGGCCGAAAGCAAAAACGCAGACAACTGAAGACGGTGCGAGACAACAACGGTGATAGAACGGGATTTCAAGGAAAGCGATACACAACACGCTGTCTTGGTGAATCATCATTTCACGACTCATTCGATGACTACATGGGATTTCTGAAACCGCGCTTGATAGAGGCGAAACGCCTCTTGTCATCGACAGGCTCATTCTTCTTGCACATTGATTACCGGGAGTCTCATTATTGCAAGGTGTTCTTGGACACCGTTTTCGGACGCGAGTCGTTCATCAACGAGATCGTGTGGGCTTATGATTACGGTGCCAGATCGAAACGCCGATGGTCTGCAAAACATGATACGATTTTGTGGTATGCTGTGAACCCGAAGGAGTACACCTATAGATATGAGGACATTGACCGCATCCCATATATGGCCCCAAATTTGGTAACGCCGGAGAAGGCCGCTCGCGGCAAGACGCCCACGGATGTTTGGTGGCAAACCATAGTCAGTCCAAATGGCAAAGAGAAAACGGGGTATTCAACACAAAAGCCCATTGCCATTCTGAATCGAATTATAAAGGTGCATAGTAACCCAGGAGACCGTGTTCTTGATTTCTTCGCGGGAAGTGGAACGACCGGTGAGGCGGCAGTTCGTAATGGTAGAAACGTGGTGTTGGTTGACAACAGTACAGAGGCGATTCGTGTTATGCGCCGGCGACTTGCGTTTGCAGAGCCGATCATTCAGGGAGAAATGAAGGATGACGACAATTCAAGACCCGGAGGTCGGAATTCTAGCGACCTACTCGAAAGTACTGCAGTCGGACTACAAGGCCCCGGACGATGACCTATGGAACGGAAGCCCCTTCAACTGGATTCGATCCAGACCATCGAGACAGAAAGGTGCAATTGGTGAGAAGTTGATTGCTGGCTATCTAGCTTGTAAGGGGCTCGATGTCACTCGTTCGCCTGATGCTGAGGCAGATCGAATCATTGGCGGGAAACGAGCTGAAATAAAGATGAGCACTCTTTGGAAAAACGGTTCATACAAGTTTCAACAACTGCGCGATCAGAATTATGAGTTCGCGATTTGCCTGGGTATCAGTCCTTATGACGCTCATTGTTGGGTCATACCAAAGACAGAAATTACTAGCAAGCGGCATTCTATGGCGATCCCGTCTCAGCACGGCGGAAGAGTGGGAAGCGATACGGCATGGCTAACTGTCGATCCCCACGCAGTGCCCGACTGGTTGACAAAATGGGGCGGACGACTGTCAGATGCCGTGAGATTGATTACCAAGATTACCGAGCAAGAGCCGCTGAAGTGAACAAGCGGGTGCGCCAGGCTAAGGAGTCACGCCAAAATAGGTGATTTTTTTGTGTGGATCGGTTGTCCATGGTGTCATGGCAGCGACGGTTGATACGCTGCGATCCAGATTTGTGGTGTTGCGTCCGTTTCTGAACGAACGTGCGCGGCGCCTGTGGGCGGCGACGGAGGCCCGTGCCATCGGGCGCTCAAGGTATTGAGCGAGTGGCCGAGGCGACGGGGATGTCGCGTAGCACCGTTCGCGCCGGGCTGAAGGAGCTCGGATCGGACGCGGTCTCGGGGTCTTCGAGTGAGATTCCTTCAGGGCGTTTGCGTCGCCCCGGCGGCGGGCGCAAGCGGGTGACGGATGTGGATCCGGGTTTGGTGGCGGCGCTGGAGCGCGAGCTTGAACCGATGACGCGCGGCGATTCGGAGAGTCCGCTGCGCTGGACGTGTCACAGTGCCGCACGGCTGGCGGCCCGCCTTGCGGTCGAGGGTCACCGCGTCAGCGAGCGCACGGTGAACCGGCTACTCCACGATCTGGGGTACAGCCTTCAGGCCAATCGCAAGACGCTGGAAGGCCGCCAGCATCCGGATCGGGATGCGCAGTTCCGACGCATTGACCGCCGGGTGCGCGCGTTCCAGAGGCTGGGCCAGCCTGTGGTGTCGGTCGACACCAAGAAGAAGGAAATCGTTGGCCAGTACCGCAATGGCGGCCGGGAATGGCGCCTCAAGGGCAACCCTGGTGTGGCATGGGCGGGCTGGAGCGGTAGGGAGGGTGTCATAACGAGCCAAAAATGGAACATGCGATATTAGATGCATTTATCGCCACATGTCAAGTGGAATCCGCGCTGAAACAGGCAGAAACACAGGAAAACCATGGATTTCCTGATCGGTGCGATATGCCCCTCAAAAGAGCAGGTCAGGATGTCTGAAGCTTGCTCCTCCGATGGCAGGTGGGATTACTCTACTTGGCCATGAGGCCTATTGTCTACATGTGGTGATTTCCCGGGGGTTTCCCAGGCAGATTCCAGGAAAATCGTGCCGTTGACACCGTTTCGTCAAGTCCTTACCATATTGGCCCGGAACGGAACATCAGAGGACGAGAGATGAGATGTCTTGCACTCGCGGTCGTGGCGATGGTCGCGGCTCCGGCGGTTGCCGAAGAGGTGAGCGATCGAGCTCGTTTCAACCTATGGAACGATTGCGGAGTTGTAGATCTGGTAGTCGAGACACCGTATGGTGACGCTGAAGCGATTGGTCTTCGCAAAGCGGACATTGAAACAACAGTGCGGAGCCGTCTGCGCGGCGCTCGCATTTATAATAGTGGAACCGAAGACACAGACATGTATCTTTATGTGCACATCAGCGTGGTCAGTTCCGCCTTTAGCCTCACTGTAGAACTTAAGAGGTTGGTTGCCCTGCCCCATTGGTCGATCCCGGAAGGGGTGGCCCCGCTCATAGGTTACGCCTCAACGTGGATTGCAGGCAGCACCGGAATGCATGGCGGTGATCCGAATTTCCTCCTATCGGGTGCGGCTCAATACACAGACAAGTTCATCGATGAATATCTGCGCGTGAATGCCGCTGCGTGCCAGTAGTCATGTCGTTTTGCTCGAAAGTCGAAGTGGAACACTATCCCCGGTCCATGTGTCTTGACGGGCCCGAAGTTATCCCGTCAAGCGGTGGATGACATCCCGAGCAACCCTGAAATCAGCCCGCCAACCCGCTCGGCGGCGGCTTCGGTTTCACGATCGCCCGTGTGGGCGTAGCGCAGGGTCATGGTCGTCTGCGCGTGACCGAGGAGCCTTGCGACGACGGGAAGCGGCGCTCCCTGCATGACGGCATGGCTGGCGAATGTATGGCGCAGATCATGGAGCCTGACATCCTCGATGCCGGCCTCCCTGCGGACGACGTACCACAGTGGGAGGTCGTCGTTGAGCGGCCGTCCGGGATCGCGGGGGGACGGGAAGACGAATGCGCTGTCGCTGGGAAGACGGCGCTCGATGATGGCCCGGGCCGGAGCATTCAGGACGACCGTGCGCGGGCCGACCTTACTGTTCTGGAGTCGGAGATTGTTGCCGAGCACCTCCCGCTTCTGCAGGCGGACGATCTCGTTCTTGCGGCACCCGGTGAGCATGAGAAGCCGGATGATGTCGATCTGCATTCGCCGTGATCGACTGATCCCCTGGAGATTGTCGTGGCGGTCCAGCACGCCATGCAGCCGATGAAGTTCCTCGCGCGAGAGGAAGCGGGTGAGTTTCCTGCGCGGGTTGGGTTTCACCGACCTTGCCGGGTTCGCTGTGATGTGGCCGCAGGCCATGGCGTGATTGAGGATGTGTCGAAGGACCTTCAGGCAGGAATTGGCGCCGCCGGGCGCCGTTCTGCTGTAGTCGTCGAACCAGCGGTGCACCATGGCGGGCGTGATCCGGTCCAGGCATCGGGAACCGAATGTCGGCAGCAGGCGGGCTTGAAGGCACCTGTCGCGCCACTGGATCGTCCCGGGCTTGCACCGATGGATCCAGGAGTCGCGCCATGCGCCGACAGCAAAGTCCCTGAACAACGGGGCCGAAGCCCTGTCGTCGTGACCGGCTGCCAGTCTTTCGAGGCTCTCCTTGCGGGCCACTTTGACCGTCTTGAAGGCGACCGGACCAAGCGATGTCCTTCTTCCGCCGTCGATGTGAACGAAGCCGCGGCCTCCCGACGGGTGGACCCGAACCCCGAGAGAGGGAACGAAGGTATCGCGAAGCGTGTACTCCCGGGATCGCGGCTTGAGGTTGTGCACGAGGGTATCCGTCAGCTTCTTCCTGCGGTTCATGCGTCAGTCCTTCCGAGAACGGAGCCCACGGCCTCTGCCGCTTCAGCCATCATGCCGTCGGCGAGATGCGTGTACTTGAGAGTGGTCGCGGGATCGTTGTGACCGAGCAGTCGACCGACGGTGAGAATGTTCTCTCCGTGCATGACGGCAAGGGAGGCGTAGGTGTGACGCAGGTCGTGAAGGCGCACATCCTCCAGGCGCGCTTCGGAGCGCACACGCATCCAGAAGTATCCGATGGCGCCTTGCGAGATGGACCTGGCGGTGGTCCTTGGCGATGGAAACATCCAAGGCGAACGACGAGGCAACGTCTTCAGGACCTTACGGGCGGGAGCCGACAGCCAGACCATGCGTGGCCCCGTCTTGGAATCTGCGAGATGGAGATGACCCTCGCGGTAATCCGCCCAGCGCAGCGACAGGATCTCCTGGCTTCGGCACCCGGTGAGGAGCAGGAGGCGGATGATCGCCACCTGTGCCGGGAAGTGCGCTTCATGGTCCTGCAGCACGCGCCCGAGCCGGCGGACCTCCTCCACGCAGCAGAAGCGCTCCCGTCCCTGCCGTCGATAGCGCCTGATGCCCCGGCACGGATTGCTGCCTTCAGGCCGGTATCCGTAGTCCTCGGCACGGGCCATGATGACCGAGAGAACCGGAGCCGACCGGTCGGCTGCGACCGGCGTCGCGTGCAGGGAGGCGAACCACTCCTGAACATCGCCGCGCACGATCTCCGCGATCTGGCGTCCACGGAACCACGGCAGGATATGGTTGCGGTAGTAGCCCCGGTTGACCGTGAGCGTACTGGGCTTCCATGTGCGCCCGTACCGGCGAAAGACCTCCTCGGCAACCGTCTCGAACAGGGTCTCGTGCGATGAAGCGGGAGCGCCGCTTCTGATGGCGGCGAGCATGGCCTGTGCGCGTTGTCTGGCCTCGGCGAGACCGATCCCGGCAGCGTCACCGACGATCTTCCAGATCCTCTGCCCATCATGCTGGGTATGGATGAAGTAGCGCTTGCGCCCCGATGGGTAGACACGGATGCCGAATCCCCTGAGATGGGCGTCACGGATGTCCCGGGCAGTTCTGCGAGGACGCAGGGCCTTGATGCGGCTCTCGGTGAGATGTGTTGCGGCCATGGAGTCTCCCTCGAATGCGAGTTGCAGGAGCGGGAGATTCCGCTCGCGAAATCGCCTGCAGTTGCAGAAACGAGAGAGAAAATACGGCGTTAGTTCAGTTGTTTAGCACCACAGGTGCGTCCCGCGGTGTCGGAGAACCCATGCACGTCCGCACGCCTTCTGTTGGGACCCTGGGAGGTCTTCGAACTATCCCGCCTGTCGTGGCGGGACCGTGTAGGGAAAGGAGAAAGCCGAAGCCTATGAGGAACGGTTTGAAGAAGTCGGATGGGGCCGTAAGACCGGTGAAGGCGGCGAACAAGGGAGCGTCAGCTTCTGCGGAGTCGCTGGAGGAAAGGGCCTCAACCAAGGGGAATCCGGGACGCCAAAGCACGCACCGAACGCAGTGTCGGGCAAGTGTGCCACAGGCGGCGGACCGGATACGGGAAGCTGCAGAGAGGAACCCGAAGGAGCGTCTCACTGCACTCTTCCATCACATTACGCCGGACGCGCTCCGGGCGGCCTACTTCGGTTTGAAGAAGGAAGCCTCGGCAGGTGTCGACGGCGTGACGTGGGCGGCGTATGGCGAGGGTCTGGACGAGCGCTTGCTTGATCTGCACTCGCGCCTGCATCGTGGGGGAGCGTACCGGGCGCCGCCGGTTCGGCGGGTTGAGATACCCAAGCCGGACGGCGGGACACGACCGCTCGGGATTGCCGCACTGGAGGACAAGATCGTCCAGAAGGCGGTTGTGGATGTGATCCTGACACCGATTTATGAGGTGGAGTTCCTTGGCTTCAGCTACGGGTTCCGACCGGGCCGAGGGGCGCATGACGCTCTCGACGCCCTGGCGTTCGGGATCGAGCGGCGCAAGGTCAACTGGATAGTCGACGCGGACATTCAGGGGTACTTCGACACAATCCCGAGGGATTGGTTGATCAAGTTCCTGGAGCATCGCATTGGCGACAGGCGGGTGATCCGTCTGATCCGCAAGTGGCTGAACGCTGGCGTCATGACCGACGGATCATGGAGCGACACCGGTGCGGGCACGCCTCAGGGCGCCATTGTCAGCCCCTGCCTGGCGAACGTGTTTCTGCACTACGTGCTCGATCTGTGGTTTCACAAGGCATGGCGTCCGAAGGTTCCGAACGGTAAAGCGATCATTGTCCGCTACGCGGACGATATTGTGGTCGGGTTCCAGCATAAGCGGGATGCGGAGACATACCTTCGCGACGTTCGGGAGAGGCTGGACCGCTTTGGTCTCACCCTTCACCCGGACAAGACCCGTCTCGTTGAGTTTGGACGGTTTGCCAAGGCGAACCGGCGATCTCGCGGGGCGGGCAGGCCGGAGACGTTCGACTTCCTGGGCTTCACGCACTTCTGCACGGAGACCCGGAGAGGACGCTTCAGGCTTGGTCGCAAGCCGGTCGCAAAACGGGTCGCAAGGACCCTGGCGCGCATCGAGGAGGTGCTTCGCAATCGACGGCATCACGACATATGGGAGGTCGGCATGTGGCTTGGGCGAGTTGTCAATGGCTGGTCCAACTACTTCGCCGTTCCGGGGTCGACCCGATGGCTGCGCACGTTCCGCCAAAGGCTGCAACGCCTATGGCTGCGAGCGATCCGCCGCCGCTCCCAGCGCCACTGCTTTGACTGGAAGCGATTGGAGCGCATGACCGAGCTTCTTTGGCCGCGCGTCTCCATCCGCCACCCATGGCCGGACCAGCGGTTTACCGTCAAGCACCCGAGGTAGGAGCCGGATGGATTAACGTCCATGTCCGGATCTGTGCGGGGGGTGCGCAGCAATGCGCATCCCTACCGCGACCCAGCTGGTCTCGTCGCCGTGGCGCACCGTCATCTGGTTCTGATGATCGAGGATGGCCTGAGCGAGAAGCGCGAACATCGGTTTCAGGAGATCGTTCGGCTTCGAAGAGTGAACGTCTGCCGGACGGGCCGTCGGTCTGTGCAGCTTCCCGGGGAGTATCCCGGTGTTTCTCCCCTGGCACGGCCTTCATCGTGTCAGCGGGCAAATCCGCGTCCGGCGATCATCGGATGGGTGGGCAGACAACACGCTGACTGCCGAGTGTGCCGCCACGGCATGTCATCGCCGGTTTCGACTACTACCCGCTCTTCCCGTCGATTCAGCGGTTGCATTCCGCCTTTTCCTGTGTGCATCCCTGTCTTGGCTTGGGGAGGCGACTGAAGTCACGACAGGGGGAGATGCGCCATGACACGAGGAAAGACCCTTCTTCGCCCGCTTGAACCGGCACAGCGCCTGGCGTCGGCGGACCGTGAGACGCTGGAGACAATCCAGGCCGCCGTGGACGCGTGCCAGTCCCTCGTCAGCGAGCAGGGTGCGGCGTTGCAGAAGTCGATGGAGCAGCAACTCAAAGTCCTGAAGGCCCTGGTAGATGCTGTCAGTTCCCTTGCGGAGCGGCTCAAGGAGCAAGACAGCAACGGTGCGGAGGGACACGCGGAGCTGATGAAGGCGGTGCGAAGCGTCCTTGCCGCCGTCGCCGGTCTTGCGGTGAGGCTCGACGAGGCCAACGTGAAGTCGGCAGCCGCCGTTCACGCCGACCTTGCCGCCCTGAACGACACGCTGAACAGGATCGCCGACACGCTCGCGGACCATGACCGTCGGCTCGCCGCTGCCGCGGATGCCGTCCCGGCGCTGTCGACTGCCGTCGAGACGTTGCGCGAGGAGACGAACGACGCCATGGCGGAGAGGAAGCAGGCGCAGGCCGGCGAGGCGCGGACGCTGGGCGACATTGCCAGTGGGACGGCCTCGCTCGGCCTTCGGTTCGGGCATATCGAGCAGGCGCTCAAGCGCTCCCGGCGCGATTTCTGGCTTACCGGCGTGGCTCTTCCCCTTCTCGTCGGCTGCGCGTTCTTCTTCGGCCTCATGACCGACTTCGTGGTGCGGTATCTCGAGGCTCCTCCTGCGGTCACGGCCATGCTGCCGGCGGCGGAGTTGCCGCCCTGGCCGCCGCCGGACCTGTCGCTGGAGATCGTGACGCCGGAGTGACGCTCCATGGTGGCGACGGTTCACGAGCTTGCGTCCTCGGCGACCGCGGTTTCGTACTACGAGCAGGACGGGTACTACGCCCGCAACGATCCCGAGCACCGCAAGGCGAGCTTCTGGCATGGCCGTGCGGCGGGCGACCTTGGGTTGAGGGGCCACGTTGTGCCGTCGCGCTTCGAGTCGGTGCTGCAGGGCAAGGTGCCGAAGACGGACATCCGTCTGGGGAGGATCGTCGAGGGAGAGCGCCAGCACCGTCCGGGCTGGGACATCACGTTCTCGGCGCCGAAGTCGGTGTCTCTGGAAGCGCTGGTGATGGGGGACGTGCGTGTCATCCGGGCGCACGACGAGGCGGTTCGGGCGACCCTGGACTGGATCGAGCGGGACCTCTTGCAGACCCGGGGCTGGGATCCGGCGACGAAGCGCCGGCCGCGGGTGAAGGCGGACGGCATGGTGGTGGCGGGCTTTCGCCATCTCACAAGCCGTGATCTCGATCCCCAGCTTCACACGCACTGCGTTCTGGCGAACATGACGCGCTCGTCCGACGGCGCCTGGAAGAGCATCGAGCCGACATCCTTGCGGCGCAGCGAGAAGCTGATCGGAGCGCACTACCGCAACGAATGTTGATGGCTGCATAGAACGGCGGGATTTCGGCGATTTGCCGCGCTTTGTCAGGGTCGTGTTTCTTCCCTGTTGTTAGGTCCTATTGTCACGTCCTGTTGTCGTGGTTTGAGTGTTCGGCTGGTTGTCTCCCCGAGCGCCGCCGTCTTTTCCTATTGTCGTTTTGGTCCGGTTCGGGTTCCGTCGACCTCTGCTTCGGTCTTGGTGACGGTTGCCGGGAGGGTTCCGGTTCCGAGGCACTCGCGGGATCGTCTGTCTTCCCTGTGGGCGGGTCGCGTTGTCCGGTCCCGGGGCGGCGTTTTTGCCGCCGCCCCGGGTGGATGCTAGATCGGCATCAAGAGAAAGAGCGATGCGATGCCGGGCGGAGTTGTGACGCCCCCCGGCGCAGCACCCGGACGAGCCGGTCACGGGGGACCGAACTCCCGTGTATTGTCGAGCCATTTTGCGTCCGGGTCCACCCCCGCTCTCGAGACGGACGGTGTGCACGACAGGACGACTGTTCAACTGCAGGCGGTGTCAGCGGCAGGTTGTTCTCTGCCGGTCGTGTGACCGGGGGCATGTGTATTGCTCCAAGGAGTGCAGGGAGCGGTCCCGGATCGAGCGGCGCCGCGCGTCGCGTCGTCGCTACCAGAGCACGCTGAAGGGCCGTGAGACGGGCCGTCACCGCCAGCGGCGTTACCGGCTCCGCAAGGCGGAGGAGGCGCGTGCGTTGAAGGCCAGGGCGGCGATGGTTGCCGAGATCATGGACACGCAGACGTCTGCTGTGGTGCTGCTTGGCGACGTTCCGGCGGTGTCTGGAGACGCCGGTTCTGAAGAAATCGTTACGGACCACCCTTCCCGACTGCTGCCGACCTCCCTACCTGCGGTTGTGAAGGCGCAAGAGCGACGCGAATCGCCGCTTCGGTGCGCCCGGTGCGGACGGGTCGTGACGCATGTGGTGCTGAGGGACCTGTGATGCGGCGTTGAGGAACCAAAGGGAGGGAGTTCATGGCGATCGACGAGGACACGCGGGCGACGATCGTGCGGCTGTCGCGGGCCGAGGGCTGGGCTGTGGGGACGATTGCCCGGCATCTCGGCGTGCACCACGGCACGGTGACGCGGGCGCTCAAGGCGTCGGGGCAGGAGCGGCGGCCGCGGGCCAAGCTCATCGACCCCTTCGTTGCCTTCCTCGGGGAGCGTCTTGAGGCGTCGCCGGACCTTCCGGCCAGCACGCTCTGGCGACAGGTCGTGGCCCTGGGCTACCGCGGCGGCGAGGATCACTTCCGTCACGACCTGCGCCGCCTCGGGCTGAGGCCGGTGAAGAGGCCCGAGCCGTCACTGCGGCTGAGCTTCCTTCCGGGCGAGCAGGCGCAGGTTGACTGGGCCGAGTTCGGGAAGGTCCGCATCGGCCGGGCGGAGCGCAGGCTCATGGGGCTTCTCGTCACCCTCAGCTACTCGCGCCAGACTGTCCTGAGCCTGTTCCACGACGCGCGGATGGCCAGCTTCCTGCAAGGCCATGTCGAGGCTTTCGCGGCATTCGGGGGTGTGCCGCGGAGGCTTCTGTACGACAACCTGAAGAGTGCCGTGGTGACGCGCCGCGGCAAGGCGGTCACCTATCATCCGATGCTGCTCGGCCTCGCGGCCCACTATGCCTTCGAACCGAGCGCCGCCTGGCCCAGGAGCCCGCAGGAGAAGGGCCGCGTGGAACGCCGTGTGCGCTTCGCGCGCACCGGGTTCTTCGCCGGGCGCGACATCACGGTCCCGCTCGGCGAGCTCAACGCCGCAGTTCGGGAGTGGTGCTTCGGCGCCGCCGCGGAGCGGCCCTGGCCGGACGACGACAGTCTCCTGGTGCGGGACGCCTTCGCCCGGGAGAGGGAGCACCTGATCGTCCTTCCCGCCGATCCCTTCCCGCATCACGAGGTCCGCCCGGTGCGCATCGACAAGACCTGCCACGCCCGCTTCGACACCAACGACTACAGCGTTCCGGGTAGCTTCTCCAAGGCCCTGCTGACGCTGGTCGCCGACCGCGACGAGGTTCGCATCCTCGACGGCGCCGACGAGGTCGCGCGCCACCGACGCTCCTACGACAGGAAGCAGGCCGTCACCGATCCGGAGCATGCCAGGGCGATCGCCGCGGGCAAGCGGCGGGCCCGCTCCATGAGCGTCCGCGACCGGGTCCTGCGCACCGTGCCGCGGGCCGAGGAGATGCTGGCGCGCGCCGGGACCAACGGGCGCAACGTGGCCTCCTGCGCCCGGATGCTGGAGACGCTTCTCAACGCGCACGGCGCCGACGCTCTCGACCGGGCTGTCGCCACGGCGCTGGAGCGCGGCTCGTGCCACCCCGAAACCGTGCGCGTCATCATCGAGGAGCGCCGCCGGGAGCAGGGCCTGCCGCCCCTCAGCATCGCCGACGACGGCCGCGGCGGCCGTGGCACGACGCCGCGGGGGACCGCTCTCGACGCCTACGACAGGCCCGAAGCCAGCGCCAGGAACAAGACATGAGCGAGCTCAGGGAGCGTGCCCGGGCGCTCGGCCTCCACGGGCTCGTCGAACGCTGGGACGAGGTCGCCGGGACCGCATGGATCGAGGAGGTGGTCAGCGGCGAGGAACAGGCCCGCAGGGCCCGCAGCCACGAGCGCCGCCGCGCCGCGGCGCGGCTGCCCGCCTTCAAGCCCCTGGCGGACTTCGACTGGACATGGCCGCGCGACATCAGCCGGGCCCATGTCGAAGCGCTCCTCGGCCTCGGCTTCGTCGACCGTGCGGACAACGCCGTGCTCGTCGGCGGGCAGGGCACCGGAAAGACCATGATCGCTGCCAACGTGGCTCACCAGGCCCTGCTGCACGGCCACACCGTCCGCTTCGAGAAGGCGCCGGAACTGCTCGAGGCACTCGCCGAGACCGTCTCGCGCAGCGAGCTGCGCCGCCGCCTCGCGATCCTCGCCAGGCCCCGCCTGCTCGTCCTCGACGAAATCGGCTACGTGACCCTCGAAAGCCACCATGCCGACATCCTCTACGCCATCGTCTCGCGGCGCTATCAGCGCCGCTCGACCATGGTCACGACAAGCCTCGCCTTCGCCCAGTGGGACCGCGTCTTCCCCAGCGCCTCCGGCATCGCCGGCACCGTCGACCGGCTCATGCACGACGCAACCCTCATCTCCATCGACAGCGACTCCTGGCGGCTCAGGCGTGAAACCCGATAAACCCCGCCGCGTCGACTTCGACGCCGTCAAGCGCATGCCGTTCGAACGCATCGCCGCCGACTGGGGATACGTCCGCGACGAACAGGCCTCGACACGCGCCAACCCCGTCCTGTGCGCACCCGGCCTGCCGAAGCTCGTCACGAAGTGCCTCAACAACGGACACTGGGTCTACTTCAACACCCAGAACGATGAAGACAACGGAACCGTCATCGACTTCATGCTCAACCGCGGACTGGCCTTCGCCGACATCTGCACCCGCTTCACAGCACCCGACGCCGCGCCACGCGACTTCCGCAGCCTCTGGGCCGCGGCAACGCCCGATGCGGCCCCGGACTGGCTCACCGGGCGCGGCATCCTCCCGGAGACCCTCGACACCTGCCGCCCCCTGGTCCGCCGCGACCACAACGGACGCGTCCTCTTCGCCCATCGCAACAGGAAGCGAAAGCTCACCGGCTTCGAGATCGGTCCCCCCGACGGACCGAAACGCTTCGCCACCGGTGGAACCCGAAGCCTGTTCGCCGTCCGCGCCGGAACCGCCGCGGACCTCGAGGCCCTCGTCATCACCGAAAGCGCCGTCGACGCCCTCAGCCTGGCCCAGATCGACCAATGTCCCCCCAGCCACGCCTTCCTCTCCACCGCCGGGGCACCCTCGCGAAGACAGCACGAACAGATCAGCCTCGCCGCAAGCAGCCTGCCCAACGTCAGGACCATCGTCCTCGCCCAGGACCACGACGAGGCCGGAGAGCGACAGGCCGAAACCCTGCGCAAAAAGATGAAGCTCCCCTCCCACGTCTCGTTCCACAGACGCAGACCGCCGGAAAACGCCGACTGGAACGACGTCGTCAACGCCAGGACCAAAGAACCACAAGCGAGATCATGACCACGTCCGTCACAAGGAGACCACTCATGCCCCTCACGCCCGCCGAAAAGCAGCGGCGATACCGGGAACGGCGCAAGGCCGGCATCCCTCCCGTCCACACCCCAAAGCACCGTGACCGGCGCTCGCGACCGCAACGCTGGAACGACGCCGTGGCCGAACTGCGCGCCCTGCAGGACGAATGGCGTGACCACCTCGACAGCATCCCCGAAAGCCTCCGTGACACGCCTTACGGAGAACGCCTGCAGATCGTCGCCGATGCCGACATCGAGGCCCTCGAGGACATCGAACCGCCACGCGGCTACGGAAGGGATACGTGATCCCGCAAGACCCTTGAACGCGGTCACGCGTTACCATCCAGGAATGAGAACGTCTCACCCCGACGCGCCGCTCAGCCTCCCCGGGAAACTCCCGGGCCGTCCAAACGACACCGCATCACGAGACTGCCGCAGCCGCTGGCCGGACTGGCTTACAGGTCGCAGCATCCGCCCGAAAACACTCGACGCCTGCCGCACCCTGCAGGACGAATGGCGTGACCGCCTCGACAGCATCCCCGAAACCCTCCGTGACACGCCTTACGGAGAACGCCTGCAGAGCGTCGCCGATGCCGACATCGAGGCTCTCGAGGACATCGAACCGCCACGCGGCTACGGAAGGGACACGTAATCTCGCAAGACCCTTGAACGCGGTCACGCGTTACCATCCAGGAATGAGAACGTCTCACCCCGACGCGCCGCTCAGCCTCCCCGGGAAACACCCGGGCCGTCCAAACGACACCGCATCACGAGACTGCCGCAGCCGCTGAGCCGCAGCAACGCCCGATCCGCCGCCGGGCTGGCTCACAGGTCGCAGCATCCGCCCGAAAACACTCGACGCCTGCCGCACCCTGCGCCGCCGCAACCGCAACGCACGCAGCCTCTTCGCCCAGCGCAACAGAAACCGTCAGCTCTCCAGCCTCGAGATCGTCCCGCCCGACGAACCACGACGAGGACGGAGAACGCCAGAACAAGACCCCGCGCAAAAGCCTGAAGCTCCCCTCCCACATCACGTTCCACAAACGCCGAACGCCAGAAAACGCCGACCGGAACGACATCGTCAACGTCAATGCAAGACCAATGGGATCCAACAATAGGCAGAAAACAAAGACCGGGCGGACCTTCGTCCAATGCCGCACGTTCTCCTGTCGTGGTCACCCACTCACACGATCAGCGCCCAAAAGAGCGGTTCTCCGCCAATATCCCGCCGTTCTAAATCGCCGCCGACAAACGAACTGGCGTCGCGCCTGGTGGCGCAGGGTTTCGCGGTGACGCCGCGGATGATCGGCCCGGTTCCGGGCTTCGAGCTGGCGGGCTACGACGGGGAGTTCCTGGACGCCTTCTCCGGGCGTCGCCGGGAGATCCTTGCCTACCTCGAGAAGCACGGGCTTCCGGCGACGCGTGAGGCGACGCAGAAGGCGACGCTCCACACGCGCCGCCGCAAGGTCGAGGCGGGCCTTGCCGAGCTGGTGCCGCAGTGGCGCGCCCGGGCGCGCGCCCTGGGCCTTGTGCGCGACGAGGCGGCGCTCAGGCCGCCGAGGCCGGTCGAACCGGAGACGGGCCGGGAGATGGCGCTGCCGGTGGCCCCGGAAGCGGGGCTGACGAAGAACGAACGCCGGCGGCGTCGTCGGTCGCCTGCAGCGCCGCACCTCGAGCCGGTGGCGGAGACCGCGGTGCGGCGGCGCCGGTTCCGCCCCTCGGCTCCGGCGGAACGCATCGCCGAGCCCGAGACGGGCGTCCTCGAGGCGGTGGCGCGGGCGGTGGCTCATGTCGAGGAGAGACGCACGGTGATCCCGGCTGGCGATATCCGGGCCCTGGTCCTGGGCCATGCGCCGGGACGCTACCGGCTGGAAGAGATCGACGCGGCGATCGAGCGCCTCGTCGCGGAAGGGGAGTTGCTGGAGACGGTCCTGCGGGGCTCGGACCGTTCCTTCGTCACCGACCGGGCGGTCAAGGCGGAACGGCGCATCCTGGAGGCGGTGAGGCAGGGCCGGACGTTGGCCGTCGCCCTGGTCCCGGAAGAGACGGTGACGGCCCGCCTTGCGGCGACGAGGCTGACCGCCGGGCAGGCGAACGCGGTGCGTCACGTCCTGGGGTCCGGCGATGTGGTGGTGGGCGTGCAGGGTCGGGCCGGCAGCGGCAAGACGACGATGCTGAAGGAGGTGGCGGGCCTCGTGGAGGGGCGCCCGCTCATCGCCCTTGCTCCCTCGGCCGCCGCGGCGCGGGTGCTGGAGAAGGGAGCCGGGGTCCCGACCCGCACCCTTCAGTGGTTCCTGGTGCGCTACGGCGATCTCTCGGACCCCGACCGCCTGGAGCGGGCCCGCGAGGACATGGATGGCGGGGTGCTGGTGGTGGACGAGGCCTCGATGATCGGCACGGTGGCGATGGAGAGGCTGCTCGCCCTGGCCGGGACCCTTGGTATCGCTCGCGTGGTGCTCGTCGGCGACACGGCGCAGCTGAAGGCGGTGGACGCCGGCCAGCCCTTTGCCCTCATGCAGAAGCGCGGCATGGCGACGGCGGTGATGGACGAGGTGCTGCGCCAGGAGGATGCGGACCTGAAGGAGGCGGTGGTGCGGGCCCGCGAGGGCGAGGCCGGCGAGGCCATGACGCGGCTCGCCAACCGGGTGACGGAACACCGGGTGGAGGATCTCGGGGCAGAAGCGGCCCGGGCGTGGCTCGCCCTCGGGGCGGAGGACCGGGAGGCCTGCGCCGTCCTCGCCCCGACCCATGCCGTGCGCCGGGAGATCAACGCGGCCATCCGCGAGGGCCTGGCGCAGGAAGGCGTGCTGACGGGAAGGACGCTCACCATCCAGCGCCTCGTCGACCGGCGCTACACCCGCATCGAGGCCTCGGTTCTCGCCAACTACGAACCGGGGGACACGGTGGTCTTCCACCGCGACGCCTATGGTTGCCGTGCCGACGATGTCTGCACCATCACCGGGGTCGGCGACGGCTGGGTCGTCCTCGACCATGCCGACGGCCGGGAACGACGTTTCCGGCCCTCGGGCAACGCCGCCCGCAACCTCGGGGTGCACGAGACCGTGGAGATCGAGATCCGGGCCGGCGACCGGGTGCGCTGGACGCGCAACCGCAAGGCCCGGCGGCGCACGCCGGCCCTGGTCAACGGCGAGGAAGCCCGCGTGCTGTCGATCGGGCCCGAGCGGGTGCGGCTGCTGGCGGACGACGGCACGGAGTACTCCCTGGCCCGCAGCGATCCCCACCTGCGCCACCTCGACCATGCCTGGAGTTCCACGGTCCACGGCGCCCAGGGCAAGACGGCGAAGAAGGTCATCGCCGTCCTCGATGCCGGACACATGGCGAACCGGGAGATGTTCTATGTCGAGGTGAGCCGTGCCTCGCAGGGGTTCACCCTGTTGACGGACGACCGCGAGGCGCTGATCGAGTGTCTCGAGACCTCGCCCTACGTGCCCGACGCCGCGCTCGAGGCCCTGGGCGAGGATCTCGACGGCCCGATCGTCGATCCCGAGGCGTGGGCCGCCGTCGTGGCTGCCTGGGAAGAGGTGGAACGGGAGGCGTCGGGTTCGCCTCCCTCGTCGGTTCCGGCCTATGCCGGGGTGATGGCGCGCCTTGCCGCCTTCGCGGCGGTCGAGGACCTGCCGGCCGAGATGCGCGCCTTCGTCGATGAGCGCCTTGGAGCCCATGAAGCATCCCGTGCTGCGGAGCGCCAGGTGCGGGAGCTCATCGCCGGCCTGCAGGACCAGCCGCGGCGCTGGCCGGAACTGGCATGGGCGGCCCGGTCCACAGGCCACCCTGCAGGAGACGGCCCGGCCTGGCGGACGTGGCGCGATGCGGGAACGGCCCTTGTCGACAGCGCCCGGCGGCGGCTCGCCGGAGAGGAGGCGCCGGCGATTCCGGAGAGTGACCGCCGGCGCCTCGAGGCCGCGCTTGCCGGTGTGGAGAAGGTGCGGCTGAAGGACGATGCCGCGCGCTTTGCCCGCGACTGGCGGGCCCTGGTCGAACGGTCGCGGGAGAAGGCCGTGCCGGTCTCCCTCCTGGCGGACCATGCGGACCTCTCCCGCCGCGGCGCAGCCCTGGCGCGGTCCACGGGGCTGACGGCGGAGGAACGTCGTGCGGTGGAGGCCTGGCAGGCGCGCCATGCCACGGAGACCGCTCTCGTCGACGACTTCAGGTCGGCGCGTCAGAGAGCCGGCATGCTGGCGGCATGGTTCGCAGACCACGTGCCGCTCGATGGCGCGGGCGGGGTCGATCCCGAGGATGCCGATGTCACGCGGTGGCGGCGTGACGCGGAGGCTCACCTGCGGCATATGCGCTCGCTCCTTGACACGGACGGTCCTCATGGTCCGTACATCGCCGCCATGCCGGAGGAGCGCGACGGGATCGTGACGGCGGGCCGGGAGGTCGTCGAGAGACTGGAGGCGCTTGACCGCGCCACGCTGCTGTGGCGGGTCTGCGGGATCGCTGGCCGGGCCCGCCTCGAGGACCGCCTGCCCCTCGACCTCGCGGAATGGTTCGGCACGCTGGGCGAGATCCGCCGTGCCGTCGATGCCGCCGCACCCGGCGATCCGGTGGGCCGCCATCTGGAACGCTGGCTGGCAGACGACGGGCGCTGGCGCCGCGACCGCCACCGCGTGGCGGAAGTCGTCGGCCTGCTGAGGGACCTCGAACGCTCAAGGCCTCGCTACGCGGACCTCCGTGGCGACGCCCAGAATCGCCGGGCGTGGCGCGACGGGGCCGAAGCCCTGGACGGCGCCCTCGAGACCGTGGTCGCCCTTGCCGACCACGAGCGCAGAGCCCACCTCGCGGCCTGCGGCATGACGGCGCAGGCCTTCGCTTCCCTGGTCGGCGCCGTGCCCCTGTGGCGCGCCACCGACGCGGCCCTCGCCGGCCTCGACGACTGGTCGGGGCGGGCCGCCGAGGTGCTGCGCGAGGGCGGCGAGGGTCCGACCATCGCGCAGGAGGATGTCGAACGGGCTTACGCCCTGATCGAGGAGGGCAGGAAGCTTGTGGAGGAATGGGCCGCCCATCCCTCTCGCACGGGCGACATGGCGGGCGCCCGGGACGCCGTCGACAGCGTCGTCAGGCAGCTCGAGGCAGCCCGGTTGACGGCCGCATGTCAGGCGTTCGCCGCCCTCACCTGGTCCGTCAGCCGGGCCCATGAGGAAGGCGGCGTGCACCCCCTCGATGCGGCGGACTACCCCCGGCTCCTGGCGGCTCTGGAGGATCTCGCCGGACGCGAGGGCACGCCGCAGGCAACGCGCGACCTGATGGTCGACTGGCGGGACGCCGACGGCAGGTGGAGGCAGGAACGCCGCGAGACCGAAGCCACCGTCGCCAGGGCCCGGGTCCTGGCGAAGACGGGGCCGGCGCCTGCGGCGGCGGACCATCCCGATGCGGACCATCCCGATGCCCAGGCCTGGCGCACCGAGGCGGCGGCAATGCTGACGGCTGCCCGGGCGATGTTGGCCGACAGGTCGCTGAAGGCCCGCCACCTCGATGCACTCGCCGACGCCCGCCACGGCCTCGCTGCGGCAACGGCAACCATCGAGACGACCCTTGGAGCCCTGGACCGCGCCGCACTTCTGCAGCGGGTGAAGGAGATCGAGGACCGCGCCGAGGCCGCCGGGCGGCTCCCATGCGACCTCGCTGACTGGCCCGGCCTTCTCGAGGAGGTCTCCGCGGCGGTGGCCGACGGCGCACCGGCGGCTGGAACCGTGCGCGCGCTTGCCCGCCGGCTCGATGACGACAGGCGCTGGCGCCGTGACCGCGCCCGTCTCGCCAAAGCCCTTGCCCGCCTCGCGGAGGTCGAGACGAACCGGCCCACGTTCGGCGGCTCAGGCGACGACCGTGCGGCCTGGCGCGCCGCGGCCCCGGCGGCGGCAGAGGAAGCCGGGGCGGCGATGGACGCCATCCCCGAAGGCGAGCGCACCGCGCAGCTTCGCGCCCTCGGAACATCCCCCGATGCCTTCCGGCAACGCCTTGCCTCGGTGCCCTCCTGGATGGCGACGGACGCCGCCCTCGATGTTCTCGCGGACTGGCGCCGCCGCGCCGGCCGCCTGGTGGGCGAGGCGGCGGAACCGGGTGATCCCCGCTGGCGCCGCGACGCCACGGCGCTCCTGGCCGAGGGACGCGCACTTCCCGGCGCGTGGAAGGCCGGCGGCCTGCCGGCTCGCGACATGGCGGGCGCCCGGGACGCCGTCGACAGCGTCGTCAGGCAGCTCGAGGCAGCCCGGTTGACGGCCGCATGCCAGGCGTTCGCCGCCCTCACCTGGTCCGTCAACCGGGCCCGCGAGGAAGGCGGCGTGCACCCCCTCGATGCGGCGGACTATCCCCGGCTCCTGGCGGCCCTGGATGATCTCGCCGAACACGAGGGCACGCCGCAGGCAACGCGCGACCTGATGGTCGACTGGCGGGACGCCGACGGCAGGTGGAGGGCGGAACGCCGCGAGACCGAAGCCACCGTCGCCAGGGCCCGGGTCCTGGCGAAGGCGGGGCCGGCGCCTGCGGCGGCGGACCATCCCGATGCCCGGGCCTGGCGCACCGAGGCGGCGGCATTGCTGACGGCCGCCCGGGCGATGCTGGCCGACAGGTCGCTGAAGGCCCGCCACCTCGATGCCCTCGCCGACGCCCGTCACGGCCTCGCTGCGGCAGCGGCAACCATCGAGACGACCTTCAGAGCCCTGGACCGCGCCGCACTTCTGCAGCGGGTGAAGGAGATCGAGGACCGTGCCGAGGCCGCCGGACGCCTGCCATGCGACCTCGCTGACTGGCCCGGCCTTCTCGAGGAGGTCTCCGCGGCGGTGGCCGACGGCGCGACGGCGGATGGAACCGTGCGCACGCTTGTCCGCCGGCTCGATGACGACAGGCGCTGGCGCCGTGACCGCGGCCGTCTCGCCAAAGCCCTTGCCCGCCTCGCGGAGGCCGAGGCGAACCGGCCCACGTTCGGCGGCTCAGGCGACGACCGTGTGGTCTGGCGCGCCGTGGCCCCGGCGGCGGCAGAGGAAGCCCGTGCGGCGATGGACGCCATCCCCGAAGGCGAGCGCACCGCGCAGCTTCGCGCCCTCGGAACATCCCCCGATGCCTTCCAGCAACGCCTTGCCTCGGTGCCCTCCTGGATGGCGACGGACGCCGCCCTCGATGTTCTCGCGGACTGGCGCCGCCGCGCCGGCCGCCTGGGCGAGGCGGCGGAACCGGGCGATGCCCTCTGGCGCCGCGACGCCGCGGCGCTCCTGGCCGAAGGTCGTGCACTCCCCGGCGCGTGGAAGGCCGGCGGCCTGCCGGCCCGCGACATGGCGGGCGCCGGGGATGTCGTCAAGACCGAGGCCGAGCGCATCGACGCCATGCTCCTCGGCGACAGCCTGCGGGCTCTCGTGCGCCGGGCAGACGCCATCAATGGGGAGGTGCGGGACCATCATCGCCATCCCCTCGATTCGCCCCACATGGCGCCCCTGCGCGAGGCGCTGCGGCAGCTCCGGGACGATCCGCGCCTTACCGCGGAGGACCGGACCACCGTCGGCGCGTGGCGCGAGACGCTCGATGGCTGGGACGGCGAACGCCAGCGGGTTCATGAGCTCGTCGCGGAGGCCCTGGCTCTCCAACCCGGCCTCCAGGGAAGCGCAGCGCTGTCCGACGCCTGGCGCCGCCGTGCCCGGATGCTGCTGGAGGCCGTGGAGGCAGGGTCGCTGAACCAGGAGGCCCACATCCGCGCCGCGGGCGCTTCGCCCCGGCGCCTCGCCTACATCGTGGCGGCACTCCCGGAACGCCTGGCCCAGGACGATGCGGTGCGCGAGGAGGCAGGCCGGACCCGCCACCTCCTCGAGGTCCGCACCGCCATGCGGCAGCTGCGGGAGGCGCCGTTCGACGTCTCCCGCAGCGTCCGCTGGGACGGGACCGAGCCCCTGCTCCGCGGCGACCGGCTCAGCTGGGTCGACGCAGAGGGCCGCCACGACGCGGTTGTCGAGATGGTCAGCCACGTCACCGGCCCCGACGTCATCGATCGCCTGCGCATCCGTCCCGTCGGCGGCACAGAGACCCGCAGTCTCCACGCCGAGACGCTCCGCCCCCTTGCCGACAACGTCACCTGCCGGCGCCTCCTGTGGCCCGACGAGACGCTGCGCCAGCGGGAACGCGACCGGCAGTATCCCGCCCGCAACGACGCCTTCCCCTTCGCCTGCGAGGAGAGGGTGCTACCGGGCGACAGGATACGCTGGACCATGGTGCGGCATGCCGGCCCGGTCCAGCCCCCGCTCGAGGGCGACACCGCGCAGGTCGAGGCGATCGTCGAGGCCGTCGAGGCCGGCGTCAACGACGTGGTGGGAGACGGGGTGACGCTCCGCGTGGTCCGCTCCTGGGGGATGCAGGGAGCGCCTGCAGCCGGTTCGACGATCCGCCAGGACATGCGCTCCCTCTTCACGCGCGGATGCGTACGCGCGCCCTGGGATGACGAGACGGCGCGGGAGAGGCGCATGGCCGAGACGCTCCGGGAGATCGAGGCCCGCAGGCGTGGACGGTCCCGCGGCCTGTCGATGTAGGCGCCAGGCTCATGCTCCCCCGATGATCCCCTGCCGTTCAGGAAAAGAGATCCGGCTGGACCGTATCCGCGGCCCGCGGGCGCTCCGTCGTCGTTCTCCTGACGGAGGCCATGACGGCGGCCGCCTGCTCCTCGCCGAGGATCGAGGCCAGCTCGGCCTGGAGATCCTCCTCCCGGCCGCGGGCGATCATGTCCTTCGCCCACAGGTTGAACATCACCGCGACCCGCGCCTGGATGTCGGCCATCAGCGACGATGTGTCCTCATCGCCCTGCAGCAGCGAGAGCATCTCCCGGTGAAGCTCCAGGAGCTCCCGCTGCTGAACCCCGGCCAGCACCAGCGGCGGTCCCCTGTCGCCCTCGGCCCCGTCCCGGGCCGCCAGGCCCACGAGATAGCGGGCGATCGAGAGCCCGCGGCCTGCCGCTTGCGACCTCACCATCTCCCACTCGGCGTCCGTCGCCGAGACCGTCAGGTGCTTCGACGGCGGCTTCTTCCGGCGACGCCGCCGCGGCCTCATCGCCATCGGCTCATCACCGCCACCGCCGCAAGGAGGGTCAGGCCCTCCGTGCCGGGAAGCTCCCGGCGCAGGGCGCTTGCCACCTCCTGCAGGGTCCTCGTGCCCTCGAGGAACTCACGCTGATCCTCCGGCGACAGCACCAGGGGATGGATCTGCGGATCGTCGTCGCGGGCAAGGTCAAGCAGGTAGCCCGACACCGTCTTGCCGGCGGCCTTCGCCTTCCCGCGGATCATCTCCTGTTCCTCGGGCGGACAGTGCACGGAACGCTGGCGCTTCAGCTGGCGCGTCATCCCCCGTCTCCCGCCGCCTTCCAGCGGTTGGCCGCTCCCGGATCGGTCAGGCGCGCCAGGACGCCCTCGCTCTCCAGCCAGGCGTTGACCGCCTCTCCGGCCTCCTCCCAGGCCTCCCCGGAGCCAGCCTCGCGCAGGCGCCGCTCTTCCAGGCGGGCCATGACGAGCACCTCCCGCACGGCCCGCCGCAGCACCTCCACCGGCAAGGCATCCGGCAACAGGGTGCGCTGCACGATGAAGCGGGAGAGCTCCATGCCGGCCGCACGGGCCGCCCGGGTGATGCGTTCCCACTCGGCGTCCGTCGCCATGACGGCGTGCTGGCGGCGGTCGGTCATGGCGCCGTGACCAGCGTTGACTGGGGAAACACATGCGCCGGATGAGGGCCGATCAGAGATGTCATTGTCCTGTGCTCATCCTGCATGGCGATATCGAAGCCCCTTCTTGTGTTGTTCTTGTGGCGCGCTGATATGTTTCTGTTGCGTCATCCTGGACGGCCGTGAGGGATCTGGCAAGCGGACAGTCGTGGCCGTTCTACTTCCCTGGGTGCAACAATTTAACGACATCGGAACGACACCGCGTTGTTCCGGCGCGATCGAAAATTCCCTTGCACTGTCCCGTAACCTGTTGTAGAAGGGCCGGGAAGTGAGAGATGACGTTTGGTTGCCGTTGGCCGGTTGGTGTCGTTACCGACGGTTCTTGTGCTTACACCATAGCCGTGGGGTGATCCAATATGACATGATGCCTATATTGGAGCAGTCCAGGCCATGAACACGCTCGCAATGCACCCTCCCGAAGCCGTCCAGATCGGAACCTCGTGCTTCTCCCTTGCCGACCTCGACGGACAGACCGTCTACTTCTCGAACATGGAGCCCTTCGACTGCCACGACGAGGGCGACCGGCCGGCCATGCTGCTGCGGATCGTCAGGTTCGCCAGGCACGGCGTTCCTCAAGGAGACCTGCAGGCGGCCTTCGACGTGAGCCGCGCGACCGTGCAGCGGGCGGTGAGGAAGCTCCGGGACGAGGGCGAAGCGAGCTTCTACGAGCCACGCAAGGGCCGTGGTCTCAGCGTGATCACAGGCGAGACGGCAGCCGCGGCGAACCGTCTCCTGGCCGAGGGCATGAACGCCGCGGCACTGGCCCGGGAACTGGGGATCGCGAGATCGACGGCGTACTACAACCTCAGCAACGGCTTCATCGGCGGCGGAGAGCGGCCGCAGGCGGCGCAAGTCGACGAGGCCACGCGATGCCCGGACGATCTTCTCGGCCGCGGCGAACGGGACCGTCGCGACAGGGTCGCGCCGATGGGGCGCGGCGCGCGCGACAGCGCCGGGCGCGTCGCGGCCTCGACGGGAGCCATGAATGAAGCGCCGCCGCGCTTCGACGAGCCACTCTCGGCGGTCGCCGGCGGCGGCGTCCTGGCGGCGCTGCCGGCGCTGCTGAAGGAGGGTCTCCTGGAGCACGCGGACAGGTTCCTGTCGCTGCCGAAAGGGTACTATGGGCTGACGAGCGTGCTTCTCATGCTCGCCTTCCTGTTCATGGCCCGGATCCGCAACCCCGAGGCGCTGCGCCACGAGGCGCCCGGAGAACGGGGCGCGGTCCTGGGGCTCGACCGCTGCCCGGAGGTCAAGACGCTGCGGCGCAAGATCAGGGCGCTGGCGAGCGACCCGCAGCGGGTCCGGGACTGGCAGGACGCGCTGGCGAAGGACTGGATCGCGGGCGCGCCGGATGTCTGCGCGACACTGTCGGTGGACGGGCACGTGAAGGTATATTCGGGCCGCAAGGGTCGCCTGCCGAAGCACTTCGTGTCACGTCAGAAGCTCTGTCTGCCGGCCTCGACAGGCTATTGGGTCAACGCGCTCGGCGGCCGGCCGCTCCTGTGCCTGCACAAGGACCTCGACCCGACCATGACGCACGCGCTGGAGCACGACATCCTGCCCGCGCTGGAGCGGCTCGGCCTGCCGGGGCCGGAGGCGCTGAACCTCGCCAGGGGAGAGGCGGTCGCGCCGGGGCTGACGCTGGTGTTCGACCGCGAGGGCTGGAGCCCGGCGCTGTTCGCCCGCCTCGCCCGGCGCGGGGTGGCGGTGATCACCTGGCACAAGGGGTTCCGGAGCGATCCCTGGCCACAGGGAGAGTTCCGCACGGTCCGGGCGCCGCTCCACTCACCAGGTGGCGTCCGCACCGCCGAGGTGCGGCTCGCACAGAGACGGATCACGCTGTCCGGCGGACCGCAGGTGCGCCAGATCCGGCGTCTTCTGGACAGCGGCCGGCAGGTGCCGCTGATTACCACGGACATGCACACGCCCATGGAGCGGGTCGCCGGCGCGCTGTTCTCGCGCTGGTCCCAGGAGAACTTCTTCAAGTACATGCGCCAGGAGTTCGGCCTCGACGCGCTGGCCGTGCACGGCCTTGTCGAGCAGGACCCCGAAGCGCGCGTCGTCCATCCGCACTGGCGCCGCTGCGACCGCCGCATCCGCCAGCTGCGCCAGAAGCTCGGCACACTGCGCAACCGCGTCGCCGACCTGCTCAAGGGCGCCCCGTCCGACACCGCCATCACGGCCGCCGCAACGCTGCAGGACAAGATCGTGACGCTCGACGCCGAGCACGAGGCGCTCAAGGTCCGGCGTTCAGAAATCCCGAAACATGTCACCGTGGCCGAGCTCGACGAGAACGACAGGCTCGACGCCCTGCCCTCCAGCGAGAGGCTGCTGCTCGACATCGTTCGCATGATCGCCTACCGCGCCGAAACCCGGATGATGGCCGCCGTCGCCCAGGCCCAGGGCGCAAAGCAGCGCCCGCGACGCCCTCTCGCCGAACTGTTCCAGTCGGACGCCGACATCATCCCCGATCAGGAAAACCGCGTCCTGCGGGTGCGCTTCCTCGGCACCGCCAGCAACGCGCGCGACGCCGACATCGCCGGACTGCTCGATGAACTCAACCAGACACGCACGATCTTCCCAGGAACCGACCTGCGCATGATCTACGACATGCCAGACAACCCACCCAAACTCGGCCCAGAAGCATCAAACTGATTGGACAAATTCATAGCCGAGGTCAGGACGTCTGAAGGTTGCCCCGGCATGCGCCGTACGTCCTTCCCCAGGTTGTCTCGGACGCCCCGCACACCTTCACTGACGACAGTTGCAACTCGCCAGCCGTCCGCTCACCGTCGATCAGCGCGATCCTCTTCGCGCACGGACGTAGTGTTCCAGGACACCATTCTCGGGAGTCTGATCGGCCAGGATCAGGTCGCGTCGCAGTTCAAGGACGCCGACGATGAACGTGTCTGAGGATACCCGGCGCCTGGCAGAGGAAGCGGTTCTCCGCCAATATCCCGCCGTTCTGAATCGCCGCCGACATCAAGCACATAATGCTTCCGTACATGGGTACATTGTGAAGCCCGACAAATCCAACAAGCGACGCAAGATCAATGAATTGCCGCGGCTGTCAGCTGGAACGTTCGGAACTTCGGGTCAGTGACGGCCGGAGCGCCGTGACTGACCAGAGTCTTGTCGGACTGCTTGCACCCCGGGAATCAACACCACGGCTCGCCCCCAAAGCCCGGACAAACGAATTCTCGCCACGACACCACCTGCAACTCCGAAAGCCTCACAGCGCACCTGCCTCGTGGTTGACCGGATGATGCCGGTCGCCGTCAGCACAGACAAGCTGACCGTCCTTGAGGTGAACGCGTGTGCCGCAGTGGCAGGCACACATGCAGCAGGTGGTGGTGACGATATCGTCGACCGTCACCGGCATGCAGCCGATGCGCTGCTCAATTCCGGCGGCCGGTCTACGCCACGGATTTCTGCGACATGGGCTCATCTTCAGGCATGGAGCCGGATGCACGTGTCATCAAGGACGGGCCTGGACATGGGGATAGTCCACTGCGGCCCGTTCCGGGGTGGTCAGTCCTTCGGCAAGGTCATGCCTGATCGCTTCGACGGGGCGGTCGCCGGGCCGGCCGTAGCCGCCGCCACCGCCGGTGTGAATGGCGAGAACATCCCCCTTGCGCAAGGTCATCCCGGCCTTGGATCTGACCGGTATGACCTCTCCGTCGCGCAGTACGTGGCACGAGCCGGGGACACCGTCTCCACCACCATGGAGTCCTGCAGGAGCGATGCGGAACCGATCAGCATAGATGGCAAAGATCACGTCGTCGCGGATGATCTCGTAGGCGCGGGTAAATCCCAGTCCGCCCCGGCAGCGGCCGGCGCCCCCTGAGTCGGAAAGCAGCGTGTAGTCGATGACCCGGAAGTAGTCGTATTCCATGTCCAGGGCCTCGACGGGCGCGTTGGAACAGTTCGACAGGGGACTGTCGATGGCGTCGCACCCGTCGGCTTCCGAAGACGCTCCGTAACCGCCGCCGAAGATCTCCACGTACACCTTGTAACCGCTATCCGTGGGACGGGAGAGAGCGAAGACGGCGGTGGTGTCGAACCCGCAGGCGATCACGCGGTCGGGGGCGGCCGAAGCCAGGGCCTTCATCACCGCATTGAAGACGCGATAGGCTGGTTCCATGCGCGCCCTCACGGGTGCAGGAGGCTTCGGATTGAGCAGGGACCCGTAGGGGGCGGTGATGTTGAAAGGCCTCTTCACTCCTTCGTTGAAGGGGACATCGGCGCTTGTCAGCACCGATTTGACACAGGCCAGCGCAGCCGAGACCGTGGAGGAAAAGGGACAGTTGAGGTTGCGCCCCACCTGGGGCGCCGTGCCTTCGAAGGAGATGTCGAGACGATCGCCCTCGATGGTCACCTGGGCCTTGACCGGCAACGGACGGTCGTCGATGCCGTCGTCATCCACTGCATCTTCGCCCTCGTAGGTGCCGTTGGGGATGGTGGCGATCGATGCCCGGACCCGGCGTTCCGAGTAGTCAAGCAGTTCTGCCATGGCCTGGGTGACCGCCTCCGGGCCGAACTTCGTGGTCAGTTCCTTCAGGCGCAAGCCACCAATGGCGTTGGCGGCAAACTGTGCATTGAAATCTCCGATGGTGAGCTGGGGTACGCGGATGTTTGCCGCCACGAGGCGCTCGAAGCAGCCGCCGTTCCAGTCGCGTTCCAGATTGTAGCACGAGGGAGGGATCTGCAGACCTTCCTGATAGATGTCCGAGGCATCGGCGTTCAGTCCCGGGGCGCCACCGCCCAGATCGAGATGGTGTGCCACCGAGGCGCCAAAGCCGATGATCCGGTTCTCGAAGAAGATGGGCGAAAAGATGAAGACATCGGGAAGGTGCTGACCGCCGTTGAAGGGATCATTAGTGATGTAGAAGTCCCCCGGCTCCAGGGAATCGACCGGGTGTGTCTCGGCGCAAGGAACGAAGGTCATCTTCATCGGACCGAGTTGCATGGGGATGAGTTCGGCCTGTGCGACGACATTTCCGTGCCGGTCGAGCAACGCGGCCGAGGCGTCCTGCGCTTCCCTGACAATCGTCGAGTAGGCGCTGCGAATGAGTTTGGCGCCCATCTCCCTTGCCGCCGCGATGATACCCTGGCTGATGACCGCATAGTCCACAGGATCGAGTGACATAACTCTCATCTCCCTTCCACAGCCGTACCATGCCAAGCGTGATGGCACCATGCTCGGTGGTCACTGACATACCCTTCTGCGACATCGTCGTCGATCAGGACCTGATCCCGCTCGTCCGGGGCACTGTAACCGGCGCCGACACCGGTACGTATGGTCACGATGTGTATGGTCACGATGTCGCCGATTTCGAGCGGCATCATTCCCTTGCTCGCCACGTCGGTGATCCTGCCGTCGTGTTCGACTCAGCATGATGTCCGCCTCCCATCGTGGCCGCCGAAGAGGTCGGCCGGCGCCAAGCGGAACCAGTCGGCATAGAGGGTCAGAGCGCAGCCCGGTTCGAGAACCTCTTACACCCGGTCCTCCCCAAGCCGCCCCGCCGCTGTCGACGCGCAGGGTGCAGGCGGAAGAAGAAGTACTCGAGATCCAGAGCCTCGAACCGGTGTATTGGTGCATTGGTGCAGTTGGCCAGGGGGCTGGCAAGTGCGCTCTCACCGGCTTTGTACGCCGAGGCGCCGGAGCCGCTGCCGAGCTCCTCCGTGACAACCTGGCAGTGCCGGCCGTCGAAGCGCGTCGGTGAGCGCCGGTGGTGTCGTAACCGCGGGCGGTGACACGCTCCGGAACGGCGCTGACAAGAGCCTTCATGACGGCATTGCTGCCCTGTGACAGGTTTCCCATGCGGGCATGAACCGGCGTCGGGCATTGTGGGTTGAGCAGGCAGGGATAGGGCATGCGGAGCGTCACGGGCTGTGTCATGTCTTGATTGAAGGAGGCATCGGGGCTGGCGAGTGTCGCCTTGATCGCTGCATAGGTGGCCGATGCGGTCGAGGAAAGGGGGCTGTTGAGGTTGCAGACCAACTTCACCCGCGGTTCCGGCAAAGTAGCCTCGATCCGGTCTTCGTCGATGTGATGGCCACGCGCACGGGTCGTGGCTGGTCGTGGACGCCGTCGTCATCGACCGCATCCGCTCCGTGCCACGCGCCCTCGGGGACGCCCGCGATCTCCCTTCTCATGCGCCGCTCGGAACAGGCGATGAGCTCTGCCATCGCTTCGCCGGCCCGGTCCAATCCGTGTCTGGTGGACAGGTGCGCACGAGGTGTTCTGCACCCAGGGCGTTGTTGGCGGCGAGCTGCGCATTGACATCACCGGTGGTGGGCCGGGGCGCGCGGATGTTGGCAGCGACAAGGCGCTGCAGCGGTCCGCCATGCCAGTGGCGCCTATCGAGGCCAGCACGAGGGCGGCAGGCGCAGACCTTGATTGTTTCCGCCATCGAGTCGGGGTGCATGGGCAACATACCGGCCTCGGCGACGTTTCGTCCTGCGGGATCGAGCAGCGCGGCAGAGGCATCGGCCGCCTCGCGGGCGACAGTGAAACTAGGGCCGAGCGCACGAGCTTCGAGCCCGTTTCATGTGCCGCGGCGATGATATCCCGGTTGATGACCGCCTGATCGATGACATCGAGCATCAAGGAGAACGCCTCCGCCATGCCGCTCATCCATAACCATGTTCTCACGTTCGTGCCGGGATGTCTCGCGCGGGCGGTCGATATACGTGTTTTTCGGGAATGCCGCCACCTGCTATCATGGACCGTGACGGGGCGGACGCGGCGTACATCCTCACAACGCCAACCGCCTTGCGTGATTGGGCGCCGTCGACGCACCGGGGGGATCCATGGGTGAACGCGGTCATGTGACGGTCATCGGGGCAGGTGTCGTGGGCGTGGCGACGGCTCTTTGCCTTGTCCGTGACGGATTTGACGTGAGCGTGATCGATCGCGACGGACCCGGCGAGAACTGCTCCTTCGGCAACGCCGGCATGATCTGCGATACCAGTTCGGCCCTGCCCCTGCCGTCATCGAGCGTCATCCGGGAACTGCCCCGAATGCTGATGGATCGCAAGAGCAGTCTTCACATCCGCTGGAGCTACCTGCCAGCGCTGATGCCCTGGCTCCTCGTGTTCATGAAGAGCGCCGGGGCCGGCCAACGGCTTCACAATGGCCGAACCTTCCATGCCCTGCTCGAAGGCGCCGTTGAATCCTGGGAGCGGCTTGTCGACGGAACAAAAGGAGCGGCGCTGATCCGCAAGCGCGGACTCGCCATCGTCTACGAAACCGAACGCGGCTTTACGTCGGCGGCTGCGGATCGCGCCATCCTGCGGGAGCTCGGCGCCACGTTCACTGAGCTCGATGGCGTCGAAATGCGCCAGAGCGAGCCACAGATATCCGATGTCGTGGCAGCCGCAGCCTTTATTCCCGGCGTCAATCACACGGTCAATCCCTACCGTCTCACGTGCGCGGTTGCCGACAGCGTGGTGGCCGCCGGAGGAGTGGTCGAGACGGCGACGGTGACGGGGATCGAGGTGAGCGACGGCAGGGTGCGGACACTGCAGACCACTGCTGGGAACAGGAAGGTGGATCGTCTGGTGGTGTCCGCAGGAGCGTGGTCGGGGCGTCTGGCAAAGATGCTCGGGTTCCGTGTCCTGCTCGATACCGAGCGGGGGTATCATACCGTTTTTCACGGTACCGACAGCGGGCTGCGCCTGCCTCTCATTCATGGAGAACAGGGTTTCGGCATGAACCAGATGGACGAGGGGCTTCGTATCGCCGGAAGTGTCGAGATGGCGGGTATCGATGCCCCCGCAAACTACGCGCGCGCCGACATCCTGGTCGAAAGGGGACGCGGTCTGTTGCGCAACTTCAGGCCTGATCCTTCGGCGAAGATCACCCGATGGATGGGTCGCCGGCCCACTTTGCCCGATTACCTCCCCGCGCTCGGCAAGGTCGACGGCCTGATGAACACGTGGTTCAACTTTGGGCACCAGCATCTGGGCCTGACCCTGGCGGCGCGCAGCGGCGAGGTGATGGCGAATCTTGTGGCGGGCCGTGATCCCGGCCTTGACCTTGGCGCATTCAGACCGGATCGTTTCCACGGGTAATGGATGGAGACCGGGTGCCATGAGCCGTGCCTTTGTCCGGGAGACGGACGCCGACAGCGTCGTCGACGCCCTCCCCGAACTTCCCCAGGAGCCGATTCCCAACTATGTCACGCCGGAAGGCATGGTCATGCTTGAGGACTGGCTTGACCGGCTGCGCCAGGAACGCGATGCGCTGGAGGTTGATCAGACCAGCATGATCGGGCGCAACCAGTTGGCTCATGTCAGACGCGATCTGCGCTATGTGGAAGGACGCATCGACCACGCTGTGGTGGTGGATCCGGCCGCACAACCTGCCAGCAAGGTGGCGTTTGGCGCCCGGGTTGACGTGCTGGACGAAGACGGGGAGCACCGCACCTGGCGCATCGTCGGTGAGAACCAGGCGGACATCGGCAAGAGCATGGTGAGTTGGGTCTCACCCCTGGCACGCGCGCTCATCGGCGCCGAAGTGGGCGACACCGTCATCTGGCGGCGCCCTGCGGGCGACCTCGAACTCGAGATCACCTCCATCAGCTTCGTGTAGCTGACTCGCGCCGGATTTCTGCATTTCCGTGTGTGTTCCGCAGCACCATCCGACAGCGGTCCCTCACCACGCGCGGTCGGCCGTCTGAAGCACATCGAGTCAGCCCGGCACCTCGCGCTGCCGCATGACCCGAAACACCCGTCTTCCGTTGGCGGAGCCGCGGCGGTCAGCGGCCCGAACCATGGGCGGCGCTGTGACGGGGGGAGTTCGCATGGCCGCGCTCAACACCTTCGAGAGGTCCGTCGCGCCCGCCGCTGTGACCGAAGCGATCTCCGGCGGGGACCTGCGCCGTCATCCGCGACATGCTCGATGCCGACAGCCTGGCCCTCCTGCGCCGGGCGCTCGGCAGCTTCCGCGGTCCGGGCGCGGTGGAGATGTTCAGGGACCGGTTCGTCCGGGGATGCCTCGACAACGGCTACGACGGCGCGTTCGCCGAAAGCTGCTTCCGGCAGCTCCAAGGCTTCTTCGGATACGGCTTCCCGGAAAACCACGCGGCGAGCTTCGCGCTGCTCGTCTACGCGTCGGCCTGGCTCAAGCGCAATCATCCGGAAGCCTTTGCTTGTGCGTTGCTGAACGCCCTGCCCATGGGGTTCTACGCGCCGGCGCAGATCGTGCGCGACGCTCGGAAGCACGGCGTCGACGTCCGCCCGGTCTGCATCGAGCGGAGCTACTGGGACCACGTGCTCGAACCCTCGGCGGACGGCGGCCTTGCGGTACGTCTCGGCTTCCGCCAGATCAAGGCTTCCGCGAGGAGGACGGGCTCCGGCTCGCCGCCGCCCGCGGCAACGGATACCGCTCGGTCGACGCGGTGTGGCGTCGGGCCGGCCTCGCCGGGGCGGACGCATTCGCGGAGCACGGACTTGGCCGCAGGGACGCGCTGTGGGCGGTCAAGGGGCTGGTGCAGAGCGTCCGCTGCCGCTGTTCGAGCAGACCGGAGAGGGCCTGCCGGAGGTCCCGACCCGCTGCCGCCAATGTCCGCGTGGCAGGAAGTGTTCGAGGATCACGTCTCGATGCGCCTCAGCCTGCAGGAGCACCCCGTGTCGCTGCTCGCGCCCGCACTCGGCCGGGTTATCGACGCGGCGGAAATCCGCAATACGCCCGACGGGGTGTGGGTGACGGTGGCTGGCCTCGTCATGACCCGGCAGCGCCCCAGCACCGCGAGCGAGGTGGTATTCATCACTCACGAAGACCAGACCACCCCGGCGTCGCCAGCATCGTCTGGTCGAAGACATTCGAGAAGCACCAGCGGCAAGTCATGGCCGGGCGGTTACTCCGCATCCGCGGCAGGCTCCAGCGCGAAGGGATCGTCGCCCACGAGGTCTCATCAAGGATAGGGGACCTGTCCGTTCTGCTCGCCCCCCTCGGCGGTCCGCCATCCGGCGCCGCCGGTATCCGCCTCTTCCGGGCGCCGACGACATCGGACGGCCTGCCTCCGGCGGCGAGAACCTGCGCCCGCGGTCGGAAGCAGTCACGTTGGCGCTGCAACGCGCCGGCCGGGCTGCCGGCGCAACTGCATCCTCGCGAACAAGAGAAGGCGCCGTTCGGCAGCCGCGATTTCCGTTGACCGGGGATGTGGCGGCCGCAGCGGCTGCCGGGGCCCGACAACACCCGGCGCCGGTGTGCATGCGGGCCTGGAGGTCAACCCGACAGGGCCGCAGCGATCGTTGCGGTCGGCATGACCATGCGGTGGGGACCCGCGTCATGCCCGACGGGTCGAGGATCGGCAAGGCCGTGCTGTGGTGGCTGGGGGATTGACGCGGCGGAACCGACGGTCGAGGAATGCTGGTCTCCGGCGGGCGGCGTCGTGGGCACCGGTCCGATTGATACCGCTCCTGGCAGGGCGCGAGGAAAGCGAGATGGGTTCGACATGTTGCACATTGCGGGAATGCCGCCCGTCTACGACCGCTGGCTGAATGGCGTGATGCCGGCCCGGGCCGGTCTGAAGGCGGATCGAATCACTGTGCTGCGCGTCATGCCGGCCTGGGAGGGCGGGGCGCTCCGCCTGGTGTTCGATCTGACGGGCGCCGACATCGCCTGCTCGCCGACGGTGCAGAACGCGTTCGTGCTGATGCGCGCCGCCGGGGAGGTGGACGGGCTGGAACTGACCGCCCGGGGCCACCTGAGGCTGGAGACCGTGTCGGCCATGCGCGAGGCGATGGACTGGCCCGGCTGCCTGTTCGAGGAGAGATTGCGCGCCGGCAAGCGGCTGGGGGAAGGCCACGTCGAGGAACTGCGGTTGCTCCGGGAGCTGCTGACGATGGACAGCCTGCTGATCCGAAAGCACGGCAGACTCAGGGTCGGGGCGGACGGGCGCCGTGTGCTCAAGGGCGCGCGGGAGCGCGTTCAACGGGACTTCTTCCGTTCCGGCACTGCTTCTGGGAAGTGAGCCCGAGCCTGTTCGGTGAGCCCGAATGCGGATATTGGCCCCAGCCGCAGTTCGGGCCGGCGCTGTGGGTTCTTTCAACGATCGGGGGCCGCTGGCAGAACACGGCGACGCTGATGCGTCTCAGCGTGCTGCCGGACGGCGGTGCTGCGCAATCCGGACAGGGCGCCGCCGGTGTTGTTGGTGCTGCGCCTGCTGCAGCCGCTGCGCTGGTTCGGATTGGTCGAATGCCGCGGTGAGGATGCGACGCTGACGGACCACGGCGAGTGGCGCAAGACACCGATGTTCGACCGGTTCGTGCAGTTCGATCCCGACCCGTTTGGAATCGGCAAGGTCACCGTGCACTGACACGGGCGGCGATACGGGGAAGACCGGCCTGCACGATCCGGCGGGCTGCCCCTGCCAGCGAAGCCAGGGCAACATGAAAGCCGCCAGGCTCGGCGAACAGGTCGATGAAGCGAAGGAGGCTCATGTTCATTCAGCCCTTGTGCGGCCGTCCGTCACAGGTCCGCTTCGCAGACGGCAGCCCGGGGCCAATCAGCACCACCGGTACTCGCGCCGGATTGCCGAGCGCCGCCAGTGCCGCAGTGCACTGACATACGGCTCCCGAGCCCTTTCCACCCTCACCGAAGCTTGCCGATCAGGGGGAGAATCGAGCGCTTGCAACAGCTGCCGGCACGGAATAAACTGTCGGCTCGTCATGCCTTCATGCCCTGCCATGGAGGCCCATCCATCGAGGAGCGAGCGCGATGACACAGCATGTTTCCCGAACCGGCGGCGCCGGCGACGACACCCTGACGGGCGGCATCGGCGACGATACGCTGATCGGTGGCCTCGGAGACGACATCCTGACCGGCGGCGCCGGGGACGACACGCTGACGGGCGGAACCGCAAGCCCGGGTACCGACGCGAGCTTTCTCGACATGAACCCCGGCAGTTCGGACGATGACACGCTGGACGGCGGTGCGGGCGACGACACGCTGGACGGCGGCGCGGGCGCCGACACGCTCACCGGCGGCGCCGGGGACGACACGCTCTATGGCGGCAACGGTGACGACACGCTCGACGGGGGTGACGGCATCGACAGCCTGTTCGGCGGTCAGGGCGACGACCGGCTGACGGGCGGCCGAGGCAACGACTACCTCTATGGTGGCCTGGGGGCCGATGTCTTCGCCTTCGCGGTGGGGGACGGGGCCGACACCATGACCGGTTTCGAGTCCGGCGACATCATCGAGATCGCCGGCGTGTCCGGCGGCCTCGGGGACCTGGTGATCGAGCAGGACGGCTCCAATACCGTCATCCGCTACGGTGATGGCGACAAGATCACGCTGGAGAACGTGACGGCGTCCTCCCTGGGCGCGGACGACTTCCGGTTTCCGGATGCCGGGACCGCACCGCCGGAGGCTGGCGGCGAGGAGGCTGTCTCGCCGGACGCCCTGGCACAGGGTGCACCGCCGGAGGGCACGTCCGGCGACGCCTCGAGCGGCGGGCCTGCTGGCGGCGAGGTGCTGAAGGGCGGCAAGGGCGCCGACACGCTGACCGGCGGTGATGGCGACGACACCCTGCGTGGCTACAGGGGCGCCGACACGCTGACCGGTGGGGCCGGCGACGACCTCCTCTATGGCGGCCTGGGCGCCGACACGCTGACCGGCGGGGCTGGCGACGACACCCTGGGGGGCGGCAAGGGCAATGACACGCTGATGGGCGGAGCTGGCGACGACACCCTGCGCGGCGCCAGGGGCGCCGACATGCTGACCGGCGGGGCCGGCGACGACACGCTGGCCGGTGGCAAGGGCGCCGACACCTTCGTGTTCGCGGCGGGAGACGGCGATGACACGATTACCGACTTCGGGGGTGGCGACAGGATTCGCCTGGATGGCGTATCCGGCGGGTTCACGGCGCTGGTCATCGAACAGGACGGCGCCGATGCCGTCATTCGCTACGGTGATGGTGGCGACACGATCAGGCTGTCGGGCGTCTCGGCGGGCGGCCTGGACGCGGACGACTTCATCCTGCCTGCCGGCGGTGAAACGGGCGTGTACGGTGCCAGTACGAGCGACGACGACAACGACGGCGGCAATCCCCTCGACAACGGGAACGACGGCGGCAATCCCCTCGATGGCGGGAACGATGGAAACGATGCGGATGATGGGGACGACGAGGACACGATCCCGGGCACCTCGGGCGATGGGACGATCGATGTCGAGAACACTGGGGACGGCGGCGACGACGGCGGCGACTCGGATGCCGGCGGAGACGACGAGGACGAGGACGATGACGACAGCTGCAATGGCCCGGGCGAGCTTCCTCGCATCGTCGGTTCGGGTCAGACCGGATACAGCATACTCCATGGCACCGAGGACTCGGAGTTCATCTACGGCGGTGCCGGATGGGTCTGGAACACGATCTACGGCCACGGCGGTCATGACACGATAGCAGGCGGCTACGGAAGCGATGTGCTGGTTGGCGGCAAGGGCAACGACTGGCTTCGCGGTGACTGGGGGGGGTGGGTCTACGGCGACACCTACATTTTCAATCCGGGCGACGGTTTCGACTACCTGTTCGAGCTGAGAAAGGAGGACACGATCGAGTTTCACTTCGGCGATCAAGACATGGGTCCCTTCCAGTTCGTCGATCACCAGGCGCGCTACTCCATGGATGCGGTCATCGTTTACGGCGATGGTGGCACGTCGGACGGCACCATCCTCTCGCACACCGGCTTCGCCTGCGTGCTGCAGGTGGACGGCGGCGCGGGCGGCGGAACCGTCCGGATCGGCGACATGTCGCTGGCCCAGCTCAAGGCCTCCGGGATCGGCTTCACCGTCCGGGGCGGTAACGGCGACAATACGCTCCACGGCGCCTTCGGCCGGGACATCCTCCAGGGCCTCGGGGGCGACGACACGCTCCACGGCTACGATCGGGACGACCGGCTTTCGGGGGGGACGGGCGACGACACGCTGATCGGGGGCAAAGGCAACGACCTGCTCCACGGCGGCGCCGGCGCCGACCGTTTCGTCTTCGACAGCGAGTCCGGGACCGACCGCATCCTGGACTTCGAGGACGGCACCGACATCTTGGTCATCCGTGGGAATCTCCAATTCTCCGATCTCGACATCAAGCAGAGCGGACGCAACGCCGTGATCGGCGATCCCGACAACACATTCTCGATCGTGGTCGAGAACATTCAGGCGTCGCAGCTGACCGAGACCGATTTCGACTTCACGGGCTGATCTTTCCGGATAACCGTGCTTGGTGGCGTCCTCACCCGTGGTTCCGTGCGCCACCCCGCCGACCGCGACGGCGGCACACGCTGATTGTTCGCGCTATGGTCGGGCGCATGGACGACCCTGTTTCGATTCCCAGCGCGCTTTCCTCGCCACAAGGCATGGCGAAGTTGTCGCGGATTCTGGCGCAGCCGGAGGTCTCACGTGCCGAGATCGGCCGCAGGGTATGCGACGCTTTCGGCTTTGTTGACTTTCGCGGGCGACCGCAGGTCACGAGTTGCCTTTGTTGCCCTTCGCCGTCTTGAGCGGGCGGGCAGGATCGTTCTTCCTTCGCCCCGCCGTGGCGGCGGCCGGGGTGCCGTGGCTCGCAGGGAGGTGGCGGTTGCCGAGCCTGTGGGCCTTCCGGCGAGCGCCGGTGCGGCCTGAGGGCCTTGAGCTTGTCCGGGTCGAGGGATCGGAGCTTCGGCTGATCTTCAACGAGCTGATGGCGTCGGAGCATCCGCGCAGCGCCCGTCTTCACGTCGGCCGTCAGCTGCGCTACCTGATAGGATCGTCGCATGGCTGGCTCGGCGGGTTCCTGTTTGCTCCGGCGACGCGGGTCCTGGCGGCGCGGGATGCCTGGCTTGGCTGGGACGATGCGAGCCGCGAGCGGCATCTCGACGAGGTGATCGGTCTGGCGCGATTCCTGATTCTTCCATCCGTTTGCGTACGTTATCTTGCGTCGCTCTCTCTCCTGCTTGACAAACGCCGCCATCGCCATCGTGCGCTGCGGCGGACATTTCGACTACATGCCCGAAGCCAACCGGCACGACGCCGCCCGCGCCCAGGACGCACTCGACGCTATCCTCATCCCGCCCGGCGGATGAACCTTCGCTCCTGACCCCGCGCCACAAGCCGGGAACGCGCCGCCTGACGGCGCAACAGGACAGCTCTGTTCGCACACTCGAAAAAACGTGCCTGGTGAGCCCTGATGCATCAGCGGTGGCCACTGAAGCCAGCCCACAGTGAACCCGGGCGCCTCAACCATGCCAGGCCCCTGTCACATCAACAATCCACAGGACTGACAAAAGAATGGTCCTGGCGTGATGCGGTTGACGGGCCAGGGCCAAGTCGGCTAGTCTGTATGGGACGTGCATGGAGGGGCGGGGCCCCTCAGCCTGGGGGCAAGACCCATGAAGATTGTCAATTCCCTGCGCTCGATGAAGAAGCGCCACGCGAAGTGCCGCACCGTGCGACGCAAGGGGCGTGTCTACGTCATCAACAAGCAGAACCCCAGGTTCAAGGCACGCCAGGGTTGAATCACCAGGGCCGGGCGGTTGCCGGAGTTCACGGACACCTGACATGACGATCGCCATGCCGCAGCCCGACCCGGGGGTTCTTGCGGCCCGCGGCAGGCTGATTGGCGAACTCGGAGCCATTGTTGCGCCCGACAACCTGGTGACCGACGAGGCCGGTCTGAAGACCTACGAGTGCGATGGTCTGTCCGCCTACAGGGAACTGCCCCTCGCTGTTGTCCTGCCGGAAACCACCGGTGAGGTGGCGCGCATACTCGACCTGTGCCGGCGCCACGGCGTCAAGGTGGTGCCCCGTGGTTCGGGAACGGGTCTTTCCGGTGGTGCCCTGCCGCTGAAGGACGGAGTTCTCCTGGGCCTCGGCAAGTTCAACCGCGTTCTCGATATCGACTATGCCAATCGCTGCGTGACCGTGCAGCCGGGTGTGACCAACCTCGCCATCTCGCAGGCAGTGGACCATCGCGGCTTCCACTATGCGCCTGATCCGTCGAGTCAGCTCGCCTGTTCGATCGGCGGCAATGTCGCCGAGAACTCCGGCGGAGTCCATTGTCTCAAGTACGGCGTGACGACCAATAATCTTCTCGGTCTCGAGATCGTGCTGATGTCGGGTAAGATCGTCAGGATTGGCGGCAAGTACATGGACAGCGACGGCTACGACCTGCTCGGCATCGTCACCGGATCGGAAGGGTTGCTCGGCGTCATCACCGAAGTGACCGTGCGTATCCTCCCCAAGCCCGCCTCGGTGAGTACCCTTCTGATCGGCTTCGACGAACTCGTTGCGGCGGGGGATTGCGTGGCCCGCATCATCGCAACGGGAATCATTCCCGCAGGTCTCGAAATGATGGACAGGGCCGCGGTCCATGCGACCGAGGAATTCTGCAAGGCAGGGTATCCCCTTGACGTCGAGGCCCTGCTGATCTGCGAACTCGACGGTCCCGGACCGGAGGTCGCTGAACTGGCTGGCAGGGTCGAGGAGATCGCAGGAGATCTCGGGGCGTCGACCATCAGGAGGGCGGCGAGCGAGGAGGAAAGGGAGCGCTTCTGGCTGGGCCGCAAGTCGGCCTTTCCGGCGGTCGGCCGGCTCTCACCCGATTACTACTGCATCGACGGCACCATCCCGCGGCGGCGTCTGGCGGAGGTCCTGACACGCATGGAGGATCTGTCCGCACGCCATGGCCTGGGGGTGGTCAATGTCTTTCACGCTGGCGACGGCAACCTTCATCCCCTGATCATGTACGACATCGACAAGCCGGGCGATCTGGAGAAAGCGGAGGCTCTCGCCCGGGACATTCTCACCCTGTGCGTCGAACTCGGTGGTGTCCTGAGCGGAGAGCACGGGATCGGGGTCGAGAAGCGGGATCTCATGGGGACCATGTTCTCGGACGAGGAGTTGAAACAGCAGCAGAGGGTGAAATGCGCCTTTGATCCCGAGGGCCTGCTCAATCCGGGGAAGGTGTTTCCCGTTCTCCACCGGTGCGCCGAACTTGGACACATGCATGTGCACAGGGGCCAGGTGCCCTTTCCCGATCTTCCCCGGTTCTGACCTCCATGACCGGGAAGACCTTTCGCCCGGTGGACGAGAAGGAACTCGCCGGCCTCGTGGTCTGGGCTGCTGCCGACGGTGTATCTCTGGAGATCATCGGCAACGGGAGCAAGCGGGGACTGGGTCACGCAATTTCCGCGGATCACGTGGTCGACATGTCGCAGCGTACCGGAATTGTCGACTACGAGCCGGCCGAATTGGTACTCACCGTGGAAGCCGGAACGACTCTCGCCTCAATCGAGACACGTCTCGGGGCGGCGAACCAGCAGATGGCATTCGAACCTCCGGACTACGGTCCCCTGCTGGGTCGGTCGGCCGCCACGGCGACCATCGGCGGAACCATGGCCGGCAACCTCTCCGGGCCGCGGCGCGTCAGCGCTGGAGCGGCGCGCGATCATGCGCTGGGCGCGGAGGCGGTGACCGGCCGGGGGGAGGTGATCAGGACCGGCGGCCGCGTGGTGAAGAACGTGACCGGCTATGACATCACCAGGTTGCTGTGTGGATCCTGGGGCACGCTGGCGGTCATCACCCGGCTCTCGCTCAAGGTGCTGCCGGCGCCGGAGAAGACACGCACTCTCCTCGTGACAGGTCTCGCGCCGCCGGCCGGCTGTCGGGTCATGGGCGAGGTTCTCGCTTCACCGCACGGCGTGTCGGCGGCGGCCTGGCTGCCGGCCGTCATGGCATCGAGGTCAGCCGTCGACTGCGTGTCATCGTCTGGCACCTCGGTCACGGCGGTCCGGATCGAGGGACCCTCCGCCTCGGTGCTTGTCCGCCATGACAGCCTGCGGTCCATGCTTGCCGCGCAAGGCCCGGTGGAGGAACTTCATGGCCGCAGTTCCGGAGCGTTCTGGAAGGAAGTGCGTGACGTGGCAACCTTCGTGTCACCGAACACAGCCGTCATGCGCCTGTCGGTACCGCCAGCCTCGGGAGACGCGGCCTGTGAGCGAATCACGGCATCGGGCGGAGAGGCCTTTCTCGACTGGGGCGGCGGGCTCGTCTGGTGTGCGTTCACGCCATCGCCGGAGACGGCCGCGACCATCAGGAACATCGCGACGGACCTTGACGGTCACGCGACGCTGATACGGGCGGAAGAGGAACTCAAGGCCGCGGTGCCCGTCTTCCATCCCCAGCCGGCCGAACGGCGCGACCTCACGCTGCGAATCCGTGAAGGATTCGATCCCTGCGGCATCCTCAATCCCGGTCGCATGGCCATGGTGGACTGAAGCCATGCACACGGCGATCGATCTTGCGGCCCTGGCGAATCCGCAGGTGCGGGAGGCGGAACGCATTCTCAAGACCTGCGTGCATTGCGGGATGTGTCTGGCAACCTGCCCGACCTATCTCCTGCTGGGTGACGAGCGTGACAGTCCGCGAGGCCGCATCTATCTCATCAAGGGCATGCTGGAGAGCGCGGAGCCTCCGCAAGATACCACGGTCCGCCACATCGACCGCTGCCTGACCTGCCTTTCCTGCATGACGACATGTCCGTCGGGGGTGAATTACAGGCACCTTGCGGACCATGCGCGCAGCCATATCGAGACGACCCATCGCCGCAGGCCTCTCGACAGGTCGGTGCGGCGCCTGCTGGCGTGGGTTCTTCCGTCTCCGCGGCGGTTCCGCCTGGCGCTCGTCGGCGCTCTCCTCGTGCGGCCTGTGGCAGGGATGTTGCCCCCATTGGTTCGCCGCATGGTGAGAATGGCGCCTGGTTCGTTGCCTTCGCCTTCGTGGAGCGATGTCCCGGCAGTCCATCGCGCCCTCGGCCAGCGCCGGATGAGGGTCGCCCTCCACACGGGGTGCGCGCAGCAGGTCCTGGCACCGCGCGTCAACGAGGCGACGGTCCGGCTGCTCACTCGTCTTGGTTGCGAGGTGGTGGTGTCGCCGGGGAGCGGTTGCTGCGGTGCGCTCGGCCACCACCTGGGCCATGTCGAGGATGCGAGGACGGCGGCGCGGCGCAACATTGCCGCGTGGGAATCCTCAGGCCCCCTTGATGCCGTGGTGAGCAACGCCTCGGGTTGCGGCAGCCAGCTCAAGGACTATGGCGGTCTTCTGGCCGACAATCCGGAATGGGCCGAACGTGCCCGTGCCCTGGCCTCCAGGGTTGTCGATGTCACGGAAGTCATCGAACCACTGCTCAAGCCATCGCAGCCGCCATCGCAGGCACCCGGGATCGCGTGTCATGTTCCCTGTTCCCTTCAGCACGGCCAGAAAATTGGCGACCTTCCTCACCGATTGCTGAAGCGCTGCGGTTTTGTCGTGAAGGACATTGGCGAGGGGCACATCTGTTGCGGGTCGGCCGGTACCTACAACCTGCTGCAGGACGGTCTGTCACGCCGTCTCCTGGAGCGAAAGTGCGGGCACGTTGCCGCCATGGACGCCGATGTCGTGGCCACCGGCAACATCGGCTGCATGGTGCAGCTTGCCCGGGGCACACCATTGCCGGTGCTGCACACGGTGGAGCTTCTCGACTGGGCTACCGGTGGACCGCCCCCGCCATCATGAGGACCATGTTCCGACTGATATCCGGCCTCATCGTTGCCGGACTTCTTCTTCAGGCCACGCCGCTCGGCGCGGCGCAGGACGATCCGCGACTCGATACGCTGTTCCGGCAGCTTCATGAAACGATCGATGATCGCCTGGCGCTGCGGCTCCAGCAGGAAATCTGGAGGGTATGGCTGCACTCGGACGATTCGGGACTCGAAGCCCTGATGCGGGGCGGCAGGGTACTCATGCAGCGCGGTGACCACGCCGGAGCGGTCACCGTGTTCAGTCGGCTGATCGAGCTGGCACCGGACTTTGCCGAGGCATGGAACAGGCGGGCGACGGCCCTTTACCTGATGGAGCGTTTCGATGACTCCATCGCAGACTGCATGCGGGTTCTTGAGCTCGAGCCCCGGCACTTCGGCGCCCTCTCCGGGCTCGGACTGATCCATGTGGCGCTCGGCAAGCCTGACGTCGCGCTCTACTGGTACAGGGAGGCCCTGAAGCAGAATCCTCACATGCCGGCGGTCAGGGAACGGGTGGAGGATCTCGCCGACGAGGTCGAGGGCGAACCCGTCTGACGCCTTCCGATTCCGCTCAACCGCGATCCAGGAGACCCTCGTGGCGCAGCAGCCATTCCTTGCGGCTGATGCCGCCGCCGTAACCGGTCAGCGTGCCGTTCGCGCCGATCACGCGATGGCAGGGATGGACGATGGCAATCGGGTTGCGACCGTTGGCCTGCCCCACGGCCCGTCTGGCACTGGGATTGCCGACTCTCGTCGCCAGTTCGCCGTAGCTGATGGTCGCGCCACAGGGAATCGTGCGCAGGCACTGCCAGACGGACTCCTGGAACGGGGTTCCCTTTGGCCGTGTGGGAATGTCCTCGATGGCATCGAGTTGACCGCCAAGATAGGCGGCAAGCCTGTCGGCGATGCCTGAAGGATCCGATGCCGAGCGTCGAATCCCTTCCGGGTACTGCCTGGCGATCAGGTCGTGGAACCGGCCTTCATCATCCATGAAGTCGAGGACTTCCAACGCTTCGGTGGCAATGAGCATGCCGATGGGGCCGATCGGGCTCGCGAGTTCAGTCGTGTAGGGTTCGGACATGGTTGTCACCTTCAGAAATCCGGGATCATCCTACACGCTGGGGCCCGGCCCGACGACAGGCCGGTTGTGGAGGGATTCAGAGCGCCAACACCTCTGGAATGAGGGGGCGTGATAGGGTACCTGTCGACTGCGTCAAATCGGGGATCACCATGAGCGTCGAACCGCCTGAAGTCGTCGAAACCGACTCCCCGAAGGTCTGGTGCGATGGCGGCGGGGTTCTGGGACACCCGCGTGTCTACTATGACCTCAGCGCCCACGGCGCCGTCGACTGCGGCTACTGCGACAGACGATTCGTCTGGCTGGGATACAAGGGCGCGCAGGGGCGCTCCGGGTCCCGCGAATGACACCGCGCCGCAGCACGGGGCCGGGGTAAGCGCCATGGCGCCGTGTCGACACGTGTTCCTGATCGATGCCTCGGGGTTCATTTTCCGTGCTTTCCACGCCCTGCCGGACATGCACCGGTCGGACGGAACACCGGTCAACGCGGTCAGGGGGTTCTGCAACATGATCATGAAGGTGATCGGCGAAACCGACGCCGATCACATCGCCTGCGTCTTCGACTACAGTTCCCGGAGTTTTCGCAACGACATCTACGATCTCTACAAGGCCCATCGCCCGGAGACACCCGAAGATCTGGTACCCCAGTTTCCGCTGATCAGGGAGGCAGCAAGGGCTTTCAATCTGCAGGTGGTGGAGATGGAAGGCTACGAGGCCGACGACATCATCGCCACCTACGCCCGCATGGCCAGCGAGGCCGGCGCGAGGACCACCATCGTGTCGTCGGACAAGGATCTCATGCAGCTGGTTTCGGACCAGGTGACCATGCAGGACGGGATGAAGGACCGGGTCGTCGGCGCAGCGGAGGTGGTGGAGAAGTTCGGTGTGCCTCCCGGCAAGGTGGTCGACGTTCAGGCGCTGGCCGGCGATTCGACGGACAACGTGCCGGGCGTGCCCGGGATCGGACCCAAGACCGCCGCGTTGCTCATCAACGAATACGGCGACCTCGAGACCCTTCTGCAGCGGGCACACGAAATCAGGCAGCCCAGGCGGCGCGAGAATCTGCTGGCACACGCCGATGATGCGCGGATGTCGCTCAGACTCGTGACACTCGATCGCCACGTACCCGATTTGACGCCGCTTGAGGGACTCGCCCGGCAGGAACCCGATGCCGACAGTCTCATCGGGTTCCTGCAGTCCCAGGACTTCCGGACTCTCATCGGCAGGGCCGAGGCCTGGGTGGGCCAGAGGGCAGGGGCCGGCGCCACCATGGCTGCGGACACCATTGCCTACGATCTGATCCAGGATCTGGAGGATCTCGAGCGCTGGGTGGCCGAAGCGACGCGCCGCGGCTTCGTGGCCATCGATACGGAAACCACGGGTCTCGATGCCATGACCGCCGACCTCGTCGGCATCTCTCTTTCCATGCATCCCGGCACCGGGTGCTACATTCCGCTGGCCCACAGGTCCCCCGGGCTGATGCACGAGACACCACGGCAGCTGGCGGTCGGGACGGTGTGCGAGGTGCTGGCGCCGTTGCTGGCCGACCCTGCGGTGCTCAAGGTTGGACACAACATCAAGTACGACTGCCACATGCTTGCCCGCACCGGCATGCCGGTCCATCCGGTGGACGACACCATGCTCCTGTCATGGTGCCTGGACGCCGGCAGGTGGCGCCATTCCATCGACGCCCTCGCCGCGGAGCATTGCGGCCGCCAGGTGACCTCATTCAAGGAGGTGGCCGGCCGGGGCAAGTCCCAGGTGACCTTCGATCTGGTTCCCCTGGACCGGGCCCGCGACTATGCGGCAGAGGACGCCGACGTGACGCTGGACCTTTGGCATCGGCTCAGGCCGCGCCTCGTTCCGGAACGCATCGCGAGGGTCTACGAGACCATCGAAAGGCCGCTGATTCCGGTCCTCGCCGCCATGGAGCGAGCCGGAATCAAGGTGGACCGGGAGCAACTCGAACGGCTCTCGGGCGAATTCGGACGGCGCATCCGGGACCTGGAAGACGGGATCCACGCCCTGGCCGGGAGGCCCTTCACCATCGGTTCGCCGAAGCAGCTTGGCGAGGTCCTGTTCGACGAGATGGGACTGGATGACGAAAGAAAGCGTTCGACGGGCGCTGACGTTCTCGAGGGTCTTGCCGCCCAGGGTCACGAACTGCCCGCCCGGGTGCTCGAATGGCGCCAGCTGTCGAAACTCAAGAGCACCTACACCGATGCCCTCGTCGAGCAGATCGATCCCGCCACCGGGCGGGTCCACACATCGTTTTCCATGACGTCCGCGCCGACCGGGCGTCTCGCCTCCACGGATCCCAATCTCCAGAACATTCCGATCCGCACCGAGGAGGGGCGCCGCATCCGCAGCGCCTTTGTCGGTGAACCGGGTCATCTCCTGATGTCGGCGGACTATTCCCAGATCGAGTTGCGCCTGCTGGCTCACATCGCCGACATCGCATCGCTCAAGCAGGCCTTCCACGACGGCATCGACATTCACGCGATGACTGCAAGCGAGGTGTTCGATGTTCCCCTGGAGACGATGGACCCGCTCACAAGGCGCAAGGCCAAGGCCATCAACTTCGGCATCATCTACGGTATCAGCGCCTTCGGGCTGGCCCGCCAGCTCTCCATCGACCGCGATGAGGCGAGGGACTACATCGACGCCTATTTCGAGCGCTTTCCCGGCATCCGCGGTTACATGGACCGCAGCGTTGCCGAAGCCCGCGAGACGGGCCATGTGACGACGCTGTTCGGCAGAAAGTGCCATCTTCCCGAGATCAGGAGTTCAAAGGGTCACATCCGCGCCTACAACGAGCGGGCGGCGATCAATGCGCCGCTCCAAGGGTCGGCTGCCGACGTCATCAAGCGCGCCATGCTGCGCATTCCTGGCGCCCTGGAAACGGGGTGTCTCAAGGGGCGCATGCTCCTGCAGGTGCACGACGAACTGCTCTTCGAGGTGCCCGAAGACGAGGCCGATGAGACGGCGCAATGCATCCGTGGAATCATGGAGGACGCCGCTCACCTCGATGTGCCTCTGACAGTGGATGTCGGCATGGGCGCCGACTGGAACGCCGCACACTGAGGGCCGTTTCGACATCCCGCACGCACCATGGGGGTCTTGGAGTTTGAATCACAAGTCCAGGCATCCTGACCTGATCTCCCGAGGAGGCAGGTCTGACACCGCGTGATCAAGGCATCATCAATCCAAAGCCTCATCCACAAGAACGCCGTCATCATATTGATTGTAGAGCGTAGTGCCGTCGGCGTGGCGAACGACCCATTTGCCGTGCCGCTCGCCGTCGACATAGGAGCCTTCATGGACGGATCCGTCAGCCGCGCGAACGACCCAGTGACCGTGCTGTTTGCCATCGACATAAAGGCCTTCCCCGACGGATCCGTCACCCGCGCGAATGACCCATTGGCCGTGCTGATCGCCGTCGACATAAGGGCCTCCCCCGACGCCGCCGTCAGTTGCGCGAATGACCCATTGGCCGTGCCGCTTGCCCTCGACATATGAGCCTCCCATGACGCGGTCGTCATTCTGGAGGACCCATTGACCGTGCCGCTTGCCCCGTACCAGCGTGCCCGTGGCCTGGTCGGAACCGTCGGCGGACTCCCGCCCCAAGGTTCCCGGCCCAACGGCGAGGCCGTCCTGGCATTCGCCGAACCAGGTCACCGTGTCAGTGGGATCGTAGTAGTGATTGAAAACATAGCAGTCGGGTCGGTCGGCGAGTTCAATCCAGCATTCGGCGCCCTCGCTCATCCCGGCGCATTTCGGGTTCGGCGCCTCGGCGCCGGCCGACGCGAGCGGGGCGAGGAGAAGCATGAGGAAGGTCGCCCTGAAGCGCAGCATATGTGATTCTCCGTTCAACCGTTCGGTCGGGCACGAACAAGTCGTCCGCTGAGGAGTACGACCTGCGGCAGGCCGGAACCACCTCGTCGAGGCTGTTCATGCTGCAGTCGTCGGTGCTGTGCAGGCGTCGCAGTTCCCGGGCCTGCCGGTCCGACAGCTTCTCAAGCATCCCAGGTGCTGGAAGGCGCCCGGGCGTGACCGGACGACACCGGGGTGCGGACCAGGGTTCATCGGGTTCGCCAGTCGTGTGCTGGGGCTGAGGATGGCGGATTCCTGATCAGCGCGAAGGGTGGTTCCGTCTATTATGGCTGTCGAGGTCCGGCGCTGCGGACTGCAGCGTCGACGGAGGCGGCGAACGTGGCGAACTGGTGCGTGAAGCGGTTGCAGAGGTCCCTCGCCGTGCCGTCGTGGGCCTCCTTGTCGTCCCAGGTCCGTCGCGGGTCGAGCAGGTCTTGCGGAACGCTCGGGCAGGTGGTCGGCACCTCGAAGCCGAAGTGGGGGTCCTTGCGGAAGGAGGCCTGTTTCAGGGAACCGTCGAGTGCGGCGTTCAGCATGGCCCGCGTGTGAACGAGAGGGATGCGGCGCCCGGTGCCGAAGCGGCCTCCCGTCCAGCCGGTGTTGATCAACCAGCAGTTGACCTCTTGCCGGCGGAGCCTGTCAGCGAGCAGGCGAGCGTAGACCTCGGGGTGGCGGGGCATGAAGGGCGCCCCGAAACAGGGCGAGAAGGTCGCTTCGGGATCCTTGCCGACGTCCTGTTCGGTACCCGCGACCTTCGACGTGTAGCCGCACAGGAAATGATAGGTGGCCTGTTCCGCGGTCAGCTTGGCCACGGGCGGCATGACACCGAATGCATCGGCGGTCAGCAGGATGATGCTGGAAGGATGACCGGCCTGTCCGGTCGTCGAGGCGCCCTCGATGAAATCCAGGGGATAGGAGGCGCGCGTGTTCTCCGTCAAGCGGCTGTCGTCGAAGTCGATCTCGCGGGTGGTGTCGTCCATGACGACATTCTCCAGCACGGCGCCGAACCGTCTCGCGGCGGTGTGGATCTCGGGTTCCGTCTCCCGGGAAAGGCGGATCGTCTTGGCATAGCATCCGCCCTCGAAGTTGAAGAGTCCGCTGTCACTCCAGCCGTGTTCGTCATCGCCCACGAGACGGCGTTCCGGATCCGCGGAGAGTGTGGTCTTGCCGGTTCCCGAAAGACCGAAGAAGACCGCCGCATCCCCGCTGCGGCCCACGTTGACGGAACAGTGCATGGGAAGCACGCCTTCTGGGGGGAGAAGGTAGTTGAGGACGGTGAAGACGGACTTCTTGATCTCTCCTGCATAGGCCGTGCCCGCGATGAGCGCCAGTCTTGCCGCGAAGTCGATGGCGATCACCGTTGCCGAACGGCATCCGTCGATCCGCGGGTCAGCCTGGAATCCGGGAGCCTGAATGACGGTGAACTGCGGTTCAAAGCGGTGAAGGGCGGCCGGGGGCGGGGTGATCAGCATGTGGCGGGAAAACAGGCTGTGCCATGCGTGCTCCGTCACCACGCGAACGTTGAGGCGGTAGTCGGGGTCGGCGCCGGCGTGGAGATCCTGCACGAACGTCTGCCGGGTGCGGAGGTAGTCGAGAATGCGCTGCCTCAGGGTGCCGAACCGGGCACGTGACAGCGGTGCGTTGAAGGAACCCCAGTTGACCGTGTCACGGGTTTCATCGTCCTCGACGATGAACTTGTCCCTGGCCGAGCGCCCCGTGTGGGCTCCCGTCAGCACCACAAGGGCACCGCCTTCGGCGATCGATGCCTCGCGCCCGGCAATGGCCCGCTGGTAGAGTTCCGCGGTTCCGGCGTTGCTCCGGGTCCGGAGCAACGCGTGATCGGCGCCGATGGCACCCGCCAGTCGATTCATCCATCGTTCGCCTGTCTCGTCCTTCCATTCAAGGACGAGGCTGCGTTCCATGGCAAGGGGCACCGGCAAGATACCTGTGAACAGCGTGGCCGCATGAATGACACATTTGTACCACGTCACTTGTGGCATGATTGTGCCCTTGGAGAGGGCCGGAGAACGGGATCATGGACGGAAAGACGATCGTCATCGTGGATGACCGGAAAAGCATCCTCGCGGCGTATGGTGAGCTGTTTCGCAACGAGGGCTACAATGTCCATTGTTATTCCAGCGGCGTGGATCTGATCAACCGGCTGGCGACGCTGGAAGTCGACCTCGTCCTCCTCGACATCGATCTGGGTCCCGGTCTTGCCGGCTGGCAGGTGCAGGATGTTCTGGCCCGCGAACACCCCGGACTGCGCGTCATCTTCATGACGGCTGTCGCTCTTGACGATGCCGATGAGGCGCGCGGACTGGAGGCGGGCGCCGCCGACTACGTCCGGAAGGGGAGCGATCCCCGGATCCTGCTTGCACGGGTCCGACGGGAGCTTTCAGACCGCGGGGGAACGGCGGTACCGGAGACCGGCGACGGCAGGATCATGGCAGGCGACCTCGTCCTCGACGCGTTGTGCCTGTCATGTTCCTGGAAGGGCCGGGAGGTTCCGCTCACGGTCTCGGAATTCCGCATTCTCCATGAGATGGCCGGATCGCCTGGCCGTGTGAAGTCCCGTGACACGCTTCTTGCGGCGGCAGGGAACGAGGAGGATGCGGCTACCGAGCGGGCGGCGGACAGCCACATCAAGCGCATACGTCGCAAGCTTCGCGGTGTCGATGCCGCTTTCGCCGGAATCAGGACTCACAGCGGCGCCGGCTATTCCTGGCGTTGTGACGGCCCATGAGACCAGGGAAGGAAGAGGCTTCCCCGGAATGCTCGTCCGGAAGATTCTTGCCATCAATCTCGTGCCGCTCGCTCTCTTCCTGGTGGCTCTCTATCTGATTCACGACATCAGGCCCAACCTCGTCATGGCGAAGGTGGAGTCTCTCTCCGCACGTGGCCGCCTGATTGCCCTTTCCATAGAGAACTCCGCCGTTATGGAGGATCTTGAAACCATCAATCCGGCACGGCTCGACATACCCGACCGGGTGGGGTTCTTTCCCGCCTCCCAGCTGGGTTACGCCTGGCCCCCGGCCGGCCTGTCGCCCCTCGAGGCAAGAAGGCGGCTGGTTCGCAGCTGGACGGAACATCTCGGCACCCTGACGCCTGCAGCAGACCTTGACATCCGGCTTGTCGATCCCCTGACAGGAGAGGATCTCGTCGGTGATTCCCGGGAGTCGGTCGAGATCGAGGCCATGGCTGAGGGCGGGACATGGCAGATGCCGTCATGGCGCGCCATTCTCGATGACTGGTTCGTGTTCTCAGGAGAGCAATCCGCCGTGGCGGTGGAAGGGTCGGAGGGCCTTGTCGGCGAAGCGGCGCGGGGCAATGCCTCATGGACGGTTGTCGGGGGAGGCACGAACGACATGGAGTTCGTGGTGGCCGTTCCGGTGAGAAAGAAGCTCTACCGGACCGTCGTCGGAGTGCTCGTCCTCTCCGCGAAGCCCAGTGATGACGAACTCGACCTGTTGCGCCGTCAGGAAGTGATCATGCTGATGGCGCTCGTCGCCTTCGCGCTGACGGCCGGACTGTCCGTCTGGCTTGCCCGTGTCATCACCCGGCCCCTGGTGGAACTCGCCGATGCGGCCACGGACGTGCGCCGGGGCCGCAAGGGGTCACGGGACATTCCCGATCATCGCGCCGGAGACGACGAGATCGGCAGGCTCGCGGAAGCGCTCATCATGATGACGGGATCGCTCGAACGGCGAGTCGAGGATGGAAAGGAGATAGCACGCAATTCCGCCCACGAGATACGCAACGCCGTGACCGGAATGGGCGGTGCGCTCATGATCCTGGGGAACAACGACGCGGCGGCGAAGGAGAAGATGGTCGCACTGGCGCTGGCGGAAGCCGGACGCCTCGAACGGCTGGCTGATGACATGCAGGACCTCTCCAGGCTCGATGACCTGCTGGTGCGGACTCCGACGACGCTTGTCGATGTCGCCCGCCTGCTCAACCTGCACGCGGACCCCGACGTGTGGCTGGAGCGCCACGGCGTCACCGTGAGGCACGGTCCGGGGCTTGTCGAAGCGGCGAAAGGACGCTGCTGCCTGGTGGACGGCCTGGAAGACCGCCTGGTTCAGGTGGTGCTCAACCTGCTCACCAACGCCGTTTCATTCAGCCCGCCAGGCGGTGTCATTACGGTAGATTGTTGCCGGAGAGGAGGGTGGGTCACTCTCTCCGTCACCGACCGGGGGCCGGGTATTCCGCAAGGGACCGAAGAGAGGATCTTTGCCTGGCTGGAGCAGTGCCGGGATCCGGCGGCGGATGACGACCACTCGGGCATCGGCCTGACGATTTCGCGCCAGATCGTCCATGCCTTCGGCGGCGAGATCTGCGCCCGCAATGTCGGTCACGACCCCGATCATCCCGAGGGTGCGTGCTTCACGGTCCGGCTGCCTGCGGCATCGAGGCGGCGGAGGTGGTTGCGCGATGCCCTGGGGCTTCCGGGAGACCGGGGCGTCTGACTTCAGGCGATGCCGTACCGGTTCGTCCTGGCTTCGAAGGCCCACGGCGGCCGTCCGCTAGGCTCGAAACTGCCTCGGTGCGTTTCGTCGTCGGCGCGCGCCTCAGCCCGATGCCAGGTAGGAGTCGATCCACGGCGAACGGGTTCCGTCCGCGGTCCAGAGGATCGGAAAGTAGTTGTCGTCCATGACGGGGTTGTCGTCAAGGCGCATGTAGCGGCCATACATCGGGCCCGTGCCGTGCGCGATGTTGCGGGGAACGAAACAGGCCGCGGACGACAGGCAGTGGACGACAAGAGAGCGCCTCGCGGTGCCGCCGTGATTGGCGTTGGAACCGTGCCAGGTGTTGCCGTGATGAAAGGACCCGCCACCCTTCTTCACGACGACGGGAACCACGTCCGGCTCGTCGATACCCTGGGCCGCCGCCGCTTCCCGCATCTCCTTCATGTAGTCTTCCGGTCCGTGAAACTGCTCGATGGGTGCCGCAAGCAACCACCTGTGGGAACCTCTGACCAGCTCCATGGTTCCGGCATCGGCCGAGGTGTCATCGAGAGCGATCCAGCAGCTGATCATTTCGCTGGGGTCGATCCAGTCGAGATAGGCACTGTCCTGATGCATGCCCAGGGGACGGGTGCCGACAGGCTTCCACAGGACGTTGTCGACCTTGACACGGGCTCCGGGCCATCCTCCTAGCGTGGCGCAGGCCCGACCGATATCCTCCCTCAGGACCGTTTCGGCGACCGTCCTGTCACCCTTCCAGCCGTTGCAGATCTGGCGTGTCAGGCTCGGGTCGCTGACACCTTCCTGCCAGTTGACCTCGTCCGGGCGGATGCCGGTCTCGAATTCTCCGCGGAACATCCTCTCGTAACGTGCCTTGATCCTCTCGGCGGTTTCGTCGTCGATCAGGTTGTCGACAAGGACGAATCCGTCGCGATGGAAGGTCTCGATTTCGCGATCCGTCAGTTCGAATGTGCTCATGGCAGGCAGTCCAGGTAGGTGTTCATGTCCCAGTCGCTGACTTCGGCATTGAACCGGTCCCACTCGTCGCGCTTGTATTCATCATAGATCTCGTAGAGCCGTCCGGGAAGCGCGGAGCGCACCACCTCATCGGCCGCGAGCGCGTCCAGTGCTTCACCGAAGTAGCGCGGCAGGCGCTGAACGATCTTTCCGGCCTCCATGGCCTCGTAGATGTTGCGCTGCTCGGGTTCGCCGGGATCGAGCTGGCGGGTGATGCCGTCATCCATCGCCTTCAGAAGGGCCGCAGCCATGAGATAGGGGTTGACCATGGAATCGACTGCCCTGTACTCGAACCGGCCCGGAGCCGACACCCTGAGCGCCGTTGTCCGGTTCTGATAGCCCCAGTCGGCGTAGATGGGCGCCCACAGACCGAGATCGAGCATGCGCCGGTAGGAGTTGACGGTGGAGGAGCCGATGGCCGTGAGCGCGGGAAGGTGTTCCATGACGCCGCCGATGGCATGAAGGCCGAGGGGGCCCGGCATCCAGTCGTTCGGGTCGTCGATGAAGACATTGGTGCCCCCCTTGCGGTGCATGTAGACGTCGTCGACACCGGGCCGCGGATCGCCGACATGGCAGACCATGGAGTCGTCGCCCCCTCTCCACAGGGACATGTTGTGATGGCACCCGTTCCCTGACACGCCCATGGACGGTTTTGACATGAAACAGGCGATGAGACCTTCTTCGCGGGCGACCTGGGCGCAGATCTGTCGGTAGGTTGTCAGCCGGTCGCAGGTTCTCAAGGCGTCGTCGAACATGAAGTTGACTTCGAGCTGGCCCGGCGCGTCCTCGTGATCACCCTGAATCATGTCGAGACCCATCGCCTGACCATACGAGATGATCCTGGCGTAGACGCGCGACAGTTCCTCGAACTGGTCGATGTGGTAGGCGAGTGGCTTGGTCGGCCCGCCGTCGGGCCGGCCGTCTTCACCGCGCCTGAGCCAGGCCATTTCCGGTTCACAGCCATGCCGAAGGTGGAGTCCGTCATGGTCGGCCATGAACTGCTGGTGGACGCGCCGCAGGTTGCCGCGGCAGTCTTCCTCCATGAAGGCTCCCGGATTGTCTCTCTCCTCGCGGGCATGGAACACCGTGCAGTAGACGCGCGCGGCTTCCCTGTTCCACGGCAACTGGCAGAACGTTTCGGGATCTGGGATCGCCAGCAGTTCATGGGCATTGGCGGGAAATCCGAGGAGGTTTCCCGAGCGGTCGGGGAGGACATTGGTAAGACCGCCGTACCACGTCTGGATTCCCCTGGCCGCCATGGATTCCCAGTGCGGCGACGGCACGGCCTTGCCCATGATGCGCCCGGTGATCGAGATGTACTGATAGTAGATGTAGCGCACATCCATTGCGTCGATCTTGGCCCGCACCTCCCGGATTCGCTCGTCGCGTCCAGTGGCCCCGACATGGCGTTCAATGTCCGTGGTCATCTCCATCGTTCCCCATCACTCATGACGGCTGGCTCCGTGACTTCCCCGCACCTATGGCGCTGATCAACTGATACAAGGCACTTCATTCCTCTCATTTCTGCAAGGCCGGAAGAAAAGGCGATGCCTTCCTTTCCCCAGGGCCGCAGAACACCGGAGGACACACGGCCACACTACATATCGTCTGGAACCGGGTCGATACGCTCAAGCGGGGGAAGGTCATCCCTGGACGTGCGCGATACCGAACCGAAGGGCCTTGGCATCCGCATCATGCCCTCGGGCGCCAGGCGCCACGTCATTCACTCCCGGCAACAAGGGCCGGAGAACCTGGATGCCCTTCGCCGATGCCGGCCCGTGACCGTGGCGCAGGCGTGTCAACGGCTGGCGGCGTACAGGAATGGAGACCCTGCGGACCCCGGGGTCGGGAAGGAAGCACTCCTCGAGACCGCCGCACGGGAAGTCCTTGTCCACTGCGAACGGCACCGGAAATCCGGCACCTTCAAGGCCAGGCAAATCCTGCCCTTCTTCGCCGGCCGCATGATCAGCGCCATCACAAGTCAGGGCATTGCAGCATGGTTCCGGTCTCTCCGCGCAACGCCGCCGGCGGCAAGAGGACAGACCGGCAGCCACGCCCATCAAGGCTCGCCGATCAGGGGGGGCAACCCGCCGGGCCCGGCAAGGACAGTGCGCAACTCGTTCCGGCTGTGGAGACGACTTCACCTTGCAGCTGGATGGAAAGTGCATAGGATATCCGCAAGAACCTGTCTATTGCCGGAGTCTATCCATGCGGATCTCGAAATGGGGCAACAGCCTGGCGGTGCGGCTGCCCAAAGCACTGGTGAACGATCTGGACCTGAAGGCAGGCGATTGTGTGGAGATTGTGTCCGCTGATCGTGCACGCCTCGCGATTGCCAGGGACGAAAGCAGCCTGCGCGCCATAGAACGGATGCGCGCTCGCGCCCTGCCCATCCCTGCCGACTACGCCTTCGACCGGGACGAGGCCAATGCCCGATGACGACATTCTTCGACACCAACGTTCTTGTCTATGCTCAGGGACCGGGCGCAAAGGGCGACGCTGCGCGCCGGGCGCTCATCGATGGCGGCGTCATCAGTGTGCAGGTGCTGAACGAGTTCACCAACGTCTTGTGGCGGAAATTCCGGCTGGATTGGGAAAGCGTTGCAGAGGCGGTCGCGGATGTGCGCGAGTTGTTCGAGTCGATTCGACCTCTCGGTATCGAGACGCATGAAGCCGCCGTTGCACTGGCCGCGGCGCACGGCTTCAGCTTCTACGACTCGCTGATCGTCGCCTCGGCCCTGCAGGCAGGGTGCGAAACGCTCTTCACGGAAGACTTCCAGGACGGCCGTCGGGTCGACAGTCTCCTTATCGTCAATCCGTTTGCCCAGGTGGCATGACCCCTCAGTTCATCCTCGCCCCCGCCCGAACCCTGCAGCGTCGATCCCCGGATGCGATGACCGACAGGGCCGGAAAGGGAGCCGGCGGACCTCGTTCTAATCCCTGGACACCGCAACGGCTCCGGGTTCGGCCGGTCCGACATCCAGGGGCGCTGCCAGCAGGTTGAGACGTCCTGACCTCGTGAGCTGACTTGATCAGTCCGTCCCCACTTTTTCCCAGCACAATGAACGATTTGCCTGGTGTTGTGCTTGACAGCACAGTCGTGTTGCGGTCCAATACAATATAATGCTGGTTATGGGATGATCCCGGCCTTGGACACGCTCGCGATGCACCCGCCTGAAGCCCTCCTGATCAGAACCGCGTGCTTCTCCCTTGCCGACATAGACGGACCGATCGTCTCCTTCTCGAACTTGGTGCCCTTCGACTGCCAGACAACGCACGCAAACTCCGCCCAGAAGCATCACTCTGATTTGGAAACATCGAAGCCGATGTCAGGACATCTGAGGTTGAGAAGAACGCTGTGCCGTTGTTGTGCGCACCCGGCGACCACTCGAGAGCTGCGGCAGATGGATCAGGTCGTGAACCGCAAGCGCCTAGGTGAACCGCCAGTCGACCCGCGCCGCCGTGTCTTCACCCGGCCGATGGTATCATCGCTCCGTTTGAGGCGGATCCGGCTCGCCTGGCAGGCCTTGCTCGCCGAAGTTCGAGCGTCGGCCCGCGGGGCTGCGCGCCACATGCGCCTTGGCGCCGAAGGCCCTGCAGGTCCTTACTGACGACCTCCGCCGTGTCATGGGCTCTGTCCGCTCAGGCGCTTCATCAGCGCACCGTCCCCCGGATGACTCTCGATACAGACAGGGTGCGGTGGCATCAACGCAATCAACGCCTGGCTCGGATCCGTCGTCGCCTTCGACCTCTCCTCACATGCGAGAAGGCAACTTGCAGGCTCACGCGCCTGTGCTGTCAAGCTTCCAAGGGATCAACAACCCGCCGAACCCAGGACGGCGCCACCGCGACCAATGCCAGCACATAACTCGGATGTGGCGGCATACCCGGGCAGTGACGAATGAATGACCATCCATGATCTCGTGGAATGTCTGCGCATACCGCCTGCGGAGCCAGATATCGGCCCGATACCCATGTCGTTGTGGTCGCTCTCGTCCTTCGATGAGCCCGGCATGTCCCCGGATGTCACAATCCGTCGAGGAAATCCTGATCAAGACAACGGGGATACGAGAGACCATTGAACGTGTTGCGGTTGACAGGAGTGGCAAGACACAGCCCCTGATCCTGCTACACGACCTCGAGGTAGCGTTCCCGCTCACTGGCGCTGACATGGCGGCGCATGCGCGCATCCTCGTGGAAACGCGTTGCCACGAAATGATCGATGAAGGTGTCGCCGAAGAGACTGCGCGCCGCATGGCTCGCATGGAGGCGTTCCGCAGCCTCGGCGAGGCTGCGCGCAAGACGCGGAACGCCGCCTGGCGTGTCATCGGGTCCGCCCTCCGTGATGGGCATCGGCAGGGCCATGTCCCTCTCGATACCGTGAAGTGCCGCGCCAAGGGTCGCCGCAATGGCAAGGTAGGGGTTGGTGTCGGCGCCCGGAAGACGGAATTCGATGCGCGCCCGATCTGCCGGTGCGGGCACGGCCCGCACCGCCGCGGCATAGTTCTCGACAGCCCAGGTCGCCGTCTTCGGCGCCCAGTTTCCAGGCGCCAGGCGGCGGTATGCGTTGACGGTATGGGCCACCAGGGCGGTGAGGTCGCCGGTGAGTCCCACCACGCCGGCGACGGCCTGGCGCATGGTCGTGCTCATGGCATCCCTTGCTCCGGCGTCGTGGAACAGGGGCTGGCCGGTGGCGCTGTCGGCGAGCGAGAGGTGAACGTGTCCCGAGAGTCCGGGATGGAAGGCGCCAAACTCAGACGTCCTGACCTCAGTGAGTTGACTTGATCAGTCCGGCCCTCTTTTTTCCAACACAATGAACGCTTTTCCCAGTTTTTTGCTTGACACCATAGCCGTGGGGCGATCCAATATGATATGACGCCTATATTGGAGCATTCCAGGCCATGAACACGCTCGCAATGCACCCTGCCGAAGCCGTCCAGATCGGAACCTCGTGCTTCTCCCTTGCCGACCTCGACGGACAGACCGTCTACTTCTCGAACATGGAGCCCTTCGACTGCCACGACGAGGGCGACCGGCCGGCCATGCTGCTGCGGATCGCGAGGTTCGCCAGGCACGGCGTTCCTCAAAGAGACCTGCAGGCGGCCTTCGACGTGAGCCGCGCGACCGTGCAGCGGGCGGTGAGGAAGCTCCGGGACAGGGGTGAAGCGAGCTTCTACGAGCCACGCAAGGGCCGTGGTCTCAGCGTGATCACAGGCGAGACGGCAGCCGCGGCGAACCGTCTCCTGGCCGAGGGCATGAACGCCGCGGCACTGGCCCGGGAACTGGGGATCGCGAGATCGACGGCGTACTACAACCTCAGCAACGGCTTCATCGGCGGCGGAGAGCGGCCGCAGGCGGCGCAAGTCGACGAGGCCACGCGATGCCCGGACGATCTTCTCGGCCGAGGCGAGCGGGACCGTCGCGACAGGGTCGCGCCGATGGGGCGCGGCGCGCGCGACAGCGCCGGGCGCGTCGCGGCTTCGACGGGAGCCATGAGCGAAGCGCCTCCGCACTTCGACGAGCCGCTCTCGGCGGTCGCCGGCGGCGGCGTCCTGGCGGCGCTGCCGGCGCTGCTGAAGGAGGGTCTCCTGGAGCACGCGGACAGGTTCCTGTCGCTGCCGAAAGGGTACTACGGGCTGACGAGCGTGCTTCTCATGCTCGCCTTCCTGTTCATGGCCCGGATCCGCAACCCCGAGGCGCTGCGCCACGAGGCGCCCGGGGAACGGGGCGCGGTCCTGGGGCTCGACCGCTGCCCGGAGGTCAAGACGCTGCGGCGCAAGATCAGGGCGCTCGCGAGCGACCCGCAGCGGGTCCGGGACCTTTCAAAGGATCGGACTTGTATAGGTGATTCGTTTCGTGCATGCTGCGGGCATGCAGGTTGGTCTCCGCCATTTCGATTCGCAGACGCTTGACTGGTTTGCCGGCGCGTTGCGCTCCGCCGACGCCACCCGTCACGGTCTGGCACGCGAGCTTTGCGAGCGCACCGGTTGGCGCAACGCGCTCGGCCGTCCGTGCCTGTCGGCGGCGGCGAAGGTGCTGCCGGCGCTCGCCGAGCGCGTGGGGTTCGAGCTTCCGCCGCCGCGGAGCGTGCCTGATCCGACCGTCGTGCCCGCCGTCCCGGCCGGTGAGGTCCCCGACACCAAGCTGGTCTGCCTGCTGGAGGATCTCGGCCCGGTCTCGCTCGAACCGGTGGGCGACGCCGACGATCGCCGTCTCTGGGAGGCGATGATGGCGACGCACCACCCGCTGGGATGGACGCGCTCGCCCGGCGGCCAGGTGCGCTACTGGATCCGCTCGCAGCGCCACGGCACCCTCGGCGGGATCGGCTTCGGGTCCGCGACCTGGCAGCTGCGGGCGCGGGATGAGTGGATCGCATGGTCCGCCGACGCCCGTGCCGCCAACATCGAGCGTGTGATCTGCCATCATCGGTTTCTCCTGCTTCCCGGCGTTCGGGTCTACGGACTGGCCTCCCGGGTCCTGCGCATGGCGGCGGAGCGCATCGCCGACGACTGGGAGGCCCGCTATGCGGTGCGCCCGGTGGCGGCCTACACTCATGTCGGTGCGGAGCACAGCGGCTATTGCTACCACTGCGCCGGCTGGACCGTGGCCGGGCGGACCAGCGGGCGCCGCGGCGAGGTTGGCACGGTGCGGGTCCTGGCCCTGGAGAGCGGCTGGCGGACGGTGCTCCACGGGACACAGCGCCGTCCACTCGGCGCCCTGGCGGGCGTCTATGACGGCACTGACGCGGACTGGGCGGAGCGGGAGTACGGGCGCACGCGCCATACCGACGGTCGGGTGCGACGACGCATCGTTGACATGGGCCGGGCCTGGATGAAGAACATGGGGGAGGACCTGCCGATCATCTTTCCCGAGAAGGCGGAGCAGAAGGCCGCTTATCGGTTGCTGTCGAACCCGAGGGTATCCATGGAGCACGTTCTGGAAGCGCATGTTGAGGCGACCGTGGAGCGTTGTCGGACAGAGCCTCTTGTCCTTGCGATACAGGACACGACGGCGATCAACTACAGCGGCCTGGAGGCCACGAAGGGTCTGGACAAGCTCGGCGGCGGTGGCAAGGGGAGCGTCGGCATCCTCGCCCACGCCGGTCTGGCGGTGACATCGGAGGGCCGGCCGCTGGGCCTGTTCACGATGGATGCGGCCTTCCGGCAGGAGCCTGGGGAGGACAGTCAGCGCTGGGTCACCGGGCTCGAGCGGGCCCGGGAGCTCGCGGCGGCCTGCCCGGACACGCGTGTGGTCTCGGTCTGCGACCGCGAGGGCGACTTCCGGGAACTGCTCGCCCATGCCGCGGACGCCGGGGCCGCGCTGCTGGTGCGTGCGAGCCGTTCGGCGAAACAGCGCGTGCGGACGCCCGACGGCAAAGAGACGTGCCTGTGGAAGCATGTCGCGGCCCGGCCGCTGGTCGCGGTGACGGAGCTGACGATCCCGGCCGCTGGCGGCCCGCGCGCCCGCAAGGAGCGCGTCGCCCGTCTCGAGATCCGCACGGCACAGGTCGAGGTGGCGCCGCCGCAAAAGGAGCGCGACGCGGAGCCTGTGTCCATGTTCGCGGTCTCGGCCAGCGAGGCCGGAACCGATGACGGCGACGAGGCCCTGCACTGGCTGCTGCTGACCACCGAGCGCCCGGCACCAGGGGAGGCCGAGGCCGTGCACGCGGCGACCGTCCTGGGCTGGTACCGGACGCGATGGAGCATCGAGACCTGGTTCCGCACGCTGAAGACCGGGACCCGGATCAAGGACCGCCGGCTCGACAGGGCCGACGACCTGAAGACGTGCCTTGCCTTCGACGCCGTCACCGCCGTCCATGTTGCCGACCTGACCGTGCTTGCGCGCGAGCGTCCCTTGACCCCGGCGAGCGAGGTGTTTGCCGAGGAGGACATCGACCTGCTCGGCACGCTGCTGGAATCCCAGGGTCACCGGGAGGTCCGGGCGATGGGCGATGTCCGTGCCGTCGTCATCGGCCTTGGGCGCCTTGTCGGGTGGCATCCCACGCCGCGCCAGACGCTCCCGGGAGCGAAGAAGCTCTGGCAGGGTCTCGAAAGGCTGAACTGGGCGATCCAGGTGCGTGACGCACTTGGCGCAAGAAGGCGGCGCGAAGCACTCGGTGAGAGAAGGCGGGAGTAACATCCCTATACACGCGTGGGTGGTTGAAAGGTCCGGGACTGGCAGGACGCGCTGGCGAAGGACTGGATCGCGGAGGCGCCGGATGTCTGCGCGACACTGTCGGTGGACGGGCACGTGAAGGTATATTCGGGCCGCAAGGGTCGCCTGCCGAAGCACTTCGTGTCACGTCAGAAGCTCTGTCTGCCGGCCTCGACAGGCTATTGGGTCAACGCGCTCGGCGGCCGGCCGCTCCTGTGCCTGCACAAGGACCTCGATCCGACCATGACGCACGCGCTGGAGCACGACATCCTGCCCGCGCTGGAGCGGCTCGGCCTGCCGGGGCCGGACGCGCCGGACCTCGCCAGGGGAGAGGCGGTCGCGCCGGGGCTGACGCTGGTGTTCGACCGCGAGGGCTGGAGCCCGGCGCTGTTCGCCCGCCTCGCTCGGCGCGGGGTGGCGGTGATCACCTGGCACAAGGGGTTCCGGAGCGGTCCCTGGCCACAGGGAGAGTTCCGCACGGTCCGGGTGCCGCTCCACTCACCAGGTGGCGTCCGCACCGCCGAGGTGCGGCTCGCACAGAGACGGATCACGCTGTCCGGCGGGCCGCAGGTGCGCCAGATCCGGCGTCTTCTGGACAGCGGCCGGCAGGTGCCGCTGATCACCACGGACATGCACACGCCCATGGAGCGGGTCGCCGGCGCGCTGTTCTCGCGCTGGTCCCAGGAGAACTTCTTCAAGTCCATGCGCCAGGAGTTCGGCATCGACGCGCTGGCCGTGCACGGCCTTGTCGAGCAGGACCCCGAAGCGCGCGTCGTCCATCCGCACTGGCGCCGCTGCGACCGCCGCATCCGCCAGCTGCGCCAGAAGCTCGGCACACTGCGCAACCGCGTCGCCGACCTGCTCAAGGGCGCCCCGTCCGACACCGCCATCACGGCCGCCGCAACGCTGCAGGACAAGATCGTGACGCTCGACGCCGAGCACGAGGCGCTCAAGGTCCGGCGTGCAGAAATCCCGAAACATGTCACCGTGGCCGAGCTCGACGAGAACGACAGGCTCGACGCCCTGCCCTCCAGCGAGAGGCTGCTGCTCGACATCGTTCGCATGATCGCCTACCGCGCCGAAACCCGGATGATGGCCGCCGTCGCCCAGGCCCAGGGCGCAAAGCAGCGCCCGCGACGCCCTCTCGCCGAACTGTTCCAGTCGGACGCCGACATCATCCCCGATCAGGAAAACCGCGTCCTGCGGGTGCGCTTCCTCGGCACCGCCAGCAACGCGCGCGACGCCGACATCGCCGGACTGCTCGACGCACTCAACCAGACGCGCACGACCTTCCCAGGAACCGACCTGCGCATGATCTACGAACTGCCAGACAACCCACCCAAACTCGGCCCAGAAGCATCAAACTGATTGGACAAATTCATAGCCGAGGTCAGGACGTCTGAAGCTGGGCCATGAAACTCGCTGTCATGCCCTGGCGCCGCGCATGGGCCTTGGTCAGGGTCTTGAAGAGGACGGCATCGTCGGCGGCCTTCAAGGGGGCGCCTGCTTCGAGAGTCGCTTCGAAACAGCCGGGACCGAGTTCGAGCCCCAGGCTGAAGAGATCGATGCCTGCCGCGCAGACCCGCCCTTCGAGAGACGTCACGTAGTCGCCGTGGATGGTCGCCGACTGGCTGCCCCAGCAGCGGTTGTCGGCTGCGAAGAGTTCGATTCCGTCGCCGAACCCGTTCGCGCGCAGGGATTCAGCCGTCTCCGTGAGGACGTGGAACTCGAACTCCATGGCCGCACGAACGGCGTATCCCGCATCGCCCGCGCGGGCGACCTGGTCGGCGAGCACCTGACGCGGACTCAAGGCACGGGACGGGCCGTCATAGTCGGCGAAGACGATGAACGAATCCTTCTCGAACGGCCAGTCGCGTACGCTCGTCCAGTCGAGGACGACAGGCTCGCCCACGAACGGTGGCGTGCCGGTCACTTCTTCGGCGATGTCCCACTTGTGGAGTACGTTGACGAAGGTCCCGGATGCAGCAAACGTCGTTGCGATGTCGTCAAGCCTGAGGCGTCGACCCCGCAGGCTGCCATCGAGATCGGGAATGACGACATGACCGATACGCTTGCCTGCCTCGCGCAGCCGCGAAAGAACATCGTTCACTGACGATGGATGTTCAGCACCCGAGAGCACGGGCGTGGTGTTCAAAGTGATCGGCGAGAAAACTCTGGATGAACCAGTAGCTGTGGTCGTAGCCCTCGCGCATGTTGAGCGTCAGCGGTTGTCCGGTATCCTTGCAGGCGGCGGCCAGGGCGTCGGGAAGCAGGTTGGGAAGGAACTCGTCCTCGGTCCCCTGGTCGGCGAGGATCGGCGTCGTGCGGTGACCGGAGCGGATCAGATCGACGACATCGTAGCGCCGCCAGGTCTCCCGGTCATCGCCGAGGTAACGCTGCAAGGCGTCGCTCCCCATCTGGCAGCCCATGAGGGAATTCATCGGCGCCAGTGCCGAAACCGAACGGAACATGCCGGGATTCTTGAGGGCAAGGGACAGTGCGCCATGGCCGCCCATGGAGTGCCCGAAGATGCTCATCCTCTGCGGGTCGCCGGGAAAGGCATCGGCGATGACACCGGGAAGCTCTCGGATGATGTAGCTCTCCATGCGGTAGTGCCGGGACCAGGGTTCGACGGTCGCATCAAGGTAGAATCCCGCTCCCGTTCCGAAGGCCCAGTCGTCGTCTTCGCCTTCGATGCCGGTGTCGCGCGGGCTGGTATCGGGGGCCACCACGAGAAACCCGGCATCTGCTGCCAGGCGCTGGGCGCCGGCCTTGATGGTGAAGTTCTCGTCCGTGCAGGTCAGGCCCGACAGCCACAGGAGGATCGGCGCCCTTTCCTGCGACGCTGCCGCCGGCGTGAACACGGAAAATGCCATGGGAAGGCCGATTTCACGTGAGGCGTGCCGGTAGAACCCCTGCATGCCGCCGTGACACCGGCTGAGCGAGACGGTTTCCACCATGGGTCAGTAGATCACGACGCTGCGGATTGACTCACCCTCGTGCATCAGGTGGAAGGCGTCGTTGATACCCTCGAGTGGCATGGTGTGGGTGATCATGTCGTCGATGTTGATCTTTCCGTCCATGTACCAGTCGACAATTCTCGGCACGTCCGTGCGTCCCTTGGCGCCGCCGAAGGCCGTGCCCCGCCAGACCCGGCCGGTCACCAGCTGGAACGGACGGGTGGAGATCTCGGCCCCGGCAGGCGCCACACCGATGATGATGGATTCGCCCCACCCCTTGTGGGCGCATTCCAGCGCCTGACGCATGGTGGTGACATTGCCGATGCACTCGAAACTGTAGTCGGCGCCCCCTCTGGTCAGGTTCACGAGCCAGGGAACGAGGTCACCCTCGACCTCCTTCGGGTTGACGAAGTGGGTCATGCCAAACGCCTTGCCGAGATCCTCACGTGCCGGGTTGATGTCGACGCCAACGATCATGTCAGCGCCGACGAGACGCAGGCCCTGGATGACATTGAGGCCGATTCCGCCGAGACCGAACACCACGCAGTTGCTGCCCGGCTCCACCTTGGCAGTGTTGATGACGGCGCCGATGCCGGTGGTCACACCGCAGCCGATGTAGCAGATCTTGTCGAAGGGGGCGTCCTCGCGGACCTTGGCGACAGCGATCTCGGGAACCACCGTGTGGTTCGAGAACGTCGACGTGCCCATGTAATGGAAGATCCTCTCCCCGCCGATCGAGAACCGGCTGGTGCCGTCCGGCATGACGCCCTGTCCCTGCGTCACCCTGATGGCCTGGCAGAGGTTCGTCTTGCCCGAGGTGCAGTACTCGCACTGCCTGCATTCCGGCGTATAGAGCGGGATGACATGATCGCCCTTCCTGAGACTCGAGACCCCCGGGCCGACATCGACGACAACGCCGGCCCCCTCGTGACCGAGTATGGCCGGAAAGATGCCTTCGGGATCGGCTCCCGACAGGGTGAAGGCGTCGGTATGGCAGATGCCGGTTGCCTTGACCTCGACAAGAACCTCGCCTTCGCGGGGCCCTTCGAGGTCCACTTCCTCGATCGTGAGCGGCGCATCCGCCTTGTGGGCAACAGCAGCGCGGGTTTTCATGGCATCCTCCCGGTATCGTTGAACCGGATCATGGTGGCGGTGCGCCGGGGACAATGCAAGACGTGGATTCCATGAAGGAAGCCCGCTGCGTCCTTACTCGGCCAGAAGGTCCGGCAGGTCCGCCACGCTGTCGATGATGACATCGAACCAGGGCTCGAGCTGGTCCCGGGTGGCGCTTCCGGTCAACACGCCGATGGCGGCGCCCAGTCCGGCGGCGCGGGCCATTCCGGCATCGGCCGCGGCATCGCCGATCATCGCCACCTCCCAGGGATCGAGCCCGGTGTGCCGGCAGAATGCCTCGCCCATGCCAGGACCTGGCTTGCCGCCGAATCCTCCGTCGGAACCGCACACGAAGGTGAGGTGGTCGCGGATTCCCAACTGCCGCACGGCAAGCTCCGCCAGTTCCGTGTCATCGTTCGTGGCCATACCGAGGCGGTAGCCGACCCTTGCGAGATGGTCGAAGAGGGCGGGCATGTCCGCCGTCGCCACCAGCCCGTCCAGAGATGTCTCGCGGAAGACCCCGAAGAGCAGGCCTTCGAGGTCGGGAGGCGCGGTCTCCGCGAGGATGGCGTTCCAGCACCGGACGATGTCCTGATTGGTGCCACTGGCCAGCATGGAATCGACCTCGAAGATGCCGAGGGACCGGTCGTATCCGGCTTCACGGAGCAGGTGATCGGCGATGTCGGGCTGCCCGGCGGCTCCGGCGACGCGCGATGCCGCTTCGCAGAACGCCGGAATCCAGGTCTCGTTGAAGGCCACAAGGGTGCCATCCTTGTCGAAGAGGAGGCCCCTGATGGCGCGTTTCCCGTCTTTCATGGCGCCGCCAGCCGGCGGCGTCGCCACGCGATCTCGCGGTTCCACAGCGTTTCGTCAGGGGCGCGTCGGCGGCGCACCAGGCACCAGGCAAGGGACACGGCTAGGGCGACGCGAATCCAGTCCGCCAGGGCCCTCGACTCGCCTTCCATGCTGGTTGCCGCAAGGAGAATCCGGCGTTCTTGCCCCTCGAGACCGGCCTCCGACGCGAAGTAGGCCGGATCCCACAGCGGGTGGCAGAGAGCCGCATACTCCCAGTCCAGGAAGGTGACGCTGGTTCCGTCATCGATGATGTTCGCGGCGACGGGATCGACATGGGAAGCGACCGGCGTGGCGTCCGCGGGATGGCAGACATGCCTCAGGGCGTCCACGACGGCCCAGCCGGCGCCGAAGGTGTCCGGCGCTTCGGGCGAGGTGCACCCCGCGTCGTCAAGATAGGTCTCCAGCTTCTCCCAGGGATCCATCACGCCGGTGAACCCGGTGGCCTGTCTGAGCTTCCGGAAGGCGCGGCCCAACCTCTGCAGGACAGGTGCGGCGAAGGGGCGTTCCATGGCGTCCAGAAGCCGACCATCCGCGAAACGATAGAGAATCAGCCCTCTGCCGGGATCGGCCGCCAGGATGTGTGGCGCGACGCCGAGGGAAGACGCCACCCTCATGTGGTCGCACTCCCGCGAACGGTCGACGATGTCCGCGTTCCCGCTCCCGGCAAGACGCAGGACGACATCGTCTCCTGCAAGGAGGAGACGCACGGCCCGGTTCGCGCTTCCGCGATATGTGTCCGTGATCTGCAGATCGCGCGGATCGCGACCGAGATGTTCGAGGGCACGGGCGATCTCCGGATGGGTCATGGCGGCGCACCTTGCCCCGAGGCGCCGCGACTGGCAAGACTGCCGGTCATGGCCGACAGTCTTGCCATCCTGCTGGAGGAAATCCGCGCCTGTCGCATGTGTGCCGGGGACCTTCCCTGCGGCCCGCGGCCTGTCATCAGAGCCGAATCGGGCGCCCGGCTGCTGATCATCGGACAGGCGCCAGGCTCCCGTGTCCATGCCAGCGGCATTCCCTGGGATGATGCCAGCGGTGACCGTCTGAGAACGTGGATGGCCATCGACAGGACCGTCTTCTACGACACCCGGCGCATTGCCATCATGCCCATGGGCTTCTGCTATCCCGGCAGGGACAGGAATGGCGGCGACCGGCCGCCGCGCCCGGAGTGCGCACCCTTGTGGCATGAACGGGTCCTGAAGCGCCTGCCGTCAGTCGAACTCACCCTGCTGGTTGGACGCTACGCCCAGGCGCGCTATCTGCCGCCGGCAGGGCGCATGACCATGACGGAAACCGTGGCGGCGTGGCGCGTCCACCTGCCTTCCGTTCTTACCCTGCCTCATCCCTCATGGCGCAACACGGCCTGGCTGCGGCGCCATCCCTGGTTTGCCACGGATGTCCTTCCCGAACTCCGCCGACGGACGGCCGCATTGACCGGTTCCTGATCCCCTTGCCGCGGCCTCAGGGCAGGAGACTGCCTAGAGCGTAGACTCCGAAGGCAAGGACGACGAGGCCGGAACCGGCGTTGAGCCAGGCCAGTCCCTTGCCCGTGAAACTGGACCGCATCCACGCACTGATCGTGGCGAGGGTGAACCACCAGGCCGCAGCGCCGGTCAGCACGCCGGAGATGACCACCCAGGAATCGATGAGACCGTCGATGGCCTCCAGAGCGTGAATGGCCGCAAACAGGGAAACGAAGGCGATGAAGGTGATCGGATTGAAGAGAGTCACCGCAAGGGCGGTGGCAAAGGCATGCATCAGGGTCTCGTGACCGGTGGCGTGGGCGCGGGAAAGTGTCGCCTGCGAGAGGGTTTTCGACTTCAACACGGCGTGGCTGCCCAGAACCACCAGAATTCCGCCGCCCAGACCCTGGATGATCATGCGATTCTCGGACAGGAATGTCTCGACGGCGCCGACCGAGAGGACGGCGAGAGCCCCGAAAACGGTGTCAGCCAGCGTCGCCCCCAGCCCGGTGGCGTAACCGGTGAGGCGGCCGTCAAGCAGGGTCCTCTGGATGCACAGCACGGCAACCGGTCCGACGGGAGCGGCGACGAGGAACCCCACGACCATGCCGGTGACGAGGAGCTGGATGTCCATGGCCGATCAGGCGAAGGGCTTGACGTCGCGCAGTGACACGACGCGAAAGCGCCAGGCGAGGAGGATGGTGGCGAGTGCGATGCCTCCCACGATCCCCCACATGAGACCCGGAACACCAAGTTCGAGGTGATGGCCGAGGAACCAGGCCAGGGGAAGCATGACCCCCCAGAACGACATCAGTCCCAGCCAGGTGGCCGGCCAGACATCGGCAGCACCTCTCAGGGCACCGACCAACACGGCCTGCAAGCCATCGAAGGCGATGAGAAGGGCAGCAACGAAGAGGCCGGTGACGATGATCGCGATGATGACGGGGTCTTCCGTATAGATCGCCGCCAGGGTTTCGGGGATGAGGGCGACAATGGCCGCCAATGGCAGCATGAGAAGGAAAATCAGGCCGGTTCCCACCCATCCGGCCGTCGCCATGGCGGCCCTGTCGCGCCGCCCCACGGCATTGCCGACACGGACCGCGGTGGCGGTCGACATGCCTATGGCCATCATGAAGCAGAAGGCGTTGACATTCATGGCAGCCTGGAAGGCCGCCACCTGGGGGGCGCCGAGATGGCCGGCCATCATGGTGACAAACATGAAGGCTGAGGTCTCGAAGGCATAGGAGAGACCCATGGGCGTTCCGAGGCGCAGGAACCGCCGCTCCAGGCGGCCAAAGCGCCGCAGCGGCCGGAAGAGACCGTAGGCATGCTTGTCGGCCATCAGCAGGATGTAGATGACAATGCAGCCGAACATCAGCCAGCGCGTGAGGCTCGTGGCCAGAACCGCGCCGGATGCCCCTCCGGCCTCGAAACCGAGGTTGCCGTAGATCAGAACCCAGTTGAGGAGGATGTTGGCGCCGTTGGCGATGATCATGACGATCATGCCCGGCTTGGTGCGGCCAATTCCCTCGAGAAACATCGAGCACGAGGTGAAGAGGAACACGCCAGGCATGCCCCAGGCGTACATGGCCATGACGTCGCCGCCGCCCCGCGCCAGATCGGCCTCCTGACCGAAGAGCCACAGGATGAATTCCCCGTTGAAGAGGAGGACGGCCCAGATGAGCCCCAGCGTCATCCCGTTGAGCATGGCCGTCCACAGGATGTTGCCGCAGTCCTCCCGGCGTCCCGCGCCGTCGGCCTGGGCCACCAGAATGACGCATCCGGCCAGCAGACCGAAACCGATCACCATCATGGTGATGTGGGGGGCAAAGCCGATGGCAAGATAGGCCAGTTCGTTGCCGCCGGCGCGTCCCGTCATGATGGTGTCCGCCGTCATCATGAGCAGCATGCCGCAGCGCATGATGATCACCGGGACCCCGAGTTTCAGGGTGCGGACGACATGGTCGGCGACGCTCTGTGGCGGTGGTCCCAGGGACGCCCGGGAGGAAGATGATGCCATCAATCGCGTTCCGACACCGATGCCCGACGATGATACGTGGAGCATGCGCCGGCGTCGCGATCAACGGCAGTCCGGCGCGGCGCCGTCCCCGGCACAAGATGGTGCAGCCGTCCCCGTCTGTCAAAGAACCGCCGGTGTCCGGTCCGGAGCGGACCGACCGGCGCGCCGGACCCGCATCCTCCCCTCGCCCCTGGCCCGGCCGAATCGGAGCGGGTGCTTGTGTGGCGCTGAAGCGGCAGGGGCCATAGACTCCCCCTGCAGCCGACCACCCGAGGAGATGTCATGTCCGTCTATGCAACCGGTATCACGACCGACATCGAGCTTGACCGTCCCGGCAAGCAGACGGGGCGCCTTCACCTGCCTCACTCGGTCACGCGATCGGCCTACGGCGTCATTCCGGTTCCGGTTGCCGTGATCGCCGGTGGCGAGGGACCGACGGTACTGCTCATGGCGGGCAATCACGGTGACGAGTACGAAGGACAGGTCGCGCTCGGCAACCTGATCCGGACCATGGATGCCGGGGAAGTCAGGGGACGCCTCATCGTACTTCCCTCGGTCAACCTGCCGGCCGCCCGCAGCGGGGTCAGGGTCTCGCCCCTCGATGGCGCCAACCTCAACCGGACCTTCCCACCCAGGCCCGAGCTTGGGCCCACCCACGAGATCGCGGCCTATCTCGAGAATGCCCTGATGCCGATGGCGGACGTGTTTGTGGATCTCCATTCCGGTGGGGCATCGCTTGCCTACCTGCCCTTCGTCGCCACCTCCCTCGTCGGTGATGATGAGACGGACCGCAGAGCGTTGCGGTTGATGCGCGCCTTCGGTGGACCTTATGGCCAGATCTGGCATGCGGGGGAGGGATCGCGGACAGCATCGGGCGCCGCCGTCCGCCACGGGTGCATCGACATCGGCGGCGAGTTCGGAGGGTCGGGAGTGGTTGATCCGGATCACCTGCGCCTGGTGGAGCGCGGGATCCGCAACCTGCTTGCGGCGATCGGGGTCTTGTCCGCTCACGATGGTGAAACGGCGTCCGGCATGCGGTTGATGACGAGCGGTCCGCCGGACCTCTATTCCTTCGCACCCGATTACGGGGTGTTCGTTCCCGATGTGCGGTTGGGGGACGAGGTTGACGCAGGCGACCCTGTCGGCACGATCCACAACCTCGAGCATCCGGAACGCGAACCACAGCGGGTCCGCTTCCGGGCGCCAGGCCTGGTCATCTGCCTGAGGGCCATCGGCCGCGTCGAACCGGGAGATTGCCTTGCTCATCAGGCCGTCGATCTCGAGTTGCCGGAATCCCTGTTGTCGTGAACCGGCTTCGGGTTGACTGCCGTACCCCGGACAACAGGAGGGTCAGGTCAGTCCCACGCTGGATTCCGTCCACCACCGCACCGAACCCCGGGTCCGCGCCCACGTCTTCCTGTGCATGCTCGCCACTTGCATCGAGTGGCACATGCGCTGAGAAACCGAAGCCCATGCTGTTCGACGATGAGGATGCCGAAGGCGCCGAGGCCCGGCGGCCGTTCGTCGTGAGGCCGGCAGAAGTCTCGGCAATTGCCCGGGCCAGAGCGGCAACGAAGAGGACGCCCGGAGGTCATCCGGTGCACGGCTTCTCCACCCTCATCGGCGATCTCGCGACCATCACCCGCAACACCGTGGCGCCCCGCCTTGCGGGCGCCGAACCCTTCCATGTCACCACGCGGCCCACGCCGCTCCAGAAAAAAGCCCTGGACGACCTCGGCGTGCGCCTGTAGCATTCCCGCTAGCAACACACCCGATTCTCGCAAACGTCAATACACTCATGACCGTACGTCTGATCGATACTGGAATGCCCGGTGAGAAGCGCCAAGTTGAGGGGGCGACGATGGGGCTCAAGTCCAAGCGATCGTCGCGGCCGTGCCGGCGCATGACGTGTCCATCGAGTGGCACCCGGGAGGCGGCGCAATCATGAAGCGCAAGCCGTCGGCGTTGCACGGCATCGACCTCAACCGCCGGGCGATCGACACCTTCCGCTGTGACGACCCGGTGGAACGTCACCGAGACTGCGCCCTTGCGTTTTCTTGAGACCTTCGCCTTCCAGGGCCGCGAGATGGCCTGTTGCGACCTGTTTTGAGTGCAGTCGACGCGCCGGCCGCAGCGTTGCTGCCGCTTCGACTGCACGCCGGGCGACCATGTTGCGCTCCTTGACATCCTGACGTCGCTGCCCTGCCAGGTGATGATCTCCGGCTATCCCTCGCGGCTCTGCGCCACGCACCTCGCCGGCTCGGCATTCGGCCGGGATCCAGGTCAACAACCAGGCCTGCGTTGCCACCGAGAAGCTGTGGTTCAACTTCGCACCGGGCCGGCCGCACGGGCACACTGGCAGGAACGCGGTCGACCGCCAGCGCATCAGGCGCCTCGCAGAGAACCGTGCGCAGCGCACCCCTGCGAGGCCCGGGCGGGCGGCTCGCGGTGCTGGTGGCGGTCATGGATCATGGAGGCGCCGTGATGGCGAGCGTGAAAGGCATGTTCCTGCGCCAGGCGTCAAAGGCTTTGCAGAAGCGGTTCCACGATCTCCGCAAGCGGGGCAAGGTCACCCCGGAGAGCGAGGAGCTCATCCGCAGCCTGCTGAGGCTGATAAAGCTGTTGTTGGCCGTGCTCATGGAGAAGACCACACGCAAGACGAGCCGGAACTCCGGTCTGCCGCCATCACAAGGACGAGAGCGCAAGGCGCACCGGAAGCAACGGCAGGGGGCCGAAGCCGAACCAGCAGACGGACGACAACCGGCGCAAGACCACCGTCGAGGAGACGGTCGCCGTCGAGACCTGTGATACCTGCGGCGTCGACCCCGTCGACCGGGAACGCCGCGTCAATGCCGAGATCAGGGAATGCCCGACGTGCCGCGCCCGTGCAGTACGGCGTTGGCATCCAGGCCCTTGTCATCCATCTTCTGTTCGTCCTCATGCCCATCCCTGCGCCGTGCCGTCGCGCTCGTGCAGGCGGTCTCCGGCGTCAGGCTCTCCGAGGCGATCTGCCTCGGCCATGTCCGGCGCCTTCACGATGCGCTCGCGTCATGGAAGGAGGCCGTCGTGGCGCATCTCCTGCAAGGCCCGGGCCTGCATGTCGACGAGACGGGCTTGCGGATCGACGGCAGGTCCCCATGGCTCCATGTCGTCACCGACGGGACCCCGAGGTGCAAGGTTCCGCACCAAGGAGCATGGGGCTTGCTTGCGGCGTCACAACTGGTTGTGACGGAATCGTCGGCCGGTGACCCTGTCGCCGCGCCCGCCGGCTCCGAGGCGCAGGGGAGCGTTGAACGTCTCGCCGTGAGCCCGGACATCGAACGCCTGGTGAGGGCGCTCTTCGAGCGCGGCGCGGTGTCGCCCATATCGTGATCGCCGCCAGGTAAACGGTGTCGTGTTGCTGGGGACCTGGAGTTTCCGCCATGTCGCCAATGCCGGGAGACGTGCTCGAATTGATGACGCATGCATCCGGGCAGGGTACGATCCTCCGGCCATCCGTACGCTGATCGAGCTCCTGGGAGGCCGCCATGACGAAGCGTCTGCCTGACGCGATCATCGCCGAATTGTGGGCCGTGCGGGATGCCTGCACGGTCCGCCTCGATCATGACGTATCGGCGATGTTCCGCGACCTTCGTGCGAGGCAGGAGGCGTCCGATCGAGAGCACATCAGCTTGCCGCCCCGCCCGCCGCGTCAGACCGCCGCCGCATGGAATGAGCAGTGTCGTTGACCTGAAACGCGGGCGGACCGCCTTATCGTGTCGCCGGTGGGCGCTTGTCCGCTTCCGCACTGGATTCGCGGCCACAGGCGGTTCGCGGCGGACCCTGTTCAGGAGTCCATCCGGCATCCGAAGCCTCCGTCCTCTGCCCGTCAACGCACACGTCGACGGCCCGGTCGGACAGCCTCGTCCAGTCCTTGTATGACCCTGTCCACAACACGTACTTGGCGCCTGCCGTCTTCGACATGTGTCATCGCTGGAGACGGGGTTTTCCGCCAGGCACGAGGCAGCCACCGGGACGAGGTGAGCTCACAACGATTGTCCTTTACGGCAAGGTGTCTCAGGAAGAGCGTTCGGCAGCCGTCTGCGCCGTCTCGTGAGGTGGGAGCCCGATGCCGGGCGGACCTGCCGGGCGCCGCCGATTCGGGAGGGTGAGACCATGCATGAAGCCGTGATCGGCGAGCTTCAGAAGCGCCTTGACGCGGTGGCGGATACCGCCAGGAAGGAGTGGTTCGAGGCCTATCTCAAGCATGTGATCGCCTATCGCGGGGTGCCGATGCCCGAGATCGTGCGCACCGTTTCCGCATGGCGAAGGGAATGCGGGCTCGATGGCCTTGCGAACGCCGATCAGCTCGATCTCGCCGTCTCGCTCATCGGCTGCGCTCTTGCCGAGGACAAGTTTGCCGGGATCGTCTACATCCAGAAGCACCTGGCAAGACATGTGTCTGCTGACCGGATCCTGGAAGAGGCCGAGGAGCTGTTCGCGAGGGGCGCCTTCTGCAACTGGGCGACAAGCGACGGCTTCAGCGCGCGCGTGCTCGCTCCACTGGTCCGTCGCGGAGGGAGCGGGGTGGCCCGACGAATAGCCGGCTGGCGCACCGCGGCCGACCTCTGGCAGCGCCGCGGTTCCATCGTGCCATTCAGGGCGGTGGTGGACGACCCGTCGTGCCACCCGCTCATCGCGGAGGTCATCGCGGTGCTGGCGAAGGAACGGGAGCGGTTCATCCAGACCGGGATCGGCTGGGTCGTCAGCGACATGGCGAAGGTTCATCCGGACATAGCGAAGTCCCTGGTGGAGCGGCACCTTGACGAGCTTTCGGCCGAGGTGATCCGGCGCCATACGCGGCATTTCCCGGATCACGAACGGTTCAGGGAGATGAAGCGCAGGCAGGAACGCCGATAGCGCGTGAGAGTGACGGGCGTCGTCGGGCGGCGCATGATGGGATGTCAGGCGGTTGCATGGGAGGAATGGTGAGGCATGGTCAATCTCGTTGCCGAGGCTGAAGGGCTCGTCGTTCGCCGGTCATTCCCGCACCGCGTCCAGGTGATCGATCACCGATGGATTCCGCTCACGGACGGGACGAGGCTGGCGGCCCGGATATGGCTCCCTGACGATGCGGTGCGCCATCCCGTGCCGGCCATCATCGAGTACATCCCCTATCGCCATCGCGACTTCACCCTGCCGCGCGACGAGATGATCCACCCATGGTTTGCCGGGCACGGCTACGCCGCCATCCGCCTCGACATCCGCGGGTCGGGAAACTCCGAAGGGCGGCCCATGGATGAATACGTGGCCCGCGAACAAGACGACATGCTCGAAGCCCTTGCCTGGATCGCCTCGCAGGACTGGTGCACCGGCACGTGCGGCATGATCGGCATCTCCTGGGGCGGTTTCAGCGCCCTGCAGACGGCCTTTCGCGGGCCGCCCGAACTCGGCGCCATCATCACGCTGTGTTCGACGGATGATCGCTATGCCGACGATGTCCACTATATGTCCGGCTGTCTGCTGCGCAACAACCTCGCCTGGGGCGGTCAGGCGTTCGCCTATGCGGCTCGTTCCCCCGATCCCGCCGTCGTCGGCGATGCCTGGAGATCCATGTGGCGCGAGCGTCTCGACAGCCTGCCCTTCTATGCCGCCGAGTGGCTGTCGCACCAGCGGCGCGACGCCTACTGGAAACACGGCTCCGTGGCCGAGGATTTCAGTGCCGTCCGCTGTCCGGTCTATGCCGTTTCAGGGTGGGCCGATGGTTACACCAACACCGTGCTGAAGCTCATGGCCGGGCTCCACGTTCCCCGCCGCTGTCTCATCGGCCCCTGGGCACACGCCTACCCGAACCTCGGTGTCCCCGGTCCCGCTGTCGGCTTTCTCCAGGACTGCCTGCGCTGGTGGGACCGCTGGCTCAAGGGGATCGACAACGGCATCGACCGCGAGCCCGCGGTGCGTCTGTGGCTGCAGGATCCGGCGCCGCCGGCAACGCACATGACAAGGCGCTCCGGACACTGGATCTCTATGGCGAACTGGCCGCCGGCAGCCGCCGGGGAGAGGACCTGGTGGCTTGATGGCGGGGGAGGTCTGGAGAACGAACCCGGCGACGGCCTTGTGGAGGTGGCGACACCGCTTGTCACCGGCATGATGGCAGGCGAATGGAATCCTCATGGCATCGGTCCGGAACTTCCCGGTGATCAGCGCATTGACGATGCCCGTTCCCGGTTGTTCCTGGCGCCGGGCGCCGGCGAGGACCTGGCGATTGTCGGGCGCCCGCGCCTGTGGCTGCGCCTGGCGTCCAGCAGGCCGACAGGCACCGTCGTCGCCCGCCTGGTGGGTGTGGCAGGCGATGGTTCGTCTGCTCTCATCACATGGGGGTGTCTCAACCTTGCTCACCGGAACGGACATGAAGACCCCGAGCCCATGGAACCAGGCGTCTTCACCGATGTCGTCGTCACCATGAATGCCATCGCCCAGGTCGTGCCGGCGGATTGGCGCCTGCGGCTGTCGCTGTCGTGCGGCAACTGGCCCCTGTTGTGGCCGGCGCCCGGATTGAGCCGATTGACAGTCGACTGCAGCGCCAGTCGTCTCGTTCTTCCGCTGCGAACCGGCGGGAAGGACGGCACCGCGCCGGCGGACTTCGAAGCGGCGGAAATCGCCCCGCGCCCCGACCTTGACTGGCTGCGGCCGTTCAGCCGGTCGCGCAGGTTCGTCACCGACGTCGAGACCGGCACGACGACCCTGGTGCTGGAAAAGGACGACGGAGCCTACAGGATCAACAGCCACGGCCTCGTGGTCGAACAGGCGGGTACGGAGCGCCAGTCGATCACGGAGGGCGAACCGCTGTCCAGCCGCGGCGAGGTGCGCTGGAAACTGGGGTTGTCGAGAGGCGACTGGCAGACCTCCGTCGATGCCGTCACGACACTGGCCTGCGACGCCGCGACCTTCCTCGTCAGCGCGCAGATCACCGCCCGGGAAGGCAACGACATCGTCTTCTCGAGGCGCTTCGAGAGGACCGTCCCGAGGGACAATCTCTGAGGGTATCGGGGGCCGTCGCCTCCGGCGGTCCCCGATACCATGAAACTGCGTCAGGCGTCGTCGAGCCAGACGTCCTCCCAGTACATCCAGCCGCCGAACCCGTGGGGGTGGCCCTTGAGGTCCTTCACCCGCGTGGCGTAGGCGTCGAGCCAGTTGGTGAAGACCGGCGTGATGGTCGAACCCTCATCGCGCATGATGATCTGTATCTCGCGGTAGAGCTCGCGGCGCAGGGTCTCGTCCACCGTCTTGCGGGCTTCGAGGACGAGGCTGTCGAACCTCTCGTGGGACCAGAAACTCTCGTTCCACGAACCGCCCGAGATGTAGGCGATGGCGAGCATCAGGTCGGCGGTCGGCCGCCCGTACCAGCTCGAACCGCACCACGGCACCTTCATCCACACGGCGCTCCAGTACCCGTCGGCCGGCACCTTCCTGACGGTCACGTTGGCGCCCGCCTCGTTCATCAGTTCGGCCATGACGATACTGGCATTGGCGCCGCCGAAATTGTCATCCGAGGCATGGAGTTCGAAGGCGGCATTCTCCATGCCGGCTGCCTTGAGATGCCAGGCCACCTTGTCCGGGTCCCGTTCCAGGGCCTCGACGTCGGGGGCGAAGAAGGGATCGTGCTGCGGGATCGGGTGGTCGCGGCCGACCGTTCCGAGTCCGCCCCATCCGAGCTGCAGCATGCGTTCGCGGTCGACGGCGTGCTTGAGCGCCAGACGCACGTTGTTGTCGGTGTAGGGCGGCGTGTCGGCCCGCATGGGATAGGTCGGGTGGGCCCCGCCCGGCTGGTTCAGCACCTCGGCGTTGTCGGCCTCGTCGACGGAGGAGATGAGCTGGGGATCCAGCCCGATCATGATGTCGATCTCGTCCGACAGCAGCGCGTTCACCCGGGCCGAATTGTCCGGAATGCCGAAGCTCTCGATCTCGTCGACATAGGGGCGCCCGGTGCGGTGATAGTTGGGGTGGCGTTCGAAGACGGCGACGATCCCCGGGTCGAACTCCTTCACCATCCAGGGGCCGGTGCCGACGGCCGCGCCACGGGCATAGCTGTCGTCGTCGGCGCCTTCAGGCTGGGCCGTGAAGTGGTACTCCGTCAGGAGATAGGGAACGTCCGCGTTCGGCGCCTTCATGCTGAAGACGACGTGACCGGGGCCGTCGGCCGTGATGGACTCGACATCGCCGAGATAGGCGTTGGCCGGGGACCCGCCCTCGGGGTCGAGGTGGCGGTTGAAGGAATAGGCGACATCGGCGGCGGTCATCGTCTTGCCGTTGTGGAACTCGACGCCTTCCAGGAGTTCCATGGTCCACCGGGTGGCATCGTCGTTCGGTTCCCAGCCTGTCGCGAGGTTGCCGACGAGTCCCTCGCCGGGGATGAAGTCGATCAGCCGGTTGTAGAGCAGGCCGGAACGGCCGATGTCGCTGCTGGCGACGATCTTCGTCGGATCAAGGGTATCGCCGGCGCTGCTGGTGGTGAACCCGGCCCGCAGCCTGCCGCCGGTGACGGGTTCATCCGCCTTTGCCTCGCTGATGGCGGAATCGACGAATGCGGTCGCCGCGGCAGCCGACAGACCAAAGCCCATGAGGCCGTTCTGGAAATCGCGCCGAGAAACCCTGCCTTTCCGAAATTCCCTGATCAGGACATCCTTCCCTGTCACTGGATCATCCTCCCCCTCGTTGTGGTGACAACCGAGCGAAGTTTAGGGGAACGGGCCCTGCCATGGCAATGCGGTCTTTCGGGGACGGCCGGCTCCCGGAGGGCCGTTGCTTGTCCCACGAGGGACCTCGGCCTATTGTCGCCAAGGCGCCCCGCTTGACGTCAGGATGTTCATGAAGCTTATCCGCGACTGGTTCCACGACACGTTTTCGGATCGTCAGGTCCTGATTCTCACGGTCATTCTGTTGATCGCCGTGGCGGGAATGGTGTTCATCGCGGACATGCTGGCGCCATTGATCGCCGCCTTCATCATCGCCTTCATGCTTGATGGGCCGGTTCGCTGGCTGACCCGCAGGAACGTCAACCACGTCGCCGCTGTCAGTGTCGTGTTTGTCGGCTTCTTTGTGGCCGCGTTGCTCTTTCTTCTCGGACTGCTGCCGGTGCTGCTCCGCCAGATGGGCCAGTTTGTCGCCAGTGTTCCGGAGATGACCCAGGAACTCCAGGATCACCTCGTGGCGTTGCCGCAGCGCTATCCCGACATGATCTCCGAGGACCAGATCAGCGGTTTCATCAAGGAGATCGGCTCCGCCATTGTCGCGACGGTCTCGTCCCTGCCGTCCTTCGCCGGCGCTTCCGTGGTCGGACTGCTGACCGCGATCGTCTACCTCATACTCGTCCTGGTGCTGGTCTTCTTCATGATCAAGGACAAGCGAACGATCGTCGCGTGGCTGGTCACATTCCTGCCCCGCGACCGGGAACTGACGAGCACCGTGTGGAGCGAGATCACGGCGCAGGTCTACAACTATATGCGCGGCAAGGTCTGGGAGATTCTCATTGTCGGCGTGGTGACCTACGTGGTGTTCGCGCTCCTTGGAGTCGAGTTTTCGATCCTGCTTGCCGTCATCACCGGACTGTCGGTGCTGATTCCCTATGTGGGCGCCGCCGCGGTGACGGTTCCTGTCGCCGTCATCGCCTTCCTTCAGTACGGCATGACCTGGAACTTCGGCTATGTGGTGATCGCCTACGGAATCATCCAGGCTCTCGACGGCAACATCCTGGCTCCTCTCCTGTTCAGCGAGGTGGTGAATCTCCATCCCGTCGCCATCATTGCCGCCATCCTTGTCTTCGGCGGGTTGTGGGGTCTGTGGGGTGTCTTCTTTGCCATTCCGCTGGCCACGGTGGTGCAGGCGGTGTTGCGCGCGTGGCCGCGCACCACGCCCTGGCGGCGCTCGGGCTGACAGGCATGTTCAGGCTGATCATCAGACGACTGTTTCTTGGTCTTCTGACTCTCCTGGCCATCACCGTCCTGGTCTTTCTCGGCACGGAAATCCTCCCCGGGGATGTCGCCCAGGCGATCCTCGGACAATCGGCCACGCCGGAGACCGTGGCCGCACTGCGCGAGAAACTCGGCCTCGGCGCTCCGCCCTGGGAACGCTACTTCACCTGGCTCGCCAACACTCTTGCCGGTGATCTCGGCAACTCGCTCGCCAACGGCGTCCCCGTCGACAGGATTATCGGCCAGCGTATCGTCAACACGATCAATCTCGCCCTCTACGCCACGGTCATTGCACTGCCCCTGTCGCTGCTTCTGGGCCTGCTGTCGGCGGCCTGGCCGGAGGGGACATTCGATCGCATGACCTCCTCGACCACCGTGTTCTTCATCTCGATCCCGGATTTCGTCATCGCCATCATCCTCATCATCGTCTTCGCCCGTGAACTGGGCTGGTTTCCTTCAGTCGTGCACCGGCCGAGATGGGGCGATGTATCGGTGGCCCTGGGCCAGACCTTCCTGCCCATGCTGACTCTCGTCCTCACCATCCTTGCCCACATCATCCGCATGACGCGCGCCGCGGTCCTCGACGTCCTCAAGCAGCCCTACATCGAGATGGCCTTGCTCAAGGGGGCCCCCAAGTCGCGCATCATCATCCGTCACGCCATTCCCAACGCACTGGGACCGATCGTCAACGTGGTGGCCCTCAATCTCGCTTACCTGGTGAGTGGCGTGGTGATCGTCGAAGTCATCTTCACCTACCCCGGGCTGGGCCGCCTCATGGTGGATTCCGTCGTCTTCCGTGACCTGCCTCTCATCCAGGTGGCCGCACTCGTGTTTTGTGGCTTCTATGTCGCTCTCAACATCACCGCCGATGTCATCGCCATCATGGCCAACCCGCGCCTGAGGTTTGCCAGGTGACCGGATTCACGGGTCGTACCCGTTCAAGACGGGCCCGGCCGCGCCCCGACGGATGGGCCTGGGCAGGCATCGTCATTGTCTCGGCCGGCCTCCTTCTTGCGGTCGCCGGGCCGTTCCTGGCGCCCCACGAGGTCGGCGCCATCATCTCGGAATCCAATTTCGAGGCGCCCGGCATCAACACGATCCTGGGGACCGATACGCTGGGCCGTGACATCCTGTCGCGTCTCCTCCATGGTGCCCGCCTGACGGTGGGTGTGGCGCTGGCCGCCACGGCGCTCGGCTTCCTCATCGGCTTGGCCGCCGGGTTCTCGGCGGCGGAGATCAAGGGTCGCTACGACGACGTCATGCTGTGGCTGGCGGACATGATGCTGTCCTTTCCGCCGCTGTTGCTGGCCCTGATCGTCATCGCCTCCCTTTCGTCGAGCCTGCCGGTTCTCATCTGCACGATCGCGGTGCTTCACGCCTCCCGCGTGGCCCGTGTCGGCCGTGCGGTGGCCATGAACGTCGCCGCCCTGGAGTTCGTCGAGGTGGCGCGGGCGAGGGGGGAGGGCCTGGCGTCCATCCTGGTGCGCGAGATCTGGCCTTCGACGATTCGTCCCCTGGCCGTCGAGTTCGGACTGCGCCTGACCTACTCGATCCTCTTCCTGTCGAGCCTGAGTTTCCTCGGGCTGGGCATTCAGCCGCCGAACGCCGACTGGGGCTCCATGGTGAGGGAGAACCTGAACGCCCTGCAGACGGGCGCCTATCCTGCCGTGCTGCTGCCGGCTTTCTCCATCGCCATCCTGACGGTCGGGGTCAATCTCATCGTCGACTGGCTCGGAGCGCAGTCAGGTCGATCGATTTCCGAAGAGCTCACCGGATGACGGCCTTTCTCAGAATTGAGGATCTCGTCGTCGAGGGGCGGCCGCCGTCAGGAGTCTGGGTGGAGACGGTGCATCGTTGCAGCGTGGAGGTGCATCCAGGCGAGGTCGTGGCACTGATCGGCGAATCGGGGGCCGGCAAGACGACGGTGGCGCTGGCGGCGCTGGGTTATGCGCGGCCGGGAACCCGATTCCGGAACGGCAGGGTCCTTCTCGAGGACCGCGATGTCCTCGCCATGTCGCTGGCCGAGAAGCGTGACCTGCGCGGCCGCGACATCGCCTACGTTGCACAGAGTGCGCAGGCCTCGCTCAACCCCTCCATTCCCGTGGGCGAACAGGTTGCCGAAAGTCTGCACCTGCATCGGATCGCCGCCGGTGCCGATGCTGCGCGGCGGATGATCGAGCTGCTCGATCTCCTCGACATTCCACATCCCGAGATGATTGCGCGGCGCTATCCGCACCAGACGTCGGGTGGTCAGCAGCAGCGCATCATGATGGCCATGGCACTGGCCTGCCGGCCCCGGCTGCTGGTGCTCGACGAACCGACGACGGCGCTCGACGTGACAACGCAGATCGAGGTGCTCAAGGCGATCAAGTCGGTCACTCGCGACCTCGGTACCGCATCGATCTACGTCAGCCATGATCTTTCCGTCGTCGCCCAGGTGGCCGACAGGATACTGGTCATGAACCAGGGGCATGTCGTGGAACAGGGGGACACCTCCCGCATTCTCGACGCTGCGAAGGAGGACTACACGCGAACCCTGCTGGGCGCGGTGAAGTCGCCGCCCTCGCCCGGGAGAGGGCTGGTCGACCGTTCCGTGACGCGCGACAGCGATCCGGCGATCTCCGTCACGCATACCTCGGCCAGCTATGTCCGGCAGGCGCTGTTCGGCAGCATCGAGCGTGAACAGTACGTGCTTCATGACATTGCGCTCGATGTCTGGCCTCGCGAAGTGCTGGCCGTGGTCGGCGAATCGGGGAGCGGCAAGTCAACCCTTGCCAGGGTCATGGCCGGTCTTCATCCACCCCTTCCCGGCGCCAGGATCACGCTTGACGGCGATCTCCTTGCCGGCCGGGCGAGGCGCAGGACACGCGATCAGCTTCGTCGCATTCAGATCATTTTCCAGAGCCCGGACCAGTCACTCAATCCGGAACGGCGCGTCGACGACGCCATCGGCAGGCCCCTCGAACTCTATTTCGGCATGTCGGGTTCCGAGAAGTACGACCGGATTGCCGATCTCCTCGAGATGGTCGGACTCGACCCCGATGACGCGGGACGCTTTCCCGCCGAGCTGTCGGGGGGTGAGCGCCAGCGTGTCTCCATTGCCAGGGCCTTTGCCGCCGAGCCTGACGTCATCCTGTGTGACGAAGTTCTCTCCGCCCTCGATACCGTGGTGGCCGCCCGTGTGCTCGAACTGATGAAGGAACTGCGGGAATCCCAGCAGGTGGCATACGTCTTCATCAGCCACGATCTCTCGACGGTCGCGTCGATCGCCGACCGGGTGGCGGTCATGTATGCCGGCAGGATCGTCGACGTCGGGTGCACCGACGATGTGTTCGCCCCGCCGCATCATCCCTACACGCAGCTTCTCATCAACTCCGTGCCGGTGCTGCGCCAGGGATGGCTCGAGGAGGTCATCACAAGCCGCGAGACGGAAGCGGGCATGCGGTGTGCCAGGCGAACTGGCGGAAGGTAGGGGGTGAAAGTCCCCTGGAACGAAGGAGTAACCAAACCACGTTTCTCCGCGAGCCGTGCGTCGGTTCCCGCGAGGGGGCAGGCGAAGCGTCGGTAGCGGTACGGATGGGCAGGGCTAATGAGCACCGAAAAAGCTATCATCCGGGGTGCCGAGGCTTTCGCATTGGTCGAAGGCAACATCGCAGGCATCGATTTGGTGAGATGTCGGCGAGCCCCGCGGTGTCAGAGAACCCATGCACGTCCGCACGCCTTCTGTTGGGACCCTGGGAGATCTTCAAACCGTCCCGCCGGTTGTGGCGGGACCGCATGGGGAAGGAGAAAACCGAAGCCTATGATGTACGGTTTGAAGAAGTCGGATGAGGCCGTAGTACCTGTGAAGGCGGCGAACAAGGAAGCGTTAGCTTCTGCGGAGTCGCTGGAGGAAAGGGCCTCAACCAAGGGGAATCCGGGACGCTAAAGCACGCACCGAACGCAGTGTCGGGCAAGCGTGCCACAGGCGGCGGATCGGATACGGGAAGCCGCAGGCTAGTCCAGTGGTTTGCCGTCCAGTACCCGAGGTAGGAGCCGGATGGATTAACGTCCACGTCCGGATCTGCGCGGGGGGTGCGCAGCAATGCGCATCCCTACCGCGTCTTCCAATGTCATGCTTCACGACCGCCCGTGTCCCTTTCGCATGCGCTGCCCCCTTGTCATGTCCGGAACCTGCGACAGGGAGCCGGCACCGGCAAGGGAGATGGCAAACGGGCACATCGTCATGTGCCAGCACGACGAGGCAACCCTCCTCGCGGCGCAGGGCGGGGCCCCGGGGTCGAGGAGGGCAGTCATCTCTCGCGGCAGGTAGTCGGCGAGCAGTGAAGCGGCGCGATGACGGCTCGGAGACCAGCGCCCGGAACAGCGCATCGTGCCGCTTCGCCGGAAGGTTCCCGCAGAAGACCCCCGACGTTCCGACGGACATCCCGCTCACGGGCCGGAAGAGGGGAGGTGGTCGACGTGGCGGCACCCTACGCCGGACAGCACCAGGCCGGCAATCGCGGCCCCGCTACCGGGGATGGGTTGTCGGGTCCAGCCCAGACGCAACGTTCTCGACCCACCACGGAGATATCGACGGCCTTGCCGGGCTGAGCGGAAGCGCACAACCTGCACGAACGTTTCGTGAAACACGGGAATTCCGTCCTGCGCTTCATGGGAGACTCCGACGTCAGTGTCACCAACCATGCCGGAGCACGGAAGATCAGGATGGTAAGGGTCAAGATCAAGGTGTCTGGATGTTTCCGCATCATGCGCCGCGCAAAAGCATGGCGCCGGGACTCAAGCTACCTCACCCCCATGGCGGCACTCGGCTACAATCATCACGTCGCCATCCACATCGCTCTCGACGGAAAGGCCTCAGACATGATCACGTTGCATCACGACCCATCAGAACCCAACAAGGCGTGAGTAGATACCGGAGAACCACATATGCTGCGCTTCTGGACGACCTTCCTCATGCTTCTCTTCGCTCCGCTCGCGTCGGTCGGCGCCGAGGCGCCGAACCCGAAATGCGCCGGGATGAGTGAGGGCGCCGAATGCTGGATTGAACTCGCCGAGCGGCCCGGCTGCTATGTTTTCAATCACTACTACGAACCCTCCGAGACGGTGACCTGGTTCGGCGAATGCCAGGACGGTCTCGCCGTTGGGCCGGGAACCTTGGGGCGGGAGTCCGCCGGCAGTTCCAGCGAGGCCACGGGGACGTTGGTGCGGGGCAAGCGGCACGATCACTGGGTCTTTCGCTACGCTGACGGATCCGTCGAGGCAGGCCCTTTTGTCGACGGCAAGCGGCACGGCCATTGGGGCGCTCGCACAGCTGATGGATCCGTCCTTGAAGGCCCATGGGTCGAGGGCAAGCGGCATGGCCACTGGGTCGCTCGCACAGCTGATGGATCCGTCCTTGAGGGCCCGTATGTCGAGGACAAGCAGACCGGCCATTGGGTCTATCGCTTGGATGGCGGCTATGTCGGGCAAGGCCCATATGTGGACGGCAAGGAGCACGGCCACTGGGTCTTGCGCGGGCCTAACGGACACGTCAAGGAAGGCCCCTATGTCGAAGGCAAGCAGACCGGCCACTGGGTCATTCGCCACGCTGATGGCACCGTCGAGGAAGGCCCCTTTGTCGACGGCGAACGGCACGGCGAATGGATCGCTCGCGTGGCTGACGGCACTGTCGAGGTAGGCCCTTATGTCGAGGGCAAGCAGACCGGCCACTGGATCATTCGCCGGAATGACGGCATCGTCGATGAAGGACCTCTTGTCGACGGCAAGCGGCAAGGCCACTGGGTTTTTCGTGCGGCTGACGGACACGTCGGGGAAGGCCCTTTTGTCGACGGCAAGAAGCACGGCCACTGGGTCTTTCGCTACGCTGGCGAATTCGTCGAGGAAGGCCCTTTTGTCAACGACAAGCGGCACGGCCGCTGGGTCCTTCGCGCGGCTGACGGGTCCGTCGGGGAAGGCCTTTATGTCGACGACAAGATGACCGGCCATTGGGTGATTCGCCACGCTGACGGCATCGTTGAGGAAGGCTCCTATGTCGACGGCAAGAAGACCGGCCACTGGGTCATTCGCCTGAATGACAGCGCCGTCGTGCAAGGCCCTTATGTGGACGGCAAGCAGACCGGTCACTGGGTCATTCGCCGGAATGACGGCGCCGTCGAGGAAGGCCTCCTTGTGGACGGTATGCGGCACGACCTCTGGATCTTGCGCTACGCTGACGGATCCGTCCATGAGGGCCCTTATGTCGACGGCAGGAAGACCGACCACTGGGTGATTCGCCACGCTGACGGCATCGTCGAAGAAGGTCCTTATGTCGATGGCAAGCAGCACGGCAAATGGGTCATTCGCCACGCTGACGGATCCGTCGAGGAAGGTCCTTATGTGGACGGAGAGCGACACGACCACTGGGTCGTTCGCTGGCCTGACGGATCCCTCCATGAAGGCCCATATGTGAACGGTAAGAAGACAGGCCACTGGGTCATTCGCTGGCCTGACGGAGACATCGGGGAAGGCCCTTATGTCGACGGCAAGCGGCACGGTCACTGGGTCTTTCGCTACACTGACGGGTCCGTCCATGAAGGCCCTTATGTGGATGGAGAGCGACACGACCACTGGGTCGTTCGCGCGGTTGACGGATCCGTCCATGAAGGCCCTTATGTCGACGGGAAAAAGACTGGCTACTGGGTCGTTCGTGCGGCTGACGGATCCATCGACCAAGGCCCCTATGTCGACGGCGAGCGGCACGGCCAATGGATCATTCGCTACGCTGACGGCACTACGGTCCACGATCGTTATGTTGAGGGCTTGCTTGTGGATGAGCCTTTGGATTGATGATGCCTTGATCACGTAATCTGGTAGATAATCTCTCGCGTCATGCGCTTGCGGCACGATCTTTGGAGGCTGGTTTGAACGAAGGCCGGGGCGCGTGCCTGGAGGCGTTCTGTGAAGCGCTCTCCGGTATTCGCTGTCGAGGCGTTCAGCGGCTCGGCCTCCGGCGAAATCGGCGGCGAAGGCGACGAGGGTGCGCTTTGGCGCCCAGGCTTCGGCCCATTTCGCAAGGCACCGGGTAACGCCGGCGGTTGGCAGGATCGCGGTTCCGGGACGGCGACATTCCTCGATGCCCCAGGAAGAGACGGTGTCGATTGCGCGTCAGTCCTCGGGCCGGTCCATCGACAGCCAGAGACTTCCGTCGGCGCGTCAGCACCTAGTGTTCAAGAAGACCGTCGAGGCGAAGCCTGTTGTCAGGGCTGTGGAAGCTGCGGTCGAGCTGCACCAGCGCAGGTCGGGAAAGCGCGCCTGGGTCTTCTCGATCATTGGCTGAGCAGAGTCCATGTCGCTGTCTTGCCACATGATCTCGGGGTGCAGGATGAACCCGTGGTGGTCCTCAAGCACGCATACCGGCACCCCGAATTCCACCGGCGTTCCCGCCTTGCCCTTCGAGTTCCACCGTGTGCAACTCTCGAAGATCGAGAACATCTTCTCGTCACGCGGGATCGTCTCGCTCTGGAGAAGGCGGCGCGCCACCCGGTCGATCTGACGCCTCGCATGGCCCAGACAGAACTCAGGCGGTCACCAACGTACAGGACGGCGCACCACACAAGGCCAGGTCCCGAAGCGTAGCCTGCGCACGCTCCACAAGGTCCACAAGACCACGGCAGGTCATGTCGGCGGCGATTTAGAACGGCGGGATATTGGCGGAGAACCGCTCTTTTGGGCGCTGATCGTGTGAGTGGGTGACCACGACAGGAGAACGTGCGGCATTGGACGAAGGTCCGCCCGGTCTTTGTTTTCTGCCTATTGTTGGATCCCATTGGTCTTGCATTGACGTTGACGATGTCGTTCCGGTCGGCGTTTTCTGGCGTTCGGCGTTTGTGGAACGTGATGTGGGAGGGGAGCTTCAGGCTTTTGCGCGTGGTTTCGTTCTGGCGTTCTCCGTCCTCGTCGTGGTTCGTCGGGCGGGACGATCTCGAGGCTGGAGAGCTGACGGTTTCTGTTGCGCTGGGCGAAGAGGCTGCGTGCGTTGCGGTTGCGGCGGCGCAGGGTGCGGCAGGCGTCGAGTGTTTTCGGGCGGATGCTGCGACCTGTGAGCCAGTCCGGCGGCGGATCGGGCGTTGCTGCGGCTCAGCGGCTGCGGCAGTCTCGTGATGTGGTGTCGTTTGGACGGCCCGGGGGTTTCCCGGGGAGGCTGAGAGGCGCGTCGGGGTGAGACGTTCTCATTCCTGGATGGTAACGCGTGACCGCGTTCAAGGGTCTTGCGAGATTACGTGTCCCTTCCGTAGCCGCGTGGCGGTTCGATGTCCTCGAGAGCCTCGATGTCGGCATCGGCGACGCTCTGCAGGCGTTCTCCGTAAGGCGTGTCACGGAGGGTTTCGGGGATGCTGTCGAGGCGGTCACGCCATTCGTCCTGCAGGGTGCGGCAGGCGTCGAGTGTTTTCGGGCGGATGCTGCGACCTGTAAGCCAGTCCGGCCAGCGGCTGCGGCAGTCTCGTGATGCGGTGTCGTTTGGACGGCCCGGGGGTTTCCCGGGGAGGCTGAGAAGCGCGTCGGGGTGAGACGTTCTCATTCCTGGATGGTAACGCGTGACCGCGTTCAAGGGTCTTGCGGGATCACGTATCCCTTCCGTAGCCGCGTGGCGGTTCGATGTCCTCGAGGGCCTCGATGTCGGCATCGGCGACGCTCTGCAGGCGTTCTCCGTAAGGCGTGTCACGGAGGCTTTCGGGGATGCTGTCGAGGCGGTCACGCCATTCGTCCTGCAGGGCGCGCAGTTCGGCCACGGCGTCGTTCCAGCGTTGCGGTCGCGAGCGCCGGTCACGGTGCTTTGGGGTGTGGACGGGAGGGATGCCGGCCTTGCGCCGTTCCCGGTATCGCCGCTGCTTTTCGGCGGGCGTGAGGGGCATGAGTGGTCTCCTTGTGACGGACGTGGTCATGATCTCGCTTGTGGTTCTTTGGTCCTGGCGTTGACGACGTCGTTCCAGTCGGCGTTTTCCGGCGGTCTGCGTCTGTGGAACGAGACGTGGGAGGGGAGCTTCATCTTTTTGCGCAGGGTTTCGGCCTGTCGCTCTCCGGCCTCGTCGTGGTCCTGGGCGAGGACGATGGTCCTGACGTTGGGCAGGCTGCTTGCGGCGAGGCTGATCTGTTCGTGCTGTCTTCGCGAGGGTGCCCCGGCGGTGGAGAGGAAGGCGTGGCTGGGGGGACATTGGTCGATCTGGGCCAGGCTGAGGGCGTCGACGGCGCTTTCGGTGATGACGAGGGCCTCGAGGTCCGCGGCGGTTCCGGCGCGGACGGCGAACAGGCTTCGGGTTCCACCGGTGGCGAAGCGTTTCGGTCCGTCGGGGGGACCGATCTCGAAGCCGGTGAGCTTTCGCTTCCTGTTGCGATGGGCGAAGAGGACGCGTCCGTTGTGGTCGCGGCGGACCAGGGGGCGGCAGGTGTCGAGGGTCTCCGGGAGGATGCCGCGCCCGGTGAGCCAGTCCGGGGCCGCATCGGGCGTTGCCGCGGCCCAGAGGCTGCGGAAGTCGCGTGGCGCGGCGTCGGGTGCTGCGAAGCGGGTGCAGATGTCGGCGAAGGCCAGTCCGCGGTTGAGCATGAAGTCGATGACGGTTCCGTTGTCTTCATCGTTCTGGGTGTTGAAGTAGACCCAGTGTCCGTTGTTGAGGCACTTCGTGACGAGCTTCGGCAGGCCGGGTGCGCACAGGACGGGGTTGGCGCGTGTCGAGGCCTGTTCGTCGCGGACGTATCCCCAGTCGGCGGCGATGCGTTCGAACGGCATGCGCTTGACGGCGTCGAAGTCGACGCGGCGGGGTTTATCGGGTTTCACGCCTGAGCCGCCAGGAGTCGCTGTCGATGGAGATGAGGGTTGCGTCGTGCATGAGCCGGTCGACGGTGCCGGCGATGCCGGAGGCGCTGGGGAAGACGCGGTCCCACTGGGCGAAGGCGAGGCTTGTTGTGACCATGGTCGAGCGGCGCTGATAGCGCCGCGAGACGATGGCGTAGAGGATGTCGGCATGGTGGCTTTCGAGGGTCACGTAGCCGATTTCGTCGAGGACGAGCAGGCGGGGCCTGGCGAGGATCGCGAGGCGGCGGCGCAGCTCGCTGCGCGAGACGGTCTCGGCGAGTGCCTCGAGCAGTTCCGGCGCCTTCTCGAAGCGGACGGTGTGGCCGTGCAGCAGGGCCTGGTGCGCCACGTTGGCGGCGATCATGGTCTTTCCGGTGCCCTGCCCGCCGACGAGCACGGCGTTGTCCGCACGGTCGACGAAGCCGAGGCCGAGGAGCGCTTCGACATGAGCCCGGCTGATGTCGCGCGGCCATGTCCAGTCGAAGTCCGCCAGGGGCTTGAAGGCGGGCAGCCGCGCCGCGGCGCGGCGGCGCTCGTGGCTGCGGGCCCTGCGGGCCTGTTCCTCGCCGCTGACCACCTCCTCGATCCATGCGGTCCCGGCGACCTCGTCCCAGCGTTCGACGAGCCCGTGGAGGCCGAGCGCCCGGGCACGCTCCCTGAGCTCGCTCATGTCTTGTTCCTGGCGCTGGCTTCGGGCCTGTCGTAGGCGTCGAGAGCGGTCCCCCGCGGCGTCGTGCCACGGCCGCCGCGGCCGTCGTCGGCGATGCTGAGGGGCGGCAGGCCCTGCTCCCGGCGGCGCTCCTCGATGATGACGCGCACGGTTTCGGGGTGGCACGAGCCGCGCTCCAGCGCCGTGGCGACAGCCCGGTCGAGAGCGTCGGCGCCGTGCGCGTTGAGAAGCGTCTCCAGCATCCGGGCGCAGGAGGCCACGTTGCGCCCGTTGGTCCCGGCGCGCGCCAGCATCTCCTCGGCCCGCGGCACGGTGCGCAGGACCCGGTCGCGGACGCTCATGGAGCGGGCCCGCCGCTTGCCCGCGGCGATCGCCCTGGCATGCTCCGGATCGGTGACGGCCTGCTTCCTGTCGTAGGAGCGTCGGTGGCGCGCGACCTCGTCGGCGCCGTCGAGGATGCGAACCTCGTCGCGGTCGGCGACCAGCGTCAGCAGGGCCTTGGAGAAGCTACCCGGAACGCTGTAGTCGTTGGTGTCGAAGCGGGCGTGGCAGGTCTTGTCGATGCGCACCGGGCGGACCTCGTGATGCGGGAAGGGGTCGACGGGAAGGACGATCAGGTGCTCCCTCTCCCGGGCGAAGGCGTCCCGCACCAGGAGACTGTCGTCGTCCGGCCAGGGCCGCTCCGCGGCGGCGCCGAAGCACCACTCCCGAACTGCGGCGTTGAGCTCGCCGAGCGGGACCGTGATGTCGCGCCCGGCGAAGAACCCGGTGCGCGCGAAGCGCACACGGCGTTCCACGCGGCCCTTCTCCTGCGGGCTCCTGGGCCAGGCGGCGCTCGGTTCGAAGGCATAGTGGGCCGCGAGGCCGAGCAGCATCGGATGATAGGTGACCGCCTTGCCGCGGCGCGTCACCACGGCACTCTTCAGGTTGTCGTACAGAAGCCTCCGCGGCACACCCCCGAATGCCGCGAAAGCCTCGACATGGCCTTGCAGGAAGCTGGCCATCCGCGCGTCGTGGAACAGGCTCAGGACAGTCTGGCGCGAGTAGCTGAGGGTGACGAGAAGCCCCATGAGCCTGCGCTCCGCCCGGCCGATGCGGACCTTCCCGAACTCGGCCCAGTCAACCTGCGCCTGCTCGCCCGGAAGGAAGCTCAGCCGCAGCGACGGCTCGGGCCTCTTCACCGGCCTCAGCCCGAGGCGGCGCAGGTCGTGACGGAAGTGATCCTCGCCGCCGCGGTAGCCCAGAGCCACGACCTGTCGCCAGAGCGTGCTGGCCGGAAGGTCCGGCGACGCCTCAAGACGCTCCCCGAGGAAGGCAACGAAGGGGTCGATGAGCTTGGCCCGCGGCCGCCGCTCCTGCCCCGACGCCTTGAGCGCCCGCGTCACCGTGCCGTGGTGCACGCCGAGATGCCGGGCAATCGTCCCCACAGCCCAGCCCTCGGCCCGCGACAGCCGCACGATCGTCGCCCGCGTGTCCTCGTCGATCGCCATGAACTCCCTCCCTTTGGTTCCTCAACGCCGCATCACGGGTCCCTCAGCACCACATGCGTCACGACCCGTCCGCATCTGGCGCACCGAAGCGGCGATTCGCGCCGCTCTCGCGCCTTCACAACCGCAGGTAGGGAGGTCGGCAGCAGTCGGGAAGGGTGGTCCGTAACGATTTCTTCAGAACCGGCGTCTCCAGACACCGCCGGAACGTCGCCAAGCAGCACCACAGCAGACGTCTGCGTGTCCATGATCTCGGCAACCATCGCCGCCCTGGCCTTCAACGCACGCGCCTCCTCCGCCTTGCGGAGCCGGTAACGCCGCTGGCGGTGACGGCCCGTCTCACGGCCCTTCAGCGTGCTCTGGTAGCGACGACGCGACGCGCGGCGCCGCTCGATCCGGGACCGCTCCCTGCACTCCTTGGAGCAATACACATGCCCCCGGTCACACGACCGGCAGAGAACAACCTGCCGCTGACACCGCCTGCAGTTGAACAGTCGTCCTGTCGTGCACACCGTCCGTCTCGAGAGCGGGGGTGGACCCGGACGCAAAATGGCTCGACAATACACGGGAGTTCGGTCCCCCGTGACCGGCTCGTCCGGGTGCTGCGCCGGGGGGCGTCACAACTCCGCCCGGCATCGCATCGCTCTTTCTCTTGATGCCGATCTAGCATCCACCCGGGGCGGCGGCAAAGACGCCGCCCCGGGACCGGACAACGCGACCCGCCCACAGGGAAGACAGACGATCCCGCGAGTGCCTCGGAACCGGAACCCTCCCGGCAACCGTCACCAAGACCGAAGCAGAGGTCGACGGAACCCGAACCGGACCAAAACGACAATAGGAAAAGACGGCGGCGCTCGGGGAGACAACCAGCCGAACACTCAAACCACGACAACAGGACGTGACAATAGGACCTGACAACAGGGAAGAAACACGACCCTGACAAAGCGCGGCAAATCGCCGAAATCCCGCCGTTCTATGCAGCCATCAACAGGTCAGGATGTCTGAACTTCTGGTCTTGGATTTTCGCGACGGTAACGGTGCATGCACAGGCAGTGAGCGGAACCACAGGGCTTTTCTTTTGTCGTCCCGGCGCTCGGCGCACGCAGGATTCTGGGGGTGGACATCCCGTTTTCGCCGTGGCAGTGTGCCGGCATGACGACGCTTGTGACCCCAGATTCCCCTATCGACCTTCACGAGGTGACGGTGCGCCCGACCCGTGGCGCACGTGAGCACCGGCTCTGGGATCGTCTGGTCAAGGAGCATCACTACCTGCGGTTTCACGGCATCATCGGCAAGGGCCTGCGCCATGTCGCCCTGCACGGCGAGACCTGGGTGGCGCTGGTCGGCTGGCAGCCGGGCTCGTTCAAGCTTGCTGCACGCGACCGCTGGATCGGCTGGACTGCGGAGCAGCAGTTCCGGCGCCTGCATCTGATCGCGAACAATTCCCGGTTCGTCATTCTTGGCCCGAGGTAAGCGTTCGGCCACGCGGTGATTGTTGGTGATATTCACCGGTTGAGGATGCGTTTGGGAGGCGCACCACGTGGCGGTTCGCTGTTGGGTCCGAAGACGATGGGTCCGGGTCGGGTTGCTCGTCGTTGGGGTGGCGGCAGGGTGATGAGGCCGTCGCGGTGCATGGCCAGAAAGGCGACATTCGCCATCATGTTCTTGAGGCCCCGTCGGGCTTGTATCAGCCGGTCTCGCGGCAGAAGGCGCGGGCGATGGCCGCACGGGTGGGGTGCTGGGTGATCAGGGAGCGCAACAGCGCCATCTCGTGCGCGGTGAAGTCACGGCCGTCGTAACGGCACTCGATCACCCCGGTTCCATGAGGTCCCGTCGGCGCTCCGGGGTCATCGACCATGGCAGCCACGGGTCGAGGTCATCCGGCGGCTTGCCGCCGTTCTGCGCGCAGGCCTCAAGCCACTCATGAAGCCAGCGCCGAACATTGATGTTGTTCATGGCAAGGGTGCCGATGACCGAGTACATGATGGCGGTGAAGGCGGCGCCTTCCTCGCTGTCGGAGCCGAAGCTCAGCTTTCTCGCGGTCACCGCACCCCGGAGGGTTCTCTCGGCCAGGTTGTTGTCCATGGGCACCTGGGGATGGTCGACAAAGACGCACAGTCCCTCGCGGTGACGGATCAGGGAACGCAAGGGCTTCGCTTCGCGTGCACCCTCGGGCAAGGCGTCGAGTTCCTCCTGAGCCTGCCTGAACAGCGCCTCGACAGCCGCACGAAGGTCCTTCTGCAGGGCATTGAACCTCGCTGACTGACGCTTGCGTGCGGGATCGTAGTGCTTCAGCCGTTGCCCATTCAGTGTGTAGATCAGCGCGATCCTGTCGAGCCACTTGTCGCACCACTCTTCCAGCCCCTCTTGGCCTGCCGCAGCCTCGATCACATCGCGCCTGGAGTGCGCCCAGCAAAGGCAGAGGATCACCTTGCCATCAAGCTCACGCTCCAGTTTCCTGTAGACCACGTAGCGGTCGCAGACAAGGAAGACGGTGCCTTCGGTGGAGGCGAACAGCACCATGGCCACCCGGGTGCTGCGTGACGGGTCGATAAGGAAGAAGACGGAGTCGGCGCTGACCGCGGTCCACAGCCAGGCCTTCTGCGAGCGCCCCGAGGCCTTGAGGGACTGGATGCGGTGTGCCAGGCGAACTGGCGGAAGGTAGGGGGTGAAAGTCCCCTGAAACGAAGGAGTAACCAAACCACGTTTCTCCGCGAGCCGTGCGTCGGTTCCCGCGAGGGGGCAGGCGAAGCGTCGGTAGCGGTACGGATGGGCAGGGCTAATGAGCACCGAAAAGTCCGTTGTTCGGGGTGCCGAGGCTTTCGCATCGGTCGAAGGCAACATCGCAGGCATCGATTTGGTGAGATGTCGGCGAGCCCCGCGGTGTCGGAGAACCCATGCACGTCCGCACGCCTTCTGTTGGGACCCTGGGAGGTCTTCGAACTATCCCGCCTGTCGTGGCGGGACCGTGTAGGGAAAGGAGAAAGCCGAAGCCTATGAGGAACGGTTTGAAGAAGTCGGATGGGGCCGTAAGACCGGTGAAGGCGGCGAACAAGGGAGCGTCAGCTTCTGCGGAGTCGCTGGAGGAAAGGGCCTCAACCAAGGGGAATCCGGGACGCCAAAGCACGCACCGAACGCAGTGTCGGGCAAGTGTGCCACAGGCGGCGGACCGGATACGGGAAGCTGCAGAGAGGAACCCGAAGGAGCGTCTCACTGCACTCTTCCATCACATTACGCCGGACGCGCTCCGGGCGGCCTACTTCGGTTTGAAGAAGGAAGCCTCGGCAGGTGTCGACGGCGTGACGTGGGCGGCGTATGGCGAGGGTCTGGACGAGCGCTTGCTTGATCTGCACTCGCGCCTGCATCGTGGGGGAGCGTACCGGGCGCCGCCGGTTCGGCGGGTTGAGATACCCAAGCCGGACGGCGGGACACGACCGCTCGGGATTGCCGCACTGGAGGACAAGATCGTCCAGAAGGCGGTTGTGGATGTGATCCTGACACCGATTTATGAGGTGGAGTTCCTTGGCTTCAGCTACGGGTTCCGACCGGGCCGAGGGGCGCATGACGCTCTCGACGCCCTGGCGTTCGGGATCGAGCGGCGCAAGGTCAACTGGATAGTCGACGCGGACATTCAGGGGTACTTCGACACAATCCCGAGGGATTGGTTGATCAAGTTCCTGGAGCATCGCATTGGCGACAGGCGGGTGATCCGTCTGATCCGCAAGTGGCTGAACGCTGGCGTCATGACCGACGGATCATGGAGCGACACCGGTGCGGGCACGCCTCAGGGCGCCATTGTCAGCCCCTGCCTGGCGAACGTGTTTCTGCACTACGTGCTCGATCTGTGGTTTCACAAGGCATGGCGTCCGAAGGTTCCGAACGGTAAAGCGATCATTGTCCGCTACGCGGACGATATTGTGGTCGGGTTCCAGCATAAGCGGGATGCGGAGACATACCTTCGCGACGTTCGGGAGAGGCTGGACCGCTTTGGTCTCACCCTTCACCCGGACAAGACCCGTCTCGTTGAGTTTGGACGGTTTGCCAAGGCGAACCGGCGATCTCGCGGGGCGGGCAGGCCGGAGACGTTCGACTTCCTGGGCTTCACGCACTTCTGCACGGAGACCCGGAGAGGACGCTTCAGGCTTGGTCGCAAGCCGGTCGCAAAACGGGTCGCAAGGACCCTGGCGCGCATCGAGGAGGTGCTTCGCAATCGACGGCATCACGACATATGGGAGGTCGGCATGTGGCTTGGGCGAGTTGTCAATGGCTGGTCCAACTACTTCGCCGTTCCGGGGTCGACCCGATGGCTGCGCACGTTCCGCCAAAGGCTGCAACGCCTATGGCTGCGAGCGATCCGCCGCCGCTCCCAGCGCCACTGCTTTGACTGGAAGCGATTGGAGCGCATGACCGAGCTTCTTTGGCCGCGCGTCTCCATCCGCCACCCATGGCCGGACCAGCGGTTTACCGTCAAGCACCCGAGGTAGGAGCCGGATGGATTAACGTCCATGTCCGGATCTGTGCGGGGGGTGCGCAGCAATGCGCATCCCTACCGCGACCCAGCTGGTCTCGTCGCCGTGGCGCACCGTCAGCCGGTTCTGATGATCGAGGATGGCCTGAGCGAGAGGCGCGAACATCGGCGTCATCTTCTTCATGCCGCCAGCGATCGTTCCCGGCGCCATCGGCAGTCCCTGGTCTTCCAGCCATCGCGAGACCCGGCGCAGGGGACGCAAGCAGGCGAAGCGCTCATAGAGCACGCATTCCCAGACACTGATGCCGAAGGGGGTATTCGCAAGCAAGCGCAAAGGTGGCGGCGCGATGATCTCCGCAGGCGCCGACGAACACTGACAACCACGGCGCCAACGCCCACGTTCAATCCGCCGGATATGAGCCTTGACATGGACCTCCATGATCGAGGTCTCGTGGCTGCCGTTGGCCACATAGGGCTCGCCGCAACACGGGCACGTGCGCTGCGATGCCGGTGGATCATGGCGTTCGTGCTTCTCCTTGAGCTTCGGACGCGGAGTGCGCCCGTGGCCGCTCTTGCCGGGTTGCTGACCCCGCTTGTTCCCGGTGCCTTCCTTCTTCTTCCGTTTCTCGCTCTTCGACCCGAAGCGCGCCGTCGCGTGCTTGGCACGCGTCCCGCGGAGATTCCTCAGCTCGCTCGCCTGTTCAGCGTTCTTGAGCTTCAGAGCGTCCCTTTCCTGCTCCAGCGCCTCCGCTCGGGCCTGTCCACGCTTCACCTCCCGGCGAGCCTCCTTGAGCTGATCACGAGTGCGGTCGAGATGAAACTTGAATGTGCCCGCACGGGCACGGGCAGAATTCTTCGCACGGCGCAGGTCACGCATACGCGCTTCCGCCGCATCCGCACGAACCCGCTCCGCCTCATAGAGCGCACGCCAGTCAGGCGCCTCGCATGACAAGGCCACTGACGCCCGACATAGGCCGTCACCACCTCCCGTCAGCTGCTGTGTCGCTCCGCGCGTCTCGGCAAAAGTCTTCATGGCCTCGACCATAATCGAGACCAAACGAGTTTACCAGCTCTTTCTCAGACGATAGTCAGCAAGACCCAAACCAACCAAAATCAGCCATCACCGAACGGCCGAACGCTTACGGCCCGAGAGGGGTGCCGAACCTGGCGTCCCGCGTGCTCGGCCTGAGCCTTCGGCGGCTGTCCGCCGACATCGAGGCCACGCACGGATACCCAGTGTTCCTCGCGGAGACGTTCGTCGACATCAAGCGCTTCGCCGGAACCTGCTATCGCGCGGCGAACTGGCGCTCGCTGGGATTGACGCGCGGCTTCGGTCGCAAGCCCGGCGGCACCGCACGCTTCCGTCACCACGGCCAGCCCAAGGAGATCTTCATGTACGAACTGACCGACGGCGCCGCCGAGGCGCTGAGCCGGGACGCGATCCCGGAGAGCTGGAACGCGGAGCAGCACGACCAAGCCGGACCGATGGCCGCGTCCGGGCTGCGCAGTCTGTTCGCCTGCCTGGGCGAGGTGCCCGAGTGCCGCAAGCCCCGGGGCAAGCGCTATCCGCTGAGAACCATTCTCGCGATCGCCGTCGCAGCCCGGCTCGCCGGCTACCGCGGCGTGAGCGCATTCGCTCAGTTCGCCGCCCTGCTCACCCAGGAACAGCTGGCGGCGGTGGGTGCGTTCTACAGCCCGTCGAAGAAGCGCTACACGGCGCCCACGTCCACAACCTTCCACAGCATCCTCGCCAACCTGCCGCCCGAGACCCTGGACCACGCCATCGGCCTGTGGACGGCCCAGCAGGCCGGTGCAGACACACCGCTCGCCATGGACGGCAAGGACATCCGCGGCGCCTCCAGGCAGACCAAAAACGGGCGGCGGATGATGGTCGCAGCGGTCGAGCACGGAACCGGCATGGTCCTCGGCCAGGTCGAGGTCGACGCGAAGAGCAACGAGATCCCCGCCGTGCGGGACCTCGCCAGCAGCATCGACGTCACGGGCCGCATCGTCACCCTGGACGCGATGCACGCTCAGCACGAGACCGCGCAACGGCTTCTCGAGCGCCGCGCCGACTATGTCATCACGGCGATCAAGGATAACCAGGAGACCATGCTCGACGACCTCAAGGCCATCGACTTCAAGGGCGCGGCTTCGTTCGAGACACTCGACAAGGGGCACGGACGCATCGAGCGCCGCCGCTGTGCCGTGGTCGACATCTCCGGCGCCGAGTGGGACGGCTACGCCGCTCTCCACGGTCGCCACCAAGCCATCCGCATCGAGCGCGAACGCGAGATCTGCAAGACCAAAGAACGCAGTGTCGAGACCACCTGGTGCCTCACCTCGCTCGCTCCCGAACGCGCCGGACCCGAGATGCTTCTGGCCCTCGTGCGCGACCACTGGGTCATCGAAAATCGACTCCACTACGTACGCGACTTCACCTACGACGAGGACCGCTGCAGGGTCCATGTGCGCCATCTGCCACGCAACCTCTCCTGCCTGACAAACGCCGCCATCGCCATCGTGCGCTGCGGCGGACATTTCGACTATATGCCCGAAGCCAACCGGCACTACGCCGCCCGCGCCCAGGACGCACTCGACGCTATCCTCATCCCGCCCGGCGGATGAACCTTCGCTCCTGACCCCGCGCCACAAGCCGGGAACGCGCCGCCTGACGGCGCAACAGGACAGCTCTGTTCGCACACTCGAAAAAACGTGCCTAGTGAGCCCTGATGCACCAGCAGTGCCCACTGAAACCAGCCCACAGCGAACCCGGGCGCCTCAACCATGCCGGTCCCTGTCACATCAACAATCCACAGGACTGAAAAAAGAATGGTCCTGAGCGGAACCACACAGATCTTGATCTTTGCCATCAACATCAACCCCTGTGGTCGGACATCCATGCGTTGTACGCCATGCCGCACCATCGGCCTCAGGCAAAGACGTGCCGGACCTGCGCACATTCCGCCTGCCTTGGGATCGGGCGCCTGCAACTATGCGATCCGCCGTCCACACCACATGGCAGCCTGGGATACCGGAGCCGCCAGTTCCCAAGACGACCATCTCGCCAAGCTGGCGGAGAATTCGTCAATGCTCTAACATTCACCTTTGGAACATCAAGACGCCGTCAGGCTGAAGGCCTCGCGCCTCTCCGATAGGGTTTGCGATTGCGGCGTACCACCAACAGTTGGACGGGCGGATACGCGCCGTAGGAGTGAATGGAAGATGCAGAACCCGGAAGAGCATGGAGCATGTATCGAGACGAAGGGTAAGCTCATGTGGGCGACCTTGATCCTGTTCATGGGAATGATGGCGGGGAGTGATTGGGCGCGAGCTGCCGTTATCGCATCATGCGGCCCGTGGACCGGGTACACCTTTGTCTACGAAAGCGAGTTGCATGACCAATCGGGTTGGATTGCGGATGCTATCGAGTCGACCACCATCTTCACCGGCACCGACAGTGAAGAAGTATCCGATGTAATCATCGAGAGAAAAGGTTTGGATGGCAATAACTTGACCCAGCGTGCCAGCGACTACGGTCATGTGATCGAGGTGCACAAGGCGGGCCCGATCCGCCATGTGATTGTCTTGTGGGGTCCCGTGACGGAGCTTTATCATGTGAACACAGAGGCCAAGAAGGCATCTCTCTTAACCACCAAGTCCGGCCCTATCGAGTTGACGCATGCCTATAGTGGAGAGTGCGAGTGAACATGAGTGCTTCCGGGGACGCCCGCGTCTTGCAACTTGACGGCGTCTTGACGTTCCAAGGGAACAGCTCGTCGATAAGGTCGCTCGGATCGCCTGTAGCGAGTGCCTGTCAGAAGGCCCTTTCTCAAGCGATGACACGTGTCGATGTGGCAGGGCTGCGCCTCTGATGCGCCCCCGCTTTTGTCTCATGTCAGGTGATACCTCACGCTCTGAACGGTTCATTGTGCCGTACCCAGCGTGATCGTCCCGGCCGTTGTCATGCTTCGGACAAAGGCTCCCCTTCCCGCCCTTATGCTTTCACCGTCCCACATGCATATGGGGATCTCGTTTCCGTTTTCTTTCACCGGGTGCTTCGCTTCGTCTCCCCTCGCCAGGCGAGTCACGCACCTGGATCGCCCAGTTCAGCCTTGCGAGACCCTGCCAGATATTCTTCGCTCCCGGGAGCGGCCGACGTGGCGTGGGATGCGACCCAAGGAGGCGCCCGAGGTCGATGACGACGGCACGGACATCGGGCATCGCCCGGACCTCCCGGTGACCCTGGGACCTTTCAACCAGACACTGTTGAATCCATCTTTTTCAGCATATCGAGTTCCTGCAGTTTCCGCATATTTCGGTGATGTTCGACGAAGGTGAGGAGGATTTCGTATCCCTGCCAGAGTTTCTCAGTCCCCGGCAGGGGTTGACGTTTTCTGGGAATGAAGCCCGCCAGGCGTGCGACGTCGACGGCGAAGGCTGCGATGGTCGGTTCGGGATCGGGAGGTCCACGCGGCGTGCGCTGTCGGCTGACCTTATAGATGTTCAGGACCGTGATCTCGTCGCGGTGGACGATGTGGCTTGCCGGGGTGTCTGGTGCCGAGCGTGCGAGGCGCTCGACGGTCATGACGCGGCATGCGGTGATGGCGTCGAAGGCCAGACACTTCCTCAGATCGTCGACCTGGTTGAGGCGCCGGTCCTTGATCCGGGTGCCGACCTTCAGGGCCTTGAAGTACTCTTCGATCCACCATCGCCTCTCGTAGAAGGAGACGGTCTTGAGGGCATCGTCTGCGGTGACGTCGCCTTCGGTGGTGAGCAGCATCCAGTCGAGAGGATCGCGGCCTGGCGGTGGGGCGGGTTCCGTGACCCGCACGGCCATCATGGAGAGCGGCGGCGTTGTCTGAGGCTTCTTGTCCGGCGGAGCCAGGTCGACCCTTGCCGCACGGACTTCGAGGCGTACGCCCTTGCGCTCCTTGCGACGACGCGGCCCTCCGCAGGCCGCGATGTCGATCTGCTTCGTTGCGATGCACGGCTCGTCCGCCATGTAGTCCCAAAGGTCCCGGCAGGCGCCCGTTGCGGTGACCACGCGGCGCCGTGTCGAGCGCCTGACGCGCACCAGCAGACCGGCCTCGTGCTCCGGGCCAGCAGGTCCCAGATGTCGCCTTCACGGTCACAGATCACCAACACCCTTGTCGAAGGACAGGCAGCGGCCAGTTCCACGGCCTTGTCGTACCCGTCGAGCCAGCGCCGGCTCTCCTTGTCGTCTGGCTCGTCCTTCTTCTGATCCGGCTTGAGACGGAAGTCGGCGTCGAGATGGAACAGGCCGAGGGATGAGCCGCCTTCGCTGAAGGCAACCCCGGCATGGGCCGCCATGCCAAGGGCGCCCGAGCCGCCGCCGCCGATGTCAACAAGACCCTTGGTCGCCTCCAAGCCATTGTAATTCAAGAACGTCGTGTCCTGGATGGCAAGAATCAGGCGCTGCGAACGGCAGCGTTCCACCATCGCTTCCTGGTGCCCCTCAAGGATATGCTCCATCGTCACCCTCGGATTTGACAACAGGCGGTAGGCCGCCTTCTGCTCCGCCTCGCCGGGGAAGATCACCGGCAGGATCGCGCCGGGACGATCGTTCCACGCCCGGCCCATGGTGACAAGGCGCTCGCGGATGCGCACGTCACTGTGGCTGCTGCGGGCGTACTCCCTCATCGCCCAGTCGGTCCTGTCATCACCGACAAGGGGCGCCGCCTCTTTCAAAGGGTCGGACTTGTATAGGTGATTCGTTTCGTGCATGCTGCGGGCATGCAGGTTGGTCTCCGCCATTTCGATTCGCAGACGCTTGACTGGTTTGCCGGCGCGTTGCGCTCCGCCGACGCCACCCGTCACGGTCTGGCACGCGAGCTTTGCGAGCGCACCGGTTGGCGCAACGCGCTCGGCCGTCCGTGCCTGTCGGCGGCGGCGAAGGTGCTGCCGGCGCTCGCCGAGCGCGTGGGGTTGGAGCTTCCGCCGCCGCGGAGCGTGCCTGATCCGACCGTCGTGCCCGCCGTCCCGGCCGGTGACGTCCCCGACACCAAGCTGGTCTGCCTGCTGGAGGATCTCGGCCCGGTCTCGCTCGAACCGGTGGGCGAGGCCGACGATCGCCGGCTGTGGGAGGCGATGATGGCGACGCACCACCCGCTGGGATGGACGCGCTCGCCCGGCGGCCAGGTGCGCTACTGGATCCGCTCGCAACGCCACGGCACCCTCGGCGGGATCGGCTTCGGGTCCGCGACCTGGCAGTTGCGGGCGCGGGATGAGTGGATCGCATGGTCCGCCGACGCCCGTGCCGCCAACATCGAGCGTGTGATCTGCGGTCATCGGTTTCTCCTGCTTCCCGGCGTTCGGGTCTACGGACTGGCCTCCCGGGTCCTGCGCATGGCGGCGGAGCGCATCGCCGACGATTGGGAGGCTCGCTATGCGGTGCGCCCGGTGGCGGCCTACACTCATGTCGGTGCGGAGCACAGCGGCTATTGCTACCACTGCGCCGGCTGGACCGTGGCCGGGCGGACCAGCGGGCGCCGGGGCAAGGCCGGCACGGTGCGGGTCCTGGCCCTGGAGAGCGGCTGGCGGACGGTGCTCCACGGGACACAGCGCCGTCCACTCGGCGCCCTGGCGGGCGTCTATGACGGCACTGACGCGGACTGGGCGGAGCGGGAGTACGGGCGCACGCGCCATACCGACGGTCGGGTGCGGCGACGCATCGTTGACATGGGCCGGGCCTGGATGAAGAACATGGGGGAGGACCTGCCGATCATCTTTCCCGAGAAGGCGGAGCAGAAGGCCGCTTATCGGTTGCTGTCGAACCCGAGGGTCTCCATGGAGCACGTTCTGGAAGCGCATGTTGAGGCGACCGTGGAGCGTTGTCGGACAGAGCCTCTTGTCCTTGCGATACAGGACACGACGGCGATCAACTACAGCGGCCTGGAGGCCACGAAGGGTCTGGACAAGCTCGGCGGCGGCGGCAAGGGGAGCGTCGGCATCCTCGCCCACGCCGGTCTGGCGGTGACGTCGGAGGGCCGGCCGCTGGGCCTGTTCACGATGGATGCGGCCTTTCGGCAGGAGCCCGGGGAGGACAGTCAGCGCTGGGTCACCGGGCTTGAGCGGGCCCGGGAGCTCGCGGCGGCCTGCCCGGACACGCGTGTCGTCTCGGTCTGCGACCGCGAGGGCGACTTCTGGGAACTGCTCGCCCATGCCGCGGACGCCGGAGCCGCGCTGCTGGTGCGTGCGAGCCGTTCGGCGAAACAGCGCGTGGGTGAGCCCGACGGCAAAAAGACGTGCCTGTGGAAGCATGTCGCGGCCCGGCCGCTGGTCGCGGTGACGGAGCTGACGATCCCGGCCGCTGGCGGCCCGCGCGCCCGCAAGGAGCGCGTCGCCCGTCTCGAGATCCGCACGGCACAGGTCGAGGTGGCGCCGCCGCAAAAAGAGCGCGACGCGGAGCCTGTGTCCATGTTCGCGGTCTCGGCCAGCGAGGCCGGAACCGGTGACGGCGACGAGGCCCTGCACTGGCTGCTGCTGACCACCGAGCGCCCGGCACCAGGGGAGGCCGAGGCCGTGCACGCGGCGACCGTCCTGGGCTGGTACCGGACGCGATGGAGCATCGAGACCTGGTTCCGCACGCTGAAGACCGGGACCCGGATCAAGGACCGCCGGCTCGACAGGGCCGACGACCTGAAGACGTGCCTTGCCTTCGACGCCGTCACCGCCGTCCATGTTGCCGACCTGACCGTGCTTGCGCGCGAGCGTCCCTTGACCCCGGCGAGCGAGGTGTTTGCCGAGGAGGACATCGACCTGCTCCGCACGCTGCTGGAATCCCAGGGTCACCGGGAGGTCCGGGCGATGGGCGATGTCCGTGCCGTCGTCATCGGCCTTGGGCGCCTTGTCGGGTGGCATCCCACGCCGCGCCAGACGCTCCCGGGAGCGAAGAAGCTCTGGCAGGGTCTCGAAAGGCTGAACTGGGCGATCCAGGTGCGTGACGCACTTGGCGCAAGAAGGCGGCGCGAAGCACTCGGTGAGAGAAGGCGGGAGTAACATCCCTATACACGCGTGGGTGGTTGAAAGGCGCCGCCTGGCCCATGACACGCTCAGGCTCCCGGCACAGCACGGCGCGCCAGTCAGGCGTCAGGGGCTTCATCCATACGGACCGCTGCACGCCCGGGCCGGTGGCCCCGGGAGGTCGACCCGAGGTCATCTCCTCACAGCGCTCCCAGCCCGCCGCCCGGTAGCTCACGCCGCTGTGCTCGGGACCCACATACGTGTACGCCAGAACCGGCTTCACCCCGTACTTCTCGTGCCAGTCCGTAGCCAGACGCCGGCAGGCACAGGCCAGGGCATGGGAGGCCAACTCCTTCACATCCACCGATGGAAGAATCAGGAAGCGATCATTGTTGACGATCTCGCCGAGGTGGGCGACACGGGCTCCCTGGGACCAGCCGATGAAGTCGTCGCGCGCCTTCTGGTGCCAACTCGCCGCACCAAACACCAGGCCGCCGAGGCGACCGTGGCGCGACGAGGTGATCCAGTAGCTCACCCGGGCTCCGGGTGCGCACGCCTCGCCTTCGGGATGCCAGGTCGCCATCATCGAACGGGCCAGGCGCTTGTCCTCGCCCTCGCCCACAGGCTCCAAGGTGACCTCTCCAAGGTCCTCCAGAGAACAGGCGAGGAGCTTGTCGGGATAGTCCCGCTCAAGGGTGTCGGCGCCGGTGCCGAAGGCATCAGGCCTTGGTGCAGGAAGGGCGATGTCGAGCGACGCAGCAAGGTCAGGCAGGGCCGCACGCGCCGAGGCAAGACACAGCTCGCCCTTCGCGTTGCGCCACTCCTCGCGCTCGCACAATCCCCGCGCCAGAGACGAGCGTGTGCTGCCCTCGGCAGCCGACGCCGCCTTCAGCCAGTCAACCGTCGTCGCAGACAGATGTCGAAAGCCGATCCTCATGGGCCACTATGTAAGGCCTCATGAACGTCGAGTCAAGCCTGTCCCGTTGAAAGCCCTGGGACTCCAGAGTCGTGCGGAACAGGTCGATGTCCTCCTCCGCAAACACTTGCTCGCCGGGGTCTCGGGACGTTCGCGCTGTAAGCTTCGGTCACACGGTGATTGGCGCGATGACAGCGTTGAGCGAATGTAGGCGAGTCTCCGGTTATGCGTAATTGTCTCTTTCCTCCTCTTCATCGTCATCCATTGACTGAACGCTTACCGGTGGGGTTGGTGTGATCCGCCAGGTTGTCGGCTTCGTCGCATTCAGATCATTTTCCAGAGCCCGGACCAGTCCCTCAATCCGGAACGGCGCGTCGACGGCGCCATCGGCAGGCCCCTCGAACTCTATTTCGGCATGTCGGGTTCCGAGAAGTACGACCGGATTGCCGATCTCCTCGAGATGGTCGGACTCGACCCCGATGACGCGGGACGCTTTCCCGCCGAGCTGTCGGGGGGTGAGCGCCAGCGTGTCTCCATTGCCAGGGCCTTTGCCGCCGAGCCTGACGTCATCCTGTGTGACGAAGTTCTCTCCGCCCTCGATACCGTGGTGGCCGCCCGTGTGCTCGAACTGATGAAGGAACTGCGGGAATCCCAGCAGATGGCATACGTCTTCATCAGCCACGATCTCTCGACGGTCGCGTCGATCGCTGACCGGGTGGCGGTCATGTATGCCGGCAGGATCGTCGACGCCGGGTACACCGACGATGTGTTCGCCCCGCCGCATCATCCCTACACGCAGCTTCTCATCAACTCCGTGCCGGTGCTGCGCCAGGGATGGCTCGAGGAGGTCATCACAAGCCGCGAGACGGAAGCGGGCATGCGGTGTGGCGAACTGGCGGAAGGTAGGGGGTGAAAGTCCCCTGAAACGAAGGAGTAACCAAACCACGTTTCTCCGCGAGCCGTGCGTCGGTTCCCGCGAGGGGGCAGGCGAAGCGTCGGTAGCGGTGCGGATGGGCAGGGCTAATGAGCACCGAAAAATCCATGTTTCGGGGTGCCGAGGCTTTCGTAATGGTCGAAGGCAACATCGCAGGCATCGATTTGGTGAGATGTCGGCGAGCTCCGCGGTGTCAGAGAACCCATGCACGTCCGTACGCCTTCTGTTGGGACCCTGGGAGGTCTTCGAACTATCCCGCCTGTCGTGGCGGGACCGTGTAGGGAAAGGAGAAAGCCGAAGCCTATGAGGAACGGTTTGAAGAAGTCAGATTCGGCCATAGTGTGTGCTGGGCAGCGCCCAGATCAGGTGGGTTCAAGTCCCACTGGCGCTCGGGTAAGGGGCGCCATATCCAAAAGCGGGGGTCATTCCTCGCTGGCCGGGGTGAGCGAATAAGCGACGCCCTAAACGGGCACGAAGTTGGAAACGACGGACACTGCCAAGGGAAGAGCTAAGGTAACTACTCACCCCCTACTGATGACGGATCGTTTTTCCTGACGGGTTCGGATCCGGCATTTTCTCTTGCCGCCTTCACTTGCTCGCTGCCGATGATCGGATGTGCGTGTTCCGACTGACAAGAAGCGGATCGATCTTCGGCTTCAGCTCCACGTTCCGGCCTTGTATGACCAGGTTTTGTCCCCGTGATGATGCAATCATCCACAGCGGTTGGCTGCCTTTCCAATCCTCTGGAGATATGCGCTTGACATTGTAGGAGGGGCACTCTACATGCTGGCCATCGGGGCGGTTTGCGTCGGAGATATTGATGGCGGCATGGTACGGATCGAAGGCGACGACGGGTCTGAGCCAGGCGATCGTCGCGGCCATGCCGCCGCATGACGTGTACATCGAGGCGTTCCTTGGGGGCGGCGCGATCATGAAGCGCAAGCCTCCGGCGCTACGCAGCATCGGCATCGACCTCAACCGACGGGCGATCGACACCTTCCGCTGTGACTATCCGGTGGAGCTTCACCAAGGCTGCGCCCTGCGTTTTCTCGAGACCTTCGCCTTCCAGGGCCGCGAGCTGGTCTACTGCGACCCGCCTTACGTGCAGTCGACGCGCCGGTCGCAGCGCCGCTACCGCTTCGACTGCACGGACGACGACCATGCAGGACTTTCCTACGCTACGGCTGATTTTTCGGGAAGCCGATGAATCGCGCCCGAATCGGCCATCTGATCTTTCGCGAGGCCGACGAATCGAGGCCGAATCGGGATGTCCTGGACGGATTCCGTGGCTTCAGTGCCGTCCGCATGGCGACACCGGCAGCGTTTTCGGCCCGGATGCTTGGTTCTTGATGTTCTAGCAGCGTTCCGGGGTCCCCGGACGCTCAAGGCGTCTCAGGGCCGGGTCAGGGCGTTGATGGCCTCGCGACGGTCCAGTTGTAGGCGGCGCCGGGTTTCGGCGAGGCTTTCGGCCTCGCGGCGGTTGGCGAAGATCACCGCGAGCGCGATGTTGTTGAGGCTGGCCCGGTTCGCCGGGCCGTTGTCGGTGCGGGTCAGGCAGGCGTCTTCGCCGAAGACGCAATCCCTTTGTCGATGGTTCAGATTTTCCACGGCCCAGTGGCGGCGGTTCAGTCGCAGCAACTCTTCCGGCGACGTGGCCCCCGTATCGAGAGAGGTGATGATGTAATCGGTTTCCGTGTAATCCTTCTCTTCTTGCTTCCCGGCATCGCCGGAGCCTTTCTTCCCGGCATCGCCGGGGCCTTTCTTCCCGGCATCGCCGGGGCCTTTCTTCCCGGCATCGCCGGAGCCTTCCTTCCCGGCATCGCCGGGGCCTTCCTTCCCGGCATCGCCGGAGCCTTCCTTCCCGGCATCGCCGGAGCCTTCCTTCCCGGCATCGCCGGAGCCTTTCTTCCACGGCTCCCGATAGCGGGTGATGCGGGCGACCTGACGGACGCCCGGATAGTTGATCAGACCGTCCAACGGGACGAGGACGCTGATCGAACGCTGCTCCAGTCGACCGTGCGCCTTGTCGAACGGCTCCGTGAAGTGGCCGGTAGCGTCTTTTTGCCAATTGATGCTGTCGAGGATGGCGAAGGTCTCCGGAGCGTTGCCCTTGACGACGAAGACGTAATCCGCGCGTTGTGTGATCAGCTTTGCGGTATGGCGTGTCGTGTGCAGCGCGTCGAGGGTGATCACCTTGCCGCCGATGTCGCTGCGCTCCAGGAGATCGTGCATGGCCGCCAGTTCGCCGCCTTCGTCGTTGAAGTTCAGGAGGGAAAAGGGCGCGCCGGTCTCATGGTCGACAAGGGCCACGGTCTCGTGACGGCCATCGCCGTTGCGGTTGGCGCCGCGGATGCGCTTGCCGTCGGCGGCGAGTGCACGGGCGAGGTGAAGCCGAGGCCGGGACCAGCGGGTGAGCACATCCTCCAGAGCCTCGGGGTCGATCGACTGGATAACCCGGTGGATGGTGGACTTGGAGACGGGCTCGCGAAGCCCCGTCTTCGGGTTAAGCCACGCGCCGATGGCCTCCAACTCCTCCTGGGACAGGGACCGCGCGAACTGCGCGGCGGCGACACAGCCCTTCATGTTGGCGAACTCGGCGAGCACGTGCACGGTGAGCACCGATGCCGCGGTATGCTTCCTTCCCTGCGCCCGGCGGAAGTCGGGAATGGCCGCGAGCTCGGCGTAGAGCGAGCGCAGCACCTTGGGGTCCCGGGGCGCCAGTTCGGGGCATGAGGGCGGCGCCACGTCGGGGGGAAGCGGCAGCGGGCTCGACAGCAGCGCCCGGGCATCGCGCCTCAGTGCCGTAACGTAGATATCCTTGGGCTTGCCGTGAGGATCGGTGTAACGCCCGTTGGAGCGGGCAAACCCCTTGGTCTCACCCAGACACGTCCAGCCCGCAGCCCTCAACATCGTGCCGGCAAAGATCTCCGGATCGCAGAACGTCTCCGCCAGCAGCACCCCGTGGCCGTGCACCTGCAGCCAATCGTCACAGAGCCGGCGCGTCATGCACGCAAGGAAACTCAGAAGCAAGGTTCGCAAACACCCCGGGCTTGGAGATGAGCAAGAACCGCGTGTTGTTGGCCACCACCCCGAGCCGCTGGAACTGCTGCTTAAGGCTTCCAGCCGGTCCACTGGTCGCGGGGAGCGCACTTGAAGGCGCCGTTCTGCCACGCCGCCAGCCCCAGCCAATGGCCCCTGAAGGTCGCAAGGTAGCGCAGACCGCGACCCGCCAGGCGACGGAAGCCGAGATAGTGGTGCTTGTTCATCAGCGCGTCCCACAGCGGACGCTCCTCCGGCCTCGCCAGGCGAACATCGACCTCAGACAGGGAAAAACCCTCAGGTGCTTCCTGATGGATCGGGACAGCTTCCATGAGCTTGCGAATCGACATGACCGGACCGTCGCACATCCCAAGCGGGATGGCCAGCGGAAAATGTCCGCGCGCGTGCAACATACGAACGCCTGACGTCAAGTGAAATCAAGCGAATTCCAGCGTGGGAAGGCCTTGACGACCATGTTGCGCTCCTTGACATCCTGACGTCGCTGCCCTGCCAGGTGATGATCTCCGGCTATCCCTCGCGGCTCTACGACACGCACCTCGCCGGCTGGCGCTCGGCCGAGATCCAGGTCAACAACCAGGCCTGCGTTGTCACCGAGAAGCTGTGGTTCAACTTCGCACCGGGCCGGCCGCACTGGCATACGTGTGCGGGCAGGAACTCGATCGACCGCCAGCGCATCAAGCGCCTCGCAGAGAGCTGGGCGCGGCGCTACCGGACGATGCCCGAAGGCGAGCGGCTCGCCGTGCTGGCGGCAGTCATGGCGGTGGAGGCGTCGTCATGGCGAGCGTGAACGGCACGTCTGTGCGCCAGGAGGCCGACGTCTTCCAGAAGCAGTTCCAGGATCTCCGCAAGCAGGGCAAGGTCAACCAGGAGTGCGAGGAGCTCTTCCGCGGCATGCTGATGCTGATAAAGCTGTTGCTGACCGTGCTCATGGAGAAGATCACACGCAAGACAAGCCGGAACTCCGGTCTGCCGCCATCGCAGACTGACAAGGACGAGAGCGCGAGGCGCACCGGGAGCCACGGCAAGGGCCCGAAGCCGAACCAGCAGACGGGCGACAACCTGCGCACGACCACCATCGAGGAGACGATCACCGTCGATGCCTGCGACGCCTGCGGCGCCGACCTCCACGACGTCGACCCCGTCGACCGGGAGTGCCGCGTCCTCTACGACATCGTGTTCGAAGTCGTCGAGCGCCGCGTCGAAGCCGAGATCAAGGAATGTCCGAAGTGCCGGGCCCGGACCAAGGGCCGGTTCCCAGACAACATGCCGGGCCCCCTGCAGTACGGCGTCAGCATCCAGGCCCTCGTCATCAACCTGCTGATCGCCCAGATGCTGTCCCTGCGTCGTGCCGTCTCGCTCGTGCACGCGATCTCCGGCATCAAGCTCTCCGAGGCGACCTGCCTCGGCTATGTCCGGCGCTTTCACGATGCCCTCGCATCATGGGAGGAGGCCGCCGTGGCCCATCTCCTGCAACAACCGGCCCTGCATGTCGACGAGACCGGCTTCCGGGTCGCCGGCAAGACCCAATGGCTCCATGTCGTCACCGACGGCACCCTGACGTGCAAGTTCCCGCACCCCAAGCGCGGCCGGGAGGCGATCGAAGAGATCGGCATCATCCCGCGCTACAAGGGCGTCCTGATCCACGACTGCTGGGCTGCCTACATGGGCTACGATCAATGCCGCCACCAACTGTGCGGCAGCCATCTCCTGCGCGAACTGACCTTCGTCGTCGAGTCCAACGGCTACCGCTGGGCGCGACTGATGAAAAGCCTACTGCGCGAGGTCTCCCGCAGGGTCAACAAGAGCGCATCCAAGACCTTGAACGAGGCCGACCGCCGGGCCGTGCGCAAGCGCTACCGCACCATCCTCACCCAGGGCGCCAAGGAACTGCCCGACATCCCGCCACGGACGAAAGGAAAACGGGGACGCATCGCAAAGTCCGACGCGCACAACCTGCATGAACGTCTCGTGAAACACGAGAAGTCCGTCCTGCGCTTCATGAAGGACCCCAACGTCAGTTTCACAAATAATACCGGAGAGCAGAAGATCAGGATGACAAAGGTCAAGATCAAGGTGTCCGGATGTTTCCGCACCATGCCCCACGCCAAGGCATGGTGCCGCGGCTCAAGCTACCTCACCACCATGGACGCACTCGGCTACAACCCTCACGTCGCCATCCACATCGCCCTCGACGGAAAGGCCGTAGACATCCTCAACCAGCACTACGGACAACCAGACCCTAACAAGGGGTGAGTAGTTACGAGCTAAGTTGGTTCACTGTCGAGAGACAACCGGAGGGCAGGGTGTCCACCGTGAGGTGGAATCTGAAGGGCTTGCGGAGAAGTACCGGGCCGTAATCGAGGGGGCGACCCCATGATGAATCGGTCGGCCAAAGACGGGGCAAGGTCGAGCCGGCACTATGGCGGCGAAGGCGTTCTTACTCACCCGTCGCACCAAGGTGTTTGCGAACGGCACGGTACGGAAGATCTGGACGTGACTCCAGGAGGGCTCGTCGTGTTCCCGGGTGGCACCGGGATAACGGCCCCTATAAGCCGAGAGGCGAAGTGGGAAAGGATGCACGGCGAGCAATCGGACAACCGAATAGTACCACAAGCCCGGTGAAAGCCGGGTGACCGCGCGAGCGGCGACCGGGTGGGTCGGGGAAGGCGGTTGGCAGAGGTGGTTGGTGAGAGACGGTGAAGGAGCGAGTAAGGATCATGACGCGGACAAGTTCCATGAGCGAAAGACCCGGACGTCATGGGCCGAGGAGACTGGTTCACTGGCTCAACCTGACGGGAGAAAGGAAGGTCCACTCACTGGTGGGATCGCTTGATCTCACTGGTTCCTTCCCTGAACCTTCGAAGAGCCCCCCCTGTGAAAGCGGCTTACGGGAAAACCGTACGGGCCGTTTGAGCGGCGGACGGAGGCCAGCCCTGCGGGGCGCCTCTTCCGACCCGACACCTGTGAAGGCGGCGAACAAGGGAGCGTCAGCTTCTGCGGAGTCGCTGGAGGAAAGGGCCTCAACCAAGGGGAATCCGGGACGCCAAAGCACGCACCGAACGCAGTGTCGGGCAAGCGTGCCACAGGCGGCGGCTCGGATACGGGAAGCCACAGGCCAGTCCAGTGGTTTGCCGTCCAGTACCCGAGGTAGGAGCCGGATGGATTAACGTCCACGTCCGGATCTGCGCGGGGGGTGCGCAGCAATGCGCATCCCTACCGCGTCTTCCAATGTCATGCTTCACGACCGCCCGTGTCCCTTTCGCATGCGCTGCCCCCTTGTCATGTCCGGAACCTGCGACAGGGAGCCGGCGCCGGCAAGGGAGATGGCACACGGGCACATCGTCATGTGCCAGCACGACGAGGCAACCCTCCTCGCGGCGCAGGGCGGAACCTGATTCCTCCCTACCCGTCGAGCGGCGGTCTCGTTGCGGAATCGCCGTAGAGCGGCATGGCAGACCCGATCGCATGGGCCACCCGGAACACGGTCTCTTCGTCGAAGGGGTTGCCGACGATCTGAATGCCCGTGGGGACCCCGTTGGAGTCGAAGCCCGAGGGGACGGACAGCACCGGCAGGCGGCTGAACGCGTTGAATGCCGGGGTCATGATGACACTGTGGATGTCATGGTTGACACCGCCGACGCTGACGGGCTGTTCCCAGTCCCTCAGGTCCGCCGGAATCGCGGTGGTTCCCACCGTCGGGCAGATGAAGACGTCGTGGCGCGCCAGGTCGGGCATGAACGTCAGCCAGGCGTTGCCGATCGCCTTCATGCAGTCGTGGAACATGCGGGGCGTATAGTGTTCGTTGCGTCGTGCGAAGGTCACCGTGTAGTCGCAGGCGAGGTCGGGATGGTGATCCGCTGCATCGCTGAATTCATCGGCATAGATCATCCCTCCCCAGGCCGGGAAAGCGTCCAGCAGGTCCCCGGCCCACGGGGTGGCAATCTCTTCCGTGCCGGCTCCGCCAAGGGCCGTTTCGACGGTCCGCCGCGTGTTCCTCCTCACCGCGTGCGAGACGGCGTGGCAACCGAGATCCTCCGACCAGGCCACCTTCAGCCCCTCCACGCCTGCAGGACACTCGGACAACAGGGGAGCACCCGGAACATGTGCCGGGTCCCTTGCCCCATGGGGACTGTTGGCGATAGCGTTCTGCACGAGCGCGGCGTCGCCGCTGGTACGGGTCATGGGGCCGATGTGAAAGAAGGGATCCATCGCCACCTCGGGACTTCCGGGGTTGCGGCCGTAAGGTGGCTTGTAGCCGGTGATGCCGCACATGGCGGCCGGCATCCTGATGCTTCCGGCGCTGTCGGAACCGGTGGCAAGCGTCGTTGTTCCTGCAGCGACGGCGGCGGCAGCGCCGCCGGACGAGGCGCCGCACGTGATCGCCGTGTTCCATGGATTGCGCGTCACCCCGTGCAGGCGCGACGTGCAGGTCCAGGGCCAGACGAATTCCGGGCACGTGGTGAGGGCATGGATGATCGCGCCCTCATCGACAAGGGCGGCAATGGTGGGATTGGTATGATCCGCCAGGTTGTCGGCGAAGATGAGGGATCCAAAGGTCCGGGGCTTGCCGAAAACAGCCGTATCTTCCTTGACCGCCAGCGTCAGGCCCTCAAGTCGTCCGGGACCGCCATCCTTCCCGGCATAGCGCGCTTCCGAGCGCCGTGCCGCTTCCAGGGCTTCATCGAAGAAGGTGTAGGCAAGGGCATTGACACGATCCTCGACCACGCTGGCACGAGCGATCTGTGCCTCGAGAACGTCCACGGGCGAGAGCTCGCGGGTCCTGAACAGGCGCAAGGTCTCTCCGGCGTCAAGAAAGCAGAGATCGGTGTCGTTCATGGGTGGATGATCCGAAGCGGGAATGTTGCCACCAAACCACGAACCGCACACGGAATCGACCGGTGAAGGATCCCGGGCGTCGCCTTGCCGCCGAGTTCATCGGCACGGCCTTCCTTCTGGCGACCGTCGTCGGATCGGGCATCATGGCGGAGACGCTGTCGCCGGACAATGTCGGCGTTGCGCTTGCCGGAAACACCCTGGCGACGGCGGCCATGCTGGTCGTCCTGATTCTGGTCTATGGCCCCGTTTCGGGCGCCCACTTCAATCCGGCGGTCACCCTGGCCTTCGCCCTCAAGCGGGACATCACGGTGGGCGAGGCGGCGGGCTATGTCGTCGTCCAGGTGGCCGGCGCCCTTGCCGGCGCCATGCTCGCCCATGTCATGTTCGACCAGCCGCTTCTCCTTGCTTCGCAGCAGGAGCGCACGGGCCTGGGCCAGTGGACAGGAGAACTGGTGGCCACGTTCTCCCTGGTGGCCGCCATACTCGGCTGTCTGAAGTGGCGTCCGGATGCGGTGCCCTGGGCCGTTGGCCTGGCGATCGCCGGCGGATACTGGTACACCTCCTCGACCTCCTTCGCCAACCCGGCCGTCACCATGGCCCGCAGCCTGACGGACACCTTCTCCGGAATCCTTCCGGCCCACGCGCCGGCATTCATCGCGGCGCAGTGCGCCGGTGCCACCGCCGCCGTCCTGCTGATGGGCTGGCTCCTGCGGCGGACGTGAACCAGAGGAGAATGCAGCATGCGGTTCGCCATGGGCCAGCCCAACCCGAGAACCGAGGATCCTCGCCTCGTGACGGGTGGTGGACGCTATGCTGATGACGTGAATCTCGATGGCCAGTTGTGGGGTGCGGTGCTGCGTTCACCCCATGCGCACGCTGCCATCGCCGGCATCGACTGTCGTGACGCCCGCTCCGTGCCCGGTGTGCGCCTTGTCCTGACCGCCGCCGACCTCGAGGCCGAGGGAATCGGTTCCCTGCCGTTCACCGGCGCCGTCACCAATCGGGACGGATCTCCCATCGCGGCCATTCCGCACCCGGTTCTGGCAACCGGCAGGGTACGGCATGTCGGCGAACCGGTGGTTTTCGTGGTCGCGGAGTCGCGCGATGCGGCCCGTGATGCATGTGAAGAAGTCCAGGTGGACTACCATCCGCTCGATGCCGTGACCGGCACCGCCGAGGCCCTTGGCGACGATGCGCCGCAACTGTGGAAGGAAGCGCCGGGCAACGTGGTGCTGGACTGGGAGGTGGGCGACTCCCGGGCGGCCCGCAGCGCCTTCGCTGCGGCGGACCGTGTGGTCGAACTCGAGGTGGTCAACAATCGTGTGGTCGTCGCACCCCTGGAGCCGCGCGCCGCGATCGGCGACTACGAACCCGAGAGCGGACGCTTCGTCCTCCATACCTGTTCCCAGGGGACCCACAAGCTCGCTGCCCCCCTGGCCAGGGACGTTCTCAAGGTGTCGGGAGACCGACTTCGCGTGCTGACGGGAGATGTCGGCGGCGCCTTCGGCATGAAGAACTTCCTGTTTCACGAGCATGTCCTCGTGCTGGTTGCGGCGCGGCGACTGCAGCGCCCGGTCAAGTGGACGGCGGATCGCAGCGAGAGCTTTGTCAGCGACCTGCAGGGCCGTGACCGTGTCATGAAGGGGCGGATGGCCTTCGACAGCGCCTGCCGGATCGTTGCCCTGGAGGTCGACGTCATGGCCAATTTCGGTGCCTACGTTTCGCAGTTCATGCCGTTCGTGGCCACTCGGGCCGCCACCGCAATCCAGTCCATGGCCTACAGGATTCCGGCGATTCACACCCGGGTGCGCGGGGTGATGACCAACACCGTGCCGATCGATGCCTACCGTGGGGCGGGGCGCCCGGAAACCGGGTTCATGGTCGAACGCCTGCTCGACCTCGCGGCGCGTCGTTTCGGACTTTCCGGGAGCGCCATCCGCCGTCTCAATCACGTGCGCAAGGAGGACTTTCCCTGGGACACCGGTGTCGGTGTCATCTACGACTGCGGCGAATTCGCCAGCCATCTTGACCGGGCGCTCGACCATGCCGATGTCGTCGGTTTCCCGGCTCGCCGCGAAGAGGCAGCCCGTCGCAGCATGTTGCGCGGTCTCGGTGTCACGGGCGTCTTCGACCGCTGCGGCGGCATGGGGCCGGACATGGTGGACCTCGACATCGACAGCGAGGGACATGTGGTTGTCAGGGTGGGAACGCAGACAAACGGACAGGGCCACGAGACGGTCTACACGCAGATCATCGCCGATCGACTCAAGGTCGATTCGTCACGCATCCGCATTCTCCAGGGGGACAACGAACTGGTGCCCTTCGGTTCGGGCAACGGTGGTTCCAACTTCATCGCCATAGCCGGCAGCGCCTGTTTCATCGCCGTCGGCCATGCCATCGACAAGGGGCGGCGCATCACGGCGCACCTCCTGGAGACGGCGGTGGAGGACATTGTCTTCGAGGACGGTGTCTTTCGCATCGACGGCACCGACCGGACACTGACCTTCGAGGAGGTGGCAGCGGCCGCCGGTGATCCCGCCGGCGTGATCGAAGGAGAGGAACCGGGCTGGCGGGTGAGCGGCACCTACAGGGCTCCGGACGGACCGGCCTTCCCCAATGGCACCCACATCTGCGAACTCGAGGTCGACCCCGAAACCGGAGTGACGGAACTCAAGCGCTATGTCGCCGTGGACGATGCCGGAGTCGTCATCAATCCTCTGCTGGTTGACGGCCAGATGCACGGTGGTGTGGCCCAGGGTATCGGTCAGGCCCTGGCCGAGGAGGCTCTCTATGATCCCGCATCGGGGCAGCTGCTCACGGGTTCCTTCCTCGACTACCAGCTTCCCAGGGCAAGCGATCTCGTCATGATCGAAACCGATCGCATCGAGGTGCCGACAACACGCAATGTTCTCGGCGCCAAGGGTGTCGGCGAAACCGGGGCGATCGGTGGTCCCCCGGCCGTCATCAACGCGCTGGTGGACGCCCTGGCGCCCCTTGACATCGATCACATCGACATGCCGGCCACGCCGCTCAAGGTGTGGCGGGCGATCAGGAGTGCTTCCGCGACCGCCTGTCGCGGCCACGGAAGGGAACATGAGAACCACAACCGGGACAATCGCCGATGATTCCCTCGTCAGAGTTTGCCGGACGCCGGGCCCGGGCCCGGCAGGCGGTGCGAGAGGCGGGCCTTGCCGGCCTCCTCGTCTGTTCGCGCGGCGGTGGCACCACCGACCGCTACGCCGATGTCAAGTACCTCACCAACTTCTACACGCGGTTTCCCTATATTCCGGATGTGCCCGGCGAGTGGAGGGGAAGGGCCCACGCGTTCGTCGTCCTGCCGGCCGACGGTGAGCCCGTCCTCGTGGCCGATGACCGGCCGAACCGCGACTCGGACCTGGCGGTCGGCGATGTCACGGTGACCGGTGACGTGACGGGCGCGGTCATCGCCGCAATGCGGAATGCCGGGCTTGCCGGGGGACGGGTCGGCGTCGCCGGGTCCGACACCCTGCCGTGGAGCCTCCACAGCGCCTTGGCAGAGGCCCTGCCGGAGGTCGCCTGGGTACCGGCGGACGACATTTTGGGTCGCCTGCGCATGGTGAAGTCCCCGAGCGAGATCGCGATGCTGCGTCGTGCTTCGCATATCGGCAGCCGGGCGACCGAGGCTATGCTGGAGAGGGCGGTGCCCGGGGTCACCCACGGCGAGGTGGTGGCCGCAGGGATGGAGGTTCTCGTCATGGCCGGGGGCATTCTCTACAACGCGTTCATGTCCTCCGGGAAGGGCGGCAACGATCCGGTCACCGTGGCGAGCAGTTTTCCGACCTGGGGATCCGACGACGTGCTGGAGGACGGCGACTGGTTTCATGTGGGGATTTCGGGCGCCGTTGACGGCTACTACTTCGATCATGCCCGCTCGAAGCCGGTCGGCCACGCCACCGCCGAACAGATCCGCGTCTTCGAGGCGCCGCTCCTCGCTGTCAGGGAGGCGATGGCAGGCATCCGTCCCGGCGTGACGGCCGCCGACATCGCCCGTGCCGGCCGCGAGAAACTCGAGAGCCTGGGTTTCGAACTCGAGGGTTCCTTCAAGGGATTCGGTCACGGTATCGGTCTTGGCTGGGATTCGCCGTGGCTGGTGGAAAGCGATCACACCCCCATCGAGGAGAACATGGTGCTGTGCGTCGAACGCAGCGTCCGTCACATGGGCTATGTCGGTGATTTCGAGGAGACCGTCGTGGTCACGAAAGGCGGCTGCGAACTCCTCACCGACGCCCGCGTACGCTGGTGGTAGAGTTCCCTGTTCAAGCCCGTCTTGCCACTCGGGAACCACTTGCGGCCGACGCAGATCGAAGCGGGTGGGCATGGTTGAGGTCGCCAGGCCGAGCGGCGGCGCCTGCAACCGTTTGTTTGACAGCAATCTGGGATCAAAGTTATTCAAATCCAGACGCTAACTCTTGATTGTGGCGCATCGTATTCTCGTGAGCTTAACAAGACGCTGACTGCACGCGACCTGACGGGACCCCATTTCAGATTCTGACGTGAAGTCTTGACAAGGCCACGTCACGCCGCGTTCCCCAGGGTGAGGAATGTTCCGCATGGACAGGAGCGAAACCGGCCGATACGAATCCATCGTCGTCAGCGGCGAGACGGTGCGGGCTTTCGTCCCGGCGCCCCTGCCGCCTGCGCCCGCCCTGGCCTGGCCATTCTGCAACCCCGTCTGGAGCGGGCCTTGCTTGCGCTTGGACGCCTGGACAGCCTGTCCACGCTGCTGCCCGACATCGGCCTCTTTCTCTACACATACGTGCGCAAGGAAGCGGTCCTCTCCTCCAGGATCGAAGGGACAAAGTCCTCGTTGTCCGATCTGTTGCTGTTCGAGATGGATGAAGTCCCCGGCGTTCCGTTCGACGATGTCGCGGAGGTCTCAAGCTACGTGGCAGCCCTGGAGCATGGGTGTAACTACCCAGGTACCTCGTCAGGTCTGAGTCTGTGTTGACGTTGGTTGCGTTGGGTGCGGTTTTGGTGTCGTCGGTTTGTTGATTCTGCGCGTCTTGACTTACTAGGCCGGTGAGCCTATGAGTTGCCCTCTGTCATGAGGGGAGCGGCCGTTGGGGTACTTCGGATCGAAGGCGACGCCGGGTTTGTGCCAGGCGCTGATTGCGATGATGCCGCCGCACTCTGTCTACATTGAGAGCCATCTGGGGGGCGGAGCGCTGATGAATCGCAAGCCTGCGTCTGTGCGCTCGATCGGGATTGACCGTGATGAGCGTGCGCTTGAGGCCTTTGAGTGCGCTTATCCGGTGGAGTTGGTGCACGGCTGTGCTCACTCCTTCCTGGCTTCGTTCCCGTTTCTGGGTCCGGAGCTGGTCTACAGCGATCCGCCCTATCTGCACGCGACGCGGCGTTCGTTGCAGCGCTACCGCTTCGAGTACGAGGAGGCGGACCATGTTGCGCTCCTTGAACTGCTCAAGGGCCTGCCCTGTCAGGTGATGGTCTCGGGCCACCCGTCTGCGCTCTATGACGATCTTCTGGCGGGCTGGCGCCGGGTGGCGCTGCAGGTGACGACCCAGGCCCAGGTGCGGACCGAGGTGGTATGGTTCAACTTTGCTCCCGACCGGGTGCACTGGTCGCGCTACGCGGGGCGGAACTTCACCGCCCGCCAGTGCATCAAGCGCAAGGCGGCCAACTGGGGGCGGCGCTACGAGGCCATGCCGCCGGGGGAACGTCTGGCCGTGCTGGCGGCGATCATGGCCGTCGAGGCCGGGGAGGGTTCGTGACCGTCTCGCGCTGGCGCGAGGACATCGCCGCCCAGGACGAGGCTTTCACGTGCCTTCAGGACCTGTTCAGTCCACACTCCTTCGCCGTGACTGCCGTCAAGGCCCTCCGGGATTGGGGCCAGGGGATGTTGCGCCTGAGTGAGGCGCTGGTCGGGGAGATCGAGGCGCTGGAGCGGGAGAACACCGGCTTGCGCGAACGGATTGATGCACTCGAGCGCAGCGCCGCGCTCGACAGCTCCACCAGCTCCAAGCCACCGGCCAGCGACGGTCCGAAGAAGAAGAGCGGAAACCGACAGAAGCGCACCCGGAGCCAGCGCGGCAAGTCCGACAGGCCCAGTGGCGGTCAGCGCGGCCACGAGGGAGTCACCCTGAAGCAGGCCGAGAACCCGGACCACGTCGTCGATCATGCTCCGTCTGCCTGTAAGGGCTGCGGCGCGCCGCTGTCGGATGATGACCGTCACGCAGAACCCGTCTGTCGGCAGGTCTTCGACATGCCCGAGCCGTAGCCCCTCGAGGTCACCGAACATCGCGCCCATCGCTGTCTCTGCGCCGCCTGCGGCGCTGTGACAACAGCCGCCTTCCCGCACGGCGTGAGCGCCCCGGTCCAGTACGGGCCGCGCATCACCGCCTGGGTGACCTACCTGTTGCACGCCCAGTTCATTCCCGAGAAGCGCGTCGCCGAGGTCATGAGCGACCTCTTCGCCGTCAGGATCTCAACCGCCACCATCGCCGCCATGGGCAGGCGCACCGCCCGGCGCTTCGAGAGCTTCCTCGATCATGTCGCAGAGATCATCCGCACCCAAGCACCGGTCAAACACCTCGACGAGACCGGCATCCGCATCAACGGCCAGACCCACTGGCTCCATGTGCTGTGCACCCCCTTGCTCACCATCCTGCGCATCGCCACCGGGCGCAAACACATCGACGAGACACTCAACGGCATCGTCATCCATGACGACTTGGTGTTGATGGCTGCATAGAACGGCGGGATTTCGGCGATTTGCCGCGCTTTGTCAGGGTCGTGTTTCTTCCCTGTTGTTAGGTCCTATTGTCACGTCCTGTTGTCGTGGTTTGAGTGTTCGGCTGGTTGTCTCCCCGAGCGCCGCCGTCTTTTCCTATTGTCGTTTTGGTCCGGTTCGGGTTCCGTCGACCTCTGCTTCGGTCTTGGTGACGGTTGCCGGGAGGGTTCCGGTTCCGAGGCACTCGCGGGATCGTCTGTCTTCCCTGTGGGCGGGTCGCGTTGTCCGGTCCCGGGGCGGCGTTTTTGCCGCCGCCCCGGGTGGATGCTAGATCGGCATCAAGAGAAAGAGCGATGCGATGCCGGGCGGAGTTGTGACGCCCCCCGGCGCAGCACCCGGACGAGCCGGTCACGGGGGACCGAACTCCCGTGTATTGTCGAGCCATTTTGCGTCCGGGTCCACCCCCGCTCTCGAGACGGACGGTGTGCACGACAGGACGACTGTTCAACTGCAGGCGGTGTCAGCGGCAGGTTGTTCTCTGCCGGTCGTGTGACCGGGGGCATGTGTATTGCTCCAAGGAGTGCAGGGAGCGGTCCCGGATCGAGCGGCGCCGCGCGTCGCGTCGTCGCTACCAGAGCACGCTGAAGGGCCGTGAGACGGGCCGTCACCGCCAGCGGCGTTACCGGCTCCGCAAGGCGGAGGAGGCGCGTGCGTTGAAGGCCAGGGCGGCGATGGTTGCCGAGATCATGGACACGCAGACGTCTGCTGTGGTGCTGCTTGGCGACGTTCCGGCGGTGTCTGGAGACGCCGGTTCTGAAGAAATCGTTACGGACCACCCTTCCCGACTGCTGCCGACCTCCCTACCTGCGGTTGTGAAGGCGCAAGAGCGACGCGAATCGCCGCTTCGGTGCGCCCGGTGCGGACGGGTCGTGACGCATGTGGTGCTGAGGGACCTGTGATGCGGCGTTGAGGAACCAAAGGGAGGGAGTTCATGGCGATCGACGAGGACACGCGGGCGACGATCGTGCGGCTGTCGCGGGCCGAGGGCTGGGCTGTGGGGACGATTGCCCGGCATCTCGGCGTGCACCACGGCACGGTGACGCGGGCGCTCAAGGCGTCGGGGCAGGAGCGGCGGCCGCGGGCCAAGCTCATCGACCCCTTCGTTGCCTTCCTCGGGGAGCGTCTTGAGGCGTCGCCGGACCTTCCGGCCAGCACGCTCTGGCGACAGGTCGTGGCCCTGGGCTACCGCGGCGGCGAGGATCACTTCCGTCACGACCTGCGCCGCCTCGGGCTGAGGCCGGTGAAGAGGCCCGAGCCGTCACTGCGGCTGAGCTTCCTTCCGGGCGAGCAGGCGCAGGTTGACTGGGCCGAGTTCGGGAAGGTCCGCATCGGCCGGGCGGAGCGCAGGCTCATGGGGCTTCTCGTCACCCTCAGCTACTCGCGCCAGACTGTCCTGAGCCTGTTCCACGACGCGCGGATGGCCAGCTTCCTGCAAGGCCATGTCGAGGCTTTCGCGGCATTCGGGGGTGTGCCGCGGAGGCTTCTGTACGACAACCTGAAGAGTGCCGTGGTGACGCGCCGCGGCAAGGCGGTCACCTATCATCCGATGCTGCTCGGCCTCGCGGCCCACTATGCCTTCGAACCGAGCGCCGCCTGGCCCAGGAGCCCGCAGGAGAAGGGCCGCGTGGAACGCCGTGTGCGCTTCGCGCGCACCGGGTTCTTCGCCGGGCGCGACATCACGGTCCCGCTCGGCGAGCTCAACGCCGCAGTTCGGGAGTGGTGCTTCGGCGCCGCCGCGGAGCGGCCCTGGCCGGACGACGACAGTCTCCTGGTGCGGGACGCCTTCGCCCGGGAGAGGGAGCACCTGATCGTCCTTCCCGCCGATCCCTTCCCGCATCACGAGGTCCGCCCGGTGCGCATCGACAAGACCTGCCACGCCCGCTTCGACACCAACGACTACAGCGTTCCGGGTAGCTTCTCCAAGGCCCTGCTGACGCTGGTCGCCGACCGCGACGAGGTTCGCATCCTCGACGGCGCCGACGAGGTCGCGCGCCACCGACGCTCCTACGACAGGAAGCAGGCCGTCACCGATCCGGAGCATGCCAGGGCGATCGCCGCGGGCAAGCGGCGGGCCCGCTCCATGAGCGTCCGCGACCGGGTCCTGCGCACCGTGCCGCGGGCCGAGGAGATGCTGGCGCGCGCCGGGACCAACGGGCGCAACGTGGCCTCCTGCGCCCGGATGCTGGAGACGCTTCTCAACGCGCACGGCGCCGACGCTCTCGACCGGGCTGTCGCCACGGCGCTGGAGCGCGGCTCGTGCCACCCCGAAACCGTGCGCGTCATCATCGAGGAGCGCCGCCGGGAGCAGGGCCTGCCGCCCCTCAGCATCGCCGACGACGGCCGCGGCGGCCGTGGCACGACGCCGCGGGGGACCGCTCTCGACGCCTACGACAGGCCCGAAGCCAGCGCCAGGAACAAGACATGAGCGAGCTCAGGGAGCGTGCCCGGGCGCTCGGCCTCCACGGGCTCGTCGAACGCTGGGACGAGGTCGCCGGGACCGCATGGATCGAGGAGGTGGTCAGCGGCGAGGAACAGGCCCGCAGGGCCCGCAGCCACGAGCGCCGCCGCGCCGCGGCGCGGCTGCCCGCCTTCAAGCCCCTGGCGGACTTCGACTGGACATGGCCGCGCGACATCAGCCGGGCTCATGTCGAAGCGCTCCTCGGCCTCGGCTTCGTCGACCGTGCGGACAACGCCGTGCTCGTCGGCGGGCAGGGCACCGGAAAGACCATGATCGCTGCCAACGTGGCTCACCAGGCCCTGCTGCACGGCCACACCGTCCGCTTCGAGAAGGCGCCGGAACTGCTCGAGGCACTCGCCGAGACCGTCTCGCGCAGCGAGCTGCGCCGCCGCCTCGCGATCCTCGCCAGGCCCCGCCTGCTCGTCCTCGACGAAATCGGCTACGTGACCCTCGAAAGCCACCATGCCGACATCCTCTACGCCATCGTCTCGCGGCGCTATCAGCGCCGCTCGACCATGGTCACGACAAGCCTCGCCTTCGCCCAGTGGGACCGCGTCTTCCCCAGCGCCTCCGGCATCGCCGGCACCGTCGACCGGCTCATGCACGACGCAACCCTCATCTCCATCGACAGCGACTCCTGGCGGCTCAGGCGTGAAACCCGATAAACCCCGCCGCGTCGACTTCGACGCCGTCAAGCGCATGCCGTTCGAACGCATCGCCGCCGACTGGGGATACGTCCGCGACGAACAGGCCTCGACACGCGCCAACCCCGTCCTGTGCGCACCCGGCCTGCCGAAGCTCGTCACGAAGTGCCTCAACAACGGACACTGGGTCTACTTCAACACCCAGAACGATGAAGACAACGGAACCGTCATCGACTTCATGCTCAACCGCGGACTGGCCTTCGCCGACATCTGCACCCGCTTCACAGCACCCGACGCCGCGCCACGCGACTTCCGCAGCCTCTGGGCCGCGGCAACGCCCGATGCGGCCCCGGACTGGCTCACCGGGCGCGGCATCCTCCCGGAGACCCTCGACACCTGCCGCCCCCTGGTCCGCCGCGACCACAACGGACGCGTCCTCTTCGCCCATCGCAACAGGAAGCGAAAGCTCACCGGCTTCGAGATCGGTCCCCCCGACGGACCGAAACGCTTCGCCACCGGTGGAACCCGAAGCCTGTTCGCCGTCCGCGCCGGAACCGCCGCGGACCTCGAGGCCCTCGTCATCACCGAAAGCGCCGTCGACGCCCTCAGCCTGGCCCAGATCGACCAATGTCCCCCCAGCCACGCCTTCCTCTCCACCGCCGGGGCACCCTCGCGAAGACAGCACGAACAGATCAGCCTCGCCGCAAGCAGCCTGCCCAACGTCAGGACCATCGTCCTCGCCCAGGACCACGACGAGGCCGGAGAGCGACAGGCCGAAACCCTGCGCAAAAAGATGAAGCTCCCCTCCCACGTCTCGTTCCACAGACGCAGACCGCCGGAAAACGCCGACTGGAACGACGTCGTCAACGCCAGGACCAAAGAACCACAAGCGAGATCATGACCACGTCCGTCACAAGGAGACCACTCATGCCCCTCACGCCCGCCGAAAAGCAGCGGCGATACCGGGAACGGCGCAAGGCCGGCATCCCTCCCGTCCACACCCCAAAGCACCGTGACCGGCGCTCGCGACCGCAACGCTGGAACGACGCCGTGGCCGAACTGCGCGCCCTGCAGGACGAATGGCGTGACCACCTCGACAGCATCCCCGAAAGCCTCCGTGACACGCCTTACGGAGAACGCCTGCAGAGCGTCGCCGATGCCGACATCGAGGCCCTCGAGGACATCGAACCGCCACGCGGCTACGGAAGGGATACGTGATCCCGCAAGACCCTTGAACGCGGTCACGCGTTACCATCCAGGAATGAGAACGTCTCACCCCGACGCGCCGCTCAGCCTCCCCGGGAAACTCCCGGGCCGTCCAAACGACACCGCATCACGAGACTGCCGCAGCCGCTGGCCGGACTGGCTTACAGGTCGCAGCATCCGCCCGAAAACACTCGACGCCTGCCGCACCCTGCAGGACGAATGGCGTGACCGCCTCGACAGCATCCCCGAAACCCTCCGTGACACGCCTTACGGAGAACGCCTGCAGAGCGTCGCCGATGCCGACATCGAGGCTCTCGAGGACATCGAACCGCCACGCGGCTACGGAAGGGACACGTAATCTCGCAAGACCCTTGAACGCGGTCACGCGTTACCATCCAGGAATGAGAACGTCTCACCCCGACGCGCCGCTCAGCCTCCCCGGGAAACACCCGGGCCGTCCAAACGACACCGCATCACGAGACTGCCGCAGCCGCTGAGCCGCAGCAACGCCCGATCCGCCGCCGGACTGGCTCACAGGTCGCAGCATCCGCCCGAAAACACTCGACGCCTGCCGCACCCTGCGCCGCCGCAACCGCAACGCACGCAGCCTCTTCGCCCAGCGCAACAGAAACCGTCAGCTCTCCAGCCTCGAGATCGTCCCGCCCGACGAACCACGACGAGGACGGAGAACGCCAGAACAAGACCCCGCGCAAAAGCCTGAAGCTCCCCTCCCACATCACGTTCCACAAACGCCGAACGCCAGAAAACGCCGACCGGAACGACATCGTCAACGTCAATGCAAGACCAATGGGATCCAACAATAGGCAGAAAACAAAGACCGGGCGGACCTTCGTCCAATGCCGCACGTTCTCCTGTCGTGGTCACCCACTCACACGATCAGCGCCCAAAAGAGCGGTTCTCCGCCAATATCCCGCCGTTCTAAATCGCCGCCGACACTTGGCCACTTACTTCACTCTCGAGGGCGTGCGCCACGGTGCCTGCAACGCCCATCACCTGCGCGCACTCCAGGCCCTGATCGAGATCGAGAAGGAAGACTGGGCCACCGCCATGCACAGGCTCCTCATCCGTGCCAACAGAGCCGCCCGCTTCGCCCGCAAGAACGACCGCGACATCCCCGCTTCACTCCTCGCCCGCATCTCGCAAGCCTGGGACAGGATCCTCGAGCAGGCCATCGCTTCCCACGAACAGAGGCCGCCGCTCCAGCCCGGAAAGCGCGGACGACGAAAACGCCGCATCGGCCACAACCTCGCGCTTCGCCTTCAGAAGCACAAGGACGGCTGCCTGCGCTTCCTCACCAACCCGCAAGTCCCGTTCTCCAACAACCAGGCCGAGCAAGACTTCCGTATGAGCAAGCTGCGCCAGAAAATCTCGGGCGGCTTCCGATCCATGCAGGGCGCATGTGACTTCGCCAAGCTGCGATCCGTCATCTCCACCGCCCGAAAACAGGGCTGGAATGTCCTCGAAACACTGGCTCACCCTGATCCCATACAGCTGATCCCGAAACTGCGCTTCTGACATCCCTCCTCGGCGCCATCAGACCGCAGCCATCAATCCACCTCCCGTCAGGACTCGGCGAAATTAGACCTGGGCAGTTACGCACGGGTTGCGTCGCCTGCGCGAAGGCTTTCCCCTGTGCAACCGTCTCATCCGGGAGATTCACGGGGTCTTGCTCGGTCGCGGTCGCGGCCGCAACAGGGCGCCCGGAGAGTTTCGCCGCTCAAAAACTGGATCGGAGGCCGTCGCCCCGGGGTGGCGCGCTTCGTCCCACCTCCGGTTTCCGCGGTTGCCGATTGCATGTCCGGGCTCGAACGCTTCATTGCCGCTGACAACGGCACATTGCCCCTCGTCCTGCGGGCAGGCCTCGCTCATGTACAGTTCGAGACCATCCACCCGTTCCTCGATGGGAATGGTCGGGTAGGACGCCTCCTGATCTCGCTCATGCTGCATCATGGCGGCGTCTTGCGCGAGCCGCTTCTGTATCTGAGTCTCCATTTCAAGCAGCACCGTGACGACTACTACGTTCTCCTCAACGATGTGCGGTACCGAGGCGACTGGGAAGCTTGGCTTTCGTTCTATCTCGACGGGGTGGCGGAGACCGCCGAAGGTGCGGTCGAAACCGCGAAGCGACTGCTGGCGCTGTTCGAGGAAGATCAGGCCAGGATCCGGCAGACAGGACGGGCGGCGGGGTCGGCGCTGCGCGTACATCAGGCGTTGCGCGAGCGTCCCATCGGATCGATCAGAAAACTGGCCGGGCGCGCAAGCCTTTCCTTTCCAGCGGCATCGGCAGCGGTGAGGAATCTGCAAGACCTGGGCATTGCCCGGGAATTGACGGACAAGAAGAAGAACCGGCTCTTCGGTTACGACCGCTATCTGGCCATTCTGGGCGAAGGGACGTAACCATGGTCATCGGCCGACACTGCCGGTTTCGGACCGGCATCCGGCGAAACGGCCTCCAGGCTGAACAGTGCTGGCCAACTTCCGCCCGCCTTCAATCCAGAGCCAGTCGCCGTTCCCGGGAATCGCTCCCTGCCGCCATGCCGCGACTCTCCGTTCCCCTGATGCCTGCCACGCTTCCTTGCCGTGCCAGCCTCTCACGCCGTTGACCGGAGAGCAGGTGTCGTGGGCCGCAACTCGTTCTTGGCCCCGTGGTCTTGATGAACGCCCGGCATGCGGAATCGTGACGGCTCGCGCCTGCGGCAGGTTTCCAGGCTACCGTGCCGGTGGCATGGCGCGAGTGTGCGTCGGCGAAGGGCTGAAGCGGGCCAGTCGATGGTCGCAACGACCGCTGTTCCATGGCTCGCCCGGGCGGTGCGGAGTTCGATGCCCTGGCTCCGGGGAGGCCAAGTGGATTGGCAGGGACGGGCTTGCGTGCAGCGGGAAGCGCTTGTCCGGCGCGAGGTTCTGGCGCAGCTGCGGGAAGAGGCCGAACGCCTCTCCGCCGAAGCCGTGTTCCATCCTGCCAGCCTCCAATCCCGTTTCTCGCAACTGCCCGAGGACCATCCACTGAACCGCTTCCTGCGACGTCGGCAAGGGATGACTCGGGTCGACAGATTCGATCGGGAGGGTGCGATTCTCCGGAATGCCGCACCGGGCTGCGAAACGCTCTGCACCGACGAGAACCATGGGGACGTGAAGCAGGTGCCGGATGGCGATCGGTCGCCCAGGCTGGTGTGTTGGCAGACCTGCAGTTCCTGCGCCGCGCGTGCACGTTGCATCGTGTGACGTTGTCGGAAGACAGCGGTCGGCGCAGCCTGCTCGCGAGCCATGCCACCGAGCCTGGCGCTACGACGTCTGCTGACGCGGCGGTGCGCATCCGCAACCAGGCTCATCTTGACCACCATGCCCCTGATTCGGGAGGGGTGGAGTGAGCCAACCCCGCAATATCCTCTGGCTTAACACGGACCAACAGATGACCGCCAACAAGCCCGGCGTGGCGCGCAAACTGCCCCTGCAGCGCGCACTGGCCGCGCGGGGCATGAACTTCAGGCGGGCATACACGGCACTCCCCGTGTGTTCGCCGTCGCGCGCCTCGATGCTGACGGGCCGTTATCCGCACAATCACGGTCTGACGGAAAACGAGGGGCGGTTCGGAGGACGAGACGGTCTGGAACCGTCCGACTCCCTCGTCACTGACCCGTTTCGCGCAGAGGGGTACCGTTGCGCCTGGTTCGGCAAATGGCATTTGCATGGCAAGCTGGATGCGCGCGCTTTCGGTTTCGAGGGCTACGCTCCGGCGGACTATGCCTATCCCTATGTCAGCGAGGAGTATGGCGCCTATCTCGAACGCCACGCCTTGCCTGACCCGATAGCGCGGATCGAGTTGTCGGGAGAAAGCGGTACGCCACCAGGCACACCGGTCGCCTTGACCCGGGCCGAAGACTGGTTCGCTGGACGAAGGCAGCGCCATCCTCGAAGGGCCATCGGAAACGCATGAAGCTTTCTTTGTCGTCGACCTCGCCGAACGCTGGCTTCGTGATTCGGGGGACGACCCCTTCTTCGTGCGTGTGGACACCTGGGGACCGCATCCCCCCTATGTGGTCGGCGCGCCCTTTGCCGGCATGTTCGCCGACCTGAAGAGCGCGGCCTCGCCGAACCTCGTCTCGGACCTGACGGCGCGCCCGGCTCACCACGCGGCTTATCGCGACTACTGGCGCGACGTTCTTGCCGATTGCGCCCGTGACTTTGCCCTTCTTTCGCGGCGCGCCCTGCAATCGGCCGCTCTCTGCGAGACGGCGCTGGTGCGGATTCTGGACGTGCTGGAAGAAGGCGGACGGGCCGATGACACGATCATTGTCTTCACGGCCGATCACGGGGACGCGGTGGCTTCGAACGGCGGAATGATGAACAAGGGTGGGCTCATGGTGGAGGAAACACTGCGTATCCCCATGCTGATCGCCGGTCCAGGCATTCCCTCGGGACAGGACGACAGCCTGGTCTGCAACATCGATCTGGCGCCGACGCTGCTCGATTTGTGCGGGATCACTGCGCGCGAGATGGACGGAACCAGCCTTTGTCCCCTGCTCCGGCGTCACGGATCCTTGTCCCGCGACGGACTGATGACCGAACACTATGGTCTGAAGACACCGCTCTGGCAGCGCGCGTTCCACCGGGGACACTGGAAGCTCGTCGTGCAGGAAGACGGATTCACCGAGCTGTATGACCTTGCGACCCTGCCGAGATGAACAGCCTGGCGGACAGCGCCGCCCATGCAGGGACACTTCGCGACATGCGGGACGGCTTGGCAAGGGCACTGGCGAAGTACGGTGACAACTCGGGTCCCGCGATGGCCTTCCGGGATACGGCAGCGTCAGACTCCGCTCCTGTCCCGTTGCGTCATCCGGGATGAAGATCCTGGAGTTAAGCGGATGAGGAATCGGAACTGATTCTTCGGCTTGTGACCGTGATTCCGCACATGCCGCCGACGGGCCGAGACGTCATGCGTGCGGCCGCGCCTGCCGGTTCCGGAACGCAAGGTGACCACGTCACGACCGTCCCGGGTTCAACATCCACGGTCCGTCCCGCGCTGAACCGTTGGCCGACATTCGTTCGGGATTCTTCAGGAGCGGGTGGCTGATTCCAGTGTCGTACATGCATCGATCCAGCGCGTTTCGGCCTTCTCCAGCGCTTTCTCGATCTTTTTTCTGCGGGTCATGAGTTCAGTCACGGTTGTACCCTCATGGGCCTTGGGATCGAACAAGATGCGGTCGATCTCGTCGCGCGAGCAGGTGAGCTCGTTGACCTCGCTCTCGGCCTTGTCGACCGCCTTGCTCAGCTCCCGTGTGCGTTCCCTTTCGACCGCGGCTCGACGCCGCTCCTCCTTCTTCCTTGAGCGCGGCACCCTTGATCCAGAGTGACGGCCGAGCACCAGGTTGCGGTAATCGTCGAGATTGCCGGCAAAGTCGGTGGCCTTGCCGTCGGCAACGAGAACGAGTCGGTCTGCCGTCAGTTCGACGAGGTGGCGGTCGTGGCTGATCATGATCACGGCGCCGCTGTATCCGCTGAGCGCCTGGACCAGGGATTCCCGGGCCTCGATGTCGAGATGGTTGGTCGGCTCGTCGAGGATGATGAGGTGCGGGGCGTCGCGGGTGATGAGCGCCAGGGTCAGGCGGGCCCGTTCGCCACCCGAGAGCTGGCTGACCGGCAGGGTGGCCTTGTCGCCGGAGAAACCGAAGCGGCCGAGCTGGGCCCGCACGCGTCGCGGTGTCGCGTCCGGCATCAGGCGCGTCATGTGAAGGAGAGGCGTCTCGCCGGGATCGAGTTCCTCGATCTGGTGCTGAGCGAAATACCCGACACGCAGCCGTGAGGCCGCCGTCATCGAGCCGCTCATGACATCGAGCCTGCCCGAAAGCAGGAGGGCCAGCGTCGTCTTCCCGTTGCCGTTGCGTCCCAGGAAGGCGATGCGCTCGTCGGGGTCGATGCGGAGCTGCAGTCGGGCAAGCACAGGCTGCCCGGCCTCATACCCTACCGATGCGTCATCGAGAAGGATCATGGGCGGCCGCAGGGTGTCGGGATCCGGAAAGTCGAACTGAAGCGTGCTGTCCTCGATGGCGGCGGCCACCGGTTCCATGCGCTCCAGGGCCTTCAGGCGGCTTTGTGCCTGGCGTGCCGTGTGAGCCTTGTAGCGCCAGCGGTCGACGTAGGCCATGAGCCTGGTTCTCTGCCGTTCCTGTCGGGTGCGCATCGCCTCGATCTGCCCGAGTCGCTCGCTCAACTGCCTTTCCCAGGCATCGTAGTCGCCTCGGTAGAGCGTCAACGCGCCGCCTTGGAGGTGCAGGATGTGGTCGCAGACATTGTTGAGGAGATCCCGCTCGTGGCTGATGACGAGCAGCGTTCCCCGGTAGGCCTTCAGGAAAGACTCCAGCCACAGGGCCGCCTCGAGATCGAGGTAGTTGCTCGGTTCGTCCAGCAACAGCATGTCGGGGCGGGAGAACAGCAGGGCGGCCAGGGCAATGCGCATGCGCCAGCCGCCGGAGAAACTGTCGACAGTCTGCTGCTGAGCTACCTCGTCGAATCCCAGGCCAGCGAGAATGCGGGCGGCTCTTGCCGGTGCGCTGTAGGCATCGATGGCCTGGAGCCTCTCGTGGATGTCGCCGATGCGCTGGCTCGTTGCGCCGGTAGCCTCCTCTTCCAGGAGGCGGGTTCGCTCCTCATTGGCGGCAAGGACCCTCTCGAGAGGCGTGTCGTGGCCGGCCGGAACGTCCTGGGCGAGATAGCCGAGACTGGCGTCGCGCCGCATGTCGACCGTGCCGGCATCGGACTCGATCTCTCCGGCGATGACCTTCATCAGCGTCGATTTTCCTGCGCCGTTGCGGCCGATCAGGCCGACACGGCTTCCCGGCACCAGCGTCGCCGAAGCGCCATCGAGGATCGTGTGGCCACCAAGCCTCACGGTGATTCCAGAGAGTGCGAGCATGATCGACTGATACCACGCCGGCACCCCACGCGTCACTCCGTTGCGACGGCATGAGCAATTCGGCAAGGGACCGCCGCAAGGCTTGACGTTCGGGTCGCCATTCTATGGCGAGAGGGGCGCAGGGAGCCGGAGGCCTGCAGTGAACGCTTGGACGGCTGCAGCAAGCAGGTCGGCCCCGACACGCTCACACCCCGGAACCGGTCGTCCGGTCAGCCGGCAGACCGTCCGAGTGGCCGGGGGAGGCCCAGGGGGACGATACGGTAGAGGAGCCTGCGATGGCGCGGAGTTTCCGGTGCGCCGATGGGCCGGGCGCAATGCAGTGTCACGGTATTGTCCCACATCAGGAGATCGCCCGGGCGGTAACGGTGGGTCCAGGTGAAGCGCCCGGAGATGGCGTGGAGCTTGAGGCGGCGCACAAGGTCCGACGCTGCACCGTGCTCCATGTTGTCGATGGCCACCATGGAGCCGGCCGGGGCATAGAGCGTCTTCTCTCCGGTCAGGGTATGCGGCCTCGCGACCGGACGGCGAGCCGGCGGCGGCAGGAGTTCGGCAGTCTCGTCGGTGACGGGTTGCAGGGGATGCTCGAAGTCCTCGCGTCCACCGAGCATCTCGCCTGTGCCGGAATACACATGGAGTGCTGTCAGAGACTCGATCGTGCGCTGTGTCTCCGGATCAAGTCCGCGCCAGGCTGCTCCCATGTCGGCAATCAGGGTTTCGCCTCCTTCCGCCGGCGCCTCCAGGCACCACAGCATGGTGGTGGCGTCCGCATCGGCTTCGGTGGCGCAGTCGGTATGCCAGAACGCGGCGCCGTTGCGGTACTCCTCACGCACGTTGACGCCACCGACATTGCCGACCGTCGACATGAAGTCGTATCCGGGAACATTGCGTTCCTGGAAACCGTCGACGCGCGGCGTGCCCCAGGCACGGGCAAACCGGGCGAAGTCGTCCGGAGCCAGCTCCTGGTTACGAAAGAGCAGGACCTTGTGTGCGACAAAGGCCCGTGCCAGTGCTTCGAGAGTCGCAGCATCGAGAGTACGAGAGAGGTCGATACCGCGCACTTCCGCGGCAAAGGTGGCGTTCAGGCGATGAATGTCGGGAACGGACATGCCAGTGGGACTCCTTGGGTACGTGTACGGACAACCCGTCGACGTAACGACTCATCCCTTGTTGAGGTGGCCGTAGTGCTCGTTGATGATGTCTGCGGCCATTCCGTCGAGGGCGATGTGGATGGCGACGTGATGATTGTATCCGAGTGCCTCCATGGAGGTGAGGAAGCTTGAGTCTCGGCACCATGCTATTGCGTGGAGCATGGTGCGGAAACATCCGGACACCTTGATCTTGACCTTTGTCATCCTGATCTTCTGTTCACCGGCATGGTTGGTGAAGCTGACGTCGGGGTCCTTCATAAAGCGCAGGACGGACGTCTCGTGTTTCACGAGACGTTCATGCAGGTTGTGCGCGTCGAACTGTGCGATGCGTCCACGTTTTCCTCATCGTCCGTGGCGGGATGTCGGGCAGTTCTCTGGCGCCCTGGGTGAGGATGGTGCGGTAGCGCTTGCACACGGCCCGGCGGTCGGCCTCGTTCAGGGTCTTGGATGCGCTCTTGTCGACCCTGTGGCAGGTCTCGCGCTGCAGGTGGCTGCCGCACAGCTGGTGGCGACACTGGTCGTAGCCCATGTAGGCAGCCCAGCAGTCGTGGATCAGAACGCCCTCATAGGGCGGGATGATACCGATCTCTTCGATCGCCTCCCGGCCGCGCTTGGGGTGCGGGAATGTCACGGTCAGGGTGCCGTCGGTGACGACATAGGAGCCATGGGGTCTTGCCGGCGACCCGCAAGCCGGTCTCGTCGACATGCCGGCCCGGGCGTTGCAGGAGATGGGTCACGGCGGCCTCCTCCCATGATGCGAGCGCATCGTGAAATCTTGAGGTCACTGCAGTTCCTCTTTTTCTCAGGTGCGGAACCGCAGTCATGGTACACTGTTTGAGGTGACGAGTCCGGCCGAACAGGGAGTAGGGCATGCCTGCGGATATACTGTTTGCAATCAATCAGAAGCTGTGGCGCCTTGAGAAACTCCTCGACGAAGTCAGGGAGAAGGTCCGCGGACTCGAAGAGGATGAGAGAGCACTGGCATGGATGCATAAGGTCGAGGACGCCCGCCTGCGGCACATCGAACGAGTAGTCCGCGGCCTTGAACCGCAGGGATGGGTGCGAAGGTTGTTGATGAGATTGATCGGGGCGACGCGCCCGGACATGGTCAGGGACATCACCGGGATACTCCTTGAACCCGTCGTCGGAGAATTGGAGGAGTTGCGCAAGCGCCTTGCCGACGCTCGGAAGGAGGTGTGCCGCCTAGAAGAGGAGGCGCGGAGGCTGACATCTCGAAAGCACGAGATCACGTACGCCCGCAAGCGGCCCAACGAAGAGACGATCCGCCGCTTCGAGGCGCCGGGACGGGTACGGACGGCGCTAACGCGAATGGTCGAGGATGTCTTTGCCACAATGAAGCGCCAGGAGAAAGCAGGCGAAGCCGGCGATTTCGAGGAAATCTGGCGTCTCATGGAGGTCGAGAAGGCGCAACGAGCGCAGCTGCATGCCTTGTGGCGCATCGATCCGGTGTGCCATGCCAAGGGCACGTGGACGGCAGTCACAAGGGAGAAGCACCTGCCACACGGCATGGGTGCATGCTTTCCCGCAATGCGAGCGGAGAACGTCACGAGCGAACGCCTGAAGGAAGCGCGAATCCACGGTTGTCGTTCGGAGGTTCAGCGTCTGGAAGAAGAGGAACGCATGCTGAGGGAGATGGGTGACGAGATCGGCGGCTGCGTCATTCTCGAACCCCGTCCCGCCGGCTTCTTGGCACCGCCGAAAACGTCGCCCTCGCAGTCCGGAATGAACGGTCGCCACCTCTGACGTCAGAACGTACCCGCTCGGAAGAAGGGGCGTCGGCGAAACCGGGAGTTGCGGAATTCCCGAGGGGCCTCATGCGGGGCCGAGCGTTGCAGGAGATGCGCTACGGCGGCCTTCTCCCATGGCGCGAGCGCATCGTGAAGGCGCTGGACTTGGCCGAGGCAGGTCGCCTCGGGGAGCCTGATGCCGGAGATCGCCTGCATGAGCGCGACGGCACGGCGCAAGGATGAGCATGTGGGCGATCAGCAGGTTGATGACGAGAGCCTGGATGCCGACGCCGTACTGCATGGGGCTCGGCACTACGGGCACTCCTTGATCTCGGCGTCGACGCGGCGCTCGACGACCTCGAACACGATGTCGTAGAGGACGCGTCGCTCCCGGTCGACGGGGTTGTTGACGCCGTCGAGGTCGGCGCCGCAGGCCTCGACGGCAATCGTCTCCTCGACGGTGGTCTTGCGCAGGTTGTCCCCGTCTGCTGGTTCGGCTTCGGGCCCTTGCCGTCGCTCCCGGTCATCGGCAGCGAGCGAGTGAAGGGGGCAAGAGAAAATGCCGGATCCGAACGCCGGCAGGAAAAACGATTCGTCATCAGAGGGGATGAGTAGATACCCGTCGACATTCTTCGATCCATGTCGCGTTTCAACGGACCCGACGACCTTCCTGAACGGAACTCTTCGTCAGCACGGTGGTTTAGAACGTGTCGGCGGCGAGCATACGCAACCCTACCGAGCGGTCCGTATGGTCGAGTTGTTTACTCCTGCAACTCTGCTTCATGGCGCATGCGGTGATGGAGACGCCTGGACGACGGATTGCAGGTCCCGTGCCGTCAGCCTTTCGATAATGCACCTGAAACCCGAACGGAGTATGTGTTGGAGACGGCAGGGAGAACCCCGACGTGAGCTATGTCAGTCATCTCGAGTGTTCCGCAACCGGCGAGCGGCACGAGGCTGGTGAGATTCACGGCCTTTCGCGCAGTGGCTGGCCATTGCTGGTGCGTTACGATTTTGATGGCCTCGGCGACGCGGTCACTCGGGATTCCGTTGCCGCAGCACACGTCGCCGGATTCTGGCGTTGGGCGCCCTTCCTTCCCGTGGCGCGGGAACAGGACAGGATCTCGCTCGGTGAGGTGACGACACCGCTCATTCCCCTGTTGCGTTCTGCCGGTTGGCCGGCACACGTCATGGTGAAGGACGAGGGCCGTTTGCCGACAGGTTCATTCAAGGCGAGGGGACTGGCCCTGGCCGTGTCGATGGCGCGGCAACTCGGCCTCCGCCACCTCGCCATCCCGACAAACGGCAACGCAGGTGCGGCCCTTGCCGCCTACGCCGGGAGGGCCGGAATCAGGACCACTGTTCTTTGTCCGGCGGATACCCCCGACATCAATCTGCGCGAAATCCGCCAGTACGGCGCCGATGTCTGGAAGGTCAACGGCCTCATCAACGATTGCGGCAAGATCGTCGGCGAGGGGGCCGGAACCGTCGGTTGGTTCGATGTGTCCACCCTGAAGGAACCCTATCGCATCGAAGGCAAGAAGACGATGGGGCTCGAGCTTGCCTGGCAGATGGAGTGGTCCCTGCCGGATGTGATCTTCTATCCCACCGGAGGCGGCACCGGCCTCATCGGGATGTGGAAGGCCTTCCAGGAGCTTCGCCAACTCGGCTGGATCACCGGTGGTCTGCCCCGCATGGTGGCCGTGCAGGCGGCAGGGTGTGCTCCCATCGTGCAGGCCTTCGAGTCCGGGAGCACACATGCCGAGCCTTGGCAGGATGCTCATACCGTGGCGGCGGGCATCCGCGTGCCGGTTGCGATCGGCGACTTTCTCATTCTCGATGCCATCCACGCGTCCGGAGGTTTCGCCATGGCGGTTGACGACGAGTCGATCCTCCGGGAACGGGACAGGGTGGCGATGGAGGACGGTCTGCTGCTTGCCCCGGAAGGGGCGGCAACGGTCGCCGCCTGGAGGCGGGCCCTGGAGAACGGGCAGGTCGGCGATGACGAGCGCGTGGTTCTCTTCAATTGCGCCAGTGGCCTCAAGTACCCGATGGCGCAGGCGGTTCAGGAACTCGACATCACGGGGGACATCGATTTCACGTGCTTCGCATGACATCCCGGCACTTCAGATGTCCTCGGCCTGTTCTGTCGTCTCCTCGTCCCCAGGCGCTTCTTCGGGTTCTGCGGGAATGCGTCGGATGATGATGTCGCCGTTCTCGAGGACTTCCGGCAGTTCGTACTGGGGAACGGATTCGATGATGCCGTCAAGCAGCGTCAACAGACCGCGCAACGCCACTGACGCGTCGGGCACAAGGCCATCGCCTGCCGCCGCGGGCGCCGCGAGACACCACGCCACCGCCGTAGCCATGAAGGCCCGTTTCATGCTCCTCATGGTTCAGTGTCTGCCGGCACGTCGTGCGCGGCGTTCGGCGACGTGGCCATGGTAGCGAAGCATGATGAACCAGCTCAGGCCAACGAGACCGATGCCCATGTATCGGGTTGCCTCGCTCTCGGACAGGGCGGCGGCTGTCAGGCCCAGAAGGGAGAGCAGGCTGAAGAGGACGGAGACGGCGATCGTCCAGTACATGGACCTGGCTCCTGTGAAACGAGGCATTCATCGCAAGAATCATGTATTGCCGTCCGGATGTCGAGCCTCTTTTTGTCGGATTGGCCGATGGCGGCTGGCAGGCAGGAGCAGGACCGGATAGTAAGGTCCATCTTGAGTTCAGGATGAAGGAGACGGGCTGTGAAGGTGGCTTTCCTGGGGCTGGGAGTGATGGGCTATCCGATGGCGGGACATCTGGCGGCCCATGGTCACGATGTGACCGTCTACAATCGCACGCCGACCAAGGCGCAGCGCTGGATCCGGGACCACGGTGGCAGCAGCGCACCCAGCCCGGCCGAGGCAGCGGCAGGTGCAGAGATGGTCTTCGCCTGTGTCGGTGACGATGACAGTGTGCGCGAGGTGATCTGCGGTGCTGATGGCGCCGCCGGCGGCATGGACGAGGGCGCGCTCTTCGTTGATCACACGACCGCCTCGGCGGATGTCGCAAGGGACATGGAGGCCGTGCTCGCGGGCCAAGGCATCGGCTTCGTCGATGCCCCGGTTTCAGGTGGCCAGGCCGGGGCAGAGAACGGCCAACTGACGATCATGGCCGGAGGTAGCGAGGAGCATTTCGACCGCGCCCGTCCGGTGATGGAGTGCTACGGCAGGGCCGTGACGCTGATGGGTGGCGTCGGTGCCGGTCAACTCTGCAAGATGGCCAACCAGATCTGCATCGCCGGTCTTATCCAGGGTCTGGCCGAGGGCCTCAACTTCGCCCAGCGTGCCGGACTGGACGGAGACCAGGTCATCGACGTCATCTCGAAGGGCGCCGCCGGTTCATGGCAGATGGTCAATCGTGGCAGCACCATGTTGCGGGATGAGTACGAGTTCGGCTTCGCGGTGGACTGGATGCGCAAGGACATGCGCATTGCGATGGCTGAAGCGTCGCGCAACGGTGCGTCACTGCCGGCAGCGGCTCTCGTGGACCAGTTCTACGCCGAGATTCAGCGCCTTGGCGGCAGCCGCTGGGACACATCGAGTCTGATGCACCGCCTGAAACGTGTCCCGTGATCCCGGAGTATCAGTCTGACGCAACGCCGACAAAGGACGCCCGTTCCCCCGTTCCCCCGTTCCCGGTCAGGTAAGGGAGTCCGGCATGGAGAGTTTCCGGCGGGCAATCCAGTCATCGAGTTCCTCGGCCACTGCGGGATCCATGGCCGGAGTCTCGTATTCGGCGAGCATGTCCTTCCACAGTTGGTTGGCGCGCCTTGCGGCATCGAGCGATCCTTCTGCCTGCCACTGCTCGAAACTGTTGTTGTCGGCAATGGTCGAACGGTAGAAGGCGGACTGGAAGTTGTTCTGGGTATGATCGCACCCCAGGAAATGACGGCCCGGGCCGACCTCGCGGATGGCGTCCATCGCCTGTCCGTTCTCCGAAAGATCGACCCCTGCGCCCAGCACCTGCATCATGCCGATCTGGTCGGCGTCCATGACGAACTTCTCGTAGCCCGAGGCCAGACCTCCCTCAAGCCAGCCGGCGGCATGCAGCACGAAGTTGACACCCCCCAGGAGCGTGGGAAGGAGGGTTTGCGCGCTTTCGTAGGCTGCCTGGGCGTCAGGAACCTTGGACCCGCACAGCGAGCCGCCTGACCGGAAGGGGACCCCGAGGCGTCTGGCCAGTTGCGCCGAGGCAAACAGCACGAGTGCCGGTTCCGGAGTGCCGAAGGTCGGAGCTCCCGACTGCATCGAAATCGAACTGCCGAACGTGCCGAACACCACCGGGGCGCCCTTGCGCACCAGTTGGGTCGTTGCCATGCCGACGAGGGCCTCTGCCAGAATCTGCGCCACCGTCCCGGCGACTGTCACGGGGCTCATCGCACCAGACAGAATGAAGGGCGACACGACACAGGCCTGCCCGGCGCCGGCATAGACCTTGAGGGCGCCGAGCATCGTGCCGTCGAAGGTCATCGGCGAATTGGCGTTGATGAGATTGATGATGCAGCAGTGGTTGTCGACCGTTTCGCTGCCGAGAGCGATACGCGCCAGTTCAACGGAATCTGCCGCGCGATCGGGTGCGGTGACTGACCCCATGAAAGGCTTGTCGGAGCAGGTGAGGTGGGCATGCACCATGTCGAGATGGCGCTTGTTGACGGGAATGTCGACCGGTTCGCAGACCGTTCCTCCCGAATGGTGCATGGCCGGCGTCATGTAGGCCAGCTTCACGAAGTTCCGGAAGTCCTCGATGGTCGCATAACGGCGTCCGTCATCGAGATTGTGAATGAAGGGTGGACCGTAGACCGGGGCGAACACCGTTGCGCCGTTACCGATCTTGACGCTCCTTTGCGGGTTGCGGGCGCGCTGCATGAATGAGGAGGGCGCGGTGGCGAGCAGGCTGCGGGCGAGACCTCTGGGAAGGTGGAGTGTTTCGCCGTCCTCGGCGACATCGGCGCCGGCGTCCCGCCACATGGCGACGGTATCGGGGTCGTCCTTGATGGCGATCCCGACCTCTTCCATGATCACTTCGGCATTGTTCTCGATGATCTCCAGACCCTCTTGCGAGAGCACGTCGAAGACCGGGACATTGCGCTGGATGTAGGGGAGCGGTGTCGTGTCGAAACGCCGGCTGCGCAGTGCTCGACGGGCGCCGCTGCCGCCTCGTTCGCGACGCCCGCCGCGTCGCCGGTTCCCGCTCATGAATGCCTCTTTGGAGCATGTTGTCTGGGCCCCTGGAGGGGACACGCATCTGTTGCACAGGCGTCCGGGCCGATCAAGGGCGGGGAATGTTCTTGCGGCGGCGAGGGGTCAGTGCGTAATAGGGTTGTCACGGCCCGGAGTGAACAGAAGATGAAGCAGCGTGCCCGTCCGGTCGGCATCAATCACGTCGCCCTTGAAGTCGGCGATATCGCCGAGGCCATGGCCTTCTACAGGGGCTTCCTCGACTTCGAGATCGCCTGGCAGTCTTCCGAGGCCGCCTTCGTCTACTTTGGCGACCAGTTCATCAACTTCATGGCGCCCCGGCGCCAGGGACCCGACGAGGGGAGGCATTTCGGCATCGCAGTCGATGACAAGCAGATGGCCATCGCCAGGCTCGAGGACATGGGTGTGGAACTGTTGCCCGGCCGTTTCACCGATTTTCTCGACCCCTGGGGCAACCGGGTGGAACTCACCACCTACACGAACATCCAGTTCACCAAGGCCGATCACGTGCTGAAGGGCATGGGACTCGGCCATCTCGAGAAGACAGAGAACGCCAGGGCGGAACTCGCTGCCAAGGGCATGGCGCCTGAAGGCTGACTAGCTTGCTGGTGAAGGGGAAGAGGACGATGAATTCCCACGCACGTGTGGTCGTGATCGGCGGCGGTGTCGTCGGAGTCGCCACGCTCTATCACCTCGCCAGGAAAGGCTGGAGCGACGTCGTGCTCGTCGAGCGCCGTGAACTGACCTCCGGTTCGACCTGGCATGCCGCGGGCCTGTTGCCGCTCTTCAACATGAGCTACTCGGTGGGCCAGGTTCACAAGTATTCGGTCCGCTTCTACCAGGAACTGCAGGAAGAGACCGGACTGGATGTCGGGTTTCGCAAGGTCTCCAACATCCGCCTGGCCATGAACCGGGACCGCATGGACGAGTATCACCAGTACGCCGGCGTCGCCGAGACCATCGGTGTCGAGGTGAGGTTCCTGTCACCGGGGGAGGTCGCGGAGATCTGGCCCCTGTGCAACACCGAAGGCCTCGTCGGAGCCATCCAGCATCCGCAGGACGGCTACATCCAGCCGGCCGATCTCACCCAGGCGCTGGCCGCCGGAGCACGCAACCGAGGCGCCGATATCCATCGCAACTGCGCCGTCACGGGCCTCGAACGGAACCGGTCCGCAGAATGGTGCGTCACCACGGATCATGGATCCATCACCTGCGAACACGTGGTCAGCGCCTCGGGCAGTTTCGCCCGCCAGGTGGGCGCCATGGCTGGTCTCGATGTTCCGGTCATTCCGGTGGAGCACCAGTACATCGTCACCGAACCCCATGAGGCCCTCCAGAAGCGTCGGGCCGATGGTCTGCCCGAACTGGGCGTGCTGAGGGAATCGGACGGCTCCTGGTATATGCGCGAGGAGAGGGCGGGGTTCATTCTCGGACCCTACGAGACCGGGGCCCCGGCGTGCTATGTCGACGGTCCGGCCGATGACATGGAGTACGAGCTCTTCCAGGAGGACCTCGACCGCCTGGCGCCGCACATCGAGTCGGCGATCAACCGGGTGCCGGCCTTTGGCGAGGTCGGTGTCAAGCAGGTCTACAACGGGGCCATCTGCTACACGCCCGACGGCTCACCCATCATCGGGCCTGCCTGGGGCGTCGAGAACTTCTGGCTCAACGAGGGCCACAGCTTCGGCATCACGGCTGCTGGAGGAGCAGGCTGGCAACTCGCCGAGTGGATGGTCGACGGCGAACCCACCATCGACATGCTGGGCGTCGACCCGCGCCGCTTCGGCGACTACGCCACACAGTCCTACCTGGTGGCGAAGAACGAGGAAGCCTATGCCAACGTGTTCACCATCCACTATCCCGACGAGGAGCGGCCGGCGGCCCGCCCGCTGCGCCAGGCGCCCTCCCATGACCGCCTGAAGGAGCTTGGCGCCGTGTTCGGCCAGAAGTTCGGCTGGGAACGGGCCAACTGGTTTGCGCCGTCCGGCATGGCGCAGGAGGATCACTGGTCGTTTCGTCGCTCGCGCTGGTTCGAACCGGTCGGCAACGAGGTGGAGAATGTCCACAACAATGTCGGCGTCCTCGACATGACGGCATTCGCCAAGTGCCGGGTCGCCGGGCCGGGGGCAGAAGGATTCCTCGAGGCCATGGTGGCCAACCGGTTGCCCCGGCGCATCGGCAGGGTGGGTCTCGTCCACGCGCTCACCGAGCGCGGCGGGGTCCATTCCGAATTCACGGTGTTCCGGGAGTCGGCGGAGAGCTTCTACGTGGTTTCCGCCGGCGCCCTGCAGCGCCTTGATCACGACTGGCTCACCAGGCACATGCCGTCCGACGGGTCCGTCACCTTCACCGACATCACCAACCAGATGGGGGTTCTGGTGCTTGCCGGCCCGCGTTCGCGGGACCTGCTCTCGGGCCTGACCCGCGACGATCTCTCGAATGAGGGCTTTCGCTGGCTTTCCGGGCGCTGGATCGATGTCGGCCTGGCGCCGACGCTCGCCCTGCGCATGAACTTCGTCGGTGAACTGGGATGGGAACTGCATCACCCGATCGAGTACCAGAATCACATCTTCGATGCCCTCATGACCGCGGGCGCCGAATTCGGCCTGAGGCCCTTCGGCATCCGGGCGATGGAGGCGATGCGCATCGAGAAGTCCTATCGCATGGTGGGCCAGGAGCTTTCCATCGAGTATGCGGCCCTGGAAAGCGGCCTCGATCGTTTCGTGCGTCTCGACAAGAACGACTTCAAGGGACGCGCCGGGCTGGTGACATGGCGGGAACGCGGATTCGCCAACCGTTTCGTCACCATGGTGGTGCACGATGTCGACGACGCCGATGCCCTGGGCAACAATCCGCTTCGCCGCGATGGCGAACTTGTCGGCCGGGCCACGTCGGGTGGCTACGGCTTCCGGCTCGGCCAGTCCCTGGCGCTGGCCATGGTACGCCCGGACGCCGGCGAACCGGGAACCGACCTGACCATCGACATCCTCGGCCGCACCTTCCAGGCCACCGTCTGCGGGGAATCGCCCTTCGATCCGGACAACGAACGGCTCCGCACCTGATCACAGGCCGCGCAGGACGAAAGACCCATCCCGGGCCACAGCAAGGACTGTCGACACGTCAAGCGTCGCCTGCCCATCCCCGATGTCGGCATCGGCCCTCCGGCTTCCTGCACTGAAGCCCGGCCTTCGTCCAAACCGGACCATGTCCCAAGTCCCAACCGGCGGCATCAGTCGTAGCGCAGGTCGTTCAAACGCCAGTAGGCCTTACTCCCCTTCAGTTTGTCGTTCTCTTCAATCATGTTCCATGGGGTCTGGCCAGCCGCAGTCCGAGCCTCATGATCCGCGCCCCAATCAAGCAACACTCCGACCACTTCCGGACTGCTGCTGAATGCTGCCGCCCAGTGAAGCGGGGTCCAGCCATCCTGGTCGCGCGCTTCAAGGTCCGCGCCCCGGTCGAGCAACAGCCCAACCACTTCCGAACTGCTGCTGTATCTCGCCGCCCAGTGAAGCAGGGTCCAGCCACCCTCGTCGCGCGCTTCAAGGTCCGCGCCCCGGTCGAGCAGCAGCCCAACCACTTCCGGACTGCTGCTGAATGCTGCCGCCCAGTGAAGCGGGGTCCAGCCACCCTCGGCGCGCGCTTCAAGGTCCGCGCCCCGGTCGAGCAACAGCCCAACCACTTCCGAACTGCTGCTGTATCTCGCCGCCAAGTGAAGCGGGGTCCAGCCACCCTCGGCGCGCGCTTCAAGGTCCGCGCCCCGGTCGAGCAACAGCCCAACCACTTCCGAACTGCTGCTGTATCTCGCCGCCAAGTGAAGCGGGGTCCAGCCACCCTCGGCGCGCGCTTCAAGGTCCGCGCCCCGGTCGAGCAACAGCCCAACCACTTCCGAACTGCTGCTGTATCTCGCCGCCCAGTGAAGCGGGGTCCAGCCACCCTCGGCGCGCGCTTCAAGGTCCGCGCCCCGGTCGAGCAACAGCCCAACCACTTCCGAACTGCTGCTGAATGCTGCCGCCCAGTGAAGCGGGGTCTGGCCACCCTCGGCGCGCGCTTCAAGGTCCGCGCCCCGGTCGAGCAGCAGCCCAACCACTTCCGGATTGCTGCTTGCTCCCGCCGCAGCATGAAGCGGGGTCCAGCCACCCACGGCGCGCGCTTCAAGGTCCGCGCCCCGGTCGAGCAGCAGCCCAACCAATTCCGGATTGCTGCTTGCTCCCGCCGCAGCATGAAGCGGGGTCACGCCATCCTGGTCGCGCGCATTCGGGTCAGCGCCAGCGTCAAGACAACGGGATACGTCCACCAACGTGGCTCGGTTGAAGAAGTCATAGGTGTTCCAGTCGGAACAGGTGAGCGCCTTCAGGCAGATTGATGATGCGTTGATCGGGCAATTTAGTGGACATGAGCTTTCGCGCTGCGCTTGGTTTGCGGTTCTTGAAGGCTACTTGGAAGGGAAGGCTGGTGTTCGTGCCTTGAGGACGTCGTTCCAGTCTTTGTGTCCGTCTGGGGGTCTCATGCGGAGAGCTCTTGGGTCTTGGCTGACGAGGCGCTCGGCGGCCTGTTCTCCGACGGGATCGGCGTCGAAGGCGACGAGGATGCGCTTTGGCGTCCAGGCTTCGGCCCATGTTGGGAGACGGTAAGCGATGCCGGCGGTTGACAGGATCACGGTAGCGGATTGCCGACATTCCTTGAGGCACCATGCGGAGAGGGCGTCGATGGCGCTTTCGGTGATGATGATGGTGCGTGGCATGGAGCGGTCCACGGGGATCCAGAAGCTGCCGGCGGCCTTGCGTGATCCTCGCGCCATGGCTCTGTACTGCTTTCCGTCTGCGTTGGGGACGGTACCGACGATCTCGGCGCCGGAGAGGTCTCTTTGTGCGTTGGTGCATGTGAAGACGGCGTTTCTGCGTTCGTCGGCGGCGACGAGGCCGTGCTGTCGGCAAGCGTCCAGGCAACGGTCTGGCAGGCGGCGGTCATGGGCGAGGTAGTGGCGTACGGCGTGCCAGGTTTCCTCGCAGTGCGTTGGTGTTCTCGGCCCCTTGCCGCCGGAGCGTGCGGTGAGGAGTGCGACGGCGTCGTTGAAGCTGCAGCGGTGTGCATGCATGACGAGATCGATGGCGCCGCCACCGCCGGACTGGGTGATGTGGTCGAACCAGCGTTGTCGGTTGACGCTGATGACGGATCCGTGGCGCTTGAAGCGTCGCGGGTCGCGCGGGTCTCTTCGGTAGCCGAGCCGCAGGGCGAGTGGTTCGAGGGGCTGGTTGCGGATGTCATCGAGATGCTGATTGTCCCAGGACCGGATCATGGTCTGTCGAGCCTCCTGCGTGGTGGACGGGGGGTGGTTCCCGTTGGCGGTTCCCACCTGAACTCCCAGGGTGAACGGGAACCGGGAACCGGGAACCGCCTGGCGTCGGGGCGTTTTGCGCCTGGTTGTTGCGGTCAGGCTTTGGCGACGCGATAGGCACCGGGACCGTCCTGTGCGACACGTCCTTCCTGGACGAGCTTGGCTAGAAGCGTGGCGACGGTCGTGTTCCGTGTTGGGACGCGGTCCCGGACCTGGCGCAGCGAGAGCGGGGCATCGGCGTCGGCGAGGACCTGGACGATGCGCTGTTCGGGGGTTGGCGGCTGCGGCCTGGCGCCGTCGGGTTCCTGTTGCCGCAGCTGCAGGGCGGCTCCGTTGCCGCTGTCGGTGAGTTCGATGTCGAGATCGGCGAGTCCGGGTGCGGCGCGGTGTTCGACGGTCATGAGGATGGTTTCGTGGCGGCGCCGCAGGTAGAGGTTGCTGTCGCCCCATGCGTGCAGCTCGCTGCTTCCGCGCAGGGCCTGTCCGGGCCGGCTGGCGGCGCTCTTGCGTGCGTGGTGGACGAGCAGCACGGCGGCGCCGGAGTGTCGCTGCACGTCGCGCAGGAAGCCGAGGATCGGCGCGATCTCGGCGACGGCGTTTTCATCGACGCCGTGCAGGCGGACGAGGGGGTCGAGGATGAGCAGGCGGGAGCCGTGACGCTCGACGGTCTCGAGCAGGCTCTGGCGGTCGGTTGGGTGGTCGAGGCGCAGTGCGGGGACGTCGATGACGGCGATGTCGAGGGTGTCGAAGTCGGCGCCGGCTGCGGCGGCGATGCCCTGGAGGCGGCGTCGCACGATGTGGCCGGCGTCCTCGGCGGCGAACATGAGCACCGGTCCGGGGTGCACGGCCGGGAAGCGGCGCAGACAGGGGACGCCGGCGGCGACGGCGACGGCGAGATCGAGGGCGAGGAAGGACTTTCCGCACTTGGGTTCGCCGCCGATGATGCCGACGGCCTCGCGGCCCCACAGGCTGTCGACGAGCCACTGCCCCTCGGTTGGCCGGTCCTCGAGTTCGGCCGGGCTGCGGGTTGGCAGGCCGATCATCGTGTGCGCCTCGGCGGGATGGGTTCGCCCCAGGTTTCGAGGAAGAGCTTTTCGTCGAGCACCTCGCGGTCGGTGTCGAGGGCGACAGCGAGGAGGTTGTCGGCGAGGATGGTCAGGGAGCGCGGATTGCCGTCTGCATGGACGACGAGGGTCTCCTTGAGGCCGGGGGTCATGAGGCCTGGATTGCCGGCGGCGTCGAGCAGGTGGTCGAGCAGGCGGAGCAGTTCGTCGGGTTCGCAGCGCGTCATGACGAGGCGTTGACGGACCCGCGAGGCGACGGCTTGCAGGTCGGGGCTGTGCAGCTTGGCGAGCAGGCGGCTGTCGCCGGCCAGGACGACGCTGAGGATGGCGCGCGAGTCGAACTCCGTGGAGGCGAGCAGGCGCAGTTCGGTGAGCACGGCCTGCGGCATCTCCTGGGCCTCGTCGACGAGCAGGACCGGGCGCATGCGGGTGTCCTCGAGATGGGTGAGCCAGCACTCGCGCAAGGCCTTGAAGCCGGCCCAGAGGTTCCGGCGCAGGGTCGTGATGCCGAAGAGGTCGGTCATCTCGCGGTAGAAGTCTGCGGTGCTCGACGAGGGATGGGCGAGCACGGCGACGTCGAGGCCCTCCGCGGTCTCGAGACGCTCGTCGAGCAGGCGCAGGGCGACGCTCTTGCCGGTGCCATGCTCGCCGGCCACCACGGCGAAGCCGCCCTGGCGCACGAGCTGACGCTCGATCCTGCGGCAGAAGCTGTCGATCGCGGGCGTTGCGAGAAGGCCCTCGACCGGCAGGTCGGCGGCGAAGGGGTTCCACTTGAGGCCGTAATGGGTGAGGTGTTGGCGGTTCATGACATGTCTCCCTGATCGTTGTTGTCCTTGCCTTCGTCGTTCGGGCCGGCCTCCTTGCCGAAGGGCAACCATGCCGGGGGCAGGCCGGTGGCGTCCTGCTCGTCGCGGAGGCGCTTGAGCAGCGGCGCCGGCCCGGTCTGTGGCTTCACCTCGTCGTCTTCTCTCCGGCGCCCGGTCCGGCGGCGGAGCCCCTCGGCGTTGCGAGACTTGTCCACCGGACGCAGGGTCGAGATGCGGTCCCCGGTGCGGCCGTCGACCATGTCGATGCCGGAGAGGTCCCAGCGGGCGACGCGCAGGTCGATCTCGCGCAGGTGGCGCCACGGCGCCGGCAGTTGATAGCGGACACTCGCCACCGTCACCGTGGCGTCGGAGCGTCGCACCTTGCGACGCATGTTGATGGCTGCATAGAACGGCGGGATTTCGGCGATTTGCCGCGCTTTGTCAGGGTCGTGTTTCTTCCCTGTTGTCAGGTCCTATTGTCACGTCCTGTTGTCGTGGGTTCAGTGTTCGGCTGATTGTCTCCCCGAGCGCCGCCCGTTTTCCTATTGTCGTTTTGGTCCGGTTCGGATTGTTCCGTCGGCCTCTGCTTCGGTCTTGGTGACGGTTGCCGGGAGGGTTTCGGTTCCGAGGCACTCGCGGGATCGTCTGTTTTCCCTGTGGTCTGGGTCGTGTTGTCCGGTCCCGGGGCGGCGTTTTTGCCGCCGCCCCGGGTGGATGCTAGATCGGCATCGAAAGAAAGAGCGATGCGATGCCGGGCAGAGTTGTGATGACGCCCCCCGGCGCAGCACCCGGACGAGCCGGTCACGGGGGACCGAACTCCCGTGTATTGTCGAGCCATTTTGCGTCCGGGTCCACCCCCGCTCTCGAGACGGATCGTGTGCACGACGGGACGACTGTTCAACTGCAAGCGGTGTCAGCGGCAGGTTGTTCTCTGCCGGTCGTGTGACCGGGGGCATGTGTATTGCTCCGATGAGTGCAGGGAGCGGTCCCGGATCGAGCGGCGCCGCGCGTCGCGTCGTCGCTACCAGAGCACGCTGAGGGGCCGTGAGACGGGCCGTCACCGCCAGCGGCGTTACCGGCTCCGCAAGGCGGAGGAGGCGCGTGCGTTGAAGGCCAGGGCGGCGATGCTTGCCGAGATCATGGGCACGCAGACGTCTGCTGTGGTGCTGCTTGGCGACGTTCCGGCGGTGTCTGGAGACGCCGGTTCCGAAGAAATCGTTACGGACCACCCTTCCCGACTGCTGCCGACCTCCCTACCTGCGGTTGTGAAGGCGCGAGAGCGACGCGAATCGCCGCTTCGGTGCGCCCGGTGCGGACGGGTCGTGACGCATGTGGTGCTGAGGGACCTGTGATGCGGCGTTGAGGAACCAAAGGGAGGGAGTTCATGGCGATCGACGAGGACACGCGGGCGACGATCGTGCGGCTGTCGCGGGCCGAGGGCTGGGCTGTGGGGACGATTGCCCGGCATCTCGGCGTGCACCACGGCACGGTGACGCGGGCGCTCAAGGCGTCGGGGCAGGAGCGGCGGCCGCGGGCCAAGCTCATCGACCCCTTCGTTGCCTTCCTCGGGGAGCGTCTTGAGGCGTCGCCGGACCTTCCGGCCAGCACGCTCTGGCGACAGGTCGTGGCCCTGGGCTACCGCGGCGGCGAGGATCACTTCCGTCACGACCTGCGCCGCCTCGGGCTGAGGCCGGTGAAGAGGCCCGAGCCGTCGCTGCGGCTGAGCTTCCTTCCGGGCGAGCAGGCGCAGGTTGACTGGGCCGAGTTCGGGAAGGTCCGCATTGGCCGGGCGGAGCGCAGGCTCATGGGGCTTCTCGTCACCCTCAGCTACTCGCGCCAGACTGTCCTGAGCCTGTTCCACGACGCGCGGATGGCCAGCTTCCTGCAAGGCCATGTCGAGGCTTTCGCGGCATTCGGGGGTGTGCCGCGGAGGCTTCTGTACGACAACCTGAAGAGTGCCGTGGTGACGCGCCGCGGCAAGGCGGTCACCTATCATCCGATGCTGCTCGGCCTCGCGGCCCACTATGCCTTCGAACCGAGCGCCGCCTGGCCCAGGAGCCCGCAGGAGAAGGGCCGCGTGGAACGCCGTGTGCGCTTCGCGCGCACCGGGTTCTTCGCCGGGCGCGACATCACGGTCCCGCTCGGCGAGCTCAACGCCGCGGTTCGGGAGTGGTGCTTCGGCGCCGCCGCGGAGCGGCCCTGGCCGGACGACGACAGTCTCCTGGTGCGGGACGCCTTCGCCCGGGAGAGGGAGCACCTGATCGTCCTTCCCGTCGACCCCTTCCCGCATCACGAGGTCCGCCCGGTGCGCATCGACAAGACCTGCCACGCCCGCTTCGACACCAACGACTACAGCGTTCCGGGTAGCTTCTCCAAGGCCCTGCTGACGCTGGTCGCCGACCGCGACGAGGTCCGCATCCTCGACGGCGCCGACGAGGTCGCGCGCCACCGACGCTCCTACGACAGGAAGCAGGCCGTCACCGATCCGGAGCATGCCAGGGCGATCGCCGCGGGCAAGCGGCGGGCCCGCTCCATGAGCGTCCGCGACCGGGTCCTGCGCACCGTGCCGCGGGCCGAGGAGATGCTGGCGCGCGCCGGGACCAACGGGCGCAACGTGGCCTCCTGCGCCCGGATGCTGGAGACGCTTCTCAACGCGCACGGCGCCGACGCTCTCGACCGGGCTGTCGCCACGGCGCTGGAGCGCGGCTCGTGCCACCCCGAAACCGTGCGCGTCATCATCGAAGAGCGCCGCCGGGAGCAGGGCCTGCCGCCCCTCAGCATCGCCGACGACGGCCGCGGCGGCCGTGGCACGACGCCGCGGGGGACCGCTCTCGACGCCTACGACAGGCCCGAAGCCAGCGCCAGGAACAAGACATGAGCGAGCTCAGGGAGCGTGCCCGGGCGCTCGGCCTCCACGGGCTCGTCGAACGCTGGGACGAGGTCGCCGGGACCGCATGGATCGAGGAGGTGGTCAGCGGCGAGGAACAGGCCCGCAGGGCCCGCAGCCACGAGCGCCGCCGCGCCGCGGCGCGGCTGCCCGCCTTCAAGCCCCTGGCGGACTTCGACTGGACATGGCCGCGCGACATCAGCCGGGCTCATGTCGAAGCGCTCCTCGGCCTCGGCTTCGTCGACCGTGCGGACAACGCCGTGCTCGTCGGCGGGCAGGGCACCGGAAAGACCATGATCGCCGCCAACGTGGCGCACCAGGCCCTGCTGCACGGCCACACCGTCCGCTTCGAGAAGGCGCCGGAACTGCTCGAGGCACTCGCCGAGACCGTCTCGCGCAGCGAGCTGCGCCGCCGCCTCGCGATCCTCGCCAGGCCCCGCCTGCTCGTCCTCGACGAAATCGGCTACGTGACCCTCGAAAGCCACCATGCCGACATCCTCTACGCCATCGTCTCGCGGCGCTATCAGCGCCGCTCGACCATGGTCACGACAAGCCTCGCCTTCGCCCAGTGGGACCGCGTCTTCCCCAGCGCCTCCGGCATCGCCGGCACCGTCGACCGGCTCATGCACGACGCAACCCTCATCTCCATCGACAGCGACTCCTGGCGGCTCAGGCGTGAAACCCGATAAACCCCGCCGCGTCGACTTCGACGCCGTCAAGCGCATGCCGTTCGAACGCATCGCCGCCGACTGGGGATACGTCCGCGACGAACAGGCCTCGACACGCGCCAACCCCGTCCTGTGCGCACCCGGCCTGCCGAAGCTCGTCACGAAGTGCCTCAACAACGGACACTGGGTCTACTTCAACACCCAGAACGATGAAGACAACGGAACCGTCATCGACTTCATGCTCAACCGCGGACTGGCCTTCGCCGACATCTGCACCCGCTTCACAGCACCCGACACCGCGCCACGCGACTTCCGCAGCCTCTGGGCCGCGGCAACGCCCGATGCGGCCCCGGACTGGCTCACCGGGCGCGGCATCCTCCCGGAGACCCTCGACACCTGCCGCCCCCTGGTCCGCCGCGACCACAACGGACGCGTCCTCTTCGCCCATCGCAACAGGAAGCGAAAGCTCACCGGCTTCGAGATCGGTCCCCCCGACGGACCGAAACGCTTCGCCACCGGTGGAACCCGAAGCCTGTTCGCCGTCCGCGCCGGAACCGCCGCGGACCTCGAGGCCCTCGTCATCACCGAAAGCGCCGTCGACGCCCTCAGCCTGGCCCAGATCGACCAATGTCCCCCCAGCCACGCCTTCCTCTCCACCGCCGGGGCACCCTCGCGAAGACAGCACGAACAGATCAGCCTCGCCGCAAGCAGCCTGCCCAACGTCAGGACCATCGTCCTCGCCCAGGACCACGACGAGGCCGGAGAGCGACAGGCCGAAACCCTGCGCAAAAAGATGAAGCTCCCCTCCCACGTCTCGTTCCACAGACGCAGACCGCCGGAAAACGCCGACTGGAACGACGTCGTCAACGCCAGGACCAAAGAACCACAAGCGAGATCATGACCACGTCCGTCACAAGGAGACCACTCATGCCCCTCACGCCCGCCGAAAAGCAGCGGCGATACCGGGAACGGCGCAAGGCCGGCATCCCTCCCGTCCACACCCCAAAGCATCGTGACCGGCGCTCGCGACCGCAACGCTGGAACGACGCCGTGGCCGAACTGCGCGCCCTGCAGGACGAATGGCGTGACCGCCTCGACAGCATCCCCGAAACCCTCCGTGACACGCCTTACGGAGAACGCCTGCAGATCGTCGCCGATGCCGACATCGAGGCCCTCGAGGACATCGAACCGCCACGCGGCTACGGAAGGGATACGTGATCCCGCAAGACCCTTGAACGCGGTCACGCGTTACCATCCAGGAATGAGAACGTCTCACCCCGACGCGCCGCTCAGCCTCCCCGGGAAACTCCCGGGCCGTCCAAACGACACCGCATCACGAGACTGCCGCAGCCGCTGGCCGGACTGGCTTACAGGTCGCAGCATCCGCCCGAAAACACTCAACGCCTGCCGCACCCTGCAGGACGAATGGCGTGACCGCCTCGACAGCATCCCCGAAACCCTCCGTGACACGCCTTACGGAGAACGCCTGCAGATCGTCGCCGATGCCGACATCGAGGCTCTCGAGGACATCGAACCGCCACGCGGCTACGGAAGGGACACGTAATCTCGCAAGACCCTTGAACGCGGTCACGCGTTACCATCCAGGAATGAGAACGTCTCACCCCGACGCGCCTCTCAGCCTCCCCGGGAAACCCCCGGGCCGTCCAAACGACACCACATCACGAGACTGCCGCAGCCGCTGAGCCGCAGCAACGCCCGATCCGCCGCCGGACTGGCTCACAGGTCGCAGCATCCGCCCGAAAACACTCGACGCCTGCCGCACCCTGCGCCGCCGCAACCGCAACGCACGCAGCCTCTTCGCCCAGCGCAACAGAAACCGTCAGCTCTCCAGCCTCGAGATCGTCCCGCCCGACGAACCACGACGAGGACGGAGAACGCCAGAACGAAACCACGCGCAAAAGCCTGAAGCTCCCCTCCCACATCACGTTCCACAAACGCCGAACGCCAGAAAACGCCGACCGGAACGACATCGTCAACGTCAATGCAAGACCAATGGGATCCAACAATAGGCAGAAAACAAAGACCGGGCGGACCTTCGTCCAATGCCGCACGTTCTCCTGTCGTGGTCACCCACTCACACGATCAGCGCCCAAAAGAGCGGTTCTCCGCCAATATCCCGCCGTTCTAAATCGCCGCCGACAACGCACCTTGATGCGGAAGGCGGCCCGGAGTTCGCTGCTGTCCGGGCATGTCCGCGAGGCGTCCTCGCTGTCGATCACGCGCCTGAGCGGCGTGACCCCCGTCTCGCGGTGTACGCGGCGGTGATACTCGCGCTCGAACCAGATGACGGTGGCGTCGTTCAGGTCCTGCAGGGTCAGGGTCTCGACGTTCTCGAGCATCGCCATCAGGCGGCCCTCGACCTGGGCGAACAGCACCTCCTGCTTGCCGTTCTGGTACGGGCTGCGGACAAGCGTGTGGTGGTGCAGCACGCCGAGGGCGTGCAGTCCCTCCTGCACCTCCCCGGCCGTCATCGCCGATCCGTTGTCGGTCAGAAGGGACCGCGGCAGCCCTCGCTTCATGAAGGCCTGGCTGATGCCGTGAACGAAGATCTCCGTGGTCTCCCCGAGATACCACTGCATGTGGCAGACGAGACGCGAATGGTCGTCGATGAAGCTGAGCAGGATCGGCGTCCTCCACTCCCCGGACGGCGTCAGCACGCGACAGGTCCGCGCATGGTGGAAGTCGGCGTGCCACAGGGCATGGCTGCGCGAGACCTCGTAGCTCAGCACCTCGCGCCCCTCGACCGCAGGCCGCTCCGCTTCACCACCGAACTTCCGCTGCCGCCGCCGCCGCTCCAGGCCCGCCGAACGCATGACCCGGGTCAGCGTCGCATAGGACGGCATCGGCCCGAGCGAAGGGTCGGCCTCGACCAGCGCGCAAAGGTTGTCGTGGTGGAGCTGAACCGACCACGTGGGGTGCGCCCTGTACTGGTCGCGCAAGGCCGCCATCAGCAGGGGCGAGACGCTCCGCGCACGACCGGCGTCGCAGCGCACCCGACGGCGCAGCGCCCGCACCGGATCCCGGTCGGCCGACCGCGCCTTGTAGTACCAGCGCTCGATCGTCGACACCGAGAACCGGATCGTGCCGCCCCTGACGGGATGCTCCCAGTCCCGCCGCGACAGCCGTTGAAGCTCGGCCCGCAGACCCCCCTTCGGCGGCGGCGACGCCAGCAGCGGGCCAACCACCGCAAAGCGCAGCCGCGTCCAGGCGTCCCCGGCGTCCGCTTCGTCCTTCGTCACCACGACAGCCTTCCTCCCTCGTCGTCCCATGGGAGGAAGGCCCTATACGGTCCTATGTCATCGCACTACAGGCACTCTCTGCGGGCGGCGACAGACCATCGACGATCCTGCAGAAGCCGGTCCACGGCATGAGCCAGACCAGGCTCCGCAGAAGGCGCGATCGAAACGATCCGCCGCGCATCAAGCGCACCAGGGCCACAAGCGGAGGCTCGTCCGCCTCCACCGCCAGATCGCCACGTTTCCAGCGCCACGCCGCCGTCGCCGGGAACCTCTCCCGCCACCATCGACGCCACCGGCCAAGCGTCCTCTCCGGGATGCCAGACATGCGGCTCGCCTTCGCCAGGGGAACACTGCCGCACAGAACCAGGAGGCTCGCAGCCAGGTATACCGGCGCCGCACGGAACCTCCGGCCGAAGAAGCGCACCGAGGGCGGAGTCGTCCGGCTCCTGCACTCAGCACAGCAGAAGCTGAAACGGCGGTTGTCGCCGCGAAGAGCAGGCGCAAGCGCGTGCGGCTTGCGCGGATACCGCGCGCTGTGAAGACGACCGCCGCAATGCGGGCATCCCTCCAGGCGGCAGCGCTCCGCCTCGGCCGCATCAATCCTCTCAAGGAGAGGCCAGACATGAGCGCAGGAAAGTATGGGACCCGGGAAGGAAACGTGCGACATTGACTGGCCTCCGGTGATCTCACCGTCACGGAGACAAGCCCCTCGGCCGACTTCTTGCAAGTCGGTCGAGGGGCAATCACCCCAGACCAGCAGACAATTCAAGCAAAACCGACGGAATCCACGTCAAAAATCGCGCAAACGCTTAACAGGGCGCTGCCGAGATCGGAGCGGTGCAGACTGACACGGCGCACGCCGTTGCCAGGATCAGTGCTACCTGCATGATTCGCACGGCGTGACCCCTCCATGTGCTTGACCGTATGTATCATCGAATGAGACGGAGTGGCCACAGGAAGCGGTCACGTTTCACTGGGGAGTGATTCTCTTGTGGTCGGCTTTCGTTGCAGCGATGATCTCTTGGCGCGAGCGTGACCTGCGCCACCGGCCGGTTGTCGTTCATGCGGGTGCTTTCATCGGCCGCGGCGGTTCAGGCGCAGACGCAGGGCGAAAGACCCATCCCGGACCACAGCAAGGACTGTCGACACATCAAGCGTCGCCTGCCCATCCACGATGTGGGCATCGGCCCTCCGGCTTCCTGCACGAAGCCCGGCTTCGTCCAAACCGGACTATGTCCCAACCGGCGGCATCAGTCGTAGCGCAGGTCGTGCAAACGCCAGTAGGCCTGGCTCCCCTTCAGACCGTTGTTCTCTTCAATCAGGTTCCACGGGGTCTTGCCATCCAAAGTCCGAGCCTCATGATCCGCGCCCCGGTCAAGCAACAGCCCGACCACTTCCGGATTGTTGCTATATGCCGCCGCCATGTGAAGCGGAGTCTGGCCACCCTCGTCGCGCGCTTCTAGGTACGCGCCTCGGTCGAGAAGAGTCCTGATGGAATTCGAGGTACCGTGGCCTGACGCTTCGTGCAAGGGTGTGAGACCGCCTTCATTGAGGGTGCGGATGTCGGCCCCCGCGTCGACGAGAGCGCCGATGGTTTCGGGTGTTCCGTCTCTTGCTGCGTGGTGGAGGGGTGTGCAGCCCTCTCCGTCCCTCGCGTTGACTTTTGCCCCCGCGTCTACAAGGATCATAACAGTCTCCGGCGTGCGCAGAGCAGCCCAGTGCATGGGCGTCCAACCGTATTCGCTAATCGCGTCAGGATCCGCGCCCGCATCGAGCAAGGCCCTGACGGTGTCTGGATTGCCCTGAGCGGAGGGAAGCATGGAGGCAATATCATCCATCTCGGCAGGCGTTGCCTTGTGCACAGGCGCCAAGCCGACACTGTAGGTAGCGTGGATATCCGATCCCGAAGCCAGAAGGCCACGGGCGGCCTCCGGGGAACCAAACATCGTCACGCCGAACGCCACCGCGAAATGCAGGGGCGTGAGGCCTTCTTTTCCCCTCGCGTGGAGGTCGGCTCCGGCGTCAGCGAAGGCCATGACGATTTCCGGGGTACGCAATGCCGCCCAGTGCAAAAGTGTCCAGCCGTCTTCGTCACTCACGTCGGGATCCGCCCCCGCTCCCAGTAGGGCCCGGGCGGTTTCGGTGTTTCCGTAAATCACTGCGTAATATAGCGGCGGCAAGCCATTCCCGCCTCTTGCGTTGGGATCCGCTCCCGCGTTCAGAAGGATTTTGACAGTCTCCGGTGGGATCGGCCCGGCTATGTGCAAAACCGTGTATCCGCCGTGGTGTGTCGCGTTGATGTCGGCTCCCGCGTCCAAGAGGATTCTGACGGTCTCCGGTGCGCCTTTCCCGACAGCGAACACCAAGGGTGTTATCCCATCGATCGCAGCATGGATGTCCGCCCCAGCATCCACGAGGGCACTGACGATCTCGGGTGTGCCAAGTGCTGCCGCGTAGTGTAGGGGCGCAAATCCACCTTCATTGTCATTCCGCGCATTCGGGTCAAAGCCGGCGTCGAGACAACGGGAGACATCCTCCAACGTGGCTCGGTCAAAGAAATCAGACGTGTTCCAGTCCAGACAGGGGACCGCCGAGACCGGAGCGGTGCAGACTGACACGGCGCACGCCGCTGCCAGGATCAGTGCTGCCTTCATGCTTTGGACGGCGAGTTCCTTGGTGGATGTCATCGGTGCTCCCTATTACTTGGGGATTATGTCAAGATCAAGGTATCCCGATGTTTCCGCACCATGCTCTATCCCGAAGTTCCAGAGCCGATCAGGCGCAAGTATGTGATATGAATGACATTCGATGGATCTCAGAGGCGTCTGACTGGGTACACTACGGCTTGACGCCGAGGAGTTTGAGTGCTCCGCTCTGGAGCGGCGTGGGCCGCGTGGTGACCTGGAAGGGCCCGGCGCCCGCAAGGTGGAGCGCCACGGTGTTGCGGGTGATGGTGCGCTTTTTGACCTTTCCGACTTCGCGCCGGGGGCTTGCGGAACAGGATGGCGGGAGGAGGGGATCGGCTGAGGAGGGCTTTGATGTACATGGTTACCGTGCATAGGCGCACCACGGACGCATATCAAACACAAGATGCATTCGCACATGGGTACACTGTGAAGCCTGATGGATCCGACAAATAGCGCAAAATCAGCGAGTTGTTGTGAAGATCAGCAGGAAGTCATCTGGAACTTCGGTCTAACGCAAAAGCATGGTGCCGGGCCTCAAGCTTCCTCACCTCCATGGAGGCACTCGGCTACAACCCTCTCGTCGCCATCCAGATCGCCCTAAACGGAAAGGCCGTAGACATCACTACGGCCAACCAGACCCGAACAAGGGGTGAACAGTTACCGCTCTCCTCAAGTTTCCGTAGGGTCCGCGTCGTCGTTCGATCCGCTGCACTCGCAAACGAACCTTGCCGCCTGAGCGGCGGCCGGCGTCGACCCGGTCCATCTGCCACATGCGCCGACAGAACATCGAGTCGCGGAGCATCGATGTCCCGCACCGTCTCGCGGGCTGACATCGCTCCGGCCTCCCGCCCGGCGAGGACGCAAAGCGCTGTCTCGGACGACCGTTGATGTGCCGGGCGAACTTCGTTTGGATTGAGATCCGAACGCTGCCGCGCGCTGTGCTCGTGGTGTGCGGCCTCCTTTGCGGCCATCTGCATCAGCGCCGCGATCCTGCGCGCCGTCATCGGCGATACCGGAAAGATCGACCGGCGGCCGGTCCGGAAACCGGGCGACGCGTGTCAGGTTGACGCCCATCCTCCGCGGCCTGGCGGTCGGTCATACACCGGCTTCGCCTCTCATGGCGTGCCGCCCGGGGCGCGGGCCATATCGATCGCGATTCCCGCCAGAGCGGCCATCGCGGCGATGATCGCGGCGGCCTGAACCATGAGGGCGCGGTAGAGCGTTGCCGTGACGCGCGAGTCCAAGGCGCCTAGGTCCGCCTTGGTGGCAAGATCGCCCTCGCCGACGCGGATCGCTTCGGCAACGGCCTCGGCCTGCTTGCGGTTCATGCCTGCGCTGATCTGCTCGCGGTCGGCGGTCATGGATCGTGTTCGATTTCAGCGGCGGGATGGATGCTACCTTCGGCGATTGTGCCGCTCGCCGTCAAGCGACCCGGCCGGGCGTTTCCGGCCGCCTGACGCGCGGCGTGCTCATGGTCCGCGGTCACCCGCGTCAGCGCCCTGATCCGGCGCGCCGTCATCGGCGATGCCGGAAAGCTCGACCGGCGGCCGGTCCGGAAACCGGACGACGAGCGTCAGGTTGCCGCCCATCGCCTCGACCGTTCGGCGCAGCGTGGACAGCAGCAGGTCGCTGCGCCGCTCCAGCCGGGAGATGGCGTCCTGGCTGATCCCGAGTTCGCGCGCCACGCTCGCCTGGGTGAGCCGGCGCGCCTTGCGCAGCTCGCGCAAGGTCATCTCCTCGGCCATCAGCTCGGCCGCCCGCCGTTCGATCCTCCGGCGGCGTGCGGGCAGCAGGTCCGCCATCACCTCGTCAAGGCTCACGGTCATCGCATCCCTCCTTCATCGGCCAGCCCGGCAAGGTGCCGGTCGAACCAGCCGCAGGCCTTGCGAATGAGCGCGCGATAGAACCGCCGCCCGACTTGTCGCCGGCCACCGGCAGGACGGCCTGAGCGCCCGGGGTCGAAGGTGACCCGCCATTCCCCGTCCGCTGCGCTGAACCGCATCTCCTTCATGTTTGCTTGGCCGCGAGCCGTGCAGCGTGTCCACGTGCGGCCGACCCAGCTGCGGTCCGAACCGTTCCAGCAACCGGCCGACCGCGTCGACCTCATCCTGCACCGGGGAGGCAGCTTGCGACACTCCGGCACGAACTCGTCATGGAAAGCCGCCTGCCACGTCAGGCCGACGGGATGGCATCACGGAAACATGAAGTCAACGACACATTCTTGTTCCTGAGCGCCGGCGGCGGTGCGTCTCGGCGCATCGCCTGGCCGTGGCGTGAGCCGTCAAGCGACCCGGACGGGACGAGTTGGGCCTGGTGTTCCATGATCCCGGCCTGTGGCGGCCTGAAACGCCGGCAGGACGTGAAACCACCCATTCGGCGTGCGTGAAGCGGCCTCAGTGAAGCCGCCGGTGAGGGTCATGAAGTCTTGATCCGTTCGCGGATCCGCTCCAGGCAGGGTTCGAGATCGCGGCTCAACTCCCGCGGGCTGAAGCGCAACACGGTCCAGCCCGCGGACCGGATGTCACGGTCACGCCTTGCATGTTCGTCCTTGCCGGTGCCGAAGGCCGCGCCGTCGTATTCGATGTCGAGCCGGACGCCGCCGTGTTCGACCGCGAGGCCGAGCCGGTGCGGGCCGACCTCGACATCCTTCCTCACCGCGATCCCCTCTTTGCGCAGGCGGTCGTGAAGCGCGAGCTCCAGGGGGCCGTGGAATCCCGATTCCTCGAGACGACGGGCGTAGAGTGCCAGCTCACTGAGTGCGTTGTCGTGGGCGAGGCATGCCTCGATGTCTCCGACGATGACGAGGCGCTTTCTCGCACGTGTGAGAGCGACATTGACGAGGTTGCGATCGGCGGCGAAGCGCACCTCGGGTTCGGCGAGGTGACGGTCGATGACGGGCGAGAAATACATGACGTCCCTCTCGCCGCCCTGGAACCGATGGGCCGTGGCGACCATCAGCTCCTTGCACTGGTCGATACCGTGGACTTTTCTGAGGAGCTTTCTAATGAGTTTGGCCTGTTCCACGAAAGGTGTGACGACACCGACACTGCAGTCGTTGCCTCGGTAGGTCTGAAGGTCGCGTTCGATGACCTCGGTGACATTCTTCGCTTCCACCCGGTTCAGGCGGCTTCGCCCGTTGGATCCCCTCTCGCTCCTGCCGACGGCGCGAATCCATTCGAAGGGCCGCAAGGTCTCCGGGGGCGTCGCGGCGCTGCACAGTTCGAGATTGCCGGCGTAGAACTGCTTGCTTGAAAAGCCGATGATCGCGGCGTGCGAGCGGAAGTGCAGATCGAGGAGGATCGGGCCGGCCGGAACGCGGGATCGGGCCAGTTCGAAGCAACTGGTGTGGATATAGCTGAATTCATCGGCCTGGTCATCCGTCAAACCGTACTTCTTCGCCAGGAGTCGCTCGCGGCGGTCGCCGAGCGATGTGATGTGCACCAGCTGGTTCCCGTCCCCGACGATGAGGGCGCGCTTGCCGCGAACCAGGACCGGCAGCGCCGAGGCCACATCGCTCTGGGATGCTTCGTCGATGATGACCAGGTCGAAAAGACCGGGCTCAAGGTTCAGGTTCGCACGTACGGAGAGGTTGGTGACTGCCCACACGGGCAGGGCCGGCAGGCCCTCTGACGACATGCGTCGGAAGTTGCGGACCAGCTTGAGCGCCTCCTGGCGCGCCCTCGGATTGTCATGACGGACTTCGTTCCATCGCGCCTCCAGCAGCCGGGCGCCGCCATTGCTGCGCGCGCGGTTGTGTTCGTGCAACTGGTCATCGAACTGGTGCTTCTGCGGCAGTGCGCGAAGGCGGGTATCGATCTCGTCGATTCGGCGGAGATGGCCTGAAGCGGCCCGCAGGACGCCGACAACCCACTCGACCGGCCGGAAGATGTTCCGGGGCGTCCTGGTGCGCCGCGGCTTTCCGTTGACAGGCGCCAGGCATGCCTTGATGTCATCGGCGCCGGCGGCGCCGAGAAGGTCGCCGAGGCGGCCCAGCGCCTGGTGGGCACGCGCCAGGCGCTCTCGATGACGACGGCGCCTGGCGAACCACCCGAGGCGGGCGCCAAAGGCGTCGAGAGCCCGGCAGGCGTCTGCCAGGGCGGCCTCGAGGCGTGGAAGGTCGACATCTGTGCGGATGCTCGGCGGCAGTGCTGCAAGAATTGCCTTGCGTCCGGCCTCGAGGTTGGCGCGTTCGGCCTTGAGCTTGGTCCATTCATGCAGTTGCGCGTAAAGTGGACGAAGGGATTCCTCGACCCTGGTCCATGCCTCGCGGCCGTCGCCGGCATGAGCGTCCGGGGAGACCGCTTCGAGTGCGTGGACAATGTCGGCGGCAAGCTCGCCTCGCTTGCTTGCGGTGAGGGCGCGGACGACGATGGAATTGGGCGATTCGCGGCGCAGCCGGTCAACCACGACATCGACAGCGCCGTTGTTCCTTGACGTGATCAGCACGGTATCGCCGCGAGCCACGGCGGCGGCCACGACATTCACCAGGACCTGGGACTTGCCGGTTCCCGGCGGGCCCGTCACCACCGTGAAGTCGTTCACCATCGCCGAATGGATCACCTTTTCCTGGTTCAGGGACGAGTTGACGATGGTGTGATGGAGCTCGAGCGGCGTCGGTGCGGCAGGAGTTGCCTGTCCGAGGAGGATGGCGGCCGGGCCTTCGGCGAGCCTGTCGGGGTAATTGGCGATCTCTACGAGGTCTGCGACCAGGTTGCGCGTGAAGTGCGCGCGCGTGGACACCGCCATGACGACACCGGCGTTGTGGATCCCCTCGGTCTCCGGCAGCGTCGAAAGCGCCGCGGGGTCGAGCTCCATAAGGCCATCGATGCCTTGGTCCTCGAGGGCGGCGAGAAGGGCGTAGGCCCGCGCGGCCGGGGTGACAGCCTCATCGACCTCGACGCTGGTTCCGACCACCCTCGCCACTTCGGCACGGGAGTCCCGGTCGAGACCGAGAAGGTCGAGCGCGAACGGATTGAGGTCGACGCGCGTGTTCGATATCCGAAGCGTCCAGACCCCGTCCGACGCCTCGACCTCGGCCTCGGCAACCAGGAGGGGCGAGCGCGCGAGACCTCCCCGACGGGTCTCGGGGTCGATGCCGACGACGAGGGGCCAGCCGACCAGCAGAGGTTCTCCAGGCCCCGTCGCGCGGGCCTGGAGCCACTGATGGTGTTGCGACGTCTCGGGAAAGACGAGGGTTTCGTGAAGTGGGCTCGGCGTATCGTGGAGCACGATGTGGTCCTCATGCCCATGTATGAGACGGAGCTGGAGCGCGGCCTCCGCCTCAACGCACGCGAGATAGAACGACGCGATGGACGAGAGCGGACCGTTGCCGGCGACACTGGTCCGGTCGACCCAGGTTTCATCTGCGCGGAGCTCGATTTTGCCGTTGAACTCGTTGATGCGGCCTCTGATCCAGACATGCGCGCCATCGGGCGGCGCGAAGGAGGGGTCCCACCAAATGACCGGCAGACGTCGGTCGCCGTCCTCCATGATCAGGGTTGCGAGGGCGCGCTCTCTTTCGTCATGGCGCAGCACCTTCCGGCCGCGGACGGTTCCGGTTATCTCGACCGTCCGGCCCGCAGTCAGTTCCACTCCTGTCACGCGCCTTCTGCCGCCGGACGCGTCGAACCCGGACGAACGGCAACGCTCCTGTCTCGCCACCTTGACGGCTCAGCCCGCTGCGCGGTGGCGCGCACGACCGCTTCCGGGTCGCTGTCGATCACCGTCAGCAGCACCCGTGCCGTCCGGTCGGGAACCCGACGGCCCTGTTCGCAATCCTGAATCGCCGGCGCGTCGAGCCCGACGCGTTCGGCACGTCTGCGACGGCTCAGGTTCATGCGCCAGCGCAGCGCGACGATCCGGCACGGCAACGCCTTCTCGCCGAGCACGTGGGTGAGAACCTCGTCAGGGGCCGCCTCGATTCCACGGCCTATGTCCGTGTACTCCGTACCCATTCCTGCCTCTCCCTTTCCATGTCGCCGGCCGTGCCGGCGCCTTGCAGCCCTCCGCCGAAGATCGACAACAGTCAGGAGGTGAGCTTGAGGACCGCGATGATCAGGCCGCCGCCGGTCTGCAGACCGACCATGCGCCAGGTCAGGCGGGCCTCCATGGCGGCAGGATCCGTTTTCAGGACAGCGAGATCGGTCTTCGTGGTCAGGTACTCCTGACGATCAACGCCTGCGGCCTCCAGTCGGTGAACGATTGCCCGGGGGGCAACCATGGCGTGTTTCCGAAGGCAGGAACCTGAACACGGTCAGCCGTGCGTCCATGGGACGTGAGTATGCGGCCTCGCCGCACGAGGAGCAACACTGCTGCGTCCATGCCGGAGAACGGAAGATCAGGGTGGCAATGGTCAGGATCAAGGTGCCTGGATGCTTCCGCACCAGGCGCCACGCAGACGCATGGTGCCGAAGCTCAAGCGGCCGGTTCTCCATGGTGGCACTCATCTGCAACCCTCCCGTCGCAATCCGGATTGCCCCCGCCGGACAGGTCGCAGCATGATCAAGCTGCACCACGACCAACCAGACCCCAAGAAGGGACGGGCGGTGACCCGTCGAGTCGGAAGGCCGAGACAGGCTCTTGTCGGGACTGACGGAAAATGTCGGTCTTCGGTGGTTGCAAGCCGGAACATGCGGCCGCAGGATGCGGCGTGGCGTACCGCAACGTCCGAGCAACCGAGGCAGGGAGACGACGATGGATCGCGACACGACTGCGAAGGCATCGACGGGCAACTACACCATGGGCTACAGCCCGGAATTCCTGAAGCTGCTGGAGCGCAGGAATGCAGCCGTGGCTGCCGCGCATCTCCTGCCCCGGCTCGATCACGGCATGCATCTTCTCGATGTCGGCTGCGGGCCAGGCACGATTTCGGTCGGCCTGGCGGAGGCGGTGGCCCCGGGAGAGATGCACGGCATCGACATGGAGGAAACCCAGATCGACATGGCGCGCATGGCGGCACGCGCTGGCGGGCATGAGAACGCGTTCTTCCGGACGGGCGATGCGACCGCCCTTCCTTTCGATGACGCTACATTCGATGTGGTGCACTGCCACGCACTGCTCAATCATGCGCCCGGCACCCAGACTGTGCTGGCCGAGGCCAGAAGGGTCCTGAAGCCCGGAGGCCTGATCGCCTCCCGCGAACTGTTCGGCGACTCCTCGTTCCTCGAGCCCGAACACTATCTCGGCGCTGTTGGAGGGTCCGATGGCGGCGCTTGGGTGACATTCCTGAAACTCCTTGCTGCCAACGGTGGCCATCCGCAGATGGGCAAGGAACTGAAGCGTGCGTTTGCCGACGCCGGGTTCGTGGACATCCATGCGACGGCCTCGTTCGAATCCTTTACCTCGGCCGAGGATCTGGCCTTTCTTCGCGGTCTGGTCAACGGCTGGTTCTTTGCGCCGGAAACCATGGGAGCCGCACTCAAGCTCGGCGTCGCAACGCAGGTTGCTTTCGACGAGTGGCGTGACGGGCTTGATCGGTGGATGAAGGACCCTGGCGCATTCGCCGCCTTTGCATGGGGCGAGGCGATTGGGTGCAAGCCGTAAGGGGGGCTTCGGACGACGGTGATGCGGGGCGCGTTCCGAGGCCACCTCCAGGGGCCTCACCGAGGGCCGATGATCTCGTTATGCTGTGCGCCCAGACCGTCGATTTCCAGGTGCAGGCGGTCGCCGGGCTGCAGGTAGACCGGTGGCTGGTGTCCGAAGCCGACGCCTGCCGGCGTTCCGGTCAACATGACGTCGCCGGGCTTGAGGGACATGAAACGGCTCACGAAGTGTATCAGGTGGGCCACGGGGAAGATCATGTCGGCGGTTGTTCCGTCCTGCATGCGCTTGCCGTTCACGTCGAGTGTCAAGCGCAGGCTCTGCGGGTTGGCCACCTCGTCAGCGGTGACAAGCCAGGGCCCGAGAGGGCACCAGGTGTCCCCGGACTTGCCGAGGACCCACTGTCCGCTCCCCTTGGCCTGGAACTTGCGTTCCGAGACATCGTTGGCGATGCAGTATCCGGCGACATGATCGAGCGCTGTGGACTCGGGTACCTCATGACAGTGCTTGCCGATGACGACGGCCAGCTCTACCTCCCAATCACAATGATGGCTGTCGCGCAGCATGCGGATCGGATCGTCTGGACCGTTCAGTGACGTTGTAGGCTTGAAGAAGACAATGGGTTCGACGGGCCGCTCGAGTCCCGCCTCGGCGGCATGGTCGGCATAGTTGAGGCCGATGCAGACAATCTTCCCGATGCCGCTCAGAGGCACACCGAAGCGTACGTCACCCTCCACGGCGGGGAGGGAGTTGCCGTCGATGTCAGACAGCCCGGTCAGCGCCGCCGCATCGACAGCATCAAGGTGACCGGCGAGGTCCCTGAGCCGACCCTCCCTGTCGATCAATCCCGGCCGCTCCCGACCCGGATCGCCGAAACTCACGAGTTTCATGGACCTTGCTCCCCTGTGGAGTTGCGCAGAGAGGATATGATCGAACGACGCTTCAACCAAGACGGTCGTTGGTCAAACCACGCGGATCAAGAAAGCTGGCCGCCACTGGCACCGCGGGGTGGATCAGGAGTGCGGGCCGGAATAGACCCTGTCGCTCGGAAGGGACGAACACGCCATGCTCAGCGCGACGCTGCGCCGGGAACGCGCGAAGCAGAAGAGGGTGACGACGGCGGAGACTCTGGCCTGGCGTCACGAGGGACATGCGTTCAGAGGGCGTTCGTTCCCGACGCTTCGGTCGCCGCGGCTTGGGTTCTGCCGGACGAGGACGCGGCGGTGGCCGACCTGGCGCTGGACCGGCTGGGCGCGGAGACGGCGTGGGTGCCGGGTGTGTTCTGGCACGAATTGCGCAACCTGCTCCTGAGAGCGGAACGTCGGGGGCCGATCGACGGGCGCCACGCCGACGCTTCCATGGCGTGGCTGCGCCGTCTTCCCATCGTCTGCCCGGGCGAAACCGACGACAGTGCGGTCATGGCCCTGGCGCTTAGCCCATCGGTTGAGCGCCTACGATGCTGAGCTATCTGGCGCTTGCGGTCCGCGAGGGCTATGCGCTGGCGAGCCTCGACCGGCGCCTGAACGAGGCCGCGGCCGCCGAAGGTGTGACGACATTCGCCTTGAAACAGCTCCTGCATCCAGCGCGGTCGGCTGCATACCGGGGTCCATCTCTGCGGATTTCTGCTTGGGTGCGGGACCTTTTCCCGACGACAGCCGCAACGAGCTGGCGAAGCCCATCTGCGAGCCTCTCCACTGGAAGACGGCGAGGGGCGCCTACAAGGTCGGGGCCTGCCTCGGGATGCTGGAGACCCTGGAGCGCTGCGGCATCTGACGTTGCCGCCGACCGCAGCCGGGAGATCATGGCGTCGCCGTCGGAACTGTGCCCGCTTCGCGTCGAACCCCTCACCGACACCGAGGAACGCCTTCGTCGACCGGTATCATTACCTCCGCTACAAGCGCCCCGATGGGGGTCTTTCAACCGGACATGTTGGCCGAACGCTTGCGAGCCCGCCATCATCGACCCATGCTGCACCCGACAACAACTGAGAATCATGGGCAGATTCCGGAGACAGGAAGATGCTGAGCGGTCATGTCCGCGCGCTCCGGGAACCGTGGGGGCGTATCGCTACGGCCGCCAGGAGAGGCGCCCGGTTCCTCGTCGAACTCCCGCCATCGAAGCTCTCGACTGAAGGGAACTCCCTGGCGCTTACCGCCCGGATTCAGGTCACGAAGGGTCTCGTTGTCTGCGGTTCGGGACATGATGGCAGGGGACGAGAGGACGGAGGTTTCGCGCGGGACGCGGTGACGGTGCTCATCCCGTGCAGTCGTGACGAGACCATGCACCACAACGTCGCTCGGCGGGTTCCCCGTGATGTCCGAGGACGGAGTCGATCGGTCGCAACAAACGTCACTTGCTCATCGACAGGCAGGCGGATAGCGTGGCCGTGTGTGTCCGACGCGGCCGTTCCGGGACATCGGGAGCCACGGCAAGGAAGACTCCAGCGCCTTGCATCAACCGCAGGTTCCGGCGCCGCGAGGGGAGAGACCGATGACCCGCCGCCGTCTTCCGATCGGGATCCAGGACTTCCGGCGCCTCCGGGAGACCGACAGCTACTATGTCGACAAGACCCCTCTCATCCGGGACCTGGTCGGGCAGGGTGACCATTATTTCCTGTCGCGTCCGCGCCGCTTCGGCAAGAGCCTGCTGCTCGACACCCTGCGGTCGCTGTTTGCCTGCCACGAACCCCTGTTCCGGGGCCTGGACATCCACCGCCACTGGGACTGGTCGGCGCCGCATCCGGTGGTGCGGCTGAGCTTCGGCGGCAAGTACAACGAACCCGGCGAGATCGAAGGGGACATCATCGAGCAACTGGAGAGCGTGGAGCGCGGGTACGATCTTCCGCCTGCCCGGACCTCCGATACCGGTCCGAGGCGTCTGCGGAATCTTCTCGACCGCCTGCACGGCGCCACCGGCCGGCAGGTGGTGGTGCTGGTGGACGAGTACGACAAGCCGATCCTCGACGTGCTCCACGATCCCGGTCTTGCGACGGCCAACCGGGACTACCTGCGCGGCTTCTACGGCATCGTCAAGGACAGCGCCGAACATGTCCGCTTCGTCTTCGTCACCGGTGTCAGCATGTTCTCGAAAGTCAGCCTGTTCTCGGGTCTCAACAACCTGAAGGACATCAGTCTTGATTCGCGCTTCGCCACGATCTGCGGCTACCGCGAGGAGGATCTCGACCGTGTGTTCGGGCCTGAGCTTGCCGGACTGGACCGCGAGGAGATCCGCACCTGGTACAACGGCTACCACTGGCGGGGCGGGGAGCGGGTCTACAATCCCTATGACGTGCTCCTGCTGCTCGACAGCCGTGAGTTTCGTCCCTACTGGTTCGAGACCGGGTCGCCGAACTTCCTGTTCCGCATGCTGATGGAGAAGTCGGTGAGTCCGATGGAACTGGAGGGGCGGCTGGCGGGCACGTCCCTGGTCTCGAAGTTCGATGTCGACGACATCGCCATCGAGGCCCTGCTCTTCCAGACCGGCTACCTGACCATTGCGGGGGAGGAGAAGCAGGGCCACAGGACCCTCTACCGGCTGGACTATCCCAACCTCGAGGTCCGGCTCAGCCTCAACGACGAACTGCTTGCCTGGCTGGGCAGGCAGGGGGTCGAGCCGCTGGAGCGGGGCCGCGAGTTCTGCGCCCTGCTGGAGGCGAACGACTTCGCCGGCTTCGGCGAGAAGCTCCGCGCCTGGCTTGCGGGCATTCCCTACCAGTGGCACGCGAAGGGCGATCTGGCGCGCTACGAGGCCTGGTATGCGAGCCTTCTCTACATGTGCCTGCGTTCGGTCGGGGTGAATTTGAGCGTGGAGGAGGCCTCGCATCGCGGCCGTGCGGACATGGTGGTGCGCCTCGGCGGTCAGGTCTTCGTGCTGGAGTTCAAGATGGCCGAGGGCGAGGGGGACGGTGGCGCGGCGCTGGATGCGGCGCTGGCGCAGATGCGCGAGCGGGGCTATGCCGAGACCTACCGCGACCACGCCGGCCCGGTCCACCTCGTCGGCGTGGCCTGCGGGCGCGAGGCGCGCAACCTCCTCGACATCCGCGCCGAACCTGCATGATCGGCACCGGCATCGCCATCGAGGCGAGCATCGGTCAGCACCTCCGGCGTCCCTCTTGGCGATTTTCCCCGGGGGACGGCCGGGCTGGTCCGGGGACAGTGCCTGAGGGTTCTTCCGGCAACGCATCCTCGGTGATGCCGGTCTCCGACTTGCATGATCCGTCTGTATCGGACACGGTTCGCGGGTTGCTGAATTCGCACCGAAGTGAGCATCATGGCCAAGTTCGCCATGTCCGGAAAACGTACGCAAGGGGCGATGGATGGGGTCAGTGTGTCGCGCACCGATCAGGCGGGAGAGGTGGTTCGGGAGAACGACGGCGAGGTGATCGGCATGCACGCGCTGCTCGGGGCCTTCGATCTCATCCGCTTCGTTGAATGGCCGGATGTCGAAACCGCAAAGCAGGTCTTGCCCAGGTTGACGCGTCTCACCGGGATCGGGTTCCTGACCTCGCCCGCCGTCGACGTGGAGACGTTCGACGCCCTTGCTTCGGGATAACGCACGATCCGCTTTCTCGAACGCGGCCTCAGCCTCTTGCGCGGGCGTGACGGCGGCGTTCGTGGACACCGAGATGGCGCTTGCGCAGGCGAACTGAGGCGGGCGTGACTTCGACAAGTTCGTCATCGTCGATCCAGGCGATCGCCTGTTCGAGGGTCAGGCGCATCGGCGGAGAGAGGTCGAGGGTGTCGTCCTTGCCGGCAGCCCGAAAGTTGGTGAGCTGCTTCGACTTGAGAGGGTTGACGTCGAGATCGTTGCCGCGGCTGTGCTCGCCGATGATCATGCCGGGATAGACCTCTTCGCCCGGGCCGATCATCAGGCGACCCCGGTCCTCGAGACCGAAGAGGGCGTAGCCCGATGCCCTGCCTCGTTCCAGCGACACGAGGACTCCCTGGCGCCGTGTCGGAAGCGGCCCGCGATGCGGCCCGTAGGCGCAGAAGACGCGGTGCATGACACCGGTCCCCCGTGTGCGGCCGAGGAACTCGCCATGGTAGCCGATCAGCCCCCGCGACGGGCACTGGAAGACGAGACGCTGCTTGCCGCCGGAAAGCGTCCTCATATCCCTGAGTTCACCCCTGCGACGAGCGAGGGTCTCCACCACGGCGCCGGCATGCTCGGAGTCGACATCCACCAGGACTTCCTCGATCGGTTCCTCGAGCGTCCCGCTTTCCGGATTGTCGCGCAGAAGCACGCGCGGCCGGCTGATCGACATCTCGTAGCCTTCCCGGCGCATCTGTTCGATCAGGACGGCCAACTGGAGCTCGCCGCGTCCCGATACCTCGAGTGCGTCGTCGTCCGGCACCGGGGAGACCTCGATCGCGACATTGCCCTCCGCTTCCCTGAACAGGCGGTCGCGAAGCACGCGCGATGTCACCTTGTCGCCCTCGAGACCTGCCAGGGGCGCATCGTTGATCGAGAAGGTGATGGCGATCGTCGAGGGATCGATCGGCGTGGACGGCAGCGATTCGCTCACACCGGGACTGGCCACCGTGTCGGCAACCGTCGCCACACCCAGGCCCGCAAGCGACACAATGTCTCCGGCATGAGCCTCCTCCAGCGCCACGCTCTCCAGGCCGCGACGGGCAAGAACCTTGGTGATTCTGGTGGTTTCGATGAGGTTGCCGTCACGTGAAAGGGCGTGGACCGTCATGTTGGGGCGCACAGACCCCGAGGCGATGCGGCCCGTCACGATCCTGCCCAGCCAGGGGTCGGCCTCGAGGATCGTGGCCAGCATGCGAAAATCAGCAGAATCGTCGATGGTCGGAGGCGGAACATGGTCGAGAACCGCCCGAAACAGCGCCTTCATGTCGTTCGCGTCACGCTGTGGTGTCAGCGATGCCCAGCCTTCCCTGGCCGAAGCGAAGAGGGTCGGGAAGTCGAGCTGTTCATCACTGGCATCGAGGGAGGCGAAGAGGTCGAACATTTCCTCTTCGACCTCACGAGCGCGTTGATCCGGACGGTCGACCTTGTTGACGACACACATCGGTCTCAGTCCCAGCGCCAGCGCCTTGGAGAGCACGAATCGGGTCTGGGGCATGGGGCCTTCCGTGGCGTCCACCAGGACGAGAACGCCATCGACCATGCCGAGGACGCGTTCGACCTCGCCTCCGAAGTCGGCGTGCCCGGGCGTGTCGACTATGTTGATCGTCGTCCCGTCCCAGACCACCGAGGTGCACTTGGCGAGAATGGTGATGCCGCGCTCGCGCTCGAGATCGTTCGAATCAAGCGCCCTGTCGGCGACCCGCTGGTTGTCGCGGAACGTGCCCGACTGGCGGAACAGCACGTCCACCAGCGTCGTCTTTCCGTGGTCGACATGGGCGATGATCGCAACGTTGCGCAGGTTCATCATGGGGACGTGAGGCTGGAGGGGACACCCGCAGGGTGCACGGCACCATAACGACGGAGCACATCGATGCAAGGAGCCCGAGCCGGCATCGGAACAGCACCGTGATTCACGTCCCCCATTCCTGAACCCCGAGGAAGGCGACGATACGACCGCGAGAACCGTGACCTGCACGCCGCGGCGTGCAGCCATGTGGCACAGAGCGTCGTTCCGGGGCGAATTCAGTCGGCGAGGGCAACCACGTCAGCCGGGTCGACATGGAGGCTCAGGCGATCGCCGGGGCGCACAGCCGTGCGCGGCGGCAGGTGCACCTGAAACTCCCGATCGCCGTCACGCCCCGCCATGAGGCGGCAACGGACATGCGTACCGCTGAAGTGGCACTCCCTGACCACGCCTTCGCCGAGTGCCGCGAATCCCTCGCCGGGCGCCGGCACGATCCGTTCGGGCCTGAGGGAGAGGATCACCCTGCCTTCGGGAAGGTCGCGGACCGGAAGCACCAGGGTGCCGAACGCGGTGGCGACGGTGACGCCATGGTCGTCCCTTCGTGTGACCATGCCCTCGACCAGATTGCTGTCGCCCATGAACGTGGCGACAAACCGTGTCGCGGGTTTCAGGTAGATCCGGGCGGGAGGTCCCTGGTCCTCGATCTTGCCTTCGTTGAGAACCACGATCGTGTCGGCCATGTTCATGGCTTCGTCCTGATCGTGCGTCACGTGGACGAAGGTGGTTCCCAGGTGCCGCTGCAGATGGAGCAGCTCCTCCTGCATCTGCCGCCTCAGGTTGAGATCGAGCGCACCCAGGGGTTCGTCCAGAAGCAGGACCCGGGGATCGACGACGATGGCCCGCGCCAGGGCGACCCTCTGCCGCTGGCCACCCGACAGTTCGTGGACACGCCGCCCGCCAGCGCCGGACAGGCCCACGAGATCCAGGGCCGCCTCGCTTCGCTGCCGCCTCTGCGGCGCCGGAACGCCGCGCATGGCCAGACCGAAAGCGACGTTCCGGGCGACATTCATGTGGGGAAACAGGGCGTAGTCCTGGAACACCGTCGTGGTCGGCCTTCTCGCGGGAGGCACACGGCTCATGTCCCTGCCGGAGATCAGCACCCGGCCGTGCGTCGGTTCGGCAAATCCGGCGAGAATGCTGAGCAGTGTTGTCTTCCCGCTGCCCGAGGGGCCGAGAAGCACGACGAATTCGCCCTCGCGGATCTCCAGGGACACGTCCCTGACCGCGGCGGTCTCGCCGAAGAGCTTCGTGATGCCTTCCAGGCGGACGAGGGAGCCGGTCATGCGCGGACTCTCCTGCGGAACACGAAGAGCTCCATGACGATCACGAGCGCCATGGAGATCGCGAACACCACGGTCCCGACCGCGTTGGTCGTGGGGTCGAGACCGCTTCTCAGCAGACTCCATATCTCGACCGGAAGCGTGGCGTCGAAACGCGTCACTAGCCAGGCGACGATGAACTCGTCCCACGACAGGGTGAACGACAGGAAGAACGACGCTGCGATCGCGGGCCACATCATCGGTACGCTGATCAGCATGAGGACCTGCCATTCCCGCGCTCCCAGGTCCCGCGCCGCGCGCTCTGCGCTCACCTGGTGGCCTCCCATCTGCGAGTAGCAGATGCCGAAGGCCAGGGGCAGGTTGATCACGACATGGCCGATGACGACGGCGAGTAGCGACTTCGGCATGCCGGTTGCCGTGAAGGTGATGAGGAGCCCGATGCCGATGATGAGGTAGGAGACCGAAAGCGGGGCCATGAGGAGCCACTGGAAGAAGACGGCGCCGCGCATGCGGTGGCGCGCCAGGGCATGGGCCGCAAGAAAGCCCAGGACGGTCGCCAGGCCTGCCGAAACGATACCCACCATGACGGAATTGGCGAGCGCCTCCATGAGGTCCGAGTTCGAGAAGACCTCGTGGTACCAGCGCAGCGACACGCCCTTGAAGGGAGGAACCGGGAGCCTTCCGTCCTGAACCGAGAAGATCACCAGGACGACCACCGGAAGGTAGATGAAGGCGTAGGCGGCCAGAACGTAGACCGCGGCGGGAATGACGGCGAGCACTGGATTCTCCCCTCAGACCCGGTCCATCTTCAGCCAGCGTGCGCTCGCCAGGAAGACGGCGGAGACGACGAGCATGAGGACGAGCGACATGGCGGACGCCATGGGAAAGTCCGCCCGGCGCTGGACCTGCAGGAGGATCGCCTGCGGCATGACCAGTTCGCGGTTGCCGCCCAGGATCTGCGGCGTGACATAGTCGCCGATCGCCAGCACGAAGGTGATGAAGGCGCCGATCATGACGCCGGGAAGGCTCAGCGGAAGGACGACATGGATGAAGCCCTGGAGCCTGGATGCCCCGAGGTCCTCGGCCGCCCTGCGGTAGTTCGGCGATATCTGGACCAGGTTGGCGTAGATTGTCAGCGTCAGGAGCATGGTGAAGAAGTGGACGAAGCCCAGAACGGTGGCTCCGTTGCTGTTGGCGAACGACATCGTCTCGGAGAGGATGCCCAGGGTGACAAGCGCCTGGGAGATGACGCCGCTTTCCGACAGCACCAGGAGCCAACTGTAGGAGCGCACCAGATAGGAGGTCCAGAACGGCAGGATGGCAAGCACGAGACCGAGGCGCTGCCACCGCCGTGGCACGAGAAATGCCAGGATATAGGCCAGCGGATAGGCGAAGAGCACCGAGAAGATCACCGTGACGGCGGTGATCTCGAGAGAGTTGAAGAGGGCATCGAGAAAGTAGCTCTTGTCGAGGAAGGCCTCGTAGTTCGCGAGTGAAGGCTCGCGCACCAGTTGCGTGCCGTCCCTTCTCCAGAAGCTGTAGAGAGCCATGATGGCGAGGGGCACGACGAAGAACGCGGCAACCCACAGGAGCGCCGGCGCCAGCAATACCCAGCCCGCCAGTCCTCGCCGTTTCATCCCGTCATTCCCGTCCCGGCCCGCAGCCATGCGGGCCGGGAGGCAGTCGATGGGCGATGCGCGGGATCAGTGCTGCAGCATTTCCGTCCAGAGATCGAGGAACATGGCATCGAGCTCGGGATCCGGGATGAAATAGGGCCAGGAATTGGCAATGAAGGTTTCCTGCTCGTCCCAGCGCAGCACCGCCTTCTCCTCGTCGGTGAGCGCGGCCTTGCTGTTCGACGGCATGGCCCAGTAGCACGAAGAGGTCGCTAGACGCGCCTGGCCTTCGGGGCTGAGGACGTACTCGACGAACTTGCGGGCCAGTTCCGGATTGCCGGCCTCGCTGAAGACGCCGATCGACTGGGACCAGCGCACGCCGCCCTGGTCCGGGTTCACCCACTGCATGTCGGGGTTCTCGGCTATCAGCACCGCAGTCGCCCATTCGCCGCCGCCCGCGATGATGTCGACATCGCCGGTCGCAAGGGCGGTCTGCACCGAGACGACCTCGCCTACCATGGCGGAACGTTCCTTCATCTTGAGCAGGTGCTCGCGTATCGCCGGCAATTCCTCGGCGGTGATGCCGTCCTCGCGAAGGCCGAGGCCGATCGCGACCAGGTTGATGAGCGGGATGTAGTAGTCGTAGATCGCGATGCGGCCGCTGTAGTCTTCGTTCCAGAGAACGGTGATGTCGCGCATGTCGTCGGCATTCACCTTCGAAACATTGTAGGAGATCGTGTTGTAGCCGAACTTCTCGGGTACGGCGTAGAGTTCGCCGCCGATCTCGTGAATCTCGGAATCGCGTATGCCGGGGAAGATGTCGTCGAGCGGCAGGCCCTCCCGGTCGAGCGGCGCGAGATAGCCGGCCTCCACGATCCGCGGAACGTCGACCCCGTCGACGACGAAGACATCCCAGTCGCCGGGTTGCGATTGCTCGAGAAGCGCCAGCGCGGCGCCCGTTCCTTCGTACTCCTTGATGTTGACCGTGACTCCGTGCTCTTCCTCGAAGGGCTCGAGAAGTGCCGGATCGGCATGATCGCACCAGACCAGCGCGTTGAGTTCGTCGTCCGCCGCGTGAAGCGGAGCGATCCCGGCAAGGAACGCGGCCGCCATTCCGAATGTTCTCGTCCAGACTGTCATGAAACTCTCTCCCCATTGCGGTGTTGATGGATGTCGTCCGAATCGTAGAGCCTCTGGAGGCGGCGGTGGAACCGCCACACGGCCCGTTCGCTGTGCTGTGTTTCCCGGTCGTTGACGACGTAGCGGCCGACCTGCGGCGCCGCTCGGGAGTTCAACCCTTGCCAGACCCCTTCGACAAGCACCGTGTCCTCGGCCTGCAGCGCACCGTCCATCGAGATGTGCGCCTGCTGTTCGGGAAACAGGTCGTCCTCGGGCCGGTCGAAGAAGAACGTGTGACGGAACACGGTCCGTTCCCATGAAAGGGGGATCACCTCCCAGATGAAGAGATTGGCGGGACCCGGAGAGAACAGCACCATCGTTGCCGGCCAAGCCCAGTTATATCGGTTCGCCGTCACCACGGGAGCGGCGTTCCGGCGGCAGGAGTTCATCACGTGCCGGGCTGGCGGGCCTCCCATCAGGGTATGCCATGGCCCGTCCTCGACGAAGGCGCGGTCGAAATCCGCGTACTCGCAATAGCCGGGATGGGCGACTTCGGTGTGGTAGGACTCGACGAAATTGTCGATCACCACCTTCCAGTTGGCGCGGATCTCGTAGTCGACATGGCGTGCCTTGAGCAGACCTGCAGGCTCCACGCCGCAGGCGCGGGCATCGGCGAAGACCGGTCCGAGAATCTCTTCTGCAGAAGGCGCCGCGCCATCGATGTTGACGAAGACGAACGAGTCAATCTCCGCGAACCGCACCGGAAGAAGGCCGAGCGAGGTTTTGTCGAAGGTCTCGAGATGCGCCGTGCGTCTGGCGCCGACGAGACGCCCGTCGAGATCGTAGATCCAACCGTGATAGGGGCATTGCAGCACGTTGCGGCAGCTCCGCTCCGTCACGACCGGCATGGCGCGGTGCTGACAGACGTTGTGGAAGACGCGCAACTCGCCCTCGCGATTGCGCACGACGACGAGTGGCTCGCCATGGATCGTCCGGGGCAGCGTGGAGCCCGGTTCCGCCACTTCGCCGGCGTGGCACATGTAGATCCACGAGGCGTGGAAGACGCTCGCCCTTTCCGCCTCGAACACCGCAGGATCCGTGTAGTAGCGGGGAGCGAGGACCGGTGAGGCCTGAGGATCATCGCTGACGCGGTGCCCGGCGGTCATGGTGGTATCAGGAAGCGCCGACAGTGACCGTCTCGTAGTCTGCTGGAGCCGTGACCTGGAGAAGTTCGCAGTCGGGCGAGACAGTGACAACGCGATGCGCGATTCCCGGCGGCTGGTGCACGAAGTCGCCCTTTGCGAACGTCACCTCGCCCTCGCCCTCGTACCAGAACGTCGCGGTTCCCTCGATCACGTAGACGATCTGGAAGTCGAGCATGTGGGCATGGAGATCCTCGAGCTTCCCGTGTCCGGTCGCCCGGCTGACATCGGCGGCGAACCGGCCCCCTGTCGCAACCTCGAGACCGAGGTCCCGGCTGACGAACGGCGAGTCCCCGTCATCGGCTGTCCACGAAGCATCCGACGCCCTGCTCACATGGAATCCTGACACCCGGTCCGTCATCCTCCCCCTCCCGTCTTCCTGTCACGATACTATCGACCGCGCGGCCGCTCCGCCAGTGTCCGGAAGGCAGGCACAGCACCGGTTGATGGCGGGTTTTCCGCATGTCCAGGGGCTGCACGTTCATCATGATGGGCGAACGATGCAGAAGGCGTCGTGTGCATTCGATGGGGCATGCGAACAACCCGGACAAGGCCGTTCGAACGATGTGCCGCACGGCGCATTCATGTCCCTTGCCTGAGCCAGGCGGCGATGAGCTCGCGGTAGCGCCTGCCGTCGAAACTCGGAAAGTGGCCGCCGTGGACGACACGGACCGGAAGATCGTGAATGCGTTTCATGGTGACGGCATAAGCGTCCCTGTCGGAATGATAGGCATCGTCGATGAGCGGTCCGTCGTAGACCGTGTCACCGGAAAACAGGATGCGCGTGGCCGCTTCCCAGAGCATGATGCTGCCGGGGGAGTGTCCGGGCGTGTGCATCACCTCGAAACTCCGGTCGCCCAGATCGACGCGGTCGCCATCCTCGATGAGCCGCGTCGCCGGAGCGGACCTCACTTCGTAGCTTCGTGAACTGTAGGGTCCGGGAGGGCGCCGCGTGAAGATGTCGTCGGTGACATAGGGGTCCGCAAGGGTGTTGGCGCGGGTGGGCCGCGACAGCAGTCCGGCCTCGTGCCGATGACACAGGCGCTCCTCGAATTCATGGTGGCTGCCGATGTGATCGAAATGGGTGTGGCTTGCCACCGCCAGGCAGGAGCGTTCGGTGACCAGTGCCACCTGCTCGACGAGACTCACGACACCCATGCCGCTGTCCACCAGCAAGTCGCGATCACGGCCGCGCACGTGCCAGATGTTGCAGCGGAAGAAGGCCTTGATGAAGGGCTCGTGAATATGAGTCACGCCGTCCTCGAGGGAGGTTGTCTCATACCAGGTCCCGGGTGTGGCGATACGCATGGCAGGGTCTCCCCGCTATGATCGCCGCCATCGACGCGGTGAGGTCCCGGGTGTGGCGATACGCATGGCAGGGTCTCCCGGTGTCACAGGACAGGCAGCGAGAGACACGACATGGCGGACGCCGATGGTTCGGCGGCCAGGTCCCGTCCGACCCGCCGGGCCCATGCAGGGCTGGCCGGACGCGCGCCGCTATCGTCGTCCACTCCCGGAAAGACGTGCATCGCAAGATCGTCCATGCCCCGGGAGCACGGGACGCCGGCGTCGCTCGAACGTCGCATCGCTTCCAGACTACCGCAACGCCGACAGGTTGCGGCAGTCGATCCGGCGGGGCAGGGAAGGGCGGCCCGTTCCAGTGCCGGGAGGGCGCGGGATTGCCGGACCGTGAAGTCGCAGGTCCATCCCTGGCCCCACACCCGGTCGATCCAGCCCTTCAGCATGGCCGGAAACGACCACCGCCACACGTGCAACCACTCCGGCGACGGCCTCGGCGCGCGTCCCCCGCTCCTGCACGCACAAAACGTCGGGCGGCATTGCCGCCAGCCCCTTCGCCAACCGGGCAAGGTCGTCCGGACGGACCCGGGGAGCGAATCATCCCTGTGCGGGTCGGCCAGGTCCCATGCATGACGGGCACCCTCTGGTTCAGCGTGGAATGCACCGGGAAGCGCTCCAGCGAAGGACTTTTGGGGTGACAATGGATCGTCAGGACTCGCAACGGGTTCCCGCCAGTGAACGTCCATGGGCATTGTAGGCATCTGCCGAGCGTTTCGCACGCGTCGATGCTCATCCCGACGGGGAGTCACGAGGACCCGCGTTGTCGTCGGTTGGGTCATGCTCCCGGCGTGGCGACTGCGTTGATCGAGTCATGATCGGCGGGCCTCCCCACCCCGCGACATGAAATGCGCGCCTGATGTGACCCCCGGGCGGGTGCGTGATCCGGCGTGTTGGTGCACGATGATGCGAGAAGGTGGGCGACGAGGGCGCTTGCATGGCGGCGCCATCGAGCCCGTTTCCGGACTGTGCCCGACCAGCGGTACCGCATCCCGCGATGTGCCCGGCCTCGTGGAGTGCTTGCCGGCCGGACACCTCGCATGACAAGGCCGCAGGCGGCAGGCACAGTTCATGGCCCCTCCCGTCGCATGCTCCATGGCCTCGGCCATGGACGGCAGTGATCGGGTCCTTGTCGGCAGATGGTCAGAAGGCGCAGAACCGGCCGGAATCAGCCGTCACTGCGTGAGCGAACGCTTGCGGACGCCGCGCTGCGCCGCCGGAACGCTGCATCAAGGTCGGCGACGAGGTCGTCGGCGTCCTCCAGGCCGGCGTGGATCCGCAGCAGCTGACCCTCCTCCTTCCAGGGAACGGCGGTGCGGAACGCCGAGGGATCGACCGGGACCAGGAGGCTCTCATAACCGCCCCAGGACCACCCCATGCCAAAGAGTGTCAGGCCATTCACCATGGTGGTGAGGGCGTCGTGGCTGGTGGGCTTGATGAGAACGCCGAAGAGGCCGCTCGCTCCGCCAAAGTCACGTTGCCACAGCGCGTGACCGGGATGGCAGGTCAGGCCCGGGTGCAGCACGCGGATCACGTCGTCGTGACGATCGAGCCAGCGCGCCAGGCGCAGACCGGTGTCGTGATGGCGCCGCAGCCTGACGGCCATGGTACGGATGCCGCGCTGAGCGAGGTAGGCGTCATCGGGACCGATGCAGTTGCCGAGGGCCAGGAAGGTGTTCCAGACGCGTTCGCACCAGGCGCCCCGGGCGGCGACGAGGCCGCACATGGCGTCGGAATGGCCGACGATGTACTTGGTGCCCGCCTGCACGACGATGTCCACGCCGAGTTCGAAGGGCTTGAGGAAATAGCCCCCCGACCAAGTGTTGTCGTTGATGACCACCGCACCCCTGTCGTGGGCCACGCGGGCAATGGCCGGCAGGTCCTGGACCTCGAAGGTGAGTGACCCCGGACTTTCCGTGTAGATGGCCCTGGTGTTGGGACGCATCAGTTCCGCAATGTCCTCGACGGCCGCCGGATCGTAGAAACTCGTTTCGACTCCGAACGAACGCAGGATGCCGCAGGCGAAGTTCCGGGTGGGAAGATAGGCCGAATCGACGACGAGCAGGTGGTCTCCCGCCTCCAGGCAGGCCAGCAGGGCCGTCACGATCGCCGCCTTGCCGGAACCGGTGGCCACCGCCATGTCGGCGCCCTCGAGAGCGGCGTAGGCGTCCTGGAGGGAATGGGTGGTCGGCGTGCCGTTGCGTCCGTAGACCACCTGGCGGGGATCCTTGCCGCGGGCCTGCTGCAGCGCTTCGAGGGTTTCGAAGAGAACGGTGGAGGCATGGTAGACCGGTGGATTGACGATGCCGAGATTGCCGTGCGGATCGCGCCCGGCGGTCACCACCCTGGTGTCGTCGTTCATGGCGGATTCTCCTCGTCCGGTCCCGGCAGGTCGAAGAAGCCCTGGAACCGGCTGTCGGGAATGAGCCAGGCCTCCTCGCGCCGGACGACCCTGAACCCGGCCTTCTGGTACATGACCAGCGCCCGGGGATGGTCCCGCGCGTTGGTGTCCACCAGCGCCCGCCTGATGTTCGATCGCCACATGGCATCGATGACGTGATCGAGGAAATGGCTGCCGTAGCCCTTTCCCTGGTACTCCGGCAGGATTCCGAAGAGCGCCAGTTCGCTCGTTCCGGGTCGGCGAAAGTCCACTTCCGCAAAGCCTGCCGGCACGCCACCCACCTGGAAGACGATGATCTCGACCGCCGGGTGATGGATGACCTCGATGAGCTGGTCCTGCGTCCACGCCAGGCGGTCGGTCCAGTTCCAGTCGCGTCCGACGCTGCGATAGAGCCACAGGTAGAAGGATCGCGGCGGACGTTCTGCCCGCAGCATCGCCAGCTTCCCGGCCGGCGCCGGACGCCGTGGTCTCGTCGGTCTTGCCGTCATCTCGAGGTAGGTGATCGTCGTCGCGAGCGTGCGCAGCGCGTCCGCCTTGAACGCCCTGGTCACGGGGCCCCCGTCGCTACGGGAGTGTCGGCGGCACCGCCCCACTCGCTCCAGGAACCATCGTAGACCGCGGCATCCCGAAATCCGGCAAGATCAAGGGCGAGGGCGAGGAAACACGCGGAAATGCCCGAACCGCAGGTGGTGATCACGGGCCGCGCCGGGTCGACACCGGCATCCCGGAAGGCGGCGACTATGGCCGCGTTGTCGGCAATCGTGCCGTCCTCGCGGAGAAGCGAGGTGTAGGGAAGATTGCGGCTCCCCGGAATGTGTCCGTTCTTCAGCCCGGGACGAAACTCCGCTTCCTCGCCGGTGAAGCGGCCATGTCCCCGGGCGTCGACCACCTGGGCTCTGCGGCTTGCGAGGTTGGCCTTCATCTGGTCGATGTCGCGCACCAGAAACGAGTTGAGCCGTGGCGTGAAGTGGCGCTGGCGGGGCATCACCGGTTCGTCATCGACCGGTCGGCCTTCGGCCATCCACTTTGCAAGGCCACCGTCGAGTACCTGGATGTCATCGTGACCGAAGACCCGGAACATCCACCACACCCGGGCCGCCGCCATCATGTTGCCGCCATCGTAGACCACGATCCGCACTCCATCGCCGAGGCCCAGCGACCGCACGCGGCTGGAGAACTTCTCGGGCCGGGGCAGCATGTGGAGAAGGTCGGTCGACTCATCGCTGATGTCGTCGATGTCGAAGAACACGGCACCGGCGATATGCCTCTCCCGGTACTCTGACAAGGCATCACGATTCTCCGCGGGGAGATACCAGGAGGCGTCGACGGCACGCATGTCAGGCGCGTCCAGCAACGTCGAGAAGGTCTCGGTGTCAACCAGCCAGCGATCGCGCATTCCCTTTCCCTTCAGGAGTTGAAGACGACATTGATGCGGCGGTTGTGACGGCCCTTGTTCTCGATCTTCGAGACGGCCATGCCGACAAGTTCACCGGTCCGTGTGACATGGGTACCACCACAGGGTTGAAGATCGACGCCCTCGATCTCCAGCAGCCTGATCATGCCGGCACCACGCGGTGGCCTGATGGACATGGTGCGGATGAGTTCGGGCCTGCGGTCGAGCTCTTCCTCGCTGATCCAGCGCGGTGTGATCGGCAGGTCCGCGGCGGCCAGCTCCGCCAGACGGGCCGTGATCTGCTCCTTCGTCATGGATGGCTGCGGCCAGTTGAGATCGATGCGGCTCTTCGCGGCGCCGACGGAGGCGCCGGTGATGTCGGCATCGACGATGGCGCACAGGAGGTGGAGCGTGGTGTGCATGCGCATGTGGCGGTAGCGCCTGTCCCAATCGATGTGCGCGGTCACCGGCGTGCCGGGCGCCGGAAGCGGGTGACCGGATTCGGTGATGTGGACGACATCGTCCATCGCCTGGCCCTTCACCGTGTCGACGATGGGGACCATGGAGCCATCGTCGAGTTCAAGGTGGCCGGTGTCTCCGGGCTGTCCGCCGCCGTTGGGATAGAAGACCGTCCTGTCGAGGCGAAGACGGCCGCCTTCGACCGACGTCAGCGTTGCCGGGCAGGAGGCGCGATAGGCATCGTCGAGAAACAGGCGCTCCATGTCATGTCATCCAGGGTGGGGGAGGCAGGTTGCGCTCCTGCAGGAACTCGGGATTGAAGATCTTGCTCTGGTAGCGGGCTCCGTAGTCGCAGAGGAGGGTGACGACGGTGTGGCCGGGACCGAGTTCCCGGGCGATCTTCATGGCGCCGGCAACGTTGATACCCGTGGAGCCGCCCAGGTACAGGCCCTCATTGATCAACAGGTCGTAGATGATTTCGAGCATCTCGACATCGCTCACCTGGACGGACATGTCGATCGGCGCACCCTCGAGGTTCCGTGTCACCCGGCCCTGTCCGATGCCTTCCGAGATCGAACTTCCCTCGGACGTGAGTTCACCCTTCGTGACCCAGTTGTGCATGCATGAGCCAAAGGGATCGGCGAGGCCGATGACGATGTCGGGGTTGCGTTCCTTGAGGAACATGCCGACTCCGGCGAGGGTGCCTCCCGTGCCGATGGCCGACACGAAGGCGTCCACCTCGCCCGCGGTCTGCTCCCATATCTCGGGTCCGGTGCCCTCGATGTGGGCCTGCCGGTTGGCGACATTGTCGAACTGGTTGGCCCACACGGCGCCGCGGGGTTCGCTGGCCGCCTTCTCGCGGGCGATTCTCTCCGACGTGCGGATGTAGTTGGCGGGGTCGCGATAGGGTCTGGCCGGTGTCAGGTGAAGGTCGGCGCCCAGTGATCGGAGAGCGTCCTTCTTTTCCTTGCTCTGGGTCTCCGGCATGACGATGACAGAGCGGTAACCCAGGGCGTTGCCGACAGTACACAGGCCAATGCCCGTGTTGCCGGCGGTGCCTTCGACGATGGTGCCCCCTGGTTCCAGTTCGCCCCGTCTTTCCGCGTCCCTGATGATCCACAGTGCCGCCCGGTCCTTGACCGACTGCCCGGGATTGAGGAACTCGCACTTGGCGAGAATCTCGCAGCCAGTCCTGGCCGAGGGACCCTCGAGGCGCAGCAGGGGCGTGTCGCCGACCAGGGAAACAAGGCTCGTGTGGGTTGTCATGTGGCAATCCGTGACATGGCAGGCAGGCTCCCGGACCCTCCGGCCCCTGGAACCGCCGCACTCTAGGAAAGCAGGGTGAGGCGATCAAGAACAGCGGGCTCCGTACCACTCCGGTTCACGAAGTCCCGGGTCGTCTGCGGCCACGCGCGTTGTCACGCCGTCCAGGACTTCACCACGGAAAACCCCCGGTGTTGCGATCGAGTGCTGTTCACGACCGGTCAGGAGTTGAACCGCAGAAGCGTCGAGGATCGGATGTTCGAGCATGATCCCTTCAATGACGATGCCGATCGCGAAGGGCACGGCATTGACCTCAGATGGCGTTCAGGCTGCGGTCGGTTGCCTGTACATACCGGACGAGCGGGTGCGCATCATCTCCGTGCATCGCGCCCGCAGGCAGGAGACCGACCTGGACCTACCCGTCTCGTTTGCGGCCGTGTGACGGGACCCATCGTCGAACATGCCGCCGTGCGGGTGCTGCACGGGTCTCTCAAGTGAGCGTTTCATGTCGTTGCGCGGCGTCCGGCTGCCATGTGCTGGAAAGTCAACTGCCTGACGGTCGTCCCGGGGAGTTGGCGCGGAAGTCCGGTGCAGGGGCGAGCGATCCTGCGGCGTGAGGGTGCCTCCTTGCCCGATGCGGCCGGGAATGTATAGTCTGCGGCTCCACGCTGCGGCTCGATCGGACGATGCCCGCGGCAGGCAGTCAGACGCGGGAGCGCCGAAAGACGATGAGACGCAATTTCCAGTACGATGTCGAAGGCCTGATGGCCAAGGACAAGGCCCACGCCATGCACCCCTGGCACGAGTTCGGCCGCGAGGAACACATGATCCTGGCGGACTCGGAGGGGATCTACGTCTATGACGGCGAGGGCAACCGCTACATCGACGGCATCGGCGGCATGTGGGCGGTGCAGCTCGGTTACGGCAACGAGGAGATGGCAACGGCCATCTCGGACCAGGTGCGCAGCATGGTCTACTATTCGCCCTGGTCGATGGCGACTCCGCCCCACGCGGAACTTTCCGCCAAGCTGGCAACGCTGACGCCGGGAGACCTCAACCGATTCTTCTATTCGACCGGCGGCTCGACGGCCAATGACGCTGCGGTCCGTTTCGTCCACTACTACTGGAATGTCGTCGGCGAGCCGTCCCGCAAGACCATTCTCACGCGCGACGATGCCTATCACGGCAGCACCTACCTTGCCGACTCCTTGTGCGGCAAGCCCGGCAACGACACGCGCATGGAACGGGTGACGGAGTGGATCGAGCATCTCTCGTCCCCCAATCCCTACCGCAAGCCGGACGGCATGGACGACGCTGCGTTCCTCGATCACCTGATCACCGAGATGGACGACCGGATCAAGGCCATCGGGCCGGAGAACGTGGCGGCCTTCATCGCCGAGCCGGTGCTGGCGTCCGGTGGCGTCATCGTGCCGCCGAAGGGCTACCAGAAGGCATGCCTCGAGACCTGCCGCAAGTACGGCATCCTCTATATCTCCGACGAAGTGGTCACGGGTTTCGGGCGCATGGGGCACTTCTTCTCCTCGGAGCCCGTCTTCGACATCGTGCCGGACATCATCACCGCGGCGAAGGGATTCACCTCCGGGTACATTCCCGCCGGTCTCACCGCCATTTCCGAGAGAATGCACCAGGACATCATCGACAAGGGCGGCAGTTCTCCGACGTTTTCCATGGGCTTCACCTATTCGGGACACCCGGTCGCCATGGCCGCGGCGCTCAAGAACATCGAGATCATGGAGCGCGACGACATCATGGGTCACGCCCGCAGCACCGGCGACTACTTCCAGGAACGGCTGCGTTCCCTGGCAGACCTTCCCATGGTGGGGGATGTCCGGGGTGTCGGACTCATGGGATGCATCGAGTGTGTCGAGAGCAAGGGTTCCAGGAAAGCCTTCGACGAGAGCCTGAATGTCGGCAAGAAGATCGATGAGAAATGCCAGCAGTACGGGCTGATCCTGCGTCCCATGTGGCACCTGTGCGTCTTCTCGCCGCCCATCATCATCACGCGCTCCCAGGTCGACGACATGGTCGCGATCATGGAGCGGGCCATCAGGGAGGTCGCGGACGATCTGGTGCGCGACGGTTCCTGGTCGGGCCGCGACTGACGTCGAGACCTCGTCAGCGGGCCGCCGTGGCCGCCGCCGGGCTGCGGTCCGGAACCTGACGGGAGACGGTGAAGGACACATCGAGCGCCTGACCAATGGCTGCGGCCAGGCGCTCGATGCGTTCAGGCGAGGCGACGGCGGCATCCCGCGTGATGACCAAGGTGAACCCGTCAGCCGTGGTGACAAGGGGGGAGGAATCGAGGATGGGTCCGCGTCCGGCACTCAGGACGAGGGCGAGACGCAGCAGCCTGCCGAGCAGCACCGCCCCCTCGATCGTGTCCGGCTTCAGCAGGCGGCGGCAGGGTGTTGCCTCCTCGGCCGTTTCAGGGCCGCCGTAGCGCACGAAGAGGGCGAGGGCGAGCCAGGCCCTTTCCCGGTGATCGAGCACCGACCAGGGCATGTGGAGAATCCTGGAGAGGGAATACCGGGCACGGTACTCGGGATGTTCCCTCCAGCCGGTGTCGGCGATGATGCAGGCGGCGCGCACAAGGCGGGTGTCGAATTGCTTGCGGAGGCGAATCACCGGACCGATCCAGCGCCCGAGAGCCTCGGAGCAATCGGCGAACCGGCGGTGCCGGAAAGCGATCTGATGGCACGCGGCAAGCAGGGGATCCTCCTTGCGGGTGGTGGGATCGAGCATCCGGAAGTGATGCCCTTCTCTCAGACCCTGGGCCGAGAACACGACGTCTCGAGGTTCAAGGGCATCCATCAGGTGGTCGAGCACCATGGCGCCCCAGGGCAGGATGGCGGCACGCCGCCCGGAGATGCCGCGGATGCGCGATGTCGTCTGGTTGCTCAGTTTCGCCAGCATGCGGGTGAAGGTCCGGGCCTCTGACGGCGCCATGGCGTAGCCGTGGACGATGGTCAGCGGATGACGATTCTGCGCCATGTGGAGGCGGGCGATGGCCCGCCATGAACCACCCACCGCGTGAAAGCTCAAGTGTTTCCAGGCGTGAAGCCAGGTCACGCTGCACACGGCCTCGCGAATCGCTGCCGAGGCGGTTGCCGGATCCCCTCCCCAGTGTTCCTTCAGGCGCAAGGGGCCGATGTCGCGCGTCGCCTCTTCCCTGATGATGCCGTCTTCGACGGCGACAAGCTCCAGACTGCCGCCGCCGAGGTCGCCGATGACGCCGGACAGTCCGGGAAGCGCCGAGATGACGCCGGCCGCCGACAGCCGCGCCTCTCCGGCGCCGGTGAGCACCGTCACGGCACGCCCCGTGCAGGCCTCGACGGACCGGCAGAAGTCGCTGCCATTGGCGGCGTGGCGCACGGCGGCCGTGGCATAGAGGGCGAGGTCCGCGCAGGGAACGCTGTCGGCAAGGCGCACCAGGACATCGACAGCCTCGATGCCTCCCCGGAAGGCTTCCTGGCCGAACCGGCCGTGTCGTTCGACGTCGACCCCCAGTCCGATGACGATCTTGTGGTTGATGATCGGCAGGGGCGTTCGGCAGAGACTGTCGAAGATGACGAGGCGAATCGAATTCGAGCCGATATCGATCACCCCCACCCGGGCGGCAGGGGCCGCCTCAACGGCTGCGTTCATCCCACCGGCGTCGGTGTCCCATTGCCCCGCTGGATCTGCCGTTGCAGTGCACTGCCCCGGCCCGAGAGGCTGGGATTGGTCATGAAGAAGCGGTGGGCCGAAAAGGCCTTGTCCGTGTCGGCGAACCTCGTGTAGGCGCCATCGCTGGTCAGGATCCAGGACTGTTCCGTGTCCCGCAGGTTGGCCACCATGATCCGGTCGAGAATCTGCCGATGGACCGTTGGATTGAGGATCGGGACCATCGTCTCCACCCGGTAGTCGAAGTTGCGGGTCATCCAGTCCGCAGATGACACGAAGACCAGGGTGTCGGACGATGGTATCTCGCCGCCGTTGGCGAAGCAGAAGATGCGGCTGTGTTCGAGAAAGCGGCCAACGAGACTCTTGACCCGGATCCTCTCCGACAGGCCCTCCACACCGGGGCGCAGGCAGCAGATGCCGCGCACCACGAGATCGATCTCCACACCATGGCCTGACGCCTGGTAGAGCAGGTCGATGATCTTCGAATCGACGAGGGAGTTCATCTTGGCCCAGATGGCGGCGGGCTTGCCGGCCCGGGCATTGTCGATTTCACGGCCGATCAGATCATGAAGGCGCTGGCGCAGGGTGTCAGGCGACATGGCGACCGCCTCGAGGGTGTGAGGCCTGATGTACCCGGTCAGGAAGTTGAAGATCCGGTTGGCGTCCCGGGTGAGCGCCGGCGCGGCGGTGAAGAGAGAAAGATCGGTGTAGATCTTCGCGTTGACGGGGTGATAGTTGCCGGTTCCGAAGTGAACGTAGGTCACCAGGGCGCCGTGTTCGCGGCGCACGATGAGCGAGATCTTCGTGTGGGTCTTGAAGTCCGGTATGCCGTAGACGATCTGGGCGCCGGCATGTTCGAGACCGCGAGCCCAGCGGATGTTCGCCTCTTCGTCGAATCGCGCCTTGAGTTCGACGACCGCCGTCACCGACTTGCCAGCCTCCGCCGCCTCGATGAGAGCCTTGACGATCGGCGAACCCTCGCTCGTCCGGTAGAGTGTCTGCTTGATCGCCACCACCGCGGGGTCGCGTGCCGCCTGCTGCAGGAACTGGACCACGACATCGAAGCTCTCGTAGGGATGATGGACGATGATGTCCTTGGCGCGAATGGCATCGAAGCAATTGCCGCCGAAGTCGCGTATGCGTTCGGGAAAACGTGCCGAATAGGGATCGAACAGCAGGTCGGGGCGGTGGTCGACGATCAGCCGGGAAAGATCGCTCAGTCCGATTTCACCCTCGACCACGGTGACATCGCCGGGTATGACATCGAGGCGGTCGGTGAGAAGATTGAGAAGTTCGCCAGGCATGGCGGCATCGACCACGAGATCGATCACGCTGCCGCGTTGCCGCCGCTTGAGAGCACTCTCGAAGTGGCGCACCAGGTCCTGTGACTCCTCGTCGACCTCGATTTCACTGTCGCGCACGACGCGGAAGAATCCGGTTTCGAGCAACCCGAACCCCGGAAACAGGTCCTTGAGATGCATGCGCACGGCCTGCTCGAGGGGCAGGAAGCGCGATCCCTCGTCACCGGGCAGGCGAATGAAGCGATCGGTCTGCTGCGGCAGCCTGATGATGGCATGGACCGGCTCGTCCCCGCCCTCGCCGATGAGCTTGAGGGCGATGCCGAACCCGAAGTTGGGGATGAAGGGGAAGGGATGGGCAGGGTCGATCGCCATCGGCGTCAGCAGGGGCAGGATCTCGCGTTCGAAGTGACCGGCGAGCCATGCGCGTTCGTCGCCGTCGAGCTGACCCTCGCCGACCACCGAAATCCCCTCCCGTGACAGCAGTCCCCGCAGGGTTCGCCAGACCACATACTGGCCGTCGATCAGAGTCTTCGAACGATCCTTGATGGCTTTCAGCTGACGCGCCGGAGACAGGCCATCGATGCCCGGCGTGGTGACACCGGCATCGACCTGAGCCTTGAGGCCGGCCACCCTCACCATCTGGAATTCGTCGAGGTTGCTCGCCGAGATCGACAGGAACCGCAACCTCTCGAGGAGCGGATGGCGGTTGTTGCGCGCCTCTTCGAGCACACGTTCGTTGAACGCCAGCCAACTCAGTTCGCGGTTGATGTACCGCTCGGCCGGCGCCTCGAGGGGAGCGGGCCCGAGGGGTGTGACCGTATCGAGTGCCTGACTGACCATTCTGTGCTAGCCTCGGATCGGGAAACGGTTGGGGCGAGACACCCTCGACCGTCGCAGGAGACGATGCGTGATGACGACCGCACTCTATCTCGTTCGCCATGCCAAATCCAGTTGGGCGGACATCACGATTGACGATCATGATCGTCCCTTGCGCAACCGCGGGAGACGCCGAGCTGCCCATCTTGCGGCCTGGCTCGAGGAACGCTCTCTGGGGTGTGATCTCGTGTTGTGTTCGACCGCGCTTCGCACCCGCCAGACCCTGGACATCCTGCTTCCCGTCCTCGGTGATGCGGATGTCCGCCACGAAGCGGGCCTCTACCATGGTGACGCACGCCATCTCGTCTCCCTGCTGCGGCGTACGCCAGCCACCATGGAACGGGTCATGGTGGTGGGGCACGATCCGGTCCTGCAGATGACGGCGCAGTACCTGGCGGCGACAGCGACCGGCGATGCCATGGACCGGCTCGACCGCAAGTTCCCGACCTCCGCACTGGCCATGCTGACCTTCGGTTCTGCGGAATGGGCGGCCCTGCGCCAGCACATGGGGCATCTCGAATTCTTCTGTATCCCGCCCGATTGAGGTCGCGATGAGACTGTTCGCAGGCTGGCTCTATGCCCTGGGGCTCGTGGCCGCACTCGGTGGCGCCATTGTCTGGGCTGCCAACATCCCGGACATCCCCGACGAGGATGACCTCGTCTGGAAGCGCGGCTTCCTGGTCGGCATCATCCTGGACTACGACTACGACGGTCTGCACATCGTCAACATGCGGTTGCGGGGCGATGACACCCTCTACACGTACCACTCCATCTATCCCAGCTATGTCGCTGTGCGCGACCGGCTGGGAATCTACCGCGATGTCGAAATCCTGGTCGACGAGACCGCTTCGACCTCTGGTGGCGAGACCGTCAGGATGTGGGGCGTGATCGAGCACGATCCCTACGACGAGGGCGTCTCCGTGTCGTTCGACGAGATCCGCAGGGAGGTGACGCAGACCGAACGCTCGTGGCAGCGCGTCGCCATCATCGTCCTTGCCGCAGGACTGGCTGCCATCCTCGCGGGATTCGCGATCCGCCGCGCCGTTCCCTACGTTCCGAAGGATCCCGTGGCCTGACGGCCCGGGAGGCGCCGGTAGATCCGCAAGGCGTTGCCGGCGGCGATCATGGCGACGATGCGGTCGGCCTCCGCCAGGGTGAGCATGTCGTCGGCAATCCAGCGGTCGAGATGATGGCGCAGCGTACGGCGGAACTGGACCTGGCCCAGATAGTGGAGTTCAGCCAGTCCGAAGGCATCCGAACTGTAGAGTTGCTTGAAGAAAGGGCCCATCTCCAGAGCTTCCCCCATGATCGTGAGGGCCTGGGGTCCGGTAAAGTTGAGAACCACGCCGACATCGTAGTACACATTGCGGAAGATCTCGGCGAGCCAGGCCGCTTCGCGGTGGAAGGGATAGTTGTGGAGCAGCGTGCATGTGACTTCCCAGCCCTCCATGGCACGCAGGAACTCCGTGAAATATGTCGGATCACAGGCATGCATGGTGATGTCGGGGTCGCCGAATCCGACGTGAATCTGCAGTGGAAGTCCATGCTGACGGGCAAGTTCAGCGCCCGTCCACAGGCCGAAGCGGACGATATCGACGGACTCGAGGCGCACCTTTCCCGTGGCGTCGATGGCGCGGAACCAGGCATCCGTCGCCGCCCTCACCTCGGCAGCCGATGGCGGGCTCTGATCGATGGCGAAAGTCGTGCGGTAGGCGACGATGGTCTTCAGGCCCACCGCGTCGCGTGTCCGCGCCGCCAGGGTTTCGCCGAACGCTTCGGAGAAACGGGCAGCGTCCACGCCTGATCGCGCCACCTCCTCGGCGACAGCCTCGATGCGGACGACCTCGTGGGCAGGTCGGCCCGAAATCGCCGCCATTTCCGCCACATCGGCAATCGAGTCGCTCCGGTGGCCGGTGTCGATGATCAGTCGTTCCAGGCCGCAGGCGCCGAGCAGGCGCCGGTTGACCTCGGCTGCGCCGAGTTCGCGGCGGCGTTCCACGTAGTCGCTGCCCTGCGTGAAGGGGTCGAGGTCGAGCAGGGGAGCACAACGGCTGCGGACCATGAGACCGAGGGGCTTGTCGAACTGCGAGGCGCCTTCGGGCGGCGGCCGGTAGCTCTCGCTCATCAGCGCCTCGAAGGCCTGCAGGTCGAGGTCATCCGGCGACACGCCGTGGCAGTGATGATCGATCAGGGGCATGTCGCACGCCACGCCCCCCGTCGATGCAGCGGGCATGGTCTCAGTAGGCACTGCGGTATCTCATGCAGAGTTCGGAAACGTTCATCGCTGCCCCTTTCGCGGCCTCGAGACGCTTGAGGGCGCCATAGGCCTCGAACATCAGGGGGCCAAACCACTGACCGACGCTGTCATCGGCGATGAAGACATCGAGGGCCTCGTCCAGGGATTCCGGCAGGGTGTGGATACCCCGGTCCCGGCGTTCGGCGTCGCTCAGCGAGGCCGGATCCAGGTTCACCATGGCAGGGGGCGCCATGTCGGCGCGGATTCCCTCGAGCCCGGCGCGGATGATGGCGCCTGTGGCAAGGTAGGGACTCGCTGTCGCATCGGTTGAGCGGATCTCGATGTTGAAGGCCGCGGCATCGCCATCGGGGGCGGGACAGATCCGGATCGCCGCCTCGCGGTTCTGCACCCCGACGGCATCGAAGCCGCAGCTCCAGTGGTGCGGACCCAGACGCATGTAGGAGACGGGACTCGGCGCCGTGATGGCGGCCAGGGCCCGCAGGTGACGGTGGATTCCGGCGACGAAGCGACCGGCTGCGGCGCTCAGTCCACCCGGCCCGCTGGCATCCGCCGTCACCGGATTGCCGCTGCTGTCCCACAGGCTGAGGTGAAGATGGCAGCCGTTGCCGACGGCATCCGGCGCCGGTTTGGGCGAAAAGCTCGCGGTGATCGAGCACTGGCGCGCCGCCTCGCGTACCGTCTCCCTGGTGATGACGACGCGATCGGCGCCGGCCAGCCCCGTTGCCGGCCCGCAACTCACCTCGTACTGCCCGACCCCGTACTCGGGCTCGAAGGTCTCGAGGTCGACGCCGGCGTCGATCAGCGCACGGGTACAGAGATCGGCAAAGGGTGCGGCCCGGCGCATGGAATCGACGGAAAACGGCGCCGCCCACTCCAGGGCGGGATCGATGAGGAGGAACTCGTTTTCGTAGGCGATGGCGACCTCGAGTCCGGTCTGGTTCTTCAGGTCGTCGAGAGCGCTGGCGAGGAAACTCCGGGTGCAGCACTCCCAGGGAGTGCCGTCGGCATGGAGGCTGTTGCACAGGGCGACATGGAGCGCCGGATGATCCTGTCTGAGGACAATGCGCCGACGGGTCGCCTCGTCCGGCACCTGGCGCACCTCGTCCATGGGTCCCCAGGGATTGGGTGCGATGTCCTCGAAGGGTGTCAGGGACTGGCCCGCCAGCGCCCATCCCAGCCCGTGGCGCCGTCGACGCTCGTACTGTTCCAGGGGAACGCCCCTGGTGCGCGACAGCCCCACGAGGTCGTTCCAGACCAGCAGGACCAGTTCACCCTTCGTCATGACGCCTCACGTCGGTCGCATGTCGGCGGACACTGTTGCAACGCCGGCGATGCCGGTCAACGCCGCTTGACGACATGGGCCGGGTCTTCCAGTGTTGTCGGCTCCCGCAGGTGATGCGATATCGGTGAACACGTTGACACGTACCCGTCTTGCGTCATGGCCGCCCCTTGCCGGCAGCCTGCTCATGCTGGTTCCCATTGCCGCCGTGTCCCTGCTGGTGTGGCAGACGGCCGGTGCGGCGCTCCAGGGAACCGTGACGCACTACCTCGTGCTGACGGTCGCCGTGCTGGCTTTCAGTGCATTCACCGGCAATTCCGGGATCCTGAGTTTCGGTCATGCGGCCTTCATGGGCCTGGCGGCGCACGTCACCGGCGTTCTCACCATACCCGTCGCACAGAAGGCAGTCTTCCTGCCCGACCTGCCGCTGTGGCTTTCCGGCATCGAGTTCCACTTTCTCCTGGCTGGCGCCATCGCCGTGGTTCTCGTGACGATCATCGGCTTTCTTGTCGGTATCCCGATCTGCCGCCTCGGCGGCGCCTCGGCGGCGATTGCCACCCTGGGGCTGCTCATCATCGTCTACGGCGTTCTCGTGGGCGCGCGGGACCTGACCCGGGGCAGCCAGGCGCTGATCGGCGTGCCGCGAACCGTTGACATCCCGCTGGCCCTGCTGTTCGTCGCCGTGGCCCTCGTGGTGTGCCGCATCTTCCGCGATTCCCTGCCCGGTCTCGAGTTGCGGGCGGCACGCGAAGACGAACCGGCGGCACGGGCCGTGGGTGTCGATGTTCACCGTCGCCGTCTTCTGGCCTGGACGCTCAGCGCCGGCATCGCCGCGGTCGCCGGGGTGCTCCTTGCCCATGAGCTCGGGGTCTATTCGCCCAGGGAGTTCTACTTCCAGATCACCTTCGCAGTCCTCGTCATGCTGATCGTGGGCGGCATGACAAGCGTATCGGGGGCCGTGGCGGGCGCGGTCGTCGTCACCATCCTCATCGAGGTCCTGCGATCGGTGGAGGAGTCCGTCAACACTGTCTGGTTCGACGAGCCGACGGTCTTCGGTCTGACGGACATCGGCCTGTCGCTCGCCATACTCGGTGTGCTGTTCTGGCGCCGCAACGGACTGTTCGACTACCGCGAGATCGAGGACATCGTCCTGCGTCCGCGGCAGCCTCCCGCCGGACCGGTCCCCGTCGCGCCAGGGCGGGTGGTACAGGAGGGGGCACTCGAGGTGCGTGATGTCACAAGGGTGTTCGGTGGCCTGCGCGCCGTGGACGGCGCCAGCCTGTCGCTGAAGCCGGGTGAGATTGTCGGCCTCATCGGACCCAACGGTTCGGGAAAGACAACCCTGCTCGCCTGCATCTCCGGCGCCCTTGAATGTGATGGCGGCACGGTCGTGCTCGACGGCGTCGACATCACCGGCATGCCCAGCCACCTGATTGCCCGGCGCGGCGTCGGCCGCACCTTCCAGAACGTCAGGCTGTTTTCCAATCTCTCCTGCGAGGAGAATGTCAGGACGGCCCTGGCGGCCGGATCCACCGGCTCGAGGTCGGCCGGCATGACGGAGAGATGCCTCGCCCTTCTCGGGGAACTCGGCATTGCCGACCATGCCGCGCGGCGCGCCGGAACCCTCGCCTATGGTCTCCAGCGGCGCCTGGAAGTCGCCCGGGCGCTCGCCCTGGACCCCCGCTACCTGCTGCTCGACGAACCGGCCGCCGGCATGAACGAGAGCGAATCCGACGAACTTCTGGCCATTCTGGCCCGGCTGCGAGAAGTCCGGGGCCCGGGCCTGCTCGTTGTCGACCACGATCTCAGCCTCATCATGAGGTTGTGCGACCGGGTGATCGTGCTAAACAAGGGCCAGATCATTGCCGGAGGAACACCGGAGGAAGTCCAGTCCGATCCGGTCGTGATCGAGGCATACCTGGGTCGCCGGCGCACCGCCGAGCGGGCCGCCAAGTTGTCAACAGCAAGGGAGTAGGACACCGTGTTTCATGCATCAGCAACGCGTATTGCCGCTGCGGCCGCCGGGCTCGTGGTTGCCGGCGGCGCGGCCCAGGGCGATTCCCACGGCATCACGATCGGTTATGCCGGCGGATTCACCGGCTATCTCGCGCCCTACGACCAGCCGTCCCTGAACGGGGTGCAGCTGGCGCTCGACCAGATCAATGAGGCCGGCGGCATCATGGGCATGGCGGTCGAACTCGTGGTCAAGGACACGCGCTCGGATACCGCACAGGCCGCCGTCGTCGCCCAGGAACTCATCGACGAGGGCGTGGTGGCGATGATCGTGTCGTGTGACGTCGATCCCGCCGTGGCGTCCGGTGTCATGGCCCAGGCGGCCGAGATCCCGGCAGCCAGTTCGTGTGCTTCGACCCCCACCCTGCCGGCGGCGGTCGGATCCTACATGTTCTCGAACTACACGGCGGACAACCTGCAGGGTGCCGTCCTCGCAGAGTACGCCCGCGGCCAGGGTTATGAGAACGCCTATGTCCTCCTGTCGCGTGACACGCCCTACACCGAGAAGTTGCCGGAGTACTTCGGCGAGGCATTCGAGGCCATGGGCGGCACGGTGGTCGCGGTCGGCGAATACACCATGGGTCAGCAGGACTTCTCGGCGGAAGTCACCAAGATCGGCGGTCTCGATCCCAGCCCTGACGTCATCCAGACGTCGGCCTACGAGCCCGACTTCCCGGCCTTCGTCAAGCAGTTGCGTGCCGCAGGCATCGACACGCCGGTGCTCGGCAGTGACGGCATCGATTCCCCGACGACCTTCGGTCTCGGTGACGTGGCCGAGGGCGTGGTCTTCTCGAATGCCGGATTTGCTTCTCCGGGCAGTGCGCTCGAAGCCTTCGAGATGGCTTACGAGGAGAAGTACGGCATGCCGAACGACACCGTCTTCACGGCGACCGGATATGACCTGATGATGGTCATTGCCGCGGCCATCGAGGCGGCCGGTTCCACCGACGGTCCGGCGATACGGGACGCCTGGGACAATCTGGAGAATGTCCAGGTCGCCACGGGATCGATCACCTACAAGGATCAGAACCGGGTACCGGTGCGTGTCGTCGCGCTCAACAAGGTCTCGGGCGGCGAGCGGGTTCATGTCGGCGATTTCTCGCCCGACCCCTCGATGATCCCGGCTCCGTGAGCCATGGCCCCGAACGCCTCCTCGATGTCGCCGGGCTCGAGGTCCGCTACGGCGCCATAGAGGCCATCAGGGGCGCAGGCCTCGAGGTCTGCAAGGGTGAAATCGTGACTCTTCTCGGCGCCAACGGCGCCGGGAAGAGTTCCTTCCTCAACGCCGTCATGGGACTGGTGCCGCCGGTTGCCGGCCGGGTCGTGCTCGACGGCGAGGACATCACGGGCGAAGCGCCGGAAACCGTCGTGCGGCGTGGCATGACGCTGTGTCCGGAAGGACGGCGCGTCTTCGCCAATCTCACCGTGCGCGAGAACCTCGCCATCGGCGGTGCGACGCGTCGCCGTACCGGTGATGCCGCGACCATACTCGCCGGCATGCTCGACCGCTTTCCGGTTCTCGCTGAGCGCCATGACCAGATGGCCGGCACACTCTCGGGAGGGGAACAGCAGATGCTGGCGATAGCCCGGGCCATGATGTCCGCTCCGCGGATCGTGCTGCTCGACGAACCGTCGCTGGGCCTGGCGCCGCGCATTGTCGACACCATCTTCGAGTTGATTGTCGCCCTTCAGCATCACGGGGCCACCATTCTTCTGGTGGAGCAGAATGTCGATTTGGCCCTGGACATTGCCGACAGGGGTTACGTTCTTGCGTCCGGCCGGGTGGCCCTCTCCGGTCCGGCCTGCGAACTGCAGGCTTCCGTCGAGGTCGAACGCGCCTACATGGGGCGCGACTGATGGGTGAGCCGCAGCGCCGGACGATCGGGTATCGATTCCACGTGCAGACAGCGGGCGGCGGTTGATGGACATTCTCGTCCAGCAGTTCGTCAACGCCCTCTCCCTGGGAGGCACCTACGCCCTGCTCGCCCTCGGCCTGGCGATGGTGTTCAGCGTCCTGGGACTGATCAACTTTGCCCACGGCGACCTCATGACGCTGACGGGCTACACCATGTTCTTTGCCATCGGCGCCGGCCTTGGCCTGCCGCTGGCGGTCGTTCTCGGCATTGCCTGCGCCACCCTGGCGGCGGTGGCGATGGAACGGGTGGCCTTCCGTCCGGTGCGGGACGCCAACACGGCGACCATGCTGCTGACCAGCCTGGCGGTCAGCACCATCCTCCACATGCTGTTTCAGAATCTGATCTCGGCCCGGCCCCGCGCCATCCCCGTACCGTCCTGGATGATCGGCGCGGTCGACGTCGGCGGCCTGGCGATCGGCGTGATCCAGTTGATGTCGATCACCGCCACGGCGCTGCTGCTGGCGGCCCTCACGATTTTTCTGCGCCGTTCCATTCTCGGCATCGCGATGCGGGCGGCGGCTCTCGACTTTCCGGTCACAAGGCTCATGGGGATCAATGCCAATGCGGTCGTGGCCACGGCTTTCGGCCTCTCCGGGCTGCTGGCCGGTGTCGCTGGAGTCCTGTGGCTGGCACAGCGTGGATCGGTCGATCCCCTGATGGGTTTCCTGCCCGTTCTCAAGGCGTTCATCGCCGTGGTGCTGGGTGGTCTTGGCAGCCTGGCAGGCGCAGTGGTGGGAGGGTTCGCCCTGGCCTTCATCGAGGTCTCCCTGCGCGCCTTCCTTCCCGACGGCTGGCTGCCGTTCCGTGAATCGATCACACTGACCCTGGTCATCGTCCTGCTCCTGGTGAGGCCGGAGGGTCTGATCGGCAGGCGCGAGAACGTGAGATAGGAGGGAGTGAGGTGAGCCCTTCGCTTCTGGAACGGGACAGGCGGGCTCTTGCCGGAATCGGCAAGCTCAGGACATCGCCGCTCACCATCCGCCATGCCCGTGGCAACCGGCTGATCGAGGAAGACGGCCGCGAGGTGCTGGACATGTCCGCCACCGCCGGTGCGGCGCTCCTGGGATACGGGCATCCCGGCCTCGTCGAGGCAGCCCGCCGGGGCTTCGGGGAGTGCGCCGGCGCGTCGGCCATGTTCGGCGCAGCGGAATCGGCCGTGGCCCTGGCCGAGGACCTCCTCGCCCTGGTGCCGGAGGCCGATGACCACAAGGTCTGGTTCGGTCACAGCGGATCGGACGCCAACGACACGGTCATGAGGGCCGTGACCGCAGCGACGGGACGACGCCGGATCATGAGTTTCCACGGGGCCTATCACGGCGGCATCTCGGGCTCCATGTCCGTGTCCGGCCACCCGTCGCAGCAGCATGCGCTGCCGCGTGCCGGCCTGGTGCAGATTCCCTTTCCCGATCCCTACCGGCCCCTGGGCGATGGCGATACGGCGCGCCAAGTGCTCGACCATGTCGATTTCCTGTTGTCCACGGCCATCCGTGCGGACGATGTCGCCGCGCTCTTCATCGAACCCCTGCAATCCGACGGCGGCATGCTGGTGCCGCCTCCCGGTTTTCTCGCCGCCCTCGCCGAGCGCTGCCGGGCCGAGGGCATTCTCGTCGTCAGCGACGAGGTCAAGGTGGGTCTCGGCCGTCCGGGGTGCTGGCACTGTTATCAGGCCGAGGGATTTCGGCCTGACATCGTGACCTTCGGAAAGGGCCTGGGGAGCGGCATTCCCGTCTCGGCCGTCGTCGCGCCGCGGAGCGTGATGGATGTGAGCCAGGCCTTCGCCCTCATCACCACCACCGGAAACTCCGTCTCGACAAGCGTCGCCCGCGCCGTTCTCCGGCATATCCATGACGACGGCCTCATCGACAACGCGGCCGAACGCGGACGCCAGCTCATGGACGGCCTCGCTGCCATGCAGCGGCGCCACGAACTGATCGGCGATGTCCGGGGGAGGGGTCTTGCCATCGGCATCGAACTGGTGACGGACCGGCAGACGAAGGCGCCGGCGACCATCGATGCGGCGAAGGTCGTTCTGCGCTGCTACCAGCTCGGTGTCTTCATCACCTATGTCGGCATGGCGTCCAACGTTCCGGAACTGACCCCGCCGCTGACCCTGACCGGCGACGAGGCCGACGAGGCTCTCGTCGTCCTCGACGAGGCCATCGCGGACGTCGCGGCCGGGCGTGTCGGCGACGACGAGGTCGCGGCGTTCGCCGGCTGGTGAGCATGCTCGAGGCGTCGGATCCGGCCCCCTGTATCCGGGTCAACCGGGAGGGGCGCGCGCCCTGTCTCGTCGTCTGCGACCACGCCTCCAACACCCTGCCCCGCGCCCTCGGGAACCTCGGCCTCGAGCCGCATCACCTCGGGCAGCACATCGCCTGGGACATCGGCGCCGCGTGGATGGCACGGAGACTGGCCCGGCGCTTCGATGCGCCCCTGCTGCTGGCCGGCTATTCGCGCCTGGTGGCCGACTGCAACCGCTACCCCGGTGATCCGGCCGCTGTCATCGAGACAAGCGACAGCGTCCCGATCGGCGGCAACCGCGGCCTTGGCCGGGAGGATCGCATGCGCCGCCTCGAGGCGGTCTGGCGTCCCTATCACGAGGCCATCGAGGCGGCCCTGGCGGACCGTGCCGCGCCTCCTGCCTTCATCTCGGTCCACACGATGACACCCTGCATGCGCGGCAGGAAGCCGCGCGGCGAGGCGTTCACCGTGTGCTGGAGCCGGGACGGGCGCCTGGCTGTCCCGCTCCTAGAACGCCTGCGCGCCCGAGGCGAATTCACGGTCGGCGACAACGAGCCCTACGGCCTCGACATCGGAGAGGACTACACGGTGCCCGAGCACGCGATGCGCCGGGGCCTTGCCCACCTCCAGTTCGAGGTGCGCCAGGATCTTGTCTCGAGCCCTGACGATGCGGCGTGCTGGGCCGATCTCGTCCACGAGCTCACCGCCGATCTCGTGGCCGATGCCGGCCTGCGCCAGGAGCACCACGTCTGGCCCTGACCCGGTCCATCCGGCAGATCCGGGATCACGCCTTGTCCAGCTCTCGCGGATGCCCGTCCGTATCCATCCGGCCCCGTGCTCACCCGCGGCGAGCGCCGGTTCCCGCAGGCCATTCCCCTGCCGACGCTGAGCGGATGCCGAAGATGGGAACGTTCCCGCTTGCGGCGAGTTGACCAGGCCGACCCTCTGAAGCCCCGGTCATGAAGACACGCGTGAACCTTGCGGTGATGGCGGCCTGTCGCCTCCCTCACCACCCGGCTCACCTCGATGTCCCCAAGTCACATGCCCAGCGCCCGCCAGCTCGTGGCGTCGTTCGCAAGGCAACGCATCCGGTCAGCCGCATCCAACACAGGCCTTGCTATCATCAATCCCCGCCACTACCTTGTGGCCGACAAAGAGGGCAGGGCTCGACAATGTCCCCCTCCTGCTCGGTACTATGTCAATCCTTATCGGCGTGCCGTCCTTGCTGCCTGGCAGGGTCAACCGGTTGTAGTCGGCATGGCCGTTCATATGCTGGATGGCGTCAGCGTCAAGTCCGGGTCAGGAATCGATCAGGGTGCCCAAACGTCAGGGGAGCAATCCAAAACGCAGATTCGTCCCGAGACACGAGATTGACCGCAGTGTCCTGAAACGCCTCGCGGACGAGGTCTGCTACACGAGGCAGCGCGCTTCACAAACACAAGGGCGCCGACTACGGTTTCCATCCTCCTGCGAACCCACGCCTGAACAAGTCACTGTGCCATGGCAGCGGTCGAATCGTGTGCTTGAACGAAGCGAGAGCCCTCTTCCGCGAAGGCATCGAACGAGGGATGATCAGCAACATCGGCGAAGATGGATTTCCGAAGGACATCTGGGCCGTGGACTCGGAGGGTCGAGCGTACGAATCCAAGCTCGAGCAAGGAAGTCGGCACGACCACGGCTACGAGTTGGGCGAGGACGATGACGGCATGCGGCGTCTGGTCCTGGAAGAATGGGGGCTGAGATGCAAGGCGAACTGACAGTTTCACTCTCTTGCGGGGAACTCCCTTCTGGCTCGGCGCAGGAAAGGGCGACGTTCGGTCTGTTCTCGATGACAGCGAACGAACGACTGCTCACTGCCGGTCAGGACATCGAAAGCGACGAACTCCGCCACGGTCCGCACGTTGCGGGATACCCGCTCGCCGAGTGGCTCATCTGGAACTGGTGGAGGATCCGGTGGGAGGGCAGACGGCCCTCGCTGGAAAGCCCCGAGAGCTTGCTCATGTCGCTCCGGAGGCTGCCGTCGTAATGCGCGTCGCAATCCGGATGCAGGCAAAAACGAAAGGCGCCGCGGATATGCCACGCGGGCAAGCCGTCCTCCGATACGGTGCCTCGCGTATCCACCCGGACACCGCGGGGCCGGTATTGCCGGAAATGGGGTTTGAGCCAGGCCTCGTCACCGCGGAACTCCAGCCAGTCCTCCGGGTATTGATTCTCGATATCCTCGGGATCGAACAGCCCTGAAGGATCCGGCATGAGATAGCCGGGCTGGACATCCTCGTCTTTGTGTGATCGTTCGGACAGGTCGCGGGGAAAGAACGTGTGCGGCTGCTTGCCGGCAAGCCTCGCCCAGACGGGCAGGTATTCCTGGCCGCAGGCGCGGCAGAAGACGAGCGGGAAGAGGGCGCGGGAGCGGTCTCCGGGTTTGAACTGCTGGCCGTGCAGGGTGAGATAGCGCTCGTTTGGCGCCTCAAGGGTCGTGAAGGTGTTCCATGCTCCACTGATGAACTGGTGCAGCCGGAACGCGAAAAAGCTCTGGCCTTGTTCATTCCGGCTTTGGTGGGCGGTCAGGAGAAAGTTCGCCAGGTAGTCTCGGCAACGCGCGGCGTCGAGGCCGCTGTCGCCGGCAAGACGCTCCGAAGCCTGAAGGATGGTCAAGGGGCGCGAAATCCGCACAAGCCTGTCGCCCTGCTCTTCGAGCCCGAGATTGCGCTCCACCCAGGCTGCGACCGGATGGGCCGCAAGCGTTTCGTATGTCGGATTCGAGGGGACTCCCCGCTCCATGGCGGTGCGCAGATCAGGTCCGCTCAGGCTTGCGCTGTGATCAGTGACGGGTCGCAGGGTTTCGGAAACGATGTTGTCGGGATCGACAGCGGCGCCAAACAAGCGGCTTGCGACGTCCGCAACGGCAGCGTCCCGGTCGTCGGGTGAGCCTTCGGAGGCCATCGTCGCCGAGGTGCCGATACAGAGAAGACGCTCGTTGAACCGCTCCCGGACGCGTCGGACAAGCATGGCGACATCGGCTCCCTGCCGCCCGCGGTAGGTGTAAGCACAAGACCCGGCGATAACGGCACCAACGGGCCAACGGCAACCAAGCGTCTTCTCTCACTTCCCGACCCTTCTACAACAGGTTACATGACAATGCAAGAGAAATTTCGATCGCGCCAGAACAACGCGGTGTCGTTCCGATGTCGTTAAATTGTTGCACCCAGGGAAGTAGAACGGCCACGACTGTCCGCTTGCCAGATCCCTCACGGCCGTCCAGGATGACGCAACAGAAACATATCAGCGCGCCACAAGAACAACACAAGAAGGGGCTTCGATATCGCCATGCAGGATGAGCACAGGACAATGACATCTCTGATCGGCCCTCATCCGGCGCATGTGTTTCCCCAGTCAACGCTGGTCACGGCGCCATGACCGACCGCCGCCAGCACGCCGTCATGGCGACGGACGCCGAGTGGGAACGCATCACCCGGGCGGCCCGTGCGGCCGGCATGGAGCTCTCCCGCTTCATCGTGCAGCGCACCCTGTTGCCGGATGCCTTGCCGGTGGAGGTGCTGCGGCGGGCCGTGCGGGAGGTGCTCGTCATGGCCCGCCTGGAAGAGCGGCGCCTGCGCGAGGCTGGCTCCGGGGAGGCCTGGGAGGAGGCCGGAGAGGCGGTCAACGCCTGGCTGGAGAGCGAGGGCGTCCTGGCGCGCCTGACCGATCCGGGAGCGGCCAACCGCTGGAAGGCGGCGGGAGACGGGGGATGACGCGCCAGCTGAAGCGCCAGCGTTCCGTGCACTGTCCGCCCGAGGAACAGGAGATGATCCGCGGGAAGGCGAAGGCCGCCGGCAAGACGGTGTCGGGCTACCTGCTTGACCTTGCCCGCGACGACGATCCGCAGATCCATCCCCTGGTGCTGTCGCCGGAGGATCAGCGTGAGTTCCTCGAGGGCACGAGGACCCTGCAGGAGGTGGCAAGCGCCCTGCGCCGGGAGCTTCCCGGCACGGAGGGCCTGACCCTCCTTGCGGCGGTGGCGGTGATGAGCCGATGGCGATGAGGCCGCGGCGGCGTCGCCGGAAGAAGCCGCCGTCGAAGCACCTGACGGTCTCGGCGACGGACGCCGAGTGGGAGATGGTGAGGTCGCAAGCGGCAGGCCGCGGGCTCTCGATCGCCCGCTATCTCGTGGGCCTGGCGGCCCGGGACGGGGCCGAGGGCGACAGGGGACCGCCGCTGGTGCTGGCCGGGGTTCAGCAGCGGGAGCTCCTGGAGCTTCACCGGGAGATGCTCTCGCTGCTGCAGGGCGATGAGGACACATCGTCGCTGATGGCCGACATCCAGGCGCGGGTCGCGGTGATGTTCAACCTGTGGGCGAAGGACATGATCGCCCGCGGCCGGGAGGAGGATCTCCAGGCCGAGCTGGCCTCGATCCTCGGCGAGGAGCAGGCGGCCGCCGTCATGGCCTCCGTCAGGAGAACGACGACGGAGCGCCCGCGGGCCGCGGATACGGTCCAGCCGGATCTCTTTTCCTGAACGCAGGGGATCATCGGGGGAGCATGAGCCTGGCGCCTACATCGACAGGCCGCGGGACCGTCCACGCCTGCGGGCCTCGATCTCCCGGAGCGTCTCGGCCATGCGCCTCTCCCGCGCCGTCTCGTCATCCCAGGGCGCGCGTACGCATCCGCGCGTGAAGAGGGAGCGCATGTCCTGGCGGATCGTCGAACCGGCTGCAGGCGCTCCCTGCATCCCCCAGGAGCGGACCACGCGGAGCGTCACCCCGTCTCCCACCACGTCGTTGACGCCGGCCTCGACGGCCTCGACGATCGCCTCGACCTGCGCGGTGTCGCCCTCGAGCGGGGGCTGGACCGGGCCGGCATGCCGCACCATGGTCCAGCGTATCCTGTCGCCCGGAAGGACCCTCTCCTCGCAGGCGAAGGGGAAGGCGTCGTTGCGGGCGGGATACTGCCGGTCGCGTTCCCGCTGGCGCAGCGTCTCGTCGGGCCACAGGAGGCGCCGGCAGGTGACGTTGCCGGCAAGGGGGCGGAGCGTCTCGGCGTGGAGACTGCGGGTCTCTGTGCCGCCGACGGGACGAATGCGCAGGCGATCGATGACGTCGGGGCCGGTGACGTGGCTGACCATCTCGACAACCGCGTCGTGGCGGCCCTCTGCGTCGATCCAGCTGAGCCGGTCGCCGCGGAGCAGGGGCTCGGTCCCGTCCCAGCGGACGCTGCGGGAGACGTCGAACGGCGCCTCCCGCAGCTGCCGCATGGCGGTGCGGACCTCGAGGAGGTGGCGGGTCCGGCCTGCCTCCTCGCGCACCGCATCGTCCTGGGCCAGGCGTTCCGGGAGTGCCGCCACGATGTAGGCGAGGCGCCGGGGCGAAGCGCCCGCGGCGCGGATGTGGGCCTCCTGGTTCAGCGACCCTGCCTCCACGGCCTCCAGCAGCATCCGGGCACGGCGGCGCCAGGCGTCGGACAGCGCTGCGCTTCCCTGGAGGCCGGGTTGGAGAGCCAGGGCCTCCGCGACGAGCTCATGAGCCCGCTGGCGTTCACCGTCCCAGCCATCGAGCGTCTTGCGCCACGCGCTGACGGTGGTCCGGTCCTCCGCGGTAAGGCGCGGATCGTCCCGGAGCTGCCGCAGCGCCTCGCGCAGGGGCGCCATGTGGGGCGAATCGAGGGGATGGCGATGATGGTCCCGCACCTCCCCATTGATGGCGTCTGCCCGGCGCACGAGAGCCCGCAGGCTGTCGCCGAGGAGCATGGCGTCGATGCGCTCGGCCTCGGTCTTGACGACATCCCCGGCGCCCGCCATGTCGCGGGCCGGCAGGCCGCCGGCCTTCCACGCGCCGGGGAGTGCACGACCTTCGGCCAGGAGCGCCGCGGCGTCGCGGCGCCAGAGGGCATCGCCCGGTTCCGCCGCCTCGCCCAGGCGGCCGGCGCGGCGGCGCCAGTCCGCGAGAACATCGAGGGCGGCGTCCGTCGCCATCCAGGAGGGCACCGAGGCAAGGCGTTGCTGGAAGGCATCGGGGGATGTTCCGAGGGCGCGAAGCTGCGCGGTGCGCTCGCCTTCGGGGATGGCGTCCATCGCCGCACGGGCTTCCTCTGCCGCCGCCGGGGCCACGGCGCGCCAGACCACACGGTCGTCGCCTGAGCCGCCGAACGTGGGCCGGTTCGCCTCGGCCTCCGCGAGGCGGGCAAGGGCTTTGGCGAGACGGCCGCGGTCACGGCGCCAGCGCCTGTCGTCATCGAGCCGGCGGACAAGCGTGCGCACGGTTCCATCCGCCGTCGCGCCGTCGGCCACCGCCGCGGAGACCTCCTCGAGAAGGCCGGGCCAGTCAGCGAGGTCGCATGGCAGGCGTCCGGCGGCCTCGGCACGGTCCTCGATCTCCTTCACCCGCTGCAGAAGTGCGGCGCGGTCCAGGGCTCTGAAGGTCGTCTCGATGGTTGCCGCTGCCGCCGCGAGGCCGTGACGGGCGTCGGCGAGGGCATCGAGGTGGCGGGCCTTCAGCGACCTGTCGGCCAGCATCGCCCGGGCGGCCGTCAGCAATGCCGCCGCCTCGGTGCGCCATGCCTGGGCATCGGGATGGTCTGCCACGATCCCGGGCCCCGTCTTCGCCAGGACCCGGGCCCTGGCGACGGTGGCCTCGGTCTCGCGGCGTTCCGCCTTCCACCTGCCGTCGGCGTCCCGCCAGTCGGCCATCAGGTCGCGCGTTGCCTGCGGCGTGCCCTCGCGTCCGGCGAGATCCTCCAGGGCCGCCAGGAGCCGGGGGTAGTCCGCCGCGTCGAGGGGATGCACGCCGTCTTCCTCATGGGCCCGGTTGACGGACCAGGTGAGGGCGGCGAACGCCTGGCATGCGGCCGTCAACCGGGCTGCCTCGAGCTGTCTGACGACGCTGTCGACGGCGTCTTGGGCGCCCGCCATGTCGTCCGTGCGAGAGAGATGGGCGGCCCATTCCTCCACAAGCTTCCTGCCCTCCTCGATCAGGGCGCCCGCCCGTTCGACATTCTCCCGCGCGATGGTCGGACCCTCGCTGCCCTCGCGCAGCACCTCGGCGGCCCGCCCCGACCAGTCGTCGAGGCCGGTGAGGGCCGCGTCGGTGGCGCGCCACAGGGGCACGGCGCCGACCAGGGAAGCGAAGGCCTGGGCCGTCATGCCGCAGGCCGCGAGGTGGGCTCTGCGCTCGTGGTCGGCAAGGGCGACCACGGTCTCGAGGGCGCCGTCCAGGGCTTCGGCCCCGTCGCGCCACGCCCGGCGGTCCGGCGCGTCGCTGCGGAGGTCCGCGTAACGGGGCCTTGAGCGTTCGAGGTCCGCCAGCAGGCCGACGACCTCAGTCACGCGGCGGCGGTCGCGGCGCCAGCGCCCGTCGTCTGCCAGCCAGCGTTCCAGATGGCGGCCCACCGGATCGCCGGGTGCGGCGGCATCGACGGCACGGCGGATCTCGCTCAGCGTGCCGAACCATTCCGCGAGATCGAGGGGCAGCCGGTCCTCGATGCGGGCCCGGCCAGCGATCCCGCAGACCCGCCACAGCAGCGTGGCGCGGTCAAGCGCCTCCAGTCTCTCGACGACCTCCCGGCCCGCCGTCACGATCCCGTCGCGCTCCTCCGGCATGGCGGCGATGTACGGACCATGAGGACCGTCCGTGTCAAGGAGCGAGCGCATGTGCCGCAGGTGAGCCTCCGCGTCACGCCGCCACCGCGTGACATCGGCATCCTCGGGATCGACCCCGCCCGCGCCATCGAGTGGCACGTGGTCTGCGAACCATGCTGCCAGCATGCCGACTCTCTGACGCGCCGACCTGAAGTCGTCGACGAGAGCGGTCTCCGTGGCATGGCGCGCCTGCCAGGCCTCCACCGCACGGCGTTCCTCCGCCGTCAGCCCCGTGGACCGCGCCAGGGCCGCGCCGCGGCGGGAGAGGTCCGCATGGTCCGCCAGGAGGGAGACCGGCACGGCCTTCTCCCGCGACCGCGTGAGCAAGGCACTCCAGTCGCGGGCAAAGCGCGCGGCATCGTCCTTCAGCCGCACCTTCTCCACACCGGCAAGCGCAGCCTCGAGGTGTCGGCGATCACCCTCCGGGAGTGCCGGCGCCTCCGCTCCGGCGAGCCGCCGCCGGGCGCTGTCGACAAGGGCCGTCCCCGCATCGCGCCACGTCCGCCAGGCCGGGCCGTCTCCTGCAGGGTGGCCTGTGGACCGGGCCGCCCATGCCAGTTCCGGCCAGCGCCGCGGCTGGTCCTGCAGGCCGGCGATGAGCTCCCGCACCTGGCGCTCCGCAGCGCGGGACGCTTCGTGGGCTCCAAGGCGTTCGTCGACGAAGGCGCGCATCTCGTCCGGCAGGTCCTCGACCGCCGCGAAGGCGGCAAGGCGCGCCATCACCCCGGCATAGGCCGGAACCGACGAGGGAGGCGAACCCGACGCCTCCCGTTCCACCTCTTCCCAGTCGGTCACGACAGCGGCCCACGCATCGGGATCGACGATCGGGCCGTCGAGATCCTCGCCCAGGGCCTCGAGCGCGGCGTCGGGCACGTCGGGCGAGGTCTCGAGACACTCGATCAGCGCCTCGCGGTCGTCCGTCAACAGCGTGAACCCCTGCGAGGCACGGCTCACCTCGACGTAGAACATCTCCCGGTTCGCCATGTGTCCGGCATCGAGGACGGCGATGACCTTCTTCGCCGTCTTCCCCTGGGCGCCGTGGACCGTGGAACTCCAGGCATGGTCGAGGTGGCGCAGGTGGGGATCGCTGCGGGACAGGGAGTACTCCGTGCCGTCGTCCGCCAGCAGCCGCACCCGCTCGGGCCCGATCGACAGCACGCGGGCTTCCTCGCCGTTGACCAGGGCCGGCGTGCGCCGCCGGGCCTTGCGGTTGCGCGTCCAGCGCACCCGGTCGCCGGCCCGGATCTCGATCTCCACGGTCTCGTGCACCCCGAGGTTGCGGGCGGCGTTGCCCGAGGGCCGGAAACGCCGTTCCCGGCCGTCGGCATGGTCGAGGACGACCCAGCCGTCGCCGACCCCGGTGATGGTGCAGACATCGTCGGCACGGCAACCATAGGCGTCGCGGTGGAAGACCACCGTGTCCCCCGGTTCGTAGTTGGCGAGAACCGAGGCCTCGATGCGGGTGTAGCGCCGGTCGACGAGGCGCCGGATGGTGAGCGTCCCTCCCGTCAGCACGCCTTCCTGCGCCAGGCCCTCGCGGATGGCCGCGTTGATCTCCCGGCGCACGGCATGGGTCGGGGCGAGGACGGCGCAGGCCTCCCGGTCCTCCGCCCCGAGGGCGAGCCACGCCCGGGCCGCCTCTGCACCGAGATCCTCCACCCGGTGTTCCGTCACCCGGTTGGCGAGCCGCGTCATGGCCTCGCCGGCCTCGCCCTCGCGGGCCCGCACCACCGCCTCCTTCAGGTCCGCATCCTCCTGGCGCAGCACCTCGTCCATCACCGCCGTCGCCATGCCGCGCTTCTGCATGAGGGCAAAGGGCTGGCCGGCGTCCACCGCCTTCAGCTGCGCCGTGTCGCCGACAAGCACCACGCGAGCGATACCAAGGGTTCCGGCCAGGGCGAGCAGCCTCTCCATCGCCACCGTGCCGATCATCGAGGCCTCGTCCACCACCAGCACCCCGCCGCCCATGTCCTCGCGGGCCCGCTCCAGGCGGTCGGGGTCCGAGAGATCGCCGTAGCGCACCAGGAACCACTGAAGGGTGCGGGTCGGGACCCCGGCTTCCCTCTCCAGCACCCGCGCCGCGGCGGCCGAGGGAGCAAGGGCGATGAGCGGGCGCCCCTCCACGAGGCCCGCCACCTCCCTCAGCATCGTCGTCTTGCCGCTGCCGGCCCGGCCTTGCACGCCCACCACCACATCGCCGGACCCCAGGACGTGACGCACCGCGTTCGCCTGCCCGGCGGTCAGTCTCGCCGCCGCAAGGCGGGCCGTCACCGTCTCTTCCGGGACCAGGGCGACGGCCAACGCCCGGCCCTGCCTCACCGCCTCCAGGATGCGCCGTTCCGCCTTGACCGCCCGGTCGGTGACGAAGGAACGGTCCGAGCCCCGCAGGACCGTCTCCAGCAACTCCCCTTCCGCGACGAGGCGCTCGATCGCCGCGTCGATCTCTTCCAGCCGGTAGCGTCCCGGCGCATGGCCCAGGACCAGTGCCCGGATGTCGCGAGCCGGGATCACCGTGCGTCTCTCCTCGACGTGAGCCACCGCCCGCGCCACCGCCTCGAGGACGCCCGTCTCGGGCTCGGCGATGCGTTCCGCCGGAGCCGAGGGGCGGAACCGGCGCCGCCGCACTACGGTCTCCACCACCGGCTCGAGGTGCGGCGCCGCAGGCGACCGCCGCCGACGCCGGCGTTCGTTCTTCGTCAGCTCCGCTTCCGGGTCCACCGGCAGCGCCATCTCCCGACCCGTCTCCGGTTCGACCGGCCTCGGCGGCCTGAGCGCCGCCTCGTCGCGCACAAGGCCCAGGGCGCGCGCCCGGGCGCGCCACTGCGGCACCAGCTCGGCAAGGCCCGCCTCGACCTTGCGGCGGCGCGTGTGGAGCGTCGCCTTCTGCGTTGCCTCACGCGTCGCCGGAAGCCCGTGCTTCTCGAGATAGGCAAGGATCTCCCGGCGGCGCCCGGAGAAGGCGTCCAGGAACTCCCCGTCGTAGCCCGCCAGCTCGAAGCCCGGAACCGGGCCGATCATCCGCGGCGTCACCGCGAAACCCTGCGCCACCAGGCGCGACGCCAGTTCGTTGCGGTAGTGCGCCCCGATCAGCTTCTCGCTGCGCCGCAAGGACGTCGGCTCGATGCTCTTCCAGGCGCCGTCCGACGAGCGCGTCATGTTCGCCAGAACGCAGTGCGTGTGAAGTTGCGGGTCGAGATCACGGCTTGTGAGATGGCGAAAGCCCGCCACCACCATGCCGTCCGCCTTCACCCGCGGCCGGCGCTTCGTCGCCGCATCCCAGCCCCGGGTCTGCAAGAGATCCCGCTCGATCCAGTCCAGGGTCGCCCGAACCGCCTCGTCGTGGGCCCGGATGACACGCACGTCCCCCATCACCAGCGCTTCCAGCGATACCGACTTCGGCGCCGAGAACGTGATGTCCCAGCCCGGACGGTGCTGGCGCTCTCCCTCGACGATCCTCCCCAGACGGATGTCCGTCTTCGGCACCTTGCCCTGCAGCACCGACTCGAAGCGCGACGGCACAACGTGGCCCCTCAACCCAAGGTCGCCCGCCGCACGGCCATGCCAGAAGCTCGCCTTGCGGTGCTCGGGATCGTTGCGGGCGTAGTACCCATCCCTCTCGTAGTACGAAACCGCGGTCGCCGAGGACGCAAGCTCGTGAACCGTCGCCACCATGGAGCGTCACTCCAGCGTCACGATCTCCAGCGACAGGTCCGGCGGCGGCAAGGGCGGCAACTCCGCCGCCGGCAGCATGGCCGTGACCGCAGGAGGAGTCTCGAGATACCGCACCACGAAGTCGGTCATGAGGCCGAAGAAGAACGCGCAGCCGACGAGAAGGGGAAGAGCCACGCCGGTAAGCCAGAAATCGCGGTGGGAGCGCTTGAGCGCCCGCTCGATATGCCCGAACCGAAGGCCGAGCGAGGCGGTGTTCCTGACGAGGTCGCCCAGCGTCCGCGCTTCGTCGGCCTGCGCCTCCTTCTTCTCCGCCATGGCGTCGTGCGTCTCCTTGCGCAGCGTCTCGACGGCAGTCGACAGCGCCGGGACGGCATCCGCGGCAGCGGCGAGCGTGTCGGCGATCCTGTTCAGCGTGTCGTTCAGGGCGGCAAGGTCGGCGTGAACGGCGGCTGCCGACTTCACGTTGGCCTCGTCGAGCCTCGCCGCAAGACCGGCGACGTTGGCAAGGACGCCCTGCACCGCCTCCATCAGCTCCGCGTGTCCCTCCGCACCGTTGCTGTCTTGCTCCTTGAGCCGCTCCGCAAGGGAAACGACGGCATCGACCAGGGCCTTCAGGACTTTGAGTTGCTGCTCCATCGACTTCTGCAACGCCGCGCCCTGCTCGCCGACGAGGGACTGGCACGCGTCCACGGCAGCCTGGATCGCCTCCAGCGCCTCCCGGTCCGCCGACGCCAGGCGCTGTGCCGGTTCAAGCGGGCGAAGAAGAGTCTTTCCTCGTGTCATGGCGCATCTCCCCCTGTCGTGACTTCGGCCCCTCCCCAGGCCATGACAGGGATGCACACAGGAAACCTGAGAATGCAACCGCTGAATCGACGGGGAGGGCAGCTACTCTGGAACTTTGGTAACTGCCCAGGTAACCGGCGAAGTCCTGAGTATGTGTTGACGTTGTTCGCGGTGAGCGTTGCTTAGTGTTGGCAAGTTGTTGATGCCGCATCCTCAACCAGTGACAATCGCCAACAACCACCTTGTGACCGAACGCTTGTAATGAACAAATCTGACTGGCCGCGAGTGCGCATTCCGATCCCACCTTGCCGCCTAGACTACCCTCTGAAGAGACCGAACAAGCCATGATGGCTATATGCCAGCCGCTCTGGGATGCGGGAAAGATCCCAGTTGTAGGATGGGGAAGTGAGTTCGATGGAACTGAACTCCATCCCCCGTGTTTTCAGTGAACTACGAGGCGTCAAGATCAGCCAGGAATGCGCGTCCCTTGGCGGTTATTCTGAGGCCGCCCCCCGATACATGTTCTAGATACTCCAAGCGGATGAAGTTGTTGGGGCTGTTCTTGTGCGACTGAATGTTGCGCACGATCTGCTCCCAGCGTTGTTCTCCAGGGCGTGTAGGGGAGTCTTCCAAGTCACCCTCTGTGAGGCTGACGTAATGGGGCATGACCGTTCTGAGTTCTTCATGAGTAGCTTCCCCGAAGGGCTGATGTTCCAAGTATCTCAGAACGGCAACGGACATGTCGCGTTCAGTGGTTCTTCCTGCTATGTTGGGCATTGTCTACCTCCTGTTGATTAGACTGCCGCTTTCCGTTTGATCCGCTGTGACGGATTCGACCGGGCTTGACGGCAGAGAAAGTCGCCCGAGCTACCTGCTCATTGCACTTCCTCCGTTTGTGATTGGACGGAGTATAATGCCACAATATCGGTAGTCTGTCAATATCCCGCATAAGTCCCATTGGGAAACAAGCGGCCGAATACGAATCATCAACGATTGGAGTGACTTCATATATGGCCGGGACCAGACCGATGATTTCGGCATGGTTTTCGAAGACCTGAATGTCTCCGCCTACGACGGAGACATTCGCGTCGACTACGGGCCGGAAACAATCAACCTGAAAGGCGACGGACCGAGAAGGTTGAAACGGAACACTTCATTTTCGGATAAGGTGGATCAGCCAGCGTGCCCTTCCGTTGGCCGGGACGACATACCGTGACGGCATGCTCGACAGTTGGCGACAGCCACCCGATCGAATGGATGGTCCTGGTCGGGTCCATCCATCCGGTGATCGCTGGACGCGGAATCTCCCCACGAACATGATGGAGGACATGTCAGGGGAACGGTTCCAGAATATTCCCGGGAACGTTGCACAGATCGGCGGCGCTGTCCGTCAGACGTTCACTCCTCGAAGCCGAACGATTCTTCATCCAGCTTGAGGTCTCGGGCGTTGGCCTTGACGGTCTCGACCACGTCATCGGGATATCCTTCGTCAGAAACGTTGCCTTCGAGTTCGACGGTGAGGCTCAGGGACGACCCTCTTGGCCTGGTGAGTTCGGCCAACAACCCGTCCATGATGCGTGCAACCTCCAGACCAGCACGGTCGGGATCGATGTCGAAGGTCGCATGGAACCGCGTTGGCTTCCTTTCGATCGGAGGAGGCGGTGGTGGAGGAGGCGGTGGTGGCGGAGGCGGCTCGGGTGTTTGTATCGCGTCGCGCTGGACCAGCAATCCGTCACCGTAGCTATCGGGCAGCCACACCTCCCGTTCGCGGACACCCTGGTAGTTGCCGTCTGCATCGACATCGGCTGCATAGGCATAGGGGGACATCGCATCTCCGCACAGCTTCTCCAGTGCCTCCTTGAGGGTCGCGTCGTCGCGCAACCGCGGCAGATAGACAAACGTGGCGAACCAGTCACGGACGGTGGAAATACGCAAGTGTGTGTCACCTTCGGACCACAGTTTCCCGAGTTCGTTCACCAGATTGTCCGGTCCCAGAGTTTCCAGCACGGTTCCGTCCGAAGTTACTTTCGCCCACACCGCCTCGGCAATCGTTCGAGCACTGCCGCGGTTTGTCAGTCGCGTCGCCTGTATCGAGAAGCCAGTACCACCGTTCGCCGTGTGCTCTGGATAGAGGATGTGCACCCATGTGCTGCGTATACCCTGCTGAAGGCTATCGTGGCTGCGCTTGGCCTGTGTCCTGGCGTCCTGTGTTTGTGCGTTGGTGAGGTTTGCCACCATATCGCTGTCTTCAAGGATCGAGCGCCATGCCAGTTCCTTTCTGGCGTTGTTCCGTGTGGTGGTGACGTCAGATTCGTTTGCGGCAACGAACACCAACGCGTTGCGATAGCGCCGTTGGCTACCACCGCGGCGCTGAAGAACAGCCTCAGCCTCAATGGCAGCAGGCGACGTCGATCCGACGTTCCTGTCATGGGCTCTGGACGGCGGAAGGATGAACAGAGCCACCGCACGCTGATCCTCGATATCGGTCGGGTTGTCCGGGGCCACATGGACCCGCTGGAATCCCTCACGTGAGCGATTGTCATCACGCAGCATGCTGATGATGCGTTGATCAGCCTCGTCGTCGGAAATGTCGCGGGCGCGGTCATCGACGAGCTTGTTCAGGGTTGGCAGGGGCGAAAACCAGTAGCTGTCACCGTCGCGGTAAAGATGGGCCGATCGCGATGCGACCTGCTCCAGGGCCTCTCCAAAGACGCTGATCTGGTCACCTGGCTGTGCACATGCCAGCCGGATCTCGGTGCCGCTCATGCCGCCACGCGGAGCGCCGGCGTGCGGTGCTGTACCGAAGAACACAGCCCTTGCAGCGGATCGCACGGCACGTGTTCGAGCAAGGCGCGGACGATCTACCTCGATCCTCGCGCTCAGGGACTGATCGCCATCGACCTCGTTCTGCAGGATGGGCCCGAAGGCACGATCAAGCGGTTCCAGCAGAGCCGTCCTCACCTTGTCCTCGCTGAAGGGAAGATGAGCCGGCATGATCAGTGGCGTGGCGCTTTCACCAGTCCACAGCGCGTGGACCACATTGGCCATGATCTTGAGAATACCCCTGGTACGCTGGAACTTCTCGAGCACGGACCAGTCCCCGGAAAAACGCGCCAGCACTTCCGGATGGAGTGGATAGGCCCGCCGCATTGCGTCTTCGTAACCCTTCTCAAGCACCTCGGACGGGAAGTCGGCCTTGTGCTTGCGATAGAACTGGCGGAACGCCCGCACGGTATCGTCTCGTGCCTTCTCGCCTGCAGCATCAAGCGGCTGGAACAACCGCTGGCGAACAATCTCGTAAGTCTCGGTACCGCTTGCAGGCGTCCACGCCGACTGCACACGCCCGAAGATCTTCTCGAGGCGCTGGAGAGCATCCCGACCCTGTTCGTCGCCGACTTCAGCGCCCGACTCCGGGAGAGACCCGATGACCACCGCATGCTCGACAGCCGCGGCGGTCTCGGTGAGGGACTGAATGAATGCGTGGAAGGCGTCGTACTCCAAACCGCGCAACTGGCGGGCAAAGGCAACGACCTCGTCCATCAGAATGAGACAGGGGGCCGCTTGACGCAGGATGGGTATCAGACGTTCCGACCCCGGATTGGTGCGGGCGGCCTCCGAACTGGCGATGGTCTCGAAAGCCGACCAGCCACCCAGACGCCAGGCAAGGTATCCCCACAGGGTGCGAATCTCACGCCCGTCACCTGTGTGCATGGCCTCGGCTGCGCCCTTGTGGGTGCCCACGAACACCGCACGATTGACTCGACCGAGGGTCTCGACGCCGGCGGCCTCGAAGATGGCCCCCAAGCCTGCCAATTCTTCCGGTTTGTAGCCCTCCTCCGCTGCACCCGCCAGGTGGTGGAGCGCCAGCATGGTATGGGTCTTGCCGCCGCCGAAGTTGGTCTGCAGTCCGATGACCGGCTCCCCCCCGGTACCGGCCAGCCGCGCCAGCGTCGAGGTGAGGACCCGGCTCAGACCCTCGGTCGTGTAGGTGATGCGAAAGAATGCCGCAGGATCGACATACTCCTCATCCCCCTCCCCTTGGTCCACCTGCGCCAGGTTGGCGGCGAACTTGGAGTCGGAGACTCCAGCCTCGAGGACATCAGCATGGGGAGTGCAGACTTCGCGCCAGGGAAGCAGCCGATGCGACACCTCGGCCTCGTCAAGAGCGAGCTGCGGAAAGCGTGTGTCTGACCGGCCGGTTCCCACCGCACGCTGCTCCTCGTACAGACGATCAATGACGCGAACCTGCGATGATGCGTTGACGGCTTCTGCGACCTTGCCAAGGGCATCCAGGTGGCGCAGGGCTTCGCGTGGGTCGAGGTCACCGTTGAAATGGGCCACGGCGTTACGGGCCTCCATCGAAGCAAAGACGAAATTCCGAACACCGCGGTGCATCCGATCGTCGTCGATGGAGATATCACGCCAGTTGTCCTGGACGGTTTTCAACAACGCATGGACATCAAGCGCCTTCTCCGCAACCCCGCCACGGGCTCGGCTGGCGAAGCGATGCCAGTCCGGCCCGTGTCGCTGCTCCATGTACCTGGTCACATACGGTTCAAGACCAGTGCGTAGCGCTTCGAGTCCCGCTTCGACCCTTTGCTTGGCCTCAAGAGCAGCCTGTCTTTCGCCATCCCTTGTCATGGGGCCTCTCCCGGTAGCAGCGTTGCGAACATCCGACAGTCACAGATGCTACAGGAACGAAGGCTCCTGGTCAGGAGCGCTGACAGCGCCTTCGAGCGCTGCCCACTCGCTCACAAGCATGTTCCACGCCTGAGCCTCTGACGCGCGACCCGTGCGTTCACAGATATCATAGAGGCGGTAGGCGAGTTGCCGTGCCGCTTCTCCCTGCTCCGGCGGCATGCGTCCATAGAGCCGTGCCGCTGCTTCGAGACCGCCTTCGCTCGCCTCCAGGACACGAACCAGATGTTGCGCACACTCCCACGCGGTGAGTCGCGTGTCGCTCTGCGGATCCCAATCGGGCGGCAACTCCTTGCGCAGCAGCAGGCGCGCCTCGCCGGCTCTGGCACTGAACACACCGGCGTTGTTGAGATCGTCGATGCTGATCCCGTAGGCCTGCGCCATGGTGATCGCTTCACCGGACGTGCCGCGTCTTGCGCCGAACGCTTCGAACCACTCGATGCAGAAGCGGGTATCAGGATCATACCCGGCGGCCTCTTCGCCCCCTATCTCGTCACGCACCTGGTTGATGAGAGCGATTGCGGTGCGAACGGTCATGGTCGAGTCGTCCGCCTCCAGCACCTTCGAGGCAGCTGTGAACACGCCCATACCGGGGCCAATGGATGCTTGAGCCATGTCGACCGGGCCAACGCCGCCTGAGCGGATCTTCGCAAGAGCGTCGGGCATCTGCGAGCGAAGTTTCGCGATGAACTCACGTCGTGTAATCACCGGTGCATCGACAGGGCGCTTGCGGCAAACCAGCACGATGGATGAGGCAAGTGCGTTGGCGCCGGAAGCGATCATGCGATTGGGAAGCTCCGTCTTTATCGGCCATGTGCCGTCGACTATGTAGCCAACATCGACGAGCCCCTGTAGAAAGGTCGCCCAGCCAGGAGACGTCAGCCCTTCCTTGGAAAGCTCGGTTTCCTTGAAGGCATAGTAAAGCGTCACGGGAAAGGCGCTGGCGCCACTCTGATGCATGTTGAGGAGCGCTTGGCGCATGCCGTCCATGAAGAACTGCTCCGCCTCTTCCTTGCCACCGTGACGGTACGGCGAGGCAACAAGCTCTTCATTCTTCGGCACCAGTACGCGTCTGAAAAGGTCGGGCCAGACATCGCGCAGCGTGCGCCGTTGCCACACGTAAAAGAAGTCCGACAGATCTGCATAGCTGATGTTGCCGTAGTAGGGCGGGTCCGTTGCGATGATCGCATCTTCGCCAAGCCCGGTGTCGTCGGCCGTGGCCTGTTGAATCACAGCGCTCCGGGCCGCCGCCGGGCTGTTGTCCACCACATTCGCGAGGTAGTCCACTTGCCCGACGAAACTGCCGCTAGAATTGCTGAACGGATTGGCTTCGCAGAAATCCCACACCATGGGGAGTGCTTGGCGCGCGAATACGTGTTCGACCTTGGCTCCACCGGTATGCCAGCGGCTGAGTTTCGAACTCCGGTTCACCTGCCGACTGACACACAGCCCCAGATAGGTCGCCACGGCGTCAGCGTAGGCACACGCTCCCGTGCCGCCGTCCGCCAGCCGTGTGGCATCGGGTGCCATTCCGGCCGCCAGCGCATCCGCCAGCACCTTCTCCCGCGCCTCGGCCACCAGATCCGAAAGCGTCGTCAGCGCCACCAGTTGCCGGTCAGTGAAGAGGGCGGCGAAGGTGGTAAGACCATAGCCGTAACATGTGCCGCCGGTGAGCCTACGAGGTACTTCACCACCGGGTGACCATTCCGGCTCAGCTGAACGAGCGACTTCCTCCATCTCGTCTGTTGGGTCGAGATAGACACGGCCACGCTTGCCTTTTGTCACCACCGCCATCAGACGTGCGTCCATGCGCCCCGCCTTGCCCTCGGTCTTGATGTAGTCGGCTTGGATCAGCGTTCCCGAGATCAGGCAAGTGAAGTTGGCGCCACCACCGGCCCTGGCGCCCGACTGTGCCCTTGCCAGTTCCTCCGGCTCGATGCCGCCCGCTTTCACCGTGAACGAGTAGTCCACGCTCTCACGACACACCTCGGGGACGACGACTGCTTCCATGCCTTTCTTCGATGACAGGACGAACGAGCTTGCCAGGGGCACGTGCGCGCCTCGCAGCATTGGATCGGGCGAGGCGACAGTATGAACCCAGAACCAGGCAATGACGGTCAGTTCCTGCCCCACCCAAGGCTCGAGGTCGGAGCGTGCCGCCGCCATCGCTTTGGTGACCGGAACCTTCGGGTAGAGATGGCCGATGCTGGCCTCGGCCTTGTCTCGCATCCACTTGCCGAAATGGCGGATGTCCTCGGCGAGGCCCCGCGCGCCGTTCCACGCCACGTTCAGGTCGCGCGCCGGGTTCACTGGCTGCCGCCCGGCAAACTTCGGTGGGATCTCGCAGGTCGCCTTGGAAACCAGCACCGCCACAGGATTGAGGTCGGAACCGTGTGCCTTGAGGCCAAGGCGCTGTGCCTCCAAAGGGATCGAGCCACCACCACAGAACGGATCACAGACCGGAGGAGCATTGCAGGCGAGCCAGTTAAGCACCGCATCCGGATCATCGCGTGGCGGTGTGCGCTCGCCCCGACCACGGGCGATGGAACGGGCGATCTCCCATCGCGCCTGCTCCAGGATGTAGCGCTTGTTGGAGTTCTTCCAGGGCACAAGCTGCTCGATGATCTTGTGCAGGCGATCGCGTTCAGCTGTCTGTGCTTCCTCCGTCGGAAACTCCTCCGGCCAGCTGGAAGGATCGTCCACCAGCTGGCTGAAGAGCACGGCTCGGCAGGATGCCAGGGGTCGCCGGGCCCACCAATGGTGAAACGTGGAAGGATGCCCGCGTGCGCCCGAGGGCTCCCGCTTCGAGGCCTTGTTGATGGTGTTCAGCGGCAGTGAAACCTCGATGAGCTTCCTGCGGTGCGGAGAGTGAGACAGAGTAGTCATATGTCTTGCCGTGTCGTCTGTTGTGCGGCCGCCGCGATGGAGGCGATGGTGATGGCCCGATTGACCTCGTTGAAGCCCGGTTCGGAACCGAACAGGGGAGCGGGATCGGGAACATAGAGAGGTTCCTGCGCCACGCCGTCGCGGACGAGAACCGCAGCCAGAATGAAGGTCTCGCCCGCATTGAGTGCCGTCAGGATCTCGTTGCGCGTCAGCGTGATGGTACGCGCATCGGCACGGCGCCCCTTGACTTCTATGAAGCGCAAACGGCCGGTCTCCGGCTCCCGGCTTTCGATGTCGTAGCCTCGATCTTCCGACGAGACATCGCGCGGTTCGTTGCCAAGACCGCGTTCGTGGGCCATGACCGCTTCCATCGCCATGGTCTCGGTTTCTGCGCGGGAAAGGGAATCATGCGTCGTATCCGGTGGATCCCCGCCGTCATCGTCGGTCGAGCCGTTGCCAAGCAGCCGCGCAGGCACGATGAGAGCGGCTCCGCAGATCTCCGGTGGCAGCGGTGCGATGTCGCGTTGGCGCTCGATGTCAGCAAGACGCCGCTGCAGTCGTTCGTAAAGTGTATCGACTTGCCGCCGGATGTTCGCGGAATTGAGTCGGGAGCGTTTGCCGGCGCATTCCTCCGCCTCGACCTCAAGCGCGCGGTGCGTGAGGTGGGTGATTTCCCGGCGCATGCGGTCTTTCACCGCATCCTCGACCTTGTCGAGATCACCAAGGTGCTTCACCCTGACCTCGTCCAGGTGGCGTGGAACCAGATCGGAAATCGCGAGGGCACGGGCACGGTCTTCGAGCGGGCCCTTGAGCCACGGATCGTCCAGCAGCGCCGCCACGACCTCCCGTTCGGCGCCATCCAACGGACGGCAGTCGAGGTAGGGAGCGGGGCCGCCTTCGGCGGCCCGTCCGTTCTCGTCCAGCCAGACGAACTGAAGGCGCTCGGAGACTATCTGCGGCTGACCATTGCGGACGGTGCGGCCATCGCGGATCGCATGGCGAAGGGCAACAAGGACCCGCGGAGCGTCGTGCCTGTCCGCCACATCGACGAGCGCGGCGCCCCTGGTCAGTAGATCCCGGTAGCGTTCCAGGGTCAGGTCAATCAGAGCGTCGAGAAGAGGGTGGCCCGGCGCCACCAGGGCCGCCTGAGGCTGACCGGAGACATGTGTCTTGTCGAAGCAGATGCGACGGTAGCGCTCGAGCACGGGGTCGCTGCGTCCGATGAGGCGATCACGGTCACGCAGCAACGGCGGGACGCGCATGATCTCGACGCGCCCCTTCTCCCGACGGCGCATTCGGCCGCCGGCCTCCGCCAACGCCACCTCGAAGAAGGAGCCGATGTGGTGAGGCTGGAGACGCGAAGCTGCAGCCCTCTCCATCGCATCACGGACTCCACGTACGGTTGAAGGATCAAGACCCTCCCGGGTGAGCTTGTTGCGGGCCACGAGGTCGTTGATGTTGTCGATATCGACCTTGCCGTCGATTGTCCGGAACAGATTGGCGCGAACCTCGGGCCTTTCGCCGTAGCGGATCGCTTCCATGAAGAGATCCTTCAGGGGTCTGTCCTCGAAGAGCTCACCGAGCACGTCATAGACCTTGCCGCCAAGCGCCTCCCGCGCGGTCTCCAGCTTCTCCAGGAGCCGCTGATAAACTGCGCCCTCGCGTGTCTCACTGGCCACGAGATTCCACAGGTGGCACACCTCGGTCTGACCGATCCGGTGGATCCGGCCAAAACGCTGCTCCAAGCGGTTGGGATTCCATGGCAGATCGTAGTTGACCATCAGGTGACCTCCTCGCTGGAGGTTGACACCTTCGCCCGCAGCGTCGTTGGCCAGCAGGAAACGCAAGACGGGATCGTCGTTGAAGGCCGCAATGATGGCGCGCCGACGATCACGCGGAACACTGCCGTGGATGAGCTCGACACTTTCGGGGATGCCGGTGCGGTCGCGGATCCTGTTGGCCAGATAGGTCAGCGTGTCGCGGGCCTCAGCAAAGATGACGATCTTCCTTCGGGCGCCACCCTCCTGACCGAGCACCATCGGATCGTCGAGGATGCGATCAAGTTCACGCCACTTGGTGTCCTCGCCGGAGCGGCGCAGCGTGTGGGCCATCCCTTCGAGGCGCCGCAATTCCGCGATCTCCGCTTCGAGTTCGGTGATGGTCTGTGCGGCGGTGGCGCGATCAACCAGGCGGTCCTCGTGAACCTCCAGTTCCTCGCCCGTAGCCTCCTCGAAGTCGTTTTCGTCGAAGCTGAGCTCCGTCGCTACCGATGACAACCGGTCACGCACCGGTGGGTTCTTCCGGCCGTGTCTTTCTTCCACAAGCCTCGCCTCCAACCGCGCCAGACGGCGCTTCATCGATTCATGAATGGCCGCAGGCGAGGACGCCAGGCGGCGCTGCAGGATCTGCAAGGCAAAGCCGATGTTGTTGCGGCGCTTCGCGCCATCAACAGCCAGACGGTCCGCACGGTTCATCTCCTCGCGCACATAGCGGGTGACGGCCTCATAGAGTTCGGCCTCCCTTTCCGACAACTCGTATGAGACGGTATAGGCGCGGCGCTCCGGAAACAGAGGCCTGCTGTCGAACCGGTAGAGTTCTTCCTTGGTGAGCCGCCGCATCATGTCCGACGGATCAACCTTGCGCACACCCTGCCGGAAACGCCCCTCGAAACGGTCGGCATCGAGGAGACCCATGAAGAGCTGGAAATCCTCCTCCTTGCCGTTGTGCGGCGTTGCCGTCATCAACAGGAGATGGCGAGTCAGACGGCCTGCCAGGGAACCCAATTGAAAGCGCTTGGTGTATCGAACCTCCTGGCCAAAGAAGGAGGCCGACATGCGATGGGCTTCATCGCACACGATCAGGTCCCAGGGCGGCGCCTTCTCGAGCTTTGCCCGGAGATCGTCGTTGCGAGCAAGCATGTCGAGGCGCGCGATCAACCGCTGCCCTTCGGCAAAGGGATTGCCGGTCACAGAGGTCTCCACTCGCTCACGGCTCACGATGTCGAACGCAAGATCGAACTTGTCACTGAGTTCATCCTGCCATTGTTCGACCAGGCTGCCGGGCGCGATGATGAGACAGCGCTCAAGGCTGCCCCTGAGCAGAAGCTCCTTGATGAGCAGTCCAGCCATGACCGTCTTGCCGGCCCCGGGATCGTCGGCCAGAAGAAAGCGCAGTGGCTGACGCTCCAGCATCGTGCCGTAGACCGCCGTCAACTGGTGAGGCAGGGGTTCAATGTGTGACGCATTGACCGCCGCGTAGGGATCAAAGAGGTGGGCAAGGCGAATACGAAGCGCCTCCGCGGCAAGCCTGAAGAGATGCCCATCACCATCGAAGGCAAACCGTCTGGCGGGAACAACTTCGCTCAATCGGGGTTCGTCATCGCGATAGAGGACCCGCTGGCCCAGACCGGCCGGCCCTTTCCAGGTTATCTCAACCGCATCGGTGCCATAGGCGCGCGTGGCGACAATCTCCACCGCTCCTTCACCGACGAGGCCCGTGAGGCGGCTGCCCTGCACAATGTTCTCAAGCCTTATCATGTCGAAGGAATACACCGCTTTACGTGAATGGCGCTATTGAAAGATTGTAATAACTACTCACCCCTTGTTGGGGTCTGACGGGGCACCATGTAGTAAGCCTTCGGTCACGCAGTGACAGGGACACAACGGAACTGATCGAGCACGAGCGAGACCCCTAGCCCTGCCGAGTAATGACAATTACGACGTGACGTCAAGGGTCTGAATGTGTTGCAAGGGTTGCCGCTGTCCGGCCCGGAAGCCGACTTGATGGCCAAGAACGGCGCTGGTCAGGCGGGTCGCGCCGTGCCACATGATCTGGTGTCCGGGCTCGGGATCATGCTTGCGATCCTGGTACCCGCCGAGATGGGCCACCAGGCGGACGGCATCCTCGAGGCGGTCGGGCGGCGTCATGCGCTTCTCGGCGGCGTAGTCGCGCAGGAAGCTCAGCTCTTGATCGGTGAACATCAGCTCGGGCTCACAGTCGGGAACCTGCCGTCCGAGCAGGGTCATGACCATGATGCGCCAGGCGATGACGGCGTTGATGGCGATGGCCCGCTGCAGTCGTTCTGCGGTCCGGAACAGCAGGAACTCGGTGCGACAGCCTGACTTGAGGACGCGGAAGAAGTCTTCGACCTTCCATCTCTGGAGGTAGAAGCCGACCATCCTGGCGGCATCCTCGGCGCTGCGCACCTTGAGCGTGGTGAGCAGGAACCACTGCACCGGGTTCTCGCCCTCGGGAGGATCGGTTTCGATGATGTGGACACCGGAAAGGGCGAGCGGCGCCCGGCCTTCGAGGGTGGAGGGCAAGGTCACGCGGCGGAACCGCAGTGCGCACTGAGCCACGCGTTTGCGTCGGGCCGCACGCGCCTTCGTTCGGCTCGCCTTCGGACGCTCGCTCAGGCCGTCGACCTCGACGGTGACGCCGCCGTCGGGCGGGCCTGCGCTCAAGGTTGCAAACAGCTTTGCGCGCCCCTTGCCGAGAACCCGGTCATGTCGGGCTCGGACCAGAAGCCCGACCCGTGGGTTGAGACGTTGATGATCGAACAGCTCGAAGAAGTCCGCTTCCCGATCACAGACCGAGATCACGCGCGTCGTGCTTGCGACGTCGCGAACCGCTTCGTCGATGTCCTTGAAGCCTTCCATCCAGCGTCGGCTCTTCAACCGCTCCTCGGCCGCCGGGGAGCGCTGCTTCACCGCATCGAACCCCAGACGCAGAACCCCGAGCGGCAACCCCGTCTCGCTCACCGCCAGCGTCGCATGCAGGTGCAAACCCCGGGCCGACGAGGAGGTCTGGTTCTTGCCGATGACCTGAAGACCTTCGCATCCCGGCCGCCGGGAGAAATTGAGGTCGCTCCCGTCCTGGATCGCCAGCACGGTCGTTTGACCCTGGATGCGCCGGATCGTGCGCTCCCGATGCGGAGCAAGAATGTTCGCCACCGTCACCGCACTCTCCACCGGCTTCTCGATCAGGCGGTAGAAAGCACTGATCGCCGTGTTGTCGGCATCCGTGCTCGCGTGAATCTTGGAACCGGGACAGGAGGCCAGAAGAGCCGCACTCTTCACCAGGCGTGCCGACAGTCGCTTGTCACCCAAGGGAGCCCCTCCGAATTCGTTCGCCGCCCACACCGCACCATCCAGACCGTCTCCGGGTCCCAGCGACCAGGCAGGGTCGACCGGACCCACTCCCAGCTTGCGTCGCCAGCGCCGATCCAGACCGCGCATCCAGACCGTCTTGACGGTCTTGGCAGCGCGATGGTGACGATCCTGACGACCCCGACCCTTCGTCCGCCCCGCACACACGAAGTTCGCAGCCCGCAGGCAGGTCCCGGCATAGCCCTCGTCCGCATAGGTTTCCACCACCAGGGGACGGAACCCATACCGGGCCTCGAAATCCCTCGGTAGGCGCCGGAGAAGTCGCCCCAGAACATGGCTCGCCAGGTGCCGGCACCGCACCCGAAGCAGAAACCGGCTCAGACAGACCACCCGCTGGAGATGATCCCGCCGCTGGGACGGCGTCCATGCCATCCAGCGGTCGCGGGCCTCGCCCGTCAACGCCGCCGCCGAGATCCCGACCGCACCCAGGATCCCGTGCTCCGACGTCACAAGATAGCGCACCTGACAGCCGGCAAACGTCGTCATGCCATGAGGATGCTCGCGCGCCATCAACGTGTTCCATACCGTTCGCTCCGAAACCTCGGTCACCACCGACAGTTGCACCTGCGCAATCCCGGACAGACGGGACGGCACCCCGACCGGCAGCGGCACTTCTCCGTCAAGAAGACGCGGAGAGTTGTCCACGGCAGCAGCCTGCGGTGCCGGAAGCCGGATCTCCGGATACGACGATGCCAACGTGGTCAGGGCCTTCAGACAACTCGACAGCTGCCAACGCCCGGCCGCGTCCCGGAACGAAAACTCTTCGCATACCCGGCGGCTCGCAGCCCGACGGCCAGAGTGCTGCTCCTGCGACAGGATGGCAGCAACGCGCGCCCGGGCCCCGTCCTCGCGCAGAGTGTGAAGAATGCTGGATTGTGCCATCATGGCGGCAAGCTAGCGCAGACCGAGCGGCACGTCCAGACCTAATTTTCATGACATGGCAGCCCTAGCCCGGATTTGTCACCAAGTTTCCTATTGATGGGGATGGGGTTTGTGATATATGCACAAGACCAATGAGTTACATACACCAAGGAGCCCATCCACATGGCGACACAGTGTTCAGCACAACAACTGGAGTTTGAAGGTCTCGGACGGCGGCAGATTGTGGCTAATTTCGATGGTGGCCGCATGACCTCCGACGGTGGTGCGCTTCTGTTGCGGGAAGCAGACAGGCTTTTCAACGTGACGGAGCGTGTCGCTGGCGCTTTTGTTGATTATCGTGATCCCAGTCGCATTGAACACGATGTGACGACACTGGTGGCGCAGCGCATCATCGCTTTGGCTCTGGGTTACGAGGGTCTCAACGATCATGACCGTCTGCGTGACGACCCTGCTCTGGCCCTGGCTTGCGGGATCGACGATGTGGAGGGAGAGAGACGGGTTCGCGAGCGGGACCGTGGACATGTGCTGGCGGCCTCGAGCACGCTGAACCGCCTGGAACTCGGCGATCCGCATGAGGCGAGCCTGGACCGCTACAAGAAGATCGTGGCCGATCACGAAGCACTGGACTGTCTTCTTGTGGACCTGTTTCTGGAGAGCCATGCGGAACCGCCCAAGGAGATTGTTCTGGATCTTGATGCCACCGACGATCCGGTGCATGGCGACCAGGAGGGCAAGTACTTCCACGGCTATGACGACCACCATGGCTTCCTGCCGCTGTTCGTCGTCTGCGGCGAGCACATCCTGCGCTGCCGGTTGCGGACGGCCGACCATGGCGCGGCGGATGGCTCGGTGGATGAGCTGTCACGGATCGTTGAGCAGATCCGCGGCACGTGGCCCCGGACACGGATCGTGGTGCGGGGGGATGCCGACTTCGGCACGGACGACATCATGGTCTGGTGCGAGGACCATGGTGTCGACTATGTCTTTGGATAGGGTCAGAATCCTCGCTTGAACAGCATGGTCACGAAGGCACTCAACAAGTCGAGGCGGCGTTGTCTGGTGTCCGGCAAGCCATCCAGACGGTATCGGGATCTGCGGTATCGCACGCAGAAGTCATGGTCCCGCGAGCGGCGAGTGGTGGCCAAGGCGGAATGGCTACCGGGACCGCGCGGCAAGAACGCTCGTTACATTGTGACGAGCATCTCCAGGAAGGAGGTCGGCGCTCGGGAACTCTATGAGCAGTTGTACTGTGCTCGGGGAGACATGGAGAACCGGATCAAGGATCAGCAGTTGTGGCTGTTCTCCGATCGCACGTCGTGCCATGTCATGCGGGCCAACCAGCTGCGCATGTACTTCTCGGCCTTTGCCGGCGCCCTCGTCGACATCCTGCGCCGTGTCGGCCTGCACGGCACCGAGTGTGCCCGCTGGCGCGTCGACACCATACGCTCCCGGTTGTTCAAGCTTGCCGGCAGGGTGACGAAGACGGTGCGCCGGCTTCGCCTCTCCTTTGCCTCGATCTTCCCCTTGCAGGAGGTGTTCGCCCGCACTCTCGTCAACCTGCGTGCCGCGGCCCAGGCGCCGCCGCCGGGATAGCTTGTGCTGCATCCCATCACAGTCTGATCACAGCGTCTCCCGAAGGCGTCGCCAGGGGTGTGCCTGGCGCATGTCCCGGCATAGACACGAACGCCAAAAAACGGCTTTCGGCTCCCTTGGCCTGCCAAAATGAGCCGAAAAACTATCCCAAATGCGACACGATTCCGCCAACAGCGCAATCAAAGTGAACCTTGTCTGCGCCCGAGGCTGAAGATTACGCCATCATTCCACTATCATTCCCCTTGGTGACGGAACCGGGCTAGACAGTGCGTAGTTGCCACTGTCATCCTCATCAACATCGCCCTTTGACCGAACGTTCACCTTCAGGCTAAGCTTTGACTGCGTGTGCCCTCCCTACGCGCCGTGTTCGCTGTGCCGTCTCGTACCACTCCGAGCTTGATTGGTGAACGGTAAGGCGTAAATATAGCCTTTTAAGCAGGACGGCGGCACCCCATCGGGCGGGCTAGGATAAGTCCTGCTTTTCTGGTTGTCGACTAGGGACGTAGGATATTTAGGAGTACATATGTGATGCCAAGAATTAGTCGTGGAAAAGGACGAGAGCGACGACTGCGTGAGAGACTCTTTGACGCAGGGAACAATAGATGCCCAATATGTCTTTCCGTCTTTAATCGATCAGATGTATCGAATGGAACAAGCGTGACGCTTGAACACGCGCCACCCAAGTCATTAGGAGGAAATCCGATATGTTTGACCTGCAAGGCTTGCAACAACAAGACAAGCAAAGCAGACCATCACGCATTCTTGTCTGCAAAAGCTAGAGATGAGTGGGCGGGAGGCCAAGGATCTCCCATTGACGTGAATTTTCTGGGCCATAAGAGAAAATACAGGTTTATCCCCAAAAATTCAAACGCTCCGTTTCCGGCACAGAAACACCTGTTTCAAAGCGGCATCATTAAACTAGATGCGTTACCATCGAAATTGGACTTGTGTGCATATGAAGGAATCAGTTTCAAGATTCCACACCGCGACGACTTTGAATTTGTGAGCATGATTAAATCCGCCTATCTAATGGTTTTCGCTCTAATGGGTACACATGGATATCAATTCGCTGAAAATGTTGGAGTTCGTTTAATCAGAGAACAAATAATGAACCCTGAAGAGAAAATACTTAAAGGCGGTTTTGTCGGTGAAATGAAAGTTGATTCCGAGGACTTCCGCAAAATTGATAGGACAATAGTTTTCTTGCTCAATACAAGCCCCTATCCAATTTGGATAGTGCCGATGTCGCATGGTAGGATAGTTGTTTTGCCATCTGGCAACGCAGAACCAATCAATGAGTTAGTGATGAGTCCGAAACGAGTTGATGTTTCACTTGGCAATTTGACTGGGTGGATATCGAGAAAGTTCAGTGATTCATCTGCAATTGGAGGCCCTATCAGAGAGTGGGGGAGCGACTTGCAAAAAACATCACTGGTGGGTACTTTTGCCGGACCTATTCCCACAAGTAGGGAGCATTGGCGGTTTATTGTTGTTTTTTGTCAGGCGCAAAGGTATGTGGCATTGCCATTTTCTCCAATGGACTGTCTTGACGAGGACTGTTCTGATGATTTAGATTTCATCAATGTAGTTGATATGTTTGGCGAGCCGGAGGTTAGGGGGAGAAAATTGGATAGGAGTCAACTCACAACTACCGGCTTTTCTCATGCGAGAGAAATTACTATGGTCCGCAAGACAGGGAATGATGAACAAGGCTTTAAGGAGGATTAAGAGACATAAAGTGTGTTAAGCTGAATTTCGCCGGGCGGTAATCGAACCATTCCTTGAGGTGACCACGGTTGCCCTCCAGCACCGCCAGCTCCAATACGAACCCACCCGTGCGGTCGGGGCGATACCAAGTTCCACGACGACCTCGACCTGATGTGTGTCACCTTCGATGTATTGTTGCCGCCCGAGGATCAGACCGCGAACCAGTGTCAAACGCGTGGTGGTCGAACGAAACCGGGCTGTCCTGAGACGGAGCCTGGCCTCAGGATTCCGTGCCCGATGCCATGATCTGTGTCATGACGTTCCCGACCCGCTCCGCCGCCGCCTCGACATCCCTGTCCGCAACGTGGGCATAGCGCAGGGTCATTGACACTTGGCGGTGACCGAGGAGTTTCGCCACTGTCGGAAGTGGCACACCATTCAGGACAGCCTGGCTGGCAAAGTTGTGTCGCAGGTCATGCAGACGCACATCCTCGATGCCGGCCCGTTTGCGGAGGGTAATCCACATCTGATCGACGCTCGATATGGGTGCGGTTGGATCGCAGGGCGACGGAAAGACATGATCGCTGCCCGCCCTGGGCTGACGAGCAATGATCCGGCGGGCCTTGCTGTTGAGGTAGACTTTCCGTGGTCCGGTCTTGCTGTCGGCAAGATCGAGCGTGTCGGTTCCGACTTCGGACCACCTGAGGGTTCGGATTTCGCTGCAACGGCATCCCGTATAGAAGAGCAGGCGAATGATGTCTGCCTGAGCCGATCGCCCCGGGCGTTCGGCGACCAACCGGTCCAGTTCGGCATGCAGGCGACGGGCCTCGTCCCGGGACAGGAACCGGTTGAACCTGCGTTGCGGGTTCCGGCGAATTCCGTTTGCTGGATTGGTCTCGAGATGACCATGAACCGCCGCGTGGTTGAGAATTTGGCGCAAGGTGTCAAGAGTCCTGTTAGCACCACCGGGCGCCGTCGCGCTGTAGCGGTCGAACCAGGCCATCACCTCCTTGCGTGTGATCCGGTCCAGCGGCATGTCGCCGAAGGTCGGCAACAGTTGATGTGTTAGTACGCTGTCGGTGCTGCGCCGGGTGTTGGGCTTGAGACGACCGAAACACTCGGAACGCCAGACACCTGCGACAAAGTCGCCGAAGAGAGGTACGGGAACCAGGGGAGTGTCCACCAGCGGTTCCATGTCGCCGGACTGGATGGCGAGACACCGGGAGCGCGCTTCCTCGACAGACATGCTTGTCACGGGACCCAGCGTCCGGCGTTTCGAGGAACCGTGCCGGGAGTTCAGGACAACGAACGACTTGTGGCCGGAAGACCGCACCCTGACGCCAAGGCCCATAATCCGCGTGTCCCATACGGTATACTCGACGGGCATCGTCGCAAGGCGCGCAATGGTGCGATCACTCAACCGCATCTTTCGTTTCATACCTCGACCCTCCCACCCAGGGCCGAAACAAGGGACTCGGCTACCTCGTGAACCGTGTCATCGGCAAGATGCGTGTACTTGAGCGTGGTCGCTGGATCAGTGTGGCCCAGAAGCTTGCCTATGGTGGGGATCGTCTCGCCATGAGCGAGTGCTATCGAGGCGTAGGTGTGACGCAAGTCATGGCAGCGAACATCCGCGATCCCCGCCTCCGAGCGCACATTGAGCCAGAAGCGGTGGAGCCCACCCGCCGAAAGGTGGCGACCTCCACGGGGAGACGGGAACATCCAGCGGCCCCTTCGGGGCAGCCCGTCAAGGATCCGGCGTGCCGCTGATGACAGCCAGACCGTGCGCGGGCCCGTCTTGCTGTCACGCAAGTAGAGCTTGCCCTCACGGTAGTCCGACCACCGGAGACCGAGAACCTCGCTCTTGCGACATCCGGTCAGAAGCAGCAATCGCACGATCGCGGCCAACAGGGAGCTCTTTTCGCGCTTGTCGTTGAGAACTCGGCCCAAGCGCCTGATCTCGTCGTGGCTGAGGAACCTCTCGCGATGGCGTCGGCGGTAGCGCTTGATGCCTTTGCAAGGATTGGAGCCTTCCGGACGATAGCCGTAGACCTCGGCCTGCCGCATGATGACGGAAAGAACCGGCGCTGAACGGTCCGCGGCAACGGGCGTGGCATGAAGTGAAGCGAACCAGCGCTGAACGTCGTGTCGCGTGATGTCCCTTATGGCACGCCCCTTGAAACACGGCAGGATCTGGTTCCTGAGGTAGCCGAGATTGACCTCCAGGGTGCGTGGCTTCCAGTGCCTCCGGTATCGCTTGAAGACCTCGTCTGCGACATCCTCGAACAGGATGGCTTCGGTCTCGACAGGCAAGGCTCCGTCAGTCGTGGAGCGTGACGCGAGAAGGGATGTTGCCTTGTTCCGGGCGCACTCCAGAGCCATGGCCCCGGCGTCGCCTATGGGGTGCCAGACCCTCTTGCCGTCGACCTGGCTGTGAAGGAAGTACCGCTTGCGGCCTGAGGGGAGGATACGCACACCGAAACCCCGGATGACGGTATCCCGAACGTCGAGGGTCTTCTTGTCCGGTTTGAGGGTATCGACCCGTCGTTGCGTGAGGTGTCTCTTCGGCATGGCATTCTCCCCGATTCCTGTTGCACCGGGGGGTACGGAAACGACATGAACCCGCTTCCCCGGCGAAACTTCGTGAGAGAGAACGCTTATTGTTTCAGTTGGTTACAGTTCCGTTTAGCACCACAGGTGCGCGGTAGGTGTGCAGCTCGTCGAGGACCAGAAACCGGAGTCCCACAGCATGTTCGCGAATCGCCTTGTCGGTCTCGAGGAACCGCGTCATGACCAGCTCGAGCATGACGTAGTTGGTCAGCAGAATATCGGGAGGGTTCTTCGCGATCAGCTCGCGCTCCTCCTGGGTTTCCTGTCCTGTATAACGGGCGAAGGTGACCGGCTCGCCGCCTTCGCCGTAACCAAGCCGCAGATACTTCTCCAGTTCCTCGCGCTGGCTGTTGCAGAGCGCATTCATCGGATAGACGACGATGGCCGTGATGCCGCGATAGATGTCGTCGGCGCGTTTCCGCCGCAACACGTCGTCGACGATGGGGATGAAGTAGGCGAGCGACTTGCCCGAGCCCGTGCCGGTGGTCAGGACATAGCTCTCGCCGCGTCCGGCAATTCCGATGGCGTCTGTCTGGTGCCGGTGCAGCAGGAGGCGCTCGCCGAACGTGTCATCTGGACGCTTGAGCCGGAAGACTCTCGCGCATTCCGGGTCGAGTGTGCCGTCAGCGACCAGGTCGTCGATGTATCCGCCCCGCTCGAAGTTAGGATTGAGCTGGATGAGCGGGGTCGGCCAGAAGTGGCCTGCGGCATAGGCTGCATCGACTACGCGGGAGATGTCCTCGGCGCGGATCCTGGAGAAGCTTCGGGAAAACCGCTCGTATTCGGCGACGAGCTCTTCCCGGAAGGCGAAGACATCCATCAGCGGCTCCCCGCCGCGGCGGCATTGGCATGCGCCTCGATCACGGCGCACCGCTCCATCAGGGCATCGAACGATTCGGTGTCGTCCAGCAGCATGCCATCGGCGAGCATCCGGGCGTAGTCATCGGCGAGTACCGCACGCGCGGCGCCGGAGGGGACGAGTTGGAGGTCACCGGAAACCGCGACTTCGTAATCAATCCTCGAGCCGGTCGCGTCGTTCTCTGTGAAGAACATCGCCTTGTGGCGGGCAACCGACAGGGCGAGGGCGCGATCGGCGAGCGCGTTTGCCGCAATCCCCGCCTCGTCAAGACGCGCGAGATCGTGCCAATGCCTCGACAGACGCTCGCCGCGCTGCCGCTCCTGGCGGCAGAAGACATGGATGGCGGTCGCTTTCTCCCAGAACGTGCGCTCCGCCAGCATGACGGCGGGGCTCGCCTCGGGAAACGCAAGGTCCGGCAAATGCGCAGCTGCGTCGCAAACGACCGGATGAATTGTGTGCGGCTCGCCGGTCGATCGGGCGCCGAACTCGACCATGACCTCGGGGCGCACCAACCCGGTTTCCTCGAACAGTGGCTCGTAGGCGATGTAAAGGCGATCCCCGTCGACACGAACTGCTGCGTTGAATCCGGTGCGCGCGAGCCCGGCCTCGACAAGCGGGTGCGCCTGATCCCGAACCCATCCAGTCAGGCGGGGGCGGATCGCCCTCGTCCAGCGCTTCTCCTGGCTGCGCGTGGGCGGAAGCGCCTCGTCGCCGGCGCCGGAAACCAGGTCGGACGCGAAGGCGCGAATGTCGTAGGTGATGTCGACATCTTCGGAGAACCGGCGGATCGCCCGCCATGCCTTCGACAGCGAGGTGCCGCCCTTGAAGGTCAGGTGTGGGGCGAATGGGGCCTCGAACAGCACCGCGAGGGTGGCGACGACCCAAATGTCCTTTTCGAGAAAATGCACCCGGTACTGTCCTCTTTCCTGAGCAACCCTCAGCGCATGGAGGCGGTCGCTGACCGAAAGGCTCTGGAACAGCGTCTCAGCCATGTGCGAGGCGTGCGCTCAGCGGTTCGGCCATCCAGAAGGGCATGACGGCCCTCGCGGCCGCAAGCTCATCCCGGTCCACCTCGGAGAGCGTCGGCAGAACCACTTCGAGGCCGTCCTCGACCTCCTCGGGGCCGAGCCATGCCAGGGCGCGGATGACCTCGCCGGCCTTGCGGTGTGGCGCCGCCAGTTGCCAACGCGGCGCGTGGCGCAATTCCACGATGGATGACCCGAAGTGGAGATGTCGGCTGGGACCGGAGGTAAGGTAGACCGCACGGACCGGATTCTGCGTGGTCAGGCGCAGGCGATTGGCCGCGGCGCCGCCGCACGGCACGATGGTCTCGCCCCAGAGTGCCGACAGCGCGGCGAGCGCCTTTCCCGTGCTCGGCGCACACGTTCCGAACCGGGTCTCGACCGGGCGCATGTAGACGCCCTGGCAGATGCGCATGAGACGGCCCGAGCGCGCGAGGCGGGACAACGCCTGGTCGACCGCCGCCCGGTGGCCGAGGTGCAACAGGGCGCCCGGACACAGCGGCGTGGCTTCCGGGCGAGCCTTGGCGTACTCCATGATGCGCTTGGGAAGGCCCCGCATCGGTCGATGCCTCCTGTTCGTTTGTCAGAAATCTAGCGGCAATGCTGCCGAATTGCAACGCTGGAAATACAGTTTCCGCGAATGTCACAGGTGATATCAACGTCTTCGGAGAAGCGGCGGACAGCTCGCCATGCCTTCGACAACGAGGTGCTGCCCTTGAAGGTCAGGTGCCCGGCGAACGGGGCCTCGAACAGCACTGCGAGGGTGGCGACGACGCAGATGTCCTTCTCGAGCATATGGGCCCGGCATTGTCCTCTTTCCTGAGCGGCCTCAGCGCATGGAGGCGGTCGCTGGCCGAAAGGCTCTGGAACAGCGTCTCAGCCATGCACGAGACGTGCGCTCAACGGTTCGGCCATCCCGATTGCCGCCTGCATCGTGCCGTGCTCCTTCGACAGGTGAATGGAACGGGGGCAGCGCCCCCTCCCTCCGCAGCGCCGACCGCCGCCCCTTCACGGCCAGACCTCTCCTCCTGCCGGTGGGAGGCGCGTGGAGGGAGACGCGGCAGGACGGCCGTGCAACGGACAGGGCCGCGGCGTGAGTTGAAAAGCCACACCGGGCAACATAAAAGGAGGCATGAAGGCGAATGTGCGCGAGGCTCGGATTGCAGACGTTCAAGACCAGAGCGTTCGCCCGTTTCGCCGATCGCGAGGGGCTGGCGGATGCGGCATTGTGCGAGGCCGTCCGACGCGCCGGGGAGGGGCTGATCGACGCCGACCTCGGCGGCGGCGTCATCAAGCGGCGCATCGCCCGCAAGGGCTGCGGCCGGTCCGGCGGGTTCCGCACGATCGTGCTGTTCCGTCGAGGCGAACTGGCGTTCTTCGTGCACGGGTTTGCGAAGAGCGACCGGGATAACATCCGGCGCAAGGAACTTTCGGGGCTGCGATCGCTGGCAAATGAGTATCTGGCGCTGGATGCGGCGGGTCTTGCGGCCGCGCAGGCGACTGGATCGATAATCGAGGTGGAATGCGATGACCAGGCAGTATGAGAGCGAGGTGCTGGCTTCGGTGCACGAGGCGGCGCTCGGCCTGGACGAAGCGGGCCTGATGTCGAAACGCACCATGCGGAAGTTCGACGAGATGTGCCTCGCGCCCGTCAAGGAGATGACGCCGGAGGACATTCGCGCGCTTCGGCTGCGCGAGCGTGCGAGCCAGGCGGTGTTCGCCCGCTACCTCAACGTGACGACGGGTCTTGTGAGCCAGTGGGAACGCGGCGAGAAGCGCCCCCGCGGCACCTCGCTGAAGCTGTTGACGCTGGTGGCGAAGAACGGCCTCGGTGCGGTCGCGTGAAAACACGCTCCAAATCGCGGCCCCGCCCAGCGCAATCGGGGCGTGCTCCGATGCGAGTTCGCCGCGGGGTTGCACCATGGGCGCTGAATCGGCAATCGAGTGGACCGAGGCAACGTGGAATCCGGTGACGGGCTGCACGAAGATCATCCGCGGTTGTGACAGTCAAGGAACGCCGCGAACATGAACGACGGTTTCCAGCTGGTACTGGACCACATCCGGCCGGTTGCCGGAACGGAGGCAGAAAGGGGCCGCCTGTTCGAGCGGCTGATGAAGGCGTATTTCGTGCAGGATCCGCTCTACCGGGACCGATTCGCGCAGGTGCGACTGTGGTCCGAATGGGCTACCTCGCGGCATGACTTCGACGACGCCGACACCGGCATCGACCTGGTCGCCGAGGAGCGGGACGGCGGCTTCTGCGCCATCCAGTGCAAGTGCCATGCGCCGGGCACACGGATATCGGCGCAGGCTCTCGATTCCTTCATCGCCGCGTCTGCGCGTGAACCGTTCACGGCGCGAATCTTCGTAGACACCGAGTATCGGGTCAACGGGCGCACCCCGCTCGAATGGCTGATCGATCGCTACCGTATCGTCCGCGACCGGCAGAGCGGCATCGTCAATGACCCCAACGGCTGGTTCGACGACCCGCGTGACCTGATACCGGCGCTGCGCCGCATCGTGCAGGTCAGCGTGGAGACCGTTGCCATCATTGCGGGCCTTCCCTGCCCGTTCGCGGAACTGCGGGAGCAGTCGAACGGAGGGCGACCATGACGGTCGAGCGGATTGCGCGAATGGTATCGGCGGGTGAATCCGAGACGCTCGAGTTCAAGACCACGACCGGGACGCGTCGCGAGGCGGTACGAACCGTCTGCGCGATGCTCAATCAGCAGGGCGGCCTGGTCCTGTTCGGCGTCACGCCGGAAGGGAGCGTGTCGGGCCAGCAGGTGAGCGAGCGCACGATCGAGGAGGTGAGCGCCGAGCTCTCCAGAATAGATCCGCCCGCTTTTCCGGCGATCGAGCGCATCCCGGTCAAGGAAGGTCTCGAGGTCGTCGCCGTCACTGTCGTGCGCGGGCAGGCCGGACCCTACATGTACCGTGGCAACGCGTACCGGCGGGTCGGCAACACCACCGTCGAGATGCACACGGGCGAGTATCGCCAAATGCTCTTCGAGCGCATGCACAGCGAGCGGCGCTGGGAGAACCAGCCTGCGGAGGGATGGTCGGTCGACGAACTAGACGCCCACGAGATACGCACCACCGTGGAGGAAGCGGTGCGGCGAGGCCGGATCGAAGATCCCGGCACCCGCGAACCCGGCGACCTGCTTCGCGGCCTCGGACTTTACCGGGACGGAGTATTGTGGCGGGCGGCGGTGGCGCTGTTCGGCCCCGAGGAACGGATCACGTTCGACATGCCGCAGTGCCTGCTCCGCGTCGCGCGCTTCCGGGGTATTGACCGCACGAAGTTTGTCGACAATCGTCAATTTCGTGGCAACGCCTTTTCGCTGCTCAAGGCCGCCGAACGCTTCCTGCGCGACAGCCTGCCCATCGCGGGTCACATCGAGGAGGGCCGCATTGAGCGAATCGACGAGCCGCTGATTCCTCCACTTGCGACGCGCGAGGCGCTGGCGAACGCGCTTTGCCATCGTGACTATTCTATCGGCGGCGGTTCCGTGGGCGTTGCAATCTACGATGATCGCCTGGAAGTCACGTCGACCGGGACGCTGCATTTCGGACTGACGCCCGAAAAGCTGTTTGCACCGCACGAATCGATACCCTGGAATCCACTGATCGCCGATGTCTTCTACCGTCGCGGCATCATTGAGCGCTGGGGACGTGGAACGCTGAAGATGGCGGAAGTGACAACCACAGCCGGTCTGCCGCAGCCCGAAATCGAGGATGCTGGAGGGTGCGTGACGGTCAGATTTCGCCATCCGTCGGCATCAGTGCATATCGTCGCGAGCGAGCGTGCGGCAGTGGCCGACAAGTCAAGTGTGCAGGTGCAGAAACTGAGCGAGGTGCAGCGAAGCGTCCTCGATCTTCTGGACCATGCCGACTATCCTCTGGCGCTTCGCGAAATACATGCTCGTTTGACCGGATCTCCGAGTCTTCGTCAGGTGAAGAGGGTATTGACCCGATTGCGGGAACTGGGATTTGCAACATCGACGGGTCACGGGGTTTCTGCTCGATGGAACCGCGTGCAAGGACAATAGACCCATTGGACCGGCCCTATTGGGTCCAATGGGGGGCATTGGAAGACAAGCAGAAGTCCTCACCTCGTGGAGAGACACTTTCGGACATCTCTGATTGAACAGCTGGAGGCTGGAGGCCAAGCCGCGCAGGATCAACAAACCGACGACACCAAAAACAGCACCCACCGCAACCAACGTCAACACAGACTCAGACCTGACGAGGTACCTGGGCAGTTACTTCGAATGTACCGGGGTGTTGTGATAGAAAGTCGGCATACACATGGAACTGCCGACAGATCATCACATGCCTGCGTATCGCGCCGAATCTCAGAGAGAGACAGCCGTCAGACTTCTTGGCGAGCACGGCATCATGCGGCTGTCGGAGATGAAGGCGGCCGGAGTCCATTATCAGACACTGACCCGGATGGTTGAAGATGGCTCCGTTCTGCGTGTCGGCCGAGGCCTCTACCAGCTTCACAGCGCCGACTACTCCCTGACCCACAGCCTTGCAGAGGTGGCCAAGGCCGTGCCAAAGGGGTGATCTGCCTCATCTCGGCTCTCCAGTTCCACGAACTCACGCTTCAGGCCCCGCCCCATGTCTGGGTCGCCATCGGGCGCAAGGAGCGCAAACCTCGCATCAGCTATCCACCGGTCCGAGCCATGCGGTTCGGCGAAAGGGCCATGTCGGTTGGCGTCGAACGCCATGTGATCGACAAGGTCGAAACCCCGATCTTCGATCCGGCCAAGACCATCGTCGACTGCTTTCGCTATCGCAAGGAGATCGGCATCGACATCGCCTTCGAAGGGCTCCGCAATGGGATCCGCAGACGCAAGGCGCATCCCGACCGGATCGCTGCCTATGCCAGGGATCTGCATATCTGGTCGGTTCTCAAGCCCTATCTTGACGCGGCGGTGGCCGATGAAAAATAAGTGCAAGAACGTCGCCCAGTCGGTGCGCGATCGGCTGCGGACGGTTACCGTCCGACTGCGCCTGAACTACAACCTCGTTCTGACTCGCTACGCGCTCGAACGCTTGCTATATCGCCTGAGCGTGTCGCCTCAACGGAATCGGTTCGCGCTCAAAGGCGCCATGCTGTTCGTCGTCTGGACGGCGGACATCATTCGCCCGACCCAGGATCTCGACCTGCTTGGTTTCGGCGATTCTGACGTCGATGGGCTACGAGATGCGTTCCGCGACATCATGGGCACGCCTGTTGCCAACGACGGTGTCGCATTCGACCTTGACTCGGTGCGCGCCGAACCGATCCGGGCGAAGCAACCATACGACGGCGTTCGAGTCAGCGCCCGGTCATTCATCGGTACGGCGCGCGTGCCGATTCAGATCGACATCGGTTTTGGCTACGCCGTCAAGGCCCTGGAGGGCCTGGGCAAAGCGGATGGCCTCGTGCAGCGAGAAGCGCGTGTTCGCGTCGGCGAAGATCATCTCGTCCCGCAGCAGGTCATCACCCGTTCGATGTCGTCGTCGACGGCGCCGCCCCCGACCCTGAGCTGGAAGTGGCGGTAGCCGTCATCGCGGCAGGCGCGCATCGCAGGGACGCTGTCCGGGGGGGATGTCGGCATCGAACAGCACGGAGCGGCACCGGCTCGGGCCAGCGGCCACCGGGGAGGTGAGCACAAGGAGCTGCCCGGTCGCCTGGACCATGATGTCCCGGAGCGCGGTGTCGAGGGGCGCCTTCAGGTTGTTGATGGCTGCGGTCCCACTCGCGGTTGATCTTCTCGACGTGGAAGGGATCGGCGCCGATGAAACCCCGGGCGACGCTCGGGATGCCCGCCAAGCGTTTGCCAAAACGCGGGCGCATGGTGCGTTCCGATCGGGCAGGTCCCGCGTTGGTGTCGACGGGCCCGACGACGGACGTGTCGACACGTGGTGCGAAGCCGCTGCCTGATCTGTACCCGCCGGTCCTCGGCGGCGTCGTGACGCCGTGGACGCGCACCCGGGTGATCTTCATGGTGCTGTTCCTGATCGGGTGTCGATGTCCGGCCGCTCCCAGCGGGCGGCGGCCTCGTCATCGTGGGCGCGGGCCTCGACCCAGTGGCTGCCGTCCCGGGTTTCCTCGAGTTTCCAGAAGGGCGCCTTCGTCTTCAGCCAGTCGATCAGGAAGGCGCAGGCCTCGAGGGCGGCGTGGCGATGGGCCGATGCCGTGATCACCAGCACGATCCGGTCCCCGGGTTCGAGGCGGCCGTAGCGGTGAATGATGAGGCTCGCCTCCAGCGGCCAGCGGCGGCAGGCCTCCTCGTCGATCTCGCGCAGCATCCTCTCGGTCATCCCGGGATAGTGCTCCAGGGTCATCGAGAAGGAGCTGCCATCGCCCGCCATGTCTCGCACCACGCCGACGAAGGAGGCGATGGCGCCGAGTGACGTCGAGCGCGAGGAGATGGCCTCGGTCTCGCGAGCGATGTCGAAGTCCTCCGCCTGGACGCGAATCACGGGACTAGCCGCCGGTCACCGGAGGAAAGAGAGCCACTTCGTCATCGTCCATGACCGGAGTCCCGGCATGACCGTAGGCCTGGTTGACGGCGATGCGCACATGACCGGGATGGGCGAGAGCCTCGGCGTAGACGCCGCCGCGCCGTTTCAGCCAGTCGACGAGACCTCCCGCATCGACAACGTCCCCGGGCAAGGTGACGTCCTCGCCGGCAAGGCCGATGGTCTGCCGGACGGATGCGAAATAGAGAAGCCTCATGACAGGACCTCGCTGAACGGCAGCACCTCTATCATGTCACCGGCCTCGAGTCGTGTCATGTCCTCGGGAAGCTCCGCGAGACCGTCGGTGTCGACCAGGGACGACAGCAGGCCGGCGCCCTCCCTCGCGAAGGCATGGGCCTCGGTCACGCCGTCACCCCGGCGGCGCAGGTGGACCCGAACATACTCGCGGCGCCCGCCCTTCTTGTCGCGGCCGAATGCGGAACGGACGTTGAAGGTCATCGGCGCTGTGTCGTCGGCGCCGCCAAGGCGCAGAAGCAGGGGCCGGGCAAAGCGCAGGAAGGTCACCATGGCCGCTGCCGGGTTGCCGGGCAGGCCGATGAAGGTCGCGTCGCCGATGTCGCCGAGCACCAGTGGACGCCCGGGCTTGATGGCCATGTACCAGGCATGGAGCGTGCCGTGTTCGCGAATGGTGCGCTGCACGTGATCCTCGTCGCCCACGGAAACGCCGCCCGACGTCATGAGCGCGTGATGCCGCCGGGCGGCGTCGAGAATGGCATGCCGGGTCGCCGCCGCATCGTCGCGCAGGATGCCGAGATCGGTGACCTTGCAGCCGATGGCGTCGAGCAGTGCCCGCACGGCATGGCGGTTGGCATCGAAGATGGCGCCGGGCCCGAGAACGCCGGGAGGATCGGTGACCTCGTCGCCTGTCGAGAAGAGGGCGACACGGAGCGGCTCCCTGCAGGGCAGGAGCGTGAGGCCAACCGAGGCGGCAAGACCGATGTCGAACGGTCCCAGCCGGCGCCCCCGGCGCAGGATGGTGCTCCCCGCCGCGACGTCCTCCCCGGCCTCGCGCCTGTTGGCGCCGCGCCGGATCCGGGAATCGACAACGATCGAGTCGCCTTCGATGCGGACATACTCCTGCATGGCCACGGTGTCGCAGCCTTCGGGCATGGGCGCCCCGGTGAAGATGCGGATGGCCTCGCCGCGCCGCGCCCGGCGGTCAAGGGCCATGCCGGCCGCTACCCTCGCCGTGACGGGAAGGATCGTGTCGGCGGAACAGGCGAGGTCGTCGTGGAAGAATGCGTAGCCGTCGACGGCGGCGTTGGCGTGAGGGGGAACGTCCATCGTCGAGACGACGTCACGGGCGAGGACCCGCCCGGCGGCCCCGGCCAGGGGGATCTCTTCGGCGGTCGTCACCGGAGCGGCCATGCGCGAGATGAGATCGAGCGCTTCCGCCGCCGTCATCAACCGGTCGCCGCGCGCGTCGGGGCTCGCCACCGGGCCGGCGCCGTGCGGCAGGCGTGTCGGCGCCGGACTCATGGTTCCTCCGACAGCGAGCGCCGGCGCGCCGTCAAGGCGCGCCGGGCGGCCTCTCCGTGAAGCAGTCCCGAAAGGGCGGTCATAAGCGCGGCCAGCCACATGGCGGCGAGGCCGACGGTGGCGAAGGCCGGATCGGGGGCGAGAACCAGGGCGATGGCGAGGCACTGGAGGACCGTCTTGGTCTTCGAGAGAGGTGTCACACCGACGGTGAGGGAGGATGCGGCGAGGGCCTCGCGCAGGCCGCACACAAGGATCTCGCGGATCACGATGACGAGCGCGGCGATCACCGGCACCTCGGACGTCGCTGTCAGAACGACGATGACACCGCACACCAGCACCTTGTCGGCGACGGGGTCGAGGACCCGGCCCAGGGTGGAGCGGACGTTCATGCGGCGCGCCAGCCAGCCGTCGAGGGCATCGGTCGCCGCCGCCACGCAGAAGACGGCGAGCGCCGCCCAGCGGGCGCCCGCGTCCCCTTCGATCAGGAGAAACGCGATCGGCGCCAGGGCCGCCATGCGGGCGATGGTGAGGATGTTGGGCAGTGACGCCATCACGAGTCGCGCTGGAAGTGGTCACGGATGCGCCGGGCCACTGTGCGGTCGATGCCCTTGACCTTCTCGAGATCCGCCAGGGCTGCGTCGGCCACGGCTCGGGCCGATCCGAAGTGATGCAGCAGGGCCCGCTTGCGTATCGGACCGATGCCCGGGATTTCGTCGAGCAGGGAATGGCTGATGCGGCTGGCGCGTTTCGAGCGATGGGCGCCGATGGCGAAGCGATGGGCCTCGTCGCGCAGACGCTGGATGAACCAGAGCACGGGATCGCGTTCCTCCGGCGTCAACGGGTCGCGTCCGGCAAGGAAGATGCGCTCGCGCCCAGCATGGCGGTCCGGCCCCTTGGCGACACCGGCGACGTCGACACCGGAAATGCCGAGGCCCTCGATGACGGACAGCGCCGTCGACAGCTGTCCGGCGCCACCGTCGACGAGGACAAGATCGGGCCAGGCGGAGGAGGTGCGTTCGGGGTCCTCCTCGACGAGGCGCGAGAAGCGGCGCTCGAGAACCTCGCGCATCATCGCGTAGTCATCGCCCGCCGGGGCCGTGCGGACCGTGAACTTGCGATACTGGTTCTTCATGAATCCCTCGGCGCCGGCAACGATCATCGCGCCGACGGGCTGGGATCCCTGGGTATGGCTGTTGTCGTAGACCTCGATGCGCCGGGGCGCCGCGTCGAGGCCGAGCAGGGCGGCCAGGCTCTCGAGATGGGAGCGCTGCGTCGCACTCTCGGCAAGGCGCCGCCGCAGGGCATCCCGTGCATTCTGCAGGGCATGGTCCATCAGGGCCCGGCGGCCGCCCCGGCGCGGGACGCTGATCTCCACCCCGTGTCCCCTCCTGCCAGCAAGGGCCTCGGTCAGGAGGGCGTGATTGTCCGGCCGCATCGACACCAGGATGATGCCGGGAACTTCCTTGTTCTCGTAGAACTGCGCCAGGAAGGCCGCCATCACGCTTTCCGGAGTCCTGTTGGCGCTGCGCCCCGGCCAGTAGGCCCTGTTGCCGTAGTTGCGTCCGTGGCGGATGAAGAAGACCTGAATGCAGGTCTGCCCGCCTTCGCGGCAGAGGGCCACGACATCGGCCGCGGCCAGCGTCGGCACGTTGATCTGCTGGTGCGCCTGGATGTGGTTGAGAGCGCGAATGCGGTCACGCAGGCCGGCCGAGCGCTCGAATTCGAGGGCTTCGGCAGAGTCCTGCATGCGCCGGGAGAGGCCGTCCTGGACCTCCCGGGTCTGGCCCTTGAGAAAGGCGCGGGCCTCTCCCGTCAGGCGTGCGTAGTCCTCGTCGTCGGCAAGCCCGACACAGGGCGCCACGCAGCGTTTGATCTGGTACTGCAGGCAGGGCCGGGTGCGGTTGTCCAGCACGTGATCACTGCAGCTTCTGAGAGGAAATGCCTTCTGCAGGGCCGTGATGGTCCGGTTGACCGCACCGGCGCTGGCAAACGGGCCGAAGTAGTCGCCCTGCCGGCGCCGGGCTCCGCGATGCTTGACGATCTGCGGCCACCGGTGGTCGCGACGCAGCAGGATGTAGGGAAAGGACTTGTCGTCACGCAGGACGACATTGTAGCGCGGCTTGAGCTTCTTGATGAGGTTGGCCTCGAGAAGCAGCGCCTCGGCTTCCGTCGCGGTGGTGACCACTTCGATGGCCGCAGTGCCGGCGACCATCCTGTGAAGACGCGGGTCGAGGCGCCCCGGTTGCGCGTAGGTCGCAACCCTGTGCGCCAGGTTGCGCGCCTTGCCGACATAGAGGACCTCGCCTTCGGAGGAGAGCATGCGGTAGACGCCGGGCCCTTCGGGCATGGTGGCCAACGACCTCCTGACGGCCTCGGCGCCATGCCCTGCGGGGATCGCGTCCATCTGTTCGACCGCCGGTCCCTCGGTCTCTCCTGACGGTCGGATGTCCCTCGATGCCTTCGCCATCGCCAAGCAGGGCGGGGAGCCGCGCGACCGCGGCTCCCCCAGCCATGTCAGTCCGAGGGCTGCGGCACGATGCGCAGGTAGGGCTTGGGCGCTTTCCAGCCTCCGGGAAATCTCTCCCTTGCCTCGTCGTCCTTGACGGCGGGGACGATGATCACGTCTTCGCCGTTCTGCCAGTTGGCCGGGGTGGCCACCTTGTGGCTGGCCGTCAGCTGGCAGGAATCGAGGAGGCGCAGGATCTCGTCGAAATTGCGTCCCGTCGACATCGGATAGCTGACCATCGCCTTGATCTGCTTGTCGGGCCCGATGACGTAGACCGTCCGCACCGTTGCGTTGTCCACCGGGGTGCGTCCCTCGGCGGTGTCACCGGCGCCGGCCGGCAGCATGTTGTAGGTCTTGGCGACGGAAAGGTCGGTGTCGGCCAGCAGCGGGTAGTTGAGTGCGTTGCCGGTGACATCCTCGATATCCTTCGACCAGCCTTCGTGATCGGCCACGCCATCGACCGAAAGGCCGATCAGCTTGGTGTTGCGCCGGTCGAACTCGGGTTTCATGCCGGCAACGGCGCCGAGTTCGGTCGTGCAGACCGGTGTGAAGTCCTTGGGGTGGGAAAACAGGATGCACCAGGAATCACCGATGTACTCGTGGAACCTGATGCGCCCCGCCGTCGAATCCTGTTCGAAGTCAGGTGCCGTACTGCCTATCGATAGTGTCATGTCTTGCCATTGCTCCGTGCTGGATGATCCGGTCAGGGGACACATGCCTGGAAGAGCGGGGCCGTTCCCCGGGTCAGGGAACGTCATCCCGGCAGCCTCGCCCTTGACACTTGGGTTCCCGCGCCCGGAAGTCAACCGTCCCGGAGAGCGGCGGCAGCGGACTGCCGACGTCAGAACAGGCCGCGAATGCGGCCCCGCGAATCGACGCCGATGTTGTCGGCGGCAGGATGGCGCGGCAATCCGGGCATGGTCATGACGTCGCCCGTGATGACGACGAGGAACTCGGCGCCGGCGGACACCCGGACCTCGCGCAGCGGAACTGTGAATCCCTCGGGCGCCGCTTTCAGCGCCGGATCGGTCGAAAAGCTGTACTGGGTCTTGGCCATGCACACCGGCCAGGAACCGGCCGGGGTATCGTCGAGCTCGGCGAGCCGGCGCGAGACCGCGGCAGGGACGTCGATGTCGTCGGCCCGGTAGATCTGCCGGGCGATGGTCCGGATCTTCTCTTCGAGCGGCATGTCATCGCCATAGAGCGGCCGGAAGTCGGCGGCTCCGCTCTCGGCCAGTTCCACCACGGACTCGGCGAGGTCGACGGCGCCGGCGCCGCCGTCGGCCCAGTGGGTGGCCTCGACGCAGCGCACGCCCTGGGCAGCGGTGAGGTCCAGCAGGGTCGACACCTCGGCATCGGTGTCGGCGGAGAAGCGATTGACGGAGACGACGGCCGGCACCCCGAACTTCGCCACGTTGGAGATGTGGCGCTGCAGGTTGGCAAAGCCTCGCTCGACGGCGGCGATGTCCTCCCTTGCCAGGTCCTCGCGGGCCACCCCGCCGTGCATCTTCAGCGCCCGGATGGTGGCGACGATGACCACGGCATCCGGCGACAGCCCCGCCTTGCGGCACTTGATGTTGAAGAACTTCTCGGCTCCGAGGTCGGCGCCGAACCCGGCTTCCGTCACCACGTAGTCGGCCATGCCGAGGGCACTCGAGGTGGCGAGCACGGAGTTGCAGCCGTGGGCAATGTTGGCGAAGGGGCCGCCGTGCACGAAGGCGGGATTGTTCTCCAGGGTCTGCACGAGATTGGGCTTGATGGCATCCTTGAGGAGCGCCGCCATGGCCCCCTCCGCATTGAGATCGCGCGCCGTGACAGGTGTTCTCTGCCGCGTGTGGGCAACGACGATGTTGCCGAGCCGGCGCTTGAGATCGTCGATGTCCGTGGCAAGGCAGAATATGGCCATGACCTCGGAGGCGACGGTGATGTCGAAGCCGTCCTGGCGCGGAAACCCGTTGGCCACCCCGCCAAGCGAGTTGACGATGGATCTCAGCGCCCTGTCGTTCATGTCGACGACGCGGCGCCATGCCACCCGGCGTTCGTCGATGCCGTGGGCGTTGCCCCAGTAGATGTGGTTGTCGACCATGGCCGCCAGGAGGTTGTTGGCGACTCCGATGGCGTGGAAGTCACCGGTGAAATGGAGGTTGATGTCCTCCATGGGCACGATCTGCGCATGGCCGCCGCCGGCCGCCCCTCCCTTGACGCCGAACGATGGACCGAGCGACGGCTCCCTGAGGCAGATCAAAGTCCTGCGGCCGATGCGATTGAGTGCGTCGCCGAGGCCCACGGTCGTCGTCGTCTTTCCCTCGCCCGCGGGAGTCGGGGTGATGGCCGTCACGAGGACGAGACGGCCCCTCTCGCGGTTCTCCAGGCCCTTGATGTAGTCGAAGGAGAGCTTCGCCTTGTCGTGACCATAGGGCTCGAGATGTTCGGCGCCGATGCCCAAGCGGTCCCGGGCGAGCTCGATGATCGGTCTCAGTGTCGCGGCCTGGGCAATCTCGATGTCCGATGCGGGTGTCGACATGATGGAGGTTCCCTCCCGGGGCAGTGGTTCCTGATGTGCGAATGGGGTGGCGTCGGTCTTCGGCGTCGCCTTCAGGAGGCGTTCCGGCTCTCCCGGCCGCCGTTCTTCACGTCCGACACGCGCCAGGAGAGGCGCATTTCACCGGCGGTGTTGGCCACCGTTGCCAGGCACGCCTCCACCCGGTGGTCGGGAATGTGGACCGCGAACCTCGTCACGTAGCGATCGCGGCCGGGTGCCGGAATGCGTTCCGAGTTCATGCGCACGATGTTGGCGCCAAAGCCGCCGAAGATCTCCGAGATGCGCAGGATGAGACCCGGAGCGTCCGGGCCGTCGAGCTCGATTCGATGGGTGATGTGCCCGGCCTCGTCATGCACCGCCCGCATGTCGAAGGTCGCCACCGTGACCCTGCCTTCGGCGACGCCGTCGAGGGTTTCGAGCTCCTGCCTGACCCTGGCCGTGGCGACCTCGTCGGGAATCTCGGCGATGCAGGTGAACTCCGCCATGTCGCCGAGGACGGCAAAGGTCGTATCGGAGAGATTGGCGTCGAGGTCGAAGAGGCGGCCGGCCATGTCGGCCACGAGTCCGGCGCGGTCGCGGCAGATGACGGAAATCAGGCAGACGGCGGTCATGCGGCCTCGAGATGCTGCTTGCGGTCCTCGACGACCTGATCGGCCTCGCGACCGGTCAGTTCCTGGAGATGATCGAACGACATGTCGAAGTATCCCACGCCCTGGGTCAGTGAGCGCAGTTCGCTGACGAGCGTGAGGGTCTCGCTTTGGGGCATGTGCGCCGTGACGGTGTCCCATTCCTTCCAGCCCTCGCGGGCCTCGAAACCGAGAATCTGGCCACGCCGTCCGGTGATCAGCTGCTGCACGCGCGCCGTGGCCGAATTGGGAGCATGAACGGATACGGTCATGATCGGTTCAAGGAGCACCGGACTGCAGGAGGGCATGCCTTCGCTCATGGCCACGCGCGCCGCCAGCTTGAAGGCCATTTCGTTGGAATCGACGTCATGGTACTTGCCGTCGAAGACCTCCACGGCGACGTCGACCACGGGAAAGCCGAGCGGACCCTGGAGCAGGTACTCCTTCACCCCTGCCTCGACCGCGGGAATGTACTGCCTCGGGATGTTGCCGCCGGTCACCGAATTGGTGAATTCGAAACCGCTGCCCCTGGTCAGCGGACGGATATTGATCTGAACATCGCCGAACATGCCGCTGCCGCCTGTCTGGCGCTTGAAGCGGCCGTGCTGGGTGGTCGGCTTGCGAATGGCCTCCCTGTAGGGCACCAGCGGGCGCCCGGATGTCACCTCGACCCCGTAGCGTCCGGACAGCTTCGAGAAGGCGGTCTGCAGGTGCATGTCGCCCTGGCCCCAGAGCACCAGCTGCTTGAGGTCCGGGTCCTGTTCGGGCTCGATGGACGGATCCTCCTCGTGAATGCGATGGAGTGCCGTGGCCATCTTCACCTCGTCCTCGCGGCGCGCCGCGTGGATCGCGAGGCCGTAGAGGCGGGGCGGCGTCCCGGCTCGTGGCCAGGCGGTGTCCTCGTCGGGTGCGTCGTTGCCCATGACGAGGGTATCCCCGGTGCGCGCTCCCTCGAGGCGGCCGAAGGCGACGATGTCTCCGGCCCCGGCACGGTCGATCTTGACGCTCTGGCTGCCCTGAAGGTGGTACATGCCGCCGATGCGGTTGCCGTTGACCGTGTCGCCGTCCTTCACCTCGCCACGCCAGATCCGGGCCAGTGACAACTTGCCGCCATGCTGGGTGTTGTAGGTCTTGAGCACCTGTGCGGCGAAGGGACCATCGCCGCCACGTCTTGCCGCGGCGCGGCCGGGATCGGGAACCCAGTGCCGGAGTTCCTGGAGCAGGCGGCGGACACCGTTCTCCAGTTCGGCGGAACCGAGCAGGACAGGCACCACCCGCGCCTCGGCGAAGGCCCCGCTGAGTTCGCTCACCACCTCCTCCTGGGTCGGCACTTCGTCCTCGAGAATCCGCATCATCAGGTCGTCGCTGAAATCGGCCAGGCCCTCCAGCATCAGGTTGCGCGCCTCGTCCTCGCGCTCCATGACACCGTCCGGCATCTCGATGGCTTCGGAGGCGCCGCCCTCATGGTAGCGCCACGCCGACTCGCTGATCAGGTCGACATAGCCCGTGACATGGTCGTTGTCGCGCACGGGCACCTGCGTGATCAGCATGGGTGTCCCCGAGATGTCCTGCATGGCCGGCAGGAGTTCGCGCATCAGGGTGGTGGTGCGGTCCATCTTGTTGATGAACACGAGATGGGGAATCCGGTTGTGTTCGAGAAAGCGGAAGACCGGCGCCATGGTCGTTGTCCGTTCCACCACCGGCTCGTAGACCACCACCGCGGCGTCGGCGCCGATGAGCGCGTTGCGCGCCTCGGCCTGGAACTCGATGGAGCCGGGGCAGTCGAGAAAGTTGAAGCGAATGCCTTCGAAGGTGGCATGGCCGGCGCTCACTTCCGTGCTCATGTTCCGCTGGCGCGCCTCCGGCGCCGAATCGCCGACCGAGTTCCCGTCCTTCACGGAACCCTTGCGGCCGATGGCGCCGCAGATGTAGAGCATGGCCTCGAGGAGAGTCGTCTTTCCGCTGAGCGATGGACCGACGATGGCGATGTTCCTGATGTCTGGCATGATTGTCTCACAAGCTGCGCGTCTGCCACCGTGTCAACCTAGTGCGACGCGCCGGGCCCTGCAACGTCCACCGGCATGACGACGAGGCACCGCCCCTCTCCCAATGTCAATGATCGGCGGGCGGAAGTCTGCATGCTCGTCCTCCACTACACCGGAATGCGGGATGCCGCCGCGGCCCTGCAGCGCCTGGTCGATCCGGCGTCCGGAGTCAGTGCCCACTGGCTTGTCGACGAGGATGGTGCGGTCACCTCGCTGGTTCCGGAAGCGCGGCGCGCCTGGCACGCCGGTGTCGCGTGCTGGCAGGGGGTTCACGACATCAACAGTGCCTCGGTGGGCATCGAGATCGTCAATCCCGGCCACGACGGAGGACTGCCGCCGTTTCCCGGACGGCAGATGGAGGCTGTGGCGGCGCTCTGCCGCGATGTCCTGGCTCGCCATGGCATCCGCCAGCGCCATGTCCTGGGACACAGCGATGTCGCACCGCAGCGCAAGCAGGACCCCGGAGAACTCTTCGACTGGCGCTGGCTCGCGAGCCGGGGCGTCGGGCTGTGGCCGCCGCCCCGGCCCCCTGCCGCGACATGCCTGAGCGAGGGAGACAGGGGGTGCGCCGTCGTGCGCCTGCAGGACCATCTGGCGGGTTTCGGATACGCCGTCGCGCCGGACGGCTTCTACGGCCCCGTGACGGCTGCCGTCGTCACCGCCTTCCAGCGCCACTTTCGACCGGCGCGGGTCGACGGCGTGGCGGATGGCGAGACCGCGGCCCGTCTCGTGGCCCTGGTTGACGCGGCACATTGACTAAGCTGGTGGTGCCACGCTATCCCTTCCCACCGGGAATCAGACGGACGGATGGCCGCTCTTCCCCCATCGGGAAGGGAGGAAAGTCCGGGCTCCACGGAAACATGGCGCCGGGTAACGCCCGGCGGGGGTGACCCCAGGGACAGTGCCACAGAAAGTAGACCGCCTCCGGCCGCAGGGCCGACGGCAAGGGTGAAAGGGTGCGGCAAGAGCGCACCGCGGCTGCGGCAACGCAGACGGCATGGCAAACCCCGCCAGGAGCAAGATCGAGTAGGGGCGGCACGTGGTTCCACGAGGCCCGTTTCCGGACCCCGCCGCCCGGGTTGATCGCGCGAGGCGCGCGGTGACGCGCGTCCCAGATGAATGGCCATCGGCCGCCCTCGGAACCTTCAAGGGGGGCGGATCACAGAACCCGGCTTACAGTCCGCCTGATTCCCGCCGCCGCCCCTGGCGATGACATGGCCGGGGGCGAATCCCAACTCTCAGGCAGAGGAATTTTATCCACCGGCCAGGTCGACAACACCGTGAAGAGCCCGATAGTAGGCGAACACGCTACAAGATGATGTCACATCCTGGAATGTTACCCCCAGCATATTGGGAATTGCTGGTGCCAAGGCGGGCTGCTCAAGACATTGAAATTTCGTAACTACTCACCCCTTGTTAGGGTCTGGTTGTCCGTAGTGCTGGTTGAGGATGTCTACGGCCTTTCCGTCGAGGGCGATGTGGATGGCGACGTGAGGGTTGTAGCCGAGTGCGTCCATGGTGGTGAGGTAGCTTGAGCCGCGGCACCATGCTTTGGCGTGGGGCATGGTACGGAAACATCCGGACACCTTGATCTTGACCTTTGTCATCCTGATCTTCTGCTCTCCGGTATTATTTGTGAAACTGACATTGGGGTCCTTCATGAAGCGCAGGACGGACTTCTCGTGTTTCACGAGACGTTCATGCAGGTTGTGCGCGTCGGACTTTGCGATGCGTCCCCGTTTTCCTTTCGTCCGTGGCGGGATGTCGGGCAGTTCCCTGGCGCCCTGGGTGAGGATGGTGCGGTAGCGCTTGCGCACGGCCCGGCGGTCGGCCTCGTTCAAGGTCTTGGATGCGCTCTTGTTGACCCTGCGGGAGACCTCGCGCAGCAGGCTTTTCATCAGTCGCGCCCAGCGGTAGCCGTTGGACTCGACGACGAAGGTCAGTTCGCGCAGGAGATGGCTGCCGCACAGTTGGTGGCGGCATTGATCGTAGCCCATGTAGGCAGCCCAGCAGTCGTGGATCAGGACGCCCTTGTAGCGCGGGATGATGCCGATCTCTTCGATCGCCTCCCGGCCGCGCTTGGGGTGCGGGAACTTGCACGTCAGGGTGCCGTCGGTGACGACATGGAGCCATTGGGTCTTGCCGGCGACCCGGAAGCCGGTCTCGTCGACATGCAGGGCCGGTTGTTGCAGGAGATGGGCCACGGCGGCCTCCTCCCATGATGCGAGGGCATCGTGAAAGCGCCGGACATAGCCGAGGCAGGTCGCCTCGGAGAGCTTGATGCCGGAGATCGCGTGCACGAGCGAGACGGCACGACGCAGGGACAGCATCTGGGCGATCAGCAGGTTGATGACGAGGGCCTGGATGCTGACGCCATACTGCAGGGGGCCCGGCATGTTGTCTGGGAACCGGCCCTTGGTCCGGGTCCGGCACTTCGGGCATTCCTTGATCTCGGCTTCGACGCGGCGCTCGACGACTTCGAACACGATGTCGTAGAGGACGCGGCACTCCCGGTCGACGGGGTCGACATCGTGGAGGTCGGCGCCGCAGGCGTCGCAGGCATCGACGACGATCGTCTCCTCGACGGTGGTCGTGCGCAGGTTGTCGCCCGTCTGCTGGTTCGGTTTCGGGCCCTTGCCGTGGCTCCCGGTGCGCCTCGCGCTCTCGTCCTTGTCAGTCTGCGATGGCGGCAGACCGGAGTTCCGGCTTGTCTTGCGTGTGATCTTCTCCATGAGCACGGTCAGCAACAGCTTTATCAGCATCAGCATGCCGCGGAAGAGCTCCTCGCACTCCTGGTTGACCTTGCCCTGCTTGCGGAGATCCTGGAACTGCTTCTGGAAGACGTCGGCCTCCTGGCGCACAGACGTGCCGTTCACGCTCGCCATGACGACGCCTCCACCGCCATGACAGCCGCCAGCACGGCGAGCCGCTCGCCTTCGGGCATCGTCCGGTAGCGCCGCGCCCAGCTCTCTGCGAGGCGCTTGATGCGCTGGCGGTCGATCGAGTTCCTGCCCGCACACGTATGCCAGTGCGGCCGGCCCGGTGCGAAGTTGAACCACAGCTTCTCGGTGACAACGCAGGCCTGGTTGTTGACCTGGACCTCGGCCGAGCGCCAGCCGGCGAGGTGCGTGTCGTAGAGCCGCGAGGGATAGCCGGAGATCATCACCTGGCAGGGCAGCGACGTCAGGATGTCGAGGAGCGCAACATGGTCATCGTCCGTGCAGTCGAAGCGGTAGCGGCGCTGCGACCGGCGCGTCGACTGCACGTAAGGCGGGTCGCAGTAGACCAGCTCGCGGCCCTGGAAGGCGAAGGTCTCGAGAAAACGCAGGGCGCAGCCTTGGTGAAGCTCCACCGGATAGTCACAGCGGAAGGTGTCGATCGCCCGTCGGTTGAGGTCGATGCCGATGCTGCGTAGCGCCGGAGGCTTGCGCTTCATGATCGCGCCGCCCCCAAGGAACGCCTCGATGTACACGTCATGCGGCGGCATGGCCGCGACGATCGCCTGGCTCAGACCCGTCGTCGCCTTCGATCCGTACCATGCCGCCATCAATATCTCCGACGCAAACCGCCCCGATGGCCAGCATGTAGAGTGCCCCTCCTACAATGTCAAGCGCATATCTCCAGAGGATTGGAAAGGCAGCCAACCGCTGTGGATGATTGCATCATCACGGGGACAAAACCTGGTCATACAAGGCCGGAACGTGGAGCTGAAGCCGAAGATCGATCCGCTTCTTGTCAGTCGGAACACGCACATCCGATCATCGGCAGCGAGCAAGTGAAGGCGGCAAGAGAAAATGCCGGATCCGAACCCGTCAGGAAAAACGATCCGTCATCAGTAGGGGGTGAGTAGTTACGAAATTTCGAGCTTCCTGATTTGACATCCCAAAGTTTCCCAAGTATTCCCAAGATATTCCAAACGGTGAGGCGGCGAAAACGGTCGAGCGGGAATGGCAGGGAGTCCAAGTGCGCCACCGAAAATCTTTGCGGGAACGCACATCAAGACAGTCGACGCCAAGGGACGGGTATCCGTGCCGCCGATCTTTCGCGCCTGCTTCGAGGATCCCGAACAGGGTCTCTACGTCATGATGTCCGTCTCGGGAGAAATGGCCCTCGACGTCTTCGAGCCGGAGGAGTTCTCCGGCTTCATCTCCAATTCCGAACAGGTGTTTTCCAGCGAGGCGATGGACAGCGCCATCGCCATCTTCGGTGCGTCGCTCCACCTGCGGCTCGATCGGGAAGGACGGATCGTGCTTCCGGCGGAGTTCAAGGAGTTCGCCGCCATCGATGGCGAGGCATGTTTCATAGGCCTGGGGCGACACTTCCAGATCTGGGAACCCTCGAGAGGCCGGGCCAAGCAGGAAGAGGCGCGCCGGAACACCACCCTCAAGCGCGAGACCATCAGCCTGCCGCTGTCCGCCCCGGGAGGCAGGGCGTCATGAGCGCAGCCCACGTCCCGGTCCTTCTCGACACGGCGCTCGCCTGCCTGGATCCGGCCGACGGCGAGATCATCGTCGATGCGACATTCGGCGCCGGTGGCTATGCGGCGGCCCTGCTTGACGCGGCGTCCTGTCGGGTGATCGCCCTCGACAGGGATCCCTTCGCCGTGCGCGAGGGCCGCAGGCTGGCGCGCCGCTATGACGGGCGGCTCACCGTCGTCGAGCGGCGCTTTTCCGAACTCGATGCCCTGGTCCGCGAAGAAGTCGCAGGACCCGTCGACGGCGCCGTCTTCGACCTCGGTGTCTCGTCGACGCAGATCGACGATGCCGGGCGCGGTTTTTCGTTCCGCCTCGATGGCCCCCTCGACATGCGCATGGGCGCCGCAGGGGCGACCGCCGCCGATGCGGTCAACGCCCTTGACGAGGACGGTCTCGCGCGGATTATCAGCGAGTTCGGAGAAGAGCGCCGGGCGCGGGCCGTGGCGCGTGCGATCGTCAGGGCGCGTGCCGAATCGCCGATCACGCGGACCGGCGAGCTCGCCGACATCGTGCGCCGCACCGTGCGTCGGTCCCCCGGGGGGATCGATCCCGCCACCCGGACGTTTCAGGGCCTGCGCATCTGGGTCAATCAGGAACTCCACGAGATCGAGCGGGGCCTCATGGCCGCCGAGGCCGTCCTGCGGGAAGGCGGGCGCCTCGTGGTCGTCGCCTTCCACTCCCTCGAGGACCGGATCGTCAAGCGGTTCCTGCGACAGCGCAGTGGTCGGGACGCTCGGCCGGAACGCCATCGGCCCCCGGCCGGCGAGACCCCGGAGCCGACATTCCGTCTCGTGACGACGCGCGCGGTACGTCCCGCTGCCGCCGAGACCCGGGCCAATCCGCGGGCCCGTTCAGCCCGTCTGCGCCATGCCGTGAGGACGTCCGCGCCATGTTGGGGGACGGCCGCATGACCGCGCGTGGAGGATGGCTGTGGATGATCGGGGCGCTTGTTGCCGCGCTCGCTGTCTTTTCCCAGCACCACCATGCCAGGGAACTGAGAACCGAACTGGAAAGGCTCGAGGACGACCTCGCCGAACGGCGCGAGAAAGTCAGGGTGCTCGAAGCCGAGTGGAGCTATCTCAGCCGCCCCGAGCGCATCAAGGATCTTGCGGGCCGCCATCTGGAGGAGCTTGTGCCGGTGACGGTCCGCCAGCTTTCCCGGGTGTCAGGCATCCCCCTGGCGCCGCCCCCGATCGGCATCGGAACCGTGTGGAACCAGTCAGGCGCCGGGGAGGAGGGATTGTGACCGGACAGGCGAAGCAGGGGGCGCCCCTGGTCCTGGAAGGCGCCGGCAAGCAGGCCGTGGGACTGTGCAAGCAACGCCTGATGGTGGTGGCGATGTGCATCCTGACCGCTTTCGTCGTGATCGGAGGGCGTCTCGTCGACGTGATGAGCGTGACGCCGGTCAAGGCCGGCATGGCGGCGGAGGCCACGACTCCCAAGGGGCGGGCCAACATCGTTGACCGCAATGGTGTCCTGCTGGCCTCCAGCCTGTCCGTCGCGTCGCTCTATGTCGATCCGGCAGGGGTCACGGACCCGCAGGCGACGGCGGCAGCGCTTCTCGAGGTCTTTCCGGACATGGACCGCGACCATCTCCTCGAGTTGCTGACCAGCACCAGGCGGTTTGAATGGATCCGCCGCAAGCTCGAGCCGAGCGTTCAGCAGGCGGTGCGCGATCTCTACCAGCCGGGTCTCGGTTTCGCCGTCGAGGAACGGCGCATCTGGCCCCAGGGCCCGCTGACATCCCACGTCGTCGGCTACACGGACATCGACGGCCGCGGCCTGGCGGGAATCGAACAATCGTTCGATGAGCAGCTGCTCGCCGACAACCAAGGCGACGTCGCGCTCTCCCTCGATGTTCGCGTCCAGCAGATCGTGCGCGACGAGCTCGCGCGTACCGTCGAGACCTTCTCGGCCAAGGGCGGAGCCGCTCTGGTCATGGACGTGCACAGCGCCGAGATTCTCGCCATGGTGTCCCTGCCGGACTTCGATCCGGCCGATCCGGCGGTCAGCGACCTCGGGAGCCGGTTCAACCGGGCGACCCTGGGCGCCTACGAACTGGGCTCCATCTTCAAGACCTTCACGGCCGCCATGGCCTACGAATCAGGCGTCGCCAGGCTCGGCGATGCGTTCGATGCAACGGAGCCGCTCACTGCCGGTCGTTTCACGATCACGGACTACAAGCCGCAGAGCCGCTGGCTGACCATGCCCGAGATCATGGTGCACTCGTCCAACATCGGCGCGGCACGCATGGCGCTGGCCGTGGGGAGCGACTACCAGAAGGCGTTTCTCGAGCGCATAGGCCTGCTCTCCCGGTCCGCCATCGAACTGCCCGAGGTGACGCGTCCGCTCTATCCCTCGACGTGGGGTACGCTCAGCACCATCACCATCGGTTTCGGCCACGGCATTGCCGTATCGCCGGTGCAGCTTGCCGCGGCCGTGGCTGCCATGGTCAACGGCGGCCTGTTCCGTCAGCCGACCCTGCTGAAACCGCAGGGTGACCCGGATCCGGGCCATCGGGTGATTGCCCGGAAGACATCGGAAACGATGCGCATGCTGACCCATCTCGTGGCGCGTTTCGGAAGTGGCCGCAAGGCCCAGGTCGACGGCTATCTCATCGGCGGCAAGACGGGTACCGCCGAACAACCGGGCGAGTCGCGCCGCTACGACAGGAGAAAGCTGATCTCGACCTTCGTCGCCGCCTTCCCGATCAACGATCCGCAGTACGTGGTTCTCCTCTCGGTCGATGAACCGAAGGGAACCGAGGAGACCTTCGGCTACGCCACGGCCGGCTGGACCGCCGCTCCCGCTGTCGGGAACATCATCGCCCGCCTCGGTCCGATGCAGGGGATCCTTCCGGATGACGGGGTCTTTGTCGGCCTGCCGGAGACGGAAGGCGATGCGAAAGAGCAGCTGGAGATGATCCTTGCGTCTTTCTGAGCTCATCGACGGCCTGCCGGCGCAGCATCGCTGCGGGATGTCCGACGTCGACATCACCGGCCTTGCGGCCGATTCAAGGCAGATCCGGGAAGGCCATCTCTTCGCCGCCTTCAGGGGTAGCCGGACCGATGGCCGGTGTTTCGTGGACGACGCCCTCGATCGCGGCGCGGCCGCGGTCCTCCTCGGGAACGACGGCGGGATGCCGGCACTCGCGGAAAGGGCGGCCGTCGTGGCAGCCGCCTGCCCGCGCCACGTCTTCGCCCGCATGTGCGCCCGCTTCCACGCCCCGCCACCTGGTATCGTCGTGGCGGTGACAGGCACCAACGGCAAGAGTTCGGTGGTTGATTTCTGCCGCCAGTTCTGGTCCGCCATGGGTATCCGGGCCGCCTCCTTCGGCACGCTCGGCGTGATCACGCCTGAAGGCGTCCAGGGTCTGGGATACACCACGCCCGATCCGGCCGGCCTGCATGCCTGTCTTGCTCGCCTGCACGCCCGCAACATTGGCCGGGTCGCACTCGAGGCGTCGAGCCACGGCCTCCACCAGCGCCGCCTCGATGGTCTTCATGTCGATGCCGCGGCCCTTGTCAGCTTCAGCCGGGACCATCTCGACTATCACGTCACCGCCGAATCCTATCTCGAGGCAAAGCTGCACCTCTTCGACCTGATGCGGCAGGGCGGCACGGCCGTTCTCAATGCCGACATGGCCGAACACCGAGCCGTGGCCGACCGCCTCGGGAACCGGACCAGCGTGTCGTTCGGCGAGACGCAGAGCGACATCACTCTCGAGGGACTTGCGGAGGCCGGGGACGGCCATCAGGTCCTCGAGGTCAGGGCGGACGGCATCACCCGCCCGGTGATGCTGCCGCTTGCCGGGCGTTTCCAGGCCATGAATGCCCTGTGTGCCGCGGCCCTCGTCGCCGCGGTCGAGGATCAACCCGTGCACGACGTCCTTGCCCTCTCCGGTCACCTCAAGTGTGTGCCGGGGCGCCTCGAAAGGGTTCCCGGTCACCCCGCCGGCGCCAGGGTCTACGTCGACTACGCCCATACGCCCGATGCCCTCGCGACGGTGCTCACCGGCCTGCGTGAGACGACCGAGGGGCGTCTCGCCGTGGTCTTCGGTTGCGGCGGTGACCGGGACCGTGAAAAGCGGCCGCAGATGGGGGCCATCGCCGCGCGTCTCGCCGATGACGTCTGCGTGACTGACGACAATCCGCGAACCGAGGATGCGGCATTGATCAGGCGCGCCATTCTCGCGGCGGCGCCGGGAGCGCGCGAAAGCGGTGACCGCCGCGAGGCGATCCGCAGCGCCGTGGCGTCGCTGGGCGACAACGATGTGCTGGTGGTGGCCGGCAAGGGACATGAAGGGGGGCAGGTGGTGAACGGCGATGTGCTTCCCTTCGACGACCGCGAGGAGGTGCGGCGCGCCTTCGGGCGAGGTGGATCATGAACGGCGACGGACTGTGGAACGACAGGAGCGCCTCGCGGGCTACCGGAGGGCGGACCACCATGCCTTTCGATGCTGAGGGCGTCGCCTTTGACAGCCGCGAGGTGTGCCAGAGCGATCTCTTCGTGGCGCTTTCAGGGAGTGTCACGGACGGCCACCGTCATGTCGGGCACGCCTTCCGGAACGGCGCGGCGGCGGCCATGGTCAATCACCGGCCCGCAGGCGTTCCCGCCGCATCGCCGCTGCTGCTCGTCGTCGACACGTTCCAGGGCCTGGAAGACCTGGCCAGGGAGGCGCGGCAACGGACGTCCGCGCGGGTCGCGGCGGTGACGGGCAGCGTCGGCAAGACGGGAACCAAGGACATGCTGCATCGGGTGCTGGCGCACCAGGGTCTCGCCCACGCGAGTGACCGCAGCTACAACAATCAGGTCGGAACACCTTTGTCCCTGGCGCGCATGCCGCGGGCGACCGACTATGGCGTCTTCGAGATCGGCACCAATGCACCGGGAGAGATCGGGCCCCTTGCCCGTCTGGTTCGCCCCCATGTGGCGCTTGTGACCACCATCGAACCTGTGCACATCGGACATTTCGCCAACGAGGACGCCCTTGTCGAGGAGAAGGCCGCGGTCTTCGACGGTCTCGAAGAGGGGGGCGTGGCGATCATCAATGCCGACAACCGCCATGCGGCGGCCCTCGAGGACCACGCGGCGCGGCGCGGGGTGACGACGGTCCGCTTCGGCGCCGCGCCGAGGGCCGATTTCCGGCTCGTGCACTGGACTCCCGTGGCGACCGGATCGCGGGTGCGCGTGGCGGCGGCGGCAGGCGAGCTCGACTACGATCTCTCGCTTCACGGACGCCACCTGGCGCTCAACAGCGTTGCCGTGCTGGCAGCCGTGGACGCGCTGGGCGGCGACCTGCGCGAGGCAGCGGCGTCCCTTGCCGCCATTCTCCCCCTGTCCGGACGTGGCCTGCGGCGAACCGTCGCACTGCCCGGTGGGCGCGCCGTCGTCATTGACGAGACCTACAACGCCAGCCCGGTGTCCGTGCGTGCCGCTCTCGACGTTCTGGCGCACACGCCGACGGATCCGGGAGGACGGCGCATTGCGGTTCTCGGCGACATGGCAGAACTCGGCGACGATGCCGCCTGCCTCCACGCCGGCCTTGCCGAGTCGGCCGGAGCGGTCGCGGACCAGGTCTTCACCATCGGTCCCCTCATGGATCATCTCATGGACGCCCTGCCGCTCGAATGCCGCGGCGGGTCGACCGGCGATTCGCACACCATGGCCATGCTCCTCGCCGACTGCCTGCGGCCGGGCGACGTGGTGCTCGTCAAGGGATCACGGCGCATGGGTCTGGAATCCGTGATCGAGGCGATCGCGGGGAAGGGAGGCTAGATCGGTGTTCCATGGCCTCTACCCCCTCGTTTCGGACGACATCGGTGCCCTGCGCCTGTTCTCCTTCATCACCTTCCGTACCGGCGGCGCCATCATGACCGCGCTGATCATCTGCCTGCTGTTCGGGGACCGCATCATCGCCTGGCTGAAGACCTTCCAGGTCAAGGGGCAGCCGATCAGGGATGACGGACCGGCGCACCACATGGTCACCAAGGCGGGCACACCGACCATGGGAGGTGTCCTCATCCTGCTCTCGGTCACCGTATCGACACTGCTGTGGGCGGATCTTTCCAACGGCTTCGTGTGGATCGTGCTGCTCGTGGCGCTGGGATTCGGGGCCCTGGGCCTGGTGGACGACTATCGCAAGGTCTCGACACACAGCAGCAAGGGTCTTGCCGGGCGAACCCGCATCGTCGCCGAAGCGATGGCGGCAGTTGCTGCCGCCATCGCGATCGCCTGGCTGACCGACGGAACCCTCGGCACGTCGCTGGCGCTGCCCTTCTTCAAGGACCTGCTGATCGACCTCGGATGGTTCTACGTCGTCTTCGCCGCCTTCGTGATCGTCGGCACCTCCAATGCCGTCAATCTCACCGACGGCCTCGATGGTCTCGCGATCGGACCGATCATCGTCGCGGCCATGACCTTCGGAATCGTCGCCTATCTCTCCGGTCACGCAGTCTATTCCGGGTACCTGCAGCTTCCCGGGGTCCCGGGCTCGGGCGAACTGGCGGTGCTGTGCGGCGCCCTGATGGGAGCCGGGCTCGGGTTCCTGTGGTTCAATGCGCCACCGGCCATGATCTTCATGGGTGACACCGGCAGCCTGGCAACGGGAGCGGCGCTCGGCACCATCGCCGTCATCACCAAGCACGAACTGGTGCTCGCCGTGGTGGGCGGAATCTTCGTGCTCGAAACGGTGTCGGTGATTCTTCAGGTGGCGTCGTTCCGGCTGACCGGGCGTCGCATTTTCGCCATGGCCCCCATCCACCATCACTTCGAACGCAAGGGCTGGAGCGAGGCGACGATCGTCATCCGATTCTGGATCATCGCCGCGGTGCTGGCGTTGATCGGCCTGGCCACCCTCAAGCTGCGATGAACGCCATGATTGATCTCTCTCGTCATGCCGGCAAGTCGATTGCAGTCTTCGGACTGGGAAAATCGGGCATCTCGGCTGCCCTGGCCCTTCAGAACGGCGGAGCCGAGGTCAGTGCGTGGGACGATGATCCGCTGCGCCGCGCCATGGCGGAAGACCTCGGCGTCACGCTCAACGATCTCTATCGCACCGAATGGGACGCCTTCACCAGTCTCGTGCTGTCTCCAGGCGTTCCACTGACCCATCCGGCTCCGCACCCCCTGGTGGCGCGGGCACTGATCACGAGGATTGAGATCGTCGGAGACATGGAGCTCTTCGCCAGGTCGCGGCCACCCGGCCGGGTGGTCGGAGTGACCGGCACCAACGGCAAGTCGACGACATCGGCGCTCGTCACGCATCTGTTGAAGGCCGCTGGCCGGGAGGTTCAGCTGGGCGGCAACATCGGCGTCCCGGTGCTTGATCTGGAAGCGGGAAGTGATGACGGGATCTACGTTCTCGAACTGTCATCCTTCCAGCTCGACCTCATCCGTTCCCTCATCAGCGATGTCGCCGTGTTGCTCAACATCGCACCCGACCACATCGAACGCCACGGTGATTTCCCGAACTACATCGCCTCCAAGACGCGCATCTTCACCCGGCGCGCCTCGTCGCAGACGGCCGTCATCGGTGTCGACGACGACATTTGCCGGCGCATTCACTCCGAACTTGCCGGACGCCGCGGACGCACCGTCGTTCCGGTGTCGGCGCAGCGCGCCGCAAGGCGGGGTGTGTGGATTCACGAGGGCGTTCTCATCGACGACCTCAGGGGCCGGGCGGTCGAGATCGCGGACCTTGGCTCCCTGCCGTCGTTGCGGGGCGTCCACAACATGCAGAACGCGGCAGCCGCCTATGCCGTGATCCGCACCCTCGGGGTCGATGGCAGGGACGTCGCCGATGCCTTTGCGACCTTCTCCGGACTGGCCCATCGCCAGGAGGTTGTTGCCGAAATCAACCGCGTGACCTTCGTCAACGACAGCAAGGCCACGAACGCCGAGTCAGCAGCCCGCGGACTGGCCTGTTTCGACAACATCTACTGGATCGCCGGCGGCCGCGCCAAGGACGGCGGCATCGCGACCCTGTCGGCCCACTTCCCGAGGATGGTCCATGCCTTCCTCATCGGCGAGGCGGCCGGCGCACTGGCGCAGACTCTCGACGGGCAGGTGCCCTTCACCAATTGCGGTGATCTGGAGAGCGCGGTTGCCAGGGCGACGGAGATGGCGCTCTCCGACCGGATGTCCAGGGCGGTTGTCCTGTTGTCGCCGGCCTGCGCCTCGTTCGATCAGTTCTCCAGCTTCGAGGAAAGAGGGGACCGGTTTCGCGAGCTTGTCCTCGCCGAGGCGAAGGGCCGCGCCGACATGCCGGTCACGGCCGCCAGGGCCGCCAGGGCGCCGGTGCGCAAGACGCGCTCGACAACCGGCAGGGGCGCCTCATGACCACCTTCGATCGCACTGACAGAAGCATGGTGGCCCGCTGGTGGTGGACCATCGATCGCTGGAACATGTCGGCCCTGTTCATCCTCATGGCCTTCGGAGCGATCCTGATTCTTGCCGCCAGTCCGCCGGTGGCCGAACGCATCGGTGTCGATGCCTTCCACTTTGCCGAGCGGCAGTTCCTGTTCCTGGTTCCGGCTGTGGCCTTCCTGGTGAGCCTGTCCCTGCTCGATCCCGTTCACGTCCGGCGGGCCGGTCTGGCCCTCATGATCGTCTCCCTCGTCCTGCTGGTCGTGACCCTGCTGGTCGCGGCCAGGACCAAGGGCGCACAACGCTGGATCCCGCTCGGCGTCTTTTCGCTCCAGGCGTCCGAGTTTGCCAAGCCGGCCCTTGCCATCACCACCGCATGGCTGCTGGCCGCGGGCCGGAATGTCCCCGGATTTCCGGGAATCCGGCTCTCGTGCGCCCTGACGGCGATCGTTGCCGTCCTGCTGGTCCTGCAGCCCGACTTCGGCACCACGTTCATCGTGCTGGCCGTCTGGGGCAGCCAGCTCTTCCTTGGCGGCCTGCCCTTCCTGGTGGTGGCCGCCGTCGCCGTGGCGGCGGTTCTCGGACTCTTCATCGGCTATCAGCAGTTCGACTACGTCAGGGACCGTATCAACGGCTTCTTCAATCCGGAATCCGTGGACACCTACCAGATCGAGATGTCGCTCCGGTCCTTCCGGTCCGGCGGCCTCAAGGGCCGCGGTCCGGGCGAGGGTGTCATCAAGGACCATCTGCCGGATGCCCACTCCGACTTCATCTTTGCCGTCGGCGGCGAGGAGTTCGGACTCATGGCCTGCCTGGTGCTGGTGTCGCTCTACGCCTTCGTCGCACTGCGCGGATTCATGCGCCTGCGTCACGAGAGGAATCTCTTCGTGCTCCTCGCCGTGTCCGGCCTCGTCATCCAGTTCGCCTTGCAGGCAGTGGTCAACATGGGGGTTTCCCTGAGGCTGCTGCCGACCACCGGAATGACCCTGCCCTTCGTGTCCTATGGTGGCTCCTCGCTGATCGCCATGGCCATCGGCATGGGCCTGATGCTCGCTTTGACGCGTCAGCGCCCGAACCGGGGGCGATCATGAGTGCTCGTGTCATGATTGCGGCCGGTGGTACCGGGGGGCACCTGATTCCGGCACTCTGCGTTGCCGGTGAACTGGTACGCCGGGGCCATCATGTCACGGCCGTGACCGACCGGCGCGGCGCCGCGCTGGCCCACCGGATCAGCGACATTCCGGTGCGCCAGGTGCGTGCGGCCAGTCCGTCGGGCCGGTCAGCCTTCGGCAGGGTCGCGGCCGGCTTCACCATGCTGGCCGGTTGTGCCGGCGCGCTCCGCCTGATCCATGCCGGAAAGCCGGCGGTCGTGGCCGGGTTCGGCGGCTATCCGACGATTCCCCCCCTTGCCGTCGCGCAGCTTCTGGGCCTGCCGGTGCTGATTCACGAGCAGAATGCCGTTCTCGGGCGGGCCAACCGCTTTCTCGCCCCCAGGGCCAGGGTGGTGGCCACCTCGTTCGCCGGGACGCAGCCGGCGGCGGCGCGGCGCACGGTCGCCGTGGGTGTTCCGGTTCGCGACGCCATTGCGGCTCTCAGCCGGGTCGCATACCGCCCCCCCGGACCTGCGGGACATGTCAATCTCCTGGTGGTCGGAGGGAGCCAGGGCGCTGGACTCTTCGGCACCCTGCTGCCCGCCGCCGGACAGTGCCTCGACGGATCCCTGCTGCGGCGCCTCAAGGTGGTGCAGCAGTGCCGGGAGGAAGATGTCGAGCGCACCGCGGCGGCCTGGCGAGCTCTCGGGGTGACGGCGACGGTGGCGCCCTTCTTCGAGGACATGGCCGGGCACCTCGCGCGGGCGCACCTGGTGGTGGCCCGGGCAGGAGCCTCGACCATAGCCGAGCTCGCCGTGTCGGGCCGGCCATCGGTCCTGGTGCCGTTTGCGGGGGCGGCGGACGACCACCAGACGGCGAACGCCGACGTTGTCGTCGGCGCCGGCGGCGGATGGCTCGTCGACGAGAGGGAAGCCGACGCCCGTTCCCTTGCCGCGCATCTTGATTCCCTCCTCACCTCGCCGGCGGCATTGGCGCGCGCTGCCGGCAACGTGCGCCGCCTCGCCCGCACCGATGCTGCCGCGGCGCTTGCCGAGGCGATCGAGAACCTTGCGGCCGGCAATGGCCGCGCCTGCCGGGTGCTGAAGGAGCAGGGGGCATGATCTGCACACCGGACGCCATGGGACCCGTGCACTTCGTCGGCATCGGCGGCATCGGCATGAGCGGCATCGCCGAAGTGCTGCACAACCAGGGCTACTCGATCCAGGGGTCCGACATGGCCGAAAGCGCCTCGGTGAAGCGGCTGCGCCGTCTCGGCATCCCGGTGGCCATCGGCCACTCCGGCGACAATGTCGAAAACGCGAGCGTGGTTGTCGTCTCCTCGGCCATCGCCGCCGACAACGTGGAAGTCGCCGAGGCGCGGCGCAGCTGGATCCCCGTCGTGCGCCGCGCCGAGATGCTGGGCGAGCTGATGCGCCCGGTCCACTCCATCGCGGTCAGCGGCACCCATGGCAAGACCACCACCACGTCGCTGGTGGGCTGGTTGCTGGAGTGCGCGGGTCTCGATCCGACGGTGATCAACGGCGGCATCGTCAACGCCTATGGCGCCAACACCCGCATGGGCAAGGGCGGATGGATGGTGGCCGAAGCCGACGAGTCCGACGGCAGCTTCCTGCAGCTGCCGATGACCGTCGCGGTCGTCACCAACATCAACCCCGAACACCTGGAGAGCTACGGGTCGTTCGACGCCGTGCGGGAGGCCTATGCGCGCTTCATCGGCAACATTCCGTTCCATGGCCTTGCCGTGCTGTGCATCGACGATGCCGATGTCCATTCGCTCGTCGGACGCGTGACGGATCGCCGCATCGTCACCTATGGACTGGGTGCCCGGGCCGAGGTGCGGGGAACCGGACTGCGTCTCACCGGGACCGGTTACCGCTTCGATGCCGTGCTCACCGACCGCAGGACACATGTGGCGCGAACCCTTTGCGATCTCGATCTGCCGATGTGGGGCCGCCACAACGTCACCAACGCACTCGCTGCCATCTCGGTGGCCCGGGAACTCGGCATTGACGACGATACGGTGAGGCGCGCCCTGGCCAGCTTTGCCGGGGTGCGACGGCGCTTCACCCGCACCGGCGAAGCGCGCGGGGTGACGGTCATCGACGACTATGCCCACCATCCCGTCGAGATTGCCGCGGTCCTCGAGGCGGCGCGCGAGGTGTTCCGGGGGCACGTCATCGCCGTGGTCCAGCCGCATCGCTACACTCGCCTTGCGAACCTGTTCGACGAGTTCTGCGCCTGCTTCAACAGCGCCGATGCGGTCATCGTCGCCGACGTTCACGCCGCCGGCGAAACGCCGCTGGCCGGCGCCTCGCGCCAGCGCCTGGTGGAGGGCCTGCGTGAACGCGGCCATCGCCAGGTCCTTTCTCTTGAGCGTCAGGAGGACCTGGCGGCCATGGTGGATCGCGTGACCGCGCCGGGAGACGCCGTGATCTGCATGGGCGCTGGTTCCATCACGTCCTGGGCCGAAGCACTTCCGCGCCAACTCGAACTGCTGCCCGGCGGCGATGCGAGGGAGGCGTCATGATCGCCGAGGCGGCCGCTCACGCTGCCCTGCCGGATGTCAGGGGCACCTATCGCCGGGGCGCCGACCTGTCGCGCACGACCTGGTTTGGCGTCGGTGGGCAGGCGGATGTCCTCTACCGCCCCGCAGACGAGGATGATCTCGTCCATTTCATGGCGACACGGCCGGCCGGGCTGGCGGTCACCGTCCTGGGTGTCGGCTCCAATGTCCTGGTGCGGGATCACGGGATTGCCGGGGTCACCATCCGCCTTGGCCGTGGATTCACGGGCATCGCCGTGGAAGGGGGCGAGGTGCATGCGGGGGCCGCGGCTCTCGATGTCCATGTGGCGCGCCAGGCGGCAGCCGCCGGCATTGCCGGGCTCGAGTTTCTCGCTGGTGTGCCAGGCACGATTGGCGGCGCCATCGCGATGAATGCCGGCGCCTACGGCTGCGAGGTCGCGGATGTTCTCGTCCGGGTTCGCGCCGTCGGCCCCGACGGCGTCGTGCACGACCTCGATGCCGCGGAACTCGGGCATGGCTACCGGCACTGCGGGCTCGCGGGAGAGTGGGTTTTCGTCTCCTGCGTGCTGCGCGGCGAACCAGGCGCCAGGCCGGCCATAGAGGCACGGATCCGGGAAATCCAGGAGCGCCGCGCCCTGACCCAGCCGACGAAGGAACGGACCGGCGGCAGCACGTTCCGCAATCCGCCGCCACCCTTCGAACGGGCCTGGGAACTCATCGACCGGGCCGGGTGCCGCGGTCTGCGCCGGGGCGGGGCGATGGTCTCGGAGAAACACTGCAATTTTCTCGTCAACACCGGCGCGGCATCGGCAACGGATCTCGAGGCCTTGGCCGAGGACGTGCGGCGGCGCGTCCGCACATCCCAGGGTGTGTGCCTGGAATGGGAGATACGGCGCCTCGGGCGGCTGCCCGGAGAGGCGCCGTGAACCGCGTCAGCCGCGGCCGGCGGGCCGCCTTCCGGGTCCGCTTCGGAGATGCTCCGTGAGGCCACACGTCGCAGTCCTGATGGGCGGTTGGAGCGCCGAGCGCGAGGTGTCGCTCGTCACCGGTCGACGCTGCGCCGACACTCTCGCATCCGCCGGCCACGAGGTCACCTGCATCGATGTCGACCGTGACATCGGCCATCGCCTGAGGGCGCTCGATCCTCCTCCCGACGTGGTGTTCAACGCCCTGCACGGCAGGTTTGGCGAGGACGGGTGCATCCAGGGCCTGTTGGAGACCATGGGACTCCGCTACACTCACTCGGGTCCGCTGGCCTCGGCCCTGGCCATGGACAAGCCGATGGCCAAGCGCCTTTTCGCCTCCGCCGGCATTCCCTGCCCCGACGGGCGCACGGCGCACCGCACGGAGGCCGGCCGCCCTGCCGGCTGGCAGAGACCCTTTGTCGTGAAACCCGGCCGCGAGGGATCGAGTGTCGGCGTGCGGCGCGTGCTGGCGGCGTGCAACGACGATCGGCTGCGCGACGCCGACTTTCGCTACGGCGACGACGTCATGATCGAATCCTACATCCCGGGGCGCGAACTCACCGTCTGCGTGCTCGGCGAGAGGGCTCTCGGTGTCACGGAAGTCCTGACCGGCGAGGGATTCTACGACTATCGCAACAAGTACACCGAAGGGCATTCACGGCACGTCCTGCCGGCGCCCGTGCCCTGTGACGTCGCGGCCAGGGCCATGGAGATGGCGCTGGCCGCGCACCGTCTGCTCGGCTGCCACGCCGTGTCGCGGGCGGACTTCCGCTACGACGACACCAGGGGCGGGTCCGGCGGCCTCTACCTTCTCGAGATCAACACCCAGCCCGGCATGACGCCGGTGTCCCTGGTTCCCGAACAGGCCGCCCATGCGGGAATGGACTTCGAGGAACTCGTGTGCTGGATCACGGAGCAGGCCCGATGCGAAGGATGACGCAGAGGAAGGCCTCCCGGCGTCTCTGGTGGGTGCTCGTGCGGCGTGTCGGACCGATCGTCCTCGTCGCCGCCCTGGTGTCGGGCGCCTGGGTGACAGGTCATCTCGCAACAGCCTGGCGCAGCGTGCTCGACACGGCGGTGGAGACGTCGATCACGGCCGGCTTCGAAGTCCGTCATGTCCTGGTTTCAGGCCGCTCGAAGACGGATCGCCAGACGCTCGTGGAAGCGCTGGGAATCGAGATCGGCGAGGCGCTGTTCGCCATCGACCTGGAGGCAGCGAGGGCCCGGGTCGCCACGCTCGCCTGGGTGCGTGACGCCTCCATCAGGCGCCGCATGCCCGATGCCGTTGTCGTCGAACTCATCGAGCGTCGTCCGCTGGCCATCTGGCAACACCGGGGCGAGCTCTCTGTCATCGACTCCGTCGGCCAGATGATCGGTGGAGCCCGGCCGGAGGATCACTCCGGGCTGTTCCTCGTGGTGGGCCCGGGCGCCCCGGCCGCAGCCGCGGACCTCCTGGCGCTGCTCGCCCTGACGCCGGATCTGGCGCCCCGTGTGCTCGCCGCCGTACGCATCGGCCAGCGCCGCTGGAAGCTCCATCTCGACGGTGGAATCGACATTCACCTCCCCGAGGAAGGGGTGGAGGAGGCGTGGCTGGCGCTGGCTGGCATGGAGAGGAGCAGCGGACTGCTTTCCAGGGACGTCATGACCATCGATCTGCGCCTGGCCGATCGTCTCGTGGTGCGCCTCACCGAGGAGGCGCGGGAGCGTCTCGATCATGAGATGACGCGAGGAGAGGATACATGACGAATCCGGAACTCGTCGCTGCCGTCGACGTCGGCAGCAGCAAGGTCGCCTGCCTTGTGGCACGCGAGGACGAGAACGGCGGCCAGCGCATTCTCGGCGCCGGTCAGCAGGCGTCACGCGGCGTTCTCTCGGGCACCGTGGTCAACATGGAGGCGGCCGAACACTCCGTGGCGGCGGCGGTGACCCTCGCCGAGCAGTGCGCCGGGGAGACACTGCGCCGGGTATGGGTCGGTGTTTCCGGTGGTCAGCCGCGATCGGAGACCGTCGCCGTCGACGTCAGCATCGCCGGCCACGAGGTTGGCGACGCCGACCTGCGCAGGGTGGTCAACAAGACTCGCCAGGCGGCGCACCACCCCTCGCGGGAGCTGCTGCACGCCATTCCTGTGGGATATGCCATCGATGGAAGCCATGGCATCCGCGATCCCAGGGGCATGGTCGGGGAGCGTCTCGGCGTCAGGGTCCATCTCGTCTCCTCGGAACGCGGGCCCATGGCCAATCTCGAAACCTGCATCGGTCGCTGCCATCTCGACATCGCCGGCCATGCCGCTTCGGCCTGTGCCGCAGCGCTCGGCTGCCTGGTGGAAGACGAGATGGAGATGGGTGTGACGGTCATCGATTTCGGGGGTGGAACCACCGACCTGGCGATGTTCATGGAGGGCGAATGTGTTCACGTGGATTCCATGCCCGTGGGCGGTCAGCACGTCACGTCCGACATCGCCGAGGCCCTTTCGACCCCCACGGAGACGGCAGAGAGGATCAAGACGCTTCATGGCAGCGTGCTCTCGTTCGAGAGCGACAGCCACGAGACCTTCGAGATCCCCCTGATCGGCGAACGCGACGGCGCGGTGCGGGCCATCACGAGGGCCGAGCTGACCGCCATCATCCGCCCCCGCGTCGAGCACATGCTCCAGATGCTGAAAGGCCGCCTCGACGCCGAGGAGATTGCCCGGCGTGCCTCCCGCCGCCTGGTGCTCACCGGCGGCGCAGCGAAGCTCCAGGGCCTGGGCGAACTCGCGGTGCGCCACCTCGGCCGCCAGGTCCGTGCAGGACATCCCATCTGGCTCAAGGGCCTGGACGGGCGAACCACGGACCCCGCCTTCACGGCCTGTGCCGGCCTGCTGCGGTATGCGGCGCGGGGTGGCGAACTGGGGCGCAGTGAATTCAGCAGCTGGCACGCGAGGAGAGGTCCCTTCGACCGCCTCGGCCAGTGGCTGCGACTGGCGTCATGATGCATGCCGCCGGAAACATCAACACCCCTGTCGGCTCCGTTGCGGGCCCGGGGTGAGGAGTGCAACACAGCATGCGGATACGGAGGAGATAGCGATGGTCATTGATGTTGGATTCCCTGAGATAGAGTGCATCAAGCCGCGGATCACGGTGTTCGGCATCGGCGGCGCGGGAGGCAATGCGGTCAACAACATGATCGTCAACGGTCTCTCAGGTGTCGACTTCGTCGTCGCCAACACCGATTCACAGGCCCTCGATCGTTCCCGCGCCGACAGGAGGATCCAGTTCGGCGCCTCGGTCACCCAGGGGCTTGGCGCGGGGTCGAGGCCCGACATAGGCAAGGCGGCGGCCGAAGAGGCCTTAGGCGAGATCTCCCAGCATCTCGCCATGTCGCACATGGTCTTCATCACCGCCGGCATGGGTGGGGGGACCGGCACCGGAGCGGCGCCCGTCGTGGCCCGCGCCGCCCGCGAGAACGGCATGCTTGCCGTCGGCTTCGTCACCATGCCCTTCGATTTCGAGGGGCGGGAGCGTCATCGCATTGCCGAAGCCGGGGCGCTGGAGCTGCAGGAGGAAGTCGACACGCTGGTCGTCATTCCCAACCAGAACCTGTTCCGCGTGGCCAACGAGGCGACAACCTTCGCCGACGCCTTCCAGATGGCCGACGACGTGCTTCACACGGGTGTGCGCGGCATCACGGACCTGATGGTCCAGCCCGGGATGATCAACCTGGATTTCGCGGATGTCCGCCGGATCATGGGTGAGCGCGGCAAGGCGATGATGGGAACCGGCGAGGCGTCGGGCGAGAAACGTGCGCTCGACGCGGCGGAAGCGGCCATCTCGAATCCCCTTCTCGACGAGGTGTCGATGAAGGGCGCCAGCGGTGTCCTCATCAACGTCACCGGGGGAGGCGACCTGAAACTCTTCGAGGTCGATGAGGCGGCCCGGCGCATCACCCAGGAAGTCGACCCCGATGCCCACGTCATCATCGGCACCGCCCACGACGATTCCCTCGATGGCGCGATGCGGGTCTCGCTTGTCGCCACGGGAATCCGCATGACCGAGGCGACACGTGTGGAATCCGCTCCCCTCATCGTCGAGGATTTCGCCGAACCGGGGGTGGGCGATGAGGAGGAGGCAGCCGGGGATCCCGAGCTGCAGCACGTGCGTTTCACGGCCATCTCCGGCGGCAAGTCCCTCGAGGCGGGCGCGGTGGAGGGCGGCGATTCCTGGTCCTTCGGGGACGAGGAGGCGGTGGCGGTTGCCGGGCACGCCGGCGTGGAAGCGTCCCGCGTGAGGGAAGGCGACGATGCTCGCGCCGATCAAGCGCCCCTCTTGCACGGCGCCGAGGTGGCGCCGGTGACGCGCAAGCCTTCCTTCGTCGAGTGGGTGACGAGGAGCAAGCGCGGGTCGACGCAGGGCGACCGGTCCGGTGAGCCGGCGGCAGACCTCCACCATGCGGACGGTTCCCGTACCGGTGACCGTCCCTCGTTGCTGCGCGAGTCCTACGGCGATGAGGACAACCTGAACATCCCGTCATTCCTGCGTCGCAAGGATTGATGACAAGGACCGCAGTTCCCGGTTCACGCCCGATGCACATGATGCGAGCGTATCGTGAAAGCGCCGGACATGGCCGAGGCAGGTCGCCTCGGAGAACTTGATGCCGAAGATCGCGTGCACGAGCGAGACGGCACGGCGCAGGGCTGAGCATCTGGGCGACCAGCAGGTTGATGACGGGGGCCTTGATGCTGACGCCGTATGAGCACGGGGCCCGGCACTTCTCCTACCAGTTGAGGGCGCCGCGCAGCATGAGGCTGTCTTCGCTGACCGGCCCCGGCCGGTGCGCGCCCTCGAGGCCGAGGGAGAGTCCCGCGCCGAGGCGGTAGCGGGTGCCGAGCCGCAGGGTGCGCCCGCCGGTCTCCGCCAGGCTCATCCCGGCCCAGGGGGTGAGCACCGCGAGAGGCCCCGGACCGGCAAGGCCGAAGCCGTGGCCCACCTCCGCCTCCAGGCGGCCCTCTGCCGATGTCGTACCCGATGCCGCCGCGGGCAGGCCGTGGTCGAACAGTTCTCCCAGATCACTCTCGGTGCGCCCGTGCGCGGGACCGAAGGCGAGGAAGGTTCCAAGCCCGTCGGCCCCGGGGGCGAGGCGCACCAGGGCGCTCACACCCCACTCGTCACGGTCCGCCTCGTGGGCCGCCAGGAGCCGCGTGCGCAGCTCCGCCGTCAGACCCTCCGCCGGGTCCCGCCATGTCACGCTCGCCCCGGCCTCGAGGCCCGCCCCCTCGGCGGCGTCGCCCGCGTCATGGCGCACCCCCGCCTCCAGGGCCGGGGTCAGCGTCGCACCGCTTGCCAGCGCGTGCTCGTGCGACCCCTCCAGCAGCAGCCGCAGGCGGGTCGTCCTCGCCGTCAGCCCCGCCAGGCCGTCATCGGACCCCGTGCGCAGGCGCGCCAGCGCGCCCTCGCCCTTGACCGCAAGGCGCGTCATGCCGCCCTCGATGAGGTCCGCATGCTCAATGAGGACGCTGCGGGCGCCCGCCGCCGCGCTCCACTGCGCCAGGTCCGTGCTGCGCACCGGCGCCCCCTCCTCGGCAATCCGCACCTCGCCGGTCCCGTAGCCGAGGCTCGCCCACAGGGTCGAGCCGTCCGCCAGCAACCACGCCGCATAGGGATGCACCGACGTGATCGTGGTCTCGTGGACGCCCTTCACCTGGTCCGTCTGCGTGTCCAGCTCGCCCCGCACATGGGAGAGCGCCGCCCCGGCCAGAAGGTCGGGGCGCAGGCGCACGTCCGCCCCCAGCTGCGCCGACCACAGGCCGCCGTCCCACGACACGCCGCCTTGCGAACCCGACAGCGACAGCCACTCGCCCCGGCCCCACACGGCCAGCGGCGGCGCGGAGGCCTCGCCCTCGGCGCCCGCCGCCAGGGTGAAGGAGGCGCCGTCCAGCACCTCCGCCATGCTCGGGCCGGGCTCCTCCGGGTGCGGCGACGCCCACGCGTCCTCCACCGGTGACGGCAGGGCGCCGAACTGCACCGTGCCGCCCCCCTCGCCGGAGGCCACCGCCTCGATGCGACCCGTCACCGCCCCCAGGGTCTGCGACATCGCCGCCGCCGCCACGTGCGGCAGCACCGCCGCATTCACCCGGTTCGACCTTGCCATGGACCCCGCCGCCCGGTCGCGCAGAACGCCAAGCGCCGTGGCGTCGTTCCCCACCACGTAGTCCGCCGCATCGTTCAGCGTGATGCGGTAGGCTTCCGCGCCTTCCGCATCCGCATCGGCCGCCGTCGGGATCGTCACCACGCCCGTTCGCCGCCCCGCGGCGCCGAACACCGCATCGAACGAACGCGGACCCAGACCGCCCGGAACGTCACCGGCATCGAAGCCGCCGCCGTCCCGGGACGCCAGGGTCAGGCTCACCCGCAGACTGCCCGTCAGCGCCCGGTCGGCGCTCACCACGAGGCGGATGGCCTCGCCCTCGGTCACCGCCGCCGGATCCTGCGCCAGGGTCAGCACCGGCAAGAGCGTCGTGTCCGTCACCGTCACCGCCACCGAATCGATGGTCACCGAAGCGTAGCCCCCGCCGCTCGCACCATGGGTCAGCGTCGCCGTGTCGTCGGTCGTGTCCTCGTCACGGGCCGCGCGCACCGTCACCTCTTGCGCCGTGTCCCAGTTGGCCGTGGTGAAGGTCAGGCTCGCCGGTTCCACCGTCACCTCGCCCGAGGCGCCGCCCACCGTCACCGTGACCTCGCCCGAGGGTTCCGTGTCCAGCACCACCGTGTAGGCCGCACTGCTCCCCTCCGCCACCGTCAGCGCGGTCGGCGTCACCGTCACGCTTGCGTCTGCGGTGGGCGTCGTGCCGCCTCCGCCACCGCCGCCTCCGCCGGGCGCCACCGGCGCCGCCGGCGTCGCCGTCACCGGCGCATCCGGACCGGCGCCGTTGCCGGCCCCGTTCACCGCGCGCACCTCGAACTGGTAGGCAGTGCCGTTCGTCAGACCGCTCACCTCGTAGCTGGTGGTGCCCGCAGCGGAGCCGGGAATGTCCTCCCACGCGCCCCAGTCGTCGCTGCCGGACTTCCGCCGCACCTGCCACTTGGTGATGGTCGGATTGTCCGGGTCGGTCCAGCTCAGCGTCACCGAAGCGTTGCCCGCCGCGCCGGCAAGGCCGGCCGGCTTCCCGGGCGCCACATCCTTCTCCGCCACGCTCACCACCACAGAGGCGATGGTCACCGAGGCGTAGCCGCCGCCAGAGGCGCTGTGGGTCAGCGTTACGGCGGCGTCCGTCGTCGTGTCCGTGTCCGTGCCTGCGTTCACCGTCACCGTCTGCGGCTGGTTCCAGTTGGCTCTGGTGAAGGTCAGCGACGCGCCCGTCACCGTCACGTCCCCCGACGCGCCCGCCACCGTGATCGTCACATCCGATGACGGCGGCGTGTTCAGCCGCATCGTGTACGTCCTGCTGCCGCCTTCCGCCACCGTCAGCGCCGCCGTCGACACCGTCACCCCCGGCGTATCGGCCACCGTCACGTCCACCGTGCCCGCGTCGGGAATCGCATCCGCAGAAGCTCCCGTCAGACGGAAGGCGTGGTTGATCACCGCCGTGCCGTTCGCCACCCCGGTCACCGTCACCGTCCGCGCCGTGCTGTAGTTGCTGGTGGTGAAGGTCAGGCTCGCCGGACTGACCCGCGCCGCCGCCGTGTCGTCGCTCGTCACCCGCAGTGTCCCCGCATAGGCCTTCGTCAGCGCCACCGTGTAGGTCGCCGTGGAACCGGGCGCCACCGTCACCGGCGTCCCGGTCAGCGTGAGCGCCGCCGTGGTGTCGTCCTTGAAGGTCACCGTACGGATGTTCGACCAGGGACCCTGAAGGTTACCCGTTCCCCCGGCGACCCCCGCCATGCGATAGCCCGTCGCCCGAACCCGGACCTCGACCGATGCCCCGTCAGGATAGTTCAGCAGAAGCCGATTGTTGCGAGAGCCCGGATTCTGTCTGGCACTCGCCTGGTTGAGACTGTGATCCGTCCAGGTGCTTGCCCCCTTCAGCCGGGTCTGCGCTCTCCACCAATGGAACTTGGCCGCGTCTTTCACATAGTCGTCCGCATCCGATAACTCGTTCGAGCCGCCGGCATGGGTCCAGGTCAGGTCGATCTGCCCGTTCGTCGTCGAAGTCGCCGCCGTCAGCACCGGGGCCGCCGGATCGGTCTTAGCCGTCACCTGATCCGACCACACCGACTGCTCCCCGGGACGGACCGCCGCGAACAGGCGGAACGTGTAGTCCGTGCCCTTCGTCAGACCCGTCACCCGGACGCTCGTCCTGCTTGCGCCCGTGAGCGTCGTGGTCGTGCTCCAGCCGCCCGTGCTCTTGTACTGATAGCCCCAGCTCGTGATCGGAATGCCCGTCAAGGCGCTCCAGCTCAGGGTGACCGAGGCATCGCCCCCTGCCGCCGTCAGAACCGGCTTGGGAACCGTATTCGTCGGCGTCGCCTTCACCTGGTCCGACCACACCGACTGCACCCCGGGACTGACTGCCGCAAACAGCCGGAACGTGTATTCCGTGCCGATCGTCAGTCCCGTCACCGTGGTGCTCGTCGTGCTGCCGCCCGTGACCGTCCGGGTCCTGATCCAGCTGCCGCCCGCGGGCTTGTACTGATAGCCCCAGCTCGCTACCGTCACACCCGACAGCGCGCTCCAGCTCAGGGTGACCCTGGCGTAACCCGCTTCGGCGCTCAGCACCGGCTTGGGAACCGCCGCCGACGCCGACGGCGTCGCCTCCACCACCGCCGACGCGGCGCCGTTGCCGCCGCTGTTCCGCGCCCGGATGCGGAAGCGGTACTCGCTGTCGTTCGTCAGACCCGTCACCGTGTAGCTCACCGTGTCGGCGTCCGAACCGGGAATCGCGGTCCAACTGCCCCAGGCGGCGGTCCCCTTCCTCTGCTGCACCCGATACCGCGTGATCGAATCGTCGTCCGGATCGGTCCATCTCAGCGTCACCTGCCCGTTGCCCGCCTCCGCCGACAACCCCGCCGGGGCAGAGGGCGCCATGGTCGTGGTTGTTACGTCGTTGTCAGTGATGGTGAGAATGAGCATGTTGCTGTTCTGCGTCCAGCCATCCGAACGTGCCAGACTGTTGGGGACAAGCCTCAGGGCGACGGTTTCCCCGGTTCCCTCATCGACCGTGTCGCCCAGTATGCCGATTTTGAAACTTCCATTCGTCCCGATGTTAACATTTACAAATGCGTTGTCGCCGAATACACCGGGATAACAGATATCCGCACCGCTGGACGGAGAACTGCAAGATGTGGTGCCAACATTGGTGTTGTCGGTTGCCGTGCTGCTGGCGGCAACAAACTCAACATCAAATCTCACTCTAGTTGGCGTGCCTTCCCCGAGCTTGACGTTGATCGTCACATCCTTCTTGCCGGAATCGCCCTCGGTGATCGTGGTTGACGCGGTCGATATGGTGACGGTCTTGGAAGCGGGCGCGGGGTCGGTGATGGTGACGGTGGTGGAGGTCGTGACCGCCGTGGCGGTGCCGTCCTGGCCCCTCCAGCTCCAGGTGACCGTATGCGTGCCCTTGCCCAGACTGGCGCAAGGATTGAGGTTGACGCCGCGCCCCTTCGTGATGCCGGCGGGAGCCTGCGTGATCTCGACGCCGAGGCTCGCGTCGGAGAGCACCGAATGCGCGGTCACGGCCGCCTTTCCCTGACGCGCCTCCAGGTACGTGACCGTACCTTGCGAGACCGAAAGCAGATTGTAGCACACCTGAGTCGTCGTCTCGGCGGTCCTGATGGTACTGTCCGGGCCGGAGACCAGCGTCGGGGCCGGCACCTGCGGTGTGGCGCTCGCTTCGCTGCTTTGACGGAAAGCTGTATTGGCAGCAGTCTGCGCGTAGACAATGAACTGATAAAGGGTTCCGTTCGTCAGGCCCGTTACCGTGTGGCTTCTGGTGCTGCCGTCGGAACCTGGAATAGCGATGGGTGTCCCAGCCCAACTATATGTGCCGCCATTGATCTTGTACCCCCAACCGGTTAGCACGCTCCCGCTGCCGGTATACGTCCAGTTCAGCGTCACCTGTTCGTCGCCCGCCGTGGCGGTGAGGACCGGCGATTGCGCCTGCGCGTACTGGGGCGCGAGGGCGGTGGCCAGCGCGATGAGGAAGAGGGCAGCGAATGCCGCCTTCAGGAGGCGGGCGGTTCTTTCGAGGGCGCCCACCGGCTCAGCTCCGCGCCCTGACTCTTGAGGGGGGGGGGGTACGACGAGTACGGGTTCGCGCGCGTGCGAGGCGCTCAGCACCCCGCCTGAAGAGCCGCAGGTAATGCATCCCGATATCGTAGGACATCCCCGTCATGACCTTGTCCTCCCGTGCCCGTACCGAATTCCACGCCGCCACCCCGCAGGACTGCAACGAACCCGTCTGTGCAATCCGTAACCCATCCGCAGGTTGGACGCAACATACGTGCCGCGCCCTCCGCCACCGGGGACCAGGCGATCAAGGATGGCCCGTTCCGTGTCCGCATCGCGCATCGCCTCGGCTCACCGGGCCCGCACCATCGGCCTCGCCGCCAATGGCGTCGCCGCGCACGGCTGCCGAAGGATCCGCCCGCGTTGGCGCACCGCACCCGCGCGGCTGCCCCCGCGGTCACGGGTCAAGCCGTCCGCTTGCCCCGCATCGGCTTGGTCGGCGTGCGGTCCAGCCCCCTTTGCCCGACCCGGTCAGTTCTCCGGCGCTCGTGCGCCGACTTCCAGCCGCACCAGAAAAACGACCAGCAGAATGGCGCCGAGAGCGAACACGACATCGCCCGGAACGCGCATCCAGACCAGGGCTTCCATCAAGGGCGAATGCAGGAGTTCCGGCGTTCGGGCATGCCAGTAGCCCTGATCGAATGAAACCAGCGCCTGCACGATTCCCTGGGGCAGCACGGAGCCGAACACCATCAGCGCGAGACCGCCGTTGAACAGCCAGAATACCCACGTCAGGGTCCGGTCCGACCAGCCGGCGGCCGCCTGCGGCAGGTCGCGCCGGCACAGGAGCAGCAACCCGATCCCGAGCATGCCGTAGACGCCGAACAGGGCCGCATGGCCGTGGGCCGGAGTGGTGAGAAGCCCCTGCAGGTAATAGAGGGACAGCGGTGGATTGATGAGAAATCCCAGCGCGCCGGCGCCCACCAGATTCCAGAAGGCGACGGCGAGGAAGAACATCAGCGGAAGGTGGTAGCGCCGCGCCCACGGAGCCATCCGTTCCGCCCGCCAGTGATCGTGGGCCTCGAACCCGATGAGTGCAAGGGGCACCACTTCGAGGGCGGAGAACACCGCTCCGAGCGCCAGCACCGACTCCGGGGTGCCGGCGAAATACAGGTGATGGAACGTGCCGAGCACGCCGCCGCCGAGGAAGATCATGGCCGAGAACATGACGTAGATGGCCGCGGTCGCGGCCCGGAGCAGGCGCATGTGAACGAAGACCCACGCAACCCACGCCGTGGCGAAGACCTTGAACACGCCCTCGACCCAGAGAGGCACGACCCACCATCGCCAGTACTCCGCGATCGTCAGGTGGGTGTCGCGTCCGTAGAGAAAGCCGGCCCCGAACAGCAGCGCCACGCCGGCCGTCGACAGCAGCAGCAGCACCAGCAGATGCCGGTCCTGACGCGCCTGCCGGATCGCCGGAACCAGGGCTCGCAGCATCAGGCCCAGCCAGATGAGCAGGCCCGCGAAGATCAGGATCTGCCAGAATCGTCCCATGTCGATGTATTCGTAGCCCTGATGGCCGAACCAGTAGACCCACAGAGGGTCTGTCATGTGTCCGGTCAGGGTCAGCCACTGTCCGGCAAACGAACCGACGACGGCAACGACCAGGGCGGCCAGGAGCACGTCGACGCCCAGTCGCAGGTAGCGAGGTTCCGATCCCGCGATCATGGGGGCAAGGTAGAGTCCGGCCCCGAGCCAGGCCGTCGCGATCCACAACACGGCGAGCTGGACATGCCAGGTCCGGGTCAGCGTGTAGGGCGCGATGTCGGAGATCGGGATTCCGTAGAAGTCATGGCCATCCACCGCATAGTGCGCGGTGACGGTGCCCGTCACGATCTGCAGGCCGAGCAGGAGCGCGACGACCCACACGTACCGGACGACGACCTGCATCGACGCCGTCGGCTGCATGCCCGCGACCGGATTGGTTCCGGGACAGCCGTCTCCGGGATCCATGTCCCGCTGCCACTCGTCGCGTTCGCGCAGGAAGAACCAGCAGAGTGCACCGACCCCGCCGATGAGCAGCACCACCGACACGAAGGTCCAGATGAACATCGAACCGGTGGGCTGGTTGCCGACCAGCGGCTCGTGCGGCCAGTTGTTGGTGTAGGTGACGTCGTCGTCCGGACGCAGGGTCGACGCGGCCCACGCTGTCCACCACCACCACGCCACCAATGCCCGGATCTCGTCGTCCGGGAGCGCTCCCAGAGGCTGATCGGGAATGGCGAAGGCCTCCCGCAGGGCCCCGGCCTCGGGGTTGTCGCCGGTACCGCCGAAGAGCGCGGCGTAGTGCAGGATGATCGCCTCGACCGCCGCCGCGCGTTCCGGGGGGATGACGATGCGGCCGGATACGGGGTCGTGGGTATTCGTCCGCAGGCGCGCGGCGTGGGCGGCAATCCGTGCCTCCTGTTCCGGTCCGGAGAGGCTTGCGAAATCCCCATCCGCCTCGAGCATGGCCACGGATTCGCGGTGGAGCACGTTGGCCGTCCAGTCCGGTGCGAGGTAGCATCCGTGCCCCCAGACCGAGCCCAGCTCCATGCCGCCCAGGCGGCGCCAGACATCGCGCCCCCCTGTGAATGTCCGCGCGGCTGAACAGCACGGAAGTCCGACCGCCGGCATCCGTGACGATCTCGGAGGGTACCGGCGGCGCCAGTTGAAAGGCCCTGCCGCCGATCAGAAGCAGAACCCCGAACATGACGACCATGAACACCTCGAAGATCGCCCAGAGACGGGGCATGGTGAAGATGTCCCGATAGTTCATGATGCTTCTCCTTGGGGTTGGTCCGGGCTGCGGCAACGGCTGCTCCCGGGTCGCGGCGAGGGGAGGGAGTCGAGGCCGGCCCGCCCTGCGGGCGAAGGTCGCAAAGGCCGGTGCGCTTCCCCTGGCGCGATGCGATCGCTGTACCGCCTGCCCCGCCGCACCTCGAGCCTCGTCGCCGCCCCCATCCGGCACGCTGGCGAGAGCCCGCATGGTTCCGCCGGACACGATCGGGTCCCTGCAGGACTTGCGGGCGCGGTCCGGCGGCGCCGGGCCCTCGCCCTGCGGCGCCTGCCCGCCGGATTCGGACGTCCATTCCCGGCCTTGCGCGACGGGCCGGGCCCGGTGTCCGCGGCGCCCGATGCCTTCCTGCACGGCCCGCTCGCAGGGCGGCAGGGCCTGGGCGGGTCTGCAGGCCGCCTGCAGCGGGTTTCCGATCGCCGGCCCCGCCGTCGGCCGGAGGATTCCCAACTCGGACAGCATCGTCGAACATGGCAGCCACACCAGCAAGATGCGGTTGAATGTCGCAGCGGGGCAAGGACAGTCCGCGCCGGCCCCGAACGCAACTGCGTTGCCCCTGGCGCGGTCCCGGAGAGGGGAGTGAAGTGACAAGGAAGTGATCGACGTGGTTCGGTGGGTGAAGCTGCCGCACCGCAAGGCTCATCCAGCCAGCCGGAACCGAGTGTGGCATGGCCTGCGGCAACGCCCGTGGTGAAGCGGACAAGGGGGGTGAAGCAGCGCCATCGAGCCTCGAAAGCGCCGCATGTGGGCGCCTTCGTTACGCAGCCGATGTCACCTCGCGGTCGGCAACGGGGCATGGTGCAGGGTCAGGCGAAACCTGCCGGCGCCCGCCGGTGGACTGTAACATTGCGCAAGCAAGCGTGAATTGAAGGGTCCGGTGACGCCTGATAGGGATGTTCACGGGTGCCATACCCGCACCGGGGACGACACCGTGGGGAGTGAGTTCTCTTGAAGCAGCACACCATAGCGAATCCGGCGACCTGGACGGGTATGGGCGTCCACTTCGGCAGGAATGTGACCATGACCGCCCTGCCGGGAACGGCGGATCAGGGCGTGTGCTTCGTGCGCACCGATCTCTCGAATGGCGGCCGCGTGATTCCGGTGCGTCACGATCGGGTCGTCAGCACGGATCATTCGACGACCCTGGGCAATGACAGCGGTGCGACAGTGTCGACCGTCGAGCACTTCATGGCCGCCCTGGCCTTCACCGGAATCGACAATCTGACTGTGGAGATCGATGGTGCCGAAGTGCCGCTCATGGACGGCAGTTCGCTCGAGTTCGTCAGGAACATCGAGGCCGCGGGCGTGCATGAGCAGGAAGCGCCGCGCCACTACATCCGCGTCCTCGAGGAAGTCGAGGTGCGCCGCCGCGGCGGATGGGCGCGCCTTTCTCCCCTGGACGGTCGCACCGTGTCGTGCGCCATCGATTTTCCCGACCCGGCCATCGGTTATCAGGAGGCCGCCCTCTCACTTGACGGCAACAGTGCGCGCTCACCGGTGGTGGCTGCCCGGACCTTTGCCACCATGGACGACATCAGGAGGCTGAGGGAGCGGGGCCTTGCCCGGCTCGAGGCGGATGATGTCGGAGACCTCGAATGTGTCGTCGTCGTCGACGGTGACCGCATTCTCAACCGCGGCGGTCTGCGTTCCGCCACCGAGTGCGCCGAGCACAAGGTTCTCGACGCAGTCGGCGACATGGCGCTGGCGCCGGCGCCGATTCTCGGCGCCTTCGAGGGCTATTGCTCGGGCCACGCTCTCAACGTGGAACTGCTGACGGCGCTGCTGGCGGACCGGGCGGCCTGGGAAAGCACCCTCGACGACTGACCGTCGGACCGTGACCGGCCCTGATTCGCGGTGACCGCAGCGGCCATGTAGTTGACGGTGCTGTCGGACGACAGGCGCCAGCGGTTGTCGATCACGTGAAACGAAAGGCCGGTGACATCGGTCAGCCGGGCGCCGGAACGGCGGCACTGGCGGACCAGTTCCACGGGCCTGACGAAGCGCGAGACGTCGTGGGTTCCCCGCGGCACGAGGCGGACAATGTACTCCGCCGTGATCTTGGCCAGGACAAGGGAACGCAGTGTCCGGTTGAGGGTCGAGAAGATGATGAGCCCGCCGGGCTTCACGCAACGCACCGCAGCCGTGACGAAACTCTCGAGGCTGGCCACGTGCTCGACGATTTCCAGTGCGAGAAGGGCGTCGTAGGCGGGCCGGGCGAGGGCCAGGTCCTCGAGCGTTCCCTGACGCCATTCGATGCCGAGGCCGGAACGCCGGGCGTGCTGGCGGGCCACGGCAATCGCTTCGCCTGACGCATCAAGGCCCGTCATCGCGGCGCCGAGACGGGCGAGTGGCTCGCTCACGAGGCCGCCGCCGCATCCGGCATCGAGGACGGCCAGCCCCTCGAGAGGGCGCGGATGGTCGTCGTCGAGGCCGAAATGGCGGATGAACCGGCGGCGGATGTAGGAGAGGCGTACCGGATTGAGACGGTGGAGCATGGCCAGGGGGCCGTCCTCGTCCCACCACTGGTCCGCGAGTTCGGAAAAGGCGCGGACTTCCGAATCGTCGACCGTGGTGTCTCCGCGGAGCTGCCGGAGCAGATCGAGGTAGTCGGCCCGCCGCCAGCGGTAGCGTTGTCCGCGCCCCGCGTTCAATCCGTGACGCCGCAGCAGGCGGCGGGCCGCGGCCGGTGTCAGGCCGAGGGCCCGGGCGAGCTCCGCCGTGCCATACCACTCGGACATTGTCTTGCGTCCCCTGTGCCTTTGCGAGTATGCAGGCGCGGCATCGCGCCGTGAAGCCCGGATCGGTCACTGCGGCGCCTTTCCCGGGCCCGGTCATGTCTCTCGTCGTCCAGAAATTCGGTGGCACGTCGCTTGGCGACATGAAGCGGATGGCAAGGGCCGCCTGTCACGTGAAGGCGGCCCTTGGATGCGGCCATCGCGTCGTCGTGGTGGTGTCCGCCATGGCTGGCGAGACTGACCGGCTCGTCGCCCTGGCGAGGACTGCCGGCGGGGCTGCCGAGAGCGCCGAACATGATGCCGTCGTCGCCAGCGGCGAGCAGGTGTCGGCGGGACTTCTCGCCCTGATGCTGCGTGACGCCGGGATTCCCGCGCGTTCGTTTCACGGCTGGCAGGTGCCGCTGATCACGGATTCGTCCCCTTCCCGGGCACGTGTGCTGCGCCTCGATCCCGAAGCACTGGGCGCCTGCCTGGAGGCGGGCGGGGTTCCTGTCGTGACGGGATTCCAGGGGGTCACGACCGACGGGCGCATCACCACCCTGGGCCGCGGCGGATCGGACCTGACCGCGGTGACGCTTGCCGCCCGTCTCGATGCCGAACGATGCGACATCTTCACCGACGTGGACGGTGTCTTCACCTGTGATCCGCGCATCGTTGCCAGGGCCCGCAAGCTCGATATGATCACCTGCGAGGAAATGCTTGAACTCGCGTCGCAGGGCGCGAAGGTTCTGCATGCCCGCTCCGTGGCCGTGGCCATGAATCACCGCGTCCGCCTGCAGGTGCTCTCCAGCTTCACCGGGGCTCCGGGAACCATGGTTGTCGACGAGGACGAGATCGTGGAACAGCAGGTCGTCAGCGCCATAGCCTACAGCAAGGATGATGCGAAGATCACGATGATCGGCCTGCCCGATCGTCCCGGTGTCGCCGCGGCACTCTTCGGGCCGCTGAGCGAAGCCGGCATCAATGTCGACATGATCGTCCAGAACATCTCTCCCGACGGCGAGACGACGGACCTGACCTTCACCGTCGCCGAGGGCGACCTCGGACAGGCGCTCGATGTTCTCGCCGAATCGAACCGTGGTCTCGGTGCTGGCGACATCGTTCCCGATTCCTCCGTGGCCAAGGTCTCGGTCGTCGGTGTCGGCATGCGCAGCCACGCCGGTGTCGCCGGCAGGATGTTCGCCGCGCTGGCCGACAAGGGCATCAACATCCAGCTGATCTCCACATCCGAGATCAAGATCAGCGTGCTCATCGCCGAGGACTACCTGGAACTGGCCCTCAGATCCCTGCACTCGGCCTATGGCCTTGATGTCTCCGATTGAGCCGGCCGGTGATGCGCCATAGCGGACACGAGCGTCTGGCGGCTCTCTGGGAACCCGGACGCAGGCTGCTTGGCGTCGAGAGAGCGATCATGGGCGGCGCCATGACCTGGGTTTCGGAAAGAAACTTCGTCGCCGCCGTGGCGGCTGCCGGAGGGTTCGGGGTGATCGCCTGCGGCGCCATGAATCCCGAGCAGCTCGATGACGAGATCACCGGCACGTGGAGGCTCACCGATCGTCCGTTCGGCGTCAATCTCATTGTCATGCACCCCGATCTTGACCGGCTGATCGATGTCTGCGTTGCCCGCACCGTCACCCATATCGTGCTGGCGGGAGGACTTCCCCGGGCCGCCACGATCAGGCGTATCAGGGAGGCCGGACTGCGTGTCCTTGCCTTCGCCCCGGCGCTGGCCATCGCACGGCGCCTGGTGCGCGGCGGAATCGACGGGATCGTGATCGAGGGGATGGAGGCGGGTGGGCACATCGGCCCGGTGTCGACCAGCGTTCTGGCCCAGGAGACTCTTCCCCATATCGATGGTGTCCCGGTCTTCGTGGCCGGTGGCATCGGTCGCGGCGAGGCGATCGCCAGCTACCTCAGGATGGGGGCGGCGGGCGTCCAGCTCGGCACCCGCCTTGTCTGCGCCCGCGAGTCCGTGGCCCATGACAACTTCAAGAAGGCCTTCCTGCGCGCCAGTGCCCGCGATGCGCAGCCCTCGCGGCAGCTCGATGCCCGGTTTCCGGTCATCCCGGTGCGTGCCATCATCAATGACGGGGTGAAGAACTTCATGGAGAAGCAGCGCGAGGTGATCACGCGCCATGACTGCGGCGAGATCGACCAGACCGCGGCACAGCTCGAAATCGAACACTTCTGGGCCGGCGCACTCAGACGTGCCGTCATCGAGGGTGACGTGAAGAACGGGTCCCTCATGGCTGGCCAGAGTGTCGGCATGGTGACACGCGAGCAGTCGATGGCCGACATCATGGATGAGCTCGTCGAGCAGGCCGCGCAGGCCCTCTCGGACCAGGGACAGATCCCGGCATTGCCGCCGCCGCCGGAGCGGTGGTAGCATTCCCGCCGGCAGGCATCACATTCCCTGGCTCCCCGATGACACACATTGAATTTCCCGGCGATGTCGACTCTCCTGATGCCGGGATCAGGGTGAGCCGGCGTATCGCCGACGAACTGCGGTGCACGCGCGTCCTGCGCAACCTCTCCATCGAGGATGTCGCGGCGACACTGAGGATCAGGGACGGCTTCATCGAGGCCATGGAAGAGGATCGATTCGATGATCTTCCGGGATCCGCCTACATTTCCGGGTTTCTGAGGACCTACGCCAATTACCTCGGCCTCGATGGCGATCAGCTGGTGGCCTGGTTCAAGGACGACAACCAATCGACTTTCGCACCCAGGGAAATGGGGTTGCCGGTTCCGGTCTCGGAAGTCAGGCGGCCGACATTTCCGATCATCACGGTATCGCTCGTCGCCGCCGTCGGCATCGCGGTGGCCTGGTATGTCATTCAGGAACGACAGTCGATCGATATCGATCTCGTGCCCGAGGTCCCCGGGTCGATCGTCGAGAACACATCGACCGGCCTCTCGGACGATGCGGGATCGAATGCCCTGGATGGTGACGACGTGTTTGACGCCGTCGGAGAGGCCGCCACCGCGGAGCCTGACGCCGAAACCAAGCAGGTGGCCGGGGCCGGCGGTCCCCCGGACACCGTCGGCACGGCGGGCGACGGCGATGCCGCGGACCTTGCGTCCGACGCCGTGGTCGGCAGTCCGGACGATGCGGGATCGGATGCCCTGGATGGTGACGAGGTGTTTGACGCCGTCGGAGAGGCGGCGACCGCGGCCGACGTTCCCCCGGACACCGTCGGCACGGCGGGTGACGGCGATGCCGCGGACCTTGCGCCCGACGCCGTGGTCGGCAGTCCGGACGGTGCCGCTGCCGGCGAGGCAGCGGACATTCGCCCGAGCATCGTCGATGACGGTGCGAACGACGCCGTGACGGACGGCGGGACGGACACGAGACAGGGCGAGGCCGGTGTGGCCCTCCAGGACCTGGCCGATGCCACGGGTGTCGAGAGCGGCGGCGATGAGTCGTGGGACGCCGCCGTGTTCGCCTCCGGGGACACTGTTCAGGAGCCGGCGGCCGTCGCTGAGGAAGAGGCGGACGATCAGCACACGGTCTACGGGACACCGGGCGCCGGTTCGCGCATCGAGTTGCGAGCCATCGATGAAACCTGGGTCCAGATCACGGCGCCCGACGGCGTGGCCGTGCTCACCCATATCCTGCTGCCCGGAGATGTCTATCACGTGCCCCACGGCGACGGTCTCATGCTCGATACGGGAAATGCCGGCGGTCTCGAGATACGGGTTGACGGAGAGCTCATGCCCCCGCTTGGCGGGACCGGAGCCGTGGTGCGTGACGTCCTGTTGTCCGTCGAAACCCTGATCCGGCGATGATGGCGCCTTGTCTGGAAGGAGCGGGCGGAGTATCAGTCAACGGCCAACCGGAACGCGAACCATGAAGGACATTCCGAGACCACCCAGGCGGTGCAGTCGGACCGTCATGGTGGGTCAGGTTGCGGTGGGAGGCGATGCGCCGATTGCCGTGCAGTCGATGACCAACACGCTCACGAGCGATGTTGCGTCGACATCCTCCCAGATAAGCGCACTCGCTGTCGCCGGTGCCGACATCGTGCGCGTGTCGTGCCCCGACGAGGACTCGACGGCGGCCCTGCGCAAGATCGTTGCCGAATCACCCGTGCCCCTGGTGGCCGATATCCACTTTCACCACCGGCGCGCCATCGAGGCAGCCAAGGCCGGCGCGTCCTGTCTGCGCATCAATCCCGGCAACGTCGGTTCGAGCGATCGGGTGAAGGACGTGGTGAAGGCCGCCCGGGACCACGGCTGCTCGATGAGAATCGGCGTCAATGCCGGTTCACTCGAGCGTGACCTTCTCGAGCGATTCCGCGGCCCCACGCCCGAAGCCATGGTCGAGAGCGCTCTTGGACATGCCCGCATTCTCGAGGACAACGACTTCCTTGATTTCAAGATCAGCGTCAAGGCGTCCGGAGTCGGGCTGGCGACCACGGCATACCGGATGCTCGCGGCGCGCTGCGACTATCCCCTCCATCTCGGCATCACGGAGGCCGGCGGCCTTGTTGCCGGCACCGTCAAGTCGTCGGTCGGAATCGGCATGTTGCTGGCCGAGGGCATCGGCGACACCATCAGGGTGTCGCTTGCCGCCGACCCGGTCGAGGAAGTGACCGTCGGCTGGGAGATCCTCAAGGCGCTGGATCTGCGCCGACGCGGCGTCACCGTCATTGCGTGCCCGTCGTGCGCCCGCCAGCAGTTCGATGTGCCGGAGACCGTCAGCCGTCTCGAGCGGCGCCTTGCGCATGTCGATGCTGCGATGTCGGTGTCGATCATCGGTTGCGTGGTGAACGGACCCGGTGAAGCGCGCCTCTCCGACATCGGTCTGACGGGCGGCGGCAAGGAGCGACATCTCGTCTACATGTCGGGCAAGGCCGATCACAAGGTGTCCACCGGGGATCTTGTCGAACATGTGGCAACGCTCGTGGAGCAACGCGCCGAACAGATTCGCCACGAAGCCAGCTCCAGTGACTGAACGTCCCGGTGCTCATGGGTGAAAGGCTGCAGCCGGTCCGGGGAACCCGCGATCTCCTGCCCGCGGACTGCCGGTCGCACGCGCGTGTCGAGGATGTCTGCCGCCGCATCGCCGAGCGCTATGGCTACGGCGAGATTCGCACGCCGATCCTCGAGGCCACGCAGGTCTTCTCCCGGACGCTTGGCGATGCGACCGATGTCGTTCAGAAGGAGATGTACACCTTTGACGACCGCAATGGCGACAGCATCACCCTGCGTCCGGAGAACACGGCAGGTGTGGCAAGGGCACTGCTTTCCAACGGTCTGCTCGATTCCATGCCGCTCAGGTTGCACTACGCCGGTGCGATGTTTCGCCACGAACGCCCGCAGAGGGGCCGATACCGTCAGTTTCACCAGACCGGGGTCGAACTCTTCGGCGTGGCCGAGCCCCTGGGTGATGTCGAGGTCATTGCCCTGGCCCGCGATGTTCTCGACGAACTCGGACTTCTCCAGGACACCGTCCTCGAGATCAGCACGCTGGGCGACGCCGCAAGCCGTCAACACCACATGCGGGCCCTGGTGGCATACTTCAACGATCATGGCAGCCAGCTGAGCGACATCTCGGTCAGGCGCCTCGAGCGCAACCCCTTGCGTATTCTCGATTCGAAGGAGCCACGTGACCGGGACCTGATCGCCGATGCGCCGGTCATCCTCGATTACCTCGGCGACGATGCCCGTCGCTTCTTCGACCAGGTGCTCGAGGGGCTCGATACCCTGTCGATCGCCTGCGAGGTCAATCCGCGGATTGTTCGCGGCTTCGACTACTACTGTCACACCGCCTTCGAATTCGTGACCGCGAAGCTCGGTGCCCAGGGAACGGTGATCGGTGGCGGCCGCTACGACGGCCTGATGGAGCAGATGGGAGGGCCTCCGGTCCCCGGTGTCGGCTGGGCGTCCGGAATCGAGCGGCTCGCCCTGCTCGCCGGCGAACCTCCCGGGCCCCGGCGGCCCATTGCCATCATCGGCCTCGGTGAACCCGCCACCAGGCAGGTGCTCGTGATGGCCCACGAGCTGCGCCGGCAAGGGCATCGCGTCGATCTTGCATACCGTGGCAACCTGCGGCGGCGCATGCAGCGCGCCCACAAGGTGGGCGCCAGCCATGCGGTCATCGTCGGCGATGCCGAACTGGCGCGCGGGGTCGCGTTGGTGCGCGATCTCGACAGCGGCGAGCAGCATGAATGCTCCCTTGACCGCCTGGGAGAAGGCCTGCCACGCCCGGGTGCGTGATCATGGCGCCCAGGATCCACATTTCGGTTGTCGTGAGGGGACCGGCTGCAGTCCCGCATCAGGGGCATGACGCGCTCATGAAGCACCTGAGGGACTCGGGAGTCACCGAAGCCCTCATCATCCGGACACCTGCGGGTATCGACCTTCACGTCATGGCGGCGGGTGCCGACGAGCTTCGCCGCCTCCTTGAGGGGTTTCCGGGGGCGGGCGCCGGCGACGGGATGGTGACCGGAACCGACGCCCTTCGCCGCCTTCTCCATTCTGCCGCCCGCACAGATGATCCGGTCCTGGCCGGCGCCGTCGACGAGCTCAAGGAAAGTCACAGGCGGGCATGGCAGGCCGGCATGATCGGTGGAGCCCTGCAGGATCGTCTGCAGCTCGCCTACCGGGTGGCGCGGCAGATGCGCGGCGACAGCCTGCTCCGGGATCGCCCCTTGTCGATCGTGTCGTCCGCGGTCCGCGTCGCCCGGGACATCCACGGCGACCTCGCGAGGGTCCGCGGGCTCCTGATCGGCACGGAGGAAGCCGGAGAGATGATTGCCGCGCGACTCCTCGAAAGCGGTCTGGAGACGCTTGTGGTGATGCACGAGCGCCGTCATCTCGCAGCCGCCCTCGCCGGGCGCCTCGGCGCGACACCTGCCGAGGCGGAAGGGCTTGAGGCCGAACTCGTTCATGCCGACATCGTCATCCTGTCCGCGGGCGGCGGTGACCACACCCTCGGCGCAGCGGATGTCTCGAAGGCACTGGCGGTGCGGCGGGCGCGGCCCGTCTTCCTTGTCGACGCCGGCGTTCCCCCTGAAGCCGATCCGGCCATCGAGTTTCTCGACGATGTGTTCTACTACACCCTTGATCATCTTGAACGCGCAACCTTCGAGGGAGGGCGCCAGCGCCCGCAACAGGACGAAGCGGCTGCAGTCGCCGTCGAAACCGCCGTCGCCTCCTTTGGCGCACATGCTTCCGGCAGCGTCGACATGGAGAAAGCGGGACGGATGAGACACATCCTCGAACAGGCTCGCGGCAGGGTCCTTGCCGAGACCCCTGATGCCGATGCCTTCGAGGCGACAGCCGCCCTTGTCGACCTTGTGGTCCGTGAGATCGACACATGAGCCTGGAAGACAGTCTCGGGAAGGTCGTCCTGCGCCATGCCGAACTGGCGGCGCGACTCGCCGGGGAGACACCCGGGGGAGAGGAGTACGTCGGCATGGCGCGGGAGTTCGCCGAACTGGCTCCCGTGGTCGAGGTGGTCCAGGCGCTTGCAGAAGCCAGGCGGCAGGGCGCCGATCTCGCCGTCATGGTCGACAGCGAGGCGGACGAGGAGATGCGTCAGCTCGCCCGGGAGGAACACGCGGTGCTTCGCGAGCGCATTGCCGAACTCGAACAGTCGGTTCGCCTTGCCCTGCTGCCGCGTGACGAAGCAGATGGACGCGATGTCGTTCTCGAGGTGCGTGCCGGCGCCGGGGGTGAGGAGGCGATGCTGTTTGCCGGCGTCCTGGTGGAGATGTATCGCCGGTATGCGATGACCAGGGACTGGACATTCGAAACTCTCTCCAGAACGACATCCAACACCGGCGGGGTCAGGGAGTGCATTGCACTGGTCCGCGGGCGTGACGTGTTCGCCCGGTTGAAGTTCGAATCCGGCGTCCACCGTGTGCAGCGAGTCCCGACGACGGAGTCCCAGGGCAGGATTCACACATCGACGGCCACCGTCGCCATTCTTCCCGAGGCGGCGGAGGTCGACGTCAGGATTGACGTGAACGACCTCAGGGTCGACACATTCCGAGCCTCGGGGGCTGGTGGCCAGCACGTCAACAAGACAGACAGCGCCGTCAGGATCACACACCTTCCCACGGGCATCGTGGTGTCCCAGCAGAGCGACCGGTCCCAGCACAGGAACCGGGCCAGGGCCATGACCGTCCTGAGGTCCCGTCTCTACGACCTCGAGCGCCGGCAGCGCGCTTCCGCCGAAGCGCGGGCGCGAAGGGAACAGGTGGGCAGCGGTGACCGTTCGGAGCGCATCCGGACCTACAACTATCCCCAGGGGCGCATCAGCGATCACCGGATCAATCTCACGCTCTTCAGGCTCGAGGACGTCGTTTCCGGCCAGGCTCTCGACGAGGTCATCGAACCGCTGATGTCCAGCGACCGGGCAACGCGCCTGGCAGAGCTTCGCTGACGTGGCGGCGGCCAGGCTTCATGATGCCCTGCGGCGAGCGACAGCGAAGCTGCGCACCGCCGGTGTCGAAAACCCTGCCAGGGAAGCCCGGCTTCTGGCAGGGCTTGCTGCCGGACGTGACGAACCGCAGACGCTTTCTTGCGGGGAGCAGCGCACTCTCGCCACCCTCGTCGACCGGCGGGCGCAGCGTGAGCCCTTCGCGCAGATTGCCGGGTTTCGCGAGTTCTGGAGCCTCGACTTCGAGGTCACCGCGGACACCCTGACTCCGCGTCCGGACAGCGAAACACTGATCGAATGCTGTCTTGACCGCCTGGGGCGCCATCCCCCGGCACGTGTTCTTGATCTTGGAACCGGAACGGGATGTCTTCTGGTCACGCTCCTCGTGACGTGGACCGGCAGCACGGGCCTTGGACTCGACGTCAGTGAGCGGGCTTGTGCCGTGGCGGCCCGCAACGTGCGCCGACATGGGGTTGGCGATCGCGCCTGGATCATGTGTGGAGACTGGCTCGCCGCCCTTGGCTCGACTTTCGACCTCGTCGTCGCCAATCCTCCCTACGTGTCGAGCGGGGACATCGCCGGTCTTGATCCGGAAATCGCCCTCCACGAGCCCGGCGTGGCCATCGATGGCGGCGTGGACGGCTACGCCTGCCATCGGCGGATTGTGCCGCGCCTCGCCACACTTCTCTCAAGGGACGGCATCGCCGTGGTCGAACATGGCCCCGACCAGCGGGACGGACTCGCGGCTCTCGCCGATGACAGCGGTCTTGACGTGGTGGGAGCACTCGACGATTGTGGCCGTCGGCACCGTGTCCTCGTCATGGCGCATCGAGATCAGTGAAGAAATTCCTTGGAAAGCTCCGCCGGATTGTATACCGTCCTGTGACGGACAGGGATTTGCCGTCGGCGACAATGTGTGTCACCGTCGAGTGTGGAACCGGCACGTGACTCCGCGGAACACCGTACTCAGGCACCCGGCAAGACTGTCGTTTCCAACCCAACAGAAACCGTCGAGAGCGAGTTTTCCATGAGATCAGGTGGATCGGGCAGGCGTTTCCGCAACAATCGCGGCAATGCGCGTCGTGCCGGAGGGAACAACCGCAACCAGTCACTCGAAAGTACCGGCCCCGACGTCAAGGTACGGGGAACAGCCCAGCAGATTGCCGACAGGTATCTCATGCTGGCGCGTGACGCATCGTCATCCGGTGATCTGGTGGTGGCGGAGAACTGCCTGCAGCACGCAGAGCACTATCAGAGAATCGTCAATCAGCACGCCGAGCGTGCCGCCGAACAGCAGCGTGAACGCGAGGAGCGGGCCGAACGGCAGCACCGACCACCTGACGACCAGTCCCAGGGAGAGTCGGCGGCGTCCTGCTCGCCCGCTCCAGAGGGCGAGGCAGCGGCCTCACTTGAGGGCAAGGTGGTCGAAAAGGGCCGTGATCATTCCCGGTCACGGACACGGCGCAGAGCCAACGGCGCCGGACGCGACGACGATTCCGCACCGGCCTCGTCCGAAGGCGAGCAGCCGGTCATCACCTGACAGGATATCTGCCGCCGTCAGTCCTGAAGGACAGGCGACTCCCTTCTTCGTCGAGGAACTCCCGTCATGCCCCTGAACCCTTGTGTTGCAGAAATGCAACACCACATGGGGTTCAGATTGCAGGGGTGATGATCGATGGATCTTGGGAATTTCACGGAAAGGTCGCGCGGATTCATTCGGGCGGCCCACGGTCTCGCCGAGGCGCGAGGGCATCAGCACATCGTTCCGTGTCATCTGGCGAGGGAGCTTCTCGCCGATCGCCAGGGGCTTGCGGCGGAGCTGATGCGCACCGCCGGCGCCGATCCGGAAAGGGCGCTGGCCGACATCGAAACAGCGCTCCAGCGCCTGCCAAGGATAACCGGAGGCGGGGCTCAGCATCTCTACGCCTCCACGGAGTTCCTCAGGATCATCGAGGACGCGGGCAAACGCGCCGCGGAGACCGGCGACAGCTTCGTCACGGCGGAACGCATGTTCGAGGCCCTGGTCCGTCCCGACAGCGACACGGGCAAGATCCTCGCCGCAGCCGGATTGACGCCTGCGGCGCTCGCCTCCGCCATCGCCGGCATGCGCAAGGGGCGCACCGCGGACAGCCAGACTTCCGAGGAGTCGTTCGAGGCTCTCCGCAAGTATGCCCGGGACCTGACGGCGGCAGCCCGGGAGGGGGATCTCGATCCGGTCATCGGCCGCGACGAGGAGATTCGCCGCACCATGCAGGTGCTGTCCCGCAGGACCAAGAACAACCCCGTGCTGATCGGCGAACCGGGAGTGGGAAAGACGGCCATCGTCGAGGGTCTCGCCCAGCGCATCGTCAATCACGACGTGCCTGAGTCCCTTGCCAACCGAACCGTGATAGCCCTTGACCTGGGGTCGATGGTCGCCGGATCGAAGTTCCGGGGAGAGTTCGAGGAGCGCATGAAGGCCGTTCTCGGAGAGATCGAGGACTCGTCGGGAGACATCATCTGCTTCATCGACGAGCTGCACACCCTCATCGGCGCCGGAGCGGCTGATGGCGCGATGGATGCCTCCAACCTGCTCAAGCCCCTGCTTGCCCGCGGCAAGCTCCACTGTGTCGGCGCCACGACTCTCGACGAGTACCGCCAGCATATCGAGAAGGACGCCGCGCTCGCACGTCGTTTTCAGCCGGTCCTGGTCGAAGAACCGGGTGTCGAGGCTACGGTCTCCATCCTTCGTGGTCTCAAGGAGAAGTACGAATTGCACCACGGCGTGCGAATCAGCGACGGCGCGACAGTCGCTGCGGCGCGGCTCTCCAACCGCTATATCACCGACCGTTTCCTCCCCGACAAGGCCATTGACCTCGTCGATGAAGCGGCCAGCAGGCTGAGAATGGAAATCGACTCCAGGCCCGAGGAGATCGACGAGCTCGAGCGCCGCATCATCCAGCTCAAGATCGAACGCGAGGCTCTTGGCCGGGAGGATGACCGGGTATCGCGTGAACGTCTGGAACGACTCGAGAGGGAGCTCGCCGACCTGGAGGGCCGCGCCTATGCGCTCAACGCCGAATGGCAAAAGGAGCGGGACAGGCTGGAGGAGATGCGTCAACTCAAGGAGGGCCTCGATGAGGCCCGCCTGGAGCTCGAGCAGGTGCAGCGCCAGGGCGATCTGGCGCGTGCCGGAGAGGTGGCCTACAGCGTGATACCCGATCTCGAGCGCCGTCTTGCAGCCATGGGGGAAGCAGAAAGCGGCCAGATGCCCGGCGAGGAGGTCACGGAAGAGGCCATCGCTTCGGTGGTGTCGAAGTGGACCGGCATACCCGTTGAGCGCATGCTCGAAGGAGAGCGCGAACGGCTGGTCGACATGGAGCGTTCGCTTTCGGCCCGTGTGGTCGGCCAGAACGAGGCGCTCGGCGTTGTCGCCAACGCCGTGAGGCGGTCGCGCGCCGGACTGCAGGATCCTCTGCGGCCGATCGGCAGCTTCATGTTTCTCGGTCCCACGGGAGTCGGCAAGACCGAACTCGTCAAGGCGCTTGCCGAGTTCCTGTTCGACGACGAGGCCGCGTTGGTGCGCATCGACATGTCCGAGTACATGGAAAAACACGCCGTGGCGAGGATGATAGGGGCGCCACCGGGATATGTCGGATACGAGGAAGGCGGGGTGCTGACCGAGGCGGTACGCCGGCGGCCCTACCGCGTGGTGCTCTTCGACGAGATCGAGAAGGCGCACGCGGATGTCTTCAACATTCTCCTGCAGGTCCTCGACGACGGCCGCCTGACAGACGGACACGGCCGTACCGTCGACTTCAGGAACACGGTGATCGTCATGACATCCAACACCGGAGCCGGATTTCTCGCGGAGATCGCCGGGGAGGGGGATGACGAACGGGCGAGGGAACTGGTGATGGCGGAACTCAGGACGCAGTTTCGCCCGGAGTTTCTCAACCGTCTGGACGAGATCATCTTCTTCCGCCGGCTTGGCCGGGAACAGATGTCCGCCATTGTCGACATCCAGCTTCGCCGTGTCGGCTCGCTTCTCGAGGACCGCAACATCACCATCGATGTGGATGAGGGGGCGCGTGAATGGCTCGCCGGGGCAGGGTACGATCCGGCCAATGGCGCCCGTCCGCTCAAGCGCGTGCTGCAACGTGCGCTGCAGGACGCGCTTGCTGCCCTGATTCTCGAGGGCGAGGTCGCCGATGGTTCGGTCGTCAGGGTCACCGTCGGCGACTCGGGCCTGGTGCTCGAACCTGGTGCCGTACCCTGCAAGGCAGCCTGATGCGTCACCGGTCACGTGCGGGAGACGGGGTTCTCCCCCTTGACGGCAGGGATCCGGCGGTCGGGGCCACCGGTCAAGCGCCCGGTCTGTCCACCGGCGCCGTTTCCGGCACCCATGCGTTCATTCACGTCCTGCCTTCTCTCGCCAGGTGTTGCGCAAGGGCAGCGATATGGTCGGGGCTCATGCCACAGCAGCCACCGATCGCCGTGACGCCGCGATCGAGATAGGTGGTGGCTTCGCGCGCAAACGCATCGGGTTCGACCTCATCGTCGAACTGCCAGTTGGGCATCCTGAAACTCCCGGAATGAGGGTAGGCGAAGAGAGGTCCCGACCAGACATCCTTCAATCGATCAAGGCCGGGAGGAGTATCGGGTATCTCGCTGTGCATGATGCCGGCGGCGTGGGCGTCACCCGCGCCAAGACAGTCGTCACGGATGCGCTCGAATGCGAGGTCGGTGCGCTCGTTGAGCCCGAGGACCCGGTCATGCGCGGTGCGTACGCTGAAGCCGACCCACACGGGAAGGCCGGTGGCCGTGGCGGCGCTGACGGCCAGGGGAGAGATGGAGGTATCGAGCATCATCTCCGTGATGAGCAGGTCGCAGCCGGCCGCGACGAGGGTCTCGGCCTGCAGCGCATAGCTCCGTCGAGCCTCGTTCGTCGAGGGCCAGGCGCCGAGCCCGGCATGGAAGCTCGACAGAGAGCCGGCGATCCAGATCCGGCGGTCCGGCGCCGCCTCTGCGACGGCTTCCCGCACGAGTTCGCAGGCGAGGTGATTGAGAGCGAGTGCCTCGGCCTCGGCGAAGCCGGCATGAGCGAGGACGTGGGGAGCCGCGGCGTAGGAATTGACAATCAGGATGTCCGCGCCGGCATCGATGAAGTCCCGGTGGATCGTGCGGATCATGTCCGGGTGGGTCTTCAGGGCCGATCCGGCCCACGACTGGGCATGCATGGGCACCCCCCGGCGCTCGAGTTCGGTGCCCATGCCGCCGTCGATGACAAGGATATCGCCGGTCTCGACGCGCTCCCGGATGGTGCCCATGATCGTCCCTCCCGACATGTCTCCAGGGCAGGGTATAGCGCTTGACCGCCTCGACAAGAAGGACGCTCTTGGCGCTTGCGGATGTCGTCAGGCATGTTCGGCCGAACGCACGGCGGCACGTTGCCGGCCCCGATTGCCGGCACGGCGGCAGGAGGGTCGTGTCGAAAGGTGTTTTCCGGATTCCCCGACCGAACACGATCAACAGGGCATCGGGCGGCTCCGAAGCCACGGCACCCGGGCTCCGTTCTTCACCCCCTCCGAATGAACTGCCGCAGAACGGAGAGGTCTTGGTTTTCCTTCGCCCCGCGATGCGGAGGACCGGGCAGACCGCATGCCGGATGACCGGACGCTTCGCCAGGCTCCCATTGATGGCAGGCCCGGAATGGTGATTCGAGCCGCGATCGCGCGGGCCGCATGCAGATGACTTGTCGACCGGAACGGCGTATGACCTGCGCTGGCACGGCAAATGGCAGGCCTGGAGGGGCGGTGAAGGCCCTTCGGCGATGAGGCCTGCCCGCAGATGATCGATTGCTGACCGTGGAGGATGATCCGGATGCTCACCAGGCTCACCATCCGCAACTTCAAGCGTTTCGGCGCCGTCGATGTCGATCTGGGGAGTCCGGTCGTGTTCGTCGGCCCGAACAATTCGGGCAAGACCTCGGTCCTGCAGGCCCTTGTCCTGTGGGAGTTCGGCCTGAAGCGGTGGAACGAGAAGCGTGCCGGAAAGAGCGCGCCCGACAGACGTCCGGGCGTGACGGTCAATCGCAAGGACCTGTTTGCCATTCCACACCCCAGCGCCCTCCAACTGTGGCGCGGCCTGCACGTGCGCGATGTGCGGAGAGTCGAAAACCGGCAGCAAACGGACAACGTGCGGATTGAACTCATCGTCGAAGGGGTGGATGAGGACAGGTCCTGGGCATGCGGCCTCGAGTTCGATTACGCCAACGAAGAGTCGTTCTACTGCCGCCCCTTGCGCCTCGACCACGACAGACCGCCAGGAAGAATGCCTGTGCCGCGCGAGGCCGCATTCGTTCGCGTTGCATTTCTGCCTCCCATGTCGGAGCTCGCTGCCAGTGAGACGCGCCTTGACCAGGGGGCCGTCAATGTGAGGGTGGGAGAGGGCCGCACCGCCGAGATACTCCGCAACCTGTGCCATCGCGTCGTCGAGGAGGATCCAGACCGATGGGACACGCTGGTGGGACGGATGCAGGATCATTTCGGTGTGAAGCTCGACAGGCCTCTCTATGTGGCGGAGAGGGGCGAAATCACCATGGGATACCGGGAGCGTGGCGCGGCCCTTGATCTGTCGTCAAGTGGGCGGGGACTGCAGCAGACGCTGCTGATACTCTCCTACATGTATGCCAACCCAGGCGCCGTCGTGCTGCTGGACGAGCCGGATGCGCACCTCGAGATCCTTCGCCAGCGCCATGTCTACAACCTGATATCGGAGGTTGCCATGGAGGGCGGCAACCAGGTCGTCGCGGCAAGCCATTCGGAGGTGCTCCTGAATGAAGCCGCCGGCAAGGATCTCGTCATCGCTTTCGTCGGCAAGCCGCATCGCATTGGTGACAAGACAGGCGAAGTGGCCAAGGCTCTCGGTGACATCGGATTCGACCAGTACTGCCAGGCTGAACAGACGGGTTGGGTCCTCTACCTCGAGGGCCCGACGGATCTTGCCATGCTGCGCTCCTTCGCCAGGCGCCTGGGGAAGCGTGACGCCGTCCGGGCGCTCGAGAAACCGTTTGTCCACTACGTCGGGAACAATCCACGTGCTGCGGCGCGTCATTTTCACGGCCTCAGGGAAGCGCTCCCGAAGCTGCAGGGAATCGCACTCTTCGACCGTCTCGATGGTGGCGGGCCCGTCAGGCCGCCGTTCCCGCACCTCGTCTGGAGGCGGCGCGAGTTCGAGAACTACCTCACCACCGAAGCAACCCTCGATGCCTACGCCTGCGCGTCCGTCATGGAGAAAGGCGCATTGCCCCTCTTCACGGCGGCGGAAGTCGACACGCGGCGGACGGCCATGCGCGAGGCGATATCCGAGGTGAGCGGTGCGCTGGCCACCCTGCACGGCAGGTCACCCTGGGACGCGGATGTCAAGGCAAGCGACGAGGTCCTGACTCCGGTGTTCCGGGCGTACTTTGCCAGGCTGGACCTGCCCGACCTCATGAACAAGAAGAGTTTCCATGAGCTTGCCGACCATGTTCCCGATGATGGAATTGACCCCGAGATCGGCGAAAAACTGGATGCGATCGTTGCCGTATGCGCCGATGCCATACCGGCTGCGGAAGACTGAGCACCCTTCGGGATGCGGTGAGACCAGGCAGCCGGTTCCCTCCTCCTGGCGTGTCAGGGCGCCAGGAGGACCTCATGGAGACAGCTGGCGATTCCCCGCTGCGGATTCCACTGGGGCGGATTGCCGAGGGAGACCTCCTGGAACGGAATGCCGTCGAGCCAGGTGGTGGAGCGCAGGTGGAGATGGCCGTAGATCACGGCGCGGGCGCTGTACCGGAGGTGCCATCCCCTCGTTCTGCGCGTGCCGCACCACGGGCTGAAACGCGGAATGCGAGGCAGGCGGGCGTGCTGCTCCTCGAGGGGGAAATGATTGACGAGGATCGTCGGCTGGCCGGAGGGAAGGGACTCGAGCCGGCACGCGGCCCTGGCGCAGAGATGGGCGCACCATGAGGCACGGTCGGAAAAGGGGTCGGGATGGAGAAAGGACTCGTCGGCACACACGACACCGTCCTCACGCGCCCAGGCGATGACCTGATCGGCGGCCACGGCCTCCGGGCGAAAACTGTAGTCGTAGAGAAGGAAGAGCGGCACAACGACGGTGCTCTCTCCCGCTCCGGCATAGATCGGCCAGGGATCGTCCGGCGTCGTGATGCCGTGCGAGCGGGCCATGGCTACCAGCTTGTCATAGAGCGCCTTGCCGCGCTGATCGTCGTTTCTGGACCACAGTTCGTGGTTGCCGGGAATCCAGATGACCTTCGCGAACTTCCGCTTCAGGACCTGGAAGCACCAGTCGAGGTGGAGGGAGCCGTTCGTCACGTCACCAGCCACGATGAGCCAGTCCTCCGGCTTGTCCGGAAGCTCCTCGAGGGCGGCCCGGTTGACCGGATGCGTGAGGTGGAGGTCGGAGATGGCCCAGAGTGTCATGATTCGGCGGACCGCGCCGCCTGGTAGCGCCCCATGACCTCGGGAGGCCACGCCGCCCGCGGATCGTAGAAGGCGTCGAAGACCGGCGCACCGTCGGCAATGTGCACCCACGGGCGACGGGTCGAGGTGTAGATGTGAACGTCCGGCGCCATGACTCCCTGGTCGTCGAGCGTGCCGACGCGGACGAAGGAGATCGCCGTGCCCGAGGCGCCGTAGTGACTCCACAACGCAACCCGGCACCGCGGACATCGCACGATCTTCTGGCCCTTGCCGCTTGCGCTCGGCGTGTCAACCGTCTCGGGCGCGCCGCTCAGAATCTCGACAAGGCTTCTTTCGATCATGGCGTTGAGCGCGAAGGCGGAACCGGTTTCGCGCTGGCACCATGTGCAGTGGCAGCAGTGAACAATGAGTGGCGTGCCGGTGACGCGGTACCTGACAGCGGCGCAGCTGCAACCGCCTTCAACAGGTGACGGTGTCATGATCCCTCCCTCTCGGCGCTTGCGCGGCTTCTGACGGGGATTCCGTCGATTCCGCTCGCATTGTCTGATGGTTCCGGGTGTGTGCTCCTCGACCGGCTGGCAAGAAATCGGCCAAGGGGCTTGTCTCCGCGACGATGATCTCCGCCCCCGCAAACAAATCAATGTCGCACGTTTCCTTCCCGGGCCCAGTCGCACGTTTTCTTCCCGTGTTCCATGCTTTCCTGCGTCCATGTCTGGATTTTCCTCGATGCGGTCGAGGCCAAGCGCTGCCGCCCGGAGGGATGCCGGCATTGCGGCGGTCGGCTCCACAGCGCGCGGTATCCGCCCAAGCCGCACGCGCCTGCGCCTTTCCGCAGACACTGTCGCGGCCGCTGCACCCGTCTCACGAGGCGCGCTCCTGGTGGACGGCGGCGGAACACCTGTCCTATAAGGCACTCCTCGTCTTCAACAGCCGGAATGTCCTTCATGAAGGAGCGTACACTCTCGATCATCAAGCCTGACGCCACCCGTCGCAACCTCACGGGCAGGATCAATGCCATGCTCGAAGATGCCGGACTGCGGATTGTCGCCCAGAAACGCACCCGGCTCACCGTTGACGAGGCCAGGACCTTCTATGCCGTGCACCGGGAACGCGCCTTCTTTGATACCCTTGTCACGTTCATGACCTCGGGGCCGGTGGTCGTGCAGGTGCTGGAGGGCCCGGATGCCGTCGCCCGCTACCGGGAGACCATGGGAGCGACCAACCCCGACCAGGCCGCGGACGGGACCATTCGCAAGGTGTTTGCCGAATCCGTGGAGGCCAACTCGGTTCATGGGTCCGATTCGCCGGACAACGCGGCAACCGAGATTGCCTTCTTCTTTTCGGCGCGTGACATCGTCGGTTGAGAGACTCCTTCAGGACGCCGGGTTGATCAGCATGTCGTCTGGCCGTACCGGAGCATCGACAACGACGCACTCCTCGACGACCCTGGCACGGCCCTGCAGCACGAGATTGAGGGCCAGGGGATAGATCCTGTGTTCCGCCACGAGGACGCGGTCGGCGAGACTCTTCTCGTCGTCTCCCGAAAGCACCGGGACGGCGGCCTGGGCGATGATGGGGCCGGCGTCTGGTCGAGGGCGGACGAAGTGCACCGTGCAGCCGGTGATCATGACGCCGCTCTCCAGGACGCGGCGATGACAGGCGGTTCCGGGAAAGGCGGGGAGCAGGGAAGGGTGAATGTTGAGGATGCGGTCGCGCCAGGCCTGCGTGAAACCGGGTGTCAGGATCCGCATGAATCCGGCAAGGCAGATCAGGCTGCACCCTGCCTGGTTCGCCACGTGGTCGAGTTCGGCATCGAAGGCTTCCCTGCTCGCATAGTCGGACGCTTCGACGACACGGTGGTCGATGCCGGCTTTCCGCGCCTTCTCCAGGCCCGGAGCCCTGGACCGGCTGGACGCGACGACGCCGATGTCTCCGGCGAGATCGCCCCTGGACCGGGCATCGATCAATGCCTGGAGGTTGGAGCCGCGTCCCGAGATGAAGACGGCAATCCTCGTCATGCCAGCCAGCCGTCGTGAGCATCAATCAGGACACGCGGTTCACCATCCGCCGATTCGAGGGCGCCGATGACCGACACGGTCTCGCCATGGCCTTTCAGGATGCTCTCGACATGCGCTCCGCCATCCCTTGCCGCCACCAGCACCATGCCGACGCCGCAATTAAACGTGCGCAGCATCTCGCCATCATCGATGGTGTCCCTCGCCAGCCAGGAAAACACCGGGTCCACCGGCCAGCTGCCGACCTCGATGTGCGCGGCGAGGCCGGCGGGGAGAATCCGGGGAACGTTCTCGACGAGGCCACCGCCGGTGATGTGGGCAATTCCCTTGACATGACCTGTGGAGATGGCTGCAAGAACGCTCCTGACGTAGATGCGGGTGGGTCGCAGCAGCACGTCGGCCAGACGCTGACGAGGGGCGAAGGGGGCTGCGCCATCGAGCGGGACCGTCCGTTCGTCGAGAATCCGGCGGACGAGCGAGAACCCGTTGGAGTGGATGCCGTCCGAGGCGAGAGCCAGAAGGATATCGCCGGCCTCCATGGTGCTCCCGGGAAGCAGGGTGCCGCGTTCCGCAGCGCCCACACAGAACCCGGCGAGATCGTAGTCCCCGACGGCGTAGATGCCGGGCATTTCGGCTGTTTCCCCTCCGATGAGGGCGCACCCCGCCATCCTGCAACCGGCGGCGATGCCGGCTATGACCGTCGCGCCGGTCTGCGCATCGAGTTCACCCATGGCGAGGTAATCGAGAAAGAACAGGGGTTCTGCACCCTGGGCCAGGACATCGTTGACGCTCATGGCCACGCAGTCGATGCCTATGGTGTCGTGGATGCCGGTGTCCATGGCGAGACGCAACTTGGTGCCGACACCGTCCGTGGCCGAGACCAGCACCGGGTCGCGGTATCCCGCCGACCGCAGATCGAAGAGACCGCCGAAGCCACCGAGCCTGGCGTCGGCGCCGGGACGCCGCGTGGACGCGGCGAGGGGTGTCGCGGCATCGACGATGCGGCGCCCGGCATCGAGACTGACCCCTGCATCCTGGTAGGTGAGACCCGTCATGCCGGTCGCTCCCTCACACATGGCTTCGCCGGGCGGCATGCGACATCCGGCAACGACGAGACCGTTGTCCCGGTCTCGCACCCCACCCGCGGCACTGGTAGGATGGCTGCACATTACGTCATGACCGCATCATTGCAACGAGAGGCCGGCTGACCATGCCTTTGAAGATGTGGAGGCTTGGCCTTGTCACGTGTGCCGTGTTCGTTGCCGCGCCGCCGCTGGTGGCTGACGGGGAAGTCTTCACGATTTCCGGTGTGGTCGTCGACGAAACGGCCGAAGACACCCGTCTGGCCCGCATGCGGGCTCTTCGCTCGGCTCTGCACATCGCCTGGAGCGATCTCGCGAGGCGTCTCGTTCGAGGCGACCCCGAGGCCATCCTCGACCAGGAAGACGCCACGCTCGACACTCTCGTGCAGGGTCTTGAATTCGATGACGAGAAGATGTCGGCAGGACGCTACCAGGCGGTCATCCGCGTCCGGTTCCAGGCGGACGCGGTGCTGGAGATTCTCGGTCGGTCCGGTGTCAGCCACCTCGGCACACCGGGACCGGTTCTCGTGGTGCTGCCGGTGCTGCAGGCAGGCCCGCAACGTGTCCTCTGGGAAGATTCGAATGCCTGGCTTTCCGCCTGGCAGCGCTCCAGTGGCGGAAACAGTGCCGTCGAACTCGTCGTGCCCGGCGGGGACCTTCGGGATATCGGTCTCATCGATGCTGCGGGCGCACTCTCGCAGGACTGGAGTCTCCTGGCGCCGCTGGTGTCGCGCCATCGCGCAGACGGGGTTCTCGTCGCTCATGCCAGGAAGGACGGGAACATCTTTCGTCAACGGCTCACCTGGATTGACGAGGACGGAGCAGACCCCGTCCTCATGGCGCGCAACGTGCCGCAGACATGGTCGATGGAGGCTCTCGGCCGCGCGGTCGAGGCGAGCCGTGCCGGTATCGACGAGCACTGGGCAGCCATGGCGCTGGCGCCGGCCGGTCCGGTCGTTGCCGTCTTCGCCGACATCCCCGTGACAAGCCTCACGGAGTGGGTCGATGTGCGCGATCGCCTCGAGAGCGCCCCGGCCCTGCAGGCGGTGGTTCCGCTTCTCGTCTCGACGACGAGAGTACGCGCCAGACTGCTCTACACCGGAACCCGCGGGGACCTTCTCTTGCGCATGCGTCGAGCCGGCCTCGATGTCGATGCCCGGGCGGGCCTCCTGACCATTGTGAAGCGGTGAACCAGTACGTCTTCGAATACGATCACCAACCGGCCTTCGATGAGGCGGAGTTCCTCGTCGCCGACAGCAATGCCGAAGCCAGGGCCTGGATCGATCGTTGGCCGGACTGGGATGGTCGGGGTCTCGCCATCTGGGGCCCCAGAGGGTCGGGCAAGTCACACCTGGCGGACATCTGGCGTCGAAGGAGCGGCGCCAGGCAGGTGAACGCTGCCGAGATTGACCCGGACTTCTTCGCCTCCTGGCAATGCAGCAATCTGGTCCTGCAGGAGCCGGCAGGCGGCTTCAGCGAATCCGGTCTGCTGCATGTCGTCAATCTCGTGAAAGAGGAGGGCGGGTACCTCCTCATCACGGATACGGCGCCGCCCGCTCGTTGGCGCGTCTCTTTGCCCGATCTTCGTTCGCGGCTGGCGGCATTGCCGGCGGTGGCGATCGGCCGACCGGAGGACGACCTGATTGCCGCCGTGCTGTCGAAACAGTTCCGCGACCGCCAGATCACGGTCGGTGACGGAGTTATCTCATATCTCGTCGTGCGCATGGAACGGTCCTTTGACGCCATCGGCGTCATCGTCGAGACTCTCGACCGGCTGTCGCTCGTCGAGAAGAGGCCGATCACCGTGCCCCGGGCCAGGCGTGCGCTCGAGACGGCATTTCTGAACTCATCACCCGACGGGGAGACATGACGATGAAGACAGGTCTGGCAGGCCGCAAGGCCATCGTGTGTGCATCGAGCAAGGGCCTGGGACGGGCCTGCGCCGAGGCCTTGGCCGCCGAAGGGTGCGACGTGCTGATCAACGGCCGCACGGTCGAGACGGTGACCGAGACGGCGGCGGCGATCAGGAAGGCATGCCCGGAAGTCGAAGTCAGGGAAGTCCCCGGCGATGTCACGCAGGGAGATGTGCAGGAGGCCCTGGTTCATGCTTGGGATGCGCCTGACATTCTCGTCAACAATGCCGGCGGCCCACCGCCTGGCGATTTTCGCGCGTGGGAGAGGGGGGACTGGATCCGCGCTCTCGATGCCAACATGCTGACCGCCATCATGCTGATCAGGGCGACGGTGGACGGCATGATGGAGCGGGGATTCGGGCGCATCGTCAACATCACGTCGGCGGCGGTGAAGTCGCCCATCGAGACACTCGGCCTGTCCAACGGCGCGCGTGCCGGATTGACAGGATTCTGTGCCGGTCTCGCTCGCCAGACCGTGGCCCGCAACGTGACCATCAACGGTCTGCTCCCGGGGCCCTTCGCGACCGACCGGTTGCGCCAGACCATGACCGGGCGCATGGAGTCGGGAATGAGCCTGGAGGAAGCCATGGCGCGCGAGGCCCGCGGCAATCCGGCGGGGCGTTTCGGTGAACCGGATGAATTCGGCGCGGCCTGCGTGTTCCTGTGCAGCGCAAGGGCCGGGTTCATCACCGGCCAGAATCTGGTGCTCGACGGCGGCGCCTTCAGGGGCACGCTCTAGGCGCTCGGGCAGGGGAGATCATTCGCCTGTCTGCGTGGCGCGAGCGCTGTCCCATCCAACTTTGGACGAAGCGTTCGCAAGGCGCGATGCGGAAAACAACGTCCTGGGCTCTCGATGCGCATCTGTTCATCGCCGAAGCCGGCTGGGATGCGAGGCCTCGCGGGATTCCCGGATCCGGCATCATCGCCCGTGGCGTGCGGCGGGTCAGCGTCGCCTCGCGAAAGACCTTCTCACGAGGGAGGGAATCGGTCGCAGGAAGGATTCGACGTACCGGGCGCGGGACAGAATGACCCGTTCAGCCAGCGGGTCGCGGCGGTCGAGTTCCGCTCTGAGTTTCCCGGCAATCGTGACGATCACGGCGCATTCCATGGAAAAACGCAGCCCCCGGACCCGGTCGGGCAACGGTGCTGCCCGTTCCAGCAGGTCTCCGGTGGCAGCAAGGCAGCGGTCGAGAACACGGCGCATGGCGGCTGTCGAGCGGCCGCGGTCAAGGGCCTCGACGCCGATGCCGGCTTCGCGAAACCACGCAAGGGGGATGTAGACCCTGTCGAGGCGGGTGCGATCCGTCTTGCAGTCCTGCAGGTGATTGAGCACCTGAAGGGCGCTGCAGAGACTGTCCGAAGCCTCGTAGGCAGAGTCCGGTTCGCCGTGGAGGTCGATGAGGTAGCGTCCCACGGGCGCCGCCGAGCGAGAGCAGTAGTTCAGGAGATCGTCCCAGGTTTCGTAGCGCCATGTCGTTGCGTCCTGGCGAAAGGCGTCCAGAAGATCGATCGCGTGGCGGTTCGACACACCGGTCTCACCGAGACTTCGGGCGAGAGCGAGCGCCGAAGAGGGCGCAGCGGAGTCTGCCCGAGGGTTGACGAGGGCCCGGGCGAAGAGGTCGAGGCGGGCGATCTTGTCGTCCGTCCCGAGTTCCGGGTTGTCGGCAATGTCGTCGGCGGCCCGGGCGAAGGCGTAGAAGAGATGCGCATGGCGGCGGAAGGGGCGGGCCATCAGACGCGAGGCAACGGGAAAGTTCTCGTCTCCGGCATCCTTGCCGGATGGGGTTTCGGGCTGTTCCCGCAAACGCGTCACGGTGCGCCCTGCTGTCGGGCGCCCCTGTTGGCGTGTCGCTGCATTCCCTTGCGCGCCAAGCGGTCGGCGCATTCGTTGCCGGGATCGCCGGCATGCCCCCTGACCCATTGCCAGTCGACCTTGTAACGGGCGATCAGTGAATCGAGCGTGCGCCACAGGTCGGCATTCTTGACCGGCTGGCGGCTGGCGGTGGTCCAGCCGTTGGCCTTCCAGCGGTGAATCCACGATGTGATTCCCTGGCGCAGGTACTGGCTGTCGGTGAAGAGGGTGACCGGGGCCGGTCGGCAGAGCGCTTCCAGGGCGCGGATTGCTGCGGTCAGTTCCATGCGGTTGGAGGTGGTCCAGTCTTCCCCGCCGCAGATTTCCTTCCTGTGCCCGTGCCACTCGAGCAATGCCCCCCAGCCTCCCGGTCCGGGATTGCCGGAACAGGCGCCGTCGGTGTGGATCACGATGTAGTCGGGCGCCGAGGTCACGGGTTCAGCCAAGGGTGGTTGCGGTGATAGCGCATGACCCTGAGGAACTCGCCAGGGTCCTTCGGTGTCACAATGGCCCCTCCCACGGGATTGAGCCAGTCATAGAGTCGGGTCAGCAGGAAGCGCAGGGCGGCGCCCCGCGCCAGCAGGGAGAGAGCAGATCTTTCCGCCTCTTCGAGAGGTCGGCGGGAGGCGTAGCCATCGATCAGGGAACGTCCCCTGGCGGCATCGAACCGCGCCGCACCGGTGAAGCACCATGCGTTGAGGCATACCGCGACATCGTAGGCGAGGAGATCGTTGCAGGCGAAGTAGAAGTCGATCAGACCCGTCAGCCGCGGTCCGCGGAAGAACACGTTGTCGCTGAAGAGGTCGGCGTGGATAACGCCGTGTGGCAGGTCCCGGGGCCAGCATTCATGGAGTATGTCGAGTTCCCTGGAGATCTCGTCGGCAAGACCCGGTTCCACCTCGTCGGCCCGCTCGCGGCACTGACCCGCCAGAGTGTTCCATGACTCCAGTCCCAGGGCGTTGGGACGATGCATGGCAAAGTCGGCTCCCGCGAGATGCATCTCCGCCAGCGCGTTTCCCACGGCGCTGCAGTGACGGGACTCGATGACCCCCGGCGACACGCCCTCGAGGAAACTGATCAGGGCAGCCGCCTTGCCAGCGAGCCGCTTGAGCGCGCGTCCCCTGCAGTCCCTGATCGGAGTGGGACAGGGCACACCACGAGCGGCGAGATGTTCCATGAGACCAAGAAAGAATGGCAGATCCTTCTCCTTCACCCGCTTCTCGTAGAGGGTGAGGATGTAGGGTCCGGAGTCGGTCATGACAAGGTAGTTGCTGTTCTCGACGCCTTCCGCGATACCCTTCATGGCAAGGATGTTGCCGACATCGTAGTCGGCGAGAAAGACAGCGAGTTCCTCGGTCGCGACATCGGTGTAGACGGCCATCGAACCGCCCGTTCAGCGGGCCAGGGCGTGTGGCAGTCTGAAGTGGACATCCTCCTCGGAGACCCGGACGTCCCTGATTGTCACATCATGGTGGTCGCGCAGATACCCGAGCACGTCCTGAACGAGAGTCTCGGGCGCCGATGCACCGGCCGTGAGACCGAGTGTCGACACGCCATCGAGATCAAGACCCGCCAGGTGGCAGGCATTCTCGATGAGACAGGCCCTTCCCGCCCCGGCCTTCAGCGCCTCTTCGACGAGCCTGGAGGAGTTCGACGATGCGGCGGACCCTACCACCAGAACCAGGTCGCTTTCGGGAGCGATGGCCCGCACGGCGGCCTGCCGATTGGTGGTGGCATAGCAGATGTCCTGTCGATGTGGTCCGTGGATGCCGGGAAAGCGTCTGCGGAGCACGTCGACGATATCCCTGGTGTCATCGACCGAGAGCGTTGTCTGGGTGATGTAGGCGAGTTCCTGATCGCCGCCGGGGTCCACGGATTCTGCTTCCTCGCGATTCTGCACCAGAAGGATGCTGTCTTCCGGCAGCTGCCCCATGGTGCCCACCACTTCCGGGTGCCCCTCGTGGCCGACGAGAATCATCCTGCGGCCCTTGCGGTGATGTTTCTGCGCCTCGATGTGGACCTTGGTGACGAGCGGGCATGTCGCATCGAAGTGGACGAGGTTCCGCCGGCGCGCTTCCTCCGGCACCGCTTTCGGCACGCCGTGTGCCGAGAACACCACGGGCCGGTCGGTCTGCTCGATCTCTTCGAGTTCCTCGACGAACACCACACCCTTGGCTTCGAGGGACGCCACCACATGCCGGTTGTGGACGATTTCGTGCCGCACGTAGACCGGAGCGCCGTAGAGTTCGAGCGTTCGCTCGACGATCTCGATCGCCCGGTCGACACCGGCACAGCAACCCCTGGGACTGGCAAGGAGTATCTCCATGATCACATCGTTCTGCTTGTTTGCGGCGGCGCCGGGTTCTATTCTGGGACGCTAGACCATAACTTGCCGTGTGAGAGAAGGACAAGGCATGAGTGAAGGTGCCGTCGTGGCCGCGAAATCTCCTTTCAAGGTGGAGCTCAAGGAAGGCGAAAGGCAGTTCTGGTGCAGTTGCGGTCGCAGCGCCCGGCAGCCTTTTTGCGATGGTTCCCACAAGGGAACCGGCTTCGTGCCCATCACCTTCATCCCCGACAAGACGGGCACGGCCTGGCTGTGCGCCTGCAAGCGGACCGGGAACCGTCCCTACTGTGACGGTACCCACGGTTCTCTCTAGGACCGTCCGTTCGTCGCGGTCCGCAGGCGGAACCGGAACCATGCGATGCCGCCTGCCCCTGTCGGCAGCATGTCGGCGACTTGTCACCGGGATTTGCCGGGGTTGGGCCATCGGGTCGTGTCTTCTCGTGCTGCCCGTCCTGCTCCATGCCTGTGCCGGTGAGGAGGTGTTGTCGGTCGAGGCCACCTGTCCCGACCTGCTGCTGGTGGCCGAGGCATCGCGTCTCGTCATCCATGGCGAAGGGGATGACGCGCCCGGCCATGTCGCGAGCATCGGCGGGCTGAGATGGTCATGTTCGTTCCTGCCGGAGAGTCACCGCGTGCGCCTCACCGCACATCTCGAAATCCGTGTGACGACAATGCCGCGCGATGCGCCACGGGATGTCTCCTTCCCCTTGTTCGTGGCGCTCGAGGATCGGGAGGGCAGGATCATTTCCAAGAAGGCGGTCGAATCGCCCGTGCGCATTCTCCCGGGTTCGGGGGAGATCGTCTACAGCCAGGCGATCGATCAGGAGTTTGCCTATGCCCGCATGAGCGATGTCGCCGCGCACACGGTCTACACCGGTTTCCAGGTGAGTCCCGAGGACCTGGCACGGTCCCGGACGGGATCGTGAACATCCTCGAGCCTGCATGCTGAGGCCGAGTCCCGGGATGTCGGTCCGGGACCTTTGCATGCGGCCGTGATTCAGCACAAGGACCCTGATCGATGGCGAACGTCGTGGTTGTCGGCTCCCAGTGGGGAGACGAGGGCAAGGGAAAGATCGTCGACTGGCTTTCGGAACGCGCCGACGTCGTGGTGCGCTTCCAGGGCGGACACAATGCCGGCCACACACTCGAGGTGGGGAACCGTGTCTTCAGGCTGTCGTTGCTGCCCTCGGGCGTGGTGCGGCCCGGCAAGCTCTCGATTATCGGGAACGGCGTGGTCATCGACCCCTGGGCTCTCTTCCGCGAAATCGGGAAGATCGGCGAACAGGGCGTGTCGGTCACACCCGAAAGCCTGCTGATTTCGGAGAGCGCCCATCTCATCCTGCCGTTTCATGGTGAACTCGACCGAGCCCGGGAGGCGGCGCGGCGCGATGCCGCCATCGGCACGACCGGGCGGGGTATCGGTCCGGCCTACGAGGACCGGGTGGCGCGTCGGGGCCTGCGCGTGTGTGACCTTGCCGATGACGGGACACTCCAGGCGAAGCTCTCCGGTCTTGTCGATCATCACGACGTGCTGCGCCGTTCGCTGGGACTCGATGCGGTCGACCGGGACACGCTGATCACGGACCTGCAGCGGGTTGCCGGGCCCCTGCTGGAGTTCTCCCGCCCCGTCTGGAAGGAACTCGATCAACTCCGCCGCAGCGGCAGACGCATTCTGTTCGAGGGAGCGCAAGGTCATTTTCTCGATGTCGATCACGGAACCTTTCCCTACGTGACATCGTCGAACACCCTGGCTGCTGCCGCGGCAACGGGCTCCGGGATTGGTTCCCACGCCCTTCACTATGTCCTGGGCATCACCAAGGCCTACACCACCAGGGTGGGTGCAGGACCCTTTCCCACGGAACAGGAGAACGATGTCGGCCGCATACTCCGGGAGCGCGGCCAGGAGTTCGGTACGGTGACGGGACGGCCGCGGCGTTGTGGCTGGTTCGATGCCGTCATGGTTCGGCAGGCCATCAAGGTCGGTGGCATCCGGGGAATTGCATTGACCAAGCTCGACGTGCTGGACGGCATCGACGAAATCAGGGTCTGCACGAGGTATCGATGGCAGGGCCGCGATCTTGACCATCTCCCTGCCATGTCGGTCCGGCAGGCCGAGGTGGAGGCGCGCTACGAGACCTTGGACGGTTGGCGGGAGAACACCCGAGGCGCTCGCTCATGGGGGGAGCTGCCGGCGACCTGCATCAAGTACGTCCGCCGCATCGAGGAACTGATCGAGGCTCCCGTGGCCCTTCTGTCAACCGGTCCGAATCGCGACGACACGATTCGCGTGACCGATCCCTTTGCTGACTGACGTTCAGGCGTCGGCGACACGCATGCGTTCCGCCGCCGCCTTGTGCATGGCCTTCTGGATCTTCTCGAACGCACGGGCCTCGATCTGGCGAACCCTCTCCCGGCTGATGCCATACTCGCGCGAGAGATCCTCGAGGGTCTTGGGGTCTTCCGAGAGGCGGCGTTCGACAAGGATGTGGCGTTCGCGGACGTTCAGGATCTCCATGGCGTCGGCGAGGAGTTCACGGCGTGTTTCCAGTTCCTCCGACTCGCCGAGGGTCTCTTCCTGGTTCTTCCGGTCATCGACCAGAAAGTCCATCCATTCGCCGTCGCCGCCTGGCTGCAGCGGAGCATTCAGGGAGTGATCCGGACCGGAAAGACGCCGGTTCATGCTGATGACGTCCTGCTCCGTCACGTCGAGACGCGATGCGATTTCCTGCACTGTCTCGAGGGGCAGATCTCCATCATCGATCGCCTGAAGCTGGCGCTTGATTTTCCGCAGGTTGAAGAACAGTTTCTTCTGCGCCGCAGTCGTGCCGATCTTGACCAGCGACCAGGAGTGAAGGATGTACTCCTGGATGGCGGCACGGATCCACCACATGGCATAGGTGGCAAGACGGAAGCCCCTGTCAGGGTCGAACCGCTTGACCGCCTGCATGAGGCCGACATTGCCCTCGGAAATGAGTTCGGCCAGAGGAAGGCCGTAGCCCCGGTAACCCATGGCGATCTTGGCGACAAGGCGCAGATGGCTGGTGACAAGCCGGTGGGCCGCATCGACATCGCCGGCGTCGCGCCACCGCTTGGCCAGCTCGAACTCCTGGTCGGCCTCCAGCATCGGGAATTTCCTGATTTCCCTCAGATAACCGGAGAGACTGCTTTCCGGCGTCAGCGCCGGAAGATCTGCACGCGCCATGAGTTCCTTGTTCCCTTGAGCGCCGCCATCGTACCACGGCTGCGAAGTTCTTCATGCATGCGCCGCCTGCACTGCAGGACTGTCTGCGGCGCATTGCATTCGATGCAGGACCGGGGACGGCTGTCGCGATCCTGGAACCGTTTCCGCGCAGCCGTGGTGGCGACTCCTCCACGCCCATGACCTTCGCGTCCCTCACGATCCGCAGTCCTTGTGGCCCCGAGTTCCGGGCAGGGCCTCGAGATGCTCGCCCGACCTGAAGAGGCCGGGCCGGCTAGTCCCGGCCTGCCTGCGGACTGTCGAGGCAGTCGATGAAGGCGAGGATGTCCGGGGGAAGTTCGGAGCGGTACTCGAGGTAGTCGCCCGTTGCCGGATGATGGAACCCGAGGGTGGCCGCATGGAGGGCCTGGCGCGCCATGCGCGCGGACCTGCCGCCATAGAGAGTATCGCCCAGCACGGGGTGACCTTTCGAGGCCGTGTGAACGCGAATCTGGTGCGTTCTTCCGGTGGCGAGAGAACACCGCAGAAGTGTCGCTGAACGGCCCCAGTTGCGGTGTGTCCGGTAGCGCGTCAGAGCCGGCTTGCCTCCTTCCCGGACGGCCATGCGCTTGCGATGGCGGGCATCGCGCCCGATGGCGCCGGTGATCTCTCCGGCAGGAGGAAGCATGCGCCCCCTGACGAGGGCAAGGTACTCCCTCGCGATGCGGCGGGCGGACAGCTCCGCCGAGAGCCTGATGTGGGCATCGTCGGTCTTGGCAACGACCATCAGACCGCTGGTGTCCTTGTCGAGGCGGTGAACGATGCCCGGACGGGCTTCTCCGCCGATGCCGGAAAGGGAGTCCCCGCAGTGGGACAGCAATGCGTGGACGAGGGTTCCACTGGCATGACCGGCGCCGGGATGGACCACGAGTCCGGCCGGCTTGTCGATGACGAGAAGATGATCGTCCTCGTGGATGATGACGAGCGGAATGTCCTCGGCCGCCAGGGCGGGCTCGGCCGGCGGCGGCACCCGAAGAACAAGGAGGTCCTCCGGTTTGACCCCCAGGGATGTCTCCGTTACCGTCCGGCCGCCGCTGGTCAGACATCCCTTCTGGATGAGGGCCTTGATCCGGGTTCGCGACAGGTTCGCAAAGGCCTGGGCGAGGACCCTGTCGATCCTGTCTCCCGCCTCTTCGGTGGTGACGGTATGTTCGCGTATCTCCATCGTGACGCCACCATAATCCGAGAATCCCTGTCGGGAACCAGAATGGAACGCTTCCTGTCCATGATCAAAGCCGTTGTCATCGGGCTTGGCGTCCTCATCGTCGTGCTCACGGGCGTCCTTGTCGCCGGTGTCCTCGACCGGGGCAGCGACACCACGCCGATCGGTGACCACAGGGACGGCGCCGTCGCCCTGCCGGCGGGTTCCAGGGTGCTTTCCATCGCCTCGGATGACAGTCGGCTGTCGCTGCTCCTCGAACTGGCGTCCGGTTCCCGGGTTGTCCTGACCATCGATGGCCTCACCGGGGAACCGCTCTCCACGCTCGAGCTCATTCCCCGCCCCTGATCAGGTGCGCACCCCTGGTCGCCGTTGACGCAGGGGGCCATGGTGCCGTCGAGGCCGGTCCTGTCAGGGGGCGGCGGACCTGAGTTCCCCATTCCCGTTGGTTCGGGGCTCCCCGCCGTGGTCAGTGGACGTATCCTGCGTTCATGCGTCCTCTGTGTTGTGTGCGCCTGGCGCCGGGGGGTAGGTTGTCGTGACGGACCGGGAACCGTTCATGGCGAGGTACTTTCTGACGAAGACGCCGGTTGATCCGGGTTCCCTTGTGGAGGTCGGTGGGGCTCCGGTTCTGGCGCGCCATGATGTGCTGATGCAGGCGTTGTCGGGGGTGGCGGAGCCTGCGAGCGCGAGTGTTCTGGCGGAGCCTGTGCTCAGTCTTGGCAACGACCGGGCGGCGGCGACGGTGTCGTGGTACACCAGCCATGCCGGTGAGGCGCAGCGTCTGTCGGACCTGGACCCTGACCGCCGTGAGGCGGTGGAGTCTGTGTTGCGCGTGCGCCTGGCGGATGTTGCCCGTGGCCTGTCGGATCCCACGTTCGGGGCCCTGGTGGGCGGTGCGCTCAATGTGATGGACCCTGGCGATGTGTGGGTTGTGTCAGGTCAGCCGGTTGTGGTGGGCTGGGGCATGGCGCCCGGTGATGTGGCGCGGGATCGGCATTTTGCGGCGACCATGGGGCGGTGGCTTGCGTTGGCGCCGCGGGATGCGCCGTTGCCGCCTGCGGAGAGGGCTGATGTGCCGCCACCCCCTCCTCCTCCGCCCGTGGTGACGGCAGGGGGAGGCGGCGTCTGGCGCTGGGTGCCTCTGGCGCTGCTGTTGCTCGTGACGGCGGCGGTGCTGGTGTGGTTGCTTCTGCCGGGCACGCGGGTGCTGCCTCCGGAGCCCCGGGAAGGAGTTGTGGGGGATGCCGAGGCGCTGCGCATGGTGCGCGAGGCGAACGCCGCCCTGGAGAGCCGGATCGTGGAACTCGAGATGGCGATTGCCGGTGCGGTGTGTCTTGCCGATGGCGAGCTGGAGTTGCCGGACGGGCGCCGTCCCGAGGACATCCTGCCGCCGCTTCCCGGAGTTGCCGAGGCGCCGTCGGGTTCCCGCCGGGGCGAGTCGGAGGCGTCCCTGGCGGAGCCGGCGACGCTTCTGGAGTTGATCGAGGAGCGCACGGTCATGGTGGTGGCCGGTGACGGTGAGAGGCTGAGCCTGGGGAGCGGTTTCTTTGTTGCCGGGGATCTGGTGATGACCAACGAGCACGTGGTGTCGGGCAAGGGGGGGATCGGTGTTCTCAACAGGTCTCTTGGGTTCCTGCATCGGGCCGAGGTTGTGGGCCTTGACGGTCCCATTGAGGCGACGGGCGGCGACTTTGCGCTGTTGCGCGTGGCGGATGCGGACCAGCCGTTCTTTTCCTTCGTGGAGGCCGAGGGTTCGCTGCGTCTTCAGTCTGTCATTGCGGCGGGCTATCCCGATCTCATCGTGAGTTCGGATGCGGCGTTCATTGCCCTGATGGAGGGTGATGCCGCCTCGATTCCGGATGTGGCGCTGACGGAGGGGATTGTCAGCGCGGAACAGGCTCTCCGGGCGGCCCCGGGTGTTGTGGCGGACGTGTTGATTCACACGGCGGACATATCCAGGGGCAATTCCGGCGGTCCGCTGATTGACCGGTGTGGCCGCGTGGTGGGGGTCAACACGCTGACGCGTTCGGACGACGAGGTGATGCGGCGTCTCGACATTGCGCTGCGGGCGTCGGGCGCCGTGGACTTTCTTGAGGCGGCGGGTGTTCCCGTGGTGTCGGGCGGGGAGGCGTGCGCGCCCGCGGCGCCTGACGGGTGAGGGGGCGTGGCGGCCTTGTGGCGGCGTTGGTCGGGGTGCCGGTGCTTGTCGTGCTGGCGCTGTGGATTGCCTCGCTTCTTCTGGAGAGTTGCGCCCTTGGTCCACTGACCCGCTGGCTGGGCGCCTGTCCGTCGGCGGCGGTCGGCGTCTCGGGTGACCTCGATGCCGAGATGGAGCACACCGGCCGCCTGGAGGACCGGGTGCGTCGGCTTGAACGCCATCTGGCGCTGTTGCGCGACTGTCCCCGGGTGCTGCCGGAGCCGCCCCCCGCAGGCCCGCAGCCCGTGCCTGCGCAGGAGCCTTCTGCGCCCCCGGAAGAACCGCTCCCCGCAGACGATTCCGACCCGCCGGAGGAGGACCGGTTGCCGGCGGCAGACGAGGAGTCGTCGGAATTCGACGAGAGGCTGGAAGACCAGGAGGGAGAGGTCAGCGAGGAGTTGACGGTGACGCTCATCTGGAATGATGAATCCGATCTCGACCTTGAAGTGCACTGCCCCGGAGGCGGGGCGGTGGGGGTCGTTGCGCAGGGCTGTGGCGGCGGCATTCTCGACGTGGACGCCAACGGATATGGATCCGGAGGCCTGAGGATGATGGCAAGGCCTGTGGAGAACATCCGTTTTCGCAGAGAGGCGCCGGAAGGAGAATACTGGGTCCGCATCTTCATTGCGGAAGCCTACGAGACGTCCCGAGGAGATGATCGCCGGCGCAACCTGGGACGCCATCCGTTCAGTGTCAGGGTCATCTCGCGGGGAGAAGCGACAGTGTTCGAGGGTTTTCATGAAGGCCTCGGTCGTGGTGATGTCTGGCTGAGTTTCACCCACGAGTGAGGGAAACACCGCATCGATGCCCGAAACCCTTGTGACCCGTACCTATGCGGAGGGCCTGAGACCGCTCGGGACCGCATCGCAACGCAACCCCGCGCTGATCGCGGAGACCTTGCGGGTCCATCTCACCCCGGCCCACGTCCTGCTCTTCTGCGAGCCGTCACCGACGCCGGACGGCGTGGCGACGGACTGGTACGCGCAGTGCGTCGGGGCTGTGCGACAACTCGACAGTCTCGAGGGGGACGAGGCTTCCACTGCCCGCACGCGGCTGGGCGAGCTGGTCGGGGATATCCTCGCCCTTGCCGATCGTCTGGAGGCTGTCGGCGGCCAGTCGGACCGGCGTCTGGCGGAGGCACTGCGCAATGGCGTGGAGGTGCCGGCCAGCGATGCCATCTGGCTCATGGGCGATCAGCCCCTCCTTGTCACCTGGGGCTACGCGCGCGATATCGACAAGGCGCCTCGTGGCATCATACGCCGGTTCATACCCGCAAGACCTCCTCCGCCCCCGCCACCCCCGTCCAGGGTCGTCGGGGATGCCGTGGCCGCGCCCGGCCGGCAAGGATCCGCGCCCGACGTCCTGTGGTGGCTGGGCTGGCTTCTCCTGACGGTGCTCGTCATGCTGGTGTTCTGGCTGCTGGTCGCGCCTTGCGCCGTGGTGCTGCCGGGCCTGGCGCCCTTCGGCAGGTGTCCGCCCGTCCCCTCGATGGCGCTCGTGGAGGAACGGCAAGTCCTCGACACACTCGAGAATCGCGTCGCCATGCTGGAACGTGAACTCGCTCTTCTCGACGGAAACTGCCGGGAAGAGCCCGACGAGGCGACCGATATCGTCCTCCAGGAAGGCGGGACCATGGGGGCCGTCAACATCATCCTGTCCTGGCAGGGCAGCGCCGATCTCGACCTTTCGGTGAGCTGCCCCGGTGGCGGAGTGATCGATTTCCGGAACAAGCAGGCCTGTGGCGGCGAGCTCGACATCGATGCCAACGTCGGCTTCACGATGCCGGCACCGGTCGAGAACGTCGTTTTCGACGACATGCCGAGCGCCGGAACCTACCCGGTCCAGGTCCATCTCCATGATTACCGGAACGATGACCCGGGCGCGCCGAGGCACTTCACGCTGACCGTCGTCATTGACGGCGAGGAAACGGTTCACAATGGTACTGTCGACGGTGACAATGCACGTTGGCGCACGGACATCGTGATGGGAGGCGTCTGATGAGGGAGAAGGAAGCGATCCTTCGCCCGGTTTCCGACTGGGGAGACACGATCACGCTGATCCCCTTCAGCGGGGTCCAGATGCTCGACTTCGGATTCAACCTCGACGGCGTGCCGTTTCGTTCCCGACGCTTCATTGAACGGGTCACGCACCAGGAAGGCGGTGACGCCGCCTGCGATCTCATCCCTCTCGTCGACGAGGAAGACCGCAACGAAGGGATTCGTGCGGCCGGGAACATCGATGACGTCGAGTATGGCTTGCGGGCAGTGCAGGGCCTTGAACCCTTCCTCGAGAAGTGGGTTCCGGTGCCGATCCTGCGTGTCAGGCCGGGTCTGGGTTCCGACCGCAGCGAGCGCCATGATGACGGCCCTTTCGGATGGGCGCGGTTGCGGGTGGTCGAACTCGAGCGCAGCGATCCCGATACCGGCCATTCGCACCGCATCCAGATCGCGTTCGACACGACGCTGGTCGACGAGGGACCGGGGGGACGCTATCTGCAGCCCCTCTTCAAGGACAGCGAGGACGAGCGGGAGTTTCGCCTGGTCAGCAGTGCCGACCACGTCACGCCGTTCCTGACATATGTCCAGGACGACGAAACCCTGTCCGGGAAGGTGGATACCCAGGCCTGGGTGGCGGACTGGATCGAGGAAATCTTCATCGAGTTCAAGAAGGCAAGAGTCGGCAGACGCGCCCTCAGGGACGAGGATTTTCCCTACCGTCTCGAACATCTTGCACGGTTCCTGACCCTCCTGGCATTCATCGATTCCGCAGTCAGGGTGCCACGCTTCAAGCTCGTCGACGTGGTCTCGGACGAAGCCAGGCATGCACCGCTCGATGTCGACCTAGTCCTCGACATCGGCAACAGCAGGACCTGTGGCATTCTCATCGAGAGCGCGGCTGGCCAGACTTCGGTCGATCTTTCGAACTCCTATAGTCTGGAGATTCGCGACCTGTCGAGACCGGAGCTTCACTCGACTGGTGTGATCGACAGCAGGGTCGAATTCGCCGCGGCGGAGTTCGGACGCGAACACATCGCCCGGCGCTCCGGACGCCGGGATGCCTTCCAGTGGCCCTCGATCGTGCGAACCGGACCGGAAGCCAATCGCATGGTTCGCCAGGAGGAAGGCACCGAGACGGCCTCGGGCCTGTCGTCGCCCAAGCGCTATCTCTGGGACCTCGAGCCATCGGTGAGCGAATGGCGATTCCAGAATCACATGGACGCGCAGAACATGCCGCGCATCGCCCGGTCCGCGTGCCGCTATCTCAACGACAACGGCGATGTCATCGAGCAGGTCAGGCGCGACGTCTCGGACCGTCTGCGTGACCGCAAGGACGCGAAGGTCGACATGGCGGTCAGGCCCAGGTTTTCCCGCTCGGCGCTCTACGGATTCCTTGTCGGAGAACTGATCAGTCATGCGCTGGTGCAGATCAACGACCCGGCCTCCAGGGCCCGGCGGGCACGTTCTGCCGTCCCCCGGCGCCTGCGCACCGTCATCCTCACCCTGCCTTCGGCGACACCCATGCAGGAGCAGGCGATCATCCGTTCCAGAGCCGAGGGAGCGGTTCGTCTGATCTGGTCCATTCTCGGCTTCGGAGAGGACGCCGCGGCCACCTGTTCCCGGCCAAGGCTGGTTGTTGACTGGGATGAAGCGAGTTGCACCCAGCTGGTCTGGCTCTACACCGAGATCGCCCGCAAGTTCGAAGGCAGGATCGACGAATACATGGCGCTCAAGGGACGGCCCAGAGTCCAGGAAGACGGCGGAGCCCCGGAAAACTCCATCCGCCTCGCCTGCATCGACATCGGCGGCGGCACCACCGATCTCATGGTGACCTCCTACTTCGGCGAGCGCGACAAGCTCATGATCCCGCGTCAGGTATTTCGCGAGGGTTTTCGCATTGCCGGCGACGATGTCACGCGCGAGGTGGTGGCATCGATCGTCCTGGGCCGCATCGCCGATTCCATCGAGGCCGCAGGCGGCGCCTGGGTCCGCGAGCGACTGTGCGAGCTCTTTGGCGGCGATGTGGGCGGCATGGATCAACGGATGCGCCAGATGCGCCGGCAGTTTTCCCTGAGGATTCTGGCGCCGCTGGCGGTTGCCACGCTGCACGCATGCGAGAACATCGCAGAGGATGCCACGTTCGAAATCCGCGTGGCGGACGTCCTCGGGTATCGTGAAGACGGGAATGGAACGCTGGAGCTCGACGTGCCCTCAGGTCTTGTCGCCTACCTCGAAGACCCGGTTCGGGAGGCCGGGGCACGCGACTGGCGCCTTGCCGATGCCACGATGAGGATTCGCCGTTTCGAGGTTGATGCATCGGTACGCGGCGTTCTGCAGAAGGCCCTGCAGGACATGGGCAGGGTGATCGACCATCTCGGCGTCGACGTGATCCTGCTGACCGGGCGGCCCTCCAGGCTTCCGGCTGTCCGGGCACTGATCCGTGACATGATGATCGTGCCGCCGGACCGCCTGGTGTCCATGCATCGCTACCGCGTCGAGGAGTGGTATCCCTTCCGCGATCCCGTGACCAACCAGGTCGGCGACCCGAAGAGCACGGTGGCGGTGGGAGGCATGCTGTGCGCTCTCAGTTCAAGCCGCATCGCCAGTTTCCGCCTGCGCTCCGAGCACCTGCAGATGCGCTCCACGGCCCGATTCGTCGGCGTCATGCATACCGCCGGGCAGATCTTCGACAGGGACGTGCTCTTTGCCGAGGACGACGGCATGGCGCCGGGCGATGCTGTCGAGGATGAGGCGGTGCTTGCCGCCTACAACCCGGTTCACGTGGGCTTCCGCCAGATTGCCGATGAGAGGTGGACGACAACGCCGCTCTACCTCCTCGACTTTGCCAATGAGAGTGTGTTGAAACGCCCCCTCCCGGTGCGGGTGACACTGAGACGGCGTGACTCCCATGCGGACCCCGAGAACCCCGATCACGTTCTGCGTCTCGAGGCGGCGAGGGAGGCGTTTGTGGTTGACTACGTCGAGGATGGCGCAGGCGATGCCTGTCACCGCGACGATGTCAGGCTGCGTCTGCAGACGCTCGGGCCCGAGGACCACTACTGGCTCGACACCGGCATCGTCCGGCTGGCGTGAGGGATGGGGCATGTCATGAGCGAGCGCGCTGAAGGACTGGCGAAACGCTGCCTCGCGGTGGCGGATCTGGCAAGCCGGGCCGGCGCCTGGATCAGCGATGACGCCAACCGGGAAAAGGTCGGCGCCCAGGGGCCTGCATTCGCCCGGGACTTCCGCCGCGCACGGGTTCGCGCCGACAAGCTTGCCACGGCAGCCGGCCGGAACATGTGCGTGGGTGTCTATGGACCGAGCCAGGCCGGCAAGTCCTATCTCATTTCGGTGCTCGCAAGGCCAAGGGGCGGAGATCTCGTGGCGGCCTTCGACGGCGCCAGGCGCCCCGTCACCTACCTCGACGAGATCAATCCGGAGGGACAGGGAGAATCGACGGGCCTCGTCACCAGGTTCACCACACGCAAGGTGCCGGCGCCTCCGGGTTATCCGGTCGGGGTCAGCCTGCTTTCGGAAGCGGACATCGCAAGGGTGTTGATCAACTCCTTTGCCGAGGATGGCGACAACACGGAGACCCCACCGTCGGCGGAAGAGATCGAACAGTTGCTGGAGACGGCACGAGGGCAGGCAGGCGACCCGGGTCAGGCCATGACCATCGAGGAGATGTGGGATGTGCAGGATTACGTCGTCAGTCACTTCGGTCACCTCGCCTACTTCGCTCCCCTGGCCGACTACTGGAACCGTGCGGCCGACCTTGTGCCGCGGGTCAACCTGGCCACGCGAGCCGGTCTCCTCGCCGTTTTCTGGGGGCGCCATGCGCCCCTGACGGACCTCTACCTCGCGCTCGCCGGACATCTTGAAGCGCTCGGCGGAGTCCGCGATGCCTTCGTTCCTCTCGAGGCCCTCGTTCCACGCGAAACGTCGATCATCGATGTTCAGACCCTGAAGGACCTGGACCGCAAGGCGCACGGCAATCTCGATCCGGTCGAGGTGACAACCGGGGACGGTGCCGTGGCACGCATCGGGAGGGGACATCTGTGTGCCATGGTGGCCGAGATGATCATTCCCATGGCGGGTGTGCCGTGGGAGTTCATGCACAGGACCGATCTTCTCGACTTTCCCGGCACACGGAATCGCTTCACCCATGATCTCGGCCGGTTCCTTGCCGAGGGCGAATCGCCGGTCTCCCAGCTCTTCCTGCGCGGCAAGGTCGCCTATCTCTTCGATCGCTATGTTGCCGAACAGGAAATGACCTCGATGATCCTGTGCATCGGCGACGGCAACATGGAGGCGAAGGATCTTCCGGGACTTGTCGAGAACTGGGTGGCTGCAACCCATGGCGACACGCCTGCCCGGCGGGCCGAGGCACGGTGCATCCTGTTCTTCGTGCTCACCAAGTTCGATACACTGCTCGTCGAATCCGGCGGTTCAGGTGATGATCCGACGACGCGGTTCGAAAGGCGTATCCAGAATTCAATGGTGGAACCCTTCGGAAAGATGGCTGACGCCTGGATCAACGAATGGTTGCCGCAAACGCCCTTCAACAACACCTACTGGATGCGCAATCCGACCTACGAAGCGCCGTTGATCGCCTATGATGCGGACCGTCGCGAAGCCGCCATTCGCGAGGACATGATGGAACGACTCGAGACCCTGCGTCAGGGGGCGGTGGCGGCGCCGCTGGTCCAGCGTCATTTCTCCGATCCCCAGGCGGCCTGGGAGGCGGCGCTGACGATCGACGATGGGGGTGTCGGCCGACTGGCGGAAGCGCTGGCCGATGTCTGCCACATCGAGACCAAGCTTGACCAGATCAGTGATCAGCTGGATATCCTGATCGACGGCATCCAGCGTCCGCTCTCCCGGTTCCATGTCTCCTCGGATCTCAAGGAGAGGCTGGCTCTGAGGCAGGAGGCGGCCGACACCGTCCTCGATAGTCTCGACATGTGCTTTGACGACAACCGGTTCGCCGAACTCCTCGAGGATCTGATGATCGACCCGGCGGTCGCTGCCGACCGCATGGCGCGCGTGCCCGGCGGTATTTTCATTGTCGCCGAAGGTCAGCAGCCCCCGCCCGGTGATTCGGTGGCCGCTGGCGGTCGGTCGGCAAGGCCCCGCCCCGGAGGGCGGCGGCAGGCGGAGGCGAAACCTCCCGTCGACACCGCAGAGGGACCAAGGACAAGGCGCATGACCATGGAGGCCTTCCAGGCGGAACGTGCGCTGACGACGTGGATCGATGGCCTGCATGATCTCGCCGTCCGCCCGGAGTGGCGGCGGCGGTTCAGTCTGACCGAGCAGACGGCGAGCGACCTCGTGGCCGAACTCATCGAGGCGGCCCGACGCCTCCCTCTCCATGACGACATCGTGACCGCGCTCAGGAAGTGGAATTTCTCCCTCCACTCGGACCGCCGTGCCGCGCCTGCGGCGGCGATCGCGGCCGAGGCCATCAACTCCTTTGTTGCCCGTCTCGGCATGGACAGATTACCGCAGGACAGGCGTCCGCAGGTTGAACTGGAAGGGAACAGGACACGGCCGGTGTTCGGGGAGCGGCCCTCCAGGGATGATGTCACGTCCTTCTCGTTTGCTTACGGCACCGGCACCGAGGATCGGTTTGTCGACTGGACCCATGGCCTCTTCCGGGTCTTCGAGGACAATGCCCGGTGCGTTGGCGGAGAGACCGTGGATACGGAGCAGAACCTCGTGCTCGGCGAGATTGTCGCAAGGCTTGAGGCGAACAGGATGGCGACATGACGTTCAGGATCATTCCGGACCCCCGCCACCCGCTGGGAGGACACGCCCTTCTCACCATGGACGAGGGACAATCGACCGGCAACGGTCAGCTGACCATCCGCCGGTCCTATGACTTGCGCTACCTCGGAGCATCGGGCTGGCAATTGGCCAAGGCAACGCTCGGGCCTCTGGAGTCCGCCGCGAACGGCCTCATTCTCGGTCCCGATGTGGTGCGTCATGTTGACGAATTCGACAACCTCGAGATCACGTTCGAGGGCGGCAGCGCCGGCAGCGTCGTATGGCCCGGCAGCGTCCTTCTTGCTCCCGATGCGGCGCGCGACGGCGGTTTCGCCAGGAGCGTGACTGAACACGCACCGGATGTTCCCGTGGTGGCGGCAGGGCAGACGGAAACTGAAGGAGAAGGTGAACCACCACCGGCCGACAGCCCTCACGCCTCACGTCGTGGCGCCTGCGTCGTCCTTGCCCTGGTGGTCGTGGTCCTCGGGATAGCAGCGGCTCTCTACGTTCTGCGGGACGATATCGTCGAGCCGCAGACGGCGAAGACGGGGCTGCCGTGCAGCGATGATGCCGTGACCGGTGTCGCGGAGACAGACTTGCTGCTTGAATGGGTCGAGCGATGCGGGACCGACGAGGGAGTCGCTCCGCAAACGCGGTTGTCGGTTGTCGAAAGACTGATTGGCAAGACACCGGATGCGCTTGTCGTCATGGGCGGCTGGTACGATCCGGCCCTTGAATCCGATTCGTCCCCCTTCGAAAGGCCAGCCCTCGAGATTGCGGCGCGCTACTACGCCGACGCCGCCGACGCCGGGGTTGATGGCGCACAGGGTCTTCTCGATGACGTCTGCGGGCGTCTCGATGCGGACAACTTCATGCAGAACGACGCCATTGATCTCTACTGTGGAGGAGGGCAGTGATGCGTCTGCGCCTCATGGTGCTCGCCGTTGTTGCGGTCCTGGCGGGTGTGGTCGGTTCGGCCGTTGAAGCCCAGGGGGAGAGGCCGCTCCTGATCGATGGCACGAACACGCTCTATCAACGTGTTCTCACGCGCCCCGGCACACCACGCTTCGATGCGCCTCAAGGCGTTGTCCAGGACCTCTACCCTGCGTTCCAGCCTCTCTATGTCTTTGGCCGTGAAGGTTCCTGGCTCCAGGTCGGGGGAGCGGCCGGGATGCCGGCCGAAGGATGGGTGAACGAGGACGCCACGATCGACTGGCGCTACAATGTCGTTGCCGCATTCACAAGCACTGCAGGCAGGGAGCGCCAGCTCCTCTTTTCCGATCTCGCGTCACTGGACAGTCTGATCCAGAGCGAGGCCACGGTGTCGCTGGCCCGCGAGTTGAGGCAGACCATTGATGAAGGAGGGTCCGGGGAGACGTCGGGGGTGATCTCGATTGAACCGGCCGAATACGTCGACATCAACGATGCCGAGACCTTCTATGTCCTGCCGATCCTCGAGTTCCACGAGGATTTCCATCCCATGAGCGCTGAGCTGTTTCTGAAGATGCGTGTCGCCTCGGTCCCGTTGCAGGACGAACCGATCGCCGAGCCTCCATTGCTGGAAGACTCCATCCGGGACTCTGATGCCGGCATCATGATCGTGCTCGACACCACCCGGTCGATGGGGCCTTTCATTGCCGAAACCCTCGAGGTCATGGAGGAGGAGATCCGCAGGATTGCGAACACGGAAACCGGCGAGAGGGTGCATTTCGGCATCCTGGGCTTTCGTGACAATCCCGCCGCCGCCGAGGGAATCGAGTACCGGGTTCGCGTCTTTTGTCCCCTCGACAGGGACAACGCCGTTGATGCGCCACTTGCCGCGCTCTCGTCCATGGAGGTCGCCGGAGTGTCCACGCCCGGCTACAACGAGGACAGTCTTGCGGCCATCCGCCATGCCCTGGAGGAGACCGACTGGGCGCCAGGTGGCATGGAATTCGTCAAGAAACTCATCATCCTCGTGACCGATGCCGGGCCCAAGACTGCGCGGGATCCCAATGCCGAGACCGACATCAACGCTGCATCTCTTCAGGCGATGGCAAGGGAGCAGGATGTCGGCATCATCGTCATCCATCTCCTCACGCCGGATGGGGTGGCGAACCACGAGTACGCGGCGAACCACTACCGGGAACTTGCCGCGGCACTCGGCCATGTCTTCTATTATCCGGTGGCCGGTGGGCCGCAGGATTTTGGCACCGAAGTCCGTTCGACCATCACCGGGGTCATGTCCCAGGTTTCCAGAAACCTCGAGGGTGAACTCACCGAGGTGCCAGAGCCTGACGAGACCGGTGCATTGCCCGAGGGGGCGGAACTCGATGTGCTCGGACTGGCCATGGAACTTGCCTATCTCGGGCGTGTGCTCGAAACACGGGCGCCGGACGTGTTCGAGGCCTGGGTGGCGGACCGGGCGCTCGAGGACTCGCGCAAGGTCGCGGTCGAACCGCGCCTGCTGATTACGAAGAACCAGCTGTCGTCGCTGCGCGACGTGCTTGATGCCGTGCTCGAGGTCGGGGAGAACACCCAGACGCGCGGTGCGGCGCACGATTTTTTCGGCCGACTTCAGGGCGCCGTATCGCGCATGGCCCAGGATCCCGACAGGTTGATCAACACCGATTTCGATACCCTTGGGAGCGCCTTTGGCGAATTTCTGGAGGGACTTCCCTATCAGAGCCGGGTGATGGAGATCACCCAGGAACGCTGGGACAGCATGGGAACGGGACGACGTCAGATCATCGATGACCTGAGAAGCCGTTTCCTGCTCTATGAACGCTGGCATGACGACCCCTCACTGTGGGTGGCGCTCTACGACGACGCGCCCGACGGCGAGCATGTCTATGCCATGCCCTTCGGAGCCCTGCCCTGACAAGGGCGGCCATGCGCTTCGTCCTCGAGCGCGTGTCGCGCACCCTGGAGAGTTCCACCCGCAGGTTCGAACTCGATATCCCGGCCTTCAAGGTGGATCGCGGCGAGGTGGTCGCCCTTGTCGGCGACAGCGGTTCGGGCAAGACGGCTATGATGGAGCTTCTCGCGCTCGCTGCGGCACCCGATGAAGGCGGGTGCTTCGTGCTGGCTGGCGATGAAGAGGTCGACATTGCCAGACTGTGGCGTCAGGCACGGTTGAAGGATCTCGCCGCGACAAGGAGCCGGCATCTCGGATTCGTGGCCCAGACCGGCGGACTCCTCGAGTTTCTGACGGTGAGGGAGAATGTGGCTCTGGCTCAGGATGTCGCCCGCAGGCATGACCGTCAGCGTGTCGACCGGCTGGCCCGGACACTGGGCCTTGAGAGCGTCCTCGATGAACGCCCGGCCGGGCTGTCCATCGGACAGCGCCAGCGGACCGCGATCCTGCGCGCCCTCGCTCATCGTCCGTCCTTTGTCATCGCCGATGAACCGACCTCGGCGCTCGACCCCCGCACCGCCCGTGAAGTCATCGATCTCCTTCTCGAGACAGCGGCAGGCGAGGGGGCGGGCATCATTGTTTCGACCCACAACGTTGCGCTGATGTCCCACGCCGGCGTCGAGACTGTCCCTGTCGTGCCCGTTTCCGGAACGGCTCACTGGGTCAGTCGCGTGGAGCGCCGGCGATGATCCTCGTCCGCCTTGCCATCGCCGACCTCTGGCACGACCGGATCATGGCGCTCTGCAACATGGCCGCCATCATCGGCATCGTGGCACCGCTTGGCATTCTCTCCGGCATCAAGACGGGTGTTGTCGATGCCCTCATCCACGATCTCGCCACCCGCCCTGACATCCTGCGGGTCGCCATCTCGGGCAATCACGGGTTTGCACCGGGCGATATCGAGGAGGTGGCGGGCTGGCAGGAAACCGGATTCGCGGTTCCGTCGTCGCGGTCCATAGCCCGGCGTCTCATGGTCCGTCGCGAAGGCGGAACCGTCATCCGCCGCGCCGCGCTCGTTGCCACAGGTGCGGGTGAACCCTGGCTCGCCGACAGTGAGGTCATCACCGAGGACGAGGTGGCGGCGAGTTCCGCTCTGGCACGGCGTCTCGACCTTGTCCCCGGTGATCGTCTCGAAGCGGTTGCGCGCCGTGGCGAGACCGGCGAGACCGTGCTGACACTGACGCTGAAGGTCGCAGCGGTGCTGCCCCGGGGCACGCTGGCCGGAGACGGGTTGCTGATGACGCCCGCCCTCATGGACGACATCGAGGCCTTCTATGACGGCTACGCGGTGACACGTCTCGGCATGGACGAGGGCCGACCGCTGATCGAGAGAACGCGACTGGCCGAAAGCATGCGTCTCTATGCCGCAGATCTGTTATCCGTAGCTCCTCTCGAAGACCGTCTCGAGAAACGGTTCGGCATCGAGGCCTCGTCGGATGCCTCAGAGGTCGAAGCGACTCTCGATCTCGAACGCCGCCTCGGCCTTGCCCTCGATCTCGTGGTCGCTGCGGCGACCGCAGGGCTGTTTGCCGCCCTTGCGGCAAGCTTCTGGTCGATGACACGGGCACGCAGGCGGGGTCTTGCCGTGCTGGCGATGATCGGCATGCCACCGGCGCGTCTGGCCTGCTATCCGGTGTGTGTGGCGCTCGTGACGGCGCTCTTCGGCCTTGCCGGCACCGCCGGTCTCGTCATGGGCGGTGCGGTCGCAGCCACCCGCCTGTTCGGCGGGGATCTTCCGGGCGACGCATCCTTCATGCCGTCGCCTGGCGACGCAGCGCGCCTTTGCGCCGGTGTCCTCGTCATCTCCGCGGCGGCCTCCTTCCTCGCTGCCCGGGAGGCTGCCTGCACCCAACCCGGCGCCGTCTTCAGAGAGGAGGCATGACACTCCGGCACCTGATGGCGCGAGCGTTGCTGGCGGCCTCCCTGGTCGCTCCACCGGTGGCATCTGCCGCTGCGGAAACTGCCGTCACATGGGAAAGCCGGTTCTGGGACCGGACCGGCAACGCCGATCTGGTGCTGCCGTTGCCCTGTGGTGGCGCCATGGCCTTCCAGCGTGTCGACACGCCGGTTCCCGGAGGAAATCCGGCGAGCGACCGGCCGGTACAGATGGGCCTTGCCACGAGCGAGGCAGGTTATGTCGACTATCTGCGCCGCGCCTTCATCCGGGGCGGGTTCAGCAATCCCGAGGATGCCTCCGCGTTCTACTACATCGCCCGCTACGAACTCACCCGCGATCAGCACGCGGCGCTCCTCGGCAACTGTTCCCGGCCCTCTCTTGCCGGCACGGTTCCGGCCTCCGGTCTTTCCTGGTTCGATGCTGTCGACGCGGCAAGGCGCATGACCGAATGGCTGCGTCAGAACGCGCCTCAGACACTGCCGCACGAGGACGGGACTCCAGGCTATGTCCGTCTGCCCACGGAGGTCGAGTGGGAATACGCCGTGAGGGGTGGGGCGGCTGTCGACGGGTCCGTCTTCAACCAGCGCACCTACCCTTTCGACGGACCCATGCGTGACCATGGCTGGCACCAGGGAGCGGATTCGGCACGTGGGCAACTGCGTCCCGTGGGCGTCCTCGATCCCAATCCACTCGGTCTGCACGAGGTTTATGGCAACGTCGAGGAGATCATGCTCGAACCCTTTCGGCTCAACGCCCTGGGACGTCTGCACGGACAGGCAGGTGGTGTGGTCACCCGCGGCGGCTCGATCCTGTCGCGTGCCTCGGAACTGTCGAGCGGTCTGCGCCAGGAGTTTCCGGCCTATTCCATGGCGGGGGGCAAACCGGTGGCTCTCGACACCTTCGGGGTGCGGTTCGTGATCGGCATTCACCTGTCGCTGTCGACGGCACGGATCAACCGGTTGAGGAATGCCTGGCTCGATCGCTTCAACGACGGCGGCGACACCGACACCGACGCGAGCCTGACGGAGATTCTCGACGTTCTGATCGCCGAGGAACTCGAACTCGAACGGCGCCTCGTCCTGGAAACGGCGCGTCTGCGCGCAACGGAGGACGCGCGCGAACGCGAGGCCAGCCGGCTTGAGGCCATGAAGGCGCTTGCCATCGGTGGTGCCGTCCTCGTGCAGTTCCTTCGCGAGGACAGTTCCGGGATCGAGCTTGCGATCCGTGCCATCGCCACCTTTGACGCCGCCATCGATGAAGCAGAAGCCAGCGACGGACTCGTCGGCGATGAGGCAATCGATCGGCTCATCGACAAACGTGAAGCGGTGAGGGCCGGCCTGGCAGACCGGGAGTCCCGCTTCGCTCTCAATTTCCTGGGCTACAGGAGAAATCTGGTCACGAGCGCCACGGGCTACGATCGGGAGGAACGTGACCAGGCACTCGGCATCCTTCTGAAGGAACTGGAACTTTCCGGCAGGACAGGCCTCATACCCCTCGTCCGGGACTTTCACGAGGACATTGCAACCTACGCCGCCAATCCGTCCCTAGAGACCCCGAAAATCCGGGCCCTTGCCCTCGAGTGACGTCTGACTCCAGCGACGCCGAAGCGCCATGGAGCACCATGACGGCCCCCATCCGCGGGCGACGCGTCAAACCGCGGTCGTGCCGGTGCGCGAACAACCGAAGACGTTGCCGTCAGACCATGCGTCGGAACCACAGACCGGCACAACGCCCCGTCGTCCTGACCAGCTCACTGCCAGGAAACCTGTCGGACGAGATGCTGGCTGAAGAGTTCATCGAACCGGTCACGCTGGGCATAGAATCTCTCGAGTTCGTCGCCGGAAAGGACCTCACGAGCCGGAAGGCGGATGTCGAGTGGATTGATCTGCACGTTGTTGACCAGGACTTCGTAGTGAAGGTGGGGCCCCGTGGACCGCCCGGTATTGCCGACATAGCCGATCGTCTGTCCCTGTCTGACTCGGCTGCCGTTGGCAAGACCCCGGGCGAAACGACTCATGTGGGCATAGGCCGTCTTGTAGGTGCTGTTGTGGCGGATGCGTATGTAGTTGCCGTATCCGCCGTTGTAGCCGATCGCTTCGATGACGCCATTGCCCGCCGCCATGACGGGAGTTCCCGTCGGAACTCCGAAGTCGACACCCTTGTGCATTCTGGTGTAGCCGAACAGCGTACGCTGACCGAAGCCCGAGGTGATGCGGGCTCCGTCGACCGGGGTTCGCAGGAGCGCCTTGCGCACACTCTCGCCGACGTCGTTGAAGTAGTCTGCAAAGCCGCTTTGCGGCGTGAACCGGTAGACGGGCAGGGTCGCTCCGGAAACGTTGAGCGACATATGGAGCGGCAGACCGTAACGCACCACTTCCCCGGCCTCGTCAACGTAGCGTTCATAGAGAATGGAGAAGCTGTCACCGCGCTGGATTTCGCGCTGGAAGTCGACGTCGAAACTGTAGGAGAAGATCATCCGGTGAAGGATGTCCGGGGGCACGTCCTGATCAACCGCGGCCTGATAAAGGCTGCTGACGATCCTTCCACTGACGGCCACGTACTGCCGCTCAAGGGGCAACTCCGTACGATCGGCGGTGTAGGCACCATCACCGTCGCGCCGGACGACGACCCGTTCTCCAGGCACCGGCGTCATGCCGAGCTCGAGAAGACCATCCACATCAAAGACGGCATCGAAGTGCTGGCCCGCACGGATGCGGCGCAGGTCGAGCACGTCGCCAAGGGCGAGAGTTGCCGCATGGGCCTGTTGCGTGTCGGCCTCGAGTTCCAGGAGTTCCGTCATGAGGATCTCGCCAGCCTCGACCACGAAGGCCTTGTGAGTGAGTGCCGCTGACTCGGCAACTGTCGTATCTGTCACGGGCGGCGCTCCAGCGGATGCAGTGTCCCCGATGTCTGAACCGTCGGACTCCTGCGTCGCCGCGATGTCCGTTGTCGCCTCTCCGGTTGCCTTCCTGTCGGCGATGATGCCGCGACCAAGGCGCGTCGGCTTCTCGGAAGTCCTGGTCTCGGTCGCCAATGCCTCGCCGGTGACGGGGGCAAAATCAGGCTGGTAGGGTGTCGCGGTGATTTCGGAAACGTACCCGGTTCCGGAAAGACTGGCCTGCACGTAGCGATCGTCACCAAGCGAGACGGACGCCGTAACAAGCCGCACGTCACCATCTGCGGAATCCAGGATGACCTGCACTTCCTGCCCGGGCTGCATGCGTCGTGGATTGAAATGACGGGTCAGTGCCCTGATTGCCCGGTCCGCCTCGTCGCGTCGGGCGCCGGCCCCGAGCAACACGGATATCAGCGTGTCCCCCGGCTGGACCACGATGATTCTGCTCGTCACGTCTGCCGCCACCTCGATCATCGTCGCGTCAAGTGTCTGCGCTCCGGGGGGGATCAGCGTGCGGATGGCGTTCAGCACCGTTTGAGCGCTGAACACCCTGCGGCCGGTGAAACCGCCTCCGTCCGGATTGCGCCGGGCGAGGATGAGTCCCTCTTCGTGCGCTTCGAGGATGGCGATGCCAAGGACCTGGAGGCTTGATCCCGGCGGTCCTGGAACGAATGCGAGGTGCAGACGCTGACCGCTGCGCAAGCGTCTGGGATCATAGTGATTGCCGATGGCACGCGCCGACTCGATGGCCTCGTTGATCGTCGTCCCGCCGTTGACCAGGAGGCCGGTGAGCGTATCGCCTGGGGTGACGTTGAGCGTCGCAAGAAGCAGGGAACCGGACTCCAGATCTTCCAGAGCCTCGATGAGGTCGGCATCGGTGACACCCGGCGCAACGTCCTCCGGAAGAAAGGGCTGGCTGTCGTGTCTGGCACTCCACGAATTGTCGGCCCTGCGCAATGCGATGGCATGACGGTTCTTCTCCACTGCAATGCCGAGGGCTTGCAACAACGGGCCGGATTCGCCGTCGGAGAAGACGAACTGCAGTCTCTGGCCGGCCTGCAGGGATCGCAGGTCCACCAGCCGGCCAATCGCCCCGATTGCCGCGTCTGCATCGTTCCGGGCAACCCCGGCGCGTGCCGCAAGGCGCATGAGCGTGTCGCCCTTGCGGACGTCGAAATGGCGGCTGAAGAGACCGCTTTTCGAGGTGCGCGGCGGCGATTCAGCGACCGTTGCGGTCAGTGTCTCGTCGAGCGGGCCATCAATCCGGGTGGCGCGGAAACTGCCATCCTCGAAACGACTCGCGATGACATGGAAGCCGTCCTGGAGAGAGAGAATGATCTCGACAAGCTCACTGGTGCCGTCGTCTCCCTGGCGTGAACCCACGGTGACGGTATCGCCGATCTGGAGGGTTCTGGGGTCATGGACACGGGCTAACGCATCGATGGCGCGCGCCACATCACGGGCATCGCTTCCTGCCTCATCGAGGAGTTCGACGAGGGTATCTCCGGCGGTCACGCGAAGATGCACCGTATCGGCGCTTTCACTGGAAGCCCATGCAAGCAGTGACGATGCCAGGATCAGGAGAGAGCTCCTGATCGACAGACGGGGAACCATGAACCTTGTATCCCTTGGCCTGTACATTGCCCGCGGCACCAGTGGCATGGAGTGATCCGTGACGGCAAACTGATGACTGGGCCCGGGTTTGTCAAACCCGCCGGACACGACGTCAAAAAAGGTGCTTGACAGGCAACGCCCTGACTGCCTATAACCGCCGCTCCCCCAGTCGCCGGATTCGGCGACCGTACTTGGGGGAGCTGTTTGACACGTGAAGAGATGGAAGAGATGCGTGGGCGGCGGTGCGTCAAGCACTGCACGTGCATGGCACGTCAGGTCACGCATACTCTCGGACCGGGAATCCTCTGAAGAGGGGTCCC
>OZ219747.1:2470000-4437094 GCA_964291265.2 Alphaproteobacteria bacterium
ACTCTCTGGTGACCGATAGTGAACAAGTACCGTGAGGGAAAGGTGAAAAGCACCCCGATGAGGGGAGTGAAACAGAACCTGAAACCGGATGCCTACAAGCAGTCGGAGGGGAACATGACGCTACGGCGCCGTGGTGCCCTGACGGCGTACCTTTTGCATAATGGGTCAGTGACTTGGTATCTGCAGCAAGCTTAAGCCGTTAGGTGTAGGCGTAGCGAAAGCGAGTCTGAACAGGGCGTCGAGTTGCAGGTATCAGACCCGAAACCGGGTGATCTAGCCATGGGCAGGTTGAAGGTGCGGTAACACGCACTGGAGGACCGAACCCACGTCTGTTGAAAAAGGCGGGGATGACCTGTGGCTAGGGGTGAAAGGCCAATCAAACCCGGAGATAGCTGGTTCTCCGCGAAAGCTATTTAGGTAGCGCGTCGTGTATTGCCCTCGGGGGTAGAGCACTGGATGGGCTAGGGGGGAGCGATCCTTACCAAACCTAACCAAACTCCGAATACCGTGGAGCACGAGCACGGCAGACAGACCATGGGTGCTAAGATCCGTGGTCGAAAGGGAAACAGCCCAGACCGCCAGCTAAGGTCCCCAAGTTATGGCTAAGTGGGAAAGCATGTGAGACGGCCAAGACAACCAGGAGGTTGGCTTAGAGGCAGCCATCCTTTAAAGAAAGCGTAACAGCTCACTGGTCTAGACAAGCTGTTTTGCGGCGAAGATGTAACGGGGCTCAAGCCATACACCGAAGCTGCGGATCCGGAAGTCTCTTCCGGATGGTAGCGGAGCGTTCCGTAGGCCTGTGAAGGTGGACCTGTGAGGGCCGCTGGAGGTATCGGAAGTGAGTATGCTGACATGAGTAGCGACAAAGAGTGTGAGAAACACTCTCGCCGAAATCCCAAGGGTTCCTGCGCAAGGTTAATCCACGCAGGGTGAGCCGGCCCCTAAGGCGAGGCCGAAAGGCGTAGTCGATGGGAACCAGGTTAATATTCCTGGGCCTGCCAGATGTGACGAACTCCGTAGATTGTCCGGGCTTATCGGATTGTCCGGGCAGTGAAGGAGTTCCAGGAAACAGCACTGGCATCAAGACCGTACCCCAAACCGACACAGGTGGGATGGTAGAGTATACCGAGGCGCTTGAGAGAACGATGTTGAAGGAACTCGGCAAATTGCCTCCGTAACTTCGGAAGAAGGAGGCCCTGTCCGCGGGCAACCGCGGGTGGGGGGCACAGAGCGGGGGGTAGCGACTGTTTACTAAAAACACAGGGCTCTGCTAAGTCGCAAGACGAAGTATAGGGCCTGACGCCTGCCCGGTGCCGGAAGGTTAAGGGGAGAGGTGCAAGCTTTGAACCGAAGCCCCGGTAAACGGCGGCCGTAACTATAACGGTCCTAAGGTAGCGAAATTCCTTGGCGGGTAAGTTCCGTCCTGCACGAATGGCGTAACGACTTCCCCACTGTCTCCAACATCGACTCAGCGAAATTGAATTCTCCGTGAAGATGCGGAGTACCCGTGGTTAGACGGAAAGACCCCATGCACCTTTACTGCAGCTTTGCACTGGTATTAGCGGTTGTTTGTGTAGGATAGGTGGGAGCCGGTGAAGCGTTGGCGCCAGCTGACGTGGAGGCATCCTTGAAATACCACCCTTGTGATCGCTGATATCTAACCGAGTCCCGTGAATCCGGGGCCGGGACCCTGCATGGTGGGTAGTTTGACTGGGGCGGTCGCCTCCCAAAGAGTAACGGAGGCGCGCGAAGGTGGGCTCAGGCTGGTCGGAAATCAGCTGTTGAGTGCAATGGCATAAGCCTGCCTGACTGCGAGGCCGACGGGCCGAGCAGAGACGAAAGTCGGTCATAGTGATCTGGTGGTTCCGCGTGGAAGGGCCATCACTTAACGGATAAAAGGTACGCTGGGGATAACAGGCTGATACCGCCCAAGAGTTCACATCGACGGCGGTGTTTGGCACCTCGATGTCGTCTCATCACATCCTGGGGCTGAAGCAGGTCCCAAGGGTTCGGCTGTTCGCCGATTAAAGTGGTACGTGAGATGGGTTTAGAACGTCGTGAGACAGTTCGGTCCCTATCTGCCATGGGTGTAGGAAACTTGAGAGGAGCTGTCCCTAGTACGAGAGGACCGGGATGGACGCACCTCTGGTGTACCGGTTGTCGCGCCAGCGGCATCGCCGGGTAGCTATGTGCGGAAGGGATAACCGCTGAAAGCATCTAAGCGGGAAGCCCCCCTCGAAACCGGGTTTCCCTTGAGAGCCGTGGAAGACCACCACGTTGTTAGGCCAGGTGTGGAAGCGTGGTAACACGTGAAGCTGACTGGTCCTAATCGCTCGATAGGCTTGATCTTCGACAAGCGACTTGTCATGAAGGGGTCTGGAAGGCCCGCGCTGGAATACCACATCGATTGAAATTCCCCGGTGCTTCGATAGTCTGGTGGTCATAGCGGGGGGCCCCCACCCGATCCCATTCCGAACTCGGCCGTTAAATCCCCCAGCGCCGATGGTACTGCGTCTCAAGGCGCGGGAGAGTAGGTCGCCGCCGGGCTATCGAAGCACCGGATCAAGGATGCGAACAATGCGGGGTGGAGCAGTCCGGTAGCTCGTCAGGCTCATAACCTGAAGGTCGCAGGTTCAAATCCTGCCCCCGCAACCAAATAACCCCTTGAAAACACCCGTGTTTTCGGGGGGTGTTTGCGGGATACAAGGGAGTCATGCGCTGTCAACACATGGCCATCCCGGCAGGTATTCGGTCGCACGGCGTCGAGTTCACCCGCACGATGAAGCCGTGAGCGGCGCGGTGGCGCTCTACCAGGCCATTGAGACCGGCAACGCCGACGCTGGATGGAGATGCTTCTAGTAATCGGAAGAGGTCAATGCGCACTGTCTCTCTCATGACCGCCAACCAGGAGTTCTCCAAGCTGATCAAGGAGGTCGAGCACGGCGAGGGCTTCCTGATCACCCGGCGCGGCCGCCCCATCGCCAAGCTGGTTCCCCACATGGCCGACAAGACGGCCGACCCCGAATGGGCTGCAGCGTTTCGGCGGATGATGGCGCGCTTGGGGGAGAGTGCCTCGCTCGGCGGTCTCAGGGTCGAGCGGGAAGAGCTCTATGACCGTTAAGGGGCGGTTCTCGCTCGACACCAACATCCTGGTCTATGCCGTCGACCGCGATGCCGGCGAACGGCATGAGCGGGCCACGGAGCTCATCGGGTGGGCCGCCCAACGCGACTGCGTTCTCACCGTCCAGGCGCTTGCTGAGTTCTTCCACGCGACGACACGCAAGAACCTGCTCGAACCCGCCCGCGCGAGCGCCTTCGTGCGCGACTGGCTCGATGTGTTCCATGTCACCTCGGCCGACGACACGGCGCTCGTCGACGCCATGGACGCGGTCGAGGAGCACCGGTTATCGTTCTGGGACGCGATGCTCTGGGTCACGGCACGGCAGATCGGCTGCTCCGCGATCCTCAGCGAGGACATGCAGGACGGCCGGCGATTGAGCGGCGTCGAGTTCATCAATCCCTTCGCCGCGGACGCCTCCGCTCGTCTCGCAGCACTGCTCGAAGCATGACGCCCGTGAGATCGCACCGGCCGAGCCAGCGCCGACAAGGTTGATGTGCTGTCCTTTATCCCTTCAGGTCAGCACACGGAGCACGGTTTCCGGCGCCTTGTCGAGCACCCGCAACAAGGCGCGTGCCGCTCCGGTCGGGCAGCGCTTCCCCTGCTCCCAGTTGCGGATCGTCTCGTGCGGAACGTCGATGCGCCGCGCCAGTTCGGTCTGCGAGAGCCCGAGCCGACGCCGGATCCGGCGGGTATATCGCGCCATGTCCTGCATGGCCTCGTCCTCGTCCTCCCGTTCCTGGGCCGCGATCTCCGCCTCGGTCGTGGCGTCCACCCTGGCGGGGTCGAACCGCCCTTCGGGCAGGGTGGACGGATCGTCGGGATCAATCCTGATGCGCGTTGTGCTCATGGTCCGCGACCTCCTTCCGATTGGCCTTGCGGGCCGAAATGATGCGAACGGCCGAACCCCGCACCGTGTAGACGACGACGTAGACCGGCCCGTCGACCGTGCCGAGCAGTCGATAACGGTCCTCGCCATAGTCCCGCCGGCGATCCTGCGTGACGATCCGGTGCGGATCGAGAAAGGCTTGGACGGCCTAGGCGAAGTCGAAACCGCGACGCTCGAAACAGGCACTGTTCTTCGCCTCGTCCCATTCGAACTTCATGCCACGATCATGGCCCAATGGCCTACGAATATCAAGTGCCCAGATCTGATCGTCGCCAATCGGGTCGCCATGTGTTGCCGTCTCCCCCAAGCTGCAGGGTCACGCCAGGATCGACATGATCGCGCGCTATGCGCACCTTGCGCGCGGTTCGAACAAGGTGGGCTGGGCGCGGGTTGCTGCCAGCACGAACCAGCCCGTGGCTGCGGGAGACCGGGCGTCGGATGGCGTCGTGGCCGTGAGCCTCCCGCTCCACCGGTGGCCTTGTCCGGCGTCGGCCAGTACAGCGTCGACCCGGGCGCGCGAGAGGCGGAACTCCCGCGCGATCGCCGCGGGTTTGAGACCGGCCTCGAAGGCGGCGAGGATCAGCTTTTCCTGCCCCTGCGTCACCGGCGCGGGCCTGGCGCGCGCCCTTCCTCGAGACGTCTTGCCGGCCTGCCGCCCGCGCCTGCGGCCTCGGCCGTTGCCGCTTCCACCAGCCGGTCGAGGTCCGCGTCGTCGAGATGGCGCAGCGAGCGGGCAAGGTCGGCAGGCAGGACGAGCACGTCCGGCCGGTGATCGCCGACGCCGTCTTCTGAAGCGTCGTCGCCCGCCCGGCTTCCGCCGCGCTTTCCCGTCCCGCCACCCGAGCGTGCCGTCCTTCCCGCGCGTTATCCCATATTCGCGGTCCTTCCTGTCGCCGGTGAGCGCATCGCGTGCGCGCTTGCCGATTACAGCCCGAACGTGCCGGTTTGGCCATGACCGGGGCGCTCTCCAGGTACTCGTCGTCCGTGCCGCCGGCCGTCCGCCTGCCGTCGGGAACACCGCACTCCCCCGCTCCGTGCCGGCAGGAGGGAAGGTCTGGCCGTGAGCGGGGCGGCGGTCGGCGCTTCTGAGGGCGGGGCGCTGCTGCCGGGTTTCACCACGGCACGATGGGGACGGCAGCAACAACGGCGATGCCCGGCAATACGGCGAGCACGTTTCTGGTCCACTATTTCGGCGGCGGCCTCGAAGGCGACGACCGCTTCGTGGTCGAGCGATTCCGCGCCCTGGCCTGCGGCGACATTCGTCCGGTCCGGGACGGCGAGGAGAACGCGAAGGGACGGCGCAAGGTCAGGCGCACCGTGGTCTCGCGCAAGGAAGCCGAGGCGATGCGCCCGGAGCGCATCGAGATCATCCTGTGCACCGGCCTTCGCACCCGCGGGGAGGAACAGCCCTGGGGTTCGGTTGCGTGGGCCTCCTCTGCCACCGCAAGCAGGGCGGCTGAGCGCTTTCCCGATGGAGGTTCCGCCGGCCCAGCCAGGTCGGCCGGGCGTCCCTCTTCCGTTTCCCCACGGCAAGGAGAACGCTCCCATGTGCGAGCAGCGGAACCGGGCGAGCCGGGCCAGGGACGCAAGGCTGCGCACCTCCGGCCTCCCCCGGAGAGACACCGACAAGGCCCGCGCCCATGGGCGCGGCCGTTCCCGCCGCGAAGCTGAAATGCGCTGCGAAGCCGGGCTCTGCATCCGGTGCAGCAAGCAGTCGGCCGCCGATGGCCGCGCGTTCTGTGAGCCGTGCCCGGAGAAGCGTCGGGCAGCGGACCGCGCGAAACACGCCGCCGGCCTCAAGTACGGCGGAGCCGATGCCAAGGCCAAAAGGCGCGCCGCCCGGGCGAAGAGCAAGCGCCGCCAGAAAACACGAGTCGATGCGGGACTCCGTATCCGCTGCGGCAAGCAGCCCCCGTCGAGGGCGGAACCACCTGCCAGTCCTGCCGGGACAGGAGGCAGGCGGCGGAACGCCGGAAATATCGGGACCGGCGCCAGGCCTGGCTCTGCACCCGGTGCGGCGCCGCCGTCCATGACGGTCTGTCGCGCTGCGCTCCGTATGCCGCCATCGAGGAGGCCAGCCACGACCCGGAGCGCAAGAACGTGCGCTCGCGGCAGTTGTACGCCCGACGCCGGGCCGCAGGCCTGTGCACGGCGTGCGGAGCGCCGTCACAGCAAGCGTTCGGTCACGGTGACGTGGGCATCATGAAACTGAACGAATGCGGGCGAGACCCGGGGCATGTGCGCAGTTGCCACCGTCATCCTCATCATCGTCACCCTTGTGAGCGAACGCTTACCTTTGACCAAACGCTGACCTTCGGGTTAAGGGACGGGGTGGTCGCACACTTCGGCCGAACTTGGGAACAGCCATGACGACAAGTCCTGTTCGAATTGGACCTAACAACCGGAGCACTGCTTGCCGATATGCATGAAGAATCAAAACACAACGCGCGACTCGACCCGCTTGCCGATCTCATCGATTCCGTCGATCGGCCCGGCGACTACTGTGCGCATGGCCAAGTCCTTGCTCCGATGCCGCGAATCCGGGTGGGCACGGGCGAGATCCTGTCGTTTCCCATCCCTCCTGCGCAGGCGGTGGCGCTGATCGAATCGGCTTCAAGGGCGCCCTATGGCCGTGGTCCGGAGACGATCGTGGATCGCACGGTTCGCGATTGCTGGCAGATCGAACCCGGTCGGGTCGAGGTGGGCGGTCGTGCATGGCCCGAGACGCTGCGCGACATCCTGAGGCGGACCGCCGAAGGCTTGGGCTACTCGTCGGAGGCGGTGTCGGCGAGCCTGTACAAGGTTCTGATCTACGAAAGGGGCGGGTTCTTCGCACCGCACCGCGACACGGAAAAAACCGACGGGATGGTCGCCACTCTGGTGATTTCGTTGCCCGTGGCGGGCACCGGTGGAGAACTGGTTGTCCGTCACCGGGACCGGGAAACCACCGTCGACATGCTAACCGACGAACCCTCGGAACTGGTGTATGCCGCCTTCTATGCGGACTGCGAGCACGAAATCCACCCCGTGACCGAAGGATACCGAGTTTGTCTGGTCTATAATCTGGTGGTCGAGGAAGGCAGGAGCGTTCCGACGAAGGCACCGGATTACGGCACCAAGGTGGCCGCCATTGCGGATGAGCTCGACGCCCGTTTCCGCGACCCCGAATCAGCCGCGAAGCTCGTCTGGATGCTTGAGCACGACTACAGCGAGGCCGGACTCTCGTTCCGCACCCTGAAGAACACGGACAGCGCCGTCGGACGGGTGATGATGGAGGCCGCCCGGCGTGCCGGTTGCGTGCTGCACGCTGCAACCGTGCACATCGAGGAACACGCCTCGGTCATCTGGTACGGCGGCTGGGAGCACGAGACCGAAGATGTCGATGAGAGCGACTACGATTTGGTGGAGACTGTCGATTCCCTCCGTTGGCTCGATGGTTGGGTGTGCGCCGACGGTATGTCGGCGGAGTACGGCAAGCTGGAACTGTGCGATGGCGAACTGATGCGGGCGGACGAGCTTGCAGACGAGGAGCCCGACTCGCATCGCCTGTTCGAAGCCACGGGAAACGAGGGGGCCAGTGTCGAACGACTCTACCGTCGGGCCGCGCTGGTGGTCTGGCCGCAGGCGGAGAGCATGAAGGTGCTGGCTCCTGCGGGCGGTGGCGCCCTGGTGTCGTTTGTGGAGGCCGAACGGGATCGGGAACGGGCAGGGACGGGTACTGGCCGTTCGGTCCGGGACTGGGCCTGCGAATTGGCGAAGGCATGGCCGAAACCCTCACCCACTCTCCATTACCTGAAGGGCGGCATCGGATCGTGGCGGGAACACTGTGTGAAGGCCCTGCAACTGCTGCACGCGATCGGCAACCGAAGCGCAGTGGCGCACTTTCTCGAAACCGTGGTGCTGCCTTACTACGGGGCTGCCATGAACGATGCGTTGGTGGCCGTCATCTCACGAGAAGACGCAAGGGAGATGGGTGTTCTCTTGGACCGACTGGTGCGTTCCCAACTCGGTCGGGAGATCGATGGTATCCTGAACCTCATATGCATCCTCTGCGAGCGATTGGACGGTGGGAGAGACACGCCTTGGCGGCCGGTTCTGCGGGAGACCGTACTGGTTGCCTGTGCGTCGCTTCACGCCCTTTGCCGACCTCGCGATGATGCCCGGGGCACGAGGACGGAGAACCGCATGGTGCCTGTTTCCGTAGACACTCTACAGGCGCTCTTTCGCCTGGTGTGGCGGTACGATCTGGAGCAGCAGGCGTCCGAGGCGGCATCCTTCTTCAGGGCTCAACCCGATCTGCTTCCTCCTGACCGGAACGTGCCGACCCTGCTGGCCGCTCTGCACACAGAGCACGGCAATGGCCGAACCGGAACCAGCGCGGCGTTCGAGGCGCTGTGGCGGCACGGGGCCGCGTTCCTTTTGTGCCGGAGCAGCCATCCACCCGCGCCGCCAAAGGACTGGACCCTTCCGATAGATGGCCTCCGGTGCTCGTGCGAGCGGTGCGACGCTTTGCGTCAGTTCTGCCTCGACGGCGAAGCGCGGGTTCGGCATTTCGCGGTTCGGCAGGACTTGAGAAGCCACCTCAGGCAGCAGATCGAAACCAGCGGAATCGACATGTGTTACAAAACCGAGAGGCGGGGCAACCCGCACCGTCTCGTTTGTACCAAGACTCGTGCCAGCCATGAAAATCGCATGCAACAGTACAACGGCGACATCGTCGAAATGCGCCGGCTGATAGGGCTGGCAAGGAGTGTGCCCGGTGTTGCCGGCGTGGCGGAGGATCTGAGTGCAGCCGTCGGGCGGGCGCAGAGTTAGGCCGCTTGATGTGTTGAGGTCCGTCCGGAGGATTCTGGTAGGTGACGGCCGGAGCGCCGTCACTGAGCCATCGCTTCAGTTGAACGGTTCTCGGCATGCCCGTTCGGCCCAAGGTGGGTTCAGCAGACGGGCAGTGTTCCGCACTCCGGATCGTCCTGTGTCGTAACTACCCAGGTACCTCGTCAGGTCTGAGTCTGTGTTGACGTTGGGTGCGGTTTTGGTGTCGTCGGTTTGTTGATTCTGCGCGTCTTGACTTACTAGGCCGGTGAGCCTATGAGTTGCCCTCTGTCATGAGGGGAGCGGCCGTTGGGGTACTTCGGATCGAAGGCGACGCCGGGTTTGTGCCAGGCGCTGATTGCGATGATGCCGCCGCACTCTGTCTACATTGAGAGCCATCTGGGGGGCGGCGCGCTGATGAAGCGCAAGCCTGCGTCTGTGCGCTCGATCGGGATTGACCGTGATGAGCGTGCGCTTGAGGCCTTTGAGTGCGCTTATCCGGTGGAGTTGGTGCACGGCTGTGCTCACTCCTTCCTGGCTTCGTTCCCGTTTCTGGGTCCGGAGCTGGTCTACAGCGATCCGCCCTATCTGCACGCGACGCGGCGTTCGTCGCAGCGCTACCGCTTCGAGTACGAGGAGGCGGACCATGTTGCGCTCCTTGAACTGCTCAAGGGCCTGCCCTGTCAGGTGATGGTCTCGGGCCACCCGTGAAGCGCTCTATGACGATCTTCTGGCGGGCTGGCGCCGGGTGGCGCTGCAGGTGACGACCCAGGCCCAGGTGCGGACCGAGGTGGTATGGTTCAACTTTGCTCCCGACCGGGTGCACTGGTCGCGCTACGCGGGGCGGAACTTCACCGCCCGCCAGTGCATCAAGCGCAAGGCGGCCAACTGGGGGCGGCGCTATGAGGCCATGCCGCCGGGGGAACGTCTGGCCGTGCTGGCGGCGATCATGGCCGTCGAGGCCGGGGAGGGTTCGTGACCGTCTCGCGCTGGCGCGAGGACCTCGCCGCCCATGACGAGGCCTTCGTGGGCCTGCAGGATCTGTTCAGTCCACACTCCTTCGCCGTGACTGCCGTCAAGGCCCTCCGGGATTGGGGCCAGGGGATGTTGCGCCTGAGCGTGGCGCTGGTCGGGGAGATCGAGGCGCTGGAGCGGGAGAACACCGGCTTGCGCGAACGGATTGATGCACTCGAGCGCAGCGCCGCGCTCGACAGCTCCACCAGCTCCAAGCCACCGGCCAGCGACGGTCCGAAGAAGAAGAGCGGAAACCGACAGAAGCGCACCCGGAGCCAGCGCGGCAAGTCCGACAGGCCCAGTGGCGGTCAGCGCGGCCACGAGGGAGTCACCCTGAAGCAGGCCGAGAACCCGGACCACGTCGTCGATCATGCCCCATCCGCCTGTAAGGGCTGCGGCGCGGCGCTGTCGGATGATGACCGTCACGCAGAACCCGTCTGTCGGCAGGTCTTCGACATGCCCGAGCCGCAGCCCCTCGAGGTCACCGAACATCGCGCCCATCGCTGTCTCTGCGCCGCCTGCGGCGCCGTGACAACAGCCGCCTTCCCGCACGGCGTGAGCGCCCCGGTCCAGTACGGGCCGCGCATCACCGCCTGGGTGACCTACCTGTTGCACGCCCAGTTCATTCCCGAGAAGCGCGTCGCCGAGGTCATGAGCGACCTCTCCGCCGTCAGGATCTCAACCGCCACCATCGCCGCCATGGGCAGGCGCACCGCCCGGCGCTTCGAGAGCTTCCTCGATCATGTCGCAGAGATCATCCGCACCCAAGCCCCGGTCAAACACCTCGACGAGACCGGTATCCGCATCAACGGCCAGACCCACTGGCTCCATGTGCTGTGCACCCCCTTGCTCACCATCCTGCGCATCGCCACCGGGCGCAAACACATCGACGAGACACTCAACGGCATCGTCATCCATGACGACTTGGCCACTTACTTCACTCTCGAGGGCGTGCGCCACGGTGCCTGCAACGCCCATCGCTCGCGCGAACTCCAGGCTCTGATCGAGATCGAGAAGGAAGACTGGGCCACCGCCATGCACAGGCTCCTCACCCGTGCCAACAGAGCCGCCCGCTTCGCCCGCAAGAACGACCGCGACATCCCCGCTTCACTCCTCGCCCGCATCTCGCAAGCCTGGGACAGGATCCTCGAGCAGGCCATCGCTTCCCACGAACAGAGGCCGCCGCTCCAGCCCGGAAAGCGCGGACGACGAAAACGCCGCATCGGCCACAACCTCGCGCTTCGCCTTCAGAAGCACAAGGACGGCTGCCTGCGCTTCCTCACCAACCCGCAAGTCCCGTTCTCCAACAACCAGGCCGAGCAAGACTTCCGCATGAGCAAGCTGCGCCAGAAAATCTCGGGCGGCTTCCGATCCATGCAGGGCGCATGGGACTTCGCCAAGCTGCGATCCGTCATCTCCATCGCCCGAAAACAGGGCTGGAATGTCCTCGAAACACTGGCCCACCCCGATCCCATACAGCTGATCCCGAAACTGCGCTTCTGACATCCCTCCTCGGCGCCATCAGACCGCAGCCATCAATCCACCTCCCGTCAGGACTCGGCGAAATCAGACCTGGGCAGTTACCCTGTGTCTGCCTTGATGCCCGAATCCAGCTGCACTCGACAGGATGTCGGTGGGTCGGGTCGCTCTCAAGACAAGCGATCAGAGTGCGGCGTTGTTTGTTCGCCCGCCATTGTGCGACGTGCGCACCCGATGCCTTCGCGGAATCGCTCGCCGGGTGCGCACAGTGTGCCGTGGTCTGGACATGGCTTTCGAGCGAGCAACTTCCCGATCGTCGGCAGGTGTATCGTCGGGGGCCAGGGCGCGGAACGCAGAGCTGTGGCGTAGCTCATGGAATCACGCATCGTCCAGGTTCGTGCAGGCCATGACAACGGCTCCGGGAGACCATCCACCAAGCGCGTGCGGCGGCGGAGCCAGTCGCCGTGGGAAGCACCGGAAGCGCGTTCGATCGCCTCGCACATTGCGCTCGTCTCGGCCTGTCCGGGGCTGGCGCCCTTGTCTGAACTCCTGCTCCTGAGCGTGGTGCGTGGGCAGGCGCAGGGTCTCGTTCCGGAGTGCAATGTTGCCTGCCGGACCACTGGGCTTGTCTTCACTCCTGTTCGCTGCGTTCCTGATCAAAGCGGCGACGACCCAGACGCGCCTGATAGTCATGCCCGCGCCAGCCCGCGCGGAACAGCCACTGTTCTTCCGGTTGCCGTCGGGCGAGCGCCGGGGAGACTTCCACCTCGTCGAAGCCGCTGCGCCGGACCATGGCGTACTGATCGGCGAGGATGTGGCCTGCCGCACGCAGCCGGCCCCGGTAGCCCAAGAGCCGCAGGCAGCGAGCCAGCGAGAAACCGCGGCCGTCCGTGTGCGACTGGAATGAAACGCGAATGAGTGCAATGCGCTCGAAGTGTGGCACGAAATCCTCGGCCGTCGCCGTGTTCTCGACATCGAGCGCAACCCCCTCAGGCAGGGCAGCGTGATCGTCCTCTCGACTCCAGCGGACAAACTCGCCGTGCCAGTCGTCGTCATGAAAACCGGTGTCGCGAACGAGAATCCCGGAGACCACGCTTCCCACGGCTAGCGCCCTGCGATCGGAGCGGTGTCGGGATAGAGCGCCGCCTTGAAGGGCTGCATGCCGACGCGCCGGTATGTTGAGAGAAAGGCCTCGTCCTCGTTGGACCGGAGGTCGAGGTAGGCATCGATCAACCGCTCCACGGCAGGGATGATGTCGTCTGCCGCGAAGCCAGGGCCGGCGCGTTCACCGAGCGCGGTCGTTTCCGTTCCGTCGCCACCGAGAGTGATCTGGTAGTTCTCTGCTCCGGCGCGGTCGAGACCAAGAATGCCGATGTGCCCGACATGGTGGTGCCCGCAGGCGTTGATGCAGCCGGATATCTTGATCTTGAGATCGCCGATCAGGCGCTCGTCCCCACGCTCCTTCATCCGGGTGGCGATGCCCTGGGCAATCGGGATGGAGCGGGCGGTAGCGAGGTTGCAGTAGTCCAGCCCGGGGCAGGCAATGATGTCCGATGCCAGCCCGACATTGGCGGTCGCGAGATCCGCCTTGCGCAGTGCTGCATGAAGCGCCGGCACATCGCGCTTGTGCACGTGGGGCAGAATGCAGTTCTGTTCATGGCTGATCCGGATTTCGTCATGGCCATATCGCTCCGCCAGGTCGGCGATGACGCGCATCTGTCCTGCGGTGGCATCGCCCGGCGTGGCGCCGTGGGTCTTGAGCGAGATGGTGACGATTGCGTACGCGGGATTCCGGTGCGGGCAGAGGTTGGAATCGACGAACGATCGGAAAACCGGGTCGTGCGCAAGCGTCGCGTCGAATGCTCCTGTCGGCGCCTCGATGAATGCCGGCGCCGCGAACATCGCGCCGATGCGCTTCAAGAGAGCCTGGTGCGTACCGCGGAACGCCTTGCGTTGAATCAGGAAGCGTTGCTCGACACGGTCGCGGAAGGCCTCGAACCATGCTCGTTGACCGTGATCTTGATGCGCGCCTTGTACTTGTTGTCGCGGCGCCCGATGGTGTTGTAGACCTGCAGGATGGACTCGACGTAGGGTAGCAGGTCAGCCTCAGGCAGGTAGTCGCGGATGACCGAGCCTATCACCGGGGTGCGCCCGAGCCCGCCGCCCACCACAACCTCGTAGCCGATCTCATCCGCCTCATTGCGGATCATGCGCAGACCGATGTCATGAGCGCGGGTCACGGCACGGTCGACCGGGGAACCGCTCACTGCGATCTTGAACTTTCTCGGCAGGAACGCGAATTCCGGGTGATCCGTCGACCATTGCCGGAGCAGTTCGGCGGTCGGGCGGGGGTCGGCGACCTCGTCGGCGGCCGCACCGGCAAAATGGTCGGCTGTAATGTTGCGCACACAGTTGCCGGACGTCTGGATTGCATGCATCCCGACGTCCGCGAGAGCGTCGAGAATATCCGGCACGTCCTTGAGCCTGGGCCAGTTGAACTGGACGTTCTGACGCGTCGTGAAGTGTCCGTAGCCCTTGTCCCAACGTTCCGCGACTTGGGCCAGCTGGCGCATCTGCCGACTGTCCAGCGTTCCGTAAGGAATGGCCACACGAAGCATGTAGGCGTGCAACTGCAGGTAGAGCCCGTTCATCAGTCTGAGGGGCTTGAACTCCTCTTCGGTCAGGGAACCTTCAATGCGGCGCTCCACCTGCTGGCGGAACTGCGCGACCCGTCTGCGTACGAATTCCCGGTCGAAGCTGTCGTATCTGTACACGCGTCAACTCCCCGCCTGCTTGCCATGGCAGTAGTTGGAGGGCCCGGTCGCGCGAAGGACCTCCCGGATGTGAACCGGTTCTGGTCCCCGGTGACCTTCACGCACAGCCGCCATCAGATAGGGCCCGACAACGGCATCTTCTTGCGCCTCGGCTGCTGCAAGGCTTCGGTGCGCTTCGCCTTCGTCCTCGAAGAGGTAGGCATCAACCGGGCGGCGCGTCCAGGCGCCATCGGGCGCAAGATAGACCACGCCGCCATCGAAGAGGTCGTTCGCGGTGAGAACGCACGGCTTGAAGGCGCGGGCCATCACACGGCCTCCCGACTGACCTCGAGGTCCGCCTGCCCCTTGCGCATGGCGGCGCGAGGCAGGACTCCGAGCATCAAGACCACCGGCCCCCCAGGACGTGTCTCGTCCAGCGCGTCGGGCAGATCGAGAAGCGTCGTTGAGACGATCCGCTTGTCCTGGCGCGAAGCGTTCTCGATGATCGTGATCGGCGTCGATGGCGCAGCCCCGCGCATCAGAAGTCGTCCGCGCAGGAAGGCGGCCGCGCGCTTGCCCATGTAGACCGCGGCGACGGATCCGGGCCGGGCAAGGGTGGTCCAGTCATGCTCGGCGAACCCGTCAACGTCACGGGCCGCGATGAGGCGAAGCTCCGAGTTGCGACCGCGCCGCGTCAGCGAGACACCCATGTCCGCAGCCGCGCCAGCGGCCGCCGTGATTCCCGGAACAACCTCCCAAGGGATGCCCGCGGCCTCCAGCACCTGGATCTCTTCGTCCAGCCTGCCGAACACCGCCGGATCGCCGGACTTGAGGCGGATCACGTGCCCTCCTTCCCGGGCGCGGCGCACCAGCAGCGCGTTGATGCGCGCCTGCGACCACGACGGGCCGTATCCGGACTTGCCTGCGCAGATGCGTTCCGCTTCCCGTCGTGCGAGCTCAAGCACCTGTACCGAGACCAGTCGGTCATGCACCACGATGTCCGCCTCGTGCAGACGGTTGCGCGCCTTGAGAGTGAGCAGTTCCGGGTCGCCTGGCCCCGCGCCCACGAATGAAACCAGACCGGAAGGGCGCGTCGCGGCGGCAGTCTCATCAAGCAGCGAACGGAGCGCTTCCAGGGCGCCGTTCCTGCCCTCCCTGGCATAGCTCCGGGGGCCGCGCCGGAAGAAGTACTCTGACCAGAACGCCCGTCGCATCCGGCCCGAAGGCACGCCTTCGCACCTGCTCCGGAATACCTGTGCGATGCGCGCGAGCGGTCCCAGGGACATCGGCAGTTGCGCCTCGATTGCCGCCTTGAGGCTTCGGGCCAGCACCGGGGCGGTCCCTTCCGTTCCGATGGCCACCGTGACCGGATCGCGGTCCACGATGGCGGGCGTCGTGAAGTCGCTGTCCTTGAGATTGTCGACGATGTTGACGGGAATCCTGCGCCGCCTCGCCAGTGCGCCAACGCGCGCATCCTCCGAGGCATCGTTGCTTGCGCAGTAGACGAGCGCGGCACCGTCGAGGTCGCCGGTCACAACGCGGCGCCAGACGTGGCGCAACGCGCCGTCGCGGTGCCACGCCAGGATCTGCTGATCCGGGTCGGGACCGAACACCGAGATCTCGGCGTCGCTCTTCAGCAGCAGGCGCAGCTTGGCCACCGCAGCCTGCCCGGCGCCAGAGATGACAGCCCGTCGGCCCGCGAGGCGGAGGAAGATCGGGAAATGCTGCACGGCGACTGCCCGTTGTCGTTTTCTCAAGGGGTCCGACAACTGTACGGTTTTTCTGGACCTGAGACAACACTCCTATACAATTGGGATGATTTTCACGAATACGAGCGCGTTACGGAAATATCTTTACGCACGTTGCGGAGGTGGAGATGGCAGTCCAGCTCGATGGTGTCGACCGGAAAGTTCTTGCGGCAATGCAGGAGGACGCTTCGCGCTCCCTTGATGACATCGCGGAGAAGGCCGGCGCCTCTCGGACGTCGGTGTGGCACAGAATACGGAAGCTTCGGGCTGCCGGGATCATTCGACAGAACACGGTTCTCCTCGACCCCGACAAGCTGGGACTGGAGGCGTGCTTCTTCGTGCTCATCCGGACTTCCGAACACCAGAAGGACTGGCAGGACCGGTTCCTGGAGACGCTGAAGGGGCGCCCGGAGGTGATGGAAGCCCACCGTCTGGCGGGCGATGTCGACTACATCCTCAAGGTCCGCGTGGAAAACGCCAGGGCCTATGACGATTTCTATCAGGCGCTCATTTCCCAGGTGAAGATCTTCAACATCACCTCCCTTCTGTCCATGGAGGAAATCAAGTCGTCGACCGAGTTGCCTCTGTGAGTGCAGGATGATGGCAGGCGCGCCTTGGCACGTGGCGAACACCGATCGGAGTTCGAAACAGCCAGCCGGTCGACCAGGTGGCGGACCCGGCGCCGGTCGAACCCAGCATGCTTCCCACTTGCGCCAGGTTGATCGCGATGCGTCGCTCGGCGAGACCACTTGGCGTCAATGTGTCGGGGAGAGAAGCACCCGCTCATCGCATCGCGGCGGCGCCGAACCAAACGTTCGGGCCGCCATGTCGTTCACTGCAGCGTCGGGATGCTGAAACAGGTCTTGGCCGCATCCGCTTGCGTCACTGCGTCCGTTGCGCCGTAAGAGAGCTGAGCACCTGCGATCATGCGGCCAGCCCAAGGACGCCCGGACTCGTCGGACGGCTGTTGACGCAATCCGTTCGTGCCGGCTGGAACCAGTTGCGCATTCGCACCGAGGCTGGAGCGCGTATCAAACCAGTGACGGTCACGCGCCGATTGCCATGCCGGCCCTGAGCCCGTCGAGCACCGCCTCCTCCGCCGTACGAGGCGATAGCGCATCGCCGATCACGTGCACTTCGCCCGGCCAGCCGGCGAGTTCGCCGGCAAGCGCCGTATCGCTCGCCGTGCCCTGACACAACACCAGGGTCTCCACGTCATCGCAGATGATCGAATCGTCGGTCACCGTGTGCTGCAGATAAACGGTGTCACGGTCGGCGCCGAACAGCCGTGCGTAGGTGATGATCTCGACGCCGAGCCTGGAGAGCTGGCCGATCCAGTGATCGCGCACTGCCTCCTGAAGGTTCTGTCCCGGGACCATTCCGGTGACCGCCAGGCGTACACGGCAGCCGTCTCGGGCCAGCTTTTCGGCGAGGCCCAACCCGATCCAGTCACTCTTCCAGTCCGCAATCAGTACGGAGCTGCCGACATTGGCTTCGCCCCGGATGACCGACCAGGACTCGACCACGTGGGTCTCGTCTTCCCCCTCGACCGCGGGCAGGTAGGGCCGGCCACCGGTCGCGACGACTGCGGCGTCGGGACCGGCGTCGCGAATGGCCTTCGCCGTGACTGCGGCGCTGCGCTTGACGCGTACGCCCATGAGCTCCATCTCGCGAACGAGGTTGGTCACGATACCGCCAAACTCGGCTCGCCCGGGAAGGGCCTGGGCCAGAAGGGCCTGCCCGCCGAGCCTGCCGCTCCGTTCGTAGAGTGTCACGTCGTGGCCGCGTTCCGCAAGCACCGCGGCGGCCTTCATTCCCGCCGGACCACCGCCCACGACCCAGATAGTCCTGCGCCGGTGCGCCGGCGACTTGATGTGGTCGAACGCGAGTTCGCGTCCGGTTTCGGGGTGCTGGATGCAGGAGACGGCGTGATACTGCAGTCGATGACCGAAGCATGCCTGGTTGCAGGCGATGCAGCTGCGGATGTCGTCCACGCGCCCGGCTTCGGCCTTCGCGGCGAACATGGGATCGGCGATCATGCCACGCACCATGCCGACCATGTCGGCCTGACCGCTGGCAATGATGTCCTCGGCGAGGTGTGGCTGGTTGACTCGCCCGGCCACCAGAACCGGTAGCGTCAGATGCTGTCTCAATGCTCCCGCGCAGGCCGCGACGTGACCCGGTTCGATCGCCATGGGCGGAACGACCTCAATCCAACCTCGCGCCGTCTGCGTGTTGCCTCCGATGACGTTGATGTAGTCGACAAGGCCCCGGTCCTCAAGCACCCGGCAGACCTCCAGCACCTCGCCGGAGTCCATGGCCCCGGGCGTGGCGTCTGCGTCGCTGATCCTGACACCGAGGATCGGATCACAGCCGATGCGGGCCCGCGCGGCCTCGAGGATCTCGACGAGGAACCGCATGCGATTCTCGAGGCTTCCACCGTAGGCGTCGTCGCGCCGGTTCACCCTGGGATTCAGAAACTGGGCGATCAGATAGCCCATGCTGGCCAGGATCTCGACGCCGTCGAGGCCGCCTTCGACGATATGGCCGGCGGCTCGCGCGTAGGAGTCGACCAGCTCGGCAAGCAGCGCCGGAGTGGCCGGTGTCGGCATGACGCTGTAGCGCTCGAACGGCACCGAAGACGACGAGACCGCCGGACGACGCGCGCCGTCCGGCGTGGCCCGAACGGCCGCGCCCGGGTGAAAGAGCTGACCCAGGATCATGCAGTCGTGCCCGTGGACGGCGTCGGCCAGGCGCCGGAAGCCGGGCACGATGCCGGGCTCGCCCGCCAGCAGGTAACCGAAGGCGAGATCGAAGCTGGGATGCATCGACATCCCTTCGATGACGATCATGCCGGCGCCACCCCGGGCGCGTGCCTCGTGATAGGCGATGAGCGCGTCGGAGACCTTTCCCCGGTCACCGAGCGACGTACCGTGGGCCGGAAAGAACAACCGGTTCCGGATCCTGTGGCCCCGGATCCTGATCGGCTGGAACAAGTGCGGGAAGACGGACATGGCCGATTTCCGTGACGTTCGGACCGCCTGAGCAACGCAATGTGGCTTGATGCCATGGTCTCCGCCAATTGTATACTCTTCAGTGGACTCGACCCCGGGGGTACAGCCATGGACCACAGGGTTGTTGGGCGGCGCTCGTCCTGGAGCGACGTGGAGGCGCTTGCTGGGGCGGATGCCCTGGAAGCACTGGAGAGGCCGGTCGACAGGGCGTCGGCATTGCCCAACGTGTGCTACACGAACGCGGCGTGGCAGGAGCTTGAGTTCGAGCGCCTCTTCGCCCGAAGCTGGTTTGTCGCCGGCTTCGTCCAGGACGTGCCGCAGCCCGGTGATGTCATGCCGGTCGATGCCCTCGGGACGCCGCTCCTCGTGCTGCGCGGCGTGGATGGCGAGGTCCGCGTCTTCCACAACGTGTGTCGCTACCGGCGCGCGGTGCTGGTCTCCGAGCAGTGCTCGGGGCTCCGGGAACTCGTCTCTCCCGGCCACGGCTGGACCTACGGGCTCGATGGTTCGCTCCGGGGCTGTCCACGCGGCGGTCACGACGATGCGCCTGGACTGGTGCCGGTGCGTTCGGAGGTGTGGCACCACTGGATATTCGTCAACTTGGATGGCGAGGCGCCCGCGCTGCAGGACTACCTGGCGCCGGCGGCAGACCTCGTCCGTGGCTACGACCTTGCGGCATCACGTCATGCCGGGACAGTGCGTTTCGAGGTCGCGGCCAACTGGAAGCTGGCGCTGGAGAACTACATCGAACCCTACCATGTCTTCTCGGCCCATCCGAGGTTGCATGCCTTCGTTGCGATGTCGGAACGGACGCCGAGCCGAATCGATCGTCACGTGATGTGGAATCGCTATCTCTTCAAGGCGGCCGAACCTGGAAGAGGCGACGGACTGCCCTACTTCCCGAACCTGTCGGACGAGGCCGTCCGCCAGGGTGTCTGGTTCATCCTTCCCACGGCCTTTGGCGTCGAAGTCTATCCGGATCACGTGGCGAGCTTTCACGTTGCGCCGGTCGCACCTGACCGTTGCCGCGAGCGCATCGACGTCTACCTGGTCGGTGAGGCTGCCACCTCGCCTGACTGGGCGGACGGACGCCAGGCCGTGCTCGACATGTGGGACGAACTCAATCACGAGGACATGGGCCTCATCGAGAGCATGCAGAGGGGCCGGATGTCGCCGGCCTACGATGGCGGTTGTCTGTCGGAGTACTGGGACGAGGCTCCTCTCCATCTCAGCCGCATGGTCGTCGAAGGCATGCGCTGACCCTTGTCGGGTTCCAGGCGGTCATGATCCCTCCGACGTCCTGGATTGATGTCATTGGTTGTGCAGCGGGTCGTGGTCCTTCGCCGTGATGTTCATGGGAACACTCCGGTCGGGAATGTCCTTCCGGAGCCAGAAGGCGCGGTTCCGCTGCCTGGCTCGGGTCGCCTCTTCCTTGCCGCCGTCCGGGTGTTCGGGTATCGAATGAAGCCTGTTGTCGATTCCGAGTACCCACGGTCAGGATCGCGAGGTGCGTCCGGTTTCAGATTCCGATGTCATCTGACGCCGAGCGGAACCGGTCGGCATGGGCCGACCGACGGACGTGGTGGTCGCCTGGCGATCCTGATCGCGATACCGTCATCCGGACCCGACAAGGAGGGATCATGCGCGCAAGCAAGTCGAGAATCGTGCTCATCGCCATGGCAGCTGTCGTTCTGGCGGGCAGCCTCTCCCCGGCCTGGAGCGCTGACGCCCACCCGGTCACGGGCGAAACCCTGTCGGACGACCAGACCTTCACCTATCGCCTGCTCGACCAGTTTCCGACCCTCGACCCGCAGCTCAACCAGGACGTGTCAGGGTTCCACGTGATCCGCGACCTCTTCGAAGGCCTCCTGAGCCAGGACGCCGAGGGCAACCTCGTGCCGGGGGTGGCGACGCATTTCGTGGCGTCTGACAACAACACGACCTACACGTTCACACTGCGCAGGGACGCCGAATGGTCGAACGGCGATCAAGTGACTGCGCATGATTTCGTCTACGCATGGAGGCGGGCGGTAGACCCTGTCACCGCTTCGCCCTACGGCTGGTACCTTGAACTCACTCAGATCGAGAACGCAGCGGACATCCTGACCGGTGAAAGGGAGCCTTCCGAACTCGGGGTGCGTGCCGTGGACGATCACACCCTCGAAGTGAGGTTGTTCGCTCCCCTGCCTTACTTTCCGGCGATGACGACCTATGCGACGCTGTTCCCGACGCACCAGGCGACCATCGAGGCTCATGGCGCCAAGTGGACGGAACCCGGGAACATGGTCTCCAACGGTGCCTACGTGCTCACGGATCTGGTGCTGAACGAATACCACAGGCGCGTGAAGAATCCCGAGTACTGGGATGCCGACAGCGTGATCATCGAGGAGGTGACAGGCCTCGTCATCAACGATGACAACCAGGCCCTGACCCGTTATCGCGCCGGTGAACTCGATCACCTCCAGCCCCTGCCCGCCGGCCAGTTTCCGGCGCTCAGGGAAGAAATGCCCGACGAGGCCACCAGTGTCCCGCGTCTGTGTTCCTACTACTACGCCATCAACCACAGCGAGAGCGGGCATGCCGCACTGCAGGACGCGCGCGTGCGCAGGGCACTCGGCATGGCCATCGACCGCGACGTGATCGTCGAACGCCTGCTCAAGGGCGGCCAGTGGCCCGCCTACAGTTTCACGCATCTCAAGACTGCAGGCTTCGTGATGCCCGAGATCGCTTATGCGGCGCTCTCTCAGGCCGAGCGCGACGGCGAGGCCAGGCGCCTCATGGAGGCTTCCGGGATCGAAGACCTGACGCTCAGACTGATCTACAACACCTCCGAAAGCCACAAGCAGATCGCCACTGTCATCAGCCAGATGTGGAAGCAGAAACTCGGCGTGACTACGGAACTGGCCAACTTCGAATGGAAGACCTACCTCAACATCATGGACAATCAGGAATTCGACCTCGCCCGATCAGGGTGGTGCGGCGACTACAACGAGGCGTCGACCTTTCTCGACCTGCTCACCACTGCCCATGGCGCGAATCGCGGCAAGTACTCGAACCCTGACGTCGACGAACTCATGAGCGCCTCGAAGACCGTCGGCGACCCGGGCGCGGTCTACGCCGAGGTCGAACAGATCCTTGCCGAGGACATGGCCATCATTCCGATCTATCACTACGCCAACACGTTCCTGCTCTCCAGCGACATACGGGGCTGGCCCTATGACAACGTCGAGAACAACTGGTACTCGAAGAACCTCTATCGCGTAGCGGACTGATCGCAGGTCCCGAAACGTCCGGATTGGCGGATGATCCAGTACGTTGCCAGGCGTCTTGCGGTCGCTGTGCCGACCCTCCTCGTTCTCATCATCGTTTCCTATGTCCTGATGCATGCTGCTCCGGGCGGCCCGTTCGACACCGAGCGTACCCTGCCGCCGGAGGTCATGGCCAATCTTCAGCACAAGTACGGTCTCGATCAGCCGCTCGTCGTTCAGATCTGGCGCTATGTCGTTTCCGTCGTGACCAAATTCGATTTCGGACCGTCGTTCCAGTACACGGACCAGACGGTCAATGACGTGATTCGCCAGGGTTTCCCGGTGACACTGACCTACGGCGCGTGGTCGTTCCTGGTGGCGGTCCTGGCGGGCGTCTCGCTGGGTATCGCGGCGGCCATCTCCCACAACTCCTTTCTCGACTACCTCTGCGTTGGCGTTTCCGTCGGCGCCCAAGTCCTCCCGAACTTCGTTCTCGCGCCTGTGCTGACAATGGTCTTCACCCTTTGGCTGGCCTGGCTTCCGGGCGGAGGCTGGCAGGGCGGGCACTGGTCCTACGTCATCCTGCCGGTCATCGCGCTCTCGACGTCGTTCATGGCCTCGATCGCTCGCATGACCAGATCGTCCATGCTGGAGGCGCTGAATGCCGACTTCATTCGCACCGCACGGGCCAAGGGGCTGCCGATGCGCCAGATCGTGTGCCGCCACGCACTCAAACCCACGATGCTGCCGGTGATCTCCTATCTCGGGCCGACATTCGTTGGCATGATCACCGGCTCCGTTGTGATTGACGTGTTCTTTGCGACTGGTGGAATCGGCCAGTTCTTCGTCAACTCGGCGCTGAATCGCGACTATCCGGTGATCATGGGAATCACCATCCTGTCGGGTGCGCTCACCATTGCCTTCAACCTCGCGGTCGACCTGCTCTACGCCTGGTTGGACCCGCGCATCCGGTACTGACGTGTCGCCCCTTCTCTTCGGCCACCGCGCCATCCGGTCCCCGGCCACGACCGGCGACTCGGATGCCTCCGGTGGCCGCTCGCTCTGGCAGGACGCACGTGGCCGCTTTCTCCGCAACCGTGCCGCGGTGACCAGTCTTGCGGTTCTCGCACTCCTTGTTTTCTTCGTGCTCTTCGGTGACATCCTTGCAGCCTGGTCCAACGAAGAGATCGACTGGTCCATGCTCGGCAAAGTTGCGGAGGAAGGCGGCCCCTCGTTCACCAACGGCCACTACTTCGGGGTGGACGAACTGGGGCGCGACCTCTTTGCGCGTACGGTACAGGGAACCGGAATATCGCTGATGGTCGGCGTTCTGGGGGCCCTGGTCTCGATGGTGGTCGGTACCCTCTACGGGGCCGTGGCGGGATACGTCGGCGGCGCGGTGGACAACGTCATGATGCGCGTTGTCGATGTGTTGATGGCCATTCCCTACATGTTCGTGCTGATCGTGTTCATGGTCGTGTTCGGTCGTTCCATCCTGATGCTGTTCGTGGGCATCGGACTCATCAGCTGGCTCGACATGGCGCGCATCGCGCGGGGACAGACGCTCTCCATCAAGAACCGTGACTTTGTCGAAGCCGCCGTCGCGATCGGCGTCGGCCCTGGAAAGATCATCCTGCGCCACATCATCCCCAATCTTCTGGGCGTGGTCGCTGTCTACGCGACACTGCTCGTACCTTCTATGATCATCTACGAGAGTTTCATCAGCTTTCTCGGCCTCGGCGTGCAGGAACCCGACACGAGCCTGGGTGCGCTCATCAGCGACGGAGCGGGCCAGATGCAGTACGGCACACTCTGGCAGCTCCTGTTCCCGCTCTTCTTCTTCGTCACCACGCTGTTCGCGTTCTTCTTCGTCGGCGACGGATTGCGCGATGCGCTGGATCCCAGGGACCGATGAGTCGTGACCCTGCTTCAGGTGCGTGACCTCAGCGTTTCCTTCCGGACAGGCGACGGCACGGTCAACGCCGTGAACGGGGTCGACCTCGCGGTCGCGGATGGACAGGCAATTGCCGTGGTCGGCGAGAGCGGTTCGGGCAAGAGCCAGATCATGCACGCCATCATGGGACTCCTGGCGCGAAACGGCACGGCGTCGGGCTCGATCCTGTTTGATGGCACGGAACTGCTGGGTCTTGACGAGCGTGCTTTCAACCGGATTCGCGCACGCGAGATCGCGATGGTCTTTCAGGATCCGATGACGGCGCTCAATCCCTACATGAGAGTCTCGCACCAGATGACCGAGGTGCTGACGTTGCACGAGGGCCTGGGCCGGGGCGAGGCGCTCGGTGAAGCGGTCCGCCTGCTCGACGCCATGGAAGTGCCCGAGGCGCGTACCCGCATCGCCATGTATCCGCATGAATTGTCCGGCGGCATGCGCCAGCGGGTGCTGATCGCGATGGCGCTGCTTTGCCGTCCTCGCCTGCTGATCGCAGACGAACCCACCACGGCGCTCGACGCCACGGTTCGCGGCCAGATCATGCGCCTTCTCGGAGACGTGAAGTCGAGGTTCGACACCGCCGTCATTCTCGTCACTCACGATGCCGGCATCGTCGCGGGACACTGCGACGAGATGGTCGTGCTCTACGGCGGCCAGGTGATGGAAAGCGGTCCGGTGGCTCAGACATTCGCCGCACCGCACCACCCCTACACACGCGGCCTGCTGGATGCCGTGCCGAGGCTCGACCGCGACGACGAGAGGTTGCGCGCCATCCCCGGAGACCCGCCGGGCATGCACCGGCTTCCCGGCGGCTGCCCCTATGCGGCGCGTTGTCCGCGGGCGGACGAGCGCTGTCATCATGTGCGGCCTCCCGGCGTCAGTCATGCACCGGGCCGGAGGGTTGCCTGTCACTGGCCCCTGGTAGGCGGTGGGGAATGAACGAACCCCTTCTTTCCGTGAGGGACCTATGCGTCACCTTCCGCGTGCGTCCGGGAGGGCGTCCCCCCTGGTCCCCACCGAAAGAGCTTCGAGCCGTCCGGGGCGTCGGATTTGATCTCGCTCCGGCCGAAACGCTCGGTATCGTCGGCGAGAGCGGATCCGGCAAGTCCACCCTTGCCCGCTCCCTGATCGGGACGGTGCCCGCCACCGGGGGCCGGGCGCTGTGGCAGGGCAGGGATATGCTGGCTCTGGATCCCGCAGAGCGCCGGCTCCTGCGCCGCGACATGCAGATGATCTTCCAGGATCCCCTGGGGGCCCTGGATCCCCGCATGACGGCTGGCAAGATCATCGCAGAACCTCTCGTGACCCATGAACCGGGCCTGTCAAGGCACGAGATCGCATCGCGAGTGAGAGGGCTGCTCGAGCGGGTGGGCCTGCTTCCCGAACACATCAACCGCTACCCCCACGAGTTTTCCGGCGGCCAGTGCCAGCGCATCGGCATTGCCCGCGCACTCATCGTCGAGCCCAGGCTCCTGATCTGCGACGAACCCGTCTCGGCGCTCGACGTCAGCGTGCAGGCCCAGATCGTCAACCTGCTTCGCGACCTGCAGCGCGACCTTGAACTCTCGCTGATCTTCATCTCTCACGATCTGAGTGTGGTGAAGCACATCGCTGACCGGATTCTGGTGTTCTACCTCGGCAGGGTCATGGAGCATGGCGCGGCACGCGATCTCGTTCGCGATCCACGCCATCCCTATACCCGCGCCCTGATCGCGGCGACGCCGGTCCCCGATCCCGCCAAGGAGCGCGGAGGTCCGGCCGCGGGTCTCGAGGGCGAGGTGCCGTCGCCCCTGTCGCCCCCTTCCGGATGCGTGTTTCGCACCCGCTGTCCTCTGGCCCGCCAATCCTGCGCCGAGGCCGTTCCGGCATTGCAGGAACACGACGACGGTCGTTTCGTGGCCTGTCCTTTTGGCTGAGACGGGACAGACCGGGTCGAGCGTGCCTGACCTCGCTCACTGGAAGGCGCCAGACGTCAGGACACCTCTCCCGTCGCCCTTGACCGCGGTGGGCGCGTTGTCGGTCGTCAGACCTCCATCCGGTCTCACACCCTGGCCACCGCCGACGAGATCGCAGAGGCGGCGCACGGTCACATGACAAGGAGTGTCGTCGGCACAGGCCCTTTCTGCGTCCGGCGCGCGTGCGCCAGAGATCCCCGATGAGTCTTCCGGATCCCGTTTCAGATTGGCCAGTTCAACGTGACAGCCGAAATGATGGCGACGCGGAAAGTTGGGTTGTCCATTGCGTGCGCCTCCGTCGGCCGGACAATCGTGAGACGCAACAAGGCGTCAAGGCCGGCGATCAGGGCACGGGGAACGATCGGCTTGACTGGCATTGTCGCGTATGGCCCATGGCGAGGACGTGATTCGGGTCGGAGGAGGCTCGGAGCGGGTCTCTCCGCGATTCCACATGGATCGGCATGTCCGCTCCGGAAGGTCGCAGGGATGATCGGTTTGCCCGAGCGCCTGCTTCTTCGCCGGAATCGAGAAGACGACGATGTCTGCGAGAACAAACGCGAGCGCGACGAAGAGGCATTCGTCTGTGCTCCTCGGTTTTGTCGAGTGCCGCGGGGAATCCCTGTATTTGCAAACGAAGGCGAGCAATGTCTGCAGGAAGTAGAAGGAACGGGGGGATCCAGAGCGGGATTGCAGAGATACCGCATCCGGGGCCGAGAGACAGCCTTGATTCCCGTTACGGCCGACCGATAGTGTCATTCACCACACCGGGGCACAGTCATGCCGCTTCTTCACTTCCCCCGCCACGAATTCGATCGCCGTCTCGCCAGGGCCGTGCCGCCATCGAGCGTCAAGGGCTTGATGGTCTGGTGCTGTTTCGCCAGGACAGCATGTACTATCTCACCGGCTATGACACGAGCGGCTACTCCATGTTCCAGGGCATGTACCTCGGAACGGACGGTGCACTGGCACTGCTGACACGTTCGGCGGACCGAATCCAGTCCCGCGAAACGTCCATCGTCGAGGACATTCGCATCTGGCAGGATCGCGAGGATGCATCGCCTGGCGACGATCTGAGAGACATGCTCGAGGACCACGGGTGCCGTGGAAGGCGTCTCGGCGTCGAGTATCACGCCTACGGTCTCACCGGACAGCGCGCGAAGATGGTCGATGCTGCGCTCGACGGATTCTGCCAGACTATCGATGCTTCCGATCTCGTCCGCCTGCTCCGGCTCTTCAAGAGCGAGGCGGAACTCGCCTACGTGCGCAAGGCAGGATCGCTGTGCGACCGGATTCTTGATGTCAGCATGAAGCGCACAGTCCCGGGCGCCTCCGTGAAAGCGGTCTACGGGGCGATGATGCAGGCGTTGATGGAGGGTGGTGGCGATCCGACCGCTGGCCGCTGGCCCATGGGTGCCGGCGAGGCGGCCGTGTTCTGCCGCTATCACACCGGCGACGAGATCGTGGCAGAGCAGGATCAGGTCGTGTTCGAACCGGCTGCAGCCTTCCGCCACTACCACGCGGCCATGATGTACAACATTCTTGCCGGAACCCCGGATCACCGCCATGTGAGCATGAACCGCGCATGCGCCGATGCCATCGATGCCTGCCTGGAGACTCTGCGCCCGGGAAGGACGGTTGGCGACGTGTTCGACGCACACGCAACGACACTGGGCAAGGCCGGATTCGGCCATGCCCTGCTTGCTGCCTGCGGCTACACGATGGGGGCGATGTATCCCCCGACATGGATGGACTGGCCGATGGTGTGGGCCGGGAATCCGCAGGTTCTGGAGCCCGGCATGGTGTTTTTCCTTCACATGATCCTGCTCGACGACTCCACCGGACTGAGCATGTGCATCGGTGAGACCGCGATCGTGACCAAGGGCGAATGCGAACGCGTCAACCATGTCCCCCGGGAGCCTATCGTCAACTGACACGGCATCGTCCCACCGTGCTTCCTGCGAAGAAAACGGGAAGGCTGATCGCAGGAGAGTCTTCGGGCGCCACGACAGCAGGCCTGCTGAGGGACCCGAAGTGGGCGGTGCACATGGAGATGGCATTGCTGCCGGAGGCGACGGGACGTGTGTACCGCATCAGACGTCGAGGAAGGCCGGGCGTCGCTTCCGTCCGCAACTGGATGCTCAACGGATGACCGTCGGCGCCGGTCATCATGGCCCCCGGATCCGTTCGGCGCTGGAGCAGGACTTCGCCGACATTGCCTGGATCTATGCCTGGCACGTGTTGAATGGAACGGCATCGTTGGAAATCGATCCACCGGATGCCGGGGACATGATCGCGCGCTGGCGGGCAATCCGCGCACGTGGTCTCCCCTGGCTCGTTGCCGAAACGGCCGGCGCCATCACGGGATACGCGTGTGCCTCGCCCTGGCGGTCGCGGTCTGCCTACCGCCATTCGGTAGAGAATTCGGTCTACGTGCGTCACGGGTACGACAGACGGGGAACGGGACACCTGCTGATGGAATCACTGATTCGGCAGTGCGCGGCCCTCGGATACAGGCAGATGGTCGCTGTCATCGGGGGTTCCGCCAACCGGGCCTCTGTCGGCTTTCACGAACGGCTCGGCTTCCGTCATGTCGGTGTCCTGGAATCTGTCGGCCACAAGTTCGATCGCTGGGTGGATACGGTTCTCATGCAGCGTGCCCTTGGCGAGGGTGATGCATCGCCCCCCGGATCTCCCGATCTGCCGGGAGACTCCGATAGGCAGGAGGCCCGGTTGCGCCGCTGCGACGGCTGAATGGACCGGTGATGCATGTCACGTCACGGTGATGGTATGGTGATCGGCGCTTCGACCGGAAATGGGACACAGTCATGGAGAACTTTGAAAGCCAGAACCTGACCGACGAGATCCTGGCACTCGATGCCCATCTGGTTCATTCCTTCGCCAATCTCGACGGATTGAAGGCCGAGGGAGCACGCACCGTCATCGCCGAGGCAGACGGCGCCTTTGTCTATGATGCGGATGGCAACCGAATGCTGGACGGCATTGGCGGCCTGTGGTGCGTCAATGTCGGTCACGGGCGCCGCGAAATCATCGATGCGGTCGCCGCGCAGTTGCGCAAGCTCGATTACTATTCGACCTTCTACAACCTCACCCATCCCGAAGGTGCACGCCTCTCCCACAAGGTGGCCTCGTTGGCTCCGGGTTCGCTCAACCATGTCTATTTCGGCAATTCCGGCTCGGTGGCCAATGACAGCGCCGTGCGCATCCTCCACCACTACTTCAACCGACTCGGCGAGCCCTCGAGACGGATTATCCTCTCGAGGATCGGCGCCTACCATGGCTCGACGCACCTTTCGGTCGCCCTGACGACCCCGGCCTATCGAGCGGACTGGAATTCGGCCGAGGATCTCGTGCACCACCTCTCGTCGCCCTATCCCTACAGGCGGCCCGACGGCATGACGATCGACGAATTCTCGGACTTTCTCATCCAGGAGATGGTCGAAGCCATCGAGAGGATGGGCGCCGAGAATATCGCCGGCTTCATTGCCGAACCGATCATGGGGGCCGGAGGCGTCATCGTGCCGCCCGACGGCTACCACAGGCGGACCAGGGAGGTATGCTCGACCTACGGCATCAAGTACATCTCCGACGAGGTGGTCACAGCCTTCGGACGTCTCGGTCACTTTTTCTCGTCACGGGATGTGTTCGGCATCGAACCCGACATCATCACCTCGGCGAAAGGACTCACCTCGGGTTATCAGCCGCTCTCGGCGACGATCCTCTCGGAGGAGATCTACGATGTCATTGCCGCACCGGGAGCGATGTTCCTTCACGGCATGACCTATTCGAGTCACCCCGCCGCCTGCGCGGCCGCCCTGGCGAACATCGCCATCATGGAGAACGAGGACCTGTGCGGGCATGTCCGGACCACAGGACCGTTGTTCGAGGCAGCGCTCCATCGTCTTGGAGATCTCGATGCCGTGGGCGAGGTTCGGGGGAGCCACTTCATGCAGGGTATCGAGTTCGTCCGCGACCAGGCCACCGGAGAACTCCATGACGCGGAAGTGGATTTTGGCGGGCGCGTGGCACGCCATGCGCAGAGACGCGGACTCATCGTCAGACCTCTGGGCCACATGGCGGTGCTGTCACCTCCGCTCATCATCGGAGAAAGGGAAATCGGCATCATCGAGGATGTCCTGCGCAAGAGCATCAAGGCAGCACTCGACGACATCGCGGCAATGGGTCAGGCCTGATCGGGTCAGTCCCTCGGCACTTCTTCGGCACGAGCGCATCGGACAGTCGAGCACAATCGCCTAGTGCGCCATGTGTGAGGACTCACCGCCCCGCCCGCCGTTTGCACCCCGCAGCGAATTCTGTTGCGTTGACCGGGCGACAAGGCAGATCGGCTGCCGGCCGATCAGGTCTCGCCAGGCACTGCGACGTGGCGCGGTCCCTTGACGATGACGCCGTGGAACCCCAGAGTGTGGTGCCCCTCCACCGGCCGGTCCAGGCGTCAGTCGGCCCTGGATTGTGGCCGCCGTCGATCAGGTCTAGATTGACACGTCCAACGACACCGGCAAGAGAGTGATCCATGAAGGGCAACCCTGAGGTCATCGGATTTCTGAACAGTGTTCTGAAGAACGAACTCACTGCGATCAATCAGTATTTTCTCCATTCGCGCATTCTCAAGGACTGGGGGGTGACCCGTCTGGCTGAACACAACTACCGGGAATCCCTGGAGGAAATGCAGCATGCCGACAGTCTGATCGAGCGTGTTCTCTTCCTCGAGGGCCTGCCCAATCTCCAGGAACTCGGCAAGCTGATGATCGGCGAGGACGTGAAGGAGATCCTCGAGTGCGATCTCAGGCTCGAGTACGCCGCAGTGCCCGTGCTGCGTGACGGGATCGTCTGCTGCGAGAGCAACAGCGACTTCGTCAGCCGCAACCTGCTGCGCGACATCCTGATGGCCGAGGAAGAGCATGTCGACTGGCTCGAAACGCAACTCGGCCTCATCGAGAAAACCGGACTCGAGAACTACATCCAGCTGCAGAGTCAGCCTGCCGCCGGTTGAGTCATCCATCCAGGGGGCGTGGTTCCATGTGCCGTCGAGCCGGGTGACTGCCGTGGAAGAGGTCGATGAGCGCCTGGGCATCCTTCAGACACTGCCCGCACCGGGGGCCGGAGCCAAGCATGACATAGGCCTCGCGGGCGCAGTGAACGCCCGATTGCGCCATGCCGGCAATGTCGCATTCACGATAGGCGTTGCAGACGCAGATGAACATCGTGTGCCTCACCCCCGGGGACAGGTGGGATATGCTGACTGCAACTGCAAATGATTGTCAATCCCGAAATCGACTCTGGCCGGTCACTCATCGGCGAAGGGTGCGTCGAGGGGCCTTTCGATGGATTTCGGCGACATCGGCTTCGGGACAGGCCGGCAGGATCCGGTGACGCGTGCCGCCTTCCTCGGGAGGATGGCACATTGCGGCAACGGCCGTTCGTGCGGCAGGGCGAAGGGGATGACCGCAGGCACCGGTGCTTGATGGCCGCAAGGGCGATTGACTTGCATGCCTGTTTCACGGCGAGGTCACAGCAACGGCCCCACACCGCTCGTTCCGCCCTGCCAGACGCGACCCGCGGTGCGAATCACGCGACGGCCGGGCAGATGCCAGCTGCCGGTCAGTTTGGCATGAGCGGTCTTGCAAAGCCCGTGCGGCGCTCCCTGAGCAGCCTGGGTCCTGCGGCCCGGTGATTGCCGCGGTCGACGCCACCGCCGCCGGGCAGCGCACGGTTGGCGATGGCATCGAAGGCGCGTGTGGTGATGTCGCCTTCGAACACCTCGATTAGCAAGCCGGGGGAGGCACAGCGGCTCGCCTGCGGAGGAGATCCTGGAAACGCTGCAGTCCGATCGCCATCAAGGGAGAGGCGAAGCGGTGTTCCGCCAACCCCTGTCGGTGCATGGCATGGCGCCAGGAGTGATCTCTCCACCTCCGGCATGCGCGACTGCCCATTGCGCCTTGACGGGATGCGTGGTTCGGCACTCCGGGAAGGGAGTGTGAGGACATCGAGGAGCGGGTGCACCGGCAGTCCCTTGCCGGATCGTGAGTCGTGGCTGTAATGTCGGCTCATGACACGCACGGACGCCATCAGGCTCCATCTCAGTGATTCGCGAGCGCGGGGCAGAGTCTATGATGAGCCCCAGGCGCGCGTGTTGTCTCGGACGACACGCCGTGCCGCAAGACAGGTGATTGCGCGCTGGCCGGACTATGCTCCCACACCGCTTGTCGATCTCCCCGGACTCGCCTCGCGCCTCGGCGTTGGCGGTCTCAGGATCAAGTGCGAAGGCCACCGTTTCGGTCTTGGAAGCTTCAAGGCCTTGGGCGGCGCCTACGGCGTGCTGCGGGTGCTGGCTCGGGAAACCGCTCGCACCATGGACGACATCATGGCCGGACGCGCCAGGGACGCCGTTGCCGACGTCACGGTGTGCTGCGCCACGGACGGCAATCACGGACGGGCTGTGGCGTGGGGAGCAGGACTGGCGGGCGCCCGTTGCGTCGTCTACCTCCATGACCATGTCAGTCAGGGTCGCGAAGACGCGATTGCGGCCTACGGCGCCGACATCATGCGCGTCAGGGGAACCTATGACGACTCGGTCCTGAAGGCTGCGGAGGATGCCGGGAGTCTCGGCCGGATCGTCCTCTCCGATACGTCATGGCCCGGTTACGAGGACATTCCCTCGTGGGTAATGCAAGGCTACACGGTGCTCACGGACGAGGCGATGGAGCAGATGGCCGGACGCCGGCCGAGCCACGTCTTCATCCAGGCAGGTGTCGGCGGGCTGGCAGCAGCGGTGGCCGGGCCCATGTGGGAGGAATGGGGGAGCGCGCGGCCCCTGACGGTGGTTGTCGAACCCCACGAAGCCGACTGCGTCTATCAGAGCGCCGTTCACGGCCGCCCGACGGAGGGAACGGGGTCTCTCGACACCGTCATGGCCTGCCTTTCTGCGGGAACGATGTCGCCGCTCGCCTGGGACATCCTGAAATACGGGGCCGACGCCTGCATCACCATTGCCGACCGGTATTCCCCGCAAGCGATGGTGATGCTTGCGAACGACGCCGACGTGCCGCTTGTTGCAGGCGAGTCGGGCGCTGCCGGCCTGGCCGGCCTGGTGGCTGCGCTGCAGGAGAGCGATGTGCACCAGGCGCTGGGTCTTGATCGTGCGAGCGATGTCCTTCTGGTCGCCAGTGAGGGAGCGACGGACCCTGGGATCTACACGAGGATTGTCGGACGGCGTCCGGAGGAGGTGTCGGATGGTTGACGGCAGGATCCGCTCATGTCTGACGGTGGTTCTGACACTCCTTGTCGCGACACCGGCCACGGGAGACGATCCCGCGATCATGGAGGCGCAGCAGGTCCTCCAGGTCATGGGCTACGATCCCGGTCCCGTCGATGGCGCCATGGGGGAGAACACCCGGCGTGCCGTGAAAGCGTTTCAGGGGGAGTTCGGCCTTGCTGTCGACGGCAGGATCGATGACGCGCTGCTCACGAGGCTTCGCGCCGAGTCTGTCCTCGATGCGGCGTCGCCGGAGAGGCGGCTGGCTCGCAGGGGGGTGCTGCGCAGCTATACGCGGGCGGTGCAGGATGGCCTCCATGATCTCGGGTTCAATCCTGGTCCCGTCGACGGGATTGTCGGTCCCTTGACGAGGAAGGCCGTGCGCGCCTTTGAGGCTGCGGCGAACGTGGATGTGACGGGGACGATCTCTCCGCAGCTCCTCCAGGCCATCAACGATGCGAGGGGCCTGTGACCTCCTCCTTCTACCCGGGTCTCTCTGCGGCGGACCGGGATGACCGGCTCCATGCACCGGCGGCGGAGCGCAACTGCGGGCCCATCCTCGAAGTCCTCCAACGCTACTGCGCCAGCGGCACACAGGTGCTGGAAGTCGCCAGCGGTCCGGGTCAGCACGTCGCCCGCTTCGCCACGGTCCTTCCTGACGTCCGCTGGCAACCCAGCGACCCGGACGACGCCATGCGGGCAAGCGCGTCCGCGTGGACAGATTCGCTGCCCAATGTCGCGCCTCCTCGTGCCCTCGATGTCCTTGACGAGACGTGGTGGGAGCAGCTTGACGGGGAGTTCGGTCTTGTCCTCTGCATCAACATGCTTCACTGCACGGAACGCGCCACGATTGAGGGGCTCGCTGCCGGTGCCGGCTGCCTGCTGCCGACCGGCGGCCATCTCCTGATTTACGGCCCCTTCACGTTCAATGGCGAGTTTGGCGCCAGGAGCAACAGGAGTTTCGATGCCATGCTGCGCCAGCAGCATCCAGGGTGGGGATTGCGCGATGTCAACGACATTGCGGCCACGGCGCACGATCATGGTCTCGAGTTCGAACACGCCATCGCGATGCCATCGAACAACCACATGCTGGTCTTCTCCCGCGGCCGAGTCACCAACCCGGGCAAGCCGGTATGACACCCGATGACAGGCCGGCGTGCGAGGTTATGGTGCTCTCAAGGGGCCGATGCCGGATCGCTTGAGCGTGGCGAAATTCGAACGTTTCGTTCCTGACGCGGAGTGCCACGAGGGGTGGCGGGCCGTCGAACAAGAGATGGCCTGGCGCGGGACCAATGACCGTTGCGGCGATGTCCTCTGGCCCGATGTCGAGGGGTGTTGACCAGGATCCAGGGCGCACCACGGTCTGCGGCAGGAAGCCGCGGTCGTCGGAACGAAGTGTGAAGATGACGACATCTTCGAGGAGGGAATGGCGATCGGTGTCGAGGCCTTCTTCGGCCTCGCAAGCGCGGGTTTCGAGCAGAACATGCTTGTTGGCGGGACGGGCGCCGAGATCCTGTCGACACGGCCCATGATCTGGTGGGACTGATCCGCCTCCGTCACGGTTCCTCACCGACATCGCGCCGCACCAGATCCTGGAACGCTGCGGTATGGCACTCCATGACGGGGGAAAGAACCCCTTCCGTGAAGGAGTGCGCCTCCAGATTGTGCTGAACCGATTCGCAGATGGCGAGGTCCTCCTCGACGATGGTTCTTGCCCAGGCGAAGCTGTCGGCGATGTCGTCCCCGCTCATGGCAGGATCGTACCATGCCCAGTTGATGGAGCGCAGGCCCGAGGGGCCTGCCGGTTCGATCCGCTCGACCTTGAATCCGGTGGCGCCCAGGACGCCCTGGAAACCGGGATAGCGCCAGAACCAGATGCCGTCACCACCCCGCAGGCTGGCGCCGTCCCCCCGATAGGTGACGTGAAAGACGACCAGGCGATGATCATCGTAGCTGCGGATGGTGACCGCCCGTGCATCGAGTGATTGCGCAAGGCGTTCGTGAACGAAGGAAAGGTGGTAGCCCTCCAGGGTGTTGTCGCAGTAGGTCTTCCAGTTGGCATGGCCCTCCACCGTGAAGTCTCCCCGGTATGTGAAGGCGGTCGTTTGCGGCCATGGTTCCGCGAGGGAGGGAAGGGAGCCCAGCCAGGCGCAGAGCGGCGGTGTGGCCGGGTCGATGGCGATGAAGAGACATCCCCGCCAGGTGGCCACGCGGACCGGCCGCAGAGTCATGGCGTCCTTGTCCAGCTTCTCACCGAACCGCGGAGCCAGGGCGAGAGTGCCGTCGAGCTCATAGGTCCAGCCGTGGTAGGGACAGACAAGCCGTGCCGGACAGGAGCCGGCGCCTTCGGGCATGAGGGCGGCGGCGCGGTGGCGGCAGTGGTTGTGGAAGGCACGCAGGTTCCCGTCGCCGTCTTTCAGCACGACAACGGGCCAGCCGTTCACCTCGCGCGCCGCCCAGGTTGCCGGGCGCGCCACCTCATGTTCGGGCCCGAAGAGGGCCCAGTTGCGGGCAAAGATGCTGTCGCGTTCCCGGCGCGCCATCGTCGCTGACGTGTACCAGGAGGCGGGAAGTGTCGACTGCGCCATGGCTTCAACCTGCGGGGCGGGCGGCGGCGGCCTCCCGGCAGGCGGTGCCGAAGGCGGTGAACAGCGCATGATCGCCGGTCCGCTCCCGAAACCGCCACTCGGGATGCCACTGCACGCCAAGCTGCATGACAGGAGCGTGCCGGACACTCACCGCCTCGATGAGTCCATCCGGGGCCGTCGCCTCGACATCGAGATCCGGCGCCAGACGAGAGATGCCCTGACCGTGCACCGAGTTGACGCGACAGCGTCCGAGGCCGGTGATGGCACGCAGCGTGCCGCCGTCAACGACCTCGATGTCGTGCAGCGGCAGGTACTGCTGATCGCGAGGCTTCGACTTGCCAACCCGGTGCGCCATCAGTCCGTCGACCTCCTCCAGAACCATGTGGAGAGTGCCGCCAAGCGCCACGTTGAGTTCCTGGAGTCCGCGGCAGACAGCCAGCAGCGGGATTTCGCGCTCGATGACGCGACGGATGAGCGGCAGCGCCAGCGTGTCGCGCTGGGTGTCCAGAATGGTGAATTCCCTCGGTTCCCCGTCACCGTAATGGCGCGGGTGCACATCACTCGGACTGCCGGGAAGGAAGATGCCGTCGACCTTGTCGAGAAGGTCGTCGATGGCGTAGAGGTCTTCCAGGGGTTCGAGGTCGCCGCCCCTGCCGAAGCAGGGGATCAGCATCGGTATCGCACCGGCGCCGTGGGCGACGGCATCGATGTACTTCTCACCCACTGCATGAAACGGGTGGATGTCGATCGTGCGCACGTCACAGGGAATGCCGATGAGGGGCAGGGGATTCTTGTCCGCCATGGAGGATCACCTTGCTGCTGTCGCGAACGACGCCACCCTATCAGGGGGGCATGACCACTGGAACCGGATCGCGCGAGTCATGGAGCCCGTGCGACGTCACGGACGAGGCCGGGGTAGTGACGCCACAAGGCGAGGGCCCGGACGATGAACAGGAGAGCGAGACCCAGCCACAGGCCGTCGTTGCCGAGCTCGGCGTGGAGCAGGTAGATCGCCGGCAGGTAGATGAAGACCGCAAGGATCATCGCGTTCCTGATATCGCGGCCCCGGGCGGCTCCCGTGAAGATGCCGTCGAACTGGAAGGACCACACCCCGATGACGGGCATGAGGATGGCATAGTGCACATGGGCGAGGGCCTCGGCCCTTACCTCGGGAATGTCGGTGAAAGAGAACACCAGGAGATCTCCACCGAGAGCATATCCCAGGCAGACCACCACCGCCGTGAGTCCCGACCACAGGAAGGTCACCCTCACGGTCTCTTCGAGCATCCCGGGATCCCTGCGGCCGCAGGCTTCGCCGACGATGGCTTCACAGGCGTTGGCGAAACCATCCAGGGCAAAGGCGGCGAAGGTGAGGAACATCAAGAGGATTTCATTGGCCGCCAGGGTGGTGTCGCCGATCCGCGCCGAAAGGCTGATGAAGACGCCGAACGCGACGTTCAGAAGGAATGTGCGGATCAGGAGATCGCGGTTGAGCGCCAGAAGCGGACGATAGGGTTCCAGGATCCGGGCGGCGCCCAGGGGCCAGGGTTCCCGCCCCTCCGGCAGGGCACGAACGAGCGCCACCAGACCGGTTGCAAGGCCCATGGCCTCGGCGATGGCGGTGGCGGCCGCCAGACCTTCCACTCCCCAGCCGAGGACGGGAACGAAGAGGATGTCGAGAGCCACGTTGAGCGATGCGATGACGGCCTGCACGATGAGAGCCAGACCGGTTCTCTGAAGCCCGATCAGCGCGCCCGCGATGATGAAGTTGCCCATCACGGCAGGTGCCGCCCAGATCCGCACATCGAAGTAGAGTGCCGCCTGGTGCGACACCAGGGGGCCGGCCTCGACGAGGTTCAGCGCCAGCCAGCGCAAGGGATCCTGGAGGAGAACGAGGGCCAAGGCGATCACCAAAGCGATCACGGCGGCCCGGATGACGATCGCCTTCAGCTCCTTTCGATCGCCGCGTCCGAAGGCCTGGGCGATGTAGCCGGTGGTCGACAGGCGCAGGAATCCGAATGTCCAGAAGACAAAGCTGAAGATGAGAGCCGCCACGCCCACGCCGCCGAGATACTCCGGTCCCGGCAGGTGTCCGGCCATGACGGTGTCGACCATGCCAACAATGGGCAAGGCCAGATTCGACACCATGATGGGTACCGCGGTCTTCCAGATTCGCCGGTGTCGTTCCGCCCGCATCGCCCCGCTGGAAGGCGTCAATGCATCGTCGCCCGTGCCGTCTCGCCCGCTTCTATGGCACGGAACAGGTGAGTCCGCAGATTCCCGAGCCCTGCCTCGGAAGTGATCTTGCCGCCACTAGCGTCACACAGATAGAAGGCGTCGACCGCCCGCTCTCCGAACGTGGCGACGCGTGCGGTGACAATCGACAGGTGGAGTTCGGCCACGGCTCGGGCGAGATCCGAGAGCAGACCCCGCCTGTCGCGCGCCGTGATCTCGACAAGCGTGTGGCGGGTCGAGACCCCGTTGTCCACCAGCACACGCGGCAGGACTGCAAGAACCGGACCGTTGTGCCAGCCCTTCCGGCGGCGGTTGACTTCGTCCGCGAGATCGAGGTCCCCGGCGAGCGTGCGCCGGATGATGCCACGCAGACGGTCCAGGCGTCTCCTGTCCCTGAATGCCGACTGGTGTTCGTCCTGCACCCGGAAGGCATCGAGCGCCATGCCGTCGAGGGTCGTGAAAATCCGCGCATCGACGATGCTGGCGCCGGCTACCGCAATGGCGCCGGCGATCTCGGCGAACAGCCCGGGGCGGTCCGGTGCGAAGACGGTCACCTCCGTGATGTCCCGGGCATCGTCAATCTCGGTCGCCACCGTCACTTCGCCGTTGGGACCGGGTCGCATCAGCTCGGCATGTCGTACGTGGGCGGCGCTGTCGAAGGCAAGCCAGTAGGGTGTGACGAGGCGGGCGACATGGTTGTCGATCATGGCGGATGGCCAGTCCTCCAGTGTTTCCCTGAGACGGTGCATGCGGGCCTCAACCCGCGCCTGTTTGGCGATCGCGGCGCCATGACCGCCGGAGATCACCTCCTCCGCCCGGTAGTAGAGTTCCCTCAGGAGATCACCCTTCCAGTTGTTCCACACCCGTGGTCCTACGGCGCGGATATCGGCGACCGTCAGGACGAGCAACAGCCGCAGGCGCTCGATCGACTGGACGATCCGGGCGAAGCCGTCAATCGTGCGTGGCTCTTCAAGATCACGACGAAAGGCCGTGTTGGACATGATCAGGTGATGGCGTACCAGCCAGGATACGGTCTCGGTCTCCTCCGCGGTGAAACCGAGGCGCGGCGCCAGGTGGCTGGCAACCCCGGCGCCAAGTACGGAGTGATCCCCGCCGCGCCCCTTCGCGATGTCGTGGAGGAGAACGGCAAGGTAGAGAACGCGACGCTGCAGGATCAGCGGAAACACCTCGGTGGCCAGGGGCAGTTCGTCGGCGATGTCGCCACGCTCAATGGCGGCGAGGATCCCGATGGCCCTGATGGAGTGCTCATCGACGGTGTAGACGTGGTACATGTCGTGTTGCATCTGGGCGACGACACGTCCGAAATCCGGCAGGAACCGGCCCATCACACCGGCTTCGTTCATGCCATGGAGTGTTCCAAGGGGATCATCCCTGGCGGTCAGGATGTCCATGAACTGGCTGTTGGCACGGGCGTCATGACGCAGCCTGTCGTCGATCCTCGCGAGGCTCTGGTTCATCAGCCACATGGCCCGGGGATGGATGTTGACGCGCCGCTCCTGGGAGACGTGGAACATGCGCACGAGATCGCCGGGCGACTCCTCGAAATGCCGGCGGTTTCGGATCGAGATCATGCCGCCGGAGACGGGAAAGCCGTCGATTTCCGCGGCATCCGTCACGTACCTGGAGCGCGGACGGCCGCCATGTTGTTCGGCGATGACGGCAGCGAAGATGCGGGACAGTCCGCCGACCTCCCGGGTGGCGAGGAAATAGCGTTTCATGAAGCGTTCGACAGCCCGCTGGTTTCGCGTATCGGAAAAGCCCATGCGGAGTGCGATGTCCGTTTGCAGATCGAACGTCAACCGCTCCTCGGCCCGGCCCGACAGGAAGTGGAGGTGGCACCGGACCCGGTTGAGAAAATCCGCCGCCCGGCGGAACCTCGAGAGTTCGGCGCGACTCAGAACCCCGCGCGACACCAGATCCTCGATGTGAGCAGTCGGGTAGAGATACCTGGCGATCCACACGAGGACATGGAGGTCTCTCAGTCCTCCCTTTCCTTCCTTGACATCGGGTTCCAGGACATGGCGTGAATCGCCCGTCTTGAGATGCCGCCGGTCACGTTCCTCGAGCTTGGCACGCACGAACGCCGTGTCGCTGCCGGCCACCACCCGCCGCTGGAAGCGGTTGCGGAACGTCCGGAACAGGCTTCGATCGCCGGCAAGCAGACGGGCCTCCAGGACCGCGGTACGGATCGTCATGTCGCTGCGGGCACTGTCGATGGCCTCGTCAAGAGTGCGTGTGGCGTGACCGACCTTGAGACCGAGATCCCACAGACAATAGAGTACGCGGCTGATCACCGCTTCCTGACGGGCTGTCGCCGGCCCGGCGAGCAGGAAGAGGAGATCGAGATCGGAGTGTGGTGCGAGTTCGCCTCGTCCATAACCGCCGACCGCGACGAGGGCCATGCGGGCCTGATCATCGCCGCCGCTTTCTCCTTGCCGGACACGGGCAAACAGTTCCTTCAGCACCGTGTCGACAAGCCGGCTCATCGAGGTGACAAGCGCGGTCCCCGATGCACCTCTGTCGAGGTGGCGGCGTAGCCGCGCCAGGCCTTCATCGAGCGTGCAGCGCAGCACGCCTTCGAGACCTTCATTCGAGTTCGGCAGGGCGGCGAGTGTCCGGCGCAGGTGCCGCCGGTTCACGAGGCTGCCAGGTACGGGCCTTCCCCGGGGATCAGTCACCCTCCTCCTCCGCCAGATCCTTCAGCCGGTAGACCAGGTCGAGCGCCTGGCGCGGCGAGAGCTGGTCGGGCATGACATCATCGACAGCCTGTCTGACGGCGGAGACCGGCGCAACATCCCGTGTGTGCCTCTGCGCCACCTCGAAGAGGGGAAGATCATCGGCAAGCCGCGTCAGGGCGTTTGCGCCATCACCGGTTTCGATGGTCTCGAGCACGTCCTTCGCTCGTTCGATGACCGGCTGTGGAAGGCCGGCAAGGCGTGCGACATGGATGCCGTAGCTCCGGTTCGCCGCACCGCGCTCCACCTCGTAGAGAAACACGATGTCGTTCTTCCATTCCTTGACCCGCATGGAGTGCGGTCTCAGTTCAGCCAATGTTGCCGCAAGGGATGCCAGTTCGTGGTAGTGCGTGGCAAACAGCGCCCGGCACCGGTTCACATCGTGAAGGTGCTCGAGGACTGCCCAGGCGATGGAAAGGCCGTCGAAGGTTGCTGTTCCGCGGCCGATTTCGTCGAGTATGACGAGGGAGCGTTCTCCAGCCTGGTTGAGGATGGCCGCAGTTTCGACCATCTCCACCATGAAAGTCGATCGTCCCCGCGCAAGATCGTCCGCAGCGCCGACGCGGCTGAACAGCCGGTCCACGATACCAAGCCTGGCGGCGTTCGCCGGCACGTAACTCCCGGCCTGCGCCATGACGACGATCAGGGCATTCTGGCGCAGGAACGTCGACTTTCCGGCCATGTTGGGACCGGTGAGCAACCACAGGCGGGCGTCGTCCTCGAGAACGCAGCCATTGGCGACAAACTCCATCGATTCGCTGGCCAGGACTTCGACTACGGGGTGACGTCCGCCCTCGATTGCGAAGTCGAGGCCCGCTGTCACCGTCGGACGGATGTAGCGGCGTTCAACGGCAAGCTCCGCGAGCGCCGCAGCCACGTCAATGACGGCAATCGCCCCGGCGGCAGCGGCTATGGCGGGCGCCTCTGCGAGCACATCGGCCGTGGCCTTGTGAAAGGCGTCGAGTTCGAGGGCGATGGCGCGGTCGGCGGCACGGGACATCTCCGTCTCGAGGTCGCCCAGCTCGACAGTCGTGAAGCGCATGGCATTCGCCATGGTCTGACGATGGATGAACGTTGCCTCATCAAGATCCGCCGCATGGTTGCGGTTGACCTCGACGTAGTATCCCAGGACATTGTTGTGGCGAATCCTGAGGGATGTGACGCCGGTCGCCTTCTGGTAGGCCCCCTGGAGTCCAGCCACAAGCTGCCGGCTGTTGTCGCGCAGCTCCCTCGCCTGGTCGAGGTCCTGGCTGTAGCCGGCGCGCACGAAACCGCCATCCCGGGCAAGTGGCGGCGGATTGTCGACGAGGAGGCAGGCAAGGTCACCGGCGAGTGGAGGGATGGCCTGAATGGCGCTCCCCGCTTCGGCGAGTTCCCCTGGCAGATCATCATGGCTCTGCAGTCTGCCAGCCAGACGGCCGGCTGCCGTGAGGCCGTCACGTATGGCTGCAAGGTCGCGTGGGCCGCCTCGCGAAAGTGCGAGGCGTGCCAGGGCCCTTTCGAGATCGGGTGTCTGCGCGAGGGTGGCTCTGACATCGCCACGCAGATCCGGATACGCGGCGAGTATCTGGACAGCGTCCTGGCGCCTGGCGATGGCGTCGGTGTCGGTCAGAGGCGCGGTCAGTCTCTGTTCGAGCAGGCGGGCGCCAGCGCCCGTCACGGTGCGGTCCATGATGCCCAGGAGGCTTCCCCGGCGATGGCCGTCAAGTGTGCGCATGAGCTCGAGATTGCGCCGCGTGGCCTGGTCGATCAGCATCGACTGTCCTGCCACCTGGCGCAGCGGTGGCGAAAGTCGGGGGAAGCGGCCTTTCTGGGTCAGTTCGACATAGCCCAGAAGTCCGCCCATGGCCGCCAGTTCGGCCCGCGTGAAGGAACCGAAACCGTCCAGTGAGGCGACTGCGTAGAGCTCGCGCAGACGCCGTTCTCCGGTACGGCTGTCGAACCTGCTGTCGGGCTCCCTGACCAGTCGCTCGCTCCACGGCGCCAGCACATCCTGGAACGCGACATCATTGCCGATCCGTTCCGCCACCACGAGTTCGGCCGGTGCGACACGTTCCAGGAGAGCGTTGATGTCGGCTGTTGCGATACTTGTGACAGTGAAACTGCCTGTCGACATCTCGATCCAGGCAACCGCGGTGGTGGAGCCAGCCTGAGCCAGCGCCGCCAGGTGATTGGTGGAACGGGCATCGAGAAGCGTGTCCTCGACGAGCGTTCCGGGTGTGACGATGCGGATGACATCCCGCCTCACGATGGCACTGCTGCCGCGCTTTCGTGCTTCGGCGGGATCCTCGACCTGCTCGCAGACCGCTACCCGGTAGCCCTTGTGAATGAGCCGATCGAGATAGCTGTCGGCGGAGACCACCGGCACACCGCACATCGGAACATCCTTGCCCTGGTGCTGTCCGCGCGTGGTCAGCGCGATGTCGAGCGCACCGGCTGCGGCGACGGCATCGTCGAAGAAGAGTTCGTAGAAATCCCCCATGCGGAAAAGCAGGAGCGCCTCCCGGTGCTCTCCCTTGATCCGCCAGTACTGCTCCATCATCGGCGTGACACGACCGCCGCGCTTCGATGCGGACACCGATGGCTCCTTTCTCCCTGTCATCGGACCGCCGCCTTCTGCGTTGCTGCGGGCCGGGTCATCACCCGGTGGCCGTGCGTTTCGCGTGTTCCCTTGCCAAGGCACACCAGGAAGCGATGTCGACGTCCTCGGCCCGTGCCCGGGGGTCCACACCGGCGGAAACAAGCAGATCCTGCGGATCTCCAGAAACGGCGGCAAGAGCGTTGCGCAACACCTTGCGCCGCTGTCCGAAGCCTGCTTGCGTCAGTGTGCGCAGGACTGATTCGAGGGCTGGTGAAAGAGGCGCTTCTCGTGGTGTGATGCGGACCACGGCCGCATGCACCTTCGGTGCTGGAACGAAGGAGGCGGAGGCAATGTCGAAACACCGTTCGACCCGGCACAAACGCTGCATGAGGACACTCAGCCTGCCGTACTGACGGGATCCAGGCACTGCGACAAGCCGCTCGGCCACCTCCTTCTGGAACATCAGGATCATGCGATCGATGAGGTGGCGATGCTCGATGAGACGCATGGCAAGCCGCGTCGAACTGTTGAACGGGAGATTGCCCATGACCACGACCCCCGACTCCAGGACCTCGTGAAGGTCGCACTCCAGGGCATCGCCTTCGACAATGGTGAGTCTGCCCGCAGCGGCGTCACGAAGACCAAAGAGGGCAGCGCAGCATCGCGGGTCCATCTCGATGGCACGGATCCGGCGTGCCCCGGCTCTCAGCACGGCCCGCGTCAGGCCGCCTGGACCAGGGCCGATCTCGACGACGACGGCTCCCTCAAGGCAGCCGGCGCTGCGGGCGATGCGGTCGAGCACGTTTTCATCAAACAGGAAATTCTGTCCCAGCGACTTGCGCGCCCTGAGAGAGAATGCATCCGCGACATCCCTCAGACAGGGAAGGTCGTCGAGTGGGTTCAACGTGCTTCCTGGATGCGGATGTCGACGAACGCCTGGCGTCTGAGGTCGCGAAGATAGCTTCTCGCAATGGTGTCGTGCTGGCGTGCCTCCAGCGCGTTGCGGGCATCGCTGCGTGCCGGCAGGCCGTGTTCGACCCGTTCGCACAGCATCGTCACGCGCACTTCGCCAACGCTGACAACCGGAATGCCGGTCGTTCCCGGTTCCAGGCCTTCCACCTGGCGGCGCACGTCGTCGTGGAGGTCGGTCAGCCTTGCCGTCACGGGGTCGCTCACCTCCGGACCGCCGTCGGCTGCAGCGAGAGAGTCGAGGTCCTCGCACGAAGAGAGCAGGGAGACGGTGTCCGATACCCTCTGCACGGCATCCGTGGCGCCGTCGTCCACCGCGAAGACCGCCTGACGGATGGTGACCTCGATGTCTGCGTCACTGGTCTGATAGCCCGGACGGATCTCGCGCATCAGGATCAGGGTGTAGCCCCCGAGAGTGCGGATCGGTGGCGACAGGCGGCCGACAGGCAGTCTGGGAACAACCGCGGCGAGTTCCTCGGAGAGCTGGCTGTGACCGATCCAGCCGAGATCACCGCCATTTCTGGAACTGGCGCTCTGTGAGAACTGCTGGGCAAGAATGCCGAATCGGCCTCCTGAACGCAGGGCATCGGAGAGCCGCTCGATGTCCTCCCTCACGCGTGCTTCTTCCTCCGGGCTGTTCACGGAAAGGACAATCTCGGCGAGCAGGTAGTGGGGTTCGTGCGCGGCAGCGATCATGCGCTGGTACTCCTCCTCCACCTCCGCCTCGAAGACAGGCCGCTGACGCTGCCGGGCCCGGACGAGCTCACCCCAGACAACCTCAGCGGTCAGCTGATCGTCGAGGGAATTCAGGCTCAGGCTGCGCTCTTCCATGAAAGCGACGAGTTCTCCCGGACCAAGGCCAAGGCTGCGCTCGACGAAGCCGTAGGTCTCGTTGCGTTCGATGCGAAACGTGCCGAATCCCTGCCGGTCCCCTTCCTGCAGCTGCAGCTTTTCGTTGATCAGCATCGAGGTGACCTGCGGCAGGAGTTGCCGGCGACTCTCGGGTGTTTCGTCAATTCCCGACAGGGCGAGAACCAGGGACAGGCGCGCGTCCAGGTCCATTTCCGTGATCGCCTCGTCGTTGACGACCACGGCAATGCCAAGTGAGTCCTGGGTCCAGCCGGGCGCCGGGAGAGATGCCAGGACAAGGGCAAGAATCACCCGGACAGGCCGGAACCATGGCAGACGTCGGTTCATTGACATGCACTCTCCAGACAACCGCCAAGGTGCTGGAATCGAACGGGTGAATCAAGGAGACAGCGGGATTTCAACTCAGCGTCGCGAGCCGGATCCTGAAGACGACCACGGTTTCCGGGTCGTCGTCCACGGTTCGGGTGAACCGCCTTTCTCCGCTCAGGCTCAGCTCCACGCATTCGTCCCGGTAGGCAAGGGTGCTGCCGTAGACGATGGAGTTGCCCTTGTCCACGTCGCCGCGCCAGTTTCCCTTGAGGGTCCAGTTGTCGATCAGCCTGAACATGGCGCTGCTGCTGATCTGTGCGCGTTCCGTGAGAGGGTAGATGACGGGGTCGGTTTCCTCGTCGAGCCTGACGAAGCTGACTTCGAGATTCGCGTCGTCGGTGCCGACATTCACGCCGAGTTCCGAGCGGTAGAGGGATTCGAATTCGTCAGACACGCGGAACCGGTAGAGCATGTCGAAGTAGGGAAAGGGGTTGATCTGCAGGCGCCCGACATAGTCGGAAAAGTGTCCAGAGAGACCCTGGCTCTCGTCAAAGGTGCTGTCGTCGCGTGCTCGCCACACCTGACCGAGGAAAAGCTCGTAGCGGCCGGAATCATGGCCGTACTGACCGAGACGCAGGCCATAGTTGATCCGCAGGCCACCCTCGACCCTGTCGAGACCGGGGAACCGGTTGGTCGAGAAGAGGTTGACGTCGTCGAATTCGAAGTCCAGCCCGTCCTCGTTGGGAATCGTCCGGGGATTGCCGCCGTTGGGGCTCCACACGGCCATCGCCATCGGTTCGAGGAACTGGTGGGAGGGGCCGCTCATCCGGGCGAAGGGGTAGCGCCACTCGACGAGGGCTTCGGGAATGAACCGGTTGGCAAATCCGGATGTCCTGCGATCATCCAGGGGAACATCGGAGGCATGGTAGGCGTCGCCGCGCATCGACAGCCGCGTCCTGACGTGCTGGCCGTCTGCCGTCAGGAACGGAGCCTGCCAGGCGAAACCGGTGGAGAACCGGCGGCTGTCGGTGCCGTCGCCTCGTGTCAGAACGAGAAGGCTGGCATCGACGCTGGCAGACGATCCGGTCTTCGACGGAGGCGTGATGTAGCTGTATGTGATGAGCGGAGCGACAAGGGGAATCTGGCCAGGGTCGTCATTCGGTCTCAGTCCCTGGTAGAGGTATCCGGAGGCACCGGAATAGGAGCGATCGTCGAAGTGCTCGACAAAGACATCCGAGACGAGCGTGTCGAGATCCGTGATACCGAATCGCGACAGGTAGGAGTCGTCGGATGAGCGGTGTACGTCGGCGCCGATGTGCGTGCTGGAATCGGCCATCCAGATGCCGTTGGCCTTGAGATGCCAGCGGGTATCGCGCCCCCCCTTGAGGTGGCCGCCGTTGTGGCGGGCCTTGGCGCGGACGACGGAGCCTTCCACCAGAACGTCACCGGTCGCCAGGAACTCCCGATACTCGGCGGAAAGAACGGGACCTTCCTCGCGGGTGATGATGGGCGTCACCGTGAGGTCGCTCTCAGGCGAAAGTTCGAAGTAGTAGGGAACACTCGCGTAGGCGCCGAGCGTGCTGCTGCTTCCGTAGTCCGGCACCAGGAATCCGGTGCGCCGGTTCACGGTCGGGTCCGGATGACTGAGGAAGGGCGAATACGCGACCGGGACTCCGAAGACTTCGAGGGTCACGTTCCGGTATGTGATGTCGCTCGTCTCCTCGTCATGGGTCACGCTCTTGGCCTTCAATTGCCAGAGCGGCAGACCGTCGGGATCGTCCGGGCACAGTTCGCACGGACTGTAGACGGCACGCTCCATGACCGTGATACGGCCATCGCTGCGCTCGGCTCTGGATGCAGCCAGTCTGGCGCCGTTGCCGAGCAGCAGCCGGATGCCTTCGATGACGCCTTCACGCAGGTCTCCGGTCACTTCCATATGGTCGGAATGAAGTGTCTGTCCCCGGCTGTCGACAACGACGACGCTGCCGGATGCCGTGACGCGATTGCCGGGCCGGTCGTAGACGAGTCTGTCGGCCTCCAGGACATAGCCTTCGGTGGTCAGGGTGACGGCGCCCAGGGCCGTGGTCACTCCGGTCTGGCTGTCGTGTGTGATCTCGTTGGCCTGCAGGGCAGCCGGGTCGGCATCGTGACCGTCCGCTGCCACCGGGCTGGCGAGGAACGCAAACACGAAAGCGGCCACCAGGCCGGTCGACCGGACCATCTATCCGTCTTCCGTATGGAGAAGCATGGTGCTCCCGATCGAAGTGACAATGGCGACAGGCCCCCACACGGCGAGCAGGACCGGGAGATTGCCAGACATCCCATAGGCGGCGAAGATATCCGATACCACGTAGACGACAAACCCGAATCCCAGTCCAGAAACGACGAAGAGACTGACATTGCCCTGACGCGTCAAGCGCAGCGAGAATGCGGCCGCCACCAGCACCATCGAAGCCAGGAACAGCGGCATGGCGAGCACGGCATGCCAGTGAATGCGGTGCTGCAGAGCAGAAAAGCCGGCACTTTCCATGACCTCGATGAAGCCGGGAAGATCCCAGAACGAGATGGTCTCGGGCGATGCGAAGGCTGCCTGCAGCCGATCGAGGGACAATTCTGTTGGCACCTCGATTGCGCTGACGCTCGCAGTGCGCTCATCGGGACGGCTGATCAGAACCTCCTCCATCTCCCAGTGATGGTCACCGAGGGTGGCCCGCTTCGCATCGTAGCGCTCCATGAACCGGTCGTTCTCGCCGAACACAAGGATGATGACGTCCTCGAGTTCGGTGCCGCTGGCCGATATCTTGTGAGCGTGAATCACCGACTGGCGCGTGCCGTCGCCTTCCCTGATCCACATGTTGCCGGGCGCGACTGCGAGAATGTTGGCCTGGCTTCTGACATTGCGGTTCTCGAGCTGTTCGAAGCGGGAGATCAGGGCCGACGCGACAGGGTTGAACACTGTGATGGTGACAATGCCGAGGGCGATCGTGATGGCGAGTGCCGGCAACAGGAACTGCCACACCGACACACCCGTGGCCCGCATGACAACCAGTTCGTGGGTCCTGGTGAGCCAGACATAGGTCAGCAAGGTGCCGAACAGGACGGCGAACGGGAGGATCTTCACCACGAAGTAGGGGATGCGCAGCAATGCCATCTCCAGCACCAGGGCGAGATCTGCGTTGTCCCGCGAGGCAGCCCGACCACCCAGATTCACGATGTCGACGAGAAAGGTGACGGCCACCATGATGACGAGAACCAGCATGACCGACATGAAGAATCGCCGGGCAATGTACTTCGACAGGACGAGCGAGAGATGCATGACGCTACGTGCCTGACCTGAGGCCGCCGGACGCCGGGAACGGCAGAACGAAACGATGCTGCGTCATCGCCCAGACGGCGAGCCAGAACACGATGACAGGCAGTGCGTAGAGAGGAACGATGAGGAGCGTGTTCCTGACCATCAGGCTGACGAGAGAAAACGAGATCCCGAGATAGAGCAGGCCGAGGAACAGTCCGCTGGCAATCCTCGGCCACTGGTGGCGGCGGTCGAATTCTCCGGCAGTCATCGCGGCAAAGCTGATGAGCGCCATGACGAGAGATGCCAGCGGCAGCACCAGACGTCTGTGGGCCTCCGCCAGGAACTCGCCCCGGTGGATGTCGTCGATGGCGGTGAACGGTCCGCTGACCAGTTCATGGAGATATCGCTCCTTGGGTTCCCTGTTGCGTGACGGAGGGGCACCCGAAAGCTGAGCGAGATCAAGGGCGTAGCTGTCGAAATAGAGCATGCGCAAGGAGCGCTCGTTGCCGGCGATCTCCTGGCGCGTACCGTTTGCGAGCACCAGCTGCAGGCCGCCGTCCTCCGCGACCAGCGATCCCCACTGCGCCAACATGGTGACCTTGCGGTCCGGATCGCGGGTATCGTGGATGAGAATTCCGCGGAAACGGCCTTCCCTGTCCTCATCCCGGTAATAGATCATGAACCCCGGAATGAGCTGGCTGAACGTTCCCTTGCGCAAGAGCAGGTGATGGAAGTCGCTTCTCAGGTGCGCCTGTTCATCCTTGAACTCCCTGAATCCCGCAGGTGACAGCCACAGGGTCAACACCCAGCCCAGAACGGCGACGAGAACGCCGAGGATGATCACGGACCGGGCCATCTCCCAGGGACTGAGTCCGGCGGACCGCATGACCACCAGTTCACGGTCGACCGTGAGCCGGTTGAAGGTGTAGATCACGGCACACAGCACGGCGACCGGCAGCGTCACCGGAAGGATCGACGGCATCAGGAGCAGCGTGATTTCAAGGAAAGCGAGGATCGAAAGGCCGCGGTTGATGATGAAGTCGAGGAACCTCAGGGACTGGGTGAGCCAGATCACGCTCACCAGCACCGCAGCGATGGTGAGAGTCGTCAACAGCAGTTGCAGGAGAATGTAGGACGTGTGCCTGCGGAACATCGGCATCGATCGTGCGTTGCTTACCCTCTCCCTGCGATATACAGCGGAAACGATGCCGAGTCACTCGCCCCACCGGACACCGGCGAGACCTTCGATTGCGAGGCCGGCGACACGGTTGCTCATCGATCTTCAGCCGCCGGGGCGCCAGTATCGTCGGGCCCGGTTTCGCAAGGGCGCAGGCGCCGTGTCCTCCTGGCCCACGATCTCCACCGGAGTGACTTGCCGGAACCCGAGGCTCTGGTCCTTTCAATGACACGCTGCCGTCTCGATCCTGGCGTGCCCGCGCGCGGCGCGGTAGCGGGAACGGCCGGCACGACAATGCCTCCGACCCGCTGGCGTGCCCGCGCGCGGCGCGGTAGCTCTCGGTGAAGAGCGACAGGATCAGGTGTCCTTCGCAGGTCTTGTGAGCGCCCGGCATTGACCTGGCGCCTCGACGGGATGAATCCGGCGAGACGCCCGGTGTTGACGGCGAACTCCGCGATCGCCTGATCCGGGTCGGGCGGGTCGCGCTGCTGGCGGTGATTCGGCTTCGACATGCAGGCGGCGAGCACGCGGATCTCGTCCTCGTGGACGACCTCCGCGCGAGGCGCTCGACGGACATGACGGTGCATGCGGTCATGGCGTCGAAGGCGAGACGACTGCGCAGGTCGGTGATGGCCATGGGGCTGCGGTCCCTGATTCGCGTCCCGGTCCTGACGGTGAGCGAACCACTCTTCGTTCATCCGGCGTTTCTCGACGATGCGGAGTACGTTATCCTGCTTAGGGCTCAGCCTTCGGTGGTCAGGAGCAGCCAGTCGAGCCGGTCCCTGCCCGCCGGCGGCGTCTTCTCCAGGACGCGCACCGCGAGCATGCCGAGCGGGGCCGCGTCCTTCGACAGGTCGGCCGGCGGGGCGAGGTCGACGAGACCGGCCCGCCGCTCCAGCTTGACGTCCTTGCGCATCCGGGAGCCGCCACAAGGCCGCGATGTCGATCGTCTTCCCGCGACGACGTCCAGTTCGGCCGCGTGCGCGAACAGCTCCTTGACCCTGCCGTGACGGCCCGCCGCCGTCCGACAGGAGAGACCACATGTCGCCTTCACGGTCGCAGATGGCCACCACGCGGACTCGCGGCAGGCAGGCCGCCGCCAGCTCGGCGGACTTGGCGAAGGCCTCCGTCCAGCGTCCGCTTTCCTCGCCCTCCAGCGCCGTCGCCTTGTCCTCCGCGCGGAAGCCTCCATCAAGGCTGAATACCCCCAGTGCGCAACCGCCCTCGCTGAACGCAACGCCGGCATGAGCCGCGATCCCCTTGCTTCCAGAGCTGCTGCCGCCGATGTCGACAAGGCCCTGCGTCGCCTCCAGGCCGCTGTCGTTCAGCATCGTCGTGTCCTGAACCGCAAGCACGACAGACTGCCTGCGGCAACGCTCGACCATCGCCCCCTGATGCGGTTCAGGGATGTCTTGCATGTCGATCCTCAGGGTTCGACAGGAACCTGACTCCGTCTCGGCGCACATCCCCTTCCGCCACGAGAGACGGGCCGCCGCCGATCAGCGGGTCCGGCGCGTTCCCGAGAGCCTCCGCAACCGTACGCCAGATCCAGATCGACACCGTAGTGTTCCTTCCAGTCGTCCGCAACGCGACCGTGGAACAGCGACAGCGCCACGGACGCAAGCCCGCGGACGCCGGGAACGAGGTGAACGTCACGGGCTCCCCGGGACCAGCGGATGAAATCGCGCGCCTTCTGGTGCCAACTCGCCGCACCGAACACCAGGCCGCCGAGGCGACCGTGGCGCGACGAGGTGATCCAGGTGCTCACCCGGGTGCGCCGGCCTCGCTCGCGGGATACCAGGTCGCCATCATCGACCGGGCCAGACGCTTGTCCTTGCCGTCGCCGACCGCCTCCAAGGGTGACCTCGTCAAGGCCCTCGAGGGCGCAGGCCAGTGGCGTGTCGGGACAGTCCCGCTCAAGGATGCCGGTGTCGAGGGCGCGAGGCCCTGGTGCTGGAAGGACGATGTCGAGCGACGAGGCAAGACCAGGCAGGGCGGCACGCGCCGAGGTCAGGTACAGGGCGCCCTTCGCCTTGCGCCAGTGTCCTCGCGCTCGCATAATCCCCGCGCCAGGGACGAGCGCATGCTGCCCTCGCCAACCGACGCTTTCAGCCAGTCAACCGCCTCGCAGGCATGATGTCGCGAGCCTATCCTCATGCAACCGAGCCTGCGGCTTCAGCTGATTCGGGTTGACAGTGTCCGGTTGAGAGGCCCGGGGAGTCGCATGACGGGCGCCGGTGACGATCTCGCTTGGCCCGGTTTCGCCGTGTAGGCTGCCGCCGACAGGAAAGGGCACCGCACCATGCCGCAATTCGACCGCGCCGGCGAGGATGTCGGCAACATCGTCGCGCTGGAACACGTCAATGTCCGTGTGCCGGACCAGGCGCGCGCGACGGACTTCTACATCACCGCGCTTGGTCTCACCCGCGACCCCTATCAGATGACGGGAACGGACAACATGTGGGTCAACGTCGGGCAGAACCAGTTTCACCTTCCGACAGGAGAGCCGCAGCGCCTCCGTGGCCGCACGGGCCTTGTCATGCCCGACCTGGATGCACTCGAAATCCGGCTCACAGCTGTCGGCGTCCCCTGCGAGCGGCAGAGTGGCCATGTCGACACGGCCTGTCCCTGGGGCAACCGCATTCGCATACACGGGCCCGGAGACGGACGAGCGCTCGCCATGGCCTACGTGTCCTTCGATGTGCCCGAGGGAACGGCCCGGGCGATCGCAGCCTTCTACCGCGAGGTGTGGAAGACAGGCGCATGGGTCGACCGGGAGGGCGTGGCCCATGTCCGGGTCGGGCACGGACAGGAGCTGCTCTTTGTCGAGTCCGCCGGGCCTCTGCCCGGCTATGATGGCCACCATGTCGCGGTCTACGTGGCCGATTTTTCCGGGCCTCACCGCTGGCTGGACGAGAGGGGTCTCGTCTCCGAGGAAAGCAACCAGTGGCAGTACCGCTTTCTCGATATCGTCGATCCCGGCACCAGCGAGCCCGTGTTCCGCATCGAGCATGAGGTTCGATCGATGACCCACCCCTTCTACGGGCGCTCCCTGGTCAACCGCAGTCCGGACGCGACCAGCAGTTCCTTCGCCACGGGCCACGAATCCCTCGCCTCAAGGGTTCCTCCCGGCCCATGCTGACCCTTTTACGCTCCCTGCTGTCGTGGAAATGTCGGGTTCCTGTCGTGGTCTCCAGTGGCAATGGGAGTCATGTTGGCTTGCCTGAACGGCGGGAGCGACACTGATGATCGTCCGCAAGCTGCGCCTCGAGCGGGGACTCTCCCAGGAGCAACTCGCATCGATGGCGGGTGTCAGCGTACGCACCCTGCAACGCATAGAGCGTGGCGCGACTCCGAGTGCCGAGACCCTCAAGTGCCTTGCCGCTGTTCTGGACACCGACTTTTCCACTCTGCGCAAGGAGCATGACATGACCGCCGCATCAGACACGCCGAACCTCTCCGAAGAGGAACAGAATGCTATGGAGTACATCCGGGACATTCGGGGCTTCTACATCCACGCCGTCCAGTATGTCGTCATCATCGCCGTTCTTGCGGTGATCAACCTTGTTACCTACCCGGACTATCTCTGGTTTCTCTGGGCTGCGCTCGGCTGGGGAATCGGCGTCGCCGTCCACGGCCTCAGCGTGTTCGAGATCGTCAACCTGTTCGGCGACGAGTGGGAAAGGCGGCAGGTCGCAAAGCGGCTCGCCAGGGCCCGCCCGGACCGCAACAGGGGCTTCTGACCCGCAGGTTCCGGACGACAGCAACGCGCCACCGACTCCGGTCCGATGGGCACCGATGGCCGTCTTCAGCCAGATGTCGCCAGCGTCCGTTGCAGACAGCGGGGCCCGGGCTCCGCCTGCGGCGGTGACGACAGCGAAGCGGGCGTGGAAGGCCCGGTCGACGCAGTCGGCGGATTCGGGACCCTCAACTTCGCCGGGTCGGACACGAAGACCCGAACGATGGAACCCGGATCCGTCATCTGCCTTGCTGCCGCGCCGGCGTGATTCCGCTGGAACGCTTACTAGTCCGAAGTTCCGGACGATTTCAGCGCTATAACCACACCAACTAGTTGATCTTACTGATAAAAGTGTACAGAGACAACATGCAGAAGTTCCCATGTAACGGTGAAACACCCTGTTGACACAGGCGGCCTTTGCCCCCATGTACTTGGACATCGTCCCCAACCGCATGAGCCCCCCGCCACCAGTCTCTCCTCCTGGCCCATGGAGAACGTCGAAACCCTGCGGCCCTTCCAGGTCACCACGCGGCCCACGCCGCTCCATAAAAAGGGCCCTGAACCACCTCGGCGTGCGCCTCTAGCGTTCCCAGTAGCGCCACACTCGATTCCATCAAACGTCAATACATTCATAACGATACGTCTGAACGGTGCTGGAACTTCGGGCTAGTCGATTCCGAAAGCCTCGAGGATCGCGGCCGCATCCGGTCCGGCGAGGGCCGACCACTCGGCGGACATGGTGGCGCCGATGGCGGCGAGATCGGCAGCGAGTTGCTGGCCGGGGGCACGAACGACCATGCCGTTGGCCGCGAGTTGCGCCCGGTACCAGTCGGTCAGCGCCCGCGCTCTTGCGGTGCCAGCCACTTCCGCCAGCAGCGCGGCGGCACGCAGGCAGTTTCGGGCATGGTCACCCAGGGCATCGAACCCGTCCTGGTTCACGAGCATGTAGTTGCGCGGCAACCAGCCCTGGACATCGTAGAAATAACTCAGGTGTTCCCAGACCTTCCGGTCGAAACCGGTTGCGGCGGACGAGACGAAGGCTTCCGCCCTTCCGGTCGTCAGCGCCTGGATGAGTTCGGTTGCTTCGATCCGCACCGGCACCATGCCTGCCAGTTCGGCCAGTTGCGAGGTGGCGGCGTTGTACGTGCGGAACCTGATCCCTGCCATCAACACCCTGCACTCATCGGAGCAATACACATGCCCCCGGTCACACGACCGGCAGAGAACAACCTGCTGTTGGCAACGCCTGCAGTTGAACAGTCGTCCTGTCGTGCACACCGTCCGTCTCGAGAGCGGGGGTGGACCCGGACGCAAAATGGCTCGACAATACACGGGAGTTCGGTCCCCCGTGACCGACTCGTCCGGGTGCTGCGCCGGGGGTCGTCGGTAAAACTCTGCCCGGCGCCGCATCGCTCTTTCTTTCGATGCCGATCTAGCATCCACCCGGGGCGGCGGCAAAGACGCCGCCCCGGGACCGGACAACGCGACCCAGACCACAGGGAAAACAGACGATCCCGCGAGTGCCTCGGAACCGAAACCCTCCCGGCAACCGTCACCAAGACCGAAGCAGAGGCCGACGGAACAATCCGAACCGGACCAAAACGACAATAGGAAAAGACGGCGACGCTCGGGGAGACAATCAACCGAACACTCAAACCACGACAACAGGACGTGACAATAGGACCTGACAACAGGGAAGAAACACGACCCTGACAAAGCGCGGCAAATCGCCGAAATCCCGCCGTTCTATGCAGCCATCAACAACTGCGTCGCCGCCTACAGGCGCCGCGCACGTGCGTTCAGAACCGGCCGCAACATCACAAACTTGGCTCGCAGCGTATCGACCATCGCTTCCATGACATCATCGATAGCAAATCCACCGAAAAACAGTCTGTTTTGGCGAGAATCCTTGCGAGAAACTGCCCTCATGCGCGCGCGCAACGTTACAAACGCCTGACGTCAATGAGGAACCAAGCGGAATCCAGCGTGGGATCGTCTTGGTTCTGGGTCGTTTGCAGTGGCTGCCGGTACGGAATAAACTCTCGGCTCGGTATGCCTTCAGGCCCTGCCATGGAGACCCATCCATCGAGGAGTGAGCGCGATGACACAGCATGTTTCCCGGACCGGCGGTGCGGACAACGACACCCTGACGGGCGGCCTCGGCGACGATACGCTGACCGGCGGCCTCGGCGACGACATCCTGACCGGCGGCGCCGGGGACGACACGCTGACGGGCGGAACCGCAAGCCCGGGTACCGACGCGAGCTTTCTTGCCATGAACCCCGGCAGTTCGGACGATGACACACTGGACGGCGGTGCGGGCGACGACACGCTGGACGGCGGCGAGGGCGCCGACACGCTCACCGGCGGCGCCGGGGCGGACACACTCTATGGCGGCAACGGTGACGACACGCTCGACGGGGGTGACGGCATCGACAGCCTGTTCGGCGGTCAGGGCGGCGACCGGCTGACGGGCGGCCGAGGCAACGACTACCTCTATGGTGGCCTGGGGGCCGATGTCTTCGTCTTCGCGGTGGGGGACGGGGCCGACACCATGACCGGTTTCGAGGCGGGCGAGATCATCGAGATTGCCGGCGTGTCCGGCGGCTTCGGGGACCTGGTGATCGAGCAGCAAGGCTCCAATACCGTCATCCGCTACGGTGACGGCGACACGATCACGCTGGAGAACGTGACGGCGTCCACCTTGGGCGCAGACAACTTCCGGTTCCTTCCCGTCGAGGCGTCCTCGCCGGAGGGCGGCGGCGAGGACGCTCTTGCACAGGGTGCACCGCCGGACGGCAATGATGACGGCGACGATGATGACTTGAGCGGCGGGTCTGCCGGCGGGAAGGTGCTGAAGGGTGGCAAGGGCGCCGACACGCTGACCGGCGGGGCTGACGACGACACCCTGCGTGGCAACGGAGGCGCCGACACGCTGACCGGCGGGGCTGGCGACGACACCCTGCGTGGCAACGGAGGCGCCGACACGCTGACCGGCGGGGCTGGCGACGACACCCTGAAGGGTGGCAAGGGCGCCGACACGCTGGCCGGCGGTGCTGGCGACGACACCCTGAAGGGCGGCAAGGGCGACGACACGCTGGCCGGCGGTGCTGGCGACGACACCCTGAAGGGCGGCAAGGGCGACGACACGCTGGCCGGCGGTGCTGGCGACGACACCCTGCGTGGCGACAGGGGCGCTGACACGCTCAATGGCGGAGCGGGCTCCGACACGCTCACCGGCGGCAAGGGCGCCGACACCTTCGTGTTCGCGGCGGGAGACGGCAACGACACCATTGCCGACTTCGGGGGTGGCGACAGGATTCGCCTGGATGGCGTATCCGGCGGGTTTGAGGCACTGGTCATCGAGCAGGACGGCGCCGATGCCGTCATCCGCTACGGCGACGGCGACACGATCAGGCTGTCGGGCGTCTCGGCTGACAGCCTGGACGCGGACGACTTCATCCGGCCGGCCGGCGCAGGCGGCGGTGAAACGGTCGTGTACGGCGCCAGTACGAGAGACGATGACAACGACAACGACGGCGGCGACCCGAATGCCAACAACGACGGTGGCGCTCCGAATGCCAAGGACGACGGCGGCAAGGACACGATCCCGGGCACTTCGGGCGATGAGTCGCTCGACATGGGCAAGCCTGCGGATCCGTCGGCCCGCAACGGCGTCACCTTCAACGGTGGGTCCGGCGTCGACTGCTACATCAGCGGCGAGGGCAACGACACCCTGAACGGCGGCGGAGGCGACGATGTGCTCTTCGGTCGCGGAGGCGACGACACCCTCAACGGCGATGCAGGCAACGACGACCTCGCTGGTGGGGACGGCGACGACATCCTGAACGGCGGGGACGGCGATGATGACCTCTTTGGCTGGAGTGGCAACGACACCCTCAACGGCGGCGCGGGCGACGATGATCTCCACGGCGCGGGCGGCGACGATATCCTCAACGGCGGCGACGGCCGCGATCTCTTCGACGGTAGCACCGGAAACGACACGCTGACGGGCGGCGGGGGTGCTGACACCTTCCGGTTCGAAGCGGGAGACGGGCATGACACGATTACCGACTTCGGGGGAGGCGACAGGATCGAAATCATGGGTGTGTCCCCCCGCAGGTTTGCGGCGCTGGTAATTGAGCAGGACGGCACCGATGCCGTCATCCACCACGGCGATGGCGACACGATCACCCTGTTGGACGTTGCGGCGGACTCCCTGGACCGAAACGACTTCATCGTCCGGCCCGGCGTACTCAACTACTTTGCCAACGGCGACTTGGGCGGCACCCTCAATGGCAGCGGCCGCGGTGACGCGCTCTACGGCGGAGCTGGCGACGACATCCTCTACGCCGGGAACGGCAACGATTGGCTCAACGACTACGGCGGCGGCGACGACATCCTCCGAGGCGGGAGCGGCGACGACACACTCTACGCCGGGGCCGGCGACGACACGCTGGTGGGCGGCAAGGGCACCGACACGCTGATGGGTGGCAAGGGCGCCGACCGGTTCGTTTTCGACAACGAATCCGATACCGACCGCATCCGCGACTTCGAGGACGGGCAGGACATCATCGTTATCAGGGGTGGCCTGCAATTCTCCGATCTCGATATCAAGCAAAGCGGCGACGACACCGTGATCGGTGACCCTGCCAACTCCTTCTCGATCGTGGTCGAGGGAATCCGGGCGGCGCAGCTGACCGAGGCCGATTTCGACTTCTTCGGCTGAGATGCATGGCCGCGAAGGCCGTCCTGCTGACGCGCCGTCCCGTCTTTCGGGGCATCGGCGAGGTTGCGCCGCCGGCTGGAGCGAGGGTCCTTGCCCTGCAGGACACCACGGCGCTGAATTCCAACGGAAACCGCAGGCCAGGAGGTTGGGGAATCTCGGCGGATAATGTGTTCGGTCACAAGGTGATTGTTGGCGATTGTCATCGGTTGAGGATGTGTTTCCAGTGCTTGGCAGAGTGAGCTAAGGCTGCCTCGAGCTTCCTCGCTGACTGAGCAAGTCCCGTTCTCCATCAACCGGGCCGAGCGGGGCTGGGGAATCGGCGTCGCCGTCCATGGCTTCAGCGTGTTCGAGATCGTCAACCTGTTCGGCGACGAGTGGGAAAGGCGGCAGGTCGCGAAGCGGCTCGCCAGGGCCCGTCCGGACCGCAACAGGGGCTCCTGACCCGCAGGTTCCGGACGACAGCAGTGCGTCACCGACTCCGGTCCGATGGGCACCGATGGCCGTCTTCAGCCAGATGTCGTCAGCGTCCGTTGCAGACAGCGGGGCCCGGGCTCCGCCTGCGGCGGTGACGACGGCGAAGCGGGCGCGGAAGGCTCGGTGGACGCAGTCGGCGGGTTCGTGACCCTCGACTTCTCCGTGTCGGACACGAAGACCCGAACAATGGAACCCGGATCCGTCATCTGCCTTGCTGCCGCGCCGACGTGATCACGCCGGAACGCTTGCTAGTCCGAAGTTCCGGACGATTTCAGCGGCAGAGTCACGATAACCGGTTGATTGTGTTGGCAAAATAGCGCGATGATGGCGCGAGAATGTTCCCATGTAACGGCGAAGTTTTCCCTTGACACGGTGGGCTTACGCCCCCATATACGTTGCCATGTACGTAGACATCGTCCCCAACCGTAACTCACCCCCCGCCGTCCTCCTGCGAGAGGGATGGCGCGAGAACGGCAAGGTCAAGAAGCGCACCATCGCCAATCTCTCCTCCTGGCCCATGGAAAAGGTCGAGACCCTGCGGCGGTTCTTGAAGAACGAACCCCTCGTCGGTCGTGACGACGCCTTCGACATCGTCCGCTCCCTACCCCATGGGCATGTCGCCGCGGTGCTGGGAACCCTGAAGAAGCTGGGACTGGACAGGTTGATCGACCCGAAGCCCTCGCCTGAGCGCGATCAGGTCCTGGCCATGATCGTGGCACGCATCCTCGAGCCCGCCTCGAAGCTGGCCACGGCCAGGGGGCTGGCCGAGGCCACGGCGGTCAGCACCCTGGGCGAGGTCCTCGATGCGGAGATGGACGAGGACGCCCTCTACGGCGCCATGGACTGGCTCCTGGAGCGTCAGGAGAGGATCGAGCGGTCCCTGGCGAAGCGGCGCCTCGAAGAGGGCTGCCTGGTGCTCTATGACCTGACCTCGGTATGGATGGAGGGGAGAGCGTGTCCCCTGGCCAGGAGGGGTCATTCCCGGGATGGCAAGAAGGGCAAGCTGCAGATCGAGTTCGGCCTTCTGTGCGATCGGGACGGCTGTCCAGTGTCGGTGGAAGTGTTCCCCGGCAACACGGCGGACCCCGGGACGGTGGCATCACAGATCACCACGCTGCAGGAGCGCTTCTCCCTGGCGAAGGTGGTGCTGGTGGGAGACCGGGGGATGCTGACCGAGGCGCGCATACGCGAGGAGGTGAAGCCTGCGGGCCTGGACTGGATCAGCGCCTTGAGGGGACCGGCCATCCGCGCCCTTGTGGAGGCCGGCGACGTCGAGATGTCGCTCTTCGACGAGAGGGACCTGGTGGAGATCACCAGCGATGCGTATCCCGGCGAACGCCTCATGGTCTGCCGCAACCCCCTGCTGGCCGAGGACCGGGCCCGCAAGCGCCAGGAACTGCTCGAGGCCACCGAGGCCCTGCTTGAACCGATCGCAGCAGCGACACGGCGCGACAAGCGCCGTCTCAAGGGTGCCGACAAGATCGGGGAGCGGGTCGGCAAGGTCATCGGTAAATACAAGATGGCGAAGCACTTCACGTGGTCCATCGACGACGAGGGTGTCTTCACCTATGGGCGCGATGAGGCTGCCATCGCCGCCGAGGCCAGGCTCGACGGCCTCTACGTGATCCGCACCAGCCTGCCGCAGAGCGAGCTCGACGGTCCCGGCACGGTGCGCGCCTACAAGCGGTTGAGTTCGGTGGAACGGGCCTTCCGCAGCCTGAAGACCGTGGATCTGAAGGTCCGTCCCGTCTACCACCGCACCGAACCCCGGGTCCGCGCCCATGTCTTCCTGTGCATGCTCGCCTACTACGTGGAATGGCACATGCGCCAGAAACTGAAGCCCATGCTGTTCGACGACGAGGATGCCGAAGGCGCCGAGGCCCGGCGGCCGTCCGTCGTGGCGCCGGCAGAAGTCTCGGCGAGCGCCCGGGCCAAGGCGGCAACGAAGAGGACGCCCGGGGGTGATCCGGTGCACAGTTTCCGCACCCTCCTCGATGATCTCGCGACCATCACCCGCAACACCGTGGCGCCCCGCCTTGCGGGCGCCCAACCCTTCCAGGTCACCACGCGGCCCACGCCGCTCCAGAAAAAGGCCCTGGACTACCTCGGCATACGCCTGCAGCGTTCCCAGTAGCAACACACCCGATTTTTTCAAACGTCAATACATTCATAACGATACGTCTGATCGGTTCTGGAACTTCGGGCTAGTCGATTCCGAAAGCCTTGAGGATCGCGGCCGCATCCGGTCCGGCGAGGGCCGACCACTCGGCGGACATGGTGGCGCCGATGGCGGCGAGATCGGCAGCGAGTTGCTGGCCGGGGGCACGAACGACCATGCCGTTGGCCGCGAGTTGCGCCCGGTACCAGTCGGTCAGCTCCCGCGCTCTTGCGGTGCCAGCCACTTCCGCCAGCAGCGTGGCGGCACGCAGGCAGTTTCGGGCATGGTCACCCAGGGCATCGAACCCGTCCTGGTTCACGAGCATGTAGTTGCGCGGTAACCAGCCCTGAACATCGTAGAAATAACTCAGGTGTTCCCAGACCTTCCGACAGTCGAAACCGGTTGCGGCGGACGAGACGAAGGCTTCCGCCCTTCCGGTCGTCAGCGCCTGGATGAGTTCGGTTGCTTCGATCCGCACCGGCACCATGCCTGCCAGTTCGGCCAGTTGCGAGGTGGCGGCGTTGTACGTGCGGAACCTGATCCCTGCCATGTCAGGGATACCGGTGACTTCCCTGTTGAAATAGAGACCCTGTGGCGGCCACGGCACCGCATAGAGCAGGATCATGTTCTGCTCGGAGAGAACCTCTTCAAGCTTGTCCCTGGCAGCCCTCCACAGCCGATCGGATGCCTCGAACGACGAGGCCAGGAATGGCACCGAATCGAATCCGAACAGCGGATTCTCGTCCTGGTGGGCGCTCAGCAGGCGTTCGCCGATGGGCACCTGGCCGGTCTGCACGGCCTGCTTGATCTCGTTGCCCTTGAAGAGCGAACCGCCGCCGTGAACGACGATCTCGAGTTCGCCGCCTGTGCACACACCCACGGCCTGCCCATCGGACACATTTCGCGCTCAGGGCTTTTCTTTTGTCGTCCCGGCGCTCGGCGCACGCAGGATTCTGGGGGTGGACATCCCGTTTTCGCTGTGGCAGTGTGCCGGCATGACGACGCTTGCGACCCCGGATTCCCCTATCGACCTTCGCGAGGTGACGGTGCGCCCGACCCGTGGCGCACGTGAGCACCGGCTCTGGGATCGTCTGGTCAAGGAGCATCACTACCTGCGGTTTCACGGCATCATCGGCAAGGGCCTGCGCCATGTCGCCCTGCACGGCGAGACCTGGGTGGCGCTGGTTGGCTGGCAGCCGGGCTCGTTCAAGCTTGCTGCACGCGACCGCTGGATTGGCTGGACTGCGGAGCAGCAGTTCCGCCGCCTGCATCTGATCGCGAACAATTCCCGGTTCGTCATTCTTGGCCCGAGAGGGGTGCCGAACCTGGCGTCCCGCGTGCTCGGCCTGAGCCTTCGGCGGCTGTCCGCCGACATCGAGGCCGCGCACGGATACCCAGTGTTCCTCGCGGAGACGTTCGTCGACATCAAGCGCTTCGCCGGAACCTGCTATCGCGCGGCGAACTGGCGCTCGCTGGGATTGACGCGCGGCTTCGGTCGCAAGCCCGGCGGCGCCGCACGCTTCCGTCACCACGGCCAGCCCAAGGAGATCTTCATGTACGAACTGACCGACGGCGCCGCCGAGGCGCTGAGCCGGGACGCGATCCCGGAGAGCTGGAACGCGGAGCAGCACGACCAAGCCGGACCGATGGCCGCGTCCGGGCTGCGCAGTCTGTTCGCCTGCCTGGGCGAGGTGCCCGAGTGCCGCAAGCCCCGGGGCAAGCGCTATCCGCTGAGAACCATTCTCGCGATCGCCGTCGCAGCCCGGCTCGCCGGCTACCGCGGCGTGAGCGCATTCGCTCAGTTCGCCGCCCTGCTCACCCAGGAACAGCTGGCGGCGGTGGGTGCGTTCTACAGCCCGTCGAAGAAGCGCTACACGGCGCCCACGTCCACAACCTTCCACAGCATCCTCGCCAACCTGCCGCCCGAGACCCTGGACCACGCCATCGGCCTGTGGACGGCCCAGCAGGCCGGTGCAGACACACCGCTCGCCATGGACGGCAAGGACATCCGCGGCGCCTCCAAGCAGACCAAAAACGGGCGGCGGATGATGGTCGCAGCGGTCGAGCACGGAACCGGCATGGTCCTCGGCCAGGTCGAGGTCGACGCGAAGAGCAACGAGATCCCCGCCGTGCGGGACCTCGCCAGCAGCATCGACGTCACGGGCCGCATCGTCACCCTGGACGCGATGCACGCTCAGCACGAGACCGCGCAACGGCTTCTCGAGCGCCGCGCCGACTATGTCATCACGGCGATCAAGGATAACCAGGAGACCATGCTCGACGACCTCAAGGCCATCGACTTCAAGGGCGCGGCTTCGTTCGAGACACTCGACAAGGGGCACGGACGCATCGAGCGCCGCCGCTGTGCCGTGGTCGACATCTCCGGCGCCGAGTGGGACGGCTACGCCGCTCTCCACGGTCGCCACCAAGCCATCCGCATCGAGCGCGAACGCGAGATCTGCAAGACCAAAGAACGCAGTGTCGAGACCACCTGGTGCCTCACCTCGCTCGCTCCCGAACGCGCCGGACCCGAGATGCTTCTGGCCCTCGTGCGCGACCACTGGGTCATCGAAAATCGACTCCACTACGTACGCGACTTCACCTACGACGAGGACCGCTGCAGGGTCCATGTGCGCCATCTGCCACGCAACCTCTCCTGCCTGACAAACGCCGCCATCGCCATCGTGCGCTGCGGCGGACATTTCGACTATATGCCCGAAGCCAACCGGCACTACGCCGCTCGCGCCCAGGACGCGCTCGACGCTATCCTCATCCCGCCCGGCGGATGAACCTTCGCTCCTGACCCCGCGCCACAAGCCGGGAACGCGCCGCCTGACGGCGCAACAGGACAGTTCTGCTCGCACACTCGAAAAAACGTGCCTGCGAGCCCTGATGCACCAGCAGTGCCCACTGAAACCAGCCCACAGTGAACCCGGGCGCCTCAGTCATGCCAGGTCCCTGTCACATCAACAATCCACAGGACTGAAAAAAGAATGGTCCTGATTTCGCGCTCGACTCGCTGATTCCTTCGCGCTATGGTCGGCCGCATGGACGACCCTGTTTCGATTCCCAGCGCGCTTTCCTCGCCACAAGGCATGGCGAAGTTGTCGCGGATTCTGGCGCAGCCGGAGGTCTCACGTGCCGAGATCGGCCGCAGGGTATGCGACGCTTTCGGCTTTGTTGACTTTCGCGGGTGACCGCAGGTCACGAGTTGCCTTTGTTGCCCTTCGCCGTCTTGAGCGGGCGGGCAGGATCGTTCTTCCTTCGCCCCGCCGTGGCGGCGGCCGGGGTGCCGTGGCTCGCAGGGAGGTGGCGGTTGCCGAGCCTGTGGGCCTTCCGGCGAGTGCCGGTGCGGCCTGAGGGCCTTGAGCTTGTCCGGGTCGAGGGATCGGAGCTTCGTCTGATCTTCAACGAGCTGATGGCGTCGGAGCATCCGCGCAGCGCCCGTCTTCACGTCGGCCGTCAGCTGCGCTACCTGATCGGATCGTCGCATGGCTGGCTCGGCGGGTTCCTGTTTGCTCCGGCGACGCGGGTCCTGGCGGCGCGGGATGCCTGGCTTGGCTGGGACGATGCGAGCCGCGAGCGGCATCTCGACGAGGTGATCGGTCTGGCGCGATTCCTGATCCGTCCGTAGATGCCATCATAACACCCCATCTCGCTTCAGGGTTGATTTATAACGATTTTCCATTTCGCCTCCTGTGTCAACGGCGTTTTGCCCCGCGTTTTTGCCCCGGTTCGCGGAAGATCGTCCTTCCCGATGTCTGCCGGCCCCCATGTCTGGCAAGGTTTTTGCGGGTATTCGGGGTGATGTGTTCTGTGGTTGTCCACGTGCGGTCCGAGGTTCCGCCTTGCCCTGCGAGCGAGGCGACATGCAGCCTGTGGTTCCGGCGGCATGAGCGGGTTGCCGTCCATTGACCACGGTAACGTTACCGATGAGTGCGGCCACCTTGCCGCCAGCGTTCCCGGGCATGGTAACGTTACCGTGGTCAAGGGGGTTCCAGGTGTCATGTGTCCCGGCGGCATGAGCGGGGCCACCTTGCCGCCCAGCGTCCCCGGGCATGGTAACGTTACCGTGGTCAAGGTGGTCCCAGGTGCCATGGGTCCCGTCCACTAGCCGCGCGGCGGTTCGATGTCCTCAAGGGCCTCGATGTCGGCCTCGACGATGATCTGCAGACGTTCTCCGCCAGCCGTGTCGCGCAGGGAGTCGGGGAGACTGTCGAGACAGTCCTGATCATGCTCCTGCCATGCACCGAGCTCGGCCACCGCATCGCGCCAGCGTTGCGCACGGGAGCGGCACTCGCAGGACTTTCGCTGGTGGACGGCAGGGATGCCGTATCTCTCGGCCTGCTCCGGATCACGGGGATGGAACCCGGTCATGCAAGCCGTTGCACGGGCGGCCATGCAGCCTCGCAGGGCGGTCACAACTCGAACTCGCCCTGGTTCGGGTCCGCGTCGGCGACGCTCCGGCAGCCGGACAGCGCCGCGACGACCCGAGGGGCCTCGAGATCCGCCGCTGCGATGGCCCAGGGCGCCCCGGTGCAGACCTGCCGTGCGGGCAGGATGCCCGTCCGGATCAGCCGGCGCACGACCGAGGGATCGACGCCGAGCTGCGCCGAGGCCTCGCCGAGGGACAGTTCGCCGCGCTCCTGGCGTTCGCCCTCGCGGTATCCCGGAATGCCGCGACGGGAACGGAAGACGCGCACCCGAACCCGGTTCCAGCCGTTGCCCTTGGTCGTCTTGCGGCCCATGAGGTTGAGAAGCCGGGCCATCTGCTCGTCGGGCAGCTGCCGGGCCAGTCCGGCGACCAGGTCCTCGACCTCCTTGTCGGACGTATAGCGATGCTCGCCGGTACGGAAGCGCTTCACCTCGATCTCGGTATGGTCGCCGCCGCGCCAGTGCAGAAGCAGGTGCACCGTGTCCTGTCGCATGCTGGCGGTGATCTCCACCAGGGCCGCGCGCAGGATGTTCTTGCGCAGCTGCGGCGTTGCGGCCTCATGGGACCATGCGCGCTCCAGGTCGGCCCCCAGAGCCAGAAAGGCGTCACGGTCTGCGCACCCCGCTTCTCGCGCCTCGCGGGTCGCCTCGAGCGCCCGAAGCTGCTCCTCGCGCTCGCAGACCTCGGCCAGGCAGGCCTCCCACCGCGCCGCCAGGTTGTGGAGAATGTTGTGGTTGCCGGGATCAACCGCGTCGAACTGTGCCTGCGCACGACCGGCCTTGTACCGGGCTTCCTCCAGCGCCGAGGCGGCGAGTCTGATCCGTGCCGACGTATCGTCGCCGCGCCGCTCGAACGCCTCCAGCGCGGCAGCCACGCCAAGGGGCTGCGCCGCAGCGAGAACGGCCGCGCTCACGGCCCCGTCGACCCGTACGCCGCCGAAGCCAATGCAGGTGCTGCCCCCCGTGACGACGTCACCCGGACATTGGTAGCGGTGCGACGTTAAGCGTTTGCGCGATTTTTGACGTGGATTCCGTCGGTTTTGCTTGAATTGTCTGCTGGTCTGGGGTGATTGCCCCTCGACCGACTTGCAAGAAGTCGGCCGAGGGGCTTGTCTCCGTGACGGTGAGATCACCGGAGGCCAGTCAATGTCGCACGTTTCCTTCCCGGGTCCCATACTTTCCTGCGCTCATGTCTGGCCTCTCCTTGAGAGGATTGATGCGGCCGAGGCGGAGCGCTGCCGCCTGGAGGGATTGTTGATGGCTGCATAGAACGGCGGGATTTCGGCGATTTGCCGCGCTTTGTCAGGGTCGTGTTTCTTCCCTGTTGTCAGGTCCTATTGTCACGTCCTGTTGTCGTGGTTTGAGTGTTCGGCTGGTTGTCTCCCCGAGCGCCGCCGTCTTTTCCTATTGTCGTTTTGGTCCGGTTCGGGTTCCGTCGACCTCTGCTTCGGTCTTGGTGACGGTTGCCGGGAGGGTTCCGGTTCCGAGGCACTCGCGGGATTGTTTGTCTTCCCTGTGGGCGGGTCGCGTTGTCCGGTCCCGGGGCGGCGTTTTTGCCGCCGCCCCGGGTGGATGCTAGATCGGCATCAAGAGAAAGAGCGATGCGATGCCGGGCGGAGTTGTGACGCCCCCCGGCGCAGCACCCGGACGAGCCGGTCACGGGGGACCGAACTCCCGTGTATTGTCGAGCCATTTTGCGTCCGGGTCCACCCCCGCTCTCGAGACGGATCGTGTGCACGACGGGACGACTGTTCAACTGCAAGCGGTGTCAGCGGCAGGTTGTTCTCTGCCGGTCGTGTGACCGGGGGCATGTGTATTGCTCCAAGGAGTGCAGGGAATCGTCCCGGATCGAGCGGCGCCGCGCGTCGCGTCGTCGCTACCAGAGCACGCTGAAGGGCCGTGAGACGGGCCGTCACCGCCAGCGGCGTTATCGGCTCCGCAAGGCGGAGGAGGCGCGTGCGTTGAAGGCCAGGGCGGCGATGGTTGCCGAGATCATGGGCACGCAGACGTCTGCTGTGGTGCTGCTTGGCGACGTTCCGGCGGTGTCTGGAGACGCCGGTTCTGAAGAAATCGTTACGGACCACCCTTCCCGACTGCTGCCGACCTCCCTACCTGCGGTTGTGAAGGCGCGAGAGCGGCGCGAATCGCCGCTTCGGTGCGCCCGGTGCGGACGGGTCGTGACGCATGTGGTGCTGAGGGACCTGTGATGCGGCGTTGAGGAACCAAAGGGAGGGAGTTCATGGCGATCGACGAGGACACGCGGGCGACGATCGTGCGGCTGTCGCGGGCCGAGGGCTGGGCTGTGGGGACGATTGCCCGGCATCTCGGCGTGCACCACGGCACGGTGACGCGGGCGCTCAAGGCGTCGGGGCAGGAGCGGCGGCCGCGGGCCAAGCTCATCGACCCCTTCGTTGCCTTCCTCGGGGAGCGTCTTGAGGCGTCGCCGGACCTTCCGGCCAGCACGCTCTGGCGACAGGTCGTGGCTCTGGGCTACCGCGGCGGCGAGGATCACTTCCGTCACGACCTGCGCCGCCTCGGGCTGAGGCCGGTGAAGAGGCCCGAGCCGTCGCTGCGGCTGAGCTTCCTTCCGGGCGAGCAGGCGCAGGTTGACTGGGCCGAGTTCGGGAAGGTCCGCATTGGCCGGGCGGAGCGCAGGCTCATGGGGCTTCTCGTCACCCTCAGCTACTCGCGCCAGACTGTCCTGAGCCTGTTCCACGACGCGCGGATGGCCAGCTTCCTGCAAGGCCATGTCGAGGCTTTCGCGGCATTCGGGGGTGTGCCGCGGAGGCTTCTGTACGACAACCTGAAGAGTGCCGTGGTGACGCGCCGCGGCAAGGCGGTCACCTATCATCCGATGCTGCTCGGCCTCGCGGCCCACTATGCCTTCGAACCGAGCGCCGCCTGGCCCAGGAGCCCGCAGGAGAAGGGCCGCGTGGAACGCCGTGTGCGCTTCGCGCGCACCGGGTTCTTCGCCGGGCGCGACATCACGGTCCCGCTCGGCGAGCTCAACGCCGCAGTTCGGGAGTGGTGCTTCGGCGCCGCCGCGGAGCGGCCCTGGCCGGACGACGACAGTCTCCTGGTGCGGGACGCCTTCGCCCGGGAGAGGGAGCACCTGATCGTCCTTCCCGCCGATCCCTTCCCGCATCACGAGGTCCGCCCGGTGCGCATCGACAAGACCTGCCACGCCCGCTTCGACACCAACGACTACAGCGTTCCGGGTAGCTTCTCCAAGGCCCTGCTGACGCTGGTCGCCGACCGCGACGAGGTTCGCATCCTCGACGGCGCCGACGAGGTCGCGCGCCACCGACGCTCCTACGACAGGAAGCAGGCCGTCACCGATCCGGAGCATGCCAGGGCGATCGCCGCGGGCAAGCGGCGGGCCCGCTCCATGAGCGTCCGCGACCGGGTCCTGCGCACCGTGCCGCGGGCCGAGGAGATGCTGGCGCGCGCCGGGACCAACGGGCGCAACGTGGCCTCCTGCGCCCGGATGCTGGAGACGCTTCTCAACGCGCACGGCGCCGACGCTCTCGACCGGGCTGTCGCCACGGCGCTGGAGCGCGGCTCGTGCCACCCCGAAACCGTGCGCGTCATCATCGAGGAGCGCCGCCGGGAGCAGGGCCTGCCGCCCCTCAGCATCGCCGACGACGGCCGCGGCGGCCGTGGCACGACGCCGCGGGGGACCGCTCTCGACGCCTACGACAGGCCCGAAGCCAGCGCCAGGAACAAGACATGAGCGAGCTCAGGGAGCGTGCCCGGGCGCTCGGCCTCCACGGGCTCGTCGAACGCTGGGACGAGGTCGCCGGGACCGCATGGATCGAGGAGGTGGTCAGCGGCGAGGAACAGGCCCGCAGGGCCCGCAGCCACGAGCGCCGCCGCGCCGCGGCGCGGCTGCCCGCCTTCAAGCCCCTGGCGGACTTCGACTGGACATGGCCGCGCGACATCAGCCGGGCTCATGTCGAAGCGCTCCTCGGCCTCGGCTTCGTCGACCGTGCGGACAACGCCGTGCTCGTCGGCGGGCAGGGCACCGGAAAGACCATGATCGCCGCCAACGTGGCTCACCAGGCCCTGCTGCACGGCCACACCGTCCGCTTCGAGAAGGCGCCGGAACTGCTCGAGGCACTCGCCGAGACCGTCTCGCGCAGCGAGCTGCGCCGCCGCCTCGCGATCCTCGCCAGGCCCCGCCTGCTCGTCCTCGACGAAATCGGCTACGTGACCCTCGAAAGCCACCATGCCGACATCCTCTACGCCATCGTCTCGCGGCGCTATCAGCGCCGCTCGACCATGGTCACGACAAGCCTCGCCTTCGCCCAGTGGGACCGCGTCTTCCCCAGCGCCTCCGGCATCGCCGGCACCGTCGACCGGCTCATGCACGACGCAACCCTCATCTCCATCGACAGCGACTCCTGGCGGCTCAGGCGTGAAACCCGATAAACCCCGCCGCGTCGACTTCGACGCCGTCAAGCGCATGCCGTTCGAACGCATCGCCGCCGACTGGGGATACGTCCGCGACGAACAGGCCTCGACACGCGCCAACCCCGTCCTGTGCGCACCCGGCCTGCCGAAGCTCGTCACGAAGTGCCTCAACAACGGACACTGGGTCTACTTCAACACCCAGAACGATGAAGACAACGGAACCGTCATCGACTTCATGCTCAACCGCGGACTGGCCTTCGCCGACATCTGCACCCGCTTCGCAGCACCCGACGCCGCGCCACGCGACTTCCGCAGCCTCTGGGCCGCGGCAACGCCCGATGCGGCCCCGGACTGGCTCACCGGGCGCGGCATCCTCCCGGAGACCCTCGACACCTGCCGCCCCCTGGTCCGCCGCGACCACAACGGACGCGTCCTCTTCGCCCATCGCAACAGGAAGCGAAAGCTCACCGGCTTCGAGATCGGTCCCCCCGACGGACCGAAACGCTTCGCCACCGGTGGAACCCGAAGCCTGTTCGCCGTCCGCGCCGGAACCGCCGCGGACCTCGAGGCCCTCGTCATCACCGAAAGCGCCGTCGACGCCCTCAGCCTGGCCCAGATCGACCAATGTCCCCCCAGCCACGCCTTCCTCTCCACCGCCGGGGCACCCTCGCGAAGACAGCACGAACAGATCAGCCTCGCCGCAAGCAGCCTGCCCAACGTCAGGACCATCGTCCTCGCCCAGGACCACGACGAGGCCGGAGAGCGACAGGCCGAAACCCTGCGCAAAAAGATGAAGCTCCCCTCCCACGTCTCGTTCCACAGACGCAGACCGCCGGAAAACGCCGACTGGAACGACGTCGTCAACGCCAGGACCAAAGAACCACAAGCGAGATCATGACCACGTCCGTCACAAGGAGACCACTCATGCCCCTCACGCCCGCCGAAAAGCAGCGGTGATACCGGGAACGGCGCAAGGCCGGCATCCCTCCCGTCCACACCCCAAAGCACCGTGACCGGCGCTCGCGACCGCAACGCTGGAACGACGCCGTGGCCGAACTGCGCTCCCTGCAGGACGAATGGCGTGACCACCTCGACAGCATCCCCGAAAGCCTCCGTGACACGCCTTACGGAGAACGCCTGCAGAGCGTCGCCGATGCCGACATCGAGGCCCTCGAGGACATCGAACCGCCACGCGGCTACGGAAGGGATACGTGATCCCGCAAGACCCTTGAACGCGGTCACGCGTTACCATCCAGGAATGAGAACGTCTCACCCCGACGCGCCGCTCAGCCTCCCCGGGAAACACCCGGGCCGTCCAAACGACACCGCATCACGAGACTGCCGCAGCCTCTGAGCCGCAGCGACGCCCGATCCGCCGCCGGGCTGGCTCACAGGTCGCAGCATCCGCCCGAAAACACTCGACGCCTGCCGCACCCTGCAGGACGAATGGCGTGACCGCCTCGACAGCATCCCCGAAACCCTCCGTGACACGCCTTACGGAGAACGCCTGCAGAGCGTCGCCGATGCCGACATCGAGGCTCTCGAGGACATCGAACCGCCACGCGGCTACGGAAGGGACACGTAATCTCGCAAGACCCTTGAACGCGGTCACGCGTTACCATCCAGGAATGAGAACGTCTCACCCCGACGCGCCGCTCAGCCTCCCCGGGAAACCCCCGGGCCGTCCAAACGACACCACATCACGAGACTGCCGCAGCCGCTGAGCCGCAGCAACGCCCGATCCGCCGCCGGACTGGCTCACAGGTCGCAGCATCCGCCCGAAAACACTCGACGCCTGCCGCACCCTGCGCCGCCGCAACCGCAACGCACGCAGCCTCTTCGCCCAGCGCAACAGAAACCGTCAGCTCTCCAGCCTCGAGATCGTCCCGCCCGACGAACCACGACGAGGACGGAGAACGCCAGAACGAAACCACGCGCAAAAGCCTGAAGCTCCCCTCCCACATCACGTTCCACAAACGCCGAACGCCAGAAAACGCCGACCGGAACGACATCGTCAACGTCAATGCAAGACCAATGGGATCCAACAATAGGCAGAAAACAAAGACCGGGCGGACCTTCGTCCAATGCCGCACGTTCTCCTGTCGTGGTCACCCACTCACACGATCAGCGCCCAAAAGAGCGGTTCTCCGCCAATATCCCGCCGTTCTAAATCGCCGCCGACAGGGATGCCCGCATTGCGGCGGTCGTCTTCACAGCGCGCGGTATCCGCGCAAGCCGCACGCGCTTGCGCCTGCTCTTCGCGGCGACAACCGCCGTTTCAGCTTCTGCTGTGCTGAGTGCAGGAGCCGGACGACTCCGCCCTCGGTGCGCTTCTTCGGCCGGAGGTTCCGTGCGGCGCCGGTATACCTGGCTGCGAGCCTCCTGGTTCTGTGCGGCAGTGTTCCCCTGGCGAAGGCGAGCCGCATGTCTGGCATCCCGGAGAGGACGCTTGGCCGGTGGCGTCGATGGTGGCGGGAGAGGTTCCCGGCGACGGCGGCGTGGCGCTGGAAGCGTGGCGATCTGGCGGTGGAGGCGGACGAGCCTCCGCTTGTGGCCCTGGTGCGCTTGATGCGCGGCGGATCGTTTCGATCGCGCCTTCTGCGGAGCCTGGTCTGGCTCATGCCGTGGACCGGCTTCTGCAGGATCGTCGATGGTCTGTCGCCGCCCGCAGAGAGTGCCTGTAGTGCGATGACATAGGACCGTATAGGGCCTTCCTCCCATGGGACGACGAGGGAGGAAGGCCGTCGTGGTGACGAAGGACGAAGCGGACGCCGGGGACGCCTGGACGCGGCTGCGCTTTGCGGTGGTTGGCCCGCTGCTGGCGTCGCCGCCGCCGAAGGGGGGTCTGCGGGCCGAGCTTCAACGGCTGTCGCGGCGGGACTGGGAGCATCCCGTCAGGGGCGGCACGATCCGCTTCTCGGTGTCGACGATCGAGCGCTGGTACTACAAGGCGCGGTCGGCCGACCGGGATCCGGTGCGGGCGCTGCGCCGTCGGGTGCGCTGCGACGCCGGTCGTGCGCGGAGCGTCTCGCCCCTGCTGATGGCGGCCTTGCGCGACCAGTACAGGGCGCACCCCACGTGGTCGGTTCAGCTCCACCACGACAACCTTTGCGCGCTGGTCGAGGCCGACCCTTCGCTCGGGCCGATGCCGTCCTATGCGACGCTGACCCGGGTCATGCGTTCGGCGGGCCTGGAGCGGCGGCGGCGGCAGCGGAAGTTCGGTGGTGAAGCGGAGCGGCCTGCGGTCGAGGGGCGCGAGGTGCTGAGCTACGAGGTCTCGCGCAGCCATGCCCTGTGGCACGCCGACTTCCACCATGCGCGGACCTGTCGCGTGCTGACGCCGTCCGGGGAGTGGAGGACGCCGATCCTGCTCAGCTTCATCGACGACCACTCGCGTCTCGTCTGCCACATGCAGTGGTATCTCGGGGAGACCACGGAGATCTTCGTTCACGGCATCAGCCAGGCCTTCATGAAGCGAGGGCTGCCGCGGTCCCTTCTGACCGACAACGGATCGGCGATGACGGCCGGGGAGGTGCAGGAGGGACTGCACGCCCTCGGCGTGCTGCACCACCACACGCTTGTCCGCAGCCCGTACCAGAACGGCAAGCAGGAGGTGCTGTTCGCCCAGGTCGAGGGCCGCCTGATGGCGATGCTCGAGAACGTCGAGACCCTGACCCTGCAGGACCTGAACGACGCCACCGTCATCTGGGTCGAGCGCGAGTATCACCGCCGCGTACACCGCGAGACGGGGGTCACGCCGCTCAGGCGCGTGATCGACAGCGAGGACGCCTCGCGGACATGCCCGGACAGCAGCGAACTCCGGGCCGCCTTCCGCATCAAGGTGCGTCGCAAGGTGCGACGCTCCGACGCCACGGTGACGGTGGCGAGTGTCCGCTATCAACTGCCGGCGCCGTGGCGCCACCTGCGCGAGATCGACCTGCGCGTCGCCCGCTGGGACCTCTCCGGCATCGACATGGTCGACGGCCGCACCGGGGACCGCATCTCGACCCTGCGTCCGGTGGACAAGTCTCGCAACGCCGAGGGGCTCCGCCGCCGGACCGGGCGCCGGAGAGAAGACGACGAGGTGAAGCCACAGACCGGGCCGGCGCCGCTGCTCAAGCGCCTGCGCGACGAGCAGGACGCCACCGGCCTGCCCCCGGCATGGTTGCCCTTCGGCAAGGATGCCGGCCCGAACGACGAAGGCAAGGACAACAACGATCAGGGAGACATGTCATGAACCGCCAACACCTCACCCATTACGGCCTCAAGTGGAACCCCTTCGCCGCCGACCTGCCGGTCGAGGGCCTTCTCGCAACGCCCGCGATCGACAGCTTCTGCCGCAGGATCGAGCGTCAGCTCGTGCGCCAGGGCGGCTTCGCCGTGGTGGCCGGCGAGCATGGCACCGGCAAGAGCGTCGCCCTGCGCCTGCTCGACGAGCGTCTCGAGACCGCGGAGGGCCTCGACGTCGCCGTGCTCGCCCATCCCTCGTCGAGCACCGCAGACTTCTACCGCGAGATGACCGACCTCTTCGGCATCACGACACTGCGCCGGAACCTCTGGGCCGGCTTCAAGGCCCTGCGCGAGTGCTGGCTCACCCATCTCGAGGACACCCGCATGCGCCCGGTCCTGCTCGTCGACGAGGCCCAGGAGATGCCGCAGGCCGTGCTCACCGAACTGCGCCTGCTCGCCTCCACGGAGTTCGACTCGCGCGCCATCCTCAGCGTCGTCCTGGCCGGCGACAGCCGCCTGCTCGCCAAGCTGCACAGCCCCGACCTGCAAGCCGTCGCCTCGCGGGTCCGTCAACGCCTCGTCATGACGCGCTGCGAACCCGACGAACTGCTCCGCCTGCTCGACCACCTGCTCGACGCCGCCGGCAATCCAGGCCTCATGACCCCCGGCCTCAAGGAGACCCTCGTCGTCCATGCAGACGGCAATCCGCGCTCCCTGACCATCCTCGCCGACAACCTCCTCGCTGTCGCCCTCGACACCGACCGCGAGGTGCTCGACGAAAAGCTCTTCCTCGAAACCTGGGGCGAACCCATCCCGCCGAGGCGCACACGATGATCGGCCTGCCAACCCGCAGCCCGGCCGAACTCGAGGACCGGCCAACCGAGGGGCAGTGGCTCGTCGACAGCCTGTGGGGCCGCGAGGCCGTCGGCATCATCGGCGGCGAACCCAAGTGCGGAAAGTCCTTCCTCGCCCTCGATCTCGCCGTCGCCGTCGCCGCCGGCGTCCCCTGCCTGCGCCGCTTCCCGGCCATGCACCCCGGACCGGTGCTCATGTTCGCCGCCGAGGACGCCGGCCACATCGTGCGACGCCGCCTCCAGGGCATCGCCGCCGCAGCCGGCGCCGACTTCGACACCCTCGACATCGCCGTCATCGACGTCCCCGCACTGCGCCTCGACCACCCAACCGACCGCCAGCGCCTGCTCGAGACCGTCGAGCGTCACGGCTCCCGCCTGCTCATCCTCGACCCCCTCGTCCGCCTGCACGGCGTCGATGAAAACGCCGTCGCCGAGATCGCGCCGATCCTCGGCTTCCTGCGCGACGTGCAGCGACACTCCGGCGCCGCCGTGCTGCTCGTCCACCACGCACGCAAGAGCGCCGCCAGCCGGCCCGGACAGGCCCTGCGCGGAAGCAGCGAGCTGCACGCATGGGGCGACAGCAACCTCTACCTGCGGCGCCGCCACGAAACCATCCTCATGACCGTCGAACACCGCGCCGCACCCGGACTCGCCGATCTCGACATCGAACTCACCGACAGCGGCAACGGAGCCGCCCTGCAGCTGCGGCAACAGGAACCCGACGGCGCCAGGCCGCAGCCGCCAACCCCCGAACAGCGCATCGTCCAGGTCCTCGCCGACGCCGATGCCCCGCTCTCGCTGCGCCAGGTCCGGGACCGCGTCCCAACACGGAACACGACCGTCGCCACGCTTCTAGCCAAGCTCGTCCAGGAAGGACGTGTCGCACAGGACGGTCCCGGTGCCTATCGCGTCGCCAAAGCCTGACCGCAACAACCAGGCGCAAAACGCCCCGACGCCAGGCGGTTCCCGGTTCCCGGTTCCCGTTCACCCTGGGAGTTCAGGTGGGAACCGCCAACGGGAACCACCCCCCGTCCACCACGCAGGAGGCTCGACAGACCATGATCCGGTCCTGGGACAATCAGCATCTCGATGACATCCGCAACCAGCCCCTCGAACCACTCGCCCTGCGGCTCGGCTACCGAAGAGACCCGCGCGACCCGCGACGCTTCAAGCGCCACGGATCCGTCATCAGCGTCAACCGACAACGCTGGTTCGACCACATCACCCAGTCCGGCGGTGGCGGCGCCATCGATCTCGTCATGCATGCACACCGCTGCAGCTTCAACGACGCCGTCGCACTCCTCACCGCACGCTCCGGCGGCAAGGGGCCGAGAACACCAACGCACTGCGAGGAAACCTGGCACGCCGTACGCCACTACCTCGCCCATGACCGCCGCCTGCCAGACCGTTGCCTGGACGCTTGCCGACAGCACGGCCTCGTCGCCGCCGACGAACGCAGAAACGCCGTCTTCACATGCACCAACGCACGAAGAGACGTCTCCGGCGCCGAGATCGTCGGTACCGTCCCCAACGCAGACGGAAAGCAGTACAGAGCCATGGCGCGTGGATCACGCAAGGCCGCCGGCAGCTTCTGGATCCCCGTGGACCGCTCCATGCCACGCACCATCATCATCACCGAAAGCGCCATCGACGCCCTCTCCGCATGGTGCCTCAAGGAATGTCGGCAATCCGCTACCGTGATCCTGTCAACCGCCGGCATCGCTTACCGTCTCCCAACATGGGCCGAAGCCTGGACGCCAAAGCGCATCCTCGTCGCCTTCGACGCCGATCCCGTCGGAGAACAGGCCGCCGAGCGCCTCGTCAGCCAAGACCCAAGAGCTCTCCGCATGAGACCCCCAGACGGACACAAAGACTGGAACGACGTCCTCAAGGCACGAACACCAGCCTTCCCTTCCAAGTAGCCTTCAAGAACCGCAAACCAAGCGCAGCGCGAAAGCTCATGTCCACTAAATTGCCCGATCAACGCATCATCAATCTGCCTGAAGGCGCTCAGACGTGCCGTTGTCCGCAATCTGCATCCGCCGGCCGCAGCAGCCGCAGCGCAGAAGGCCGGCCAGAAGCGCCTTGCCGGCCCGCGGCGCCCCCCGGTTCCCCACGGTGTTCGCCTCGATCACCCTCCGGTTCCTCTCGTACTCGTCCCAGCCGATGTAGCCCTCGTGGCGGTCGCGCAACAGAACCGACCATGCGGCCTCGGGCTTCATGATCCCTCGGCGTACCTTCCTGGTCCCGCCAGCGTCAACCGTCACCTCCTGGCGCCGGCGCCCGTACACATAGGCGCCGGCGTAGAGCGGGTTGCTGAGCATCAAGGCCAGCGTCGAGTTCTGCGGCACCCGCCACGCGATCCCGCCACCCTTGGGGTCGCGAACCGGGATCCTGATGTCGCGCTTGCGGAACCAGAGATGGACCTGACGGATGCTGCGCAGTTCGCGGAACTTCCGGAACACCAGGTCGATCGCGTCGCGCTGGTGCTGGTCCGGCGTCTTCTCGATGCCGTGACGGTCGACCTTCTCGAAGCCGGCCGGCAGGTGCAGGAACAACTCCCCGCGCTCGGCCAGCGCCTGGCGGCTCTCCAGGGACCGCTGGCGGAACACCGCAAGCTCCATGTCCGCAAACTGGCCCTTGAGACCCAGAAAGGCCCGGTCGTCGACCATCGCCGGATCGTGGATCCGCTCGCGGTCGCCGACCAGGCAGCCGACGACGGCGCAGATCTCCAGAAGCGCGTGCCAGTCCCGACCATTGCGCGCCAGACGCGAGGCCTCAAGGGCCAGGACAAGGCCGACCGTGCCGCTGCACACGGCCTGCAGAAGGCGCTCGAAGCCCGGACGCCTCACCCCGCCGCCCGAAACGCCAAGATCGTCGTCGATCACCTCGACCTTCGCAAAGCCCAGCCCCCGGGCATGATCCTCGAGGGCGTACTGCAGCTTGCGCCGCTCGACGTGGTTGCGCACCTGCATCTCGCTCGACTGACGGATGTACACGATCGCCGAGCGCGCCAGGTGGCCGGCGGTCAGCCGCGCGTCACGCATCACCGTCATCGCCCGCCCCCTCCCGCAACGCCGCCATCACATGTTCGATCAGCGCCGCGACTGCCGGCTGCAGGGCCCGCCTCAGGTGCGGCCTGTGCCAGGCCAGTGGCGTCTCCTGGAACAGGTCCGTCCGGAACACCAGCGAGATTGTCCTTCATCGAGTTCCTCCTCTGTCTTCCGCAAGGAACCCAGGAAGGATGTCGCGAGATCATGCAGGTCCGCCAGCGCCTCCAGGGACAGCCTCGGTGCCGCGCGAAGCTCGTAGCGCGCGGACTCCGGCGACGTCATCCATTCCGCAATCCGGTGCCGCGTACCCTGGGAATCAACGACTACGAGAACCGGACGACCGTGAAGCGACCGCCTCACCCGGCATGTCACGCGCTGCCCGGCCAGAGGATGAAAGCGGTAATGCACCGTGATCTCCGCGCCAGGCGCAATGTGGGGATTCGCCAGGTAGCCAGCCATCCGTCTGTGTACGTTATCTTGCGTCGCGGGTCCTGGGCATGGCGGCCCGGCGCTTAGGTGGTGACTTTGCGGCGGCCTATGGCATCCGTCCGGTTCTGGCCCTTGACCTTTGTCGCGCCGGAGTATCGGGGCAGTTGCTTCCTGGCGGCCGGCTGGCGCTGTGTCGGTGAGACCACCGGGCGCCGGCTTCGTGACGGCGTGGCGGAACCGGCGAAGCGCATCCTTCTGCTGCCTCTGGCCTCGGACTGGGACACCTGCCTGGAGGCGCGGCGCGTCCTGGCGCCCGGGGACGGCCTTGACAGCGCGGCTTGGGCAGAGAACGAATTCGGCGCCGCGCCCTCAGGAGACGCCCGCCTGACGCAGCGGCTTGTGCGCAGTGCCGAGGTTCAGGCCCGGTCACCGACGAAGACATTCTTCGCTGCGGCGGCTGGCTGCGGAGCGACGGTGAAGGGATACGACAGGATGATCGAGCATCCGGACTACGACGCGGTCTGTGCGTCCACCATCATCGGGGGGCATCGCGAACGGACCCTGCGGCGGATGCAGGGCCAGGCGCTGTCGCTTCTGGTGCAGGACGGCACGGACCTCAACTTCGCGACCCGCCAGGGTTGCGAAGGCCTCGGGATGATCGGCCGCAACACGGGGTCTTCGGGGACGTCGGGCCTGCACCTGCACACGACCTTTGCCGTGAGCGGCGACGGGGTTCCCCTCGGCGTTGTCAACCTTGAGTTCGACGCCCCGGACGGCGGGGACGACCGGGATCGTCCGGTGGAGGAGCGCAAGACCGGACGGTGGCTGCGCGGCCTTCGCCACAGCATCGCGGCGGCGAAGGAACTGGACGGGGTGAAGGCCGTGGCGGTGATGGACCGCGAAGGGGACGCGTTCGATGTGCTCCACGAACACCGTGCGGCGGGCTGCCGCCGTCTGGCGCTGCTGGTGCGGGCGCGTCATGACCGCAGCTTCGGCCGCGGCCGGCCCAAGCTGTTCGAGCGTGTGCGCACGGCGCCGGAAGGCGGACAGTTCTCCCTCACGGTGGAGCGGCTGTCGGGGCGACGTTCGACAGGGGCGCAGAAGGCCTCCGTCGGGCGGGCGAGGCGCCAGGCGCAGGTGAGCCTGCGCTGGCTGACACTCGAGATCCCGCCGCCTGCACACACAAGGGCGCGCTTCGGAGCGCAGCCGGTGGTGCTGACCGCGATCCATGCCGGGGAGGTGGACAGGCCCGACGACGGGTCACAACCGGTGTCGTGGACCCTGCTCACGACCCTGCCTGTCACGAGCCTGCACCAAGCCCGCGAGGTGGTGCGGTTCTACGGGTTGAGGTGGTGGATCGAGGACTGGCACAGGATCCTCAAGTCGGGCTGCAAGGTGGAGACGATCGCGCATCGAACCGGGGGACGCATCGAACGGGCCGTGGCCATCAACGCGGTGATTGCCTGGCGCATCGCCGCTCTCACCCACCTGGCGCGAACGGAACCGGAGCTTCCGGCAAGGACCGCATTCACCGACATCGAACTGGCGCTGCTGAAAGACTTCGCGCATGTCCGCAAGCTGCCGCCGCCTGAGGATCTCTCAGCGGCATTCCGCCTCGTGGCGACGATGGGCGGAGACCTGAACCGCAGCAAGGACGGCCCGCCCGGCGCGGAGATCACCTGGAACGGCCAGGCTGCGCTGTCGTTCACGGCGTGGATGCTGGGTCACAGTGTCGATGCCGGGGACGACAGCGCCGTGCGGCAACACATCAGCTAGCCAGACGGTATTTGTGGGCAATGGGCAGCCCACGGCCTCGGCGAACCGATTGCCGTGTGATAGTTCGAATCCGCGTAAGCCATCGGCAGGTCCCATTGTTCCGCTGCCAAGGTCGGGACGGCCGAGAGCATCGACAACGCGGCGACCCCGATCGACAAACGCATGGTCCTGTCTCCCATCCATGAGGTCCGCACCGTCGCGGCAAACGATCCGGTCAACGCAAGCGCGAGTCAACCTGCTGGCCATCCCCGGTGACCCGTGAAATCGACGTCATCGGCTCGCGGTACGCCATCGGCAGCGTTCCACCGACGGCCCGGGAAGCGACCGACGCCATTGACGGTCCCAACTCGCCAACGCTCGCAAAGACGATCTTCCGCAGGTCTCTCTCGTCGTGGTATAGGATTGCCCCGACGTGCTGCATGGGCAGCACATGATTCAACCACAAGTCGCAGCCAGGTCAGTCAGGATGACCGGAGGATCCTCGTGATGCGTGTCGAATTTGCCCCGTCCATTCCCGATGATACCGATACCATCGTCGTGGCGACCCAGGAGGATGGTCAGCTCTTTGCCTCGGCGGAAGCCATTGACCGTGCCTCCGGCGGAGCCATCACCCGCGCCATGGAGGTCTCGGCGCGGTTTTCCGGCAAGAAGGGCCAGATCCTCGACATCGTCGCCCCGGAGACCATGGATGCCAGTCACATCGTCGTGGTCGGCACCGGTGACTACGCGACCTTCACCCCCCTTGATCGCCAGAACCTCGGTGGTGGCGCCTACCGCCATCTCGACAGGCTGGGGGCGCGAAACGTCGCCATTCCGTCAGGACACCCCCTGAACGTCTGCGAGTTCGTTCACGGCATGACGTTGCGCAGCTATCGCTTCGACAGCTACCGCACGGTGGTGAAGGAGGAGGCCAGACCGACCGTCGAGAGGGTCACCGTGGTTACCCAAGACGCCGTGGCGAGCGAGGAGAAGGCGACGCGCCTGAAGTGCGTGGCCGACGGCGTCTTCCTGACCCGGGATCTAGTGAGCGAACCGGCCAACACGCTTCATCCCGAAGAGTTTGCCCGCCGTGCCACGGCGTTGCGAGATCTTGGCGTCAGCGTCACCGTTCTTGGCGAGGACGAGATGGCGGAACTCGGCATGGGGGCGCTCCTCGGTGTCGGTCAGGGCAGCGAGCGCGAGAGCCAGCTGGTTGTCATGAGGTGGAAGGGAGCCGGCGACGATGATCCGTGGCTCGCCGTGGTCGGCAAGGGCGTGTGTTTCGACACCGGCGGCATTTCGCTCAAGCCCGGCGCCGGTATGGAGGACATGAAGTTCGACATGGCCGGAGCGGGCTGCGTCACCGGGCTCATGCATGCACTGGCCTCGCGCGGGGCCCGCGCCAACGTTGCCGGTGTCATCGGCTGCGTCGAGAACATGCCTTCCCACAACGCGCAGCGCCCTGGCGATGTGGTGAAGACCATGTCGGGCCAGACCATAGAGGTGATCAACACCGACGCCGAGGGGCGTCTCGTGCTTGCCGATGCGCTCTACTGGACCGTGCAGAACATCAAGCCGGACCAGGTGATCGACCTGGCGACGCTGACCGGCGCCATCATCATCGCCCTCGGCACCTACCGGGCGGGATTGTTCAGCAACGATGACGATCTCGCAAGGGCCCTGGAGGCCGCCGGCCAGGCGACCGGTGAGGAACTGTGGCGCATGCCGCTTGGCGAGCGTTACAGCGAGGACATCAATTCGCACATCGCCGACATGAAGAATGTCGGCAAGAAGCGCGAGGCGGGGTCCACCGCCGGGGCGGTACTTCTCCAGAGATTCGTCGGCGACACCCCCTGGGCCCATCTCGACATCGCCGGCACGGCGTGGGCCCATTCGGACGAGGCTCTGACGCCGCGGGGAGCCACCGGATTCGGCGTCCGCCTGCTCGACCGCTTCGTTGCCGACACCAGGGAAACATGACCCGGGTCGACTTCTATCACCTGCTCTCGTCCCCTCTCGAGACCGCACTTCCCCAGCTCCTGGAGAAGGCGCTGGAGAAAGACATGCGGGCCGTCGTGATGACGGTCTCGCGTGAACGGGCCGTCCACCTCGACAGCGCCCTGTGGACCTATAGGAACGAGAGTTTCCTGCCCCATGGCTGTGTCGGGCAGGCCCGGAATGCGGAACATCAGCCTGTCTGGATTACCGACACCGACGAAAACCCGAACGACGCCAACCTCCTGGTGCTGGTCGATCGTGCCGATTGCGCCGATGTCAACGTCTTCGAGCGTGTTGTCGACATGTTTGATGGCCATGATAGCGAGGCCGTCGCCGCGGCGCGCCGCCGCTGGAAGGCGCGCCGCGATGCCGGACACGTCCTGAATTACTGGAAGCAGACGCCGCGAGGGATGTGGGAGAAAAAGGCGTCGACCGCCGCGTGACACGATGGCGCGAATCGTTCCCTGGGATGTGGATCGGCTGGCCCTGGCCGGCGGACATGCTCCGGAACTGGCGACGCTGGAACGTCTGCGGCGCGACCTCGGTCCGGACCTGACCGTCTTCCACTCCGTCCACTGGACGCGTGAGTCGGGTGATCGAACATCCTGGGGCGAAGCCGACTTCATCATCGTCAACCGCGCCGGCAGGATTCTCGTGATCGAACAGAAGAACGGTTCCCTGGATGAGACGGCCGCCGGACTTGTCAAGCGGTACCGTGACGGCGCATCCGACCCCGTCTTCCAGGTGCGGCGCTCGGTCGACAACATCAAGGGCAAGTTCCGCAGGGTGCACGGGCGCGAGGCCGCTCTTGCACAAACGGTGGGCGTACCGCCGCGCCGCTCTGCGTCCTCATGACATCAGACTGTCGTCCACAGCCCTCCAGAACCCCATGCCAGGGCGACCGCACGCGTCCCGCAGGCCCGACATCCTTCGTCATATAAGGCCGAACATCACGCTCCGACGTCGGACAACACGCATCCTCGCGCGTCCGTAAACAACACCTCCTTCACACTTTCTGCATGTCGACACCGGGGCGGCGCGGCCTTCGTCCAAACCCGCTTAGTCCGAAGTTCCAGAACCGATCAGACGTATCGTTATGAATGTATTGACGTTTGAAAAAATCGGGTGTGTCGCTACTGGGAACGCTGCAGGCGTATGCCGAGGTAGTCCAGGGCCTTTTTCTGGAGCGGCGTGGGCCGCGTGGTGACCTGGAAGGGTTGGGCGCCCGCAAGGCGGGGCGCCACGGTGTTGCGGGTGATGGTCGCGAGATCATCGAGGAGGGTGCGGAAACTGTGCACCGGATCACCCCCGGGCGTCCTCTTCGTTGCCGCCTTGGCCCGGGCGCTCGCCGAGACTTCTGCCGGCGCCACGACGGACGGCCGCCGGGCCTCGGCGCCTTCGGCATCCTCGTCGTCGAACAGCATGGGCTTCAGTTTCTGGCGCATGTGCCATTCCACGTAGTAGGCGAGCATGCACAGGAAGACATGGGCGCGGACCCGGGGTTCGGTGCGGTGGTAGACGGGACGGACCTTCAGATCCACGGTCTTCAGGCTGCGGAAGGCCCGTTCCACCGAACTCAACCGCTTGTAGGCGCGCACCGTGCCGGGACCGTCGAGTGCGCTTTGCGGCAGGCTGGTGCGGATCACGCAGAGGCCGTCGAGCCTGGCCTCGGCGGCGATGGCAGCCTCATCGCGCCCATAGGTGAAGACACCGTCGTCGTCGATGGACCACGTGAAGTGCTTCGCCATCTTGTACTTGCCGATGACCTTGCCGACCCGCTCCCCGATCTTGTCGGCACCCTTGAGACGGCGCTTGTCGCGCCGTGTCGCTGCTGCGATCGGTTCAAGCAGGGCCTCGGTGGCCTCGAGCAGTTCCTGGCGCTTGCGGGCCCGGTCCTCGGCCAGCAGGGGGTTGCGGCAGACCATGAGGCGTTCGCCGGGATACGCATCGCTGGTGATCTCCACCAGGTCCCTCTCGTCGAAGAGCGACATCTCGACGTCGCCGGCCTCCACAAGGGCGCGGATGGCCGGTCCCCTCAAGGCGCTGATCCAGTCCAGGCCCGCAGGCTTCACCTCCTCGCGTATGCGCGCCTCGGTCAGCATCCCCCGGTCTCCCACCAGCACCACCTTCGCCAGGGAGAAGCGCTCCTGCAGCGTGGTGATCTGTGATGCCACCGTCCCGGGGTCCGCCGTGTTGCCGGGGAACACTTCCACCGACACTGGACAGCCGTCCCGATCGCACAGAAGGCCGAACTCGATCTGCAGCTTGCCCTTCTTGCCATCCCGGGAATGACCCCTCCTGGCCAGGGGACACGCTCTCCCCTCCATCCATACCGAGGTCAGGTCATAGAGCACCAGGCAGCCCTCTTCGAGGCGCCGCTTCGCCAGGGACCGCTCGATCCTCTCCTGACGCTCCAGGAGCCAGTCCATGGCGCCATAGAGGGCGTCCTCGTCCATCTCCGCATCGAGGACCTCGCCCAGGGTGCTGACCGCCGTGGCCTCGGCCAGCCCCCTGGCCGTGGCCAGCTTCGAGGCGGGCTCGAGGATGCGTGCCACGATCATGGCCAGGACCTGATCGCGCTCAGGCGAGGGCTTCGGGTCGATCAACCTGTCCAGTCCCAGCTTCTTCAGGGTTCCCAGCACTGCGGCGACATGCCCATGGGGTAGGGAGCGGACGATGTCGAAGGCGTCGTCACGACCGACGAGGGGTTCGTTCTTCAAGAACCGCCGCAGGGTCTCGACCTTTTCCATGGGCCAGGAGGAGAGATTGGCGATGGTGCGCTTCTTGACCTTGCCGTTCTCGCGCCATCCCTCTCGCAGGAGGACGGCGGGGGGTGAGTTACGGTTGGGGACGATGTCTACGTACATGGCAACGTATATGGGGGCGTAAGCCCACCGTGTCAAGGGAAAACTTCGCCGTTACATGGGAACCTTCTCGCGCCATCATCGCGCTATTTTGCCAACACAATCAACCGGTTATCGTGACTCTGCCGCTGAAATCGTCCGGAACTTCGGTTTAGGACTCTAGCCAAAATAAGTTGATTATTATGCCCGTGGCGTAAGGGTGTAGTTCCACTCGCCGTGGAACGGGTCTCTGCGGATAGCGAGGCCGTCCATCTGATCGTCGCTGACCTTGACCCCGAGCGGATAGCTGTTCTCGTCGAGGTCCGAGCGTATGGTGAGGCCGGCGCCGGTGGTGGTCGCGGCGATCAGCTCGACGATCACCTGGTGGCTGACGAGAGGCCGGCCGCGCCAGTTCTGGGTGATATGACAGAACATCCGGTGCTCGATCTTGTTCCACTTGCTGGTTCCGGGCGGGAAGTGGGCCACCGACACCTGCAACCCGAGTTCGTCGGCGAGGCGCTGCAGTTCCAGTTTCCACAGCCGGTTGCGGCTGCTGTTGGAGCCGCCGCCGTCGGCGGTGATCAGCAGGCGCCTGGCATCGGGATAGAGTAGCTGGCCCATCTGTCGCCACCAACGGCGCAGGGTCTCGACCGCAAACGCCGCCGTGTCGTGATCAATCCCGACGCTGACCCAGTCAGCATTGGCGGTGAGATCGTAGACCCCATAGGGGATCGCCTTGCCGAGCTCCGGATCGGGGAAGTCATGCACGTTGACGGCTTCAGGGTCGCCCTTGGGGCGCCATTCCCGGCCGCCATTGCGGTACTGGCCAACGATTTCCTTCTTCTTGGTGTCGACCGACACCACAGGCTGGCCCAGCCTCTGGAACGCGCGCACCCGGCGGTCAATGCGTCGGAACTGCGCATCCCGATCCGGATGCTGGCGGCCTTCCAACGTCTTGCGATTGGCCTGAAGGCTCATACCCCAGATCGTGGAGCAGCCGGTTCACCGTGCGCTCGCTGACACGATGGCCCTTGACCGCAAGACGGTCCGCCAGCCGTGCGGCACTGTGACACGTCCAGCGCAGCGGACTCTCCGGATCGCCGCGCGTCATCGGTTCAAGCTCGCACTCCAGCGCCGCCACCAAACCAGGATCCACATCCGTCACCCGCTTGCGCCCGCCGCCGGGGCGACGCAAACGCCCTGAAGGAATCTCACTCGAAGACCCCGAGACCGCGTCCGATCCGAGCTCCTTCAGCCCGGCGCGAACGGTGCTACGCGACATCCCCGTCGCCTCGGCCACTCGCTCAATGCCTCCGCGCCCGATGGCACGGGCCTCCGTCGCCGCCCACAGGCGCCGCGCACGTTCGTTCAGAAACGGACGCAACACCACAAATTTGGATCGTAGCGTATTGACAACAGGGCTTTTCTTTTGTCGTCCCGGCGCTCGGCGCACGCAGGATTCTGGGGGTGGACATCCCGTTTTCGCTGTGGCAGTGTGCCGGCATGACGACGCTTGCGACCCCAGATTCCCCTATCGACCTTCGCGAGGTGACGGTGCGCCCGACCCGTGGCGCACGTGAGCACCGGCTCTGGGATCGTCTGGTCAAGGAGCATCACTACCTGCGGTTTCACGGCATCATCGGCAAGGGCCTGCGCCATGTCGCCCTGCACGGCGAGACCTGGGTGGCGCTGGTCGGCTGGCAGCCGGGCGCGTTCAAGCTTGCTGCACGCGACCGCTGGATCGGCTGGACTGCGGAGCAGCAGTTCCGCCGCCTGCATCTGATCGCGAACAATTCCCGGTTCGTCATTCTTGGCCCGAGAGGGGTGCCGAACCTGGCGTCCCGCGTGCTCGGCCTGAGCCTTCGGCGGCTGTCCGCCGACATTGAGGCTGCGCACGGATACCCAGTGTTCCTCGCGGAGACGTTCGTCGACATCAAGCGCTTCGCCGGAACCTGCTATCGCGCGGCGAACTGGCGCTCGCTGGGCTTGACGCGCGGCTTCGGTCGCAAGCCCGGCGGCACCGCACGCTTCCGTCACCACGGCCAGCCCAAGGAGATCTTCATGTACGAACTGACCGACGGCGCCGCCGAGGCGCTGAGCCGGGACGCGATCCCGGAGAGCTGGAACGCGGAGCAGCACGACCAAGCCGGACCGATGGCCGCATCCGGGCTGCGCAGTCTGTTCGCCTGCCTGGGCGAGGTGCTCGAGTGCCGCAAGGCCCGGGGCAAGCGCTATCCGCTGAGAACCATTCTCGCGATCGCCGTCGCAGCCCGGCTCGCCGGCTACCGCGGCGTGAGCGCATTCGCTCAGTTCGCCGCCCTGCTCACCCAGGAACAGCTGGCGGCGGTGGGTGCGTTCTACAGCCCGTCGAAGAAGCGCTACACGGCGCCCACGTCCACAACCTTCCACAGCATCCTCGCCAACCTGCCGCCCGAGACCCTGGACCACGCCATCGGCCTGTGGACGGCCCAGCAGGCCGGTGCAGACACACCGCTCGCCATGGACGGCAAGGACATCCGCGGCGCCTCCAAGCAGACCAAAAACGGGCGGCGGATGATGGTCGCAGCGGTCGAGCACGGAACCGGCATGGTCCTCGGCCAGGTCGAGGTCGACGCGAAGAGCAACGAGATCCCCGCCGTGCGGGACCTCGCCAGCAGCATCGACGTCACGGGCCGCATCGTCACCCTGGACGCGATGCACGCTCAGCACGAGACCGCGCAACGGCTTCTCGAGCGCCGCGCCGATTATGTCATCACGGCGATCAAGGATAACCAGGAGACCATGCTCGACGACCTCAAGGCCATCGACTTCAAGGGCGCGGCTTCGTTCGAGACGCTCGACAAGGGGCACGGACGCATCGAGCGCCGCCGCTGTGCCGTGGTCGACATCTCCGGCGCCGAGTGGGACGGCTACGCCGCTCTCCACGGTCGCCACCAAGCCATCCGCATCGAGCGCGAACGCGAGATCTGCAAGACCAAAGAACGCAGTGTCGAGACCACCTGGTGCCTCACCTCGCTCGCTCCCGAACGCGCCGGACCCGAGATGCTTCTGGCCCTCGTGCGCGACCACTGGGTCATCGAAAATCGACTCCACTACGTACGCGACTTCACCTACGACGAGGACCGCTGCAGGGTCCATGTGCGCCATCTGCCACGCAACCTCTCCTGCCTGACAAACGCCGCCATCGCCATCGTGCGCTGCGGCGGACATTTCGACTATATGCCCGAAGCCAACCGGCACTACGCCGCTCGCGCCCAGGACGCGCTCGACGCTATCCTCATCCCGCCCGGCGGATGAACCTTCGCTCCTGACCCCGCGCCACAAGCCGGGAACGCGCCGCCTGACGGCGCAACAGGACAGTTCTGCTCGCACACTCGAAAAAACGTGCCTGCGAGCCCTGATGCACCAGCAGTGCCCACTGAAACCAGCCCACAGTGAACCCGGGCGCCTCAACCATGCCGGTCCCTGTCACATCAACAATCCACAGGACTGAAAAAAGAATGGTCCTGGTATTGACAATCGCTTCCATGACGTCATTGATAGCAGATTCTGAGAGGACACCTCGACATGGGCACACGCAGAGGAAACGACGGCAACAACCATCTCCACGGCGGCGGCGGCAACGACAAGCTCTACGGCGGCGGCGGCGGCGACCATCTCTACGGCGGCGGCGGCAACAACAAGCTCTACGGCGGCGGCGGCCGCGACCATCTCTACGGCGGCGGCGGCAACAACAAGCTCTACGGCGGCGGCGGCCGCGACCATCTCTACGGCGGCGGCGGCAACAACAAGCTCTACGGCGGCGGCGGCGTTGACCACCTCTACGCCGGCGCCGGCGACGACACGCTCGACGGCGGCGACGGCGATGACACGCTCTACGGCGGCGACGGCAACGACACGCTCTACGGCGGCGCTGGCAACGACGGGCTTTCTGGCGGCGCTGGCGACGACAGACTTTACGGCGGCGCTGGCAACGACGGGCTTTCTGGCGGCGCTGGCGACGACAGACTTTACGGCGGCGCTGGCAACGACGGGCTTTCTGGCGGCGCTGGCGACGACGGGCTTTCTGGCGGCGCTGGCGACGACAGACTTTACGGCGGCGCTGGCGACGACACGCTCCGGGGCGGCGACGGCAACGACACGCTCCGGGGCGACGACGACTTCTTCGTGCGGATCTTCGGCGACGACAAGCTCTACGGCGGCGCTGGCGACGACAAGCTCTACGGCGGCGCTGGCGACGACAAGCTCTACGGCGGCGCTGGCGACGACACGCTCTACGGCGACTACTTCTTCTTCGGCATTGTCAACGTGCGGATCTTCGGCGACGACAAGCTCTACGGCGGCGATGGCGACGACAAGCTCTACGGCGGCGCTGGCAACGACAGGCTCTACGGCGGCGCTGGCAACGACAGGCTCTACGGCGGCGACGGCAACGACAGGCTCTGGGGCGGCACGGACAACGACACGCTCTACGGCACCGACGGCCACGACCAGCTCCACGGCGGGAAGGGCAACGACACGCTCCGGGGCGGCACCGGCAACGACCGCTTCATCTTCAACGCCGAAAGCGACCACGACACCATCGAGGACTTCGGCGACGGCGACGATACCATCGTGTTCAAGCAGAAGCTGGCCTACGCCGACATCATCATCAAGGACCGCGCCGGCAACGCCGTCATCACCGGCCCGAACGATGACTGGTCCATCACGCTTGAAGGCGTGACCGCCTCGGATCTCACCGAAAGCGACTTTGAGTTTCTGGGATAGCTCGCGGCGTAGTCCTCGCTCGCAAGCTCGCATTGTCCCACCCCGCGAGCACCCTAACGAACCGGGCGAGAGGCTTATGTAAGCATGAGAGAGCGGCGCGGGTGTCGTCGCCGGGGCGCGGTCGCACGCGCAAGCGCGCACGTCGACCCTTTCAATGGCGCACTGACGACTCGATGTTGGCGTAGTCACGCATGACCCGGTAGTTTACGGTGAAGAGTGACAGGATCAGGTATCCTTCCCAGAGCTTGTGAGTGCCCGGCATGGGCTGGCGCTTCGACGGGATGAATCCGGCGAGGCGAACGGTGTTGACGGCGAACTCCGCGATCGCCTGATCCGGGTCGGGTGGGCCGCGTTGCTTGCGGTGGTTCGGCTTCGACATGTGGACGGCGAGGACATGGATCTCGTCCTCGTGGACGACCGTGCGCGCCGGCGTCGCCGGTACGCTCCACGCGAGGCGCTCAGGCGGACATGACGGTGCATGCGGTGATGGCGTCGAAGGCGAGGCACTTCTTCAGGTCGTCGGCGGCGTTGAGCCTGCGGTCCTTGATCCGCGTCCCGGTCTTGACGGTGAGCGAACCACTCCTCGATCAGCCAGCGTTTCTCGTACCAAGTGACGATGCGGAGCGCGTTCTCCTGCGTGGGCTCGCCTTCGGTGGTCAGGAGCAGCCAGTCGAGCCGGTCCCTGCCCGTCGGCGGCGTCTTCTCCAGGACGCGCACTGCGAGCATGGCGAGTGGGGCCGTGCCCTTTGGCAGGTCAGCCGGCGGGACGAGGTCGACGAGACCGGCCCGCAGCTCCAGCTTGACGTCCTTGCGCCCCTTGCGCGTCCGGGGGCCGCCACAGGCCGCGATGTCGATCGTCTTCTCCGCGACGACATCCAGTTCGGCCGCGTGCGCGAACAGGTCCTTGACCCTGCCGTCCGCCGTGATGGCCCGTCGCCGGCTCGAACGGCTGGCGCGGACCAGGAGGCCTGCGCCGCCGGGCGCGGCAGCGCAGGCCTCCGACAAGAGAGACCACATGTCGCCTTCACGGTCGCACACGGTCACCACGCGGGTTCGCGGGCAGGCCGCCGCCAGCTCGGCGGACTTGGCGAAGGCCTCCGTCCAGCGTCCGCTTTCCTCGCCCTCCACCGCCGTCGCCTTGTCCTCCGCGCGAAAGCCGGCATCAAGGCTGAATACCCCCAGTGCGCAACCGCCCTCGCTGAACGCAACGCCGGCATGAGCCGCGATCCCCTTGCTTCCAGAGCCGCCGCCGCCGATGTCGACAAGGCCCTGCGTCGCCTTCAGGCCGCTGTAGTTCAGCATCGTCGTGTCCTGAACCGCAAGCACGACAGACTGCCCGGCAAGGCCTTCCCACGCTGGAATTCGCTTGATTTCACTTGACGTCAGGCGTTCGTATGTTGCACGCGCGCGGACATTTTCCGCTGGCCATCCCGCTTGGGATGTGCGACGGTCCGGTCATGTCGATTCGCAAGCTCATGGAAGCTGTCCCGATCCATCAGGAAGCACCTGAGGGTTTTTCCCTGTCTGAGGTCGATGTTCGCCTGGCGAGGCCGGAGGAGCGTCCGCTGTGGGACGCGCTGATGAACAAGCACCACTATCTCGGCTTCCGTCGCCTGGCGGGTCGCGGTCTGCGCTACCTTGCGACCTTCAGGGGCCATTGGCTGGGGCTGGCGGCGTGGCAGAACGGCGCCTTCAAGTGCGCTCCCCGCGACCAGTGGACCGGCTGGAAGCCGGAGCAGCAGTTCCAGCGGCTCTCGATGGTAGCCAACAACACGCGGTTCTTGATCCTCTCCAAGCCCGGGGTGTTTGCGAACCTTGCTTCTGAGTTTCCTTGCGTGCATGACGCGCCGGCTCTGTGACGATTGGCTGCAGGTGCACGGCCACGGGGTGCTGCTGGCGGAGACGTTCTGCGATCCGGAGATCTTTGCCGGCACGATGTTGAAGGCTGCGGGCTGGACGTGTCTGGGTGAGACCAAGGGGTTTGCCCGCTCCAACGGGCGTTACACCGATCCTCACGGCAAGCCCAAGGATATCTACGTTACGGCACTGAGGCGCGATGCCCGGGCGCTGCTGTCGAGCCCGCTGCCGCTTCCCCCCGACGTGGCGCCGCCCTCATGCCCCGAACTGGCGCCCCGGGACCCCAAGGTGCTGCGCTCGCTCTACGCCGAGCTCGCGGCCATTCCCGACTTCCGCCGGGCGCAGGGAAGGAAGCATACCGCGGCATCGGTGCTCACCGTGCACGTGCTCGCCGAGTTCGCCAACATGAAGGGCTGTGTCGCCGCCGCGCAGTTCGCGCGGTCCCTGTCCCAGGAGGAGTTGGAGGCCATCGGCGCGTGGCTTAACCCGAAGACGGGGCTTCGCGAGCCCGTCTCCAAGTCCACCATCCACCGGGTTATCCAGTCGATCGACCCCGAGGCTCTGGAGGATGTGCTCACCCGCTGGTCCCGGCCTCGGCTTCACCTCGCCCGTGCACTCGCCGCCGACGGCAAGCGCATCCGCGGCGCCAACCGCAACGGCGATGGCCGTCACGAGACCGTGGCCCTTGTCGACCATGAGACCGGCGCGCCCTTTTCCCTCCTGAACTTCAACGACGAAGGCGGCGAACTGGCGGCCATGCACGATCTCCTGGAGCGCAGCGACATCGGCGGCAAGGTGATCACCCTCGACGCGCTGCATACGACACGCCATACCGCGAAGCTGATCACACAACGCGCGGATTACGTCTTCGTCGTCAAGGGCAACGCTCCGGAGACCTTCGCCATCCTCGACAGCATCAATTGGCAAAAAGACGCTACCGGCCACTTCACGGAGCCGTTCGACAAGGCGCACGGTCGACTGGAACAGCGTTCGATCAGCGTCCTCGTCCCGTTGGACGGTCTGATCAACTATCCGGGCGTCCGTCAGGTCGCCCGCATCACCCGCTATCGGGAGCCGTGGAAGAAAGGCTCCGGCGATGCCGGGAAGGAAGGCTCCGGCGATGCCGGGAAGGAAGGCCCCGGCGATGCCGGGAAGGAAGGCTCCGGCGATGCCGGGAAGAAAGGCCCCGGCGATGCCGGGAAGAAAGGCTCCGGCGATGCCGGGAAGCAAGAAGAGAAGGATTACACGGAAACCGATTACATCATCACCTCTCTCGATACGGGGGCCACGTCGCCGGAAGAGTTGCTGCGACTGAACCGCCGCCACTGGGCCGTGGAAAATCTGAACCATCGACAAAGGGATTGCGTCTTCGGCGAAGACGCCTGCCTGACCCGCACCGACAACGGCCCGGCGAACCGGGCCAGCCTCAACAACATCGCGCTCGCGGTGATCTTCGCCAACCGCCGCGAGGCCGAAAGCCTCGCCGAAACCCGGCGCCGCCTACAACTGGACCGTCGCGAGGCCATCAACGCCCTGACCCGGCCCTGAGACGCCTTGAGCGTCCGGGGACCCCGGAACGCTGCTAGAACTGTCGGCGGCGATTTAGAACGGCGGGATATTGGCGGAGAACCGCTCTTTTGGGCGCTGATCGTGTGAGTGGGTGACCACGACAGGAGAACGTGCGGCATTGGACGAAGGTCCGCCCGGTCTTTGTTTTCTGCCTATTGTTGGATCCCATTGGTCTTGCATTGACGTTGACGATGTCGTTCCGGTCGGCGTTTTCTGGCGTTCGGCGTTTGTGGAACGTGATGTGGGAGGGGAGCTTCAGGCTTTTGCGCGTGGTTTCGTTCTGGCGTTCTCCGGCCTCGTCGTGGTTCGTCGGGCGGGACGATCTCGAGGCTGGAGAGCTGACGGTTTCTGTTGCGCTGGGCGAAGAGGCTGCGTGCGTTGCGGTTGCGGCGGCGCAGGGTGCGGCAGGCGTCGAGTGTTTTCGGGCGGATGCTGCGACCTGTGAGCCAGTCCGGCGGCGGATCGGGCGTTGCTGCGGCTCAGCGGCTGCGGCAGTCTCGTGATGTGGTGTCGTTTGGACGGCCCGGGGGTTTCCCGGGGAGGCTGAGAGGCGCGTCGGGGTGAGACGTTCTCATTCCTGGATGGTAACGCGTGACCGCGTTCAAGGGTCTTGCGAGATTACGTGTCCCTTCCGTAGCCGCGTGGCGGTTCGATGTCCTCGAGAGCCTCGATGTCGGCATCGGCGACGCTCTGCAGGCGTTCTCCGTAAGGCGTGTCACGGAGGGTTTCGGGGATGCTGTCGAGGCGGTCACGCCATTCGTCCTGCAGGGTGCGGCAGGCGTCGAGTGTTTTCGGGCGGATGCTGCGACCTGTAAGCCAGTCCGGCCAGCGGCTGCGGCAGTCTCGTGATGCGGTGTCGTTTGGACGGCCCGGGAGTTTCCCGGGGAGGCTGAGCGGCGCGTCGGGGTGAGACGTTCTCATTCCTGGATGGTAACGCGTGACCGCGTTCAAGGGTCTTGCGGGATCACGTATCCCTTCCGTAGCCGCGTGGCGGTTCGATGTCCTCGAGGGCCTCGATGTCGGCATCGGCGACGCTCTGCAGGCGTTCTCCGTAAGGCGTGTCACGGAGGCTTTCGGGGATGCTGTCGAGGTGGTCACGCCATTCGTCCTGCAGGGCGCGCAGTTCGGCCACGGCGTCGTTCCAGCGTTGCGGTCGCGAGCGCCGGTCACGGTGCTTTGGGGTGTGGACGGGAGGGATGCCGGCCTTGCGCCGTTCCCGGTATCGCCGCTGCTTTTCGGCGGGCGTGAGGGGCATGAGTGGTCTCCTTGTGACGGACGTGGTCATGATCTCGCTTGTGGTTCTTTGGTCCTGGCGTTGACGACGTCGTTCCAGTCGGCGTTTTCCGGCGGTCTGCGTCTGTGGAACGAGACGTGGGAGGGGAGCTTCATCTTTTTGCGCAGGGTTTCGGCCTGTCGCTCTCCGGCCTCGTCGTGGTCCTGGGCGAGGACGATGGTCCTGACGTTGGGCAGGCTGCTTGCGGCGAGGCTGATCTGTTCGTGCTGTCTTCGCGAGGGTGCCCCGGCGGTGGAGAGGAAGGCGTGGCTGGGGGGACATTGGTCGATCTGGGCCAGGCTGAGGGCGTCGACGGCGCTTTCGGTGATGACGAGGGCCTCGAGGTCCGCGGCGGTTCCGGCGCGGACGGCGAACAGGCTTCGGGTTCCACCGGTGGCGAAGCGTTTCGGTCCGTCGGGGGGACCGATCTCGAAGCCGGTGAGCTTTCGCTTCCTGTTGCGATGGGCGAAGAGGACGCGTCCGTTGTGGTCGCGGCGGACCAGGGGGCGGCAGGTGTCGAGGGTCTCCGGGAGGATGCCGCGCCCGGTGAGCCAGTCCGGGGCCGCATCGGGCGTTGCCGCGGCCCAGAGGCTGCGGAAGTCGCGTGGCGCGGTGTCGGGTGCTGTGAAGCGGGTGCAGATGTCGGCGAAGGCCAGTCCGCGGTTGAGCATGAAGTCGATGACGGTTCCGTTGTCTTCATCGTTCTGGGTGTTGAAGTAGACCCAGTGTCCGTTGTTGAGGCACTTCGTGACGAGCTTCGGCAGGCCGGGTGCGCACAGGACGGGGTTGGCGCGTGTCGAGGCCTGTTCGTCGCGGACGTATCCCCAGTCGGCGGCGATGCGTTCGAACGGCATGCGCTTGACGGCGTCGAAGTCGACGCGGCGGGGTTTATCGGGTTTCACGCCTGAGCCGCCAGGAGTCGCTGTCGATGGAGATGAGGGTTGCGTCGTGCATGAGCCGGTCGACGGTGCCGGCGATGCCGGAGGCGCTGGGGAAGACGCGGTCCCACTGGGCGAAGGCGAGGCTTGTCGTGACCATGGTCGAGCGGCGCTGATAGCGCCGCGAGACGATGGCGTAGAGGATGTCGGCATGGTGGCTTTCGAGGGTCACGTAGCCGATTTCGTCGAGGATGAGCAGGCGGGGCCTGGCGAGGATCGCGAGGCGGCGGCGCAGCTCGCTGCGCGAGACGGTCTCGGCGAGTGCCTCGAGCAGTTCCGGCGCCTTCTCGAAGCGGACGGTGTGGCCGTGCAGCAGGGCCTGGTGCGCCACGTTGGCGGCGATCATGGTCTTTCCGGTGCCCTGCCCGCCGACGAGCACGGCGTTGTCCGCACGGTCGACGAAGCCGAGGCCGAGGAGCGCTTCGACATGAGCCCGGCTGATGTCGCGCGGCCATGTCCAGTCGAAGTCCGCCAGGGGCTTGAAGGCGGGCAGCCGCGCCGCGGCGCGGCGGCGCTCGTGGCTGCGGGCCCTGCGGGCCTGTTCCTCGCCGCTGACCACCTCCTCGATCCATGCGGTCCCGGCGACCTCGTCCCAGCGTTCGACGAGCCCGTGGAGGCCGAGCGCCCGGGCACGCTCCCTGAGCTCGCTCATGTCTTGTTCCTGGCGCTGGCTTCGGGCCTGTCGTAGGCGTCGAGAGCGGTCCCCCGCGGCGTCGTGCCACGGCCGCCGCGGCCGTCGTCGGCGATGCTGAGGGGCGGCAGGCCCTGCTCCCGGCGGCGCTCCTCGATGATGACGCGCACGGTTTCGGGGTGGCACGAGCCGCGCTCCAGCGCCGTGGCGACAGCCCGGTCGAGAGCGTCGGCGCCGTGCGCGTTGAGAAGCGTCTCCAGCATCCGGGCGCAGGAGGCCACGTTGCGCCCGTTGGTCCCGGCGCGCGCCAGCATCTCCTCGGCCCGCGGCACGGTGCGCAGGACCCGGTCGCGGACGCTCATGGAGCGGGCCCGCCGCTTGCCCGCGGCGATCGCCCTGGCATGCTCCGGATCGGTGACGGCCTGCTTCCTGTCGTAGGAGCGTCGGTGGCGCGCGACCTCGTCGGCGCCGTCGAGGATGCGGACCTCGTCGCGGTCGGCGACCAGCGTCAGCAGGGCCTTGGAGAAGCTACCCGGAACGCTGTAGTCGTTGGTGTCGAAGCGGGCGTGGCAGGTCTTGTCGATGCGCACCGGGCGGACCTCGTGATGCGGGAAGGGGTCGACGGGAAGGACGATCAGGTGCTCCCTCTCCCGGGCGAAGGCGTCCCGCACCAGGAGACTGTCGTCGTCCGGCCAGGGCCGCTCCGCGGCGGCGCCGAAGCACCACTCCCGAACTGCGGCGTTGAGCTCGCCGAGCGGGACCGTGATGTCGCGCCCGGCGAAGAACCCGGTGCGCGCGAAGCGCACACGGCGTTCCACGCGGCCCTTCTCCTGCGGGCTCCTGGGCCAGGCGGCGCTCGGTTCGAAGGCATAGTGGGCCGCGAGGCCGAGCAGCATCGGATGATAGGTGACCGCCTTGCCGCGGCGCGTCACCACGGCACTCTTCAGGTTGTCGTACAGAAGCCTCCGCGGCACACCCCCGAATGCCGCGAAAGCCTCGACATGGCCTTGCAGGAAGCTGGCCATCCGCGCGTCGTGGAACAGGCTCAGGACAGTCTGGCGCGAGTAGCTGAGGGTGACGAGAAGCCCCATGAGCCTGCGCTCCGCCCGGCCGATGCGGACCTTCCCGAACTCGGCCCAGTCAACCTGCGCCTGCTCGCCCGGAAGGAAGCTCAGCCGCAGCGACGGCTCGGGCCTCTTCACCGGCCTCAGCCCAAGGCGGCGCAGGTCGTGACGGAAGTGATCCTCGCCGCCGCGGTAGCCCAGAGCCACGACCTGTCGCCAGAGCGTGCTGGCCGGAAGGTCCGGCGACGCCTCAAGACGCTCCCCGAGGAAGGCAACGAAGGGGTCGATGAGCTTGGCCCGCGGCCGCCGCTCCTGCCCCGACGCCTTGAGCGCCCGCGTCACCGTGCCGTGGTGCACGCCGAGATGCCGGGCAATCGTCCCCACAGCCCAGCCCTCGGCCCGCGACAGCCGCACGATCGTCGCCCGCGTGTCCTCGTCGATCGCCATGAACTCCCTCCCTTTGGTTCCTCAACGCCGCATCACGGGTCCCTCAGCACCACATGCGTCACGACCCGTCCGCATCTGGCGCACCGAAGCGGCGATTCGCGCCGCTCTTGCGCCTTCACAACCGCAGGTAGGGAGGTCGGCAGCAGTCGGGAAGGGTGGTCCGTAACGATTTCTTCAGAACCGGCGTCTCCAGACACCGCCGGAACGTCGCCAAGCAGCACCACAGCAGACGTCTGCGTGCCCATGATCTCGGCAACCATCGCCGCCCTGGCCTTCAACGCACGCGCCTCCTCCGCCTTGCGGAGCCGGTAACGCCGCTGGCGGTGACGGCCCGTCTCACGGCCCTTCAGCGTGCTCTGGTAGCGACGACGCGACGCGCGGCGCCGCTCGATCCGGGACCGCTCCCTGCACTCCTTGGAGCAATACACATGTCCCCGGTCACACGACCGGCAGAGAACAACCTGCCGCTGACACCGCCTGCAGTTGAACAGTCGTCCTGTCGTGCACACCGTCCGTCTCGAGAGCGGGGGTGGACCCGGACGCAAAATGGCTCGACAATACACGGGAGTTCGGTCCCCCGTGACCGGCTCGTCCGGGTGCTGCGCCGGGGGGCGTCACAACTCCGCCCGGCATCGCATCGCTCTTTCTCTTGATGCCGATCTAGCATCCACCCGGGGCGGCGGCAAAGACGCCGCCCCGGGACCGGACAACGCGACCCGCCCACAGGGAAGACAAACAATCCCGCGAGTGCCTCGGAACCGGAACCCTCCCGGCAACCGTCACCAAGACCGAAGCAGAGGTCGACGGAACCCGAACCGGACCAAAACGACAATAGGAAAAGACGGCGGCGCTCGGGGAGACAACCAGCCGAACACTCAAACCACGACAACAGGACGTGACAATAGGACCTGACAACAGGGAAGAAACACGACCCTGACAAAGCGCGGCAAATCGCCGAAATCCCGCCGTTCTATGCAGCCATCAACAAGAACATCAAGAACCAAGCATCCGGGCCGAAAACGCTGCCGGTGTCGCCATGCGGACGGCACTGAAGCCACGGAATCCGTCCAGGACATCCCGATTCGGCCTCGATTCGTCGGCCTCGCGAAAGATCAGATGGCCGATTCGGGCGCGATTCATCGGCTTCCCGAAAAATCAGCCGTAGCGTAGGAAAGTCCTGACTGGCTGCGGCAACGCTCAACCATCGCCTCCTGATGCGGTTCAAGGATGTCTTGCATGCCGATCCTCGGGTTCGACAGGAACCTGTAAGCCGCCTGCTGCTCCGCCTCGCCGGGAAAGATCACCGGCAGCGGCGCACCCGGACGACCGCACCAGGCATCGCCCATCGTGACAAGGCGCTTGCGCACGCGCGCGTCGCTGTGCGCGCTCCGTCCGTACTCCGCCTCGGCCCATGTTGCATCCTCCCCCAAGGCGAGATGCGGGCCTGAACCGATCACCCGGTCCGGCGCCCGCCCGAGAGACTCCCGCCAGTCCGCCGACAGCGGCTTCACGTACACCCGCAACCGAGGCCCAGCTCCCGACAGCACGTCCAGTCAGTCAGATCAACGGTCTCCGGTGTGACCTTGTGGGCCACACCCCGGGGCAGATCCTTCTCGAGAGCGTCTACCGCTTCAAGGGGCAGCAGGCGCCGGCGATCATCGCGATCGACATCGAGAGCGGTGGTGATGACGAGGAGCACCTTCAATGCCTCCTCTACACGATGTTCATCCGCGCCACCGTGCGTCTCGACGTCCTGGTGAAGTCCGGCGATCCGCTCGAGACGCGTCTGGTCGAGGCAGCCGGGTGAACGCCGGGACCTCAGACAAGAGGGGCGAGTTCGACGATCTCGTGTTTCCAGGGAACATCGTCGCCGATCGCTTCGCCGAGTTCGCGGGCGTAACGGTATCCGCCAAAGACCGCGGCAGCGATCGGCCCCGGACCATAGCAATCGCCGATGCGTGACACGCGGCGGATGCCCGCCTCTCGGTTGGCCGCTTCATCAGCCATGAGCGCGTGGTAGAGATCGTCGACCGGATCCTGGGCCGTCACCATGACGAGGCTGCGGCAGGCGATCCACTGGCACGCTCCCGTGTAGACATCCTCGACCTCGACCCTGCTCCATTCGATGGTCTTCACGGCGAAGCCGAGATGCCGCTCGACGCCGAGCGTGCGCATGCGGGCCTGGATGCGCTCGTATTCCAGCGTGTAGGCAGTCCACGCCGATACCGCACTTTCCGGCGTCACGATACTGACTGCGTGGCCCTCCTGCACCAGCTTTTCGGCGATCACGCCACCCATGTAGTAGTGATCGTCGTCGAACACGACGACGGGCCCTTCGAGCGTGGCGCCTTCCATGATGTCATCGGGGGTGAAGATATTCCCCGACCCGCAGGCAAGGGGAAAGTCGTGATAGCGTCCGCTGCCATCACGTCTCCACCGGGCGCCGGTAGCCACGGCGACGAGTTCGGCGCCCGTCTCGCGTACGCTGTCGGCGGTCATCGCCGAATCCATGTAGATCTCGACGTTGGGCAGCTTGTGAAGCTGGGTCATGCGCCAGTCGCGCACGCGGGACCAGACTGCGAGACCCGGCAGACGGCATTCCCGGGCGACCCGACCGCCCGTTTCGCGGCCGGCTTCGGCAAGCATGACTTCGTAGCCACGCTGACCCAGTCCCCGCGCTGCCTCGAGGCCGGCCGGGCCGGCTCCGACCACGAGAACACGTTCGTCCGTTTCTCGTGCAGGCATCACTTCGGGATGCCATCCCCGGCGCCACTCCTCGCCCTGGGTCGGGTTCTGCGTGCACCTGAGATAGGTCGGCTGGTTGGAGATGCCAACGCACATGTTGCAGCCGATACACTCGCGGATGTCCTCGGGCCGCCCTTCCTCGATCTTCTTCGGCAGGAAGGGGTCGGCGATGGACGGTCGGGCGGCGCCGATCATGTCGAGTACGCGGTTCTTCACCAGGGAGGCCATGCGGTCCGGGCTGGTGTAGCGCCCGACACCCACCACGGGCTTGCTGGTCAGGGACTTGACGAAGGAGATGTGCTTTTCCTGGAAGCCCTCGTCCGCGAACCTCGAGGTCTCGCTGTCATTCTCCCATTCGCTGACATTGACATCCCACAGGTCCGGCAGTTCACCGAGCATCTCGATGACGGCACGGCCGTCCTCTTCGGGGGTGATTCCCTTCGGTCCGACGAGTTCGTTGACGGCAAGGCGCACTGCGACCCCGCATGTGTCTCCGACGGCATCCTTGGTGTCCTCTATGACCTCGCGCAGCAGGCGCGCCCTGTTCTCGATGGATCCGCCGTATTCATCCGTGCGCTGGTTGTGGCGCGCCGACAGGAAATGCATGCACAGGGAAAGGCTGTGTCCGGCATAGACATAGACGATGTCGAAACCGGCCCGCCTGCCGCGCAAGGCTGCATTGCGGTGCCATCGCCGGTAGTCGGCGATATCGGTCCTGTCCATGGTTCGCGCATGGAACGGGTCGATACCGTGGACCGGTCTCGCCGTGGGCGCCATCGGGATCTCTCGGCCGATGTAGTTCGAGGTGTAGTAACCCATGTGCGTGAGTTCGAGGCCGGCCAGGGCGCCGTGCTGGTGGACCTGGTCCGCCATGCGCGCGAGGTAGGGAATGTCCCGGTCGTCCCACAGTCGGATTTCCCGTTCCGTGTCGGTGGTCACGTGGATATCGCACTGTTCCGTGCACACCACGGCCCAGCCGCCTTCCGCCTTGATGCCGCGCATGACCGCCATGGCCGTGGGATGGGCGCGTCCCATGCCATTGCAGTGAGGCACCTGGTAGAAGCGATTCCTCGCCGTGACGGGTCCGATGGCGACGGGCTCGAACAGGACATCATGGTGCTGATCTCGTGGCATCGGGTTCCGGTTCTCCTGCTGACACGTCGATTGTGGCACCACAGGACCGGCAGTGTCGACAAGCGGCGCCGACCGCACTAACGTCCCGCACCGTGACAACCGGATATCGTCCCCGTCGCGGCGACGGAAACCCAGGGAGAATCGGCATGTCAGTTCCATCGAAGGGGTCATCACGGCGCGCATTCATGGGCGCCGCACTGGCGGCGCCGGCCGCGGCAGCGCTGACACCGGCGCAACTCCTGGCCCAGGCCAACGACGGCATGGAGGCAACCGGCGAGCCCATTCCGGTTGGTCAGGCCTCGGCGCAGACCAGCTGGGGCGCCCCGGACGGAATCGAATTCATGCGTGGCCTGACCCTCGCCTGTGAGGAAATCAACGCCATCGGCGGTATCCTGGGGCGGCCTCTCGAGCCCCACATCGAGGATACCGGAGAGATGGGAGATGACCGGAACGTGCAGGCAGTCCAGCGGCTCATCGACCGTCATGGCGTCCATGCCGTCGTCAACGGTTACAACGTGGGCACGGGCATAGCGATTCAGGACGTCATCGCCGATGCAGGCATCATCTACATGCACTACGATACGGTGATCGCGCACAACGAGCTTGTCGCTTCCGACCCCGACTACTACTTCGGGAGTTTCATGGGTGATCCCCCCGAGTACTGGTACGGCGCCGGCTTTCTCGACTACATCAACACGCTGGAAATGAACGGCGAATTCACGCGAAGCAACAACCGCATCGTCATCATCACCGGACCGGGGCCCTACTCGACCAACATTGCCAACTCGATCCGCGAAGGCGCCGGTGACTACGGCTACGAGACAAGCCTCTTCGAATCGGTGACGGTGCCGATTTCGGAGTGGGGTCCGACCCTCGCCAAGATTCGCCAGGATCCTCCCGCGGTGATTGCCATCACCCATTTCTATCCGCAGGATCTCGCCCAGTTCATGCTGCAGTTCGTGCCCGACCCGACACCGAGTCTCGTCTACATGCAGTATGGTCCGTCCCTTGCCGCCTTCCGCGATATCGGCAAGGAGTCGACCAACGGTGTCCTCTACGCCACGGTGATCGCAGCCCTGCCCGACGAGATCGGGACGGCCTTCGAACGGCGCTACAAGGACCGCTGGGGCGAGGATGCGACGCATCTCACCGGGTCCCAACCCTACGACGGCTGTTATGTCTGGGCGACGGCCTGTGCTCTTGCCGGGGGTTCAGGCGCTCCCGGAGACGAAGGACAGAACCGCAAGGTGGCGGCCCACATCCGGCGCATGATCCACCGCGGCATGAACGGCACCACGCGGTTCATTCCCGGCGAGCAGGCGGCGTATCACTATCCGGCGCAGACCAACGATCCATCGCTCGGCATGCCGCACCAGTTCCTGCAGATCCAGGACCACATGCAGACTCCCGTCCTGGTGGCGCCGCAACCCTACAGCGCTGCTCCGTTCGTCACGCCTCCGTGGATGAGCTGAGTCAGGACACCGCACGCTCACCCCGTCCCCTCCTGGTGGTGGACGGGGTGAGCAAGCACTTCGGTGCGCTGGCGGCGGTCGACAACCTCAGTTTCGAGGTGATGCCGGGAGAGGTTCTCGGCATCGGAGGTCCCAACGGGGCCGGCAAGACGACGCTCTTTGATGTCATAACCGGGCTCGATCGTGCCTCATCGGGGCGTATTCTCTTCTCTGGTGATGACATCACGCGTGCCGGGCCCGAGAGGATCTGCCATGCGGGCATCGCCCGCACCTTCCAGCTCAACGCCGGCTTCGAAACGCTGAGTGTGCGGGAGAACATCGAGGTCGCAGCCATCTATGGGCACGAGGCGCCGGTGTTCCCGGGGTTTCACATCCGGCCCGTCGTCCGCCGCAGGGTCGATGCCGCCATCGAACTTTCCGGCCTCGCCGGCCGCGCCACGGTACCGGCCGGAGAACTGGCGGTGCTCGAACGCAAGTTCCTCATGGTGGCCACGGCGATCGTGACGCAGCCGCGTCTTCTCATGCTCGACGAACCGGTGGGCGGTCTGACCCAGGCGGAGATGGACGCCTTCGTCGCCATGCTGGCGCGGATCAGGGGAGAGGGCATGGCCATCATGCTCATCGAGCATGTCATGCGTTTTCTTGTCACGCTTGCCGACCGGGTTCTCATCATGCACCACGGCGAGAGAATCTACGAAGGCCGGCCCGATGACCTTGCAGACGACAGGCGTGTCGTGGACGTCTATCTTGGCGATGGCGCGGCGGATCTGATCCGCGCCGCCCTCGGTGCCGGCGCAGTCCCGTGAACGATCCCTTGCTGAGTGTGCGCCAGGTCTTTGCCGGGTACGCCGGCAGGGATGTTCTGCGCGACATCTCGCTGGATGTCCACCCGGGCGCCTTCCTCTCGGTCATAGGGCCCAACGGTCACGGCAAGAGCACGTTGCTGAAGTGCATCAGCGGTCTCGTGAGGACCGGCAGCGGCTCGATCCGCTTCTCCGGCGACGATGTCACCGGTCTGGCGGCGCCGGCGATGGCGGCGCGGGGCCTTGTCCATGTTCCCCAGGGCGACATGCTCTTTGCCGACATGACGGTGCACGAGAACCTGATGATGGGCGCCTACCTGACGTCCGACAAGGCGGTCGTCCGGCGCCGCCTCGACGAGGTTCATACGATTCTTCCGCGACTTGCCGATCGCCGCCGGCAGCTCGCAAGAACACTGTCGGGAGGCGAACGCCGCATGGTGGCGATCGGTCGCGGGCTGATGGCCGGTGGACGGCTCACCATGTTCGATGAACCTTCACTTGGCCTGGCGCCGGTGATCATCGACCAGATCTACGAGGTCATGGAGCGGCTGCGGGCAAGCGGCAGGACCATCGTGCTTGTCGAGGAAAACGCGATGCGGGCGGCGAGGCAGTCGGACCGCATGTGTCTTCTCGACAACGGGGCCATGGTCTGGCAGGGCAACGGCGAGGAGTTCCTCGCCCGTCCCGAGGTGATCCGCAGCTACCTCGGAGGATAGGCAGTGATGGAGGTTGTCGTTCAGGTGATTGCTTCCGGCCTCACGCTGGGAGCCATGTACGCTGTCGCCGCCGTCGGCCTGGCCCTGGTCTACGGAGCCCTCGGCATGCTCAACCTCGCCCATGGCGCGGTCCTCACGTTTGGCGGCTACGCCGCCTTCTGGGTGATCACGTCGCTGGGTATGCCGATGGCAGCCGGGGTCGTCGCCGCCATCGTGACGGGTGCGTTGCTGGGTCTGGCGATCTATGTCGTCCTTGTCCATGGCATGTTGACGGCGCCGGCCTTCGAGACCAACATCTTCATCGCCACGTTCGGTATCGGCATGGCCCTGGAGAATGTCGTGCTCAAGCTCTTCGGAGCCTATCCGGCGGCACAGCCTCTTGCGGTCGACGGCGCCGTCGCCGTCTTCGATGTCTTCATTCCCGCGCGCAACATCGTCATCCTCGTTGCCGGCGTCCTCCTCATGGTGGCGACGGCCTGGCTGCTGACACGCACGCGGACCGGCAACGCCATCCGGGCGACGGCACAGAACCGGGCTGCCGCGGAGCTGATGGGCGTGAGGGTGCGGTGGATCTACGCCCGGGTTCTGGCGATCTCGGGCGCACTCGCCGGTGTCTCGGGAATCATGGTGAGTTCACTCACCAATCTCTCCCCCACCATGGGCGGTGACCCCATGCTCAAGGCCTTTATCGTCTGTGTCGTCGCCGGCCTCGGCAACGTTTACGGCGCCATGATGGCCGCCATCGCGCTGGGCCTCGTCGAATCCACGGCACAGTACCTCCTCGGTGTGCGCTTCGGACTGGCGACATTGCTGGTGCTCGTCATCCTGACCCTGATCTGGCGGCCGCACGGCCTGTTCGGCCGGACCCAGGTGCAGCGCCTGTGACCGCTCCCGGGAAGGACCTGATGATCGGCGTCATCCTTGTCGCCATGGCCGCCACGGTGCCGTTCCTGTTTCCGGTGCGCTACGTCATCACGCAGATGACGCTGCTCTTCATCTACGCCATCGTGGTGACCCAGTGGAATCTCGTCCTCGGTGTCGCCGGCATCTTCTCCCTGGCGCAGATGGCGCTGTTTGCCTGCGGCGCCTATGCCACCGCGATGCTCGGCCTCTATCTCGACTGGTCGCTGTGGGCAGCGATGCCGGCGGGAGCCGTGATCGCAGCTGTCGCCGGGCTCCTGGTCGGTCTTGCCTGCCTGAGACTCAAGGGACCCTATGTCGCCCTGCTGACCCTGGCGCTCGCCCAGGTCGCCTATCTCGTCATCATCACCGACACCGATTGTTTCATCAGGACGGAAACGCGTTGCGAACCCTTGACCGGCGGCGCCAGCGGGCTGCGGCGCTTCGGGGACCTCGGTCTGAAGGAGTGGCTCGGCCGCGACTGGGTCATCGGCAACTACTTCGTCGGTCTTGGTCTTCTGGTGGCGGCCATGACGTTCTCCGTGGCCGTTGCGAGGGGGCCGCTGGGCCTCGCCTTCAGGGCGCTCAGGGACAACCCGGGCTATGCCCGCTCGCGCGGCATCAGCCAGTTCAAGTACCAGCTCGTCGTCTTCGCCCTGTCGGCCTTCTTCACCGGCCTCGCCGGCGCCTTCTACGCGGCGCACTTCAAGAGTGTCGGTCCGACGATCTTCTCGTTCAGCCTGCTCCTGCTGCTTCTTGCCATGATCGTCGTCGGCGGGCTGGGAACCATCTGGGGACCCGTCGTCGGCGCCACGCTGGTGATGTTCGCCGACGAGGGACTGAGGGAGTTCCAGGACTTTCGCACCCTCGGACTCGGCCTCACGCTTGCCCTCTTCGTGCTGCTGCTTCCCGATGGTCTCACCGGCACCGCATCCCGTCTCCTCGCCCGATGGCGCGGCTCCGGCAACTGCCCCGGTGCTCCCTGACGAACCACCTGAAGACACCTCGCCGTTTGCAGGGTGCACCGGGCGAGACCGAGGAGCCGGTCGGATTGCGGCATGATGCCTGCGCAACAGGAACGCCGCCTGGCTCGGACCGAGGCGTTCGAGGGCTGCCGGATGGCCGCTCACCGACCGGGGTGGATGGCGCAGCAATAGCACTCGGCCACGCGCGTCGAGGTGACGGCGGTTGGAATCCCAGGCTGCCATGTGGTCGTATGGCGCCACCATCGGGCACGGCGCGTTCATCGTGTCTTCGCGAAGCGTTGCCGTACCGCAAGATACGAGGATTGACCGAAGGCTCGGAACCCACCACAATCAACCATCATTGCGTGACCGAACCGAACGCAAACGCTTGCGACTGTTCAACTTGAGCCATGATGTAGTATCTATGCCTCATTGGTACTTCGGGTGGTGGACACGGGCCGAAGAGGCGGCGAGAAAGGGGCGTTCAACAACATGTTCGGCCGGAACCAGAAACAGGATCACCGGGCCCCTTTGCCGGGTGAGATATTCCCTTCGATCGACTTCAACGCCCTCGGAAAACAACTCCGTCTGGAAGTGCGTGGGCTGAAGAACGGCAGGGCCGGCCATCCCGACAGCGGAGCCACCGAGTTCGACCCGGTTGAGAACGAGATCGTCAATACTGTCGACGCAATCCGAAGGCAGGGTCTCGCGCGAGCCGCCGATTACGAGAAGGTTTATCGAGATCGAATTACCGACGGCGGTGCTTTCGGACCGGGAATTCGGGAAATCGCCAACAACGCCGACACCGACTTCCGCAGGGGTAAGCGTTCGGCCACGCGGTGATTGTTGGTGATATTCACCGGTTGAGGATGCGTTTGGGAGGCGCACCACGTGGCGGTTCGCTGTTGGGTCCGAAGACGATGGGTCCGGGTCGGGTTGCTCGTCGTTGGGGTGGCGGCAGGGTGATGAGGCCGTCGCGGTGCATGGCCAGAAAGGCGACATTCGCCATCATGTTCTTGAGGCCCCGTCGGGCTTGTATCAGCCGGTCTCGCGGCAGAAGGCGCGGGCGATGGCCGCACGGGTGGGGTGCTGGGTGATCAGGGAGCGCAACAGCGCCATCTCGTGCGCGGTGAAGTCACGGCCGTCGTAACGGCACTCGATCACCCCGGTTCCATGAGGTCCCTTCGACGCTCCGGGGGCATCGACCATGGCAGCCACGGGTCGAGGTCATCCGGCGGCTTGCCGCCGTTCTGCGCGCAGGCCTCAAGCCACTCATGAAGCCAGCGCCGAACATTGATGTTGTTCATGGCAAGGGTGCCGATGACCGAGTACATGATGGCGGTGAAGGCGGCGCCTTCCTCGCTGTCGGAGCCGAAGCTCAGCTTTCTCGCGGTCACCGCACCCCGGAGGGCTCTCTCGGCAAAGTTGTTGTCCATGGGCACCTGGGGATGGTCGACAAAGACGCACAGTCCCTCGCGGTGACGGATCAGGGAACGCAAGGGCTTCGCTTCGCGTGCACCCTCGGGCAAGGCGTCGAGTTCCTCCTGAGCCTGCCTGAACAGCGCCTCGACAGCCGCACGAAGGTCCTTCTGCAGGGCATTGAACCTCGCTGACTGACGCTTGCGTGCGGGATCGTAGTGCTTCAGCCGTTGCCCATTCAGTGTGTAGATCAGCGCGATCCTGTCGAGCCACTTGTCGCACCACTCTTCCAGCCCCTCCTGGCCTGCCGCAGCCTCGATCACATCGCGCCTGGAGTGCGCCCAGCAAAGGCAGAGGATCACCTTGCCATCAAGCTCACGCTCCAGTTTCCTGTAGACCACGTAGCGGTCGCAAACAAGGAAGACGACACCTTCGGTGGAGGCGAACAGCACCATGGCCACCCGGGCGCTGCGTGACGGGTCGATAAGGAAGAAGACGGAGTCGGCGCTGACCGCGGTCCACAGCCAGGCCTTCTGCGAGCGCCCCGAGGCCTTGAGGGACTGGATGCGCCAGCTGGTCTCGTCGCCGTGGCGCACCGTCAGCCGGTTCTGATGATCGAGGATGGCCTGAGCGAGAGGCGCGAACATCGGCGTCATCTTCTTCATGCCGCCAGCGATCGTTCCCGGCGCCATCGGCAGTCCCTGGTCTTCCAGCCATCGCGAGACCCGGCGCAGGGGACGCAAGCAGGCGAAGCGCTCATAGAGCACGCATTCCCAGACACTGATGCCGAAGGGGGTATTCGCAAGCAAGCGCAAAGGTGGCGGCGCGATGATCTCCGCAGGCGCCGACGAACACTGACAACCACGGCGCCAACGCCCACGTTCAATCCGCCGGATATGAGCCTTGACATGGACCTCCATGATCGAGGTCTCGTGGCTGCCGTTGGCCACATAGGGCTCGCCGCAACACGGGCACGTGCGCTGCGATGCCGGTGGATCATGGCGTTCGTGCTTCTCCTTGAGCTTCGGACGCGGAGTGCGCCCGTGGCCGCTCTTGCCGGGTTGCTGACCCCGCTTGTTCCCGGTGCCTTCCTTCTTCTTCCGTTTCTCGCTCTTCGACCCGAAGCGCGCCGTCGCGTGCTTGGCACGCGTCCCGCGGAGATTCCTCAGCTCGCTCGCCTGTTCAGCGTTCTTGAGCTTCAGAGCGTCCCTTTCCTGCTCCAGCGCCTCCGCTCGGACCTGTCCACGCTTCACCTCCCGGCGAGCCTCCTTGAGCTGATCACGAGTGCGGTCGAGATGAAACTTGAATGTGCCCGCACGGGCACGGGCAGAATTCTTCGCACGGCGCAGGTCAGACGCGGTAGGGATGCGCATTGCTGCGCACCCCCCGCGCAGATCCGGACGTGGACGTTAATCCATCCGGCTCCTACCTCGGGTACTGGACGGCAAACCACTGGACTAGCCTGCGGCTTCCCGTATCCGATCCGCCGCCTGTGGCACGCTTGCCCGACACTGCGTTCGGTGCGTGCTTTAGCGTCCCGGATTCCCCTTGGTTGAGGCCCTTTCCTCCAGCGACTCCGCAGAAGCTAACGCTTCCTTGTTCGCCGCCTTCACAGGTACTACGGCCTCATCCGACTTCTTCAAACCGTACATCATAGGCTTCGGTTTTCTCCTTCCCCATGCGGTCCCGCCACAACCGGCGGGACGGTTTGAAGATCTCCCAGGGTCCCAACAGAAGGCGTGCGGACGTGCATGGGTTCTCTGACACCGCGGGGCTCGCCGACATCTCACCAAATCGATGCCTGCGATGTTGCCTTCGACCAATGCGAAAGCCTCGGCACCCCGGATGATAGCTTTTTCGGTGCTCATTAGCCCTGCCCATCCGTACCGCTACCGACGCTTCGCCTGCCCCCTCGCGGGAACCGACGCACGGCTCGCGGAGAAACGTGGTTTGGTTACTCCTTCGTTCCAGGGGACTTTCACCCCCTACCTTCCGCCAGTTCGCCTGGCACACCGCATACGCGCTTCCGCCGCATCCGCACGAACCCGCTCCGCCTCATAGAGCGCACGCCAGTCAGGCGCCTCGCATGACAAGGCCACTGACGCCCGACATAGGCCGTCACCACCTCCCGTCAGCTGCTGTGTCGCTCCGCGCGTCTCGGCAAAAGTCTTCATGGCCTCGACCATAATCGAGACCAAACGAGTTTACCAGCTCTTTCTCAGACGATAGTCAGCAAGACCCAAACCAACCAAAATCAGCCATCACCGAACGGCCGAACGCTTACCCGCAGGGAAGTGGACGCACGGCACAGCCGACTGAAGGACGCCATCGAGGATCGACACAGGAGCGAAGCCGACCTTGCGCAATTCAAACAGGACAATAATCTGAACAGGGAGGCTCATGAGACAGGAGGCTTGTTGAAATGGTTTGCCATCTGTGTCATCATCGTTCTTGTAGAATCGGTGATGAATGGGGTTTTCTTCGCCGATGCGAATGTCGCCGGGCTGGCGGGAGGCACGATGACCGCCTTGGCTATTTCAGTCATGAATGTCGGAGCAGCGAGCCTTGCTGGACACGCCTTCCGACAAAAAAATCATGTCAAGGTTTCGCGTCGACTTACAGGATGGCTTGCACTGATTGTCGCAACCGGTCTTGCGGCGTTCATCAATTTTCTGGTAGGACATTTTCGTGATTTGGCGTCCACGATTCCCTGGAGTGAGGCCGCCGGTGCGGCGTTTGGGCGCGTGGTCGCAGGGCACATTCAGATGCAAAGTCTGGATGCTTGGCTCCTGACCGGCTTCGGACTGCTGATTGCCGCCATCGCCGTCTGGAAAGCATATGGGGCCCTCGATCCTTATCCCGGTTACAGTCGTGTATTGGATAACTTCACCAGGAGACGGAACGAGTGGCAGGATTTGAAGGAGGAAACACTCGATGTCTTGATCGAAACTCGGGACAAGGCGATCACCGATCTGAAGGACGAGTGCGACGTACGCCGGAACCGTTTCGACGCCGCTCAGAAAGCCTGGACGGGATTCCTTGACCTTATGAGCCGACGGCGCGATTTCCTGAAGGAGTGCGACAGGGCGGCCAGCAATCTTCTCACCGTTTATCGGGACGCCAACCGAAAGGCGCGCTCCACGCCGGAGCCGGGTTACTTTCGGCTACCGTTCGGTTTCTCCCCAGAAGAGGAACCTGTCAAGCCGCCGCCGCCAGGTCCAGCGAACCCGGACCCCACTGACCTTGTGAAGGAAGCGGTGGAGCGTATCCATCAGGCGTGCCAGAGCGCCATGGATGCAATCGGTGATGATCGGAATAACCGAGCATGAGCTTTCGGTCTCGACAACGTCGACCGTTGCGCGGGCGGAGCCAGGCGCCGAATTGGGTATGGATCCTCGCTATGGCTGTGGCCATTGCCGTCGCAGTCGTTTTAGCCGTCCTTGTGCAGTCATTCAAGGAAGAGGAAGTTGACGAAAGGCTGTGCCCCAAGGCCTCCGGCCCGGTTTCAGGAATGGCGGTACTTCTGGACCTGACCGACACGCTGCAACCGGTTCAATACCAGAGGCTCCGGGACCTTCTCGACGATAGGATCAGGGATGCAAGTCGGGGCGCCATTATCTCAGTTGGCGCAGTGCGTGCGGATGCCTCGGAGCGGAACGCCGATTTCGTGCTCTGTAAGCCGGCGACGGGCGAAAAGGCGAACGAGTTCTACCAGAATCCGCGCCTGATCGAAGAACGCTACCGGGAGGAGTTTCTGGTGCCATTCAAGACCATCGTTTCGGCGATGCTGAACAGCCCTGAAGCGGACCGTTCTCCGATCATGGAATCGTTGCAAGCGTTGCTTGTCTCGACGCCAGGCTTTGTCGATGCGACCTATCCCCGGCGCGTCATCGTCGTCTCCGACCTGATCCAGAACAGCGAGACGTTCAGCTTCTATCGCAGCGACACCTGGCAGCGGTTTGTCCGCTCACAGGATGCGGAGCGACTTGCGGGCCGCCTGCAAGGCGTCGTGGTCGAGATATGTCGTATTCCGCGGTCCGGCGCCAGGGTCGACAAGGCGGTAGTGGACGATTTCTGGGCCAACTATTTCGACAGAGCAGGCGCAAGCGATGTTCTCACGTCCACTTGCTCGCTCGGTGATCTCTGAAGTCGGCAGCATCTCCAAAGAGGGTCTTCTGTCATGCGCATCGGCTGGGTATCCGTGAACAAGGTTGCCCTTCTGGTCGCCTTTGTTATCGGGATCTGTGGCGTTGCATTGTTGAAGTGGGAAGGCTATCCGATCCATTGGACTATCGGATGGCCGATCTGCACCATCATTCTTTACTGGCTGATCATGCTGGCCAGGAACGATAGTGGTGTTTACGAAATCATCGGAGACAATTGCTATTATCTCGGTTTTGTATTCACGCTTACGAGCTTGGCGGTCACACTTTATCTGCTTCACAGGATCGGCGATGTGGAGACACAGGACCAACTGCCGATCCGGGAGGTGATTTCAGGTTTCGGCGTCGCGTTGTCGTCCACGATCGTGGGCATCGTGCTGCGGGTGTTGATGCTTCGCATGACCCCCGATCTGGCGCAGCAGGAGGGCGAGACGCGCGTCGATCTCGACCTCGCGGTACGCGACTTCCGCACTCATCTCAGCATGAGCATCGGCGAGTTGAAACGCTATTCGATCGAAACAAGCCAAGTGCTGGCGGAACAGCGAGACGCAATCCGGAAAACGCTGGTGCAGGACGTGGATACGCACCGCCAAGCCCTGGAGTCCGGCACAACGGCGATGACCCGTTTCTCGGAAGAGACCGAAAGCAGGCTGTCGGAGCATTGGGTGGCCCTGGAAGAAGGCGTGAGCCGAGACGCCAAGGCGTATCGTGAAGCTGCGCAGGAAAGCGTTTCGACCTTTCGCGAGGCCTTGGAGGGGATTGCGGATACCGTTTCGGAGCGGCACGGCTTGGTTCGGGAAGCGTTGCAACGCAGCGGTGACGAGTACCACCAGGCACTCGAAACCGGCACGGCCGACCTGCGCCGTGTCCTTGGTGAAGCGATGCAGGCGTTCGCGGATTACCGCGAGGAGGCGGACCGGCTGGCGAGCCTAAGCCGGCAGATTTTCGAACAGACGGGAAAGAGCGCTGAAGCTGCCCGTAGTGAACTGGAACGCATGAATGCGTTGACCGGAAGCATGGCCGCACTGTCGAGCGAAGGCCGTTCCCTCGATGCGGCGCTGTCCAGCGTTGTCGGCAAGCTAGCAGTGGTCGAGGACGGCATTGCAACGAAGCTCGAACCCGCCGTTACGCGCATAAGCGAGGGCGCGACCGCTATTTCCGCGGTGCTGGCGGAGTCTTCCGGAAAACTCAAATGGGCGGCGGAGCGCTTCGAGGTGGCGGCGGAACGCACGGCTGCGGCCGACATGCAAACGAATATCGCGGGCGCAGCCGAACGCATCGCCGACGCGGCGGGAAGGCTGGAAACGGCGAACACCGCGCTGTCCGGGGCCGTAGAGAAACTCTGCGCACTGGCGGAGAGAAGAGCGCGGGGCATCGGCAGTATCTTCAACCGCTAGTCGAAGCAAGGAGTAGAGCGGTGCGCAGGTATTTCCGCGAGGGGACTTCCGGCAGCCAGTACCGCCGAGGCGCGATCATGGGACTGACGGTCGCCGAGGCGTTCATGCTCGTCGCTTTCGTGTTGCTGATGCTGCTCCTGTTCTGGCGCCATCAGGTACAGGATGACATCGAACTGGTATCTGAGCTTTCGTCAGAGGACAGGCGTGCGCTGTCGGAAGGCGCGGTTCCGGTGCCAGAAGAACGCCTGACGGTGTTGCAGGTACAGGCCCGGCTGGTCGAGGACCCGGCGAGGCGTGAACTAGCAGAAGCGGCTGCGGCTCTGGAGCCGTACGAGTTGAGAAAGCTGACGGACCTGGCGCGCGACCCGGATGCGCTTTCAACGGATGCGGTCCCGGTGCCGGAAGAACGGCTGGCGGCATTGGAGGAACGGGCAGGGTTGGTGGAAGACCCGAAACGGCGTGCATTGGCGGAAACGGCTGCGACCCTGGAGCCGGACGCGTTGCAAAGGCTGACGGACCTGGCGCGCGACCCGGATGCGCTTTCAACGGATGCGGTCCCGGTGTCGCCGGAGCGTCTGGCGGCGTTGGAGGATCATGAGCAATGGGTCGAGGAGAACGGGGACGAGATCGCTGAAGCGCTGAATTTGCGTCGGGCACTCGATCCAGAGGGAGAAGACAGCAATGAGGTGTTGCTGGACCGGATTCGGGACTTGCTGACCAAGGAAAGCGACGGCGACAGTCGGCTTGCGGCAGTCAAGGACCGGCTTGCCGAAGACGCGGCGGCGCGCGGAGAATTCATCGACAATCTGAAACGCGAACTTGCGGCGGACGTGGGGAAGGCGGGCGGCCAGATCGATCCGTCCGGCCGGGTCGTGTTTCCCGAGACAGTGGTTTTCGAGACCGGCAGTGCCGTTATTCCACTGAGTTTCAAGGCTGTGCTGGATGACATCTGCCCCCGATGGCTGGCGGAGCTCAGGGACTCGGCGGATCGGTTCGATATTGCCGAGATCCGCATCGAGGGCCATTCTTCGCCGGAATGGGCCAGTGCGCAAACGAAACGGGACGCATGGGTGGCGAATCTCGGCCTGTCGCAGCGCCGGGCGCAATCGGTGCTGGCGCACTGCCTGGATCATGCGGCAGGAACGCCGCTCGGTGAGTGGGCGCGCGGCAAGCTCACGGCGGTCGGTTACTCGTCGTCCAGACCCGTAACGGTGGACGGAAAGGAAGATCCTGGCGCATCGCGGCGCGTCGTGCTCGGCCATGAATTCAACCGGGACAGGCTGATCGCTGATCTCGGAGACGTCGGGCGGATGGAAACCGGTAGCGGCGCGACCCGGCCCCTCGGCGGCAAGGCCCTCGTCATCGACGCTGACACGATAAAGATCGGGGAGGCCGCGACCCGGATCCGGCTTGACGGCATTGACGCGCCTGAACTCCAACAGACCTGTATCGCGGCGGACGGGTCCGAATGGCCCTGCGGCCGAGAGGCGGGCCGGGCACTGGAAGCGCACATTGCTGGCCGCAATGTGGTCTGCGAGCGCCTGCGTCCCGGTCTGATGCGGCTCTGGGGCGTGTGTCGGATCGACGGCGAGGAAGTCGAGTTGAATCGTTGGGTGGTGGAGGCGGGGTGGGCCTTCGCGTTCGTCGAGTTCTCAAGGGACTATGCCGGCGATGAAGCCACCGCCCGCATGGCGCATCGGGGAATCTGGTCCGGTCAGGTGCCCGTACCACCTTGGGAGTGGCGGCGGAATCGGAAACGCGCCGCGCCGTGATAGTCCGTGCCTTCTCCATCGTCGCGCGCGAGGATGAGGAGGCGTGTGGGGCCGGCACCGCTCTGCGGAGCCTCTGCCTTGCGCTGCCATGTCATGATGAATTCAGACATCCTGACCTCTTCCATCGCCATCTGCGGGATGAGTGGTGATGAGCAACACTTGGCGGCCGCTGTCCAGGAAACGGCGGATCCGGCGGCAGCACCGGAAACGCCGCCTTGGGCGAGGTGTGACGGGCCGTCCGGGGTCGTGGGAACGCTGCAAAGGCGCAAGCATGGACCACCAGGGAACCTGGGAGACCCGGTTTGTCGACGTGGGTGATGACTAGAGAAGGGAAGGCCAGTACTGAACAATCCAGACCCTGGCCCGGTCCCGGGCCTGCACGGTGCCGGGTGTGTTTGGTGAGCGCGTACAAAAGCGCAGGATGCACGTGGTACCGAACGTTGCGGTGATCACGCGACGCCGTGTCGAGCGCCTGACACGTACCAGCAGACCTGCCCCGTGCTCAGTGCTCCGGGCCAGCAGGTCCCGGATGTCGCCTTCACGGTCACAGATCACCAGCACCCTTGTCGAGGGACAGGCAGCGGCCAGTTTCACGGCCTTGTCGTACCCGTCGAGCCAGCGTCAGCTCTCCTTGTGTAAGCGTTCGGCCAAGGGGTGACGAAATGAGGGTGACGGTGGCAACTGCGCATGGCTCAGGGACTCGCCTGAATTCGCTCAGTGCTGTCATCGACCCAATCACCGCTGGACCGAACGCTTACCTCCTTGTCGTCCGCCTTCGTCCTTCTTCTGATCCAACACCCGAGACGGAAGTCGGCGTCGAGATGGAACAGTCCGAGGGATGAGCCGCTTTCGGTGAAGGTAATCCCGGCATGGGCCGCCATGCCAAGGGCGCCCGAGCCGCCGCCGCAAGCATTGGTTCAAAGGGTTATGATGATGAAAATCACAGTGACAACTACGTATGCCCCGGGACTCGCCTGCATTCGGCTCCGCGCTGTCATCGCCCCAATCACCGCTGGACCGAACGCTTACCCCCCACTAGCTGGCCACTTTTAATCCGCCTTTCCTACCAAGGCGGTACCCGACCCTGAAGACATCCGGGATGTTGACACGGCCGTCGCGCATGCGAAGGAAAATTCCCAAAGATTCAAGGTCCAGACGAACACCCGGGGCCCGTTCACGAATATGTTTAGGCGGTAGTTTCAACGCATTCTGTTCCACGTCTTCGGCAAGGTGGTCGAGAACGCGATTGTCGCTCCACCGCGCCTCAATCTCTTCGAATCTGCAAGGCACTGTCAAGCCGACAAGGCTCTTCAGAACCTCATCCACCCAAGGATAATCTTCTTTGACCTCCGCCACCTGAATCTCAGATGCCACCTGCACCCCGCGCTTAATGCTCTCATAGTGGAGAGTGTACTTATGCTCCGGATAACGCTCCGCCGTGTCCTCCGCAGCTGTGCGCAGTGCTCGAAGAAATGAACGCGGACTTACCCTTCCTGCAGTATCTCCAAGATGGCTAGAAATCCAAGTATAGGGAAAACCTCTTCTCCTATTTCGGCCCATGAAAGGACCGGATATGTCATGGAATTTCTCTCTTTGAACGTCGACATTCGAAATCAGGCGTCGGGACACTTGGAACAGTTTTTTATCCCCAACGTCGATGGAGCCCAAGTTCCCACATCCGACAAACTTGCGAAACTCCTCTGCGTGGTTCCCATTGACGAGGCTATGCCAGAAAAGACCATACAGCTCAGAAGTCGGCCAACTCAATTCAACAGAGGAGGAAAGGATCTTTGACGCGTCCGGAAAATTGGCGATCTGGGTTTCGTCGACCTGATCGGGTCGCAAGAACATCTTGACACGGAGCCGACGGTAGAATCGCATATCAAGCGCCGTCTGCATCAAACCACGAATTAGCCGATACATATCCTCCCAATCGTCCGAGCAGCGGTCCAGGGCATCGAACAGAAACAAAAAATGGGTGTTTTTATCGTTAAATTCGTTATCGCGTTCAAGGAAGAGGTTTGCAATCTCTTCCGGTTCCTGATCGACATAGTTCAGGCGTGCTTCCCAGGACTCCTGGTCCCGGATTGGGTGGTCGGTGCTAGCGAGCTGCCAAGCCTGTACCGTACGCCAGATGGTCCTTGGCTCCGCCCTAGCATGCAAGAGCCGCCTGATTACATCCTTGCCCGGATAACCATCCGGTGCTGGTCTGACACCGAATCCTGTCCGCACCTCGGTATCTTCGCTCAGCATTGATCCACGGCTGGTTTGATAGACAAGATGACGAATTTTCCGTTCCTGAAGTGCGGTCCACCAGAATGTTTTGCCGGCACCGCGCATACCGGTGACAAGCATGTTGTCCGGGTTCATCGCCTTCACATGAGATGGGGGAAGGTACACATGGGCGATGTCGGGGTATTCGGCATGACTTGTCTCTTCCGGCAACTGGGCTAGCGCAGTTCGCGCTCCTTCAACATTGATCAGTCCGCTCACACCTGACTCCCTTCACCGCCAGCATTAACACGTTGGTCAAACGACTTCAGGAATCTTCCATACGCAGAGTTAACGGTTTCCTCGTCAAGGTCTTGAAGCAATGAGCCCGCTGCGAAGCCAAGAGTCCAAGCTATTTCCAAAGGATCGTGGGGCGCGTTTTCTTCGTACAAATCAAACGAAAACTCACTGATTGAGTCGTTTGTTGGATTCACTTCGTCATAGAGATGGTCCCGAAATAGATCCCATGACCGCGTTCGGAACCCCTCAACATACTCTTCCCTATTGGGTGCAGGTGTCAGTGCTGATACGACCCACACTCGCTCCCTGATGCGTTCCGCCAGGTTTCTCTCGCGCCAGTGGCGGAACAAAATCCCATAGTCCGTCCAAGTGCTTTCCGAATCGGTAGCGAATAACAACGCTTGCGCTCGCAAGTCGGTAACAGATGCCGCCGCGATGTCGTGCAGGCCATTGCGGCTCTCCAGCAACACCACCGTTGGCTTGAAGACAGTTTCCAAATTGACCAGGACGCGTTCGAGGCGGTCCGTCCACGGTTCGTGCACCTTGTCCATGTACACACGCCCTAGCTTAGCCAAATACTCCCCAGGATCGTGGCCGTGCGCGGGCACAACGCGGACATCGCCATCGAAGTTCTGAGCCCAGGACGGAGTAGCAAGCATATCTTCAATTATCCGATTTCCTTGCCCAACAAGATCCTCGACGAACCAGTCGGTCAAGCCGAACTTCGGCCACCGTTCTTTCTCCAGCATCGCTGAGGAAAGACCGGGTGATTCAAGATCCATGTCAACTGCCAGCACTCGTTCCCCCTTGCGTGCAAGGTGCCACGCAAGCACTGCGGCTGTCGTGCTGCGTCCCATACCACCCTTGACGGAATAGAGGGTGACACGTACGGACCCGGAGTCTTCCGCGGGGTCTCCAACGGTCCACCAGCCACGCCCCGTCACCAGACGGTCGACTAGGAACACGCCCGAACTGATCTCCTGAGCCGTATCGTCTAGACTCCTCAGCAACGCATCACCGATGAACAGTACGCCCTCTTTCTCAGGGTAGCCACGAACACCTAAAGCCTTGTTTAGAGAGATGGCAAGCCGCTCCAGCGCGTTACGCACAACCAGATTTTCCTCGAGTGTATCCGATGCCGATATGCGCACCTTACCGAGCAAGTCACGCACCAGATAGAGGTGATCGATCCCGTCAGGGACGCCCCCCTCTCCCAAATCTGCGATCGCGTTTTTGACGCGGCTCCGCATGTCGTCGAAAGGGATGAAGTCGTCTCTCACGGCTTGCCCCCCTGGATCGCGGACTTAAGCATAGCACGAGCTGCCCAGGCGTAAGCGTTCGGCCACGCGGTGATTGTTGGTGATATTCACCGGTTGAGGATGCGTTTGGGAGGCGCACCACGTGGCGGTTCGCTGTTGGGTCCGAAGACGATGGGTCCGGGTCGGGTTGCTCGTCGTTGGGGTGGCGGCAGGGTGATGAGGCCGTCGCGGTGCATGGCCAGAAAGGCGACATTCGCCATCATGTTCTTGAGGCCGCCGTCGGGCTTGTATCAGCCGGTCTCGCGGCAGAAGGCGCGGGCGATGGCCGCACGGGTGGGGTGCTGGGTGGTCAGGGAGCGCAACAGCGCTATCTCGTGCGCGGTGAAGTCACGGCCGTCGTAACGGCACTCGATCACCCCGGTTCGTAACTACTCACCCCTTGTTAGGGTCTGGTTGTCCGTAGTGTTGGTTGAGGATGTCTACGGCCTTTCCGTCGAGGGCGATGTGGATGGCGACGTGAGGGTTGTAGCCGAGTGCGTCCATGGTGGTGAGGTAGCTTGAGCCGCGGCACCATGCTTTGGCGTGGGGCATGGTGCGGAAACATCCGGACACCTTGATCTTGACCTTTGTCATCCTGATCTTCTGCTCTCCGGTATTGTTGGTGAAACTGACGTTGGGGTCCTTCATGAAGCGCAGGACGGACTTCTCGTGTTTCACGAGACGTTCATGCAGGTTGTGCGCGTCGGACTTTGCGATGCGTCCACGTTTTCCTTTCGTCCGTGGCGGGATGTCGGGCAGTTCCTTGGCGCCCTGGGTGAGGATGGTGCGGTAGCGCTTGCGCACGGCCCGGCGGTCGGCCTCGTTCAAGGTCTTGGATGCGCTCTTGTTGACCCTGCGGGAGACCTCGCGCAGCAGGCTTTTCATCAGTCGCGCCCAGCGGTAGCCGTTGGACTCGACGACGAAGGTCAGTTCGCGCAGGAGATGGCTGCCGCACAGTTGGTGGCGGCATTGATCGTAGCCCATGTAGGCAGCCCAGCAGTCGTGGATCAGGACGCCCTTGTAGCGCGGGATGATGCCGATCTCTTCGATCGCCTCCCGGCCGCGCTTGGGGTGCGGGAACTTGCACGTCAGGGTGCCGTCGGTGACGACATGGAGCCATTGGGTCTTGCCGGCGACCCGGAAGCCGGTCTCGTCGACATGCAGGGCCGGTTGTTGCAGGAGATGGGCCACGGCGGCCTCCTCCCATGATGCGAGGGCATCGTGAAAGCGCCGGACATAGCCGAGGCAGGTCGCCTCGGAGAGCTTGATGCCGGAGATCGCGTGCACGAGCGAGACGGCACGACGCAGGGACAGCATCTGGGCGATCAGCAGGTTGATGACGAGGGCCTGGATGCTGACGCCGTACTGCAGGGGGCCCGGCATGTTGTCTGGGAACCGGCCCTTGGTCCGGGCCCGGCACTTCGGGCATTCCTTGATCTCGGCTTCGACGCGGCGCTCGACGACTTCGAACACGATGTCGTAGAGGACGCGGCACTCCCGGTCGACGGGGTCGACATCGTGGAGGTCGGCGCCGCAGGCGTCGCAGGCATCGACGACGATCGTCTCCTCGATGGTGGTCGTGCGCAGGTTGTCGCCCGTCTGCTGGTTCGGTTTCGGGCCCTTGCCGTTGCTCCCGGTGCGCCTCGCGCTCTCGTCCTTGTCAGTCTGCGATGGCGGCAGACCGGAGTTCCGGCTTGTCTTACGTGTGATCTTCTCCATGAGCACGGTCAGCAACAGCTTTATCAGCATCAGCATGCCGCGGAAGAGCTCCTCGCACTCCTGGCTGACCTTGCCCTGCTTGCGGAGATCCTGGAACTGCTTCTGGAAGATGTCGGCCTCCTGGCGCACAGACGTGCCGTTCACGCTCGCCATGACGACGCCTCCACCGCCATGACTGCCGCCAGCACGGCGAGCCGCTCGCCTTCGGGCATCGTCCGGTAGCGCCGCGCCCAGCTCTCTGCGAGGCGCTTGATGCGCTGGCGGTCGATCGAGTTCCTGCCCGCACACGTATGCCAGTGCGGTCGGCCCGGTGCGAAGTTGAACCACAGCTTCTCGGTGACAACGCAGGCCTGGTTGTTGACCTGGACCTCGGCCGAGCGCCAGCCGGCGAGGTGCGTGTCGTAGAGCCGCGAGGGATAGCCGGAGATCATCACCTGGCAGGGCAGCGACGTCAGGATGTCGAGGAGCGCAACATGGTCATCGTCCGTGCAGTCGAAGCGGTAGCGGCGCTGCGACCGGCGCGTCGACTGCACGTAAGGCGGGTCGCAGTAGACCAGCTCGCGGCCCTGGAAGGCGAAGGTCTCGAGAAAACGCAGGGCGCAGCCTTGGTGAAGCTCCACCGGATAGTCACAGCGGAAGGTGTCGATCGCCCGGCGGTTGAGGTCAATGCCGATGCTGCGCAGCGCCGGTGGCTTGCGCTTCATGATCGCGCCGCCCCCAAGGAACGCCTCGATGTACACGTCATGCGGCGGCATGGCCGCGACGATCGCCTTATATGACCAGGTTTTGTCCCCGTGATGATGCAATCATCCACAGCGGTTGGCGGCGGGAAAATGTGGACAACCCCGACTGTGGGAGAGGGCCCGGTCTATGGTTGCAGAGAGATTCCGCTCCCCTGCGCGATCAAGCACAGGGGAGCGGGGTGCGGGGATCAAACGATCTCCGCGGAGGTTGGTCGGACCGTTTTCGCCTTGGCCTTACGGAGCCGTGTGCCAGCTTGGTCGGCCAACCTCCCTTGGCGTCCCTTGCGTCCTGAATGGATGCCTGGGTTTGAACCGAATCATCATAAGGCGAGGAGCAAGGGACGATGGGCAAGGTAGTAGCAGGGATTGATGTCAGCAAGGCCAGTCTGGACATCTGTGCGGAGGGCCAGACGCATTGTCTTGCGAACGACGCCACGAGCTGGCGGGCGCTGAACACATGGCTTCGCAGCCTCAAGGTGACCCGTGTGGTGATGGAGGCGACAGGTCGCTATCACCGCAAGGTTCACCAGTGTCTTCATGACCGGGGCTTCGAGGTTGTCCTGGTCAACCCGTTGCGGGCCCGGCGCTTCGCCGAGGCGTTGGGCCATCTGGCCAAGACCGACCGCGTCGACGCGTTGATGCTGGCCAAGATCGGCACGATGCTCGGCGATCTTGAGCCTGTAGCTCCTCAGGATGCCTTCCTCAACAACCTGGAGGATCTCCTGGTGGCGCGTACCGCGCTTGTCGACGTGCGGACCATGCTGAGGCAGGTGGCAGATGAGGTGGATGGCGAAGGCGAGAACGTCACAAGGGCCTCGGCAGACGATCTCGATGATCGGATTGAGGGGCTGAATGCGGAGATCAAAGCGGTGATCGCCCGTGATCCCGAGCAGGCCGAGAAGTACGGCATCCTGATCTCGATCCCCGGTATCGGTCCGGTGACCGCCGCGGCCCTTCTTTGCTGGATGCCCGAACTCGGCAGTCTCGACCGCCGTCAGGCGGCAGCCTTGATCGGGGTGGCGCCGATGGCCAACGACAGCGGCCAGCACCACGGTGCTCGGCACATCCGAGGCGGGCGAAGAAGGCCACGCGATCTCCTGTTCATGGCCGCAACCGCGGCGACACGCTTCAACGCGGACCTGGCAAGAGTGTTCGAGCGCCTCAAGACCGCCGGCAAGGCCCACAAGGTCGCGATAGTCGCCGTGATGCGCAAGCTCATCGTGCTGGCGAACACCTTGCTGCGACAGCAGCGCTGCTGGTCGCCCGAAGCACCGGCACGGTCGCCGGCGTGACCTTGCGAGTGAGCGAAGGAGACACCCTCATGGCCCTCACCCCTGCCGAGAAGCAGCGCCGTTATCGGGAACGCCGCAAGGCCGGCATCCCTGCCGTCCACCACCGAAAGCCCTGCGACCGTCGTTCCCGTGCGCAACGCTGGCGCGATGCGGTGGCCGAGCTCGGTGCATTGCAGGAGCATTATCGAGACTGTCTCGACAGTCTTCCCGACTCCCTGCGCGACACGGCTTACGGAGAACGTCTGCAGATCATCGTCGAGGCCGACATCGAGGCTCTCGAGGAGATCGAACCGCCGCGCGGCTACGGACGGGACACATGACACCTGGAACCCCCTTGATCACGGTAACGTTACCATGCCCGGGGACGCTGGGCGGCAAGGTGGCCGCGCTCATCGGTAACGTTACCGTGATCAATGGACGGCAACTCGCTCATGCCGCCGGGACGCATGACACCTGGAACTTCATCAAACACGGTAACGTTACCATGTCCGGGAACGCCGGCGGCAAAGCGACCGCACTCGCCGGTAACGTTACCATGATCAATGGACAACAACCCGCCCATGCCGCCGGGACCACAAGCTGCATGTCGCCTCGCTCGCAGGACAAGAACATCGACAAGGCGGAACCCCAGACCGCTGTGGACAACCACAGAAAACATCACCACGGACACCCGCAAAAAACCTTGCCGGGAAACATGGATGCTGGCTCAGACCCGTCGTCGCCTTCGATCCATACCATGCCGCCATCAATATCTCCGACGCAAACCGCCCCGATGGCCAGCATGTAGAGTGCCCCTCCTACAATGTCAAGCGCATATCTCCAGAGGATTGGAAAGGCAGCCAACCGCTGTGGATGATTGCATCATCACGGGGACAAAACCTGGCCATATAAGGCCGGAACGTGGAGCTGAAGACGAAGATCGATCCGCTTCTTGTCAGTCGGAACACGCACATCCGATCATCGGAAGCGAGCAAGTGAAGGCGGCAAGAGACAATGCCGGATTCGAACCCGTCAGGAAAAACGATCCGTCATCAGTAGGGGGTGAGTAGTTACCCCGGTTCCATGAGGTCCCTTCGACGCTCCGGGGTCATCGACCATGGCAGCCACGGGTCGAGGTCATCCGGCGGCTTGCCGCCGTTCTGCGCGCAGGCCTCAAGCCACTCATGAAGCCAGCGCCGAACATTGATGTTGTTCATGGCAAGGGTGCCGATGACCGAGTACATGATGGCGGTGAAGGCGGCGCCTTCCTCGCTGTCGGAGCCGAAGCTCAGCTTTCTCGCGGTCACCGCACCCCGGAGGGTTCTCTCGGCAAAGTTGTTGTCCATGGGCACCTGGGGATGGTCGACAAAGACGCACAGTCCCTCGCGGTGACGGATCAGGGAACGCAAGGGCTTCGCTTCGCGTGCACCCTCGGGCAAGGCGTCGAGTTCCTCCTGAGCCTGCCTGAACAGCGCCTCGACAGCCGCACGAAGGTCCTTCTGCAGGGCATTGAACCTCGCTGACTGACGCTTGCGTGCGGGATCGTAGTGCTTCAGCCGTTGCCCATTCAGTGTGTAGATCAGCGCGATCCTGTCGAGCCACTTGTCGCACCACTCTTCCAGCCCCTCTTGGCCTGCCGCAGCCTCGATCACATCGCGCCTGGAGTGCGCCCAGCAAAGGCAGAGGATCACCTTGCCATCAAGCTCACGCTCCAGTTTCCTGTAGACCGCGTAGCGATCGCAGACAAGGAAGACGGTGCCTTCGGTGGAGGCGAACAGCACCATGGCCACCCGGGTGCTGCGTGACGGGTCGATAAGGAAGAAGACGGAGTCGGCGCTGACCGCGGTCCACAGCCAGGCCTTCTGCGAGCGCCCCGAGGCCTTGAGGGACTGGATGCGGTGTGCCAGCATCCATGTTTCCCGGCAAGGTTTTTTGCGGGTGTCCGTGGTGATGTTTTCTGTGGTTGTCCACAGCGGTCTGGGGTTCCGCCTTGTCGATGTTCTTGTCCTGCGAGCGAGGCGACATGCAGCTTGTGGTCCCGGCGGCATGGGCGGGTTGTTGTCCATTGATCATGGTAACGTTACCGGCGAGTGCGGTCGCTTTGCCGCCGGCGTTCCCGGACATGGTAACGTTACCGTGTTTGATGAAGTTCCAGGTGTCATGCGTCCCGGCGGCATGAGCGAGTTGCCGTCCATTGATCACGGTAACGTTACCGATGAGCGCGGCCACCTTGCCGCCCAGCGTCCCCGGGCATGGTAACGTTACCGTGATCAAGGGGGTTCCAGGTGTCATGTGTCCCGTCCGTAGCCGCGCGGCGGTTCGATCTCCTCGAGAGCCTCGATGTCGGCCTCGACGATGATCTGCAGACGTTCTCCGTAAGCCGTGTCGCGCAGGGAGTCGGGAAGACTGTCGAGACAGTCTCGATAATGCTCCTGCAATGCACCGAGCTCGGCCACCGCATCGCGCCAGCGTTGCGCACGGGAACGACGGTCGCAGGGCTTTCGGTGGTGGACGGCAGGGATGCCGGCCTTGCGGCGTTCCCGATAACGGCGCTGCTTCTCGGCAGGGGTGAGGGCCATGAGGGTGTCTCCTTCGCTCACTCGCAAGGTCACGCCGGCGACCGTGCCGGTGCTTCGGGCGACCAGCAGCGCTGCTGTCGCAGCAAGGTGTTCGCCAGCACGATGAGCTTGCGCATCACGGCGACTATCGCGACCTTGTGGGCCTTGCCGGCGGTCTTGAGGCGCTCGAACACTCTTGCCAGGTCCGCGTTGAAGCGTGTCGCCGCGGTTGCGGCCATGAACAGGAGATCGCGTGGCCTTCTTCGCCCGCCTCGGATGTGCCGAGCACCGTGGTGCTGGCCGCTGTCGTTGGCCATCGGCGCCACCCCGATCAAGGCTGCCGCCTGACGGCGGTCGAGACTGCCGAGTTCGGGCATCCAGCAAAGAAGGGCCGCGGCGGTCACCGGACCGATACCGGGGATCGAGATCAGGATGCCGTACTTCTCGGCCTGCTCGGGATCACGGGCGATCACCGCTTTGATCTCCGCATTCAGCCCCTCAATCCGATCATCGAGATCGTCTGCCGAGGCCCTTGTGACGTTCTCGCCTTCGCCATCCACCTCATCTGCCACCTGCCTCAGCATGGTCCGCACGTCGACAAGCGCGGTACGCGCCACCAGGAGATCCTCCAGGTTGTTGAGGAAGGCATCCTGAGGAGCTACAGGCTCAAGATCGCCGAGCATCGTGCCGATCTTGGCCAGCATCAACGCGTCGACGCGGTCGGTCTTGGCCAGATGGCCCAACGCCTCGGCGAAGCGCCGGGCCCGCAACGGGTTGACCAGGACAACCTCGAAGCCCCGGTCATGAAGACACTGGTGAACCTTGCGGTGATAGCGACCTGTCGCCTCCATCACCACACGGGTCACCTTGAGGCTGCGAAGCCATGTGTTCAGCGCCCGCCAGCTCGTGGCGTCGTTCGCAAGACAATGCGTCTGGCCCTCCGCACAGATGTCCAGACTGGCCTTGCTGACATCAATCCCTGCTACTACCTTGCCCATCGTCCCTTGCTCCTCGCCTTATGATGATTCGGTTCAAACCCAGGCATCCATTCAGGACGCAAGGGACGCCAAGGGAGGTTGGCCGACCAAGCTGGCACACGGCTCCGTAAGGCCAAGGCGAAAACGGTCCGACCAACCTCCGCGGAGATCGTTTGATCCCCGCACCCCGCTCCCCTGTGCTTGATCGCGCAGGGGAGCGGAATCTCTCTGCAACCATAGACCGGGCCCTCTCCCACAGTCGGGGTTGTCCACATTTTCCCGCCGCCAACCGCTGTGGATGATTGCATCATCACGGGGACAAAACCTGGTCATATAAGGCGAACTGGCGGAAGGTAGGGGGTGAAAGTCCCCTGAAACGAAGGAGTAACCAAACCACGTTTCTCCGCGAGCCGTGCGTCGGTTCCCGCGAGGGGGCAGGCGAAGCGTCGGTAGCGGTACGGATGGGCAGGGCTAATGAGCACCGAAAAGTCCGTTGTTCGGGGTGCCGAGGCTTTCGCATCGGTCGAAGGCAACATCGCAGGCATCGATTTGGTGAGATGTCGGCGAGCCCCGCGGTGTCGGAGAACCCATGCACGTCCGCACGCCTTCTGTTGGGACCCTGGGAGGTCTTCGAACTATCCCGCCTGTCGTGGCGGGACCGTGTAGGGAAAGGAGAAAGCCGAAGCCTATGAGGAACGGTTTGAAGAAGTCGGATGGGGCCGTAAGACCGGTGAAGGCGGCGAACAAGGGAGCGTCAGCTTCTGCGGAGTCGCTGGAGGAAAGGGCCTCAACCAAGGGGAATCCGGGACGCCAAAGCACGCACCGAACGCAGTGTCGGGCAAGTGTGCCACAGGCGGCGGACCGGATACGGGAAGCTGCAGAGAGGAACCCGAAGGAGCGTCTCACTGCACTCTTCCATCACATTACGCCGGACGCGCTCCGGGCGGCCTACTTCGGTTTGAAGAAGGAAGCCTCGGCAGGTGTCGACGGCGTGACGTGGGCGGCGTATGGCGAGGGTCTGGACGAGCGCTTGCTTGATCTGCACTCGCGCCTGCATCGTGGGGGAGCGTACCGGGCGCCGCCGGTTCGGCGGGTTGAGATACCCAAGCCGGACGGCGGGACACGACCGCTCGGGATTGCCGCACTGGAGGACAAGATCGTCCAGAAGGCGGTTGTGGATGTGATCCTGACACCGATTTATGAGGTGGAGTTCCTTGGCTTCAGCTACGGGTTCCGACCGGGCCGAGGGGCGCATGACGCTCTCGACGCCCTGGCGTTCGGGATCGAGCGGCGCAAGGTCAACTGGATAGTCGACGCGGACATTCAGGGGTACTTCGACACAATCCCGAGGGATTGGTTGATCAAGTTCCTGGAGCATCGCATTGGCGACAGGCGGGTGATCCGTCTGATCCGCAAGTGGCTGAACGCTGGCGTCATGACCGACGGATCATGGAGCGACACCGGTGCGGGCACGCCTCAGGGCGCCATTGTCAGCCCCTGCCTGGCGAACGTGTTTCTGCACTACGTGCTCGATCTGTGGTTTCACAAGGCATGGCGTCCGAAGGTTCCGAACGGTAAAGCGATCATTGTCCGCTACGCGGACGATATTGTGGTCGGGTTCCAGCATAAGCGGGATGCGGAGACATACCTTCGCGACGTTCGGGAGAGGCTGGACCGCTTTGGTCTCACCCTTCACCCGGACAAGACCCGTCTCGTTGAGTTTGGACGGTTTGCCAAGGCGAACCGGCGATCTCGCGGGGCGGGCAGGCCGGAGACGTTCGACTTCCTGGGCTTCACGCACTTCTGCACGGAGACCCGGAGAGGACGCTTCAGGCTTGGTCGCAAGCCGGTCGCAAAACGGGTCGCAAGGACCCTGGCGCGCATCGAGGAGGTGCTTCGCAATCGACGGCATCACGACATATGGGAGGTCGGCATGTGGCTTGGGCGAGTTGTCAATGGCTGGTCCAACTACTTCGCCGTTCCGGGGTCGACCCGATGGCTGCGCACGTTCCGCCAAAGGCTGCAACGCCTATGGCTGCGAGCGATCCGCCGCCGCTCCCAGCGCCACTGCTTTGACTGGAAGCGATTGGAGCGCATGACCGAGCTTCTTTGGCCGCGCGTCTCCATCCGCCACCCATGGCCGGACCAGCGGTTTACCGTCAAGCACCCGAGGTAGGAGCCGGATGGATTAACGTCCATGTCCGGATCTGTGCGGGGGGTGCGCAGCAATGCGCATCCCTACCGCGACCCAGCTGGTCTCGTCGCCGTGGCGCACCGTCAGCCGGTTCTGATGATCGAGGATGGCCTGAGCGAGAGGCGCGAACATCGGCGTCATCTTCTTCATGCCGCCAGCGATCGTTCCCGGCGCCATCGGCAGTCCCTGGTCTTCCAGCCATCGCGAGACCCGGCGCAGGGGACGCAAGCAGGCGAAGCGCTCATAGAGCACGCATTCCCAGACACTGATGCCGAAGGGGGTATTCGCAAGCAAGCGCAAAGGTGGCGGCGCGATGATCTCCGCAGGCGCCGACGAACACTGACAACCACGGCGCCAACGCCCACGCTCAATCCGCCGGGTATGAGCCTTGACATGGACCTCCATGATCGAGGTCTCGTGGCTGCCGTTGGCCACGTAGGGCTCGCCGCAACACGGGCACGTGCGCTGCGATGCCGGTGGATCATGGCGCTCGTGCTTCTCCTCGAGCTTCGGACGCGGGGTGCGCCCGTGGCCGCTCTTGCCGGGTTGCTGACCCCGCTTGTTCCCGGTGCCTTCCTTCTTCTTCCGCTTCTCGCTCTTCGACCCGAAGCGCGCCGTCGCGTGCTTGGCACGCGTCCCGCGGAGATTCCTCAGCTCGCTCGCCTGTTCAGCGTTCTTGAGCTTCAGAGCGTCCCTTTCCTGCTCCAGCGCCTCCGCCAGGTCCTGTCCACGCTTCACCTCCCGGCGAGCCTCCTCGAGCTGATGACGAGTGCGGTCGAGATGAAACTTGAATGTGCCCGCACGGGCACGGGCAGAATTCTTCGCACGGCGCAGGTCACGCATGCTCGCTTCCGCCGCATCCGCACGAACCCGCTCCGCCTCATAGAGCGCCTGCCAGTCAGGCGCCTCGCATGACAAGGCCGCTGACGCCCGACATAGGCCGTCACCACCTCCCGTCAGCTGCTGTGTCGCTCCGCGCGTCTCGGCAAAAGTCTTCATGGCCTCGACCATAATCGAGACCAAACGAGTTTACCAGCACTTTCTCAGACGATAGTCAGCAAGACCCAAACCAACCAAAATCAGCCATCACCGCACGGCCGAACGCTTACGGACCAGCATCAGACGTCCTGACTTCGGAAAGCTGTCTTGGGTCTGACGGAGCCCTTTTCCACAGGGAAACCAAGGGTTTTCAGGGTTTGGTGGGCTTGACAAGTGAATCTGCTGTCGAGCAAGGTACGCAACCCCACTTTCTTTCTCCAGGTGGCCCATGGACACGCTTCCCCTGTCCCCTCCCGAGGCGGTTCCGATCGGACATTCCTGCTTCTCGTTCGCCGAGAACGAACGCGGTCAGGTGGTCTATTTTTCGAACCTCGAACCTTACGACTTTCACGATGTGGACGATCGCGGCGCCTGGCTCCTGCGGGCGGCCCGCCTGGCCGAGAGCGGGGTGCGCCGAGCGGACATCCGGATGGCCTTCGGTCTCTCTCGCACGACCCTGCAGCGGTCGGTGAACCGATTGCGCGATGAGGGCGAGGCCGGCTTCCTGCAGTTCTGTCCGGTACGCGGGGTGAGCGCGATCACGGGGGAGATGAAGGAGCGTGCGACGCGTCTGCTGGCCGAGGGGATGAGCGGTGCGGCGGTGGCGCGGGAACTGGGGCTGTCGAAGGAGACGCTGAACTACAACCGCCGGCGCGGCCATCTTGCGCCCGCGGGTTCGGGGGACGGTGCTGCCGCTCGCGGACTTCGTCCGTGCCGCGAGGTCCCGGCGCTCTCGGCCGCGACGAAGGAGCAGGCTCTCGGTCTCCTGGCCGAGGGGAGGAGCGATGCGGCGGTGGCCCGTGCTCTGGGGCTGTCGAAGGAGATGTTGCAGGCCCACCGCCGGAAGGGGCATCTGCCTTCCGCGGGACCGGTTGGAGGCTCCGGCGTGTCCGGTGTCCGTCCGGGTGGGAGTGGCCGCGTGGTGATCACGCAGGAGATCCGCGAGGAAGCGGACCGTCTGCTGGCCGAGGGCAAGAGCGTGTCGGCGGCGGCCCGCGAACTCGGCGTGAACGCCGCGACCCTGAACTACCATCGCCGGAAGGGTTCGATCGGCGCGGCGCGGCCGGAGGCCGCGACTGCCGGGTCCGGCCCGGATGCATCGGAGAAGCCCGATGGGCCGCAAGAAGTGTCCATGCCGGCCTGCGACACCGAGGTCTGCGGATCCCCGGCGCCGCGTCCGCTCGACCGCGCCGCCCGCGACGATCGGGACCGTTCGGCGCCGATGGGTCGCGGTGCGCGGGACGGCATGGGGCGGGTCGCGGCCGCAGTCGGAAAGTTGCCCGAGGCGCAGCCCCGGTTTGCCGAGGCCCTGTCGGCGGTGGCGCACGGCGGCGTGCTCGCGGCGCTGCCGGCGCTTCTCCGGGAGGGGCTGCTGAAGCACGCGCCCGCGTTCCTGTCATTGCCGAAGGGGTACTACGGGGTGACGAGCATCCTGTTGCTGCAGGCCTTTCTCCTGCTGGCCCGGGTGCGGAACGCGGAGGCGCTACGCTACCAGTCCCCGGGGGAATGGGGCGCCATCCTGGGTCTGGACCGCTGTCCGGAGGTCAAGACGCTGCGGAGCAAGGTTCGCGCGCTGGCGGCGGATGCGGAACGGCTCACGGCGTGGCAGGGCGCACTGGCGAGGGACTGGTGCGCGGAGGACCCGGAGGCGACCGCGACGCTGTCGGTCGACGGTCACGTGAAAGTGTATACCGGCCGCAAGGGGGTTAAGCCGAAGCACTTCGTGTCTCGTCAGAAGCTCTGCCTGCCGGCTTCGGTCAGCTCCTGGGTCCATGCGCTTGGCGGTCGGCCGCTGCTGTGCCTGCACAAGAACCTCGATCCCACCCTGACCCGCGCCCTGGAACGGGATGTTCTGCCGGCGCTGGAGGAGTTGGGCGTGGCGGGGCCGGATGCACCGGATCTCACCACTGCCGACATGGCCGTGCCGGCCCTGACGCTGGTCTTCGACCGGGAGGGCTGGAGTCCGGCCCTGTTCCGTCGTCTCGCCCGGCGCGGGATCGCGGTGATCACCTGGCACAAGAATTTCAAGGGCAAGGACTGGCCGGAAGAGGAGTTCTCCCTCGAGACGGTGCCGATTCACGGCCCCGGAGGCGATCGCACGAGCAACATCTGGCTGGCCGAGAAGCGCATCCGCCTGCACGACGGTCCCGAGGTCCGGCAGATCCGCCGTCGGCTGAACGACGGCCGCCAGATCGCCCTGATCACCACGGACTTCCACCTGTCGCGGGCCCGGGTCGCGAGTGCCCTGTTCTCGCGATGGTCCCAGGAGAACTTCTTCAAGTACGCTCGGGAAGAATTCCACCTCGACTCCCTGCCGGTGCACAGTCTGGTCCCCCAGGATCCGGACGCACAGGTCATCAACCCGGACTGGCGCAACAGGGACCGCGAGCTGCGCCGCCGCCGGCAGGCACTCGGCACGCTCCGCAACCGGATCGCCGAACTGGAACGCAAGCCCGAACCCTCCAACGCAATCCTCCGGAAAGTCGGACAACTGCAGGCCGAGAAGGAGACACTCGAAGCCAGGATCAAGACCCTGCAACAAGAACGCAAGGAAACCCCGAAGTATGTCCGGGTCAAGGATCTCAGAGACGATCAAGCCCTCGATGCCCTGGCGTCCCGGGAGAGGCACTGGCTCGACATCCTGCGCATGATCGCCTACCGCGCCGAAACCCGGATGATGGCGGCCGTGGCCAGGGAGCAGGGCAAGAAACAGCGACCGCGAAGACACCTCCGCGCACTCCTGCAGGCCGACGCCGACATCCTCCCCGACCCCGAACGGGGCATCCTCCGGGTGCGCATCCTCGGAACCGCATGCAACGCCAGCGATGACGCCATCGCAGGGCTGCTGCAGGAACTCAACGATACCCGCACACGCTTTCCAGGAACCGAACTCCGCATGGTCTACGAACTGCCCGAGAAGCCCACCTGAACGGCCACCAAGGGTTCACACTTCTTGATCGCCAACACTCCCGAAGTCAGGACGTCTGAGCATCGCCACCGTGCGTCATCAAGATCAGAACCGTATTCCGAAGCATCGGCTGCTCTTCCGATGGCGGCATGGCGCCGAGCAGTCGCCCGAACCCCTCGCCGTCTATAGAGCCGCTGTAAACGAATACCGCCGCGTCGAGAGACGCAGAGACAGCGTTCGCGGCTTCGACCACCTCTTCAGGAGGTTGCATCGGTCCGCCAACGAGCGCGAGCCGCTTCCTTGGTCATCTCGGAACGCCGTTCTGGGCTGAGCTTCTTGGCGCGTGCCTGCCCGTCCTTCAGACCATCTGCGCGTGCGAATTCGTTCACCGGCGTCGTGGCCAGCGTTTCGCGGCGCCTGCCCGTCGCCACATCAACGATATGCTTGGCGAGCTGGCTGGTGTCGCGGGGTCTCTTGTCCATGTGCGCACTATGGCATGGCCTAGATCGTAGGGAAAGGGGACTGGCCGGCATGTGTCCCCGTGCTGCATACCTCATAGCGTTCGCGCGGGCCGGAGTTCAGCATCGGCACCGGGTGAGGGAGGCTGAATGAGGCGGTGCATAAGCGGAGCGGCGTGTGCAGCAGCCATTGTCACGGCATCCGGGTTATGGGGGACTTGGGCGGACATGAAGGAAATCTGCACGGGTAAGCGTTCGGACTGCACCACTTGAGGGTCCCGGCCTTCTGGGTCTGAAGGACTTTTCAATCGCAGGTGGTAACTACTCACCCCTTGTTAGGGTCTGGTTGTCCGTAGTGTTGGTTGAGGATGTCTACGGCCTTTCCGTCGAGGGCGATGTGGATGGCGACGTGAGGGTTGTAGCCGAGTGCGTCCATGGTGGTGAGGTAGCTTGAGCCGCGGCACCATGCTTTGGCGTGGGGCATGGTGCGGAAACATCCGGACACCTTGATCTTGACCTTTGTCATCCTGATCTTCTGCTCTCCGGTATTGTTGGTGAAACTGACGTTGGGGTCCTTCATGAAGCGCAGGACGGACTTCTCGTGTTTCACGAGACGTTCATGCAGGTTGTGCGCGTCGGACTTTGCGATGCGTCCACGTTTTCCTTTCGTCCGTGGCGGGATGTCGGGCAGTTCCTTGGCGCCCTGGGTGAGGATGGTGCGGTAGCGCTTGCGCACGGCCCGGCGGTCGGCCTCGTTCAAGGTCTTGGATGCGCTCTTGTTGACCCTGCGGGAGACCTCGCGCAGCAGGCTTTTCATCAGTCGCGCCCAGCGGTAGCCGTTGGACTCGACGACGAAGGTCAGTTCGCGCAGGAGATGGCTGCCGCACAGTTGGTGGCGGCATTGATCGTAGCCCATGTAGGCAGCCCAGCAGTCGTGGATCAGGACGCCCTTGTAGCGCGGGATGATGCCGATCTCTTCGATCGCCTCCCGGCCGCGCTTGGGGTGCGGGAACTTGCACGTCAGGGTGCCGTCGGTGACGACATGGAGCCATTGGGTCTTGCCGGCGACCCGGAAGCCGGTCTCGTCGACATGCAGGGCCGGTTGTTGCAGGAGATGGGCCACGGCGGCCTCCTCCCATGATGCGAGGGCATCGTGAAAGCGCCGGACATAGCCGAGGCAGGTCGCCTCGGAGAGCTTGATGCCGGAGATCGCGTGCACGAGCGAGACGGCACGACGCAGGGACAGCATCTGGGCGATCAGCAGGTTGATGACGAGGGCCTGGATGCTGACGCCGTACTGCAGGGGGCCCGGCATGTTGTCTGGGAACCGGCCCTTGGTCCGGGCCCGGCACTTCGGGCATTCCTTGATCTCGGCTTCGACGCGGCGCTCGACGACTTCGAACACGATGTCGTAGAGGACGCGGCACTCCCGGTCGACGGGGTCGACATCGTGGAGGTCGGCGCCGCAGGCGTCGCAGGCATCGACGACGATCGTCTCCTCGATGGTGGTCGTGCGCAGGTTGTCGCCCGTCTGCTGGTTCGGTTTCGGGCCCTTGCCGTTGCTCCCGGTGCGCCTCGCGCTCTCGTCCTTGTCAGTCTGCGATGGCGGCAGACCGGAGTTCCGGCTTGTCTTACGTGTGATCTTCTCCATGAGCACGGTCAGCAACAGCTTTATCAGCATCAGCATGCCGCGGAAGAGCTCCTCGCACTCCTGGCTGACCTTGCCCTGCTTGCGGAGATCCTGGAACTGCTTCTGGAAGATGTCGGCCTCCTGGCGCACAGACGTGCCGTTCACGCTCGCCATGACGACGCCTCCACCGCCATGACTGCCGCCAGCACGGCGAGCCGCTCGCCTTCGGGCATCGTCCGGTAGCGCCGCGCCCAGCTCTCTGCGAGGCGCTTGATGCGCTGGCGGTCGATCGAGTTCCTGCCCGCACACGTATGCCAGTGCGGTCGGCCCGGTGCGAAGTTGAACCACAGCTTCTCGGTGACAACGCAGGCCTGGTTGTTGACCTGGACCTCGGCCGAGCGCCAGCCGGCGAGGTGCGTGTCGTAGAGCCGCGAGGGATAGCCGGAGATCATCACCTGGCAGGGCAGCGACGTCAGGATGTCGAGGAGCGCAACATGGTCATCGTCCGTGCAGTCGAAGCGGTAGCGGCGCTGCGACCGGCGCGTCGACTGCACGTAAGGCGGGTCGCAGTAGACCAGCTCGCGGCCCTGGAAGGCGAAGGTCTCGAGAAAACGCAGGGCGCAGCCTTGGTGAAGCTCCACCGGATAGTCACAGCGGAAGGTGTCGATCGCCCGGCGGTTGAGGTCAATGCCGATGCTGCGCAGCGCCGGTGGCTTGCGCTTCATGATCGCGCCGCCCCCAAGGAACGCCTCGATGTACACGTCATGCGGCGGCATGGCCGCGACGATCGCCTGGCTCAGACCCGTCGTCGCCTTCGATCCATACCATGCCGCCATCAATATCTCCGACGCAAACCGCCCCGATGGCCAGCATGTAGAGTGCCCCTCCTACAATGTCAAGCGCATATCTCCAGAGGATTGGAAAGGCAGCCAACCGCTGTGGATGATTGCATCATCACGGGGACAAAACCTGGCCATATAAGGCCGGAACGTGGAGCTGAAGACGAAGATCGATCCGCTTCTTGTCAGTCGGAACACGCACATCCGATCATCGGAAGCGAGCAAGTGAAGGCGGCAAGAGACAATGCCGGATTCGAACCCGTCAGGAAAAACGATCCGTCATCAGTAGGGGGTGAGTAGTTACCGCAGGTGTACGATCAAGGGGGGACCATGACGCACATATCCCGGGTCTCGCCGGCATTCGCTCAGTTCCATGATGCCTCGGTCACTGCGTGACCGAACGCTTACGATTGTCGGCCTGCACGAAACACATGAAACCCTGCGTCACGGGCTGACGGAGCACCTTGCAGACGGGGGCGACTTGGTGGAAAGTGAGCGTTGCCCGCCGGTCGCTGTGCCGGGTGGCTGCATGCCGTCGACTTCAGGGAGCACCTGTCATGGCTGTCGTGTCCAGGATTCATCCGGAGAGAACCGGGACCGGGGAGTGGGAGATTCGCTGCGATCTCGCCGCCCTCTACCGGGCGTTCGTCCGCTACGGCTGGACCGATCTCATCTACACCCACATCTCGGCGCGCCTGCCGGAGGAGCCCGGTCACTATCTCATCAACCCCTATGGACTTCTCTTCGAGGAGATCACGGCGTCCAACCTGATCGTCGTCGACTTCGACGGCCGACTGGTGCGTGGCGACTGGCCGGTGAACGAGGCCGGGCACGCCATTCACCATGCGGTCCTCAAGGCGCGCGAGGATGTCGGCTGGGTCCTGCATACGCATTCCCGCGCCGGCATGGCGGTGGCGTGCATGAAGTGCGGCCTCCTGCCGCTGACCCAGCAGGCCATGTTCTTCCATGGCCGTCTGGCATCCCACCCGTGGGACCTGCAGACGGCAGGGCAGGAGGAATGCGATCGTCTGGTTGCCGATCTCGGTCATCACCATGCCATGATCCTGGAAAACCACGGGTTGCTCGCGTGCGGGCCGACACCGGGCTTTGCCTTCGGCCATCTCTACAACCTGGAGATGGCGTGCAAGGTCCAGGTCGATGTCCTGTCATCGGGCCAGGAGTTCATCATTCCCGATGCCGAAGTGGTGGAACGCACCGCCGCTGCCGGCGCCGACCCCGCGTTCGTGGCCGATGATCGCGCCTGGCAGGCCGTTCGCCGCTGCCTCGACAACACCCAGGGCGACTACGCCACCTGATTCACGCGGTCAGTCGAGGAAACCGGCGTCCTCGCGCACTTCGATGAGCGTGGGACCGTCGGCGTCGAAGGACTCCCTGATGATCCCGGTGAGCGCCGCCAGGGACCCGGGTCGGGCAGACCGTGCCCCGAAGGCTTCTGCCAGGGCGGCAAAGTCGGGGTTGCGCCCCGGTGTCACACCGAGAGGTCCGATACGGCGCGCGATCATGTCATCGCGAATCTGACCGAGGCCGTGGTTGTTCCACAGCACGATCGGCAGGCTGACCTTCTCGTCGACGGCGGTGGCGAGTTCGCTTGCCGTGAAGAGGAACCCGGCATCGCCGGTCAGGGCCGCACCGTGGCGCTCGGGTGAACCGAGCCTGGCCCCGATGGCCGAGGGCATGGCCGATCCGAGGGTGCAGTAGCCGTTGGGATGCGTGTAGCTGCGCGGTGTGGAGGTGGGCCAGTACTCGTTGGCGAAGTAGGCGATCTGTGTGGCATCGGTGATCAGCCAGCCGTCATCGGGAATGGCGGCGCGCATGGCGTCGAGCACGGCCGTGAACCGCGCCGCGCCCGGGCGTGCGAGCAGGTGCTCCATGAACTTCCGTCGGAGGTCCGGGATGGCTCTGGAACCGGTGAGGCCCGGCTTTTCTCCGGCCGCGGGCAGGGCTTCGGCGAGCATGGTCATCGTCAGCCCGGCGTCTCCCAGCAGTGCGGCGTCGGGCGCGTAGTCCCTAGCGAGACTGCCGGCATCGACATCGATGCGGATGAACCGCCCGGTGAACTCGAGGAAGTCGGGTTCCTTCCAGATATCGGTCTCGGCGAGTTCGGTGCCGACGGCAATGACCATATCGGCGTCTTCGATGAACGCATGGGCCGGCGGAAACGCGAGGCAGGCGCCACAGTTGAGGGGATGGGACTCGGGCAGGGCGCCCTTGCCGGCGATGGTGAGGAACACGGCGGCGCCAAGCCGTTCGGCGAGAACCCGCAGGGCTTCGCCGTGGTCGATCGTCCCGCCGCCGGCGATGATGACCGGTTGCCGGGCGCCGGCGGCCATGGCGGCGGCCTTTTCGACCGCTGCCGGATCCGGGGCCAGGGGACCGGTGATGGGTGAGGCCCTGACGGCGAACTCCGCCGCTTCGGCAATCTTGTCGATGGGAAGCTCGATATAGCAGGGCCGGGGACGGGCACAAGCGAAGGTGGAGAAGGCGCGATGCACGGCGCCCGGGATCCGTCGGCCGTCGAGAATGGTCTGTGCATGGGCGGTCAGCGGCCGGATTGTCGCCAACTGATCGGATATCTCGTGGAGGCGGCCGCGGCCGGCGCCGAGGTCGCTCGATCCGTTGGTGCTGGCAATCACGAGCATCGGCTGGCTGTCTGCATAGGCGTTGCCCACGGCGGTCGCGATGTTGGTCACTCCGGGGCCCGTGATGACGCAGCAAAGCGCCGGCTTCCCGGAAATCCTCGCATGGCCGTCGGCCATGAAACCGCCGCTCTGTTCGTGACGGAACAGCACGTGATTCATGCCGGCATCGACGATGCCGCGATAGTACTCCAGGGTATGGACCCCCGGCATGCCGAACACCGTCTCGATCCCGTAGGCCCGAACCAGCTGCATCAGCGCCTGGCCCCGGGACAGGTTGCTCCCTTCCATGGCCGATCTCCTTGAAGGGCACGAAACGGTGATGATAGCTTCCCGCATACCTCACGGGAACGGAAAACCGCCATGGAATCCAATCCTCTTCGCTGCCGCCGGCCGGAAGGCAACACCCCCCAACTCACCGATTGGGGATGCAATTCGGAATACGGTGTCCTCACCGATGTCCTGCTCGGACCGGCCGACAACTTTCACTGGCTCCCCACGAGCTCCATCTCCAGGGCTACGCTCTGCCCATTAGTCACAAAAGGTGTCATTACAAGTGAACTGAGAGGGGGTCTTCGCCACTGCCGCCGCCTGCCAGAAGCACGCCCGGCGATCGTGCGGACCGAATGCTTGACAAGACCAGCGCACCCTGTCAGGCTGCCCAACGTCATGGACTACACTCCCCTGCCGATCCGGTCAACATTGGACCAACCCGAGGCCCTGGCCCGGCTGCAGCCGATCCTGGATGGCTCGTCGAGCCGCTGGGCCGCAACCCGCGCCACCTGTGCCGCCTTTGCGCTGCGCGACGGGCGCGGACATCTGCGCCTGCAGAGCTGCCTGTCGGCGCTTGAAGCCCTGGACCGGGCCGGGCGCATCCGGCTGCCGCCGGCGCGTCCGGGGCCGGCGCACCGGGCGCCGCGCACGGATCCCCGGACGCGGCCGGCGCCGCCGTTGCCGGAGGTCCCGGACCAGGCGGGGCAGATCCCCGACCTTGCGGTGTCGCCGGTGACCGACCGCGCCGGCAAGCACACGTGGGCGGCGATGATGGCCCGGGAGCATCCTCTCGGTCCGGTGCGGGCGGCGGGATCGCAGATCCGCTACGTCCTGACCTCGGGCGAGGGGGTTCTCGGCGGCTTCCTGTGTGCGGCGCCGACCCGTGTGCAGGCGGCGCGGGATCGCTGGATCGGCTGGACCCCGGCGCAGTGTGCGGCGGGGCGGCACCGCATCGTCGGCCTGGCGCGCTTCCTGATCCGGCCGGCTCTTGGGCGCTGCCGCAACCTCGCGTCGCGGGCGCTCGGCCTGTGCCTGCGCCGGGTGGTTGGGGACTACGAGGCCCTCTACGGTCTGCGTCCGGTACTCATCGAAACGTATGTCGGTCCCGAGCACGACGGCACCAGCTGCCGGGCGAGTGGATGGATCCGGGTCGGGCAGACGGCCGGTCGCGACCGTCATCGCCGGCCGGTGGCGGTCAAGCAGGTCTGGCTACGCCCGCTCAGCACCGACTGGCGTTGGCAGCTGGGGGTCCGGGTGGAGCCGTTGACGCCGTGGGCGGGTCTGGACAGCACCCGGTGGGCGGAGCAGGAACTGGCCGGAGCGGACTTCGGCGATGTCCGGCTGAGCCGGCGTCTTGTACAATCGGCTGCTCTGCTGGCGCAGACGCCTTCGAAGACCTTCGTGACCGCAGCCCGGGGAGATGCAGCGATGGTGACCGGCTATTATCGTCTGATTGAGCACCCCGATAGCGCCGCCGTCTCGGCACAGGCGATCCTCGCTCCGCATCGCAAGCGGACCCGTCAGCGGATCCAGGGACAGGACACGGTGCTGCTGATCCAGGACGGCTCCGACATCAACCTGGCGACGCACCAGGCCTGCGAGGGTCTCGGCGTGATCTCCCGCAACCGGGGATCCAAGGGCACTCTCGGTCTGCATCTGCACACGACCCTCGCCGTGGCGGCGGACGGCATCCCGTTGGGCGTGCCACGGATCGAGTTCGATGCGCCGCCGCTCGAGGGCGCCGCCGACGACGACCGTGACACCAAGACCCAGCGCTGGGTCCGGGGACTGGAAGACAGCGGGGCCCTGATCGACGGATTGCACGAGGTTCGGGCCGTGGCCGTCATGGATCGCGAAGGCGATGCCTTCGAGGTCCTGGAGGCCTGGCGGCGCCTGGAAGGGCGGATCCACATCCTCGTGCGGGCCCGTCATGACCGCAGTCTCGGCAAGGGACGATTGAAGCTGTTCGAACGCATGCGCCGACAGCCGGTCCGGGAGGCCTGGACGGTATCGGTGCCGCGGTTGTCGGTACGGCGGGCGACGGGGTCGCAGTCGGCCTTCATCGGACGGGCCGCGCGCACCGCTCCCTGCGCCCTGCGCTGGAAGAGCCTCGAGATACCGGTTCCCGAAGGACGCGCCGAACCGGGCGCGCGGGCGATCCGCCTGTCACTGGTCCATGTCCAGGAAACCGCCGATCCCGAGGACGGAGCGAAGCCGCTGGAATGGCTGCTCCTGACCTCGCTGCCGGTGAGCGATGCCTGCCAGGCCCGGGAAGTGGTCGGCTTCTACGAGCGGCGCTGGCGCATCGAGGAGTTCTTCCGCATCCTCAAGTCCGGCTGCGACGTGGAGACGGGAGCCCATCGCACGCGGGAACGCGTCGAACGGGCCGTCGCCCTGCGCGCCGTCATCGCCTGGAGACTGTCGGTCCTGGCCCTGCTCGGGCGCGAGACGCCGGGGCTCGAGCCCGGGGTGCTGTTCTCCGAAGCCGAGCTGGCGGTGATCGCGGACTTTGCCCGGCAGCGCCGCCTGGAGGCGCCCGACAACCTCGGCGCCGCCATCACCCTCCTGGCCCGCATGGGCGGGTACCTCCAGCGCCGGCACGACGCACCGCCCGGCGCCCACGTGGTCTGGGAAGGATACAGCCACCTCGCGCTCGGCGCCGACATCGTCGAGCGGGCCCGGCAGGTCGGCCACCAGAGCGAGGTGAAGCGCTGGATCTCGGGCTGAGGGCTGAGGCAAGGGCGCCTCGACCCACACCTTTCGCTTACCTCACGGCACCCTCAATGTGTGGCAAAAGTGCACTTGTAATGACAGGGTTTGTGACTAATGGGCAGGCTACGCTCAAGCGCGGCGACCGGTTCGATGCGCAATTGGCCATGAGACAGCACCGCGAGATGGTCGATGCCTATGAGGAGGCAGGTGTGAAGGTGCACTGGCTGGAAGCCGACGGCGACCTTCCCTACCAGGTCTTCGCCAGGGATTCCTCCTTCATGACGCCCTACGGCGCCGTGGTCACCCAGATGGCCCAGTGGTGGCGGCGTGGCGAATACGGACCGGTCATCCGCTTCTACGTCGACAACGGCATTCCGATCTTCGACATGGTCACGGCGGGATCCTTCGAGGGCGGTGACTTCGACATCATCGAGCCGGGTTGCGTCCTCATCGGCTGGTGCGGCGAACGCACCCAGGAACAGTCGGCACAGCAGGTAAGGCAGTGGTTCGAGAAGGAGGGCTGGGAAGTCCGCGTGACGCCGATCGCCGAACACTACGTCCACATCGACCTCATGGTCTGCATGCTGGCCGAGAAACTCTGCGCGGTCTGTCTCGACACCACCGAACCGGCTACCGTCGACTGGCTGAAGGCCAGGGGGATCGAGATCGTGCCGGTGAACTACCCCGATACCATGGCGCTGGCCTGCAACGTGGTCTCCCTGGGCAATGACCGGGTCATTGCGCCAGCCCATGCCAAGGACCTGGTGGCTCGCCTGAAGGCCCTCGGCCTTGCTGTCTATGACCCCGACGTGGACTGCTTTACCCGCGGCGGCGGCGGTGTTCACTGCATGGCGCAATCGCTGCGCCGCGAGCCGGTCTGAGCGGAGACAGTTGATGTCACGACCGGTCATGATCGTCACCGGCGGCAGCCGCGGCATCGGGGCGGAGATCGCCTGTCTGGCCGGAAGGCGGGGCCATGATGTCGCGGTCAACTACGCCGCCTCCCGGGCCCGCGCCGAAGAGGTGACGGATGCGGTTCGGGCCGCAGGCGGACGGGCCGTGGCCATCCGCGCCGATGTGTCCCGGCCCGATGACATCGATTCACTCTTCGAGGAGACCGACCGCCTGCTCGGTGTTCCGGCAGTCCTGGTCAACAACGCCGGAATCTCCGTCGAGACGCCGGTGGCCGATCACGAGATCGGCACGGTCCGGCGGATCATCGACACCAACCTTCTGGGGCCGGTGCTCGCCAGTCGTCAGGCGATCCGCCGCATGTCGACGAAGAGGGGTGGCAGAGGTGGCGTCATCGTCAACGTGTCATCGATTTCCGGTCTCTACGGTGGGCTGCCCGGTGACGTCGTCTACGCGGCGACCAAGGGCGGACTCGATTCCCTCACCCTGGGCCTCGCCAAGGAGGTGGCGGGAGAGGGCATCCGCGTATGCTGCGTGCGTCCCGGCCTCATCAGGACCGAAATCTGGGATGACGGCATGGGGCAGGACGAGGTGAGCGAACTCGGCAGGCGTGCCGTTCCGATCGGCCGCATCGGCGAGGTCGGTGATATCGCTGCGGCGGTCCTGTGGATGTGTTCCGACGAGGCGGCCTACATCACGGGCGCCCTTCTCAATGTCAGCGGCGGTCGCGAGACGTTCGTGCGTGGCGGCTGATCGAAGTTTCCGGTCTATCTCCCGGTGAACCGGGGCTTGCGCTTCTCTGCAAAGGCGCGCGGACCCTCCCTTGCGTCGTCGCTGGCGAGCATGCGCGCGTAGATCGGCAGGCCGCCGCCCCGCAGCGTGTGGAAGCAGTCGGGGATCGACATGTGCATGGTATGGCGCACCGCCTCCTTGGTGGCCTGCAGCGCCAGCGGTCCGCCCTCGGCCAGATGTTCCGCGGTCTCGCGGGCGCGGGCCATCAATTCCTCGGGTTCCACGATCTCGTTCACGAGCCCCCACTTGAGGGCCTCTTCGGCGCCCATGCGACGCCCGCTGAGCAGGATGTCCATGGCAACCGAGTGGGGCAGGCGGCGGGGCAGGATCTGGATGGCGCCGGCATCGGCGATGAAGCCCATGTGCACGTCGGGAATGAAGAAGGTGGCGTGAGGAACCGCGTACTGGATATCGCTGGCCAGGGCAATTTCCCAACCGCCGCCCACGGCGTATCCGTTGATGGCGGCGATGACCGGCTTATAGAGGTCCCACATCTCCGTGATGCCGGCAAATCCACCGTCAACCCGTTCCTCCGCGCCGGTGTCGCCGGTATCGAAGTCGCGCGCCGCTTCCTTGAGATCCCATCCCGGGGAGAAGAACTTGTCGCCGGCGCCCGTGACGATGCCCACCAGGAGATCGGGATCGTCGCGCAATGTCGCGAAGGCCCGGGAGAGGCCCGCCGTCACCTTGCGGCCGATGGCATTGGCCGGCGGATTGTCGATGGTGATCTCGAGGACCTTGCCCCAGCGTTCGCAGTGCACCACGTTACCCATGTTTCACGTCTCCGTTCCGGTCATTCTCATCATGCAGTCGGCCACCACGACGCCACCGCCCCTCGGCATGACGAGAAGTGGATTGACGTCGAGTTCCACGAGGCTCGCGGAATGTTCGGTTGCGAAGGTGGCCACGGCCATGACGGCCTCCAGGAGGGCCTCCACGTCGCCGGGAGGCGCTCCCCTGTAGCCGTCGAGCAGGCGCGAGACCTTCAGGGACCCGATGGCCCGCTCGACGTCGTCGCGTTCGAGAGGAAGATGCAGGACGACGGAATCGTCGACGAGTTCGACGAAGGTGCCACCGGCGCCAACGATCAGCACCTGCCCGAAGGTGTCGTCCCGTGTCACGCCGATGATCAATTCGGCGACGTGGCCGGTGACCATGGCTTCAACCAGAAGTTCTTCGATGCCGGTGCGCCGGGCGATGGTTCCGGCCGCCCTGACAACTTCCCGGTGATCGGTGAGATCGAGGGCGACACCGCCCGCTTCGGTCTTGTGGGCGATGGTGGCTGACAGTGCCTTCACGACCACCGGATATCCGATGCGCTCGGCAGCCGATGCGGCGCTTGCCGGGCGGGCGCACTCGCCGGTGGGAATCGTCAGCCCGGCGGCGGCGAGACGCTGCTTGCCTTCCTGTTCGTCAAGGACCCGCACCTCGCCGGCAAGGGGAACCGGCCCGGCAAGGGCACGGCCGCCGCGCGTCGTGCGGGCGAGAAATGCGCGCCGCCTGGCGCCATAGAGACAGGTCCGCGCCAGGGACAGCGTGCCCGCCCTGATGCCCTGGGTCATGGCGATGCCGGCATGGTGAAACTGCCTGCGGAGCCTGACGGAGGTGTTGTCGGGAAGTGACGAGGTGATGACACCGGGAACGTCGTGCCGGAGCAGGGATGTGCGAAAGGCGCGCATGGCCGCCGCTGCACCGTCGTCCTGCGAGCGCGTGTCCCGGGTCTGCTCGGCATCGGCGATCGTGTCGACCACCAGCAGTCCGGCGTCGACCCCCTGGCGAAGCAGCACGGCAAAGATGGCTTCCAGGACATCCTGGCGGCCCCAGTTCGAGGTGTTGTAGTCGAGTGGATTGGCGATCGTGGTGAAGGGCTGCATATGACAGGCGATGTCGTTGTGCTGGCGCTGATCGAGTTCCGGCAACTCGATGCCAAGGGGCTCCACGATATCGGCGACACACCCCGAATCGCCTCCCGAACACGTCATCACGGCCAGCCGGAGACCCTCGGGGATCCCCGTCACCGACACCACCTTTGCGGTTTCCAGGAGGTCTTCCGGGGTCTCCACGCGAATGATGTCGAGCCGGTCGAAGAGCGCCTGATAGAACCTGTCATCACCGGCAAGGGACGCGGTGTGGCTCATGGCCATGGAAGCGCCCTTCCTCGAGACCCCGGACTTGAGCACGATGATCGGTTTGCCGGCCTCGACGGCGCGGAGTGCGGCCCGGCTGAAGGCCGCGGCGTCGGGCAGGGTTTCCATGAAGAGGGCGAACGAGGTGACGGCAGGATCGTCGACGAGAACCTCGATGTAGTCGGCAAAGTCGAGAACGGCCTGGTTGCCGCAGGAAATCACGTGGGAGAGCGGGGTGCCGCGCCGGCCGTTGGCGACATTGATGCAGATGTTGCCGCTCTGTCCGATGAAGGCGCACCCCCTCGCGGTTCTCTCCCCCAGGACAGGCGTCGCCATCGCCAGGGCGCCGCTGACGTAGTTGTTGAAGCCGTAGCAGTTGGGTCCGATGACGGCGAGACTACCTGCCCGTTGTCGGAGTTCCTGTTCCAGGGCGAGGCCCTCTGTGCCGGTTTCCGCATAGCCCGCCGCATAGCAGACGGCGCCTCCGGCCCCCATGTCAACGAGGCGCGCAATCAGGTCATTGGTCATCTCGCGGTTGACTGCGAGGAAGACGACATCGGGTGGCGCGTCGAGATCGTCGATGGACCCCAGGCACGGTTCGCCGGCGATCGTCTGCCGTCGCGGATTGACGACGCGGACGTCCCCGGCAAACCCCAGGTTCCTTGTCGCGGCAATGGCCGGTTCGAGGAAGGAACCTCCGACATAGCAGATGCTGGCCGGATCGAGGGCGCGCCGCAGGTTGGCGTGACGGGCCGCGCGGGACATGTCAGGCGAACGCCTTCGGCAACGGTTCGGATGGCATCGGGAGCGCGTGATTCCTCGCGGAAGGATGTCGACCAAGAATGTGGACAAGGGGAGAGAAGAGGCCATGCCCGCGATCAGGGAATCGGCCTACCATCTGGACATGCGTCCCAGGTCGCGGTCCATGTGATCGCGCAGGGCCGATTCGGTCAGCACCTGAGAGGTTCGCAGGACCGTCACGAAGTCGCGCTGTTCGTCCATCGGCACCGGTGCACGCCGCGTCATCCGGTAGAGAGCGAAACCACCTAGCAGCATCAGGGATATCGCCGGAAACCAGAAATAGCCAGCCGGCCCGACAAGCTGCATCATCGCGCCGGCGACAGTCGGCCCGAGAATGCCGCCGATCCCGGCGGCGAGCAGCAGCCCGCTGGAGGCCGCCACCATCTGTTCCGACCTGAGATGATCGTTCGTGTGTGCAATCGACAGCGAATAGAGCGGGGACAGGAAACACCCGACAACCGCCACGGCACCGATCTGGACCATGGGTTCGGGACCCGCGAAGAGAGCTGCAAGGATGGCGGCGGTGCTGCCCGCGAAGGCCACGATCGTCAGGACCTTTCGGCGATCGAAACGGTCGCTCAGTCGGCCGATCGGCCAGATCAGGATCGTGCCGCCGACGATGCTGGCTGCCATGAAGAGGGAGGTATGTGTGACGCCCATGCCAAGGCCGGCGCCGTAGAGCGACGCCAGCCAGACGAGTGCTCCCTGGGCGGCGCCATTGGTGAAGCATCCGGCGATTCCCAGCGGCGACGTTCTCACCAGTTCGATGACGCCGAGTCCGGCCGGGTTCTCGAAGTGCGGCGCCGGGTAGGTGGAAAGCGACACCGGCAACACGGCCAGTGACACCAGGATGGAGGCGGTCATGAAGAGGACAGGCCCGCCGGGGTCCGCAATGTTGAGGAGCAGGGGGCCAACCGCCATCGAACCCGACATGGCGATCATGTAGACACCGAGCAACTGACCACGGGTCTCGTTGGTCGACCGGTCGTTGAGCCAGCTCTCGGCGATGATGAAGAGGCCGATCGTGCAGAAGCCGGTGAGAATGCGCAGCGCGGCCCACACGGCGGTATCGACAAGGACCGCGTGACCCAGCGCCGAGATCGAGGCCAGCGACGCCAGGGCCGTGAACACGCGGACATGGCCCACGCGCTCGACGAGACGGGGCACAGCGAGGGCGCCGAAGACGAATCCGAAATAATAACTCGACATGATGATGCCGGTCACAAGGTCCGGAAAGCCGGCCGCCGGCGCCCGCAGCCCGAGAAGCGAGCCCTGGAGGGCGTTGCCTGACGTCAGCAGGGAAACGCTGACAATGACCGCCCAGACGCCGAAGATCGCTGCCACCACGGCGAAGAGTCCCGCGCAGATGAAGTTGCCGCCTATGCCCTATCGGAGCGCGTGAATCCAGCCCGAAAATGTCGGTTTCCGATGCAGTCGGCGACGATGTTCGGACCGGGTTGGCGCCGGTCCCGTCACATGAGGAAATAGCGCCTCGAGAGGGCGACGTGACGCACCGGAGGGACATTGAGGAGATCACCGTCGGCATGGACTTCGAAGGTTTCCGGATCGACCCTGATCTGCGGCAGAGCATCATTGCGAACCATGTCCTTCTTGGATAGATGCCGTGTTCCCGAGGCCGGCAGCAGTCTCCGGCCGAGGTCGAGTCTGGTGTCGAGGCCGTTGTCCATGGCGAGGGGATGGACGAAGAGAAAGGATATCCGGTCGGGAGCACCGCCGCATGCGGGCCAGGCCTCGCGGTAGACGCGGGGTTCACTCATCGACAGCGATGCCGCGGCCGTGCCGAACGGACTCCACACCTCCACGCCGGCCTTGAAGACCTGCTGCGCCTTGACCCCGAAGAACTCCGGGCGCCACAGAACGATATCGGCGATCTTGCCGACCTCGATGCTGCCGATGTCCCTAGCGATGCCGAAAGTGATGGCGGGGTTGATGGTCACCTTCGCGAGATAGCGCAGGATCCGGGCATTGTCCGCATTGTCGAAGGGTTCATCGCCGAGTGGCCCCCGGCGGTCCTTCATCGCCGAGGCGAGACGCCACATGCCGGCGATGACATCCATCACCCGGCCCATCCCCTCGGCGTCGGAACCGGCCATGGAGATGGCTCCGAGGTCATGCAGCACGTCCTCGGCAGCCATGGACTGGGGGCGCAGCCGGCTCTCGGCGAAGGCGACATCCTCCGGAACGTCTCCTCTCAGAGTGTGGCACAGCATCATCATGTCCATGTGCTCGCCCAGGGCATTGAGAGTGAATGGATTGGTGGGCGAGGTGGAAGACGGCAGGCAATGGCGTTCTGCGTTGCAGCGGATGATGTCGGGTGCGTGCCCGCCGCCGGCGCCCTCGGTGTGATACATGTGGATGGTACGGCCCGCTATGGCTTCCATCGTGGCCTCGTAGAATCCCGATTCGTTCATCGAGTCGGTGTGGAGCTGGACCTGGAAATCCAGGCGGTCGGCGACGCCGAGGCAGGTGTCGATGAGAGCCGGCATGGCCCCGAGGTCCTCGTGGATCTTGACGCCGATGACCCCGGACGCCAGCTGTTCCTCGATGGCGTCCGGCCGGCTGGCGCTGCCGCGGCTGAACAGACCGAAGTTCATCGGGAAACGCCGGGTGGCCTGCAGCATGATGGCGTTCGCCCAGTCGCCGCCACTGTCGATGGCCCAGCACCCGGGGAATCCACCGCCGATCATCGTGGTGAGGCCGGCGGAAAGCGCGTGCCACACCTCGGCCGGCTGCAGGTAGTGGGCGTGAACGTCGATTCCTCCCGGCGTCGCGATCAGTCCCTGGCCATTGACGTGCTTGGTGCCCGGACCGATCACCATGCCGGGCGAAACGCCAGCCATGAAAGCGGGATTGCCGGCCTTGCCGATGGCAGCAATGCGGCCATCCCGCACTCCGACATCCGCCTTGTAGATACCGCCGACAGGGCACATGACGACGACGTTGCAGAAGACGGTCTCGAGAGCCCCTTCATCGAGCCTGATGCCGCCGTGGATACCGGTGTCGCCGCGCAGGGTCTTGCCGAGGCCCGTGAGCGCTTCCTCGCCATGGACGGCATGGTCGTGCTCGATGCGGGCGACAAGGCTGGTGTCGCCAAGACGGACACGGTCGCCCGTGGTTGGTCCGAAGAGGGCTGCATAGCGTTCCCGGGTCATCGTCACCATGATCAGGCCCCCCGGAATCCGCGTTCGCGGGCCCGGGCAAGGGCCCGCTCCCTGACGTCGGGATCGTGGATGTTGCCTTCGGTGAGACGATTGAAGCCCCGGATGTCTCCGCTTCCGGCGATGGCAGTCAACGTCACCCGTCGATGTTCACCCGGATCGAACCGTGCGCTCGCTCCGGCCGGCAGATCGAGACGCTTGCCGAAAGCCGCGCCGCGATTGAACTCGAGGTCGCGGTTGGCCTCGAAGAAGTGGTAGTGGCTGGCCACATGGACCGGCCGGTCGCCGCGGTTGAGAACGGTGAGCTCGGTCTTCGCGCTGCCGTCGTTGAGCGTGATGTCGCCGTCAGCGACAAGCAATTCGCCGGGGCGGCAGCCTGGTTCCGAAGGTTCCTTTCCCGGCCGCACCGGCTGCCAGACGGTCACCGTCTTCAGACCGTCGTCGAACTGGGCATCGACGTTGACCAGATCGATCATCTCCGCCACGCCGGGGAGCACGTCATCGGTCGTCAGGAGCGTCGCGGCGACGCTACGCACCTCGGCCAGCGTGTGCCCGTCGCGTGCCGCCTCCATGATCTCGTCGGCAATCAGCGCCACTGCCTCGGGCTGATTGAGCCTGAGGCCACGGGCCCGTCGTCTGCGTGCGAGCTCCGCTGCCGTGAAGAGGGTCAACCGGTCGATTTCCGCAGGCGTGAGCATCATGGACGAGTTTCCGGTGTTGCGATGTCAACAGGTGGCGCCATCGACGCTCCCGCTCAAGGATCGAAAGCGCGGTGCATGACACGGTCGCCGGGCTTGAGGCCCAGCCGCCGGGAGGTGCCGGCAAGCACTTCGAGGACTCCGGCCGCCGGCAGGCCGGAAGGAATGAACGTCTCATCGAGCGGTCGGGCATCGGCGGCGATGGACACGATGACCCCTTGGCGATCGAGAAAGATGATGTCGAGGGGAAGATAGGTGTTCTTCATCCAGAAACTGCGTGGTGCCTCCCTGCCGAAGAGAAAGAGCATGCCCTCGTCTTCAGCCATGGTCTCGCGGAACATGAGGCCGCGGGAACGCTGCGCCGGCGTGACGGCGAGGTCCACGTGGAATGTCCACGACCGCTTGTCCGCGGTGACGACATCCAGGATGTCCCTGGCAAACGCCATGTCGTCCTCCGCGGCCGACGGAAGGGCGATCACCATGACCAGGAGGCGGAACAGTCGGCGATACAAGCCTTGTCCCCGGTTCGCTCTTGGGCATACTCGGGCGAACCATGTGAATGGAGAAAGTGCTGTGGGTCGCATGATCAGCCTCGCGGTCGTGCTCATGGGTGTATGGTTCATCCTCAGTGGTTCCACCGACCCGTTTCTTCTCGCATCGGGTGTGGTCAGTGTGCTGCTTGTCGTGATCATCGCCCATCGCATGGGAATGATCGACGAGGAAGGGTTTCCGATCCAGCTTCTTGGCGGACTGATCCTCTATCTGCCCTGGCTTGTCTGTCAGATTGCCCTCGCCAACCTTGCCGTGGCACGCACCATCCTTGCTCCGACCATGACGACGAACTGCGGTTCGGCCTGGGTGCCGGCCAGCCAGAAGACACCGGTGGGTCTCGTCGTGTTCGCCAATTCGATCACCCTGACACCGGGCACCGTCTCCCTGTCGGTTCTTGAGGACCGCATACAGGTGCACGCGCTTTCGAGGAAGAGCCTCGAGGATCTGCAGCGGGGCGACATGGACCGCCGGGTATGCGCTGTCGAGGGCCGGCGCTGATGTTTGCGGTGGTGACGACCCTTCTGGTGGTGGCCATGGCCATGACCCTGGCGCGCGTCGTGAGGGGTCCCACGCCCTACGACCGCATTCTCGCTGTCAATGTTCATGGCACGATGACGGTCATGCTGATCGCCGTGACGGGCTACCTGACGGACCGGCCGGACTTTCTCGACCTCTCCATCGCGTATGCTCTGATCAACTTTGTCGGCACTCTCGCGGCGTTGAAATACTTCAGGTTCGGTCACCTCGGGGATGAACCTTGAACATTGTGATGGACGTTGTGAGCTGGGTCGCCCTCGTCGCAGGCGGTCTGGCGATGGTGACGAGCGCGCTCGGCATGGTGCGTCTGCCGGACATCTTCACGAGGCTTCATGCCGGCAGTCTCGCCGATACCGGCGGCGTGGGCCTGATCCTTCTGGGGCTCGTCCTGCAGACCGAACCGGGGCTGAACACGCTGAAACTCCTGCTGATCGCTGTCGTGCTGTTCCTGACGACACCGGCCGTCAGCCACGCCGTGGGGCACGCGGCGCTCCTCGGGGGACTCTCTCCCGATTCCGATGATGCTGACGACAGCCGGAGCGCGGGTCCTTGACGGACGAATTCTCCATCTTCGGGCTTGTTCTGCTGCTGATCGTCCTGGCGCTCGCCACGGTCAGGCTGACCAATCTGCTCGCTGTCGCCATCCTGGCAGGCGCCATGAGCTTCATTCTGGCGACAGTCTACACGCTGCTCGATGCCGTCGACGTGGCGTTCACGGAAGCTGTGGTGGGCGCCGGCATCTCCCTTGCCCTCATGCTGGCGGCGATCTCGCTGACGACGCGTCAGGAAGCGCCGTGGCGGCGACGGTCGGCTGAACGGATTTTGGCGCTCCTGGTGAGCCTCGTCACCGGTGCAGGTCTTCTCTATGCCACCCTCGATATGCCGCTTCTCGGGGATCCGGCGGCCCCGGCCACCCTCCATGTCGCCGCCCGCTACATCGCCGAAGGCCCGGCAAGCACCGGGGTTCCCAACATGGTGACGGCGATCCTCGCCAGCTACCGGGGCTTCGATACGCTGGGGGAAGTAGCTGTGATCTTCACCGCCGGGGTCGGCGTCATCGCTCTGCTTCGGCACTGGCGCGAGGACGAGGCATGAACGAGTTCATTCTCGTTCGCGTGGTCGTCAAGATCATGGTGCCGTTCATCCTCCTGTTTGCATTCTACGTGCAGATGCACGGCGACTATGGCCCTGGGGGCGGTTTCCAGGCTGGTGTCGTCTTCGCCACGGGCATCATCGTCTACACCATCGTCTTCGGAATCAGGAGGGCCGTGGAGGCTGTGCCCATGTCCGCCGTCATGGCCATGGTGTGTTGCGGCCTGATCCTCTATGCCGGTACCGGATTTGCGACGATGGCGCTGGGTGGCGGGTACCTCGACTACAGTGTTCTCGACAGTGCCCATCCCGTGCACGGCCAGCATGTCGGCATCATCATCATCGAGCTTGGCGTCGGAATCACGGTCGCCGGTGTGTTGACGGCTGTCTTTCTCGTCCTTGCCGAACGCAGGGCACGGCGATGAACGCAGTCGATTTCGTCATGGGACATGCCCTGCAGTGGGGATCGGTGGTGCTGCTGATGATCGGACTCCACATCGTCATGACCCGCGGAAATCTCATCAAGAAAGTCGCAGGTCTCAATATCTTCCAGGGCGGTGTCTTCCTGTTCTACATCTCCATCGCCAATGTCCGGGACGGCACGGCGCCGATCGTCCATGAGGACGCGGTGCTCTACGCCAACCCGCTGCCTCATGTCCTCATCCTGACGGCCATCGTGGTCGCAGTGGCCACCACGTCTCTGGCGCTCGCCCTGATCGTGCGCATTCGTGAATCCTACGGTTCAATCGAAGAAGACGAGATGGCGAAGGTGGACATGGGCTGACCGCATGGGTCTGCTCCAGCAGCTTCCCGCACTCCAGGTCGCGGTGCCGCTCATCGGTGCGCCGCTCTGTGCGCTCATGGTCAGGCCCCGCCTGGCCTGGGCGTTTGCTGTCGTGGTGGCATGGATCACCTTCGCCATCTCGATAGCGCTTCTGGAGCATGTTCTCGATGCCGGCCCCATCCACTACACCATGGGCGGCTGGCCCGAGACTCTCGGCATCGCCTATGTGATCGATCCTCTCAATGCCCTGGTCATGGTCCTGGTATCCGGCATGGCCGCCATCATCATGCCGGCAACCCGGATCGGCATCGATGTCGAGGTGATGCACAGGGCCCGCCATCTGTTCCACACGGTGGCGCTGCTCGCCCTTGCCGGAATGCTCGGCATCGCCATTACCGGCGATATCTTCAATCTCTACGTCTTCCTCGAGATCTCCTCCCTGGCGAGTTACGCGCTGGTGGCCATGGGCATCGACCGGCGGGCGACGCGGGCGGCGTTCCACTATCTCGTCCAGGGAACCCTTGGCGCCACCTTCATTCTCGTCGGCATCGGTCTTGCCTACATGATGACCGGCACCCTCAACATGGCGGACATGGCCGCCCGCCTTCCGGGCGTCAGCCACACGGCGCCGATCCAGGCGGCGCTTGCCTTCATTCTCATCGGCACCGCCATCAAGGCGGCCATCTTTCCGGCGCACTCCTGGATGCCCGGCGCCTATACCCATGCGCCGTCGCTGGTGTCCGCCTTCTTCGGCGCCACGGCGACGAAGATCGGCGCCTACATGATGCTGCGCTTCGTCTACAGCGTCTTCGGTGCGGACTACGCCTTCGGTGACATGAAGATCGGCTGGGTGCTCGTACCCCTGGGGCTGGCAGGCGCTGTCGCCGGTTCCGTCGTCGCCATATGGCAGCACGACCTCAGGCGCATGCTTGCCCATTCGAGTGTCGCCCAGGTGGGCTACATCGCCGCCGCCATCGGATTCGCCAATCGTGATGGCCTCGTTGCCGCCATTGTCCACGTTGTCAACCACGGACTCATGAAGGGTGCGCTCTTCCTTGTCATGGCCTGCGTCATCATGAGACTGGGCAAGGCGGACATGGAGAGTTTCCGGGGCCTGGGGCGTCGCATGCCACTGACCATGGGGTGCTTTGTCGTGGCCGGGCTGTCGATGATCGGTGTTCCGGCGACGGTGGGATTCGTCTCGAAGTGGTATCTTGTGAGCAGCGCCCTTGACGCCGGAATGTGGCCGCTGGCGCTCGTCATCGTGGCCGCCTCCCTGATGGCGATCATCTACATCTGGCGCGTGGTCGATGTCGCCTACTTCACGGACCCGCCGCCGGGAGCGAGAGACGAGGCACCGGCCACGCTGGTTGTTCCGGCCATGGTCCTGTGTGCGCTCTGCATCGTTCTTGGCGTCTGGACCGACCTCACGGTCGGCGTGGCGGACACCGCGGCGCGACTCCTCGGAGGAGCGCCGTGACCAGTCTGGTGCTGCTGCTCGCCGTTGCCGTGCCGCTTGTCACTGCGGCAGGAGTCCTGGCGACGCACCGCTGGTCCAACGTCAGGGAAGCGGTGAGTCTCGCCGGCGGCACGATCCTGTTCACCACCCTGGCCGTCGTGGCCGCGAACAGCGCCACGATACCCGAACTGGTTGTCACGGAACCTGTCATCGGCCTTGCCCTCAAGTTTGCCCCGGAGCCGCTGGGTATCGCCTTCGCGCTCATGGCAAGCGGCCTGTGGGTGGTCACGACGGTCTATTCGATCGGCTACATGCGCAGTCACCACGAGGCGCAACAGACCCGGTTCTTCGCCTTCTTCGCCATCTCCATCGCATCGGCGGTGGGTGTTGCCCTTGCCGGCAATCTCTTCACCCTCTTCGTGTTCTACGAAGCCTTGACGCTGTCGACCTTTCCGCTGGTCAGCCATGCCGGAACGGCACTGGCGAGAAGGGCGGGGCGAACCTATCTCGGCATCCTCATGGGAACATCCATCGGCATGTTCCTTGTGGCGATCGTTGTCACCTGGCAGGTGGCGGGGACGCTCGACTTCGTTCCGGGCGGAGTTCTCGATGGCAGGGTGACGGACCTGACCGCCGGGCTCCTGCTGGCACTCTATGTCTTCGGTGTCGGCAAGGCGGCCCTGATGCCGTTTCACCGCTGGTTGCCGGCGGCCATGGCGGCTCCGACACCGGCAAGCGCGCTGCTGCACGCCGTGGCCGTGGTCAAGGCGGGGGTCTTCACGATTCTCAAGATCTCCTGGTTCGTCTTCGGTTTCGATCTGCTGCAGGGCCTGCTGGTCCTTGACATCCTGCAGTGGGCCGCCGCCTTCACCATCGTTGCCGCGTCATTGGTGGCCATGACACGGGACAATCTCAAGGCAAGGCTCGCCTATTCGACAGTGAGCCAGCTCGCCTACATCGTCCTTGCAGCGCTGCTGGCCGGCGAAGCCGCCTTCGTTGCCGGCGGCCTTCACATGATCACCCACGCCTTCGCCAAGATCACCCTCTTCTTCTGCGCCGGCGCCGTTCTCGTGGTGACCCTGAAGACGCAGGTCTCGGAACTCGATGGCCTGGGACGCTCGATGCCGCTCACCATGACGGCGTTCACCATCGCCAGCCTCAGCATCATCGGCCTGCCGCCACTCGGCGGGTTGTGGAGCAAATGGCTGTTGTTCGAAAGCGCCCTGGCAGCCGGCCAGGAGCTGTTCATCGCCGTTCTTGCCATCAGCACCCTGCTCAACATTGGCTACCTGTTGACGATTCCCTTCCGCGCCTTCCTGCGCGCTGCGCCGCAGGGAGAACCCACCACCTGGAACGAGGCTCCCGTCACCTGTCTGGCTGCCATGGTCATCACGTCGCTGGGCTGCCTGGTTCTCTTCTTCATTCCCGATACCGTCACCGGGTGGCTGGACAGGGTCTTCATCATGGCGGAGGGTCGCTGACATGAGCGAGGGAAGACGCCGTTTTCTGGACAACCCCGGGAACGTCCGCTGGATCATCCGGGCGCTCTATGGCCTGTGCCTGCTTCTGGTGGCCGCCGAATTCGTGGTGCACAGGCATATCGAACATCGCTTCGAAACGCTGTTCGGTTTCCATGCCTTCTACGGTCTTGTCGCCTGCGTCATCCTGGTGCTGGCGGCGCGTGAACTGCGCAAGCTCGTGATGCGCCGGGAAGATCACTACGATGACTAGCGTGGCGCCGTTTCTGGTCTTCTTCGCCGGCGCGGCGACCGTCATGCTGTCGCCTGCGCGATGGCGTTCGGTCCTGCTGGTCGCCACACCCGTCGTCGGCGCCGTCAACCTGTGGTTTCTCGATCCCGCCACTGCGCCCGGCATCCCGTTCATGGGGTTCGATCTTGTCGTTCACGGCGGCGGCGACCGGCTTTCGCTTGTCTTTGCCTGGCTCTTCCACCTCGCCGCCCTGATCGCGGTGATCTACAGCCTGCACATGTCGGACCGCCTCCAGCAGGTGGCAGCGCTGGCCTATGCCGGCTGTGCCCTCGGCGCCGTCCTCGCTGGCGACCTCGTCACCTTCTTCCTGTTCTGGGAAGGGCTGGCCCTGACATCGGCGGCACTGATCCTGGCACGGCGTCGAATGGGCTCGCTCCAAGCGTCCCTGCGCTACCTCGCGGTCCAGGTGACGTCGGGACTGCTGCTCCTGGCCGGTATCGCGATGCTGCGCGCCGATGGCGAGGGCATCGGTCTTGTGGCCATGGAACTCGAAGGGGCGGCGGCGTGGCTCATCTTCCTGGCCCTCGGCATCAAGTGCGGCTTTCCACTGCTGCACGGATGGATCATCGACGCCTATCCGGAAGCGACCGAAACCGGCACCGTCCTGATGAGCGCATTCACCACCAAGGTTGCGATCTATGCCCTGGCCCGGCTCTTTCCGGGAACCGGGGAGTTGATCTGGATCGGCGCGGCCATGACCATGTTCCCGATCTTCTATGCGGTCATCGAGAACGATCTCAGGCGCGTGCTGGCCTACAGCATGATCAACCAGCTGGGTTTCATGGTGGTGGGAATCGGCGTCGGCACGGAGTTGGCCCTCAACGGCGCTGTCAGCCACGCCTTCAACGATGTCCTGTTCAAGGGCCTCCTGTTCATGACCATGGGCGCCGTGCTCCATCGCACCGGCCGCATGGGTGGCTCGGAACTCGGCGGACTCTACCGCACCATGCCGGCGACCACGGGACTGTGCATTGTGGGTGCGGCCTCCATCTCGGCCTTTCCGCTGTTCTCGGGGTTCGTGTCGAAATCGATGATCATGGTCGCGGTCATCGAGGAAGGCCATGGATGGGTATGGCTGGCCCTGCTCTTTGCTTCCGCCGGGGTGTTCCACCATGCCGGCATCAAGATTCCCTTCTTTGCCTTCTTTGCCCACGACTCCGGGCTGCGCCCGAAGGAAGCGCCGCGGGCCATGCTGGTGGCGATGGCGGTCGCTGCCTCGGGCTGTCTCGTGATCGGAATGTGGCCGGATCTCCTCTACCGCATGCTGCCCTACCCTGTTCACTACGAGCCCTATACCTGGTCCCACATCCTGACGCAGTGCCAGCTGCTCTTCTTCTCGGCCCTTGCCTTCACGCTGCTCAAGCTCTATCGGCTCTATCCACCGGAACTGCCGGGTGTCAATGTCGATGCCGACTGGTGCTATCGTTGGCTGTTGCCGAGGCTGGCGCGTCACGCTCTCCGTCTGGGCCGCGATGCCGCCGTGCCGTTGCGCGCGGCGGCGCTGTCGTTGATGGCGGGTGTGACGGGTGTGGGCCGGCGCTGGGGCGGGCCGTCGGGCATCCTGGCGCGTGATCCGGTGACCGGCACCGCGTCACTTGTGGTGCTGTTCCTGTTTGCCCTCGTGCTCGTGCTGCATCTCGCGCGCGGCCTGTGAAGGATCTGGCCGATGAATCTGTCCGGCGAACATCGCATCAATGCGCCACGCGAGACGGTGTGGCAGGCTCTCAACGATCCCGTCGTCCTGCGCCAGGCGATACCGGGCTGCGAGACGATGGAACGGGAATCGCCGACCGCCTTCACCGCCCGGGTGAAGGCGAAGATCGGTCCCGTGTCGGCGGTCTTCTCCGGAAGAGTCGAACTGAAGGATCTCGACCCCCCTGCAGGATGCGTGCTCAGCGCAGAAGGCAAGGGAGGAGTGGCGGGCTTTGCCAGTGGCGATGCGAGGGTCACCCTTCTCGAGGACGGAGAAGGAACGCTTCTTGGATATGAAGCCGAGGGGAGTGTCGGAGGCAAGCTCGCCCAGGTGGGAGCGCGTCTCGTGGAGGCCAGTGCAGTCAAGATCGCCAACACCTTCTTCCACCGTCTCGACGGCCTCGTAGCCCCTCTGGCAACACTTCCGCCGCCCTTGCCCGCCGATGCCTCTGCGTCGGCCGGACACAGGACGTCGCAAGCCGCCCTGGAACGGGTGTTCATCGCCCTGGCAGTCGCCCTGGTGAGCGCCCTTGGCATTGTTGCGGCCTTCTTCCAGTGAGGACATGTCACGGATGACCAACACCATCTCGATGACGGTCAACGGCAAGGAACGTTCGGGGTTGTGCGAGGAGCGCACGCTGCTCGTTGCTTTCCTGCGCGAAACCCTGCGTCTGACAGGCACCCACGTGGGGTGCGACACCAGCCAGTGCGGCGCCTGCGTCGTTCACCTCGACGGGGATTCCGTCAAGGCCTGCACCGTCCTTGCGGTGCAGGCGGCGGGGCGCGCCGTGACGACCATCGAGGGGATTGCGGACGGTGACACGCTCCATCCCATGCAGCAGGCCTTTCACGAAAACCACGGTCTGCAGTGCGGTTTCTGCACGCCGGGCATGATCATGAGCGCCCTTGATCTCCTGAAACACAACGCCTCACCCACGGAACGCGAGATCAGGGAGCATCTCGAGGGCAACTTCTGCCGCTGCACCGGCTACCACAACATCGTCCGCTCGATCGCCGCGGCGGCCGGCATGATGGCGCCCGGGGAGGCCTAGGGGACCGTGTACGCCTTCCGCTATCACCGTGCCGGGTCGATCGACGAAGCCGTGCGTCTCCACGCAAGCTGCGAGGATCCAGGCTACCTCGCCGGGGGCCACACGTTGTTGCCGACGCTGAAAATGCGCCTCGCCCGGCCGAGTGATCTCATCGATCTGGAGGACATCGGCGCGCTGAAGCACACCTCCACCGGCACGGGCACACTCACCATCGGAGCCGGTGTGCGTCACAACGACGTGGCACGCATGACGCACCCCATCCCGGCCCTCGCCGGCCTCGCCGGCCAGATCGGCGACTTCCAGGTACGCAACCGGGGCACGCTCGGCGGCTCGATCGCCAATGCGGATCCGGCCGCGGACTATCCGGCGGCCCTGGTGGGTCTTGGCGCCACGGTCATCACCGACCGGCGGCAGATCGCTGCCGACGATTTCTTCGTCGATCTCTTCGAGACGGCACTCGAGGAGGGCGAACTCGTCACCTCGGTCGTCTTTCCCGAACCGCGCCGCGCCGCCTACATGAAGTTTCCGAACCCGGCGTCGCGCTATGCCATTGTCGGCGTCTTCGTCGCCTCGACGGCCTCGGGCATGCGTGTCGCCGTCACGGGGGCCGGAGCCTGCGTCTTCCGGGTGACTGACATGGAAGCGGCACTTGCCCGCGACTTCTCTCCCGACGCCATCGCCGACATCCAGGTTCCCGATGACGGCCTCAACAGCGACATCCATGCCACGCCCGACTACCGCGCCCACCTCGTCACGGTGATGGCCAGAAGGGCCGTCGCCCGCGCCAACGCCCCTCCCTGACGACCGCCCGGTCGCTCAGGCGGCGGTCATCCTTGCCTGCGGCCGGCAAGCCCGTATCGATCAGGCAGCCGACCTAGCCACGCTTGGGCGGTCCGGCCTCCAGCACGTTCCGGACATGCTGATACCTGACATCGAGCGACCGGGCTATGGTTGCTCGAGGCCAACCGAGCTGGTCGAGTACTCGGATCTTGGCAGACGTGGTAAGACCAGATCCCTCGAGTTCGGGGGGGAGGGGCTTGACCTCCCCCTTGGCCCGGGTTGTTGATCGAGCTGTCTCGGCTTCGACCAGTTTGGCAATGTCGGTTGAGTTGCCGTGTGCGCCCCGCGCCTGCGCGAGCAGGCAGAGGATCTCGTACATCATGGTGGCTCCGACCAGGGCGGTGTTTCCCGTCTGGTCGAACGGCGGCGCCACCTCCACGACATCGCCGCCGCGCAGGTCGAGGCCGCCGAGGCCCCTGAGCAGCCTTTGCGCATCGATCGTCGTCATGCCGCCGATCTCCGGGGTTCCGGTACCGGGCGCATAGACCGGGTCGAGGCCGTCCACGTCGAACGAGATGTACGTCGGGCCGTCGCCGACCACGCGGCGCGCTTCCTCGATCGTCGCGTCGACGCCCATGTCGTCGAACTCCTCCATGAACACCACGCGCATTCCCTGGTCCAGGGAATAATCCCAGCCCTCCGACGTGTTCTGCGCGCCCCGGATACCGATCTGAATCGTTCTCCCCGGGTCCAGGAGACCGTCTTCGACGGCCCGCCGGAAAGGGGCGCCGTGGGTGAACCTGGATCCCTGGAACTCGTCCCAGGTGTCCGTATGGGCATCGATATGGACCATGCCCAGACTCTCGTCGGCCGCGATCGCCCTGAAGATGGGATAGGTGATCGAATGATCGCCGCCGGCCGTCAGCGGAAACGCCCGGTGCCGGTGAACGTCGCGGTAGAACGCCGCAATCTCCTCGACGACTGCCGTGTCCTCGAAAATCCGGGTGAAACGGACATCACCGAGATCCGCAACTCTGCAGAGCTCATAGGGATTGCACCGTGACACGTGATGGATGGAGCGCATGAGGCTCGACATGTTGCGGATCTCGCGCGGACCGTGCCGGGCGCCGGCCCTGTTCGTCGTTCCACCGTCATAGGGCACGCCGATCAGCGCAATGTCGACACCTTCGGCCGTGGCGGCGTACGGCGTGCGCATGAACGTCGCGATCTCGCCGTAGCGCGGCGCGACCATCGGGTCGAATCCTGTTGTCTGTCGTTCGTTCACGGACTGATGCTCCCTTCGCCCGGGTGTTCACGGTCATGCCGTTCGAAGGGACCGGGACCTGTCGGACAGGACGGATTCGACACGACATCCCGATCGCTGAACAATTCAATTCTGTACATGGATTCTTCGATGACAGTCGATGTAACGTTGCGACCATGCTGCACAACGTGTCCAATCCCGACCTTCACCTTCTCCGTGTCTTCATGGCCGTGGTCGAGGCGGGCGGCTTCTCGGCAGCCCAGATCAGCCTGAACGTCGCGCAGTCGACGATCAGCACCCAGATGACAGATCTGGAAACCCGTCTTGGAATGCGACTCTGCAATCGGGGACGGACGGGGTTCTCCCTGACCGACGATGGTCGCGTCGTCTACGAAGCCGCCCGGGAGCTGTTCCGTTCGATGAGCAACTTCAGGACAAGGGTAAACGATCGAAGGGGCGGCCTGGCGGGCACGCTGCGGGTTGCGTTCGCCGATGCGCTGTTGAGCAATCCCGACTTCAGACTCGATGACGCGATCCTGCACTTCATTGCGGAGGCGCCGGACGTCGAGCTTGAACTGAAGACAGCAAACCCGCTGGATATCGAGCATGGCGTGCTGAACGGCAGATATCATGCCGGCATCCATACGTTTCCGAATCATGCGCCCGGACTGACCTATACCAAGCTCTTCGCGGAACGCCAGACGCTCTATTGCGGAGAAAGGCATCCGCTTTTCGGGATTCCCGATTCGGAACTGAAGCCCGGGGACATCGAACGGCTCCCGTTCGTCAGGCGAACCTACTACGGGGGAACGCTTCAGACGGGAGCGTTCCGGCCCAGGAGGGTCGTCGCCAATGCCGATTCCATGGAGGCGCTGGCGTTGCTGGTCCTTTCGGGGGAAATGATCGGCCACCTGCCGGCTGAATGGGTCAGGAACAGTGTCATGTGCACCAGGCTTCAGGCTCTGATCGAGGACAGGTTCTCATACGATTCCAGCTTCGAAATCGTCATCAAGACCGGCACTCAGAACACGAAGCTGGTGCGGACGTTCCTGCGCGAGGTGTTCTCGCTCCATGGCGTCAGCAATCTGGGCATCAAACCGAAGCGTTGAGGTGCAGTCCGGTCGCGTGCCGGCGTTCGAAGCTCAGCACCTGCCCATTTTGCGCCTGACGCCGCGTGGCTTGGCGGGCTGCGTGCGGCTCGCTTCAGCCAGAGCCATTGCGCCGGAGGGGACCGGATCTGCCAACGCAACTCCGTATTCCCGGACAATGGTATGGGAAGGTGGCGTACTTCATATCGATAAACGTCGATATGAAGTACGCCATCCTCATATTCTTGCAGATCGCTCCTTGCGACACCGTTCCTGGTTCATGGGGCCGAAGCACATGGAGAGAGGTTGAGAGACCTCGGGCGGCCAACCTGATACGGTGACGAACCGAGCGTCAGGTTCGCCCTTGCAGCTTTTCTGCCGGTGCGGTCCCGATGCGCCGCTAAGGGCATGTGTCAATTCAGGAGAGCCAACATGAGCAAGAAGACAGCCAGGTCCTTCCTTCAGATGTCGGGCCGTTCCCTGTTCCGTGCCGCTGCAGTCAGTGTGACGTTCTCTTCGTTCATCCTGGCCGGTCTGATCGGATCGGTTCAGCCTTCGACAGCGGACAACGTGGTGCGTTGCGCCTATCCGTTCTGGTTCGGCTTCGCGCCGGCGCCGGTCGCCAACGAAATGGGCTACTTCGCCGAGGAGGGCATCGAATTCGAAGCCGTCTTCGACAATGATCGGGCCAATGTCCTTCCGGGTCTCGAGTCGGGCGACATCAACTGCACCATGCGCACGATCGGCGAGCATATCTCTCGCCCCATGAGCGCTGATTCGAACCTGGTCGTCATTGGATTGATCGACATCTCGGTCGGAGCCGACGGCGTCGTCGGCGCCCCGGGGATCGACTCGGTCGTGGACCTCGTGGGAAAGACCTTCGCGGGCGAGATCAACCATCCCGGAACCGTGATGACGGCGCACGCGCTGAAGCAGGCGGGATACAGCCTGGACGACGTCAACCTGCGACTGATCGCAACCGACGACAGCCCGGCCGTTTTCGAGGACCCTGAAGTCGCGGCTGTCGCGTCCTGGGAGCCGATGTTGAGCGAGATCGTGGCGAACACGTCGCGCGAAGGATCGAAGATCCTGCTGTCCTCCAAGGATTTCGACGGCCTGATTACCGATGTGGTCATTGTCAACCGCGACGACTACGAGGCCAACAGGGAGAAGTATGCGGGCTTCATGCGCGGCATCTACCGGGCCGTCGACCTCTACAACTCGGATCCCGACAAGTTCCTGGAGCTGGCCGCTCCCGGATACGACGTGACGCCGGAGCAGATGGCCGTTGACCTTGCGGGCGTGTACTACACGACCTACGAGGACGCCGTCGCGTACTTCGGAACGGACGGTTCGGAACCGAAACTCAAGCAGATCACGGAAGATCTGACGGCGATCAATCTCGATCTGGATCTCATGGACGAAGCCATCCCCTATGAGTTTCTGGTCGACGCGTCGACGACGAAGGATCTGTTCGAAGGCAGGACTCGTTGATCGAATTGTCTGACGGCGTTTGTGTCCGGGTTGGTGCGCACTCCGCAGACCCTCGTGCCTGCCTGGACACGCCGTCTTCCCGCAGAGGCGGCGTGTCCCGTCCCGTGGTACCTCAACACCATGGAATGATGTCGCGCGGTGGCGGTGCGATCCGCCACATCTCCGTGGTATGAAGAACCCGAGGGCGGCGGATCCATGGGAAAGACTGACATGCCGGGCACGGCAGGCCGGGGACTGGCGAGCGGCTCCGGGCAGATGCTGGGGGCGCTCGTCGCCTATCGCGGCGCGACAGGCGGCCGCGCAAACCTGACACTGGGAATCGTTGCGTTCGTTCTGTTCATCGCGGTCTGGTACCTCATCGTGCTCACGGGGCTCGTTACGGAGCGGTTTCTTCCCTATCCGGGCGTCGTCATCGGGACCATGGCGCAACTGCTCGTGACGGAGAGTTTCTTGAACGATGTCTGGATCTCCGTCGCCCGCGTCTGGGGCGCGTTTCTTCTCTCGGTCGCCGCCGCCGTGCCGATCGGGATCTGGATGAGCAGCTACAGGATCGTCGGCGCATTGGTCGAACCGATCGTCGACTTCATTCGCTACCTGCCGGTTCCCGCTCTCGTGCCCCTTCTCATCATCTGGTTTGGAATCGGGGAGGCGTCCAAGGTCGCCGTGCTGTGGATGGGGACGTTCTTCCAGCTGGTTCTGCTGATCGCCGACGACGCGAAGCGCATTCCGCGGGAGTTCGTCGAAACGGGCTACACGCTGGGCGCCAGACCGCGACAGATCACTCGCAGCATCGTCCTTCCGTCGATGCTGCCCACCATGGTGGACAATCTCAGGATCACGCTCGGCTGGTGCTGGACGTGGATCATCGTTGCCGAGATCGTTGCCGCCAACAGCGGAATAGGCCACTACATCTGGTCGATGAGGCGCTTCCTGAAGACGCCGGAAGTGATGGCCGGCATTCTGGTGGTGGGCATCATCGGACTGCTCACCGATCAGGCTGTCCGCATCGCCCATAGGCGGCTGTTCAGGTATCTGTGAGGCCGGACATGACCATGAACCAGCCCCGGGCTTTCGTCCAGATTCAGGATGTCTTCAAGGAGTTCGATACCGAAGGCAGGGGCGCCGCTCCGATCCCCGTGATCGACGGCGTGTCGATGGATATCCGCGAGGGAGAGTTCGTTGTCTACCTCGGTCCCTCCGGGTGCGGGAAGACCACCTTGATGCGCATCGTCGGAGGCCTTGAGACCGCGACGACCGGCGAAGTGCTCCTGGGCGGCGAGCGGGTCACGGGACCGGACCGGCGCAAGGGGATGGTCTTCCAGGCCTACACGTCGTTTCCATGGCTCACGGTTCTCCAGAACATCAGGTTCGGGACCAAGTATCGCGACGATGTCGGCGAGCCGGAGCGCGATGAGATCGCAAGACACTACCTGCAGCTCGTCGGGCTCGCGGACTTCGCCGATTTCTACGTCAACCGGATTTCCGGCGGCATGCGGCAGCGGGTCGCCATCGCGCGGACGCTTGCGGCGGCCCCGGACATCCTGCTGATGGATGAGCCGTTCGGCGCCCTCGATGCGCAGACGCGCGATTTCCTTCAGGAGCAGCTCCTGGAAATCTGCCGAGCGGAGCGCAAGGCCGTGATCTTCGTCACACACGATGTGGAAGAGGCGGTCTTCCTTGCGGACCGCGTGTTTATGTTCTCCGCCCGGCCGGCCCGGGTCATCGAGGAGATCGACGTCAATCGGGCGATCGGTTCCGAGCGGATGGCGCAGACGAAGGAAACAGACACCTTCTTTCATCTGAGGAATCATGTCCGCGACCTGATGCGTGATCAGGCAAGAGCGCTGGGATGACGATGCCACGACCTGCGCAGCCCGGCACGGCGAGCTTCGACTTCTCCGGCCGCCGAGTTCTTGTCACGGGCGCGAGCCGCGGCATCGGACTTGGCGTGGCGGAGGGCTTCGTGGCCGCAGGAGCGGACGTCACGATCCTGGCCGTTGACGACGAAGTCGAGGAAACGGCGAAGATGCTCGCCGGCCTTCATGACCGGGAGGTCGGCGCGATCGTCTGCGACATCGCAGACCGGGATGAGGTCCGCGTTGCGCTGGCGCCGTTCGATCGCATCGATGTCCTCGTCAACAATGCGGGGCTGGAACTCGTGACGCCGATGTCCGATCGCTCCGAGGAAATGGTCTCGACCTTCGAGAGGATCGTCGAGGTCAATGTTCTGGGGACGTATCACGTGACGAGGACGGCGCTCCCCAGGATGGGGCCTGGTGGGCGAATCATCATCACGTCCTCCATGTGGGGAAAGACGGCGGTCGGCGAATTCAGCGCCTACTGTTCGTCCAAGCATGCGAACATCGGATTCATGCGCAGTCTCGCCAGGGAGCTCGGACCGCGCGGAATCAGCGTGAATGCCGTGTGTCCCGGCTGGGTTCGCACCGCAGCGGCGATGCGCACCCTGTCGGTCATGGCAAGACGCGACGCAAGGGAAGAAAGCGAACTCCTGCGAGAGATCGTCGATGGGCAGGCATTGGAGGGGCTGATGGAGCCTGAAGACATGGCCGCGACCTACCTGTTTCTGGCTTCCGATGCGGCCAGGAACATCACGGGACAAGCCATCAGCGTGGATCGCGGAGAATTCGTCGGCTGAGCGCGGATCCTGGTGGAACGGTGGCGTTCGGCACCGACGCCACAGTCATGACCGGCCAGGCGATCGGTCCGGTCGGCGGTTCGGTCATGTCCGGGGGGCTGCGGATCCAGGACGTCCGTTGGTAGAGCGGATTCCCTTCGAATGCCCCGAGCCACCGTTGAAGAGCTTGGAGCGTGGCCGGAGCTTCGGGTGTCCCTGGACGAGCATCGAATCTGGCCGGACCGATTGAGTACTCGTTATGCGCAGGATCCTGGTTCTCGTTCTCGCCATCAGCGTGCTGACGCTGGCGGGCTGCTGGTCCATGGGAGTCATCGAGTCGTACACTGACAAGGTCCGGTTCGCCATGCGAGCACCGTCTGGGGAGGGGCCCTTGCCTTCAGTGATCCTGATGCACGGTTGCAGTGGTCTTGGTGGTTCTGTGGGACGGGGCATGGCGCAACATGCCGACCACCTTGTCGACGCAGGCTTCATCGCGTTGATCCTGGACAGCTTTTCGTCGCGCGGGATCGACTCGACCTGTACGTCATCGAGAGGGATGGCCGAATCGACGCTGTTTCGCCAGTACGATGCAATTCAGGCCCTGCAGCACGTGCAGGGCCTGCCCAACGCCGCCCCGAGCAACGTGTTCCTGATGGGCCAGAGCGAGGGCGGAAGCGTCGCTGTCAAGCTTGCCGCCCACCACTCGGCCTCGGTCGTCAAGGATGCCGCTCTGGTCGAGGCTTCAGGGCAGCCCTGGTTTGCGGCAATCGTGGCCTACGATCCATGGAGTCCGCACGTTCCGAAGCGGCTCGACACTCCTCTGCTCGTTCTCTCCGGCGAAAGGGATGATTGGACACCATCGCAGGGCTGCGTCTGGCAGAAGGCAGTGTCAAGGGTGCGCCCTACGAAGTCACGATCTACGAGGACGCTCATCACAGTTTCGATCTGCCGCTGCCGCACTACGCCGGCCATACCGACATCGGGGGACATCCAGAGGCCGCGGCCGATTCGCGGACGAGGATGGTCACGTGGTTTCGCGAGCATAGGCGATAGGCGGCATCGCACGAATCCATCGTCGGCTTCGCTCCACCGGGGTGAAGGAACGCAGCGCATCATGATCGGGCCGAGGGAGGCGCTGATGGTGCCCCGTGCGAATCCGCCGTTCCTGGAACCTGTCGCCGCCACCGGACCGGCGCACCGAACAACCGGGGCAATGCTGTTCGCAAAGGAGTCAGATCCTGTCGGCGAAGGCGGAGATGCCACGCTTGTGATGGAGGATCTCGTCTCGGCCCAGACCGTGGAGTTCATGGGGAAAGACCAGCCAGCTCTCGGTCTTATGGACGTAGAAGTCCGGCACGCGATCGGTGCGGTTGTTGTCCGGCTTGTAGTAGACCGTGGCAATGCGCGTGTCGTCGGGCATGTTGCGGCGGGCCTTGCGGCGAAGATGGGAGATGACCGCACTGATGCTGAGGCCGCTATCGAAGACGTCATCGACGATGAGCAGGGCCTGGTCGGCATTCACGTTGTCGATGATGTACTGCATGCCGTGCACGCGGACCTTCTCTCGTTCCTGCGCGATGGACCGGTAGGAGGATGTGCGGATGGCGATGTGGTCGGTTTCCACACCGAAGAAATCGAGCAGTTCCTGAACGGCGATGCCAACCGGCGCTCCTCCGCGCCATACGCCGACAATGAAGGTCGGACGGAAGCCGCTGTCGAGGATCTGCACGCCCAGGCGAAATGAATCCTCGAGCAGGGATTCGGCGGTGATATAGTGCTTGTCCACCGCCGCCGGTTCGACAGGTGATCGGACTGCCGACGCCGTTCGTGCCATGATCTGCGAACTCAATCCTGGAATGTCGGGGAGGGTTCAGATCTCTTCAGCCGTGGCGGCGGCGATGGTCATGTCGGCGATACCGTTCAGCGCGATCCATCAGCAATGCCCTCCGGCGGGAGGTCGGGGCATCAGACGACCCGGTCACCGGCATGGGACGAGGTGACCGCAAACCGGTAGCCCCCGGGTCCGTCGATGTGGAAGGTGTCGTGAATGCGGCCGCGTTCGATGTCGGTTGCGGTGACACCGGCGGTCGCGAAGTCATCGTGTGCCGCATCAATGTCGTCGACCATGAGATCGAAGGGCGCCGCGGTACCGGGTTTCACCGTTTCGCAGGCACGGCTTACCACGAGATGAGTGCCACCGCGCAACTCGAGAACTCCGAAGTCGCCGCCGCGAAAGATGTCGCGCATGCCGTGGCGCACGAAGAAGGCGCAGGCGTCGTCGACATCTTCCACCTCGATCTCACATGCCCCACCGCCAGTTTCGGTCTTCCATCGTCGCCCACCGCAGTCTCCTTCCCGGTTCGTTCAGACGCCGATCATACGGCACGTTGATGACGGCAGGCCAATCGGCGGCCTACAGGGCAGGCTGCATGATCCGCCGCCGCCGGAACGTGGTTTCGCGTCCGGGCATCGGCCGGGAAGGAATCATGCAGGAAAGGGCGAGCGAGATGGCTGCCATGCCGGCGCCGACGAGAAAGACGGTCATGCGCCCGTCGGCATCGGCGACCCAGATGAGGCCCAGCATCCACGGCATGGTCACCGCTGCGATATGGTTGATCGTGAAGGAGACGCCAGCGGTCGAAGCAATGTCGCCGGTCTCGGCGATCTTGCGGAAGTAGCTCTTGATGGCGATGGCGAGGGCGAAGAAGAGGTGATCAAGGATATAGAGTGCGGCGGCCATCCAGGCGACCTCGACGAACGCATAGGCGACAAAGATGCCGATCAGTCCGACGTACTCCAGGATCAGCGCCGGCCTTTCGCCCCAATGCATGATGAGGCGTCCTGCCCGCGGAGCCAGCCACATGGCGATGACGTGGTTGGCCGCGAACAGGGCAACGACGGCCTCCGGGCGGTAGCCGAACTCGGCGACCATGAGGAATGCGGCGAAGCCGATGAAGATCTGGCGGCGTCCGCCGGACATGAACTCCAGCGCGTAGTAGAGCCAGTAGCGTCTGCGCAGGACGATCGTCATGGTCTGGAATCCGGACTCCCCGAAACGCGGGAAGAACTTCCAGCAGAAGAGACCGAGCCCCAGAGTGGCCGATCCGGAGATCAGGTAGACGATCCAGTAGGGTGAATCCAGGAACTCGAAGGCGACATAGACCAGGGCGTAGGCGACCAGTGATCCGGCGGCAGCCACGGCGGCCATGCGCCCCAGGACAAGTGGCAATTCCTCCTTCGACGTCCACTGCATGGAGAGCGACTGCTCCATGGTGGCGAGGTAGTGAAAGCCGGTCGACATCACCAGGGTCGTGAAATAGAGACCCCAGACCGTGGGCAACAGACCGGTGAGGGCGACTCCCAGGCCCAGGACGCTGAGCGCGAGAATGGCGAAGGTCTGCTGGCGCCAGACAAGCAGCATGTAGACGGCCGTGAACGCAAGGAAACCGGGTATCTCACGCACGGATTCGAGAATCCCGCGTTCCAGCCCGGTGAAGTCCACGACATCGACCGCGAAGTTGTTGATCAGCGCCGACCACGGCTCGAAGGCTATGGGGATGGATGCGGCAAAGATCAGCAGCAGGATCTGGGGGCTGCGCCAGCCGTCCTTCAGCACCCCCTGCCAGTCACGAAGAAGATGGCGGCTGCGCATGGTTCAGCCGCCAAAGCTGTAGGAGTCCATGTCGAACCGCGGTTGGCCTGTGACACCTGTCAGGCCGCCGTCGCAGACGAGCATGGTGGAGTTGACGAAGCTGGCCTCGTCACTGGCGAGAAAGCAGATGGCGGCGGCACATTCCTCCGGTGTTCCAATGCGTCCGAGAGGAATCGATCGGGCATAGGCGGCAGCCTGTTCGGGCGCCGTCTCGAGGCTTCCCAGCATGCGCCGGGTGCCGATGGGGCCAGGACAGATCGCGTTGGCGCGAATGTTGTAGCGCCCGACTTCCCAGGCGAGGCACTGGGTGAGGTTCCAGACCGCCGCCTTCGCGGCGTTGTAGGCGCCCCATCCGGGGTCACCTGCAAGGCCGGAGATCGACGACATGTTGACGATGGCGCCGCCACCCGTCGTCTTCATCCGGCGCACCGCGAGGCGGCAGCAGATGACGGTCGAGAGCACGTTGAGACGCCACAGACGTTCCCAGTCGTCGCTGGCGAGGTCCTCGATGGTGCCGAACATGGAGTTTCCGGCGATATGGATCGAGGCGTCGAGCCGGCCGCCCGACGTGTCGTCGAGTGTCCCGAAGGCTGCTTCGATCCCGGACTCCTCCATGACGTCGGCCACGATCGCCGTCACGTTTCCACCCGCATTCGTCAACGGATCGACTGCACCCGCGAGGTCGCTGGCCTGGTGGTCCACGGCGACGACCGTGGCGCCTTCGCCCGCCAGTCGTTCCATCGTTGCCCTGCCGATGCCGTTGGCAGCGCCCGTCACGAGAGCCACCCTGTCTTCAAACCGGTCCATGGTCACGACATAGCGCCTCCTGCTCACCGACGCCAGATATTCCGCATGGGGTGCTCCGGATGAGCCATCCTCTCCTGTGAGGCGGACTGCGGGGAATGGGGGTGCTTGCCTCGTCTCTTCCGGCGCCGGTGACAGGGCCGACATTGATGTCGAGATCGAGAACCATCTGCCCATTCGGTTGATGATCTCTGCTGTCGGCGCGCTTCGTTGGGGAGGAAACGCCGAGCCGTCCCCGTGACAAATCATCCCGTTGCCGGCTGGTGCACCCACATGATGGCACGTGGGCATGGTTATAAGCGTTCGGTGTAACTACTCACCCCTTGTTAGGGTCTGGTTGTCCGTAGTGCTCGTTGAGGATGTCTACGGCCTTTCCGTCGAGGGCGATGTGGATGGCGACGTGAGGGTTGTAGCCGAGTGCGTCCATGGTGGTGAGGTAGCTTGAGCCGCGGCACCATGCCTTGGCGTGGGGCATGGTGCGGAAACATCCGGACACCTTGATCTTGACCTTTGTCATCCTGATCTTCTGCTCTCCGGTATTATTTGTGAAACTGACATTGGGGTCCTTCATGAAGCGCAGGACGGACTTCTCGTGTTTCACGAGACGTTCATGCAGGTTGTGCGCGTCGGACTTTGCGATGCGTCCCCGTTTTCCTCATCGTCCGTGGCGGGATGTCGGGCAGTTCCCTGGCGCCCTGGGTGAGGATGGTGCGGTAGCGCTTGCGCACGGCCCGGCGGTCGGCCTCGTTCAAGGTCTTGGATGCGCTCTTGTTGACCCTGCGGGAGACCTCGCGCAGCAGGCTTTTCATCAGTCGCGCCCAGCGGTAGCCGTTGGACTCGACGACGAAGGTCATCTCGCGCAGCAGGTGACTGCCGCACAGTTGGTGGCGGCACTGATCGTAGCCCATGTAGGCAGCCCAGCAGTCGTGGATCAGGACGCCCTTGTAGCGCGGGATGATGCCGATCTCTTCGATCGCCTCCCGGCCGCGCTTGGGGTGCGGGAACTTGCACGTCAGGGTGCCGTCGGTGACGACATGGAGCCATGGGGTCTTGCCGGCGACCCGGAAGCCGGTCTCGTCGACATGCAGGACCGGTTGTTGCAGGAGATGGGCCACGGCGGCCTCCTCCCATGATGCGAGGGCATCGTGAAAGCGCCGGACATAGCCGAGGCAGGTCGCCTCGGAGAGCTTGATGCCGGAGATCGCGTGCACGAGCGAGACGGCACGACGCAGGGACAGCATCTGGGCGATCAGCAGGTTGATGACGAGGGCCTGGATGCTGACGCCGTACTGCAGGGGGCCCGGCACGTTGTCTGGGAACCGGCCCTTGGTCCGGGCCCGGCACTTCGGACATTTCTTGATCTCGGCTTCGACGCGGCGCTCGACGACTTCGAACACGATGTCGTAGAGGACGCGGCACTCCCGGTCGACGGGGTCGACATCGTGGAGGTCGGCGCCGCAGGCGTCGCAGGCATCGACGGTGATCGTCTCCTCGATGGTGGTCGTGCGCAGGTTGTCGCCCGTCTGCTGGTTCGGTTTCGGGCCCTTGCCGTGGCTCCCGGTGCGCCTCGCGCTCTCGTCCTTGTCAGTCTGAGATGGCGGCAGACCGGAGTTCCGGCTCGTCTTACGTGTGATCTTCTCCATGAGCACGGTCAGCAACAGCTTTATCAGCATCAGCATGCTGCGGAAGAGCTCCTCGCACTCCTGGTTGACCTTGCCTTGCTTGCGGAGATCCTGGAACTGCTTCTGGAAGACGTCGGCCTCCTGGCGCACAGACGTGCCGTTCACGCTCGCCATGACGACGCCTCCACCGCCATGACAGCCGCCAGCACGGCGAGCCGCTCGCCTTCGGGCATCGTCCGGTAGCGCCGCGCCCAGCTCTCTGCGAGGCGCTTGATGCGCTGGCGGTCGAGCGAGTTCCTGCCCGCACACGTGTGCCAGTGCGGCCGGCCCGGTGCGAAGTTGAACCACAACTTCTCGGTGACAACGCAGCAGGACTTTCCTACGCTACGGCTGATTTTTCGGGAAGCCGATGAATCGCGCCCGAATCGGCCATCTGATCTTTCGCGAGGCCGACGAATCGAGGCCGAATCGGGATGTCCTGGACGGATTCCGTGGCTTCAGTGCCGTCCGCATGGCGACACCGGCAGCGTTTTCGGCCCGGATGCTTGGTTCTTGATGTTCTAGCAGCGTTCCGGGGTCCCCGGACGCTCAAGGCGTCTCAGGGCCGGGTCAGGGCGTTGATGGCCTCGCGACGGTCCAGTTGTAGGCGGCGCCGGGTTTCGGCGAGGCTTTCGGCCTCGCGGCGGTTGGCGAAGATCACCGCGAGCGCGATGTTGTTGAGGCTGGCCCGGTTCGCCGGGCCGTTGTCGGTGCGGGTCAGGCAGGCGTCTTCGCCGAAGACGCAATCCCTTTGTCGATGGTTCAGATTTTCCACGGCCCAGTGGCGGCGGTTCAGTCGCAACAACTCTTCCGGCGACGTGGCCCCCGTATCGAGAGAGGTGATGATGTAATCGGTTTCCGTGTAATCCTTCTCTTCTTGCTTCCCGGCATCGCCGGAGCCTTTCTTCCCGGCATCGCCGGGGCCTTTCTTCCCGGCATCGCCGGGGCCTTTCTTCCCGGCATCGCCGGGGCCTTTCTTCCCGGCATCGCCGGGGCCTTTCTTCCCGGCATCGCCGGAGCCTTCCTTCCCGGCATCGCCGGGGCCTTCCTTCCCGGCATCGCCGGAGCCTTCCTTCCCGGCATCGCCGGGGCCTTCCTTCCCGGCATCGCCGGAGCCTTTCTTCCACGGCTCCCGATAGCGGGTGATGCGGGCGACCTGACGGACGCCCGGATAGTTGATCAGACCGTCCAACGGGACGAGGACGCTGATCGAACGCTGCTCCAGTCGACCGTGCGCCTTGTCGAACGGCTCCGTGAAGTGGCCGGTAGCGTCTTTTTGCCAATTGATGCTGTCGAGGATGGCGAAGGTCTCCGGAGCGTTGCCCTTGACGACGAAGACGTAATCCGCGCGTTGTGTGATCAGCTTTGCGGTATGGCGTGTCGTGTGCAGCGCGTCGAGGGTGATCACCTTGCCGCCGATGTCGCTGCGCTCCAGGAGATCGTGCATGGCCGCCAGTTCGCCGCCTTCGTCGTTGAAGTTCAGGAGGGAAAAGGGCGCGCCGGTCTCATGGTCGACAAGGGCCACGGTCTCGTGACGGCCATCGCCGTTGCGGTTGGCGCCGCGGATGCGCTTGCCGTCGGCGGCGAGTGCACGGGCGAGGTGAAGCCGAGGCCGGGACCAGCGGGTGAGCACATCCTCCAGAGCCTCGGGGTCGATCGACTGGATAACCCGGTGGATGGTGGACTTGGAGACGGGCTCGCGAAGCCCCGTCTTCGGGTTAAGCCACGCGCCGATGGCCTCCAACTCCTCCTGGGACAGGGACCGCGCGAACTGCGCGGCGGCGACACAGCCCTTCATGTTGGCGAACTCGGCGAGCACGTGCACGGTGAGCACCGATGCCGCGGTATGCTTCCTTCCCTGCGCCCGGCGGAAGTCGGGAATGGCCGCGCTTAAGCGTAGAGCGAGCGCAGCACCTTGGGGTCCCGGGGCGCCAGTTCGGGGCATGAGGGCGGCGCCACGTCGGGGGGAAGCGGCAGTGGGCTCGACAGCAGCGCCCGGGCATCGCGCCTCAGTGCCGTAACGTAGATATCCTTGGGCTTGCCGTGAGGATCGGTGTAACGCCCGTTGGAGCGGGCAAACCCCTTGGTCTCACCCAGACACGTCCAGCCCGCAGCCTTCAACATCGTGCCGGCAAAGATCTCCGGATCGCAGAACGTCTCCGCCAGCAGCACCCCGTGGCCGTGCACCTGCAGCCAATCGTCACAGAGCCGGCGCGTCATGCACGCAAGGAAACAGGAAGCAAGGTTCGCAAACACCCCGGGCTTGGAGAGGATCAAGAACCGCGTGTTGTTGGCTACCATCGAGAGCCGCTGGAACTGCTGCTCCGGCTTCCAGCCGGTCCACTGGTCGCGGGGAGCGCACTTGAAGGCGCCGTTCTGCCACGCCGCCAGCCCCAGCCAATGGCCCCTGAAGGTCGCAAGGTAGCGCAGACCGCGACCCGCCAGGCGACGGAAGCCGAGATAGTGGTGCTTGTTCATCAGCGCGTCCCACAGCGGACGCTCCTCCGGCCTCGCCAGGCGAACATCGACCTCAGACAGGGAAAAACCCTCAGGTGCTTCCTGATGGATCGGGACAGCTTCCATGAGCTTGCGAATCGACATGACCGGACCGTCGCACATCCCAAGCGGGATGGCCAGCGGAAAATGTCCGCGCGCGTGCAACATACGAACGCCTGACGTCAAGTGAAATCAAGCGAATTCCAGCGTGGGAAGGCCTTGGACAACGCAGGCCTGGTTGTTGACCTGGATCTCGGCCGAGCGCCAGCCGGCGAGGTGCGTGTCGTAGAGCCGCGAGGGATAGCCGGAGATCATCACCTGGCAGGGCAGCGACGTCAGGATGTCGAGGAGCGCAACATGGTCATCGTCCGTGCAGTCGAAGCGGTAGCGGCGCTGCGACCGGCGCGTCGACTGCACGTAAGGCGGGTCGCAGTAGACCAGCTCGCGGCCCTGGAAGGCGAAGGTCTCGAGAAAACGCAGGGCGCAGCCTTGGTGAAGCTCCACCGGATAGTCACAGCGGAAGCTGTCGATCGCCCGGCGGTTGAGGTCAATGCCGATGCTGCGTAGCGCCGGAGGCTTGCGCTTCATGATCGCGCCGCCCCCAAGGAACGCCTCGATGTACACGTCATGCGGCGGCATGGCCGCGACGATCGCCTGGCTCAGACCCGTCGTCGCCTTCGATCCATACCATGCCGCCATCAATATCTCCGACGCAATCCGCCCCGATGGCCTGCATGTAGAGCGCCCCTCCTACAATGTCAAGCGCATATCTCCAGAGGATTGGAAAGGCAGCCAACGGAACCCGCCCCACCGGACAGAACGGTTGACACGCAACCTCGGCGCGGGGTGCCGGATCACGTCGCAGCCCCCTCCCCATAAGGCCGGAACGTGGAGCTGAAGCCGAAGATCGATCCGCTTCTTGTCAGTCGGAACACGCACATCCGATCATCGGCAGCGAGCCAGTGAAGGCGGCAAGAGAAAATGCCGGATCCGAACCCGTCAGGAAAAACCATTCGTCATCAGTAGGGGGGTGAGTAGTTACCGTTCGGTTACGCAGTCATGGGCTGGCGAGGGCGCGGGGCTTAGCAAGCCAACGACATTCGACTTCCAGAGCGTCACGCACGACTGCGCGATGTCCCGGCGAGGATTGAACAGTGGGATTGTCTCGCCGCATCGCGTATCCTCGGCGCATATCCGGGAGGACCGATGAACGCCGTCGAGATCGAGGAAGCGGTTTCCACGCTGGCCGACCGGCCCTTCGAGGCCGGGGAGTGCTCCTTCGCCTTCCTCCGGTGTTTCGGCAACAAAGCGACGACACTCAAGCGGTTGCGCGCCGACGTCTCGAACGGTTCCGACATCGGCGGCGTGCTTCAGCGCAGTACGCCAACGCGCGGCTTGATCCGACCTTCCTGATGGCCGAAATCGAGATCGTCGCTGCTTACCGGCTCTGCAATGTCGATTGTGGCGGGCTGGAGACGCTCAGCCACCGGATTTTCGCATCGGCCCGTCTGGATATCGAGATCGAAAACCGCTTCGACAATACCGTCATGCCGCGCGAGTGGTTCCTGGTGCCTCTCGACGCTATCGACGATGCTGTCGTGAAGATCAGGAAGGAGACGATCAAGCAAGACGTTTACGATTCGGACTCGGCTTCCTTCGTGCGGAGGCCGTGATGAGCTCTCTGATCGTGATCGGCAGCGTCGTGCCCCGGACAACGCGGCCACGGCCCGAAGGCCAAGTTCATTCGCTGGACGCGCCTCCTTCGTCACGGACCCGACGGGACCAAGCCATCGACCCGGGAGGACATGATGACCGACACACTGATCGACCGGAACCCGGACATCTTCGGCGGAAGGTCCGCGTCCGCGGGCACGCGAGTTCCGGTGCGCATTCTGATGGAGCACCTCGCGGCGAGGGACCGACTGCCCCACCGTGTCGCTGTGCCGGGCGATGAAGCTGCTGGAACAGGCAACGACTATGCTGGCATCGGAGAGCGACGAAACTGCTGCTTGAAGAACCCGTGGCGAGGGCGGCCCGCGGGGCATTGCAGCCGCTGGCGTCGGCGGGGTGGATGTGGTGCCGGTGGAGACCTCCCTGGCATGCATGCCATGCTCCAGAATGAGCCACTGACCGAGAGTATCTTGGTCGAACGGAGAGAGCGCGCCCATGATTGAAAGGCGTTTCAGAGAATTATGGGAACAGTTGCAGGGCAAGAAGCCCCACCTGCCACATTTCCTCGCGGAAATTCACCTGCGCGGGATTCGAGGCATCGACAACCTGCGGACCGTGTTCGACTATCCGGTCAGTGTCATCGCCGGCGGCAACGCCAGTGGGAAATCGACCGTTCTGTTTGCGGCAGCCTGTGCCTACCGGGTGCCCGGTGCCGGCGTGAAGGACTTCGTGCCCTCAACACTGTTTCCCGATTACCGCCCGAAGCTCGGGGTACGCGAGGATCACAGGGGCGAAGTTCGTATCGACTTCGACTATGCGACGCCGGAAGGTCGGCGCTCCATGCGATGGCGACGCTCCAAGGGCTGGAACCGAAGCTTCCTTGGCCGAAAGAAAGCCAGCCAGCCGAAGCGGCCTGTCTATCTCAGAACTCTCAGCAATCTCAGCAATCCCTCCGAAGTGCGCGGAGTTCTGAGCATGTCTCGCTCGACTCATACGGTCGAGGAGACAGTTCTGCCTGCCTCGCAGATTGAGTTTGCACATCGGATGCTTCCCTTTCGATATTCCGAGGTCGTGAATCTATCGAGTGGAACCAAGAGCTTGCTCTTTGCTGCCCAGGAAGGTGGCGCGGCGTACTCCGAACTGCACATGTCCGCCGGCGAGAGAGCCATTCTTCGTCTTTCCCGGGAAGTCGCCCAACTCAGGGGGGCGTTGATCCTGATCGACGAAGTGGAGGCGGGATTGCATCCTTGGGTGCAACAGCTTCTCATGTTGCAGTTGCAGCAGTTGGCGCTGCGCAACGACCTTCAACTCATTGTCACGTCCCACAGTCCGGTCGTTCTGGATTCGGTGCCGGCGAACGGACGTGTCTTCCTCGAACGCGACGATGCCGGTCAGGTTAAGGTCCGCCCTCCCTATCGCGATGTCGTGCAGAACGCGCTCTACGGACGGTCGGGGGAGGCCCTCAACCTCCTTTGCGAGGACGAGGTAGCCGAAGGCATTTTGCAAGGCGTGTTCGATGTCCTTCTTCCTCGGCAGAGGATCAGGCCGGGAATGGTTCGCATCGGTCGTGACACAGGAGCGGAGGAGTTTCCGTCCCACGCGGCCGCATTTCGGAAGTTCGGTCAGATTGACAGCTTTGTTTTTGTTCTCGACGGCGACAAACGCGGAAGCCCAGCGGAATTGAAGTTGCGTGATCAAGCAGGGGATGAGTCGACCTTGTTCCTTCCCGGTGACGCACCGGAGGTCTGGATATGGCGCGCGTTGAGGGAGTTCTCTGCCGGGGAAGCCAGCGAACTGGGTGTTGGATCGGACGACCTCGCAGCACGCATGAATCAATTGGATTCGATCTATGATTCGGCATCGGACTCTCCTGCGCGGATCGCCAAGACCAAACTGAGTGGTCTCGCTGAAGGTCAGGGTCGGCATGCATCGGATATTGCCCGCCTGGTCGGACGATTGGAGACAGGGAAACCGGAGAGCAGCATTCAGCCGTTGGTGGAGAGGCTGGAAAACGCGCTGCTCCGCTGGCGAACTGCCAACCTGTTGTCACGTTGATGGCGCTCATGGAAACTCACTGGCAAGGAAGACAACGGCTGAAGACAACACCGATACTGATGCAGGCCGCTCAGCTGGACAGTACTCCGATCTTCATCATGGCGAGGACGTTGGTGAGCGAGCTTTTCGCAGCGGGTGGCGATGCGCCGGAACGTCTTGAGTTTGTTGAAGGCGCGTTCGATCCGGTTGCGCAGTCGATACAACGGTTTGAAGATGCCGAAGGACTCATGAGAGGACGGCTTCCAGCGGTGTTTCCGCCGCGGCAGCGCCTGGCAAGGCCCAGGAAAAGCGGCGCCTTCCCCTTGCGCGACGGCGTTGTCTCCTCGCCGTCCCACAGGTGGGCGAGCACGGCCGCGCCTTCCCGGGGCGCCGCGTCGAGAGGCAGTTCGGGGAAGCGCCCGAGGATGATCTTGCGCATGCGTCCATTCATGCGGGTCTGGACGATCCAGGACCTGACGCCGGAGAGCTGCGCCCTGACCCCGAAATGCGCCAGCAGACTCTCCACAGGGTGTATTCCCGTTCCGCCGGCTTCGCTGGCGGCGATGGTCTTCACGGTGAGCCGTATACGATGCCTGCTGCCGCTCATCACCCGCCCCCTTGCCGCTCATGGCGCGCTGAACCATGCCGGAGATGCGCCGGCCGCCTCGCGGACATGTCTGTCGGCGACATGAGCGTAGCGTTCAGGGAGGCTGTGTCGGCATGGCCGAGCAGAGCGTGGTGGAGCGACATGGCACCCGGTTCGAGCTCGTTGTCGTGGGCCGGGCCACGTCGCGATACCGATCTTGCGGTCTGACCAGGGAAGAGCATGTTGTTGGCAGTCTGGCGTTCGTCGCGGATTGCGCGGCCGAGCAGGTGGGTTCCGGGGAGGAAGCGCATGCAGCCGCTGGCCGATGTCGCTGGCGTGAGAGCAACACAGGCCGTGACGATGTCGAGTGGATCGAGGTTCCGGTAACCGGCATCCTGGTGAAGGGAGATATGACGCCGGTCCTGCGCAGGCCTGGTCTGGATGTCGGCGAACGTCACCACGATGCAGGGCCCGTCATCCGTTCCAATGCATCGAGGGTCGCGGGGCTGGCGGATCAGTTCGTCCATCCACGTGAAGAGCAGGCAGGACTTGCGTTGTCGGGGATGCGGCGGAGGTCGACGCCGACCGCACCCTCCGCAGGGATGGCCTTGAGCGGTACCGCAAATCCCGTGGCGCAATCATCCAGGATGTCGTGGCGTGTTCCCGATGCCATCCTTCTTGCAGTATACTCCGCCCCCAAGGATTGCCGACAGGAGATACCATGGGCAGGTTCTATTTTGATGACGATGCCGATCCGGCCCTGCTCGATGGCAGGACGGTTGCCGTGATCGGTTACGGCAACCAGGGACGCAGCCAGGCGCTCAACATGAAGGATCGTGGTGTCGACGTGGTCGTCGGCAACATCGAGGACGAGTACGCAGAAAGCGCGCGGGCTGACGGATGGGATCTCCTGACCATTGAAGAGGCCGCAGCCCGGGCCGATGTCCTGATGATGCTGACGTCCGATGACAGTCAGCCCGATGTCTATGAGAACCGGGTGAAGAACAGCCTCAAGCCCGGTGATGTCATGTGCTTTGCCCATGGTTTCAACATCCATTACGGCGAGATTGTCCCGGATCCGCAGACGGATGTCATCATGGTGGCGCCGCGCATGCTCGGAGAGGGCGTGCGGGCGACGTTCCTTGAGGGGCGAGGCTTTCCGAGCCTCATCGCCGTCGCCCAGGATGGCAGCGGCAGGGCTCTCGACATGTGCCTTGCGGTCTCCTGGGCTATCGGCACGACCAGAATGGGGGCGCTGGAATCGAGTTTCGGCGAAGAGGTCCTCATCGATCTCTTCGAGGAACATCAGCCGGGACTCTATGCCCTGCGCGTCATGTACACGGCCCTCGTCGAGGCGGGCTGTTCTCCCGAAGCGGTCATGCTCGACCTCTATGCCTCCGGTGAAAGCGTCAAGTTCGCCGAGTACGGGCGCGACCTCGGCGCCTTCGAGCGCATGAAACGGACGAGCGCCACGGCGCAGTTCGGCCATCTCGTGTGGTCGAAACAGTACTTCGACGAGGAACGGACACTCGAAGGCATGCGCCGGATGATCGCCAACATCAAGGACGGCAGCTTCATCCGTGCCCTGAAGGCCGAACGGCAGAAGAACAGGCCGGCGGTCGAAGCTGTCTGGCAGGAGAACAACGATCACGATCTTGTCCGCCGTGAACACGACCTCTACCAGCTGCTCGGGCGCCGGGCAAAGGGCGCGTCGCCCCCCGGGACCTGACGACGGGACTCATGGCGGTGCGGGGCCGGCTGACGCAGTTCGGTGCCCGGTGAAGCAACCGATTCTCACGCATGCCGCACGATACGGACAGGACCCGCACGATGTGTGAAGACAGCTGGCGCCTCGGCGTCGATATCGGTGGAACCTTCACCGACTTGCAGCTCATGAACAACCGGTCGGGAGAGGTGGTGGCGCTGAAGACGCCGTCGACGCCGGAGGATCCGTCGCTGGCGGTGGCGAGAGGACTCGAGGACGTCGCCAAGCGTCATGGCATTGACCCTGCCTCCATCCGCTACTTCGCCCACGGCACCACGATCGCGGTCAACACGCTTCTCGAGCGCAAGGGTGCGTGCACCGGGGTGCTGATGACCCAGGGCTTTACCGATACGCTCGAGCTGCGCCGCCTGCGTCTTCCGAAGGCGAACGACTTCTTCGTGCCCCGGCCCGTTCCGCTGGTGCCCCGTCGGCTGGTCCGTCCGGTCGACGAAAGGCTGAAGGCCAACGGGGAAGTGATCAGGCCGTTGCGGCGCGAGGACGTGGAGGAACAGGTCCGGACCCTGCTTGACGACGGCGCGGAGACCATTGCCGTGTGCCTGCTCCACGCATATCGCAATCCACGTCACGAACGACTGGCAAGACAGTGGATCACGGAGAGTTTCCCGGAGACCTACGTCACGATCTCGACCGACGTGTGGCCCCAGCAGCGGGAGTATGAACGCGCGCTCGTCAGTGTCATCAACGCGTATGTCGGCGGTCGCATGGAGGCGTATCTCACCACCCTCGAGAAACGGACACGGGACCTTGCCATGCCTTGCCGTGTCTTTTCGACGAAGTCGAACGGTGGCGTGATGACCGCCGCCTCGGCGGCCCGCCGGCCGGTCGAGACCCTTCTCTCCGGTCCGGCCTCGGGGGTCATCGGTGCCCGCCATGTCGCCAGTTCCATCGGAGACGATCAGCTCGTCACCCTCGACATGGGCGGCACCAGTGTCGACGTATCGATCATCCAGGGAGGAGTCATCGGCCAGGCGACCGACAACACGATCGGGGACATCCCGGTCATCATGCCGGCTGTCGATGTGTCGGCGGTCGGCGCCGGCGGCGGTTCGATTGCCTGGACGGACAGCGAAGGCGTGCTCAAGGTGGGCCCCCGGAGCGCCGGGGCCCTGCCGGGTCCGGCCTGCTATGGCAGGGGAGGCGCCGAGCCAACCGTCACCGATGCCTATCTCGTGGCCGGTATCATCGCCGAGAACGGCCTCCTCGATGGCGCGATGGTGCTCGATCACGCGCGGGCCCATGCCGCAATCGACCGGCTGGCGGCCGTCATCGGCCGCTCGCGCCATGAAACCGCCGATGCGATTCTCCAGGTGACGACAGCCAACATCTACGCACAGCTGCTCCCTCTGATGGCGCGGCGGGGGATCGACACGACGGGCTTTTCCATGCTGGCCTATGGTGCCGCCGGCCCGACACAGGCCTTCATGCTGGCCCGCGAACTCGACCTGCGCCGCGTCATCGTGCCGCCCGCCCCCGGGACGTTGTGCGCCCTTGGGTGCCTCGTTGCGGACTTTCGTGCCGACTTCGTCCAGAGCGTGTGGCGTGACCTCGACACCCTCTCGGACAGGGATCTTGGCGAGACCTTCGCCCTTCTCGAGAATGAGTCTCGCGCCTGGTTGGCCGAACAGGATGCCGGGGTAGCGGACGTTCACGTCCTGCGTTCGGCGGATCTTTGCCATATCGGTCAATCCTACGAGATCAACGTGCCGTTTCCGGACGTTGCGGAATTGTCGACGGAAGACCTTGGTCGATGGTTTCTCGAGCGTTATCAGAAGGTCTACGGCTACCACGACCCGCACGCGCCCGTGCGGATGCTGGAAGCTCGCCTGCAGATTGTCGGTGTCACGCCCTCGCTTCCGGTCGTTTTCCGACCTGCCGGAGGCGGCGCTCCCCGGGACGTGCGACGTGTTCATGAAGCGGGCGACGAGGTCGAGGCGCACGTGTGGCGGCGCCATGACCTGCGGCAGGGGGAGAACTATCCCGGCCCCCTGGTGATCGAGCAGTACGACACCACGACATGGGTGCCGCCGGGATTCGTGTTGACGGTGGATGAATTCGGGAACCTCATCGGGGAACGCAGCTGATGGACGACCCCGTTCGCCTCGAGATCCTTCTCAACCGCTTTCAGGCCATTGTCGACGAGATGGCGGGCGTGATTTCGCGCACGGCGCACACCGTCTTCGTCAAGGAAACCCAGGACTACGGTTCGGTTCTCGTGTCGCGGTCCGGTGAGGTGTTCGCCGCGCCGCGCCGCTACGGGGTGCTGATGATGATCGGCATGCCCATGGCCGGAGCCCTGGAGCGGATCGGTGACGATGTCGGGGAGGGCGATGTCTTCATGTCCAATGATCCGGATGCCACCCGGGGCATGGCGACCCATCTCTCCGATGTCTACCTGTGGGCGCCCATCCATGTCGACGGCGCCGTGCTGTGCTGGGCGTGGACATTCATCCATGTCTCGGACATCGGAGGCCGGGTTCCCGGATCGATCGCGCCGTCGAGTTACGAGATCATCCAGGAAGGCCTGCGGATCCCGCCACAGAAACTCTACCGCGGTGGCGTGCTCAACCAGCCTCTTCTGGACATGATTCTCGCCAACTGCCGGACTCCGGAGGGCAACTGGGGCGACATGAAGGCCTGTCTCGCCGGACTGGCCACGGCCGGGCGAAGGGTGCGGCACCTCGTCGACCACTACGGCAGCGACGTGATCGATCAGACGATCGACGAGGCTCTGGACTATGCCGAGACCCAGGCGCGCCGGGTGATCGCCCATGTTCCCGACGGCTGTTATCGCTATACCGACTACATCGAGGCCGACATGGTGGGCCTCGGCCTGGTGCGCATCCATGTCACGCTGACGGTAGACGGCGATGACATGCTGCTTGACTTCACGGGAACGGCACCCCAGGTGAGGGCCGCTCTCAACATCCCGACCTACAACCAGGACGGGCACTGGATGCTGATCACCGGCCTGGTGAACTGGATGTGCACCCAGGCGTCGGCCATCACCTACAATGCCGGCCTGGTGCGGCCGCTCAGGGTGACGATCCCGAAGGGAACAATTCTCAATCCCGAGCCCGGGGCCGCCTGCGGCGCGCGCTATTCAACCAGCCACAAGGTGTGCGATGTCACCGTTGGGGCCCTGGCCCAGGCTGTGCCGATGCAGTTGCCGGCGACGGATTCGGGACAGGGGTCCATCCTCCTCGTTTCGGTTCCCGATCTGGAGACCGGCGGCACCAGGGTGTCGGTGATCCAGCCCATCGTCGGTGGCTCCGGCGGCCGACCGGTGGCGGATGGTGTCGATGGCACCATGGTGATTCTCAACTTTCTCAAGAACATCCCGACAGAGATTTTCGAGAACGAGATGCCGGAAATCCTCATCCGCCACTACGGACTGAGGGAAGACTCGGGCGGCCCGGGCCGCTACAGGGGAGGCACCGGCATCGAGATCGAAATCGAGACGTCTTCGCCTTACACCTCGATCACGTCGCGGTGCATGGAGCGCTATGTCTTCGGTCCGCCCGGCAGGCTGGGCGGGCACATGGGCGCCACGGGATACACCATGCTCAATCCGGGAACGCCGCTGCAGCGTGACCTCGGCAAGATCGATGTCCTCGAACTGGAACCCGGCGATGTCCTGAGGATCGGAACCCAGGGCGGAGGCGGCTTCGGTGATCCCCTCGAGAGACCGGAGGCTGATGTTGCCGTCGATGTCGCCAATGGCGTCGTGCATCGAACCGGTGCGGAGCGCCACTACGGTGTCGTGCTCGATGTCGACGGCGCCATCGATGCTGTGGCGACAGCAGACCGTCGTCAGGCCATCCGCCGGGAGCGAGGCTGGCAGGATCCGCCGCTTTACGGTTTCGGTGAGGCCCGGGAGGCATGGTCCGCGCTGTGGTCAGATGATCTCGAGGATGCCATCTCGAAGGCCACCGAAGACCTGCCGGTACAGCTGCGGCAATTCGTCCATCAGAAACTCACCGAGGCGATCCGCCAGCGTCTCGATGAGGGAGAATCCGTGCCGCCTGCTTCGGTTCCCGCTCTCCTCGCTTCCGTGAACCCCGGATCGTGACGGCCCGGGGCCGCAGCGGGCGGGAACGCGTCACGCGCGAATGCGGCACAACCGTGGCGCCACTCGATGCCGGAGTGCCCGCAGGACGGTCAGGAAAGGGCGCCGTGGGGGAGATTCATGTTGGCCGCATCGCTTCCCAGGGAACCGGCGAGGAGGCGCAGGGTCGAGTTGAACTCGTCGGCCTCGATGTTGCATGACCTCATGTAGCGGTCGCTGTCGGCGGCGAACTCCGTCCTGCCGTGGAGCACCCGCTGATTGTTGAAGAACAGCGCTTCGCCGGAGGCGCAGGGGAGCGTGATCCGGTATGCCGGATCGAAGAGCATTTCCTGGAGGAGACGCATGGCGCGATAGAAGGAGCGGATCTCGCCATCGGGGAGATCGCCTGGACCGATGGCCCGGTCGAGAAGGCGGATGCCGGCAATCTCGCCGTCTTCGTCGAGGCTGAAGGCCGGCGCCCGCATGCGGAAGTCGCGGTCCGGGTTGACGAGGCGTCGGTAGAAGGTGATGGGCCGGGTCGACAGCAGGCGGAAGGCTTCTTCGTTCATCTCCCTGAGGCGCTTGCCGACGTTGAAGCCGTCGGTCAGGGTCGAGGCCCCGCCATGCGCCGATGCCTGGACAAAATGAAAACAGGTCACGGATGGTGGATTCTGGCGGTAGGGTTCCGTGTGAGGATCGAGCCTGACATTGAGGTCACCGAGAACGAGAGCGTCCCGCTTGTAGGTGAACTCGTAGATCCTGCCATAGTTCGTGGTCCGCAACGGGCCTGCCAGAGAGGCGATGGCCTCGGTGTGGTTCGGGTCGCGCGGCACACCGCGCACCAGGACAAATCCGTAGTCCCTGAGCGCCTCCAGCATCGCCAGATGCGCGGCGCCGCCCTCCTGACATGCGACATAGTCCGCCTCGGGCGCGTGGCCCTCGAGACCGTTGTCCCACAACACCGGCCGGAATCGCCGTCGATCCCGTTCGGCAGCACTGTTGCATCGGCTGCGCAGCCATTCGCCGGCAAAGCTGCTGGCATGACCGGTGCTTGACCAGACGATGTCCAGAACTCCGTGCTCGTTCACCCGGGCGCTGGCGATGTGGATATCCTCGGGGATGTCGACGAGTCGCAACGAGCGTATGGCGCTGTGGTAGGTGCCGCACGCGGCGCACTTGCAGGCATACCTCAGCCAGAGTGCATCAAATCTGCTTCGGTGTCTGTCCTGCCAGTGAACGACCAGATGATCCCCGGCATTGTCGATAGCGGTGATTCGGTAACGCGCTGTCGAGGAAACCCCGGCCATGGTGGCACCTCCCGGCGAATCGACACAACGAAAGTTCCACAAAGCTGTTGCCGAGGCAAGCGGGATTGGTTGCGGTGGCCACAATCCACGATGTCCCTGACAGGCATGACGGGCTGCTGGTAGACTCGGTGCTTCGTCTGATCGGATCGAGACGCCATGGTTCAGCCAAGAGAGATTCCCGACTCCATGTCCGAGGAGGAATGGCAGGTCCGCTGCGATCTTGCGGCATGCTACCAATTGGTCGATCTCTACGGCTGGTCGGATCTGTCGAGCACCCATATCTCCGCGCGCATTCCGGGAACCGATGACGTGCTCTTCAACCCCTATGGAGTGCTGTTCGACCAGATCACGGCGAGTTCACTGGCAAGAGTCGACAGCGGTGGCGAAGGCAACATCAATCCGGCCGGATTTCTCATTCACCGTGCCATCCATGATGCCAGGCCTGACATTCACTGTGTTCTCCACACTCACACACGGGCCGGCAATGCCGTGGCCATGCAGGAGGCCGGATTGTTGCCGCTCAGTCAGAAGGCCCTCATCCTGATGGGCTGGATAGGCTACCACGACTTCGAGGGTGTGGTTCTCGACGCCGGCGAACAGCAACGCCTTGTCCGTGACCTCGACGACAACATGATTCTTGTCCTGCGCAACCACGGTCTGCTGACATGCGGTGAGAGTGTCGCGGCGGCGTTTGTGTGGATGCACCGCATGGAAGCCGCCTGCCGGTATCAGGTCGACGGCATGGCGGGTGGAACGCCGCTTCGCTATCCGGATGAAGGCGTTCAGGAGAAGACCATCGAGCAGGGCCGCCGCATACTCTCCAACTCGGGCCATGCGCGCTCGGGCATGGAGTGGTCGTCGTTGCTCACACAGCTCGAACGGGAACGCGGGAACGCTTGGCGGACGTGATTCTCATGCGGCGGTGAGGCCGCCGTCGATGACGAATTCGGCACCGGTGACGAACCGGCTCTCGTTGCCGGCAAGGTAGAGAATCATGTCGGCAACTTCACGCGCCCCGCCCAGGCGGCCGAGAGGGATCTGTGCCTCGAGTTTCCTGCGGGTGTTCTCCGGGTCGCGGCTGCGCTGGATGAGCGAGTCCACCATCGGTGTCTCGATGAACGCCGGATGCACCGAGTTGCAGCGGATGTCGTAGCGTTTGCGGGCGCAGTGGAGAGCCACGGACTTGGTGAGCAGGCGCACCGCGCCCTTGCTCGCGTTGTAGGCGGCAAGGTTGTGACCGCCGACAAGACCTGAAACGGAAGAGAGATTGATGATCGATCCTCCGCCGGACTGTTTCATGGCGGTGACCGCGTGCTTGCATCCCAGGAAAGTCCCGTCGGCATTGACGGCCATGACCTGGCGCCAGTCCTCAAGTGTCGTTTCCTCGACGTTGGAGGAGCGCCCTGTTCCGGCACTGTTGACGAGGACCGCAATGGGTCCGTTGACGTTCCCGGCTTCGGCGATCGCCGCCTTCCATGAGTTCTCGCAGGTCACGTCGTGGTGGATGGCGCACACTGACTGTCCCAGGGGACCGGCGGCCCCGGCCAGCGCCAGTTCGTCGATGTCGCTCATCGCCACCCGGGCACCTTCCTCGAGAAGGCGGTGAACGGTCAGCAAACCGATCCCGGATGCGGCGCCGGTGACCAGTGCCGACGTTCCTGTGAACCGTCCCATGGCCTTTCAATCTCCATGCCGCCGCAGGCAGCGACGATAGGCGAGGCGACGGCGGTACGGCAACCATCGACCGTTGCAGCTGCTTTCAGGAGGGCGCACCATGAACCTTCCGACAGTCGGAGAAAGAACCCGTGACACGCGGCATGGATGACAAGGTGGCCCTCGTGACCGGGGGTGGATCGGGGATAGGCGAGGCGGCTGCACAGCGTCTGGCGGGCGAGGGCGCCAGGGTCTTCATCGTCGGACGCCGCCTGGAGCGGCTCACGGCTGTCGCCGACCGTATAGGGGCCACAGGCGGCATCATCAAGTGCTGCTCCGTCGATCTCTCCACGAGAACCGGCGGCAGCGAGGCCGTTGCCGCGGCAGTCGCCTGGGGAGGCCGGCTCGATATTCTCGTCAACGCTGCCGGCACCTTTCCGGCGACGCCTGTCGACAATCTCGACGATGACGACTGGGAGGATGCGCTTGCCATCAATCTTGGCGCCGTCATGAGGACATCGCGGGCCGCTGCACGAACGATGTCTGCAAGCGGTGGAGCGATTGTCAACGTCGCGTCGGTCAATGCCGTCATGGGGGACAAGGTCTCGGTCTGCAGCGCCTACAGCGCTGCCAAGTCGGGACAACTGGGTCTCACGATGCAGTTTGCCGCCGAACTCGCGCCTCGCATCCGGGTGAATGCCATCCTGCCCGGGCCGGTGGCGACACCCACGCTCGAAGGGTGGCTCGACGATCCAGAGGAGCGCCGCACCTGGCTGGAACGATTCGTTCCTCTCAACCGTCTGGGGGATCCTGCGGAGATAGCCGCAGCGGTGGCCTTTCTCGTTTCGGATGACGGCGCCTACATCACCGGTGCCGTCCTCCCCGTCGACGGAGACATGACCATTGTCTGAAGACAAGACCACGTTCCTTGTGCGCGATGATCTGGTGGCGCCTGGCGCTCCGTGGTCCGGCATCGTGCGTCGTGGCGAGGTGCTGCGGATCATCGATCTGGAGGGTCGCCAGGGGGTCGACTTCCTGTGCTACAATGCGGCTGATCCGGCGGAGCGCTATCACGCGCCCAACACCGTCAAGAAGAGCGGAACGCTGCGGCTGACCCAAGGTCATGTGCTCTATTCCGATCGGGCACGTCCGCTCTTCACCGTCGTTGCCGACACCTGCGGCTATCACGACACCATCGCCGGCTGCTGCAGCGAATCCTCCAACGCGATGCTTTACGGTGTGAGAGGCATGCCCGGGTGCCGGGAGAACTTCCTGAAGGCGTTGGCGCCACACGGCCTGGGCTGGCGGGACATCGTTTCCAACGTGAACTTCTTCTGCCACGTTCCCGTCAGCGACGAGTTCCTGCTGGCGGAACGCACCTTCGTCGACAGCCCGTCCGCACCGGGCGACCGGGTTGATCTCAGGGCCGAGCGTGATGTTCTCGCCGTGATCTCCAATTGTCCGCAGGTCAACAACGCGGCGGCCGGCGGCCGGCCGACACCGATTCGCGTCCGGATCATCGCTTGCCGACAGGGTGATGCGTGGCATCATGACGCACCGGAACTTGCCGGGAATCAGCCATGACCTTCCGCATTGCCGACACCTGGTTCGAGCGCCGACGGATTGATGATGACATCACGCTCGTCTTCGAGCCCCATGTCGACCCGCTGGGGCGTTGCAACATCTGGCACGTCCGCGGATCCGAGGCCGATCTCCTGGTCGATACGGGCATGGGCATTGCCGAACTCAAGCCGGCAATTGCCGATCTCTTCGGACATGCCGTCATTGCCTTTGCCACGCACACGCACTTCGATCATGTCGGCGGACTCCACGAGTTCTCCCATCGCGTGGTGTCGCGCCAGGAGGCCGCCAGCATGGAGGACGGCGACAACCGATTCTCCCTCTTCAAGGAAGACATGGAACCGGATGTCGTGGATTGCCTGGAGAATGCGGGCTACGCACTGCCGGAATGCCTCATCGATGCGCTTCCCCATGCCGGTTACGATGCCAGGGCCTACCGGGTCGCACCGGCACGACCAACCCGCATCGTTGATGAGGGAGACGTGGTCTCCATCGGCAACCGGCATTTCGAGGTGCTGCACCTTCCCGGCCATTCCCCGGGCAGTGTCGGCTTGTGGGAGGAGCGGACGGGGACTCTCTTTTCGGGTGACGCGGTCTATGATGGACCGCTTCTCGACCAGTTGCCGGAATCCGATGTGACCGCCTATTGCCGGACCATGGAGCGACTGATGACACTGCCCGTGTCGGTCGTTCATGCGGGCCACGAACCAAGCTTCGGCAGGGAACGTCTTGTCGAGCTGACCCGTGCCTACCTTGACTCGCGGATGCACCGGGGGGCGTGAAGCCATGGACGGCTACTTCGATCTCGGTGCATTCCACATGCCGATCACCACAACCTCCGAAGAGGCCCAGACCTGGTTCGACCGCGGCCTTGCCTGGTGTTACGGCTTCAACCACGAAGAGGCGCTCCTTTGCTTCCGCAAGGCGCTTGAACACGATCCCGATTGCGCCATGGCGCACTGGGGTGTCGCCTTTGCCAGTGGACCGAACTACAACAAGCTGTGGGCGGACTTCGGTGACGCCGAGCGTGAGGAGTGCGTGGCCCGGGCACGCGCCGCGAGTCGCAGGGCCCTTGTCTGCGCGACCGCTGCGAGCGATGTCGAGAAGGGGCTTGCCGCGGCGCTCGTGGCGCGGTTTCCCGATGACCCGGCAGATGACTGGCCATCCTGGGACGACGCCTATGCGGCGGCCATGCGAGAGGTCCATCGCCCGCACGCGGACCATCCGGATGTCTGTGCGCTCCTTGCCGATGCCCTCATGAACCGGACCCCCTGGAAACTCTGGGATCTCGAGACCGGCGAGCCGGCGGCGGATTCGGACACCCTCGAGGCCATCGAGGTGCTCGAGACGGCGCTCGCCAGGATAGATGGCGCCTGGCGCCATCCGGGGATCCTCCACATGCACATCCATGTCATGGAGATGTCTCCGCATCCCGAAAGGGCTCTCAGGACGGCCGACGCCCTCCATGGCCTCACCCCCGATTCAGGCCACCTCAACCACATGCCGACCCATATTGACGTGCTGTGTGGCGACTATCAGACCGTGGTCGAGCGCAACCAGCGGGCGATCATCGCCGATCGCGCCTACGTGGAGCGGCGCGGGGTCTTCAACTTCTACTCGGGCTACCGCGCCCACGACTATCATTTCAAGGCCTATGGAGCGATGTTTCTGGGACAACTCCAACCGGCGATCGAAGCCGCGGAGGAGATGGTCTCGACCTTGCCCGCGGAGCTTCTCGCCTCGGGCGATCCGCCCCTTGCCGACTGGCTGGAGGGATATGTTCCGATAAGGCAGCACGTGCTCATTCGTTTCGGGCGCTGGCAGGACATTCTCGACGACCCCCTGCCCGACGATCAGGCTCTCTACTGCGTCACCACCGCGACCATGCGCTACGCTCGTGGCGTGGCCCTTTCGGCCACGGGCCGGGTCGATGAGGCGGAGGTCGAACAGCAGCGGTTTCTCGAAGCGCGGGACCGGGTGCCGGACACCCGCAAGCAGTTTCACAACACGTGCCTCAGCGTTCTCCAGGTCGCCGGCGAAATGCTCTCCGGTGAGCTCGAGTACCGCAAGGGCAATCTCGATGCGGCCTTCGCCCACCTGAGGCGTTCCGTCGTTCTCGACGACACCCTCGAATACGATGAGCCGTGGGCATGGATGCAGCCCACCCGTCATGCACTGGGAGCCCTGTTGCTCGAACAGGGCGAGGTGGATGAGGCCGAGGCGATCTACCGCGCCGACCTCGGTCTCGACGACAGCCTGCGCCGGCCCTGTCAGCACCCTGACAACGTGTGGAGCCTGCACGGCCTCCACGAGTGCCTCTCGCACCGCGGCGAGACCGTTGAACTCCGCCACGTCAGGAGACGCCTCGATCGCGCCATGGCCCGCGCCGACGTCAACATCAGAGCCTCCTGCTACTGCCGCCTGGCGGACCCCTGAAGCGGGGCTCTCCTGACCGAGGGATACCGTTTGAGTCTTTCCTGACAGCACCGCATCGCAAGGGAATCCGATCAGGTTGCGATACAGTCTGCAGCGTTGAAGTGGTTCCGGGATCTCCGCCGGGCCGTTCAATCGGACATGCTCAGCTCGCCGCTCATGAGGCCGTACATGGTGGTCCATGACCTCGGAGTTGCCCACGTCCGGTTGACCCGAACCCGCTCATCCGGTCATCGGCAGCGGGCGAGTGACGGTGACAGGAGAAGAGCTCAGACCCGAACGCCGTCAGGCCAAGCGATCATCAATGATCAGTCGGGGTGAGCAGCCATCAGCATTCAAGAGTAACTGGAAGCGGGCGGTTCCGTCCAAGCGCTCAGCAGTCAGCCTCGATAGGGCACCTTGATGTTTTGCGCCTCCCCGGTCAGCAACAACCGCGCCCATCTTGACTTGCGGTACAGTCTGATGAGTTCGTTGGCCTTCCAATGCTTCCGGCCCCGTACATTTCGCAGAAGGTACTGGTTCATCGGGCTTTCCGTATCGGAGTCCTTGAGATTGTGAGGCGGATGCCTTATAGCACCCGGAAGCATCTGGAGCGGCCGTGCCCAGCGGGCCAGGCCAGACTCCACCATGTTGAACAGCACGACATCTATCGGCATCGACAATCCGATTTCGAGAATCCGTTCGGCCGTGGCGCGGTCGATCAGGTATCCGTAGGCCCCCCCCCCCCCCCACCTTTGCGCCTTCTATCGGGCGAAGCGCACGCCCGTCAGGCGTATGGCCCACGGGCTGGCCGAGACAGTACCCCCGGTCCTGCCTCAGAGCACTCGACACGTTCACGACGCCGTGGCCGCGCGGCCACCATTCAATGGCGTCAAGAAGCAGCGGGACGGACGCGCCGATCTCGGCATCATCTTCAAGAATCAGTGCCGCTCGGGCCGAGGTGGCAAGGAGTTCTTCATATGCCTTGTGGTGGCTCAACGCGCACCCGACATGGCCCGGTCCCATGATATGGAGTGCGTCGTGGTGGTCGTTGGTCAGAAAGCGTCCATCTATGGCAGCGACCCGCGTTGCAGGGAGGCCAATGCGGTCGAGATTCGCCGATATTGTCTGCCACCTGTCCGGGCGACGGTCCAGATTAATGACGTATACCGGCAACGGCATGGACATGGACTGCATTCGCCACTCGACGCACCATCCGGCACTGGGCCATTGCCATCGCACATGAGGTTGTCACGAGGCAAGCGTTCGGCCACGCGGTGTTTGGGAAAATGCCAGCACTGAACGAGTGCAGGCGAGTCCCGGGGCAGTGCATAGTTGCCACCGTCATCCGCATCATCGCACTTTGACCGAACGCTTACAATATGTCCATGCTGAGAACTTGGCTCATCTGTGCACTATTGCCTTCATTCAAGGAATCTAGACAGGCCGTTGTGTATTCGGGGCGTTCGCGCCCCGGCCTCATTGAAGCGATCCCTTTCTTGCCTACTGGAGCAAACCCGCTGGTGCGCTGCCGCTCCGCAAGGGGGAGAACAGGATTCAACGGGACATGCCTGCCGATTCAAGGCGCCAGCCAAGGGCAAGCGATATCGACTGGGCGGTCTCCAGCAGTTTCTCGAGGAGTTGATTGCGCTTTTCGTTGCTTGTCATCGTCGACTTTCTTGTGACGAAACACACGCATGCGACAACCTCGCCTCTGCGGTCGAAGACAGGAGCAGCGTAAGCGTTCGGCCGTTCGGTGATGGCTGATTTTGGTTGGTTTGGGTCTTGCTGACTATCGTCTGAGAAAGAGCTGGTAAACTCGTTTGGTCTCGATTATGGTCGAGGCCATGAAGACTTTTGCCGAGACGCGCGGAGCGACACAGCAGCTGACGGGAGGTGGTGACGGCCTATGTCGGGCGTCAGTGGCCTTGTCATGCGAGGCGCCTGACTGGCGTGCGCTCTATGAGGCGGAGCGGGTTCGTGCGGATGCGGCGGAAGCGCGTATGCGGTGTGCCAGGCGAACTGGCGGAAGGTAGGGGGTGAAAGTCCCCTGGAACGAAGGAGTAACCAAACCACGTTTCTCCGCGAGCCGTGCGTCGGTTCCCGCGAGGGGGCAGGCGAAGCGTCGGTAGCGGTACGGATGGGCAGGGCTAATGAGCACCGAAAAAGCTATCATCCGGGGTGCCGAGGCTTTCGCATTGGTCGAAGGCAACATCGCAGGCATCGATTTGGTGAGATGTCGGCGAGCGGTGTCAGAGAACCCATGCACGTCCGCACGCCTTCTGTTGGGACCCTGGGAGATCTTCAAACCGTCCCGCCGGTTGTGGCGGGACCGCATGGGGAAGGAGAAAACCGAAGCCTATGATGTACGGTTTGAAGAAGTCGGATGAGGCCGTAGTACCTGTGAAGGCGGCGAACAAGGAAGCGTTAGCTTCTGCGGAGTCGCTGGAGGAAAGGGCCTCAACCAAGGGGAATCCGGGACGCTAAAGCACGCACCGAACGCAGTGTCGGGCAAGCGTGCCACAGGCGGCGGATCGGATACGGGAAGCCGCAGGCTAGTCCAGTGGTTTGCCGTCCAGTACCCGAGGTAGGAGCCGGATGGATTAACGTCCACGTCCGGATCTGCGCGGGGGGTGCGCAGCAATGCGCATCCCTACCGCGTCTGACCTGCGCCGTGCGAAGAATTCTGCCCGTGCCCGTGCGGGCACATTCAAGTTTCATCTCGACCGCACTCGTGATCAGCTCAAGGAGGCTCGCCGGGAGGTGAAGCGTGGACAGGCCCGAGCGGAGGCGCTGGAGCAGGAAAGGGACGCTCTGAAGCTCAAGAACGCTGAACAGGCGAGCGAGCTGAGGAATCTCCGCGGGACGCGTGCCAAGCACGCGACGGCGCGCTTCGGGTCGAAGAGCGAGAAACGGAAGAAGAAGGAAGGCACCGGGAACAAGCGGGGTCAGCAACCCGGCAAGAGCGGCCACGGGCGCACTCCGCGTCCGAAGCTCAAGGAGAAGCACGAACGCCATGATCCACCGGCATCGCAGCGCACGTGCCCGTGTTGCGGCGAGCCCTATGTGGCCAACGGCAGCCACGAGACCTCGATCATGGAGGTCCATGTCAAGGCTCATATCCGGCGGATTGAACGTGGGCGTTGGCGCCGTGGTTGTCAGTGTTCGTCGGCGCCTGCGGAGATCATCGCGCCGCCACCTTTGCGCTTGCTTGCGAATACCCCCTTCGGCATCAGTGTCTGGGAATGCGTGCTCTATGAGCGCTTCGCCTGCTTGCGTCCCCTGCGCCGGGTCTCGCGATGGCTGGAAGACCAGGGACTGCCGATGGCGCCGGGAACGATCGCTGGCGGCATGAAGAAGATGACGCCGATGTTCGCGCCTCTCGCTCAGGCCATCCTCGATCATCAGAACCGGCTGACGGTGCGCCACGGCGACGAGACCAGCTGGGTCGCGGTAGGGATGCGCATTGCTGCGCACCCCCCGCACAGATCCGGACATGGACGTTAATCCATCCGGCTCCTACCTCGGGTGCTTGACGGTAAACCGCTGGTCCGGCCATGGGTGGCGGATGGAGACGCGCGGCCAAAGAAGCTCGGTCATGCGCTCCAATCGCTTCCAGTCAAAGCAGTGGCGCTGGGAGCGGCGGCGGATCGCTCGCAGCCATAGGCGTTGCAGCCTTTGGCGGAACGTGCGCAGCCATCGGGTCGACCCCGGAACGGCGAAGTAGTTGGACCAGCCATTGACAACTCGCCCAAGCCACATGCCGACCTCCCATATGTCGTGATGCCGTCGATTGCGAAGCACCTCCTCGATGCGCGCCAGGGTCCTTGCGACCCGTTTTGCGACCGGCTTGCGACCAAGCCTGAAGCGTCCTCTCCGGGTCTCCGTGCAGAAGTGCGTGAAGCCCAGGAAGTCGAACGTCTCCGGCCTGCCCGCCCCGCGAGATCGCCGGTTCGCCTTGGCAAACCGTCCAAACTCAACGAGACGGGTCTTGTCCGGGTGAAGGGTGAGACCAAAGCGGTCCAGCCTCTCCCGAACGTCGCGAAGGTATGTCTCCGCATCCCGCTTATGCTGGAACCCGACCACAATATCGTCCGCGTAGCGGACAATGATCGCTTTACCGTTCGGAACCTTCGGACGCCATGCCTTGTGAAACCACAGATCGAGCACGTAGTGCAGAAACACGTTCGCCAGGCAGGGGCTGACAATGGCGCCCTGAGGCGTGCCCGCACCGGTGTCGCTCCATGATCCGTCGGTCATGACGCCAGCGTTCAGCCACTTGCGGATCAGACGGATCACCCGCCTGTCGCCAATGCGATGCTCCAGGAACTTGATCAACCAATCCCTCGGGATTGTGTCGAAGTACCCCTGAATGTCCGCGTCGACTATCCAGTTGACCTTGCGCCGCTCGATCCCGAACGCCAGGGCGTCGAGAGCGTCATGCGCCCCTCGGCCCGGTCGGAACCCGTAGCTGAAGCCAAGGAACTCCACCTCATAAATCGGTGTCAGGATCACATCCACAACCGCCTTCTGGACGATCTTGTCCTCCAGTGCGGCAATCCCGAGCGGTCGTGTCCCGCCGTCCGGCTTGGGTATCTCAACCCGCCGAACCGGCGGCGCCCGGTACGCTCCCCCACGATGCAGGCGCGAGTGCAGATCAAGCAAGCGCTCGTCCAGACCCTCGCCATACGCCGCCCACGTCACGCCGTCGACACCTGCCGAGGCTTCCTTCTTCAAACCGAAGTAGGCCGCCCGGAGCGCGTCCGGCGTAATGTGATGGAAGAGTGCAGTGAGACGCTCCTTCGGGTTCCTCTCTGCAGCTTCCCGTATCCGGTCCGCCGCCTGTGGCACACTTGCCCGACACTGCGTTCGGTGCGTGCTTTGGCGTCCCGGATTCCCCTTGGTTGAGGCCCTTTCCTCCAGCGACTCCGCAGAAGCTGACGCTCCCTTGTTCGCCGCCTTCACCGGTCTTACGGCCCCATCCGACTTCTTCAAACCGTTCCTCATAGGCTTCGGCTTTCTCCTTTCCCTACACGGTCCCGCCACGACAGGCGGGATAGTTCGAAGACCTCCCAGGGTCCCAACAGAAGGCGTGCGGACGTGCATGGGTTCTCCGACACCGCGGGGCTCGCCGACATCTCACCAAATCGATGCCTGCGATGTTGCCTTCGACCGATGCGAAAGCCTCGGCACCCCGAACAACGGACTTTTCGGTGCTCATTAGCCCTGCCCATCCGTACCGCTACCGACGCTTCGCCTGCCCCCTCGCGGGAACCGACGCACGGCTCGCGGAGAAACGTGGTTTGGTTACTCCTTCGTTTCAGGGGACTTTCACCCCCTACCTTCCGCCAGTTCGCCTGGCACACCGCATCCAGTCCCTCAAGGCCTCGGGGCGCTCGCAGAAGGCCTGGCTGTGGACCGCGGTCAGCGCCGACTCCGTCTTCTTCTTCATCGATCCGTCACGCAGCACCCGGGTGGCCATGGTGCTGTTCGCCTCCACCGAAGGCACCGTCTTCCTTGTCTGCGATCGCTAAGCGGTCTACAGGAAACTGGAGCGTGAGCTTGATGGCAAGGTGATCCTCTGCCTTTGCTGGGCGCACTCCAGGCGCGATGTGATCGAGGCTGCGGCAGGCCAAGAGGGGCTGGAAGAGTGGTGCGACAAGTGGCTCGACAGGATCGCGCTGATCTACACACTGAATGGGCAACGGCTGAAGCACTACGATCCCGCACGCAAGCGTCAGTCAGCGAGGTTCAATGCCCTGCAGAAGGACCTTCGTGCGGCTGTCGAGGCGCTGTTCAGGCAGGCTCAGGAGGAACTCGACGCCTTGCCCGAGGGTGCACGCGAAGCGAAGCCCTTGCGTTCCCTGATCCGTCACCGCGAGGGACTGTGCGTCTTTGTCGACCATCCCCAGGTGCCCATGGACAACAACTTTGCCGAGAGAGCCCTCCGGGGTGCGGTGACCGCGAGAAAGCTGAGCTTCGGCTCCGACAGCGAGGAAGGCGCCGCCTTCACCGCCATCATGTACTCGGTCATCGGCACCCTTGCCATGAACAACATCAATGTTCGGCGCTGGCTTCATGAGTGGCTTGAGGCCTGCGCGCAGAACGGCGGCAAGCCGCCGGATGACCTCGACCCGTGGCTGCCATGGTCGATGACCCCGGAGCGTCGAAGGGACCTCATGGAACCGGGGTGATCGAGTGCCGTTACGACGGCCGTGACTTCACCGCGCACGAGATGGCGCTGTTGCGCTCCCTGATCACCCAGCACCCCACCCGTGCGGCCATCGCCCGCGCCTTCTGCCGCGAGACCGGCTGATACAAGCCCGACGGGGCCTCAAGAACATGATGGCGAATGTCGCCTTTCTGGCCATGCACCGCGACGGCCTCATCACCCTGCCGCCACCCCAACGACGAGCAACCCGACCCGGACCCATCGTCTTCGGACCCAACAGCGAACCGCCACGTGGTGCGCCTCCCAAACGCATCCTCAACCGGTGAATATCACCAACAATCACCGCGTGGCCGAACGCTTACACCCTGGCGACATCTTCTTCTGGAATGACCCCTACAACAGTTCAGGCGGCATCGGCCACATTCCGGACCTGTGCACGACGTTGCCGATCTTTTACGGCGAGCGCCTGATCGGATTCAGCCAGGTGTTCGGCCATCACGACGATGTCGGCGGCGCCGTCCCGGGGAGTCTGCCGGCCGATGCCACCGACATGTGGACCGAGGGACTGGTGGTGCCGCCGATCAAGATCTACGAGAGGGGCAGGATCAACGAGGCGGTGTTCACGATCATCTCGCGCAATTCGCGCCTGTCGGAACACCTGCGTGGCGATCTCGATGCTGAAATCGGTGCCGCTCGGCTGGGTAGTCAGCGCGTCGTGGCGATGGCGGAGCGTTATGGCGTGGAGGCTCTTGAAGCCGCCTATGACGCCATCATCGGGAATTGTGCCGAGACCATACGCCGCGAGTTGCTCCCCAGGATACGGGACGGCGTCTACACATGGGAGGACTACATCGAGAACGACGGTGTTGAGGGACCCAAGATGCATGCACTGCGTCTGACGATGACCAAGATCACCGACAGGATCATGCTCGACTTTACCGGTACGTCCGAGGAAGCGAAGGGGCCGATCAACTGGCCCATTGACGGGTGTAGTGTAAGCGTTCGGCCGTTCGGTGATGGCTGATTTTGGTTGGTTTGGGTCTTGCTGACTATCGTCTGAGAAAGAGCTGGTAAACTCGTTTGGTCTCGATTATGGTCGAGGCCATGAAGACTTTTGCCGAGACGCGCGGAGCGACACAGCAGCTGACGGGAGGTGGTGACGGCCTATGTCGGGCGTCAGCGGCCTTGTCATGCGAGGCGCCTGACTGGCAGGCGCTCTACGAGGCGGAGCGGGTTCGTGCGGATGCGGCGGAAGCGCGTATGCGGTGTGCCAGCATCCATGTTTCCCGGCAAGGTTTTTTGCGGGTGTCCGTGGTGATGTTTTCTGTGGTTGTCCACAGCGGTCTGGGGTTCCGCCTTGTCGATGTTCTTGTCCTGCGAGCGAGGCGACATGCAGCTTGTGGTCCCGGCGGCATGGGCGGGTTGTTGTCCATTGATCATGGTAACGTTACCGGCGAGTGCGGTCGCTTTGCCGCCGGCGTTCCCGGACATGGTAACGTTACCGTGTTTGATGAAGTTCCAGGTGTCATGCGTCCCGGCGGCATGAGCGAGTTGCCGTCCATTGATCACGGTAACGTTACCGATGAGCGCGGCCACCTTGCCGCCCAGCGTCCCCGGGCATGGTAACGTTACCGTGATCAAGGGGGTTCCAGGTGTCATGTGTCCCGTCCGTAGCCGCGCGGCGGTTCGATCTCCTCGAGAGCCTCGATGTCGGCCTCGACGATGATCTGCAGACGTTCTCCGTAAGCCGTGTCGCGCAGGGAGTCGGGAAGACTGTCGAGACAGTCTCGATAATGCTCCTGCAATGCACCGAGCTCGGCCACCGCATCGCGCCAGCGTTGCGCACGGGAACGACGGTCGCAGGGCTTTCGGTGGTGGACGGCAGGGATGCCGGCCTTGCGGCGTTCCCGATAACGGCGCTGCTTCTCGGCAGGGGTGAGGGCCATGAGGGTGTCTCCTTCGCTCACTCGCAAGGTCACGCCGGCGACCGTGCCGGTGCTTCGGGCGACCAGCAGCGCTGCTGTCGCAGCAAGGTGTTCGCCAGCACGATGAGCTTGCGCATCACGGCGACTATCGCGACCTTGTGGGCCTTGCCGGCGGTCTTGAGGCGCTCGAACACTCTTGCCAGGTCCGCGTTGAAGCGTGTCGCCGCGGTTGCGGCCATGAACAGGAGATCGCGTGGCCTTCTTCGCCCGCCTCGGATGTGCCGAGCACCGTGGTGCTGGCCGCTGTCGTTGGCCATCGGCGCCACCCCGATCAAGGCTGCCGCCTGACGGCGGTCGAGACTGCCGAGTTCGGGCATCCAGCAAAGAAGGGCCGCGGCGGTCACCGGACCGATACCGGGGATCGAGATCAGGATGCCGTACTTCTCGGCCTGCTCGGGATCACGGGCGATCACCGCTTTGATCTCCGCATTCAGCCCCTCAATCCGATCATCGAGATCGTCTGCCGAGGCCCTTGTGACGTTCTCGCCTTCGCCATCCACCTCATCTGCCACCTGCCTCAGCATGGTCCGCACGTCGACAAGCGCGGTACGCGCCACCAGGAGATCCTCCAGGTTGTTGAGGAAGGCATCCTGAGGAGCTACAGGCTCAAGATCGCCGAGCATCGTGCCGATCTTGGCCAGCATCAACGCGTCGACGCGGTCGGTCTTGGCCAGATGGCCCAACGCCTCGGCGAAGCGCCGGGCCCGCAACGGGTTGACCAGGACAACCTCGAAGCCCCGGTCATGAAGACACTGGTGAACCTTGCGGTGATAGCGACCTGTCGCCTCCATCACCACACGGGTCACCTTGAGGCTGCGAAGCCATGTGTTCAGCGCCCGCCAGCTCGTGGCGTCGTTCGCAAGACAATGCGTCTGGCCCTCCGCACAGATGTCCAGACTGGCCTTGCTGACATCAATCCCTGCTACTACCTTGCCCATCGTCCCTTGCTCCTCGCCTTATGATGATTCGGTTCAAACCCAGGCATCCATTCAGGACGCAAGGGACGCCAAGGGAGGTTGGCCGACCAAGCTGGCACACGGCTCCGTAAGGCCAAGGCGAAAACGGTCCGACCAACCTCCGCGGAGATCGTTTGATCCCCGCACCCCGCTCCCCTGTGCTTGATCGCGCAGGGGAGCGGAATCTCTCTGCAACCATAGACCGGGCCCTCTCCCACAGTCGGGGTTGTCCACATTTTCCCGCCGCCAACCGCTGTGGATGATTGCATCATCACGGGGACAAAACCTGGTCATATAAGGCGAACTGGCGGAAGGTAGGGGGTGAAAGTCCCCTGGAACGAAGGAGTAACCAAACCACGTTTCTCCGCGAGCCGTGCGTCGGTTCCCGCGAGGGGGCAGGCGAAGCGTCGGTAGCGGTACGGATGGGCAGGGCTAATGAGCACCGAAAAAGCTATCATCCGGGGTGCCGAGGCTTTCGCATTGGTCGAAGGCAACATCGCAGGCATCGATTTGGTGAGATGTCGGCGAGCCCCGCGGTGTCAGAGAACCCATGCACGTCCGCACGCCTTCTGTTGGGACCCTGGGAGATCTTCAAACCGTCCCGCCGGTTGTGGCGGGACCGCATGGGGAAGGAGAAAACCGAAGCCTATGATGTACGGTTTGAAGAAGTCGGATGAGGCCGTAGTACCTGTGAAGGCGGCGAACAAGGAAGCGTTAGCTTCTGCGGAGTCGCTGGAGGAAAGGGCCTCAACCAAGGGGAATCCGGGACGCTAAAGCACGCACCGAACGCAGTGTCGGGCAAGCGTGCCACAGGCGGCGGATCGGATACGGGAAGCCGCAGGCTAGTCCAGTGGTTTGCCGTCCAGTACCCGAGGTAGGAGCCGGATGGATTAACGTCCACGTCCGGATCTGCGCGGGGGGTGCGCAGCAATGCGCATCCCTACCGCGTCTGACCTGCGCTGTGCGGAGATTGCTGCCCGTGCCCGTGCGGGCACATTCAAGTTTCATCTCGACCGCACTCGTGATCAGCTCAAGGAGGCTCGCGCGGAGGTGCGGGCGGCTCGCCGGGAGGTGAAGCGGGTACAGGCCCTGGCGGAGGCGCTGGAGCGGGAAAGGGACGCTCTGAAGCTCAAGAACGCTGAACAGGAGAACGAGCTTTCGAAGCTGCGCGAGACGCGTGAAAAGCACGCGAAGGCGCGCTTCAGGTCGAAGAGCGAGAAGCGGAAGAAGAAGGCAGGCACAGGGAACAAGCGGGGTCAGCAACCCGGCAAGAGCGGCCACGGGCGCACCCCTCGTCCGAAGCTTGAGGAGAAGCACGAGCGCCATGATCCACCGGCATCGCAGCGCACGTGCCCGTGTTGCGGCGAGCCCTACGTGGCCAACGGCAGCCACGAGACCTCGATCATGGAGGTCCATGTCAAGGCTCATACCCGGCGGATTGAGCGTGGGCGTTGGCGCCGTGGTTGTCAGTGTTCGTCGGCGCCTGGGGAGATCATCGCGCCGCCACCTTTGCGCCTGTTTGCGAATACCCCCTTTGGCAACAGTGTCTGGGCATGCGTGCTCTATGAGCGCTTCGCCTGCTTGCGTCCCCTGCGCCGGGTCTCGCGATGGCTCAAGGACCAGGGACTGCCGATGGCGCCGGGAACGATCGCTGGCGGCATGAAGAAGATGACGCCGATGTTCGCGCCTCTCGCTCAGGCCATCCTCGATCATCAGAACCGACTGACGGTGCGCCACGGCGACGAGACCAGCTGGCGCATCCAGTCCCTCAAGGCCTCGGGGCGCTCGCAGAAGGCCTGGCTGTGGACCGCGGTCAGCGCCGACTCCGTCTTCTTCCTCATCGATCCGTCACGCAGCGCCCGGGTGGCCATGGTGCTGTTCGCCTCCACCAAAGGTGTCGTCTTCCTTGTTTGCGACCGCTACGTGGTCTACAGGAAACTGGAGCGCGAGCTTGATGGCAAGGTGATCCTCTGCCTTTGCTGGGCGCACTCCAGGCGCGATGTGATCGAGGCTGCGGCAGGCCAGGAGGGGCTGGAAGAGTGGTGCGACAGGTGGCTCGACAGGATCGCGCTGATCTACACACTGAATGGGCAACGGCTGAAGCACTACGATCCCGCACGGAAGCGTCAGTCAGCGAGGTTCAATGCCCTGCAGAAGGACCTTCGTGCGGCTGTCGAGGCGCTGTTCAAGCAGGCTCAGGAGGAACTCGACGCCTTGCCCGAGGGTGCACGCGAAGCGAAGCCCTTGCGCTCCCTGATCCGTCACCGCGAGGGACTGTGTGTCTTCGTCGATCATCCCCAGGTGCCCATGGACAACAACCTGGCCGAGAGAACCCTCCGGGGTGCGGTGACCGCGAGAAAGCTGAACTTCGGCTCCGACAGCGAGGAGGGCGCCGCCTTCACCGCCATCATGTACTCGGTCATCGGCACCCTTGCCATGAACGGCATCAACGTTCGGCGCTGGCTTCATGAGTGGCTTGATGCCTGCGCGCAGAACGGCGGCAAGCCGCCGGATGACCTCGACCCGTGGCTGCCATGGTCGATGAGCCCGGAGCGCCGACGGGACCTCACGGAACCGGGGTGATCGAGTGCCGTTACGACGGCCGTGACTTCACCGCGCACGAGATGGCGCTGTTGCGCTCCCTGATCACCCAGCACCCCACCCGTGCGGCCATCGCCCGCGCCTTCTGCCGCAAGACCGGCTGGTACAAGCCCGACGGCGGCCTCAAGAACATGATGGCGAGTGTCGCCTTTCTGGCCATGCACCGCGCTACACAGGCGCCGTCTACAAGGCGTCGGGTTGGATCCATGTCGGCACCACCAAGGGGCGCGGACGCTACGATACGCACAGGAAACTCGACAAACCAAAAAAAGGACATCTGGCTGAGGCCTCTCCGCAAAGACTGGAAACTCATCCTCAACCGGTGAATATCACCAACAATCACTGCGCGACCGAACGCTTACGGTGTAGTTCTCGTATGGCGAAGCCAAGTCATTGATTTATCACGGTTGTGCGGTCGCGATGGAGCGGCGAAAACGGGGTTTCGTGACAATTGCCCGTTTCTGGGCCGGATTTTGTCACGACAGCAGGGCTTGGCGGTGGATGCGGGAACGCTCCGCACCGCAAGATGCGATATGATGCTAGCTTGAAACCACAACATCAGGAGCGCTCCCATGTCAGTGTCACAGCTTCGGCCTTCCGCGTCCATCGATCTTCTCGGCTTGCCGCCTCGGGTTGTCGAGGCGGTCACGCAAGTGACCGCGGTGTGTCATCGACAGCTCGGTTCAGAGCGCTCTGCCGAGGCTTTCGAGGAAGCGGAGCGGCGGGTGCTTGAGAGCGTGCACGCGCTTGGCTGCGAGATCCTGGGTGCCTGTGCCGAGGCCCGGGACGACGGTGCGCCCCGGATCGAACGGGACGGGCAGAACTGGTTCCGTGTGGCGCCGACGCCGAAGACGATCATGACCTCGCTCGGCCCGGTGACCTTTCGGCGTGCGCGCTATCGCACCGGCGGGCACTGCCGGTCGCTGATGCCGGTGGACGAAAGCCTGGGCCTCGTCGACGACGACCTGACACGGCCGGCGGCTCAGCTTGGGCTGATGATGATGGTCCACTGCACGGCGCGGGAAGCGGAGGCGTTCTTCGGCAAGCTCGGCGCCATGACGCCGTCTGTGAGCACCTTGCAGCGCTTGAGCCTGACCATGCAGGAGCGTTGGGAACGTCTCGGCCCGCAGGCCCTGGATGGCATCCGGGAAGCCGAGGACATTCCGCAGGACGCGGTCACCGCCTCGGTCTCGCTCGACGGCGTCATGGTGGCGCTGCGGGCCGGCGAGGACGGCCGTAGCGAGGCCTGCTGGCGCGAGGCGGCCTGTGGCACAGTCTCCTTCCACGATGCCGAGGGTGAGCGCCTGAAGACCGTCTATCTCGGCCGCATGCCCGAGCGCGGCAAGTGCACGCTGAAGGCGCAGCTGGCAAGCGAGGTCGCGCATATCAGGCGCAAGCGTCCCGAGATCAGGATCAGCGCCATCGCCGACGCCGCCGCCGACAACTGGACCTTCCTCTCTGGTCTTGAACCCGAAACCGAGGTGATCGACTTCTGGCATGCCTGCGAGCATCTGCGCGTGGTGGCCGACCATGCAGCGGCGCCCCACTGGTTCGAGAAGTACCGCGAGATCCTGCGTCACGACCCCCGCGGCATCGACAAGGTGATCCGGGCGCTGCGCCACCTTCGCGACACCGCCAAGCCGGCGGGCCGAGCCGACATCGACAGGGAACTGGCCTTCTTCCGCAAGCATCGCCACCGCATGCGCTACCACGCACTGAAGCAACAGGGGATCGCCATCGGCTCGGGACTTGTCGAGGCAGCCAACAAGACCCTCGTCACACAGCGCATGAAGCGCTCCGGCATGCGCTGGCGCATCGTCGGCGGACAAGCCGTTCTCACCTTCCGCGCCCTCATCAAATCCGGCCGCTTCGAAAGTGCGTGGACCGCCATGATCGAGGGCGACGACGCACCAGCCAACGACAACATCAGCCCACATCACACCCAGGCGCTGGCCGCATGAGATGAAACAATGGAACTAAGTCCATAACTTAAGACCATAACATAACTGCCATACTAGACTCACACCCCCATTGACTATGCCGACGGCAAGTTCGTGCGCAAATGGATGGGTCCGGTCCTGCGCTCGCTCGCTGCAACACCGGAACGAGCGGCAGAAATCGACATGAACGAGGGTGTGCTCGATATCATCGAGGTGAAGTTTCCGCCAAAGGGTACCCTCGTCACGCCGAATTTCGGCAAGGCGACGGGTCTGAGGTTCTTCCCGCTGCTGCGGTCGCTCGGCATCTTCGCGGCCCTGCTCGCGAAGGCCACCTCGGGGCGCATGCCGGCAGACCATGAGACCATTCGCATCTGGGGTCTTCACGGTGGTCGGATCGGCCACGACTTCTTCCTGTTCCGCGAAGTTCTCGGAGGCGGTGGTCCGGGACGCCCCTGGGCCGACGGCAGCGATGTCGTCCATGTCGTGCCGAACTCACGCAACTTGCCGGCCGAGTTCTCCGAGACACGTTATCCCGTCATCATCGAACCTCTCGGACTGGCAACTGATTCAGGCGGAGCGGGGTTCCGTCGCGGTGGTCTCGGATACGACAAGCGCGTCAGGGTGCTCGGGGATTGCGAGGCTCTCTCCAATGCCGACCGTTCGCTTATCCACACCTACGGTGTCAATGGCGGCATGCACGGTGGCAACTATGCGCTCGAGATGGAGGACTCGGCGGGGGGCCGACGCACACTTGCGGGCATGGACGACCGGGTTCCCGTCGGCGCGGGTTCTGCCATCCGGATCCGAACGAATGGCGGGGGCGGTTGGGGCGACCCGTTGGCGCGGGAACCGGCAAGGGTGTGTCACGACGTTCAGTGTGGTCTCGTGTCCGAATCGGCAGCCCACGATGACTACGGCGTCGTACTTGTGCTGCGGGGACGGCGGTACGCGGTTGATGAAGACGGGACCGGCAGGCTTCGGGAGCGCATGAGAGCCGAGCGGGGACCGCTACCCATGTTCCGCCGAGGTCCCTACTTCGACGACATGAAGCGCCGCAACGCGATAAGCCGCCCCGAGGGTCTGGAAGATCCGGACGAGGGCTGGTTTGCGGACGGCGCACTGCCGGAGGCGGCGCAGTGAGTGGCTCACCGACGGACCCCGGTCGTCGCCGACTCCCCGTTGCCACGTCGGAAGACTGCAGGATGCGCTGTTGCGCGGCGCTGGTCGGAGCGATGGACATCGGACGGCCAATCGGCGTCATGCCGAAGGACGTTATCGCGGCGCCACACATCCAGATGCCGCGGCATTGACCATGACGGCGAGCGTTGCCGTGCCGTGCACCGGAAGGCAACCGCGCGAACCCCGATCATCCCTGCGGGCCGACCGGAGGTCGGGGGATCGAGGTCAGTGGTGACGCGATACGGGGCGCCTGTCCTGATCAGCATCTGCGAACGGGAGCAAGAGACATCATGGAAGTCCGGCTTGGCCACATGAACTACGACGAGGTTGCCGAAGCGATCTCGGACGCAAGGGTTGTCATCGTACCCACGGGAGCGACGGAATCACATGGTCCCCACATGCCCTGCGACACCGATACCCACCAGGTCGAATACATGGCCCTTGCTGTGGCAAGGCGGGTCGGAGGCATTGTCGTGCCGGCCGTTCCCTATGCGGTCTCGAAGACATTCGAGCACTTCCCGGGAACGGTTTCACTGTCGATTCCGACCTATCAGCAAATGCTCTACGAGATTGGCGCTGCGCTTGTCAGGCAGGGCTTCACCAACATCCTCTTTCTCAATGGCAACCGTCCCAACGGGACATCGAACGATGCCGTTGCGAGACGCCTGATCGACGACATGGACGATCATGACATCACGATCACGGCGGTCAGCTACTGGGAACCCGGGGCAGCGGCAGTTCACGCCCTGCGCAACTCAGGCGTGGGAGGCATGGGGCATGGCGGGGAGTTCGAGACATCGTTTCAACTGGCGACCCGCCCCGAACTCGTGAAGATGGAACGTCTGGCAGGTGTTCACACACCGCTTGTGGGCTGGGATCTGGTTGCGCCCGTCGAACCATCGCGCACATACAGGAGACGTCCGACGCCCCGGACCAATCACGCCTCGATTTTCGGCGATCCGCACAAGGCATCGAAGGAGTCCGGCCATGCTTTCATAGCGGCGTCGGTCGATGCTCTGGTGGAGATGATCGAGAACCTGCAGCCGTCCTACGAGGAACGCCGGACCAGGTGATCCGAGGAGTTGGATCAGGAAGAGCGGTGACGGACTTCCGGTTCGGCGTTATCCTGATGTTGATGGCTGCATAGAACGGCGGGATTTCGGCGATTTGCCGCGCTTTGTCAGGGTCGTGTTTCTTCCCTGTTGTCAGGTCCTATTGTCACGTCCTGTTGTCGTGGTTTGAGTGTTCGGCTGGTTGTCTCCCCGAGCGCCGCCGTCTTTTCCTATTGTCGTTTTGGTCCGGTTCGGGTTCCGTCGACCTCTGCTTCGGTCTTGGTGACGGTTGCCGGGAGGGTTCCGGTTCCGAGGCACTCGCGGGATTGTTTGTCTTCCCTGTGGGCGGGTCGCGTTGTCCGGTCCCGGGGCGGCGTTTTTGCCGCCGCCCCGGGTGGATGCTAGATCGGCATCAAGAGAAAGAGCGATGCGATGCCGGGCGGAGTTGTGACGCCCCCCGGCGCAGCACCCGGACGAGCCGGTCACGGGGGACCGAACTCCCGTGTATTGTCGAGCCATTTTGCGTCCGGGTCCACCCCCGCTCTCGAGACGGATCGTGTGCACGACGGGACGACTGTTCAACTGCAAGCGGTGTCAGCGGCAGGTTGTTCTCTGCCGGTCGTGTGACCGGGGGCATGTGTATTGCTCCAAGGAGTGCAGGGAATCGTCCCGGATCGAGCGGCGCCGCGCGTCGCGTCGTCGCTACCAGAGCACGCTGAAGGGCCGTGAGACGGGCCGTCACCGCCAGCGGCGTTATCGGCTCCGCAAGGCGGAGGAGGCGCGTGCGTTGAAGGCCAGGGCGGCGATGGTTGCCGAGATCATGGGCACGCAGACGTCTGCTGTGGTGCTGCTTGGCGACGTTCCGGCGGTGTCTGGAGACGCCGGTTCTGAAGAAATCGTTACGGACCACCCTTCCCGACTGCTGCCGACCTCCCTACCTGCGGTTGTGAAGGCGCGAGAGCGGCGCGAATCGCCGCTTCGGTGCGCCCGGTGCGGACGGGTCGTGACGCATGTGGTGCTGAGGGACCTGTGATGCGGCGTTGAGGAACCAAAGGGAGGGAGTTCATGGCGATCGACGAGGACACGCGGGCGACGATCGTGCGGCTGTCGCGGGCCGAGGGCTGGGCTGTGGGGACGATTGCCCGGCATCTCGGCGTGCACCACGGCACGGTGACGCGGGCGCTCAAGGCGTCGGGGCAGGAGCGGCGGCCGCGGGCCAAGCTCATCGACCCCTTCGTTGCCTTCCTCGGGGAGCGTCTTGAGGCGTCGCCGGACCTTCCGGCCAGCACGCTCTGGCGACAGGTCGTGGCTCTGGGCTACCGCGGCGGCGAGGATCACTTCCGTCACGACCTGCGCCGCCTCGGGCTGAGGCCGGTGAAGAGGCCCGAGCCGTCGCTGCGGCTGAGCTTCCTTCCGGGCGAGCAGGCGCAGGTTGACTGGGCCGAGTTCGGGAAGGTCCGCATTGGCCGGGCGGAGCGCAGGCTCATGGGGCTTCTCGTCACCCTCAGCTACTCGCGCCAGACTGTCCTGAGCCTGTTCCACGACGCGCGGATGGCCAGCTTCCTGCAAGGCCATGTCGAGGCTTTCGCGGCATTCGGGGGTGTGCCGCGGAGGCTTCTGTACGACAACCTGAAGAGTGCCGTGGTGACGCGCCGCGGCAAGGCGGTCACCTATCATCCGATGCTGCTCGGCCTCGCGGCCCACTATGCCTTCGAACCGAGCGCCGCCTGGCCCAGGAGCCCGCAGGAGAAGGGCCGCGTGGAACGCCGTGTGCGCTTCGCGCGCACCGGGTTCTTCGCCGGGCGCGACATCACGGTCCCGCTCGGCGAGCTCAACGCCGCAGTTCGGGAGTGGTGCTTCGGCGCCGCCGCGGAGCGGCCCTGGCCGGACGACGACAGTCTCCTGGTGCGGGACGCCTTCGCCCGGGAGAGGGAGCACCTGATCGTCCTTCCCGCCGATCCCTTCCCGCATCACGAGGTCCGCCCGGTGCGCATCGACAAGACCTGCCACGCCCGCTTCGACACCAACGACTACAGCGTTCCGGGTAGCTTCTCCAAGGCCCTGCTGACGCTGGTCGCCGACCGCGACGAGGTTCGCATCCTCGACGGCGCCGACGAGGTCGCGCGCCACCGACGCTCCTACGACAGGAAGCAGGCCGTCACCGATCCGGAGCATGCCAGGGCGATCGCCGCGGGCAAGCGGCGGGCCCGCTCCATGAGCGTCCGCGACCGGGTCCTGCGCACCGTGCCGCGGGCCGAGGAGATGCTGGCGCGCGCCGGGACCAACGGGCGCAACGTGGCCTCCTGCGCCCGGATGCTGGAGACGCTTCTCAACGCGCACGGCGCCGACGCTCTCGACCGGGCTGTCGCCACGGCGCTGGAGCGCGGCTCGTGCCACCCCGAAACCGTGCGCGTCATCATCGAGGAGCGCCGCCGGGAGCAGGGCCTGCCGCCCCTCAGCATCGCCGACGACGGCCGCGGCGGCCGTGGCACGACGCCGCGGGGGACCGCTCTCGACGCCTACGACAGGCCCGAAGCCAGCGCCAGGAACAAGACATGAGCGAGCTCAGGGAGCGTGCCCGGGCGCTCGGCCTCCACGGGCTCGTCGAACGCTGGGACGAGGTCGCCGGGACCGCATGGATCGAGGAGGTGGTCAGCGGCGAGGAACAGGCCCGCAGGGCCCGCAGCCACGAGCGCCGCCGCGCCGCGGCGCGGCTGCCCGCCTTCAAGCCCCTGGCGGACTTCGACTGGACATGGCCGCGCGACATCAGCCGGGCTCATGTCGAAGCGCTCCTCGGCCTCGGCTTCGTCGACCGTGCGGACAACGCCGTGCTCGTCGGCGGGCAGGGCACCGGAAAGACCATGATCGCCGCCAACGTGGCTCACCAGGCCCTGCTGCACGGCCACACCGTCCGCTTCGAGAAGGCGCCGGAACTGCTCGAGGCACTCGCCGAGACCGTCTCGCGCAGCGAGCTGCGCCGCCGCCTCGCGATCCTCGCCAGGCCCCGCCTGCTCGTCCTCGACGAAATCGGCTACGTGACCCTCGAAAGCCACCATGCCGACATCCTCTACGCCATCGTCTCGCGGCGCTATCAGCGCCGCTCGACCATGGTCACGACAAGCCTCGCCTTCGCCCAGTGGGACCGCGTCTTCCCCAGCGCCTCCGGCATCGCCGGCACCGTCGACCGGCTCATGCACGACGCAACCCTCATCTCCATCGACAGCGACTCCTGGCGGCTCAGGCGTGAAACCCGATAAACCCCGCCGCGTCGACTTCGACGCCGTCAAGCGCATGCCGTTCGAACGCATCGCCGCCGACTGGGGATACGTCCGCGACGAACAGGCCTCGACACGCGCCAACCCCGTCCTGTGCGCACCCGGCCTGCCGAAGCTCGTCACGAAGTGCCTCAACAACGGACACTGGGTCTACTTCAACACCCAGAACGATGAAGACAACGGAACCGTCATCGACTTCATGCTCAACCGCGGACTGGCCTTCGCCGACATCTGCACCCGCTTCGCAGCACCCGACGCCGCGCCACGCGACTTCCGCAGCCTCTGGGCCGCGGCAACGCCCGATGCGGCCCCGGACTGGCTCACCGGGCGCGGCATCCTCCCGGAGACCCTCGACACCTGCCGCCCCCTGGTCCGCCGCGACCACAACGGACGCGTCCTCTTCGCCCATCGCAACAGGAAGCGAAAGCTCACCGGCTTCGAGATCGGTCCCCCCGACGGACCGAAACGCTTCGCCACCGGTGGAACCCGAAGCCTGTTCGCCGTCCGCGCCGGAACCGCCGCGGACCTCGAGGCCCTCGTCATCACCGAAAGCGCCGTCGACGCCCTCAGCCTGGCCCAGATCGACCAATGTCCCCCCAGCCACGCCTTCCTCTCCACCGCCGGGGCACCCTCGCGAAGACAGCACGAACAGATCAGCCTCGCCGCAAGCAGCCTGCCCAACGTCAGGACCATCGTCCTCGCCCAGGACCACGACGAGGCCGGAGAGCGACAGGCCGAAACCCTGCGCAAAAAGATGAAGCTCCCCTCCCACGTCTCGTTCCACAGACGCAGACCGCCGGAAAACGCCGACTGGAACGACGTCGTCAACGCCAGGACCAAAGAACCACAAGCGAGATCATGACCACGTCCGTCACAAGGAGACCACTCATGCCCCTCACGCCCGCCGAAAAGCAGCGGTGATACCGGGAACGGCGCAAGGCCGGCATCCCTCCCGTCCACACCCCAAAGCACCGTGACCGGCGCTCGCGACCGCAACGCTGGAACGACGCCGTGGCCGAACTGCGCTCCCTGCAGGACGAATGGCGTGACCACCTCGACAGCATCCCCGAAAGCCTCCGTGACACGCCTTACGGAGAACGCCTGCAGAGCGTCGCCGATGCCGACATCGAGGCCCTCGAGGACATCGAACCGCCACGCGGCTACGGAAGGGATACGTGATCCCGCAAGACCCTTGAACGCGGTCACGCGTTACCATCCAGGAATGAGAACGTCTCACCCCGACGCGCCGCTCAGCCTCCCCGGGAAACACCCGGGCCGTCCAAACGACACCGCATCACGAGACTGCCGCAGCCTCTGAGCCGCAGCGACGCCCGATCCGCCGCCGGGCTGGCTCACAGGTCGCAGCATCCGCCCGAAAACACTCGACGCCTGCCGCACCCTGCAGGACGAATGGCGTGACCGCCTCGACAGCATCCCCGAAACCCTCCGTGACACGCCTTACGGAGAACGCCTGCAGAGCGTCGCCGATGCCGACATCGAGGCTCTCGAGGACATCGAACCGCCACGCGGCTACGGAAGGGACACGTAATCTCGCAAGACCCTTGAACGCGGTCACGCGTTACCATCCAGGAATGAGAACGTCTCACCCCGACGCGCCGCTCAGCCTCCCCGGGAAACCCCCGGGCCGTCCAAACGACACCACATCACGAGACTGCCGCAGCCGCTGAGCCGCAGCAACGCCCGATCCGCCGCCGGACTGGCTCACAGGTCGCAGCATCCGCCCGAAAACACTCGACGCCTGCCGCACCCTGCGCCGCCGCAACCGCAACGCACGCAGCCTCTTCGCCCAGCGCAACAGAAACCGTCAGCTCTCCAGCCTCGAGATCGTCCCGCCCGACGAACCACGACGAGGACGGAGAACGCCAGAACGAAACCACGCGCAAAAGCCTGAAGCTCCCCTCCCACATCACGTTCCACAAACGCCGAACGCCAGAAAACGCCGACCGGAACGACATCGTCAACGTCAATGCAAGACCAATGGGATCCAACAATAGGCAGAAAACAAAGACCGGGCGGACCTTCGTCCAATGCCGCACGTTCTCCTGTCGTGGTCACCCACTCACACGATCAGCGCCCAAAAGAGCGGTTCTCCGCCAATATCCCGCCGTTCTAAATCGCCGCCGACACCTGAGACCTCGCACTGGTCCTGGCCGCCATGTGGGAGCGAACGTCATCGCAGAGGATGCACGGGCTGACAGCCACCAACTCTGACGTGGCCCGGTTGCGGCCGGGCCTGAAGGAAAAGGTGGCGGCAGCCGGCCCGGTTTCCAGGGCAGGCGTTTCGATGAAGCCGGGAACAGGCGGGCGACACGACGGCGGTGGAGTCTGGCGGCGCCCGGAGCGGAAGTCCGGATGGCGCCGTACAGTTCTGGCGCGTTCCATCGAAGGTTTGCAACGTCCGGGACCGGTACCGACATGTTCCCGCACCGACACTGATCATGCCTTCAGACCGTAGCTGCAACCTTGGATAGTGTCGTGGACTTCGAGCTGATCGCCATTGCATTCGGAGACGTGGCATGGATCGCGATGGCCTTCGTGCTGGGCCTGCTGTCCAGAACCGTCGGGCTGCCGCCCCTGGTCGGCTTCCTGGTTGCCGGGTTCGTGCTCAACCTGCATGGCATGGCCGGCGGGGACATGCTGCGGAAACTGTCGGATCTGGGCATCACCCTGTTGCTCTTCATCGTTGGCCTGAAGCTCAACCTTCGGGTGTTCGCGCGGCCGCAGGTATGGGCCGTGACCGGGCTGCACATGGCCATCATCGTGCCGCTCTTCGCAACGGCCATCTACGCCGCCGCCGCTCTCGGGGTGCCCTTCCTCTCCGACCTCGACCTTGCCCGATCTCTTCTGATCGCCTTCGCACTCAGCTTTTCCAGCACCGTGTTCGTCGTCAAGGCGCTGGAAGACAGGGGCCAGACAACGGCGCTCCACGGCCGGGTTGCGATCGGCATTCTCATCGTGCAGGATCTGGCCGCCGTCGTCTTTCTCGCCATCTCCACGGGGAACCTGCCGACCTACTGGGCCCTGCTGGCCCTTCTCGTCTTTCCGATTCGCCCCTTCCTGACCGCCCTGCTTCAGCGGGTCGGCCACGGAGAGCTCATGGTCCTCTATGGCTTCCTGCTTGCCCTGGGTGGTGCGCAGCTGTTCGAGCTCGTCGGCCTCAAGGGTGATCTCGGCGCACTCGTGTTGGGCGTTCTGATCGCCAATCATGCCAAGGCCAACGAGATGGCGAAGGCCATGCTCGGCTTCAAGGACCTTTTCCTTCTCGCCTTCTTTCTCTCAGTCGGCCTTTCGGGACAGCTGACCCTGGAGACGTTCATGATCGGCGCCGTGATCACGCCGTTCGTGCTGTTCAAGTCGGCCCTGTTCTTCGGACTGCTGACCGCGTTCAGGCTTCAGGCACGCACGTCGCTTCTGGCATCGTTCAATCTCGGCAACTTCAGCGAATTCGGGCTCATCGTCACCGCCATCGGAGTCGCCCGGGGTTGGATCGACACCGACTGGCTGATCGTGGTCGCGGTCGCGCTTGCCCTGTCCTGCGCCATCTCTTCCGGGCTCAACATCACCGGAGAACGCATCTACACGCGGCACAGGAGCATGTGGAAGCGCCTGCAACGCTCCAGCCTTGTTGCCGACGATCGGCCGCTTGATATCGGCGCGGCGACGATTGCCATCATCGGCATGGGCCGTATTGGATCGGGGGCATATGACACCATGCGTGAACTGCATGGAGAAACCGTCGTTGGCGTGGATTTCGATCAGGCCACGGTCGAGCGTCGCCGGACCGAAGGGCGAAAGGTGTTGTTGGGCGACCCTTGTGACGCCGAGTTCTGGGATCGCGTTCAGAGCGCCCACACATTGGAACTGGTCATGCTGGCATTGCCGAGTCTTGCCGCCAACCTTGCCGTGATCGACCAGCTCAAGGCGGCCTCGTTCACCGGCCGGGTTGCCGCCACGGTGAGGTTCCAGGACGACATCGAACCACTTGAGGAGGCCGGCGCCTCGACCGTCTTCAACGTCTACGCGGAAGCAGGTTCGGGGTTCGCCGCGCATGTGGCCGGGGACATGCCGGCCGTAAGCGTTCGGCCGTTCGGTGATGGCTGATTTTGGTTGGTTTGGGTCTTGCTGACTATCGTCTGAGAAAGAGCTGGTAAACTCGTTTGGTCTCGATTATGGTCGAGGCCATGAAGACTTTTGCCGAGACGCGCGGAGCGACACAGCAGCTGACGGGAGGTGGTGACGGCCTATGTCGGGCGTCAGTGGCCTTGTCATGCGAGGCGCCTGACTGGCGTGCGCTCTATGAGGCGGAGCGGGTTCGTGCGGATGCGGCGGAAGCGCGTATGCGGTGTGCCAGGCGAACTGGCGGAAGGTAGGGGGTGAAAGTCCCCTGGAACGAAGGAGTAACCAAACCACGTTTCTCCGCGAGCCGTGCGTCGGTTCCCGCGAGGGGGCAGGCGAAGCGTCGGTAGCGGTACGGATGGGCAGGGCTAATGAGCACCGAAAAAGCTATCATCCGGGGTGCCGAGGCTTTCGCATTGGTCGAAGGCAACATCGCAGGCATCGATTTGGTGAGATGTCGGCGAGCCCCGCGGTGTCAGAGAACCCATGCACGTCCGCACGCCTTCTGTTGGGACCCTGGGAGATCTTCAAACCGTCCCGCCGGTTGTGGCGGGACCGCATGGGGAAGGAGAAAACCGAAGCCTATGATGTACGGTTTGAAGAAGTCGGATGAGGCCGTAGTACCTGTGAAGGCGGCGAACAAGGAAGCGTTAGCTTCTGCGGAGTCGCTGGAGGAAAGGGCCTCAACCAAGGGGAATCCGGGACGCTAAAGCACGCACCGAACGCAGTGTCGGGCAAGCGTGCCACAGGCGGCGGATCGGATACGGGAAGCCGCAGGCTAGTCCAGTGGTTTGCCGTCCAGTACCCGAGGTAGGAGCCGGATGGATTAACGTCCACGTCCGGATCTGCGCGGGGGGTGCGCAGCAATGCGCATCCCTACCGCGTCTGACCTGCGCCGTGCGAAGAATTCTGCCCGTGCCCGTGCGGGCACATTCAAGTTTCATCTCGACCGCACTCGTGATCAGCTCAAGGAGGCTCGCCGGGAGGTGAAGCGTGGACAGGCCCGAGCGGAGGCGCTGGAGCAGGAAAGGGACGCTCTGAAGCTCAAGAACGCTGAACAGGCGAGCGAGCTGAGGAATCTCCGCGGGACGCGTGCCAAGCACGCGACGGCGCGCTTCGGGTCGAAGAGCGAGAAGCGGAAGAAGAAGGAAGGCACAGGGAACAAGCGGGGTCAGCAACCCGGCAAGAGCGGCCACGGGCGCACTCCGCGTCCGAAGCTCAAGGAGAAGCACGAACGCCATGATCCACCGGCATCGCAGCGCACGTGCCCGTGTTGCGGCGAGCCCTATGTGGCCAACGGCAGCCACGAGACCTCGATCATGGAGGTCCATGTCAAGGCTCATATCCGGCGGATTGAACGTGGGCGTTGGCGCCGTGGTTGTCAGTGTTCGTCGGCGCCTGCGGAGATCATCGCGCCGCCACCTTTGCGCTTGCTTGCGAATACCCCCTTCGGCATCAGTGTCTGGGAATGCGTGCTCTATGAGCGCTTCGCCTGCTTGCGTCCCCTGCGCCGGGTCTCGCGATGGCTGGAAGACCAGGGACTGCCGATGGCGCCGGGAACGATCGCTGGCGGCATGAAGAAGATGACGCCGATGTTCGCGCCTCTCGCTCAGGCCATCCTCGATCATCAGAACCGGCTGACGGTGCGCCACGGCGACGAGACCAGCTGGCGCATCCAGTCCCTCAAGGCCTCGGGGCGCTCGCAGAAGGCCTGGCTGTGGACCGCGGTCAGCGCCGACTCCGTCTTCTTCCTTATCGACCCGTCACGCAGCGCCCGGGTGGCCATGGTGCTGTTCGCCTCCACCGAAGGTGTCGTCTTCCTTGTTTGCGACCGCTACGTGGTCTACAGGAAACTGGAGCGTGAGCTTGATGGCAAGGTGATCCTCTGCCTTTGCTGGGCGCACTCCAGGCGCGATGTGATCGAGGCTGCGGCAGGCCAGGAGGGGCTGGAAGAGTGGTGCGACAAGTGGCTCGACAGGATCGCGCTGATCTACACACTGAATGGGCAACGGCTGAAGCACTACGATCCCGCACGCAAGCGTCAGTCAGCGAGGTTCAATGCCCTGCAGAAGGACCTTCGTGCGGCTGTCGAGGCGCTGTTCAGGCAGGCTCAGGAGGAACTCGACGCCTTGCCCGAGGGTGCACGCGAAGCGAAGCCCTTGCGTTCCCTGATCCGTCACCGCGAGGGACTGTGCGTCTTTGTCGACCATCCCCAGGTGCCCATGGACAACAACTTTGCCGAGAGAGCCCTCCGGGGTGCGGTGACCGCGAGAAAGCTGAGCTTCGGCTCCGACAGCGAGGAAGGCGCCGCCTTCACCGCCATCATGTACTCGGTCATCGGCACCCTTGCCATGAACAACATCAATGTTCGGCGCTGGCTTCATGAGTGGCTTGAGGCCTGCGCGCAGAACGGCGGCAAGCCGCCGGATGACCTCGACCCGTGGCTGCCATGGTCGATGCCCCCGGAGCGTCGAAGGGACCTCATGGAACCGGGGTGATCGAGTGCCGTTACGACGGCCGTGACTTCACCGCGCACGAGATGGCGCTGTTGCGCTCCCTGATCACCCAGCACCCCACCCGTGCGGCCATCGCCCGCGCCTTCTGCCGCGAGACCGGCTGATACAAGCCCGACGGGGCCTCAAGAACATGATGGCGAATGTCGCCTTTCTGGCCATGCACCGCGACGGCCTCATCACCCTGCCGCCACCCCAACGACGAGCAACCCGACCCGGACCCATCGTCTTCGGACCCAACAGCGAACCGCCACGTGGTGCGCCTGTCGGCGGCGATTTAGAACGGCGGGATATTGGCGGAGAACCGCTCTTTTGGGCGCTGATCGTGTGAGTGGGTGACCACGACAGGAGAACGTGCGGCATTGGACGAAGGTCCGCCCGGTCTTTGTTTTCTGCCTATTGTTGGATCCCATTGGTCTTGCATTGACGTTGACGATGTCGTTCCGGTCGGCGTTTTCTGGCGTTCGGCGTTTGTGGAACGTGATGTGGGAGGGGAGCTTCAGGCTTTTGCGCGTGGTTTCGTTCTGGCGTTCTCCGTCCTCGTCGTGGTTCGTCGGGCGGGACGATCTCGAGGCTGGAGAGCTGACGGTTTCTGTTGCGCTGGGCGAAGAGGCTGCGTGCGTTGCGGTTGCGGCGGCGCAGGGTGCGGCAGGCGTCGAGTGTTTTCGGGCGGATGCTGCGACCTGTGAGCCAGTCCGGCGGCGGATCGGGCGTTGCTGCGGCTCAGCGGCTGCGGCAGTCTCGTGATGCGGTGTCGTTTGGACGGCCCGGGTGTTTCCCGGGGAGGCTGAGAGGCGCGTCGGGGTGAGACGTTCTCATTCCTGGATGGTAACGCGTGACCGCGTTCAAGGGTCTTGCGGGATCACGTATCCCTTCCGTAGCCGCGTGGCGGTTCGATGTCCTCGAGGGCCTCGATGTCGGCATCGGCGACGCTCTGCAGGCGTTCTCCGTAAGGCGTGTCACGGAGGCTTTCGGGGATGCTGTCGAGGCGGTCACGCCATTCGTCCTGCAGGGTGCGGCAGGCGTCGAGTGTTTTCGGGCGGATGCTGCGACCTGTAAGCCAGTCCGGCCAGCGGCTGCGGCAGTCTCGTGATGCGGTGTCGTTTGGACGGCCCGGGGGTTTCCCCGGGGAGGCTGAGAAGCGCGTCGGGGTGAGACGTTCTCATTCCTGGATGGTAACGCGTGACCGCGTTCAAGGGTCTTGCGGGATCACGTATCCCTTCCGTAGCCGCGTGGCGGTTCGATGTCCTCGAGGGCCTCGATGTCGGCATCGGCGACGCTCTGCAGGCGTTCTCCGTAAGGCGTGTCACGGAGGCTTTCGGGGATGCTGTCGAGGCGGTCACGCCATTCGTCCTGCAGGGCGCGCAGTTCGGCCACGGCGTCGTTCCAGCGTTGCGGTCGCGAGCGCCGGTCACGATGCTTTGGGGTGTGGACGGGAGGGATGCCGGCCTTGCGCCGTTCCCGGTATCGCCGCTGCTTTTCGGCGGGCGTGAGGGGCATGAGTGGTCTCCTTGTGACGGACGTGGTCATGATCTCGCTTGTGGTTCTTTGGTCCTGGCGTTGACGACGTCGTTCCAGTCGGCGTTTTCCGGCGGTCTGCGTCTGTGGAACGAGACGTGGGAGGGGAGCTTCATCTTTTTGCGCAGGGTTTCGGCCTGTCGCTCTCCGGCCTCGTCGTGGTCCTGGGCGAGGACGATGGTCCTGACGTTGGGCAGGCTGCTTGCGGCGAGGCTGATCTGTTCGTGCTGTCTTCGCGAGGGTGCCCCGGCGGTGGAGAGGAAGGCGTGGCTGGGGGGACATTGGTCGATCTGGGCCAGGCTGAGGGCGTCGACGGCGCTTTCGGTGATGACGAGGGCCTCGAGGTCCGCGGCGGTTCCGGCGCGGACGGCGAACAGGCTTCGGGTTCCACCGGTGGCGAAGCGTTTCGGTCCGTCGGGGGGACCGATCTCGAAGCCGGTGAGCTTTCGCTTCCTGTTGCGATGGGCGAAGAGGACGCGTCCGTTGTGGTCGCGGCGGACCAGGGGGCGGCAGGTGTCGAGGGTCTCCGGGAGGATGCCGCGCCCGGTGAGCCAGTCCGGGGCCGCATCGGGCGTTGCCGCGGCCCAGAGGCTGCGGAAGTCGCGTGGCGCGGCGTCGGGTGCTGCGAAGCGGGTGCAGATGTCGGCGAAGGCCAGTCCGCGGTTGAGCATGAAGTCGATGACGGTTCCGTTGTCTTCATCGTTCTGGGTGTTGAAGTAGACCCAGTGTCCGTTGTTGAGGCACTTCGTGACGAGCTTCGGCAGGCCGGGTGCGCACAGGACGGGGTTGGCGCGTGTCGAGGCCTGTTCGTCGCGGACGTATCCCCAGTCGGCGGCGATGCGTTCGAACGGCATGCGCTTGACGGCGTCGAAGTCGACGCGGCGGGGTTTATCGGGTTTCACGCCTGAGCCGCCAGGAGTCGCTGTCGATGGAGATGAGGGTTGCGTCGTGCATGAGCCGGTCGACGGTGCCGGCGATGCCGGAGGCGCTGGGGAAGACGCGGTCCCACTGGGCGAAGGCGAGGCTTGTCGTGACCATGGTCGAGCGGCGCTGATAGCGCCGCGAGACGATGGCGTAGAGGATGTCGGCATGGTGGCTTTCGAGGGTCACGTAGCCGATTTCGTCGAGGACGAGCAGGCGGGGCCTGGCGAGGATCGCGAGGCGGCGGCGCAGCTCGCTGCGCGAGACGGTCTCGGCGAGTGCCTCGAGCAGTTCCGGCGCCTTCTCGAAGCGGACGGTGTGGCCGTGCAGCAGGGCCTGGTGCGCCACGTTGGCGGCGATCATGGTCTTTCCGGTGCCCTGCCCGCCGACGAGCACGGCGTTGTCCGCACGGTCGACGAAGCCGAGGCCGAGGAGCGCTTCGACATGAGCCCGGCTGATGTCGCGCGGCCATGTCCAGTCGAAGTCCGCCAGGGGCTTGAAGGCGGGCAGCCGCGCCGCGGCGCGGCGGCGCTCGTGGCTGCGGGCCCTGCGGGCCTGTTCCTCGCCGCTGACCACCTCCTCGATCCATGCGGTCCCGGCGACCTCGTCCCAGCGTTCGACGAGCCCGTGGAGGCCGAGCGCCCGGGCACGCTCCCTGAGCTCGCTCATGTCTTGTTCCTGGCGCTGGCTTCGGGCCTGTCGTAGGCGTCGAGAGCGGTCCCCCGCGGCGTCGTGCCACGGCCGCCGCGGCCGTCGTCGGCGATGCTGAGGGGCGGCAGGCCCTGCTCCCGGCGGCGCTCCTCGATGATGACGCGCACGGTTTCGGGGTGGCACGAGCCGCGCTCCAGCGCCGTGGCGACAGCCCGGTCGAGAGCGTCGGCGCCGTGCGCGTTGAGAAGCGTCTCCAGCATCCGGGCGCAGGAGGCCACGTTGCGCCCGTTGGTCCCGGCGCGCGCCAGCATCTCCTCGGCCCGCGGCACGGTGCGCAGGACCCGGTCGCGGACGCTCATGGAGCGGGCCCGCCGCTTGCCCGCGGCGATCGCCCTGGCATGCTCCGGATCGGTGACGGCCTGCTTCCTGTCGTAGGAGCGTCGGTGGCGCGCGACCTCGTCGGCGCCGTCGAGGATGCGAACCTCGTCGCGGTCGGCGACCAGCGTCAGCAGGGCCTTGGAGAAGCTACCCGGAACGCTGTAGTCGTTGGTGTCGAAGCGGGCGTGGCAGGTCTTGTCGATGCGCACCGGGCGGACCTCGTGATGCGGGAAGGGGTCGACGGGAAGGACGATCAGGTGCTCCCTCTCCCGGGCGAAGGCGTCCCGCACCAGGAGACTGTCGTCGTCCGGCCAGGGCCGCTCCGCGGCGGCGCCGAAGCACCACTCCCGAACCGCGGCGTTGAGCTCGCCGAGCGGGACCGTGATGTCGCGCCCGGCGAAGAACCCGGTGCGCGCGAAGCGCACACGGCGTTCCACGCGGCCCTTCTCCTGCGGGCTCCTGGGCCAGGCGGCGCTCGGTTCGAAGGCATAGTGGGCCGCGAGGCCGAGCAGCATCGGATGATAGGTGACCGCCTTGCCGCGGCGCGTCACCACGGCACTCTTCAGGTTGTCGTACAGAAGCCTCCGCGGCACACCCCCGAATGCCGCGAAAGCCTCGACATGGCCTTGCAGGAAGCTGGCCATCCGCGCGTCGTGGAACAGGCTCAGGACAGTCTGGCGCGAGTAGCTGAGGGTGACGAGAAGCCCCATGAGCCTGCGCTCCGCCCGGCCGATGCGGACCTTCCCGAACTCGGCCCAGTCAACCTGCGCCTGCTCGCCCGGAAGGAAGCTCAGCCGCAGCGACGGCTCGGGCCTCTTCACCGGCCTCAGCCCGAGGCGGCGCAGGTCGTGACGGAAGTGATCCTCGCCGCCGCGGTAGCCCAGAGCCACGACCTGTCGCCAGAGCGTGCTGGCCGGAAGGTCCGGCGACGCCTCAAGACGCTCCCCGAGGAAGGCAACGAAGGGGTCGATGAGCTTGGCCCGCGGCCGCCGCTCCTGCCCCGACGCCTTGAGCGCCCGCGTCACCGTGCCGTGGTGCACGCCGAGATGCCGGGCAATCGTCCCCACAGCCCAGCCCTCGGCCCGCGACAGCCGCACGATCGTCGCCCGCGTGTCCTCGTCGATCGCCATGAACTCCCTCCCTCTGGTTCCTCAACGCCGCATCACGGGTCCCTCAGCACCACATGCGTCACGACCCGTCCGCAACGGGCGCACCGAAGCGGCGATTCGCGTCGCTCTTGCGCCTTCACAACCGCAGGTAGGGAGGTCGGCAGCAGTCGGGAAGGGTGGTCCGTAACGATTTCTTCGGAACCGGCGTCTCCAGACACCGCCGGAACGTCGCCAAGCAGCACCACAGCAGACGTCTGCGTGCCCATGATCTCGGCAAGCATCGCCGCCCTGGCCTTCAACGCACGCGCCTCCTCCGCCTTGCGGAGCCGGTAACGCCGCTGGCGGTGACGGCCCGTCTCACGGCCCCTCAGCGTGCTCTGGTAGCGACGACGCGACGCGCGGCGCCGCTCGATCCGGGACCGCTCCCTGCACTCATCGGAGCAATACACATGCCCCCGGTCACACGACCGGCAGAGAACAACCTGCCGCTGACACCGCTTGCAGTTGAACAGTCGTCCCGTCGTGCACACGATCCGTCTCGAGAGCGGGGGTGGACCCGGACGCAAAATGGCTCGACAATACACGGGAGTTCGGTCCCCCGTGACCGGCTCGTCCGGGTGCTGCGCCGGGGGTCGTCATCACAACTCTGCCCGGCATCGCATCGCTCTTTCTTTCGATGCCGATCTAGCATCCACCCGGGGCGGCGGCAAAGTCGCCGCCCCGGGACCGGACAACGCGACCCAGACCACAGGGAAAACAGACGATCCCGCGAGTGCCTCGGAACCGGAACCCTCCCGGCAACCCTCACCAAGACCGAAGCAGAGGCCGACGGAACAACCCGAACCGGACCAAAACGACAATAGGAAAAGACGGCGACGCTCGGTGAGACAATCAACCGAACACTGAACCCACGACAACAGGACGTGACAATAGGACCTGACAACAGGGAAGAAACACGACCCTGACAAAGCGCGGCAAATCGCCGAAATCCCGCCGTTCTATGCAGCCATCAACAGCGCCTCCCAAACGCATCCTCAACCGGTGAATATCACCAACAATCACCGCGTGGCCGAACGCTTACTGCCGGCCATCACCCCGGCCGGAAGCGGTGACTCTCGCTCGTCACCATGAGTCGAACAGGCGGGCACAGGGCTTCGGCACCTCGGGCCCCGAAGCCTTTCAAAGTATCAGACCTGTATAGCAGCTGCTCCGCTTGGTGTTGTTGCGGGCATGCAGGTCGGTCTCCGCCATTTCGATTCGCGGACGCTTGACTGGTTCGCCGACGCGTTGCGCTACGCCGCCGCCACCCGTCTGGCCCGCGAGCTTTGCGAGCGCACCGGCTGGTACAACGCCCTCGGCCGTCCGTGCCTGTCGGCGTGTCGGCGGCGACGAAAGCGCAGCCGGCGCTCGCCGGTCGCGTGGGGCTTTGAGCTTCCGCCGCCACATATGTCTTCGTCGACCATCCCCAGGTGCCCATGGACAACAACCTGGCCGAGAGAACCCTCCGGGGTGCGGTGACCGCGAGAAAGCTGAGCTTCGGCTCCGACAGCGAGGAGGGCGCCGCCTTCACCGCCATCATGTACTCGGTCATCGGCACCCTTGCCATGAACGGCATCAATGTTCGGCGCTGGCTTCATGAGTGGCTTGATGCCTGCGCGCAGAACGGCGGCAAGCCGCCGGATGACCTCGACCCGTGGCTGCCATGGTCGATGAGCCCGGAGTGCCGACGGGACCTCGCGGAACCGGGGTGATCGAGTGCCGTTACTACGGCCGTGACTTCACCGCGCACGAGATGGAGCTGTTGCGATCCCTGATCACCCAGCACCCCACCCGTGCGGCCATCGCCCGCGCCTTCTGCCGCGAGACCGGCTGGTACAAGCCCGACGGGAGCCTCAAGGACATGACGGCGAGGGTCGCCTTGCTGGCCATGCATCGCGACGCCCTCATCACGCTGCCGCCACCCCAACACCGAGTGAACCGATCCGGGCCCATCGTCTTCGGACCCGACACAGAGCCACCACCCATCCCGCCTCCCACCACACTCGACGAGGTGCGGCCCCTCGCTGTCTCCATCGTCACAGGCGGCAAACGGCAAGGAAAGCTGTGGAACGAGTTCGTCGACCGCCACCACTACCTCGGCCACACGAGACTGGTCGGAGCCCAGATGCGCTACGCCATCCATGATCGCAACGGAGCGCCCGTCGCCATGCTCGGCTTCTCCACCGCCGCCTGGAAAATCGCCCCGCGCGACACCTTCATCGGATGGACATCTGAACAGCGTCAGAAGAATCTGCCGCTGGTGGTCGATCCTCGCCTTTTTGATCATGTCCTGAGCTTTCCGTCGCCAACCTTGGGTCCCACATCCTCGCTATCATGCGGCGCCGACTGTCCGATGACTGGACCAGACGCTGCAACATCACCCCGGTCCTCATCGAAACCTTCGTCCAGACACCGCGCTACACAGGCGCCGTCTACAAGGCCTCAGGGTGGATCCGTGTCGGAAGCATCAAGGGACGAGGCCGTTACGAGTTGCCGCGGGAGCGGAGCTGGGGCGGCTGTACGGGCAGGCCGCGACCAAGCGTCTGCCCGCACTTCTGAACACGAATGATCCCTTTGCCTCCGACGACCCACAAACCGGCCGCTGCAAGGCTTGAGAGATGTCTTCACCTACATGGATATCGATGTACAGCTGTGGAGGAAGTGGCACGAGCCCGATTCCCGCCATTATTATTTCCGAAAATATTCATAATCTCTCAATCTTTTCTTACATCTTTTCAGTTCATCCTCTGTGAACAGCTCGTGCCACTCCGCGTTATCGTGGACGACTGCTTCGACACTCAGATCCAAACGCCCGAGTTCCCAAAGTCGCGTGTACCCGTGCGAGGGTTGCGGACTATTGATAAGCTGTTTTGCTGTTTGAATGGGTCCCTTCTCAATCAGCATGCGATGAAAGATGCTCGGCGTGTAACCGATGCTCTTTGCTTCGCGATAAATAGCTTGCATGGCTTCGCCAAATCGACGCTCAACATCTGCCATTGAACCTCTCCCTCAATCTTGCGCCGCGCTGCTGGATTGTCTCATTAGAGGGTGAGCAATTAAATCTCACGCTCCTTTACAGCGTTAAGTGTGTGTAGGCCGTCCGGGCGCACGGCGTGCGTAGCGAGCCTCCCAGTCGTCGGCGATGCGCTCCGCCGCCATGCGCAGGACCCGGGAGGCCAGTCCGTAGACCCGAACGCCGGGAAGCAGGAGAAACCGATGACCGCAGATCACGCGCCCGATGTTGGCGGCACGGGCCACGGCGGACCATTTGATCCACTCGTCCCGCGCCCGCAGCTTCCAGGTCGCTAACCCGAATCCCGTCCCGCCGAGCGTGCCGTGGCGGTGCGAGCGGATCCAGTAGCGCTTCTGGCCGCCGGGCGGACGCGCCCATCCCAGGGGGTGATGCGTCGCCATCATCGCCTCCCAGATCCGGCGATCGTCGGCGTCGCCCACCGGTTCGAGCGAGACTGGGCCGAGATCCTCCAGCAGGCAGGCGAGCCTGGTATCAGGAACGTCTTCGGCCGGATCGGGGACGCCTTGCGGCGGCGGAAGCTCGAGTTCTGAGCGATCGGCGAGCGCTGGCAACGCCTTCGCTGTCGCCGACAGGCACGGACGGCCGAGGGCGTTGTGCCAGCCGGTGCGCTCGCAAAGCTCGTGAACCAGACGGTGACGGGTGGCGTCGGCGGAGCGCAATGCGCCGGCGAACCAGTCAAGCGTCCGCGAGTCGAAATGGCGGAGACCGACCTGCATGCACGCAGCATGCACGAAACGGATCAGGTGTACAGGTCTGATACTATGAAAGGCCCGAAGCCCGTGGAGGAGAGAACTGCCGCCGGACGGACTCTCAAGGGGGAAGGCGGTTCCCGGCACGAGAGTGAAAACAGGCATGCGCCATTGTCGGATAACCGTAACGCCGCAATGCAGCGGGGGTGTTTTGCCGGGCATCCGCATGGGAAGATGGCATCACGTGTTGTTCAAGGTTCATGTGCATGGAGGAGGGAGGCGCATGGTGAGGCACGATGGCTGAACGGGCCGACTGCGTGGTGATCGGCGCGGGACTGATCGGTCTTGCGATCGCCCATGAACTTGCAGGGAAGGGGATGTCCTGCCGCGTGATCGATCGGGGAAGGATCGCCGGCGGGACGACATCGACGACATTCGCCTGGCTCAATGCCACCTCCAAGCTGGAACAGGACTACCATCGGCTCAACCTTGCCGGCGTGGAGGGACATCGGCAATGGGCTTCCCGCTGGGGGAGCGACGTGACCGGTCACCGGCAAACGGGCTGCCTGATGTGGGCGGGCACGGACACCGCCACCACCCCTGATGATCTCGAACGGACCTTCGAGCATCTCTCCCGCCTTGACTATCCCTGTTGCCGCGTCGGCGGGCGCGAACTGGCCGACCTGGAGCCGCGCATTGCCTTCGGTCACGAGGCCGAAGGATTGCTGATGCCGCTGGATGGTTGGCTCGATGCACCGCGTCTGGCCGGTCACCTCGCGGAAGGCATCGTGCGCGGGGGAGGCGCCATCCATGAGGAGGCGCCGGTGACTGGCTTCCTCGGCGCCGCTCCCCTTCTGGAGGGCGTCTTGAGCGCAAGGGGCCCGTTCCATGCCGACTGGATCGTCATCGCCGCCGGGACCGCAACCGGTGACCTCGCGGCCATGGCGCTCGGGCACCAGATGGCGTTCCGGCCGGTGGAGAGTGACCCCGGTCTCCTGGTGGAGATTGTCGGGGCAGGGGCGTGGCTCAATCGCGTCGTCTGTTTTCCCGAAGGTGACGATGAACTCCACGTGCGCCCCACTGCGGCAGGGGGGCTGCTGATGGGAGCGGATGCCGCGGACAGGATGCTGTCCGACGACCTGCGGGCGAGGCGCCATCTCGCCGCCAGGGCACGACACTACCTCGTCGGCCTCGATGCGGCTGACGTGATGGCGCGGACGACTGCGCGGGTCGGGCATCGTCCGATGCCTGCGGACGGTCGCTCGATCGTCGGTCACCTTCCCGGATGCGACAACGTCTTCGTCGCCGTGACCCACAGCGGTATCACCCTGGCGCCGGCCATAGGCGCCCTGCTGGCCGACGAGATCACCGGCAGGCCGGCGTCACCCCTGTTGCAGGAGTTCCGCCCCTACCGGTTCGCCTGGACATGAAAAAATGGGGGCCCTCCCGGTGGCAAGCCTGGAGGACCCCTGGTCCCGGTGTCAGATCTTGTATCCGAGCGACCTGGCGCCGTCGATGAAGTTCCGGTACTGGGCCTTCTGCTTGTCGAGGCCGAGTTTCTGGGCGATCTGCACCCACTCCTCGGCCGCCTCGTCGAGCGCCTGCTGCGAGGTCAGCTCACCGGAAATGGCCTTGGAGATGTTGCGCCCGAGGGCATCGGCGTACTCCGGTGCTCCCTCCCAGAAGAACTGCGGGTAGCCCACCTCGACATTGGCAAGACCGGCATCGAGATGATTGCGGGCCCTTCCGAAGGTCTGGAAGATGCCGTCGTTCGTCGGATAGATGTCGTTCGTCCCACGCTGCGGATTGGGCTCGATGTACATCTGCGCCGCTGCATCGGTGTAGTGCGTTGCGCCGAATGGATCGGACCCGCAGTAGGGATCGGCGACGATCCTGTCGGAGTAGTCGGGATGCGACATGCGGTAGATGAAGTAGAAGGCCGCATCCTTGATGTCCTGGGGCAGGTTCGCCGGAATGGAGGCCGTCCGGCACCACAGGCTGATCGCCCGGTGGAACACCTCGCCGTCGTCGTGGACCCAGCCCGGCACGATAGCCGCACCCTGATCTTCGGCACGCTCCATGCCCTGTTGCTGGACCGTGAATTCCGCGAGATCGATCCACCACACCGACATCACGTCCGAACCCGACTGCCAGCGCTGGATGGTCGTTCCGATATCCATGGCTTCGGCGCCCGGAGGTCCGAACTTGATGATCTCCTGGTACATGTCCAGAGACTCGGCCGCCTTGCCCTGGTTGATGACCGGGTTCATGTTCTCGTCGAAGTAGTTGACGCCGGCCGAAGCGGCGATGTCCATCCAGAAACCCCATCCGAAGTTTGGTGGATTGACGACCATCGACGTGCCGTAGATGCCCTGCGAACCCAGTTCCTCGGTCATGAACTGCGTGACGTTGAGGAAGTCCGGCCATGTGCTGGGGACTTCGAGACTGGTCTGGAAGCGCTTGGAGTACTTCGACTGCAGTTCCGCGTCCTCGAAGAAGCTCTTGCGATAGTGCAGGATGTGGATGTCGCCATCCAGCATCACGCCATAGGTCTTGCCGGCCCACTTCGTATAGAACTCGCGGTAGGCGGGCATGACCCAGTCGAGATAGGCATCGCTGCCCTCGTACTGGGCGAAGTAGTCGTCCAGGGGCTCGAGCTGCCCGGTTTCGGCGAAGGCGCCGAAGAAGAGCGAGGGATACTGCACCCAGTCGAACCTTGGATTGCGTGACAGGAGCTGCGGCAGGATCTTGGCCACGGCCTCGCCGCCATCGTAGTTCTCGCGCCCCTTGATGCCGACACCGGCTTCATTCATCAGGTGCTCCGACAGCCACAGCGGTGCATGAAGCCAGTTCGAGTCCTGGAAGTAGGTCAGCTCGACATCATTGAAGAGCTTCTTTCCTGGAGGAACGGACTGTGCGCCCCACGACAGCCTGCCGGGAAGCTGGAGGCCAGCCGCGGCACCAGCGCCGGCGGCTACGGATTTCATGAACTTGCGTCGTGTCCATGCACTGAATACACCCATGGGATTCTTCCTTTCTCCTGGTCAATGTCGGGACAGGCAACATCCTGTCCCGGATGGTGGGCGCGTGCGGCCGTCAGGTCACAAGCGCTCCGGATTCGCTGTCGAAGATCATCACGTCCCGCGGGTCCAGGCTGAAGCCCGCATGATCGCCCGGCGTCATCCGGGTGTCCGGAGGCGCCAGCGCCTGCAGGGTCACGTCGCCGGTCACGATCGAGAGGATGGACTTCTCCCCGAGGTATTCGTTGATCACGACCTTGCCGCCGATCGTCGCACCATGGTCGCAAAGATGAAGGTTCTGGGGGCGGATGCCCACCATGAACTCGCGTCCCCCATGGGCATCGAGGCTCGGCATCCGATCCGCAGCCACGTCAAAGACGAGATCCGCGCCGGTGGCATGGAGCTGGATGCACCCCGCGTCGTCGCGTCGTTCCACCGGGATGAAGGTCGTCGGTGGTTCGCCGATGAAGTCGGCCACGAACATGTTCGCGGGACGGTTGTAGAGCGTGTTGCGGTTGCCGACCTGCTGGAGTTCGGCGTTCGACATCACGGCAACCCTGTCCGCCAGCGCCAGGGCCTCCACCTGATCGTGCGTGACATAGATCATGGTGCGCCGGAGTTCCTGGTGAAGTCGCTTGAGGTCAAACAGCATCTGGAACTTGAGGTGGGCATCGAGGTGGCTCATCACCTCGTCGAGAATGAACACCGCCGGCTCTCGAATCAAGGCCCGTCCCAGGCTGACGCGCTGCTGCTGACCGCCGGAGAGGACCGGTGGCTTGGCCGGGAGGATTTCGGTGATGCGCAGCAGTTCCGCCAGGTCCCGGGCACGGCGGCGCCTTTCTTCATGAGGCACACCGCGCACCTCAAGAGGAAAGGCGAGGTTCTCCTCGACGGTGAAGTTCGGGTAGAGGGCATAGGTCTCGAAGGCCATGGCCACGTTGCGATCCCTGGGCTCGAGATCGTTGACGCGCAGGTCGCCGAAGTGGATGGCGCCGGAGGTGATCGGTTCGAGACCGACGATCATGCGCAGCGTCGAGGTCTTGCCGCATCCGGATGGGCCCAGCAACGCCATGAATTCACCATCCGACACCGCGAGGTCGAGGTCGCGCACCGCGTGAACGCGTGCCCGTCCGGACCCGTAGATCTTGTTGACCTTGTTCAGTGTCACGTTCGACATGTTACAACAACAGGTTGCGCCCGTCGGCCGGGCTGAACAGGTAGAGAGCGTCGGGGTTCCATGCCAGGGTGACCATCTCTCCGTGGTCGAACGCGCGTTCGGGCCGTGTGAGGGCCGTCAGTCTGACACCACCGGCATCCACGATCATGACGCCCGTGGAACCCAGCGCCTCGAAGAGGTCGATACGGCCCTCGAGCGCCATGCCCTCGGGCAGTTCATCCGCCGGACGCAGATGCTGGGGCCGCAGGCCGACGGTCACCCGGTGTTGCCGCACCCGCGCCAGGGCCGAACGATGGGCCGGTGAAATCGGCAGGCGAAGTGTTCCGGCGCGGGCCTCCAGACGGTCGTCCACGTCGACGAGTTCGGCCTCGATGGCATTGATGGTGGGTTGCCCCAGATGCTCGGCGACAAACAGCGTCGCCGGCTGTTCGAAGAGTTCCCGCGGATTGCCGACCTGGATCAGGTGGCCGCCGTTGCCCATGACGGCAATCCTGTCCCCCAGCGACAGCGCTTCGGCATAGTCGTGCGTGACGTAGACGGTCGCCACCCGGCGCAGGTCTTCCAGGGTGTGGAACTGGCTGCGCAACTCGTGCCGGATGCGCGCGTCGAGATGGCTGATCGGCTCGTCCAGCAGGAAGACCTGGGGGTCGGCAACCAGGGTGCGGCCAAGCGCGGTCCGCTGCTTCTGGCCGCCCGAGATCTCTCCGGGCTTGCGCTCGAGCAGCGTGTCGATGCGCAGAAGGCGCGTCACCTCCCCGACACGCCGCCTGATCTCGTTCCCGGGAAGACCTCGCGCCCTGAGCGGCGAGGCGATGTTCGCGGCCACGGTCATGTGAGGATAGAGGGCGTAGCTCTCGAAGGTCATCGCCACATCGCGGCGGTAGGGAGGAACCCGCGTGACATCGCGGTCACCGACGAGGATGCGCCCGCGATCCGGCGTTTCGAGGCCCGCCACGAGTCGCAGCAGCGTGGTCTTGCCGATACCTGACGGGCCGACGATGACCAGGAACTCGCCTTCCTCGACATCGAGCGAGAGATCGTCGATGACCGGAAAGTCCCAGCCCTTGCACAGCCCTTCGATCGCCAGTCGCGCCATCAGCCCTTGACCACCCCCAGAGACAGGCCGCGCACCATGTAGCGACGCAGCAGGATGAACAGGGTCACGGGGGGAATCATGGCGATCAGAGAGAACGCCATCTGCAGGTTCCACAGTGTCTGGGAACCATGCGTGAACGTGGGAATGACGATGGTATAGGTGCGCACGTCGGTGCCGACAAACAGGTTGGCGAACAGGTACTCGTTCCAGGCGAAGATCCAGCACAACATCGCCACCGAGATCATTCCAGGCAGCACCAGGGGCAGGGTGATGCGCATGAAGGCGCGCAACGGGGTCCAGCCGTCGAGGTAGGCGGCTTCCTCGAGCTCGCGGGGCGCATCGCGGAAGAACACCATCATCAGCCAGGTAGCCAGCGGCAGGTTGAAAACGAGGTAGAGGATGATGAGCGACCAGATCGAATCGGTGCCCCACGGAGTCGAATCGAAGAGAAAGAACATCGGCACCAGGATGGCGACCGGGGGAAACATGCGATTCGAGAGTATCCAGAAGGCAAGGTTCTCTCCCCCGGCCTGGCGCGGGAAGCGGGCAAAGGCATAGCCGGCGAGGGTGCCGAGAAACAGCGACAGCACGGTGTTGACCGTGGCGATGACGAAACTGTCGACCAGCGCGTCGAAGTTGGTCGCCTCGGCGAAGACCGCGGCGAAGTTGCCGAATGCGAGGAGTTCGGGCCAGAAGGTCGGCACCGTGAGATTGGTCTCGGCGGTCGTCTTGAGGGCCGTGATGATCATGAAGTAGAGCGGGAACAGGGTGAACAGGAGCCACAGCCCCAGGAAGGCCAGGAACAGCACGCGGACGTGCCTCCACCGGTCGTCGGGTCCTGCCGGGTCCGCCATCGCTCAGGCAAGTCCCTGGGCGCGCATGACGCGCTTCATATACTGCAGGAAGAGCGTGACGAGGATCGCCGAGATGGCGAAGATGATGATCGCATAGGCGGCGGCTTCACCGATCGCGAACTCGCGGATACCGCGCTGGAAGGCAATGTAGGTCGGCAGTTCCGATGTCTGCGCCGGTCCCCCCGATGTCATGACGTACACCAGGTCGACGAACTTGAAGGCGTCCGTGAACCGCAGGATGAAGGCGATGGCGATGACTTCCTTCAGCATGGGAAGGGTGATGCGCCGCACCACCTTCCACTGGCTCGCGCCATCGACGCGGGCGGCCTCGTAGACTGCCGGGGGCAGGCTGACACGTCCGGAATAGATGATCAGCAACGGCAGCGCCGTCCAGTTCCACACGTCGGCAATGATGATCGACCACAGCGAAACTCCGGCATTGAACCACTCGATGTGAGCGGAGATCAGGCCGAGGTCGAGGAGTGCCTGGTTGACGGCGCCGTTGGAAGGCGTCAGCAGGAAGCGCCAGAGAACGCCGACGATCGAAGGTGGCAGCATCATCGGCAGGACCAGGAGAATCAGGATGATGGTGCGCCACAGGTTGGACTTGACGACTTCGTAGAGCGTCAGCGCCAGGATGCCGCCGAGGATGACCTGGAGCACGGCTCCGAACGAAAGGTACTGCAGGAGGTGGACCAGACTGTCCTGGAAGCGGTCCGAACCGAACACGGTGCCATAGTTGGCAAATCCCACATACGCGTGATTTCCGGTGAAGAGGCCCGTGATGTTGGTGTCACGCAACGAGTGATAGAACATCCAGATGGTGGGGTAGACGACGATGGCGAAGAGAACGGCCACCGGCAGTCCGACCATGGCGACAGGCACCCAGCGGGCCACGATGAGGGGCCGCTGCCGCCGCTTGCCATCGAACCAGTCGGGATAGGTCGAGGGGTCACCCCTGACAATCGCCTGGTGCACGCTCAACACTCCGGGAGGAACAGACACACCGGCCCATCGCGGACCGACCTCCGATCCCGAGGCATGCAAGCGAGGAACCCCCGGCCATCAGGAACGGACGGGCGACGCTACACGAGATCAGGGCGGGCGTAAATGACGCATGCAGCGCCTGACGGAACGCCGCACTGGACAGTCTGCCCGACTCTGGCGAGTCTTCCCCGGTTCGGCTCGGACCAGGGGAGTACGTGACGTGAACATTGACGTGCCGAAGGCCTATGTGCCGCAGACGCCGGAGAGCCTGCCCGGACTGCTCGGCAGGGTCGCGGTGATCCGTGACCTCCTGGGAGGCAGGCCCGACGCGTGGGACGTCGAGGAAGTCGGTGACGGCAATCTCAATCTGGTCTTCAAGGTGCGCGGTCCCGAAGGCGGCATTGCCGTCAAGCAGGCGCTTCCCTATGTCCGCCTGATTGGCGAGAGCTGGCCACTGCCCCTGACGCGGGCGCATTTCGAGCATCTCGCCCTGGTTCGCCAGGCCCGTCACGCTCCGGGGCTCACGCCGGAGGTCATCCACTACGACGCCGACATGGCGCTCATCGCCATGGAACTCCTGGAGCCTCACATCATCATGCGCCACGGCATGATCGACGGCATCGTCTATCCGTCGTTCGCCGGAGCCCTGTCGACGTTTGCCGCCTCGACCCTCTTCCACACGTCGGACCTTGCGATGGCGGCAATCGACAAGAAGGCCCTTGTGGCCGACTTTGCCGGCAACTCGGCGCTGTGCGCCATCACCGAGAATCTGATCTTCACCGAACCCTACATGGTTGCCGACAACAACCGGTGGACCTCACCGCACCTCGACGGACTGGCGGCGTCCATTCGCGCTGACGGCGACCTCAAGATGGCCGTGTCGCGGCTCAAGGTGAAGTTCATGTCCTCGGCCGAGGCCATGATTCACGGTGACCTCCATACGGGCTCCATCATGGTGACGCAGACCGACACGCGGATCATCGATCCGGAGTTCGCCTTCGTCGGTCCGATGGGCTTCGACACCGGAGCCGTGATCGCCAACCTGCTGTTGAACTACTTCTCACAGATCGGTCACGAGTCGACCCCCGGTGCCCGGGATTCCTACCGGGACTGGGTGCTTGGCAGCATCGAGGAGTTCTGGAACGGCTTCCGCACCGGGTTCCTGGCCCTGTGGAGAAACGAGGGAAAGGGCGATGCCTACCCGACGGTTCTCTTCGAGGACCCGGTTGCCCGGATACGCCTGGCCAGCGAACAGGAACGCTACATGGCGGGCCTGTTCAGGGACACGCTGGGGTTTGCGGCCGCCAAGATGATCCGCCGCATCCTCGGTCTGGCCCACAACATCGACCTCGAGAACATCGCGGACGCCAACGTGCGCGCCACCGCCGAGGCAAGGGCCCTCATGATGGCGCGCTCCCTCATGACCGGCTCGGGAGACTATGGGTCGATCGAGGCCGTCACTGCCGCTGCCCGTCAATGGAACGCCATCGACCCCTTCGGCGCGACGGAATGAAGCACAGGGGGGGTGGGAAGCGGTCAGTCTCCGTCCAGGTGGCGCCGGAGGAAGGCCGCGATGTCACGCAGGGAACGGTCGGCCTCCGGCAGTTCGTCGTAGAATTCGAAGACATGCCACAGGTCGTCCCAGACGCGGAGTGTGACGTCCGCGCCGGCGCTCTCGAGGACAGTGGCAAGGGTCCTGTTCTGGTCAAGAAAGAGATCGCGTGTTCCCGTGGTGATCATGACCGGGGGAAGGGGCTCGTTCCACGTGCCCCGCAGGGGAGAAAGCCCGGGATGGGTCAACTCGCGTCCTCCTGAATAGAGCTGCGCCGCCTGGCGAACCAGTTCGAGGGTCAGCGTCGGATCACGGCCGTCATTGCTGCGGTGACTGTCACCTTCGTGCGTCAGGTCACTCCACGGTGACAGCAGGGCCACGGCGACCGGCATGGAGGCGCCGGCCTCCATGGAACGTCTCAGCAGGCAGAGTGCCGCATTGCCTCCCGCTGACTCGCCGGCGAGGGCGAGCGGACCGCACGACGGGTCGTCCGAGACAGCAGCGTGAACCGCCATGCAATCGTCGATGGGGCCCGGATAGGGATGTTCCGGCGCCACGCGGTACCAGGGAGCCACCACCCGCACCCCGGCACGTGCGGCGAGAGCGGCACTGACGATGAGGTCCTCGCGCGGGCTGCCCATGATGTATCCTCCACCGTAGCAGTAGAGGACCGTTCCGGGCCTGCGGTCGGTGCGGGGAATGATCTCGAGACAGGCGGTTCCACCCAGCATGATCTCCCGCACCTCGACGGGGTGGCGGTCAAGGGCACGCTTTATCCTGGGAGCAAACTCGGCAGCGACCTTCGCCCTGGTCGCTGCCAGGTTGTCCCGCGTCACGTTGCGGGGAGGCTCATCAAGGCTGGCGGCGATGAACGCCCGCGCCTCGTCGCTGCACGATGTCATCGCGGCGCCATCTGGTGGTCAGCTTCGGCAAATGTCGGCATGCGAAGGCTCCAGCGGATCGTGGCCACGTATCGTGTCGGCAAGCTTCTCGGCCACCATGAGCACCGGGGCATTGAGGTTCGCCGTCACGTTGTGCGGCATGATCGAGGCGTCGACAACGCGCAGCGCGTCGGTGTCGTGCACCCGTCCCTGGTGGTCCGTCACCGAGTTGTCCCCGGTTCCCATGCGGCATGTCGAGCAGGGGTGGTACTCGGAAGAGCACGCTGCCGCCAGCCAGGCCCTTGTCTCCGCGTCGCTCCGGACATCTTCGCCGGGCATGAGTTCACCGGCACTCCACGGTTCGAATGCCGGTTGGCGCGCCATCTCGCGGGTTCGTTCCAGGGCCTTCACCATCACGTCCGCATCGTGGTCATGCTGGAGATAGTTGAAGACGATGGCCGGCGCCTGGCGCGGGTCGGCAGACCTCAGCCACACCCGGCCGCGGCTCTTCGGGCGCATGAGTCCCAGGGAGAACATGAAGCCCGGCGCCGCGTTCGCGTCCTCTTCATCGGCAAGACCGCTCATGGCATAGAACTCGTGCTGCATGTCGCAGTAGAGAGCATCGGCAGAACTGGAGAAGAAGGCTCCGGTTTCACACAGCGTCGACGCTGCGGCGCCGCGCCTCGCCAGCAGCCACGCCAGACCGGTTCCGGCGCGCCGCCAGCCCCTGAGCCGGTGCGACACCGACAGCGGCCGTCTTTCGCCGTGGACGATCTGGACGATCGGGTGATCCTCGAGACCGTGTCCGACGAAGGGTACCTCCGCCACGAGCGGGATAGCGTGTTCGGCGAGGTGAGCCGGATCGCCGATGCCCGAGAGCAGAAGGAGCTGGGGCGAGTTGATGGCGCCGCCGGCGACGATGACCTCCTGCAGGGCTTCCTGACGGCGTGCCTCCCCCCTGTTCGCGACCACGACGCCGACTGCCCTCCTGCCGTCGAAGACGATGCGATGGACCAGGGCCTGGTCCATCAGGGTGAGATTGGGCCGGCTGAGGGCCGGTTTCAGGTAGCCGGACGCCGCACTCCAGCGCCGTCCCCGATGCGTGAAGCTCTGGGCGACATGAAACCCCTCGTGGTGCGCACCGTTCTGATCGTCCGTGACGCGGTATCCGGCCTGCCGGCCGGCTTCCAGAAAGGCCCGGTCATAGGCATGCTCCGCCGCGCACGTCTCGATGAACTGCGGGCCCCGGTCGCCTCGCCAGGCATCTGCGCCGCGATCGAAGGTCTCGCTCTTGCGAAAGTAGGGCAGACAACGGGCGAAGGACCAGTCGTCCAGGCCTTCGCTCGCCCACTGGTCATAGTCCCGGGGATTGCCGCGGTTGGCGACCATGCCGTTGATCGACGACGACCCGCCCAGGACTCGTCCGCGGCGGGCCCGGATCCTGCGGCCATGCAGAAAGGGCTCCGGTTCGCTCACGTACCCCCAGCCAAACCGCGGATCCCGGGCGGCCATTGCCGCAGCCGCCGGCATGGAGATGGCAAGCCCCCGGTCGTGGCCTCCCGCCTCGATCAGCAGCACCCGCACACCCGGATCCTCGCTCAGGCGGTTCGCCAGCACGCACCCGGCGGTCCCCGCACCGATGATGATGATGTCGTGAGGCGCCGAACGTTCCATGGTGCGAGTGTTCCCTGACCGCACCACGAACGCAAAGGAAGAACGCGCATGACCCCGCCATCACGCCCCGACATGCGTTCGATATCGGCAGTCTTCGACACCATTCCCGGGGCCATGACCCGCGTGCAGTTCCTCGGCGAACGTGATGATCTTGACAACACCCTGACCTGATGATGTCAAAGCGTGGAATCGCTTGACCATGAAGAAGACCGGGGCTGTCGCCATGGCTTGCCGCGTTTAGCGCAGGCCGGGACCCGTCCCGACCCGGCCATGACAACGAAGGAAAGAACCAGATCCATCACGATCCGATCGAGACAGGCCCGGCGGCGGCAGTCTTGCCTTCACGAATAACAGTGGGTGCGTGAAAGGTGGCATGGCACTGGATTGCACGGCCCCGATGAGCGACAATCAACCGTCAGGTGAGCGTGTCTTGCATCGTGCCCGGCAGCGAAGGAAGCAAGTCTGGCGCAACAGCCAGCAGAACGCTCCCGAGGAGTGATACGATGAAGGATGCGGACGAGTATCGGTTTGTCATCGACGCCTGCGACCCCGATACCCTGCCGATGTCGGATCTGGCCGAATACATGGCTGATCTGGCACGACTGCTCGGCAGTGAGGAGCAGGTGCATTTTGTGCGTCTTGAAGCTGGCAGCACCGTGCTCGTGCAGCAGGTCGAACGGCAAGCTGCTCCCGAAGTGAAACGCCGAATACATGAACTTGCCGCGCCCACTGCCCCGGAGGATGCGATCAGGGCATTTGCGGCACTCAACCGACGCCTGGCCAAGGACGGTGCAACCGGCAGCTTGCTGGAAGGTGTTGACACCGAAATCATCCGTTTTCCTGGTCGAGAGCACTCGCCAGGATTGACGTTCGGTGCCTTCAATCAGCTGGGTGTTCTCGACGGCGTGCTCATCCGCATCGGCGGACGGGACGACACCGTGCCGGTGCATCTGCATGACGGCGAGACAATTCACGTATGCAACGCCACCCGTGACATGGCCAGGGATCTTGCGGCTTACCTTTACGGCCCGGTTCTGCGGGTGCACGGCGAAGGACGCTGGGAACGTACAGTGGATGGCATCTGGTTGATGAAGCGCTTCAGTATCTCGAAGTTCGGGGAACTCGATGATGCACCCTTGAGCGAAATCGTGGAGAGGTTGCGCGGTGTTGAAGGCAGCGGTTGGCAGGATATCGATGATCCGCTGGCGGAAGTCCGAAGATTGCGCGGTCTTGACGAGGTACACTGATGGCAATCTTCGATGCCACGACACTCCTGTACCTCCTCGAACCAGATGCAAGAGCGCCTCTTGATCCCGACACGAACAGCTCAGTGCCGGGTGCCCGACAACGCATCGAATTCCTGATCAAGACACTTGAAGCTCGACGCGAAACCGTCGTGATTCCGACTCCGGTTCTCAGCGAGGTACTGGTCCACGCTGGTGCCGCAGGACCCCGTTACCTCGACATACTGGACAGCACCCGTTGTGTCCGTATCGAGCCATTCGAGCGCCGGGCGGCCATCGAGCTTGCGGAGATGACCCGCGATGCCATCAAAGACGGCGACCTGCGTGCCGGCACCGCAGCGACGCGGGCAAAGCTCAAGTTCGATCGACAGATCATCGCCATTGCGCGGACCGTGGGAGAGTCCACCATCTACTCCGATGACACGGATATCGCGAAGCTTGGCGGAATGCTCGGGCTCAGTATCGTACCCTAGTTGCTTGGTGCGGACCATGAGTCGGCGGAGAAATGAACGTTGGATACCACTGGGCCGATCCCGCATCGCTCGCTCGGGCACGACTTCCACCGATGTGCTTCCCGCATTTGACGGACCGGTGTAGGTTTATCGGAGCCGACCGAGGGTGGCGACACGGTGCTGGAGTGATCGATGCGAATGACGAATGTAGTGGCCGCCCTGCGGTCGTGGGTGGAACGTCTCTGGCTCTTCGCGAGCACGACCTTATCGCGTGTCGGCGAAGTCAGCCCGATCAGTTCGCCTCCGGTGTCCGAACCCGTGAACGGGACTGTGGACGCTGAAATGTTGGACCAGAGCGGGCCGCAGGCGGAAGATTCTCTCACTCAAGCCTCGGGCCAACTTGAGGGACTCAACGGCAATTATACTGAGAACGGGCTGCACGACGACAAACAACCACCCATCGACTCGAACACCACTTCCGTCGAATCGAATCTCGATGCCGAAGATCAGCTGTCCCCGGTTTCCACTGAAAACGGGCCTGACAAGTCGCCCACTGTGGTTTCGCCGACGGGTGACGACAGCGAACAGACTCAGCTTGAGACCATCGACAAACCGGGAGATGGAGGGGCGGACGGCATTTCAGAGAGCGGCGCGAGTGAAGCAAATTCACAAAAAAAAACCGGGCCACACCGCAGCGGAGGGAAGAGAGGTACGCAGTCCGGCAGGCTGCCATCGGGTCAGCAGAAATCGCCATCTAACCGCCCCGAATTGGTCTGCCGGAAAAATCCCTCGTCTGCAGGTTGGGAGGTCATCCTGATCACAGACGAGAAAGCGCAACTTGACACCGTGTTCCTTGATGGTAGGCCCCTGGACTTCTCCGATGGACGATGCCGTATTCCGTCATTGGACGGATGCCTGACCGTTTCCTATCGAGACGGACAGGAACATGTCGTACCTCTGTTCGAGAGCGAACCTCTCATCTTCAAGCTACCAAAGTACTGGTCTGGCGAAGGGCGCAGAACCACCGGGATCACCAGCGGGTACTTCATCGTTTTCGCTCCGAGTATATGGCAACGGACGGGTCACGCGCCAGTTGAAGCCGACGGCTGTGCCGATCCGGAATTCAGGGCGCATTATTTCCACCGGGACGCTTTCGCATCAGAAGGCGTTGACGGCTTTCGCGAGTCGGAAGCTCCCTTCGCCACCGGCATCGAATTGACCGGCCGGCGCATCTTCGACGATTCTAAGGACGGCGAGCTGTTCGTCGGTGACCCACCCGATATGAAATCCCCGCCTGAGCTTGCATGGGCCCGGGTCGGAGAGGAAACCGGGAGTGGCTGGGGGGAGAACTTCAAACCCCAAGAGCAATCGCTCTCGAAGGTCTTGGGCAGAAGGAGAGGCCGCTTCTTTCTCCGAGTGTACGATTCGGAAGTCAGCATGCTCGACAGCCTGGCGTTCCGGCATCTGCCCAACTTGCGGCAGATCTGCGTCAATGGAGCTGAATACGCACCGGACACGGTGCTCGTACCGGGCCTGAGGGGATACCCGCCCATGGATGTGAGCTTTGTCAGCGCGGATAGCTCAACGCTTTCGCCTGTTCTGCCCACCGGGGCTCGCCAAAAGGTGCTGCCCTCGGGCGCGATTGAGGTTCCACCGCACCCGGACGCGGATCGCATAGAATGCAGGTTCGGATCCGATGCGCGCGGCGTGAACATCGTCGTCGACCTTCCTCGAATCTGGTGGCGATTGGACGGTCGCACCGATCCTGGTCCATGGCGCGATACTCCGCTTGTCATGACGCGAGAGGAGTTCCGCAAACAAGCTCACTCGGACGCGACGATTTCGCTCCTGTCCAAGCGGCAAGTATCTGTCTGCGTGGGATTCGGCGACGAGCTGAACCAGCCTTACCGCCGAACGATCGAAGATGATCGTATTGTTGTCCCCCTGGATCACTTCGTCGATCACGCGCAGATCGACAGGAGACTGAATGCCGATGCCTGCTTCAACGTTCAGTGGGCACGGGAGATTGTGTCGCTCATCGTGATTTCGGCCGATCCCATGCCCGAGATTGTTTCGTTCACTGCGGAACCGGCGACAATTTTCGTCGGCGAGGAAACAGTGTTGGAGTGGACGAGCCGGAACGCTGGCGACGCCCGCGTCGCCATGATTCCGGACGCAGGTGTGCTCAAAGTTGACGGATCATGCACCGTCCGCCCCGCTGAAACAACCACGTATACGCTCATCTTGGATGTTCTCGGCGCCGACGAAGTCAGCAGGACCGTTACGGTCGCCGTCGTTTCACCGACTACTTCGGGCAAACAGACGGTCCCTCGCGTCATGTCTACCGCAAGCGGGTGGAGAACCGGTAAAGGCTTCAGTTTCGGTGAACTCAAGGAAGCCGGGCTGTCGCTCAAGGAAGCAGTGGACCGATCCATTCCAATAGACAGGCGCCGGCGGACCTTGCATCGAACCAACGTTGAGACAATCGGAAGGATGCTTGATGCCTGATACCGACATAAGGGGTTGGCCGGAGAGAATTCGGCAACGCTACGAGAACTACCTGAAGACCTCTTTCTTCTTCAAGGAACCCCACTTGCGAGCGTCTTTCCAGGAAGCGTTGAGCGAAGAGGGAAGCCTCCTGCAGGGACCCTTTCCGGAACCCCATCGAGGTTTCGAGAAAAGACTTCACGCGCATGCGCTGGCAGGCGAGTGTTTCCCCGACTGTGCCGGAGGTCTCTTGCCAGCCCTGATTGATCGCCCGCTGTACGCACATCAGGAACGCGCCATCCGCGCCACGTATGTCGAGGACCTCAATGTGGTGGTCGCAACCGGCACCGCCAGCGGCAAGACCGAGAGCTTTCTCTACCCCATCCTGTTCGAACTGTATCGCCAGCATCTTGCCGGGGAGTTGGAAGAGCCGGGCGTGCGAGCGATGATCCTGTACCCCATGAATGCGCTAGCGAACGATCAGCGCGAGCGGCTCGGGGCAATCTGCGGCCGCTTGCGTGAAGCGGGATCCGATTTCGAGCCGACGTTCGGACAATACATCGGCCAGACGCCGGAAAATGCCGGGGACCGATGGCGAAACGCGGCAGCTCGCGCCGACGACCGGTTATCCGGCGAGCTTGTCTTTCGCAACAAGATGCGGCAGTCGCCGCCTCACGTGCTGCTGACCAACTACTCCATGCTGGAGTACCTGTTGATACGTCCCGATGACAGCCCCCTGTTCGACGGCGGGAGAGGCGCACACTGGCGGTTCATCGTGTTGGACGAGGCGCATCAGTATCGTGGCGCGAGAGGCATGGAAATGGGGATGCTGATCCGCCGTCTCAAGCAACGGTTGCGCGATGGGGGACGGCAACGGCCGTTTCGATGCATCGCCACCAGTGCGACCATTACCTCCAGCCAAGGCGACGAAGATCGGCAGGCCGTAGCCGAGTTCGCATCGGAATTATTCGGCGAGTCTTTTTCGATACCATCCATCGTGTTTGGGGAGTCGCTCGGTGCCGACGATCACGGGCCTCCCAGGCGCTATCACGCGTTTCTCCGTGCGCTCGAGGGCGCCTTCCTCGTTCACCGGAATGGTGTCGATGCGGTGGTGCTCAATCGCAGGAACCAGGACGCAGGCGGCGCGGCCACGCAGCCGCTCGAGATCGCGCTGTGTCGCGAGTGTGGGCAGCATTACTACGTTGGTCGGGAGCACAAGGGGTGTCTGCGAGAAGCCATCCGTGATCCGAGCCATCCAGAATTCGGTGTCGAGCATTATCTGCCGGCAGACGATGGAAACGAATGGCTGTGTAGACGCTGCGGCGCCTTGTCAGGCTCCACACCTGGCTGCGGCTGTGGCGCAGCAGTACGCGTAAGGAAGTGCGACTCCCACGAACACAATCCCGATCAACTGAAGAAGTGCGCCGTCTGCGGCTACCGGCGCGGAGGAGTTGGCGATCCCGTCCAGGAAATCGTGCATGGATCGGATGGTCCCAACACGGTTATCGCTACTGCGCTGCACGAACTGCTCCAGCAAGATCGGCGCAAGGTTCTCGCGTTTGCAGATAACCGTCAGGAGGCGGCGTTTTTCGCATGGTATGCCGAGGATTCTTACAAGAAGCTGCGTGACAGGAATTTCATCCTGAGAGCGATCCTGTCGGAATCGGTTGCCGAAGAGGGCCTTTCGATCGATGACCTTCGGAGCCGTTTGCTCCGGGAATGGGACGATGCAGGACTCTTCCGCGAAGCCGATACCCGGGAGCAGCGAACCCGTCAGGTGCTGACGTCCATCCTGCGCGAGGCGGTTACGGACGAGAAGAGATTGTCCTTGGCTGGCGTCGGCCTGGTCAAGTGGTTTGTCGCTCTCCCCCGGGACCTCCGCTTGCCCGACGCCATGCTGCGGGCGCCCTGGAACCTCAGTGAAAACGACGCGCGTCTCCTGATCGGCCACGTTCTGGATGAGATGCGCCCGCGCCGTGCCATCAGCTTGCCCGAGGGCGCAGGGACGCCCGAATGGAGCGCTGTCTCGCCTTGGCCGCAACAGGCATTCGGCACAGCACCACGCGGCAGGCGGCGCCATGTTCTGCAATGGGGCGGCTCGCAATCGGCGATCGTTAGTCATTTCCTTCGCCGGCTCCTGGCAGACAGTGATCTGACCGATGACAGGAAGCGAACCGTGTCGATTGAACTGATGAAGGAGATTTGGCTCGCCCTGCGGGACAATGCTCGTGACCCCTTACTCCGGTGTGCAAGCAAAAACGGCACATTCCAGCTTGACTCGCGCTGGCTTCGGATCAAACCGGCCAACCTCGACGAAATTTGGGAGTGCGACATTTGCGCAACGCTCGGAAACTATAACATTCGAGGTGTATGCCCGCGTAACCACTGTCCTGGTACGCTCTCCCCGGCTCGTCAAGAACGTCTGGTCGGCAACCACTATCGTATCCTCTATGAGAGTCCCGCATTGCCCCCCGAACTGCGCGCCGAAGAACACACCGCCCAGATCGATGCCGACGAGGCGCGCCGGAGGCAGGACGAGTTCAAGAATGGCGACATTCACCTGCTCAGCTCCTCGACCACGTTTGAGGTTGGCGTCGATCTTGGCGATCTGGAGGCCGTCTTTCTCCGCAATGTTCCCCCGGAATCGTTCAACTACGCTCAGCGCGCCGGTCGGGCCGGTCGGCGGGACACACCTGGCCTGGTGCTGACCTACTGCCGCCGCAATCCCCACGACCTCTATCATTACGAGAAACCCGTCGGTCGCGTGATCGAAGGTACAATACACCCGCCGCGTCTGCACATGACGAACGAGAAGATCGTTCTGCGCCATATGGTTGCCGTTGCCCTGTCAGAGTTCTTCAAGCAGGATCCAGACAGGTTCCGGAACGTCGAAACGTTTTTGGGTGGCTGGCATGTGCCTCGTGCAACGAAAGACCTGTTCGGCTTCTGCGAAGATAACGGAGAACTGAAGGAAACCATGCGCCGCATCGTTCCGGCGAACATGCATGACCGGGTCGGTCTTGACGATGATGCCTGGGTTTTGAACATAACGGGCAAGGACAGCCGCCTTGCTCTCGCGGAGGCGGAGGTGAGCGCGGACTTTACCGCGATGGAGACCCTTCGCAGGGAGTATTTCGACAAGGGCAAGGACAGTTCGATCGGACGTATCCGCAAGCGGATGAAGACCATTGCGGAGGAGAGGGCGCTGAACTTCCTTTCCCGTAAAGCTATCATTCCGAAGTACGGGTTTCCGGTGGATGTCGTCGAGCTGGATGTCCGGTCAACGGACGAACGGCCAACCGGTGTCGCGCTTCAGCGGGACCTGTCCCAGGCGATCGCCGAGTACGCTCCGGGTGGTAAGGTGGTTGCCAACAAACTCGAATGGGAGTCCTGCGGCGTCAAGGCGATTGCCGGGAAAGCATGGCCTGTGCGCCATTACCGGTATGACGATGCCCGCAGTTTCAGGCAATGGAACGAGGGTGACCCCGACGCACCTTCGGACGAACGGAAGTACCTCATTCCCGAGTTCGGTTTCGTAACTCCCCTGTTCAAGAAGCCTGCTGAGCCGCAGGGGCGCGCACGACGCCTCTACACGACGCGACCGTTCTTTCGCGATTTCGACGCGCAACCCAAGACCAAAACCGTTCTCGGCGTGAAGGTGACACGGGCTGTTCCCGGGGTCCTGGTCATCCTGTGCGAAGGCCGGAACAGGGCGGGGTTCTACATCTGCCGATCTTGCGGAAGTCACATGACGGTGCCTCAGGTCCCCCACAGATCGCCATCTGGCTCCGATTGCAAGAAGAGCACATTGGAACGATTTTCCCTTGGCCATGAACTGGCCACTGACGTCGTGCGCCTTCAGTTTCCGATGGTCCACGGCGAGTGGGATGCGTATTCGGTCGCTTACGCCGTCCTGCTCGGTGCGGCAGACACGCTCGAAGTGCCGGACACCGACCTTAACGTCACCATTGCTGGCGGAGATAGTCCGGGTGAGTCCGCGGTTGTGCTCTACGACAACGTGCCGGGTGGCGCCGGGTTGGTGGCACAGCTGGAAAACGAACAGATCTTGGGCGAAGTCCTTGGCGCCGCTACGGAACGGGTGCGGGGCAATTGTGGCTGCGACACCAGCTGCTACGGTTGCCTCCGCAGTTACCGCAATCAATTTGCACATGCCCAACTCGACCGGACCCGGGCGCTGGATATCCTTACCCGATAGTGTGAAGGACTCGGCAACGCGTGGGGCGGACCTGACCCAGTGGAGCACCACGGTGTCGCGGTTCCGCACGAGGCGGACGACGGTTTGGCGTTTCTGAAGGGTGACGGAAGTCACGGTTGGCGGCAGGTCGTTGGCCCCGCTGGCTGCCGAAGAGACCGGCATGGAGGACATCGGGTTCAGCCCCCTCCGCGCGCCGCTGAGGCTGACAGCGTCGAATGTCGTGCGTGAGTTGAGTCTGCAGGCACATGACAACGCCTGGTTCAGCCGTCGCACGCTGTCGTTCCTGATGACGCGGGAGCGGACCGGGGAAGGTCTTGATCCGGAGTGATGGCCCGTGTCAAGGCCTTCGGCTGGGTCTCACAGAGTGACGTCGTTGCGGCAGTTGACGACGAGTTCGGCGATGGAGGCGGTGTTCGAGAGGGCGATCAGGGTGGCCGCAAGTTCGGCGATGTCGCCGGGTTCCATCATCTCTTCGTGGGGGAAGGTGGTGACATCGGCCGTCATGTCGGTGGCGACGAAACCGGGGCAGAGCGCCGTGCAGCGCACCCCGTCGTCCCAGCCGCAACGGCGGGTCGCGTGGGAAAGCGCGACGGCGGCAAACTTGGTCATCGCATAGCCGACATTGTTGTTGTAGACGGCCTTTCCGGCGATCGAGGCAACATTGACGATGCGTCCCGCACCGCTCTTCCTGAGATGCGGCAGGGCGAGTCGGATCATCGACAGAGGCGCCTTCACGTTGACGGCCCACATGCGGTCGAGATCCTCGTCCCTGTCGATCTCGACCGTGACCCGCACGACCATGCCCGCGTTGTTGACGAGGCCGTCGATGCGCCCGAAACGCGATACCGTGTCGTCCACCCATGTGCGATGGGTGCTCTTGTCCTCGGCGTCGTAGTGGTGGCGCAGAAGGCGGTCGGGACTCCAGCCATGGGTCATGCCGGCGAGCGAGTCGGGGTCGCGAACGCCCAGGCTCAGCGTGTAGCCGGCATCATGGAGGCGCTCGGCAATGGCGCGGCCGATCCCGCGGTTGGCGCCGGACACCATGATGACGCGTCCTTGCGGGGCAATCATGGAACGGTTCCTCCTGAACTCAGGACCACAGCGCGACGCAACGAACCTCGATGCTCCAGCGGTCGGGTGCGCCGTCCGGGGTCGACGGATCCTCGAAGGCGCTGTGAAAGCTGAAGGTGGAGGTGTCGTCGCCGTCTCCGCTCTCACCTCCGGACGATGCGAGCGTCCCTTCGGAATCCCATTGCTTGAGGACCAGGACCTCGTCACGGGTGAGTGCCGAATAGAAGGACCACCGGTGGGTCTTGGCGTGCCTTGCGAAGTAGTTCTCTCCGATGCGGTCGGCGTAGTGAATCTCGAAGACGACGAGGTCGTCCGGGTTCACGCTGGTTGCATCGCACAGCGCCAGGGGATGGGTGGCGACCGGTTCCGGCCTCACGTTGCGCCAGATGTTGATGATGGCAAACCGACCGGACATGAGGGCGCAGTCGACCTGGTCCCTGTCGAGCAGCGACGTGTCCTCGCCAAGCACCGTGGCGAGAGTGTCGTTCTCGCCCGGCGGTCTTGTCAGGTCGCGCAGCCGTTGCGGTGCGCTGGCGAGGGTGTAGTCGCCGTGGACGATGTGCGCCGGTCCCTGGACCTCCTGGCCGCCGCTGATGCGGCTGCGGCTCGACTTGCCGCCAGCCGAACGCACGTTGTGATCGAAGGCGGCGGCGAGGTCTGCACCACTCGCCTCGCGCACGATGTCGGCACACACCGGATAGTAGCGGCGCACGACCTCGTCGTGATCGAGAAAATCGAAATCCGCCTGCGCCAGGGGGCTTCTGGTCATGCAGAAACCGTTGCGCGCGAGTGTCGGGCGATGCGCGGCATCGAGCTGGCGGGCGTCGCATACCGGCATCGGGTGCTCCTCGAGGTCGACACCGACCCAGTGGTCGTCGCTGCCGTCGCGGTCGCGACGAGTCAGCACCTTGCCATTGCGGTAGAGGGAAGGCACCACCGAAGCGCCGAGATAGTTGAAGCGTCCGGTGCCTGGAGAGTGTGTCATCAAGAGCTTCTCTGATGGATGGCATTGCGCTGGCCATTCTGCCACGATGGGGCGGACGAAACCATCACGAGGAGGACGACACGATGGAACTCTTTGCTGATCCGATCACGGTGAACTGCCGCAAGGTGCTCGCCGGTCTGCACCTGCTTGGCGCTGACTTCGAACTCACTAAGGTCGATTACTTCGCCGGTGAGCAGGCGGGCGAGGCCTTTCGGAAGATCAATCCGAATGCGGCGCTGCCGGCGCTCAGGGACGGTGACCTCGTGCTCTGGGAATCGAACGCCATCCTGCAGTACGCCGCCGAGAAGACGGATCGCAGGGACTGCTATCCCGTGGAGCCCTCTGCCCGCGCCGATGTCAATCGCTGGCTGCTGTGGGAAGCCGCCTCGTGGTTTCCTTCCTGCTACATCTACCTGGTCGAGAACTGCGTGAAACCCTTGCTCGGCGACACCACCGATCCTGCCGTTCTCGCCGGGGAGGCCGACAACTTCCACAAGCTCGCCGGCATTCTCGATGATCGCCTGGCGGACAATCCCTGGCTTGCCGGCGACTCCGTGACGATTGCCGACATCGCGGTGGCCGCACCGATGCACCTCCACGCGTGGGCACGACTGCCGCTGGATGACCATCCCAATCTGGTTCGCTGGATGACCGAAGGCGTCGAACAGCTCGAATGCTGGAAGGCCACCCATGTAGGCGAGGGATTCGTCGTCGGCCCCCCATCCTGATCAAGGGGGGAATGGAGGGTCAGCGTCCGAGGACGAGGACCAGGATCCCGGCGGCGATCGCCAGAATGCCGGCGAACTCCGCGATGCTGGTCTGTTCCCGGAAGATCACCCGCGAGGCGATGAAGGTGAAGACCAGCTCGACCTGGCCCAGGGCGCGGACATGGGCGGCATTCTCGATCGTCATGGCCGTGAACCAGCATGCGGACGCCAGCATGCCGGTCAGCCCGACAAGCCCGGAGACCCGCCAGCTGCGGAAGGCTTCGGCGAGGACCTGACGCCGCCGCGCGATGAGCCACGCGGTCATGATCACGGTCTGCCATGCGGTGACGACCAGCAGCGTGAAGGCAGCCTGCATCAGGTAACCGTCCCCGCCCAGCGACAGCGACGCCGCGCGCACCGACACCGAGGTGAGGGCAAAGAGCCCTCCGGACGCGAGGCCGATGGGAATGGCGCGGCCGGAGAATTCCCGGGCGTCCGTGGCGGCGCGCGCGATGCTGAGGATCAGCACGCCGGCAAGGCTGACGACGATCCCGGTCAGTGCACCCATACTCAGGGGATCACCGAGGACGAGAAGGCCGATGATGGCTGCCTGGACCGTTTCCGTCTTGGAATAGGCCGTGCCGGCAGCGAAGCTTCGCAGCGAGAAGAGCGCCACGAGAAAAAGTGTGGCGAGGATCTGCGCCAGGCCCGCGATACCGGCAAAGACCAGGAACGTGATGTCTGGCAGTGGCAGCGGATGGCCGCCAACGACGAACAGTCCGGCGACCCAGCAAAGGGCAAGGGGCGCCGCGTAGACGAATCGGACATAGGTGGCGCCGACGGTATCCAGTCTGCCGCGCAGATGCTTCTGCAGGGCCGAGCGGGCGTTCTGCAGAAAGGCCGCGGCGACGGTGATCGGGATCCACAATTCCATCAGCGATGACCTCTTGTCGTCGGCGCACCGTGAGGGGCCGGGTCGATCGGTACGCGGTTCGGCGCCTCCTTGTCCACGGGCGTGCGTCGTGATCAGCCAGCCGGGCGATTCACGTCGACAGGAGCGACGTCATGAGAACGGCGGATACCTCGATCCCGCCGCAGGTCAACCCTTCGGGAACGGAATGACGTTGCCTCTGTCGTCTGTCTCGTTGGTGTTGATCGTGATGGTCAGAGGATCGCCTTCGCCATCGGCGGTCTTCGCACGGATCTCCACCTCGTACACGACCCCGGGCTCCAGGTCGACAAAGGTACACGTCGGCAAGGGCGACTCGAATCCAGGCCCCCACGGCACCGAGCCCTTCTCGCGTATGCGGATGACATGGGTAACAGACGATTCCCACCGTGCATCGATCGTCCGACCGTCATCGACCGGAAGCGATACGTGCCAGGCCTTGCCATCCCACGTGATCTTCGGACTTGCGATGTCGGTCATCGAGGCGTCCATTCCTCGATCCGGTACTCGGTTCGCAGGAACTGCCTGCGAGTCTGGAGTCCTTCAAACACCTCGTCGGCATTCATTCGTTCAAGAGAATCGAGCGTCAGGGATGATCGGGCTTCGGCATAGAAGCGGTCGCTGCACCGTTCCACGTAAGCCTCTTGCCACCATGTGCAGATCCGGTCCCTGGCGCCCTCGAGAGCCTCAGCCGATGGAAGGCGCGCACACTTCTCATTCTGATTGACGTGCCTGTGGGCGGGAAGGAGGTTCCACAGGGCATCGCAAGGCCAGGCCGCCCATGGCATGCAGTGATCGATGTTGAGGCTCCTGCTGTCAAGCCTGCGGCCCGTCCAGACGCAATGGAGGGTCCCCGATTCGAGAAGATTCCGGGAGATCTCGCGGGCATCGCCGACATCGCGGTCAGGGTCGGACCAACGCATGGCGTCGGCGGCCTCTTGATGATTGAACTCTTCGCCCTGCCTCGCTGCCCAGTCGGACATCAGCTTGGTCCACTCGGCGACAAGCGCCGGCTCGATCCAGGCGTCATGGCGCCTGAGCGAGTTCCACAAGTGGACGGGGACGCGAAGGCTGCCGAACTGTGCCAGGTACCCCTGGTCGATGAGAAGTGACCCGGGCGCCGCCTTGCTTCTTTCCCTGTGCGCTTCGAACACCTGGTCGCTGGAACCCGGCAATGTCATGTGTCTGATCGGCATTTCGACGATGTTGGCGGCGGCATCCCGTAACGCCCTGTGCAGGCCATGGGCCTCGGAACCCGAGAAACTGCGGCCGACACGCAGGTCGAAGGCGGCGACATCGCTGATCGCATGCCAGCCTTCCTGGTGGATGAACCCGAGACTGAAGACGTCGTGGCGGCCGGGGCGTTGTCGCAGGCCGGCGCCGACCAGCGGCTTGTAGAGTCTGAGCCAGTTGAGGGCAACGAGACCGAGGGGCACGGTGACGAACTTGTCGTCATCATGGTGCGCCATGCCGGGGGCGCCGTCGGCGGCCCGCGCCACGGCGCGGAGCAGGCCGAGCTTGTAGGTCGCTGACTTCCTGTCGTTGAGGATGATGTGGCGAAGCAGGGGGAGCGCGCCCGTGCCGTCATCGGGAAGCTGCAGGGCCACCTGCTCCCACCTGATGCCGGGACGGTTCAGACTGTCTGGCGTGATGTCCCTGGCAAGCGTCATGGCGCCATGGCGGCGGGCGAGGGATTCAATGTCGGCCGCGGTGGAGCGGTGCATGCCGTCGTCGGCGTCGTTGCCGCCGACACGCAGCGCGAAGATCATGAGCCCGCCGGGCTTGAGGACGCTGATGAGCTTGCGAAAGGCACGCGGCCGCTCATTCGGATGGACATGCATCCACACGGCATTGAGCAGAATGACGTCGTAGCTCAGGCCCCTTCCGACAACGCGTCCGAGCGTCGGCAGGCCATCGCGGATCCAGGTGATTCGCGGTGTCGGGTGTCTTCGTTGCGCTTCGGCGAGCATCGTCGCCGAAGGGTCGACAGCCACGACCTCGTAGCCCCTTGCAGCGAACCACGCGGCGTCGCGGCCCGATCCGGCGCCGACATCGAGCACGGCAGACGGTGGAGCCGGCAGGCGATCGGCGAACCAGGCATGGAGCGCATCGGGGTCGACGGATTCATAGCGCTCGGCAAGGGCGCGTCCCGCATCGCCCTCGTACCTGCCCATCTGGCTGGGTGTCCTGGCCATCATCGGAGAATAGACCCATCGGGACCCTGTAAGAAGGTCTCGCCGGGTGAAGGTAGGGGATGTTCCGCAGGCCTGTCGCAGCTATGGTGAGGGCAGGAAACCGGAGAAGCAGCATGGATACGGGGTTGATCAGCTTTGCCAGCGGCAACGCCAATCCGGAGACCTTTCCGGCCGCGGATTTCGCCGAAGCCGCCGCCGACGTGATGCGCACCATGGCGGTGGATCTCACCACCTATCCGGGGAGCCTCGGTCATGAAGGGCTGCGCCGGTTGATGGCCCGGCGCGAAATGGATCGTGAGGGGACAGCGGTCGATCCCGATCACGTGCTGATCACCAACGGGTCGATGCAGGCCGTCACCCTGGCAGTGGAGACACTGTGCACCGGCGTGGACGACATCGTCGTCATGGAGGAGCTCAGCTATTCGGGAAGCATCGTTGCCTTCGGGGCCATGGGAATCGAGATGGTGGGCATTCCGGTCGATGGCGATGGCATGGTGATGGAGGCCCTCGAGGACACCCTCCGGTCGCTGGCGAGTGAGGGACGTCGACCCCGCTGCATCTACACCCTCGCCACCTACCAGAATCCAACCGGCACGGTGATGCCGCGGTCCCGCCGCCTGGAGATGATCGCCATGGCCGGGCGTCATGGCATCCCGATCGTCGAGGACAACTGTTACGCAGACGTCCACTTCGACGGTGAGGTCCCTCCGGCCCTCTACGCGCTCGATCCGTCCCCCTCGCTGATCTACCTGTGTTCCCTGTCCAAGATCTTCGCTCCCGGCGTGCGCCTCGGCTACATGGTGGCGCGGCCGCCCATGCTCGACAACGTGCTGGCGAAGCGTCATGACGCTGGACCCAACACCCTGGCGTCCGCCATCACCCATGCATACCTCAAGGACTGTCTGTGGGAGCATGTCGACATGGCCAACCGGGCGCTGAAGATCAAGCGCGACACCATGATGAACGCCCTCAGGCGGGAACTGGGCAACGCGTGTTCCGTTGTCCGGCCGCCTGGTGGCCTCTTCATCTGGGTCCGGCTGCCCGACGATGTCGATCCCGCCCGTCTCGTCGACGTGGCCCGTGACGAGGGGGTGGAGGTCGTCGACGGTTCGGCATTCCACGTGAGGAACGACGCCGGTGCGGTCATCCGCCTGGCCTTCGGCTTCCCGCCGGTCGAGGACATCGACGAGGGTGTTCGCCGTCTCGGCGTCAGTCTGCGCAAGGTCCGCGGCGATTCGCCTGGACCATGAGGACATTCCTCAGCGCTTGCGGATTACGAGGAGAGCTGGCGCCGTGTGCACGCAGACATGCGCCGGCGCGGCCATGCCGCAACCCTTGTGATCGGCCGCGGTGGTGATGTTCCCCGCCATCCGGTCACGAGGTCGGCAACCCGCTCGACACGGTGTGCTTGTTCTCGGCTCTCCTGTCCGGGGATGGCGGCCAACCGCAACGCCTGATCGATGGTCCCGAATCGCGCCGTGATCGCCACGAGGCATGTCGGCGGTCACAACGATCCCGTGTCCGCTGCCGGCCGTGACGTGCCACGCTCGAGCGGCCTTGTCAGGGGCTGGCTCGACAGCATCGCCTGCCAGGGAAACCGGCTCGACCCCCGCCGCACGGCGGTCGCCGGCGGCCGGCCGACAGACGTGCAAAGGCCCCCATCGAGAACGGCGTGACGATCGTGAACACGTTGATCGAGGCCATCCGGCCGGGTGTCCTCGTCGACGATGCGGCGCGCCCTGAAGACAGGGATGACGGCGGGGCTCCAGCCAGGTGAAGCACCCGGTAGCCGTTCCATGCACCTGGTTCCCGGTCTCTGCCGGGAACATCCCCCGTGTCGGTCCGGCCTCAAGGCGTGTGAAGCGCACGAATGCTTCGAAACGGGCAGCGCCGCGCATGAACGAAGTCTCATGATTCATGCTGGCGGAAACGAAGTTCTCGTCAACCCTGCCGATTCCAGGTGGCACGTGCCGGTGATCGGGGCGGGTCCGGGCGCCTGTGGTGCGCTCTTCAGCGTTTCGTTGACAGCAATCCGGCAATAAATGTACCGTCAATCATCGGATTGTCTGGATCGCGTGTGACAGGCTTCGCGCCGGCAGTTCGGGCGCAGGCATCTCGTGTCGGTTGGCCACCGGCGTCATGGGAGGTGTTCATGAACGAGTTCCTTGATCGCGCCCCTCGTCGAGTGGGACAGGGTCTCTTGTGGGCAGTCATACTGCTGGTTGCCGTGCCAGGCGAGGCGATGGCGGCGGTACCCGACGAATCGCGGTTCGTCTTCAACACCTTCTCCTTCCTGGTGTGGGGAGCGCTCGTGATGTGGATGTGCGCCGGCTTCACGATGCTGGAGTCGGGCTCGGTGCGCACCAAGAACGCCTCGGTGATCTGCCTCAAGAACATCGGCCTCTATTCCATCGCCGGCCTTGCCTTCTACTTCATCGGCTACAACCTCATGTACGTCGACGTCTCCGGCTGGATCGGCACCGTGACGCTGCTCTATGGCCCATCAGGCGACGAAATGGCCCTGCTCGACGGCGACGAGGACGCGGCGGCAGCCGTCGTGTCCAACGGTTACTCGGTGATGTCGGACTGGTTCTTCCAGATGGTCTTCGTCGCCACGGCCGCCTCGATCGTCTCCGGCGCTCTCGCCGAACGGGTCAAGCTGTGGTCCTTCTTTGCCTTCATCACCGTGTTGACCGCCATCATCTACCCCATCGTCGGCGCCTGGACCTGGGGTGGCGGCTGGCTCGGCGAGATGGGCTTCCAGGACTTTGCCGGTTCCACCATCGTCCATTCGACCGGCGGCTGGGCAGCCCTTGCCGGCACCATCGTGGTGGGCGCGCGCCGGGGCAAGTTCCGCCCGGATGGCAGTGTCAAGTCCACTCCGCCATCGAATGTTCCGGTGGTGACCCTGGGCGTCTTCATCCTGTGGCTGGGCTGGTTCGGCTTCAACGGCGGTTCACAACTCGCTCTAGGCGGTGCGGTCGATGCGGTCGCCATGAGCAACGTTCTCGTCAACACGAACCTCGCCGCGGCGGCAGGCGTCATGGCGGCGATCAGCGCCGCCCGTCCGATATTCGGCCGCGTTGACCTGCTGGCCGGCCTCAATGGCGCCATCGCCGGACTCGTCGCCATCACGGCCGGTCCGGACATGGTTGATCACTACTGGGCGATCATCATCGGTGCGGTGGGCGGCATCGTCTGCACCGTCGGCATGAAGGTCATGGAAGTGCTGAAGCTCGACGACGTGGTCGGTGCGGTGCCGGCCCATCTCGTCGCCGGCGCGTGGGGCACCCTTGCCGTCTGCATCACGGGCGGCGGCCATGTCGGGGTCCAGTTGCTCGGTGTGCTTGCCATCGGCGTCTTCGTCTTTGCCGTGTCCTTTGCCCTGTGGTTCCTGCTCCAGAAGACGGTCGGAGTCCGGGTTTCCGAGAGCGTGGAGGAGATTGGCCAGGATTCCGCCGAGCTTGGCATCGAGGCCTATCCGGAGTTCGTGGTCATGCCCGATGCGGACGATGTGGAGGAGTTGAGGCGGTCCTGATGGAGACGGACAACCCTCTACCCGGGATGCGCCTGGCGAGGTTCCGTTGACGGATCTCTGGTGGCGAAGAAGCGCCATCGAGACGGCGACGGCGATCAGACGCCGGGAGGTGAGTGCTCTCGAGGTGGTGGAGAGTCACATCGCCCGCATGGACCAGGTCAACGCGCACGTGAATGCCGTCACCGTGCGCATGGACGAAGAGGCACGCCGCGCCGCGCGTGCTGCCGACGACGCCATGGCTGCCGGTACTCCTGTGGGACCGCTGCACGGGGTGCCTGTCACCATCAAGGAAAATGTCGACGTGGCCGGGCAGGCGACCACCAACGGCATTCCGGCCTTCGCGGATCATGTGGCGGGCGCGGACTCTCCTGTCGTTGCCCATCTCAGGAAGGCCGGCGCCATCATCATCGGCCGTACCAACACCCCGGAATTCAGCTTCCGCTGGTTCACCGACAATCCACTGCGCGGCGCCACCCTCAATCCCTGGAACCGGGATGTCACGCCCGGCGGTTCGGGAGGCGGCGGCAGCGCGTCCCTCGCTGCGGGTATCGGCTGCATCGCCCATGGAAACGACGTGGGCGGATCACTGCGCTACCCCGCCTTTGCCTGTGGTGTCGCGACCGTTCGCCCGACTATCGGGCGTGTCCCGGCGTTCAATCCATCAGCCGCAGCCGAACGCCCGCCGATGTTCCAGCTGATGTCGGTCCAGGGGCCGATGGCGCGCGAGGTAGGGGACGTGCGCCTTGCCCTCGAGGTCATGGCGGCAGGCGATCCCCGGGATCCGTGGTGGGTGCCTGCGCCGGTTGCGCCTCCTCCTCCCGATCGCAAGCCCAGGGTCGCCGTCACGCCTGACCCCGGCGCCATGGGAGTTCATCCGAGTCAACGCGACGCGGTGACGACCGCCGCCAATGCCCTTGCTGCAGCCGGGTACGATGTCATCGAGGCCGAACCTCCGCGCATCGGCGATGCCATGCGGTGCTGGGAACGTCTGATTGCCACCGAACTGACATTCTTCATGGAACGGGACATCCGCCGCCATGGCGGCCATGCGATAAACCGCAAGCTCGATTTCATCAGGACCAACGTAGCGACGCTCGATCTCGAGTCCTATCTCGCGCTGCTGTGCGAACGACAGACCCTGTTGCGTGAATGGCTCCTCTTCCTCGAGGACTATCCCCTGGTTCTCGGCCCGGTGTCCACGGAGCCGCAGTTTTCGGTGGACGACGACCTTGTGAGCGCCGCCCGTCTCGGTGAGATCTTCGTGGCCAATCGGCTGCTGACGAGTGTCAATTTTCTCGGCCTTCCGGCAGCCGGCGTGTCGGTGGGCCTCGCCGACGGGTTGCCACTCGGAGTGCAGGTCGTCGGCAACCGCTACCGCGAGGACATGACGCTCGATGCCGCCGCAGCCATCGAGAACGCGACAGGGACATTGACGCCGCTCGACCCGCTCTGATCCGTCGCGGCCGTCGTGACGCCACCACCGGGCATCGGGCATGATGGGGTCATGCCTCGATGGCCCAGACCTCCCGGAAGAACCATTGCGGTCGTCTTGCTTGTGACCGGCACGGTCATGATCGCCGGTCTCCATGGCGCCCGCCGCGAGATCGCAGGATGGCTGCTCGACCGCAGCCTTGGCCATGCGGTTGCCGAATTCGAGGTGGGGGAGGTGACGTTCGGGACCGTCGCCATGACGAATGTCGTGCTCGAATCCGGAGACACGATCGAAGAGGCGCGGGTCCTCTGGAGTCTCGATGGACTCGCTTCCGGCCATCTCGACCGGCTGACTCTCAGAGGCTGGAAGTCGCACTGGCCCGGCCTGTCACAGACGTTTGTCGACGTGACCTCCCTGGCGGCTGGCATTGTTGCCGAGGACACGCGTCTCGACATTGCCGGGCCGTGGGGCGCCATCACCCTTCGCTTCGACGCGAAGCTTGACGATCAACTGAACGGGTGGACGGGCACCGGGAACTGGCGGGCGGCATTCGCAGGGCTGGAGGGTGGCGGTGATCTTGTCTTCGGCTGGCACGGTGTCGACGACCGGGCGGTGATTGACATCACGCCCGGCAAGGATGACGCCAGTCTCCCTGGTGGCCGCATCGTGGTGGATGGTGTGACGAGCCCTCGGCCGGAAGTCGGGGTCCGTCTGATGTGGTCCGACCTCGCAGCAGGTGACCTCGAGATCGATGGAACCCTGGACGGATCCGGCATCAAGGGGACGGCCACCCTCTCCGCCGGGGGGATGCCTCTTGCCGCCGACTTCCGTGTCACCGGCGACGGCGGGATCTGGCGGGTGGAAGGGGTGCTGACGTCGGGCACGTCGCTCCACGCGGACCTGCGACTCGAGGCTCGAATCACGGATGCTGCCGAACCGGCGAGCTGGACGATCACGGGCGACGGTGTCGCGGAGACAGCTGACCTGCGTCTGGGGTCATGGCTGGCCATGGAGAGCGCGATCATCGCCGCGGATCTCTCCTTCCAAGATGGTCGCTGGCGGGCATCGCTCGGTGCGCCCCTTTCCCTCGTTCTCCATCCAGACGATGGACCGCGCCTTGACCTTGCCATGAAGACGTTCTCGCTTGAGGCGACGCCGCAGGGAGACGGCGTGGACCTCGTCGTCGACCTCGAGGCATCGGGCGAGGTGGCAGGCCGGGGCCGGGGCCGGGCCCTCATCGGGGCCGATGTCACATTCGATCATGCCGGGCGTGTTGTCGCACTCGGGATTCCAGGCATCGATCTCGTCATGGAGGGTGACGTGTCAGGTCATGTGACCGCATCGGCCAACGTGACCGGCGGCCCGGATGCCTGGCGGGGAGACATTGGAATTCACGGTCTCCTGGATCGGGTGACGATGGCTGACACCACCTTCCACGACATCGCTCTCGACCTTCCACTGACACTGGCCAGCGGAACCGGAGACCGCCTCTTCGACAGTGACTCCTCGGCTCTCCTGCATGTCGGCGAGGTTCGCAACGATTCCCTGGTCATGGGTGGCGTGGACCTGGAGTTGCCGTTCGGAATCGATGTCATGGAACGTGGAATCGAGGTTCGTCAGAGCGACACCGGATGGATCGACTTGCAGACGCTTACCCATGGTCCCGTGCGCCTGGTGGGCCCCGTGTCGGTCAAGCTCGAGAGAGAGTCCCTTCCTCTCCTTGTCCTTGAACGGCTGGGTCATGATCTTTCCTGGGATCTGCGTCTGCAACTCAGCGATACACCGCTGCGCGCCGTCGTCCTCGACGACACGCAACGTCCCGTGACAATCGAGGGAGTGTTGCCGGAACTCGGGATCCATCTCGAGAGTCTCGGGGCCCAGTACCTGCAGGCAACCATGGATGCAGAAGGCGGTGATCTCGTCGTCAGCGGGCCGGACCTCAGGGTCAGGGATGTCCGCGCTCTCCTCAATTACAATTCGGGTCTGTCTCCCTGGCCGCAGCTCAGCGCCGATATCAGGGAGATCGAAGACTTGAGAGACCCGCAGCGCTTCACCCGGATGTCGGTGGATGTGGTGGCGACGCCGGTGTGGCCGGACGGCGACGATGCACGGCTGTCGATGACCCTTCACGCCGACGAGGCCCGGTTCCTCGGTGCCGTCGATGCCCGCTATATGCCGGACCGGGACCGTCTCGAGGTTTCCGTCAGGACCGTCAGTGCGCTGTTCGAGGTCCCGGGCCTGCAGCCGAGGGACCTCTCCCCCCTCTATGGTGCGCCCTTCAGCGATGTTCGTGGAGGCGTGGCTGTCACGGGAACACTCTGGTTCGAAGGAGCAGAGTCCGGCGCCGATCTTGCCGTCACCATCGACGATGTCTCCGCCAGGACCGCCGGCGTCCGGGTACAGCACGCTTCCGGTACCAGCACCTTCACCCGCCTCCTGCCGCTGGAGACGTCGTCTGCCCAGACATTCACGATCGCCGCTCTCGATGCCCTCGTGCCTCTCCATGATGTCGAGGTGTCGGTCTCCTGGCCCGGCGACGGCAGGCTGGTGGTGGAGAGGGTCGTGGCCCGCCTGCCCACGGGCCGGTCTTTCAGGGTCGAACCCGTGGGCCGTGACGGCCACACGATGAGATTCCGTCTCTCCGGCCTCGATGCCGGATCACTGCTTGATCATGCGGGAGTGGCGGGACTGGCTCTGGAGAGTCTTCTCGATGGCGAGGTCGACGTGTTGTCCGGCGAGGACGGTCTCGTGATTGACATGGCCGAGCTGCGTACCTCGTCGCCAGGGGTGGTTGTCCTCGCCGACCGCGGAGAGCGGGTCTACGATGCACTGGCGTTCCACTTTGACCGCGAGGAAGGGACATCCGGATCGATGCATGTCACGATGACGCAAGGCAGGTGCCGGTTGCACCGGGAATTCTCTCTCGGTCACGGCATCGACGCGCTGGCCGGCGCAGTCGCGGCATGGATGGGTGACGCCCGATGCGACAGCACGTGAGGGAGGGCGCCGGGGTTCTCCCCGGTTCGATTGACGAGACCGTTCGCCTTCTCGAGTCCGAAGACTACGTCACGGGACGCGGACTTGCCTGCGCCATCTACCTGGCGCTGGCCATGGAAAGACCGCTCTTTCTCGAAGGCGAGGCCGGTGTCGGCAAGACGGAGACGGCGAAGGTGCTGGCCAGCGCGCTCGGCCGCCGGCTGATCCGCCTGCAGTGCTACGAAGGCCTCGATGTCGCCCAGGCGGTCTATGAGTGGAACTATCCGCGCCAGATGGTGGAGATCCGTCTGGCCGAGGCGGCCGGGGCGGTTGATCGCGATGCGGTCTCCGGTACGATCTATCGTGACGAATTCCTGATCAGCCGGCCCGTTCTGGAGGCGTTGCGCCCTCACGATGAAGGACCGCCTGTCCTTCTCATCGACGAGATCGACCGCACGGACGAACCTTTCGAAGCCTACCTGCTGGAGGTGCTGTCCGACTGGCAGGTCAGCATCCCCGAACTGGGAACCGTGGCGGCCGGCCAGCCACCGATCGTCATCATCACCTCCAACAGGACGCGCGAGGTGCATGACGCACTCAAGCGCCGCTGCTTCTACCACTGGGTCGATTATCCTTCGCCCGAGCGCGAGATCGAGATCGTGGAACGCAAGGTGCCCGGATGCGCGGACCGGATCGGGGCCGAAATCGTCGGGTTCGTCCAGACCCTCCGCCGCCGGAATCTCTACAAGACTCCCGGGGTCGCGGAGACCCTCGACTGGGCGATGGCTCTCGAGCACTTCAACGCGTGGTCACTGGAGACGGAGGTTGTCGACAGCTCGCTCGGCGTTCTGCTCAAGCACCGTGATGACATCCGGGCGATCAGGGACTCCGGCATTGACGTGCTTCTGAAGGAAGCCGGCGCGTGAGTGCACTCCTGGCGAACGTGGTGCGCTTTGCCGGCTCCCTGCGTGCCGCCGGTCTGGCGGCGGGACCGGACAAGGCGCCCGACGCCATACGGGCCCTGGACCTGGCAGGCGTCGCCCGGCGCGAGGATGTCTTCTGGATGTGGCATGCCATCTTCGTTTCCAATGCGCGGGAAAGCGAGGTCTTTGCCAGGATCTTTCGCCGCTTCTGGTCGGGGGAACCCGCTGGCGGAAACTTCATGCAGGAATCCGTCGTCGAGGCCGGCGCCACGACCCCGGGCCTGCCGGACGGCGCCAGGCAGGATGGAACTCGCGGTCCGCAAGGTGGTGGTGAGGGAACCTGGTCTCCCGCCGAAGCACTGCGCACCATGGACTTTGCCGACATGGACGAAGACGAGATGGCGCGGGCCCGCCGGGCGGTGTCGCAGATGTCGGTTGCTCTCGCCCCGCTTGTCGGCCGCCGCTTCAGGTCCTCGCCATCCGGCCGTCGCATCGATCTGAGGGCGGCGCTGCAGGGGAGCGTCCGCCAACCGGGCGGCGTGGTCACGTGGCCACGCGTCCGGCGGGTCGACAAGACCCCCGGAGTGGTGCTGTTGTGCGACATCTCGGGCTCCATGATCGACTATGCCCGCATGCTGATCTGTTTCGCCCATGCCCTGTCGGCGCATGGCCGCAAGGCAGGCACCCGCCGATGGACTGTCGGTGCGATGAGGGTCCAGACCTTCACGTTTGGCACCCGTCTCACCCGCGTCACAAGCGATCTGGCGACGCCGGATGCAGCGGCGGGCCTGCGCGCCGTTGCCGAGAGTGTGGAAGACTGGTCCGGCGGCACCCGCATCGGCGAGTGCCTGGGGACCTTCAATCGCGGCTGGGGCCGTCGTCTTCCCGGCCAGGGTACCATCGTCATCCTGGTCACCGACGGGCTTGACCGCGATGCCGGCGGCAATCTCGGCCGCGAGGTGGCGATGCTCAGGCGTTCGTGCCGGACTCTCGTGTGGCTCAATCCCCTGCTGCGATGGCGTGAATTCCGTCCCCGCACATGGGGGATCCGCACGATGCTGCCGCATGTCGACAGATTCCTTCCATGCCATAATCTTGCGAGTCTCGAAGGTCTGGCGGAGAGTCTCGCCAGACCGGGACGCGGATCGGCGGAGGACATGGAAGGATGGCGGAGACAGGTCTGATGGAGGATGTCCTGGAGACGGCCGAGGCCTGGTCCGGCGACGGCTACCAGGTTGCGCTGGCCACCGTGACCAGGACCTGGGGGTCAAGTCCCCGTCCAGTGGGGAGTCAGCTCGTGGTGCGCCAGGACGGCTCCTTCCGGGGCTCCGTGTCGGGAGGCTGCATCGAGGCCGCTGTCGTCGCCGGAGCACGCGAAGCGATGGCGGACGGGAAGGTGCGCACCCTGGAGTTTACCGTCTCCAACGAACGTGCCTGGGAAGTGGGGCTGACCTGCGGAGGCACCGTGCAGGTCCTCGTTGCGCCACTGACATGAAGGGTGAGACGCTGAGGACTCTCAACCAGGTCCGAAGGAAGCGGGAGGGCATCATCCACGCGACCTGGCTCGATACTGGCGAGTCATGGCTGATCCGCCGCGATGCCCCTCCTGATGATGCCGCCCTGGCGCAGGACATTGCCCAGGCGTTCCGGCTCGATCAGTCCCGGACGCTGGATGTGAAGGGCCGACCCCTCTTTCTGCATGTCTTCAATCCGCCGGTACGGTTGATCATCGTCGGCGCCGTTCATGTCGCGCAGCCGCTGGCCGTCCTTGCCAGGACAACGGGCATCGACCCGGTGATCGTCGATCCCCGCAGCGCCTGGGCCGATGCCCGGCGATTTCCCGATGTCCGCCTGATCGAGGCCTGGCCGGATGATGCACTGGCCCGGCTGCATCCGGACCACCGCACGGCAGTGGCGGCACTGACTCACGATCCCCGAATTGATGATCCGGCGCTGATCGCCACGCTCGGGACGCCGGCCTTCTACATCGGAGCCCTGGGCAGCCGGCGCAGCCACGCAAGACGCCTGGAGCGCCTTGCGGACGAGGGAATTGACGGTCTTGCCATGGCGCGGATTCACGGACCCGTCGGTCTCGACATCGGGGCGCGTTCGGCGGAGGAGATCGCGCTCTCGATCATGGCGGAAGTCATTGCCGCCCGGAACGGAAGACTGCCGTGACGTTCGCAGACCTAGCGGTGCGTGACGCCGTGGGCGGCATTCTTGCCCACAGCCTCAGGATTGAAGGGCTTTCCGTGAGGAAGGGGCGCCGCCTTGACGAGGCGCTCGCCGGCGAACTCGTGGCAGCTGGCGTCACGTCGCTGTTCGTCGCCATGCCCGACATCGACGATGTCATGGAGAATGAAGCGGCCACCAGGGTGGCCCAGGCTCTCGCAGGACCCCGTCTGCTGGTGCAGCCCGCCTCGAGGGGGCGGGTCGACATCGTTGCCCGGGAGGCGGGCCTTGTCACGGTCGACATCGTTGCGCTGCAGGCCGTGAACCGCGTCGACGAAGCGGTGACGATTGCCACCCTGCCGGGATTCGAGCCGGTCGGCGCGGGCGAGAGAGTGGCGACCACCAAGATCATCCCCTTCGCCGTGCCGTCGGCCACCGTGGCGGCGTGCGTTGACCTGATGGAAGCGCCGGCACTGTCGGTCGCCCCCTTCAGCGCCTGGCGCACGGGTCTCGTCATGACCACGTCGCCGGCAGTGACGCCGCGGGTTCTCGATCGCACCACGAACGTGGTGACCGCGAGAATCGAGGGTTTCGGTCTGAGTCCGGGCGACTGTGTCAGGACCCCGCACCGGACACCGGATCTCGCTGACACCATCACCCGCATGGCCGAGAACCACGATATCGTTCTCGTCTGCGGCGCCTCTGCCATCTCGGACCGCAGGGATGTCATCCCGGCTGCGATCGAGTCCGCGGGCGGCGTCTTCGATCACCTCGGCATGCCCGTTGATCCAGGCAATCTCCTGCTTCTCGCCCACATCGGCAGCACTCGCGTTCTCGGACTGCCGGGGTGCGTCAGGTCACCGCAGCCCAATGGACTTGATCTCGTTCTGGGGCGTCTTGCCGCAGGCATCCGCGTGACCGGCACGGACATCCAGGCCATGGGCGTCGGCGGTCTTCTCAGGGGACGGTCGTCGGGTGTCCTTCCCGTGGCGGGGAGTCGCAGGGAGATGCCGGCGGCCATCGTCCTGGCAGCCGGCCGCAGCCGGCGCATGGGCAGGCGCAACAAGCTCCTGTTGACGATCGATGGTGTGCCCATGGTCCGCCACGTGGTGAACGCCCTTGGTTCGGCCGGAATCACGGTCATCCGGGTGGTGACCGGCCACCAGGCCGCCTCCGTGCGTGCAGCCCTGGAGGGTTGCCCCGTCTCGTTTGTCGACAACAACGACCATGAGGCCGGGCTCAGCACGTCACTGAAGGCGGGGCTCGATGCGCTCCCCACCTCCTGTGATGCGGCATTCGTCTGCCTGGGCGACATGCCGGCGGTGAGCGGGACGGCGCTCGGTTCCCTTGCCCGTGCATGGCAGGGGTCCGAAGCCAAGGCGATCGTCGTGCCGACGTGGAATGGCCGCCGCGGCAACCCCGTCCTGTGGGACAGCAGTTTCTTCCAGGCGATGCGCAGGGTGACGGGCGATGCCGGCGCCAGGCACCTGATCGGCGAGTACGCAGACCACGTGATCGAGGTCGCGATGGACGACGGCGCCGTCCTGGTGGACATCGACACGCCGCAGGACGCGGACAGCATCATCATGGCCGGTTGTCCGGCAGCCCTTGAGACACGCGAACGATGAGCGTGACGATCGATTCCATCAGCCGGGCCTCGAGGGTGATCGCGGGGCATGTCGTCAGGACTCCCTGTGTCCATTCGCGCACGTTGTCGACCATGAGCGGGGCCGATGTCTTCGTGAAGTTCGAGAATCACCAGTTCACGGCGTCCTTCAAGGACCGTGGCGCCCTGGTGAAGATCGCTTCTCTCGGAGACGAGGAGCGTTGCCGCGGAGTTATCGCGATGTCAGCCGGCAACCACGCCCAGGCCGTCGCCTACCATGCCCGACGCCTGGGCATTCCGGCGACCATCGTCATGCCCGAAGGGGCTTCGGTGGTGAAGGTCCGGAACACCGAGCGCCTCGGCGCCCGGGTCGTTCTGACAGGTGAGACCATCGACGATGCGGCCGTGTTCGCTCATCTGATGGCGGCCGACGAGAATCTCGTCTTTGTCCATCCCTACCATGATGATCACGTCATGGCAGGGCAGGGCACCCTCGCCCTCGAGATGCTCGAGGATGCGCCGGACCTCGATGTCATCATTGTCCCCATCGGTGGCGGCGGGCTGATCGGAGGCATCGCCATTGCCGCCAGAGCCGTCCGTCCGGACGTGGAAATCGTCGGTGTCGAAGCCGAGATGTTCCCCTCGATGTACCAGCAGCTCCGGGGACTGGAGGTGAAGGCGGAAGGCCGCACCATCGCTGACGGCATCGCGGTGAAGACGCCCGGAAAGAACGCCATTCCGATTGTCCGGGATCTCGTGTCGGACATCGTCCTGGTGAGCGAAAGCCAGCTGGAACACGCCGTCCAGACCTATCTGGAAATCGAGAAGACGGTGGCGGAAGGCGGAGGTGCGGCGTCGCTTGCCTGCCTTCTCGCCTGTCCCGAACGCTTCCGCGGGCGCAAGGTGGGTCTTGTGCTGTCGGGGGGCAATATCGACAGCAGGGTGCTGTCGATGGTGATCGAGCACGGACTCGTGCGTGACGGCCGCATGGTCCGTCTTGGCCTGGAAATTCCCGATGCGCCGGGTGTGTTGGCCAGGGTGAGCTCCATCATCGGTGAAACCGGAGCGAACATCATCGAAGTGCACCACCAGCGGGCATTCTCGAGTCTTTCGGTCAAGCTCGCCGATCTCGACATCGTTCTCGAAACCCTCGACCGGGACCACATCGGACGGATTGCAGCACGCCTGCGGGAGGCCGGATTCCGCGTCCAGCCCGCCGAACCCGTCTCCGCCCGCAGAACGGTCTGACACGCCGCGCCGCACCTGTGGTGCCACGTTCCCTCAGGCGGCGTCTTTGCCGTCGCCCCGGGTGGATGCTGGATCGGCATCGAAAGAGAGCGATGCGGCGCCGGGCAGAGTTGTGACGACGCCCCCGGCACCGCACCCGGACGAGCCGGTCACGGGGGACCGAACTCCCGTGTATTGTCAGGCAGTTTCGCGTCCGGGTCCACCCCCGCTCCCGAAACGGAGGTGTGCCGCGGAGGCTCCTGTACGACAACCTGAAGAGCGCCGTGGTGACGCGCCGCGGCAAGGCGGTCACCTAGATGCTGCTCGTCCTCGCGGCCCCCTGAGCCTTCGAACCGAGCGCCGCCTGGCCCAGGAGCCCACAGGAGAAAGCGGCGAGTGTCAGCAGAAGAGCGGCAGCGAGTCCCGCCTTCAGGCGGTGGGCGGTTCTCTCGAGGGCGCCCACCGGCTCAGTTCCGCGCCCTGACTCTGGGGGGAGGATTTGGAGAGTGCGCGCGCACGTGAGGCGCTCATGCTCCGCCCGGAGAGCCGCCGGTCATGCCCCGTCATGATGCTCATCTTCCCGTCCCCGAATTCCACGCCGTCGTCCCCGCAGGGCCGCAACAAACCCGTCAGTGAAATCCGTAACCCATGCAACGGATGGCGGTAACACACGTGCCTGTCGCATGGTCGGTGCGGCGCTTCTCGCATGGTTCTGGCGCCGCGCGGGAGGTGCGTCAGCCAACGAAGTCGAAGTCGGCCTCGGTCAGTTGCGACGCCTGAATGCCCACCACGGTCACAGTCCCCAAGGACCAGGTGATGACGGCGCCGCTGTCGGACTGCCGGATATCGAGGTCGTCGAAGCCGAGCTCCGAGTCGACCGTGTAGAAGTCGATGCGGTCCGTCCTGTCTTCGAAGTCGAGGATCGTGTCGTCGCCGCCCTTCGTGAATCCGAACGCGTCGAATCCCGTGCGGCCCCGGAGCATGTCGTCGCCCGTGGTGTCGACCATCAACCAGTCGGGCAGGCCGAAGAAGTTGAAATCGTCTTCGGTCAGTTGCGACGTCTGGATCCCTTCCAGGGTGATGGTCCCCAGGGACCAGTTGATGGCAGCGCCGCTGTCGGACTGCCAGATCTCGAGGTCATCGAAGCCGAGTTCCCCGTCGACCGAGTGGAAGTTGAGGCGGTCCGTCCCGTCCTCGAAGTCGAGGATCGTGTCGTCGCTGCCATCCTCGAATCCCCACTCGCCGTAGTAGCCCTTCTCGAAGAACCCGAACTGATCGGCACCCTCTCCTCCCCGAAGCGTGTCAACCCCCAAGCCACCCGAGAGAAAATCGTTGCCCTTGCCGCCTTCCAGCGTGTCGTTGCCGTCACGACCGGTCAGAAAGTCGTCGCCGTCCCCGCCCCGGAGCTCATCGTCGCCCGAGTTGCCGCGGAGGAGGTCGTTGCCTGCGCCGCCATGGATGATGTCATCGCCTTTTCGCCCGTAGAGCTTGTCGTTGCCCTCGTTGCCGTAGATCGTGTCGTCGCAGGCGGTGCCGAAGAGCCAATCGCGCCCCGCGCCGCCATGAATGGTCTCGCCGCAGTCCTCGACGTCGAGCGTCCCATCGCCTGAAGTGCCCGGGACCGTGTCCTCGTCGCCGCCGCCGTCGTTGTCGTTGTCGAGGGGGTTGCCGCCGTCGTTGTCGTCGTCGAGGGGGTTGCCGCCGTCATTGTCGTCGTCGCTCGTACTGGCGCCGTACACGACCGTTTCACCGCCGCCACCGCCAGCAGGCAGGATGAAGTCGTCCGCGTCCAGGCCGCCCACCGACACACCCGACAGCCTGATCGTGTCGCCGCTGTCGCCATAACCGACGACGGCGTCGTCGCCGTCCTGCTCGATGATCAGCGCCTCAAACCCGCCGGATACGCCATCCAGGCGAATCCTGTCGCCACCCCCGAAGTCGGTAATGGTGTCGGCCCCGTCTCCCGCCGCGAACACGAAGGTGTCGCTGCCCTTGCCGCCAGCCAGCGTGTCGTCGCCGGCCCCGCCGGTCAGCGTGTCGGCGCCCCTGGCGCCACGCAGGGTGTCGTCGCCAGCTCCGCCCATCAGCGTGTCATTGCCCTTGCCGCCCCCCAGGGTGTCGTCGCCAGCCCCGCCGGTCAGCGTGTCGGCGCCCAGGCCGCCATAGAGGAGGTCGTCGCCGGCTCCACCGGTCAGCGTGTCGGCGCCCCCGTAGCCGCGCAGGGTGTCGTCGCCATCACCACCGGTCAGCGTGTCGGCGTCCTTGCCGCCCTTCAGCACCTCGCCGCCAGCAGGCCCGCCGCTCGAGGCGTCGCCGGACGTGCCCTGCGGCGGTGCACCCTGTGCCAGGGCGTCCGGCGAGACAGCCTCCTCGCCGCCAGCCTCCGGTGGTGCGGTCCCGGCATCCGGAAACCGGAAGTCGTCCGCGCCCAGGGAGGACGCCGTCACGTTCTCCAGCGTGATCTTGTCGCCATCACCGTAGCGGATGACGGTATTGGAGCCGTCCTGCTCGATCACCAGGTCCCCGAGGCCGCCGGACACGCCGGCGATCTCGATGATGTCGCCGGACTCGAAACCGGTCATGGTGTCGGCCCCGTCCCCCACTGCGAAGGCAAAGACATCGGCCCCCAGGCCACCATAGAGGTAGTCGTTGCCTCGGCCGCCCGTCAGCCGGTCGTCGCCCTGACCGCCGAACAGGCTGTCGATGCCGTCACCCCCGTCGAGCGTGTCGTCACCGTTGCCGCCATAGAGCGTGTCCGCCCCGGCGCCGCCGGTGAGCGTGTCGGCGCCCGCGCCGCCGTCCAGCGTGTCGTCGCCCGCACCGCCGTCCAGCGTGTCATCGTCCGAACTGCCGGGGTTCATGTCGAGAAAGCTCGCGTCGGCGCCCGGGTTTGCGGTTCCGCCCGTCAGCGTGTCGTCCCCGGCGCCGCCGGTGAGGATGTCGTCTCCGAGGCCACCGGTCAGCGTGTCGTCGCCGATGCCGCCCGTCAGCGTGTCATCGCCGACGCCGCCGGTCCGGGATATATCCTGTGTCATCGCGCCTCTCCCCCCTTGTGGTCGATCTGCCATGCGGCAGATGAACATGATTCAGTGCCGCAATCCTCTCCCATGACCGCGGCTGGGGCAATGCCCCGGCGGTCACAAGGATGTGAATGTCCTCGCATCGGAGCCCCATTCAATTCATGCGTCAGACTCAGACATCCTGACCTCGTCCAACGTCAATGAGACGATTTTGTTGTGTTGCGCCGTCGATGTCGTAGACGATGGTGTGGCATGGGCGGGCTGGAGCGGTAGGGAGGGTGCCATGGGGAGCTAAAATTGGAACATGCGATATTGGACGTATTTATCGCCACATGTCAAGCAGAATCCGCGCTGAAACAGGCAGAAACACAGGAAAACCGTGGGTTTCCTGAGCGGTGCGATATGCCCCTCAGAAGAGCGGGTCAGGATGTCTGAGACTATTCTCAATGCCCCTGAGCACAACGCATTGTCTCTATTCCGCTTCCCTATGTGCCACTACAGTCTCCAAGAGCTCCCTGCAGGTCAACCCGATTTCTTGCCATGGCCTCTTGTTATGCCCGGAAACATCCTGCATTCAGGCGTCCTTGCATGGGAGGAATGCGACCCCTGTCAGAGAGTGCTCCACCATCGTCAATCTCACTTCAGATTGACACGCCGCAGGGGCAGATGCCGTGCAAGGGGCATGCGCCGGTCCCGGAATCGGCCATGTCGATCCCATGGAAAGCGTCGACCGTGACGGACCGTGCGCCATGAATGACGCCGCGGACCGTTCGTGCCGGAAGGTGATCTGTGTCGTTCACGGCGCGTGGTCGACCACCGGGCGTATCGGTCGTGTCCTTCGCCAGACGGGCTATGAGGAAGTGCGCTGCTGCCTGAAGACCGGTGATGTTCTCCCCCGGGATTTCCACGATGTTGCCGGCGTCATCGTCTTCGGGGGCCCGATGAGCGCCAATGATGACGGCACCCTCGACTTCATCGCCGCCGAACTGCGTTGGATCGATCGTGTCCTGGAGGCGAATGTTCCCCTTCTCGGGGTCTGCCTCGGAGCCCAGATGCTGGCCCGCAGCCTCGGCGCGACCGTGAAGCCGCATGACGACGGCTGGCACGAGATCGGGTTCACGCCCGTGGTCCCCACGCAGGCCGGACGCCCGGTGCTGCGCGACCTGCGCCAGGTCTACCAGTGGCACGAGGAGGGGTTCGACCTGCCTCGTGACTGCGAGCTCCTTGCGACCAGCCCGCGCGAACACTTTCCCAACCAGATGTTCTCCTTTCGCACGAATGTCTACGGTGTGCAGTTTCACCCGGAATGCACCATCGACATGATCCGCGAATGGATGAAGGAGGGTTCGGAAGAACTCGATGAACGCGGTGCCCAGCAACCCCGCGAACAGCACGCCGCAGCACGCAAGTACGATCACCTGGTCGATGCCTGGCTACCCGGTTTCGTCGACCTCTGGCTCGCCTGATGAGACAGCCTGGAGACGTCCCTCGAGGGCGGCCTCGAGCAGGACCAGGCGGTCGTTGCCCCAGTAGAGGTGGCCGTCGAAGTGGAAGGAGGGCACCCCGAAGGCGCCCGCGGCGACGGCGTCACGGACTCTCCCCTGGTGCATCTCCTCGAGTTCACTGCTTTCGAGATCGTGCCGGAAACGGTCGACATCGAGGCCTTCCGCGGCCGCCGCCTCGGTCAGATCATCGAGGCCGATCGCGCTGCGGTCGTCGACGAAGACGAGTGTCATGACTCGGCGTGCATAGGCTTCCGCGGAGTTCTGGCATTCGCCGGCCAGGCAGGCACGTGACATCAGCCGGGGATCGAAGGTGAGGCGGTCAACAGGTTCGCGCCACGGTACATCGTAATGGCGCGCCCACATCAGGGCGTCGCGCTTGCGGTAGTCCCAGTCATACTGTCCCGACGACGGTGCGCTGCCGCTGCGCCCGTCGACCGGCAGGAAGGGATCGCGCCCGTCATGGGCAATGAGAGCCCTGCTGTCCACCGGCAACCAGCGAAACCGGCATCCCGACCTCTCCTCGATCCCGCGAAGCCGGGTGGCGGCGAGGTAGGAATAGCGGCTGCCTGCTCCGAAATAGAAGTCGACCAGGACCGTCATTCGGCCGCCTGGGGTACGGGAAGCGGGCCGCCCTCCATCGCCTGCATGACCAGCATGTGGAAATGATGCACGGCGTGCTCGCTGATGTGACTGCGCGAACTGTCGACAATGAAGCGGCCACGGTCATAACCACGGGACTTCAGGCCCATGTGGACACTTTCGCACAGCGCGATGTCCTCGGGTTGCAGGACATCGACGACATAGTCGACCGCGGCGCGTGACTGGTCGGTCAGCGCGCCGCCCAGGGAGTGCCAGTGAAGATGTTCGATGCAGCGTTCCGGACCGTCGGGGATCATCTGCAGGGTCATGAGGTTGGGCTCGCCGGGCATCAGCCAGATCGTCAGGTTGGGCCATACGAAGTAACCGGCGTATCCGAAATCGACATCGCCCGACTCGAAATCATAGGCTTGGTTGGTCTGCGAGCGCGGCTTGTCCGATGTCTGACCGGACCAGTACTGGTGGGTGCGGTTCCGGTATGACGGCATCGCCACCATGTCGACGAAGGCCGGATGCGCAGGCTCGCAGTGGTAACATTCCTGGAAGTTGTCGATGACCACCTTCCAGTTGGCCTGCAGGGTGAAGTCCCTCTGGCACGCGGGTTCGAGGGACGCGGCCCGGGGCATCCAGCGCAGGATGTCGTCCTCGAGTCCGGCGTACTGTTCGCTGAACGGCTGGGCCTGCGCGTCGAGATTGACGAAGACGAGGCCAAGCATCGTGTCGACGTGCACCTCTTTCAGTGAAAACGCCGACTTGTCGAAATCGCGGACGTTCTCGCAGCCACGCGCCGTTCTCAGCGACCCGTCGAGGTTGTAGGCCCAGGCGTGGTAGGGGCATGTCAGGACGGGCCCCAGAGTCCCGCTGCCCTTCAGGACCCGGTGCGCCCGGTGCTGGCAGACATTGTAGAAGCAGCGCAGGATGCCGTCGCGCCCCCTGACGAGAGCGAGACTTTCGTCCGCGATCTCCACCACTCGATAGCTGCCCGGTGCCTTGAGAGCGCCTTCGTGTCCGACAAACAGCCACGAGCAGGCGAAAATGCGGTCCTTTTCCTCTTCGAAGATCAGAGGATCGGTATAGTACCGCGAGGCCATCGTGAAGGATCGTGAAGGATCGCTGTGGAGTCCGCCCGGAAGGGCATCTTGGCGTGTCATCGTGGCAGTCCGCTGACCGTCTTCGTCACCGCACCATAGGAATGCATGACGAATCTGGCAAGCCGCGCGTCGAGCTTGACAGCGGGACGGTCAAGTCCGGATCATCGGGTGAGGAGGAGGCGTCCATGGCATCGATGAGGCCGCAGGCCGACGGCGATCTTCTGCTCGTGGTCGACGTTCAGAACGACTTCTGTCCCGGTGGCGCGCTCGGTGTTCCGCGGGGTGACGAGGTGGTCGCGGTCATCAACCGGATGGCGCCGCACTTTCATCACTCCGTCGTCACCCAGGACTGGCACCCCGCGGATCACCTCTCCTTTGCCAGCAATCATGCCGGGCGCCATCCCTTCGAGTCGGTCACCCTCGACTATGGCGAGCAGGTATTGTGGCCCGATCACTGCGTTCAGGGAAGTCACGGCGCATGTTTCCACCGCGATCTGGACTGGCGCGGTGCCGGCCTCGTCCTGCGCAAGGGCTTTCACCGCGCCATTGATTCCTATTCGGCGTTCCAGGAGAACAACAAGGACACTCCCACCGGCCTTGCAGGCTATCTGCGCGAAAGGGGTGTCAGGCGCCTCTTCATCGCCGGGCTGGCGACGGATTTCTGCGTTGCCTGGACGGCACTTGATGCGGTGGCGGGAGGTTTCGGCGCCGTCCTCGTCGAGGATGCCTGCCGGGCCATCGATCTTGACGGTTCACTTGCCGCCGCCATGGAGGCCATGACCGGCGCCGGGGTGACGATCACCCGCTCGGCCGCGATCACGGACTGAGATCAGCCGGCCGCCGTGTGCAGGCATGCGTTCCGCCGGAAATCCGTCGAGACGCCGACATGGGCCGCGAGATGGCGTGTCAGGTCGCATGCATCGTCTCCCGCTCCATGGATGAAACTCGACTTGCGGCGACGCAGGAATGTCAGCCCGATGCGGTAGAGTCCCGGAGCCACCACACCTCCATCGTGAAGCAGACGGCCCTTGCGGTCGAACACCGGAAGACGAAGCCACGAATGGTCCGCCACAAAACCGGTGGTCCAGATCACGCTTCGAGTGCCCTCCCGGGCGAAGTCGAGCACCAGGTCCGGCGAATCGGGAATGCGCGTGGGGTCCGGCCGGTCCGGCGCCTCCACCACGCCATCAAGCCCGTGGCAGGCGGCCCACTCGTCGAAGGTGTCGAGGAGACGGCCCTGCTTGAGATCCGCCAGGGCGCACTTGTTGGCCAGAGAACCGGAGAACTGGGCCTGTCCGTCGGCGATGCCGGCCAGACGTCCCACCAGCCGGACGCCATCCGCTGTCAGCGCGTTGAGGTCGAGTGTGCTCCTCGGCACCCTGCCGGCCAGTTGCGGAGACGGCACGCGGCGGGCCCGCTCGATATCCTCGATCTCGTCCCAGCGTTCGTCGTGAAGACCCGAACGGTCGAGCCACCAGAAGATGTCCCGCCCCCGGTACAGTCTCGGCATGCGCACATGCTCGCCGACGGCGAGGGTGACCGGACGCCCCGAGTGCTGCACCTCGTCGGCGATCTGCACGCCGCTTGCCGATGCCCCGACCACCAGGACGCCCCCCGGAGGGAGGCTGGACGGAGAGGTGTAGTCGAAGGGTGTCAGCGACTCGACGTCGACGGGCAGGGAGGGAGCGAAGGCCGGTAGCCGGGCCATGTCGAAGCCGCCCGAGGCGATGACCACGGCGGAACACGCAATGGAGCCCCGATCGGTGGTCACCTCGTAGCCGCCCGCCGATGGCGTCACCGATTCGACATTCGTGCGTGTCATGAGCGCCGGGCTGACGAGACGCGCGTAGCGTTCCAGGAAGGAGACGACTCCCGCCATGTCCATGTAGCCGTCAGGATCATCGCCGTCATAGGCCAGCCCCGGCAGGCGGGTCAGCCAGTTCGGCGTGAGAAGCCTGAGCGCCTCCCAGCGACCGGTGCGCCAGGAGTGGCCCACCTCGCCGCGCTCGACGACCACGTGTTCGATGCCGAGCGCGGCGAGGCAGTGACTTGTCGCAAGACCGGCATGACCGGCGCCTATGACGACAGCGGTCGTGCGCATGGCGCGTTCAGGTTACCTCGACGGTGACGTTGGTCGGATTGGTGACGATGTCGAAGACCGCCGAACGCTTCTGCGACTGGGCGACAAGCGAGCGGATGTCCTCTGGCGAGGCATCGGCATCGATGTCGTAGGTGACGCGGACCCGGTTGAAGCCGTTCCTGACCTCCGGGTCGGCTCCCAGGATTCCCTGGATATCCATGTCGCCCTCGACCGTGGCCCTGACCGAGTTCAACTGAATGTCCCGGTTCTGAGCCACGGCGGCCACACCGGCGGTGAGGCAGCTGGCCAGCCCGACGAGAACGATCTCGACGGGCGTCGCCGCATTGTCCTCGGCTGCGAAGACGAGCGGGTGGTCGGCTTCGAAGTCGAACTCCGACCTGTGCGCATGTTCGGCGCCGAGCCCGTGGTAGCTCTTGACCGATGAGCGGGAGTGGGTGCCGTGGACCCACTCGTTGGTGGCACGCCAGACGAACCGGCCGGCCTCCGGGGTTTCGGCAAGGACCTTGCGGGCGTCGAGCAAGGCCTCGACGTTGACGCCGTTCTGGGCCGGCTTGACCTGTACTTCAGTCATGACTGTCTCCTTTTCCGGGATCGGGGTTGGCAACGCAGGAGCGCGACATCCCGAACGCCAGGAGAGGAGCCCGATGCGAACAGGGCACGCAGCAGACGAATGTGAAGGACCTGGAATCTGAAGACGGATTCAATCATCCGACGGCACTCCACTCTCAACTCCTACGCGCTCTGAAGAGCGCCGAGAGCGGTGTGACCGCATATCGGCTGACTCATCGATCAGGCATTGGCACCGTCAAGACGGTTGCCGCGGCTTCGAAGGGCCTGTCCCTCCACCGCTCTGGATGAGCGCGTCCTGTATCGCCACTGTGAAATCAGCGCCTGGATACTGTCAAGCGAATTGTTCCGATTTTCCGTCGAGACGCATGATCCTTGCCATCCAGGACACGACGTTCTTGAATTACAATGGCTTGGAGGCGACCGAGGGTCTTGTCGACATCGGCGGCGGCTCGGGCAGCCGTCTCGAGCCGGATCAGGAGCAGGGCGGACGACAAGGAGAGCCGGCGCTGGCTCGACGGATACGACAAGGCCGTGGAACTGGCCGCTGCCTGTCCTTCGACAAGGGTGCTGGTGATCTGTGACCGTGAAGGCGACATCTGGGACCTGCTGGCCCGGAGCACGGAGCACGAGGCCGGTCTGCTGGTGCGCGCCAGGCGCTGCGGAGGGCCGCGTCGTCGCAAGGAGCGCAAGGGCGTGCGCCTCGAAGTCCGCGCCGCAAGGGTCGACCTGGCTCCGCCGGACAAGAAGCCTCAGGCAACGCCGCCGCTCTCCATGATGGCCATGCGGGTCACGGAACCCGCCCCACCGCCAGGCCGCGATTCTCTCGACTGGATGCTGCTCACCACCGAAGGCGACGTCACCGCAGACGATGCCCTCAAGACCGTCTCCTTCTACGAGAGGCGATGGTGGATCGAAGAGTACTTCAAGGCCCTGAAGGTCGGCACCCGGATCAAGGACCGGCGCCTCAACCAGGCCGACGATCTGAAAAAGTGTCTGGCCTTCGACGCCATCACCGCATGCCGCGTCATGACCATCGAGCGCCTCGCACGCTCAAGAGCCCCGACACCGGCAAGCAGCATCGTCCACCGCGACGAGATCACGGTCCTTGCCATCCACAACCGGCCGACAGCTCACGCCGCATGGACCTCCCGATCCCGAACCGACCATCGAAGCCTTCGCCGTCGAGGTCGCACGCCTGGCAGGCTTCATCCCCAGAAAGCGTCAACCTTTGCCGGGAACCGAGAAGCTCTGGCGTAAGCGTTCGGCCGTTCGGTGATGGCTGATTTTGGTTGGTTTGGGTCTTGCTGACTATCGTCTGAGAAAGTGCTGGTAAACTCGTTTGGTCTCGATTATGGTCGAGGCCATGAAGACTTTTGCCGAGACGCGCGGAGCGACACAGCAGCTGACGGGAGGTGGTGACGGCCTATGTCGGGCGTCAGCGGCCTTGTCATGCGAGGCGCCTGACTGGCGTGCGCTCTATGAGGCGGAGCGGGTTCGTGCGGATGCGGCGGAAGCGCGTATGCGGTGTGCCAGGCGAACTGGCGGAAGGTAGGGGGTGAAAGTCCCCTGGAACGAAGGAGTAACCAAACCACGTTTCTCCGCGAGCCGTGCGTCGGTTCCCGCGAGGGGGCAGGCGAAGCGTCGGTAGCGGTACGGATGGGCAGGGCTAATGAGCACCGAAAAAGCTATCATCCGGGGTGCCGAGGCTTTCGCATTGGTCGAAGGCAACATCGCAGGCATCGATTTGGTGAGATGTCGGCGAGCCCCGCGGTGTCAGAGAACCCATGCACGTCCGCACGCCTTCTGTTGGGACCCTGGGAGATCTTCAAACCGTCCCGCCGGTTGTGGCGGGACCGCATGGGGAAGGAGAAAACCGAAGCCTATGATGTACGGTTTGAAGAAGTCGGATGAGGCCGTAGTACCTGTGAAGGCGGCGAACAAGGAAGCGTTAGCTTCTGCGGAGTCGCTGGAGGAAAGGGCCTCAACCAAGGGGAATCCGGGACGCTAAAGCACGCACCGAACGCAGTGTCGGGCAAGCGTGCCACAGGCGGCGGATCGGATACGGGAAGCCGCAGGCTAGTCCAGTGGTTTGCCGTCCAGTACCCGAGGTAGGAGCCGGATGGATTAACGTCCACGTCCGGATCTGCGCGGGGGGTGCGCAGCAATGCGCATCCCTACCGCGTCTGACCTGCGCCGTGCGAAGAATTCTGCCCGTGCCCGTGCGGGCACATTCAAGTTTCATCTCGACCGCACTCGTGATCAGCTCAAGGAGGCTCGCCGGGAGGTGAAGCGTGGACAGGCCCGAGCGGAGGCGCTGGAGCAGGAAAGGGACGCTCTGAAGCTCAAGAACGCTGAACAGGCGAGCGAGCTGAGGAATCTCCGCGGGACGCGTGCCAAGCACGCGACGGCGCGCTTCGGGTCGAAGAGCGAGAAACGGAAGAAGAAGGAAGGCACCGGGAACAAGCGGGGTCAGCAACCCGGCAAGAGCGGCCACGGGCGCACTCCGCGTCCGAAGCTCAAGGAGAAGCACGAACGCCATGATCCACCGGCATCGCAGCGCACGTGCCCGTGTTGCGGCGAGCCCTATGTGGCCAACGGCAGCCACGAGACCTCGATCATGGAGGTCCATGTCAAGGCTCATATCCGGCGGATTGAACGTGGGCGTTGACGCCGTGGTTGTCAGTGTTCGTCGGCGCCTGCGGAGATCATCGCGCCGCCACCTTTGCGCTTGCTTGCGAATACCCCCTTCGGCATCAGTGTCTGGGAATGCGTGCTCTATGAGCGCTTCGCCTGCTTGCGTCCCCTGCGCCGGGTCTCGCGATGGCTGGAAGACCAGGGACTGCCGATGGCGCCGGGAACGATCGCTGGCGGCATGAAGAAGATGACGCCGATGTTCGCGCCTCTCGCGCAGGCCATCCTCGATCATCAGAACCGGCTGACGGTGCGCCACGGCGACGAGACCAGCTGGCGCATCCAGTCCCTCAAGGCCTCGGGGCGCTCGCAGAAGGCCTGGCTGTGGACCGCGGTCAGCGCCGACTCCGTCTTCTTCCTCATCGACCCGTCACGCAGCACCCGGGTGGCCATGGTGCTGTTCGCCTCCACCGAAGGCACCGTCTTCCTTGTCGATCGCTACGCGGTCTACAGGAAACTGGAGCGCGAGCTTGATGGCAAGGTGATCCTCTGCTTTTGCTGGGCGCACTCCAGGCGCGATGTGATCGAGGCTGCGGCAGGCCAAGAGGGGCTGGAAGAGTGGTGCGACAAGTGGCTCGACAGGATCGCGCTGATCTACACACTGAATGGGCAACGGCTGAAGCACTACGATCCCGCACGCAAGCGTCAGTCAGCGAGGTTCAATGCCCTGCAGAAGGACCTTCGTGCGGCTGTCGAGGCGCTGTTCAGGCAGGCTCAGGAGGAACTCGACGCCTTGCCCGAGGGTGCACGCGAAGCGAAGCCCTTGCGTTCCCTGATCCGTCACCGCGAGGGACTGTGCGTCTTTGTCGACCATCCCCAGGTGCCCATGGACAACAACTTTGCCGAGAGAGCCCTCCGGGGTGCGGTGACCGCGAGAAAGCTGAGCTTCGGCTCCGACAGCGAGGAAGGCGCCGCCTTCACCGCCATCATGTACTCGGTCATCGGCACCCTTGCCATGAACAACATCAATGTTCGGCGCTGGCTTCATGAGTGGCTTGAGGCCTGCGCGCAGAACGGCGGCAAGCCGCCGGATGACCTCGACCCGTGGCTGCCATGGTCGATGACCCCGGAGCGCCGACGGGACCTCACGGAACCGGGGTGATCGAGTGCCGTTACGACGGCCGTGACTTCACCGCGCACGAGATGGAGCTGTTGCGATCCCTGATCACCCAGCACCCCACCCGTGCGGCCATCGCCCGCGCCTTCTGCCGCAAGACCGGCTGGTACAAGCCCGACGGCGGCCTCAAGAACATGATGGCGAGTGTCACCTTCCTGGCCATGCACCGCGCTACACAGGCGCCGTCTACAAGGCGTCGGGTTGGATCCATGTCGGCACCACCAAGGGGCGCGGACGCTACGATACGCACAGGAAACTCGACAAACCAAAAAAAGGACATCTGGCTGAGGCCTCTCCGCAAAGACTGGAAACTCATCCTCAACCGGTGAATATCACCAACAATCACTGCGCGACCGAACGCTTACGCTCTGGCAGGGATACAAACTCCTTCTCAACGTCGTCGAAAATTACCGAAAGATACGGAAGCTCGATATGTTGAAAAGATTCTGGTTAGTGACGGCCGGAGCGCCGTCACTAAGCGGGTTTGGACGAAGGCCGCGCTGCCCCGGTGTCGACATGCAGAAGGACGGATTTAACAGTGTTCGGTTGAAAGGGTGGTTTCCCTTCACAAGGTCGCCGACCACTTCGCTGCCCGTCGCGCCATCAGCGAGTGAATCGGCATCTAGTACCCGGAAGCCTCGCCCGACCTCCGGCGAGTAACAACCTGCCGAGGCCTAGCGCAGCGACATATCTGTGGATAGGATGGGCAAACTGCTTGAGCCTTGCCCGCATGCCCACAGGCACAAAAACCGCAGCAAGAAGATCGATCGAGAGGATCCCGATGGTCTGAACTTCAAGCGGAAACCACCCGGAATCAGTCACCAATCTGTCCGACGAACCGGGATTACCTCATATTGTGCGTGACTTCGGAAGATAGTGCTTCAATGCCGTCCGTCGAATCAGAATGGTATTTCCTCGTCATCTTCATTTTCGCCGTGACGGTCGTTTTGTCCCCCCGAGAGCCGATCCGTTCCACTCAGCACGAACCAAATCAGTGAAAACAGTCGCATGAATAGATATTCCTTCTCGCCGTCATTTTCCACTGGCTCCTTCCCAATCTCCGAGTGCCGGATTCGCAACTTATTGCCAATCATAGTCAACGTCTCAAATTCATGCTCAATTTTCGAGCGGAACACAGCACCGCAACCGGCAGCCGCCTTGTCAATCAGCCTTTTAACCGATGTTTTCTTGTTTCCTGCCCCTTCGATGGTCTTTAGTCGTTCGAAAGCGTCCCACAGCTTCTCAAGTGCGTCCTGCCTTGTTTCCGGTTTGGGCAGCACGAACCGTTTGACCGCTGCATTAAGAAGGTCATCGAGCTCCTGATCGCCGGATCGAAAAGTTGTGCACCTTAGCTTCTCAATCATCGGTGTCGGAATTGTTCGTTCGACAATGCCCATGTTGTTCAACTCATAGGCAAGACCGTTGCGGGAGAAGAGACGATTGATTTCTTCGACGAAATTCTGCAGCCCCACTTCCCTGTCGAGCTTCAAGTGATTGTGCTTGAAGTATTCGTGCCAACCGATTGATGTTGGCTGCGCGATATGTCTTGCCACGAATTCAATCAAATCCAGTATTGCGGGTGTTTTCGGCACGTGGTCTCGAGATGGTTTCCAATCGTGCTCGTTATCGGTGAGATCACCGATTTCGGCACGAATCGCATCTGTCATGGCCTGCGATGCTGTCCCCTCAATGGCGTTTCCGTCCGGGCAGTGAGACGGGAAACCGTAGGCAAGAGATCCATTGCCGATCTTTATTTCGATCAGTGAAAGGATTCTTCTCCAAACAACCATGTCGATAGTTTCTTTGACTTTTGGTTCCTGACCTAACTCGCGATCTGAGTAGTAGTCGATCATGCTGGAGACTCCGCTTTCTGGTCCAAGGTGTTTTTCGTTGCAAACTCCATATCTGCGCTCGAATTATGGCGGTCAGCCAGCTCTAGTCGCCACCAAGATCGGCCTTACGATTTTCCGGGGAAGGGTGCCATTTCTCGGGGCGCAAATTCTACGCGGCGTCTATCGATCCGGCTGGAAACACTCGGAGCGGATCATCAAGATAACGGTCTTTCTGATAAGAGTCGAATCGTTCGAGGCTGTTGGCGGTGACGTAACTGGCCAGTTGTGCTTATGTGGGCAAGCCTGAATCTTGCGCCTTGCTAGTTTCGTCTGTTCTGCGCGCAACCTCGACGCACTGCCTCCTGCACCAGTGGGTCTGACGCCGTGGTAACAGGTGCATTGTGGACATCTGCGTCACACGCCGGCGGCGCTGTACGCGCGAGCCCTTTCCCGGTCCAACACCGCGGCAATGCGGGATGCAGCCGTCATGTCGTCCCGGTCGTTCACATGAGTGATGGTGAGCCGCTCCGCCGCGTGACGGGTTGCATGACCAACAGGCCGAGGGCCGGAACCGGCGCCTGGACAGATCGGCCCGGACACCGGCAGACCACACTCCCTCGCACCGCGGCACTGCTTCTGTCGGGAGTGTTCACCACATCCTCTCCATGATCGACCACCGGCAATCCGCCTCCTCGCCGTGACATGGTCGACGCTTCCGGGTCAACCGAAGAGGGCACATGGTCGTTTGCAGGGCGTTCGAACAGCACCTTGCGACAGCGGTCGGGTTGGCGGGTCCATTCGGTGAACGGAGCCGGTCGTTCGACGGTCTCGGCCGCGTCGCAGCGTTGTTCGAAGACGGCCATGTCGCCGGGTGCTGGCCCTCGAGGGCACTCACCCCGCTCGACGGGCATGAGGCCGCGGATCCTTCCGGCCGGGCGCGGTCGACCGACAGAGCGGACCCGGTGGACCGGCGAAGCCGTCATGCAGCCAGGATGTGGCCGTTGAGGAGCTGCGGCCTGTGCCGGGGAGTCGGACCGGGGAGCGAACGGACAAAGGGGGCGACCTGATCGCGGCTGAGCCCGATGTCGCGCAACTGCTCGTTGGAAAGGGCCTCGAGCTGCCGGCGGGCGCGCCGCACGTCCCAAGCGTGGCGAATATGAAGGAGAAGACCTGACATCGGTGCTGTCCCGGTGATGGTTGTTGAGCCGGTATCGCAGGTAGGTCGCCGCGCACCGGGACGCCAGCGCTGTTACGGCACCGCGGTCATGTCGGCCATGCATACCGGGACATCCATCCGGGCAGCGCCATGCATTTCTCCGTTGGCAACCATGCACGTGGCTCGCATCATTCCTTGCAGCGGACGAGAACATCGACCGCCATGGCGCCGCGGGCGTGGACGATCAGCGGGTTGACGTCGAACTCTTCCAGGCAGTCTCCAAGAGAGGCGGCGAGTCGGGAAAGACGCGACACGGCTTCCGCCAGGGCCAGTCGGTCGAGGGGCGGCCGTCCGCGTACACCGTCAAGGACTGCCGAGACCTTCAACCGGCCGATCAGTGCATCGGCCTCCTCGATGTCGACCGGTGGAACGAACATGAAGGCATCGTCGAGAACCTCGACCAGAATGCCGCCGGCGCCGATGGTCATGACCGGTCCGAACACCGGATCGTTGATCATGCCGACAATCATCTCGACGCCGTCGGGTGCGGTCTCCTGGACCAGGACCTCGGGGCCGAGAGCGGATGACATGGTGCGCCAGGCCTCGCGGAGTGCGTCATCGCCCGCCAGCCCGGTGACCACTCCGCCGGCCTCCGTCTTGTGAGCGATGGTGCGGTCCGCTGTCTTCAGGACAGCCGGGCGGCCGGCGAATTCCAGGGCCGGAGCGAGATCATCCTCGAAGCGGCATGTGCGTGTTCGTGGCACCTCGAGGCCCATGGCTGCCAGGAGAGCGAGAAGATCCTCCGGTCGAGGGGGAGCGGAGGCGAGTTCACGGCGCCAGCGCTCGAGAATGTCCCGTGGCAGAGGAGCTGCCGGCTTGCGGCGTGTGCGCCGTGCAGCATGCCAGGCGATGAGGTGGCGGATGGCCCTGAGGCCCGTCAACGTGCCGCAGAGCACCGGGATGCCGGCCTCGCGCAGTCGTCGGGCTTCTTCGTCATCGATCGTCGACGTGATGTTCCCCATCATCATGCATGGTTTCGTCGATGTGCGGTGCGCTGTCTCCAGGGCCCGGCAGGACCGGTGAAGGAGTTCACGGCCGCTCACCATGTTGGTGGCGAACACCACCATGCCGGCCTCGTCGGCGTTGCCGAGAATGCCGGTGACCTGCGGCAGGGATTCGAAGCCGCTCTCGCCCCAGTAGTCGACGGGATTGACGGGATCGAGTCCGGGGTCGAGAACCTCGGCAAGCGCCTGGCTCGTGGCAGGAGAAAACGTGGCGAGAGGCACGTTCTCGCGTTCGGCAAGGTCCGTGATGAGCTGGCGTTCGCCTCCGGAATCCGTCTGCACGGCCACCGTGTCGACGGTGGGAACCCGACCACAGGCAACGGCCTCCAGCGTGTCCATCATCTCATCTGGTGTATCCACCGCAATGACGTTGTGGCGGCGGAAGACGGCATCCAGAATCCTCTCGTCACCGGCGATGGCACCGCTGTGGGTGAAGGCGAAGGCGCGGGATGTCGCAGAACGGGCCAGCTTGAGGGCGACAAGGGGAATGCCGGCGGAGTCGGCAGCCTCGATGGCAGCGAGGAAGCGTTCACCGTCGCGCACGGTTTCCAGGACCATGGCAATGGCCGACGTGGTCTCCTCGGTGACGAGATGGTCGAGGTAGTCGGCGACGCCTGTCACGAGTTCGTTTCCGGCCGATATGCCCGTGGAAAAGTGCATGGAACGCTTGTTGGCGCCGAGGCCGGACCATGTCGAACCGCTGTGGGAGACAAGGCCGACGCGGCCTGGCCGGTCCAGTCCCGGAAGATCGGACAGGGAGAGACGGACATCCGATCTGGTGTTGAAGAGGCCCATGCAGTTGGCGCCGCAGACTGCCATGCCCGCTTCCCTGGCCATGGCGGCTATCCGCCCCGGCAGTGTCCGGCCACCATCTTCCGCCGTGACCAGGCGGCCGAGCAGGACGGCGCCCTTCACGCCCGCGGCGGCGGCATCCTCCATGGCTGCAGCGACGCTTGAATCCGACACCGCCATGATGGCGCAGTGAGGGGTTTCGGGAACGTCTTTCAGCGACGCATGACAGGGACGACCCAGCACCTCGTCATGACCGGGATTGATGGCAACGACGGTACCCGTGAATCGTGGTCCTGCAGCATGTTCGATGATCCGCCGGCCTGCCGCGCCCTCTCTGGGGGTGGCTCCGACAACTGCCACTCTTCGCGGGTTCAGCAGCGCCTCGAGAGCCGTCATCCTCGACATTCCGTCTCAACACGGGCATGGAACGGTCTCGCAGTCCCGGGGTCAAGAGCGAAACAGGCATGACAGGTCGACTTATCCTGATCGGCACACCGATCGGCAATCTCGGTGACCTGTCGCCGCGCGCCCGGGACGCCCTGGGTTCGCTCGACGCCCTGGCCTGCGAGGATACCCGCCGCACGCGCACGATCCTTGAGCGTTTCGGAATCGCCCGTCCACGCATCGTGTTGTCGTGCCACGAATACAACGAGGAACGTTCCGTCGACCGCATGGAGCGACTTCTCGACGAGGGGCTGACGGTCGGACTGGTAAGCGATGCCGGCATGCCGGGCATCAGCGATCCGGGCTATCTCGCGGTACGGATGGCAACGCGGCGCGGCTACCCGGTCGAGGTCATCCCCGGGCCCAGTGCCGTCATCACGGCCCTGGCCGTATCAGGCCTTCCCATGTCGAGTTTTTCATTTCTCGGCTTTGCGCCCCGCAAGACAGCGAGGCGCCGCAGATTCCTGGAACCCCTATCCGGGCTGGAGCCGACTCTCGTCCTCTTCGAATCGCCCCGGCGTCTGGGTGGCCTGCTTGCCGACGCCCTGGTGGTGCTCGGCGACCGCCGCGCCTCGGTGTCGATCGAACTCACCAAGATGTTCGAGGGAACCGAACGCGGCTGGCTCGCCGATCTCGCGGATCACTTCGCCGCGACGGTTCCGAAGGGGGAAGTCACCGTGGTCATCGCCGGCAACAACGGGAAGTTCATCCGCACCGAGGGAAGTCAGGGACAGGGATAGGTGTAGCGGCGGTGGGTTTCCTCGATGGCCTCGACCAGCTCTTCGGGCAGTTCGACATCGACGCTGGCAAGGTCGTTTGCGAGCTGTTCCTCGTTCATCGCTCCGATGATGGTCGAGGTCGTGAAGGGCTGCCGGTTGACCCAGGCCAGCGCCATGATGCCGGGATCGAGGTCGAAGCGGCGCGCCAGATCGACGTAGGCGCGGATCGCCGGTTCGGCGTTGGGCGGTCCGAGATAGCGCCGGTTCGAAGGATACATGGTCATGCGGGCGCCGGCCGGCCGGGCGCCATCGAGGTACTTGCCCGAGAGGGCCCCGGCCGCCATGGGTGCGTAGGCGAGAAGCCCGACCTGTTCATGCCGCGTGATCTCGGCGCACCCGGCCTCGAACGACCTGTTGAGCAGGCTGTAGGGATTCTGGTTCGACACGATGCGCGGCAGCCCCAGGGTCTCGGAGAGATGGAGGAAGCGCATGGTGCCCCAGGGCGTCTCGTTGGAGATGCCGATGAATCGCACCTTGCCAGCCTTCACGATACCGTCGAGGGCCTCCAGGGCCTCCTCGAGAGGTGTCCAGTCATCGGTCTCGCAATAGCGGTATCCCAGGCGCCCGAAGAAGGTCGTGGGTCGTTCCGGCCAGTGAAGCTGGTAGAGATCCACGTAGTCGGTCTGCAGGCGCCGGAGACTGGCATCGATGGCCCGCTCGACATGCCATCTCGTAAAGCGCGGCTTGCCATCGCGGATGTAGGAGAAGTGATCGCCCGGCCCGGCAATCTTCGAGGCGAGGATCACCCGGTCGCGGTTGGTCCGGCCCTTCAGCCATGTGCCGATGACCTCCTCGCTTCTGCCGTAGTGCTCGGCGCTTGACGGCACCGCATACATCTCGGCGGTATCGATGAAATTCACGCCGTGTTCGAAGGCCTGGTCCATCTGCCGGTGACCCTCGGCCTCGGTGCTGTTGCTGCCCCAGTTCATGCTGCCGAGACACAGCAGTGAGACCTCGACCCCGGTACGTCCAAGTTGCCGATACTTCATGCTGACCGGATTTCCTTCCCTGATGCGGGCGTCATCATGGACCGGGCTCCCCGCACCGTCCACCACCGCCGCGCAATCGGGAGGCCCACCAGGGGCACGGCATGGCACATCGATGTTGGCGAGGACGGGAATGTGCCACGCGTGATGTCGATGCCCCTCTCCGCCGAGGCCTCGTTCGAGACCTTCGACAAGGGACAAGGGGCGCATCGAGCGTGAGCCACCGTGCCGTGCTCGACATCTCCGGCGCTCACGTGACGACTGTGCCGCTCACCGCGGTTGCCGCCAGGCCGCCTGCCTGGAGCGTGAACGCGAGGTCCGCAAGGCGCGAGAGCGCAGCCTCCGGTCAACCCGGTGCCTCGCCTCACCCGGTCTCGAACGCGCCGGACCGGGGGTGCTTCCGGCGCTCGCCGAACGACCATCGGGTCATGGAGAGTCGCCCTCGCTGCGGACGCGACGTTGCCCGCGACAGGAACCGCTGCAGGGTCCATGTCATCTGCCGCGCCACCTCTCCCGCCTGACGAACGCCGCCATCGCCATCGTTCGCTCACGGCGGATGCTTGAGCTCCGTGTCCGCGACAACCGGCATGACGCCGCCCGCACCCGGGACGCACGCGACGCGATCCTTGCCCGAAGTTCCAGCACCGATCAGACGTATCGTTATGAATGTATTGACGTTTGGGAGAATCTGGTGTGTCGCTACTGGGAACGCTAGAGGCGCACGCCGAGGTGGTTCAGGGCCTCTTTCTGGAGCGTCGTGGGCCGCATGGTGACCTGGAAGGGCCGCGGGGTTTCGACTTTCTTCATGGGCCAGGAGGAGAGATTGTTGGCGGGGGGCTCATGCGGTTGGGGACGATGTCTGTGTACATGGCAACGTATATGAGGGCGACAGCCGCCTGTGTCAACAGAGTGTTTCACCGTTACATGGGAACTTCTGCATGTCGCTTCTGTGCGATTTTATCAGTAAGATCAACTAGTTGATGTGGTTGTAGCGCTGGAATCGTCCGGAACTTCGGCCTTGCCTTGCCCGGAGGATGAATTGCCACTCCTCACCCCTGAGCGATGCGCCGGGAAGGCGCCGCCGGACGGCGCGACAAGGTGAGCCGTGCCCGAGCAGCCCTGATGCACCAGAAGTTGCCGCTGACAGCGGCACGCAGGGAACCCCGGGGTGCGTCTCAGGCATGCCCGATCCCTGCCAAATCAGCACTGAGGGCTCGACAACAAGATTCTGTTAGTGACGGCCGGAGCGCCGTCACTAAGGGTGTGAGTTTAGTATGGCAGTTATGCGCTTAAGTTATGGGCTTAGTTCAATTGTTTCATCTCATGCGGCCAGCGCCGGGGTGTGATGTGGGTTGATGTTGTCGTTGGCTGGTGCGTCGTCTGCCCCGATCATGGCTGTCCACGCGCTCTCGAAGCGGCCGGATTTGATGAGGGCGCGGAAGGTGAGAACGGCTTGTCCGCCGACGATGCGCCAGCGCATGCCGGAGCGCTTCATGCGCTGTGTGACGAGGGTCTTGTTGGCTGCCTCGACAACTCCCGAGCCGATGGCGATCCCCTGTTGCTTCAGTGCGTGGTAGCGCATGCGGTGGCGATGCTTGCGGAAGAAGGCCAGTTCCCTGTCGATGTCGGCTCGGCCCGCCGGCTTGGCGGTGTCGCGAAGGTGGCGCAGCGCCCGGATCACCTTGTCGATGCCGCGGGGGTCGTGACGCAGGATCTCGCGGTACTTCTCGAACCAGTGGGGCGCCGCTGCATGGTCGGCCGCCACGCGCAGATGCTCGCAGGCATGCCAGAAGTCGATCACCTCGGTTTCGGGTTCAAGACCAGAGAGGAAGGTCCAGTTGTCGGCGGCGGCGTCGGCGATGGCGCTGATCCTGATCTCGGGACGCTTGCGCCTGATATGCGCGACCTCGCTTGCCAGCTGCGCCTTCAGCGTGCACTTGCCGCGCTCGGGCATGCGGCCGAGATAGACGGTCTTCAGGCGCTCACCGTCGGCGTCGTGGAAGGAGACTGTGCCACAGGCCGCCTCGCGCCAGCAGGCCTCGCTACGGCCGTCCTCGCCGGCCCGCAGCGCCACCATGACGCCGTCGAGCGAGACCGAGGCGGTGACCGCGTCCTGCGGAATGTCCTCGGCTTCCCGGATGCCATCCAGGGCCTGCGGGCCGAGACCTTCCCAACGCTCCTGCATGGTCAGGCTCAAGCGCTGCAAGGTGCTCACAGACGGCGTCATGGCGCCGAGCTTGCCGAAGAACGCTTCCGCTTCCCGCGCCGTGCAGTGGACCATCATCATCAGCCCAAGCTGAGCCGCCGGCCGTGTCAGGTAGTCGTCGACGAGGCCCAGGCTTTCGTCCACCGGCATCAACGACCGGCGGTGCCCGCCGGTACGGTAGCGCGCACGCTGAAAGGTCACCGGGCCGAGCGAGGTCATGATCGTCTTCGGCGTCGGCGCCACACGGAACCAGTTCTGCCCGTCCCGTTCGATCCGCGGCGCACCGTCGTCCCGGGCCTCGGCACAGGCACCCAGGATCTCGCAACCAAGCGCGTGCACGCTCTCAAGCACCCGCCGCTCCGCTTCCTCGAAGGCCTCGGCAGAGCACTCTGAACCGAGCTGTCGATGACACACCGCGGTCACTTGCGTGACCGCTTCGACAACCCGAGGCGGCAAGCCGAGAAGATCGATGGACGCGGAAGGCCGAAGCTGTGACACTGACATGGGAGCGCTCCTGATGTTGTGGTTTCAAGCTAGCATCATATCGCATCTTGCGGTGCGGAGCGTTCCCGCATCCACCGCCAAGCCCTGCTGTCGTGACAAAATCCGGTCCTGAAACGGGCAATTGTCACGAAACCCCGTTTTCGCCGCTCCATCGCGACCGTACAACCGTGATAAATCAATGACTTGGCTTCTCCATACGAGAACTGCACCCGTCACTAACCCGGTTCCGTCACCAAGGGGGAATGATAGTGGAATGGATTTCGCGGAAGACGAGCGCTGATGGAGAAGCACGAAGACTCCGGCGGCGGATTGAGGTCTGTCTCCCACGCCCGACGGGAAGACTGCCGTCATGGCGTTGGGCGACCGTCCCGCTGCTCTGCTCCTCGGACGATGGGCCTTGTGCTCGGTCAAAATGAGAGGTAAGACGAATGGGTACGGTAACCGGGTGTTGCCGGCTGGCCGACGGTTTCATCCGGGACACCCCGATGGAACTTGGGTGACGCGATCTACCGGCGGTTCCTGCGATTGGTTTTCGAGTGTCGGCTGCTCGGTCCAGCAAACGAAGGGAGAAGAATCACATGGAGCGGGAATCAACACGCCGAAACTCAACGTCAGGACGCGAACAGCAGCACGCCGAAATGCTCGAGGCCGCGCTCGCTCAGCCGGGGGTTTGGGAAGTGATGGAGGTTCACCGGGGTTGGCAGGCGGCTGACCGGGGCTTAAACATCTATCGCTCCGCCACGAAAGAGGCGCGGTTGACGACTACGACGACCTCTTCCAATTTCTAACGAACTGAAAGCGAGAGGGATGTCGCAGTGCCGATCTGGAGCCATATCCTCAAGGAACTGGAGCAAACGGATACACAGAATGGTATGGTGGATTTCGACCGTGTTCGTCGAACTTACCTTGCCAGGTTGCATCAACATACCGGACGGAATGTGATTCTCTATGCATCCGGGTGGCTCCAAAAAAATGAGGAGGCGCCAGCACTGTTTTCCATTGGCGATGAAGATGTTCAGGCGTTCATGGAAGTCAGTTACGAATTGGAAGGCGATCAGCTTGATCTGATCCTGCACAGCCCGGGTGGTTCTCCCGAAGCGACCGAAGCGGTTGTCTTGTATTTGAGACAGCGGTTCTCCAACATTCGTGTGATCGTGCCGCAACTTGCAATGTCCGCGGCTACAATGATTGCCTGCGCCGCCGACGACATCGTACTCGGTAAGCATTCGTTTCTCGGCCCGACCGATCCGCAGGTCTTGTTGCAGACATCCTTGGGTTTAAGGGGGGTCCCCGCTCAGGTGGTGCTGGATCAGTTTGACCGGGCGCAACGGGAGTGCGCAGACCCGGCAAAGCTCTCCGCTTGGTTGCCAATGTTGGGACAATACGGGCCGGACCTCCTGGTTCAGTGCGAGTCCGCCTTGGAAATGTCGAGGGATCTGGTGAAAACCTGGCTCGAAACTTACATGTTCAAGTGCGATAAGGATCGATCGGGGAAGGCGGAGAGTGTGGCCGAGTGGCTGGCCGGTCACGGGAACTTCAAGAGCCATTCGAGACATATTCCCCGAACAGAAATTGAGGAGCGCAAATTAGCGGTGTCTCGGCTGGAACAAGATCAGGATCTTCAGGACTTGGCGCTTTCCGTGTTTCACGCGACGACGCACACTTTCTCTGGCACTCCTGCGGCCAAAATCGTCGAGAACCACAAGGGTCGCGCCTTCATCAAGCGTTTCGCGGTCACTCCGATGCCTGCCGTCCAGATCGGCGTCGCACAGCCAGGTCCAGGAGCACCATCGCCGCTCCCAAGTTCACCGGAATAAACGAATAGAGGGGCTCGTCAATGCCTGTCCACTGCAGGAAGTTCATTAAGAGTTTGATAACTACTCACCCCTTGTTGGGGTCTGGTTGTCCGTAGTGCTCATTGAGGATGTCTACGGCCTTTTCGTCGAAGGCGATCTGGATGGCAACGGGAGGGTTGTAGCCGATTGCGTCCATGGAGGTGAGGAAGCATCAGATGTCCTGACTTCGAGAGTGTTAGTGGTCAAGAAGCGTGAACCCCTGGCGACCGCTCAGGCGGGCTTCTCGGGCAGTTCGTAGAACATGCGGAGTTCGGTTCCTGGAAAGCGTGTGCGGGTATCGTTGAGTTCCTGCAGCAGCCAACCCTGCGATGGCGTCGTCGTCGGCGTTGCATGCGGTTCCGAGGATGCGTATCCGGAGGATTCCCCGTTCGGGGTCGGGGAGGATATCGGCGTCGGCCTGCAGGAGTGCGCGGAGGTGTCTTCGCGGTCGCTGTTTCTTGCCCTGCTCCCTGGCCACGGCCGCCATCATCCGGGTTTCGGCGCGGTAGGCGATCATGCGCAGGATGTCGAGCCAGTGCCGTTCCCGGGACGCCAGGGCATCGAGGGCCTGATCGTCTCTGAGATCCTTGATGCGGACATGCTTCGGGGTCTCCTTGCGTTCTTGTTGCAGGGTCTTGATCCTGGCTTCGAGTGTCTCCTTCTCGGCCTGCAGTTGTCCGACTTTCCGGAGGATTGCGTTGGAGGGTTCGGGCTTGCGTTCCAGTTCGGCGATCCGGTTGCGGAGCGTGCCGAGTGCCTGCCGGCGGCGGCGCAGCTCGCGGTCCCTGTTGCGCCAGTCCGGGTTGATGACCTGTGCGTCCGGATCCTGGGGGACCAGACCGTGCACCGGCAGGGAGTCGAGGTGGAATTCTTCCCGGGCATACTTGAAGATCTCAAGGCCCAGCAGTACAGGGCCCGTCTCGTCGTCCGGATTCGGGAATTTTTCGAACACCACGATGCGCTGTGCCTGCCGACCCTGCCCGTCGCTGCCCCGGCATTCGGGGAAACGGATCTCACCGTTGGCGCAAGACGGATCTCCGCGCAGGACGCCATGACGGTGATGCCGTGGATCGCCAATCTGACCGGCCTGCCGGCAGTCTCCGTCCCCTCGGGACGCAATGCAGCGGGGCTGCCGGTTGCGCTGACCCTCATGGGCCGCCCCTTCGGGGAAGAGGCCATTCTCGACATGGCCGCAACGTTCCAGTCCGTCACGGACTGGCATACCCTCAAGCCCGGCATGGTGACATGACTTCCGGCTCCGCTGCAAGCGTTGTGGTGGAGAGGGCCTTTGCCCGGATGGACCGATGCCGGTGGCCAGGCAGCGCTCCGGGGCGAGTTCCCTGGCCCGGGCCAGGATGGCGACTTGCCGGTTCGCCATGCGATGGGTGGCACGGGAGTCCAAGTACATGAATCCAGACAATACAACGTCATCAAAGACTGATGATTCACACTCCGAGTCCTGCCCGCCCGCCGAGGGGAAAACGGACCTGGGAGCGAACCTCGCAGCGAGCAGAACGCTTCAGACTGGCATCACAAGAGGCTGGCATCACAAGAGGAAGGAGTGAGTCCGTGTCCGCATTCAAGCACATCCTGTTCAGCACAGTCCTCCTGGCACTGCTCCCCGCCTGTGGGGGTGGCGGCGGCGGTGGTGGCGGTGGCGGTGGTGGAGGTGGCGGGACCATCGATTTGGCGCCAACCGACCCGGAGTATCACCTCGGCACAGCGCGTTTCACGACTAGTCAGCCCGACGTTCTGGAACAGATCGGGGTGCACCATGCCTACGCGCTGGGCCTCACCGGGCGGGGCGTGCGCATCGGCATCGAAGACAGCATCGTTGATTACACGCAGCGCGGAGAATTCGGGAACCGGGTCGCGTTGCGCCATGCCGACGGAGCCGACCTGGCGTATCCGCACCCCTTGGCGGAGGAGATCGGAAGCGACGTGGACCGATGCACAAGAGCCGGCACATGCACGAGATTCCGGGACAACAGCCGGGGCGACGACGAGGCGGTCAATCTCTGGGTACGCCGGATCGTGAGTCGGGACGGTTGGCCCACGAGAGACAATTCCGTGTTTGTGGTCGACGACCATTTCAGTGCCAGCGATCTCATCGAGGCGTTCAGTCGATGGTCCGAGGTACCGACGCCCTATGGTGACGCGGCACATGGGACAACCGTCGCCTCGATTGCGGCCGGGACCAATCTCGGCGTCGCGCCGGGCGCAACGATCATCCCGGTTGCGGTGGACTTTGCCGCCCGACAGCAACGGGAGACCAGCTATGCAGACGCAGTCTTGCGATCCGTGATCGCCTCGCTCCCGGACCCGGACCGTCGTGAGGTCGACAACATGCTTGCCGATACCTACCGGCAGCAGCACGCGAAGTTCGATATCATCAATCGATCCTTCAGCATCGACCTGTTCGACCCCGCCGTCATCGCGGCAGAAATCGAATCCGAGCTTCGGTGGTATCGGCAATACCTGCCAAGGACGCTCGATGCCAGCTTGCAGATAGGTACGCCGAACAGCCGAAAGACGATCATCGTTTACTCCGCCGGCAACGATGGGCAACCCTGGTCCGGACTGGGAGCGGATCTTCCCTTCTATATCCCCGAACTGCGCGGACACTCCCTGGCGGTTGTGGCGACGGACCCCAGGACGGGCACCATTGCAGACTACTCCAACCACTGCGGTCCGGTCCCGAACGACTGGAGCGCCGCGCGGCATGGACGGCACTATTGCCTTGCCGCTCCCGGCACGGTCCGGGGTTTGGTGCCCAATCCCAATCGTCCCGGTACGGGTGATGTGACAAGCGGTCTGAGAGGAACCAGCTATTCCGCGCCTCTGGTATCCGGTTCTCTCGCATTGCTGAAAGAGCACTTCCGGGGGACGCGCGGCAACACCCAGATCGTCAAGCGCATGATCGACACCGCCGATCGGAGCGGACGGTACGCCGACATCGAGATCTATGGTGCAGGCCATCTCGATCTTGAGGCGGCGCTGTCCCCGGTCGGTGCGCTCAGCGTCGGACGCTCGGGAGATGCGCTGAGCCGCACATCGTTCCAGGCCCCGATGGCGTTCGGTTCGGTCGCCCGGCGCGTCGGCTCAATCGAACTGGCGGCCTTCGACGAGCAGGAATTTCCGTTCTGGGTTCCTCTATCCGCGCTGATCTCGGACGGAGCGGCGGGGCGGTCTCCGATCCCTCGATTCGAGGATGCGAAGACGTCAGCCATGCCCGCGCCGGGCCTCGAGATTCTCGACCTTCACTGGACGGGGTTGGACGGTGACGGCAATGACCAGGCATTGAACAGTGGACGCTGGGTGATGGGATTCGGCCCGACATCGGCCAGTCTCGCGCACCGACCGTTCCATGGCGGTTGGGGCTATGGCTTGAGTTTTGACGACGCCGGGCACCTGGGAGCGGAGACCTCGGGCGCGTTCGGGACGGATCCGCGATCCGGCATGGTGTGGGTTTCGCGCACCTTTCAGCAGGGACTGCACGATGACTGGACACTGAAGGCCACCGGCACGGCGGCGCTCAGCCTCCCGCAATACGAGGAAGACGCGGTGTTCCGTGCGAGCCCTTCCATGATGTCCGCGATGATGTTGCGAGTGGGCAACGAGAGCACGGGGGTCGCGGTCGAACAGCCGTTGCGAGCGGAGTCGGGGATGGGTCGATTCCGGGTCGAGAACGGCAGGATCGAGAATGGGAAGCGGTTGTACGACGAGTTTCGTGTTCCGCTGCGTCCCGACGGGCGGGAAGTGCGCATGACGCTGCGCCATGACTTCGCCGCCCTTGGCGGGAAGATCGCGATGGAGGTGGGCGCCGCGGTGAACGCCGGCCACGTCCAGGGCAGGCGCGCGGCAAACGTGGGACTCGCATACCGCGCGACCTGGTGATCCGATGGCGAGGCTTCGCTGGCTGGCGTTCGGTTGCGTGGCCGTGCTGACGTCGGCCTGCGCCTTCGAAGCGGGATCGGAGCCGACACCTGCCGCATCGGAGTTGGGCCCTCCCGTGGCGCTGAAAGGCGCCGTCTACACCCCCGCCAGCATCGGCTCGCGGGGGTGTGTTCTCTACCGGGTGAGCATTCCGGGCGGCCGAGCACCCGCCGCCCTCATGTACCGAAGCATGGACGGAGAGTTCGCCTTTGGCCGTCCGGAATGCTGTGTCGCCGCCACCTTCGCGCAACATGACAGCGGTAAGGCCGGATTCTCGGTCGCGCGGCGGTTCGTGGTCAGCTCGCGTCCAATCCGGCAAGCGGAATCCGCCGCAACCCGCAACGCGGGTTCCTGTCCCGGGACGAGGCCCGTCACCTCCATGCCGAACTGAACCGGATGATCACATCGCCGAACGCCCGAAGCGATCAGCCCGGGCCGGCATCATGCGCCTGCTCTTGCCATACGGGATGTCGTTGCAGGGAGATTCGCACTCTCAGGTGGTCGCGCCGACACGCTCGACAGCAAGGCCCACCAGATCATCGCACGTTGAGCCCGGGACGGACAGCGATCATGTCTTTCCGTCGCACTCCGATCCGACCCTTACCCATATCCAGCGTCCAGCAGCTGTGGTTCACCCTCCGCGAACGGGTCGGTGTCGAGGATGTACGCTTGCATGACCCAGGTCCTCCTCAACGGTGTATCGCTTGTTGACAGTGGCGAGACTCCGACGTTTCGATGACCCTGCGCCATGCCTGTTGTTGCCGAGAGGGATGTGTCGAAGCGGCGTCGGAACGGGTCGGGATCATGATATCGGGCGCGGTATCCTCAAGACCTCACTCAGGGCCGGTCCAACCCGGTTTCGTTCGATCACCGGTGCGCAGCCCGGCCCTCACCGACTGGAAGGTGCATTCCCATTCCCGACCTCGGCGCCGGGCACAGGAGGACCGCGCTTAACCCTGCCGAGCGCGTGATCAGGCAGGGCGATCGGGTGAGGACATTCTCATTCTGCCATCAGGCTGATCGCTAAGCCGGGCAGATGCGCGCTTCGCTCTCCTGCCAGCGCAGTGCGCCGCACAGCATGAGGCTGTCTTCGGGAACCGGACCCGGCCGGTGTGCGCCCTCGAGGCCCTGTGCCTGCCGACCCTGCCCGTCGCTGCCCCGGCATTCGGGGAAACGGATCCGGCCGTTGGCGCAAGACGGATCTCCGCGCAGGACGCCATGACGGTGATGCCGTGGATCGCCAATTTGACCGGCCTGCCGGCAGTCTCCGTCCCCTCGGGACGCAATGCGCTGACCCTCATGGGGTAGACCCATTCGGGCAAGAGGCCATTCGACATGGCCGGAACGTTCCAGTCCGTTACGGACTGGCATACCCTCAAGCCCGGCATGATGGCATGGTTTCCGGCGCTGCTGCGCAGGATGCGGATGGCGTGAGCGATGGACGAGAGACTTCTTGACGTGATGACCCGTGCGGAGCGGGAGAGGGTGATGGCGCCTGTCGACGAAGCCCTGACACTCCCGGCACAGGCCTTCACGGACGACGCCTGGCATGCGCTCGAGGTGGAGCGCATCTTTGCGCGGAACTGGACTGCCGTCATGTTCGCCGCGGAGCTTCCGGACGCCGGCGATGCCCGGCCGTTCGATCTCCTCGATCAGCCGCTGCTGGCCGTCAGGGGAAGCGGTGGGACGTTGCGCGTCTTTCACAACATCGTTCCCTATGACGGCTGTCTGGCGCTGCTGCGTCCGGCAAGCGGGCTGGATTGCATCGACACGCCCTACCATGGCCTTCGCTATGACCTCGACGGACGCCTCGTGGGCGCTCCCTACTGGGACGGCAATCCCGAGGCCGGGCCGGAGGCCCTGGACGGACGGCCATGCGATCTCGTCGAGGTTGCGAGTGCCGAGCGGTTTGGCACGCTCTTCGTCAATCCCGATGGTGCAGCAGGCGATGTCGATGGATGGTTGATGCCCTGGCGCCGCCTCGTGGGCGCCGACTTTGCCATCGACCGTCTGGTTCCCGCCCGGGACAGCGGCGGTCAACCGCTTATCGAACGGAGAATCGTCAACACCAACTGGAAGACCTACCAGGAAAACGCGTCCATCAACCTCCTTCACGAGGCCTTCACGCACCACATCTATCGCACGTCACAAGAGGTTCCGCGGGTCGGAGCGTCACGAGAGCCCCGTTTTGAATTCACCATGGAGGGACCACTCCTCGCGTTCGCCCATTCCCGCGATCAGTCCGGCGCCACATATGACGAGGTCCACCTTCCCTCGGCCGGTCATGACATCGGCACTGTGCCGGAAAGGGGTTACTTCACGACGCTCTATCCCAACGTCAACATTCCCCTGCTCGACACGTTCGCCAAGGTCAACATCGCCCTTCCGCGGGGACCGGGTGTCACGGAACTGAGGCACCTGCGGTTCTATGCGCCCGAGGCGCTCGAGGATCCCGCCTTCCAGGATCAGGAACGGCAGGTGCAGCAACTGTTCGACATCATACACGCGGAAGACAGGATCATGATCGAGGCCGTACAGGCTGCCCGCAGCAGCCCTGTGTGCCGCCAGCACTATTACTCACCTTTCTGGGACAGGCTCCACCATCGTTTCAACCAGCTTGTCATGGCGGACATGGAGCGTGCCTGATGGGCACCCGGCATGGTGACTTCCATGGAGCGGAGTCTTCAGGAGAGTCGGCGAAGCCGGCTTCCATCGGGGTCGGCCACCAGGAGGTGCGGGCTTGCGGACCCGATCCGCACCTCACGGGCACACGGCTGTGGTGTGACGGAGCCGCCGACCAGATCGATCGAGATGACAGGGTGACCGGACCAGGGCACGGCAAGGTTTCGAGACTGGTTCTCCGGCACCGCCAGCACCAGTGGGTTGCCGGCTTCCTTCATCTCCAGGCATCGCCCGCCCGCCAGATCCCTGGCGGCGCAGGGTGAAATCCCGTCGTCGACGATGTCGAGAGCGGCATGCATGTGGCGCACCACGTGGTAGCCGGGCCGCGGGTTGCAGAGACGGTCGAGAACGCCCGATCGGGGGAAATAACCCCGATCGATGTCGACCAGGGTGTCGGCGAACACGGTGACATCGGCAAAGGACACCGCGGCCGCCATCGCCTCGGCAATCCGTCTGGCGGTGAGGGCGTCGTCCATGACCGGGCTTGCCGGATTTGTTCCGGCCATGCGCATGTGGACATGGGCCTTGAGGCCAAGGCCGGTGGCCACGGCACTGGCCGCTGCCACCGTTTCCCAGACCGGCATGTCAAGGGTGAGTCGGAAGACCACGCCGGCCAGCACGCCATCGAGTTCGGGCCGCCTTGCGATCGTGGCGATCTCTTCCGTGTCGCGGACAAGGAACCCCTGGTTGATCGAGTGGTAGTACTTGCCCGCTTCGGCGCGTTGTTCGTCGATCGAGCGCAGGCGTGACAGGACGAGGGGAACACCAGCCCGGGAGGCGGCAGAGGCGATGGCGCCGATGTCACGATCGATGACATCGGGATTGATGGCAACGTCCCAGGTTCGGAAGAGGTCGCGATGGGCCATGAGGCGCTCTGCCAGGTCGCGTGTGGGAGGGCCGAATGACATGAGCGTGAAGAGGTGTCCGTGTTCCGCCAGCACGCTCATGCGCGCCACGTTCGCCCCGTTCACGAGATCGCGCATGGGCACCCTCAGCGGTCGTACCGCCATGTCCCAGAGGGCGAGCAGCGGGTAGTCGTTGCGCACGGTCTTTCGGTCGAACTCGTCGAGACCACCGGTGGGAGGAATCTCGACGATTTCCATCCAGTTGTGGCGCATGTCGAACCCGAATCCGGTCCGTCCGTTGCAGCGCGGATGGATGGCGGCGAGGCGATGGCCCGGCCGTGTGTCCGCCGGCGGACCGGCGTCGAGGGTGTTTCCCCACGTGCGCACGATCTCGACCATGTGCCCGTCCTCGTGGACATGGCAGACCGCGTAGCCGAGCTTGGGTCGATCGTTGCGTCCGAATTCGGTTTCGGCGCCGGGCGCGGCCCTCAGCATCTCGGCGTAGTCGAAGCGCACGAAGGCGGTCGATGGCAGGATGTAGCAGTCGGTCGTGTCGAGCCGGAGATACCAGAAATTGTGAACATGTCCGGCAATCAGGGCTTCGATCCGGTGCTGCCTGGCGAGGTCGAGGAGCCATGAGCGACCGGGTTCGCCGATGTTGTCGTAGGTCTCCTCCTCGTCCGCGTCCAGGAGACAGGGTGGATAATGGCTGAACAGGAAGACGCGGCGGCCGTGGTGGTTGCGGAGATCGGCCTCCAGCCAAGCGCGCTGGCGTTCCTCGGCTTCCAGGTGCGAGTTGATGACCTGGGCGTTGATGATGACGAAATGGCACTCCTGATGATCAAACGACGTGAACTGGTCGCCGAAATGGCGTTGCCAAAGGGCGAGATGATTCTCGTTGATCCGGGCAGCAGGGGCCCAGTCGTTGGGCTTGTCACCGACATCGTGGTTGCCGGGCGTGAGCCAGGCAGGATGGCGGAGGGTATCGAACACCTCGAAGAAGCGCCGGGCCGCATCGGCGTAGAGTCCCGGGATCGCCGGTACAGGATGGACGATGTCGCCGACGTGAACGACAAAGGCAAGATCGCGCGCGTTGAGGTCCCGGATGACATGGCGCATGCGCCGGTTGGCAAGGCGTCCCGATTCGAACGGCGAATTCGTCTCGTCCTCACCCTGGTTGACGTGGGTGTCGGTGATGATGCCGAAACTGAAGAGGCGCCTGCCAGGGGCAGTGGATCGATTCAGGGACCTGGTCACGACAGTGCTCCAGTGACGTTGGTGGAGTGGTCCGGCAGTCTGGGTTGCTTTTTGACCGCCGGTCAATCGGCCAGAACGCGAGCACGGAACAACGGCGTCCGGAAGGGAGGATCCCATGCCAGGCTCATGCGTGAACTTGCCCTGAGGGTGGGCTGTAAGGTCCTGCGTGATCCGGACCTCGCAGAGCACACCATCGAAACGCCGCTTGCCAAGACGAAGGCGCCGTTTCTCGAGGCTGGAGAGTCCATCCTGGTCTCGATCCTGTGTGTCGGAAACGGATTGCTGGACGGCAGGCTCCGACTGGCGCCGTCAGCCCCGTCGGATACGGCGGGCCGGTGCGGGACCCCGTCACGCTTCAGGCACGTGGATGCCGCCAGGTACACCGGCGCCACCCGGAACCTCCGGCCGAAGAAGCGCACCGAGGGCGGAGTCGTCCGGCTCCTGCACTCAGCACAGCAGAAGCTGAAGCGGCGGATGTCGCCGCGAAGAGCAGGCGCAAGCGCGTGCGGCTTGCGCGGATACCGCGCGCTGTGAAGACGACCGCCGCAATGCGGGCATCCCTCCAGGCGGCAGCGGTTGGCCTCGGCCGCATCAATCCTCTCAAGGAGAGGCCAGACATGGGCGCCAGGACTTTCCTACGCTACGGCTGATTTTTCGGGAAGCCGATGAATCGCGCCCGAATCGGCCATCTGATCTTTCGCGAGGCCGACGAATCGAGGCCGAATCGGGATGTCCTGGACGGATTCCGTGGCTTCAGTGCCGTCCGCATGGCGACACCGGCAGCGTTTTCGGCCCGGATGCTTGGTTCTTGATGTTCTAGCAGCGTTCCGGGGTCCCCGGACGCTCAAGGCGTCTCAGGGCCGGGTCAGGGCGTTGATGGCCTCGCGACGGTCCAGTTGTAGGCGGCGAGGCTTTCGGCCTCGCGGCGGTTGGCGAAGATCACCGCGAGCGCGATGTTGTTGAGGCTGGCCCGGTTCGCCGGGCCGTTGTCGGTGCGGGTCAGGCAGGCGTCTTCGCCGAAGACGCAATCCCTTTGTCGATGGTTCAGATTTTCCACGGCCCAGTGGCGGCGGTTCAGTCGCAGCAACTCTTCCGGCGACGTGGCCCCCGTATCGAGAGAGGTGATGATGTAATCGGTTTCCGTGTAATCCTTCTCTTCTTGCTTCCCGGCATCGCCGGAGCCTTTCTTCCCGGCATCGCCGGGGCCTTTCTTCCCGGCATCGCCGGAGCCTTTCTTCCCGGCATCGCCGGGGCCTTCCTTCCCGGCATCGCCGGGGCCTTCCTTCCCGGCATCGCCGGGGCCTTCCTTCCCGGCATCGCCGGAGCCTTCCTTCCCGGCATCGCCGGAGCCTTCCTTCCCGGCATCGCCGGAGCCTTTCTTCCACGGCTCCCGATAGCGGGTGATGCGGGCGACCTGACGGACGCCCGGATAGTTGATCAGACCGTCCAACGGGACGAGGACGCTGATCGAACGCTGCTCCAGTCGACCGTGCGCCTTGTCGAACGGCTCCGTGAAGTGGCCGGTAGCGTCTTTTTGCCAATTGATGCTGTCGAGGATGGCGAAGGTCTCCGGAGCGTTGCCCTTGACGACGAAGACGTAATCCGCGCGTTGTGTGATCAGCTTTGCGGTATGGCGTGTCGTGTGCAGCGCGTCGAGGGTGATCACCTTGCCGCCGATGTCGCTGCGCTCCAGGAGATCGTGCATGGCCGCCAGTTCGCCGCCTTCGTCGTTGAAGTTCAGGAGGGAAAAGGGCGCGCCGGTCTCATGGTCGACAAGGGCCACGGTCTCTCAGACGGCCATCGCCGTTGCGGTTGGCGCCGCGGATGCGCTTGCCGTCGGCGGCGAGTGCACGGGCGAGGTGAAGCCGAGGCCGGGACCAGCGGGTGAGCACATCCTCCAGAGCCTCGGGGTCGATCGACTGGATAACCCGGTGGATGGTGGACTTGGAGACGGGCTCGCGAAGCCCCGTCTTCGGGTTAAGCCGAAGTTCCGGACGATTTTAGCAATACAACCACACCAACTAGTTGATCTTACTGATAAAATCGCACAGAGACAACATGCAAGAGTTCCCATGTAACGGTGAAACACCATGTTGACACAGGCAGCTGTTGCCCCCATGTACGTTGCCATGTACGTGGACATCGTCCCCAACCGCATGAGCCCCCCGCCACCAGTCTCTCCTCCTGGCCCATGGAGAACGTCGAAACCCTGCGGCCCTTCCAGGTCACCACGCGGCCCACGACGCTCCATAAAAAAGCCCTGAACCACCTCGGCGTGCGCCTCTAGCGTTCCCAGTAGCGACACACGCGATTCTCTCAATCGTCAATACATTCATAACGATACCTCTGAACGGTGCTGGAACTTCGGGTTAAGCCACGCGCCGATGGCCTCCAACTCCTCCTGGGACAGGGACCGCGCGAACTGCGCGGCGGCGACACAGCCCTTCATGTTGGCGAACTCGGCGAGCACGTGCACGGTGAGCACCGATGCCGCGGTATGCTTCCTTCCCTGCGCCCGGCGGAAGTCGGGAATGGCCGCGAGCTCGGCGTAGAGCGAGCGCAGCACCTTGGGGTCCCGGGGCGCCAGTTCGGGGCATGAGGGCGGCGCCACGTCGGGGGGAAGCGGCAGCGGGCTCGACAGCAGCGCCCGGGCATCGCGCCTCAGTGCCGTAACGTAGATATCCTTGGGCTTGCCGTGAGGATCGGTGTAACGCCCGTTGGAGCGGGCAAACCCCTTGGTCTCACCCAGACACGTCCAGCCCGCAGCCTTCAACATCGTGCCGGCAAAGATCTCCGGATCGCAGAACGTCTCCGCCAGCAGCACCCCGTGGCCGTGCACCTGCAGCCAATCGTCACAGAGCCGGCGCGTCATGCACGCAAGGAAACAGGAAGCAAGGTTCGCAAACACCCCGGGCTTGGAGAGGATCAAGAACCGCGTGTTGTTGGCTACCATCGAGAGCCGCTGGAACTGCTGCTCCGGCTTCCAGCCGGTCCACTGGTCGCGGGGAGCGCACTTGAAGGCGCCGTTCTGCCACGCCGCCAGCCCCAGCCAATGGCCCCTGAAGGTCGCAAGGTAGCGCAGACCGCGACCCGCCAGGCGACGGAAGCCGAGATAGTGGTGCTTGTTCATCAGCGCGTCCCACAGCGGACGCTCCTCCGGCCTCGCCAGGCGAACATCGACCTCAGACAGGGAAAAACCCTCAGGTGCTTCCTGATGGATCGGGACAGCTTCCATGAGCTTGCGAATCGACATGACCGGACCGTCGCACATCCCAAGCGGGATGGCCAGCGGAAAATGTCCGCGCGCGTGCAACATACGAACGCCTGACGTCAAGTGAAATCAAGCGAATTCCAGCGTGGGAAGGCCTTGCATGGGCGCAGGAAAGTATGGGACCCGGGAAGGAAACGTGCGACACTGACTGGCCTCCGGTGATCTCACCGTCACGGAGACAAGCCCCTCGGCCGACTTCTTGCAAGTCGGTCGAGGGGCAATCACCCCAGACCAGCAGACAATTCAAGCAGAACCGACGGAATCCACGTCAAAAATCGCGCAAACGCTTAACGTTCGGCCTGAAGCCGTTCTTCGTCAAGCAGATCAGCGTGGTCGAACAGGTTCGCCACATGACAAGGTTCATCGAGCCATGCCGCACTTCACAAGCCCAATGACAATGCGGGTCCGCTTCTCAATGTTCATCTGACCGTCAGCGAGGCCTGACGGAATGCATTGCAGTCCCGAGCCGTTCAGGGCGAGAGGCCTCCTGGACACGGGCGCGAGCGTGACGTGCGTTGACCCAAGCGTGCCACGCGCATTGGGACTGACGACACCGACAGGCGAAGCGTCGCGTCAATTCTCACCGCCTCAACACAAGACGGACCCGTCCCCGCCAACGAATACGATTGCGGTTTGATCATTTTCGCGACGTTCAAAGAGAACCCGTACTTTATCCGCAATCTGGCCGTTACAGAGGCGCCACTGTTCGAACGACAGGGGGTTCATGCCCTCATAGGTCGGGACGTATTGGCGAATTGCGTACTGATTTACAACGGGACTACCAAGCACTACATCTTGGCCTTCTGATCCCGGTTGATCACGCTTCGGCACTTTCCTGGTTAATCCCCTTGCGTTGTCGGATCACCTCGCACTCATCGATGCCGCCCGACGCAGCACAAGACACCTGGCGCTTTGGCGAGGGAAGGTGCTCCCTCCAGCACGATTATTCTTCCGCCAGGAGTTCTGCCAGGGTTGAATGTGAATTGTCATTCTCCGATGGCATGGCGTGTTCCGGCCACATTTCAAACAGTGGGTTGCCCGGGGACCAGAATTCAACGCTCTCCGAGTGCTCTTCGTAGTATCGTGCGTTTGTGGAAACGCGTACTTCCTCCATCATGCCCGGTGCTCGCAGGGCGTAAGCACCAGCTTCCAGGCGCCGAATCTGCATACCGGGGGGTGTCAGGCCAGCCGTTCTGATGATCCTGTCAAGATCATTCATCGTCATGGCAGGTTGTGGCCGCTCTGGCATCTCGAGAGCACTGTCCGTTACGTCGTCGATGTCGAAGCCGCCTCCTCCGTGTTCATCGGCGTCGTACATCAGATCGTCGAGAATCTCCGACCGCTCGTCGGAGTTACGTGATCTGCCAGTGAGCACGGCCTCTGATATCTTTCCCGATAGCCTGGAGAGGATCGGCTGCAACGGTCCCACCACCGTCTCGAAGAGTCTGATGCGTTCCCGAACGGCAAGGTAGACGTCCGTCTCGACCGTGCCCTCGTAGTGCAGATTGACGATGCGAATGGTGGAGTGTTCCTGGCCCAGGCGATCGATGCGTCCGATGCGCTGCTCCACGCGCATGGGGTTCCACGGCATGTCATAGTTCACAAGTGCTCCGCAGAACTGGAAATTGAGACCTTCGGCCGCGGCATCGGTACACAGCAGCACATCTGCAGCCCGGTCACGAAAGCGCCGCCTCGCATCGTCTCTGGTGATCCGCCGCCAAGTGCCATCACTGCCGGGTATCTCTCCCCCGCGCCCCGAAAAGCACAGCACCCTCAGTTGCGTACTGCTGGTCAATTCCTGGCGCAGGAAGTCCATGGTGTCGGCAAACTGGGTGAAGACCATGACCTGGCCAAAGCCGTCAGTCATGAGGTCTCGAAGAACCTTGAGAAGGCTGTCGAGCTTGCTGTCGGGAGGCAGTGCAGAGATGTCGGCCAGGAGCGCATCGATCGTTTCTCGTTGCTCCTGTGCAAGGATTGAACTCTCGAGACCCTCGATCGCGTCCAGATCGATCCCATCATGCGAGAGGTCGTCGTCTGGCATGTCTTCTTCATCGAACATGGATCCTTCGTCGGCGCCTTCGAGAAGCGCACCCTGGCGCTTCATCAGCGTCTTCTCCAGGGCAAGGAAACTGCTGGCGAGGCGGCGACGGTACACCGTCATCACGAACCCGACGGCAGACCGGTCCTGACTGCCGGCCTGTTGGTACGTCTCGCTGATGTAGTCCTCGACGGCATCACAGAGGGCGCGTTCCCCTGTGCTCATGCGAATGAAACAGTCATCGACCCTGCGCTTGGCGATCGGAGTCGAGAGCATCCCCGCCTTGAAGTAGCGTCGAAGAAGCTCGCGCGTATGTCTCGAGACGAGGCGACGTATCGGAGTGTTCGCTTTCATGATGGCGATGGCCGCATGCCGTTCATCCGTCTCCAGATCGCCCCGGGGAATGTTCACGGGGTCGCGAAGAGCTCTCATGACCTTCCCGGTCTTCATGGGAGACAGCTTCGACAGACTGCGGCTTTCATCGATGCCGACCTTGCCGTAGGCCCGTTCAACCGACTGGAAGAGTGCTGCCATTCGGTTCAGCGCTTCCGTTGAGGGATTGGGGTGCCCCAGGTCTTCAAAGAACCGCAAGAACTCCTTGCTGCTCCACTCTGACGGAAGGCCAAGGAGGTTCAGCAGGTCCCACGTCTCGATGGGATGAACCTGCATGGGTGTCGCCGTGAGCAGGAGAAGTCCTTGTGTTTTTTCCTTCAGGCCCTGCATGAGTCTGAGCAGGGTGTTCGGCCCCCCTTCCCGTGCGCTGCCGGCGCCTCGCCTGCGGGCGTGATGGGCTTCGTCGAGGACCACGAGATCCCAGGGTTCTGCCTGTTCGAGAAGTTCTGCCGCCCGGTCCTGGCGCCGCATGAGCTGGCTCGAGGCGATGACGACGGGTTCGTCGTGCCAGCCTTCACGGCTGACGACACGCTCGTGGTTTCCTTGCAGGGCGGGAGAGGGATACCAGGAAAGCCTGCGCCCATCATAGATGGGCCAGTTGAGGTTGAACTTTTCGCGCAACTCGATCTGCCATTGGCGCAGCACGGCCTTGGGCGCCAGTATCAGGATGCGTTGGGCGCGTCGCGCCAGCCAGGCCTGGCGCAACAGCAGACCGGCCTGAATGGTCTTGCCGAGGCCGACCTCGTCGGCGATCAGGAGTTGCGGTGGCCAGTTGCGGTAAAGACGATCGAAGGCCCTGATCTGGTGCGGCCAGGGTTGCACCGGTGCGGTCGCTTCACCGATCAGGTCACCTCCGCCAGGCCACGATGGCGCATCGTGGATGAACGCCCAGATCCGGTCCCGCAACGACACCGCTGGAGACCATTCGTCCACCTTGTCGGAGCCGCTGTCCGGGCTGACGGGAACTGCGACATCCTCCAGTCGTCGTGGTTTGCCATGGTCCGGCATGAAACGCATCAGGTCACGGCGCACGGCTTCCGGGACGTCCAGCACCATCACCCGGTCGGTGGTCCTTGCGGCCCAGAGGCGCGCGAAGTTCTCTTCCTGCACCGCAACCCGTTCCGGTTCCGGACCCCAACTGGCAAAGACACTGATGGTCTCCCAGTTGGTCTTCCAACCGGCAGTGGTTTCATTCAGACTCCCCGTCCAGGCGATGCGATCACCCGCCCGGTCCTCGATGATCCCGGTCTTTGCGTGAAAGATGCCGTCATCGGGAACCGGCTTGCCGTTCATGCAGGGAACCGCAACCTTCACCTCGAGATTGCCGCGCGCCACCATCCAGGCCAGCAGTTCCAGTGCGTCAGCCGTCTCCATATCGGGCGCCGCAAGGGGCCGGGAGGTCAAGCGCCGCTCGACACAGTCGCGGAGTTCCTCACCTTGGGTGATTGCATCGATCTCGGGTTGATCGAGGGTGCAGCCGACGATGAGGCGCATGCGCCCCTCATTGCGGACCAGTCCCTCGATGCCGCGGGCCGCCAGCACCAGGGCGCCAGCGGTGAAGTACCCCGTCAGCCGATTGTAGTAGCGGGCGTTCTCCAGGGCCGGGACATAGAACAGGCGGACAAGATCACCGTCACGGGGCGTGTACTCGAGCTCCCAGGGATAGTCTCTCAGCATCAGGGGAGCTCATCGTCCTTCCAGAGCTTGAGCTGCTCCGGTTCATCAATACGATCACTGAAGGCGAGACGGCTCAGATTGTAGAGAACCTCGAAGTCACTTCCGGAGGCAGCCACGTCACCTTCGAGTTCGATGCCGGTGAAGACCCTGGAGACCGGCAGGACTTCGAGCACCGCTGCGAGCGATGCCACGAACTGCTGGTCCTGATCCACAGCAAACCGGCTGAGCATGTCCCGTGCCGGATCCAGGGATTGTCGCATACGCGCCAGGTTCGCTGCGTGATGGATGGCGTCAATCATGCCGCGCGAACCATCGGCAGGCCCGAGTGCTCCCTTGGCTGCCCGCTGCGTGCTGTCCCAGAGGGTCAGATCACTTCCCTTCTTGCCGGCAAGCCTGCCGACGATGTCGCTGTCGAGATCGGCGCCGACGGCTCTGGCCAGACGCAAGGCTTCGTCATAGGCAAAGACCGGCGCCCGAAAGGCGTCCCATGCAAGGACGAAGAAGGCCGTTGCAGGGTCGAGATCGGTTCTGGCTTTCTGATGCGTCAACTGTTCAAGGCGCCAGCGCTTCACTTCCTGGCGCGCCGCATCGAGCGCGTCTTCCGGTGTGGCGGCATAAGGGTCCCATTCTTCCGGGAACACCTTCAGCTGGCGTCTGCGTTCCCGAGGCGTGTCGCGCGGCGTGCCGCGCCGCAACGGCCAATGGCGCGAGAACACCTCGAGGGCCGGGCCGAAGGAGGCCAGGTAGAGATCGACGCCGGCAATGCCCGACTCCTGATAGCTCTCGATCTCCTTGCGGACGGCCTTCGCCACGTCGCCTTCCACATCTTCCCAGTAGACATCGTCACCGGCCGTCGCGCCGGAGGTCCGTGGCCGGCAGGCCAGGAAGATCGTGCTCTTGGCCGCCGCCTTGTCCTTGATGTGAAGGCTGCCTTCAGCTTCCGTGTTGATCGGCCACGATGCGGTGATGACGAATCCGGCATCCATCAGGCCCATGGTGAGCGCATCCCACGCTCCGGTCGCCTTGTGGGTGAACATCAGGGTCATGATGCCGTCGGGCTTCAGGACCCGGCGACACTCGGCAAAGATCGACGCCATGCGCTCCTGATAGTCGCGCCCGGCACGCGCCCTCGTTCCCTTCTGGCCTCGAAACCGCGCCGGATTCGCCACCGCCTCGTTCTCCTTGTCGGTGAGGTTGCGACGGAAGAGCTCGGGGAAGACATGGCCGGCCGTGCGTTTGAGCCAGACATAGAAGAAGTCCGACAATTCGGCATACATGACGTTGTCGTAGTAGGGCGGGTCCATGACCACGGCATCGATGCTGCCGTCCTCGATGTGATCGAGGGCGTCACCGGACTTGCAGGTGATGGTGATCGGCGGTGGTGCATGCTGGGTGGCGAACAGGCCGCCCTTGTCGCCGGCTTCCGGACGGACCAGTGACACGAGCTCCTTGATGCACTTCGCGGTCTGGCCGATGGCCCAGTCATACCCGACGCCGGCAACGAGAGGGGCCATTTCGGCATAGGACCACTTGAACGAGAAATCATGACGGTCGAATGCTCCCAACAACACTTCTCGGTTGACGTGCCAGCGGGTCATCCGCGCGTTGTAGTTCAAGAGCTTGTCGAGCGAGAGCGCCAGGTACCCATACGCTGCCAGGCGGATGTCGGTCAGTTTGCCGGCCTGACGGTCGGCCTCCAGCATCTCGCGGAAGATCTCGACGCTCGTGCCGTGGCACAGCAACTGGCGCGGCGAGAACAGATCGCGCCACAGCGGCATCCCGTATCGTTGTGGCTCGGCGGTCTTGTTGCCATCCGGAATCCGCTCGCTTGGGATGATGTCGAACGCCTCCCATTCGGGGAGCTTCTCGTCGAGGAGCGCCGCAATCTCGGCACCGTTGTCGTCTTCCGGCCACGGCGCCCGGTAGCCGCGAACCCACCTGGATTTGCCGAGCTTGCCGGACTTGAGCTTCCTTCCGGGCATGCGTTTCTTGTAGACGACGGCGTAGAGCTGCTCACCCATCTCGCCTGCCTGAGCCTGGCGCTTGATTTCATCGCCATCGATGACCCGGTTGCAGTCCGACCAGGGACAGGCGCCGTCCCCGCGCGACACCGTACCCGGTGACTGGTCCCGTGCCTCGCCCACGATCTCGAACGAACAGACCCGGCCGTTCGACCCAGACCCCGTACCTGTCTCCGGCTTCAGCCGGACTCCGGTGCCGCCCGGTGCGAGCCGCCAATTCGGCGACAAAGGCACCAAACCCGCGCAATACGGGCAGGAAATCGTCCGTGCCCAGAGGAAATTGGTCGATACGGCATCCGCATCAGGCTCGTCGGGAAAACACCTCGCGAGCCGCTCCTCCCTCTTGACGACCAACCGCTGCGAAAGTTTGGCGAATTCGCATATGAGGTCAGCACCATATCGCGATGGCCACTCTACCGTTGCCTGCATGATTAGGGCAGCGACTGGATTCAAATCGTTCGCAACCACCGTTGCGCGAAGACGAGCCGCTTCGAAGGGAATGCTGCCCCCGCCCGCGGTCGGATCAAGTATCGCGAGGTTTTCTGGTAGCTCTCCCGAATTGGATGTCATCCACCCGATGTCATTCTCATTGGGATCGTAACTGAATGCTCGCGAGTAGCTGTATGCTTGACCTTCAAACCGCTCACCCCGTCGTCGCGCAACATCGATCCTTCGGCGGGTGGCCACCGGGTCCCCGTGAATTCCCAGCACGTGCAGGAAGCGTTCGCGGTCGGCATCGGCTGGCAGCAACGACGCCAACACCGCTGCCCGCGCTGCGACCAGAGGTCGCCGTGCCCACCAGACGTGGAGACGGTTCGGCGCCGGGAACGGTGTCATGGGTGTACGTTCACGCAGGCTTTCGATGCCAAGCTCTGCGATGGGCAGCCAGCGTTCGATGAGGCGGGTGTCGTCCATGAGTGTCTCAGGCTGCATGGGCGGAGAGGTGCGTGGCATCGCCGAACAGCTCGACCGTCCAGGGATCCGGTGAATGGAACGGGCGGCGCAAGCGGATGCCGTGCTGTCTGTCAGGCAGGCGCTGAAGACGCACTGCGCTCTCTTTCAGGGTTCTTTCGACCGCGCGATCCGGATGCCTGAAGGAGGCTTGCTTCGATGTCCCGTTTCTGGTGATCCAGGCGCGGCTCGTTTCATTCAGGATACGCTTGGCGTCCTCTGTCCCTGGCAGGATGCGGCCTCCTCTCATCCAGGGCGCCAGAACGGCGGTAGCCTGGGTTTCCACCATGGCGTGCCAGACCGCGGGCACATGCGCATTCTCGGAGCCGTGGTGTGGCACCTTGAACACGGACGCCCTGCCGCCCGGACGCACGGTGTCATTCACAATGATGGACCATCCGCGTCTTTCCATGTCGGACCCGAGGAGAAGCGATGTCCCCATGGCGTCAACCCACAGGACAACCGCGGCCTCGTTGGGGGAAAGATCGCGGATACGGTTCCTCGCTTCCCTCTCCCTTGGCATCAGACCATGAAGTGCCTTCAAGAACGCCTGGAATACCGTGTCCGACGGAGAAAGAGACCATACCTCGCAGTCCGGACTGCGATACACCCTGCGGTTGGCGATGGCGTGGACTGGCTTCCTTGCCCTGTCGGCCAGGAGTGACATGACGCCATGGATTTCCCGTACTCCCGAATGGCCGACCGGGACATGATTCGCCTCGAGGGCGCCGATCATGCCGAGAAACTCCGCCGTACACAGCGCGCCGGCGCAGCAGAATTCGGCAATTGGCGCGGCCTCGAGAATGTTGACCAATCCCCTGATGTGGTCGTCATGCCAATGCGTTGCGACAACGATACCGATCGACTCGGCCGGATCGACACCAATCCGCTCAAGGTAGTGCAGGGCCGAAGGCGTACCCCGCGAATCGACGCAGGAGTCGATCACCACCCACACACCCCTTCCAGGGTGCACGACCATGCCTTCTCCATAGCCGGGGCCAAACAACGTGAGTTCGATCTCGTCCTCCCGGGGAGGCCGCTCGGTGCCGGTCACGATGTCCAGGCCGCCATGACCGACCGGGCCCACTCGCGGCCCTTGCGATAGTCATCCTGTGTCATCCTCGGGAGATCGCGAAAGACGATCCTGGACACCCTGGTGACGGTTCCTTCGCTGGAGCGCTCCATCCCGATGACCCAGCGGAAAATGCTGCCGATGACCATGCGTCCACGGTGGCGATCGGAGAGTTCCGAGAGAGGGATGATGGCTTCAGTGCTCTCATGCTCGTGACCGGCCGTGATGTCAGTCAGCATGGCCACGATGTCATCATCGCGAATCTCCACCACGTGCCCTTCCCATTCCTGCAGGGGATGCAGCGTCGCCATGCGACGCGCCTGGATGAACCTGGGAGGGAAGCTGATGCACACTTGTTGATGTTCACCATTTGTCCCGCGGGCCGCCGAGGTCTCCGTGTTGCATGCAACACGATTGCTCGCCTGGTGAGGCGATGGCAGATGGAACCTAGTCGACAGCGCACGCTCGACTTCCTGATCGGCCCTTGCCACGAGGCCATGGCCCAGGTCCCCGCTCTCGTCGGCAGACGTGTCGAGTTGTTGCCCTGCGGTCGACTGTTTGAATGGCGCCATGGTACCTCGGCCTCGGTTTCTAGGTTGCGAGAGACATCACGTGATCGACGATCTCATCCGCACGTCGAAGGGATTCGTCGAACCTTTGTTCGAGCAGGTCGAGGACGTGTGCCGCCCCGCCTGGGGTCGAGTCACGGACATCATAGTGATCATTGACACGCACGTAGATCCCCTTTCTTCCATCACCGACCCTGGCAGAGGGTTGCACCGTCACGTCGATATGCCCGCCATGAGGCCTGTTCGTCAGTTCCGTCTGTCGCATGGTAAGCGACACCATGCCACTGCTGTCGTCAGTCAAGCGCAGTATCCCGGCAATCCCTTCCCATGGTTCGGGCGGCGCCAGCATTCTGCCAACTCGCTGCTGTGCTTCGGCACTTGCTGCACGGAAGTGGATCTCTCGGTTGATGCCGAAAGCACCGACAGGCGTGTGATGCAGAAGTTCGCGGAAGGTGCGCAGGACGAGATCACGCAGGCGCACGTGAGGTCCCTGTTGGGTATCGGCCTGGAATTGATCGGTCGTTGCTTGAATGCTGACCCACTCGGTCGCAAAGGCCGTCAAATGCGGATGTGCGACGTTCAGAGTGGCGGTTTCGTGAGCGCCGGGCAGAAGCCCGTGCATGGCGAACCAGGCGGGTGTGAGGATCGCCGGATTGAAGGTCCCGCGAAGCACGATTCCTGCGCTGCTGACTTCGGGTTCGATGCGCATGCCCGTCATCTTCCGGGCGCCGCAAGAAGGCACCGCAGGGCTGTCAGCACCCGGCGCGGATGCTTGCGGTGCATCGCCATCCCCAGCCAGTAGGCTGCCTCCTCGCGCCCCATCGCGTCGATGCCTTCGGCAACGGCCCTCATGTTGTCACGGCTGCGCATGGGCGCAAGCGCTCGGAAGAGCAGGCCCAGGTTCAAGGCAAGATCCTCCGTCAGAGCGTGCGCCTCAACGGCTGAACCGTGCGATGGACCAGGCGTGATGCCGGCCCTGGCGAGACTCTTGAGGACACGGTGTTCCACCAGTTCAAGATTGCGTCCGCGAAGCCCCGCGACACGCACGCGACGCCTGACATGGGGCGACGCGGCTGCAGGAAGCTGCCAGACCTCGTAGCCGGTGTCTGCAGGACCGTGGCGGCGCAGACGCAACTCGTAGCGCGGCGCTGAATTGGGCGTGTCGCGACGGACGACGGGTCCGGGACCCGGCATTCAGGCCCTCGCAACTGCTGTCGCCACGACATAGGCCGCGGCGGGGGCATACTTGCCGAGACGCTCGGTGAATTTCTCCACCGCGTCACCCTCCATCACCAACCCCTGGGTGAAGTCCAGTTCGAAGGTCACCTCAAGGTTGCTCGACTGCGCAGCCCTGAATTGCTGTGAAAGGAACTCGCGCACCGGCTGGGCATCCTGGACAGGTCCGGTGAACTCCAGTTGGAACGACCCTCCTTCGCCAGTGTCGTAACCACCCGCCATGAAGATCGTCTTCGAGGCGCCGGGGAGGGCGCCAACAGCGTTGAAAAGGCGAAAGGCGTCGTTCGAGTCGTACATCTTGATGGTGAGCGAGGCGATGGCTTCGACCTTCTTCTCCCGCGCCTGTTCCCAGACCCTCCCCAACGCTTCACGGAACACGCCCTCCACGGTGAAGGTCAGATCACCTTTGCCTTCATCGTCTTCATCATGGGTGGTGTCGTCTTCATCATCCTGTTGATCATTCTCGTCGTCGTCCTCGTCCTTGTCGTCGTCGGCTGGTGGACGAGGCCACACGCCGGATTTCCTGGCAAAGTCCATGGTCAGGATCATGGACTGCTCATCGATCACGATGTGCGCCATCGGATCGCCGGGACCACACAGCAGGTCATCCCGCCGGTAGATGTAGTACCCCCCTTCAATACCGAGTCGCAGGCCCTGGATGAAAATGTCATCACCGATCAGCATGGGAAGTGACGTGTTGCGGCGGAACTCGTCCCGCAACGATCCGACGGTGATCTGTCCCTTGTTCTTCAGCGGCGTGCGGTCGCGCACGTAGGCGGGCGAATCCGGACTGTCCTCAGTGAGGCGCAGCTTTCTGAGGTCACGCAACACGCGCTCGACCTGTCGTTGCCCCTCGCCCGGCCGGTCGGACGTGGATTGGGTGTCGATCGCCGAGTGACCCAGATCGACCTGACCGCCCTCGATGCCATGGGGCGTGGGGTAGAAGACGTGTCGGTAGCACTGCTGAATGGCGATGGCGAGTTCCTGTTCGGACTTTGCCTCGAGCTCCCGCACCTTCTCTTGCTGATGGTCCGCCAGTTGGGTCAGCCGTTCAGGCCGTTTCATCTCGCGCAGGGCAAGGCGCCTGAGCACCTTGCCGCGCATGTCATCCACACGTGCGTCTTCGGCCACCACGAACACCAGATTGTTCTTCAATTTGCGGAGTGCGGAAGCTTGCGAACCAGTCCTTGAGTAGATGCGCTCCACCAGATCGGGAACACTGTCGATCGAAGACCCGATGGAGACTGCCTCGAACCCCATGAGAGCCAGCTTCGGACGGCCATCAGCGACATCGTCGGGTACATCGGAAGGAACTCCCGGAAACCGCACGACATCGAATGTTCGACCGTCGAAGATCTGCCCGATCCGGTCGTTCAGTTCGGAGCGGGCCTCCTGCCTGTCGACGGTGTCCTCGGTCCGGCGAATCATCTGCTGAAGGTTCGCTTCGGCACGAAACCGCATGGTCGCACCCGGACGGTCGTCAAGGTAGGCGGAGTCGGCGATGAACTTCTTGCGGGCATCTTCGATGAAACTGATGTCGGTTTCCGGCCCCAGAATCGCAAAGCGCAACTCTTCCGGAGACAGACCCTTCAGGGAGTCGTTGAAGGCAAGGGAATGAATGAAGATGGTGCGGGCGACGTGGGTGGCAAAGGGCTGCAGGCCGCCATGATGCGTTGCATCGATGTGCTGGGCCAGAGCAGTCCTCTCGGTTCCGGGAGAGACGATATCGTTGGAAATCGCCGGCCGAAAGGCCGACTGGTTGAGTCGTGTCACGATCTCCTGGCGGATCGGTTCGTGACCCGGATCAATGTGGTGGAGGTGGATGGCGGTCGTGTGGGCGGGCCTCTGGCTCCAGAGGTGGGAGAGCGTGTGCGCCAGCAGTCGCAACATGCCACGCACACGCTGGAAGCTGTCGAGCGTTGCTGTCTTGCCGGTCAGGGTGGCCAGGACATCTGGATGCAAGGGATAGCTGGACCGCAGGGACTCGACGGTCTCAGGTCTCCGAACATCGTCCGGGAGCGCTTCCCTGTGGGTGTTCCACACGTCACGATAGGCATCGGCGACCACGCTTGCCGCGGTCTCGTCGATTGATTCGAACAGGCGTCGCTTGAGAACCTGGATGGTCTCGTGTTCTTCCGTCGGATTGAGCAATGTCGCCGTGCGCCCGGCAACACTCTCCAGTTCGTTCATCATGTCGGCGATGAACTGGTTTTCCTGGCTGTAGGCATCGCGGGCGCGCCCGTCCTTGCCGATCGCCAGGGTGAAGACGACCACCGCATGGGGTGTGCTTTCCACCGCCTTGCAGAGAGAGGTCAGGAAGGCCGTGAGCTGTCCCCGGGCATTGTCGTTTCCCTGAACCTTGCGCAGGTAAACCGACAGTTCATCAAGCAGGATCAACGCAGGCTCGCCGCCAAACAGCTCACGCAAGGTCTCCGATCCCGGCGCCACGCGGGTCTCGTCGCTCTTGCGGACACGTTCGTAACCCTCGGGCCCCGCAAGAGCCGACGCGATCTCGCCCCACGGTGTGAAGGCGAGGTGGCCGGCTTCCATAAGGCGGCCATTGGTGGGATCGGCATTCTCGCCGTCGAAGGCCGCGATCCTCACCCCCGCCCCGGGAAGGAGCGCAGGATCGATGAACTCCCCGATGCCCGCCACATCCCCGTGACTGCGTGCAGCATGACAGAGTGCAATCAGCGCATGCGTCTTGCCGCCGCCATAGGATGTGTCGAGACGGAAGATCGATGCGACCTCGCCACCCGTTCCACTGAGACGGCGACACACGTTGCTGATGAGATTCTTCAGACCTTCAGTTGGATAGGTGCTGGCGAAGAACCGCCCCGGATCAAGATAGCCGGCCGGTGCCTTGCCGGTGATGACCTGGGCGAGATCGGCGGCGAAATCGGCCTCGGTCAGCGTTCCATCCAGGATGTCCTGTCTCAGGCGACAGGTGTCGAAGACCGTCGGAACCGTCATCGCCCGGCCCCTCTCCATCTGATCATCCCGTCACGTGTTGTCGGTCGCATCACTCTTTCGGCACACCACAATTGCAGGTCGAGCATGTTGTCTGCTGCGCGTGTTCCATCGCATGGTCTCATGGTCAACACTGGATGCTCCCTGGAAACCGGACTGAAGACTGAACCACATGGGCCAACCTGTCCAACAGCTTGTCTTCGGGCATCCCGACTCTCTACCAATGCAGGGAGAGACGATTGGGGGGACGCCGGGCTCACGGGTGGAGTGTTTTCGGGCGAAAGTCCCGCCAGGAAGAAAGGGCCACCGCCACGCCTTCCGCGAGCCATGCGTCGATCGCCGCAGGGGCCGGGCACGGAGCCACGAGATGCTTGTGAAACCGGAGTGCCGAGGTCGTCCGCCAGGCCGCAAGCAATACCCCGCGCACTGCGTTGGTGAGGCAGACAGGGGCTCCGCGGAGTCTGAGAACCATGGCACGTCCACCGGGACCCGGGAGGTCTTTGAAACTCAGACATCTTGACCTCGTCCGACGTCAAGTGAGGCGATTGTGGAGTGTTGCGCCGTCGATGTCGTAAGGCGGAGGCTTGTTCCCGGATGGACGGTCCTGGTCTGGTCGAGTTCTTCGATCAGCGCCAGCAGTGCCTTTGTCGTTGCGTTGTTGGCCAGGCCGAGGATGCCGCTTTCGTGGTTCGGCTCAATGCTGGCATCGGCGGTCATCGGGGCGGTGATGAGGGTGCGGAGAGTGTTGGGTCGCGCCTTTCCCCGGATTGTTGACGGGTGTCATGGGCGGCATGGCAGTGGAAGGGCTCGAGAGTGGAGAAGCACCACGCCTGATCGCCGATGACGGGCCCACGAGAAGGACGAGACGATGGGTATGGCATGGGCTCCCTGGAGGTGACCGTTCGGTCACCGGGTGTCAGGCACCGGACACGCGCGCGAAACCGTGACCGTTGCGCCACGGGGCACGCTCACCATTCGACACTCGAGCGTCGTTCCGGCGTCGCTTCAGCCGGCGAGCGCCACGTCAGCCGGGTCGACATGGAGGCCCGGACGATCTCCGGGGCGCACAGCCGTGCGCGCCGGCAGTGCACCCGGAACTCCCGGTCGCCGTCGCGCCCCGCCATGAGGCGGCAGCGGACATGCGTACCGCTGACGTGGCGCTCCCTGACCACGCCTTCGCCGAGTGCCGCGGACACGTGTCGCCAGAATGCCGCGCTCGCGCTCGAGATCGTTCGAATCAGGCGCCCTGTCGGCAAGCCCCTTGTTGTCATGGAAGGCGCCGGACTGGCGGAACAGCACGTTCCCCGGTGCCGTCCTTCCGTGATCGACACGGGCGATGATCGCGCTGTTGCGCAGGTTCAACAATGGGCACGTGAGGCTGCAAGGGAAACTCGCAGGGTGCGGCGCCAACATGCCGGAGCGCACCTGCCTCGAGGCGGTCAGGCGCGGTCTCCTGAGCGGCATGGAGCAGGCGGTGCCAAGGTGTTGATCCTGCCGGCAGAACAATCGATTGCTTCCTCGATGGCCGGATGGTCCCGATGAGATCGTGCCATTGGTCGGTCACTTCATCCCGCCGCCAGCGGTCATCGAGCCGCTGCCTGGCGGCCCGCGACCCGAGCGGAGCGTTGAACAGGCGCCTGGCATTGAACGGTGGATCGGTGGCGATGCAGTCCACGCTCTCCGAGTTCATGTCGCCCAGGACGTGGATGTTGTCGGCGACAAGGAGCGCCCGGTGGTCCCAGTTGGGTCCGTCACCCATCGTTCATCACCGGCGCTTTCATGGAAGCGTTCGAGCGTTGTCGGCAATGGCGGCGGCCAGCCATATACCGGCTTCGCTCCTCCTGGCGTGCTGCACAGGGCGCGGGCCAGACCGATGGCGATTCCCGCCCGGGCGGCCATCGCGGCGAGGAGCGCGGTGGCCCGAACCATGAGGGTGCGGCAGAGCGTTGCCGTGACACGCGATTCCAGGGCGCTCGGGTCCGCCTTGGCGGCAGGATCGCCCTCGCCGGCGCGGACCGCTCCGGTCATGGCCGCGCTGATCTGCTCGCGGGCGGCGTCCAGGGGGTCGAAGGCGGCTGTCATGGATCGCGTTCGATTCCGGCGGCGGTCTCGGCGAGCGCGCGGCGGCGGATCAGGCCCTGGGCCAGGAGTTCCTCGCGCGCTTCGGCGGCGTCGTGGCAGGCCCTCTCCCACAGCTCTCGGCTCTGCTGCTCTTCGGACTCCCAATGGGGTCGGTCGGGATGACCGGCGGGAAGAGTGGCGAGCGTGCTTCGGGCCCTCTTGAGGGTCCGCTGAATCGATCTGTGGCAAACGTGGCCTCGGTCGCCGAGTCTCCGTTGCGCATGAACTGCCTCCCGGTCGGGGCGGTAGATCTTCTCGTATCTCTCCCGCAGGCGGTGTTCTTCCGCTTCGAGGCGGTGGACCTCGTCGAGACGGCCCGTCGTCAGGGATGCGTGGCGGGCGTCCTCAAGAGCATTCTGAACCTTGATGATCGCAACGCTGATGTCCATCCTGGCTCCGTGGTCGTACTCGACGATCTCTTCTCCGGGCCGCAGCCAGAGATGCGCCTCCTCGTCCTGGAGAGCGCGGAGCGCCCCGAGGAGGCGCGCGGCCTCCGGACCGTCGCCGAGGGCCTCGATCTCCTCGGCGTAGACGGCGATGAGCGCCTGGACCTTCCGCATCCTGGCGGCGCGGCGGATGATGTGGTTCTCCAGGGTTTCGCCGGGAAGTCTCGGCGGTGGCGAGTGCCGCCACGAGGCGAAATCCAGGACCTTGTCCATGTTGTCCTCCCTTCCCCGGTTGCCGGGAACCTGCTGCTTGAGCGTTTGTGATCGTATCACGGGCTCCAAGCGGTGGTGGAGAGGCAGGTCAGCGGTGGCCGGCGTCGCGGCGGCATTCGGGGAGGAGCGCCAGGAGGCACTGTCAGGTGGACAGGTCGAACTCCACGGGACCCGGCTGGCGTTTCCGAAGAGCAGGATCGTACTGGCGGTAGAGGCGTGACGCCATGCCGAGGTAGAGCGTCACCTGGTAGCGCTCGCAGAGCGTGATCGTCCTCCTGTCATGCCGGCTCTTCGCCTCGCCGACGATCAGGCGGCGGGGCGCGCTCGCGGAAGATGACGTCCGGATTGCCGACCAGGCCATCGGTGATGAGCGACCAGCTCGCGCGGCGCCGGCCGAGGCCGCTGGCGATCACCTTCACGCGGGCCGGGTCGATGCCCCAGCGTCGGTCGATGCGTGCGCCGCGGCGACGGCGAGAACCGCCGCGGCTGCCGTGAGGGCGACGGGGTCGCTGGCCAGCGGCGTCATGCCATCCGGGCGATCGCCAGGATCACGGTCGCGGCGGCGATGAGGGCCGCCGTGACGACCCAGCCCCAGCGGGTGCGGGGCAGCGCGCCGGCGGCTGGTGTTGAGACCTTCGCGCCAGCGGATGCCGCGTCGCGCTGCACGGGCGGCGGAAGGCCGCACGGTCTGCGGAACGTCCCGCCGTTCCAAATCGCCGCCGACAGAGGGTGCTGACCGGGTGTCGGCGCGGCGAACGCCGGTGATCCATGGCGCATGGCGTGGCGGAGAGCGGTGGTGCGAAGGTGATCGCCAGCGGCGGAAGCCGGTCGCACGGCTCGCGGGAGTGTCAGGTGCCGCGGGTCATTCAACCGGACACATTCACTCGCCGCGAAAAGAAACGGAACCGCTGCCATCCGCACAACGGGCACGACAAGCCGAAAGAGAACATCTGGCCTGAGACCACTGCGCAAGAACCGGAAACGCGTCCTCAACCGGTGGCAATCACCGCGTGACCGAATGCCTACCCCTGGCGCGGTAGGGAGGGTGTCATGGCGAGCCAAAAGCGGAACATGTTATAGTGGACACGCTTATCAAGCGGAACCCGCGCTGAAACAGGCAGAAACACAGGAAAACAGTCGATTTCCTGAGCGGTGCGATAGGCCCCATCAGAAGAGCTGGTCAGGATGTCCGAGACTCACGTGCCTGCCAAGTCAAGCAGCGCAGGATCAACAAACCAACGATATCAAAACCGCACCCACCGCGACCAACGTCAACACAGACTCAAACCTGACGAGGGACCTGGGCAGTTATGACGAATGTCGGAAGTGGAATGAAACCCTCGTCCCTCGCTTGCTGATGAAACCAGTATGGTCTATATATCCGGTTATATGAATCGGAGGTCGACTGTGACCAATGCCGCACAGCAAAGGGCGACCAGGAACTACCGTGCCCGTCTGCAACAGCGTGGCTTCAAACGATTCGAGGTGATGGCTCTCGAAACGGACCGGGAAATGCTGCGCACACTCGCACGTCGCTTGGCCGAAGACGGGCCTGAAGCGGACCATGCCCGGGCTACGGTCAAAGCGCTGGTTGCGGACGGACCACCAAAGGCTGGCAGGATTCTCGCGGCGCTCCGTCGCTCGCCGCTGGTCGGGGCCGATCTCGACCTGTCGCGACCGCGTATCGAAGGGCGCAGGATCGACCTTTGACGCGCTGTCTGCTTGACACCAATATCATCAGCAACGCCGTCAAGCCGCAGCCATCTACACGCTTGATTGACTGGATGGCCAGTCAGCGGGACGAAGACCTGTTTGTCGCCTCGCTGACCATCGCAGAGATCCGGCGCGGCATTCTCGAACTGTCCAGCGGTCGGAAGAGGGATGCTCTCGAGGCCTGGTTCGCAGGCGAGGAAGGGCCGCAGGCATTGTTCGCTGGGCGAATACTGCCGTTTGACGATAGAGCCGGTCTGATCTGGGCGCGCCTGATGGCACAGGGCAAGGCCGAGGGCCGCCCGCGCAGCGCTCTCGACATGATCCTCGCCGCCGTGGCGGAGGTGAACGACTGCGTGGTTGTGACGGATAACGAACGGGATTTCAGAGGGCTTCAGATCGTCAACCCCTTGCGGTAGAAAGCTGCGGACTTCATCGTGGCCGGACGCGAACTGCCGCTCATGGTGCCGCTCATGGCGAAAGCCGATGATCTGGCACAGGCGCGTCCGCTCAGAACCAGCATCGTCCCGGTGCGCCGCGGCAAGCGCCGGGGAGACCACCGTGCGGCCGCGGGGGTGCGCCGAAGGCCGCTTTGCCCCTGGTCTCCAGGAGCTTCACCGTACGGAAGACGGTAGACCGCGAGACATTGAAGGCCTGTGGCCTGTGGAATTTCACGATGGCAGCCACCTGATCTCATCATGGAGAAGGACAAGGCGATGGGTGTTGCTTCGGCGGGCTGGAGCGGCAGGGAGGGTGTCACGGTCAGCCAACAATGGAACATGCGATATTGGACGCACTTGTCGCCGCATGTCAAGCGGAATCCGCGCCAAAACGACCGGAAGCACAGGAAAACAACGGACTTCCTGGCAGGGACGATATGCCTCCTCGGGAGACCAGGTCAGGATGTCTGAAACTATCCTTCGCTCGTGCGAATCCCGGACATCGAGGACATGTCTATTCGATACACCCGCGATCTTGCGGAACTCGGAGCGCCGGGTCAGCCGGGTGCTGGGGCAGCACCGCTTGACCCAGCGCCGCATCCCGCGTGGTCGTGACGACGGGGAACCCTTGGTCGCCGACATGATTGAGCTTAGGCCCGTCAGCATGGCCGTGAGGGCAATCGGCGGATCGCGGTCCTGCTTCGCGGGTGAGGTCAACGGCAAACGGGTCGAGCGCCTGTGGCGGCGCGAGCCCGGCAAACAACCGGAACAGGTCCGTCTCGGGCTCGACGGCGGCTCCTGTATCAGGCCGCGCGCCGAGCTGAGAGAACTCGCATGGCCCTGCGTTCTGTCCTTCACCGGACATGCGGCGGGCGGACCTTCCGCATGCTCAACGCCCCCGACGAGTTCATCCGTGAGGGACTCGCGATCCGGGTTCGGCGCGAGCTCTCCTCGATCGGCGTCATCGATGTGCTGGCCGACCTTGCTCATCTTGAGCGACGTTCCCGGCCTGAATCCGCTTCGACAATGGACCGGAGCTCGTCGGCACGGCTGGGCCCGGAATGACTTCATCCAGCCGGGTTCACCCTGGAAAAGCGGCTGCATCGAGAGTTTCAATGCCAGGTTCCGCGACGGGGAGACTTTCGGCAGTCTCAAGGAAGCCGGCATCTTCGTTGAAGCATGGCGCCGCTGCGACAACGCCATACGACCATATGAAAACTGAGGGATGTCAGCCGCCAGCACCCGAGAAGGTCGTCACGCGAGGTTGGCCGCCCGGCTCTGCCAGGCTCCGTCGAACGGCCAGGGTGATCGTCAAGGCGCTGACGTTCACCTTGGGACCAGTCGACGGGGGCAGGTCAATGAAGACAACGGGTTTCATCTGTCCTGGACGCACGGGATGTTCCATGGTCTCGAATCTCCTGCGCGAGGCCTTCGATCTCGTGGTTCACGATATCGCTGCTGAACGTGTCGACACCCTGGCGCGCCCGGGCGCTGTTCCCGCCTTGTCACCGGCACACGCGGCGGCCCAAGCGGAGATGGTGATCACCATGCTACCCGGCCCGGCCAGTGTCCGCGACCTCATCACGGGGCAGGAAGGCGTCCTCGCCACGGCGCGGCTGGGAACCATCGTCATGGACATGAGCGCCATCGACCCTGGAACCACGGACGCCATGACGGAACTCTGCAAGGCCAGCATCCGCCACCCGTGGCCAGACCAGCGCCTCGTCGTCAGGACCTGAGGGAGGGCCGGATGCGGACAGCGCAGGTCCGGATCTATGCGGGGGATCGGGGAAACCCGGCTCCCTGCTGCGGTCCACGCTCAACCGCGAGTCATGGCTCGCCGGGCGCGAGAACGAGTTCGACGAGCTTGTGACCGAAGAACCGGCGTCGAGCGAATTGCCAGTCGAGGCCGCCTGTAGCAGGATGAACCCGACATTCGGAGGGTGCCATGACCGGTTCGAAACAGCGTGATGAGGCAACGGATACCGACCCCGAAGCCCCGATGACACGGTCAATCGGGGTGGGCTTGTCGCCTGCCGTGGAGACAATGTTCGGCGCACTGGTGGACGAACAGGCCGCCGGAGCGAAGTCCACCGAAGAGCCCGAAGCCCGCCGCGCCGCGCGGCCCGGTGCCGCCTGACCTCGAAGCCCTTCTTCGGGAGGGCGAATCCCCGACGGTGCTGCTCGATGCTAACGTTCTTCTCGACGTGTTCCTGCAAAGAGAGAATGCGGTTCCGGCGGCACGCGTGCTTTCCTTCGCTGAAGCAGGCGTCGTCAGAGGCCATGCCTGCGCCTCCGCCTTCAGGGGTGATTTGTCACCACGGGGCCGGGAAGGGGTCGGCGCGAACACCTCCTCGTTGCCCAGCTCATGCGGTTTCTGAATGTCCTGCCGCTGACGGAAGAGGTGCTCGACACGGCGCTCGGCCATGAGCGCCTCTCTCGTTCGAAGACGCCCAGGTCGCGGCGGCGGGCGACCTTGCGGGCGTTGACGCGATCCTGACCAGCGACGGCGGGTTCCTCCGTGGACACGATCTGGCCTCCACACCGCGGGATCTGGTGGCGCTCCTGGAAGCCCATCTGGGCCAGCGTCCTGTCTGTCGCGTCGTCAAGGTCACGCCGGCAGGCACGTTCCGCGTCGAAATCGCCGACCCGGCGGGCGGCTGGCGTCAGACCCTGCCATTGTCGGGTTTCCCGACCGAGGAGGAGGCCGAGCGCGCCGCTGGGCTGCGGCAAGAGGAGTAACGGCGCCTCAGAGGCTCCCGCCGGCCGCGTACAGCCCCAGTACCGACATCACGGCCGAGCCCACGCTCTGCGGATCGAGATCGTCCCGCCAGGGATTCAGCGCTGCGATCCGCTCGGTTTCCCGCTTCGCGATGCGCCTGGCGGTCTCCTCGCTCATGTTCACTTCGACGGTTAGGCGGGACTCGTCGGGACTTCCCAGATGGACGATTTACCGTTCCTCTCCCACGTTCTTGACTGTCGCCATGACGAACCGGTCCCGTTGCAACCTCTCCAAAGGTTAGGATGTCTGCACCCGGAGCGTCAATCGAAGTGCAGCTCCGCGGTGCATCGCCCGACCTCGGTGACGGCCCCTCGTCACTTGGATGAAGGAGACGATGGGCCATGAAGCATGGCGGCGCCGCGACGACGCCATACGACCGCATGGCAGCTCAGGGATGCCGGCCGCCGGCACCCGGGACGATCGTCACGCCAGGCTGGCCGTTCGGCGAAGCGTAGCGGAGCCGAGCGGCCAGCCTGGCGGAGAAATCGTCGATGCGCTAACGTTCACCTTGGGATCAGTCGACGGGGGCAGGTCAATGGGGACAACGGGTTTCATCGGTCTTGGGCGCATGGGATGCTCCATGGCCTCGAATCTCGTGCGCAAGGGGTTCGACCTGGTGGTTCACGACATCGTGGCGGATCGTGTCGACACCCTGGCGCGCCTGGGCGCCGTTCCCGCCTCATCACCGGCACAGCAGGTGGCGGCCCGGGCGGAGGTGGTGATGACCATGCTCCCGGGCCCGGCCAGTGTCCGTGACGTCATCACGGGGCGGCACGGCGTCCTCGCCACGGCGCGGCAGGGAACCATCGTCGTGGACATGAGCACCGTCGACCCTGGAACCACGGACGCCATGGCGGAACTCTGCAGGGACAGGGGGCTGGAATTCATCGACGCGCCGGTCGGACGCCTTGCCTCCCATGCCGATGCCGGAGAGTCCCTCTTCATGGTGGGAGGTACATCGGACAGTCTCGAGCGCGTCCGGCCGCTTCTCGAGGCCATGGGGACGGCGCTCTTCCACTGTGGCCCCTGCGGTACGGGAACACGCACGAAACTCGTCAACAACTTCATGTCCACGGCATCCTGCCAGATCAATGCCGAGGCGCTCGTTCTCGCGGCATCCTTCGGACTCGATCTCGACAGGACACTCGATGTGATCTGTGGCACGTCGGCCGTCAACGGGCAGATCAGTTCGGCATGGCCCGTCAAGGTGCTTGCCGATGACACCTCCCCCGGGTTCACCATCGACCTGGCGCACAAGGATCTCTCGCTCGTGGTCGAGGCCGCGAACGCTGCGGGTGTGCCGATGCCCATGGCCGCCACGGCCCGCGAGACCTACAGCGTGGCGAAGGTACGCGGATATGGTGGCAAGGACTTTTCGGCCATGCTCGATGCGCACTGCGACGTGACCGGCACCCCGAGGCCCCGCCTTGTCGCCAACTCGACATACCGCACCGCAAAGGCCATCCCGTGAGGTGTATGGAGAAGCCGGACCTTGTTGAGTTCGCCTGTTTGATTTAAGTGACCGTGGGGCCACAGTCTTGCGGGCGAACGGGTGATGTCCGAGATCAGGTACGTTTCGACCCGCGGAGGGACGGCAGAAGCAGGCTTCGAGGAAATCCTGCTGGGTGGATTGGCCCCCGATGGAGGTCTGTGGATTCCGCAGTCGTGGCCCTGGTTCGAGGCCCGGGACTTTCGGGCCATGCAGGGCATGACATACGCCGAGATCGTCGCGCGTGTCATGCAGCCCTTCGTCACCGGCTGGATCGGGCCGGACGAGCTGCTCTCGACGACGCGCCGGGCCTATGCGCGATTCGACCATCCGGCCGTCATACCCATGGTGCAGACGGCGGACAACGGCTGGCTCCTCGAGCTGTTCCATGGTCCGACATTCGCCTTCAAGGACCTGGCCCTGCAGCTTCTCGCCCGGCTCATGGACCGGGCGCTCGAGAAGAGGGGTGAGCGGGCCACCATTCTCGGGGCAACGTCGGGAGATACCGGCTCGGCGGCCATCGCCGGGTGCGCCGGGCGGCGCAACATGGACATCTTCATACTGTTTCCCAAGGGCAGGGTAAGCGAGACCCAGCGGCGCCAGATGACCACGGTGGTCGCCGGCAATGTCCACTGTATCGCCGTTGAAGGGACGTTCGACGACTGCCAGTCCCTGGTGAAGACCATGTTCAGGGACGCCGTCTTCGCGACATCCCGCAGGCTGACGGCGGTCAACTCCATCAACTGGACGCGGATCGTGGCGCAGGCGGCCTATTGCGTGGCCGCAGCCGTCCGCCTCGGCGCACCGGACCGCAAGGTGGCCTTCTCCATCCCTTCCGCCAATTTCGGCGCCTGTCTTGCGGCCTGGTGTGCTGTCAGAATGGGGCTTGGCGTTGACCGTCTGGTGGTGGCGACCAATGCCAACGATCTCCTGCACCGCTTCTTCCAGACCGGGCACTACACGCCCCGTGATGTCGTGGCGACTCTGTCGCCGAGCATGGACATCCAGATCTCGAGCAACTTCGAACGTCTTCTCTGCGAACTCTACGATCGTGACGGCAGTTCCATCCAGCGCCTGATGGAACGCCTGCCACGTCTGGGATCGTTCGACGTGACGGCACGGGTTCTGATGCGGGCGCGTTCCATCATCTCCAGCCATCGCCTTGATGACGACGGAATCATCGACGAGATGCGGCGCATGCGGCGCGAGCATGGCGTCATGGTGGATCCCCACACTGCCTGCGGTACGGCGGCTGCACGCGAGGTCGGGATCGGTCCTGACGTGCCGATGATCACGCACGCCCAGGCCCATCCGGCAAAGTTCCCGGAAGCCGTTGCCGCTGCGCTGGGCGAACCGCCGGAAACACCTGCGAAACTCTCGGGAATTCGCGGACTGACGGAAAACATGACGATCTTGCCAAACGACCTCGATATCGTGCAGGGTTACGTCCGCGACAACACGGAGACGGACGGTTGATCGAGCGGTCGATGCCTGCCGGGCACTCTTGAGTCTGGATGTCACTCGCCTCGCTAACGGTCTGAGGATCGTCACCGACAGGGTCGAGGGCGTCGACTCTGCCGCGGTGGGTATCTGGGTCAATGTCGGCGCGCGCGACGAACCTGATCATCTCCAGGGTATCTCCCACCTTCTCGAACACATGGCCTTCAAGGGCACAAAACGACGCAATGCGCGCATGATTGCCCAGGAGATCGAGGATGTCGGCGGATACGTGAACGCCTACACCACCCGCGAGAACACGGCGTACCACGCCAGGGTTCTCGGGGACGACGTGCCGCTGGCCATCGACGTTCTCGCAGACATCCTGCAGAACTCCGTCTTCGACGAGTGCGAACTCACGAAGGAGCGGTGGGTGGTCGAACAGGAGATCGCCCAGGTTTTCGACACGCCGGATGATCTCGTCTTCGATCTCTTCCAGGAGTGCGCCTTTCCCGACCAGCCCATGGGGCGCTCCATCCTCGGCACGCCGGAGAGCCTTGCCGACATGACCAGGCAGACCCTGCTCGACCACATGACCGGCCACTACACCGCCGAGAGCATGGTGCTGTCGGCTGCCGGAGCCGTCGATCACGGAAAGATCGTCCGTCTGGCGGAGGACCGGTTCTGCGACCTGCCGCATTCCAACGGTCATATGCCGCGTCCCGCCACCTATGCCGGAGGGGCCATCGACCACAGTGATGACGTCGAGCAGGTCCATCTCGTCATGGGATGCCCGGGGTTCGCAGTTCGTGATGACAACTACTACCCGGTCCAGTTCCTGAGCAATGCTCTCGGCGGCGGCATGTCGTCGCGTCTCTTCCAGGAGATTCGCGAGGACCGCGGACTCGCCTACGCCATCTACTCGTTTCACTCGGCCTTCGAAGACAGCGGTCTCTTTGGCATCTATGCCGGGTGTGCCGAAGCGGATGCCCGGGAGGTGACGAACCTGATCGTCGATGCGATCGCGCGAACGGCGGACGGCCTTGCCGAAGACGAGATCGAACGGGCCCGCACGCAGATGAAGGCGGGACTTCTGATGGCGCGTGAGAGCACGACCGCGCGGTGCGAGGCACTGGCGCGCCAGATGCTCGTCTTCGGGCGCACCGTTTCGGAGGAAGAGATCATCGGCAAGATCGAGTCCGTGCGCGCGGCGGACATCCGCGAGTGTGCCGACGTCCTGTTCCAGGGCGTCCGTCCTGCAGTGGCCTGCATCGGACCCGAGGAGGGCATTGTTCCCTGCGGGCGAATCCTGTCGGGCCTGGGCAAGGGAGAGGGCGTGTGTTCGCCTTCATGAGGAAACAGGCGTCGCGGCAGCAGCCGGCCCTTCTCGAGAGCGCGAGGCTCGTCCTTCGCCCTCCTGCCATCGATGACTGGCCGCAATGGGCCAGGTTGCGCCATGAAAGCCGGGAGTTCCTGCAGCCTTGGGAACCGACATGGCCACGCAACGCCCTGACCAGAGGCGCCTTCACCCGAAACATCAAGCTGCAGGCGCGCGATCGTGAGGCCGGAACGGCTTTCAGCTGGTTTCTGATCCGGCGAGATGACGATGCGCTGATGGGTGGCGTGGCGGTGAGCGACATTCGTCGCGGCGTGGCAAGTTCGGGAACACTCGGATACTGGATTGGCCGTTCCTACGCCCGCCAGGGATACATGAGCGAGGCCGTGGAGGCGGTGATCGACCATGCCTTCGAAGGGTTCGGCCTGCATCGCCTCGAGGCAGCCTGCCTGCCAGCCAACGAGGCAAGCCGCCGGCTTCTTGCCTCCCGGGGGTTCAGCCTCGAGGGGATTGGCCGCAGCTACCTCAAGATCGACGGCGACTGGCGCGATCACCTGTTGTTTTCCCTGGTCGATTTCGAATGGCGTTCCCCCGACCCGCTTCTCGGGCCGAAGCCCTGAGAGCGTGAATCGCGGGTCCTTCCCGTCGTGGGTGGCATGCACCTGTCTCTCGCATCGCAAGCGGGTGCGAGGACGGCAGGACTTTCCTACGCTACGGCTGATTTTTCGGGAAGCCGATGAATCGCGCCCGAATCGGCCATCTGATCTTTCGCGAGGCCGACGAATCGAGGCCGAATCGGGATGTCCTGGACGGATTCCGTGGCTTCAGTGCCGTCCGCATGGCGACACCGGCAGCGTTTTCGGCCCGGATGCTTGGTTCTTGATGTTCTAGCAGCGTTCCGGGGTCCCCGGACGCTCAAGGCGTCTCAGGGCCGGGTCCTGCCCATTAGTCACAAAAGGTGTCATTACAAGTGAACTGAGAGGGGGTCTTCGCCACTGCCGCCGCCTGCCAGAAGCACGCCCGGCGATCGTGCGGACCGAATGCTTGACAAGACCAGCGCACCCTGTCAGGCTGCCCAACGTCATGGACTACACTCCCCTGCCGATCCGGTCAACATTGGACCAACCCGAGGCCCTGGCCCGGCTGCAGCCGATCCTGGATGGCTCGTCGAGCCGCTGGGCCGCAACCCGCGCCACCTGTGCCGCCTTTGCGCTGCGCGACGGGCGCGGACATCTGCGCCTGCAGAGCTGCCTGTCGGCGCTTGAAGCCCTGGACCGGGCCGGGCGCATCCGGCTGCCGCCGGCGCGTCCGGGGCCGGCGCACCGGGCGCCGCGCACGGATCCCCGGACGCGGCCGGCGCCGCCGTTGCCGGAGGTCCCGGACCAGGCGGGGCAGATCCCCGACCTTGCGGTGTCGCCGGTGACCGACCGCGCCGGCAAGCACACGTGGGCGGCGATGATGGCCCGGGAGCATCCTCTCGGTCCGGTGCGGGCGGCGGGATCGCAGATCCGCTACGTCCTGACCTCGGGCGAGGGGGTTCTCGGCGGCTTCCTGTGTGCGGCGCCGACCCGTGTGCAGGCGGCGCGGGATCGCTGGATCGGCTGGACCCCGGCGCAGTGTGCGGCGGGGCGGCACCGCATCGTCGGCCTGGCGCGCTTCCTGATCCGGCCGGCTCTTGGGCGCTGCCGCAACCTCGCGTCGCGGGCGCTCGGCCTGTGCCTGCGCCGGGTGGTTGGGGACTACGAGGCCCTCTACGGTCTGCGTCCGGTACTCATCGAAACGTATGTCGGTCCCGAGCACGACGGCACCAGCTGCCGGGCGAGTGGATGGATCCGGGTCGGGCAGACGGCCGGTCGCGACCGTCATCGCCGGCCGGTGGCGGTCAAGCAGGTCTGGCTACGCCCGCTCAGCACCGACTGGCGTTGGCAGCTGGGGGTCCGGGTGGAGCCGTTGACGCCGTGGGCGGGTCTGGACAGCACCCGGTGGGCGGAGCAGGAACTGGCCGGAGCGGACTTCGGCGATGTCCGGCTGAGCCGGCGTCTTGTACAATCGGCTGCTCTGCTGGCGCAGACGCCTTCGAAGACCTTCGTGACCGCAGCCCGGGGAGATGCAGCGATGGTGACCGGCTATTATCGTCTGATTGAGCACCCCGATAGCGCCGCCGTCTCGGCACAGGCGATCCTCGCTCCGCATCGCAAGCGGACCCGTCAGCGGATCCAGGGACAGGACACGGTGCTGCTGATCCAGGACGGCTCCGACATCAACCTGGCGACGCACCAGGCCTGCGAGGGTCTCGGCGTGATCTCCCGCAACCGGGGATCCAAGGGCACTCTCGGTCTGCATCTGCACACGACCCTCGCCGTGGCGGCGGACGGCATCCCGTTGGGCGTGCCACGGATCGAGTTCGATGCGCCGCCGCTCGAGGGCGCCGCCGACGACGACCGTGACACCAAGACCCAGCGCTGGGTCCGGGGACTGGAAGACAGCGGGGCCCTGATCGACGGATTGCACGAGGTTCGGGCCGTGGCCGTCATGGATCGCGAAGGCGATGCCTTCGAGGTCCTGGAGGCCTGGCGGCGCCTGGAAGGGCGGATCCACATCCTCGTGCGGGCCCGTCATGACCGCAGTCTCGGCAAGGGACGATTGAAGCTGTTCGAACGCATGCGCCGACAGCCGGTCCGGGAGGCCTGGACGGTATCGGTGCCGCGGTTGTCGGTACGGCGGGCGACGGGGTCGCAGTCGGCCTTCATCGGACGGGCCGCGCGCACCGCTCCCTGCGCCCTGCGCTGGAAGAGCCTCGAGATACCGGTTCCCGAAGGACGCGCCGAACCGGGCGCGCGGGCGATCCGCCTGTCACTGGTCCATGTCCAGGAAACCGCCGATCCCGAGGACGGAGCGAAGCCGCTGGAATGGCTGCTCCTGACCTCGCTGCCGGTGAGCGATGCCTGCCAGGCCCGGGAAGTGGTCGGCTTCTACGAGCGGCGCTGGCGCATCGAGGAGTTCTTCCGCATCCTCAAGTCCGGCTGCGACGTGGAGACGGGAGCCCATCGCACGCGGGAACGCGTCGAACGGGCCGTCGCCCTGCGCGCCGTCATCGCCTGGAGACTGTCGGTCCTGGCCCTGCTCGGGCGCGAGACGCCGGGGCTCGAGCCCGGGGTGCTGTTCTCCGAAGCCGAGCTGGCGGTGATCGCGGACTTTGCCCGGCAGCGCCGCCTGGAGGCGCCCGACAACCTCGGCGCCGCCATCACCCTCCTGGCCCGCATGGGCGGGTACCTCCAGCGCCGGCACGACGCACCGCCCGGCGCCCACGTGGTCTGGGAAGGATACAGCCACCTCGCGCTCGGCGCCGACATCGTCGAGCGGGCCCGGCAGGTCGGCCACCAGAGCGAGGTGAAGCGCTGGATCTCGGGCTGAGGGCTGAGGCAAGGGCGCCTCGACCCACACCTTTCGCTTACCTCACGGCACCCTCAATGTGTGGCAAAAGTGCACTTGTAATGACAGGGTTTGTGACTAATGGGCAGGCCGGGTCAGGGCGTTGATGGCCTCGCGACGGTCCAGTTGTAGGCGGCGCCGGGTTTCGGCGAGGCTTTCGGCCTCGCGGCGGTTGGCGAAGATCACCGCGAGCGCGATGTTGTTGAGGCTGGCCCGGTTCGCCGGGCCGTTGTCAGTGCGGGTCAGGCAGGCGTCTTCGCCGAAGACGCAATCCCTTTGTCGATGGTTCAGATTTTCCACGGCCCAGTGGCGGCGGTTCAGTCGCAGCAACTCTTCCGGCGACGTGGCCCCCGTATCGAGAGAGGTGATGATGTAATCGGTTTCCGTGTAATCCTTCTCTTCTTCCTTCCCGGCATCGCCGGAGCCTTTCTTCCCGGCATCGCCGGGGCCTTTCTTCCCGGCATCGCCGGAGCCTTCCTTCCCGGCATCGCCGGGGCCTTCCTTCCCGGCATCGCCGGAGCCTTCCTTCCCGGCATCGCCGGAGCCTTTCTTCCACGGCTCCCGATAGCGGGTGATGCGGGCGACCTGACGGACGCCCGGATAGTTGATCAGACCGTCCAACGGGACGAGGACGCTGATCGAACGCTGCTCCAGTCGACCGTGCGCCTTGTCGAACGGCTCCGTGAAGTGGCCGGTAGCGTCTTTTTGCCAATTGATGCTGTCGAGGATGGCGAAGGTCTCCGGGGCGTTGCCCTTGACGACGAAGACGTAATCCGCGCGTTGTGTGATCAGCTTCGCGGTATGGCGTGTCGTGTGCAGCGCGTCGAGGGTGATCACCTTGCCGCCGATGTCGCTGCGCTCCAGGAGATCGTGCATGGCCGCCAGTTCGCCGCCTTCGTCGTTGAAGTTCAGGAGGGAAAAGGGCGCGCCGGTCTCATGGTCGACAAGGGCCACGGTCTCTCAGACGGCCATCGCCGTTGCGGTTGGCGCCGCGGATGCGCTTGCCGTCGGCGGCGAGTGCACGGGCGAGGTGAAGCCGAGGCCGGGACCAGCGGGTGAGCACATCCTCCAGAGCCTCGGGGTCGATCGACTGGATAACCCGGTGGATGGTGGACTTGGAGACGGGCTCGCGAAGCCCCGTCTTCGGGTTAAGCCACGCGCCGATGGCCTCCAACTCCTCCTGGGACAGGGACCGCGCGAACTGCGCGGCGGCGACACAGCCCTTCATGTTGGCGAACTCGGCGAGCACGTGCACGGTGAGCACCGATGCCGCGGTATGCTTCCTTCCCTGCGCCCGGCGGAAGTCGGGAATGGCCGCGAGCTCGGCGTAGAGCGAGCGCAGCACCTTGGGGTCCCGGGGCGCCAGTTCGGGGCATGAGGGCGGCGCCACGTCGGGGGGAAGCGGCAGCGGGCTCGACAGCAGCGCCCGGGCATCGCGCCTCAGTGCCGTAACGTAGATATCCTTGGGCTTGCCGTGAGGATCGGTGTAACGCCCGTTGGAGCGGGCAAACCCCTTGGTCTCACCCAGACACGTCCAGCCCGCAGCCTTCAACATCGTGCCGGCAAAGATCTCCGGATCGCAGAACGTCTCCGCCAGCAGCACCCCGTGGCCGTGCACCTGCAGCCAATCGTCACAGAGCCGGCGCGTCATGCACGCAAGGAAACAGGAAGCAAGGTTCGCAAACACCCCGGGCTTGGAGAGGATCAAGAACCGCGTGTTGTTGGCTACCATCGAGAGCCGCTGGAACTGCTGCTCCGGCTTCCAGCCGGTCCACTGGTCGCGGGGAGCGCACTTGAAGGCGCCGTTCTGCCACGCCGCCAGCCCCAGCCAATGGCCCCTGAAGGTCGCAAGGTAGCGCAGACCGCGACCCGCCAGGCGACGGAAGCCGAGATAGTGGTGCTTGTTCATCAGCGCGTCCCACAGCGGACGCTCCTCCGGCCTCGCCAGGCGAACATCGACCTCAGACAGGGAAAAACCCTCAGGTGCTTCCTGATGGATCGGGACAGCTTCCATGAGCTTGCGAATCGACATGACCGGACCGTCGCACATCCCAAGCGGGATGGCCAGCGGAAAATGTCCGCGCGCGTGCAACATACGAACGCCTGACGTCAAGTGAAATCAAGCGAATTCCAGCGTGGGAAGGCCTTGGCGAGGACGGCAGCAATGGGTGCATGCATGGCAGAAATCGGCAAGGATGGTCCTGTATCGGCCACGATCAGGTGGAATCGGCCCCTGCCGCAGTCTTCGAGATCCGGTCGTCCGACGGTGCGGATGGTACCGCCGGCGTCAGGTCAGTTCGGCTTGCCGGTGGCGCCCACGTCGGTGGCCAGCATGGCCGGGTCGATGCCGAGTTTCGTCAGCGCCCCCGTCCACTTGCTGGCGAGGTCACTGTGGAAGAGGAGCCCGGGATCGGCGTCGCAGACGAGCCAGCCGTTGTTCTGGATCTCGGCATCGAGCTGGCCAGGCGCCCACCCGGCATAGCCGAGGGCCAACAGACTGTTGCGGGGTCCGTCCCCCCGGATCATGGCCTTGAGGACATCGACAGTGGCTGTGAGGGCGATGCCGCCGGAAATCTGCAACGTTCCGTCACGCATGTAGTCGTCGGAATGCAGCACAAACCCCCGCCCTGTCTCCACGGGACCGCCGAAGTGCACGCGGATTGCATCGCCGCTGTCGCCTGGATCGAGACCGAGGCGTTCGACGACATCGCCGACGGTGATGCGCTCCAGTGACTTGTTGACGACAAGGCCCATCGCCCCCTTGTCGCTGTGGGAGCACATGTAGATCACGGTCCGTTCAAATCGCGGATCACCGATCGTCGGCATGGCGATCAGACAACGTCCTTCGAGCTGACTGTCATCGTCGATTGGTTCGTTCATGAATCCATGTCCATGGCCGGGGGTCAGCATAGCCGTTGCGGCTGACCTTTGCATCTCCGGAGCCTGAGGGGGTTGAGGAAGGATGTCGGTCGGTCCATATACCATGACACAGGTCACCCAACCCGGACGAGAGGAACGAGACCATGATGATCAGCGTCGGCGACAACATGCCATCGGGAACACTTCACACCATGACGGCGGACGGTCCGGCACCGATCTCGACCGACGAGATCTTCGCCGGGAAGAAAGTCGTCCTCTTCTCCGTTCCCGGCGCCTTTACCCCCACCTGTTCGAACGAGCACCTGCCCGGGTTTGTCACCCATGCCGACGCGATCAGGGCCAGGGGCGTGGACACCATTGCCTGCATGGCGGTCAACGACGCCTTCGTCATGGGGGCCTGGGGTGAACTCCAGAAGGTCGGCGACAGTGTGGTCATGCTGGCCGACGGCAATGCCGACTACTCGAGGGCGCTGGGGCTGGAGCTCGATCTCTCCGGAGTCGCCTTCGGCGTGCGCGGCAAGCGGTTCTCGCTCCTCGTCGAGGATGGCGTCGTCAAGCAGGTCAATGTCGACGAAGACGGCTTTTCCGCGACCAGTGCAGAGACCATGCTTGAACAACTGGGCTGACAGGTCCGGTTCGCCTGATCGGACCTGCGACCGGATCCCGGCTGCCGAGAACCGGCCACCATGCTCCTCCGTTCTCCGGCACACAGGTGACGTGACGGGCGCCGCACGTGGCGTGCAGTGACTTGATCCTTTAGTATCCCCGGCATTTCCGGGTGATCGGACAGTGACGGAAACTCCTCTTCTCGACACGATCTGGGTTCCAGGCGATCTCAGAAAACTGCCGGTTGATGCGCTCGGGCAGGTCGCCGACGAATTGCGGGCCGAAACCATTGATGCGGTGTCGATCACCGGAGGCCATCTTGGAGCCGGTCTCGGGGTGGTCGAGTTGACCGTGGCGCTCCACTATCTCTTCGACACGCCTGACGACCGAATCATCTGGGATGTCGGCCATCAGGTCTACCCCCACAAGATACTGACCGGGCGACGGGACCGAATCCGCACCCTGCGCAAGGGAGGCGGCCTGTCGGGATTCACCAAGCGATCGGAGAGCGAGTACGATCCGTTCGGTGCAGCGCACGCGTCGACGTCGATATCGGCGGCTCTCGGGTTCTCCGTGGCACGCGACCTCCAGGAGAAGTCGAACAGGGTGGTCGCCGTCATCGGCGACGGCGCCATGACCGGGGGCATGGCTTTCGAGGGCCTCAACAATGCCGGTGCGAGCGCCAGCAAGCTGATCGTCATCCTCAATGACAACGACATGTCGATCGCCCCGCCCGTCGGCGCGCTGTCGGCCTACCTGTCGCGGCTCATCTCGTCGAAGTCCTACCGATCCCTGCGCGAAATCGGCCTGCAGGTTTCGGAGCGGTTTCCCGATACCGTCAGGAAGACCGCGCACAGGGCGGAAAGCTATGTGCGAGGCATGCTGACCGGAGGCACGCTGTTTGAGGAGCTCGGTTTCTTCTATGTCGGGCCCATAGACGGTCACAACCTGGACCACCTGATCCCCGTGCTGCGCAATGTTCGCGACGACACGAGCGAGGGACCGGTTCTCATCCACGCCGTCACCCGGAAGGGAAAGGGCTACGCTCCGGCGGAAGGGTCGAGCGACAGGTATCACGGGGTCGGCAAGTTCGATGTGGCGACAGGCGAGATCGTCAAGAGCACCAGCAACAAGCCGAGCTGGACAAGGGTGTTCGCTGACAGTCTGATAGACGAGGCGAGGCGCGACGAATCGATCGTGGCCATCACGGCGGCAATGCCGTCAGGGACCGGCGTTGACCGATTCGGCGACGTGTTTCCAAAGCGCATGTTCGATGTGGGGCTGGCCGAACAGCACGCGGTCACCTTTGCAGCGGGGCTGGCGGCCGAAGGGATGAAGCCCTTTGCAGCCATCTACTCGACCTTTCTGCAGCGGGCCTTCGATCAGATTGTCCACGACGTCGCCATCCAGGGCCTGCCGGTACGCTTTGCCATGGACCGTGCCGGATTCGTGGGCGCGGACGGTCAGACCCACTGCGGCGCCTTCGACATTGCCTACATGGGCTGTCTGCCAGGCATGGTTGTCATGGCGCCCGCCGATGAGGCGGAGCTCGTGCACATGGTGGCAACGGCCGTGGCCATCGATGATCGTCCGAGCGCCTTTCGCTATCCACGCGGCTCCGGGACCGGAGCGGCCTTGCCGGAACAGGGTGAACCTCTCGAAGTCGGGCGCGGCCGGATCATGCGCGAAGGCTCCCGTGTCGCGCTGCTCTCCTATGGCGCCCGGTTGCAGGACGCGCTGGAAGCGGCACTGGTGCTGGACGCCAGGGGGCTTTCGACGACCGTCGCCGATGCCCGTTTCGCCAAGCCTGTCGATGGCGATCTGATCATGCGTCTGGCATCCAGCCACGAGGTTCTCGTGACGGTGGAGGAGGGTTCGATCGGCGGCTTTTCCACCCAGGTCATGCACGTCCTTGCCGGTGCCGGCCATTTTGATGCCGGTCTGATTTTCAGACCGGTGATCATGCCCGATACCTTCCTCGACCAGGATACGCCGGAGAGACAGGTGCGCCAGGCGGGGCTCGATGCGTCGGGGATTGTCTCCACGGTCCTCGCCGCGCTGGGTGTGGACGAACACCGGCAGGCGAGGGGCAGTTCATGAGTCGCGTGTCCTGAACATCGAGACTGTCGTGACCGACGATCCCTGGGAACATGTCAACGGCATCATCGCGCGATCCGGCACGTCATTCCTGTGGAGCATGAAGGTGATCGCGCCGGAGCGCCGGCGGGCCATGCACGCAATCTATGCCTTCTGTCGGGAAGTCGATGACATCGCGGACACTCCGGGCGACGTGGCATCCAGGAAGGCTGCTCTCGATGCATGGCGCGAGGAGATCGGCCGACTCTATGGCGGTTCTCCCACCACGCCGACCGCTCATGCGCTTGATCAGGCGGTCAGGCGCTTTGAACTCCCCAGGGAAGAGTTCCTGGCCATCATCGACGGCGTGGAAACAGATGTTTCTCCGGGAGTGGAAATGCCCGCAACGGACGATCTCTTCGCCTACTGCCGTCGTGTCGCGGGCGCGGTCGGCGTGCTGATCATCCATGTCTTCGGCATCACTGGACACCCGGGACCGGTCATGGCCCGGACCATGGGAAACGCGTTCCAGATCACGAATATCCTGCGTGACCTCGAGGACGACGCCAAGGAAGGCAGACTGTACGTGCCCAGGGACATCCTGACGAAGCACGGAATCGGGGTTGTCTCTCCCGGCGAGGTCCTGAAACACCCGGCCTTTGCTGACGTCTGCGCCGAATTGGCGTCGATGGCCCGGCGCCACTACGTGGAGGCGGACCGGCTCCTGAGCGAGATCGGTCGACGGCGCATCAGGCCGATCGTGGCCATGATGAAGGTATACAGCGAGACCCTCGATCTTCTGGAGCAGCGGGGCTGGACTCGACTCGACGTTCCGGTGAAGCCACCCAAGGTGCGTCTGGTATGGCTTGCGCTCAGATACGGGCTCTTCTGAAGGCCAGGCCCTGTGCCTGTTGTCCACATTGTCGGCGCCGGTCTCGCGGGTCTGTCGGCCGCCGTCTGCCTGGCGGGCAGCGGGCAGCGGGTGGTGCTTCACGAGGCAGCGGCGCAGGCCGGGGGACGATGTCGCTCGCTTCTTGATTCCCGGCTCAAGTGCCGGATTGACAACGGCAATCATCTGTTGATGACCGGCAACCGTCACACGCTCCTGTACCTCGATGCCATCGGTGCGGCAGACCAGGTCACGGGACCTGTACCGGCAGCGTATCCCTTTGTCGACGTGCGCGACGCGCGGCAGTGGACCGTGCGTCCTGGAAGGGGACGGATACCATGGTGGATCCTCGATTCAGGACGCCGTGTTCCGCTCACCACGCCGGCACAGTACTTGTCGGTGCTTTCTGTCATCACCGCCGGTGAAGGCCGGACGGTGGGAGAGTGCGTGAGGCGATCGGGAAGACTCCAGACGTGTTTCTGGGAACCTCTGACCGTGGCCGTTCTCAACACGCCGCTTGCGGAAGCTTCGGCGGGTCTGTTGCGCCAGGCGCTGAGAAGAACGCTCATGAAGGGAGAGTCCTGGTGTCGTCCTCTCGTTGCCCGACACTCGCTCTCGGCCACCTTCATCGATCCGGCTCTGGGATACCTCGCGTCGAAGGGAGTCGACATCAGGATGTCCAGCCGGCTCAGCGCCTTGCAGACGTCAGCCGGCAGGGTGGAAAGGCTGGACTTTGCCTCCACCAACATCACCCTTCTTGAAGGGGACAACGTGATCCTTGCCTTGCCGGCGTCGGTCGCCGGTGGTCTTGTGGCGGGCCTCGAGGTCCCGCGCAGGCATCAGGTGATCGTCAATGTCCACTTTCGCCTGCCCGGGCCGTCCGTGCTTCCCGGAGGACAGCCCTTTGTCGGACTGATCGGTGGCATGGCCCAATGGATCTTTGTACGGGACCAGGTTGTTTCCGTCACGGTCAGCGCGGCAAACGACATGATTCACCGGACACTGCGCGATATCGCGATGGCGGCATGGCGTGATGTGGCTGCGGTCCTCGATTCCGATCCGAATTCACTGCCGCCCTGGCGGGTCATCAGGGAGCGCCGGGCGACGATTTCGCAGGACCCAGACACCATCGCCATGCGTCCCGCAACCCGCACCCCGCTGGCCAACATGCACCTGGCCGGTGACTGGACGGATACCGGGCTTCCGGCGACAATCGAGGGAGCCGTTCTTTCCGGCAAGCGCGCCGCCCGGGCCTGTGAGGCGGCATGACGTCAGGAGGCAAGCGCGGTTCTCCATTTGAGGTCTTCCGCGTCTTTCTCGTCCTGGGTCTCACCTCGTTCGGAGGGCCCGTGGCCCACCTCGGCTACTTTCGCGAGGCCTTTGTCGTGCGGCTTCAATGGATGAGCGACAGGGCATATGGCGATGTCGTCGCCCTGGGTCAGATCCTTCCCGGTCCCGCCTCGAGTCAGGTCGGCATGGCGATCGGGCTCATGCGCGCCGGTTACGGCGGACTGTTGGCGGCATGGCTTGGATTCACGCTCCCTTCGGCGTTTCTTCTCACCGCCTTCGCCTTCGGGGCCGGCGAGCTCGAGGCGGCCCTGGGTTCCGGCTGGACAAACGGGTTGAAGGCCGCGGCGGTCGCTGTCGTCGCCCACGCTCTCGTCGGCATGGCGCGCAGTCTGGCGGCCGACCGCAAGAGGGCCACGATCGCAGTCGCCGGCATGATTGGCGCCATGTTGATTCCCTTCGCCAGCGGGCAATTGATGGTCATCCTCGGAGGAGGGCTTGCCGGTCTTGTCTGGTTGCGCGATGAGGCGCCGCCGCACGGGGAAGAACTGATGGCGATTCCCGTCGGCCGCCCGGCTGCCATTCTGGCCCTGCTCGTCTTCTTCCTTCTCCTGGCCATTCTTCCGGTGGTGTCCGGTCTTGTCGTGGTGTCGGCGGCGATTTAGAACGGCGGGATATTGGCGGAGAACCGCTCTTTTGGGCGCTGATCGTGTGAGTGGGTGACCACGACAGGAGAACGTGCGGCATTGGACGAAGGTCCGCCCGGTCTTTGTTTTCTGCCTATTGTTGGATCCCATTGGTCTTGCATTGACGTTGACGATGTCGTTCCGGTCGGCGTTTTCTGGCGTTCGGCGTTTGTGGAACGTGATGTGGGAGGGGAGCTTCAGGCTTTTGCGCGTGGTTTCGTTCTGGCGTTCTCCGGCCTCGTCGTGGTTCGTCGGGCGGGACGATCTCGAGGCTGGAGAGCTGACGGTTTCTGTTGCGCTGGGCGAAGAGGCTGCGTGCGTTGCGGTTGCGGCGGCGCAGGGTGCGGCAGGCGTCGAGTGTTTTCGGGCGGATGCTGCGACCTGTGAGCCAGTCCGGCGGCGGATCGGGCGTTGCTGCGGCTCAGCGGCTGCGGCAGTCTCGTGATGTGGTGTCGTTTGGACGGCCCGGGGGTTTCCCGGGGAGGCTGAGAGGCGCGTCGGGGTGAGACGTTCTCATTCCTGGATGGTAACGCGTGACCGCGTTCAAGGGTCTTGCGAGATTACGTGTCCCTTCCGTAGCCGCGTGGCGGTTCGATGTCCTCGAGAGCCTCGATGTCGGCATCGGCGACGCTCTGCAGGCGTTCTCCGTAAGGCGTGTCACGGAGGGTTTCGGGGATGCTGTCGAGGCGGTCACGCCATTCGTCCTGCAGGGTGCGGCAGGCGTCGAGTGTTTTCGGGCGGATGCTGCGACCTGTAAGCCAGTCCGGCCAGCGGCTGCGGCAGTCTCGTGATGCGGTGTCGTTTGGACGGCCCGGGAGTTTCCCGGGGAGGCTGAGCGGCGCGTCGGGGTGAGACGTTCTCATTCCTGGATGGTAACGCGTGACCGCGTTCAAGGGTCTTGCGGGATCACGTATCCCTTCCGTAGCCGCGTGGCGGTTCGATGTCCTCGAGGGCCTCGATGTCGGCATCGGCGACGCTCTGCAGGCGTTCTCCGTAAGGCGTGTCACGGAGGCTTTCGGGGATGCTGTCGAGGTGGTCACGCCATTCGTCCTGCAGGGCGCGCAGTTCGGCCACGGCGTCGTTCCAGCGTTGCGGTCGCGAGCGCCGGTCACGGTGCTTTGGGGTGTGGACGGGAGGGATGCCGGCCTTGCGCCGTTCCCGGTATCGCCGCTGCTTTTCGGCGGGCGTGAGGGGCATGAGTGGTCTCCTTGTGACGGACGTGGTCATGATCTCGCTTGTGGTTCTTTGGTCCTGGCGTTGACGACGTCGTTCCAGTCGGCGTTTTCCGGCGGTCTGCGTCTGTGGAACGAGACGTGGGAGGGGAGCTTCATCTTTTTGCGCAGGGTTTCGGCCTGTCGCTCTCCGGCCTCGTCGTGGTCCTGGGCGAGGACGATGGTCCTGACGTTGGGCAGGCTGCTTGCGGCGAGGCTGATCTGTTCGTGCTGTCTTCGCGAGGGTGCCCCGGCGGTGGAGAGGAAGGCGTGGCTGGGGGGACATTGGTCGATCTGGGCCAGGCTGAGGGCGTCGACGGCGCTTTCGGTGATGACGAGGGCCTCGAGGTCCGCGGCGGTTCCGGCGCGGACGGCGAACAGGCTTCGGGTTCCACCGGTGGCGAAGCGTTTCGGTCCGTCGGGGGGACCGATCTCGAAGCCGGTGAGCTTTCGCTTCCTGTTGCGATGGGCGAAGAGGACGCGTCCGTTGTGGTCGCGGCGGACCAGGGGGCGGCAGGTGTCGAGGGTCTCCGGGAGGATGCCGCGCCCGGTGAGCCAGTCCGGGGCCGCATCGGGCGTTGCCGCGGCCCAGAGGCTGCGGAAGTCGCGTGGCGCGGTGTCGGGTGCTGTGAAGCGGGTGCAGATGTCGGCGAAGGCCAGTCCGCGGTTGAGCATGAAGTCGATGACGGTTCCGTTGTCTTCATCGTTCTGGGTGTTGAAGTAGACCCAGTGTCCGTTGTTGAGGCACTTCGTGACGAGCTTCGGCAGGCCGGGTGCGCACAGGACGGGGTTGGCGCGTGTCGAGGCCTGTTCGTCGCGGACGTATCCCCAGTCGGCGGCGATGCGTTCGAACGGCATGCGCTTGACGGCGTCGAAGTCGACGCGGCGGGGTTTATCGGGTTTCACGCCTGAGCCGCCAGGAGTCGCTGTCGATGGAGATGAGGGTTGCGTCGTGCATGAGCCGGTCGACGGTGCCGGCGATGCCGGAGGCGCTGGGGAAGACGCGGTCCCACTGGGCGAAGGCGAGGCTTGTCGTGACCATGGTCGAGCGGCGCTGATAGCGCCGCGAGACGATGGCGTAGAGGATGTCGGCATGGTGGCTTTCGAGGGTCACGTAGCCGATTTCGTCGAGGATGAGCAGGCGGGGCCTGGCGAGGATCGCGAGGCGGCGGCGCAGCTCGCTGCGCGAGACGGTCTCGGCGAGTGCCTCGAGCAGTTCCGGCGCCTTCTCGAAGCGGACGGTGTGGCCGTGCAGCAGGGCCTGGTGCGCCACGTTGGCGGCGATCATGGTCTTTCCGGTGCCCTGCCCGCCGACGAGCACGGCGTTGTCCGCACGGTCGACGAAGCCGAGGCCGAGGAGCGCTTCGACATGAGCCCGGCTGATGTCGCGCGGCCATGTCCAGTCGAAGTCCGCCAGGGGCTTGAAGGCGGGCAGCCGCGCCGCGGCGCGGCGGCGCTCGTGGCTGCGGGCCCTGCGGGCCTGTTCCTCGCCGCTGACCACCTCCTCGATCCATGCGGTCCCGGCGACCTCGTCCCAGCGTTCGACGAGCCCGTGGAGGCCGAGCGCCCGGGCACGCTCCCTGAGCTCGCTCATGTCTTGTTCCTGGCGCTGGCTTCGGGCCTGTCGTAGGCGTCGAGAGCGGTCCCCCGCGGCGTCGTGCCACGGCCGCCGCGGCCGTCGTCGGCGATGCTGAGGGGCGGCAGGCCCTGCTCCCGGCGGCGCTCCTCGATGATGACGCGCACGGTTTCGGGGTGGCACGAGCCGCGCTCCAGCGCCGTGGCGACAGCCCGGTCGAGAGCGTCGGCGCCGTGCGCGTTGAGAAGCGTCTCCAGCATCCGGGCGCAGGAGGCCACGTTGCGCCCGTTGGTCCCGGCGCGCGCCAGCATCTCCTCGGCCCGCGGCACGGTGCGCAGGACCCGGTCGCGGACGCTCATGGAGCGGGCCCGCCGCTTGCCCGCGGCGATCGCCCTGGCATGCTCCGGATCGGTGACGGCCTGCTTCCTGTTGTAGGAGCGTCGGTGGCGCGCGACCTCGTCGGCGCCGTCGAGGATGCGAACCTCGTCGCGGTCGGCGACCAGCGTCAGCAGGGCCTTGGAGAAGCTACCCGGAACGCTGTAGTCGTTGGTGTCGAAGCGGGCGTGGCAGGTCTTGTCGATGCGCACCGGGCGGACCTCGTGATGCGGGAAGGGATCGGCGGGAAGGACGATCAGGTGCTCCCTCTCCCGGGCGAAGGCGTCCCGCACCAGGAGACTGTCGTCGTCCGGCCAGGGCCGCTCCGCGGCGGCGCCGAAGCACCACTCCCGAACTGCGGCGTTGAGCTCGCCGAGCGGGACCGTGATGTCGCGCCCGGCGAAGAACCCGGTGCGCGCGAAGCGCACACGGCGTTCCACGCGGCCCTTCTCCTGCGGGCTCCTGGGCCAGGCGGCGCTCGGTTCGAAGGCATAGTGGGCCGCGAGGCCGAGCAGCATCGGATGATAGGTGACCGCCTTGCCGCGGCGCGTCACCACGGCACTCTTCAGGTTGTCGTACAGAAGCCTCCGCGGCACACCCCCGAATGCCGCGAAAGCCTCGACATGGCCTTGCAGGAAGCTGGCCATCCGCGCGTCGTGGAACAGGCTCAGGACAGTCTGGCGCGAGTAGCTGAGGGTGACGAGAAGCCCCATGAGCCTGCGCTCCGCCCGGCCGATGCGGACCTTCCCGAACTCGGCCCAGTCAACCTGCGCCTGCTCGCCCGGAAGGAAGCTCAGCCGCAGCGACGGCTCGGGCCTCTTCACCGGCCTCAGCCCAAGGCGGCGCAGGTCGTGACGGAAGTGATCCTCGCCGCCGCGGTAGCCCAGAGCCACGACCTGTCGCCAGAGCGTGCTGGCCGGAAGGTCCGGCGACGCCTCAAGACGCTCCCCGAGGAAGGCAACGAAGGGGTCGATGAGCTTGGCCCGCGGCCGCCGCTCCTGCCCCGACGCCTTGAGCGCCCGCGTCACCGTGCCGTGGTGCACGCCGAGATGCCGGGCAATCGTCCCCACAGCCCAGCCCTCGGCCCGCGACAGCCGCACGATCGTCGCCCGCGTGTCCTCGTCGATCGCCATGAACTCCCTCCCTTTGGTTCCTCAACGCCGCATCACGGGTCCCTCAGCACCACATGCGTCACGACCCGTCCGCATCTGGCGCACCGAAGCGGCGATTCGCGCCGCTCTTGCGCCTTCACAACCGCAGGTAGGGAGGTCGGCAGCAGTCGGGAAGGGTGGTCCGTAACGATTTCTTCAGAACCGGCGTCTCCAGACACCGCCGGAACGTCGCCAAGCAGCACCACAGCAGACGTCTGCGTGCCCATGATCTCGGCAACCATCGCCGCCCTGGCCTTCAACGCACGCGCCTCCTCCGCCTTGCGGAGCCGGTAACGCCGCTGGCGGTGACGGCCCGTCTCACGGCCCTTCAGCGTGCTCTGGTAGCGACGACGCGACGCGCGGCGCCGCTCGATCCGGGACCGCTCCCTGCACTCCTTGGAGCAATACACATGTCCCCGGTCACACGACCGGCAGAGAACAACCTGCCGCTGACACCGCCTGCAGTTGAACAGTCGTCCTGTCGTGCACACCGTCCGTCTCGAGAGCGGGGGTGGACCCGGACGCAAAATGGCTCGACAATACACGGGAGTTCGGTCCCCCGTGACCGGCTCGTCCGGGTGCTGCGCCGGGGGGCGTCACAACTCCGCCCGGCATCGCATCGCTCTTTCTCTTGATGCCGATCTAGCATCCACCCGGGGCGGCGGCAAAGACGCCGCCCCGGGACCGGACAACGCGACCCGCCCACAGGGAAGACAAACAATCCCGCGAGTGCCTCGGAACCGGAACCCTCCCGGCAACCGTCACCAAGACCGAAGCAGAGGTCGACGGAACCCGAACCGGACCAAAACGACAATAGGAAAAGACGGCGGCGCTCGGGGAGACAACCAGCCGAACACTCAAACCACGACAACAGGACGTGACAATAGGACCTGACAACAGGGAAGAAACACGACCCTGACAAAGCGCGGCAAATCGCCGAAATCCCGCCGTTCTATGCAGCCATCAACACGTGGAAGGTCCATGGCCTCTCCTCGATGCATTCTATCGCGCGGGTTCGATGGTCTTCGGTGGCGGCCATGTTGTCTTGCCCCTTCTCGAGGCCGAGGTCGTGGACACCGGCATGGTCGACCGCGAGGTCTTTCTTGCCGGATACGGCGCGGCGCAGGCGGTTCCCGGGCCGTTGTTCACATTCGCTGCCTACCTGGGCGCCGTGATGGAGACGCCACCGTCTGCATGGGCGGCCTTGCTGGCGTTGTTGGCGATCTTCTTCCCTTCGGCCCTTCTCATTGTCGGCGGCCTGCACTTCCAGGGACACTTGCGCCTCGCGCCCACGTCCCGGCGCGCCCTTGCCGGCGCCAACGCCGCGGTCGTGGGACTGCTTGCCGCAGTGTTCCATGACCCCGTCCTCCCTGCCGGCCTCATCTCGCCCCTCGCGACCGCCATCGCCGCAGCCTCCTTCGTGGTGCTCGCGGCCTGGAACGCGCCCCCCTGGGCGGTCGTGCTGCTCGCTGGCATCGCCGGTTTCCTCGTCCTGTGACAAGGGAGCCCCAGCGCTCCCGAAGAGCCGATTAACTCAGTACCAGGCATCCTCCATTGATGCCTTGCGCCGAGCCACGAAATCGTCGAGGGCCTCTGCGACCGCGTCATCGATCGATGGCGCCTCGAAGGACTCGATCATGGTCTTCCACACGGTGTTGGCCCGTTCCTCCATCCGCGGCGATCCGTCACCGGTCCAGGCTTCCCAGGGGCCGGGTTCCGGTATCGCGGGCATGAAGTTCGCAGTCTTATAACGGCGCAGTGTGTGGGCCGTCGCGAGGTGGTTCTGGCCGGGGGCCGCCTCGACATAGGCGTCGGCTGCGAGATCCTCGGCTTCGGTGCGGAATCCCTTGAGCATGCGGAGCATCATGCCGCAGTGGTCGACATCCATGACGAACTTCTCGTAGGACATGGTGAGTCCGGCCTCGAGCCATCCAGCGGCATGCCAGATCTGGTGGGCACCGGAGATCATCGTGGCCCACATGGCGCTGGCGGCGTCCTGCATCGCCTGTCCGTCAGGCGTGTTGGAAGCCGTGATCTGGCCACCGCCGGAACGCACGGGAACGCGAAGCCTGCGGCCGAGTTGTGCCAGGGCGAGCGTCACGAGGTTGGCCTCGGGCGTGCCGAAGGTCAGCGCTCCTGACTTGAGGTTCATGGTGGCGTGGAAACTGCCGAGAACGCAGGGGCAGCCGGGGCGGACAAGCTGGGCGAGGGCGATGCCCGCCATGCCTTCCGCCAGCGTCTGGGCGCAGATCGCCGCCGGGGTGAGCGGACCCATGGCGCCGCCGATGACCGACGGAGAGACCGCGACACACTGGTTGGCCTCCGCATAGACCCTGAGGGCTCCCGACATGGTGGCGTCGTAGACCAGCGGTGAATTGACATTGATGTTGGCCTGGATGACCGCGTTGTCCTCAAGCACCTGCGGGGAGAACGCGATCCGGGCCATGTCGATCGAATCACGCGCACGCTGCGGCGTCGTCACCGCTCCCATGAAGGGCTTGTCGGAGAGCGTGAGGTGAGCCAGCACCATGTCGAGATGGCGCTTGTTGACAGGGATGTCGACAGGTTCGCACACAGTGCCGCCCGAATGACCGAGCCACGGGGTCATGAACGTGAGACGGACGAAGTTCCTGAAGTCCTCGAGCGAGGCATAGCGCCGCCCGCGGTCAAGATCGGTCACGAAGGGTGAACCGTAGCCCGGCATCAGCACCACGTGATCGCCGCCCAGCGTGACGCTTCGTTGACCGAGCCACGGGGTCATGAACGTGAGACGGACGAAGTTCCTGAAGTCCTCGAGCGAGGCATAGCGCCGCCCGCGGTCAAGATCGGTCACGAAGGGTGAACCGTAGCCCGGCATCAGCACCACGTGATCGCCGCCCAGCGTGACGCTTCGTTCGCGATTGCGAGCGTGAAGCACGAAGGTCTCCGGTGCCGACGCGCACAAGGCGCGCGCCTGGCCCGGCTCCATCCGGACACGCTGGTTCTCGACACGCGCTCCGGCCGAGCGGAAGAGCGCCAGGGCAACGTCATCCCCGCGAAAGTCAATGCCGACGGTGTCGAGGATCCAGTCCGCCTGCTTCTCGATGGCCTCGAGCATGTCCTCGCCAAGAGGTTCAAAGGCAGGCAGGCGCCGCCTCGTCAATGTCGTCGGTGCCGTGCCGGGGGAAGATCTTCCTCGGCGCCGCGGGGAACGCTGCCTGCCGCCTGCCGTCGTCATGCCGTGCTTCCGGTTCCCGCCTGCCCATGTGTCCCTGCCGCATGATCGAACCCGATGCCATCGGCCCGGAATCCAGCACCAGCAAGCGTTCGGTCAGCGGGTGACGATGACGAGGATGATAGCACCAACGGTGCGTTGCCCCGGAACTCGCCTGCTGTTGACGACAACAACCATTGTCGCGTTGCGGAGAACATGGATTCGACGCCGAGCATCGTGCGGGATACTCGGCGGGGGAGGGCATGACGTTGAAGGTCTGTTATCATAGAGTGACGAGGAGTGGGCAGGGCGTCTGTCGGCAAGAGGGAAACAGGTGATGGTCAAGCCGGTATCGGGAATGCCGCGCCGATTGGCACTGGCTGCGGGGGCCGGTGGCGTCGTGGCGGCGCTGGTGCCGTCAGCACTTCTGGCCGATACCGAACTGACGTTCTTCCGCATCGCCACCGGCGGCACGGCCGGGACCTTCTATCCGGTGGGCGCATTGGTGGCCACGATCATTTCCGGTCCGCCGGGCGTGCCGGACTGCGAAGAGAATGGCGGCAGCTGCGTGCCCGGACTGCTGGCGACGGCCCTGTCGTCGCAAGGTGCTGTCGAGAACATCGGATCGGTCGCCTCGGGCGACGTGGAATCGGGCTTTTCCCAGTCGGATGTCGTCTATTGGGCCTATACGGGGACCGGCATCTTTGCCGGCAGCACCCCGCAGCGGCAACTGCGGTTGATCGGCAGCCTCTATCCCGAGGTCATCCACATCGTCGTCAGGCGTGATGCCGGCATCACGGCGGTTCCGGATCTGGCCGGCAAGCGGATATCTCTGGATGTCGAAGGGTCGGGAACGTTGGTCGCCGCACGGATCATCCTCGATTCCTATGGACTCGGCGACGCCGATCTCGACGTCCGCTACATCAAGCACGGTCCGGCTGTCTCCATGATGCGGGCGGGAGCGCTCGACGGCCTCTTCGTCATGGCCGGATACCCCGCCAATTCCGTGTTCGACCTTGTCGCGGAAGGGATCGCCGAACTCTTGCCGATACCTGCGGAACATGCGCTCGGGCTGCTCGTCGACCACCCCTTCTTTTCCCTGTCGGTGGTTCCGGAAGGGTCCTATCCCGGCCTCTCCCATGTCACCACCCTGGCGATCGGAGTGCAGTGGATCGTGACACAGGGTGCGCCGGGGGATCTGGTCTATCGGATCACGCGGGCGCTGTGGCACTCCGGCAACAGCGAGAAGCTTGCCTCAGGGCATCCCGCGGCGCGGCAGATGAAGCTCTCCAATGCCCTGCTCGGCGCCGTCGTGCCTCTGCACCCCGGCGCGGCCGCCTACTACATCGAAGCCGGACTCGATCTTTCGGATGTCCCGACTGCGGATCCTTCTTTCGCTCAGTAGCCGCGTTCGAGGTCCACGACATTGATGAAGGGCTCGCCGGTGCGCAGCCGCCGACAGTTCTCGGCAATCTGGGGAGCGCTGGTCTCCGGCACGGTCAGGGCGGCGACGTGCGGAAAGGTCATGATCTTCGGGTGATACCAGAAGGGATGGTCGTCAGGCATGGGTTCCTGGCGCTGGACATCGAGCGCGGCGCCGACGAGACGGCCATCGTCGATCGCCCGAACGAGTTCTTCCTCCACGACATGGCCGCCCCGTGCGGCATTGACGAGAAAGGCGCCCCGCTTCATCCAGGACATGGTGCAGGCATTCAGGATGCCTTCGGTTTCTCCGGTGAGCGGCAGCAGGCATATCACGACGTCACAGGGCGCAAGAAAATCCTCGAGTTCCTGCATTCCCGAACGGCAGGTCACGCCCTCGATGTGGCGCGGTGACCTGCTCCATCCCCTGACCCGGTAGCCCATTGCCGTGATGACACGGGCACAGTCTCCGCCGAGCACGCCGAGTCCCAGGATGCCCACCGTGACATCACGCGGCAGCGGCACCTCGAGCATCTCGTAGCGGCGCTCCCGGTGAAGACGGCGGTAGTCTTCCATGCGGCGCAGGTGGTCGAGCATCACCATGACGCACCAACCGGTCATCTGCGCGGTCATGGCGGGGTCGACAATGCGTGTCAGGGCGACGCCATCGGGAACAAGGTGGCGAGACGCCATGATATGGTCGACGCCGGCGCCAAGGGACATGACGAGCCTGAGCCGGGGAAATCGCGCCAGGTCGTCAAGGGGATGGTTCCAGACCAGGGCGGCATCGATGTCTTCGGGTGGGCCGCTGTCAGGGTGGATGCGGAGATCGAGCCCGGGAGAGTGGGGAGCAAGACATGCCTCCCACACCGAACCGTCGCTGTGTCCGCTCATGTAGAGAAGTGCCATGGCGCTTCCTCCAATGATGAGGGCGGCTCATCCTGTCCGGATCTTGCCCATGCCCCGCCGGTGTCGCTGACCGCAGCCATCAGGGCCCGGGTGTACGCGGATTTCGGTGTCTCGAAGATGTCGTGAGCGCTTCCCGATTCGACCACGCGTCCCGCTTTCATGACCAGGACATGATGACTCATCGCCCGCACCACCCTGAGGTCGTGACTGATGAAAAGATAGGCGAGATCGTGATCGTCCTGAAGACGGCGCAGCAACGTGATGATCTGGGATTGTACAGACATGTCGAGAGCGCTTGTCGGTTCGTCGAGGACGACGACCCGCGGTTTGAGGATCATCGCGCGGGCGATGGCGATGCGCTGGCGCTGACCTCCGGAGAACTCGTGGGGATAGCGATCCATCATGGCGGGTTCGAGACCGACCTCGTCGAGGGCTTCGGCAACCAGTTCGCGGCGGTCTGACGGACTCTTCCCCATGCCATGGACCTTCAGTCCCTCCTCGATGATGCCGGTCACCGACATGCGTGGCGACAGCGAGCCGAAGGGATCCTGGAAGATGATCTGAAGTTCCCGGCGCAGTGGCCTGAGATCGCGGAATCCCAGCCCCTGCAGGCTGCGGTTCTCGTACGTGATGTCGCCTTCACTGGTGATGAGCCGCAGGATGGCCATGCCGAGCGTTGACTTTCCGGATCCCGATTCACCGACGATGCCGATGGTCTCGCGGCCACGAACGGCGAGGTCGATGCCGTCGACGGCCTTGACATGGCCGGTCGTCCTCCTGAACACGCCTGCACGGACAGGGAACCAGACCTTCAGGGACCGGGCTTCGAGACGCCTTGCGCTTTCCTGTGGAACCGGCTGCGGCCTGCCACGGGGTTGTGAGGTGAGAAGATGCCTGGTCACGGCATGCCGGGGCCGGGCAAAGACATCCCTGACGGTTCCCGATTCGACGATCCGGCCTCCATCCATCACCGCAACCCTGTCGGCAAACCGGTGGACGATGGAGAGGTTGTGGGTGATGAAGAGAACGGCCATCGACAGGTGTCGCTGCAGTGCGCCCAGAAGTTCGAGAATGCGGGCTTCCACCGTGACATCGAGGGCGGTTGTCGGTTCATCGGCGATCAGGAGATCCGGTTCGCAGGCCAGCGCCATGGCGATCATCACGCGCTGGCGCTGACCTCCCGAAAGCGCGTGGGGATAGTCGTGAGCCCGGCCCGCCAGATCGCCCAGTCCGACGAGGTCCATGAGTTCGCGCACGCGCCTTGCCGCCGCCTGGGCCGTCATGCCCCGGTGAACGACCAGGGGTTCTGCGATCTGCCGGGAAATGGAGTGGAGTGGATTGAGGGACGTCATCGGCTCCTGGAAGATCATGGAAATCCGGTTGCCGCGCACCTGGCGCAGAGTCCGCTCCGGCATGCCGACGAGATTGTCGCCCCGGAAACAGACCTCCCCGGACGAATGCCCGGACGCGACGAGACGAAGAATGGAAAGAGCCGTGACCGACTTGCCCGACCCCGACTCGCCGACAAGGGCAAGCGTCTCGGAGGGGGCGATGGAGAAACTCACGTTCCTGACGGCTTCGATGATGCGATTGTCCACCTTGAACCGGACCGTGAGACCGCGGACATCGAGGAGCGTCATGACGGCAGCTTCCGGGGATCGAAGGCATCGCGCACGGCTTCTCCGGTGAAGGTGAGGAGTGAGAGCATCAGAGCGACGACAGCAAATCCCGTCAATCCGAGCCACGGCGCCTGAAGGTTGTTGCGCCCCTGATTGAGCAGTTCTCCAAGGGAGGGCGAACCCGGCGGCAGGCCGAATCCGAGAAAGTCGAGAGCCGTGAGCGTGGTGATCGAACCATTGAGGATGAAGGGCAGGAAGGTCAGGGTCGACACCATGGCATTGGGCAGCACGTGGCGCACCATGATGACCCTGTCGGTCACCCCCAGCGCCCGCGCTGCCTTGACGTAGTCAAAGTTCCTGGTGCGCAGGAATTCCGCCCGGACCAGGCCCACGAGAGCCGTCCACGAGAACAGGACGAGGAGTCCAAGCAGGGTCCAGAATCCGGGAACGACGACGCTTGCCAGAATGATGAGGATATAGAGCACCGGTATGCCGCCCCACACTTCGAGGGCGCGTTGCGCCAGAAGGTCGATCCAGCCCCCGTAGTAGCCCTGGACGGCGCCGGCAGCGATTCCGATGGCGGACGAAACGAGTGTCAGGACGAGACCGAAGAGTACCGAGAGGCGGAAGGCGTAGATCACCCGTGCCGCGACGTCACGTCCCTGATCATCCGTTCCCAGCCAGTTTTCGGCTGTCGGTGGGGAAGGTGCCGGGCTCGGAAGGTCGTAGTTGATGGTACGGTAGTCGTAGGCAATGAGCGGCCAGACGATCCACCCGCCTCCAGCATGGATGAGATCCTTGACGAAGGGGTCGCGGTAGTCCGCCTCGGTTTCGAAATCGCCACCGAATGCCGTTTCGGGATAGGCCGTCAGCACCGGTACGTGGAGAGCGCCGTCGAACCACACGGCGAGGGGCCGGTCATTGGCGATCAGTTCGGCCGGCAAGGTGAAGGCGAAGAGGGCGAGGAAGATTCGGAAAGACCAGTAGCCGCGTCCGTTGGCCTGGAAGTTGGTCAGGCGCCGTCGCGTGACGGGATCCAGGCTGTGGCTGTCGAGCCTCATCCGACGTCCCGGCTTTCGAAGTCTATGCGCGGGTCGACGATGACGTACATCAGGTCACCGACGAGATTGAGGACGAGACCGAGAAGGGTGAACATGTAGAGAGTTGCAAACATGACCGGATAGTCCCGGTCGATGGCCGCCTCGTACCCGAGCAGCCCGAGGCCGTCGAGCGAGAAGATGATCTCGATGAGCAGTGCGCCCGTGAAGAGGATGCCGATGATGGCCCCGGGAAAGCCGGCAATGATGATGAGCATGGCGTTGCGGAACACGTGGCCGTAGAGGATCCGCCTTTCGCTCAGGCCCTTGGCGCGTGCTGTCGTGACGTACTGGCTGCGGATCTGGTCGATGAAGGAATTCTTGGTGAGCATGGTCAGCGTGGCGAAGCTGCCGACGATGAGGGCGGCAAGGGGCAGGGCCAGGTGCCAGAAGTAGTCTGCAATCTGGCCCAGGGTGCTCATGTCCTCGAAACCCGGAGAAACGAGACCGCGCAGCGGGAAGAGCTTCCAGTAGGATCCGCCGGCGAACAGCACCACGAGGAGGATGGCGAACAGGAAACCCGGGATGGCATATCCCAGGACAATGGCGCCGCTTGTCCATACGTCGAAGGCGCTGCCGTCACGCCTTGCCTTGGCGATGCCCAGGGGAATGGACACGATGTAGACGACGAACGTCGTCCAGAGTCCAAGGGATATGGAGACAGGCATCTTCTCGACAATCAGATCGATGACGCTCCGGCTGCGAAAGGCGCTCTCCCCGAAGTCGAAGGTCAGGTAGTTCTCCATCATCAGCAGGAACCGCTCGACCGGCGGCTTGTCGAGGCCGTACATCTTCTCGAGCTTCTCGACGAAACCGTCCGGCAGTCCCTGGGCCCCACGGTAGAGCGATTCACCTGCGGCCTGCACGTCACCGCCGGAACCCGCAACCCTCGCCGTGGCGCCGACAGCCGTGCCCTCGAGTTCGGCAAGGATACGTTCGACGGGCCCGCCGGGCACGAACTGAACGATGACGAAATTGACCACCATGATGGCGAACAGCGTCGGGGCGATGAACAGCAGGCGCCGCACAACGTAGGCGAGCATGACGCTGCCTCCGGTCAGTCGCTGTCCGCTCCGATTCGCTCCCTCAGTGCCGCATCCCTTCCGGCATCAATCCACCAGGCGTCGAGAACGATGCCGTCGTCCGAAACGATGTCGGGCTGCCCGAACCTGTCCCACCAGGCAAACCGGTCGTAGGTGATGTGCCAGTTGGGAACGACATAGTGGCCGTGGCGCAGCACCCGGTCGAGAACCCGCGACGCCGTCACGAGTTCCGCGCGGGAGCCGGCATGGACGATCTCTTCGACGAGGGCATCGATCACCGGACTCCTGATGCCGGCAAGGTTGCCGCTTCCGGGAATGTCGGCGGCTGCCGAGCCCCAGTAGTTCCTCTGTTCGTTGCCTGGTGAACGCGACTGGCCGAAGCTTGTCACCACCATGTCGAAATCGAAGTTGTCGAGACGTTCCTTGTACTGCGCGGCATCGATGGAGCGGATCTCCAGACGGACTCCGAGGCGCTCGAGCTGGGCACGGAAAGGCTGGAGAATGCGCTCGAACGCGGGCTGTACCATGAGGAACTCGATTTCCATGGGTATGCCCGAGGGACCGGTCAACACACCGTCCTCGACCGTCCAGCCTGCCTCTGCAAGCAGGGTTCGCGCCTGGCGCAGGCTGGTCCTGATGTTGCCGGACCCGTCGGTGATCGGCGGTACGGGAGCCTCGCCGAAGACCGCATCCGGAAGGTCGTCGGCATAGTGTGCCAGAAGGGCGCGTTCGGCATCGTCCGGGGCGCCGCTGGCGGCAAGTTCCGAATTGGAGAAGTAGCTCACCGACCGCCGGTACTGGCCGTAGAAGAGCTTCTGGTTGGCCCACTCGAAATCGAAGGCCAGGGCAAGTGCCTGGCGGACCCTCGGATCGGAGAATTTCTCACGGCGCAGGTTGAACACGAATCCCTGCATGCCCTGGGGGCGGCTGTGCGCGATCTTCTCGATGACGACCAGGCCGTCATCGAAGATGCTGCCGCTGTAGGCCGTTGCCCAGCGCTTGGAATTGTTCTCCGAACGGACATCGTACTCGTTCGCCTTGAAGGCCTCCACCGCGATGTCGAGATCGAGATACTCGTCGTAGCGAATGCGGTCGAAGTTGTAGAAGCCGGCGTTGACGGGAAGATGGGCGCCCCAGTAGTCCTCATGGCGCTCATAGGTGATGGAACGGCCCGGGTCGACCTCCATGACCCTGTAGGGCCCGCTTCCCATGGGAAAATCGAGACTGGCCTCCTGGAAGTCCCGATCCTCGTACCAATGGCGCGGCAGCACTGGAAGATCACCCAGAATCAGCGGCAGTTCGACATTCCCCGGACCATCGAACGTGAAGCGCACCCAGCCGCCCTCCTCGGCGACCGCTTCTCTGACATCGGCATAGTAGGCGGCATAGAAAGGCAGACCGCTCTCGCGCAGGGTTTCGAGACTCCAGACCACGTCGTCTGCCGTGACCGGTGTGCCGTCGTGCCATCGTGCTTCGGGGCGCAGGTGGAAGGCGACCCAGGAGTGGTCGTGCGGTACCCGCACGCGATCGGCCAGCAGTCCGTATGCCGCGGTCGGTTCATCATTCGACTCTTTCAGCAGGGTGTCATAGAGCCTCGAGAGACCGGCCGCCTTGCGTCCCCTGAGGCTGTAGGCGTTGAGGGTGTCGAAGCCGCCAAAGCCGAAGAAACGGGCCTCGCCGCCCTTGGGCGCGTCGGGATTGACATAGTCGAAGTGACGGAAGGTCTCGTCGTACTTGAGCTCGCCGTACCGCGAGATTCCGTGGGATTCCCGCACCGTTTCGGCCAGCGCGGCCCCCGCTGCCAGCACCAGGACAACAAGAACGCATACCAGACGCATGGCCGACACTCCGCGGGATCCAGGGAGCGGGGAGTATGGCACGCCGCCGCGGCTTGATGAAGGCAGGCCGACAAGCGAATGGTCTCCTGCGGTCCGCGCGGCAATCGAGTTTCCAGGAGCTCCTCGAAACCGCGCCCGGTCACATCGCGGCCCTTTGCCACTCGGGATCGGTGTTCCGCCTTCCGGCCAAGGAGTCGTGCCGGCTGGGCTTCAAGCCTCTTCGTACCCCAGGGACAGCGGATCAACGCATCGCTCGCGGACCGCATGGCGATCCGTGATCCGGAGGCCTTCCTGCGGGTCCTCGTCAGGGTACGTGATCGGCCACGGAAGAACACCGGAAAGCGCCCTGCTTGCCCGGACACGCTCGGGCCTTGCAGATGGGCGAGGCCTGGCGCCTCGGCGAGCACCTGCCGGTGATCTTCCCGGGCGGGGAGGACGCCCAGGGACAAGAAGGCGGGGATGAACACCTGCTGGATGACCGGCGTCAACGCGTTCGGCACCTCCGGTCGCTGGGCCTTCACCGAGTTCACTGATGTTCACGTCATCGAGTCGCGTTTCGACGAGCTTGTTCGCGGCTTTCTCCTCGACTACGCTGCCGAACCAAGACGACCCGCTGTTTCGAGGAGCAGGTAGGCCGCAAGCGACCCTGTATCGACCCGGAATGGTGCGCGGACGTCATCGCAGTTCCGCTGCGTCGTGAGGTTCAGCCCGACGGTCGGATTCGCCATTGGGGCGAGGTGCTTCCCGCTGGCAAGGTGCCGGGGCGTATCCTGCGCGTGGTGACGTTGGCCGACGGAGAGACAGTCCACAACGCCTTCTTCGACCGAGGATTCAGAAGGAAACGGAAATGAAGCTGCATTATTATCCGGAGACGGACAGCCTCTATGTCGAGTTCAAGGCCGGGCCGGGCACCGAGACGCGGGAGGTGGCGGACGGCCTGAATGTCGATCTCGACGGCGATGGCAACGTCGTGGGCTTCGACATCGACCGGGCCTCGCGGCGCGTCGATCTCTCGACGCTGGAGGCCGAAGCGCTGCCGCTGCGCACCACAAGGGTGGCTTGACCCGTGGCGCGCGGTGCGAACAGGATCGAGTTTCGTCGAGACGTCCAGTGGGGGCCGGTGGTGATGGTGAGCGCCGGAGGAACCCTGGTGGAACCGCTCGACGACCGGGCCTCGTCGCTCGCGCCCCTTCGCGTCGGTGAGGCCCGCCGTTTCATCGACGGGTTCAGGATCCGGCGCCTGATTGAAGGCGTGCGTTCCCGGCCGCCCTGCGACAGTGCCTTGCTCTCGGTCGTGCTCAGCTGGTTTTCCGCCGTCTGTGACGCGCTCGGGGACGTCTTCGCCGAGATGGATGTCAACCCGCTCATCGTCGGCGAGGACTTCGTCAGGGCTGTCGATGCCGTGCTGGTCCCCCGGAGGTCAGGCGAGCATTCCGGCGGATCTGTCCCGCCCCGGAAGGTTGCCGGACGCCCGGCACAAGCCTTCCCGGCATAGGGAGCGAGCATGCGTCTGTGGAGCCTTCACCCTTGCCATCTCGATGCGAGCGGTCTGGTGGCCCTGTGGCGCGAAGGTCTTCTCGCCCAGGCCGTTCTCGCTGGCAGGACCAGGGGGTACCGCCGTCATCCCCAGCTGATCCGGTTCCGCAACGAGGCCGAGCCGGTGGCGCTGATCGGAACCTACCTGTGGGCCGTCCACGCCGAAGCCGTGCGACGGGGATATCGCTTCGACGGCGCCAGGATCGAAAGCGGCGCAGCGACGATCGTGGTGGATGTGCCCCGGGGCCAGGTCGACTTCGAGTGGCGTCATCTCATGGCGAAGCTGGCCCGCCGCTCCCCTGCCTGGCGGGAATGGAACGAGACGATCGAGCGGCGGCTCCATCCGCTGTTCCGCCTCGTCGATGGCGGAACGGCCCACTGGGAGGCCGGGGAGTCCAGTACGCGGAACACGGCAACCCGGCAAGCCGGCGACGGGGAACGTCACGGCCTTCGGCAGCGCTGATCGTCGCGAACGTCAAGGCGGGCGAGAATCCTGCGGCTGAACTGCAGGGTGACGCTTTCACCGTGAGTGGTGCCGACCCGAACCGGCGCGCCACATCGGCTGCCGGGGAACGCTTCAGCACACATTGACGTCGTTGATCCCCGACACGATGTGGCTGACAATGCCGTAGTCGCGGGCTTCTTCCGGACTGAGCCAGTGGTTGCGGTCCGTGTCACGCGCCACCTGCTCGAGCGACTGCCCCGTCTCGCTGGCAATGACGCGGTTGAGGCGGTCGCGCATCTTCAGGATCTCGCGGGCCTCGATCTCCATGTCGACGGCACTGCCACCGACTCCGCCCATGGGCTGGTGAAGCAGGAATCGGGTGTTGGGTGTGCAGTAGCGCCTGTCGCGTGCCGCGGCGAGGTAGATATGGACCCCCGCACTGGCCACCCAACCGGTTCCGATGACCGTCACGGGAGCGTCGATGAAGCGGATCATGTCGTGAATGGCATCGCCTGACTCGACATGGCCTCCCGGTGAACTGATCACGAGGCGGACGGGTTCGTGCGAGGTCTCGCTCAACGCCAGGAGCTGCGCGGTCGTCTCGCGTGCCGCCTTTACGTTGATCTCGCCGAAGAGCAGGACCAGGCGGGAGTCGAAGAGGATCTTCGCCGCTGCGGCAGTCTTGTCACGGGAGTCCCGCTCGTCTTCAGACAGCACCGGTGTTGTCATGCGCACCGTATCCGGTTGAATGGAGTCTGACGAATAGCAGTCCCGGGGTGGTCAGGAAAGCCCCATGAGGGAGCGGGCGTACTCCCGCGCCTCGAAGGGCCTGAGATCATCGGCTCCCTCGCCGACGCCGACGGCGTGCAGGGGGAGCTGGAATCGTTCACCGAGGCCGACGACGACACCGCCCCGCGCCGAACCATCGAGTTTGGTGACGATCAGTCCGGTAATGTCGCACGCATCACGGAAGGTCTCGACCTGAGCGTGGGCGTTCTGGCCGGTGGTGGCATCGACGACGAGAACCCGGTCATGTGGCGCTCGGGAATCAAGCTTGCCCAGAACCCGCCGGATCTTGACCAGTTCGTCCATCAGGTGACGCTTGTTGTGGAGACGGCCGGCCGTGTCGACGAGCAGGAGGTCCGCGTTGTGCGATTGCGCCGACTGGTAGGCCGTGTAGGCAAGGGCTGCAGGATCGCCTCCCTCCTTGCCGCTGACCACGGTGGCGCCGGTGCGCCGGCCCCAGATCCCGAGCTGTTCCATGGCGGCCGCCCGAAAGGTATCGCCGGCGGCCAGCACCACCGCGAGACCGTTGTCTCGGTGATGCTGCGCGAGTTTGCCGATCGTCGTGGTCTTGCCTGTCCCGTTGACTCCCATCACGAGGACGACATGGGGGCGATGGGCGGGATCGGGACACAGGGGCACGGCAAGCGGTTCGAGAATGCGGACGATGTGTTCGGCAAGATCGCTGCGCACCTCCTCGTCGGTCACCTGGCGGTTGAACCGCTGGCGCGAGAGTTCCGCCACCAGGGCCGCTGCCGTGGTCACACCGATATCGCTTTCGATCAGCGCATCCTCGAGTTCGCCCAGGACGGTGCTGTCGAGCTTCCTCGAGTTGACGATCGCGCCGATCGAGTCCTTCAGTCTGTCGGAAGATCGCGTGAGCCCGGCACGCAGCCGGGAAAACCAGCCGTCGGGGCTCACGAGCCGGGTTCCGAGAGCAGCCGGTCACCGTCGCGGCCGGTGAGGACGAGGGCATGGATGGTGCCCGCTGCGAGGTCCGCGCGCGTTGCCACCGGGGCGTAGTGTTCCGTGCGGCCTTTCCCCGGGGCTTCGACGAGAACGGCAGAGGTGGAGCCGACAAGGGAATCAAGACAGGAGGAAGCGGCAGCCGCACCGGCCTGGCGCAGCCTCGCCGCACGTTCCCTTCTCACGTGGCGCGGAAGCGACGGCATCCTTGCCGCAGGTGTTCCGGGCCGCTCGGAATAGGGAAAGACGTGAAGCCATGTCAGGCCGCAGTCGTTCACATGGGTCAGGGTGTTGGCAAACATGTCCTCCGATTCGGTAGGGAACCCGGCGATCAGGTCGGCCCCGAACACCATGTCGGGTCGCAGCCGCCGCACGGTCCGGCAGAAGCGGACAGCGTCCTGCGGTGCATGACGGCGCCTCATGCGCTTGAGAATCATGGAGTCTCCCGCCTGGAGTGACAGGTGGAGATGGGGCATCAGACGCTCCTCGGTCGCGATGGCGTCGAGGAGTGTTCCGTCGATCTCCGCGACATCCAGGCTGGTCAGCCTGAGCCGGGGCAGTTCGGGCACGCCGGCAAGGATGGCGCGGACGAGGTCACCGAGGCGGGGCCGGCCCGGGAGGTCCTGACCCCATGCCGTGATGTCGACGCCGGTCAGCACCACCTCGTTGCACCCGGACGAAACGATGTCGCGGACATCGTTGATGACATCCTCCTTCGGGCGGCTTCTCGAAGGGCCGCGGCCGCGGGGGATGATGCAGAACGTGCAGTGATGATCACAACCGTTCTGCACCTCGACGGGGGTGCGGATCCTCGCTGCCGGGGATATGGTTCCCTGCGTGGCCGGCGCCTCGGTCCAGGTCTCGCGTCGGGTCTTGACGCCGTTGGCCACGACACGGTCGATTTCCGGCATGGCGGCCCATGTCTGGCGGTCGATTTCGCTGGCGCAGCCGGTGGCGACGATGGTGGCCGCCGGATTCTCGCGGCGCAGCCGGCGCACCATCTGGCGAGCCTGGCGCTCGGCCTCGGCCGTCACGGCGCAGGTGTTGACGACGATCGTGTTCTCCACGCCGCCCGATTCCAGGTGCCGGGACACGAGTCCCGCCTCCCGGGCGTTGAGGCGGCAGCCGAAGTTCACCACACGGCTCATGCCGTGATCTCCGACATGAGGGTGCCCCTGCACACCAGGCGGGCGGGTCCGGCCAGGTGAACGTGTCCGTTCTCGCGCCAGTCGAGATCGAGGTCACCGCCGGGCAGGACCACGGTCACATGGCGCTGGGTGAGGCCACGCCGGTGGCCGGCGACGGCGATGGCGCAGGCCGCAGACCCGCAGGCGAGCGTGGCGCCGGCGCCCCGCTCCCAGACCCGCGCCCGCACCCTCGAGTTCGTCTCGACCGTGGCAAAGCTGATGTTGGCTCGGTGCGGGAAGAGAGAGTGTCGCTCGAGGAGCGGTCCGGTCGCCGCAAGGTCAACCGCATTGCAATCCTCGACGAAGAGGACGGCATGTGGATTGCCGATGCTGACGCAGGTGGCAGGCGACGCCGCGGCATCGCCGAGGTCGACCTGAAGCGTGTCGGAGGGGCTCGCCAGGGGGACGTCCCGCCAGCCGAATCGCGGGCGGCCCATGTCGACGTCGAACATCTCCAGTCCACGCCGGCGTGCCTTCAGCAGGCCGGACCGTGTTTCGATGTCGGCGTCATCCCTTCCGCTCTCTTCCATGAGCAGCCGGGCGACGCAGCGGGTTCCGTTGCCGCAGGCTTCGGCCTCGCTGCCGTCCGGGTTCCAGATGCGCATGAAGGCATCGCCCGTGATCGAAGGCTCGAGGCGGATGAGTTGATCGCATCCCACTCCGACCCGGCGGTCGGCAATCCTGCGGACCAGGCAGGTGGGAAGCGGTGCCGCACGCTCCCGGGCGTCGATGATCACGAAATCATTGCCCAGGCCGTGCATCTTGACGAAGCTGACAGGATCCATGGCCGTTGCTATATAGGGGCGGACGCCATCGGCGTCCATGCCCACCCCCCGGCAGACGAGGTGACCCGATGACGACGCTCAATCGCCTGCCGGTTCTCGAGAGGCGGCGCATTCAGGCAGAGGTTGTCAGACCGCTCTGGCTGGCCATGAAGGCCGAGGTCGGCGAAGCGGGGGCGCGCCGGATCCTTTCATCGGCGATTGTCGAGGCGGCCATCGCCGAGGGACGCGAGTTCGCCGAGAAGAACGGAGGGCCTGGAGGCCTCCGCGGATTCCTGTCCTTCCAGCATCTCTGGGATGCCGATGGCGCCCTCGAGACCGACGTCACGCGCAGCACTGAAGACGAGTACGTCTACCGTGTCACGCGGTGCCGCTATGCGGAGATGTACAGGGAGATGGGACTGGCCGAAATCGGTTTCGAACTCTCCTGCAATCGCGATGCGACCTTCGCGACGGGCTATGATCCGCGCATCCGCCTCAGGCGCACGCAGACGATCATGCAGGGCGCCGACCACTGCGACTTCCATTATCTTATGGTCCGTGAAAGGACCTGAGCCCTTGAGAGGAGTGTCCATGTTCGACAGGCTCACCGGCAACTTCGAGGGAATCTTCACCCGGCTACGGCGCAAGGGCTCCCTGCGCGAGGGCGACATCGATGCCGCACTGCGCGAAGTGCGTGCCGCCTTGCTCGAAGCCGATGTCGCGCTCTCCGTCGCCAGGCAGTTCGTCGACACGGTCCGCGAGCGGTCACGTGGTGTGGAGAGGCTGCCGGGCGTCAGTCCGGCTCAGCAGGTCATCAAGCTCGTGCACGACCACCTGGTGGAAACGCTCGGATCAGAAATCACCGAACTCGATCTGGCTGGCAATCCCCCCGTCGCCATGATGCTGGTCGGTCTCCAGGGTTCCGGCAAGACCACGACCACGGCGAAGATCGGGCGCTGGCTCCAGGAGGGGAAGGGGAAGAGGAAGGTCCTGATGGCCTCCCTGGATGTCCGACGTCCGGCGGCCCAGGAGCAGTTGGCGGTGCTTGGGAAACAGGCTGGAGTCGAGACCCTGCCGATCGTTGCCGGAGACGGTCCCCTTGCCATTGCCCGGCGTGCCCTCAGGGCAGCACGGCGCAGCGCCACCGATGTCGTTCTCCTCGATACTGCAGGCCGGCTCCACATCGACGACGAACTGATGGAAGAACTGGCAAGCGTCAGGGAGCTGGCCTCGCCCCGCGAAGTGCTGTTCGTGGCGGACGCCATGACCGGGCAGGACGCGGTCAACAGCGCCAGGTCGTTTCACGAAAGCGCCGGCGTCAGCGGTATCGTGCTGACCCGTGTCGACGGTGATGCTCGCGGAGGAGCGGCCCTGTCGATGCGGCAGGTGACCGGGTGTCCCATCAAGCTGATGGGAACCGGCGAACAACTCGACCAGCTCGAACCCTTCCACCCCGACCGTCTGGCCGGACAGATTCTCGGCATGGGCGACATCGTGAGCCTGGTGGAAAGGGCGGCCCGGGTCGTGGAAGATGAGGATGCGCGCAAGCTGTTGGGGAAGATCGAGGCCGGACAGGGTCTCGACTTCGATGACCTGCGCCTGCAGATCTCGCACCTGCGCCGGATGGGCGGCATGCAAGGCCTTCTCGGACTGCTGCCCGGCGCGGCCCGGGCGCGCCGGAGTATGGAATCATCGCAGCTCGACGAGTCCGCGCTCAGCCTCGTGGAGGCGATCCTCTCATCGATGACGTCGGCCGAGCGCCGTAATCCGCGCATCATTCACGCAAGCCGCAAGAAGCGCATTGCCGCCGGTTCGGGCACCCGCATCCAGGACGTCAACAGGGTCATGAAAATGCATGCCCAGATGAACGGCGGCATGAAGAAGGTCCGCAGGATGGCGAGGAAGGGCCAGCTTCCGCCCGACCTCGAGGCGCTCAGTTCCGTGAACCCGCTGTCCGGCATCGACATGCCGAGCGGGCCCAAGCTTCGCTGAACGGGATCAGGACCACAACCCGTTCGGCTGGATCACGTGCCGGGACCGCGCCGCGACACTGTCCGGTCATGAGCAGGTCAGGAACCTTTCATGGCCGCGTCGACCATGGGTTGCCAGACGTCCACGTTGTCGTCGAGCCACCGGTTCGTCACCTCGATGAGATCCTGTTGCTGGTTGTCGATCAGGTCCATCATGATTTCCTGGGGTCCGTTCGCGAGGGAGAAGTTCTCCAGGAATCGGGCGGCAACGGGCCACTCATCGTAGATGCCGGGCCACGCGACCTTGAGGATACGCGGCTTGTGGAGGCTGTACCGGTTCACCAGCTCCTCGGGCATGTCGATCCAGCCGGTTTCCTGGACCGACAGCACCCAGTGGGGAGCCCAGAACATCATGACGAGCGGCGCCCTGCGATCCACTGCGGAATTCAGTTCAGCGATCATCGTTCCTTCACTGCCGGCCGGCACGACGTCGAAAGGCAGGTCCTGCTCACGAATGAGATCGCCGCCGCGGCTGCGCCATTCCGACGGATAGTCGAGGAAGCGGCCATTGGGAAAGGTCTCGGAGGTGGAGAAGAGCTCGTGGCAGTCGAGGAAGGCCTCCCATGCGGGCAGGCCGGGGCATTCCTCCTCCACATAGAGCGGATAGAGCCATCCTTCCCGGGCATCGAGTCCCAGATCACCGATGTCGAGAATGTCGCCGCTCTCGATCATGACCGGATAGACGTCACCCAGATTGTTGCTCCACAACTCTGGAGAATACGTGAGTTCACCGTCGGCCAGCCCCTGGGGGGCGGCGAGGGCCGAAATCGCCACATACTCGACATCGTAGCCCATGCGCCGGAGAATCTCCCCGGACACGGTGGACGAGATCTGGGCGCCGGTCCAGTTGTGCAGGGGCACGATGATCGGCCTCTCCGACTCGGGTACGTCCGCGCTGGCCGGACCCGCGAGCATGAGGGCCGCGCCGGTGGCGAACAGCATCTTCCTTGCAGTTCCCATGACTTCAAACTCCTCGTTGTCACTCAACATGTGAGGGCGAGTATGCCCTGTCATGTCAGGCACAGCGAGTCGCACCTTCTTCCCGGAGGGTGTATTCATGCCGCGGATGACACGACGGAGTTGCGGGGACATGGGTCGGGCAACCATCAATGCGATGTGCGCCGTCTTTCCGGGCGCAGTGGATACGGACCCCTGGGGAGACGGCCATGACGCCTGGAAGATCGGCGGCAGGATGTTTGCCTGCATGGGCGTATCCGATGAAGGTGTTTCCGTCAAGACAGACAGCATCGAGACGGCGGCGATGCTGATCGATGCGGGCATCGGCAGGAAGGCGCGGTACTTCCACCGCTCGTGGATCAACCTGCCCTTCGACTGTGCGGAAGACCAGCTCTGGCAGCGTCTTGTCGTGTCCTACCGCATCGTGCGTTCCGCACTCCCGTCCCGGGTGCGAGCCGAACTTCCCCCCGAAGAGGACCCGGTGCTCCTCCATTCGAGATACCGGGCAGCGAGGACCGCGTAGAACCGGGACAACCCTTCCCGGAACGCCGGAGAATCAGGACGCGATGCGGTCGAGGTACCAGTCGGTGAAGGCGGCCGAATAGTCCTCCAGGTCCGCATAGGGCCCGGGAGAGTAGCGTGTGGAGTTCACGCCTTTCTGGTTGTCGATGATGATCTTCGTGTCCTCGACGGTGGTCACATCCCACATCCAGATCAGGCGCTCGAGATCGACGTTCCGGTCGAGGTCTGCATCGGCGCGAACGTGCCAGGTCACGAGGACCTCGCTGAATTCCGGCGTGACCGGCGTGAAGCGGAACATCGTGAGATGATCGGCACAGAGATAGGCATAGGAGAGCGGTCCAAGGGTGAAGGCCGTCTCGCCGCCATCCCAGTGTTCCAGGGCGCCAAGCAGGGGAGCAACGGGCTGTCCGTCCTGCGAAAGCGTGAGATAGCCTTCGCGAATGGGCTGGCGCCACACGCTGTGGGGCTGACGCGGGTCACCGGCGTCGCCATCCGACCAGCCCACCGGATGACCGAGCTTCCTCGCCCGCTCGGCCCAGGCCTCGATCACCGGCCGGTAGGTCTCCGGACCGCGTTCGTGCGCCTTCACGTAGGCATTGACCATCGTGTACTCGGGATGGGCCGGCGAGCAGTGATAGCACTCGCGGAAGTTGTCGACGACGAGTTTCCAGTTGGCGTAGGTCGGATAGACCTCGCGGTGCACGATCTTCGTGTCCCTGAGGTGATGCTGCCCGGCGTAGGTATCAAGCAGGTCGGCCACGCCGCCGAAATCCGCGACGTGCGGATCATCGGCGCCGGCCAGGCAGATGAAGACGAGACCGTGGGCGACCCGGACCGAGCATTCATGGAGCGGGTAGTCGGCCTTGTTGAATCCGTCGGGCATGGAACGTGCAGCGATGAGGCGGCCGTCGAGATCGTAGGCCCAGGCATGATAGGGGCACACGAGCTTGGCGGCGTGGCCGCGTTCCTCGAGGCAGATGTGGCTGCCGCGGTGTCGGCAGACATTGAAGAAGGCGCGCACCACCTGATCGCGGCCACGCACGAGGATGATGGACTCCTCGCCGATCCGGTACACGAGGTAGTCGCCTCTCGAGGGAATCTCGCTCTCGTGGGCGACATAGAGCCAGGATCTGGAAACGACCTTCTCCATGTCTCGTCTGAAGATCCCGGGATCCCGGTAGAACGGCTGTTCCAGAGTGAAACCGGATCGCTGCCGGGCGATCAGGTCGTCCACCGCAGGGATGTCGTGTGCCTGCATTGCGAGCTCCCGTCGATGCGGCAATCTACCCCATCACGCGCCGCGACGGGAAGTCCCGCGGCACGGCATGACGACGCCATCGGGGATCGCGGCGCGGTCTTTCGGGAACCGGCGCAGGGAGCCTCGTTCCTGCCAGTCCGAAACGGGGTTTCTCACTCGATGGATCGAGGCGACCATGCAGGCGGTCCGGTCACGAGATCCATGGATCGTTCCCTCGCCAGCGCAAGACCGGCGTCGTCGAGCATGGAGGCGAGATCGGCAAGAAGCTGCCGGGAATAGAGATAGTCGGCGCCAGGGCCCGTGTTCTTCAGGGCGACCATGGCCCAGGCGCAGGCCTCGACCGCGTCGGCGGCCACGCCGTCGCCCGCGGCGTAGCGCCTGGCCATGTCGTGCTGGGCGGCCAGCAGTCCCCATCGGGCCGCATCGAGAACCTGATCACTGGCCGAAACGCCCGGCGGACGCACGTAGTTCACTCCCGGGGTGGTGTTCCCGAGGACAAGAAGGGCATCTGCCGAGCCGGCGGCTTCGGCCCGCACGAGGATCTGACCCTTCAGGTTGCTGACGAAGAACGTTCCCCAGCCTTCGGTCAGCATCGCCGCCAGGGACCAGATGGCCCGGGGGTGACGGTGGCGTGCGGCGACAAGGTACCAGTCGGTTGCATGTTCGATGTGGGGGATGCCGATCCTGCCGAACCTCACCATGTCGCCCATGAGCAGGGCGGCCTGGGGGTCGCCGTCTTCGGCCAGGGGCTCCAGGAGAACGCGGGCCGCCTCATATTCGCCCCGGCGAATGAGCAGCCGGGCTTCCGTCACGCCCGGGGCGTCGGACCCGGCCCACTCTCCGGGCCACGTCGTGTCGGGAAAACCGCGGTCGACGGCGAGTGTCATGATCCATGTTTCGGGGGGGGTGCCTTCCATGATGATGGCGACGCCATCGCGGACCCGCACCAGCCGCTTCCCGGAGCCGGGCCAGCCGAGCCAGGACTCGTAGAACAGGCTGTAGAGCCACGACGCCATCGGCGTCAGGCTCACCGGGCCGGCTTCCATCGGCGGCACGGGCGGACGTGATGATGGCAGGGTCACGACCAGGCTGGCGATCCTCGCAGCAAGCTCAAGGCGAGCGTCGAGCCCTTCCCAGGGGGCAGACATGATGAACTGTATCTGCGTCGGTTCCGCCCCGTCTTCGAACAGGATGATGCTGAAGGTTCGCGCCGGGTCATCCGGCGTCCTGGTCCGGCCGACAAGGAGCGGGCCGACGTGGGGGTCGTCGACGGCATCGAAATCCGCTGCGTCGATCAGCCCGCTGGCGGCGGCGGCAAGGATCACTGCAGCGCTCGTCGTCGGAAGCGCCGGGCCGTCATGTCCTGCGGAACACAGGGTTGGCCCGAGGACAAGCCCGAGGAGGACGGCAAGCCCCCGGGCCGCGGATACGGGTGGCGGAAAGGGACGGGTCATGGTTCTCCGGCAGGTTGACAGTCACGCATCTGGGCCACCGATGTCGTCTTCCGTTCGCAAGAGGTGATTTGACAGGTGATGATATCGTTGTCTGAAAGGCGATGTTGCGGGTTGATCAAGCGTGTGGTTCGCGGTCGCCTTCCCCGCCCCACCAGGCGGCCCATGGAGGGACGACCGCGCCTGGCGGACGATACCGGACACCGACAGATTGTCCATCGGCTGCTTCCCGGATCCCGGAAGAACGCACGCAGGCTGGCTGCTCTCGCTCACCGCCTGCCGCTTCGTCCGGAACGTCGTGCTCAACCGCCTTGGAGCAGCGGCGAGACTGGCGGGTGCGGAACGGCTTACCCGAGCGTTTCGTTCTTCACGGCTCGGCCAGGCCTTCACCCGGCTTCGCCGGTTCACGCCGCGCTTGCAGGAGATGCCGTGTGCGCTTGAGCGCTCTGCCCTCAAGCAGCGTGGCAACGATGTTTCAGGGGGCTGAGGCGGCCGCCTGAAATGCAAGCGGCGCGGGCATGATGAGCGTGTGCGCTCCCGGACGCCATCCGCATCCGTGGTGGCAGGCTCCACGTTCAGGAAGATCGGGCCGACGACGCTGCGCCGCTGGGCAGGGAACCCTTGCCCCGAGAGAGAGCCGGTCCGTCATCAGGCGGATCGACGGCACGTGGCATGTGATCCGTCTGCTGCCAGGGTTGGCGGCTGTCGAGCGCCGACGACGACGGCACGGTGACCGGCATCGACATGAACGCAGGCCAGGTGGCCACCAGCGACGGCGGGATCCTCCATGCGCCGGTGACCGACCGCCTCGAAGCGCGGTGCAAGCGGTCGCAGCGGTCGCAGCGCAGGATGTCGCGCGGGCAGCAAGCGACGTGAACGCACCCGCCGCCGCCATGCCCGGACGGTGCGCAAGGATGGTCATGAAGCGGCGCACCTGGCGGCACCACGTCTTGCGGAAGCTGGCCGGCGGAACGGTCGTCGTGGAAGGTCTGAAGACCGCCGACATGACCAGGAGTGCAAAGGGCACGGACGAGCATCCCGGGACGAACGTGAAGGCGAGGTCCGGGCTGAACCGTGAAATCCTCGCCACGGGCTGGGGTGAGTTGCGGGCGATGCTCGCCGACAAGGCTCCGCGCCTCGTCTGAGGTGAACGCGGCGTATACCAGCCAGACGTGTGCGCAGTGCGGAACGGCTCAACGCCGCCTCGCGTCCGTCGCAGGCGACATTCACATGCGTGGCCTCATGGCCATGCGGACCTGAATGCGGCCCGCAACATCAGGCGTCGGAGACTGGCGCATCTGCACGAGGATGGAGCGTGGCCGCCAGGCACGATGATCCGTGAAACGGATCGCAGACTGACGGCATGAGCCTTTCAGTCAACGATACAAGTCCCCCAAGACAGGCCGGCCGGGATCGGATTATACTTGGGGCATGACGAACGGAGACCACGCCGATCTCGCGGCGAAGATGGCGGCATTGGAGGAACGCATGAACACCCGGCAGGCCGAGTACAAGACCGACATCGCACTCCTGGCCAAGGAAGCTGCCGAGCGGGACAGGGAAGCTGCCAAGCGCGAGGCGCGCCTCGAGCGCGAGATCCGCAACGGCCTGCGATGGCAGATCGGCTTCACGCTCGGCGGCATCGCAATTGCTGTCGCTCTCATTGGCATCCTCATCCGCATGTAGTCTGAACCACCGCACCAGCATCAATGGGAGAGGCACACAATGGCGGCTGACACTCTGGCGATTGTTCACCTCCTGGAGGCGGCAGGCGTCGAGCGTAGCGTGGCGGAGGCTCACGCGGCCGCGATCCAGACCGCGGTTGATCATCACCAGGATCACTTGGCCACAAAGGCCGACCTGGAGGTCCGCCTCGCCGCCATGGAGGCACGCCTGACCTGGCGCATGGTTGGTCTCCAGGTCGGTGTCGGTGGACTGATCATCGCGGTCCTGAAGTTCGTCCCCTGATCCGCTCGTCGCGAAGGTGGCGGCATTGGAGAAGCGCATGAGCACCAGGCAAGTCGAGTACAAGACCGACATCGCACTCCTGGCCAAGGATGCTGCCGAGCGCGATGCGCGCCTCGAACGCGAAATCCGCAACGGCCTGCGGTGGCAGATCGGCTTCACGCTCGGCGGCATCGCAATCGCTGTGGCTATCATCGGCATTCTCATCCGCCTCTGAAGAGCCCGGTGCGGCTGCCCTGCCGCTTGGGCCTCAACAGTTCCCGACGACCGGGAAAGGGAGCGTCCCATGACTGATCACCAAGGAGACACCCCGTGGAGGCACGCACCGCCGGAGAGACTCCCCGGCGAGACGCTGGAGGAATGTATCATCCGCCGCGCCGCCAGGATGAGGAAGGTCCAGGCGTTCATCGCCGTCTACGCAGAAGAGATCGAGGCACTCGGCGACGGTCCGGAGGCCGATTGCCTTCTCAAGGCGATCCGCACCCTGCAGGACGAGGAAGATCATCTCTGGCTGCGGGGTGATGAGGAGAGATTCCGGCCCTTGATCCTCTGCTTCACGATCGGCGAGGAATTGGAGAAGCTGGAGGCGCTACGACCTTTCCCCTCCCTGGAGGTGGAGGAGGCGCAAAGGGACCTTGAGGATCGGAGCAACGTCTGCCACTACACGATCAAGGGCGACTTGATCAGGCTCCGTGGCGAGATGGACGAGGCGCGGTGCCAAGAGCTTTGGGAGAGGGCCTGCAGAGACGCCGCCGAAGCGCGCGACGAGCTCCTGGTTCAGGGCCTGATCCGCCCTCGCGCGGTCGGCCAGCAGCTACCGCCCTCGAAGGACTCCAGCTAGCCAGAATCCTGCCGCCGCAGGCGCGGCCCCGGCGACATCTTCCGGCCGGGCGGCCAGGACCATTCTCTTGTCGGGTCCGTGGATTGCTGATGTGACAGGGACTTGGCATGGTGGAGGCGCCCACGGGTTCACTTTGGGCCGGTTTCAGTGGCCCCTGCGGTGCATCAGGACTCACCGGGCTCGCTTTTTTGGGTGTTCGAGCAGAGCTGTCTTGTTGCGCCGTTCGGCGGCGCGTTCCCGGCTTTTGGCGCGGGGTCAGGAGCGAAGGTTCATCCGCCGGGCGGGATGAGGATAGCGTCGAGTTCGTCCTGGGCGCGGGCGGCGTAGTGCCGGTTGGCCTCATGCCATGCGGACCTGAATGCGGCCCGCAACATCAGGCGTCGGGGACTGGCGCATCTGCACGAGGATGGAGCGTTGCCGCCAGGCACGATGATCCGTGAAACGGATCGCAGACTGACGGCATGCGCCTTTCAGTCAACGATACAGGTCCCATTTGATATTGCGCGTGATTGCTTTATTCTGGTGTCCGCGACAACCCCTCACCTAGGGCGGCGGTTGTCATCGTGCAGGCCCGGCAACGGGCCTGAGGACAGGTTGAACCTGTGTTGCGTGGCGCCCCCGGGGGGCGGAAACGATCGGAATGGAGTTCAGGATGCCGGCGAAGTTCTCGAGGCGAGGTGAATGACGGGCAGCACGCGCAGACCGGATCGCGGGAGCAACGAGCCCCAGGTTCGTTTCGAGAACGTCCAGAAGACCTATGACGGTGAGGTTCTCGTGGTCAAGGGCCTCAATCTGGCGATCGAGAAAGGCGAGTTCCTCACACTTCTCGGACCGTCCGGATCGGGCAAGACAACGACCCTCATGATGCTCGCCGGGTTCGAATCGACGACTCATGGCGACATCGTGCTCAACGGGCGTTCGCTGCGCCTTGTGCCGCCTCACAAGCGGGACATCGGCATGGTCTTCCAGAACTACGCCCTGTTTCCGCACATGACGGTCTACGAGAACCTCGAGTTTCCCCTGCAGTGCCACAAGGTGGAAAAGTCCCTCCGGGAGAAGAAGATCGCCGATGCCCTCGCCATGGTCGAACTCACCGGATTCGAGAGGCGCCGCCCGGCACAGCTTTCCGGTGGTCAGCAGCAGCGCGTCGCCTTGGCGCGTGCCCTCGTGTTCGAGCCCCAGATCGTCCTCATGGACGAGCCGCTGGGCGCTCTCGACAAGAAGCTGCGCGAGCAGATGCAGATCGAGATGAAGCACATTCACCAGAACGTGGGCCTGACGTTCGTCTACGTCACGCATGACCAGAGTGAGGCGCTGACCATGTCGGACCGCATCGCGGTCTTCGATGACGGGGTCATCCAGCAGCTTGACGCCCCCGAGGAACTCTATGAACGGCCGAAGAACGCCTTCGTTGCCCAGTTCATCGGCGAGAACAACCGGCTCAAGGGCAGGATTGTCGAGTTCGCGGAGGATCTCTGTCTTGTCGAACTCCCCAGCGGCCACACGATCAGGGCCCTGCCGGTCAATGTTTCCGGGGTGGGACAGCAGACCACCCTGTCACTTCGTCCCGAGGTCGTGGTGGTCGGCGCCGCGGAAAGCGATGGTTGCGACGACGTCTTCACGGCAGTGGTGCAGGAACAGATCTACATGGGTGACCACACGAGGGTACGCATGGAGGTTTTCGGGCACGACGATTTCGTCGTCAAGGTGCCGCGTGGTTCGGGACTTGGCGGTCTCGAACCGGGGCAGGAAGTCGGAATCGGCTGGCGGTCGGTGGACTGCCGGGCGCTGGACGCCACCTGACATGACAGGGGGCATCCTTGAGGCCGCGTGACGCGGCGCGTGACGCAGGGTCTTCGTGACCGTGCAAGACATGAACAACGTCCTTTGAAGGGAGACGACAATCATGAAGGAAGTACTGAAAGTTTCTGCCGCGGCCCTTGTCGGTGTCGCGTTGGCGGGTCTGCAGGCGCCGTCGGCCGTTCAGGCCGAGGACACGATTACCGTGGCGTCCTGGGGTGGCGCCTACTCCGCCAGCCAGCGCGAGGCCTACTACAAACCTGCGGCCAAGGAAATCGACATCACCGTCCTCGAGGACGAGTGGGGCGGCACCCTGTCGGAGATCCGCGTTCAAGTCGAGAGTGGCGAGTACAAGTGGCACGTCATCGACACGGAGTCGGGAACGGCCATGGCCGGTTGTGACGAGGGCCTTCTCGCCGAACTCGACTGGGAGATGCTGGGCGGCATGGACCGCTTCTTCCCCGGTGCGGCACTCGATTGTTCGGTGGGCACGATTTCGTGGGCAACCATCTATTCCTATGATGGTGACGTCTTCTCCGGTGACAATGTTCCAACGACGGTCGCCGATTTCTTCGACCTCAAGACCTTCCCGGGCAAGCGTGGTCTCTATGCCAACAGCCCGGCGGCTTCCCTGGAGATGGCGCTGATTGCTGACGGTGTTCCCGCTGACGAGGTCTATGCCTACCTCACCGACAATGAGGAAGAGGCCATTGATCGCGCCTTCGCCAAGCTGGCGACGATCAAGGACGAGGTCGTCTGGTGGGACAGCGGCGCCATGGCGCCGCAGCTTCTTGCTGACGGCGAAGTCGCCATGACCACCGCCTGGAACGGGCGCATCTACAATGCGATCGTCACGGAGGGCAAGAACTTCGTCATCGTCTGGGACGGCCAGATCATCGACTATGACCACTGGGTCATTCCGGCCGAACATCCGGAATATGATCTCGGCATGAAGTTCATCGAGTATGCCAGCCGCCCCGAAATCATGGCGCGCCAGTCTCAGTACATCTCGTACGGTCCGACGACCGCCGAGGCCGGTGAACTCATCAACCCGGACATTCTCCAGCACCTGCCGACTGCTGCGGCCAATCTCACGAATGCCCTGTGGGTGGATACCGTCTGGTGGGCGGATCGTGAAGAGGAACTGACCGAGCGCTTCCAGGTCTGGCGTTCTCAGTAACGTTCGTGTTGCGGGGACGACCGGGACCTCATGATCCCGGTCGTCCCTTTCGTCCTTCCAGGCGGTCCGGAGACTGCAAGACATGGTGGCAACCACAGGCAGCCATGACGTGATGCGCACTGCCGACGGCGTGCCGCTGAGGATCAAGCTCCAGCGCGCCGAGCGCATGCGCAAGGTGTGGGCGCTCGCCCTTGTGGCGCCGCTCTTCCTGTTTCTCGTGGTGGGGTTCATCCTCCCCATCATCTCGCTTCTCTCGCTTTCCGTCGAGGACCCGGACCTGACGATGGGCTTCCCGCGCACGACGGAGCTGTTTCAGGAGTGGGATGGTCAGGGATTTCCTTCAGAGGAGGCCATGGCCACCTTTGCCGAGGAGCTCTCCGTCGCCGGGCGCGGCGAGTTCGGCCGTGCCGCCAAGCGGCTCAACTACGACATCAGCGGTTTCAAGTCGATGGTCAAGAAGACCGCCCGCAAGTCCGAAGAGCTTGCGCGGCTTCCTCGCGACCAGATCCACGATGGTTTCATCAAGATCGACAAGGACTGGGGTGACCCTGCCTACTGGTTTGCCATCAAGAACGCCTCCAGCTACTACACCGACTACTACCTCCTGTGGTCACTCGACCTGAAGCGCGACACGGAACGCGAGATCGTCGGGGTTTCGCCTGACCGGGCCATTTACGTCGACGTTCTCCTGCGGACCATCGAGATCAGCTTTGCCGTCACCCTGCTGTGCTTCCTGCTCGGTCTGCCGATTGCCTACCTCCTGGCGACATTGCCGACGCGCATCAGCAACCTGCTGCTGATACTCGTTCTTCTGCCATTCTGGACATCGCTGCTGGTGCGAACGACCTCGTGGCTCGTGCTGTTGCAGAACGAAGGGTTGATCAACGACATGGCCTTGTGGCTGGGCCTGTGGAACGAGCCCCAGGAACTGATCCGCAACCGGTTCGGTGTCTACGTGGCGATGGTGCACATTCTCCTGCCGTTCATGGTGCTGCCCATGTACAGCGTCATGAAGACCATCAACCCATGGCACATGCGGGCCGCGGCATCCCTCGGCGCACCGGGCTGGAAGGCCTTCCTGAAGGTCTACTTTCCCCAGTGCATGCCCGGAGTGGCGGCGGGAACCCTGCTCGTCTTCATTCTTTCACTGGGATACTACATCACCCCGGCGCTGGTCGGCGGACCCGGCGATCAGATGATCAGCTACTGGATCGTCCAGAACATGGGGCGCACGGCCAACTGGGGGCTTGGCGCGGCCTTGTCCGTCGTGCTGCTTCTGCTCACTCTTGTCATGTTCTTCATCTACAACCGCTTTGTCGGTGTTGACCGGCTCAAGGTGAACTGACCATGGCCATGCCGTCCTATGCCACGACACTCGACAGGATCTGGTATGTCACGTTCCGGGTGATCTGCTGTCTGGTCTTCGCCTTCCTGATCATACCGATCATCGTCATCATCCCGCTCAGCTTCAATGCCGAACCCTACTTCACCTATCCCATGCCCGGTTTCTCGTTGCGCTGGTACGAAGAGTTCTTCACGAGTCCGCAATGGTTGCTGGGCCTCCGGAACAGCATCATCGTCGGCATCTTCGCGACCCTGGTGGCGACAGTGCTGGGAACCCTGGCGGCACTGGGTCTCAATCGCGCCGAGTATCCCGGGAAATCCACGATCCTCGCGGTCCTCATCTCACCCATCATCGTGCCGATCGTCATCACGGCAGCCGGCATGTTCTATTTCTATGCCAAGGTTGGACTGGCCGGGACCCTTGCCGGCCTCGTGTTCGCCCATGCCACCATCGGTGTGCCGTTCGTCGTCATCACCGTTTCGGCCACCCTGGCGGGCTTCGATCACAATCTCATTCGGGCCGGTGCAAGTCTCGGGGGAGACCCCTTGCGCGTCTTCTTCCGCATCACCCTGCCCATCATCTTCCCCGGGGTGGTGGCTGGTGCACTCTTCGCCTTCATCACATCCTGGGATGAGCTGGTCATCGCGATCTTCCTTGCCGGTACCGAAGAGCACACGCTCCCAAGGCGCATGTGGTCGGGCATCCGCGAGCTCATTTCTCCGACCATCATGGCGGTCGCCACCATGCTGATCATGACCTCGATTGGATTGATGATCGTGATGGAACTCCTGCGCCGCCGCAGTGAACGGCTGCGCGGCATCACGCCCTGACGGCCACTTTCCCGATTTTCGACGGACAGGACACCTGTTTGTCGTCCTTCCCGATCATGGCCGTCCGCGGAGTGGCCGCGTGACTGCTCGTGAGCGTTCCGTTCGCGGGATGCAGCGCGTTGACGGGTCTGCCGGCGACACTGTGAGAGGGGGATGAACCTTGCAAGGGCCTTCCTGACAGTCAGTGGACTGACAGCCGCGAGCAGGGTTCTCGGATTCGTGCGGGACGTGCTGTTTGCCGCAGTTCTCGGGACGGGCTGGGTGGCGGACGCCTTCCTCGTCGCCTTCAAGCTCCCCAACTTCTTCCGCCGCCTTCTGGCGGAGGGCGCCTTCAACACCGTGTTCATTCCTCTCTTTGCCCGCCGTCTGGAGGGCGAAGGTGAGGCGGCAGCAAGGCGACTGGCCGATGAGGTCCTGGCGGTTCTCGCCGTGATCCTCTCCGTGCTGGTTGCCGTCTTCGAGGTGTCGATGCCGTGGGTGGTCGCGGTTCTGGCGCCAGGCTTCGTCGACGAGCCACGAAAGTTCGATCTGGCCGTCGACCTCACCCGGATCACCTTTCCCTACCTCCTTCTCATCTCTCTGGTGGCGCTTTTCGGCGGCATGCTCAACTCCACGGGGCGGTTCGCCGCCTATGCCGCGACTCCCATCCTGCTCAATTTCAGCCTCATTGGCGCAGCTCTCCTGATTCATGTGCTCGACGACGTGCACGCAGGGAGGGCCGTCTCCTGGGGTGTGACGTGCGGCGGTCTTCTGCAACTGGCGCTTGTTCTCCATGCAGTCAGGCGTGCCGGCATGGCGCCGCGCCTTCTCCTGCCGCGCCTGACGTCGGGCGTGAGGGAGCTGCTCCGGCGTTTCGTGCCGGCGGCCCTTGGCGCCGGCGTGGTACAGATCAACCTTCTCATCGATCTGTGGGTTGCCTCGTTCCTCACCACCGGCGCCATCTCGTGGCTCTACTACGCCGACCGGGTCAATCAGCTGCCGCTGGGCATCGTCGGCATTGCCGTCGGCAGTGCGCTTCTTCCCTTGCTTTCCCGGCAGATCGAGGCCCGTGACGAGGCCGGGGCCAACGAGAGCCAGAGTCGCGCCATCGAACTTGTCATGGTCCTGTGTCTGCCGGCGGCGGCCGCCCTGGTGGTGATCGCGCATCCGGTGATGGTCGCGCTCTTCGAGCGCGGCGCCTTCAATGCCGCCGACAGCGAGGCGAGTGCCGCCGCTCTCAGGGCCTTCGCGGCCGGGTTGCCCGCCTATGTGCTCATCAAGGTGTTGGCGCCTGCGTTCTTTGCGCGCAAGGACCCCGGGATCGTGCTGAGGATCGCCTTGGTCGGCTTGCTGAGCAACCTTGCCGTCATGTTGGCCCTCGTCTGGTCCCTGGGTCACGTCGGCATTGCCCTTGCGACCGCGACGGCGGCATGGATCAACGCGATCATCCTCTATGTGGTTCTGGTGCGCCGCGGCCATTTCACCGCGGACAGGCGCCTCAGGCGGCGCCTGCCCCGCATGGTCGTGGCCACGGCGGTGATGTCGACGGCCCTCGCAGCCGCACACGCCGCTCGCGGCGAGTGGTGGTTCACGGACAGCGACCATCTCACCGCCTATCTGGCGATTCTCGTGACGCTCGGCCTCGTCACCTACGCGGTCACCGCCCGCCACCTGGGCGCGTGGGACCTCGGCGACCTTCGTGCCATGATCAGGCGAGATCGGGCCTGAGACGCAGCGGTGCGGGACGAGGCCGTGCGTCGGCAGGGCATGACGCGCTTGGTCCCTGTCGCGAAGCCGGTGCAGAGAGAGATGGTCAAACCGTGATGATGCGCCGGGTCCCGCCGCTGCGGCTTCAAGTTCGGTTTCCTCCCGGCAGGCGCCGCCGCAGGGACAACGCGATGATGGCGAGACCGAAGATCGCGATGGCGCCGGACAACCACATGTCCCGTGCGCGGACCTCGATCAGCGTTCGGATGGTGTCATCGACCGAGACGAGGGTCGTTCCTCCGCTGTCGAGCTGCCAGACAAGCATGGCATCGTCGGGGTCGGAAGCATCGATCCACAGGTGAAAGACATGGGTTCCCGACTTCAGCACTTCCTTGAACTCCCGGTAGTGCGGAAGGTCATTGCGATAGCGCACACGTCTCCCGTCTCCTTCGAGAACCGCCTGCACTTCGATGGGATCGGGAACGAGGAACCGGATGACGGCGCCGCGCCGCTTGCGGATCTCGACCGCCTCCACGACACCCGCCTCGAGTGCGACGAGGTCTCCTGCCTCGGGGTAGTCGTGACGCAACGGCTGGCAGAAGAACCAGGCACCCACAAGGGTGAGGATCGTCCCGGCCACCATCTGCCCCGGGAGGCGATGTCCCAGTCTTGCGGCAAGGCGTCCGATCATGGATCAGCCCCTCATGCTGCAGGCTGCGACTCGATGGCCGTGAGTGTCGCATGGAGCGTGTCTGTCAGCATGTCGACCTCGTCAGCCGTGATGACGAGGGGTGGTGACAGGATGAGGGATTCTCCTGTGGCGCGGACGAGAAGGCCGCGTTTCCATGCCTCTTCGCGAACCCTGGCAGCGGTGCCCTTCCTGCCCGAGAGCTCCACCGCTGCCATCAGGCCCACTCCGCGCACCTCGCCGACGAGAGGATGATCGGCGAGACCCCGAAGGCGTTGCTGCATGTGGGGAGCGGTCACGGTGCGGCATGTCTCGATGATGGACTCGCGCTGCAGGATGTCGATGTTCTCCAGAGCCACGGCGGCGGCAACGGGATGACCGGACCATGTGAATCCATGCTGAAACTCCCCTCCTTCCTCGACCATCACGTCGGCAATCCGGTCGTGCACGAGGATGCCGCTGATGGGCTGATAGCCTGACGAGAGTCCCTTGGCGACGGTCATGATGTCGGGTTCGATGCCGAAGGTGTCGCTGCCGAACCATTCACCGGTTCGGCCGAACCCGCAGATCACTTCATCGGCTATGACGAGGATGCCGTGTTCCCGACAGATTCTCATGATCTCCGGCCAATAGCTCGCCGGAGGCACGATGACTCCGCCCGCCCCCATGACCGGCTCGCCGATGAATGCGCCAATGGTCTGCGGACCGTTCTCGATGATCAGCCTTTCGACGGAGCGCGCTGTGGCGATTCCGAATTCCTCGGGGTCCATCCCGCGCCCGTAGCGAAACCAGTATGGACAGTCCGCGTGGATGAATCCGGGAAGAGGCAGGTCGAACTGGGGGTGCATCTCCTCGAGCCCGCACATGCTCGCCGCGGCCATGGTGACACCATGGTAGGCATGGCGGCGGGAAATGATGGTCTTGCGGGATGGCTGCCCCCTGGTGTTCCAGTACCAGCGCACCATCTTGGCCGCCGTGTCGTTGGCTTCCGATCCGGAATTGGCGAAGAAGACGTGGTTGAAGCCCTCCGGCGCCACGTCCGCGAGGCGTCCGGCAAGGCGGGTGGTGGGCACGGTCGATGTCTGGAAGAAGGTGTTGTAGTAGGGCAGCGCGAGGAGCTGATCATGGGCCGCCCGGGCAAGTTCGCGGCGCCCGTAGCCGATGTTGACGCACCAGAGGCCAGCCATGCCGTCGAGAACGCGGTGACCGTGCGAGGTCGTCAGGTAGACCCCCTCGGCTCCCGTGATGACGCGCACACCGGCGTCCTTGAAGACACGAGCGTCGGCAAAGGGATGCAGATGGTGATTCCGGTCGAGGTCCCGAAGCGACTGCGTGAAACGGTCGTCCATGGTCTCCTTCCCCTCCCGGGAACCCGTTGTGTCACGGGATCATTCTACCATACCCGGGATCGGGGGAACCACGGTGCCGGTGACCTTGTTCACCCGGCAACGGGTCCCTCCGCGCCGCCCGGGGCGCGGTCGTCCGCGCGGTACGCTCGAGTGTCCTGTGCGCCGTTTTCTCATGGCGTGCTGGACCGCCGCACTTGCGTCGTGCCCGGTATGATGCGACAGGCGTGGCGGGAGCGGCGATGATCGCCGCCATGCAGCAGGGAGTCTGCACCACCATGGAAGACTGCATGGCCGACTGGGTGACACCGTTGATGTCAGTGGCCGAGGAGTCTGCCCTCGAGCTGGTCGAAATCCGCCGGGGACCCTATCCGCTCCATGTCCGAACCAGAGAGGCGCCGGCACCGGTGCGGGGTGTGCACGACACGGTGAAACACGGAGCGGACCGATGATCCGGAACATCTCGATTATCGGTGACCGCTTCATGCTCCCGAGGGTGTTCGATGACGCCCTGCGCGAAGCCTGTGGGAGGCGTGTCGCAACGAGGCTGCATGAACTGGCGTGGCCCGACGAGCCCATGGAACACGGCTACCGGGTTCCGGGAATGGAAGGTCTCAAGGAGTACATGGGCACTCCTCGAGAGACTGTTGCACAGGTCGGCGCCGCCGAGGTCCTCGTCACTCAGCTTGCCCCTCTTTCGGCTTCCATGATGGAGCGGTTGCCTCGGCTGAAGTGCGTTGCCGTCGCGCGCGGCGGCCCGGTCAACATCGACCTTGCGGCGGCGCGGGCGCACGGCATCCGAGTTGTCAACACGCCGGGGCGCAACGCATCTGCGGTGGCGGAATTCACCATCGGCGCGATTCTCGCCCTGACCCGCAATATCGCCCGGGGACACGATGCACTGCGCCAGGGCGTGTGGAGGGGCGATCTCTACCGTGCTGACGTGGCAGGCATGGAACTCGGCGACATGACCGTCGGCGTCATCGGCTACGGGAACATCGGTGCCCGCGTCGTTCGCCTGCTGCGCGCTTTCGATTGCTGCCTTCTCGTTGCCGATCCCCTGGTTGTCGTGCCCCCCGAAGACCTGGACGACCGGGTGCGCCAGGTGGCCATCGATGAGCTCCTCGAACGGTCGGACCTCGTGACACTGCACGCTCGTGTCACCCCCCGGACCGAGGGATTCATGAACGCGGACGCCTTCGCCCGAATGAAACCGGGCGCCTGGTTCGTCAACACCGCCCGCGGACCGCTGGTGGACTATGATGCTCTCGCACGTGCCCTCGACAGCGGGCACCTCAGGGGGGCCATGCTTGAGACCTTCTCCGTCGAGCCCGTGCCGACGGACTGGCCGCTGCTCTCCCACCCCGACGTGGTTCTGACTCCGCATATCGCGGGAGCCACCATCAGGACCGTGCGCGATGCGGCAAGGCGGGTAGCGGAGGAAGTGCGGCGCTACATCGATGGCGAACCGCCGCTTAACCCATGCTGAAGCGGTTCAGCGGCCCACCGCGTAGCACTGCCGTCGCGGACTGGCGGCGGCGCGCAGGACGCGGCCTCTCTTCGACGCCATCGTCATCGAGTTGTAGTGGCTCCAGCGCGGATAGATCCTCAGGTCGTGCCCCCTGCGGTCGAGGTCCTCGAGGGTGGACCGGGGGAAATGGTCCTCGACGGCCAGATGGCCCGGCATCCACTCGCGTGGGTAGAACGAACTCGGCATGTGATCGGTGTAGAAGGATGGCGCATCAAGGGACTCCTGCAGAGTCATGCCGTGATCCACGTGGCGCAGGAAGGCATGGAGAGACCACTGGTCCTGGTGATCGCCTCCGGGCGTGCCGAAGACGAGACGCGGTTCGCCGTGGTGCAGCGCCAGGGTGGGGGTCAGTGTGGTGCGCGGCCGCTTGCCCGGCTGCAGTCCGTTGGGATGGGCGTCATCGAGCCAGAACATCTGTCCTCTGACCGACACCGGAAAGCCCAGACCGGGTACGGCAGGCGATCCCGTGAGCCAGCCACCCGAAGGGGTACCCGAAATCATGTTGCCGTGGCGGTCGATGATGTCGAAATGGCAGGTATCGCCGTGGCGCCGGGCGACGAACTCGGCCCAGGTTCGCCACGGTTTCGATCCGGCGCTGCTCTCCAGGGAGGCTGCCGCATGGGCGATGTTGGTTGAGCCCGGTGCTCTCAACGTGATGGCGCCACCGTAACCGTCGATCGTCCCGGGCCGCATCTCCATGCTGGCGGTTTCCCCCACGAGATGGCGCCGCTCCGCGCAGTAGGCTTCCGACAGCAACCGCTCGAGCGGCACGTCGACAAAGCCAGGATCACCGTAGAAGGCTTCACGGTCGGCAAGGGCAAGCTTGGCGCATTCCTGGATCACGTGGACGAACTCCGGTCCTGACGTATCCATGGACGCCACGTCGAAACCCCTGAGGAGGGCGAGCTGCTGGAGCAGGACGGGCCCCTGGGACCAGGGTCCGGCCTTGCAGACGGTGTAGTCGCCGTAATCCAGCGCCACCGGCTCCTCGACGGTGGCGCGCCAGCGCGCCAGGTCATCGCCGGTGAGAAATCCCGCATGGGCTTCGCCACTGGTATCCATGACGGGTTCACGCATGAAGCGGTCGATCGCCTCGGCAACAAACCCCTCGTACCACGCCCTGCGGGCCGACTCGACCTGGGCTTCACGGTCACCGCCTGCGCCTTCGGCCTCCTCGATGATCCTCTCCCATGTTCTGGCCTGCATGGGCAGCCGATGGAGATCTCCGGCCTCAAGGGTGCCGTGGCAGTAGGCTTCAGCCGATGTCGGCCAGAAATCCTCCATGAAGGGGCGTGCCTGCTGGAGAATACAAGCGACCGTCGGTGTGAGCAGGAAGCCGTCGCGGGCGATGGCGATGGCAGGTTCGAGAACCTCGCGGACCGTGAGGCACCCGTAGTCGCGCAACAGCAGCATCCAGGCTCCGAAACTGCCCGGCACGACGACGGGCAGATGTCCGGTCCCCGGCATGATGTCGAGTCCCATGTTCCGCAGGGTTTCGCCGGAGATCGTCGACGGTGCAACCCCCTGACCACAGATGACCTCGACCCTGCCCCTCTTCTCGCTCCACAGGATGAGGGGGACGTCGCCGCCCGGACCATTCTGGTCAGGTTCGACCACGTGCAGGACGCAACCGGCCGCTATCGCCGCATCGAAGGCATTGCCGCCTCTTTCCAGCATGGCCATGCCGGCGGCACTGGCCTGCCAGTGGGTGGTGGTCACCATGCCGAAGGTTCCGACAAGTTCGGGGCGTGACTGGATCATGGCTTGACTCCTTCGCCAGCCGTGGCTCAACCGACAGGGTAGAGGACGCACTTGAAGCGTGCCAGTCAGGAGGAGGGCACGGCGCCCGTCAATCCGGCTATCCCTGTTCCAGCCACTCCTCCGGGCGTCCTCCGGCGCGCTCGATGTCGAGATCCATGACATCGTCGGGCGGGCCCTCCGCCCGGCCATTGGGACGCGCGGCTTCGATCTGCCTGCCGAACCCTGCGTCCGTCACGACGGTTGGTGGAGGTTCACCCCAGAATTCACGCCACGGCTGCAGCATCTCGCCGCCGTCAACAGCGGGCCGTGCGCCCCGGCGTGGTAGGGGCTCTCCGTCGACGAAGATGGTCGTGTCGGCGCGCTCGCTCCAGAATGCGAGGTGTCCGGCGATCGCCGCCACCGCGGGCATGGGGCGAACATACTGCCAGGCCGCATCCCTGTAGCGTGTGCCGTCGATCAGGAGATGGTGATAGCGCGCGCGCCCCTTGTAGGGGCAGAGCGTGTAGGTGGTGCTCGGTTCGAACAGTCCGGGTTGCACGTCTTCTTCGGGGATGTAGTAGCGGGTTATCAGGCCCGTCTCGAACAGCAGAACCGGTCGGTCGGACTCTGCAACGGTGTGCCCGGCGGCCTCGACCCTGACGGATCGTGCACTGCGCAGGGCGTCCGCTCTCAGGAACGGGTCGCGCGCGTGCACATGAATGCGTTCATTCTCCTCCCACCAGGCGTCCATGCTGTGCCAGTCGAAACCGTAGTGACCGCTGGTATCAGGTGATCCTTTCCTGGGCTGCAGATATCGCCACACGGCGAAGCGTGCGACGCGTGATCCGGTGTCGAGATGCCAGTAACGTGCGGTGCCCTTGTAGGGTGATGTCGTCGTGTAGTCGGTGGCGACGAGGAGGTCCGTGCGCACGTCGTCTTCGGGAAAGTAGTAGACCGGCAGAAAGCCGTGCTGACGGAGCAGCATGGTGCACTCGGAGTCCGCGACCCTGATGCCGTCGAAGTGCACGCGCACTCGCCGCGGACTTCGCCTCCATTCGTTCGTTCCGGTCCCTGCCTGCACGGCTTCCCGTTCCTTGTCGCTTGACGCCGATCGAACCTACCTCACGCACAGGTTGTCCGGCCAGATGGCCACCGGCATGTTCGTCGCATGCCGGTGGCACTGCTGATCCACGAAGGCAGCGGAACGCCGCCGACAACAGGTTGTGGATTGTGTGTCGTGCGGTCAGGTTGTTGGATCGGCAAGCGGTGCGGCCGAGACCGGCGGCCCTGCCGTTTGTCTTCCGGCGGTCTCAGGTCCTGGTGTAGATGGCCTGCATGTCACTGTCTCCACGCAGGTACTCGCGCGAGGCATCTCGCACCGGCTGCCAGTCCCAGGGCGTGCGGCGGCCAACCGACAGGGCAGCGTTCAGGAACTTCCTGCGTTGCTGACTCTCGATCACGCGATCCTTCAGGGCTGCAGGATCCCACCAGCGGCAGATCTCTCTGGCAAGACCGGTCTCGATGGCGCTGACCTCCGGTGTCCCGGCGAGGTTGACGAGTTCGTCGAGATCGTGCTCGACGTCGAAGAGGAGGGGCGGATCATCCTCGCAGTGGATGTACTTCCAGCGCTCGCGGCGAATCATCAGCACCGGTGACGAGGCGCCCTCGCCGCAATACTCGCTGACGACGACATCGGGCCAGCCGTCACCGTCACCGGCGGCCAGTCCGGCGATGCTGGCGCCGTCAACCGGCGCGAACAGTTCCGGCAGTCTGCCGTCGCCGGCCCATTCCAGGAAGGTCGGGAAGAGATCCAGCAGGGACACGTTCTCCCTGACCCGGCGTGCATGATAGAGCGTCGGTGCATGCACGATCAGCGGTACGCGCACCGACCACTCGAAGAAGCTCATCTTGAACCACAGGCCGCGCTCGCCAAGCATGTCTCCGTGATCCGCCGTCACGACGATGATCGTGTTGTCGCGTACGCCGATGGCCTCCAGGGTTTCCAGGATCCGCCCGATGCGGTCATCGATCCAGCTCATCACCGCATAGTAGGCGCGTCGCGCCCGGCGGACGTCCGCAGGACCGATTGTCGCCATGTGGCGACCGGTCGTGGAGTACAACCTGCGGCTGTAAGGATCACGCTCCTCGAGAGGCATGTCGCCGACCCTGGGGTCGTCGATCTCGTCGTCCGCGTAGAGATCCCAGTGAGCCGGTGGCGCCAGGTAGGGGTCATGCGGGCTGATGAAGCTGGCCGCCAGAAAGAAGGGCCGGCCGTCGGCCCGGTCGGCGTGATCGTGCAGCCAGCGGCAGGCCTCGACGGCTGCCTCCTCATCGTAGCTCGTGTTGACGCTGCGCCGCCCGGGTCCCGCATCGAGCACGGCTCGCATCGAGTGGAACCACGGTTCCCAGAAGGTCGGCCCCAGCGACCAGTCGCTGGTCCAGGAGAGGTCGGCGGGATAGACATCGGTCGTCACCCGGTCTTCGAAGCCGTGAAGCTGGTCCGCACCGATGAAGTGCATCTTGCCGGACAGGCACGTGTGATGCCCCATTGTGCGAAGATGGTGTGCGAAAGTCGGAATTTCGGAGGGAAACTCCGTCGCGTTGTCAAATGCTCCGATGCGGCTTGGCATGCGGCCCGACATGAGGCTGAAACGCGCCAGCGCACAGATCGGTTAGTTGCAGTAAGCGTTTTCGAACACAACGCCTTCGCCGGCCAGCCGCTCCAGGTTGGGCGTCCGGCACACCGTGCCGCCGTAGGGTTTCAGCACCTGGGGAGCGAGCTGGTCCATGATGAGAAGGAGAATGTTGGGCGGCGTTGTCATGGTTTCTCCGGGTTCGTCGGTCTGGCCTCGAATCGGACTGATGGACTAGACTGTCCCCGGTGGCGGAGGAATTCGAGATGGAGTTGCCGGAGAGCCTGTGGGTCGACAGTGCCGCGCCTGCCATCGACACGCCACCACTTGCCGGAGAGGCCGGTGCGGATGTCGCCATCGTCGGGGGCGGCTACACCGGACTGTCGGCGGCGCTCCATCTGGCCGAAGCCGGCAAGGATGTGATCGTGCTGGAAGCCGGGGAGCCTGGCTGGGGCGCCTCGGGGCGAAACGGAGGCCAGGTCAACCCGGGCTGGCGCATGTTGCCCTCGGAGGTTGCGACCAAGTATGGCGGCGACAGGGTGCCGGCCGTGCTGGCCATGCTCGACCGGGCGACGGATCTCGTGTTCGACCTGATTGGCCGCCACGGCATCGACTGCGATCACGAGCGCCCGGGACTCGTGAGTGCCGGGCTCGGTCGCCATGGCAAGGCCTTCCTCGAGGCGTGGTCCCGAGAGTGGGGTGAACAGGGTATCAGGGTCGAACGCCTGGGACGCGCGGCCCTGAAGGAGCTCATCGGTACGGACTACTACCATGTCGGCATGCACGACCCTCGAGGCGGCCATGTGCAGCCTCTGTCCTTCGCCCGTGGTCTGGCGCGCGCTGCCATCGCCAAAGGCGCCATCGTACATGGCCGGACCCGCGTCCACGGTGTTCATGCCCATGGCGCCGGCTGGCGGCTCGCGGCCGCCGAAGGCGAGGTCGAGGCCGAACATCTGCTGCTTTGCACGAACGGTTACACGGACCTGCTGTGGCCGGGGCTCAAGCGCTCCGTGGTACCCGTCACCAGTTTTATCGCTGCGACAGAGCCCCTGGATGAAACCCGCCGCGCAACCATCCTGCCCGGTCGTCATGCGGTGGCGGAGACCCGTCGGGCGCTGCACTACTTCCGGCTCGACCGCGACAACCGACTTGTCATGGGGGGGCGCGGCAATCTTACGAACGGCGCGGAGCCGGGATCCGTCGCACATCTCCACAAGATGGCCACAGCGATCTTCCCGGCACTCGAAGGCGTTGCCTGGAGCCACCGTTGGGGTGGCCGGGTGGCCGTGACGCCGGACCACACTCCGCGCCTCTTCCGGCTTGCCCGGAATGTTCACGCCGGTCTGGGTTTCAACGGCCGAGGCGTTGCCATGGGTTCGATGTTCGGCACCCAGCTGACACGCCTCGTTCTCGGCGAGGAAACCGACATGCCGGTGGAACCTCTGGACCTCGTCCCCCATCATGGGCTGCGCCAGTTCGGTCTCACCTGGCACCTCGTCTCCGGCGTGATCCGCGACCGTCTCGACTTGCGGGAGGATCCGCCAGCCTGGAACTGATCCTCGTCAATCGCCAAGCGCTTCACTGGCGCACGGATGTTCCGACGACGAAGCTTGAGAACTGCTCAGTCAGGACCGTCAAGGCGCGCGTTGGCCTCGGCCAGGGTCGCTGCGGTCGATCGCGAACACTCCTCGTACTCCGGCACAGGCTGGGCACCGAGGATGGCGACCTGTTCGAGGTAGCAGCGGTGGTTGTTCTCAGTCCCTGCAACTCTCAGACACGATGGAGAGACATCTTGTGCATGCGCGGCATGCGGACCACCAGGAGGGCCTTTCCGCGGGTCGCCTCCTTCAGGTCTGCAAGAGGCACGACATCGGTCACCAGTCCCATGTTCCGGGCCTCCTGCGCCGTCACTTCGCGGCCCGTCAACAAGCAGGTCCTTGGCGGTCTTCATGTTGACGAGCCACGGCAGAATCATGCAGTGATGTTGATGGCGAGAGAAAGTGGTCGGGATCCTCCCTGCGCATGTCATCGGCAAGCCGGTAGCCATCGACGAAGATTCCCTCGCCCCCTGAGGTGGTGTTTTCACGGGCGAAGATAAGTTGCCGGCCGTGGGGAGACTCGCGAGTCAGCGGATCGATGCGCTGCAGGAACGTGTCGCAGGTGCAGGCCTGGCTGCTGGCGTTGTCCTTGATGGCGAGGACGTAGTGGCGGCCGAAGTTGTTCTCGCGGACCGGACCGATCCGCGTTGCGACCTCTTCCAGCAGGCCGTCGCGCCGTGGCAGGCAGCGCAGCCGAACCACGCCATGGTCGCGCAGGGTTTCGAGCCATTTCAGGAACACGACCGGATCGTCCACGGCCTCGGTGCCGTTGAAGGTAGGCGGTGCCGTCAGGTCCTTGCCGCACCACAGGCACGGCGCCGCCGGTTCCTCGTCGCCGAACCAGGAGGAGGTGCGGCTGTCTCAGGGCAGGTTGAGGTCAGCCAGGTCCGGTACCGGGCCATCCCATCGGGGATTCTCCGACCAGGTCTTCCAGGAAGCACTGATCACGCGGTCGCGATCGCGCTGGTCGTCGAGCACGAAGCTGATCCAGAATTCCATCATCTCCTCGTCCGAGCCCCATCCCCACGTCACGGTCTTCGGCGGCAGAGACTGGTTGTAGGGGTTGGAAGACGTGTTGTCGAACCGCAACCAGCCGTCGATCGTGCTGCCGGCGGGCAAGTGGACCGGCTCGCGGAAGAAGTAGATGTTCTGCCACCTGAGATCCCACTCCTCGACGTGGATCAGCGGTATCTGCGTGCCGTCCGGGAGGGTCGCGACCGCCTTGGCCTCCGCGCCCAGGTAGTGCATGTGCGGCATGATGTCGACAAGGGCCAACGGCGCTGGAACCTCCATCCGGACATGGCGCCAGTAGGTGTGCGATTCTGGAGGAATCGCGAGCTGCTGGGTGCCGATCACGAGGCCGTCAACCCAGTGGGAGACGGGTTCGTCGGTGAACGTGATGCCGATCCGGCTGCGATCCTGCGTGGCCTTGCCGTTGAGGTGATAGTGGATCTCGAACACGACGTCGCCGGCGCCGGCCGGCAGCCACATGGCATGCCGGTCGGGCAGGACATAGGGGTCGACCCCGGGCGTCCAGCCCCCGATGCCCCAGGTTTCCTGCTCGCCGCTGTAATCGAAGAAGCTCCCTGTCCCGAAGACGGAAAAACCGGGCTCTTCGTCCCTGGCGTCCGCGCGCCGCGCGGCGTCAGAGTAGTCGACAAAGAGATTGGCATGGTGAACGACACTCTCGTCGCCAGGCTGGAATTCGATGGCGCTGATGGCGCGTTCCTCGAGGAGTTCGAACGGGACGACGAAGTAGCGGTATATGTCGGGGCCGGTCGCGGGAATGACAAAGGGCTCTTCCATGGTGAGAATCAGGTCCGGTTCGCCGGCGCGCCACTCGGGGTCCGGCCACACCGTTTCCGGCAGCGCCTCGATGCCCTCGCCCAGAGGCGCGCCGGCTTCGGCCCATGCTGCGAAGAGGGCGACCTGGCGGTCGGACAGGTGCCGATCGTCCCGAAAGGCGCCGAATCCCTCGGCGGCACGCCAGGGCGGCATGATTTGTTCGCGGGTCACGAAGGCCAGCATGCGGGCCCGGCGCCTGGCATCGACAAAGGTATCAAGCGGGAAAGGAGCGATGCTGCCGTCCCTGTGGCACTCCGTGCAGTTGGCTGCGAGCAGGGGAGCGATGTCCCGGTTGTAGGTCACGGATTCCGGCAGGCGGTCCGCGTCCCATCCCTCGAACACGCATCCGACGGGCATCGTGGAGCGGGGCAGCAGATCGTCATCCGCCCCCACCATCGCGATGGCATCCTTGAGGTCATGGCTCGTGATCCGGTTGCGCAGCACGCCGATCGCTGCAAAGCGATCGTCGATGCGGCCACGGTAGATGACATCGTCACCGGTATCGATGACAAAGGCCTCCGGCGTGACGATGGGGTCGAGGCGCAAGGCGAGATCACCGGAGGGATCGAAGATGACGGGAAAGTCGAACCCGTGATCAGCCGCGAAGTTCCTCGCTTCGCCCACCGTCAGATAGGGGCCCGACATGATGCCGTAGAAGGAGGCGTCATGCGCATCGGCGAACCTGGCAAGGTCATTGAGCTCGGGAGCGTAGCGGCTGGACACCGGACAGAAGGCATTGATGAACAGGAGGACCGCCGGCCGGACACCGGCGTCGGTCCCGATGCGGTGAACGTTGCCGTCGAGGTCGACCACGCGGGTGCCGTAGACATGGGCCACCTGGCTGCTCCCTTCATCGTGGCTGCCGTTGGCGGTATCAGCCGCTGCCATGGTGCAGGGGCAGATCAGGATGGCGAGGGCGAGGACGTGAGCCAGCACGGCGGTCTGGAGGAAGCGCATGGAATTGGCCCTCTCTCGGATGTTCTCGGATGACAATCCTGATGGATCCGTATAGATTGTCAAGCCTGACAATCAATCTCCCCCAAACATGACACAGGCAATGCGGGGTGACACCCATGGCGCGTCCTGACCTCAGTATCGAACGATCGGAACAGATCCTCGATGCATACGCGCGGTGCGTGGCACGCTCGGGGCTGGATGCCGCTTCACTGGAGGAGGTGGCCGGTGAGGCGGGTGTCAGGCGCTCGATCATCCGTCACTACATCGGCAACCGAGACGACCTGGTTGCGGCGTTCCTCGATCGTCTGGAAGTCCGTCTCGAACGGCAGAACGACGACATGCGCGCCTGGTTCGTCGCCAACCCGGGCGCCGGGAGTCTGCCGCACTATCTGTTCCGGGCGGCGCCGGATGACGAACTGCCGGTTCTCGAATCGGTCTACTCCGCGGCCCGCTGCAATCCGGCGATTGCCGCCCGCCTCGAGACATGGCTCCAGGGCTTCGTCGATGCCCTCGAGGATGTGCTGCGCGCCTCGTTTCCCGATGCGGATCAGGATGCCATCACGACCGTTGCCTACGGTCTTGCCGCCATCTACAACGATCACCAGTCGATGCTGAACCTGGGAGCGCCGCCGCGCCACCAGGCCATGGCGCTTGAAGCCGCCAAGGCGCTGATCGCTTTTCTGACACTGCGCGCGAGTCCATGACACCGGCCGCCGGCATGAAGGAAGGGGCATGTCCCATGCCGAGGACCACGACTGCACCGACACGGTGCCTGGTGCATGCAAGGCCGCCCGTCGATCGGACTGCCGACTCCATGTGGCCGAGGTGGGGGAGAGCCGTACCGGTCATTGCGTCGGCCGAACCGATGGAGGGAGCCGATGCGTGATGGCGTTGCGGGATGCTGCGACAACCTTGCCTGCTGCCTGGACAATCGGCAGGCGGAGATTCTGGACTGGGGTTGTCGCGACGGGGCCGCAGGCGCGGTTCTTGCCGGTCTTGGATACCGGATTATCGATGGCATGGATGCTGCAGACCGCATGCTCGCGCAAGCGCGCGCAAGGGGGGTCTACCGCCGGCTCTTCAGCACCACGTCACCGGCCGAGCTGCCGGATCGCATCTATGACGCTGTCGTCGTCGCGCAAGCCTTGAGGGGTGGCGATGCTTCTTCCGATGCGCTTGACGACCTAGTGAGGCTTCTGAGGGCGGGAGGCGTGGTATCCCTTGCCGTGGCGCCTGAAGGCGGCCTGGATGACGCCTGCGAGCGGATGTGCGAGGCCGGAGCGCTGTTGAAGCTGAAGGCGACTTGGGACAGGTTTCCGGCGACGGGGGAACCGGCCGTGCGGTGTCTGGTTCTTGGACGATTCTAGCGGGGGTCACACATCATGCAGATCAACATGCAGGGGCCACCAGGCCGCTACAATGCGCCCTACGGCGGAATCGCCACGTTCCTGCGCCAGGACTACTGCGACGACATTGCCACGCTTGATGCCGACTACGCGATCCTCGGCACGCCGACCGACGAGGGATCCCCGTTCATGGGCGGCTCGCGATTCGCGCCTCGCTCGATCCGCGAGCATTCTCTTCGGTTCGGGTCTCAGGGCTACTATGACATCCTCACCGACAGGTCCTACCTGGTCGAGGAAACGGCGAACCGGCGCATCGTCGATGTCGGCGACAGCGACATTCTGGAGACCAATGTCGAGAAGACCTTCGACAACGTCACCGACGACGTCGCCGGAATTCTCGAGCGTGGCGCCATGCCGGTGATTATCGGCGGCGACCACTCGGTCACCTATCCGGTGGTGCGGGCCTACCGCGAGCCGATGCATGTCATGCATTTCGATGCCCACATGGACTATCGGCCCTTCGTGCACGACCTGAGGTTCACGAACGGCCACGCCTTCCGCCACATCAGGCCCATGTCCCATGTGCTGTCGCTGACGCAGATCGGCATCCGCAGCCTCAGGAGTGCCGTGCAGGAGTTCATCGATGCACGCGCCGAGGGCAGCCACATCGTGACCATGGACGAGGTGCGCCGGCTCGGGCCCGAGGGTTTCGTGCATGCGACCTTCCCGGCGGGCGAGAAGATGTATGTCTCCATCGATGTCGATGTTCTCGACATGTCGCTGGTGCCGGGCTGCGTCTCGGCCGAGCCCAACGGCATGCTCTACGCCGAACTGAGGGACATCCTGCGCGCCACCGCACGCCACATGGAGGTCATCGGCTTTGACTTCGTCGAGGTCAATCCCAGGCTCGATGTCGGCACCGGCGTGACGTCCTATCTCGGCGCCCACACCATGGTCGAGTTTCTCGGTGCCATCGCCGAGGCGAAGTCCGCCAGAAGGTAGATCCCGCCCGACGCCTAAACCAGGTGACGGTCGATGGGCACCGACCAATGGCGTGCCAGGATCCGGTCACGGCCCTCCCGAACGTCAAGGTCGGCAGTGAGATGGAACTGTTCGCGTGATGCCCTGAGATGGGTGCGGGCACGCACGTCCACTTCGAATTCGCCGCGTTTCATGCGGGCGGTGACCACCACCTCGCTCTCGGCGGAGAGCGGGTCGTCCGGCGTGATGCTCATGCGTTCGAGGGTGTTCCTTGCGAACTCGAGACCGTGCTCCTCGATACGGTAGGTGCCACTGCCCCTGCTTGACGTCACTTCGAGACGTCCGGATTGCCGATCGAGCGAGACGGCGTTGCGCGATGGAGGATCGGTGATCTGTGTCCTTGCCATTTCCGGCGCCTGTTCGGGTGCCTCGAAATCACCGACCCGGGGACCACCTGCGGCGGGTCTCACCGGAAGATCGAGCGCACTGGTTCCGGTATGGACCGTCAGCAACACCGGTTCGGGAGCCGGAAACAGCATCGGCCAATAGGTGGTGGAGAGCGCCACGCGGATCCGGTGCCCCTGGCGAAAGCGGTAGGCGCAGTCGTTGAGCGTCAACCGTACCGCCGTCCGGCTGTCCGCAGGCATGGCTTCGGGCGCGTCGTGCGCGTGGCGGTGGGTCAGGTTGAGAACACCGAAGGACGCCCGTGACACCGGTCCATCGGGGTGGACATCGTTGAGGCGGGCGATGATGTAGGCGACCGGTCGGTCGACCTCGAGATCAAGTTCCACCACCGGCTGGCCGAGAACGTCGATGTCCGTTTCCAGCGGTCGGGTCTCGAAGGTGATCGACGCACCGTCGTCCTGGCGCTGGTCGCCAGGAAACTCGGGTCCGTCACCTCCGGTGCCGTAGGGACACCATTCGCCGCCGGCGAGGCCCAGCGTCTGGGGCGTGACGGCGGACCGCGCCTCGTCGCGGCCCGATGCCCTGCCGAGACCGTTCGGGTTCAGGTGATAGCGCTGGTTGTGGATCCTTTCCGAGGGCCACGAGAGCTCGCCGATCCAGTGACCGGGGCAGTCACGGTACCAGGACCGTGGCGGCACCCCGTCCTGCAGGAAGACCCGCAGCATCGGCTCTTCCATGATTCCCGTCTCCTTGTGCTTGAGCCAATGATCCCACCAGCGCAGCATCTCCTGGAGAAAGCCGAAGTGGGGACCGGGAGCGTTCTCCATGTAGCCCCACTGGTGGGCATGGGGGCCGACGAGTCCGAGACGCGGCACCTCGAGCCCGGCAAGCAGGCGGAAGACGGCATTGGAATAGCCGTCGAGCCAGCCGCCAACGGCGAAGACCGGGCAGCGGATGGCGCCATAGTCCTCGCACACCGATCCGTGACGCCAGTAGGAATCGCGCGTCTGGTGGCGCATCCACGTTTCAACGGGGCAGGGGATGTCCTCCAGCCGAGCTTGCCAGTTCGCCCGCCAGCCCTCTCCCATGACCAGTGGGTCTCCGGGAAGGGGCAGGATGCCGAAGAAGGTGGTTCCCCAGTCGAGGTTGTCGTTGAGAAGACAGCCACCCATGTAGTGCATGTCGTCGCTGTAGCGGTCGTCGGTGGAGCACGATGTGACCACGGCCCTGAGCTCCGGGGGCTGCAGGGCGGCCACCTGAAGCGAATTGAAACCGCCCCACGAGATGCCGAACATGCCCACGCTGCCGGTGCACCAGGACTGCCTGGCGATCCAGGCGATCACCTCCCTGCCGTCCTCGAGCTCCTGCTGCGTGTACTCGTCGCGCATGACGCCGAAACTGTCACCGGCGCCGGCAAGGTCGACGCGCAGGCTGGCATAGCCGTGGCCGGCGAACCAGGCGTGCTTCGGCTCGTCTCCCGGCCGTGTCATGTCGCGCTTGCGATAGGGGAGATACTCGAGAAGCGCGGGCACCGGATCGTGTTCCGCATCCTCGGGAAGCCAGATGCGCGCCGCCAGGCGAACACCGCGCTCAAGGGGGATCCACACGCCCTCTTCCCGTATCTCCACCTTCCTGGGCAGATCGTCAACGATACGCATGGCCGTCGGTCCCCTTGGTTCAAGCCAGTCTACACCCAGTGTCGCGATGGGTCCCATCGGCCTGGCCATCCTGGAATTTGATTGACCAGTCAGAAAACCTGGGGGATGCTCCCCGGGTCCGCAATCAAGCGGGGTGGACTCTCACGAAACCCAGGGCCAATCCGGGTTCCGAGCTGGAGACAATCTGGAGGATCACATCCATGGATATCAGGGATACCATCAAGCGTCTCGAAAACAGGGAACTGAGCCGCCGCGAGCTCAGCCAGGCGATGGCTGCGGTCGGTCTGGTGTCGACGGTGATGCCGTTGACGGCGGCCCGTGCCGAGGGTGAGGCGATCTACTTCACGTGGGCCGGCTATGACGATCCGGTTTACTGGCCAGGTTATGTCGAAAAGCATGGCGTCGAGCCTGACTGTCCGATCTACGGCGACGCCGAAGAGGGCTTCACCAAGGTGAGGGCCGGCTTCGTCGTGGATGTCATTCATCCATGCTCCAACAATGTGCCGCGCTGGCGGCACGCGGGCGTTCTCCAGCCCATCGACACGTCCAGGTTATCCAACTGGAAGGACGTGATTCCGGCGCTCTACAACGTCAAGGACGCCCGGCACGGGGGACAGCAGTGGTTCGCTCCCGTCGAATGGGGACAGACGTCGATCACCTACCGCACGGACATCGTCGACTGGCAGGGCGAGGAGGAATCCTGGGGTCTGCTGTGGGACGAGCGCTACGCCGGCAGGCTGTCGATCATCGATGCGGCCGAGGACGCCTGGTGGTGCGCCGCCATCTACGCCGGCGTCGATACCGACAACCTGACCGACGAGGCCCTGGCGGAGGTACTCGAGGCCCTGAGGCAGCAGCGTGACCTGCTGAGGTTCCGCCAGAGCGACATGACGACCGTCGAACAGGCTCTCGCCACTGGCGAACTCGTGGCGGCGATGACCTGGAACAGTTCTCCACTGGAGCTCAACAGGCAGGGCATTCCGGTGAAATTCGCCAACGTCAGGGAAGGCGCGCTCACCTGGGTCTGCGGCACGGTGCTGACCAGCGATGCTCCTCACTACGACAAGGCCCACGATCTCATCGATGCAATGCTCGCCCCCGAGGTCGGAGTGCACGTGATCGTGGAAAACGGTTACGGTCACTCAAGCGCCGCAGCGTTCGACCTCGTCAGTGACGACGATCTGACGGCCCGTGGACTTTCCCGGGACCCCTCCGACATCCTGGACAAGGGGGTCTTCCTGAGGGCGCAGACCGAAGAGATCGAGACCAAGATCAATCGTGACTGGGGTGAGATGATCGCCGGTTTCTGACCGGACATCGCACCTTCCGTCTGACAGGAGGGGTCCGGGGCACGCGCGGTCCCGGTTCCCGCCCCTCACATACGGTGACACGATATGCCAGATGTCGCATCCCCGGCCTCGCCCGGGTCGCAACTGACCGGCACGGCGGAACGCCGCCTCGCCGCCCGGCAGGAACGGCGTCAGCAGCTGATCGATGCCACGATCGAGTCCATCGCCAAGCGGGGATTCTCGGGCACCACCCTCGAAACGGTCACGAGAGGCGCCAGACTCTCGCATGGCGTGGTCAATTTTCATTTTCGCACCAAGGAAGATCTCTATGTCGAGACCCTGGGGTACCTGGCGAGAGAACACTACGAGCTGTGGCGCAACGCCATGCTGAACGCGGGTCCGGATCCGGCGAACCAGCTGCAGGCCATTCTGGAGGCAGACTTCGACCGCCGGGTCTGCTCCGGAAAGAAACTGGCGGTGTGGTTCGCCTTCTGGGGTCAGGCGAAGTATCGGCCTGCCTATCTCGAGATCCATCATCGCTTCGATGACGAGAGGTACGTCGAGATCTGCCGGCTGTGCCGGGAGCTGGTGGCAAGCGGCCGCTACGCGGACGCCGACGCGGAAGGCATTGCCCGCAGCCTCGAAGCCCTGGTCGACGGCCTGTGGCTCAACCTTCTCATGTATCCGCGGCACATCCGCCGGCAAACCGCGCGAACGGACTGCCTCGCCTATCTTGCCACTGTCTTTCCGCATCATTTCGAGCGGCCGGGAACGCAAGGCTGCGCGGTCTGACGAGATGGCCCGGGATCCCCGTCACGACATCCTGTTCGAGCCGGTGACCATCGGGCCGGTGACAGCCCGCAACAGGTTCTACCAGGTGCCGCATTGCACGGGGAGCGGCTGGCAGAGCCCGCACATCCTTGCAGGACTGCGCGCCATGAAGGCTGAAGGCGGCTGGGCCGTCGTCAACACCGAGTACTGTTCGCCCCATCCTTCGATAGACGATACCCCCTTTCCCATGGCGTCGCTCTGGGATGAGCGCGACATCCGGGCCCACGCCAGGATGACCGAGCAGGTGCATGCCCACGGTTCCCTTGCCGGTGTGGAACTGGTGCTGGGCGGCGCGAGGATGGCCAATCACCTGACCCGAGAAGTGCCACTCGGAGTGGTCAGCATGCCGCTTGCCACGGGGGACCCCTTCCAGACGCGGGCCATGGATCGCGACGATATCCGCGAGGTCAGACGATGGCACCGCAATGCGGCACTGCGTGCCAGGACCGCGGGATTCGACATTGTCTACGTCTACGCCACCCACGATTATCTGCTGTCGCAGTTCCTGTCGCCGGTCCTCAACACCCGCTCGGATGAGTATGGCGGGGTGCTCGCCAACAGGGTGCGCCTGGTGCGCGAACTCATCGAAGACACGAAGGACGCCGTGGGCGCGACCATGGCTGTGGCAGTGAGGTTCTCGGCAGAGACGAACGGCGGCGGAGGCGGTGACGGCACGCCGGTTCCGGGCGAAACCGAGGACATTCTGGGATTGCTGGGAGAACTGCCGGACCTCTGGGACATCAATGTCAGCGACTATTCCCTCGAAATGGGGCTGTCACGGTTCGTCGGTGAAGGTTCCCTGGAGGCCTACGTTTCGACCATTCGGTCCCTGACAACGAAGCCGATCGTGTCCGTGGGGCGCTTCACCTCTCCAGATACCATGGCTGCCTGGGTGAGGAAGGGCCTGGTCGACTTCATCGGTGCGGCAAGACCCTCCATCGCCGATCCCTTCCTGCCGAAGAAGATCGAGGAGGGACGCGTCGAGGACATCCGCGAGTGCATCGGCTGCAACATCTGCTACATGGGCGATGCCCGGGGCGCCCCCATCCGCTGCACACAGAATCCCACCACGAGCGAGGAGTGGCGCCGTGGTTGGCATCCGGAGTTCATCGCCGGCCGTGGTTCCGCGTCACGTGTTCTCGTGGTCGGGGCAGGACCGGCCGGCCTGGAAGCCGCTCTTGCCCTGGGAAAGCGGGGCTATGACGTGATTGTCGCCGAGGCCACCCGCGAGCTCGGCGGCCGGGTGACGAGAGAAGCCATGCTCCCCGGCCTCGCGGCGTGGCGGCGAGTGCGTGACTATCGGGTCACCCAGTTGCAAGGCCTGGCGAACGTGGAGATCTACCCTGAAAGCAGGCTCGGCGCAGCGGATGTCCTCGAGATCGCGGCGGACCATGTGGCCGTGGCAACGGGGGCGCGCTGGCGGGCGGACGGTTTCGGCGCCAGCAATCGTGCCGGAATCGAGCGCCTCGGGCCGCGAGAGGGACTCTTCACGCCCGATGACATCATGGCCGGACGGTTGCCTGAAGGTCGCGTGCTCGTCTATGACGATGACCACTACTACATGGGAACCGTCATGGCCGAGACACTGCGCGGCCAGGGTCTTGAGACCACGTTTGTGACGCCGGAAGATGTCGTCTCGGCCTGGGGCGGACTGACCCTGGACCGTTGGCGGGCCCGCAGAAGACTGATGGAGTCCGGTATCGGCATCGTCGTCGCCCATGAACTGGTTTCCTTCGATGGCAGTGAGGCAAGGGTGGCCTGTTGCGCAAGCGGCGAGGAACAGGACATCGTCGCGGACGCCATCGTGCTTGTCACGTCGCGTACACCCGATGATGCCCTCTACAGGGCGATTCGCCGGAGCATGGAGGCGGGAGAGAAGAGTGCGCCGAAGTCGCTGAAACGGATCGGCTACTGCGATGCGCCGGCCATCATCGCCGCGGCGGTGTATTCCGGTCACCGCTACGCCCGCGAACTCGATACCGAGATCGATCCCGACAACCCCCTCAGACACGACCGGGTCGACGTGGAGACGGACAATGGAGACTGATGACACCCTTGCGATCGCCGAGATCTGGTTTGCCATCGAGGCTCTCGAGGACGGCATCATCCGGTTCCGGGAGGGGCACATCGACTCCTATGCCGTGGGTGACATCTGGCTCGTCCGCGGCCGTGACCGTGACCTTGCGGTCGATACGGGCACCGGCATCGTGCCGCCCGCCCCGCTCGTCGAGGCCGTGGCCGGCAAGCCCGTCACCGCCGTTGCCCTCAACTGCTACTACGACCATGCCGGCGGATGGGCGAGTTTCGCCGATCGGGCCTGTCATCCCCTCGACGCACCGGCACTGCGCGCTCCCACCCGGGAAAGTGTCGGCGCCGGAACCTATCTCAATCGGACGACTCTTTGGGCCCTGCCGCATGAGCACTATGACGTGGACGACTACACCATGACGCCGGCCGAGCCAACCCGTCTTGTCGAGGACGGATCACGGCTCGATCTGGGCGACCGCGTGCTCGATGTCCTGCATGTGCCGGGGCGTTCACCAGGCGGCCTTGCGATCTGGGACCCGGCAAGCGGTACGCTCTTCACCAGCGACATGCTCTACGACGGTGATCACGGGCCTGCCTGGCCACCTCCCGAACCGGTCGCCTACTGCTCCAGCCTGAAGCGCATGCGCGAACTCCCGGTGAGGCGTGTCTGTCCGGGTCACTACGGCGTCATGGACCGCCAGCACATGCTCCATGTCATCGACCGGCAGCTGGCTGATCTCGAGTGAGCGAACGGGTAGTCAAACCGGTCTCGGACGGTGGAGTCCCTATGACAGGATGGCGGCCACCTTCCGGGCGACAGATCGGCCGTTGAGCCAGGCGCCACCGGCGAGCTGGTACCATGGCGCGGCCGTGGCCTCGCCGGCAAAGAAGATCCGGTCGGCGACGGGCCGGGCGAGTTCGTCTCGTGCGCCATGGTGACCGGGGAGCGCCGCGGCATAGGCGCCGCGCGTCCAGGGATTGCTGTCCCAGTCTGTCGCCAGTCCCCTCACGAAGTGCTTGCGCGCGTCATTGCCGAAGATCGCGACCAGCTCGCCCAGGGCGAAATCGACCGCGGCGTCGGACCCCGCGGCCGCCAGTTCTCGTCCGAAACGCCCTCCCGTGAAGCCGATCACGAGATCGAAACCGAAAGGAAAGGTGAGGAAATAGCAGGCCCGGGCCGGCAGCAGGTTCTGCACATGATAGGTCAGCCAGTTGTTGTCGCCGAGACCGAACCGCACACCATCAAACTCGAGGGCGATCTTCATCAGGAGCCCCATCGGCAACCGGTCGATGGCTTCCTGTTTCCACAACGGAAGGGCGGGAACAAAGGAAATGTTCCCGGAGCCCAGGACGCCTGTGGAAACTGTGACGATGCAGGCCCGTGCCCGTACCGTGCCGGAGGGGGTCTCCACCGCCACTCCCTCGCCGCTCCAGTCGATGGCCGTGACCGGTGTCTGCAGCTTCACGGGAAGGTCGAACCCGTCGCGGACGACAAGCGTGCCGTACCCTTCTCGAATCATGTAGTAGGCGCCGGCATTGCCGAAGTTCCAGTTGTCCAGGGTCGACAACTCGTCAAAATCGACGGAGAAATCCATGGCTCCCATCCATGTCTGGGAGACGCCGGAAAACGGCATGTCGGACGCAACCACCGTCGAGGCGGCGACATCGAGACCATCGCGCCCCGCCTTGTCGAGGGCGCTGTTGATGGCGTCCCAGGCGCGGTCGTACTCGTCCCGTTCCTGGCCCGTGGCCTTTCGGTCGCCGACAAACAGCGACTCTCCGGCGCTGTTGTGGTCGTGCAGGGTGAATCCCCACTCACGCGCCATGGCGACATAGGGAAGGTCCGCCGGCCCCGTGATCCAGGAACATCCATGATCGAAGGGAACACCGAAGGTGTCGCCTTCCGTCCATGCCCGACCGCCCATGCGTCCCGCAGCCTCGAGGACAAGGACGGACAATCCTTCGTCCAGCAGGGTCCGGGCCGCGGCAAGGCCGGCCGAGCCGGCTCCCACGACCACGACATCCGGGTTACCGGAAGCGCCAGGAGCGCCGGAAGGCAAGGCCACCGCAACCCCGAGGCCTGCCAGAAACGATCGGCGAGAGAAAGAACGTGCATCTATCATGACTGTCCTCCTCCTTCGGTCCGCACCTGCGCTGCCGAGTCCGGAATCATGCCGGTTATCGAGACCTGCGGCGCCGGCGCACCAGAAGCAGCGCACTGACGACAGCCGTGATGATCCACAAGGGACATCCCAGCACGGGCAGGCCGACGTTCAGCCACAGGTCGGGATCGATGTCCTTCTCGATCAGTGCCTGCAATCCGACGAGGCTGTTGGCATCGATCATGACCCAGAGATCGCCGACAGACAGGGACGTGTAGAGAATTGCCAGCACCACGGTGATGATGACAAGGAGACTTGTCATGATGAATCGCACCTCGGACAACACGGTCTCCCTGGTCCCGGATGGTCGTCGAACGGCATGCAGTGTAGACGACATCCTTCGGTCCGTCACCGTCACACAGGCGGTTGTTGACGCGGTGCGGAGCAGGGGTGAGATTGGTCCGGCGCGAGAGTCGAGGTGCGGCATGCCCACCGGAACGGAAACGGGATCGTCGTCACCACGCCTGGTTCCGGTCGATGCCTTGATGGAGCCGGGATGATGGATCCGGTCCGACCACGGCGCGTGACGTGATGCCGGCGGACCCCGGAGCATACATCGCCTTTGCGTCCATCGTTCTGGCACTGATGCTCTATGCGGCGCCGCGGGCGTCGATGGAACTGGCCTCGCTCACCATCCTGTGCCTGTTGATGCTGGCGTTCCAGGTGTTCCCCGAAACCGGAGCGGATGGCCGCAACAGACTGGGTCCCGACGCCCTGCTGGCCGGATTCGCGAGTCCTGCCCTGCTCGCCCTGATCGGCCTCATTGTCATCGGTCAGGGTTTGGCCCAGACCGGCGCCCTTGACCGTCTCGCCAGGGTTCTTCTGGGCGTTGCCGGCGGGCGCCCCGACGTGGCGCTGGTCTTCTCTCTCGCGACCGTGCTGTTGATCAGCGGGATCCTCAACAACACGCCGGTCGTGGTGATCTTCATCCCCATCCTGCAGGCTTTCGCCAACCGTGCCGGCAAGCCTGCGAGCCGTGTCCTGATGATCCTGAGCTATGCCGCCATCCTGGGCGGCATGACCACTCTGGTCGGCTCGAGCACCAACCTCCTGGTCGATGGCATGCTGCATGACCTCGGGCAACAGGGCTTCGGTTTCTTCGACTTCACGGTGCCCGGGCTCGCAATTGCCGTTCCGGGCCTTCTCTTCGCCCTTGTTGTGGTGCGGCGCCTGCTTCCCGGGCACGACACCTCCGGCGAGTCCACCCTGGCGTCGGATCGCCAGTTCCTTGCCCAGATCGACGTCGTGACGGGCCGTCCGCTTCACGGCCTGAAACCAAGGGGCGGCTTCTTCCCCGATCTTGGCGATGTGACGGTTCATGCCATCCGGCGTGGCGAGAGCGGCCTGCTGCCGCCCTTCGAGGACGACGCGGCGCTGCGCCACGGCGATATCCTCATCGTCAGTGCGACACGGGCCTCTCTCACCGAGACGGTTCGCGGCCAGATGGATCTCCTGCACCCGTCGCTGGGCGATGCCTGGATCCCGCGTGAGGACGAATCCCACGGCAGACCGCCCTGGCTGCGTGGCCGCCAGATGCTGAGCGAGATCATGATCACGCCGGGTTCGGAACTCATCGGCCGTACGCTGGAACAGATCGGATTTCGCTATCGCTACAACTGTGTCGTGGTCGGTGTGCAACGCCGGACTGCCCGCATTCGGCGACCGATCACCGATCTGCCGCTTTCCGCAGGGGACATATTGCTGATCCAGGGAACCGCCGAAGCCAAGGCACGACTCAGGGGGCGTCCGGGCATCCTGCCGATCGAGTGGTCGGTGAGCGACATTCCATCGGCACCCGAGGCATGGCGCGCGCTCATCATCTTTGCCGTCGTGATCGGTGTGGCGGCGCTCGACATCGTTCCGATCGTCATCAGCGCCCTTGCAGGTGCGGTCGCCTTGCTGGCCATCGGTGTCATGACCCTGCGTCAGGCAGGACGCTCCATCGGCGCCGACCTTGTCCTCATGATTGCCGCCGCACTGGCCCTTGGCAGAGCACTGCAGGAAACCGGCGGCGCGGAGATTCTCTCGGGCCTGCTCGCCGGTCTCCTTGTCGATGCGCCGTCGCAGGTCGTCCTGTCCGCCTTCTTCCTGCTCGTTGCGGTGCTCTCCAACCTTGTGGGCGCCAAGGCGGTTGCCGTCCTCTTCACGCCAATCGCCGTGTCCCTGGCAGCGGAAGTCGGTGCTCCCGTGGAGCCCTTCGCCGTCGCCGTGGTCTTCGCCGCCAACTGCGCGTTCGCCACGCCGATGGGCTTTCCCACCAATCTTCTGGTCATGGGGCCTGCCGGATACAGGTTCATGGACTTTGTCCGTGCCGGCCTTCCCATGGTCCTGTTCGTGTGGGCGACCGCCTCTCTCGTGCTTCCCTTCCACTACGGCCTGTGGGACTGAGTCAGGCACCCTGCCGGTTGACGGCCACCGGGCTGCCGGGAAGACTGATCGCAGGGATGACAGCGGGGGACAGCGATGAGGAATGCGGCAGAGCGGGAAGTGCGGCGCGACCTCGCGGCAGCTCACCGGCTTGCGGTGCGTGACGGCCTCAACGAGGGAGCATGGAACCACCTGTCGGTCATGTCTCCCGATGAACCCGGTGTCATGTTGATCACGCCGGCCTACACCCACTGGCGCATGGTGTGCGCCAGCAACCTTGCGGCCGTTGGCGAGGATGGCGAATCGGTCAGCGAGGGTGGTCCGGTCCCGTCGGTCGCCGGATTCATCATTCACATGCCGGTGCACCGGGCGATACCCGAAGCGCGATGCCTGATGCACGTTCATGCGCCCTACATCACGGCCCTGTCCATGCGCAAGGGTGTTCGGCTCGACACGTCGTCATCGCAGCAGGCGGCACAGTTCTGCGATGATGTAGCCTACCACGACAGCTATGACGGACTTCTCGTTGCCGTTGAAGAGGGCCGGCGCATGGCAGACGCCATGGATGGCAAGCGTGTTCTCATGATGCGCAACCATGGCGTCATGGTGGCGGGAAGGACGGTGGGTCAGGCTTATGTCGATCTCTACCAGCTTGAACGTGCCTGCATGTACCAGATCCTCGCCACAGGCGACGGGCATGCGCTCGAGGAAATCCCGCCCGACATTGCCGCGGCGATTGGCCGTGACGCTCGAGAACGCCCGCGTTCCGACCGGTTCTTTCGCGCCATGCGCGCCATGCTTGATTGCGGAGAGCCGGACTACGCCGCCTGAGGCCGTTCAGTAGCGTTTCGGGATGTAACGGGAGTACCAGGCTCCCGCAGCCATGCCGAGGCCGGCCCAGGCGAAGACCGTGGACAGCGGCAGGACCAGGAGCACGAGGGTGAAGACGCTCTGGGGAACGATGCGCCCGAACTCCCTGTAGGTGGTGTAGAGCGACATCATTTCTGCGCATTCGTGCGGGTGAACCGCACGCACGAACGGTGTGTTGCCCACGGCATCGATCCATGAGGCGCAGAGGCACGCCACCAGGATCAGGCCGATGACGACATCGGGCATGAAGGCGAGCAGTGTCGCGGCGACAGAGACGACGGCAGTGGCGAGATAGCCGAAGACGAGATGCCGGCGCATGCCGAGAGAGGCGCCCAGCCGCCCCCACAAGGGGGCCAACATGACAAAGAGGCTGCCGACGGAAACGATGAGACCGGCGTCCGCGTCGGTAAAGCCGTTGTTGACGCAGTAGATCGGAGAGTAGATGAAGAACACCGACCACCAGGCCGAACGCGCCAGGGCCAGCACATAGGCGAGACGCAGGCGAGGTTGTCGGGCGAAACGCGGAATGAAGCGCAGTGGATTCGAATGGCCGCGGACCATTCTCGTCGAAGGTGTCACATAACGTCGCCGCAGGATCCAGACACCCGTCGCCAGCACCAGGAGCGCCATTGCGGCAAAGGGTGCCCACAGTCCGACGCGTGACGAGAGCTGGACGCCGCCCCACGGACCGAGGGCGAAGGCAAGGCCCAGAACGGCCATGCGCACCGCCTCGAAGCGCACGAAACTCCGCCGTCCCACCCGTTCGATGATGACCATGTTGATGACGATGTCGGCGGCAAAGAACCCCCAGGTGTAGAGAACGACGGCGAAAAAGAAGGCCAGTCCGCTCTCCATCGGGAAGAGAAGGGCGGACAGCAGAACACTGGCGAAACCGAACAAGATGACACGGTATCGTCCCAGGTGCGCCAGCATGTAGGGCAGCGCGAGCGCTCCACCCAGGCCCATGATTCCGATGGCCATGAAGAGCACGCTCACCTGTTGCGTGTCGCCCAGAAGTTCGAATGCCCGCAGCGGAAGGACGGTGATCGGTATGGCGAGGGCCAGGATCACGAGACCCTGTATCAAGGCCATTTCGAAGGCATGGGGTATGCCCTCGATGTTCAGCATTCGAACGAGTCGAACCGGCACGAATGCGATCCCCGAACGGAGGATCCATCATCACTCCCGCCCATGCGGCCCTGTCAAGTGCCCGGAAGGCGAATGCAGGACCATTCTGTTGCCGCGATCGGCGGTGGACAACCGCGTCAGTGGCCGTTCTTGAAGTGGGTGGCGCCTTCTCGAAGTCGGAACAGGCATATCGACAACGAAATCCGGTTCTGAATGGACTTCCAGTTCTGCCCGGGGACGCTCCCTCGTCGGACGAAACCGGACAAGAGAATGCAGGACTTTCCTACGCTACGGCTGATTTTTCGGGAAGCCGATGAATCGCGCCCGAATCGGCCATCTGATCTTTCGCGAGGCCGACGAATCGAGGCCGAATCGGGATGTCCTGGACGGATTCCGTGGCTTCAGTGCCGTCCGCATGGCGACACCGGCAGCGTTTTCGGCCCGGATGCTTGGTTCTTGATGTTCTAGCAGCGTTCCGGGGTCCCCGGACGCTCAAGGCGTCTCAGGGCCGGGTCAGGGCGTTGATGGCCTCGCGACGGTCCAGTTGTAGGCGGCGCCGGGTTTCGGCGAGGCTTTCGGCCTCGCGGCGGTTGGCGAAGATCACCGCGAGCGCGATGTTGTTGAGGCTGGCCCGGTTCGCCGGGCCGTTGTCGGTGCGGGTCAGGCAGGCGTCTTCGCCGAAGACGCAATCCCTTTGTCGATGGTTCAGATTTTCCACGGCCCAGTGGCGGCGGTTCAGTCGCAGCAACTCTTCCGGCGACGTGGCCCCCGTATCGAGAGAGGTGATGATGTAATCGGTTTCCGTGTAATCCTTCTCTTCTTGCTTCCCGGCATCGCCGGAGCCTTCCTTCCCGGCATCGCCGGAGCCTTTCTTCCACGGCTCCCGATAGCGGGTGATGCGGGCGACCTGACGGACGCCCGGATAGTTGATCAGACCGTCCAACGGGACGAGGACGCTGATCGAACGCTGCTCCAGTCGACCGTGCGCCTTGTCGAACGGCTCCGTGAAGTGGCCGGTAGCGTCTTTTTGCCAATTGATGCTGTCGAGGATGGCGAAGGTCTCCGGAGCGTTGCCCTTGACGACGAAGACGTAATCCGCGCGTTGTGTGATCAGCTTCGCGGTATGGCGTGTCGTGTGCAGCGCGTCGAGGGTGATCACCTTGCCGCCGATGTCGCTGCGCTCCAGGAGATCGTGCATGGCCGCCAGTTCGCCGCCTTCGTCGTTGAAGTTCAGGAGGGAAAAGGGCGCGCCGGTCTCATGGTCGACAAGGGCCACGGTCTCTCAGACGGCCATCGCCGTTGCGGTTGGCGCCGCGGATGCGCTTGCCGTCGGCGGCGAGTGCACGGGCGAGGTGAAGCCGAGGCCGGGACCAGCGGGTGAGCACATCCTCCAGAGCCTCGGGGTCGATCGACTGGATAACCCGGTGGATGGTGGACTTGGAGACGGGCTCGCGAAGCCCCGTCTTCGGGTTAAGCCACGCGCCGATGGCCTCCAACTCCTCCTGGGACAGGGACCGCGCGAACTGCGCGGCGGCGACACAGCCCTTCATGTTGGCGAACTCGGCGAGCACGTGCACGGTGAGCACCGATGCCGCGGTATGCTTCCTTCCCTGCGCCCGGCGGAAGTCGGGAATGGCCGCGAGCTCGGCGTAGAGCGAGCGCAGCACCTTGGGGTCCCGGGGCGCCAGTTCGGGGCATGAGGGCGGCGCCACGTCGGGGGGAAGCGGCAGCGGGCTCGACAGCAGCGCCCGGGCATCGCGCCTCAGTGCCGTAACGTAGATATCCTTGGGCTTGCCGTGAGGATCGGTGTAACGCCCGTTGGAGCGGGCAAACCCCTTGGTCTCACCCAGACACGTCCAGCCCGCAGCCTTCAACATCGTGCCGGCAAAGATCTCCGGATCGCAGAACGTCTCCGCCAGCAGCACCCCGTGGCCGTGCACCTGCAGCCAATCGTCACAGAGCCGGCGCGTCATGCACGCAAGGAAACAGGAAGCAAGGTTCGCAAACACCCCGGGCTTGGAGAGGATCAAGAACCGCGTGTTGTTGGCTACCATCGAGAGCCGCTGGAACTGCTGCTCCGGCTTCCAGCCGGTCCACTGGTCGCGGGGAGCGCACTTGAAGGCGCCGTTCTGCCACGCCGCCAGCCCCAGCCAATGGCCCCTGAAGGTCGCAAGGTAGCGCAGACCGCGACCCGCCAGGCGACGGAAGCCGAGATAGTGGTGCTTGTTCATCAGCGCGTCCCACAGCGGACGCTCCTCCGGCCTCGCCAGGCGAACATCGACCTCAGACAGGGAAAAACCCTCAGGTGCTTCCTGATGGATCGGGACAGCTTCCATGAGCTTGCGAATCGACATGACCGGACCGTCGCACATCCCAAGCGGGATGGCCAGCGGAAAATGTCCGCGCGCGTGCAACATACGAACGCCTGACGTCAAGTGAAATCAAGCGAATTCCAGCGTGGGAAGGCCTTGCAAGAGAATGGTTCTGAGCTTGCATCCGGGAGGGAAGATGGCATACTCGTCAGGGCGTACATATTGGAAATCCTCCGGCAGGGTCGCTCACGGAGTAAGCCATGGACTGGTCGGCGCGGAATGTCGTGGACATGGGCCTGTTGCTCGTCGTTGCCGGGTTTTGGACGCTTCATCGCAATGTCGCGGGCTCGACCGGGCCCTGTGCGTCCTCGCAGGCCGCATCACGCGCGAGGAAGGCATGCTTGAAGGGCTGCGCGACAGCGTTGCAGGCCGACAATCCGGTTGAACGCTGCGTTGGACAGGCGGCCCGTGCCTGACCCTGCGTCTGGAGAAGCCGCCGCGCCCGCGTCGCAGCGCCAGCATAACGCGGACCGGATGCGTCGGGCCCATGCCTGGCTTGAGCGCAGCCGGCAGGCGGGAACGGAGGAAATCGAACGCTTCATCTTCCTCTGGATCGCCTTCAACGCCGCTTACGGGAACGAGGCTGCACTCCGGGATTTCGTCGAGCGGCCGAACATGAAGCAAAGCGAATCATGCCGCTTCAGGCAGTTCCTGCGCGCCATTGTCACGAACGACAGGAGCGAGGTCATCTACGACATCGTCTGGCAGCAATATTCCGGACCGATCCGGATTCTGCTGAACAACCGCTATGTATTCCGCCCGTTCTGGAGTTCCGTCTGGGGCCTGAACACGGGCGATTCTTGGGAGAGGTGGTTCAAGCGAGACAGGAACGATGTGAATCGGGCTCTGGTCAACCGCGACACCTTTGGCATCCTGATGCGGGTCTTCGACCGGCTCTACACATTGCGCAACCAGATCTTCCACGGTGGCGCCACATGGCCGGCCGGCTTCGGGCGAACCCAGATCCGGGACGGTAGCCGGATCATGGCCTCGCTCGTGCCGGCGATCCTCGACATCATGCAGGCCGACATAGACCGCAACCCGGATTCGGACCTCTGGGGACTGGTCGCCTACCCGCGCATCAACCTGGAGCCGGAATAGGCGAGATGTTGCGCGACGCTTGCGGGCGTCCTCGCCGACGCTGCAGAGGATGCCGGACTTGCGCCATGTCATCCGGTTGAGGCCGGGGCAGGCGCTCACCCGCCCGGCGCCACCTGCACCGCGGCACGACAGGAATTCTGGCAGGAGAAGTTCCGGGCCAACGTGATGCGGGACCGTCGGAACAGGGGAGAACTGCTGGCCGCTTGGGAGGCGAGTAGCGACCGTCTGGGATAAGCGCACTGCGGGGTCCTTGTTTCGCGAGCACGGCAGCAGCCCTCCACCGATGGCCTCTTGGAACCGAACAGGAGTTCCAGACGAACCTCGAAGGTCATGATGCAACCGCCTGCCGCCGGATCCTGACCACCCCGGAGCGGGAACGGCCCGTCGACGCGACATGCCGGTGGACGCCACGGTCCATGACGGGCCGTCGCGGCAGGGCCGCGGATTCTCAGCTGGCGATGATCTCGCGAATCTTGCTGGCGACGGATTCGGGCCTGTGCCGGAAGAGCGAGCAGTGCCCCAGGCCCTCGAGAAGGTGGAAGTGGCCATCGGCCGCCGCCTCGGCCACCAGGCGGCCGCGGGCAGGCGGCGTCTGCATGTCCTGGTCGAAGGCGATCACGTGAAGCGGTCGCGTACAGCCCGGGAGCCGGTCCATGGCCGAGTAGTCGAGACAGGCCTGCCACTGGGCAGCGAGCATGTCGCCGTCGCGCTCTGCATAGGCGGCGGACACCACCGGCTTGCACCGCTCCCACATCTTGTTGTCGCCCAGAACCTCCGAGGGGTACATCAGCAGGGCATAGTGGGAGAGGGCGAAGTCGGGGGGCAGCCGGTGGCCCGCTTCCCGGAACCTGATCTCGGCATCCTCCCATTCGGCCATGAAGCCTTCCTTGGCGCCAGAGGTTCCCATGGCGATTCCCAGGCGCACGAGCTCCGGCCAGGCCAGCAGCATCTCCTGGACGATGAGCGCACCCATGGAAAGCCCGACGATCACGACCGGAGGATCGCAGACGTCCCTGATGAGGGCGGCGACATCGTTTGCATAGGTGGCGACCGTCCAGGGCGGCGGGCAGTGGCTGACGGTACGCCCGGCGCCACGCGGATCGAAGCTCGTGCAGCGGTAGTCGGGAAAGAAGCCGAACTGTTCCTCCCATTCCTCGCCGGTCTGGTCCCCGCCCGGACACCAGACAATGTCCGGCCCGGTTCCCGCACGGACCCAGTGGAGCGACACGTCGGGAGTCCTGAACGTGGCATGATCCATGGCGGGTTCCTTCAGCCGGTCAGCCGGGCAGGTTGAATCGGCCCCGGTGATATCCAGAGGCAGAACGTGAAGAGCGGTGAGGTGCGGGTGATCATCTCGTGGGGAAGCCAGGGGGTGTTGTGAACCGGTTTCCCCGGGGGTCGCGGTCGGGGTGGGGCATCATCCTGTCCCCACAGCGTGTCGCCGCCGAAGGGATAGTAGATTTCCTCGGCTTCGTGATGGTGCCGCGGATAGTGTCGTCCGGGACCGATCACGAAGAAGGCGGCGACGACGCGGTCATGGGGAACGAGGGCCTCGAAGCCCAGGATGTTGGTGTAGCAGTAGTTGTTCATGTAGTCGTCGCCAAGGCTCTCCCGATAGTGCTCGCTGCGGATCCAGCGCAGCGACGGTTCCAGTGCGGCAAAGGCGCCGGCAAGGCTGGCCATGGGGCCCTTCATGGCCATGGAGAGCGCCGCGTCGAGATGGCGGCAGCCTGGCAGCCGCCGCGCGCCCTGGATCCGGTCCGGCAGTCGGGCGGCGGCGAGTTCCCGGGAGAGAATGGAACACGGCCGTGACGTTGCCCCGTCATCCTGGCTGTCGATGAAGCTGAGGATTTCCTGGCGCAGATGTTCGAAACGCGAAGCGGTGTCGTCGTGAGGCATGGCCTCTTCCCCCGTCGGCATCTCCCTGCCATGGTGGGCGGGAAACCGGTCGAAGAGTGCGGGCAATGCATCAGGGACACAAGCCGGGGTGGTTGACACCGGCTACGGATTACGGGCCGCTCGCCCTGTTTCTTGCCGCCTATCTGCTTGGCGACCTCATGGTGGCGACAGGAGTGCTGGTGCTGGCGACCCTCGGCGCCGTCGCCCTGGGGTACATGGTGGCGCGCCGCGTGCCGAAGATGGCGGTGGTGACGGCCGTCCTGGTCTCTGTCTTCGGCGGTCTGACTCTCGCACTCCAGGATGCGACCTTCATCAAGATGAAACCGACGATCGTCCAACTCCTTGGGTGCTCGCCACTCCTGTTCGCTGCGCTTCTCGCCGGCGGCGTCGCCACGGGACGTTCGCCCCTGAAATTCGTCATGAGTGGCGTCCTCGATCTGGTCGATGATGCCTGGCGCACCCTGTCCGTCAGGTTCGCCCTCTTCTTCACGGCAATGGCCGGTCTCAACGAACTCGTCTGGCGCACCCAGGATGAAGAGACCTGGGTGCTCTTCAAGGTGTTCGGCATTCTCGGTCTGACAATGCTCTTTGCCGTTGCCCAGACCCCCTTCCTGATGCGTCACCGCCGTCCCGACACTCCCGGTTGATCGTCTCGGTGCACGGTACCGGAATAGGACGCCTGGATGTCGCCGCCCTCGCGGAAGTAGACCTGCGAGGCATCGCGCAGGGGCTGGAAGTCCCAGGGGGTTCGCTTGCCGGTGTCGAGGGCAGCGCCCACCAGACGCCGTGCCGCCTGGCTCCGGCGCACCGCGGTGTCGAGCGCCTGGATGTCCCAGGTCCGGTCGACGGCCGCTTCCAGTTCGGCGCGCGCGTCGGCGTAGTCGGGACGCTCCGCGAGGTTGAGGCGTTCGTCCGGGTCGGCGTCGATGTCGAAGAGAAGCGGTGGATCGGTAGGGCACGCGATCAGCTTGCAGGGACCCTTGCGCACCATCACCAGCGGCGCCTGCACGCCCTCGGCGGTGTACTCCGCGCAGACGAGATCCGGCCAGTCATCGCTGACGCCCGCGGCCAGGGGGGCGAGCGAGGCGCCGTCAATCGGCGCCGCCAGATCGGGGAGCGCGCCGTCGCACGCCACGTCGAGCAGAGTGGGGAGGAGATCGACGTGGGAGATGTTCGCACCCACCCGGCGCGGAGCAAAGGCGAACGGTGCGTGCACGATGAAGGGAACCCGGACCGCCCATTCGAAGAAGGACATCTTGAAGAACAGGCCACGCTCGCCGAGCGAATCACCGTGATCGGACGTGAAGACGATGAACGTGTCATCCGCCATGCCGGTGTCCTTCAGAGTCGCCAGCAGTCTGCCGACCTTCGCATCGACCAGTCCTGTGACCGCACAGTAGGCGCGGCGCATGCGCCGGACATCCGTCTCGCAGATTTCGGCGAGATGCCGTCCGGTCAGGAACCAGTGACGCCGGCTGTGCGGGTCGCGCTCACCGAGCGGGATGTCCGGAACCCGGGGGGGCGCGATGTCGACATGCCTGTACCGCTCCCACCAGTGGGGCGGAGCGAGGTAGGGGTCGTGAGGAGAGATGAACGAAACCGTGAGCGCGAACGGCCGTTCGTCACCGCTGTCGGCATGCTCGTGCAGCCAGCGGACCGCCTCGAATTCGACCTCGTCGTCGTAGGCGATGTTGACGCTTCGCCGGTGAGGCCCGGCATCGAGGACCGCGTGCATGCCGTGATACCACTCGAGCCAGCTCTCATCGCCCAGACTCCAGTCCGGCGACCACAGGAAGTCGGCAGGGTAGACATCGGTCGTGACGCGCTCTTCATATCCATGAAGCTGGTCGGGGCCGACGAAGTGCATCTTGCCGGCCAGACAGGTCCGGTAGCCGGCAAGGCGCAGATAGTGGTGGATCGTCGGCGTGGAGGCCGGGAACTCGACGGCATTGTCGTATGCGCCGATCCTCGAAGGCAGGCGTCCGCTCAGCATCGAAAACCTCGCGGGCGCGCACAGTGGAAAATTGCAGTAGGCGTTCTCGAACACCACACCGTCTCCGGCAAGGCGATCGAGATGCGGGGTTTCCACACCGGTCCCGCCATAGGCGGAGAGCACCTGCGGCGCAAGCTGGTCGACCATGATGAAGAGTATGTTGGGGCGTTTCGCCATCGAGCCTTCTTTCAGTGGTGGTGGCCCCGGAACACGGCGCCCCTGGCCGGGACGCCCGCTGCGGCAGAGGGCGCGTCAGGGAGCTCCCTGATCCGCCATTTCCTTCTCACGCGCCTGCCTGGCGTCGGCCTTCTCGATTGCCTCGTTGAGTTCCGCCGCGGTGCACAGACCGGCAAGCACCGGATCCTTCATATCGATCATGCTCGAATTGCGATGGGTGCCTTCCCTGATTCTCTCGATGGTCTTCCTTGTGGTGCCGATCAGCCTTTCGATCTGCCGGGGCGACAGCTGGGGATAGTGCTTGATGAGATAGGCGATGGCATCGGGCTTGTTGCGGCGCTTCGAGATCGGCGTGTAGCGGGTGCGCGAGGTCTTTCGGGAGGTGTCCTCACCGCGGTCGACGAGCTGCAGGGTGGCGGAGGGGTCGGTCTGGCAGCGATCCAGTTCCTCTTGGGTGAGCTGCCCCGAATGTATGGGGTTCTGGCCGATCAGGTCCTTTTCGATCTCGCCGTCAGCGATGTTCTGGACTTCCAGTTCGTGCATGCCGCAGAACTCGGCGATCTGGCTGAACGTGAGAATCGAGTTGTCGATCAGCCACACGGCCGTTGCCCGAGGCATCAGCAATTCTTGCGACATGGTTCACCTCCGCACCAGCAGTTCGGGAAGACGGCAACGAGACGGCCGACGGTCTCCGGCAACAGGGCCCTGATGGCATGCGCCACTGTGCCGTCTCGTGGAGACCATAGAACAAGGGCGGCGGACGTGACAAGGCATCGGTCGGGAAGGAGCGGCGATTGTCCGCGTCGGTCCGGGCCCCGGGGGTGGACAGCGGCACCGGAAGGCTGCCCGTCGTCAATCCATGGTCAGCACCACCTTGCCGACATGATCTTCGTCGAGAATGTCCTGGGCGCGTGCAGCCTCGGCGAAGGGGAGGACGGCATGAATGACGGGCTTCACGCGGCCGCTCTCGAGGAGCGGCAGGACCTCGCGTTCGAGCTCAGCGGCGATGGCGCCCTTTTCGTTCACCGATCTGGCGCGCAGCGTCGAACCGGTGATCGTCGCCCGCTTCATCATCATCGGGCCAAAGTCGACAGTCGCCCTGGATCCGGCGAGGAACGCGATGAAACACAGGCGGCCTTCGGTGGCCAGAAGACGGATGTTCCGGGGAATCGTGTCTCCTCCCGCCATGTCGAGGATGACGTCGATACCGCGTCCTCCCGTCAGCTCCCTTGCGAGAGTGACAACGTCCTCCTGGCGATAGTTGAACGCCCGTTCAGCGCCGAGCGTTTCGCAGGCCCGGCATCTCGGATCGCTTCCGGCCGTGGCGAACACCCTGGCGCCCCTCGCTTCGGCCAGCTGGATGGCGGTGGTGCCGATGCCGCTTGCGCCGCCGTGCACGAGGAATGTCTCGCCACCGGAGAGCCGGCATCTCTGGAAGACGTTGGTCCACACGGTAAAGAATGTCTCCGGCACTCCGGCGGCCTCGGTGTCGTCGAGGCGGTCGGGAACGGGCAGGGCCTGGGGAACAGGAACCACGCAGTACTCGGCATAGCCGCCTCCCGACACCAGGGCCATGACCCGCTGACCCTGCACGAGATCCGCGCTCGACGGCCCGTTGGCGATCACTTCTCCGGCGATCTCGAGGCCCGGAACATCGCTCGCCCCGGGCGGCGGCGGATAGGTGCCGGCGCGTTGCAGGATGTCCGGCCGGTTGACCCCTGCCGCATGAACCCTGACCAGCACCTCGCCGACGTCGGGCTGCGGGACGGCGCGGCGTACCATGCGCACCACACCGGAATCGCCGTGGCCGTCGTACACGACCGCATTCATGGTGTCAGGCATCGTGACTCTCCTGTCTTGCGCTCGCCACGTGCGTCCGGAGACACCGCCGCTCCGGGAGACGACAGTAGGCGCTTCGGAACCTTGCCTTCATCCCGTCTCTCCGTGCCGGCCGACCTGTGACACGGGCAGATCCTGGACCCGGGAATCCAACGTGCCGGCTTCGTCGTGACGAGACGTGTGCACACTCTTTGGCGATGGATGTGCTATGGTCGTTGTCTCGGGCTGGGAGATTGCCGGAAACATCATGGCCGGACATTCCAAGTGGAAGAACATCATGTACCGCAAGGGCGCGCAGGATGCCAAGCGTGCCCGTCAGTTCACCAAGGTGGGGCGCGAGATTGCTGTCGCTGCCCGGTCCGGTCTTCCCGATCCCGATCACAATCCGCGTCTGCGCGCGGCCATTCAGGCAGCCCGGGCCGTCAACATGACCAGGGAGGCCATAGACAGGGCCATCCGGCGCAGCACCGGTGGCGATGGCGCGGCCGATTACGTCGAAATGCGCTACGAGGGCTATGGTCCGGGCGGTGTGGCGATCATCGTCGAGGCGCTGACCGACAATCGCAACAGGACCGCTGCCGAGATTCGCGCCGCCTTTTCGAAGAATGGCGGCAGTCTTGGAGAGACAGGCAGCGTCTCGTTCATGTTCGAGCGCCAAGGCCAGATCGTCCTGGCGCCACAGGCTGGCGACGAGGACGAGGTCTTCGAGGCGGCGCTCGAGGCGGGGGCCGGGGATGTGATGTCCGATGATGACGGCCACACCATCCTGTGCGCGCCGGAGGATTTCGGCGCCGCCAGCGAAGCCCTGGCAGGGCGATTCGGCAATCCCCGGGAAGCCGGTCTCATCTGGCGGGCCTCGGTCGTGACGGAGGTGTCGGAAGACAAGGCATCAACCCTGCTGCGGCTGATCGGGGATCTCGAGGACAATGACGATGTCCAGTCCGTGGCGGCCAATTTCGAGATTGCCGATGACGTGATGGAACGTCTGGTTGCCTGAGGTTCGGGATGCGAATTCTGGGACTGGATCCTGGCCTCCTGAACACTGGTTGGGGAGTGATCTCGATAGAGGGCTCCGAGCTTCACCACGTCACGCACGGTGTCATCTCGCCCCGCTCGTCTCTCACCATGGCCGAGCGGCTGACGGTGATCCATCGGGGTGTCGGTGATGTGCTGGCGGATCAGGTTCCCGACCAGGTTGCCATCGAGGAAACCTTCGTCAGCGTGAACGCGGACAGCACCCTCAAGCTCGGACTGGCCCGCGGTGCGGCCCTCGTGGCGGCGGCTGCCACCGGCCTCGATGTCAGCGAGTACGCCACGCGACTGGTGAAGAAGACCGTGGTCGGAACGGGAAAGGCGGAAAAACATCAGGTTGCCGCCATGATCGGCATCCTGCTCCCGGGCGCGAAGGGTGTGGGCAACGATGCCGCCGACGCGCTGGCAGTCGCCGTCTGTCATGCCTATCACGCGCGAACCCTCGAACGCATCACGGCCGGATTGCGCGCATGATCGGACGTCTGATCGGCCGTCTGGACGTGGTGGACGAGGATCGGGTGATCCTCGATGTTCAGGGTGTGGGCTACCGCCTTGCCTGTTCGGCGCGCACCGTCAGTGCGCTGGCGCAGCAGGAGGGAGACGTCCGCCTCCTCGTGGAAACGATCATCCGCGACGACCGGATTGTTCTCTACGGGTTTGCCGACGCTGCGGAACAGGCAACCTTCACGATGTTGACCGCCGTCCAGGGAGTAGGCCCTCGTGGCGCCCTTGCCATCCTCTCGGTGCTGGGTCCGGATGACCTGGTTGAGGCCGTGAGAGCGCACGACCGACGTTCCATCGCCCGCGCCAGCGGTGTCGGTCAGAAACTGGCTGCGCGAGTCGTCACCGAGCTTGCCGACAGGCTGGAAGGCATGACACTGCCATCCGGAACCGTTGCGGACACGACCGCCGCCGGCCTCGAGTCGGACGCGATTGCCGCCCTTGTCAATCTGGGATACACGCGGTCGGAGGCTTGGCGTGCGGTGACCTCCGTACGCCAGGCCGCAGACGCAGGTCTTGACTCGCTCATCCGGGCGAGTCTGAAGGAACTGGCGCGATGACGGACGAAAACGGACGTCTGGTGGAGGCGACCGGGGCGGACGGCGAACAGGCGCCGTCGTTGCGGCCGCGCCGGTTTGCGGAGTTCATTGGCCAGAAGACCGTTACCGACAGCCTCATGACCGGGATTCGCGCTGCCCGTGGTCGCCGTGACGTGCTCGATCACGTGCTGCTGCATGGTCCGCCCGGCCTCGGCAAGACAACCCTGGCACGGATCATTGCCAATGAGCTCGGCGTCAGGTTTCACCAGACGTCGGGCCCTGTCATCATGCGCGCTGGCGACCTTGCGGCGCAGCTCACCAACCTCGACGAAGGCGACGTGCTGTTCATCGACGAGATCCACCGCCTCAATCCTGCCGTGGAAGAGGTGTTGTATCCGGCCATGGAAGACTTTCAGCTGGATCTCATCATCGGCGAGGGGCCGGCGGCGCGTTCGGTCCGCATCGACCTGCAGCGCTTTACCCTGGTCGGAGCGACGACGCGCGCCGGCCTCATCACCAAGCCGCTCTATGACCGGTTCCTGATTCCGCAGCGCCTCGACTTCTACGAGGCCGATGACCTTGCCGTGATGCTCCTGCGTCTGGCGCGGGTCATGAACATCGCCCTGGCTGCCGAGGGTGCCCGGGAGATGGCAGCCAGGGCGCGCGGAACCCCGAGGGTCGCCGGGAGACTGCTGCGCCGGGTCCGCGACGAGGCCTTCGAAAGGGTGGATGTCATCGACGCGGCCTTCGCCCGCCAGGCCCTTGAAACACTCGGCGTCGACGGCAAGGGCATGGATGCCATGGACAGGAGGTATCTCGCCTGCATCGCCGGCAACTATGGTGGTGGTCCGGTCGGTGTCGAGACCCTCGCAGCGGCGCTGTCCGAGCACAGGAACGCCATCGAGGACGTCATCGAACCGTTCATGATGCAACAGGGGTTCATCAGGCGTACGCCCAGCGGCCGTGTCCTTGCCGCTGCCGGGTGGCGTCACCTTGGACTTCCGGTTCCCGCCGACGATGCCCCGGACCTCTTCGCAGACGTACCGGCGCATGACTGAACCGGCCGGCAGAATCAGGACAAGGATCTATCACGAGGATACCGATGCCGGCGGCATCGTCTACCATACCGCCTACCTGCGGTTCGCCGAACGGGGCCGCACGGAACTGTTGCGCTCTCTGGGACACGACCACCGGAGTCTGCGCCTGCGGGAAGGAGGCGGTTTCGTTGTGCGTTCCATGGCAATCGACTATGCGGCGGCGGCAAGGCTTGATGACGAGGTCGAGATCGAGACCGAGATCGTCGACGTGAAGGGCGCCAGCCTCGTCATGCGACAGAAGGTCGTGCATGAAGGCCGGTCACTTGTCTCGATGGATGTGCGCCTCGCCTTTCTCGGCACCGGGGGCAGGGCGATGCGCCTTCCCGCGGCGGTCCGCAAGACACTTCACCGATATCCTGGCGAGGGAAACTGAACTGTGGAAGCGACTGTACTCGCGGACGTGTCGGCCCATGGCGGCATGTCCGTCTGGAGTCTGTTCTGGCGTGCCGATGCCGTGGTCAAGCTCGTCATGCTGTTGCTGCTGGCGGCCTCGGTCTGGTGCTGGGCGATCATCTTCGACAAGATCAGGAGGTTGCGCCAGCTTGGCGCGCGGGCGGCAGTGTTCGAGCAGGCCTTCTGGTCGGGCGGCTCGCTGGACGAACTCTACAGGGAAGTCGACGGTTCTCCGTCGCATCCGATGACCACCGTGTTCAAGGCGGCGATGGACGAGTTGCGGCGTGCCATGGGCCACCAGGAGATGATCGCCGACAGCCGGCTGCGTGCCGACCTCAAGCAGAGGATCGGCCAGGCGATGCAGATCGGCATCGACCGCGAGATGGATCGCCTCGAACGCTACATGGGCCTGCTGGCCACCGTGGGCTCCACGGCGCCCTTTGTCGGCCTGTTCGGCACGGTCTGGGGTATCATGAATGCCTTCACGGCCATCGCCGTGGAGCACAGTACGTCACTGGTCGTCGTCGCTCCGGGCATTGCCGAGGCGCTTTTTGCCACCGCACTCGGCCTGCTGGCGGCGATTCCCGCCGTGGTGGCCTACAACAAGCTCTCGGGTGACCTCGATCGCTATGCCAGCCGGCTCGAGAACTTTGCCACGGAATTCCACGCGCTGCTGTCGCGGCAGCTTGACGAGCACGGCGGCTGATGACGGTCCAGTTCACCACGACCGGCGCCAGGCGCAGCGCCCGGGCCGGGCGCCGGCGTCCCCCGATCAGCGAGATCAACGTCACGCCTCTGGTCGACGTCATGCTCGTTCTGCTCGTGGTGTTCATGATCACCGCACCCTTGCTCACTGCCGGTGTCGAGGTTGATCTGCCGGAGGCGGCCGTCAGCGATCTGGCCGGCATGGATGAACCGGTCGAAGTCACGATCACCGCCTCGGGCGAGATCTGGCTGGGTGAAACACGCGTGGAACTGGATCAGCTCGGGCCGCGCCTTGCCGCCATCTCGGACAACAATCCGGACGTGAGAGTCTTCATCAGGGGAGACCGGATGGTCGCCTATGAGGAAGTCATGGCCGTCATGGGTGCGCTGTCCGAGGCCGGTTTCCGGCGCTTGGCGTTGGAGGCACGACGCCTTGACGGAGATTCCTGAGGCGTGTCTCCAACAGGCTGGACCGGATCGATCATCTTTCACGTGCTCGTCATCACGTTGATGCTGACAGGGCTTCCCGAACTGTGGCGGGCAAGGCCACCCGTTGCCGACACGGTCACCGTGGATGTCATCACGGTTGCGGAGGAAAGCGTGGCTCCGCCGGAGAGCTTGGAGCCGGAACCCGAGCCCGAGCCGGAACCGGAAGCCGGGCCCGAACCGGAGGCGACTCCCCCGACGGCGGCACCGGCACTACCCGCCGCACCCGCGGAACCCTTGCCCGTCGAGGATTCCGCGGAGGAGCCGGTCGAGCCGGTCGAGGCGAGCCGTGCCGTTCCGGTCCCACTTCCCGCCGCCAAGCCCGAGGCCCCGTCCCGTCCCGAGGAGGAAGTGTCCTTTGCCAGTGTCAGGGAGAGCCTGCTGGTCGACCGCAGGGAACCGGTGCCCGAGGAGCAGACCACGACCTTTGCCGATATCGCATCGGCCCTTGACGGCGCACCCGACGTACCGGTCTCGGACATCGAACTTGCCTCCCTGCGCCGCAGCATCGCCAACCAGGTGACACGGAGGTGGATCATTCAGAGTGGCGCCATCGATGCCCGGAACCTCATCGTCACCATCGAGGTGGTGCTCGCCACCGACGCCAGGGTGCTGCGGGCCCGGATTGTCGATGTCGAAGGCGGAGAGAGCGAACACACGCGCAGGGTAGCGGCCGAATCGGCTCTTCGGGCGGTTCTCTTCTTTCGCGATCATCCCTTCGAATACCTGGACAGACAACGCTACGACATCTGGAAGGAGCTGGTCGTCCGTTTCGACCCCAGCACCCAGTTCTGACAGCGCGTTGTCGCGGCCACCCATCAGAACGGCCGTGCGCCGCCGGTTTGCCACATGGAGCGTCGACGATGTGGCTGCCCGACGGACGGTTGGGTGACGGCAGCATTCGGCGCTTGATTCGCGCTCTCGGTTGCCGGTATCAACGGAGACACGCCAAGACCGGGTTGCTGGCCGTCTGTTCGGGAGACAGGACGACAAGATCGATGATTGCACGAGTCGCCGGGTTTGTTCTGGTCGGGATCGTCTGTGCAGCCCTGTTCACGGACAGGGCCGATGCGCAGCTTGATGTCGGTGTCACCGAAGGGCGGGCCGACCCGGTTCCCATCGCTGTCACCGACTTCAATGGCGTCGGTGCCCTGGCGGACCTGGGAGCGGACATCGCTTCGGTCGTGAAGGCGGATCTCGAGTTCTCCGGCCTCTTCCGGACCATTCCGCCAGGAGCCTTTCTCCAGGATCCCGCTTCGCTTGCAGAGGATGCGCAGCCGAGGTTCGACCTGTGGCGCAGGAGCGGAGCACAGGCACTTGTCACGGGCTGGGTGTCGACCGAGACTGACGGTCGGGTGCGGGTGAGTTTCCGGCTGTTCGATACCCTTTCCGAAGAAGGGCTGGTGGGTTTTGTCTTCCGTGGCGGGGAGGGAATCTGGCGGCGCATCGCCCACAAGATCTCCGATGCCGTCTACCACCGCCTGACCGGCGAAGGCGGCTACTTCGACACGCGCATTGCCTATGTCCACGAGGAAGGCCCGCAGACGGCGCTCACCAAGCGCATTGCCATCATGGACTACGACGGAGAGAACCACAGGTTCCTGACGTCTGGTGATCAAACGGTGCTGACGCCGCGCTTTTCGCCGACGATCCAGAAGATTGTCTACTTCTCCTATTTCAACGAGACCACACCACGCGTCAATCTCCTTGATCTGGCGACCGGCCGCCGCGACGTGCTGGGCGACTTCCCGGGCATGAGCTTCGCACCGCGGTTTTCGCCTGACGGAACCAGCGTGATCATGTCGCTTGCCATCAACGGCAACACGGACATCTACGTGATGAATCTCGAAACCCGAACCATCGAACAGTTGACGGACGGCGCCTTCATCGAGACGTCACCGTCCTACTCGCCCGACGGTTCCCGGATCGCCTTCACGTCGGACCTTACGGGCCAGACTCACATCTACGTCATGAATGCCGACGGCGGTAATCAGCATCGAATCAGCTTCGATCTCGACAACCGGGCTTCCTACTCGACGCCTGTATGGTCGCCGCGCGGTGATCTCATTGCCTTCACGAAGCACATCCCGAACAACGACTGGGCCATCGGCGTGATGACTCCCGAACCGGGTGAAGGCGAAAGACTGCTGGCGTTCGGTGATCTCGTTGAGGGACCGACCTGGTCCCCGAACGGACGCGTCATCATGTTTGCCCACGAGACCTATGGTATCGGCGAGGGCACCGAGAGGGTCATCAAAAGCATCGATCTCACCGGTTACGTGGAGCGCACGATCCGTACACAGGGCGCTGCCAGCGATCCGGCATGGTCTCCCCTGATTCCGTGACTTCCGGTCGTCCGTGGGAGAGCGTGGCACTTGTGAACAGCAATGCCGACGTTGAGGTTGACAGCTGACGGGGTTTGCGGTCATTAGTGGCTCGGTTCTCGGGGTGTATCGGCGATCTATACGGAAAGGGGAGCTTCCCATGCGTTTCAAACTGATTGCGGCCTTGGCGACGGGCCTTCTGGTGGCTGCGTGCGAGTCCACTCCGGAGGTCGCGGAAGAAGACGAGGGCGCAGGTGCTGTCGAAGTGACCGAAGAGGCGGTGGTCGAGGTCGTTCCCATCGATCCGAGATCCGAGCGCTACATCGAGGAAGTCCTCGGCAAGCGTGTTTTCTTTGCCCTCGACAGTTCGGTGCTCAATGCGCGCTCCCAGGCGACCATTCGCCGCTGGGCCGACTGGTTGAATGAGTTCAGCGATGTCAACGTGATTGTTGAAGGCCATTGCGACGAGCGTGGCACCCGCGAGTACAACCTGGCGCTCGGCGACAGGCGTGCCAATGCAGTCAAGGACCATCTCGTTGTCCTGGGAATCGATCCCAATCGCATCACGACCATCAGCTACGGCAAGGAACGCCCCCTCGTGCTCGGCCATACAGAGGCTGCGTGGGGACAGAATCGCCGGGGTGACCTGACCCTCAGCTGATCCCGCTCGGGAGAGCCGGACGCGAATGTTCGACCTCTTGATTCCGGACAGGAGTTGCGAGGCACCGGAACGTGCTTGTCGGTCGTCATGTTCGCTGGCGTTCCTGGAGAGGGATGGTGGCCATGAGAAGACTCCTCCTGGCAGTTCTTGTCATTGCCTGGACTGGCCCGGCTGATGCTCAGGACGGGGCGGCCGAGCTGGCGCAGGCCCTGGAGAGCCTGCGTCGGGACATGGCTGACCTCCAGGCGTTCATCTACAATGCAGGCTCCCTCGGTGACGGCAGCCTCGCCGGCGCCTCCTTCGATGGCAGCAAGCTGCATGCAGACATGCAGCAGATTCAGGAATCCCTGCGGCAGCTTGCGGGGCGAATCGACGGTCTGGAGTTTGCCCAGCGCCAGATTCGCGAACAGCTTGCCGCACTCGAGGCCGACGTTGCGGCTCGGACCGCGACCGGGTCCCTCGCCTCGGAGGTGGAAGACGGAGAGCAGGCTGAACTGCCGCAGAACGGGAAGGTTGCCGAGGAGGGCGTGCTGCCGCCGGGAACGGAAGTGGAGAAGTACGATCACGCCTTCTCGCTTCTCCGCAAGGCCGATTACGAGGCGGCCGAGAAGGCCTTTTCGGCTTTCATTGCCGAGCATCCGGAAAGCGAACTGGTCGGAAACGCGTGGCACTGGATCGGTTCCATGCATTTCGTGCGTGATCGGTTTCACGAAGCGGCCGTGGCCTTTCTCAAGAGCTATCAGCACGCACCGCAGGGGCCGAAGGCTGCCGGCAGTTTGCTGAAACTCGGCACGTCTTTGGCACATCTCGGCAAGGGCGGGGAAGCCTGTGCGACATTCCGCGAATTCATGGAGCGGTTTCCCGATGCGGGTGAGACGCTGCTCGGCCAGGCGCGCGAGGAGGCCGCCGCTGCCGGATGCAGCTGATTCCTTCCACGTCACCGCCCTCCGCCTCGACGTCGCCGGAGACCGCTCGCGAGCCACTGAGGACTGCGGAGTTTGCCGAAGCGATGGCGGCGCTGGCTCCCTTCGAATCCTGTCCCCGCCTGGCTGTGGCTCTCTCCGGCGGACCCGACAGCACGGCGCTTCTGCTGCTGCTCGACGAATGGGTGCGGGCCCGTGACGGTACGCTGGTGGCCTTCATCGTCGACCATGGTCTGAGGCACGGATCTGCCGTGGAGGCGCGGGCGGTGGCGCGGCGCTGGACGAGGCGAGGCATCGCGTCAAGGGTGCTGACCTGGAGCGGACCGAAACCGGCACACGCCATCGAGGAGACGGCGCGTCACGCGCGCTATCGCCTCCTCGAGACAGCCTGTCGTCGTTGCGGCGTTCTCCACCTTCTCACCGCGCACCATCGTCAGGACCACCAGGAAACGGTTGCCTTGCGCCTCGAGGCCGGCAGCGGACTGATGGGTCTCGCCGGCATGTCACGCTGTGTCGAGCGGCCGGGCTTCAGAATCCTCAGACCGCTGCTCGGTTTTCATCCCGTACGCCTGAAGGCGACTCTCCGGGAGAGAGGCGAACACTGGCTTGACGACCCCATGAACAGGGACTCCAGATTCGCCCGTGTCCGCCTGCGCCAGCAGGGTGTTCCGGAGTGCATTCCCGGCCACTCCGAAAGACGAACGGAACTGGAACGGGAACTCGCCCGTCTTCTGCCCCGCATGGCCCACGTCGACGTCCGGGGTGTGGCGACGCTCGATCGCCCCGGCTGGCAGTGCCTGCCGAGGCACTTGTGCCACCTGGTTCTGGAACGTCTGGCGATGGTCGTGGGGGGACGCGCCTATCCTCCGGCCACCCGCAAGACGGACCGGCTGGCTCGGCTGCTTCACGCGGAGGCGCCGGTGGCAGCCACACTTGGCGGCTGCCGGTGGCGGGGTGGCAGGGAGGTGACGGTGCGGCGCGAGATGCGGAATCTGCCCGTCATCGAGGGGCATGGCGGGGAAGGAGAGGTTCTCTGGGACGGACGGTTCCGCGTGTCGGTGCCGGACGGCCCCTGGCGCATCCGCCCTGCCGGAGACTCCTTTCCGGTGGTCGAGCGGCTCTCGATCGAGCCCTGGTCTCCTGACTCCTTCTCCATCCGTTTCGCGCCGCTGCAGCCCCTCACCGGCCCGCTTTTCCGGAATGGTAGATCAGGCAATCAGCAAGGTGGCGCGGGCACTGGAAATTCGCTCGTTCAGTCACCATAATATCAGTCAGAACAGGGCATCGAGACGGTCTTGAGCAACTTTGGACGCAATCTTGCGCTGTGGGTGATCATCGGCTTCCTCCTGATCGCTCTCTTCAACCTGTTCCAGCCGTCAGGCAACAGTGAACGGGAGATCGCCTATTCGTCCTTCCTGCAGGCGGTCGCCGCCGGACAGGTGCAGGATGTCACCATCCAGGGGAAACGGATCACGGGCCACGAGGCCGGTGGCCAGAGTTTCTCGACCTACGCGCCGGATGATCCCGGTCTCGTGCCACTTCTCGAGGAACACGGGGTCATCATCTCCGCCGCCCCCGCAGATGAGGGCATGCCGTCGATCTTCAGCATCCTGCTTTCCTGGTTCCCCATGCTGCTGCTCATTGGCGTGTGGATCTTCTTCATGCGCCAGATGCAGGCGGGCGGTGGCAAGGCCATGGGGTTCGGACGCTCCAAGGCCAAGCTGTTGAACGAGAAGCAAGGCCGCGTGACCTTCGAGGACGTGGCCGGCATAGACGAGGCCAAGGACGAGCTTGAGGAGATTGTCGAGTACCTGAAGAGTCCCCAGAAGTTCCAGAAGCTCGGCGGCAAGATTCCCAAGGGCGTGCTCCTGGTCGGTCCGCCGGGAACCGGCAAGACCCTGCTGGCGCGGGCCATCGCCGGTGAGGCCAACGTCCCGTTCTACACGATTTCCGGTTCGGACTTTGTCGAGATGTTCGTCGGCGTGGGCGCCAGCCGTGTGCGCGACATGTTCGAGCAGTCCAAGAAGAGCGCCCCGTGCATCATCTTCATCGACGAGATCGATGCCGTGGGACGACATCGCGGCGCCGGACTGGGAGGTGGCAACGACGAGCGTGAGCAGACCTTGAACCAACTGCTTGTCGAAATGGACGGCTTCGAGACAAACGAGGGCATCATCCTGATCGCCGCCACCAACCGCCCGGATGTCCTCGACCCGGCGCTTCTCAGACCCGGGCGCTTTGATCGCCAGGTGGTGGTGCCCAACCCCGACATTCTCGGCCGCGAGAAGATCCTCAAGGTGCATACGCGCAAGACGCCGATTGCCGCCGATGTCATTCTCAAGACCATCGCCCGCGGCACCCCGGGATTCTCCGGAGCCGATCTTGCCAACCTGGTGAACGAAGCAGCATTGCTGGCGGCGCGCCGGTCCAAGCGTGTCGTCACCATGAAGGAGTTCGAGGACGCCAAGGACAAGGTGATGATGGGGGCCGAGCGCCGTTCCATGGTCATGACCGAGGACGAGAAGAAGCTCACCGCCTACCACGAAGGCGGTCATGCGCTGGTCATGCTCTATGCGCCGGGGCATGAACCGCTTCACAAGGTGACCATCATCCCGCGCGGACGGGCGCTGGGTGTGACCATGTATCTTCCCGAGCGCGACCGCCTGAGCATGTCGGAACGCGAACTCAAGGCCAAGATTGCCAGTCTCTTCGGAGGCCGCATCGCCGAGGAGATGGTGTTCGGCAAGGAGAACATCACCACGGGCGCCAGCAACGACATCAAGGTGGCCACGGACATCGCGCGCCGCATGGTGACGCAGTTCGGATTCTCGGACAAGCTGGGTCCGCTTCTCTACGGTGACAACGAGGAAGAGGTCTTCCTCGGCCACTCCGTGACACAGCGAAAGAACGTCTCCGATTCGACGGCCGCCGTCATCGATGCGGAAATCCGGCGATTGATCGACGAGGGCGCCGATACGGCACGGGATATCCTGACATCCCGGCGCGGCGAGCTTGAACTTCTTGCTGAGGCCCTGCTTGAACACGAAACCCTGTCGGCGGACGAGGTACGGCGTATCATCAGGGGTGAGACAATCACCCGTGGCGACAGTGATGAAGGTGAACACCAGCCGCCGCCCCGCCAGGAATCGTCGGTTCCGGCGACGGGTGAAAGGGGAGGGGCAGCCGCCGGACCGGAGCCCGAACCGCAGCCGGGGCATTGACCTCACCGATCGTCAACACCGACCCCGACGGCCTTGCCGACGCCTTCACCCCTGACTGCAGGCCTTACATCAGGCCGGTGCAGGGCGCCGGGTCGATGGAGGTCATCGTGCGCAGGCCCGATGGACTCCTCGCTGCGAGGATCGATGTCTCCGGCGTGGAGGCGTGGGCCGAACGCATCCCGGAACACGCGGCCCGGCGTCTTGCCACTCTCGTCGGCCGTCTTCGTTCACCTCCGTCGTCCTTTGCCGGGCTCGACCTGGCGGAGCCCCGGGTCATGGGCATCATCAACACGACACCCGACAGTTTCTCCGATGCCGGCAAGGCCCTCGATCCCCACGATGCCATGGCACAAGGTGAGGCCATGCTGGAGGAGGGTGCTGCCATTCTCGACGTCGGCGGGGAATCGACCCGCCCCGGGGCCGAACCGGTGGACTGCCATGTCGAGTCGGGGAGAGTCCTGCCGGTGATCAGTCACCTTGCAGGCACCGGGGCCCTGGTCTCCGTTGACAGCCGCAAGGCGGACGTGATGCGTGCGGCCATTGCCGCCGGGGCTGCCATTGTCAACGATGTCAGTGCGCTCACCCATGACCCTCGTTCCATGGATGTCGTGGCCGGGGCAGGCGTGCCGGTCATTCTCATGCACGCGCTTGGTGATCCGCGCACGATGCAGGATGCGCCAGCCTATGATCATGTCAGTCTCGACATCCACGACTATCTCGAGAGCAGAATCGCCGCCTGTCTTGAAGCCGGTATCGCCCGCCGCGACATTGCCATTGATCCGGGGATCGGATTCGGCAAGACGCTCGCTCACAACATGACTCTTCTCGGCCACCTGGCGTTGTTTCACGCTCTCGGCTGTCCCATTCTTCTGGGCGCGTCACGCAAGGGATTCATCGGTCGGATCACGGGAGAGGAAAGACCCGAAAGGCGCCTTGGCGGCAGCATCGCGGCGGCGCTGGCCGGGGTGGCAGCCGGCGTACAGCTCCTCCGGGTTCATGATGTGGCTGACACGGTGCAGGCAGCAAGGATGTGGTCAGGCATTGCGGAGTCGGTATCGACATGAGGCAGTTGTTCGGGACCGACGGCATACGTGGCCGGGCCAATCGCGAACCCATGACCGTCGAGACGGCATCGCGGGCAGGCATGGCGGCCGGAGTCCACTTCCGCAGGGGCGATCACACGCATCGTGTCGTCATCGGCAAGGACACTCGACTTTCCTGCTACATGATCGAGTACGCCATGGCCTCGGGATTCGTGAGCGTCGGCGTGGATGTCCTGCTCATCGGCCCGGTGCCGACGCCCGGTGTGGCGACTCTGACACGTTCAATGCGTGCCGATCTCGGGGTGATGATCTCGGCATCCCACAATTCCTTCGAGGACAACGGGATCAAGCTCTTCGGCCCCGATGGCTACAAGCTCTCCGACTCCGTGGAAGCGGCCATCGAGACGGGCATGGCCGGAGACCTGTCCGCAGCCAGGGTGGATGCCGGACAACTGGGACGTGTGCGGCGTCTCCAGGGCGCTCTCGGCCGCTATTCCGAGTTCTGCAAGAACATCTTTCCGAGAAAGCTGCGTCTGGACGGTCTGAAGGTTGTCGTCGATGCGGCCAACGGTGCGGGATACAGGGTGGTGCCCGAAGCACTCTGGGAACTCGGCGCCGATGTCATTCCCCTGGGTGTCGAACCGGACGGCACGAACATCAACCGGAACTGCGGTTCGACTGCGCCAGGAGCGATGCAGGAGGCGGTGAGGGAAAATGGCGCCGATCTCGGCATCGCCATTGACGGGGATGCGGACCGCGCTGTCTTCGCCGACGAGAACGGGACGCTCGTCGATGGAGACCAGGTCGTGGCATTGCTCGGCGGCTGGCTGAACCGGCACGGCAAACTCTCCGGTGACGCCGTCGTCGGTACCGTGATGTCGAATCTCGGCCTTGAACGCTTCTTTCAGGAACGCGGTCTTCAGTTCGAGCGCGCACCCGTGGGAGACCGCTACATCGTGGAGCGCATGCGTGACAGGGGTTGCAATTTTGGTGGCGAACCTTCCGGCCACATGGTCTTCGCCGATCACGCGACCACCGGCGACGGTCTCATTGCCGCCCTGCAGGTCCTTGCTGTCCTTGTCGGGAGCGGACGGCCCATGAGTGAGGTCGCAAACCAGTTCGAAGCGGTTCCGCAAGTAGCATGCAATGTTCGCCTCAATGGCAGAGCGTCTCTGGCAAGCGACTCGGTTCAGGCCGTACTGGCCTCGTCACGGGCCCGTCTCGCCGCTGACGGGCGTCTCGTGGTGCGCGAATCGGGAACCGAACCGCTGATCCGAATCATGGTGGAGCACCCCGACGGCGGTCTCGCTCAACGTCTCGCGAGCGAGCTCGAGAGCGCCATCCGCCTTGCAGCCGGCGACGCATGAACAAGGCCGTGCGCTGTCCCTTCCATCAGGTCGATGCCTTTGCCGGCGAAGCGTTCAGGGGCAATCCTGCTGCGGTGATGATTCTGGAATCGTGGTTGCCCGACACGACGTTGCAGGCCATCGCGGCAGAGAACAACCTTTCCGAGACGGCTTTCCTCGTGCGGCAGGCGGACCGGGACTATGAATTGCGCTGGTTCACGCCGATTGTCGAAGTGCCTCTCAAGCGGTCATGCCACGCTTGCTTGCGCGTTCGTCATCATGACGGAGGTCGACGCGACGGCGGACGAGGTGTGGTTCGTCACGGCGAGCGGCCGGCTCGGCGCGCGCCGCAGGGGCGACATGTTCGCCCTCGACTTCCCGGCAGAGACCCCGGTGGCATGTGAACCGCCAGGTGACGTCGTCGCGGCCGTCGGCACGCCACCGGCAGAGACCCTGTGCGGCAGCAATCATCTCTTCGTTTACGCCAGTGAGGCAGAGGTTCGCGCTCTGGAACCGGACATGAGGGATCTCGGCGACGCACTCGGGGAAGGGGGCAGGGGCGTGATCGCCACGGCCCCCTGTTCAAGCGACGCCGGGGATGTCGTCTCCCGGTACTTCGCTCCTCGTCAAGGAATCCCGGAAGACCCTGTCACCGGTTCGGCCCACTGCATGATCGTCCCCTACTGGGCTGCCCGCCTGGGCAAGGAGACCATCCATGCCCTTCAGGTGTCGCGCCGTGGTGGCGAACTCCATTGCCTATTGAGGCACGACAGGGTCGACATTGCCGGCCAGGTGGCGGTATTCATCAAGGGGGTTGCCTCGATACCGTCATGACGGGAGATCTCGATCGGTTGCGCTCCATGCTCGTCGACGCCCGGCGCATTGTCGTCTTCACGGGCGCGGGGATCTCGACCGAGTCGGGCATTCCTGACTTTCGCAGTCCCGGTGGCGCCTGGTCGCGCACCCCGCCGATCATGTTCGACGACTTCATGACTTCCATCGAGGCACGGCGCGAGTCATGGCGCCGCCGGATCGAGATCGAGCGCGACATGGTCGATGCAAGACCCAATCCCGGTCACGCGGCCGTGGCTCTGCTCGTGGCCACGGGCAAGGTGAGCGCCGTCATCACGCAGAACATCGACGGGCTGCACCAGGCCTCGGGTGTTCCCGAGGAAAAGGTCATCGAACTTCACGGCAACAGCACCTATGCCACCTGTCTTGCCTGTGACGAACGACATGCCCTGGATCCCATCCTCAGGGCCTTCCGTGCGGATGGCACGATTCCTCGGTGCCGCATCTGTGGCGGCATCGTCAAGACGGCGACCATCTCCTTCGGCCAGCCGATGCCCGTCGAAGCGATGGACAGGGCGCGTACCGCTGCGCTTTCCTGCGATCTTCTTCTTGCCATCGGTTCCTCGCTCGTGGTCTGGCCGGCGGCCTCCTTCCCGCTGCTCGCCAAGCGGAACGGTGCGACCCTCGTCATACTCAATCGCGAGGCTACCGACCACGACCAGAATGCCGACCTCGTCCTCCACCGCGAGATCGGCCCGACACTGTCGACAGTGGTGAGCTTCGCTCCCGGACGGGGGCGCCCCCGTGTTCCGCCGGAGTGAGCCTGGCTCCCGGAACGCGGCGTACCCGTCGGTGGACCGGTGTCTCCCGAGGATGGCACAATGCTCCGGGGATTGTGTCGGAGACCAGCGCCTCCGCGACGGCAAGCTCCACGTCCCGAAGACCGGGTCGCTGACGCTGCGGCACGGAGGAGGGAACCCTCGACCCCGACGGAGAGCTTGGTCCGCGCCGTCATCGGGCGGATCAGCGGCATTCAGCATGTGATCCGTCTGCTGCCAGGACGGCCATCGAGAGCCATGAGGACGGCACCGTGACCCCGACATCGACATGAACGTGGGCCAGGTCGCCACCAGCGACGGCGTAATCCTTCATGCGCCGGACACGGACCGCCCTGAAGCGCGACAAATCCAGGCGGTGTGAACGCACCCGCCGCCGCCGTGCCCGGTCATGAAGCGGCGCAACCGGCGACACCGGGTCTCGCTGGAGCCGGCGGTGAGCGGAACTGTCGTCGTGGAAGACCTCGGCACACGAGGCATGATCAGGAGTGTGAAGGGCGCGGTCGAGCATTCGGGAGCGAACGTGAAGGCGAAGTCCGGGCTGAACCGTGACATCCTCGCAGCCGGCTGGTGCCGCGTATACCAGCCAGACGTGTGCGGAACGGCGGAAGCTGTCGGCGCGTCCGTCGCAGACGACACTCACATGCCTGGCCCGTAGCCATGCGGCCCCGGATACGGCCGGCACCATCAGGCGTCGCGGAATGGCACACCTCAAGCCGAGAAGGAGCGTTGCCGCTGGAGGGCACTCCGATGATCCGTGAAACGGATCGAAGGCTGGCGGCATGAACCCTGCAGTCAGCAATACAGGCCCGAGGCTCCGCCTGCAAACGCCTGGCGGTCCGCACGGGACGCAACCGGTTCATTGTGCCGGTGAACGAACCTGTGGCAGGTTCGGACTGTCAAGTCTGGAGGGGCCCTTGTGGAAGGCGAATACGCGCAGCCGGTTCAATCGACTCCGTTTGAGGATGGATACGCCATGCCGGGCCGCTTCGCACGGCATGCCCGCACGTTGCTGACATGGTCGCCGATCGAGGAAGAGGTCGGAACGGACGTTGACGGATTTCGCGATGAGCTGGAAGCAACAGCCCGGGCCATCAGCCGCTTCGAGCCCGTCACGCTGGTCGTGGACCCGCGCGACGAGGACGACGCCCGCAGCCGCCTTGGCGGCGAGGTGGAGCTGCTCGTGGTGCCGGTCGACAACTGCTGGCTGAGGGACAACGGGCCGATCTTCGTTCGCAACAAGTCGGGCGATGTAGCGGGCGTCCACTTCGGATTCAACGGATGAGGCGGCCGTTATCCCTATGGCAAGACGCAGGAGATGCCGGGTCCGGTTGTCGAGCATCTCGGGTTGCGCTGTTATCGGACGCCCTTCATCTGCGAAGGCGGCGGCATCTCGGTGGACGGGGAGGGCACACTGATCACCACCGAGCAGGTCATGCGGAACGACAACCGCTATCACGGGATGTCGAGAGACCACATCGAGGCCATGCTCCATGACCACCTGGGCATCACCCGCGTGATCTGGCTCGGACTCGGTCTGGTTGAGGACATCGAAACGGACGGACACGTTGACAACGTGGTCGAATTCATCGAACCGGGGCGTGTTCTTGTCCAGGTCGTATCCGAACGTTCCAACCCGAACCATGCGCTCCTGCAGGAGAACCTGCGGCGCCTCGTCGACGCCACGGATGCGAAGGGACGGTCGCTCGACATCGTCGAGATGCCGGTGCTGCCCTACCGGCAGTACGCCTCGAAGCAGTATGTCATTCCCTACACGAATGCGTATGTCTGCAACGGCGCCATCATCGCGCCACAGGCCGATCCAAGGCACGATGACCAGGGATGGTCCATTCTCGAGAGCGCTTTTCCGGGCCGCGACATCGTGCCTGTCCCCAGTCTCTGGCAGGCCGTCGGTGGCGGCGGCATCGGCTGCGTCACCCAGCAGGTCCCGGCGTGAGGACAAATCCCATGCAAGAACCGGCCGATGTGTGACGCCTGTGCCTGATGCTCCCCCACTGAAACCACGACAACAGGGAAGGAACACGATCCCGGAAAAGCGCGGCGAATCGCCGAAATCCCGCCGGTCCATGCAGAAACCGACAGCAGGGGTTAAGCAGTGACAGGGTGTGAGTCTAGTATGGCAGTTATGTTATGGTCTTAAGTTATGGACTTAGTTCCATTGTTTCATCTCATGCGGCCAGCGCCTGGGTGTGATGTAGGCTGATGTTGTTGTTGGCTGGTGCGTTGTCGCCCTCGATCATGGCGGTCCACGCGCTCTCGAAGCGGCCGGATTTGATGAGGGCGCGGAAGGTGAGAACGGCTTGTCCGCCGACGATGCGCCAGCGCATGCCGGAGCGCTTCATGCGCTGTGTGACGAGGGTCTTGTTGGCTGCCTCGACAAGTCCCGAGCCGATGGCGATCCCCTGTTGCTTCAGTGCGTGGTAGCGCATGCGGTGGCGATGCTTGCGGAAGAAGGCCAGTTCCCTGTCGATGTCGGCTCGGCCCGCCGGCTTGGCGGTGTCGCGAAGGTGGCGCAGCGCCCGGATCACCCTGTCGATGCCGCGGGGGTCGTGACGCAGGATCTCGCGGTACTTCTCGAACCAGTGGGGCGCCGCTGCATGATCGGCCACCACGCGCAGATGCTCGCAGGCATGCCAGAAGTCGATCACCTCGGTCTCGGGATCAAGACCAGAGAGGAAGGTCCAGTTGTCGGCGGCGGCGTCGGCGATGGCGCTGATCCTGATCTCGGGACGCTTGCGCCTGATATGCGCGACCTCGCTTGCCAGCTGCGCCTTCAGCGTGCACTTGCCGCGCTCGGGCATGCGGCCGAGATAGACGGTCTTCAGGCGCTCACCGTCGGCGTCGTGGAAGGAGACTGTGCCACAGGCCGCCTCGCGCCAGCAGGCCTCGCTACGGCCGTCCTCGCCGGCCCGCAGCGCCACCATGACGCCGTCGAGCGAGACCGAGGCGGTGACCGCGTCCTGCGGGATGTCCTCGGCTTCCCGGATGCCATCCAGGGCCTGCGGGCCGAGACGTTCCCAACGCTCCTGCATGGTCAGGCTCAAGCGCTGCAAGGTGCTCACAGACGGCGTCACGGCGCCGAGCTTGTCGAAGAACGCCTCCGCTTCCCGCGCCGTGCAGTGGACCATCATCATCAGCCCAAGCTGAGCCGCCGGCCGTGTCAGGTAGTCGTCGACGAGGCCCAGGCTTTCGTCCACCGGCATCAGCGACCGGCAGTGCCCGCCGGTGCGATAGCGCGCACGCCGAAAGGTCACCGGGCCGAGCGAGGTCATGATCGTCTTCGGCGTCGGCGCCACACGGAACCAGTTCTGCCCGTCCCGTTCGATCCGGGGCGCACCGTCGTCCCGGGCCTCGGCACAGGCACCCAGGATCTCGCAACCAAGCGCGTGCACGCTCTCAAGCACCCGCCGCTCCGCTTCCTCGAAGGCCTCGGCAGAGCGCTCTGAACCAAGCTGTCGATGACACACCGCGGTCACTTGCGTGACCGCTTCGACAACCCGAGGCGGCAAGCCGGAAAGATCGATGGACGCGGAAGGCCGAAGCTGTGACACTGACATGGGAGCGCTCCTGATGTTGTGGTTTCAAGCCAGCATCATATCGCATCTTGCGGTGCGGAGCGTTCCCGCATCCACCGCCAAGCCCTGCTGTCGTGACAAAATCCGGTCCTGAAACGGGCAATTGTCACGAAACCCCGTTTTCGTCGTTCCATCGCGAACGCACAACCGTGATAAATCAATGACTTGGCTTCGCCATACGAGAACTACACCCCAGTGACAATTGTCGATAGGTTCAGGATGCGTTCGTCGTGAGTCGCTTCCAGGGGACCATTTCCTCCATGCTTCCGGTGAGCCGCTTGCGCTCTAAGCATCTGGTCCGCCTTGGTCGGGAATTCCTCCGGCCGAGAGCACGGGTCGTCCACCAGTGGCGTGAACAGATCCGTCCGCTACGCTGACAACAGGGGCCGGCGCGTCCATCTCATCACGGATGCAGCGTCGAAGCATGTCCTTGGCGGATGGATTTCTTAAGCGGAAGCCCTGCCCATGGCTTCCAGCGGCAGGGATGCCTCAATGAGCTTCCTGCGGTGCTTCATGCCGAAAGCCCGATTTTCGTCCGGATCAAGTCCGCCAGCTTCTTGAAATCACGATAGGCGTCGGAAACGGCCGCTGCATGGCCTCCGATCGCGCCGTCGGCCGTGTTAAGGCGGAAAACGGGTTTTCGAACCTCCTGCGCCATGGGAACCAGACTTCGATAGTGCCGGACGGTCGCAAGGCAGTTCTCGTCGTTGCTCGGCATGTCCGGAAAAGGCCCTGCGTCGCAACTCAACAGGTGCCGTCGGTAGGCCTCGGGCATGCGGTTGACCCACTTGTCGTAGGCCCGCACCGGCCGGCCAAGACGTACGCCATGCTGCTGAACGACGTATCCAATCGGTCTCATTCCGCCGTGGGGCAGTTCGAAGCCGGGCCGGGCCCAGTTATCTCGGCGTTTCGACCATTCGCTCGTCCACCTCGTCAGCGTTGGACCCAGGTTCCTCAGGCCTCGGAGGGAGAACAGGTCTGCTCCCAGCGGCGCGATGACGTGATCGGTTGCGACCAGCGCCGAGCGGTTCAGAGCGCCAAGATTGGGGCCGACATCCACGAGGATGATGGTCGCGTCGATGGCCTTGGCGCCGATCTGCATGACCTGCCAGAACGCAGTGAGGATGCGGAATGGGCGGTACAGATTGGATTCGCCGAGGGCGTTGGGCCATTCGCTTGAAAGGCTGTCCTCGAAACTGGAGAGCGCCAGGTCGCCGGAAATGAGTCCAAGTGTTTCGGTGATCTGCTTCACCTGCGGTTCCTGCAAGTCCCCCACCTCCGTCAACGGCTGGATGCACTGGTAGATTGTCTGACTCTTTGCGCCGTCCTCCCACAGTGACTCGAGCGCACGTTCGTCGAGGAAAGTTGCAGTCAGGTTGGCTTGCGGATCGAGGTCGCAGGCCAGTACGCGCTCGCCGATCTCCGACAGCATCCAGGCGAGGTGGTAGACAAGTGACGTCTTGCCGACGCCTCCCTTGTTGTTGAAAAAGGTCAGGACGGGCGTAGCCATGACGTGGCCTCCGCAGCTTCAGGACCCGCCCGCACCGTGGCGAGCAGGTGCGTCGGCTCCACCGTGAAGTCGAGTTCCGGATGTCCGGCTTCGCGCAACAGGCGCTGTGCGGTCGGTATCCCGACGCCGAATTTCTGCACATAGCCCAGCACCCTCATTGACTCGGCCAGATTCGGATTGCGGTAGTCTGTCACGCCTGGGCGGGCGAAGTTCGCCCTCGTGACCGACCCGAAGGGTCCTCCGGGATTCTGGATTTCGATCCTGTCGTCGAACCAGGTAACGCGCACGGGAGCGTTCGTCGTTTCGTAATCGCGGTGAATGACCGCGTTCCGTGCGAGTTCCCGCAAGGCAGCCATGGGGTAGCTGTCTACACGGCGTTCGATGTTCCGAGTGACGATGTCGACCCGGCGGAGGTTGTGCAGCTGAAGTTTGTCGTCGAGGCGCGACAGCATTTCTGAAACCGTGCCGACGATCATTCTCTCGTCAATGACCGGGTCCGAAAAGCCACGCCCCCCGACGCGCAGGAACTGTATGTACCCGCCCGGAACATAGTCGAGTGGCCGCGTTCCGAGCACCAGCAAACCGAGAATCGTGGCCCGCCTGTCGTCGACGGAAGCGATCATCTTGGCCGCGGCCAGGCGCTCATCCAGACTTCGATCGTTGGCCAGCAGGAGTTCCCGGTCGACCGCATGGGGCAGATATTCGTCCTCGAACTGCCGTCGATTGAGATCGGCAATGCCGGTGCCCGGCACCGGCGAAACATCGAAAGGCCGGTCTCCATGGCGACGCCTCTCGTTCAGTATCCGCTCTTCCTGGGCCGTCGCCACAGCCCGGCGCGGACCGCTGCGTATGTGGATTGCACCCTGGCAGCGCACCGGAGGCGAGTCGGAGGGCAGGACGGTCACGACGGCAATGTCGTGGCCTCGATACCTGCGCCTCTCGGACAGGATTGCCGGCGGCGGCACGATGTTCCCGTCGCTGCGCATGTCGGCCAACGCGCGCAGCATCTCGTCGGTGACGAGGGTGCCGGCCGGGACGCCGTCGTCCCGCAGCCCGACAACGACGATGCCCGGGCGGCCCGAACCGGGGAGATCGTTGGCGAATGCGCACATTGCTTCCCGAAGCCGCGTCGGTGCATTGCCCCCCAGGGTTTCCTTGAATTCGACTCGCGCACCTTCCCCACATTCGATCATGCGCGCCAACTCGTCATCATCCAGTATCAGGGTTCTGTCGTTCATGGCTCCGCCTCGACGTTTCGCCTGATCGTCGACACGAAGGTCGCCCATGAAACCTTCGCGATGCCGCGCGCCGGTCCGAAAATTCGCCACGGGTCGCAGACACAAGGCGGACGGTGGATGAAGCCGTCGTCGACAGGCGCGGTGGCAATAATGAAGGGTTCTTCCGCATTGAACGCCGCCAACATTTCGTTCCGCGTGATCGTGGTGGCCCCTGCGTCCGCGCACCGACCCTTGAACCTGATGAAGCGAAAGCTGCCGGTTCCGGGGTCGCGGCATTCGGTGTCGTCTCGTTGCTCCGGTTCTCCGACGCAATGTCGCACGGCTCGCATCCGAGGCTGCGCTCCCTCCATGACAGCCTCCATTGCCTTGGCCTTGATCGCGGCGCGGGCGTGGGCGTCCGGCGTTTCCTCCACCCGTTCGCAGACCGTTCACCCTATCAATCTAATACCAGCAGGCACGGTTTAGAAGCCATTGGCCCATTTTCCTGCCCCGATGGAGGCGATGCGTGCTGGTTGTGAGACGAGACTGTTCCAGGCATGTCAGCGGTGATCGAGTATGTCGTCGCAGCTTTTGAAGACGCGGTTCGAGAGCCAGTTGCCGCGCATGAACTGCCAGGCGTTTTCGACGGCACTGAGCTCGGGGAACCCGGGCGGGAGCGGCATCAGGGTCATGCTGTCGGAGACCTTGATGGCCGGGGATGTGTGCCATCCGGGGGTCATACAAGGACGGCATGGGCGACGGTTCTGCGTCCATCCCGGCCCCGCTGCGCCAAACCGCGCAACTGCGCCGCATCAAAATCCTCCCTCAAGGGGATTGCTGCCCACACAACGACCCTCCAATCGCAGAATCCTTGAGTTAGAAGTCGATAACCTTGGGAGTCCCCTCAATGAGGCTCAAACCTCAACCGCTGGTGCAACACGCTCAGATTCCGGATTGACTGCGCACCCCCTGATCAGGCAGGCCACTGGCGTGCGTCCTGTGGGCCACGTTTCCAGCGGTCTACCCGACCATCATCACGCGCTGCAGGAGCGTCCTGATCCACGACTGCCGGGATGGGCTGTGACCAGTGACGACACAAGCTGTGCGGCAGCCGCCTGCCGCGCGAGACGGCCTTCGTCGTCGACGCCAACGGTTACCGCTGGGTGCGACTGACAAGGAGCCTGCTGAGCGAGGTCTGCCACGGGGTCAACAGGAGCGCATCCAGGACCCTGGACGAGACCGACCGCCGGGCCGTGCGCAAGCGGTACCGCACCATCCTGACCCAGGGCGCCAGGGAACTGCCCGGAATCCCGGCGCGGACGACAGGGCAGCGGGACGCATGGCAGGGTCTGGTGCGCTGAACCTGCACGAACGCCTCGTGACCCACGGGAAATCCGTCCGGCGCTTCACGGACAACCAGGACGTCAGCTTCGCCAACAAGCCGGGGAACGGAAGATCAGGATGGCAAGGGTCAGGATCAAGGTGTCCGGGTGCTTCCGCGCCAGGCGCCACGCAGATGCATGGCGCCGGGACTCGAGCGGCCTGATCTCCTTGGCGGCATCCGGCTGCAACCCTCTCGTCTCAATTCACATCACGCCTGCCGGAATGGCCGCAGGCATGCTGAGGTTGCACGACGACCAGTCAGACCCCGGCAAGGGGTGAGCGATTGCCCTCCTGCCTGCCATGGAGCACTCCCTGCCTGTCGCAGTGCGAGGCGCCTGTCGCAGCAGCCGGGCGCCTTGCGGCACCCTTGACATCGATTGCCCCACCTTCCTCTTGGTCCGCGGGCGAGGCTGGAGGTTGACACGGCCGTTGGCGGGCCCGATAGTCTGCGGAGCCGCTGAAACCTGCGGGAGAGACCGGTCCCGAGACCGGCGCCGAAGGTGCAATCAGTCCCGAAATCTCTCAGGCAAAGGGACCGCAGGTGAATGGCTGCTCTGGAGAGAAGAAGGCGCTGATGCGTCTTCTCACCGAAGGGGAAAGCCGGTGTTCCGGTGATGCTCTCAGGTTCGGTGACAGAGGGGGCAGGTGGGGCGTGCGCACGCCTCCTTGGCAACGATCGGGACAGCTTCGGTGACCCCTGAAGACACTCTCCTCGAGACTCCCCTTGGCGCCCTTCACCGGGAGCTGGGTGCGCGCATGGTGCCCTTTGCCGGCCATGCCATGCCGCTGCAGTACGGGGCCGGAATTCTTGCCGAACACCGCCATACGCGCGAGCTTGCCAGCCTCTTCGATGTCTCCCACATGGGCCAGGTCCGCCTTTCCGCCAGGCCGCGGGCGTCCATGGAGAGCGTGGCTCGCGCCCTCGAGCGCCTGGTGGCAGCCGACATCGTCGGCCTCGCTCCGGGAAGACAGCGCTATACCCAGTTCACCAACGGCGCCGGGGGCATACTTGACGACCTGATGGTGACCTCCCTCGGTGATCACCTGTGGCTGGTGGTGAACGCGGCCCGCAAGCACGACGACATCGAGCGCCTGAACGTGCTGATTGGCGAGGAGTGCGATATCGAGATTCTCGAGACAAGGGCCCTGATCGCCCTCCAGGGGCCGGCAGCCGTGGCTGCTTTCGCCCGCCTGATCCCGCCGGCGGACAGTCTCTCCTTCATGCAGGCGGCGCTGTGGACGCTCGAGGGCGAGACACTCATGGTCAGCCGATCCGGCTACACCGGAGAAGACGGCGTGGAGGTGTCGGTCCCATCCCGCGGCGTTGAATCCCTGGCGCGGCGTCTTCTCGCCGGGGACGATGTCGAGCCGGCCGGTCTGGGCGCGCGGGACAGCCTGCGCCTCGAAGCCGGTCTCTGCCTTCACGGTCATGACATCGATTCCACGACGACTCCCGTGGAGGCCGGACTCGCCTGGTCCATCCATGAGCGGCGGCGTCTCGAGGGCGGTTTCCCGGGAGCCGACGTGATCGTCTCGCAACTGCGTGACGGCCCGCCGAGGCGCCGGGTCGGGCTGGTTGCGCATGGCAGGGCGCCGGTGAGGGAAGGGGCGGTCATCCGCTCCCTTTCGGGGGCGCCTCTCGGGGCCGTGACGAGCGGCGCCTTCGGTCCGACGGCGCAGGGGCCGGTCGCCATGGGATACGTGGCGAGCGATGCGGCCGCAACAGGAACAGTGGTCGAGATCGAGAGACGGAATTCATGGGTGGAGGCCGAGATCCGGCCGCTGCCGTTCGTGCCACACCGCTATCACCGGTCATGACATCGGTAACGTGAGGGGAGAAGATACCATGGGGAACAGGCTCTACAGCCGGGAACACGAGTGGATCGATGTCGATGATGGCATCGGCACCGTGGGCATCTCCGATTATGCCCAGGAACAGCTCGGCGATGTCGTCTTCGTGGAGTTGCCGGAATCGGGGCGCGAGGTGGCACGCCATGACGAACTGTGCGTCGTCGAATCGGTCAAGGCGGCCAGCGAAATCTATGCTCCCGTTTCCGGAGAGGTCATCGAGGTCAACGAGGCGCTCGGCGACGACCCGGCGGAGGTCAATGCCGATCCCTACGGTTCGGGCTGGTTTGTGCGGATCCGGCTCGCGGACGACGGACAACTCGACGACCTGATGGACGAGGGCGCCTACGCAGACTATCTCTCGGGGCTCGGCTGATGCGCTATCTGCCCCTGACGGATACCGACCGCGCTGCCATGCTCGATGTGGTCGGAGCCGGCAGCATCGAAGACCTCTACGGTGATGTTCCAAGGGAGGCGTGGTGCGAGAAACTTCTCGACCTGCCCCTCCACCAGGGCGAAATGGAAGTCGAGAGGGCGCTCTCCGCCATGGCGGAGAGGAACGTGCACGGCGGCAATGCACCGTTCTTTCTCGGCTGTGGCGCCTATCGTCACCATGTGCCGGCGGCCGTGGACTCCCTCATCCAGAGGGGCGAGTTCCTCACCTCCTACACGCCCTATCAGCCGGAGATCTCTCAGGGCACCCTGCAGATGCTCTTCGAGTTCCAGACCATGGTGGCCATGCTGACGGGCATGGAGGTCGCCAATGCCTCGATGTATGACGGCGCCTCGGCGGCAGCGGAAGCGGTCCTCATGGCAGGCCGTGTGACAAGACGGCGGCGGGCTGTTGTGTCGGGCGGGCTTCATCCCCACTACCGCGATACCGTTGCCACCTACGTGCGCCATGCCGACCTTGATGTCGTGACGCTGCCAATGGCCCTCGATGAGACGGACCTCGAGGCCCGGATCGATGGCTCGACGGCCTGTGTCGTCGTGCAGACGCCCGATGTCTTCGGTCGTCTCCATGACTTCTCGGCGCTGGCGCAAGCCTGCCACGAGGAGGGCGCGCTTCTGATTGTCGCCGTGAGCGAAGTGGTATCGCTCGGCCTTCTCACCCCGCCGGGCGACATGGGGGCCGACATCGTCGTCTGCGAGGGTCAGTCGCTGGGCAACTCCCTGGGATTCGGCGGGCCCTACGTCGGTCTCTTTGCCACCAGGAAACGCCATGTCCGCCAGATGCCGGGGCGGCTTGTCGGCGAGACCGTGGATGCCGAAGGACGCAGGGGCTGGGTTCTCACCCTGTCGACACGCGAGCAGCACATCCGGCGCGAGAAGGCAACAAGCAACATCTGCACCAACTCGGGCCTGTGTGCCCTTGCCTTCACCATCCATCTTGCGCTGCTCGGGGAGAGCGGCCTTGTCCGGCTGGCCGCCCTCAACCACGAGGCGGCACAGCGGACCATGGAACGACTCGTGTCCATCGAGGGGGTTTCAACGCCCAACGATGGATTCTTCAACGAGTTCACGCTTGAACTCCCCCGGTCTGCCGCGGATGTCGTCGACCAGCTCGCCGAACGAGGCATCCTGGGCGGTGTACCGGTGTCGCGATTCGAGCCGGAGAACGACGAACTCGCGAACCTGGTGCTGGTGGCCGCAACGGAAATGACGACGGCGGGAGACATGGACACCCTCGCCGGCGCATTGCAGGAGATCCTGTCATGAACGACACGACATCGGGTGGCCATCGCGGCCTTGTCATGGACGAGCCGCTTGTGTTCGAACTCGACGGCGGCGGGCGCAGCGGAGTCGATCTTCCTGAACCGGAAGGAAGAACACCGAAGCTGGGCGGCGTCAGACAACGCCAGGCCATCGGCCTGCCGGGAGTCTCGGAGCCCGAAGTGGTACGCCACTTCACGCGGTTGTCGCAGAAGAACTACGCGATCGATGCGGGGCTCTACCCGCTGGGATCGTGTACCATGAAGCACAATCCCCGGCTCAACGAGAAGGTCGTCAGACTGCCGGGATTTGCCATGGCGCACCCCCTGCAACCACCGGCGACGGCACAGGGTTGCCTGGAACTCATCGCCACGCTTGCGCACTGGCTCACAACTCTCACCGGCATGGCGGGCGTGGTCATGACCCCCGCGGCCGGTGCGCACGGCGAGTTCGCCGGTCTGATGTGCATTCGCGCCGCTCTCACTTCCAGGGGTGATGCACGACGCAGGATCCTGGTTCCCGAATCGGCCCACGGCACCAACCCGGCGACGGCAGCCCTCTGCGACTACGGGGTCGATACCGTGCCCTGCGACTCGAGAGGGCGCGTCGACCTGGCAGCCTTCGAGAGCGCCCTGGACGACGATGTTGCCGCTCTCATGCTGACCAACCCGAACACCTGCGGGCTCTTCGAGACCGACATCATGACGATTGCCGACATGCTGCACTCTGCCGGAGCCTTTCTCTATGCCGATGGCGCCAATTTCAATGCCATCGTCGGCCGGGTGAGGCCGGGAGACCTCGGCGTTGACGCGATGCACATCAATCTGCACAAGACCTTCTCAACGCCCCATGGCGGCGGTGGTCCGGGAAGTGGACCGGTGGTTCTCTGCGAGGAACTGCTACCCTTTGCGCCCTTGCCACGTATCGAGGCCGATGGCGATGACTGGCGGCTCGTCGAGCACGACGGCGACGGGCTGGCCTTCGGCCGCCTGCGCAGTTTCCATGGGCAGATGGGCATGTTCGTACGGGCACTTGCCTACATGATGAGTCACGGCGCCGACGGGTTGCGCCAGGTGGCCGAGGATGCCGTGCTCAATGCCAACTATGTGCTGGCGCGTCTTTCCCGCGCCTACAATGCGCCGTTTCCGGGACCGTGCATGCACGAGTGCCTTTTTGATGATCGAAACCTGCAGGACACCGGAATCTCCACTCTCGATATCGCCAAGGCGATGATCGATGAGGGATACCATCCCATGACCATGTACTTTCCGCTCATCGTCCATGGCGCCATGCTCATCGAGCCAACGGAGACCGAAAGCCGTCAGAGCGTTGACCGGTTCTGCGATGTCATGGTGCATCTGGCGGACGAAGCGAGGAAAGGAAACCGGGACCTCTTCCACCACGCACCGCGGCTCGCTCCCTGGAAGCGGCTCGACGAGACGGCTGCTGCCCGCCGTCCCGTCCTGACATGGGAGCCTGCCACAGCCTGACGACACGATACAAGGGAATGGTGCCCGCTCAGACGTCGCGCGTCCGTCGGGCGCACCTCATGAAGGAGGGAATGCCGCCTGCTCAGGCGAGGCGCTGGTCGAGTTCGTCGATGGCATCGTCCACGAGACGTGCCTGTTCTCTGTCGTCAAGCCGCGTGTGGATGAGACTCGCGGTGGCGCCAAGAGCGAGGTCGACCGCAGCTTCGCGGACCTGGTTGACGGCTTCGGCTTCGGCCTGACGGATTCTCTCCTGTGCCGCCTGGCGTCGCTGGGCCAGTCGCGCCTCGAGTTCGCGGGATGCGTTGCGTTTCAGGATTTCCGCCTGCTCGTGCGCCCGCGCCATGATGTCGGCGATCTCGGCCTCGGCATCGCGATGCTTGCGCCGATAGGAGGAGAGCAGCTCCTTGGCCTCATCGTTCAGCGCGTTCGCTTCATCAAGCCTCCTTGCGATCTCGCCGCTGCGCCTGTCGAGTGCGGAGATGATCATGGAGAACAGCGGCCTGGCGGCAATGGCAACGGCGATCACGAAGGCAACCGCCACCCAGAACGCGGGATCATCGAAGAGGTGTTCCATGATCAGTTCTCCCGGACCGCCGCCAACGCCTTCAACGCGTCTTCGTCACTGACCTCGGCGCCGGTCAGCCGACGGGTTGCCAGGCGCGCCGCTTCCACCGCCACTCCCTCGAGGTTGGCGAGAGCCGCGGTCCTGGCCTCGTCGATGGTGCATTGGGCCTTCCCGAGTTCACGCCCGATCTCGCGATCGAGCTCCTCAAGCTGCCGTTCCCCATCCTCGCCAGCCTGCTGGACCGCCTCGCCGATGATGGAGCGTGCTCTCTCGCGGGCCTCCTCGAGGGAAGCTTCGTACTCAAGGCGCGCCCGTTCGGCTTCGGCTCTCGCACGCTCGGCGCCGTCAAGATCCCGTTCGATGCTGTGTTTGCGGTCGGTCAGGACACGGCCTATCCGTGGCAACGCGACAAACGCCATGACGACGTAGAGGAACACGAAGCAGACCGCGAGCCAGAAGAACTGCGGCAGGAAGTGCCAGAATTCCAGCTGTGGCATGGATCGTGCTCTTCCGGGTCAGACGCGGATGGTCAGAATACGAAGAGAAGAAGAAGGGCGATGAGCAGGGCGTAGAGCGCCACGGCCTCGACGAGGGCGAAGCCGATCCACATGAAACCCTGGACATTGCCGGCTGCCGCGGGGTTGCGTCCCACGGAGGAGATCATCGAGGCGAAGATGTTGCCGATACCGGCTCCGACGCCGCCCAGTCCGATCACCGCAAGGCCGGCGCCAATGAGCTTCGCAGCTTCTGCATCCATCATGAAAGGTCCTTTCCAGTTCGAGGAGGAATTGCCTGGACGGGGAGAAATCCGTCAGTGCATGTGAATCGCGTCGTGCAGGTAGATACAGCTCAGCACGGCAAAGACATAGGCCTGCAGGAACGCAATGGCGAATTCGAGAAGGGTGAGCCCGATCACTGCCGCCATGGGGATGGCGCCGGGGAGGATCCACAGGGCCCCGAGCGGCGCCACGAAGCCGGCGAACACCTTCAGCATGGTGTGGCCTGCCGTCAGGTTGGCAAAGAGGCGCAGACCCAGACTCACCGGGCGAATGAGATAGGACAGGATCTCGATGGGGACCACAAGGGGAGCGAGGAAACCCGGGACACCGTGCGGCAGGAAGAACTTGAAGAAGCCCAGGCCATGCTTCACGAAGCCGACAATCGTGACCCCGATGAAGACGACAAGGGCGAGACCGAAGGTGACGACGATCTGGCTTGTCACCGTGAAGCTGTACGGCAGCATGCCCAGCATGTTGCAGAAGAGAATGAACATGAAGAGTGTGAAGACGAAGGGAAAGAACGGGCGGCCCTGATCCCCGACATTGTCCTCCAGCATGTTGGCGATGAACTCGTAGGAGATCTCCACCAGGGACTGCATGCGTCCCGGGACCATGCTGCGCCGGCCGATGAACACGGTGGTGAAGATGACGACGAGCGCGGTCGCCGCCATCATCCAGATGGCAGAATTGGTAATCGCAAGGTCGAGGTCGCCAATGCCGAACTCGACTGCAGACGACACCGCAAACTGCTCAAGCGGATTGTGCCCGGAGTCAGTCGCCACGCGTTCGATCCCCTTCACTTCCTTCTGTCGGGTTCGCGTTGCGACCCGCGAGTCATCATTCCAGCGGCCCTCACCACATTGATGACACCGGCCGCCATGCCCAGGACCAGGAAGATCACCAGGAACAGCGGCGCGGTATCCAGTTCCCCGTCGATCCAGAGTCCCAGAAAGACGGAAACGGCCAGGGCAGCAACCATTTCGACCGCCATGCGGACGGCCATGCCGTAACCGGACGCCTGTGCCTTCCCCGTCGTCCTGCCACCCTTGCCCGTCCTGCGGGCTGCAGCGATTCGTGCCTCAAGATCGGATGGATCATCCGCCATGTCGTCTCGCCAGCCGGGCGTCTGAGGGCCGCCGGAGAATGCGGGCGCACATTAGAGAAGCCGTGGCGGGCGTGTCAATCGGCTTTGCCCGATTGACTTGCCTCGTTCCTTGACTTCACATGCGACGCCGCTCGACGGAGGATGGACATGGCAGAATCGCGTGGACGGCGTGGGGGCCGGGCGAGGCGCCATCGCGAGCGTATCGGTGCGCCCATCGTCCAGCAGCGTTACATCACGCGCGAGATACCGGTCTACGAACTCCTCGACGAGGCGGGAGTCGAGCTGCTTCACGACACCTCCATGCAGATCCTCGAGGAGACAGGCATCGACTTCCTCGACGATGACGCTTGCCGCCAGTGGAAGGAGGTGGGCGCCGATGTGACCGGGCGGCGGGTGAGGATTCCGCGGGCCCTGATCGAGAACCTCCTCGCCATGGTGCCGGAAAGCTATGTCCAGATGGCGCGCAACACCGAGCGCAACGTGGTGGTGGGTGGCGGCAACACGGTCTTTGCCCCCACCTTTGGCTCGCCCTTCGTACGTGATCTTGCCAATCAGCGGCGCTATGCGACACTCCAGGACCTTCAGAACTTCGTCAAGCTCGCCTACATGTCGCCGGTCCTCCATCATTCCGGAGGAATCATCTGCGAGCCGGTGGACGTGCCGGTGCCCAGGCGTCATCTCGATATCGTCTACTCCCATATGAAGTACTCCGACAAGCCGTTCATGGGTGTGCAATCGGCCCCCGAACGCGCTCTCGATTCGTGCCGCATGTGCGAGATCCTCTTCGGCGCCGACACCATTCGCGAGAACACGGTGATGACCTCGGTGGTCAACTGCAATTCGCCCCTGGTCTGGGACGGCTCCATGCTTGGCGCGTTGCGCCACTATGCCGAGCACAACCAGGCTGTTCTCGTGACCCCGTTCATCATGGCCGGGGCCATGGCCCCGGTGGTGACCGCAGGCGCCATCGCTCAGCTCAATGCCGAGGTGGTGTCGGGCCTCGCCTACGCCCAGATCGTCCGACCCGGCGTGCCCATGGTCTACGGCAGCTTCCTTGCCACCGTCTCGATGCGGTCGGGAGCACCCATGATGGGAACGCCGGAGACCCTGCAGATGATCTACGCGGTGGGGCAGCTCGCCCGCCGCTACCGGGTCCCGCTGCGATCCGGGGGCATGCTCAACGGCGCCAAGATCGCCGATGCCCAGGCGGCCTACGAATCGATGCAGACCATGACGGCAACACTGCTGGCAGGAACCAACTTCGTGCTGCATGCGGCGGGCTGGCTCGAGGCGGGACTGACCGCCGGCTACGGCAAGTTCATCATGGACATCGAACAGGTGGCGATGCTGCAGAGTTTCTGCCGCCGGCTTGACCTTTCGGAGAACGGTCTCGGTCTCGAGGCGATACGCGAGGTCGGTCCGGGCCATCACTTCCTCGGTTGTGCTCATACCAGGCGGAACTACCTCGAAGGGTTCTTCATACCCGAGATCGCCGACAACAACAGTTTCGAGCAGTGGCAGGCCGAGGGCGAACTCACCCATGACGAGCGCGCGGTGGCCGTCGCCCGGCGGCGCCTGGAAGCCTACGAGCCGCCACCGCTGGACGAGGCCCGGGACGAGGCGTTGCAGGACTTCATGGCCCGGCGCAAGGCGGAACTGCCCGATGCTGTCGGTTGAAACGGGCTGATGTTCACAGACCGGCAAGTGCCGGGATGAGGTCCTCCATGCGGTCGATCGTGCAGTCGGCGCCCAGCGAAGCGGGCGGCCCGCCGGCATAGCCGTAACTGACAACGACACACGGCATGCCGGCGCCGTGGGCGGCGGCGACATCGGCGTGGCTGTCTCCCACCATGACGGCTTCCACGGCGCCCACGCCGAGGCGGTCGAGAACGATGGCCAGATGGGCCGGATCGGGTTTCATCACGCCGGCGTCCCCGCCGACCACGGCGCCGATGGCCTGCCCGAGTCCGAAGGTGGCAATGACATGGTCGGCGCCGGCCTGCCGCTTGTTGGTGCACACGCCGATCGCCGTGCCGTCCCGGTGGAGTGAGTCAAGGGTCCGGGCGACACCTGGGTAGAGGCTTGAAAGGCGTGTGCTGCGCGGCAGGTAGAACTCGCGAAACCTCTCCTCGATGGCGGATTCATCTCCGTCGGGCATGCCACCGGTCATGGCCATGGCGCGTTCCAGGAGACCCGCCCAGCCGTTGCCCACCATGTCCCGCACCGTCCGTTCGGTCAGCGCCCGGCGCCCGTAGTCGGCCATCAACATGTTGATGGCATCGGCGATATCCGGTGCACTGTCGATCAGTGTTCCGTCGAGGTCGAAGATGACCGCGCGGAACCTGTGGGGGCGAACGGTCGTCATGTGCGCTCGCATGGTTGGCGGCTGAATGGTGTCATTGAGTGTTGCAATTCTTGACTTCGGTCACTTTTTCAAGTGTGGCACCAACCACTGGTTGCCGAAAGGGACATGCATGGATTCCGTTCTCGCTCTGAAGGATGTCGCCGTCGTGGTCCTCGCGGCAGGACGGGGCACGCGCATGAAATCGGATCTGCCCAAGGCCATGCATACCATTGTCGGCAGGCCCATGGTGAATCACGTTATTGCTGCCGCCGCCGAGATCGCACCCGAACGCATTGTCGTGGTGACCGGACCGCGAGACCAGAAGACGGCCGAAGCCGTCAGGCCTGCCCGTGTCGTCATCCAGGTCGAGCCACGCGGTACGGCCGACGCCGTCAAGGCGGCGCGCGGCGCCCTTGAAGGACTGGCTGACGACGGAGACATCGTGGTGCTGTTCGGCGATGCGCCGACGCTGGAGGCGTCGGCCATTCATGATCTCGTGAGGGTGCGGCGCAGCAGAAGTGCCGTGGCCTCGGTCCTGGGGGTTCATGTCACCTCCGCCAACCGCTACGGCCGGCTGGTGATGGATGCCGACGGCACACTCGAGAGAATTGTCGAGTTCCATGATGCAGGCGCGGTCGAGCGTGCCTCGACGCTGTGCAATTCAGGGATGATGAGCATCGAAACAGGCCATCTCTTCGCTCTCCTTGACGAGGTCTCCGACGACAACGCCAGGGGCGAATACTACCTTTCCGACATCGTCGCCATTGCCCGCCGCCGCGGTCTTGCCACCGCCGTTCTCGAGACCACCGACCCCGACGATACCGTCGGCGCCGACGACCGCGTGGACCTGGCCCGCTTCGAGGCGGTCATGCAACGCCGCCTGCGCCATGCCGCCATGACTGCCGGCTGTTCGATGATGGCGCCGGAGTCGGTGTGGCTCTCCTGGGACACGGTGATCGGGGCCGATGTCGTGATCGAGCCCGACGTGGTGATCCGCCCTGGCGTGACGATCGGCAAGGGTGCCATCATCCGCAGCTTCAGCCATCTCGAGGACTGTCATGTCGGCGAAGGCGCCGTGATCGGCCCCTTTGCCCGGCTGCGTCCCGGAACCCGCCTCGGAGCCAGCACGAGAATCGGCAACTTCGTCGAGATCAAGGCGTCGACGCTGGAGTCGGGCGTCAAGGCGAACCATCTGGCCTATGTCGGCGACGCCGAGGTCGGTGCCGGGACAAACCTCGGAGCCGGAGTCGTGATCTGCAACTACGACGGGGTGACCAAGCATCCGACGCGGATAGGGAAGGAGGCGTTCATTGGATCCAACGCCTCCCTGGTGGCGCCGCTCACCATTGGCGACGGCACGATGGTCGGCGCCGGCAGCACGATCACCCGGGATGTCGGCGACGATGCAGTGGCCCTCGAAAGGGCGCCGCAGACCGTTCGCGAACGTGTGGCCTCCCGCTGGCGCCGCAGCAGGTCAGACAGCCGGAGCTGACGGTCCCATGTGCGGAATCATCGGCTATCTCGGGAGCGGCGAGGCGGTTCCGGTTCTCCTCGACGGACTGCGCCGCCTCGAGTATCGCGGCTACGACTCGGCGGGCATCGCGGTCCTCGGTCAGGAGGGAATCGTGCGCCGGCGCGCGGCCGGCAAGATCGCCAATCTCGAGACCATGCTGACCTCGAAAGGGATGACGGGCGAGGCCGGAGTGGGCCACACTCGATGGGCGACCCACGGAGCGCCCACGCGAAGGAATGCACACCCTCACATGACCGGGCGTGTCGCCGTCGTCCACAACGGCATCATCGAGAATTACCGCGCGCTGCGCGATGACATGCGTGCCGGGGGGCGCTGTTTCGAGTCGGAGACGGACACCGAGGTGGTGGCCCACCTGTTCGATGCGTTGCTGCAGGCCGAAGGAACTCCGGCAGCGGCCATGACGGCCCTGATGAACCGTCTCGAGGGCATGTTTGCTCTCGCCATTCTCATCGAAGGCGACGACGTGGCGCTCGCCGGAGCAAGGCGGGGAGCACCGCTTGTGGTGGGCTGGGGCGACGGCGGCCTCTTCCTTGCGTCCGATGCCATCGCCTTGGCCGGTCACACCCGCAAGGTCTCCTACCTGGAAGAGAATGATCTTGCACTTGTTCGCCGGGGCGGTGTCGAGATTCTCGACACGGGTAGTCGTCCCGTGGAACGTCCGGTGGTGGATACCGAACTTTCCGGCGCGGTGATCGGGAAGGGGAACTACCGCCATTTCATGGAAAAGGAAATCCATGAGCAGCCGGTGGCCGTGGGCGAAACACTGGGACGCTATCTCGACCCCGAGTCCCGCTCGATCACGATTCCCGGTGCGGCGCTCGGCCCCGGCGCGGTCGAACGGATGACCCTCATCGCCTGCGGCACCGCCTACTATGCCGCCCTCATCGGCAAGTACTGGCTCGAGCGCCTGGCCGGACTGCCTGCCGACGCCGACATTGCCTCGGAGTTCCGCTACCGCCGGGCGCCGATGGTCGAAAACTGTCTCGGTGTCTTCATCTCGCAGTCGGGGGAGACGGCCGACACCCTGGCCGCCATGCGCTATGCCCGTGGTCTCGGCAGGACCGTCCTTGCCGTCACCAACACCGAGACCAGCACGGCGGCGCGGGAGGCGGACCTGGTCCTTGCGACCCATGCCGGTCCCGAGATCGGCGTGGCCGCAACCAAGACCTTCACCGCCCAGGTGGCCGTCCTCTTCTGCCTTGCCGTGGCGACGGCGCGCGACCGCGGGACCATCGACCATCATGAGGCCGTCCGTCTTGCGGGCGTTCTGACCACTCTGCCGTCAACGCTGGCCCGAGTCATCGCCATGGAGGAGGAGTTCCGGCACATCGCCTGGGACATCGCCGAGGCGCGTCATGTTCTCTACCTCGGCCGCGGCACGTCCGCCGTCGTTGCCATGGAGGGAGCACTGAAGCTCAAGGAAATCAGCTACATTCACGCTGAAGCCCACGCTGCGGGCGAGATGAAGCACGGGCCCATCGCTCTGATTGACGAGCATGTTCCGGTCATCGTCGTTGCCCCGGGTGACGAACTCTTCGACAAGACGATGTCCAACGTCGAGGAAGCGAGGGCGCGCGGCGGCAGGATCATCCTCATCACGGACGAGACCGGCGCCGCCAATGCGGGACCTGTGGCCGACAGGATGGTTGTCCTGCCCGCCGTCGACAGCCTGGTCACGCCGCTCGTTCACGCCATCCCGGTGCAGATGATCGCCTACCACGCTGCCGTGCGCAAGGGCACGGATGTCGATCAGCCGCGCAATCTCGCCAAGAGCGTCACGGTCGAATAGGTCCGTCGCTTCAGCCTGTCGTCGGCTCGATGGCCCTTGTGATACGTGTCATCGCGGACGTCACCATGGTGCGGGGACAGGCGAGGTTGAGGCGCAGGAAACCCCGCGCCATGGTGCCGAAGTCGCTTCCCGCCTGAACGAGCAGTCGTTCACTGTTGATCAGACGGTCCATGAGATCCTCTTCCTCAAGGCCGGTTCCCGTCGTGTCGAGCCACTTCAGGTAGGTGGCCTCGGCCTTCACCGGAACCACGCCGGCGAGTTCCCGGGCGCACCACTGGTCGACCGTCGACATGTTGTCGGCGACGTGATCGAGAAATGCGTCGAGCCAGGCGCCGCCGTGGGCGTAACCGGCGAGAGCGGCGGCCCGGGAGACCGGATTGACGCCCCATTCCCCGCTTCCGCGCACGGAGTCCTCGAACCGTTCGCGAAGTCCCTGTGAGGGAATGACGATGTTGCTGAGGCCAAGGCCGGCGAGGTTCATTGTCTTGGACAGGCCGTTTGCCGCGATCACCTCGATGTCGTGGCCGTCGCAGACGGACAGGAACGGCACCAGTCGACCGGGAGGCAGCACGAGGTCGCCGTGAATCTCGTCGGCGAAGACCATCACCCGGTATCGGGCGGCGATCGACGCAAGGTGGTGAAGCTCGTCCGCCGTGAAGTTGCGGCCGGTGGGATTGTGGGGATTGCACAGGATGAACAGCCGTGTGGCCTGATCCCGGCAGGCGCCCTCGAATGCCTCGAAGTCGATGGCATAGGAGTCTCCGTGGCGCACCAATCGACTGGTGATGACACGGTGGCCGTTGAGGGTGACGGCATCCAGAAGGGGCGGAAACGCAGGTGTCATCACCACGACGCCGGAATTCGGCGGCAGAAAGGCGCGAATCATCTGGAAGAGCGAGGGAAGGACGCCGTGATGGGTCACCACCCACTCCGGGCTGATGACGTGGTGATGGCGCTCCATCTGCCAGGCGGCAACGGCTTCGAAGTAGGCATCACCGGCCTCGGTATAGCCGAAAATGCCATGTTCGACGCGTTCCGCCATCGCCTTCAGCACCGGCTCCGGTGCCGGAATCTCCATATCGGCAATGGACATCGCCAACAGGGGAGGGTCGTCATTGGCCGTCGCCTGCGCCCACTTGGCAGCACTCGTGCCGCGCCTGTCGATTGCCTGCTCAAAGTCGAATTCCGTCATTCCCTTCGCCGCCGCCGCAGTCTACATTCGCCCTCGTCGGCAAGCCGTCCGTCTCCTTTATCGAACATTGCGAGGATTTCCCATGGATCTCAGTGACGCAACCCTGTTTCGCCAACGGTGCTATATCGACGGTGCCTGGTGCGATGCCGATGCGGGCGACGCCATCGATGTCAGGAATCCGGCCACCTCCGGAGTGCTCGGAACCATTCCCCGCATGGGCACGGCCGAAACCCGCAGGGCCATCGAGGCCGCTGCGGCTGCATTGCCGGCCTGGAAGGCGAAGACGGCGAAGGAGCGGGCATTGGTGCTGCGCCGCTGGTTCGAGCTGATGCTCGAGAACCAGGAGGACCTGGCACGGCTCATGACCCTCGAACAGGGCAAGCCCCTGGCCGAGGCGCGTGGCGAGATTGCCTATGCCGCGAGCTTCATCGAGTGGTTTGCCGAGGAGGGCAAGAGAGTCTACGGCGAGACCATTCCCCAGCACCTCGCCGATCGCCGCATCCTGGTCTTGCGTGAACCCGTTGGCGTGGTGGGCGCGATCACACCGTGGAATTTTCCTTCTGCCATGATCACGCGCAAGGCCGGTCCGGCACTCGCCGCGGGCTGCACCATTGTCTGCAAGCCGGCGACCGAGACCCCCTATTCAGCCCTTGCTCTCGCAGATCTTGGCGAACGCGCCGGATTGCCGAAGGGAGTTCTCAACATCCTGACCGGCAAGTCGGCGGAGATCGGCAACGAACTCACTTGTCATCCCGCGGTCCGCAAGATCACCTTCACCGGCTCCACGGAGATCGGCAAGATGCTGATGGAACAGGCGGCATCCACGGTCAAGAAGGTCACCATGGAGCTGGGCGGCAATGCGCCCTTCCTGGTGTTCGACGATGCCGATCTCGATGCCGCGGTCGAGGGCGCCATCCAGTCGAAGTTCCGCAACATGGGGCAGACCTGCGTCTGCGCCAACCGGATCTATGTCCACTCCGCGGTCCACGATGCCTTCGCCGAGAGACTTGCGGCGCGGGTCAGCGAGATGAAGGTGGGCAATGGCCTCGACGAGGGCGTCGTTCAGGGCCCCCTGATCAACGAGGCCGCGGTCGACAAGGTGGAGGAGCACATTGCTGATGCCTCGGCGAAGGGCGCGCGTGTCCTCGTTGGTGGACAGCGTCACGCGCTCGGCGGCACCTTCTTCGAGCCGACGGTCATGGCGGACGTCAATCCGCAGATGCTCGTGGCGCGCGACGAGACCTTCGGTCCCCTGGCGCCGATCTTCCGGTTCGAGCGCGAGGACGAGGCGGTTTCCCTCGCCAACGACACGGAGTTCGGTCTTGCCAGCTATTTCTATGCCCGCGATATCGGCCGTATCTGGCGTGTCAGCGAGGGCCTGGAATACGGTATCGTCGGCGTCAACACCGGTATCATCTCCACGGAAGTGGCACCGTTCGGAGGCGTGAAGGAATCGGGAGTCGGGCGCGAAGGCAGCCACATGGGAATCGACGAGTACGTCGAATCCAAGTACGTCTGTGTGGCCGGCGTCGACAGCTGACACGGATTCCTGAAGGAATGGGTTCCTTCGACTACGATCTCGTCGTCATCGGCGGCGGCTCGGGAGGGGTGCGCGCAGCACGGTTTTCCGCGGCCGCAGGCGCCCGCGTGGCGATTATCGAAGAACGTGACTGGGGTGGAACCTGTGTCAATGCAGGGTGCATTCCCAAGAAGCTCTTCGGTTATGCAGCCCATTGCAGCGAAGAGTTCCAGAATGCCCGGCGCTTCGGCTGGTCATCCATGGATCCCCTCTTCGACTGGCCGACGCTGCGTGACAACAAGTCGGCCGAGATCGCCAGGCTGAACGGCATCTACGTGAACATGCTCAAGGACGCCGGCTGCAGGGTTCTCAAGGGCCGCGCCCGCCTCGCCGGTCCCCACGAGGTGGACGTCAACGGTCAGCGGTTCCTCACCGCGAACATTCTTGTCGCCTCCGGGGGCTGGCCATACGTACCGGACGTTCCGGGCAGGGACCACGTCATCACGTCGAACGAGTGCTTCTTCCTCGACGAACTGCCCCGGAGCATCGTCATCGTCGGTGGCGGATACATCGCGGCGGAGTTCGCCGGAATCTTTCACGGCCTCGGTGTCGAGGTCACGCAGCTCTACCGGGGAGACCTCTTCCTGCGCGGCTTCGACGAGGATGTTCGGCGCCACCTCGCCGGAGAAATGCGGACGAAGGGGATCGATCTCAGGTTCTCCAGCGACGTGGCGGCCATCACCCGCAAGGAGAGCGGTTTTTCCGTCAGTCTGGCCGACGGCGCCTCCCTGGACACCGGCCTGGTCATGTATGCCACCAGCCGTCGGCCGCTGACCTCCGGTCTCGGGCTCGAGGACGTCGGCGTGGCTGTCAACCATGACGGCACCATTCCGGTTGACGACCACTTCCGCACCAACGTGCCGTCGGTTTTCGCCATTGGCGACGTTCTCGGCCGTATCGAGCTGACGCCGGTGGCAACCACCGAGGGCATGGCGGTGGCCGCCACGCTCTTCGGCGCCGGGCCGAAGAGCGTCGACTACTCGAACGTCCCGTCGGCCGTCTTCAGCCAGCCGGAACTGGCCGCGGTGGGCCTGACGGAATCAGAGGCACGCCGACGGTATGCCGATGGCGTCGACGTCTACCTGACCCGTTTCAGGCCCCTTCGCCACACGATCTCCCTGAACGAAGAGAAGACCCTGATGAAGCTTGTCGTGGCCTCGGCCACGGACCGCGTCGTCGGGGTTCACATGGTGGGAGAGGATGCCGCCGAGATCCTGCAGGGATTTGCGGTGGCCCTCAAGGCCGGCGCCACCAAGGCCGATTTCGACGCCACGGTCGGTATCCATCCGACCAGCGCCGAGGAGTTCGTGACCATGCGCCAGAAGGCTGCGTGACGGCCCGGGATGGGGTGTGGTGCCGGGTGCGGGACTCGAACTCGCGACCTACCGCTTACAAGGCGGTTGCTCTACCAACTGAGCTAACCCGGCTCCCGCCGTTTCGTAGCACGGGGCCACGCCCCTTGTGAAACACTCCTGCCCGGCGGGGAGGGCCGGGGTTGCCTCGTACTCCCGAACGACGACACTGCCATCCGCTCCGGCGGAACCGCCCTCTTCCTGTGGGCGCCCTCGTTCGCCACAGGCGGATGCTTCCCGGGAATCCGGGACATTGCGCGGTCGTCCCGGCGCCTGCACAGGGTCACGATGCAGCCCTGGTGCTGCTCACCGACACCGAAGACATCGCGAAGTTCGACAACGGCCTCGACCCGCGATCCCGGATCGCGATGCGCGCCGTCTGCCCGGTCGAGGATGTCGTCGTCCTCCCTCGGGCATGCTGCGCAAGGGGGATTCGGTCGATATGATGGCTGCGAACCGGGAGACATGGCATGATGGAGCTGGCGAGAGGATTCCCGCTGAAGCAGTGGGTCTGTGTGCCCTGCGGATACAACATGATCGCAGACATGCCCGCCATCTGTCCCTTCTGCGGCGCCCGCCACGACCGCTTTGTCTCCTGGGACGTCGGCGAGGAGCGCTATCGCGTGGAGGCGCGGGAGGTCACCGGCGGCGTCAGCCAGCTTCTTTCCCGTCCGCGCCTCGGTCTGGAACATGCCTGTTACCGCATCGAGACCGAGGACGGGCCGGTATGGATCGACTGTCCGAGCGCATTCAACCGCACGCTTGCGCCCGTTGGCGACATCTTCTTCACGCACAAGGACTTCATGGGCGCCTCGAACCAGTACCGCGCACAGTGGAATGCGGCTGTCCACATCCACGAGGCCGAGACGGACAGTCCACTCGCCGCCGCCTTTCCCGTGGATGACGTCTTCCGTGGCGATTTCACGAGCCACGGCATCGAGGCCTTCCATATCGGTGGCCACACTCCGGGATTCACGGCCTACCTGTGGCGCGGCGTGCTCTTCGCGTGCGACTACGCCTTTCCGCCGGACGACACCATGCAACTCAATCCCTACAGTGAGCCTGAGGATATCGCGAACCGGGGTTACCGCCTGCTCGCCATCGCCCGCGAACGGCGTCCCCGCCTGGTGGCAGGGTACAGTTTCGTTGTCCCCGGGGAGGCATGGACCCGCTGGTTCGAGGCTGCGCTGGAGCGCGCTGCCTGACCGGGCGGGATGAGGCGGTGACAGAGACCGGAACCCGTATTCGAACGGTCGGCCACACCCTGTGAACGCAGATTGCATGACACGCGTTGCCGCTCTCCCGAGACATTGCCACGCCGGTATGGGTCACGGCCGGCATCAGCATCCCACGCCGTGTTTCCGGCGTGATTGGACGAACGCCGCGCCGCCCCGGTGTTGGCATGCAGAAACGGTCGCAAGCACAGGACAACAGTGGACTTCCCGGCAGGGGCGACATGCCTCCCCGGGAGGTCAGGTCAGGATGTCCGGCACCTGTTCAGACATCCTGGGGCGAATGCTAGGCTGTCAGCGTCGACGCAGACTCGTGCGCATTCTTCGAGAGGATCAAGAGCATGACCGAACAAGCCGACCATGCCGACCGGACGTTGAGGGCCTTCGCCGGACAGAAGGACGTGACTCGGCGCGACTTCCTGGAGCGTGCGGTCGCTTCGGGCATGACGGTCGCGGCTGCCACGGCCCTGTGGAGCGAATCGGCGTGCGCCGGGCAGGTTCGGGGCGGGCACATCGTCACGGCGGCCGGCGACGGGCAGTCGGCCGACTCCTTCACCATCGGCCACACCGGCAACTCGCACCAGACCATGCTCACGGAGACCTTTCGCAGCAAGCTGGTCGACGCGCGGACCGATGGCGGACTCGATCCCATGCTCAGACGTCCTGACCTCAGTGAGTTGACTTGATCAGTCCGGCCCTCTTTTTTCCAACACAATGAACGGGTTTCCCAGTTTTTTGCTTGACACCATAGCCGTGGGATGATCCAATATAACATGACGCCTATATTGAGCAGTCCAGGCCATGAACACGCTCGCAATGCACCCTCCCGAAGCCGTCCAGATCGGAACCTCGTGCTTCTCCCTTGCCGACCTCGACGGACAGACCGTCTACTTCTCGAACATGGAGCCCTTCGACTGCCACGACGAGGGCGACCGGCCGGCCATGCTGCTGCGGATCGCGAGGTTCGCCAGGCACGGCGTTCCTCAAGGAGACCTGCAGGCGGCCTTCGACGTGAGCCGCGCGACCGTGCAGCGGGCTTATGAGGAAGCTCCGGGACAGGGGTGAAGCGAGCTTCTACGAGCCACGCAAGGGCCGTGGTCTCAGCGTGATCACAGGCGAGACGGCGGCCGCGGCGAACCGTCTCCTGGCCGAGGGCATGAACGCCGCGGCACTGGCCCGGGAACTGGGGATCGCGAGATCGACGGCGTACTACAACCTCAGCAACGGCTTCATCGGCGGCGGAGAGCGGCCGCAGGCGGCGCAAGTCGACGAGGCCACGCGATGCCCGGACGATCTTCTCGGCCGCGGCGAACGGGACCGTCGCGACAGGGTCGCGCCGATGGGGCGCGGCGCGCGCGACAGCGCCGGGCGCGTCGCGGCCTCGACGGGAGCCATGAACGAAGCGCCGCCGCGCTTCGACGAGCCACTCTCGGCGGTCGCCGGCGGCGGCGTCCTGGCGGCGCTGCCGGCGCTGCTGAAGGAGGGTCTCCTGGAGCACGCGGACAGGTTCCTGTCGCTGCCGAAAGGGTACGACGGGCTGACGAGCGTGCTTCTCATGCTCGCCTTCCTGTTCATGGCCCGGATCCGCAACCCCGAGGCGCTGCGCCACGAGGCGCCCGGGGAACGGGGTGCGGTCCTGGGGCTCGACCGCTGCCCGGAGGTCAAGACGCTGCGGCGCAAGATCAGGGCGCTGGCGAGCGACCCGCAGCGGGTCCGGGACTGGCAGGACGCGCTGGCGAAGGACTGGATCGCGGAGGCGCCGGATGTCTGCGCGACACTGTCGGTGGACGGGCACGTGAAGGTATATTCGGGCCGCAAGGGTCGCCTGCCGAAGCACTTCGTGTCACGTCAGAAGCTCTGTCTGCCGGCCTCGACAGGCTATTGGGTCAACGCGCTCGGCGGCCGGCCGCTCCTGTGCCTGCACAAGGACCTCGATCCGACCATGACGCACGCGCTGGAGCACGACATCCTGCCCGCGCTGGAGCGGCTCGGCCTGCCGGGGCCGGAGGCGCCGAACCTCGCCAGGGGAGAGGCGGTCGCGCCGGGGCTGACGCTGGTGTTCGACCGCGAGGGCTGGAGCCCGGCGCTGTTCGCCCGCCTCGCCCGACGCGGGGTGGCGGTGATCACCTGGCACAAGGGGTTCCGGAGCGGTCCCTGGCCACAGGGGGAGTTCCGCACGGTCCGGGCGCCGCTCCACTCACCAGGTGGCGTCCGCACCGCCGAGGTGCGGCTCGCACAGAGACGGATCACGCTGTCCGGCGGACCGCAGGTGCGCCAGATCCGGCGTCTTCTGGACAGCGGCCGGCAGGTGCCGCTTGTCACCACGGACAGGCACACGCCCATGGAGCGGGTCGCCGGCGCGCTGTTCTCGCGCTGGTCCCAGGAGAACTTCTTCAAGTCCATGCGCCAGGAGTTCGGCCTCGACGCGCTGGCCGTGCACGGCCTTGTCGAGCAGGACCCCGAAGCGCGCGTCGTCCATCCGCACTGGCGCCGCTGCGACCGCCGCATCCGCCAGCTGCGCCAGAAGCTCGGCACACTGCGCAACCGCGTCGCCGACCTGCTCAAGGGCGCCCCGTCCGACACCGCCATCACGGCCGCCGCGACGCTGCAGGACAAGATCGTGACGCTCGACGCCGAGCACGAGGCGCTCAAGGTCCGGCGTGCAGAAATCCCGAAACATGTCACCGTGGCCGAGCTCGACGAGAACGACAGGCTCGACGCCCTGCCCTCCAGCGAGAGGCTGCTGCTCGACATCGTTCGCATGATCGCCTACCGCGCCGAAACCCGGATGATGGCCGCCGTCGCCCAGGCCCAGGGCGCAAAGCAGCGCCCGCGACGCCCCCTCGCCGAACTGTTCCAGTCGGACGCCGACATCATCCCCGATCAGGAAAACCGCGTCCTGCGGGTGCGCTTCCTCGGCACCGCCAGCAACGCGCGCGACGCCGAAATCGCCGGACTGCTCGACGAACTCAACCAGACGCGCACGACCTTCCCAGGAACCGACCTGCGCATGATCTACGAAATGCCAGACAACCCAGCCAAACTCGGCCCAGAAGCATCAAACTGATTGGACAAATTCATAGCCGAGGTCAGGACGTCTGATGCTGGCGACGGAATGGAGTGCTTCGGACGCGGGCGCGACCTGGACCTTCAGGTTGCGCCGGGGCGTTGAGTTCCACAACGGCAAGACGCTTGATGCCCGGGACGTGATCGACTCGATGAACGTTCATCGTGGTCCCGATTCACGGTCGGGCGGCGCGTCGATGATGGCGATCGTGGCGGACATCCGATCGGACGGTGACGACGTGATCTTCGAATTGAGCGAGCCCGCAGCCGACTTTCCCTACTACCTGGCGCAGTACCTGTTCCAGGTGGGGCCGTCGGTCGACGGCGAGGTCGACATGTCGGGCATGGGCACCGGCGCCTACGTCATGCAGGACTATGAGCCCGGTGTGATGGGCGCCGGAGAGCGGTTCGCGAACTACTTTCTGGAAGACCAGGACTTCTTTGATTCCTTCGAGCATCTCTCGGTGAAGGATCACGCGGCGCTCTCTTCGGCGCTGGCCAGCGATTCCGTCCAGGCGGTGTGGCCGGTCGAGCCGAAGACAGCGGACCTGCTGGCGCACAACGAGGGTGTGGATGTTCTGAGCGTCGCCGGCGGCTCGACCATCACGATGCCGACACGACGCCGTTCGACAGTCTCGATTTCCGGCTCGCCATGAAGTATCTGGTCGATCGCGAGCAGATGCGCGACGTGATCTTCAACGGTCATGCTTCGCTGGCGAACGATCATCCGGTTGCGCCCTTCGACCAGTTCTTCAGTCCCGTCATTCCGCAGCGCGAGTTCGATCCGGACAGGGCGAGGCACCATCTGAAGAAGGCCGGCTACGGCGGCGAGACGATCCGGATCCACGCCTCCGCCGCGGCGTTCAGCGGTGCGGTCGATGCCGGCGTCCTCTACGCGGAGAACGCCAGGCAGGCCGGGTTCAACCTCGAGGTCGTGCGCGAACCCGTCGACGGGTACTGGGCCGATGTCTGGGGCACGGCGCCGTTCTGTTACTGCTACTGGAATGCGCGGCCGACCCCGGACCTGATGCTGACACTCGTCTACATCTGCGATGCGGCATGGGCCGATGCCTACTGGTGCGACCGCGAGTTCACCGATCTGGTGGTGGCTGCGAGGACTGAACTCGATACCGCAAGGCGCAAGCTTCTCTATGCCGACGTGCAACTGATCCTGCATGAGCGCGGCGCGACGATCGTACCCCTGTTCCAGAACCTGGTGCATGGCGTCCGCGACCGGCTCGACACCGGTGGAGGGGTTCTTGGCGCGGCGCCCTTCGACGCCTTCCGCATGTTCCGCAATGGGCGTTCAGGGAAGGCATGGCCTGATCGCGGGCGAGACGGCTCCAGTCCCGGGCTGCCCGGGGCGCCCCATGGAGGCGCCAGACCTCTCGTTCGAGGGCCGGCGCGATGGTCCGGGAGGAGGCGGGGTGGTGTAAGCCATTCGTCAATGGGTGCGGATCTCGTGGAGGGCGATGGCGGCGGCACTGGCCACGTTGAGACTGAGGTCGCGGCCCGGGGTGGCGATGCTCACCAGCCGATCGCAGGTCCGGGCAACGAGACGGCGCAGGCCGCTCCCCTCTGCGCCGAGGACCAGTGCGGCGGGAAGCGGCATCGGCGCCTCGCTCAGGGTCAGGGGCGCTCGGGCGTCGAGACCGGTAATCCAGAATCCGCGTTGCTTGAGACCATCGAGGGCGCGGGCGATGTTGGGGACACGCACCAGAAGCACCCATTCGAGGGCCCCGGAGGCGGCGCTGGCGAAGGCCGCCGAAGGGGGAGGAGCATGACGATCCTGCATGATGACCGCCGCCGCGCCGAAGGCTGCGGCCGATCGCATGATGGCGCCGGCGTTGCGGGGATCGCTGATGCGGTCGAGGACCACGACGAGGTCGGCCGTTCCGGGAATGTGGTGGAGGGCGAGGTTCGGCAGCGGATGAACGAGGAGAGCCGCTCCCTGGTGGCGGGTGTCTCCCTCGAGGAGCGCGGCGATCGACGATGACGTCATCGCTTCGCAGGCCATCGTGTCGCGGCGTTGCGACAGCAAGGGCGCAAGCCGCTCCAGCATCTCGGGCGTGGCTGCGAGGCGCACCACGCGCCGTTGCGGATTGGCCAGTGCCGCCGCCACCGGGTGGTGTCCGTGAATCCACAGCGGCCTCGCGAACTTTTGTTGTGCCAGGTGCTTGCGGACCATGGCGTGGTGCTATATACGAGCACTCCATCAATTGGAAATCCGGCGGCGTCGTCAACAGTGCAGGAGGCACTGCCCTTGTTGCGCGGTTGCTGTCGGGTTGATCGTGTCGCGAAACCAACCATCAGCAGTACATGTTGCCCGGAGGGATGCCTGAGCGGTTAAAAGGGACGGGCTGTAAACCCGTTGGCTATGCCTACGGTGGTTCGAATCCACCTCCCTCCACCATCCACGGTTCGGAGGGCCGGTTGCGGACCTCGACAGGGCGGGTGTAGCTCAGTGGCAGAGCCCCAGCCTTCCAAGCTGGTTACGCGGGTTCGATTCCCGCCACCCGCTCCACGCTCCCCGACCAGGGGTCATGTTGTGACAACCAGGAACACCTCCCTCCTCGAGGGAGGGTCATTGACCAGGAGAGGTCGAGAAGGATGGCCAAGGAGAAGTTTGAGCGTACGAAGCCGCATGCGAACATTGGGACGATTGGGCATGTGGATCACGGCAAGACGACGCTGACGGCGGCGATCACGCGGATTCTGGCGCGCACGGGCGGTGCGACGTACACGGACTACGCGTCGATTGACAAGGCGCCGGAGGAGCGTGAGCGTGGCATCACGATCAACACGGCGCATGTGGAGTACGAGACGGAGGGCCGCCACTATGCGCATGTCGACTGTCCTGGTCATGCGGACTACGTGAAGAACATGATCACGGGTGCGGCGCAGATGGACGGGGCGATTCTGGTGGTATCGGCGGCGGACGGTCCGATGCCCCAGACGCGCGAGCACATTCTTCTGGCGCGTCAGGTGGGTGTTCCTGCGATTGTGGTGTACCTCAACAAGGTGGATCAGGTTGACGACGAGGAGCTTCTGGAGCTTGTGGAGCTTGAGGTTCGGGAGTTGCTGGACGAGTACCGGTTTCCTGGCGATGACATTCCTGTTGTGCGGGGTTCGGCCCTGGCGGCGATGGAGGATGGCGACGCGCAGACGGGTGAGCAGTCGGTTCTTGAGTTGATGGCGGCGGTAGATTCCTACATTCCGACGCCGGAGCGTGCTGTGGACCGTCCTTTTCTGATGCCGATTGAGGATGTGTTTTCGATTTCGGGGCGCGGCACGGTTGTGACGGGTCGTGTTGAGCAGGGTGTGGTGAAGGTTGGCGACGAGGTTGAGATCGTGGGTATTCGGGAGACGTCGAAGACGGTGTGCACGGGAGTGGAGATGTTCCGCAAGTTGCTGGATTCCGGCGAGGCGGGGGACAACATCGGGGTCCTTCTGCGTGGTACGAAGCGCGATGATGTGGAGCGCGGCCAGGTTCTGGCGCGTCCTGGGACGATCACGCCGCACACGCGCTTCAAGGCGGAGACCTACGTGTTGACGAAGGATGAGGGAGGTCGTCACACGCCGTTTTTCACCAACTACCGTCCGCAGTTCTTTTTCCGGACGACGGACGTGACGGGTCACGTGCAGCTGCCCGAGGGGATCGAGATGGTGATGCCGGGGGACAACGTGACGATGGATGTGGAACTGATTTCGCCGATTGCCATGGACGAAGGCCTGCGTTTTGCCATCCGCGAGGGTGGCCGCACCGTCGGCGCCGGCGTCGTCGCCGAAATCGTCGACTAGAGCAAGAGGCGTTTCAAGGAGTGTAGCTCAACTGGTAGAGCACCGGTCTCCAAAACCGGGGGTTGCGGGTTCGAGTCCTGCCACTCCTGCCACCGGCGGGCTCGTTGATTGAAGAGCAGGGAAACAGCGGATCAACTCATGGCGAAAGTGTCACCGGCCGAATTTGTCAGACAGGTCCGGGCCGAGGCCATCAGGAAGGTGACCTGGCCGACAACCAGGGAAGCGGGGATCACCACGCTCACCGTGTTCGCGATGATCGTGCTCGTGGCCGTCTTCTTCTTCGTGATCGATCTCGTCTTCGCCGAGGCGATCCAGCTCGTTCTCGGGCTGGGGAGGCAGGGGCTGTGACGCATCGCTGGTACATCGTCCATTGCTATTCGGGTTTCGAGAAGAAGGTGGAGACCGCGATCAGGGAGCGTGCCGAGGCGAGCGGCATGGCAGAGCAGATCTGTCAGGTCCTGGTTCCTTCGGAGAAGGTCACGGAGATGCGCGGCGGCAGGCAGCTCTCGACCGACCGCAAGTTCTTCCCCGGGTACGTTCTGGTGCACATGGAGATGACGGATGCTACTTGGCATCTGGTCAAGGACACGCCGAAGGTCAGCGGTTTCCTGGGGGCCGGCAACCGCCCCAGGCCGATTCCCGATTCCGAGGCGGCGCGCATCATCAACCAGGTGCAGGAGGGAATCGAACGGCCGAGGCCGTCCATCACCTTCGAGATCGGCGAGAGTGTGCGCGTGGCTGACGGACCGTTCACGTCCTTCAACGGCACGGTCCAGGAAATCGACGAGAACCGGGCACGCCTGAAGGTCGCGGTGCTGATCTTCGGCCGCCCCACTCCCGTCGAGCTTGAATACACTCAGGTCGAGAAGACCTGAGACGTCCACCAGGGGATGGAAAGCGCAAGACAATGGCCAAGAAGATCGCAGGCACGATCAAGCTCACGGTTCCGGCAGGAGCGGCGAATCCATCGCCTCCCATCGGTCCGGCGCTCGGTCAGCGCGGCCTCAACATCATGGAGTTCTGCAAGGCCTTCAATGCGGCCACGCAGAATGTCGAACAGGGAACTCCGGTGCCGACGGTGATCACGGCCTATGCGGACCGTTCGTTCACCTTTGTCACGAGGACACCGCCGGCGGCGTGGTACATCAGGAAGGCGGCCGGTCTCGAAAGGGGCGAGGCCCTGCCTGGCCGCTCCGTTGCCGGGTCGGTCACCATGGAACAGGTGCGTGAGATTGCCGAGGCGAAGATGACGGATCTCAATGCCAACGGTATCGAGGCGGCATCGAGGATCATCGCCGGAACGGCACGATCCATGGGTGTCGAGGTGGTGGAGTAGGGTGATGGCACGACACGGCAAGAATCTCGTCGCAGCCTACGGGACCGTCGACCGCGAGCGGGACTATGCTCTCGAGGAGGCGATCCAGGCGCTCAAGGACACGGCCTCCGCCAGGTTTGACGAGACCGTCGAGCTGGCGCTCAATCTCAACGTCGATCCACGCCATGCCGACCAGATGGTGCGGGGTGTGGTCAGTCTGCCGCACGGTACCGGGCGCGTGGTCAGGGTCGTCGTCTTCGCCCGCGACGCCAAGGCCGACGAGGCCCGTGAGGCCGGAGCCGACAGGGTCGGTGCGGAAGATCTCGCCCAGAGCATCCAGGAAGGCGATCTGGGGTTCGACCGTTGCATCGCCACACCCGACATGATGCCCGTCGTCGGTCGGCTCGGAAAGATCCTCGGGCCACGCGGACTCATGCCGAACCCGAAACTCGGCACCGTCACCGTGGATCTTGCCGGTGCAGTGGCCGCCGCGAAGGCGGGCCAGGTGGAGTACCGCGTGGAACGGGCGGGCATCATTCACGCCGGTGTCGGCAAGGTGTCGTTTCCGGTCGAGAAGATTGCCGAGAATACCCGGGCGCTGGTGGATGCCGTGGCGAAGGCGCGGCCCCAGGCTGTCAAGGGAACCTACATGAAGCGCGCGACACTCAGCACCACCATGGGGCCGGGTGTCCACGTTGCGACGCAAAGCCTCGTGGCCGCCTGACGGCCCCGGGACCAAGCGGCGGCTCCGGCCGTCCGGCGGCATGCTCCGGCGTGTCGCAACCCTGTCCGAGACTGCCGGTGCCCGATGGCGGGTTCAATGGCGATGCCGCCGGCACGAGACGGGAGACCGGCCGGTTCCGGCATTCCGGAACCGGGAAGGGATTCCGGGGCAGGATACCAGCGTCCCCTCCTCCGTGAACCGGAGAAGCGGACAACTAGTGAACCGGATCGACGGGTTCTGACCCGGCATTCCGATCTGATGGAGGAGTCCTCATTGGAACGTTCAAGGAAGGAAGAGATCGTCAGTGAGCTCGAAGGTGCGCTCGGTGGTGCCGGGATCGTCGTCGTCGTGCGTCACGAGGGTCTCACCGTTGCCGAGGCGACCGAGCTTCGGCGTTCGGTGCGCGGCGCCGGCGCCAGCTTCCGGGTGGTCAAGAACCGGCTGGTTCTGCGCGCCCTCGAGCAGGCCGGGATGGAGGCGATTGCCGAGATGTTCCATGGGCCCTCCGCCATTGCCACGGCAACGGATCCCGTGGCCGGCGCCAGGGTCACCGTCGACTATGCGAAGAAGAACAGCAAGCTGGTCATTGTCGGTGGCGCCATGGACGGCCGTGCGCTTGACGCGGACGGGGTCCGGACGATTGCCCAGCTGCCGTCACTCGATGAACTGCGTGCCCGATTGATCATGCTGATCAGCACGCCGGCAACGCGGGTCGCGGGAGTCCTGCAGGAACCGGGGAGCCGTCTCGCCCGGTTGCTCGGCTCGCGGCAAACGGCGCCATGATCCGGTTCGGCCACAAGCGAAGCATCCCAACAGGAGTGATGGAAAACCATGAGCAAGATTGAACAACTCGTCGAGGACCTGTCGTCGCTGACCGTCATCGAGGCGGCGGAACTCTCGAAAATGCTTGAAGAAAGGTGGGGCGTGAGCGCCGCCCAGCCGGTAGCTGTCGCGGCGGTTCCCGGAGGTGCGGGAGACGAGACGGCAGAAGTCGAGGAGAAGACGGAATTCGACGTCGTCCTCACCGGTTTCGGCACCAGCAAGATTCCCGTCATCAAGGAGGTCCGGGCGATTACGGATCTCGGCCTCAAGGAAGCCAAGGCGCTCGTCGAGGATGCACCGAAGGCGGTGAAGGAGGGCGTCTCCAAGGACGAGGCCGAAGCATTGCAGAAGCGTCTCGAGGACGCCGGCGCGACCGTCGAGGTCAGGTAGGCCAGCACGTATTCCCGCCACGAGGGCCGCCCCTCGTGGTGATCCCGTTTCCCTGCCGGTGATGGTGCGCTGAGCCCTGCCGGCAGGGAAGTGGGTGTCAACGCATATTTCGGGCTGATCGATTGCAGGGGCTGACACCATGGAAAAGCACATGAACAGGCGTTCCACCATGCGGCGCAACTTCGGGCGCATCCCGCCGGTGATCGACATGCCCAACCTGATCGATGTGCAACGCGTCTCCTATGACCATTTCCTGCAGCGCGATGCCGGGCCGGACGAGATCCTCGACGAGGGACTCGAGGGCGTGTTCCGCTCGGTCTTTCCCATCAGCGATGTTTCCGACCGTGCCGATCTCGAGTTCGTGCGCTATCAGATCGAACAGCCCAAGCACACGGAGACGGAGTGCCTGGCACGGGATCTGACCTATGCCGCGCCCCTGCGGGTGAAACTGCGCCTGGTTCTCTATGACGTCGACCGCGACATCGGCAAGAGGGAGGTCCGCAACGTCAAGGAGCAGGATGTCTACATGGGAGACATTCCGCTCATGACGGACAAGGGCACCTTCATCGTCAATGGCACCGAGCGCGTGGTGGTCTCGCAGATGCATCGGTCCCCGGGCGTCTTCTTCGATCATGACAAGGGCAAGACCCATGCATCGGGCAAGTTCCTGTTCGCTGCCCGCGTCATCCCCTACCGAGGCTCCTGGCTGGAGTTCGAGTTCGACGCCAAGGACATCGTCCACGTCCGCATCGACCGCCGCCGCAAACTGCCGGCGACGACCATGCTCCTTGCTCTGGACTATACCGCCGAGGACATTCTGGAGACATTCTACGATACGGTGCCGTTCGTGCGTATCCGCCAGGAGTGGGCGCTGCCCCTCACCGATGCGGAACGGGCCGGAGGGATTCTCGCGCACGATGTCATCGATCTGGCGAAGGGGCGCGTTGTGGCCGAAGCCGGCTCGACGCTGCCGAAGAGGGGCAGGTCCTCCGGGAACCTTGCCGGCCATGTCAGGGACGACGCCCTCGTGGGGCGCTGCCTTGCCGAGGATGTGATTGATCCGGAGTCGGGCCAGGTCGTTGTCGACGCCGGTACGGTACTGACCCGTCGCGAGCTCTCTGAACTGGGATCCGTTGATATCGACGAGATCACCATGTTCGGTGGAGACTCGCCGGTCGTCGCCCTGCGCTCGGGCGAGCACCGGAAGTGGTTCTTCGCCTTCGATGTCGCCGGCGCAACCGGGGACGTGCTCAAGCACGACCTCGTCGATGTCCGTTCCGGCAACGTGGTCGCCCCGGCGGGGACGCAGATGACGGACGCATGGCGAGACGAGTGTCTCGCCCATGCCGACGGACGGCCGCTGGGTGTCGAGGTCAGCCGGGAGGAGCTCGAAGGACGGACGCTGGCCGTCGACGTGTCGGGTTCCGGTGACACCGTGGTTGCCGCTGCCGGCGCCCATGTCGACCGCAAGCTGCTCAACAAGCTGGCGCGCTCCGATATCGAGAGCGTCACGCTGTTCGAGGAAGGTGGTACGGTGACTGCGAAGCGTCTCGTTCGCCCGGGCTGGAAAGTGCCGTTCGACGCCTCGGAGTCTTCGGCTCTTCTGGGCACCAAGCTGACACGTGATCTCGTCAACGCCGCCGACGGCGCCGTCATGGCGACAGCCGGCACCAAGCTCACCAGGCTGCAGTTGCGCAAACTGGCAAAGGCCGGACTCGAGGAGCAGTTCGTGGGTGATGAGCTGTTGCTGGGCAGGTTCCTTGCCGGAGACCACATCGACGAGACAGACGGGCTGGTTCTCGCCGAGGCCGGCACCGAGATCGATCGGGAACTGCTCGACCTCCTCGTCAGTCACGCGAACGACGAGGTGGCAACCCTCGACATCGATCACGTCAAGGTGGGCCCCCATATCTGCAAGACACTCGGTATCGACAAGGCAACGAACCGCGAGGAGGCGCAGATCGAGATCTACAAGGTCATGCGTCCCGGCGATCCGACCACGCCGGAAGCCGCAGCGGCCCTGTTCAAGGGCCTCTTCTTCGACGCCGACCGCTACGACCTGTCGACGGTCGGACGCGTCAAGATGAACGAACGCCTTGGTCCCGATCACGCTGAAACCGGTCGCGTGCTGACGCCCAGCGACATCATGGCCTGTCTGAAGACACTGGTGGAACTACGCGATGGCCGCGGTGACATCGATGATATCGATCACCTCGGCAACCGCCGCGTGCGCTCCGTCGGCGAGTTGCTCGAGAACCAGTACCGGGCAAGCCTGCTGCGCATGGAGCGGGCGGTGCGCGAGCGCATGAGCCAGGCCGAACTCGACAAGGAAGTGCCGCACGATCTCGTCAATGCCAAGACCACGGCGGCGGCGGTGCGCGAGTTCTTCGGAGCGTCCCAGCTCTCCCAGTTCATGGAGCAGACCAATCCGCTCTCGGAACTGACTCACAAGCGCCGCCTGTCGGCGCTCGGGCCGGGTGGGCTGACCCGCGAGCGCGCCGGTTTCGAGGTGCGCGACGTGCATCCGACCCATTATGGCCGGATCTGCCCGGTGGAAACGCCGGAGGGGCCGAACATCGGCCTGATCAACTCCCTTGCGACCTTCGCCCGCATCAACCAGCACGGGTTCATCGAGAGTCCCTATCGCAAGGTGGAACTGATCGACGGTGAACGCCGGGTGACCGACGAGATCGAATACCTGACGGCGATGCAGGAGCGGCAGCACACCATTGCCCAGGCCAATGCCAGCCTCACCGAGGATGGCCGTTTCGCCGACGAACTGGTGTCATGCCGCCGGAACGGCGAATTCGTCATGGCTGAATCGGCCTATGTCGACATGATGGACGTGTCGCCCAAGCAGCTGGTGTCGGTCGCCGCTGCCCTCATCCCCTTCCTCGAGAACGACGATGCCAACCGCGCCCTCATGGGCTCCAACATGCAGCGACAGGCGGTTCCCCTGATTCGCGCCGAGGCGCCTCTTGTCGGGACCGGCCTGGAGGAAGTGGTGGCCCGCGATTCCGTTTCCACCATCGTCGCCCGCCGGGGCGGGGTGGTCGATCAGGTCGATTCACAGCGGATTGTCATCAGGGTCAACGAGGAGGAAGCGCTCAACACGCTCAATGTCGACATCTATCCGCTGCTGAAGTTCCAGCGGTCCAACCAGAGCACGTGCATCCTCCAGCGGCCGCTTGTCAAGACCGGCCAACGGGTGGAAAAGGGCGAGATTCTCGGGGACGGACCGTCGACCGACCACGGTGAGCTGGCGCTCGGCCGCAACGTGCTGTGTGCCTTCATGCCGTGGAACGGCTACAACTTCGAGGACTCGATCCTCATTTCCGAGCGCATCGTCAGGGATGACGTCTTCACCTCGATTCACATCGAGGAGTTCGAGGTCGTGGCTCGTGACACCAAGCTTGGGCCCGAGGAAATCACGCGCGACATTCCCAATGCCGGTGACGAGGCGTTGCGGCATCTCGACGAGGCCGGCATTGTCTACATCGGGGCGGAGGTCGAGGCCGACGACATCCTCGTCGGCAAGATCACCCCGAAGGGGGAGAGTCCGACCACCCCGGAAGAGAAACTGTTGCGCGCCATTTTCGGCGAAAAGGCCTCGGACGTGCGCGACACCTCGCTTCGGGTGCCTCCTGGCGGTCAGGGAACCGTGGTCGAGGTGCGGGTCTTTTCGCGTGCAAGCTACGACACGGACCAGCGCGCCGAGACCATTCAAAGCGCCGAGGTCGACCGCCTCGAACAGAACCGGGCCGACGAGCACTCCATCATCGAGCGAACGGTTCAGGCGCGTCTCGTCGACCTGCTCGACGGGGGCACCGTCAGGCGCGGGCCCAAGGGTGTTGCGAAGGGCGTCGTGGTCGACCGGGCTCTCCTTGATTCCCTGACCCATGGCCTGAGATGGCAGATCGTCGTGGCCGACCGCGCCACCATGGAGGCCATCGAAGAACTCAAGGCTCGCTACGACGACAGGATGGCGGACCTCGAGCGACTGCACAGGGCCAGCCTCGAGAAGCTCGAGGCGAGCGACGAACTGCAGCCGGGCGTGCTCAAGATGGTCAAGGTCTTCGTCGCGGTGAAGCGCAAGCTCCAGGCCGGTGACAAGATGGCCGGACGCCATGGCAACAAGGGTGTCATTTCGCGCATCGTACCTATCGAGGACATGCCCTATCTCCAGGACGGCACGCCGGTCGACATCGTGCTCAATCCCCTTGGCGTGCCGAGTCGGATGAACGTCGGGCAGATTCTCGAGACCCACCTCGGCTGGGCCAGTGCCGGGATCGGCAGGAAGATCGGCCGCATGGTCGACAGCATGACCATCGAGATGCCACTCGACGGAGACAGGGTGTCGACCCATGACGACCTGCGCACCCTGCTCTCCAGGGTCTACGGCGAGGACACGGGCAACGGCCGCTTTTCGACGATGAAGGACACCGAACTCATGGAGTCCGCCAACGAGCTGAGATCCGGCATTCCGGTCGCCACACCGGTGTTCGACGGCGCTGGTGAACGGGAGATCACCGACATGCTCGAGCTTGCCGGTCTCTCTGCCTCCGGCCAGGAGATACTCATCGACGGCCGGACCGGGGAACCCTTCGACAGGCCGGTCACCGTGGGCTATCATTACATTCTGAAGCTCCACCACCTCGTCGACGACAAGATCCACGCCCGCTCGGTGGGCGCCTACAGCCTCGTCACGCAGCAGCCGCTCGGCGGCAAGGCCCAGTTCGGTGGTCAACGTTTCGGCGAGATGGAGGTCTGGGCCCTGCAGGCCTATGGCGCGGCCTACACGCTCCAGGAGATCCTCACCGTCAAGTCGGACGATGTCGCCGGCCGCACGCGTATCTATGAATCCATCGTCAAGGGCGACCAGTACTTCGAGGCCGGCATTCCCGAGAGCTTCAACGTGCTGGTGAAGGAAATGCAGGCGCTCGGCCTCGATGTCGAGCTTGAACAGGCAGGCTGACCGCCGGTCGACAGGAGACAGGGTATGAATGAACTGATGCGCATATTCGGTCAGGCAACCGGAATCGAGAGCTTCGATCAGATCAGGATTTCAATCGCCAGTCCCGAGACCATCCGGTCCTGGTCATTCGGCGAGGTGAAGAAGCCGGAAACCATCAACTACCGGACATTCAAGCCGGAGCGCGATGGCCTCATGTGCGCCCGCATCTTCGGACCGACAAAGGACTACGAGTGCCTGTGCGGCAAGTACAAGCGCATGAAGTTCAGAGGCATCGTGTGCGAGCGTTGCGGGGTCGAGGTCATCAAGACGAAGGTGCGCCGTGAACGCATGGGGCATATCGAACTGGCGGCTCCGGTCGCCCACATCTGGTTCCTGAAGTCGTTGCCGAGCCGTGTCGGCCTGCTGCTCGACATGACCCTCAAGTCTCTCGAGCAGGTGCTCTACTTCGAGCAGTACATTGTCATCGATCCGGGACTGACGCCGTTCGAGCGCGGCGACCTGCTGACCGACGCAGAGTACGACGAGGCGATGGACGAGTACGGTGAAGACGCCTTTGTCGCCGGCATGGGCGCCGAAGCGGTGCGCCGCATGCTCTCCATGATCGATCTGGATGACGAGAGCACGATCCTGCGCGAGGAACTCGCCGAGACCACGTCGGAGGCAAAGCGCAAGAAGATCGTCAAGCGCCTCAAGCTTGTCGAGACCTTCCGCGCGTCCGACAACAGGCCCGAATGGATGATCATGGAAGTGATTCCGGTCATTCCGCCCGAACTGCGGCCGTTGGTGCCGCTCAACGGCGGCCGCTTCGCCACCTCGGACCTCAACGACCTCTACCGCCGCGTCATCAACCGCAACAACCGGCTCAAACGGCTCATCGAGCTGCACGCACCGGAGATCATCGTGCGCAACGAAAAGCGCATGTTGCAGGAAGCGGTCGACGCACTGTTCGACAATGGCCGGCGCGGCCGCACCATCACCGGCGCCAACAAGCGGCCGTTGCGTTCGCTCTCGGACATGCTGAAGGGCAAGCAGGGACGGTTCCGCCAGAACCTTCTGGGCAAGCGGGTCGACTACTCCGGGCGTTCGGTCATCGTCGTCGGACCGGAGCTCAAGCTTCACCAATGCGGTCTTCCCAAGAAGATGGCTCTCGAGCTCTTCAAGCCCTTCATCTATTCCAGGCTCGAGATGTACGGCAAGGCATCGACGATCAAGGCCGCCAAGCATCTCGTCGAACAGGAAAGGCCCGAGGTCTGGGACATTCTCGAAGAGGTGATTCGCGAACATCCGGTCCTGCTCAACAGGGCGCCCACCCTCCATCGTCTCGGCATCCAGGCCTTCGAACCCGTCCTCATCGAGGGCAAGGCGATTCAGCTCCATCCTCTGGTCTGCGCCGCCTTCAACGCCGACTTTGACGGCGACCAGATGGCGGTTCACGTGCCCCTGTCGATCGAGTCGCAACTCGAGGCCCGTGTCCTCATGATGTCGACCAACAACATCCTGTCGCCTGCCAACGGCAAGCCGATCATCGTGCCGTCGCAGGACATCATCCTCGGGCTCTATGACCTGTCCCTAGAGATGGCCGGGCAGACGGGCGAGGGCATGGTGTTCCGCGGAATTGGCGAGATCGAGCATGCCCTGCATGTCGGCGCCGTCAGGATGCACGCCAGGATCCGTTCGCGCCATCACGTCGTCGAAGGCGAAGGCGGTCGTTCCTCGGTCATTGTCGAGACGACGCCAGGACGCATGATGCTCGGCAGACTGCTTCCCGACCACCCCGAACTTCCCTTCGACCTCGTCAACCGGGTTCTCACCAAGCGCGAGATTTCGGGCATCATCGACAGGGTCTACCGCTACTGCGGCCAGAAGGAGACGGTGCTCTTCTGCGACCGCATCATGAATCTCGGATTCCGCCATGCGTGCGATGCCGGCATTTCCTTCGGCAAGGACGACATGGTGATCCCCGCCGACAAGGAATCCCTGGTGCGCGCCACCCAGGAGAAGGTGCGCGAGTACGAAAAACAGTACATGGATGGAGTCATCACCCAGGGCGAGCGCTACAACAAGGTGATCGACGAATGGTCCCACTGCACCGACAAGGTGGCGGATGCCCTGATGTCCGGACTCTCGCAGCCTGGCGGCAAGGACGACACTCAGCGGATGAACGCGATCTACATGATGGCCCATTCCGGGGCGCGTGGCGCACCGGCGCAGATCAGGCAGCTTGCCGGCATGCGCGGCCTCATGGCCAAGCCCTCGGGTGAAATCATCGAGACGCCGATCATCGCCAACTTCAAGGAAGGCCTGTCGGTGGGTGAGTACTTCAACTCCACTCACGGTGCCCGCAAGGGGCTGGCCGACACCGCTCTCAAGACCGCCAATTCGGGCTATCTGACGCGACGCCTGGTCGACGTCGCCCAGGACTGCGTTGTCGTCACCGAGGACTGTGGCACCACGAGGGGCATCGATGTCAAGGCCGTGGTCCAGGGGTCGGAAGAGATTGTCTCCCTCGCCGAGCGGGTGCTTGGCCGTTTCACGCTTGAAGCGGTCGTCAACCCGAAGGACGACACGGTGCTGGTCGAGGCCGACACGATGATCGAGGAACGCCACATGGAGGCGATCCGGGAGTCGGGACTGGAGCAGATCCGAATCCGTTCGGTGCTGTCGTGCGAGACGAGGTCGGGAGTCTGCGCACGTTGCTACGGACGCGATCTTGCACGTGGCACACCCGTCAACATCGGTGAGGCCGTCGGTGTCATCGCGGCGCAGTCCATCGGCGAGCCGGGGACGCAGTTGACCATGCGCACCTTCCACATCGGCGGTTCCGCTCAGCGTGGTGACGAGACGTCATCCATCGACACCCCGGTTGCCGGCACCGTCGGCATCCGCAACGCCCAGCTCGTGAGCGACAGCGACAACAACATCATCGTCCTGGCGCGCAACAGCGAGGTGTTCATCACCGACGATGATGGCCGCGAGCGGTTCGCCAAGCGGCTGCCCTACGGATCGCGTCTGCTGGCCGGGACCGACACCCGGGTCGAGCGGGGCGACACCCTGGCGCGCTGGGATCCCTACACCCGGCCCGTCATCACCGATCGCAGCGGCCAGGTGGCGTTCAGGGACCTGACCGAGGGCAAGACCCTGAGCGAGACCCTCGACGAGACCAGCGGCATGACCAGTCAGGTCGTTGTCGACTGGGCCCAGCAGTCGCGTGGCGCCGGCCTGCGGCCGCGCATCGTTGTCAGTTCGGCCGGGGAGGATGAATCCAAGGATTTCGAACTGTCGGTGGGCGCGGTGCTGTCTGTCGAGAACGGTCAGCAGGTGCGGCCGGGAGACGTGCTGGCGCGGATTCCCCGGGACTCCGTCACCAACACGGACATCACCGGTGGCCTGCCGCGGGTCGCCGAACTCTTCGAGGCGCGCAAGCCCAAGGATCACTGGGTCATTGCCGAGAATGATGGCAGGGTGGCCTTCGGCAAGGACTACAAGAACAAACGGCGTCTCTACGTCAAGTCCGAGGATGGTCTCGAGTCCCGGGAGTACCTCTTGCCCAAGGGCAAGCACATTGTCGTCAATGACGGTGACGAGGTGCGGCGCGGCGATATTCTCATCGATGGCAGCCCGGTGCCGCACGACATTCTCCGGGTGCTCGGCACCGAGGCTCTCGCCAACTATCTCATCGACGAGATCCAGGGGGTGTACCGCCTCCAGGGAGTGCGGATCGATGACAAGCATATCGAGGTGATCTGCCAGCAGATGCTGCAGAAGGTCGAGATCAGCACTCCCGGTGACACCATGTTCCTCGTTGGCGAGCAGGTTGACAAGAACGAGTTCGAGGACGCCAACGCCCGGCTCAGGGCGGAGAACGGGACGGCCGGGGACGCGGCGGAGCGGGCCCTGGAGGAGGCGACGGCCACGCCGGTTCTCCAGGGAATCACCAAGGCCAGCCTGCAGACCGGTTCGTTCGTCTCGGCCGCCTCGTTCCAGGAGACCACGCGAGTGCTCACCGAGGCCGCTGTGACAGGCAAACGCGACACGCTCTCCGGCCTCAAGGAGAACGTCATTGTCGGTCGCCTCATTCCCGCCGGGACTGGACGCGTCACGCAGCGACTGCGCAACATCGAGGAGATGAACCGGCCCCGGTTGCCCGTGGAGGACGATGACGTGCCGGATGCAGGCCACCTGTTGCTCGGCAGCGACGCGCCTCATCTGGCTGTCGAATAGATGCAGGAGTTTCACCCTTTGCGGGGGCTTGACCGAATGAGGAACCGACACTATGGTCCGCTTCCCCTTGCCCCCCTGCGGGGAGGGGAAGCCCTTGAACACACTCACACGATCCCGGGGTGCGGGCCACGCGGGAGAGCGGAGAGTGTCTTGTTTGTGCAACGGAATCGGGAACCAGGCGCATGCCGACCGTGAACCAGCTGATCCGCAAGCCGCGCAAGCCTCGGCGGGCGCGCAACAAGGTACCGGCTCTCGAGGCCTGTCCGCAGAAGCGCGGCGTGTGTACCCGTGTCTACACGACGACGCCCAAGAAACCGAATTCGGCCCTGCGCAAGGTGGCGCGGGTCCGTTTGACCAACGGGTTCGAGGTCACGAGCTACATTCCGGGCGAGGGTCACAACCTGCAGGAGCACTCGGTGGTCATGATCAGGGGCGGACGCGTCAAGGACCTGCCCGGTGTGCGCTATCACATCATTCGCGGCACCCTCGATACACAGGGCATCGCCCAGCGCCGCCAGAGCCGTTCCAAGTACGGCGCCAAGCGTCCCAGGTAAGGAAGGAATCCCGCCATGTCACGCCGCCGCGCCGCCGAAAGACGGGATGTCCTCCCCGATGCCCTCCATGGCGACATCGTGCTCACCAAGTTCATCAACAGCGTCATGCGAGACGGCAAGAAGGCGGTTGCCGAGGGTATCGTCTATGGCGCCCTGGACAGAATTCGCGACACCACCGGCCAGGATCCCATCGGCGTCTTTCACCTGGCGTTGAATGCCGTCAGACCGGCCGTCGAGGTGCGCTCGCGGCGCATCGGCGGCGCCACCTATCAGGTGCCGGTGGAGGTCGGTCCCGACAGGCAGCAGGCGCTGGCCATCCGCTGGCTCATCGGCGCCGCCCGCGCCCGCTCGGAAACCACCATGGTCCAGCGTCTCTCGGGAGAGTTCCTCGACGCCTCGAGGCAGCGTGGTGCTGCCGTCAAGAAACGTGAAGACACCCACCGGATGGCGGACGCGAACAAGGCGTTTTCGCACTACCGCTGGTAGCGGTTGAAGCTGGTAACCCGGGGCCTCCGAAGCGACCCCAAGGACGAGCCGGAATGACACGACGTCACGCAATAGAGCGCTATCGCAACATCGGCATCATGGCCCACATCGATGCCGGCAAGACGACCACGACCGAGCGCATCCTCTACTACACCGGCCGATCCCACAAGATCGGTGAAGTCCATGAGGGCACGGCCACCATGGACTGGATGGAACAGGAACAGGAGCGTGGCATCACGATCACCTCCGCGGCCACCACGGCTCACTGGCGCGACCATCGAATCAACATCATCGACACTCCCGGTCACGTCGACTTCACCATCGAGGTCGAACGCAGCCTGCGTGTCCTGGATGGCGCCGTGGCGGTCTTCGATGCGGTCTCGGGCGTCGAACCACAGTCCGAAACCGTTTGGCGCCAGGCCGACAAGTACGGCGTGCCGCGCATCTGCTTCGTCAACAAGATGGACCGTGTCGGCGCCGATTTCCTTCGATGCGTCGACATGATCGTCGAACGCTTCGGCGTCAGGCCGGTCGTGCTGCAGCTGCCCGTGGGCGCGGAAGCGGATTTCCGCGGCGTCGTGGACCTCGTGACCATGAAGGCGGTGGTCTGGCACGACGATGTCAAGGGGGCGCGATTCGAGGAAATCGACATTCCTGCGGAGTTGCGCGCCGACGCCGAAGAGTGGCGTTCGAAACTCGTTGACGCGGTTGTCGAGCACGACAACGACGCCATGGAAGCCTATCTCGATGGCGCCGACCCCGACGCCGAGACCCTGGTGCGGTGTATCCGTGTCGGAACACTCGAGCGGACCTCGGTGCCGATTCTGCTCGGCAGCGCCTTCAAGAACAAGGGTGTCCAGCCACTGCTCGATGCCGTGACGTACTATCTGCCGTCACCCGTCGACGTGCCGCCCATTCGCGGCGTCGTGGAGAAGACCGGCGAGGAGGTCACACGTGAAAGCAGCGACGAGGCGCCGTTTGCTGCCCTCGCCTTCAAGGTGATGGCCGACAAGTACGTCGGCACGCTCACCTTCGCCCGTGTCTACTCGGGCGTCCTGAAGACCGGCGATCAACTGTTCAATGCCGCGAAGGGAGTGCGCGGGCGGGCCGGACGCATGCTGCTCATGCACGCCAACAGCCGCGAGGACGTCAACGAGGCGCGCGCCGGCGACATCGTCGCCCTGTGTGGCCTCAAGGGAGCCACCACCGGCGATACCATCTGTTCGCCCAGGGAGCCGGTGGTCCTCGAGCGCATGGAGTTTCCGGATCCCGTCATCGAGGTGGCGGTCGAGCCAAGGACACGCGCCGACCATGATCGCATGGGAATGGCGCTGACGAGGCTTGCCGACGAGGATCCCTCCTTCAGGGTGTCGACCGACGAGGAATCGGCGCAGACTGTCATCAAGGGCATGGGTGAACTGCACCTCGAGATCATTGTCGACAGGATGCGCCGCGAGTTCAACGTCGAGGCCACTATCGGCGCTCCCCAGGTCGCTTACCGCGAAACCCTCACGCGGCCCTTCGATGTCGACTACGTGCATCGCAAGCAGACCGGTGGCGCCGGCCAGTACGCCAGGGTCTGCATTCTCTTCGAGCCGGGCGACCCCGGTTCGGGTATCGAGTTTGTCAGCGAGATTGCCGGCGGCAACGTGCCGCGGGAGTATATCCCCTCGGTCAGGTCCGGAATCGAGAGGGCCGCCGTTTCGGGTGTCCTCGCGGGCTTTCCGATGACCGACTTCAGGGCGACACTCCATGATGGCGCTTTCCATGCCGTTGATTCCAGCGCCATGGCCTTCGAGGTGGCGGCCCGCGCGGCATTCCGCGAGGGCGCCCTGGCGGCGGGGCCGAGGCTTCTTGAACCGGTGATGCGGGTCGAGGTCGTGACACCCGAAGAGCACATGGGAGACATCATGGGCGACCTCAACAGCCGCCGGGGCCAGATCCAGGGACTCGAGCCCAGGGGCAATGCCCAGGTGGTACGGGCCCGGGTGCCGCTCGGCACCATGTTCGGCTATGTCAACGACCTGCGCTCCATGAGCCAGGGCCGAGCGACCTTCACCATGCATTTCAATTCCTATGAACCCGTGCCCGATCTGGTCTCGGAAGACCTGCGGGCCCACATCGCCTGAGCGCGAGTCACTTGACGAAGGACGAATGAGGCAACCTCATGGCCAAGGAGAAGTTTGAGCGTACGAAGCCGCATGCGAACATTGGGACGATTGGGCATGTGGATCACGGCAAGACGACGCTGACGGCGGCGATCACGCGGATTCTGGCGCGCACGGGCGGTGCGACGTACACGGACTACGCGTCGATTGACAAGGCGCCGGAGGAGCGTGAGCGTGGCATCACGATCAACACGGCGCATGTGGAGTACGAGACGGAGGGCCGCCACTATGCGCATGTCGACTGTCCTGGTCATGCGGACTACGTGAAGAACATGATCACGGGTGCGGCGCAGATGGACGGGGCGATTCTGGTGGTATCGGCGGCGGACGGTCCGATGCCCCAGACGCGCGAGCACATTCTTCTGGCGCGTCAGGTGGGTGTTCCTGCGATTGTGGTGTACCTCAACAAGGTGGATCAGGTTGACGACGAGGAGCTTCTGGAGCTTGTGGAGCTTGAGGTTCGGGAGTTGCTGGACGAGTACCGGTTTCCTGGCGATGACATTCCTGTTGTGCGGGGTTCGGCCCTGGCGGCGATGGAGGATGGCGACGCGCAGACGGGTGAGCAGTCGGTTCTTGAGTTGATGGCGGCGGTAGATTCCTACATTCCGACGCCGGAGCGTGCTGTGGACCGTCCTTTTCTGATGCCGATTGAGGATGTGTTTTCGATTTCGGGGCGCGGCACGGTTGTGACGGGTCGTGTTGAGCAGGGTGTGGTGAAGGTTGGCGACGAGGTTGAGATCGTGGGTATTCGGGAGACGTCGAAGACGGTGTGCACGGGAGTGGAGATGTTCCGCAAGTTGCTGGATTCCGGCGAGGCGGGGGACAACATCGGGGTCCTTCTGCGTGGTACGAAGCGCGATGATGTGGAGCGCGGCCAGGTTCTGGCGCGTCCTGGGACGATCACGCCGCACACGCGCTTCAAGGCGGAGACCTACGTGTTGACGAAGGATGAGGGAGGTCGTCACACGCCGTTTTTCACCAACTACCGTCCGCAGTTCTTTTTCCGGACGACGGACGTGACGGGTCACGTGCAGCTGCCCGAGGGGATCGAGATGGTGATGCCGGGGGACAACGTGACGATGGATGTGGAACTGATTTCGCCGATTGCCATGGACGAAGGCCTGCGTTTTGCCATCCGCGAGGGTGGCCGCACCGTCGGCGCCGGCGTCGTCGCCGAAATCGTCGACTAGAGCAAGAGGCGAGGGGGCGAAGGCCATGGCAGGACAGAACATCAGGATCAGACTCAGGGCCTTCGATCATCGCCTGCTCGACCAGTCGACCAGCGAAATCGTCTCCACGGCTCGGCGCACCGGCGCCAGGGTCAAGGGTCCCATTCCACTGCCGACACGGATCGAGAAGTTCACCGTCCTGAGAGGTCCCCATATCGACAAGGAATCACGCGAGCAGTTCGAGATCCGCACCCACAAACGTCTTATCGACATCGTCGAGCCGACCCCGCAGACCGTCGACGCACTCATGAAGCTCGATCTCGCGGCTGGTGTCGATGTCGAGATCAAGCTGTGAGGCCCCGGCCATGCGTTGCGGCATGATCGCCAGAAAGCTCGGAATGAGCAGGATCTTCACCGGAGACGGCGGGCATATCCCGGTCACCGTTCTCGAGGTTGGTGCGAACCGAGTCGTTGCCCGGCGTTCCGTTGAACGTGACGGGTACACGGCCCTGCAGATCGGCGCGGAAGAGGCGAAGGTCCGCCACCTGAACCGGCCTCGCCGGGGACACTTCGCCGCAGCCGGCAGCGAACCGTTGCGCAAGCTCGTCGAGTTCCGCGTCAGCGACGAGGCCATGTTGCCGGTAGGGGCGACACTGTCGGTCGATCACTTCGTGCCCGGTCAGAAGGTCGATGTGACGGGTGTCACCCGTGGCCGCGGTTTTGCCGGCGCCATGAAGCGACACAATTTCGGCGGCATGCGCGCCACCCATGGCGTGTCGGTTTCCCATCGCGCCCACGGTTCCACGGGCAACAGCCAGGATCCGGGTCGTGTGTGGAAGGGCAAGAAGATGGCCGGACATATGGGAGACGTGAGGGTCACGGTGCAGAATCTCGAGATCGTCTCGACCGATGCCGGCAAGGGTCTCATCATGGTGAAGGGTGCCGTACCGGGTGCGCCTTCGGGATGGGTCCTGATTCGCGATGCGGTGAAAGCTCCGCCTGGAGACGATGTGCCCTTCCCCGGCGCCCTTGTCGGCGATGACGATCAGCCGGACGAACCGTCATGAAGATCGACCTGCTTTCCTTTGAAGGCGCAGCCGGGGGCGATGTCGAATTGCCCGAGGAGGTGTTCAGCCTTCCCGTCAGGCCGGACATTCTTGCCCGCGTCGTGCGCTGGCAACTGGCCAGGCGGCGCCAGGGCACGCACATGACGAGGACGACCGGGGAGGTGACGGGGACCACGGCCAAGTTCCGCCGCCAGAAGGGCGGCGGCACCGCCCGCCATGGCAGCCGCAAGACGAACATCTTCCGTGGCGGCGCCGTGGCCCACGGGCCTCGTCCCCGCAGCCATGCCCACGCGTTGCCCCGGCGTATCCGCGTCCTGGGACTGAAGACGGCGCTCTCCCTCAAGGTCGAGGAGGGCAAGCTGATCGTGGTCGACAGCACCCGGCTCAGCGAGGCGAAGACCGGCCATCTGAGGTCCCGCCTGCAGGAGATGGGCATCAGCAATGCGCTCGTCGTCGATGGCAGTGACGTTGACTCCGGATTCCGGCGTGCCGCCTCGAACATTCCCGGGATCGACGTGTTGCCTTCACGCGGCATCAACGTCCATGACATCCTGCGCCACGACACGCTGGTCCTGACGACCGATGCCGTGGCGGCGCTGAAGGAACGCCTCCAATGACGCCAGAGAAATGCTACGACATCATTCGCCGACCGGTCATCACGGAAAAGTCGATGCGGGGCGCCGAATGGAACCAGATCACCTTCCAGGTGGACCGCAGGGCGACCAAGAAGGACATCCGCCAGGCCGTCGAGACCGTCTTCGGCGTGACGGTCAAGGCAGTGAACACCATGAACCAGCCGGGCAAGGTCAAGAGATTTCGTGGCCACCTGGGCCGTCGCAATGCCGTCAAGAAGGCGGTGGTGACGCTGGCCGAGGGCGACCGGATTGACGTGACCGGAACACTTTGACCATGGCTCTCAGACCCCAGAAACCCGTGACACCGGGCCGACGCGGCCTCGTCCAGGTCGATCGCCGCCATCTTCACAAGGGTGCGCCGGTCAAGGAACTGACAGAGGGGCTCAACCGCAAGGGCGGACGCAACGTTCACGGTCGCATCATGACCCGCCGGCGCGGCGGCGGGCACAAGCGCCGGTATCGCAAGGTCGACTTCCGTCGTGCGCGATTCGATGTTCCGGCGACGGTCGAACGCCTGGAATACGATCCCAATCGGTCCGCCCACATCGCCCTCGTGCGCTACGAGGACGGCGAACAGTCCTACATTCTCGCTCCCCAGCGCCTGGCAGCCGGTGATCGCGTGGTGTCGGGTGCGCGGGTGGACATCCAGCCCGGCAACGCGATGCCGCTGCAGAACATTCCGGTGGGTACCGTGGTGCACAACATCGAACTCAAGGCCGGAGCCGGCGGCAGGATTGCCCGTTCGGCCGGCGCCTATGCCCAGCTCGTCGGCAAGGACCAGGGATACGCCCAGCTCCGTCTCAAGTCCGGCGAGATGCGCGTGGTGCGCGGCGAGTGCATGGCCACCATCGGTGCGGTCTCCAATCCCGAACACCAGAATCGCAAGCTCGGCAAGGCCGGCCGGTCGCGCTGGCTTGGCAAGAGGCCCTCGGTGCGTGGTGTCGTGATGAATCCGGTGGATCATCCCCATGGCGGCGGCGAGGGGCGTACGAGTGGCGGCCGTCATCCCGTGACGCCGTGGGGCAAGCCGACCAAGGGTGCGCGCACGCGTTCGAAGAAGGCCAGCGACAAGCTGATCATCGCCCGTCGCCACCGCAGAAAACGCTAGGAGATCCGACGTGACCCGATCTGTCTGGAAAGGCCCCTTCGTGGATGGCTATCTGCTCAAGAAGGCCGAGGCCGTGCGCGAGTCCGGGCGCAAGGAAGTCATCAGGACCTGGTCCCGGCGTTCGACCATCGTGCCGCAGTTCGTGGGTCTCACCTTCGGCGTCTACAACGGCCGCCGGCACATTCCGGTGCTGGTGACGGAAAACATGGTGGGCCACAAGTTCGGCGAGTTCTCGCCGACCAGGACCTATCACGGACATGCTGCCGACAAGAAGGCACGGAGAGGCTGACGCCATGGCAAGACGGCACTCACCGCTCGATCCGCATGAGGACAGGGTGCACACCCGGGCCCGTTCCCTGCGGGTCAGCCCGCGCAAGCTCAACGAGGTGGTGGCGCCGATCAGGGGCAAATCCCTTGATGGGGCGCTCAATGAACTGCTGTATTCCCGCCGCCGTATCGCCGGCGATGTACGCAAGGTGCTGCTGTCGGCCATGGCGAACGCGGAAAACAATCACGGCCTCGATGTCGACCGTCTGGTCGTCAGCGAGGCCACCGTGGGCCCGGGACTGAAGATGCGCCGATTCCGGCCCGCCGGCCGTGGCCGCGTTCACCCCTATCGCAAGTCGTTCTCGAATCTGGAGATCGTGCTGTGCGAGACCCAGGAAGGTAAGGACTGATATGGGACACAAGGTCAATCCCGTCGGCCTGCGCCTCGGCATCAACCGAACGTGGGATTCGCGTTGGTATGCCAGTGGCGCGGACTATGCCCGCATGCTGCACGAGGACCTGGCCATACGCCGCCTGGTGCGCAGCCAGTTGTCGCAGGCGGGCATCTCGAAGATCGTCGTCGAACGCCAGGCATCCAGGGTGCGGGTGCTGATCCATACGGCCAGGCCCGGCGTCGTCATCGGCACGCGCGGCAAGGGAATCAAGTCGCTGAGCGAGAGTCTCCAGGCGCTCACCAAAGCGACCGTCGCCGTGAACATCGTCGAGATCCGCAAGCCCGAGGTGGATGCCTACCTGATTGCCGAGAACATCGCTCAGCAGCTGGAACGGCGTGTTTCGTTCCGCCGCGCCATGAAGCGCGCCGTGCAGTCTGCCATGCGGCTGGGAGCGGAAGGCATTCGAATCAACGTCGAAGGACGCCTTGGCGGCGCCGAGATTGCCCGTGCGGAATGGTATCGGGAGGGCAGGGTGCCGCTCCATACCCTGCGGGCCGATATCGATTTCGGCCGGGTCACGGCCAAGACCGCCTACGGAACACTCGGGGTCAAGGCCTGGGTCTTCAAGGGCGAGGTGTTCACCCACGATCCAGGGGCCCACGAGCGCCGTGAGACGGAGCTTCACGGCACCCAGGCGAGGATGTAACGGTCATGCTGTCTCCGAAGAGGACGCGCTACCGCAAGGCGCACAAGGGTCGCATTCACGGCCACGCAAAGGGGTACACCAGCCTCAACTTCGGCGCCTACGGCATGAAGGCCCAGGCCGCCGGGCGCATCACGGCGCGCCAGATCGAGGCGTCCAGGCGCGCCATCACCCGCTATATGAAACGCGCCGGGCGTGTCTGGGTCACCGTGTTCCCCGACGTTCCGGTGTCCACCAAGCCGGCCGAGGTCCGCATGGGCAAGGGCAAAGGTTCACCGGAGTACTGGATGTGCCGGGTGAAGCCGGGCCGCGTGATGTTCGAACTCGATGGGGTCGACGAAACGACGGCGCGCGAAGCCATCAGGCTGGGTGCGGCGAAGCTGCCGATACCGGTGCGCTTCATCCAGCGCCATTCCGGAGGCCCGGCATGAAGGCGGTCGACATCAGGGCCATGAGTGCCGACGAGAGGAAGGAGCAGCTGTTGTCGCTGAAGAAGGAACTCTTCAACCTGCGCTTCCAGCAAGCCAACGGGCGCGAGGGAAACACGGCGCGTGTCCGGCAGGTCCGCCGCGACATCGCCCGCATCATGACTGTTGAAGAGCTGTCCCGGATCGACCTTGAGGGAGGAACGTGAGCCATGTCGCGACGCACGATGCAGGGAGTGGTGACAGGGAAGTCCGGTGACAAGACCGTCGTGGTCCGGGTCGACCGGCTGATGAAGCATCCGCTCTACAAGAAGACAATCCGTCGCTCCAAGCGCTATCACGTGCACGACGAGACCAACGGGCTCCAGGTCGGTGACAAGGTCCGCATCGGTGAGAGCCGTCCGCTGTCCAGGCTGAAGCGATGGACGGTTCTCGAGCCCGCCGTCTGACCGGCGCGCCTGTTGGGAGAAGTGAGCGATGATCCAGGCTGAAACCAATCTCTTCGTGGCCGACAATTCCGGTGCGAGACGCGTGCAGTGCATCAAGGTGCTCGGTGGTTCGAAACGAAAGACCGCGAGTGTCGGTGACATCATCGTCGTCACGGTGAAGGACGCCGATCCCCAGTCACCTGACCGCAGCGCCAAGATCAGGAAGGGTGATGTGGCCCGCGCCGTGATCGTGCGCACCGCCAAGGAAATTCGACGCCCGGACGGCAGCGCCCTGCGCTTCGACCGCAACGCGGCGGTGATCATCAACCGGCAGAACGAACCGGTGGGCACCCGCATCTTCGGCCCGGTCACGCGCGAACTGCGTTCCCGCAATTTCATGAAGATCATCTCTCTGGCACCCGAGGTGCTCTGATGGCTGCAAGGATCAAGCACGGAGATCGCGTGATCGTGCTCACCGGCCGCGACCGGGGTCGGCAGGGCGATGTCCTCAAGGTCCTGTCACGCGAGGGCCGGGCCATCGTGTCCGGCGTCAATCTGGCGCGGCGCCACACCAGACCGACGGCGCAGGACCCGGGCGGCATCATCACCAAGGAACTCGCGATCGATCTTTCCAACCTGGCGGTGGCCGACCCCGTCGACGGCCGGCCGACTCGTGTCGGATTCCGCACCCTGGACGATGGCCGCAAGGTTCGCGTGGCCAAACGTTCCGGCGAGGTGATTGACGGATGACGGAGAAGAGTGCCATGACCGTGCCGCGTCTCAAGGCGATGTACAACGACACCATCCGTCCGGCGCTGATGGAGACGTTCGGTTACGCGAACATCCACGCCGTTCCCCGGCTTGACAAGATCGTCCTCAACATGGGAGTGGGCGATGCCGTGCAGGACTCGCGGCAGGCGGAGGCCGCCGCCGGGGAACTGACGTTGATTGCCGGGCAGAAGGCGGTCGTCACAAGGGCCTCGCGTTCGGTATCGAACTTCAAGCTGAGGGAAGGCATGCCTGTCGGGGCGCGGGTCACGCTGCGTGGACGCCGCATGTTCGAGTTCCTCGACCGTCTCGTCACCATCGCCCTGCCCAGGGTTCGCGACTTTCGCGGCGTCAGTTCGAAGAGTTTCGATGGCAGGGGCAACTTCGCCATGGGCCTGAAGGAGCAGATCGTGTTTCCGGAGATCGACTATGACCGGGTCAGCCGCATTCGCGGGCTCGACATTGTCATCTGCACCACAGCCAGGACCAACGATGAGGCCTGGCACTTGCTTGACGGTTTCCGCATGCCATTCACCAGAACGTGAACAGTCTGTCGAGGACATTCCCGGAGAGAGGACGATCATGGCAAAGAAGAGCGCCATCGAGAGAAACAAGCGGCGAAAGAAGCTCGTCGCCCGCTTCGCCGGTCGGCGGGCTGCACTCCTCGCCGAGGCGAAGTCGCAGGACCTTCCCGTGGAGGAGCGATTCCAGGCGAGGCTCAAGCTCGCCAAGCTGCCGCGCAATTCGTCGAAGGTCAGGGTACGCAACCGGTGCGCCGTGACCGGCAGGTCGCGCGGCTACCACCGCCGGTTCGACATGTCCCGGGTGATGCTGCGCGAACTGGCCTCCGATGGCCTGATTCCCGGCATGGTCAAGTCAAGCTGGTGAGCGAGGTGAGACAAGTGTCATGACGATGACCGATCCTCTGGGCGATATGCTGGCCCGCATCCGGAACGGGCATATGCGCGGAAAGACGCGCATCAATTGCCCGGCGTCGAAGCTCAAGGAAAACGTGCTCGGCGTCCTCAAGCGCGAGGGTTACATACGCGACTGGCGCCGCACCAGCGAGATGCCGTCGCGTCCCGAACTCGTGATCGAGCTCAAGTACTACGAAGGCGAACCGGTAATCCGCGAGATTGGCAGGGTTTCCACGCCCGGACGCAGGATCTACACAGGTGTGAGGGGCATGCCCAGCGTCTATGGCGGTCTGGGCATCACCATCATGTCGACACCCAGGGGCGTGATGACCGACGACGAGGCGCGGGCCGCCAATGTGGGCGGCGAAGTGCTCTGCCGCATCTTCTGACGCCGGGGAGGAGAAGGAAACCATGTCCCGCATCGGAAAGAACGCGATCGCCGTGCCCGAGGGAGTGGCCGTCACCGTTGGCGAGTCCTCGATCGAGGTCTCCGGAGCAAGGGGAGCGCTCACCCAGCCCTTCCTCCCCGAGGTGTCCGTGACTCTGGAGGGGGGCATGCTGGCGGTGACACCGAATTCGTCATCGCGACAGGCAACGGCCCTGTGGGGCACCACGCGCTCCAACATCCAGTCCATGGTGACCGGGGTCACCTCGGGCTTCCGCCGCACCCTCGAACTCCAGGGTGTTGGCTACCGGGCACAGAGCCAGGGAGGGACGCTGCGACTCCAGGTCGGTTACAGCCACGACATCGAGGTTCCGGTTCCCGATGGCCTCGACGTCGAGTGTCCGAACCAGCAGCAGATCGTCATCAGCGGCATCGACAAGCAACGCGTCGGTCAGTTCGCCTCCGAGATCAGGCGTCTGCGGCCACCGGAGCCTTACAAGGGCAAGGGAATTCGCTACAGCGGCGAGGTCGTGTTGCGCAAGGAAGGCAAGAAGAAATAGGGGCGGCCATGAAGACGTCAAGGGAATTCCAGGCGCGCCGCCGGGCGCGTGCACGTCTCAAGCTGAAGGCACGGGCTGCCGGTCGGCCGCGGCTCTCTGTCTTCCGCTCGTCACGGAACATCTATGCGCAGGTCATCGAGGACGGCGCCGGGACCACCCTGGCTTCGGCGTCCAGCATCGACAGCGGGATCAGGAGCGAGGTCGCGAACGGCGCCACCATCGAGGCGGCGTCGCGTATCGGCAGGCTCATCGCCGAACGCGCCATCGCCGCCGGTGTCACCGAGGTGGTCTTTGACAGGGGAGGCTATCGCTATCATGGCCGCGTCAAGGCGCTCGCCGATGCCGCCCGTGAAGGCGGTCTCAAACTCTAGAACGCGTTCTTGGAAGGAACAGGGCAATGGCATCATCGGGTCGTGAACGGGGCGGCGGGCGCCGCGGCAGCGGTGACAACCGCGAGGGAAGCGAGTTTCTCGAGAAACTCGTCAGCATCAACCGTGTCGCCAAGGTCGTCAAGGGCGGCCGGCGCTTCGGGTTTGCCGCACTCGTGGTTGTCGGCGACCAGAAGGGCCGCGCCGGTCATGGCGCCGGCAAGGCGCGTGAAGTGCCTGAGGCCATCCGCAAGGCGACCGAACAGGCACGCCGCAACATGGTCCGGGTGCCGTTGCGGGAAGGACGCACCCTGCATCATGACGTGACCGGACGCTATGGCGCCGGACGCGTGGTCCTGCGTTCCGCACCGCCCGGTACCGGCGTCATCGCCGGTGGACCGATGCGGGCCGTCTTCGAGGCGCTCGGCGCCCAGGACGTCGTCTGCAAGTCGACCGGCAGCGCCAATCCCCACAACATGGTCAAGGCGACCTTCGATGCGCTGGCGCGGACGATGTCACCTCGCCAGGTGGCCGCCAAGCGCAACAAGCCGAATCGCCCGATCCAGGAGTCGAGGGCCTGATGAACAAGGCAGGAACCGGACGCATCAGGGTCACGCAGACGGGCAGCCCCATCGGCCGCCCGTCGGACCAGCGCCGGACACTCGTCGGCCTGGGCCTGGGGCGCATGTCGAGAACGCGCATCCTCGAGGACACGCCGGCTGTGCGCGGCATGCTGAGAAAAGTGCATCACCTTGTGGACTGGGAAGAGATCGGCGGGGACTCCGGCTCATGAAACTCAACGAGATCCGTGACAATCACGGCGCCACCCATGCGCGCAGGCGTCGCGGGCGTGGCATCGGCAGTGGTCTGGGCAAGACAGGCGGGCGTGGCCACAAGGGCCAGAAGTCGCGGTCCGGTGTCGCTCTGGCCACCTTCGAGGGCGGCCAGATGCCGATCTACAGGCGCCTTCCCATGCGCGGGTTCACGAACCCGTCGCGCAGGCGCTATGCCGAGGTGACGCTGGAGCGTCTGCAGCGGGCCATCGATTCGGGCAGGCTCGACGCCAGCCAGGCCATCACCGGGGAAACCCTGCGCGAGGCCGGGGTCATCAGGCGGCTTCGCGACGGCGTCAGTCTCCTGGGTTCTGGTGATCTTGCGGCACGCATCGAGATCACGGTTGCCCGGGTCACGAAATCGGCACGTCGGCAGATCGAGGAACGGGGCGGCACCGTCAACGTGACCGCCGGCTGACGGCCAGGGACATGGCAACCCGTCAGGACCAGTTCGCCGGCCAGCTCAATCTCGGAGCACTCGGCAAGGCGACGGAGCTCAGGAAACGCCTCTGGTTCACCCTGGGCGCGCTGGTGGTCTATCGTCTGGGCACCTACATCCCCATTCCCGGGGTCGATCCCTCGATCCTGGGCGACATCTTCCAGCAGCAGGCCGGCGGCATCCTGTCGATGTTCAACATGTTTGCCGGCGGCGCCCTGGAGCGCATGACGATCTTCGCGCTCAACGTCATGCCGTACATCTCTGCCGCGATCATCATGCAGTTGATGACGGCGGTCTCGCCGCGTCTCGACCAGCTCAAGAAAGAAGGCGAGACGGGGCGCAAGACGATGAACCAGTACACCCGCTACCTGACGGTGGCCCTGTGCATCGTCCAGGGCTACGGCATCGCCGTTGGTCTCGAGGCGATGGCGGGGAGCCAGGGTTCGGCGGTGATGGAACCCGGTCCCTTCTTCCGCTTCACCACGGTCGTGACCCTGCTGGGCGGTACCATGTTCCTGCTGTGGCTTGGCGAGCAGGTGACTCAGAGGGGTGTCGGCAACGGTGTCTCCCTCATCATATTCGCCGGTATCGTCGCCAGCTTCCCGGGCGCCATCGCCCAGTTGCTGGAACTGGGCCGGGTCGGCTCCCTTTCAGCGTTCACCATCATGGCGATCCTTGTCGGCGCGGCCCTGATCATCTACTGGATCGTGTGGATGGAGCGCGCTCAGAGACGCATCATCGTGCAGTACCCCAAGCGCCAGGTCGGCAACCGCATGTTCGGTGGGGAGAGTTCCTACCTCCCCCTCAAACTCAACACCGCGGGTGTCATTCCCCCCATCTTTGCCAGTTCCATCCTTCTGATGCCCGCGACCTTCGCCAGCTTCTCGGCGGTGGGGAGCGGTTCGAGCTGGCTGACGGAAATCACCAGGCTGCTGGGCCGCGGTGAGCCCCTCTACCTGCTGATCTTCGGCTCGGCGATCGTCTTCTTCTGCTATTTCTACACGGCAGTGGTCTTCAATCCGGCTGATACCGCGGACAACCTGAGAAAGAACGGCGGTTTCATTCCGGGCATCAGGCCGGGCAAGAACACCACCGAGTACCTTGATTTCGTGCTCACGAGACTGACCACCGTGGGGGCGCTCTACCTGGCCCTCGTCTGCCTGCTTCCCGAGTACCTGATCGGCAGCCTTGCCATCCCTGTCTTCCTGGGCGGAACATCGCTGCTGATCTGCGTCACCGTGACCATGGACACGGTCTCCCAGATCCAGTCCCACCTGCTCGCCCACCAGTACGAGGGACTTATCCGCAAGGCCCGGCTCAAGGGAAGGCGGCGATGAAGTTGCTGCTGCTCGGACCTCCGGGGGCCGGCAAGGGGACCCAGGCGCACCGCCTGATGGCACGCTACGACATCCCCCAGCTTGCCACGGGGGACATGTTGCGCAAGGAGGTAGCCGGCGGCAGCGGACTCGGCCGGTCCGCGGCTCGAATCATGGAAAGGGGTGATCTTGTCGGCGACGACCTCATCATTGCCATGATTGCGGGACGTATCGACCGGGAGGACTGCCGGAACGGCTTCATCCTGGACGGATTTCCCCGGTCTGCGGCCCAGGCCGAGGCCCTCGACGCCATGCTGTCGTCGCGTTCGAGTGCTCTCGATCGCGTCATCGAGATCAGTGTCGATGACGACATCCTCGTCAGCCGCATCACCGGACGTTTCACCTGCCGTGCCTGCGGCGCCGGGTACCACGACATCTTCAAGAAGCCGGCCAAGAGCGGCGTGTGCGATGTCTGCGGTTCCCGGGAATTCGACCGGCGCGCCGATGACAACGAGGAAACGGTGCGTTCGAGGCTGGCCGTCTACCATCGTCAGACCGCGCCCCTCCTGCCGTACTACGCCTCCCGTGGCATCCTCGTCACGGTTGACGGCATGACGGCCATCGACGAGGTGACGGAGCAGATACTGGCGGCGCTTCCGGCGTCGTCGACGATTGACAGAGACGGCGGGCACCCCTTACAATGATGCCCTTGTCCGGCAATCGAATTCATCCATATCCCCTTCAGTTACTGGCCAGGGAGAGACGGCTTTGGCGCGCATTGCAGGAGTGAACATCCCGACGTCCAAGCGGGTGGAAGTGGCGCTGACGTACATTCACGGAATCGGCCGCACGAGTGCGCGCCAGATCTGCCGTGCGGCGCAGATACCCGACGCCAGGCGCGTCAATGAACTCACGGACGCGGAGGTCGTCCAGGTCCGTGAGCTGATCGACCGTGACTATACGGTTGAAGGCGACCTGCGCCGTGACGTGGCCATGAGCATCAAGCGGCTGATGGATCTCGGATGCAACCGCGGTATCCGCCACCGCAAGGGACTGCCGGTCCGCGGTCAGAACACCCACAACAATGCGCGAACCCGCAAGGGCAAGGCGCGGCCGGTTGCCGGCAAGAAGAAGTAGATTCTCGACAATGGCACGTGAAACGACCCGCGTCAGGCGGCGGGAGAGGAAGAACATCACATCGGGCCTCGCCCATGTGACCGCATCCTTCAACAACACCATGATCACCATTACCGATGCCCAGGGCAATGCCATCTCCTGGTCGTCAGCGGGATCCATGGGCTTCAAGGGATCGCGCAAGTCAACGCCCTATGCGGCGCAGATGGCTGCCGAAGACGCTGGCCGCAAGGCGCAGGAGCACGGCGTCCAGACTCTGGAAGTCCATGTCAAGGGCCCGGGTTCGGGGCGCGAATCTGCCCTGCGTGCCCTGTCGGCCATCGGCTTTCAGATCACGGCCATCCAGGACGTGACCCCAATCCCGCATAACGGGTGCCGACCGCGCAAGCGTCGCCGGGTCTGACCTCTTCCCTGACATCTGTGACCTTGACGGACGCCGCGGCGCGGCAACGCCACCAATGAGGCAATGGAGCACAATGGACAAGAACTGGACGGCTCTGATCAAGCCCAGGAAGCTGCAGATCATTCCCGGAATGGACGCTTCGCGCGAGGCGGACATCGTTGTCGAACCCCTTGAGAGGGGTTTCGGTACGACCCTGGGCAATGCCCTGAGACGGATTCTGCTGTCGTCGCTGCGTGGCGCTGCCGTGGTCGGCGTGCGCGTGAACGATGTCGTTCACGAGTTCTCTTCGATTCGCGGCGTGCACGAGGACCTCACCGACATCATTCTCAACATCAAGGCGCTGGCCATCAAGATGCACAGCGACCATGCGCCGGATCAGCCACGACGCGTCTTCCTCAGCGCCAGCGAGCCTGGCGCGGTGTTGGCCGGCCGCATTGACGGTGGGGCGGATTTCGAGGTGCTGGATCCCGATCATGTCATCTGCACCCTCGATGCCGGGACCAGCCTGGACATGGAACTCCACGTGGCAACCGGCAACGGCTACGTTCCCGCTTCGCGCCACCGCGACGAGGAGGCGCAGATCGGGCTGATCCCCATCGACGCCATCTACAGTCCGGTGCGCAAGGTTGCCTTCAAGGTGGAGAACAGTCGCGTCGGTCAGGTGACGGACTACGACAGGCTGGCCATGTCCGTGGAAACCAACGGTGCGGTCAGTCCCGAGGACGCCGTGGCTCTGGCGGCGCGCATCCTCCAGGAACAGCTGCAGCCTTTCGTCAACTTCGAAGAGCCGCAGGAACTTGTTCATCACGACGATGTGCGGGAGCCGGAGTTCAACAGGCATCTGCTACGCAAGATCGATGAACTCGAACTCTCGGTGCGCTCGGCCAACTGTCTCAAGGGAGACAACATCGTCTACATCGGCGACCTCGTTCAGAAGTCCGAGTCGGAAATGATGCGGACCCCGAACTTCGGCCGCAAGTCACTCAACGAGATCAAGGAAGTGCTGGCGCAGATGCAGCTCGGACTCGACATGAATCTGCCGGATTGGCCGCCGGAGAACATCGAGGAGCTGGCGCGGCGCTACGAGAATCCCTTCAACTGACGAGGACAGGAGAGGGTCATGCGACACCGGCATTCGGGGCGCAAGCTCAATCGAACGAGCGCACACCGTACCGCCATGCTGCGCAACATGGCAGCAGCGCTGATCAAGCACGAGCAGATCATCACCACCCTTGCCAAGGCGAAGGAAGTGTCTCCCTATGTCGAGAAGCTCGTGACACTGGGCAAGCGCGGTACGCTTCACTCCCGGCGCCTTGCCCATGCGAGGCTGCGTGACGACGCGATGCTGGTGAAGCTGTTCGAGACCCTGGCACCGCGTTACGAGGATCGCGCTGGCGGCTACACCAGGGTGCTCAAGGCGGGCTTTCGTTACGGCGACAGCGCGCCCATGGCGGTCGTCGAGCTCGTCGACCGTGACGAGGACGCCAAGGGCCAGGACTCGGGCTCGCTGCCGCAGAGTGAAGACTGAAGGCTGAACCGGCCCATTCGGGGCGCCGCGGCCCCTGCCACCACGGGCTCAGGCGTGGAACAACGTGTCGCTCCGTCCCGCCCGGTCGTCGATCTCGATGACCCAGAGATCGGGATCGTAGGTCTCCTGGCGGGCCAGATGGCGGTCCGCCTCCGCCTCGTCGAGGACCCTGTGCACGGTGGACGTGTGATCTTCCCGCGACACCTGCAGGATGTTGACCTCATCGGCGCCTTTCACCAGTTTCAGCCATATCTCCCCGGCTTGCGCATCGCCGCGCCGCAGCACGTAGACGGGCACGGCGGCAAGATCGCAGCGGCGCAGGAAGGCCTGGACCCACACGGTCGAGGCGAGCCGGATGGACATCTTTCAAGCTTCCTTCATCGTGGCATCGGTTGTCGAAGGCATGGCGCCATGATGACCGATCCCTTCGCCAGGCGCCACCGGCAGTTGCCGCCTCGACCACGGGCGGTGCACCATGGCATCCCTCCAGCTGGGGAAGGAACGGGTGCTTGAAGGGTCTCTTTGAAGACGGTGTACCGCGGCCGCTGGCCGATCGCATGCGTCCGGCGGTGCTGGAGGATGTCGTGGGGCAGGACCATCTGCTGAAGCAGGATGGTCCGCTGGGGCGCATGGTGGCCCAGGGACGCCTTGCCTCGATGATCCTCTGGGGGCCGCCAGGAACCGGCAAGACCACCATTGCCCGGCTCATCGCCGAACGGGTCGATCTCGCCTTCGATCCCGTGTCGGCCGTGTTCTCCGGAGTGGCGGACCTGAGGAAGGTCTTCGAACGGGCCCGCTCGCGGCGCGCCACGGGCCTTGGCACACTGCTCTTTGTCGATGAGATCCATCGCTTCAACAAGGCTCAGCAGGATGCCATGCTGCCCTTCGTCGAGGACGGCACTGTCGTTCTTGTGGGCGCCACCACCGAAAACCCCTCCTTCGAAGTCAACCAGGCCCTGGTGTCGCGGTGCCAGGTGCTGGTCCTGGAGCGGCTGGCCCTGGACGCGCTGGGTCAACTTCTGTGCCGGGCCGAGAAACTCCGGCAACGGACCCTGCCGCTGGACGACGATGCCCGCCTGGCCCTTGCGGCCATGGCCGATGGTGACGGCCGCTTCCTGCTCAACATCGCCGAAGAACTGCTCTCTCTCGATGTGCCGTCGCCGCTGGACCGGCAGGGCCTGGCGGATGTGGTGCAGCGCCGGGTGCCAGTCTACGACAAGGCCGAGGAGGGTCACTACAACCTTGTCAGCGCCCTTCACAAGTCGGTCCGGGGATCGGATCCGGATGCCTCGCTCTACTGGCTCGCACGCATCCTCCAGGCGGGCGAGGATCCGCTCTTCGTTATCCGCCGTGTCATCCGCATGGCGGTCGAGGACATCGGTCTTGCTGACCCCGCGGCACTCACCCAGGCGGTGGCCGCCCGGGATGCCTTTGCCTTCCTCGGATCGCCGGAAGGGGAACTGGCCATTGCCCAGGCGGTCCTCTACTGCGCCACCGCTCCGAAGTCCAACGCCGCCTACCGCGCCTTTTCCGCCGCCACGAAGAGTGCCAGGGTCGAAGGAAGCCCGATGCCGCCCAAGATCATCCTCAATGCTCCGACGCGGCTCATGAAGGATCTCGGTTACGGCGAGGGATACCGTTACGACCACGATGCTCCGGCGGCCTTTTCCGGACAGGACTATTTCCCGGAAGGCATGGGGAGGCAGCAGTTCTACAGGCCGGTGGAACGGGGATTCGAGCGCGAAATCGCCAAGCGCCTGGCCTATTGGGAACGGCTGCGCCAGCAGGCCGGAGAGGACAGGTGATCAAGGCCTGTCTCTTCGTTGCTGCCGGCGGCGCGCTGGGCGCGGTGGGCCGCTTTCTCGTGACGACCGGTGCAACGGCGTTTCTGGGAAGCGGCTTCCCCTGGGGTACTCTCGTCGTCAATGTCGCGGGCTCCTTCCTTCTCGGGATCCTGGTCGGATTGCTGTCAGCCGCCTGGACGCCGCCCGGAGACATGAGACTCTTTCTCGCCACCGGCTTTCTCGGGGCTTTCACAACGTTCTCGGCCTTTTCTCTCGATGTGGTGAGCGCGTTCGAGCGCGGGCACAACTCCCTTGCGACCCTCTACGTCGTTGCCTCGGTGGTGGTCTCGGTCCTGGCGCTGCTGGCAGGGCTTCGCCTCATGCGCGTCGTTCTCGCATGAGAGCGGTCACCCACGTCACCGTCGCCGCCGCCGATGTCGGCATGCGTCTTGATCGCTGGTTCCGCCAGCGCTTTCCCCATGTGACCCACGGACATCTCTCGAAACTCCTGCGTACGGGCCAGATTCGCCTCGATGGCGGGAGGTGCGGCACGGGAACGAGGCTGCAGGCCGGCCAGACGGTTCGGCTGCCTCCTCTTCCTGCGGCGCCTGCGGCAGCGGAACCGGTCGGCCCGTCGTCCGATTGCCGTGACCTCGAGGACATTGCCGCGCGGGTCATGCACATGGACGACTGGATCATGGCCATCGACAAGCCGGCAGGTCTTGCCGTGCAGGGCGGTAGCGGACTGTCCCGCCATCTCGACGCCCTGCTGGACGGGTTGCGCTTTGGTGCGGAGGAGAGGCCGCGCCTGGTTCATCGCCTCGACAGGCAGACCAGCGGCATCCTGCTTCTGGCTCGCCATGCTCCGGCGGCGCGCGCCCTGCAAGCCTGCTTCAGGGACGGCAAGGTCGAAAAGACGTACTGGGCACTCGTCGCCGGAGTTCCGGACCTGCCGCGGGACGGTCGCCTTGTCATGCGGCTTGTCAAGCGGGGCAGGCCGGGGCGCGAGCGTGTCGAGGTCGCCGAAGAAGGTGGGCGGCGCGCCGTGACGTTCGCGCGCATCGTTGCAAGCGCTGGCCGTGTCGCCGCATGGCTTGAGTTGCGGCCGCTGACCGGGCGCACCCACCAGCTCAGGGTGCACTGCGCCGCCATCGGCCATCCGATCATCGGGGATGGCAAGTACGGCAGCCGCAGGCGAGGACGGATCACGCCCGCCCGACGCCTTCACCTCCACGCGCAGTCGCTTCACCTGCCGCACCCCGAGGGCGGCACGCTGAACCTCGTCTGCGCCCTGCCGCGGGATTTGCGGGAGAGCTGGGAGATGTTGGGACTCGACGTGGACGGGGACGGACCGTGAAACGCCGATACGCGGCCTCCGGTGTCGTCGGGAGTGAAGGAGACTACCGTGTCGAGCTCGACGGTCGGCCGGTGACGACACCGGCACGGCAGCTCCTTCGCGTTCCATCGAAGCCCCTTGGCGACGCCATTGCCGGAGAGTGGGCAGGCCAGGGACAGTGCATCGACCCCGCCGCCATGCCACTGATGCGCCTCGCCGCCACGGCCATTGACCGGGTTGCGCCCGATCCCGCACGCGTCATGGCCGGTCTCGTGGCCTGGGGGATGAGCGATCTCGTGTGTTATCGCGCTGATCATCCGGTGGAGCTGATCAGGCGCCAGGCGGTGTGCTGGCAGCCCCTTGTCGACTGGATCGCGGCAGAGCACGGTGCGGCACTGGCCGTCACCACCGGGGTCATGCCGCTTGAACAGTCCCCGGAAGCGATCAACGCCCTTCGCTCAGTCGTCGAGGGCCTTGACAGTTTCCACCTCGTTGCGGTCCACAGCATCGCCAGCGCCACCGGTTCACTGGTCATTGCCCTGGCACTCCTTGCCGGACGCCTGGGTGCCGGGGAGGCCTTTCGGGCCGGCGCCCTCGACGATCTGTGGTCCCTCGAGGTGTGGGGCGATGACGCCGCAGCACGGCGCGGGCTGAATGCCAGGCAGACGGCCATTCACGAAGCTGACAGCCTTCTTCGTCTGCTTCGTCACAAGGCATGAACCTTGGTATGCTGGTCAGTGACCTCAATCAGGCGGATGATGGATGATGCAGGATGTGATCGGTGAACTGACGGAGCGTCGCGCCCGCGCCCGGGAAGGGGGGGGGGAAGGACGCATTGCCCGCCAGCACGCCAAGGGGAAACTGAGCGCGCGCGAACGCATCGAACTGCTCCTGGACGAAGGCTCCTTCGAGGAATGGGACATGTTTGTCGAACATCGCTCGGCGGAGTTCGGCATGGCCGACCACAAGGTGCCGGGTGACGGGGTCGTGACCGGTTGGGGAACCATCAACGGTCGCCTGGCTTTCGTCTTCAGCCAGGACTTCACCGTGTTCGGAGGCTCGCTCTCGGAATCCCACGCCACCAAGATCTGCAAGATCATGGACCGCGCCATCCAGGTGGGGGCGCCGGTGATCGGACTCAACGACAGTGGCGGTGCGCGTATCCAGGAGGGCGTGGATTCCCTTGCCGGCTATGCCGAGGTGTTCCAGCGCAATGTCCTTGCCTCAGGGGTCGTGCCACAGGTGTCGCTGATCATGGGACCCTGCGCCGGCGGGGCAGTCTATTCCCCGGCGATGACCGACTTCATCTTCATGGTGAAGGATACCTCCTACATGTTCGTGACCGGTCCCGATGTGGTGAAAACGGTGACCCACGAGATTGTCAGTCATGAGGATCTTGGCGGCGCCGTGACCCACACCACGCGGTCCGGCGTGGCGGACCTCGCGTGGGACAACGATGTCGAGGCCCTGGCGCAGGCACGGCGCCTGGTGAATTTCCTGCCGGCCTCGAATCGCCAGCCCCCCCCGGTTCTCGAGACCTCCGATCCCTTCGACCGGGTCGAACCTTCCCTGGACACCCTGGTGCCCTCCAATCCGCACAAGCCCTACGACATCAAGGAACTCATCGCGAGGGTGGTGGACGAGCAGGACTTCTTCGAGATCCAGCCGGCCCACGCGGCCAACATCGTTGTCGGGTTCGCCCGCATGGAAGGCTCGACGGTGGGCCTTGTCGCCAATCAGCCCATGGTGCTGGCCGGTTGCCTCGATATCGAGGCAGCGCGCAAGGCGGCGCGATTCGTTCGCTTCTGTGACTGCTTCAACATTCCGATCATCACCTTCGTCGACGTTCCGGGATTCCTGCCTGGAACCGATCAGGAACACGGCGGGATCATCAAGCACGGCTCCAAACTCCTCTATGCCTTTGCCGAGGCAACGGTGCCGAAACTCACCTGCATCACGCGCAAGGCCTATGGCGGCGCCTATGTCGTCATGGCCTCGAAGCACCTGCGTGGCGACATCAACTACGCATGGCCGACGGCGGAGGTGGCGGTCATGGGGTCAAAGGGGGCGGTCGAGATCATATTCCGTTCCGATCTCGACGATCCGGAGCGCATGGAGGCTCGCACGGCAGAATACCAGGAGCGCTTTGCCAGTCCCTTCGTCGCCGCGTCGAGGGGATTCGTCGACGACGTCATCATGCCGCGCAATACGCGCCGGCGACTGTGCAACGGGCTTCGCATGCTGCGCGGCAAGGAGCTGCGCAACCCGTGGAAGAAGCACGACAACATTCCTCTGTAATCGACGTGGTGCGTGGATGTGTTCAAGCGAATTCTCATAGCCAACCGGGGGGAGATCGCCTGCCGGATCATCACGACGTGCCGGGCGCTGGATATCGCCGCGGTCGCGGTTCATTCCGAGGCCGACGAGGATGCGCTCCATGTGCGGATGGCCGATGAGTCCTTTCCAATCGGGCCACCGCCGCCTGGCGAGAGCTACCTTGTCATCGACAGGATCGTCGATGCCCTTGTGAGATCCGGCGCCGAAGCCGTCCATCCGGGTTTCGGTTTTCTGGCCGAGAACGCCCGTTTCGTCGAGGCGGTCGAGGCCGCGGGTGCCGTCTTCATCGGCCCGCCTGCCCGCGCCGTTGCCGCCATGGGCGACAAGATCGAATCCAGGAGGATCGCCGAAACCGCCGGGGTCAGCGTGGTTCCCGGCAGCGCTTCCGAGACGCGTGATGCCGACGAGGCCATCGCGGCTGCCCGCGACATCGGATATCCGATCATGATCAAGCCGGCAGCCGGTGGCGGCGGCAAGGGAATGCGGGTGGTTGGCGATGACGATGAACTGATCGAGGGTTTCCGGTCCTCGCAATCGGAAGCCGCCACTGCGTTCGGCGACTCCCGGGTTTTTCTCGAGAAGTTCATCACACGCCCGCGCCATGTCGAAATCCAGCTTCTGGCCGACGACCACGGCTCCGTGGTGGCCCTCAACGAGCGGGAGTGCTCGATCCAGAGGCGTCATCAGAAGGTGATCGAGGAAGCGCCGAGCCCGCTCATCGACGAGGAGACGCGCCGGGCGATGGCCGGGGAGGCGTGCGCCCTGGCGCGCGCCGTCAACTACCGCTCTGCGGGCACGGTCGAGTTCGTCGTCGACCCTGACAGGAACTTCTACTTCATGGAGATGAACACCCGTCTCCAGGTCGAGCATCCGGTGACGGAATTCATCACCGGCGTCGATATCGTCGAACAGATGATCCGCATCGCTGCCGGCGAGCCCCTCGCCTTCACCGCCGACGATGTCGGCATCGACGGCTGGTCCATCGAGGCGCGAATCTATGCCGAGGATTCACGCCGCGGCTTTCTCCCCTCGATCGGCCGCCTGCACACCTACCGGCCTCCGCACACCACCCGGTCGTTGAGGATCGACAGTGGCGTGGAGGAGGGGTCCGAGGTGACGATGTTCTACGACCCCATGATCGCCAAGCTGGTGGTGCATGGCGAGGACCGGCGGGCCGCCATGGCCGCGATGCGTCACGCACTCGATTCCTTCGAGATCAGGGGTGTGCAGCACAACATCGACTTCCTGGCAGCGATCATGCGTGATCCCGAGTTTGCCGCAGGGAACACGACGACCGCCTTCATCGATGACACCTGGCCTGACGGCTTTTCCGGCGCGCCCGTGACGGAGCGCGAGAGGACGGTGCTGACCGGTGTGGGCCTTCTCGCCCACCTCAGGGTCCTCGAACGCGACCGCCGGATCACGGGCACGGTGCGCGAACCGGAGCCGATGCCCCGTGACTGGGTCGTGCAGTTTTTCGGCGAGCAGTTCGCGGTGTCGGCCCGATTGACCGGGGACGGCATCGTCTGGAAGGACGGCGAGCGCGACATCACGGTGACAAGCTCCTGGAGCCCGGGTCAGACGCTGTTTCAGGGTGAGGTGGATGGCCGCCCGGCCGTTGTCCAGGTACAACGCAAGGGGGCCTCATGGGACCTTTCCCACGCCGGAGTCAGCGAGCGGATGACGGTGCTGTCGGGCGGAGCGGCGATGCTGTTGTCGCGGATGCCGGCGAGACCCGCAGCCGATTTCTCCCGCCTTGTCACCTCGCCGATGCCCGGGCGCATCGTCGATCTGGCGGTCGGCGACGGCGACGATATCGAGACGGGTCAGGTGCTCGTCGTCATCGACGCCATGAAGATGGAGAACGTGCTGAGGGCGGAGCGTTCCGGTACGATCGCGAAGGTGCATGTCGCTGTCGGCGACTCGGTCTCCGTTGATTCCATACTCCTCGAGTACGCCGCTCGTTCCTCCCCATGACCACCGGTTCCGGTCACGAAAGGCGGGTGCACGTGACGGTCACCGGCCGCGTACAGGGCGTGTGGTACCGGGCATGGACACGCGAGGAAGCGCGCGATCTCGGTCTTGACGGTTGGGTTCGCAACCGTCGTGACGGTTCAGTGGAGGCGGTCCTTGCCGGCAGCCGGGAGGACATCCGGACCATGCTGGGCCTCCTGGAACAGGGCCCGCCGCTGGCCGTTGTCGAGACGGTCACGTGGGAGCCGTTCGCGGAAGAGGTGGCGTGCGGTTTCGCTCAACGCTCCACGCTGTGAAACACGTCCCCGAAGGTCTCTTCCATGGCCGTGCGCAGCGCATCGGCATCGGCATCGATACCGAGCGCCGCCAGGGATGTCACGCCGTGAGACCTGATGCCGCAAGGCACGATGCGTTTGTAGGGCGCGAGATCCGGTGCGCGGTTGATGCTGATTCCGTGATACGTCACCCAGCGGCGCACGCGTATGCCGATGGCCGCGATCTTGTCCTCGCGGCCGCACGGCTCGACCACCCAGACCCCGACGCGGTCCCGGCGGCATTGACTCGTCACACCAAGGCACTCCAGTGTCCGGATGACCCAGGTTTCAAGGCAAGCGACAAAGGCATGCAGATCATGTCCCCGGCGGGCGAGATCGAGCATGACGTAGGCAATCTGCTGTCCCGGTCCATGCCAGGTGTAGCGGCCGCCACGCCCGGTGCGGTAGACCGGAATGTCTCCTGCATCGATGAGTTCGTCATCCCGCGCACTCGTTCCCGCCGTGAAGAGGCTCGGGTGTTCGAGCAGCCACACCGTTTCCGGCGCTTCGCCGACGCGAATGTCGGCAACCGTCTCCTCCATGGAGCGCACCGCATCCGGATAGCCCACCGGCCGGTCGCTCACCTTCCAGCGAACAACACTCATGGGCCCCAGCCTAGCACATCACGAACACCTCCCGGAACCAGCCCGCTCCTGATCACCGGTCCATGCTCTGGCCTTGCCGTGCGGACCTGATGCCATCTCCCGACACGTCATCCGTCCACCGACATGACCTTGGCAGGTAAGCCGGAAACACTCGGGCGAACGTCTAGCAGGTCCGCTTAGCACACCCTTGCCACGGTCGTACATGTCGATACACTTGCATTCCATCGACATGACCATCGATCCCTGTCGGTGACGTTCCTGCTGTGCGTTAAGCCGAAGTTCCGGACGATTTCCTGCTGATCTTCACAACAACTCGCTGATTTTGCGCTATTTGTCGGATCCATCAGGTTTCACAGTGTACCCATGTACAAATGCATCTTGTGTTTGACATATGTCCGTGGTGCGCCTATGCAAGGTAGCCATGTATATCGAAGCCCTCAACAACTGATCCCCTCCATGCGCCATCATGCTCCACGAGCCCCCGGCGCGAAGCCGGAAAGGTCAAGAAGCGCACACACCGTGGCGCTCCACCTTGCGGGCGCCGGGCCCTTCCAGGTCACCACGCGGCCCACGCCGCTCCAGAGAAGAGCACTCAAGCTCCTCGGCGTAAAGCCGTAGTGTACCCAGTCAGACGCCTCTGAGATCCATATAATGTCATTTGTATCAGACAGTTGCGCCTGATCGGCCCTGGAACTTCGGGCTGGTCCCGGGCCTTTCAACCACCCACGCGAGTATAGGGATGTTACTCCCGCCTTCTCTCGCCAAGTGCGTCACGCACCTGGATCGCTCGCCGACCGCAAGGCCTTCGAGAAGGTGCTGCAGGAAGCACGCACGATCGCCTGGCTCAGACCCGTCGTCACCTTCGATCCGTACCATGCCGCCATCAATATCTCCGACGCAAACCGCCCCGATGGCCAATCATGTAGAGTGCCCTTCCTACAATGTCAAGCGCATATCTCCAGAGGATTGGAAAGGCAGCCAACGGAACCCGCTCCACCGGACAGAACGGTTGACACGCAACCTCGGCGCGGGGTGCCGGATCACGTTGCAGACCCCTCCCCATAAGGCCGGAACGTGGAGCTGAAGCCGAAGATCGATCCGCTTCTTGTCAGCCGGAACACGCACATCCGGTCATCGGCAGCGAGCAAGTGAAGGCGGCAAGAGAAAATGCCGGATCCGAACCCGTCAGGAAAAACAATTCGTCATCAGTAAGGGGGGGGGGTGAGTAGATAAGCCGACAGACCGGATCCTGGCATACCTGGGCGACCACGGGCCATGCACCCGCATGGACGTGGTCCGCGGCGCGACGGAATACGATCCGCGACGGCCCGGCCGCGGCATGTTCTACCAGAGGATCAAGCGGCGCGAGCGGTTCGGGCTGATCGACAGGGCTATTCTTTTGTCCGGTTTCGTCCGAAGGGGGGCGTTGTAGGCAGATCTGGAGGTCCATTCGGGACCGGATTTCGTTGTCGATATGCCGGTTCCGACCTCGAGAAGGTGCCACCAACTTCAAGAACGGTCACTCTGACGCAGTTGTCCACCGCCGGTCGCGACAACAGAATGGTCCTGCAGCGTCACGTGATTCCCAAGGACCTCGCCAACACAGGGCTTTGCTTGTCGTCCCGACGCTCGGCGCACGCAGGCTGATTTTGGGGTGGACATCCCGTTTTCGCTGTGGCAGTGTGCCGGCATGACGATGCTTGCGACCCCGGATTCCCCTATCGACCTTCGCGAGGTGACGGTGCGCCCGACCCGTGGCGCACGTGAGCACCGGCTCTGGGATCGTCTGGTCAAGGAGCATCACTACCTGCGGTTTCACGGCATCATCGGCAAGGGCCTGCGCCATGTCGCCCTGCACGGCGAGACCTGGGTGGCGCTGGTCGGCTGGCAGCCGGGCTCGTTCAAGCTTGCTGCACGCGACCGCTGGATCGGCTGGACTGCGGAGCAGCAGTTCCGCCGCCTGCATCTGATCGCGAACAATTCCCGGTTCGTCATTCTTGGCCCGAGAGGGGTGCCGAACCTGGCGTCCCGCGTGCTCGGCCTGAGCCTTCGGCGGCTGTCCGCCGACATCGAGGCCGCGCACGGATATCCAGTGTTCCTCGCGGAGACGTTCGTCGACATCAAGCGCTTCGCCGGAACCTGCTATCGCGCGGCGAACTGGCGCTCGCTGGGATTGACGCGCGGCTTCGGTCGCAAGCCCGGCGGCACCGCACGCTTCCGTCACCACGGCCAGCCCAAGGAGATCTTCATGTACGAACTGACCGACGCCGCCGCCGAGGCGCTGAGCCGGGACGCGATCCCGGAGAGCTGGAACGCGGAGCAGCACGACCAAGCCGGACCGATGGCCGCGTCCGGGCTGCGCAGTCTGTTCGCCTGCCTGGGCGAGGTGCCCGAGTGCCGCAAGCCCCGGGGCAAGCGCTATCCGCTGAGAACCATTCTCGCGATCGCCGTCGCAGCCCGGCTCGCCGGCTACCGCGGCGTGAGCGCATTCGCTCAGTTCGCCGCCCTGCTCACCCAGGAACAGCTGGCGGCGGTGGGTGCGTTCTACAGCCCGTCGAAGAAGCGCTACACGGCGCCCACGTCCACAACCTTCCACACGGCGGACCACCTCGCGGTTCAGAACCCGCGTCATCACCGACGGCGTGCAGCCGTCGCTGCATGTGGACTACAAGCATTCGCGTATCAAGCAGTCCTTCAAGGAGGGCCGTGCCCTGCGAACGCAGAAGGTGATCAACAACACGTACGACTTCGGCATCAAGCGCAGACTGATCAACCTCGATGACCTCAAGGAGGTCGGCTTCCACGCCACCCGACGTCTTCTCGACGTCCAACGCATCAGTCACGACTGTCCGATCGGAGCAGCCACCTTCGATGCCCTGCATCAACCTGTCGTCGTCGACGAACGTCGGGTATCCGCCCTGCGCTTCGGTGATCCACGCATCCAGGCGGTGCTCGCAGCCATCCTGTTGCATGTCTTCCTCCCCATGGGCTTCAACAATCGCCAGATGAGAGAGGCCGTTGCCGATCTCCTGTCGACCGACACCTATGGCTCACGTCAAGCCACCTATGACCTGCGGCGCCTGCGCCTGCGGGGCCTCATCGAGATGATACCGTCATCCCATCGCTATCGTCTGACGCAAGAGGGCAGAAGATCGCTCTTGCCGTAAGCGTTCGGCCGTGCGGTGATGGCTGATTTTGGTTGGTTTGGGTCTTGCTGACTATCGTCTGAGAAAGGGCTGGTAACTGCGCTTCTGACATCCCTCCTCGGCGCCATCAGACCGCAGCCATCAATCCACCTCCCGTCAGGACTCGGTAAAAATCAGACCTGGGCAGTTACTGTTGAGCTCGACATGGAATGCTATCGACTGGGAGAACCTCAGCCCGCTCGATCGCCGGCTTCCGATCGACCATTGACACCGGTGCGGGAAGGTCAGGGGAACTGCGGACACGGGTACAACGCATGAATGCCCGACGTCCGTGGAATCACCCTGGCGCGTCGGCTTGCGGCGTACGGGATGATTGGCTATAGGTGCGGGTCTGCCCGTCAATGCGGTCGTGGCGGAATTGGTAGACGCGCAGCGTTGAGGGCGCTGTGGGCGAGAGCCCGTGGAAGTTCGAGTCTTCTCGACCGCACCATTTCAGCACGTGCGCCCGGAATGAGTCAGGGGGACGTGTGCCATGACAGACACATCGACGACCGCCGATCTCTACGGGCTGACCCCCGATCTCCTTCGGGCGATCATCGACGCCGTCGACGCGGAGGACCTCGTGCGTCTCGAGGCGCTCGTGGTGCCCCTGCATGCCGCCGACAAGGCTGATCTTCTCGAACAGATGGGCGGCGCACAACGCCGGGTGCTGATCGAGGCCTTCGGTCCGGACATGGAGGCCGAGATCCTCCCCGATCTCGATGACGCCGTTCTCGACGACCTGCGCAAGGTACTCGGCCTCGAGGAGTTTGCCCGGCTGGTGGGCAAGCTCGATTCCGATGATGTCGTCGAAGTCGTTGCCGATCTCGATGGTACTGTCCGTCGGGAGGTGCTGGACGCGGTGCCGGCGCCGGAACGCCGCGCGGTGGAGCAGGGTCTCACCTTTCCTGAAGACAGTGCCGGGCGTCTCATGCGCCACGGTGTCGTGGCCCTTCCGGCATTCTGGAGTGTCGGTCAGACCATCGACCATCTGAGGCATGCGGCAGATCTTCCCGATGAGTTCTATGCGGTCTTTGTCGTCGATCCCGGTCACCGGCCACTCGGCGTCATCGCGCTGGCAACACTGATTCGCAGCGACCGCGAGGTCGGGCTGACATCGCTCGTCGGGAGCGAGCCCTTGACCGTGAAGGCCGATACCGACCAGGAAGAGGTTTCCTGGCTCTTCCAGCAGTACGGACTCTCGGAAGTGGCTGTCGTCGACGGCAACGACAGGTTGCTGGGAACCATCACCTTCGATGACATGGTGGACGTGTTGAGCGAGGAGTCGGAGGAGGACGTGCTTCGCCTTGGCGGCGTGGCAGGCACCGATCTGAATCAGGGGGTGATCGACACCACGCGCAAGCGCTTCTGGTGGCTCTTCATCAATCTCGGGACTGCGGTGCTGGGCTCCGTGGTCATCGGCATGTTCGAGGGCGCCATCCAGGAGATCGTTGCCCTCGCGATCCTCATGCCCATCGTCGCCTCGATGGGAGGCAATGCCGGCACCCAGACAATGACGGTGGCGGTCAGGGCATTGGCGACGCGGGACCTTACAAGGGCCAACGGATTGAGGGTGATCGGCAAGGAGATACTTGTCGGGACCCTGAACGGCGTCCTCTTCGCCGTGATCACCGGACTGGTCGCCTGGGCATGGTTCCAGAGTCCCTTGCTTGGCGTCGTCATCGCCATGGCCATGGTGGCGAACCTTGCCGTTGCCGGGTTCATCGGTGCGGCCACGCCTCTGGTGCTCGAGAGGTTCGGTATCGACCCCGCGATTGCCGCGAGTGTCTTCCTCACCACGGTGACGGACGTCGTGGGCTTCTTCGTCTTCCTCGCTCTTGGGGCGCTGCTCCTGCTGTGACGCGCCGGGAAGGGTTCAGGTGCCCTGGAGGATGCGGGCGAAGAGATCGCGGTCGATGTTGCCCCCCGAAAGGACAAGGACGACCTTGCGCCCGGCCATGCGGTCGCGCTCGGCCAGGAGGGCTGCCAGGGGCGCGGCGCCGGCGCCTTCCGCCACGTTGTGGGTGTCGGTGAAATAGTGCCGCATGGCGGCGCGGATGTCGTCCTCGCTCGTGGTGACGATGCGCTCGGTGCCGGCGTTGATCTCGGCTACCGCGTCAGCGTGGGGCACGCGCACCGCCATGCCGTCGGCGATGGTGTCGCAACGGTTGGTGGTGACGGGTGTGCCGGTGGCAAAGGAACGGGCGTAGCAGGGAGCATTTTCGGCCGCCACGCCAACCACGGCGGCGCGAGACGCAAGTGCATCGCGTGCCCTGAGGGTGCCGCAAAGGCCCGAGCCCAGACCGATCGGCACGTAGACCGTGTCAATGTCATCATGGCTCCGGAAGATCTCGAGACCGTAGCTGGCGACGCCGCACACGAGATCGTCGTGAAACGAGGCCAGCATGTGGAGGCCGTGGCGTCCGGCGAGATCCCGGGCGTGAACCAGGGCCTCCTGGAAATCGTGGCCATGTTCGATCAGTCCCGCACCAAGTGCGCGCATCGACCTGTTTTTCTCGACGGAATTGCCGTGCGGCACGACGACGGTTGCCGGGATGCCGGAGAGGCCGGCCGCCAGGGCGACACTCTGGCCGTGATTGCCCCGGGTGGCCGCGATGACACCTGGAACATCCGGTTCCCGTGCCTTGAGTCTCTCCATGTAGACGAGTCCACCGCGGATCTTGAAGGCGCCGATCCGGGTGTGGTTTTCATGCTTGACCCAGATTTCGGCGCCGCTGCGCCGACTGAGCAGAGGCCAGTGATGCAGGGGGGTTTCGGGAACGTGGCGGCGCACAAGCCGCTCGGCCGACTGCAGGGTCTCGAGAGAGGTCATGGATGGTCTTCCATCATGATGGCATCGAGGGCCGCGGTGAGGCGGTCCACTTCGTCTGCGGTGTTGTAGTGGACGAGGGAACACCGGACGACACCGTCGGCAGGGTCGATTCCCGTCGCTTCGAGCACCCTGGGCGCATAGAAGTCACCGGCTCCCGCGACGATGCCGCGGGATTCCAGCAACGCCGGCACCTTCTGGCTCGCCATGCCGTCGATGGTGAAACTGAATGTGGGCGCCCGGTCGGCGTTGCCGGTCCGCCGGCGGCCGACAAGACAGACCCGGGGATGATCCGCGGCCCACGAGAGAAAACGGTCGCAGAGGGCCGATTCGTGATTCCGGATCAGGTCGAAGACCTGGCGATAGCGAATCGAGGGATCACCGGCCGGTTCGTCGAGATGATGTCGGGCCAGGGCGTCGAGATAGGCGCCGACTCCCGCCGTCCCCGCCGTTAGTTCGTGATTGGGCGCCCCGGGGTTGAGCTTGAGCGGGATGTCGTTCTCTGCGTGGAAGTGGAAGTACTGTCCAGGCAGTGAGAGAAGATGTTCCCGCTTTCCATACATGACACCAAGATGCGGACCGAACGTCTTGTAAAGACTGAACAGATAATAATCGACGTCAAGCTCGCGGACATCGGTGGACCTATGCGGGGCCATCGCGACCCCGTCGATGCAGACCTGGGCACCGGCGGCATGCACCAGCGCGGTGATCTCGCGCACCGGGTTGGGACCGCCGGTGATGTTGGAGCAGTGGGAAAAGCAGACCAGCCTCGTTCTTTCGTTGAGCAGCAGCTCCAGGGTGCGGGTTTCAAGTTCCGCCGTTTCCGGGTTGACCTGCCACTCCCTGATGCGCAGGCCATGTTCGCAAAGACGCCTCCAATGGTTGTTGTTGGCTTCGTGGTCGAGGTTGGTGACGATGATCTCGTCGTTCTCGCGAAGCCCGGAGCGCATGGCCATGGCCAGGGTCTGCACGTTGCGCGTGGTCGAGGGGCCGATGATCACTTCGTCGGTTGCGGCATTGAGCATGGCGGCCGCGGTCGCCTGACCGGCCGCCATGCGCTGCTGCGCGTCCCGCGCAATCGCCGCGTTGTCGCCGGGCTGCACCTGGCACTCGCTCATGTAGGCGCTGACAGCCTCGATCACGGTATGTGGAACGAGACTGCCTCCGGCGTTCTCCATGAAGGCCCAGGAATCGTCGAGGGCGGGAAAGAAGGAACGGACGTAATCGGTATCGAGCGGGGAAGGGGGCACGTCAGGACTCTCCTGGGATCGGGGCTGCCATGTCGCCATGGCGGTCATGCGACATCAAGGCTCTTGTCGGCAGGAACAGCCTATTGGCCGAATTCCGCCAGAAACTGTGTGGGCATGAGCGAAACGTGTGCTTCGAGCGGCGGGTCGAGCTCGAAGGCCTGTGCCGTGCGTGCGACATTCCACAGGCGAAACAGCCTCCATTCGCAGCGTCGTTCCCTGGCGGTTTCCAGTTCATTCCGGGATATCCAGAAAGGGGTGCGCGCGTATCCCTTCGTGGTCTTCACCTCCAGGAGGCGAATCGCACCATCAAGAGTGAAACTGGCAATGTCGTATCCGGCGCCGTCACCATCCTCCCGGGACACCCAGCGCACGTCACGGGCAAGATCAGCACGGCCTCCGCTCGTCAGCACGGCCCGTTCATGGGCCAGAGCGAGACGTTCTCCGAAGCGGCCGAGTGCCGCCTGGTTGCGTTCGTCCCGCCCCGCGACGTCGTACCTGTCTGCGACCCGCGACACTCTTTCGTGCCCGTCCGGCAATGGATGGTTGCGACGTGTCGGCGCCGGCTCGACCCTCAGGGGCACCGCATCGGCTGGCTCGATCGCGGGCACGAAGTCCTGCCAGTCGGGATGGCAGGCGAGCCAGCGAACGACGGCATCCTCGAGAGACTCCTGGAAGTTGCGAGCCGGGGCATAGCCCTGCAACCAGGTTTCGCCGAGTCCTTCGAGGACAGCGCTGATGTTGCGGTGCTTGAACTCGATGGCTCCTCTTGACCGGGTCCCCAGGCGAATGGCCAGACGGCGGCGGTGTTCGGCCTTGCCGTAACCCTGACCGTTCAATTCGGCAGACAGCATCCCGAAGTAGTCGGCCACGACCAGGTCATTCTCGTCATCTGTCCACGCGGCGCGCACCATGCTTACAGGGTAGCGGACCGGCCTGCGCCTGTCATGCGGTGTTGCGACCTTTCCTTCTGATCGGATTGGCGGCAATGTCACCGATCGGGAGACAGGCTGGAGACACACATGACGACACGATCGGCGCATCGCCTTCAACCGCTCGCTCCGCAGGCATGGGATCCTGCTCTTGTCGATGTTCGGCGCGGGATCGGGCAGCCTCTCAACATTCACGGGGTCATTGCCCGCCATCCGGAACTTATGGTGAGCTACGCGCCATTGCGCGAACATGTCGTGACGTCGTCTTCGCTTGATGCCGGGGAGAGGGAACTCGTCATCCTGCGAGTGGCCCACCGCACCGCGTGCGACTACGAGTGGCGTCACCACGTGGCGCGCGGCCGCAGGGCCGGCCTCGACGATGACTGCATTGCCCGCGTACGGGAGGGAAGCGAGGCGTCTGGCTGGTCAAGGAAGGAATCGCTTCTGCTGCGCGCCGTCGACGACATGCTCGATGCCAGCGAGATCGGACCGGAGACCCTGGGCGCGCTGGAGGGCGTTTTCGGCGACAGGCAGATTCTGGACATTGTCTTCACCGTTGGCGTCTACTTCATCATGTCGACGCTCCTCAAGACCACGCGTGTTCCGCTCGAAGTCGAATTCGATGACGATACGAGTCTGGCGCCCGGCGCCGGCTGACCGTCCGGTGCGCCGTCTTGCGATCCGGCGCCCGCCTGTGCCATGACAATGGCCTGATTGACCAGGGACGGGAACGGGCCTGTGACAACCTGTCGATGGAAGACATGAAGGGGGCATGCTCCCCCTATCTGCTGTTTCTGGGTGACGCTCGGGACGATTTGTCGATCAAGGGAGCAACCGGAGTGAGGATCTGGCGCCCCGAGAAGGCGAGAGCACAGATCCGGCTTGCCGGTTGCAGTCAGGATCTCGGATTGCCAGACATGACGGCCCGCGAGGCGGCAGACGCTGGATGCCGGACGATGCTGGTGGGCGTCGCCAATGCGGGTGGGTTCATTCCCGATCACTGGAGCGCCACGATCATCGAGGCCCTCGAGGCAGGACTTGACGTCATGGCCGGCATGCACACGCGCCTGGCGGACATTCCGGCCATTGCCGAGGCCGCACGACGTCACGGACGAACGCTCCATGATGTGCGCCAGGGCACCAGGGAGTTCTCGGTCGGCAAGGGCACCCCGCGAAGCGGAAGACGACTTCTCACCGTCGGCACGGACAGTTCCCTGGGCAAGATGTTCACGTCCCTTGCCATCGAACGCGAGATGCACGAACGCGGCATGAGGGCGACCTTCAGGGCTACAGGACAGTCCGGAATATTCATCGCCGGAAGCGGTATCGCCGTCGACGGAGTGGTGGCCGATTTCATTTCCGGGGCCGTGGAGTGGCTTGCGCCGGCGAACGATTCCGATCACTGGGATATCATCGAGGGTCAGGGATCGCTCTTCCACCCCTCCTTTGCCGGGGTGAGCCTCGGCCTTCTTCACGGCGCCCAGGCGGAAGCCCTCGTCATGTGTCACGAACCCGTGCGCGCTCATATGCGCGGTCTTCCCGGACAACCCCTTCCGCCGCTCCGGCACTGTATCGAGACGAATGAGCGGATGGCCAGACTGACGTCCCCTCATGCCCGCGTTGTCGCCATCTCCATCAATACCTCCGCACTCGGAGAGCAAGAGGCGCTTCGCGAGATCGCGACGACTGCCGCCGAACACGGCCTGCCGTGCGGCGATCCGGTGCGGCATGGCGCCTCGTTCATTGTCGATGCCCTGGCGCCATGACATGTCCGGGCCATCGGCGAACCGTCAGCGCACGCCGCGAGACGTGGCCGCTGGCCCGCCCCTTCAGGATTGCGCGAGGGGCGAAGAGCGAGGCCCGCGTCATCGTCGTCGAAATCGGGCAGGATGGCATGAGCGGCAGGGGCGAGTGTGTTCCCTACGCACGCTACGGCGAAACCACGGAGTCGGTGCTCCAGGACATCTCCCTTCTGACGGAGGCGGTGAAGGGAGGCGCTCGCCGACACGGTCTGCAGGGACGAGGAGCGGCCCGCAATGCGATCGATTGTGCCTTGTGGGATCTCGAGGCGCGGCTCGCCGGCCAGACTGTCTGGCGGTACGCCGGCCTGCGTGAGCCTTCATCTCTCGTCACCGCCTGGACCATTGGAATCGATTCTCCGGAAGCCATGAAGAGGGCCGCCGCCGACAACCGGACGCGGCCGCTTCTCAAGGTCAAGCTCGACGGTGAGCGCGTCATGGAGAGGATGCGAGCCGTCCGCGAAGGCGCTCCCGGGGCTCGTCTCGTGATCGACGCCAACGAGGCCTGGACCATGGACCAGCTCCTCGCTCTCGCTGACGACCTCGCGGGTCTCGGTGTCGAGATGATCGAACAGCCCCTGCCCGTGGGGAAGGATGAGGCGCTGGCCGGTTTCAGGTCCCCGCTCGTCCTGTGTGCCGACGAGTCCTGCCATACCGCAGCCGATGTCGACCGGCTGGCGGGCTGCTACGACATGGTGAACATCAAGCTCGACAAGGCAGGCGGCCTGACCGGCGCCCTGGCGCTGCGCCAGGCGGCTCGCCATTGCGGACTGCGTGTCATGGTGGGCTGCATGGTGAGCACCTCGCTGGCCATGGCGCCGGCGATGCTGGTTGCCCAAGGCGCTGACATCGTCGACCTCGACGGCCCGTTGATGCTTCGCATCGATCGTGAAGGCGGTATCCACTACGATGGAAGCGTCATGCATCCGCCTCACGTCTCCCTGTGGGGAGGAGGCGAGATCGCCGGACCGGGGACGCATGACGCGGCCCGGTAGTCAGGGGAGAGGAAAACTGGCGGACATTCACTCAAGGATCACCCAGGCCATCATGGAGCAGTTGCGCAACGGCATCCGGCCTTGGATGCGACCCTGGGAATCGGGGGCGGAAGGCGACTACGAGGGTGCCGGTCTGCCCCTGCGCGATACCGGACAGTCCTACAGCGGCATCAACGTTCTCGTCCTGTGGGCTGCGGCCGCTGCCGCCGGCTACCTGAAACCGACCTGGATGACCTTCAACCAGGCGAAACGCCACGGTGGACGTGTGAGGAAGGGCGAGAAGGGCCAGTCGGTCGTCTATGCGGACCAGTACACCAGGAAGACACTCGATCCCGAAACCGGCCAGGAAAACGTGCGCCGTCAGGGTTTCCACAAGACCTTCACGGTGTTCAACGTTGATCAGATCGATGGCCTCGATCCACGCTGGCACCGCACCTATGCCGAACTCCACCCCGTCAATCGCGATCGGCGGTCCCGGGACCTCGATCGCTTCTTCCTTGATCTGGGCATCGATGTCCGCCATGGCGGGGATGAGGCCTACTATGTCATGGCGGACGACTACATCCAGATGCCGCCCTACGAGCTCTTCCACGATGCGCAGGCCTACTACACGACCCTGGCCCATGAATCGGTCCACTGGACGCGTCATGCGAGTCGCCTCAACCGCACGTTCAGGGGCAGTGATCAGGTGCCCTACGCGAAGGAGGAACTGGTCGCGGAGATCGGCTCTGCCTTCCTCTCGGCCGAACTCGGCATGGCTCCCGTCATCCGGGACGATCATGCCGATTACATCGGCGCCTGGCTGAGAGTTCTCGAGGACGACAGCAAGGCAATCTTCCGGGCGGCCAGCCAGGCATCGAAAGCGGTCGCCTGGCTGCTCGATCAGGCCGGCCGACGCGCCGCCGGAGAGTCACGACATCTGCCACAAAAGGATGAACCGCCCGTCTCCACATGGGTTCAGGAGAGCTTCTTCCGCAGTGTGGCGGAGAACGGTCGCGGCTGGATCCTGCGACCCATGAGCCTTCGGTTGTCGGAGGCGATGGGAACGACCTTTCCGATCATTGCCATTGGCACCCGGGTCGAGAAGGAGATTGGCGACCGAGCCTGCGAGACGGGCGAGATTGTCGCCCTTGATGGCGACGATGCCATCGTTCACTGGCACACTGGTGAACGCACGGAGCGGATGGCGCGGGCTGTCCTGCCCGACCTCGTCGTGGCCGACGGGGAACCGTGAGGCGAGCCGCTCCGGGGGGCGTTCGTTCGACGGAAGACGGCGATGACATTCGTGCTCGATGAGAGGGAGGCTGGCACCGCTTCTGTCCGCCTCGACGCCACGTCCGACGAGACTCGGCGTGTCGCCGAGCTCATGGCCGAGGTCCGCCTCGAGGCCAGGGATGAACGCGCCGTCAGGAAACGTGCCATCGAACTCGTGACTCACGTGAGGGCCAACAGGCGCCACGTCGGCGGCATCGACGCCTTCATGCACGAATACGATCTTTCCAGTCATGAAGGCGTGGCCATCATGTGCCTCGCCGAGGCCCTGCTGCGGATTCCCGACGCCTCCACGGCGCTGCTGTTCATTCAGGACAAGATCGGCGATGCGGACTGGGAACGGCATCTGGGTGACAGCGAGTCGCTGTTCGTCAACGCTTCGACGTGGGGACTGATGCTCACCGGGCGCCTCGTCAACCTGGATCCCGAGTGGACGGGGAATGCGCGCAGCACGGTCTCCCGCTTTGTCAGCCGCCTCGGTGAACCCGTCGTCCGGGAGGCCTTTCTCCACGCCATGCGCATTGTCGGCCGGCAGTTCGTCATGGGTCGCGACATGAATGAGGCCCTGGCCAACGCGAACGAGGATGTGGCGCACGGCTACACGCATTCCTTCGACATGCTGGGGGAGGCGGCCTGCACCATGGCGGATGCCGATCGCTACCTGGAACACTACCGCCATGCCATCGAGCGGGTTGGGGAAGCTCGATGGAACCAGCCTCCGCGGCGCCGCGCCAGCGTCTCCGTCAAGTTGTCGGCGCTCCACCCTCGCTACGAGATGGCCCAGCGCTCCCGTGTTCTGAGTGAACTTGCGCCACGCCTTGTCACGCTTGGCCGCCTTGCTCGCGATCGTGGCATCGACCTCACCGTCGACGCCGAGGAGGCGGACCGACTCGAACTCTCGCTGGATGTCCTGGCCGTGGCAGCCCGCGCCCTCGCAGGCTGGAACGGTCTGGGTCTGGCGGTGCAGGCCTACCAGAAGCGAGCGGTGGCGGTGATCGACTGGCTGGCCTGCCTGGCCACGGACACAAGCCGCAGGATTCCCGTGCGCCTGGTCAAGGGCGCCTACTGGGATAGCGAGATCAAGCGGGCCCAGGAGCTCGGCCTCGAGCACTTTCCCGTCTTCACGCGCAAGGCATCGACGGACGTTTCCTACATCGCCTGTGCCAGGAGACTTCTGGCCCGGCCGGATCTCTTCTTTCCTCAGTTCGCCACGCACAACGCCCAGACCATCGCCACCATTCTCGTTCTGGCCGGCGGCCGGCGCGACGTCGAGTTCCAGCGCCTTCACGGCATGGGTCAGGAGGTCTACCGGACCCTGGTCGGAAGGGGTGGTGACGGCGTGGCCTGCCGCATCTACGCACCCGTCGGGAGTCATGACGATCTCCTGCCCTATCTCGTTCGCCGGTTGCTTGAGAACGGCGCCAACACCTCGTTCGTGAATCGCCTCGTCGATGACAGCCTTCCCATCGAAGAACTGGTGAAGGACCCGGTCACGGTGTTGCGGCAGGCCGATACCGTGGTGCATCCGGCCATCCTGCCGCCACCTTGCCTCTATGGCCGGGAGAGAAGAAACGCGCGGGGATTCGATCTCACCAGGGCGGCGGTTCTCCACCGGCTCGCCCGTGACATGGACCGGGCCGCTGCAGACCTGCCCTGGGCGGTCGACACGTCGTGCAACGGCAGGGAGCTGACGATCATCAGTCCGGCAGACCGGCGCCGGACGGTCGGGAGCATCAGGGAGGCAAGCGAGAGTGACCTCCTTGCAGCACTGTCCGCAGCCCGGGATGCGGCCCCCGACTGGAGTGCCACTCCCGTCGACAGCCGCGCCTCCTGCCTGGAAAGTGCGGCCCACTTCCTCGAAAGGGACTGTGCCCGGCTGATGGCGACGGCCGTTCTGGAGGGTGGAAAGACGATCAGCGATGCGTGCGCGGAGGTGCGCGAGGCGGTCGACTTCCTCAGGTACTATGCCATGCGGGCGCGCGCGGAATTCGCCGGCGCGAGCGAGCTTCCAGGGCCCACCGGCGAGTCCAATCGCATCAGTCTTCACGGGCGTGGCGTATTTGCCTGCATTTCCCCCTGGAACTTTCCCCTTGCCATCTTCTGTGGTCAGGTGGCAGCGGCCCTGGCGGCGGGAAATGCGGTGATCGCCAAGCCGGCCGAACAGACGCCTCTCATGGCCGCGCACGCTGTCCACCTCCTTCATGAGGCCGGCATTCCCGAAGACGTGCTGTCGTTGATTCCCGGTGACGGCGCTACCGGCGCTGCGCTCGTCGGCGACCCCCGTATCGACGGTGTGGCCTTCACCGGATCGACCGCCACCGCGCGACGCATCAACCTTGCCCTTGCCGGTCGGAGCGGCGCCATCGTGCCCCTGATCGCCGAGACCGGGGGACAGAATGCCATGATCGTCGATTCGACGGCACTGCCCGAGCAGGTGACATTCGATGTCATCCGTTCAGGCATCACCAGCGCCGGTCAGCGCTGTTCGGCCCTGCGCGTGCTCTGTCTGCAGGAAGAGATCGCCGACCGGGTGATCACGATGTTGTCGGGCGCCATGGCGGAACTGAAGGTCGGCGATCCCGCTCTCATCAGCACCGACGTCGGCCCCGTGATCGACGATGAAGCGCTGGCCGGGCTCGAGTCCCATCTTGCCGGAATGGAATCGGCTGGCCGCATTCTCTTTCGCTCTCCCCTTGACCCGGACCTCGTCCGACACGGCACGTTTCTGGCCCCCGCGCTCGTGGAGATTCCCGGCATCGATCTCCTCGAGCGCGAGGTGTTCGGCCCGGTGATCCACGTGGTGCGCTTTTCCAGGGACAGGCTCCACGAGGTGCTCGACGCCATCGTTGCCACCGGCTTCGGCCTGACACTCGGAATCCACACCCGCATCGAGTCGCGCGCAAGGTGGATTGCCGGGCGCATGCCGATCGGCAACATCTACGTGAACCGCAACATGATCGGTGCCGTGGTGGGAAGCCAGCCCTTCGGTGGCGAGCGTCTTTCGGGCACAGGTCCGAAGGCCGGCGGCCCCCGCTACCTTCACCGGTTCGCGACGGAGCGGGTCGTGTCGACCGACACGACCGCCGGAGGAGGCAACGCCACGCTCATGTCTCTGGGAGAAGCCTGATCGGGCATGTGTTCGGACATCAACATGAAAGGACCGTTGCCCTGGCTGCGTGACGTGATGGCGCTGCCTGTGTTTGGAGAGGCTCAGGTCCATGAAGGCAGGCGGGTGCCCGGGTCGCCGTCAACGGCAGTTCCGAGGACACCACCCGTGACGCCATCAGGGGGCTCGATGCCGCAGACCGTGTTGTCGCCGCAGCGGGATCGATGGCCAGCGTACCGGGTTGCGGGGCGATCGTGGAGGCCGCCGCGGGAGGACTCGGTGGCCTCGATGTGCTTGTCAACCATGCCGGGAGGGGCGGCGGCGCGATCGGGGAATTCACGAAGGAGTTGTTGTTGACGGCAACATCGACACCAACCTCAAGGGCACGTTCTCCACAACCACCCAGACCTCGGTCCCGCGCCTGCGCCGCACCGGATGCAGCATCGTCAATTTCGCGTCGGTGAATGACATGACCGGCGTCGTGCGGAGCACCGCCCATGGGCCCTCGAAGGCCGGAGTCATCGACATGATCATCATGACCAGGTGTTCATGACCAGGTGTCCGGCGAAGGAGCTCGCACCGGTGTCCGGGTGAATGCGGTTGCCCGGGAAGAGTCGATACCGACATGCTTGCAGGAGCTTGCCGTGCGTATCGCCGACAATGTCGGGGACGGGTATCGGCTCATCGCCAGGGATTGTCTGTCCGCAACGGCGCATGGCGAGGACCGCCGTGCTCGCCGGACCGGTGCTGTTCCTCGCCAGCGATGCGACAACCTTTGCGACGGGGACGATCGTGGACATCGACGGTGACGGGACCGCATGATCGATCTTGACACGCCAGTGTGATCGAATACCGTTGAACGGCCCGTCGGCTTCATACGGACCCTGGCAGGTTCCATGTGGTATGTGTTTCGCGTCGCAGCACTGAGTCTCGCGGCTCTCCTTGCCGTTGCCATGGCGGCACTGGGCACCGATGCGGGATTCCGGGCCCATGCCTGGGTCCTGGCTTTCGCTCTCGGTCTCGCCATCATCATCGTGTTGCGGACGATTCCCTTTGGCGGGGCAGTCGCCGCACCGGAGACCGGCTACCTCAATTCAGTGGTGCGTTGCGGTGTCATGGCCACCGTGTTCTGGGCCCTGGCCGGACTGCTGGTCGGCGTGGTGATCGCGGCACAACTGGCCTGGCCCGATCTCAACGTGGCGCCGTGGTTCACGTTCGGCCGCCTGCGGCCACTGCACACATCGGCAGTGATCTTCGCCTTCGGCGGCAATGCGCTGATCGCCACGAGCTTCCATGTGGTGCAGCGGACCTGCCGGGCCCGGCTTGCCTTTGCCCCTCTCGCATGGTTCGTGTTCTGGGGCTACCAGCTCTTCATCGTCCTGGCAGCCACCGGCTACCTGTTCGGCATCACGCAATCCAAGGAGTACGCGGAACCCGAATGGTACGTGGACCTGTGGCTCACGGCTGTCTGGGTGGCCTATCTGGCGGTTTTTCTTGGAACAATCATGCGCCGCAAGGAACCGCACATCTATGTCGCCAACTGGTTCTACCTGTCGTTCATTGTGACCGTGGCGATGCTTCATGTGGTCAACAACCTGGCACTGCCGGTCTCGTTTCTGGGCGCCAAGAGCTACGGCATCCATGCCGGGGTCCAGGATGCCCTGACCCAGTGGTGGTACGGACACAATGCGGTCGGTTTCTTCCTGACCGCCGGTTTCCTCGGCATGATGTACTACTTCGTGCCCAAGCAGGCCAACCGGCCTGTCTACTCCTACCGCCTGTCGATCGTGCATTTCTGGTCACTCATTTTCCTCTACATCTGGGCCGGACCCCATCACCTCCACTACACGGCGCTTCCCGACTGGGCACAGACCCTCGGCATGGTCTTCTCGGTGATGCTGTGGATGCCGTCATGGGGTGGCATGATCAACGGACTGATGACGCTGTCAGGCGCCTGGGACAAGATCAGGACCGATCCCATCATCCGCATGATGGTCCTTGCCCTGGCGTTCTACGGCATGGCGACATTCGAGGGGCCCGTCATGTCGATCAAGGCGGTGAACTCGCTCAGCCACTACACCGACTGGACGATCGGCCATGTCCATTCCGGAGCCCTGGGATGGGTCGGCATGATCTCCTTCGCCGCTCTCTACTTCATGGTGCCACGCCTGTGGGGGAGGGAGAGGCTCTACAGCCTGCGCATGATCAACTGGCATTTCTGGCTGGCCACCGCCGGGATTGTCGTCTACGCCGCGGTCATGTGGGTCTCGGGCATCCAGCAGGGGCTGATGTGGCGCGAGTACGACGACCAGGGCTTCCTTGTCTATTCCTTCGCCGAGACCGTTTCAGCCATGCATCCCTACTACGTGCTCCGCACCCTGGGCGGGCTTCTCTATCTTGCCGGCGCCGTGATCATGACCTGGAACCTGTGGATGACGATCCGCGGACGGATACGCGATGAAGCACCCCTTGCGATAGGGACTTCCGGGACGGCCGATATCGCGGTTTCAGCGCGATGAAGCTCCGCCACGCCACGCTCGAACGCCATGCCCTGTGGTTGCTGGCTGCGAGTTTCCTCGTCGTCACTGTGGGAGGCATCGTCGAGATCGCACCCCTCTTCTATCTCGACAACACCATCGAGAAGGTGCGGGGCATGCGTCCCTACACGCCGCTGGAGCTGAAAGGGCGCAACATCTATGTGCGCGAGGGCTGCCATGTCTGCCACAGTCAGATGATTCGTCCGTTTCGCGACGAGGTGGAGCGTTACGGGCACTTTTCCCTGGCTGCGGAATCGATGTGGGATCGTCCCTTCCAGTGGGGATCCAAGCGGACGGGTCCTGACCTTGCGCGTACCGGTGGCCGCTATTCGGACGAATGGCACGTGCAGCACATGATCGCACCGCGTTCGATTGTACCGGAGTCGGTGATGCCGGATTATCCACACCTTCTCGCCACCGATCTGTTCGTGGATGACGTGGCATCCCATCTTGAGGTCCAGTCGACGCTCGGCGTTCCCTACACCGAGGACATGGTCGCCCATGCCATGGACGACCTGCTGGCGCAAGGCGATCCGGATCGCGATTTCGATGGGCTCATCGAACGTTACGGGGACGTTGCGGTGCGCGATTTTGATGGTCAGCCCCGGCGCCTGACGGAGATGGATGCACTGGTTGCCTACATGCAGATGCTGGGAACTCTGGTTGATTTCAGTTCCTTCCGCGCGGAAGACATCGAACGGTAGGGACGGCGATGGACTATCAGAGCCTGAGAAGCTTTGCCGACAGCTGGGGGCTCGTCTATCTCGTCGTCGCCTTCGTCGCCGTCGTCCTGTTCATCTACCTGCGTCCGGGGTCCCGCCGCAGGGCCGAGGAGGCCGCGCACATTCCCCTCTGCGAGGATGACGACAATGAGTGACGACGCCGACCAACACGGTGTCAGGGATCACGAGTGGGACGGCATCAGGGAACTCGACACGCCCTTGCCGAGGTGGTGGTTGTGGATTTTCTACGCAACCGTCATCTGGGCAGTCATCTACTGCATTCTCTACCCCTCCATTCCACTCATCGATGACGCGACCAGCGGCGTTCTGGGCTATTCGAGCCGGGGCGAGCTGGCCCGGACCATGGAGGAGGTCGAACGCTCGCGTGCCGGAACCATGGAAGAGATCGCAGGGGCGGATCTTGCCGAAATCCGGGCCGACGAGACCTTGGCAACCTTCGCCATTGCCGGTGGCGCGTCTGCATTCAGGGTGCATTGCACGCAGTGCCACGGCTCCGGCGCCAGCGGTTCCATCGGCTACCCCAACCTCAACGACGACGACTGGATCTGGGGTGGGTCACTCGAGGACATCTACCGGACCATCAGCTATGGCGTGCGTGACGATGCGATGGACGACACGCGTTACATGGACATGCCGGCATTCGGTCTCGACGGATTTCTCTCGTCCGGCGAAATACGGGATGTCACGGCCTACGTCATGTCGCTTTCGGGCGGGGCGGCACATCGGGGTGACGCCGCGGCCGGAAGAGGACTCTACCTCGACAACTGCGCCCAGTGCCACGGCGAAACCGGCGAGGGAATGCGCGAGTTCGGCGCTCCGCGACTCTCCGACCCCATCTGGCTCTACGGGGCCGCTGAAGAAGAGATTAGGCGGCAGATCTTCGCGGCGTCCCACGGCGTGATGCCGGCCTGGAAAGAGCGATTGGGGGAGGGTGTGGTCAAGCAGCTCACGCTCTATGTGCACAGCCTGGGAGGCGGCGAATAGCCGGTCGTCGGGAATGACCGTGAGCGACGCGCCCGAAGTCATCGACGCGAGCCCGGTCGATCACCATCGCAAGGGCCCACTCTATGCCCCGCGCTGGCGCATTCACCCCAAGAGGGTCCAGGGGCGTTTCCGCCGCCTCAAGTGGTGGATCATGGGGGTGACGATGGCCGTCTACTACGTCACCCCGTGGCTGCGCTGGGACAGAGGTCCCCATGTTTCCGACCAGGCCGTTCTCGTGGACCTGGAAAACCGACGGTTCTTTTTCTTTTTCATTGAGATATGGCCCCACGAACTCTACTTTGTCGCCGGACTTCTGGTCATGGCCGGCCTCGGTCTGTTCCTCGTTACCTCGACCGTCGGGCGGGCCTGGTGCGGCTACACCTGCCCGCAGACAGTCTGGGTCGACCTGTTTCTTGCCGTGGAGGGGTTCGTCGAGGGCGACAGGCTGAAACGAATCCGTCTCGACGGTGCGCCCTGGACCTTCGACAAGCTGCGCAAACGGGTCTTCAAGCATGCCGTTTGGTTGCTGATTGCCGTGGCCACCGGCGGTGCCTGGATCTTCTACTTCGCCGATGCCCCCACTCTCGCCGCGGCCCTTGTGACGGCCGACGCGCCTGCCATCGCCTACACGACCGTCGCCTTCCTGACGGCCACGACCTATGTGCTGGGCGGGCTGCTGAGGGAGCAGGTCTGCGTCTACATGTGTCCGTGGCCTCGCATACAGGGAGCCATGCTGGACGAGCATTCACTGACGGTGACCTACAATGAATGGCGCGGCGAACCGCGGTCGCGCCATGTCAGACGCCATGAACACTCGTCGACCGGTGACTGTGTCGACTGCAATGCCTGTGTTGCCGTCTGCCCCATGGGTATCGACATCCGCGAGGGGCAGCAGTTCGAGTGCATCACCTGCGCCCTGTGCATGGATGCCTGCGATCACGTGATGCAGAAGCTGGAGCGCCCGGAAGGGCTGATTTCCTATGCAACACTTGCTGACCATGAGGTCAACATGGCACTGGCGCGCAAGGGCGACGGAACGATCGATCCGGCGCGGGTCCGGGATGGCAAGGGTGACCTGATTGCCGCCGTGCGCCGGATGTCGCTGCGCCGGCTGATTCGTCCGCGGACCATGGCCTACACTGCCGCCTGGACGGCCATCGGACTTGTCATGATCGCCATTCTCATGACGCGGGACCGTGTCGACCTTCATGTGGTCCACGATCGCAACCCGGTGTTTGTCCAGTTGACCGACGGCGCCATCCGCAACGGCTACACCGTCAAGGTCCTCAACATGCGCCCGGAACCCCGCGAGTTCCGCCTCAGCACCCTTGAGCCTCCAGGCGTCCTTCTGCGCAGCGCCGGTTCGACAGAGCAGCCGGCACCGACCCTCACCCTTGCCGCTGCCGCCGATTCCCTTGAGGCGAGGAAGATCTTCCTGCGGCTTCCCCGCGAAGATCTAGGCCAGGCCCGCGTTCCCGTTGTCTTTGTCATCGAGGACCTGGAGGACGGCACCAGTGCCGGTTACGAGGCCGTATTCGAAGGGCCGCCGCCATGACGGCGCCTCGAACCATCACCGGTCGTCACGTCCTGTGGGTATTCGTGGCTTTCTTCGGAGCCATTGTCGCCGTCAATCTGGCCCTCGCTGTCATTGCCGAGAGAAACTGGACCGGGCTTGTGGTTCCGTCGAGTCATGTTGCTGGCCAGCGTTTCAACGAGCATCTCGCCGCGGCGGCAAGGCAGGCCGAGCTTGGCTGGCGGGGTACGCTGGTGGTGGACGGCGATCGTCTGGGTTTCACTCTGGTGGACAGTCAGGGAGAACCGGTTGCGATGGTCCTTGCCCTCGTGACGCTCGAACGACCGGTCGGTACCGACGACGATCCCGGAACCATCGCCATGACGGTCACCGGCGGACAGGCCAGCCTTGATGTCCCGTTGCCGACAGGTGTGTGGAACGTGAGAGTCGAGGCCACGGCCTCCTCCGGTGACAGGTTCCGGCTTGACGACCGGATCAACGTCCGTGACAGGACCTGAGGGAGTCCTGGACCGACCTCCTGGAGAGGTGATGCTCGCGGTCCCTGCCATGCACTGTGGCGCCTGCATGCGGACCATCGAAGAAGGCCTCGGCCGCATGCCCGGCATCCTGCAGGCCAGGGTCAATCTGACAAGGCGCCAGGTGCGCGTGGTTTTCGACGAGGCGTCCCTGTCGGACAGTCAGGTCATCGACTCCCTCAAGGCCCTCGGGTATGCCGCCCACCGGGCGGGCGACGACGATCTGGCGCGACACGACGAGGCCCGCTACCGCAGGTTGGTGCTGTCGCTTGCCGTGTCGGGGTTTGCTGCCGGCAACATCATGCTGCTCTCCGTGTCCATATGGTCGGGGGCCGGCGAGTCGACGAGGGAGCTGTTTCACTGGATTTCGGCGCTGATCGCCATCCCCGCCGTCCTCTGGGCTGGCCAGCCATTCTTTTCGAGCGCCGCGGGCGCTCTGAAGGTCCGGCGTCTCAACATGGATGTGCCCGTCTCCCTGGCCATCCTCCTTGCCCTCGTCCTGTCGTCCATCGAGACCCTGAACGGCGGCGAACATGCCTGGTTCGATGCTGCAGTGACGCTCCTCTTCTTCCTGCTCATCGGTCGCACCCTTGACCACCTGATGCGCCGACGGGCGGTCGGAGCCGCCGCCTTGCTGTCGCGCCTCGTACCTCGTCATGCGGTCGTGGTGGCGCCCGACGGGAGCGAGGCCAGGGTCGAGGTGGATCGGGTGCGCCCCGGTGACATGGTGCTCATTCATCCGCAGGAGAGGATCCCGGTGGATGGCACGCTCGTTGATCTGCACGCGCTTGTCGATACGAGCCTAGTGACGGGAGAGGCCGAACCGGTCTCGCTCAGGGAGGGCGCATCCTTGCTCTCCGGAATGCTCAATCTCGGCAGCACCCTGAGTTTGCGGGCCAGCCGCGAGGCGTCGGAGAGTTTCGTCGCCAACATGACGCGCATGATGGAAGAAGCGGAATCGGCAAGATTGCGCTACCGCCGCCTGTCGGATCGTGCGGCGGCGCTCTATGCGCCCCTGGTTCACGCTCTTGCCGCCCTCGCCTTCGTGGTATGGTGGAGCTTCACCGGCGATGCTTGGCGTGCCGCCTACACGGCCATCACGGTCCTCATCATCACCTGTCCCTGCGCCCTTGCCCTTGCCGTTCCCATGGTGCAGGTCGTCGCCTCGTCGGTGCTCTTCCGTTCCGGGCTCCTGCTGCGCAACGGCGTTGCCCTCGAACGCCTGGCGCGGGTCAACCGGGTGGTCTTCGACAAGACGGGAACCCTGACCGGCGGTCTGCAGGTGGTCGGCGGGGAGGGCGTCTGCGACGAGGCTCTGGGACTGGCGGCCCGCCTGGCCACGGCGTCACATCACCCGCGATCCCGAGCGATCCTTGAACTGGCGGCACGGCGTGACGTGAAGCCTGCGGGGATGGGTTCGCTGCAGGAGGTTCCGGGGTGCGGTGTCGAGATGGCCGACAACGATGGACTCGTGCGTCTTGGCCGCCCCGACTGGGCACATGGTGGCGAAGACGATACGAACGGCGCCACGGTGTTGACGGTTGATGGCGATGTGCTGGCGGAGTTCCGATTTGTCGAGACCCTTCGCAGGGACGCAGGGGAGGCGGTCGAAGAACTCGCCGCAATGGGGCTTGTCAGCGAGGTCGTCTCCGGTGATGTCTCATCGAGGGTTCTTGATCTTGCTGGTCGTCTCTCGCTTGAACGCCTGACCGGTGATGCCCGCCCGGCCGACAAGACGGCACGGCTCGCCGAACTCCAAAGCCGGGGGGGCCACGTGTTGATGGTCGGAGACGGTCTCAACGACGGCCCTGCACTGACGGCTGCCCATGCCTCCATGGCACCCTCTCATGCCGCAGATGTCAGCCGCCAGGCGACTGACATCGTTTTTCTGGGCAAGACCCTGCGATCGGTCCCCTTCGCCATTCGCCTGGCAAGGAGGGCGAGGATGCTGATGCTGCAGAATCTCGGTCTTTCGGCATTGTACAATGCGATCGCGGTACCAGTGGCCTTCCTCGGTCTCGCCACGCCCCTGGTCGCAGCAATCGCCATGTCGGTCTCATCCCTGGTGGTGACCGCGAACGCCCTGCGGCTTCTTCTCACGACACCTCTCGAGAGATGAGCGGTCTTGTCATTCTCATTCCCGTCGCCCTGCTGCTCGGCGCCCTTGGCCTCGCCGCATTCTTCTGGGCGCTCAGGAACGGACAGTACGATGATCCCGGCGGTTCGGCCGAACGCATTCTTGACGATGACCGGGAGAATCGGGACCCACCCGAGACCTGGCCATGAACCGGACATCATGGCGGGCGGCATGGAACGGCCTCGTCAGCTATGCCGGAATTCGCTCGATTCACCCCCCGGCAGGTCCATGACGATCCTCCGGGCCGGCGCCCATCCCATGTTCTCAGCGACTCATGATCGATGGCAGCGGCAGCTTCGATCGACGACCGCCGTCGATGGCGATGACCTGCCCCGTGACAAAGCGTGCCTCGTCGCCGGCCAGCCAGGCGACGACATCGCCGACATCTGCCGGATCGCCGATATGGCCGACCGGGTGCAGTCTGGCCAGTTCGGCGGTCACGAGATCACGGTCGGGATGGGCTTCGACATAGGCCTTGTTGAGATCGGTGTCGATCCAACCAGGCGCCACTGCGTTGCAACGAATGCCATGGGGCCCAAGGTCGACGGCCAGCGCGACGGTCAGGCCGTGGATCCCGGCCTTGGAGGCGGCATAGGCGGCATGGTTGGGGTTGCACGCCATCCCCTCCACCGAGCCGATGTTGACGATCGCGCCGCCACCGCGCGCTGTCATCATCGGCACCAGGTGCTTCGCCATCAGGAAAGGGCCGCGCAGGTTGATCGACATCATGCGGTCCCAGTCGGCCGCGCTCTGCTCGGCGAGGGACTTCTCGAACATGATGCCTGCGTTGTTGACCAGGATGTCGACACCACCTTCGGACGAGACGGCCGAGGCGAAACGGACAATCGAATTCTCGTCGGCGACGTCCAGCGACTTCCAGGCCACTCCCTCGTGCAGGGGTCTCTGCAAGTCTCCGGCCACAACGCTTGCGCCGGCCTTGATCAGGCGTCGACAGATCGCCAGTCCGATTCCCTGCGCGCCGCCCGTGACCACGGCGCACCTGCCGGCCAGGGGCGCCTTCATTGTGCCGTGTACCCGCCATCGACGGGAATCGCGGCTCCCGTCATGTGCAGGCAGTCGTCGCTGGCCAGGAAGACGATCAACCGGGCGACTTCCTCGGGCCGGGGGACACGCGCCTGTGGAATGCGCTCGCGGCTGCGCGCATGCACCTCGTCCGGCGTGTTGCCATCGCCATGGTGTCCCGACACCAGCATCGGCGTGTCGACAGCGCCCGGACACACCGCATTCACCCGGATTCCGTCCGTGGCGTGATCGAGTGCCAGGGCCCGGGTGAGGTTCACCACGGCTCCCTTCGAAGCACAGTAGGCCGGCATGCCCGGCGTTCCGACAAGCCCGACGGTGGAGGCGACGTTGATGATCACGCCGCCGCCCTGATCGCGCATGGCCCGGATGGCTGCCCGCGCCATGAAGAACGTGCCGTCCAGATTGGTCGCCATGACCCGGCGCCAGGCCTCGTCATCGGTCCCGATAGCGTTTCCACGCCACATGACCCCGGCGACGTTGGCCAGCACATCCAGGCGGCCGAAATCGGAAACCGTGCGCGCGACCGCGTCGTCGCAAAAGGACGAAGCACTGACGTCACCCAGGAGGGTGGCTCCGTCGGAGCCTGCATCGTGCACGCGTTGCAGCACCGCCGCCGCCCTGTCGGCATCCCGGCCCGTGACCATGACCCTGGCACCGGCGGCCGCGGCTGCCACTGCGGTCGCCGCGCCGATTCCCGATGTCGCTCCCGTGATCAACGCGACCCTGCCTCGAAGCACCTTGCTCAAAGCTCCCGTCCTGCCCTGTAGCGACGAAAGGCGAAGTTGAAGGTAACGCCCCAACCCAGGAACGGTCTGGCCGGCAGGCGATCCGGGCGCCCTGCCGCCTGCATGTAAGCCAGGAGTTCCGATTCGCGCCCGATCGCCAGCTCGGCCAGCAGCTTGCCGCAGATCGTGCCGCGCGCGACACCGACGCCGTTGTGGCAGAAACTGCCGTAGATTCCATCAGCCAGGGCGCCGAACACGGGTTGGCCGTTTCGCGACAGCGCGAGAGGCCCGCCCCAAGTGTACTCGAGGTCGACCTCCGGCAACATCGGAAAGCGGTTGGCGAAGGATTTCCTGTGTGTGGTGCGGGCACGCAGCCGCCTTGCCCTACCTATTAGTCACAAATCGTGCAGGACGTGATCGTGTCCTTCCGACGTCGGATCCAGATCGAGGGCCTCGAGCAGGCATTCATAGGCCAGGGCAGCGGTGGCCAGTCGCGGATAGCCATGCCACATCGTCTGGTTGCCCGGCGCCGGATCATGCTTGCGGTCCAGATACCCGCCGAGGATCGCCACCAGCTTCACCGCCGCCCCCAGCGTGTCGGGCGGGTCCAGCCGGTATCGCCGGGCATAGTCGCCGAGGAAGCGGAGTTCCAGGTCCGAGAACAGGCAGTCGGGCTTCATCGTCGGCACATCCCGCCCGAGCAGGGTCATCAGGGCAAGACGCCAGGCGATCACGGCGTGGATGGTGATCTGCCGTTCCAGGCGGCAGGCCTTGCGCGTCGCCAGGTGCTCCACCCGGCAGCCGGACTTCAGCACCCGGAACCAGCATTCGATCCGCCAGCGCAGCGCGTACCAGCCGACGATCTCCTGGGCCGCTTCGGCGTGGTCCACAGGAAGGTCGGTCAACAGGAACCATTCCACCGGAGCTTCCCCGGCCGGCGGGGCCGTCTCGAGGAGATGCAGCGCGGTCACGGCCACGGGCGCGGCATCGGGGCAGCCAGCGGTCGCCGGCAGCGTGGTCGACAACCAGCGCAACTCCAGCACCGCGTTCCGCCGGGCAGTGCGGCCGGGCTGCTTCTTGCGCCCCGAGGACTTCGGCCGGGCCGTCAGGCGGGGTATGTCGATCTGCATGGTGCCGCGGCAGGCAGACGTACGTAGTCGGGTGAACAGCTTCGCAGCCCCGCGCTTGAGAACCCGGTCATGTCGAGCCCGCACCAGCATCGACAGACGGCGATGCTGCCGGCACCGGTCGAACAGTTCGAAGAAGTCCGCTTCCCGGTCCATCACGCACACGACCTTCACCCCGGTCGTCCGGGCCGCGAGGTCCGCGATGTCGTCGAGACCGTCGAGCCAGCGCTGCGACTTGCGCCGGGACATCTCGACATCCTCGCCCGAACCGGTCTTTGCCCGGGGGCGGGGAGGAGCGTCGAAGGCAAGACGCGCCACCCCCAGCGGCAGGCCTTCGCCGCTGACAACGTAGCTGGCGTGCAGGTGCAGGCCCAGGGTCTGCGAGGCCGTCTGGTTCGTGCCGATGATGCCCAGACCGTCGCAGCCCGGACGGGTCGCGAAGTTCAGGTCCGTCCCGTCCTGAATGCACAACGCCACCCGCTGGCCGCACATCCGCTGCACCGTTCGTTGACGGTGCGGCGCCAGGATGTTCGCCGGGGTCACCGCCGACGTCTCCGGCTGATCCAGGAACCGATAATAGGCCCGGACACCGGCAGGATCCGGGCGCGCCAGACCGCTGTAGGACGACATCGGACTCTCTCCCTGTCTTCGTGCAATCTCCACCAGGCGCGCACTCAGACGCCGGTCGCCGATCGGCGCTCCCCCGAACTCGTGGTGCGCCCACGCCGAGGCGTCCAGACCCTCCCCCGGGGACAGGGCCGGCATCGGCTCCGCCACCCCCAGCTTGTGCCGCCAGTCCCGGTCCAGAACGTACATGTACACGGCCTTGACGCTCTCGGCCATCTCGCGCGCGCGGTCCTGACGGCCTCGGCCCCGGGTGAACCCCACGAGCTGCCAGTTCGCCGCCCGCAGGCTCGCACCGTCGCGCGTCGGGTCGACATAGGTCTCGACCAGCCATGGCAGGAACCCGTAGCGCTGCGCAACATCGGCGCCCAGGCGAGACAGGCACATCGACAGCGTCTTCGACGCAAGGTTCGCAACCGGCACCCGGATCAGAAACCGGCTCATCGACAGCACCCGGTGTCGCTCCGCACGACGCCGGTCGGCATCCCAGCCGATCCAGGCATCCCGATCCGCCACCTTCAGCGCCGCTGCGGCAAAGCCGAAACCGCCGAGACAGCCGTGAGCGGAATCCACCAGATAGCGCAGCTGATGACCGGCCAGAATGGGAGCGCCGAGAAAGTGCTCCCGCGCCATCAGTTCGTTCCAGAGCGCCCGTTCGGCATCCGTGCGCACCAGCAGGATCCGCAGACCCTGGATCGCCGCCACGCTCGCCGGCACATCACGCGGCTTCTCCACCGCCTCGCCGAGCCGGCGGGGCGTTGCCCGACGCCGCTGACCGGAGGGCTCCGGCAAGCCCTCGATCCTGCCCTGCGATGCCAGCTGCTTCAGGGCCACGACACAGCTCGATACCCGCTCGCGTCCCCGTGCGTCCCGCAGGCCGAAGTGCCGGCACACTTCCAGCGCCAGGCGGTTTTGACTACTATCGCCGCTCTCGGTGACGATCGACTGCAGGCGATCGAGCTGGTCCTCAAGGACACGTTTGATCGGAATGTGTGCTTCCATGCAGGGCAGGGTGCACCATCCGAATCATCTTGTCCAGCACGATTTATGACTAAAGGGCAGGCCTTGCCTCCTCGCAATTGAGACGCCCGGCATAGCTGTAGATGTTGCGGACCAGGATGCGGTCGTCGACCGTGCGCCGGACCGTGCTGCCAAAGGGGTCGGCCGGAATGATGCCCCATGCATCGCAACCACCCAGGGTCCTGGCCTCATCCGGTGTCAGCTTGCGCGACATGCTGGCCCAGGTTGCGATGGGGATGAGGCACTCCTGGTAGAATCCGAACTGGGGGGCAAAGCCGTTGGTGGTCAGCAACAACCTCGATGTCAAGATCTCGCCGTCGGTGAATTCGAGATGATGGCAAGGCCCGTAGCCAACCCTGCGGACCGGTGAGTCCTCGTAGACCGCGACATTCTCCGGCATCGACCGCGCCATGCCCGTGACCATGGCTGCGGGCTGAACCTGGATGGTGCCAGGCGTGTGGAGACCCTGGACGTAGAAATCCGTGCCGGTGATGGCCTTCATCTCCGGAGCCTCGATCCAGCGGTAGGATGCGCCAAGGAGGTCGAGACTGGCGCTGTAGGCCTTGATGAGAGTCTGGCCACGCCGCGTTGCCGCAGCGTGGATCTTGCCTTCCTCGCGCCAGTCGCAGTCGATGCCGTGCCGTGCGACGATGTCGCGAAGATAGTCCTGGCCCGCGCGATTGAGGGAGATCTGCATCCTTTCCGCTTCCAGGGAACCGGCAAAGTTCGTCGCCCGGATGTTGTGGGCCTGGTCGATGGCGAAACCCGAACAGCGCCCCGCGGCGTTGTTGCCGATGCGGCCGGCATCGATCAGGGCAATGCGAGCCTGCGGATCGAGCTCGGCGAGGCGCCTCGCGGCAGCCAGCCCCGTGAAGCCGCCTCCGACGACCGCGTAGTCGACATGCATACTGCCGACGGCCCGCAGGGGAGGGGGCAGCCCAGGGAGAGTCCCGAGCCATCCGTTGTGGTGGTCCGCTTCCGGGAGAACGCCGACCTTCACGACACAAGGTCCACCCGGATGGTGATGGTGTCGCAGGACTGAAGCGCGGACCTCTCCAGGCGGCTGAAGGGAGCGCGTCCACGGCGGCAGCCGATACTGGTGGCGGCATTCCGGACCGTCACGTCTTCACGTGCGCTCCCGGCAGGGCCGGCAAGGCATGAGGCCTCCATGCGCCGTCCGCCGCTGACAGCCCGCGGCGAGGGCCGGATCCAGGTCTCCTGCTGCATCAGCACCGCTGACGGGACTGCATGAACTGGTCGCGTTCCTCCTGCCAGTCCCGCAGGATCGCCTGTTCCGGTTTGCTGCGATCGACCGGCAGCTTCGAAAGGGCCGTGAGCAGATCGCGCCGGGCTGACCCGGACACGAGGGGCAGGGGCTGGCGTGGTGGACCCATGTCGCGGCCTGAAAGGCACGTGGCCGCCTTGACGCCGCTCATGTAGTCCACGTCCCGATCATTGTCCCATAGCCAGAGGCAGGCATCCCGCATCGAGGCCCAGAGGGCGAGGGCCTGAGCGTGTTCGCCAGACACGATCAGTTCATGGAGCCTGACGCACTCCCGGGGCATGAAGTTCGCAGCCCCCCAGATCATGCCGACACAGCCCGCCATCAGGGAATAGGGCGCATAGGCGTCGGTGCCGTTGAGCACGCCGCCTCCGCACGCCACCAGTTTCTGGAGCTGCGTGAAGTCGCCGGAACTGTCCTTGATGTAGTCGAGGTTGTCGACGGCGATCAGGCGGCGGTAAAGGTCCAGTGTCAGGGGCGCGGCCTGCTGGGGCACGTTGTACATGACGACCGGAATGCCGATTGCCCTGGCGATGGTCTCGTAATGGCAGAACACGCCGCGCTCTCCCGGCGGTTCCAGGAAGGGGGGCATGACCATGACAGCTGTCACTCCGGCATCCTCGGCGGCTTGAGCCCTGGCGACGCAATCGGCCGTGCTGAGAGCGGTGGTCTGGGCGACGGTCGGCACGCGACCATCGATGTGCCTTGCCCCCTCCCGGATCAGGAAGGCACGTTCCTCGTCACTCAGGTAGGCATACTCGCCGGTGCCCGAGCACAGGACGATGCCGTGCATTCCCGCCTGGATCATGTCGTCGATGTGGTCCCTGTAACGACCCGGGTCGACGGTCTCGCCGTCCTTCTCGAAGGGCGTGCACATGGCCGCGAATATGCCGCGCAGCTGCGTCATGCTGTGTCCCCGCAATCCCCTGTTCCGCGATGCCCTGGCACTTCAGGTCAGACCACGCAGACGATGATAGTCCGGCTTCGCCAGGGCCAACAAGATGTTCGTCACAATGTAACGAGCGCTCTTGCCGCGCAGTCCCGGTATCCATTGAAGCCTTGGCCACCACCCGCCGCTTGCGGGACGAGAGGGTTCGCTCACGCAGTGATCGAGGCATCATGGAACTGAGCGAATGCCGACAAGACACGGGACAGAGCGTCATGGCCACCGTCATCCTCATCATGGCCCCCCCTTGCTCGAACACCGGCGATTGAAGAGTGCCTCAACACCCTGCAGGCCGGCTCAACGGACCGCCTGCGCCAGACAGGCGAGATGAGGATATGTCTGGCCTTCAACGCATGCCGCGTCATGAGCCCGATCACGTCGCCAAGCCGCATCGTTCACGGCGACGAGACCACGGTCCTTGATGACCTCCACGGATCCCGCCGACAGCGCCCGGCGCGTGGACCTCCCGATCCCGAACCAATACATCGAAGCCTTCGTCATCGAGGTCTTGACGCCTGGCAGGCCCCGGGTCAGGCGCCGCGATTGCTGCCTTGGTGCTGTTCGGCGTAGGGTGCCGCCATGACGAACACCTTCCCCCTTCCAACCCGTGAGCACGATGCCCGTTGAGACGCCGGGGGTCTTGCGCGGGAGACTTCCGGCGAACCGGCACGATGCGCTGTTCCGGGATCTGGTCTCCGAGCCGTCCCGCGCCGCTTCGCTGCTCACCGACTACCTGCCGCCGAAGGTGGCTGCCCTCCTCGACCTCGAGGCGCCGCTGGAAGCGGTCAAGGGCAGTTTCGTCGACGAGGCCGCCCGTACCACCCAATGCGATGCGCTGTTCCGGGTGAGATTGAAGGACGGCCAAGATGCGCGCCTCTACGTGCTGCTCGAACACAAGAGCTACGTCGACGCCGCGACGCCGCTCCAGCTCCTGGGATACATGGTCAACATCTGGCGGAGCGAGATCGGGCGGAGCGAGATCGGGCGGAGCGAGATCGGGCGGAGCGAGATCGAGGGCGACAGGAGAAAACTGCCGGTGATCATCCCGCTGGTCTTCTACCATGGCCGGGATCGCTGGACGGTGGCGCGCTCGGTGCCGGACATGATCGACGCGCCCGAGGGGCTGGAGTCGTTCGTCAGGGAGTTCGCCTATGTGGTGCACGACCTCGGGGAGATGGCGCCGGACCGGCCGTCGACCTCGCCCGAGGTGCGGTCCGCTCTTCTGGCGCTCAGGTTTGCCTTTGCCGAGGAGGTGCCGCCCGATCTTCTCGACGTGATTATGGACGGGCTGCTTGCAGGGAGCGCGTTCGAGCGCCATATTGTGCGCTATATGACCGAGTACAAGGGTCTGACGCTGCCTCTTCTGGAGGCGTCTTTGCGCCGGACGAAGCCGGACCATTGGGAGGTGCTGATGGGCACGATCGCACAAGCCTGGGTCGAAAAAGGAAGAGCCGAGGGAATCGAAAGGGGAAGAACCGAGGGTATCGAAAGGGGACTCCAGAGGGGACTTGAGAGGGGAAGAGCTGAGGGAATCGAGAAGGGAATCGAGAAGGGAATCGAGAAGGGAATCGAGAAGGGAATCGAGAAGGGAATCGAACGAGGCCGGAGCGAGGCCCTCGCGGAACTTCTTCTTCGTCAACTGTCCTTGCGCTTCGGTGATGTGCCGGATGCGGTCCGTGAGCGGGTGCGCGGCGCGTCGGCCGCCGAACTGGAGGCCTGGGCGGAGGCGGTGCTGGTGGCCACGAGCCTTGATGATGTGCTGGCCGCCAGGCCCAGGCACGAATAGGCGTTCGGTCACGCGGTCATGAAGGGATGATGGCGCCTGCGAGAATGTCGAGCGAAAACCGGGACAATGCGCAGATGTCACTGTCATGTCAGTCATCGTCACCCCTTGACCTAATGCTTGCGACCGGAACCAACCAGAATCAGCCATCACCGCACGGCCGAACGCTTACTGCGGGACCATGACTTCTGCGTGCGATACCGCAGATCCCGATACCGTCTGGATGACGTATCCGGACACCAGACAACGCCGCCTCGACTTGTTGAGTGCCTTCGTGACCATGCTGTTCAAGCGAGGATTCTGACCATATCCAAAGACATAGTCGACACCATGGTCCTCGCACCAGACCATGATGTCGTCCGTGCCGAAGTCGGCATCCCCCCGCACCACGATCCGTGTCCGGGGCCACGTGCCGCGGATCTGCTCAACGATCCGTGACAGCTCATCCGCCGCGCCATGGTCGGCCGTCCGCAACCGGCAGCGCAGGATGTGCTCGCCGCAGACGACGAACAGCGGCAGGAAGCCATGGTGGTCGTCATAGCCGTGGAAGTACTTGCCCTCCTGGTCGCCATGCACCGGATCGTCGGTGGCATCAAGATCCAGAACAATCTCCTCGGGCGGTTCCGCATGGCTCTCCAGAAACAGGTCCACAAGAAGACGGTCCAGTGCTTCGTGATCGGCCACGATCTTCTTGTAGCGGTCCAGGCTCGCCTCATGCGGATCGCCGAGTTCCAGGCGGTTCAGCGTGCTCGAGGCCGCCAGCACATGTCCACGGTCCCGCTCGCGAACCCGTCTCTCTCCCTCCACATCGTCGATCCCGCAAGCCAGGGCCAGAGCAGGGTCGTCACGCAGACGGTCATGATCGTTGAGATCCTCGTAACAACCCGGAGCCAAAGCGATGATGCGCTGCGCCACCAGTGTCGTCACATCCTGTACAATGCGACCCACTCCGAAAGCCGTTCGACAGAGAAAGAGGAACTGAGGCAATGTCCGTAGAGACCGTCACCGTCAGGGGCGAGAGCTATACAACGTTGAAAGAACTCCTTCGCCCCGGACTGCGCGCCGTGTTTGTCAACATCAATCCCGCGCCGAAATCGGTTGCGGCGGGCCACTACTATAGAGGGCGGCATGGCAATCTGCTCTGGAAGAGGTTGCAGGAACACGGGATTGTGCGCTCCCTTCCTATTGGAAGGGAAGACGAAGCGGCGTTCAGTCAAGGGATAGGATTCGCCGATCTGGTTCGACGACCGACTCCCTCTGCGAAGTGCTTGTCAAAGGAAGAAAAACGCAGAGGTGCGTATTCTCTCGTGCAGAGACTTGTCGAGCTGGGGCAGCCACGCCCTGCAATCGTCTTTGTCTATGTTGCAGCGGAAATAGAGTGCCGCTTCAGACTTTTCAAAGCGGGATTCTCGACCTACACGATGCCAGGTCCCTACGCACGCAGAGAAGACGTGCAACAGAGAATGCGGCTGCTCGCAGAAGTACTCGGGCCTTAGTGGGGTTGCAACTGCCCAGGTCTGATTGCGCCAGACGTTCACGGGCGGTAGATCAGTGGTTCCGATCCGGTGGCGCGAGAAGGGAATCCAGACGCGGTTTCTGGTTCGGCTGAATGCGATCGGGATTCGCCGGCGTTCGAGAAGCAAACGTCCGGCCACGCGGTGATGGCTGATTTTGGTTGGTTTGGGGCTTGCTGACAATGGCCTGAGAGAGCGCTGGGCGATGCGGGGCTGCGCCTTGTCGATGTCCTTGCCCTGCGAGCGAGGCGACATGCAGCCTGTGGTTCCGGCGGCATGAGCGGGCGCCGTCCATGGATCATGGTAACGTGACCGATGAGCGCGGCCACCTTGCCGCCAACGTTCCCGGGCATGGTAACGGTACCGCAAGGGGGTTCCAGGTGTCGTGTGTCCCGTCCACAAGCCGCGCGGCGGTTCGATCTCCTCGAGGGCCTCGATGTCGGCCTCGACGATGATCTGCAGACGTTCTCCGCCAGCCTTGTCGCGCAGGGAGTCGGAGAGACTGTCGAGACAGTCCTGATCAGGCTCCTTGCACTGCACCGAGCTCGGCCATCGCATCGCGCCAGCGTTGCGCACGGGAGCGGCACTCGCGGGGCTTTCGGTGGTGGAGGGAGTTTTCCGATGTCGCCTTCGACATCGTTTCAACGGAACGCAATCCCTGTTTGTCAGACGGACTCGGCCGCCATGGCGATCGCTGTTGGCTTCGAAGCGCAGCCGGGACTGGAGGCCACCTCGCTCCTGACCGGGAAGATCTTTCCCTCGTGCAGTCCCGGATATCTGAAGCGGCATCCCGACCTGAAGACCATGCAGGACATCCCGGATCAGGATGCGGATGGCGTCGGGGAGCACACACGCTGTCATGTCCGCGCCGCCTGAACTTCGGGCGGCTGCCTCGCCCCCCTGAAGCATCGGCGCCACGCATCCGCCCGGTCCTATGGCGTGACACGCCGAAACAGGATGAAGGCCTTGCTGAGCCGTGGCGAACGCAACGCTCGCCAGCCGATCCGCACCCGCCGGTCTCGCCGCTGCGACAAGCTGTTCCTGCCCGTCGAACATGGCGCTCCGGATGAAGCGGCAGGCGCCTGCGAGAGCAGCCTGCCTGCCTTCTCCCAGGGATTCGGTGAAGCACCGGATGGACAATCTGTCGGTGTTCGGTATCGTCCGTCATGCGCGGTCGGCTCGCCATCGGCCGTTTGGCTCAGGCGGGGAAGGCGACCCCAGACCACTCGCGCATCAGTTCCGCAACATCGCCATCCAGTCCACGACAATCCACCATGCATCCATGCTCTGAACTGACCTGGACATGAGAACAAGTTGTCTGGCCATCGGCGCCAACCACGGTAGTCTTGAGACAGGGCAAGGAGGTCGCACATGACGGCTCACCCTGTCGTCGAAAAGCCGGGCAAACGCCGCGGGCGGGCCGCGCGCAGGAAGGCTCGCAGCGAAAGGCCCGTCGCCTTCCTGCCGGAACTCGATCGCAGGATTCCGGTGATCGACCTGATGACGCCGGACCAGCTGGCGCGAATTCACGACGCGACCATGTCGTTGCTCGAGACCAAGGGGATCGAATTCCGCGACGACGAATCGGCAGGCCTGTGGAGGGCCGCCGGGGCACGGGTCGACGGCTACCGGGTGCGTATCGATCGAAGCCACCTGATGGAGCTGATCGCAACGGTGCCCGAGACCTATACGATGGTGGGGCGCAACCGGGCACGTTCGGTCACCCTCGGTCGAATGAAGCAGGTCTTCACGCCAGCCTACGGATCGCCCAACGTTCTCGACCTCGATGGCCAACGTCGTTACGGGACCCTTGATGATTTCATCGCCTTCGCAAAGCTGGCGCACATGTCGCCGGCCATGCACCTCTCCGGCGGGGTCCTGTGCGAGCCGCTCGATATCCCGGTTCCGAAGCGCCATCTCCACATGGTCTACGGCCTCATCAAGCATTCGGACAAGCCCTTCATGGGCATGGTGACGGCCAGGGATCGGGCCGAGGACACCGTCGCTATGGCAAGGATCCTGTTCGGTGACGACTTCGTCGACAACAACACCGTGATGACGTCCATTGCCAACTGCAACTCGCCCCTGGTCTGGGACCAGACCATGCTCGATGCGGCCAAGGTCTACGCCGCAGCCAATCAGGCGATGCTCTACACGCCTTTCGTCCTCGGCGGCGCCAGCACACCGGCAAGCACGGTGGGATCGCTGGTTCAGATCAACGCGGAAGCGCTGGCCGGAATCGCTTTCTCCCAACTGGTGCGCCGGGGCGCACCTGCCGTCTACGGCCAGTGGCTCGCGACGGTCTCGATGAAATCGGGCGCACCCATGGCAGGAACGCCTGAGATCTGCCACATGAACATGCTGGTAGGTCAGATGGCCCGCCACTATCGCGTGCCCTGGCGCTGCAGCGGCGGCTGCTCAAGCGCCAAGATCGTCGACGCGCAGGCCGGTTACGAATCCGCACGCAACATGTATGGCGTGATGATGTCCGGTGCCAACTTCGTCCTTTCGACCGCAGGCTACATGGAGGGCGCCCTGACCCAGAGCTATGCCAAGTTCGTCCTCGATGCCGAACAGATGGAGATGTTCTACAGGCTCGGCCAGGGCGTTGATTTCGGTGAGCTCGACGCCGCTCTCGAAACGATGAACGAGATCGAGCCGGGCGGGCACTATCTTGGCACCAGCCACACTCTCGAGAACTTCGAGAAAGCCTTCGTGATGCCCGAGTTGATGGACCATGACAGCTTCGAGCAATGGCGGGCGGGCGGAGCAGAGGATGCCAATGAACGGGCCATTTCACGGGCAAGACAGATGCTGGCCGACTACGAACCACCGCCTCTCGACGAGACCATTGACGAGGCCCTGCGGGACTTCGTGGCCCGTCGTGAACGAGAATTGCCCGATCACGTGAGTTGACGTCAGGGAGGAAGGACGGGAGTCGCGTACGCCACGACGTGCCGGATGTCCGGTCGTGACCGATTGAACCGGAACAATGCCGCTCTCTCGTGTCCGGCATTCAGGGATGCCGGAAATCCAGGGGGTATCCGGGGATCAGGCGGAGCGCAACGCGGTCCTGACTTCATGCATGGCCCGCCGTCCCGAGAGCCAGGCGCCATGGCACGTTGCATGGAATTCCGGAATGGTGGCCTCGCCTGCGAAGAAGATGCGATCATCGATCGGCCTGGCGAGTTCCAGTCGCTGGTGCGCATGGCCCGGCGTGGCGGCGGAATAGGATCCCAGCGTCCACGGATCACCCTGCCAGGCCGTGACGATCACACGGTCCGTGAAGCGCCTGGCGATGGAAGAGCCCCAGGCCGCCTTGAGGTGTTCGGCAAGACACTCGACAGACGCCTCCTGACCTGAACGTTCGAGCCAGGAGCCGAATCGACCCCCCGTAACGCCAACGGCCCAGGACGTACCGTAGGGTCCAAGTTGCAAACCCATCGGTACCTCGCTGTTGGGAAGCAGCACTGTCATGTCCTCATCACGGCATTCTGCAGGGAGGTCCTTCAGCAGCATGGCAATCCGGTTGTGAACTCCGAGCGGCAACTCCCGTGCCGCCGTTTCCTTCCAGGCAGGAAGTCCGGGTTCGAATCTGATGCGCCCGGATGCCAGGACGTTGGTGGATACCGTCACCAGGACGGCGCGGCCCCGCACCGTTCCCTTGGGCGTGGTGACGGCGACACCATCACCGGTCAGCGTGATCTTCGTCGCTTCGGCGTTGAGGGTCACCGGTATCGAGGCAGCCCAGGTGGCGACGAGGGCGCCGTAGCCATCGATGACCGGCCAGTCCTCGTCGGTATCGCGGTAGGCACTGACGTCATGCACGCCGGTCTGATCCATGTCGCAGGAGGTTCCCAGAGAGAACCAGTAGGCGTCGTAGACCGCCCAGGGGCTCTCGAGATCGACAACATCGCTGACGGCCTTGTCATCTGCAGCAAGAACCTCGGAAAACGCCCTGTCTCTCGCTGCAAGATAGCTATCGAACTCCGCCAGGGCTTCGTCGTCGAGCCGTGTTCTCCGGTGATGAATGGTGCGGTCCCACCCGCTCTCGCGGCGATAGGCGAAACCGTGACTCTCGGCGATGGCGACAAAGGGATTGAGACTCGCCGAGTGCATCCAGTGGCACCCGAGATCGAAGGGTTGCCCGGGCGCAATCTCTTCGGTCAGGGCTCGTCCGCCAATCCGGTGGGAGGCCTCCAGGAGCGTGAAACTCAGTCCCTGTTCCATGGCCACGCTGGCGGCCGACAACCCGGCCGAACCGGCACCGATGATGATGACGTCACAGTGGTCAGCCATGGTGCGCGCAAGTTCCCTGTTGACGTCTCATCATGCACCCTACACACGTCATGATGGAAGTGCGCCGTTGCATGCCCGGACCTGGACTCCGGGGAGGGAGGGACGATGAAGGAAGTGGTTCTGGGGCGCTGGGTCATTCCGGACGCTCAAGGCGATGTCATGGAGAACGGCGCTGTCGTCGTCGAGAACGGCCGCATTGCCGATGTCGGGCCGGCCGACGAACTGTGCGCGGAGCATGCCGACGCGATTGTCTCGAGGGGCCGGAAGTGCGCCATCATGCCCGGTCTCGTCAACGCTCATCACCACTCTTCCGCTGCCAGTCACGTGCAGCACGGCGCGCCTGACATGCTGCTGGAGAGCTGGCTCAAGGCGTTGGCGGTCATGCGCCCGTCGCCGACGCGCCTCGACATCCTTCTCTCGGCGACGCGCCAGCTGCAGGGTGGTGTGACCACGGTCGTTGATCTCGCCTCATTGTCAGGGTCCGCCGAGACCGTCATCAGCAAGTGCGGCGAGGCGCTTCGGGCCTACGACACGGTGGGCATGCGCTGTGCCTTCGGTCCCGGAATCGGTGATCAGAACTTCCTGGGTGTCGGTCCCGGTGACTGCGACGAGCGCTTTCTCGCGAGCCTGCCTTGCGACCTCGGCGAACGGCTGCGTTCGGAATACATGCCAGGGGCCGACCTGATGACGGCGGCAGACTACATAGGCGTCATGGAGGATCTGATCGGCGCCTGGGATGCCCACGACCGTATTGACGTCTGGTTCGGACCACCCGGCCCGCCATGGGTGAGCGACCCGTTCCTTGAACTCATCGGCGACGCGGCATCAAGAATGGACATCAACATTCAGACTCATCTCTCCGAATCATACTATGAAAATCTTCAGGGTCCGATGTTTCATGGCGCACCGATGCTGGTCCATCTCGACCGACTTGGCCTGACCGGACCACGGCTGTCGCTGGCCCATGGTGTGTGGATGACCGAAGAGGAGATTGCCATCATGGCCGAGACCGGAACGGCGGTCTCGCACAACCCTTCGAGCAATCTCAGGCTGCGGGCCGGCATCGCCCCGCTGAACGCCTTTCTCGAAGCCGGTGTCGTCACGGCTCTGGGCATGGATTCGACCACCATCAATGATGACGAGGACATGTTCGCCGAAATGCGTCTCGCCCTGCGCCTTGCCCGTTCGCCCACATACCACGAGGCCGCGCCTTCGCCCGCAGACCTCCTCGGTTGCGCCACCGGAGGCGGGGCGACGCTGATGCGCAAGGACGATCAGATCGGACGCCTTGCTCCGGGCTTTGCCGCTGACCTTCTTGTGATCGACATGGATGCGGCCACGACGCCCTGGGTGGCGCCTGAAATCTCGCCACGGGAACTGGCGCTCATGAGAGTGCGGGGCACGGATGTGCGTGATGTGATGGTTGCCGGAGAGTGGGTGCTCAAGGACCGACTGCCAACCCGTTTCGATCTCGCCGACGCGATACACGAACTCCACGAGGTCATGGCGGCAACACCGTTTCCCACGGCATCCCATGCCCTTGCGCTGGAAACCTTGCCGCATGTCGAGGCCTGGTATGGATCGTGGGACCATCCTCCACGCCAGCCCTATACGGCGATGAACAGCCGCACATGATGCATCATCAACCAAGGCGGCCCTCGAGCGCGTCGAGGAAAAGCCGGCGGAATGTGTCATCGGTGAGGGGCCTGGGGTTGGTGGCGGCGGTAGGGTCCGAGAGCCCCTGACGCACAACCTCGCCGACATCGCGGTCGTCGACCCCGATCTCGCCCAGCGTATGTTCGATGCCGATGGTCCGGCGCATGTCGAGGACCCAGTCCATCACGGCATCGACTCCACTGTCCCCGAGGCCAAGCCAGCGCGACAGGTTCCGGTATCGTGCGTCCACGGCCCCCCTGTTGAAGGCAATGACGTAGGGCATGACGATGGCGTTGGTCCGGCCGTGATGGGTATCGAAGAGAGCGCCGACAGGATGTGAAAGGGAGTGAATGGCGCCGAGTCCCTTCTGGAAGGCGGTGGCTCCCATGGTGGCAGCCACCAGCATGTTTCCCCGGGCTTCGAGGTTGGCGCCGTCATCGACCGCGACAGGCAACCACTCCTTGATCAGACGCATGCCCTCGAGGGCGACCCCATCGGCCATGGGATGGTAGCCGGGCGCGCTGAAGGCCTCGAGGCAGTGGGCCAGCGCGTCCATGCCGGTCCACGCGGTGATCGAGTGTGGCAACCCGACACTGAGCCGGGGGTCCTCGATGACGATGCTCGGCAGCATTCGGGGATGGAACAGGATCTTCTTGATGCGTTCGGCCTCGTCGATGATGACGGATGCACGCCCCACCTCGGATCCCGTTCCGGCGGTGGTGGGAATGGCGATGACCGGCAAGATGGCGTCATGGTTGGCGCGTGTCCAGTTGTCGCCCCTGTCTTCGAACGTGAACATGTCAAGCGTCTGTCCGGCCATGAAGGCGATGGTCTTGCCGGCATCCATGGCGCTGCCTCCGCCAAGGGCGATGACGCCGTCATGGTCTCCCGAACGCAGTTGCCCCATTCCCCTGATGATATCGGATCCGGACGGGTTGGGACTGATACCGCAGAAGAGATTCGCCTGGAGTCCTGTCGCGCGGATATCGCCAAGGGCCCGGTTGACCATGTCGAGGCCGGCAAGTCCCGGATCCGTCACGAGGAGGGGCCGCGCCATTCCCAGTACGCGGCAGGCGTCAGCGAGTTCCGCGATTCGCCCGGGGCCGAAACGGATTTCCGTGGGCCAGGTCCAGGTGACGTTTTCGGGCACGGTCATGGCATTGTCGATCCGGTTGCTGGACGACATGGTTTGCCTTGCCATGGCGGGGGATGCAAGATGGACTCACTGATCATTGCGTCCACGGTCCTGGAGTGGAACCGCTTCCCGTCATCTTCGATTGTGATCCCGGCAAGGACGACGCCCTGGCGCTCTTCGTCGCCCTGGCCCTGCCGCAGGTCATCGATGTTCTCGGCATCACCACCGTCGCCGGAAACGTGCCGGTCGAACACACCAGCCGCAACGCGCGACGCATTGTGGAAGCCGCAGGACGCCACGACATTCCGGTCTACCCTGGTTGTGCCCGGCCCCTCCTGCGGCAGGCCGTGACGGCGGTCGATGTCCACGGCGCCGACGGACTGGGGGGATCGGGGCTCCCCGACGCGCAGTATCCAGTCGAGGATTTTCATGCCGTGGAGGCTCTTGCGGGTTTTCTGGAGGAAGCCTCGACACCCCTCACGATCGCGGCGATCGGTCCCCTGACCAACATTGCCCTGCTGATGTCCCTGAGGCCGGATCTGGTGCCGGCGATCGGACAACTCGTGGTCATGGGAGGCGCCCGCAAAGGCGGCAATGTCACGAGGAACGCTGAGTTCAACGCCTTTGCCGATCCCCATGCCGCCCGGATCGTGCTCGCGGGTCAGGTGCCGGCGACCATCGTTCCCCTGGATGTGACCCGCCGAATCCTGCCGCCTCAGGACTGGTTCGACGACATGGAAGGCTGCGGGGAACCGGGCAGGGCCGTTGCTGCCATGTGGCGGGAATCACCGGTGGCGCTTCACGATGTCGCGGTGACGGGGTTTCTGGCCTGGCCTGAACTCTATTCGCTCGAGGCATGCTCGGTGGACGTGGTCTGGAACGACACCGACAACCTCGGGCGCACTGTGTTCAGCAGGGAAGATGGACCACTCAGCGTCGTGAGGCGTGTCGATCAGCGGCTCCTTGCCAACAGGGTGGCAGAGGCGATGGGGACCTGCGCCACAACACCGTGAGGTGCCTCAAGCGACCCTGTCGGGTGGCTCTTCGCCGGCAAAGAAGGCATCAAGATTGTCGAGCGCGCGAAAACCCATCGCATCCCGGGTCGGCATGGTGGCGCTGCCGAGATGCGGCAGGAGAAAGACATTGTCGAGGTCGCGGTAGCCCTGGTGGATATCCGGTTCCCCATCGAACACGTCGAGGCCTGCGGAAAAGAGCTTGCCGCGGGAGAGAGCGGCAATCAGGGCGTCGTCGTCAACGACATTGCCGCGTGCCGTATTGACGACAATGGCGCCATCGGGCAGCCGCCGCAGGCTCTCCTCGTTGATGATGCGCAGGGTCTCTGGTGTTGATGGACAGTGGATCGACAGGATGTCACTGACGGACAGCAGGCTCTCGAGACTGTCGTGAAAGCGGGCACCCGCTTCCAGTTCGTCCGTCAGCCGCGAGCGGTTGTGGTAGTGCACCTCCATGCCGAATCCGACCACTCGTCTGGCCAGCGCCTGTCCGATGCGGCCCATGCCGAGAATGCCCAGCCTGGCGCCGGTCACGTGGACGCCCCGCATGGCAGTTGGCGCCCAGGCGCCCCATGTCTTCTCGTAGATCATCCTCTGGCCTTCGTGTGCACGTCGTGCGGCGCCGAGAATCAGAAGCACGGCGATGTCGGCGGTGGCATCGGTGAGAACGTCCGGTGTATTGGTGACGATGATTCCGCGCTCGGCCGCAGCGTCGATGTCGATGTGTTCATGACCGACGGAGAACGAGGCGATGACCTTGACGCTGTCAGCGAGACGGTGGATGACATCCGACGTGATCCTGTCCGTAGGACAGGGAACGAGGGCGTCGACCTCGCGACATCCCTCGACCACCTCGTCAGCCGTCGGCAGCTGATCGTCGGCGTTGAGAATGGGCTGATAGTCGCGCCTCAGGCGATCCTCGACCGCAGAAGGGAGTCGCCTAGTGACAAAGACCGAGGGGCGGGTGTCTGTGCTTGACATGGTTGTTGCTGGCTTTCAAATACGTTGGAGGCCGAAAGACACGTCCATAATGAAATCCCGGGCCAATCGCAAAACATTCGTCATCCTGCTGTTGCTGGTCTCGGCAACGGGTGGAGCACATGCGCTTGACATGCTGTCCCATCGGGCCTCCTACCATGCCAGCGTGCGATTTCTGCAGGGTGACCCGACGACCAGTACAGGGGAGGGATTCGTCGAGTGGAGAACCGAGGATCACTGCGAAACGTGGCTGTTCACCGAAGTGTCCCTGATCCGAATCGGCAGCGGAGACCAGGCTCCCGAATTTGCCAACAATCAAGTGAGCTTCGAAGCCAAGGATGGGACTTGGTACCGCTACCAGAACGAATTCGATGGTCCGGGCGGAACAGAACTCTCATCCGGCGAGGCTGTGGTGAACGAAGCGGGCGAGCCGGGACGAATCGTGGTCGAGGAACCCGAAGCGCTTACCGGAGACCTGCCCGCAGGCGCCGTGTTTCCGATGCGCTTCACCATCGATATTCTCAAGCGCGCCGTAACGGGCGAGAGGTTCATGAACCATGTCGTCTTTGATGGAATGGACGGAACCGCGGCGAGCGAGTACACGACCTTTGTCCAGTCGGTCGAGGAAAGCGATGGACATGCGATCTGGACCATGAAGGTCTCGACCTTCAAGGATCCGGAAGAAGTCGGGCCGAACATGGAGATGACAGCCAGCATTCGGGATGATGGCGTGATCGATGCCATCCGCTACGAAGACGAGACGACGGTCACGACCCTGACGCTCCACGAACTGGCCGAACTCCCCCCTGCTGACTGTTGATCGCCGGGCGGACGCTCCCTGAACCGGCGGCGGAGATGGAAAGCCGCTCGAGCCAGTCGTCGTCGCAGGACGTTACCCTGTCACGACAAGATGATGGTCGAAGTCGAAGGAACTTCCAAGAAATCGGGAGCAGCGACGTTCCCAGGCACCGCCCCGGTGGTCGTCTTCCAGGCACCGCAGCGGTTCGCTTGACATCCCCGTTCTTTCAGAATGACGAGATCAACGGCGGACCGCCGCCAGCTTAGCACAGGGCGTGCCGTCGACGCAGTCATGGGGAATGGGCATTGCGATCCTCATCGAACGGGCCGAGTGTCTCCTCGAAGTTGTCCATGACAGGCATGTGCTGACTGTCCGGGCTTGCCAGGGACGGCAGGTAACCCGGCAACCAGAAGTCCAGCCATCAGGAGATTGACGTCGAGGACGACGATCCTGTCACGCGTCACCCGTCGCATCTCCTGCAGCCCCTGCGAACGTCATCCCAGTGGTGAACGGCGAGGACTGCCATCGACGGATCGAAAGCCCGGTCTCCGAACGGCAGGGCTTCCGCGCGAGCCTGAACGATGATCGCTGCGTCCACTGGCCCTTGTCGGACCATGGCTGCTGACGGCTCCACGGCAGTCGCCGGGAGATCCGCCGGTTCGCAAGAGCCGGTGACTGCACCCACCTTCAAGATCGTGAATGCTTCGGCAAGATGGACATGGATCGATGCGGCAATTCTCGGGTCCGGCCGGCGCAGGGCGGCGATAGCCGGCTCCGATCGTGTGGCAGGGCGCGGTCACGGAGGAGCCCGCCCCGCCTCACCAATCAGTCATGAACGTCGGCGGTGGATACTGAACATCAACAGACTGTCTATCGGCTTCATTCCGGATCCTCGGGAGAAGGCACGCAGGCTGGTTGCTCTCGCGGGCGCCTGCCCTTTCGTCTGGAACGCCATGTTCGACCGGCAGGATCGGCTTGTTGCAGAGGCGAGACCGGCGGACGCCGTCTCGCGTCGGTCGCATGGCAACCTCACATGCGTGGCCTGCGGCCATGCGAGCCGCGGCATCAGGTGTCGGGAACCGGTGCATCTGCGCGGGAAGGAGCGTTGCCGTCGGGCACTGCGATGATCCGTGAAACGGATCGCAGAGTGGTGGCATGAGTCTTTCGGTCAACCGTACAGGCCGCCTTGCAGGAGATGACGATTCACGAAGGTGTCATGCCAAGGCATGCCTCGATGTAGGAACTGATGCCGGGCCAGTCACAGGCGTGGTGATGGCAGTTCGCTGCGGGTCCAAGGAGGCCGGCCAACCGCCGGTTGGCCACATAGTGGATGCGTATGACGTCCCCGGTGAGGTCGGCGACATCCTGGTGGTGTGCGGGAATGTCGTCGACGAAGAAAACAGGCTCGCGTGTCAGTGAGGCAAGCTGTGCGACGGCCGGTGCCTTGGAGCCGCGGTTGGTGATGACAGGGTAGGGCATGCCCTGACTCCTGAGAGCATGCGCCCTTGCTTCGCGGAACTCCGACCAGATATTGCTGAGAACAACGATCTGCAGGTGGCGGCCCAGGTGCTGCAGGGACTCCGCTGCCCCGTCAACGGCAACAATGGTTCGTGTGTGGCTCTCGAAAAAGGAATAGATGAGTGATCTGACGGTGGCCGCATCCACAGCCTTGCCCGTATGATCGTCGATGATGTTGCCGTTGAGCCGGAAGGAGGCCCACGAGAAACTCAGACCGCGGCCGTGCAGAAAACCCTCGAAGCCTTCCATGAAGGCAAAGAGCACCTCGTCGGCGTCACTGATGAGAAGAGGGCGACCGGGATCGATGCCGAGATCGTTCAGTCCATGCTGCATCCGCGTCAAGAAGCAGTACCGGGCCTACTTCAGCCTGGCTTCCTTGAACACCACATGCTTGCGTGCCACGGGGTCGTACTTGCGGAATGAGAGTTTCTCCGTCTGCGTGCGCGGGTTCTTCTTGGTCACATAGTAGTAGCCTGTGTCCGCTGTGCTCTCGAGCTTGACAAGAATGGTCGTCGGCTTGGCCATGGTTCACCCGCTCCGGCAAGTCGACGGGACACTAGAGAAAATCCGGCCGACATGTCAAGGTTCCGAATGTCCCGTCAGCGTGAGCCGCTGAGCGATGGCAACAACGGCAGAACGTGCTTGGTCAGCCACCGCAAGACAGGCGGTGGTCACATGTTCCCGTCACGGGGAAGCGGTTCAACCCGTTGGCCTTGTCCCTGCATGATGTCCATCGGCGGGGGCACGGCGGCGGTCGACCGGAAGTGGACTGAATGATGAACTCACCACAAGGCAGGGCCGCGGCGTCTTCCTTTCTGTCCCATGGTTTCCGGTCATTCTTCGTTGCCGCGGCGCTGTGGGCACTTGTCTCCATGGCACTCTGGCTCGTGACGCTCACTGGAGAACTCGAGTTGCCAAGTGCCTTCGACCCGGTGTCCTGGCATGCCCACGAGGCCCTGTTCGGCTATCTCGGCGCGGTGCTCGCGGGTTTCCTGCTCACCGCCGTGCCGAACTGGACGAGCCGGCCTGCGTTGACCGGGCGGCCTCTGGCTGGCCTGCTCGCACTCTGGATTCTCGGACGAATTGCTGTCGCGGTGTCGGAATGGCTGACACCCCTGGCGGTGGCGCTGATCGATCTTTCGTGCCCCGTCGTCCTCGTTGGCTACGTACTGAGAGAGGTCCTTGCCGGCAGAAACTGGCGCAATCTCGTGGTGATCGCCATGATCGGCGTCTTCATCGCGGGCAATGCCCTGTTCCATCGGGACGCTGCCGGGGATGCGTACGCGGCGGCGGGATACGGACTGCGCACCGGCCTTGCCGCCGGCATCATGATGATCTCCTTGATCGGCGGGCGCATCGTGCCCGCGTTCACGCGGAACTGGCTTTCGGCCCGCGGCAGCGAGGTTCTTCCGGCGCCCGCGGGCCGTCTCGACGGGCTGGCCCTTGCTCTCACCCTGGTTGTCCTGGCCATGTGGGTCATGCTTCCCGATGCACCGGAGACGGGGTATCTGCTTCTGGCCTCGGGCCTTGCGCAGGCTGTGCGGCTCCTGCGGTGGCGTGGCCTCCATACCGGGCGCGAACCCCTGCTCTGGATCCTCCACGTGGGATATGCGTTCGTGCCGCTCGGCATGCTGGGCGTCGGCGCCACCATTCTGTGGCCCGATGCCTTGCCGCCGGCTTCGGCACAGCATCTGTGGATGGCGGGTGCGATCGGCGTCATGACTCTTGCCGTCATGACCCGCGCAACGCTCGGGCACAGCGGCGGGGAACTGACGGCGGATCCGGGGACGGTCGCAGTCCATCTTCTGATTGTGGTTTCGGTGCTTGTGAGGTTCGCCGGCGGCCTGCTGCCGGAGCATGCAATGATCCTGTGGACGCTTGCAGGCCTCCTGTGGTGCAGTTCCTTTGCCGGGTTCGTGTTGCTCCACTGGAAGCGGTTGATGGGTGCGGCACGGGAGTGAGCGGTGGCGGCGCTGCCGCCGCACAGTGGGCCCGGCGCCGGTCACTGTCCGACAGACCACAACCCCGGCCACTTGCTGTTCAATGGCCCTACAGGCTATTGGGGCATCACCCGCTGCAACACCAGGGTGGCCTTGACTGCCGCGATGCGCAAGCCGCTGGCCGGAACGGATGTTCCGCTTCCGCGACCGTGGCAGGTACGGACCGCCGGATGTCCGCACTGTCGCAATGCTGTTGCGTTTGTGGTCGGCTCCCGGACAGGCAGTTGTGTGCGCGCTCTTCAGGGCCAGAGATCGGTCAGGCTGAAGGTGACCGCGTCGAAGGGCCGGATGTTGACCGGCTCGTCGTCCTTTGCGCTTCCGATCAGAAGCCATTGACCGTTGTTGAGCTCGAACACCTCCAGAGCCCGGTCGGCCGGGTCCACGAGCCAGAGCCAGGAAACGCCTTCGCGGGCGTAGACCGGCCGTTTCTCATAGAGATCCAGCCTGCGGGTTCCGGGGGAGAGCACTTCGCCAGATCCCAGTCCGGAGCGAAGGTCACGTAGGCGCTGTCCGGAAAGTCCGACATGCGTTCCCGGCGCCATCCGGCGAGGTTGGGCACGAGGATGTCGTCGGCGAGATGAAGTTCCGGCTCGTCGATGATCCACCAGCCGCCCGGACCGCCGGAGTCGTAGTCGAAAGGACCTCCGATCTTTGCGCCGAGCGATGAGCTGGCACGTGCGTGGGGCATGGCGGGCCGGGGTTGCGTGTGCAGCGTGCCGTCGATCACTTCGGCGACCATGTGGCCCGGAGCGTTCAGCACGTCCCGGTCATCGGCGCGGTGTTCCTTTTTCACTGCCTGCATGAGGGGTTGGCTCCTTTCCGGAAAGCGTTCGGTCATGGGGTGACGATGACTGACATGACAGTGACATCTGCGCATTGTCCCGGTTTTCGCTTGGCATTCTCTCAGACGCCATCATCCCCTTCATGAGCGCGTGACCGAACGCCTATTCGTGCCTGGGCCTGGCGGCCAGCACATCATCAAGGCTCGTGGCCACCAGCACCGCCTCCGCCCAGGCCTCCAGTTCGGCGGCCGACGCGCCGCGCACCCGCTCGCGGACCGCATCCGGCACATCACCGAAGCGCAAGGACAGTTGACGAAGAAGAAGTTCCGCGAGGGCCTCGCTCCGGCCTCGTTCGATTCCCTTCTCGATTCCCTTCTCGATTCCCTTCTCGATTCCCTTCTCGATTCCCTCAGCTCTTCCCCTCTCAAGTCCCCTCTGGAGTCCCCTTTCGATACCCTCGGTTCTTCCCCTTTCGATTCCCTCGGCTCTTCCCCTTTCGATTCCCTCGGCTCTTCCTTTTTCGACCCAGGCTTGTGCGATCGTGCCCATCAGCACCTCCCAATGGTCCGGCTTCGTCCAGCGCAAAGACGCCTCCAGAAGAGGCAGCGTCAGACCCTTGTACTCGGTCATGTAGCGCACAATATGGCGCTCGAACGCGCTCCCTGCAAGCAGCCCGTCCATGATCACGTCGAGAAGATCGGGCGGCACCTCCTCGGCAAAGGCAAACCTGAGCGCCAGAAGAGCGGACCGCACCTCGGGCGAGGTCGACGGCCGGTCCGGCGCCATCTCCCCGAGGTCGTGCACCACATAGGCGAACTCCCTGACGAACGACTCCAGCCCCTCGGGCGCGTCGATCATGTCCGGCACCGAGCGCGCCACCGTCCAGCGATCCCGGCCATGGTAGAAGACCAGCGGGATGATCACCGGCAGTTTTCTCCTGTCGCCCTCGATCTCGCTCCGCCCGATCTCGCTCCGCCCGATCTCGCTCCGCCAGATGTTGACCATGTATCCCAGGAGCTGGAGCGGCGTCGCGGCGTCGACGTAGCTCTTGTGTTCGAGCAGCACGTAGAGGCGCGCATCTTTGCCGTCCTTCAATCTCACCCGGAACAGCGCATCGCATTGGGTGGTACGGGCGGCCTCGTCGACGAAACTGCCCTTGACCGCTTCCAGCGGCGCCTCGAGGTCGAGGAGGGCAGCCACCTTCGGCGGCAGGTAGTCGGTGAGCAGCGAAGCGGCGCGGGACGGCTCGGAGACCAGATCCCGGAACAGCGCATCGTGCCGGTTCGCCGGAAGTCTCCCGCGCAAGACCCCCGGCGTCTCAACGGGCATCGCGCTCACGGGCTGGAAGATGGCTGGTGTTCGTCATGGCGGCACCCTACGCCGAACAGCACCAAGGCAGCAATCGCGGCGCCTGACCCGGGGCCTGCCAGGCGTCAAGACCTCGATGACGAAGGCTTCGATGTATTGGTTCGGGATCGGGAGGCCCACGCGCCGGGCGCTGTCGGCGGGATCCGTGGAGGTCAAGGACCGTGATCTCGTCGCCGTGGACGATGCGGCTTGGCGACGTGATCGGGCTCATGAGCGTGCAAGACGCTCATGACGCGGCACGCGGCGATGACGTCGAAGACCAGGCACCCCTCATCTCGCTGGTCTGTCGAAGCCGGTCGGTGTGCCGGCCTTCAGGGTCTAAGAGTTTGTTCCTAAAGTCGCGGGTAGCCCCAAGCCATGGTATTCCATCAGGTACACAACCCACAGATGGAGGGTATCATGGCTTGGAATGGGGCCACCCAGGCGAAGTATGGGCGTAGCGACGACGACCGGCAAAACGATCTGAGCGACGAGGAGTGGGCACTCATCGAGCCTCTGATTCCGGCGCAGGGTCGGATGGGCCGTCCCCGCACGACGGACCCCCGCCGGGTGTTCGATGCGATCCAGTCCATGCTGGCATCGGGATGCCAGTGGCGCCTGATTCCGTCTGATGATCCACCGTTTTCCACGGTTCAGAACTATTTCTATGCCTGGTTACGCAGCGGTGTTCTCGAGCGCATGCTGGATGCGTTGCGGGATCATGCGCGTCGTCTGGCGGGTCGCCGTGTTGAACCCACGGCTGCGGTGATCGACACGCAGAGTGTGAAGACGACGGAGTGTGGCGGTCCTTCTGGCTGTTGATGCGGGCAAGAAGATCAAGGGCCGCAAGCGTCATCTGACGGTGGACACCGAGGGTTCACCGATTGTCCTCAGCATTCATCCGGCCGACATCCAGGATCGGGACGCGGCTGTGGATGTGCTTGTGACCCTTCTGGGCAAGGCCCCGGAGGTCTCGCGGGTGTTTGCCGACGGCGGTTACGGGGGGCCCAGGCTGCGTGCTGCCCTGGCCCGCAGGGGTTTGCCGGATATGATCGAGGTTGTCGAAAAGCCCAAGGGTATCAGGGAGTTCACCATTCTCCCCCGTCGCTGGGTTGTGGAGAGGAGCTTTGCCTGGATGGGCCGATGCCGTCGATTGGCCAAGGACTTCGAGCGGCACCGAGGCGAGCTCCTTGGCTTGGGCGAGGCTGGCGGCGTGCCGGTTTCTCATGCGGCGGGTGGCGCGAGAGTTAAGTGCGTGAATCAAATAACATAACAATATCAATAACTTATGATTCAAACTCTTAGGCCGAAGTTCCGGACGATTTCAGCGGTGTAAGCATTCCAAGTGGTTGTTCTTACTGTTAGAATGGCACAGCGACAACATGTGAATGTTCCCATGTAGTGGCAAAACACTCTGTTGACACAGGCGACTGTTGTCCCCATGTACACAGACATCGTTCCCAACCGCATGAGCCCCCCCAACAATCTCTCCTCCTGGCTCTTGGAGAAGGTCGTAACCCTGCGGCCCTTCCAGGTCACCACGTGGCCCACGACGCTTCAGAAAAAGACCCTGAACAACCTCGGCGTGTGCCTCTAGCGTTACCAGTAGCGACACACCCGATTCTCTCAAACGTCAATACATTCATGACGATACGTCTGATCGGTGATGGAACTTCGGCTTAAGGACTCTTCAATCGCAGGTGCTCGATCAAGGGGGCCATGATGAGGGTGCCGGTGGCAACCACCCACCGTCCCGAGTCTCGCCCGCACCCGCACTCGCTCAGTTCCGTGATGCCTCGATCACTGCGTGACCGAACGCTTAACCCTTTCCGAAAGCGAGACTACATGCCGGTGGGGCCGGTGTCTTCCGTTGCCTTTCGGCCGGACAGTCATCTGATGACAAGGCCAGTGCAATCCGAGCCGCAGCGCCCGTTCGGCGTCGGTCATGCGGTCCTCCCCGTCATCCTCGCCGAGACGATGTGGATCCATGCGCAGGCTTGTCACGGACAATGACAGGCCGGCCGCTTGCTTCGGTGGATGAGCCGGTCGTCGTTGACGATCATCGTGCCGAAGACCGAATCTGGCGCCGAACATCCATGGCGGCGCCGCAGCGCCACCAGAATCACATGATCAGCCTCACGAGCGGGGTACGGGCAGGGTTAGCGGCGAATGAACTGGCGGGCGGCGGCGAAGCAGCCGTAGGCGATGACGGCGACGATGAGAGATCCGACGAAACCGTGGGGCCCGAACTCATCCATTGACATGCCGACCATCAGCGGTCCGACCATGCCGCCGATCCCGAAGAGAAGCGAGAAGACGGCGTTCGCGGCGACGAGATCGACGGAGCGGAAGCGCTGTCCGAGCAGCGTGAGGCCGACGGTGAAGACGGCGCCCATGGCGCCGCCCCAGACGACGATGACCGACCACAGGAGGAGGCCCGGTCTGGTCCACCAGGGCTCGGCGCCGCCATGGAGGAGCCAGGGCAGAGGCCCCAGGCAGGCTGCGATGACGAAGACGCAGGCGACCAGAAGCCAGCCCCGGTGCACGCGATCCGCCAGCCATCCGACAGGATACTGGAAGAAGATGGCGCCGACCGATCCCACCCAGATGACACCGTATCCCGTCTGGCGGAACTCCTCTCCGAGGACATCCATGGTGTAGAGGTGAGCGAAGGACTGCAACCCTCCCTCGAGAATGCCGAACATGGCCGACGACATCAAGACGGTCGGCGCTACCAGGAAGACGATCAAGAGACGGCCGATTCCGGAGTGAGCACGATCCTCGGCCGGAAAGGTGACCGTGATCCTGCGGGTCGGCAGGAGCAGCATGGAGGTGATGAGAACCGACGACAGTCCGATCAGGAATGGCCAGGCGGTTTCCGGATCAAGATTGGCGCCGACCAGGGGTCCGACGGCCCAGCCGGCCATGCCGACGGTGGTGTAGATGCCGAGCCACCGCCCGCGAACGCGATCATCGAGGATCTGGTTGATCCAGGTGTCGCCTGCGGTGAACAGCAGTGCATTGCCGATACCGAGCAGGAATCGGAGCGCACACCAGGCCGTGTAGTCGCGCCACAGCGGCAAACCGGCGAGCGCGATGGCGACAAGAAACAGGCCGACGCCGAGCGATCCCAGGACTCCCAGCAGCGGAATCAGGCGGGTGGCGACAAGGGACACGATGACGATGCCAGCGAACTGCAGCGCGGCACTGACGCTGATCTCGGTTTCGCTGTACCCCCTGTTGCTCAGGGATTCGGCGAGAATGGGCCACACCAGGGAACTCGTCATGCTGACGACCGACAGCGCCGCGATCAGCAGGATCAGGCACCGTCGTCTGTCGCCAGGCGACAGGCGTATCTCAGACGTGGTCGATCCGCTGTCTGTCACGGACATAGTGCACGAAGGGAATGGTGGAAGGCTGCTGTCGTCGCGCCCGATCCTGCCAGCGCTGCCGCGCCGTCGTCAGGGCGATTTCCGTGACGTCGATGATCGGCAGGCAAAAGGCCTCATCGACAGGCAGCCAATGAAGATCCTCGAGTTCTCCGTCAACGAGCAGGTTTCCCCTGCAACCCGTGCCGTCGGCGAGAAAGAAGCGCGTGTTGAAACGCCGCGGTGACAGGGTGGGCGTGAGGGCCCGCATGATGTAGTCGAGAGCGGCCACATCCGGCACCATGCCCGCTTCCCGGCAGGCGCTCCAGAAGGGCGTCGAAGGCAGAGGACTGAACACATCCCCGGATGCCTCCTTCCCCAGAAGATATCCTGTTTCCTCGTGGGTCTCGCGAATGGCAGCCAACGCAAGGGCCAACGGGGAGATGTTGGGGGTATCGCGTCTGATGGCCAGTTCAGTGTCTGCCGACAGGTGATAGCGGTCGCCTGGAATACACCTGTCGGCAGTATCGACACGGCCGCCGGGAAACACGTAGATGTCGGGAAGGAACCGCGCCCGCTTGCGACGCCGTCCCATCAGCACCTCGACCGTATCACCGGCCTCGCGCAGCAGGACGACGCTGGCCGCATCGCGCGGCCTGGCGGGGCGGGCGGGCGACGAACCCCGGTCCATCGAAGACAGATCAGGCAGGGGCGTGTCAGGCGAGAAGGTTGCGGCCGGCCTCGGTCAGCCGGCAGACCAGCCAGTCAGGCTTGACGGGATTGCTGATCCAGGGCTCGGCCCACCCCTGGCGGATGCAGCTTCGTATGGTGCGGGGATCGACCTCGCGGCCGACCTCGTCGAACAACGGCAACTTGCCGCCGGGCTGGTCGAGTCCCTGCATCAGCCAGCGCTTCTGGACGATCGTCGGACGCCCATGACCACCACGATCATCATGGCGAATCTCTCTGGCCAGTGCCATGGCATCCTCCCGTCCGGCACATGACATGATGCAACGCCAGGAGCGACTCGTCAATCAATCATCTATAACATGACATACCGTATGTAATGATTTCATCATGCACGATATAGTTTGTCATTCTATCAAGATGGGACGAGCGCGTAGACCAGGGATCCGTTGGTTGTGTCGCATTCTGCAAGTCTTACATGAACACTCTGACCGAGAGTGTAGCGCGCTCCCCTGCCGTTCAGTGTCTGACGTGATTCCTGATAGCGGAAAGGACCACCCGGCAGGAAGCGGGCGGGCACCAGCCCTTCGGCGTTGATGGGGCCGGCCCTGACGATGATGCCGAATCGGCCGAGTCCCGATATGCAACCCTGCATGACGGCATGATCACGGCTCGCAAGCCACCGGGCGACGTAGTGATCGCCTGCATGCCGTTCGGCGCTGACGGCCCTGCGTTCCATGGAGCCGAGGTGACGGCCCACGCGGTCGAGGTCATCGGGGAGTGTTTCGCCAAGGAGTGCGCGGTGGATCAGGAGGTCTGCATAGCGCCTGATCGGCGACGTGAAGTGGCAGTACTGGTCGAGTGCGAGGCCGAAGTGGCCGATGTTGCGGGGGCTGTACGTTGCCAGGGCCTGACAACGCAGCACGATGTCCTCGACTGTCTGGCGTTCATCGGTACTGGCGGCATGTTCGAGAACACGGGCAAGGTCGCCGGGTGAGGGACGGCGGGCCTGAAGGGAAACATGGCCGCGCATCGACAGGAATGTGCGCAGGGTTTCCAGTTTCTCGTCGCCGGGCCGGTCATGAACCCGGAAGAGGCACTTGCCCCGGGAAGCGAGTTCCCGTGCCGCCGCGACATTGGCGGCGATCATCAGTTCCTCGATCAGGCGATGGCTGTCCAGGCGGTGTCCGAGAACGATGTCGCTGACATGACCCTGATCGTCGCAACTGATCTTTCGTTCTCTCCGCTCGATCTCGAAGGCGCCGCGCTGCCGCCGTGCGTCGAGCAGAACCTGAAACGCACCGTAGAGATGGCCGATGAGCCGCTGGGGCAAGCCGGAAGTCGCGGTCGACGGACGCCCGTTGCGGTGCTCCTCGACCTCGGCGTAGACAAGGCGCGCCCGCGAACGCATCACGGCCCGTTCGAAGCGCCAGCGCCGCAGTCTTCCCTTGTCCGTGATCCAGAGATGAGCGGCTACGCAGGGGCGCGACGCCCCGGGTTTGAGGGAACACCGGTCATTGGAAAGCGCCTCCGGCAGCATGGGCACCACCCGATCGGGAAAGTAGACGGAGTTTCCCCTCAGGAAGGCTTCCCGGTCGAGGGCGCCGTCTGGTCGGACATGGTGCGCGACATCGGCGATGGCGACGATGACGTACCAGCCGTCACCGTCCGGCTCCGCAAAGACGGCATCGTCGTGATCCCGGGCATCGTCATCGTCGATGGTGACGAACGGAATGGCGCCAAGATCGCTGCGGCCTGCTGCGTCGTCGGCAACCACCTCAGCCTCGACCTCGGCGAGGGCATCGGCCGGAAACTCGAGAGGGATGTCGTGGGCAGAGATGGCGGCAAGGCTGACGGCGCGGGTATCTCTCCAGCTGCCGAGTGTCCCGGTGATACGGACACGGGGCGGGCCGGGCCGGCCTTCGTCGATGGTCTCCGCCAGAACCAGGTCACCATGGCTTGCGGAGTCGACATCGCAAGCTGCCACCGGCCAGGTACGACTTCCGCGCCGGCTGGTGCTGGCGATGAATCGTTTGCGGCCGATACGCTGATAGACCCCGGCCACTCTGGCCGGAGTCGGGGGAAGGACGCGGCGTATTCTTCCATGACGTCGACCGTCGGCCATGCTGTGCCGGACCGAGACCAGGACAAGATCTCCGGGTCCTGCCGCCGGGGTCCGCCCGCCGCCGGAGGAGTCGAGAACGATGAGTGGCGGTTGACCGCGGCCGGTCCACCGGAGGGGACGCGCCACCGGATGGCCGTCGTCGTCGAGGCCAGTGACCTCGACGACGACGTCACGTCGATCATGGTCCCTGGAACGGCGGCCCATGCTCAGGCGTCGCGACCGGATTTCCTGGCCTTTCGTGGAGCCTTTCGCCGATTCTTCGGCGAGGCCTTCCTGCGTGCGAGAAGATCGAGCGCCATCTCGAGAGTGACATCGTCGGGATCGGTTCCCGAGGGAAGCGAGGCATTGGTCCCGTCGTGCCTGACATAGGGGCCGTAGCGTCCCTTCATCACCTCGACAGGCGCCTGATCGTCCGGATGTTCGCCGAGAGTCATCAGGGCCTGGCCCCGCTTCCGGGTGCCATCGCTTTCGGCGATCAGGGTGACGGCCCTGTTGAGGCCTATCGTGAGCACGTCATCCTCGCGGAGGCTGATGTAGCGTCGACCGTGTTTGAGGTAGGGACCGTATCGGCTGATACCTGCCATGATGACGGATTTCGTTTCGGGGTGTTCGCCGACCTCCCTGGGAAGCGCGAGAAGCGCCAGGGCTGTCTCGAGCGTCATCGCCGATGGGGTGATGGAGGCGGGAACAGAAACCGTCGACGAAGCGGATCCGGACTCGCCCTTGCGGACGTAAGGACCGAACTTGCCATGGAGCAGGGTCACGGGAAGGCCCGTCTCCGGTTCCTCGCCGAGGAGGCGCGGTTCGCTGTCCTCCGGCGCGGCATTGCCGTCTCTGTCGAAGGGATTCTTGGTGTAGCGGCACTCCGGATAGGCTGAACAGCCGATGAAGGCGCCGAACTTGCCCAGTTTCAGACTGAGCGTGCCCTCCTTGCAGGACGGACAGAGGCGTGGGTTGCCGTCGCCCTGGTCAGGATAGATGTCATGCTCGAGAACCCGTTCGATACTCTCGACGATGTTCCGCAGTTCGAGGTTCCGCGTGTCGTGTGTCACTCGTTCAAAGGCGTCCCAGAAATCCCGCAGCACGGCCTTCCAGTTCGCGTTTCCGCTGGAGATCCGGTCGAGATCCTGCTCCATGTCTGCGGTGAAGGTGTACTGCACGTAGGTTCCGAAGAACGTCTCGAGGAAGGCGACGAGCAGGCGTCCGCGGTCGGCAGGACGGAACTGCCTGCGTTCCAGGCTGACATACTCCTTGTCCTTGAGAACTCCGATGATGGGTGCGTAGGTCGAAGGCCTGCCGATGCCGAGTTCCTCGAGGCGCTTGACGAGGGTGGCTTCGGTGAGGCGCGGCGGCGGTTCCGTGAAGTGCTGTTGCGGTCTGACCTCGCCGACTTCGAGTCGGTCGCCCTTGGCAAGATCCGGCAATCTCCTGTCGCCTGCGTCGCCGTCCTTCCCGTCGGTCGATTCCCGGTACAGTCTGTTGAAGCCGTCGAAGACCATGACCGAACCGCTGGCACGCAGCCCGACTTCGCGGCCGGAATGTCCATCGGCCGGCGACCTGATATCGACAGTGGTCTGGTCGAAACGGACCTGGGCCATCTGGCTGGCGAGGGCTCGTTTCCAGATGAGCGCGTAGAGCCGTGCTTCCCTGTCCTCGAGATACCGCGCCACCGCCTCGGGCGTGCGGCTGAAATCGGTCGGCCTGATGGCCTCGTGCGCCTCCTGGGCGTTGCGGGCCCGGGTCGTGAAGGTCCTTTGTCTCTTCGGCAGGTAGGCGTCGCCGAATGTGTCGGCAATGAGACGCCGCGCGTCATGGATCGCCGCCTGGGACATGACGATGCTGTCCGTGCGCATGTAGCTGATGAGGCCGGTGGTCTCGCCGCCGATGTCGCGGCCTTCATAGAGGCGCTGGGCGTGGCGCATGGTGTCCTGAACACTGAAACCGAACCTGCGCGAGGCGTCCTGCTGCAAGGTTGAGGTGGTGAATGGCGGCGGAGGATTGCGCTTCGCTTCCTTGCGCTCCACGGCGTCGACGGCGAACACGCCGCCACGCACGCTGGAAGCAGCTTCCGTGGCCACGGTCTCGTCGGCCAGGGAGAACTTCTCGAGCCGGTCCCCATCGAGACTGTGAAGCCGTGCGGTCAGCGACGCACCGCCCGCGGTTCCAAGATCGGCATCGACGGACCAGTACTCCCGGGGCGTGAAGCGCTCGATTTCTGCCTCGCGTTCGCAGATCAGGCGAAGGGCCACCGACTGCACGCGTCCGGCCGACTTGCAGTCGCAACCGGGCAGCTTGCGCCAGAGAACCGGCGACAGGGTGAACCCGATGAGATAATCGAGCGCCCGCCGGGCCAGCTGCGCCTCGACGAGATGCATGTCGATATCGCGGGGTTCCGCCATGGCGCCGCGCACGGCCTCCGAGGTGACCTCGTTGAAGACCACGCGCTTTACGGGACGATCCGCCGCGGCGCCGTTGTCCTTGAGCCAGTTCAGCACGTGCCAGGCGATGGCCTCGCCTTCCCGGTCGGGATCCGTGGCGAGAACCAGGGAATCGGCCTTCTCCAGCGCCGTGGAAATGGTTTCGAGCGCCTCAAGAGACCTGGAGTTGGTCTCGAAGGTCATCTCGAAGTCACGCTCGGGCTGGACCGAACCGTTCCGCGAAGGCAGATCGCTGACGTGTCCGTAACTTGCCAGCACGGTGTAGTCTGGACCCAGATACCTGCCGATGGTCTTTGCCTTGGCAGGAGATTCAACGACAACGACCTGCATGGAGATTCCCACGATCCATCCGGCACGTGCTAATTGGCACCGGTCGCGCGGTCCGTCAAGGAGGCTGCCGCTCTCCGGGGAGGTGCGGGACTGCTCATCCGGGGGCTCGCCGGCACCGCGTTCCGGACTGCTCCCCGAGGCGGGTTAGCGGCCGATCCGCGGTTCCTTTCCGGTCACGAGACGGCGGATGTTGGCATGGTGACGGACGACGACGAGGAAGGCGACAAGGATCATCACGCTGGCGTACTGCCCGTCGTTCGTCACCATCCAGACGGCGACCGGTGAAGCGATGATGCTCGCCATCCCGGCAACGGACGAGATCCGGGTCAGGCCCGCCGCGGCCAGCCACACCACCAGGATGGCCAGCCCCGAATGCCAGGACAGAGCCAGGGTGACGCCCAGCGCCGTCGCCACCCCCTTGCCGCCACGGAACACCAGCCACGGGTTGAACACGTGTCCCACCACGACGAAGAGCGCGGCAATGACGGCCATGTCGGGACCTCCCGTGTCATGGCCGACCAAGACGGCCAGCACTCCCTTGGCGTAGTCGAGAACCAGTGTCACCGCAGCCGGAAATCGACCCGCTGTCCGCAGAACATTGGTGGCGCCGATATTGCCCGAACCGGTCCTGAGGAGGTCATGGCGTCCGGCGAGCAGTGTCGCGAACAGCCCTATGGGCAGTGAACCGAGGAGCCATGCGGCCATGGCGCCCGCCAGGAAGGGCCACAGGTAGGGCAGGGCATCGAGCGTGAGCATGCGTTCGTCGAACAAGGAAGTCTCCCGATCACCGGGGCATCATCCTGCGCCCGGCAACATGCCCGGTCCAGCCCTGCGCTCCGAAGCGTCTTGTCCCGGGGGCGTGGAGGCCAGCTCCATCACCGTGCGGCCACTGACCACGGTGCGGACCACGCGGCCGGTCACCGTGCGGCCCTCGAAAGGGGAGTTCTTGGACTTGCTCTGGAACGCCTGGTTGTCGATCCGCCAGACCATCGAGGGATCGACCAGGACGATGTCCGCCGGACTGCCGATGTCAAGCCGGCCGGCCTTGAGACCGAGCAGGTCGGCAGGTCGGCAGGTCACGAGGGCCAGCGCATCCACAAGGCCGAGTCGTCCCGAGGACACGATTTCGAGAACCAGGGGAAGAAGTGTCTCGAGGCCGACGACGCCGAAGGCCGCCTGGGCGAAAGGTTGTCTCTTGCTGTCCTGGTCGCGTGGCTCGTGGGCCGATACGACGGCATCGATCACCCCCCCGGCCAGGGCCGCCACCAGGGCCTGGCGGTCTTCCTCGCTGCGCAATGGAGGGCGGACCTTGGTGAAGGTGAGGTAGTCGCCCACGGCACTTTCGTTCAGCACCAGATAGTGGGGGGCAGTGTCCGCGCTGACCGGCAATCCCCGAGACTTCGCCTGGCGCACGAGGTCGGCGCTCTCGGCGGTCGTGATACTGCTGAGATGCAGGCGTCCTCCGGTCATTTCGACGAGGCGGATGTCGCGGGCGATCATGATGGTTTCGGCTTCCGGCGCCATGCCTTCCAGGCCCAGGCGCGTCGCCGTTTCGCCGCTGTTCATGACGCCGTCTCCGGTGAGATCGAGATCCTCCGGGTGGTGCATGATCAGGGCGTCGAAGACCGTGCCATAGGCAAGGGCGCGGCGCATGACGTTGGCGTTCATGATCGGGCGGGGCCCGTCGGAGAAGGCGAGGGCCCCGGCTTCGCCGAGCAGCCCGAGTTCGGTGAGCTGCGTGCCCTTGCGGCCCTGCGTGACGGCGGCGACGGGATGGACTTTCACGAGGGAGGTCTCCCGTGCCCGCCGTTCGACGAAGTGAACGAGAGAGACATCGTCGATGGTCGGCCTGGTGGTCGGCATGCAGGCGACCGACGTGACGCCGCCCACGGCAGCCGAGCGGCTTGCCGTGTGGATTGTCTCCTGGTGTTCGAAACCGGGTTCTCTCAAGTGCGCCCGGAGATCGACGAGGCCGGGCGCCGCGATCAGTCCGCGAGCGTCGATCACGGTGGTCCCCGGGGGAATGGTCTCGCATGTCACGAGAGGGCCAAGATCGACGATGGTCTCGCCGTCGGTGAGAATTCCGCCGGTCTCGTCACGCCGGCTTGCCGGATCGATCAGGCGCAGGTTCAGGTAGGCCGTGCGTTCCGCCTTGCGCTTCTTGATCGAGATATCGGCAAGGCGCGGCGTCACTGGTTGTGTTCCGGGTGGTCGAGATTGCCGGTGAGGAGCTCGAGACAGGCCTGGCGTATGGCGACGCCCATCTCGACCTGATCGAGGATGACGCTGCGATTGATGTCGTCGGCCACCTCGCTGTCGATCTCGACGCCCCGGTTCATCGGGCCCGGATGCATGATCAGGGCATCGGGTCTGGCGTGGGCGATCTTCTCGTAGGTCAGCCCGTAGAACTGGAAGTACTCGCGTTGGGAAGGCACGAAGCTTCCCTGCATCCGCTCCGTCTGCAGGCGCAACATCATGACGATGCCGGCGTCCTTCAGGCCCTCGGTCATGTCGTGATGAACCTCGACACCGTAACGGTCGACCCCCGGCGGCAGCAGTGTCGGAGGGGCGACGAGACGCACCCTGGCGCCCATGGTGTTGAGGAGGAGGATGTTGGAGCGGGCCACCCGGCTGTGGGCAATGTCGCCGCAGATGGCGACTGTCAGGCCGCTCAGGCGTCCGAGGCGGCGGCGGATGGTGAGCGCGTCCAGCAGGGCCTGGGTCGGATGTTCATGGCTGCCGTCGCCGGCATTGATCACGGCGGCCCTGACGGAGCGGGCCAGGAGCTTGACCGCACCGCTGTCGGGATGCCGCACGATGAGCAGGTCGGGATGCATCGCGTTGAGGGTTGCCGCCGTGTCGACCAGGGTTTCGCCCTTCTTGATGGCACTGGTCGAGGGAGCCATGTTGATGACATCGGCGCCGAGGCGCTTGCCGGCGAGTTCGAACGAGGTCCGGGTCCGCGTCGAGTTCTCGAAGAACATGTTGATCTGGGTGCGGCCGCGCAGCAGGTCGCGCTTCTTCTCGGCGCGCCGGTTGAGCGCCACGTAGGTGTCGGCCAGGTCAAGAAGAAGGTTGATGTCGTCCCGGGACAGGTCCTCGATGCCAAGCAGGTGGCGATGAGGAAAACTCGAGGGCGTGACATCGTACGGCATGATCAAGGAAGCATACCTACACCACCACACTCCGTCCGTCATCCACAGGTTCTGTCATGTTCGCCCGCCAGTCATGATGCCCTCCGCAATCGGCAGGTCGGCAGGGCGAGGATGCGTTCGCCGAAGGGAAGCGCCGCTTCTCCGTCGAGGAGTGGGCCGAAGATGAGGGCGGTCACGTTCAAGCGCACCGGCATCAATGCCGGGCGGGGGGCGCGGCAAGGCGGGAATCGGTCAGACGAAGATCTGGCACCTGGGCAGTTGCGGGAAAGTACTTGCTCTTTTCTCGTCGGGAAAACTTGGTATTCATGGTCACTGGAATATGCATGGTAGAAGGGTTGAACGTGGAACAAGGGATTCGTGTTGCAGATGAAGTCTGGATCGTGGCGGCATCACTGCACCGCGATCATCCGAACCGTTCGGACTTCACTATCGGCGAAATCATGGCACGGGCCGAGTCCGAGAACGTGACGGGGAGACAGCCGCTGCGTCCGGGGGGCAGAGTGCACGCCTGTCTTCACTGCGTTGCCAACAGGCCTCCCAATCCAGGCCGGTATCGCATGCTCGTCGAAACGAAGCATGGGCGGCGGCGGCTGTTCCGGCCGGGCGACCCGTGCCACCCGCTTCGAACTGCGGGAAAGGACATGCCCAGGCGCCATGAGATCCCGAGCCGTTTTCACGACCTCATCGATTGGTACGTCGCGGAGTACGCAGGAGGAGCGTCGGACGATCCCGAAGATCCCGTCCTGTTGCTGCGAGGGCTCGGCGCGGAGATCTGGGCGGACGAGGACGCGGATGAGTATGTCCGCCGCCAGCGGTCCAGCTGGCCATGAGCAGGTCAGCGTTCGGTCCAGGGGTGATGATGATGACGGTGGCGACTCCGCACGGTCCCGGGTTTCGCCCGCATTCGATCAGTTCCACGATGCTCCTGTCACTGCGTGACCGAACGCTCAAATGAGCAGGATATTCCGGGACACCAACCTGTTCGTGTATCTCCTTGAGGACAAGGGCGAACTGACCGAGAGAGTGTTGCTTTTGCGTGAGCGAATGGTCGAACGCGACGACGAACTGCTGACTTCGGCACTGACCCTCGGCGAACTCCTCATCAAGCCCATGGAGGCGGACAACGACTTTCTCGTACGCCGCTATGAGCAAGCGATCGCGGCCGCCGCTGCCGTGATACCGTTTGACCGGACGGCGGCCCCCGTGTTCGCAGCCATTCGCCGAGATCGGACGATCCGGCCTCCGGATGCGATCCAGCTTGCATGCGCCTCGGTGGCGGGCGTCGACCTGTTCATCACGAACGACAGACGTCTCAGCCGGAGAGTGGTCCCCGGCATCCAGTTCATTCAATCGCTCGAAGTTGTGGCCCTTTGACCTCGGGAAGGCCCGCGATGAGCAAGGACTCTCACGTTCCAGATTGAAGCGTTCGCGATACGAACGCGGATTCGATCGTGGCGCGACGAGGTGATCCAGGCGCTCACCCGGGCGCCGGGTGAGCGCAGCCTCTCCGGTGTGCGCACCCGGGCCATGGTCATGAAGGCCAGCATGATGAGGATGACCGAGAGACCGTAGAACCCCGCAGGCAACACGCAAGCAAGGAAGACGACACCTTTGGTGGAGGCGAACAGCACCATGGCCACCCGGGCGCTGCGTGACGGATCGATGAGGAAGAAGACGGAGTCGGCGCTGACCGCGGTCCACAGCCAGGCCTTCTGCGAGCGCCCCGAGGCCTTGAGGGACTGGATGCGGTGTGCCAGCATCCATGTTTCCCGGCAAGGTTTTTTGCGGGTGTCCGTGGTGATGTTTTCTGTGGTTGTCCACAGCGGTCTGGGGTTCCGCCTTGTCGATGTTCTTGTCCTGCGAGCGAGGCGACATGCAGCTTGTGGTCCCGGCGGCATGGGCGGGTTGTTGTCCATTGATCATGGTAACGTTACCGGCGAGTGCGGTCGCTTTGCCGCCGGCGTTCCCGGACATGGTAACGTTACCGTGTTTGATGAAGTTCCAGGTGTCATGCGTCCCGGCGGCATGAGCGAGTTGCCGTCCATTGATCACGGTAACGTTACCGATGAGCGCGGCCACCTTGCCGCCCAGCGTCCCCGGGCATGGTAACGTTACCGTGATCAAGGGGGTTCCAGGTGTCATGTGTCCCGTCCGTAGCCGCGCGGCGGTTCGATCTCCTCGAGAGCCTCGATGTCGGCCTCGACGATGATCTGCAGACGTTCTCCGTAAGCCGTGTCGCGCAGGGAGTCGGGAAGACTGTCGAGACAGTCTCGATAATGCTCCTGCAATGCACCGAGCTCGGCCACCGCATCGCGCCAGCGTTGCGCACGGGAACGACGGTCGCAGGGCTTTCGGTGGTGGACGGCAGGGATGCCGGCCTTGCGGCGTTCCCGATAACGGCGCTGCTTCTCGGCAGGGGTGAGGGCCATGAGGGTGTCTCCTTCGCTCACTCGCAAGGTCACGCCGGCGACCGTGCCGGTGCTTCGGGCGACCAGCAGCGCTGCTGTCGCAGCAAGGTGTTCGCCAGCACGATGAGCTTGCGCATCACGGCGACTATCGCGACCTTGTGGGCCTTGCCGGCGGTCTTGAGGCGCTCGAACACTCTTGCCAGGTCCGCGTTGAAGCGTGTCGCCGCGGTTGCGGCCATGAACAGGAGATCGCGTGGCCTTCTTCGCCCGCCTCGGATGTGCCGAGCACCGTGGTGCTGGCCGCTGTCGTTGGCCATCGGCGCCACCCCGATCAAGGCTGCCGCCTGACGGCGGTCGAGACTGCCGAGTTCGGGCATCCAGCAAAGAAGGGCCGCGGCGGTCACCGGACCGATACCGGGGATCGAGATCAGGATGCCGTACTTCTCGGCCTGCTCGGGATCACGGGCGATCACCGCTTTGATCTCCGCATTCAGCCCCTCAATCCGATCATCGAGATCGTCTGCCGAGGCCCTTGTGACGTTCTCGCCTTCGCCATCCACCTCATCTGCCACCTGCCTCAGCATGGTCCGCACGTCGACAAGCGCGGTACGCGCCACCAGGAGATCCTCCAGGTTGTTGAGGAAGGCATCCTGAGGAGCTACAGGCTCAAGATCGCCGAGCATCGTGCCGATCTTGGCCAGCATCAACGCGTCGACGCGGTCGGTCTTGGCCAGATGGCCCAACGCCTCGGCGAAGCGCCGGGCCCGCAACGGGTTGACCAGGACAACCTCGAAGCCCCGGTCATGAAGACACTGGTGAACCTTGCGGTGATAGCGACCTGTCGCCTCCATCACCACACGGGTCACCTTGAGGCTGCGAAGCCATGTGTTCAGCGCCCGCCAGCTCGTGGCGTCGTTCGCAAGACAATGCGTCTGGCCCTCCGCACAGATGTCCAGACTGGCCTTGCTGACATCAATCCCTGCTACTACCTTGCCCATCGTCCCTTGCTCCTCGCCTTATGATGATTCGGTTCAAACCCAGGCATCCATTCAGGACGCAAGGGACGCCAAGGGAGGTTGGCCGACCAAGCTGGCACACGGCTCCGTAAGGCCAAGGCGAAAACGGTCCGACCAACCTCCGCGGAGATCGTTTGATCCCCGCACCCCGCTCCCCTGTGCTTGATCGCGCAGGGGAGCGGAATCTCTCTGCAACCATAGACCGGGCCCTCTCCCACAGTCGGGGTTGTCCACATTTTCCCGCCGCCAACCGCTGTGGATGATTGCATCATCACGGGGACAAAACCTGGTCATATAAGGCGAACTGGCGGAAGGTAGGGGGTGAAAGTCCCCTGAAACGAAGGAGTAACCAAACCACGTTTCTCCGCGAGCCGTGCGTCGGTTCCCGCGAGGGGGCAGGCGAAGCGTCGGTAGCGGTACGGATGGGCAGGGCTAATGAGCACCGAAAAGTCCGTTGTTCGGGGTGCCGAGGCTTTCGCATCGGTCGAAGGCAACATCGCAGGCATCGATTTGGTGAGATGTCGGCGAGCCCCGCGGTGTCGGAGAACCCATGCACGTCCGCACGCCTTCTGTTGGGACCCTGGGAGGTCTTCGAACTATCCCGCCTGTCGTGGCGGGACCGTGTAGGGAAAGGAGAAAGCCGAAGCCTATGAGGAACGGTTTGAAGAAGTCGGATGGGGCCGTAAGACCGGTGAAGGCGGCGAACAAGGGAGCGTCAGCTTCTGCGGAGTCGCTGGAGGAAAGGGCCTCAACCAAGGGGAATCCGGGACGCCAAAGCACGCACCGAACGCAGTGTCGGGCAAGTGTGCCACAGGCGGCGGACCGGATACGGGAAGCTGCAGAGAGGAACCCGAAGGAGCGTCTCACTGCACTCTTCCATCACATTACGCCGGACGCGCTCCGGGCGGCCTACTTCGGTTTGAAGAAGGAAGCCTCGGCAGGTGTCGACGGCGTGACGTGGGCGGCGTATGGCGAGGGTCTGGACGAGCGCTTGCTTGATCTGCACTCGCGCCTGCATCGTGGGGGAGCGTACCGGGCGCCGCCGGTTCGGCGGGTTGAGATACCCAAGCCGGACGGCGGGACACGACCGCTCGGGATTGCCGCACTGGAGGACAAGATCGTCCAGAAGGCGGTTGTGGATGTGATCCTGACACCGATTTATGAGGTGGAGTTCCTTGGCTTCAGCTACGGGTTCCGACCGGGCCGAGGGGCGCATGACGCTCTCGACGCCCTGGCGTTCGGGATCGAGCGGCGCAAGGTCAACTGGATAGTCGACGCGGACATTCAGGGGTACTTCGACACAATCCCGAGGGATTGGTTGATCAAGTTCCTGGAGCATCGCATTGGCGACAGGCGGGTGATCCGTCTGATCCGCAAGTGGCTGAACGCTGGCGTCATGACCGACGGATCATGGAGCGACACCGGTGCGGGCACGCCTCAGGGCGCCATTGTCAGCCCCTGCCTGGCGAACGTGTTTCTGCACTACGTGCTCGATCTGTGGTTTCACAAGGCATGGCGTCCGAAGGTTCCGAACGGTAAAGCGATCATTGTCCGCTACGCGGACGATATTGTGGTCGGGTTCCAGCATAAGCGGGATGCGGAGACATACCTTCGCGACGTTCGGGAGAGGCTGGACCGCTTTGGTCTCACCCTTCACCCGGACAAGACCCGTCTCGTTGAGTTTGGACGGTTTGCCAAGGCGAACCGGCGATCTCGCGGGGCGGGCAGGCCGGAGACGTTCGACTTCCTGGGCTTCACGCACTTCTGCACGGAGACCCGGAGAGGACGCTTCAGGCTTGGTCGCAAGCCGGTCGCAAAACGGGTCGCAAGGACCCTGGCGCGCATCGAGGAGGTGCTTCGCAATCGACGGCATCACGACATATGGGAGGTCGGCATGTGGCTTGGGCGAGTTGTCAATGGCTGGTCCAACTACTTCGCCGTTCCGGGGTCGACCCGATGGCTGCGCACGTTCCGCCAAAGGCTGCAACGCCTATGGCTGCGAGCGATCCGCCGCCGCTCCCAGCGCCACTGCTTTGACTGGAAGCGATTGGAGCGCATGACCGAGCTTCTTTGGCCGCGCGTCTCCATCCGCCACCCATGGCCGGACCAGCGGTTTACCGTCAAGCACCCGAGGTAGGAGCCGGATGGATTAACGTCCATGTCCGGATCTGTGCGGGGGGTGCGCAGCAATGCGCATCCCTACCGCGACCCAGCTGGTCTCGTCGCCGTGGCGCACCGTCAGCCGGTTCTGATGATCGAGGATGGCCTGCGCGAGAGGCGCGAACATCGGCGTCATCTTCTTCATGCCGCCAGCGATCGTTCCCGGCGCCATCGGCAGTCCCTGGTCTTCCAGCCATCGCGAGACCCGGCGCAGGGGACGCAAGCAGGCGAAGCGCTCATAGAGCACGCATGCCCAGACACTGTTGCCGTAGGGGGTATTCGCAAACAGGCGCAAAGGTGGCGGCGCGATGATCTCCGCAGGCGCCGACGAACACTGACAACCACGGCGCCAACGCCCACGCTCAATCCGCCGGACATGAGCCTTGACATGGACCTCCATGATCGAGGTCTCGTGGCTGCCGTTGGCCACATAGGGCTCGCCGCAACACGGGCACGTGCGCTGCGATGCCGGTGGATCATGGCGCTCGTGCTTCTCCTCGAGCTTCGGACGCGGGGTGCGCCCATGGCCGCTCTTGCCAGGTTGCTGACCCCGCTTGTTCCCGGTGCCTGCCTTCTTCTTCCGCTTCTCGCTCTTCGACCCGAAGCGCGCCTTCGCGTGCTTTTCACGCGTCTCGCGCAGCTTCGACAACTCGTTCTCCTGTTCAGCGTTCTTGAGCTTCAGAGCGTCCCTTTCCCGCTCCAGCGCCTCCGCCAGGGCCTGTACCCGCTTCACCTCCCGGCGAGCCTTCTTGAGCTGATCACGAGTGCGGTCGAGATGAAACTTGAATGTGCCCGCACGGGCACGGGCAGCAATCTCCGCACAGCGCAGGTCACGCATACGCGCTTCCGCCGCATCCGCACGAACCCGCTCCGCCTCGTAGAGCGCCTGCCAGTCAGGCGCCTCGCATGACAAGGCCGCTGACGCCCGACACAAGGCCGTCACCACCTCCCGTCAGCTGCTGTGTCGCTCCGCGCGTCTCGGCAAAAGTCTTCATGGCCTCGACCATAATCGAGACCAAACGAGTTTACCAGCACTTTCTCAGACAATAGTCAGCAAGCCCCAAATCAACCAAAATCAGCCATCACCGCACGGCCGAACGCTTACGTTGGCCAGGCCGAGGATGTTGACCCTGAGGATGCCGCTTTCGTGGTCCGGCTCGATGCTGGCATCGGCGGTCATCAGGGCGGCGATGAGGGTGCGGACTGTGTTGGGTCGCGCCTTTCCCCGGATCACGGGGGCATCATGCGGGTTTCGGCGCGATAGCAGATCATGCGGACGAGATCGATGAGGAGGCGTTGCGTTCGTGGCAGGGTGTCGGGCTTGTCGCTGTCGGCAAGTTCGCCGACACGGACATGGCTGGCCAGGGTTGAGCGGCGCTCCTTGAGTTCGGCGAGGTCCTCCTCGATGGCGCCGACCTCGGCAGCGAGAGCGTCTGTTGTCTTGCCCTTGGCGGTGGCCCTGGCGACCCGCACATGCAGCTGAGCGAGGCGCGCCTGGTTCTTCTGGATGGTCTTGTCCACGGTCCTCATGTGCGGATTGACCACGAGGGTGTCGTCATCGAGCGTCTCGAAGCCATGCTCCGGCAGAGCGTCAAGGTTCCAGGCGTCACGCATGTACTTGAAGAAGTTCTCCTGAACCCAGCGCGAGAACATGGCCTGAGGCGACCTCTTCCATGGCCATCTGCGGGATGGGTGGTGATGAGCGGCACCTGGCGGCCATTGTCCAGGAGGCGGCGGATCTGGCGGACCTTGTGGCCCTTGGCCAGAGTGACCTTCTTCTCGGCCAGTCGGACCTTTGTCGAGGTGATCCCCGCCGGCCCATGAAGTGGCACCGTGCATTCCGTGAAGTCCTCGACTGGCCAGTCCTTGCCCTTGAAGTTCTTGTGCCAGGTGATGACCGCGATGCCGCGGCGCGCCAGACGGTGGAACAGGTCCGGGCTCCAGCCCTCGCGGTCGAAGACCAGGGTGACCGCCGGCTGGCCGCCGCGAAGAAGGTCGCCGGCATCCCCGGTGACGACCCCCAGGGTCTCCAGCTCAGGCACCACGTCATGCTCCAGGGCCCGCACCATCTTGCTGTCGAGATCCTTGTGGAGACATACCAGAGGGGCGCCCGAAAGAGCGTTGATCCAATAGCTTGCCGTGGCCGGAAGGCAGAGCTTCTGGCGCTTGACGAAGTGCTTCGGCACCTTGCCCTTGCCGTGGTAGACCTTGACATGGCCGTCCACCGCCAGCGTCATCCAGTCCTGCGAGCCGTCCTCGAGCCATGACCGCCCGAGGACCCGTTGCCATGCTTCCACCGTCTCGGGAGAAGCGGCAAGGGCTGCCACCTTCCTCCTTGAGGGTCTTGACCTCCGGGCATCGGTCGAGACCCAGCAGAAGACCCCATTCCCCGGGCGCCTGGTAGCGCAGCCTCTCCGGCGTGCGCACCCGGGCCATGGTCATGAAGGCCAGCATGATGAGGATGGTCGAAAGACCATAGAACCCCGCAGGCAGACGCAAGACGCGGTGCGCCGTCTCGAGGAGACCCTCCCGCAGCAGCATCGGCAGGGCCCGCAAGGACCCCGCCTCTCTCGACCGCAAGGGCCTTCGTGTCGAAGCGGGGAGAGGCTTCCTCCATCATCCCCGTGGAAGCCAGGAGGCGCCCCTCGACATCGTGGCAGGCCCGTGCAATCGCCGGACGCCGGGCCTCCTTCGAGCGTTGCGAGCGTTCGCTCGCCATGGCGTCCTCGGCCACCGGCTCCTTGATCGGAGCCTTGATGATGCCCGACCGCAGGTTCTCGTTGAAGGTGCTGTGCGACACGCCCAGTGCACGGGCACAGGCGCGTCCGCTGGTGCCCGAGGCCAGCATCGTCTCGGCGCGCCGCGCCATCGCCGGGGAGATCACCGTGCGTCTGCGCGGCCGCTGCGGTGCACCGAAAGCCGTCTCGCCCTTGGTCTCCAGGAGCTTCGCCGCACGGTAGACGGTGGGCCGCGAGACATCGAAGGCCCTGGCCAGGTCGACACAGCGCACGCCGGCGACCGTGAAGAACCTGGCGATGCGCAGGGCCTGGGCACGGGTGTCATGGGCGGCATGGCAGTCGAAGGGCTCGAGATTGGAGAAGTACCACGCCTGATCACCGATGACGGCCCATGAGAAGGACGAGGCGATGGGTGTGGCATGGGCTCCCTGGAGCGGTAGGGAGGGTGTCATGGCGAGCCAAAAGTGGAACATGCGACATTGGACGCATTATCGCCACATGTCAAGCGGAATCCGCGCTGAAACAGCCAGAAACACAAGGAAACAGTGGAGTTTCCTGAGCAGTGTGATATGCCCCATCAGAAGAGCAGGTCAGGATGTCCGACTTTGGCGTGACCTGCCCATTAGTCACAAACCCTGTCATTACAAGTGCACTTTTGCCACACATTGAGGGTGCCGTGAGGTAAGCGAAAGGTGTGGGTCGAGGCGCCCTTGCCTCAGCCCTCAGCCCGAGATCCAGCGCTTCACCTCGCTCTGGTGGCCGACCTGCCGGGCCCGCTCGACGATGTCGGCGCCGAGCGCGAGGTGGCTGTATCCTTCCCAGACCACGTGGGCACCGGGCGGTGCGTCGTGCCGGCGCTGGAGGTACCCGCCCATGCGGGCCAGGAGGGTGATGGCGGCGCCGAGGTTGTCGGGCGCCTCCAGGCGGCGCTGCCGGGCAAAGTCCGCGATCACCGCCAGCTCGGCTTCGGAGAACAGCACCCCGGGCTCGAGCCCCGGCGTCTCGCGCCCGAGCAGGGCCAGGACCGACAGTCTCCAGGCGATGACGGCGCGCAGGGCGACGGCCCGTTCGACGCGTTCCCGCGTGCGATGGGCTCCCGTCTCCACGTCGCAGCCGGACTTGAGGATGCGGAAGAACTCCTCGATGCGCCAGCGCCGCTCGTAGAAGCCGACCACTTCCCGGGCCTGGCAGGCATCGCTCACCGGCAGCGAGGTCAGGAGCAGCCATTCCAGCGGCTTCGCTCCGTCCTCGGGATCGGCGGTTTCCTGGACATGGACCAGCGACAGGCGGATCGCCCGTGCGCCCGGTTCGGCGCGTCCTTCGGGAACCGGTATCTCGAGGCTCTTCCAGCGCAGGGCGCAGGGAGCGGTGCGCGCGGCCCGTCCGATGAAGGCCGACTGCGACCCCGTCGCCCGCCGTACCGACAACCGCGGCACCGATACCGTCCAGGCCTCCCGGACCGGCTGTCGGCGCATGCGTTCGAACAGCTTCAATCGTCCCTTGCCGAGACTGCGGTCATGACGGGCCCGCACGAGGATGTGGATCCGCCCTTCCAGGCGCCGCCAGGCCTCCAGGACCTCGAAGGCATCGCCTTCGCGATCCATGACGGCCACGGCCCGAACCTCGTGCAATCCGTCGATCAGGGCCCCGCTGTCTTCCAGTCCCCGGACCCAGCGCTGGGTCTTGGTGTCACGGTCGTCGTCGGCGGCGCCCTCGAGCGGCGGCGCATCGAACTCGATCCGTGGCACGCCCAACGGGATGCCGTCCGCCGCCACGGCGAGGGTCGTGTGCAGATGCAGACCGAGAGTGCCCTTGGATCCCCGGTTGCGGGAGATCACGCCGAGACCCTCGCAGGCCTGGTGCGTCGCCAGGTTGATGTCGGAGCCGTCCTGGATCAGCAGCACCGTGTCCTGTCCCTGGATCCGCTGACGGGTCCGCTTGCGATGCGGAGCGAGGATCGCCTGTGCCGAGACGGCGGCGCTGTCGGGGTGCTCAATCAGACGATCATAACCGGTCACCATCGCTGCATCTCCCCGGGCTGCGGTCACGAAGGTTTTCGAAGGCGTCTGCGCCAGCAGAGCAGCCGATTGTACAAGACGCCGACTCAGCCGGACATCGCCGAAGTCGGCTCCGGCCAGTTCCTGCTCCGCCCACCGGGTGCTGTCCAGACCCGCCCACGGCGTCAACGGCTCCACCCGGACCCCCAGCTGCCAACGCCAGTCGGTGCTGAGCGGGCGCAGCCAGACCTGCTTGACCGCCACCGGCCGGCGATGACGGTCGCGACCGGCCGTCTGCCCGACCCGGATCCATCCACTCGCCCGGCAGCTGGCGCCGTCGTGCTCGGGACCGACATACGTTTCGATGAGTACCGGACGCAGACCGTAGAGGGCCTCGTAGTCCCCAACCACCCGGCGCAGGCACAGGCCGAGCGCCCGCGAGGCGAGGTTGCGGCAGCGCCCAAGAGCCGGCCGGATCAGGAAGCGCGCCAGGCCGACGATGCGGTGCCGCCCCGCCTCACACTGCGCCGGGGTCCAGCCGATCCAGCGATCCCGCGCCGCCTGCACACGGGTCGGCGCCGCACACAGGAAGCCGCCGAGAACCCCCTCGCCCGAGGTCAGGACGTAGCGGATCTGCGATCCCGCCGCCCACGTGCGCTTGCCGGCGCGGTCGGTCACCGGCGACACCGCAAGGTCGGGGATCTGCCCCGCCTGGTCCGGGACCTCCGGCAACGGCGGCGCCGGCCGCGTCCGGGGATCCGTGCGCGGCGCCCGGTGCGCCGGCCCCGGACGCGCCGGCGGCAGCCGGATGCGCCCGGCCCGGTCCAGGGCTTCAAGCGCCGACAGGCAGCTCTGCAGGCGCAGATGTCCGCGCCCGTCGCGCAGCGCAAAGGCGGCACAGGTGGCGCGGGTTGCGGCCCAGCGGCTCGACGAGCCATCCAGGATCGGCTGCAGCCGAGCCAGGGCCTCGGGTTGGTCCAATGTTGACCGGATCGGCAGGGGAGTGTAGTCCATGACGATGGGCAGCCTGACAGGGTGCGCTGGTCTTGTCAAGCATTCGGTCCGCACGATCGCCGGGCGTGCTTCTGGCAGGCGGCGGCAGTGGCGAAGACCCCCTCTCAGTTCACTTGTAATGACACCTTTTGTGACTAATGGGCAGGGCGTGACTCCTCAGACCTGACGAGGTACCTGGGCAGTTACATCATGTTTACCACTTGATCGGTGCTGCAGCTTCGACTTACGGTGCGCGGAACGATGCTCGAGTCTCATTCCCTGCTGGAGCGAGTGCTTTTCTCGATGTCGCAGGATGCCGCATAAACAAGGCACGGGGCGATTTTCTGTGAGCCTCCGGCGCTGGATGTCGGCCCACCCACTGGTCGGCGTCTTTCTGGTTGCGGTCACGGCAGCCGCCGTCCTCCTCATGACCCAGGTGGTGCAGGCGCAGTCCGCGCCGGGTGTGACAGTTTCTCCGACGCAGCTCCGCGTGACGGAGGGCAGCAGCGCAACCTACACGGTGGTGCTGGACGCGGCGCCGTCGCGACCTGTGACGGTGACGCCGTCGAGCGCCCGGAGGGTGGTGGCGACGGTCTCGGGAGCGCTGACCTTCACGGCCTCGGACTGGTCGAAACCGCAGACGGTGACGGTGCGGGGAACCCAGGACAGAGGCTCCTACGACAACACGGTTACGGTGAGCCATGCGGTGTCGGGCGGCGGCAACTATGCGGGGGTAGGGGCGGCTTCCGTGGCGGTGACGGTGGAGGACGACGACCCGCTGTGGGACACCAGCGCCGGCAGTCTCCCCACGGTGAACGTCTGGGTGGACAACGACGGCCGGGTGTCGGGCGCGTCGTCTGCGACGGGCGACAATGTCGTTGCCCGGGTTTCGGGGACCAACCGGGTCGCGGTCACCATCCTCAACGAATCCTCCCGTGTGCTCATCAGTGTGAGAACGGTGAGTGACCGCAAGGTTCACACCGTGGAACTCGGCTCGGCCGTCATCAACGGCCTGATCCAGACCAGCCGCGGCTCGCGGCGCTACGGCGCCTGGATCGACGTCCGTGCCGCCACGCCGAGACTGACCTCGGACCCGGACAGGACGGTGAAGATTCTCTGGGGCACGACCACGACCCGACAGTGTTTCCGTCTCCTCCTGGCCCGGGCCGGCACGGTCTACCTAGACCGGCAGCGGAACACAGGCATAGGGGGCGATGTCAACACAATACTTGACCGCAGGACTGGCGTCGAAGTGCTGAGCGAGATTCCCGGCGTTCCGACGGGACGCGGCATCTTCAGCATATACGTTACTTCGGGCAGAGCGGGTTACGTCTATCAGCAGAGCAACGCCAACGACGGTCCCCTGAGTCCCTGCGTTACCATCGGGCCGGGCGCGCACACCGTGACCTGGCGTTGGAAGGGCCCGTCGGGTCAGGCCGCGCTGGCCACGACTTCCACGACCGTCACGGTCGAACATGTGCTCGGCCCGCCGCAGGGTCTCACGGCCTCGCCCGGCATCGAATCGGCGGTGCTGAACTGGACGCGGCCGCCGAGACCGCTCGCGGACAGCCCTCTGCGGACCGGCTTCGGGTATCAGTATCGGCAGAAGTCGGGTTCCGGTGAGTACGGCCCCTGGACCGCCGTTCCGGGTTCGGGTCTTGCCACCGTCAGCCACAGGGTGACGGGGCTCGCGCCTGGCGTCGTGCACACCTTCGAGGTCCGGGCGGTGAACGCCGCCGGCGCCGGCCCGGCCTCGGCCGAGGTGAGCGCGACCCCGACAACGCTTCGCGGCGTGACGGTGGGCACGGGTTCACTGACGGTGCGGGAGGGCGGCAGCGGGGCCTACACGGTGGTTCTGGATGCTGTTCCGTCGGGTCCTGTGACGGTGACGCCGTCGAGCGGTGATCGGTCGGTGGCGATGGTGTCGGGCCCGCTGACCTTCACGGCTGCGGACTGGAGCAAGCCGCAGACGGTGACGGTGACGGGGGTTCGCGACGAGGACACGGCCGACGAGGACGTCGTGGTGAGCCATGCGGTGTCGGGGGGCGGCTATGCGGGGGTTCGGGTGTCGTCCGTGACGGTGAGGGTGAGTGACACGACGCCGGTTCTGACATTGCCGACGGCGCCTGCGGCGGTGGTGGAGGGCCGGCCGATCGTGCTGACGGTGGCTTCGGACCGTCCCCTGACGGGCGGTCTGCGGGTGAACCTGACGCTGTCGGACCCGGAGACGAGCGGCTTTGCGGCCAACGACGTGGCGGGCGGTCTGACGCAGGCTGTGGAGGCGGATTTCGGGAGCGGCGGGAGGACGGCGACGGTGTCGATCCCGACGGTGGCGGACATCTCGGTGGAGGGGACGGAGAGCTATCTTGTGACCCTGAACGACGGTCCGGGCTATGCGCCGGGCGTGGCGGTCGCCGTCGCCGGCGAGCTGTCCGACGCGCCGCGGCGGCCGGAGAAGCCGACCTCGCTGAGGGCCACGGCGTCGGAAGACCGGGTGACGCTGACCTGGACCGCGCAGGCCGACCCCTCGATCCGGGGGTGGCAGTATCGGGAGCGCGTCAAGGGGTACAGCAGCTGGCTCCTTTTCCTTGGGTCGGGGGTCAAAGTGGCCCATGCGAGCGCCGGAGCCGGCGCGGCCGTCAGGGCCCGCACCATCGACATGACCCGGGAATACTCAAGCGACGGTAGCGTGAAGAATACGGTCAGGCGTGTCTACAACGGTTTTGTGCTGGAGTATCAGATCCGGTCCTGGAACGACGAGGGGGAGGGTCCCTGGTCGGACATTGCGGAGGTCGTGACCGTCAACGCCGATTCCGGTGCCACGGTGATCGTCAGCCGGGACGCGATCGCTTTGCGCCCGGGCGACAGCGCCACATGGTCGGTGGCGATGAACAGCGTCCTCGCCGGAAAGGTCTCGCTCAGCGCCCGCGGCGCGGGCGGGGTGAGGGTGGAGCCGTCGGTGCTGACCTTCGCTGGCGGCAGCGGTCAGATCCCCCAGGAGGTGACGGTGACCGGCCTCGTCGAGGGCCGCGCCACGATCGTGCATGCATATACGGGGCTGGGGTCGACCGCCGTCAACGTAGCGAACGCGGCCGAGGTCGCGGTGACGGTGACCAGGAGCGGCGCGATCAGCCCGGTGCGCCCGGCCGGCTTCACCGCCACCGCCGGGGACAAGCGGGTCGTGCTCCGCTGGAGCGACCCGGGCGACGCGACGATCGCGAAGTGGCAACTGCGGCAGCGCCGGTCGGCAAGCAACATCGCATGGGCTCGCTTTCCATGGACCGACATTCCCTCCTCCGACAAGGACACGGTGAGCCACACGGTGACGGGTCTGGACGGCGGCCGGTCCTACGACTTCCAGGTTCGCGCGGTGAACGCCGTGGGTCCGGGTCCGGCGTCGGCGACGCGGAGCGCGGTGCCGACGGGGGGCGCGAGCGTGACGGTGACGCCGATCCGCCTCACGGTGGACGAGGGCGGGACCGGTTCCTTCACGATCGTGCTGAACGAGGAGCCGACCGTCGCCAGGCTGCGGGTGGAAGCGAAGATAGACAGAACCTCTCCGCAGCACAGCTTTGCCGAGGACGGTCTCTTTTTCGAGGCCTCGACAGCAAGGGACAAATCGGACAGATACGAAACGATCTTTCTGACCTTCACCCCCGGCAACTGGAACATCCCGCAGAAGGTGACCCTGAGGGGGCTGCGGGACAGGGACGACAGGGACGACCCGATCACGGTCGTGATCGATCAAGGGCCCTCGGGGGGCCTTTGGCACAGATCGAATTACCGGGGCATCGACATACCGAACGTGACGGTGACGATTCGTGACGCGTCGCCGGCGCTGCAGCTTCTGTCCGACCCGGCGCCGGTGACGGAGGGGACGCCGGTCCGCCTGACGGTGACGGCGGACCGGAAGCGGACCGGCACGCTGCCGGTGAACCTGACACTGTCCTCCCGGTCGTTCGGCGGCTTCGACGCTTCGGACATCCCCGGCGCTCTGACGCAGACCTTCGAGGCGGACTTCGGCAGTACGCCGAGCCGGACGGGGACGGTGTCGATTCCGACCCTGGCGGATGCGGACACCGCGGAGGGGGCGGAGGCATACGCGATCAGGCTGAACCCGGTGGTCGGCGGCTACACGGTCGGGGACGACGTCACGGCCGAGGGGGTGCTGAACGACGGCGCGGCGGCGACCCGCCCGGCGCGTCCGACGGGTCTTGCGGCGACGGCGGGCGACGGGGCGGTGGCGCTCATGTGGGACGACCCGCAGGACGCGACGATCACCGGGTGGCAGGTGCGCCACAGCGCCATGGTCTCGGGCTGGCAGGGGGCGTCGTGGACCGATGTTCCCGATGCCGGTGCGGGCACCACGACACACAGGGTGACGGGCCTCGTCAACGACCGGGGCTACCGCTTCCAGGTGCGCGCGGTCAACCCGGCCGGCAGCAGCCTGCCGTCGGACGTTGTCGTTGCCACGCCCAACGCCGTGCCCTGCAGGATCGGGCTCGCGGGCCTTGACGGCGGGGCCATCGACGCCGGCAGGGCGACCGTTTCGTTCCAGGTCAAGGTGCCGGCGAACTGCGGGCGGATCACCGACGTGCGGCGCCAGGTCAAGACGACCGCCCAGGAGTGGAGCGACGTGCCGTGGACGCCGCTGGCCGTGCGTGCGGTGCGTGGCTGGCCGAATGCCGGTGCGGCGCGCACCGGCAAGGAAACGGCGGAGCTGACCGTTGAGCGGGGACGCCTTGATGTCCGCGTGCGCGCCTTCAACCAGCAGGCCGCCGGGCCGGTGTCCGAGACCGCATGGGCCTGGTTCGGCGCGCCGGACGCGCCGACCGGGTTCACCGCCGCGCCGGGTGATGGACAGGTGACGCTGACCTGGAACGCCCAGCCCGACCAGGGCGTCACCGGCTGGCGCTACACCTATCGGCCGAGTGATTCGAGCGAGTGGACCACGGTCCCGGTCGCGGGCGCCGCCACCACTACCACCACCGTCACCGGCCTCACAAACGGCACGCAATACCTCTTCCATGTCCGCGCCGTGGGACACGAGCCGGGCGCGGAGTCTGCGGAGACCAGGGCGACGCCGGCGGCGCCCGGCGCGGTCTCGGTGCCGAAGACGTTCACCGTGGGCGAGGGTGGTGGGACTGCGACGGTGCGGATCACGTCGGCAGCGGCCTTCGGCCAAAGCGTGACCTTCAATGTCCGCTATGGCGATATATCGGCGACCGGCGCCAGGGACCCGGCGGGCGGTGACTACGACAACGACGCGGCGACATCGGTGACCTTCGGTCCCGCCGAGACGGTGAAGGACATCGTCGTCCCGATTGCCGAGGACGATCTGGACGAGGACGACGAGACCTTCACGGTGACCGTCGTCGCGATGGCGGCGCTGCCGGGCGGCCTCGTTCTGGGCAACGCGACGACGACGGTGACGATCACCGACAACGACGCATCGCCGGTGCTCGACGCCATCGGGAACGTGACGGTCAATGCCGGCCAGACAGTGGACGTCACCGCCTTGGCAACGGACGCGGACGGCGACGCGGTGACCTGGACCTGGACGCGCAAGTCCGGCGAGACGCCGGCGCTGCCCGAGGGCACGAGGCTCGACCGGGCGCGCCTCACCTTTACCCCCCCCCCCCCACGGGAGCTCTGACACCTACACGATGACGGTGACCGCCTCGGACGGTAACGGCAATGCCGATACCGCCACCGTGGTCATTACCGTCGTGCGCGGCACCCCGGGGGTCACCGTGACACCGACATCGCTCCGGGTGTTCGAGGGGACCAGCGAGACGTACACGGTGGTGCTGGACGCGCCGCCTTCGGGGCCGGTGACGATCACGCTGGGCGGCGCCTCGGGGGATGTGACGGTGAACCCCGGAGGGCTGAGCTTCACGCCATCGAACTGGAGCGCGCCGCAGACGGTGCGGGTGTCAGCGGCGCCGGACCGGGACAGCAACACCGACCCGGACGTCATCCTGACGCACCGGGCGTCGGGCGGGGGCTACGATTCGGTGAGCGTCGATCAGGTCACGGTGTCGGTGATCGAGACCAATGTCGAGATCGCGAAGCCGGTGTTGACCGCGGTGCCGGGAGACCAACGGGTCACTCTGGTCTGGGACGCTCATGTGCTCAGCGGATGGATCTACCAGTACAGAGAGGCCGGCAGTGGGGATCAGGGCTGGAAGCCGCCCAATTGGCGGGGCGATGTCCCCGGCGGCGGCGACGTCACCTCGCATGTTGTCACGGGACTGCGGAACGGCGTGGAGTACGAGTTCCGGATCCGAGGCCATCGTTTGTGGATCCCCGGGCCCATTTCGAACATCGCGACGGCGACGCCCTCGCCCGGGTTGACGTTGTCGAGGCATGCGCTGAGGGTGGTGGAAGGCGGCAGCGCCACCTACAAGGTGGCGCTGGACAGGATGCCGCCGGAAAACGTGAAGGTCGTGGTGGGCGTCTCTGGCGACGTGACGGCGGCTCCGGACCGGCTGACCTTCACGCCCTCGAACTGGAGCGCGCCGCAGACGGTGAAGGTGTCAGCCGGGGAGGACGGCGACACGGCGGACGACATCGTGACGCTGAGGCACACGGCGACCGGCGGCGGCTTCGACGGAACGCGGTCCCTGGGCGGCGTAGAGGTGACGGTCCGCGATACCACGCCGGGCGACCGGCGGCCAGAGCTGACGCTGCCAGGCGACCCCCTGGTGGTGACGGAGGGAGAACCGATCATCGTGAAGGTGCTGTCCGATCGGCACCTGACCGGCAAGGTCAGTGTGAGCCTGACCTTGGCGCCGATGTCTTCAAGCGGCTTCGATGCGGCGGACATCGCAGGCGGGCTGACGCAGGCGCGGGAGGCGGACTTCGGAAGCGTGCCGGGCCTGACAGGCACGGTGTCGATCGCCACCCTGCCTGACTCGGTGGTGGAGAGCATCGAGGACTACTCCATCCGACTGAACGACGGCGCCGGCTACAGGGTGGGCAGCGACCGGAAGGCTCCCGGCTCGCTGAAGGACAACACGGGAATCGTGTCGATGCCGTCGGCGCTGACGGTGACCGAAGGGACGGACAGCGCGAGGTTCACGGTGACGGCGTCGCGGCCCTTCGGCAGGACGATTGCCTTCCATGTTTCCTACGACCGCGGCACGGCGACGGGAGCGGCGGACCCGGCGGACGGGGACTACGACAACGACGCCGTGACACGGGTGGTCTTCGGTCCGGCCGAGACGAGGAAGGACATTGTCATCCCGCTGTCCGACGACGGGGATGTCGAGACCGATGAGACCATCGTGGTGGTCATCTCGCCGGTCGGGGCGTTTGTCCCCACCGGTTTCGTGCTGGGCAACCGCAAGACGACAGTGACGATCGCCGATGACGACACCGGCAGCGTGACGGTGACGCCGACACGGCTGCGGGTGCCCGAGGGCGGCAGCAACACCTACACGGTGGTGCTGGACGCGAAACCGTGGGGCAACGTCACGGTGACGCCGTCAAGCACCGACAGAGCCGTGGCGATGGTGTCGGGCCCGCTGACCTTCACGGCTTCGGACTGGAGCGACCCGCAGACGGTGACGGTACGGGGGGTGCACGACACGGACCCCGACGCCAGCGACGCGAGCGTCACGGTGAGTCATGCGATGTCGGGGGGCGGCTATACGGGGGTTCGGGCGGAGTCCGTGGCGGTGACGGTGACGGACGACGACGCGGCGGCGGACGTTGACAGCCGCCCCTCGGTGGAGGTGGAGCTGAACAATTCGGGTGCGGTGATCGGTGCCCGGGCGAGGACACCGCACACCGTCTCCGTCACTCTGGATACAGTAGTCCGTGCCACCATCCTGAACAGTTCTCGCGAGGTGAACCTGTTCATCCGTACCCCGCGCGACACCGTGGGACCTTTTTCACGAGAACTGGGAACACACACGATTGAAGGCGAGCTTGCTGGTATCCCCGGCTACATCTCGCGACCGGGAGCGAAATTCAGATTTGTGTTTCAGGTAGATATTGCCCCGCCGACCCTGGTCGCGGCGGTGGACAGAACGGTGTCGGTTCCCTGGGGCCAGACCGTCAGGCAGTGCTTTGACCTGCTTGCGGTGAAGCACGGCGGCACAACCTACCTGGAGAGGCGGGCGGGCCGGCCGGCGGTGAGCGCTCATGCCTCGCTTTTGGACCGCAAAACCGGCATCGTGATGTCGACCTCCGTTCCCGGGATAGCGGAGGGCAGAGGCCTCGCCGACCTCAGCCCCTGCGTCGATCTCGGGCCGGGCGTGCACAGGGTCACTTGGGTCTGGAGAGGTCCCCACGGCGAGACGATAGACAGGCGACAATCCACGTACGTCACCGTGGTCGCCATCCCCGCCGCACCGCGAAACCTGAGCGCCTCGCCCGGCCCCGAACACGTAAGTCTGGCCTGGTCGACACCGCCGGCGGCTGCTCCTGGCGCTCGTTTCAGCTACCAGTATCGGCAGAAGCCGGGTTCCGGTGAGTACGGCCCCTGGACCGCCGTTCCGGGTTCGGGTCCTGCGACCGTCGGCCACAGGGTGACGGGGCTCGCGCCTGGCGTCGTGCACACCTTCCAGGTCCGGGCGGTGGATGCAAACGGCGCTGGTGTTGCGTCCTCCGAAGCGAGCGCGATGTTGGCGACCCGCGGCGTGACGGTGGGCACGGGTTCACTGACGGTGCGGGAGGGCGGCAGCGGGGCCTACACGGTGGTTCTGGATGCTGTTCCGTCGGGTCCTGTGACGGTGACGCCGTCGAGCGGTGATCGGTCGGTGGCGATGGTGTCGGGTCCGCTGACCTTCACGGCTGCGGACTGGAGCAAGCCGCAGACGGTGACGGTGACGGGGGTTCGCGACGAGGACACGGCCGACGAGGACGTCGTGGTGAGCCATGCGGTGTCGGGGGGCGGCTATGCGGGGGTTCGGGTGTCGTCCGTGACGGTGACGGTGACGGACACGACGCCGGTTCTGACATTGCCGACGGCGCCTGCGGCGGTGGTGGAGGGCCGGCCGATCGTGCTGACGGTGGCTTCGGACCGTCCCCTGACGGGCGGTCTGCGGGTGAACCTGACGCTGTCGGACCCGGAGACGAGCGGCTTTGCGGCCAACGACGTGGCGGGCGGTCTGACGCAGGCTGTGGAGGCGGATTTCGGGAGCGGCGGGAGGACGGCGACGGTGTCGATCCCGACGGTGGCGGACATCTCGGTGGAGGGGACGGAGAGCTATCTTGTGACCCTGAACGACGGTCCGGGCTATGCGCCGGGCGTGGCGGTCGTCGTCGCGGGCGAGCTGTCCGACGCGCCGCGGCGGCCGGAGAAGCCGACCTCGCTGAGGGCCACGGCGTCGGAAGACCGGGTGACGCTGACCTGGACCGCGCAGGCCGACCCCTCGATCCGGGGGTGGCAGTATCGGGAGCGCGTCAAGGGGTACAGCAGCTGGCTCCTTTTCCTTGGGTCGGGGGTCAAAGTGGCCCATGCGAGCGCCGGAGCCGGCGCGGCCGTCAGGGCCCGCACCATCGACATGACCCGGGAATACTCAAGCGACGGTAGCGTGAAGAATACGGTCAGGCGTGTCTACAACGGTTTTGTGCTGGAGTATCAGATCCGGTCCTGGAACGACGAGGGGGAGGGTCCCTGGTCGGACATTGCGGAGGTCGTGACCGTCAACGCCGATTCCGGTGCCACGGTGATCGTCAGCCGGGACGCGATCGCTTTGCGCCCGGGCGACAGCGCCACATGGTCGGTGGCGATGAACAGCGTCCTCGCCGGAAAGGTCTCGCTCAGCGCCCGCGGCGCGGGCGGGGTGAGGGTGGAGCCGTCGGTGCTGACCTTCGCTGGCGGCAGCGGTCAGATCCCCCAGGAGGTGACGGTGACCGGCCTCGTCGAGGGCCGCGCCACGATCGTGCATGCATATACGGGGCTGGGGTCGACCGCCGTCAACGTAGCGAACGCGGCCGAGGTCGCGGTGACGGTGACCAGGAGCGGCGCGATCAGCCCGGTGCGCCCGGCCGGCTTCACCGCCACCGCCGGGGACAAGCGGGTCGTGCTCCGCTGGAGCGACCCGGGCGACGCGACGATCGCGACGTGGCAACTGCGGCAGCGCCGGTCGGCAAGCAACACCGCATGGGCTCGCTTTCCATGGACCGACATTCCCTCCTCCGACAAGGACACGGTGAGCCACACGGTGACGGGTCTGGACGGCGGCCGGTCCTACGACTTCCAGGTTCGCGCGGTGAACGCCGTGGGTCCGGGTCCGGCGTCGGCGACGCGGAGCGCGGTGCCGACGGGGGGCGCGAGCGTGACGGTGACGCCGATCCGCCTCACGGTGGACGAGGGCGGGACCGGTTCCTTCACGATCGTGCTGAACGAGGAGCCGACCGTCGCCAGGCTGCGGGTGGAAGCGAAGATAGACAGAACCTCTCCGCAGCACAGCTTTGCCGAGGACGGTCTCTTTTTCGAGGCCTCGACAGCAAGGGACAAATCGGACAGATACGAAACGATCTTTCTGACCTTCACCCCCGGCAACTGGAACATCCCGCAGAAGGTGACCCTGAGGGGGCTGCGGGACAGGGACGACAGGGACGACCCGATCACGGTCGTGATCGATCAAGGGCCCTCGGGGGGCCTTTGGCACAGATCGAATTACCGGGGCATCGACATACCGAACGTGACGGTGACGATTCGTGACGCGTCGCCGGCGCTGCAGCTTCTGTCCGACCCGGCGCCGGTGACGGAGGGGACGCCGGTCCGCCTGACGGTGACGGCGGACCGGAAGCGGACCGGCACGCTGCCGGTGAACCTGACACTGTCCTCCCGGTCGTTCGGCGGCTTCGACGCTTCGGACATCCCCGGCGCTCTGACGCAGACCTTCGAGGCGGACTTCGGCAGTACGCCGAGCCGGACGGGGACGGTGTCGATTCCGACCCTGGCGGATGCGGACACCGCGGAGGGGGCGGAGGCATACGCGATCAGGCTGAACCCGGTGGTCGGCGGCTACACGGTCGGGGACGACGTCACGGCCGAGGGGGTGCTGAACGACGGCGCGGCGGCGACCCGCCCGGCGCGTCCGACGGGTCTTGCGGCGACGGCGGGCGACGGGGCGGTGGCGCTCATGTGGGACGACCCGCAGGACGCGACGATCACCGGGTGGCAGGTGCGCCACAGCGCCATGGTCTCGGGCTGGCAGGGGGCGTCGTGGACCGATGTTCCCGATGCCGGTGCGGGCACCACGACACACAGGGTGACGGGCCTCGTCAACGACCGGGGCTACCGCTTCCAGGTGCGCGCGGTCAACCCGGCCGGCAGCAGCCTGCCGTCGGACGTTGTCGTTGCCACGCCCAACGCCGTGCCCTGCAGGATCGGGCTCGCGGGCCTTGACGGCGGGGCCATCGACGCCGGCAGGGCGACCGTTTCGTTCCAGGTCAAGGTGCCGGCGAACTGCGGGCGGATCACCGACGTGCGGCGCCAGGTCAAGACGACCGCCCAGGAGTGGAGCGACGTGCCGTGGACGCCGCTGGCCGTGCGTGCGGTGCGTGGCTGGCCGAATGCCGGTGCGGCGCGCACCGGCAAGGAAACGGCGGAGCTGACCGTTGAGCGGGGACGCCTTGATGTCCGCGTGCGCGCCTTCAACCAGCAGGCCGCCGGGCCGGTGTCCGAGACCGCATGGGCCTGGTTCGGCGCGCCGGACGCGCCGACCGGGTTCACCGCCGCGCCGGGTGATGGACAGGTGACGCTGACCTGGAACGCCCAGCCCGACCAGGGCGTCACCGGCTGGCGCTACACCTATCGGCCGAGTGATTCGAGCGAGTGGACCACGGTCCCGGTCGCGGGCGCCGCCACCACTACCACCACCGTCACCGGCCTCACAAACGGCACGCAATACCTCTTCCATGTCCGCGCCGTGGGACACAATTGGAGCGACTGGTCCGCCGTGGCTGCCGTGACACCAGTGAACGCGCCGCCCTGCAGGATCGGGATCGCGGAACCCAGGGGTAGCGCCATTTCCGCCGGGGCCGAGGCCTCCCTGTCCTTCCGGGTCAAGGTCCCGGCCAACTGCGGGCGGATCACCGATATCCAGCGTCAGATCAAGACTGTCGCCGAGGACTGGGACGATGTCTCCTGGACTCCGCTCTCCACACCGGGCGCGCGCAGTTGGCCGAACGCCAATACGCCGGCCACCGGCAAGGAAACCGCAACGCTGGCCAATGCACAGCGCGGACGCCATGACGTCCGCGTGCGTGCCTTCAACGAGGAGGCTGGCGGCCAGGTGTCCGAGACCGCCTGGGCCTGGATCGGGGCTCCGGATGCGCCATCCGGGTTCGCCGCCGCGCCGGGCGACGGGCGGATGACGCTGACCTGGGACGCGCAGCCCGATCAGGCCATCAGCGTCTGGCGCTACCGCTACCGGAGCGGTTCGGGCCCTTGGGTGGAGTCGGTCCTTGCGGGTTCCGTCCCTAGCTCGTTCACGATCACGGGCTTGATCAACGGCACGGAGTATGTCTTCCAGCTCCGTGCCGAGGGCCAAGGGCCCGGCGCGTGGTCTGCGGAGGTCAAGGCGACGCCAGCGGCGCCCCGGTCGGTCTGGGTGCCGAGGACGCTGACCGTGGCCGAGGACGCCGGTGCAGTGACGGTGACGGTCACGGCGAGCGAGGCCTTCGGGCAGGGCGTCGCTTTCAACGTTACCTACGGCGGCACGGCGACCGGGGCCGCGGCCCCGGCCGAGGGCGACTACGACAACGACGCCGTCACCGAAGTTACGTTCTCTGCCACCGAGACGGAGAAGGCCATTGTCATCCCGATCACGAACGACGACGACGTGGAAGGTAACGAAACCTTCACGGTAAGCGTAACCCCGGCAGGTGGTCTGCCCGACGGCTGGACGCTGGGCAACACGACGACGACGGTGACCATCGCCGACGACGACAGGGCGGCGCTCGCCATCGCTGACGTGACGGCGGCCGAGGGGGCAACGTTCGCCTTCACGGTGACCGCGTCTCCGGTGCTGTCGGAGCCCGTGGGGTTCAAGTACAAGGTCACGGCGGCGAGCGGCGACACGGCGGCCGCGGGCGAGGACTTCACCGCGGTCACAACGGCGACGGCGGCGACGATCGCAGGGGGTGAGGCAACGGCGACCATCACGGTTGCCGTGACGGATGACAGTCTCGACGAAGACGACGAGACCTTCACGGTGACGCTGTCGGAACCGTCAGCCGGGGTGAGGATTGGCGACGCGACCGCTCGGGGCACCATCACCGACAACGACGAGCCCCCGGCGCTGGCCATCGCCGCGCCGCCGGCGGCGGTGACGGAAGGCGACAGCGGCTCCACCGACATGGCCTTCACGGTGACCCTGGACGCGGCCAGCGGGCGAACGGTGACGGTGAACCATGCGGTCGCCGGGACGGCGACGGCGACGGCGGGGACGGACTTCACCGGCGGCGCCGGCACCCTGAGCTTCGCCCCCGGCGAGACGACGAAGTCGATCACGCTGTCGGTGACCGGCGACGAGACGGACGAGGCCGACGAGACCGTGGTGCTGACCCTGTCGAACGCGCAGAACGCGACCATCGCCACGCCGACGGCGAGCGCCACGATCACCGACGACGACGCCTCGCCGGTGCTGGCGGCGCTGACCGCCCTGACGGTGAAGGTGGGCGAGGAGGCCTCGCTGACGGCGCGCGCCAGCGACGCCGACAACGACCCCATCACCTATGCCTGGAGGCGGACCTCCGGACCGACCCTGCCCTCCGGGGCCACGCTCGATGCGGCCACGCTCCGCTTCACCCCGACCGCGCCCGGCGCCTACGCGATGACGGTGACCGCCTCGGACGGCAAGGGCAACGCCGACAGCGCGAGCGTGACCATCACGGTCAACCCGGCGACGGCGGTCTCCGTGCCGCGGACGCTCGGCGTCGCCGAGAACGCGGGCACGGCCGATATCGCGATCACCACGCCCGCGGCCTTCGGCCAGAGCGTCGCCTTCGCCGTCACCTATGGCGGCGCGGCGACCGGGGCCAACGACCCGGCCGAGGGCGACTACGACAACGACGCCGTCACCGAGGTCACCTTCAACGCGACGGACAAGACGAAGACCATCAGCGTGCCGATCACCGACGATGTGCTCGACGAGAACAACGAGACCTTCACGGTGACCATCGCCCTGGCCGAGGGCCAGAGCCTGCCTCGAGGTTTCGTGCTGGGCAACACGACGACGACGGTGACCATCACCGACGACGACACCCTGGCCACCACCTGGACGCTGAGCCTCGATCCGGCGACCCTGGCCGAGGCGAGCGCCACGACTCAAGTCACGCTGACGGCGACGCGCGCCGGCACGGCGACCGCGCTGGCGGCGACCGAGATCGCCGTCAGCGTGGCCGGCGGCACGGCGACCGCGGGCGAGGACTTCACCGCGGTCACCGGGTTCACCCTCACGGTGGCCCCCGGCGCCACGACGGGCACGGCGGACTTCAACCTCGCGGTCACCGACGACGCCCGCGACGAGGCCGACGAGACGCTGACCGTCACCGGCGTCCTCGCCGGCAACACCATCACACCGGCCAGGCTCACCATCACCGACAACGACGAGCCCCCGGCGCTGGCCATCGCCGCGCCGCCGGCGGCGGTGACGGAAGGCGACAGCGGCTCCACCGACATGGCCTTCACGGTGACCCTGGACGCGGCCAGCGGGCGAACGGTGACGGTGAACCATGCGGTCGCCGGGACGGCGACGGCGACGGCGGGGACGGACTTCACCGGCGGCGCCGGCACCCTGAGCTTCGCCCCCGGCGAGACGACGAAGTCGATCACGCTGTCGGTGACCGGCGACGAGACGGACGAGGCCGACGAGACCGTGGTGCTGACCCTGTCGAACGCGCAGAACGCGACCATCGCCACGCCGACGGCGAGCGCCACGATCACCGACGACGACGCCTCGCCGGTGCTGGCGGCGCTGACCGCCCTGACGGTGAAGGTGGGCGAGGAGGCCTCGCTGACGGCGCGCGCCAGCGACGCCGACAACGACCCCATCACCTATGCCTGGAGGCGGACCTCCGGACCGACCCTGCCCTCCGGGGCCACGCTCGATGCGGCCACGCTCCGCTTCACCCCGACCGCGCCCGGCGCCTACGCGATGACGGTGACCGCCTCGGACGGCAAGGGCAACGCCGACAGCGCGAGCGTGACCATCACGGTCAACCCGGCGACGGCGGTCTCCGTGCCGCGGACGCTCGGCGTCGCCGAGAACGCGGGCACGGCCGATATCGCGATCACCACGCCCGCGGCCTTCGGCCAGAGCGTCGCCTTCGCCGTCACCTATGGCGGCGCGGCGACCGGGGCCAACGACCCGGCCGAGGGCGACTACGACAACGACGCCGTCACCGAGGTCACCTTCAACGCGACGGACAAGACGAAGACCATCAGCGTGCCGATCACCGACGATGTGCTCGACGAGAACAACGAGACCTTCACGGTGACCATCGCCCTGGCCGAGGGCCAGAGCCTGCCTCGAGGTTTCGTGCTGGGCAACACGACGACGACGGTGACCATCACCGACGACGACACCCTGGCCACCACCTGGACGCTGAGCCTCGATCCGGCGACCCTGGCCGAGGCGAGCGCCACGACTCAAGTCACGCTGACGGCGACGCGCGCCGGCACGGCGACCGCGCTGGCGGCGACCGAGATCGCCGTCAGCGTGGCCGGCGGCACGGCGACCGCGGGCGAGGACTTCACCGCGGTCACCGGGTTCACCCTCACGGTGGCCCCCGGCGCCACGACGGGCACGGCGGACTTCAACCTCGCGGTCACCGACGACGCCCGCGACGAGGCCGACGAGACGCTGACCGTCACCGGCGTCCTCGCCGGCAACACCATCACACCGGCCAGGCTCACCATCACCGACAACGACGAGCCCCCGGCGCTGGCCATCGCCGCGCCGCCGGCGGCGGTGACGGAAGGCGACAGCGGCTCCACCGACATGGCCTTCACGGTGACCCTGGACGCGGCCAGCGGGCGAACGGTGACGGTGAACCATGCGGTCGCCGGGACGGCGACGGCGACGGCGGGGACGGACTTCACCGGCGGCGCCGGCACCCTGAGCTTCGCCCCCGGCGAGACGACGAAGTCGATCACGCTGTCGGTGACCGGCGACGAGACGGACGAGGCCGACGAGACCGTGGTGCTGACCCTGTCGAACGCGCAGAACGCGACCATCGCCACGCCGACGGCGAGCGCCACGATCACCGACGACGACGCCTCGCCGGTGCTGGCGGCGCTGACCGCCCTGACGGTGAAGGTGGGCGAGGAGGCCTCGCTGACGGCGCGCGCCAGCGACGCCGACAACGACCCCATCACCTATGCCTGGAGGCGGACCTCCGGACCGACCCTGCCCTCCGGGGCCACGCTCGATGCGGCCACGCTCCGCTTCACCCCGACCGCGCCCGGCGCCTACGCGATGACGGTGACCGCCTCGGACGGCAAGGGCAACGCCGACAGCGCGAGCGTGACCATCACGGTCAACCCGGCGACGGCGGTCTCCGTGCCGCGGACGCTCGGCGTCGCCGAGAACGCGGGCACGGCCGATATCGCGATCACCACGCCCGCGGCCTTCGGCCAGAGCGTCGCCTTCGCCGTCACCTATGGCGGCGCGGCGACCGGGGCCAACGACCCGGCCGAGGGCGACTACGACAACGACGCCGTCACCGAGGTCACCTTCAACGCGACGGACAAGACGAAGACCATCAGCGTGCCGATCACCGACGATGTGCTCGACGAGAACAACGAGACCTTCACGGTGACCATCGCCCTGGCCGAGGGCCAGAGCCTGCCTCGAGGTTTCGTGCTGGGCAACACGACGACGACGGTGACCATCACCGACGACGACACCCTGGCCACCACCTGGACGCTGAGCCTCGATCCGGCGACCCTGGCCGAGGCGAGCGCCACGACTCAAGTCACGCTGACGGCGACGCGCGCCGGCACGGCGACCGCGCTGGCGGCGACCGAGATCGCCGTCAGCGTGGCCGGCGGCACGGCGACCGCGGGCGAGGACTTCACCGCGGTCACCGGGTTCACCCTCACGGTGGCCCCCGGCGCCACGACGGGCACGGCGGACTTCAACCTCGCGGTCACCGACGACGCCCGCGACGAGGCCGACGAGACGCTGACCGTCACCGGCGTCCTCGCCGGCAACACCATCACACCGGCCAGGCTCACCATCACCGACAACGACGAGCCCCCGGCGCTGGCCATCGCCGCGCCGCCGGCGGCGGTGACGGAAGGCGACAGCGGCTCCACCGACATGGCCTTCACGGTGACCCTGGACGCGGCCAGCGGGCGAACGGTGACGGTGAACCATGCGGTCGCCGGGACGGCGACGGCGACGGCGGGGACGGACTTCACCGGCGGCGCCGGCACCCTGAGCTTCGCCCCCGGCGAGACGACGAAGTCGATCACGCTGTCGGTGACCGGCGACGAGACGGACGAGGCCGACGAGACCGTGGTGCTGACCCTGTCGAACGCGCAGAACGCGACCATCGCCACGCCGACGGCGAGCGCCACGATCACCGACGACGACGCCTCGCCGGTGCTGGCGGCGCTGACCGCCCTGACGGTGAAGGTGGGCGAGGAGGCCTCGCTGACGGCGCGCGCCAGCGACGCCGACAACGACCCCATCACCTATGCCTGGAGGCGGACCTCCGGACCGACCCTGCCCTCCGGGGCCACGCTCGATGCGGCCACGCTCCGCTTCACCCCGACCGCGCCCGGCGCCTACGCGATGACGGTGACCGCCTCGGACGGCAAGGGCAACGCCGACAGCGCGAGCGTGACCATCACGGTCAACCCGGCGACGGCGGTCTCCGTGCCGCGGACGCTCGGCGTCGCCGAGAACGCGGGCACGGCCGATATCGCGATCACCACGCCCGCGGCCTTCGGCCAGAGCGTCGCCTTCGCCGTCACCTATGGCGGCGCGGCGACCGGGGCCAACGACCCGGCCGAGGGCGACTACGACAACGACGCCGTCACCGAGGTCACCTTCAACGCGACGGACAAGACGAAGACCATCAGCGTGCCGATCACCGACGATGTGCTCGACGAGAACAACGAGACCTTCACGGTGACCATCGCCCTGGCCGAGGGCCAGAGCCTGCCTCGAGGTTTCGTGCTGGGCAACACGACGACGACGGTGACCATCACCGACGACGACACCCTGGCCACCACCTGGACGCTGAGCCTCGATCCGGCGACCCTGGCCGAGGCGAGCGCCACGACTCAAGTCACGCTGACGGCGACGCGCGCCGGCACGGCGACCGCGCTGGCGGCGACCGAGATCGCCGTCAGCGTGGCCGGCGGCACGGCGACCGCGGGCGAGGACTTCACCGCGGTCACCGGGTTCACCCTCACGGTGGCCCCCGGCGCCACGACGGGCACGGCGGACTTCAACCTCGCGGTCACCGACGACGCCCGCGACGAGGCCGACGAGACGCTGACCGTCACCGGCGTCCTCGCCGGCAACACCATCACACCGGCCAGGCTCACCATCACCGACAACGACGAGCCCCCGGCGCTGGCCATCGCCGCGCCGCCGGCGGCGGTGACGGAAGGCGACAGCGGCTCCACCGACATGGCCTTCACGGTGACCCTGGACGCGGCCAGCGGGCGAACGGTGACGGTGAACCATGCGGTCGCCGGGACGGCGACGGCGACGGCGGGGACGGACTTCACCGGCGGCGCCGGCACCCTGAGCTTCGCCCCCGGCGAGACGACGAAGTCGATCACGCTGTCGGTGACCGGCGACGAGACGGACGAGGCCGACGAGACCGTGGTGCTGACCCTGTCGAACGCGCAGAACGCGACCATCGCCACGCCGACGGCGAGCGCCACGATCACCGACGACGACGCCTCGCCGGTGCTGGCGGCGCTGACCGCCCTGACGCTGAAGGTGGGCGAGGAGGCCTCGCTGACGGCGCGCGCCAGCGACGCCGACAACGACCCCATCACCTATGCCTGGAGGCGGACCTCCGGACCGACCCTGCCCTCCGGGGCCACGCTCGATGCGGCCACGCTCCGCTTCACCCCGACCGCGCCCGGCGCCTACGCGATGACGGTGACCGCCTCGGACGGCAAGGGCAACGCCGACAGCGCGAGCGTGACCATCACGGTCAACCCGGCGACGGCGGTCTCCGTGCCGCGGACGCTCGGCGTCGCCGAGAACGCGGGCACGGCCGATATCGCGATCACCACGCCCGCGGCCTTCGGCCAGAGCGTCGCCTTCGCCGTCACCTATGGCGGCGCGGCGACCGGGGCCAACGACCCGGCCGAGGGCGACTACGACAACGACGCCGTCACCGAGGTCACCTTCAACGCGACGGACAAGACGAAGACCATCAGCGTGCCGATCACCGACGATGTGCTCGACGAGAACAACGAGACCTTCACGGTGACCATCGCCCTGGCCGAGGGCCAGAGCCTGCCTCGAGGTTTCGTGCTGGGCAACACGACGACGACGGTGACCATCACCGACGACGACACCCTGGCCACCACCTGGACGCTGAGCCTCGATCCGGCGACCCTGGCCGAGGCGAGCGCCACGACTCAAGTCACGCTGACGGCGACGCGCGCCGGCACGGCGACCGCGCTGGCGGCGACCGAGATCGCCGTCAGCGTGGCCGGCGGCACGGCGACCGCGGGCGAGGACTTCACCGCGGTCACCGGGTTCACCCTCACGGTGGCCCCCGGCGCCACGACGGGCACGGCGGACTTCAACCTCGCGGTCACCGACGACGCCCGCGACGAGGCCGACGAGACGCTGACCGTCACCGGCGTCCTCGCCGGCAACACCATCACACCGGCCAGGCTCACCATCACCGACAACGACGAGCCCCCGGCGCTGGCCATCGCCGCGCCGCCGGCGGCGGTGACGGAAGGCGACAGCGGCTCCACCGACATGGCCTTCACGGTGACCCTGGACGCGGCCAGCGGGCGCCCGGTGACGGTGAACCATGCGGTCGCCGGGACGGCGACGGCGACGCCGGGGACGGACTTCACCGGCGGCGCCGGCACCCTGAGCTTCGCCCCCGGCGAGACGACGAAGTCGATCACGCTGTCGGTGACCGGCGACGAGACGGACGAGGCCGACGAGACCGTGGTGCTGACCCTGTCGAACGCGCAGAACGCGACCATCGCCACGCCGACGGCGAGCGCCACGATCACCGACGACGACGCCTCGCCGGTGCTGGCGGCGCTGACCGCCCTGACGCTGAAGGTGGGCGAGGAGGCCTCGCTGACGGCGCGCGCCAGCGACGCCGACAACGACCCCATCACCTATGCCTGGAGGCGGACCTCCGGACCGACCCTGCCCTCCGGGGCCACGCTCGATGCGGCCACGCTCCGCTTCACCCCGACCGCGCCCGGCGCCTACGCGATGACGGTGACCGCCTCGGACGGCAAGGGCAACGCCGACAGCGCGAGCGTGACCATCACGGTCAACCCGGCGACGGCGGTCTCCGTGCCGCGGACGCTCGGCGTCGCCGAGAACGCGGGCACGGCCGATATCGCGATCACCACGCCCGCGGCCTTCGGCCAGAGCGTCGCCTTCGCCGTCACCTATGGCGGCGCGGCGACCGGGGCCAACGACCCGGCCGAGGGCGACTACGACAACGACGCCGTCACCGAGGTCACCTTCAACGCGACGGACAAGACGAAGACCATCAGCGTGCCGATCACCGACGATGTGCTCGACGAGAACAACGAGACCTTCACGGTGACCATCGCCCTGGCCGAGGGCCAGAGCCTGCCTCGAGGTTTCGTGCTGGGCAACACGACGACGACGGTGACCATCACCGACGACGACACCCTGGCCACCACCTGGACGCTGAGCCTCGATCCGGCGACCCTGGCCGAGGCGAGCGCCACGACTCAAGTCACGCTGACGGCGACGCGCGCCGGCACGGCGACCGCGCTGGCGGCGACCGAGATCGCCGTCAGCGTGGCCGGCGGCACGGCGACCGCGGGCGAGGACTTCACCGCGGTCACCGGGTTCACCCTCACGGTGGCCCCCGGCGCCACGACGGGCACGGCGGACTTCAACCTCGCGGTCACCGACGACGCCCGCGACGAGGCCGACGAGACGCTGACCGTCACCGGCGTCCTCGCCGGCAACACCATCACACCGGCCAGGCTCACCATCACCGACAACGACGAGCCCCCGGAGACGCCGGATCAGCCATCGGGCCTTGTGGCGACGCCGGGCGACGGCCGCGTGACACTGGTGTGGAGTGATCCGCAGGACGCCAGCATCGTGAAGTGGCAGTTGCGCTACGGCAAGGTGGGCGAGTCGCTGAAGCGCTGGGCGGACATCGAGGGTTCCAGCGCCACGACCACGAGCCACACGGTGACGGGTCTGGAGAACGGTTCGGCTTACCGCTTCCGGATCCGGACAGTGAAGCGTGGGAGCAAGGGCCTGCGTTCGGAAGACGTGACGGCGACGCCGTCGGCGGAGACGCCGGATCAGCCATCGGGCCTTGTGGCGACGCCGGGCGACGGCCGCGTGACACTGGTGTGGAGTGATCCGCAGGACGCCAGCATCGTGAAGTGGCAGTTGCGCTACGGCAAGGTGGGCCGGTCGCTGAAGCGCTGGGCGGACATCGAGGGTTCCAGCGCCACGACCACGAGCCACACGGTGACGGGTCTGGAGAACGGTTCGGCTTACCGCTTCCGGATCCGGACAGTGAAGCGTGGGAGCAAGGGCCTGCGTTCGGAAGACGTGACGGCGACGCCGTCGGCGGCGACGCCGGATCAGCAATCGGGCCTTGTGGCGACGCCGGGCGACGGCCGGGTGACACTCTCGACGGCAGCGTTGACGGTGGAGGAAGGCGGCAGCGCCACCTACACGGTGGTGCTGAACGCGGAACCGTCAGGGAATGTCACGGTGACGGTGGGAGGCGCCTCGGGGGACGTGAGGGTGGAGCCTGCGAACCTCACCTTTACCGTGGCCGACTGGAGTGTGCCGCAGACGGTGACGGTATCGGCGGCGGAGGACGACGATGCGGTGGCGGACGCCGCCGTGACACTGACCCATGGCGCCTCGGGCGGCGGTTATGACGGTGTGGAGATCGCCTCGATCACGGTGACGGTGACGGAGAACGACGAGGCCGGTGTGACGGTTTCGGAGAGTGTGTTGACGGTGGAGGAAGGCGGCAGCGCCACCTACACGGTGGTGCTGGAAACGAAGCCGACGGGGGATGTCACGGTGACGGTGGGAGACGCCTCGGGGGACGTGAGGGTGGCGCCTTCGAGCCTCACCTTTACCGTGGCCGACTGGAGTGCGCCGCAGACGGTGACGGTATCGGCGGCGGAGGACGATGATGCGGTGGCGGATGCCGCCGTGACGCTGACCCATGGCGCCTCGGGCGGTGGTTATGGCGGTGTGGAGATCGCCTCGATCACGGTGACGGTGACGGAGAATGACGAAGCCGGCGTGACGGTCTCGGAGAGTGCGTTGACGGTGGAGGAAGGCAGCAGCGCCACCTACACGGTGGTGCTGGAGACGGAGCCGGCGGGGGATGTCACGGTGATGCCGTCGAGTGCTGACCTGTCGGCGGTGGCGGTGTCGGGACCGCTCATTTTCACGGCGTCGGACTGGAAGGTGCCGCAGACCGTGACGGTGACGGGGATGCTGGACGACGACACGGACGATGTGGTGGCGGTTGTGAGCCACGCGGTGTCGGGGGGCGACTATGACGGTGTGACGGCGGATCCGGTGAGGGTGACGGTGACGGACATGACGCTCGCCTGGCAGGTTGAGCGTGCGAACCGGGTGAACGCTTCGGTGCTGCCGCAGGTGGCCGCTGCGGTGGTGTCGCAGACACTGTCGGCAGTGACGGAGCGTATCGATGTGGCGGCGGCGGGAGATGAGGGATCCGGCTCGATGCAGTTCGGCGCCCTGCCGTCAGCGCCGGACGAGCCCGCGCGGGATTTCCTGCCGCGCCCGGAGCAATCCGGTCCCGGTCCGACCTTGGCCGAGGCGCTGGACGGGGCGTCCTTCATGCTTCCGCTGGGTGCGACCGAAGACGAAGCGATACCGCCGCGAGCGGTGATGTGGGGCCGGGGCGGGCGGGTGTCGCTGTCGGGATCGGAGCAGGGGGTGTCGTGGGACGGCGGCCTGTGGTCGGCGCAGCTGGGGGCGGATGTGCGCCTGCGGCGGAACCTGCTGGCCGGGATGGCGGTTTCCTGGTCGGAAGGCAAGGTGGACACCGGGACAGCCGACGGCGGTGGTGGCGAGGTGGATGGCACGCACGAGACGACGGTTACGTCGATCAACCCCTATCTGGCATGGCTGTCGCCGGACGGTTCGAACCTTTGGGCGAGTGTCGGCTACGGCTTGGGCGAGGTGCGGATTGCCGAAGGGGATGCGCCGGCGCGCAGGGCGGATCTGACCCAGTGGAGCGCCGCGGCAGGTGGCCGGGGAGTTCTGGTGGGGGATGCGGAGTTGATCGCCGGGGGCGTGACGCGCCTTGCAACAAAGGGTGAAGGGGCAGCGTCATGGCTGCGCACGGGAGTGGACCACGGACTGGCGGAGTTGACGGCAAAGACGACGCGGCTGCGGCTGCTTCTGGAAGGGTCCCATGAGCACGGGACGGCGAGTGGCGCGACGCTGACGCCGGCGCTGGAGGTGGGGGTGCGCCACGACGGCGGCGACCTGGGTCGGGGCTTCGGGATGGAGGCGGGGGCGGGCCTGACCTGGCGCGACTCGGCGGCGGGTCTGACGGCGGAGTTGCGCTCTCGCATCCTGGCGGCGCACGAGCGCGACCGAGACGAGTGGGGGGTGAGCGCGCTGGTGCGTTTCGACCCCGAAACCGACGGGCGCGGAACCTTTGTGACCTTCAGCCCCTCGCACGGGTGGACGGAGAGCAACATCGGCCAGTTGTTCGACTATAGTCTGCCCACGGCCGCGGCCGACGCGGCGGTGGGCGACATGGATGGCCGTCTGGAGGCGGAAGTGGGCCATGGCTTCGGTCTGCCGGGTCCGGGGCCGCTGGCGGTGTTGACGCCGTATTCCGGGCTGAGCCTTGCGGAGTCGGGCGAGCAGACAGTGCGGCTGGGCACACGCTACCGCCTGGGTGTGCTCGATCTGGATGGCGAGTTCATGCACCGGCCGGGAGTGGCGGGCGAGCAGCGCATGATGCTGCGCGGCACACTGAGCTGGTGAAGGTGTCTTGCGACTGTTGCCGGGAGGGTTCCGGTTCCGAGGTGTTGCGGCATCTTTGAAGCCTTGCCTGTCCTCCGAGTCCCGTTGTCCGGGCCCTGGCGATGCCAGGATGTGAGGTTGGCATCGAGAGAGCGATGCGATAGCGCAGAGAGCCTTGCCGACAACCCGCATCGCAGCACCCGGACGATCTGGTGTGTGAGGGAGCGAACTCTTGCGCATGGCCAGGCAAACTCCGCCCAGAAGCACCACTCTGATCTGGAAACATCGAAGCCGATGTTGATGGCTGCATAGAACGGCGGGATTTCGGCGATTTGCCGCGCTTTGTCAGGGTCGTGTTTCTTCCCTGTTGTCAGGTCCTATTGTCACGTCCTGTTGTCGTGGTTTGAGTGTTCGGTTGATTGTCTCATCGAGCGCCGCCGTCTTTATCCTAATTGTCGTTTTGGTCCGGTTCGGTTTCCGGCGGCCTTTGCTGGAGCCATCGACGGCAGGGAAGAGGTGGCGGCATCGGCCCATTGAAAGGGAAGTCAGGCGGCCCGGTCGAGTGCGCCGAGGGCATCCCGCAGGATGACGGAGGCGGCCACGGCATCGATCCAGTGCTGGCCTTGACGCTTCCGGCCTTCGTTTTCGGCGATGATCCCTGCGGCCTCGAAGGTGCTGAGCCGCTCGTCCCACATGAGAACCGGCAGTCCGAGACCGGCCTGGAGATTGATCCCCGTCTGCCAGGCGGAGCGGGCCCGTGGTCCCTCGCTGCCATCCATGTTGACGGGGTGTCCGAGAACGATGCCGGTGGCGCCTCTCGTGTCGACGACGCCCTGCAGATGCGTCAGGACCTCCTTCCAGCGCCGGCGCACGAGAACCCCGACCGGCGAGGCGATCATCCTGCATGCATCGCTGGCCGCGATGCCGATGCGCTTCGCGCCGGGATCGATTCCCAGAAGCGCGCCCTCCGGAGAAAACGCGAGGAAGGCTGCGACGTCCCGCTGCGGCTTGTCCGGGAGGTGCGACGCTGATAGCCTTGGCGGCGATGGGTGATGGTCAGTCACGGTTCCATCCCCGACACTGGACGCCCATATGCCATCCGGCCAGAGCATACCGGCAGATGAAGTTTGACAAGAACACCGTCGCGCGGGTTGCTCGACTGGCGCGCATCGCGACTGGCGACACCGAATGCCGGCAGCTTGCCGACGAGATCTCGTCCATCATCGCATGGATCGACACGCTGGGCGAGGTCGATACCGACGATGTCGAGCCCATGACCGGCGTTGGTGCCATGACGCTGAAGTGGCGCTGCGACGAGGTCACGGACGGCGGCATCGCCGATGACATCACGGCCAACGCCCCGGCTTCGGTCGACGGGTGCTTTGTCGTGCCGAAGACCGTCGAATGACCGCGCTGACGGACCTGACGATCGCCGGCGCCCGTGATCTCCTTGCGGCAGGCGAGATCTCGGCGGTGGATCTTGCCCGTGCCCATCTCGCGGCCATGGAGCGCCACCGGGGTCTCAATGCCTTCATCACGGAAACGCCCGATCGGGCCCTGGAGCTTGCCGAAGCCTCGGACCGTCGCCGCCGGGCCGGTGAGGCCGGCCTTCTCGAGGGCATCCCGGTCGCGATCAAGGACCTGTTCTGCACGAAGGACATCCCGACGACCGCCGGATCGCGCATTCTCGCTGGTTTCACGCCCTTCTACGAATCGACGGTGAGCGCAGCCATGCTGCGCGAAGGCGCGGTCGTGCTGGGCAAGACGAACCTCGACGAGTTCGCGATGGGGTCTTCCAACCTCACGAGCTGGTACGGCCCGGCGATCAATCCCTGGCGGGCGACAGGGGACGGCAAGGCGCGGGTTCCCGGCGGCTCGTCGGGCGGGTCCGCATCAGCGGTCGCGGCGCGCATGGCGATGGCGGCGACGGGCACGGATACCGGCGGCTCCATCCGTCAGCCGGCTGCCTTCACCGGCACCGTGGGACTCAAGCCGACCTACGGGCGGTGTTCGCGGCTCGGCATCATCGCCTTCGCCTCCTCCCTCGATCAGGCCGGTCCGCTGACCCGGACCGTACGCGATGCCGCGATCATGCTGGGCGCCATGGCGGGCCACGATCCCCTGGATTCGACCTCCGTGGACGTGCCTCTCGCCGATCTCGAGGACACTCTCGAGGCCGGCGTCCAAGGCATGACGATCGGCATTCCCGATGAGTATCGTGTCGAGGGCATGCCGGCGGTGATCGATGACCTGTGGCAACGGGGTATCGCCTGGCTCGAGAGCGCAGGCGCACGTGTGCGCGAGGTCTCGCTGCCGCACACGCGGTACGCCTTGCCGGCCTACTACATCATTGCTCCGGCCGAGGCCTCTTCGAACCTCGCCCGCTATGATGGCGTCAGGTTCGGTCTGAGATGCGAGGGCGACGATCTCGTCTCGATGTACGAGAAAACGCGGGCCAGGGGATTCGGGGACGAGGTGAAGCGACGCATCCTCATCGGCACCTACGTCCTGTCCGAGGGCTACTTCGATGCCTACTATCTCAAGGCGCAGAAGGTGCGCACGCGCATCGCCGACGATTTTCGCGAAGCCTGGACCTCGGTTGACGCACTGTTGACACCGACCACGCCGTCGGCTGCGTTTGCCGCCGACAGTCCTCCTCGCGATCCCGTTTCCATGTATCTCAACGATGTCTTCACGGTTCCGGCGAGCCTTGCCGGCCTCCCCGGCATTTCCGTGCCGGCGGGTCTTGACGGAAACGGATTGCCCCTTGGACTGCAGGTCATCGCCCGTCCGTTCGACGAGGCGCGCCTCATGCGGGTGGCAAGGACCATCGAAGGGGCCGCCGGGTTCGACACGGCGCCATCGGGTCTGACGTGATGGCGGAGCTGATCGTAAGGGAGAGCGGGCCGTTTTCCTACGTCATCGGACTCGAGGTCCACGCGCAGATCGTCTCCTCGTCGAAGCTCTTTTCGGGAGCCTCCACCGCATTCGGCGCCGCTGCCAATACCCAGGTCTCGGCCGTCGATGCGGGCATGCCGGGCATGCTTCCCGTCATCAACATGGCCTGCATAGAACAGGCCGTGCGCACCGGGCTTGCCCTGGACGGCGCCATCAACCGGCGATCCGTGTTCGAACGGAAGAACTACTTCTATCCGGACCTGCCGCAAGGCTATCAGATCTCGCAGTACCAGCAGCCGATCGTCACGGGCGGGTATGTCGTCATCGAACTCGATGACGGCGCCACACGGTCCATCGGCATCGAGCGCCTGCATGTGGAACAGGATGCCGGCAAGAGTCTGCACGACAGGGATCCCGACCACTCGCTGGTCGATCTCAACCGTTCGGGCATCGGACTGATGGAGATCGTCTCCCTTCCCGAACTGGCGTCGCCCGACGAGGCCGTGCGCTATGTCAGAGCCCTGAGAAGCATCCTGCGCTATGCCGGAACGTGTGACGGCAACATGCAGGAGGGATCACTGCGCGTCGACGCCAACGTGTCGATGAGACGCCCGGGAGAAGCGCTCGGCACGCGTTGCGAGATCAAGAACCTCAATTCCCTGAAATTCCTGCAGCGGGCCATCGAGTACGAGGGTCATCGTCAGGCGACGATCCTGGACGAGGGGGGAACGGTCCGTCAGGAGACCAGGCTCTTCGACGTGGAAGCGGGCGAGACCCGCAGCATGCGCAGCAAGGAGGATGCCGAGGACTATCGCTACTTCCCCGATCCGGATCTGCTGCCGCTCGACCTCGACGAGGCATGGATAGCCAGGATCGCGGATACGATGCCGGAGTTGCCCGATGCCCGCAAGCAGCGGTTCATGCGCGATTACGGCCTGTCATCCTATGATGCCGGCGTTCTCGTGGCGGAATGCGGCAACGCGGACTTCTTCGAGGACGTCGCCCGGGGGCGCGGCAGCAAGCTGGCAGCGAACTGGGTCATGACGGAGCTCTTCGGGCGTCTCAATCACGAGGGCATCGGTGTCGCGGACAGTCCGGTCGGAGCCGATGCTCTGGGCGGCCTCATCGATCTCATCGTCGATGACACCATCTCCGGGCGCATGGCCAAGGATGTCTTCGCGGAGATGTTTGCCACCGGCAGGGACGCCGCCACGATCGTCGAGGAACGGGGGCTGAAGCAGGTCACGGACCTGGACAGCATCGTGGCTCTTGTGGACGGCGTTCTGGCGTCCCATCCTGATCATGTGGCCGAGTACCGTGCCGGAAAGACGAAACTTCTCGGATTCTTCATGGGCGAGGTCATGAAGGCTTCACGCGGCCGCGCCAATCCCCGGGCCGTCAACCGGACGCTGCGCCTCAGACTGGGCGACGAAAGAGCAACCCGATGATCGACCTCTACACGGCGGCGACTCCCAACGGCCGCAAGGCCTCCATCATGCTGGAGGAGGTGGGCCTCGCCTACACCGTCCACCACGTCGACATCGGTGCCGGCGAGCAGTTCGAACCGGCCTTTCTCGGGATCAGTCCCAACAACAAGATTCCGGCGATCGTCGACAGCGAGGGACCGGGGGGCGAACCGGTCAGTGTCTTCGAATCGGGAGCGATTCTCATCTATCTCGCCGAGAAGACAGGCTGCCTCATGCCCTCCGATGCACGGCAACGTCTCGATGTGCTGCAGTGGCTGATGTTCCAGATGGGCGGTGTCGGACCGATGTTCGGCCAGGCCAATCACTTCATCAAGTTCGCCAGCGAGGATGTGCCCTACGGGAAGACCCGCTACCGCAACGAGGTGATGCGTCTCCTTGGAGTCATGGAACGGCGCCTGGCAGAGGTGCCCTGTCTTGCCGGGGACTACTCCATCGCCGACGTGGCGACCTGGCCATGGGTCATGCGTGCGGAGTGGTACGACACCGACTGGGGCCGGTTTCCGCACGTCCGTCGCTGGTACGACGCCATTGCCGAGCGTGACGCCGTCAGGCGGGGCGTTGCGGTGCCGTCATGAGTCTCGTTGCGCGCCCGGCGGTGAGACGGGTCCGCAGCGCTCTCGAAGCGCTGGGCAGCAGCGCCCGGGTGATCGAACTGGCGGCGACGGCGCGCACGGCCGGGGACGCGGCGGATGCCCTGGGCTGCCAGCAGGGCTCCATCGTCAAATCACTCGTGTTCCGGGTCGCCGAAGTTCCGGTTCTGGCTCTCGTCGCCGGTGACCGCCGGGCGCACGAGACGAGGATTGCCGCGTCACTCGGTCTCGAGGGACCTGTGACGCGGGCCGACGCCGACTTCGTCAGGCAGACGACAGGATGTTCCATTGGCGGTGTCCCACCCGTGGGGCACCGGGTTCCCCTGCCTACGGTGATGGACGCCAGCCTGTGGCGTTTTCCCCTTGTCCATGCCGCTGCCGGCCACCCCACTGCGTCTTTGGCGAGACGCCCGACAACCTCGCCTCGATGACGGGTGCGGTCGTCGACGGGGACATCGCGGCGTGACGGCGCGATGAAGCGTACTCCCTGGGGATACGGGGCCGACAACGGTCCGGCGTGCTGGGCCCTGCTCGACCCCGACTACCGGCTCTGCGGCTGCGGCGCCGAGCAGTCTCCGGTCGATCTGGTGGACGCCCGCGCGGCGCGACTGCCGCCCCTTCGATTCAGCTACGGACCGGTCCGCGCGGCCATCGAAGACGCCGGCCCGACTGTCCAGTTCAATCCCGCTCCCGGTCACGGCCTCATGGTCGGTCGCCACCGCCATGAACTCCGGCAGTTCCATTTTCACCATGGCAGCGAACACCTTGTCGAGGGCGCCAGGTGGCCGTTGGAACTGCACCTCGTGCACACGGACAGCAGGGGCGGACTGGCGGTGGTCGGAGTCTTCATCCGCGCAGGCGAGGCCAATTCCGCGGTGGAGCGTCTGTGGATGGCCCTCGTGGACGACCCTGAATCGGTCGGGCATGTCGATATCGACCTGGCAACCCTGCTTCCGGCCACGACGAAGGCGTGGCGCTATCGTGGCTCCCTGACCACCCCGCCGTGCAGCGAGGGTGTCAGCTGGATCATCCTGGCAGACATGCTCACCCTGTCAGCCCGTCAGGTTGCCGCGTTCACGAACTTTCGTCCGCCGAACTGCCGGCCGGTCCAGCCGTTGGGCGGGCGCCTGCTCACTGTCGGCTGAGTCCCTTGATCAGCGGTATCCGTGGTAGTCCCGGAACCAGGCAACGAACCGCGGCATTCCCTTCTCGATGGAGGTTGACGGCTCGTACCCGAGGTCGCGGCGCGAGGCCTGAATGTCGGCGCAGGTTTCCGCGACGTCGCCTGGCTGCAGCGGGGCAAGGCGAACGTCCGCGCTGATTCCCGTTGCCTCTTCGAGCACATCGATCAGGTGCAGGATCGATTCACTGCGGTGATTGCCGAGATTGTAGATCGCGTGGGGAGGGGAGGTCTCGGGAGGCTTCGCCAGCGCCGCCAGGATGCCGGCGACGATGTCGTCGATCCAGGTGAAATCCCGGCGCAGACCGCCGTGGTTGTAGACCGTCAGGGGCCGTCCCTCGAAGAGAGCTTGCGTGAAGATCCAGGGGGACATGTCCGGGCGTCCCCAGGGGCCGTAGACCGTGAAGAGGCGCAGGCCGGTGGCCGGAATGCCGTAGAGATGGCTGTAGCATGAGGCCATCAGTTCTCCGGCACGCTTGGTGGCGGCATAGAGGGACGCCGGCCGGTCGACGCGGTGATCGACCGAGAAGGGAACGGTATCGTTGGTTCCATAGACAGACGAGGAACTGGCGTAGACGATGTGCTTCAGCCCCGTCATCGAACGGGCCAGTTCGAGGATGCCGAGCTGGCCTTCCACATTCGCCGCGGTGTAGTCGTGCGGAGCGACGAGAGAGTGCCGGACACCGGGCTGCGCCGCCAGGTGGACAATGCGGTCAATGTTCCTGGCGCCGGGATCCAGTCCGGCGAGCGCCTTGCCATCGGCAACGTCCATGCAATGGAACGAGAAGGCGGGCTCCCGGCTCAGCCGGGCGAGACGCGCCTGCTTGAGAGCGACGTCATAGTAGGGAGAGAGGCTGTCGATCCCGATCAGGTCTTCGCCACGCTCCAGAAGGGCCCGGGCCAGGTGGTAGCCGATGAATCCGGCGACACCGGTCACAAGCACCGTCATGACGGGCCACGCGCCACGAGTCCTGCGTAGACATCCGGGTCGACATTTCCTCCGGAGATGATGGCGACGACGGTCCGCCCCTTCGCCGGAACCTCGCCGCTGATGACCGACGCCAGCGCCGCGGCGCCGCCGGGTTCGGCAACAAGCTTGAAGGATGTCAGGGCTGTCATCATCGCCCTGATGACGGCCGATTCCGTCACCACGGTTCCCGAGTGGACGAGCTTCCGGTTGACTTCGAATGTCAGTTTGCCGGGTTGGCGGGCGAGGAGGGCATCGCAGATCGAGGAGGGTGCACCCGTGACGGACTGACGCTCGCCGCGCAGCAGGGAACGGGCCGTGTCATCCCATCCCTCCGGTTCGGCGGTATGGATCGCGCAACGGGGGAACCGGTGGCTGATGGCAAGGGCCACGCCAGCGGTGAGACCGCCGCCACCGCAACAGGCGATGACGGCGTCCGGGGTGATGCCGAGCCCGGCGCAGGCGTCGGCGATCTCCAGTCCGACGGTGCCCTGTCCTGCCATGACCATGGGATCGTCATAGGGAGGCACAATCGTCATGCCGCGTTCGAGGGCCACGGACCGGGCGATGTCCTCGCGGGATTCGTCATGCCTGGGGTAGGTGACGATGTCCGCACCCCAGGCGCGGGTGTTTGCCATCTTGATGGCAGGCGCATCCTCGGGCATCACGATGACGGCCGGAAGTCCCAGCATGGATGCCGCGGCGGCGACCCCCTGGGCGTGGTTGCCGGACGAATAGGCAACAACGCCGTTGTCCGTCTTGCCGCCGGCAATCCGGTTGAAGGCGCCCCTGAACTTGAAGGAACCGGTGAGCTGGAGGCATTCCGGCTTGACCAGAAGACGGCAGCCGAGGGTGTCGTTGAGCCTGGGCGATTCGAGAAGCGGCGTCATGACCGCCTTTCCGGCAAGCCGCCGGGCGGCAGACTCGATGTCCGCATATGACGGCATGCCCGGCATCAACAGCTGTCCCGCTCCGTTCACTCCGACTCTTACCCCATTCATCGCCGGCGCGCGACACCAGGGAGATGCATCCGGTCTTGTCCTTGCCAGGGATTGTCATGATGATGGTCGAGAGCCAACAACCGGTGAGGGGGACAACGCGTGTCGGAAGGAATCTGGTCCCTGCCCGGCGTGGGGACACACCACCAGTCGGCCAGTGCCGGGCCCTTGACATTCGTCGGTGGCGCCGGCGACCTCGATGCGACGGGCAGGATACGGAATCCGCATGACCTGGACGCTCAGGCGCGAGGCGCCGTTCGTGCCGTCGCGGAGGCCCTCGCCACGGAACTGTGCGCCCTGGAGGATGTGGTGCGCATCAAGGCCTACTACACGGCCGAGGTCGTTGACTGGGACGTCATCGCTGCCCTGGCGCGGCACCTGCCTTGCGATCCGCTGCCGGCGATCAGCACCGTGCCCGAACCGCTGCAGCCCTTTGACGGCCAGGTCATCCAGGTGCAGGCCATCGCCTGCCGAGGCTGGCGCGGCAGTGGGGATGTCCGTTTCTCTCGCCAGACCGTGCCGGCGGCGGTGAGCGAGAGACTTGGTCTCGAGGAGGTCACGGCGGGCCTGAGAGCCGGTGAGTTCATTGCCGTGGCCAACCGTACGGCGGTCGATGACGATGGCCGGATCCTGTCTGCGGACCCCGTCGAGCAGAGCCACGCCATCATGGCCATGCACGAGCGGACACTGGACGCCCTGGGGGCCTCGCTGCAGGACTGCGTCAAGATGGAGGGATACTACTTCGGCGCCAGCCTCGAGGATTGGGCGCCCCTGGCCAAGGCGCGCGCCAGCCATTTCCGGGAACCGGGTCCGCCGGCAACTGTGGTGCCCTGCCACCGGCTTCACCCGGAAGGAGCACGCACGAAGATCGGCGTCCTGGCCATGCGTGGCCGCCGCGGAGGTTTCGACAAGTACATCCCGCGCCTCGATGTCTGGCCGGACCGCGTGTGGGACTGGCCCATACCCCTGCCCTACAGGCAGGCCATCTGCCTGCGTGACATGATCTGGCTGGGTGGACAGGTGCCCCATACGCCCTTCACCAACGACGGTGGGCGCGTGATGCCCGGTGATCTCGTGGCGCAGACGCGATTCACGATGTCGTTCGTGGAGGATCTGCTGAGGGGCTTCGGCCGGGGCCCGGCGGATCTCAAGCTGATGGTCTGCTACTGCACATCAACGGGCGCCAGCGATACGGGCGCCTTTCTCGACACCCTGACCGCCACCATCGGAGGGACCTTGCCACCGATCACGCTGGTGCCCAAACCGATGATGCACTCTCGGGAAAACACTGTCGAAATCTGGGGTGTTGCCCAGGCCTGAACGGGCGAGTGCCCCTTGTTCCGGCTTCCCGCGGCGACTAGTCTCCACCGGAAGCCGATCTGGAAACTGTCATGATCACCGAGAAGCTGAAGGGTTCCTTTGCTGCACTCGTCACGCTGTTCCGCGATGGCAAGATCGATGATGAGGGGTATCGGAACTTCATCGAATGGCAGATTGCCCAGGGAACCCACGGCGTGCTGGCCATGGGCACGACAGGCGAATCGCCGACATTGTCCCACGAGGAGGACATGCACGTGGTGCGCCTCGCCGTCGAGGCCGTGGCAGGACGCGTACCGGTCATGGCCGGAACCGGTTCGAACTCCACCACCGAGTGCATCATGCTGACCCGCCATGCGCAGCAGGCGGGTGCCGATGTCGCGCTGATCGTCACCGGTTACTACAACAAACCGACCCAGGAAGGCCTCTTCCGTCATTTCGAGGCGGTCAACGATGCCGTCGACATACCCATCGTTGTCTACAACATTCCCGGACGGACGGGCATCGACATCGAGCCGCTGACAATGCAGCGCATTGCCGGTCTCTCCCATGTCGTCGGATGCAAGGAATCGACGGCCGCCGCTGACCGAGTCTCGAGGCAGCGGTGGCTGTGTGGCCGGGAGTTCATCCAGATGTCGGGCGAGGACGCTGCCGTCATCGGACTTCTCGGCATGGGAGGGCACGGGTGCATTTCCGTGACCGCCAACGTGGCGCCGGCGCTCTGCGCCAGGCTGCACGAGGCCTGGCAGGACGGCGACTTCGAGCAGGCCCGCGACATCCAGGACCGGCTCATGCCGCTTCACGAGGCGCTGTTCAGCGAGACCAGTCCCGGACCCGTCAAGTACGCGGCGAGTCTGCTCGGTTGGGGTGACGGCTCCGTGCGCCTGCCCCTGACCGCTCCGGCAGAGGAGACCAGGGTCAGGGTGAGGGACGCCATGAGGCAGGCGGGAGTTCTCGCCTGACCCCATGCAATGGCGGGCAAGAACATCCCGGTGGGGACGACTGTCGCCCGCAACCGCAAGGCCTTCCGCGACTATGCCATCGAGGACCGGATCGAGGCCGGCATCGTTCTGACCGGCAGCGAGACACGGTCGCTGCGCGCCGGACGCGCCAACATCAACGGCGCTTTCGCGAGGGAACGGGATCGGGAAATCTGGCTCGAGGACTGCCATATCTCGCCCTGGCAACAGGCGGGCCGCGACAATCATGAGCCTGAACGGCCGCGCAAGCTGCTCCTTCACCGCCGCGAGATCGAGAGGCTGGCCGGTGCCGTCAGTCGCCGCGGATACACGCTTGTTCCGCTCAGCATCTACTTCAACCCCAGGGGTGTGGCCAAGGTCGAACTTGGACTGGGGAAGGGCAAGCATGCCCATGACAAGCGGGCGGCCATCCGGGAGCGGGAATGGAAACGCCACAAGGAACGCCTGATGCGCGATCGCGGGTGATGCCGCCGTGAACTGGTTGCTTGCGGCCATGGGCGGAATGCTCCTGATCTGGGCACTGGCCTGGATCGGAGTCAACGCGCGTGCCTCGACCGTGCTGCGCTGGGCCAAGTGGATCATCACGGCGGCGATCGTCGCCGGGATCGGCGTGCTGGCGGCCACGGGGCAGTTCCGCGCTGCACTGATGACCGGTCTCATGCTGCTTCCACTGCTCCTTCCGTGGAGGAGACCGCGCGGATTCCATGGCGCACCGCGCCCTTCGGCGTCCACCATGAGCGTCGCCGAAGCCGCCGAGATTCTCGGCGTCGCCGCGGACGCCGACGAGCAGACGATCACCGAAGCCTACCGCCGGATGATGGCCGAGCATCATCCCGACAAGGGCGGTTCCGCCTGGTTTGCCCGGCGGATCAACGAGGCGAGAGACGTCCTGATGGCGGGACGCTGACGATGACGCTTAGCCCACGACTTGCAGCAAGCGATCTCCCTGCAGCAGCCTGACGGGATACTTGAGGAATGCGTATCACCATGGTGGGCGCCGGCTACGTCGGACTGGTGTCCGGTGCCTGCTTTTCGGAGTTCGGAATCGATGTTGTCTGTGTCGATCGCAATGAAGGGAGAGTGATCCGCCTGCAGTCAGGCGAGGTTCCCATCTACGAGCCTGGTCTGCCGCGTCTGATACACCGCAATGCCGAAGCCGGGCGGCTGATGTTCACCACGGAACTCGCGCCGTCGGTGCGGGAGTCCGACGCCATCTTCATCGCCGTAGGCACACCGGGTCACCGCGGCGACGGCAAGGCTGACCTCAGCTTCGTGTTCAGCGCCGCCGAGGAGGTGGCGCGGATGATCGAACGCTACGCCGTGATCGTCACCAAGTCGACGGTTCCTGTCGGTACCGGCCGCCGGGTCGAGGAGGTGATGAGGCGGATACGCCCCCGGGCGGAGTTCGATGTCGTCTCGAATCCGGAGTTCCTGCGGGAAGGCTCGGCCGTGAGAGACTTCCTGCGTCCCGATCGCATCGTCGTGGGCAGCGAGAGCGAGCGGGCGGCGCGTCTGATGGACGAGATCTACAGTCCCCTCTTCTTCGAACGCACGCCGATCCTGCACACGTCGCGGGAGACGGCGGAGCTCATCAAGTATGCCGCCAACAGCTTTCTCGCGACCAAGATCGCCCTCATCAACGAGATGGCCGACTACTGCGAGAGCGTTGGCGCCAATGTCCTCGATGTCGCCCACGGCATCGGTCTCGATGGCCGGATCGGTGACCGTTTCCTCCATCCCGGGCCCGGTTACGGCGGCAGTTGCTTCCCCAAGGACACGCTGGCGCTTGCCGGTGGGGCAAGGGAGTGCGGCACGCCGCTTACCATCATCGAGGCGGTGATTGCCGCCAACGCCGGCCGCAAGCGTTCGATGGCCCGGCGCATCGTGTCGCTGCTCGGCGGCACCGCGGGGAAGACGGTGGCGCTCCTCGGTCTGAGTTTCAAGCCCGACACCGATGATATCCGTGAATCGCCGAGTCTCGTCATTGCATCGGAACTGCTCGATCGCGGAGTGGGAGTGAGGGCCTTCGATCCGGTGGCCATGGAGGCCGCCAGCAGGTCCCTGGAGGAGCTGGTGATCTGTACCGGTCCCTACGAGGCGGCAGCCGGGGCGGATGCCCTTGTCATCGTCACCGAGTGGAACGAGTTCCGCTCCCTCGACCTGGCGCGGCTCAAGTCGTCGCTGAACCGGCCCCTCATGATCGACTTGCGCAACATGTACAGCGCCGCCGACGTCGTTGATGCCGGCTTCACCTACCACGGCATCGGTCTCGGTCATCTTGACCCGTCAGCCTGACCGATTCGCATCTGCCCTCGTGATCGGGACATGGAACGGCGAGCGTCACAGGTGATCGAGCACCTGCATGGAACCGCGCCAGATCATGTCGCCGGTGACCCACAGCAGCACCGCGAGTCCGATGTAGGCGATCCAGTGAAAGCGATGAAGAAGCCTCGCGATGGCGTTTGCCGCCACGGCCATCAGGGCGATGGAAAGAACGAGACCGAACACCAGGAGGGCGTGATGTCCGTGCGCGGCGCCGCCGACAGCGAGCACGTTGTCCAGTGACATGGAAACATCGGCGACGACGATCAGCTTGAGGGCATGCCGGATGTTTGTCGTCCTGTGGTCCCTGGCGGCGGGTCGGGTGCCCGGAACGGGCTCCGGATCGCCGACGAGCCTGGCGCTGCGAACATCGCGCCACATGCGCCAGCACACCCAGCCGAGAAGCAGTCCGCCGACAAGGAGAAGGCCGACGACGTTCAGGAGTTCAACCACGATCAGGGCAAAGCAGATGCGCAGAACGGTTGCCGCAACGATACCGAGGATGATGGCCCTGCGCCTCAGGATGGGGGGCAGGCCGGCCACAGCCATGCCGATCACGATGGCATTGTCGCCGGAGAGGACGATGTCGATGACGATGATGGACAGGAAAGCGGAGAGCTGGGTGGGGTCCGTTGGATCAAACAGGTCTGTCACGCCGCTCTCGCTCGATGGATGGTCCCGGGCGGCAACATGTGGCAAGAGGAGGGGGTTCACAAGGGGGGACCGGCCATGGTCGCAGGCTGCGATGCCATCGGAAAGACCCGGGAATCGGTGGACGTGCTGGGCGTGACGCCCGCCCGCCACCTTGCCGCCACCTTCGACAGGGATGACGCCGATCTTGCGAGCGGCGGCCGGCTCCCCTGCGGCTGGACCCTGCTCTACTTTCTTGATTCTCCACCAACATCCCGCATGGGCCCGGACGGGCGCACGACCCCCGGTGAGTTCCTTCCCGACACCGGGCTTTCCCGCAGGATGTGGGCCGGCGGTTCGTTCACGTTCGAGCGCGATCTGGTTCTTGGCCGGCCGGCCCGCCAGACAGTCACCATGACCGGCGTCGAGAGAAAGAAGGGGCGCTCCGGAAACCTCTGTTTCGTCACCACGGAACACCGCACTGCCCAGGATGGCGAGGACGCCGTCATCGAGGTTCGCCATCTCGTGTTTCGTGACGCGCTCGGGGCCCACGGAGAGGCGCGGCGTGTGGCGCCGCCACAGGGGGCGGCCTGGCAGCGCAGCGTCGTCGCTGACCCGGTGTTACTGTTCCGTTTTTCCGCACTCACGTTCAACGCCCACCGGATTCACTACGATGTCGAGTACTGCCGCAGGGTGGAAGCCTATCCCGACCTTCTCGTACACGGGCCCATGCAGGCGCTCCTGTTGCTCGACCTCGCGGAAAGGACCTGTCCGGAACGCCGCATCAGGCACTTTCGCTACCGTGGAATGGCGCCGCTCTTCGCTCCGCACCCCTTCCTTGTCCGTGGAAAGCCGGAAACGGGTGGCGGCCTCGCATTGTGGATCGAGGATTCATCGGGTGGTCTGACGACTTCGGCGGAACTGGAATTCGCATGATGCCGGCAGACGACCTGCATCGGCTGACGGCGCTTGACCTCGTCCGGCATTACAGGGCCCGCGAGCTGTCACCCGTCGACGTCGCCGATGCCGTGCTCACCCGCCTCGATGACGTGGACGGGAATCTCAATGCCTTCTGCCATCGCGACGACGAGGCATTCCGGGCGGCCGCAGCCGGGTCGGAGGAACGCTGGATGAAGGGTGCGCCACTCGGTCCTCTCGACGGCGTGCCGACAAGCGTCAAGGATGTCTTCAGAATCAGGGGCTGGCCGACGCGCATGGGTTCCAAGGCGGTGGATACCGGGCAGCCCTGGACAGAGGATGCTCCCGCCGTCGCGCGACTGCGCGAATCCGGCGCGCTCTTCATCGGCATGACGACGACACCGGAAATGGGCTGGAAGGGTGTCACCGACAGTCCGCTTCACGGCCAGACGCGCAATCCCTGGAACCTGCGCATGACACCGGGCGGTTCGAGCGGCGGCGCCGCAGCAGCTGTGGCTTGCGGCGTCGGTCCCCTGGCGATCGGCACGGACGGCGGAGGTTCGGTGCGCATTCCGGCGTCTTTCTGTGGCATTGTCGGCCTCAAGCCGACCTTCGGCAGAGTCGCAGCCTGGCCACCGGGCCTCTATGGCACGCTGTCCCATGTCGGACCGATGGCCCGGACGGTACGTGATGCGGCCCTGCTTCTCGACGTGATCGGCAAGCCCGATGCACGCGACCCGTGGTCGCTTGCCGACGATGGCGTCGACTGTCTCGGGGAGACACGGCGCTCGGTGACCGGTTTGAGGGTTGCCTACAGCCGTGACCTCGGTCACGTCAGAGTGACGTCCGAGGTCGCGGGGTTGGTGGATCAGGCGGTGCGTGGCCTCGGCGGTCTCGACATGGGGGTCGAGACCATCGAATTCGACACGCCGAAGGCCGAGGAGGCCTTCCGCACCCTGTGGTATGCCGCCGCCGCTGCGGCCATCCGCACCCAGAGTCGGCACCGGCGGCGGTTTCTCGACCACGCTCTCACGAGGATTGCGGCCGAGGGAGAAACGGTCAGGGCGGTCGATCTTGTCGAGGCCGAGCGGGCACGCATGCGCTATTCGGCGGAAATCGGCGCTCTCCTCGAACGCTTCGACCTTCTTGTGACGCCCACCTTGCCCATTGCCGCCTTCGAGGTGGGCCGCGAGGTTCCGCCAGGCTGGCCCCATGACCGCTGGTACACATGGACGCCGTTCACCTGGCCGTTCAATCTCACCGGACAGCCGGCCCTGTCGGTGCCGTGCGGCTTCACCGCTGACGGACTGCCGGTAGGCCTTCAGATCGTGGGGCGGCGCCAGGCCGACGCCCTCGTCCTGAGGGCCGGCGCGGCCTACCAGGAACGGTTCCCGACCCTCTCGTCATGGCCCGCGGCGGGACGCGCTGCCGGTTGACATCGGCTGCGCTCAGGCATGGTCGGGCCTGTGGATGGATGGCCGGATCCGGCGAGATCACGCAGTCCGGAAAGGCCACGAGATGCAGCGGCGCTGACCGGAAATGGCTCAGGAAATCCTCGCGGTATGGTCGGAATCGCCTTGCCTCCTGATTCTGTCCCTGGATCTGTGGAGGAATTTCTGGACTGGCGCGCCTCATCGTCTTTAATGAGCCACAGTCACACCTCGGGGGGTCGTTGATGGCCGGTCGTGTTCCCGTTTGCCGACTCCGGCGCTTCCTGGCCGGCCTCGTGCTCTGCCTTCTTGCGAGTGTGACGGGTGCCGAAGCCGCCAAGGACACGACCTACTTCGTGATCGATGCCACCAACGGCAACGTGCTCGCCCAGCGCAAGCCGGACAAGGAGATGTACCCGGCCTCGCTCACCAAGATGATGACGCTCTATCTCATGTTCGAGGCACTCGAGAAGGGCACCATCACGCCCGGGACCCGGTTCACCTTCTCACGCAAGGCGAGCAATCAGGTACCGTCGAAACTCGGCATTCCCAGAGGTGGTTCGATCTCCGCCGAGGACGCCATCCTGGCCCTCGTCATCAAGTCGGCCAACGATGTTGCCGTGGCGGTCGCCGAGGGACTTGGCGGCACCGAGGAGGGGTTCACGTCCATGATGACGAAGAAGGCCCGTGAACTCGGCATGCGGCGCACGGTCTTCACCAACGCGTCGGGCCTGCATCGCCGGAGCATGATGTCGACAGCCCGTGACATGGCGGTGCTGTCCCTGCGCCTGCAGTTCGATTTTCCGGAGTACTACCCGCTCTTCTCCACCCGGTCGTTCACCTATGGCGACAGGACCTACGGGAGTCACAACAAGCTTCTGGGCAAGGTCGACGGCGTTGACGGCCTCAAGACCGGATACACCAGCGCGGCGGGGTGGAATCTGGCGGCGTCGGCCATCGTTGACGGCAGGCGCATCGTCGGAGTCGTGATCGGGGGCAAGGACCGACTTTCCCGGGACCGGCTCATGACGGACCTGATCCGGAGAGCCTTCGTGACGGCGGCTTCCGTCGACAGGGTCGTGCCCGTTCCATCGTCGCATCCACGGCGCGACGTGGCGGCGCGGTTCAGCGCCGCGCTCGACAGTGGCCGCGAGGATGACGCGCTTGTCGCGACCCTGGAGGAGACGCTCGGGCTGGGTTCGCAAGATGTCGCCCTCGATGAGGGAAGCGCCGGCGATGATCGCAGGTGGGCCATTCAGGTAGGCGCCTTTTCCCGGCGCGACAATGCAGTTCGCGCCAGCGTCGACACCGGCCGGGTCCTCGCGCCCTTGCTGGCTGACGACAGCGAGACCGTCCTGGCGACCGTCGAGACGGATGGGACCACGCTCTACAGGGTGCGCATTCTCAATCTCGGCGAGGGCCAGGCGCGGCAGAGCTGCCGCATTCTCAACCGCCATGATCGTCCCTGCTCGGTGATCTACGAGGGCGACTCCTGAACCATCCGGCGCGACATCGCTGCGAGCGATGGTCAGCGTTCGAGGGGCGGCATGGAACCGAGCGTATGCTGGCGAAACGCGGGACATGTGCGCAGCTGCCGCCGTCACCCTCATCATCGTCACCCCGTGAGCAAACGCTTGCGATCGATGGCACCCGACTCCTTGACGGTCCGGAGTCCGGCGCGGACGGGCGCCGGGGTCTCCTGACCGCCAGCGGCCGCTCCGCTTCAGGACAACCCGCGGAATTCCTCGCGGTCGTCCACTCTGCCGATCATGCGGCTGATGACACGAGAGAGCGAGTCGGGAGTGAACTCGCACGCGTCTCCCCTGAGCATCACCAGGTTCTCGGGCTCGAAGCAAAGCGAGGTGATCGCCCTGACATCCCTCTCGCCGAGGCCCTCGAGCGCCAGATCGAATCCGCTATCGGCGAGGAAACGCCGATAGAGAGACGGCGCCTGCAGCGCCGCTGCTCCCTCCGGCCCGCCAAGAGCCGCGGCGACGGCCGAATAGGCGTCAGCTGCGGCTTCGGCCGAGTGTTCCATGGTGGCGGCAAGGGCAAGGCCGACGGCGCGTCCGTGGTGAAGTCCGGCATGGTGTCCCAGGGCGTGGCCGATGGCATGGGCGACGGCGACTCCGGTCACGTCGAAGGCGATACCGGCCAGTGCGGCGGCAATCTGGACGTGACCGCGCGCTTCGCTGCAGGCCGGATTGCGCACGGCCTCCGGGAGCCACGCGCGCAGTGTCCTGATGGCGCCGAGCGCCATGGCCGAGGACACCGGATTGCGCCGTCGACAGGTTGCCGATTCGATCGCATGGACCATGGCGTCGATTCCCGTTGCGGCAGTCAGTGGCGCCGGCAGGGTCACGGTGAGGAGCGGGTCGAGCAGGGCGAGGTCGAATCGCAGGCTCTCTCCCCAGGCCCACAGCTTGCGCTCTCCCGTGCTGAAAACCGAGGTGCGCGTCACCTCGGATCCGGTACCTGCCGTGGTGGGCACGGCGATCTTGGGAAGTCCCCCGGCAGGCACGGGCGTTCCGCCAAGGGCAAAGGTCACCGCATCCCGGCCGTCAGGTGCAAGGCAGGAGGCCAGCTTGGCGGCATCGAGCGTCGAACCGCCTCCCATGGCAACGATGCAGGCGGCCCGGCGCGACCGGGCCTGTTCCGAGATGGCATCGACGGTCTCGGCTGCGGGGTCGCTGGCGATGTCGCTGAAGACACTGCAGCCATGCCCGACCTCATCGAGAGCACAGGCGGCGCGTTCGGCAAGGCCGTTGCCGGTGTGAACAGGGTCGACCACGAGGAGGACTTCGGCGCCATCGCCGGCAAGGCGTCCGACATCGCGGCCGAGCCTTGTCAGGCGATTGTCGCCGAAGGCCAGCGGTACCGGTGCCGTGAAGCTGAATGATGGAGGCATGGGAAGTCACAGGATGTCCGATGTCGGTTGCCTTATGATGGATGGAATCCCCTGCGTCAAACAGCCTTTCACACGTCATTGTGCAGTGCACAATTATCTCTTGACGACGCCCACCAACGTGCCTATATCGGTCATGTTGCAGTGCAACATCAACGGCCAAGGAGCCAGAGAGGAGATCAGACATGGCGAATGCCAGGACAACCGGCGAGACATCGCAGGTCGCGGGTGTGGATGAGGTGATCGAGACCGGGTTCAGGGTCTCGGAGGACGTCGTGAAGGGCAACACCGATGCCACCAGGAAGGGTTTCGAGACCATGGTCACCATGGGTCGTGATGCGTTCGACAGCGCCGCCCGGACAGGTGGCGACGACACCGTTCTCGGACAGATCAACGACATGCGGCGCGCCAACTTCGAAGCGATGGTGGAAGCCGGCGCCACGTTCATCAAGGGTGTCGAGGGATTCAACGGCCGCGTCCTCGAGATCGCCAGGAGGCGGGTTGCCGAAGGCGCCGAGACCCGCAAGGCGCTCGCCGGTGCGAAGTCGTTCGGCGAAGCGGTCGAGATCCAGCAAGGTTACGTGCGCAAGACCCTTGACCATGCCATTCAGGACAGCATGGACATGACGACTGCCTGGCTGCGCATCGCTGCCGAGAGCGGCCAGCCGCTCGGCCAGCGGTTCACCGATGCCTGGAGCCGGGCTGTTCGCCAGACTGCCTGATTGAGCGTTCCTTTCGAACAGCGCCCCCGCAGGGTCATGAAGACCCGGCGGGAGTGTTGGCGTTCGGAAACAGGCCGGGCGGGCGGCGAGGCCTTCGAGGACGCCCGATTCCCGTGCAGGGCACGGGCTGCGATGTTCGCACTCCCCTCAGTCCATTCGAATCCACGAACGCATCGGTGGTCCTGCCGGCAGCCATCGGAATGGCGGCTGGGAGAAGAGCGCGCGTCTCCGGTAGTCTGCGAGGATTCCAGAAATCTGCCGCTCCGGTCAGCACGCACCGGATGAGTAAGCGTTCGGCCGTGCGGTGACGGCCGATTTTGGTTGGTTTTGGGATTTGCTGACAACCGTCTGAGAAAGTGCTGGCAAGCATCCTCAACCGGTGAATATCACCAACAATCATCGCGCGACCGACCGCTTACCCCGAAGCCCTATTGGCAGGAAAGGACGCCCGGGAGACCTCAAGCACGATGACCTGCAAGCGTGCGGTCTTGCCCCGGTTTTCGCTCGGCATTCTCTCAGGCGCCGTCATCCCCTCATGAGCGAACGCTTACCGCTGCCTGGGCCTGGCGGCCAGCACATCATCAAGACTTGGGGCGGCCAGCACCGCCTCCGCCCAGGCTTCCAGTTCGGCGGACGAGGCGTTGCGGACCCGCTCGCGGACCGCATCCGGCACATCACCGAAGCGCAAGGACAGTTGACGAAGAAGAAGTTCCGCGAGGGCCTCGCTCCGGCCTCGTTCGAGTCCCCTCTGGAGTCCCCTCTCGATACCCTCGGCTCGTCCTCTCTCGATACCCTCGGCTCTTCCCCTCTCGATACCCTCGGCTCTTCCTCTCTCGATACCCTCGGCTCTTCCCCTCTCGAGTCCCTCGGCTCTTCCCCTCTCGAGTCCCTCGGATCTTCCCTGTTCGACCCAGGTTTGTGCGATCGTGCCCATCAACACCTCCCAATGGTCCGGCTTCGTCCGGCGCAAAGACGCCTCCAGCATGGCCGGCGTCAGGCCCTTGTGCTCGGTCATGTAGCGCACAATATGGTGCTCGAAGTCGCTCCCTGCAAGCAGCCCGTCCATGATCACGTCGAGAAGATCGGGCGGTACCTCCTCGGCAAAGGCAAACCTGAGCGCCAGAAGAGCGGACCGCACCTCGGGCGAGGTCGACGGCCGGTCCGGCGCCATCTCCCCGAGGTCGTGCACCACATAGGCGAACTCCCTGACGAACGACTTCAGCTTCTCGGGCGCGTCGATCATCTTCAGCACCGAGCGCGCCGCCTTCCAGCGCCCCCGGCCGTGATAGAAGACCAGGGGGATGATCGCCGGCAGCTTGATGTCGTTCCCGCCGCCCTCGCTCTTGCTCCGCTCGCTCTTGCTCCGCTCGATCTCGCGCCGCCAGATGTTGACCATGTATCCCAGAAGCTGGAGCGGCGTCTCGGCGTCGACGTAGCTCTTGTGTTCGAGCAGCACGTAAAGGCGCGCATCTTTGCCGTCCTTCAATCTCACCCGGAACAGCGCATCGCACTGGGTGGTACGGGCGGCCTTGTCGACGAAACTCTCCCCAACCGCCTCGAACGGCGCCTCGGGATCGAGGAGTTCAGCCACCTTCCGCGGCAGGTAGTCGGTGAGCAGAGAAGCGGCACGGGACGGTTCGGAGACCAGTGCCCGGAACAGCGTATCGTGTCGATTCACCGGAAGTCTCACCGAGCGAGACCCCGGCGTTTCAACGGGCATCGTGCTCACGGGTTGGAAGGGGGAAGGTGTTCGTCATGGCGGCACCCTACGCCGAACAGCACCAAGGCGGCAATCGCGGCGCCTGACCCGGGGTGAGGCCTGCCAGGCGTCAAGACCTCGATGGCGCTTGTTCCTCAGGTCGCCGCCATGCCCGTACTTCACTCGGGTGGCCTCAGCCCAAGCTATGGCCCCTCCCTATGCTGGGTTGTGGAACTGATAGAAGACCAGTGATCACCCGCGATTTTGGCAACAAACTTCAAGGTCACCAACCCGCCCTCGTCCCCGCCTTCGATACCTCAAGACCGCTTCGCTGCCTGCCGAAGCCATAGTGGCAGGAAAGGACGCCCGGGAGACCTCATGCACGATGACCTGCAAGCGTCCGGTCTTGCCCCGGTTTTCGCTCGGCATTCTCCCAAGCGCTGTCATCCCCTCATGAGCGAACGCTTACCGCTGCCTGGGCCTGGCGGCCAGCACATCATCAAGACTTGGGGCAGCCAGCACCGCCTCCGCCCAGGCCTCCAGTTCGGCGGCCGACGCGCCGCGCACCCGCTCGCGGACCGCATCCGGCACATCACCGAAGCGCAGGGACAGTTGACGAAGAAGAAGTTCCGCGAGGGCCTCGCTCCGGCCTCGTTCGAGTCCCCTCTGGAGTCCCCTCTCGAGTCCCTCGGCTCTTCCTCTCTCGATCCCTTCGGCTCTTCCTCTCTCGATACCCTCGGCTCTTCCTCTCTCGATACCCTCGGCTCTTCCTCTCTCGATACCCTCGGCTCTTCCTCTCTCGATACCCTCGGCTCTTCCCCTCTCGATACCCTCGGCTCTTCCCTGTTCGACCCAGGTTTGTGCGATCGTGCCCATCAACACCTCCCAATGGTCCGGCTTCGTCCGGCGCAGTGACGCCTCCAGCATGGCCGGCGTCAGGCCCTTGTGCTCGGTCATGTAGCGCACAATATGGTGCTCGAAGTCGCTCCCTGCAAGCAGCCCGTCCATGATCACGTCGAGAAGATCGGGCGGTACCTCCTCGGCAAAGGCAAACCTGAGCGCCAGAAGAGCGGACCGCACCTCGGGCGAGGTCGACGGCCGGTCCGGCGCCATCTCCCCGAGGTCGTGCACCACATAGGCGAACTCCCTGACGAACGACTTCAGCTTCTCGGGCGCGTCGATCATCTTCAGCACCGAGCGCGCCGCCTTCCAGCGACCCCGGCCGTGATAGAAGACCAGGGGGATGATCGCCGGCAGCTTGATGTCGTTCCCGCCGCCCTCGCTCTTGCTCCGCTCGCTCTTGCTCCGCTCGATCTCGCGCCGCCAGATGTTGACCATGTATCCCAGAAGCTGGAGCGGCGTCTCGGCGTCGACGTAGCTCTTGTGTTCGAGCAGCACGTAGAGGCTTAGCATCTTGGCCGTCCTTCAATCTCACCCGGAACAGCGCATCGCACTGGGTGGTACGGGCGGCCTTGTCGACGAAACTCTCCCCAACCGCCTCGAACGGCGCCTCGGGATCGAGGAGTTCAGCCACCTTCCGCGGCAGGTAGTCGGTGAGCAGAGAAGCGGCACGGGACGGTTCGGAGACCAGTGCCCGGAACAGCGTATCGTGTCGATTCACCGGAAGTCTCACCGAGCGAGACCCCGGCGTTTCAACGGGCATCGTGCTCACGGGTTGGAAGGGGGAAGGTGTTCGTCATGGCGGCACCCTACGCCGAACAGCACCAAGGCGGCAATCGCGGCGCCTGACCCGGGGTGAGGCCTGCCAGGCGTCAAGACCTCGATGGCGCTTGTTCCTCAGGTCGCCGCCATGCCCGTACTTCACTCGGGTGGCCTCAGCCCAAGCTATGGCCCCTCCCTATGCTGGGTTGTGGAACTGATAGAAGACCAGTGATCACCCGCGATTTTGGCAACAAACTTCAAGGTCACCAACCCGCCCTCGTCCCCGCCTTCGATACCTCAAGACCGCTTCGCTGCCTGCCGAAGCCATAGTGGCAGGAAAGGACGCCCGGGAGACCTCATGCACGATGACCTGCAAGCGTCCGATCTTGCCCCGGTTTTCGCTCGGCACTCTCTCAGGCGCCGTCATCCCCTCATGAGCGAACGCTTACCGTTGCCTGGGCCTGGCGGCCAGTACATCATCAAGACTTGGGGCGGCCAGCACCGCCTCCGCCCAGGCTTCCAGTTCGGCGGCCGACGCGCCGCGCACCCGCTCGCGGACCGCATCCGGCACATCACCGAAGCGCAGGGACAGTTGACGAAGAAGAAGTTCCGCGAGGGCCTCGCTCCGGCCTCGTTCGAGTCCCCTCTCGATACCCTCGGCTCTTCCTCTCTCGATACCCTCGGCTCTTCCCCTCTCGATACCCTCGGCTCTTCCCTGTTCGACCCAGGTTTGTGCGATCGTGCCCATCAACACCTCCCAATGGTCCGGCTTCGTCCGGCGCAAAGACGCCTCCAGCATGGCCGGCGTCAGGCCCTTGTGCTCGGTCATATAGCGCACAATATGATGCTCGAAGTCGCTCCCTGCAAGCAGCCCGTCCATGATCACGTCGAGAAGATCGGGCGGTACCTCCTCGGCAAAGGCAAACCTGAGCGCCAGAAGAGCGGACCGCACCTCGGGCGAGGTCGACGGCCGGTCCGGCGCCATCACCCCGAGGTCGTGCACCACATAGGCGAACTCCCTGACGAACGACTTCAGCTTCTCGGGCGCGTCGATCATCTTCAGCACCGAGCGCGCCGCCTTCCAGCGACCCCGGCCGTGATAGAAGACCAGGGGGATGATCGCCGGCAGCTTGATGTCGTTCCCGCCGCCCTCGCTCTTGCTCCGCTCGCTCTTGCTCCGCTCGATCTCGCGCCGCCAGATGTTGACCATGTATCCCAGAAGCTGGAGCGGCGTCTCGGCGTCGACCTGGCTCTTATGTTCGAGCAGCACGTAGAGGCGCGCATCTTTGCCGTCCTTCAATCTCACCCGGAACAGCGCATCGCACTGGGTGGTACGGGCGGCCTTGTCGACGAAACTCTCCCCAACCGCCTCGAACGGCGCCTCGGGATCGAGGAGTTCAGCCACCTTCCGCGGCAGGTAGTCGGTGAGCAGAGAAGCGGCACGGGACGGTTCGGAGACCAGTGCCCGGAACAGCGTATCGTGTCGATTCACCGGAAGTCTCACCGAGCGAGACCCCGGCGTTACAACGGGCATCGTGCTCACGGGCTGGAAGAGGGAAGGTGTTCGTCATGGCGGCACCCTACGCCGAACAGCACCAGGGCGGCAATCGCGGCGCCTGACCCGGGGTGAGGCCTGCCAGGCGTCAAGACCTCGATGGCGCTTGTTCCTCAGGTCGCCGCCATGCCCCCGTACTTCACTCGGGTGGCCTCAGCCCAAGCTATGGCCCCTCCCTATGCTGGGTTGTGGAACTGATAGAAGACCAGTGATCACCCGCGATTTTGGCAACAAACTTCAAGGTCACCAACCCGCCCTCGTCCCCGCCTTCGATACCTCCAAGACCGCTTCGCTGCCTGCCGAAGCCGTATTGGCAGGAAAGGACACCCGGGAGACATCATGCACGATGACCTGCAAGCGTCCGGTCTTGCCCCGGTTTTCGCTCGGCATTCTCCCAAGCGCTGTCATCCCCTCATGAGCGAACGCTTACCGCTGCCTGGGCCTGGCGGCCAGCACATCATCAAGACTTGGGGCAGCCAGCACCGCCTCCGCCCAGGCCTCCAGTTCGGCGGCCGACGCGCCGCGCACCCGCTCGCGGACCGCATCCGGCACATCACCGAAGCGCAGGGACAGTTGACGAAGAAGAAGTTCCGCGAGGGCCTCGCTCCGGCCTCGTTCGAGTCCCCTCTGGAGTCCCCTCTCGAGTCCCTCGGCTCTTCCCCTCTCGATACCCTCGGCTCTTCCCTGTTCGACCCAGGTTTGTGCGATCGTGCCCATCAACACCTCCCAATGGTCCGGCTTCGTCCGGCGCAAAGACGCCTCCAGCATGGCCGGCGTCAGGCCCTTGTGCTCGGTCATGTAGCGCACAATATGGTGCTCGAAGTCGCTCCCTGCAAGCAGCCCGTCCATGATCACGTCGAGAAGATCGGGCGGTACCTCCTCGGCAAAGGCAAACCTGAGCGCCAGAAGAGCGGACCGCACCTCGGGCGAGGTCGACGGCCGGTCCGGCGCCATCTCCCCGAGGTCGTGCACCACATAGGCGAACTCCCTGACGAACGACTTCAGCTTCTCGGGCGCGTCGATCATCTTCAGCACCGAGCGCGCCGCCTTCCAGCGACCCCGGCCGTGATAGAAGACCAGGGGGATGATCGCCGGCAGCTTGATGTCGTTCCCGCCGCCCTCGCTCTTGCTCCGCTCGATCTCGCGCCGCCAGATGTTGACCATGTATCCCAGGAGCTGGAGCGGCGTCTCGGCGTCGACGTAGCTCTTATGTTCGAGCAGCACGTAGAGGCGCGCATCTTTGCCGTCCTTCAATCTCACCCGGAACAGCGCATCGCACTGGGTGGTACGGGCGGCCTTGTCGACGAAACTGCCCTCGACCGCCTCCGGCTGCGCCTTGGGGTCGAGGAGGTCAGCCACCTTCCGCGGCAGGTAGTCGGTGAGCAGAGAAGCGGCACGGGACGGTTCGGAGACCAGTGCCCGGAACAGCGCATCGTGCCGATTCACCGGAAGTCTCACCGAGCGAGACCCCGGCGTTTCAACGGGCATCGCGCTCACGGGTTGGAAGAGGGAAGGTGTTCGTCATGGCGGCACCCTACGCCGAACAGCACCAAGGCGACAATCGCGGCGCCTGACCCGGAGTGAGGCCTGCCGGGCGTCAAGACCTCGATGGCGCTTGTTCCTCAGGTCGCCGCCATGCCCCCGTACTTCACTCGGGTGGCCTCAGCCCAAGCTATGGCCCCTCCCTATGCTGTGTTGTGGAACTGATAGGAGACCAGTGATCACCCGCGATTTTGGCAACAAACTTCAAGGTCACCAACCCGCCCCCGCCTTCGATACCTCAAGACCGCTTCGCTGCCTGCCGAAGCCGTATTGGCAGGAAAGGACGCCCGGGAGACCTCATGCACGATGACCTGCAAGCGTCCGGTCTTGCCCCGGCATTCGCTCGGCACTCTCCCAGGCGCCGTCATCCCCTCATGAGCGAACGCTTACCCGGATGACGGCGGTGAACAGCGACCGGCGTCTGGCCTGTTGTCTGCATTGCGGGTATGATCGATTCTCCAGACTTCGTCATGCGTCCGATGGTGCCACATGAGTGACGACAATCGCCGGAACAGTGATGGCAGCGGGACCGGTGTCGCGACCCGGGTTCGGCAGAAGACGCGGAAGCCCTCCATGTACAAGGTGCTTCTGCTCAACGACGACTACACGCCGATGGAGTTTGTCGTTCACGTGCTGGTCAGGTTCTTCCACAAGGGCCCCGAGGAAGCGGCTCGAGTCATGCTTCACGTGCACCGTCATGGTGTCGGCCTGTGCGGCGTCTATCCCTTCGATGTCGCCGAGAGCAAGGTGACGCAGGTCATCGACTTTGCGCGGCTCCACGAACACCCCCTGCAGGCCACGCTCGAAAAGGAATGAGCCCTTCATGATCTCCTCCAAACTCGAACACACACTGCGCAAGGCCCTGGAACACGCCAGCATGCGATGCCACGAGTACGCCACGCTCGAGCATCTGATGCTGGCGCTGACCGAGGACGAGGATGCGGTGGCGGTGCTCAGGGCCTGCAATGTCGATCCCGAGCGTATCCGCACCGAGGTCGAGCACTTCATCGATCACAGTCTTGATTCCATCACCCTCGAGGAGGCCGTCGAGGCGAAGCCCACCCAGGGCTTCCAGAGGACCCTGCGCAGGGCGGTGGCCCACGTCCAGTCATCGGGGGCGGGCGAGGTGACCGGGGCAAACATTCTCGTGGCGATGTTCTCGGAACGGGAGAGTCATGTCGTCTGGTTCCTGCAAGAGCAGGACATGACGCGGCTCGATGCCGTGAGTTACATCAGCCATGGCGTTTCGAAGGTTCCGGGACAGTCGGAACCCAGGGTGGTGCGTGGAACCCAGGAAGACGAGGAGGATGTTCGCCAGGGAGACGCGGCGCTCGAAGCCTACTGCGTCAACCTCAACGAGAAGGCGAAATCCGGCAGGACCGACCCCCTGGTCGGGCGGCAACGGGAGGTGGAACGCACCATCCAGGTGCTGTGTCGGCGCACCAAGAACAACCCCCTCCTTGTTGGCGATCCGGGGGTGGGCAAGACGGCGATCGCCGAAGGCCTCGCCCGGAGAATCACCGAGAACGATGTGCCCGAGGTGCTCGCCGGGTGCACGATCTGGGCCGTGGACATGGGGGCGCTGCTTGCCGGAACACGCTACCGGGGCGATTTCGAGGAGAGGCTGAAGTCGGTCATGTCCACGCTTGAAGCCGATCGCGACGCCATCGTCTTCATCGACGAGATTCACACGGTCATCGGTGCGGGTGCCGCGTCCGGTGGATCGCTGGACGCGTCCAACATGCTCAAGCCCGCCCTGCAGAGCGGCACGCTGCGGTGCATGGGATCGACCACCTACAAGGAATTCCGTTCCGTGTTCGAGAAGGATCGTGCCCTGTCGCGCCGCTTCCAGAAGATCGATGTGGCGGAACCCTCCATCGGCGATGCGGTGAAGATCCTGCGTGGACTCAAGCCCTGCTACGAAGAGTTCCACGGCATCCGCTACACCCACGATGCCATCAGGACGGCGGTGGAACTCTCCGACCGCTACCTCCATGATCGCAGGTTGCCCGACAAGGCGATCGACGTGATGGACGAGGCCGGCGCGGCACAGATGCTGGTGCCGAGGAGCCGGCGTCGCAAGAGCATCGGTGTGGCCGATGTGGAAGCGGTCATCGCGCGCATGGCGCGCATTCCGCCAAGGAAGGTGTCGCGCCGTGACCGGGCGTCCCTGATCGAGCTTCCGGTGCAGCTCAAGGGCGTTGTATTCGGACAGGACCAGGCGATCGACGCGCTGACCGATGCCATCAAGCTCTCCAGGGCGGGCTTGCGGGAAACGGAGAAGCCTGTCGGCAGCTACCTCTTCAGCGGACCGACTGGCGTCGGCAAGACCGAGGTGGCGCGGCGTCTTGCCGAGTTCTCGGGCATGGAGCTCGTTCGTTTCGACATGTCCGAGTACATGGAACGGCACACCGTATCGCGGCTGATCGGCGCTCCGCCGGGCTATGTCGGATTCGACCAGGGCGGACTGCTCACCGATGCCGTGGACCAGAATCCCCATGTCGTCCTTCTGCTCGACGAAATCGAGAAGGCCCACCCTGACCTCTTCAATGTCCTTCTCCAGGTGATGGATTACGGCAAGCTCACCGATCACAACGGCAAGAAGGTCGATTTCAGGAACGTCATCATCATCATGACGACAAACGTGGGAGCCAGTGAACTCGCGAGATCGCCGATGGGATTCGGCAGGGCGACGCGCCGGGGTGAGGACACGGAAGCCATCGAGAAGCTGTTCACGCCGGAGTTCCGGAACCGCCTTGACGCGATTGTCCCCTTCGCCTCGCTGACGCGCGAGACTGTCGGCCATGTCGTCGACAAGTTCATCGGCGAACTCGGCACGCAGCTTGCCGAACGCAAGGTCTCGATCTCGCTGTCGCCGGAGGCGAGGGAGTGGCTTTGCCGCCACGGCCATGACGAGACCTACGGCGCCAGGCCCCTGGCGCGCGTGATCCAGGAACATGTCAAGAAGCCGCTGGCCGACGAACTCCTGTTCGGCGGTCTTGTCGGCGGCGGGCATGTCACCGTGACCGTGACCGACGACGACTCCCTTGGTTTCGAATTGCAGGTGCGGGAATTCCTCACGGAGTTCGGCGGGGGTGATGACGCACCGGCAAAGGCAACGGGAAGCCGCGGTTCAGGCCTGCCGGAAGGGTGACAGTTCGCGTCCGATGTAGTCGGCCTGTTCCGCGATGTGATGTCCCTCCTCGGCAAAGAACCGGGACACCGCGTCGTGCATGCTGCGATTGGCAAACCAGTGAACCGACCGGGTGGTGACCGGCATGTAACCACGCTGGACCTTGTGGCCGCCCTGGGCGCCGGCCTCGACCCGGGCAAGGCCGTTGCAGATGGCATGCTCGATCGCCTGATAGTAGCAACATTCGAAGTGAAGCATCCGGTGATCCTCGATGCAGCCCCAGTGGCGGCCGAAGAGAGTCGATGAACCCCTGACGTTGAGGGCGCCAGCGATCCAGCGGTGATCCCGCCGGCACATGACGAGGAGGATATTGTCGGGCATGCGCTGGCCGAGCTGCTCGAAGAAGGCGCGGGTGAGGTAGGGAATGCCCCACTTGCGGTTGCCCGTATCGCGGTAGAAGCCGTAGAAGGCATCCCAGATCTCGCTTGTCAGCGCCTTGCCGGTCAACCGGTGGATCGAGATGTCACTGGCCGCGACCTCGCGGCGCTCGCGCCGGATGGCCTTGCGCTTGCGCGAGGACAGGCTGGCCAGGAAACCGTCGAAGGACGCGTATTCCCTGTTCTCCCAGTGGAACTGGATACCGGTCCGCTGGAGGAAGCCGAGACGGGCGACCACGCGCGATTCCTCCGATGTCAGGAAGTTGATGTGGGCCGACGAGACTCCGGCGTTCTTCGCCAGGTTGACAATGGCGGAGGCCAGGGCACGCTGCCGTGCCTCGTACGTCGATGCCTGTGCTTCTCCGGTCAGCAGCCTCGGTCCGGTGACCGGGGTGAACGGCACCGCGACGAGGAGTTTGGGGTAGTAGTGTCCGCCGGCACGTTCGAAGACGTCGGCAAGCCCCTGATCGAAGACATACTCCCCCATCGAATGGCTCTTGAACCAGGCGGGAGCGGCGCCGACGAGCCGTTGGCGGGAGTCCTCGAGAAGGACATGTGCGGGGCCCCAGCCCGTTTCGGGGCATGCGGAACCGCTGTCCTCGAGACAGGCGAGAAAGTCATGGAGGACGAACGGATTGTCGGTGCCAGCGAGGCGGTCCCACGCATCCCGGCTGACGTCGTGGATGCTGTTGATGCAGCGTGCGCTGTAACGTTCCTGCCCGCCGGTATCTGATCCTGGAGCCATCCTGTCCTCGGTTGTGGTGGCCCGTTCCGCCGTGATGTGACCGATCGGGCGGCGCAGCGCCGCCGACAGCGGCCTGGCAGGATGGATTGTCAGGTGATGCACCGGCATAGTAAAGTGCCCGGCGCGAGAGGGCTCTAGACGACACGAGCGAATCACCGGGCCCTGATCGGTTGACGTTCAAGACAACACCTCCATGGCTTCAGACCGGACCCGAACCAGGCGTCGCATCGATATCGAGTTCGACGGCCGATACAACATCGACGTTTCGCGGGTTGACGCCGGGGTGCTGTGGCGAATCACGGCCATGGCGTTCCGCAACCGCTGGCGCATGGTGCTCGGCATCGTTGCCGCGTTCGCCGCGGGTTTCTTCCAGCTGTTCGTCCCGCAGTTCCTCGGGCGTGCGGTGGATGAGGCCCAGGGCCTGCTGGGAACCGAAACCGGCCGCGACATCGCAGGCGAGGCGCTGGCGGAGACCGCGGCGCTGCTGGTCGCCGCCAGCGTGCTGCGCGGCCTCTTCACCATGGTGCAGAACTATCAGGGCGAATCGGTGGGCCAGATCATCGGCCATGACCTGCGCATGGCCTATTACAGGCAACTGCAGACCTTGAGCCTGTCGTGGCACGACCGGGTTCACTCCGGTGAACTGATGACAAGGGGAATCCTCGACATCGAGGGCGTGCGCCTCTGGGTGGATACCGGAATCCTGCGTTGCGTGCTGTTGTCGACCCTGATCGCCGGAGGCTCCATCCTGCTGGTTCGCATCGATCCGGTGCTGGGACTGCTGGCCCTCGGGTTCGTTCCCGTCATTGCCGTGATGGCCTCGGGCGCCCGCCTGAGACTGCGTGACGCCTGGCTCGCCTTGCAGGAGGAACTCTCGCAGCTTACCAAGGTGATGGAGGAGAATCTCGGCGGAATTCGCGTGGTTAGGGCCTTTGCCTCGACAGCTTACGAATTGATTCGCTACGACGCCATCGCCGCACGCGCACTCGCCTTGTCGCATCGCCGGATAGCCTTGTTCGTGCGCTCCAGCACGCGCATGACATTCATTTTTTTCGCCGCCATGGGCCTCGTCCTGTGGGTGGGGGGAGAGAAGGCGATGGCCGGCGAGATCACGCTGGGCCAGCTCGCCGAGTGCCTTGCCTTCATGGCCATCCTGCAGATGCCGGTGCGCCAGATCGGCTGGATGATCAACTCCGTCGCCCGCGCCTCGACCTGTGGCGGACGTCTCTTCAACGTGCTGGACCTCGAACCAAGCGTTGCCGATCACCCGGATGCCCGACCGCTCGAGGTGCGCGAGGGCGTCCTCAGGTTCGAAGGGGTCGACTTCGCCTACCCCGCCTCGGCGCGCGACAGGCGCACGTTGAGCAGCATCGATTTCGAGGTCGCTCCCGGCAGGACACTCGGCATTGTCGGCCCTCCCGGCAGCGGCAAGAGCACCATTGGACAGTTGGCCGGCCGGTACTACGACGTGACCGCCGGACGCATCACCATCGATGGCGCCGACATTCGCTCGGTGACACTCGCAAGCCTGCGCCGGCAGGTCAGCATCGTGCCGCAGCAGCCATTCCTGTTCACCGCAGGCATCGATCACAATGTGGCTTACGGCGATCCCTGGGCGGGCAGGGCGGCCATCGAGCATTCCGCCGCGGCGGCCCAGCTCCACAACTACATCAGGAAGCTGCCGACCGGATACTCCACCCTGGTCGGCGAACGGGGGGTGTCGCTGTCGGGAGGCCAGCGCCAGCGCCTGTCCATCGCCCGCGGTGTCCTGCCGGAGAGTGCCGTGATCGTGTTCGACGATTCAACGGCAGCAGTGGACGCGGCCACCGAACAGCGCATCCATCAGGCACTGCATGACCTGACCCGCGAGCGCGCCGTCATCATCATCGCACACCGCCTGCGTTCGCTGCTCCATGCCGACGAGATCATTTTCCTGGAGGAGGGGCGGATCGTCGAGCGCGGGTGTCACGAGGACCTGCTGACGCTCGAAGGACGCTATCGCGCTCTCTGGGACCTGCAGGCCAGCGGCGGGAGCGCACGGTCGTGACCGCCGGACGCAAGCCCGGTCTTGCCGTGGTCGGAGCCCAGGCGTCGCGCGACGAGGAACTCTTCGGTCGCGCCTTCGATCGCTGGGTCATCGCGCGTTTCCTGACGCACCTGGCGCCTTACCGCGCGCGGATTGTCTTCGCGGTGGTCGCCGTCCTCTTCTTCGTTGCCACCCAGCTCATGGTGCCGCTCATCATACGCTGGACAATCGACGAGGCCCTGGCGGCAGGGGACGGCGCCCGCGTGCTCCTTGTCGTCATCATGGGTGTGTTCTTCGGCGTCGTCGTCGTCAACTACGTGTCGATGTTCCTTCTCGAGAGCATTGTCGGGCGCATCGCCGGTCACCTGCTGTTCGACCTGCGCCGGGCCATGTACGCCCACCTGCAGGTCGTGTCCCTGGGGTTCATGGACCAGACGGAAGTCGGTCGGCTGATGTCGCGCCTGCAGGGAGACGTCTATGCCCTGCAGGAGTTTCTCGAGTCCTCGATCTTCGCCATCGGCGATCTGGTTCTCCTCGTGGGCATCATCACGGTCCTCCTCGTGCTGGATGTCCGGCTTGCCTCCCTGACGCTCGCAGTCCTGCCGATCCTGGTTGTCGTGCGCATGGTCTGGCTCCCCATGGCTCGCCAGGCGTTCCTGCATGCCCGCGAGACCAGCAGCGCCGTCAATGCGGCCCTGGCCGAAAACGTTCATGGCATCCGGGCCATACAGGAGCTCGGCCGTGAGGGTGTCAATCTCGATCTCTTCGAGGAGATGACGGCCGACAATCGCAACGCCCACATGAGGGCATCACGCCTTGCCAACGTCCTCATCCCCGTGGTCGATCTCCTGACCGGCTGCGCCATGGCGATCGTTGTCGTCATCGGCGGACGACTGGTGCTGGACAACAGCCTCGACATCGGCGTCATGGTGGCTTTCCTCTTCTACGTCCAGCGCTTCTTCGATCCCATTCGATCGCTCTCCATCCAGTACAGCATCATGCAGCGTGCCATGGCGGCCGGACAGCGTATCTTCGAGGTCCTCGATGTGGACGTGGAGGTGCGTGACAGACCGGACGCCATCGAGCTCGACCGCAGCAACGGCGCCGTCGAATTCGCCAACGTCACCTTCGGATACGTCGAGGACCAGCCCGTTCTCAAGAATGTGAGCTTCGGGGTGAAGGACGGTGAAACCGTCGCCCTGGTCGGGCCGACCGGTTCGGGGAAGACCAGCGCCATGGCCCTGATTCACCGCTTCTACGACGTCTGGGAGGGCTCCGTCAGGGTCGGCGGCCACGATGTCCGCGATGTCGCCCAGGAGTCTCTCGGTCGTCACGTGGCCATGGTCCTGCAGGAACCCTATCTGTTTACCGGGACGGTCTTCGAGAACATCCGCTACAACAGGACCGGCGCCAGCCGGCATGCGGTGGCTGAAGCGGCGCGCGCGGTCGGAGCCCACGACTTCATCATGAATCTGCCGAAGGGATACGATACCCTGCTGGATCAGGGTGCGGTGACCCTGTCACTCGGCGAGCGCCAGTTGCTGAGCTTTGCCAGGGCCCTGGTGGCCGATACGCCCATTCTCGTGCTCGACGAGGCAACGGCAAACATCGACAGCTACACGGAACAGAGGATCCAGCAGGCCCTTGCCCGGCTCCTCGAGGGGCGCACCGCCCTCGTGATCGCCCACCGCCTGACCACGATCAGGGGAGCGGATCGCATCATCGTGCTGCAGGACGGCCGCGTCATCGAGGAAGGGGCCCACGACGCTCTCATGGCCTCCGGTGGTCTCTACAGCATGCTCTATCGCATGAACTACGCCAGTTTCGACGATATCGGCGACGCTGGCGGCATGATGTCAACGATCGAGGGCACCTGAATCCGGTTCAACTGCCGGCGGCAAGGTCCCGGATGTCGGTGACCACGTGAATGAGCGCCGGGCCGTCGAGAGCGAGAGCCTCATCGAAGGCCGGTGCGAATTCCGCGGTGCGCTCGACACGCCAGGAAGGCGCCCCGTAGGCCACGCCGATGGCCTGGAAATCCGGGCTTTCGAGAGCCACGGCGATGGTGTTCCGAGGGCCGGCGTAGCGTTGCTGGTGCATGAGGATCGTGCCGTAGTGTCCGTTGTCGCAGACGATGGCAATGACCTTGAGGGTATTCTCGACGGCGGTCGTGAGTTCCTGGCCCGTCATCATGAAACCGCCGTCTCCGGCAAAGGCGACAACCCGGGCGGCGGGCCTTGCAAGCGCTGCACCAAGGGCAGCCGGCACACCATAGCCCATGGCGCCCGACATCGGCCCGGCCTGGCTTGCCGGCAACCGGTAGCGAAAGTGGCGCTGCACCCATGTGGAGAAGTTGCCGGCGTCATTGGCGATGACATGATCGACTGATGCGAGCCGCCGGTTCACGTGACGGACGACCTCGGTCAGGTCGACGGCACCCCTGGCCGCCGGCGCTGCCTCCTGGAATCGCCTCCAGGCGTGCCTCAGGCCGGCACGCCATGCGGGCTGGGCGGGGCTCGCCCCGGCAAGCCTGTCGGCGATGGCATCGAGGGCCGGTCCGACATCCGAAACCAGGCCAAGCCGGGGACGCAGGGCGTGGACGGTGGCAGCGTCGGGGTGGATGGCGACGAGAGGCTTCGATCCGTCCCTGAAGCGGAAGTCGGCGGAACTGATGGCATCGAACCTGGCTCCGGCGACCACCACGAGGTCCGCCTCGTCCCAGGCGTCATCCAGGTAGGCCGCGCGGCCCGTGGCAAACGATCCCGCATAGGCCTCGTGTTCGTTCGAAAGACAGTCCTGGCAGCGGAATGCCGATACCACTGCGGCCCCGGACTGCCGCGCCAGGCGGTCGAGCTGGGTGTGGACCGCTTCGTGGCGCACCATCTCGCCCGCCAGAAGGAGAATGCGGTCGGCCCTTTCGATCATCGATGCAGCGCGCTCCAGATCTTCCTCTGATGCCCTGGTCGCGGACTTGCCGACCGGTGCCGCCATGACGGGGGTTCCGGCCTCGCCGAGGGTGATGTCCTCGGGAAGGACAACGACCACCGGCCCCGGTCTACCGGCGGCGGCGACCGAAAGGGCGCGTGCCGTCGCGTCCGCCACCTCCGCAGCGCCGGCAGGTTCGATCACCGCCTTGGCAACGGCGCCGAAGAAGGAGGTGTAGTTGATTTCCTGGAATGCCTCGCGGCCGATTTCGTGGGTCGGCACCTGGCCGATGAAGAGAACCACGGGCACGCTGTCCTGAGCGGCCGTGTGAACACCGATGGCGGCGTTGGTCGCACCGGGGCCGCGGCTGACCAGAACAATGCCCGGGTGTGCCGAAATCTTGGCGTAGCCGTTGGCGGCGAAGGCTGCGCCCGATTCGTGGCGATGGGTGATCAGGCGGATGGTGTTGCCGTGGCGGCGCAATGCCTCGAGAACCGCAAGGTAGCTTTCGCCAGGAACGCAGAATGCCGCTGTGACACCATGTTCGAGAAGGGTGGCGACAAGCGCCTCACCGCCGTTCACGGGATCAGGAGATCTCGGCCACGGCCTCGACCTCGGTCGCAACGTTGAGCGGCAGGGAGGCACAACCGACCGCAGCCCTCGCGTGGTGCCCCCTGTCGCCGAACACCTCGACCATCAGATCGCTGGCGCCATTGATGACCTTCGGATGATCGCGAAAGTCCTCCACGGCATTCACGAACCCGCCGAGTCTGACGATCCTGACGATCCGGTCGAGGTCACCGCCACAGGCAGCCCTGAGCTGGGCGATGACATTGAGCCCGCACAGGCGCGCTGCTGCATAGCCTTCCTCGAGAGTGACACCCGCGCCGAGCTTGCCCTGGTGTTTCAGCGTGCCGTCGGCAAGGGTGATCTGCCCGGCCACGAACACGAGGTTGCCAGCCACTGTCCAGGGCACATAATTCGCCGCCGGGGCGGCTGCCTCGGGAAGCCTGATGCCGAGTTCGGCCAGGCGTGCATCGATCTTGCCGACCATTTCCGTTCCCTTTCCGAGTTCGAGCTGTCGCCAGATCGTCTGACATAAAGGAATCCATGCGTGAGCGTCAACGAGGCAAGGCGCCCGGCCATGGTGGCGGGCGTGCTCCTGGTCGCCGCCGGAGCCGTCTGCTACGGACTGCTGCCGCGGCCCCTGGAGATCCTGAGGGACGAGGGAGTTGGCTCGACCTCATCACTCCTGGTCCGATTCGGGGTTTCCATCGCGGCCCTTGCCGCCATCGTTGCCTGGCGACGATGCTCCGGCGGTTCCCTGCGCGCGCCTTTCCTTGCCGGTCTCGGTATCGGAGCCGCCACGATCTTTCTTTTCGAGGGCTACGCACGACTGCCGGCTTCCACGGCAATTCTCGTGTTCTACACCTACCCGGCCTTCACGTTCGTCCTGGCGGGTCTCCTGTTCCGGGCCGGCATGGAATGGCGCATGGTCCTGGCCATCGCCCTCGTCCTGGGCGCAGCCGCACTCATCGTCGCACCCGGCAATCTCGAGGCCACGCCGCTTGGTGGCGTGCTGATCACCTTCGGCGCGCCCCTTGGATACGGACTCTATCTCGCCTGCCTGGGCGTGGCGGACGGCCATGTCCTGTGGCGCACGCTCGTCGTCAGCATGGCTGCGCTCATGGTCACCCTGGCCTGGCATCTGGTGTCGGATGCTTCCCTGGCCTGGCCGGTTTCGACGAAGGGCTGGATCTCGCTTGGCTGGGTCGGCCTTGGCACCGGGATCCTGGCAACCTGCCTGGTGGTGGCCGGCACCGCGATGGCCGGGAGCGGACGCTCCGCCGTTGCCGGTTCGGCCGAACTCGTCACCGTGCTCTTCACCGGCTGGCTGCTGTTCGGCGAACCCCTGCACTGGGAGGCCGTGGTCGGTGCGCTCGCGATCCTGACGGCCATTGTCGTCAGCCTGCCGCGTGCCTCCCGGCGATGATGGTGAAGATGCGGTTGAACATCGTCCATGTCAGGCGACCGGTGTTGGTGTTCAGTCGCGAGCAGTGGTAGCTGTCGACGAGGACGATGCCGCCCGGGAGTCCATGGACGGCGCCATGGGCAAACGGGAAGGCGGAACGCCTGGCGCCGATGGCATCGAGAATGGCCAGGTGAGCGAGGCCTCCGAGGGCGAGGATGGTATCGAGGCACGGGAGTGTCTCGATCTCCCGCGAAAGGAAGGGGTTGCAGGAACGGATTTCCGCGGCAAGCGGCCGGTTCCCGGGCGGAACACAACGCACGGCGTTGGTGATCCGGCAGTTCACCAGCTCCAGACCGTCATCCGGCCGGGCCTCATAGCTGCCCCTGGCATAGCCCGACCCGATCAGCGCCGGGTAGAGGAAGTCGCCGGCGCCGTCGCCCGTGAAGGGGCGCCCGGATGCGTTGGCGCCCCTCAGACCCGGAGCGAGTCCCACCACCAGGAGGCGGGCATCCCGGGGTCCGAATGTGGGCACGGGGGCATTGAACCAGACCGGTTCCTTCTCCCGCCAGGTATGGCGAAAGGCCATGAGACGCGGGCACAGGGGGCAGTCGGGCAGGGGCTCGCCAGCGGTCATCATGGCGCCTTGTCCTTGTCTGTGACGGCACCTCGAACCCTTCGTCCGGAGCGAAGGCTTGCAGGTGCCCCATCGCTCTCTATATGAAGTTTCCGCAGATGTCGGCAACCCTCTCCCGCCTCCAGGGCGGCATATACATGGCGCTGGGCGCCAACCTCGCTTCGGTGATCGGGCCACCGCGGCGCACGCTCGAGGAGGCGCTGGCGCGGGTCCGCCGCGCCGGTGTGGACGTGCTCGGCGTATCGCCCTGGTACGAAACGCGGCCCATGGATGACCGAGACCAGCCCCGGTATGTCAACGGGGTTGCAGAGCTTGCCACGGAGCACGGTCCGGAGGCCCTGCTCGAACTCCTTCACGACATCGAGGAGGGGCTCGGCCGCCAGCGTCGTCGGCGCTGGGAATCCCGCACGGTGGATCTCGACCTCATCGACTACCGGGGCCTCGAGAGAGCGGACCGGCCTCCCCTTCTGCCGCATCCAGGCGCCGCCGAGAGGCTCTTCGTGCTGCTGCCGCTCCATGACGTGGCGCCTCGGTGGAGACATCCGGTGACCGGGCAGCCGATCGATTGCCTCATCCGGGGGCTCCCCAGGCAGGCCGGCGACATCGAGCCTCTTGTCCCCGACTCTCGGAAGGGCTTGTCATGAGGGCGCGATGCTGGCATGTTCGCAGCCCGCTCCCAGCTCCCACATCGAGGTGATGAATGGCCCGATTGACCGTTGAAGACTGCATCGAGCGCGTGAGCAACCGTTTCGAGCTGGTTCTCCTGGCCGCCCAGCGGGCCCGTGACCTGGGCAAGGGGGCGGAGCTGACTGTCGACAGGGACAACGACAAGCATCCTGTCATCGCCCTGCGCGAGATCGCCGACGACACGATTTCGCTGGATTCGGTGCGCCGCAAGCTCGTCTACGGCAGCGAGACCGAAGAGGACGAGAATGTCGAGAGCGCCGAGGAACTCGGCCTGGCGGCGGACAATCCACTGGACCGGGCCTTCGCCAATCTCGACCTTGACAGCGATCAGCACAACGAAGCCTGGGGCACCGGCATCGAAGACGGTTCCATCCGCTAGAGGAGTGTGAGTCCGGACGATGCTCCGGCAGTTCGAACTGGTCGAGCGGGTCAGGAGCTACGACGACGGGGTCGACGAGGCGGCCCTCAACAGCGCCTACGTGTTCGCCATGGTCAAGCATGGTTCCCAGACACGCGACTCAGGCGATCCCTATTTCTCACACCCCGTCGAGGTCGCCGGCATCCTTGCCGACATGAAGCTCGACAGCCAGTCCATCATCACGGGCCTGTTGCACGATACGATCGAGGATACCAGCACCACGCTCGAGGAAATCACCGACAGGTTCGGACCGCAGGTTGCCCAACTGGTCGACGGTGTCACCAAGCTCTCGCGCCTCGAGAGCCATGCCGAGGAAGGTCGGCGCACCATGGGCAACTACTCCAAGCTGTTCCTGGCCATGTCGGAGGACCTCCGCGTCCTCCTGGTCAAGCTGGCCGACCGGCTCCACAACATGCGCACGCTGCACCACGTGCGGCGGGTGGACAAGCGACTGCGCATTGCCCGGGAGACCATGGAGATCTATGTCCCCATGGCCGACCGGATCGGCATGCAGTGGCTCAAGGAGGAACTCGAGGATCTTGCCTTCAGCCACATCAACGCGGACGCCCGCAACTCCATCCTGGAACGCCTGCGTTTTCTGCGGCCGACCTCCAACCTTGCGCGGATCGAGCGCCATCTCGTGCGCGTGCTCGGGAAAGGCGGTCTCCAAGCCAGGGTCGACGGTCGGGAGAAGAAACCGCATGCCATCTGGCGCAAGATGCAGCGCAAGAACGTTTCTTTCGATCAGCTCTCGGATATCGTCGCATTCCGGGTGGTGGTCGCGCGGGATCCCGACTGTTATGCGGCGCTCGGTGTCATTCATGGTGTCTGGCCGATGATTCCCGATCGCTTCAAGGACTACATCTCGACGCCGAAGCCCAATGGATACCGTTCCATCCATACGACGGTGCAGGGGCCCGAGGGCAAGCGTCTCGAGATCCAGATACGGACCCGGGACATGGATGAAGTCGCCGAGTACGGAGTCGCCGCCCACTGGAGCTACGCCGCCGGCGAGGATCGCGCCTCGGCAAGCGAGGGCAGCCAGTACCAGTGGGTGCGCCAGCTTCTGGATTCCATCAAGAGCACCTCGGATCCCGAGGAATTCATCAAGAACACCAAGCTGCAACTCTTCCAGGACAGGGTGTACTGCTTCACGCCCAAGGGCGAACTCCATGAAATGCCCCGCCATGCGACGCCTGTCGACTTTGCCTACGCCATCCACACGAGGATCGGGGATACCTGTGTCGGCGCCAAGATCAACGGTGTACCCAAGCGACTCGACACGGTCCTGCAGAATGGTGACCAGGTCGAGATCATGCGGTCGCGCTACGCTTCACCCAATCCACTGTGGGCGCGATTCGTCGTCACCGGGCGTGCCCATTCACGGATTCGGCGTCACATCCGCATCAAGGAGCGCGGTGAGTACATCCGGCTGGGTCGGGCCATCTTGCAGCAGACATGCGCCTCGTTGCGTCGCCTGGCCGACGACGACCTTCTCGGGAAGGTCTCGGAGGCGTTGGGCAAGCGCACGACGGATGATCTCCTCGAGGCCGTAGGCCGTGGCGAGGTCACCAGCGAGAGAATTCGTCGACTCCTGACGTCGAAACGCTCGCCATCGCGCAAACGGTTCCAGTCGTCGGGCAAGCATGCCGTCTCGATCGACGGACTGACCCCCGGAATGGCTGTGCACCATGCCGAGTGCTGCCACCCGCTTCCCGGTGACCGCATCGTCGGCATCGTCGAGACCGGCAAGGGGGTTGCCATCCACACCATCGACTGCGACACCCTGCAGAAACACGAGAACTCGATCGAGGAATGGCTCGATGTCTCGTGGTCTCCCGACGGCGCCGCTCCCGAACACTACGTCGGGCGCATCGCCGTTGACGTCATCAACCAGCCTGGAGCCCTTGGCGAAATCACCACCGCGATCGGCAATCAGGACGCCAACATCACCAACCTGAAGATCAATGCGCGCACGGCCGATTTTTTCGGCATGCTCATTGACCTCGAGGTCCATGACGTCCATCACCTGACATCCATCATCGCCGCCCTGCGGTCGATCGCGATCGTCACGGACATCTCCAGGGCTCCCTGAGCGAACCAAGGGTTGAAGGATCATTGCGACAGTCATCACCACTGCGCGCAGCCGCGCCACGGACAACCATCGTCATCTCCCGAGGGTGCGACCGGTGAAGGCGGCGCTTCGGGCCGTCATGACCCGGCTGACAGGGGGCCGCCCCGGGGGAGGAGCCTCGTCGGTCCTGCGGATGGTCATGGCCGTGCCGCTGCTTCCGTTCAGCCTGATCGGCCTTCTGCTGAGGCCGCTGGAGTGGCTCCTCAAGGTGGTGTTCAGTCCTCTGGAACGCCTGCTTCCCGCCGGCCTGAGGGGTGACGAGGGGATGGTCGGCACCGTCAAGACCATGGTCTATGCGGTCATCATTGCCCTCGCCGTGCGCACGCTGGCCTACGAGCCCTTCAACATTCCCTCGGGTTCCATGAAACCCACCCTGCTGGTTGGGGATTACCTGTTTGTCTCGAAGTTCTCCTACGGCTACAGCGACTATTCCCTGGGATTCGGCACCGACCTCGGACTGCTTGACGGACGCCTGTTCGAAGGCGAACCGCAACGCGGGGACGTCATCGTGTTCCGCCAGCCGACGGACACCTCGGTGGACTTCATCAAGCGGCTGGTGGGTCTCCCCGGCGACCGTATTCGCATGATCGACGGTGTCCTCCACGTCAACGGCATGGCAGTCATCCTGGAAGAGGATTCCGTCTTCGAGGACCGCTCGTGTTCGTCGTCAAGGCCCATCGAACGCCAGACCGAGACCTTGCCGAACGGAGCGCGTCACAGTGTTCTCAACATCACGGACAGTGGACGGCTCGACAACACGCCCGAGTACGTGGTGCCGCAGGACCACTACTTCATGATGGGAGACAACCGAGACAGTTCGAACGACAGCAGGGTCACGCATCTCGTCGGATTCGTGCCAAGGGAGAATCTCATTGGCCGCGCCGAGTTTCTCTTCTTCTCCACGGACGGCTGCGGCTCGCTCATCAATCCCCTGTCGTGGCCGACATCGATTCGCTGGGAACGCCTGTTCCGGTCGCTCTCATGAGCGCGGGGTCCGGCGAACTCGAGACCATCCTCGGGCATGCCTTCACCGACGGGAGTCTCCTCGGACGGGCCGTGACCCACCGCAGTGCCGCGTGCGCGGCCGACGGCCACGGCTATCAGCGCCTCGAGTTTCTGGGTGACCATATCCTGGGCGCCATCATCGCCACCATGGTTTTCCACGACCGCGCGGAAGCGTCCGAGGGGGAGCTGACGAGGCGCTACGCGAAACTGGTTGCCAACCAGACCCTCGGCGACATCGCACTGGAGCTGGGGATTGACCGCTTCGTCGTGATGGGCCCGCACGAGAGAAAGGGCGGCATGCGGCGCAACGCCTCGATTCTTGCGGACGTCATCGAGGCCTTGATCGGCGCCCTCTACCTCGATGCCGGCTATGCCGTCGCCGAGACCTTCGTGCGCCGCTGCTGGCAGACACGCCTGCGTCTGGAAGGCGGCAGCGGTCGCGACGACAAGACCCGTCTCCAGGAATGGGCGCTGAAACAGGGTCTTGCGCTCCCCGAATACCGGGTGGTCGACAAGACCGGGCCGGACCACGCACCGCTCATCACCGTGGAAGTGCGCATCGAGGGTCTTGCCGGCGTCAAGGCGAGCGGGCGCACCAGGCGGGCTGCGGAACAGCTGGCTGCCGCTGCGGTTCTCGTGGACGCGGCGCAGTGACAGGGGAACGGTGCGGCCATGCGGTCATCCTCGGGGCACCGAACGCCGGAAAGTCGACCCTCGTCAACACGCTGGTGGGGGCCAAGGTCTCGATCGTCACCCACAAGGTGCAGACCACCCGAGGGCGCGTCACCGGCATCTGCAATGTCGGGCGGACGCAGATCGTGCTTGTCGACACGCCAGGCATCTTCCAGCCCGGGAAACGCCTGGAGCGCGCCCTGGTCAAGACGGCGTGGAGCGGCGCCGCGGATGCCGATGCCACACTGCTTGTGATCGATGCGCAGCGCGGCCTCGACGCCGCCGCGACATCCATTCTCTCCCGCCTGACCCGGCACAGGCGTGTGCTGTGCGCCATCAACAAGATCGACCTGGTGCCGCGCGACGCGCTCCTGCCTCTTGCCGGGCGCATCGCAAGGCATGAGGTGGTCGAGGAGATCTTCTATGTTTCGGCCCTCAGCGGTGACGGTGTCAACGACGTTGTCGATGCCCTTGCCGAAAGGCTGCCGGTCCAGCCGTGGCTGTTTCCAGAGGGCCATTCGAGCGACCAGCCGCCAGCCCGCCTTGCCGCCGAGATCACGCGCGAGAAGCTGTTTGTCAGGGTCCACCAGGAGCTTCCCTACGAACTCTCCGTGGAGACCGAGCTGTGGACCGACATTCCCGAGGAGGATGCCGTCAGGATCGACCAGGCGATCTACGTGGCGCGGCGCGGCCACAAGCCCATCATCCTGGGCCGCAACGGCCGCACCGTCCGCGAGGTCGGCAAGGCGGCGCGACGGGAACTCGAGACGCTGCTGGACTGCCGGGTGCATCTCTTTCTCCACGTCAAGGTGCGGACCGGCTGGCTCGACGATCCTGCGCGATACCGGGAGATCGGCCTCGAGTTCCCGGGTTGACGGCGATGGAATGGCACGACCGCGCCATCGTCCTCGGGGTGCGCCCGCACGGCGAGACCTCCGTGGTCGCCACATTGCTGACGGCCAGCCACGGGCGCCATGCAGGTTTCGTGAAGGGAGGTCGCGGCCGCCGTCATGCCGGGGTGCTGCAGACCGGCAACATCGTTGCTGCGCGCTGGCGCGCCCGCCTGGTCGACCAACTCGGGACCCTTGTCATCGAGCCCGAGGAAGCCGTGGCGTCAACCCTGCTGGAAGATCCCTTGCGCCTTGCCTGCCTTGCCAGCGCCTGCGCGCTTGCCGAAAGGACACTCGCCGAACGCCTCCCCTGCGAGGCGCTGTTCACGGCCACGGAGGTGCTGGCGCGGCAATTGCGACGGAACGCCAGTCACTGGGACGCCGCCTATGTCAGGTGGGAGATCGGGCTGCTCGATGTCCTGGGGTACGGACTTGATCTCGAGAGCTGTGCGCTGACCGGGGCCACCGAGGAGCTCGTCTGGGTGTCGCCGCGCAGCGGTCGCGCGGTCTCGGCGGCAGCGGGAGAGCCGTGGAGGGACAAGCTGCTCGATCTTCCGGGATTTCTGGTCGGTGCGCCGGGATCCCGGCCGGTCGACATTCTCGCCGGCCTCAGATTGACCGGGCACTTCTTCGAGCGCCATGTCCTGGCCGGGGAAAGAACCGGCCTGCCTCCGGCACGACAACGTCTTGTGGAACTCCTCCCTGGACACTCCACCACATGTAGTGGCACCATGACGTCATGACCGAGAGGGAACATGGTGGCGCCATCGAGGTCGTCGGTCTGGCCGATGCGCTCACGGAACGCTATCTCGCCTACGCCATGTCGACCATCACGTCGCGCTCGCTGCCTGACGTCAGGGATGGCCTCAAACCCGTCCATCGGCGGATTCTCTATGCCATGCGTCAGCTCCGCCTCGACCCGGCCGAGGGATTCAAGAAGTCGGCGCGCGTGGTGGGCGATGTCATCGGCAAGTACCATCCCCACGGCGACCAGGCCATCTACGAGGCGCTCGTGCGCCTCGCCCAGGATTTCGCGGCGCGCTATCCGCTCATCGACGGTCAGGGCAACTTCGGCAATGTCGATGGCGACAATGCCGCCGCGATGCGCTACACCGAGGCACGCCTGACCGATGTGGCGGTGGCCCTGCTCGAAGGCCTCGACGACGATGTCGTCGACTTTCGCGAAACCTACGACGGTTCGGATTCGGAACCGGTGGTTCTGCCATCGCGTTTCCCCAATCTTCTGGCCAACGGCGCCAGCGGCATCGCCGTGGGCATGGCGACGAGCATTCCGCCCCACAACGTCGCCGAGCTGTGTGCGGCGCTGATCCACCTCGTCGAGACTCCCGAGGCCTCCGTTTCGGACCTCGTGACGATGGTGAAGGGACCGGACTTTCCCACCGGCGGCCAGATCGTGGACGACCCCGACATGATCCGCGAGGCCTATGAAACGGGCCGGGGATCGTTTCGCATCAGGGCGCGCTGGTCGATCGAGAAGCAGGCCCGGGGCACCTGGCGAATCGTCGTGACCGAGATGCCGTTCCAGGTTCAGAAGTCGCGTCTGGTCGAACGCATCGCCGAACTCGTCGAGGCCCGCAAGCTGCCCTTGCTGGAGAGCGTGAGCGACGAATCGACCGAAGATGTCCGCCTCGTCCTGCAACCCAGGAACCGTTCCGTGGATCCTGTCATCCTGATGGAGTCCCTGTTCCGCGTCACGGACCTGGAGTCGCGCTTCGCGCTCAACATGAACGTGCTCGACGCCTCCGGCATCCCCGGGGTCATGGACCTCAAGCGCGTGCTGACCGCCTTCATCGCTCACCGGCGTACGGTTCTGGTGCGCCGGTCACGCAACCGTCTCGCCGCCATCGCGCGCCGTCTGGAGATCCTCGAGGGGCACCGCATCGTCTTTCTCAATCTCGACGACGTGATTCGCATCATTCGCGACGAGGACGATCCGGCCGCCGCGCTGGCCCGGCGTTTCGCTCTCACCGAGGTCCAGACCGAGGCCATACTCAACATGCGCCTGCGCTCCCTGCGCCGTCTCGAGGAGATGAGAATCGCCAGGGAGAGAAAGGAACTGAAGGCGGAAGGGGACGATCTTCGACACCTGCTGGATTCGGAAGACAGGAAGAAGGAGGCGTTGAGGGCCGAGTTCACCGACATCGCCCGCCAGTTCGGGGAGGAGAGCGGGATGGGCAGGCGGCGCACCGACCTTGGCAGCCCGCCACCGGTCGAGGACATTCCGGTTGATGCCACGGTGCACCGGGAGGCCGTCACGGTGGTCCTCTCCGACAGGGGCTGGATCCGCGCTGCCAGGGGCCATGGCGATCAGGTGGGCGATCTGCGCTTCAAGGAAGGCGACCGCGAGAGGCTGCGTCTCGAGGCATGGACGACGGACAGGCTTCTCATCCTTGCCACCGACGGCAAGTTCTTCACCCTTGCCTGCGAGAGGTTGCCTGCAGCGAGGGGTTTCGGCGACCCGCTGCGACTCATGCTCGACATGGGCAACGATGTCGACGTGGCCGCCATGACGGTGTTTCGGGGTGGCCGCAGGTTCCTCGTGGCGTCTTCCGGCGGCAAGGGGTTCGTGGTCGGCGAGGATCTCGTGGAGTCCCGCAAGAAGGGAGGCAAGCAGGTGCTGTCGCCCGCCGTCGGCGACGAGGCGATGGTGCTGAAGGTCGTCGAGGGCGACCACGTGGCAGTCGTCGGCGAGAACGGCAGGTTGCTCGTGTTCCCGCTCCGCGACGTGCCGGAGCAGGCGAGGGGTGCGGGCGTCATCCTGCAGCGCTACCGGGCGGGGGGCCTCTCGGATGCGACGGTCTTCGCGCTCGAGGAAGGTCTGTCCTGGCAATCAGGCACCCGCACCCGCACGCAGCATGATCTTGCGCGATGGCTCGGCAAGCGCGGTCAGGCAGGCCAGCCCGCTCCCGCCGGCTTTTCGCGGACCAACCGGTTCAGTTGACGCCGGGTGGCCGGGCCGGAATACTCGAAGGACGGAACCTCATCCCCGCTGAGAAGAAATGCCACGGCGCCATCACCATCCCCCCTCCGCCATGGCCCTGCGCGTCGCCGCTCTCGAGCAGCTGCTGACGGACAAGGGTTACTGTGATCCCGACACGATCGATCGACTCGTGGAGCTCTACGAGACCAGGGTCGGGCCGCACCATGGCGCCAGGGTGGTGGCGCATGCGTGGAGTGACGCCGCCTTCCACGAACGCCTCCTCGCGAACGCCTCGCACGCCATGGCGGGGCTCGGCATATCGGGCATGCAGGGCGAGAACATGGTGGTCGTGGAAAACACGTCCCATGTCCACAACGTGGTCGTCTGTACCCTGTGTTCGTGCTATCCGTGGCCCGTCCTCGGCCTGCCGCCGCGCTGGTACAAGAGCGAGCCCTACCGGGCGCGCGTCGTGCGTGAGCCACGGGCCGTGCTGACCGAGATGGGGTGTGACGTGGCGGACGACGTGGAGGTCCGCGTCTGGGACTCGAGTGCGGACCTGCGCTACATGGTCCTGCCGCAGCGTCCTCCAGGCAGCGACGATCTCACCCGCGAGGAGCTTGCCGGTCTCGTGACGCGCGATGGCATGATCGGCGTGGCCAGAGTATGACGAGAGCGCCATGGACGGCATTCACGACATGGGCGGCATGATGGGTTTCGGCGTCGTCGCGCATCAGACGGACGAGCCACTGTTCCATGACGACTGGGAGAGGGTGGCCTTCGGACTTCTCCTTCAGGCATCGGGGAGGGTCGGCTTCTCGGATGATCACCTGCGCGCCCACATCGAGCGCATACCGCCTCTGGCCTACCTCCAGGCAAGCTACTACGAGCGCTGGATCCGCGCGCTGGAGTCCTTTCTGGAGGAACGCGGACTCCTGTCATCGGCCGCCGTCGAGGCCTGCATGGCCGGAATGGCCGGACCGACACGCCCCGCCGGCGGCAGGGGCGCCACTCTCGACGACATCGAGGAGGCCGTGGCAGGAGGGGCATCGACGCGGCGCGATGGCGCCGGAACGCCGGCGCGATTCCGTTCCGGTGACCGGGTGCGGGTCCTCAACGAGCACCCGTGCCATCATACCCGTGCTCCGCGCTACACGAGGGGACGCATCGGCGAGGTCGTCCGTGATCATGGTGTCTTCGTGTATCCCGACACCCATGCCCGTGACCTCGGCGAGTGTCCGGAACACTGTTACACGGTGACGTTCGGGGCTCACGAACTGTGGGGTGCGCACACACCCCTGTCGGATGTCGTCAACGTCGACCTCTACGAGTCCTATCTCGAGGCGGTCGACCCACCCGCCTGAGGGATGCACGCGGGGATGCGTCATGGTGCTCCGGGACAGCGACAACTCACCGACGAGGTTGCCGTGATCGTGTCATGCTGAATTCCGATCACTGCCCGCCCCTGCTGACCATGGATTGATGGCCCGCGGCGCAGGGCGCCACGGAGCGGGGCCTCGCGTTGGCGGACCCGTACGTGACGGCGGAACCTGCCTGCCTGCTCGACGATGCGCCGGCCGGCAGGAGACGACGGGGGCGATCGACGCGGTGTGCGTTTCGGCCCGGCAACCGGCCCCGACCATCCTCGATCGCCCGGTCCCCGGCGCTGCCGGGCGCGGCACGTGTTGCGGCCAGCCCGCGGACGGGTTATGGATTGCATCGATGGGATCGTTGCGCTCTTGCGGGCGTGGCGGCCTGGACTGCGCGACGGCGGGAGGACGAGCATCATGACGCGAGCGCCTCACGCGCGCGAACCCCAGAATTTCGTACCCCCCCCCCCTCAAGAGTCCGGGCGCGGGGCTGAGCCGGTGGGCGCCCTCGGGAGAACCGTCCGCCGCCTGAGCGCGGAACTCGCTGCCCTCTTCCTCATCACGCTGGCCGCCGCCCTCGCGCCCCAGGACGCACAGGCGCAGGAGAAGCCGGCGCTCACGGCAACCGCGGGTGTCGGCAGTGTCACACTCACCTGGACTCGTACCGGCAACACTGGATTTGGATATTGGGTCTACCGACAGGGGGTCACCGGAGGAGGTTACGGCGACTGGATCGATATACCGGGCGGCGCCACCATCAGAGCCCACACGGTCACAGGGTTGACCGCCGGCACCTCCTATACCTTCCAGGTGGCAAGGGCAGAAGGTACCGGTCTCAACTTTTCCGTCTTCGCTAGTGGGGGAGGGTACTCGAACGGGGCGTCAGCTACGCCGACGGCGGCCACGACCACGACGCCCGCCGCCCCGACGAACCTGACGGCGACGGGGGCCGGCACCACACAGGTGTTGCTGACGTGGACCAAGCCGGCCGGCACGATCACCGGCTACAAGCTGCGCTACGCCAAGACACCGGCAAAGGGCAGCGCCACCTGGGCCGCCATGGCGGGTTCGGGCGCGAACACCGTGAGGCATATGGTAACGGGGCTGGAAGACGACGCCGAATACAGTTTCATGATCCGCGCCGTGAACGCCTCCGGCGACGGCGCCGCCACGGACTGGGTGACGGCGACGCCTGCGGACAGCTGCCCTTCCGTGCTCAGCCCGACGAACCTGAGTCTCGCGCCGCGTTCGGACGGGTTTGTCGTCACCTGGACGGCGCCGACCGATGTCTTCCGCAACGGCTGGACGTTGTCTTACGGCAAGACCGGGGAAAGTTCGACCTCTGTCACCATCTCGAATGCCGCCGCGACCAGCCGCACGCTGACCGGTCTGGACGCCAACACCGAATATGAGATCAGTCTTACAGCGACCCATTCTACTTATAATCCTTCTGCGGTCTGTCCTCCAGGCTTCCGTGTAAAAGCCACCGGCACTACCGGCGCCACCGTCGCCAAACCCGCGGCGCCGACGGGGTTGTCGGCGGAGGCGGGCAACGGTCAGGTGGAACTGACCTGGACCGACCCGGACGACGATTCGATCACGAGGTATCAGGTGCGCCAGAAGAAGGGCGGCGCCGCCTGGGGCAGTTGGACCGCGATTCCCGATTCGGACGCCGACACCACGACCCACACGGTGACGGGTCTGACGAACGACAGCGAGTACCGCTTCCGCATCCGGGCGCGGAACAGCGGCGGCAACGGCGCCGCGTCGGCGGTGGTGGAGGCGACGCCGTCGGCGTCGGCGGCGGTTCCCAAGCCGGTGCTGAGCGCCGAAGCGGGTTACGCCAGGGTCACCCTGAGCTGGAGCGCGCTGTCGGGTGTGACGGTAGCGAGCTGGGGCTATCAGTACAAGCCCGCGGGCGGCAGCTGGATCAGGACCCGGACGGTCACGGGCGCCAGCACGACGAGCACCACGGTGACGGGACTGACGATCGGCACGGAATACACGTTCCGGCTGTTTGCGGCAGTCAGTCCCGGGGTGCAGTCGGTGTGGTCGGACCAGGTGAAGGCGACGCCGACGAATACGGTTCCCAAGCCGGTTCTGACGGCGGCGGGGGGCGATGCCTCGGTCACCCTGAGCTGGAACGCCTTGACGGGCATTCCGATCACGAGCTGGGGCTATCAGTACAAGAGCACGGCCGGCTGGAACACGACCACGACGCTCACGGGCGCAAGCAGGACGAGCGTCCGGGTGACGGGGCTGACGAAGGGCACGGACTACACGTTCCGCCTGTTCGCGGCGGTCAGTCCCGGTGTGCAGTCGGTGTGGTCGGATCAGGTGACGGCGAAGACCGATCCGGCGGCCCCGGTGCTGACGGCGGCGACTTCGACGACGAACGGGCGGATCGACCTGACCTGGACCCATGCCGGCGGCTCGAACGAGTTGTCGGATGCGGACGACTATGTGAAAGACGCGGCCAAGTTCCATTGGTGGAGAGCGCAGACCCGGCTGAAGGGTGAGACCGTCTGGACGGATAGCGGTCTCAACCAGGCGAGTGCCAGACAGCAACCGGGTTCTCGCAACAATCGGCTTCTGCTGAACTATCCCGACGGGGCATCGGTCGAGGTCCGGGTTCGGGCAACGGGCTATCGCATGGCGGGTGTGGCCGGGGGAACGGGGAACCTTCAGGGTCCCTGGTCGAACGTCCGTACGGTGACCTTCAAGGACGACGACACGGCGGCTCTCACGCTGACCGGGACGCCGGTGACGGTGGCGCCCGGTTCCACGGCGACCTACACGGTGGCCTTGACGAAGGCCTATGCGGGGACGCTGCGGGTGACGAGCGACGACACGGCGGCGGCGCGGGTCAGTCCGGCGAGCCTGACCTTTACCACCAGCAACTACAGCACGGCGCGGACGGTGACGGTGACCGGGGTGGCGAACGGCACGGCGGTGATCAACCACGCCTTCCGGCTGACGGGAGCTTCTGCGGATGCGTGCAGCGAGTCTAGCTGCTGTACTTGCGGGTGAAAGTCCCGCCGGCGCAATTGTCAGTTTGGCGCCGTAGCATATCCCACTGGTTTAGGGGCGACCTTGGACCAGCGAGCTGGGACGTAGAAAGCCGTTGTGGGCTGGCTGGGACACAGTGCCCAGCCGGTTCGGTCAGCCAGGGCGGCGAGCAAACCGGAGGGCCGTAGCGAAAGCGAACGATTGGATGAAGCCACGAAATGATGCTCCCACACGAAGCTGATTTGTGGGGTGGTCGGGAATGCCAAGGGCGTGGATCCGGCCCGATGGCCAGAGTCGATGCGGAAGAACTGATGAGCACGCATCGGGTTCCCCGGGGTACAGACGGCGGCAATCCGGGACAGTACAGCAGTGAAAGGCCGGAAGGTGAGGAGGACAGACAGGATGAAGTGACCCTTGAATGTCAAGGACCGCGTCTATAACCAGGATTGGGAAAGGACGCGGAGTCCTCCTGACTGGCGGATGAGGTCGAGTAAGCGTTGACGGGCGGGACAACACAACCCGTCCCGAGCGAGGACCTCAGGGCTCAGGTGGCCTATGCGGCAGGTCAAGTCGGTACTCAGAGACCGGCACCGACCGACAGACTGCAAGGTCGAAGGACGGAGCAAACGCTCGGAGATGCCGTGGGTATGGTTGGGTCAGCCTTGACCATGGCGTGTGCGGCGGAAGGCTCCGCACCGAACTCCAAGTGGGTGCCTGATGCTTGAAGCCGTACCCGGGAAAACCGGACGTACGGAATTTTAGGGGGGCGTGCAGCGAGTCTAGCTGCTGTACTTGCGGGTGAAAGTCCCGCCGGCGCAATTCCCAGTTTGGCGCCGTAGCATATCCCACTGGTACAGGGGTGACCCTGGGCCAGCGAGCTGGGATGTAGAAGCCGCTGTGGGCTGGCTGGAACGCAGTGTCCAGTTGGTCTGGTCAGCCAGGGCGGCGAGCGAACCGGAGGGCCGTAGCGAAAGCGAACGATTGTACGAAGCCTCGAAAATGAAATTTCCCACATGAAGCTGACTTGTGGGGTGTTGGGAACGCCAAGGGCCTGCCCCCAGCTTGGTGGCCAGAGTCGATGCGGAAGAACTGGGGAGCACGCATCGGGTTCCCCGTGGTAGAGACGACGGCAATCCGGGACAGTACAGCAGTGAAAGGCCGGAAGGTGAGGAGGACAGACAGGATGAAGTGACCCTTGAATGTCAAGGACCGCGTCTATAACCAGGACTGGGAAAGGACGCGGAGTCCTCCTGACTGGCGGATGAGGTCGAGTAAGCGTTGACGGGCGGGACAACACAACCCGTCCTGAGCGAGGACCTCAGGGCTCAGGTGGCTTATGCGGCAGGTCAAGTCGGTACTCAGAGACCGGCACCGACCGACAGACTGCAAGGTCGAAGGACGGAGCAAACGCTCGGAGATGCCGTGGGTATGGTCGGGTCAGCCTTGACCATGGCGTGTTCGGCGGAAGGCTCCGCACCGAACTCCAAGTGGGTGCCTGATGCTTGAAGCCGTACCCGGGAAAACCGGACGTACGGAATTTTAGGGAGGCTGCTGGAAACGTGGTCTATGGTAGTTCTGCGACCCCGCCCGCAATCGAAAGAGCGGTGCCGGACAAAGCCTCTGCCTACGGATGCGCGCGCCAGCGGCCTACCCGACTGCTGGAAACGTGGTCTATGGGAGAACTGCGACCCCGCCCGCAATCGAAAGAGCGGTGACGGACAAAGCCTCTGCCTACGGATGCGCGCGCCAGTGGCCTACCCGACGATTCCCGACGCGGGCACGGTGGACGTGACGGTGGCCGATACGCCGGGGGTGACGGTGTCGACGGCGGCGCTGACGGTGGCGGAAGGCGGCAGCAGGACGTACACGATGCGGCTGAACACGCCGCCGTCATCGGATGTGACGATCACGGTGGCGGGCGCGTCGGGGGACGTGACGGTGACGGGCGCGTCGCTGACCTTCACCCGGACCAACTGGAACCAGCCGCAGACGGTGACGGTGAACGCAGGCACGGACACGGACACGGCGGTGGACCCCGCCGTGACGCTGACCCACAGCGCCTCTGGCGGCGGCTACGGCTCGGTGACCATCGCCTCTGTGGTGGTGAGCGTGGCGGAGAAGGATGTGGCGCCCGGGAAACCGACAGGCCTTGCCGGCGCGGCGGGCAACGGTTCGGTGACGCTGAGCTGGACCGCCCCGGACAATCCGACCATCACCAAGTGGCAGGTGCGGCGGAAGGCCGGCAGCGACGACTGGGGCGCGTGGGAGGACATTCCCGGCTCCGCTGCGGGCACCACCAGCTACGAGGTGAGCGGTCTGACGAACGGCACTGCCTACCAGTTCGAGGTGCGCGCGGTGAACGGGGCCGGCAACGGCGCCGGTCCGGATGCGCCGGTGACGGCGACGCCGGCGGCGCCGGTGGCGCCCGGCGGAGGCGGCGGTGGCGGTGGCGGTGGCGGAGGCGGCACGACGCCCACCGCAGACGCAAGCGTGACGGTGACACCGACCGCGCTGACGGTGGCGGAGGGGAGCAGTGCCGTCTACACGGTGGTGCTGGACACGGAACCCTCGGGCGAGGTCACGGTGACGGTGGGCGGCGCTTCGGGCGAGGTGACGGTGGAACCGGCGAGCCTGACCTTCACCACGGCCAACTGGGACACGGCGCAACGGGTGACGGTGCGCGCGGCCCGTGACGAGGACACGACCGACGACACGGCGACGCTGACCCATGGTGCGAGCGGCGGGGGCTACGCTTCGGTGACCATCGATTCGGTGGCGGTGACGGTGACGGACACAACGCTCCTGCCGGTGCTGACCCTGGCGCAGGATCCGGCGGCGGTGACCGAGGGCGAGGCCATCCGCCTCGTGGTGAGCGCCGACCGGGCGCTGACGGGCAGCCTGAGGGTGAGCCTGACCCTGGCGTCCCGGGACGGCGGCGGCTTCGATGCCGGGGACGTTCCAGGCGGCCTGGGTCCGCGTTCGTTCGATGCGGTGTTCGGCGCCGCGGGGCGGCGAACGGGCGTGGTGACGATCCCGACGGCGGCCGATGCGGATGCGGAAGGCGCGGAAGCCTACCGCATCACGCTGAACGATGCGGCGGACTACGTGGTGGGGAACGACGCCACGGCGCTTGGCGTTCTGCGCGACCGGGCGGCGGGGGCCATGGCAAGGTCGAACCGGGTGAATGCGGCGGTGCTGCCGCACGTGGCGGCGGCGGCGATGTCGCAGACCCTGGGGGCGGTGACGGGTCGCATCGAGGCGGTGGCCTCCGGCGAGGGGGGCGGCACGGTGCAGTTCGGCGCCCTGCCGTCACCGGTGGAGGACGCGTGGGCGTCGCCGCACCCGGAGGAGCCCGGCCCGAGCATGGCGGAGGTGCTGGACGGCGCCTCCTTCACCCTGGCGGCGGGCGCCGAGGGCGAGGCCTCCGCGCCGCCGCTGGCCGTGTGGGGCCGGGGCGAGTGGCTGTCGCTGTCGGGTTCGCAAGGCGGCGTGTCGTGGGACGGCGGCCTGTGGTCGGCGCAGCTGGGGGCGGACGTGCGCCTGCGCCCCGACCTTCTGGCCGGGGCGGCGCTCTCCCATGTGCGGGGCGAGCTGGACACGCAGACGGACCAGGTGAAGGGCGTCCACGAGACCACGATCACGTCGGTGCATCCCTATGCGGCGTGGTTGCTGGCGGACGGCTCGACCCTGTGGGCGAGCCTCGGCTACGGGACCGGCGAGGTGCGGATTGCCGAGGAGGGGGCGCCGGTGATGAGCACGGACCTGGCGCAGTGGAGCGCGGCGGCGGGCGCCCGCAGCGTCCTCATCGAGCATGCGGACCTCATCGAGGGCGGCATGACGCGCCTTGCGGTCAAGGGCGAGGGCGCGCTGGCGCGCCTGCGCACGGGGTCCGATGACGGCCTGGCGGGGCTGACGGCGAGGACGACCCGCCTGCGGCTGCTGCTGGAGGGGTCGCACGAGCACGCGCTGGCAAGCGGTGCGACGCTGACCCCGGCCCTGGAGGCGGGGGTGCGCCATGACGCGGGCGACGCCGCCGAGGGGGCGGGCCTCGAGGCCGGGGCGAGCGTGACATGGCGGGACCCGGCGGAGGGTCTGACGGCGGAGCTGCGCACGCGGCTCCTGGCGGCCCACGAGGCGGACCGTGACGAGTGGGGTGTGAGCGCCCTGGTGCGCCTCGACCCCGGGGCCGACGGGCTTGGAACCTTCCTTGCCTTCGGTCCCGCGCACGGGCGCACCGAGAGTGATCTGGGAGAACTGTTCGACCACGGCCTGCCCGCGGCGGCATCGGGTACGACATCGGCAGAGGGCCGCCTGGAGGCCGAGGTGGGCCACGGCTTCGGCCTTGCCGGTCCGGGGCCTCTCGCGGTGCTCACCCCCTGGGCGGGCTTGAGCCTGGCGGAGACCGGCGGGCGCACCCTGCGGCTCGGCACCCGCTACCGCCTCGGCGCGGGGCTCTCCCTCGGCCTCGAGGGCGCGCACCGGCCGGGGCCGGTCAGCGAAGACAGCCTCATGCTGCGCGGCGCCCTCAACTGGTAGGAGAGGCGGAGCCGAGCACCTTCCCGGCGGCACGGCGCCCGTCGGATACCGCCGCGTCACGGCATCCGAGCCCCGTCTGGCGCGCATCGAGGCGTTCAGCACGTCAGGGGACGGCAGTGTGATCGCCACAAGGATTCTGGAGAGTTGCGACCCGTATCTCGCGGTACGCAGGCGCCGACCGCCCGGCTCCAGCCAACCGGAACATGCGCACGCACATCCGGTTCCCGGAAGCGGGCGAGAGAAGACGCTTGACCCGAACGCCTTCCGGACAGAGGATCAATGATCAGCAGGAGTGAGCAGTTGCGAACTCTGTAAAGTATCGGGAGAAGGAGTACCATGAACAGACGCAAGTTTCTGGCTGGCACCGGTATCGCCGCGGCAGGCGCTGCGGGCACGGTGGCCACGGCCTTTCCGACACCGGCGATTTCACAGGGGCGCAAGACCCTGACCATGGTGACGTCGTGGGGACGCGGCCTCGCCGGCGTCCACGACGTCGCGCAGCGCTGTGCGGACAACATCACCTCGATGTCCGACGGCATGATCGACATCGATTTCAAGGCAGCAGGCGAGCTCGTCGGCGCTTTCGAGAGCTTCGATGCGGTGTCGTCCGGGCAGGCTGACATCTACCATGCCGCCGACTACTACTTCGTCGGTCAACATCCGGCCTTCGCCTTCTTCACGTCGGTTCCCTTCGGCATGACGGCCGAGGAACTGAACACCTGGTATTACCACATGGGTGGCCGGGAACTGCAGGACGAGCTCACGTCGATCTTCAACCTGAAGACATTCCTTGCCGGCAACACAGGGGCTCAGGCCGGCGGCTGGTTTCACAAGGAAATCAACGGGCCCGATGACTTCGAGGGCCTGCGGCTCCGCATGCCCGGCCTTGGCGGCAAGGTGCTCGGTGAACTCGGCGCCTCCGTTCAGAACATCCCCGGGGCCGAGGTCTACAATGCGCTCTCCAAGGGCGAAATCGACGGCACCGAGTGGATCGGTCCATGGGCCGACGAGAAGGCGGGGTTCTTCGAGATCACGAAGATCTACTATACCTCCGGCTTCCATGAGCCGGGCGCGGGCCTGTCGCTTGCCGTCAACCGGGAGACCTTCGACGGGCTTTCGGTTTCCGAGCAGAAGATCATCGAATGTGCGGCGGGCGAGGCCAACGTCTGGAATCTCTCGCAGTACCTCGCCAACAACTCGGCCGCTCTCCAGAGGCTGGTCGCTTCCGGTGTCCAGACCTTTGCTTTCCCCGACAGTGTCTGGGAAGCCTTCGGTGCGGCCTCCGACAAGGTCTACGCGGAGAACATGGGAGATCCGCTGTTCAAGACGATCTACGAGTCCTATCGCGATTCACTCGTCAAGTCGGCCCACTGGATTGCGCTGTCGTCCGGCACCTACACGGAGCAGCGCAACCGCGTCATGGGTATCTGAACTCTGCGGCGCCCGCATCGTGACGCGATGCGGGCGCCGGTCCCTGTGCGCGACACATGCCGGATGTCATCCTCTGGCCCCTGCGACAACTTCTCGACGGGCTCGCGAATCTCCTTGATCTGCTGATCGAACCCGGGGTGTGGCCCGATCCTTCCGACAGCGAGGGCCTGGTCAGGATCGTCTACTTCGGCGCCTCGCTCGAGTTCCTCTTCGTCATCATCGATCTTGCTCTCGTCATTCTCGTGATCGGTGTCCTCAAACCGGGTTTCCTGTGGCTCGTGGTGCGCGGCATCGAGGGTCTTTCCAATCTCGTCGGCCGCATGGCCGCGTGGGCGGTTCTCGTCATGGTCATCCAGCAGATCATGATCGTCGCCCTGCAGCGCGTCTTTCTCGTTTCGGACATCACCGTGGGTCCCTTCGGTATCGTGTTCACCAGGGATCTCAGCTGGTTCAGCGAGGAACTCAAGCTCTACAACGCCGCGATCGTGACCCTGTGCGCGGCCTACACGTTCGTCCAGGGCGGTCATGTGCGGGTCGATCTTGTCTATGCGTCGGTGTCCTTCCGCACGAAACGGCTGCTGGACATGTTTGGTTCGGTCTTCTTCGTGATGCCGTTCTGTGGTGTGGTGTGGCTGTTCGGCTGGTTCTTCCTGTGGCGTCACCTCGTCACGCCGAAGGTGTCGGCGCTCGATACCCTCGAACTCCTGGAACGCAAGGCGCAACTGCTCCGCTGGAATGTCGAGACCATCGGGTTCTCGCCGAACGGCTTCGACGCCTACTTCCTCTTCAAGGTTCTGCTGGTTTCCTTTGCCGGACTGATGTTCCTCCAGGGACTGGGGCACTTCTACCGCAGCCTGCTGGAGTTGAGGGAAGGTGAGGCGTCGGCCAACCGCTACAAGGATCTGGACAAGCTGCCTGACCTCGCGCCGGCCGAAAGCACGGGTGCAGGTGCGTGATGTTCGGAGTTGACGGCGTCGAAATCGGACTCATCATCACCCTGGCATGCCTGTTTGCCGGGATCCTCTCGGGATATCCCGTGGCTTTCGCCATCGGCGGATCCGCGCTTGTCGCCTTTGCCATCATTGCCGGTCTGAGCGAGTCCGGTCTGCTGATGAAGGACATCATCGACAGCCGCAGTGACGCCTACGCGGCGCTGATCGGTGCGGGCGTGAAGGAACACGCGATCACCCTCTTCCGCTATCCCGACCTGCCGACGCTGACCGTTCCCGTCTTCGAGAACGGCGTCGATGGCGCCTTCTTCCGCATCCTGACGTTCATCGTCAACCGGATGAACGAACGCGTTCTTGCCGGCCCGTCCATCGAGTTGCTCCTGGCCGTTGCCATGTTCATTCTCATGGGCATCTCCCTGGAGCGTTCGAGGATCGCCCAGGACCTGCTCACGTCCATGGCCCGTGTCTTCGGCGCCCTGCCGGGAGGCCTGGCTGTCTCGGTGGTGGTGGTGGGCGCCTTTCTCGCCGCCTCGACCGGCATTGTCGGCGCCACCGTCGTCACCATGGGGCTACTGTCCCTGCCCACCATGCTGCGCAACCGGTATTCGCCCGAACTGGCGACAGGCGTGATTTCGGCCTCCGGTACCCTGGGGCAGATCATCCCGCCATCGATCGTGATCGTTCTCCTCGGAACCCTCGCCGGCGATCTCTACTCGACAGCCCAGGAAGAACGCGCGTTGACGGCAGGGTGCCGCGACGCCCTTACCTATCTCGGCGAGGCGGCCGTGGTCTCCGTGGGCACGCTGTTCAAGGCGGCGATCGTTCCGGGCCTGCTCCTGGCCTTCATCTACGCGGCCTATGTGTTCTGCTATGCCCTCGTGCGCCCTTCCAAGGCGCCTCCCGTGCGCGTTGCCGCCGCGGGCCTGATGGATGAGGGTTCCACCCTCAACCATCGCCTCTTCTGGTTCCTCGCGGTCCCGGGTCTGATGATGGCCCTGGCCGGGGGAATGGTGGCAGCCGGCATCGCCGGTCCGCAGACCGTCGACCGGCTGGCCCTCGTGGAGCGGCCCGAGTTACCGGAACTGCGCACCAATGTCCCCGACGACTGCAGGGATTCCATGATCGAGCTCCACGGGCAGGAGAAGTGGGATCGGTCGGTGGCCATGGCGGAAGTCGGGGCCGCGGCAGGCTTCATCGCGCCAACGGACACAGAGCTCGATGTTCTCGAGGCCGAAGCGATCGCCTTCCTGCCGCCGGTTTCCGAGACACTGCTGATCGGTCTCGTCCTGCTGGGGCTGGTCATGTCGATCGCCTGGGGCGTCGCGCCGTCGGTCTCGCGCCGCCCCCTTCTCGTCGGCGCCGGCGGGATCGTCGCCACGCTGGCGGCCGACGCCTGGCTCGTGACACCCGTGATGAGCAGCGGAACCGCCTGGCTCATCCTCGCGCTGCCGGTGGTTGCCGCGCTCCACGGTGTGCGCCATGCCCTGCCGCGCCTCGCCGAGGTCGAGGTCCTGCGTGTCGTGTTCCCGCCTCTCGTTCTCATCGTTGCCGTGCTCGGTTCCATCCTCGGCGGCGTGACGAGCCCGACCGCCGCAGCCGGTCTCGGCGCGTCGGGCGCACTGATGCTGTCGGCCTACCGCCGCCTCTCCGAGCGCAAGGACCGCCGCAAGGGCAGGTTCATTGTCATGTCGGCGTGGGCCGTCGTGGTGTTCCTGCTCGTGGGCACCAGTTTCGATATCAGAACCTCGATCGAAGTGGTCGGATTCGAGAACTGGCTGGCCTTCATCGTGTCCGTCGTCGCTTACCACGTCGCCTTCGCCGGGCTCATCTATTCCTGCGTCATTCTCTACCGCGAGGGGCTTCTGCGGTCAGTCGTGCGCGACACGGCGAAGGTGACGGCCATGGTGTTCGCCATCCTGATCGGCTCCCAGATGCTCAACCTCGTGGTGATCTCCTATGGCGGCGAAGAACACATCCAGGAGTTCCTGCGCTCCTTCGATGACGAGATGGTGGTGTTCCTCGTGGTCATGGCGGTGCTCTTCATCCTGGGATTCGTCCTTGACTTCCTCGAGATCATCTACATCGTCATTCCCATCGTCGGGCCGGTGATCTATGGCGGCACGCTCGATCCCAAGTGGGTGACGATCATGATCGCCGTCAACCTGCAGACCTCGTTCCTGACGCCGCCCTTCGGATTTGCCCTCTTCTACCTGCGCGGCGTGGCGCCTCCGGGCATCACGACAGGGCAGATCTACAGGGGCGTGGTGCCCTTCGTCATCATCCAGCTGGTCGGACTCACGCTGATGTGGCTCATCCCCGACATCACCACCTTCCTCCCGGAACTCCTGCCGGAGCACTGATCGTCCGCTATCCGGGCACCGGTCTCCCGCTCTCCGCTTGTCCGACCGTCATCAGCGAGGTGCAATTCGAGAGACGCGAGGACCTCGCTCGCCTTCCGGTCCGCGCTCAGGCGGACCTCGGCGGGAGGTCGGTCCAGCCTTCGCTCGTGAGGGCCTGCAGCGGGCGGAAGTTTCCCTTGTAGGACATCGTTTCACTGCCAGCGATCCAGTAACCCAGGTAGACATGGGCGCGGCCTGTCTTGAGTGCGTGCTCGATGTGCCAGAGAACGAGCCAGGTACCGAGGCTGCGGCGCGCCATGTTCGGATCGAAGAACTTGTAGACGCCCGAAAGCCCGTTCTCCATCCAGTCGCTGAGTGAGACGGCGACGAGGACTCCATCGGCGTTTCGAGCCTCGACGAGGCGGGTATCGACAGGCGTGTCACAGACCATCTCCCTGAAGTCGTCGTAGTCCATCATCGACATGCCGCCTCCCTGGTGGCGCGCCTCGATGTAGCGGCGAAAGAGCGCATGGTGTTCCGGCGTGGCCCGAGGGGCGGTGAGGCTGACCTCGAGGTCACGGTTGCGGCGCAGGATGCGGCGGTGACTGCGCGATGCCTGGTAGTCCGCCACCGGAATCCTCACGGCGACGCAGGCATCGCAACCGGTACACGCCGGCCTGTAGGCCACCTGGTGGGAGCGTCGGAATCCAGCCTGACTCAGCACGTCGTGGAGTCGTTCCGGCTCGTCCGCGGCCTGGAGGTCGGTCATGACCATCTGCTCCTCCCGATCCGGCAGGTAGGAACAGGTACGTTCCCGCGAGGCAGAAAACAGGACAGGCGGCCGTCCCATGTTCCTTCGCTCCTTCATATGATGCGACCACTCCCATTTTCCGGTTGGTCCCGGGCATGGCGTGGCGGCGCGACCCGGAATTGAACCGTGCAGTATAGCAGACCCCCTTCGGCGGACGGTCCCATGCCGGTGATCGACTCAAGACTATTCTTTTGTCCAGGTTCGCCCGACGAGGGGGCGGCGTAGGCAGATCTGGAGGTTCATTCGGGACCGGATTTCGTTGTCGATATGCCGGTTCCGACCTCGAGAAGGAACACCACTCACTTCAAGAACGGCCACTGACGCGGTTGTCCACCGCCGATCGCGACAACAGAATGGTCCTGTCTGGTCGTATCCGTCCCTTGCTCATGGACCGTCGGGCGGATAGCGTGGCCGTTGTGTTCAGGCGCGACCGCACCGGGACATTCGGAGCCTTTACAGGAGAAGTGCCGAGCTCCCGCCTCAGCTGCAGGTTCCACCGCCGCGAAGGGAGAGACCGATGAGCCGTCGCCGTCTTCCGATCGGGATCCAGGACTTTCCGACGATCCGCAGCGAGGACTTCTACTACGTCGACAAGACCTCGCTCGTCCGGCGTCTGGTGGACGAGGGGCGCCACTACTTCCTGTCGCGTCCGCGCCGTTTCGGCAAGAGCCTGCTGCTTGACACCCTGCGATCGCTGTTCGCCTGTGACGAACCCCTGTTCCGGGGACTGGACATCCACCCCCACTGGGACTGGTCGGCGCCGCATCCGGTGGTGCGGCTGAGCTTCGGCGGGAAGTACAACGAACCGGGCGAGATCGAAGGGGACATCATCGAGCAACTGGAGGGCGTGGAGCGCGGGTACGATCTCCCGCCAGCCCGGACATCCGATACCGGTCCGAGGCGCCTGCGGAACCTTCTCGACCGCCTTCACGGCGCCACCGGCCGGCAGGTGGTGGTGCTGGTGGACGAGTACGACAAGCCGATCCTCGACGTGCTCCACGATCCCGGGCTTGCGAGGGCCAACCGGGACTACCTGCGCGGCTTCTACGGCATCGTCAAGGACAGCGCCAGGCATGTCCGCTTCGTCTTCGTCACCGGTGTCAGCATGTTCTCGAAGGTCAGCCTGTTCTCGGGTCTCAACAATCTCGAGGACATCAGCCTTGATTCGCGCTTTGCCACGATCTGCGGCTACCGCGAGGAGGATCTCGACCGTGTGTTCGGGCCTGAGCTTGTCGGACTGGACCGCGAGGAGATCCGCACCTGGTACAACGGCTACCACTGGCGGGGCGGGGAACGGGTCTACAACCCCTACGATGTGCTCCTGTTCCTGCGGAGCCGCGAGTTCCGTCCCTACTGGTTCGAGACCGGGTCGCCTGACTTCCTGTTCCGCATGCTGATGGAGAAGTCGGTGAGCCCGATGGAACTGGAGGGGCGGCTGGCGGGCACGTCCCTGGTCTCGAAGTTCGATGTCGACGACATCGCCATCGAGGCACTGCTCTTCCAGACCGGCTACCTGACCATTGCGGGGGAGGAGAAGCAGGGCCACAGGACCCTCTACCGGCTGGACTATCCCAACCTCGAGGTCCGGCTCAGCCTCAACGACGAGCTGCTTGCCTGGCTGGGCAGGAAGGGGATCGAGCCGCTGGAGCGGGGCCGCGAGTTCTGCGCCCTGCTGGAGGCGAACGACTTCGCCGGCTTCGGCGAGAAGCTCCGCGCCTGGCTTGCGAGCATTCCCTACCAGTGGCATGCGAAGGGCGACCTGGCGCGCTACGAGGCCTGGTATGCGAGCCTTCTCTATATGTGCCTGCGTTCGGTCGGGGTGAATTTGAGCGTGGAGGAGGCCTCGCACCGCGGCCGTGCGGACATGGTGGTGCGCCTCGGCGGTCAGGTCTTCGTGCTGGAGTTCAAGATGGCCGAGGGCGAGGGGGACGGCGCTGCGGCGCTGGATGCGGCGCTGGCGCAGATGCGCGAGCGGGGCTATGCCGAGACCTACCGCGACCACGCCGGCCCGGTCCACCTCGTCGGCGTGGCCTGCGGGCGCGAGGCGCGGAACCTCCTCGACATCCGCGCCGAATCTGCATGATCAAGGGTTACCATGCTCGCGATACCGTCCACATCGACCGCACCCGAACAGGAGTTTCACCGGTTCGTCAAGTCAGGGCAGCAAGGGCTATTTTTGTCCGGTTTCGTCCGACGAGGAGGCGTTGCAGGCAGATCGGGAGGTCCATTCGGGAGCGGATTTCGTTATCGATATGCCGGTTCCGACCTCGAGAAGGTGCCACCAACTTCAAGAACGGCCACTCTGACGCAGTTGTCCACCGCCGATTGCGACAAAGAATGGTCCTGGTGATCGACTCGGGCCCCTTTTCGAACAGGCGATGGGACGGACCGATCACGGTCGGGCATGAGAGTTCGCCAATGACCTGACGGCGAAGAATTTCTTTTCCTTCCAGATTTTTGCGGGCATGACCTGTATCGTGCAAGCAATTGGATGCACATGACCGGCCTGACGCGGCACACCGTCTTCTGCATGGCGGCGAGGGGAGTCCGCGGGGAAAGGCTTGGGCTGGTTGTTGGATCTGGGAGGACTCCTATTGCGAGAGGACAACGAGGTGACAGCCGTGCTGTTGCGAGAACCTCAGGTGTTGCCCGCCAAGCCCTGCAGCCGCTATGTCGCCGGGCGTGAAGCGCCGGCACGGCATATGAATGCCATGGTGTGGAAGGACTGCATGGCGGTCCGCGCTGCCTGACGGTCAGCCTCCACTTGTGCACAGGGGATCACGGTGCATCCCTCGTCCCATCCTCGCGTGTTGGTTATCGTGGCTGTTGTGCTCTGTGCGAATGGAAGTCTCTCGAATGACCCTCATCGATGATTACCGGAATCCCTCTGCGTCTATGCTGCTCGGCTTGCTGAACATCGAGCATCTGGATGTGATGGTGCGATGGCTGTCGCCGCCACAACCATGGCCGTCACGCAAGGCCGAACTGATCGACACTGTCGAAGCCGCGCTCCACGGCGAGTCGCTTCGCCGTATCTGGCGGGAGCTCGACGAATTCGAGAGGCTCGCTGTGAGCGAGGCGCTTCACGGAGAAAGGGGCTACGACCCCGTGCGGTTTGCCGCCACGTACGGAACACTGCCCAGGGGTCATCTCCCGGTCTTCAAGTGGGCCTCGATGCCCTTCCGGTTGATCTTCCATTCGAGAGAACGTCGGGGCAGCACCAGCGACCTCTTCATACCCCGAGACCTGGCAGATCGCCTGCGGCCCTTCGTTGACGAACCGCCGGAGACGTCCCTTGACAGTCACGATGAGGTGCCGCGAACCGTCTGGCAGCGGCCTCCCTTCCACTTCATGGATGATGACGAGGAGGAGCCGGCAATCGAGAGCGAGGTCCTGTGCCGGGGCATGGAACAGACGGCACAACGCGATCTCGTCACCGTGTTGCGCCTGATCGATCTTGGCCGGATTGGCGCCAGCGCGAAGAGCCGGCGGGCGACGGCAGCCGCCATGCATCACATCGAGGAGGGGCTCGCCGGGGGAGACTTCTATGCGGCATCCGGGCAGGAACGCGAGGCCTGGGAGCAGGAAATCGGGCCCATCAGGGCCCATGCCTGGCCCTGGCTCGTCCAGGCCGGAAAGCTCGCAGAGGTGCGAGGCGCGAAGCTGGCCCTGACCAAGGCTGGCTACAAGGCCCTGGGTGCGGCGCCGGCCGAGACCTTGCGCCTGGTGTGGCGGCGGTGGGTCGCGACCTCGCTGCTCGACGAGTTCAGCCGGATCGATGACATCAAGGGCCAGAGCAGCACCAAGGGCAAGCGCGCGAGGACGGCCGTGGCGAAGCGACGTCCCGTCATTGCCGAGGCCCTGGCGGAATGTCCCGTTGGCCGATGGGTGCTCCTCGACGATTTCTCCGATTACATGCGGGCCGAAGCCTTCGACTTCGAGATCACGCGCGATCCAGGGACTCTCTACATCGCCGACTCGTACTATGGTTCCCTGGGATACGGCAACCGTCACGAGTGGCACCTTCTCGAAGGCCGCTACCTTCTGTGCCTGCTGTTCGAGTATGCCGCCACACTGGGCCTGATCGATGTCGCCTACACGCCTCCGGTCAACGCTCGGCCGGACTTCGTGCATATGTGGGGAACCGAAAGCCTGAAATGGCTCAGCCGTTACGACGGTCTGCTCTACTTCCGACTGAACCCGCTCGGCGCGTACTGCCTGGGGCTGGTCGACACATACGAGCCTGGCGTCCCGGAGGCGCGGACTTCGCTGAGTGTCTTTGCCGACCGCCGTGTCACGATCCGGGAATCCCTGACGCCGGAAGAAGGGCTGATCCTCGAGACGATTGCGGAATCCGAGGGGGACGGCGTCTGGCGCCTGTCCGACGAGAAGACAATGAACGCGCTCGAGAACGGGCGGGATGTCAAGGAGTTCTTGAACTTTCTTGCGGCGCGGGATGATCAGCCCCTGCCGGAGGCGGTCGAGGGGTTCTTCAGGAATGCGGAGCGCAGGGCCCGCGCGCTCACGGTGCAGGGTTCCGCACTCCTCATCGAGTGCGCCGACGAGGAGACGGCCGCCAGGGTGGCCGGCGACCGGAACTCGGCGAAACTCTGCGTGCGCGCCGGGAAGACACTTCTCGTTGTCCGGACGCCCCAGGAGGATGCGTTCCGCAAGGCCGTGCGCAACCTCGGTTATGGAATGCCGCCCACCTGAGAAGAAGGCGACCTGGTCGCAGGAGCGAAGGAGAAGCGCCATGTCGGGGCGGGTCTGTCTTGTCGGGCTGGGGACCATGGGTCGGCCGATGGTTCAGCGTCTTGCTGCAGCAGGGCTGAGCGTGGTCGGTTGGGACATCGATGCCGAAGCGAGAAGGGGTCTCGGCACTCCATCCCTCCAAGAGACGGCGCACGATGCCGAGACCGTGATCACCGTGCTTCCCGATGGGGAGAGTGTCGCCGGCGTTGTCGAAGCCCTTCTCCGCCAGAGAGGAGGGCGCATGTTCCTCGACTGTTCTTCCATCGATGTTGCCACCACGCACCGCCTTGCCAGGGCGGCGGATGGTGCGGGTTGCGGTTTCGTCGATGCGCCGATGTCAGGCGGCCCTGAAGGTGCGCGCGACGGAAGCCTGAGCTTCATGGTCGGCGGAGCCTGCGACCACGTGGCTCGTGCCGGTCCCCTGCTCGACATCCTGGGACAGCGGATCACGCATTTCGGCGGACCCGGTTCGGGCCAGGCCGCCAAGGCCTGCCACAACATGATCTGCGGCATCACCATGCTCGGGGTCTGCGAGGCCTTTGCCCTGGCGCAGTCCCTCGATCTCGATGCCGGGAAGTTCCTCGATCTGTGCCGCGGCGCCGCGGCGCAGAGCTGGATCCTGGACAACCGCTGTCCGGTGCCTGGACTTGCGCCCGATGTACCGGCGTCCCATGGCTATGCCCCGGGGTTTGCCGCACGGTTGATGGCCAAGGATCTGGCTCTCGCCCAGGAGGCGGCGGCGACCTGCGGTCAGATGACCCCCCTCGGCGCCGAAGCCGCCCGGCGTTTCGCCCGCTTTGCCGCGTCCGGCGACGGCGACCTCGACATCTCCGCCATCTATCGGGCCATCCGTCCCCTTGTCGATGACGGGGTGATGTCAGACTCTGAGACGGGCGTTGCCGGGGTCGTAGAAGGGCAGGGGAGACGGTGACGCGGGGCAGTCCTTGCCGAGGATCCTGACGGACCAGTCTCCCTGCGGCGCGTCGGCCCTGACGTAGCCCAGGGCCAGGCGCTTCATCATGCGAAATCCGGTGCCGGCTGATGTCACATGACCGACCGGCGCCGAATCGACGAGGATCGGATCGCCGGGCAGTGCGTCCGCGTCGCTGTCGGCAATGACGAATCCGGCGAATCGCCAGGCGGATCCGGCCTTGCTCTGGCGCACGACGGCATCGCGGCCGATGAAGTCCTCCCTGTCGAAGGCAATGAAGCGATCCAGCCCGGCATCGAACGGGGTGTACTCGGTACCGATGTCGAGTCCCCAGGCGTGATAACCCTTTTCGAGACGCAGCGAATCAAGGGCCCATGAGCCGAAGTCGACGAGACCGCAGCGCCGTCCGGAATGGCGCAGGGCATCATGGACCGTCCGGAGATCGCTGGAGGCGAGATGCAGTTCCCAGCCCAGTTCGCCGGCATAGGAGACGCGCAGCGCCGTCGCCCTGCATCCGGCGACGGTGACGCAGGCGGCGGAGAGCCAGGGCATCGCCTGGTTCCCGAGATCGGCATCGGTCACGGTCGCCAGAAGGTCGCGCGACAGGGGGCCGGCCAGCAAGAGAGTGGCGTCCCTTGCGCATCCGCGCCGCAGTTCGACACGCCATCCTCCAGGCAGGGCGTCCCGCAGCCAGTCGTGATCGCGCTGTTCAGCCAGGGTCGGGCCACACAGGAGGTAGCGATTCGTGCCCAGGCGGGTCACGGTGGCCTCGCTCCAGATCCTCCCTGATGGAGTGAGCATGTAGGCCAGACGCGTGCGTGACTCTTCCGGAATCCTGCCGCAGAACACCCGCTCCAGGTAGCGTGTTGCATCCGGCCCCTCGACTTCGAACTTGGCGAATCCGCCGTGGTCCATGATGCCGACGCCGTCGCGGACTCCCTCGCACTCCAGACGCACTGCGTCGCGCCATGGTTCCCGGTCCCGGAAACTCAACGCTGCATCATCACGCCGGCCCTCGATGTCGAACCAGAAGGCGCGTTCCCAGCCGCCGATTTCCCCGAAGACCGCTCCTCTGGAAGCCAGGGAACGATAGAGGGGAGTTGTCCTCATGGGCCGCGACGAGGAGAGAAGGCGCCGGGGATAGGGAATGGCGTACTGCAGGCCGTAAACCTCGACAGCCCGATCGACAGCCATCTGTCCCGTAGCCCAGTCGCCGAAGCGCCGGGGGTCCCAGGCCGCCATGTCCCACTCGGTTTCGCCTTCGCTGATCCACTCCGCCATGGCCTTGCCGACGGCGGCAGAGTGGGTGATGCCGATCTGGATGCCGCAGGCATGGAAGAAGTTCCTCAGACCATGGGCCGGGCCGCACAGCGGCAGGCCATCCGGGGCGTAGGCGATGGGGCCGTTGACGAAACGCCGGATTCCGGCCTCCCGAAGCAGCGGAAAATGATCAAGCGCCTTGCCGAAGGCCTCCGCGATGTCATCGTGCGACTCGCTGAAGAGCTGGTGGGCAAAGTCCTGCGGCAATGCGTCAGCAAAGACCGGCCGTCCGGGGTGATCATAGGAACCGAGCAGCATTCCGGCACCCTCGCGCCTCAGGTAGAACCCGAGATCTGGATCCCGCACCAGCGGGAAGGGGGCATGCGAGTCCTTGAGGGCAGGGAGGGGTTCGGTGACCAAGTACTGGTGCCTGAGCGTTGCTACCGGAATGGACTGACCAGCAAGGCGCGCCACGGCGCCGCCATAGAAACCTGCGGCATTGACGATCGTCTGCGCCGTCACGTCCCCCTTGTCGGTCGTCACACGCCATTCACCGCTGCGTGTGGCTGAAAGACCCGTGACTCTTGTGAACCGCTCGATCGCGGCGCCGGCCTCACGGGCCTGTCTGGCGAGCGCTTGCGTGAGTTGGGAAGGGTCGATGTCCCCCTCACCGGGATCGAGGATTCCACCGACGACATCCCGTCCGGCCGAGTAGTGGGGATGCAGCGCCTCCATCTCGCCAGGCGCGATCATCACGAGTTCCATGCCTGCGGATGTGGCCAGACCCGTGACGTGCCGGAAGAGATCCATGCGATCCTCGCCGTGTGCCGGCCAGAAGGCTCCGGTATGGTGATAGGTGATGTCCTCGCCAAGAGCGCCATAGAGCCGCCGCGCATAGGCACCGGCCCGCAGGCCAAGCCAGCCGGTCGCATAGATCGGGATGTTTCCCGCTGCATGCCAGGTGGAACCGGACGCGAGTTCGTCCTTCTCGATCAGCATGCAGTCGGTGATGCCGACCCGGACCAGGTGCCACAGGCACGAAACACCGACGGCACCGCCACCGATGACAACGACCCTGGCCGAGTTCTGCATCATTAGTGTTCTGCCAGGAGATGGCCGAAGCCATCGATCGAGTCCGAGATTCCGAGATGCCTCAGGGTCTGCCAGTAGAGCGCCGCGTTGCAGGCGACCACCGGTTTGCCGGTGAGTGCCTCCAGGGATGCGAGGAGGCCGCAGACCGGAAGCGCCGTTCCCACCTGGAGGATGGCATCACAGTCGCTGGCGGCAACCTCCAGGAATGCCGCCTCGATCTGCTCAAGGGGGGTCTCGCATATCTCCGGCAGCGATGGCGCGTTCGTACCGGCCACTGCCGCCACGGTGAACCCGGCATCCATGGCATTGCCGGCGACCACGCGGTTCGTCTCGACGTCGAAGGGGGTGACGATGGCGATCCTTCTGGCACCGAGGCGCCGCAGGGCTTCATGGCAGGCAGTCGAGGCATTGAAGACCGGAACACCCAGTAAGGAACCAAGACCACGACAGCGTTCCTGGAGTTTCTTCACGCCACCCGGCCCGGCGTCGGTGGTCAGGCCTATCGCCAGGGCAACCGGATGGCAGTCCATCAGCCTGGCGGCCTCGCTGTCGAGATCGTCCGAAATCCTCTCGCCGCCCAGTCGGAATCTCTGCATCTGGTTCGTCACGCCGGGTGGGCGCAGGGATTCGAGCTCCGGCTGGACGACGGTGTTCATCGCTGGCGTCATGACACCGATGATGGAGCGGTAGCCCAGAATATCGGTCATTCAGCTGTTGTCCCTGAGCCAGGCGGCAAGTCCCTTCATGCCATCGCGGTAGATGAGATCGCCGACGATCGACTCCAGTTTCGCTTCATCTTCCCTGGCACAATCGAAAGTTCCCTCCCAGATGCCCAGCGTCCAGTTGCCTTCCGTGATCGCCACGAAGCGGTGGGTGGAGACATAGCTGGTGCAGGGCAAGGGGCCCTCGATGATGTCGTAGGTGTAGAAGTGGTCGACATCGGAGTGCGCCAGGAGCGTTTCGCGAAAGATGGTGCCATCGGCGATGTCGAGATGCCGCACCGACCCGACCGCCGTTGACGTTCCGCTCTCCATGCGGGCGGCCGTGACCTCCGGGTTCCACGCGCCCACACTGTCGAATTCCCTGACGGCGGCCCACGTTCTGTCGATGGGAGCCTCGATGATGATACTGCGGTACACGTTCATTCACGCGTCTCCGGTTCCTGGAAGTCTGATGGGAAAGCGCGAGCGGATGGCCTGCTCCGCCGTTGTCTCGAGGTGTGTCGGCGCCGGGGCGTCAGCGATGCGCGTCACTCTGGCTCTCGCCCTCTCCCAGAGCGATACAGTACCGGACTCGACCCACTCTTGGACGCTGCGCCTGTCGCCCAGGCAGGGGTAGACGTACTCGCTTTTCATGAGCTCCAACGTCTGTGGCTCGCCGAGGTAATGGCCGTCGCCGCGAACAACACGGTCCATGGCGTCGAGATCGATGGCGTCCGTCGTGACATCGACACCGCGAACCGAGCGCAGGATGGCGCCCAGCATCTCGTCATCGATGACAAGGGCTTCCGGGGAAGCCACGGTGATGGAACCCAGCATGCCGACGGAAAGATTGATCATGTCCGCTCCCGCGTGAGCCGCCAGGGCAATGGTATAGGCCTTCTCGTATCCTGCCTGGATGTCCGCTTCCTTGGAGTCGGTCATGCCTGCGGCAACGGTGGAAGGCAGTTGAAGGTGACGCAGAAGCTGTGCCGCGGCGGCATTCGCAATGGCCGACTCGCCGCCGCCGCCACTCATGGCGCCCGTTCTGAGATCGGATATGAATGGCATGAATGCATGGATGGTGGGATGACCGGGCTTGAGGAGGTCAACCACCATGAGCCCGGCGAGAGTCTCCGCGAGACCCTGGGCAAGGGCGCCGGCGAGCGTGACGGGACTGGTGGCGCCGGCCTGACCCGCCGAACACGTCTGCAGCGGCATGCCCTTGTCCATGGCGGTACGCATGATGTCGACGCCATCGGCTGCATAGCGAAGAGGCGAGACGGCATGCACCACAACCGCCATGCAGAAGGGTCGCCGGCGAAAGCTGTCATCGGCCCCGAGTGCGCAGTCGAACATGGCCACGACCGGTGCGACGTGTCCGGCATGGGCGAACGACGTGCCGATGGGCTTGCTCGTTCCGGCAAGGCAGGCGTAGGCGGTGTTGACGTCGAGTTCGAAGGTGTCGGCCATGTCCCGTGCCACCAGGGGGCGGATGCCGTAATGCACGTTGGGGCACGCATCGACCACACGCATGATGGCATGAAGGTCACGAAGTGTGGAGGGGCGGTAGCGTCCGGTTGCGCTGTCGAGCACATCGATGGCGGCGCCACCGGTGCCGGTGTGAACGAGGCCGTTGCCGGCATCGATACCCCTGTCCTCGACAAAGCCCGGTACGGTGACGCTCTTCGCTGCCCGCTCCAGTGCCTTTTCGACCCGGATTCGCGGGAAGAGAACGCGGCCGTCCCCGCGCCGCCTGGCGCCATCCCCGGTTGCCATCCGGACGAACCAGTCGGGAGCCGAGGCCATGCCGATGTGCTCGAGAATGGAAAAGGCGCTGTCGATGATGGTGTCGCGGGCGGCGTCATCGAGGGGCGAGAAGCGGCCGCCCCATTCCCTGCGGGGAGCGATTGCCGGGAGATTGGTCGATCTTCGGGATTTCGACCGCGCCACCCGCTGGTTGACAGTCGGGCTCATGGACGTTTGGTGCCACGCTCCGGGTGCAGGTTCAATTCCGAAAATGGGCAGGCCTCTCCTGTACTCCTCCTCCGATATCCGATCGGTCCACATGGCGTCGCATCGCGGACTTGGGAAGAGGCGAGGGGCGCACGTCGGACTTGTTGCATGGCGCCTCCAGCGAGAACCTGATGACCGGTTTCTTCGACGTGCGGCAGGCGAGGCACCGGAAGGTCGGGGCCCGCGGTCACCGCGCCCTGTTGCTGACCGAGGTTCCCGGGATAGAGTGATCCGTACCGCCCACGGGATGAGAGCTCGGCTGTCTTCCTGGCGATGGAACGACAATGAAGAGTGCATCACCATGGGGCGACGGTTGTGGCTGACAGGCTGCCTTCTTTTCATTGGCATCACATGGGGCGTGGTGCCGAGTCTGGCCCGTCTGGCCACGAGCGAAGGGGCGGATTTCCTCCATGCAACGTTCCTGCAGTCCCTGGCCGGTGGTCTTGCACTCCTCGCCCTGACCCTCGTGCGCGGAAGGAGGTTTCACCTGTCATGGCGTCACATGTGGTTCTACACGCTGTGCGGTTTTACCGGAACCACGATACCGACGGCCATCATCTTCGCAGCCTCGTCCGAGATCGGGGCCGGCATGATCGCCATCGTGATTGCCCTTGCACCCGTTCTCACATACTTCGGCGCTCTCGTTCTCGGTTTCGAACCGCACAGCTTCTGGCGTCTTGTCGGCATCGCCCTGGGTTTTGCCGCCGTGCTTCTCATCGTTCTCCCGGATCTCGAGATCGGGATGGAGTCCCTGACCGCGTGGCTCCTCGCAGCCTTGTTCATTCCCGCTTGCTATGCCATTGAAAGCCTGATCATTGCTCTCAGGCGGCCGCCGGAAGGCGATGCCATGATGCTGGTGGCGGGCATGCTGCTGTCCAGCGCGTTGGTGCTGCTGCCTGTGGTGCTTCTCGGCGGGTCGGCGGACGGGCTCCTGCCCGGGTGGACCACGGCGTCCGCGGCCGTGGGCAGCATTGCCATCATCAACGTCACCGCCTACGTGATCTTCCTCTACCTGATTTCGGCGGCAGGCGCGGTCTTCGCAACCTTTGCCGGTTACCTCAACATGATGTCCGGCGTCTTCTGGGGCATCGTCCTGTGGGAGGAAAGCCATTCGCCATGGGTCTGGGGGGCGGTCGTCCTGCTGGCCGTGGCAATGTATCTCGTCACGGAACGCAGGACCGCGGAACCGTGACCGTCATCCGCCGGGCACGTGTTCCGAGTGCGTAGCCGGCCACCCTCGACGTTTCGCGAAGTGAAGGTCCTTGTGGCGGCCGGAAGCCGTAACTGATACAAGGCCGACAGGGAGCATGGGTGATGGCATGAGTCGCAAGCGGACCTTCACCAAGCGCCAGCTGCGTGACGCGCTGGGCATGTTTGCGACCGGCGTCACGATCATCACGTCCTCGACACGCGATGGTGAACTCCTCGGAATCACGGCCAATTCCTTCAACGCCGTCTCGCTTGACCCACCCATGGTGCTGTTCAGCCTGTCCCGCGAAGCCCACAGTCTCAACAAGTTCGAGCAGTCGGACTTCTTCGCCGTCAACATCCTGTCGACGCGTCAGCGCGCCCTTTCCGACCGTTTCGCGAGGGCATCGGTCGACAAGTGGAAGGATGTCTCCTTCGAGACCAGCGTGACCGGGTGTCCGATGTTCCCGGGATCACTGGCCCGCTTCGAGTGCTACACGCGGTTTCATTACGACGGCGGTGATCACGTCATCTTTGTCGGTGAAGCCTTTTCGATGATGCTCGGTGATCCCGCCGATCCTCTCCTCTACTTCCAGGGGCACTATCGTTCGCTGACACCCGACGTCTCGGACCTTGACTGGTCCTGAGGAGGCTCGCGGGAGTTTGTGTTGTCTGTGATCCAGTCAAGGGCGGCGGTCACGGATCTCGTGATGAGGTCACTGACCGACCGCGCCGACTCGTCACGCCAGCGCAGGGGCAGGTCCTCTTCCATGTAGATGGCCTGGGAGAGCTCCAGCTGGATGGCGTGAACGCCGCGTGACGGCCTGCCGTAGTGACGGGTGATGTAGCCCCCCTTGAAGCGGCCATTGATGGCAACGCTGAAGGTGTCCTGCCCGGTCATCGCAGCCACGACTCTCTCGACAAGCCCCGGATGGGCCGCTGTACCGTCTGCCGTCCCGACATTGAAGTCGGAAAGCCGGCCATGGAAGAGCCGCGGCACCTGCGAGCGGATGGAGTGGCCGTCCAGCAGGGCAATCTGCCCGTGGCATTCCAGAAGCCTCGCGATCTCACGAGAGAGCGTGTCGTGCCAGGGCATCCAATAGAGGGCGACCCGCTCCTCGACGGTCCGGGCATCGGGCCGCTGTCCGGGGAGATAGATCTCCTCGTGGTCAAAGGTCGTGAGGGGGACGAGTTCGGAAGTGTCCTGACCCGGGTAGAGAACACGATCGTCCGCGGCCCGATTGAGATCGACGACATATCGGGAATGGGTGGCGGTCACGACCGTTGCGTCGAGATCTTCGGCACAGGTGTAGAGCCTGTCGACATGCCAGTCAGTGTCGGGAAGGTGTCGGGCGATCGGTGTCATCCGGTCGGCGATGGTCGCGGGAAGCCGGGTGCCGACATGGGGGAAGCTGATGACGAGGGGGGCTTGACCCCGTTTCACGATGGCTGTCTGCACGGGAGAGGTCCTCTACGGCGTTGTCAGGCTGGCGGATGCGAGGATGAGGTGGTGGGTTGCATCGGTGATCCTGCTGCCCGGAACGACGGCCACCGGCTGGTTGGCCTGCCATCGGCCCACCAGGTTGTCATAGTAGGGCGAAAGGGGATTCCCTGACTGGCCGGGCATGGTGACGAAGTATCCCGTCACGGGATCGTCGAGGTCGATCACGGCGCGCAGGCCGGGACCGTGGAAGGTGTTGAAATGATCGTGTCCGGACGCGAGACGATAGCTCGTCGCGGAGACGCTGTAGCCGTCACCGCCCAACGGGATGCTGACACCGGTCAGGGCGTCGAGAATGGGGACGAAGCCGAAGAGCGGATGGCTGAGGTGCATGGCGTGCACATCGCCCCAGATCCAGCCGGACGGATCGCTTCCATGCGATCTGACAAGGTTCTCCGCCGCCTCGTCGAGAGCACGGCCGGAGACCTCGGTACACGTGAGGGTTTCGCCGGTCAGGGTATCGTTGCACCAGCCGTGGAGGTCATCGCCGAGAGTTGCAAGAACGAACAGCGGGCGGTCTCTCCATGCCCGTTCGAAAAGGTCCCCCAACTCGTCCGCATAGATCGCCCGCGTGAGAGCGCGGTACCAGGCATGAAAGACCGTGGGCGCTACAAGGCCGGCGTCCATGGAGTGGTCCCAGTCCTCCAGGCGAATCTGCAACAGTCGTCCGGCGGTGGTCCGCGGTGTGCCGGCGAGGGCATGGGGAACCAGGGCCGAGGCCAGTCCCGACCAGGTGTCGAGCTGGAGACGGGAGAAACTGGCCGGATCGTGAGGTGTGCCGGTGTTCAGGACATGGTGAATGCGCTGCGCCCGCCATCCGGGTTCCCAGCGATGACCGAGGACATGGGGATAGTCCCTGCCGACGGGGCGGTTGTTGGCGGCCGCGATGATGCCGGACGGGGGATCGATGACGCGGGGCAGCTCGTCGAAGGGTATGCGTCCGCTCCAGTCCGCTTCACCTGAACTTCCGTCGGCGGGAAGGCGGCCGTCGCCGGAGCGGCGCACGGGCACGAACCCCGGAGACAGCATTCCGATGGATCCGTTCCTGTCGGCATAGACGATGTTCTGCATCGGACCGGCGAAGCTGCGCCCGGCGTCGTTGAAGTCCTGCCAGTTCCTGGCCGTGTGAAGGAGGAGCGCCGCATTCAAGCTCTGATCGTCGTCATGCAGCATGGTCCAGGCAAGAGCCAGAACCTCGTCTTCATCGGTGTCGCCCTCGAGGGAACTCACCATTCCCGTCAGGACAGGGCCGTGGCGGGTTTCGAGCATCGTGACGTGCTCGTTTCGGGAGAACCTGACCGCAATGGTCTCGTCTCGCACCGCAAACGGCACCGGACCGGCGGGCGTCATGTAGCGGTCCGGGTTGTCAGGGTCACGGCGCTCGACGAAGAGGTCCTGGGTGTCGGGTCCGGTGTTGGAGAGAGTCCAGGCGATGGCGCCGTTCGTGCCGACGAGAACGAGTGGCATGCCAGGCAGGGTGGCGCCGGCGACGTTCAGTCCCGGCGCCGCCATGTGGGCGAGATACCAGACCGAGGGAATGGTGAATCCGAGATGGGGATCGTTGGCGGCGAGCGGGGACCCCGAAGCGGTATGGCTGCCGCTCACTGCCCAGTTGTTGGAGCCGTTGTTGGTGCCGGGAAGGAGGCGGGCGAAGAGCGAGGCGAACTCCGCGAAATCAACCCCTTCCACGGTATCGATGATGGTGGTGTCACTGTCGGGGGACGGGGGGAGGAAGCTCGCGGCCTTCTCCGGTCCCAGTCGTTGCACCAGCGCTGCATGCAGTGCCTCTTCGCGCCAGTTTCCCGAGAGCATGAGGCCCATGACCTTGAGCCAGGAAAGGGAATCGGCGGGATGCCAGGGCTCCGGCTCGGCGGCCAGAAGCAGTGCCAGTTCCGGCGCCGGGGGTCCGGTGTGTGTGGCGAGCCAGGCATTCACGCCGGCCGCGTAGGCATCGAGGGCGGCACGCGTCTCCGGAGGCAGGCTGGCGAGGGATGAGCGCGCCGCCCGGTAAAGATCGAGCAGGCGCAGGAATCGGTCGTTGTCGACAGCCAGCGAACCAACGAGTTCCGCGATCCGTCCCTGAGCGCCGCGGCGTTGCATCTCCATCTGGAAAAAGCGGTCCTGTGCATGGGCAAAACCGAGCCCGAAGTAGGCATCCTCGGGCGATCCGGCATGGATGTGGGGAATGCCCCATTCATCGCGCAGGATGTCGACGGATCCGGAGATGCCTTCGACAGCGATCGTTCCGTCAATGTCGGGAAGGGTTGTCCTGAACCAGACATAGAGACCGGCGCCGGCGGCGGGAACCACCAGCATGAGGGTGAGGATGACACCGGTCACACGGCGCAGGAGTTTCGCCATCAAGCGTGGTCTCGGGAACGAAGCTCCCGGAGAATGGCTTCGCGATGCTCGTCGAGGTCCGGGACCCTGCCACGCCGTGCGGGATCCTCGAACGCGGACAGCTTGATGGGATTGCCTGACATCCTGATGGAACCCGCGCGGGCATCCTCGGCCATGACGATCATGTTGCGCGCGGCAACGTGCGGATCAGCCATGACATCCGCGATTGTGTTGATGGAACCGCAGGGAACCCCGGCTTCCTGCAGCACGGCGAGCCAATGATCACCCGGTCTGGTGGTCAGCACCGCTTCGAGCTCCTCCCGGAGGGTGTCGGCATGCGTTGCCCGCCTGGCATTGGTGGAGAAGCGGTTGTCCGCGGCAAGGCCGGAAAGTCCGAGCACGTCACAGAGCTTGACGAAGAGATCGTCATTGCCGGCTGCGATGACGATATGGCCGTCCCCGGTTCTGAATGCATCAAAGGGCACGATCGACGGGTGGCGGGTGCCAAGCGGACCCGGGATCTCCCCGGTGGTGGCGTGGCGGACGATTGCGTTTTCCAGCATGGCGATCTGGCAATCGAGCATCGCCACGTCGATCATGATGCCCTCGCCGGTCCGGCTTCTGTGGTGGAGAGCTGACGTGATGCCGATTGTCGCGAAAAGGGCTGCCGCGATGTCACCGATCGAGGTGCCGACACGCGTCGGTTCGCCTCCTGGATGTCCGGTGAGACTCATGACGCCACCCATGGCCTGGACAATCAGATCGTATGCCGGCCGGCTGCTGTAGGGGCCGTTCTGGCCAAAACCGGACACCGCCGCATAGACGAGACCTGGATGCCGTTCCTGCAGAACTGACCATGGATAGCCGAGGCGCTCCATCACGCCAGGGCGGAAATTCTCGATGAGCACGTCGGCCGAACCGAGCAGGGCCTCGAACACCTCACGATCGCCATCAATCCTGAGATCGAGCGCTATGCTCTCCTTGCCGCGGTTGATCGAGGCGAAATAGCCCGAGAGGGGACCGAGGAAAGGCCCGATTTCCCTGGCATCATCGCCAGTGTCCGGTTGCTCGACCTTGATGATCCGCGCCCCGAGGTCGTGCAGCATCATGGTGCAGTAGGGTCCGGCGAGGACCCTTGTCAGGTCGATGACCGTGATGTCATTGAGCGGCCCGTCGGGCATGAACCACAACCCTCCTGGAATGGGCCTTGACCATCACACGAAGCAGGGCCCTTCGTCCATCACAGGCGGCGGGCCAGCTCCACGGCATGATAGGTCAGAATGCCGCTGCAGCCGGCGCGTCTGAAACAGGCAAGGGTCTCTTTCCAGACCCTGTCGCGATCGAGCCAGCCGTTGCGGCACGCTCCTTCAAGCATCGCGTACTCGCCGGACACCTGATAGGCGAAGACGGGAACGCTGAATGCATCCTTCACGCGGCGCACGACATCAAGGTAGGGCATGCCCGGCTTGACCATGACCATGTCGGCGCCCTCCTCGAGATCGAGCGCCACTTCGCGCAGGGCCTCGTCGGAATTGGCGGGATCCATCTGGTAGGTTCGTTTGTCGCCATGGCCGAGGCGGGGGGCAGACCCGATGGCATCGCGAAACGGTCCATAGAATCCCGATGCGTACTTGGTGGCGTAGGCCATGATGGCAACATGCGCATGACCTGCATCATCGAGTGCCTTGCGAATGGCGCCGATCCGGCCATCCATCATGTCGCTTGGAGCAATGATGTCGCATCCGGCCTCTGCCTGGACGAGTGCCTGGCGCACGAGAATGTCGACGGTCTCATCGTTGAGAATCTCGTCATCCGACATCACGCCGTCATGGCCGTGGGTGGTGTAGGGATCGAGGGCAACATCGACGAGGACGCCGAGACCTTCGACACGGGACTTCAGGGCGGCGATAGTGCGGCAGACAAGGTTGTCCGGGTTGACCGCTTCCCGGCCATCGGCGCTCTTCACCTCCCGGCAGGGGTGGGGGAAGAGAGCAATCGAGGGTATGCCGAGATCGCGGGCCTCGCGAGCTGCCTCAACGAGAACGTCGATGCTGACCCTCTCGATTCCCGGCATCGAGTCAATCGGTTCACGCACATCCCTTCCCTCGCGGATGAAGACGGGCCAGACAAGGTTGGAAACCGACACTGCGTGCTCGCGCACCATGGAGCGCAGCCAGGGCGCCTGTCGCAGGCGCCTCATCCTTGTCGTGGGAAAGCTGCCGGGGAATTGTGCCATGTCCCGTTCTCGCTCTGCCTGTTTCCTGAGATAGGCCGCAATTCCCTTCCCCGCAAGGCAAGACCCGTTCCGCCTTGCCACTATCCCGTCGAGGCCGCTCCGCCGCCAGAAGACATGGCCGCCGGGGTGATTCCGCCGTCGCCGTGTACCGGCGGTGATGGTTCTGTGATCCCGTTCGGACAAGGCAAGGCAGGTCTCCGGTCCCTTCAGGGCCCATGGAGATCCGTGCGTGGCGCCTTGGCGGCTGGTGTCGCGAACGCGAAGTTTCCCCATCAAGTCCCGCGGACCCGCGTCGGAGAGCGGATCATCCAGGGGCGATCATTCCCCTGTGTCCCGTCATCTTTCGGATCTCGGTTGCCAGAGTGCTCCAATCGGCAATGTCAGCCGGTGAAGGCCTGGATGCCGGTCTGTGCGCGGCCGAGAATGAGGGCGTGGATGTCGTGGGTGCCTTCGTAGGTGTTGACGGCTTCGAGGTTCAGCATGTGGCGAATGACACCGTACTGGTCGCTGACGCCATTGCCGCCATGCATGTCGCGCGACGCGCGGGCAATGTCGAGTGCCTTGCCGCATGAATTGCGCTTGATGAGAGAGACCATCTCCGGTGTTGCCCGGCCTTCGTCCTTGAGGCGACCCACCCTCAGACAGGCCTGAAGTCCGATGGCAATCTCCGTCTGCATGTCCGCCAGCTTTTTCTGAATGAGCTGGTTCGCGGCGAGTGGCCGGCCGAACTGGGTGCGTTCCAGGGTGTAGGAGCGAGCCGCCTGCCAGCAGCAGGTCGCCGCTCCGAGCGCTCCCCAGGCGATACCGTAGCGGGCATTGTTGAGACAGCCGAAGGGTCCCTTCAGACCGCGAATCTCCGGGAAGGCGTTCTCCTCGGGGCAGAAGACGTTCTCCATGACGATCTCGCCGGTCGGACTGGCACGCAGGCTGAACTTTCCCTCGATTCCCGGAGTTGACAGGCCTGCCATGCCGCGCTCGACAAGGAATCCCCTGATGGCGCCCTCGTCATCCTTCGCCCAGACCACCATCACATCGGCGATCGGCGCATTCGAGATCCACATCTTGGCGCCGCTCAGCCGGTATCCGCCGGCCACCGCGCGGGCCCGGGTTGTCATGGAGCCGGGATCCGAGCCGTGATCGGGTTCCGTGAGACCGAATGCCCCCACCATGGCGCCGCTGGCCAGTGACGGAAGGTATCTCTGGCGCTGTTCCTCGGTTCCATAAGCGTGGATGGGGTGCATCACGAGACTCGACTGCACCGATGCCGACGAACGGTAGGCGCTGTCGATCCGCTCGATCTCGAAGGCGATGAGACCGTAGGCGACCTGGCTGACGCCGGCGCAGCCATAGCCGTCGATGGTCGCTCCGAGCAACCCCATCTCGCCCATGCGGCGGATGATCTCGCGATCCCCCGTCTCCTCGCGAAAGTCCTTGGTCACCCGCTGCGCTAGGTAGTCTTCGCAGAACTGCCGTGCCGAATTGCGGATCATGCGTTCATCCTCGTCGAGCTGTTCGTCCAGCATGAAGGGATCGTCCCACCTGAAGGAGGTGCGGGAAGGGATCGTGTTCACGGTCGTTGTCTTTCTGAAGTGACGGATCGCCGGAACCCTAATCCGAACCGCTTCACGCGATCAATTGCGTGACTGCCATCGGCTGCTCGCACAGGATCTCTCCAGACCGGGTTCCACGATGTCAGACCGCTTGAACCGGCGCTCCGGATGCGCTGCGGTGATGGATTGTCATGCCATCCGCAAACGCGATCAGACCCTGCACGAGACACCGGAGTCCGACAGGCACGTCGATACCAGGACAGGATTCTTGACAGATCGCATGATCCTGTCCGAGTGGTGACCGAAAGTCGTCGCAGCGGACGACAAGGCCCGGCTTCGGACGGGATGCGCTAGCGTTGCGATGTGACTTGAGCAGATCGTCGAGCGGCTCGTGCCCTACCTCCATCTCGGCGCGCTCCACCGCGTCGATCACCAAGTCGGTCGAGGCATCCGCGCGATGGCTGCGCTGTGCCGAAGCCCTCGGCCAGTCATGGTGCTCCGCAGACATGGGCAAGGACTCGCGGCGTCCATGTCGCGTTGTCTCCACCGGTTCTCGTCGCGCTTCGTTCTGAAAGCGGCCGGACTTGCGCTGGAACTCAAGGGCGCTCACCGTGGGCATGGCAACCTCTCCAGACAGCGGGTTTCTGGCTCATGTACGTACAGTGGAAACGAAGAGGGCGGTCAGGGAGAGTTTCGCGCGATCGATGCGCCAGGACCGGAAATCGTTCCAAGCAGTCATGAGCGTCGGCGTGTCTGCTCACCCCGCGCCATGAAACGTGAGCCCGTCGTGGCCGTTGGACGAGTGCGTTGATCCGGCGTGTTGGTGCACGAGCCTCCGGGGCTTCGCGGCCCTGCCATCCGCTGGTTTCCGCCTCCACCTGTCCCATAACCGGGGGAAGCCTGGTGCAGAGTGTTGATGCCCTCAAGGTGAACCAACGGGAGCGCGGCTTGACAGGGGAACACGGCCATCCCTGACGCCTGAACGAACCGGACCCTTGATGGCCATGGACGCGGGGTAGCCGGAAAGGTCCAAGGTTCGTCAACCGGCGTCAGCCAGCACCGCCACACGGCAGTCAGGCATGCGCCTGACCGACAGGTCTTCGCTCTGTTCAACAAGAGGCGTCGCAGGGATCAGAGATGTTTCACAGCAAATCGTGCGGGCTGGGGATGGAGTGCGCTTCGAGATCCTGTAGGATCCGAAGGAACAGGATTGCGGGGAGGGGGATGAGATGAGTGCGCCCATCATCACGACGGTCGATCCCGATACGTCCAGCGAAACGATCGGCGCCATTCTCGAGCGCGATGGCTGCATCATCGTCAGGGACGCCATCGAACACGCGACGATCGATGTCCTTCTGGAGGATCTCGATCCCTACCTTCGGCGCAAGCCCTGTGGCAACGGCAACTTCGTCGGCTATCACACGAAGCGCCTCCATTCGCTCTTCGGAAAGTCGCGGCGGGTCCAGGACTTTGTTCTCCACGAGCGCGTGCTCGACATCATGGACCTGACGCTGTTGCCGTGGTGCGAGAACTACCAGCTCAACTCGAACTCGATCACGGCGATAGGACCGGACGAGACACCGCAGCCGCTGCATCGCGACGATCTGCTTTATCCCCTTTCCCACCCCAGTGAACGCAACGCGACATCCACGGTCTTCTGGGCCCTCTCGGATTTCCGGGAAGAGTGCGGCGCCACGCGAATCATCCCCGGGAGCCACAGGTGGGACGATGAAAGGGTGCCGCGTGACCACGAGACCTGTGCCGCGATCATGAGCAAGGGGTCGTTCTGTGTCTTTGTCGGAGGCGTCTATCACGGTGGAGGACGCAATCTCACGCCCGATGTCTGGCGTATCGGCATGTTCACGGGCTTCTGCCTCGGCTGGTTGCGCCAGGAGCAGAACTGGTATCTCTCCGTGACGCCGGATGAGGTGAGGGAGATGCCCGAGCGGTTGGCGCGTCTGCTCGGCTTCAACATCCATCGGCCATTCCTCGGCTGGGTCCAGGATTTCCAGGATCCCTACGACATTGTCATGGGCTATGAGGAACTGTCGTCAGGTGGCAGTGATCTCTACGCTGAAGGCGCCATAAGACCGGTGCCAGGCTCTGGCGTCATGGTTGCGTGACGCGGACAGGATTTTCCCGATGTTCGATGACAACAAACTCAGGGCGAAACTCGCCAAGGTGGAGGCCCTGTTCCGGCGCGCCGGCAGTCCTGCGGAGCGCGCTGCTGCCCGGGAGGCCATGAATCGGCTGCAGGGAAGGCTCGGCGGTTCGGCACGCGACCCTGACCCGGAAGTCGAACTGAAGTTCTCCCTGCCCGATACGTGGTCGGTCAGGCTCTTCGTCGCTGTCTGCCGCGCACACGGGGTCCGGACCTACCGGTACAAGCGACAGCGGCAGACAACGATCATGGTGCGGACGCGCGAACGTGCCTTCGACAGGCTGGTGTGGCCGGAATACATCCGCCTGCAGACCGAATTGCAGGTCTGTTTCGAGGATGTCACCGACTACCTCGTTGGCCACGTCATGGGTTCCGACGGCGACGACAGCTCACTGTAACGGACGAGACAGGGCCTGGCCGCACGCCGAAGCGTGTCCCAGCTCGGCAAGGAGTCCGGGTGTCTTCAACTGAGATCGGGGAAGCTGTCGCGCACGAAGATCGTGTAGCCCTCGTCGTCGGGGTTTCCGAGATCGATGAGCGGGGTCGAGGAGAAGACACCGTCGTAGGCGCCCCTTTCAAGTGAATGATCAGGTGCCGTCTCGAGAGGCTTGAATGCATGGTGTTCCTGGTTCGGAAATACCGGAACGTTGCTCATCGCGTTGTAGGAAAACTCCAGGAGAACGCGATTCCAGGACGCCCGGTTGTCGCCCGAGGCGTGCACGGTATTGCAGTGAAAGAAGAGGCCGTCACCGGGTTCGAGTTCGATGGCCACGTCCTCGTAACGTTCCAGCATGGCCTTGGCGCGAAGCGGGTGGATGTTGGAGTAGGCGTGACCGTCTCGGATGCGATCGACCCTTCCCATGTGGTGTGAACCTCTCAGCATGTGGAGGCATCCGCTCTCTTCCGTCGCCCTGGTCAATGCCACGATGCAGGTCAGCATGTCCGGCTTGAGGCACCCGTCCTGGTACCAGCCGCCGAAGTCCTGGTGCCAGACAACCCGGCCGCTGCGTCCGGCGGGTTTCTGGACGATCTTCGAATGGTAGTGATAGACGGCCTCGCCGATCAGGGCTTCGGCGCCGTCCACGATGCGGGCGAGACGTGTTGCCGTGCCGAGCCAGTCATCTCCGTGGCGCACCCAGCCCAGGTAGTCGTGCTGAGTCCTCTCGCTGCCATCGTGAATGGTTGCAAGGCGCCCGCCGACACCGGGGTCGTCATCCATCGCCTGGCGAAGCGGGGCCAGTTCTGCATCCGAGAAGAACCCCGGCACCAGGAGATGGCCATCCCGGTGGTAGCGGGCAATGTCGTCAGGGGAGAGTGTCATCACTGAGCTGCAAGATTCTGGTTGGTGACGGCCGGAGCGCCGCCACTACACGGTGCAGTGGGCATCATGCACCGTTGGTACCGAGCCGGCCAGTCTCATCGCTTCAGAATGACGCCTTCCTTCTCGCGGTCGAAGGTCAGTGGCGTGACGCCGGTCTGGCGCAGGCCCACCTTCCTGATCTTTCCGGTGGGAGTCTTGGGCAGGGTCTTCACGATATCGATATAGCGCGGCACCATGAAACCGGCCATCCTCGGTTCGAGGAAACGGATGAGGGCTTCCGGGTCGAGGGTGTGTCCGGGCTGGAGGACCACCGTTGCCATGACCTCATCCTCGGTATGTTCACTCGGCACGGGAAAGACGGCGCATTCAAGGACATCCGGGTGAAGGTTGATCTCGTTCTCCACTTCGAGGGAGGAGATGTTCTCGCCGCGCCGGCGGATGGAATCACTCATGCGATCGACAAAGTAGTAGCGGCCGTCCGGTTTTCTCATCATGGCGTCGCCCGAGTGGAGCCACAGGTTGGACCAGGCCTTCTCCGTCCACTCCGGGTGCCGCCAGTAGCCCGACATGAGCAACCAAGGCTCCCTGCCGCGAATGACGAACTCGCCGACGGTGCCGTCCTGCACCTCCTCGTCGTCGGCATCGACAATCCGCGCCTCGAAGAGTTCGTCAGCCAGCCTGCCGCAGGTCTGCCAGTCGGGATCGTTCCAGTCCATGCGGAGTGGCGCGGACACCTCGGTTGACCCGTAGGTGGTCTTGATCTTCATGCCGAACCGCCGCGCAAAATCCCCCGCATCCGGAAACATCGGAACAACGAGTGCGCGTTCGATGGAAACGTCACTGTCATCGGGCTGCCGGGGCTGGCGCGCGAGGAAGTTCGCCATGGCCCCGAGAAAGAACGTGACCGTGGCTCCGAACCTCCTGGCGTCGGTCCAGAAGCGTTCGACGCTGAACCGTTCCGTCACCACGGCCGCCGAGCCGGCGATCATCGACGAGTAGCACATGGCCCACTGGCCGGCGATATGGAAGAGCGGCAGTGGTGCGTAATGGACATCGCCCGGCACGAGCTCCATGAGTTCGAGGTTCCCGTGGGCGTAGCCGTAGGCCTGGCGATGGGAAATCATGACGCCCTTGGAGGCCCCCGTGGTGCCCGATGTGTACATCACCGCCTTGAGGTCGTGATGGCGCGGAAGGTCGCCGGGCGGTGCAGCATCCGCTTCGAGAAGTCGAGGGAAATCGATCCTGTCGAGGTGAGACAGCGCGAGCGGCAGCGTGGCCTGCTCATTTGCGGGATCGAAGACGATGAGGCGTTCGAGGAACCGGAGATCGCCGGCTACCTCACCAAGGCGGTCGAGGAAACCGGCCGCCATGATCATCGTGCGGGCGGCCGAATCATTGATGACGTGAGTGAGAAGAGTGCCACGCAAGGCGGTGTTGACGGGGACCTGAACGGCTCCGGTCTTGCCCAGGCCAAGCCACACCAGGATGAACTCGACGACGTTCGGCATCGCCACCAGGACGGCCTCTCCGGCCTCGATGCCAAGCGCCGTCGTTCCGGCGGCAAGCCTGTTGGAGTCACGGTCGGCCTCACCATAGGTGAGGGTCCGCTGGTCCGACAGAATGAAGGGCGCATCCGGCGTCGCGCCGGCCCGATGGGAGAGAATGCGCCCCACGCTCTGCCGGTCCGGAGGGTCCTTCTGCGGCATCGTTCACAGCGCATGCGTCAGCGGGCTTGGCAAGGCCCGCTGATGCATCACGGTCAGGATCAGAAACCGGCCTTGATTTCGTCGAAGAGCGCGATGTACTTCTCGCGGACTTCCGGCCGGATCTCGTCGAAGAAGCGGCTGTCCTTCATGAAGGCCACCGGATCGGAGAGTCCGAGATCGTCGAGTGTGGTCTGGTCCACCAGATCGAAGGATTTCTGGTTGCAGTGGCCGTACCCGTGATTGTTGATGATGTATGCACCGGCTTCGGGCGAAGACATGGCGTTGAGAAAATCGTAGGCCTTGTCGTCGGACCCCTGGCCCGTGGCGATGTGCACATTGCCGCACACCCAGGTGTAGATGCCCTCCTTGGGGTTCATGTACTCGATCTCGACACCCTGCTTCTTGAGTTCGACGACAGAACTGTTCCAGGCATAGGAGGCGACGAGTTCGCCCGTTGCGAGGCCCTGTTCGACAGCCGTGATGTCGGTCCAGTACCAGCGCAGGACTTCGCGCTGCCTGCGCATCCACTCGGCCGCCTCCTCGAGTTCCTCGTCGGTCATGTCGAAGGGATTCTCCGCGCCGATGACGGCGCCGACCACGCCGAAGACACCGTCGACGGAATCGTAGATTCCCAGGCGCCCGGCATACTTCTCGTCGAACAGGATCTTCCAGGAATGGTTCTCCGGTCCGGCGTACTCCGGCGCCAGGTCCGGACGGAACAGGACCGAACTGTTGCCCCAGTCGACGGGGAGAAACACCAGGCTTTCCTCGATGACCGCACCGGTCACGGTCTGCAGGGCTGGAAACACGTTGTCCCAGTGTTCGAGACGGGAGGTGTCCAGGGGCTTGAGCAGTCCGGCATCCCACCAGCGCTGCAGGCTGTAGGTGCAGGGCGCTGCGATGTCAGGCTGAAAGCCGGCGCGCATCTTCTGGAACCCTTCCTCTTCCTCGCCCCACAGCGTGAAGGTCGGGGCCATGCCATGCTTGTCGGTGTAGCTCGCATGAAGTTCCGGAACATCGTAGCCAGCCCAGGTGAAGACGGTCAGTTCATCGTCGATGTCGAGGGTCTCGGCTTGCTCTTCTTCCTGGGCGTGACTTGCGACGAGTGGCATGGCAACGGTGGCCACACCGGCCGATGCGAGAAGCCGGTTGATGTCGCGGCGCGAGATATCGTGGTTGGCCAGGCGTGAACGGAACTCGTCAACATCCATGAGTGGGGTCATTGTACTTCTCCCTTGAGCGGCGGTCGGCCGCTTGTTGAGCGGCCTCGTGCTCGACATGGGACCGCATGGAACGGCACTCTATCGTGAATCGGCGCCATGGTGAAAGAACCGTCATGACGGGTTGACGCCGGGCGCTGGTTCGCCACCTTTGCCGTGTCATGCGATTCAGCTTCTATCTTCCGTGCTACTGGCCCGATCTTTCCTACCCGGCGCACCGTCTCTATGAGGACGCCGTCGAGGAAGGCATGCTCGCCGAGGCGCTTGGTTTCGATACCCTGTGCATTCCCGAGCACCACTTCATCAACTATCTCACCCATCCCCAGCCGCTGTTGACGGCCGTCAAGGTCGCCAGCCGGACGCGCGCGATCCGCATCATCACGTCCGTCCTCGTCCTCCCTGTCCACGACATGCGCCGGCTTGCCGGGGAGATCTGCCAGGCCGACTGCCTGATGGAGGGCAGGCTGGAGCTCGGTGTCGGCCGCGGCGCCTTTGCCTACGAGTTCGACAGGTTCAACGTGCCGCCGGAAGAGAGCAGGGAACGTTTCGACGATGCCCTGGCCCTCCTAGAGGCACTGCTGTCGGGCCGGGAAATCGGCTGGAAAAGCCGGTGGTACGACTTCGAGCCCCTCGCCATCACGCCTCATCCGGTCCAGAAACCCATTCCAATGTGGATCGCCGCACTGGGTTACGAGGCGATCTACCACTCGGTCCGCCGCGGTTATCACGTGCAGACGACACCGCTGAGGGGTGGTCAGGAGACGGTGCGGATGCAGGCCGGCGCCTTCAGCGATGCCCGCCGTGACGGTGGTGCGGCCTGCAGAGATGCGCGGTTTTCCATGCTGCGCATGGTCTACGTTGCCGCCAACGAGGCTGACAGGCGGGAGAAGATCGCCATGGCCTACGACAACCACCGCAGGTTCTGCAACGTCTTCAGCACTCCCGGCACGGTGTCGAACGGGAGGATCGTGCCGCTGGATATCGCCGAGACGATGGATGACATGGCCGATGCGCTGCCGATCGGAACGGTTGCGGAAGTCGTCGACAAGCTGGGCGACTACGGCGACCTCGACATCATGGATCTCCTCTGCAACATGTCCTTCGGCGCCAGTCACGGGGATGTCATGTCTTCCATGGAGAGATTCGCCCGAGACGTCATGCCCCACTTCGTGAAACAGGAAGCGCCATGACGACCCTCCACGAACGTTCCCTCATCATCGATGGTCTCAACTTCCACGGCGACGGCGATCCGGGTGTGCTGCGCCGCGCCGGGGTGACGGCGGTCAACATGACGGTGGGCCATTTCGAGGCTGATTTCGAGGAGGCCATGGACGGCATGGCGCGCTGGCTTGCCGTACTCGCGAAACCCGATTCGGGCTGGCGCCTGGTGAAGAGGGCAGCGGACATCGAGGCCTGCCACGCGGACGACACCACCGGCCTCATCATGGGCTGGCAGAATCTCCGTCCCGTCGGCGGCAGGCTCGAGCGCCTGGTGATGCTCCACGAACTAGGTCTGCGCGTGGCCCAGCTCACCTACAATCGCCGCACTCTCCTGGGTGACGGGTGTCTCGAACCGGAGGATCGGGGTCTGACGACCAAGGGCCGCGATGTCATCGCGACGATGAACTCCCTTGGCATGGCGATCGATCTTTCCCATGTCGGCCAGAAGACGTCCGTCGAGGCGGCCACGGCGTCGACAAGGCCTGTCCTCGCCACTCACGCAAACGCCCGCTCGGTCACGCCGGCCCTGCGGAACAAGTCCGACGACGCCATTCGGGCGATCGCGGAATCGGGTGGTGTCATCGGCATCAGCATCTATGGACCGATGTGCTGGGACGGCGACAACCGGCGTCACCCGTCGCTGGATGACTTCCTGCGCCATCTCGATCATGTCGTGGCCCTCGTCGGGATCGACCACGTCGGCATCGGGACCGACCTGCCGGCAGTGGCCGACAGCAATGCGGTGAACCACATCACCGCCTTCACCCTGGAGAACTATCCGGCTGCCATCAGGGCCTATGCCGAGGCCTTCAGCAACCGTATCGAGGACCGCTACCTTGCCGACTGCCGCAGCCACGGTGACCTGCAGCGAATCACCGACCGCCTTCTCCGATGTGGCTGGGACGAGACCGACATCGCCGGGCTCCTCGGCGGCAACTTCCTCAGGGCCTTTCGCGCCAACTGGGGATGAGCCGGGGGTTCTTCGCCCCGGCATGGGCATTTCGGGTCAGGGGTCGTCCCGGTGGCTGTCGAGGGTCGCGATCAGGTTGTCCAGCAAGGGCCCGCTGATCGGGCGGGCGTGAACCAGGTCGAAGAGGCGTCGCGTCGCCGGCATGGTGTCGAGGATGTCGAGGGTCCTGTCGAAGCCGTAACAGGCCCAGACGCCGAGATGGAGATCCAGCAGACTGAGCCGGTCGCCGAGATGGTAGGGTCCATGCGCTTCCAGCCAGTCCTCGAGGACCTGCCAGCGTTCCGCCGCCATCGCCTGTGAGTGCTCGCGAAAGGCCTGGGCGTCCTCGTCCCTCAGCGCCCAGCGACGGGGATAGTAGCAATGCTTGAGTGCCGGCTGGATATCGTTGGTGAAATAGAAGAGCTTGGAAAGGAAGAGGCCGCGCAACGGGTCTGTCGGCAGGGGCGCCATTTCCTCGATTGCGTGCCTGTCCGCCAGCCACAGGCAGATGGCGGCGGCTTCGTGCAACACGGTTCCCTCCGGAGTGATCAGGGCTGGCACGTAACCGGCAGGATTGATGGCGCGAAACGCTTCGCTGCGGTGTTCCCGGGCCGCGATGTCGACATTGCGCAGTTCATAGGCGAGCGAGGATTCTTCCAGCACCATCTGAACCGCCAGCGCCCGGGTCAGGTTGCCGCCATAGAGAGTGTACAAGGTTCCTACTCCCTTGGTGTCCACGCACCGAGCAGTTTCGGAAGATCGCCGAATCGGGCGACGAGGCTGAAGACGACGACGGCGAACAGGATGAACATCACGGAAACGGCAGCGATGATCGGCGAGTAGCCGGACCTCAGGCTGGCAAGAAGCTGCACCGGCAGGGTGATGGTGGCGTGTTGTCCGAGGAAGAACGAGATGATGTACTCGTTCATCGACAGCACGACGACGAAGGCGTATCCCGCCACCATGTAGGGCAGCACCATGGGAAGGATGATGGTTGTGAAGACGCGTCGCGAATCCGCTCCCATCGTGCGCGCCGCCTCGAGTATCTCGTCATCGATGGATTCCAGGCCAAGGGAGATCATCACCAGAGGCAGGGTCACCAGGAAGACGCCGTGGCCGATCATGATGTTCCAGATCTGCCCGACATGCCCCACCTCTACCCAGAAGATCAGCATGCCAAGCGCCGTGATCACGGGCGGCAGAGCGAAGGGAACGATCCCCGCGAGGAAAAGGGCCTTAGCGTAGAGCACCCTGTGGCGCCACAGGAAATAGGCGATCGGCAAGGCGATCGAAATGGCGATGACGCCCGCGGAAACGGCGATGATCACGCTTGTGGTCAGGGCCTCCAGCCACTTGTTGGTTTCGAATATCGCCGGGTACCACTGCAGGGAGAGCCCCTTGGGCGGAAAGAACATGAGCTTCTTGGAGTTGAGCGATACCCCGGCAACGATGAGCAGGGGAGCGGCAAGCATGCCGAACATGACAATGATGAAGGCCGCCTTGCTCAAGCGCACCAGGCTCATGTCCGTATCACCCGGTCACCACGGCGCAGTCTGACCGTGATCAGGCTGAGAATGATCGTCACGACCATGAAGAACATGGAGAGCGCCGCTGCGAACGGAATGTTCCCGCGATTGAGCGCCTGATTGGCGATCAGCTGGGCCATCATCGTGTCCTCGGGGCGGCCGAGCCAGGACGGGGTGACAAAGGCCCCCATGGTGAACACGAAAAGCAGCACGAGGGCTGCCATGATCGTCCGCTCGAGGAGAGGCAGCACGATCGTCGTGAAACTCCTGAACGGCGATGCTCCCATGGTCTGCGCCGCTTCGGTCAGTTCCCGGTCGAGCCTGGTGCAGGAGGGAAACAGGATGAGAACGGCAAAGGGAATGTTGAAGAAACTCAGACCGAAGAGATTGGCCAGATATCCGGGATACCAGGAGCGCGCCCTGTCGATGATGCCGAACCACTCCACAAGACTCGGCAGACCGCTCGACCGGCTCATCACGACCGACAGGGCGTAGGCGACGATGACCTCGGAGAGCGTCAGGACGCACAGCAGGAAGACCAGCGCAACGACCTGAGGGCGCCTCCGGAAGCGACTGATGAAGTAGGTGAAGGGGACTGCTGCCGCGACCGAGAGAATGCTGGCGAGAACGGAGAACTGCACCGAGACGAGAAGGTGCGTGGTGAAGAGCGGTGAAAAGAAGCGGGCATAGTGCGTGAACTCGAAGCCCGGCTCGTAGGTCGATTCCGTCCGTGCATAGAAACTCACCACGAGCATGATGATGAAGGGAACGAGGAAGAAGACGCCCATCATGAACGTCGGGTAGAGACCGATTGGAAAGCGTTTCAGCGGCAGCAGGAACTGCTCCCTCCAGGCAGGTCCGACAGCGGCATCACTCATGCCTTGAGGACCACGCAACTTTCAGCCGGCAACTCGACCTTGACCCTTTGGCCCTTGTGAACGTCCGGTCTTTCCTTCGGCGTCGCCATGGCGATGATCTGCAGGCCGTCGCATTCGACGAAGGTTTCGACGCTGGCGCCCACGTCACGCACGAAGGTGACCACACCCTCGAGCTGATTGGCGCCGTCACGGCTTTCCGGATACACGTGAACGTCCTCCGGACGGACCGAGACAATGACGCTGGATCCCGCACCAAGCTGGTCCGGGACACCGCTGGTCTGGCATGGGCGCCCGGCGATGACACAGGTCGAGCCGCTGTCCAGGCGTGCCTTGATGAGATTGCTGGTGCCGATGAACTCGGCAACGAAGGCGGAAGCCGGGTTGCGGTAGATCTGCAGAGGCGGTCCCATCTGCTGAATGCGCGCCGTCGACATGACCACCACTTCGTCCGACATGGTCATGGCTTCACGCTGGTCATGGGTCACCACGATGGTCGTGATCGCCAGGCGTTCCTGCAGCATGCGCAATTCGACCTGCATGTCCTCGCGCAGCTTGGCATCAAGCGCCGACAACGGTTCATCAAGGAGGAAGAGTTTCGGCTCCAGGTTGAGGGCCCGGGCAATGGCCACGCGTTGTCTCTGGCCACCGGAGAGCTGCGCGATGTTGCGTTCGGCGACTCCCGGCAGACGCACCAGTTCGAGGAGTTCTTCGGCGCGCCGCTTTCGCGTCGCCTTGTCGATGCCTCTGATTCTCTGCGAGTAGGTGATGTTCTCGCCCACGGAAAGATGAGGGAACAGCGCCAGGGACTGGAACACCATGCCGATGTTCCTGTTGTGGGTTGGCCGGTCGGTCAGATCCTCGTTGTCGAGCATGATGCGTCCCGTCGTCGCCGTTTCGAGACCGGCGATCAGGCGCAGCAGGGTTGTCTTGCCGCAGCCGGAGGGACCGAGGAAGGAGACGAACCGGCCATCCGGTATCTCGAGATTGATGTCGGTGACGGCTGTGACGGACCCGAATTTCTTGGATATGTCGTTGAGCAACAGGCCACTCATCAGGATCGATCCCCGGCTGGCGTTCCCTGTTCAAGCCTGACCGGATTCACCGGACTTGTAAACGCCCGGCGCCGGGGGCCGCGTCTGCAGGTCGGCAAGGGCTGCATCGGCAGCATCGAGGGTCATCGCGATGTCGTCATCGCTCAACACGGCCGGAACGAACCAGGTTCCGCGAAGCGTCACGCGCACCCCTCGGTCCTGAAGCCTCTGGATGAAGGACTCGCGCATGGGCGTGTCGGTCGCCTTGTAGTCGCGATAGTCGGCCAGGGGCGGGGTGTCGCTGAAGACGGTCGAGAAGATGGAACCAAGTCCCTGAACGTGAAGCGGAACACCTCGTCTTTGGCCGCATTCGGCAAGCCCGGCCATGAGCCGTTGGCCGTCCCGTTCCACCTTGTCGTAGATCGCGGCTCCATCGGCGGCAAGCATGTCGAGGGTGGCAATGCCGGCGGCGATGCTTGAGGTGACGCCGTTGTAGGTGCCGCCGTGAACCGCGCCCCTGGTCACTCCTTCCATGATGGCGCCGTGTCCGGCTACTGCGGCAAGGGGGAAGCCGCTGGCCATGGCCTTGGCAAAGACGGCGACATCGGGGGTCACTCCGTACCGCTGCTGGGCGCCTCCCAGGGCGACCCGGAAACCGGTGATGACCTCGTCAAAGATGAGCACGATCCCATGCCGGTCGCACAGGCGCCGCAGTGCCTCGAGATAGCCGGGTGCGGGTTCGATGACACCGCAGTTGCAGGCCACTGGCTCCACCACGATGGCGGCAGTTTCCGTGCCGTGGCGTGACAGGGTGTCCTCGAGTACGGCGATGTCGTTGAAGGGTTGAACGATGAGATTGTCACGGATGTTGTCGGGCTGGCCGCTGCTCTGGGCGAGCACCTGCGGATGCTCGCGGGGTCCGGCACGGTTGAGCTCGGGAGCCACGCTGGCAAGGATGTTGTCCGCCCATCCGTGGTAGTGGCCCTCGAACTTCACCACCCTGGTACGGCCGGTGTGGTGGCGGGCAAGGCGCATGGCAATCTGGATCACCTGTGTTCCGGAGGTGTCGAATCGCACCAGTTCGGCACAGGGAACGATCCTCCTGATGCGCTGCGCCAGGGCAATCTCGTCGCCATGGACAGTGGTGAAGGCCTGTCCGGTCTCCAGGGAGGCGCGCACCGCGTCAAGCACCGGTCCGGGACTGTGGCCGAGAAATGCCGGACCGTTGCCGCTGACAAAGTCGATGTAGTGGTTGCCGTCGGCATCCCACAGATGGGGTCCTTCGCCGCGTTCGATGGCGAGTGGAACGGGGATGGGGTGATAGCGGAAGTTGCTCGACACACCTCCGGCCAGCACCGCGCATGCCTCCCGGTATCGCGCGATCGAGGTATCGTATCGGCCCATGTCGGTCTCCTGACGATGTACCGTGCGTTCCAGGCCGGGCGGCGGCGGACCGGAAGCGCGCTCGCCTCTCTCGCCCCACCCGGGACAGTGTGTTTGTAGCCCAGGTCATGCGTCAAGCGTGGCATGGACGGAGCGCAATGGATGCCGGTTGCTCCGAGGATGCCACGCCTGGACCGGAACGTTTCGAACTTCGGACATGGCGCGAGTACACCGAGGGAATAGTCGCGGAATGTGAATGTCAGGCTCGTGCTGCAGACCATTCGAAGAACCGGGAGGGCGGAGATGCGAGCGATGCCGAACGTCAACGGCCGCGTTGTCGAAGTCGATGTCGCGGACCGCATGCCACCGCTTTTGGGTTCTTGGCGGCGAACTTGAGATGACGGTACCAGGTGTGGCACCGGCCGGCCCGGCACGCGCTCATGCCCTCGCCGACGACGGACCACGCGTCATCATGCTGTCCAGGGCCCGGCATGGAGTTGTTTCTCCAGGTCGATGGCGGAAGCGCCCGTGTTCCGCGGTTTCATGGAAGCAGGCGCTTGATCACGCCGCTCGACGTGAGGCAGGGCCTGTCGCCGACGACGACCTCGCAGACCACGAAGCTGAATTGCCGGGTGCGCCGCACCACCCTGGTGCGTGTCTCGAGGAAGTCGCCGGCCTTGGCCCCCGCCACGAAGTTGCTGGTGGCGCTCACCGTGATGGCACCTTCAGCCGGATCGTGCCAGCGCGAGTTCATGCACAGCGCAGCATCGGCCATGGTCATCATGACTCCTCCGTGAACCCAACCGTACTCGTTGGCATGGCGTTCGTCGGCCAGGACACCGACCTCGATGCGGCCGTCGCCCATGTCGTTGTACCAGCACACTCCGATGACGCCCTCGAAGGGATCATCCGGTTCCACCGCGACAAATCCATCGGGAATCCCTGTCGGTGTGTCCATTGTCTGCTCACGTGCCGTCATGCGCATTCCTTGCCGGAATCACGCCGCCGTGGTCAAGGATTCGCCGCGTTCGGGATTGGCGAATGTTCGATCACGAGGGTAGGCTCGTGGCGTCTCCCAGGGGGTCCGACATGGCGCTCGGCCAGCAAACTCTCGACCAACTCCTCGACACCCTGTCACGGTTTGTCCACGAACGCCTGATTCCGGCGGAAGCCATGGTGGATGCCGAAGACCGTATTCCGGACGACATCGTGACCGGCATGAGGGATCTCGGCCTCTTCGGCCTGACAATCCCCGAACGATACGAAGGGATGGGTCTGACGACTGCGGAAGAGGTCGAGGTGGCGTGGACCGTCACCCACGCGGCGCCGGCCTTCCGTTCCGTTTTCGGCACCAACGTGACCATAGGCTCCCAGGGCCTCGTCATCGGCGGAACCGAACAGCAGAAGATGACCTGGTTGCCACGCATGGCGCGAGGCGAGGTTGTCGCGTCCTTCGCACTCACCGAACCCGAAGCTGGCTCCGATGCCGCATCACTGAAGACCCGGGCCGAGCGACAGGAGAATGGCTACGTGCTCAACGGTGTCAAGCGGTTCATCACCAACGCGCCGGTGGCCGATGTCTTCACCGTGATGGCCCGCACCGGTCCGCGGAAGACCGGTACTGACGGGATCTCCGCCTTCATTGTCGATGCCTCCGGTGACGGTATCCGTCTCGGTCTTCCCTACGACAAGATGGGCCAGAAGGGAGCGCACGTGTGCGACGTCATCTTCGAAGACTGCCACGTTCCCGCCGAGGCGCTGATCGGAGGCGTCGAGGGCAGGGGTTTCATGATCGCCATGCAGGTTCTCGACCGCGGTCGCCTCCACCTCGCTGCAACCTGTTGCGGACTGGCCGACAGGATCATTGACGAGGCCCTTGATCACGCACTGGACCGCCGCCAGTTCGGCAGGCCCATCGGCGACTACCAGCTGGTTCAGGCGATGCTGGCAGACAGCCGAACCGAACACGATTCCGCCTGGGCCTTCGTGCGCGATGTGGCGCGCCGGGCAACGGCCGGCGAGCCCATCACAAGGCTCGCCTCCCAGGCGAAGTACCTCGCCAGCGAGATGGTGGGACGGGTGGCGGACCGGGCCGTGCAGATTCATGGCGGCGCCGGCTACGTCAACGAGACGGCGGTGGCCCGGCTCTACCGGGATGTTCGCCTCTACAGGCTGTACGAGGGGACATCCGAGATACAGAAACTCGTGATTGCCCGTCACATGATGCGTGAAAGGCGGGAACTCGGGAGTTTCCCGGGTGCGGACGGATGACGGTGCGGAAGACAGCCGTACCCGGTTTCCGGCCCCGTCCGGTTCACGGTTGGCAGAGGTTGTCGTCAAGTGTCCACCAGGAAGGGCCGAGCCATGCATGAACCATGTACGCAAGGAAGGCGGCTCTTCACCTTTGCGGTCATCGCCGATTCCCATGTCACCGAGGATGAGGCCGAGGCCATCGGCGGATACGATGCCGACACGGTCCTGCTCAATGTCGAGCGCTGCCGCCATGTGGTCGGGGAGATCAATCGCCGGGCTCCTGATTTCGTGGTTCACCTGGGGGACATCACGCACCCTGGACCCGGCACGCCGGCCTACCAGGAATCGGCCGACAGGTTCCATCGGGTCTTCGAGACACTCGAATGTCCGCTGCATCTCGTTCCCGGCAACCATGACATCGGCGAAAAGGCCTTTCCCGCGGACCTCCTGGCAGACCAGGATGCACGACTGACGGTCAACGATGACATGATTGCCGAGTACGAACGGCACTTTCAGTCCCAGTACCATGCCTTCGAACACGAGGACTGCCTGTTCGTGATGATGAACGGGATGATCGTGAACTCGGGCCTTGCGGCGGAGCATCGGCAGAGGAGGTGGCTCGAATCGCTGCTGGCCGACAGCAGCGGCCGGCGCATCTTCGTCTTCTCCCACTATCCGCCTTTCCTCTCCCATGCCGGCGAAACCGACCACTACGACGCTACCGACGAACCGGGGCGATCATGGTTGCTCGGCCTGTTCGCACGTCATGGGGTGGAGGCGCAGTTTGCCGGTCACGTGCACAACTTCTTCTTCAACCGCCATGACGGGACAAGCATGTATGTCCTGCCGTCAACGAGCTTTCTGCGCCACGACTACCACGAGCTCTTTCGCGTGGCGCCCGCTGACAAGCAGGGCCGTCATGACACCGCGAAGCTTGGTTACGGCGTCGTCGACGTGCACGAAACCGGTCATCTCCTGCACGTCATCCGCACCTTCGGCCGAACGCGCGAAGCGGGCGGTGCACCTGCAGCGACTCCCGTCCATGGCCTTGGTCCGGGTCAGCGGGGCATTGGCCTCGACCTGCGCCATCCATGGTGCGAGAGCTCTCACATCCCCACGCCCTGGGGGCTCGACAGTTTCAGGCGCAAGCCCGCCCGCAACGATTATCCCCTCCTCGCCCTGTGGGAGATGGGAGTGGGTCAGTTGCGGGTGCCTCTCGACGATCTTGCCGATCCCGACAGCGGTCTGCGCCTGGCGGAACTCGCTGCGCTCGGCCACCGCTTCACCGCCTTCTCGTTTGGCCTGCCCGTCGCGGGCACGCGCGAGGCGCTTGTGGAACACGGCCACCATCTCGCCGGCTGGGAGGTCATTGCTCCGCTCCTTGCCCTGCCCGAACTGCTTCCCGGAATCGCCGCGATCAGCGGCGATGTGCCCGTTCTCTTCAACGCCTTTCGCGCGGAAAGCGGAATGTTCAGCTCCAGCCACGGCATCGGGGCCGACGAACGGGGTGTCGTGGAGAGTCTCCTCGGCCTCGATGGCGCCCGTCACATACTCGACGGCGTGGTGTTCGGCATTGACAGGACTGACTCACCGGCGAAGGCCATCGAAGCCGCGCGAGCAAGCGTCGCGGGTCTGGGTGTCAGGGCCGTCGCCCATGTCCGGTTCATCCGACGCACGCCGCAGGTGCGCGAGGAAGACTCCGGAATTGATGCGAATCGCGTGGCCGAGTCCGTCACGGCGGCCATGTGCTTCGACGATGTCGCGGTGGTGCTCGACAACTTCACCGGCATCGATCGCGGGTACCATTTCTGCGACGGACTGGTTGATCGTCTCTACAATCCGCAAGCAGGCGCGCACATCGTGCGCAACCTCCACCGCATGCTGGGGATCGGGTGCCGGGTGAATTCGCTCACCGAGAGACCGTCGATCACGATCATGAACCTCGACGGCCCGGCCCGGGCGCTGCTGCTTCCGTCTTCCGGCATGCGCGATGTCCCGGTGCCGGAGGTCCAGGGAATCGTGCGTGATCTCGTCACGGGCGATGCCGTAGCGGAACGATTGTCGGGGCCGGCCCTGGTCCTCGACTCGTGACGGCGACAACGATCGATCTGGCGCAAGCCGCCGCCGTCGCGCGCCGCGCGGCCGAGGCGCCATCGTCGCGTCTTCTCGGGATTGCACGGTCAGGTTCCTTCAGAACGTCGTTCAAGAACGACGGCAGTCCGCAGACGTCGGCCGATACCATGGCTGAACGCCTGGTGCGCCAGGCACTTCAGGCAGACGCCTATCCGGCCGGAGCAGCCGTTCTCGGGGAGGAGGAGGGCGAGACGGGGGAGGGCTCCATGTGGCGCTGGATCGTCGATCCCATTGACGGCACCATGGCCTTCTCCCGCGACATTCCCGTCTGGGGCACTCTGGTGGCGCTGCAGCATGTCGAGACCGAACGTGTGATGGCGGGCGCCATCAGGCTCCCGGGCACGGATGAGACCTTCTGGGCCTGGCAGGGGGGTGGCGCCTGGCGGAACGGTGAGCGCATCCATGTTTCCGCCACCACGGAACTCTCCCGGTCAACGGTGGCCGCGGGCCTCCTCGGGCAGTTCCGGACGAGTGGCGTCGAGCACCTTGTCGGGGCCCTTGCGGATGCGGTTGGCGACCTGCGCATCTTCGGTGACGTCTTTGCCCATGTCGCGGCGGCACGCGGCGCCGTCGATGCCGTCGTCGATCCCGATCTTTCCTTGTGGGACTTCGCCGCATCCCGCATCCTCATCGAGGAGGCTGGCGGCACCGTTCTCGTGCGCCACACGGGTCGTGGGCGGGGACACGACGTTCTGCTTGGCGCGCCGGCGGTCGTTGACCGACTTGCGTTATTGCTTGAGTTCCAATGAGGACGGGTTCATTGAAGAGCGACGAAAGAAGCAAACGGATCGGCGAAGCCGTCAACAGGGCCTTCTCGCAGGAGCGACGCGGCCGACCCTCGGCGAGGACTCTCCTCCTTGTCGTCGGGGTGCTTGTCGTAGCCTTTGCCCTGCGTGAAACCGGACTCATCGGGGACACGCACAAGGTCAACACCACGGTGACCGGCGACGTGGTCGCCATGGTGGAGGGTCTGCCGCAGGTCAATCGGCTCGGCGACCCCGATGGCGCGACCGTTCTCTTCGTTTTTTCCGACTATCTCTGCAGCCACTGCCGTCGCCTGGCTCCGGCCATCGACGATTTCCTGGAGGCCAACCCGCGGACCCGGGTGGCCGTCATCGATCTTCCCGGCGAAGCCGGGCAGTCGGTGAGGGCGGCGCGCCATGCCCTTGCCGCCGGACTTCAGGGAGCGTGGCCTTCCTACCACCGGGCCCTCATGTATGCCGCGGTTCCGCTGGATGACGCCGGTCTTGCCGGACTCGGCGAGGCTCTTGGACTCGATTCCGGCCGACTGTCCGCCGACGCCGGTTCTCAGACCATCGCCGACGCTCTTGCCGCCAACCGCGAACTCGCATTGGAACTGGGCATAGAGGACGTGCCGACCATTGTCATCGGGGACCAGATGATTGTCGGCTTCGTCGATTCATCTAGTCTCAAGGATCTTGTCGCCATGCATGCGCGGTGATGACGGCTCGACCGACACCGTGCAGGAAGGAACGTGACGTCGCCATGCAGAACATTGTTGTTGCAGCTGCTCTCCTGTTCACGTTGACGCCCGTGATGGCGGAAGATCAGTCGATGACCAGGACCGAGATCGAGGCGATCATCGATGACTACCTCGTCCGCAATCCGGAGGTCGTCATCCGGGCCCTGGAAGCGTGGGAGAGTCTGCGCGAGGAACGCGAAGCGGATGCGGCGAGGCAGGCCATCGCCCGCTTTGACGACGACATTCATCGCGACCCCGAGACACCCTGGGGAGGTGATCCGGAGGGTGAGATCGTGATCGTCGAGTTCTTCGACTACCAGTGCGGCTATTGCCGTATGAGTGCACCTGGTCTCTTCGCTGTCAGGGACACGGTTCCGGGCGTCAAGGTGATCTACAAGGAGTTTCCGATTCTGGGAGAAGGTTCCGTTCGTGCCGCCAAGGCGGCCCTGGCGGCCCGTGAGCAGGGCCTCTACGAGGCCTACCATGAGGCCCTCATGGAGGAGGAGGTGGACCACAGCGACGCCGGTCTCATGGCGTTGGCGCAATCGGTGGGCCTCGACATCGAACGCCTGAGCACCGACATGAACGACCCTGCCATCGAAGACTATCTCGAACGGACCCATCAGCTCGCCAGAGCCATTGGCATCAACGGAACACCGGCGTTCATCATCAACGGCGATCTCTACCCCGGCGCCATCAGGCCCGGGGACTTCGGGACCATTCTCGGCATCGAATAGGTTCTGCCCGTGGTGCTCGCCGCATGAAGGGGCTGCATGATCTCCAGGTGATGGCACCCGGCTCAGAACCAGGCGGGTTGCCTTCGACATCCTTGCCGGGAGCCATCGACCGGTGGTTCATGGCCCGCGGCTGGCAACCTCGCCGTCATCAACTGGACACCCTTGACGCGGTGACACGGGGTCACTCATGCCTCGTCATCGCGCCAACCGGCGGCGGCAAGACCATCGCAGGATTCCTGTATTCCCTGGTCGAACTTGCTTCCTGCGAGGGTCACGGACTTCACACGCTCTACGTGGCGCCGCTCAAGGCACTTTGTGTCGACATGGCACGCAACCTCGACGCCTTCATCGACGAAACCGGCATCGCCGCGAGAATCGAGACCCGTACCGGCGATACACCGCAGGCACGCCGCCGCCGCCAGCGCATCGATCCGCCCGACATCCTGCTCACTACACCCGAATCCGTTGCCCTGCTGGCTTCCTGGCCGGAAGCGGGCAGCATTTTCGGTCATCTCCGGGTCGTCATTGTTGATGAAATCCACGAGCTGGCCGGAACAAAGCGGGGCGACCAGCTGGCGCTCGCCTTGACGCGTCTTTCAGCGCTCTCTCCGGGCCATCGCCGTATCGGTCTTTCCGCCACCGTGGCCGAACCGGCGAGGCTCGGGAACTATCTCGATGAAGGCGCCGGTGTCTCGGTCATCAGGGCCGATGGTGGGGCGCCGCCGGACATCGCCATCGTGATGACCGGGAACCGCACCCCGCTTGCCGGCCATACCGCACGGCATGCCGTTCCGGACGTCTATCGTGCGATCCGTGACGTCGGAACCGCGCTTGTCTTCGTCAACACGCGCAGTCAGGCCGAACGGATGTTCCAGGATCTCTGGGAAATCAATGACGACAACCTGGGCATCGCCTTGCACCACGGCTCCCTCGCCCGCGAGCAAAGGCTGAGAGTCGAGTCGGCGATGGCCGAAGGGTCCCTGCGGGCCGTGGTGGCGACCTCGACACTCGATCTCGGCGTGGACTGGGGGGCAGTCGACCTTGTCGTCCAGATCGGCGCCCCAAAGGGTGTGGTGCGCATGCTCCAGCGCATTGGTCGGGCCCGTCACCGCCTGGAAGAACCGTCCCGGGCGTTGCTGGTACCGGCCAACCGCTTCGAACTCCTGGAGTGCCAGGCGGTTCTCGATGCCATGGGAGAGGGCATTCTGGACGGTGCCCCGCGAGAGCGGGGCGGCCTTGATGTGCTTGCCCAGCATGTCCTTGCAACCGCTGCCAGCGGGCCCTTCGATCCCGACACCCTCTACTGTGACGTGATCAAGGCTCCCCCTTATGCGAACCTCGAACGCGGCCAGTTCGATCGCATCGTCGACTATGTCGCCACGGGCAGTTATGCCCTCGTTGCCTATGAACGCTTCCGGCGCCTTCTGGCATGTGACAATGGAATGCTGCGCATCGCCAACGAGGAGACGGCACGGCGCTTCCGCATGAACGCCGGCACCATCGTCGAGGAAGCCAGGCTGAAGGTGCGGATGAAGAACGGCAAGGAGATCGGCGAGGTCGAGGAGCACTTCGTGCTCGGTCTATCTCCCGGCGAGACCTTCGCCTTTGCCGGGGAGGTGTGGGCGCTTGTCGGCATCAGGGAGACCGACGCGATCGTCACGAGGGCGCGCGGTGGCGAGCCGCGCGTACCGGTCTACGGCGGCGGCTCCTTTCCTCCCACCACCAACGTGGCCGGATTTCTCAGAAGGATCCTGGCGGAGCCGGCTCGGCGCGCCGTCCTCCCTGACGACGTGAGGGAGTGGCTGGGTGCTCAGGCGGAATGTTCGACCCTGCCCGGTGTCGATGATCTCCTCATCGAGGCCTTCCCCCGCGCGGGCAAGGAGTTTATCGTTGCCTATCCATTCGAAGGGCGCCCGGCTCATCAGACACTGGGCATGCTGATGACAAGGCGCATGGAACGAATGGGCGTCGGTCCTCTGGGGTTCGTCGCCAATGACTATGCCCTTGCCATCTGGAGCCTCCGCCATGTCGGGGATGTCGCGACCCTCGTCGATGAGTCGCTCCTGCTGGAGGATCTCGACGACTGGCTCTCCGAGTCCAGCCTCCTGAAACGCTCCTTCCGGAAAGTGGCGACGGTAGCCGGCCTCATCGAGCGCCAGCACCCCGGCCATCGCAAGACCGGGCGCCAGGTCACGTTCTCCACCGACCTCATCTATGATGTGCTGCGTCGCCACGAGCCCGATCATGTCCTCCTCGAGGCGGCACGAAGGGAAGCCATGGAGACGCTTCTTGAAACCCACCGCCTTGAGGACATGCTGGCGAGGGTCAAGGGACGCATTGTCCAGCGTGATCTTGATGCGGTCTCGCCTCTTGCCCTCCCGGTCATGCTGGAGGTCGGACGCCAGATGGTGGCCTCATCCGCCCTAGACGATCTCATCGACGCATTCGGAGATGATTCATGATCGTCAACGGTGCGATGCTGCAGCCGGACCCGGCCGGAGTCCTCCACTGGGCTGACGCGAGCCTGCTTGCTGTCGCCGATCTTCATCTGGGCAAGGGGAAGGCCTTCGCCCGTCACGGATCATTGCTGCCACCGCATGACACGAACGCTACCATCCAGCGCCTGGCGGAAGCCATCGCCCGACTTGAACCGGAGTGCGTCGTCTGTCTCGGCGACAGCTTTCACGATCGCGAGGCTGTCGGCGGACTGGACCAGGTCTCTCTTGCGACGCTGGAGGATCTGGCATGTGGGCGTGACTGGATCTGGATTGCCGGCAACCACGACCCGGCGCCGCCCGCAATGCTCTCCGGGCGCGCCATGGAGACCTTCAGGAAGGGTGGTCTGACATTCCGCCACGAACCGTCGTGCGCCATGGTGGCAGGCGAGGTCTCGGGTCACCTCCATCCTTCGGCCGTCATTGCCCCGAAGGGGACGAGAATTCGACGCCGCTGTTTCGCCGGCGACGAAAGACGGGTCATCCTGCCGGCGTTTGGCGCCTATGCGGGCGGGCTCGATGTTCACGAAAGGGCGTTTTCCGGATTGTTTCCGACGGGTTTCGATGTCTGGCTTGTCGGGAGCAGGGAGATGCGACGCATCTCCGGTGAACGTCTGGTCCGGCCCGCATGGATTGAGTCGTGACCGGCGAGGAGATGCAGCACATGACCGACGCGCAACCACATCCGCCCGACCACCCCAGACGCAGGATATGGGCGCGACTGCGAGCCTACTTCATCACCGGCATCATCGTCGTGGCGCCCCTGGCCCTGACGGTCTATCTCGTCACGTTCATCGTCGGCTTCATCGACGAGAATGTGCTGCCGCTGCTGGGCGAAACCTGGAATCCGGAGAACTACCTGCCCTTTGCCGTGCCTGGCATCGGGGTGGTCATCTTCGTGGTCGCCATCACCTTCACCGGCTGGCTGGCCACCGGACTGATCGGCCGCACCGTGGTCAGCATGGGAGAACGGCTGCTCGAACGCATGCCGGTGGTTCGTTCGGTCTATTCGGTGTTCAAGCAGATATTCGAGACCGTCTTTTCGCACGATTCCAGGGCCTTTCGCGACGTCGTGCTGATCTCGTGGCCACGCAAGGGATGCTGGGCCATCGGATTCGCCACGGGGTCTGCGAAAGGGGAGGTACGGGACGCCATCGGCGACGATGTGGTCAACATCTTCCTGCCGACAACGCCCAATCCGACATCGGGCTACCTGCTGTTCCTGCCCAGGAAGGACGTCGTCTTTCTCGACATGTCGGTCGAACAGGGCATCAAGCTGGTGATTTCCGGTGGCGTGGTGACGCCCGAGATGGTGGCCGCCAACACCCGTTGATCGGGTCGCATTCCAGGGAACACGATCACATGGCGCCCATGGCAGGTCCCTGCCAAGCGCAGGTCATGGGGGTCGTCCTGGTTCGGGAACCGTCCGCGCGTGATTCGACGAGGAAGCAGCAGGCGAGAGGGGGTGGGCGACCGCAGGCAAGCGGACAAGGCTTGCCGTCATGTCGGTTATCCTGCTCGGGTATGCATTTTCGATTTCCAGTGCGACAGTCGAGTTTGCATGACCGGGTGAGTTTCCGTCCGGACGCTCTGATCCGGGGGAAACGGTGATGGCGGCATGGTACGGATCAAGGGCGACGACGGGCCTGGACTGTCTGTTCAGGCTGCGCCTGATCAGGGGCGCGCGGCGGCTTGCCGAGCGTCTGATGGGCCGGGAAGGCCGGCAGGATGCAGGCTGAGGCCCGGGAGGGGGCCGGGTTTCGCCTGCAGGGCTGGAGCCGGTCGTGCGGTTGCGACATGGAGAAGCTCAGGCCTCCGGCAGATGAGCAACTTGTTGTCCGAACCGCTTGATGGCGTCTCTCAATGTGTGCATATATATGCGCATCTTTCGAGTGGCGCGATGGAAACCAACCGAAGCAAGATCAAGCGCAGGCTGGAAAGGGAAGGCTGGCAGCTGACCCGTCACGGCTCCAATCACGACATCTACCGACACACTCGCAGAAGCGGCACCATCACGTTGCCCCGCCACCGGACCTTCAGCCCAATGGTCGCCCGCTCCATTGCCGCAAAGGCCGGCTGGACGGACTAGGAGGAAGCAGTCATGACTCGATATCCCGCACTGATTGACGGAGAGACTGGAGCTTACGGCGTCACGTTCCCGGACCTGCCGGGTATCGTTGCCATGGGAAAGACACTCGATGACGCGCTCGTCAACGCCGAGGAAGCACTGCGCGACTGCGTGATCGAAGCGGAAAGGCACGGAGAAAGGGTTGCCGTCCCGACCGCCATTGAGAGTGTGGACACCCCGCATGGGTGTACACTCGTCTCCGTTCCACTGATTCAACCTTCGGGCCGCAGCGTCCGCGCCAATCTGTCCCTCGACGAGGGTGTCGCAGCCTTCATCGACGACGAGGCGAGACGGCGCGGAATGACGCGCACGGCCTACGTGGAATGGATGGCGCGGCGCGTTGCCCAGATGGGGGGATAGGTGATTCATGGCACGTGCACGTACACCCGTCGCGCTTCGCAACTCCGCGGCCAAGAGAGACCTCGCAAGAGTGAGCTGCTCTGGGAGATGATCGTGCCCCCTTTGGCTCAAATCTCAAGGATGGCGCGGAGTCGCAAGGCGGCACAGGGCATCCGAAAGACGTCTGGATCTGGACCGGTTGCAGACCTGTTTCCGCGTTGAGGGCAAGGAGGTTGCTGTCGCGATCCAGATACTGATGATCTGCGAAAGCAGTCTCCTTGACTGCTTGATGTCCGCCTTCGGCAAGGTGCAGGCGTTGTCCAGACCGGCGAGTGGCATGAGTCCGGCATGGTCATGTCGGGCTCGTCTGCACCGTTCAATGCGGCGCGCATGGCGGAGGCAGCTGTTCTCCCTGGTGGTGATACCGACACCGCACACGAGGTTTGCCCAAGCGCGGCGGAAGCGTTCGGATCTTGATGAGAGCGTGGACGGTGAGGGAGAACTGTCCACCGGCGATGCGCCATCGCATGCCGGATCGCTTCATTCTCTGTGTGACGAGCGTTTTTTGGTGGCTTCGGCGACAACACCCGAGCCGATGGCGGTGCTTCGGTCTCCGAGGTTGCGGTATCGCATGCGCTTGCGGAAGAAGGCGAGTTCGCGCTCGATGGCCGCGCGCGCAGCGCGGGTTCCTGGCGGGCTTGTCGCGGACGTAGCGCGGTGCCCTCATGGCCCCAGGCGCTGCCTTGGGATCTTGTCGCAGGATATGGCGGCAAGCCTCGAACTGGCGGGAATCGACGCCAAGGTCGGAGGCTGTGCGGAGATGCTCGCAGGCGTGCAGCGCGCGTTCCGGAACGCCAGGAGCCACCTCCGGATCCGCCCGGTCTGCGTCTCCTCGCCGGATTCCGTCCGTGCCCACGTGTTCCTGTGCATGCCGGCCCTGCACAGTCTTGGATAGCGGGGTGATCCACCGTCGCAACAAGCCGCCGTTCCTATCGCGCTTCCGGCATGTCGCCACCTGAAGGAACGCGACGAAGCCCATCGTGTGCCGCCGCTGATGGGTCAGCGTGAGGGAGAGGCCTTGACTGTCGGGGCCTCGCGGTTGGTGAGCATCAACCGGATGCGAGGAACCTGACGGCCTCCTGCCGCTCGAAGAGATGGAGGAGGACGGAAAGGGCACGACCTCGTTCGCCCTCGAGGCCGGGATCGCGGGCAAGAATGAGCCTGGCGTCGTCGTGGGCAGCCTGGAGAAGGCGCGTTGCGGCGCTTTGGTCTGCGAGACGGAATCTCGGCAGACCGCTTTGCCTTGCGCCGAGCAGTTCTCCCCCTCCTCTCAGGCGCAGATCCTCTTCGGCGATCTCGAAACCGTCATTGCTGTGCCTGAGGATCTCGAGACGCCTGCGTGCCGTGTCGTTGAGGGGAGGAACGTAGAGCAGCAGGCACGATGACGGGGTGCTGCCGCGCCCGACCCGGCCGCGGAGCTGGTGCAACTGGGCGAGACCGAAACGCTCGGCATGTTCGATGACCATGATGGTGGCCTGTGCCACGTCGAGACCAACCTCGACCGCCGTCGTCGCCACGAGGACGGCAATGGCGCCATTGGCGAATCCCGCAAGCACATCGTCCTTGTCAGCGGTGCTCATGCGTCCGTGTATGAGACCGACCCGTTCTCCGAAGACCCGCTTGAGATGGCGAAACCGGTCTTCGGCAGCGACCATGTCGTGCGCTTCGTTCTGCTCGATGGCAGGGCAGATCCAGTAAGCCCGGTCGCCACGTCCGATGGCGCGGCCGAGGGCTGTCACCACTTCGTCGAGGCGTGCGGTCGGCATGGCGCGCGTGGTGATGTCCTGGCGTCCAGGCAGGCGTTCGTCAAGACGAGTCACGTCGAGACCGCCGTAACCCGTCATCTGCAGGGTTCGTGGTATGGGCGTGGCGGTCATCACAAGCGTGTCGACAGCGTGTCCCTTGGCTGCCAGGGCAATGCGCTGGTGCACGCCGAAACGATGCTGTTCATCGACGACGATGAGCGCCAGGTCATGGAATTCGGTGCCTCCGGACAACAGGGCATGGGTTCCGACAGCCAGATGCGACATTCCGTTGGCGATTCCCCGAAGACCGGCGTCGCGCTTCGCTCTCCGGTCACGTCCGGTCACGAGAACAATGTCGATGCCGGTGCCGCATGTGAGATCGACGATGGTGCGATAGTGCTGTCGGGCGAGGATTTCCGTGGGCGCCAGCAACGCAGCCTGATGACCGGCCTCCACCGCCGCCAGCATGGCCTGCACGGCCACCAGTGTCTTGCCGCTTCCCACGTCACCCTGCAGGAGACGCAGCATGGGAAAGGGGGCCTCCATGTCGAGAATGATGTCGCGGACCGCGCCGTTCTGTGCCTGCGTCATGCGGAAGGGAAGCGAACGCTCAACTCGTGTGCGCAGGCTGCCGTCGCCTCTGAGCGAGCGGCCAGACGTTGACCGCCGTCCGGCTTTCACCAGAGCCAGAGCGAGCTGGTTGCCAAGGAGTTCGTCGAAGGCGAGGCGATCACGCGCCTCGGGGTCTCCAGAGAGTTCATCCAGGTCCCGGGGCCGGTGAATGCGCCTGATCGCGTCGGACCACGATGGCCAGCCGTTCTGCTTCAGCCATGCCCGGTCCTGCCACTCGGGCAGTTCCGGGGTGCGTTCCAGTGCCAGCGCGATGAGTCGTCGCATGGTTGGCGCGCCGAGACCCCCCACAAGGGAATAGACCGGTTCCAGGTGTGCCAGGCAGTCGCTGCCACCCGGCTCCGCAACGTGGTCGGGGTGGACCATCTTCAGGCGGTCGGCGAATTGTTCAATCCGGCCGCTTACGAGTTTCCTCGAACCGATGGGGAGAAGTTTCGTGAGCCACGACTCGCTGGCACGGAAGTAGACGAGATCGAGTTTCCGGCCGGTATCGTCTGTCGTCACGATTCGCCAGGGATGACGCGGCGTTCCCGGGCGCCTGTGGCTTTCCACAGTCACGTGAACACTGACCAGGGTCCCCGGAGCGGCCCCCTCGAGATCAGGAACTTGCCGGCGATTGATGATGGAGGTTGGCAGGTGCCAGAGGAGATCCACGATTCTGGGGCCGGCCAGGCCAGAAATCAGCGAGGCGGTCCTGTTGCCGACTCGCGGAAGCGCCGTCACCGGTTCAAACAGGGGGAAGAGAATCGCCGGTCTCATGGGCGACGAGCATACACCGGCACTGGAGTGTCCGTGACATCGCCTGGATCACGCTTTAGATGGAGCCTTCCCTGTGCTGGCGCGGCGCATGACAGAAGACGACAACGCACACCTGCAACGGCTTCGCTACCGGGCATCGCGTCGCGGTTCCCGTGAGCTTGACCTGTTGCTCGGGAGATATGCCGAACATGCGCTTGAAGCGATGAACGAGGACGAGCTTGAAGAGTTCGCCGCGTTTCTCAGGTGCCCGGATCCCCTCATTCAAGCGTGGATCATGAACGGTGACGAGGCTGCCGCAGGGGAGTTTGGAGAACTTGTAAAGCGGATTCAATTATTTCATGCACATTGATACATTACCGGCCCATGTCATTGATTCACTGAGATCTGGTGTTCTGAACACGGTATCGGGCGTACCGGAAGGGGTGGACGCCGTTCTGCTCGCAGGACTGCTTCAGCGCCATCCGGCACGCGATATCCTGATGGTTCTTCACGATGAGGAGCGGGCGCGGCGGCTGGCAGGCGCCCTCTCGTTTCTTGGAATCGGCGATTGCACACGGCTCTTTCCGGCCTGGGACTGTCTTCCCTATGACAGGGTGTCGCCGCATCCCGCCGTGGCGGGAGTGCGCCTCGCCCTCATGGGAGACCTGTGCGAACGACCCCCGGGCTCCGGTGGTCTTGTCGTGCTCACCACGGCACGGGCGATGCTGCAACGGGTCCCGCCGCCTACGTCGTGGCATGGCCGGCGCAAGCTCCTGCACAAGGGTGACAAGACGGATCCGGCCGCGCTCTTTCGCGATCTTCTCGCCATGGGTTACTCTAGGACAAGCGTGGTCATGGAGCAGGGAGACTGTGCGGCGCGGGGTGATATTCTCGATGTCTTTCCGCCCGCCCTGGCAGAACCCGCTCGTCTCGATTTTTTCGGAGACGAGGTCACCGGCATCCGTGCCTTTGATCCGCTGACCCAGCGTTCGACGGGACTCCTGGAGAGTCTCTCAATCGACCCGGCGAGCGAGGTGGCGCTCGACCCTGCCTCGATCAGGCTGTTCCGGGATCACTGGCGCGAACTCTTCGGCATGAACGCTCTTGCTGATCCCATCTATGAATCAGCTGTCGAGGGTGTGCGCACACCGGGAATGGAACACTGGCTCAGCCTCTTCTACCCGACCCTCGGCGCCTTTCCGGACTATCTCGGCGAGGACTGGATCCTGGTCTTCACCGGAGATGTCGAGAACGCGTTGCGCGTCCACCTCGACACCGTCGAGGACCATTACGAGCACCGCGCGTCCGGGGATGCGGATGACGGTGTCGCCTATCACGCCCCACCTCCCGAGGGTCTCTACCTCTCGATCGATGACTGGGCGACGATGGCGGGGAAGCGCACGGCCGTCAGACTGCTGGCCGAGACCCCTGATGCGGCCTCCGAAGAGGCGGTTGATGCCGGAGGACTGCGATCTCGGGACTTCCGCCTCGAGCGCATGAACGTTCGCATGCAACTCTTCGATTCCGTTGCCCGTCACATTGCAGACGAGCAGGAAAAGGGCCGCCGGGTGATTGTTGCGGCGCTGGGAGAAGCGAGTCAGGGCAATCTTGCGACCATGCTGGAGAGTCACGGCGTCAAGGAAGTGGCGAAGGCAGGGGAGGACGACTGGCCTCAGGTGCCGGACACATGCGTTCCCGTCGTCGTTCTGCCGCTCGAGCATGGATTCGTGACAGGGGATCTCAGTATTGTTGCCGAGCAGGACATTATCGGCGACCGAATCATGACACCGCGCCGGCGGCGCACGAAGCGTGATGCCGAGCGGTTTCTTCTGGAGGTGTCGCAGCTCGCCGAGGGCGACCATGTCGTTCACATCGACCACGGTATCGGTGTGTTCGAGGGCCTTCACACTGTCACGCTCGGCGGTGCGCCTCATGACTGCCTGCGCATTCACTATGCGGGTGACGACGCCCTGCTCGTGCCGGTCGAGAACATCGAAACCCTGTCCCGCTACGGTTCGCACGATGTGCGTGTCCAGCTGGACCGTCTTGGCAGCGCCGCCTGGCAGGCACGTCAGGCGCGTCTTGCCAACCGCATCGAGGAGATGGCGGGAGACCTCCTCAAGACGGCCTCCGAGAGGCTCTTGCAGCCGGGACCCGTCATTCGCGTCGAAGAAGGGGCCTACACCGAATTCTGCTCACGCTTTTGCTTCCAGGAGACCGAGGATCAGGCGAAGGCCATTGACGAGGTGTTCGATGACATGGCCTCGGGCCGCGCCATGGACAGGCTGGTGTGTGGCGACGTCGGTTTCGGCAAGACCGAGGTGGCCCTGCGCGCCGCGCTCGCCGCCGTTCTTGAAGGATACCAGGTGGCGGTGGTGGCTCCGACGACGCTGCTCGCCCGGCAGCACCACGAGACCTTTGTCGAACGGTTCCGGCACCTGCCCGTCAACATTGCCCTGCTGTCCCGTCTCGTGACTTCCGGTGACGCATCGAGGACAAGGAAGGGAGTTGCGGCCGGGACCGTCGATATCGTGATCGGCACCCACGCCCTGCTGTCCCGCTCCATGTCCTTCGCCAACCTGGGTCTTCTCGTGATTGACGAGGAACAGCAATTCGGTGTGACCCACAAGGAGAGACTCAAGCAGATCAAGGCCAATGTCCATGTCCTGACCCTGACCGCGACACCGATACCACGGACCCTGCAGATGGCGCTGAGCGGGGTGCGTGATCTCAGTCTCATCGTCACGCCGCCCGTCGATCGGCTCGCCATCAGGACGTTTGTCGGCACCTACGATTCGGTCACCATTCGCGAGGCGATCAGGCGCGAGCGCATGCGGGGCGGCCAGATCTATGTCGTGTGTCCCAGGGTGGCGGACCTCGGACGCATGCGCAAGGATCTGCAGAAGCTGGTCCCGGAAGCGCGGATCGCCGCTGCGCACGGCAAACTGGATCCGGACAATCTCGAGAGCATCATGACGGCCTTCTACGAAGGCCGGATCGACATCCTGGTCTCCACCACGATCATCCAGTCCGGCCTCGACATTCCCAATGCCAACACGATGATCATTCACCGTTGCGATCGCTTCGGCCTGGGGCAGCTCTACCAGTTGCGCGGACGCATCGGCCGCTCCAGGGTGCGCGCCTATGCCTACATCACCCTGCCGCCCGGCATGAAACCCGGCAGGGACGCGATGCGGCGCCTCAAGGCTCTTTCTCAGATGGATTCGCTCGGCGCAGGGTTCTCCCTGGCAAGCCGCGACCTCGAGATTCGCGGCGCCGGCAATCTTCTTGGCCGGGAGCAGTCAGGTCACATCCGCGAAGTCGGGGTGGAACTCTATCAGCAGATGGTCGAGGAAGCCGTCGAGAAGGTCCGTGCGGAACAGGAAGGACGGTCGCGGGCATCGCGGCATTCCTGGTCACCTGAAGTCAGTGTCGGCTCGGCTGTCCTGATACCGGACACGTGGGTTCGAGACCTTGACGTGAGACTCGTGCTCTACAGGCGTATTGCCGCGCTCGAGGATCGTGCCGGGATCGATGACCTCAGAGAGGAACTGGTCGATCGTTTTGGCGAGCTTCCCGAAGAGGCCGACAATCTTCTGCGGATCATCGCCATCAAGGGCGACTGTCGACGCGCCGGAATTGCCCGGCTCGATGCCGGACCGCTCGGGGCCGTGGTGGCCTTTCATCAGCAGACATTCGCCGAACCGGAACGCCTGATCGATTGGATCACCGAGCAGAACGGACAAGCAAGGATGCGCCCCGACCAGACGCTGGTCGTGACAGGTTCGTGGGAACGGGTGAGGGATCGCCTCGACGGTGCCGAGATCCTGGCCTCGGATCTTTCCGCCATCGCCCTTCGTGGTCACGAGACGGTGCAGCACCTCGGCTGACCGGGCGCCGCCAACAGCAAGGCGACGGTTGAAGACAGGGAAGGGAACATTCCCGATGCCCGTCGCGCCCCTTCCTGGCATCATGGAGAAGGCGCCTTGTCAGGGAGGTGCTGTCAATCGAGATCAGGGCATCGACGCCATTGAAACCGGGGCTTCCGGCCATGGACAATGTGATTCCCTGATATGCCGTTGATCACATTCATCTGTCGGCCACTGTCATGGACTCCCAGGATGAGGGTCTGCGCTCTCAGGGGGTGAGGGTGTCTGCGAAGTGGCGCTGAAGGCGAAGGGATTGCATCCGCAGGGCCGTGCCGCGTGATGCGGTCAAGCGTCGTTTCGGCCAGCCGGGTGTTGCCGCAGGCACGTGTCAGCCAGGCACTGTGTTCCATGCCGCCGGCCGGCACCGCCGGATTCAGCAGGCACGCCCGCCACGCGATCCGCGGGCGGTGGTGCCAGCAGAGACCGACGAGAGCCTTCCTCGACCGTTGATAGTCGATGCAGCACCATGGACAGGTCCGGTTCCCAGAGCGGTTCGTCGGTCCGTTTGCCGGCTCCTTGTTCAAGGCTGGGGAGCCCGGGCAGTGAGTCCGCCATCGCACACGAAGAGCTGACCGGTGGTGAAGGCGGCTTCGTCACTGGCGAGGAACAGGGCAAGGGCGGCGATATCACGGGGTTGACCTATGCGTCCAACGGGCTGATTGGCGTCGAGCGAGCGGGCTGCTTCCTCGGGATCAGGCACGCTCGCGAGATACGCGTCCATCATGTCGGTGCGGATCCAGCCCGGGCATATGACGTTGCAGCGGATGCCGTCCGCGCCATGGTCGACGGCAATGGCGCGCGACAGTGCATGAACGGCTCCCTTGGTGGCGCAGTAGGCGGCGAGACCCGGGTCCGCCACGAATCCGTCGTAACTGCCAACGTTGATGATGGCGCCGCCACCCTGGCGCGTCATGACGGGAATGGACTCCCGGCAGAACAGGAATACGCTGCCGACATTCACCCGCAAGATGGTGTTCCACTCGTCTTCGCTGGTTTCGGTGATGGTCTTCTCGATCTGCATGGCCGCGTTGTTGACGAGGACGTCGACCCCGCCGAGGCGGTCCCTTGCAGTCTTCACGACGTTTGAGACGTGCTCTGCGCAGGAGACATCGCCCGCGACCCAGATCACGGAATCACCGTTCCCGGTCGCTGGTGGTCGACGCGCCGTGGCGACGACCCGCGCCCCCTCCCGGACAAGGCTTTCCGCGATCGCCCGGCCAATCCCTCTTGATGCGCCGGTGACTATGGCGCGCTTGCCTTCCACTCTGCCGCCCATGCCGGCCTCCACTCGTCTGATATGTGGCAGGATATCGCGCTTCCGCCACCGGATCACAAGGAAGACCGCCGGGGCATCCTGCGTCGTCTCGTGACGATTGGAGTTCAGGGCGTCAATGGTCCTCTCGGAGGTGATCCCCGATCGCGTCACCGCTGCAATCGGCCCTGGTTCCGACCCCTGACCCGTCAACCTGACAGCAACTGGATCAGCCCTGGCCGATGAGTTCGATGGAGGCTCCCCGAGGTGTTCCGAGGCTGATGTCGTTCACGGTCGAAGGGCAGGCAGAACAGACGAGAACGAGAGCCGTCTCCGCGCGTAACTCGACGTAGTCGCCGGCCGCCGCAGAAGCCGGCTCGTCCATCAGTGAACCATCGGACTTGACAATGGCATGCTCGAACAGGTTCCAGGGGCAGGGAATTGGTCCGAGGCGAACCCCGCGCTCCGCCATGACCTCCTTCAGGTTTTCCTCGCAGTTGGGACGGATCGCTGCCATGCCGAAGAACCGGTTGCTTTCTGCGCTGCATGCCGCATGGAGCGTATCGTGAATCCCCGGAGAGGTATCGGCCAGGATCGTCAGCATGGGCCGGAACCGGACGCTCACCAGCGTGTCACCGGGTCTGAACAGGATCCGGTATGTCGCGGACCTGCTGTGCTCCATTGAAAGAAACTCGAAGGGGTCCGCCGTGCAGGAGGCCCAGGTGTCGACGACCTGATGGCCCTCCGTGTTGACGATTCGCACGATGTCACCTGCTTCGACAGTGACCCCGCGCGCTTCGCCCGGCGGAATTCGCTCCAGACGGTTCACGAAGCCTCCTCCATGCTGCAAGCAGACGTGACATCCCGCAGATGTGACCGGCCGACACTCAATGCCTGACCGGTTGGAGATGTCCGACGAATGGCAAGCCCGCTTCTGCCACCAAGACCGTCCGAGTCGGTGAGTTGTGTGAAAGGCCCTGTGACAGGCGCTACTCTGGACCCGAGTTGCAGCACGCCGCCGATCACCGGGATCACACCCCGGTCGAGAGCGTCTCCTTCGGGGATACGTTCCCCGGCGCTTGCCACTTCGACTTGTCCCAAGACAGTCCTCTCCTCCTGTCAGGATAGAGTGGCGAGTTCCTCCGGGCCACCTCCGTTGCCAGAACCATTCTGTTGTCGCGATCGGCAGTGGACAACCGCGTCAGTGACCGTTCCTGAAGTGGGTGGCACCTTCTCGAGGTCGAAACCGGCATATCGACAACGAAATCCGGTCCCGAATGGACCTCCAGATCTGCCCGGAACGCCCCCTCGTCGGACGAAACCGGACAAGGGAAAAGTCCTGCCTCCGTTGCGTGGCGCATCCCCGAGTTGAGGGCGCATGCAAACAGTTCCATCCGGACATTCAGACAGGGGTGACGTGACACGGTTGCCCGGGCTGACAAAATCACCTGTTGTCGTCCGTTCCCATGACACATCACCCGTCGTGCCTGGACCGCTGCAGGCGGCCTCGGGGCGACTTGTCGGCGCGATGGCAAGGACACGCACACCTGCACCCGGTGGTTCGGCGCCTACCTGCTTACGATGGCAGGCGTTCACCTGTGCGGCGCTGTCATCAACTCTGCGGGTGGTGGCGCACGCCGAACGGTCGGCCATGTCAACGCCGCCCAGGCGCCACGACATGGCGATGCCGGAGCGTTCTGACTCGATGGTCACCTGCTGGTTGCCCTTCATCGGGGGGGTGGCTCTCGCATTGGGCCCTGGTACCGGGCGCCGGATGTCTTGCTGACGCGCCTGACGCCCGCCTGTATCGGCTTCCTTGTTCCCACCACTGTCGGTCATTTCGAGGAATGTGCGGAATTTTCCAGGTTCGAGGGGTATCCGTTTCGTCCGGAGAGACTCTGACTGTCGTGTGCACTTGTGTGTTCGACAGCGCTCATGCACCGGATGTGGCATCACTGTCGAGTCCGGTGCTGGAATGGCCGGTGTGCACCCGCTGGCCTGGGTCATCTGCGCTCATCGCCGTCCCCTCCACTGCAGCGCCCGATCCAATGCTACCTGCCGCGGTCTGCGTGGCGGGGTGGGGCATCGGCTGGGACAGGAGACCGTACTCCGGAGTTGACCTCGTCCGCGCGATCCGCTGCGGGGTCTCGAACTGATCGTTTCCTCGCTGGAATGCACTTGTTGCACGACCCCGGTCCTCACGGCTGGATCTGTGTTTGCGGACTGCGTTGCACTGGTGGGGGATCACCGAAGGATTCAGGAGGAGGTCATGCGGGCACGGTGGTTGGAGCCGCGGTGGAATGGGTCTATTCTCCGCGCTATCGCGAGTCGTGTTGGGGAGAAGGACGGGACATGTCTGGCCTTCACCGTATACCGCGTCATGAGCCCGATCGACGAGATCATGGTCCTTGACCTCCACGGACCCGGCCGACAGCGCCTGGCGCGTGGACTTCCCGATCCCGAACCAACCGTCGAAGCCTTCGCCATCGAGGTCTTAACGCTTGGCGGACCCCCCGGGTCAGGCGCCGCGATTGCCGACACGGTGCTGTTCGGAGTAGGGTGCCGCCATGTCGACCACCTTGTCTCTTCCGGCCCGCGAACGCCTGGCTCGGTACGGCACCCATGCCATGCTCGACATGACGCACAGTGACGGCAGCCTGCCGACCCGCAGCGAACGCGACGTGACCTTCGAGGGCCCCAACGGCACCCTCAACCTGATCACCTACAAGGCCTGTTTCGTCTGTACCTTTGCCAGCGGCCGCATCGCCTCGATCGATCCGGATCACTTGTCGGTAAAGGGCCGCCCGCAGCGTCAGACCGCGTCGGGCCGACTGGAGTACGAGAGTGTCTTTGCGCTGGGCGCCATGGCGGGAGTGGATGACATCGATGCCGTGACCTTTGCCGATTTCCTGTGCAACGAGCACGGAATGGACACGATTACCTTCGGCGGAGCCCTCGCGGCGGCCATGGAGCTCTTCGAGACAGGGGTCGTGACGATGCACGAGAGACAGGCGTCGATCTCTCGTTCGGGGCAGCCGAGGGACTCGTCGCCATGGTCGTGGCCTGCACTCGGGGAGAAGGAGTCGGGGCCGACATCGGGCTTGGAGCAGCAAGGTTGTGAGACAGGTACGCGAGATCGGAGTTCTCGATGAGCGTCAAGGGACGGGAGTTTCCCGGATACGTTCCGCGCGCCATGCAGGGCATGGCGCTCGCCTATGCCATGTCCAACCGGGGCGCCTGTCACCTGCGTGCCAGTCCCTTCGCCACGACCGAGCTTGATGGCAAGGCCGATTTCGTGCGTTCGACCCGGGACGAACGGGCTGCCATGTTGGACTCATCGGGATTGTGCGCCTTCACGGCGGCCGCCGTCTCCATCGAGAAGACTGCGGCCATGCTGGAGGGCGCCCTGCCAACCTCGTCGACCGCCGAACGCCTTCACGAGACGGGTGAGAGAATCTGGAGTCTCGAGAGACTCTTCAACATCGTTGCCGGTCTCGGGCGAAGCGACGACACGCTGCTGCATCGCATGTCGTACGTCCCGGCGCCGGGCGGAACGGCGAAGGGCATGGTGGCGAGGCCCGGCGGCATGCTGGACGATGACTCCGAGTTGAGCGGCCGGGACCAGGAGGGAGCGCCACGGGGCCAGGCCCTCCATCGCCTCGCACTGTCATGAGGGTGTCGGTCAAGAGCGCCGCCTGTGCGGGCGAAATCGTTCCCCACATCGGTGCTGACGGCAGGAGCGAGTGGGGCCTGGAGGATGACGCCACACTTGCCGGCGCCCTCGCCCGGCTCGGAGCCTTGCGGGAGCGACCGGCGCTGATACTGGTCAATGATCGAGTTGTCAGGGAGGCACAGCGGTCGGACCTCGGGCCCGCTGACGGCGATCGCCTGATCGTCATGCCTTCGATCGATGGAGGGTAGGGGGCCATGGACCAGGCGCGCCTGACCTGTTGTCTGACTTTTGATTTCGATGCCATGTCGGTGTGGATAGGCTCCTATCGGTCAAGCAATCCCGGCGAGATTTCCCGAGGCGAATTCGGTGCCGTTGCCATTCCCCGCATTCTCGACCTGCTTCGGCGTCGTTCGATCGTGGCGACCTTCTGCATACCCGGGCACACGGCTCTTGCCTGGCCCGACCTGGTGAAGGCCATCCATGACAGCGGTCACGAAATCGCCCACCATGGCTGGGTTCACGAAAACCCGGCGGACTTTGACGAAGCGGGGGAGCGGCGCAACCTAGAACGAGGATTCGAGGCTCTCGACAAGGCCTGCGGCGTGCGGCCCGTGGGTTACCGGTCACCGGCCTGGGACTTCAGTGAACGTACGGCGGACCTCCTTGAGGAATTCGGCTTTCTCTATGATTCGAGCCTCATGGGAGACGACTACACGCCCTACTACATGCGGACCGGGGACAAGGCCCCGGCCACGGAACCCTACGAGTTCGGCACTCATCTCGACATCGTCGAACTGCCGGTCTCCTGGGGACTCGATGACTTTCCCTATTTCGAATTCGACAGCACCGGCGGTGGTCTCAAGCCCGCCTCTCATGTCGAGGAGATCTGGCGCCAGGAATTCACATGGGCGCACACCCATGTGCCAGGCGGCATCTACAATCTCACCATGCATCCGCAGGTGATTGGACGCGGTCATCGGTTGATGATGCTGGAGCGTCTGATCGACTTCTTCCGAGAACACGTTGACGTCGCGTTCGACACTCTGGCCGGGTACTCCGGCCGCTGGGCCAGGCGCAATCCACTCGCGGACTGGGTCTCTGGCGGTTCCCTGCACGCTCGTGGACCTCTGCGAGACCGGCAGACCTCCATATGAGCGTCTGGGGCAAGATCATCGGCGGCACGGTCGGCTTCATCGCGCTGGGAGGTCCTCTTGGCGCCCTCATGGGTCTTGCCGCCGGACACCTTGTTGATCAGACCCTGAAGGGAAGGCGACCCGCGGTCACACATCAGGGCCCGTCGACGGACGAACTTCAGGTTGCCTTCACCTTGGCCGTGATCGCCCTGGTCGCCAAGCTGGCCAAGGCAGATGGTCGCGTCACCCGGGACGAGATTCAGGCGCTCAAGCGCATTCTCCCCATTCCGGAATCGGCTTCGGGCGATGTCGGTCGCATTTTCAATGCCGCCAAGGAAAGCGCTGACGGCTACGAGTCCTATGCCCGCCAGATCGCGTCCCTGCTTGGCCACTCGCGGGCCGTCAGGGAAGATCTCCTCGGCGCTCTGCTGATGGTCGCCCACGTGGATGGCCACTATCACGCAGCCGAACGCGCCATCATCAACGATGTCGGACGCATATTCGGGTTCTCGTTTGCCGACATGAGGCGTCTCGAAGGCATGTTCGCGGCGACCAGCGAAACCACAGGCGACCCTTACGAAACTCTGGGTGTGTCGGCCGAGGCGAGCGATCGAGACGTGAAGGCGACCTACCGCAAGCTGCTTCGGGAAAATCACCCCGATCGCATCACCGCCCAGGGGTTGCCCGAGGAATTCATAGAGGTCGCCAACCGCAAGATGGCCGAAATCAATGCCGCCTGGGACCGTATCAAGAAGGAACGCGGACTGAACTGACGAGGCCTGTCGGCAGGGACGATGTGACGGCCCGGGTTGCATGGTGAAGGGCTGTCGGATATCAAGTCGCCGATGGGGCGCGTAGCTCAGCGGGAGAGCACTACGTTGACATCGTAGGGGTCGCTGGTTCAATCCCAGCCGCGCCCACCATCCCATGTTGATTGATGCCCCCTGCTCCGGCACTATCGCCCCGGCAAAACCCGGAGAATCGGCACGTGGCAGACAGGGGTGACCAGGCCTTCAGGGGCACACGCAATCTCCATCGCCTGGCGCGTACATCTCAGACCCGGCAGGAAGAGGAGATCCGGCGAGGGCTGGAACTCGGCCTCGAAGCGGCTAACTCCATCAACGACAGGACCATCTCGCTGTTCAGCCGCGGCCATCTTCCGGCCTTTGCCGGCATCAACACGTTCATGAAGGCGCCCTACTGCGAGGACATCCGTAGGATCGGCGACTACGAAGCGGCATTTGTCGGCATCCCCTTCGACACCGGGACGACTTACCGTCCCGGAACCCGTTTCGGCCCTCAGGCGGTGCGGCGAATCTCGGCTGTGTATGACGGTTACAGCGTTGATGGCGGCATCGATCTTCCCGAGGAACTCGATCTTGCCGATGCCGGAGATGTCTTCGTCATTCCGGGCAACATCGAGAAGACCTTCGACCAGGTCTCGAAGGCGGTGTCGCACGTCTACACCTCGGGCGCCTTTCCCATCCTCGTGGGCGGAGATCACAGCCTCGGCTATCCCAACGTCCGTGGCATCGCGCCCCACATCGACGGCAATGTCGGCATCATTCACTTCGACCGGCATATCGACATGGCTGACATGGACATGGACGAACGCATGCACACGACACCCTGGTACTGGACATCGAACGATCACGAGAGTGTCCATCGGGCGGAGTCCCACCATGCCCACACGCACATGCACGATGTCGGTCTCGCCAATTGTCCGCCGAAGAACCTGGTGCAGATCGGCATTGGTGGCTGGTACGGCTCGAGGCGTGGTTCCGAGATTGCCCGCGAACGCGGCACCAGCGTGCTGACCATGACCGATGTCGAGGAACTCGGCACCAGGAAGACAGCGGAAGTCGCCCTCGAACTCGCCTGGAAGGACGCGAAGGCTGTCTATCTTTCGTTCGACATCGATTCCATCGATCCCGGCTTCGCACCCGGAACCGGGACCCCCGAACCCGGCGGTTTCACGCCGCGCGAGGCACTCGAGATGGTACGCCTGATCGCCCGTGAAGGCTTGTGCGGCATGGAAGTCGTCGAAGTCTCGCCGCCTTACGACGTCAACGACAACACCTCCCAACTGGCCTGCCGGGTTATCCTCGACGCCATCGGCACCATGGTGGTGGAAGGCAGGCTCGGCCACCGCGACCGCGTCATGATGGACTGATTCCGGGGTCAGGACGTCTGAACCCAGCCCGGTGCCGATCGGTCGTCGCACCCTCATCCAAGACAACAGGTCAGGCAGTACGGGTGTAAGCGTTCGGCCGTGCGGTGTTTGGGTCTTGCTGACTATCGTCTGAGAAAGGGTGTAGTTCTCGTATGGCGAAGCCAAGTCAATGATTTATCACGGTCGTACGGTCGCGATGGAGCGGCAAATACGGGGTTTCGTGACAATTGCCCGTTGGACGAAGGCCGGATTTTGTCACGGTGGCAGGGCTTGGCGGTGGATGCGGGAACGCTCCGCACCGCAAGATGCGATATGATGCTGGCTTGAAACCACAACATCAGGAGCGCTCCCATGTCAGTGTCACAGCTTCGGCCTTCCGCGTCCATCGATCTTCTCGGCTTGCCGCCTCGGGTTGTCGAAGCGGTCACGCAAGTGACCGCGGTGTGTCATCGACAGCTTGGTTCAGAGCGCTCTGCCGAGGCCTTCGAGGAAGCGGAGCGGCGGGTGCTTGAGAGCGTGCACGCGCTTGGCTGCGAGATCCTGGGTGCCTGTGCCGAGGCCCGGGACGACGGTGCGCCCCGGATCGAACGGGACGGGCAGAACTGGTTCCGTGTGGCGCCGACGCCGAAGACGATCATGACCTCGCTCGGCCCGGTGACCTTTCGGCGTGCGCGCTATCGCACCGGCGGGCACTGCCGGTCGCTGATGCCGGTGGACGAAAGCCTGGGCCTCGTCGACGACTACCTGACACGGCCGGCGGCTCAGCTTGGGCTGATGATGATGGTCCACTGCACGGCGCGGGAAGCGGAGGCGTTCTTCGGCAAGCTCGGCGCCATGACGCCGTCTGTGAGCACCTTGCAGCGCTTGAGCCTGACCATGCAGGAGCGTTGGGAACGTCTCGGCCCGCAGGCCCTGGATGGTATCCGGGAAGCCGAGGACATCCCGCAGGACGCGGTCACCGCCTCGGTCTCGCTCGACGGCGTCATGGTGGCGCTGCGGGCCGGCGAGGACGGCCGTAGCGAGGCCTGCTGGCGCGAGGCGGCCTGTGGCACAGTCTCCTTCCACGACGCCGACGGTGAGCGCCTGAAGACCGTCTATCTCGGCCGCATGCCCGAGCGCGGCAAGTGCACGCTGAAGGCGCAGCTGGCAAGCGAGGTCGCGCATATCAGGCGCAAGCGTCCCGAGATCAGGATCAGCGCCATCGCCGACGCCGCCGCCGACAACTGGACCTTCCTCTCTGGTCTTGAACCCGAAACCGAGGTGATCGACTTCTGGCATGCCTGCGAGCATCTGCGCGTGGTGGCCGACCATGCAGCGGCGCCCCACTGGTTCGAGAAGTACCGCGAGATCCTGCGTCACGACCCCCGCGGCATCGACAAGGTGATCCGGGCGCTGCGCCACCTTCGCGACACCGCCAAGCCGGCGGGCCGAGCCGACATCGACAGGGAACTGGCCTTCTTCCGCAAGCATCGCCACCGCATGCGCTACCACGCACTGAAGCAACAGGGGATCGCCATCGGCTCGGGACTTGTCGAGGCAGCCAACAAGACCCTCGTCACACAGCGCATGAAGCGCTCCGGCATGCGCTGGCGCATCGTCGGCGGACAAGCCGTTCTCACCTTCCGCGCCCTGCTCAAATCAGGCCGCTTCGAGAGCGCGTGGACCGCCATGATCGAGGGCGACGACGCACCAGCCAACGACAACATCAACCCACATCACACCCCGGCGCCGGCCGCATGAGATGAAACAGTGGAACTGATTTTCAAATAGACATATAAAACTCACACCCTCCGTCATCAGAGGGGGTGAGTAGATACCACCGGGCAGTGATATCTCCATGCCTTCCAAGGCGGACGAAATCCGGGCCTACGCCCTAGAGCGATACGTGCGGCCTTGGCGGGGCTCCGACGAAAACCGCCTCGTTATTCGTGCGGGCGACATCGTCAAAGGTATGCGGTTGCACAACGCCACGCCGAACGTATGCAGTTCCCTTGCGAGCCGTAAGTTCCAGCACGATGCCGGTATCGTCCTCGTTCGTCGTGAGGGTCCGCATCAAAGCACGACCACAACGTTTCACTATGAGCCCGTCCGATCGACCCTTGATCCTCCAACGCGCCCCGGAAATACTCCACCTCCCGCCCGAATCGTCGGCAATCGCGTAGCCACCGTCTGGGTCTCCGTCCCCGACGACTGCTGGCGGAGTGCCGATCTGTGTCTGGTTTCCTGTGTCAGCGTGAAGCAATCCGCCGCGGCACCGGCCAGGGACCTGTACGTTTCTCCCTGGTTTCAGAAAGCTCGCGCTTGCGTCGAAGCACTTGGTTGCCCGTGGTACATCCTGTCCGTGAAGCATGGGCTCCTTGATCCGGGATCGACGATCGAACCTTATGACGAGACGCTGAAGGCCATGCCGGTGTACCGGCGACGTACCTGGGCACGCGGTGTGATTGGGGACCTCGCTCCGCGCTTGGCGAGTGTCGACACCGTGACCCTCTTCGCGGGAACGGCATATCGCGAGTTCCTTGAACCGGAATTGCGTGGTCAGGGGCTCAAGCTCTATGTACCGATGCAGGGAATGCGCATCGGCCAGCAGCTCTCATGGCTGTCCGGCCAGGACCGTTCGTGAACGCCACTGAGCTGACGCCCGGCCGCATCGCCGATTCCCTTCGCTTCTACGCGCTTCTTTCACGCATCTCAGAGCGAACCGGTGGATATAGATATCTCGCGACCTGCGACGGGCGCATGGAGTGGCCTCGCCGCGGCGTGTACTTCTTCTTCGAGCCAGACGAGCCCCGAATCGATCCTGGCCTTGGTCTACGTGTGGTACGGATCGGCACCCATGCGCTGAAGCCGGCGTCCCGAACGTCGTTATGGAATCGACTCTCGCAGCATCGGGGCAGCTCACGATCCGGCATGGGCAATCACCGTGGGTCGATATTTCGGCTGATCGTTGGCGCGGCGCTCGCGCGCCGTGCCGTTACATCGTTACCGTCGAGTTGGGGAGTCGGCTCGGACACAAGCGCCGCCGCTCGTAAGCTCGGCTTGGACCGCTCGACCGTGCAGTGCGAAGAGGCCGATCTCGAGCGGCGGGTCAGCGAGTATATTGGCCAAATGCCGTTCCTGTGGCTCGGCGTCGACGACCCGCCGGGCCCGGCCAGCCTGCGCGGTGTGATCGAGCGAAACACCATCGCTTTGCTCAGCCACGCCCAAACTCCTGCCGTTGATACCCCGTCAGACCGGTGGCTCGGCGGGTTCAGTGATCGAGAGATGGTGCGCGCATCCGGACTGTGGAACAATCATCACGTCGCAGAACCACACGATCCTTCATTTCTCGACGAGATGGACACGCTCGTAGCCCGCTTCTGCGAGTGAATTCCAGCGCTGCAATTCGCAGGCCTCGACTACCTGCCCGGTTACGTGCTCCGCTGCGTGAGCAGTACAGAGTCCGGGATCCATCTCCATCGAATTCTGCTTCGGTTCTCACGCCTTATCCGGGTCGGGCTGGAGTTTGCGGCCTTTGCCTTGCGCCTCGTCCCGGGTTCCGGCGGGCCCGCTCCGGCATTGCCTCAGGGTCTCGTGGAGCGTCTTCGCATCGTCCGTGACCAGTTCGACTCTGTGGCGCGCGGGCGGCTGATCTCGACGTAGAAGCTCTTCTGCGTCGACAGTTTCGGGGGTTTCGCCTCCATCACCGCGATCACCTTGTCGACGGTGCGCCCCTGAAAGGGATGCACGGTCGAGGCCCAAGCATGGCCGAGATGGCGCAACTGCGGGTCACTCTTGCCGAATTCGAGCATCCGGCCGTCGCCGAGCCGGAAGGCGACAACTTCGTCCGGCGAATAGTTCACCGCGACCGCTTTCTCGGCACTCGCATGGCCATGGTAGACCAGCCGCTCGGCCTGAAGACGAGGCTGCGCATGACGCCGTCGCGGGCGAGGCGTTGAGCGGATGTGGCCGTTGATCCCGATGCGGAGCGCATGGCTCGGCGTCACCGGCCCGGTGTTCTCGCGTTCGTGGGCGGAGAGCTTCAACAACCAGGGCGCGGCGGCCGCGCCAGCGAGGTTATCGGGTTTGACCTCCGCCCCCGGTCGCCGAGCTTTCCGAAGACCCTGCAGACCTCGTCGGCGAGGCTCGCCCGCACTGCCTCTTGCAGGTTGGTGTCCTCCTGGCGCAGAATCTCGTCCCTTGCCGCCGTTTTCATGCCGGCGGCCTGGAGCTGGGCGAAGGACTTATCGGCATCCACCGCGTCAAGCTGCTTCTCAACAGCCCACCGGCACCACGCGGGGTATGCGGATGGCGGCGGCGATCCGGAGCAGGTCGCGGGTCTGGACGGTCGAGGCAAGCGAGCCCTCGTCGACCCCCAGCATGGTCTTGCGGAACGCCGCGCGCATTTCCCTGGCGCCCTTCCGGGTCAGCCGGCCCTCGGCGACGCCGGCATTGCGGGCGAGGAAGCGCCGCAGGGTCTCGGTCTCGATCCAGGCTTCAGGCCGCCGACACGAGAGCCGCCCTTCGCGGCAAGCTGCCGGTCGAGGTTGAGCACCCATGGCTATGCCGAGCGGAACGACGATCAGGCAGGCCGTGAAAGGGGGGCGAAGATGCGGAAACAGCTCTCGAGAACGTCGGCGATGTAGTTTTTTTCCACGATCAGGGTGATGAGGGCGCCAAAGATCTCCTGGGGCGCCGGGAGGAATCGCTGACTCTCTTCAGGGATGATGTGGTGACCGCGTGAGCGCCTTCAGGCAGATTGATGATGCGTTGATCGGGCAATTTAGTGGACATGAGCTTTCGCGCTGCGCTTGGTTTGCGGTTCTTGAAGGCTACTTGGAAGGGAAGGCTGGTGTTCGTGCCTTGAGGACGTCGTTCCAGTCTTTGTGTCCGTCTGGGGGTCTCATGCGGAGAGCTCTTGGGTCTTGGCTGACGAGGCGCTCGGCGGCCTGTTCTCCGACGGGATCGGCGTCGAAGGCGACGAGGATGCGCTTTGGCGTCCAGGCTTCGGCCCATGTTGGGAGACGGTAGGCGATGCCGGCGGTTGACAGGATCACGGTAGCGGATTGCCGACATTCCTTGAGGCACCATGCGGAGAGGGCGTCGATGGCGCTTTCGGTGATGATGATGGTGCGTGGCATGGAGCGGTCCACGGGGATCCAGAAGCTGCCGGCGGCCTTGCGTGATCCACGCGCCATGGCTCTGTACTGCTTTCCGTCTGCGTTGGGGACGGTACCGACGATCTCGGCGCCGGAGAGGTCTCTTTGTGCGTTGGTGCATGTGAAGACGGCGTTTCTGCGTTCGTCGGCGGCGACGAGGCCGTGCTGTCGGCAAGCGTCCAGGCAACGGTCTGGCAGGCGGCGTTCATGGGCGAGGTAGTGGCGTACGACGTGCCAGGCTTCCTCGCAGTGCGTTGGTGTTCTCGGCCCCTTGCCGCCGGAGCGTGCGGTGAGGAGTGCGACGGCGTCGTTGAAGCTGCAGCGGTGTGCATGCATGACGAGATCGATGGCGCCGCCACCGCCGGACTGGGTGATGTGGTCGAACCAGCGTTGTTGGTTGACGCTGATGACGGATCCGTGGCGCTTGAAGCGTCGCGGGTCGCGCGGGTCTCTTCGGTAGCCGAGCCGCAGGGCGAGTGGTTCGAGGGGCTGGTTGCGGATGTCATCGAGATGCTGATTGTCCCAGGACCGGATCATGGTCTGTCGAGCCTCCTGCGTGGTGGACGGGGGGTGGTTCCCGTTGGCGGTTCCCACCTGAACTCCCAGGGTGAACGGGAACCGGGAACCGGGAACCGCCTGGCGTCGGGGCGTTTTGCGCCTGGTTGTTGCGGTCAGGCTTTGGCGACGCGATAGGCACCGGGACCGTCCTGCGCGACACGTCCTTCCTGGACGAGCTTGGCCAGAAGCGTGGCGACGGTCGTGTTCCGTGTTGGGACGCGGTCCCGGACCTGGCGCAGCGAGAGCGGGGCATCGGCGTCGGCGAGGACCTGGACGATGCGCTGTTCGGGGGTTGGCGGCTGCGGCCTGGCGCCGTCTGGTTCCTGTTGCCGCAGCTGCAGGGCGGCTCCGTTGCCGCTGTCGGTGAGTTCGATGTCGAGATCGGCGAGTCCGGGTGCGGCGCGGTGTTCGACGGTCATGAGGATGGTTTCGTGGCGGCGCCGCAGGTAGAGGTTGCTGTCGCCCCATGCGTGCAGCTCGCTGCTTCCGCGCAAGGCCTGTCCGGGCCGGCTGGCGGCGCTCTTGCGTGCGTGGTGGACGAGCAGCACGGCGGCGCCGGAGTGTCGCTGCACGTCGCGCAGGAAGCCGAGGATCGGCGCGATCTCGGCGACGGCGTTTTCGTCGACGCCGTGCAGGCGGACGAGGGGGTCGAGGATGAGCAGGCGGGAGCCGTGACGCTCGACGGTCTCGAGCAGGCTCTGGCGGTCGGTTGGGTGGTCGAGGCGCAGTGCGGGGACGTCGATGACGGCGATGTCGAGGGTGTCGAAGTCGGCGCCGGCTGCGGCGGCGATGCCCTGGAGGCGGCGTCGCACGATGTGGCCGGCGTCCTCGGCGGCGAACATGAGCACCGGTCCGGGGTGCACGGCCGGGAAGCGGCGCAGACAGGGGACGCCGGCGGCGACGGCGACGGCGAGATCGAGGGCGAGGAAGGACTTTCCGCACTTGGGTTCGCCGCCGATGATGCCGACGGCCTCGCGGCCCCACAGGCCGTCGACGAGCCACTGCCCCTCGGTTGGCCGGTCCTCGAGTTCGGCCGGGCTGCGGGTTGGCAGGCCGATCATCGTGTGCGCCTCGGCGGGATGGGTTCGCCCCAGGTTTCGAGGAAGAGCTTTTCGTCGAGCACCTCGCGGTCGGTGTCGAGGGCGACAGCGAGGAGGTTGTCGGCGAGGATGGTCAGGGAGCGCGGATTGCCGTCTGCATGGACGACGAGGGTCTCCTTGAGGCCGGGGGTCATGAGGCCTGGATTGCCGGCGGCGTCGAGCAGGTGGTCGAGCAGGCGGAGCAGTTCGTCGGGTTCGCAGCGCGTCATGACGAGGCGTTGACGGACCCGCGAGGCGACGGCTTGCAGGTCGGGGCTGTGCAGCTTGGCGAGCAGGCGGCTGTCGCCGGCCAGGACGACGCTGAGGATGGCGCGCGAGTCGAACTCCGTGGAGGCGAGCAGGCGCAGTTCGGTGAGCACGGCCTGCGGCATCTCCTGGGCCTCGTCGACGAGCAGGACCGGGCGCATGCGGGTGTCCTCGAGATGGGTGAGCCAGCACTCGCGCAAGGCCTTGAAGCCGGCCCAGAGGTTCCGGCGCAGGGTCGTGATGCCGAAGAGGTCGGTCATCTCGCGGTAGAAGTCTGCGGTGCTCGACGAGGGATGGGCGAGAAGGGCGACGTCGAGGCCCTCCGCGGTCTCGAGACGCTCGTCGAGCAGGCGCAGGGCGACGCTCTTGCCGGTGCCATGCTCGCCGGCCACCACGGCGAAGCCGCCCTGGCGCACGAGCTGACGCTCGATCCTGCGGCAGAAGCTGTCGATCGCGGGCGTTGCGAGAAGGCCCTCGACCGGCAGGTCGGCGGCGAAGGGGTTCCACTTGAGGCCGTAATGGGTGAGGTGTTGGCGGTTCATGACATGTCTCCCTGATCGTTGTTGTCCTTGCCTTCGTCGTCCGGGCCGGCATCCTTGCCGAAGGGCAACCATGCCGGGGGCAGGCCGGTGGCGTCCTGCTCGTCGCGCAGGCGCTTGAGCAGCGGCGCCGGCCCGGTCTGTGGCTTCACCTCGTCGTCTTCTCTCCGGCGCCCGGTCCGGCGGCGGAGCCCCTCGGCGTTGCGAGACTTGTCCACCGGACGCAGGGTCGAGATGCGGTCCCCGGTGCGGCCGTCGACCATGTCGATGCCGGAGAGGTCCCAGCGGGCGACGCGCAGGTCGATCTCGCGCAGGTGGCGCCACGGCGCCGGCAGTTGATAGCGGACACTCGCCACCGTCACCGTGGCGTCGGAGCGTCGCACCTTGCGACGCACCTTGATGCGGAAGGCGGCCCGGAGTTCGCTGCTGTCCGGGCATGTCCGCGAGGCGTCCTCGCTGTCGATCACGCGCCTGAGCGGCGTGACCCCCGTCTCGCGGTGTACGCGGCGGTGATACTCGCGCTCGACCCAGATGACGGTGGCGTCGTTCAGGTCCTGCAGGGTCAGGGTCTCGACGTTCTCGAGCATCGCCATCAGGCGGCCCTCGACCTGGGCGAACAGCACCTCCTGCTTGCCGTTCTGGTACGGGCTGCGGACAAGCGTGTGGTGGTGCAGCACGCCGAGGGCGTGCAGTCCCTCCTGCACCTCCCCGGCCGTCATCGCCGATCCGTTGTCGGTCAGAAGGGACCGCGGCAGCCCTCGCTTCATGAAGGCCTGGCTGATGCCGTGAACGAAGATCTCCGTGGTCTCCCCGAGATACCACTGCATGTGGCAGACGAGACGCGAATGGTCGTCGATGAAGCTGAGCAGGATCGGCGTCCTCCACTCCCCGGACGGCGTCAGCACGCGACAGGTCCGCGCATGGTGGAAGTCGGCGTGCCACAGGGCATGGCTGCGCGAGACCTCGTAGCTCAGCACCTCGCGCCCCTCGACCGCAGGCCGCTCCGCTTCACCACCGAACTTCCGCTGCCGCCGCCGCCGCTCCAGGCCCGCCGAACGCATGACCCGGGTCAGCGTCGCATAGGACGGCATCGGCCCGAGCGAAGGGTCGGCCTCGACCAGCGCGCAAAGGTTGTCGTGGTGGAGCTGAACCGACCACGTGGGGTGCGCCCTGTACTGGTCGCGCAAGGCCGCCATCAGCAGGGGTGAGACGCTCCGCGCACGACCGGCGTCGCAGCGCACCCGACGGCGCAGCGCCCGCACCGGATCCCGGTCGGCCGACCGCGCCTTGTAGTACCAGCGCTCGATCGTCGACACCGAGAAGCGGATCGTGCCGCCCCTGACGGGATGCTCCCAGTCCCGCCGCGACAGCCGTTGAAGCTCGGCCCGCAGACCCCCCTTCGGCGGCGGCGACGCCAGCAGCGGGCCAACCACCGCAAAGCGCAGCCGCGTCCAGGCGTCCCCGGCGTCCGCTTCGTCCTTCGTCACCACGACGGCCTTCCTCCCTCGTCGTCCCATGGGAGGAAGGCCCTATACGGTCCTATGTCATCGCACTACAGGCACTCTCTGCGGGCGGCGACAGACCCTCGACGATCCTGCAGAAGCCGGTCCACGGCATGAGCCAGACCAGGCTCCGCAGAAGGCGCGATCGAAACGATCCGCCGCGCATCAAGCGCACCAGGGCCACAAGCGGAGGCTCGTCCGCCTCCACCGCCAGATCGCCACGTTTCCAGCGCCACGCCGCCGTCGCCGGGAACCTCTCCCGCCACCATCGACGCCACCGGCCAAGCGTCCTCTCCGGGATGCCAGACATGCGGCTCGCCTTCGCCAGGGGAACACTGCCGCACAGAACCAGGAGGCTCGCAGCCAGGTACACCGGCGCCGCACGGAACCTCCGGCCGAAGAAGCGCACCGAGGGCGGAGTCGTCCGGCTCCTGCACTCAGCACAGCAGAAGCTGAAGCGGCGGTTGTCGCCGCGAAGAGCAGGCGCAAGCGCGTGCGGCTTGCGCGGATACCGCGCACTGTGAAGGCGACCGCCGCAATGCGGGCATCCCTCCAGGCGGCAGCGCTCCGCCTCGGCCGCATCAATCCTCTCAAGGAGAGGCCAGACATGAGCGCAGGAAAGTATGGGACCCGGGAAGGAAACGTGCGACATTGACTGGCCTCCGGTGATCTCACCGTCACGGAGACAAGCCCCTCGGCCGACTTCTTGCAAGTCGGTCGAGGGGCAAACACACCAGACCAGCAGACAATTCAAGCAGAAACGACGGAATCCACGTCAAAAATCGCGCAAACGCTTACCGCGTTCCTCGATGATGAAGGTTCCGGTTGCTCCAGCGAGACCGGGGACGAGGGCGGTTCTGTCCAATGGCACGGTGCGCGATTCGAAGAGCGATGCACTGCGCCTGGCGATCCGATTCATATCCTTGCCTCGGCGCTTTCGTAGTCTGACCACGCCGGATTCCGATCGTCCGGGCCCTTGCCACTCATGGATGGAACCTCTCCACGGCGGTGACGATATCAACGGTCGCACATGCCGATCAAGGAGCCGCGGCGACACCTTGAATTGAGAGGGTCGATATGCGGAAATGGCCTCTCTGCAACCGAATCCGGGAGAGACCCGGTGATCAGACAGTTCGACTACCTGCGCCCCGACAGCATTGATGCGGCAATCGCCATGAAGGTCCGTCACGGGGAGCGCGCCCGCTACTGGGCCGGTGGTACGGACCTGATGCTGCAGTGGCGTCGAGGTGAGGTGGTGATCGAACACTGCATCGATCTGACACACCTCACCGGGCTTGACGGCATCGAAGCGGTGTCTGGAGAAATCAGGATCGGGGCGATGGCCACCCTCGACGATCTCCACAGTGCCGCCTTCATGCATCCTGTCATGAAGGCACTTGGTGACACCGCTCGGCTGATGTGCACGAAACAGACCCGCACCCTTGCCACGGTTGGCGGCAACATGTGCAATGCCTCGCCGGGAGCGGATCTTTCACCGCTCTTCGTGGCGCTTGAAGCCCGCTGTCTGATTCGGGGGCCGAAGGGGCGGCGCGAAGTTTCGATGGAGGATTTCCTCACCGGTGTGAACAGGACTGATCTCGGTGAGGAAGAGTTGCTGTGCGCCATTGTCGTGCCGGTACCGCAGGGGGAGCGCGAAGCAAGCTATCGCAGAGTTGCCCGCACGGTGGTCGACATTGCCCTGGTGAGCGCGGCAGTGTCGTTGACCGCCGATGGCGGCGCCATCACGGACGCGCGCATTGCACTGGGTTCCGTGGCGCCGGTTCCGGTTCGCGTGACGGAAGGTGAGAAGGTTCTTTCCGGCAGGCTTCTGGATGACATTGACGCGGCTCGCCTCGAAGAAGCTGCCGATCATGCCGCGACGGTCGCGCGACCGATTTCGGATATTCGTGCCGGTGCCGGCTACCGTACGCGGATGTGCCCGGTGCTCGTCCGTCGTGCCCTTGCTGATGCACTGGGGCGGCTCGGAGGAGACGAAGGATGATTCGCATGACCGTCAACGGCCGGGCCTTCGATCTCGATGCGAGACCGCACGAGCGCCTTTGTGATCTCCTGAGACGGGCCCTGGGACTCCATGGAGTGCGTGTATCGTGCAGCGAAGGAGAATGCGGTTCCTGCACGGTGATCATGGATGGCGAACCCGTCACGTCCTGCCTTGTCCTCGCCATGCAGGCGGAAGGCCGCGAGATCGTGACTATCGAGGGGCTTGGCAACGAGGATGACCTCCACCCGATCCAAGAGGCGTTCATCGAGGAACAGGGGTTCCAGTGTGCATTCTGCACACCGGGTTTCATCATGGCGGCGAAAGCCTTCCTTGACGAAAACTCCGATCCGACGGAAGCAGAGGCCGCCATGGCCATGAGCGGAAACATCTGCCGCTGCGGCGCTTATCCTTACATCGTGAAGTCCGTTATGAATGCGGCGGCGCGGCTGAGGGAAGGGGAGTAGGGTTCGAACACCGGTTGACCAAGGGAGAAGAACGATGGCAGCAGCAGGACACCGGTCTGCCTGGAGGATTGCCGGCAAGGGCATTCCCGTGAAGGATGCCCGGGAAAAGGTCACGGGTTCACTGAAGTACGCGGTCGACCTCGAAGTCCAGGGCATGGTGCATGGCAAGATCCTGCGCAGTCCCCATGCTCATGCGCGCATCGTCTCCATCGACACCACGAGGGCCGAGGCGCTTCCCGGCGTACTCGGCGTTATCACCCATCACGACACGCCCCAGAATGTCTGGGAGAACGCTTGGTTCAACTATCGCGGCAAGATTCTGGACGGCATCGCCCGCTTTCACGGTGACGACATGGCGGCGGTCGCTGCTGTCAGTGAGGAGGTCGCCGAAGCGGCGCTCGAACTCATCGATGTCGAATACGAGATCCTCAACGCGGTCTTTGATCCGGAAGAGGCGATGCAACCCGACGCCCCTCAGATACGCGAGGAAGGCAACCTACGTGAACCCTATGTCGTCAAGTGGGGCGATGTCGCAAAGGGAGCCGACGAGGCGGATTTCATCGTCGAGACCGAGGTCCGTTTCGCCAGCCAGCAAATGGCGCCGTTGGGTCGCAATGCCTGCATTGCAGAATGGAACGGTGATCGTGTGACCCTCTGGACCTCGTCGCAGACGCCGTCGGAACTGCGTGACGGCATCCACGAGGCCTTCGGTGTCCCGCTCAGCCGGGTCCGTGTCATCGCACTGCCGTCGGGAAGCTCCTTCGGCAACTGGTGGAGCGCCAACTTCATGCTCATCACGGCGCTGCTCGCCCGCAAGGTGCGCAAGCCGGTCAAGATCGAGCTTTCCAACGAGGAGTGCATGGCGACGGTCAAGCGCCGGCACATGGAGATTTCCCGGGGCCGTATGGGATGCCGCAACGACGGCACCCTGACCCTGGCGGAATTTGATCACATCATCGACAACGGTGGTTATGGCTTCAAGGATGACGTTGGCTTCTTCTGTGTCGACAACTGGGGCCGCGCGGAACACGGGCACTACGCCATTCACGGGGTCAACACGAACCTCCTGACCGCAGGCTGCATGCGTGCGGTCGGTGACGTGACGCTGGGCTCGGTCGTGGAAAAGCTGGCCGACATGTGCGCTATCCGCCTTGGCATGGATCCGGTGGAATTCCGTCTGAAGAACCAGATCAAGCCTGGCGAACGCCTGCGCATGCAGCACAGCCGGCAGTACATGAAGGGATCGCTTGAGCAGTATCTGGAGGGTATTTCCGAGGAGCAAAGGCAGGAGTGGCCGAAGCTCTTTCACCTGTCGAGCGGATCTACCGATGAAATCCTGCGCAAGGGCGTCAATGCCTTCGACTGGTCGTCGAAATGGAAGGGCTGGGGTGTGCCCTATGCTGTGGACGGACCCAGGCGCAGGGCGGTGGGTGTTGGCACTGGAGCCCACGTCTGCGGCGTCGAGTTCGAGGGCAATGTCTCCGCCGTGGTGCGCATCAATCCGGATGGAAGCGCCAAGGTTCACTGCGCTGTCGGCCGACAGGGGCAGGGGAGCGAGACAACCCAGGCCCAGGTGGCGGCGGAAGAACTGGGCATTCCGTTCGACAAGGTGGAGATCGAGACCGGTGACACCGATTCCTGCCCTTGGAGTCACGGTTCGCTGGCCAGCAACACCATGTACCGCGTTGGTTGGGCGACACGCGCTGCAGCCAATGACGCCAAGCGCCAGTTGCTGGACATTGCGAGCCGGGAATTCTTCGACTCACCCCCTCACGAACTCGATGTGGTCGATGGTGTCATCTGCTCCAAGGACCCCAGCAAGCGGAACATCCGCATCACGGTGGAGGAGGCGCTCAATCACTTCCGGGGTACCGACGCGCTTGGTCAGGCATCGTCGATCACCGGCAGGCCGCAAGGCCCCATGCCGCCGGCCAGCACATTTGCCAGGCACTTCGCGGCGCACTTCGTGGATGTCGAGGTCGACATCGAGACCGGCGAGATCAGGTTGCTGGACTTCCTGGCGACGCAGGACAGCGGCACGGTCATGAACCCCCAGGTCATGAAGAACCAGATGATCGGTGGGGCCATCTGCGGAGCCGGGTTCGCCATCTATGAGGCGCTGTCCTTCGACGATGACGGCCGGATCCTCAATGCCAACCTTCTCGACTACAAACTCCTGCGGGCAGCCGATTTTCCGCTGCGCGGCGATGTCATCTACGGGGATTCCTACGACCCGGTGGGCCCCTTTGGCGCCCGCAGTGCCGGGGAGGCGCCGGCAGCTGCATCTGGTCCGGCCATCGCTCAGGCTGTCTACAATGCAGTCGGCACCTGGGTCGACATGCCCATGACCCCCGAAAATGTAGTCGCCGCACTCGACGCCCTGCACTGAGACACGGGACAGGACACCGGAGATCGCGGTGGCCGGGGTATCCGGGTTGCCGACGTGCCTCCCGGATGACATGAAGGCACCGGTGGTCTCACCTGCTGCCACGTCTCATGCCAAGGGCGCCCGTGTCGAACGATGAGCGCGAGAAACCAATCGTTGTCCGAGATCCTAGGCCGAAGTTCCAGCGTCGATCAAGTGCAACTGCTTGATATAAATGGCATTCGATGGATCTCAGAGGCGTCTGACTGGGTACATCACGGCTTCACGCCCAGGAGCTTGAGTGCTTTTCTCTGGAGCGGCGTGGGCCGCGTGGTGACCTGGAAGGGTTGGGCGCCCGCAAGGCGGGGCGCCACGGTGTTGCGGGTGATGGTCGCGAGATCATCGAGGAGAGTGCGGAAGCTGTGCACCGGATCACCCCCGGGTGTCCTCTTGGTTGCCGCCTTGGCCCGGGCGCTCGCCGAGACTTCTGCCGGCGCCACGACGGACGGCCGCCGGGCCTCGGCGCCTTCGGCATCCTCGTCGTCGAACAGCATGGGCTTCAGTTTCTGGCGCATGTGCCATTCGATGTAGTAGGCGAGCATGCACAGGAAGACATGGGCGCGGACCCGGGGTTCGGTGCGGTGGTAGACGGGGCGGACCTTCAGATCCACGGTCTTCAGGCTGCGGAAGGCCCGTTCCACCGAACTCAGCCGCTTGTAGGCGCGCACTGTGCCGGGACCGTCGAGCTCGCTCTGCGGCAGGCTGGTGCGGATCACGTAGAGGCCGTCGAGCCTGGCCTCGGCGGCGATGGCAGCCTCATCGCGCCCATAGGTGAAGACACCCTCGTCGTCGATGGACCACGTGAAGTGCTTCGCCATCTTGTACTTGCCGATGACCTTGCCGACCCTCTCCCCGATCTTGTCGGCACCCTTGAGACGGCGCTTGTCGCGCCGTGTCGCTGCGGCGATCGGTTCAAGCAGGGCCTCGGTGGCCTCGAGCAGTTCCTGGCGCTTGCGGGCCCGGTCCTCGGCCAGCAGGGGGTTGCGGCAGACCATGAGGCGTTCGCCGGGATACGCATCGCTGGTGATCTCCACCAGGTCCCTCTCGTCGAAGAGCGACATCTCGACGTCACCCGCCTCCACCAGTGAACGGATGGCCGGTCCCCTCAAGGCGCTGATCCAGTCCAGGCCTGCGGGCTTCACCTCCTCGCGTATGCGCGCCTCGGTCAGCATCCCCCGGTCTCCCACCAGCACCACCTTCGCCAGGGAGAAGCGCTCCTGCAGCGTGGTGATCTGTGAGGCAACCGTCCCGGGGTCCGCCGTGTTGCCGGGGAACACTTCCACCGACACTGGACAGCCGTCCCGATCGCACAGAAGGCCGAACTCGATCTGCAGCTTGCCCTTCTTGCCATCCCGGGAATGACCCCTCCTTGCCAGGGGACACGCTCTCCCCTCCATCCATACCGAGGTCAGGTCATAGAGCACCAGGCAGCCTTCTTTGAGGCGCTGCTTCGCCAGGGACCGCTCGATCCTCTCCTGACGCTCCAGGAGCCAGTCCATGGCGCCATAGAGGGCGTCCTCGTCCATCTCCGCATCGAGGACCTCGCCCAGGGTGCTGACCGCCGTGGCCTCGGCCAGCCCCCTGGCCGTGGCCAGCTTCGAGGCGGGCTCGAGGATGCGTGCCACGATCATGGCCAGGACCTGATCGCGCTCAGGCGAGGGCTTCGGGTCGATCAACCTGTCCAGTCCCAGCTTCTTCAGGGTTCCCAGCACCGCGGCGACATGCCCATGGGGGAGGGAGCGGACGATGTCGAAGGCATCGTCGAGATGTCGGACTGCTGTTCCTCCCTTGAGGAGGATGCGCAATCCCTCGACGAGAGTGGGGGACCACTTGGAGAGGTTGGCGATGGTGCGCTTCTTGACCTTTCCGTTTTCGCGATAGGACTCGCGGAGCAGGATGGCGGGCGGCGAGGAGCGGTTGGGGACGGCTTCGATGTACATGGCTACTGTACATAGGCACGGCACTGCCGTGTGTCAAGCACAAAATGCATCCGTACATGGGTACATTGTGAAGTCCGTCAAACCCGATAAACCGCGCAAGATCAACGACTTGACGCGACTTCCAGCTGGAAAACGTCCGGAACTTCGGCCTAGGGGACAATGTGGACGATCAGGTCGCTGCATGCGACCACCGCATGCTGGGTGCCTGCGCCCGCGAACTCGGTCGCAACGGACAGGGACTGTCTGCCAACGCGCAGTCTGCTTCTCGAAGGTAGCGGCATCGGAACATGCTGACGAGGGCTGTCTCGATGGTCTTCGCAGCCGGGGTCATGAAGCCGGTCGGCGGGCGGAGGCGATTGTATCCGCGGAGAACGCGGCGGATAATGGCCCGATGTATGCGGAGTGCGGAACGCTAGACCGAAGTTCCAGCGCCGATCAAGTGCAAGTGCTTGATATAAATGGCATTCGATGGATCTCAGGGGCGTCTGACTGGGTACATTACGGCTTCACGCCCAGGAGCTTGAGTGCTCTTCTCTGGAGCGGCGTGGGCCGCGTGGTGACCTGGAAGGGTTGGGCGCCCGCAAGGCGGGGCGCCACGGTGTTGCGGGTGATGGTCGCGAGATCATCGAGGAGAGTGCGGAAGCTGTGCACCGGATCACCCCCGGGCGTCCTCTTGGTTGCCGCCTTGGCCCGGGCGCTCGCCGAGACTTCTGCCGGCGCCACGACGGACGGCCGCCGGGCCTCGGCGCCTTCGGCATCCTCGTCGTCGAACAGCATGGGCTTCAGTTTCTGGCGCATGTGCCATTCCACGTAGTAGGCGAGCATGCACAGGAAGACATGGGCGCGGACCCGGGGTTCGGTGCGGTGGTAGACGGGGCGGACCTTCAGATCCACGGTCTTCAGGCTGCGGAAGGCCCGTTCCACCGAACTCAGCCGCTTGTAGGCGCGCACTGTGCCGGGACCGTCGAGCTCGCTCTGCGGCAGGCTGGTGCGGATCACGTAGAGGCCGTCGAGCCTGGCCTCGGCGGCGATGGCAGCCTCATCGCGCCCATAGGTGAAGACACCCTCGTCGTCGATGGACCACGTGAAGTGCTTCGCCATCTTGTACTTGCCGATGACCTTGCCGACCCGCTCCCCGATCTTGTCGGCACCCTTGAGACGGCGCTTGTCGCGCCGTGTCGCTGCGGCGATCGGTTCAAGCAGGGCCTCGGTGGCCTCGAGCAGTTCCTGGCGCTTGCGGGCCCGGTCCTCGGCCAGCAGGGGGTTGCGGCAGACCATGAGGCGTTCGCCGGGATACGCATCGCTGGCGATCTCCACCAGGTCCTTCTCGCCGAAGAGCGACATCCCGACGTCACCCGCCTCCACCAGTGAACGGATGGCCGGTCCCCTCAAGGCGCTGATCCAGTCCAGGCCTGCGGGCTTCACCTCCTCGCGTATCCGCGCCTCGGTCAGCATCCCCCGGTCTCCCACCAGCACCACCTTCGCCAGGGAGAAGCGCTCCTGCAACGTGGTGATCTGTGATGCCACCGTCCCGGGGTCCGCCGTGTTGCCGGGGAACACTTCCACCGACACTGGACAGCCGTCCCGATCGCACAGAAGGCCGAACTCGATCTGCAGCTTGCCCTTCTTGCCGTCCCGGGAATGACCCCTCCTGGCCAGGGGGCACGCTCTCCCCTCCATCCATACCGAGGTCAGGTCATAGAGCACCAGGCAGCCCTCTTCGAGGCGCCGCTTCGCCAGGGACCGCTCGATCCTCTCCTGACGCTCCAGGAGCCAGTCCATGGCGCCGTAGAGGGCGTCCTCGTCCATCTCCGCATCGAGGACCTCGCCCAGGGTGGAGACCGCCGTGGCCTCGGCCAGCCCCCTGGCCGTGGCCAGCTTCGAGGCGGGCTCGAGGATGCGTGCCACGATCATGGCCAGGACCTGATCGCGCTCATGCGAGGACTTCGGGTCGATCAGCCTGTCCAGTCCCAGCTTCTTCAGGCCTCCCAGCACCGCGGCGACATGCCCGTGGGGTAGGGAGCGGACGATGTCGAAGGCATCGTCGAGATGTCGGACTGCTGTTCCTCCCTTGAGGAGGATGCGCAATCCCTCGACGAGGGTGGGGGACCACTTGGAGAGGTTGGCGATGGTACGCTTCTTGACCTTTTCGTCTTCGCGATAGGACTCGCGGAGCAGGATGGCGGGCGGCGAGGAGCGGTTGGGGACGGCTTCGATGTACATGGCTACCGTACATAGGCACAGCACTGCCGTGTGTCAAGCACAAAATGCATCCGTACATGGGTACACTGTGAAGTCCGTCAAACCCGATAAACCACGCAATATCAACGACTTGACGCGATTTCCAGCTGGAAAACGTCCGGAACTTCGGGCTAGACGCCACCTCGCGTCTGTCGTAGGCGATGTTCAAGTGCGTGGCGTGTGGCCATGCGGACCTGAATGCGGCCCGCAACGACAGGCGTCGGGGACAGGTCACCTGCACGGGGAGGGCGTTTCGCCGTCAGGCGCTCCGATGATCCGTAAAACGGATCGGAGACTGGTGACGTGAGCCTTTCAGCCAAGGATGCAAGTCCCCGTGCAGAGCCGGTTGTTCTTCGCTAACAGTCGCAGTGTGACATCGACGATGCAATCGACGCCATCCGATTGAAGCAAGCTAGCCGGTTGCGCACGCCTTCGTCGATGCGCTTGAGGGGTTCACCACAGATCGCTGTACGGCCGAAGAGTCGCTCGCCGCGTTACGCTCATGATCTGGGCATGTCCGCCACCCGGTCAGGCGTAGTTGGGCCGTTCCGGGCAGTCGGGATCGAGGGGGAAGATGGGGCGGCGCACCTTGCGGAAGGTGAAGAGACCGTTGTCGCTGCTCGTCACACCGACGCCGTTGCAGGGCACTTCGGCGGTAGCGATGTCGCTGAACCCTGCCCGGAAGTGAATGCGCGACTTGAGGATGATGTAGCGCTTGTGGAGGGGCTCGATGCCGACGCTGCGCAGGCATCCCGGGTCATAGGGCTCGGTCTGGCGCGAGACGACGACGATCTCGACGTTGCCGGTCCGGAGAACGCCGGATCGTCCCATGGACATCCTCGTTCCCCGGCCCATCGGCACCGTGACGGTGAAATCGCCGTCGGTGAGGGAACGGACCTTCCCCGTCACGACAAGCGGCTCTCCCTCTCTGCCGATTTCGGGCATGTCGACCTTGCCGCCCAGATTGATCGTGATCTCGTTGCCGATGCCGGCGGCTGTCATGGCATCGACGGCCTCCTCGTCGCAGATACCGAACATGGCGACGTTCTCAAGCCCCTGGCGCATGACCTCCCGCAAGACGGCGACCGTATCCTGCGTTCCCCCGGAGGCGGCATTGTCGGCATGATCGAGGAGTATGACCGGGCCTTCCTCCATCTGTCGGGCGCGGGCTACGGTGTGTTCCAGTGGCTCGGCCTCGAAGAGCCACTCGTCGCGACGCCGCCACGCTTCACCGAGCAGGCGTTCGGCGGTTGCCTCGGCCGCGCTGCGGTCACCGTCGGCCACCGCGACGACGGAGAGCCCGGCGTTGCGGAAGTCGGCCAGGGGGAAGCCGCCGAAGACGCTCACGGCAAGCAGTCCGGCCTCTTCGGCCTGGCGGGCCATGGCGATCATCGGTCCCATGGGTTCGTCGTCGTGCCCCATGCGCAGGGTCTGAGCGAGGATGGGGCGCTGTCCCCATGCCATCACCGGCGTCACCCTTCCGTCGAGGGCGTTCACCATGATGCGCCCGGAGTGAAGGCCCGCCTCGTACATGTCGAGATGCGGATAGGTCTTGTAGCCGACAATCACGTCCGTGTTCTCGACGATCTCCGGCGTGATGTTGGCGTGAAGGTCGAGACTGATGGCGATGGGAAGATCCGGAGCGATGTCACGGATGCGTTTCAGAAGACCGCCTTCACCATCGCCGGTCGTTTCGGTGACCATGGCTCCGTGGAGGTCGAGGAAGCAGACGTCGCAACCGGCCTGAACGGATTCCAGGATGGCATCGCACATGACGCTGTAGGCATGACGCTCGACCGGGCCCGAAGGGGCGGCGTTGCCGGCGATCGGTGTGACGACCTCCATGCCGGCCTCATCGGCGACATCGAGGAAGGCGCCAATTCCAGTCCCGGTCCCCTTGAAACGCCGATAGACCTCCGGACCCGTCGGAACGTCAGGTGAGCCGAAGCGGGAAAGCGGCGTCGGCACCGGTGAGAAGGTGTTGGTTTCGTGTTCCATCATGGCGACGACAGCACGCCTGATCATGGGCATCTCCCTCTTGCTGTCTCAACTATCGCAGCGCGGCGGACTGTGTCAAAACCGCGCCCGATGACGGCCATGCGGAGACTGACAACATGCGCAAACGTGGATCCAGAGGTGTCCGGGCGGCGAGCTTGCGCATCTGCGTGACCTGCCGCTGGAGAGCGTTCGATGCCATGCCCGACGGTGACGACCTTCCAGGAAAGCGACTCCATGACATTGTCCGCGCCATGGCCTCGCCCGGGGAAAGGGAACGCATTCATCCGATCGTGTGCCTCACCCACTGTCCCGATGCCTGCAATGCGGTGGCGATGCAACGTGGCAAGCCGCCGCTGCTGGCAACCAGGATGTCTCCCGATCACGAAACCGCAAGGGCGCTCCTCGAGTTGCTCCATGCCTACGACCAGTCGTCCGATGGGGTCGTCGCGGGCAGTGCTGTCGAGACGCGTCCCCTGGTTCCGGGCGCAGCACGCCGCCGCAGATGACACGGTCGAACTCCGGGATTTCAGTTAGGAATGGTTCCGAGTTGCAAGTGGATGATTGCATTTGCAGTTTCCCTGCCGAGGCGCTAACGTTCCCCGGTGTTTCGGTGTCGGCTCAAGGGAGGCTCAATTGATGCAGAAATCTCTGTCCATCGATCCGAACAAGTGCACAGGCTGCCTGCAGTGCGAACTGGCCTGTTCACTTGACAAAGAAGGGGCGTTCAACCCCTCCAAGTCGAGGATCAAGGTCTTCAACTTCGAAGGGAAGGGACGCTTCGTTCCCTATACCTGTACACAATGTGACGAGGCATGGTGCGCTGAGGCCTGTCCGACGAACGCCATTTCGGTTGACCGCGATACCGGAGCCAAGGTGGTGAGCGACGCCCTGTGCGTCGGCTGCAAGGTATGCACCATTGCATGTCCGTTCGGTACCATCAACTACAACCAGTCGACCGGCAAGGTGATCAAGTGCGATCTGTGTGGTGGCGATCCGGAATGCGCCAAGGCGTGTCCGACCGAGGCCATCACCTATGTTGATGCCAACTGGACCGGTCTTGACAAGATGCGCGCCTCGGCCGCCGTGGCCGACGCTGCAGCGCAGGCATAAGGGAGGGACGCACAAATGGCATGGACTGGAAAGTTGCTGCGGGTCAACCTTTCCGAAGGCACCTGCGAGAGTGAGCCTCTCAACATGGAGTGGGCGCAGGCCTACCTCGGTCAGCGCGGTCTTGCGACCAAGTATCTCTGCGAGGAGATCGATCCCAAGGTCGATCCCCTGTCGCCGGAGAACAAGCTCATCATGACGACAGGCCCCCTGACCGGAACCTGCGCGTCGACGGCGGGCCGCTATTCCGTGGTGACCAAGGGCGCCCTGACGGGCGCCATCGCCTGCTCCAATTCCGGTGGTTTCTTCGGCAACGAGATGAAGAACGCCGGCTGGGACATGATCATTTTCGAGGGCAGGTCGCCGTCACCGGTCTACCTCCTGGTGCTTGATGGGGATGCCCGTCTCGTCGATGCCTCGAAACACTGGGGGACCTCGGTCTGGGATACCGAAGAAACCATCAAGCACGACCATAGCGATCCATTGATCCGGGTCGCCTCGATCGGTGTCTCGGGCGAAAAGGGCATCAAGTACGCCTGCATCGTGAACGACATGCACCGGGCGGCAGGACGTTCGGGCGTGGGTACGGTGATGGGTTCCAAGAACCTCAAGGCGGTTGCCATCCGCGGCACGCTGGGCGTCAGCGTCAAGGATCCCCGGCGCTTCATGGAAGCGACCGCTGCGGCCAAGAAAGTCCTTGCCGACAATCCGGTCACCGGGCAGGGGCTTCCTGCCATGGGAACCCAGGTTCTCATGAACGTCATCAACGAGACCGGAGCCCTGCCGACACGCAATCACCGTGATGTCCAGTTCGAGGGCGCCAACAGCATCTCGGCGGAGGCCATGGCCGAAGTGCGGGAGACGGATGGCAAGAAGAACCTCGTCACCAACGCGGCCTGCTTCGGCTGCACCATTGCCTGCGGCCGGGTCTCCGAGATCGACCGGACTCATTTTTCGGTGGCCGAGCGGCCCGAGTACCAGATCATCTCAGGCGGTCTCGAGTATGAGGCTGCCTGGGCGCTTGGTGCAGCCACCGGCGTTGACGATCTGGAAGCACTGACATTCGCCAACTTCATCTGCAACGAGCAGGGGCTTGACCCCATTTCGTTCGGCGCCACGGTCGGCTCCGCCATGGAGCTGTTTGAGGAAGGTCTGATCACCACCGACGACACCGATGGGATCGAACTCAACTTCGGCAATGCCGCGGCACTGTGCAAGGTGGCGGAACTGACCGGCAAGGGTGAGGGCTTTGGCGCCGAGATCGGCCTGGGCTCGAAGTTGCTGTGCGAGAAACACGGCAGGCCCGAACTCTCGATGTCCGTCAAGGGCCAGGAGTTCCCGGCCTATGACAGCCGCGGAATTCAGGGCATGGGACTGACCTATGCCACCTCCAACCGCGGCGCCTGCCATCTCAGGAGCTACACGGTGGCCTCGGAGATCCTCGGCATCCCCGAGAAGACCGATCCCCTGGTGCCCGATGGCAAGGCGGGTCTGGTGCGTGCCTTCCAGGACGCCACGGCGGCGGTCGACTCGACCGGCATGTGTGTCTTCACGACATTCGCCTGGACCCTCGAAGACTTCGCACCACAGGTGGATGCGGCCTGCGAGGGAGAGTGGACCGCAGAACGCCTTCTTGAGACAGGTGAGAGGATCTGGAACCTTGAGCGGCGGTTCAACATCGCCGCCGGCTTTACCGGTGACGATGACAATCTTCCGCCGCGTCTCCTCAAGGATGCGGCGAAGACCGGTCCCGCCGAAGGGAAGGTCAACGGTCTCGAGACCATGCTGCCGGAGTACTACGAGGTTCGCGGCTGGACGCCGGACGGCGTTCCGAGCAACGAGACCATTGCGCGCCTCGGCTTGTAGACTGCCGACAATCGGCTGATCCGGGCGGCCCCTTCCTGAAGCCGGGAAGGGGCCGCCTTATTCCTGGAGCTACTGTTCCGGGACCTGCTGTTCCAGGGCCTGCATGCCCCGTTTCTGGCGAACATTGGCGGCGCCCGACACGACTTACGCGTATCTGGCGGACCTCATGCCGGCATGGGCCGGATCGGTTCACCGCGATCTTCCAGGCCATTCGGCTGATGAAGGAAACGCCGTGACATGCCGTATCGAAGGTCTTCCGTGACACGAGTCGGAGACTTGCGGGGGGAAGTGCCGATGCTCCCACTCGAGAGCGAGTTTCCTTGACGATTTGCCTGCTGGCAATGCTGAGCCAGAGAGCTGTATCGCCGTGACTGTCACAAGACTTGCGCCATCGCACCCGAGGAGGGAGCGCAGCACACTCCAGGGAAGCGCCATGAACAAGACCCTCGCGCCGTTGAGGCGGTTCGGTTTCAATGGGTTTGTCGTTGTGGGTGATGTCGTCGCCGACCCAGTGAGTCGCGGGCGCACGGCGACAGCTTGCGGAGGGGAGGTTGCCGGTCGCGCAGTGGTTGATCCTGGCGTGAAGGACGAGGCAGTCACCGGAACCCATGGAATCATGACGATTTCGTGGTCATCGTCGATAGAGACCAGCCGGGCGGCAAGGGGCAGGTCTTCAAGTCGGCATGGCTGTCTTTCGGATCGAAGTGAAGCGATCGGCAGCGTTGGTCGCGCATCAGGTGGGAACCGCGCACGTACCGCAACGCAGGCTCGACCGGAACCGGGGCGCCTGCGACATGACGGCCGACAAGGTCTGGGTCAGCATCGGGGATCGACCACGACACCGCGTCGACCGCCGTGGGGAGCGTGCTGCGGTGGTGGTGGAGCATGGGCCGCTCCCTGTACCGGGTGTTGATGGCTGCACCTGATCACGGCCGACGGCGGAGGCTCCTGACAGCAGCTGCAACCGGCTGTGGAATGTCGAGCTGCAGCGCCTGGCCGACGAACCCGGCCTGAAGCGCCGGTCGGGGATCGAACGACCATCCTCTCGGCGTTGAGGTCTGGACGAAGCAGATGAGGGCCCTGGACCGGCGTGGCGACGACTCTCCCACGGCGCATGGAACGACATCCTGATCAATGTGCTTTGACGAGACGCCTTGCCGTCACCGCCGAAGGGATGCCGGGTAGATCAGGGAGTCGATCGAGGATGATTCAGCAGGGCAATCGTTCCCATGTCACTGATGGCGGATGGGGTGGGATTCGAACCCACGAGACGCTGTGACGCCTGCCGGTTTTCAAGACCGGTGCCTTCAACCGCTCGGCCACCCATCCGGAGAGCTGTTCCTTAAGGGGCGTGTGGCGCCGGGGTCAAGGTGAACGTCGCAGAAAGGCGATGAACAGCAGTGAGGTCGCGAACATGACGAGGCTGTAGGTCGCCGCCGGGATGACGACGGGACCCGCACCGAACAGAAGCACGGCAACAGCGATGGCAAGCGTGCCGTTCTGCAGGCCACACTCGATCGAAATGGCGATCCTCTGCGGTTTTCCCGATGCCAGGATTCCGGCAAGGCCCCAGGCGAGCGCCATCATGACGACGTTGAGCACGAGCGTGACGAGACCGGCGTCCGCGAAATAGGGAACGATGTTGTCACGCTCCTGGAAGATGGCTCCGACGAGGACCAGAACAAAGAGCACCGTCGCGATGCGTCGCGACCACGGTTCCACGGCCCGTGCCAGACCCTCGACGTAGCGGCGCAAGACAACACCGGCCAGGACGGGCAAGGTGACGATGACGAACACACTGACGGCCGTTTCGGTGACCGAGATGTCATCAGCTTCCATGGAGCCGATGAGATGCCGATAGGACATGACCACCACCAGCGGAATGGTGATCACGCTGACGAGGCTGATGATGGCTGTCAGTGAAATCGACAGGGCCACGTCGCCACGGGCAAAGGAAGTCAGGAGATTGGACGTGACCCCGCCGGGAGCTGCGGCGATGATCATGACGCCAAGCGCGAGTTCAGGCGAAAGCGGCCACAGGCTGACCAGGATCAGGGCAACAAGCGGCAGGAGAATGATCTGCGAGAAGGCGCCTGCCAAGAACTCCTTGGGTCGCTTCGCCACCCGTGCGAAGTCGTCGAAGGCAAGGCCCAGGCCCAGCGAGAACATGATGAACGCCAGGGCAATCGGAAGAATGATGTCAGTGACGATCCCCATGGCGCCCTCCGTCCTGCTGGTCGGATGCTAATGGAATGACAGTCTGTGGGCAACGCGTCGCTGTCATGAGCTTGTCGAAACGCCCGAGAACCGGCACACTCGCTCGCCGTCGCCGGCCTGACAGGAAAAGCATGCGGATCACCTTCAAGCTCTTTGCCTCGTTGGCGCCCTATCTGCCCGACGACGCGTACAGGAATGCGGTTGCACTCGAAGTGGAAGAGGGCGCCACAATCGGTGCGGTCCTTGATCGTTGCGCCGTTCCACGTCAGATGTGCCATCTCGTGCTTGTCAACGGATTCTTCGTGCCACCCTCAGCACGCGACACACGGGTCCTCTCGGACGGTGATACCCTGGCCGCCTGGCCGCCCGTCGCCGGTGGGTGATGCCACGTCGCACGTGGTCGCAAAGGACATGGCGACCACTCCCGGAGAGTTCCATCGCCTGATTCCACGACTTGCCCAGGACATGGCGTGCGTTGCGAAAGAAGGACATGTGCGGATCGGAGGGGCCGGAAAGGGTGTCATGATCACCACCACGGTTCTGGAGCCGCGCCGCATCGCCGGCCTTGTCCTTGAGCGGTGCCGTGTGGAATTGGCGTTCACGGGCATGGATGGCGGCGAGGTCGCCGAGTTCATGGCGCGCTTCGACCGCGTCTACCACAAGGGGGGAGGATGAGCCTGGACGAGTCGGCCGAGCCGCACGGCTGTCTTGCCGGGCATGGGTTCGCGGGCCGGCATCACCAGAACGCAATCAGGGTAGGGGGTGCGAACGGGGTGGTCGCCGTCATGGGCAATCAGCGTTGACTCTTCGGCGATGGTCTCGAATCCCTGGAACGAGCGCACGAACCGGAATTCGTCAGTCTTGATGGTGACAGGATGGGTCACCTCGACAAAGACCTGCGGTTCATCATCTCCCCGAGACAGGTGGGTGTCGGCAAAACTGCCTGAGACAACGCCAAGGTGCCGGAGAAAGCGCAGTGACGTCTCAATGGCGATATCCGTCGCCTCGGTGTGGAAATGATAGCCGCACTCCACAAGGCAGGCGCTTCTGGGGCTTTCGGGATCGTCGAATGCGGCAAAGTCCCGCACCCTCCTTCCGGCGTCGTGTCCACGATCCATGACGACATGGCGCGGCTTGCCGATGGCCGCCGCCAGGGCGCGGCCCTTCGCTCTCTGGCCGGCCAGCAGCATGGCGGGTTGCGGCAGATCAACCGAATGGATATCGAGGAGATGATCGGCGGCTCCGAACACCGCGCGCATGGCCCGGGCACGGACGAGTTCCTGGCTCGTTCGCGGACCATCCAGAGTGCTCTGATCCCACAGTCGGTTGAAATCCTCGTCGACAAAGCGGGACGCATAGGGATTGGCGGCATCGAATGCCTCGTAGGCCGCGACATTCGCAAAGCTCAGGGTGAGCCGGCCACGGACCGGACGTACCTCGTTCTCGAACAGGTATGCCAATGCGTGGGCGCCACACAGTTCATTGCCGTGTGTGAGTGCATTCACCATCACGTGGGGGCCGGGGAGACCGCTGTCGAAGGTGGTGATGTAATCGATGCCGGTGTTACCCTTGCGGTAAGCCGAGATGTCACAGGGCAGCAGACGCACATCGGGATGGGTCTCAATGCCGTTGCTCATGTGATGAACTGCTCCTTGAGAATACGTTCCTCGAGATCGTGTTCGGGGTCGAACAGCAACCGCACGGAACGATTCCCGTCCGGCGCCACGTCAACCCTCACGACATCGCGCACCTCGGTGGAATCCGCAACCGCGCTGACAGGCCGCTTGACGTGATCGAGCACCTCGAAACCGACACCGGAATTGTCCGGCAGGATGGCGCCCCTCCAACGACGAGGCCGGAAGGCACTGATCGGAGTCAGGGCCAGCGCGTGAGATCCGATAGGGAGGATGGGCCCGTGGGCGGAGAGATTGTAGGCGGTGCTGCCGGCGGCGGTGGCGACCATGACGCCATCGCACATCAGTTCGTCCATGCGCACGATTTCATCGATGCGGATCCGTATCTTCGCCGTCTGGCTTGTTTCGCGGAACAGCGACACCTCATTGATGGCCACGGCCTCGTGGCGAACTCCTCCGACGTCGATGGCGGTCATGGACAGGGGTTTCAGGACCGTCATCCGGGCGGCGTCGAGTCGTTCGATCAGATCATGAGTCGCGAAGGTGTTCATCAGGAAGCCGATGGAACCACGATTCATGCCGTAGACCCCGACATCCCTGTCGAGATGGCGGTGCAGGGTCTCGAGCATGAAACCATCGCCACCCAGGGCAACGATGACCCTGGCATCATTGACGCTCGAGCAACCGTAGCGCGCGGCAAGCTCGTCACGTGCTTGCTGTGCCCTGACATCTGTTGATGCAACGAAGGCGATGTCCGGCCTTTCCAAGACCCTGCCTCCCCGATGTCGTGAATGGCATCGACCTGATGCCGGGGCAAGCGTTACAGGATGGCCCCGAGCGTGTCCATCGAAACAACGCGCCGGAAGAATTCGTCCTGCTTCCCAACGAGGCTCCGGCACCATAGGTTCCGGTTGCTGCCGCCTCCGGAGCCCATCACCATGCCGCGATTTGCTGCCAATCTCTCCACCATGTTCACGGAAGTTCCTCTTCGGGAACGGTTTGCCCTCGCTGCGGACGCGGGGTTCGAGGCCGTCGAGATCCAGGAGCCCTATGAACTGCCGGCCGAGACAGTTGTCAGGGAACTGAAGGAATGTGGTCTTGACCTGGTGCTGGTCAACTCGCCGGGCGGCGAGGCGGGACTGGCCGGCATTCCGGGTGTCGAGGGCGAGTTTGACGACTGTCTCAAGGTGGCGCTCGACTATGCAGCCGTCACCGGTACCGGCCTTGTCCACGTTCTTTCCGGAATTCTCCCTCCGGCGACTGCCCTTGAAGCCTGCGAAGAGGCGCTCGTCGACAACCTCCGCCGAGCATCCGCCGAGGCATCCTCCCGGGGCATCACGCTTCTCGTCGAACCGATCAACGAGCGCGACCTTCCCGGGTACATCCTGACACGCCAGAATCAGGCGAGACGCGTGGTCGAGGCCGTGGATCGGGCGAATGTCAGAATCCAGTTCGACTTCTACCACTGTCAGGTCAGTGAGGGAGACCTCTCCCGCCACTTCACGGAACAGATGCCGTTGCTCGGACATGTCCAGATCTCGGACAACCCGGGCCGTCATGAACCGGGCACCGGTGAAATCAATCACGACTGGATCTTCGACCTGATCGACCGCAGCGGATACAGGGGCTGGGTGGGGGCGGAGTACGTTCCCGCCGGCGCCACGCTGGAGGGCCTCGGCTGGTTTGCGCCATGGCGCCGCCGCAGGCCCCTGTATCCCTAAACGGAACAGCCTGCCTTCATGCCCTCGAGGACCGCTTCCTCGCAGGTTCTGGGATTGAGGCAGTCGCCGATCTCAAGGCATGTTCCAGGCCAGTCCGCCAGACCTTCTGCAAGCGTGGTGTCGGGTGCATGACCGACTGCCGCGACAATCGTGTCGACCGACTCGATGAGAATGATCTCGTCCGACGTGACGTGCTGCAGCCAAGCGCCCGAGGAGTCGGCGCCGACGAGACGTACGTAAGGGATGACTTCGACGCCAAGACGGTTGAGCTCACCTGCCCAGCGGTCGCGCACGTACATCTGGATCATCTGGCCCGGCATGGTGCCATTGACTGCCAGGGTCACCTGGCATCCCTCCCGGGCGAGCTTTTCGGCCAGGCCAAGGCCCGTCCAGTCGCAGCGCCAGTCGGCGACCACGACCCGGGAACCGACCGAGGCCTCGCGACGGATGACCTGCCAAGCGTCCACAAGCATGATATGACCATCGGTCTCGATGTCGGGAACCAGCGGTCGTGCACCTGCTGCCACGATCACGGTGTCGGCTTCCCAGTCCTCCAGGGTCTGTCGTGTCACCCTGGTACCCAGTTTCACCTCCACTGCGTGACGGGCCATCTCCCGCTGAAGATTGGTCACGATTCCACCGAATTCGGCGCGTCCGGGCAACTCCTGGGCCAGCAGGACCTGGCCTCCGAGGCGAAGTGACTGTTCGGCAAGAATGACCCGGTGGCCGCGTTCCGCAGCCACGGCTGAAGCCTTCATGCCTGCCGGCCCGCCGCCCGCCACGACCACGGTCCGCGACACCCTGGCCGGAGGCTTGTCAGTGTACTCCACTTCACGGCCGGTTTCCGGGTGCTGGATGCAGGAGATGCCGTGGCCGATCTGCATGTGACCGATACAGGCCTGATTGCAGGCAATGCATGCGCGGATATCGTCGACGCGCCCCGTGCGCGCCTTGGCGGCCATTTCGGGGTCGGCAATCTGCGCCCGTGTCATCCCTGTCATGTCGGCCTGGCCGGTGGCGAGGATGGTCTCCGCATCCTGGGGTTGATTGATCCTGCCGGCGACAAACACCGGGATCGGCACCAGCTGCTTCACGGTGGCGGCAAGGGGGGCAAGGTAGGCGGCCTCGATGTTCATCGGCGGAACCACGTGAATCGACCCTCCGAGACCCATCATGGAGCCGGCGATGACACTGATGTAGTCGAGTCCTCCGGCGTTTCCGGTCTGCCGGCACACCTCGAGCAGTTCCTCGGGGTCGTTGCCACCGGTCTGCATCTCGTCGCCGGAAATCCGCATACCGACGACCATCGCCGGGCCTGCATGGTCACGCACACAGGCGATGATTTCTTCAAGGAACCGCATGCGGTTCGTCAACGATCCGCCATAGGCATCCTGGCGCCTGTTCATGGCCGGATTGAGGAATTGCGCTGGAAGCAGGCTGTGGCTGGCGAGGATCTCGACCCCGTCCAGTCCCGCCTTCCTCATGCGTCCGGCAGCGGCGCCGTAGGCGTTGACGAGCTCGCCGATCATGGCGAGTGGCAGGGCGCGAGAGATGGTGTGGGAGCGCTGTGCCTTCACCTGGGAGGGGCCGAACGCGATGCCGTGACTGCCGTCGGGGGTCGTCACGCCATAGGCCCCGGAATGACCGAGCTGGCCAAAGATCATGCACTCGTGGCGATGCACGGCATCGGCGGTACGCCGGTAGGGAGGGATGCAGGCGTCACCGGAAGCATCGAGATTGCGCCACCCGCCGCTGGGATGGACCCTTGCCGACTCGGTGATGATCAGGCCCGCTCCACCCCGTGCACGGGCCTCGTGATAGGCGGCAAAGCGATCGTCAGGCAACATGTCCGCGTCGAGCAGACAGGTCATGTGACCGGTCGAGAAGATGCGGTTGCGGAACGTGCACGGTCCGACGGCAAGGGGAGAAAAGAGAGTCGGGAAGCGCTCCGCCATGATGGCGCCGCTTCGCTCGCTGTTCAGGCGGCCTCGCGTTGACGCGTCCGGAAGGCGGCCACCACATCGTGACTGCTGCACCTTGCACCGTGCTGGAGATACTCCATCGCATTGAGAGAGGCATCGTGGGCCTCGAAGCTGGATCCACCCACGCAGTCCTCGATGACATGGGCGTGATAGTCGTGCTGGTGCGCATCGACGAAGGTGTAGTGAACACAGACATCGGTCAGGCCGCCGCACAGGAACAGCGTATCGACCTTCAGTCCCTTCAGCAGGATTTCGAAGTCGGTCCCGAAGAAGGCGGAGTAGCGGCGTTTAGGGATCAGGTAGTCCACACCCTCGCGATAGGGTAGGCGGACGTGGATGCGCGTGCCCGGATGTCCCTCGACGCAGTGCACTCCCTCGTCACCGTCGAGTTCGCGTCCGAAATCCACGTGATCGGGCCGGTGCACCTCGATGATGTAGATGACAGGTACGTGGCTGGCACGCGCCGCCTCGACAAGCGGGATCACGCGGTCGATGCGCTCTTCCTCGCCTCCCATGCTGGGAATGCCGCCGTCATCGTCCTCCGGACGCCCGGTTCCCATGATGTCGACGATGACGAGGGCGGGGTTGCCTTCGCTCAGAGCTGCCATGCCGTCCTCCCCGGTGTCCTTGAGTGAACTCACGATGCAAGTTCTACCCTGTCGCCAATGCTGATGGAACCGGACTTGAGAACCCGGCAGGTCACGCCGCCGCGCCAGTCGACGGCAAGGGCCTGACGCAAGCCTGTGGCCTGTTCTTCCATGCGAGCGCACGGATCGGTTTCACCCGTGACGGCGAGTTCGACATCACCGATACGGACGGTTCGGCCAAGCTGGCCCTCGACACGAAGACCGGCGATGAGAATGTTGGACCGTCGCGTTGTCCACGGCAGGCGTAGTCCCAATTCGGTGCATGCCGCATCCCAGCTTTCCCGGGTGAGGATGGTGACCTGCCGGTCGCCCGGTTCGCCGCGCAGATCGCCCTCGACCCCGGAATCGACACTGATCGTCGTTGTCTCGAGTTCCTCCATGGGCGCTCTCGATGCGCTACGCCGTGCCATGGCAAGTATGGTTCCAGGCATGTGTGCTCACTCTCCAGGATGGGTGTTTTCTTGTGGCACGGACGAAGGCGGACGACAAGGAATCACGACTCAAGCGGGCCGGGATGGGCTATGATGGACATGTCGGGGAAGGGCAAGCTGGTCATGGGGCGGTGCCCCCGTGGATTGCCGGAGGCGGACGATTTCAGGATTGTCGAGGAGCGTTCCGGCGACCCGGGTCCAGGCGATGTGCTGTCCCGCACCGTCTACCTCTCCCTCGATCCCTACATGAGGGGCATGATGAACGATGCCGAGTCCTACGCAGGCCCGATGCAGATCGGGGACGTCATGATCGGCGGCACGGTTGGCGTGGTGCTGGATTCCCGTCACAAGGCATTCAGCGCCGGTGACATGGTCGAAACCCAGGGCGGATGGCAGTCCCACGTCCTGGCGCACGGCCACACGCTGCGGAAGGTTGATCCTTCCCTGGCGCCCGTCAGCACGGCGCTCGGGGTGCTGGGCATGCCGGGCCTCACGGCCTATCACGGCCTTGTCGATGCCTGCCGCCCGGCGGCCGGGGAGACCGTCTTCGTGTCTGCCGCATCCGGCGCCGTCGGCGCCACCGTCGGACAGGTTGCGAAGATTCTCCCCGTGTGACCGGATGTGCGGGATCCGATGACAAGGTCGATTGGTGCCTCCAGGCTTGCGGATTTGATGCCTGCTTCAACCACCGGAATGTCACCGACCCGCAACGGGCCATCTCCGCCATGAATCCCGCAGGGATCGACATCAACTTCGAGAATGTCGGCGGCCCGATCGCGCGGGCGGCGATCATGAACCTCAACGAGCATGGTCGCATGGCGGTCTGCGGCACGATCTCGAACTACAATGCGAACGGCCAGGGCATGGTGGAGGACCATCTCTGGTGGCTCATTGTACGCCGCATCCGCATGGAGGGATTCCTGGTGACGGATTTCGCCAGGAAGCACGACGAAGCACGACGCAGACTGGCTGGCTGGATTGCCGAAGGCCGCTTGACGTGGCGCGAGGACATCGTGCAGGGGCTGGAGAATGCACCGGCGGCGTTCAATCGACTGTTCGACGGCAGCAATTTCGGCAAGCTGCTCGTCCAGGTGAGCGACAACCCGGTGGCTTGACCTGACACGGTGGTCGTCAGCCTTGCTCTGACTTACCCGACGGGCGCCGTCATGGTCCCGGACCCTCGACCACGCCCATGGCGCTGGACCACCGGACTGTCGTCAACGTGACTGCATGCCGACACGGTGGCGCAAGGGCTCATGCCCAGCTTGTGCGGTTGCGCCGGAGCCGCGCCGACTGCATGGTGGGATGGTCTGTTGACCTGGAGTTCTCCCGCCATGAGTGAAACCCTGAAACTGATGCGGACCTTTCCGGCGACTTCCGGCGAACAGGTCATCCTTGCCAACATGCAGAAAGGACCGTTCAACCGCTGGGCCTTTCGCAACATGCGCCGCATGCTGCCCACCGGGAACGTCTGGCGCGGCGACGGGACGGCGCGACCACTTCAGCACGAGGCGGTGTGGCTTGACGATATAGAGTTCGAGGACGCCGACGGCGCCACGACCACTGTCGGAAGGATGATCGAGTCCGGGTACATGGACGGATTCGTGGTGCTCTGCCAAGGGGTCGTTGTCACGGAGCGCTATGCCGAAGGCGTGCTTCCTCATGAACCGCATCTCCTGATGTCGGTCACCAAGTCCTTCACCGGATCACTCACCGGAATTCTTGTCGAGCGGGGCCTCCTGTCACCGGATGACGTCGTCACCGACATCATTCCGGAGGTCAGGGGTTCGGCCTACGACGGGGCCCTTGTTCGCCACGTTCTCGACATGACCGTGGGCATGGACTACGACGAGGACTATGACAATCCCGAGAGCGACATGGCGGGTCTCGATGCGGCCGCTGGCTGGCGTCCGGCCATCGAGGGGGCGCCGGACAACCTGCGGGAGTACGTCGCAACCATGCGTCCTTCGGGCGAGCACGGTCACGTGTTCCACTACGTGTCGACCAACACCGACCTTCTGGGATGGATCCTGGAGCGGGTATCGGGAACGGACTTTGCCACCCTGCTCAGTCGGGAAATCTGGCAGCCCATGGGGGCGGGTGAAGACGCCTACGTCACTCTCGATCGACTCGGGGCGCCACAGACCGACGGCGGCCTGTGTGTCACCACGCGCGATCTTGCCCGTTTTGGCCAGCTCCACCTGCAGAACGGGGTCATGGACGGACGTCGCATCATCCCTGAATCGTGGATTCGCGATTTCAGGGAGAATGGCGACAGCGACGCATGGGACCGTGGCTCATTCGCCGACATGATGCCGGGGTGCCACTACCGGTCCAAGTGGTACACGGATCTCAATGATCCCCACCGGCCCTTCTTCGGCATCGGAATCCACGGTCAGATGCTCTTCGTTGATCCGGTTGCCGGAGTCGTCTGTGCTCGCCACTCAAGCCATCCCGCCCCGGCGGAGGAGAAGTTCTTCAACGACATGGAGCGTTCGTTCAGGGCCATCGCCCATGCCCTTGCCATGTGACGGTCTCCATCTGCAGTATGGTGGCTGTCTTAAAGGCCGGCGAAACGCTCGAGGTGCCAGTCGATGTCGCCAAACTGGCGATGGATGACGCTCAGTCGCTTGAAGTGGTGGCCGGCTTCGTAATCCCGGGTCATGGCGATGCCGCCGTGAAGCTGCACCGCTTCCTGTCCGACAAGGCGTCCGGCCTTGTCGCACTGCACTTTCATGGCCGATACCGACCTTTGGCGCTCGGCAGCGTCGGTGGCGTCGACATCACCCATGTAGACGGTTGTCATCGAGCGCGACTCCTCGAGCGCCACGAACATGTCCACCATGCGATGTTGCAGGACCTGGAACCTGCCGATCGGCTGGCCGAATTGTTCGCGGGTCTTCGAGTACTCAACCGTGAGATCATTGAGGCGGGACATGAGGCCAAGCGACTCGGCACAGACCGCGGCGGCGGCCCGGTCAACGACCTCGGACACCACGCCATGGGCTTCGCCCGCGGTGCCGAGCAGACGCGCGGGAGCGTCGTTGAAATCGATCTCCGCGGCTCGCCTGCTGTCATTGGTCGGATAGGTGCGCCTTGAAACACCATCGCCGTCACTGTCCACTAGGAAGAGTGAAAGACCATTGCGTTCCTGCACCATGCCTGACGTTCTGGCCGTGACAACGAGGGAGTCGGCGGTATCGCCGTTGAGGACCAGGCTCTTGCGGCCGTTGAGGATCCAGTTGTTCCCCGATCGCGTGGCTCGGGTGGTCACGTGGTCGATGCGATAGCGTGATCGCGGTTCGGTGAAGGCGAAGGAGAGCAGATGCTCACCTGCGGTGACCCGGGCAATGATCTCCGCGCCCGCGTCCCCGCCATCGGCGATGGCGATGGCCTTCGCCGCCATCACGATGCTGGGAAGGAACGGTTCGACCACGAGACCGCGTCCCAGGCCCTCCATGACGATGGCGACATCCCTGGCACTGCCAAACTCGGCTTCCAGACCGACGCCGAGCCATCCGAGTTCGGCGAACTCCTTCCACAGCGAGCGGCTGAATCCCTCATCTTCGGCGACCGATGCGCGGTGACGTTCGAAGCTGTACTCGCGTTCGACAAAGCGATCGACACTGTCGCGCAGCAGCTGCTGCCCCTCGTTGAGTTCCAGGTTCAGCATTAGACCGTAGTTCCAGTTACATTCAGGCGTATTATTTTGTTTGTCTTGACGTTCGAGAGAATCGAGTCAGTCGCTACCGGGAACGCTGCATGGTGAGCGTTCGGGGATCACCCGAGGACATCGGAGCACCGCTGTGTCTCCTGGCGATCAGCGTTCCGATCATTCAACGAAATTCCGATCAATCGAACACGCCTTGTCACGGGTATCACAGGTCGAAGTCAAAATCATCTGCAGTGAGTGCCGTCACGGAATCGATACCCATCAGCGTGATGGAACTTTGGTTGTAGCTGACAACCAGATTCTTGCCATCTTCGGACAGGGAAAAGCCGAGGTTGTTGTAGGAAACTCCAATTTCGGACGAAAACCCGATCGTGTCCTCACCGGAATGAAAGCCATGAATCGTGTCGTCCCCGTTATTGCGACTCTGGAATGCGAAAACGTCATCGCCCCGGCCGCCATAGAGTCTATCGTCGCCGTCGCCGCCATCGAGATGATCGTCGCCGTCATCACCACTCAGATCGTCATTACCGGCATGGCCGTAGAGCTTGTCGTCGCCGCTGCCGCCGATGAGACCATCGAATCCCCCACCACCGTAAAGGTTGTCGTTCCCGTCGCCGGCGTTCAGTGTGTCATCACCATTGTAGCCGTAGAGGGTGTCGTTCCCGCTCCCACCCTTGATACCATCGACACCGGTGTCGCCGAAAAGGCGATCATCGCCGTCGCCGCCATCGAGAAAATTCAACACACCGTCGCCACCGCGGAGAATGTCGTTGCCGTCGCCGCCATAGAGATGATCCACCCCGGCACCGCCACTGAGGTCGTCTATGCCGTCCCCTCCGTAAAGGTGGTCATTGCCGTCTCCACCATTCAGAACGTCGCCTCCACCGTAGCCATGGAGGATGTCGTTGCCGCTCCCACCTTTGAGAGCATCGATGCCCGCGCCGCCATACAGGTGGTCGTTACCGTCGCCGCCGTCGAGAAAGTTCAAGGTCCCGTCACCGCCGCGAAGAGTGTCGTTGCCGCCACCCCCCTCGAGATGATCGTTGCCGCCGTCGCCATGAAGGATGTCGTCGCCACCCCCGCCGTAGAGGTGGTCGTTGTCGTCACCACCCTCGAGGCGGTCGTCACCAAGGTCGCCGTAGAGAGTGTCCGCGCCCTTGCCGCCATACAGCTTGTCGTTGCCGCCCTTGCCGAGGAGGCGATCGTTCCCTCCTTTCCCGTTCAGTTCATCGTCACCGTCGGTACCTTCAAGGGGACGATCGGGAAGGTCGGTGCCATCGATGATCCAGATGGTTGAAGTGACTTGACCTTCAAAATTGGATCTGACGATCTGTGTTGACTGTACATCGCTCAGCGTGATCGTTCCGTTCTTGTAGGTGACGACAGTATCGTCACCGGATTGCCCGATCTTGACTTCATTGACAATATCGGTGCCTCCATTGAAAACGATCCTGTCTCCCTTTTCGAAGTCGGTAATGGTGTCCTTCCTGCCTTCGTCGTCTTTGCTCAGCGAAAAAACAAAGCGATCGTTCCCCTTGCCTCCGGTCAGCGTGCTGTCGCCATCGATGTCGACAATGGTGTTGTCTCCCGCGAGCTCATGAAATTTAAAGCGGATTCTCTCGGTCTGGGACACCAGCGCGCCCGCCAAGCGAACCGTCCCGCCATCCCAAGTGAGCGTGGCATAGTGGGCTTCCCCATCTACTTCACCCAGGAACTCGATGTCATCGTAGTTGATATAGGGGGAGTCAAATCGAATTATGTCATGATCGAGTTCAAAGTCGTAGATTCCGTCGGATCCATTGTTTTCAGCTTCAAGGATAAATATGTCCTCGCCGCCTCTATGGGGCGAGATACCGTGCGTCTGTCCGCCGGCGTCACCCCACATGATGTCGTTGCCGGCACCGCCCCGGATGATGTCGTCGCCCGCCCGGCCCTCAAGTCGATCATGGCCACTGCCTCCGTAGATTTGATCATTGCCGCCGTTGTCATCATCGAGGGCGTCGCCATAGATCCAATCGTCGTCGGCGCCGCCGTAGAGGTGGTCGCTGCCGGCATCACCGAAAATCTCATCGCTGTTTTCTTGGCCATATATCGTGTCATCGTCTTCGCCGCCGTGCAGGACATCGTTGCCGGCACCACCGTAGATTGTGTCTTCTCCGTCACCGCCCTCAAGGCGGTCATTTCCGGCAGAACCGTGAATGGTGTCATCGCCGGCATCACCGTAAATTGTGTCTTTTTTGTCATCGACCCCCGGGTGGTCATTGTCAGCAAAACCGTAGATGGTATCGTCACCGGCACCACCGTAGATGGTATCTTCACCGACACCACCGTAAATTGTGTCGCTTCCGTCGCCGCCCTCAAGGCGGTCATTGCCGGCAAGACCGTGAATGATGTCATCGCCGGCAAGACCGTAAATGGTGTCGCCGTCAGCAGTGCCACGGAGAATGTCCTTCCTCGGAGTACCGGAGATGGGATCCGGTGTGGCGGGAGTGGAATGGCTCATTTCTGAACTTCCTTTGTTGTTGGACGTCGTCTGGGCAACGCGAAACCAAGCCCCCGCACAGCAAGGACCCCCAGTTGTCCCTCGCCAAGGTCGCGCAAAGCGCTTGGCAAGGGTAAAGTGAAACGCTCTTCAATGCCGTGACTGATTTGGTGCGTTCTCCCGAACCATGGGTTGGCACACCTGGATCGCGAGAACATTCTCAATGCGACCTCCGAGGCCGGCGGTCAGCCCTGGAAATCGAAATCGGCCTCGGTCAGTTGCGAGACCTGAATCCCCTCCAGGACGATCGCGAAGGTATCGGCGAGGTCGCCGATGACCGTGTCTTCGCCGCTTTGCTTGATCGTGAGGTCGGAGAACGCGAGGCCGCCCTTGATGACAAGGATGTCCTGTCCGTCCTCGAAATCGCGAATGCGGTCGGTTTCGGATGTGTTGTCGAAAACGAACCGGTCGGCGCCCTTGCCGCCGGTCAGCGTATCGGCACCCTTGCCGCCGGTCAGCGTGTCGTCGCCGCCACGGCCGTAGAGCCGGTCGTCGCCGGCCCCGCCGTTGAGGGTGTCATCAAAGCCGTGGCCGTAGAGCCAGTCGTCGGCGTCGCTGCCGTTGATGATCCCGGTCAGGTGGTATCTGGAGTAGTAGTCGCTGGCACCGAAGACGAAGTCGTTCTGGCTCAGGGAGGAAGCCGACACGCCCGACAGGGTGATTGTATCGCCGTCGCCGTAGCGGATGACGGCATCGGCGCCGTCCTGCTCGATGGTCAGCGTCGCGAACCCGCCAGATACACCGAATTCAATCCTGTCTCCTGCACCGAAGTCGGTAATGGTGTCGTGTCCGTGTCCCGCACGAAAGGTATCGGCGCCTCTGCCGCCGGTCAGCGTGTCATCGCCTCCATCGCCGCGGAGGTAGTCGCTACCGGCTCCGCCGTTGAGGGTGTCGTCGCCGTTTTCGCCGTTGAGCAAATCGTCGCCGGCGCCACCGTGGAGCGTGTCGTTGCCATCGCCGGCGTAGAGGGTGTCGTCGCCGGCGCCGCCGCGGATGGTGTCGTCGCCATCGCCGCCTCTAAGGCGGTCGTTGCCCCTGCCGCCGGAGAGTGTGTCGTCCCCATCGTCGCCGTAGAGGGAGTCTCCACCGCGGCCGCCGTTGAGTGTGTCGTCACCGTCGCCGCCATTGAGGCCGTCGCTGCCGCCGCCACCGTAGAGTGTGTCGTCCCCATCGTCGCCGTAGAGGGAGTCTCCACCGCGGCCGCCGTAGAGTGTGTCGTCGCCCTGGCCGCCGTGGAGGCGGTCTGTGCCGTCGCCGCCGGAGAGTGTGTCGTTGCCGTGGTCGCCCGCGAGGGAGTCTCTGCCGGCACCGCCGAAGAGGCTGTCGTCCCCGGCGTGGCCACTGAGGGAGTCTCTGCCGTCGCCGCCGGAGAGTGTGTCGTTGCCCCCGCCGCCGTAGAGGTAGTCGTCGCCGACACCGCCGGAGAGTGTGTCGTCCCCGGCGTGGCCCATGAGGTAGTCGTTGCCGACACCGCCGTAGAGGTTGTCGTTGCCCCCGCCGCCGTAGAGGTAGTCGTTGCCCAGTTCCCCGTAGAGGTGGTCGTCGCCGTCGCGGCCATCGGCACCGGCGTAGTTATAGTCTTGGGGCCAGTATTCGTTGCGGTCGCCGTGGAGATGGTCGTCGCCCGCGCCGCCGCGCAGCTCATCGTCTCCGACTTGACCATAGATGAAGTTGTTGCCTTGATCTCCCCTGATCGTGTCGTCGCCCTCGCCGCCGTAGAAATAACGGCGGTTGGGGGCTTGCGTGCCGTCGTTGCCACTCCGTGGGTTGTCGCCGTCAGTTCCATCGGAGTTGTCAACGATGGCAACTTTGCTGTCGTCGGCAGAATCGCTTGGAGCACCATCTCCGGGAACGAACTGGAAGATATCCGCGTCAACGGAAGCCGCCGACACGCCGGACAGCAGGATGGTGTCGTCCCCGTCGCCATACCTGATGACAGCGTTGCCCTCATCGTCATCCTCGATGACCAGTCCGGCGAAACCGCCGGACACTCCGACGATCATGATGGTGTCGCCGTCCTCGAAATCAGTGATCGTGTCGGTTCCGTCCCCGATCCGAAACTCGAAAGTGTCGGCGCCCTTGCCACCGGTCAGCGTGTCGGCGCCAGCGCCGCCGACAAGCCTGTCGTCCCCGTCGCCCCCGTTCAGCGTGTCGGCACCCTCGTGGCCGTAGAACCAGTCGTTGCCGTTACCGCCGTTGAGGGTATCGTTGCCGTCGTTACCCCGGATCCTGTCATCGCCGTCGCCGCCGCTCAGCGTGTCGTCGCCACCAAGGCCGAAGAGCTTGTCGTCGCCGGCGCCGCCGTTCAGCGTGTCGTCTCCGTCGCTACCGTAGAGCGTGTCGTCTCCGCTGTTGCCGTTCGGCGAATTGCCACCGCTTTCATCGGGGTCGTCAACGACGGCAGGTTGCCGCTTGATCGGAGTAAAGATCCGTATCGGAGTGTCTTTCTCGTCATCGTCGGCAGAATCGCCTGGAGCATCGTCTCCGGAAACAAACTTGAAGCTCTCCTTGCCAAGGGATGCCGCCGATACACCGGACAGCCGGATGGTGTCGTCCCCGTCGCCATACCTGATGACAGCGTCGCCATCATCGTTGTCCTTGATGACCAGTCCGGCGAACCCGCCGGTCACTCCGGTGATCTCGATGATGTCGCCGTCTTCGAAATCGACAATCAGGTCGGGACCGTCGCCGACCGCAAACACGAAGGTGTCGGCGCCCAGGCCGCCGAACAGATTGTCCCAGCCTCTGCCGCCATTCAGGATGTCGTCACCCTTACCGGAAAACAGCACATCGCTGCCGTTGCCTCCATGCAGCGTGTCGTCGCCGGCGCCTCCATACAGCGTGTCGTGGCCGTCGTTCCCATGCAGGACATCGTCGCCGCCAACACCATCGAGTGTATCGTCACCACTGCCGCCCTGGAACTCATCGACGCCGTCGCTGCCAGTCTGCCAAATCGTCTTGGTCAAGGTTTTCCTCCCTCACAGAACCTCTGTGTCTAATCCGCTGCGTAGACAGACTGCTGCGTAGACAGACTGCTGCGTAGACAGACGATAGTACAGAACGAGTGCATGTGCAACTATTATTCTCGTAACTGCCCAGGTTGGCGATGGGGCGCTTCTTGACCTGTCCGGCTTCGCGCCAGGACTCAGCGGAGCAGGATGGCGGGCGGAGAGGATCGGTTGGGGACGGCTTCGACGTCCATGGTTACCGCACATGGGAACGCAACCGCCACGTGCCAGGCACAATCAACGACTTGGCATGAACATCACAGCTGGAAACCAAGCGGAACTTCGGTCTAGAGACCCAGGACGTGCTTGGCGATGATGTTCTTCTGGATCTCGTTGGACCCGCCGTAGATCGTCACCTTGCGGGTATTGAAGTAGTCGGGTGCAACAGGTGCTGCATAGTCAGGACCCAGCGGTTCCTCGTTCCAGCCCTCCTCGAGGGCCCCTGGAGCATAGGGCAGCACGTAGGGGCCTGCAGCTTCCATGGCGAGTTCGGTCATCAACTGATCGATCTCGGTGCCGCGGATCTTGATGTAGGAGGCCTCGTTGCCCGGGTCCTTGCCGGCCGCGGTGGACGACAGCAATCTCAGCATCGTCGATTCGAGCGTCATGATCTGGATCTCGGCATCCGCCATCCTCATCCTGAATCCCGGATCAGCGTCGATGCCCTGATCCCCTGCCATGTGACGCAGGCGTTTCATCTGCCGCTTGGCCTGGGGAATGCCGGCCATGTTGAAGCGCTCGTAGCCGAGAAGAAACTTGGCATAGGTCCAGCCCCGGTTCTCCTCGCCAATTCGGTTGGCGGCAGGTACGAGGACGTCATCGAAGACCACCTGATTCACCTCGTGGCCGCCTTCCATGGTGATGATCGGGTGAACCGTGATCCCGGCAGACGTCATGTCGACAAGGAGGAACGTGATCCCCTCCTGCTTCTTGCCTTGGTTCGAGGTGCGCACCAGGAGAAAGATCCAGTCGGCATGGTGTGCCATTGTCGTCCAGGTCTTGGTGCCGTTGACAATGTAGTGATCGCCGTCAAGACGGGCCGCCGTCTTCAGGCTGGCGAGATCCGATCCGGAATTGGGTTCGGAGTATCCCTGGGCCCACCACACATCGCCCGCCAGGATGGGAGGCAGATGCTGTTTCTGCTGTTCCCGCGTGCCGAAGGTCCAGACGACCGGGGCGACCATTTCGGGACCGAACGGCACCGGCGGCGGACAGCAGGCCTCGCCGGTTTCCGTTTCGAAGATGAAGTGGCGAACGGGCGTCCAGTCGCAGCCGCCGTGTTCCACCGGCCAGTGGGGACAGGACCAGCCCCTGGTGGCAAGCTTGCGGTGCCAGCCGACATAGTCCTCCTTGCCGAGACCAAGCCCCCTCTCCACGCGCTCGCGTGAGCCCGGGTCGCATTCCCGCTCGATGAAGTCCCGCAGCTCCTCGCGAAAGGCCTCATCGGCGGCCGTGAACGTCATCTGCATGAGTCCGGTATCCCCTTTCCCGACCAGAGATTTGAGTGGACAATCTAGTATGGCGCGATAACGATGCGCAATGACAGGAAAGATGACCATGGGACTCTTCGACCTCACGGGAAAGGTTGTTGTCATCACCGGCGCATCACGGGGAATCGGGCGCGCCATGGCCCTGCGCATGGCAGGCGCCGGCGCCCGTGTCGTCGTGTCCAGTCGCAAGCTCGACGCGTGTGAAGAGGTTGCCAGGACGATTCGCGATGCGGGCGCAGAGGCTGCTGCAGTGGCCTGCAATGTCAGCCACATCGACCAGTTGGAGCACCTGGTGACCTCGTCAATCAACGCGTTCGGCCGGATCGACTGTCTCGTCGGCAACGCTGCCGTCAATCCGCACTACGGCCCGATGACGACCATCGGCGAGAGCGCTTTCGAGAAGATCATCCATTGCAACGTCAGGGCCAACCTGTGGCTTGCCCGGCTGGTTCTCCCCGGCATGGCCGAACGCGGTGAAGGCTCCATCATCTACGTGTCGTCGATCGCCGGTATCAAGGGAACTGACGACATCGGCACCTATGGCATGTCGAAGGCAGCCGTCATCGCCATGGCGCGCAATCTCGCGGTCACCTGGGGGAAACGAGGCATAAGGGTCAACACCATCGCCCCTGGCCTGGTGCGCACGGACTTTGCAAGGGCGCTGTGGGAGGATCCGGAACGACTGGCGCAGGTCGAGGAACACTGTCCCATGAGGCGCATCGGTGAACCCGATGACATTGCCGGCACAGCGGTGTTCCTCGCTTCAGATGCCGCACGTTACATCACCGGCCAGACGATCGTGGTGGATGGCGGTGGCACCATCGCCGCGGGACTGTGAGGGGAGATCACTGACATGGCTGACCTGAAGGCAACGTTCGCCGCCGGGTGTTTCTGGGGGCCGGAGGCCCGTTTCAGGGAGATCCGGGGTGTCCGTGATGCTGTTGTCGGTTACACCGGCGGTCACCAGGACCACCCGACCTATCACGAGGTGTGCACAGGGACCACCGGCCATGCAGAGGCCGTTCTGGTCTCGTTCGATCCCGAAGTCGTGAGCTATCGCGAGTTGCTTTCCCACTTCTGGGCGATGCACGATCCCACCACGGCCAACCGGCAGGGACCCGACGTCGGCACCCAGTACCGTTCGGCAATCTTCGTTCACGACAAGGACCAGCGCGAAACGGCCCTTGCATCGCGCGATGACGAGCAGGCCCGGCGCCATGACGGACGCCGGATCGTCACCGAAATCCATGATGCCGGCACGTTCTGGGTGGCCGAGGACTACCACCAGAGATACATGGAAAGACACCGGCAGCACTTCGGCTTGCGGCGCGCGTTTGGTCACTGACGCAACGTCAGTTCCTCGCACTTGGCAATCAGCGCCCGCACCCGGTGACCCATGATGGCGAAGCGTTCGTCACGTGTCTGGCCTCTCAGGTAACGAATGTAGATCTGCTGGATGATGACGGCGATCTTGAAGGTGACGAAGACCTCGTACCAGGGGAATCTCGAGACATCGAAGCCGGTGAGGTCCGCGTAGAGATCGACCAGCTCGGCACGTGTCGGGAATCCGGGTTTGTCTGTGGGCATCCAGACGGCTTCCCGCCACGTTTCGCTGTCACTCGCTTCCGACCAGTAGGCCACGAGATTGGCCAGGTCCAGCAGCGGGTCGCCCCGCGTGCACATGTCCCAGTCGAGGACCGCGACGGCGTTCGAGAGGTCGTCCCGCGCCACCAGGATGTTGTCCAGCTTGAAATCGTTGTGGACGAGCGTCGCCGCGCCGGATGTCGGTCGTTCGGCGCGGATCCAGCGGACCAGGGCGGAGGCGTCCGGAGAGGTTTCATCCAGGGCGGCGTCCCAGCGCCCGGCCCAGCCCTCGACCTGACGGCCCACGAAGCCATCGGGCCGGCCGAGGTCGCCGAGACCGACCGCATCGACATCAACCCGGTGCAGACCGGCAAGAACCTCGGCGACCATGACGCCGATACGTCGGCAGAGGTCCGGCTTGCCGTCGGTGAGGTGGGGATTGGTGGCCCGCAGCACCAGACCATGACGCCGTTCCATGACATGGAAGTCGGCGCCGAGAACGGCGTCATCGGTACACAGCAGGTAGCTTCGGGGCGCCAGGTTCCATGCCCTCCACAGGCGCGAGAGAATGCGATGTTCGCGGCGCATGTCATGGGCTGAGGGCGCAACGGGACCCAGTGGCGGGCGCCTCAGAACATACTCCCGCCCGGCGAAATCGAGGAGGAAGGTCAGGTTGGCGTGACCGCCGCCAAACTGGCGAACGGTGAGTGGCCCGATGGCTCCCTCGAGGTTGTCGCGCAACCAGGGCTCGAGACGTTCCAGGTCGGGCCGTTCCTCCGGCCGGACCTCCATGGTCTCGGGATCACGGAACGTCATCGCCGGACATTCAGCAGACCTCGAAGAGTCCCGCCATGCCCTGTCCTCCGCCGATGCACATGGTGACGACGACATGGCGTGCAGCGCGGCGACGGCCCTCGATCAGGGCATGTCCTGTCATGCGTGCCCCGGACATGCCATAGGGGTGACCGATCGAGATCGAACCACCGTCGACATTGAGGCGGTCGTTGTCGATCCCGAGCCGGTCCCGGCAGTAGAGCACCTGCACGGCGAAGGCCTCGTTGAGTTCCCATAGATCGATGTCGTTGATGGCCAGGTCGTGACGTTCAAGCAGTCTGGGCACGGCAAAGACCGGCCCGATACCCATTTCATCCGGCTCGCATCCCGCCACCGCCATTCCCCGGTAGACACCCAGAGGCTCGAGGCCACGACGCTCGGCATGTCGCCGCTCCATGAGGACGAGAGCAGAAGCCCCGTCCGACAACTGGCTGGCGTTGCCCGCGGTGATGGTCCTGTCCTCGCCCATGACGGGCGCCAGTCCGGCCAGTCCCTCCAGCGTGGTCGAGGGGCGATTGCCCTCGTCCCTGGCGAGCGTGACCTCTTCCTCGGATATCACCCCCGTATCCCGGTCCTGCACGAGCTTGACCGTGGTCAGTGGCACGATCTCTTCGTCAAACCGTCCTTCCCTCTGGCCGGCCGCCGTTCTCTGCTGGCTCTGAAATGCATAGGCGTCCTGTCTTTCGCGGCTGATCCCGTAACGTTCGGCCACGATGTCCGCCGTCTCGATCATGGGCATCCAGAGTTCCGGCTTGTTGTCCTCAAGCCACTCTTCCCGGGCGCGGTGGTGGTTCATGTGCTCGTTCTGAACGAGGCTGATCTGCTCGGCCCCACCGGCGACCGCAACATCGACGTGGTCGACGACAATGCGCTGGGCGGCGCTGCTGATGGCCTGCAGTCCGGAACTGCAGAAGCGGTTGACGGTCACCGCCGCCGTGGTGACCGGAAGTCCCGCGCGAATGGCCGAGAGCCTGGCCATGTTGTGTCCGGTGGCGCCTTCGGGAAGACCGCAGCCGATGACGACGTCCTCGACTTCGTCTCCCTCAGCGCCTGCACGCTCGACGGCGTGGCGGATGGCGTGGCCGGTCAGCGTGGCGCCGTGGGTATTGTTGAAGGCGCCCCTGTAGGCCTTGCCGATGGGGGTGCGGGCGGTGGAGACGATGACTGCTTCACGCATGGCGGTGACCCCTGTCATGATCCGCAAATGTCCGGGCGGACGAGGCGAGCTCTTCCAGCAGGGGTGATGGTGTCCAGTGCGGGAAGTCGAGCTCCCTGTGGTAGCGGCAGACCGCCTCGTGGATGAGAGCGAGACCGACGCTGTCGGCCCAGTGCATCGGTCCGCCCCTCCAGGCGGGGAACCCGTAACCGTTGATGTAGACAAGATCGATGTCGCTGGCCCTCAAGGCATGCCCTTCGGCGAGAATGGCAGCGCCGATGTTGACCAGGGGGTAGAGGCAACGCTCGAGAATCCGTGCATCCGAAAGGGCAGGGGGCCCAAGGCCGAAATGACGGCGGGCGGCGTCCATCAGGTCGTTGATCTCCGGGTCCGGGATCGGAGTGCGGCTGCCTTCCTCGTAGATGTAGTAGCCACGTCCGGTCTTCTGCCCGAAGCGTCCCTGCTCACACAGCCGGTTGGCAATCCACGAGCCGCGACGTTCGATGACGGTGCCGCCACCGGCGTCCTTGCGTTTGCTCCAGCCAATGTCGAGTCCGGCAAGATCCATGACCGCCAGGGGGCCCATCGCCATGCCGAATTCGAACATCACGCGATCGATGCGTTCGGGCGCAATGCCTTCCTCGACCATGAGCGAGGCCTCGCCGAAGTATCCTTCGAGCATGCGGTTGCCGATGAACCCGTGGCAGACGCCGGCAACGATGGGAAGCTTGCCCATTCGGCGTGCCAGAGCCATGACCGTGGCCAGGTTCTGTGCCGAGACACTGGCGGTTCGGACCACCTCGAGCAGGCGCATGACGTTGGCCGGGCTGAAGAAGTGTGTACCGAGGACATGCCCGTGGCGATGAGGCATGGTGGCGGCGATGTCATCGACATTGAGATAGGAGGTGTTGGAGGTCAGAATGGCGTCTGGCCGTGCGATGCGATCGATCTCGGCAAAGACGGCCTTCTTGACCGCCATCTCCTCGAACACGGCCTCGATGATGATGTCGGCGTCGGCCAGGTCCTCCATGGCGATGGAGGGCGTCATGAGGGCCATGGCACGGTCATGGGTGTCCTGGCTCATCCGTCCTTTCGACACGCTGGCCGCATAGTTGCGCGAGATGGTTGCGATGCCGCGTTCGAGGGCTTCGGTGTCGCGTTCGACGATGGTGACGGGGATGCCGGCATTGGCGAAGTTCATCGCGATGCCACCACCCATGGTGCCGGCACCGATGACGCCTGCGGAATGGATGTCGCGAAGCGGGGCGCCCTTGTCGATTCCGGGAACCTTGCCGGCTGCCCGCTCGGCGAAGAACACATGGCGCAGTGCTCTTGATTCCGCCGAGTGCACACATGTCTCGAAGATACGGCGTTCCTCGGCGACACCGGCGTCGAAATCGAGGTTCACCGCTGCCTCGACGCACTCGATACAGGCATAGGGAGCGCGCATGCCGCGCGCACGACGGGCAATCTTCCTGCGCATGGCATCGAAGACACCGGGGTCATCAAGGTCCATGGGAATGTCCCGCGTGAGTCGATGAGGCTCTCCCGAACGAGCCCTGTGTTCGGCGAAACGGCAGGCGCCCTCCACCAGGTCACCCTCGATCAGGCTGTCGGCCATGCCCAGTTCGAAGGCCTTCGGCGCCTGGACCGGGGCGCCGGACACGATCATGTCGAGAGCCGCTGCCACTCCGGCAAGACGGGGGAGACGCTGGGTGCCGCCGGCGCCTGGCGGAAACCCGAGCCTGACCTCGGGTTGGCCGACGCGTGCGCCTCGTGACATGACCCGGTAGTGACACGCCATCGCGACCTCCAGCCCACCGCCCAGGGCATGACCGTGAATGGCCGCGACAACCGGCTTGGAGCTGGCTTCGAAGGCGCGGATCACATCGGAGAAGTTCTCTTCGCCCTCGGGCCAGGGCAATGAGAAATACCTGATGTCGGCCCCGGCGATAAAGCAGCGGCCGGCGCCGATCAGGACAACGGCTTCGACATCCCGGTCACGTGACGCGCGGGCGATGCCTTCACAGATGCCACGGGGAACTCCCGGGCTCATGGCGTTGACCGGCGGGTTGTTGACGGTGAGAACAGCTACGCTCCCGCGTCGTTCGTAATCAACCAGTGACATGTTCATCTCCCGTGAACCCTGCCGGCCGGCGACACGGCACAAGCTCGGCATACACCTGAAACATCACCCGAATACTCTCACTATTCATCATTATACTGAGACATTGCCATGTCATGGATCATGTTTCGACAGCTCCAGCCTGGAGATCACCGCGCGATGAACTTCATCGGGGCCATCGGCAAAGCGCACGGTGCGGGCGTACATCCATGCGTCGGCCAGGATGGTATCCTGGGAAATGCCCATGGCGCCATGGGCCTGGATGGCGCGGTCGGCCACACGCTGGCACAGGTTCGGGGCCACCACCTTGATGGCGGAGATTTCGCTGCGCGCCTCCCGGCTGCCGACCCTGTCCATCATGTCGGCTGCATGCAGCACGAGATGGCGCGCCATGTCGATTTCAATCCTGCTGTCGGCAATGTCCGCACGAATCGTGTCCCGGCTTGCCAGGGGTCGGCCGAACGCGACTCTCTCCTTGACCCTGCGGCACATGATGGCGAGGCATCGCTCGGAAAGTCCGATCAACCGCATGCAGTGGTGGATGCGGCCGGGGCCGAGGCGGCCCTGTGCAATCTCGAAGCCTCGGCCTTCGCCAAGCAACAGGTTGGACGCCGGTACCTGAACATTGTCGAAGTCCACCTCCATGTGGCCGTGCGGAGCGTGGTCGTTGCCGAACACTGTCATGGGGCGGATCACCCTGACGCCGGCAGTATCCATGGGAACCAGAATCATGGACTGCTGTCGATGGCGGTCGGCCTCGGGATCGGTCTTTCCCATGACGATCAGGATGCGGCAGCGTGGATCTCCGGCCCCGGAGATGAACCACTTGCGACCGTGGACCCGGTACCCGTTGCCATGACGTTCAATGCGCGTGCGGATGTTCGTGGCATCCGATGACGCTACATCGGGTTCGGTCATGGCAAAAGCCGAGCGGATGGTGCCGGCGAGCAGCGGTTCAAGCCATTCGCGCTTCTGCTCGTCGGTCCCGTAGCGTTCCAGGACCTCCATGTTTCCGGTGTCGGGCGCCGAGCAGTTGAATGCTTCGGGAGCAATCGGACTGCGTCCCATGAGTTCGCACAGGGGTGCATAGTCCAGATTCGACAGGCCGTGTCCCCGTTTGCTGTCGGGCAGAAACAGGTTCCAGAGGCCTTGAGCCTTCGCCTTCGCCTTGAGTTCCTCGATGACCGGCGGCGCCTTGGTCCAGCCGTGTCGCCTTGCCTGCTCCCTGTAAAGCGGTTCTGCGGGGTAGATGTTCTCCTCCATGAACGCGGCCACACGCTCGAGGAGTCGTTCCACCCTGGAGTTCTGTCGAGAAGGCATGCTGCTCCTCAGGGTCGATCAGGCGGTGGGCAGGACATGATCGCGAAAACGCTCCCGCAACTGAAGCTTCGAGACCTTTCCCGTTGCCGTGTGGGGAAGGTGATCCACGAACACGATGTCATCCGGCATCCACCACTTGGCAATTCGTCCCTCGAGGTGTCGGCGGATGTCATCGGAATCCGCAGTCTGGTCCGGGTCGAGGACGATGACCAGCATCGGACGTTCCTGCCAGCGTGGATGGGGCATGGCGATGGCCGCCGCTTCGGCGACTGCCGCGTGACTCATCACCTCGTTCTCGAGATCGATGGAGCTGATCCACTCACCGCCGGACTTGATCATGTCCTTCGTGCGGTCCGTGATCTGCAGCATGCTCTCGTCGGCAAGCGTCGCCACGTCGCCCGTGCGGAACCAGCCGTCATCGGTGAAGGCTGCCGACGTCGCTGCATCGTCATTGTAGTAGCTGCCGATGACCCAGGGACCGCGGCACTGGAGTTCCCCCGGAGTGGCGCCGTCCGACGGCACGGGTTGGCCATCGTCGTCGACGAGGCGCAGTTCGACCCCGAAGAGACGTTGCTGGCGCAGTTTGTGCATGTAGCGCTCATCATCGGCGGCAGTATCGAGGGCGCTGCCATAGGCGCCGCAGGCACACACGGGACTGGTCTCCGTCATTCCCCAGCCCTGCAGGACCTCGACTCCGTACTCTTCCTCCCAGGCCTTGAACATGGAGAGCGGGGCGGCAGCGCCGCCGGTCAGAAGACGGGCGACGGTGGAGAGCCTTTGACCGGACTGGCGCATCCATGCCAGCAATCCCAGCCATATGGTGGGCACGCCCAGCGCCAGCGTCACGCCTTCGGACTCCATCAGTTGATGGAGGCTTTCGCCATCGAGTCTCGCCCCTGGAAGGACCAGTGACGCCCCGCAGATCGGCGCCGCGTAGGGTTGACCCCAGGCCTGGACATGGAACATGGGCACCACCGGCATGACCACCGCCGTGCGGTTGAGGGGAACGATGCCCGGCGCCAGGACTCCCAGGGCGTGAAGGACGGTGGAGCGATGGCTGTAGAGCGAGCCCTTGGGGTTGCCGGTCGTACCGGACGTGTAGCACATTGCCGCGGCGGTGTTTTCGTCAAGGCAGGGCCAGTCGAAAGTCTCTGGCATGTCATCGAGGATCTCCTCGTAACAGAGCGCCCGCTCGAGGGACGTTCTGGGCATGTGCTCCCGGTCGGTCATGATGACCACATGACGCACGCCGGCAAGCCTGTCGGCAAGTTGCTCGACGAGCGGCACGAGATCGAGGTCTACGAAGATCGCCCTGTCATCGGCATGGTTGATGATGTAGTCGAGCTGATCGGCAAACAGGCGCGGATTGATGGTGTGGCAGACGGCGCCCATGCCGGAGACCCCGTAGTAGAGCTCGAAATGCCGGTAGGTGTTCCAGGCGATGGTGGCGACACGGTCACCGGCCCCGATACCGAGCTGCCCCAGGGCATGGGCCAGTCTGGAGGTTCGCCTGAACGCATCGGCGTACGTGTAGCGGTGAACCGGTCCTTCCACGGTGCGGGAAACGATGCTGGATGCTGGGAAAGCCTCGGCAGCATGGCGTAGAATGTCGATGATCAGCAGGGGCCTGTCCATCATTCTCCCGGAGAGCATCGCCTTCTCCTTCCAAGTTCGAGCCGCGTCTCGCGGATCATATCAAGCGGCAGGGGAAGCGGCATCACTCTTCGTGCGCGATGGCGGCAGCTAGCGACACCGGGGTACATCGGACCATGCAGGACATATTCGCGAGGAGTTTCACGGAAACATCGTACTGGTGGGATCTCGCGCCACGCCCCCGGGACGATGGATCGGCGCCGCCTGACAGCGCGGACGTCCTCGTCATCGGATCCGGCAATGTCGGACTGTCAGCGGCACTCACCCTGGCGCGAGGCGGCCGCGATGTCCTCGTCCTCGATGCCGAGGCCGCAGGTCACGGCGCCAGCACCCGCAATTCCGGCTACCTTGGCCGCACGGTGTGGTTCAAGTACGGCGACATGGTCAGGCGCATGGGCCGGGAGGCTGCCGGCAGCATTGCCCGCGAGGCCGCCACGGCCCACGACTTCGCGGCAAGCCTCATTCGCGATGAACAGATTGCCTGCTTCTACTCGAACACGGGCCGTCTCATCACCGCGCCCTCGCGGAAGGCGTACGAGAAACTTGAGCGTGACCTCGACATGATGAAGGCCGACGGGGTTCCGGTGGAGGCCGACATGGTGCCGCCCGACAAGCTGAGGGAGGAGGTGGCGAGCGATCTTTACCACGGTGGTCAGGTGTTGCACGGCAACGGCCTCATCCATGCCGGACTCTACCACCAGGGCCTGCTCGACCGGGCCCGTGCCCAGGGTGCGACCGTGATCGGCCATTGTCCGGTGACCGCGGTCGAGCGGCAGCGGCGGGGTTTCGTCGTTTCCACGGCGAAAGGAAAGGTGACGGCGCGCGACGTCATGGTGGCCACCAACGGCTACACGCCGAAGGCCCTTCCCTGGCACCGCCGAAGGGTCGTGCCGGTTCAGGCCTTCAATGTCGTCACCGAGGCCATCGACCCGGTGCTCATGAAAAAGGTCCTGCCCCGGGGGCGCCCGATGATCGAGAACCGCAATTCGCCGTCGTGGTTGCGGCCCACCGAGGACGGAACGAGGCTTCTGTTCGGCGGCGCCACGGGAGAGGGGAACCCCTCTCTTCAGGACAAGGCGCGGCGGCTCCATGGGGAACTGCTGCGGGTGGTGCCGGATCTCGAAGGAACGAAACTGACCCACTGCTGGAGCGGACAGGTCGCCTTTCCCTTCGATTTCCTGCCCCACAACGGATTTGCCGACGGCATCCACTATGCCATGGGCTGGTGCGCCTCCGGCGTGCCGATGGGGACCTGGCTCGGCCACAAGACGGCCCAGCGCATTCTCGGTGACAGTGATGCGCGGACGGCGCTTACGGACAGGCCCTTCCGTACCATGCCGTTCTACCGCGGCGATCCCTGGTTCCTGCCGCTGATCACCGCCTGGATGAGGCGCGCCGACCGCAGGCTGATGCGCGACTGAGCATCGGGATCGCATTGGACGATCAAGCCGTCACCGATCTCGCACCCTGGTACGATCATGAGCCCTGCGCATCGCCAGGTTCCCGAAGACCTTCGGCGTGCACCGTGTCGATCCAGCCCGAGCCTTCGATGTTCCGCGCCCACCCCTGTCGTGTGGAGAGGCTGCCGGAGGTCAAGGGCGAGGCGGCGACGGGGAGGCAGGGTGATCTCCCCGGCAATGGCGGCGCGGCACGCCGAGACGATGTGGGCCTCGGGGCTCCGGCGGACGCGCCTGTTGTCCCTACGCTTAGGCGCGTTGTCGCACAGCGCCTTGATTCAGGCAGATCTCCGCCGGGCACCCTCGAGAGTACTCGCACCGCCTGCAAGGCAAAGGCGCCGTGCTGCATCCATGGGCACTCCACCGGACTGGCCTTCGAAGGCGACGACACCCCAGGCTTCCATCGCCGCCAGGCAACGGTTGCAGCGATATCCTCCGTGAACGACTGAAGAGATGCGCATGATGCAGGTGCGTGGTGAGCCATGGGCTTGTTCCGGAGGGGTTGTCGCTGTTCGCGCCGGTCATCGCTCGAACGGGAGAGCGCGTCACCGCGACCGGGTCAAACGGGAAAATCGATACGCCATGCGACCGCGGCGCTCGTTGCCATGGCCTCCTGGCGCGCCTCGATCGTCTGCGGCGTCCACTCGGCGTACTGGCTCGCGATGTCCCGGGTCGTCCGGAAACGGCTATTCGCGAACACTGTCCGTTTGGCTTCGTAGTCGGCATTGCCGGCGTTGCGATTCGAGCCCTCTTCCAGCAACGCCATGTTGCCGAGGCGCGATGTCTGAGCCTCCAGTTCTCCTTCGCCGAACCGGTCCCAGCCGTCTCCAGGGTTCAGCGGACAGATATGCTCCAAGGTTGTCCGGCTGTCCTCGAAGTCCAGGCGATTGCCGGATGCCTGCCGCTCCAGTTCGAACAGGATGTAGCGGACAACCCGCTTGTTTCGCGTCTGCGCAACGCCGATGGACTTCTCGCCAAAACTCAGCCGGAACCGTTCGTCGTCGGGATAGACCGGCCGCAGGCTGCCCATGACTTGGCGGATCGAGGAATGCTCGCCTCGCGTAATCCTCTGGGCTTCCGCATGGTAGACCCGCTCCTGCTCGCTTCCGTGAAGACCGCCGACGACATTGTAGCGCAAGGAGATGATCACGACCGAGCGCAGCAGCTTCTCGAAGTCCGCATCGCCCAGAGAACGCCGCGCAGCCAGCAGCAGGGGAAACGGCTGGCGGACGCTGAACATGCGAAGGGTCCGGACATGCTGCTTCCATTCGACAGGCCAGTCTGAGCCGTCCGGCTGCGTCAACGCCAGATAAGCCTCGATATCGGTTTCGAGTTCCTGCAGGAGCGAAAACGCATCCCTCCTGTTCCGGACTTTGGCGCGGACGCTCTTGAAAAGGTCCGACAACCGGACGGTTGCTCTCCGGCTTATCCAGTGGACACGCAGAAAGTCCGGAAAGCTCTCCTCCCCGAGCCTTCCTACGATGCCGTTCCAGCGTCCTTCCAGCGTCTCGATCTCACGCTCGTGCTCGCCCTGGCGATGCAGGAGCGAGAACAGGTAGTTCTTCAGGAGGTCGGTCGCCGAGAGCCGCACGCCCCGCGCATTCAGCGTTTCGAACACCCGGTAGGCGTTCAATTCGTCGGTGACCGTGATGACGGTGAAGAGCAGCTTGTCGCTCATTCCGTCGATCAGCCGAACCACCGCCAGGCCAGGGTCCTCCTCTTCCTCCAGATAGTCCCGAAATCGGCGGTCGAACCACTCGAACGCCTTGCGCATGTCGTGTTCCGACTTTCTGAATCCCCGTCTCGGCAAGGGCGAGGTCAGCGGAACCAGATATGTCTGGAAATAGTGGTCATTGTTCCGGTTCAGCTTCAGCTTGGGTTCCGAAACAAGGGTCACCGGATCGAGGTATCCGATATAGGCTTGGCGCAGGCTTTCGAGCCTCTTGCGGGTGTTCTCGGTATCCCGCCCCTGGTCGAGCAGGACGTTCAATTGCCGCAGGGCGGCCAGCACGAGAATGCTGAGCGTTGTCAGGCGCTGTTGTCCGTCGATGATGTCGAACCGCTTGCCGTCCTCCGACTGCAGGACGAGATAGCCCATGTAGTGCGCCGGCTCCCCCTCTGGACGCATGAGCTCGCGAATATCCTGCCAGAGGTCGTCCCACTCCTCCTCGCCCCAGCTGTAGTCGCGCTGGAACGGCGGCACCCGGTAGAGCAGGCCGTTGCCCATCAACTGGCGCCAGGTGCTGTTGCTGGTATTGAAATTCGTAGCCATTCGCGTGCCGACTCGCCGAAAGGGCCGCCTTGGTTCGCGGCTCGGAATTCGAGTTGCAGATACCTGCTCGCCCCTGTTGATCATTGATCGTCTTTTCTGACGGCGTTCGGGTCAAGTCTCTTGTCCCGTCATCTTCACTCGCCTGACGCCGGGAACCGGATGTGCGGTTTCCGGTTGGCAGGAATCGGTCCGGTCTTCGGCCCCATCTCCCTTTCCGGCCCGTGGCGACGGGTTAGGCAGCTGGGGCCTGGTCGGCGAACCGGCCTCGGGCGTGTTCACTGTTGTCTGAGCGATGCGATCTGGGCGTAGACGACGCCGGCCAGGATGACGAGGCCGCCGGCGATCTGTGCGGGCTGAAGCACGGTGCCGAACCAGGCAGCGAGGCCGATGGCCGCGACCGGCACCAGGTTCCCCCACAAGGTCATGGGCGTGACGCCCAGCCTGTTGACCCCGACGTGCCACATGAGATTGCCGAGCGCGATCGGGACGACGCCGATGGTGACGGCGAGTGCGATTGTCGTGTCGGTCAGCGGCGCATGCAGGGTCACGAGGCCGGATGCCCATGCGATCGACACTGCGGCCGTGAGAAGGGCGCTTCCCGGCAGGATGGTGTAGGCGGCGATTTCCGTCTGGCTGAAGCCCTTGAACCAACGCTGTGCGGCGACCGAATGCCATGTCCAGGTCACAAGGGCGAGAAGCATGAACCCTTCGCCGCCCGTCACGCTCGCATTCGAGAATTCGTGGATCTTGACCACGAGTCCGCCGGTCACCGCCAGGGTGATGCCGATGATGATGCCCCGGGCAGGTGGAATGGCGAAGAACACCCTGGCCACCACGGCGGCGATGAGGGGCGCCATGGCGTAGACGATGGCAACGGCAACGGATCCGGCCGAGAAGACGGCAAGGGTGGTCAGCAGCGAGGCGCAGAACGGACCCGTGAATCCGAGGATCGCCATGCGCCGCCAGAAATCATCATTGCCCACAAATACCGTCTGGCTAGCTGATGTGTTGCCGCACGGCGCTGTCGTCCCCGGCATCGACACTGTAACCAAGCATCCACGCCGTGAACGACAGCGCAGCCTGGCCGTTCCAGGTGATCTCCGCGCCGGTCGGGCCGTCCTTGCTGCGGTTCAGGTATCCGCCCATCGTCGCCACGAGGCGGAATGCCGCTGAGAGATCTTCGGGCGGCGGCAGCTTGCGGACATGCGCGAAGTCTTTCAGCAGCGCCAGTTCGATGTCGGTGAATGCGGTCCTTGCCGGAAGCTTGTCGGCGGCGATTTAGAACGGCGGGATATTGGCGGAGAACCGCTCTTTTGGGCGCTGATCGTGTGAGTGGGTGACCACGACAGGAGAACGTGCGGCATTGGACGAAGGTCCGCCCGGTCTTTGTTTTCTGCCTATTGTTGGATCCCATTGGTCTTGCATTGACGTTGACGATGTCGTTCCGGTCGGCGTTTTCTGGCGTTCGGCGTTTGTGGAACGTGATGTGGGAGGGGAGCTTCAGGCTTTTGCGCGTGGTTTCGTTCTGGCGTTCTCCGTCCTCGTCGTGGTTCGTCGGGCGGGACGATCTCGAGGCTGGAGAGCTGACGGTTTCTGTTGCGCTGGGCGAAGAGGCTGCGTGCGTTGCGGTTGCGGCGGCGCAGGGTGCGGCAGGCGTCGAGTGTTTTCGGGCGGATGCTGCGACCTGTGAGCCAGTCCGGCGGCGGATCGGGCGTTGCTGCGGCTCAGCGGCTGCGGCAGTCTCGTGATGTGGTGTCGTTTGGACGGCCCGGGGGTTTCCCGGGGAGGCTGAGAGGCGCGTCGGGGTGAGACGTTCTCATTCCTGGATGGTAACGCGTGACCGCGTTCAAGGGTCTTGCGAGATTACGTGTCCCTTCCGTAGCCGCGTGGCGGTTCGATGTCCTCGAGAGCCTCGATGTCGGCATCGGCGACGATCTGCAGGCGTTCTCCGTAAGGCGTGTCACGGAGGGTTTCGGGGATGCTGTCGAGGCGGTCACGCCATTCGTCCTGCAGGGTGCGGCAGGCGTTGAGTGTTTTCGGGCGGATGCTGCGACCTGTGAGCCAGTCCGGCGGCGGATCGGGCGTCGCTGCGGCTCAGAGGCTGCGGCAGTCTCGTGATGCGGTGTCGTTTGGACGGCCCGGGTGTTTCCCGGGGAGGCTGAGCGGCGCGTCGGGGTGAGACGTTCTCATTCCTGGATGGTAACGCGTGACCGCGTTCAAGGGTCTTGCGGGATCACGTATCCCTTCCGTAGCCGCGTGGCGGTTCGATGTCCTCGAGGGCCTCGATGTCGGCATCGGCGACGCTCTGCAGGCGTTCTCCGTAAGGCGTGTCACGGAGGCTTTCGGGGATGCTGTCGAGGTGGTCACGCCATTCGTCCTGCAGGGAGCGCAGTTCGGCCACGGCGTCGTTCCAGCGTTGCGGTCGCGAGCGCCGGTCACGGTGCTTTGGGGTGTGGACGGGAGGGATGCCGGCCTTGCGCCGTTCCCGGTATCGCCGCTGCTTTTCGGCGGGCGTGAGGGGCATGAGTGGTCTCCTTGTGACGGACGTGGTCATGATCTCGCTTGTGGTTCTTTGGTCCTGGCGTTGACGACGTCGTTCCAGTCGGCGTTTTCCGGCGGTCTGCGTCTGTGGAACGAGACGTGGGAGGGGAGCTTCATCTTTTTGCGCAGGGTTTCGGCCTGTCGCTCTCCGGCCTCGTCGTGGTCCTGGGCGAGGACGATGGTCCTGACGTTGAGCAGGCTGCTTGCGGCGAGGCTGATCTGTTCGTGCTGTCTTCGCGAGGGTGCCCCGGCGGTGGAGAGGAAGGCGTGGCTGGGGGGACATTGGTCGATCTGGGCCAGGCTGAGGGCGTCGACGGCGCTTTCGGTGATGACGAGGGCCTCGAGGTCCGCGGCGGTTCCGGCGCGGACGGCGAACAGGCTTCGGGTTCCACCGGTGGCGAAGCGTTTCGGTCCGTCGGGGGGACCGATCTCGAAGCCGGTGAGCTTTCGCTTCCTGTTGCGATGGGCGAAGAGGACGCGTCCGTTGTGGTCGCGGCGGACCAGGGGGCGGCAGGTGTCGAGGGTCTCCGGGAGGATGCCGCGCCCGGTGAGCCAGTCCGGGGCCGCATCGGGCGTTGCCGCGGCCCAGAGGCTGCGGAAGTCGCGTGGCGCGGCGTCGGGTGCTGCGAAGCGGGTGCAGATGTCGGCGAAGGCCAGTCCGCGGTTGAGCATGAAGTCGATGACGGTTCCGTTGTCTTCATCGTTCTGGGTGTTGAAGTAGACTCAGTGTCCGTTGTTGAGGCACTTCGTGACGAGCTTCGGCAGGCCGGGTGCGCACAGGACGGGGTTGGCGCGTGTCGAGGCCTGTTCGTCGCGGACGTATCCCCAGTCGGCGGCGATGCGTTCGAACGGCATGCGCTTGACGGCGTCGAAGTCGACGCGGCGGGGTTTATCGGGTTTCACGCCTGAGCCGCCAGGAGTCGCTGTCGATGGAGATGAGGGTTGCGTCGTGCATGAGCCGGTCGACGGTGCCGGCGATGCCGGAGGCGCTGGGGAAGACGCGGTCCCACTGGGCGAAGGCGAGGCTTGTCGTGACCATGGTCGAGCGGCGCTGATAGCGCCGCGAGACGATGGCGTAGAGGATGTCGGCATGGTGGCTTTCGAGGGTCACGTAGCCGATTTCGTCGAGGACGAGCAGGCGGGGCCTGGCGAGGATCGCGAGGCGGCGGCGCAGCTCGCTGCGCGAGACGGTCTCGGCGAGTGCCTCGAGCAGTTCCGGCGCCTTCTCGAAGCGGACGGTGTGGCCGTGCAGCAGGGCCTGGTGCGCCACGTTGGCGGCGATCATGGTCTTTCCGGTGCCCTGCCCGCCGACGAGCACGGCGTTGTCCGCACGGTCGACGAAGCCGAGGCCGAAGAGCGCTTCGACATGAGCCCGGCTGATGTCGCGCGGCCATGTCCAGTCGAAGTCCGCCAGGGGCTTGAAGGCGGGCAGCCGCGCCGCGGCGCGGCGGCGCTCGTGGCTGCGGGCCCTGCGGGCCTGTTCCTCGCCGCTGACCACCTCCTCGATCCATGCGGTCCCGGCGACCTCGTCCCAGCGTTCGACGAGCCCGTGGAGGCCGAGCGCCCGGGCACGCTCCCTGAGCTCGCTCATGTCTTGTTCCTGGCGCTGGCTTCGGGCCTGTCGTAGGCGTCGAGAGCGGTCCCCCGCGGCGTCGTGCCACGGCCGCCGCGGCCGTCGTCGGCGATGCTGAGGGGCGGCAGGCCCTGCTCCCGGCGGCGCTCCTCGATGATGACGCGCACGGTTTCGGGGTGGCACGAGCCGCGCTCCAGCGCCGTGGCGACAGCCCGGTCGAGAGCGTCGGCGCCGTGCGCGTTGAGAAGCGTCTCCAGCATCCGGGCGCAGGAGGCCACGTTGCGCCCGTTGGTCCCGGCGCGCGCCAGCATCTCCTCGGCCCGCGGCACGGTGCGCAGGACCCGGTCGCGGACGCTCATGGAGCGGGCCCGCCGCTTGCCCGCGGCGATCGCCCTGGCATGCTCCGGATCGGTGACGGCCTGCTTCCTGTCGTAGGAGCGTCGGTGGCGCGCGACCTCGTCGGCGCCGTCGAGGATGCGAACCTCGTCGCGGTCGGCGACCAGCGTCAGCAGGGCCTTGGAGAAGCTACCCGGAACGCTGTAGTCGTTGGTGTCGAAGCGGGCGTGGCAGGTCTTGTCGATGCGCACCGGGCGGACCTCGTGATGCGGGAAGGGGTCGACGGGAAGGACGATCAGGTGCTCCCTCTCCCGGGCGAAGGCGTCCCGCACCAGGAGACTGTCGTCGTCCGGCCAGGGCCGCTCCGCGGCGGCGCCGAAGCACCACTCCCGAACTGCGGCGTTGAGCTCGCCGAGCGGGACCGTGATGTCGCGCCCGGCGAAGAACCCGGTGCGCGCGAAGCGCACACGGCGTTCCACGCGGCCCTTCTCCTGCGGGCTCCTGGGCCAGGCGGCGCTCGGTTCGAAGGCATAGTGGGCCGCGAGGCCGAGCAGCATCGGATGATAGGTGACCGCCTTGCCGCGGCGCGTCACCACGGCACTCTTCAGGTTGTCGTACAGAAGCCTCCGCGGCACACCCCCGAATGCCGCGAAAGCCTCGACATGGCCTTGCAGGAAGCTGGCCATCCGCGCGTCGTGGAACAGGCTCAGGACAGTCTGGCGCGAGTAGCTGAGGGTGACGAGAAGCCCCATGAGCCTGCGCTCCGCCCGGCCAATGCGGACCTTCCCGAACTCGGCCCAGTCAACCTGCGCCTGCTCGCCCGGAAGGAAGCTCAGCCGCAGCGACGGCTCGGGCCTCTTCACCGGCCTCAGCCCAAGGCGGCGCAGGTCGTGACGGAAGTGATCCTCGCCGCCGCGGTAGCCCAGAGCCACGACCTGTCGCCAGAGCGTGCTGGCCGGAAGGTCCGGCGACGCCTCAAGACGCTCCCCGAGGAAGGCAACGAAGGGGTCGATGAGCTTGGCCCGCGGCCGCCGCTCCTGCCCCGACGCCTTGAGCGCCCGCGTCACCGTGCCGTGGTGCACGCCGAGATGCCGGGCAATCGTCCCCACAGCCCAGCCCTCGGCCCGCGACAGCCGCACGATCGTCGCCCGCGTGTCCTCGTCGATCGCCATGAACTCCCTCCCTTTGGTTCCTCAACGCCGCATCACAGGTCCCTCAGCACCACATGCGTCACGACCCGTCCGCACCGGGCGCACCGAAGCGGCGATTCGCGTCGCTCTTGCGCCTTCACAACCGCAGGTAGGGAGGTCGGCAGCAGTCGGGAAGGGTGGTCCGTAACGATTTCTTCGGAACCGGCGTCTCCAGACACCGCCGGAACGTCGCCAAGCAGCACCACAGCAGACGTCTGCGTGTCCATGATCTCGGCAACCATCGCCGCCCTGGCCTTCAACGCACGCGCCTCCTCCGCCTTGCGGAGCCGGTAACGCCGCTGGCGGTGACGGCCCGTCTCACGGCCCTTCAGCGTGCTCTGGTAGCGACGACGCGACGCGCGGCGCCGCTCGATCCGGGACCGCTCCCTGCACTCCTTGGAGCAATACACATGCCCCCGGTCACACGACCGGCAGAGAACAACCTGCCGCTGACACCGCCTGCAGTTGAACAGTCGTCCCGTCGTGCACACGATCCGTCTCGAGAGCGGGGGTGGACCCGGACGCAAAATGGCTCGACAATACACGGGAGTTCGGTCCCCCGTGACCGGCTCGTCCGGGTGCTGCGCCGGGGGGCGTCACAACTCCGCCCGGCATCGCATCGCTCTTTCTCTTGATGCCGATCTAGCATCCACCCGGGGCGGCGGCAAAGACGCCGCCCCGGGACCGGACAACGCGACCCGCCCACAGGGAAGACAAACAATCCCGCGAGTGCCTCGGAACCGGAACCCTCCCGGCAACCGTCACCAAAACCGAAGCAGAGGTCGACGGAACAACCCGAACCGGACCAAAACGACAATAGGAAAAGACGGCGGCGCTCGGGGAGACAACCAGCCGAACACTCAAACCACGACAACAGGACGTGACAATAGGACCTGACAACAGGGAAGAAACACGACCCTGACAAAGCGCGGCAAATCGCCGAAATCCCGCCGTTCTATGCAGCCATCAACAAAGCTCCGGTTCCGTTCGCGCCAGGTGGGTGAGAGCGGCGATGCGCCAGGCAATCACCGCGTTGATGGCCACGGCCCGTTCGATGCGTCCCCCGGTACGATGCGCGATCGTCTCCACCTTGCAGCCCGACTTGAGGATCCTGTGCCAGTCCTCGATCCACCACCTCAACCCGTAGAGCCGCACCACCTCGCGGGCCTGGTGCAGGCTCGTGACAGGCAGGGTCGTGAGCAGGGTCCACGACACCGGTTGTGACCCGTCGTCGGGCCTGTCCACCTCCCCGGCATGGATCGCGGTCAGCACCACCGGCTCCGCTCCGAAGCGCGCCCTTGTGTGTGCAGGCGGCGGGATCTCGAGTGTCAGTCAGCGCAGGCTCACCTGCGCCTGGCGCCTCGCTCGCCCGACGGAGGCCTTCTGCGCCCCTGTCGAACGTCGCCCCGACAATCGCTCCACCGTGAGGGAGAACTGTCCGCCTTCCGGCGCCGTGCGCACACGCTCGAACAGCTTGGGCCGGCCGCGGCCGAAGCTGCGGTCATGGCGCGCCCGCACCAGCAGCGCCAGACGGCGGCAGCCCGCCGCACGGTGCTCGTGGCACCGCAACACCATGAAGGAAGCGGCATGAACTGGAGACTTGTGCTTGGCGCCACCCCGCTTGCCCTTTTCGCTATGGTCGCTCCCGCGAATGCCGATCCATGTGAAGGTCCTCTACCCAATCGGCCTGGCGTCGAGTTCTCGGGCAGGACTTTCCTACGCTACGGCTGATTTTTCGGGAAGCCGATGAATCGCGCCCGAATCGACCATCTGATCTTTCGCGAGGCCGACGAATCGAGGCCGAATCGGGATGTCCTGGACGGATTCCGTGGCTTCAGTGCCGTCCGCATGGCGACACCGGCAGCGTTTTCGGCCCGGATGCTTGGTTCTTGATGTTCTAGCAGCGTTCCGGGGTCCCCGGACGCTCAAGGCGTCTCAGGGCCGGGTCAGGGCGTTGATGGCCTCGCGACGGTCCAGTTGTAGGCGGCGCCGGGTTTCGGCGAGGCTTTCGGCCTCGCGGCGGTTGGCGAAGATCACCGCGAGCGCGATGTTGTTGAGGCTGGCCCGGTTCGCCGGGCCGTTGTCGGTGCGGGTCAGGCAGGCGTCTTCGCCGAAGACGCAATCCCTTTGTCGATGGTTCAGATTTTCCACGGCCCAGTGGCGGCGGTTCAGTCGCAGCAACTCTTCCGGCGACGTGGCCCCCGTATCGAGAGAGGTGATGATGTAATCGGTTTCCGTGTAATCCTTCTCTTCTTGCTTCCCGGCATCGCCGGAGCCTTTCTTCCCGGCATCGCCGGGGCCTTTCTTCCCGGCATCGCCGGGGCCTTTCTTCCCGGCATCGCCGGGGCCTTTCTTCCCGGCATCGCCGGAGCCTTCCTTCCCGGCATCGCCGGAGCCTTCCTTCCCGGCATCGCCGGGGCCTTCCTTCCCGGCATCGCCGGAGCCTTCCTTCCCGGCATCGCCGGAGCCTTTCTTCCACGGCTCCCGATAGCGGGTGATGCGGGCGACCTGACGGACGCCCGGATAGTTGATCAGACCGTCCAACGGGACGAGGACGCTGATCGAACGCTGCTCCAGTCGACCGTGCGCCTTGTCGAACGGCTCCGTGAAGTGGCCGGTAGCGTCTTTTTGCCAATTGATGCTGTCGAGGATGGCGAAGGTCTCCGGAGCGTTGCCCTTGACGACGAAGACGTAATCCGCGCGTTGTGTGATCAGCTTCGCGGTATGGCGTGTCGTGTGCAGCGCGTCGAGGGTGATCACCTTGCCGCCGATGTCGCTGCGCTCCAGGAGATCGTGCATGGCCGCCAGTTCGCCGCCTTCGTCGTTGAAGTTCAGGAGGGAAAAGGGCGCGCCGGTCTCATGGTCGACAAGGGCCACGGTCTCGTGACGGCCATCGCCGTTGCGGTTGGCGCCGCGGATGCGCTTGCCGTCGGCGGCGAGTGCACGGGCGAGGTGAAGCCGAGGCCGGGACCAGCGGGTGAGCACATCCTCCAGAGCCTCGGGGTCGATCGACTGGATAACCCGGTGGATGGTGGACTTGGAGACGGGCTCGCGAAGCCCCGTCTTCGGGTTAAGCCAGGCGCCGATGGCCTCCAACTCCTCCTGGGACAGGGACCGCGCGAACTGCGCGGCGGCGACACAGCCCTTCATGTTGGCGAACTCGGCGAGCACGTGCACGGTGAGCACCGATGCCGCGGTATGCTTCCTTCCCTGCGCCCGGCGGAAGTCGGGAATGGCCGCGAGCTCGGCGTAGAGCGAGCGCAGCACCTTGGGGTCCCGGGGCGCCAGTTCGGGGCATGAGGGCGGCGCCACGTCGGGGGGAAGCGGCAGTGGGCTCGACAGCAGCGCCCGGGCATCGCGCCTCAGTGCCGTAACGTAGATATCCTTGGGCTTGCCGTGAGGATCGGTGTAACGCCCGTTGGAGCGGGCAAACCCCTTGGTCTCACCCAGACACGTCCAGCCCGCAGCCTTCAACATCGTGCCGGCAAAGATCTCCGGATCGCAGAACGTCTCCGCCAGCAACACCCCGTGGCCGTGCACCTGCAGCCAATCGTCACAGAGCCGGCGCGTCATGCACGCAAGGAAACAGGAAGCAAGGTTCGCAAACACCCCGGGCTTGGAGAGGATCAAGAACCGCGTGTTGTTGGCTACCATCGAGAGCCGCTGGAACTGCTGCTCCGGCTTCCAGCCGGTCCACTGGTCGCGGGGAGCGCACTTGAAGGCGCCGTTCTGCCACGCCGCCAGCCCCAGCCAATGGCCCCTGAAGGTCGCAAGGTAGCGCAGACCGCGACCCGCCAGGCGACGGAAGCCGAGATAGTGGTGCTTGTTCATCAGCGCGTCCCACAGCGGACGCTCCTCCGGCCTCGCCAGGCGAACATCGACCTCAGACAGGGAAAAACCCTCAGGTGCTTCCTGATGGATCGGGACAGCTTCCATGAGCTTGCGAATCGACATGACCGGACCGTCGCACATCCCAAGCGGGATGGCCAGCGGAAAATGTCCGCGCGCGTGCAACATACGAACGCCTGACGTCAAGTGAAATCAAGCGAATTCCAGCGTGGGAAGGCCTTGAGTTCTCGGGTACGGTTCGATATGTCGGCGACGGTGATATCCTCTGTGTGGGTCAGACGGCCGACCCGGATCATTGGATCGAAGTTCGGACCGCGGACTTCGATGCCCTGGAACTTCACAAGCCGGGTGGTGAAGCGGCCAAGGCAGCACTTGTTCGATTGGCCCTTGGCCAGCCTGTCGCTTGCACCACAGCACGAGGTCGAAGTGGCCGTGTCGTTTCCTTCGACCGGGTGATCGTCCGCTACCGTATCGGCTCCACGAGCATCGGAGACCTGCTCCGTCGGGCTGGCGTTGCCGAAGGTGGGAACTGACGACCGCCGACCGAGTAGGGAGCCAGTTCGACGGTCGGTCGGAGCCTCGCTCATGGCACAGGCGGGCAGCGCCAGATTGTCCGAAAAATGCGGCAAACTTCCGACAGGACTTGTTGCTGTCCGAAAAATGTATCATATATAGGACATGGCGACCTCAGCACACAATGGTGACCTTCGCTCACGGCTCCTCGCCCGGATCGCCTCCAGCCCGAACGAAGTCTGGACGCCCGGTGATTTCGCCGATCTTGGCGGCCGCGCCGCCGTCGACAAGACCCTGCAGCGCCTCACCGCCGCAGGCGATCTGCGCCGTATCGACCGCGGTCTCTACGATCAGCCCCGCAAGAATGAGCTGACCGGTCGCTCCACCGTGCCCGATTATCGCGCCGTCATCCGCGCTGTCATCCGTCGCGACCAGGCGCGCGCCGTGGTGGACGGTATGACTGCTGCCAACGATCTCGGCCTCACCACTGCCGTGCCGGCGCACATCGAGGTGCTGGTCGACGCGCGTCTGAAGCCGATCAAGCTCGGTAGCCAAGAAATCCACTTCAAGTTCGCCGCGCCCAGTCGCCTCTATTGGGCCGGCCGGCCAGCGATGCGCGTTGTCCAGGCGCTGCACTGGATGCAGGACATGCTTGCGCAGGACGATGAGCGCACCCGCGTCCAAGCCGCGCTGCACCGCCTTTTCGCAGACCCGCAGCACGGGCAGGTCATCCGCGATGATCTGAGCGCCGGCCTCTCCGCGCTTCCGATCTGGATGCAGGAGTTCCTGCGAGGCCTGCTGGCGCAACCGATGCAGACGAGCGCCAGTCATGACCAACGCCGCGTACAGGCAGATCATCGCCGCGCCGCCGGCTAACCGGCTTGATCTGTTTCTCACCACCGCCAATCGGCTCGGCACGCCGATCGGCAATGTCGAAAAGGATTTCTGGGTCTGCTGGACTCTGAACGCGCTCTATCACGAGCGGCCCGCCGACGGGCCGCGCCTCCTGTTCAAGGGCGGCACCTCGTTGTCGAAGGCCTATGGTCTGATCGAGCGCTTCTCCGAGGACATCGACGTCACCGTCTTCCGCGACGACCTCAATGAGGCCGCTTTGGTCGAGGAACTGGAGGCCCTGTCGAACAAGAAACGCCGCGCCAGGCTCGATGCAATCCGGGACGCGTGCCGTGCCTACATCACAGGCCCGCTCCACGAATTCCTCAGTGCGCAACTTGCCGACGCCACCAATGGCACCGGGCGTGTCGAGATCGACGAAGCCGATCCCGACGGACAGACATTGCTGGTCTGGTATCCCGAGGTCGAGCCGCGCGACGGCGCCTATGTTCGGCCGGCCGTGCGGATCGAGTCCGGCGCGAAGTCAGCGCTCGATCCCAACCGTCCCGTTACAATTCGACCCTATGTCAGTGAGGAGGTCGGTCAGCTCGATCTGACGGTCGCCGACGTCACCACGATCAAACCCACGCGCACCTTCTGGGACAAGGTGGTGATCGCCCATGGCTTGCGGCGCTGGTACGAGCGGCGTGGTGTGCTTCGGCAGGAAGGCCAGCGCGTGTCGCGGCACTATTACGACCTGCATTGCCTGCTCGGTTCGGAGGTCGGACAAGCGGCGCTTGTGGACCCCAGCCTCGGCGCTGATTGCGTGCGCCATGCGCGCATGTTCTTCGACCGCCCGGACTATGATCTGGCTTCCGCAGCACCTGGCACATTCGCGATCGCGCCGGTCGGCGGGATGATTGACGCGCTCAGCGGTGACTATGCCAACACGACGGCCATGATTTTTGGTACGGCGCCCGAGTTCGATGCCGTCCTTGCATCCATCAACGAAATCGACCGCACAATAAATCGATAGTACGCGACGTGAGTTTCACGTCGCCGCAACCCCGCAAGGACGTCTGGTCCCTCGAAAGGGATTGGCGGCGCGCCCTCAACCGATAGAATCCAGGCGACCGGGCATGCGTGCAACCGTGCTGACGTGAGCATGGCCTTTTTCACGGTCTGGCTGGCGGAACGCTTGCCGTCATGCCCTTCGGGCGATGGACCGTTTGGCATGCGCGAGCCGGCAACGCCTCTTTTCGGATCGATCTGGTCTCGGGACGCTATCTGGAAACGGGCTTGATTCGCCGGAGGCCGGGAAAACCCGGTAAAATCAAGGCTGTATAGAAGGTTCAAAATATCCCGTCATATTCGGGTCAAGTCTCTTGTCCCGTCACCTTCACTGGCCTGACGCCGGGAACCGGATGTGCGGTTTCCGGTTGGCAGGAATTTTCCGGCCCGTGGCGACGGATAAAGCAGCTGGGGCCTGGTCGGCGAACCGGCCTCGGGCGTGTTCACTGTTGTCTGAGCGATGCGATCTGGGCGTAGACGACGCCGGCCAGGATGACGAGGCCGCCGGCGATCTGTGCGGGCTGAAGCACGGTGCCGAACCAGGCAGCGAGGCCGATGGCCGCGACCGGCACCAGGTTCCCCCACAAGGTCATGGGCGTGACGCCCAGCCTGTTGACCCCGACGTGCCACATGAGATTGCCGAGCGCGATCGGGACGACGCCGATGGTGACGGCGAGTGCGATTGTCGTGTCGGTCAGCGGCGCATGCAGGGTCACGAGGCCGGATGCCCATGCGATCGACACTGCGGCCGTGAGAAGGGCGCTTCCCGGCAGGATGGTGTAGGCGGCGATTTCCGTCTGGCTGAAGCCCTTGAACCAACGCTGTGCGGCGACCGAATGCCATGTCCAGGTCACAAGGGCGAGAAGCATGAACCCTTCGCCGCCCGTCACGCTCGCATTCGAGAATTCGTGGATCTTGACCACGAGTCCGCCGGTCACCGCCAGGGTGATGCCGATGATGATGCCCCGGGCAGGTGGAATGGCGAAGAACACCCTGGCCACCACGGCGGCGATGAGGGGCGCCATGGCGTAGACGATGGCAACGGCAACGGATCCGGCCGAGAAGACGGCAAGGGTGGTCAGCAGCGAGGCGCAGAACGGACCCGTGAATCCGAGGATCGCCATGCGTCGCCAGGGGAGCGCTCGGTGGATCGGGAAACGCCGTGTACGCACCCACAGCAACGTGACGAGGAGAGTGGCTCCGATGACCTGGCGCGACAGGGTCGTCGAGAGGATGTCCCAGTGATCCAGCAGCAGTTCGATCAGGGGAAAGTTCATGCCCCAGGCAACGACGAGAACGAGCGCTGCTCCGTTTCCGGAGAGCAGCGCACTGCGGGTGGGGGAGGGCGCCGGCGGCGCGTCCAATCAGAAAGAGTCCCCGCCTGGGGCCACCAGAACCCTGTCGCGCTTCACGTGATCTGTCGCATCGAGCGTTCTCGCATAGAGGTGGCCGGCATGGACTGCCGCGGCGATGGTCTGCGGCGCCTCGCAGTCACCGATGCGGCGGACGCTCTTCAGACCGGCATCCGCGTGTTCCTCCTGTCGGCCCATCAACGCCTTCCACAGATCCTCCAGTGGCCGGCGAGACGTCACGACGACGATGTTCCTGCATGGAATCGCGACATTCTCTGCCCCGGATGCGTGGGCAAGAACTGCCTCGCTGCCATCGAAACCGCGCAGCAGTCGCGATGTCCAGGTGACGACGCCGATCTCGATGAGACGGGCCTCGATACGCCCCTGGTCCAGGGTATGCGCACAGAGGGGCGACACGATGCCGGCGCTGGTGGCGACAACGACATCGAGTCCGCGTCCGGCAAGCGTTTCGGCCATGACGCCACCCATGTAGAAATGATCGTCGTCATAGACCAGTACCGGGCCATCGATGGGTGTACCCTCCATGACGTCGTCGGGCGTCAGGACTCCATCGAGGTCATGCCCTTCGAATGGCGTGAAACTCGAACGCCCCGTCCCGTCGCGCCGCCAGGTCGAACCGGTGGCGATGCACACATGACCGAAGCCGAACTCCAGGACCTGGTCGGCGTCCAGTCTGCTTGATCGATAGATGTCCACGTTGGCGAGTTTGGCGATCTGGCCCACTCTCCAGTCCCTGACCCGTGACCATGTCGAAAGGCCTGACAGGGCCGCTTCCCGAGCCACCCGTCCTCCGAGTCCGGTGGAGGCCTCGGCGAGCGCCACCTGGTAGCCCCGGCGCCCCGCAGCGAGAGTCGCCTCGAGCCCGGCGGGTCCGGCCCCGACCACGAGCACCTTCTCGTCGGACGAGGCTTGGGTCATGATTTCGGGGTGCCATCCCCGGCGCCACTCCTCGCCCATGGTCGGGTTCTGCGTGCACCTCAGCGGCACGCCCAGGCCGTTGCTGAGGATGCATATGTTGCAGCCAATGCACTCGCGGATGTCGTCAAGCCGGCCGTCTCGGATCTTGGCCGGAAGGAAGGGATCGGCAATGGATGGCCGCGCCGCGCCGATGAGGTCCATGAGTCCCTTGTTGATGACCGAGACCATGCGATCCGGCGACGTGTACCGGCCCACCGCCACAACCGGTTTCGTGGTCACCTGCTTGACGAAGGCAACGTAGTCCTCCTGGGCGCCCTCTTCGGCGAAGCGCGCCGTGCGGGCATCGGCAGGGAAATTCGCCAAGTTGACATCCCAGAGGTCCGGAAGTTCGGCAAGGTACTCGACGAGGTCCCGCCCTTCGCCGTCGCATGTGATGCCCATGTCGGTATCAAGATTGTCGACGGCAAAGCGCAGCACGACAGCGCAGCGGTCTCCGACCGCGTCCCCGGTCTCCTCCAGGAGTTCCCGGATCAACCGGGCCCGGTTCTCGAAGCGGCCCCCGTACTCATCCGCGCGCCGGTTCTGAACCGGTGACAGGAACTGGGCCGGGAGATAGCCGTGCGCGGCATAGACATAGACAAGATCGAATCCCGCTTCCCGGGCGCGCAGGGCCGACAGCCGGTGCAGGCGTCGAAACTCCCGGATGTCGGCCTTGTCCATGGCTCTCGTCTGCGTGAATCCATGCCACACCGGCATGGACATCGGGGCTGCCGGAACGGCCCGGGTGAGGCCGTTGTTGGTGGCATATCCGCCGTGCCACAACTCGACGCCAGCGAGCGACCCGTGCCGGTGCACGGCCTCGACCATGGCGGCCTGAACGCTGATGTCGTCGTCGTCCCACAGGGTGCAGTAATGATGACCGAAGTCATCTGACGAAGGATCGATGGAACAGTACTCTGTGCACACGACACCCCAACCGCCCTCGGCCTTGATTCCGCGCATGGCATTGAGAGTCTGCGGGAGGGCAAAGCCCATGCCCGAACAGTGCGGCACCTGATAGAATCTGTTGGGAGCCGTGACCGGTCCGATGCGAATGGGCTCGAACAGGATGTCGTAGCGCGGATCGCGTGTCATGGTTCCCGATCTCCCGTTCCGAGGCCAGCGTACCTTCCCGCGCCCTGGCTGTCAGCGGTCCGATTGACAGGGCGCCGGTGCCTGCCGCAACTGGATGGACCCACTCCATGAATGATCTCAGCGAAAGCTTGAGCGATGCCGAACGTTCGAATGAGCCCGGCAACGGAAACGATGAGGGTCAAGAGCCAGTCCGTGTCGATGCTTATTGCTGTTTCGTGACGTCCATTGTGAATAACGCCAGACATCCTGACCTCGCCCAATGTCAGACGAGACGATTCTGGAGTGTTGCGCCATCGTCAGGGAGACCCCCCTCGCGTCTGCGTGGCCGCTGCGGTGCACCAGGGACCGTCTCACCCCTGGCCTTCAGGAGCTTCACCGCACGGTAGACGCCTTCGTGCGAGGCATTGAAGGCTTGGCCAGGTCGACACAGCTCAACGCCGGTGACCGTGTAGAACCTGCCAAGCGCTCCCGGGATCATCGCCGTCCGCGCCATCGAGCGGAACGTGGTCTGCGAGCCATGCCGCCAGCATGCCGGTTCTCTCACGCGCGGACCGGAGGTCGACGAACGCGGTCTCCGCGTCGTGGCGCACCTGCCAGGTCTCCACCGCACGGCGTTACTCCGCCGTTAGCCCCGCGGACTGCGCCAGGGCCGCGCCGCGGCGGGAGAGATCCGCATGGTCCGCCAGGAGGGAGACCGGCACGGCGTCCTTCCGCGACCGTTCGACCAGGGTCCGCCAGTCGCGGGCAAAGCGCGCGGCATCGTCCTTCAGCCGCACCTGTTCCAGACCGGCAAGCGCGGCCTCGAGGCGTTGGCTGTCTGCCGTCGGGAGTGCCGGCGCGTCTTCTCCGGCGAGCCGCCGCCGGGCGCTGTCGACAAGGGCCGTTCCCGCATCGCGCCATCAACACGTCCGCCAGGCCGGGCCATTTCCTGCAGGGTGACCCGCGGACCCGGCCGCCCATGTCAGTTCCGGCCAGCGCCGCGGCTGGTCCTGCAGGCCGGCGATGAGCTCCCGGACCTGGCGCTCCGCGGTGCGCGCCGCTTCCAGGGAACAAGGCGGTCGTCGACGAAGGCGCGCATCTCGTCCGGCAGGTCCTCGACCGTCGCGAAGGCGGCGAGGTCACTGGCGCCCCCGCGCGCTGGTCAGTTCTTGTGGGCGCCGAAGGCACCGTCCATGTGACCCTCGGTTCCGTATTGCGCACTGAACCTGCCGTGGATGCCGGTCGGCTGGCTGTCGGCGCCCGGCGTCCTCTGGCTGTCGTTGAAGAAATGAGCCCAAGCGCCGTAATGCGGTAGGAGCCTCTCGCCCTTCACCGCGTCGATGGTCCAGCTCGTTCGGCCGCCCAGCCCGGTTCTGTCAGTCCCGGTAATGTCGGCCTGCTCCAGATCGACCTTCCAGTTGCGGCTCCGTCCGCCTACCATGAATTCGGTGATCGTGCCCGTGACCGTCCCGAGCGCGGTGCCGTCGCCGAAGGCGGCGGTCACCGTGGCCTTGGCCGTCCACTCGCCGGCCTCGTCGGCTTGGCCTTGTCGTTTCAGGGCATACATGCCGGTCGCCGCCCCCACGTAGGTCCCTGTGCCAGTCGCCACGGCCGGGGCGCCGACCGGGTCGGCCTCATACCATCCAGGTTGGTCGTTATCCCAAAATTCGACATTGGCAAACTCCTGGAAGGCCAGCGCGCCGTCCTGCTTGTCCTTCTGCAGCCACCAGCCAAAGAGCGTGTGCCTGTAGTCCGTTATACCGTCCGAATCCGGCGCCTCAAGGTCCGTGTAGAACACGAGGGTGTGTTCGTACCTGTCGTTGCTGCCGGTCGCACGAGTGCCGGCCCATCCGTGGAGGGCAGGAAGCTTCTCCGACGTCAGGCTGAGCCGGAGATCCGTATTATCGTCACCTGCTTCGTCGCTGACCATGAAGCTCAGCGCTTCATCGTGCATCGCCGACGTGACGATCCAGTAATGGTTGATGAGGCGTTGGCTGACTTGGGCCCCCTTGTCCACCTCGAAAAGGAGTTGGACGGAATCGCGACCCGCGCCCACAGCTCTGTCTTCAAGAGCGGCGAACACCTCGGCGACATCCACGGAAGGCGTTACCGGCGGAGGGTCGCCAGTCGAAGGCGTACCACCAGTCGAAGGTGTGCCGTCAGCCGGAGGCGTTCCATCAGCCGGAGGCGTTCCATCATCCGGAGGCGTTCCATCATCCGGAGGCGTTCCATCATCCGGAGGCGTTCCATCATCTGGAGGGGCTCCGTCATCCGGAGGCGTTCCATCATCCGGAGGCGTTCCATCATCTGGAGGGGCTCCGTCATCTGGAGGCGTCGGCGTCACCGTCGGCATACCGCCGGTATAGGTGGCCGTCTTGTTGGCATCCACGGTGACCATGCAGGCCTCACCGCCAGCCGGGCAGGTGTAGGTGACACCGCCGAGCGTCCTGCTTTCGCCGGGGGCAATGGTCAAGGCGCCGGCCATGATCGCGGCATCATCATCAATGCCGGACAGGTCCAGGGACTTCGGCGCCGGCGTCATCGTCACGTCTGCCTTCTTGGACGACCCGCCGCCACCGCAGCCTGCGAGTGCCAGGCAGGCAACGGTCATCGCCGCCAGAACCACATGTTGCGTCGTTCTCATCGAACTCTTCTCCTCTCTCCAAGCCCGGACCGACCGGGCCAATCGTTTGAACCGTTCCTGCGTTCCCCGAACCACCCTCGGAAAGTCTTGAGCGTGATGCCGGTCACGAAGCCCGCGCCCTCAGTCTTCGGCGAACTTGCCGCGGTCCCCCTCGGCCATGATCAGCAAGTTCACCAGTCGATGCCCGCGTCGCCCTCGTGCGCGAAGCGCCATCCATGATCATCGCGACCGCCCGCGCCCGCGAGGCATGCTTCGCTTCCCAGCAACGCCCGGCGGAACAGTGGATCACTGTGGATGAGGGGTGGAGCCACAACCTCGGGGGGGGGCCGCGGCAGGTGCCGGGTGGAACCGGCTCCGTCGGGAGGGTCTTGCCACCGACGCGGCGTGCGCACTCCCGCATGCTCCCGGCAACGCGTTCATCCGCCTGCGCCCGGCGCTCTTCCAGTGGAGGAAGCGTGGGCGGGAAAGGCGGTATTCAGACGGGAGTGATGTCCCCGATGGCGAGCGGGTGGGCGCCGAAATCCAGCAACTCGGGGACATGCACCGTCGAACAGGCGCACGGCCGGGCCGTATTATGCCCCGGTGCATATCGCGGAATCTCATGCAGAGGCGCAGAGGCGCAGAGGCGCAGAGGCGCAGAGGCGCAGAGGCGCAGAGGCGCAGAGGCGCAGAGGCGCAGAGGCGCAATTTTACACCGAGATCAAGGCGGGAAGTCAAGTCCGAAATACACCCGTCGCAACGATTGTGCCAGACCATAAACTGGCGCACGGCCGTCATGCAACAGGAGTTTCCGGCCCGGACCACTGCTGTGGCTGGCGGAGACGCAGTGCCTTACCGCGCCTTCCATGCGCTGGATACTCCGGCGGCCTTGCGGAAGAGCCGCAGACATGACTGCGGCAGAGTTGGACGTCACTCGCCGGCAGCCCGACCCGCCGCCTTTCAATCGTCCATTGCAACTGCTTGCCCGATATCAGTCGTATTGATCAAGATTGGACATCCTGACTTCGTCCAACTTCAAGTGAGGCGATTCTGGAGTGTTGCGCCGTCGATGTCGCAAACGGCGGAGGCTTGTTCTCGGATAGACTGTCCTGGTCTGGTTGAGGTCTTCGTGCAGCGAGTCTAGTTGCTGTACTTGCGAGTGAGAGTTCCGCCGGCGCAATTTCCAGTTTGGCGCCGTAGCATATCCCACTGGTTCAGGGGCGACCCTGGACCAGCGAGCTGGGACGTAGAAAGCCGTTGTGGGCTGGCTGGAACGCAGTGTCCAGCCGGTTCGGTCAGCCAGGGCGGCGAGCAAACCGGAGGGCCGTGGCGAAAGCGAACGATTGGACGAAGCCCCGAGAAAACCATCCTAACGGAACAGGGCCGGACTCCAGCCCTCCCGGTCGAAGACCAGCGTCAGGGCCGGCACGGCCATGTCGGCAGTGGTGAGATCCGGTGCATCCGGCCCCGCCACGCCCAACTCCTCCAGCGCCGGCAGAACATCCCGTTCCAGGGCGCGGGTCAGGGTGGGATCGAGGTTCTTGTGCAGGCACAGCAGCGGCCGACCGCCAAGCGCATGGACCCAGTAGCTGACCGAAGCCGGCAGGCAGAGCTTCTGACGAGACACGAAGTGCTTCGGCTTAACCCCCTTGCGGCCGGTATACACTTTCACGTGACCGTCGACCGACAGCGTCGCGGTCGCCTCCGGGTCCTCCGCGCACCAGTCCCTCGCCAGTGCGCCCTGCCACGCCGTGAGCCGTTCCGCATCCGCCGCCAGCGCGCGAACCTTGCTCCGCAGCGTCTTGACCTCCGGACAGCGGTCCAGACCCAGGATGGCGCCCCATTCCCCCGGGGACTGGTAGCGTAGCGCCTCCGCGTTCCGCACCCGGACCAGCAGGAGAAAGGCCTGCAGCAACAGGATGCTCGTCACCCCGTAGTACCCCTTCGGCAACGACAGGAACGCGGGCGCGTGCTTCAGCAGCCCCTCCCGGAGAAGCGCCGGCAGCGCCGCGAGCACGCCGCCGTGCGCCACCGCCGACAGGGCCTCGGCAAACCGGGGCTGCGCCTCGGGCAACCTTCCGACTGCAGCCGCGACCCGCCCCATGCCGTCCCGCGCACCGCGACCCATCGGCGCCGAACGGTCCCGATCGTCGCGGGCGGCGCGGTCGAGCGGACGCGGCGCCGGGGATCCGCAGACCTCGGTGTCGCAGGCCGGCATGGACACTTCTTGCGGCCCATCGGGCTTCTCCGATGCATCCGGGCCGGACCCGGCAGTCGCGGCCTCCGGCCGCGCCGCGCCGATCGAACCCTTCCGGCGATGGTAGTTCAGGGTCGCGGCGTTCACGCCGAGTTCGCGGGCCGCCGCCGACACGCTCTTGCCCTCGGCCAGCAGACGGTCCGCTTCCTCGCGGATCTCCTGCGTGATCACCACGCGGCCACTCCCACCCGGACGGACACCGGACACGCCGGAGCCTCCAACCGCTCCCGCGAAAGGCAGATGACCCTTCCGGCGGTGGGCCTGCAACATCTCCTTCGACATCCCCAGAGCACGGGCCACCGCCGCATCGCTCCTCCCCTCGGCCAGGAGACCGAGAGCCTTCTCCTTCGTCGCGGCCGAGAGCGCCGGGACCTCGCGGCACGGACGAAGTCCGCGAGCGGCAGCACCGTCCCCCGAACCCGCGGGCGCAAGATGGCCGCGCCGGCGGTTGTAGTTCAGCGTCTCCTTCGACAGCCCCAGTTCCCGCGCCACCGCCGCACCGCTCATCCCCTCGGCCAGCAGACGCGTCGCACGCTCCTTCATCTCCCCCGTGATCGCGCTCACCCCGCGTACCGGACAGAACTGCAGGAAGCCGGCCTCGCCCTCATCGCGCAATCGGTTCACCGACCGCTGCAGGGTCGTGCGAGAGAGACCGAAGGCCATCCGGATGTCCGCTCGGCGCACCCCGCTCTCGGCCAGGCGGGCCGCCCGCAGGAGCCAGGCGCCGCGATCGTCCACATCGTGAAAGTCGTAGGGTTCGAGGTTCGAAAAATAGACCACCTGACCGCGTTCGTTCTCGGCGAACGAGAAGCAGGAATGTCCGATCGGAACCGCCTCGGGAGGGGACAGGGGAAGCGTGTCCATGGGCCACCTGGAGAAAGAAAGTGGGGTTGCGTACCTTACTCGACAGCAGATTCACTTGTTAAGCCCGCCAAACCCTGAAAACCCTTGGTTTCCCTGTGGAAAAGGGCTCCGTCAGACCCAAGACGGCTTTCCGAAGTCAGGACGTCTGAGGTTCGCCGACACGGACATGGCTGGCCAGGGTCGAGTGGCGCTCCTTGAGTTCGGCGAGGTCCTCCTCGATGGCGCCGACCTCGGCAGCGAGAGCGTCTGTTGTCTTTCCCTTGGCGGTGGCCCTGGCGGTCCGCACATGCAGCTGAGCGAGGCGCGCCTGGTTTTTCTGGATGGCGCCTTACCCACGGTTCTCATGTGCGGATTGACCACGAGGGTGTCGTGATCGAGCGTCTCGAAGCCATGCTCCGGCAGAGCGTCAAGGTTGTAGGTGTCACGCCTATACTCAGACATCCTGATCTCGGCCAATGTCAGATGAGACGATTTTGGAGTGTTGCGCATCGCCGGCATCGCCGGGGAGATCACCCTCTCGTCTGTGTGGCCGCTCCGGTACACCAGGGACCGTCTCGCCCCTGGCCATCAGGAGCTTCACCGCACGGTAGACGCCCTCGCGCGAGACAGTAAAGGTCTGGCCAGGTCGACACAGCTCAACGCCGACGACCGTGTTGAACCTGGCGATGCGCAGGGTCTGTCGACGGGTGTTATGATGGGCTGCATGGCAGTCGAAGGGCTCGAGATTGGTGAAGTACCATGCCTGATTGTCAATGACGGCCCATGAGAAGGGTGTGGCATCGACTCCCTCGGAGTGGCAGGGAGGGTGCCATGGCGGACCAAAAGATGAAACATGTGATAATGGACATACTTACCGTCACATGCCACGCGCAATCCGCGTCGAAACAACCGGAAACACAGGAAAACAGTGGATTTCCTGACGGGACCGATCTGCCTTCTCAGGAGACTAGGTCAGGATGTCTGAACATCAGCCGAAGGATCGTGGAACAATGGCCTCATCGGATGTCATCGATCTGCTTCGCACGCTCGTCAGGCAGGATACGTGCGATCCCCCGGGAAGAGAAATCGAGATCGCCTCGCTGGTGCACGAACGGCTGCGTGGCGCGGGCATCGAGTGCAGTCTCGACGAGTTCGCACCCGGACGCGCCAATGTCGTGGCAAGGGTCAGGGGCAGGGGATCAAGACCGGCGATCGTCTTCTCGGCCCACTTCGACACCGTACCCCTTGGCAAGGAGGCCTGGAGCCGCGATCCCTTCGGTGGCGAGATTGTCGACGGAGCACTCTATGGCCGAGGCGCGGCCGACATGAAGAGCGGCATGGCAGCCATGATCGTTGCCGCCGAATTCCTGAACCGCGAGTCCGGATGTCTGGCGGGCGACCTTGTCCTTGCCCTGACCGCTGGAGAGAGCTCGAACTGTCTCGGCGCCCGGCGTCTGGCGGAAACCGATGCGCTGAAAGGTGCGGGCGCCCTGCTTGTGAGCGAGCCTTCGTCCATGGACGTCCTGCTGGCGGAGAAGGGGGCTCTCTGGTTGCGCCTGATCGCTTACGGGAAATCCGGACACTCCTCCGCAGGAGCCGACGGCGGCCACAGCGCCATCGAGCGCATGATGGACGCACTGGCCGATCTCAGAGACTTCGATTTTCATGCCCGAACGCACCCGCTGCTGGGTCTGCCGAGCGTGTCGGTGGGGCGCATCGAGGGTGGTACCGTGGTCAATCTGACGCCTGACAGGTGCCAAGCCGAGATTGATGTGCGCACACTGCCCGGCATGGACCCGGAGGCAGTCGAGAGCAAGCTGCTTTCCTGCCTTGGCCAGGATCTCGATATCGAGCGCATCGACTGCAAGCCGCCTGTCGAGACGCCTGCCGATCACCCCTTCGCCAAAGTCTGCCTCGAGACTGTGGCGGCCGGGCAGGGGTTCCCCGCCGCTCCCGGCGGAGCCGCCTACTACAGCGATGCCGCGGTCCTGGCGCCGGCGTTCGATCTTCCCATGGCCATCATCGGTCCGGGCAGGCTCGGAATGAGCGGCCAGACCGACGAGCATGTCATGACGGCGGATGTGATCGGAGCGGCCGATCTCTATCGCAGGATTGCCTTGGCCTGGCTCGGGATCTGACCTCCGTCCCGTTGTCGGAATACCGGCCATGGGCGCCGACGCCATGGGGCTCGGTGGCTGACGTGACTTCGAACATCCGGTGTTCTGTCGAGTCGGGTGGTCCGCCACTGCCCCATGGCCGGCTTTCGATGCCCCTGGCCGCAGGCGCCAGCGCGATCACCCGGCCCGGGCCGCTGCCTCTACCGGTGACCGCTACGGTAGTGTTGTCCGAGTTCCCGGTGTACCGTCACAGGCTCCCCTTGAGAGAGTCCGGATCAGTATCCGTGGACCGGACCCGTTGCATCGACAAGCTGTTCACAGCGCATGAAGCGCTTCGGATTGTCCAAAGACCTTGATGGTCCCTGCGAACATGGTTGTCCCGGGTCGGCACGATGTCGCAATGAGGCGTGACATCGACGTTCTCCATCCCCCGGAGTGGATGGCTTGCAGGCAAGGGCTCAGGTTTCGCAGACGTTCAGAGGGGCCGCCCGGACATGTTCAGACTCGAGTGCGCTGATGAGCTGCGGTCTCATCGATGACACCGCTCCGCGACATGTCGTGAAGCAAGACCCCGGGTCTCGTGGAGGCAATGGCTGCCGATCAGGCCTCGTGCTTCTTCGGTCAGAGGTGTCACGATGATCACCTGGTCCGATTGCTGAGAGAACCTCGTGCGCGTCATCGGGACCGACCACCTTCTCCGCTCGGGACTTCAGGACGGGTCGCTTGCCGAAGACCGTCATGCCGAGCGCCCTGGCGATGCGTGCTCAGGCCCCACAGGTCCTGCCCGCAACGGCCGACCGAAGAGGGTTTCGCGAGAGAGTCGGATCGAAGCGTTCCGTACAGCCGACATGCGGATTGATTTCGGCCGTGTCGGCCGGACCGTCCTGGCCGCCGGTTGCCGCGACCTCAGGCCCGGGAAAGCGCCGGTCAACCTCGGCGATGACAGTGCTGGGAACTTCTGCAAGAACAAAAATGCGATGTTGTCGCGACCGGATCGTTCTCATCCGGTCTTGACGTGTGGCAGACGCCGGGGAACGAGCCCCGTCATATCCCCGGACCTCAGTAGCCCGGCGGTGGCTGGAATCCACCGAATTCGCGTTCGATCAGGCGGGCCGCTCCGATTGTCGTGAGATCCCCCAGCCACGGCCCGGTGATCTGGATGCCACCCGGCAGTCCGTCGCGGCTGATGCCGGCCGGAGCCACGGTTCCCGGAAGTAGGGCCATGAGACCAAATCCGGCCCAGAACATCTGGTCGGTGGTGGGAACCTCGTGGCCGTTGACCGGAATCGTGCGCTCATGCCTTTCGCCGGCGTGATCATGGGGAAAGGCCGTGGAGGCGGCGGCGGGCGAGAGCAGGATGTCCCAGTCCTCGAAGAAATGGTGCCAGGCCCAGCGAATGTGTTCACGCCGTTCATTGAGCGCCAACCACTCGCGGTGGGTCATTGTGTTGCCGCGGATCATCAAGGCAAGGTAGCCTGCGTCATCAGGGTCGAGCCGTGCGCGTGCCGCCTGGAATTCCTCCAGCTTCGCCTGTGGCAATCGACCACTGGTGGCGGCACGAAGCAGCTGAATGTAGATCTCGTGGGCGACGCGCATGTCAACATCAGGCCGCGCCCTGTCGCTGACGGTGGCGCCCGTGCGGGCGACGCCGTCGACCATGTCCTGGAGCATGTCAAGGTAGGCGCCGTCCACCTCCGACAATCCGCTTTCAAGCATCACGGCGACACGCAGGTCGCCGAATGTCCGGGCGCGAGGGGCGGGAAGGTCGAGTCGCCAGCCGTCGGCATCGAGGGTATCCGGCCCGGCCATGGCCTTGAGTGCCACCTCGAGATCGCCCGCCGAACGCGCCAGCGGCCCTATGACCGCCATGTCGGCCCCTGTCAGGATTCCCGGCAGGGCCTGTCCCCGGGGCGGGCAGATTCCGAAGCTCGGCTTGTGACCGAAGACACCGCAGTAATGGGCAGGATTGCGTATCGACGCACCGATATCGCTGCCGGTCTCGATGCCGGTCAATCCGGCGGCCAGGGCGGCGGCGGAACCTCCGGAGGAACCTCCGGGTGTCCGCCCGGTGTCCCAGGGATTCGACGTGACTCCGTAGATGTCGTTGAAACTCTGCCAGTCGGCAAGATTGAGCGGGACATTCGTCTTGCCGAAGAGAGTCACGCCGGCGCGTTCCAGACGTTCCACCACAACGCAATCATGTCTGGCGATGTTGTTCCGGAAGGCGGGGTCTCCCCATGTGGTCGGGGCACCGGCGACATCAAAGCTCTCCTTGATCGTCATGGGCACGCCGTGCAGTGGCGGCAGGTCACCGCCGGCGACGGTGCGTGAATCCGCCACTCTCGCTGCTTCCAGCGCTCTCTCGCGATCCTGCCAGATCACGGCGTTGATGGCCGCATCATGGGCGTCGATGCGGCTCAGGTAGAGTTCCAGAAGTTCCACTGCGCCGATTTCCCGGCGCCGGATCATGCCGGCGAGGTCTTCCGCCGACCGGAATGCCACGGTCATAACGATGGCCTCTCAGGTGTCATTCGCCAGGAGCCAGGGGGCGCCCTCCTCAACAGCGATGATGGTTGGTCTCGGTGCCCCGAGAGCCTGAATGACGGCACCTTCGAAATCGGCAAGACTATTCGGGCGCACGGCATGAACATGGCAGGCGCGGGCCAGCATCAGAAAGTCCGGATTGCTTCCCTCCACCCCCACCCGGTGGATGCCGCGGCTGTCGAGATCATCCTGGATCTGCTTGAGACCGCCGTTTTCCCAGATGATCACGGGCAACGAAAGGCCAAGATCACTGGCGACCATGAGCTCGGGCATGGTGAACATGAACCCGCCGTCGCCTGCGATGGCGACAACCGGACGCTCGCCGGGTACCCGCATGGCACCGATTGCATTGGGGAGCGCACAGCCCAGAGCACAATACCCGGCAGGGTAGAACCACTGGCGGGGCGCGAAGACCGGAAAGGCAAACGCCCCGGTGTAGACCAGCTGGCAGGCATCGCCGGCAAACACCGTGTCGCGCGGCGTGACGGACCGCAAACGTTCCAGAAGTCTGACATGTTGCCGTTCGGAGGCAGTCAGGTTGGCCATCACGTCGGATCGGATGTGCCTGACGACGTTTTCGGTGCTCTGGCACAACGTGGCGCCATCATGGTCCCCAAGCAGGGAGGCAAGCCGTTCCATCACCGGAGCGGCGTCGGCAATGACGGCAAGATCAGCAGGATAGAGATCATTCATCTTGCCTGGATCGATGTCGACCCTGATGAGACGGCCGCCGATGTCGAGGCGTTCGACAAAACTGTCGGTCTCGGATAGTTCCGTGCCGACCGCGAGGACGACGTCAGCCAGGCTGATGAAGTGGCGGACCTCCTCGCGGACCGTGCTGCCGGAGAGACTCAAGGGATGGTCATCCGGAACGATGCCCTTGCCGGCGGTACTGGCGATGACGGCGGCACCGAGAGATTCGGCGATCCTGATGAGACCGGACCCCGCTTCGGCCGCGCCGCCCCCGACCATGATGACGGGCCGCGTGGCGGAACGCAGCATTGCCGCCGCCTCGTCCACCAGACCCGCCGCCGGGCCGGGTCTCGAGGGCAGGGACACCGGTTGCCACTCATACCCGATCTCCTGGCCGAGAACATCGATCGGGATCGACAAGTGGACCGGCCGGGGCCTTTCGCCGGCGAAGATGGAAAAAGCCTGGGCCATCAGTTCCGGAACATCCTGTGGTCGGTGCGCCGTGGCACTCAGGGCCGTCAGGGGCCGCGTGACCTCCTTCTGTTCGGTGATCTCGTGAAGCACTCCCCAACCCTTTCCGATGGTCTCGCTGGATGCCTCCGCCGAAAGCAGGAGAAGGGGCAGTGAATCGGCCCAGGCCTGGCCGACAGCGGTGGCGGCATTCGTCACACCCGGTCCCGAGATGACCAGTGCGACTCCGGGCTTGCCGGTGGCCCGGGCATACCCCTCTGCCATGAACCCCGCTCCCTGCTCATTGCGGGACTGGATGTGCCGGACCTCACCGGTCTCGAGGCCCCGGCAGAAATCAAGGGTATGGACGCCCGGAATGCCGAAGACCTCCCGGACACCGTAACGGGCCAGGAGGCGGATCGTCGCTTCACCGCACGTCAACCGGTTCGTCATGGGCTCCTTCTCCATCAGGCATCGAGTTGTGCGAGAACGGCGTCGGTCATGGCCTCGCTTGTGAGCCTGCCTCCAAGATCGGGGGTTCGGGCCCCTTCTTCGAGAGCTGCCGTCACGGCCCTTTCCATGTTCCCGGCGATGTCCGTGCGGCCGAAGGCGTAGTCGAACATCATGGCGGCCGAAAGTATGGCGCCGACGGGATTGGCGATGCCCTTGCCGGTGATGTCGGGTGCGGACCCGTGAACCGGTTCGAAGATGCCGCGGATTCGCGTGGCGCCTTCGGGAAGTCCGACAAGGCACGCCGACGGCAGCATGCCGAGACTTGCGACAATGACGCCGGCCTGGTCGCTCAGCATGTCGCCGAACAGGTTGTCGGCCATGATGACGTCGAATCGTTGCGGATCCCGGGCAAGTTGATAACTGGCGTTGTCGGCATAGAGATGTTCAAGTGTGATCCTGGGGTAGTCCAGGGCGATTTCCGATACGACCTCGCGCCACAGGACATGCATTTCCATGACGTTGGACTTGTCGGCCGAAACAAGATGCCGGCGCCGTCTTCCGGCAAGTCGGAAACCGACATGGGCGAGGCGAGCTATCTGGTGTTCGTCGTAGACCCCCAGATCGTATCCCCTCCGGGGCGCCTGCGGCGGCCGGTCGACTCCCCTCTCGGCGGCAAAGAAGTTGCCGCCGGTCATTTCCCGCAGCACAAGCACATCGGCTCCGCCCGTCAGACCCGGTCGGTAGGGGGTCAGGGGTTCGAGACAGGCAATTGCGCGCGCCGGACGCAGGCCGGCGTAGGCGTCGAGTTCCATGCGCAGCTGCATCAGGCCATCCGACACAACCGTTTCCCCGGCAGGGCGGATACTGTCCCACCGGGGGCCTCCCGTGGCGCCGACGAGAACGGCATCAGCCCTTCTGGCATGGTCGAGCGTCGTCTCCTCGAGGAAGGTTCCGGTTTTCTCGTAACAGGCCCCGTGCAGGAGGCCCTCTGTGACGTCGACGCGAATGTCGCTGTCGCAAGCCCTCTCGATCACCTTGAGTGCGCACCCGATCACTTCCGGGCCGATGCCATCACCGCCCAGGGCGAGCAGATCGAAGGTTTCCGGCATGTCGGTCACGTCCTGAACTGTTCACTCTTATTGTTAGCAGACCGTCCGCACTGCAGACAGCCTTCCGGGAGTCACCTGCATTCACCAGGTCCCATGCCGTGGATGCCACGCCTCATCGGGTTTGGGAGATTCCGGAAACGAAGCCGGTGCATGTTCGGCGATGTAAGCACTCCGCATGGGACCCCGCCTGCGCCAGCAGATCTCGCTGTGGCTTGCCGGCGCGTACTTCGGGCGGTACCGGCCGGGCCAGCCACGCGAGTGAAGGAGAGGGACCCCGGCCTCAACTGCCGTTCGCACGTACGCGTCCCTCAAGCGGGCCTTGCCGTGACATCCCCGGGAAACGGCCTCTGCCGCCGCATCGTCCAGAGTGCCGACGGTCTGACCGGACACTGCGGCGACACCTTCTCGAGTCCTGCTTGGCGGGCCGTCGGTTGACCACGGATGACGTCTTGAAAGGTCCTTCCCTGCATCCCATATCACTGGTTGCGACCGTCCCTTGCCTCTTCGTGGAAGACCAGACGGGAGCAACGGGGTCCTGCCCTTGGGGGGACCGATCACACATACCGCTCAACCGGAGGATATGTACCATGACACGCTTCGATTTCTCTCCCCTGTTTCGTTCGACTGTCGGCTTCGACCGCATGATGAATCTGCTCGAAGCCAGTTCCCGCAACGGCGATGAGGGGTATCCGCCCTACAACATCGAGAAGAAGGGCGACAACGATTATCGCATCACAATGGCCGTCGCCGGTTTCGGCGAAAACGATCTCGCGATCGAGGTGAAGGACGGGACCGTGACGATTTCCGGTTCGGTCAATGCCGATGGTGACAAGGAGCGCACCTATCTCTACCGCGGCATCGCCGGCCGGAGCTTCAAGCGCGCCTTCCAGCTGGCGGACCATGTCCACGTGTCGGGAGCGGCCATGGAGAACGGACTGCTTCACATCGACCTCGTGCGAGAGGTGCCGGAGGCGTTGAAGCCGCGGACGATCAGGATTTCGACGGGTGAGGACCCGCGCCAGATCGACAATCCGCGCAAGGCAGCCTGATACCACCACTCCAACATGCGTCAGGGCGCCAGGCACCACGCTCGGCGCCCTGACTGCCTAGTGTTCCGAAGGATCGTCCAGGGTACGCCCCCTGACGAGGGAGTCCTTGCCGAATCGCTGGCGGACGGCGTCAAGCGCCTCGTCGACCCGAGCGTTGGACTGCCTCGTGGCATGATCGAAGAGATCGCCGAACTCGACATGCCCGGAATCGACCAGGTCGTGAACGCCGACTCCGATCAGACGGAATGTGCGGCCATCGGTTTCGCGGGCCAGCAGTCCTTCACCGACAAAAAAGATTTCCTCGGCAGACTGGGTCGGGTGCTGAAGATGGCGGTTGCGGGTCATGACACGGAAATCCGCGGTCTTCAGTTTGAGCGTCACGCCCCGTGCGGCCAGCCCGGCCTTTTTCGTGCGTTCGGAGACGCTCTCCGAGAGTTGCCAGAGTACCCGGCGCAGTTTCGGAAAGTCCGCGGTATCGTCATGAAGTGTGGTTTCGGAGGAGATACTTCGGGTTTCGCCTTCCGGTTCCACCGCCCGATCATCCTCGCCCCGGCTGAACTGGAAGAAGCGGTGGCCAATCTTGCCGTAGCGTGAGGTCAACTCGGCTTCATCGATGCGGGCAAGGTCGCCGATCAGGGTAATGCCGTCGCGGGCAAGGCGGCGTCGGGTCGCTTCACCCACGCCCCAGAGCAGACTGACCGGCTTGTCGGCGAGAAAGTGCCGCGCCTCGCTGCGGCCTATGACCGCAAACCCGAAAGGCTTGTCCAGATCGGAAGCGATCTTGGCGAGAAACTTGTTGTAACTCAGCCCGATGGAAACCGTGATCCCCAGCTCCTCGCGAATCTGGCTGGCAAGGCGGGCCAGGGTCCGGGCCGGCGAGCCACCATGCAAGGCACTGGTTCCGGAGAGATCCATGAACGCCTCGTCGATGGAGAGTGTCTCGACCAGCGGTGTCACGTTCCGCATCATGATGCGGACTTCATTGCCCGTGGCGACGTACTTCTTCATGTCGGGAGGGATGACATGGGCTTCGGGGCACAGCTTGAGGGCGCGGAACATCGGCATGGCCGAACGCACACCGAAGGAGCGGGCAATGTAGCAGCAGGCGGCGACAACCCCGCGATGGCGGCCTCCGACGATCACCGGCACACCCGCAAGTTCCGGCCGGTCCCGCTTCTCGATGGCCGCATAGAAGGCGTCACAATCGAGATGGGCGATGGCGAGATCGTCAAGTTCCGGATGGCACACGATGCGTCGCGACCCGCAGGCATCACAGGCCTCGAAACCGGATTGCGGCCGATGGCCGCAGGTGCGGCAAAGGGTCTTCACGCCTCGACCTTACGTCCCTTCATCGCCGTTGTCGCGCCTTGCCGATATCCGTGCCGTGGCTAACATGACGCAGTGTTCGGCGAAAGAGGTCACCCCAACCGTGTCCTACCAGTATGTCTACGTCATGAAGGGCCTCACCAAGACCTGGCCCGGAGGCAGAACCGTTCTGCGAAACATCTGGCTGTCATTCCTTCCGGGCGCTAAGATCGGTGTGCTCGGACCCAATGGCGCCGGGAAATCCACGCTCCTCAGAGTCATGGCCGGCGTCGAACGGGACTTCGATGGCGAAGCTTGGGCGGCTGCCCAGGCAACGGTCGGATACCTGCCGCAGGAACCGGAACTCGATCCTTCGAAGGACGTCATGGGCAATGTCATGGAAGCAATGACGGAGACGAGCACCCTGCTGGAGCGATTCAACGAGATCTCGGCGCGCTTCGCCGAACCCCTTGATGACAATGAGATGAATGCGCTGATCGAGGAACAGGGCGCGATACAGCAACAGATCGATGCCGCAGACGGTTGGGATCTCGAACGTACGCTCGAGATCGCCATGAATGCACTACGCCTGCCGCCGGGAGATGCCGATGTCAGGCATCTTTCAGGTGGCGAGAAGCGACGGGTGGCGCTGTGCCGCCTGCTCCTGCAGAAACCCGATCTTCTTCTTCTCGACGAACCGACCAATCACCTCGATGCCGAATGCGTGGCGTGGCTGGAACGACATCTCGCAGCTTACGAGGGAACCGTCGTGGCGGTAACGCACGATCGCTACTTCCTTGAAAACGTAGCCGGATGGATTCTCGAACTCGATCGTGGCGAGGGCATTCCCTTCGAGGGAAACTACTCGGGCTGGCTGGAAAGCAAGCAGGAACGGCTGCGAAGGCAGGGCAGAGAGGAGAAGGCGCGTCGACAGGCTCTTGAACGCGAACTTGAGTGGGTGCGCTCGTCACCTGGAGCGAGGCGCACGAAGGGGAGGGCGCGCCTCGGCGCCTATGAGGAGCTTCTTGCCGAGAGCCGAGACAGGGCAGAAGGACCGGCAAGGGGTCGTATCGCCATCCCACCGGGGCCACGTCTCGGTGACCTGGTGATTCGTGCCGAGGCGCTGTCGAAGGCTTTCGGGAACCGGCTGCTCATGGACGGGCTCGATTTCACCCTGCCCCAGTCCGGGGTCGTCGGCATCATCGGCGCCAACGGCGCCGGAAAGTCGACACTGGTGAAGATGCTGACCGCTCGCGAGGAGCCTGACGGAGGATCCATCGCCGTTGGCGACACGGTGGTCACCGGATATGTCGACCAGAGTCGCGACGACCTCGATCCCGGAGCGACAGTGTGGGAGCAGATCACGGGCGGTGCCGAGACGCTGGCGATGGGCGCCCGGGACGTGTCGAGCCGCGCCTACGTCGGAGCGTTCGGGTTTCGAGGTCCCGATCAACAGAAGAAGGTCGGCGAACTGTCGGGAGGTGAACGCAATCGCGTGCACCTCGCCACCATGCTGAAGTCCGGGGCCAACGTGCTCTTTCTCGACGAGCCGTCCAACGATCTCGATGTCGATACCTTGCGGGCCCTCGAGGAGGCATTGATGGGCTTCGCCGGATGTATCGTGATCATCAGTCATGACCGCTGGTTCCTCGATCGCCTCGCCACCCATATCCTCGCCTTCGAGGGTGACAGCCACGTCGAGTGGTTCGAAGGCAACTATGAAGCCTATGAAGAGGACAGGACCAGGCGAATGGGGACTCGCGAACCCCACCGGATCAGGTACAGGCCGCTGACACGGTGACAGGACCTGCCAGGCCGACAACGGACAATGGGCGTCCTTGCCGCGTCATCGAGGTGCATGGAATTCTCGTCACCGTGGAACTCGACGGTGATCCCGTGCGCTGTGCCCTGCGCCAGGGCATCGATCCCTATCCCGTGGTCGGCGACCGGGTGCATGTCACGACGGGGATGACGCCGCCAAGGATAGAATCAGTCCTTGAGAGACATGGGGTGCTGGCCCGTTGGCGACGCGATGCCAGCAGGCGCGTGTCGGGGAGTGCCACGGAACAGGTTCTCGCTGCCAACATCGACCGCGCCCTTGTCGTCGTCTCGCTGGCCAGTCCCCCGTTTCATCCCCGTATCATCGATCGCTACGCGGTCATCGCCGCCAGGGGCGGCGTCGATGTGACGGTCGTGCTCAACAAGATCGACCTCGAAATGCCGCGTCCGGACCTTGTCGACCACTGCAGGGAGGGGATGGTGATCGTCGAGGTGTCGGCCAGGACAGGGCAGGGACTCGACCGGTTGCTCGACTGCATCAAGGAGCAGACTGTTGTCCTCACCGGGCCGAGCGGTGTCGGGAAGTCCTCCCTCGTCAATGCCCTCACCGGCACTCAGAGCGCCCGTGTCGGTGGTCTCGGCGGCCGGCGGCGGCAGGGAAGGCACACGACTGCCCGTTCATCACTCTATGATCTCGGCGGGAGCACTTCCCTCATCGACACTCCCGGGATTCGCTCGCTGGGTCTCGCGGGCATCTCCCGTGATGAACTCTCCGCACTGTTCCCCGACATCGATGAGGCGGGCCGCCGCTGCCGGTTCCGCGATTGCACCCATGATCACGAACCTGGGTGCGCCGTGCGTGTGGCAGTCCGGTCGGGCGCCATTCCGACAGGCCGCCTTGATGTCTACCTGCGTCTGCTGCGTGAAGAGGAGTAGGGACGAGTGACAATCGGTACGCTGCCGATGAAACCGAGCGGCGCGTATGGGGATCCCGGAAGATCCACGGCCAGGACTGGGCTGCTTGAGGTGAGACGGATGCGCACTGAGCGCAGACCTTGTCACGAATCAACGCCTGGAGTTGTGCATCGTATTCCTCGACGGTCCCGCTGCAGAGGAGCGATGCCCGGTCGAATCCCCGGCGTTCCGCGAAATCGCGCGGACCACACGGTCGCCTGCCACGTGCGCTGAGCGGCGGGGCTACGATTTCGGAGACCGGAGAAGGTGGGCGACGTCGCGCCACAGTTTGGCGAACGAGGGAGAATTTCGCCGCGCTTCAGCCATATCGAAGGTCGCAGTGAGCGCAGCCTGGTCGAGTGTCTCGCGGTAACGCCGACCACGTGGCATCCTTGCGCTGAGCCAACCCTTGGCGTCCTGGATGGTTTCGGGATGATCCGGCGATGCAAGCGCCTTGTCGAGGCCGCGTCGTCCGGCGATCGAGCTCGCCGCCGCCAGGAACCAGGCTTCGTATTCCGCCTTGGCCAGGACCACGCGGATCTCCCGTCCAGGACTTGTCTCAACAGCGCGGGCGAGAAGTTGCGGGGCAAGTTCCGCCGGGCAATCGCGGTCTGCGTCAAGCAGTACCAGCACACTCCCGCTCGTCCCCGCCAGATGCGAGGCCAATGCTGCGGCGCGTTCCAATTCACCTTGCTTCATGAGCTTGTTGCGTGGCACAGGGATTGGCCGGGGTGTCTCGACAACAATGTCCGGCGAAATCTCTCCGGCGATGCGGCGGAGCAACTCCGGCAACGCCGTTACCTCGCCATGCCCTTCCACAATCGCCAGGATGGTCCTGCGCATCATTCTGTGACCGGGCCGAACAGGTCCAGTTGACGGTCGATTGGATTGGAACGCGACGGGTCCGGGTCAAGCTGGTTCATCCTGAGCAATTCGCCGGCCGTGTAGAGGTGATCCCTTAGCGCCAACCGTCCGGGCTCATTCAACGGGCCTATGCGGCTTTCGCCACTTTCCGCCGTGACGGCAATGATCTGGTTCGGCGAGATATCCGGATCGTCGAGCAGTTCCGGGCTGTGGCTTGTGACAAGAACCTGCGTGTGCTCGGCTGCGTCCCGGAGGCTGTCCACCAGCACACCGGCGGCCGCGGGGTGCAGTGCAATTTCCGGCTCCTCAATGCCGACGAGCCAGCGTCTCCGGTCGTCTTGGGCATAGCTCTGGAACAGCGCCACCAGGACCCCGAGCGCGCGCAGCGTACCGTCCGACATGTTCCCGGCGAGGAACTGCCACGGGTGTCGCGCACCTCGAACCCTCTGGCGGAACGCCAGGGTTTCCCTTGGCCCGATGGCACGGCGATCGACGCCGGCAATCCCGGGCACCACCTGGCCGAGATAGTCTTCGATTCTTCGCTTGAAGGCCGGCGCGTTCTCCGAAAGGTTGTGCAGGACGCTGGCCATGTTCCAGCCGTCCCGTGCCAGGAGCATTCCCGGATCGGGCGGCTGGAGATCCCGGATCTCTTCTGGGTTCAGATTGTAGAAGCCCGTTGTCGCCAGGGCATCGTAAACGGCGCGGAACGGCTCCAGGCCCGAAGCCGTGACGAGATACAGTCGGTCGGCGGCGGCGACGGGAGGATGCGTGATCGTGCTTTCGACAACAGCGCCCCGCTCTACCTTGTAACGATGCTCGCCAAGCTCGTTTCGTGGCGCGACGAGGCACTCTTCCTTCCGGACTTCGTAGCCGCCCCTTTTTGTGGCTCCGACCGTGAAGGCGTGGTAGCCGACCCATTCCTCGAGCGTGAACTCGAGCCGAATGCTGAAATGGGTCGGGTGGCCGCCGGAGCGTCGGCGGACCTCGCCGATGCCGCCGCGGTCGCGCAACGCATGGTCCATGGAGTAACGGAGCGATTCGGCGGTGAATCTGAGCGCATCGAGAAAATTGCTCTTGCCCGAGCCATTCGGCCCGACGAGAAAGGAAAGCTGCGCCGGCCTCACATCGCAGGCGACGATGCTCTTGTAGTTTCGCAAGACGATGCGCGTCAGCAGGCGACGGTCGGACATTGAAGGTCTCTCGCTGGCGAGGCGGCGCGGCTCCGAGGTCAGTCTATCAGATCAGACACCCGACCCGCAGGAACACCTTGCCGTGAACATCACCGGGAATCAGGCCCCGTAAAACCCTGGATCGCCTGACACCACAACATCCGCGTCCTCAGCGGTCAGATCCGGACGTGACGGGGTGGAATGACGGGTGCACCGCAGACATGAAGCCGCAGATGCTGTGGAGGCCCGCTTCGGTCATGGCCCTTGCAGCATGTGCTTCATGTGTCGTCGAGCAGGGCATCCATGATGCGCCTGGTGTCGGAATAGGCCGCAGCGCTCGTGGTGCGGCGGGGGCCGGCGACATTGAGGATCTGCACGTCATGCCGCTCGACCCAGTTTCGGCAGACAGCGAACGCATCTGGTGTCTCGTCGGGATGAACCACGAGGCAGGGTTTGCCGCAGGCCAGCGCCAGCCTTTCGGTGAGCGCTGTGCCCCCGGTCAGTGGTCGTCGCGCCACAATGAGCGTGGCATCCGAATCGCGCACGTTGAAGCGTGTGCGCTGGGCATGGTCACTCAGTGGTGTTTCCGCCAGCGGGTAACGCTCATCGATGATGCCATTGTCAGCCAGCCGACCCCTGGGACACCACCCGCCGGCCGTTCGGCCCCTGGCCAGCGCGGCATCGAGTGCCGCCCTGTCGGCGCCGGCCTGGCCCCCGGAGATGATCTTCAAAGGAGATAAACGGCAAGCAGCACCAGAACAACAATACACGATACCGTCGACACCACGGTCAGGCGCATGACCCGCTTGTAGGTGGAAAGGTGCTCGCTGTCGGCACGCTGCCAGTCGGCGATGACTTCGGCCATGGATGATCCCCGGTCGGACTGTCTTCACTGTCGGGCACGGACTGTATCGGCAGGAAGACCTTCACTCAAGCACGGGGAATCACGCCGTCCTGATCGCGACGATCCGCCCGGCCTGAGGGCGCCGCAGCACAGCTCCCATGTCAGAAGTCGCGGTGTCCTGACGGGCGAAGCACGACGTGACGTGTCACGTCAATCGGTCGCCCGGCATGCACTCGAAGGCCTGTTGACGACGGCAAGGATATCATGGCGGGCGCCGCCATCGATGAGCGCTTCAGGTGTCATGAGCAAGGCCGTGCGGTTCAGCGATATCGGTGGGAAGTCGATGGAACGCCGCAAGGTTGTCCGGGATAGGTACGATCTGCGAACCCCGGGACATGCCATGCCATGCCACGCATGAAGCCATGCGGCCCGTAGCACATGCACTCCGCGATCGAGGAGATCCGGGGGCGGTTCACGTGGCCGCAGCCATTCTTGACGACATGGACCGGCAAGAGCGCGATACTGTTCGACAACTTTCAGAGTGTGAATGATAACACATTGATAATAATATGTTTATTGATTCATGTGCCACCCGTTGCATGAGAAGACGGTACGCCGCCAGCCTGGCCCGGGCCAGGGAACTTGCCTCGGTGCGCTCGTAGTCCCTGGCCCATCGACGGCACCGGCCCGTCCAGGCACTGGTCCTCTCCGCAATCCGACGGCGGGGACGAACGGCGAACTCCCTGACATCCCTGGGTTTCTCGACAATCACGGTCGAGTCCGGCAAGCCCCTGGGGGCAGTGCGTCACGCAACCTGTGACCCCGTAGCCGCCGTCAGCAAACACCCGGGAGGCCTCCGGGGCCTTGCGCGGAAGGTCCACAAGCCGTGTCCCGATCCTGGATGTCGGCCGCATGAACCCTTCACGGACAATCGGTGCCTCCTCGGTGTCCGCCGTCAGATGACTCTTCCTGCCCGCATCATGAGCAGAGGGACCGCCGCATTCCTCGATGGAGCCGTTGCGACGGGTTCCTCGCCTGCATCCCTGGCAGGACAGTCCTGCAATGGACACGCAGGCAAACGGCATGTATGGCAAGGTGGCGTGAGGTTCACGGCTCTGTGAGCGTGGTCCACGATGCCGGCAGAGCAGTCCGCCGCCCATGATTCGAGACCGCCCTGACGGCTGGATTGCCGATCCGGCATCGCTACACTCACATGACCCAGCATTCGGGATGCCAGTTCATGTTGACCGTGCTGTACCGTCTGCCGCTTGCCGGGCTGCTCGTCCTCTGGATGATCGCTGCACCCCTTGTGCCTGTTGCTGCACAGGAGACGATCGACACCATCCCCGGGCTCGTGTCTGTCCTTGAGGATCCCGTCAAACGTCAGCAGTTGATCGACAGACTCAATGCACTGGCATCGGCCGCAGACGAGGCCATCGAACAGGAGACTGCCTCCGGCATCTCCGGATTGGACCAGAGGCTGAAGGGTCTCCTGGAGAATCTCGATGACGGCAGGCAGTTGACGGGCTGGATCATCGACGAGGTGTCGCATCAGGACTTCGGTTCCGGGCTTCTCCGCATCGCAGGGCAGGCCGGACTGGCCCTTGTTGCTGGCATCCTCGCCTGGCTGGCGGTCGTCGGTCTCACGGCCGCTCAGCGAAGGAAGCTGCAGGAGGACGGAGGCGCAAGTGTGATGGGGCGGCTGATCGATGCCGGCTCCCGATTCCTGCTCGCCATGGCGCCCGTCACCGGATTCCTCCTGGCGACCTGGCTTGCCGCCTTCGTTCTGAACCCCGATGCCGTCGCGTTGGCCGTCCTCTACACGACCGCCATGCTCGTCGGGCTCTACGCCGTCGCCGTCATTCTGGTTCGCGTCATCATGTCGCCCCTGCGCCCCGCCACCCGACTGCTGCCGGTCGCCGATCGCGAGGCAGCCTACCTCGTGGTCTGGTTCAACCGTTTCTGGGCGATCGGACTTGCGGGCTTCCTGGCCACGGATCTGCTGCTGGCACTGGGCGCCCCCGAAGCGAGCGCCGGTTCCCTGGTGCGCGTCGTCGGACTGGTGCTCGCCATCATGGCGATTGTCGTCATCCTGCAGAATCGGGTTGCGGTTGCCTCCTGGATTGGCGATGCGGCGGATGGCCGGGCGCACTTCATGCGCTCGCGCCTCGGCGATGTCTGGCATGTGGTGGCCATCCTTGCTGTCGTCATCACGTTCATCGTGTGGGTCTTCGAGGCGCGCTCGGGCACGGTGTTCATTCTTCGCGGCCTCGCCTTCACGTTTCTTGCCGGGCTGGCCGGGGCGCTTGCCAGCACCCTGGCGCAACGGTCCCTGTCGAGACTCTTTCGCATCGGTGCTGACCTGCAGGAGCGGTTTCCGGACCTCGAACGGCGCAGCAACCGCTATCTCCCGCTTGTCGGCGCTTTCACCAATGTGGTGATCTGGACCGTCGCCATCGTCACGGCACTGGAAAGCTGGGGCGTCGAGGCGACGCACATCTTCCTGTCGCCCGATGGACTCGATCTTCTCGGGCGGCTGATGGCCGTTGTCGTGGTTGTCATCGTTGCCATCCTGATCTGGGAAATCGGCGATGGTGTCATTGCCAGCCAGCTCAGACGCAGTCGCGGAGAAGGGGCCAACCCGCGTGTCCTCACCCTGCTCCCGCTGGCGAGAAACATCCTCCTCGTCGTGATCGGGGGCGTGGCGGCCATGACGATCCTGGGCGAGCTCGGGCTCGATGTCACGCCGTTGCTCGCAGGTGCCGGCGTCGTCGGGCTCGCCATCGGGTTCGGCGCCCAGTCTCTCATCAAGGACATCATCACCGGAACGTTCATCCTGTTCGAGAACCAGTTCACGGTGGGTGACTGGATCGAGGTCGGCGGCAAGATGGGAGGAGTCGAGAGCGTGACCGTGCGTACTGTGCAGTTGCGCGATCTGAATGGCTACGTCCATACGATTCCCTTCGGTGACATCTCCTCCGTCACCAACATGATGCGGGACTTCGGGTTCGCGGTGATCGACATCGGTGTCGCTTATCAGGAGAACACGGACAAGGTGATCGATGTGGTGCGGCGGATCGACGAGGAGGCGCGCGGTGACGAGACGCTGAATGAGCGCCTTGCCGGGGATCTCGAGGTGCTGGGCGTCAATGACCTGGGCGACTCGGCCGTCACCCTCAGGTTCCGCATTCGCACCCTTGCCGGCTATCAGTGGGGCGTGCGCCGCGAGTATCTGAGACGTCTCAAGCTCGGATTCGACGAGGCCGGTATCGAGATACCCTATCCGCACATGACGGTCTATTTCGGTGAAGTCCGTGGGGGTCGGACCTCACCGGCCTACGTCCGTCTCGACGCCACGGGAGAGACCTGAGTGCCTGGTTTGACAACCCTGGCCTCGACCCGCAGGCCTCGGGATGCCCGACACGTTCCAGGGGCCGTGGAGGTGAGATCCTTCACGTTTCTCCTGATCCCGGAGTTCTCGATGATGGCCTTCGCCGCCGCCGTCGAACCGTTGCGCTCGGCCAACCGAATGAGCGGCGCCACGCACTATCGCTGGATGATCATTTCGAGCGATGGCCGGCCGGTGCGGGCGAGCAACGGAATGGAGGTCGTACCCCATCATGCGATGAGCGAGGTCGCTGCTTGCGAGACACTGTTCGTCTGTTCCGGGATCGATGCCCATGCCTTCGCCGACAGGTCTGTCATGGCGTGGCTGCGCAAGCTGGCGCGCCAGGGAACCATCATGGGAAGCCTGTGTACAGGAACGCACATCCTTGCCCGCGCCGGCCTGATCCGGGGCCATCGCTGCACCATTCACTGGGAAGATCATGAGAGCTTCAGCGAACAGTATCCGGACATCGCGGTGACCGACGATCTCTTCGAGATCGACCGCAACATGATCACCTGTTCCGGCGGAACGGCCTCGCTCGATCTCATGCTTCATCTCATCGGGCTTGATCACGGCGTCGAACTTGCCGGCAGGGTTTCCGAACAGTTCATTCACGAGAGGATCCGGCAATCCGATGATCGACAGCGGATGGCGCTTCACTCGCGCACCGGAGTCAGTGATGCGAAGGTTCTGGCCGCCATCGATGTCATGGAACACAACCTCGAGGAGCCCATGACGATTCCCGACATCGCCAGCGGCGTCGGTCTGTCGACCCGACAACTCGAGCGCCTGTTCATCAGGCACCTGAAGCGGTCCCCTTCACGGTACTACCGTGAAATCCGACTGCATCATGCCCGCCTGATGTTGTTGCAGGGATCAACATCGATCCTGTCGATTGCCCTTTCTGCAGGATTCGTGTCCGCCTCGCATTTCAGTCACCGCTACCGCGAACTGTTCGGTCGCCCGCCCCGCGAGGAACGGCGCGGTGTTGTCTGATCCGCGTCGACTGCCGGGAGTGGCGCTGACCTGCAGCGTTCTCTTCCTGACTGCCCTCCCTTCGGCCGCGGACTCCGGATGGGACGAGTTTCTCGCCGGCGTGCGCACCGAGGCAGCTGCAGCCGGTGTCGGTCAGCAGACCCTCGATGCGGCGCTCACCGGACTCGAGCCGATCGCGCGGGTGATCGAACTCGACCGCCACCAGCCCGAAAGCGTGCTGACCTTCGATGAATACATGGAAAGCAGGGTGCCGGAGTCCCTGATCGACAAGGCGGAGGAGAAGTATGCCGAACACCGGCCGCTTCTGGAGGCGATCGCCGCCCACTATGGTTTCGACGCCGAGTACATCGTCGCCATCTGGGCTGTTGAAACCAGGTTCGGGAGCTACACCGGCGGCTTCGACGTGATTGCCGCCCTCGCGACCCTCGCCTTCGATGGCCGGCGCGGTGCCTTTTTCCGCAATGAACTCCTGCACGCCCTCACGATTCTCGATGAAGGACACATCTCCCGCAACGACATGACGGGATCGTGGGCGGGAGCCATGGGTCAGAGCCAGTTCATGCCGTCGAGTTTCAACCGGTTCGCGGTGGACTGGGATCTCGACCGGCGTCGCGACATCTGGCAGAACCGTGGAGATGTCTTTGCATCGATTGCCAACTACCTGGCGCGTTCGGGATGGCAACGCGGCATGCCATGGGGGCGCGCGGTCACCGTGCCAGGGGAGCCTGGCCTCGCGCCGGACGGAATCGAGCCCCTTGAAACGTGGTTCTCGCGCGGCGTGACGTGGCAGGGTGAGGTTTCCGACCTGCCCCTGAATGCCGCGGCGTCGCTCGTTCTGCCTGCCGGCGCCGATGGCCCCGCCTTCCTCGTGTTCGACAACTACAGGGCGATTCTCAAATGGAACCGGTCCGACTACTTCGCGATGTCTGTGACTGCCATAGCCGACGCGCTTTCCCGATGATCACGACGACGGCGCGTACCGCCGGCGTGGTGCTGCTCGGCCTTCTTCTGGCGGCCTGTGCCGGGATCGATTCTGCCACCACGGTGATGAAGTCCGGCGACCAGGAGCCACGGGGTCATTACAAGGTCGGGCAACCCTATGAAATCAAGGGAGTCTGGTACCATCCCGAAGAAAATCCCTTCTACGACGAGGAGGGTATCGCGTCCTGGTATGGTGAACCCTTTCACGGACAGCTGACCGCCAACGGTGAAGTCTATGACATGAACGAACTGACGGCGGCCCACAAGACGCTGCCCATGCCTGTCTACGTCAGGGTCACCAACCTGGAGAATGGGCGAAGTCTTGTCCTCAGGGTGAATGACCGCGGTCCGTTCATTGCCGGGCGCATCATCGACGTGTCACGCCGCGGCGCCCAGCTGCTCGGATTCGAAGGTCAGGGAACGGCCCGGGTCAGGGTTCAGGTCGTCGATCAGGAGAGCGGCAGGACCTGGGCCGAACTCGGCCGCGAGCCGGCGGGAACGGACAGTGCATCGGCGCCGGCCATCGATCTGACCCACGAGGATCCCGGTGGCGGCCTGTTCGTCCAGGCAGGCGCCTTCACGAACGCGGCAAACGCCTTCGTGGTGAGCCATGCACTTGTCGGTACCGGTGACGTCCACGTCATCCGCGCCGTGGTCGAGAATCGGGTCTTCTACCGCGTCCGCGTCGGTCCCTTCCTCGCTCGTGGCCAGGCCGACCGCATACGCGAACAGGTCATGGGTCTCGGCTTTCACGAGGCCATTGTCGTCACCGTCATGTGACGCGTCCGCGTGCGCATGTGCAGGCGCGGCAGAGAATTCAGCGTCGGTGTCTCATGTCGCGGACCCGCTCCTCCTCCACGCCGAGCGTCACCGAACCTGCCCGGGCTGTTGTCCTGAAGGGGCCGCCGGTCGGTCTGCCTGAATTTCCCGTGAGCATCCCGTCTGTCATCCGGCAGGACCGTGAGGAGACACCTCGAGGGTTTCCGTCACGAAAATGCCGCGCCGTGATGCCATCAGTGTTCGTGGTATCGACGAGTGGTGGGGGAAAGCGGTATCCTCGGGCGCCGAACCCGAGTACATGCGCATTGCGGTGGTGAGCGGAAGGACATTCATGAGCTGGCGAATTCTGATCGGTCTGGTTGCCACTGTCTTGCTGTCCGCGCCGCTAGCGGCATTCGAGATCTCGGCGCGTGAGGCCATCCTCGTCGACGAGACGACCAACACCGTTCTCTTCCAGAAGAATGCCGACGTTCCGACCGAACCCTCCTCGATGACCAAGCTGATGACGGTGTACCTTCTGTTGGAGAAGCTGGCGTCGGGATCGCTCGCTCTCGACGATACCCTGCCCGTCAGCGAGAAGGCGTGGCGCAAGGGTGGGTCGAAGATGTTTGTCGAGGTTGGCGACAGCGTGATGGTCGAAGACCTGTTGCGGGGGATCGTTGTCCAGTCAGGCAATGATGCGTCGATCGTGGTTGCAGAGGGACTTTCCGGATCCGAAACCGCGTTCAGCGAACTCATGACGCAACGCGCCCGGGAACTCGGCATGAACGACAGCACGTTCCGCAACTCTTCCGGCTGGCCCGAAGAGGGGCATGTGACAACCGTGACCGATCTAGCCCTCCTGGCAAGCCGGACGATCAGGGATTTTCCTCAATACTATCACTACTACTCCGAGACGGAATTCACCTACAACGACATCCAGCAGACCAACCGGAACCCGCTGCTTTACACCGGAATCGGCGCTGACGGTCTCAAGACCGGCTACACCCGCGCGGCCGGATACGGCCTCACGGCCTCCGCGGTGCGAGGAGACCGTCGACTGATCCTCGCCGTCAACGGATTCGGGAGTGCCGCGGCCCGGTCGCAGGAGTCCGAGGCCATCATCGAGTGGGGATTCAGGGAGTACGATACCTTCCATCTCCTTGATTCCGGTGTCGAAGTGGGTCGGGCCAGGGTCTGGCTCGGCGATTCTGACTCGGTGCCGCTTGTTCTGGCAGACAATCTGGTTGTCACGCTGCCTCGAGCAGCGCGGGACTCGCTCGATGCCCGCATCGTCTACGAAGGACCGGTGCCGGCACCGATCGCGGAAGGTCGAGAGGTCGCCCGCCTCGTGATCGAGGCGCCGGGAGTGGAGAGCATCGACAAGCCTCTGCTGGCCGGCAGTGACGTCGGGAAACCCTCCCTGCTGCTGAGAATGGCGACGGTTCTGGGTTATCTGCTCTTCGGCGATGCGGGCGCTCCTTGAGGCGGGGCCGGCTGATCACCCTTGAAGGCGGAGAAGGAACCGGCAAGTCGACCCAGGCCCGGCGTCTGGCATCATGGGTTTCCGTGAGATACGAGGTCGAGGTTGTGGTGACGCGTGAACCTGGTGGCGCCCCAGGCGCCGAGGCAATCAGGGAGTTGCTGATTGCCGGGGCTGCCGATCGATGGGATCCGGGAACGGAGGCTCTTCTTCATGTTGCGGCCCGGCGTGAGCATGTTCTCCGAACGGTCCGCCCGGCCCTTGCGGAGGGTCGCTGGGTGGTCAGCGATCGGTTCCTTGATTCAACGAGGGCCTACCAGGGCGTGGCGCAGGGCGCTGGCCTCGACTTCGTTGACAGTATCGGTCGTCTCGCCATTGGCATGTTGCGTCCGGATCTCACGTTCATACTCGATCTCCCGGTCGGGACGGGACTCGCGAGAGCCAGGACCCGTGGGCACACCAACCGCTATGAGCGCATGGGGGAAGCCTTCCACGAACGGTTGCGCAGGGCTTTCCTTGCCATCGCCTGCAAGGAGACCGACCGCATCAAGGTGGTCGATGCATCGGGGAGCGAGGATGACGTGGCCGGCCGTCTCGAATCGGAGATATCGCTGAGATGGCCGATACCATGACGAGAGGCCGGAGTGACAGGGGAGGAGGCTCCTGCGAGTTCGGTCGCCAGATGTCATGACGGACGATCCGGTCGACATCCGCAAGCATCCGGACTTCCCTGAACTCGAGGTTCCTGCTCCCTGGGCGAACGAAGGACTCATCGGACACGAGGCGGCCGAGCGCGAGCTTGCCGCTCGGGTGGCTGACGAGCGCATCGCTGGCGCCTGGATCATCGGTGGCAAGGCTGGCATCGGCAAGGCGACACTCGCCTGGCGCCTGGCCCGGCACCTCATGTGCGGTACGGGCGAGGACCTGTTCGGCGAACCTTCGGCCACCCTGGATTTCGATGCAGGAGACCCCGCTGCAGCCTGGATTTCAGCGCGTTCACACGGTGACGTCCTTGCTGTCGGACCGTCCATGAATGAGCGGGGAAGACGCCGCCGGGAGGTCGTCATCGACGACGTACGCCGTGTCGGGCCCTTCTTCGCCCGGACGGCCGGCAACGATGGCTGGCGTGTCGTCATCATCGACGACGCCGACCTGATGAACACGAATGCGGCCAACGCGGTTCTCAAGGTGGTGGAAGAACCTCCCCGTCGCGCGGTCGTGCTGCTCGTCTCCGCGATACCGTCCTCGTTGTTGGCCACCATCAGATCCCGGTGCAGGAAGATCACGCTTTCCCCACTTTTGCGTGAACAGGTAAGTCTGTTGCTTGAACAATATCTGCCGAACCTGGCGGTTGAGGAAAGAGACGCCCTGGCGCAACTGTCAGGTGGCAGCCCAGGGCGCGCCCTGCTTCTGGCCGAGAAGGACGGTCTCGCACTCTATCGCGAGGTGATCAGCCTGATTGCCACGGCCCCGGACATCGATCCGGCGGCACTTCATCGTCTTGCGGAGCGTCTTGCCCGGCCCGGCGGCGAAGCATCCTGGAACCTGGCGTTCGACTTCATCATGGACTGGTCCGCAGCGATCATTCGCAAGGCAACCACGGGCGAGGCCGCGCCTCCCGTTCTGCCGGAAGAGGCCGAGGCCATGGCGCGCATCGCCGATGACCCTGCCCTTGAACGCTGGATGGCCGTGTGGGAAAAGGTCGCGCACCTGCGCCTGACAGTTCAATCCTTCAACCTGGATCGCAGGCAGTCCATCCTGTCGGTATTCGGTACCCTGCAGGCGGCTGTCAGGACCTGAGACGCCGTCATCCGTCAGGCGAGGGGAGCCATTGAGGCATGCGCGACAAGTTCTACATCACGACACCGATTTACTACGTCAACGACAATCCCCACATCGGGCATGCCTACACCACGCTCGCCTGCGACGTGATGGCCCGCTTCAAGCGTCTCGACGGGTATGACGTGCTGTTTCTGACAGGGACCGACGAGCACGGCCAGAAGGTCGAGAGGGCGGCACGGGAGGCCGGCACCGATCCGGCGACATTCTGTGACGAGGTTTCGGAGAATTTCCGCAACCTTGCCCGGGAATGGAACTTCTCGAATGACCAGTTCATCCGGACGACCGAGCAGCGCCACATCCGCTCTGTCCAGACGTTGTGGCGGCGCCTTGAAGAGGCCGGCGAAATCTATCTCGGAACCTACGAGGGCTGGTATGCCATCCGCGATGAGGCGTTCTATACGGAGGACGAGCTTGGCGTGGATGGCGCAGGCCGCAAGGTGGCGCCATCGGGCGCTCCGGTGGAGTGGGTGAAGGAGCCGAGTTACTTCTTTCGCCTGTCAGCCTGGCAGGACCGCCTGCTGAAGCTCTACGCGGACCGTCCCGACTTCATCATGCCCGAAGCGCGACGCAACGAGGTGGTGAGTTTCGTCCGCGGCGGACTCGACGACTTGTCGATTTCCCGTACGGGCTTCACCTGGGGAATCCCCGTTCCAGGCGATCCCCGGCATGTCATGTACGTGTGGATCGATGCTCTGGCAAACTACATCACGGCGGCCGGATATCCAGATGATTCGGGCGGGTCATTCGGGTCCTGGTGGCCCGCCATGCACATGGTCGGCAAGGACATCCTTCGATTCCACGCGGTGTACTGGCCGGCCTTTCTCATGGCTGCAGGAATCGACGTGCCATGCCGAGTCTTTGCCCATGGATGGTGGACCAGCGAGGGCAGGAAGATCTCCAAGTCCCTGGGCAATGTCATCGTGCCCTCCGAGATCGTCGCCCGCTACGGACTTGACCAGGTCCGCTACACGCTGATGCGTGAGGTGAGTTTCGGCAATGACGGTGACTTCTCGCATCGCGGCGCCATGTTGAGGTGCAACCATGACCTGGCCAATGACTATGGCAACCTGGCACAGCGGGTGCTGAAGATGATCGCCCGAAACTGCAAGGGAAAGGTGCCGTCGCCAGGCACGCTTCACGATCAGGACCGCGAGCTCCTTGCACGGGGAAGGGGCCTCGTCACGCGCCTGCGCCGGCACGTGGACGTTCAGGCTTTCCAGTTGATGCTGCGGGATATCTGGGAGGTCATCGGCGCTGCCAACCGCTACATTGATGGCGAGGCGCCATGGAAACTGAAAGATGCGGATCCGCAACGCATGGAGACCGTGCTCTACTGCACCGCCGAACTGATCCGCATCCTTGCCCTGCTGACCCAGCCCGTGATGCCGGGCTCATCGGCCCGGCTCCTCGACCAGCTCGCCGTTCCCGGCGACGGGCGCGACTTTGCCTCGATCGACGAGGCACACAGCCTGCGGCCCGGCTGTCCGTTGCCGGAACCCGAGGGTGTGTTTCCGCGTCTCGCCGAGGATGTCCCATGATGCTTGTCGACAGCCACTGCCATCTCGATTTCCCCGACTTCGCCGATGAGCTCGACGATGTCGTCGACCGGGCCCGGGACGCCGGCGTTTCGGTCATGCAGACGATCTCGACGCGCCTCAGCCGCTTCCCGGAGGTGAGGGCGATCGCCGAGAACCATGACGGCATCCACTGTTCAGCCGGAGTCCATCCCCACCATGTTGCCGAGGAAGGGATCTGGCCGGCATGCGAGATCGCGGCTCTCGCCGATTGTCCGCACGTCATCGGCATCGGCGAGACCGGACTTGACTACCACTATGACAACAGCCCGCGCGAGGCTCAGCGACAGAGCTTCAGGGAACATGTCCGGGCGTCACGCAGCACGGGTTTGCCGCTCATCGTCCACACCCGGTCGGCCGACGAGGACACCATGGCGATCCTCGAGGAAGAAACGGAAACGGGCGGTTCCTTTCCGGGTCTCATTCACTCATTCAGCGCCAGCCGGGATCTCGCGGTGCGCAGTCTCAGGCTGGGCTTCTCCATCTCGATTTCAGGGATCGTGACATTCAGGAACGCTTCGGACCTGCGCGACATCGTCAGGGACATTCCTGGGGAGCGCCTCCTGGTGGAGACTGATGCACCGTTCCTGGCTCCCGTGCCGAAACGCGGCAAGCGCAACGAACCGGCACTGGTCGTTCACACGGCCCGCTGCCTTGCCGGGCTGAAGGGTGTTTCCGAAGGCGATCTTGCCGCCATCACGACCGACAACTTCTTCCGCCTGTTCCGCGCCGCACACCGGCCATAATGTTCCATAATATACCTTATGCGACTTTTATTCGACCGTTACCGCACAGTCTCCTCGGATCGAGGCCGTCGTCGAGGCTGCCTCGCACTGTTGAACGGCGCGTTGTGGTGTTGTCGTCGGTGCAGGTGAGAGCCATTGCTGAAGAGTCGAAAGCGGAGCCATTTCTTCACGTACTCAAAGTGAGCTCGCCTTGCTGCACGGGGCACAGCACTTCCATACAAGGTGCGCCAGCCACAAGGGTCAGGTTGGGTGCGAGACAAGCGAAGTCCACAGACACGCTGTTTGACTGCATGTTGGAAGGGTTATGAACGATACAACGGACCATGACGTGCCAACGCATACCTTGCGTTGGAGCGTCGATGGGGAAGTTGGGGAATGTGAGTGACCCGCCGCCATCGTCATCGTGCGCTGCGGCGGAGTAAGCGTTCGGCCGTGCGGTGATGGCTGATTTTGGTTGGTTTGGGGCTTGCTGACTATTGTCTGAGAAAGGGCTGGTAAATCGGTCTGGTCTCGATTATGGTCGGGGCCATGGAGACTTTCGACGAGACGTGCGGAGAGGCACAGCAGCTGACGGGAGGTGGCGACGGCCTATGTCTGTCGCCAGCGGCCTTGTCATGCGAGGCGCCTGACTGGCGTGCGCTCTATGAGGCGGAGCGGGTTCGTGCGGATGCGGCGGAAGCGAGCATGCGTGACCTGCGCTGTGCGGAGATTGACGCCCGTGCCCGTGCGGACACATTGCAGTTTGATCTCGACCACACTCGTGATGAGCTGGAGGCGGCTCGTGCGGACCTGGAGGCGGCTCGTACGGAGGTGCAGCAGGGACAGGACCTGGTGGAGGCGCTGGAGCAGGAAAGGGACGCTCTGAAGAGCCAGAACGCTAAACAGAAGAGCGAGCTGAGGAAGCTGCGCGGGACGCGTGACAAGCACGCGAAGGCGCGCTTCGGGTCGAAGAGCGAGAAGCGGAAGAAGAAAGGCACCGGGAACAAGCGGGGTCAGCAACCTGGCAAGAGCGGCCACGGGCGCACCCCGCGTCCGAAGCTTGAGGAGAAGCACGAGCGCCATGATCCACCGGCATCGCAGCGCACGTGCCCGTGTTGCGGCGAGCCCTATGTGGCCAACGGCAGCCACGAGACCTCGATCATGGAGGTCCATGTCAAGGCTCATGTCCGGCGGATTGACCGTGGGCGTTGGCGCCGTGGTTGTCAGTGTTCGTCGGCGCCTGGGGAGATCATCGCGCCGCCACCTTTGCGCTTGTTTGCGAATACCCCCTACGGCAACAGTGTCTGGGCATGCGTGCTCTATGAGCGCTTCGCCTGCTTGCGTCCCCTGCGCCGGGTCTCGCGATGGCTCAAGGACCAGGGACTGCCGATGGCGCCGGGAACAATCGCTGGCGGCATGAAGAAGATGACGCCGATGTTCGCGCCTCTCGCTCAGGCCATCCTCGATCATCAGAACCGGCTGACGGTGCGCCACGGCGACGAGGCCAGCTGGGTCGCGGTAGGGATGCGCATTGCTGCGCACCCCCCGCACAGATCCGGACATGGACGTTAATCCATCCGGCTCCTACCTCGGGTGCTTGACGGTAAACCGCTGGTCCGGCCATGGGTGGCGGATGGAGACGCGCGGCCAAAGAAGCTCGGTCATGCGCTCCAATCGCTTCCAGTCAAAGCAGTGGCGCTGGGAGCGGCGGCGGATCGCTCGCAGCCATAGGCGTTGCAGCCTTTGGCGGAACGTGCGCAGCCATCGGGTCGACCCCGGAACGGCGAAGTAGTTGGACCAGCCATTGACAACTCGCCCAAGCCACATGCCGACCTCCCATATGTCGTGATGCCGTCGATTGCGAAGCACCTCCTCGATGCGCGCCAGGGTCCTTGCGACCCGTTTTGCGACCGGCTTGCGACCAAGCCTGAAGCGTCCTCTCCGGGTCTCCGTGCAAAAGTGCGTGAAGCCCAGGAAGTCGAACGTCTCCGGCCTGCCCGCCCCGCGAGATCGCCGGTTCGCCTTGGCAAACCGTCCAAACTCAACGAGACGGGTCTTGTCCGGGTGAAGGGTGAGACCAAAGCGGTCCAGCCTCTCCCGAACGTCGCGAAGGTATGTCTCCGCATCCCGCTTATGCTGGAACCCGACCACAATATCGTCCGCGTAGCGGACAATGATCGCTTCACCGTTCGGAACCTTCGGACGCCATGCCTTGTGAAACCACAGATCGAGCACGTAGTGCAGAACCACGTTCGCCAGGCAGGGGCTGACAATGGCGCCCTGAGGCGTGCCCGCACCGGTGTCGCTCCATGATCCGTCGGTCATGACGCCAGCGTTCAGCCACTTGCGGATCAGACGGATCACCCGCCTGTCGCCAATGCGATGCTCCAGGAACTTGATCAACCAATCCCTCGGGATTGTGTCGAAGTACCCCTGAATGTCCGCGTCGACTATCCAGTTGACCTTGCGCCGCTCGATCCCGAACGCCAGGGCGTCGAGAGCGTCATGCGCCCCTCGGCCCGGTCGGAACCCGTAGCTGAAGCCAAGGAACTCCACCTCATAAATCGGTGTCAGGATCACATCCACAACCGCCTTCTGGACGATCTTGTCCTCCAGTGCGGCAATCCCGAGCGGTCGTGTCCCGCCGTCCGGCTTGGGTATCTCAACCCGCCGAACCGGCGGCGCCCGGTACGCTCCCCCACGATGCAGGCGCGAGTGCAGATCAAGCAAGCGCTCGTCCAGACCCTCGCCATACGCCGCCCACGTCACGCCGTCGACACCTGCCGAGGCTTCCTTCTTCAAACCGAAGTAGGCCGCCCGGAGCGCGTCCGGCGTAATGTGATGGAAGAGTGCAGTGAGACGCTCCTTCGGGTTCCTCTCTGCAGCTTCCCGTATCCGGTCCGCCGCCTGTGGCACACTTGCCCGACACTGCGTTCGGTGCGTGCTTTGGCGTCCCGGATTCCCCTTGGTTGAGGCCCTTTCCTCCAGCGACTCCGCAGAAGCTGACGCTCCCTTGTTCGCCGCCTTCACCGGTCTTACGGCCCCATCCGACTTCTTCAAACCGTTCCTCATAGGCTTCGGCTTTCTCCTTTCCCTACACGGTCCCGCCACGACAGGCGGGATAGTTCGAAGACCTCCCAGGGTCCCAACAGAAGGCGTGCGGACGTGCATGGGTTCTCCGACACCGCGGGGCTCGCCGACATCTCACCAAATCGATGCCTGCGATGTTGCCTTCGACCGATGCGAAAGCCTCGGCACCCCGAACAACGGACTTTTCGGTGCTCATTAGCCCTGCCCATCCGTACCGCTACCGACGCTTCGCCTGCCCCCTCGCGGGAACCGACGCACGGCTCGCGGAGAAACGTGGTTTGGTTACTCCTTCGTTTCAGGGGACTTTCACCCCCTGCCTTCCGCCAGTTCGCCTGGCACACCGCATCCCCCTCCCTCAAGGCCTCGGGGCGCTCGCAGAAGGCCTGGCTGTGGACCGCGGTCAGCGCCAACTCCGTCTTCTTCCTCATCGATCCGTCACGCAGCGCCCGGGTGGCCATGGTGCTGTTCGCCTCCACCAAAGGTGTCGTCTTCCTTGTCGTCGACCGTCACGCGGCCTACAAGAAACTGGAGCGCGTGCTCGATGGCAAGGTGATCCTCTGCTTTTGCTGGGCGCACTCCAGGCGCGATGTGATCGAGGCTGCGGCAGGCCAGGAGGGGCTGGAAGAGTGGTGCGACAGGTGGCTCGACAGGATCGCGCTGATCTACACACTGAATGGGCAACGGCTGAAGCACTACGATCCCGCACGGAAGCGTCAGTCAGCGAGGTTCAATGCCCTGCAGAAGGACCTCCGTGCGGCCGTCGAGGCGCTGTTCAGGCAGGCTCAGGAGGAACTCGACGCCTTGCCCGAGTGCGTCTTTGTCGACCATCCCCAGGTGCCCATGGACAACAACCTGGCCGAGAGAACCCTCCGGGGTGCGGTGACCGCGAGAAAGCTGAACTTCGGCTCCGACAGCGAGGAGGGCGCCGCCTTCACCGCCATCATGTACTCGGTCATCGGCACCCTTGCCATGAACAACATCAATGTTCGGCGCTGGCTTCATGAGTGGCTTGAGGCCTGCGCGCAGAACGGCGGCAAGCCGCCGGATGACCTCGACCCGTGGCTGCCATGGTCGATGAGCCCGGAGCGCCGACGGGACCTCACGGAACCGGGGTGATCGAGTGCCGTTACTACGGCCGTGACTTCACCGCGCACGAGATGGAGCTGTTGCGCTCCCTGATCACCCAGCACCCCACCCGTGCGGCCATCGCCCGCGCCTTCTGCCGCGAGACCGGCTGGTACAAGCCCGACGGCGGCCTCAAGAACATGATGGCGAGTGTCACCTTCCTGGCCATGCACCGCGACGGCCTCATCACCCTGCCGCCACCCAAGCACCCGCCGGTCCGGCCCAAGCCCATCGTCTTCGGACCCGACAGCGAACCGCCACGCAGCGCGCCTCCCACAACCCTCGACGAGGTCCGCCCCCTTGCCGTCTCCATCGTCACAGGCGGCACCCGGGAAGGAAAGCTGTGGAACGAGTTCGTCGCCCGCTACCATTATCTCGGCTACACGAGACTGGTCGGAGCCCAGATGCGCTACGCCTTCCATGATCGCAACGGAGCGCCCGTCGCCATGCTCGGCTTCTCCACCGCCGCCTGGAAAATCGCCCCGCGCGACACCTTCATCGGATGGACACCCGAACAGCGGCAGAAGAACCTGCCGCTGGTGGTCGATAATCCAAGGTTCTTGATCATGCCGTAGATGCCATCATAACACCCCATCTCGCTTCAGGGTTGATTTATAACGATTTTCCATTTCGCCTCCTGTGTCAACGGCGTTTTGCCCCGCGTTTTTGCCCCGGTTCGCGGAGAATCGTCCTTCCCGATGTCTGTCGGCCCCCATGTCTGGCAAGGTTTTTGCGGGTATTCGGGATGATGTGTTCTGTGGTTGTCCACGTGCGGTCCGGGGTTCTGCCTTGCCGATGTCCTTGCCCTGCGAGCGAGGCGACATGCAGCCTGTGCTTCCGGTGGTATGAGCGGGTTGCCGTCCATTGACCACGGTAACGTTACCGGTGAATGCGGTCGCTTTGCCGCCAGCGCTCCCGGACATGGTAACGTTACCGTGTTCAATGGGGTTCCAGGTGTCATGGGTCCCGGCGGCATGAGCGGGTTGCCGTCCATTGACTACGGTAACGTTACCGATGAGCGCGGCCACCTCGCCGCCCAGCGTCCCCGGGCATGGTAACGTTACCGTGTCCAAGGGGGTTCCAGGTGTCATGGGTCCCGTCCACAAGCCGCGCGGCGGTTCGATGTCCTTGAGGGCCTCGATGTCGGCCTCGACGATGATCTGCAGACGTTCTCCACAAGCCGTGTCGCGCAGGGAGTCGGGGAGACTGTCGAGACAGTCCTGATCATGCTCCTGCCATGCACCGAGCTCGGCCGCCGCATCGCGCCAGCGTTGCGCACGGGAGCGGCACTCGCAGGACTTTCGCTGGTGGACGGCAGGGATGCCGTATCTCTCGGCCTGCTCCGGATCACGGGGATGGAACCCGGTCATGCAAGCCGCTGCACGGACGGCCATGCAGCCTCGCCGGGCGGTCACAACTCGAACTCGCCCTGGTTCGGGTCCGCGTCGGCGACGCTCCGGCAGCCGGACAGCGCCGCGACGACCCGAGGGGCCTCCAGGTCCGCCGCTGCGATGGCCCAGGGCGCCCCGGTGCAGACCTGCCGTGCGGGCAGGATGCCCGTCCGGATCAGCCGGCGCACGACCGAGGGATCGACGCCGAGCTGCGCCGAGGCCTCGCTGAGGGACAGTTCGCCGCGCTCCTGGCGTTCGCCCTCACGGTATACCGGAATGCCGCGACGGGAACGGAAGACGCGCACCCGAACCCGGTTCCAGCCGTTGCCCTTGGTCGTCTTGCGGCCCATGAGGTTGAGAAGCCGGGCCATCTGCTCGTCGGGCAGCTGCCGGGCCAGTCCGGCGACCAGGTCCTCGACCTCCTTGTCGGACGTATAGCGATGCTCGCCGGTACGGAAGCGCTTCACCTCGATCTCGGTATGGTCGCCGCCGCGCCAGTGCAGAAGCAGGTGCACCGTGTCCTGTCGCATGCTGGCGGTGATATCCACCAGGGTCGCGCGCAGGATGTTCTTGCGCAGCTGCGGCGTTGCGGCCTCATGGGACCATGCGCGCTCCAGGTCGGCCCCCAGAGCCAGAAAGGCGTCACGGTCTGCGCACCCCGCTTCTCGCGCCTCGCGGGTCGCCTCGAGCGCCCGAAGCTGCTCTTCGCGCTCGCAGACCTCGGCCAGGCAGGCCTCCCACCGCGCCGCCAGGTTGTGGAGAATGTTGTGGTTGCCGGGATCAACCGCGTCAAACTGTGCCTGCGCACGACCGGCCTTGTACCGGGCTTCCTCCAGCGCCGAGGCGGCGAGGCGGATCCGCGCCGACGTATCGTCGCCGCGCCGCTCGAACGCCTCCAGCGCGGCAGCCACGCCAAGGGGTTGCGCCGCAGCGAGAACGGCCGCGCTCACGGCCCCGTCGACCCGCACGCCGCCGAAGCCAATGCAGGTGCTGCCCCCCGTGACGACGTCACCCGGACATTGGTAGCGGTGCGACGTGCCGTTGTCCGCAATCTGCATCCGCCGGCCGCAGCAGCCGCAGCGCACAAGGCCGGCCAGAAGCGCCTTGCCGGCCCGCGGCGCCCCCCGGTTCCCCACGGTGTTCGCCTCGATCACCCTCCGGTTCCTCTCGTACTCGTCCCAGCCGATGTAGCCCTCGTGGCGGTCGCGCAACAGAACCGACCATGCGGCCTCGGGCTTCATGATCCCTCGGCGTACCTTCCTGGTCCCGCCAGCGTCAACCGTCACCTCCTGGCGCCGGCGCCCGTACACATAGGCGCCGGCGTAGAGCGGGTTGCTGAGCATCAAGGCCAGCGTCGAGTTCTGCGGCACCCGCCACGCGATCCCGCCACCCTTGGGGTCGCGAACCGGGATCCTGATGTCGCGCTTGCGGAACCAGAGATGGACCTGACGGATGCTGCGCAGTTCGCGGAACTTCCGGAACACCAGGTCGATCGCGTCGCGCTGGTGCTGGTCCGGCGTCTTCTCGATGCCGTGACGGTCGACCTTCTCGAAGCCGGCCGGCAGGTGCAGGAACAACTCCCCGCGCTCGGCCAGCGCCTGGCGGCTCTCCAGGGACCGCTGGCGGAACACCGCAAGCTCCATGTCCGCAAACTGGCCCTTGAGACCCAGAAAGGCCCGGTCGTCGACCATCGCTGGATCGTGGATCCGCTCGCGGTCGCCGACCAGGCAGCCGACGACGGCGCAGATCTCCAGAAGCGCGTGCCAGTCCCGACCATTGCGCGCCAGACGCGAGGCCTCAAGGGCCAGGACAAGGCCGACCGTGCCGCTGCACACGGCCTGCAGAAGGCGCTCGAAGCCCGGACGCCTCACCCCGCCGCCCGAGACGCCAAGATCGTCGTCGATCACCTCGACCCTCGCAAAGCCCAGCCCCCGGGCATGGTCCTCGAGGGCGTACTGCAGCTTGCGCCGCTCGACGTGGTTGCGCACCTGCATCTCGCTCGACTGGCGGATGTACACGATCGCCGAGCGCGCCAGGTGGCCGGCGGTCAGCCGCGCGTCACGCATCACCGTCATCGCCCGCCCCCTCCCGCAACGCCGCCATCACATGCTCGATCAGCGCCGCGACTGCCGGCTGCAGGGCCCGCCTCAGGTGCGGCCTGTGCCAGACCAATGGCGTCTTCTGGAACAGGTCCGTCCGGAACACCAGCGGTTCCGCGAGATTGTCCTTCATCGAGTTCCTCCTCTGTCTTCCGCAAGGAACCCAGGAAGGATGTCGCGAGATCATGCAGGTCCGCCAGCGCATCCAGGGACAGCCTCGGTGCCGCGCGAAGCTCGTAGCGCGCGGACTCCGGCAATATCATCCATTCCGCAAGCCGGTGCCGCTTACCTTGGGAATCAACGACTACGAGAACCGGACGACCGTGAAGCGACCGCCTCACCCGGCATGTCACGCGCTGCCCGGCCAGAGGATGAAAGCGGTAATGCACCGTGATCTCCGCGCCAGGCGCAATGTGGGGATTCGCCGGGTAGCCAGCCCTGGATTTCTATCGCCAACCTTGGGTCCCACATCCTCGCCGTCATGCGACGCCGACTGTCCGATGACTGGACCAGACGCTACAACACCACACCGGTCCTCATCGAAACCTTCGTCCAGACACCGCGCTACACAGGCACCGTCTACAAGGCGTCAGGATGGATCCATGTCGGCACCACCAAAGGACGCGGACGCTACGATACGCACAAGAAATTCGACAAGCCCAAAAAGGACATCTGGCTGAGGCCTCTCCGCAAGGACTGGAAACGCATCCTCAACCGGTGAATATCACCAACAATCACCGCGCGACCGAACGCTTACGCGGCGGACGCTTCAACGACATGCCAAGGCCAACAGGCATGACGCCGCCCGCGCCCAGAACACACGCGACGAGACCCTTGTCCCGCCCGGCGGATGGACCGTCGCTCTTCACCCCCGCGCGATGCGCAGGGAACGTTCCGCCGAACGACGCAACAGGGCAGCCGTGCCCGAATACTCCGAAAAGCGTGCCTGAACAGGCATGATGCACCAGCAGTGGTCACTGAAACCGGCACGTTGAGAACCCGGGTCGCCTCAAGCATGCTCGGCCCCTGCCACATCGGCACTCCAAGCCCGAAATGGTCCTGGGGTCCGGGCGCGTATGTTGAACCAGGCCTCCGGATGGGTTATGGGTTGGTCTGTCAGGTTCCAGGTTCGCTGGGGCTTGGCCTTGCGGGCGCGGTGGCGGTCCGGATTCGCGACGGGAGAAGGGTCATGATGGGGGCATTGGGCGAAGTCCAGGTGCATGACTTGTCGCTGCTGACCGGGACGGGTGTGAGTGCGAGTGCTTCGCGTGCGCGAACTCACAGGCTTTGTACCCCCCCCCCCCCCCGGACGAGCCCGGGGACTGAGCCGGAGGGCGCCTTCGGGAAGACCGCCCGCCCCCTGATCGCGGCATTCGCCACCTTCGCCGAATTCGGGAGCGGCCTGAAAAATCCGCACCCGCGGGGGCATGGCGCCGTCCGCGCGAAGGGGAAACTTCGCAGCAGGAAGCCGAAGCTCTCGGACCGGCAGGTCCGGCAACTGCGACGCCTGCACGACACTGACGACTGCAACGTGAACGGCCTCGGCGAGGTGTTTCCTGTCTCCCGGCCTGCCGTATGTCGTACTCTTCAGCGAGCAACTGTTCCTGCTCGACCGGACCTTTGAACGGAGAACCACATATGCTGCGCTTCTGGACGACCTTCCTCATGCTTCTCCTCGCTCCGCTCGCGTCGACCGGGGCCGAGGTGCTGAAGCCGAAATTCGGCGACATCGACGGCGTCTTCTACGCGGATGTCTCCGGGGACCGCGAAGCCTGTCGACAGACGGTCAAGAGGATGGTGGTGCACTGTCTCCAGAACACGACCTTCATCAGCAACACGCTGAACCGGGAGTACCCGGAGTGCCTGCCGATCTTCACGGAGCAGTCGCAATGGTGCGCGGACCATTTTCGTAACCAGACGTTCAAATGCGATGGTTCCGGCGAGGTTCGCATCGACGGCTTCACCGACTTTGCCTGCACGGTGACGGTCGTGGAGGAGGGCGAGGAGCCGGAGGACACACCCGGCATTGCCCCGGCCGACCGCTGGATGCAGGCGCGGACCCGGACGAATGTGCGCAGCGGCCCCGGCACCGACCACGCCCGTGTCGGGCTGCTGGAGGTCGGCGAGCGGGTCCATGTCACGGGCGAGGCCGGCGAGTGGCTGCGCATCGAGGTTCCGGACGGCAGTATGGCCTTCGTTCACGGCTCGCTGTTGACGGAGATGGCACCCGAGGCGGCGGATCAGGCGGAGGTCAAGGCCACGCCGGAGAGTCGGGACGCGACCGCCGCCCTATCGCCGAAATGCGTCGGGATGAGCGAGGGCGCCGAATGCTGGATTGAACTCGCCGACCGGCCCGGCTGTTTTGTTTTCAGTCTCTACTACTCTCCCCCCGAGACGGCGACCTGGTCCGGCGAATGCCAGGACGGCCTCGCCGTTGGGCAGGGAACCTTGGGGCGGGAGTGGGAGTCCGCCTCCAGATCCGTCCAGGCCACGGGCACGTTGGTGCGGGGCAAGGAGCACGGACACTGGGTCTTGCGCTGGGCTGACGAAGGCTGGGCTGACGGAGACATCTGGGAAGGTCCTTTTGTGGACGGCAAGCTGCACGGCCACTGGGTCTTGCGCTACGCTGACGGAGGCGGCCAGGAAGGCCCTTATGTGGACAGCAAGCGGCACGGCCACTGGATCATGCGCTACGCTGACGGGTCCTCTGAGGAATGGGAGTATCGCAACGGCGAGCTTCTTCCACGTAACTGATGATGCCCTTGATCAGGCAATTTGCTGTGAAACATTTCTGATCCCTCCGCCACCTTTTGTTGAACAGGGCGCGAGCGACCTGTCGGTCAGGTGCATGCCTGACCGCCTGCATGCCTGGCTGTTGCGGGGGGTGCGCAGCAATGCGCATCCCTACCGCGACGTCTTCCGGCCACAAGTCGTTCGTTGTCCTGAACAACCGGCACGGTTCCTCGAAACGCCGGACGCTGGGTCCCGTGACACGCATGTCTGTCGAGGAAGCGCGCTCCCGGTGTCTCGCCATCCAGTCCGGCGACATGGAACCGCTGGTGGACACTCCCCTGGTTCCCGTACCTCTCTTCGGCGACTTTGTTGCAGATGTCTGGCGGCCCGAGTGTTTCGACCGCTTCAAGCCGTCCGCCCCCGGTGGCCCATAAGGAGCCAACTCAAGACTCAACTTCTGCCAGCCTTCGGTGCCATGCCGCTTGATCGAATCACACGCAAGGAAGTGATGGCATGGTTCGACCACTACAGCAGGACGGCGCCAGGCGGCGCCAACCATGCTCTCGATACGTTGGGCCAGATCCTCAATCATGCCAAGGTCCACGGCCATAGGTGGTCCGAAGTCGGCGCCGACACCCTCGATCTTGCCGACAGCAAGACCGGACCACGGAAAGTCTACCTCAACAGCAAGGCCAGCCGGATCATCGCTCGTCAGCCCAGGAAAGGCAGCGATCATGTCTTCCCGTCACCCTGCGATCCGACCGTACCCACATCGAGCGTGCGGCAACTGTGGTACACCCTTCGCAAACGGGTCGGCATCGAGGATGTACGTCTGCATGACCTGCGACACAACTTCGCCAGTCAGGCTGTGCTGAACGGTGTGCCGCTTCCGACAGTGGCGAGACTCCTCGGTCATCGCCAGGTTTCGATGACCCTGCGCTATGCCCACGTTGCGGACAGGGATGTCGAGACTGCGGCGGAACGGGTCGGGAATGCGATCACACAGATCATGACTTCAGGCGTTGCATCCTGAGAGCTCGCTCAGGGCCGGTCCAACCCGGTTTCGTTCGACCACGATGCGTGCTGGACACCGGTGCGCGATCCGGCCCTCGGGCAAGGCTGCCTCGAAGGTGACACACACCTCAGGTCGTCGTCGAGTCTGCCCGGCCCGGCGTTCTCCGCTCAACTTGGCAGTCTCACGGGAACGTTCTGGTCCGGCTTCACGCCGAGCGGCTGGAAAGCTCGTTTCTGGACCGGGGTCGGCGCGATTACGACGGACAGCAGGCTTTCGCCGTGGACCGGCAGGCGCGGCTGGTTCAGCGCCATGCCCGAGAGACCGTCAAGCAGGGTGCGGAAGCTGTGCACGGACAGCCCGTCGGGGGTGAGCCTGGTGTTGGCCCTGACCTTCGCACTCTTCGAGACCGTGGCCCACCTTTCCACCGACGAGTTCCACCGCGCCCGAGCACCTTCGCGGTCGTCGTCCTCGGACAGCATCGGCGCGAGGCGCTGAGCGCATGTGCCATTCACCATGCCGGGCCAGCATGCACAGGACCATGTGGGCACGGACGTGATCCGGCGAACAGACGTAGACCGGACGGATCCGGAGGTGGCTCCTGGCGTTCCGGAACGCGCGCTCCACGCCTGCGAGGCTCTTGGTGAACCTCCACCGCCTCATCGCGGCCGATCGTCTCCGGACCGAGACTGAGCAGGGATGCGCATTGTCTCGATGGCAGGTAAACTCTTCGTTCGGACATGGAGACCGCCCACCGGGTGGGGCAGCCCAAGACAGGGGAGATATGAGAATGCGAGTGATGTTGATCGTCGGGGCGCTGACCTTCGCGACAGTGGCCGGGAGCACGGCTGCGGAGGCAGACGAGGCGTGGATCGATAGCTTCGCGTTCGCCTGCACGACGCCGGAGGGCGAGACCCTGAAGCCGAAGTTTGGAGACATCGACGGGATCTTCTACCCGGACCTCCCGGCGCAGCGGGAGCAGTGCCTGGAGACGATCCAGCGCAAGATCGTGCACTGTCGCGATAACGTGGACTTCGGATCCAACACGAAGAACGAGACGTATGCGCCCTGCCTGCCGATCTTCGCCGAGCAGGCCGAGGCCTGCGTCGGGCACTTCACCTTCGAGCGGAGCAAGTGCGACGCCGGCGGGTACGGCACGGAGGCGGCGGGTCAGGCGGAAGACGAGGCGGCGCCGGAGGAGTCCCATTCGGTGGCGACGCTGGATGAGACGATGGAAGTGACGACACGCGCCAACGTGCGTTCAGGTCCCGGTACCGGCTACGACGTGCTCGGCACGCTGGATGCGGGCGTCGGCGTACGGGTGACGGGCGTTGTCGAGGGCGGCAAGTGGATGCGCGTGGACCTGCGCGAGGACGGAGGGCCAGCCTTCATCCACACCTCGTTGCTGAAGGAGGTGGCGCCCGAGGCGGTGGATCAGGCGGAGGTCGTGGACACGCCGGAGAGTCAGGACGCGACCGCCGCCCTATCGCCAAAATGCACCGGGTCAGTACTCCCGGTCTACGGATGCTGGTTTGAATTCGACGACCCGCCCGGCTGTTATGCCTTCACTCCCTATTATACTCCCGAGGAGACGGGGACCTGGTCCGGCGTATGCCAAGACGGCCTCGCCGTCGGGCAGGGAACTTGGGAGGAGACGACGGGTTACTATTCTAATGGCCAGGCTACGGGTACGCTGGTGCGGGGCAAGATGCACGGCCCCTGGGTTTGGCGCTCCGATTCAGTCGTTCAGGAAGGCCCTTATGTCGATGGCAAGATGCACGGCTGCTGGGTCATTCGCTGGCTTTATGGTGACAAATCCGTCGAGGAAGGTCCTTTTGTTGACGACAAGAGGCACGGCCGCTGGGTCTTTCGCTTTCCTGATGGCTTCAATGGAATCTTCCGCGATGACAATGATGATGGCTACTTCGATGACCATGAAAGGTACTACCGCAACGGTAAGGAGGTCGCGTGGAATGCGTTATCTTCGGATGGTGCCGGATGCGACGATGTTCGGATGGCGCCGCCAGATGCGACGATGGAGGAAACGGCACCCGAGGCGTCGGACGCACCGCTCGAGCCCGTCGGGCCGAACTGGATTGTCGCGGAAAACCAGCCCTGCCAACTCCGGAATCCTTATCCCGTGCCTGACGAGACCGTGACATGGACGGGACCTTGCGTGGATGGCAAGGCTTCGGGTCAAGGGCGGTTTGTCTGGCGCCACAGCGACGGCGTGGACACGTACGAGGGCAGCATGCGCGACGGTGCGCCCCACGGCCACGGGACCTATACCCAAGGGTTCAACGGCTTCCGTTACGAGGGCGAATGGCGCGATTTCAAGAGGCACGGCCAAGTGATCCTTACCCTGCCCGACGGCGAAGCCCAGACCTGTGAATGGCGCGATGACGAGAGGGTCGACGGGACCTGCGAATGGCATAGCCGCTGAATGGCCGGGCTGCAGCTTGCCGAGCGACACGCCGCGTTCCCGCTCGACCTGTGATTTCTGCTGCCGAGCGCTCAGGCGGAAGCTTGTTCCCGGATGGACGGTCCTGGTCCGGTTGAGTTCGTCGATCAGCGCCAGCAGTGCTCTTGTCGTTGCGTTGTTGGCCAGGCCCGAGGATGCCGACCCTGAGGATGCCCTTCCTGTGGTCCGGCTCGATGCCAGCATCGGTGGTCATCGGGCGGCGATGAGGGTGCGGACGGTGTCGGGTCGCGCCCTTCCCCGGATCACAGGGGTCATCATGCGGGTTTCGGCTTGTCGTTGTCGGCGAGCTCGCCGACACGGACATGGCTGGCCAGGGTCGAGCGGCGCTCCTCGAGTTCGGCGAGGGTCTCCTCGACGGTGACGGCGTCGAAGGCGAGGTACGTGAACTCATCGTCGGCGCAGTCGAGCCAGCGATCCTTGATCCGGGTCCCGATCTTCAACGTCAGCGCATACTCACCCAGTGGCCTGCGGGTTGTCCTCCTCATCGTGGCCTTCAGCGTCTGCATGATCGCTTCCGGCGCCTTCGACGCATTTGCGGAAACAGGCGACGATGGATCGGCGGGTGGCGCGTCACCCTCCTGCGCGGAGTGGAACACCTTCGGTTTCTTCGAACACGCCGAGATAATGGATGTCTCCCGCTGCCTCGACGTCGGCGCCGACCCGAATGAGCGGGATGAGGATGGATGGATGCCCCTGCACTACGCGGTGGCGTACATTGACACTCCGGCGATTGTCGAGGTGTTGCTCAACGCCGGCGCCGACCTGAATGCGCGGGGTGGCTTAGGTGGATGGACGCCCCTGCACGGGGCGGCGGCATTAGGCCGAAGTTCCAGGGCTGATCAGGCGCAAGTATATGATAGGAATGACATTCGATGGATCTCAGAGGCGTCTGACTGGGTACACTACGGCTTTACGCCGAGGAGTTTGAGTGTTCTTCTCTGGAGCGGCGTGGGCCGCGTAGTGACCTTGAAGGGCCCGGCGCCCGGCGAAGTGGAGCGCCACGGTGTTGCGGGTGATGGTGCGCTTCTTGACCTTTCCGACTTCGCGCCGGGGGCTCGTGGAGCATGATGACGGGTGGGGGGGACTGGTTGAGGAGGGCTTTGATGCACATGGCTACCGTGCATGGGCGTACCGTGGACGTATGTCAAGCACAAGGTGCATTCATACATGGGTACACTGTGAAGCCTGATGAATCAAACAAAGAACGCAAAATCAGTGAGTTGTTGTGAAGATCAGCAGGAAATCGTCCGGAACTTCGGATTAGGTGACACCCCGGCGGTTGTCGAGGCGCTCCTCGCTGCCGGCGCCGACCTGAATGCGCGGAATGAGGATGGATGGACGCCCCTGCACGGGGCGGCGGCCAACAACGACACCCCGGCGGTCGCCGCTGCACCACGCGACGGCAAGATTCATTCGTCGAGACCGCGACATCGACCTCGACACTCCGGCGGTCGTCGAGGTATTGCTCAACGCGGGCGCCGACCCGAATGCGAGGGATGATGAGGGATGGACGCCTCTGCACAGGGCGGTATTCAACGGCATCCCGGTGGTTGTCGAAGTGTTCATCAATGCAGGTGCCGATCTGAATGCGCAGGACCAGTTCGAATTCACGCCTCTGCACAGGGCGGTATTTGAAGTCGGCTACCTATCGGAAACCGCCGAGCACTTGGCGGCTATCGAGCTGTTGCTCGACGCCGGCGCCGACCCGAATGTGCGGGATTATGAGGCATCGACGCCCCTGTACATCGCGGCAGGAGACCAAGGCGACGACAGCTTGGCGGCTCTCGAGCTGTTGCTCAACGCCGGTGCCGACCCGAATGCGCGGGGTAGGAAAGGATGGACGCCCCTGCACGCGGCGGGAATCCAAAACAACCCGGCGGCTTTCGCCCCGTTGCTAAACGCCAGTGCCGACCCAAATGCGCCGGATGATAAGGGAAATCTTCCCTGGGCGTCGTTCGACAACCGCCCGACGATTGCCGAGCTGTTGTGCAACGCTGGCTCCGAACATGTCCTTTGCGAGGCTCAACACTAATGTCACTAAGGGTGCAGTTCTCGTATGGCGAAGCCAAGTCATTGATTTATCGCGGTTGTACGGTCGCGATGGAGCGGCGAAAACGGGGTTTCGTGACAATTGCCCGTTTCAGGACCGGATTTTGTCACGATGGCAGGGCTTGGCGGTGGATGCGGGAACGCTCCGCACCGCAAGATGCGATATGATGCTAGCTTGAAACCACAACATCAGGAGCGCTCCCATGTCAGTGTCACAGCTTCGGCCTTCCGCGTCCATCGATCTTTCCGGCTTGCCGCCTCGGGTTGTCGAAGCGGTCACGCAAGTGACCGCGGTGTGTCATCGACAGCTTGGTTCAGAGCGCTCTGCCGAGGCCTTCGAGGAAGCGGAGCGGCGGGTGCTTGAGAGCGTGCACGCGCTTGGCTGCGAGATCCTGGGTGCCTGTGCCGAGGCTCGGGACGACGGTGCGCCCCGGATCGAGCGGGACGGGCAGAACTGGTTCCGTGTGGCGCCGACGCCGAAGACGATCATGACCTCGCTCGGCCCGGTGACCTTTCGGCGTGCGCGCTACCGCACCGGCGGGCACCGCCGGTCGCTGATGCCGGTGGACGAAAGCCTGGGCCTCGTCGACGACTACCTGACACGGCCGGCGGCTCAGCTTGGGCTGATGATGATGGTCCACTGCACGGCGCGGGAAGCGGAGGCGTTCTTCGGCAAGCTCGGCGCCATGACGCCGTCTGTGAGCACCTTGCAGCGCTTGAGCCTGACCATGCAGGAGCGCTGGGAACGTCTCGGCCCGCAGGCCCTGGATGGCATCCGGGAAGCCGAGGACATTCCGCAGGACGCGGTCACCGCCTCGGTCTCGCTCGACGGCGTCATGGTGGCGCTGCGGGCCGGCGAGGACGGCCGTAGCGAGGCCTGCTGGCGCGAGGCGGCCTGTGGCACAGTCTCCTTCCACGATGCCGACGGTGAGCGCCTGAAGACCGTCTATCTCGGCCGCATGCCCGAGCGCGGCAAGTGCACGCTGAAGGCGCAGCTGGCAAGCGAGGTCGCGCATATCAGGCGCGAGCGTCCCGAGATCAGGATCAGCGCCATCGCCGACGCCGCCGCTGACAACTGGACCTTCCTCTCTGATCTTGATCCCGAAACCGAGGTGATCGACTTCTGGCATGCCTGCGAGCATCTGCGCGTGGCGGCCGATCATGCAGCGGCGCCCCACTGGTTCGAGAAGTACCGCGAGATCCTGCGTCACGACCCCCGCGGCATCGACAGGGTGATCCGGGCGCTGCGCCACCTTCGCGACACCGCCAAGCCGGCGGGCCGAGCCGACATCGACAGGGAACTGGCCTTCTTCCGCAAGCATCGCCACCGCATGCGCTACCACGCACTGAAGCAACAGGGGATCGCCATCGGCTCGGGAGTTGTCGAGGCAGCCAACAAGACCCTCGTCACACAGCGCATGAAGCGCTCCGGCATGCGCTGGCGCATCGTCGGCGGACAAGCCGTTCTCACCTTCCGCGCCCTCATCAAATCCGGCCGCTTCGAAAGCGCGTGGACAGCCATGATCGGGGCAGACGACGCACCAGCCAACGACAACATCAACCCACATCACACCCAGGCGCTGGCAGCATAAGATGAAACAATGGAATTAAGCCCATAACTTAAAAGCATAACTGCCATACTAGACTCACACCCCACTAATGAGGCTATGCCTCAGACCGACGAGAGACGTCGCGGAAGGGAAAGGACTCCGCCCGCTGTTCCGCTCTGCGGTGACCCGCCTGATACAGCCCGAGGGCTGGGTTGGTTATGATAACCATGTGGGGAACCCATCGTTCGGAGTCCAGAAGATGACGATAGCACGGTCTGTTGGCGAGGTCCTTGAGAATCACGTGACGCTGGAGCTTGAGTGTCTGGACCGGCTGTATCTCAACGCCTATGTGCCAATGCTGCAGACGGGTGGTGGCGCGGCCTGGTTCTTTCGGGAGGTCCGGGGCAATCCTGTTCCGTCATCGGCTCTGATGGCGCCGATGACGCGGCGCTTTGTGACGCGCCTGGAGCGGTTTGCCCGGGACCAGGGTGTCGACCTTGTCAGCTTCAGGAAGGGGGAGCGCAAGGATGATGTGACACAGAAGTATCTTCGCCTGTGGTCTGGCGGTGAAGGTGTCCTTTACGTCGGCAAGGCCCAGGAGAAGGCCCGTGTCCTGCGTACGCAGAAGCGCGTTGATCCGGCGACCGGCAGAGCGTCCTGCGAATTGGTTCACAGCACGGCGATGGTCAATGCCTGGTACATCTACATCGTGGACGACGACTTCGGTCCCTGCTTCATCAAGTTCTGTTCCTACTTCCCGTACAACGCCAAGCTGTGCCTCAACGGTCACGAATACCTGAAGCGTCAGCTGAGCAAGCGCGGGGTGGCCTTCGAGGCTCTCGACAACGGCATCTGGAGTTGTGCCGATCCTCGGATCATGCAGGCCGTGGCCGGGGAGATCGATGCCTCACGGATCGACGCGCTGTTCCGCAAGTGGACGGCATGTCTTCCCCATCCCTTCACCGACGAGGACGCGATGAGGGGCATCCGCTACGACCTGTCGATTCTCCAGGCGGAGTGTGCGCTCACACAGGTGTTTGACCGTCCTCTTCACGGCCGGATTCTGTTCGAGGAGATCATGCGCGAGAACCTCGACATCGGCCGTCCTGACCATGTGCAGTTGATCTTCAACCGCCGTATCACACGGCGGACCACCTCGCGGTTCAGAACCCGCGTCATCACCGACGGCGTGCAGCCGTCGCTGCATGTGGATTACAAGCATTCGCGTATCAAGCAGTACTTCAAGGAAGGCCGTGCCCTGCGAACGCAGAAGGTGATCAACAACACGTATGACTTCGGCATCAAGCGCAGACTGATCAACCTCGATGACCTCAAAGCCGTCGCTGCATGTGGATGACAAGCATTCGCGTATCAAGCAGTACTTCAAGGAAGGCCGTGCCCTGCGAACGCAGAAGGTGATCAACAACACGTATGACTTCGGCATCAAGCGCAGACTGATCAACCTCGATGACCTCAAGGAGGTCGGCTTCGACGCCACCCGACGTCTTCTCGACGTCCAACGCATCAGTCACGACTGTCCGATCGGAGCAGCCACTTTCGATGCCCTGCATCAACCTGTCGTCGTCGACGAACGTCGGGTATCCGCCCTGCGCTTCGGTGATCCACGCATCCAGGCAGTCCTCGCAGCCATCCTGCTGCATGTCTTCCTCCCCATGGGCTTCAACAACCGCCAGATGAGACAAGGCCGTTGCCGATCTCCTGTCGACCGATACCTATGGCTCACGTCAGGCCACCTATGATCTGCGGCGCCTGCGCCTGCGGGGCCTCATCGAGAGGATACCGTCATCCCATCGCTATCGTCTGACGCAAGAGGGCAGAGGATCGCTCTTGCCTATTGCCGCATCCACCGGCGGACACTCAGCCCTGCCCTGGCGGCGGCCTTCGATGACAAGGCGCCATCCAGGCTCGGACGCATCCTCCACTCGCTCGATGACGAGGTCAGCAAACTCTGGGAGGGACAGACCCTTGCCGCCTGAATATGTCCGTGATGAAAACTTGGCTCATCTGTGCACTATTGCCTTCATTCAAGGAATCTAGTGTGGTAGACTCTACTCTTCAGTCAATGGCCTGCTACGGAGGTAACGATGGCCGGTAACACCAAAGAACTGCAGTTTTGTTCATGCGCGCCCATAAGCAACTCCACATTCTGGTGATCGAGACAACGCCATGACCAGCATCGCCGAACACTACTGTGGCAAAATTCCTACTGGGTGTGTTGGAGGTCCGCCGAAGTGTCCGACGCCAGGCATGGACGTAGAGTTCTCGAATGTTTGCCACAGACATGTCCGAATTCCACAATGGACAATCATAACCTGTTCAGCAGCATCTATTTTTATTGGTTTCGTGATGAGCGTATTGTTGTTCTGGGTCACCTACGCGGAACAACAGAACATTGACAAAAAATGGGTGTTTTTTAGCCAGAGATTTGAAGCGTTTTTGTCGGATACTGGAAATTTCCCAATTTTACTTCTTGTTGTGTTCGTTGTCATTTGGCATTTGGCAACAGTGGTTGCATGCCATAGAAAATATACATCTATTTCAGACTATATTGTCGTCACTTTCGCTGTTCCCATGACAGGCATGACGGTTTTCGCAACGGTAGTACGGAGCATTATTGAGTAAAACGATACGAAGTACTATTGAATACAGCGTAAATAATGTAAGGAGGTTTGCAATGCGCACAAGACATCTGACATTGGCTTTGCTATTCGGAATGGCAAGCGGCAGCAGTGCTGTCGTTGGTCAAGATTGCGTGTATGTCGAACCACACAATTGGAGGAGTGAAATGAAATTGGGCTTCGCCTATATTTTTAACCCTAAGCTTGCAGCAGAGGCAGAGGTTTTTCACATCTACAGTAATGAGAGTATATCCGGTCTATTTAAATCGGACGGTTCCCAGCTTAGTGAGCAGGACGGCTATGATGGCAATGAGGGACCGAATTTGATGGTTTCGTGGGTGAATCCAGATACCGAACACGCTCTGATCTTGAGCGACCCCGCTTCACGTGGTGTCGCCAATGGCAACGAGATGGAACATGGAACATGGGATGGTACTCTAGGTGGCCCTGAGGCGACGCAGTTCAGCGAGTGGCCGGTGTACTGGGCAGCTCAGGAAGAGTTGGAAGGAACCAATGTAGTGCCAGAGTACATGCTGATTCACTGGCCTGATGAGCATTCAATATCAACGACGGACTGGGACGAACTGATCGAAAAAGTTTGTAGTGCGTCGGAGTAACTTCACAACTTCGATTTGGACGAAGGCCGCTTCGCGGCCATGGGTGCTTGTGATCGAGCACTGTGCTGAGCGATCGATGTGAGTGGTTGTGTTGAGAGATCGCCGTTCCTGATGTTTCGATGATCTGATCGAGGCACCACACTTCCTGGTCTCCCGACTGTTCGGGAGGACCATCAACCAGGGAGTGAGAGATGAAGGCAAAGGAAGTTTCGCCTCTGCGCCAGAAGACGATCGATGTGATGACGATGAAGGGTCTGTCGTCTGGCACGCAGGAGAACTATCTGCGTGAGATGACGATGTTCGACCTCCATACCGGACATCAGCTGGAGAGTCAGACGGGCGAGGCGATCGGGGCCTGGATCCTGGAGCGGATTGGCAAGGGTCTGGCGCCGCGCACGACCAACGTCACGGTGACGGCGATCCGCCTGTTCTATGATAGTGTGCTCGGTCAGCCCGAGAAGGTCGAACATCTGCGTTGTCGCCGGGTTCCCGACCGCCTGCCGCGGACGATCCCTTCAAGAGGATGTCGAGCACCTGATCCAGGCGTTCACCGACGTACGCTACCGCACGGCAACCGTTGTTGCCTACGGCGCGGCGCTGCGCATCTCGGAAGTGGTGTCGCTGCAGGTCACGGACATCCGCCGTGAGCAAGGTCTCCTGCACATCCGCGAGAGCAAGGGCCACCACGAGCGCATGGCCTACCTGCCCGACGCCGTGCTCAAGGAACTGGAGCGCTACTGGAAGACCACCTGGCCACGTCCCCAAAGCTGGCTCTTCTACAGCCACACGCCCGATACGCCGATCACCGTGAAAGGACTGCAGGCCGCCTTCCGAAGGGCCCGTGACCAAGTCGGCCTCGATCACGGGGTCACCTTTCACAGTCTGCGGCACGCGGCCGCAACACATCTTCTCGAAAGAGGTGCGCCGCAGAGTGTCGTGCAGGACGTCCTGGGACACAAGTCTCCGGAGACAACAAGGGTCTATGCCCGCACCACGGGCATCATGTTCCGCAAGCTCGACCACCCGGTGAAGGGGTTCCTGGCCGCCTGATCCCTTGACCCGTCCCACCCCCGGCGTGGCGGACATCATTCGCCACGCCGGACCCGGCTTCCGCGTCACCCACGCCGGACGGCTGAACGCGCTCTCGTGCGAGGTGCTTGACCGCATCGCATCCTGCCGCACGGCGGAACTCGGCGGTCACCTCTACCAGTGCACCCGCTGCGAGCGCTTCCATGTCGCACCCGAAAGTTCTCTCCGTTCCGCCTCGTCCAGGGTCACCACGTAGCGTTTCATACTCCGGCCTCCGTCCCGAATGGACGGACAGTCTAGCACCAAATATACGACATATCATTATTGACATGACACTAGCGCTGCCATGTCATGATAAATCAGGTCTGAACGTGCTGCTTGGTCTGCGCTGGCTTGCCGCCATGATGGCACGATCCAGCATTCTTCACACTCTGCGCGAGGACGGGGCTGGGCTCGCGTTGCTGCCATCCTGTGGCAGGAGCAGCACTCCGGCCGTCGGACTGCGAGCCGCCGGGTCTGCGAGGAGTTTTCGTTCCGGGACGCGGCGGGGCGTTGGCAGATGTCGAGTTGTCTGAAGGCCCTGACCACGTTGGCATTGTCGTATCCGACAGATCCGGCTTCCGGCGGCGCAGGCTGCTGCCGTGGACAACTCTCCGCGTCTTCTTGACGGAGAAGTGCCGCTGCCGGTCGGGGTGCCGTCCCGTCTGTCCGGGATGGCGCAGGTGCGGTTGTCGGTGGTGACCGGGGTTTCGGAGGATGCGGTATGGAACACCATCACCCGGGACAGGCTCGATCTTGCGGATGATCTCCTGCGTCCATGCAAGGGGAATGTCCTTTCTGAACTCATGGCGACGATCCTGCCAATCCGGCCTTCCTCGATGGTCTGTTTCGCCATGCGGTAACGCGGATTGCAAAGGCAGACATGCCCCACTTGCAGGATGCCCCGGCCAGAACGCGCTGCATCGGGACTCCGTCTGCATTCGCCAAGGTCCATGGCCATCGGCCTTGAACACGTGCTTGCCGGCTTCAAGTGCTGCGCACGCAGGCGCCACTGGGTGACGATGGAAATGGCGTCGATGGACGGGTCAGAGATGATCTCGCGACAGTCCGTTGCCGTTATCCCGACGCCGAACTTCTCCGATGTCTCCTGCAGGCGTTCCGGACGCCTGGTGCAAGGGCATTCGGAGTCCCTGCGATGATCTCGCAGTGAACGTCGCCAGGTCAGCCGGGTCCGATCACCGCAGTCTTCAGTCCATTCTTCACGAACCCCTCCCCTGTTCTCGCGGATGCAGACTGCCGCCTCGCCTCGCCTCGCACTCCGTCGCCGCCGTTGGCGGCGTGGTTCACAGTTGGTAGTCTGTTGCTGGAAACCTCTGGGGAGAGTGTCCGATGAAGCAACCGGAACTCGACCGTCGCACACTCATGGGAGCGACCGCGGCAGTGTCGGCGACGGCGTTGGTACAATCGTGGATGGCGCCGGCACAGGCTTCGGTGACACCTGATCGAGTGCTGCGCATGCGCACCAACCGCACGATCGTGTCGACGGATCCAGGCTACATGGTCGGCGGCATGGAAACCGTTCTGCAGTACGCCTGCCTGGCTCAGTTGGCGACCCTGAACGAAGGACCGGACTGGTCCTGGTCGCCCAGCGAATTTGTTGCGCATGTCGAGCAGGTTGATGCCCGGACCATCGTTTTCGAACTCAAGGCGGGCATCCAGTGGCACGACGGCGCGACACACGAGGTCATCAGTGAACTTGATGCCGAAGACGTCAAGTTTTCACTCGAACGGATCAAGGAGTCGGAGTGGAAGGACAAGGCGGCTGCGCTTGATCATGTCGAGGTCACGGGTTCTCACTCGGGAGTCATCCACCTCAACCAGCCATTTGCCCCGGTCTGGTACACGTGGCTGGCCTCCGGTACCGGCACCATCCTGTGCCGAAAGGCGGTGGAGGCGTCCGGCGGCAAGTACGATGGCATGTTCGGTTTCTACATCGGTCCCTTCCGCATCAAGGACTGGTCGCCCAAGCAGTTCTATGAACTCGAAGCCAATCCGTTCTGGACCGGAACTCCCGCCGGCATCAACACCGTGCGGTTCATCGTCATCGAGGACGAGAAGACGGCAGAAATCGCCTATGAGGCCGGCGACGTCGACTTCACCCACATCAGCACCGACACGCTGGCCCGCTATCAGAGCGACGGGGCGCCGGACAGCACCGTTCTCGAGGTCTACCCGGGACTGTTGTGGACATGGATGGGAATCAATACCGATCATCCCAAACTTCGGGACGTCCGCGTGCGCAAGGCCATCCAGCGGGCCATCGATGTCGATACCATCCTCGAGGCCGCTTATGCCGGTGTGGCGCCGAAGTCCCACGGCATCGTGCCTCCCGGTGTCCTGGGGCATCGCACGACCAGCCACTACAGCTATGCGCCGGACGAGGCGCGGTCCCTGATCGCCGAGGCTGGCGCCGAGGGCCTTCAGCTGGAACTCAAGACGATCAACCGTACGGACCGCATGGCAGCCGCCACGGTCATCCAGGCCAACCTGGCGGACGTGGGTATCGAGCTTGATGTCATTCCGCTGGATCCGGGGCCGTTCTGGAACCTCGGACTGGAATCTTCGGGCGACGACTGGAAGGACCTGCAGTTGTGGATCATGCGTTACGGCGATGCTCCGGACCCCAGCCAGATGGCACAGTGGTATGTCGAAGCCCAGGTCGGCGTGTGGAACTGGGAACGCTGGAAGGATGCCGAATTCGACGCGCTGTTCCTCGAAGGCCTCGGTGAAACCGACGAGGGGCGGCGCGAGGAAATCTATCTGCGCATGCAGGACATCATGGAAGATACCGGCGCCTATGTGTGGATCACGCACGAGCCGGTCGGCATCATCCATCGTGAAGAACTCTCACCGTCGATCCGGCCGAATGGCTGGCAGTTCTACATGCAGAGGTTCGCCTGGACATGATGCAGGAGGGTTGACCGGCGATGACTGGCGCAGGCTCCATCACCCGGTTGCACGACATCATGGCGCGTCTGCGTGACCCCGCCAACGGTTGCCCCTGGGACATCGAACAGTCCTTCGCCTCGATCGCTCCCTACACCATCGAGGAAGCCTATGAGGTGGTCGATGCCATCGACAGGGAAGACTGGCCGGGGCTCAAGACGGAACTCGGCGACCTTCTCTTCCAGGTGGTGTTTCATGCCCGCATGGCGTGCGAACAGGGCCTCTTCGGGTTTGACGACGTGGTCGAGGCGATCTCGGAGAAGATGGTGCGCCGTCATCCCCATGTCTTCGCGGATGGAGCGGAAGCCGTCTCGGCGACCGAACAGGCGGTGACATGGGAAGAACTGAAGGCGCAGGAGCGTCAGGACCGGTCCCGGATCAGCGATATGTCCGCACTCGATGGAATCAGCGCCAATCTTCCGGCCCTCACCCTCACCCGCAAGATCCACGAACGGGCGGCAGGTCAGGGATTCGGCCTCGCTTCGACAGGCGACGCACTCGAGGACATGATCTCCGAAGTCGATGAGCTTTCACGGGAAATCACAGACGGCTCACCCGAACGCGTTGCCGATGAACTCGGCGATGTGCTGTTTGCCGCCGTCAATCTCGCCCGTCATCTCGACGTCGACCCCGAGCGGGCATTGCGCCGCAGCGCCGCCCGGTTCGAGACGCGATACCGTTTCATTGAACGCTGCCTCAGCCGCGACAACCGGACGATCAGTGACTGTTCGGTCGAAGAACTCGACGCCCTGTGGACCTCCGCCGAGAACGAGGAAGCCGCCACCACGTAACGCTTGGCACCTTCACCATCACCTGTTGCGCCCGTGCATCCTCCGGCCGGGAGTCACTGATTCCCGGACTTCCCCTTCCTGTTGGTCACGCTGCACCTGATCAGCCGAAAAGTCAGATCCAACACAACGACATGGGAGATCATTCCGTGGTCGCGGCCAGGTGATTCCTGGCGCACGTCAGTTGCCGGCAGGGCATCGGGACGCGGCATGTGGGAAGCGCTTGTGGAACCGGCCGAGATCGCTGTCCTGGATGCGGACCCTGAGACGGATGTCGTGGTCACCATCAATGCGTTCGACGATCTCGGCGCAGCGGTAGAGAAAGCCCATGGCAGCGCCGTCCCTGACGGGTACGCTGAGTTCGACGAGGCGTTGTCTGCCGCCCAGGCGGCAGGTGATGAGACCGACAAGATCGTCGAGCCCCTCTCCAGTCCGGGCCGAGATGGCGGCTGCATCATCCTGGCGCTCGACGATGGCCCGCAGCCGCGAGGCGGCGTCGTCATCGAGCAGGTCGAGCTTGTTGTAGACGGTGACCACCCTCTCGGACGCATCGAGCTCGTCGATGCCGAGGTTCTCCAGAACAGCCATCACATCGCTGGCCTGAAGTTCATGATCGGGGTGGTGCGCATCGCGCACGTGAACGATGAGCGACGCCTCGGTGACCTCTTCGAGGGTGGCGCGAAACGCGGCAACGAGAGTCTCGGGAAGGTCCGATACGAATCCGACGGTATCGGAGAGAATGGCGCGCTTTCCGCCCTTGAGGTCGACAGCCCGCATGGTCGGGTCAAGGGTGGCGAACAACCTGTCATCGGCGTAGACGCCAGCTCCGGTCAGCCGATTGAAGAGCGTTGACTTGCCGGCGTTGGTGTACCCCACCAGGGCGACGGTGGGCCACGGCGCCCTGCGCCGGGCGCTGCGGTGCTGGCCTCGCATGGCGACGACACCATCGAGTTCACGACGAAGTCGGGCAATGCGCTGACCGATCAGGCGGCGATCGATCTCCAGCTGGGACTCTCCCGGACCACCAACGAATCCCAGTCCACCGCGCTGACGTTCCAGATGGGTCCAGCTCCGCACCAGACGGCTGCGCTGGTAGGTGAGTGCCGCCATCTCCACCTGCAGCACACCTTCGCGGGTGGCGGCACGGGCACCGAAGATATCAAGAATCAGTCCGGTGCGGTCGATGACCTTGGTCTGAAGCTGCTGTTCCAGATTGCGCTGTTGTACCGGCGACAGGGCCGTGTCGACAAAGACAAGATCGATCGCCGACAAGGCGACCTGGAGCCTGAGCTCCTCGACCTGCCCCCTGCCCAGGAATGTACCCGCCCGGGGGCGCTTCACGGGAAGAACGCGGGCGTCCCGGACTTCGAGATCGATGGCCCTTGCCAGGCTGACCGCCTCATCCAGGGCTCCAGGGCCCTTGCGTCTGCCCTGTGCGCCACCAAGCGAAGGATGAATGACGCTGGTTCGCGTGGCGGCGGCTTCGCGCGATGCGTCAGGCATCGTCGGGGGCGTCTCCTTCTCGTTCAACGGCGATCTGCAGATTCACCATGCCCTCCGGCATGACAGTCGACACGGCGTGCTTGTAGATGAGCTGCGAATGGCCGTCCCGGCGCAGGAGCAGGCAGAAACTGTCGAACCAGGTGATGATGCCCTGCAGTTTCACACCGTTCACGAGATAGACCGTCACCGGTACCTTCGATTTGCGGATCGCATTGAGGAACGTGTCCTGGAGGCTTTGCTGTCTCGCCTGCGCCATGATAACGCTATCCCGTATGCTGAGCCTTGGCACGTGCACCGATCCCGGAAGGGCGCGGCATCTTGCTGTTCACTCCAAGACTACACGCGAATGACCGCCAGGAAACCCCGCCTGACGGCGTGCGAAGTCGAGGTAGGCGTCGAGCAGAAGGCAGGTTACGTGCCCCGGCTGGCCGTTTCCGATGACCGTCTCATCGATGCGCGAGACGGCCTTGACGAGGGAGGTGGTGCTGGTCAGGAAGGCTTCACGGGCCCGCTTCGCCTCGGTCACGCTGAAAGGACGTTCGACGACCTCGATGGACAACTCGCGTGCCAGGGCCATTACCCGTTCACGGGTGATGCCCCGCAGGATCCCGTCGGCAACCGGCCGTGTCACGAGACGTCCACCGGAATCGACAATCCAGGCGTTGGAGGCGGCGCATTCGGTCACAAGGTCTTCCCTGTCAACGAGCCAGGCCTCGTAAGCCCCCTCGCCTGCCGCCCTCGTGCGCGCCAGGACATTGGGAAGAAGGGAGACGCTCTTGATGTCGACACGCGTCCATCGCGTGTCGGGCAGCGTGATGACCTCGACCCCTGAAACGTCGCGCGACGTTGCGGGCACGTTCAAACGCCGTGCCGTGCAGACAACGCCCGGTGTCAGGGACGCGTTGTCGAAGACGTGGTTGCGGGGCGCCGCACCCCGACTGATCTGGAGATAGACGATGCCGTCCACCACCCTGTTCAGGTGAATCGTCCGGTTCAGGATGTGGGTGAGAACGCGCCCGGTCATCGGTCGGGGAATGTCGAGTTCGCAGAGCGAGCGATCCAGACGCCGGAAGTGATCGTCAAGGTCGACCATGTTGCGGTTGACCACAAGAATGACCTCGTAAACTCCATCGGCAAAGGTATGGGCGCGGTCATCGATGTGAACACTGGCACAGGAATGAGCGCTGTACCGTCCATTGACATAGGCGATGCGGGACATGTCAGAAGAACTCCAGACCCACCGACAGGAGTTTTTCGACCTTGCTCATCAGGTTGGCGCTGGTGAAGAGAACCACCCGGTCACCGACCTGGATTCGGGAATCGCCGTCGGGAACGATGACCTCGTGGCCGCGAATGATGGAGCCAATGAGGATGCCCTTGGCGAGGTGAATGTCTCGTATTCTCCGGTTCGTGATCCGGGTCGTCTCGAGAGCTTCGGCCTCGATGAACTCACCAGCTCCCTCGTGAATGCTGTAGACGCTGCGAACGCGGCCACGGCGTATGTGCTGGAGGATCGTCGAGACCGTGGATCCCCTCGGGTTGACGACCGAATCGACCCCAAGGTCCTCGAGCAGCGGGTCGTAGCTCTCCGAATTGACCAGCGTGATGGCCCGCTTGGCGCCCAGTCGCTTGGCAAGGAGTGACGAGAGAATGTTGACTTCGTCGTCGTTGGAAACGGCAACCACTGTCTCGACGTCTCCGGCGCCTGCCTCTTCGAGGAGCTTGCGTTCCAGTGCATCGCCGAGCAGGACCGTGGTCCGTGTCAGCTGGTCGGCGATCTCCCGGGCCCGGCCTTCATTGATCTCGATGACCTTGCAGCGCACGTCGGCATGGTGTCTTTCGATCTCGCGGGCAACGTAGAGGCCGATGTTTCCGCCGCCGATGATGATGACCCGACGGGCTTCGGGTTCCTCATGTCCCAGGACGGACATCGACCGGTGCATGTGATCGGTCGACGTGACAAAGTAGACAACGTCCCCTGCCAGCATCTCCGTGCGGCCCGTCGGGATGAACAGTTCGCCGTGGCGCACGATGCCGACCACGAAGACCTTGAGGTTGGGAAAGAGTTCCGCGAGTTCTTCCAGGGGCGTATCAAGGACCGGGCAATCGGCAAGGCACCGCACGGCAATGGCGCGCACCCGGTCATCGGCCATGGGCACGATATCGAGGGCGCCTGGCACCTCGAGGCGCCTGACGATGGCGCGGGCCACCTCGATTTCCGGCGAGATGATGACATTGATCGGCATGTGGTCCCGGCTGTAGAGATTGCTCCATGCGAGATCGAGATAGGACTGGTGGCGCACCCTGGCGATTTTCGTGGGCACGTCGAAGATGGAATGTGCCACCTGGCAGGCGATCATGTTGACCTCGTCGGCATAGGTGACGGCAATCAGCATGTCGGCATCTTCGGCGCCGGCACGCTGGAGCACCGGCGGATGGGCGGCGAATCCCACCAGCCCCTTCGCGTCAATGTTCGCCGTCACCCTGGCAATGCACGACGCGTCGTTGTCGATCACCGTGACATCGTTGGATTCTGCCGCGAGTCTGCGGGCAATGTTGTAGCCCACCTGCCCGGCTCCACAGACAATGACACGCATGGCATTCAGCCTCCGGAGTCGCGTTCCGTGACGCTCACACCCAGCGCTCTCAGTTTCCGGTGCAATGCGGACCGCTCCATGCCGACTGCCGCGGCCGTCCGCGAAATGTTGTTGCCGAAACGCGCCAGCTGGGTCAACAGGTACGTGCGCTCGAAGGCCGCCCGCGCCTCGCGCATTCCGAGGGACATCACATCGCTGGAATCGTGAAACAGGACCGGAGCCAGGCTAGCCTGCCTCAATTCACCGGGCAGCATGTCTGCCGTGATGGCTCCGTTCTCGCCTTCCGGCGTCATGATCAGCAGGGATTCGATGACGTTGCGCAACTGCCGAACGTTGCCCGGCCAGTTGGCCATCAGCAGAGCCATCTCGGCGTCTCCCGTCAGTGTCCGGGCACTGAGACCCTGCTGGCACACGGCGCGCCTGATGAAGTACTGAGACAGTGACGCCACGTCCTCGCGCCTTTCCGAGAGTGCCGGGACATTGATCGACACGACATTCAGGCGGTAGTAGAGATCCTCACGGAAATGACCCGACCGCACTGCTGCGGCGATGTTGCCGCTTGCGGATGTAAGGACCCGCACATCGGCCCTGACCGACGTGTCGCCACCCAGTCTCGTGAAGACCTGTTCCTGCAGCGCTCTCAGGATCTTGCCCTGTGTGGCCAGAGGCATGTCCGGAACGTTGTCGAGGAACAACGTGCCTTCGTTGGCGCGCTCGAACACTCCGTGGGTGATGGCTGGCGATGTCCGGGTCTCCCGCCCGAACAGTTCCTCCTCCACTCTTTCGGGTTCCATGGTGGCGGCATTGATGGCCACGAAAGGACCGCTGGCGCGCGGCGACTGCTGGTGAATGTGCCGCGCCACCAGTTCCTTGCCCGAACCTGCCGGACCGGTGATGAGGACCCTGCTCCCAGTGGGCGCAACCCTTGAAATGGCTTCGCGCAGTTGCACCATCGCGCGCGACTCGCCGACGAGATCGTCGAGGACATGGGTAGAACGGCGCAGTTCCGCGTTCTCGCGTCGCAGTCTTGCCTCGTCGAGAGCCCGCTTGACCACCAGGAGCACCTTGTCTGTCTGAAGCGGTTTCTCGATGAAGTCATAGGCACCGATCCTGGTGCACTTGACTGCCGTGGTGATGGTGCCGTGACCGCTGATCATGATGATGGGCATGAACGGATGATGGACAACATAGTCGCACAACAGATCGACGCCATCGCGTCGTGCCCCGCGAAACCAGATATCGAGGATCATCAGGGACGGCACCTGTGCGGCCATGGCTGCATCGGCGGACTCGGGGTCGGATGCCGTGCGCGCCCGGTAGCCCTCGTCCTCGAGAACATCGGCCAGGGCGCGGCGGATGTCGCGCTCGTCATCGACGATGAGGATGTCGTGCTGCATCAGCCGTCTCTCCGTTCCAGGGGCAGTGACAGGATCACCGATGCACCGCCTTCCTTCCTGTTCCGCAGCGCAAGGTCTCCACCGTGGTCCCGGATCGTCGATCGGGCAATCGTCAGACCGAGGCCGTATCCGTCATCCTTGCCATGGGATTCATGCGGTTCGAAGAATGTCTCGGGACGCTCTACGGGAAAGCCCGGGCCATTGTCCTCGATCCTGACAACACACCATGCACCCTCCTCCGCAACGGTTGCCCTCACGATGTCGCCTTCCGCTCTCTCGACATCGTCCATGCGAAAGGCCTCCGCTGCGTTCTTGACGATATTGAAGATGGCGGCGCAGATCATGTCGCCATCACAGCGAATCACCGGCGGAACCTCGGGATAGATGCGCTCGAAAACGACGCGCGCATCGGAGATCTCCTGAAGCCGGATGGCCTTCTCGACAATGTCGACGGCACTTTCCGGAGACATGCTGAACGTCGGCATCCTCGCGTGGCGGGAAAACTCGTCGACCACGTGGGTCATGTGCATCGCCTGCCGCTTGATGGTGTCGGTGAGTTCCCGGAAGACCTCGGGCGACTCCCTGATGGCGCCCGCGAACTTGCGCTCCAGCCGCTCGGCGGAAAGCGTGATGGGTGTCAGGGGGTTCTTGATTTCATGGGCCACCCGCAAGGCCACGTCACTCCACGCGGCCTTGCGCTGCGCGAGCACGAGTGGCGTGACGTCATCGATGGTCATCACGAAACCGCCGCGCTGCGCGGGTCCTCCCCTGCCACTCTCGACCTTGCCGATGCGCACGAAGAGACGACGCAACCCGGCCTCGCTGTCCAGGTCGACGCTGCCTGACGCCGCGCGTGCCTTCATGGCCTGCCCGAGAATTCCGGAAGCTTCGGGCATGGTGTCGACGAGGTGCTCGCCGACAAGGTCGTTCTCGGTCACATTGAGCAGTTCCAGCGCCCGACGGTTCACCAGTTCGACGATCCCGGCGTCATCGAGTCCGATGACGCCGGCACTGACGCCGGAAAGGACCGATTCGGTGAAGCGCCGCCGTCCTTCGAGATCCTCGTTGGCTTCAACCAGGGCATGGCGCTGTTCGGCAATCCGGTCGGCCATGCGGTTGAAGGCCTGACCGAGCAGGGAGAGCTCATCGGACCGTCCGCTCAGCGACACGCGCACCGACAGATCATCCTGCCGGATCTTCTCGGCGGCACTGGCCAGGGCCACGACCGGACCCACCAGGCGCGATGCGAGTTGCAGGGCGAACCACACGGCGACAAACAGCAGAAGAAGGGCAGCGACGGCATAGAAAAGGGAAAAGGTCAGTTGCAGGCTGGTGCGTTCGAGAGCGAGTTTTCTGTAGGACGATGCGGCTACGGAGACCCTTCTGGTGCTCTCGATGACGTCAGGGTCGACACTGCTTCCCGCCAGGAGGTACGTGCTGCCCCGGTTGAGACTGACGAGTGCGCGCACCCTGTCCCTGGCGCTTGACATCAGAATGACGGCATCACCGGCATCGGCACGTTCGACCTCGCGTGCCGTGAGAGTCTCCATGCCGAGACCGGTTGAAAGGGTGCCCTGCATGATGATCTGACCAAGACTGCTCATCACGACCCACTCCGAGATACCCCTCACACCCGCCCGGTCCTCGAGGTAGGCCGTGAACTCCTCCATGCTTCCCCCTGATTTCGGCACGTAGAGTTGAAAGTCGCGGGCGAGTGCCAGGGCGCTGGAGCCAAGGGCAATGCGATGCTCTTCCAGGTAGGCATCGGCAATCCTGGTTGACTGGGCAATGGCCGTCTGGACCCGTTGATTGAACCAGGAGTCAATGCCCATGTTGAAGAAGACAGCGGACGACACGCCGATGAGAACAGCGGGGATGGTCGCCGCCAGACCGAAGGTGGCAACCAGCCTTGCCTGCAGCCTAGAACCTGCCATTCCCTCCCGGCGCTGCGACCACATGTCGGCAAGGCGGCGGATGATGATCACGGCAAAGGCAAGCAGGAGGGCGAGGTCGATGTTCAGGAGAACAATGAGGGTGTTCTGGTCCGGTTCGAACGGTCCCGAGCCCGTGAGCGCCCCGTAGGTCGCAAGGCCGGACAGCACCGCCGCCACCGCGAGAACCACGTTCACGACCCGGCTGCGCGACCATCGTCCGGTCGGCTTGCGGAACCAGCCGAAAGGCCTGGTCAGCATCGTCCTGACCGGGTTGCCCGGGGAGTGCACCGCTTCCGGTCGTGGAGCATGGACGCCGGTCGTCTCGAGACTCATGGATTGAGGTAGAGCTCCCGAAATCCGCCCTGAGCCATCATACAGACGCCACCCGGAACATGCACCCTGCTAGTAAGCGTTCGGTCACCCGGTGATGGGGACGATGACAGCACTGAGCGAATAATCTCCACCCTCTGACCGAATGCTCACACTTCGGATGAGCGCCGTGTTGAAGACCTTAACGCGCCTCTCCTACCAGTTGAGGGCGCCGCGCAGCATGAGGCTGTCTTCGCTGACCGGCCCCGGCCGGTGCGCGCCCTCGAGGCCGAGGGAGAGTCCCGCGCCGAGGCGGTAGCGGGCGCCGAGCCGCAGGGTGCGCCCGCCGGTCTCCGCCAGGCTCAAGCCCGCCCAGGGGGTGAGCACCGCGAGAGGCCCCGGACCGGCAAGGCCGAAGCCGTGGCCCACCTCCGCCTCCAGGCGGCCCTCTGCCGATGTCGTGTCGGAGACGGCCGCGGGCAGGCCGTGGTCGAACAGTTCTCCCAGATCGCTCTCGGTGCGCCCGTGCGCGGGACCGAAGGCGAGGAAGGTTCCAAGCCCGTCGGCCCCGGGGGCGAGGCGCACCAGGGCGCTCACACCCCACTCGTCACGGTCCGCCTCGTGGGCCGCCAGGAGCCGCGTGCGCAGCTCCGCCGTCAGACCCTCCGCCGGGTCCCGCCATGTCACGCTCGCCCCGGCCTCGAGGCCCGCCCCCTCGGCGGCGTCGCCCGCGTCATGGCGCACCCCCGCCTCCAGGGCCGGGGTCAGCGTCGCACCGCTTGCCAGCGCATGCTCGTGCGACCCCTCCAGCAGCAGCCGCAGGCGGGTCGTCCTCGCCGTCAGTCCCGCCAGGCCGTCATCGGCCTCCGTGCGCAGGCGCGCCAGCGCGCCCTCGCCCTTGACCGCAAGGCGCGTCATGCCGCCCTCGATGAGGTCCGCATGCTCGATGAGGACGCTGCGGGCGCCCGCCGCCGCGCTCCACTGCGCCAGGTCCGTGCTGCGCACCGGCGCCCCCTCCTCGGCAATCCGCACCTCGCCGGTCCCGTAGCCGAGGCTCGCCCACAGGGTCGAGCCGTCCGCCAGCAACCACGCCGCATAGGGATGCACCGACGTGATCGTGGTCTCGTGGACGCCCTTCACCTGGTCCGTCTGCGTGTCCAGCTCGCCCCGCACATGGGAGAGCGCCGCCCCGGCCAGAAGGTCGGGGCGCAGGCGCACGTCCGCCCCCAGCTGCGCCGACCACAGGCCGCCGTCCCACGACACGCCGCCTTGCGAACCCGACAGCGACAGCCACGCGCCCCGGCCCCACACGGCCAGCGGCGGCGCGGAGGCCTCGCCCTCGGCGCCCGCCGCCAGGGTGAAGGAGGCGCCGTCCAGCACCTCGGCCATGCTCGGGCCGGGCTCCTCCGGGTGCGGCGACGCCCACGCGTCCTCCACCGGTGACGGCAGGGCGCCGAACTGCACCGTGCCGCCCCCCTCGCCGGAGGCCACCGCCTCGATGCGACCCGTCACCGCCCCCAGGGTCTGCGACATCGCCGCCGCCGCCACGTGCGGCAGCACCGCCGCATTCACCCGGTTCGACCTTGCCATGGACCCCGCCGCCCGGTCGCGCAGAACGCCAAGCGCCGTGGCGTCGTTCCCCACCACGTAGTCCGCCGCATCGTTCAGCGTGATGCGGTAGGCTTCCGCGCCTTCCGCATCCGCATCGGCCGCCGTCGGGATCGTCACCACGCCCGTTCGCCGCCCCGCGGCGCCGAACACCGCATCGAACGAACGCGGACCCAGGCCGCCTGGAACGTCCCCGGCATCGAAGCCGCCGCCGTCCCGGGACGCCAGGGTCAGGCTCACCCTCAGGCTGCCCGTCAGCGCCCGGTCGGCGCTCACCACGAGGCGGATGGCCTCGCCCTCGGTCACCGCCGCCGGATCCTGCGCCAGGGTCAGCACCGGCAAGAGCGTTGTGTCCGTCACCGTCACCGCCACCGAATCGATGGTCACCGAAGCGTAGCCGCCGCCGCTCGCACCATGGGTCAGCGTCGCCGTGTCGTCGGTCGTGTCCTCGTCACGGGCCGCGCGCACCGTCACCCGTTGCGCCGTGTCCCAGTTGGCCGTGGTGAAGGTCAGGCTCGCCGGTTCCACCGTCACCTCGCCCGAGGCGCCGCCCACCGTCACCGTGACCTCGCCCGAGGGCTCGGTGTCCAGCACCACCGTGTAGGCCGCACTGCTCCCCTCCGCCACCGTCAGCGCGGTCGGCGTCACCGTCACGCTTGCGTCTGCGGTGGGCGTCGTGCCGCCTCCGCCACCGCCACCGCCGCCTCCGCCGGGCGCCACCGGCGCCGCCGGCGTCGCCGTCACCGGCGCATCCGGACCGGCGCCGTTGCCGGCCCCGTTCACCGCGCGCACCTCGAACTGGTAGGCAGTGCCGTTCGTCAGACCGCTCACCTCGTAGCTGGTGGTGCCCGCAGCGGAGCCGGGAATGTCCTCCCACGCGCCCCAGTCGTCGCTGCCGGCCTTCCGCCGCACCTGCCACTTGGTGATGGTCGGATTGTCCGGGGCGGTCCAGCTCAGCGTCACCGAACCGTTGCCCGCCGCGCCGGCAAGGCCTGTCGGTTTCCCGGGCGCCACATCCTTCTCCGCCACGCTCACCACCACAGAGGCGATGGTCACCGAGGCGTAGCCGCCGCCAGACGCGCTGTGGGTCAGCGTTACGGCGGCGTCCGTCGTCGTGTCCGTGTCCGTGCCTGCGTTCACCGTCACCGTCTGCGGCTGGTTCCAGTTGGCTCTGGTGAAGGTCAGCGACGCGCCCGTCACCGTCACGTCCCCCGACGCGCCCGCCACCGTGATCGTCACATCCGATGTCGGCGGCGTGTTCAGCCGCATCGTGTACGTCCTGCTGCCGCCTTCCGCCACCGTCAGCGCCGCCGTCGACACTGTCACCCCCGGCGTATCGGCCACCGTCACGTCCACCGTGCCCGCATCGGGAATCGCATCCGCAGAAGCCCCCGTCAGCCGGAAGGCGTGGTTGATCACCGCCGTGCCGTTCGCCACACCGGTCACCGTCACCGTCCGCGCCGTGCTGTAGTTGGTGGTGGTGAAGGTCAGGCTCGCCGGACTGACCCGCGCCGCCGCCGTGGCGTCGCTCGTCACCCGCAGCGTCCCCGCATAGGCCTTCGTCAGCGCCACCGTGTAGGTCGCCGTGGAACCGGGCGCCACCGTCACCGGCGTCCCGGTCAGCGTGAGCGCCGCCGTGGTGTCGTCCTTGAAGGTCACCGTACGGATGTTCGACCAGGGACCCTGAAGGTTACCCGTTCCCCCGGCGACCCCCGCCATGCGATAGCCCGTCGCCCGAACCCGGACCTCGACCGATGCCCCGTCAGGATAGTTCAGCAGAAGCCGATTGTTGCGAGAGCCCGGATTCTGTCTGGCACTCGCCTGGTTGAGACTGTGATCCGTCCAGGTGCTTGCCCCCTTCAGCCGGGTCTGCGCTCTCCACCAATGGAACTTGGCCGCGTCTTTCACATAGTCGTCCGCATCCGATAACTCGTTCGAGCCGCCGGCATGGGTCCAGGTCAGGTCGATCTGCCCGTTCGTCGTCGAAGTCGCCGCCGTCAGCACCGGGGCCGCCGGATCGGTCTTCGCCGTCACCTGATCCGACCACACCGACTGCACACCGGGACTGACCGCCGCGAACAGGCGGAACGTGTAGTCCGTGCCCTTCGTCAGACCCGTCACCCGGACGCTCGTCCTGCTTGCGCCCGTGAGCGTCGTGGTCGTGTTCCAGCCGCCCGTGCTCTTGTACTGATAGCCCCAGCTCGTGATCGGAATGCCCGTCAAGGCGCTCCAGCTCAGGGTGACCGAGGCATCGCCCCCCGCCGCCGTCAGAACCGGCTTGGGAACCGTATTCGTCGGCGTCGCCTTCACCTGGTCCGACCACACCGACTGCACCCCGGGACTGACTGCCGCAAACAGCCGGAACGTGTATTCCGTGCCGATCGTCAGTCCCGTCACCGTGGTGCTCGTCGTGCTGGCGCCCGTGACCGTCCGGGTCCTGATCCAGCTGCCGCCCGCGGGCTTGTACTGATAGCCCCAGCTCGCTACCGTCACACCCGACAGCGCGCTCCAGCTCAGGGTGACCCTGGCGTAACCCGCTTCGGCGCTCAGCACCGGCTTGGGAACCGCCGCCGACGCCGACGGCGTCGCCTCCACCACCGCCGACGCGGCGCCGTTGCCGCCGCTGTTCCGCGCCCGGATGCGGAAGCGGTACTCGCTGTCGTTGTCCAGACCCGTCACCGTGTGGGTCGTGGTGTCGGCGTCCGAATCGGGAATCGCGGTCCAACTGCCCCAGGCGGCGCTGCCCTTCCTCTGCTGCACCCGATACCGCGTGATCGAATCGTCGTCCGGATCGTTCCAGGTCAGCTCCACCTCACCGTTGCCCGCCTCCGCCGACAGGCCCGTCGGCGCCGCGGGGACGGCGACGGCTTCGTCGTCGTCGGTGATGGTCAGGGTGAGTCTGCCGGAGGTCCAACCGGTCACGTACCCAAGCAGCTTGATGGTCTCGTTCGGCTCGTCCCGGGTGTCGCCGAGAATGCGCACTTTCATCGTGCCCTGGGTCTCGCCTTCGGCGATGGAGACCGTGACGCTGCCCGGATAGCACCAGTCGGTATCCGCCGGGATCAGCGGCGCCGTGCAGGGATCGCGCCCCTTGTTGGAGCCTTTGGCCGTACCACTGGGGCTGTCAGAAGTAACGGTGATCGAAAAGCCCGCCGGCGCCGCCTCGCCGAGCGTGACGGTCACCGTCACGTCCGTCGAACCGGTGTCGCCCTCGGTGATCGAGGTCGATGTCGCCGACAGGGTGATCGTCTTCGTGGAAGCGGCCGCCGTTGGCGTCGCCGTGGCCCCGTTCGAGTACCCTCCCCCACTAGCGAAGACGGAAAAGTTGAGACCGGTACCTTCTGCCCTTGCCACCTGGAAGGTATAGGAGGTGCTGGCGGTCAACCCTGTGACCGTGTGGGCTCTGATGGTGGCGCCGCCCGGTATATCGATCCAGTCGCCGTAACCTCCTCCGGTGACCCCCTGTCGGTAGACCCAATATCCAAATCCAGTGTTGCCGGTACGAGTCCAGGAGAGTGTGACACTGCCGACACCCGCGGTTGCCGTGAGCGCCGGCTTCGCCTGCGCCTGTGCGTCCTGGGGCGCGAGGGCGGCACCCAGCATGATGAGGAAGAGGGCAGCGAGTCCCGCCTTCAGGCGGCGGGCGGTTCTCCCGAGGGCGCCCACCGGCTCAGCCCCGCGCCCGGACTCTTGAGGGGGGGGGGTACGAAGTTCTGGGGTTCGCGCGTGCGTGAGGCGCTCACGCCCGAAGTGCGACAGGTCATGCTCCCCGACATCGTAAGGCGTCCGCGTCATGACCTTGCCCTCCCGTCCGTCGCGAAATCCGGGCCGCCGCGCCGGCAACCGACCCGTGGTCATCAGTAACCCATGCCGCAGGCCGGTTTCAAGACGTGTCGCGCCCGAGAGCACCGGGGACCGGATGATCGAGGATGGCCGGGTCCGTGTCGACGCCGGGCCAATCAGCACAGCGCATCGATCGTCCCGTCATCTCCGGCCGGCCGGTCAGCACATCGTCAAGCAGGCACTCGGCAAGCATTCGGTCAAGGGGCGACGAAGATGGACATGACAGTGCCATACTGCGCATTGTTCCGGTTTTGTCGCCTGCATTCGCTCAGGTCCATAGTGACCGAACGCTTGCCCCTGCTGCCCGTCCCTATCCGATGATGACATCCGTGACGAACTTCACTCCGGGATAGGCCAGAGTCATCAGGAGATAGCCGGTCAGCACCAGGCGCGCCGCCTTGCGGCCCCGCGTTCCCCATAGCTGGCGCGCCGCAAGCAGCATGGCAATGACGGTGAAGGCGGCCACCGTGAAGACGATCTTGTGATTCATGCCGATGACGGCATCCGCCGTCGCGGTGGCCGCAAGGCCTGTCGCGATTCCGGCGGCAAGGATGATCTCGCTTGTCACGAGCAGGCGGATCTCAAGTCGCTCGCAATCGGCCAGGGATGGCAGCAACGGTGTCAGCCGACCCGGCCTGCGCCGCTTGAGAGCCCGTTCCTGAAGAATGACGGCGAACCCCGCAACCGCCGCCATGGTCAGGAACACATAGGTCGCGACCGACAGGACCACGTGAAGTCCGATCCACTCGGGGACGAACGCCATTCCCGAAGATCGCGCTGCCTCTGCCTGGCTCCAGACCAGAGCCAGAACCGCCATGACGAGGATCCAGGGACCGAGGATGGCTCCCAACCGCCAGAACTCCGAGACCAGGAGGGAAAGCACGAGAAACAGCACCAGGCAGGTCGAGATCGTCAGCCAGATTGCGGGTCCGAACCCGGTGGACCAGGAGTTGCCGAACTGAGCGGCCGTCCATGCCGTGGCGGCAAGCGCCGCCAGACCGAAGGCCCCCCAGAAGCGCAGCCCCTTCTCGAATCGGCCCACGAACGGCAGAACTCCTGCCGGAACCAGCAGGACAGGGACCAGGTGAAGCCAGAAGATCATGGGAGCATCCTCGCCAATTCACCCGATCGCCGCAATCCCGCTCACGCCAGGAGGAACCAGTCGCACAGGCGCTTCTGTGAACGGTGTGAACGCGCTAGTCTGCCGGCATGGGCAAGTCGTCGCATTCGATTGCTGCTGTCGTCGTGGCGGCCGGCCGGGGTGAGCGCGTGGGCGGGCCGGTTCCCAAGCAGTATCGGCCCCTCGGCGGCCGCCCGCTCATCCACTGGTCGCTCAGCCGCCTTGCCGCGCACCCGGCCATTCATCCGCTTCTGGCCGTCATACATCCCAACTTCGAGGCGCTTCACGGGGAGGCTGTCGCCGGACTCGATCTTCTCCCCGCCGTCCATGGCGGCGCCACGCGCCAGGAGTCGGTTCTGAATGGTCTCGAGGCCCTGCGCGTTCACGCGCCGGACTATGTTCTCGTTCATGATGCGGCGCGGCCCTTTGTCAGCGAACGCCTTCTCGACGACATCGTGCGGTCTCTCAGGGAACGCGAGTGTGGCGTCATTCCGGTGACCGCCATCACCGATACAGTGAAGTACCGCTCCGGCGGCGAGGTGACGGGAACCGCCGACAGGGACCGGCTTGTCTGCGCGCAGACTCCCCAGGGATTTCCCTATGCCGGAATACTCGCGGCCCACGAACAGGCCGCAGGCCGCACGTTCACCGATGACGCCGCCGTTGCCGAAGCTGCCGGCATGACCGTCGTCGCCGTCGACGGCGACAGGCCCAACATCAAGGTCACGCACGAGGAGGATTTCGCGATGGCCTGCAACCGGACCGAGATCTCGATCGGCACGGGCTATGACGCCCATGCGCTCGTGACCGGCGATCATGTCATGCTGTGCGGTGTGCGCATCGACCACGACCGCACCCTCGCAGGCAACACGGATGGCGATGTCGGGCTCCACGCCCTTGTCGACGCCATGTTCGGAGCGCTTGGCTGCGGCGACCTCGGGCAGCATTTCCCTGTGGACGACGCCATATGGCGGGGGCGGCCCTCGGGGGATCTTGTCGATGTCGCACGGCGCCTGATGGCGGAACACTGCGCAACCCTGCTCCATGCCGACATCACCCTGATGTGCCAGAAACCGCGCCTCGCTCCCCACCAGGGGGCGATGCGCCACAGCGTGGCCGGACTTCTCGATGTCGGAGAGGCGCGGGTCAACATCAAGGTGACGTCGACGGACGGTCTCGGTTTCCTGGGCCGGTGCGAGGGCATCGCAGCCGCGGCTACCGTCACCGTTCGCCGTCCGTTGTCGTGACATGCGTCGCAATCCGGCCATGAAGGGACTCGCGCCGTGGGTGGCGACCCTGGGAGGAATCGGGCTCCTTCGTCCGATGCCGGGAACCCTGGGCTCCCTTGCCGCCCTTCCGCCCGCCTTCCTTGTCATGCAGTGTGCCGGACCGTGGGCTCTCCTCGCGGCATCCTTCGTCCTTCTCGTGGCGGGACTCGTGGCCGTCAGGCACGTTGCCGCCGCAATGGAGTCGGACGCCGACCCGGACCACGGCGCCATCGTCATCGACGAGGCGTGCGGTCAGTTTCTTGCCCTCATGCCGGCCATGCTCTCCCCCGTTCTGTGGATTCTCTCCTTCCTTCTCTTCCGGCTCTTCGACATCTGGAAACCCGGACCCATTCGCATGATCGAGCGGCGCGTCGCGGGCGCCTGGGGCGTCATGCTCGACGACGTGGCTGCGGGAACTGCAGCGGCGGCATGTGTCTGGACAATCTCCCGGACAGGGTGGATCGATGTTTGAAGCGGCGGTCCTCGATGCCGCCGGGCGCGTCCTCGACGCCTGCCGGCAACGCGGGATGATGGTCGTCACGGCAGAGTCCTGCACCGGAGGTCTGCTCGCCGGATCGCTGACGGCCGTTGTCGGATCCTCCGACGTCGTCGATTGCGGATACGTGACCTACTCCTGTTCTGCCAAGACCGCCCTTCTCGGGGTGCCTGCCACCCTCATCGAGGCACATGGCGCGGTCAGCGGAGAGATCGCACGCGCCATGGTCGAAGGCATCCGCAACCGCCATCCGGGCCGCGCCGGGATCTCCATCACCGGGGTTGCCGGCCCGGGCAGCGATTCCCGGGCCAAGCCCGCGGGTCTGGTCTTCATGGCGGCGTCGGCAGGCGGCGAAATCCTGATCACGAAACACCGCTACGGCGACATCGGGCGTCACGCCGTCAGAATGGCCTCGGTACGCGATGCCCTGATGCTCATGACACGCTGTCTTCGTTCCCGATGACCGGCCCGTAGAGGTCGCGGGCCCTGTTTTCGAAGGAATGCACGAGGCGCCGGGAGGCTTCCAGGTAGAGGGTGCCGATGGTCCGTTGCAGGAGACGCGAGTCGAACTCGAACTCGATCGCGAAGTCGACGAGACACCCTCCGCCGTCCCGGGGAACGAAACGCCAGCTCCCCTCCATCTTGCGGAACGGGCCCGAGGCGCAAGCCGTATGGATTTCGCGGCCGGGCACCAGGGTCACCCTGGACGTATAGCACTCCCGGATGAGGCGAAAGCCGACGACGAGATCGGCCCAGAAGACATTGCCATGGCGCCTTGTCACGCGCGCCGCCACACACCAGGGGAGGAACTCGGGGTAGCGACCGACATCGGCCACCAGACTGTAGAGTTGTTCAGCCGTCCACGGCAGCAGTTTCCGTTGGCGATGCCGGGCCACGCTCAGCCCCCGGCATGGCGGCGCGCCTGCATGATGGCAAAGTCCCGGTCGGCATGATGGGACGACCGGGTGAGCGGACTGGCGCTCACCATGAGAAACCCCCTGGCAAGGGCGATTGTCTCCAGTTCCTGGAACTCCTCGGGTGTCCAGAAACGGGCGATGGCATGGTGGCGTGGCGTGGGTTGCAGGTACTGTCCGACCGTCAGGAAGTCGACATCCGCCTGGCGCATGTCGTCCATGACCTGCATGACCTCGTCCCTGGTCTCGCCAAGTCCCACCATCAGCCCCGACTTGGTGAAGATCGCCGGATCGATCTCCTTGACACGCCACAGCAGGTTGAGAGAGGCAAAGTACCGCGAGCCGGGCCTCACCTCGCGATAGAGCCTGGGAATGGTCTCCAGGTTGTGGTTCAAGACATCGGGACGCGCCGCGACGACCTGTTCGATCGCCCTCTCCTTGCGCAGGAAATCGGGGGTCAGGACCTCGATGGTCGTGGCCGGAGACAACTTGCGTATCTCGTTGATGCAGGCGGTGAACTGTCCTGCCCCACCGTCATCGAGATCGTCCCTGTCCACCGAGGTGATGACCACGTGCTTCAGACCAAGGTCGCGGACGGCCTGCGCCAGACGCCGTGGCTCGTCTTCATCGACCGGACCGGGCCGGCCCGTGGTGACATTGCAGAATGTGCAGCCCCGGGTGCAGACATCACCGAGGATCATGACCGTGACATGCCGTTTCGACCAGCATTCCCCGATGTTGGGACAGGCGGCCTCCTCGCACACTGTCGCCAGCCTTGCCTTGCGGACGAGCTGTCGCGTCGCGTGGTAGTCCGGTGATCCCGGCGCCCGTGCTCTGATCCACTTCGGTTTGCGAGGGACGGCGACAGGGTCCCGCCAAGCCTTTTCCGGGTGGCGTTCACGAACGGTCTGGATACGGGAGAGTCTCGTCATGACACGTCAGATGTGGAGGGCGCGGCCATAGGCCTGGAGCACCGATTCGCCCATCGTTTCCGAGAGGGTCGGATGAGGAAAGACCGTGCCCATGAGTTCGGCCTCGGTGGTTTCGAGCGTGCGGGCGATGGCAAATCCATGGATCAGTTCCGTGACTTCGGCACCGATCATGTGGGCACCGAGAAGTTCGCCGGTGTCGGCGTCAAACACGGTCTTGACCATGCCGTCGGCGTCGCCCAGGGCAATGGCCTTGCCGTTGCCGAGGAATGGAAAGCGCCCGACGCGGACGGCATGCCCGGCAGCGCGGGCAGCCGCTTCCGTGAGGCCGACGCTGGCAATCTGCGGATGGCAGTAGGTGCAGCTCGCAATGTTGCCGGCATCGAGTGGTTCGACATGGTCAAGGCCGGCAATCCTCTCGACGGCGATGATGCCCTCGTGACTGGCCTTGTGGGCAAGCCAGGGCGGACCGGCAAGATCACCGATGGCGAGAACTCCCTCTTCTCCGGTTTCAAGCCAGCTGTTGACGTCGACATGGCCTCCCGAGACGGTGATCCCGGTGCCCTCGAGACCGAGGTTTTCCGTGTTGCCGACGATGCCGACGGCGAGGATGACGCGTTCGGTCGAGAGAACGTGCTCCTCGCCCGCCTCATCCGTGACACGCACCGAAGCGCTGTCCCTTGATGTGGTGATCTCCTGCACCGCACTTCCCGTGTGAATGTCGATGCCCTGTTTCTCGAATGATCTTCGCGCCATGGATGATATCTCCTCATCTTCAGCAGGAAGAATGCGGTCGACCACCTCGATTACCGTGACCTCGGCCCCCATATCCCGGTAGAAACTGGCAAACTCGATGCCGATGGCGCCCGAGCCGATGACGACGACCGAAGCGGGCATGGTCTCGGGCATCATGGCCCGGCGATAGGTCCAGATGGTCCTTTCGTCGGCCTTCACGCCGGCGAGTTCACGGGGGCGCGCACCCGTGGCAAGAATGACGTGACCGGCCTCGAGCAGGGTCTCGTCGACGCGGACCCGTCCTGGTCCCGCCAGCCGCCCCTCGCCTTCGATCACCGCGACGGCGTGCCTGGAAAGCAGGTGCCTCACTCCCCGCGAGAGACGGTCGGCAACCTTGCGACTCCGCCCGACCACGGCACCAATGTCGAAGCGCGGGCTGTCGATATCGAGGCCAAAGGCGTCGCCATGACGTGCCAGGCGCATCACCTCTGCCGAACGCAGCAGCGCCTTCGTCGGAATGCACCCCCAGTTGAGGCACACGCCGCCCAGCAGGTCACGCTCGACCACAGCGACCGACATTCCGAGCTGCGCCGCACGGATGGCGGCAACATATCCTCCCGGCCCTCCACCGAGAACAACGATGTCGTAACGCGACTGTGTCATCAGGTGTTCCTCTACAGGATGAGGGAAAGCGGCGATTCGATGAAGTTCCTGAAGGCATTCAGCAGGGTCGCGCCGACCGCGCCGTCGATGACCCTGTGATCGGCCGAGAGCGTCGTGCTCATCAGGGTTGCCACGGCCAGCGTTCCGTCCCTCGCCACAGGCCGCGCATAGCCTGAACCGACGGCCAGAATTCCAGCCTGCGGCGGATTGATCACGGCATCGAATTCCCTGACCCCGTACATGCCGAGATTCGACAGGGTGAAGCTCCCGCCCCGATACTCCTCCGGCATGAGTTTTCCGGCACGGGCGCGATCGACCAGGTCCCGCATGGTGGCGGCGATGTCCAGGAGTCCCCTTGAGGCCGCATCGCGGATGACCGGGGTCACAAGCCCGCCATCGACGGCAATGGCCACGGCGAGGTCGACGTGCGCAAATCGCCGGATGACATCGCCCCCCCACTGAACATTGGCGTCCGGAACGTCCCTCAGGGCCAGTGCAAGCGCTCGGACGACGAAGTCGTTCACGGAGACCCGATGCCCCGCGGCATTGATCTCGCGACGCGCCTCGAGCAGCCGATCGATGTCGCAGTCGAGCGAAAGGTAGAAATGCGGGATGGTCTGTTTCGCCTCCTGCAGGCGCTCGGCGATGACGCGGCGCATGCCGCTCACCCTGATCTCTTCCCAGGTGCCTGTGGCGACCTGAAGCGGCGCCGGCTTTTCCGCCCTCAGCGCCTGCTCGACGTCGCGCTTGATGATTCGGCCTCCCGGACCGCTGCCCGTGACATCATCAAGCGACAGCCCTGCTCTGGACGCCATGCTGCGGGCAAGGGGACTAGCGTTCCTTCTCCGGCTGCCGGTGCCGCCTTCCGTGTCCTCAGTCTGCGGTGGGGAGCCAGCCTCCGCCGATGCTGGAACGGCGGGCTGTGGAGCGGCATCGATGCTGTCGGGTGCATGCTCGGGAGCTTCCTCGCCCTCCTCCAGGATGAGGGCGATCGCCTGGTTCACCGGAACATTGTCCGTTCCCTCGGCAACCAGGAGGCGGCCGATGGTTCCATCATCGATGGCCTCGACCTCCATGGTGGCCTTGTCGGTCTCGATCTCGGCGAGCACATCACCGGACGCGACGCTGTCTCCCTCGCTGACCAGCCAGCGCGCCAACGTGCCCACCTCCATGGTGGGTGAGAGCTGCGGCATGGTGATGGTGATCGGCATGTCGGTCTCCCCTCAGCCGCGATCAGACATAGCAGACGTCACGCACAGCCCGGATGATCTGGTCCGCCTGGGGCAGTGCCGCCTGCTCCAGACTGGCAGCATAGGGCAAGGGCGCGTCCGCTGCCGATACCCGTGCGGGCGGTGCATCGAGATGATCGAAACCCCCGTCACACACGGCAGCGATCACCTCGGCGCCGATCCCGGCGAAGGACCATCCCTCCTCCACCACGACGAGTCGGTTGGTGCGGATGAGGGAATCGATGATGGTGGCGACGTCAAGGGGACGGATGGTGCGCAGATTGATGACCTCCGCCTCGACACCTTCTTCGGCCAGCATGCCGGCCGCCTCGAGAGCGCGGCTGACCGTGATGGAGTAGCCGACAATGGTGACATCCCGGCCCGGCCGTTCGATCGCCGCCTGGCCGATCTCGAGGACGACGTCACCGTCACTGACGTCGAAGGAAGCGCCGTAGAGAATCTCGTTCTCGAGGAAGATCACCGGGTTCGGATCCCGTACAGCGGCCTTCAGGAGCCCCTTGGCATCCGTGGCCGACCATGGTGCGATGACCTTCAGCCCGGGAACATGGCCAAACCACGATGCGAAGTCCTGGGAGTGCTGGGCAGCCACCCGCGCCGCGGCGCCGTTGGGCCCGCGAAGGACGATGGGGCACGCGACCTTGCCGCCAGACATGTAGAGTGTCTTGGCCGCCGAGTTGATGATCTGGTCCATGGCCTGCATGGCGAAGTTGAAGGTCATGAACTCGTTGATGGGTCTCAGTCCAGCCATGGCGGCGCCGATGGCCAGACCGGCGAAGCCGTGTTCCGTGATGGGTGTGTCAATGATCCGGCCGGCGCCGAATTCCTCGAGCAGGCCCTGGCTCACCTTGTAGGCGCCCTGGTACTCGGCGACCTCCTCGCCGATCAGGAAGACCCGCTCGTCGCGTCGCATTTCCTCGGCCATGGCGTCGCGCAGAGCCTGACGCACCGTCATCTCGACCATCAGGCGCCCCCGCCCGCCGTGTCGACCATGACGTCTGTCATGAGTTCGCCGATGTCGGGTTCGGGACTTGTCTGAGCGTATTCAGCCGCCTCCGCCACGGTCTTCTTGACGTCCCTGTCGATGGCTTTCAGCTCCGCGTCGTCAATGGCCCCGCCCTCGATGAGCCGCACCCGCACCTGTTCGATGGGATCCTGACGCTCACGGACCTTCTGGACCTCGTCCCTGGTCCGGTACTTGACCGGGTCAGACATCGAGTGTCCCCGGTAGCGATACGTCTGCATCTCGACCAGCATCGGCCCCTCGCCGCCGCGTACCCGCGCCACCAGTTCCCTGGAGACTGCATGAACCGCCACGACATCCATGCCGTCGACCTGCACGCCGTGGATACCGAAGGCTTCACCGCGATGGCAGAGTTCCGTTCCCGCCTTGGCGCGGCGGATGGCCGTTCCCATGGCATACTGATTGTTCTCGATGACGAAGATCGCCGGCAACTTCCACAAGCTTGCCATGTTGAAGGTCTCGTAGACCTGTCCCTGGTTGGCGGCACCCTCACCGAAGAAGACCAGGGTGACGTTGTCACGCTTTCGGTACTTCTGGGCGAAGGCAATTCCGGCGCCGAGCGGAACCTGGGCGCCGACAATGCCGTGGCCGCCATAGAATCCGCGCTCGATGTCGAACATGTGCATGGAACCACCCTTGCCCTTCGACACACCCGTGCCACGACCTGTCAGTTCGGCCATGATGGCCGCGGGCGGGACGCCACGCACCAGGGCATGGGCGTGACAGCGGTAGCTGGTGATCACGGCATCGTCCGCCCTGATGGCGGCATCCATGCCGACCACCACGGCTTCCTGGCCGATGTAGAGATGGCAGAAGCCGCCGATCAGTCCCATGCCGTACATCTGGCCGACCTTTTCCTCGAAACGGCGCACGAGCAGCATGGTGCGATAGAAATCCACCAGGAGTGCGGTGTCGTCGGCCGGTGCGGCGTCCATCATGCCCTCCCTTGACAGGGCAGGACGGAGCGGTGGCAACGGAGGAGATCAGTCGAAGGCGGCATCGTCGCTTCTCATGATCACGAGCTCATGGGGATGCGCCAGATTGAGGGTCCGGCGCGCCTGTTCATCAAGCATGTCCCGGTCAATGCTCGGTGGGTTGAGAAGCATGACATGGTTCAACAACCTCTGCTCCACGGCGGTGAGCCGCACGTGTTCGGCTTCGGCTCGCTCGATCTGCTGTTCCAGCGACATGGTCGCGAGAATGCCGTTCTCACCCTGGACGGCATGGTAACCAAAGTAAACGACTGCGAACATGCCAAGAAGGCAGGGCACTGAACGAAAGGTGGAGCGGAAGCGTTCATGCAGGCCGCGCATGGCGTCAACAGACCACAACACAGGGGAACATGTCAAGATCGTCCATGGCCGCACTCCCGATCATGGTTGCCCGGACCAGAGGGCTGCGGAGTCGAGTTCTTCCTCGACCTTCAACAACCTGTTGTACTTCGCGGTGCGATCGGAGCGGGAGAGCGAGCCGGTCTTGATGTGCCGGCATCCCAGGCCGACGGCAAGATCGGCAATGGTAGTGTCTTCTGTCTCTCCCGAGCGGTGCGACATCACGGTGCGATAACCTCTCTCGTGGGCATGCGCCACTGTCTCCATGGCTTCGCTCAGCGTTCCCACCTGGTTGACCTTGATGAGGATGGCATTGGCCACGCCATTCCTGATGCCCCGTTCAAGACGGCCTTTGCTCGTCACGAAGATGTCGTCACCCACCAGCTGGAGTCTGTCGCCGAGTTCCTGTGTCAACGCCTGCCAGCCTTCCCAGTCATCCTCAGCGAGGCCGTCCTCGATGGAGACGATCGGGTAGGATTCCAGGAGCTCTCGGTAGAGGTCGATCATGGCCATCGAATCGAGCTTGCGGCCGTCGGCGCCGAAAACGTAGCGTCCGTCGCGCCACAGCTCGCTTGCCGCAGGATCAAGGGCAAGAAAGACATCCTCACCCGCACGGTATCCTGTCCCGTCGATGGCCGCCATCAGGAGGTCGAGAGCTTCCCGGGCATCCGCGATCTGTGGTGCGAATCCCCCCTCGTCGCCGACATTGGTTGAATGACCCCGGGCCTGAAGCGTGTGCTTCAGCTGATGGAAGATCTCGGCACCGGCACGAACCGCTTCCCGGAACGAACTGCAACCGGCGGGCAGGATCATGAATTCCTGGAAATCGAGTGCGTTGTCCGCATGGGCGCCACCATTGATGACGTTCATCTGCGGCACCGGAAGCCGCCGCGCCGCGAGGCCGCCGACGTGGCGCCACAGGGGCATGCCGGCCCGGTTTGCCGCGGCATGGGCCACGGCAAGGCTGACGCCCACAATGGCGTTGGCGCCAAGGCGCGCCTTGTCCGGGGTTCCGTCGAGCGACGCCAGGCAGTCATCGATCTCGCGCTGACAGCGTACGTCCATGCCGCGCACGGCATCGAAGATCTCGCCGTTGATTCCGTCGAGGGCCTTCAGCACGCCCCTGCCATGGAAGCGCGCGCGGTCACCATCGCGCATCTCCACGGCTTCGTGGGATCCCGTCGAGGCTCCGGAGGGAACTGCCGCACCTCCGCTGGTGCCGTCTTCGAGAAGAACATCGACTTCGATTGTCGGATTGCCGCGGCTGTCAAGGATTTCCCTGCCGCGGACGTCGATGATGGCAGCCATGGTCATCCTCTCGTCGTTTCCGCCGGTGTCGGCGCGGCAGGTTGTACAACCTCTGGTTCCGCACTGCACCTGGCGGCTTGCCGTCAGTGCGCCCTTCCCTTGACCAGCGAGTCGATCGCCTGAAGGCGGTCCAGCAGGGCAGGCATGTCATCAAGCGCCATCATGGTGGCTCCATCGGAAGGCGCCCGTTCCGGTTCCTCGTGGGACTCCATGAAGACGGCCGCGACGCCGACGGCAACTGCCGCCCGTGCCAGGAGCGGCACATGCTCCCGCTCGCCGCCGCTGGCGCTGCCCCTGCCTCCGGGCTGCTGGACCGAGTGGGTGGCATCGAACACCACCGGCGTTCCGCCTTCGGCAAGTTGTGGAAGGGCGCGCATATCGGACACAAGCGTGTTGTAGCCGAAACTTGTACCGCGTTCCGTTACCATGACATGAGGGTTGCCCGACATCGTGACCTTGTTCACCACGTGGGCCATGTCCCAGGGCGCCAGGAACTGGCCCTTCTTGACATTGACTGTTCGGCCGGTCCTGGCCGCCGCCACCAGGAGATCCGTCTGCCGGCATAGGAAAGCGGGAATCTGCAGCACATCAACGGCGCCGGCAACGGCCTCGCATTGGTCGGGCAGGTGAACATCGGTGAGGACCGGGCAACCCAGTCGGGACCGCAGGTCATCCAGGATCCTCAGTCCCTCGTCCATGCCGGCGCCGCGGGCGCCATCGAGGCTTGTCCTGTTGGCCTTGTCGAAGGAGCTCTTGTAGATGAAGCCGAGGCCTCGCCGGGTCGTCATGGTCAACAGCCGCTCCGCCACGAAGAACGCGTGATCGCGATTCTCGATCTGGCAGGGTCCGGATATCAGGACGAAGGGAAGATCATTGCCGATCGTGACGGAACCAGCACGCACATGACGGCCGTTCACCATGGTTCAGACCAGTCTCGATTGTGTCACGGCGGCCTCGATGAAGGACGCGAAGAGCGGATGCGGATCGAAGGGTCGCGACTTGAGCTCGGGATGGAACTGCACCCCGACGAACCATGGGTGATCACCCAGTTCGATGATTTCCGGCAGTTGACCATCCGGCGACAGGCCCGAGAACACCAGACCATGCCGTTCCAGGACGACACGGTAGTGGATGTTGACTTCATAGCGGTGCCGGTGCCGTTCGCTGATGAGATCGCTGCGGTAGATGTCGGCCACCCGGGTACCCCCTGCAATGGCGCAGTCGAAGGCGCCAAGGCGCATGGTGCCGCCAAGGTCGCCGACGCTGGTGCGCGTCTCGACCCTGTTGCCGTCGGTCCATTCCGTCAGCAGGCCCACAACCGGATCCTGCGCCGGACCGAACTCCGTCGATGAGGCGCCCGCGATTCCGGCCATGTTCCGCGACACCTCGATGACCGCCATCTGCATTCCGAAGCAGATTCCGAAATAGGGAATGCGGTGTTCTCTGGCAAAGGAGACGGCGGCGATCTTGCCATGGGTGCCACGCGAGCCGAATCCCCCGGGCACCAGGATGCCATCGACCGAATCAAGATGGGCCACCACATCCTCGCGCTCGAACACTTCGGAATCGATCCAGCGCAGATTGACCCTGACCCGGTTGGCGATGCCGCCGTGGACCAGGGCCTCGTTGAGCGACTTGTAGGCGTCGGCCAGGCCGGTGTACTTGCCGACAACAGCGATGGTGACCTCATCCTCCGGGCTGCGGATACCCGTCACCACATGGCGCCATGACTCGAGATCGGGCGCGCGTTCATCGCCCATGGCGAACGCCTTCAGCACTTCGCGGTCCAGTCCCGCCTCGTGATAGGAAACGGGCACCTGGTAGATGGTGTCGACATCAAGTGCCGTGATGACCGCCGAGTCCCGGACGTTGCAGAAGAGCGCAATCTTGCTGCGTTCTCCTTCCGGGATCCGGCGTTCGCATCGGCACACCAGGATGTCCGGCTGCAGGCCGATCGACCTCAGTTCCTTGACGGAATGCTGCGTCGGCTTGGTCTTGAGCTCCCCGGAGGCCTTCAGGTAGGGCACCAGGGTGTGGTGAATGAGGATCGAATGGTACCTGGGAAGTTCCTGCACCATCTGGCGCATGGCCTCCAGGAATGGAAGACCCTCGATATCCCCGACCGTGCCACCGACCTCGCACAGGACAAAGTCGGCATGACCGGTATCCGCCCGAATGTACTCCTTGATGACGTCGGTGACGTGGGGAATGACCTGGACGGTGCCGCCCAGATAGTCACCACGCCGTTCTCGGGTCAGCACGTCCGAGTAGACCCGTCCGCTTGTCACGGTGTCCGAGCGGCGTGCCGGCACACCTGTGAAGCGTTCATAGTGTCCAAGGTCGAGGTCTGTTTCGGCGCCGTCGTCGGTCACGAACACCTCACCGTGCTGATACGGATTCATGGTCCCCGGATCAACGTTGAGGTAGGGATCGAACTTGCGCAGGCGGACCGAGTAGCCTCGCGACTGCAGAAGGGCGCCCAGCGCGGCTGTCGTCAATCCCTTGCCGAGGGAGGACACCACGCCACCGGTCACGAATATGTATCGTGTCATGGATGCCCAGGATAGCACACGGCCCTGGCTGACACACTGTCGGGGCCGCGCCTGCTGTGGAAAAACTGCTCGCCTGTGCCTTCAGGCGTCACTCCGAGGTCGGTACGACGGGGATGGACTCGGCCGGCGCCTGTGTCTCGATGTCGTCGACAATCGAGACACTCTCGCCACGGTCCGACACCAGGATGCTGAGTGTCAGGCTGGAGACGAAGAAGAGCGCGGCAACAACTGCCGTGGCGCGCGTCATCATGCTTGCCGTGCCGCGTGTGGACATCAGTCCCTGCATGTTGCCGCCTCCGCCCATGCCGAGGCCGCCGCCCTCACCCCTCTGCAACAGGACGAGTCCGACAATGGCCAGGGCGAAGAGTACATGCAGAATGAGAAGGATGGTCTGCACGGCAGGCCTCGCACATGTTCAATGCGCCGCCGATGTAGCACAGCGCCCCCGGCCGTGCCAAACGCTTCAGGTCGGTGCGCCGTCGGTGGCGATCTGCCAGAACCCGTCGGGGTCGAGACTGGCTCCGCCGATGAGCAGGCCATCCACCTGTTCGATGTCGAGAAGTTCGCGAGAATTCGATGGATTGACGGAGCCGCCGTAGAGAAGCCGCACGCCTTCGTCCACCAGAGTTATGGATTGCTGTTTGAGAAACCGGTGCATCGCGAGCACGTCTGCCGCCTGTGCGGTGTCGCCGGTTCCGATGGCCCACACAGGCTCCCAGGCGATGACGGTGTTGGCTGCCGTGGCGCCGGCCGGCAGCGAACGGGCCAGCTGGTCCGCCACCGTGTCAAGGGCCCTTCCCTCACGCCGTTCGTTCCGGTTCTCTCCAATGCAGATGATGGCGACAAGACCGGCCTGGTGGGCGGCCATGGCCTTCTTCCTGACATCGTGGCTGCTCTCCCGGTGACACGTCCGACGTTCCGAATGCCCCACCAGCACATGGCTGCACCCGAGATCCGCCAGCATGGTGGCAGCGACATCGCCAGTGAACGCGCCATGTGTCTCGTGATGGCAGTCCTGGGCGCCCAGGAGGATGCCGGCATCGCGCAGCGGTCCAGCCAGCATGCCGAGCAGTGTCACCGGAGGGCATACGAGGACATCGCATGGCAGGCCGTTTCTCGAGTTTTCGGCAAGCCGGCGGGCCTGATCACCTGCCCAGGCCACGGTGCCGTGCATCTTCCAGTTGCCTGCAATCAGTGAGCGCATGGCACCCTCCGTGGTGTGTTCCATCAATAGAGCGATGCCGGTCCCGGTACAAGGTCGCCACGCTGTTCGCACCTCCATGCCGGACAGGGGTGCGTCGCATATGTGAGACTCGCGGTCCTGCCACGACGCGCCGTTTCCGGACATCGTCGAAGCGACTGCTCTCCCCGGCGCATTGCCGTGCGATGAAGGCGTTGGCTCCCTCGACGCCCCCCACCGCAAACGCCGCATCGGCCCCGTCCGCGCTGCCGCCGGAAAGGCGCCACCCGGTCCGCGCCAGCCGCCCCGCCATCACCATCATGTCCACCAGCACGGCCGTCGGCGTCGCCTCGCGCCCGATCCCCGCACAGGTCAATGTCGTCGTGGTCCGATCTCCCCGGTTGCGACGGCCGCGACGCCCTCCCGGTCAACGGCTTCGCTCCCGGACTGCCTTTCTCCACCTGTGCGGCGCGAACGGATCGGCCTCGCTTGCACTGCGGCGCTGCCCGGGGCATCGATCGCGGCATGGACGGACGGGGATCGATGGTGCGGCACGGGTTCTGACCGCTGGCGATTCTCCGGCTGCCGACGGGACGGTGGCGCAGGCGGCGGTCCGGTTCGGGGCTTCGGCCGACGCGTTCGCGAACCGGGGGAGAGCTGCTGACGTCGGCGGCATTGCTCGCCTTCCTCGCGCCCTGCGGCCTGCCGCTGCCTGCCCCGGACCCCGATCCGGGGCGCTCGGCTGCCGGCGCCTGTGGAGCCTGGGCGCCCGGTATCGGGCTTGGTGCCGCGACGATTCCGGCGATTCCGGCGACGCTGTTCGCGGGCCTGCTCGGACCGGTGGCGGTGGCGGCCTGCTGGTCCGGATCGCCTGGCCATGGCTCGCGCGGCGCGGTTGATGACACACGACGGCGGGCCGGCAGCAGAGCATGGCCGCCATGTGCGAGTCCCCATGGGCCGCCGAACGGCACAGGGCCGGCTGCGCAGCAGGACGGGCGTCGGCGATACGGATGGTCGAGCCGCTCAGATCGCCGTTTCGTGCGAGCGCAGCAGGGATACCGTGCCGGACAGGCCGAGGCGTTCGAGGGCAGCCAAGTAGTCGCCCGCCGACCGGGGCGGATTGCGCAGCGCCGCCGGGTGACCGTGCACCGCTTCGAGCACGGTTCCGGGGTCGGCATCGAACAGCCCGGCGATGAAGGCGTCTGGATGGTGCGCCGCAATCTTGTGGGGCGCCAGACGGTCGGCGGGAAAGTCCCGAAGATTGCGGGTCACGATCGTGTCCGTGCGTCCCTGGATCGCCGCTGCCAACACATGGCGGTCGCCGGGGTCCGGCAGGTCGAGGGCGGCAATGGCTCCGTATCCCGTCACGACGGCATCGGGGAAATGGCCGTCCATGACCGCGCGGGTCCGCTCCAACACGGCTGGGTCGATATCGGGCCGATCGACCAGAAGGCTGCGCATCCATTCCGCGTGGATGTCGGCGCTCCAGAGCGGCGCATAGAGGTAGCGGTCGGCAAGACGCAACAGCAGGTCGCGAAGACCGGCCGGATAGAGGACATTGGCGTCGAGCAGCGCCGTCGGGCGGATCATCGCCTATTGCAGGCCGAGTTCCTGGTCGCGCGCGGTCATCCCGTCGAGCGCCTCGCGGCGGCGGATTTCCGTCTCGCGCCGCCAGGCGAGAATGTCCTCGGCGCGAACGCGGCGGTGGGAGCCGACCTTGCGGCAGGGTATCCGCCCCTCATCGAGAAGCTGGACCAGATGCGTCCGCGACACCTGCAGGAGCTCGGCCGCCTGCCGCGTGGTCAGCTCGGCGTGGAGCGGCGTGAGCGCAACGCCCTTGCCGTCGGCCATCCGGTCGAGAACCTCCCGGAGCAGGCGCACCGCAGGCGCCGGGAGATCGACGGTCCGGTCTGCGAAGCGCGCCGATACCGGCTGCGTCCCGTCGGTCAGGGCCTCCAGCGCCCGGCACGCCCGCCCGGCGAGCGTCGCATCGCGTTCGCTCGGAATGCCGTACGCCGTCGCTGTCTTCGGTTCCATTTCGGCGCCTCCTTCGTCTGGATGAACATGGCTCATGAACGCCGCAAAGGCAACAAGTAACGCAAACGCCAATCCGGCGGTGTCAGCCTGCGCTCGGCGCGCTGGCCGTGATGGGCGCCGGTCTTCGCCGAGCTGTTCGGCCCCGTGGCCATCATTCTCCACGCGACGGCGTTGAGCTTTCCCGCATGGGGTGCCTGGCGATGGCTGACCTCTCGCGGACAAGTCCGGATGGCTGCGCAGCAGGGCGGACGGCCGGATGCCGCATCGGAGACGGTACGGTCAGACGGCGTCGGCGGCGATGCGGAGCTTGCCCCCGGAGGCCGAGCGTGGCTGCCGGGACATGCGCAACACATCCGGCATACGCTCGAGAACACCGCTGCGCCACCAGGCATGGAAACAGCTCTGAACCGGGGAAAACGGTGGATCATCAGACGGTATCAGGCGCCACTGGCACCCGATGCCAGCATGAACTGGATTCCATCGAACACCCGGCGGGGGTCCGTCGTGCGGGGCCGACCATCCGGGCCTGCGCCGAGGTCAGAGGCTCGATGAGTGCTCACTCCTCGTCGCTCGGATCGTCTTGCCGGAAGTCGTCGCTGCGCCCGTACTTCGCCTGGGTGGCCCCAGTCCAGGCCATGGTAAGCGTTCGATCAAGGGTGACGATGATGAGGATGACAGTGACAACCACGAATTGCCCCGGGACTCGCCTGCATTCGCTCAGTGCTGTCATCGCCGCAATCACCGCGTCAACCAACGCTTGCAGGCCATGATACCCTTCAGTTGTGGATTACACACCTGACCGGACTACCATCAGGCGTCCTGACCTCGGCTTCGATGTTTCAAATCAGAGTGATGCTTCTGGGCGGAGTTTGCGTACGTTGTCTGGCAGTCGAGGGGCTCCAAGTTCGAGAAGGAGACGATCGGTCCGTCTACCTTGGCAAGGGAGAAGCAAGCGGTTCCGATCAGGACGGCTTCAGGCGGGCGCATCGCGAGCGTGTTCAGGGCCGGGATTATCCCATAATCGGCATCATAGTGTATTGGACCGCAACGCGACTGTGCTGTCACGCACAACACCGGACAAGATTCTGGTTAGTGACGGCCGAAGCGCCGTCACTAAGCGGGTTTGGACGAAGGCCGCGCCTCCCCGGTGTCGACATGCAGAAAGTGTGAAGGAGGTGTTGTTGACGGACGCGCGAGGAGGCGTGTTGTCCGACGTCGGGGCGTGATGTTCGGCCTTATATGACGAAGGATGTTGGGCCTGCGGGACGCGGGCGGTCGCCCTGGCATGGGGTTCCAAATCTTTCATTGTGCTGGGAAAAATGGAGACGAAATGATCAAGTCAGCTCACGAGGTCAGGACGTCTGACCATGGCCCGGGGCCAGCGACTTCGGGAACAGGCTCTGAGGCGGCTCGGAAGAACGCCCGGTGTTTCTCCCGCAACCGCGCATGACCTGCCCGAAATTCCGCGCGATGGGCTTGTGTATCGCCCAGCGGTGTAATCGAGAGGGGGCGAGCAGACCGGCATGCGATGGACCATCGAAGGAACCAACGCCATCATCGCGCGGCAATGCGCTGTGGAGAGCAACCGCTTCGGTGATTTCCGGGAACGACGCGCCGTAGCGAGATCGTGAATCATGTCAGACAACAACGGTTGTCCGGGCGTGCCGGTCAACCTAGAATGAACCGTTGCAATCCGTGATCTCTCCATGCTGACAAGACTGCGTGAAGGTGCCTCGTCGTGGCCCGCCAAGGTGATACTGTGCGTCGTCGCCTTCAGTTTCGTCGGCTGGGGTGTCGGCGATATCTTCGTCAGCCGCGGAGAGACCAGGGTTGCCGAGGTCGGCGACGCGGCCATCGACGTTCGCGACCTGCAGGTCGCCTACCGCAGTCGCATCCGCTCCCTGCAGTCGAGCGGCATCCGGATCGACCCTGGCACCGACCCGGCACGCCAGCAGGCCAGGCTGGCTCTCGAACAGCTTGTGCAGGACACGATGCTCGACCAGGCGGCACAGACGTTCGGCGTTGCGACGAGTGACGATACCCTGAGGGCGGCAATCGTCAACAACGAGATGTTTCACGACGTGGCCGGCAACTTCGACGCCGGTGTCTTTGCCGGCATTCTGTCGATGAACGGACTGACAGAGGAAACCTATCTCGCCGGTCTCGCTCGCGGCATTGCCCGCAACCAGCTCATCGCCAGCCTGGGCGCCCTGCCCTCCCTGCCCGATGGACTGGTCCGCCGAATCACCCAGTTCCGTCACGAGCAGAGAACAGCGGAACTGGCGGTCATTCCCAACGACGCCCTGGTTGCCCGGCCCGAGCCTGGGGCAGGAGAGCTTGCGGCGTGGTTTGCCGACCGGAGCGAAGCCTACGATGCGCCGGAATACCGCTCGGCATCCTATCTGCTGATCTACCCCGAGGATATTGCCGGGACAATCGAGATCGCGCCCGCAGAGATCGCGGCGGCCTATGACGCTGCGCCTGACCGGTGGACCGTGCCGCAACGCCGCCTGGTCCGGCAGGCCCGGTTCGCTACACGCGACGAGGCTGAGGAAGCGCTCGCCTTGCCCTTTGACGAGGTCGTGTCCGGGGACGGCGAGGCACGATGGCTGCAGCGCAAGGATCTCCTTGCTGAACTTGCGGACCCGGTGTTCGACGCCGTTGAAGGCGGCATGGCCGGCCCCGTTGAATCTCCCCTGGGCGGCTGGCTGATCTACAGCATCGACGTGGTTGAAGATCAGGTCGTGACGCCGCTGGAAGAGGCACATGACATCATTCGCGGCGAATTGGCTCTCGCGCAGGCACGTTATGCCCTCTTCGATCTCGCTGACAGTCTCGATGATCTCGTTGCGACCGGCGCCTCCCCCGACGAGATGGCGTCGACCCTGGATCTCGAACTGAAGACAATCGAAAGGGTGTCGTCGAGCGGTCTGACCGAGAATGCCGGTGCCCTTCAGATCATCCCTGAAACTCCCGAGTTCCTGGAGGAGGTCTTTCTTGCCCACCTCGATCTTGTCTCGACGGTGCTGGAGACCGACGACGGCGGCCTGCTGGTCCTCGAGGTCACGGAAATCGTGCCGGCCCGTTCGCGCGACCTCGACGAGGTGCGGAACGAGGTGCTCGGCGACTGGCAAGCTGAACGCCAGGCGGAACTGGCGTCACGTGAAGCCGAACGTCTTGCCGGCGCCGCCGGTTCGGCGGGTGACCTCGGCGATGTCTTCGGCCTTGCCGATGTCACCTTCGAAGTGACCGAGCCCTTCATGCGTCACTCCATGCCGCCGGTCGCGAACCTCTCGTTCGCGACGGTGGAGGCCCTCTTCGTCGCGCGTCCAGGCGACACGGTGGTGCGGACTTCCGACGATGGCCGTCATCAGGTGGTGGCCCGCCTTGTCGACATCATCGATGCGGACCACTCTCCCGAGGTTGCGTCGGCGGTCGGTGAAAGGCTCCGACAGGGCGTCGTTCGCGATATCAGTGCAGGACTGGTCGCCAGCCTTCGCGATGACATGGCGATCAGCATCAATCACGAGATGATCGATCAGTCATTCTGAGATGACAGGGTACAATCCCGACTATCCGCTGTTCGAGGAACACTATCGAAACGCCGCACCCCAGGTCGTGTGGACACGACTCGTGGCCGATCTCGAGACTCCCGTCTCGGCGATGCTCAGGATTGCCGGGTCGCAGACCAACACCTTCCTGCTGGAGTCCGTCGAGGGAGGTGAATCGAGAGGGCGGTACTCGATCATCGGCATGCGCCCTGATCTCGTCTGGCGATGCCTTGGCAACCGGGCGGAAATCAACCGCAGTGCGCGCCATGAACCGGATGCCTTCGTCGAGGACGATGTGGGCGCTATCGAGTCCCTGAAGCGGCTTGTCAGGGAGTGCGCAATCCCGTTGCCGGAGACCCTCCCACCCATGGCGTCAGCGCTGGTGGGCTATGTCGGGTACGAGATGGTACGCCTCATGGAGCGCCTGCCAACCATGGCGGCGAGGGTTCTCGATGTACCCGACGGTCTGCTCGTCCGTCCGACAATCATGGCCATCTTCGACAACGTGGCGGACGAAGTCACCATCGTCACGCCCGTCTGGCCGACAGCAGACATTCCCGCTCGCGCTGCCTATGCGAGAGCCTGTGAACGACTGTCCGATGTCGTGGCGGACTTCGATCGTCCGCTCCCTGCCAGCGCCTACACCATCGGCGATGACGCTTGCTCGACGGCGGTTTCCAATACGGCTCACGAACGTTTTCTGGAGATGGTGGAAAAGGCCAAGGACTACATCCATGCGGGCGATGCCTTCCAGGTCGTGCTGTCCCAGCGCTTTGACCTGCCCTTCACCCTTCCTCCCCTTGCCTATTATCGGGCGCTGAGACGGGTCAATCCTTCACCATTTCTCTTCTATCTCAATTTCGACGGCTTTGCGGTCGTCGGATCGAGTCCGGAGATACTCGTGCGGGTGAGAGACCGTCGCGTGACCATCCGCCCGCTCGCCGGGACCCGTCGGCGGGGAGATGATGCAGCCGAGGACCAACAACTCGGCAACGAGCTGCTGGCGGACGCCAAGGAACGTGCAGAACACCTGATGCTGCTCGATCTCGGCCGCAACGATGTCGGCCGCGTTGCCAGGATTGGCAGTGTCCAGGTGACCGAGAGCTTCAAGATCGAACGCTACAGCCACGTCATGCACATCAGTTCCACCATCGAAGGCGAGATGAAGGATGGATGCGATGCCATCGATGCCCTGGTCGCTGGATTTCCGGCCGGTACGGTAAGCGGTGCTCCCAAGGTGCGCGCCATGGAAATCATCGACGAACTCGAGACGGACCGCCGGGGCGTCTACGCCGGAGCCATTGGCTACTTCTCCGCAAACGGCGCCATGGACACCTGTATCGCGCTGCGCACGGCCATCATCCGAGACAGTGTCCTTCATGTCCAGGCTGGCGCCGGCATCGTCGCGGACAGCGAGCCCGAGGCCGAGCACGTGGAATGCCGCAACAAGGCGCGGGCGCTCCTGAAGGCGGCCGAGGAAGCGGTGGCGTTCGCCAGCCAGACCCGGGGCTTCAACCCCGGGCAGGCCTGACGCATGGTTCGCCATGATCCGGTGAACCCGGCGGTGAAAGGCTGATGATGCTTGTACTGATCGACAACTACGACAGCTTTACCTACAACCTGCTGCACTTCCTGGGAGAGCTGGGCGCCGCGTGCGAAGTCCATCGCAACGACGCGGTCAGCGTTGACGAGATCATGGCCGGGCGGCCGCGCGGCATCGTCATTTCTCCCGGGCCGTGTGATCCCGACCGGGCGGGCATCTGTCTCGAGCTGGTGAGGCGCTCGGCCTGCGAGTCCCTGCCCCTCCTTGGAGTCTGCCTTGGCCACCAGGCGATTGGTCAGGCCTTTGGCGGCGCCATCGGCCGCGCGCCCCATCCCATGCATGGCAAGCTTTCGCTCATCCGACACGACGGCAACGGCGTGTTCCACGCCATTCCCTCGCCGCTTCGGGCAACGCGCTACCATTCGCTGACGCTCTGTCCGGGAAGTGTCCCGGAATGCCTCGAGGTCAACTCCCGGACGGACGATGGAATCATCATGGGCGTGCGCCATCGGGAACTGCCCATTCACGGCGTCCAATTCCACCCCGAGAGCATCGAATCGGAACATGGCCATCGCATTCTCGGGAACTTTGTCGACATGCTCGAGACGGGTGAACAGACGTGACGGACACGTTCCGAGACCTGAAGCCGTGGATCGCGCGAGTCTCCGCAGGCGCGACCCTTGACGCGGACGAGGCCTGCCGGGCCTTCGATGTGATCATGTCCGGCGATGCCTCGCCGGCACAGATGGGCGGTTTCCTCATGGCACTCGCGGTCCGCGGCGAGACCGTCGCCGAACTGACGGGAGGAGCGCGGTCCCTGCGCTCGCGAATGGTCGGCATGACGGCGCCCGATGGCGCGATGGACATTGTCGGAACCGGAGGCGACGGCAAGGGAACACTCAACATTTCGACGGCCACGGCGTTCGTGGTCGCCGCTTGCGGCGTGACTGTGGCAAAGCACGGGAATCGGGCGACATCGTCGCGCTCGGGCGCGGCGGACGTTCTTTCGGCGCTCGGTGTCGACCTCACGGCCGATCATGAGACGGTGCAGCGCGCCATTGATGACGCAGGCATCGGCTTCATGCTGGCGCCGCGTCATCACGGCGCCATGCGTCACGTCATGCCGACCCGCCAGGAACTTGCCGTGCGCACCATCTTCAATCTCCTCGGGCCCCTGGCCAATCCGGCCCGTGTCGGTCTCTACCTCGTGGGCGTGGCGGCAGAGGCATGGGCAGAGCCCTTTGCACGCGTGCTGCGGGAACTCGGGGCCAGGAGCGCCTGGGTGGTCCACAGCGCCGATGGGTGCGACGAACTGACCCTCACGTCGGACAATCACGTGGTGATCCTGGACAACGGGACGATCCGCACGACACGGGTAAGCGCGGCCGATGCGGGCCTGGAAGCGGCCCCGTTTCATGCCATCGCCGGCGGCTCCCCCGAAGAGAACGCTGCAGCTCTCGCCGGTCTTCTCGAAGGCAGGCATGGCGCATTCCGCGACACCGTGCTGTTCAACGCCGCTGCCGCGCTGTGTGTTGCGAAACGGGCCTCCTCGCTGCCGCAGGGAGTGGCGCTGGCACGCGCGTCGATCGACAGCCGCGACGCCCGGCAGATGCTTGATCGTCTGGTGGCGATTACCGGGGGAAATGCCTGACAACCATGTCGGATGTTCTCGAACGCATCTGTCGTGACAAGCGCGACCATGTCGCACGCCGCAAGGCGCGCCGTCCGCTCGCGGATCTCGAGGAGACGATCCGCACCCTGGCTCCACCGGCGGGGTTCGCCGCGGCACTGGCTTCGCGAGCCGCCGACGGGATCGGACTCATCGCCGAAATCAAGAAAGCGTCGCCCAGTGCCGGGGTGATTCGCGATGACTTCGACGCCCGGGCCATTGCCGAGGCCTACAGGTCCGCCGGAGTCGCCTGTCTTTCCGTTCTGACCGACGCACCGTGGTTTGATGGATGCGATGACGATCTTGCTGCTGCCCGTGACTCCAGCGGCCTGCCCTGCCTGCGCAAGGACTTCATGATTGATCCCTACCAGGTGGTCGAATCGAGAGCCATCGGCGCCGATTGCATCCTCGTCATCCTTGCCGCCGTCGACGATGCGCTCGCTGCGGAACTCGTGGCGGCAGCCAGGGACCATGGTCTCGACGTGCTTGTCGAAGTTCACGATCGTGGTGAACTGGAACGGGCCCTCGCGCTCGAGGTCAGGCTTGTCGGCATCAACAACCGCAATCTCAGGACGCTGCGTGTGGATCTCAACACGGCTCTTGCCCTCGGCCCCCTCGTGCCGCCGGACCGGGAGGTGGTCTGCGAGAGCGGGCTCAGGTCTCACGGAGATCTGGCGACCATGATGCGCGCGGGTATCAGGCGTTTCCTGGCCGGCGAACACCTCATGCGTCAAGCTGACGTCGCGGCCGCCACGCGTGCCCTTCTCGGCGGCCCGTCATGAGAAACCACGCATGGCGGCCCTGGCGCAAGGAGTTCATGCTATGAACGATTCGCTGACCCATCTCGATTCCGCAGGACGGGCGCACATGGTCGATGTCTCGTCCAAGGAGGTGACCGAGAGGGTGGCGAGCGCCCGCGGCCGCGTGACAATGGACCGGCGCACGCTCGATCTTGTCGTCGCCGGCGACGTTCCCAAGGGGGACGTGCTCACCGTGGCCCGAATCGCTGGCATCATGGCGGCCAAGAGGACATCGGAGATCATTCCGCTGTGCCATCCCCTGGGGTTGACATCGGCAAGCGTTGTGGTCGAACCCGATGCGCTGCAGTCCGCCATCACGATCATGGCTACCTGCAGGGTGACGGGCAGGACCGGTGTGGAGATGGAAGCCCTCACAGCTGTTTCGGCGGCGGCATTGACAATCTATGACATGCTGAAGGCCGTTGACCGACACATGGTGATCGAGGGAGTGCACCTCATCGAGAAGTCGGGCGGACGTTCCGGCGCCTGGCACCATGATCCGCGTTGACGAAGCCGGAGCGCGCATTCGAAGACACCTGGCGAGGCTCCCCTTCGAGGAAGTGGCGCTGTCACAGGCCGCCGGCCGGGTTCTGGCTGTCGATGTCGTTTCCAAGGTCACCAAGCCTTCGGCCGCCGTATCGTCCATGGATGGCTATGCGGTACGGGCCGTCGACACCGCCGCCGCCCCGACCACCCTCGACATCGTTGGCGAGGCGGCGGCCGGCCATGCCCTGTCCGGAAGCATCGGACCCGGCGAGGCGGTGCGGATCTTCACCGGCGGCGTGCTGCCGGGCGGGGCCGACAGTGTGGTGATCCAGGAGAACGCAGTCCGGGATGGCTCAAGGGTGACCGTCCGGGAGTCGGTCCCTGAAGGACGGTTCGTGCGTCAGCGTGGCCTCGACTTTGCCGAAGGAGATGCCGCGGGCCTGGCCGGACGTCTCCTGGGACCACGCGAGATTGGCCTGATCGCTTCGATGAACGCCTCCTGGGTCCAGGTCGCAAGGCGACCGAGAATTGCCATCATGGGCACCGGAGACGAGCTGGTGCGGCCGGGAGATGTGCCGCGTTCCGATCAGGTCGTCAGTTCGAATTCCCTGGTTCTCGGAGCGCTCGTCACCCAGGCAGGCGGCGAAGCGATCAACCTCGGTATCGCTCGCGACAACAGGCAATCCATCCTGGACTGCCTTCGCCGCGCAGCCGGAAGCGACATTCTTGTCGTGACCGGCGGCATGTCCGTGGGCGAGCACGATCTGGTCCGCAGGGTCATGGATGAACAGGGCATGGATCTTGATTTCTGGAAGGTCGCCATGCGCCCGGGCAAGCCGTTGGCTTTCGGCCTCCTGAATTCCATGCCCGTTCTCGGACTTCCCGGCAATCCCGTTTCCACCCTGGTGTGCGGACATCTGTTCCTGCGCCCGGCCATGCACGTCATGCTCGGCCGCGTCGACAGCGACACAGGTGAGGAAACGGCGATCACCACGACCGATCTGGCGGCCAACGACGAACGGCAGGACTACCTGAGGGCAACCCAGGTGCGCGGTGCGTCCGGCCGGCTCGAAGTGACGGCATTCGACAGACAGGACAGTTCCATGGTGGCGGTTCTCGCCTCGGCATCCTGCTTCATCATCCGGGCCCCCCACGCTCCCGCTGTCGCGGCGGGTGGACACGTGACCGTCCTGAGACTTGACACATAAGGCGAACCTTCATAGAACATATGGCAACAACCTTCCCGCTCCAGGCGATCCCGTCATGCTGACACCCAAACAGCAGGAACTGTTGCTCTACATCAACCACCGTCTGACCAGCGACGGGATCTCGCCCTCCTTCGAGGAAATGAAGGACGCGGTGGGGATCAGGTCGAAATCTGGAATCCACCGCATGATCAAGGCCCTGGAAGAGCGCCGGTTCCTGCGGCGTCTGCCCTATCGCGCCCGGGCGCTCGAGGTCCTGAAGATGCCGCCTGGACCACACGACCGGCGGGCCATGCCCGGAAACCTGACAACCGTGTTCGACGACTCCCCTGCAGCGTCCAACGACAACACCGTGATGTTGCCGCTGCACGGCAGGATCGCGGCCGGCACGCCCATCGAGGCATTGCGTGATCCGACCGGGAATGTCGAGATTCCACTTGGCATGGTCGGTGCCGCAAAGTGCTACGCCCTGGAAATCGAGGGTGATTCCATGACCGGCGCCGGTATCCTTGACGGTGATACGGTCATCATCGAGTACGTCGAGACAGCAGAGAACGGCACCATCGTCGTCGCCCTGATCGATGAGGCCGAAGCGACACTCAAGCGGCTGCGCCGATGCGGCAGGACAACCGCGCTCGAGGCGTCCAATCCGGCATACCGCACCCATCACTATGAGTCGGATCGGGTCCGGATCCAGGGCCGACTGGTGGGCTTGTTGCGCCGCTACTGATGCCTTCCTTGAACATCGTGACACGATTTGCCCCGTCTCCAACGGGGACGCTGCACATAGGCGGCGCCCGCACGGCATTGTTCAACTGGCTCTACGCCCGCCACTGGCACGGCACATTCCGATTGCGCATCGAGGACACGGATCGCAGGCGATCAACGCAGGAGTCGATCGAGGCCATCTTCGATGCTCTCGGCTGGCTTGGAATCGACTGGGATGGAGAACCCGTCTTCCAGTTCGAGCGTTCCCCCCGTCACCGGGAGGTTGCCCGCACCCTGCTTGATTCCGGCCACGCCTATCGATGCTACATGACGAGTGAGGAATTGCAGTGCTCCAGGAGACGCGCAAGGGATGAAGGACGCGTCTGGCGTTACGATGGTACCTGGCGTGACAGGGATGCTGGCGATGCCCCTCATGGCGTCGCTCCCGCGGTGCGCCTGAAGGCCCCGCGCGAGGGGCACACGATCATCAACGATCACGTGCAGGGCGACGTGGCCATTGCCAACGCCGAACTCGACGACATGGTTCTCCTGCGCGCCGACGGCACCCCGACATACATGCTGTCCGTTGTCGTCGACGATCACGACATGGGTGTCACCCACGTGATTCGTGGCGACGAGCATCTCGTCAACGCGGCGCGCCAGAGCCAGGTCTACCAGGCCCTCGGTTGGACGGCGCCGGGATTTGCCCATGTCCCCCTCATTCACGGGGCCGATGGAACGCCGCTGTCGAAACGCCATGGCGCCACCGGCGTCGAACATTACCGCGAAGAAGGATATCTCGCTGACGCCCTCGTCAACCATCTTCTGCGTCTTGGCTGGAGCCATGGTGATGAGGAAGTGATTGCGAGGGAGAACGCGATTCTCTGGTTCGATCTACCGGCGATCGGCAAATCCCCGGCGCGCTTCGATCCGGAGAGGCTCTCCACTCTCAACCGGCACTACGTCAGGAACACCGACGATGCGACGCTCGCGCGCCTTGCTGCCAGACATGTCGTCAGCCGGTTGGAGCGGTCCATCGATGACGAAGAGGCCGCCTTGCTGCTCAGGGCCATGCCGATACTCAAGGAGAGATCGAAAACCCTGGTTGAACTGGCGCAGAACTCCCTTTTTCTCTTCCGGCATCGGCCTCTTGGCATCGAGCCCAGCGCCGCGAAGGTCCTCGTTGGTGAAGCCGTCACGCGCCTCTCTGCCCTGGCAGAACGCTTCGATCGCCTCGAGGCATGGGACGTGACATCCCTTGAATCGTGTGTGCGTGCGTTCAGCGAGGAGGGCACGATGTCACTCGGCAAGGTAGCCCAACCGCTCAGGGCAGCCCTGACCGGCAGCACCGTGTCGCCACCCATCTTCGATGTCCTGGCACTTCTCGGCCGCGACGAGTGCCTGGCCAGGATCAAGGACATCACGCAGACCGTCCAGTCCTGATCCACCGCGGTACGTTGTTGCAGTAATCATCGCAATAACATGCATTATCTCCTGCAGATCCTTCGCGGAACTGATATGCATGCTTGACGGACCGGTCCGCCGCTTGCTAGAAGGGGCGTCCTTGATGGACATGTCAACGGGTTGCGTGACGGGGAGCAGGCGCTCGAACACAGGGGAAGAACGAGATGTCGGGTTTTGCAACACCTGTCCTGCCCGGACCGACCCGGGATGGCTTCGTCTACCTCGTCGACCCGGGAACCGGAGAGCGCCTCGCAAAGCTGCCTGTCCTGCGCGGCACCATCGGCCCCGACGTGGTCGACGTGCGCACACTCCATGCCCAGAGCGGCATGTTTTCCTACGATCCCGGCTACATGGCCACGGCGAGCTGTGAATCCACCATCACCTATGTCGACGGTGACGAGGGCCAATTGCTCTATCGCGGCTATCCCATTGAACAGCTGGCGGAGAAATCCAACTTCCTCGAGGTCTGCTATCTCATCCTGACCGGCGACCTGCCGGAACGCAAGGCCTTCGAGAAGTTCAACCATGATGTGACCCACCACACCATGCTGCACGAGCAGGTGAGCTTTCTGTTCCGCGGCTTTCGCAGGGACGCTCATCCCATGGCCCTGATGGTGGGTGTCGTCGGTGCGCTTTCGGCCTTCTACGCGGAGAGCTCCGATGTCGCGAGCGAAGGCCAGCGCATGATCTCGGCCTACAGGCTTCTCGCCAAGATGCCGACCATTGCGGCCATGGCCTACAAGTGGTCCATCGGCCAACCCTTCATGTATCCCATGAACAAGCTGGGTTATGCGGAAAACTTCCTTCACATGATTTTTGCCGTACCGTGCGAGGACTACACGGTCAACCCGGTCCTGGCGCGGGCCATGGACCTCATCCTCATCCTCCACGCCGATCATGAGCAGAATGCCTCCACGTCAACGGTTCGCCTGACCGGTTCATCGGGCGCCAATCCCTTTGCCAGTGTCGCATCCGGCATTGCCAGCCTCTGGGGACCTGCACACGGGGGAGCCAACGAGGCCGTGCTTGAGATGCTGGAGGAGATCGGCACATTTGACGGAATCCCGGAGTTTCTCGAACGGGCGAAGGACCGGGGTGACACGATCCGTCTCATGGGATTCGGGCACCGCGTCTACAAGAACTACGATCCGCGTGCCAGGATCATGCGCGAGGCGTGTCATCAGGTCCTCGATGAACTCGACGTGCGTGACGATCCCCATCTCAGGATTGCCATGGAGCTTGAGAGGATCGCTCTGGACGATCCCTACTTCGTCTCCCGCAACCTCTATCCCAATGTCGATTTCTATTCCGGGATCATTCTCAAGGCGATGGGCATTCCAAGACACCTCTTCACGGCCGTCTTTGCCGTCGCCCGGACCGTCGGCTGGATCGCACAATGGAACGAGATGCACGTCGACGTGTCGCAGCGGATCGGCCGCCCCCGCCAGATCTACACAGGCAGCCGGAAGCGCGATTACGTCGACATGGAAGCACGCTGAAACTCACGCAGGCGAGAAACGGACATGAAGTACCTCCACACCATGGTGCGGGTCAGGAATCTCGGAGAGTCGCTCGATTTCTATTGCCGCAAGCTCGGACTCGTCGAAATCGACCGCCATGAGAACAGCGCCGGACGCTTCACGCTGGTCTTTCTGGGTGCCGAGGACAACCCCGAAGCACAGCTCGAACTGACGTGGAACTGGGACGACGAGGAATACACCGGCGGGCGCAATTTTGGCCACCTCGCCTACGAGGTGGATGACATTCATGCACTGTGCAGCCGGCTGGCCGAACACCGCGTCACCATCAATCGGCCCCCACGTGACGGCAGGATGGCATTCGTGCGTTCGCCCGATGGCATCTCCATCGAACTGTTGCAGAAGGGGGAAGCGCTCGAGCCCTGCGAACCCTGGGTTTCGATGCCGAACACGGGCACGTGGTAGATAGGCCGCTCCGCTTGAAGGCGGATTGTGCTCAGGCCGTCACCATCCTCAGGATGTAGCGCAGGAAATCGAGGTTTTCCTTTTCCAGCCAGCTCAGTGGTCCGGGTTCGGCGAGCGGCGCCTGTACGCCCTCCCAGAGGGTTTCGACCACCACGCGGTCTTCCTCGTTGGTGGCGTCGAGGAAGGCCTTTGCCTCCTGAAGCCGGGAGTCCAGATCCTCCCGGTCAGCCATGACTTCGGGCGCCAATGCCAGACCGTAGCGCACGTCTATCTCACCTGGAGTCCTGGGCTGCAGGCTCAGGTACCACAGGTGATCGGGGGCAAGGACGAACATGTGGCAGGGAAAGACCGTCCCCAGAATCGAGGTCGAACGCGCCTTGCCCTGCAGTGTGCGGTTCCGGGAATGGGCCGTTCCCACCGGAGCATCGGAGGTCTTGGCGAACCACTGGAAGGTGAAGGCCTCATCGTCATCGCCAAAACGTGTCTCTTCGATGGGGAAGTACGCACCCACCGTGCGGCGATGCGTGACCGGAAGGTGGTAGCCCTCCATGAAGTTCTCCGTGAGAAGCTTCCAGTTCGTCTTCCAGACATGGTCCTGCCTGTCGACCTCGACATAGTCGGCCGCATGGTAGTCGGCCATCACGCGTTCGAGTCCCGAGAGCCTCCTCCCCGGTGCCGGAAGGCCGGCATCCAGCGTGATGTAGATCCATCCCTGCCAGACCTCGCAGCGCACCCGGGGCAATGCGACCGCCGAAGCATCGAAGCCCCGGGTGCTGTCCATGTGGCGTGCCTCGAGCAGGCGACCATCGAGGTCGTAGGTCCACGCGTGGTAGGGACAGACGATACGCCGGCACCGCCCTCTTCCGGAGAGCAGCTTCATCATGCGGTGGCGACAGACGTTGGAGAGCGCCTTCAGCGAACCGTCTTTCTGACGCACCACGGCGACGGGTTGCGCACCGATCCTCCAGGTGAGGTAGTCACCGGGTTGCGGAATGCTCTCGGCACGTCCGGCACAGTGCCATTCCCTGGCGAAAATCCTCTCCTGTTCGAGAGCGAAGAACTCCGGGGAAGCGTAGACCTCGCCTGGCATGGTCGAGGCATCGGCAAGATCGCGATCGGCCAGGCGGGACAGTTCTTCGACAAGGTCTTCGGTCTCATGGGTGACCATGGCGCCACCTCTCCAATCGCCTGCGCGCCCATATCAGACCACGACCACCTCCTGCAATCGATTGTTGTCCCATCATCCGCATGCGGTCCCGTGACGTCTGCTGCATTCACCCCTCAGGCTGTCAGCGACTGTCTGCGCCACCGGATGGCCCGGTGCCCGATGCCGCCAGCGCCTGAGCGAGATCGTCCTTGAGGTCGCGCACGTCCTCGAGGCCGACATGGAGACGGACGAGGCCCTCCGTGATGCCCAGGCGATCCCGGTCGGCTTCCGGGAGCCTGGAATGCGTCGTGGTGGCCGGATGGGTGATCAGGCTCTTCGAATCGCCCAGGTTGTTCGAGATGTCGATGAGGCCGAGTGCGTCGAGGAAACGGAAGGCTCGCGGACGTCCGCCGTCGAGTTCGAAGCTCACGATGCTGCCACCGTCGGCCATCTGCCTGTGCGCAAGCGTGGACTGAGGGTGACTGTCGAGATGCGGATAGAGCGTGCGGCGGACGCCATCAAGGGTCTCGAGCCACAGCGCCACGTCCCTCGCGTTCCTGCAGTGACGGCCGAGGCGCACATCGAGGGTCTCCAGGCCCTTCAGCAGCAGCCAGGCGTTGAACGGCGAAAGCGCCGGGCCGGTGTGTTTGAGGAAGGCAAAGAGTGGACCGTTGACAAACCTTGACGGTCCCAACACCGCGCCGCCCAGGCAGCGGCCCTGCCCGTCGATGTGCTTGGTAGCGGAATAGACGACGATGTCCGCGCCGAACTCCAGGGGCTTCTGGAGAAGAGGGGAGGCAAAGACATTGTCGACGATGACCAGGGCGCCCGCCTCGTGAGCGATGGCGCACACCCTGGCGAGGTCGATGATCTCGAGTGTCGGGTTCGACGGCGACTCCAGGAACACGGCCCGGGCGCCGCCCTCGAGCGCGTCATGCCACTGATCGAGATCGGTGCCGTCGACGAGATGGGTCTCGATGCCGAACTTCGGCAGGATGTTCGTCACGATGTGGTGGCACGAACCGAACAGGGCGCGGGAGGCCACGGCGCGGTCGCCCGCTTGAAGCAAGGCTGCCAGGGCGGCAAAGACAGCGGCCATGCCCGACGCCGTCGCCCGGCAGGCTTGTGCGCCCTCCAGAAGGCGCAGGCGTTCCTCGAACATGGAGACGGTCGGGTTGCCGTAGCGCGAATAGATGTAGCGCGCATGCTCCTCCGCGAACGCGTCGGCGGCCTCCTCCGCGGTACCGTAGACGTAGCCCGAAGTCATGTAGAGCGCTTCGCAGGTTTCTTCGTGCCCGGAGCGGACGAGACCGCCGCGGACCAGCGCTGTCTGTGGGCGCCGGGCTGGGGAATCGGTCATCCGTGATCCTCCGAAAAGAAAAACCCCGCCCCACCGGGGTCAGGGCTCTCCTGGAGATCGGCCACGACCAGTTTAGCGGGTTGTTTCACGTGGTCGCAAGCCGGTCGGCACAAATCACCACGTAGCGTTCACCTACCGATCATCGAGCCCGATGTCAAGCCGGGAAGCTCTGTTCCCGGAAGGGGCATCGTTGCGCTCTGCGGCGGACGGGGCTACCTTGGAAGGGAAAACAAGTAGCGGGAGGGGCACTTGGCCTTCTGGAGCTGGATCAAGGAACACGGGCCGGTCCTTGTCGTGCTGCTGGCCGTCGGCGGGTTTCTGGATCGCCAGATCGACAATCGTATCGGTGCGCAGAGCGAGCGGTTGGATGCTCGTATTGGTGCGCTGGATGCTCGTATCGGTGCGCAGGGCGAGCGGTTGGATGCTCGTATCGGTGCGCAGGGCGAGCGGTTGGATGCTCGTATTGGTGCGCTGGATGCCCGTATCGGTGCGCTGAGCGAGCGGTTCGACACGTTCGAGCATCGATTTGACCGGCTGGAAGCTGATTTCCGGGCCTTTCAGGAGCGGACCGCCGAGAACCATGACGCCCTCAACCGTCGCATCGACCAAGTGATCTTCGCCGTCAACCGCTCCAGTGGATCGACGGACCCCGGCATGGATACCCTGATCTCCTTGCTGATGGGAACCGACGTGCGCCTTCCGCTGCCTGCGGTGGTTCCGGCGGCGTACCGCGACGCCCGGCTGGAGCGGCGGCAGGTGTCCGCAAGGTTTGCCGACAACCGACTGGTTCTGTATCCCGACCTCGGCGACGATCGGATCGTGGAGCTGCTGCACGCGGAAGGCTGGCGCCCGGTCGAAGCCGACCATCCCGACCGAGGCTTCGTGGCGGCACCCGCACCGTAGCCGCCTGGGCGGACGCAGGGCGAGCTTCGGCAGGCATTCCTTGTTCCGGAGGTACCGCGAGCACGGGGATCGGGAGGGTGTGAGTCTAGTATGGCAGTTATGGTCTTAAGTTGTGGACTTAGTTCCATTGTTTCATCTCATGCGGCCAGCGCCTGGGTGTGATGTGGGCTGATATTGTCGTTGGCTGGTGCGTCGTCTGCCCCGATCATGGCGGTCCACGCGCTTTCGAAGCGGCCGGATTTGATGAGGGCGCGGAAGGTGAGAACGGCTTGTCCGCCGACGATGCGCCAGCGCATGCCGGAGCGCTTCATGCGCTGTGTGACGAGGGTCTTGTTGGCTGCCTCGACAAGTCCCGAGCCGATGGCGATCCCCTGTTGCTTCAGTGCGTGGTAGCGCATGCGGTGGCGATGCTTGCGGAAGAAGGCCAGTTCCCTGTCGATGTCGGCTCGGCCCGCCGGCTTAGGCGGTGTCGCGAAGGTGGCGCAGCGCCCGGATCACCCTGTCGATGCCGCGGGGGTCGTGACGCAGGATCTCGCGGTACTTCTCGAACCAGTGGGGCGCCGCTGCATGATCGGCGGCCACGCGCAGATGCTTGCAGGCATGCCAGAAGTCGATCACCTCGGTTTCGGGTTCAAGACCAGAGAGGAAGGTCCAGTTGTCGGCGGCGGCGGCGGCGATGGCGCTGATCCTGATCTCGGGACGCTCGCGCCTGATATGCGCGACCTCGCTTGCCAGCTGCGCCTTCAGCGTGCACTTGCCGCGCTCGAGCCCGATGTCAAGCCGAATGACAGGGCTTTTCTGTTGTCGTCAACAGGCGCTCGGCGCACGCAGGCGCATCTTGGGGGTGGACATCCCGTTTCGCGTGGTGGTGTAAGCATGACGACGCTTGTGACCCCAAAGTCCCCTATCGACCTTCGCGAGGTGTGCGCCCGTGCTCTTATCCGTGAACTGTTCGAGGTCAGCACCCGGATGTGCGACGCGCAACTCGACGCCATCAAGGCGATTCCAAAAAAAACTTCGTCGCGGCGCTCGAACCGGAAGTCCGCCACGAGATCGTCAGCGAAGCGGCGAGCCTGATCGGTGTCGGCGTGCTTGACGACTTCCAGGCGATCGAGACTGAGGCCCGGCGGGTGGCATGGCAGATCATGGAGCAGGCGGTCGCCGCGAAGCTCAACGCCGATCATTCCGACGATCAGGGCCCCTGCCTGCCCTGCGGGTGCGGCGGCAAAGCTCGCTTCGCCGGCCGCCGGCCCAAGACCTTCATCACCGCCTTGGGCCCGATGACGCTGGAACGGGCCTGGTATCACTGCGACGGCTGTCACTCAGGCTTCAGCCCGCGCGACCGCGCTCTTGGCATGGAGAACACCTTCCTGTCGCCGGCGTCGCTGCGCATGATCGGCATCGCTGCCGCCAGGATCAGCTTCGAGGGCTCCAGCGCCCTGTTGCGCGAGTTGGCCGGCCTCGCCGTCGCACCGAAGACGGTGGAACGCCACGCCGAGGCTCTCGGACGTGAGATCGCAGGCGACGAACACCGCGTCATCGAACCCGAGTTCGGCGATGCCCCCATCCTCTACCTCGGTCTCGATGGCACCGGCGTGCCGGCACGCAAGACCGAAGTCGCGGGGCGTGCGGGCAAGCAGCCCGACGGCGGCGCCAAGACCCGAGAGGCCAAGCTCGCGGTGGTGTGGTCGGCGGAAACCACCGACCAGGACGGCCGCCCCGTGCGCGATCCCGGTTCCGCCAGCGACAACGCGGCCATCGAAACCATCGCCTGCCGGGATACCGACGCCGAGCCCGCGCCCTTCGCACGGCGTATCCTGCGCGAGGCCCAGCGCCGCGGCTTCGACAGCGCAGCGCGCCAGGTCCTGCTCGGCGACGGCGCGCCATGGATATGGAACTTCGCCAACGAGCACTTCCCCGACGCTGTCCAGATCGTCGACATCTTCCACGCCAAGGGCCATCTGTTCGATGTCGCCAAGGCGATCTACAACACACAGCAGCGAGATCGGCGAACGATGGGCCAACAAAGCGGCGCGAGGAGCTTGATGAGGGCCGCGTCGACGACGTGATCGCCGCCCTGCTGAGCCATGCCGCAAGCTGCGAGAAAGCCCGCAAGAAGGCCGAGTACTTCGCCACCAACCGGGAGCGAATGAACTAGTGCCCGCCCGAGAAAGCAGGACTTTCCTACGCTACGGCTGATTTTTCGGGAAGCCGATGAATCGCGCCCGAATCGGCCATCTGATCTTTCGCGAGGCCGACGAATCGAGGCCGAATCGGGATGTCCTGGACGGATTCCGTGGCTTCAGTGCCGTCCGCATGGCGACACCGGCAGCGTTTTCGGCCCGGATGCTTGGTTCTTGATGTTCTAGCAGCGTTCCGGGGTCCCCGGACGCTCAAGGCGTCTCAGGGCCGGGTCAGGGCGTTGATGGCCTCGCGACGGTCCAGTTGTAGGCGGCGCCGGGTTTCGGCGAGGCTTTCGGCCTCGCGGCGGTTGGCGAAGATCACCGCGAGCGCGATGTTGTTGAGGCTGGCCCGGTTCGCCGGGCCGTTGTCGGTGCGGGTCAGGCAGGCGTCTTCGCCGAAGACGCAATCCCTTTGTCGATGGTTCAGATTTTCCACGGCCCAGTGGCGGCGGTTCAGTCGCAGCAACTCTTCCGGCGACGTGGCCCCCGTATCGAGAGAGGTGATGATGTAATCGGTTTCCGTGTAATCCTTCTCTTCTTGCTTCCCGGCATCGCCGGAGCCTTTCTTCCCGGCATCGCCGGGGCCTTTCTTCCCGGCATCGCCGGAGCCTTCCTTCCCGGCATCGCCGGGGCCTTCCTTCCCGGCATCGCCGGAGCCTTTCTTCCACGGCTCCCGATAGCGGGTGATGCGGGCGACCTGACGGACGCCCGGATAGTTGATCAGACCGTCCAACGGGACGAGGACGCTGATCGAACGCTGCTCCAGTCGACCGTGCGCCTTGTCGAACGGCTCCGTGAAGTGGCCGGTAGCGTCTTTTTGCCAATTGATGCTGTCGAGGATGGCGAAGGTCTCCGGAGCGTTGCCCTTGACGACGAAGACGTAATCCGCGCGTTGTGTGATCAGCTTCGCGGTATGGCGTGTCGTGTGCAGCGCGTCGAGGGTGATCACCTTGCCGCCGATGTCGCTGCGCTCCAGGAGATCGTGCATGGCCGCCAGTTCGCCGCCTTCGTCGTTGAAGTTCAGGAGGGAAAAGGGCGCGCCGGTCTCATGGTCGACAAGGGCCACGGTCTCTCAGACGGCCATCGCCGTTGCGGTTGGCGCCGCGGATGCGCTTGCCGTCGGCGGCGAGTGCACGGGCGAGGTGAAGCCGAGGCCGGGACCAGCGGGTGAGCACATCCTCCAGAGCCTCGGGGTCGATCGACTGGATAACCCGGTGGATGGTGGACTTGGAGACGGGCTCGCGAAGCCCCGTCTTCGGGTTAAGCCACGCGCCGATGGCCTCCAACTCCTCCTGGGACAGGGACCGCGCGAACTGCGCGGCGGCGACACAGCCCTTCATGTTGGCGAACTCGGCGAGCACGTGCACGGTGAGCACCGATGCCGCGGTATGCTTCCTTCCCTGCGCCCGGCGGAAGTCGGGAATGGCCGCGAGCTCGGCGTAGAGCGAGCGCAGCACCTTGGGGTCCCGGGGCGCCAGTTCGGGGCATGAGGGCGGCGCCACGTCGGGGGGAAGCGGCAGCGGGCTCGACAGCAGCGCCCGGGCATCGCGCCTCAGTGCCGTAACGTAGATATCCTTGGGCTTGCCGTGGGGATCGGTATAGCGCCCGTTGGAGCGGGCAAACCCCTTGGTCTCACCCAGACACGTCCAGCCCGCAGCCTTCAACATCGTGCCGGCAAAGATCTCCGGATCGCAGAACGTCTCCGCCAGCAGCACCCCGTGGCCGTGCACCTGCAGCCAATCGTCACAGAGCCGGCGCGTCATGCACGCAAGGAAACAGGAAGCAAGGTTCGCAAACACCCCGGGCTTGGAGAGGATCAAGAACCGCGTGTTGTTGGCTACCATCGAGAGCCGCTGGAACTGCTGCTCCGGCTTCCAGCCGGTCCACTGGTCGCGGGGAGCGCACTTGAAGGCGCCGTTCTGCCACGCCGCCAGCCCCAGCCAATGGCCCCTGAAGGTCGCAAGGTAGCGCAGACCGCGACCCGCCAGGCGACGGAAGCCGAGATAGTGGTGCTTGTTCATCAGCGCGTCCCACAGCGGACGCTCCTCCGGCCTCGCCAGGCGAACATCGACCTCAGACAGGGAAAAACCCTCAGGTGCTTCCTGATGGATCGGGACAGCTTCCATGCGCTTGCGAATCGACAACATGACCGGACCGTCGCACATCCCAAGCGGGATGGCCAGCGGAAAATGTCCGCGCGCGTGCAACATACGAACGCCTGACGTCAAGTGAAATCAAGCGAATTCCAGCGTGGGAAGGCCTTGCCGAGAAAGTGCAACCACTTGACTGGACTAGCTGAATCGGGTATTGGGGAGACGAAGAATCCCGCTTTGGAGCGGGAATCGCCCGGCTTGGTCTCGAATCAGCCGGATTTTCGGGAAACTTCGCGAGAATAGCCATGCGAGACTTCGTCCGCCCTCAGCTGGAGTTGGGACAGGTAGCGATCGAGGAAATCGATCTCAACGAGCACTCGCGGGACGACACTCCGTCGATGCTGCGCGGGATTCAGCACGTGTACGCCGACCCGTCGACCCGAGCCCGGTTGTTTGAGATCCTGGAGGAAGGGATCCTTCCCGGAGTGTCGCACACGAAAGGGCGCCCCGGCATGGAGCTTTGGAAGATCCTGGTGATGGGTCTCCTGAAGCAGGGCCTGGGGTATGACTTCGATCGCCTGCACGAGGTGGTGAACGAGCATAAGACGGTTCGCAAGTTCCTGGGTCACTCCGACATCTGGGACGACACACGCTACGGGCATCAAACGGTGGTGGACAACGTGAGCCAGCTGACGCCGGAAGTGCTGGAGAAGGTATCGCAGCTGATGGCGGAGAGCGGCCATGCGATGGTGCGCAAGCGCAAGCGTGGCAAGGATCGTCGCCATGTGGACGGTCCTCTTCGTGGTCGTTGCGATTCGTTCGTGGTGGAGACGGACGTGCACTACCCGACGGACGTCAATCTTCTGTGGGATGCGATGCGTTGTCTGGTGCGCGATACGGGCCGCGCATCCATGCGCACAGGAATGACCGAATGGCGTCAGTGGAAGCATTGGACCCGGGTATTGCAGCAGCACTTTCAGAAGGTTCGGCAGACCCGTCGGGCCTCTTCGGAGGATATCGAGGCGTACCTCGACGTCAGCCGGGAGTTGGTCCGGCGGGCGCAGGAGACAGTTCCGTTGCTTGTGGAGCGCGGCGTCGGGGCCTTCAGGATTCTCAAGATCGAGTCGTACCTTGAGCATGCCCGCCGGCAGATCGACCAGGTGGACCGGCGCCTGCTCAAGGGCGAGAAGATTCCGCAGGACGAGAAGGTGTTCTCGATCTTCGAGGAGCACACGCGCTGGTGCGTGAAGGGCAAGGCCGGTGTGCCGGTGGAACTCGGTGTGCCGGTGGCCGTGCTGGAGGATCAGCACGGCTTTCTCCTGCACCACCGGATCCTGTGGGAAGGCAGTGACGTGGACCATGCCGTACCCATGATCCGAGAAGCGCAGGCCCGCTTCCCGGATCTGCGTCTGTGCAGTTTCGATAAGGGGTTCCACAGCCCTTCCAACCGGGTCGCCCTGGACGCACTGCTGGATCACAACGTGCTTCCGAAGAAAGGGAAGCTCTCTCGGGCGGACCGGGAACGGGAAGCTGAGACGACGTTCCGGGAGATGCGCCGGCAGCATCCGGCCGTGGAGTCCGCGATCAACAATCTTGAGCAACGCGGCATGGACCGGGTCCTGTCCTATGGAGCGGACGGCTTTGCGCGAATGGTGGCGCTGTCCATGGTGGCCTTCAATGTCCACCGCATCGGGCTGCTGCTGCACAGGGAAGCTCGGGCCCGGGCCCGACGACGACGAAGACGCGCCGCCTGACGGCAGCTCCCAAGACCCTATCCGCAACGAAACCCGCTCAAGCGGGAACGGAGCCGCTTGCCCTGAAGTCGGGATTCTTGCCTGGGATAGCCCTGATGCCGCCATGAATCGGCAGGAACAAGCCTCGAAAACGGAGCGCTCGGCGGCTCCGGAGGGCGACCAAACCCAAAGCTTCGCCGAAAGGTCAGCCGAAACGGGCATTTCCGGGCGAGCACGAACTATCCGAGGTTCAGGGCGATGGGCCTGTGCGCTGCCTCCGGCGTGGTCGAGGGAGGCTGCAAGAACATCGTCGGCGTCCGCCTCAAGCAAGGCAGCATGCGCTGGACCGTCGACGGCGCCAACGCCATCATCGCCCTGCGCTACGCCGTCGAAAGCAACCGCTTCGACGACTTCTGGGAACGGAGCGCCAGCGCAAGAGCATGAATCTCACAGATCAGACGTACACCCCCGGCAAGTCCGCCGCCTGCGTCCTTTCTCAGTCTTTCACTTCGAGCCGCACGGTGCACTCACACCTTCCCGGCGGGCCGGTATTCCGCATCACAGTTCCCTTGCACGACCCTTCGTCGTCGGCAAGCAGTATGCCCTCGCCTTTGCCGCGGGCCCTTCTCGCATTCGGTGCCGTGATCGTGCCTTGCCCGAAGCAAGTCCCGCCACTACTGTCAGAGCAGCCAACCGCGACGAACTCCAGCGACTTGCACAGAACGTCGTTTCCTCCCACGCATATCCGGCCCGTTTGCTGCTCCACGATCTGAATCGCCCCCCTCCCGTCCCACGTTGCACCAGAGGATGGCTCGGTTACGATCTTGGGTGGGTCGGTCACAGCAAGTTTGCCCTCGCTTCGGATCCGGCCCTTGCGGGATGCCGACGACAACGATCTTCGCCCAATTTCTTCCGAACCCACGCTCACGATTCTCGTTGCGTCTTTCTCGCCGGTCCCAGCGGAAGTCTTCTCGATATACTCCGTCACCTTTAACGACAGAACGCTGTCGCATGCGTGTGCACCCACCGTGTAGGGGTGTTCGTCGATCGGTTTCGTAGATTCCTCGTCGTTCAAATCGCTGTTCAAATTCTGGCTACAAATTCTCTCGCTATCATTTTTACCCTCGACCTCGGCACCCGTTATCAGCACTTCATCCTCTTCAGTTCCTTTCACTTCGATGCTCTTGAGCGTACCCTCCTTCCTACCATTGACGTAAAGTGTGTGCGATGGAAACTTTGAGCCTGCCATGTGGAGCCAGTACTCACTGTCCTTCTTGACCAGAGCATGTTCGCACCACACCCAAGGGACATGGTGCTTACTCCCCAACAAAATACCCATGGTATTCACGGTCTTTCCAGCCCGAAACTTGATAACTGCGTTGAGAAGGACTTCCTCGTTTTCCTTGCATTGCATGCACTTAACAAGGTAAGAATTAGGGTGCCACCCGTTCCATTTTATGCTGGAAATGTTCTCACTTTTCTCTCCACGGGAGTATTTCTTGGCCAGTGACTTCAGGTTGGTAGCGTTTTCTTTGTCCTGGCAAAGTTTCAAATACGACTCGATGTCTATTTTTTTGTTCACATTCTCTAACAGTTTACGACCAAGCACAGGCACTAGTCTATCGATCCACTGTTCCCACCCGGGTCCTTCGAGTACCGGGGGCGTCCATCCCGGATCTAGCTTATCTCCAGCGAGACAACGTCCCCAACGCCACATCATCATCGCCCGATACTGACGGAAGAAACGTGTTCCCTTAATGGTCCATGGATCTTCCTTGTCATCAAGGGAATCAGGCGGTTTGGTGTTGGCGGTAAACGCAAGCCCGAGGGCCACAAGGTAACTCCATGGTGTTTTCCCAGTAAAACTTCTCTTCAATTTTTCTTTCAAAAACAATAATATAGTGTTCTCCACGCGTTCGCGATCAATCCAACTGCATGACCGTACATCCAGCTCTCGCGGATCCGTCATCGCTTCCTCCTGCATCCTATAGACTTGCCCTGGTCAGGGAACGCAACTCTCACGGCGCGTTCCCCCCAAATGCTGTTGTGCCATCTTCGACCTCGAACGCCCCGGATCTTAACGGCATCTCGTTTTCCGTGGTTCTTCTAGCGAAGGCATGACTTCTTACGTGGAGTTCTCCGCTTGGTTCCCTGGACGAAACGTGACGAATCCCGCCTTTCGGTGTTCGCCCGCTCCTCACACTATACTCGGGTGCCTTTGTCGCATCCTACTCGACTGTTACTTCTACGAGACTCATCAAGCAGAATCCGTGCGGCCTCACAACCCACAATGCGGACTCATCGGGGGTTTCTGGCATTGTCTTTTTCCTTCTCTTGACTCTTGCTTTTTGATAGTGTCTTCCTCAATCTCATGGAACAATTTGTTGTTTTTCGGCGTCAAACGCACAAACACCTCCTCCACCTCCTCCGCCCATTTCTTTGCGATCCTTTCAGTCAGATCTTCCACTGTGGTGCCGGCGTCGATATCTGTCCCCAGCATTGCTATTAACTGCTCCTTCAGCTGCATGTCCACCGCTTTCGCCGCTTCTTCAGTCAGTCTCTTTAGACTCTCTTCGGCCTTGCTCGCGAACTCTTGCGTCATTTCTGCGGCACGCGCTGCACTCTCAGCAGCATTTTCCGCCCTATCGACATGTCCCCCGAGCGTGAGCCACGTGGCCGCGACGCTGGTGGTTATCGCGACCGCCATTATCACGGCGATGATGGCCCCAGACCGAACGAAACGGTTGCTCCCTAGAACCCCAATTGGAGCGTACTCCTCGTCCCGTTGCCTCGCGTCTTCCATGTCCGTGCCTGCGTTCACTTTCTCTCCGGTTTCGGTGCGCTCGGACTTCGCCCGTTGTGCGGCCTCGTCTTTCCACGGCGCGGTCTTCACTTGTTGTCGTGCGTTAGCGTCCTGATCATCGGTCCGCCGCTGCCCGCCTGCGGCTCCTCTCAGAGGTGGCGGCTTGCCAGTCCGTCTGCGCTCCTGTTCGAACCTAGCATGCGGATAGTCTTCCGCGCGAAGCGCCAAGGGCAGCACCGACAGGTATGGCTTGCTCCTCTGCCCGAACGGAAGCCGCTCGAAGTGCCACCTTGCCGCTCCCAGGTAGCTGCTGTCCGACGCTATCCCCAAGCCTGCTGCGTGGCCTTCGTCCCGCCTCCCCTCTACCGGGTCCATACCAAGTTCGTTCTCAGCTATCGCGAACGGATTGTAGCCAATTTCCTCATACTCGAACCGTGTAAGGATCCGGCCTTCGATGCGCTCCTTTCCCGCTGGCTTGAAAGCGACGACAACATTGTCGTCGACCCACACATGTCCCACCACGGGCACCGCGACGTCGAAATGCGACAGGGTGAAGGCTCCCTCCGCCAACTCTGTTTCAATGGCCTTCGTCTCACTCGTTTCAGGCTTCGTCGTCCAACCCCAAGTTGGGTGGTGCCATCGCTTAAACCTCATTCGGTGCTTCTGCCCGTGCGGCGATGATCTGCTCGAACACCCTGATCGCCTCATTCACATCGTCAGCATCGAAACGCGAGTCGGCTTCCCTGGACCTGGAATCCACGTTCGGATCGAACGACACTTTCCTCTTTCGAAACACCGTTCGCTCAAGGTTTTTGCGTTCTTCCACTGTCAGACTCAAGCTCATGTCGAGCCACCTAGCGTAGATCACCAAAAAGCCGATCGCGGTCTCTGCCGCATGGAGCGCAATAGTGCTATTGTATTCGTTGCATAGTTTCTCAACAGGTCGCCAGATGTTCTTCACAACCTCCGTCACATCCTTGCTCTTCTCTGAGACTGGCATTGGCCCCATTGCGTCGAGCTCGTTGAGGCAGTCTTCGACGAAAGCCAGCTGCCGGTCGGCTCTCGTGTGACCCCAAAGCCGGCTTTCTGCCAGATTCGCGGCACTCTCCCCTTCCCAGAAGCGTTTTAGCTCTTCCTCACCCTCTGCCAGCGCTAACGTGCTCCAACCCTTCAACGTAATCAGTTCCTTAACGTTCCAGCGCTTGGGCTTTATGTCAGCCCGAATGGATTCCACCACACCTTTAAAGTCGTTCCTATCGTCCTCCCATGCGCTTCGCTTAAGCCCCATAGCATGAAATGTGCGCTCGATGAGAATGCGCCTGATCGCCTTTCGCACCCGTGTTTCGAGTGCGCCCCTTTCGTCCAGACCCAAGGCCACGATCTGTACGAGCAAGTTCATGATTCCGATGGCCCGCCCAATTCGGGATCCGGTCACGTCCTTCTCTTCGATTAGGGTGTGAAGCAGCAACCGTTCGGTTTCCGACCATCTCTTGGGAGCGAACAGCCCGTAGTCCGGTATCGTCTCCTTCGAAGTGTCGCGGCAGGGTCCGTGATCGGCAAGTTGCCAGAGGAACGCGCGCATTTCCGGCGACAAACCCCTCGTTCCTGCCTTCCTGATCTCTCCCTCGATCTTCTTCCCGATCGTGAGTCCCCCGTCTTCGGTGAGCCAGCTGTGGAGTTCGGACGATTTCCAGGCGGCGTCGGCGGCGTCGGCGAGAAGCGAACCGGCACGAAGCGACCCGAAATACCCATCCACGTCACTGTGCTTCAGGCGATGGCGCTCGGACCAGTTCTTGTCGTCGGCGTTCTCACCCTCTATCTTGAGTCGAGCTTGAAGGTCCCTCACAATTCCGACTGCTTTTTCGTCGAATTCGTTATCCCTTTTCGCTCCGACAAGACCCTCCAGTGCCTCCGCAACGGCGTGATAGATCGATTTTCCCGTTGCCATCGCATCGATATCGGGTCTGCGTTGCTGCTCGAGCCAGTTGCGCTTTTTTTCGTTTTTGTCACCATGCTCATCAAGCTTATTGGGTTGGAGTTTGGTGCAGTCCCAAGCCGGATCCAAGTTGAGTTCCATCACTGCGCGGGGGAGCAAGGCCTCACAGTCCTCGCGCATTCGCCCAATCTCTGCGATGATTCTATCCCGCCAATTGCTGATGCAGCGTTGTTCACTTGAGAGTGAAGCGAGTACGCTATCCAGCCCCTTTCCCTGGTGCGCCGTGCCGTGTCGAATCCGCCTCCGCATTTCGCCGCCGTCCGGGTTTTGTCTGTCCTGATCAGGTCCCTTGATCGTGTCTACATTCATCCGCACAGGAATCTGAAGACCCGTTCCTTGTGTCGCAATTTCGAGTGCGGCCATCGCATTCGCTCTCGCCTGCTCGCAGAAGATTGACCGCGCACAGGAGGCGAGCGGTTCCTCCAACCGCCTTTGGCGTGACTCCCAAATATGTTTCCAGAATGCTTCCACGCTAGGCGTCGCCTGGCCTTCGGATCCCGTTTGGTCGGGGAGCGACGACACGAAGGTCAGATAGACCTCCGTCACGCCAGCATCAACCACTGCCTTCAGTAGTTCGGCCCACCTTTCGATGTTTTCGAGAATGAGCTCGCGCGTCCCTACGTTGCGGGTCAGGCGCGCATCGGCCCGAACCCATCCAAGGATCCGTGTCGCCCATTCTTGCAACGGTATGCGATTTTCTTTGGTGTCACGGGTATCCAGATACGGCGTGAGATTGAACACATTTTTGTTTGTTTCTTCCACGAGTTTGGCGATGGCCCCCGTATCCAGCGATGCCTGCGCGCCCTTCTTCGCCTTCAGACGGTCATCCAGCTTGTTCACGATAAGATAGACGACCGGGACCCCAGACGACTCCGACTGCCTTTTCTGGTTGATCACACGCTCGGCGGTTTCCGTGATCCTCTGCTTCACATGTTCGTCGTTGTGGCCTTCTGCTTCCACCATCAGGGCAACGATTCCCGGATGTCGAAGCCGCTCAATCAAGGCGACGATCTCACCGTCGTCCTCACGGAGTACAAGTTCGCCCATGGTGTCGAGTATCCAGTAGCTGCAGAGCCCCTTCGGACCAGCTCGCGCCGCCGTACGGATGAAAGCGTCCTTTGACTTGTTTCCCCTCATCCAGTCTTCACGTTGAAGCTCAATGCTGTGCTTACGATTCTCCTCCCTCTTCGGACTGGACAGTCGCTCTATGGCGAGCGGAGGATAGGGTTCGTCATGCGCGTTCGGCTGGTCTGCACTCCCGCACAAGGCCTCCGATGCGAAGAGAAAGGATGTCTTGCCAACACCGTGTGGGCCAAGCATGAGAATACTCTGCTCCAATTGCCCGACAGAAGTGATCCGCGCGAGTGGGCGCATCGGCGGAATCTCATCCTTGGCGGCGTACTTTTTCAGCAGACGTTTCACCACCGAACTCTCGAAACCGTGGTATCGTAGCATACGTGCGACATCGTCCGAGACCGCCGTGCCTTTCTGCGATGCGATCCAGAGGATCTCCTCGCCAACCTCCTCGACGGTGGGGTATCTCTTGAGATCGTCTTTGCAGCGAGCGGCCGCTACTCGTAGCGCGAGTGCGACTCTCGCCGCGTCTGCCGCTCCCTGGGTTGATGCTTGCGGGCTATCCGGGAAAGCGCATGGAGTGGCCTTTAGGTTCATGGCCCGTAGCTTCACCGCCTCCGCCTGCCGGCACGCGGCCCGGGCCCATTCCGCGATCGTTGATTCTTGCCCGTTGTTTCCCCGGTGGACCTCCATCGCGAGATCAAGCAGCGCACAGAGACTCGCGAACGCTGCCTCGTCCTCTTCCTCGCCTCTACCGGACCGCAACAACTCTCCCGCGACAGCCTCGATCCAAACTCTGTCATCTGGACCGGTCCCCTGACGGGCTTCCCAGCCGCGCACTTTGTCGGCCAGGCTGCTCCACATCGAAATGAGAGTCTGGTAGATAACGGTTCGTGCCGCCTCTGCTTCCTCGCATTCTCTTTCCGCGAGTTCTTTGTCAACTTCATCCCAGAGCGAGAGCGCAGTGCCTCTTTGAACCCTGCAGGAATCGTCAACCAAACGCACCCAGCCCCGGTAGAGCTCGGTCGCGTCTGCTTGCCCCTCTTCGCTGACGCGCTCCGCCGCCCGGCGCATCGCGGTCCTCAATACGCTCTCGTCCGACTTGTCGCGGGTTTCCTTCCAAGCGTCGATCGCGCCGTCGACTGATAGGCCTTCGTCAGTCATCCATCCACCTCTTGCTACAGTATGCAGACCACTACGCCAAGTTCGCGTTTGCACAGAACGCGGAGCCCACACACGCTTCCGCGTTCCTTCTCGCTGATCGTCGCTTCGAAGCCATTGCCTGCCCCAACGAAGCTTGCTTTGCGCTGTTTCCTTTTGCCGAGCGCGTACCAGAGCACAGGCGGCTCTGGACCCTGGTGCTCGACCCTGATCGCAACCGCACCGCGGGGTTGGCCCTTGAGCTCGAAGAGCCGCTGCTCAAGCTCTCCAGCCCGACCCAGACGTTTGCGGCAGGGAAGCGGAGTGCCCCGGGGGCAAAGCCAGTCGCGCAGACGGTCAACTCCCCCGCCCTTCTTTGACACGGCATCAAGCGAATTGAAGAGCGCAGTTGCCCCGACTGCTGCGCATTTGTCCGTCTCCTTCACGGCGTCCAAAAACTCGCAGATCTGCTCAAGCACGCTTTCATCTGCTTCGGCAATCCGCACCGCTTCATGCATCCGGAACACAACGCGGTTAAGGATCCTCGTCCCCGATCTCGGATCGTCTCCGGGATCGAACTCCAGGAGTTCTCTGGACGCCTCGGCGATCAGCATCCCGCCAAGCCCTTGGCATGCTTGCGACGCAACGAAGCGTTCGGCGAGCTCAAAAACTGTCTCGCACACATCGTTCCAGGCATCCGTCAGCATCTCAAGGGCGTTCAGGCAGAGAACCGGCGCATCCAGGTGAACCTGCCATGCGCCCTCGTTCTGCTCTATCCGTCCGATCGGTACCCTCACGATGGCTTCTTCGCCGCTTCCAGCCTCCCCTGGATGAAGTGTCGCTTCCTCACCAGTCCGGGTGTCGTTTCGATCCTTCGGGATCCGCCAACTCGCATGGAACGGTCCCTCGGCTAATGGCACCGCCGCGTTCGTCGCGACTAGTGCAATTCCTTGCGGCGAAAGCATCGCGAGCCCGCGGACTCTCACCTCGTTACCGCTTACCTTGAACGAATTGGCGACATCATGCCTCGGCGGTCGGAAGAAGCCCCACCGACCACGGTGCCCAAGCCCCATGCGCTCAAGTCCGAACCATGTGAGCGCCCTCAGATCGGCACTTCGCAGGACCTCTCCGTCCGACGGAACGGGGTACCCCATGACAAGCCTTCTCCTATTCTCTACACCTTAGGAAGTGTCCAGATCCCCATCGATCCTCGTGTTCCCGGTCACCTGCACTCCTTCACCGTTCCATGTCGTCTTCGTCTCATCCCCCGCATGGAGCCAGAGTTCACCGACGCGAAGGCGCACCACGCGCTTGTCCTCACCGACCATTGCCTCTCCAATGCCGCCCATAACGAACGGGATCCCGTTACCCGGCAGACCGATCACAACCTCGTCACCCTCTCGCCACTCAGCCCTCATCATCCGGTCCTCGCCACGTCCTCCGCCCGGCGCCGTCTCCTTCGCCAAGAGCAACCCGTCTTCTGCCGTGCTCTTCCATCGATCAAGGTAATCGAAGGCGGGATCGGGACTCTTGCTTTCCGCATTCGAACGCGGCTTCACAAGGAGCCATCCGTCGACATCTCTCTCATTCACGATCACGCCAGTCAGCGTGAAGGACGGTGCAGGCAGATCGGTCCACCGGATTGCCTCATCGGAAAGATCTATAGTAGCGGTCAGCTTCCCGCTCCGGTTCTCGTCGTCGGGTACGCCCGTGGGGTCGAAGAGCTCAACCTCGATGCTTGCCCGGGTCGCCCTCCACTCATGCCCCGAGATCCTGATTCGCGTCGGCGTTGCCACGACAGGATCCTCCTCATCTTCGCCTCCCTCTCCGAAAATGGATTTCGCGCGAGGACTGAGAACCCGCTTCACATATTCGTGGACATCCTCCGTTATCCGATCCGTCATCAACCGGATGACCCCCTCGGGTGCGTCCGGAGCCGGTCCCCATGAGTCATCGCGGAGAACTACGGCTGGTGGGCTCGCCATACCTGACTCCTCCGTACCGAATTCCGTTCCGAGAAGGCGGTAACGAAGGCTACTAGCCGCCCGCACCGCACTCTCTACTCGGTATCCCCAACTTCGCAAGCTTCTCACGATCATCGCGATTCGTTCTTCGGGCCTTGTTCCATTAGCGATTGCCATGCACCACCCCTTCGGCACGGCTTCTGCAAGCCATTCAGGGTCCAGATCGTCCGGATCGATCTCCGGGGTCAGCGTTTCGGCGCTTGCGCGCCGGAGGAGGTCCCACGCCGACTCATCATCCTGGCGCTGGTAAATCTCGACACACGCAATACCTTCGTAGGCTGGAACTGGCTCGATGACACTGGTCCGGATTGTCCTTCCGTCGGCCTCGACTCCAGTGGTCCAAAAGGTTTGCTGAACCGTGGTGTCCCCGTCCTGACCGATGAGCATCCGTGCTTCATGACCCTCATCGCTCAAGGCCTTGAGCGTCACTTCGGTGCCAGGCAGAAGCGGCGCGACGAAGTCGCCGTGTATCGTAAGTTTCACCTCGGCCGCGCCCCCCACGCGACTTGTCGTTGCGATGCGACTAATGCGGAGTGTATCCACTCCCACGCTCTTCCACGGCTCGGATTCGAGCACCCACTGCATCAGATGTGAATGGGGACGGCCGGCCCGCTGCTCCGCTGTTTCAGTCCCCAGACCACGATCCCCTCAAAATCTGCGGACTCGATCCCGAGAGACGCACTCGAACGGTTTTCTTGCGCATTGCAGGCGAGGAGGCTCTGATCCACCGCGGTTATCGGCATTCCGCGCACGATGGTGGTGTAGCCGGCGTCGACGGTGTTAGTGTGGTCGTGCTCAGCGATTTTCCGGACGATTTGCTCAAGTTCCGGCCAAGGAGCCTCCAGAAGTCGCCCGTTGAGCACGAATACCGCACCGCGCGTGTCTGCGTCAACCTGATGGTCTTCGTCAGTTCCGAAGATCTCGTTCTCCCGGGCACGTCGTTCATCGCTGATGTTGAGACGGCTCAGTAACGCCCCGTCATTCTGCGCACCAAACCACTCGAATAGGGTGTTGTTGTTGGTCCCAGCGTTAGCGGGCCCTGCTGCAAGGTACCCGCTAAGGAACCATTCGTCTCCCCATCGTTCGTAGGTCGGCACCGACAAGCTTGCGCGGAGGAGCTCCGTGTTGCCTTCCTTAACTCCACCGCCCCAGAAATATTGGGACATCCCTCGGGCATTCCAGCGTGTCTGTCTGACGCTGGGCGGTGTGAACTTTATGGTTCTCTCCGGGTTGTCGGGTCGTGGGGTCAGCACCCATATGGCCCTTCCCATATCGATGCTGTGTGGCGTTGCCGCCAAACGCAACGCGTAGTCCTTCATAGCGAGAACCGTGGTCGCGTTGCGGGCGTTGATATCGAAATCTCCCCATTCGGGCAGATCAGCCGTTTCTACACGGAAATCCGATGTCGCCGACTGTGTCTGGCACACGTTCACGATCACGCAGACCCTGTCTGCCCGCGATATGTACTGGGCCTCGGCGTCAAATCCAAACGGTTGGACAGCGAGGTAGCCGGAAATCGGAATGTTGCGACTGCCGACCTGTAACTCGTAAGTCATCCCTTTTCCTTTCGCTCAGAACCTGCTCACGAGTCGGACGACGGCCTCAAGCGGGATTGCACCATCACCCTGCCCCATCCATAGTTCCGGTGGCGCTTCTTGGTGTCGGTGCCATGCGGCAGCCCCTTCCGGCCCCGGGCTTTCGTGATGCCCGTCTTCGTCAGTTTTCCGAAGAGTAAGGCGTACGCGCAGTGCTTCCCTTCCGTGCAAGGCTTCTATGTCGTCGAGGACTTCGGATCCGAAACTCCATATCGTCCCCAGTTTACGATTTTTCAGCCTTTGGAATGCGGCTGCCGTACCGGCCCGCCCAAAGAATTGCTGTGCAAGACAGCCGTCGCTCGCCAAGATCTCCGCCCAGGCCAGCTCCGGGGTGTACTTATCATTAATGAGCGGACGCAGCACTCCGAAGCGCTTAGCGATCTCGCGCAGTCGCGCTGCACGGTCTTTGCCAAGGCACCGGTCCCTGACCGCCATTCCCATCAACTGCAGCACGGCTTCCCAGATTCCCTCGTCGTCGATCGAAATGGCAGGCAGACGTGCGCTGTCCGCTTCGATCTCGTCTTGGGTAAATCGGGGACCGCAGCCGACCTTTGGCCCGACGAGAATCGGTATCGAAAACAACGCTTGATGCGCCGCCTCGGCTTGGTATCGGGTGGACCTTTCCGTACCTTCTCCACTCCAGGCAAGCGGAGGTGGCAGATCTGAATGCGCCGTATTCCCGGTACGATCCTCTTTCCCGAAGAGGCTCTCTTCAAGCCTTGCTATGTCGTCAATCCTCCCCTCCGAAGACAAGGTCCCCTGCCCGGTAACATAGATGATGCCGGGGGGAGGCACTGTCCCCTCGGTCAGGGGCGATGAGATCAGCCGCAGATCCTCAGGATTGAGCCCTCCCAAATGTTCTCCGACGGTGTTATTGACAATCGTGACGAACCCATCCCTTCCCCTCGCAGTGATCTCCTTCAACATCTGCTCGATCGCTTCGAACTCGCTCAACTGAGCATCCAACGCGCATACGCTCTTCGCTATGTTTTCCCACTGGGTGAAGATCTGCTCCAATCTCCTGACCCCTGCCTTGCCCTTAGGTACACTGAAGATGTTGTGTTTCCAGATTTCATCGACACCGCTCTGGTCTCTTCCGGTCTTCTTGTCGAAGGTGTCGCCGATCAGCTCTCTGCGTCTCTCGTTTCCGTTCGAGTTTTCATATTCGCACGTTGCGCCTACGTTTTCGATCAACCGGAGTGCGAAATGCACGACCACCGACCGATCACGTAGCGAGAGTACGCTACGGTCACGGCCCAGTGCGGCGATGATGTCGGCGAAAACCAACGCCCTGCTCTTTCCGCGTTCACTCGCGAGGTTGGGGTTCTCGAACAGCTTGTTCTCGTCGATAAGCGCCTGCATTTCAGATTCAAGGTTCTGCTCGGTCTGAGCTTGGCGCTCCGCGTACGCAACAACCTTTTTCCAGCCTTCTCCTTCCTTGTCCTTGGCCGCAATCTGCTCAAGTTGCTCAACGGACAGTGACGCAGTGAACGATTCTACTAGGCCGAGGTCCGGGCTAGAATCGGCACCACCGGGTGTGGTTTTGGGCTCCTCGCCACTAGTTCCCGCCCCATCAGCATCAGGTTTATCTGCGGCCATCCGGGTCGGCCCTTCCTCCCCGGTTTCCGCCGACTGGGCCTTTGACTGCTGTCGCAGTTTCTGCTTCGTCCTTTCCGCGGCGGGCACCAGCACATCCTCCGTGTAACGTTCCGCGCGGAGCTTGCCATCTTCCGTTGTTGGGGTTCCCTTGTGATCGCGCGACACCACTCCGGAGGTGCCGATCGGCGCCGCCAGCGAGACATCGTCGTCGCTCTCTCCTGGGCGCAGGATTTCCAGCTTTCGAGCCTGCACCTCCTTCGCCCTCCCCGCAAACTCTGCGATCTCGGCTTTGTTCTCATGGATGAATTCTCTTGTGCATTCCACCACCTGCGCCGTGATTTGCTTCTTGAATGTCTTCTCGACCGCCTCTGCTAGGGTCTCGCCTTTCGCGTCTGGGCACTCTCTCTCAATCTCCTCGATCCACTTGATCACCGGTTCTGCCAGCCTGCCGCCAGCAATGCTCTTCAGTTGCTCCATGAGCGTCTTGCCTTCGACTGCCTCGTCACCGCTCAGGGGCCGAAGTTTGTTCTGATAGGCCATGAATGCACGGCACACAGCCAGGCTTTCCTCGTCCACCCTGTCGAGGAACTCCTTCATTCCCGGAAGGCGCAACTGCAGGAGCTCACTGAACATCTGCAGCACGTCGCCCTTGAATTGCTCCCAGTCGTACTTGTGATCCGGCGCAAACGTCCGTTTCACTGTGACGAGCGCCTGGCGCTTTGCGCTGTTTGCTACCGATTGCTGGTTGATGTCCTCATACCGGAGTTCCCTCGTCGATTCGAGTTCGTCGCTCGTATCGTTCTGTAGCTTCGCGCTCGCTTCGCTGGTGAAGGTGCGCTTCTCCTCCTCGTCGGAATCTTCGGTCACATCCACCTTGCGTCCAACCGCCTTCGCCGCCGGTTCCCCGGCATGTTTGCGGATATCGATCTCGTCCACCTTGCGTTCGACTGCCTCCGCCATCTGCAGTGGTTCGTCACCATATTTGCGGAGCGCCCAGACCGACATGAGGGTCAACAGAGGTTCGCAGGTCGCCAACGAATACACCTGATTGCGGGCGTCGTGAAAAGTCCGGTACAGTTCGCGCACGAATTCGCCTAGGCGCTGGCTCCTGTTCCATTTGAGCGTGGCTATCCCCCCCGGCCTGCGCGGGATCACGAGTTCTTCGACCGCGCGGCGGAATTCGCTGCTGGCACTGGCGTCTTCCAACCGGTCGTCCACAAGATCGGGTTCGTCGCCAAACGTCGGTTCGCCCGCGAGACCCGTGCGGAAGGACTCGAGAAGACCTACGAGTTGGTCGATGCGCGATCCGCCGTCCTTGCTTCCCCGCTCGCCGAGCGCAAAACCGGGCGATTTTCGTTCCGCACTCTTCTGAACGGTCCTCGCGAACGCCTCCAGCTGTGCCTTGCGGACCCGTTTCCCTTCAGTAGTGTCCGTCGAGTCCGTCCGAAGGTAGACGGTCAGACCTTGGTTCACATCTGGACGTCGGAGAAGTTCCTCGATCGGCCCCCTTGTTGTCGCCTGACGGAGTCTCCGCATGCCGGCAAACGCATACTCGATCATCGCCTCCGTCAGAAGCCGATCGAAGTTCGGGTGGGAAAACGGCAACATCGCGTCGAGGCCATCAAGAAGCTCAACGAAGAGGGTTCCCCCGACTTCGGCGGGGTCCGCCTTGCTTTGCTTTAGCTTAGCACGCAGGCTTTCCGGCAGTTCGATCTCTTTCACACTCTGGCGCTCATCCTCGGTCAGTCGAAGAAGTTCCCGGGGGAACAAGAGTTCCACCGTGCTCATCTTGGTGCCCTCATTGATGTCGATCTCAAGCTCCCGGTAGTACAGCCTATAGCGGAACGCAGTCGCGGCCTTGTCGAATTTCACACGCTTGATGCACTTGTTCGGATCCTTTTCGTCTGTGAATTTTCCCACGATGCAAAGATGATGGCGGGTGTCCTTCAAGTATTCATTCAAACTCAGTCTTCTCAATCTTTGCAAACTCATGCCGTCAAGATCGGTCATTCCTGTTTACCCTTTCGTGTCGTCGCGTCCCGGCCGCCTTCAGTCCGCCGACCGGATGTCGTCAGGGACGAGCTCCGTCAGATGTGCGTCGATGTCTTCTTCGCGCTCAAGCATCGCTTGGATCCGCATACCGTGGTGCTCCAGAGCGTCTTCCCAAATCGTGTCGACCTCGCGAGCATTGCCGAATTGCTCTCCGCGCTCGGCCCGGACATCCTGTAGGCGTCTTGCAACGGCGTCAAGGATGGTGTTCGAGACCGTGAACTTCCTGCTCGTCGCGCGACGCGTGAAGATCTGGAGCAGTTGCGCGTCGCTGTAGTCCTCGAAGAACACCCGTTTCGCGAATCGTCCGGGAAGCCCAGGGTTCGTTTGCACAAAGTCCGTCATGCGATCAGTATAGCCGGCTGCAATGACGACCAGATCGTCCCGATGCTCGCTCATGTCCCGAACCAACTGGTCGATCGCCCGCTTCCCGAAGTCGTTTTCCCCCCCGGTTGCTAGGCTGTATGCCTCGTCGATGAACAGCACTCCCCCAAGGGCCTGCTTTACGATCGCCGTCATGTTCGCTTCGGTCTCTCCGATATGCGTTCCCACGATATGCGAGCGGTCCACCTCCACAAAGTGGCCGGTCGAAAGTATCCCTATCTCTCGGTAGCTCTTTCCCAGAATCCGGGCGACGGTGGTCTTGCCCGTCCCAGGGTTGCCGAGAAAGAGCGTATGCAGCGACCGGCCGTTGCGCGGCAGGCCCCGCAGGCCTCGCTGGTGCTCGGCCATGAGAAACCCTTCAAGGCGTCGGATCTGCGCCTTGACGTTGTCGAGTCCGATCAATTCGTCAAGTTGTTCTCTGGCGACCTTCTCGTCTGTCACCCCGACGGGGGTTTTCAAACTTGCCCATTCGACATTCCCCCCGAAGTGCTCCGGCGTTACTCCGGAACCCTCAAGAATCTTGAGCCAGATACGCAGCGTCCAGTCGTCGAGCCCGGTCGGCCTGTCGGAGAGAAACTGAAGGAACCGGTCCTGAAGCCCGCCATTCATCGAACGCCCCTGCTCGTAGATCCGGAGTTGTCGCACCCCGTGTACAAGGTCGTTCTCGCCGAGTCCCCTCGTATCACCTTCAATCCGGCTCAGGGCCTCGTTCCGAAGCTCGGCGCGGAGATTGCTCAAGAGCGGTGCCTCGCCATACTGGGATTTCTCCATGGCGACATCAAGGCTGGCAAGCACCACGTGCCCCCATGTCATCGGTCGACTGTCGTGTTGCTCGACCCATGTTCGGACATTTCTCAAGTACTCGATCTCTTTCATCGCTCCTGTACCCTTCGGTCGGTCAACCCAGCACCGTCGGCCAGTCGCGTTGTTCTGGGTTCGAGACGGTCCGTTGCCGCAGACGCTCACCGAGTACCAGATCGATCGAAAGGCGTCCCCAAGAGTTTCCCAACTCCGACGCTCGCTCCTGCGGTTCTTCCCACTGTGGGATAGTCGTGTTCCTTCCCCGAAAGAGCCAAACGAAGAACTGAGACTTCCATTTCGAGCCGTGCGCCTCCAGCCTTTCTACTTCGTCGAACTCGTCGTTCGGTTCCAGCAGGCGAAGCCACCACATGGCCGCACGGTTGCGCGGCAAGTCGGGACGATCACCCCCTCTCGGGTCAAACGTCGCGTCCGGGCTCCAACCCGCGTGCCCGATCCCTGCCGGCTGTTGCGGCAGACTGATCCGGATCCTTGAGCGGGGCTGCACGTAACTCTTGCACAATCTCCCGAATACATCCTGCGCGTGGTCCCTCCCACCTTCCAGGTCGTTCTCAAGGATGTTGCGCTCGATGTCAGTAATCTTTCCTATCCTGGCCGTCAGCCCGGCGAAACTCCTATTGGTTGTGTCGAGATAAGCCTCCATCACTGACTTGAACTCGGTCTCTTCGACTTGAACCGACTTCTCCTTCACCGGCATGCGAGCCTCGGGCACGGCGATGCCTGCCCTGCCGGGCTCCGATGTCGTTGCAAGCACCTTGCTCGCATATGCAACGAGAGGGTCTCCGTCCGCTGCATCTCCATCTCGCCATTCGACCTGCATCATCCCGGTTTTCTCAAGCCGAACGTCGAATTGGCCGTTTAGTGCATCCAGCAGCGGGAATGCCAGCGCTGTTTCCCAAGGCCCACGACACGTTCCCGTCTTCGGTCCGAGTAGGACCGAGAGCATGACCGACCCGCGTGCGGGCCGCTCATCCCACTCCCTCGCAAGCGAGGCGTGAATCCTAATGCGGAGCCAGTCAGAGGGTGCGAACTCGGGATGGAAATCTACCTCTGCCTTCGTCGCAATCTCTGTCAGTTTTCCGGTTTCGTTCGCCCCGGCCTTCGTCATGGTGTCGAGCTCGAACACCCATGGGTTAAGCAGAATTCGGAGTGATAGCGTCCTTTCGGCATCTGTTTCGCCCGACGGTCTCCCCGTACGGACGTTTAGCGCCGGGACCGTCGTACCGGACCTGGAACGCTCACTTTCTCTCTTGAAGAGGCCACCCTCGCTGACAAGTTCGAGAATGCCATCAGGGAGTCGGATTCGCGCCTCGTCCAACCGCTTGTAGTAAGCGGTCTTGGAGTTGTTCTCGCTTACCAGGAGGAAGTCACGCTGCCGTGCCCGATCGGGCAGGACGGCCCACGGCACCCATATGATGCTCTCCGTTCCTCCCTCGAAGTAGCGCGCTTCGGTGTTCGTATCGGCGGTGAAGATTGTCGCGCCACCGCAATTGCCCTTGGTGCTTAGCAGAGCTGCTTCGCGCCTTACAAGGCGATCGCGTCGTCCGATTGTCCGGTAGCCCAGCCCGTTGTCATCGTAGGCTCGCGTGAGGTCGCAATCGACCGGATCCGGGTTCACGATCATCAGGTACCGCATGGCGGGTTCACAGCCTCAGCTGACGGGTCATCTGCATCACCGGGCGATCCAGCCACCGCCAATCCGAAGTTCTAGCGCCGACGCTGAAATCAGAGAAGGGGAAGAGTACCGGGTCCAAGCATGATCCAGCCCTTCGTCCAAAGACAGTTTCATGCCAGATGTGGACCGGCCGGCCGGCGGTGTCAACACCAAGCTGGGTCCGTTCGCTATCCGGAATGTACCGAGCCGACCAACGCCGCGGTCCGGGCGGGCCGTGCATCATGGCTCGTCGCACAGGCGGCACCCGCTCATGCCCCAGACCGTCTTGCCGTTGGCGTCGAGCGTCCAGATCGCCCGCGCCGTTCCCGACAACGGCACAGGCCGGTTCGGTCCGCACCGCGCCCGAAGCGTCTGTCGCCGGGATGATGGTGCGGCGCAACGACGGCTTCCCGCCACGCTGGATCACAGCAAACATGTCCGCAACCGTACTCCTCGCTTCGCCAATGCCCATCGTCCCCGCACCGCCGCGAGTTCACCGACGAGGCCTGGAGATCATCTGCGTCGACTGCGCACAGGACCTACTCACCGCCCGCGTTGCGCAACACCTCGACAATCGCCGTTTGTTTGTGGGCTTTCGCCTTCCCCAGGGGCGTCGTTCCATTCACATCCTGCACATTGGGGTCGGCGCCCGCGTTGAGCAATAACTCGACAACCGCCGGGGTGGCGTTGCTGGCCGCCGCCACGTGCAGGGGCGCCGTTCCATTCTCATCCCGCACATTCGGGTCGGCGCCGGCGTTGAGCAACACCTCGATAAGCGCCACCAAACTGTCCGTCACGCTGATGCTGTTTACCGCGTAGTACAGGGGCGTCCTCCTCCAATGCACCTCCCGCACATTCGGGTCGGCACCGGCGTTGAGCAACACCTCGGCAAGCGCCAAGGCGCTTTCCTCGTCCTCCTGGAGTACCGCAAAGGACAGAGGCGTCCGTCCATGCACATTCTGCACATTGGGGTCGGCGCCGGCGTTGAGCAACACCTCGACAATCGCCGGGGTGTCGTTGTTGGCCGCCGCCGCGTGCAGGGGCGTATCTCCATTCTCATTCTGCGCATTCAGGTCGGCGCCGGCAGCGAGGAGCGCCTCGACAACCGCCGGGGCGTCAGCGAATGCCGCCGCCCCGTGCAGGGGCGTCCATCCACCGTAACCACCCCGCGCATTCAGGTCGGCGCCGGCGTTGAGCAACACCTCGACAATCGCCGGAGTGTCAATGTACGCCACCGCGTAGTGCAGGGGCATCCATCCATCCTCATCCCGCTCATTCGGGTCGGCACCGACGTCGAGGCAGCGGGAGACATCCATTATCTCGGCGTGTTCGAAGAAACCGAAGGTGTTCCACTCCGCGCAGGAGGGTGACGCGCCACCCGCCGATCCATCGTCGCCTGTTTCCGCAAATGCGTCGAAGGCGCCGAAAGCGATCATACAGGCGCTGAAGGCCACAATGATGAGGACAACCCGCAGGCCACTGGGGCGCCGCCGCCTTGTCGCGACCGGTGCCGGGGCAGGCCATTGATCCAATCCGGAAGACATCGGGTCTCGCTCCTTCGGTGAGAGAGCGCCCATGGTAGAGACGCCGTTCCTCGTTGTCTCTCGAAAGAGTCACAGGCAGGGCTTCGGCGGGAATCGCTTTCGAGCGCATGCGGCGCGTGTGCTCGGTTGCGGCAGTAAGTGTGAGTTGTGTCTTCGATATCCGAAGGGCCGAACTGCTGCGGGCTGGCAGACGAGTATCCATGTTTCCTGGCGAGGTTCTCAGCGGGTGTCCGGGATTCCGCCTTGCCCTGCGAGCGAGGCGACATGCCGCTTGTGGTCCCGGCGGCGTGAGCGGGGTGCCGTCTCCATGGCTCGTGGTCACGTGACCGGTGAGCGCGGTCGCCTTGCTGCCCGACGCTCCCGGGCATGATAACGTGACCGTGATCCAGGGGGGGGGTTCCAGGCAGGCGCGAACGAGTGGTGGCGCCGGTGCGCTTCCTCGTGCATGGTGACCCTGGCGCCGCCTGTTGATGGAGAGGACTCATGTCCAGGGAAACACCTTATGCCGGCGACGTGGCGCCGGCTGACGCCTTCGATGCGCTGGCGCGCGACCCGGACGCGGCGCTCGTTGACGTGCGCACCGAACCGGAGTGGCGATTCGTCGGCCTGCCGGACCTGACAATGATCGGCAAGCAGGTGAAGCTGGTGCCATGGCAGACCTATCCCGATGGCGAACTCAACGCCGCCTTCGTCCGGGAGTGCGAAGCGGCCGGAATCGAGAAGGGCAAGCCGCTCTACTTCCTGTGCCGTTCCGGTGTGCGCTCGATGCATGCCGCGGTCGCCATGACCGCCCGGGGCTACGGCCCCTGCTACAATGTCGCCCAGGGCTTCGAGGGCGACAAGGATGTCGACATGCACCGCGGCCGGACCGGCGGCTGGAAGGTTGCGGGCCTGCCCTGGCTGCAGGAATAGTCTCCCGGTCATCCAGTCTCTCACCTGGGCGCCATCGGCAGACGCCAGGGTCTTCGGAGCGCTGCTGGTCCTCACCCTTCAGATGAGTTCCAGGATGGCGCGCGCGGCGACGCTGGATGAAGGCCCATCGGGATGACGAAGGGTCTGCATGATGCTGGCCATGTGCCGTTTCTGGATTCCGGCTTCCCGGGGACCGTCGAGAATGCGCCGAAGCGCGTCGTGAATGGGCCCGGTGCGGCACCCATCCTGAATGAACTCGGGAGTTACCTCCCGGTCCGCCATGATGTTCACCAGAGAGGCGTACCGGACGCCAACAAGGCGGCGAACGACGGCAGCCGTGAGGGGGTTGGCCCGGTAGGCAATGACATGCGGAATGCCCAGTGATGCGAGTTCCAGCGCCACCGTTCCCGACACGGCGACCGCCGCATCGGCGCCCGCCATCAGCCGAAGGCGCCCGGCGCTCGGACGTTCCACGATGTCGATCGGACAGGACCACGACCGGGTGCCGCGGCGAAGGTCGTCCACGACATTGGCGACGGTCGGCATCACCATCGCGACACCCCGAATATCCCGCGCCAGACGTTCCGCCACCCCGCGGAAGATGGGCAGATGACGCCTGATTTCCGCCCTGCGGCTGCCGGGAAGAAGAAGGATGCGTGGGCCCTCGCTCCTGGTGCGGGATCCTTGCTCGTGTTTCCCGTCAGCCAGGGGGTGACCGACATAGACGGCGTCAACCCCGGAGCCCTCCCAACAGGAGACCTCGAAGGGAAAAAGCAGGAGCAGCCGGTCGACGACAGATGACACCTTCCCGATTCTCGATGGCCTCCAGGCCCAGACCGTAGGCCCGACATAGTGAACCACGGGAAAGGGGGCCGGGTGGATGCGCTCGGCGAGACGTCGGGAAAATGCCTGGGAATCGATGGTGACGAGGACATCGGGACACCTTGCGCGCAGATGGCGTGACGTCTGCCCGAGACGCCGCAGGACCCTGGCAAGACCCGGAACCACCTCGAACAACCCCATGACCGAAATCTCCGCCATGGGATAGATCGACGTGAGCCCCTCCTCCTCCATTTCCGGACCGCCGACTCCGGCGAACTCGACCGCACCTCCGGTTTCCCTGACGAGGGCGCGCATGAGTGCGGCGCCCAGTGCATCCCCGGAGGGCTCACCGGCCACGAGATAGATCACTGGTTTCGTCATGTGCCGATGTTCTGGCGCGACAATGCGATGACGAAGAGATCGTGGCGGTTGGCGGCAGCGATGGTGTTCGCAAGGTCGACGATGAGCGATCTGCCGGTTTCGACGGCAATGCCGCTGAATCCCGCATGTGCGCAGGACCTCACGGTTTCCGATCCGATGACCGGCTGGTCGGCGCGCAACTCCTGACCGGCCTTCGAGAACTTGACAAGCACCGGTCCCGCACCCGGCCGGGCAAGGTCGCCTGTGCGGCTGATGAGGGCGTCCGTTCCCTCGACGGCCTCGATACCGAGAACGACGCCGTTCTGTACCGCGACCGCCTGTCCGACATCGACCGGATCAAGGGCGTCGAGGACAGCCATGCCGCGTCGGATGTCGGCCGTGTGCCTGGAATCGGGAACCCGGTCGCCGAGAACACCGGGTGGTGCGGTGACATCCTTGAGAATGTCGGGAATGCCGATGACCCGGAAACCCTCTTCCCTCTCGAGAAACCGCACGATCTCGGACAGCAGACCATCGTCGCCCCCGGAAAGCACGCCGGTCGCAAGAAAACGTGCCGCACGCCGGTCCGGCAGCAGTTCGCCCAACGCAGGCCTTGTGACAGGACCGGCAAGGACGATCTCCTTCACACCTTCCCGGCGCAGATGTTCCAGCGCCTTGCCAACGGCGCCCATGCGGACCCACGCATGGTCGAACGTCTCGACGACATCCGGTTCTGCCTGTCCCTCGAGGGCGATGATGAAGACCTCCCTGCCCTCCTCGACAGCACTTCGGGCCAGAAAACCCGGCAACGCGGTCCCGCCGGCGACAATGCCGAGCTTAGGCGGCATGCCCGTCGCGAGGCTGGCAAAGGCCTCGGGAACTCCTCGTGCGCATGAAGCGCAGGATCAGGTCAATGGGCCGGCAGCCCTCGAACTCATCCTCCACGTCCGTCATGCGTTCCCCGAGCGTACCTTCGTCGGCGAACAGCATCCGGTAGGCCCGACGCAGCTTGTTGATATCGTCCTTGTCGAAGCCTTGACGATCAAGACCGACAAGATTGAGTCCACGCAGACTCGCCCGGTCACCGGTGACCGTGCCGAACGGAATCACGTCCTGTTCGACTCCCGACATTCCACCGACCATGGCACATCGGCCAATGCGCACGAACTGGTGCACGGCCGACAGGCCCCCCAGGACGGCGTGATCATCCACCGTGACATGTCCTCCAAGCGTCGCGTTGTTGACCATGATGACCCTGTCGGCAATCCGGCAGTCATGAGCGACGTGAACCCCGACCATGAAGAGGCAGTGGTTGCCGACCTCCGTGACCATGCCGCCCCCCGACGTACCCGGACTCATGGTGACGTGTTCACGTATCGTGTTGCCTTCGCCGATCACCAGCCTGGAGGGTTCGGAACGATACTTCAGGTCCTGGGGGATCAGCCCCAGGGACGCGAAGGGAAAGACCCTGGTGTTCCTGCCGATTGTCGTGTGGCCACCGACCACGACATGGGACATCAGTTCGACGCCCGGTTCCAGCGTGACGTCGGCGCCCACCACACTGTAGGGACCAACGACCGCGCTGTCGGCGATGCACGAACCGGGGTCGACGATGGCCGTCGGATGGATGGTTGTCATGAGTGGCGTCAGTGATCGAGAATCATGGCCGAGAAATGGGCTTCGGCTGCGATGGCGCCATCGACCCTGACCTCGGAACTGAACTTCCAGACCATGCCACGGCGTTGTTCCTTGCGCACATGAACCTCCATGACGTCGCCTGGTGTGACCGGCTTGCGGAAACGCGCCTTGTCCACTCCCATGAAGTACACGAGCTTGCCCTCGAACTCCTTGCCCAGTGTTTCCACAACGAGCACGGCTGCCGACTGGGCCATGGACTCGATGATGTAGACGCCGGGCATCACCGGATGTCGGCCGAAATGTCCCTGGAACTGGGGTTCGTTGATCGAGACATTCTTGATGCCGACGGCACTTTCGTTGCGCACGACATCCACGACGCGGTCAATCATGAGGAAGGGGTAGCGGTGGGGAATGAGCTGCATGACACGCTCGATGTCGATCACACTGCCGCCTGATGGTTCCGTGCTGCTTTCGTTCCTGTTCATGGCATCTTGTTGCTGTGTCTCGCCAGACGCCGGAGCATGACCTGCTGGCGCCAGAACTCCCTCTGGGGAACGGCAGGCACGCCAAGATAGGTTCCGCCCCCTTCGAGATCGCTGGCCGCCGAACTGTTGCCGCCCATACGGGCGCCACGTCCGACCCGGACATGATTGGCCACCCCGGACTGACCGCCGAGCATGGCAAAGTCACCGACGACCGCACTGCCCGCCAGGCCAACCTGACCCGCAAGGATGGCATGACGCCCAACCTTCGCGTTATGGGCAATCTGCACCTGGTTATCAATCATGGCGCCATCGCCGATGACGGTATCGCCGAGGGAACCGCGGTCAATCGTGGTGTTGGCGCCGATCCCGACGTCGTCACCGATGACAACGCGCCCGACATGGGGAAGGCGAACGGCTCCATCGGGCGAAGTGGCGAATCCAAAACCTTCCGTGCCTATCCGGGCACCGGATTCAATTGTCACGCGATTGCCGATGACGCAGAACATGAGAGTGGCACCGGGTCCGATCTGACAGTCATCACCAATTCTGACATGGTTCGCGACGACACACCCGGCGCCAATGCTGCTTCGTGCGCCAATCTCGACACCGCTCCCGATCACGGCGAAGGCGTCGATCCTGACGCCCTCGCCGACTTTCGCGCCGCCTTCAATGAAGGCCCGGGAGGAAATGCCCGGCACGACGACCGGGTCCGGGTAGAACATCCGAGCAGCCCTGGCGAAGGCAAGATAGGGGTTGTCGCTGATCAGCGGGATCAGGCCCCGCGGCGCCCGGTCGCCGTATTGCTCCCGGATGAAACACCCTCCGGCACGGCACCCGGCGAAGGCCGCGACGTACTTCACGTTGTCGAGAAAGGCGAGATCGGAGCTGCCGGCGTCCTCCAGTCCGGCGACATCGTGAAACAGCCGCGACGTGTCATGGTGGCCTGCGACACGGGCGCCGGTTGCCTCGAGCACTACGTCCAGAGCAAAGGGTCCCTGACGCCTGAAGAAACGGGAATCCGCCACGCGAAACTCAGCCATCCGGCGCCGGAACGACCGGAACTCCTGTCAGGATCGCGTCCAGTTCCCGCAACACATCGTCTGACACGTCAAGGTTGCTGTTGGCGACCAGATACTGCCGACGGTCGAGCACCACATCGATGTGGTGCTCGAAAATCAGCTTTCCAAGAACTTCCAGGATGCCTGAGTGCAGCTGTTCCATGGCCTCGAGGTAGGCCGTGTCAAGATTGCGCCGCCGGTCCTGGAACGTGGTCTGGTAGGTGATGGAGTCCTGCTCGATCTCCTGACGCAGTTTTTCGTAACCCTCCTGAGTCAGCAAGGCTTCCTGTTCCTTCAGTGAACGCAGGCGCTCGCGAATCTCTCCTTCCACCACATTGACCTCTTCGGCCAGTTCCTGGCGATAGCGAAAGATCTGGCTTTCGATCGACTTGCCGGCACTGGATTCCTGGCGGACCCGCTCAAGATCGATGATGGCAATGCTGGTGCCTTCGTCCGCGGCGACCGGCGCCGCCAGAGTCATCACGAAGAAGAGGATGCAGGCCTGGCGGAGGATCCCCGACATGGACATCAGAATGCTAGCCCGATGGAAAAGCGGAAAAGCTCCGTCTTGTCGTAGTCTTCCTTGAGAAAGGCCCTGGCCCAGTCGAACTGCATGGGACCCAGGGGGGAATAGTAGGACAGGCCGACACCCACGGAGGCGCGCGGCGAGGCATCATCGGCCAGGGAGGGACTGGTCTGGTCGATGTCGAAGAGGCTCCCCCAGTCGGTGAACACGCGCCCCAGGACACCGAGCTCTCGCGGCAGGCCAACGGGGAACTCCATTTCGCCCGTTGCAGTCCAGTAGACGTTGCCGCCCAGGGAGTCCGACGTCATGGTGTCCACCGGACCGACGCCCGAAGGTTCAAAACCCCTGAAATTCGACCCGCCGAGGAAGAACCGGTCGGTCAGGCTGATGTCCTTGCCACCGAGGCTCGTGATGACACCACCGTCAGCGCGCAGGTTGAGCGTCCACTCGATGTCCATCGGATAGAAGTAGCTGAATCCCGCAGTATTGCGAAGGAAGGCTCTGTCGCCACCCAACCCGGCCAGGTCGGTGCCCTGGAAGATGAGATAGCCTGATGTCGGGCGCAGCACATCATTGCGCACATCGTAGTCGAGACGCTCGCCGACGAGCGACACCGTCGACCTGCCTTCCTCCGCCTTGACGAGGTGCGAGGCGTTCGCTGAAACATTCTCGACCGTTGAGGTTCTGAGTGTGTAGGAGACCGTCTGCGTCAGGTGCTCGGTCAGGGGATAGCCGGCACGCAGCACTCCACCGATATCCTGCCGGGAAAAGGAAGACCGGGACACCAGGTCCCGCCGTACCCGGAAAATGTCGAATCCCGCGCTCAGTTCCCGGTCAAGGAAGTAGGGGTCGGTGTAACTGAGGTCGATGGCCTGGCTGTTGCCGGAGGCGGTCAGGTCAAGACGTACATGCTGTGCCGTGCCGAGCAGGTTGCGCTCACCCAGGGAAACACCGATCAGCGCATTGTCGACCGATGAGAAACCGACTCCGAAAGACAGTTCCCCGGTGGATTTCTCCTCCACTGCCACCTCGATGATGGTGGTGTCCGGGCGGCTTCCCGGACGGTTGGCGAGGGCAACGCTGGAAAAGAAGTCAAGCGCCCGGATGTTGCGTTCCGTACGCTGTACCAGTGCGGTATTGTAGGCGTCGCCTTCGGCGAATTCGAACTCCCGCCGAATCACGTCGTCGGTGGTGCGAAGGTTGCCGACGATGTCGATGCGCTCGACGTAGATTTCCGGGCCCTGGGCAACGACATACGTGACATCGATGATGGCGCCGTCCACATCCCGTTCGATGCGGGGCCGGACATCGACGAACGGCTGTCCCATGCGACCCAGTTCAAGTGTCATCTCGACCACGTCGTCATCGATGGCGCCGACGTCGTACCAGTCACCGGGCTCGACATCGACAAGATCCTCGATCAGGGCAGGATCGACTGCCGGCATGTCGCTGATGACCGAGATCTCTCCGATCTCGTATCGGGGCCCTTCCTCGAGAGTGAACGTGACGAAGAACTCCTCACGATCGGGCGCCAGCTCGGCGGTGGCCGACACGACCCTGAAATCGGCATAGCCTTCCGAGAGGTAGTACCGTCGAAGCAACTCCTGATCCAGTGCCAGACGGTCGGGATCATAGGTGTCGTCACTCGTGAGAAAGCGATACCAGGCGCTCTCCACCGTGACAATGACGTCGCGCAGCGTGCCGTCCGAAAAGGCTTCATTGCCGAGGAAGACGATCTCGCGGACGATCGTCCGCTCACCTTCGGATATCTCGAAGACGAGATCGACCCGGTTCTGATCCTGCTGGATGACCTTGGGCTCGACAATGGCATTGAAGCGCCCGACACGGCGATAGATCTCGGTGATCCGGGCCACATCAGCCTGCACCTTGGTCAGGGTGAAGACGGTACGCGGCCGCAACTGGATCTCCGCTTCGAGGTCCTCCGAGTCAAGCCTGAGATTCCCTTCGAAGGCAATCCTGTTGATGATCGGATTCTCGACAACCTCGACGATCAGCCTGGAGCCGTCTCGGCGAATGAAAACGTCGGCGAAGAACCCGGTGTCGAAGAGATTCTTGATCGAATCGTCAACTTCGTCGAGGTCATAGGCGTCACCGACGCGGATGGTCATGTAGTTGGCGACAGTCGCCGGTTCGATCCGCTGGTGGCCGGAGACGACAATCTCCGTGATCACTTCCTGGGCGTGGAGATCGAGGGCGACAATCCCCGGAATCAAGGGGACGGCTGCAATCAAGCGCCTGAGCAATGCCATCTGTCCATTCCTCCCCGGCTCACGATGCCAGTTCGCGAAACATGTCAAACAGCCCCAATCTGAGCAGGTCGTTGAATGTCACGAACAGGAACAACGCCCCCACGAGCCCGATACCGACAAGCTGGCACATCTCCTGGGCGCGTGCACCCAAAGGCCTCCCGAACAGGAATTCGAATGTATAGAACATGAGGTGGCCGCCGTCGAGAAGCGGTACCGGGAAGAGATTGATGAGTCCGAGATTGACCGACAGGATAGCCATGAAGAGAACGAGGCTGGCGACTCCCAGCTCCGCGAATCCGGCTGACACATGGGCGATTCCGAGAGGTCCAGCAAGGTCGCGACTGCTCTGGGAACCTCCAAGGATCTGGCCGAGGAAATCGAAGATCCGAAGACACCAGTTCCATGTCTCACGGGCGCCTTCCCAAAGCGCCTCGACAGGCCCCAGACGTTCGACAACGATGTTGGCGGCCGTCAGCATGATGCCCAGCCGCCCGGCTTCGCGCTGGTTCCCGAATCCGTCGTCCGCCATGACGATGTCGGGCGCAATGACAAGGTCGAGGGTCTCACCCTCGCGCAGGACCTTGAACACGAGCGGAACACCGGGGTTCGTCGAGACCATGAACTGGAGGTCCTGGAAGGCCTCGATCGATGTCCCGTCGATGGCGACAATGAGATCCCCGGCCGCCATGCCGCCTCGATCTGCAGCACTTCCCTCGATGACTTCGCCGGCCCGGGGAAGCGTCTGGTTCTGTCCCACAAGGCAGAATAATCCGGCAAAGAGAACGATCGACAGGATGAAATTGGCCAGCGGGCCGGCAAGCACGATGGCAAAGCGCTGCCCCACCGACTTCGTCTGGAACGACATCGCGTGTTCTGCTCGGGAAAGCTGCATGCTTTCGCTCTCGAGCGCACCCTGGCCGAACATCTTGACGTAGCCACCCAGCGGCACCAGTGAAAGTCTCCAGCGCGTTCCCGCCCGGTCTGTCCAGCCGACAATCTCCGTCCCGAATCCGATGGAGAAGACTTCGACACGGACCCCGTTCCTGCGGGCCACCCAGTAGTGGCCGAGTTCGTGAAAGAACACGATGACTGTAATCACAACGAGAAAGGGCCAGATGCCATTGACAATGTCGATCATGATGTCCGCTCCGATCTGCCCAGGAGCACCTCCTCGGCACGACGCCTTGCCTCGCCGTCAGCCATGATGACGGTCTCGATATCACCTGTCGCGGAGGTCCCGACGCACGTCAGGGTGCCCTCGACGACCGGAACGATATCGAGAAATCCGATACGCCGGTCAAGAAAGGCGGCCACGGCGACCTCATTGGCGGCATTCAGGGTCACAGGCGCCGAGCCACCGGTGCGAATGGCCGTCCTGGCCAGAGAGAGTGCCGGAAACCTGTCTTCATCCGACATCTCGAACGTCAGTTGTCCCGTGGCTGCCAGGTCAAGACGCCTGGACGGTGCCTCGACACGGTCGGGCCAGGCCAGCGTGTGGGCGATCGGCGTGCGCATGTCCGGAGCCGCAAGGCCCGCCAGGACGGACCCGTCATGATAGGTGACAAGCCCGTGGACAATGGACTCGGGATGCACGATGACTCCGATCCTCTCCTCGCCGACCGGAAACAGGTGGCTGGCCTCGATGATCTCGAGGGCCTTGTTCATCATGGTGGCCGAATCGACGGATATCTTGCGCCCCATGCTCCAGTTGGGATGTCGAACGGCCTCCTCCGGAGTGGCGGCTGCCATTCTGGCGCGGGTGGCGGTGCGGAACGGTCCGCCCGAGGCGGTCAGCCAGATCTTCTCGATGGCATCGATCCTGCCCGGGTCAAACACCTGAAAGATGGCATTGTGCTCGGAGTCCGCCGGTAGCAGAACACATCCGCTTCGACGTGCCTCTTCGATCATCAGTTCACCGGCGCACACGAGGGCTTCCTTGTTGGCGAGCGCCACGATCCCGCCCTGCCGGATGGCCGCAAGGGTGGGCGCCAGACCGGCGGCGCCAACGATGGCCGCCATCACCCAGTCGGCGTCCATGCGGGCCGCTTCCTCCACGGCTCCCGGCCCCGCGCCGACGCGGGTTGCCGTGTCGGCAAGTTCGTGGCGAAGCACCCCGAGGAGACGCTCATCGGCAATGGCGGCGTAGGCCGCCCCGGTGGCCCGGGCAATGGCGGCGAGTTCCCTGACACGGGTACCGGCCGTCACCGCCTCCACGCGATAGCGGTCGGGGCCGCCGGCGATGATGTCGAGGGTCGATGTTCCGATCGAGCCGGTGGCGCCCAGGATCGACACACGGCGCGGCTCAGGACATGACGCCATGGCCCACCTCCAGGGAACGGGCCGTCCACACCGTGGCGAAGACAGGCGCAGCGAGGACGAGAGAGTCCAACCGATCCATGAGACCGCCGTGGCCCGGAATGAGCCTGCCCGTGTCCTTGACCTGCCAGAGCCTCTTGAGCGCCGACTGCAGGAGGTCGCCCGACTGCGCGGCGATGCACACGATGACGCTCAGCACGAGCGTCGTTGTCACTGTCTCCTGGATCATGGCTGCCGTGCCGACGCCGGTGGCAACGGATGCCAGGAGGCCGCCGATGGCCCCTGCCCAAGTCTTGGCGGGACTGACGGAAGGATACAGCAAGGGTCCGCGAACAACGCAGCCGACAACGAAAGCGGCCGAATCCGATGCCCAGATCACAAGGAACATCCACAGAAGGATGAGGCTGCTGCCATCCGCATTGCGCATCCATACGAGCGCCACCATGGGAATGACCGCATAAGCGATCCCGCAGGTTGCCCATATCACCCGCGTCTCATGCCCCCTTGCCAGGAGATAGAAAGCGCTGCCGATCATGCCGACGACGAGTGCATAGAGAGCCATCAGCAGATTCTCCTGCCAGGCGATGGCAATCCAGGCGGCCATGATCGCAGCGGCGGAAAGAAGATATCCCGGGGTGGCGGAAAGCCGATGCCACTCATGAAGCAGCACGCCGGCAAGGACCAGTGCCGGGAGCGCAAACCACATGCCGCCAAGCTGGGTGATGAGCACCGCGACAGCGGCCAGAACGGCGGCCGAGAGCAGCCGGCGGAGCACTTCCGCGGAGCGTTGCTCAGGAGGTTGAGACAGCGCCATAACGCCGGTCGCGGCGGCGAAACTCGCCGATGGCCGCCTCGAGATCGTCGCGGCTGAATTCCGGCCATGGCACATCCAGAAACACGAGCTCCGCATAGGCGCCCTGCCAGGCAAGAAAGTTGCTCAAGCGCTGTTCACCACCGGTTCTGATAATGAGATCCGGATCCGGCAGCGCCGAGGTATCAAGGTGAAGGGCGAAACCTTCCTCGTCGAGCATGCAGGGTTCGAGGTTTCCCGCTGCACAGTCCGTGGCAAGGGCGCGTGCCGCCCTGACGATCTCGTCGCGAGCCCCGTAGTTGAGAGCGACCGTCACCGTGAGGGCGGTTCCGTCCGCCGTTGCGCGTTCCATGTCGGCCATGAGGCCGAGAACGTCGCGGTCGAGGCCTGAACGATCACCGATGAAACCGACGCGAATGCCCCTGCTGGCGAGTTCGTCCTTCTCGTTGCTCAGATGATACCGAACAAGGGCCATGAGATGGCCCACCTCCCGGCCCGGACGACGCCAGTTTTCGGAAGAGAAGGCAAAAATGGTGAGGTAGGGAATGGAGAGCTCGATGGCTGCCTGAAGAATGTGGCGGACGGACTCGGCACCGGCCCGGTGTCCCTCCTCCCTCGGCAGGCTTCGCCGGCTGGCCCATCGGCCGTTGCCGTCCATGATGATGGCGACATGCCGCAACTGCCGCCCGTCATGATCACTGAACGTCACCATCAGGGCTCAGACTTGCATGATCTCGGCCTGCTTGACGTCAAGCAGTTCGTCGACCCGGACGATCTCGGCATCGGTCAGTTCCTGGATGACGTTGATCCATTGATGCAGTTCGTCCCGGGAGACTTCGCCGTCGCGCTCCAGACGCTTGAGACGATCGTTTCCGTCTCTCCTGACGTTGCGAATGGCGATCTTGGCCTGTTCGGCGTACTTGCCGGCAATACGCGTGATCTCGACACGCCGTTCCTCGTCGAGTTGCGGTATCGGCACGCGCACTGTCTGGCCATCGCTCTGCGGATTGAGACCGAGATCGGCGTTGCGGATCGCCTTTTCCACGGCGTTGACAAGACTCCTGTCCCACACATGCACTGTGAGGAGTCGTGCCTCCGGTGCGCCCACACTGCCGACCTGGTTGACCGGCATGCGGCTGCCATAGGCCTCCACCATGACCGGGTCCAGAAGACCGATCGAGGCCCGGCCGGTGCGCAGACCTGCGAATTCCCTGCGCAGCACGTCCACGGCCCCCTCCATGCGACGCTTGAGATCCTTCACGAGACTGTCAGTCATGACCCCTCTCCCTCCTGCGTCGAGATGATCGTACATCGCCCCGTACCCTTCAGAACCGCCGAGAGGCCTCCCGGTTCGTGAAGCGAAAAGACAAGGCACGGAAGATTGTTGTCCCGGGCCAGGGAGATTGCCGCCGCATCCATGACCCGGAGGTTCTGCACCAGCACGTCGTGGTAACTCAATCTGTCGTATCGTACCGCATTTCTGTCCGCATTCGGATCGGCAGAATAGACACCGTCAACCTGAGTAGCCTTGCAGAGGGCGTCGCAACCGGTCTCCACGGCCCTCAGTGCCGCCGCCGTGTCGGTGGTGAAGTAGGGACTTCCCGTGCCCGCGGCAAAGATCACCACCCGACCCTTCTCAAGGTGAGCAACGGCGCGGGTCCGCGCATAGGGCTCACAGATGGTGGGCATCGGTATGGCAGAGAGAACTCTGGTTTCAAGGCCCTTGCCGGCGAGTGCGTGTTCGAGGGCGAGCGCGTTGATGACCGTCGCCAGCATGCCCATATGGTCGGCGGACACCCGTTCCATGCCACGGGCAGCACCAGCCACGCCCCTGAAGATGTTGCCCCCGCCAATCACGATGGCAATCCGGGTGCCCGTTGCGACTGCCTCGACGACATCGTCAGCGATGCGCCCTGCCTCCCGCGGATCGACACCGTACTCCCCCTCGCCGGTCAGCGCCTCGCCGGATACCTTCACAAGAACGCGTCTGTAGAGAGGTTCGACTGTCATGCGCTGGTCTGCCGGCACCGGATAGGGTCCCCCTCACCTCCCGCTGGCTGCGGCCGCGACCTCGGCGGCGAAATCGCTTTCAGTCTTCTCGATTCCTTCGCCAAGACCGTAGCGCACGAAACCTGCCACCTCGACGGACGTGCCCAGTTCACGGGCAAGATCTTCCATGACCCTTGCAACCCGGCTCTCGCCATCGATGACGTAGACCTGTTCCATGAGGACGACATCCTGGAAGAACTTGCGCAGCCGGCCTTCCACCATCCGTTCCACGATGGCTTCGGGCTTGCCCGATTCGCGTGCCTGCTCGGTCAACACCGCGCGCTCCCGTTCGACCAGCGCCGGGTCCAGGGCTTCCGACGTCACCGCCTCGGGTCGGCTCGCAGCGATATGCATCGCGAGTCTCCTGCCTGCGTCGCGCAGAACCTCGCGATCACCGGCGGATTCCAGGGCCACGATCACGGCAATTCTGCCCATACCGGGAGCGGCCGCCGTATGGACGTAGTGGGCCACGGCGCCCTGCGTCACGCCAAGCACGTGGGAGCGTCTGATCTGCAGGTTCTCCCCGATGGTCGCCACGAGGTCGGTGAGACGATCCTGAACTGTTCCGGACGAGCCGGGCCAAGGCGCCCTGCCCAAGGCATCAACGTCTCCGTGGCCCTCGAGCGCCAGGGTTGCCGTGTGGCGCACGAAATCCTGGAAGGTCGCGTTGCGGGCCACGAAGTCGGTTTCGGCATTGATCTCGACAACGGCACCACGGCGTCCATCCCCGGAAACGGCCGTCGCCACGAGACCCTCGGCAGCCACACGTCCGGCTTTCTTGGCCGCCGCTGCCAGACCCCTGGTGCGCAACCAGTCGACGGCAGTCTCCATGTCACCGGCGGTCTCCACCAGTGCCTTCTTGCAATCCATCATGCCGGCGCCCGACCTGTCCCGCAGTTGCTTGACCAGCGCCGCTGAAATAGCTGTCATTGTTCGATCCCCGCCAGTCCTCTTGTCTCAGGCGCTTGCGCCTTGTGATGATGTATCCGGCGCATCCGGCGCCTGCCCTTCCTCTTCCGTCGACTCCGCGCCTTCTGCGGCTGTTTCCGCATCGATCGCCGGTTCGTTGACCATGTCACGGGCGCCGAGGTCCTCACCGGATGCCGCCATCTCGGCTTCAATTCCATCGAGAACCGCACGGGCAAAGAGGTCGCAGTAGAGCGTGATCGCGCGTATGGCATCGTCGTTGCCGGGGACGGCGACATCGACCACGTCGGGATCGCAGTTGCTGTCGATGACGGCAACGATGGGAATGCTGAGCTTGCGCGCCTCGGAGATGGCGATGTCCTCCTTGTTGGTGTCGATCACCAGAAGGATGTCGGGCAGTCCAGCCATGTCCTTGATGCCTCCGAGTGCGCGTTCAAGCTTGTCGCGTTCCCTTGTCATATGCAGGACCTCCTTCTTGGTGAGGCCTGTGACGTCCTCCCCGAGACGCTCGTCAAGCTCGTGCAGCCTCCTGATGGAGTTCGATACGGTCTTCCAGTTGGTCAGCATTCCGCCCAGCCAGCGGTGGTTGACATGATACTGGCCGCAACGACCGGCGGCTTCGGCGATGGCTTCCTGTGCCTGGCGCTTGGTGCCGACAAACAGCACCCTGCCGCCTCCGGCGACGACATCGCGAACTCTCTGCAACGCATGCCGCAGCATCGGCACCGTCTGCTGGAGATCAATGATGTGAACATCGTTGCGCTCACCGAAGATGTAGGGTTTCATCTTCGGGTTCCAGCGCCTTGCCTGATGTCCGAAGTGAACGCCGGCTTCAAGCAGCTGGCGCATGGTGAACTGCGGCATTGTCATGACATCTCGCTCCTCTTCCGGTTCTTCCTCCGCGGACCGGGACCGGACATGCCGGCACCGGAAAGATCTGGTCCGCGTGCGGGTTGGGTCAATGGGCGGTATTTAGACGGTCACCACCCCGACATCAAGTTTCAGGCAGCCTCCACCGACCGCAGACACGGCAGTGCTTCGATCTGGGCCTTCAGACCAAGCGAAAGGGACACACGCCTCGGCAGGACAATGTCCACCACCTTGCCGCTCAGGGCGGCGTAGGACAGCGTGATCCGCCCCCCTCCGGGTTCGGCGTTGTCAAGAACCTGCTGCAGGCCGGCGAGTGACTGACCTGAGTCGATGTGCAGGACAAGGGCCTTGAGGGATTTCGCTACCATGTCGTCGAGACGGACGACGCGACGCGCCGAAAAGCGCACGCTCTCGCCGTCCACACGACCATCGACTTCCAAGTAGAACGGTCCTGTCCCCTCGAGCGTGCCGGAGCAGTCATCGAGCGTATCGGAAAAGACGACGACCTCGTAATGCCCGGAGCGGTCCGAGAGTTCCAGGAAGGCATAGCGATTGCCCCTGGCGCTGGTTCTCTGACGCCTGGCGACCGGAACACCGGCGAGCCTGAATGGTCCCGTGTCGTGTTCACGGGCAAGGCGCAGGGCGTCGGTGTGCGTCATGACACCCAACCTGGCCAGTTCGCCATCGTAGGCTTCCAGGGGGTGGGCCGACAGATAGAACCCGATCGCTTCCGCTTCGGCCTTGAGGGCGTCGGCCGGTGTCCATGGGAGGGCTTCGATGAGTTCTGGTTCACGCGCCTCGCTGTCATCACCGAACAGGTTCTGCTGCCTGCTTTCGCGTTCTGCAGCAACGCTGGCATTGAACTGGACGAGACGGTTGATGTTGGCGGCGACCCGGGCCCGGTTGCCGTCGATGCAGTCGAAGGCGCCGGCGCTGGCCAGCATCTCCAGTTGCCGCTTCTTGACGACACGAACATCGAGCCTGGAGGCAAACTCGAAGAGGCCCGAATAGGGACCGTTGGCTTCGCGTTCGGCAACGAGGGCCTCCATCGCGCCTTGTCCGACGTTGCGGATGGCGGCGAGCGCATAGCGCACCGCCGTCCTGCCCCCTTCGGTCTCCTCCACGGTGAAGGTGACATCCGACCGGTTGATATCCGGGGGCAGCAAGGCGATGTCGAGGCGGATGAGTTCCTGCCTGAAGTGATTGAGCTTGTCGGTGTTGCCCATGTCGAGAGTCATCGACGCGGCGAGGAACTCGACGGGATGGTGCATCTTCAGCCAGGCCGTCTGGTAGGCTACGATGGCGTAGGCTGCAGCGTGGCTCTTGTTGAATCCATACCCTGCGAACTTGTCCACCAGGTTGAAGATCTCGGTCGCCTGCTTCGGGGCGACGCCACGGCTGGCGGCGCCGGAAACAAAGCGATCGCGCTGAGCCGCCATCTCTTCCTTCTTCTTCTTTCCCATGGCCCGGCGCAGCAGGTCCGCTTCACCAAGACTGAATCCGGCCAGAATTCTGGCGATCTGCATCACCTGCTCCTGATAGATGATGACGCCGTAGGTCTCGCGCAGCACGTCCTCGAGCGACGGGTGCAGGTAGTCGATCTCCTCCTGACCATGCTTGCGGTTGCAGAACCGGGGAATGTTGTCCATGGGCCCGGGCCGGTAGAGCGACACCAGGGCGATGATGTCCCCGATGGAGTCGGGCTTGAGTTGGCTCAGGGCATCGCGCATGCCCTGTCCCTCGAGCTGGAAGACGCCGACGGTCTCCGCCCTGGCCAGCATGGCGAAGGTGTCGGCGTCGTCGAGTGGCAGTGTGTCGAGATCGACGGTCATGCCGCGGCGCGCCAGCAGGACGCGGGCGCGTTCGAGAACCGTCAGGGTCTTGAGACCGAGGAAATCGAACTTGACGAGACCGGCCCTTTCCACGTCATTCATGTGAAACTGCGATACCGGAAACTCCGAACGCGGGTCGCGATAGAGAGGAATCAGCTGCTGGAGGGGACGATCGCCGATGACAAGCCCGGCAGCATGGGTGCTGGCGTGGCGGTAGAGACCCTCGAGACGGAGCGCGGTTTCGAACAGCCGCCTGACCGCGTCGTCCGTCATGGCTTCCCTGAGCGCCGGCTCATCGTCGATGGCCTTCTGCAGGGTGACCGGTGCGGCCGGGTTGTTGGGGATGAGCTTCGCCAGCCTGTCAACACGATGGTAGGGCATTTGCAGGACACGCCCCACGTCGCGCACCACGGCGCGCGCCTGAAGCGTGCCGAAGGTGATGATCTGCGCCACCCTGTCGGCGCCATAGCGGTCCTGGACGTGGGCAATCACTTCCTCGCGGCGGTCCTGGCAGAAGTCGATGTCGAAATCGGGCATCGACACCCTCTCCGGATTGAGAAAGCGTTCGAACAGGAGTCCGAACTCGATGGGATCGAGGTCGGTGATGGTGAGAGACCACGCCACCACCGAGCTGGCTCCTGACCCGCGCCCCGGACCGACGGGTATGTTCTGCTCCTTCGCCCACTGGATGAACTCGGCAACGATCAGGAAGTAGCCGGCGAACCCCATGCTGATGATCACCTCGAGTTCGAACTCGAGGCGTTCCAGGTAGGACCCGGTGTCGCGCGTGGCAGGAAACGAGCGGAGCCGCCGGTCCAGCCCTTCCCGTGCCTGGCGGCGAAGTTCGTCAGCTTCGGTCCGATCCCCGGCAACCGGAAAGGGCGGCAGGATGGGTGCGCGTGCCGGTGCGGTGACGGCGCAGCGCCTCGCGATCGCGAGCGTGTTGGCAAGGGCCTCGGGAAGGTCCTCGAAGCGCGCCGCCATGGCTTGCGGGCTGGCAAAGTCGTGATGCGGGGTGACGCGCCGCCTGTCACGACGGTCGATGGTGGCGCCGCCGGCGATGCACATCAGGACGTCATGGGCCTGGTGCATGGTCTCGTCGGCAAACATGACATCGTTGGTGGCCACCAAGGGTACATCCAGGTCGTAGGCGAGATCAAGCATTCCCGCCTCGCTGGCCTCTTCCGCCTCGAGTCCGTGCCGCTGGATCTCGACGTAGAGGCATCTGGGGAAGAGTTCCTGCAAACGCACCAGGTGCTGATGTGCCTGCTCCATGGCTCCGGCAAGGACCAGTTGGCCGAGAGGCCCCGAAGCCCCTCCGGTCAGGCAGATGAGGCCATCGGTGCGGTCGGCCAGCTGGTCGAGAAGAAGCGAGGGGACGTCGCCGGGACTTGTCGTCAGGCAGGCTTCGCTCACTAGACCGAGGAGATTGGTGTATCCCTTGTCATCGCGGGCGAGCAGGACCAGGCGTTCGGCGAGATCGGGATCACGCAGCCTCTCCTCCTCGTTGTGGCGGATGGCAAGCAGGGTGCCGATGATCGGCTGAACACCCCTGGCCTGGCATATGGAGGCGAACTCCATGGCGCCGAACATGTTTCCGGTGTCGGTCATGGCCATGGCCGGCATGGCATGGGCAACGCAGAGCCCGACGAGATCCGGGATCCTGACCGCTCCCTCGAGGAGGGAGAACGGCGTATGGACACGAAGGTGGACGAAACCGGTCATGACCCACTTTCCCACCCCTGCCTGTGGATGGTCCACCGCCTCGACCAACCCCCTTCGTCCGCGCAGCACGAGCCGGAACGGCGATGACCCGCCGGGACGCTCGGGACCGGCTGACCACGGATGTGTCTCTGCAGGCGCCCCGCAAGAGTGCCGGGACAGGAAGGATCTCTCGACTGTCGGCGGCGTCAGCGTTGGTGCTTCGTTCGACCTTGCTTGCGCTCCGTTGTCGTCCTGCGGCCCGCAACCTGAGAGTTTGAATCATAATCCATTGATATTGTAATTTTTTATTCACGCATTTAACTCGTGCCCGCCCGAGAAAGCAGGACTTTCCCATGCTACGGCTGATTTGGGAAGCCGATGAATCGCGCCCGAATCGGCCATCTGATCTTTCGCGAAACCGCCGAATCGAGGCCGAATCGGGATGTCCTGGGCGGATTCCGTGGCGTCAGTGCCGCCCGCACAGCGACACCGGCAGCGTTTTCGGCCCGGATGCCTGGTTCTTGATGGTCTGGCAGCGTTCCGGGATTCCCGGACGCTCAAGGCGCCTCAGGGCCGGGCTTGGAGAGGATCAGGAACCGCGTGTTGTTGGCCACCACCCCGAGCCGCTGGAACTGCTGCTTAAGGCTTCCAGCCGGTCCACTGGTCGCGGGGAGCGCACTTGAAGGCGCCGTTCTGCCACGCCGCCAGACCCAGCCAATGGCCCCTGAAGGTCGCAAGGTAGCGCAGACCGCGACCCGCCAGGCGACGGAAGCCGAGATCGTGGTACTCGTTCATCAGCGCGTCCAGGAGCGGACGCTCCTCCGGCCTCGCCAGGCGAACCTCAACCTCAGACAGGGAAAAACCCTCAGGAGCTTCCTGATGGATCGGGACAGCTTCCATACGCTTGCGAATCGACAACATGACCGGACCGTCGCACATCCCAAGCGGGATGGCCAGCGGGAAATGTCCGCGCACGTGCAACATACGAACGCCTGACGTCAAGTGAAATCAAGCGAATTCCAGGACCATTCTGTTGTCGCGATCGGCGGTGGATAACCGGGTCAGAGGCCGTTCTTGAAGTGGGTGGCACCTTCTCGATGTCGGAACCGGTATATCGACAACGAAATCCTGTCCCGAATGGACCTCCAGATCTACCTACAACGCCCCTTCATCGGACGAAACCGGACAAAAGAAGAGCCCTGAAGCGAATTCCAGCGTGGGACGGCCTTGGATTCACGGGGGGGGTAACGCTTGCCGGGCACCCGCACTGTCCGTATGATGTCCCCATGTCAGAGGCCATCGGGTTCGATACACACCGCTTCGTCAAGCACCTGACCGACTGCGGCTTCACCGAGCAGCAGGCCGAGGCGCTTGTCGACGAGCAGGTCGCCCTGCTCGACGCCAAGCTGGCGACGAAGACCGACATCGCGGAGATCAACGCCAACCTGGCGACGAAGACCGACATCGCGGAGATCAAGACCGACATCGCGGAGATCAAGACCGATGTCGCGGAGATCAAGACCGATGTCGCGGAGATCAAGACCGACATCGCGAGGCTCGAGGCCGACATGGCGACGAAGACCGATGTCGCGGAGATCAAGACCGACATCGCGAGACTCGAGGCCGACATGGCGACGAAGACCGATGTCGCGGAGATCAAGACCGACATCGCGAGGCTCGAGGCCGACATGGACGCGCTGCGCCAGGAGACCAAGGCAGGCATCGACGCGGTGCGCCAGGAAAACGCAACCGCCATGGCGGAAAACGCAACCGCGATGGCGAGGCTCGAGACGCGCATGGAGTCGATCAAGTCCGATCTGTTGAAATGGATGATCGGCCTGATGATCGGTCTGGGAGGGTTGATGGTCGCCTTCGTCAGATTTCTGTAGTGCTTGCGGCGGCATTTGGTCAGCGGCGTCCCGGAAGCGAAACTTGCCACCACGCCGGCGAGCAGGACTCGATGACGAGCGTTTTCCTCACAGCCCGCCTCGCCACGGCTTCGCGGTCGTCGCGGTTCGCTCGAGGACCCTCTTCACGCAGACATGGATGTCGCGGCACAGTTCCCATGGGCTGAAACGCATCACGGCCCGACGTTCAGCTGAACGGAGTGACCACGCGCAGCAGGCGCGTCCTCGCCGGTCTCGAACACCGCGCCATCTGTCTGTTCGCCAAAGAGCCGGATACCGTTGTGTTCGACTGCGAGGCCGAGCCTGTGCCCGGCGACCTTGACGTCCCTTGGGCCTTGATGCCGCCTTCCCGCAGGCTTGCCGCCGAGAGCAAACTCCAGAGGGGTGTGGAACTCGACTCTCCGAGGCGGAGGGCGTCGTGGCCCGCGCGGGAATGACCGTCTTGGCTGACCTTCCGGCGAAGTTCCGGGCTTGATCGACCCCCGGGCGCTCCGATCGCTCCATTGTCGTCTTGCAATCCGCCACCTGGATCCCGCTCATCTTGCCCATGGCGGTTTGGCGACGATCCGGCTGGCCTTCCTCTCGGCGCGCCGCACCGGTCCGGTGATGTCGGTCACAGCCCCACACGCCGTTGCCCTCGTCGGTGTCCACACGCGACGGTTCCCGGTGAAACTCCTCATGCGCGGCGCGGTCACAACACCAACGAACCGCGCCTCGCCCTCCCGGCATGGCGAACCGCCGCTTGTTGCTCGTGACGTGTCGTGTTCTGGCGAAGGACCACGGCACCGGAGGGCGCCACATCTGGCGTCGAGAACAGGCGAATGGTCGTGCGAACGCGTGAACAGCGATGGTGTCTCGTGTTCGGGAAGAATGAACGTAGCGCTTTTAGTCATCATCCCACCACACTCACCGCGCCCTCAGATGCGCTTTCCGTGAACCTCGTGAGCCCGTACCGCGGCGACCGGTCGGTCCCCGACGTCCGATTCCGGGCAGCCCTCGGATTCGCCGGGTTGACGCTTGCCGGGCGGCGGCGCTGTCCCTATGATGCCCCCATGTCAGAGGGCATCGCGTTCGATACACACCGCTTCGTCAAGCGCCTGACCGACTGCGGCTTCACCGAGCAGCAGGCCGAGGTGCTTGTTGACGAGCAGGTCGCCCTGCTCAACGGCAACCTGGCGACGAAGACCGACATCGCGGAGATCAAGGCCGACATCGACGCGGTGCGCCAGGAGACCAAGGCGGGCATCGACGCGGTGCGCCAGGAGACCAAGGCGGGCATCGACGCGGTGCGCCAGGAAAACGCAACCGCCATGGCGGAAAACGCAACCGCCATGGCGAGGCTCGAGACGCGCATGGAGTCGATCAAGTCCGATCTGTTGAAATGGATGATCGGTCTGATGACTGGCCTGCTGATCGGTCTGGGAGGGTTGATGGTCGCCTTCGTCAGATTTCTGTAGTGCTCGCGACGGCATTCGGTCCGCGGCGTCCCGGAAGCGAAACTTGCCACCACGCCGGCGAGCAGGACTCGATGACGAGCGTTTTCCTGACAGCCCGCCTCGCCACGGCTTCGCGGCGAAGGTCAATCTGTCGCGGTTCGCTCGAGGACCCTTTTCACGCAGGCATGTATATCGCGGCTCGACTCCCTTGGGCCAAAACGCATCACGGACCGGTCTTCGACCTGAACGGAATGATCACGTGCAGCAGGCGCGTCCTCGCCACTCTCGAACGCCGCGCCGCCTGTATGTTCGATATCGGACCGGCCATCGTCCCGGCCAACGCACAAGGCCAGTTCGCCCTCGTCGTTCACGCTCCTGAAGAACTTGAGGCGCGGTCCTCCAGGGCCCGCACCTGCTCCGGGGAGAGAGCCTCCTCGCATTCGCTCATATCCAGCCCGCCGGCGGGTTGCCTTCCCCGGGTTCGGCAAGAGACGATTCGAAAACGCCGGGATCGTCGTCGGGCCATTCATCCTCGCCCTCCTCCCCGGTTGTCACGGGTACACCCGCCACCATCACTGCACGGTCCGCAAGCTGCCGGAAGTCCACCGTGCCCTCATCCCAGACCGCGAGCTCCTTGCGGTCCGCGCCGGGAACGTGAAGTCCTCGCCGCCATTCTCGGCGAAGCAGAGGACCGGCCAGTGCTCGATGGCGTTCGTATGGTCCTCGCACCTACGGCCTCGGGCTTGTCGTCGATTCGCGTCTCGAGCGCTATCGACGGGCCTGGACCAGGGTTCGGTTCTCTGACGACACCCTGGATCCTCTGCAGTGCGGCGCCGGCCTCCAGGCCTTCGTCATCAACCTGCTGGTCGCCCACAGACTCATCCCTGCGCCGGATCGTCGCACTTATGCATGCAATCTCCGGCCTCAGGCTCTGCGAGGCGACCTGCCTCGGCCATGTCCGCCGCCTTCACGACATGCTCGCGCCATGGGATGAGGCCGCCGTGGCGCATCTCCTGCAACGCCCGGCCCTGCATGGTCGTCACCGACGAGGCCCTCACCGTGAAGTTCCCGCACCATAAGCGCCGGCCGTGACAGGGTGATCAAGCGCATCGACCTTTCGGCACTGAAGCTGGAGTTCGCGGTGATGCTCCAAGACCGAAGCGTCTTGCAAGACTTCCGCAATCTTCCGCGATCTCCCTGGCAGGTTTCTCAAGAACTCAACGATACCAACGCCGATCACGGATCGGCACCGTGCCCTCCGTTTCCAATCACAACGGAGAAGTCACAATGGGTATTCAGACACAAACGTTCCTCGCCAGCGCCATGGTTGCAGCGTTCGCTGCATCGACATGGACTGCGGCATCGGAATCGCCTCAGCCGTGGTCTCTGGAAGCAGGATTCGAGGACGACCCCAGATCCCTCGAGATCGTGGCCGGTGGTCCGAACGGTGGTGAATGCGTTTACCTTCTGGACGACGGTTACTTTCCGGACGAACCCCAGCTCGTCGTCGACTACGTCAGCGGAAAGCATGCTCTCAGCTTCGGCACGGCGAGCCACGAGGCGGATACCATGCTCGAGGTCACGACGCCCTCGGGCGTTGTCCTGTGCGACGACGACAGCGGCGTCAGCCGCGACGCGCTCGTGACGCTGGACAACCCGGAAAGTGGTCAGTACCTGATCCGAATCGGAACGTACTCGCAGGAAGAGATCGGCAGTCACTCCGACGTGTTCGTCACCGAGTTCATCACGGGTGCTGCCAGCGACGAGATCGTCCTGCAGTCAACGCGCCGATGGTCTCTGGAAGCAGGATTCGAGGACGACCCCAGAACCGTCGAGGTGGTGGCCGGCGGTCCGAACGACAGTGAATGCGGCTACCTCCCGGAGGAACCCCAGCTCATCGTCGACTACGTCAGCGGGGAACACGCTCTCTCCTTCGGGACGGACAGCGACGAGTCGGATACCACGATCGAGGTCACGACGCCTTCGGGCAATGTCCTGTGCAACGACGACAGCGATGTCAGCAACGACGCGCTCGTGACGCTGGACAACCCGGAAAGTGGCCAGTACCTGATCCGGGTCGGAACGTACGCGCAGGAAGAGATCGGCAGCCGCTCCGGCGTGTTCGTCACTGAAATGTTTGAAGACGAGACCAGCGTCTCCTCCGGAACGGGTTTCCTGGTCTCCCGCCATCACATCGTCACGAACTGGCATGTCGTTGACAGCGCCATCGGCAGCGTCACCGTACGGGCACTGGGCCTCCCGGAATTCCAGGCCGAGGTCGTGATGTACAATGAAGAGGGCGACATCGCGCTTCTCTACGTTCATGACATGCCCGAAGAGCTGAGCGGGGTTGTCTTTCGCTCCCGGCCGCCGGTTTCTGTCGGCGAAACCGTCTTCGCCTTCGGGTTCCCGATGTCGAACGGCAACTTCACCCAGGGCAACGTCTCGGCGCTGACCGGTGCCGACGGTGATCTCACCCGACTCCAGTTCACGGCCCCCATGCAGTTGGGCAGTTCCGGTTCGCCATTGTTTGACGCGGAGGGACATGTGATCGGCATGGCGACATCGAGATTCAGGGATGAACAGCTGGTCAACTTTGCCCTCCGCGGCGCCCTTGTCCGGGTCTTCCTCGATGCGAACAATGTCGACTACGAGCTCGCGGACCTCGCTGGCATCCTGCCGCCGGCCGACATCGGCAGCCATGCTCAAATCGCCGTGGTGGAACTGATCGTCAACTCCACTTCGTAACGATCCCCGATCCCGGGCGCTGTCTCAACGAGGCGGCGCCCGGGAGGTTGCGTGCTTAAGCTCCGACCGCAAGACTTCTGCAAGACTGCGGAACCCCGCGATCATGTTGCGTCCATCGCCGATGTGCTTGAATGGGGCACTTGAACACTAGGCTGGACGACATGCCTGACCGCAACTGGTGCATCGCACTTGTTCTGGGTGCTGCGGTGGCGGCGTTGCCAACCGTGGCAGCGTCCGAATCCGTCGGCAGTGGCCCCGAATTCGGCATCAACCGTGGCGCCCTGGCCTTCGACGGCGCGTGCAACGATCCCCGATTTGTCGTCAGGCAGGGACCGGATATAAGCGATCCTGCGCAGATCTTCGGCGACGCAGCGGATTGTCATGCCGCCTGGGAACGTGGTGAGATCGTCCTGCGGCAGACGGCGCACTACAGCGTAAGCGGCATGGCCGCGGTTTCCCGTCTCGACGACCTTGGCCAGCACTCCAACGGACCAGGCGACGCCCTCGGCGAGGACCAGGGTCCCTGGTCTTCGAATGGCGTGTGCAACGACCCACGGTTCACAGCCGACCCGCGCTGGCCAGGCGCCGTCGAGCGGATTGACGATGCCGAAGGCAAGGACTCCACCGACTGCCTGCGGGCGAACCTGTTGCGCCAGGCGTGGCCGATTCGGCTTCGACTGACGGGCGGCGAGGGTCTCGTGTTCGGTGACGACAGCGGCGAGTGGGCCGGCGACGGCGAATGCGACGATCCCAGGTTCTTTGGAATCGCTGCTGCCAGCGACGCTGGCATATCCGACCTTCTGCGCGATGCTTCGGACTGTTACGACGCCTGGTCTGAAGGGCACGTCAAACTGATCTCACCGGTTGTTGTCCTCGACCGGTTGCCGGCCGGATTCGACCTTGGCAACGACACCGGCGAATGGTCGTTCGATGGCGAATGCGATGATCCACGGTTCGAAGGTGCCGGCACAGCTGGCGAGTTGCGAATCGAGCATCGGGCACGCGACGCAACCGATTGCGCCAGGGCTCTTCTGAACGAAGAGGTCGACCTCAAGGCCCCGAGACTTCAGGACGGAACGGAACTCTCCTTCGGAGACGACGGGAGCGATTGGGCCCATGATGGTGTGTGCAACGACCCACGCTTCGACGCCGACCCACGACAGGCGGACGCGGCTGCACGCGTGGGCAGTGCAGAGGAACATGACGCCAGCGATTGTCGGCGAGCCTTCCTCGAGCGCCGCGTGTGGCCGGTGTGGGGGCGCTCAGCGGACGACAAGGTCCTCGCGTTCGGCGACGACAGCGGCGAGTGGGCCGGCGACGGTGAGTGCGACGACCCCAGGTTTTTCGGAGTCGCTGCGGCCAGAAGCGCCAACGCGTCCAGTCTTCTGCGCGATGCGTCAGACTGTTACGAGGCCTGGTCGGAAGGGGGCATCACGCTGATCTCGCCGGTTGCCGTTCTCGACAGGCTGCGCGAAGTCGACCTTGGCAACGACACCAGCGAATGGGCGTTCGATGGCGAATGCGACGATCCAAGGTTCGAAGGCGTGGGCGTGGCGAACGAGTTGCGGATCGAACATCAGGCGCGCGATGCGACTGACTGCGCCAGGGCCCTGCTGAACGAAGAGGCCGGCCTCAAGGTCCCGAGACTTCATGACGGAACGGAACTTTCCTTCGGAGACGACGGGGGTGGTTGGGCCCAAGATGGTGTGTGCAACGACCCACGCTTCGACGCCGATCCACGACAGGCGGGTGCGGTTGCACGCGTGGGCAATGCCGAAGAACATGACGCCAGCGATTGTCGGCGAGCCTTCCTCGAGCGCCGCGTGTGGCCGGTGTGGGGGCGCTCAGCGGACAACAGGGAGCTCGCGTTCGGCGACGACAGCGGCCAATGGCCCCTCGACGGCGAGTGTGACGATCCCAGGTTCGTCGGAGCTGCCACCGCCGAGAGCGCCAGCGTGTCGGACCTCCTTCGTGACGCTTCGGACTGTTACGAGGCCTGGATCGCCGGGACAATCAAGCTCTTCTCGCTGGAAGATGCATCGGGCAAGATGCCGCCCGACTTCGACCTCGGCGACGACTCCGGGGAATGGGCGTTCGATGGCGAATGCGACGACCCACGGTTTCATGGTGATCACGTGGCGTCCGAGTTGCATCCGGAGAATCGGGGACGCGACGCAACCGATTGCGGACGGGCCTTGCTGAATGGCGAGGCGGACATCACGATTCAAGCGTCGCAGTGACCACCGAGCGAGACATCGAATGGGCAGCTACGAATACAAGGTTCTGATCGTCGATGACGAGGCTGATGTCCGCAACGGCTGGGCGGCGGGACTGTGTGAGTTGGGCGTGCGCAAGCAGGAGTTCATCGCCATCGGCGCAAAGACGGCCGGGGACGCTCTCGACCTCCTCGCGGAAGAGAGATCTCGTGGCGCGCCCTTCAACGTCGCCGTGCTCGACCTGAAGCTCGAGGGAAGCGGCGAGCCTTGGGAGAGCGACCCATGGGCTCTCGCAAGGCGGCTGAAGGAACTCTATCAGCCCTATCCCGATCTGGGGATCCTCGTGGTGACGGCCATCCACTGCGATCCGGCCGATTTCAAGGTTGCCAGCGACATCGCCGACGGAGGCTATCTCTCCAAGGCCGCCATCGACGCCGAGAACCTCGCCGAGGTCATCAGGACACGCTTTCCGCCTCGGGAAGCTCCCGTCTACCGGTTCTCTCCGGCGCACCGGGACAACCCGGAGCACGGCTTCATCCTGGACACAGGCACCATGACCTTGCGGCGCCTTCCGGGCCGCGCAAGGGTGTCGACGCCGCGCGGCATGGGAGATCTCTGGTTTCTCGAGGTGTTCCTGCGCGAGGCCCTGGACGGGCCCCCGGAAACTCTCGTCGGCTACGACACCATCCATGCCTACAAGGACGGCCGCCGCCAGACGACCATCCCAATTCCCTGGCACCTCGGCACACAGCGGACCCAGGGAGAGGACAACAGCTGGATTCATCAACCCGTGTCCCGACTGCGCGCCCTGCTTGATCCGGTGGAAAGGAGCATTTTCGAGAACAGGCGCAATGAAGGTTACGTGGTCGCGGCGAAGATCACGAGGGACGACGCTTGATGGAGTGGCGCCTCTGGCCCAAGGTTGTCCAGGCCCTGTTGCTGCTTGCACTCCTGTTCGCTTCCGCCAGCGTCATCCTGCACCTTCTGCATGTCACCGTTCCGCCCGCATTGCCCTCGAATGCCCACGAGTTGTTCCAGTCAAGATGCCACCTGCCCGACAAAGCCAGGAAGCACTTCTCGGAGAGCCGGGAGTCCTACGCCGAAACCCGCGCCGACACCGAGTTGCGATGGTATCCAAGCGCCGGGTATCCGGGGTTCAAGGACATGCATGGTGTTGTTCTGGGGAGACCGGGCGTCCCGGAGGAGGGAGTGTCCGACGAGAACAAGGACGGTCCTTCGAACAACGCTTACGGCACCAGGGACGGGGTACGCATCTGGCCCGTCATGGAAGGGAGATTTCCCTTTCTCCGGGCGAGAGTGCCGGCGTCCAGGGTTGTCCACTGTGACGGGTCGAAGAGCGCATCACTGAAGGAGCCGTACATCCTCGTCGAAAGCAGGTGGGCATACGATGACTCGTTCGAATTGAAGGCGATCGTGACTCTTGTCCTCTTCCTGTTCAGCGTGATCGTGTTGGCCCTGATCATGTGGCATGTCGGTCGCCGCCGCCAGATGATGGATATCAGGCATGATCTCAGAAACATGCTGAACGGGCTGGTCGTCATGCTCGGCCAGCAGTTGCGGGAAGAGCATGGTTCAGAGACGGCCCGCACGGTCATGAGGACCGTCACGACCCGCGTCGACTACCTGATCCAGATGGTGGAACCGGGGCACTACAGGAGCGAGACCGAGATTCTGCATCTGCGTTCGCTGTTTCTCGATCTCGGCATGGGTGTCCCGACCGACGTCAAGGTCGACCTGGACTGTGCGGATTCCATCGACATCGAGTGCTGGGAGGAGTACTTCAGGCGGGCCATCGATAACGCCCTCGTCAACGCGGCCTCCGCGGCACGGGCAGCGTCCCGTCCCCTGGTGCGTATCCGCGTCGACACCACGGCGAGGACGGTGACGATTGTCATCGAGAACAACGGACAACGGGTCCCGGACCATGTGTTGCGGAGCTTCAGGCGCCGTCATTCATTGCGCGTGCGGGGAAGCAACGCGGGCCTGGGCCTCAACATCGTGCGGTCCGTGACATGGCGCCATGGTGGCAGGGTCGCACTCGACAACCTCGCGCCAGAAGACGAGATCAGCGTGCGCCTGACGCTTCGCTTGCCGCGTCGTCAGGCCCATGCGTTGTCACGACTCCCCGGACGGTGGCGGCCTCCTGGCAGGCGCAGGAGCGCAGCGAGCGCCTCTTGTCCATGACAGGGGATTAAGCATCAGGCAAGCATGCCGTCGACGAGGCGCACGGTGCGATCGAGTCTCGTGGCATGTTCCGCGTTGTGTGTCGCTACAAGGGCCGCGAGACGGCGTTCACGAACCTCGCTGATGAGCCGGTCCATGACCGAGCGGGCCGTCTCCGGATCGAGGTTGCCGGTCGGTTCGTCGGCCAGGAGAATGGCCGGCCGATTGGCCAGGGCGCGGGCGAAGGCAACCCGCTGCTGTTCACCTCCCGACAGTCGGGCCGGACGGTGTTCGAGGCGGCGGGCGAGACCGAGATGCTCCAGGAGTTCGCATGCCCGCCGGCGAGCCGTCGCGCGATCAACTCCGCCGATCAGCTGCGGCATCACGACATTCTCCAGCGCCGAGAACTCCGGCAGAAGGTGATGGAACTGATAGATGAATCCCAGGTGGCGCCGCCTGAGCGCGGTACGTTCACGGTCACCGAGCCGGTTGCAGTCAACGCCCTGGATGATGACATCCCCGGCATCGGCGCGCTCGAGAAGGCCGGCAATGTAGAGCAGCGTCGACTTGCCCGCACCTGAAGGCCCCACGAGAGCAACCGTCTCGCCCCTCGCGAGGCTCAGGCTCGCGTCGTTGAGCGCGATCACCGTACGCCCACCCTGGACGAACGTGCGTCCCACGCGTTCGAGTTCGAGAATGGTCTCACTCATAGCGCAGGGCATCGGCAGGTTCGATGCGCGCTGCCCGCCAGGCAGGGTAGAGAGAGGCAAGAAAGGCAAGACTGAGGGCCATCAGGGAGATGGTCACGACTTCAGGCCAATCAAGACGTGCGGGCAGACGGGACAGGAAATAGACCTCCGCTGGAAACAGCTCGAGACCGATGAGCGTCTGGACCAGCTGGCGGATTTCCTCGATGTGGAGGCAGAACAGGACGCCGATGATGGTGCCGGCCAGAGTCCCGGCAATGCCGATGGCCGATCCCGTCAGAAGAAAGATGCGCATGACGCTGCCGCGTGTCGCGCCCATGGTGCGCATGATGGCGATGTCTCCGTTCTTGTCCTTCACGAGGAGAATGAGAGACGAGATGATGTTGAAGGCGGCGACGAGGATGATGAGCGTCAGGATGAGGAACATCACGTCGCGTTCCACCTGAAGGGCGCCATAGAGGTGGCGGTTGGTCTGTTGCCAGTCCACGACGACAACCCCCGGTGACGCGGCATCGGCCACGATGTGACGAACGTCCGCCGCCGTGGCCGCCGGTTCTTCCGGGTGGGCAACCATGACCTCGATCTCGGTCACTCGATCCCCGAGGCGGAAATAGGTCTGTGCCATCTCGAAGGGCACGAAGACAACACCGGAATCGAATTCGTACATGCCGACCTCGAAGACGCCCACCACCGGCCATGAGACGGACCGCGGCATGGTGCCGAGGGCCGTGGGCAGACCACGCGGCGAGAGAAGCGTCATCGAGTCGCCGAGCCCGAGTCCGAGGCGGCGCATCAGTCGGGAACCGGCGATGATGCCGGACCTGTTCCGAGGAAGATCAATCGAGCCGGCGACCATGTTGTCGGCAATCAGTGGCTTGGCGGCAAGATCATCCGCCGTCAGTCCGCGAACGATCACACCGGCGTGGGCGCGGGGCGATGAGGCGAGAACCTGGCCTTCGACCACGGGCGCGGCAAGGGTGACATCGGGATGCGCCGCCACGTCCCTCACGAGATCGCCATAACCCGCAAGACCCCCGGCGGGCGCGGTGATGGTGACATGACCCTTGAATCCGAGGATCTGGCTGATGAGCTCATGGCGAAATCCGTTCATCACCGACATGACGATGATGAGCGCGCCGACCCCGAGACAGATGCCGACAAGCGAAAACCCGGCGGTGACCGAGATGAACCCTTCCTGGCGCCGGGATTTCAGATAGCGCAGGGCTACCGTCAGTTCGAATGCTCCGATCACGAGCGTGATTCGAGAATGCGGGGAACGACATCGTCCAGCGCCAGGTCCAGACGCTGGCCATCGGCCCGGTGCTTGAGTTCCGCCCTGGACGATGCGGCTCCACGCGGCCCGATGATGATCTGCCAGGGAAGACCGATGAGATCCATGTCGGAGAACTTCACCCCTGCCCTTTCGTCGCGATCATCGTGCAGCACCTCGAGACCAGCGACAGCGAGACGCTCTTCCAGAGTCGCCGCCATGGAATCGCAGCGCGGATCGCCGGCCTTGAGATTGACGATACCGGCGTCGAAGGGAGCCACACTGGCCGGCCAGATGATTCCGGAATGGTCATGGCAGGCCTCGATGATGGCGCCGGCAAGGCGCGAGACGCCGATGCCGTAGGAGCCGCCGTGCAACAGCCGCCGTTCACCATCGGGCATCGTGACGCTGGCCCCCATGGCTTCGGAATACTTGGTGCCGAAATAGAAGATATGACCGACCTCGATACCGCGTGCGACAAGCAGGTCCTCTCCCGAAACCGGTGTGGCTTCGGGGTCGTGCCTGTCGTCGCTCGCCGCATAGAGCGATGTCCATGCCCTGACAACAGGCTCGAGATCGCTGTCATGGTCGAGGCCGGAACAGGTGGCATCCAAGTCGAGCAGGCGCCTGTCGGCATGGACCCTGGTTTCGCCGGTGGCCGCGAGAATGACGAACTCGTGCGAGAGGTCGCCCCCTATGGGGCCGGAGTCGGCCTGCAAGGGGATCGCCTTGAGGCCCATGCGCGCATAGGTCCTCAAGTAGGCAACGAACATGGCGTTGTAGGATCGTCGGGCCGATTCGAAATCGAGATCGAACGAATAGGCATCCTTCATCAGGAACTCGCGACCGCGCATGACCCCGAAGCGCGGTCGAATCTCGTCCCGGAACTTCCACTGAATGTGATAGAGGTTTCGCGGCAGGTCGCGGTAACTCCGGATGTCGTCACGCACGATCTGGGTAATCTGTTCCTCGTTGGTCGGACCGTAGAGCATGTCGCGCCCATGGCGGTCGCGGGCGCGCAGCATCTCCGGTCCGTAGGCATCGTAACGCCCGCTTTCACGCCACAGGTCGGCCAGCTGCATGGTGGGCATGAGAACGGCGTGAGCGCCGGCTCTCTGCATCTCCTCGTGCACGATGGTTTCAATCCGCTTGAGGACCCGGAAGCCCAGTGGAAGCCAGGAGTAGATACCGGCGCCAGCCTGGCGGACCATGCCGGCACGCAGCATCAGCCGGTGCGAGGCGATCTGGGCCTCGGCGGGTGTTTCCTTGAGTGTGGGCAGGAAGTAGCGGGTCAGACGCATGATTCAACCGAATCCGAAGAATGCGCTCACTCTAGCCATCCGAGTGCGCCTTGTCATGGCAGTCGAGCCACGGCGGACGCGCCTTGATGATCCTCTCCTGGACGGGGCAATCGTCGTTGTGGGCACCGGGAAGCCAGCCCGTCGACATCAGGAATTCCTCGACCACAAGGGGACCGGTGAAGACGAATGTCTGCCTGAAGAGCCGGGTCCACGCGGCATGGCCGCGAGGATGGTGCGCCTCCAGCCATTCATGAAAGCCGCCATGGAGCGCCCGCAGGTCCACGAGGCGTTGCGCATTGGCGATGGCGGCCTCGATCTTGCGCCGGTTGCGAACGATGTCGCTGTCTCCCATCAGCCGGGCGATGTCCCCCTGCGTGTAGGCGGCGACGGTATCGATGTCGAAGCCATCGAAGGCCCGGACGAATGCCGCACGCTTCTTCAGGATGAGTCCCCATGACAGCCCGGCCTGGTTGATCTCGAGCACCAGTCTCTCGAAGAGTTCCCTCTCTCCCCTGACCGGAAACCCGTATTCGCTGTCATGGTAGGAACGATGCACGGGATCACGGGGAGCAAGGGTGCAGTAGCTTTCGCTCATGGCGGCAAGCCGATGAACCAGGCGCCGATGTTCGTCATGTCCGTCGCCTCGAGGAGAGCCGTGCCGCCAACCAGCAGGCATGTGATGGCTGTCGTCCACAGCGCCTTCTTCAACAGCATGGGTTCGGCGGGCGCCCCGGGATCGTGTCCTTCGGCCACCCGCCCCTGGCGCCTGACGCCCATGGGCAGGGCAGCAAAGAACACCACCCACCACACGCATGTGAAGACGACAATCAGCCCGAAGAGCGACATGGTTCACCTCCCCTCCCCGCCGTTCATCCTCGAGGAGATTCAGGCGCAAGCGTTCGATCACGCCCAGACGGCCGATTCTCGCCGGTTCCGCACCTTCTGACAACATCCCGACAAGGGGCTGACAACAGACTCCGGTCCTGTTCATGGTCAAGGACATCGGAGGCCTTCGACGAAACACACGGGGCGGCACGGCCGATCTTCCTGCCATCGTCGATGGGCGTGCGAACTGACAAGGACAAGTGCACGGTCGTCGCCTCGCCGCGATCCCTCGTCGACGCCTTCGTCCAGGCACCACGCTTCACCGGGGCCGTCTGCTTAGGCGTCAGGGTGGACCCGTGTCGGGGGCACGGGCAGAAGACACGACAAGCCCAGGAGAAGGAAGCGCATGCTTGGCCGGTGATCATCACCTCGTGACCGGATGCCTAGACTCAGGTCTCCTCCAGCTCGATGAGAGTGCCGCAGAAGTCCTTGGGATGGAGGAACAGGACCGGCTTTCCATGGGCCCCGATCCGGGGTTCGCCGTTGCCGATGACACGCCCGCCCGCGGCGACGATGCGATCCCGGGCGGCGCGAATGTCATCGACCTCGTAGCACACATGATGCATGCCCCCTGCCGGATGGCGTTCCAGGAAGGCGGCTATCGGTGACCGGTCACCGAGAACGCCGAGAAGTTCTATCCTGGTGTTGGGAAGATCGACGAAAACCGTCGTCACGCCGTGGTCGGGCTGATCGACCGGTTCCGAAACCGTCGCCCGGAGTGTCACGCGATAGAGCGCACTCGCGGCGGCAAGATCCGGCACGGCGATCGCAACATGGTTCAGTCTGCCGATCATGTGGCCCTCAGATCCTCAAGATGGTGACCCGTGTCAGCGGACGGCGCACCCGGGTCCCGGCGAACCAGCGGCGGGAAACACGCCGCAGGGCCCGCGTGACGTCCTCATCCTTCATCCTGGCGCACGGACGAAGGCCCTCGAAGGCATCGGCCGCATCATCGGACATCGACAGGACGGCATCGGACTCCTCGGCCAGGCCGATGAGCGCCACGTGCGGGTCGGCGGCGAGGCATGCCTCCTCGTCATCGACGACCAACGTGATGATCACCACGCCGCATGCCATGGCGTCACGCCGTTCGCGGATCAGCGGATCATGGATCGGAACAGCACGCCGTCCGGTCCATGCGACGCGGCCGTGGGTCACCGTTCGAACGACCTCGGGGGCGCCGGGCGCCAGGCGCACCAGGGAGCCGTTCGCCACGCCCCTCACCGGTTCGACGCCAAGGGACTCCGCCAGGGCGGCATGCTCCCTGAGATGGCGGATCTCGCCATGAACCGGAATGGCGTAGCGCGGCCGCACGAGGGCGTACATGCGCGCCAGTTCATCCCTGTTGGGATGGCCGGAGACATGGACAAACCGTTCACCCTCCGTGACGGTCTCGATTCCGAGACCTGTCAGGCGGTTGATGAGATCGAAGATCGCCCTTTCGTTCCCCGGGATGATCTTCGAGGAAAAGATGACGTGATCGCCGGCCTCCAGGGTCACCGTCTGATGCTGGCCATCGGCGATCCGCGACAAGGCGGCATTCGGCTCTCCCTGACTGCCGGTCAGCATGTAGAGCACCCTGTCCGGAGCCAGGTGGCGCGCGTCCCTGTCGGACATGAAGTGCGTCTCGGACGGCAGGTATCCCGTTTGCCGGGCACACTTGATGATTCGCCACATGGACCGTCCCAGGGCGACGCACCGGCGCCCGTTGGCCTCGGCCGCCCGGTGGATGGAAAGCAGGCGGGCGAGATTGCTGGCGAAGGTGGTGACAGCGACACGGCCGTGCCGGCCGGCGACCTCGTCGATGAGACTGCGCCTCACATCGGCTTCCGACCCCGAGGTGCCGGAGCGAAACACGTTGGTGGAATCGCACACCATCGCCAGGATGCCGGCATCGCCGCTCTTCCTGATGGCCGCCTCGTCCACCGGATCCGAGATCAGCGGCTGCGGATCGAGTTTCCAGTCGCCGGTGTGCATGACACGGCCGGCCGGCGTGTCGATGACGAGGGCGCTGGGCTCGGGAATCGAGTGCGTGAGGCCATGCAGGGCGATGGAAAAGGGCCCCAGATCCAGCGTGCTTCCCGGATCGATGATGCGGATCTTCATGTCGTGGATGCCGTCCGCGCCTTCATGGAGCTTCTCGGCGAGCAGGGCAGCGGTAAAGGGCGTGGCGTAGACCGGACATTGAAGAAGGGGCCACAGATAGGGCACCGCCCCCATGTGATCCTCGTGGGCATGGGTGAGGACGAGACCGAGGAGACGCCGGCGGCGCTCGGCAATGTAGGAGATGTCGGGCATCACGAGATCGATGCCGGGAAGCTCCTCACCGGCGAAGGTCACACCGAGATCGCACATCAACCACGAGCCGCCATACTCGTAGAGATTGAGATTCATGCCGATTTCGCCGGAACCGCCCAGGGGCAGGAAATGCAGGGAATGGGTCATGGGGCGCCTCGCGTACGCCGCCAGACTTCCAGCAGGCCGTGGACGGTGATGTCGGGATCAAACCTGTCGATACTGTCGGTCGCCGCATCGAACAGGGGCGCCAGACCGCCGGTCGCCACCACCTTCATCGGTTTGCCGTATTCGGCGCGGATTCGGCCGACGACGCCTTCGATGAGGCTGACGTAGCCCCAGTAGGCGCCCGATTGCATGCAACTGACGGTGTTCGTGCCGATGACCCGCTGCGGCCGGTCAATGCCAATTCTCGGCAGGCGGGCAGAAATCCGGTGCATGGCGTCAAGAGCAAGGTTGACCCCGGGAGCGAAGACGCCTCCGGCGAATCCGCCATCCTCATCGACGACGTCAAACGTGGTCGCGGTGCCGAAGTCGATGACGATCAGAGGCCCGCCCTGACGCGTCCAGGCGCCGACCGCGTTCGCCAGACGGTCCGCCCCCACCTCGTCCGGCATGTCGATCCTGAGCGGGATGCCGAGGCGCGCCGATTCTCCCACCACAACCGGTTCGCAGTGGTGATGACGGCGACACAGGAGCTTGAGTTCATGAAGGCCATGAGGGACGACGCTTGCGATCACCGCGTCACCGATGGCGCCGGCATCGAGGCCTTTCAGGCTCAGCAGGTGATGCAGCCACACGGCGTGTTCATCGGCAGTACGGCCGGTGTCGGCGCTGACCCGCCACTGTCCCACGAGATCATCTCCCCGGAAAACGGCAAACACCGTGTTCGTGTTGCCTGCATCGATGGCGAGAAGCAGGTCCTTCAAGGCCGTGTCTCCGGCGCCGCTCGATCCGCACCCTTCCCCGACCGCCGGTGCATGGCTGGCGCCATGCGCAGGGTCCCGGACACCACCCGCATGTGACGGCCGCCCGACTCCATGATCAACGCCCCGTCATGAGCGAGTCCCACAACGCGGCCCTCCCTTCTCCGACCGCCGGTGCATGGCTGGCGCCATGCGCAGGGTCCCGGACACCACCCGCATGTGACGGCCGCCCGACTCCATGATCAACGCCCCGTCATGAGCGAGTCCCACAACCCGGCCCTCCCTTCTCCGACCGCCGGTGCATGGCTGGCGCCATGCGCAGGGTCCCGGACACCACCCGTATGTGACGACCGCCCGACTCCATGATCAACGCCCCGTCATGAGCGAGTCCCACAACCCGGCCCTCCCTTCTCCGACCGCCGGTGCATGGCTGGCGCCATGCGCAGGGTTCCGGACACCACCCGCATGTGACGGCCGCCCGACTCCATGATCAACGCTCCGTCATGGGCGAGTCCGACAACCCGGCCCTGCGTGTCGATGTCTCCGCTGACAAGGGCATGGGCGCCGATGCCGGCAGCACGGTCGAGCCAGGCGCGGCGATGGGAATAGAAACCGGAACTCTCCCAGTCCGTCACCCGGTCCTTCAGACGACGGCAGAGCGCGGCAAGAAGGAGATCGCGGTCCACTCCTCGAGCTCCCTCGCTTGCCAGATCCGTGGTGACGACATCCCTGATGGCGGGGTGGCTGACCAGATTGACGCCGATTCCGGCAATCACTGCGCTGCCAGCCGTCTCCACCAGGATCCCGGCCACCTTGGCGTCGTTCAGCAGGATGTCATTGGGCCACTTGCAGCGTGCCGGAGCAAGGTCCGGCGCCGCCGCCTCGATGGACTCGGCGACAGCCACGCCGGTGATGAGGGAGACTTGCGGGAGATCGCGGGGCGCAACGCGGGGCCTGAGAACGAAGGAGGTGTAGGAGTTGCCCGGAGGCGACACGAATTCCCGTCCCCTGCGGCCGCGTCCACTCGTCTGGACGCGCGCCCGAACCACGGTCCAGGCCGCGGCTCCGGACTCTGCCAGGGCGATGGCGACGTCATTGGTGCTCGTCACCTCGTCGCGTTCGACCAGGTGGAAGGGCGGGGGCAGCCTGGTGTTCATGGACCCGGCAGGCTCACGCCGGCGACCAGGGTGGCGGCGGCATTCCGGGCACTGTCGAGAAGGGGATCGGAAAACAGGAAGAAACCGACCGTGAGGACCGCCGTCACGGCAATCACGGGCACCAGGTCGCGACCCACCGGACGGTCGAAGACATCCGCCGGTTCATCGAAATACATGATCTTGACGATCCTGATGTAGTAGAAGGCGCCCACCACGCTCATCAGGACTCCGATCACGACCAGCGTGTAGAGGCCGGCGTCAACGGCCGCCAGGAAGACATGGAACTTGCCGAAGAAACCGGCGAGTGGCGGGATGCCGGCCATGGAAAACATGAAGACGGCCAGGGCCAGAGCCAGGGCCGGTTGGCTGCGCGACAGCCCGGCGAGATCACCGATTCCCTCCACCATGGCCCCATCACGGCGCATGGCAAGGATACAGCCCCAGGTGCCCAGGCTCATGACCAGATAGATGGCGAGATAGACGGCGACGCCGTGAACCCCGGCTTCGTTCCCTGCCGCAAGGCCGATCAGGGCGAAACCGGCATGGCCGATGGAACTGTAGGCCATCAGCCGCTTGATGTTGCGCTGGCCGATGGCGCCCAGCGCGCCAAGCGCCATGGACCCCACCGAAAGAAGGAAGACGATCTGCTGCCAGTGATCGACGAGGGCGGCGAAGGGATCGATGAGCACCCGGACCAGAAGCGCCATGGCCGCCACCTTCGGCGCCGCCGAGAAAAAGGCGGCAACCGGTGTGGGCGCCCCCTCGTAGACATCGGGAGTCCACATGTGGAAGGGCACGGCGGATATCTTGAAGGCGAGGCCGGCGGCCATGAAGACGGCGCCGACAAGAATGCCGGTGGCCTCGCGGCCATCCGCGAGAGACACGACAATTCCCTGGAAGGATGTCGTGCCCGAGAATCCGTAGACCAGGGAACAGCCATAGAGCAGCATGCCGGAGGCGACGGCGCCCAGCACGAAGTACTTGAGGCCGGCCTCGGTGGAGCGCAGCTTGTCCTGCTGGAATGCCGCGCACACATAGAGCGCCAGGCTCTGCATTTCAAGACCGACATAGAGTGTCATGAGGTCGCTGGCCTGGACCATCAGGTACATGCCGAGCGTGGCCAGGACCACGAGGACCGGCAGCTCGAAACGTTCCATGGACTCCCGGCGCATGAATCCCCGGGCCATGATCAGGGCCAGCACGGCGCCCGTCAGCACCAGGACGGTCATGAACCGCCCGAAGGCATCGATGACGAGAAGACCGCCGAAGGGCCGCTCGCCGACGGGCGACATGACGGCCAGGATTGCCGCTGTCACAAGGGAGGTCACGGCTCCCCAGAAGACAATGTGGGATGCGTTCCTGGAGACGAAGACGCCGACCATGAGAAACGCCATGCCGGCGACGGCAAGCACGAGCGCCGGCAGGACGGCCAGCAGGTCCTGCGTGAGGAAGGGAGTCATCATCCGCCGTCTGCCGTGGCGAAGGACACCGCTTCGTTCGCTGCCGCGGTCTGTTCGACGAGGTTGGCGACCGAGGCGTGCATGGCGTCGAGCAGTGATTCCGGCCACACACCCATGATCAGCACGGCCGCCACCAGCGGTACGAAGAACAGCATCTCGCGCCTGTTGCAGTCGCTGATCGACTTCAGTTCCGTCTTCACGAGATCGCCGAACACGACGCGCCGGTAGAGCCACAGCATGTAGGCCGCACCCAGCACGATCCCCGTGGTGGCCAGAAACGCCACCCAGGTGTTGGCCCGGAATGCGCCGACGAGAACCAGGAACTCACCGATGAATCCCGAGGTGCCGGGCAGGCCCACGGACGCCAGCATGAACACCATGAAGACCAGGGCATAGCGCGGCATGCGGTGAACGAGGCCGCCGTAGGTGGCGATCAGGCGGCTGTGCACCCTGTCATAGACGACGCCGACCACGAGAAAGAGAGCGGCCGAGACAACCCCGTGGGACAGCATCTGGAAGAGGCCGCCTTCGATTCCCTGCTGATTCATGGTGAAGAGCCCGATGGTCACGAAGCCCATGTGAGCCACCGAGGAATAGGCAATGAGCTTCTTCATGTCCTCCTGCATCAGCGCCACGAGGGAGGTGTAGATGATGGCGACGATGGACAGGCAATAGACCAGCGGCGAGAAATAGACCGATGCCTCCGGCAGCATCGGCAGGGAAAACCTGAGAAACCCGTACGCTCCCATCTTGAGCAGGATGCCGGCGAGGATGACGGATCCCGCCGTCGGCGCCTCGACATGGGCATCCGGCAGCCACGTGTGGAACGGCCACATCGGCACCTTGACCGCGAACGAGGCGAACATGGCCAGCCACAGCCAGCGCTGCAGGTCCTCGTCGAATCTCCAGTCCATGAGATCGGGGATGCTGGTCGTGCCGGCCTCGAAGTACATCGTCAGCACCGCCACCAGCAGCAACACCGAACCGGCGAGTGTGTAGAGAAAGAACTTGAATGCCGAGTAGACGCGCCGTGGCCCGCCCCAGATGCCGATGATCAGGAACATCGGGATCAGCATCGCCTCGAAGAAGAGGTAGAAGAGAACGAAATCGAGGGCACAGAAGACTCCGATGATGAAGGCTTCCATGACCAGGAAGGCGATCATGTATTCCCTCACCCGAGTGCGGATGGAGTCCCACGAACAGAGAATGCAGACGGGCACCAGGAAGGCCGTCAGCACGATCAGGAGGAGGGAGATGCCGTCAACCCCAAGGTGATACTCGATACCGAACGCCGGAATCCACGGAGCCCTCTCGACAAACTGGAATTCCGACGTGGTGGTGTCGAAAGTGGCCCAGATGAGAAGCACGACAACGAGGACGACGAAGGACGTCCACAGGGCGACATAGCGCGTGTTGCGGGTCACCGCCTCGGCGTTGTCTCCGCGCGTCAGCAACACGAAGGCCGCACCGACCAGGGGCAGGAAGATGGCCAGGGAAAGAAGCGGCCACTGCGACATCGATCCTAACCCCAGACCCTGAAGAGAAACCAGCTGGCCAGCACGACGAGGCCGATCAGCATGGCAAAGGCGTAGTGATAGAGATAGCCCGACTGCAGGATCCTGGCACGGCGCGCCAGGGAGAGTGTGGCGCCGGCAACTCCGTCAGGGCCCAGGCCATCGATCACGTCGCCATCTCCCGACTTCCACAGTCCCAGACCGATCCGTTTTGCCGGCCGCACCAGCAGGGCTTCGTAGATCTCGTCGAAATACCACTTGTTGAGAAGAAAGCGGTGGCTGCGAGAGAAACGGGAGGCAAGGCGCCCCGGCAGGGTCGGCCTCTTCACATAGGCCCACCAGGCGGCCGCGATCCCTCCTGTCGCCACCACAAGGACCAGCGCCTTGATGACGAGGGGCGTGTCGCGGTGGGCCTTCTCGATGACGTTCTCGCCCAGCATCAGGATCGACGATCCGAAGAAGTCCGCGCCACCATGATCCACCATGTGTCCTCCCAGCACCGGCAGTCCGCCGACGAGGGCGCCTCCGGCGAGAACCAGCAGCGGCGCCCACATGAGGCGCGGCGCCTCGTGTGCGTGCTCGAGCACCTCGGCTGTCATGCGAGGCCTGCCGTGGAATGTCATGATGATCAGGCGCCACGAATAGAGCGCCGTGAGAAAGGCAGCCCCAACGCCGATCCAGAAGGCATATCCAGCGGCGAAACCGTCGGTCACGAAGGCCGATTCGATGATGAGATCCTTCGACCAGTAGCCGGCAAACACCGGGATGCCGGCGAGAGCAAGACTGCCGATCCACATGTAGGCGTAGGTCACGGGCATGCGGCGCCACAGTCCTCCCATCCGGCGCATGTCCTGTTCGCCGCCGACTGCGTGAATGACCGCACCGGATCCCAGGAACAGCAGGGCCTTGAAGAAGGCATGGGTGAAGAGATGGAAGAGCGCCACCGGGTAGGCTCCGAGGCCGCAGGCAAGGAACATGTAGCCGAGCTGGCTGCAGGTCGAATAGGCGATGACGCGCTTGATGTCATTCTGTACCAGGCCCACGGTCGCCGCGAAGAGGGCCGTTGAAGCGCCGACGATGGTCACCACCCACAGCGCCGTCGGAGCGAATTCGAACATGGGTGACAGGCGCACCACCATGAACACGCCGGCCGTGACCATGGTGGCGGCGTGGATCAGGGCCGATACCGGGGTCGGCCCCTCCATGGCGTCGGGAAGCCAGGTATGCAGTGGCACCTGGGCCGATTTTCCCATGGCGCCAACGAACAGGAGCAGACAGAGCAGAGTCAGCGTGTCGACCTCCATCGACAGGAAGGCGAGCGATGTCCCCGCCACGTCGGGAACCGCAGCGAAGACGGCATCGAAGGCTACCGTGTCGAACACGAGGAAGACGCCCATGATGCCAAGCGCGAGGCCGAAATCCCCGATCCGGTTGACAATGAAGGCCTTGATGGCCGCAGCGTTGGCGCTCGGTCTCCTGTACCAGAATCCGATCAGCAGGTAGCTGCAGACACCGACTCCCTCCCAGCCGAAGAACATCTGCACGAAGTTGTCGGCCGTCACCAGCATCAGCATGGCGAACGTGAAGAGGGAGAGATAGGCGAAGAACCGCGGCCTGTGGGGATCGTGCGCCATGTAACCCAGGGAATAGACATGGACCACGGCCGACACCGTGGTCACCACGACCAGCATGACAGCGGTCACCTGATCAAGCGCAATCGCCCAGCTGACCTCGAAACTGCCGGAGTCGATCCACGTGAAGAGATGCAGCGTGACATGTTCCGCGGAGCCCGTGAGCTGAAAGAAGACGATCCAGCAGAGGACAGCCGACGCCACCAGCAGCACCGACGCCAGAGGGGGCGCGACGCGGTCGCCCAGCCAGCGCCCGCAGAAGCCCGAGATCACGGCGCCCAACAAGGGCAGGAACACAGCGACAACGGCGTGAAGCACGGCTGACTAACCCTTCATCGTCGAGATGTCTTCTACCGCGATGGAACTGCGGTTGCGGAAGAAGACAACGAGGATGGCCAGCCCGATGGCCGCCTCGGCAGCGGCGACGGTCAGCACGAACATGGCGAAGACCTGCCCGACGAGATCACCGAGCTCGACGGAAAAGGCCACCAGATTGATGTTGACGGCAAGCAGCATCAGTTCCACGGACATCAGGATGATGATCACGTTCTTGCGGTTGAGGAATATGCCGAGGATTCCCAGGGTGAAGAGGATCGCCGCCAATGCCAGATAATGGTCAAGCCCGACAGCCATGTCAGACCCCCTCCCCGCGCCGGGTGTCGCGGAGCCTGATCACGTCCTCGGGGCGTCGTCGGACCTGATCACCGATTCGCTGACGCTTGATCGGACGATGACGCAAGGTCAGCACGATGGCTCCGATCATGGCGATGAGGAGAATGATGCCGGCAGCCTGGAAGAGAAGCGCATAGCGGGTGTAGAGCACGTCGCCGAGGGCAGCTGTGTTGCTGCGCACCTCCAGGGGCGGCACGGGCTCTGCCAGTCCGCTTGCCATGGCCGGCTCGTACTGCCACAGCCCGGCGACGATGACGAGTTCGACGAGCAGGACAAGGCCGACAAGGGCGCCGATGGGAAGATAGCCGAGAAAGCCCCGGCGCATCTCGGCAAGGTCGATATCGAGCATCATGACGACAAACAGGAAGAGAACGGCGACAGCGCCCACGTAGACGATGACCAGGATCATGGCCAGGAACTCGGCGCCCATGAGAACGAAGAGGGCCGCCGCACTGAAGAATGCCAGGATCAGGCAGAGCACGGAGTGCACGGGGTTGCGCGCCACGATCACGACAATGGCCGAAACCAGCAGAACGGCGGCGAAGAGGTAGAACGCGAGTGTCTGGAGAATCATGGCGCCTGTCACCTGTAGGGGGCGTCCGCGGCAAGCCGCGCCGCGATTTCCTTCTCCCAGCGGTCACCGTTGGCGAGAAGCCGTTCCTTGTCATAGAAAAGCTCCTCGCGGGTTTCCGTGGCGAACTCGAAGTTCGGCCCCTCGACGATGGCATCCACCGGACAGGCTTCCTCGCAGAACCCGCAATAGATGCACTTCGTCATGTCGATGTCATAGCGTGTGGTGCGGCGACTGCCATCCTCGCGCGGCTCCGCCTCGATGGTGATCGCCTGGGCCGGGCAGACGGCCTCGCACAGTTTGCAGGCGATGCAGCGCTCTTCGCCGTTGGCATAGCGCCGCAAGGCATGCTCCCCGCGGAAACGGGGCGACAATGGTCCCTTCTCGAAGGGATAGTTGATGGTCGCCCGTCTCCGGAAGAGGTAGCTGAATGTCCTCATCATGCCGGCAACAAGCTCCGTGAGCAGTACTGTGCGAATCACGCGACGGAACATGGTCATCCGCCGTCCTCCTGACCGGGTATCATCGTGGCAGCCATCCGAACACCTGCAGCGCACCCGCCACCACCACGACCGCCGCCAGGGAAAGCGGCAGGAACACCTTCCACCCAAGGCGCATGAGCTGATCATATCGATAGCGCGGGAACGTTGCTCTCACCCAGATGAAGAGGAAGAGCATGAGGGCCGTCTTGAGGAGGAACCACAGCGGCCCGGGAATCCAGTCCAGCCACGGACCCTCGAAGGGAGGCAGCCAACCGCCCAGAAAGAGCGTGGCAGCGAGCCCCGAAAGGAGGACCATGTTGGCGTATTCACCCATGAAGAACAGGGCGAATGTCATGGCCGAGTACTCGACATTGTAACCGGAAACGAGTTCCGACTCCGCCTCCGGCAGATCAAAGGGTGCGCGGTTCGTCTCCGCCAGTGCCGAAATGAAGAAGATCACGAACAGCGGGAACAGGGGCACGATGTACCATGACCAGAAACCACCGCTCTGGGAACGGACGATGTCGGCGAGGTTGAGCGAACCGACACACACCAGAACGGCGACGAGGACGAAACCGATGGAGACCTCGTACGAGACCATCTGTGCCGCCGAACGCAGGGCTCCGAGGAAGGCGTAACGCGAATTCGAGGCCCAGCCTGCCATGATGACGCCATAGACACCGAGCGACGAGACGGCAAAGAGATAGAGGATGCCGACATTGATGTCGGCGACGGCCCAGACTCCCGAAGCGCTCTCACCGAGGGGAATCACGGCCCATCCCACCATGGCGGTGACGAAGGTGACGATCGGCGCGAGGATGAAGATGACCCGGTTGGCGCCTGCAGGAATGATGGTTTCCTTCAGGAGCAGCTTTCCGGCATCGGCAAAGGGCTGGAGCAATCCGAAGGGACCGACGATGTTCGGACCGCGACGCAGCTGCATCGCTGCCATGACCTTGCGTTCCGCATAGGTGAGAAAGGCAACGCTCACCAGGAGCGGAACCAGGATCGCCGCAATGGAGAGCAGCACCAGGACGAGGTGCCAGATCCACTCCGTGATCAGCTGCATGACGTGCTCTGCCCCGCGCCGGGAAGAAAGGCATCCGTGGCAAGGCCCATAGTGGGAGAGGCGCGGCTGATCGTGCAGGTCCGATAGAAGTTGCCGACTGCCGGCAGAAAGGGATCGTCCGTCATCTCCCGGGTGGAGCCGAAGGACTGCCAGGGCGCCGGCGTGATCGTGTCAAGGGCGCCAAGATGCGGCACCTCCCCGGTCATGGCCCCGCGCAGGCTGTCAAGATCGTCAAAGGGCAGCGGCACACCGAGGTATCCGGAAAGCGCCCGCAGGATTCGCCAGTCCTCGCGGGCCTCACCGGGCGGGAACACGGCACGCTGGGCACGCTGCGGCCGTCCCTCGAGATTGACGTAGGTGCCGTCCTTCTCCGTCCACGCCGCCGCCGGCAGGATGACATCGGCAACGGCGGCGCCCCGGTCGCCGTGATGGCCGATGTAGACGACGAAGGCGCCTCGAAGAACCGAGGTATCGATCTCGTCTGCACCCAGCAGGAAAACCGTATCCACTGCCGATCCCGCAGCGGCGAGCATGCCGGCGGTGTCGAGTCCACCACGTCCAGGAACAAACCCCAGGTCGAGACCGCCTACCCGCGATGCCGCCAGGTTGAGGACACCGAAACCGTTCCAGTCTTCCTGGACGGCGCCAAGCGCATCGGCAATGCGTGCCGCGGTGCCCAGTACCGCGTCTCCATCGTCTCGCGCCAGCGCGCCCTTGCCGACGATGACCAGCGGTTTGGCAGCGCCGACGAAGGGTGATTCGCCCGCCTCGATATGGCGCAGCGTGTCTGTCGCGTTGCCCAGTTCGGTCACGGGATAGGAGTGATCATCCGCCGGTCCGGCACTGACAACGGAAAAGCCGCCAGCAAGCCAGCGCTTCCTCAGCCGGGCATTGACGATGGCCGCCTCGCGCCGAGGCAGCGTGCCGATCAGCAGACAGGCATCGGCGTCCTCGATACCGGCGATGGTGCTGTTGAAGAGCCAGGAGGCACGCACGTCCGGGTCGACGGCCATGCTGTCCTGTCGGCAGTCCATGTGTGGAGACCCGATGGCTGTCATCATCCGCTTCATGGTGAACAGGGTCTCGCAATCGACAAGATCACCGGCAATCGTGGCGACACGCGCTGCATCGCGACTCTCGAGGCGGTGGGCAATCGCGCCCAGCGCCTGTTCCCAGGAAGCTTCCTCCAGTCCGCTCCCGCCTCGCACCCAGGGCCGGTCGAGCCGCCGCCGAAGAAGACCGTCGATGGCAAAGCGTGTCTTGTCCGAAATCCACTCCTCGTTGATGTCCTCGTGCAGGCGCGGCAGCACTCGCAGCACCTCCCGGCCTCTCGAATCAACGCGCACGTTGCTGCCCGTTGCATCCATGACGTCGACGGATTCCGTCGTCACGAGCTCCCAGGGCCGCGCCACGAAGGCATAGGGCCCGGACGTAAGCGCTCCCACCGGACACAGATCGATGACGTTGCCTGAAAGCTCGCTTGCGATGCCCTCTTCGATGTAGTTCGTGATCTCCATCGACTCGCCGCGACCGGTGGCCCCGAGGGCCGGAACACCGGCGACTTCGTCAAGAAATCGAATGCAGCGCGTACAGTGAATGCAACGGGTCATCGCCGTCTTGATCAGGGGGCCGAAGTCCTTCTCCCGGACCGATCGCTTCTGTTCACCGTAACGGCTGATCCCCGCGCCATACCCCATGGCCTGGTCCTGCAGGTCACACTCCCCTCCCTGATCGCAGATCGGGCAGTCGAGAGGGTGGTTGACAAGCAGGAACTCCATAGCGCTCCTTTGCGCCTTCCTCGCCACCGCACTCCTCGTGGAGACCACCATGCCGTCCATGAGCGACTGGGCGCACGATGCGACCGGCTTGGGCGCCTTCTCCACTTCGACAAGGCACATGCGGCAGTTGCCGGCAATCGACAACCTGTCGTGGAAACAGAAACGTGGAACTTCCGCGCCGGCCAGTTCACAGGCCTGCAGCAGGCTCAAGCGACGGTCGACATCGATCTCGACGCCGTCGACCGTGATGGTGACCGTCTCCGCCATGGTCGTCACGCCGCCTGCCTCATGTTCCGGCGGCAGGCCTCGATGCGTCGTTCCAGTTCGGGGCGGAAGTGGCGTATCAGGCCCTGGATCGGCCATGCTGCAGCATCGCCAAGGGCACAGATGGTGTGGCCCTCTATCTGGGTCGTGACCTCCTGCAGCAGGTCGATCTCGCCGGGTTCCGCCCGGCCCTCGATCATGCGCCCGAGCACACGCATCATCCAGCCGGTCCCTTCACGGCATGGGGTGCACTGGCCACAACTCTCGTGGTGATAGAACTTCGACAATCGCCAGATCGCCCGGACGATGTCGGTGGATCGGTCCATGACGATGACCGCGGCGGTGCCAAGACCCGACTGGACGTCCTTGAGGCGGTCGAAATTCATCGCCACGTCGTCACAGATCGCCTTCGGGATCAGGGGAACGGAGGAGCCGCCCGGGATGACGGCAAGAAGGTTGTTCCAGCCTCCCCTGACACCCCCTGCGTGGCGCTCGATGAGTTCCCTCAAGGAAATTCCCATCTCCTCCTCGACATTGCAGGGCTCGTTGACGTGACCGGAGATGCAGAAGATCTTGGTACCGGTGTTCTTCGGTTCACCCAGGCCGGCAAACCACGAAGCGCCACGGCGCATGATGGTCGGCGCCACGGCCACGGTCTCGACATTGGAGATGGTCGTCGGACATCCCCAGAGCCCCGCCATGGCCGGAAACGGCGGCTTGAGGCGCGGCATGCCCTTCTTGCCCTCGAGGCTTTCGAGGAGGGCCGTCTCCTCGCCGCAGATGTAGGCTCCGGCGCCGCGGTGGAGGTGGATATCGAAGTCGTATCCCGAACCGCAGGCATTGCGTCCGATGAGACCGGCCTCCAGTGCTTCGTCGATGGCGGACTGGAGCACTCTTGCCTCGTTCGCGAACTCGCCGCGGATGTAGATGTAGGCCGCCGTCGCGCGCATGGCGAAACCGGCGACAAGACAGCCTTCGATGAGTTTGTGGGGATCATGGCGGATGATGTCGCGATCCTTGCAGGTGCCGGGCTCGCTCTCGTCCGCATTCACCACGAGAAAGGCCGGTTGACCGGAGGGGCGTTCAGCCGGCATGAACGACCACTTGAGGCCCGTCGGGAATCCGGCGCCGCCACGACCACGCAGTTCCGATGCCTTGACTTCACCGATGATGTCGGCCGCACCCCGCGCCAGCAGCTGGCCTGTGCCGTCCCAGTCCCCCCGCCTTCTCGCTGCATCCAGAAACGGGCTCTGGAAACCGTAGAGATTGGTGAAGATCCGGTCCCTGTCCTGCAGCATGACTCACTCCTCACCGATGAGGGTTCGCGGACCCGACTGCGGTTCCGATGCGTGGCGCCCGCCCTGCGGTCCCGTCCGCGGCCTTTCACCCGCGGCCAGCGCGTCCAGGACGGCGATCATGCTGCCGGCGTCCAGGTCCTCGTAGTAGTCGTCGTTGATCTGCACCATCGGAGCATTGACGCATGCACCGAGACACTCGACCTCCTTGAGCGTGAAGAGGCCGTCGGGCGTGGTTTCGTCGAAATCGATGTCGAGCCGGTTGCGGCAGGCCTCCACGATGGCATCGCTGTCACGCAGCATGCAGGGCGTGGTGGTGCAGACCTGAACGAGATAGCGCCCCACCGGCTCCAGGTTGAACATCGTGTAGAAGGTGCCCACCTCGTAGACCCGGATGCGCGGCATGGCAAGCATGTCGGCCACCGTGTCCATGGCGGCGACGGGCACCCAGCCCGCCTGGCGTTGCGCGAGATCGAGCAACGGCAGGACCGCACTCGCGGTGCGGCCCGGCGGGTACCGAGCCATGATCCGCTCCGCCTCCTCCAGGTTGGCCTTCGTGAAGGTGAACGAATCGGGTTGCTGTCCCGCCGCGCCCGGATGTCCGCCAGCCTGGCTCATCGGTCGATTTCCCCGAACACGATGTCCATGCTGCCGACGATCGCCGCCGCATCCGCCAGCATGTGCCCCTTGCACAGGTGGTCGGTGGCAGCGAGGTGAAGAAACCCCGGCGCCCGGATGCGGCACCGGTAAGGCCTGTTGGTGCCGTCGGATACAATGTAGACACCGAACTCGCCCTTGGGCGCCTCCACCGCCCTGTATGTTTCACCCTCGGGCACGTGGTAGCCCTCGGTGAAGAGCTTGAAGTGGTGAATGAGGGCCTCCATGGACTGTTTCATGTCGGCCCGCGATGGCGGCGCAACCTTGGGATTGGCGGTCATCACCGGACCGGTGGGCATGTCGGCGATGCACTGGCGGATGATGCGGATGGACTGGCGCATTTCCTCGATGCGACACATATAGCGCTCGAAGCAATCTCCGGTCGAACCCACCGGCACGTCGAACTCCATCCTGTCGTAGACATCATAGGGCTGCGTCTTGCGCAAATCCCAGGGGACGCCTGCACTCCGCAGCATGGGCCCCGAAAAACCCCAGTCGATGGCATCGTCGACCGAGACCGCGCCGATGTCCACGGTTCGCTGCTTGAAGATACGGTTCTCGTTGAGAAGATGTTCGATGTCTGCGATGACCCGGGGAAGCGCGTCGACGCAGCTTTCGATATCGCCTTCGAGACCGGCGGGAAGGTCCCGGGCGACGCCGCCCGGACGGAACCACGCCGCGTGCATGCGCGCACCGGACGCCCTTTCATAGAACTCCATGAGCTTCTCGCGTTCCTCGAACGCCCACAGCGCCGGAGTCAGGGCGCCCACGTCCATGGCGAACGTGGTGACGTTGAGCAGGTGATTGAGCAGCCGCGTGATCTCGCAAAAGAGCACGCGGGCATACTGGCCGCGCGGCGGCACCTCGATCTGGAGCAGTGTCTCCACGGCGAGCGCGTAGGCATGTTCGAGACACATCGGCGAGACATAGTCGAGGCGGTCGAAGTAGGGAACTGCCTGGAGCCAGGTCTTGTACTCGATCAGCTTTTCGGTGCCACGGTGCAGCAGTCCGATATGCGGGTCAGCGCGCTCGACCACTTCTCCGTCCATCTCGAGGACCAGACGCAGCACGCCGTGTGCCGCCGGATGCTGGGGACCGAAGTTGATGGTCGTCGTCCTGATGTCGACTTCAGCCATCTTCCGGCATCCCGGGCATGCCGGCCGCTTCCCAGGGCGACAGGCTGTCGAAGTTCCGAAAGGCCTGCGTCAGCTTCACACGCTCGTAGATCACCCGTTTCTGGTCCTCGTCGTATCGCATCTCGACATGACCGGTCAGGGGAAAATCCTTGCGTTGCGGATGGCCTTCGAAACCGTAGTCGGTGAGAATGCGGCGGAGGTCCGGATGGCCATGGAAACGAATGCCGTACATGTCCCAGACCTCGCGTTCGAGCCACAGGGCGGCGCTGAACACCGGGAAGCACGATGGCACGTCTTCGTCCTCGGCCACTGTGATGGCGACACGCATCCGCAGGTTGTGCTGCAGGCTGAGCAGATTGTAGACGACAGTAAAACGCTTCTCGTCCTCTGGACGATCGACCGCCGTGAGGTCCACCAGCTGCCGGAAGCGGCAGCTGGTGTCGTCGCGCAACCACGTCAGGAGAGAGATGATGCACCCGGGGGCGGCGTGGAGCGTGGCCTGCCCGGTCTGAAAGACGAGTTCGCCGACGCAGCTTCCATGGCGCAGTCTTGCGGCACCGCCGATTTCGTTCAGGGCTTCGGACATCAGGTGGACGTCCCGTCAGCGTCTGATCGTGCCGGTGCGGCGAATCTTCTTCTGCAGCTGCAGGATCCCGTAGACCAGCGCCTCGGCGGTGGGCGGACAGCCCGGGACATAGACATCGACCGGAACGATGCGGTCGCAACCACGCACGACGGAATAGGAGTAATGGTAGTAGCCGCCCCCGTTGGCGCACGAACCCATGGAAATGACCCAGCGCGGCTCCGGCATCTGATCATAGAGCTTGCGCAGGGCCGGCGCCATCTTGTTGCACAGGGTGCCGGCCACGATCATGACATCCGACTGTCTGGGGCTGGCTCTCGGGATGACCCCGAACCGGTCGAGATCGTAGCGGCTCATGTACGCGTGGATCATCTCCACGCCGCAGCAGGCCAGCCCGAAGGTCATGGGCCACAGACTCCCCGTCCGCGCCCAGTTCACGAGGCGATCGACGTTCGTCACGACGAAGCCCCTGTCCTCGATTTCCGCCCCGAGAAGGTGGGGCAGGTCGTCCCTTGCTTCTATTCCCATTCGAGAGCTCCCTTGCGCCATTCGTAAATGAAACCGGCGGTCAGAACGGCGAGGAACACGACCATGGACCAGAAGCCGAAGAGGCCGATTTCCGGGAGCGACACGGCCCACGGAAACAGGAACGCGACCTCCAGATCGAAGATGATGAAGAGAATGGCGACCAGGTAGAAGCGGACATCGAAGCGGCCACGCGCATTCTCGAACGCGTCGAAACCACATTCGTAGGCCGACAGCTTTTGCGGATCGGGTTTCTGATGGGCGATGAACCAGGACGCTCCGACCATGGCGCCGGCCATGACAATGGCCAGACCCAGGAAGACGAGGATCGCAAGGTACTCAAGCAGGAATTCCGTCATGAGTGCTCCCTGCGCTACCTGGACTCGTCAGTGGACATGAACATGTGGCGGGAGTGACGGGACTCGAACCCGCGACCTCTGGCGTGACAGGCCAGCACTCTAACCAGCTGAGCTACACCCCCGAAAAACGACGCTTACGTCTAGGCGACAAGTCCCCCTTGTGTCAAGCCGTGCCGCAGGCCAGGACCCGGTGGGCGGTGACGGGCTCGAACCGCCGGCCTACTGGGTGTAAACCAGTCGCTCTTCCTGCTGAGCTAACCGCCCTGGAGGGCCGTCACACGTCCCGGTGGATGCAGGGAACTACGACGAGACAGCATCCTTGAGAGCGAGGCCTGCCTTGAACTTGGGCAAGGTCTTCGCCGGAATCGTCATCGGCTCATTCGTTCGAGGGTTGCGCCCCGTCGATGCCGCGCGCTGGCTCACGGAAAACGTGCCGAAGCCCACCAGACGGACATCGTCGCCCCTGGCAAGGGCACCAGTGATGCCGTCGAACACCGCGTCCACGGCCCTGGCGGCGTCGGCCTTGGAAAGACCGGCCGATTCACTGACAGCACTGACAAGATCACTCTTCCTCATTGACGGTCTCCGTTTTTCCGCGACGCTGTGTTGGTTACCCAGAGTGTCACTCTAGGGAGGGGCACTCACATCGTCAATCATCCTCAGCCTCAGTGCGTGACCACATCTTCGGTCTCACCGACATGGCGCGCCAGCCGCTCCATCTCTTCCACGTCGGCGTCGGACCATTCCACCGGTACCGGCGTCTCGGCGAGGGCCATGTGCACGACGTCATCAACCGATGACACGGCGATGATGTTGAGTCCCCGCTTGACGTTGTCCGGAATCTCCTTGAGATCCTTTTCGTTTTCCAGCGGGATGATGACGGTCTCGATGGCGCTGCGATGGGCGGCAAGGAGCTTTTCCTTGAGCCCGCCGATGGGAAGGACACGTCCCCTCAGCGTGATCTCGCCGGTCATGGCGACGGTGCGTTTGACCGGAATGCCCGTGAGGGCCGAAAGCATCGAAATGAACATGGCGATTCCCGCCGACGGTCCGTCCTTGGGTGTGGCGCCCTCCGGCACATGGACGTGGATATCGCGCTTGTCGAAGACAGTCGGTTTCAGACCGAACTCAGGAGAGCGGGCACGCAGGTAGCTGCGCGCGGCCTGCACCGATTCCTGCATGACGTCGCCGAGCTTCCCCGTAATCGTCATCTTGCCGCGACCGGGCAGCACGACGGCCTCGATGGAAAGCAGCTCTCCTCCGGTATCCGTGTAGGCGAGGCCACTCGTGATCCCCACCATGTCGTCATACTCCACTTCCCCGAAACGGTAGCGCCTGACGCCGGAGAACTTCTCGAGATTGCGCGATGTCACCCTGACCTTCTTCATCTCGCCGGCAACGATCATCTTGACCGCCTTGCGCTGGAGATTCGCGATCTCCCGTTCCAGATTGCGCACGCCGGCTTCCCGCGTGTAGTAGCGAATCACGTCACGAAGCGCGCCCTCGGTGATCGACCACTCGCCGTCCTTCAGCCCATGGGCCTTGTACTGCTTGGCGATCAGGTGGTCGGTGGCGATTCTCACCTTCTCGTCTTCGGTGTAGCCGGAAAGGCGGATCACCTCCATGCGATCAAGCAGAGCCTGGGGTATGCGGGTGGTATTGGCGGTGGTGACGAACATGACATCGGAAAGGTCGTAGTCCACCTCGAGATAATGGTCATTGAACGACACGTTCTGCTCCGGGTCGAGAACCTCGAGAAGCGCCGAACTCGGATCGCCCCGCCAATCGCTGCCAAGCTTGTCGATCTCGTCGAGAAGGAACAGGGGATTGGATGTGCTTGCCTTCTTCATTCCCTGGAGGATCTTGCCCGGCATGGATCCGATATAGGTGCGGCGGTGGCCGCGGATTTCCGCTTCGTCGCGCACGCCACCCAGCGACATGCGCACGAACTTGCGTCCCGTCGCCCTGGCGACCGATCGGCCCAGCGAGGTCTTGCCAACGCCCGGGGGGCCGACCAGACACAGGATGGGGCCCTTGAGCTTGCGCGAACGCGCCTGGACGGCGAGATACTCGACAATCCTCTCCTTGACCTTTTCGAGACCGAAGTGATCGGCGTCGAGAATGGTCTCGGCGTTGGTGATGTCACGCTTGAGCTTCGAACGCTTCTTCCACGGAATGGACAGCATCCAGTCAAGGTAGTTCCTGACCACCGTTGCCTCGGCCGACATCGGGCTCATCGTGCGCAGTTTCTTGACCTCCGCCAGCGCCCGTTCCCGGGCCTCCTTCGACAGACTGGTCGAATCGATCTTCTTCTCGTACTCGCCGACCTCGTCCCGGCCATCCTCACCCTCGCCGAGCTCCTTCTGGATCGCCTTCATCTGCTCGTTGAGATAGTACTCGCGTTGCGATTTCTCCATCTGCTGCTTGACCCGGCCGCGGATCTTCTTTTCCACCTTGCGCACCGAGATCTCGCCCTCGATGAGGGCATAGACGCGTTCCAGGCGCCGGACCACCGATTCGGCCTCGAGAAGTTCCTGCTTGTCGGCGATCCTGATGGTGAGATGGGAGGCGACTGTATCGACCAGCTTCGCCGGAGACTCGATCTGTTCCAGGGACGTCACGACCTCGGGAGGGATTTTCTTGGCGAGCTTGACGTAGTCCGCGAAGAGCGCCGTCACGGCACGGGCGAGAGCCAGTTGCTGAGCCTCGTCGGATGCGCTTTCCGCGAAGGGCGACACCACAGCCCTGATGCACCGTTCATCCTCGAGGAAATCGGTGATGGCCGCCCGGTGTGACCCCTCCACGAGCACCTTGACCGTGTCATCGGGCAGCTTGAGGAGTTGCAGCACACTCGACACGGTTCCGACACCGTAGAGAGCGCCGGGGTCCGGATCGTCCTGGGAGCCGTCCTTCTGGGCAACCAGAAGTATCTGCCTGTCCCCGGACATGACTTCCTGCAGCGCCCGCACGGACTTCTGGCGGCCGACGAAGAGCGGCACCACCATGCCCGGAAAGACAACGATGTCCCGCAAGGGCAGCACCGGATACTGGGATTCACTCATGAGGACACGATCTCCGGTCTGGGCTCAATCTGGGAAAATGGCTACGACAGGGCGCCCGATCAAGGGGCAGGGCCCGTGGGCCAGGACTATTCTTTTGTCCGGTTTCGTCCGACGAGGGGCGTTGTAGGCAGATCTGGAGGTCCATTCGTGACCGGATTTCGTTGTCGATATGCCGGTTTCGACCTCGAGAAGGTGCCACCAAACTCAAGAACGGTCACTCTGACGCGGTTGTCCACCGCCGATCGCGACAACAGAAAGGTCCTGCGGACCCCCGCCGGAGACTTGATGAAAACCCGCCCCCGGGGCAGGATGCGCCCATGATGTCGTCCTTCGACACCCTCGCTGCCGCTGAGGCTCTCCAGGACGCCGGCGCGAAGCCCGAACTCGCCAAGGCCATGGCCGCCCAGCTCAAGGCCGCGGCGAAAGCCGGCGAACCCGTCACAAGACCCGAACTCGACGCCGCTCTCGGCACACTCAAGGCCGAACTTCTTGAACGAATCGCCGCGACCGAGACGCGCCTGCTCGGACGCATCGCCGAGACGGAACGCCGGCTGATGGACCGCACGGCCGCCCTCGTCTGGCGGCTGTTCGGCGCCATGGTCGCGCTCGCCGGCATCACCGTCGCGACGCTCGAATACCTGCGCACACCACAGGACTGACAAAAGAATGGTCCTGGCGCGCGGGCGGCTGCTCCGGGGGATCACGATGCCGGCGTCGCCTCGCCTTCCCGATCGCCATAGATGAGCATGGGTGCGGAACCGCGCTCCACGGTTTCGCTGTTCACCACGACGTTCTGAACGTTCTCCATGCCTGGCAGTTCGTACATGGTATCAAGCAGTATGGTCTCGAGAATGGAACGCAGCCCCCGTGCCCCGGTCTTGCGGGCAATCGCCTTGCGCGCCACCGAGCGCAGGGCGTCTTCGGTGAAGTCAAGCTCGATGTCGTCCATCTCGAAGAGTTTCTGATACTGCTTCACCAGGGCATTGCGGGGTTCGCGGAGAATCTTCACCAGGGTTTCCTCGTCCGGTTCATCGAGCGTCGCAATGACCGGAAGCCGGCCGACGAACTCCGGAATCAGTCCGTACTTGAGCAGGTCCTCGGGTTCCACGTCCCGCAGGATGGCGCCAAACTGGCGGTCCTCCGGCGTTCGCAGGTCAGCGCCGAAGCCGATGGCGGTCGACTTTCCGCGAGCGGTGATGATCCTGTCGAGTCCCGAGAAGGCGCCGCCGCAGATGAACAGGATGTTGGTCGTGTCGACCTGCAGGAACTCCTGGAGCGGATGCTTGCGTCCACCCTGGGGCGGCACCGAAACAACCGTGCCTTCCATGATCTTCAGGAGGGCCTGCTGCACACCCTCACCGGAGACATCCCGCGTAATCGAAGGGTTCTCGGACTTGCGCGCGATCTTGTCCACCTCGTCGATGAAGACGATGCCGCGCTGGGCCCGTTCGACATTGTAGTCGGCCGCCTGCACCAGCTTGAGGATGATGTTCTCGACGTCTTCGCCGACATAGCCGGCTTCCGTCAGGCTCGTGGCATCCGCCATGGCGAAGGGAACGTCGGTGATGCGGGCCAGGGTCTGGGCAAACAGCGTCTTGCCGGAGCCCGTGGGTCCGATGAGCATGATGTTGGATTTCGCCAGCTCGACCTGCTCGCTGCGATCCCCGCCGTCGAGCCTCTTGTAGTGGTTGTGGACCGCCACGGAGAGGATTCGCTTGGCGGTGTCCTGGCCGATCACGTATTCCATGAGGATGGCGTTGATCTCGCGCGGTGTCGGAACATCGCCCCGCGGCGACCTGACCACCGATCCGCGATTCTCCTCGCGGATGATGTCCATGCAGAGTTCGACGCACTCATCGCAGACGAACACCGTCGGACCGGCGATCAGCTTGCGGATCTCGTGCTGGCTCTTGCCGCAAAAGGAACAGTAGAGCGTGTTCTTCGAGTCGCCCTTCTTGCTCATGAACCACTGTCCCCCTCGAGACCGTTCGCAACACCGGCATGTCAACACAACAGATGGCGGATGTGCAAGTCCGCCCGGTTCAGGAATCCCCGGCGTCCTTCGCCTCGCCGCGCGAGCAGACCACCTCGTCGATGAGGCCGAAATCCAGCGCCTGCGCCGGTGTCATGAAGGTATCACGCTCCATGCATTCTTCCACAGCCTCGAGAGACTGTCCGCTGTGACGCGAAAAGATGTCGTTGAGACGACGGCGCACCTCGACGATCTCCCGGGCATGTATCGCGATGTCGGACGCCTGGCCCCGGACCCCTCCCGACGGCTGATGCAACATGACTCGCGCATGGGGCAGGGCCGAACGGCGGCCCCTGGAACCGGAACACAGGAGCAGGGCTCCCATCGACGCCGCCTGGCCGATACACAGGGTCTGAATCTCCGGGCGGATGTACTGCATGGTGTCATAGAGAGCGAGACCCGCCGTGACCGTGCCGCCCGGCGAGTTGATGTAGAGCGCGATGTCACGCGTCGGATTCTCGGCCTCGAGAAAGATCATCTGGGCACAAAGCAGGCTCGAGACATGATCATCCATCGGACCGGTCAGAAAGATGATCCGCTCCTTGAGCAGGCGTGAATAGATGTCGTAGGCGCGCTCGCCTCTCGCCGTCTGTTCCACCACCATGGGCACCAGGGTGTTGGCATGGATGTCATCGGCATCCCGCATCACCGGGACGCCCCTTCCACCCCTTCGGCGGCCTCGGCGTCTCCGGCGTCGGCGGCATCCGAGACCTTCAGGCGCTCCCCGAGGTTGCGTATGACGCGCCCGGCGACCCGCATGTAGTGTTCCCTGGCATGGGTGGCTTTCACCCCGTCTTCATCGTTGTCGAGGTCGAGGAATGTCCTCACATCCATGGTCTCCCTGTCGCATGCGGCGGACTCGAGGATGTGGTCGATCACGCGGTCCTCGACGATGGGCGCGGCGAATTGCCTCAGATCTTCGGGATGTTCCTGAAAATGCCGCACCACCTCGGCTTCCCGTCCGGGATGTCGTGCTGTCTGCTGAACGAGGATCGTCTGCAGGTCCGTCTGATCAACCCGGATGCCGACGTCCCCGGCGATCCTGGCCATCAACAGGGCCGCGCGAACCCGCCGTTCGGCGAGGGCGCGACAGTCGCTGCGTTCCCTCGCGAGGGCTTCCTCGTCCATGTCCCTTCGCTTCAGGGTGGGCTCGACCTGCTTCCACACCGAGCGGAACTCGCTTTCGACCAGGCCGGGCGGAACCTCGAAATCACAGGACTCGTTCAGATGGTCGATAAGACGGCGCTTGGTATAGTCGCGGGCCAATCTGGCGAAGAGCTCCTCCAGGGCCGTCTGCGCTTCCTCGCGAAGACCGTCCAGATCGTCGCAGCCATAGTGCTCGGCGAGGCTGGCATCGACAGCGTGGGGAACCAGGCGCTCCGCCTTCAGGAGACTGATGCGAAAGAGGGCGGGGGAGCCGCCCTCTTCTTCGGCATCCGGCAACGGACTCTCGACCTCGACCCTGTTGCCCGTGGTGAGGCCCATGACGGCATCGAGAAGCCGCGGCGCAAGGCTCCCTTCAGTCAGGAAGATCTCCTGGCCTGCAGCACTCAACTCATCGCTTCTTTCGCCATCCACCAGCACCTCGATATCGGCCGTGATGCGGTCCTCGAGCATGACCGGCGTGGCATTGTCGAGAACTTCCACCTTGCCGGCAGCGTGCGCCAGGGTGTCGAAGACTTCGACGATGTCCCTTTCGCTGACCTCGACGACAGGGACGGAAAGAACGAGGCCCGAAGGGTCGAAGGGCTCGATTTCGGGCATGACCTCGACGGCCAGAACGTACTCAAGGTTCTCGCCCTGGGAGAACGAGACATCCCGGACCGTTGCCGGCAGGGCCTGGCGAAACTTCCGTTGCGACAGTGCGTCGTTCGAACTTTCCCGGATCGCATCCCTGAGCACTTCCTTGACCACTCCGTCGCCGTGCATGCGGCGCAGCAGCTCCATGGGAACCTTGCCGGGCCGGAACCCCTTGATATGTGTGGATTTCTTCAGCTCCAGCAGACGGGCGTCAATGCGCGACGTCATCTGTGCCGCATCGATCACGACCTTGTATTCCCGCCTGAGACCCTCGTTGAGGGATTCGGTTACGTCCATCTCGGCATCACATTCCGCTGAAGACCCTGACCTCTTCCGGACAGCACTCGACCAACGATGACGTGGTGCGGGCGGAGGGACTTGAACCCCCACGACTTGCGTCACCAGAACCTAAATCTGGCGTGTCTACCTGTTCCACCACGCCCGCGCCTTGCGGGCCAGTCCAAGGAAGCCTGCCATTCGTTGCGCACCTCATAGCGACGAAAGTCCGCTGCCGCAAGGGTGCGTCACAACTCAATGACGCAGATGCCTCAGCACCGGCGCCATGCGCTCGGCAAGGTCCTCGGCCACCAGGCCCGGCGTATCGCGCCCTCCTGCCTCGGCATGGAGCCAGCATCCCATCATGGCGGCGTCGAGAGCCCGGGTCCCCTGTGCCAGAAGCCCGCCGATGATGCCGGCCAGGACATCGCCCGAACCGGCCGTAGCCAGAAAGGGCGAACCGTTGGCGTTCACCGCCACCCTTCCGTGCGGGTCGGCAATCGTCGTGTCGGGACCCTTGAGAAGGACGACACACCCCGCCTCGGCTGCGGCGCAGGCGACATCGCGCAGGCGGTCGCCGGTCGCCTCGAAGAGTCTCCGGAATTCTCCGACGTGTGGCGTCAGAACACAGTGTTCGTGGATCGCCTCGAGGAAATCCCGGCGATACGCGCGACATGCCGTCAGGGCATCGGCATCGAGAACCAGCGGCTTCCCGCTGGCGAGTGCCGCCATCACGAGGTCGCGCGTTCCCTCACCCGTGCCCGCACCCGGTCCAAGCACTCCGGCATGGACATGTCCGGCCGCCATCAGCCCGGCGAAGTCCTCGACTCCGGCGAAGGCATGATTCATGACCGCCGTGTGATGCGCGGCATGGGCGAGAAGGGCGGCTCGCGGCATGGCGCAGGTGACGAGACCGGCCCCGGCACGCAATCCGGCAGCCGCGGCAAGCCGTGATGCACCGCCGGACCCGAGACTTCCGCCCAACACGACGAGGTGCCCCCGTGCATGCTTGTGGGCGTCCGGCGACGGCCACGGCCAGCGGTGTCGCCACAGGGCAGGCGCATTGCAGACGATTCCCGGAGAAACCGCCGTCACGATCGCATCCCCGATGCCGATGTCCGCCACCGTCACGTCGCCGCACAGGCGTCGTCCGGGCATCAGCACGTGTCCTGGCCTGCGCCGGCAGAACGTCACGGTGGCGCGGGCCGTCACCGCATGGCCCCGGATGCCTCCGCTGTCGCCGTCCACTCCACTTGGCATGTCGACGGCGATGACGGGTGCACGAAGTCGGGCGAAGAGAGCGCCAAGAGCGGGATCGAGGTCGCGTGCAAGGCCGGCGCCGAACAGGGCGTCCACCACGAGGTCCGCATCGTCTGCGCATGCTTCGGTCACGGGCGCGATCTCGCTTGTCCAGAGATCCGCCATCCGGCGGCTGGCGCCTGTCATGGCATCGGGCCGCAGTGTACAGACCCGCACCGGCCACCCCCGCTCCGCGAGAATCCGCGCTGCGACGAAACCGTCTCCTCCGTTCCCTCCCGGACCGGCAAGAACCACGACCCGCCCGGACGGCAGGCGTGTCATCACGGCCTTGGCGACGGCGGCGCCGGCGCGTTCCATGAGCACATCCTCGGCAATCCCGGAGGCCACGGCACGACGCTCGGCCTCCTGCATTTCGGAGATCGTGAGAAGCGCATGCCGGAGCGCATCCTCCGGCCATGGTCCGCTCATGTGCGGCCGGTGAAGAGGTCGACGCGCATGGGCTGTTCGAAGGCATGGCCGGAGGCCGTACGGGCCGCCTCGAACGCCGCCCTTGCGGCAGGCGTGTCGACCGCCTCGCGGGGAATGGCATTGTAGCTGCGCGACGTGACCGCGTGGACGAACGCCTCGAAACTCGAAAAGGCGTAGCGGGCGACAAACCGCACGACCTGCCGAGAGAGGAAGGCGCCCGCGGTCGATGCCGTCAGCACACCCTGTGCCGCGCGCAGTTCCGCGGATTCGTCGTGAAACGGCTTCGCCAGTTCCGTGTAGCTGCCGCCTGCCTCCGGTTCGAGCACATAGAGAAAGCCGCCGGGTTTGAGAACACGCCTGGCCTCGCCGATCGCACCATTCATGAGGGCGACCGGTACGTGATGCAGGGACTTGCTGAAGATGACGCCATCGACGCAAGCATCGTCAACCGGCATCGACTCGGCGCCGGCTTCATGGAAGGAAATCGGCCCTTCCGCAAGTTCATCCCGGTTGGCGGCCGCCTGGACCGGGTCGGGTTCAAGGGCAATGACTTCGGCGCCGCGTTCGGCCAGGGCGCGGGCAAGGCCGCCCTCCCCGCACCCGGCATCGACGACACGCTTGCCGGCCACGTCAATGAGCCGGTCCATGACGTCGATGTCGCGCTCGACGATCATCGCACGGCCTTGCCGGGGAAGTCCCGGACGGGGAAATGGTCGGAGCGGCAGGATTTGAACCTGCGACCTACGGTCCCCCAGACCGTTGCGCTACCAGGCTGCGCCACGCTCCGAACCGGACCCGACATAGCTCAGGTCGCACTCGCCAGCAACCGCCGCACCTCTTCGAGCTCCTGCACGGCCTGGCGGATGGTCTTGTGGCCGTCGGTCTCGTGGCGGCCATGGGGTTCGACCGCCGATGAGCCGCCGAGCAGGCGCAGGGCACCTTCGATCGTGTAGCCTTCCTCATGGAGAAGACGCTTGATCCTCCTGAGGAGGTCCACGTCTTCGGGACGATAGTATCGCCTGTTGCCGGTGCTCCTGAACGGTCTGACCTGCGGAAACTTCGACTCCCAGAACCGGAGGACGTGCGTGTCGAGCCCGAGCTCCCTTGCCACCTCGCCAATGGTACGGAACGCAGTGGCCGCCTTGCTGCCGGAATTCATGGACCGCTCGAGCCCCGGTCGGCCGGTCCCGAGGCCACCCGGTGTCTCAGACGCCGGGACGGACGAAACAGCACCACGCGCCGTTCGCTGACCGTGACCTCTTCCAGAGTCTTGAGGTTGCGGCCGATACGCGCCCTCTTGTCACGCAGGCGAAAGCTGCCGAACGTCGCGATCTTGACGTACTCGCCCCGCACCAGCGCATCGCAGACCTCGTCGATCACGAAGTCCACGACATCGGCCGACTCCCTGAACGAAAGACCGACCTTCCGGTGAAGTCTCGTGGCGATGTCGGCTCGTGTCAAGGCCTTGCCAGGCATCCAGCGGTTCTCCCCTGCGTTGCTGCAACCCACTCTACCGGGACGACATGACAACTGCAACCGGTTGAAAGCCATGGCATTTCAACGTACCGCCTCGCCTGCTGCGGAAGCTTCCCTGCGGGATGGGGCCGACCACCTCACGAGTGCCGCCCCCCATGTGAAACCGCCGCCCATCGCTTCGATGAGCACCAGGTCTCCGGGGGAAATGCGTCCGTCCGCCGTGGCCTCGGCAAGGGCCAGCGGAATGGACGCGGCAGAGGTGTTGGCGTGGCGGTCGATGGTGACGATGACCCTGTCGGGCGCCAGGCCAAGCTTGCGCGTCGTCGCGTCGATGATCCGGCGGTTTGCCTGATGCGGCACCAGCCAGTCCACTGCCGACGCCTCGACTCCGTTGGCCACAAGGGCCTCCTCGACGACTTGCGTCAACCTTCGCGTGGCATGGCGAAACACCTCGCGCCCGTTCATCTTCAGATGACCGACGTGACGCGTCGCCGATGGTCCGCCGTCCACATGCAGCATGTCCCGGTAGCGGCCATCGGAATGCAGATGGGTCGACAGAACGCCGCAGTCTCCGGCAGCCGCCTCGAGGACGACGGCGCCGGCGCCGTCCCCGAACAGCACGCAGGTGCTGCGGTCGTCCCAGTCGAGGATGCGCGAGAATGTCTCGGCGCCGACGAGCAGCACCCTGTCGGCCTGACCCAGACGAATGAAGTTGTCGGCAACGGCAAGGCCGTAGACGAATCCCGTGCATACGGCGTGAACGTCAAAGGCAAAGCCACGGGCCATGCCGAGCAAGGCCTGGACTTGTGTGGCCGTCGCCGGAAAGGTGTAATCGGGTGTTGCCGTAGCCAGCACGATGCAGTCGATGTCGGCCACACAGAGCCCGCCCCGGGCCAGGGCCTGCCTCGCGGCATGGCAGGCAAGGTCGGAGGTCGTCTCCCCCTCGGCAGCGACATGGCGCTGCATGATGCCCGTGCGTTCGCGTATCCAGGCGTCCGAGGTGTCGAGGCGGTCGGCGAGTTCCTGATTGGTGATGCGGCGCTCGGGCAGATAGGACCCTGCGGCGACAACGGCGGACCGGCGGTCGATCACTTGAAGGCGGCTCCGCCGAGCGGGATCGTCCCGTTCGCCATGTTCCGGAGATCGAGAATCACCTTGTCGTTGAATCCCTCGGTCATCATGTCCAGGGCAAAACCGATGGCGTTGGCGAAACCCCTGGCATCGGTGCCGCCGTGGCTCTTGACCGCCACGCCGTTGAGGCCGAGAAACATGCCTCCGTTGTAACGTCGGGGATCGACCCTGTTCCTGAGCGCCATCAGGGCGGGCTTGGCCAGCAGATAACCCAGCTTGGAAAAGACGGAGCGGCGGAAGGTCGCGCGCAGGAACCCGGTGTAGAGATTGGCGGTTCCCTCGAACGTCTTGAGTGCGATGTTTCCCGAAAAACCGTCGGCGACGACGACATCGACGGTGCCTTCGGTGATGTCGTTGCCCTCGATGAAGCCGTGGAACCTGAGTGGCAGGCTGGTAGACTTGAGCATCTCGGCGGCCCGGCGGATTTCGCCATGCCCCTTTGCTTCCTCGCTGCCGACGTTGAGCAGGCCGACGGTCGGCTCGCTGAGCCCCTGGACGCTGCGCGCGAATGCCGCCCCCATGATGGCGAACTGGACGAGATCGTCGGCGTCGCATTCGATGTTCGCGCCCAGGTCGAGCATGACCGACTGACCACGCAGTGTCGGATAGGTCGAGGCGATGGCCGGGCGGCGGATGCCCGGAAGGGTTCTCAGGACCAGCTTGGCCATCGCCATCATGGCTCCGGTGTTGCCGGCCGACACCACGCCCGCAGCCCGCCCCGAACGTACGTCGTCGATGGCCAGCTTCATGCTGGAACCCGCACCCTGGCGCAGCGCCAGGGACGGCTTCATGTCGGACTCGATCACCACGTCCGCGGGCACGATTTCCGAGACATGGGCCAGTTTCGGAAATCGGCGCAGGATCTTTCCGATCCGGTCCGGCTTGCCGACCAGGCGAAAACGGGCATCAGGAAAGCGCTTCATGGCCATGCTGGCGCCGGCCACCACGATTCCGGGAGCCCGGTCGCCTCCCATGGCATCAAGGGCAAGGACCTTGGAAGCGGTCATCAGCGAGGCATGCAGTCGGACTCAGTAAGCCTGTCGGGGTTCCGTCACCGGACGGTCACGGTAGTAGCCGCAGAACCTGCACACGTGGTGGGGAAGCTTGATTTCACCGCAATTGGGGCATTCGACCGTACCGACGACGCCCGGGCCGCTGTGGGACCGGCGTTGACCGCGCCGGGAACGGGACACCTTCTTCTTGGGAACCGCCATGACGTGCACCCTCGACGCGCTTGGAGACCGGCGAACTCTATAATCGGGTTTTGCCGGGAGAACAACTGCTCAGTCATCTCCCTTGAGGGACCTCAGGACGGCGAAGGGCGACGCGTGGCGGGACTGGACGGCGACAAGGTCGCGGTCGACCTCGGCGCCCGGCTTGCGCGGCCACGGATCGAGGGCAAGCGCCATCATTTCACAGACCGCAGCCCCGACATCGACGGTTTCATCCACAAGGGGTTCGGGCGGGTCGTCGTCGGTCACGCAAAGAAGTTCGTCGAACTCGCCGCCTGGCCTGACGTCAGGGTCGTAGATCAGGGTGAACTCCTCGTCCAGTGTGGTGTCAAGGTCGTCGAGGGTGACGACACAGGCCTGCACGACGTCGGCGCGAACGTGGACATCGGAACGAACCTGGCGGCCGCGGCGGGTCAGCGCGACATCAGCCTGGAGACGGCGCACGGCAACGGTTCCGAGAAACCGCGCCAGGCGATCGCATTCTTCCGGCGTCGCCTCGACATGCTCGCAGAGGATGCTGCCATCACCAAGACGGCTCACGTCGAAGGACCGCGAGAAAGGGTGGACCTGCATCAATCGTCCTCCGTGCGCGTGAAGTCGATACGGCCGGTGACCACACGATCAATCTCCATGCCGTCGAGGTGCGTCGCCTGGCGGCGCACGTAGCAGGCCAATCGACTGACCGTCTCCGCCTCGACGGATACCGTGCCGTAGACATTCCGTTCCAGCACCTCATCGAGAGTGTCCGGCACGGCGGCCGCCAGGGCTTCGTCAAGGGCGCGGGCCCGCCCGAAATAGGCCTCTGCCATCCGCCGGACCCGCGAGCCGACCTTGAGATCGCCGACACCGGCTTCACGCAATGCCCGATCGAGATCGGCAAACACGAGGTCGAAGAGTTCCTGTGCCGCGTTGCCGCCATCGACACCGCCGGACCTCAGTCGACGCATCACGAGGAGCACATGCAACACGAGAAACTCGAAACGGCCATCGATGGTATCGGGAATGGCATGACGGCGGAAGAGGACGGGTGTGCGAGCCTGAGCCACGATGGCGTCGTGGAGGAGATGGGCGCGCTCGCTGAAACGGGAGCGATTGAAGGGGCGTCGCAGTGCTTTCCAGATGACCATGTCTGCAGGATTGACTTGCCTTGCCTTTCGTGGCCTCAATACGTCCATGAACCGGTCCGGTCAATGAAGCCCACGCGACTTGCGATCATCGCAGCTCCAGTCATCATCGCCACGGTGCTCGCGGCGTGCGAGCCGCGCGTCTCGAGGCATGGCCAGGTGCTGGATCAGGAGACCGTGGCCGGGATCGAGCCTGGCGTTGACCACAGGACCGAGGTGACACGCAGGCTGGGTACGCCGTCGTCACGTTCGCTGTTTGGCGACGAGACGTGGTTCTACATCAGTCAGTACCGGACCACGTCCGTTCTCTCCCTTCCCGAAACCGAATCGCAGACCGTTGTCGCCATCGCCTTTGATTCGTCGGGAATCGTCGAGGAGGTCGCCATGCTGACGATCGAGGACGGCATCGTCATCGATCCCGTTTCCAGCACCACACCAACGCACGGGCGCGACCTCGGCCTCCTCGAACAGCTGCTCGGCAACATCGGTCGCTTCGACTCTCCCGGAACCACGGCCCAGTTCCCCACGCCCTGAGCCATCCTGGCCGAAGGGACCGCAAGGGATCCGGCGCAGGAAACCCGACCTGTTCCCGGCCGCCTGAGTCCTCTTCGGGGATCGCGGCAGCCTCCGCCCGTCCCGGCGTATCGAAGCATCGTCGGTGACGTTCCAAGCCCTCCCCTGCCCTGCGGCCGGAAGCGGGACGACAACTCCGGAACGCTCGACCGCGTCCTCGGGCTGATGCTTGAGCGTTCCGCGGTGACCGTGTCAGGACCAGCCGCCGAGCGTGGCAAGAAGCAGCAGGGCGACGATGTTGATGATCTTGATCATCGGATTGACCGCAGGACCTGCCGTGTCCTTGTAGGGATCGCCGACGGTGTCACCGGTCACGGCAGCATGGTGGGCCTCCGATCCCTTGCCTCCGTGATGGCCGTCCTCGATGTACTTCTTGGCATTGTCCCAGGCCCCGCCACCCGAGGTCATGGACAGCGCCACGAAGAGCCCTGTCACGATGGTGCCCAGGAGCATCGCGCCGAGTGATGCAAAGGCCGCCACCTCGCCCGCGATCGCCCGGATGACGAGCCACAGCAGGATCGGCGCCAGGACCGGCAGCAGCGAGGGAATGATCATCTCGCGGATAGCCGCCTTCGTCAGCATGTCGACAGCCCGGCTGTAGTCAGGCCTCGCCGTGCCTTCCATGATGCCGGCGATCTCGCGGAACTGACGCCTGACCTCCTCCACCACGGAGCCTGCGGCGCGGCCGACCGCCTGCATCGCCAGGGAGCCGAAGAGGTAGGGCAGCAATCCGCCGATGAAGAGGCCGACCACCACGAAGGGGTCGCTGAGACGGAACGTGACGTCGAGGTCCGGGAAGTAGTGCGAGAGATCTTCGACATAGGCAGCAAACAGGACGAGCGCCGCCAGCCCGGCCGAGCCGATGGCGTAGCCCTTGGTCACGGCCTTGGTCGTGTTGCCGACGGCATCGAGCGCATCGGTCGTCAGGCGCACATCCTCCGGCAGTTCGGCCATCTCGGCGATGCCGCCCGCATTGTCCGTGACCGGTCCGTAGGCATCGAGGGTGACCACGACTCCGGCCAGGGCCAGCATGGTGGTCACGGCGATGGCGATTCCGAACAGGCCGGCAATCAGGTAGCCAACGACGATACCGGCCGCGATGACGATCACCGGCGCGGCGGTGGCTTCCATCGACAGCGCCAGGCCCTGGATGATGTTGGTGCCGTGCCCCGTTGTCGAGGCTTTCGCGATGACCCTCACGGGCCGGTACTCTGTCGAGGTGTAGTACTCCGTGATGACGATCAGCAGGCCCGTGATGACAAGGCCGAGGATGCCGCACCAGAACATGTCCCAGCCGGTGAAGGAGGTGTCGGCGACGGTGAACTCGCTGTCGAGACCGATCACCCAGTCGGTCACCGGAATGAACAGCAGCGCGGACATCACCGAGGTCACGATGAATCCCCTGTAGAGCGCCCACATGATGTTGCCGCCACGGCCCAGTTTCATGAAGAAGCTGCCCAGCACCGTACCCAGGATGCAGGCGCCTCCCAGGACCAGAGGGAAGACCATCATGCTCGCTTCCTGCGCTCCGTCGAAGAAGATGGTGCCGAGGAGAATGGTCGCGACGAAGGTGACGGCATAGGTCTCGAAGAGGTCGGCGGCCATGCCGGCGCAATCGCCGACATTGTCGCCGACGTTGTCGGCAATCACGGCCGGATTGCGGGGATCGTCCTCGGGGATGCCGGCTTCGACCTTGCCCACGAGATCGGCGCCGACATCCGCACCCTTGGTGAAGATGCCGCCGCCCAGGCGGGCAAAGATCGAAATCAGGGACCCGCCGAAGCCAAGGGCGACCAGGGCCTCGACGACCTCGCGTTGCGCCACGCCAAGCTCGAGCAGGACGAGAAAGTAGACGGCGACGCCAAGGAGGCCAAGGCCGACAACCAGGATCCCCGTGACCGTGCCCGCATTGACGGCAACCGACAGCGCCCGCGCGAGGCTCTCGCGGGCCGCTTCGGCGGTTCTCACGTTGGCGCGCACCGACACCAGCATTCCCGTGTAGCCCGCGGCCCCCGACAGAATGGCGCCAATGGCAAAGCCGATGGCCTGGCTGGCGCCCAGCGCCGCCAGAAGCAGCAAGAAGATCGCGACGCCAACGATGGCGACCGAGAGGTACTGCCTGTTGAGATAGGCCTGCGCGCCTTCCTGAATGGCGGCGGCAATGCCCTGCATCCGCTCGCTGCCCGCGCTCTGCGCCATGACCTTGCGGATGGCCAGCAATCCATAGAGAACTGCCACGACGCCACAGGCGATGGCAAAGTAAAGGGAATCCATCGTTGCCTTGCTCCCTGACGAGAAGTCCGGCCGGAACGTTCCTGAGGCGCAGCGCCGGGTCCGGCCGTTCACCGACGCTGTCCGCGCATTCAGGAAGGAGGGCTTATAGACAGATCACGCAGGCGAATTCAACGACCCTGATCCATGGCGCCCGTCGTCAGGACGTTGTGGCGCCATCCGCGACCAACGACGTCGACCGGTGAGCCCCCATCATCGAGAAGGGTGACACCGGAACCGCTGCGGCAGCGTCCGATCGCCGTCAGGCGGGTTCCGCATCGCCGGGCGATGACGCCGGCACGGGGCATGTCGTCGGGCGCCAGGGTCACGAGGAGTTCGTAATCGTCTCCTCCCGACAGCGCCCGGTCGCGCAACGCCGGGTGACGCCGGATCGCCTGCCTGGCGGCGTCGGAGAAGGGAATGGCTCCGACGGCAAGTTCCATGGCAATTCCGGACGCGGCGGCGACATGCGATGCGTCGGCGAGAAGGCCGTCCGAGATATCGATCGCACCGTGAACGACACCGCGCAGGGCCACGCCTGCGCAGACCCGGGGCTCCGGCAGCTGGTAGCGGGAAACCAGCCGGGCTTCGGGCGTCCCGCCGAGCCCGCGAAGGGCGCCGGTGCGCACGAGAAGCCCCAGCGCCGCATCTCCGATGGTTCCCGTAACAGCAACGACGTCTCCATCGCTCGCCCGTTCCCTGGCGAAGGACATCCCGGAAGGAACCTCGCCGAAGGCCGTGATCGACAAGGTCAGGAGGCCGCGCTCCGCCGCCACGGTATCACCACCGAGAAGAGTCACCCCGTACTCCTCCTGATCACGTTCCAGCCCGCGGGCGAATCCCTCGAGCCATCCCTGCCCTCGCCGCCCGTCCGACGCGAGCCCGAGGAGATAGGCGCACGGTTGTGCTCCCATGGCGGCAAGGTCCGAGAGATTGGTCCGAAGCAGCTTGCGGGCGACGAGGTCCGCCGGATCATCCGCGAGGAAGTGAACCCCCTCGACCATCATGTCCTTGGTGACCGCCAGGTCCATGCCGGGCGGCACGCTCAGCGCCGCTCCGTCATCGGCAAGACCACGCGCCCCGGGATGGTGGGCGAGAGGCGCCATCACCTTGCGAATGAAGGTGAATTCGTCCGCGTCGTTCACGGGTTGAATTCCGCGGCCCGCAAGCGGCGTGCCAGGCGATCGAGAACGGCATTGATCATGCCCGGTTCGCCGCGGTCCCAGAAGGCATGGGCGATATCGACATAGTCGCTGATGACCACGCGGGCAGGCGCCTCGCTGCTGACGAGGAGTTCCCCGGCACCGGCGCGCAGGACGGCCCGCATCAGGCTCTCCAGACGGGCCGTTGTCCAGCTGGACGCCAGGGCATCATCGATCATGCGGTCGAGAGTCTCCCGGTTGTCCGTCGCGCCCCTTGCGACCGACGTCACGAGACGCCTGTCGGCAGGAAGGCTGAGCCCGCTCTCGTCGAGGACCGCGCCCTGGGCGCACGCTGCGGCGATCACGTCGTCGACCGGCGCCGCGCTGCGGTCGATTTCATAGAGGACCTGGACAGCGGCAAGCCGGGACGCACGGCGGCTGACCGCCGCGGCGTTCATCCCGTCACGCGCAAGGTGGCGGCAAGTTCGACCATCTTGATACAGGCGACGGCCGCTTCCCTGCCCTTGTTCCGGCGCGCGGGATCGGCGCGTTCGCAGGCCTGTTCGTATGTCTCCACCGTGAGGACGCCGAATCCGACGGGGGCGATGTAGCGGATCGCGAGATCGTTGATTCCACGCGCCACCTCGGCACAGATGTGATCGTAGTGGGAGGTCTCGCCACGAATCACGCAACCCAGCGCTAGGTATCCATCATACCGGCTGGTGGCAATCGCCATGCGCAGTCCGCCGGGAATCTCGAAGGCGCCAGACAGTTCCACACGTTCCCAGGTAGCCCCCCAGTCTTCGAGCGCCGCCGTGGCGCCGGCGGCCAGCATGTCGGTGACATCGCGATAGTAGCGGGCTTCGAGGAGCAGGATATGGGGTGCAGTCGACATCGTGCTCTCAGCTCCGGCCATGACGCGCTTCCAGGAGACGGTGCATGTAGCGCGCCAGCATGTCGATTTCCAGATTGACGCGATCACCGGGGGCCAGACCGGAGAAGGTGGTCACATGACGCGTGTGGGGAATGATGCTGGCACCGAACAGGCAGTTTCCTTCACGATCCTCGACGAAGGTGACGGTCAGCGACACGCCGTCCAGGGCAATGGAGCCCTTTTCGGCAATGAAGGGCGCCACTCCTGGCGGGGCGCAGAATGTCATGTCGGTCGAATCGGCCCGTTCTTCCACCCGGGAGACCTCCGCCACCGCATCGACGTGACCGGACACGAGGTGCCCCCCGATCTCCTCGCCCATCGCCAGGGACCGTTCGAGGTTGACCGGCGAACCCACCTTCCACAGCCCCAGCGTCGTGCGTGACAGGGTCTCTCTCGAAACGTCCGCACTGAACCGGTCGCCGGACTTGCCCGTCAGGGTCAGGCAGGTCCCGGAACAGGAAACGGACGCGCCCGTCGCCACCTGCCTGAGATCCCAGGAGGTGGTGATGCCGACGACGAGGCCGCCGGCGTTGCCGTCCAGGGAACACACCTGACCGCAGTCTGTCACGATGCCGGAGAACATGTGCCTGCGTTGCCGCCGGAGGCCAGCACCGTCAACCCGTCCTGGCCCCATGTGCGGCGAAGGAGGACCCGCCAGCGCCGCGAACTCGACAGCGATGTCACGTCGAGACCGGCCAGGGATGGCGCAGCATCATGACCGAGAAGAAGCGGCGCGTGAAACCAGGCGATGCGGTCCACCAGGCCGTTGCGGACCAGACTGCCTGCCAGGAGGGCGCCGCCCTCGACCAGCAGGCGTGTCAACCCTCTTGCGCCCAGGGCGGCCATCATCGCCATCGGGGACACTCTCCCGGAGTGGTCGCGGTCAACCTCGATCACCTCGACGCGCGCTTCGCGCAAGGCCTCCTTTCGCTCCACATCCGCACCCCTGCCGCAGACGATCCACGTCGGAGTGTCAGCGGCGGAGGCCACGAGCGACGACCCGCGAGCAAGGCCGAGATTGCTGTCGGCCACGATCCGCACCGGCGAGCGGTGTTTGAGCCCATCGAGTCGGCACGTGAGGAGCGGATCATCGATGTCAGCGGTGCCGCGTCCGACGAGGACAGCATCGTGATCGAGGCGCAGGCCATGGGCGGCGCGGCGCGCCTTCGGCCCCGTGATCCATCGGCTCTCTCCGGTTGTCGTCGCAATCCTGCCATCGAGGGACGCAGCGACCTTGAGGGTCACGAGAGGCCGCCCGGTGACGATTCTCGACGTGAAACCGGCATGTAGGTCACGCGCCTGTTGTGCCAGGGGCCCGACATCGACATCGATTCCGGCCTCCCGCAGACGCGTGATTCCCCGGCCCGACGTGCGTGGATCAGGGTCCGTCATGGGCACGACGACACGCTTCAGGCCGGCATGCACCAGGGAGTCGGAACACGACGATCCACTCCTGCGGTGGGCGCAGGGCTCCAGGGCAATGTAGGCTGTCGCTCCCCTCGCGCGCTCGCCGGCCATGTCGAGGGCGACGGCTTCGCCATGCGGTCTGCCGCCGGGAGCGGTGATCCCTCTGCCGACAACGATTCCAGCGCGCACGATGACGCAGCCGACCGAGGGATTGGGCCAGGTCGAACCCAGATTGCGTCCGGCAAGTGCCAGCGCCGCCGTCATGTGGTGATGGTCCGCGGAGTTCACGCCGTTCCGGGGGACGATGCCCGTGTCCTGCTTCAGATGCCTTCGATGAATTTCGCGAAGTCCCTTGCCTTGTCGAAGTTGCGATAGACCGATGCGAAGCGCACGAAGGCGACATCATCAACCCCGGAAAGGGCAGACAGCACCATCTCCCCGACAACGCTGCTGTGGACCTCCCGCTCACCGAGATGCTCGAGCTGACGCTGGATGTCGGCAACCATGTGATCGAGCTGATCTTCCGAGAAGGGGCGCTTGCGCATGGCAACGAGAATCGAACCGGCCAGCTTGTCACGGTTGAACGGCACGCGCTCGCCGGATTTCTTGACGATCATCATGACCCGCAGCTGCAACCGTTCATAGGTCGTGAAACGCATGCCGCAGCGGGTGCACTCCCGGCGCCGGCGCACGGCCACTCCGTCTTCGGCCGGACGCGAGTCCTTGACCTGAGTTGAGTCACTCTTGCACGCCGGGCACTTCATGATCGATCCCGTGTTACGCCCCGTAGACCGGAAAGCGGCGGCACAGATCCAGCACCCGCGCCTCGACGTCCCGCTCTGCCACGCCGTTGTCGTCCGAATGAACCGCGAGTGAATCAAGGACTTCGACGATCAAGTCGGCAACCATGCTGAACTCGGGCGCAGAGAAACCCCGGGTGGTGGCCGCCGGCGTCCCAAGCCTGATTCCCGACGTCACCGTCGGTTTCTCGGGATCGAACGGAATGGTGTTCTTGTTGCAGGTGATCCTGGCACGTTCGAGACTCTTCTCAGCGCGGGTGCCGGTCAGCCCCTTGGGTCTGAGGTCGACCAGCATGACATGGGTGTCCGTTCCTCCCGAGACGATCGCCAGACCGCCCCTGACGAGGGTCTCGGCAAGGGTCCTGGCATTGTTGACGACTGCCTGGGCATAGGTCTTGAACCCGGGTTGCATCGCTTCGCCAAGCGCCACCGCCTTGGCGGCGATGACGTGCATGAGCGGTCCGCCCTGGAGGCCGGGAAAGACCGCGGAATCGACCTTCCGGCCGATGTCGACGTCGCTGGAGAGAATCATGCCCCCGCGTGGCCCCCGCAGGGTCTTGTGGGTGGTGGTGGTGCACACATGAGCGTGCGGCAGGGGGTCGGGATGGACTCCGGCGGCCACAAGACCGGCAAAATGCGCCATGTCGACCATGAACCAGGCGCCCACCGAGTCGGCGATGGCGCGCAGGCGCGCAAAGTCGATGATCCGGGAATAGGCGGAGCCGCCGGCGATGATCAGCGCCGGCCTGTGCTCGCCGGCAAGGCGCTCCACCTCGTCATAGTCGATGAGCCCCGTCTCGCGGTCCGTTCCGTAGCCGACGGCATTGAACCACTTGCCGGAGATGTTGGGCCGGGCGCCGTGGGTAAGGTGGCCGCCATGATCAAGCGCCATGCCCAGGATGGTGTCGCCGGGCCTGAGCAGCGCCAGCAGCACGGCGCCATTGGCCTGGGCGCCCGAATGCGGTTGCACGTTGACCCAGGCGCAACCGAAGAGTTCCTTCGCCCGCTCGATGGCGATGCGTTCGGCGATGTCGACATGCTCGCAGCCGCCGTAGTAGCGGCGCCCGGGATAGCCTTCGGCATACTTGTTGGTCAGGACGGATCCCTGGGCCTCCAGCACGGCCGGCGACACGATGTTCTCCGAGGCGATCAGTTCGACCTGCTCCTGCTGGCGTTTGAGTTCGCCCGCGAGGGCATCGAAGATCAGGGGGTCCATCTTCGCCAGTTCATGTGGGAACGGACCGGTCTGTCGGGTCTCCATGGTCATCGCTCCGGAATCGGCACCGCGCCTTCTAGCGCAAGTGATCCGTGTGCGACAACTTGTCGACACGGTGCGCGTGGCGGCCCCCGTCAAAGCGGGTATCGATGAAGGCGCGCAGGCACTGGCGTGCCGTCTCTTCACCGATCAGCCGCCCGCCGAGTGCGAGGATGTTGGCGTCGTTGTGACGACGGGCCAGCACGGCTGACGTGACATCATGACAGACGGCGGCGCGGACGGCGCCGTGTCGATTCGCCGCCATGGCGATGCCGATCCCCGTGCCGCAGACCAGGACACCCTGCCTCGCCCTCCCCTCGACGAGGCACAGGACCATGCGCATGGCGTAATCGGGGTAGTCCACCGGATCGGTTCCCGTGGTCCCGAGATCGAGGGCATCGATCCGCCACGCTTCGAGTGTGCCCAGCAGAACCGACTTCAGCGCGTATCCCGCATGATCCGAGGCCAGCGCGATGCGGGAGGTGTTCATCGGTCAAGGACTCGCATTGCATCCACCGCCGAGGATAGCATGGGCCGGTCCAAGGTGCCAGTTCATGACAACAGGGAGCGGGAGAACCGATGAAGAAGATGCAAGGAGCGATGCTGTCCGCCATCGACAAGGCTGACATCCTCGAGATGACCACCGAGATCGTCACCGCCTATGTCGCCGGCAATTCCGTTCCTCCGGACGACATGCCGAACCTCATCATGCGCATCCACACAACCCTCGCCAGCCTCGCATCGGGACCGGGGCGAGCCCCGACCTGAAGGCGTCTGGCGTGCGGACATGACACCGTTGCTTCGCCTGCATCGACTCCGGATGGATCGGCGCCCGATGACACCCTTGAGAGTCGCAAGCCGGAGCATGGCGCACAGGCATGAGTCCAGGCCTTGCCTGCCCGACTCGAAGCGGCCTGGCGCCCTTCCGGGAGGTCTGCCGACAGCCGAGGGATTGCGCCGGGTTGATCGAGGTTGACCCGGCGCGAGTGTTCGCTCACGAGGTGCCTGTCACCTGTTGATGGGTTCCATGAGGTTCCACCGACGCTCCGGGCCTTTCAACCGGACACTGCGGGACGAGTCGTCCGACGGCAGGTTGCTAGCCGATGAAAACGAAGTCGAAGTCCTCAATGCCCAGGCTGATCGCCGACACACCTTCCAGCGTGATCGTGTCTCCTTCGCTGCCGTAGCCGATGACGGTGTCGTCGCCGTCCTGCCGGATCGTCAGCGCCTCGAAGGCGGCTTCGTCGGAAGTGTCGGCCGGAACGTTCAGATGGAGCTGGATTACATCATCATTCTGCAGGGCACGCGACGATTCACGCTCTGCGAAATAGGCCATATAGCGTTCGATGACATCTTCGGACAGGCCTTGCCCCACCAGATGCGCGCGAAAATGGCGTGCATGCGCCTCCATCAACTCGGGGGACGGGGACACGAAATCAACGATGGTGTCTTTCCCGTCCCTCTCGTAAAACACGAATGTGTCGCTGCCCCGGTCGCCCTTCAGGGTGTCGCTGCCCTTGCCGCCGTACAGGGTGTCGTCGCCATAGCTGCCGTCCAGGGTGTCGCTGCCCCTGCCGCCGTACAGGGTGTCGTCGCCATAGCTGCCGTCCAGGGTGTCGCTGCCCCTGCCGCCGTACAGGGTGTCGTCGTCGAAGCTGCCATTCAGATAATCATCGCCCTTGCCACCGTAGAGGGTGTCGTCGCCGTGGCCGCCGTACAGGGTGTCGTCGCCCGTACCGCCGTAGAGGGTGTCGTCGCCGTGATTGCCGTCCAGGGTGTCGTCGCCCGTGTCGCCGTACAGGGTGTCGTCGTCGAAGCTGCCATTCAGATAATCATCGCCCTTGCCACCGTGGAGGGTGTCGTCGCCGCTGCCACCGTCCAGGAAATCATGACCTTTGCCGCCACGCAGGATGTCGTCGCCGTGATTGCCGTCCAGGATGTCGTCGCCTTCACGGCCGTGCAGGTCTTCGGCTTCGGAGTTCAGGCCCACAAGGACATCGTCACCTTCGCTCACCGCCAGCTTGGACTCTTGAAGGTAGTTCAGATACTTGTACTCCCAGTACGACACAAGGTGAAAATTCTTCTCCGTCAGGAGGTGGTTGCCATTTTCGTCGATAAGATCGGCCGCATTGCGCAACACGACCTTGCGGTCGTCCCGCACATAGGCGAACGACAGGGAGGGGCCGCTGATACCGATCGTGATCGTGTCGGCGTCCCGATCCACCTCGAATGTCAGGTCACTGAAATCCCCATTGAAATCAATCAGCCGAATCTTGTCGTCGACCGAGAAGTCAAGGATTTCGTCTGTGGGGATCGCGGTACTGGACCTGAGCTCGAATACGAACAGGTCCTTGTCCGCGGAAGCCTGATACGTGTCTTGGCGGTGTTTCTTGTCCAGGATGATCGGCATTCCTGCTTTCTCCTCTGTCGATGGGACACCCGAATGGTTCCGCTGTCGTATGTCAGCCCACATCCGTCAGTCAGCCTGTGGAGTCGGACCGTATCCTCACCGAATAGTGTACTGGGGGGGGTGTGAAGTCAACACATGGCAGGACCATTTCTTGTCGCGGCCGAGGGGGCCATGAAGATTGCGCCGGGTTGATCGAGGTTGACCCGGCACCCCGGTCTCCCGTGGCACGGGACAGGAGAATCAGGCGGCGCCCGGCGATGGCCGTGCTGGCAGATCACGTGACGGTGGAATGGGTGAGAACCAAACCTGGCGGCGAAGCCGACCCCGGCGACCTTGCCTCGGTACGCGTGATCCCACGTTCGGGCCCAGGCCCTTCACGGAGGTGTCGCTCCAGGCACGGATCGATGAGGCACGTCAGCCAGGCGGGAAACCTGATCGACCCGGATGCCTCATCCCGGAGGGTTGGTCTCGGACAGCAGGTATTCGTTCCACGGCAGCATGGACAACCGATTGTGGCAGCGGGAGATCCGAACCTGACGGCGCCGATGGCGGTCCGTGCCTCGCGGCACGCTACCGGACCCTTGCGGGGCCGCGGTTTCCCGATGGCAGCGTTGCCGGGGACTTAACAGGAACATCCCCGCCTGGTACGCCATCGGACGGCCCTGACGGCTCAATCGTGTCCTGGCCTCGCCTGACCTTGACCTCGACGAACCGGACGAATGGGCCCTGACCGGCATGCTCAGGCCTGTCGGCGGGGCCCTGCGGGAAGGAGCCCTCCGGGCGCGAAGCGCAGGACGACAAGCAGGATGAGCCCCATGACAAGGACTCGCGTATAGGGGGCGCCGTCAAGGATGTAGCCGGCCAGGGTGCTTCCCTCTCCGGCGATGGTCACGAGGTATCCGGCCAGCCACAGCCCGGCAGGTTCAGCCTCGATCCACACGAACCAGACCAGGAAGCCTCCGAGAACCGCACCCCAGTTGTTGCCGGAACCGCCGATGATGACCATCACCCAGATGAGAAAGGTAAAGCGCAGCGGCTGATAGCTTCCGGGCGTGAACTGACCGTCCAGGGTCGTCAGCATGGCGCCGGCAATTCCGATGACGGCGGCGCCCAGCACGAAGATCTCGAGGTGGCGCGCCTTGACGTCCTTGCCCATGGCCGCGGCACTGGCCTCGTTGTCGCGAATGGCCCGCATCATGCGGCCCCAGGGCGAGTGGAGCGCCTTCTCGGCCAGGACAAGGAGGCCTGCCAGAACCGCCACGAAGAGCCCTGCGTAGCAGAGCTTGACGGCGATGGTGGATGCCGTCTGGACATCGGTTCCCAGGGTCGCCGCGAGCTCCTGGAATCGGGAAGACTGCTGCAAGCCGACCTCGTAGGGCACGGGGCGGTCGAGACCCGTCACGTTCCGCACGCCCCGGGTCAGCCAATCCTCGTTCTTGATGACGGCGATCACCATCTCGGCAATCCCCAGGGTGGCAATGGCGAGGTAGTCCGCCCGCAATCCAAGGGCCACCCGGGCGATGAGCCACGCCGCGCCGGCGGCAACCAGGCCGCCTGCGGGCCACCCCAGGATGATCGGCAGATCAAGGCCGCCGAGAAAACCCGTCCGTGCCGGATCCACGGACTCGATGCTCTCGACCGCCGGCTCGAAGAAACGCTGCAGGACAACCCAGCCCGCCAGCAGCACGACCGTCGTTGCCGCCACGCGCCACCTGCCCGGATCGATGAACCTGCGTATCAGGACAACGGCCAGGACGGTGACGGCGAGCGTGATACCTGTCCACACGAGATCGCCGGCGGCGGCATCCCAGGCGGCATCCACCGGCGCCACCGACACCAGGGTGGCGGCAATGCCGCCCAGAGCGGCAAAACCCATGACACCGACATTGAAGAGTCCGGCGTAGCCCCACTGCATGTTGAGACCAAGGGCCATGATGGCGGAGATCAGGCACAGGTTGAGTATGGAGAGGGCCACCACCCAGGACTGCCCCAGACCCGTGATGACGAGAAGGGCCACCATCGCGGCGAGGCAAAGCAGTCCCCGGGTTGACATGATCAGATGACCTTGCCCCTGAAGATCCCGGTCGGGCGAATCAGGAGCACGACGATGAGAATGATGAAACTGACGGCGAACTTGTACTCGGTCGCCAGGACCTGGGTGAGCCCCTCGGGCTGCCAGTCCTCGGGAACGAGGTAGACGAGGAACTTGCGGTAGGCATAGGTGAGGGCAATCTCCGAGAATGCTACCACGTAGCCGCCGATGACGGCGCCGAGAGGGTGCCCGATGCCGCCGACGATGGCAGCGGCAAACGTGGGCAGAAGCAGATTGAAGTAGGTGTAGGGCCTGAAACTCTTGTCGAGGCCGTAGAGGGTGCCGGCCACGGTGGCGAGTGTTGCAGAAATGAGCCACGCCGCCATCACGACGCGCTCGGGACTGACACCGCTGAGGAGCGCAAGGTCCTCGTTGTCCGACCACGCCCTCATCGCCTTGCCGGTGCGGGTATGCTGCAGGAACCAGAAGAGCAGCGCGCCTGCAAGGCATGTCACGGCGACGGTGAGGCCCTGCGAGACCTTGATGGCGAGGCCCTCCTGCAATCCGGTCGCGTCCCTGAACTCCCGCACCTCGAGAATGAACCGCGCGCCGTCATCGAGACTCCTGTCCTTCGTGCCGATCGCCATCCGGACGAGGCCGTTCATCACCAGCATGACGCCGAAGGAGGCAATGACGAACATGATCGCCGGGCTCCTCTTGCGCCGGTGGAAACGGTAAACGCAACGATCGGTCAGAAGGCAGATGCCGATGGCGGCAGCCATGCCTGCGGGCATGGCGATCAGCGCCGTCGGCAAGGGCTTGATGGCAAGGCCGAGGTCCTGGAACAGCCAGGTCGCGAAGATCGTGACCATGGTTCCGAACGCCATGACATCGCCGTGGGCAAAATTGGCGAAGCGGAGAATGCCGAAGATGATGGTCAGGCCGAGGGCGCACAGTGCGAGTTGTGAACCGTAGGAGATACCGGGAACCAGCACGAAATTGGCGAACAGGACACCGGCGTTGAGGACATCGTCCACCATCAGCCTCCAAGAAACGAACGGCGGACGTTGTCGTCGGCTAGCAGTTCCCTGCCGCTCGCCGCATGCCGGTTCTCGCCGGTCACGAGAACATAACCCCGATCGGCAATGGAAAGGGCCTGGGCGGCATTCTGCTCGACCATGAGAACCGCAACGCCGCTGGCACGGATGCCGACGATGCGATCGAAGAGATCGTCCATCACGATCGGTGAAACACCCGCCGTCGGCTCATCGAGCATGAGAACGTCGGGCTGCGTCATCAGAGCCCGTGCAACGGCGACCTGCTGTCGCTGGCCTCCTGACAGTTCGCCGGCCGGCTGCCGCAGCCTGTCCCTGAGAACCGGAAACAGCTCGAGAATGTCTGAGAGGGTCGCCGAGGCGTCATCCCGGCGCAGGAATGCGCCCATCTCGAGATTCTCCCGGACAGTCATCCCGGCAAACACGTTGGCGGTCTGGGGCACGAAGGCCATGCCCCGCCGCACCCGCTCGCGTATCGACAGTCCCGTGATCTCCGCATCATCGAGCATGACCCTGCCACGGCTGAGGTCGATCATGCCGAAGATGGCCCGCATGGCCGTCGACTTTCCGGACCCGTTGGGTCCGACGATGACGACGATCTCCCCCGCCTCGACCCTGATGGTGCAGCCATGGAGGATGTCGGCGCCGCCGTATCCACCCGCCATGTCTTCGCCGACGAGCACCTTCATGGCACACCACGCGCCCCCCGGCGACCGAGGTAGGCTTCGATGACGCGGGCGTCGGACGTGACGTCGAGCGCGCTTCCGGTCGTCAGCACCTTGCCCTCGGCCATGACCACCACGGGGTCACACAGGCGCGAGACAAGGTCCATGTCGTGCTCGATCATGCAGAAAGTGTAGCCGCGCTCCCGGTTGAGCCGGACGATGGCATCGCCGATGGACCGCAGCAGGGTACGGTTGACGCCGGCGCCCACCTCGTCGAGAAGCACGACCCTGGCGTCGACCATCATGGTCCGCCCCAGTTCAAGGAGCTTCTTCTGCCCCCCGGAAAGATGGCCGGCCATTTCATCCGCTACCTCATTGAGATCAAGGAACTCAATCACTTCAGAGGCTTTCCGGGCGATCTCTTCTTCTTCCCGACGGACACGTGAAGGTTGCAACCAGACCCTGACAAGTCTCTCACCGGACTGGTTTCCGGGAACCATCATCAGGTTCTCGCGCACGGTAAGGCGGGAAAACTCCCGGGCGATCTGGAAGGTTCGCAACAGGCCGCAATGAAACAGCTCGTGGGGCGGCAGGCCGGTGATGTTCCTGTCGTGAAGCCAGACCTCGCCTGAGGTCGGCGACAACATGCCGGCAATGATGTTGAAGAGCGTGGTCTTGCCGGCGCCATTGGGGCCGATGAGCCCGGTGATCGTTCCCTCATCGATCGTCAGGGAAACGCCGTCCACGGCCCTGAGACCCCCGAAGTGCCTTGTCAGGGCCTCGATGCGGATCATGCGGGCGACCCTGCCGGCACCTGGATCTGGCGACCGTCAGCCGCCAGATCCAGGTGAAACGCCATGGGTTCAGTGGATGGCGACAGTCTCGAATGCGCCGTCGACGATCGCCAGCTGCTTGTACGAACCATAGGACTCGCCGATATCGGTCAATTCCACACCCGTGGCGCCGACATAGTCGATGTCGCTCCCCTCGGCGAGGAGGACAAGGCCCCTTGCGAGGTCACCAGGCCCGATGGGCTCGCCCGGAGCGTTGGCAACCGCAAGCAGGCTGGAACTGACAGCTGCCGAGTCGGTGGAACCGGCCGCCTGGATGGCAAGCGCAATGAGAGCCGCCGCGTCATAGGAATTGCCGCAGAATGGACAGTCTCCCGCCCTGCCGTTGTCCATGGCATAGCTGACATACTCGGCAGCTTCGGGGTCATCCGAACCCGGCAGCGTTCCGATCGTGTTGGCTGCCGCATCACCGAGCGCTTCGATGACAGTGTCACCGATCATGCCGTCCGCGATGACGAAATGCTCGAAAGCACCGGTGTCAACGGAGGCCTGGATGATTCCCTTTCCGCCCTGATCGACATAGCCGAAGACAGCGAGGTGCTCCGCGCCGGATGCGGCCAGGTTGGCGACTTCCGCGGAATAGTCCCCCTTGCCGTCCTCATGGGGAACCGTGGCGGCCACGCTTCCGCCGAGAGCCCGAAACGCTCCTTCGAAACTCGCGGCCAGGCCCTTGCCGTAGTCGTTGTTGGTGTAGGTGACGGCAATGCTTGTCACACCCTCATCCGCAAGAATCCCGGCGATCACCTCACCCTGGCGGGCATCGGAGGGGGCCGTGCGGAAGAAAAGGCCGTTGTCCTCGATCGTCGTCAGGGCGGGCGATGTTGCCGATGGCGAGACGATGACGATTCCGTTGGGTACGGCAACATTGTTGGTAACGGCTATGGTGACACCCGAACAGTCCGCTCCCATGATCGCCACCACGGATTCGGAGGTGACGAGGCGTTCGGCGGAAGCCGTTGCCGCGGCGGCATCGATGCAGGTCGAATCGCCTCGCACGGAAACGATCGAACGGCCGTCGAGCAATGCCCCCGATGCCGTGACTTCCTCCAGGGCGAGCTCCGCCGCCGCAGCCATGTCGGGTGTGAGGGATTCAATCGGCCCGGTGAAGCCAAGCAGGACTCCGACCTTGATGTCGTCGGCCATGGCAAGCGATGCCGACCCCATGGTCAGGCCCACCGCTGCGGCCATGGATGTGATCCGCACTGTGTTCGAGTGTCTCATGTCAAGTGATCTCCCGATGTTCGTGTTCCGGAACAAGGATCCCCTGCGGACCCGAAGACCTGCAGTATGTCACGGGGGCGGTCGACTGACAATCGAACCGGGGTCTCTCCCCAGGCCTGCCAGCGCCTCGACATGATCGGCGCCAAGACCGCAACAGCCCCCCAGGACACGCACTCCCTGATCGATCCAGCGGCGTGCCTCGGTGACAAGATCCGCCGGACCGATGATGTCGACAAACTGCCACTCGGGCATGCGGAAGAATCCCGAATCGGGATAGGCGCTCATCGGTCCCTTCCACCTCCGGCGCAGGATGTCCAGCGCCGGGCCGGTGGCGTGAACACTGGTGTGCATGACACCCACAAGGTCCGGCCGGCCCTTCAGGGCCGTTTCGACACACTCGGAAAAGGGATAGTCCTCCCACGCATAGCTGACGATCTCTCCGTCGACAGACCTGGCGCTCAGGCCGCACCAGTATGGAATCCCGGTCTCGCTTGCCGCTTCCAGGGCCAGTTCCATGTGCATGGGCCGCGACATCATCTCGAGAAGGATGAGGTCGACACCGGCCTCGCATCCCGCCGCCGCCACCTCGCGGAGATTGGCGAGCACGACGCCGGGGGGAGGCCGCAGCGCCGGATCGTCTCGCGAATCCCCGGGAATGACGGGCATCTGGTGCGAGAGGGAGAGAGCCACCGCGACATCACGACCGCCGGATGCCCGGTCACGGGCACGCTGGGCAATCTCCACCGCCTGGCTTGTGAGATGGGCCACCCTGTCGCCGGCTCCCGCCTGTTCGAGCATGTGCCTGGCGTTGGAAAACGTGTTGGCGGTGATGATGTCCGCGCCCGAACGGATGTAGTCCTCGTGAATCTCGAGCAGCATCTGGGGCGCGAGTTCCGTGGCAAGGGCACACCAGGCGCCCGAACTCATCGGCGCCCCCCTTCTCTCGAGTTCGGTGCCCGTGGCGCCATCGAGAACGAGAATGTCGCCTCCTTGGAGACGCTGGTCCAGGGTCACCATGTCCCGGGTTCCTCAGCACATGGACGGACGGATGATCGCAGGCGTCACGAGCACTTGCTGAGTCCCCTCAATCATGCATTAATTGCCCACTACAAAATCGGGAGGTCAACCCTGCAATGATCAGCCATCCTATCAATCGGCGCTTGGTCCTGAAAGGCACGGCAGCGGCAGGGGGCGTGCTCGCCGCGCCTTCTGTTCTGCGCCGCGCCTGGGCTGCGGAGCCGATCAAGGTCTCGTCCTACGGCGGCTACTTCGAGGACATGCTGTCCCAGTACGCCTACCCCGCCTTCACCAAGGAGACGGGCATCGAGGTCGAGACCGTGTCCCAGCCAGGTGGATTCCAGTGGTTCGTGACCCTGAAGAACAGCATCGCTGCCGGCAATCCCGCGGTTGACATCACCATGGCGGCTCAGGGTTCGATGCGTCGGATCACGGAAGTCTTCATTCCCCTGGACGAAGCGAGCATTCCCAACCTCCAGAACGTCCATGACTACCTCATCCTGCGCAATGGCAAGGGGAGCCCGATCGGAGCGCCGGTGCTGGCCTGGTATGCCACCTTCGTCACCAACACGGAGAGGTGGCCGGATCCCCCTGTCTCGTGGGGTGACGCCTGGGACCCCAAGTTCGAGGGCGAGCTTGGGTGGGGGCGACCGCTGACCTCGAGTTATCTCATCGATGTCATCATCACGGTGTTCTATGACGGCAACAAGGAGATGATGGAAACCGACGAAGGCCTCATCACCTGCATGGAAAAGGCCGCCGAACTGAAGAACAACGTGCGCCTCTGGTTCAACGACGAAGGCCAGTTCCAGGCGATGTTGCAGTCGGGTGAGTTGACTGCCGGTCAGTACTATCACGACGTCACATGGGTGATGGCCGCCGACGGCTTTCCGGTGCGTTCGACCTTCCCCAGGGAAGGCGGGATCATCGACTACGGCTCCTGGTGCATCGTCCAGGGGAGCGACAAGGTCGATGTCTGCAACGAGTTCATCAACTGGTCGGTTTCTCCCGAAGCGCAGACCGTGATCACGGACAACCTGTGGACGGCGCCTGTTCTGGCCCGCGGCATGCTGCCGGACCTCAGCGATGAGGCGTTCGAACGGGCCTCGAGCACGATCAAGCCGATCATCCCCAGCTACCAGCTCTACGTCGACAGGGGTGACTGGCTTGACGAGAAGTGGGAGGAATTCCTGGCAGACGTGTGATCCTGCCGGTGTCATTCCGAGAGAGGGACCCGGGAGTCGTCCCCGGTCCCTCTCCTGTTTCGGGCTTGACCGACCCGTGCATCTGCCGTGACAATCCCCCGCGACGGTTCATGTTGGGGGTGTCACAGCGTGTCTCCTGCGAGTCCTGTCACGCTTCGTGATCTGCTGAAGCGCCAGCAGCCCGGGATGACGCTCGAGCAGCCGTTCTACACGGATCCGGCGATCTTCGAGGATGACCTCGGTCGCATTGTCGCCAGACAGTGGCTCTACGTGGACCACATCTCCGCCATTCCCCGACCCGGAGACGTTCTCACCTACGAGATTGCCGGCGAATCGATCATCCTGGTGCGAGGCAGGGACCGCAAGGTGCGCGCCTTCTTCAATGTCTGCCGCCACCGGGGGGCGAGGATCATGACGAAGCTGTGCGACCATGTCCGCACCCTCACCTGCCCCTATCACGCGTGGACCTGAGACCTTGAGGGCAAACTCGTCAGGGCACGATCGATGGCCGACGATTTCCGCCCGGAGGACTGGCCGCTTCACGCGTGCAGGACACGCATCTATCAGGGGCTTGTCTTCATCTGCCTTGCGCACGATGACGATGACACCGTCATCGAGTTCGATTCGATTGCCGATCGCTTCGACCCCTACATCGAGAACCACTGCCTCGGCACGGCGAAGGTCGCCGCACGCAAGGCCTATCCCACGGCGGGGAACTGGAAACTCGCGGTGGAGAACTTTCGGGAGTGCTACCACTGCGCTCCGGCGCACCCCGGTTACACGTCGGTCAACGCCTATGTGCTCGATGGAGAGCGTGACCGGCAGGCGCGCTGTGAGACCGTGGCCGTCTGGGCCGCGACCTGGGAGGAACGGGGGGTCGTCACGCGCAGCACGGGGCTCTGGGGAGACGGTTTCGATGAACGCCAGCCCCATGCGGCCATGCGGCAGCCCATCAGGGAGGGCTACAGGACGCTCTCGAGGGATGGCCGACCCGTGGCTCCGCTCATGGGCCAGCTCACCGACTGGGATGGCGGAGAGACACTCATGGTGTTCGGACCGCTGTTCTATGTCTACCTTGCCGGGGATCATGCGACGCTCTTTCGCTTCACGCCTGTCCACGCGACCCATACGGATGTGGAGGTGACATGGCTTGTCAACGGCCATGCGCGCGCAGGCGCGGACTACGATGAGGAGCGCCTCACGTGGATGTGGGACGTCACCACCATCGAAGACACCAGGATCATCAGCGACAACCAGCTCGGCGTGAATTCGAGGCGCTATCGACCGGGCCGATACTCCACGAGAGAGCTGGCAACGGCGAATTTCGTCGAGTGGTACAAGAGACGCATGGGAGACGGCTCATGACCATCGAACTGAGGAAGATTGAATCGGCATCCGACACACCGGGTCTGGCCGAGGCCCTCGAGGCCGACGGCGCCGCCATCGTGAAACGGGCGCTTTCCCCTGCGCAGTTGGCCACCCTCAATGAGGATTTCGACCGGGCCCTCGATGGCATCGAACCCGGGCTGCGCCATCCTCCGTCACAGTTCTACGTCGAGTTCTACGGCAGCAGGACGATCAGAATTGATGGGCTGCCCGGCAAGTCGAGGGCCTTCGTAGGCCTTCTCGAAGACTCGTTCATGACCCGCATCGCCGACCGGCTGATCCTTCCCCACTGCCAGCACTACCTGCTCAACACCGGACAGCTCATTCAGATCGGACCCGGAGAGAGCGACCAGTGGCTGCACCGGGACGAGAACGCCTGGTCCCATCTCGCGCCGCCTCATCTCCTGCAGGTGGAAGCGATGTTCGCGCTGACGCGTTTCACGAGGGAGAATGGCTGCACGCGGGTTGTCCCGGGCAGCCATCTCTGGGAGCGCGACCGGGAAGCGAAAGAGAGCGAGACAGGCCGTGCCGAGATGGATGCCGGCGATGCCCTCGTCTACCTGGGCTCGACGATCCACGGCGGCGGCGCCAACTCGACACTGGACGAGTGGCGGCGGGGCATGTTCTTCGGCCTCGTCGTCGGCTGGTTGCGCACCGAAGAGAACCTCTTCCTCACCGTGCCTTTCGAGGAGGTCAGGGAGATGCCGGAAGTCGTCCGGGAACGCTTGGGATACCGTGCCCATGACGGCATCGGTGTCGTCGATGTCGGGGACCCGATGGCACTCTTCCGGTGATGCCGTGCCACAAACACCGCATCCTTAACGGGCATGGCGGTCACCCTGGCTGTCTCGTCTTGAGGAGGCGGCCAACCTCCCCATGAAGGTGTCCGGAACGGATCACGTGGAAGAGCGATCATGGCCTCGATCATGAACGAGAGCGGACCGTGTTGTCAGTGCTTTGTTGGCAGATCCTCAGAAGGACCGGAACCGACCGGAGTCAGTGATCACTGCATGAGCGAACGCTCACAAGGAACGTGCCCGTGAAAGCCCTTCATGACGATTTCGGCGTCGAGGTCCGCGGCATTGACCTGCGGGATGCGGCCGCGCACTACCCACGAATTCGCGAGGCATTCGAAGACCATTCCGTGCTGCTGTTCCGCGATCAGTGCCTTGACGACGAGGCGCACCTTGCCCTTGGGAGTCTGTTCGGCGTTATCGAGGTCAGACAGAAGAATCCGCAGGAACACGAAGCCCGGATGTCGATGGTATCGAACCGGCAGGACGACGGTCGCCTCCTCGGCGAACAGAGCGCCCGGTTCATGCACCTGAAGGCGAACCAGCTCTGGCACACTGACAGCACCTTCCTGCCCGCGCCGGCACTCGCCAACATCCTCGCCGCCCGCAAGCTGCCGACATCCGGCGGCGAAACGGAATTCGTCTCGACCCGGGCGGCGTGGCGCGACCTTCCCGAGGCCACCAGGGCACGGGTGCGCGAACTCGTCCTGCATCATCGCTACGCGCATTCGCGCCAGGCGGTTTCGCCGGCCGCGGCCGCCCTCGACGAGGTCGCCATGTGGCCGAGGACGGCATGGCGGGCCGTATGGTCCAACCCCGCCAACGGGGAGGAAGCTCTCTACATCGCTTCCCATGTCTGCGGTGTCGTCGGCATGGGCGAGAGGGAAGGCCGCCGATTGATCGACGAACTGGTTGCGTTCTCGACGGAACCGGCCCGCATCTACAGCCACCGGTGGTCTCCCGGTGACGTGATCATCTGGGACGAGCGCGCAACCATGCATCGTGGTCGTCCCTGGCCCCATGATCAGGAACGCACCCTGGCCAGTATCTGCATCACGGCCAGCGAGGCGGACGGACTCGCAGCGGTCCGGCCCGTTCCTGCCGCGTGAATCCACCCGGAATGACACGCCACCTGGCGACGCAGGAGGAACAGGGACCGGTCCTGCCGCCGGATCACCTGTCACCGTGGCGTCAATCCCTGCGCGAGAACGGTGGGGACATGCGCGGTCCACCACCGGAATCGTCGTGCTGCCGGCGCCCTTCGCAAGTCGACGGAGGAGGCCTCGGCCTGAGGAGACGGGAAGCAAGCCACATCCGGGAGAACACTGACCCGTCAAGCGCACAGCCTCTTCCCGGAGCGGCACGCCTGGCGGTTGGTGAGCCCGGAAGGATTCGAACCTTCGACCGCCTGATTAAAAGTCAGATGCTCTGCCAGCTGAGCTACGGGCTCTCGCGGAAACGAAGAAGGACAAGGGAAAACGGGCGGCAGGCAACCTAGTGACTGCCTGGCTCCCGGTCAAGTTTCAGCCGCTGTCGCCGGTTGTTCCCGTGGTGGAATTGCATGATGCCGGGCGCATGGCGAGCTCACTCCGCACTGCGGAAGATATCGAGGGGTTCGGTCGGGACCTTGACCGCTTCGGGTACCGCATGGCAAGCGTGCTCGATGCGAACAGGCCCGCTCATGCCATCAAGGCCGTGGAGCGCACCGCCGGACGTGGACAACAGCACTCGGCGGATGCCGACGAGTGGCGGCGTGCCAGCGATGAATGGGATGGTCCTCTTGACTTCACACGCGCCAACGGGTGCACCCCGGCCCTCATCTTTCCGCCTGCGGGCCGGACCCGGATGGGCTGTTGAGCGAGTGCATGCGGAAGCGCCTGCCGGCAGTGTGGTCATGTGGGATGCCCGTGCATGGCATGGTTCGGGCTGCAACACGACGGATACCAACCGCATGGGTGCGAGCATCACCTGCCGTGGTCCACAGTTTCGGCCATTGCGGAACCATGCACCGGCCATCCGCCACGAGGTCCATGCATCGCTTGACGATACCATGTGTACCTTGCCGGGTTTCGCCTCTTGTCAGTCTACGGCGCTACCGTTGACAATGAGGCCACGTTCGCCCGACCCGGCTACGAGCGGCCCTGATCGGCCGGTTCGGGCCAGGCCAACCGGTCGAGGGTTCCCTTCTCGACGGCCTGGCGAAGTTCGCTCATGAAGTCCTGATAGAAGGTGATGTTGTGCAGGGACAGCAGGATCGGCCCCAGCATCTCGCCGCAGCGGAACAGGTGGTGCAGATAGGCTCTCGAATGGTCTCGACAGGTCGGGCAGCGGCAATGGGGGTCGAGCGGCCGCGGGTCATCGCGATGACGGGCATTGCGGATATTGAGTGTCCCGTGCCTGAGGAAGGCCTGACCGGTTCTCCCCGAACGGCTGGGGAGAACGCAGTCGAACATGTCGATGCCTCGGGCCACCGCGCCGAGAATGTCGCCCGGGCGGCCCACCCCCATGAGATAGCGCGGGCTGTCTGCCGGCAGCTGGTCCACGACGCGGTCCAGGACCCGGAACATCTCCTCCTGCCCTTCCCCCACCGCCAGGCCACCGACAGCATAGCCCTCGAATCCGATGGACCGCAGCGCACGGGCGCTGGCAAGGCGCAGATCATCGTGCACGCCCCCCTGCACGATCCCGAAGAGGCCGCAGCCTTCCCGGGGGCGGAAGGCCGTCCTGCAGCGTTCGGCCCAGCGCATGGAGCGTTCCATGGACTGCAAGGCCCTTTCGTGCGTGGCCGGATGTTCGGTGCACTCGTCGAGAACCATGGTTACGGTCGAATCCAGACAGTCCTGGATCTCCACCGATCGTTCAGGCGTGAGTTCATGCTGACTGCCGTCGACATGGCTGCGAAAGACGGCCCCCTCCTCGGTGACCTTGCTCAGCCCGCTGAGCGAAAAGATCTGGAAGCCGCCACTGTCCGTCAGGACGGGGCCGGGCCAGTTCATGAAACGCCTCAGCCCGCCCAGATCCCGGATTCTTCCCGCCCCGGGGCGCAGCATGAGATGATAGGTGTTGCCAAGAAGCATGGAGACCCCGGCTTCCTGCAGGTGGCCGGACATCACACCCTTGACGGTTGCAGCCGTCCCAACCGGCATGAACACCGGTGTCTCGACGTCGCCGTGGGCAGTCTCGAGGACACCGGTACGCGCCCTCCCGCAGGTCGTCCGGCAGCGCCAGGTCAGCACGGCCGCTGCCTCGTCAGAAGACAGGCATCGCCGTAGCTGTAGAAGCGGTAGCCCCTGTCGATGGCGTCCCGGTAGGCTTGCTTCATGAGGCCGGTGCCGAGAAAGGCACACACGAGCATGAAGAGCGTTGAACGGGGAAGATGGAAGTTGGTGATCAGGGCGTCGACCACCCGGAACCTGTGACCTGGCGTGATGAAGAGCGTGGTGTTGCCGCGGTACGGTTGCACGACGCCGGAATCATCAGCCGCGCTTTCGAGAAGGCGCACGCAGGTCGTTCCGACGGCAACGATTCGCCCTCCGCACTGTCGCGCGGCATTGATCCGGGTTGCCGTCTCCGGGGAAATCTCTCCCCACTCCCCCTGCATCTCGTGATCGCGGACCATGTCCGTGCGGACCGGCATGAAGGTGCCGGGGCCCACGTGCAAGGTGAGAGCGACACGCCCGACTCCCGCTGCGGCGAGGGCCTCAAGCAGCCGTTCGGTGAAGTGAAGTCCGGCGGTCGGAGCCGCAACAGCCCCGGCCCTGTGGGCGAAGACGGTCTGATAGTCACCGCGGTCGCGCCGGTCCGCGTGACGCCGGATGTAGGGCGGCAGTGGCATCGCGCCGTGACGCTCGAGGTGGGCCAGAAACCTCTCCCTCGGCATGCCGACATCGAGAATGGCGGCTCCGTTCGCCTCCCTGACGACGACAGCGGCGGACAGGTCTCCGGGCAACGAGACGCTCACGCCCGTCTTGAGCCTGCGCGCCGGCCGGGCGAGAACCCGCCACAGGTGGCCGCCTTCACAACCCACGCAGGTCACCTCGACCGCGGAACCGGCACACTGTCCCTCCATGCGGACGGGCACGACCCGGGTATCGTTGACGACGAGAATGTCACCGGGATCGAGTAGCCGGGGAAGGTCTGCGAAGACGCGATGGTGCCGAACCCCTGATCCGTCAACACACAGGAGACGCGCCGCATCGCGAGGCGCCGCGGGGCGTGTCGCAATCCTGTCCGAGGGGAGTTCGAAGTCGAACGTATCGATCCGCATCGGCCTCAGGAGATGGCCCTGGTGAGCCGCCCGCCCACGCGTTCAGGAACGAAGCTCGAGAAATCGCCTCCCAGCAACGCCACCTCCTTGACCAGGCGCGATGAAATGAAGGTGTGGCGTTCCGAGGCCATGAGGAACACTGTTTCGACATCAGGCTCCATGCGGGCGTTCATGCCCGCCATCTGGAACTCGTAGTCGAAGTCGCTGACGGCACGCAGTCCGCGAACGATCACTCCGGCGCCGCACTCCTTGGCGAATGCCACGAGAAGACCGTTGATGGGACGCACATCGATGCTTGCAAGTCCTGCCGCGTCCTCAAGATCCGCGAGTTCCGTCTCGAGCATTTCCACGCGTTCGTCATAACCGAAGAGGGGATTCTTGCCGGTGTTGACAGCCACTCCGACGATGAGTCGGTCCACCAGGGTGCGGGCCCTCGAAATGATGTCGATATGCCCGTTGGTCACGGGGTCGAACGATCCCGGATAGACGCCAACTCTGCTCACATTCATCAAGCCTTCCCCGTATCGCCCCTGACGCGTCATGGATCCCCGTCGTCTTCTTCCTTGACCAGTGCCACCGATACCACCTTCGTGCCCTCGGTAACGCGGAAGAGATGCACGCCACGGGTGTTGCGCCCGGCGATGCGTACCTCGTCGACGGGGCTGCGAATCAGCTGGCCGCTGTCAGAGACGAGCACGACCTGGTCGCTGCCGACAACCGGAAAGGAGGCGACGACTTCGGCGCGATGAACCATCTCGCCACGCTCGAGTCCCATGTTGACGATTCCCTGCCCGCCACGTCCCGTGACGCGGTACTCGTAGGCCGAACTGCGCTTGCCCAGCCCGTCACTCGCCACCGTGAGCAGAAACTGTTCCCTGTGGTGCAGTTCCTCGTAGACCTCGTCGGCAATGCCCGGCACGTCGTCCGTGTCTTCCTGATCGGAGCGCCGTTCGAGTCCCGCCCGTTTCAGGTAGGCCGCCCGGACATCCGGGTTGATGTCAATGTGATCAAGGATGGTCATGTCGATGACGGTGTCACCCTTGCCGAGACGGATTCCTCTCACGCCCGTGGAGGTCCGCCCGGCGAACATGCGGATGGCGTCAACGGGAAATCGGATGGCGCGTCCCTGGCGCGTGAACAGCAGGATATCCTGATCCTCGCGACAGGTCTTGACGCCAATCAGGCGCTCGCCTTCCTCCAGTTTCATGGCGATGAGGCCGTTCTTTCGGATGTTGGCAAAATCCGACAGCCGGTTGCGTCGCACGGTGCCTTGCGCCGTGGCGAACACCACGTGGAGATCGTCCCAGCTTGCCTCGTCGATCGGCATGGGCAGGACCGTCGAGATCGTCTCGCCGTCATCCAGGGGCAGAAGGTTGACAAAGGCCTTGCCGCGCGCCTGCGGTGTTGCCATGGGCAGGCGGTAGGTCTTCAGGCGGAAGACAAGGCCCGAGGTGGCAAAGAACAGGACCCAGGCGTGGGTGTTGACCACGAACACCTGGTTGACGACATCCTCGTCTCGGATGGACATGCCGCTGCGTCCCTTGCCACCGCGCCTTTGCGCCCGGTAGTCAGCCAGCGGCACCCGCTTCACGTAACCGTTGAGACTGACGGTGACAACCATGTCCTCCGGCTGGATCAGGTCCTCGTCGGTCCTGTCGAACACCTCCTCGCCGAGTTCCGTGCGCCGTTCGTTCGCGAACTCCTCGCGCAACGCGACGAGTTCTCCGCGAATGAGCTCCATGAGGCGTTCCCGGGAGGACAGAATGGCGAGATGGCCTTCGATTTTCTCCGCCAACCCCTTGAGTTCAATGATGATCTTGTCTCTTTCCAGACCTGTCAGCCTTTGCAGACGCAGTTCCAAAATGGCGCGCGCCTGCTCCAGGGAGAGACGATAGACACCCTCTTCGCGCAACCGGACGAGGGACTCGGCGCCCTCGATCAGTCCGAGTACCGGTTCGACGATCTCGGCATGCCAGGGCCGCGCCATCAGCTGTGCACGGGCATCCTCCGGGTTGGCGGCATGGCGGATGAGCGTCACCACTTCGTCGACTTCCGTCACGGCGATGGCAAGACCGATCAGCTGATGCGCGCGTTCCTGCATGTGTGCCAGTTCATGACGCAGCCGCCGGGTGACCACGTTTTCGCGAAAACGGACGAACCGGCCAATGATGTCGAGAAGCGACATCTGGCGTGGCCGTCCTGTCTCGTCCAGGGCCAGCATGTTGACTGCAAAGACGATCTGCAGCGGCGTGTAGTGCCACAGCTGGTTGAGCACCACATCGGACATCGCATCGCGCTTGAGCTCGATCACCACCCGGACTCCGTGGCGGTCGCTCTCGTCGCGCAGTTCGTGGATCCCTTCCACGCGCTTGTCACGGACCAGTTCGGAGATGCGCTCGATCAGCCGTGCCTTGTTCACCTGGTAGGGAACCTCGGTCACGATGATCGCTTCGCGTCCCTTGCGCACCTCCTCGATGTGAGTGCGGGCGCGCACGACGATCCGCCCCTTTCCCGAAAGATAGGCATCCCGCACGCCAGCCTGTCCCATGACCATCCCTCCGGTGGGAAAGTCGGGACACGGCACGTAGCGCAGGAGTTCACCTGCATCGATCATGGGATCGTCGATGAACGCGCAACATGCATCGATCACCTCACCCAGATTGTGAGGCGGAATGTTGGTGGCCATGCCCACCGCGATACCGGTGCTGCCGTTGACGACGAGGTTGGGAAAGCAGGCCGGCAACACCACCGGCTCCGTCTCGCTGCCATCGTAGTTGTCGCGAAAATCCACCGTGTCGTGGTCGATGTCGGAAAGCAGGCTCGACGCGATGCGGGCCAGCCTGGCCTCGGTGTAGCGCATGGCGGCCGGCGGGTCCGCATCCATGGAACCGAAGTTCCCCTGGCCATCGACAAGCGGCGAACGCATGGTGAAGGTCTGCGCCATCCTCACCATGGCATCGTAGATCGCACTGTCACCGTGAGGATGGTAACGGGCCATCACGTCGCCGACGATGCGGGCAGACTTGCGGTATGGACGATCGGCCGTGTAGCCGGCTTCGCCCATCGCGTGGAGAATGCGCCTCTGGACTGGCTTGAGGCCATCGCGAACGTCAGGAAGGGCCCGCGACACGATGACGCTCATGGCGTAGTCAAGGTAGCTCCTGCGCAGTTCATCCTCGATGGAAACCGGCGCGATGGCGTCCGAAGAAGCCGGATCGATCACGTTACCTCCCGCTACGCGCCGTCAACTCGCCACCGACGTAGCGATCAGAATGGAATGCCGTCGTCGAAATCCGATGGAGGCTCTTCCGAGACGGCCGGGCCGGAACTGGGAACCTCGCTCCACGGCGTCTGCCGCGGACCGCCACCGTCGTCGACGCGGGGTGCGCCCCCTCCCCGACTGTCGAGCATCACCATCGTGCCGCCATAGCCTCGCACCACGACTTCCGTCGTATAGCGATCCTGACCGCTCTGGTCCTGCCACTTGCGGGTCTGCAACTCACCCTCGATGTAGACCTTCGAACCCTTCCTCAGGTAGCGCTCGGCAATCTCCGCCACCTTGCCGAAGATGGCGACCCGGTGCCACTCGGTGCGTTCCCTTTTCTCGCCCGTCTGTCTGTCGTTCCAGGTCTGGCTGGTGGCGAGCCCCAGGTTGGCGACGGCGTCTCCCGACGTCATCCGGCGGATTTCCGGATCACGCCCGAGGTTGCCCACCAGTATGACCTTGTTGACACTTCCCGCCATCTGGCATCTCCACGTGAGGGGCCGGTGAATTGAGTGCAGCCATGAGCATATCAGGGGTTTGCCGACCGCGCATAAAGAACTGCACCGCCTATCCACAGTCCAGCCCCTTGCAAGGCAGCGCGCTCCGCCATTAAGAAGGCAGGGGACGACATGGAAACGCCATGAACACGAGCATCCGCGTACGGGGTGCGCGGGAGCACAACCTCAAGGGCATCAACGTCGAGTTTCCCCGCGACCGTCTGATCGTCATGACCGGACTGAGCGGATCGGGAAAGTCGTCCCTTGCCTTCGACACCATCTATGCCGAAGGTCAGAGGCGCTATGTCGAGAGCCTGAGCGCCTATGCGCGCCAGTTTCTCGAGATGATGGAAAAACCCGACGTCGAGCACATCGACGGCCTGTCACCAGCGATCTCGATCGAGCAGAAGACAACCTCGAAGAATCCGCGTTCGACGGTTGGCACGGTGACGGAGATTCACGACTACATGCGCCTCCTGTGGGCCAGGGTCGGCGTTCCCTGGTCGCCCGCGACCGGACTGCCGATCGAAAGCCAGTCGGTCAGCCAGATGGTCGACCGGATCATGGACATGGCCGATGGCTCGCGGCTCATGCTGCTTGCTCCCGTGGTGCGGGGTCGCAAGGGCGAATACCGCAAGGAACTTGGCGAACTGCTGAGGTCGGGATTTCAACGTGCAAGAATCGACGGTGCCGTCCACATGATCGAGGACGCCCCCCGCCTCGACAAGAAACGCAGGCACACCATCGAGGTCGTGGTCGACCGGGTCATCAAGCGCGAAGGACTGGAAGGGCGGCTGGCGGACTCCATCGAGACGGTCCTCGGCCTATCCGACGGACTCCTTGTCGTCGTCGATGTCGACAGCGACGAGGAGATGACTCTCTCCTCGCGTTTTGCCTGCCCCGTATCGGGTTTCACGATCGAGGAGATCGAACCCCGACTGTTTTCCTTCAACAACCCGTTCGGCGCCTGCCCGGAGTGCAGCGGTATCGGTACCCGCCTCGTCTTCGACGTCGATCTCATCGTTCCCGACCACCGGCGCAGCCTCGACGGTGGCGCCATCGTTCCCTGGCAGCGCAGTTCCAGTCTCTACTACAGACGGGCCATGCGCTCGGTAGCCCGGCACTACGGTGCGTCTCTTCATACGCCCTGGAGGGACCTGCCTGCGGACATGCGCACCATGCTTCTCGAGGGATCGGGCAACGACAGGATCCGGTGGACGGAGGAATTCGGCGAAGAAGACGATCTCTCCGAATTCCGGGCGCCATTCAGAGGCGTGATTCCGGGACTCGAAAAGCGTCTCAGGGAGACGTCGAGCGAGCATGTGCGCGAGGAACTCGGTCGCTATCAGGCCATGACCACCTGCGAGGCCTGCACGGGTTTCCGTCTCAAGCCGGAAGCCCTTGCCGTGCGAATCGCAGGCAAGCATATCGCCGAAGTCTCGGAGTATTCGATTGGCGATGCCCAGCGCTGGTTTGCCGGAGTGGAGAGGACGCTGACCGCCCAGCAGGCCGAGATCGCTAGGCGCATCCTTGCCGAGATCAACGATCGTCTGACCTTCCTCAGCCGGGTGGGTCTCGACTACCTGGCGCTGTCGCGTCGTTCGGGTACGCTGTCCGGCGGCGAGGGCCAGCGCATCAGACTCGCGTCCCAGATCGGATCGGGACTGACCGGCGTCCTCTATGTGCTGGATGAACCGTCGATTGGCCTGCACCAGAGAGACAACCAGCGGCTGCTCGAGACCCTGACCGATCTGCGCAATCTCGGGAACACCGTGATCGTCGTCGAACACGACGAGGAAGCCATTCGTGCCGCCGACCATGTGATCGATCTCGGCCCTGGCGCCGGTGAACACGGCGGTCACATCGTCGCCGAGGGAACACCGGCCGACGTCATGGCAACCGAGGCGAGTCTGACCGGTCAGTATCTTGTCGGCGCACGCCGGATCGACATCCCGGCCATCCGGCGCGGAACAGACCGGTTCCTGACCCTCGCCGGAGCGACGGCCAACAACCTCAAGGCCATCAGCGCCCGCTTTCCGTTGGGCGCCCTCACCTGCGTGACCGGAGTGTCGGGCAGCGGCAAGTCGACCCTGGTGAACGAAACCCTCTACCTCGCTCTCCACAACCATCTCGGATCACATCATCATGCGGCAGGGGCCCACACGGCACTCGAAGGCGCCGACATGTTCGACAAGGTGGTGGACATCGACCAGTCGCCGATCGGCCGGACCCCGCGGTCCAATCCGGCCACCTATACCGGCGCCTTCACGCCCATACGCGAGTGGTTTGCCGGACTGCCGGAATCGAAGGCGCGGGGCTACCAGCCCGGGCGGTTCAGCTTCAATGTCGAAGGCGGGCGCTGCGAGGCCTGCCGCGGCGATGGGCTCCTGCGTATCGAAATGCACTTTCTCGCCGACGTCTACGTCCAGTGCGACACCTGCCGGGGCCGGCGCTACAACCGGGAAACCCTCGAGATCAGGTTCCGCGGCAAGTCGATCGCTGACGTGCTCGACATGACCGTCGAGGAAGGACGCGATTTCTTCCAGGCCGTTCCGGCCATCCGCTCGAAACTGGACATGCTGATGCGCGTCGGACTGGGTTACGTCAGGATCGGCCAGCCGGCAACGACGCTCTCGGGCGGGGAGGCACAGCGGGTCAAGCTGGCCAAGGAACTCTCGCGGCGCGCCACCGGACGCACTCTCTACATTCTCGACGAACCGACCACGGGTCTTCACTTCGACGACGTGCGCAAGCTCCTTGAGGTTCTGCACGCCCTGGTCGATGCCGGCAACACCGTGGTCGTGATCGAACACAACCTCGAAGTGATCAAGACCGCCGACTGGATTGTCGATCTCGGGCCCGAAGGCGGTGACGGCGGCGGTCACATCGTCGCCGAGGGAACGCCGGAAGTCGTCGCCGGGGTCCCGGCCAGCCACACGGGTCGCTATCTCGCCGGCATTCTCTGCGACGCCGGTACGGTCACGGCCGCCGCGGAGTAGACGCTCCGGCCATCGTGCGCCTCACTCGGCAGGTGACTTGCCGCGTTCGGGAGTTGTCGCGGCTGATCGTGCTGCCAAGCGGCGGCGCAGTCTGGTCCATGACTCCGGGGTGCCGTCGTGATAGCTGCCGAACCACTTGTCCATCGGCACCAGCTGGTTGCCGTAGTTGCAGTTGTAGTAGCGATGGTGAAGCGTGTGGAAGAAGCTCCCTGCGTAGTGAACCGGCTGGCCACGCACCAGGATGGAATCGAAACCCGCATGGGAGGATGCTGCCTGCAGGGTGTTGTACTGCCCGTGGAAGAGGACATGCACCGGGTGCGACAGCACCACGGCATGAATGAAGACGCCCGAAAGGTAGATGATGTGCTCGATCGGGTGCATCGACAGGCCGGACCAGGGTCCGACAGTCACATTGCGGTGATGCAGGGCGTGGGCGATGCCGAAGAGCGGCTTCCAGTGAAGCAGCCGGTGGATGAAGTAGAAGTGCACGGCCGACCAGAAGGGAATGATCACGAACCAAGCCACGAAGAGAACCGGATTCTCGTGCCAGACGAGGAAACGCGGAAACCAGCCGTTGGCATAGCCCCACATCATGATCGCCTCGTAGGCCGTCCAGATCCCGACGCCACTGGTGCATGACCAGAAGATGTTGTCGCGGGTCTGATTTCCGGTGAAGAACCGGGCATCCTTGCGGGCCAGGTCGCGGGAGTCGAACTTTCGCCGGTCACCCTGGGCGCGGCATACATGAAAATAGAGATGCAGCCCCCCGGCGACCAGGATCATGAGACCGAGGTTGCGCAGGTACATCCAGGCAATCCAGCCGGCTTCCAGTTCCCGGCACCGCTCCAGGGCCGGCTGCGTGAATTCCCAGACCAGGATCGCGAGAATGGCAAAGGGCACGACCTGCGACCACATGAAGGCCAGCGACACCAGGTACCGCAGGGCCCTGAGTGGCCGCCAGGGCCAGTCGAACACTGGTACGACGGGCATCGGGATGTCTGGATGCCAGGCCCAGTCGCGATTGCGCCTGGCTGAGGTGGAAACGGCCATGACCTGATCCCCCTGCCGTCCGGAACCACGGGCAAACGGTAACCACATCCTGCAACGCCTGACAACCCGTTTTCTCAGTCGAATCCGCGTCGGGACAGTGCCACGACTCCGCCCGAGGCCGGCACGGCAAGAACGCCGTGAGCAAACGCTGTCTATTAGTCATAAATCGTGCAGGACGTGATCGTGTCCTTCCGACGTCGGGTCCAGATCGAGGGCCTCGAGCAGGCATTCATAGGCCAGGGCAGCGGTGGCCAGTCGCGGATAGCCATGCCACATCGTCTGGTTGCCCGGCGGCGGATCATGCTTGCGGTCCAGATACCCGCCAAGGATCGCCACCAGCTTCACCGCCGCCCCCAGTGTGTCGGGCGGGTCCAGCCGGTATCGCCGGGCATAGTCACCGAGGAAGCGGAGTTCCAGGTCCGAGAACAGGCAGTCGGGCTTCATCGTCGGCACGTCGCGCCCGAGCAGGGTCATCAGGGCAAGACGCCAGGCGATCACGGCGTGGATGGTGATCTGCCGTTCCAGGCGGCAGGCCTTGCGCGTCGCCAGGTGCTCCACCCGACAGCCGGACTTCAGCACCCGGAACCAGCATTCGATCCGCCAGCGCAGCGCGTACCAGCCGACGATCTCCCGGGCCGCTTCGGCGTGGTCCACCGGAAGGTCGGTCAACAGGAACCATTCCACCGGAGCTTCCCCGGCCGGCGGGGCCGTCTCGAGGAGATGCAGCGCGGTCACGGCCACGGGCGCGGCATCGGGGCAGCCGGCAGTCGCCGGCAGCGTGGTCGACAACCAGCGCAATTCCAGCACCGCGTTCCGCCGGGCAGTGCGGCCGGGCTGCTTCTTGCGCCCCGAGGACTTCGGCCGGGCCGTCAGGCGGGGTATGTCGATCTGCATGGTGCCGCGGCAGGCAGACGTACGTAGTCGGGTGAACAGCTTCGCAGCCCCGCGCTTGAGAACCCGGTCATGTCGAGCCCGCACCAGCATCGACAGACGGCGATGCTGCCGGCACCGGTCGAACAGTTCGAAGAAGTCCGCTTCCCGGTCCATCACGCACACGACCTTCACCCCGGTCGTCCGGGCCGCGAGGTCCGCGATGTCGTCGAGACCGTCGAGCCAGCGCTGCGACTTGCGCCGGGACATCTCGATATCCTCGCCCGAACCGGTCTTTGCCCGGGGGCGGGGAGGAGCGTCGAAGGCAAGACGCGCCACCCCCAGCGGCAGGCCTTCGCCGCTGACAACGTAGCTGGCGTGCAGGTGCAGGCCCAGGGTCTGCGAGGCCGTCTGGTTCGTGCCGATGATGCCCAGACCGTCGCAGCCCGGACGGGTCGCGAAGTTCAGGTCCGTCCCGTCCTGAATGCACAACGCCACCCGCTGGCCGCACATCCGCTGCACCGTTCGTTGACGGTGCGGCGCCAGGATGTTCGCCGGGGTCACCGCCGACGTCTCCGGCTGATCCAGGAACCGATAACAGGCCCGGACACCAGCAGGGTCCGGGCGCGCCAGACCGCTGTAGGACGACATCGGACTCTCTCCCTGTCTTCGTGCAATCTCCACCAGGCGCGCACTCAGACGCCGGTCGCCGATCGGCGCTCCCCCGAACTCGTGGTGCGCCCACGCCGAGGCGTCCAGACCCTCCCCCGGGGACAGGGCCGGCATCGGCTCCGCCACCCCCAGCTTGTGCCGCCAGTCCCGGTCCAGAACGTACATGTACACGGCCTTGACGCTCTCGGCCATCTCGCGCGCGCGGTCCTGACGGCCTCGGCCCCGGGTGAACCCCACGAGCTGCCAGTTCGCCGCCCGCAGGCTCGCACCGTCGCGCGTCGGGTCGACATAGGTCTCGACCAGCCAGGGCAGGAACCCGTAGCGCTGCGCAACATCGGCGCCCAGGCGAGACAGGCACATCGACAGCGCCTTCGACGCAAGGTTCGCAACCGGCACCCGGATCAGAAACCGGCTCATCGACAGCACCCGGTGTCGCTCCGCACGACGCCGGTCGGCATCCCAGCCGATCCAGGCATCCCGATCCGCCACCTTCAGCGCCGCTGCGGCAAAGCCGAAACCGCCGAGACAGCCGTGAGCGGAATCCACCAGATAGCGCAGCTGATGACCGGCCAGAATGGGGGCGCCGAGAAAGTGCTCCCGCGCCATCAGTTCGTTCCAGAGCGCCCGTTCGGCATCCGTGCGCACCAGCAGGATCCGCAGACCCTGGATCGCCGCCACGCTCGCCGGCACATCACGCGGCTTCTCCACCGCCTCGCCGAGCCGGCGGGGCGTTGCCCGACGCCGCTGACCGGAGGGCTCCGGCAAGCCCTCGATCCTGCCCTGCGATGCCAGCTGCTTCAGGGCCACGACACAGCTCGATACCCGCTCGCGTCCCCGTGCGTCCCGCAGGCCGAAGTGCCGGCACACTTCCAGCGCCAGGCGGTTTTGACTACTATCGCCGCTCTCGGTGACGATCGACTGCAGGCGATCGAGCTGGTCCTCAAGGACGCGTTTGATCGGAATGTGTGCTTCCATGCAGGGCAGGGTGCACCATCCGAATCATCATGTTCAGCACGATTTATGACCCAGGGTAGAGCAAGCGTTCGGTCACTCAGTGACAGGGGGGGCATCATGGACCTGAGCGAATACGGGCGACAAAACCGGGACAATGCGCAGTATGTCACTGTCATGTCCATCTTCGTGACCGAACGCTTGCCGAGTGCCTGCTTGATGATGTGCTGACCGGCCGGAGATGACGGGACGATCGATGCGCCGTGCGGATTGGCCCGGCGTCAACACGGACCCGGCCATCCTCGATCGTCCGGTCCCCGGTGCTCTCGGGCGCGACACGTCAGGGCTTTTCTTTTGTCGTCCCGGCGCTCGGCGCACGCAGGATTCTGGGGGTGGACATCCCGTTTTCGCTGTGGCAGTGTGCCGGCATGACGACGCTTGCGACCCCGGATTCCCCTATCGACCTTCGCGAGGTGACGGTGCGCCCGACCCGTGGCGCACGTGAGCACCGGCTCTGGGACCGTCTGGTCAAGGAGCATCACTACCTGCGGTTTCACGGCATCATCGGCAAGGGCCTGCGCCATGTCGCCCTGCACGGCGAGACCTGGGTGGCGCTGGTCGGCTGGCAGCCGGGCGCGTTCAAGCTTGCTGCACGCGACCGCTGGATCGGCTGGACTGCGGAGCAGCAGTTCCGACGCCTGCATCTGATCGCGAACAATTCCCGGTTCGTCATTCTTGGCCCGAGAGGGGTGCCGAACCTGGCGTCCCGCGTGCTCGGCCTGAGCCTTCGGCGGCTGTCCGCCGACATTGAGGCTGCGCACGGATATCCGGTGCTCCTCGCGGAGACGTTCGTCGACATCAAGCGCTTCGCCGGAACCTGCTATCGCGCGGCGAACTGGCGCTCGCTGACCGGCCTGGAGGCCGGCACCGGATACTCGGTCTCTCTTCAAGCGACGCATCCTGCCAATCCTGCTGCGGTCTGCCCTCCAGGCGGCAGCGCAAAAGCCAGCGGCACGACCCTCGCGGCCGCGATGCCGACCATCACTCTCACCGCCGCGACGGGGGACGGGCAGGTGACGTTGTCCTGGACCTATACCAACGACGATGGGGAGGCGTATGATCACTGGCGGTACGCGCAGAAGAAAGGCAGCGGAAGCTACAGCTTTGGCGTGGAGATTCCCGGCGGCAAGACCGTCCGAACGCACACCGTGACAGGTCTGGAAAACGGCGCCGCATACACTTTCAAGGTCTCACGCGGAGTTACGAGTCCTCCACCTGCGATGATCCAGTCAACAGCAGATCCTGACTCCAACGAAGTCACCGCCACACCCACGGCGGCCCCCCCCCCACCACCAAGCCCGCCAAGCCAACGGGGTTGTCGGCGGAGGCGGGCAACGGGCAGGTGACGCTGAGATGGAACGACCCGGACGACGATTCGATCACGCGGTATCGGGTGCAGCAGAGGAAGGGCAGCGCCGCCTGGGGCAGTTGGGCCGCGATTCCCGGTTCGGACGCCGACACGGTGAGCTACACGGTGACGGGTCTGACGAACGACAGCGAGTACCGCTTCCGCATCCGGGCGCGGAACAGCGGCGGCAACGGCGCCGCGTCGGCGGTGGTGGAGGCGACGCCGTCGGCGTCGGCGGCGGTTCCCAAGCCGGTGCTGAGCGCCGAAGCGGGTTACGCCAGGGTCACCCTGAGCTGGAGCGCGCTGTCGGGTGTGACGGTTGCGAGCTGGGGCTATCAGTACAAGCCCGCGGGCGGCAGCTGGATCAGGACCCGGACGGTCACGGGCGCCAGCACGACGAGCACCACGGTGACGGGACTGACGATCGGCACGGAATACACGTTCCGCCTGTTCGCCGCAGTCGGTTCCGGTGAGCAGTCGTCCTGGTCGGACCATGTGAAGGCGACGCCGACGAATACGGTTCCCAAGCCGGTTCTGACGGCGGCGGGGGGCGATGCCTCGGTCACCCTGAGCTGGAACGCCTTGACGAGCATTCCGATCACGAGCTGGGGCTATCAGTACAAGAGCACGGCCGGCTGGAACACGACCACGACGCTCACGGGCGCAAGCAGGACGAGCGTCCGGGTGACGGGTCTGACGAGGGGCACGGACTACACGTTCCGCCTGTTTGCCGCGGTCCGTCCCGGGGAGCAGTCGTCCTGGTCGGACGAGGTGACGGCGAAGACCGATCCGGCGGCCCCGGTGCTGACGGCGGCGACTTCGACGACGAACGGGCGGATCGACCTGACCTGGACCCATGCCGGCGGCTCGAACGAGTTGTCGGATGCGGACGACTATGTGAAAGACGCGGCCAAGTTCCATTGGTGGAGGGCGCAGACCCGGCTGAAGGGTGAGACCGTCTGGACGGATCACAGTCTCAACCAGGCGAGTGCCAGACAGAATCCGGGCTCTCGCAACAATCGGCTTCTGCTGAACTATCCCGACGGGGCATCGGTCGAGGTCCGGGTTCGGGCGACGGGCTATCGCATGGCGGGTGTGGCCGGGGGAACGGGGAACCTTCAGGGTCCCTGGTCGAACGTCCGTACGGTGACCTTCAAGGACGACGACACGGCGGCTCTCACGCTGACCGGGACGCCGGTGACGGTGGCGCCCGGTTCCACGGCGACCTACACGGTGGCGCTGACGAAGGCCTATGCGGGGACGCTGCGGGTGACGAGCGACGCCACGGCGGCGGCGCGGGTCAGTCCGGCGAGCCTGACCTTCACCACCACCAACTACAGCACGGCGCGGACGGTGACGGTGACCGGGGTGGCGAACGGCACGGCGGTGATCAACCACGCCTTCCGGCTGACGGGAGCTTCTGCGGATGCGATTCCCGACGCGGGCACGGTGGACGTGACGGTGGCCGATACGCCGGGGGTGACGGTGTCGACGGCGGTTCTGACGGTGGCGGAAGGCGGCAGCAGGACGTACACGATGCGGCTGAACACGCCGCCGTCATCGGATGTGACGATCACGGTGACGGGCGCGTCGCTGACCTTCACCCGGACCAACTGGAACCAGCCGCAGACGGTGACGGTGAACGCAGGCACGGACACGGACACGACGACGGACGCCGCCGTAACGCTGACCCACAGCGCGTCTGGCGGCGGCTACGCCTCGGTGACCATCGCCTCTGTGGTGGTGAGCGTGGCGGAGAAGGATGTGGCGCCCGGGAAGCCGGCCGGCCTTGCCGGCGCGGCGGGCAACGCTTCGGTGACGCTGAGCTGGACCGACCCGGACAATCCGACCATCACCAAGTGGCAGGTGCGGCGGAAGTCCGGCAGCGACGACTGGGGCGCGTGGGAGGACATTCCCGGCTCCGCTGCGGGCACCACCAGCTACGAGGTGAGCGGTCTGACGAACGGCATTGCCTACCAGTTCGAGGTGCGCGCGGTGAACGGGGCCGGCAACGGCGCCGGTCCGGATGCGCCGGTGACGGCGACGCCGGCGGCGCCGGTGGCGCCCGGCGGTGGCGGCGGTGGCGGCGGTGGCGGAGGCGGCACGACGCCCACCGCAGACGCAAGCGTGACGGTGACGCCGACCGCGCTGACGGTGGCGGAGGGGAGCAGTGCCGTCTACACGGTGGTGCTGGACACCGAGCCCTCGGGCGATGTCACGGTGACGGTGGACGGCGCCTCGGGCGAGGTGACGGTGGAACCGGCGAGCCTGACCTTCACCACGGCCAACTGGGACACGGCGCAACGGGTGACGGTGCGCGCGGCCCGTGACGAGGACACGACCGACGACACGGCGACGCTGACCCATGGTGCGAGCGGCGGCGGCTACGCGTCGGTGACCATCGATTCGGTGGCGGTGACGGTGACGGACACGACGCTCCTGCCGGTGCTGACCCTGGCGCAGGATCCGGCGGCGGTGACCGAGGGCGAGGCCATCCGCCTCGTGGTGAGCGCCGACCGGGCGCTGACGGGCAGCCTGAGGGTGAGCCTGACCCTGGCGTCCCGGGACGGCGGCGGCTTCGATGCCGGGGACGTTCCAGGCGGCCTGGGTCCGCGTTCGTTCGATGCGGTGTTCGGCGCCGCGGGGCGGCGAACGGGCGTGGTGACGATCCCGACGGCGGCCGATGCGGATGCGGAAGGCGCGGAAGCCTACCGCATCACGCTGAACGATGCGGCGGACTACGTGGTGGGGAACGACGCCACGGCGCTTGGCGTTCTGCGCGACCGGGCGGCGGGGTCCATGGCAAGGTCGAACCGGGTGAATGCGGCGGTGCTGCCGCACGTGGCGGCGGCGGCGATGTCGCAGACCCTGGGGGCGGTGACGGGTCGCATCGAGGCGGTGGCCTCCGGCGAGGGGGGCGGCACGGTGCAGTTCGGCGCCCTGCCGTCACCGGTGGAGAACGCGTGGGCGTCGCCGCACCCGGAGGAGCCCGGCCCGAGCATGGCGGAGGTGCTGGACGGCGCCTCCTTCACCCTGGCGGCGGGCGCCGAGGGCGAGGCCTCCGCGCCGCCGCTGGCCGTGTGGGGCCGGGGCGCGTGGCTGTCGCTGTCGGGTTCGCAAGGCGGCGTGTCGTGGGACGGCGGCCTGTGGTCGGCGCAGCTGGGGGCGGACGTGCGCCTGCGCCCCGACCTTCTGGCCGGGGCGGCGCTCTCCCATGTGCGGGGCGAGCTGGACACGCAGACGGACCAGGTGAAGGGCGTTCACGAGACCACGATCACGTCGGTGCATCCCTATGCGGCGTGGTTGCTGGCGGACGGCTCGACCCTGTGGGCGAGCCTCGGCTACGGGACCGGCGAGGTGCGGATTGCCGAGGAGGGGGCGCCGGTGATGAGCACGGACCTGGCGCAGTGGAGCGCGGCGGCGGGCGCCCGCAGCGTCCTCATCGAGCATGCGGACCTCATCGAGGGCGGCATGACGCGCCTTGCGGTCAAGGGCGAGGGCGCGCTGGCGCGCCTGCGCACGGGGTCCGATGACGGCCTGGCGGGGCTGACGGCGAGGACGACCCGCCTGCGGCTGCTGCTGGAGGGGTCGCACGAGCATGCGCTGGCAAGCGGTGCGACGCTGACCCCGGCCCTGGAGGCGGGGGTGCGCCATGACGCGGGCGACGCCGCCGAGGGGGCGGGCCTCGAGGCCGGGGCGAGCGTGACATGGCGGGACCCGGCGGAGGGTCTGACGGCGGAGCTGCGCACGCGGCTCCTGGCGGCCCAAAGGCATTCGGATAAGTTTTTCCTGCGTTCGGATAAAAAAGTCCCCCGACTTCGGGTTTTTGCCCGAAGCCGGGGGCCTGTCTGGCGGCTGGCGTTGGTGTCAGGCGGGTACCCGTTTCTGCCACTTGCTCCTTGGCTGCTTCGACTGCCGCACGTAGCTGCGCCCGGGCCTTTCGCGCTGGATGCAGCGCGAGAGCCCGGACATGATCCGCCTGACGGACTGGACGACCATGGCGCTCTGTGCGAGGAACATGGCCTCGATCTCCTTGCCGACGAGGCGCAGGCTGTTGCGGAAGTTGGTGCGCATGGCCGGCAGGTCGTCGCCGTCGTCGATGTCGTTGTCGCAGCGGTTCGCGAACTGGCGGGCGAGGGTGATGAGGACGAAGGCGGCGTAGAGTTCCTGGCGGACGCCGCGCCTGGACTTGGCGTGGAAGGCCTCGATCAGGAACTTGCCGGTCTTGTACATTTCCTCCACGCCCCAACGAGCATGATAGAGATCGGAGAGTGCGGGGACGGGATAGCGGCTGCCGTCGAGCAGGGAGGTCGCGATGTAGTACTCCGTGTCGGCATACCGGTACCTGACGAGGCGGACGCGCAGGGTCTTCGAGCGTAGCGCGGTCTCGTCCCTGGGGGCGTCGAGGGTGATGGTCCGGTCGTCCTCGCCGGAGGCGATGAAGGCGTCGAACACGGGGTTGGCGCCTTTCTGGATGCGGAACACGAAGTTGAGTTTGCGCTCCTGATGAGCGAGGGCCATGGCGAAGGAGTAGTAGCCCCGGTCGTAGACGATGACATCGCCTTCGGCAGCATGGTCGAGGTGCACGAGGGCGGCTGCCCGCTCGTTCTCGTGGTCGAACAGGTCGAAGTCGATCGGGATGCGGTCATTGAGCCGGTAGAGTGTGCTGACCATGCCCTGGGGGTAGTGGGCGCCGTCGCTCACACGATAGCCGTACTGTGCGAGTTCCCTGGGCAGGGTGATCTTCGAGCCGTCGACGGCGAGAGTCCTGTGACCCTTCCACAGCGTGCACTCGGGACAGTGGGCGAGGATCTCCGCGTGCAGGCGCTTGAACGCGGCCTCGTCGAGCTTCTCCCGCGCCTCGCAGGCCGTCGATGCCGCTGGAGGCTCCGCCTGCGGCAGCTCGATGCCTGCGGCCTCGCAATGCTCCCAGAGTTCGCTGAGCGTGGTCCCGTAGCCTTGCCCGCGCGACGCGGCAACGAGGCGGAGCACGAACAGCATGATCAGCAGGCTGTTGAAGACCCGCCGACGTTTCTGCCAGCGCGCGTCCTCGCGTTCCGCAATCGCAACGGCGGCCGCAACAAGCGCCTCCCAGCGCTTCGAGAACCGCCGGTCGGCGATGGCGGACCGTCCCCGTTCAGCACGCGTCGCAGGCTTCTTCCTCGCCGCGCCGCTCTCCGAGCGCAGGATCTCGCGAGCACCCCGCTCAAGCGCCAGTACGTAGACCCCTTTGCGCGACTTGCCCCGGCCCGCGGTATCACCGATGCGTTGCCAGTTGGCCGCACGGTAGCACGAGGCCTTGAACCGGGTCTCGTCGACGAAGGTCTCGATGAGGACGGGACGCCAGCCGTGAAGACGCTCCCAGTCGTCGGCGAGGCGGCGCGTCGCCATGGCCAGGGCCGAGGACGCAAGGTTCTTCGAGACGACCCAGGGAAACACCAGGTACCTTGAATTGACCGTCATCAGGTGCCGCTTGCTGTCACGCCTGCGGTTCGTCCAGCCGATCCAGCGGTCCCGGCAGGGAAGTGTCTTCGTTGTCGCCTCGAACAGGATGCAGCCCAGCTTGCGCCCCTGCCTGTCGGTGACGAAGTAGCGGACATGCGCCCCGTAGGGGCGCTTGTAGCCGAGGTAATGATACCGGTCGACGAAGGCGTTCCACAGCTGCCGCCCCTCGGTGTCGGTGACGGGCTCGACGCGAAGCGGGCACAGTTCCGACAGCGGCGCCACGATCTCCGGCTGCGGGTCCGAGGCCGAGGTCCAGGCAGGGGGGCAGGTCATGTCGCGGACGTGGTCCTCGCGCAAGGGCGGCAAGGTCAGGATGCCGCAGCGCTCCAGGGTCTCCAGCATCCCGAGGCAGGCCCCGACCTTGTAGGCGCCCTTCGCCGTCTTCCAGTGCAGATGCTCGCAGATGGTCTTCGCCAGCTCGTTGCGGCTGTCATGGGGAAACATCTCCACGGTCTCCTGGGCATCCGCGATCTGCTGGCGGGTCAGGCGGCGGCCCGAGAAGGTGGTCGACGGCAGGGCGACGATTCGCTGGTCCATGAGTGCTTCCGCATCACCGATTCGGGGACATCTTGCAAATCAGCGAATGCTTGTCAAGCAATGCGTGTGGAAAAACGTCCGAGAAAAGTAAAGTCCTTTATGTCAATGGGTTGACGGCGTAGGACAAGCCGCCGTTACATCGGCAGACATGCCCGAATACCATTGCCTGGCGGCCCACGAGGCGGACCGTGACGAGTGGGGTGTGAGCGCCCTGGTGCGCCTCGACCCCGGGGCCGACGGGCTTGGGACCTTCCTTGCCTTCGGTCCCGCGCACGGGCGCACCGAGAGCGATCTGGGGGAACTGTTCGACCACGGCCTGCCCGCGGCCGTCTCCGACACGACATCGGCAGAGGGCCGCCTGGAGGCGGAGGTGGGCCACGGCTTCGGCCTTGCCGGTCCGGGGCCTCTCGCGGTGCTCACCCCCTGGGCCGGGATGAGCCTGGCGGAGACAGGCGGGCGCACCCTGCGGCTCGGCGCCCGCTACCGCATGGGCGCGGGACTCTCCCTCGGCCTCGAGGGCGCGCACCGGCCGGGCCCGGTCAGCGAAGACAGCCTCATGCTGCGCGGCGCCCTCAACTGGTAGGAGAGGCGCGTTAAGGTCTTCAACACGGCGCTCATCCGAAGTGTGAGCATTCGGTCAGAGGGTGGCGATTATTCGCTCAGTGCTGTCATCGTCCCCATCACCGGGTGACCGAACGCTTACCGCCGTGAAGGCACGTCGGCTCTCGTTCACCCGGCCTTGAAGTGCTTGGAAAGCGCGAGCGACTGGCCCTGGTAGTGGCTTCCGAGATCGGCGCCGTAGAGGATCGATGGACGCTCTGTCAGGCGTTCGAAGGCAAGACGTCCCATCGTCTGGCCGTGCTCGAGGAGGAAGGGGACCTCATGACTGCGAACCTCGAGGACGGCCTTGGCCCCGGCACCACCGCTCTCGCTCCAGCCAAAGCCGGGATCGAAGAACCCCGCATAGTGCACCCGGAACTCGCCCACGAGCGTGTCGTAGGCTGCCATCTCGGCCGCATGGTCGGGCGGAACCCTCACCCGTTCCCGGGTGGCGAGGATGTGAAACTCGTCGGGATCGAGGATCAGGCTGGACGCGGCGCAAATGGGCTCCCAGAACTGCGCCGCCTCGAGTTCTCCCCTGCCGTCGACATCGACAACCCCGGTGTTGCGCCTGGCGCGATATCCGACGAGGGAGCCGGGCCCCGAACCCTCGAGATCCAGGGTCAGGGCCACCGTGTTGCCGCGAATCGATGCATCCGGGGTGTCGACAAGACGTTGCTCGTCGTGAAGCTGGCGAAGCCTTTCCTCGCCAAGGGGCGGGCTGCCTCGCCGGAATCTGATCTGTGCGAGGCGGGACCCGCGGCGCACCAGAACGGAGAAGGTGCGGGGCGAAACCTCTGCATAGAGGCGACCCTTGTAGCCTGGCGCCACCCTGTCGAACTCCGTCGCGTAGTCCGTGATGACCCGCGTGAAGACGTCGACCCGGCCGATCGAGCTCTTCGGATTGAGAAGGCCGGAGATTTCGTGCTGCGCCTTCAGACGCAGGCTCTCCTGGAGCGGAATGATGTAGACGCAGCCCCGTTCGAGAACGGCACCTCGGGCGAGATCGATTTCGTGCATGATACCCGCGGTTCCCGCGAGCTTGTCCTCGACGGTCGAACGCGGCCCCGGCAGGAACGAGGAACGCACTCGCCATGCCACGTCGCTCAGCCTGAGGTCCAGACTCGCCGGTTGCAGCTGACCGTCCACAAGAGGGGTACCCGGATCGATTGTCGAACCGACCAGCCCCGCCAGATGCTGATAGGGCAGCACGCCGGTCGTGAATTGCGCTCCGGTCGTGACAGTGCTTTCCGGAAAGACATGAGGCAGCCTTGGAGCGGATGTCCAGCCCTGCCCGCCCTTGGAACTGGTCATGAAACTCCCGAGGTCATCAGCCGGAAGTCTATCATCCCATCTCCACAGGTCATCCCCGGGTGGGGAAAGAAGGGCTCGCGGACAGCACATGCGGGCTCTGGGTTGCGAGACCTTCAACCGCAGCGCCACCTGGTCGAACCTCCCGGTGCCTTGTCATGCCGGATCGTTGCTTGCGTGGTACCCGCCAAGGTGGGAACAAGAGGAGCCGGAATGCTCCCGAGGCTTAAGTCGCAACACTCCCGCGGGCGCCAGGGCCCGGAGTGAACCTGGCTGCGGCTCCGGCGGCCACCTAAGCTGGCAGGGTCCGACGCGCGTGACAATCCCCTCTGGAAAGGGATGCCCTGCAAAGGGCCGCGGCCCCGCGGCGATGGGGTGCCGGGACGGTGCATGTCGTTGCCATGAGCGCACTTGCGGGTTCGGCTGGCAAGGGTGAGACTGCGCCATGAACACGCCTATCCATGTCATTGGCGGTGGCCTGGCCGGATGCGAGGCCGCCTGGCAGGTCGCGCGCGGGGGTGCCAGGGTCGTGCTACACGAGATGCGTCCGCACCGCACCGGCGATGCCCACACGACCGACACGCTTGCCGAACTGGTGTGTTCCAACTCCTTTCGTTCGGATGATGCCGCAACGAATGCCGTGGGCCTACTTCACGAGGAACTGCGGCACGCCGATTCCGTCATCATGGCGGCCGCCGACCACCACAAGGTGCCAGCCGGGAGTGCTCTGGCTGTCGATCGGCATGGATTTTCCCGCGAGGTGGAAAAAGCCATCACGTCCGCGCCGCTCATCGAGGTGCGTCGCGAAGAGGTCCCTTCCCTGCCCGGGCCGGAGGACTGCCTGGCGATTGTCGCCACAGGTCCTCTCACGGCGCCTGGTCTCGCCGCCGACATCCAGCGTGCGACCGGCCGGGACGCCCTCGCCTTCTTCGACGCCATCGCTCCGGTGGTCCACCGCGACAGCATCGACTTCGACATCGCCTGGTTCCAGTCCCGCTACGACAAGCCGGGACCGGCTGGAGACACCGCCGCCTACATCAACTGTCCCCTCACCCTCGAGGAATACGATTCCTTCATCGACAGGGTGTGTGCGGCAGACCTGACACCCTTTCGCGACTGGGAAAGGGAAACGCCGTGGTTCGAGGGGTGTCTCCCCATTGAGGTGCTGGCCCGGCGCGGACGCAACACCCTGCGCTTCGGACCGATGAAGCCCGTCGGTCTGATCAACCCCACCACCGGGGAGAGACCCTTCGCTGTCGTGCAGCTTCGCCAGGACAACGCCCTTGGAACCCTGTTCAACATGGTCGGTTTCCAGACCAAGATGCGCCACGGTGATCAGGTCGGGGTCTTCCGCACCATCCCCGGGCTCGGCGATGCCCGCTTCGCACGCCTGGGCGGAGTCCATCGAAACACCTTCATCAACAGCCCGCACCTGCTCGATGGCGCGCTGCGACTGCGCCAGCGGCCGCACCTGAGGTTTGCCGGGCAGATCACCGGAGTCGAGGGCTATGTCGAGAGCACGGCGATCGGTCTTCTTGCCGGCCGCTTTGCGTTGCTGGAGAGCCGTTCGGAGGCCATCGTTCCGCCACCGGCGACGACGGCCCTCGGCGCCCTCCTCAACCACGTCACCACCGGGGCGGATGCCCGGACTTTCCAGCCGATGAACTGCAATTTCGGCCTCTTCCCCTCCCCGGGACCCGATCTCGGAAAAGCCGCGCGGCGGTCCGCGATCGTCAGTGCGGCGCGAGCTGACCTGGATGCCTGGCTGGCGGGCGGGTGTAGACATCGGGCAGGCGATGTCATATGAGTTGCGGACAATGTGGCGGTCCTTCGATGTTGACTGCCACCTGGTGTCGAGGCCTGACCGAGATGGAGGAAGCACATGGCAAAGATACTTGAATCACTCTCGTCCACAATCATCGCCGGATGTGTGCTGACGGTCGTCGTCGCCATCATCCTGGTCGCGATCTGATTGCGTCGCGAGGGAGGATCATCTCATGGAAGGACTCGATTTTCTTTCGTTCCTGTTCCGCTGGCTCCACGTGCTTTCCGGCGTGATGTGGATTGGCCTGCTCTGGTACTTCAATTTCGTGCAGATCCCCAGCATGCCGAAGATCCCTGATGACCAGAAACCGGCGGTCGGCAAGGTCATTGCTCCGACAGCACTGTTCTGGTTCCGTTGGGGCGCCATGGCAACGATCGTGACAGGTCTCATCCTGGCGATGCTGAACGGCTACTTCATCGAGGCGATCGCCATTGGCTTCACGGACGACGGCGCCAGCACCGCAATCGGCATCGGCATGTGGCTGGGCGCCATCATGTGGTTCAACGTCTGGTTCGTCATCTGGCCGAATCAGAAGCGAGCGCTGGGCCTTGTCGATGCGGACGCCGATGCCAAGAAAGCCTCGGCACGTACCGCCATGCTGTTTTCGCGCACCAACACCATGCTGTCGCTCCCCATGCTGTTCTGCATGGTATCGGCACAGAACCCCTGGTATTTCTGACGAGCCTTCAAGGGAGGGGAAGCGCCCTGACGTTTCCCCTCGTGGCCGTCTCTCAGACGGCCACGAGGGCGGCTGCGATGAGGCGTTCCTCGGCCATCAGAATGTTGTAGGTGCGGCAGGCCGCACCTGTCGTCATGGCATCCACGACAATACCGTGCGGGCGCAGGAATTCACGCACGTCCCGTGGCGGTACGCCGGATGCGTCCCCGCAGCCAAGCAGAAGAAGCTCGACACGTTGGGATCGCGCCACGACCTCCGCCAGGGACATCGGCGTCACGTCCGGCATGGCGACCACCGGCCAAGCCATCACCGCATCGGGAAAGACGAGAAGGGAGCCCTCGCGGCGCCGGTCGCCGATACGGAACCCACCGTTGCCGTAGCCGGTGATGACATGGCGAGTCGCCGCGGACACTCCTGTCATCACTGCACCGAACGCCGCGACATCAGGGAGTGCTCGTGGATCCTTCCCCATCCTCGCTCACGCGAACCGGCCTGAGATACAGCAGGACCGGGGCGGCGACAAACAGGGACGAGTAGGTGCCGATGAGAACCCCCCAGATCATGGCCAGCACAAAGGGAGCGATCACCGCACCGCCGAACAGCCACAGGGCGGCGAGGGCCAGCATCGTGGTGACGCTGGTCATGACCGTGCGTGACAGCGTGTCGTTGAGCGAGCGGTCGATGACACCGCGCACCGGTTCCTGCTTGTACTTGCGGAGATTCTCGCGGATGCGGTCATAGACGACGACCGTGTCGTTCATCGAATAGCCAACGATGGTCAGGAGCGCGGCAACGACCGGCAGATCGAACTCGATGCGGGTCAGGCTGAACACTCCGATGGTAAGACCGACGTCATGAGCGAGCGCCAGCACGGCGCCGACGCCGAACTGCCACTCGAACCGGAACCAGATGTAGATCATCATGAGGGCAAGGGCGACCACGACGGCCTGCGCTCCCTTCTCGATGAGTTCTCCGGAGACCTGCGGACCCACGAACTCGACGCGCCGGTACTCGATGTCCGGATACATGTCGTTGAGTGTCGTCTGGATCCGGTCGATGGCTGCCTGCTGAACGGATTCATCGCCAACCAGCAACGGCAGGCGGATCAGCACGTCGCTGGCTGAACCGAATTCCTGCAGTGCGACACTGCCGATGTCGAGTGCGTTGAGTTCGCTTCTCACGAGAGCAAGATCGGCGACCTGCGGCGTGCGAATCTCGATCAGGGTGCCGCCCCTGAAATCAATGCCGAAGTTCAGCCCGGAAAGAACCAGCAGGGCGATCGAGGCGACGAAGAGAATCACGGACAGGGTCACCGCGACGCGGTGATAGTCCATGAACGGCAGATGCAGACCGGCCGGGACAAGACGAAGCCGTTTCATCGGTCAGATTCCCAGGGCCTTGGGCCTCAACCGGGCCAGCCAGAGGTGAGTGAGAAGGCGGGTCAGCAACATGGCCGTGAACATCGACGTCAGAATGCCGATGGCGAGCGTCGCGCCAAACCCCCTGACCGGCCCGGAGCCAAGGAAGAACAGCAGGAATGCCGCCACCGCGGTGGTGATGTTGGCATCGAGAATGGTCGTCATGGCTCTCCTGAAACCCGTCTCGACGGCGTTGAGAATGGTGCGTCCGTGGCGCAGTTCCTCGCGGATGCGCTCGAAGATCAGCACGTTCGCATCAACCGCCATGCCAACCGTGAGAACAATGCCGGCGATTCCGGGGAGGGTAAGTGTCGCCTGCAACAGCGACAACAGACCCATGAGGAGAATGAGATTGGTGATGAGTGCGACGTTGGCGAAGGCCCCCAGGGTTCCGTAACAGGCGATCATGAAGACGATGACGGCAGCGAAGCTGACCGCCGCCGCTGCCTTGCCGGCTTCGATTGAATCCGCGCCCAGGGTAGGACCAACGGTGCGCTCCTCAACGACGGTGAGAGGAACGGGCAGTGCGCCGGCCCGCAGCAACAACGCCAGCTCCTGCGTCTCCAACACCGTGAAGGAACCCGTGATGATGCCGCTTCCCTGGCAGATCGGCCCATTGATGCGCGGAGCACTGATCACGACCCCGTCAAGAACGATGGCGAGCAGACGCCCGACACTCTCCGTCGTCACGTCGCAGAACCGTGCGGCGCCCACACCGTCGAAGCTGAAGGCAACAACCGGTCGACCTTGATCGAAACTCGCCGCGGCACTCTCCAGACTTTCGCCGGTCACAAGAATCTCCGCCCGCAGGACGTGGTTCTGTCCGGGCTGTTCACGCCCGGGCATGAGCACCGAGCCGACCGGGAGCTGCCCGGCTTCGGCGGCGGCCACGGAAGTATCCTGATCGACGAGATGGAATGTCAGCTTGGCGGTCTGGCCGAGACGCGAGCGCAATATGCGCGTGTCGTCGACCCCCGGCACCTGGACGAGAATGCGATCCCGTCCCTGGCGGGTGATCACGGGCTCCAGAACGCCATCGGGATCGATACGCCCGCGCAGCACCTCCAGGGTGCGCTCTATGGCGTCGCCGAGCCCTGCCTCCAGTCCTTCCTCGGTGAACGCCGCAACAATCGCACCGGTCTCATCGACGGTGATCGTGAAATCCTCGGCCAGACCCTCGAGTTCCCGGGCAGCCGCAGCCGCATCGTCGGCGTTGCGCAAGGCAAACTGCCGATGATCGTCATCACCGCCGGTGACCCTGACACCGATGCGTTCACCACGCAGGGTGCGCCGCACGTTGCCCTCGAGCCATGCGAGGCGCCCTTCCCGCCAGGCGGCCTCGTCAATCTGCAGCAGGAGATGCGCTCCGCCGGAAAGATCGAGCCCGAGACTCACCTGCTTGTGCGGCAGCCACGTTGGCAGGTCGCGCGCCAGGTCACGCGAGAGCAGGTTCGGTGCGGCGAAGACCAGACCCAGAACACTGACAAGCACAACGATCCAGATCTTCCAGGTCGGAAAGTAACGCATGGCCGACTATGTCAACCGCCACCGTCGCCGCCTGAACTCCCCTCGTCCGCTCTCGCGGCCTGGCGCGGTTCCGGCTTCGCCATGACGTCGGCGATCATGGAGTGCCGGCACTTCACCCTGACGTCCTTGGCGATCTCCAGGATGAGGACTCCGTCTCCCTCGATACGCGCCACGTTTCCGATGATGCCACCGTTCGTGACCACCTGATCACCCCGCTTGATCGAACCAAGCATGGCTTGGTGCTGCTTGGCCTTCCTTGACTGCGGCCGGAACACGAAAAACCAGAAGACGCCGAACATGGCGACCATGAGAATGAGAAAGAAGGGATCGAACCCGGCGGCACCTGCTTCGCCCTGTGCATAGGCGTGTGTGATCGGCATGTCGACATCCTGCGCGAAAGGTGGCGGACTATAGCCGGGGGATGACCGATTGCAAACCACGGGGTACTGTGAAGCACGATGATGCTGCCCGATTGACCGCCCTGCCCTCTCCATGACGAATCCCGCACTCGCCCGAATCGCCCAGGCGCTAGAACGCATGGCCGGCAACACCACATCGCCGCCCGGCGACAACACCGCTCCGGAGATTCCACGGAGCGGTCAGGCGTTTGTCTGGCACGCGGGGCATGACACCATCAAGGCTGTTGAACGCGTCCAGTATGTGCCGCTGCATCTTCTGCGCGGCATAGACCGGGCAAGGGACTCCCTGCTCGACAACACCCGCCAGTTTGCCAGAGGCTATCCCGCCAACAATGCTCTGCTTTGGGGTGCCCGCGGCATGGGAAAGTCGACACTCATCAAGGCCGTTCATGCCGCGGTCCATGCCGAACAGCCGGGTTCCCTGGCGCTGATCGAGATCCACCGGGAAGACATCACCCATCTCTACCGTCTGCTCTCGCGCATGCGGCAGGCGGAACGGCGCGCCATCCTGATGTGCGACGATCTCTCCTTCGACGCCCATGACAGCACGCTCAAGTCGCTCAAGGCCGTACTCGAGGGCGGTCTCGAGGGACGCCCCGACAACGTGCTCTTCTATGCGACGTCCAACCGGCGCCACCTGACGCCCCGCGACATCATGGAAAACGAGCGCTCGACCGCTGTCCATCCGGCCGAGGCTGTCGAGGAAAAGGTGTCGCTTTCCGACCGGTTCGGGCTGTGGCTCGGCTTTCACGGGTGTGACCAGCCGACCTACCTTGCCATGGTCAGGGGCTATGCGGAGCATTTCGGCCTCGACGTGGACGACGATGCGCTCCATGCCCGTGCCATCGAGTGGCAGATGACACGTGGTGCGCGGTCGGGCCGTGTCGCCTGGCAGTTCATCCAGGACCTCGCAGGCCGCCTGGAAAGGACACTCGAGGCCTGCTGAAGGGATCAGCCCTCGACGAGGTGTTCCACCGGATTGACCGCCGTGGTTCCCTGGCGAAGTTCGAAGTGGGACTGCGGCTGGGAAATGCCGCCACTGGCACCGACACTGGCGATGACATCGCCGCGCAGGACCATCTGGCCCCTGGCGACGAGATTGCGCGCGTTGTGGGCGTAGGCCGTGACCCAGCCATCCGTATGGCGCAACAGCACGAGGTTGCCGTAACCCCGGATCTCGTTGCCGACGTAGGAGACGACGCCGTCCTCCGCGGCGCGCACCGGAGTTCCGGCCGGTGCAGCGATGTTGATGCCGTCGTTGTGCAGACCGCCGGCCTTCGGGCCGAAACCCGATACCACAGGTCCTGTGACCGGCCAGATGAACTGCAGGTCACCTCCGGGCGCCGGTTCCGGAATGGCTGTCGTCACCGGTTCGGGAATGGTTGCCGTCGCCGGTTCGGGAGTGACCGTCGGCGGAGGCTCGGGAGCGGGCACGTCAGCGGCGGCCACCCGATGCGAGGTGGCGACTGCCTGCGGCACCGTCAGTTGCTGGCCTTCCACGAGCAGATAGGGTTTGACCAGACCGTTGATCTCGGCGAGTTCGCGTGAATGCACGCCGAGGTGGCGAGAAATGCCGAACAACGTGTCACCGCGTCGTACGTTGTAGATGGTCACCGGACCCGTATCCGAAGGCACGGTCTCCAGGATCATCGACTCGCGGGGCGGCGCATCGACCCCGTCGGCACTGAGAATGCGTTCAATGCGCGCCAACAGATCCCCGGTTGCCTGTTCTTCCGGCTCCGCCACGGGCTGCGGCGGCGCGCCGGGCACCGCCGGTGGCACGGGCTTCACGCCAGGCAAGGGCGGCAGGGCTGCCAGTCGACCGGCGGGGGGAGTTCCCGGCAACGGCGGCATGGCCTGTTCAATGTAGCGGACCGGCGCCGGCATCTGAGCGCAGGACGCCACCATGGCGGCGACACAAAGGAGCGCCAGGAACGCCGCCACCGGCCCGTCACTCCTCGACGAGAGGAACAAACCTGACATCGAGAAAGGGATGACTCTCATGGCCCGAATCGAGGCGTCGCACGTGGTAGAGTTTCTGGTCGAACACCGTTCCACCAACCGGCACGACCATGACACCACCAGGGACGAGCTGGTCGACCAGAGGCTGCGGCAAGGTGACTGCCGCGGCCGTCACCATGACCCTGTCGAAGGGGGCCTCTTCCGGCCAGCCGCGTGAACCGTTTCCCAACCGGCATGTGATGTTGTCGAGGTCGAGTTCGGCAAACCGGGCCATCGCCTGGCCCAAGAGCGAGTCGTGGCGCTCAATTGTCCATACATATCCTGCCAGCTGTGCCAGAATCGCCGTCTGATAGCCACTTCCGGTGCCGATTTCGAGAACCCGCATACCCCGATCGAGATCCAGTCTCTCGGACATCAGGGCCACAACGAGAGGCTGGCTGATCGTCTGCCGGCAGTCGATCGGCAGTGCCACGTTCTCCCAGGCGTGGGAGATGATGTCATGAGGCACAAAGCGATCCCGGGGCACGCTTGCCATGGCTTCCAGGACCTTGGCTGAACGCACGCCCAGTGTCACGAGGTCCTGTATGAGTTCCGGACACGAGGCGGGCATCGCCGTGCGGTCAGCCGTCGACCGGTACGGTCCCGCCCGGATGCAGGCGCTCCATGCCACCCATGTAGGGACGCAGGACCTCGGGTATGGAAACACTTCCGTCCTCGTGCTGGAAGTTTTCCAGGATGGCGACCAATGCCCGGCCGACCGCGACACCTGATCCATTGAGTGTGTGGACAAACCGTGTCCTGCGCGTGTCCCTGGCCCGGCAGCGAGCAGCCATCCGCCGCGCCTGGAAGTCGGCGCAGTTCGACAGACTCGAGATTTCCCGCCACGTCTTCTGACCCGGCAGCCACACTTCGAGGTCCCATGTGAGGCGGGCTGAGAACCCGATGTCTCCGGCAGCGAGGAGGACGACACGATAGGGCAATGCCAGACCCTGCAGGATGGATTCCGCACAGGACGCCATGCGGCGGTGCTCCTGTGCTGAGTCCTCGGGCGTGGTCACCGAGACCAGTTCCACCTTCCAGAACTGATGCTGACGCAGCATGCCCCTGGTATCGCGCCCCGCCGCTCCCGCCTCTGAGCGGAAACACGGAGTGAGTGCGGTGTAGCGCAAGGGGAGCGCGTTCTCGTCCACGATCGTTTCGCGGACCAGGTTCGTGAGTGTCATTTCCGCGGTGGGAATGAGATACCGGTTGTCGGTGGTACGGAAGAGATCATCGGCAAACTTGGGAAGGTTGCCGGTGCCGTAGGCGGTCTCGGGACGCACCAGCAGGGGCGCGGAGACCTCGACATAGCCGAACTCCTGAGTGTGCACATCCATCATGAAGGAGGCCAGCGCCCGTTCAAGGCGGGCCAGAGCACCGGAAAGGACCACGAAACGCGCGCCGGTGAGACGCGCCGCGCTGTCAAAGTCCATACCGCCCAGAATGGCGCCCAGATCCACGTGGTCCCTCGGTTCGAAGGCGAAGTCGGGAATGTTCCCCCAGCGGCGCATCTCGACATTGTCCGTCTCGTCGTCGCCTTCGGGGACGGTATCGTCAACGACATTGGGGATGGCCTCGAGCACGGCGCGGAGCTGTGCGGCATCCTCTCGTTCGACCGCCTCCAGGGTCGCGATCTGCCGCTTGATGCTGCCGACTTCCGCGATCTCTGCCGCCGCATCCCGACCGCCACGCTTCGCCTCGCTGATCAGGCGTGTGAGTTCGTTGCGCCTCTGCTGCAGCTCCTGGACGGCAGTCCGGGAGCCTCGCACCTTGCGGTCCATGTCGAGTATCAGCGAGGCCCGAGGCAACAAGCCACGACGGGCGCTGGCGACGTCGAAGTCTTCGGGGTGGGCGCGAATCCACTGAAGATCATGCATGCCGGTCTACCTTGCCATGCGTGCCGGGACGCTCAGCGTGCCGGGTTGAAATCCGTTTCCTCGTAAGCCTGGGGGTCGTCCACCTCTTCAATCTCTTCCTCTTCGTCGTCGTCCTCAAGCTTCGCCTTGCGCCGCTCGGTGAGGCGTGCGCACCAGATCGATACTTCATAGAGCAGGATCAGGGGCAAGGCGAGGCCAAGCTGGCTGAAGGGATCGGGCGGCGTGATCACGGCCGCCAGCACGAAAACGGCGACGATGGCGTACTTTCTCTTCTCCTTGAGCCCCTCGGCCGTCACCATACCGGTCCGCGCCGCCAGGGTCATCACCAAGGGCAACTGGAAACTGATGCCGAAAGCGAAGAGGAGCTTGAGGAGCAGCGAAAAATACTCGCTCACCCGCACTTCCATGACAATGGGCAGCTGCCCGAAGTCTCCGGTCTGCTGAAAGCCGAGAAAGAACCTCAGGGCAACGGGAAAGAAGGCGTAGTAGACCATCGCCGCGCCGAGCGTGAAGAGCAGTGGAAACACCAGCATGAAGGGCAGGACCAGCTTCTTCTCCCGGCGATAGAGGCCGGGCGCCACGAACGCCCAGAGCTGCCAGGCCAGGAACGGCAGCGAGACGCACAGGGACACGAAGAATCCGACCTTCACATAGGTCAGGAAGGCTTCCTGGGGACTCGTGAAGATGAATCGCGGCGGGTACTCGGAATCGCTGCTGCGATCGATGGTCGCGCCCTCGGTGACGCCTGCCGGCTTTTGAGGTCGAGCGTCCTCGGCCGGTGACGGGGAGAACAGCAACCAGGCGTCATTCAGGGTACGCTCGATCCACGTCTCCTCGCCTTCCGCCGGCTCCTCCACTGGCGACAGTCCATAGGCATCGTAGAGCGGCAGAGCGAGGAAGTTGTAGATCGCCGGCGCAAAGTAGAAGCAAGGCAGGAAGGCAAGCAGGACCACCGCCGCGCTGCGCACGAGGCGCCGACGCAATTCGACGAGATGCTCCAGCAACGGAAGCTTGGTGTTGTCGATGTCCTTGATCAAGGGCGTTCTACGTGTCTCCGGAAGCCCTGGCGCGTTCCGGCGCCGCCTGGGCCGGTGCCTCAGGCTCATCCCCGGCTTTCATGTTTTCCTGCATCTCGCGGCCGGTGTCCTCGAGTTCCTTCTTGAGGGCGCCTGTGGGATCAATGACCGCGGTCACCGCCTTCTTCGCCTTCAGCGGCGTCTCGATGGCCTTCTTGACGTCATCGATCTCGGCGTCCCTGGCGTACTGGTCCAGCGCCTTCTGGAAATCCCGCGCCATGCGCCGCGCCTTGCCGGTCCATATGCCGACTGTCCGCAACACCCTGGGCAGATCCTTGGGGCCCACCACAACCAGCAACAGCGCCCCTACGACCGCCAGTTCGAACCATCCGAGATCGAACATGTCCCGTTGTCTTCAGCAGGTGTCTAGGCGACGGTCTTGTCCTTCTCCTCGTCGGCGGACGCCGGTGTGGCGGTTCCCTCGATGGTGGACGGGGATTCAGCGGATTGCCGCGCCTGCGCCGCCTCGTCCTTCATGCCGGACCTGAACTCCTTGATCCCCTTGGCGAGATCACCGGCCAGCTTTGGAATCCGGCCGCGTCCGAAGAGGAGCAGAACGATGACCAGCACGATAAGCCAATGCCATATGCTGAAGGTACCCATGGTGAGGTCTCCCTTCCCTGTCGATCCATGAAACGGCACCCCTGCCTTTTGTGCGCCGTCCCGACCCGGGACATATAACCGTCCAGGGGACCAAGGGCAACGACGATCAACATGCCGCTCCACCAAACAGTCATGAACGTCGGCGTGCCTGCTCACCCCGCGCCATGAAACGTGAGCCTGTTGTGGCCGTTGGACAAATGCGTTGATCCGGCGTGTTGGTGCACGATCATGCGAGCAGGTGGAGGTGGCTGACGAGGACGCTTGCATTGTGGCGACGTCCTGAACGAACCGGACCCTTGATGGCCATGGACGCGGGGTAGCCGGAAAGGTCCAAGGTTCGTCAACCGGCGTCAGCCAGCACCACCACACGGCGGTCAGACATGCGCCTGACCGACAGGTCGCTCGCGCCCTGTTCAACAAGAGGCGTCGCAGGGATCAGAAAATGTTTCACAGCAAACTCCGGTGCCGCGGGGGACCACGATGACCCTCATGCGGCACCGCCAGCGCCAGGCGTTTCGTGCACATCGGAACCGGCACGATCACGAACCGTGAGACTATCAGACCTGTCTGCCATTGCCGCTTCGAGGACATGCAGCCGGAGCGAACACATACCCCAATTCGGCCTATCAACGGCCCTCGTGAAACGCGACCGCCACCGCAACACCGTGGCGAGCGTTCGGTCGCAGTGCAACCAGATCATGTCTGCGGCCCTTCCGTCGAGCGCGGTGTGGAGATCAGGTACGGCATCGTGCGGCGCTCATTAGTCACAAATTCTGTCACTACAAGGGCACGTTTTGCTGCACTTCCAGGTGCCGTGAGGCTGCGAAAGGTGTGCGTCGAGGCGCCCTTGCCTTAGAGTTTGAATCATAACTCATTGATATTGTTATATTTCTTGATTCATGCACTTAACTCCCGCGCCACCCGCCGCATGAGAAACCGGCACGCCGCCAGCCTCGCCCAGGCCAGGGAGCTCGCCTCGGTGCCGCTCGAAATCCTTGGCCAATCGACGGCATCGGCCCATCCAGGCACAGGTCCTCTCCACAACCCAGCGACAGGGAAGAATGGTGAACTCCCTGATACCCTTGTGTCTTTCGACAACCTCGATCACATCCGGCAAACCCCTGCGGGCCAGGGCAGCGCGCAGCTTGGGACCCTCGTAGCCGCCGTCGGCAAACACCCGCGAGACCGCCGGCGCCTTGCCCAGAAGGGTCACAAGCACATCCACAGCCGCGTCCCGATCCTGGATGTCGGCCGGGTGAATGCTGAGGACAATCGGTGAACCCTCGGTGTCCACCGTCAGATGACGCTTGCGGCCCTTGATCTTCTTGCCCGCATCAACAGCCAGAAGGACCGCCACACTCCGTCGTCTTCACACTCTGCGTGTCGATCACCGCAGCCGTGGGTTCAACACGGCGACCCGCCAGACGACGCGCATAAGCCCGCAACGCATCCAGCATGCGCTCGAGAACACCGCTGCGTAACCAAGCATAGAAATAGTTCTGAACCGTGGAAAACGGTGGATCATCAGACGGAATCAGGCGCCACTGGCATCCCGATGCCAGCATGGACTGGATCGCATCGAACACCCGGCGGGGGTCCGTCGTGCGGGGACGGCCCATCCGACCCTGCGCCGGAATCAGAGGCCTCGATGAGTGCCCACTCCTCGTCGCTCAGATCGTTTTGCCGGTAGTCGTCGCTACGCCCATACTTCGCCTGGGTGGCCCCATTCCAAGCCATGATACCCTCCATCTGTGGGTTGTGTACCTGATGGAATACCATGGCTTGGGGCTACCCGCGACTTTAGGCCGAAGTTCCAGGGCTGATCAGGCGCAAATATATGATATGAATGACATTCGATGGATCTCAGAGGCGTCTGACTGGGTACACTACGGCTTTACGCCGAGGAGTTTGAGTGTTCTTCTCTGGAGCGGCGTGGGCCGCGTAGTGACCTGGAAGGGCCCGGCGCCCGGCGAAGTGGAGCGCCACGGTGTTGCGTGTGATGGTGCGCTTCTTGACCTTTCCGACTTCGCGCCGAGGGCTCGTGGAGCATGATGGCGGGTGGAGGGGACTGGTTGAGGAGGGCTTTGATGCACATGGCTACCGTGCATGGGCGTACCGCGGACTTATGTCAAGCACAAGGTGCATTCATACATGGGTACACAGTGAAGCCTGATGAATCCAACAAATAACGCAAAATCAGTGAGTTGTTGTGAAGATCAGCAGGAAATCGTCCGGAACTTCGGTTTAGGAACAAACTCTGAGGTCGTGCGCGTCGGACCATGCGATGCGTCCCCGTTTCCCTTGTCGGCCGCGGCGGGATGTCGGGCGGTTCCCCAGCGCCCTGGGTCAGGATGGTGCGGTAGCGCCTGCGCACGACCCTGCAGTCAGGGTTTCGGTTTCGCTCTCGTGACCCCGTGGCAGACCTCGCGCAGCAGCCTCTTCATCCATCGCGCCCAACGCAGGCCGTTGGACTCGACGACGAAGGTCAGTTCACGCTGGAGATGACTGTCGATATGTTGAGAACCGACTGGGCGATGACTATTGCTGCAGCGTCCACAGTGACGTGCGCATCCGCGATTCGCCTTGTTGCCATGGGCAGCCGCGCGTGGAATAGTCGTTCCGTGGAGATCCTGCCGATGACCTTCCCCGTCGCGGCGGAACATGGGGCGCTTGGCGCCTGTTGTCATATACGAGGCGACAATGGACCATATTCTTGAGGAGTATCAGGAAGCGATGGTGGAACACTGCCGTTCGCAGCACCTGATTCTTGCCATCCAGGACACGACGTCCCTTGATTACAAAGGCTTGGAGCCGACCGAGGGTCTTGTCGACATCGGCGGCGGCAGCTCGGGCACCCTTCGCGTAGCGGCCCATGCCGGGGTTGCCTTCAGCGAAGGCGGCAGTGCTCTCGGCCTGTTCCATCTCGACGCCGACTTCCCTCTTGAGCCGGGTCACCGGAAGAGCGAAGAGGGCGACAAGAAAGGCCGGCGCTGGCTCGACGGGTACGACAGGGCCGTGGAACTGGCCGACGCCTGTCCCTCGACAAGGGTGCTGGTGATCTGTGATCGGCGAGGCGACATCTGGGACCTGCTGGCCCGGAGCACGGAGCACAGGGCCGGCCTGCTGGTGCGCGTCAAGCGCTCGACACGGCGCCGCGTGGTCACCGCAACGGGCGCATGCCGGGACCTTTGGGAGCACATGGCTGATGAGCCTTGCATCGCGACGAAACAGATCGACATCGAAGCCGGCGGAAGGCCACGTCGCCGCAAGGCGCGCAAGGGCGGGCGCCTCGAAGTTCGCGCCGCAAGGGTCGACCTTGCGCCACCGGGCAGCAAGCCCCGGGGAACTCCGCCGCTTGCCATGATGGCTGTGCACGTCACGGAACCCGACCCACCGGCGGGCCGCGATCCTCAGGACTGGATGCTGCTCACCACCGAAGGCGACGTCACCGCCGCCAACGCCCTTGAGGTTGTCTCCTTCTACGAGAGGCGGTGGTTGATCGAGGAGTACTTCAGGGTTCTGAAGATCGGCGTACGGGTCGAGGATCGGCGCTTCGATGAGGCTGACGACCTGAAGGAGTCCCTGACCTTGGACGCCATCACCGCATGCCGCGTCATGACCATCGAGCGTCTCGCACACTCGGAGCCCGACGCGCCGGCAAGCCGCAGCGTCCACCGCGACGCGATCTCGGTCCTGAGCATCCTCGGAAACCGTTCTGTCAAGGGGTGACGACGAGGAAGACAAGACCGTCCCATGCTGGAATTCGCTTGATTTCTCTTGACGTCAGGCGTTCGTATGTTGCACGCGCGCGGACATTTCCCGCTGGCCATCCCGCTTGGGATGTGCGACGGTCCGGTCATGTTGTCGATTCGCAAGCGCATGGAAGCTGTCCCGATCCATCAGGAAGCTCCTGAGGGTTTTTCCCTGTCTGAGGTTGAGGTTCGCCTGGCGAGGCCGGAGGAGCGTCCGCCCCTGGACGCGCTGATGAACGAGTACCACTATCTCGGCTTCCGTCGCCTGGCGGGTCGCGGTCTGCGCTACCTTGCGACCTTCAGGGGCCATTGGCTGGGTCTGGCGGCGTGGCAGAACGGCGCCTTCAAGTGCGCTCCCCGCGACCAGTGGACCGGCTGGAAGCCTTAAGCAGCAGTTCCAGCGGCTCGGGGTGGTGGCCAACAACACGCGGTTCTTGCTTCTCTCCAAGCCCGGGGTGTTTGCGAACCTTGCTTCTGAGTTTCCTTGCGTGCATGACGCGCCGGCTCTGTGACGACTGGCTGAAGGTGCACGGCCACGGGGTGCTGCTGGCGGAGACGTTCTGCGATCCGGAGATCTTTGCCGGCACGATGTTGAGGGCTGCGGGCTGGACGTGTCTGGGTGAGACCAAGGGGTTTGCCCGCTCCAACGGGCGCTATACCGATCCCCACGGCAAGCCCAAGGATATCTACGTTACGGCACTGAGGCGCGATGCCCGGGCGCTGCTGTCGAGCCCGCTGCCGCTTCCCCCCGACGTGGCGCCGCCCTCATGCCCCGAACTGGCGCCCCGGGACCCCAAGGTGCTGCGCTCGCTCTACGCTTAAGCCGAAGTTCCGGACGTTTTCCAGCTGGAAGTCGCATCAAGTCGTTGATATTGCGTGGTTTATCGGGTTTGACGGACTTCACAGTGTACCCATGTACGGATGCATTTTGTGCTTGACATACGGCAGTGCCGTGCTTATGTACAGTAGCCATGTACATCGAAGCCGTCCCCAACCGCTCCTCGCCGCCCGCCATCCTGCTCCGCGAGTCCTATCGCGAAGACGGAAAGGTCAAGAAGCGTACCATCGCCAGCCTCTCCAAGTGGTCCCCCACCCTCGTCGAGGGATTGCGCATCCTCCTCAAGGGAGGAACAGCAGTCCGACATCTCGACGATGCCTTCGACATCGTCCGCTCCCTTCCCCACGGGCATGTCGCCGCGGTGCTGGGAGGCCTGAAGAAGCTGGGACTGGACAGGCTGATCGACCCGAAGCCCTCGCCTGAGCGCGATCAGGTCCTGGCCATGATCGTGGCACGCATCCTCGAGCCCGCCTCGAAGCTGGCCACGGCCAGGGGGCTGGCCGAGGCCACGGCGGTCAGCACCCTGGGCGAGGTCCTCGATGCGGAGATGGACGAGGACGGCCTCTACGGCGCCATGGACTGGCTCCTGGAGCGTCAGGAGAGGATCGAGCGGTCCCTGGCGAAGCGGCGCCTCGAAGAGGGCTGCCTGGTGCTCTATGACCTGACCTCGGTATGGATGGAGGGGAGAGCGTGTCCCCTGGCAAGGAGGGGTCATTCCCGGGATGGCAAGAAGGGCAAGCTGCAGATCGAGTTCGGCCTTCTGTGCGATCGGGACGGCTGTCCAGTGTCGGTGGAAGTGTTCCCCGGCAACACGGCGGACCCCGGGACGGTGGCATCACAGATCACCACGCTGCAGGAGCGCTTCTCCCTGGCGAAGGTGGTGCTGGTGGGAGACCGGGGGATGCTGACCGAGGCGCGCATACGCGAGGAGGTGAAGCCCGCAGGCCTGGACTGGATCAGCGCCTTGAGGGGACCGGCCATCCGTTCACTGGTGGAGGCGGGTGACGTCGAGATGTCGCTCTTCGACGAGAGGGACCTGGTGGAGATCACCAGCGATGCGTATCCCGGCGAACGCCTCATGGTCTGCCGCAACCCCCTGCTGGCCGAGGACCGGGCCCGCAAGCGCCAGGAACTGCTCGAGGCCACCGAGGCCCTGCTTGAACCGATCGCCGCAGCGACACGGCGCGACAAGCGCCGTCTCAAGGGTGCCGACAAGATCGGGGAGCGGGTCGGCAAGGTCATCGGCAAGTACAAGATGGCGAAGCACTTCACGTGGTCCATCGACGACGAGGGTGTCTTCACCTATGGGCGCGATGAGGCTGCCATCGCCGCCGAGGCCAGGCTCGACGGCCTCTACGTGATCCGCACCAGCCTGCCGCAGAGCGAGCTCGACGGTCCCGGCACAGTGCGCGCCTACAAGCGGCTGAGTTCGGTGGAACGGGCCTTCCGCAGCCTGAAGACCGTGGATCTGAAGGTCCGCCCCGTCTACCACCGCACCGAACCCCGGGTCCGCGCCCATGTCTTCCTGTGCATGCTCGCCTACTACGTGGAATGGCACATGCGCCAGAAACTGAAGCCCATGCTGTTCGACGACGAGGATGCCGAAGGCGCCGAGGCCCGGCGGCCGTCCGTCGTGGCGCCGGCAGAAGTCTCGGCGAGCGCCCGGGCCAAGGCGGCAACCAAGAGGACACACGGGGGTGATCCGGTGCACAGCTTCCGCACTCTCCTCGATGATCTCGCGACCATCACCCGCAACACCGTGGCGCCCCGCCTTGCGGGCGCCCAACCCTTCCAGGTCACCACGCGGCCCACGCCGCTCCAGAGAAAAGCACTCAAGCTCCTGGGCGTGAAGCCGTGATGTACCCAGTCAGACGCCTCTGAGATCCATCGAATGTCATTTATATCAAGCACTTGCACTTGATCGACGCTGGAACTTCGGCTTAAGCCGAAGTTCCAGAACCGATCAGACGTATCGTTATGAATGTATTGACGTTTGAAAAAATCGGGTGTGTCGCTACTGGGAACGCTGCAGGCGTATGCCGAGGTCTGCTCTTTAGTCATAAATCGTGCTGGACAAGATGATTCGGATGGTGCACCCTGCCCTGCATGGAAGCACACATTCCGATCAAACGCGTCCTCGAGGACCAGCTCGATCGCCTGCAGTCGATCGTGTCCGAGAGCGGCGATAGCAGTCAAAACCGCCTGGCGCTGAACGTGTGTCGGCACTTCGGCCTGCGGGACGCACGGGGACGCGAGCGGGTATCGAGCTGTGTCGTGGCCCTGAAGCAGATGGCATCGCAGGGCAGGATCGAGGGCTTGCCGGAGCCCTCCGGTCAGCGGCGTCGGGCAACGCCCCGCCGGCTCGGCGAGGCGGTGGAGAGGCCGCGTGATGTGCCGGCGAGCGTGGCGGCGATCCAGGGTCTGCGGATCCTGCTGGTGCGCACGGATGCCGAACGGGCGCTCTGGAACGAACTGATGGCGCGGGAGCACTTTCTCGGCGCTCCCATCCTGGCCGGTCATCAGCTGCGCTATCTGGTGGATTCCGCTCACGGCTGTCTCGGCGGTTTCGGCTTTGCCGCAGCGGCGCTGAAGGTGGCGGATCGGGATGCCTGGATCGGCTGGGATGCCGACCGGCGTCGTGCGGAACGACACCGGGTGCTGTCGATGAGCCGGTTTCTGATCCGGGTGCCGGTTGCGAACCTTGCGTCGAAGACGCTGTCGATGTGCCTGTCTCGCCTGGGCGCCGATGTTGCGCAGCGCTACGGGTTCCTGCCATGGCTGGTCGAGACCTATGTCGACCCGACGCGCGACGGTGCGAGCCTGCGGGCGGCGAACTGGCAGCTCGTGGGGTTCACCCGGGGCCGAGGCCGCCAGGACCGCGCGCGCGAGATGGCCGAGAGCGTCAAGGCCGTGTACATGTACACATGTACGTTCTGGACCGGGACTGGCGGCACAAGCTGGGGGTGGCGGAGCCGATGCCGGCCCTGTCCCCGGGGGAGGGTCTGGACGCCTCGGCGTGGGCGCACCACGAGTTCGGGGGAGCGCCGATCGGCGACCGGCGTCTGAGTGCGCGCCTGGTGGAGATTGCACGAAGACAGGGAGAGAGTCCGATGTCGTCCTACAGCGGTCTGGCGCGCCCGGACCCTGCTGGTGTCCGGGCCTGTTATCGGTTCCTGGATCAGCCGGAGACGTCGGCGGTGACCCCGGCGAACATCCTGGCGCCGCACCGTCAACGAACGGTGCAGCGGATGTGCGGCCAGCGGGTGGCGTTGTGCATTCAGGACGGGACGGACCTGAACTTCGCGACCCGTCCGGGCTGCGACGGTCTGGGCATCATCGGCACGAACCAGACGGCCTCGCAGACCCTGGGCCTGCACCTGCACGCCAGCTACGTTGTCAGCGGCGAAGGCCTGCCGCTGGGGGTGGCGCGTCTTGCCTTCGACGCTCCTCCCCGCCCCCGGGCAAAGACCGGTTCGGGCGAGGATGTCGAGATGTCCCGGCGCAAGTCGCAGCGCTGGCTCGACGGTCTCGACGACATCGCGGACCTCGCGGCCCGGACGACCGGGGTGAAGGTCGTGTGCGTGATGGACCGGGAAGCGGACTTCTTCGAACTGTTCGACCGGTGCCGGCAGCATCGCCGTCTGTCGATGCTGGTGCGAGCTCGACATGACCGGGTCCTCAAGCGCGGGGCTACGAAGCTGTTCACCCGACTACGTACGTCTGCCTGCCGCGGCACCATGCAGATCGACATACCCCGCCTGACGGCCCGGCCGAAGTCCTCGGGGCGCCAGAAGCAGCCCGGCCGCACTGCCCGGCGGAACGCGGTGCTGGAACTGCGCTGGTTGTCGACCACGCTGCCGGCGACTGCCGGCTGCCCCGATGCCGCGCCCGTGGCCGTGACCGCGCTGCATCTCCTCGAGACGGCCCCGCCGGCCGGGGAAGCTCCGGTGGAATGGTTCCTGTTGACCGACCTTCCTGTGGACCACGCCGAAGCGGCCCAGGAGATCGTCGGCTGGTACGCGCTGCGCTGGCGGATCGAATGCTGGTTCCGGGTGCTGAAGTCCGGCTGCCGGGTGGAGCACCTGGCGACGCGCAAGGCCTGCCGCCTGGAACGGCAGATCACCATCCACGCCGTGATCGCCTGGCGTCTTGCCCTGATGACCCTGCTCGGGCGGGATGTGCCGACGATGAAGCCCGACTGCCTGTTCTCGGACCTGGAACTCCGCTTCCTCGGCGACTATGCACGGCGATACCGGCTGGACCCGCCCGACACGCTGGGGGCGGCGGTGAAGCTGGTGGCGATCCTTGGCGGGTATCTGGACCGCAAGCATGATCCGGCGCCGGGCAACCAGACGATGTGGCATGGCTATCCGCGACTGGCCACCGCCGCGCTGGCCTATGAATGCCTGCTCGAGGCCCTCGATCTGGATCCGACGTCGGAAGGACACGATCACGTCCTGCACGATTTGTGACTAATAGGCAGGCCGAGGTAGTCCAGGGCCTTTTTCTGGAGCGGCGTGGGCCGCGTGGTGACCTGGAAGGGTTTGGCGCCCGCAAGGCGGGGCGCCACGGTGTTGCGGGTGATGGTCGCGAGATCATCGAGGAGGGTGCGGAAACTGTGCACCGGATCACCCCCGGGCGTCCTCTTCGTTGCCGCCTTGGCCCGGGCGCTCGCCGAGACTTCTGCCGGCGCCACGACGGACGGCCGCCGGGCCTCGGCGCCTTCGGCATCCTCGTCGTCGAACAGCATGGGCTTCAGTCTCTGGCGCATGTGCCATTCAACGTAGTAGGCGAGCATGCACAGGAAGACATGGGCGCGGACCCGGGGTTCGGTGCGGTGGTAGACGGGGCGGACCTTCAGATCCACGGTCTTCAGGCTGCGGAAGGCCCGTTCCACCGAACTCAACCGCTTGTAGGCGCGCACCGTGCCGGGACCGTCGAGCTCGCTCTGCGGCAGGCTGGTGCGGATCACGTAGAGGCCGTCGAGCCTGGCCTCGGCGGCGATGGCAGCCTCATCGCGCCCATAGGTGAAGACACCCTCGTCGTCGATGGACCACGTGAAGTGCTTCGCCATCTTGTACTTGCCGATGACCTTGCCGACCCGCTCCCCGATCTTGTCGGCACCCTTGAGACGGCGCTTGTCGCGCCGTGTCGCTGCGGCGATCGGTTCAAGCAGGGCCTCGGTGGCCTCGAGCAGTTCCTGGCGCTTGCGGGCCCGGTCCTCGGCCAGCAGGGGGTTGCGGCAGACCATGAGGCGTTCGCCGGGATACGCATCGCTGGTGATCTCCACCAGGTCCCTCTCGTCGAAGAGCGACATCTCGATGTCGCCGGCCTCCACAAGGGCGCGGATGGCCGGTCCCCTCAAGGCGCTGATCCAGTCCAGGCCCGCAGGCTTCACCTCCTCGCGTATGCGCGCCTCGGTCAGCATCCCCCGGTCTCCCACCAGCACCACCTTCGCCAGGGAGAAGCGCTCCTGCAGCGTGGTGATCTGTGATGCCACCGTCCCGGGGTCCGCCGTGTTGCCGGGGAACACTTCCACCGACACTGGACAGCCGTCCCGATCGCACAGAAGGCCGAACTCGATCTGCAGCTTGCCCTTCTTGCCATCCCGGGAATGACCCCTCCTTGCCAGGGGGCACGCTCTCCCCTCCATCCATACCGAGGTCAGGTCATAGAGCACCAGGCAGCCCTCTTCGAGGCGCCGCTTCGCCAGGGACCGCTCGATCCTCTCCTGACGCTCCAGGAGCCAGTCCATGGCGCCGTAGAGGGCGTCCTCGTCCATCTCCGCATCGAGGACCTCGCCCAGGGTGCTGACCGCCGTGGCCTCGGCCAGCCCCCTGGCCGTGGCCAGCTTCGAGGCGGGCTCGAGGATGCGTGCCACGATCATGGCCAGGACCTGATCGCGCTCATGCGAGGGCTTCGGGTCGATCAGCCTGTCCAGTCCCAGCTTCTTCAGGGTTCCCAGCACTGCGGCGACATGCCCATGGGGTAGGGAGCGGACGATGTCGAAGGCGTCGTCACGACCGACGAGGGGTTCGTTCTTCAAGAACCGCCGCAGGGTCTCGACCTTTTCCATGGGCCAGGAGGAGAGATTGGCGATGGTGCGCTTCTTGACCTTGCCGTTCTCGCGCCATCCCTCTCGCAGGAGGACGGCGGGGGGTGAGTTACGGTTGGGGACGATGTCTACGTACATGGCAACGTATATGGGGGCGTAAGCCCACCGTGTCAAGGGAAAACTTCGCCGTTACATGGGAACATTCTCGCGCCATCATCGCGCTATTTTGCCAACACAATCAACCGGTTATCGTGACTCTGCCGCTGAAATCGTCCGGAACTTCGGCTTAAGCGCGGCCATTCCTGACTTCCGCCGGGCGCAGGGAAGGAAGCATACCGCGGCATCGGTGCTCACCGTGCACGTGCTCGCCGAGTTCGCCAACATGAAGGGCTGTGTCGCCGCCGCGCAGTTCGCGCGGTCCCTGTCCCAGGAGGAGTTGGAGGCCATCGGCGCCTGGCTTAACCCGAAGTTCCAGCACCGTTCAGACGTATCGTTATGAATGTATTGACGATTGAAAGAATCGCGTGTGTCGCTACTGGGACCGCTAGAGGCGCACGCCGAGGTGGTTCAGGGCTTTTTTATGGAGCGTCGTGGGCCGCGTGGTGACTTGGAAGGGCCGCAGGGTTTCGACGTTCTCCATGGGCCAGGAGGAGAGACTGGTGGCGGGCGGCTCATGCGGTTGGGGACGATGTCCACGTACATGGCAACGTACATGGGGGCAACAGCTGCCTGTGTCAACAGGGTGTTTCACCTTTACATGGGAACTCTTGCATGTTGTCTCTGTACGTTTTTATCAGTAATATCAACTAGTTGGTGTGGTTGTATTGCTAAAATCGTCCGGAACTTCGGCTTAACCCGAAGACGGGGCTTCGCGAGCCCGTCTCCAAGTCCACCATCCACCGGGTTATCCAGTCGATCGACCCCGAGGCTCTGGAGGATGTGCTCGCCCGCTGGTCCCGGCCGCGGCTTCACCTCGCCCGTGCACTCGCCGCCGACGGCTGTCGGCGGCGATTTAGAACGGCGGGATTTCGGCGGAGAAGTGCTTCTGAATGTGTGAGTTGGGTGACCACGGTCAGGGCAACGTGCGGCATTGGACGACGTGCCGCGCGGTCTTTGTTTTCTGCCTGTTGTTGGGTCCCACCCATTGGTCTTTGCGTTGGCGTTGACGATGTTGTTCCGGTTGGCGTTTTGGCGTTCGTCGTCTGTAGCAAGTGACGTGAGGGGGAGCTTCGGGCTTGGAGATTGAGCCAGAACTCGCCCGAGGTGCCGAAAAACGCCCCAAGCGCAGGACGATATTGCTCGTGACCGACCGTCGGCCGTTGAGAATCTCGGTTATGCGCTTCACCGGCACTTCAATGCGTCACGCCAACTCCGACACACTCATGCCGAGCGCATCGAGATCCTCACGCAGCGTCTCGCCAAGATGGATGGGTTCGCCCATGTCCTGCCTCCTCTCGATGGTAGTTCTTGAGGTGCGCGTCCCGATCCCCGTGCTCGCGGTACCTCCGGAACAAGGAATGCCTGCCGAAGCTCGCCCTGCGTCCGCCCAAGCGGCTACGGTGCGGGTGCCGCCACGAAGCCTTGGTCGGGATGGTCGGCTTCGACCGGACGCCAGCCTTCCGCGTGCAGCAGCTCCACGACCCGATCATCGCCGAGGTCGGGATACAGAACCAGCCGGTTGTCGGCAAACCTTGCGGACACCTGCCGCCGCTCCAGCCGGGCGTCGCGGTACGCCGCCGGAACCACCGCAGGCAGCGGAAGGCGCACGTCGGTTCCCATCAGCAAGGAGATAAGGGTGTCCATGCCGGGGTCCGTCGATCCACTGGAGCGGTTGACGGCGAAGATCACTTGGTCGATGCGCCGGTTGAGGGCGTCATGGTTCTCGGCGGTCCGCTCCTGAAAGGCCCGGAAATCAGCTTCCAGCCGGTCAAATCGATGCTCGAACGTGTCGAACCGCTCGCTCAGCGCACCGATACGGGCATCCAGCGCACCAATACGAGCATCCAACCGCTCGCCCTGCGCACCGATACGATTGTCGATCTGGCGATCCAGAAACCCGCCGACGGCCAGCAGCACGACAAGGACCGGCCCGTGTTCCTTGATCCAGTTCCAGAAGGCCAAGTGCCCCCTCCCGCTACTTGTTTTCCCTTCCAAGATAGTCCCGTCGGCCGCCGAGCGCAACGATGCCCCTTCCGGGAACCAAGATCGTTCCACGCTGGAATTCGCTTGATTTCTCTTGACGTAAGGCGTTTGTATGTTGCAGGCGCGCGGACATTTCCCGCTGGCCATCCCGCTTGGGATGTGCGACGGTCCGGTCATGTCGATTCGCAAGGGGAGCGATTCTCATACGGGGTAATTTTGTTTAATGTTTCCCGAGTGTCTCATCATATGGGCCATGCCGCCGTCCTTCTCGGAAACATCTATGTAAGTTCCTCATAAATCGTCCTTTGACAGTCTTCGGAACACCTTTGAACCAATAGTGCTGATGAAACGTAGCTGTGATAACAACCACCGGCACGGGTCAAATTAAGTCCGAATATGCGTCAAATTCCTGAATTTTGATACAACACACAAAGTAACGTGGCCGGATACTCGACAAACAGCGTACTTTGCAAATACATAACGGGTACTAACGACGAACACATTACCCCGTATGAGAACCACACCCTTCGCAAGCGCATGGAAGCTGTCCCGATCCATCAGGAAGCTCCTGAGGGTTTTTCCCGGTCTGAGGTTGAGGTTCGCCTGGCGAGGCCGGAGGAGCGTCCGCCCCTGGACGCGCTGATGAACGAGTACCACGATCTCGGCTTCCGTCGCCTGGCGGGTCGCGGTCTGCGCTACCTTGCGACCTTCAGGGGCCATTGGCTGGGTCTGGCGGCGTGGCAGAACGGCGCCTTCAAGTGCGCTCCCCGCGACCAGTGGACCGGCTGGAAGCCTTAAGCAGCAGTTCCAGCGGCTCGGGGTGGTGGCCAACAACACGCGGTTCCTGATCCTCTCCAAGCCCGGGGTGTTTGCGAACCTTGCTTCTGAGTTTCCTTGCGTGCATGACGCGCCGGCTCTGTGACGACTGGCTGAAGGTGCACGGCCACGGGGTGCTGCTGGCGGAGACGTTGAAGCGATCCGGAGATCTTTGCCGGCACGATGTTGAGGGCTGCGGGCTGGACGTGTCTGGGTGAGACCAAGGGGTTTGCCCGCTCCAACGGGCGTTATACCGATCCTCACGGCAAACCCAAGGATATCTACGTTACGGCACTGAGGCGCGATGCCCGGGCGCTGCTGTCGAGCCCGCTGCCGCTTCCCCCCGACGTGGCGCCGCCCTCATGCCCCGAACTGGCGCCCCGGGACCCCAAGGTGCTGCGCTCGCTCTACGCTTAAGCGCGGCCATTCCCGACTTCCGCCGGGCGCAGGGAAGGAAGCATGGGTCAGGAATGGCGAACGCACGACCTCAACCCGTGTTGAGAAACGGACAACATCGCAATCCGATCCTGAATGACGCGGTCTGTTGATGCAGCGAAGTTTCGGCTGTGCGACGGCGACAGGCCCGTTGAACCGGAGGCAGCACGGCAGAGGTGCGGAGTGCCTGGCGCGGACCGTCTTGGGGGAAGCAACCGGAGTTCGGCGAGGTCGAGAGGGGAACGGGAACTCACAGGAGACGGTCTTGCCGGCGAGGTTGCGGGGGATGACGCACCTCTGCCAACGCGCCCTTTGTGTGCCCCGGTGGTGCGGCTCGCGGCGGATTGCCGGCATTGATCGTGGTTCGGGACATCCCGGGTGAATTCACTCAGGCGACGGGCGGAGTTCCTGGCAGGGGAAGACGAGAACGGAATCGTGGTCGAAGCGAATTCTGACGTCACTGCCAGGTTCCGGTGCGGTCTGGCCCAGGATGCGCGCCCGCAGTGTCTCGCCGTTCGCGAGGCGCAGGGAAACGAGCGTGGAATGGCCGACCAGCCGGCGTTCGATCACCCGTGCGCCGGGACCCTCGCCTTCGGGTGCGAGGTGCAGACCTTCCGGGCGAATCAGGACATCCACCCTCTGGCCGCTGACGAATCCGTCAACCAGGACATCGCCCACCGGTGAGCGGACCCGGCCGGGAACCGCAGTGCCATGCAGCCAGTTGACGTCACCGAGGAAGCGCGCCACGAAGGCCGTCGCCGGGCGCCGGTAGATCGCGCCCGGTGTGCCCGCCTGGAGCAGTCTGCCGCCCTGGAGCACGGCAATGCGGTCGCCGAGATAGAGCGCTTCCTCGGCGTCGTGGGTGACAACCAGTGTTGTCGTCCCGATGCCGCGCAGGACCTGGAGAGTCCGGTCCCTCACCGATTCACGCAGGCGCACGTCGAGACCGGAAAACGGCTCGTCGAGCAGCAGGATGCGTGGCCTTGGCGCCAGCGCCCGCGCCAGGGCGACACGCTGCTGTTCACCACCCGACAGCATGTGCGGGTACTTCTGCGCGTAGCCGCCGAGACCGACCATGTCGAGAAGGTCCGCGACCGTGGATGTCGCCTGCCGGCGCCCGCGCAGGCCAAAGGCGACGTTGTCGGCGACAGTGAGATGAGGGAACAGGGCAAACTCCTGGAACACAAGACCCACGCCCCGTTCTTCGGGTGGCCGGTGGACGCCGTTCCCGGCGACCACTTCGTCGCCGATGCGAATCTCTCCGGTCACAAGGGCCTCGAGTCCGGCGGCAAGGTGCAGGGCGGTGGTCTTGCCGCATCCCGAGGGGCCGACCAGGCACATGACTTCGCCGTCACCAATCTCGAGATCGACTTGTTTCAGGGCTTCTTCACCGGCCCAGGAATGGCTGACGCCGCGAAAGGACAATCCGGGCATGAAACATCCGCATGCTGATCACGCGGCGGGGATGCTATCTGCAAGCAGTTCTTATTTTCAAGTCTTGCGTTGCGCTCTTTTCAGGACGGCTCTTCCTCGGCGTCCCCGGAGTCTCCCGGCAGGGGCAGATGCGGCCTGCTGTCGAGCAGCCCCGCGGCCAGCAACTCGTCGCGTCCCGGCAGGTCGTCCACCGATTCAAGACCGAAGTGTTCGAGAAACTCACCGCTGGTCCGCCACTGCAGGGGCCTGCCCGGTGTGCGCCTGCGTCCCGCCGGACGGATCCAGCCAATCTCCAGGAGGAGATCAAGCGTCCCTCGCGACAGTGAAACGCCCCGGATGCCCTCGACCTCGGCACGGGTCACGGGCTGATGATAGGCGACAATGGCGAGGGTCTCGAGGGCAGCCCGCGACAGCCGACGGCGGCGTTGGGACCGGATCCTGAGAACCGCGCCAAGGTCCGCCGCCGTGCGAAAGGACCACTTGCCGGCAATCCGCACCGGTTCGACACCCCGTCCCCTGTAGTCCTCTGCAAGCTGACCCAGACAGGCCCCGACATCAGCGTCCACGCCGAGCCGCGAGGCAATCTCCTTCTCGTCGACAGGGCGGGGCGACGCGAACAGCAGTGCTTCGACGATACGCACATCCCGAGTCGGCGCCTTCATGGTCCCCGCCTTCTGATCTCGACCGGTTTCCAGGCGCCATCCTGGCGCAGTTCCGCCTTCCCCTGACGGGCCAGTTCAAGCCCCGCCACCAGGGTCGAACTGACAACGGAGCGATAGTAGAGGCCGCTGTGCAGGTCTTCGGGAAGCAGACAGGTGATCTCCTTCCAGTCGGGCAGGTCACCGAGCATCGCTTCGAGGCGATGCAGCGCCGCCTCCACGGAGAACACCTCGACAGGCTCCGGACGCCAGTCCTGCCGCTTTGCACGCTGAAGGAGTTCGCCATAGGCCCTGAGCAGGCGCCAGAGGGACTCGCGCCACACGTCCTGGGTTTCGACGGGCAGGTCTTCAGCGTGGCCGCGGCGAAAGACGTCACGATCGAGAAGGGGAAGCGCCATGAGCGCCCGGGCGCTGTCCCGCATCGACTCGAGCCGGCGCAGCTGGAACTGCAACGCCTCGGCCATGAGTTCCGGTGACGGCTCTTCCTCCTCTTCCCTGGGGATGAGAAGCCGGGACTTGAGGTAGGCAAGCCAGGCCGCCATGACGAGGTAGTCTGCGGCAAGCTCGAGATGGTGGTGACGGGCCCGGGCCACGAACGCAAGGTACTGATCCGCCAGATCCACCATGGATATGCGGGCAAGATCGACCTTCTGCTGACGCGCCAGGGCCAGGAGGACATCGAGCGGACCTTCGTAGCCCGCCACATCCACCCGGAAGACCACGGACGGACCGGGCACAGGGCCCGCCGCGTCTTCGGCAAAGTCCTCATCGGTCACCCGCATTCCCGCCTCGATTCCAGAGGACCGGCCATCATACCATCGCGATGGCAATGATGGCGCCAATGATGGCCTCGACCGGAGGCAGGAGGAGACGGGAGAGAATGTTGATGTCAAGCCCGATCTGCTCTCCGATGAGGGGCGGCAACGCGATGAGGGCGACAAGGATGGCGATTCCGTATCGTTCGATGCGTTGGAAGCGCATCGCCAGGGGCGCCGAAAGAAGGCCGGTCACCACGCGCCCGCCATCGAGCGGTGGCAACGGCAGCATGTTGAAGACCGCCAGCACGACGTTGATGATCAGCGCATTCCTCAGGTTGGCGGCAAGCCAGGCGGAGGCCGCATCGGGGACGAGGGCCACGAGGTGAAAGGCGAGCGCCGCCGCAAGGGCCATCAGAAGATTGATGGCCGGACCGGCCGCCGCTACCAGGACCATGTCGCGGCGCGGCCGGTCGAGACGATGGAACCGCACGGGGACCGGCCGGGCATAGCCGAACAGGAACGGCGCCTGGAAGAGGAGCAGCATGCACGGCAGCAGAATCGTTCCGAACCGGTCGATGTGCTTCAGGGGATTGAACGTCACCCGTCCCATGAGCCTCGCCGTGTCGTCCCCGAGTTTCCACGCCGCCCAGCCGTGCGCCGCTTCGTGAAGTGTGATGGCGGTCACCACCGGCAGGGCCCAGACCGAAACCAGCCACAGGATTCCCTCCACGTCGAAGCTCATGGCCCGGCCACCAGATGCACGAGTTCGGCGCGCGCCGCACCCGGGTCAAACCCGGGTTGCGGCGGACGGCGCATTGCCGCCGCTCTCGTCACCCGCTCCAGGGCCGCACCGACGAGCTCCGGCGTTGCAGCGGCAACCCGCTCACGCACGTCAAGGGACTGGTTGCAGTGCATCACCAGGTCGACTCCGGCGGCGATGCACGATCGGGCCCTTGCTTCATGAGGACCGCTCAGCGCCTCCATGTCAATCGCGTCACTCACCAGCACACCGGCAAAGCCCAGTTCACCACGAATGATGCGCCGCACCACATCCGGTGATGCCGAAGCCGGATTCCGGCTGTCGATGGCCGTGTAGACGACATGGGCCACCATGCCGAAGGGACTGCCGGCCAGACGTCGGAAGGGAACGAAGTCCCGTTCCCGCAGAACAGCGAGATCCGCCTCGACGCGCGGCAACCTGTGGTGTGGGTTCTCAGTCACTCGGCCGTGGCCTGGCATGTGCTTGATCGTCGCCTGCACGCCGCCGGCGCCAAGGCCGTCGACGAAGGCCGTTCCGAGGTCGCCGACACGGTCGGGGTCGTGGGAGAAGGCACGATCACCGATGACATCGTCCATGCCGGCGAGACGCAGGTCGAGCGACGGCGCGCAGGTGACGTCGATGCCCAGTGACGCCATGTCGTGGGCCAGCAGGCGACCGGCAAGCCGGGCGGCCCTCTCCCCTCCCCGGGCAATCGTGGCAGGAGGAAGACCAGACCACCAGTGCGGTCCCCGGAGACGTGCCACCCGCCCCCCTTCCTGATCGATCATGACCGGCGCGTCCTGGCGCCCGACGATGTCGCGGAAGGAGGCCACGAGATCACAGACCTGGAGCGGATCGGCGATGTTGCGGCTGAACACAATGATGCCCAGTGGATCGAAGGCGCGGAGGAAGGATCTCTCTGGCGCCGTGATGGAGGTTCCGGCGATATCGGTGATGAGAGCGCGCGGCACGGTGTCAGTGCGTCACGACAAGGCAATCAAGGCCACGCTCGACAGCGGCAGCGCACAGATCCTCGGCGTTCTGTTTCGCCTCGAATTCGCCGATGGTGACGCGGAAGAACAGGCTGCCGTCGACGGATGTCCTGGTGATGATGGCCTCCATGCCGCCAAAGAGATCGTTGTGTTCGCGATGCAGCCGGTCCCAGGCGGCCACTGCCGCTTCCTCACTGGAAAGGGAAGCAACGCGGACACCATAGCGCCTTTCGGAGCCGATTTCCGGATCGCCGACAGCCTCTTCCCCAAGGGAGGCGGCAACATCCGAAAACGACAATGAACCTGTCCCGGCGGCATCATCGGCAGCCAGGGCGTCCGGTCTCCAGTCCACTTGTGGCGCCGACGGCCTGTCCCCTGGCAGGGGAGGCACCAGGGGAGGACTTTCGTCGAGAGCCTCGTCGACCATGGCCGTGACCTGATCGGCATCAAAGATCGGTTCCGCCGCCACCCCCTCGATGGCGGACTCCAACGGCGCCTCGGTGACATCGACGACCTCGTCCCTCACCTCCCGCGCTCCGGTATCGAGTACAAGTGGTTCCTCCGGAGGAGGCATCAGAACCTCATGCCCTTCCGTCTCCTCTCCGTTGGCGGTGGTTTCGAGAACCAGGATGCCGGTGTTGGGAATCTCCGATACATCGGCGGTTTCCGGCGCCACCCGGAAGGGCGCGGGATCGGCCCGGAACACCGCAACTTCCCTGTCTTCGATACCGCCCCTGTCAAGCCAGGCAAACCACGCGACGACACCGGCAGCCAAGACAACCAGGAACAGCGCGATGACGAGGCGCCGCATTCCGTTCCGTCGCACGGGCGCCGTCCCCTCCTCCAGGGCGGGAGTCTCCGTTCCTTCCCGGGGTTCGGGTCCTCCACCGGCGAAGAGCGTTGGTTCGCGGCGGTCGATCAGCGCATGACCTCCCTGGGTTCGACACCAACTAGACGCAGGCCACGGGCAATCACCTGCCGTGTTGCCGCACCGAGCGCAAGTCTGGCGCGTGTCAGTTCCGTGTCACCATCCACAACAAACCGCAGGCAGGGGTCATCCCTGCCCGTGTTCCACAGTGCGTGAAACTCACCGGCAAGCGTGCTGAGCCAGGCGACGACGCGATGGGGTTCGTGAGCGGCAGCGGCGGCATCGATGACGGCCGGCCAGCCGGCGAGGGTCCTGATGAGGGCGATCTCGCGGGGCGCGGTGAGGCGGACGAGTGGCGCACCGGCGAGTCCGGACGAGTCGATCCCGGCCTCCTCGGCCTTGCGCAGGACCGAGCAGATGCGTGCGTGGGCATACTGGACATAGAACACTGGATTGTCCTTCGACTGTTCCAGCGCCTTCGCCGGATCGAAGTCAAGGGGCACATCGTTGCGGCGTGTCACCATGATGAACCTCAACACGTCCTTGCCAACCGATTCGACGACCTCGCGCATGGTGACGTAGCGACCGGCCCGTTTCGACATTCTCGCCAGCCGGTCCTTGCCGGTGAAGCGCACGAGCTGGGTCAGCAGGATGTCGAAGGAAGCCCGACCATCCGAGAGCGCTGCCACCGCGGCCTTGAGCCGCTTGACGTAGCCGGCATGATCGGCCCCGAAGACATTGATGATGAGATCGAATCCTCTCTCGACCTTGTCGTTGTGATAGGCGATGTCCGGGGCGAAGTAGCTCCAGGAGCCATCGGACTTCCTGAGCGGCCGATCAAGATCGTCGCCAAAGCGCGTGGAGCGGAACAGGGTCTGCGGCGCAGGCTCCCAATCCTCGGGCTCCCTGCCCTTCGGCCGCTCCAGCACGCCGGTGTAGATGAGGCCACGGGCATCGAGCTTCTCCAGACACTTCTCGATCCCACCGGACTCCATCATGGCGCGCTCCGAGCTGAACACTTCCTGATGAATCCCCGCCAGAGCAAGATCGTGGCGAACGATGTCCATCATCCTTTCGATGACGAAGAAGCGGACTTCGACGAGAGGTTCCGGCAACGGCAGGCTGCCAGGCCGGCGATCGCCGATGGCCTCCTTCAAGGTCGTTCCGTACTTGTCGGCGAGAGCCCTGCCCGTCTCGACGAGGTAGTCGCCAGGGTAGAGCGACTCCAGGACCGTTGCGTCCGCGGATTCACCGAGCGCCTCAAGGTACCGGACATAGGCGGACCAGGCGAGGACATCGACCTGGGTTCCGGCATCGTTGATATAGTACTCCCTCGTCACCCTCCAGCCGACGGCCTCGAGCAGGGAAGCCAGGACATCGCCAATCACGGCGCCGCGCGCCGTCCCCACATGAAGTGGTCCGGTGGGATTGGCTGACACGTACTCGACGCAGGCCTTGCGACCCCGGCCGCGGTCCGCCAGCAGGGCGTCGGGACCATGGGCAAGAAGACGCTCCAGCCACGTGTGCCAGAAGCTGTCGCGAAGCGTGATGTTGATGAAGCCCGGGCCGGCGCTGACGGCCGTCGCCACGTCGGGATCCCGGCGCAGTTCGCTGGCGATCAGGTCCGCGATCTGGCGTGGCGCCATGCCGTTCGCCCCGGCCAGCACGAGAGCGGCGTTGCTCGCAAGGTCACCGTGAGCAGCCTGGCGTGGTCCGGACACCTGGATGCGATCGACTGCACCACCGGCAACGACCCCGTTCCTCTCAAGCACCTCCACGACAGTGCGGATGCGCGAGGTAAACTCTTCGTGGACATTCATGGTTCTTGGCGTACCAGGCGTTGATGTTCCCTGCGGGCGAAGCGATCAGTCATACCGGCAAGGTAGTCGGCGGCAAGGCGCACGCGGTCTGCTTCGTCACACCCGTCCAGATGTTCCTTCCATTCGACCGGGAGGAGTCGTGGATCGTCGCGGAAGGCGGAGAACAGGTCGCCGAGTATGGTTCCGGCCTCCCTGGTCTGCCCCTGCAACCGTTCGTGGCAGTACATATTGGCGAAGAGCCACACCTTCAAGCCCGCCGCCGATTCTGCGAAGGTCTCGCTGAAACCGATGACCGGTGCGTCGTGCCAGCGGACATCATCGGCCGACAGCGGGTGCACTCTGGCCAGGGTCGCGCGCGACGTCTCGATCAAGTCCCGGACCTGGGCATCGATGATCTTTCTCATGGTTTCGTGGATCTTGCGTTCCAGGGGCGCATCGGGCCAGCATTCCCCGACCTCCTGGATGGCCGCTGATGCAACCGGCACGTCGGCGAGATCGTCCAATGCGAAGAGGCCCATTCTCAGGCCATCGTCGAGATCATGGCCGTTGTAGGCAATGTCGTCGGCCAGCGAGGCGACCTGGGCCTCCGCGCCGGGGAACGAATCGACCTCGAGATCCTGCACGAGGTTGTAGTGCGCGATAGCCGGCGGCACCGCTGACAGCAGGGGACCGTTGTGCTTGACCACGCCTTCAAGAGTCTCCCAGGTCAGGTTGAGGCCGTCGAAGGCCGCGTAGGGAGATTCCAGCCGCGTGAGGATGCGGAAGGTCTGGATGTTGTGGCTGAAGCCGCCCCACCGCGTCATCGCTTCATCGAGAACCTTCTCGCCGATGTGACCGAACGGGGTGTGACCGAGATCATGGGCCAGCGCGATCGCCTCGGTCAGGTCCTCGTCGAGAGACAGACTGCGCGCGACGGTCCGGGCTATCTGCGCCACCTCGAGGGAATGGGTCATGCGGGTGCGGTGGTGGTCGCCGTGAACCGTGGCGAAAACCTGCGTCTTGTGCATCAGACGGCGGAAGGCCCTGCTGTGAAGGATGCGGTCACGGTCTCTCTGGTACTCGCTGCGATAGCAGGATGGCTGCTCGGCGTAGCGGCGGCCACGGCTCGTCGTTGGGTGTGCGGCATAGGGTGCTGACATCATGGTGTCCCGTTGTTACCCCATCGCATGCAGGATTGACAGCAAGCGGCGGCGCCCTTACGTAGTGATGGTGAACCAGGCAGGAGGCGGACGATGGGCGACACCCCTCTCCACGATGGCATCAACGTCTCCGAGGATGCTGCTGCCAGGATCAGCGACATCATGGCCGGAGAGGATGGCGGCCGCCTGCGGATCGTCGTGACCGGCGGCGGCTGTTCGGGGTTCCAGTACCACTTCACGGTCGACGAGGGTCCCGAGGAAGGTGATGTCGAGTACGGCGCGGACGATGCGCGGGTCGTGATCGACGATGTCTCCCTTCGATACCTTGCCGGCTCCACGCTGCAGTTCGTGAACAGTCTCGAGGGCAGCTACTTCACTCTCGACAACCCCAACGCCACGTCGTCGTGCGGCTGTGGCACGTCGTTCGCGATCTGACACGTCGGCCTTGCCGGCCCATGAAGATCGCCACCTGGAATGTCAACTCGATCAGGGTACGGTTGCCCAATGTCCTGAAGTGGCTTGAGGCCCGGCAGCCGGATGTCGTCCTGTTGCAGGAGCTCAAGACCGTCACGGAGACCTTCCCGCACGATGCCGTCGGCGATCTCGGATACAACTGCGCGGTGGCCGGTCAAAAGGCGCTGAACGGAGTCGCCGTCCTCTCCAAGTCTCCCATCGACATCGAGACGACCTGCCTCCCGGGTGATCCGGATGACGCACAGGCACGTTACATGGAGGTCTTCACGTGCGGCCTCAGGGTTGCCTCGATCTATCTCCCCAACGGCAATCCTGCCCCGGGTGACAAGTTTGCCTACAAACTGGCCTGGATGCGGCGCTTGGTCGACCATGCCCGCGGTCTCCTTGCCCACGAGGAGGCGGTCATTCTCGGTGGCGACTTCAATGTGTGCCCCACCGACGACGATGTACACGACCCGGCTCTCTGGGAAGGCGATGCTCTCACCCGCGGCGAGTCGCGGGCGCTCTTTCGCGAACTCGTGTGGTCGGGCTACACGGAGGCCTATGCCGCATTGCACACCACGACGGCGGGCGCCTGGACGTTCTGGGACTACCAGGGGGGCGCCTGGCCCAAGGACCACGGTGTCAGAATCGACCACTTTCTGCTCTCTCCCCATGCGGCGGACCGCCTGGTGGCGTGCGACATCGACCGTGCACCTCGCGCCTGGCCAAGGGCGTCGGACCACACGCCTGTCGTCTGCCAGCTCGATGCCTGATCACGCCTCGACGCAGCTCTTCTCGCCTGGCAGCCAAAGGAAGGGACGCCATGCCAGGGGGCGCCTCGGCTTCGTCCTTCTCAACACCGAAGAGACGGCAGACGACGACATCCGGGCGATGGCGCCCCCGGATGTCGGCGTCTTCTGCACCAGGGTGCGGCTTGCCGATCCCGTGACCGTGCAGAACCTGGCTGCGGTTGCCGGAGACCTGGGCGACGCAGCCCGCCTGCTCCCCGAAAACCTCGACGCCATCGCCTATGTGTGCACGTCCGGCAGTATCGCCGCGGGAGAGGCTGCTGTGGAGCGCGCCATAAGGGGCGTCCAGCCGGAGACCAGTCCCGTGGCGCTCGTCACATGTGTCGTCGAGGCCCTGCGCCATCTCGGGATCACCCGGGTGGCCCTGGGCACGCCCTATCTCGACGAGGTCAACCGCATGGAGGCCAGGTTCCTCGAAGGCCGCGGATTCGACATCTGTTCGATGCGTGGACTTGGCATTGCCCGGGGCCGGGACATGGCACGGGTCGAGCCCCGCGACATCGTGCGCCTCGCCCTCGACGTCTGCACGCGCGATTGTGACGGAATCTTCCTGTCGTGCACCGCCCTGCGCGCCGTCGAGGTCGTGGACGCCATCGAGGAACGGACCGGCCGACCGGTGGTGACCAGCAATCAGGCGCTCGTCTGGCGCATGCTGCGCCAGATCGGGGTCCATGATGCAGGAGCCGGGCCCGGCACGCTGTTCCGCCAGCGGGCGCCTGTCGACATGTCGCGTGCGCGTTGATTGACTTGCATGTTGTCAGTCCACACACTCCCGCCCCCTTCCACTGCGAGACGGGTGGCGGATGATTTCTCAGGCCTGGTCCGGACTGGCGGCGCCGCAGCCGGTTCCCGAGAGCGTCGAACTTCTCTGGCAGAGATGGCAGGCGGCAGCCGGACGGATTCGCGACCAGGAGTTGAGGGCATGGGCCCTCGACCTGCGCCCCGCCGGCGAAGGGATCCTTGATCCCGTCTTCCGCCACAGCCCCTACCTGTCACGCTGTGTGACAAGCGATCCCGAATTCGCCATGACGCTGATCGGCGACGGCCCGGACGCCGCCTTCGACCAGACCATCGCCATGGCGCAACCGGACATCGAAGGGGAAACCGAAAAGGACCTCATGGCCCGCCTGAGGCGCGCCAAGCGGCGCGCCCATCTCGCCGCCGGTCTCGCCGATGTCTCCGCCCTCTGGCCTCTCGAGCGGGTCACGGGAAACCTCTCGCAATTCGCTGAAACCGCCCTCAGGACGGCCTGCCGACATCTCCTGCGCGCACTTCACGCAAGGGAGAGGCTCGCCCTCGCCGACCCCATGGATGCGGAAGCAGCGTGCGGACTCTTCGTTCTCGGCATGGGCAAGCTCGGAGCCGGAGAACTCAACTACTCCAGCGATATCGATCTCATCATTCTCTTTGATCCTGACATCGTGCCCACGACCGGGGCCGAGGATCTGCAAAGGACCATGACACGTTTTGCCCAGGGGCTGACGCGAATCATCGATGCCCAGACGGCCGATGGATATGTCTTCCGCACGGACCTGAGGCTGCGCCCCGACCCGTCGTCGACGCCTCCGGCCATCTCCACTGTCTCCGCCGGAACCTATTACCGTGAATCGGCGCGCAACTGGGAACGCGCGGCCATGATCAAGGCGCGTACCGTGGCGGGCGACACGGCAAGGGGCGAGGTCTTTCTCGAGGCCCTGCAGCCCTTCATCTGGAGACGCCATCTTGATTTCGCGGCCATGCAGGATATCCGGACCATCAAGCAGCAGATCGACTCGTCGCGTTCACGTGACGGTGGAACGTTCATGGGACGCAATGTCAAGCTCGGCGGCGGCGGTATTCGCGAGATCGAATTCTACGTCCAGGCCCAACAGTTGATCTGGGGTGGACGCGAACCCGCCCTGCGAACCAGGGGGAGCTGCGAGACGCTCGATATCCTCGTTGCAGGCGGGCACGTGAGCCACGGCGCAGCCATCGAGCTGAAGGATGCGTACCGTTTTCTGCGCACCCTCGAGCACCGGCTGCAGATGGTCGACGACCGTCAGACCCACAGTCTTCCCGGGACCGCGGAAGGCATCGCCAACATCGCGGCGTTCTCGGGATTTGCCGACGCCGAAACACTGGAGCGCTCGTTCATCGACGCCGTGGCCGTCGTGGAACGGCACTACGCCGACCTCTTTGCGGAAAGGGCGCAGAGCGTCAGGCAGCAACCGATGGATTTCACCGCGGATGCGGTGGATGACACGACGTGCAGGAGCCTCGCGATGCTGGGCTACCGGGAACCCGAAAGCGCCGCCGCCACCGTCCTGGCGTGGAAGACGGAACCCTATCCGGCGCTGCGGGCTCCGCGGTCCACCGAACACCTGATGCGCGTTGCTCCTGCTGCACTCGCCGCCTTCTCCGGATTGCGCGACTGCGACGGCGTGCTGATGAAATTCGACGAGTTCCTGTCCCGCCTGCCCGCCGGCACATCCTTCTTTTCTCTCGTTGCGGCTCATCCTCACCTCCTGGAACTGCTTGGCGGGATCCTCGGGGTGGCGCCGTACCTGTCACGCTGGCTGACCCGCAACCCGTCGCTTCTGGACAGTGTTCTGGCCCGCGAGTTCACCGATCTTTCCTTCGATGACCAGGATCTGGAGGCGGAGATTGCCGAAACCGCCCGCCGGGGTCTCGTGCGCCTGTTCTATACCCTCGAGCTCGACAGGGACGGGATGACGTCCCAGCTCGCCGAAGCCACTGGCAGGGCAAGGGACTTCCAGGACGTGCTTGACGAAGTCAGGCGCTGGGCGAATGACAAGGTCTTCCAGATCGGCGTGCACCTGCTCGAGGGCATGCTGACTCCCGTCGAGGCCGCCCGCCCCCTCTCCGACATCGCCGACGCCTGCATAGCCGCCCTGCTGCCCGTCGTCGAAGGGGAATTCGAGGCGGATCATGGCCGTGTTCCCGGAGGCGCCTTCGGGATCGTCGCCTTCGGAAAGCTCGGCAGCCGGGAGATGACGGTGAGTTCGGATCTCGATCTCATGTTTCTCTACGACCAGAGCGGCAGCGAGGAGCTATCGGATGGCCGCAAGCCGCTCCCGGCCACCCAGTACTATGCGCGCCTGTGCCGGCGCCTGATCACCGCCATCACGGCGCCAACCGGACAAGGCCGCCTCTATGACGTCGACATGAGACTGCGGCCCTCCGGCAAGTCCGGTCCCATCGCCTGTTCCCTCCGTTCCTTCGAGTCCTATCAGCACGAGAACGCTTGGACTTGGGAACACCAGGCCCTCACCAGGGCCCGTGTGGTCACCGCCGGCGAACACCTTGGCGACGACTTCGCAAGGGTGTGCCAGGAGGTTCTCACCCTGGAGCGCAGCCGGGAAGCTCTCGCCGGCGACGTCGTCGCCATGCGGAACCGCATTCGTGAGGAGAACCGATCCTGCGAGCAGACCATCAAGCACATGCCAGGGGGGCTTCTCGATGTCGAGTTCATCGCCCAGTACCTGGAACTCCTGCATGCCCGTGGCGCTCCGTCGATCCTTGCCGGCAACACCTGCGGAGTCTTCGAACGGGCCGGCGAGCTCTCCCTCGTCGCCGAGGAGGTCGCCGTCGAACTCGGCGAAACGACGACACTCTGGAACAATCTCCAGGGCATGGCGCGGCTGACCGGGAACGAGCTGACTGTCGGCAGCCTGGCCGACACCGCTCTCATGGAGCGGCTCGGCGGGCAGCTTGTCTCCCACGCCCTCGTCGATTCCATCGATCATGCGGCGAAACGGGCGCGACACCACTTCGAAACGATCCTCGGCATCGACCCAGGGACATGAGCAGCAGGCTTGAACGGCGGATGGCGGCGTTCTAGGTTTCGGACCTGATCATCGGGAATGCCAGAGACTGTCGATCGGCAAGAAGGGCACGACATCCCCGATCGTCGCCCGGGGAACCATGCGGTTCCCTGAGGTGTACGCCATTTACGCCATTTCAGCGCCAACAGGAGAAAGCGGGTCTCAACCATGGAAGTCAGGACAGAGCAAGAGGACGATGTCCTTGTCACCATCGTCAATGGTCGCATTGACAGCGCCACCGTCAGCGAGTTCCAGCACCTGATGGAGAGGGCGATCACCGATGACATCAAGAGGGTCGTCGTCGACTTCGAGAATCTGAGCTACATCAACAGCGCCGGACTGAGGGCGGTTCTCGTGATCACCAAGAGTCTGTGGACGCGCAAGGCGAAGCTGGCGCTCCATTCGCTGCAGCCATCCATCCAGGAAGTCTTCTCCATTGCCGGATTCGACAAGATCATCCAGGTCTGCGCCAGCCGGGCCGAGGCACTTGACGCCACCCGGGAAGAGTAGGACCGCACCACCCGTATTCCTCCGGCTCAACTTGATCATGGGCGCCACATGACCGAACCGCGCAAGATACTTGTCGTCGACGACGAACCGGACCTCGAACGCCTGATGCTGCAGAGGATGCGCCGGGAGGTCAGGCACGGCAAGTTTCGCTTCACGTTCGCCGGCAACGGTGTCGAAGCTCTCGAGGCTCTCAGCAAGGATCCCGAAATCGAGATGGTTCTCTCGGACATCAACATGCCCGAGATGGATGGCCTGACGCTGCTCGAGCAGATTCCCAAGGTGGACCCGAATATCCGTTCGGTGATTGTTTCGGCCTATGGCGACATGAAGAATATCCGCACCGCGATGAATCGCGGCGCCTTCGACTTCGTGACCAAGCCGCTGGACTTCGATGACCTGAGAGTGACCATCGACCGCACTCTTCGGCATCTCGAGATGCTCCGTGAAGCCCTGCAATCGCGCGACAAGCTCGTCGCCCTGGAGAATGAGCTCAGCGTCGGACGCGCGATGCAGCAGGCGATCCTCCCCACAAGCTTTCCGGAGACGCAGACCTATCAGGTCTTTGCCAACATGGAACCCGCCCGGGATGTCGGCGGAGACTTCTTCGACATCCTCCATCTGCCTGACGATCGGATCGGACTGTCCATCGCGGATGTCTCGGGCAAGGGAGTTCCAGCCGCCCTTTTCATGATGTCGAGCCGTACCCTTCTCAAGGGCGCCGCGGTCGGCAGGACCTCGCCAAGCGACGTGTTGCAGGAAGTCAACGACCTGCTGAACGAGAACAACGAGACTTCGATGTTCGTGACGCTTTTCTTTGCCATCTTCGACCCCGCCTCGGGCCTGCTCACCTTTTCCAATGCAGGTCACAATCCGCCGATCATCATTCACCCCGATGGCAGCCACACGCAGTTCGGCACAACCGCTGGCGTGGCGCTCGGGATTGTGCCGGCAATGGAATACACGCAACAGCAGATCCGGCTGGAACCCGGTGACATGGCCGTCCTCTACACGGATGGCGTGACGGAGGCCGAAAACGAGGTCCAGGAACAGTTCGGTCTGGACCGCCTGACAACGCTGTTCGGCGAGTCGCCGCCGACGAGCGCCAGGGAAGCCAACAAGGCCGTGTTCGAGGCGGTCGAGGCCTTCTCGGGGAACGCTCCGCAGTTCGACGACATCACCTGCCTCACTCTCTACCGTTCGGGGTAATGGGGTGACAGCCAGCACGACCCTGGTCATCAGAACGGCCATCGAGGAACTGCGGAAGATCGAGGCTGCCGTCGACGAGATGTCCGGCGCCGAGAGCTGGCAGCCGGACATCGAGTTCAAGATCAGGCTGGCCCTCGATGAACTGTGCACCAACGTGATCAACTACGCCCACCGCGACAGCCTCGATCACGACATGACGGTGACGATCGAGTCCGATGACGACGAAGTGAGAGTCGAGATCATCGACGGCGGCGATCCCTTCAATCCCCTCGAGGATGCCCCGGAACCCGACACGGAATCGGCGTTGACGGACCGCGACATCGGCGGACTCGGCATCCATTTCGTCAAGACGCTCGTGGATGACGCCCGTTACTGGCGCAAGGACAACAGGAACCACCTCGCGCTCTCCAAACGGAGGAGATGATGCAACGGGCCATGCTGCCTTGCTTGCACGCTGGCGTGCTGGTGCTCGCTGTCGGCCTTGCATGTGCCGAGGAAGCCGGTGTCGACGAGGATTCCGTCACTTTCGGACAGTCGGCAGCCTTCAGCGGACCGGCGCAGGATCTCGGAGTCGAAATGCGCCGGGGCATCGAAATGGCATTCGCGGAAGCCAACGAGGCAGGCGGCGTCTTTGGCCGCACTCTCGAGCTCGTCTCACGCGATGACGCCTATGAGCCGGAGGCTGCCATCGCCAACACGACGGAACTGATCACGGAGGAGAAGGTGTTCGCCCTGATCGGAGCCGTGGGCACGCCAACCTCACGATCCGCCGTCCCTGTGGCCCATGCCGAGAGTGTTCCCTATATCGCGCCCTTCACGGGCGCCGCCTTCCTGCGTGACCGCCGGTGGAACAACGTGATCAACCTGAGGGCGTCCTACTATCAGGAAACCGAGAAAATCGTCGACTTCCTCACCACGTCGCTGGGTATCGACCGCATCGGCGTCCTCTACCAGGACGATTCGTTCGGCCAGGCCGGATTGCGCGGCGTCCAGATCGCTCTGCAGCGGCGCGGCCTCGAGATGGTCGGCACCGGTGTCTATCCGCGCAACACAAGGGCGGTCAAGACGGGGCTTCTTGACCTGCGGTCGGCCAATCCCGATGCGGTCGTGCTCGTGGGCGCCTATCAGCCGGTGGCGCATTTCATCGCCTGGGCCAGGCAGATCGGCTTCGAACCCCACTTCATGACCATCTCGTTCGTCGGCAGCAATGCGCTCATGGAAGAACTCGGACCCACGAGCAGCGGCATCTTCGTCACCCAGGTTGTTCCGTCACCGCACGATGACGAAGGCGCCGTCATCGTCGAGGACGGGCTTCTTCGCGCCGTCGACATCGACAGCACCGACACCGGTCCGCCCATTGTCGGACACTACCGGCAGCTTCTGGCCCGGATGCATCCCGGGACGCCGCCCGGTTTCGTGTCACTCGAGGGCTACCTGGCGGGTCGCTTGGTGGTCAGTATCCTGGAAAGCTGTGGCGCATCTCCCGATCGTGCCTGTTTCCTCGAGGCCATGACCCACGACCACGTCATCGATCTGGGAGGATTCTCGATTCGCTTCGGAAACGACAACCAGGGGTCCGATGCGGTCTACCTGACGGTCGTCGATGATCAGGGCCGCTACCGGAAGGTTGTCGAGACAGCAGGCGGTGCCGCCGGCGGGAAATGACGATGTTCCGGCGCCTCCTGGATCTGCGATCGCGTATCTCGGCGCAGCTCACCATTGCCATCATGGGAGCGGTCGCCCTGACGATCGTCTCCGGCATGGTGGGCTGGTACTCCTTCGATCGCGTGGCGGATGCCCAACGGCACGTCAACGAGGGAACGGTTCCGGCCATCGCCGCTGCCTTCGGCATTGCCCAGCAGAGCGGCGCCTTGGCGGCGGCGGCGCCAAAGCTCGCCTCGGCCAGCACCCAGCTTGATCTTACCTACGCAGGTTTCGAGATCCAGCAGAATCGCGAGCAGTTCGCCAGACAATTGCAGGTGCTCGAGGAACTCGGCGGCGACGAGGCGCACTTCCAGCCCATCCGCAGCCAGGGACGTGCTCTGGTCAGCACCATCGTCGACATCGAAGACCTGATGTGGAACCTCTTCGCCATCGAGGCATCACGCCAGGGTCTCAGGGACCGGATGGCGGCGCTCTCCAGGGAATTCAATCACTTTCTTGTTCCCGCCATCGACGATCAGCTGTTCTATGCCATGACCGGCTACCGGGTTCTCGGCGAAGTCCCGGTGGCTCGAACCCACGTCTTCGCCGACCGCGAGATCCTGCGTTACCGAACCCTCTCGGAAGTCCATTCCGGCACGACGGTAGCGTTCGAAATCCTGGCGACGGTCTTCAACACGTCCAGCATCACGCTCCTCGAACCGCTCAGGGAACGGTTCGAGGCTGTCAGAAGGGGGATTCACAACAACGTCAACACCCTTCCCGGCGGTGAAGAGAGGCAACAGCTCGAGCAGCTCTTCATCGAGATGGACAGGCTTGGCAGCGGCGAGGGCAGCGGTTTCGACATCCGCGAGCGGGAGCTCGAAGCCGAAGCCGAACTCCAGGAAATCCTGGAGCTGAACCAGTCGCTGGCGCTCAACCTGGTCAACAATGTCGAGAAGCTGGTCAGCGTGGCCGAAGACGCCGCCATCGAAGCGACCCTGGCTTCCGAGGATGCCATCCTGACCGGGCGCAATCTCCTGATCGGCATCAGCCTGGCCAGTATCGTGGGGGCCGTTCTGATCTCCTGGCTCTATGTCGGACGCGGCCTCATTCGGCGGTTGTCACTGTTGTCGGACCGCATGCGGGTGATGGCGAAAGGTGACCTGGAGAAGGAGATCGAGGTCGGTGGCAACGACGAAATCGCGGAGATGTCCTCGGCGCTGGAAGTCTTCCGACAACATGCCCTCGAGGTCCAGAGACTCAATCTTGTCGAGAGGATGGCCGACGAACTGAAGGCCAAGAACGAGCTCATCGAGACGGCCCTCAACGATCTCGAGAAGGCCCAGGACCAGATCGTCATGCGCGAGAAACTCGCAGCTCTCGGTGAACTCACCGCCGGTGTCGCCCACGAGATCCGCAATCCCCTCAACTTCATCAAGAATTTCGCCGAAGGCTCGACAGAGCTCCTCGAGGAGATGGTGGAGGAGATCGAGGCCCTGCTTGCCGGCATCGAGGAAAGCGAAGAGACGAAGGAACGCCGTGATCTCGTCCGGGAGATTGTCGACGATCTGGTCGAGAACACGCGACTCATCCGCCAGCACGGCACGCGCGCCGACAGCATCGTCCAGAGCATGCTGATGATGGGCCGCGGATCGGGCGAGCGCCAGCCGGCCGCCATCAACCCTCTTGTCGACGAACATGCCCGTCTCGCCTATCACAGCGCCCGGGCCACGGATACCAACTTCCAGGCGGAACTCGTCTTCGACCTTGATCCCGAGGTCCCGGAGATGAACATCATTCCCCAGGATATCGGCCGCGTCTTTCTCAATCTGATCGGCAACGCATGCTATGCGGCCGATGACCGTCGGCGCAGGATGCGCGAGGCAGACCCGCGGGCCCGTTTCGACCCGGTCATCCGGATCAGCACCAGGAAGATGGCGGACGGCATCGAGATCTCCATACGCGACAACGGCACCGGCATCCCCGACGACGTCATCGACAAGATCTTCAACCCCTTCTTCACGACCAAGCCGACGGATCAGGGGACCGGGCTCGGACTGTCCATGTCGAACGACATCATTCGCCAGCACGGCGGCACCATCACGGTCGACTCCGAACCCGATTCCTACACCGAGTTCACCGTGCGCCTGCCCTTCGACACGACGCCGGCCACCAGCGATTCTTCCCCGTCCCCGCTCGATTGACCGGGGCCGTCGTCATCAGTCGGACACGTATCACAGATCGGCGAAGACGTGGGTTTCACCTCCGCCGCCCGGGTGCGAGACGGCGCCAAGGCGGGCCGGTCCGACAGTCTGTGCGTACTTCCAGATGACGCCCGAATTGTAATCGGTGGTCCTGGGCTTCCACGCCTTGCGACGGGCTTCGAGCTCTGCCGCGTCGAGTTCGACATCGAGTGTGCCCGCCGCTGCATCGATGGCGATCATGTCGCCGTCCCTGAGCAAACCGATGGGTCCGCCCGCTCCCGCCTCCGGTCCCACATGACCGATGCAGAATCCGCGGGTCGCTCCGGAGAACCGGCCATCGGTGATGAGGGCGACCCTTTCACCCATTCCCTGACCATAGAGTGCGCTGGTGGTGGCCAGCATCTCGCGCATCCCCGGACCGCCCCTTGGTCCTTCGTAGCGGATGATCAGGACATCTCCCTCATCGAAGGCGCCGGCGAGAACGGCATCGAGGCAGGCTTCCTCGGTGTCAAAGCAGCGCGCCGGGCCGCGGAACTGAAGGCGAGCGAGGCCGGCGATCTTCACGATGGCGCCTTCGGGTGCAAGATTGCCCTTGAGACCGACCACGCCACCGGTGTTCGACAACGGATTGGTCACGGGCCGAACCACGTCCTGGTCCTCGGGGAAGACGACGTCGGCATGATTTTCGGCGAGCGTCCTTCCGGTCACGGTGAGCGTATCGCCGTGCAGGAATCCTCCGTCGAGAAGGGTCCTGATCAGGACCGGAATGCCTCCGATTCCGTAGAGATCCTTCGCCACGTAGCGGCCACCGGGCTTGAGGTCGGCGATGTAGGGGGTGCGGCGAAAGACATCGCAGACATCCTCGAGGGTGAAGTCGATGCCCGCCTCGTGGGCGATGGCCGGCAGATGCAGTCCGGCATTGGTGGAACCGCCTGTTGCGGCAACCACCACGGCGGCATTCTCGAGCGCCTTGCGGGTGACGATGTCACGTGGCCGGATATTGTCGGCAACGAGGCGCATGACCGCCTGACCGGAAGCTTCGGCGAACATGTCGCGGCTGTCGAAGGGCGCCGGTGTCATGGCTGAATTGGGAAGAGCCAGGCCGATCGCTTCGGATACGGTGGCCATGGTATTGGCGGTGAACTGGCCACCGCACGATCCGCCTGATGGGCAGGCGGCATGTTCGAGTACATCGAGTTCGTCATCGCTCATGCCGCCGGAGGCATGGGCTCCGACACCCTCGAAGACATCGATGATGGTGACGTCCCGGTTGCGGTAGCGCCCGGGCAGTATCGAGCCACCGTACATGAAGACTGACGGGACGTTCAGTCTCACCATGGCCATCATCATGCCCGGCAGCGACTTGTCGCAGCCGGCAAGTCCGACAAGACCGTCATAGCAATGGCCGCGCATGGTGAGCTCCACGGAGTCTGCAATCACCTCGCGGCTGACCAGCGATGACTTCATTCCGGCATGGCCCATCGCAATGCCGTCGGTCACGGTGATGGTGGTGAACTCGCGGGGCGTGCCGCCACCGGCCTTCACGCCCTTCTTGGCGGCCTGGGCCTGACGCATCAGGGTAATGTTGCAGGGGGCTGCCTCGTTCCAGGTGGTCGCCACGCCGACGAAAGGCTGCTCCACCTCGGCATCGCTCATGCCCATGGCATAGTAGAAGGCGCGATGCGGTGCGCTCTTGGGGCCGACCGATACGTGACGGCTCGGCAGCCTGGACTTGTCCCAACGGGTCATGAGGTCCTCCATGGAGATTGACAGACAACTCGAGGCGGAGACTAGGTTCGGTTCCGGCGATTGTCACGTCCCCGATGCCTTGGCGCGGATTGACCGTGCGCCGCCCGGCTTGTCCGTTCTTCTGACGACCCCCCTCCCCGCCATGGCTGCGGTCGTCCCTGGCGCCATGGAAGCGACCGGCCGGATTGCCATGACGGCGCCGATCATGGCGCCGGTGGCCGTGCTCCTTCGGGCGCGGAGCGAGGCATCGGGTCCGTCGCGCCGGCACGACACTCTTCACCGGTGGCGCCTTCGCACTCCATGCCGGTTGTCTGCTCCTCACCGAGGTGTCGCATGCACTCATTCTCCTCGACGTGTCGCCGGCCCGGAGCACGGCGCACGAAATCCGGCCTCCCAGGCAAGCGGCTCACCCCGGCCCGGATCCAGGCGATGATTCCAGGCCTTGCCGGGGTCCTCGTCCTGCTGCCCGACGCCGGCTTGACCCTCCCCCGCAAGGCCGCCAGGCACCGGATGGCCGTTGCCGCCGGCGAGTTCCGGGCCTGTAAGCGTTCGGTCACGCGCAATCGAAAGAGCGGTGACGGACAAAGCCTCTGCCTACGGATGCGCGCGCCAGTGGCCTACCCGACCGGTGATTGGGGCGATGACAGCACTGAGCGAATGCAGGCGAGTCCCGGGGCCATGCGTAGTCGCCACTGTCATTTTCATCATCATCTCTTGACCGAACGCTTACCGGAAAACTATGTGTTGCATGATGGCCGTGCACCGGCCTATAGTTCAGGTGCTTATACTGCTACGGGCGTATTTTGACTTGACATCCCGTCTTGATCATGCAGTAAAATCCGCGCCACGCGCCACGCGCCACGCGCCACGCGCCACGCGCCACGCGCCACGCGCCACGCGCCACGCGCCCTTTACTGTATCGGCCTTACGAATGCGGGCGGGTAGCACGGCGCTTCCTGACTGAGCTTCGGCTGCCGGCAGCGTCGGCGTTCTGTCTATCCTATTTGGCCGCATGCGGCCCGGACGTGCCGCTTCGCCTGCGACCTCGTGCGCTCTCCCCGGCCCGTCTTCCACCCGCCGCGTCCGCTCGACAAGACTTGTCCCACTCCCGCCGTATCTCGGCGTCGGGCAGGTCTCCGGCATTGCCGTCGTCCGCCGGACCTCTGGCGCACCCGGCCGTCGGCATCCCCCTGACCGACTTTTGGAAACCTAATGAGACTCAACGATGACAAACAACTTCGACCCCCGCATGCGCGGCGTCAAAAGGACGACGATGCCTACAGTGCTACAACCAGACACGGAGAATGAACGATGACGACGACAAGATGGCCTGGCAGACCGATTACTGAACTCGCGGGTCGCGATCATACTGGGGGGCGCCACCCTGAAAGAAACGAAGAGCTTTCCCTTAGTAGCGGCCATGCAACCCAGGGCGACGACTGGCTCCACGGTTACCGTGGCGACGACATCATTTTCGCCCACGGCGGCAACGACAGGCTTCACGGTGGGAAAGGCGACGACTGGCTCTATGGTTATGCTGGAGACGACCAAATCCAAGGCGGCAGGGGCGACGACACTCTGTCCGGCGGCGACGGTGACGATACTCTGTTCGGCGGCGCCGGCGACGACACGATTTACGCCCACGGCGGCAACGACAGGCTTCACGGCGGGAAAGGCGACGACCGGCTCTATGGTTATGCTGGAGACGACCAAATCCGCGGCGGCAGCGGCAACGACACGCTGGACGGCGGTGCCGGCAACAACAGGCTTCACGGCGGCGCCGGCAACGACACGCTGAACGGCGGCAACGACGACGACACTCTGATCGGAGGCGACGGCGACGACAAAATTTACGCTCACGTCGGCAACGACCGGCTGTTCGGCGGTAGCGGTGTCGACTGGCTCTATGGTTATGCTGGAAACGACCAAATCCGCGGCGGCAGAGGTGATGACCATCTTTTCGGTATGCAAGGCGACGACCTGCTATATGGACTCACGGGAGACGACTTCCTCTCCGGTGGAGACGGGAACGACACTCTCCGAGGAAGCAAGGGCAACGACACGCTATGGGCCGGTAAAGGCAACGACACGCTCTATGGCGGCAAAGACAACGACGAACTCTACGGCGACGCCGGCAACGACACGCTCTATGGCGACTCTGGCAATGACAATTTTGTGTTCAAATACAAGAGCGGCCACGATATCGTTAAGGACTTCGGCAAAGGCAATGACAAGATTTATTTCAGTCGCTCCGGCGAAAAACTGACCTACTCGGACCTGACCATTGAAGACAGCGAAACCGGTGCAGTCATCACCGGCCCGACAGACCAATGGAGCATTACGCTTGAAGGCGTAAGCGCCTCCGAGTTGACGGAAGACTATTTCGACTTCCAATACATAGCTTGACGGTAGCTGCCCAGGTCTGATTTCGCCGAGCCCTCACAGAGGATCAGACGTCCTGACTTCGGAAAGCCGTCTTGGGTCTGACGGAGCCCTTTTCCACAGGGAAACCAAGGGTTTTCAGGGTTTGGCGGGCTTAACAAGTGAATCTGCTGTCGAGCAAGGTACGCAACCCCACTTTCTTTCTCCAGGTGGCCCATGGACACGCTTCCCCTGTCCCCTCCCGAGGCGGTTCCGATCGGACATTCCTGCTTCTCGTTCGCCGAGAACGAACGCGGTCAGGTGGTCTATTTTTCGAACCTCGAACCCTACGACTTTCACGATGTGGACGATCGCGGCGCCTGGCTCCTGCGGGCGGCCCGCCTGGCCGAGAGCGGGGTGCGCCGAGCGGACATCCGGATGGCCTTCGGTCTCTCTCGCACGACCCTGCAGCGGGCGGTGAACCGATTGCGCGATGAGGGCGAGGCCGGCTTCCTGCAGTTCTGTCCGGTACGCGGGGTGAGCGCGATCACGGGGGAGATGAAGGAGCGTGCGACGCGTCTGCTGGCCGAGGGGATGAGCGGTGCGGCGGTGGCGCGGGAACTGGGGCTGTCGAAGGAGACGCTGAACTACAACCGCCGGCGCGGCCATCTTGCGCCCGCGGGTTCGGGGGACGGTGCTGCCGCTCGCGGACTTCGTCCGTGCCGCGAGGTCCCGGCGCTCTCGGCCGCGACGAAGGAGCAGGCTCTCGGTCTCCTGGCCGAGGGGAGGAGCGATGCGGCGGTGGCCCGTGCTCTGGGGATGTCGAAGGAGATGTTGCAGGCCCACCGCCGGAAGGGTCATCTGCCTTTCGCGGGAGCGGTTGGAGGCTCCGGCGTGTCCGGTGTCCGTCCGGGTGGGAGTGGCCGCGTGGTGATCACGCAGGAGATCCGCGAGGAAGCGGACCGTCTGCTGGCCGAGGGCAAGAGCGTGTCGGCGGCGGCCCGCGAACTCGGCGTGAACGCCGCGACCCTGAACTACCATCGCCGGAAGGGTTCGATCGGCGCGGCGCGGCCGGAGGCCGCGACTGCCGGGTCCGGCCCGGATGCATCGGAGAAGCCCGATGGGCCGCAAGAAGCGTCCATGCCGGCCTGCGACACCGAGGTCTGCGGATCCCCGGCGCCGCGTCCGCTCGACCGCGCCGCCCGCGACGATCGGGACCGTTCGGCGCCGATGGGTCGCGGCGCGCGGGACGGCATGGGGCGGGTCGCGGCCGCAGTCGGAAAGTTGCCCAAGGCGCAGCCCCGGTTTGCCGAGGCCCTGTCGGCGGTGGCGCACGGCGGCGTGCTCGCGGCGCTGCCGGCGCTTCTCCGGGAGGGGCTGCTGAAGCACGCGCCCGCGTTCCTGTCATTGCCGAAGGGGTACTACGGGGTGACGAGCATCCTGTTGCTGCAGGCCTTTCTCCTGCTGGCCCGGGTGCGGAACGCGGAGGCGCTACGCTACCAGTCCCCGGGGGAATGGGGCGCCATCCTGGGTCTGGACCGCTGTCCGGAGGTCAAGACGCTGCGGAGCAAGGTTCGCGCACTGGCGGCGGATGCGGAACGGCTCACGGCGTGGCAGGCAGGGCGCTCTGGCGAGGGACTGGTGCGCGGAGGACCCGGAGGCGACCGCGACGCTGTCGGTCGACGGTCACGTGAAAGTGTATACCGGCCGCAAGGGGGTTAAGCCGAAGCACTTCGTGTCTCGTCAGAAGCTCTGCCTGCCGGCTTCGGTCAGCTACTGGGTCCATGCGCTTGGCGGCCGGCCGCTGCTGTGCTTGCATAAGAACCTCGATCCCACCCTGACCCGCGCCCTGGAACGGGATGTTCTGCCGGCGCTGGAGGAGTTGGGCGTGGCGGGGCCGGATGCACCGGATCTCACCACTGCCGACATGGCCGTGCCGGCCCTGACGCTGGTCTTCGACCGGGAGGGCTGGAGTCCGGCCCTGTTCCGTCGTCTCGCCCGGCGCGGGATCGCGGTGATCACCTGGCACAAGAATTTCAAGGACAAGGACTGGCCGGAAGAGGAGTTCTCCCTCGAGACGGTGCCGATTCACGGCCCCGGAGGCGACCGCACGAGCAACATCTGGCTGGCCGAGAAGCGCATCCGCCTGCACGACGGTCCCGAGGTCCGGCAGATCCGCCGTCGGCTGAACGACGGCCGCCAGATCGCCCTGATCACCACGGACTTCCGCCTGTCGCGGGCCCGGGTCGCGAGTGCCCTGTTCTCGCGATGGTCCCAGGAGAACTTCTTCAAGTACGCTCGGGAAGAATTCCACCTCGACTCCCTGCCGGTGCACAGTCTGGTCCCCCAGGATCCGGACGCACAGGTCATCAACCCGGACTGGCGCAACAGGGACCGCGAGCTGCGCCGCCGCCGGCAGGCACTCGGCACGCTCCGCAACCGGATCGCCGAACTGGAACGCAAGCCCGAACCCTCCAACGCAATCCTCCGGAAAGTCGGACAACTGCAGGCCGAGAAGGAGACACTCGAAGCCAGGATCAAGACCCTGCAACAAGAACGCAAGGAAACCCCGAAGTATGTCCGGGTCAAGGATCTCAGAGACGATCAAGCCCTCGATGCCCTGGCGTCCCGGGAGAGGCACTGGCTCGACATCCTGCGCATGATCGCCTACCGCGCCGAAACCCGGATGATGGCGGCCGTGGCCAGGGAGCAGGGCAAGAAACAGCGACCGCGAAGACACCTTCGCGCACTCCTGCAGGCCGACGCCGACATCCTCCCCGACCCCGAACGGGGCATCCTCCGGGTGCGCATCCTCGGAACCGCATGCAACGCCAGCGATGACGCCATCGCAGGGCTGCTGCAGGAACTCAACGATACCCGCACACGCTTTCCAGGAACCGAACTCCGCATGGTCTACGAACTGCCCGAGAAGCCCACCTGAACGGCCACCAAGGGTTCACACTTCTTGATCGCCAACACTCCCGAAGTCAGGACGTCTGAGGATGGATTGATGGTTCCGATCTGGTGGCGCCGACAAGCGCTCGGTCACGCAGTGATAGGGACATAGTGGAACTGAGCGAATGCGTGCGAGATCCGGGACGGTGCGTGAGTGCCACCGTCATCCTCATCATCGTCACCCATTGACCGAACACTTTCCCGGGCCTGGAGGGCCCAACAGGATTCGCATGGATCCCGAGCGAGTCACTCCTTCGTTCCTTCTCGTCGGCTCGGCTGTCTCGCTCGCCTGGTTCCGGCAACCGGGCCTGATGGGACGAATCGATCCTCAGCGCCCTGCATGGATCCTCCCGATTGCGTCGGTGTTTTCACGGCGATCATGTTCACGCAGTTCCATGCCTGTCAGCGCCCTGACACGGCCAGGGTGGGAATTGTCCCCCGGATCGCGGTGATGGCTGGAATCGCCAGTACCGGGATCCTGACCGTCGTGCCCGCCGGCCGGCGAGAGGCCACCGGAGTCGTTCTCGCCTGCTCGTCGGCATTCGTCTTGAACAGGGCACCATGGCGCTGACCGCCGATGGGGGGCGACGCTACGCCAGCAAGGCGTCCTCATAGGGGAAGGTCGACAGGCGCTGAACGCCAGTGTCGGTGACGAGAACCTGTTCCTCGAGCTTGACACCCTCAAGACCGTCTTCGGCGCCAATGTAGCTCTCGACACACAGTGTCATGCCGGGCTCGATGACGCCGGTCGAGGAACGCTGCGGCGTGTCCGCGAAGGAGATCGAGGGATACTCGTCGACAAGGCCGACTCCGTGGGCGGCGATGCCATACCTGCGGGCACGGAATTCACGCGGAACCGGCCACGATCTTTCGGCGGCTTCGACAAAACTCATGCCCGGTTCGAGAATGCCGATGTTGAACTGGACCTGCTCGAAGGCAAGCGCGTAGAGCCGGCGCTGCTCGTCCGTCGGTCGTCCCGGACCGCAGAACCAGGTGCGGCTGATATCCGCGCAATAGCCGAAGGGGCCGACAAGATCGGTGTCGAGACCGATGAGTTCGCCAGCACGGATCACCCGACTCGAGGCCTCGCGGAACCAGGGATTGGTCCTGCCTCCGGATGCGAGAAGTCGGGTCTCTATCCACTCGCCGCCGAGTTCGATGTTCACCTGGTGGAGAATCGACCACAGAGCCGTCTCGCTGATGCCGGCGCGGAGTTCACCGCGCATCCTTGCCATGGCCGCCTCGCACACGGAGATGGAAACCAGCATGGCCTCGATCTCGTCCCGGGACTTGATCACCCTGGCGCGTTCCGTCACGCGTGTCCCGCTGGCGATCTCGTAGCCCATCTCCTGGAGGGCGCCGGCGCCCTCGAAGTCGAGCCGGTCGGCGGCGATGCGCCGGCCGGCTCCATGGGCGCGCATCACGGAATCGATATCCCGGGCCCAGGCCCTGACCCGCGCCTCGATGTTCTCCGAAGCCACCATGTAGATGAAGCCCAGAGCCGGTCTGATCTCGCCGATGGTCTCCAGGTGCCGGTAGAGATGCATCGACTTCTCGTAATCGAAGAGGACGGCCTTGCCTTGGGCTGGAACGAAGCAGTAGCGGATCGGGTTGTGGGTGAACCACACCTGCATGTTGCTGGAACCGGTGGCATAGCGGATGTTGACCGGGTCGTAGAGAATGATGCCACCCAGATCGAGGCGGTGAAGCTCACCCTGGATCCGCTCCAGGCGCCAGGCGCGCATGCGGCGAATGTCGATCTGCGGTTCGGCGTCGTGCTGGGCAATGCCCGGAGTGTTGCGTGCCAGGCGTATGGCGTCGTTCATGTCACATGCCCATCATCCAAGCAGCGCCTCATCGAACGGGTATGTCGAGAGACGCTGGGGACCTGACCGGGTCACAAGGATCTGCTCTTCGAGCTTGACACCCTCGTTGCCGTCCTCGGCGCCGATATAGCTTTCGACGCAGATGGTCATGTTCTCCTCGAGAACACCGGGCATGGCCAGGTCGGCCTTGTCGGAAAACGTCAGGCCCGGCCACTCGTCGGCCATGCCGACGCCGTGCGCCATGGAACCGTATCGTCGCGCCATGAATTCGTTGGGAACACGCCAGGATGACTCGGCAACATCCCGGAAGGTCCGGCCGGGGCGCATTTCCTGGATGTTGGTCTCGATCTGCTCATGGGCATAGGCATAGAGCCGCCTCTGCTCCTCCGTCGGCTTGCCGGGACCGCAGAACCAGGTGCGCGAGATATCGGAACAGTAGCCGAAGGGTCCGATGAGATCCGTGTCGAAGGCCACCAGCTCGCCGGCCCGGATGATGCGATCGCTGCATTCCCTGAACCACGGATTGGTCCGGCCGCCGGAAGCCAGAAGTCGGGTCTCGATCCATTCGCCGCCCATGGCGATGTTCACCTGGTGGAGATGCGACCACAGCTGGTTCTCCGTGATCCCGGCGCGCAGGTTCTCATGCATCCTCGCCATCCCCGACTCGCACACGGAGATGGAGACAAGCATCGCCTGGATTTCGTCGTCGGACTTGATGGACCGGGCGCGCTCCATGACTTCCTGACCGTTGGCGATGGTGCAGCCTCTCTCCTCCAGCGCCCGGGCACCGGAGGGATCGAGATGGTCGGCGGCCAGAGTGAGGTCGCCTCCCGAGGTCTCGCGGATGACATCGACCAGTTCATCCGCCCACAGGCGGACCCTTTCCTGGTAGGTGTCGCCGGCGCCGAAGTAGGTCCAGGTGCGCGCGGGACGGACCTCGCGGATGGTCTCGAGGTGTTCAGACAGGTGAACGGCCGGAGGATAGTCGAAGAGAACGGTTCCTCCTTCGGCCGGGACCCAGCAGTACCGGTGCTGATTGTGCAGGATCCAGACCTGCATGTTGCTGGAGCCGTTGGCGTAGCGAACATTGATGGGGTCATAGAGAAGCACGCCTGCGAGAGAGCGTTCCTTCAGCATCTCCTGGACCCTGCCGAGACGGTAGCGGCGCATCCCCGGAACATCGATCTGGGGCTCGGCATCGTGCTGGGCAATCCCCGGGGTGTTGCGGGCAAGGTACTGACTGTCTGGAGAAGGTCGGAGCATCGGCTTGCTGTCCCCGTCACATGATTGTCATGGAACGGACGATCAAAGGGAGTGTCAATCGCAAAAGTGCGATCGCTTCAGAGCGACCTGGGGTACAATCGCCGCACGTGTGGAGGAAGGAGAAGGCGATGGCCCGTCGACGCAGGAGTCGCGCCGGTCTCGGCAGCGAGCGCAAGGCGCTCCACCTCCTCCCATGGCGCCAGGTGCGCAATCCCTTTCCGCCCATCTCGCCTCTCTGTGACGACGAGGTCGAGGTCATTCACCGGACCTCGCTCAGGGTTCTCGACGAACTCGGCATGAAGGTGCTCGACGGCGAGACCCGCAGTCTTCTCAGGAACGCCGGGGCGCGCGTGGACGAGACCGCGGAGATGGTCTTCATGGAGCCTGGCCTGGTGGAGCAGGCCATCGCCACCACGCCGCCCGTCTTCACCCTCCATGCGCGCAACCCGGCGCGCAACATCGAGGTGGGCGGCAACGCCATCAACTTCACGCCGGTTGGCGGACCTGCCTTCACCAGCAACCTCGAGAAGGGACGGCGCGCCGGGACCTACGCGGAGTTCTGCGACTTCGTGAAGCTCGAACAGATGTTCGACGTCATCCACATGATGGGCGTAGGCGCCTTTGCCTCTCTCGATTTGCCTGCCGAGACGCGCCATCTCGATCATGGTCTGGCAGGATACCTGTATGGCGACAAGGCCGTCCCGGTGAACCTCCTGGGCCGCGAGCGGGCGCGCGACGGCATCGAACTCGCCAAGATCGCCCTCGGCCTCGATGAGCAGGACATCGAGACAACGCCCTGCGTCCTCGGCAACATCAACACCAACTCGCCACGCCAGCTTGACGGCTCCATGGCCCAGGGACTGATCACCCTCGCCCGGTCCAACCAGCCGGTGGTGGTGACGCCCTTCACCCTGTGCGGCGCCATGGCCCCTGCGACCGTCGCGGGCGCCCTGGTGCAGCAGAACGCGGAAGCGCTCTTCGGTCTGGCCCTGATCCAGATCGTCAGGCCCGGGGCCCCCGGTCTCTATGGCGGCTTCACCAGCAACGTCGACATGAAGACCGGCGCCCCGGCCTTCGGCACCCCGGAGTATGCCCTCGCCTGTCAGGCAACCGGACAGCTGACACGGCGCTACTGCGTACCCTACCGGTCGAGCAACACCAATGCCTCGAACGCTCCCGATGCCCAGGCTGCCTACGAGAGCATGATGTCCCTGTGGGGCGCCATCATGGGCCACGCCAATTTCCTCTTCCATGGCGCCGGCTGGCTCGAGGGCGGCCTCGTCGGCAGTTTCGAGAAACTCGTCATCGATGCGGAAATGCTGCAGATGATGGCCGTCTACCTCGAAGGGATCCGGGTCGACGAGGACAGTCTGGGATTCGATGCCATCGCCGAAGTGCAACCTGGAGGGCACTACTTCGGCGCTCGCCACACTCTGGAGCGCTACGAGACGGCCTTCTACAGCCCCTTGCTGTCGGACTGGCGGAACTTCGAGAACTGGAGCGACTCCGGGGCCGTGGAGACGGCCGAGAGGGCCCACCGGTTATGGAAGCGCATGCTGAAGGACTACGAGGCACCACCCATCGATCCGGGCACCGTCGAGGGCCTCAACGACTATGTCGCCCGCCGCAAGGAGGACATTCTCGGCCCCTGATCCCCTTTCAGGTGTCCCAGAAACGGACGGGCCGGCCCGTTGGCGTGTCGCTGATCTCGCCGTCGCGCATGGCCACATGCCCGCGGATCACGGTGGCCTGCGGCCAACCGGTGACCTTCATGCCGTCGTAGGCCGTCCATCCACACCTGGCATGCTGCCCGGCATGGCAGATCGTGCGCGTTTCCTTCAGATCGACGAGCGTCAGGTCCCCGTCGTATCCGACGGCGATACGGCCCTTGCCACGGATGTTGTAGATTCTCTGGGGTCCGTAGCACAGGAGGTCGACCAGGCGCTCGAGACTCAGGCGCCCCTCGGACACGTGGTTCAGCAGGAGCGGCAGGAGCGTCTCGACACCCGGCATGCCACCCGGCGTGTCCGGATAGGGCCGCCGCTTCTGCTCGGCCGTATGCGGCGCGTGATCCGATCCCACCACATCGACGATTCCCTGGTCAATCCCGTGCCACAGGGCGTCCCTGTGACGGGAATCACGAATCGGCGGATTGACCTGGGCGAAGCCACCCAGGCGCTCGTAGCAGTCCGGGGCCGCGAGGGTGAGATGCTGGGGCAGCAATTCGACGGTTGCGACATCCCTGACGCTGCCAAGAAAAGCAATCTCCTCGGCGGTCGTCACGTGAAGAACATGGATCGGCCGCGCCGCATCGCGGGCCAGGGCCACGATGCGCCGTGTGGCCTTCAGCGCCGTCTCGACATCCCGCCAGACGGGGTGCGCCCTCGGATGCCCCTCCTCGACCGCCAGATGGCGGCGTTCGGCCAGACGGAACTCGTCCTCGGCGTGGATGGCGACGCGCCGTCTGCCGGATTGCAGAACGGATGCGAGTGCGGCGTCGTCTGCAACCAGCAGGCTGCCCGTGGAACTCCCCATGAAGATCTTGACGCCACAGCAACCGGGATGGAGTTCCAGTTCGGCCAGTCCGTCGTGATTGTCAGCGCTGGCGCCGGCGAAGAACGCGTGATCGCACCACATGCCGCGTGCTCTCTCGAGCTTGTCCTCCAGGGCTGCAGGCGTTGTCGTCGGCGGGTCGGTGTTCGGCATTTCGAAGACGGCGACCACACCGCCGGCAACGGCTGAACGTGATCCGTTGGCAAGATCCTCCTTCTCCTCGTGTCCGGGCTCGCGAAAGTGCACCTGGGTATCGATGATACCTGGCAGGATCACAAGTCCACGTGCATCGAGCGAGGTCCCGGCCGCAGTCGACGGTACATCACCGATGGCGGCAATCCGGCCATCGGTGACGGCCACATCCGCCTGGCGCCGTCCGGCGGGGGTCATCACCTCGCCACCGGCAACAACGAGATCGAAGGTCTTGCTCATGGTTCGTCATCCCTTCCGCTCAGGTGAAAACCGGGCATGTCACTGATAATCGAATCGACACCGGAATTCATGAGTGTCTGCGCTTCGTCGGCATCGTTCACCGTGTAGACGGCAACGCGTCGACCCCGGCGATGAGCACGGGAGACGAATTCCGGGGTGGCCAGGGACGGATCAACGTGAATGCCGGCGCACCCGAGAAGGGCCGCGTGCCAGGACCACAGACGGCGCAACCGGTGTCCCATGATCAGGGCGAGGGGCCAGCGATACCCGGCGAGACGGGCATGATAGAGAACTGCGAGACTGAAGCTCGACACCAGGGGGCGCTGCCGTCCGGCAGGCCACCGGCTGCGGATGATGTCCGTCGCCCGCCGCGCCAGCGTCATGAGACCACCGCCGTCGGCCTTGATTTCCACATTGGGAGTCAGGCCCAGGACAATGCAGGCATCGACCGCCTGAACCAGGGTCGGCACCCGTTCCCCCGACCACACGGAATCAAACCAGCTTCCGGCATCGAGGGCACCGAGATCCGTGCTGCGCACCTCGTCGATCAGCCGGTCAACACCGGTGGTGCGAAGAAGACTGCGATCATGCAGCACCACCGGGACATCGTCGCCGGCAAGACGGACATCGAACTCAACCCATTCCAGGCCTTCCTCGGCGGCACGCGCCAGTCCCCCCAGGGTGTTTTCCGGAGCCCTCGCCGCCACGCCGCGGTGGCCGATGACGGATGGAGCTTCGATCATGCCGTTCAGCCGATCAGAACGTCCTGGCCACGTCTGACCAGGCTGTGAGCGATGATCATGCGCTGGATTTCACTGGTTCCTTCCCAGATCCGCTCCACGCGCAGTTCCCGATAGAACCTCTCTGCCGCGTACTCGCGCATATAGCCACGACCGCCGAAGATCTGCACCGCCCGATCAGCGACCCGATTGGCCATTTCCGAACAATGGAGCTTCGCCATGGAGCACATGGCGTGCTGGACCTTGACGTCCTCCCCCTCATCGATAACCGCGGCGAGGCGGTGAACCATCAGGCGGCCAGCCCACAGCTCCACGAGGCTGTCGGCCAGCATGAACGATATCGCCTGGTTGGCCACGATCGGCCGGCCGAACTGGATGCGCTCCAGTGCAAAGGCGAGCGCTTCGTCGATGAGGCGGCTGGCGGCCCCGCAGCAGCGCGCCGCGATACCGAAGCGTTCCTGGCGAAACCACTCATGGATCCCGGTGCGGCCATCGCCTCCAGGATCGATCAGTGCGTCGGCGGTCACCCTGACCGAATCGAATCGCACGATCGGATGATGGGAGGGGTAGGTGTGGCTGTAGGCGGGCGTGCGCACGACCTCGACACCCCTGGCATCGCTGTCGACATAGAAGAGCCCGTGGTGACCATTCTCGAAGCGCGCCTGAACGATGACGATGCCGGCCCGGTTGAAGCCGGTGACATGCCACTTCGTTCCGTTCAGCACCCAGCCGTTTCCGGAACGCACAGCGGTCGTTTCGATGGCATCGACATCGCTCCCCGCTCCTTCTTCGGTGACAGCGTAGCACTCGCTCGTGGCGCCTTCGAGCAGTGGCTGGACCCAAGCTTCCATCTGTGACGGTGTCGCCGCGCGCACCAGGAAGGGAGAGACATCATGGAAGAAGAAGCCGACGCCGTTGGTCAGCCTTCCGACCTCTTCCCAGATACCGGCCATGGCCCCGGCAGTGAACCCGCCGCCGCCGGCCTCCTTCGGCACCTGAGGCAGCCACAGGCCCATGTCCCGGGCAGTACGGAGATGACGCTCCCGGATGTCATCTGGAATCTGTCCGTCATTCATCTCGGCAACCTGCTCGAGTGGCAGGCGCTCGGCATCGATGAAGGGTCGCAACCTGCTGCGCCAGGCCAGGGCTTCGGCGCTCTCGCCGGCACCGGTGAGAGCATCCTGGCCCCGTTTCAGCAGGCCATCGGCAATGATCACGCGCTGGATTTCGCTGGTACCTTCCCAGATCCGGTCAACCCTGAGTTCCCGGTAGAATCTCTCGGCTACATTCTCGCGCATGTAACCGCGCCCACCGAAGATCTGCACGGCGCGATCGGCCGTCCGGTGCGCGAATTCCGAGCAGAAGAGCTTGGCCATGGCGCACTTGCCATGGAGAACCTTGACGTCGTCTTCCCGGTCCATGGCCTGTGCCACGTCGTAGGTCATGAGTCGTCCTGCCCAAAGCTCGGTCAGACTGTCAGCCAGGGGAAACTGGACCGCCTGGTTGTGCCAGATCGGCCGGCCAAACTGAACGCGGTTCCTGGCAAAGGCGAGTGCCTCGTCGATGAGACGGCTGGCGGCGCCGCAGCAGCGTGCCGCAATCTTCATTCGTTCCTGGCGAAACCAGGCGTATGTCCACTGAAGACCGTCACCTTTTTCGTCGATGAGACTGTCCGCAGGCACGTGGACGTCGCGGAACTCCATCTCCAGGTGATGGCCACGGCAGTGATGCATGTAGCGCGGCGTGCGCAGGACGGTGACACCGGACGCTCCCTTTTCCACCCAGAACAGCGCGTGGCGGCCATCCTCGAGCCTTGCCTGGAAGATGATCCAGTCGGAGAGGTTGGCTCCGGTGACATGCATCTTGGTTCCGTTGAGGAGCCAGCCGTTGCCGTCGCGCCGCGCGGTTGCCTCGATGGCACCGACGTCACTGCCGGTTCCGGGTTCGGTAATGGCATAGGCGACCCGCTTGCGTCCCTCGATCAGGGGCCGGATGAAGGTCTCCATCTGCCAGGGGGTCGCCGTGTGCCAGAGAAACGGCGACAGATCATGATAGCAGCCCCACAGGCCGTTGGTGGCCCTGCCCAGGGCTTCCTGGATCACGGCAATCTCGAAGCATGACAGATGGCGACCGCCACTCTCGTCCGGAAGGGAGGGATAGAGGAGACCCATCTCCTCCGTTGCCCGGAGAATTGCGGCATGGGCTTCATCGGCGATGAAGCCATCGTTCATCTCGGCCTCGACCTCCCGCGGCTGGAGTTCATTCTCGACAAGGGCGCGCAAGGCCTCCTGCCATTGCCGGGCCTTCGCGGACATCGGATAGACCATGGACAACTCCTTACCGGACGGAACGACCGTCGCTACACTGCGACCGGGCGCCATGGTGGCGCAAGACCTTCCCCTTCTCCGGGAGTGAACGACACATGACGGACCATCGTCTCGACCGCATGCTCAATCCCCGATCCATTGCCGTGGTCGGCGCTTCTCAGCGGGAAGGCAGTGCCGGTCACGGGATGATGCACGGCCTCATCAACGCCGGGTTTGACGGCGACATCTTCCCGATCAATCCGCGTTACCGGAACGTCGCCGGTCTCCCGTGCCATGAGTCCCTCACGGACCTGCCGCAACCTGTCGACCTTGCCATGCTCGGCGTCAACAGCATTCGCCTTGAAGGACAGCTCGACGATGCCATCGCCGCAGGCGCCGGAAGCGCCGTCATCTTCGATACCTGCTATCTTGCCGGGGAGAGCGACAGAGGGCTTCTCGACCGCCTGAAGACCAAGGCAAGGGCCGCCGATCTCCCGGTCTGTGGCGGCAACGGCATGGGGTTCATCAATCTCTCGCGGCGGCTGCCCGTCACCATCTTCGACGCCTCGTCCAAGTTGCGTGACGGGGGCAACGTCGCCTTCATCACCCATTCGGGAACCGTGTTCAGCGAAATCGGCATCAACGACTTCCGCTATGCCTGCAATCTGATCGTCTCCTGCGGCCAGGAGATCAACGGCACCATGGCCGACTACATGGACTATGCGCTCAACATGGATACGACAAGGGTCGTCGCACTCTTCATCGAGGAGGCGCGAGACTCCCGGGCCTTCACGGCGGCCCTGGAGAAGGCGCGCGTGCAGGACATCCCGGTGGTGGCCATGAAGGTCGGCCGGACCAGGCTCGCCGCCGAATTCGCTCGCGTTCATTCCGATGCCGATACCGGCAATGACAAGGCCTACCAGGCCGTCTTCGATCACTACGGCGTCATGCGCGTCGGCAGCATGGATGAAATGGCGAATCTTCTCGCCCTGCTCTCCCACCGACGCCCGCTCGCTCGGGGCGGGATCGGCGTCGTTCTCGATTCGGGCGGCGAAAGGGAGATGTTCACCGACCTGGCTGAAGACACCAAAGTTCCCCTGGCCGTCATCACGAGCGAGACGCAGGCGCGTATCCGCCCTCACCTCCACCATGCCCTGGAGCCCGTCAATCCCCTCGATGCCTGGGGCACCGCCCACAACTACGAGGATGACTTCGAGGCCTACTTTCTCGCCATGTCACAAGATCCCGGTGTCGCCATGGTCACGTTCTGTGGTGATTTCCAGTGGAACCCCAGTGTCGAGCGCGGCTACGCGAAGGCGCTCGTCGCGGCATCCGGTCAGACCGGCAAACCCGTTTCGGCCATCCTCAACACTCCGATGTCAGGCCTGATGACGGCTGGCCGGGACATGAGCAGGCACGGCATTGTCGTCCTTTGCGGCACCAGGGAATCGCTGCTTGCCATCCGGCACGCGCTTGCCTGGCGGAACCGCACGCTCCCTCGGCCTCCGGTGGCCGCTCCGTGCCACCCTGCCCTTGACGACGATTTCCCCGCCGCGCTTGGCCTTGCCCGATCCACGCGAGAGAGTCGCATGAGCGCGATGCCGACCATTCTCCTGAAGGTCGACCCTGCCTTCGGTCCTCTCGTGGGCCTGCGCCGCGGCGGGTCGGATGAGGAGGTGTGGGCCCTGCCGGGAATCGATCCCGCAACGGCCTGCACGCTCATCGACCGGCTCTACGGGACATGGTTTCCGGGTACCGCCGACCTCCGTCGGGGTCTCGCCGGTGTCGTGTCGCTGTTTTCGTCCATCGCACCGGACCTTGCAGTCAAGGTGACGTCACTTGAACTCGGTCCGATTCTCGAAGAAGGGGGCGGCATGGCATGTGCCGGCTTCACGTGGCAGAACGCCGGGGCGTGAGCGACTTCCGGCAAGACGTCATCGAGGGGCTCGCCGCCTCTTCGAGATACCGGTACCTCTCCGCCGGTCTTCTGGCGCGGACCGCCGACTGGGCCATGGCGCGTCACGCAAGGCCGGGACCGGCTCTCAAGGCAGCCAAGCGCAAGCTCCATCAGGTGTTCGGCGCCTATGCCGTGAAGCTCGATTCCCTGGGACACCACCTTGACGCTCTCGAGGCCGGTGGCGAGACACCTGCCGTGTGCCGGCGCATCCTCAAGCTTCACCATTCCACCGCGGAACGCCTTTGCTTCATGGAGGAATTCCACGCAACCATATGGAAACATTGTGGAATACCACGACACATCCTCGATCTGGCTGCCGGACTACACGCGTTCTCCCTGCCGTTTTCAGGCCTTGACCCGGCGGTTTCCTACACGGCCATCGAGGTCGATCGGCGCATGGTTGACGCCATCAGACGCTTCCTGGCCATCACGCAACGGCCTGGGGGGTGTCTCTGGCATGATATCCTTGACGGGATTCCGCCGGACAACGCCGATGTTGCCCTGGTGCTCAAGACCCTGCCCTGTCTCGAACGCCTGGAACCCGGGTCTGCCGTCGAACTCATGCATCGCCTCGACACCATCCCCACCATTGTCGTCAGCTATCCGGTGCAATCGCTGGGTGGCGCCAGGAAGAACATGCCACAGACCTATCGCGCCCAGGCCGAGGCTCTTGCGGCCGCTTGCGGAAGGGACATCGCATTTCTCGATCTCAACCGGGAAATCGTTGCCGTACTGTCACATGGCTGAGCTCTTGAAGACTGCCGATGGTCCCTCATAATGCATGGTGGACCGCATGAAGGATCCATGACGTGAAACACTTCCTGTCCGCCCTGGCACTCTGCGTTCCAGTCATGGCCCATGCCGACCTCGCGGGCGATCCCATGGTCCTGGACGGTGACACCTTGAGTTTCGGTGAGAAGGAGGTCGATCTCTTCGGCGTGCATGCGCCGACCATCACGCAGACCTGTGGCGAGAGTGGCCGTGTCTGGTCATGCGGCTGGGAAGCGGCCCTCCATCTTGAGGAACTCGTCAGCGTCGGAAATGTCGTCTGTGTCGAAATCCCTGACAGCGGTTCGCCGACGCCTCTGGCCCGTTGCACCGCTGATGGAGTCGATCTCGCCGGGCAGATGATCGATGCCGGACTGGCGGTGCGCGACGAGACCCTGGGCGATGACTATGCCGAGCGCGAACTGGCGGCCGCAACGCAGGAGCGGGGAATCTGGGCCGGCCCCTTCATCGACCCCGTCACGTGGGCCGAACGGGCCGGATGCGCCTGCAGTGCCCGCAAGAAGGCGCTGGCGGAGTCCGCCGCCCTGCTGAAGGACGAAAAAACGGCGGAGTAGCGCGATCATTCGCGGATTTCGACCTCCCTGCCGTCAGGCGCGTTCAATGAGTGCCGACACACCCTGTCCGACGCCGATACACATGGTGACGAGCGCGTATCTGGCCCCCTGGCGGCGCATTTCGTAGGCGGCCGTTGCCGTCAGCCTGCCCCCCGATGCCCCCAGGGGATGGCCAAAGGCGATGGCGCCACCATTGGGATTGACATGCCCGGCGTCATCGGCGAGCCCCAGTTCACGGGTCACGGCGAGCACCTGGGCCGCGAAGGCCTCGTTGAGTTCGATGATGTCGACATCAGCAAGGCGGAGTTTCTCCCTCTCGAGAAGCCTGCGTGTCGAATGGACCGGCCCGATCCCCATGATCCGGGGTGGCACTCCTGCGACCGCACCACCAACGATGCGCGCAAGGGGAGCAAGAGCGTACCGTTCGACTGCTTCAGATGATGCCACCAGGAGGGCCGAGGCGCCATCGTTGACGCCCGAGGCGTTGCCGGCGGTGACGGTTCCGTTGTCACGGAAGGGCGCCCGCAGGCCCGCCAGCTTCTCGCGTGACGTATCGCGCGGATGCTCGTCGGCAGTCACCGTGACGGTCGTCCGGCCGGACGGCACCGTGACCGGAACAAGCTCCTCGTCGATCCTTCCATCCCTGATGGCCGCGGCTGCACGCCGCTGGCTTCTCAGGGCAAGGGCGTCCTGATCGTCGCGTGTTATGCCCCGTTCCTCAGCCAGGTTCTCGGCTGTCTCCGGCATCTGGTCAACGCCATGAAGTTGCCGCATGCGCGGATTGACGAAGCGCCAGCCGATGGTCGTGTCATGGATCTCCGCATGGCGCGAAAAGCCCGTTTCGGCCTTGGCCATGACGAACGGAGCACGCGACATGCTTTCCACGCCACCGGCGACGACGAGATGCGCCTCCCCGAGTTTCACGAGGCGGGCGGCCTGCAGGACGGCCTCCAGACCTGAGCCGCACAGCCGGTTGACCGTGATTCCGGGAACCTCCACGGGCAGACCGGCGAGCAAGGCGGCCATGCGCGCGACATTGCGGTTGTCCTCCCCGGCCTGATTGACGTTGCCGTAGATCACGTCATCGAGTCTGGACCAGTCCACCGTGGCATGGCGGTTCACGAGCGAGCGTATCGGAACCGCCGCCAGATCATCTGTCCTGATACTGGACAACTGACCGCCATAACGTCCGAAGGGTGTTCGCACCGCATCACAGACATAGGCTTCAGGCATGACAACATCCTTCCCCACCGGACCCCACCATACCCCGCGAGGGGCGCTGCGCCACCAGGTCCGGCATCCCTGCCTGTTGCCACGACAGCGGGACGCCGTGCATCATGTCCGACGATGTCGATCACAACACCGACTCCAGGAGTTGAGAGAGGTGGATCACGAGTGGCTTCGGGACTGGTTGTTTCATGTTGATGAGTTGACTGCAGCGCAGCGCAAGGCAGTGGCGGCAACGCTTTCGGAGCGGGCGGAGGGTGTGGACACGCTGGCAGCGATCGAGCCGGGAGTGGGTGGCGAGCGACGTTGCCCGCACTGCGGCGTTGGCGGGGCTGCGTCTCGGGGCAAGGCGCGCGGTCTGCAGAAGGACCTTCGGCGCGCTCACGGGCACGGCGTTGTCGAGGCTGAACCAAGGGGAGCGCTGGCTGTCCCTCGTCGCTTCGCTTGCCGAGGGCGAGACGATCAAGGATGCACCGTGCGCTGCGGGATTGCACCGAACACGGCGCATCGCTGGCGCCACCGCTTCCCGACAACAGTCAGGCAGACGCCGGAGCGGCTTGCCGGGATCGTCGAGGCAGACGGGGCCTTCGTTCCAGAGAGCCGGGACGCGCAGCGGAAGCTCGACCGCAAGCCGCGCCGGCGTGGCGGCAAGGCCAGGAAGCGCGGCCTCTCGTGCGAGCAGGTGCCGGTCCCGGTCACCGCTCGCAATCACGGTGTGATCCTCGGCCAGACCCTGACGGGGTTTAACGCAGACAGCGTGAAAGCGGTGCCGGGACCGGTGCTCGCCCCGGATACCCTGCGGGTCTCCGGCGCCAACCGCTGCTGTCCGCCCGTCGCGGCGGCGCTCAACATCCCTCACGCAAGCATCAACACCTCTGGCGGCGAGCGAGTCTGGAACACCATGCACGTTCAGACGGTCAACAGCCGCCGTGGCCAGATTGAGGACTTCCTGCTCAAGCGGCGCGGCATCGCCACCAAGTACCTCGACAGCCATCTGCGATGGTTCCATCTCATCGAACGCGCCGACCAACCATCGCCAGGACCCTGTTGCCAACCGTGCCAAACCAGGGGCGCCAACTACCACTCCGGTGCCATCAGTGGGTTTCTCATGATCTCCCTTCGCTCCTTGCATGCGTCCGACATACATCTCGCTAGTCCGCTTACAGGTCTGGCAGGCATGGAAGGCATGGCGGAGGATCGCGTTCGCTCTGCGCCGCGGACTGCCTTTGACGCGCTAGTACCCCCCGAGGAGGGCGTGGGCGGTGGAATTCGCTGTCGTTCGATCTCAACCGTCTCAGCAGCAACGCTCGCTTGCGGCGAACCAGCCCGGAAGACCCATCTGTTCGATCAACCTGTTGTCGACCGTTCGCGGGCGCGCGTGACTGGCCCGTTCACGGTAGAAGCCGTGCCAGCGCCCGTTGCAAAACCCATTGAGGCTGAGATCGACGCCAGTTTGTTCGAGGCGTACCGCGGCACAGAGTCTCTCCCATTTGACACAGGCAACCGTGGTCGGGCTGGCGTCACAATTGTGAATAATCGAGTTGTCGAGAGCTCGACAATTGTGGAGTTGGAGTAGTGAGTGAGTGTTCCAGGAAGACGGTCGAGCATGTTGGAGACAGGCTCCTGCTTCCCCATCACTTGACGGTGTCTTCGGTCGCTATTGCCGATTTTTGCAAGCGCTGGCGTGTCATCAGATTATCGCTGTTCGGCTCGGTGCTGAGCGACGACTTCGGCAGATGGAGTGACATAGACGTAATGGTGGAATTCGAGCCTGACGGCGTGCCCGGTATCCGGTTTTTCAGCATGGCGGCAGAGCTGTCAGTGTTGTTTGGCAGGCCTGTTGATGTTGTAACCCTGCCTGCAGTTGAACGAAGTCCCAACCATATTCGACGAAGGGCAATTCTAGAGTCGGCCGAGGTCATCTATGCGCATGACGACTCTTACCTGCTCGACATGCTCGTCGCGGCGCGCAAGGCAATCCATTTCGCGCAAGATCTCGACTTCGCGCGGTTCGCGCAGAGCGATCTGCACCAAAATGCGATCTTCAAGGCTCTGGAAATTGTCGGTGAAGCCGCGGCCCGCATAAGCGAACAAAAAAACAAGCACACCCTGACATTCCATGGACCGATATGGTGGGACTCAGGAACCGGTTTGTACATGTCTATTTCGAGATTGACCTGACCGTGGTCTGGAACATCGTCAGCGACGACGTTCCGTCGTTGATCCGCCAGCTGGAAAAACTTCGCCACCGGAGGTCGAGTAGTGAGCAGAACGACGATCGACCGGCTGATCGTCAACTCTCCCTACGAAGAGCCGGCACGGCCCTGGCCCTACGGTCGAGGGTCAAGGTTTTTGATCTTGCAGAGGGCGCAGATCAGCCGGATATGTCACGGCCTCTCAAGATTCGAGGCGTTCTACGCTCCGGGCACTTTCGTGGAGATACCACTGGCCAATCGTATCCGTGCAAGAGTGAAGGATTGGCGGAACGAGGGACATCTCGGTGCTTCGGGCGTGAGCGGTGATTGTTGGAGTGCTGGATTAATCGAAGAGAATTCGAGAGCAGGCGCTTTTTCTTCTGTCAGCTCGAGGTCGTCGAGACCCTGATCTGACTGACGGATGCAACCGATGCCGAAAAGGCCGGTCTAGTACCTGATCCACGCGACGACCGCCGTGCGCTAGTCCGAAGTTCCGGACGATTTGTCGCGGTAGGGAACCGGGTTATCCCGGTCCCCCCGCAGTCGCGGTAGGGATGCGCATTGCTGCGCACCCCCCGCACAGATCCGGACTTGGACGTTAATCCATCCGGCTCCTACCTCGGGTGCTTGACGGTAAACCGCTGGTCCGGCCATGGGTGGCGGATGGAGACGCGCGGCCAAAGAAGCTCGGTCATGCGCTCCAGTCGCTTCCAGTCAAAACGGTGGCGCTGGGAGCGGCGGCGGATCGCTCGCAGCCATAGGCGTTGCAGCCTGTGGCGGAACGTGCGCAGCCATCGGGTCGACCCCGGGACGGCGAAGTAGTTGAACCAGCCATGACAGACCCGCCCAAGCCACATGCCGACCTCCCATATATCGTGATGCCGTCGATTGCGAAGCACCTCCTCGATGCGCGCCAGGGTCCTTGCGACCCGTTTTGCGACCGGCTTGCGACCAAGCCTGAAGCGTCCTCTCCGGGTCTCCGTGCAAAAGTGCGTGAAGCCCAGGAAGTCGAACGTCTCCGGCCTGCCCGTCCCGCGAGATCGCCGGTTCGCCTTAGCAAACCGGCCAAACTCAACGAGACGGGTCTTGTCCGGGTAAAGGGTGAGACCAAAGCGGTCCAGCCTCTCCCGAACGTCGCGAAGGTATGTCTCCGCATCCCGCTTGTGCTGGAACCCGACCACAATATCGTCCGCGTAGCGGACAATGATCGCTTCACCGTTCGGAACCTTCGGACGCCATGCCTTGTGAAACCACAGATCGAGCACGTAGTGCAGAAACACGTTCGCCAGGCAGGGGCTGACAATGGCCCCCTGCGGTGTCCCCTTGCCCGTATCCGACCAGTCGGTCCCTTCCATGACGCCAGCGTTCAGCCACTTGATGATCAGCCGGATGACCCGCTTGTCCCCGATCCGTTTCCCGAGCATCGCAACCAGATGGTCGCGGTCGAGCCTTGATCCGGTTCTCCATGTCTCCCCGAGCACAGTACAACTGCTCATAGAGTTCCCGAGCGCCGACCTCCTTCCTGGGGATGGTCGTCACGACATAACGAGCGTTCTTGCCGCGCGGTCCCGGTAGCCATTCCGCCTTGGCCACCACTCGCCGCTCGCGGGACCATGACTTCTGCGTGCGATACCGCAGATCCCGATACCGTCTGGATGGCTTGCCGGACACCAGACAACGCCGCCTCGACTTGTTGAGTGCCTTCGTGACCATGCTGTTCAAGCGAGGATTCTGACCATATCCAAAGACATAGTCGACACCATGGTCCTCGCACCAGACCATGATGTCGTCCGTGCCGAAGTCACAATCCCCCCGCACCACGATCCGTGTCCGGGGCCACGTGCCGCGGATCTGCTCAACGATCCGTGACAGCTCATCCACCGAGCCATCCGCCGCGCCATGGTCGGCCGTCCGCAAACGGCAGCGCAGGATGTGCTCGCCGCAGACGACGAAGAGCGGCAGGAAGCAATGGTGGTCGTAATAGCCGTGGAAGTACTTGCCCTCCTGGTCGCCATGCACCGGATCGTCGGTGGCATCAAGATCCAGAACAATCTCCTCGGGCGGTGCCGCATGGCTCTCCAGAAACAGGTCCACAAGAAGACGGTCCAGTGCTTCGTGATCGGCCACGATCTTCTTGTAGCGGTCCAGGCTCGCCTCATTCGGATCGCCGAGTTCCAGGCGGTTCAGCGTGCTCGAGGCCGCCAGCACATGTCCACGGTCCCGCTCGCGAACCCGTCTCGCTCCCTCCACATCGTCGATCCCGCAAGCCAGGGCCAGAGCAGGGTCGTCACGCAGACGGTCATGATCGTTGAGATCCTCGTAACCCGGAGCCAAAGCGATGATGCGCTGCGCCACCAGTGTCGTCACATCGTGTTCAATGCGACTGGGATCACGATAATCAACAAAAGCGTCAGCAACACGCTCCGTCACGTTGAAAAGCCTGTCTGCTTCCCGCAACAGAAGCGCACCACCGTCGGAGGTCATGCGGCCACCATCGAAATTGGCCACAATCTGCCGCCGTCCGAGACCTTCAAACTCCAGTTGTTGTGCTGAACACTGTGTCGCCATGTGGATGGGCTCCTTGGTGCGTGTAACTCATTGGTCTTATTCATATATCACAAACCCCATCCCCATCAATAGGAAACTTGGTGACAAATCCGGGTTAGTTCCTTTCCTCTGCGGCCCCTCCACGACAGAGGGACAATTGAAAGACCTCCCAGGTCCCGGTGGACTGCTTCGGCGCGTGCCATGGTTCTCGGACCCCGCGGAGCCCCTGCTCGCCTCACCAACGCGGCACACAGGGTGTTGCCTTCGGCCCATTGGACGACCTCGGCACTCCGGTTTCACAGTATCTCGGGCCTCAATAACCCGGCCCACGCCTGCCGCTCGCCAACGCTTCGCCTTACGCCTCACGACGCACGACGCATGGTTCACGGAGAAAGCGGTGGTTAGCCTCTCTTCGTGCCGGGACTTGCACCCGGCAACATTCCACCAGTTTGCCTGGCGCACCCGAATGGCCTCCGCCACCAGCTGACCTGCCTCATCCGGTAAGACTCCACCGATCAGGCTGACCGGTGGTCTTCGCCTCGCGTGCACCTGCAAAGTGATCGAGTGCGGCGGCAAACTTGTCGCGGCAACCGGGATTGCAGAAGCCGACGACATCGCCATTGAATTCAATGAGTGAGTCGGCGGCGACCGGATCTCCCGACCAAGGGCAGGTCGCGTTGATGCAGTCGTCGGGCTTGAGCACGAAACCAAGGCTCCTCAAGTGGAGGACCAGGAGAAGTTACCGGATTCGTCCAGTGGTGAGAAGGGATTCCATGCCACTTCCCAGATGTGCCCATCGGGGTCGCGGAAGTATCCGGAATGGCCGCCCCAGAAGACATCCGCCGCCGCCTTCATGAGCGTGCCTCCTGCCTCGACGGCCTCGTCGAGAACCTCTGCCACTGCATCGCGGGACCGCACGTTGAAGGCAAGCACGACGCCACCATTCGCTTCACATGAGAGATCACCGAGCTCCATCTCCTCACGGAACCGGTGACGCGGATAGAGGGCAAGACCGATCCCGTTGAGAGTGAAGCAGACGATTTCGTTGGCCGCCGTCTCGCTTGCCGCGCGCCAGCCGAGCGCTTCATAGAAGGCCCGCGCCCTTGCCAGGTTATCAACTGTCAGGGTGATGATGCTGAGTCTCTGTTCCATGGTTCATCTGGCATGCCTGAATCGCAGGGGTTTGCCGTCCCTCCGGTGCAATGCTGGGTCTCTCAGAACGACGGTGACCTCAACCATGCGACTCACTGTTGTTTCCGAATCTGTCAGTGCCGTCCAGACAGGACGGGAGTACGGAATCATCCGAGGCACCGATTGTGCAAGTCCTGCAAGCGTCCGGAGGAAACACCCGCAACGCCATGGATTTGCGGGTCGGCCTCTCCCGTCACGCCATCCGCGACGACATCATCCCCGGCCTGTTCCTGCGCGTCTTCCCCTCCGGCGCGCGCAGCTTCGCCCTCGACCGCATGATGCGCGGGCGCAGGCGTTCCGATACCCTCGGCGGCGCCGACACGATGACGGTCCCCGAGGCGCGGCGCGAGGCCCGCAGGCTCATCGCCGACACCGCGACCGGGGACGGCGGAGCGACCCGTGGATGCCTTCGCCAATGGGTTCCTCGGCCGCGCGGCCGGCATTGGAAACCCCGGACCCGAGAGCATGGTGCCGGATCGTCTACAGGTACATCCTGCCCGCTTTCACCCACCTGACCGTGGACGCCATCACGGTCGAACAGGTTCGGGACTTACTCGCCTCCGTGGCCGGCACGTTCACGTTGCCAACCTGCCGGTGCTGTCCATGATGGCGCACGGAACGACGGTTGCAGACGCCACCAAGGCCGGTCATCCAGAAAGGTCAGCCCAGAAAGTCGAAATCGGCTGCGGTGATTTGCGACGCCTGGATGCCCTCCAGCGTGATCGATCCGCTATCGTAGGTGATGACCGTGTCATCACCCGACTGGACAATGGTGAGATCATCGAAACTCATGACTTCACGCCAGTATTCGACGACACGGCGGCCGTCCTCCAAGTATCTGGTATAATGTGAGGTCCTGATGTTGATGATGTCCCGGCCGTCCTGAAAGTCGACGATCGTGTCGTTGCCGTTGTCCCCGTCCCACTGTTCCCCCCTGTGGGGAACAACGGCGCCGACGCTCAGTAAGGTATCCATGTAGTCCACCATGTCGTCGTCGTCGCCCGGGGAAGCAGCAAAGACAAACCGGTCATTGCCGCCGCCGCCCTTGAGGGTGTCGTCGCCGGCAGCGCCGAACAGCCGATCGTCGCCGTCGCCGCCCTTGAGGGTGTCGTCACCAGCATTACCGTAGAGGTAGTCGACACCCCTTCCGCTTTCGAGGATGTCGTCACCGGCCCCGCCACGGAGGTGGTCGTTGCCAGCGCCGCCGTAAAGCGTGTCGTCGCCGTTTTCGCCATAAAGGTAGTCGACGCCGTCGCCGCCGTCGAGGTAGTCGTCGCCGTCTCCGCCATAGAGGACGTCGGTGCCATCCTCGTTGTCGCCGCCATAAAGCGTGTCGTTGCCGTCACCGCCATAGAGGTCATCCTTGCCGGCGCCACCGTAAAGCGTGTCGCCACCGCCGCCGCCGGTGAGGATGTCGTCGCCGGCTCTGCCATGGAGGCGATCGTCGCCGTCGCCACCGGTCAGTGTGTCGTCGCCGTCACCGCCGGTCAGCGTGATGCCGCTGCCGGTCCCCACCAGGAGGAAGTCGTCTGCACCGAGGGAACCCGCCCACACGCCCGACAGGGTGATGGTGTCGCCGTCGTCGCCGTAGCGAATGATGGTATCGGTGCCGTCCTGCTCGATGACCAGCACCGCAAACTCGCCGGATACGCCATCCAGGCGAATCCTGTCGCCACCCCCGAAGTCGGTAATCGTGTCATCGCCGTCGCCGACCGCGAACACGAAGAGGTCGCTGCCCTTGCCGCCGGCCAGCGTGTCGTCGCCGGCACCGCCGGTCAGCGTGTCGGCGCCCCTGGCGCCACGCAGGGTGTCGTCGCCAGCCTCGCCCATCAGCGTGTCATTGCCCTTGCCGCCCCCCAGGGTGTCGTCGCCAGCCCCGCCGATCAGTGTGTCGGCGCCCAGGCCGCCATAGAGAAGGTCGTCGCCGGCTCCACCGGTCAGCGTGTCGGCGCCCCCGTAGCCGCGCAGGGTGTCGTCGCCATCACCACCGGTCAGTGTGTCCGCGTCCTTGCCGCCCTTCAGCACCTCGCCGCCAGCAGGCCCGCCGCTCGAGGCGTCGCCGGACGTGCCCTGCGGCGGCGCACCCTGTGCAAGAGCGTCTGGCGAGACAGCCTCCTCGCCGCCAGTCTCCGGCGGAACCGTCTCGACGGGAAGGAACCGGAAGTCGTCCGCGCCCAGGGAGGCCGCCGTCACGCCCTCCAGCTTGATCGTGTCGCCGTCGCCGTAGCGGATGACGGTATGGAAGCCCTGCTGCTCGATCACAAGATCCCCGAAGCCGCCGGACACGCCGGCGATCTCGATGATGTCTCCAGCCTCGAAATCGCCGATGTAATCAGCCCCGTCGCCGACCGCGAACGCAAAGGTGTCATGGCCACTGCCGCCATAGAGCGAGTCCGTGCCCCGGCCCCCGGTCAGCCTGTCGACGCCCCGGCCGCCGAACAGGCGGTCGTTGCCCGCACCGCCATCGAGAGTGTCGTCCCCGTCGCCGCCATAGAGCGTGTCATCGCCCGCGCCGCCATCCAGCGTGTCATGGCCCGCGCCTCCGTCCAGCGTGTCGTTCCCCGCGCCGCCGTCCAGCGTGTCATCGTCCGAACTGCCGGGGTTCATGTCGAGAAAGTCCGCGTCGGCGCCCGGGCTTGCGGTTCCGCCCGTCAGCGTGTCGTCCCCGGCGCCGCCGGTGAGGATATCGTCGCCGAGGCCGCCGGTCAGCGTATCGTCGCCGATACCACCCGTCAGGGTGTCGTTGTCAGCGCCGCCGATTCGCTCGATAGCCATGATAGATCCCTCCAGATTCTGTTCGGAGCCAGATTTTACTCCCCCCCCCCCCCCAAAGCAAGTCAAGCAGTTTGCGCTCCAGGGCAGGTTTGACCCGAACGCCGTCAGGAAAACGATCCATGATCAGCAGGGTTGCGCAGTTATCCGGGAGGAAAGTCGGTGTTCACGAAGCCTTCCCGCGACTCGTGCACCTGGCGCGGATAGTCTCGAGGAGCCCGCGTGCAGCCATGACTTCACCTCCCTTGGGACGGCCTGGCCTGTGGCGCCGGTTCCATGCCATGAGGTCGATGTGGGCCCAGGGAATGGTGCTGTCCACGAACTTCTCGAGAAAGAGAGCCGCCGTGATCGCCCCGGCAAAGGAAGTCGAGCCCGTGGTCCGCAGGTCCGCAACGTCGCTGCTGATGTCCGAAGCATAGCCGGACCACAAGGGCAGACGCCAGACGGGATCCTCGACACGGAGGCAGCTGTCCATGATGTCCCGCGCGAGGCTTTCCTCGTTGCAGAAAAGCGCCGGCAGATCGGGCCCGAGGGCCACGCGGGCCGCACCGGTCAGCGTCGCGAGATCCACCAGCAGGTCCGTTCCCGCCGATGAAGCCTCAGCAAGGGCATCACAGAGGATGACCCTGCCTTCGGCATCGGTATTGCCGATCTCGATGGTGAGCCCCTTGCGGGTGCGGAAGACATCGAGCGGCCTGAAGGCGTTGCCGGAAATGGCGTTGTCGACGGCCGGAACCATGAGGCGAAGCCTTACGGGAAGACCGAGATCCATGATCATGGACGCAAGGGCAATGGCGGTTGCGGCACCGCCCATGTCCTTCTTCATGAGCAGCATGCCGCCTGAAGACTTGATGTCGAGGCCACCGGAATCGAAACAAACTCCCTTGCCAATCAGGGTGACGCGGTAGGCAGCAGGATCGCCCCAAATCATGTCGACGAGCCGCGGTGCCCGTGAACTGGCACGTCCTACCGCATGAATTGACGGAAAATTCTTCTCAAGAAGGTCATCACCCACGACGGTCGTCAGATCACCCTGATGACGATCGGCGAGCGCCGCCACTTCCCCGGCGAGTTCCGCCGGGCCGAGATCCTCGGCGGGCGTGTTGATGAGATCGCGGCCAAGCCAGACCGCACGGGCCACGGTTTCGACTTCTGTCCGGTCGGCCTGACCCGGAAAAACCATTCGTGCCGTCTTGCGTTCGCTGCTTTGATAGCGCCCGAACCGGTAGCTGCCCAGAGCCCAGCCAAGGGCATAGGCCGTCGCTCTGTCGCCATCCACGTCATCTGCGAGACGCCACGTCACGGAGGAGGGCAGGTGCACCGGCAGTTCGGCAAGGGTCATCATGCCTGCGGGTTCGTCGGCAATCACCAGCACGCGAGCGACATCGCCATCCGCATCGGGGACCGCGATGTGCCACGTCCCGGAGGTTCCGGGGTCGTGGCTCCTGATCCAGCGGGCCTGATGATCGGGAATGGCAGCGAGCCAGTCCTCGAGATCATGGCGGGCGACAACGTCAAGACCGACAGCGCCGTGCGTGTCGTTGGCGAAACACTCCATTCCGGTCCCCGGCGGTTGCCTGGTCCCACAGTGGCACACTTCGACAGTTTGCGGTATTCACCCCCACGGGATGTGCCAGCCATGACGAACCGTACCGACCTCGCGTCTCTCGATGCCCTGCAGAGGAAGGTGCTGTGGCTGTCGAGCTGGATGATTCACCACGCCAATCACCTGCGTCCGTCCCGGGACGGGCTCAAGGTGGGCGGGCACCAGGCATCGTGCGCTTCCATCGTGCAGATCATGTGCGCACTCTACTTTCATGTCCTCATGCCGCGGGACAGAATCGCCGTCAAGCCCCATGCCAGTCCCGTTTTCCATGCCATCCAGTATCTCCTGGGACACCAGAGTCGCGAACAGATCGAGGCCTTCCGAGCCCTGGGCGGAGCCCAGTCATATCCGTCGCGTACCAAGGACGCCGATGACGTGGACCTGTCGACCGGATCGGTGGGGCTGGGCGTTGCGATGACCGCCTTCACCGCACTCGTGGAGGACTATCTGGGCCGCAAGAACCTGCTTTCCGACCACGACAGCGCCGGACGCATGGTGGCGCTCGTCGGCGATGCGGAACTCGATGAGGGCAACGTCTGGGAGGCTCTTCTCGAGAGCTGGAAACACAACATCGGCAATGTCTGGTGGATTGTGGACTACAACAGGCAGAGTCTCGACAGTGTCGTTTCGGACCGGTTGTTCAGGAGAATACAGGGATTCTTCGGCGCGGTCGGCTGGAAGGTTGTCACGCTCAAGTACGGCAAGCGACTTGAGGCCGCATTCCGGCAACCCGGGGGCGATGACCTGCGCGCCTGGATCGATGCCTGTCCCAACGATCTCTACTCGGCGCTGTGCTTCAAGGGCGGCGGCGCCTGGCGCGAACGTCTCGAAGGGGACTTCGGCGCATCCGGCCCCGGCCGCCGTCTCGTTGACGACCTCGACGATGATTCTCTCCACCGATTGATGACAAACCTCGCCGGACATGACCTCGAAAGCCTGCTCGAGGGCTTCACCGGCGAAATGACCGGAGATGACCAGCCGGTCTGCTTCATCTGCTACACGATCAAGGGGTTTGGCCTTCCCTTCGCCGGGCACAAGGACAATCACGCCGGTCTCATGAATCCCACCCAGATGGCACGGTTCCGGAACCAGAATGGCATCGCCGAGGGGAGCGAATGGGAGCCCTATGCCGGCATGGAGGACCGAGCGGAGGAACTCGATGCCTTTCTTTCCAGCACCCCCTTCGCCCAGGAGTATCCACGCCGCCATGCGGCACCGGCGGTCGCGGTACCCGAGCGGCTGCCGTTCAAGGGGGAGGCGCGGAACTCAACCCAGCAGGTGTTCGGATCCATCCTCAGCGAGCTTGGCCGGAGCGATCATGAACTGGCCGACCGCATCGTCACGACCTCGCCGGATGTCGCCGTATCCACCAACCTGGGACCATGGATCAACAGACGAGGCCTCTTCGATCGACGGGAACATACCGACATCTTCAAGGCGGAAAAGGTGATGTCGGCCCAATCGTGGGACATCAGTCACAAGGGTCAGCACATCGAACTCGGCATTGCCGAAAACAACCTCTTCCTTCTCGTCGCCGCCATGGGCCTTGCCCACAGCCTCTTCGGGGTGAGGCTGCTGCCAATCGGCACTCTCTATGACCCCTTCATCTGCCGCGGTCTCGACTCCCTCAACCATGCCTGCTACCAGGACAGTCGTTTCATGCTTGCCGGCACGCCTTCAGGGATCTCGCTGGCACCCGAGGGTGGCGCCCACCAGTCGATCTACACACCCCTCATTGGACTCGGCCAAGCCGGACTCATTGCCTTCGAACCGGCCTACGGGGACGAACTCTCCGTCATCATGCGCTGGGGTTTCGAGCACATGCAGGCGAGCGACGGATGTTCCATCTACATGCGGCTCTCGACCCGTCCCGTCGAGCAGATCGAACGCACTGTCACACCGGATCTCGAATCCGGAATTGTCTCTGGTGGATACTGGCTCTTCGAACCCGGAACGGCATCTGAGATCGCCATCGTTGCGATGGGGGCGACGGTGACCGAGGCGATGGCAGCCCGCACCATGCTGAATGAGGATCTCGTGGATGTCGGCCTTCTCGTGGTGACGTCCGCCGATCTCCTGATGGCTGGCTGGCACAGGCGTGACGGCAATTCGCATGCCGAACGGCTGCTTGCACGCCTTCCCTCAGACGCCGGCCTTGTCACGGTCTGTGACGCCCATCCCGCCACCCTGTCGTGGATGGCGGCTGTCGGCCGCCACCGGATTCGCGCTCTCGGTGTGACGGACTTCGGCCAGAGTGCCGATGTACCTGATCTCTACCGTTTGCACGGCATTGACGCCGCCGCCATTGTCGATGCCGCCTCCAGCCTGTGCCTTGAGCGGTCGGAATTGTCGCTCGGCGAGTTTCGCGCGTAATCTGGCAACGATCTTCGGAGAATCAGGCATGTCAGCAAGCGATCTTCATTATCTTGGCGCCGTCGACGCAGTCCGCATGTTCCGCACCCGCGACTTGTCACCGGTGGAACTGATGGACGCCGTGATCACGCGTGCAGAAGCAGTGGCGCCGCGCCTCAATCCCTTCAGCCAGACGTTCTTCGATGAAGCCCGCGATCAGGCGAAAAAGGCGGAAACGCGCTATGCCAGAGGCAATCGCACCCGTTCGCTCGAGGGCCTGCCGCTGGCGGTCAAGGACGAGGAGACGATCAGGGGGTTGCCGGCAACATCGGGTTCGACCGCCTTTCGACACGCGATCGGCGAGGAAACCACGCCCGTTGTCGAGCGCTGCTTCAATGCCGGCGCGATCATGCATGTGAGAACCACGACGCCGGAATTTTCCTGCGCCGGAGTCTGTCACACCCGGCACTGGGGCGTGACACGCAACCCGTGGAACACGGAATACACGCCAGGCGGTTCATCGGGGGGATCAGGAGCAACCCTGGCGGCCGGCGCCTCTTCTCTCGCCACAGGTTCGGACATTGCCGGATCGATCCGAATTCCTGCGAGCTGTTCAGGAGTGGTCGGCTTCAAACCCCCCTACGGACGGAATCCGCAGGGTCATGTCTTCAATCTCGACACCTACTGCCATTCGGGGCCCATGGCGCGCTCCGTCGCCGACTGTGCCCTCTTGCAGAACGCCATGGCCGGTCCCCACCCCCGGGACATTGCGACACTGAAGCCGAAACTGCGCCTTCCTCTCGACTATGCGCCGGTCGAGGGCATGCGCATTGCCCTCTCCATTGACCTTGGATACTGCGAGGTCGACGAGGACGTACGCCGGAACACACTCGATTCGGCCACCAAGCTGAAGGAGGCAGGCGCCGTCGTCGATGAGGTGGAGATCGGCTGGTCCTGGGACGTGCTGACTGCGGCGATGAACTATCTCGGTCACCTCTTCGGCAACTCCATCGCTCCCGCCCTGCGCCGTCATCGTCATGAACTGATGCCTTACACAGTCGCCTTCGCCGACTTCGGTGCGGGGACCACGGGCGAGGACTTCCTCGATGCCCAGAAACTTGCCGGCGAGATGTACGATGTCCTGGGCCCTCTGCTGTCGCGCTACGACGCGCTGGTGTGCCCGACGAATGCGCTGGCCGCGGTTCCCGCGGACTTCGACTCCACAAGGGAGGACCTCACCATCAACGGAGTTGCCGTCGATCCCATGCTCGGCTGGGTCATGACCTATCCCTTCAACATCATGTCTCGCTGCCCCGTTCTCACCGTTCCATCCGGTCTCGACCGCAATCATGTGCCGACCGGCCTGCAGGTCGTCGGCCGCACGTATGATGACCCGACAGTCTTTCGCATCGGACATGCCGTCGAGTCGGCCGACCCCTGGTACACCAACCCGGCGCGCCGTCCTGATGTCAGCTAGGTCATGGAGCCAGCGAGCGTGCGCAGCGCTCCTTGCCGTGGTTCTGGCGCCGGCCGGAGCCCAGGCCATCACCGGAGAGGCAACGGTGGTGGATGGCGACACTCTTGTGATCGGTACCGAACGCATCCGCGTGTTCGGAATCGATGCACCCGAAAGCGACCAGGACTGTGGCGATGGCTGGCCCTGCGGCCAGGAAGCGACCAACGCCGTGGAAGAGCTGGCCAGGGGCAAGTCCGTGCGTTGTGAGGGCGATTCCCGCGACGTCTACGGCAGGCTGATCGCCATCTGCCATGCCGGGTCCGTGGACATAGGCGGTGATCTTGTTCGCCGGGGCCTTGCCCTCGCCTACCGCCGCTACTCCATGGCCTACGTGGAACTCGAGGACGAGGCAAGACAGAATGGCCGCGGCATGTGGTCCGGCGCGTTCGTCGCTCCTTGGGACTGGCGCCGGGGCGTGAGAGTGCCTGAGGAACCGGACATCGCGGGCCCCACGTCCGAGGGGGACGTGTTGGCCCTCTACGACGACAACGACAACGGATCGATTTCCTGCAGCGAAGCGCGCCGTCACGGCATTGCGCCGGTCGCGGCCGGGCATCCGGCCTATCAGTTCATGAGAGATGGCGACGGCGACAGAGTCGTCTGCGAATAGCCATGGGATTCGCCGCCCCGCACGGGTCAGCCGGGCGGAACGGCGGCAGCCAGGGCCGTTGCCTTCGTGATGACAGCCTCCTGGTGGGGATAGAGCTGATGGCCGCCCGCCGTGTCGACGTACCGGGCGAAGGGATCCTCGATCGTCGACGAGATCCCTGACAGCTCTTCCATCACCGTCAGGCCGCAGTAGGGAACGTAGGCGGCCGAATACCCTCCTTCGTGACTTGCCACCAAGGTGCCGCCCGTGAGTTCGTCGGCAAGATCCAGCATGATTGATGTCAAGTTGCGGTAGGTGGAACTCGTCACCATCATGCGTCCCAGGGGATCGTAGATCGAACCGTCGAAACCCGACGCAACGACGATGAGTTGCGGCCGAAAGCGCCGCAGTGCCGGCGCGACGACACGCTCGAAGGCGCCAATGTAGGCATCCCGACCCGAACCAGGAGGCAACGGTACATTGATGGTCGCTCCCTTTCCCGCGCCCTCACCGGTCTCGTGAATGTGACCGGAGTCTGCCGGATACCAGTTGTCCTGGTGAATCGAGATGGCGAGCACATCCCGGTCTTCCCAGAAGATTCGCTGGGTGCCGTTGCCGTGGTGCACGTCCCAGTCGACGACAGCGCAGCGCTCCACGCCATGGTGGTGACGCGCATGCTCGATGGCCACACCAACGTTGCCGAAGATGCAGAAACCGCGCCCGATGTCGGGTTCGGCATGGTGACCCGGAGGACGGACGAGGGCATAGCCATTGTCGATGTCACCACGCAAGGCAGCGTCCACCATGGCGATCGTGCCCCCTGCCGAAAGACAGGCGATCTCGTAGCTGCCGTGACCGAACGGAGTCGCTTCGCCGGCGTCACCACCATGACCGGCCGACATCTCCTTGATCTTCTCGACATAGTCCCGGGTGTGCACCCTGAGAATGTCCTCTTCGCTCGCCATCACCGGGGCCACATCGACGAGACCGTCGAGGATGCCGGCCACGTCCATGAGATTTCTCATGCGCCGCTTGGTCTCGGCGTTCTCTCCATGTTCACCAGGCTGCACCGTCAACCCGGGTCGCAGCCACAGGGCAGCATGCCCCGTGTCATGCCACATGTAGAGTTCGTGAAACAGGAAACCTGTCTTTCGGTTCATCGAAGCCTCGTCTGTCTTGTCGGCGGCTTACAGCCAGGGAAGCCTAACACTTCCATCGTCAGAGCGGGAAAGAAAGGCCTCACCCATGGCGCACATGGCGGCGGTGTAGCCTTCCTTGTTGTCAACGGCAAGCTCGGTTTCGGCGTGGCTGCCGAACCAGGCGAGAATGGCGAAGCGGCGCATCATCACCAGTGACGGAATGATGGCCATGTCATCCGCCTCCAGGGACCGGACGGACCTGTACCCGGCGCACCAGGCGGCGACGAGATCGCCGGTGGTATCGAGATTGTCGATCAGCGTCAGGGCCGACGCGAGATCATAGAGAAACCAGGAGAGACCGCAGTCGTCGAAATCGATGACGCGCGTTTCGTCTCCCACCAGCAACAGGTTGCCGAGGCGAAGATCGCAGTGCGCCAGTCCGAAACGCCCGGGCGCCATGCCGTAGGTCCCCAGGCGCTCGACAACCTCCTCTTCGACATCTTCGAGAAAGGTGCGCTGAAGCGTGTCATCGAGCGGACCATCTCGCCAGTCCCCCCAGTTGGGACGGGGGCCGAAAACGCCGGCAGCATCCCAGTCGAGGCGTTCGAAGAATGCCGGGCGCTGCCATGTCATGGCATGGCGATGAAGTCTCGCGCTCACTTCGCCAAGGCGCCTGAATGGTTCTTCCAGATCGACATCCATCGATGGTTCCACGCCATCGATGAACTCGAAGAGCACCATGTTCCGAGGGCTTGCCAGACCGGGAACATGGCCGGTCTGGATCTCGTCGCCATCCACGCCGGCAATGGCCTGGGGCGTGACGAGGCCGATGTCGTTCTGGAGAGCGTGCAACCAGACGAGTTCAGTCCTGATTCCGTCCCTTGAGTGATAGCCGTCACGATGAATCCGGAGGATCCAGCGTTCTCCCGAGGGGCCATCGAGCCGCCAGGTCACGTTCTCCGAGACATTGACCAGCGTCACCGATGTCTGGGAAGGCAGATCCCAACGCCCGAGCGACTGGTACGCCAGATCATGCAGACGCTCCAAGGTGCTGCCGGTTTCGCTCCATGCCGTGACACCGGTCATCAAGGCACCGCCGAAGTGGTGCGGACGAGGGGAGTCGAACCCCTACTCCATGCCTGGAAGCGGATTTTAAGTCCGCTGCGTCTACCCATTTCGCCACGTCCGCCCATGGCATTCCGGCTACACAATCCGCCTTCCCGACGCAAGATCATCACCCTGGATCGCCGTCGGGGAGGACGAGATTGTGATCATGCAGGAGTCCAGGTCCTTCGCACATCTGTCAGTAACTGGTGTGAATTTCCTCTCTGTCAGCCGAACACCGCACGATGCGTCTCGATCCCGACGCCGGCTCGAACCCGGTCCGGGCATGGAGGATGCTGTGGTTGTCCAAAACATGGCACTCGCCGGGCTGAAGCTTGTGCCGATAGACCAGGTCCGCTGAACAAAGCTCTGCGGCGAAGGCGCCGGGCAGCCAGGAGGCCATCGAAGAGATTGGCGTCGATTTCAGGTCGGGTAGGTCACTGGCGCGCACACCCGTAGGCAGAGGCATGATCCGGCACCGCTCATTCGACTGCGGGTTCGCAGAACCACCACAGACCAAGTTTTGACTTATTCCTGTATCATCAATCCCATCTCCATCAAACGGAAACTTGGTGACAAGAGCTTGACTCGCTGCACGCCCAAGATGAACTGATGCTGGGTGGCGCATAGCTCCCGCCTTCATCCGTGTGGGGCGCGAGGCGCATCCGGCCGCCGGCTCCGAGATTACGCTCCTCTTTCCAGGGTTGCCGCGCCTCGATCGTCGCAATGGCGCCAAAGTCGGTGTTGCACATCACGCCCGTCCTTCCGGCAAGACGCCACTGTCTCGCACGAAGGCGTCTACCGTGCGGTGAAGCTGCTGGCGGCCATTGACAACGGGGGACGGTCCCTGGTGCACCGCAGCGGCCACGCAGATGCGAGGGTGATCTCCCCGGCGATGACGCAACACTCCATGATCGTCTCATCTGACATTGGCCGAGGCCAGGATGTCTGAAGATTGTCCTTCTCGATGGTCGATGAGACAACTTCAAGGGGAGCCGTTTCCATTGGCCGTTCTTGAAGTTGGTGGCACCTTCTCGAGGTCGGAACCGGCATATCGACAACGAAATCCGGTCCCGAATGGACCTCCAGATCTGCCTGCAACGCCCCCTCGCCGGACGAAACCGGACAAGAGAAGAGCCTTGGGGACTCGAGAGGGGGCTTCAGAGAGGACTCGAGAGGGGAAGAGCCGAGAGACTCGAGAAGGGAATCGAACGAGGCCGGAGCGAGGCCCTCGCGGAACTTCTTCTTCGTCAACTGTCCTTGCGCTTCGGTGATGTGCCGGGCGCGGTCCGCGAGCGGGTCCGCAACGCGTCGGCCGCCGAACTGGAGGCCTGGGCGGAGGCGGTGCTGGTGGCCATGAGCCTTGATGATGTGCTGGCCGCCAGGCCCAGGCACGGGTAGGCGTTCGGTCACGCGATCATGAAGGGGATGATCTCAAGAGAATGCTGAGCGAAAACCGGGACAATGCGCAGATGTCACTGTCATGTCCATCATCCTCGCCCCTTTGACCGAATGCTGACGACCGGAACCAACCAGAATCAGTCCTCACCGTGACCGAACGCTTACAATCGACGTGAACTCCGTGGTCAATGAAACTCCGGATTCTCGATGGAGACCGGGTCGGTCTGCACCTGATGTCAGAGATTCAAAACATGGTCCATCTGCTGGAGAACGCACTCAAAGTTCTGGCTCGGATGTCTCCCGTCATCATTCTTGCGGCGTCAATGGTGAACGCCGCATCTCTGACCCCTCCACGGACAGTCTCGGAACGCGACCGGGATCCCCGGAGAGGACCTGCGCCCAGACTCAGGAAGAACTGCTGGTTGTCGGCGTCGATCACTGTTGCTTCATCGGAGACGAGCCCCTGCCGGTGCTGGTGAACAGTCCGCCATGCGCCACAACAGGCCACGATCTCGCTGCCCTGCCCCTCCCCGGCCATCGAGCGGCTCGAACTTCAGAGCAGTGACGGTCCGAGCACTCTTGGCGGTCACGCCGTTCGCGGTGTCATCACGGCGGTCCGAGTGTGGAGGTCGATTTCGGATTGGACCCACCAGGCGCCCGGCTGGCGTTGGTAGGAGGACCACTGTCGGGCCCGGCGACCGCAAGACGACTCGGGCAGCAGGCGTCGAGGCGGCGCACACGAAGAGTTACTCGCTTCTGCGCTTTCTGCACGGCGATGGCGGAACCCACGACGTCACCTATGTACTCGGCGCCAACGGGGTGAGTCATGCCGGTGAGCGACCGTCGGGGTGTTCGCGGAACCGCTGATGCCCCTTGCCGAAACCCTGGACATCGGAGTTGCCGGACAGGGCGAGGGTGTCGAAGTAAGCGACGTTCTGGACCATCGCCATGATCATGGGGTTTCCGCGAGGGTCGATCGAGGGAGCGTCCATCGGTTTCGGGCGACGCCCGCTTGAAGATTGCCTTCTCTTTGCTGTTCGGTGTGAGGGGCTCTGGATGACAAGGCAGGGCGGAGGTTGGCTCATGACTGTTTCCGGGGTGGAGACCTGGGGAGGTGGAATCGGAGAAGGACGCGAGGGCGATGCTGGTTAAGCTGCATTACCTGGTTCGAGGTCCGGTTCGCGAAGGCGTGTGCATGTCGGTGTCGTAAGCCTTTGCCTGGGGCACGGCGCCGATTCGTCGGGCGGTAGCCTTCCATTGTGGTCCGTGGCCGGCTTCCCGTCCGACCATCGCGTGAGCAATCTCGTGCAGAACGGTGTCGCGGACGGCCTCGTCGGAGTCCTCGATTGCGTGATGGCAGGCTATGCGGATGACGCGGTCGTGAAATTGGCAGACACCGAGATAACGGCGCGCTTCGACGAAGGCGAGAGTCCAGTCCTGGAGACCGTGGGTATCCATCAGGCTGCGCGCCATTGCCGCGACCGCTCGGAGGCGCTCGGCGCCGTCCTGGTGTTGTTGTCCGGTGCCGACACGCTGGAGCATCCGGTAGGGCACGTTCCAGAGAACGCCGCTGCACCGCAGCTTGGCGCTTTTCGGGTTGAGCTTGACGATCTCGCCCTGCATCCGCTCGCCGGCGTTGTCGAACGCCGCACGGTCGCCCACCCGCCATGCGGCGCGCTCCTCGACGTGAGGCGTAAGCATGACGGGGCAGCGCGGACTTTCCGTCGCAGTGAGCATGGACTCCGGGACCTTCCAGATACGGTTTTCGGCGTCGATCACCTGCGCGAAACGGCGCCGGCCCTGGCGTTCAAGGAGATGGCCGTGCAGGGTTGCCTGGCGGCGGCTGAAGGAGACGGCGTCGCCGATCCGGAGCGTGCGTTCGGGGAGGATGTCGGTCATTCGGGATGTCCTCGGAGCATGGGGGAAGAGGCCTTGCCGGGTTCGAGGAACCGTCGCAGCCGCGGGTGATGGAGGATTGTATCGTTGAAGGAAGGTCTCTACTCATCCCTTGTTGGGTTCTGATGGGCCTTAGTGCTCGTTGAGGATGTCTGCGGCCATTCCGTCGAGGGCGATGTGGATGGCGACGTGATGATTGTATCCGAGTGCCTCCATGGAGGTGGGGAAACTTGAGCCTCGGCGCCATGCTATTGCGTGGGGCATGGTGGGGAAACATCCGGACACCTTGATCTTGACCCTTGTCATCCTGATCTTCTGCTCTCCGGCATGGTTGGTGAAGCTGACGTCGGGGTCCTTCATGAAGCGCAGGACGGACGTCTCGTGGTTCACGAGACGTTCATGCAGGTTGTGCGCGTCGGACTTCGCGATGCGTCCATGTTTTCCTCATCGTCCACGGCGGGATGTCGGGCAGTTCCCTGGCGCCCTGGGTGAGGATGGTGCGGTAGCGCTTGCGCACGGCCCGGCGGTCGGCCTCGTTCAGGGTCTTGGATGCGCTCTTGTTGACCCTGCGGCAGACCTCGCGCAGCAGGCTTTTCATCAGTCGCGCCCAGCGGTAGCCGTTGGACTCGACGACGAAGATCATCTCGCGCAGGAGATGGCTGCCGCACAGTTGATGGCGGCACTGATCGTAGCCCATGCAGGCAGCCCAGCAGTCGTGGATCAGGACGCCCTCGTAGGGCGGGATGATGCCGGTCTCTTCGATCGCCTCCCGGCCGCGCTTGGGGTGCGGGAACTTGCACGTCAGGGTGCCGTCGGTGACGACATGGAGCCATGGGGTCTTGCCGGCGACCCGGAAGCCGGTCTCGTCGACATGCAGGGCCGGGCGTTGCAGGAGATGGGCCACGGCGGCCTCCTCCCATGATGCGAGCGCATCGTGAAAGCGCCGGACATAGCCGAGGCAGGTCGCTTCGGAGAGCTTGATGCCGGAGATCGCGTGCACGAGCGAGACCGCACGACGCAGGGGCCCGGGGACGTGCCCGACATCAGGCCTGTCCGTTGGGGGATCTCGGCCCGGTCTCGCTCGAACCGGTGGGCGGCGTCGACGACCGCCGGCTCTGGGAGGCGATGATGGCGACCCCCCAACCGCCGGGATGGGTGCGGCCAGATGCGCCAATGGATCCGCTCGAGGCGCCACGGGGATCGGCTTCGGGTCCGCGACCTGGCAGCTCAGGCCGCGGGACAAGCGAATCAAATGGTCCGCCGATGTCCGTGCCGCCAACATCGGGCGCGTGATCTGCCATCATCGACATCTCCTGCTTCCCGGCATCCGGGTCTACGGTCTGGCATCCCAGGCCCTGAGCATGGCGGCGGAGTGCGTCGCCGACGACTGGGAGACCCGCTATGCCGCGCGCCCTGTGGCGGCCTGGACTCATGGCGGCGCGGGGCGGACCAGCCGGCGCCGGGGCAAGGTTGGCACGGTGCGGGGCTTGGCCCTGGATGAGCGACCGGTGGCCGGGTCGCTTGTGAACGCGGCTGTGTCATGGTTTCGGACATCCTGACCTCGGTCCATGTCAGGTGAGACGATCTTGGAGTGTTGCGCCATCGCCGGGGAGATCAACAGCGTCTGCGTGGCCGCTGCGGTGCACCAGGGACCGTCTTGCCCCTGGTGGCCTTCAGGAACTTCATCACATGGTAGACGCCTTCGCGCGAGACATTGAAGGCCTGGCCAGATCGACATAGATCAACATCGGTGACCGTGTGGAACCTGGCGACGCGCAGGGCCTGTCGACGGGTGTTATGATGGCAAGCATGGCAGTCGAAGGGCTCGAGGTTGGTGAGGTAGCATGCCTGATTGTCGATGACGGCCCATGAGAATAATGCTGCGATCGATATGGCATCGGCTCCCTTGGAGTGGCAGGGAGGGTGTCATGTCAGACCACAGACCACAAACGGAGCATGTGATGTTGGACGCACCGATCGCCACATGCCAAGCGGCGTGCGCATTGAAACAGCCAGAAACACAGGAAAACAATGGATTTCCTGACGGGACCGAGCCGCCTTCTCAGGAGATCGGATCAGAATGTCCGAGCTCAATCCGGCTTCGTGGTTCCTTCGTATGAGGCAGGCTGTGGGAACTGTATTTTGACAGCAAGGGGCCTCCTCATCATCGGCCACGTTCCTTCTCCGAACACGCGGCGTCTGCGCGATTCCGTGCTGGAAGGCGCCCTGGCAGCTGATGCTGAATCGGTCGCCGTGGACGCCCGGTCACCGTTCGAGACCACGCCTGACGACGTCAAGGCCGCCGCCGCCCTGGTGCTCGGCACGACAGAGAACCTGGGATATATGTCGGGCGCGCTGAAGGACTTCTTTGATCGCTGCTACTACCCATGCCTCGAGGAAACCCGGGCAAAGCCCTATGCTCTCTACATCCGCGCCGGCCTCGACGGCACGGGGACAAGGCGTGCCGTGGAGAGCATTGCCGGTGGCCTTGGCTGGCGCGCCGTCAGCGAACCCCTGCTGCTGAAGGGTGAATGGCAGGATGGCTTTGCCGGAGAGGCGCACGAACTCGGCATGCTGATGGCCGCCGGCCTCGATGCCGGCATCTTCTGAAGGAGCGGTCACATGCGCAACCCGCAACTCGAAGTCGGCCACGACAATCTCGCCTGGTGGAACCGGGCAGAAAACCGGCGCCACGGCTTCCGCAACTTCCACAGACTGAACCGTCGCGGCCTTGCCCTTCGTTCCGGCCATGTCCTGGTACTGCGGGACCGTCACCATCCGGCGATCGCCGGAAGGAGCGACGTTGCCCGGCTGACGGCCCTGCCCTCCTTCAGCGCCTTGGTGGTGGCGCAAGGCAGGGATGTCCTTTTCGAAGCCCATGCGGCCGACTGTGGCCCCGATACCCTTCATTCCATGCAGTCGATCACCAAGACCCATCTCAATCTCGTGTTCGGCCGCCTCATCGCGTCCGGCAGGGTTGACCCCGGACAGACGGTGGAGAGGTGGATTCCCGAGGTCGGCAGCGGTTATCGCGGGGTAACTCTTCAACAGGTTCTCGACATGAACGTGCCACTCGCCTTCGACGAAGACTATGCGGCAGCGTGGAATCCCCCACCAGGACCCGGAGAACGGCCTGGCTATGGCCAGGAAGAGGTTGCCATGGGATGGCGCCTTCCACCCCCGGGAAGAGAAGAGTTCGGTGTCAGGGGATTCGCCCTCGCCCTCGAGAAGGACACGGATGACACCCCCGGTGACCGTGCCCGCTACTCCTCTCCGAACACGGATCTGGCGGGATGGATTGCCGAACGCGCCGCCGGCTGCAGTCTCTTCGAGCTCATCTCCACGAACATCGAGGGCGCCGGTCTGGAAGCGACGTTCTTCGTCTCCCTCGACTGCGCCTTTGTTCCCGTGCTGAGCGGAGGGGGCGCCATGACGGCGCGGGACATGGCGCGATACGGGTTGCTGTTCGCCCGCAAGGGTATGGGTGTCATGGGAGAGGCCGCAGGAGATGCCGGGTTCATCGAGCACACGCGCACCCGGCAGGGGGTGCCCTTCGAGGGGTCATGGCCAGGGCTTTCCTACAGCAACCACATGTTTACCGATGGCACCTGGATCGGTCATGGCGGTTATGCCGGGCAGTTCCTCATGATACGGCCCGACAAGGACGCCGCCGCCGCATGGTTCAGCGTCGTCGACAGTGTCTACGGCGACGCCGAAGACCAGTTTTCCCGTGTCATCGCCATGCTCTCGGACGTTCTGGAGAACCTGTAGGCATCAGCACGTTCGATGACTCACGCCCGGCCAGCCGGCTGATGTCCGGCAGACGGCAGGGAAGAAGAGGGTCGACGCCGGAATCCTGCCATGGCGGAGCGCACCTTCTTGCGGCGCTCGGCATGCTCTCGGGTGAAGACGGCAGTTGCCCATCGATCCGATCACGCAGGCATGTCTTGAGTTCCGCAATGTGCGCCCTTCCCGGTCCGGCGGGACCCGAAGGCGAAAACCCGCAACCGGGCGTCCGGGTCGACTCATGGTTCGGCGGCGCCCTCTTCGACGGGGTTGCCGCCTGCGGCAGCCGATGCGTGAAAGACACGGTCGAAGGCGGTGTCGAGGCGTTCACGATCGGTCGAGCGAAGTACGATGCTGGTGCCGAAGGTTGCACCATCGCGCCATGGGTAACTCCCCATGTCGACATCGGGGAAGTCCCGCTGGAGCGTACCGAGAGCTCCGGCAATGGTTCCCTCTCCACAATGGACCCTGATGGCACGGGACAGAATGCGTGGCCCTCCGCGCAATCCGGAACTCGCCGCCCGAAACATGGCCTTCGCGATCTCCGGCACACCGGCCATCACGATGACATTGCCAATCTGGAAACCGGGCGCCATGCTCACCTCGTTGTCGATGAGCCGGGCGCCGTCGGGGATGCGGGCCATGCGCAGGCGGGCCTCGTTGGGCTCCATCCCCTGTTTGCGGAAGTGTGCCACAAGCGTATCCCGAACCTCGGGATGAATGCTGATACCGACGCCGAACGCTGCCGCGATACTGTCGGCGGTGATGTCATCATGGGTGGGACCAATGCCACCGGTGGTGAAGACATAGGTATGTCGGTGGCGCAGTTGGTTGACAGCCGTAACGATCTCGTCCTCCACATCGCCCACCACCCTCACCTCCTTCAGTCGAATGCCGAGACCGGTGAGACTCTCTGCCAGGAAGGCGATATTGGCATCTCGGGTGCGCCCGGACAGGATTTCGTTGCCGATGACCACCACGGCAGCGGTAACGGTCTTGCTCATCAAGGACTCCCCACCGGGCACCGCCCGAAGTGTGGCCCGCAAGATATCTGATATGCAAACACTCCGCACGCAGCCCGGAGCGACTTCATGACAGGCGTGATGAGACCCGAAGACGGTCCAGGTGCCACGCACCCGGGAGGCCGCGTTTGCGGACAGGTGAAGCACGGCTATATTCGCCCAACTCTGGAGCACACGGAACTGAACATGACCACCGCCTTGCGACGAGCGGAACCCCGGGCCGACCCCCACGCCTACCGACTGGTGCTGCGCTTCGCTCTTCTCAACATCGTCGCCGGCGCGCTACTCGTGGCAGGCGAGGCCAACGGCCTTGTCAGCCGGGCGATCGAGGCCGATTCGACCTCCTTTGTCCTGGTCATCGTGGTCGTGTTCCTCGTCGGCCTTGGCCTCGCGCTGCAGCGGGTGGTGTGGACCAGCCGTGAACTCAACCAGGCAAGACGAGCGGAGCCCGATCGGAGGAGCTGCGCCGCCATTCATGTCGAGCGAACGGCCGACAAGGATGCCGACAGCCGCCAGACTCTGGCCCAGGCCGTGCGTCTCGAACTCTCGCAGAACATCACCATCATTCGCCATCTCGCCTCGAGTCTCGTGTTCCTCGGCCTCATCGGTACCGTTCTTGGCTTCATCATTGCGCTGTCGGGCGTCGACCCCGACCTCGCCAGCGAGACCGAGAACATCGGTCCGATGGTCTCGGCCCTCATCGCCGGCATGTCCACCGCGCTCGTGACAACCCTCGTGGGTGGTCTCCTCAACATCTGGCTCATGGCCAACTACCAGTTGCTCACCACGGGAACGGTACGGCTCATCAACACGATCGTCGAACTGGGTGAAAGCCGTGCAGGCCCTTGATCCGCTCGATGACGATGCTGCTGCCACCGTCTTTCGCGACGTCATCCTGCTTGCCCTCCTGGGGTTCGTCGCCCTAGTGATCCTGTTGCTGCCGCACGTCAATCCACCGGAAAAGAAGACATCGGATCTGATGACCCCAGGCAACGTGATCGTCGAGATCAAGTGGCCAGAGAGCATCGATGCCGATGTCGACCTGTGGGTCAGGGCTCCAGGCGATGGCGCCGTGGGCTGGTCGCAGCGCGGCGGCGCCATCTTCGACCTGCTGCGAGACGATCTCGGCTATCTCAACGATCTCACCGCAGCCAATCACGAGATGGCCTATTCCCGGGGCGTTCCGCATGGCGAGTATGTCGTCAACGTGCATATGTACCGCAACGACACCGAAGTCTGGCCGGTCCCTGTCTATGTCATCGTCAGCGTCAAGCTCGACATCGACAAGCCCGCCCGCCAGATCCTCCTCGGCAAGGTCGATCTTGTGCGTGTCGATCAGGAAGAAACCGTCTATCGCTTCAATCTGAACGAGGCGGGGGGGCTGTTGCCGCATACCGTCAACAATCTCTACACCTCCCTCTTCGACAGCCAGCGGTTGTGAGCGTGTCGCTCGTCGCCATCAGCTTCATCGTCTGCTTCATGCTGGCTGCCGTCGCCGGCTGGGCGGCGGTCACGTCGGCTGGACGCCTGTCCCGCAAGATTGCCGCGCTGGTAGCCCTCGCCTTCCTCGTGCCCGCCGGCTATGGATCCATCAGTGAACTGCTCGGAAGGCCCAAGCCGGCGAGCGGTGCCTGGCTGGAAGATTTCACCACCTATCACACGGTGATCGCCTGGAAGATTCTCGAGGACAAGGCGATCTACCTGTGGCTCGAGATGCCCGATGGCAGGGAACCGAGAGTGTTCGCCTTCCCCTACGATACGGCGACGGTTGCGCGGCTGCAGAAGGCCGGCGAGAGAGCGAAATCACTGGCCAGCAAACTTCTGGCCCGCCTGGAGGAGAGCGGACCGGGGGGCACCACACGGCTTGAGTTCACCAGTCAGACTGAGTTCCGCCGCACACTCCCCACCAAGCCCGACCCGGACGACGAGGATGTCTTCGAACTCGACAAGAAGTCCGGGACTTAGGTGCTCCAGCGTCCTGCCTCGGCAGGCCGGACAACTTGACATTCACACTCATGGCATGGCCCCGGGGGAACTCCCCTGTCCGGGAGTTCGTCAACGCCGCCGACAAGCCGGTTGCCGGTCGAGCCGATGGCTCCGTATGGAAGCGATGCCGACGCCTCCGGGCACGCCGGGCGCACCCCCCTGCAGTCGGTGGGTGAACGCTTGCGCAAGCATGCGGAAGGACAGAATTCCGTCGGGTGCTCGATGGCCGTTGAAAGGAACGATCGATGCGACTCCTCGTGGCCGGAGGGACCGGGTTCGTCATGAGTCATGTCGTGCGGACCTGGCTCGAACGCCATCCCCCGGCGTCCATCGTTTCCGTCGACATTGCTCCGCCCGATTCCCTTGCGCAGCGCTTTTTCGAGTCCGTCCGGGAACGGCTGACGATGATCACCGGTGACGTACGCGATTCGCGCCTGCTCGACACGATACCCGGGAAGGAGTCGATGACCCATGTCGTGTGCGGCGCAGCCATGACACCCTCGGTCGGCACCACCGAGAAATCACGGTCGGCGATGATCGCGGGCGTCAACATCATGGGCCCGGTCAACTGCCTCGAGTTCGCGCGCGCCCTGCCCCGCCTCGAGCGCATGCTCCACATCTCCACGGGCAGCGTGTACGGTGACGACGGCCCCGAAGACGGCAGACCGCTTCCCGAGGACGGCTATGTTCGCCCGTTTCCCGCCACGCTCTATCCCATCACCAAGCTCTCCGGCGAGATGCTGGCCAGACGCTGGCAGGAGATGTTCGGACTGCCCCTTCACATCGTGCGTCTGGCCAGCGTCTACGGACCGATGGACCGCCCGACGCCGGGACGCGCCTTTGCCTGCGCGCCCAACGTGATGATGCACAAGGCCCTGCGCGGCGAGTCCTGGAGCGTTGCGGGCACCGATGGCGTCGGCGATTACATCCACGCTGCCGATGTGGCCGGCGCAATCTGCGACCTGCTTGCGGCCCCCGCCCTTCGTCACGACGTCTACAACATCGCTTCCGGTGTGCCGACCACGCTGGGTGCACTCGCCCGCCTCGTATGCTCGGTCGTGCCCGGCGCCACCTGGCACGAGGCCACCCCGGGTGAACCCGCCGATGTCGTCGGCTGTTCGGCCCGGAAGACCGGCGCCTGGGGCGCCTACGACATTGCGCGCATCCTCGCTGATGTTCAGTGGCGCCCGAGACCGCTCCGTCAGGGCCTTTCCGACTACGCGGCATGGATCACCGACAACGAAACGGTCAGATCGCGCCCGCCCGGCACGGCCCCCGGTCCATTTGACCAGGAGGCATCAAGGGGATCGTCGACATGATGTTCCTCCCTTCGACCGCCACGCTCCGATCTCATGGACGTGACCACGCGTCTACACGGTCCCACTGCACTGCGTGTTCCGTGGTGGCTTCAAGGGAATCAGGATCACTCATGCTGGTGAAGCTCGGCACAGACCGGGAAGTTGGACCACCCTGAACACCGGAGGGCACATTGAACGGTCGGCATGGCCGAACGTCTTGTGGAGATTCGCACGGAAGCCGGATTGACGGTCCACCTCGCGCCTCGGCATCATTCCGTGCGCCGTGAGTGCCCCCCCGGACCCTGGTGGCGTTCACGCGCAAATACAGCGCACCCCCTAGCGGTGTGGAATTTCCGCGTTCTCCGATGCGCGAACCTCCGACTTTTTCCCGAACAGACAAGAGGTTCACCTTGGAAACGGACGTTGCGTCGGAACCCATGCGCCCGGAGCCGGTGCTCGCCGTGGCGGTCTGGAATGCCGAACGCGACGTCCGGGAGATGTACCTGACGGCGGTGAGCGCAGCGGGGATACGCTGCGGCATCGCGATCGAGCCTGCAGGCAAGCTGCGAGGCAACGATTGCTGGTCTGGCAAGGGCCCGTCGGGGAAGGTGTGGCTGCATGTTGAGGGCGGCTTGCCACAGCCGTGACAGGCGGTTGTGCGCAGACAATCGGGATGGAGGGTGCATGAAATTCGTCTCGCCGCTCAGACGCGCCACGCTGGTGAGGCGCTACAAGCGGTTTCTCTCGGATCACCGGCTGGATGACGGCAGCACCGTCATCGCGCACTGTGCCAATCCGGGGCGGATGACCGGGATTGCGGAGCCCGGCATGACGACCTGGCTGCAGGATGTTTCCGGCGGCGGGCGCAAGCTCGCCTGGTCCTGGGAGCTCGTGCATGCGGACGGAGGGCTTGTCGGCTGTCATACGGGCAAGCCGAACCGCCTTGTCGAGGAGGCGATCTCGAGGCATGGCATTGCCGAGCTGGCCGGTTACGGATCACTGCGCCGCGAAGTGACCTGGGGCGACCGCTCACGCTTCGATTTTCTGCTCGACGATCCCGCGCGCGGATCCTGCTATGTCGAGGTCAAGAATTGCCACATGCGGCGGCAGGAGACCTGTGCGGAGTTTCCGGATGCGGTGACCACGCGCGGAGCGCGGCACATGGAGGAGCTTGTGTCGGTTGTCAGAGCCGGCCATCGAGCCGTCGTGATCTGGTGCGTCCAGCGCATGGACTGCAACTCCCTCGCGATCGCCGCCGACATCGATCCCGGATTCGCAACGGCGGTGGCGCGGGCCTCGGGCATGGGCGTTGAGACACTGGCCTATTCGTGTAGATTGACCACCGAAGACATCGTGATCGACCGGCGGATTCCGGTTCGCCTTTTGTGACAGACACCGGAGTTTTTCGATGCAGCTCAAGCGTCGTCAGAGCGACTCGCACGTGACAATCCACTCCGCAGAGGACATGGATGGCATGCGCGCCGCCGGCTCGCTCGCCGCCCGGACACTGGACATGATCGCTCCCCATGTCGTTCCCGGTGTCACCACCGAGACCCTGGACCGTCTCTGCCATGCCTTCATCCTTGATCATGGAGCGGTCCCCGCGCCGCTCAACTATCGGGGTTATCCGAAATCGATCTGCACTTCGATCAACCACGTGATCTGCCATGGCATCCCTAGTTCCGGCAGGGTGCTGCGTGACGGTGACATCATGAACATCGACGTCACCGTCCTGCTCGACGGCTGGCATGGAGACACCAGCCGCATGTACCACGTGGGAGGCGTACGCCGGAAGGCCTCGCGACTGTGCGAGGTGTGCCACGAGTCCATGTGGCTGGGCATCAGGGCGGTGAAGCCGGGCGCCCGGCTCGGTGATGTCGGCCATGCGATCCAGAGCCATGCCGAGGCTCAGCGTTGCTCGGTGGTCTACGAGTTCTGCGGCCACGGTATCGGTCGCGTCTTCCACGACGCGCCCAATGTCCTGCACTTTGGCGAAGCGGGGACCGGCCTTGAACTCGAACCCGGTATGTTCTTTACCATCGAGCCGATGCTCAATCTTGGGCGCCCGGAAGCACTGATCCTCGATGACGGCTGGACGGCGGTAACGCGGGACAAGAGCCTCTCGGCGCAATGGGAACACTCCGTTGCCGTGACCGAAGACGGTTTCGAGGTCTTCACGCTTTCGCCTGCCGGCCATACGTTGCCGCCCTATCCAAGCTGACAGGCAACCGGATGACCGGCGCGATGCCCACCGGAGCGTCCGTATCCGTGAATCAGAAGGTCGCCGGCAACCTCGTGCTGGCGGTGGGGACCTCGGTGTGGGGGACGCACTTTCTCGTGACGGACATCCTGCTTGCAGGGTGGGATCCCTATCTGCTGACCGCGGCCCGCCTGTTGTCGGCCACTGGATTCCTGCTGACCTTTCTCTCCCTGCAGTCCAGGGGACGTCCCTTTGCCCGGGTTCCCTGGAAACCGGCGCTGCTGCTGGGGAGCGCCGGCATCGCCGTCTCGACAGTCCTTCTCACCCTTGGCGTGAAGTATGCCGGCGCCGTTCCAGCCTCCATCGTCGCCGCTGCCTCTCCGATCGTCGCCGCCTTTGTGGCACGAGCGGGTTTTGGCATTCCCCTGACGCTGGGCGTCGCATTCGGTGCGGTCATAGCCGTCACCGGGGGGATCGTCGCCGCCCTCGGATCAGCGGCAGGCGGGATCGGAACCGTTCGCGGCGGTGAACTGTTCATTCTTGCCGCCATCACGCTCTTCACCTGGTACTCCATAGGCGCCCAGCGCTGGCTGACGGGTCTCACGCAACTCGGCATCACTGCCATCACCATCATGATCGGTGCCCTGACCATGGTGGCCGCCCTGCCGGTTCTCGTCGGACTCGGAATTGCCGAAGCCCGTCTTGAGACCAGCTGGAGTTCGATTGCGTTCATACTCTATCTGGGAGCAGGTCCCGCCTCGTTCTCTCTCTTCACCTGGCATTGGGGAGTCAGTCGTATCGGTGTCACAGTTGCCTCGATCTACTCGAATCTGGTGCCAGTGGTGGTCGTGGCCATCCGCACACTGGAAGGCGTCCCGCCGACGACCGAGCACATGATCGGCGGCGTTCTCATCATCACCGGTGTCCTCGTCGCCCAGCTCCTCCCCTCCGGACGGTCGCGCCTTGCCCTCAGGCGTCAGGCATGACGGATCGACGCCCCGTCAGGGTGGTGGCCCTCGTCAGTCTCGGGCACCTGATGAATCACCTTGTCGTCATGGTTGTGCCACCGCTCGTCGTCACATGGGTCGAGGCCTTTGCCATCGACTACACGGCGATCGGCGTCATCATGGCGGTGACTGCCATCACGTCAGCCGTGTCCGTTGTTCCGGTCGGCATTCTCACTGACCGGGTGCCGGCGCGCCATGTCCTGATTGCCGGACTCCTTGTCCTGTCGCTTTCGGTGATCGGACTTGGGCTCAGCCAGAGCTACTTCGAACTTCTTGTCTGGGCCGCGTTCATGGGGCTTGGCAACACTGTTTTCCATCCATGCGGCTACACCATCCTGTCAGCCGGTGTACCCAAACAGTGGCTCGGGCGCGCCTTCAGCGTTCACACCTTTGCCGGCTATGCGGGCTTCGCCCTGACGCCGGCCTTCATGGGGCTGGCGGTTCTCTACTGGGACTGGAGGAGCGCTCTCATCGCCATGGGTCTCGCCGGATTCGCCGTGGCTGCCGTCATGACCCTGCACCGCGACATTCTTGTCGATGGCAGGGGAAGCGACACCGGCGGCAGGGACCGGCGCCGGGAGAACAAGGCCACCCTTCTCACCCTGCCGGTTCAGATGTGCTTCGCCTTCTTCTTCCTGACAACCATCGCCTACTGGGGATTTGACAGTTTCCTGCCGGCATCGCTCTTCGAACATCACGGCATTCCCGAGACACTGGGCACATTCGCTCTGACGGTCTTCTTCGGGTTTTCCGCCTTCGGCATCCTCATTGGCGGAGTGATCGCCGACCGCACGACCCGGCACGACCTGACAGCCACCTGCGGCTTCGTCATTGCCGCCACGTGCATGTTCCTCATCGGTGATGTCGCCGGTGGCACGGGCACGATTTTCGTCCTGATTGCCATGGCCGGCCTCGGTGCCGGTGTGGTGACGCCATCGCGCGATCTCATCGTGCGCCGGGTGACACCGACTTCGGAAACCGGCAAGGTGTTCGCGTTCATGACCCTTGGCATGGATGCCGGCACCTTCATCGCTCCGCCCCTGTTCGGCATTCTCATGGACGGGGGGCATGTGGTGTGGTTGTTCCGCCTTGCCGCGATCATGCTGATCTGCTCGGTGCTGACGGTGACGGCCACGCGACACATTCACAGACACAGGGGAGTACCGGCATGACACCTCGGCAAGTGGAAAAGGCCGCTACCATGCTGATCAGGGCGCGGGACGCCGGAGGCGCGGTCCCCCGTTTGCCGGCGGACCTGCGGCCCGTCACGATGCAGGACGGCTATGCGATCCAGGACGAGGTCATCCGCCAGCGCGCCGCCAACGGGATGGAGCAGGCGGGGTGGAAGGTCGGCTGCACGTCGAAGGTCATGCAGGACATGCTGGGACTCGACGAACCGGGCGCCGGCGCCGTGCTCGCCGTAAACCACCACACCACACCGGCACGCCAGGAGGCCGCCGGCCTGACCAGTCCCGTGGCCGAATGCGAGATCGCCGTGCGCATGGGCAGGGATGTGGAACCGCGGGAAGGTGGGCACGACCGCACGACGGTTGCCGGATGTATCGAATCCTGCATGGCAGCGATCGAACTGGCCGAACTGCGACTTCCGGAACACGCCGACATGGCACCGGCGGAAAAGGTGGCTGACGATTTCTTCCAGAAACTGATCGTCACGGGCGAGGAAGTCGTCCGGTGGCAGGCGCTTGACCTCGCCGCGCTCCGTGCAACCACCACTGTCTCGGGTGTGGTGCGGGGCGAGGGATTCGGGGAGGCCAGCCTGGGACATCCCCTCAACACCGTGGCATGGCTCGCCAACTGTCTGGCAGATCGCGGAATCAGGCTTCTGGCCGGTCAGGTCGTGCTCACGGGATCACTGGTCGAAGCCATCCTCGTCGACGAGGGAGACGACATCCTCTGCGCCGTCGAGGGTCTTGGCGAGGTCCGCCTCACCGTGGTCTGACATGGCTGATCTCCGCTCCTGGGAGACTCTCACCTCTCCTGAGTTGCAGCGGTTGGCCGGCGGCAGATGCGTGGCCGTTCTGGCCATGGGGGCAACGGAACAGCACGGATCCCACCTGCCGCTCGGCACCGACACCATGATTGCCAAGGGCCTGGTCGACCGGGCGCAGCGGCATGTCGACTCTTCCGGCACGGTCCTGGTGCTGCCCCCTCTCGCCATCGGCAGGAGCAGCGAACACACGTCGTTTCCGGGAACATTTGCCCACGAACCGGAAACCCTGCTGAACATGGTAAGGCAGATCGGCGCCGGCCTTGCGGCCAACTGCATTCACCGCCTGGTGATCGTCAATGCCCATGGCGGCCAGACGCAGATCGTTGATCTGGCGGCGCAGGATCTGAGAGACCGTCACGGCATGCTGGTGGTACGGGCCAACTACATGACCTGGCCCCTTCTCCCTCACCTCGCCGGTCTCGACCCCGGGGGACACCATGGAGGCATGATGGAAACCGCCATCATGCTCGCCCTCCACCCGGATCTCGTCGACATGACGAAAGCCGGCACCTTCCCCTCGGTGGCAACATCGCTGGCCGCCCGGCACCGGAGATTTGGCCACGGCGGCCGGCTCGGCTTTGCCTGGCGGGCCGAGGATCTCAACCCCGAAGGGGTCGCCGGCAGGGCCGGAGAGGCGACAGTGACACTTGGCGAGGAGTTTCTGGACCATTTCGGGCAGATGCTCGGCGAACTCATCTCGGACGCTCTCGATATCGACCGCCGCGAGGTGTTCGGATCCGGTCACTGATCATCGAAGGAAGGAGGCACCCCATGGACATGGCATTCACGCACGAAGACCACGACATCCGTGAACGGGCACGCAGCTTTGCCCGCCAGCATCTCTGGCCCCACGAAATCGCACTCGACGAGAACGGTTCACTCGAGGAAGCCACGGAAGCCGGAATACGCCAGGGGGTCCTCGACTACCGTCTCAACGCCATCAACCACGATCTCGAGCATGGTGGCCAGGGCATGACAATCGTTCAGCAGTGCATCGTCAACGAGGAGGTCGGATCGGCAACCAATGGCCTCTGGGGGCGGGTCTGGCAGCCACCCATCTGCCTCAAGCAGGGAACGGCCGATCAGATTGCCGCCTATCTGGTGCCGGCATGCCGTGGCGACATCACGGTGTCGTTTTGCGTCACGGAACCAGGCGCCGGCTCGGATGCAGGCGGCATCAGGACAGCGGCTCGCCTCGACGGAAACCACTATGTCATCAACGGCGAAAAGTGCTTCGCCAGCCACTCCGACAGCGCCGAGGCCAATCTCGTCACCACAGTCATGGACGGCGACCCGACACGCCCGACCCTGTTTCTCATCGACAAGGGAACCAAGGGGTTCGACATGCGGCGCATGCCCCGATTCTCCCAGCGCTCGGGTCACGAACACCCCGAGGTCGAACTTGTTGACGTGCGTATTCCGGCGACACAGATGCTGGGTGAAGTCGGCGAAGGATTCGAACTCACCAAGGACTGGTTCGTCGAGGCCCGCCTGGCGATAGCGGCGCGCAGTATCGGCATGGCGATCCGCGCCTCGGAACTCGCACTTGCATGGGCCCGCGAGCGCCGACAGTTCGGACGGGCCATCATCGAGTTCCAGGGAATCGGATTCATGTTCGCCGAGATGGCGACGGAGATCATGGCCGGCAAGTCGATGATCTACCGCACCGCCCAGGAGATCGACTCCGGCATCGACCGCCGGACGGCCCATGCCAGGGCAAGCGCCATCAAGTACTACTGTTCGGAGGCCGCATTCCGGGTCGTCGACCGTGCGGCACAGATCTTCGGAGGGCGCGGCATGATGTGCGAGAATCCCGTCGAGCGGTTGACCCGCGATGTCCGTCTCGAACGAATCTGGGAAGGCACCTCCGAGATCCAGAAGGTCATCATGGCAGGCCAGATCATGAAGCGCGGCCTCGATGCCTACACCGGCTGGACCTGACATGCGTCAGCCGCGGTCCCTCGGCGAAATCGTCGACCACGGTCTGTGCCTGGGTTGCGGCCTGTGCGAGGCCATCGCCGGCCGGGACAGGGTTGCGATGGATTGGGTTGATCCGCCGGGGCGTCTGCGCCCGGTCATCCGCCAGCGCCTGGACGAGGCAAGCGAACGCACCATTCTCGAAACCTGCCCCGGCATGCGGCTTGACGGCGCCCCCGATCCTCTGCAGCACCGCGGCGCGGTGGCCGTGGATCCAACATTCGGACCCCTTGTCCGTGTCTGGAAGGGTCACGCCCGTGAGCCCACCATCCGTCACCTGGCGTCTTCGGGTGGAGCGCTGACAGCCCTTGCCATCCACCTCCTCGAGAGTGGCGCGGTCGACATCATCAGCCACGTCAGGGCCGACGAGAACCGCCCCATGCGTTCCCGCAGCCATGTCTCGCGGACACGCGATGACGTGCTGGCGGCAGCGGGATCGCGCTATGGTCCGGTGGCGCCCCTCAACCACTTCACGGAACTCCTTGACGAGGGCCGCTCCTTTGCCGTCATCGGCAAGCCCTGCGACATCTCCGGGGTTCACAATTACGCCCGGCACGACCCCAGGGTCGGCGAACTGGTCCATGCGACACTGGCGTTTTCCTGCGGCACATTTGCCGACCTCGACTGTTCCCGCCAGATGCTCGAACGCGTCGGGTTCCCGGGAGGCGCCGAGGGTGAGGAGAACCTCTCGCTCTTTCGTTACCGCGGTTACGGCTGTCCCGGCCCCACGCAGGCGGTTGATTTCGACGGCAGGGTCCATGACGAGGACTATCTCGATTTCTGGTACGGCCCGCAGGGCTGGACGTTCCAGTTCCGCTGCCGGATCTGCGCCGATCCCACCGGAGAAACGGCGGACATCACGGTTGCGGATGCCTGGCCCGGCGGAGTTCCGGAAAGGAATGAGGAGGATGGATGGAGCACGTTCATCAGTCGCACTGGCCGAGGCGATGCCCTGATGCAGGAGGCCATCGATGCCGGCGTCCTCGTCGTCGAGGAGCACGACATCTCTCTCATGCACGAGGTCCAGCCCCACCAGGTGGAGAAGAAACAGGCCATCAACGCCCGCTTGAAGGCCATGGCTGAAGAGGGGTGCGTCATGCCCGAGTTCCGCAACCTCAATCTCGATGAGGCAGCGGCTCAGCGCGACAGCGCCTTCCACAGGTCCAACCGGGTCGGCATGCGCCAACGGCTCGCCCGGGGTCTGAACAGGGAGTAAAAACGTCGGATGGTCCCCTCCTCCATCTTCCGCCCCGGTCTCCTTGACGGGAGCCACGTGTTCATCACCGGCGGCGGCACGGGCATCGGTTTCGGCTGCGCCCGGGAGCTCGGCCAGCTTGGCGCGAAGGTCACGGTCGCCGCGCGCCGGCGGCAGGTTCTCGAGGAGGCATGCAGTGAACTGACCGGACAGGGCATTGATGCCGCCTTCCAGGTCCTTGACATCCGCGACAACCCGGCCTGCGAGGAAGCCCTCCGGACCACCATCAAGGAGCGCGGTCTGCCCGACCATCTCGTCAACAACGCCGGTGGCCAGTTCTCGGCCAGAGCGCAGGACATCTCGGCCAACGGCTTCCGGGCCGTGATGGATCTCAACGTCCAGGGCACCTGGCAGATGAGCAGCGCCTTTGCCCGGGCGCATCGCGACAGCGGTACACCGGGCCGCATCATCAATATCGTTTTCGCCCACACGGGCGCGATGGAGCGTTTCGCCCACGGCGCGGCGGCCCGCGCCGCGGTCGTCAACCTGACGCGCACCCTGGCTCTCGAATGGAGCGATCACCGGATCCTCGTCAACGCGGTGGGACCCGGTGCGGTCATGACCGAGGGCATGCGCCAGTACGACGCATCCGACAGCGGCGAGACGGCGAGACGGACCTTTCCGGTGCCGCGTCTCGGCACGCCCGACGACATCGCCTGGATGGTTGCCTATCTCCTGTCTGCCGCCGGCGACTGGATCACCGGCAGCACCTTCATCATCGACGGTGGCGCCAGTCTCGGGCGCCGCGAGCGATGACGAACCCTGCCGGGATCTCACTGGCAGGAGACTCTGCCTCTACGTGGCCGACGGCAGCATGCTGCTTGGCATGACTGTTGATGCCGAAGGCATCAACGCCACGCTCCCGCAACAGCAACGAGCTACCCCCGGCAGCCGGTCACTGCCGGGGGTGATGTCTGACAGCCGGTCATCGTTGTCACGTCGGCGCTGACGATGTCCGGCCGGGCCATGGTGTTATGCTGCGGGATCGTGGAACCACCAACGCTCCAGGCACTTGATGCCGTCGAGATCCCAGGCTGCCGACATGCGCCGGTGCGCGATGTTGTCGCTGACCGCGAAGACGTAGTTGGAGAAGATCGGAGCCACCACGCCCCCGTCATCGCTGCACAGTTGCTGCATCTCGTGGTACATCTCCCGCCTGAGTTCGGTGTCGAGTTCCGCCCTGGCACGTGTCAGGAGTTCGTTGAATCGCGGGTTGTCCCAGTGGGTCTCGTTCCACGGGGCACCGGCCGCATAGGTCTGTGAAAACACCCAGTCCTCGGTAACCCGTCCACTCCAGTAGGACGCCACCCAGGGCTCGACGTTCCAGACATCCGACCAGTAGCCGTCGTTGGGTTCGCGGGTGACATCGATCGTGATTCCGGCGGCAGCAGCGTGCTGCTGGTAGAGAACAGCTCCATCCGTGGCGCCGGCAAAGGCGGTCTCCGCCACATTGAGCGGCACCGTGATCTCCGTCAGACCGGCCTTGCCGAGATGGTGTTTGGCCCTGTCCGGATCGTAGACGCGCTGAGGCAGATCCTCGGCAAAGTACCGGTTGGACCGGCCGATGGGATGATCGTTTCCGACATAGCCATGACCGTTCAGCAGCTTGGTGAGAAGCTCCTCGCGATCGATGGCGTACTTCAACGCCAGTCGGACATCGGGATCGTCGAATGGCGCACGGTCGCACATCATCGAATAGACATAGTGCAAGGTGCCCTGGGTCTCTTCCAGACGTACGCCCGGGGCAGCGTCGAGAAGGTCTGCAGTCTTCAGGTCGACCCGGTCAATCACGTGGACCGTACCGGACGTCAGGGCCGATGTACGGGCGGTCACGTCGATGGTCGACAGCACCTCGGCCTCGTCGAAGAAAGCCTGGCCTGCCTTCCAGTAGTTGGGATTGCGCGTCAGGAACGACCGTACGCCCGGCTCGAACTCGTTGAGAACAAAGCCGCCCGTTCCATCGCCCGATTGCCAGTCGAGAACACCGTCGACGACGGGACAGATCGCGATATGGTAGTCGCTGAGCAGGAACGGGAAGTCCGCATTCCCCTCGCTCAGTTCGAAGGTGACGGTGTCCTTGCTGTCCGCCTTCATGTTGACGATGGATGACAGGATGCCCTTGGCGGGCGACGCCGAATTCTCGCCGGTATGGTGGGCAACCGATGCGATCACATCGTCCGCATCAAGCGTCTTGCCGCTGTGAAACTCGACACCCCGACGCAGCTTGAAGGTCCAGTTTGCCGCATCCGGAGTCGATTCCCAACTCTCGGCAAGTTCACCGATCAGTTCATCTTCGTTGGAAACTTCGGTGAGGCAGTTGCGAAAACCGAATCCTACAACCTGCATGTAAGTGTCGTTGTAGGTCGCGGGATCCACCGAATCGGTCGTCGATCCCAGACCGAGGGCGACGCGGATCCGGCCGCCCATCTGCGGTTCGTCAGCCGCGGCCGCCCGAGTGGCCAACGCGGTCGCGGCGGGCACCGCCACACCACACGCCAAGGCGTGTGCCATGAAGTCCCGTCGATCGATGCAGCCCCGCCTGAGCAGGTCCAGTTCGCGTTCGAATGATCTCATCGTCTCCTCCGTGTCATCTGGTAGGTTGGACCGTCAAACCGAGTACGCTCATTCTTCACGCCGTGTTCCGCGCCCCCGGACCGGGATGAGTGCAAGGAACTGCCGGCGAGCCAGGCGCGAGGTGCCGGTTCCTCTTGCGCATGTTTGTCCGTCGGGGTGTTGTGGTCCACGCCGCTGACCGGAAACCGCCCGGCGTGGTCGCGACACGATTGCTCCATGCCCAGACATCGGCATTTGCGCAAGGCCAGCCTCGCCGGCAATGCTGCGCGTCAGATGTCTCACGATCCAGGCTCCTCTGCGCCAGACCGGTCACGTCTCAAGGCCTGACACAGACAATGGACACCGCCACCGCCCAGCGTGAACATGGACATGTCCGGATCGAACACCTCGAAACCCATCGCCCGCAACCGGTCGTTCAGCACGGCACTGTGCTGCATCGACAGGATCCTGTCGTTGCCCAGGGCCACCAGGTTGACGCCGAGGTTCTTGGCCTCCCGGTATCCCACATCGACAAACTCGAACCCTCTGCCGCGCAACCAGGCGACGAGCCAGTCCTCCAGGGCGTCGAGGCAGGAAACCAAGAGTCCGGACGCCAGCGGAACGACGAGTCCGTCCATGTGGACGAACTCGCGCGATATCGGCGCCACCTGCGCTTCCCATCCTTCCTGGCGCACCCAGTCGGCAACCTGCTCGGCGCCTTCCTTCTCCGAGCGCTCGCCGCAGTAGCCGATCAGCACACAGCCGGGTCTCAGGATGACAAAGTCACCTCCCTCGAAATGACCGGCTGTCACGAGACGCCAGATCGGAATGTCGTTGTCCTGGTAGAATCTGATGGCCGTCACGTAATCGGCGCGCCTGCACTTCAACTGCATGTGGCAGATCAGCGCACCCCAGGGTGTCATCGCGCTTGAATCGCGGGCAAAGAAGTTCCGATGCAGCACCTCGTCGGAATCGAGGTAGTGGCAGGTCACGCCCGCTTCCTCGTAGATGCGGACCATCTCGGCATGCTGCGCCATGGCTGTCTGAAGATTGAAGGCGAGGCCGGTATGGCCCTGGTTCTGCAGGGTGCGCTGCGTGATCGGACCGGCGTCAACCCAGCGGAAGTACTCGGGACGGCCGAGCAGGACATCGCGCAAGGGACCGTAGTCGTTGTCGATACCCCAGGCTGCGGCGTGCGTCATGGCACCCACCCGTCGCTGTTCTTGTGTGGCGTTGATCCTGCGATCACTTTCAGTTAGATAAAATATCAAATGAAGAATGATAATATGTCAAAGAGTGCAAGCAAAACGCGAGCGCCGCGCCTGCACAAGGCAGACCTCCATCTCCTCATGGTCTTCATGACGGTTGTGGAATGTGGCGGATTCGCTGCTGCGCAGGTCACGCTCAATGTCAGCCAGTCGACCATCAGCCGACAGATCGGCAATCTGGAGCAGCGCCTCGGCATGCGCCTGTGCCAGCGCGGACGAGCCGGCTTCTTCCTGACCGACAAGGGACGGACCGTCTACGAGGCATGCCAGCATCTTTCGACCGCGCTCGAGAGCTTTCGCACCACGGTAGGCGCCTTGCGCGGTGAACTGGTCGGTGATCTTTCGATCGCCGTGATCGACAACTGGGCGACCGACCGCGGCTATCCACTGGCCGACGTTCTGTCGACCTTCAGGGCGAGAGCGCGAAGGGTCCACATACACTTGCACACACTGGCGCCCGACGAGATAGAGCGCGCCGTACTGGAAAACAGAGTGAACCTGGGAATCGGCGTGTTTCACCGGCACCGCCCTGGACTGGAGTACGAGGTGCTCTATGAAGACCCGGTCGAACTCTACTGTGGTGCGAACCACCCGTTGTTCGACCGGAGTTCCCTCCGAGCAAGCGACCTTGAGAACGCAAACCTGGCGCACCGCGCCTATCTGTCAGAGGGCCATGTGGCGCCGCTCACGGCGCACCTGCCGTCGTCCGCATCGGCGCGCCAGATCGAGGGCCTGGCATTCTTCATTCTTTCGGGCTGGCACGTTGGCTACCTGCCCGTTTCCTATGCCGAACGATGGGTCACTGCCGGACGCATGAGGAGTATCCTGCCGACCGTCTTCCGCCGCACGACGCTGATGGAGCTTGCCACACGCCGGGGTGTCACACCGACTCTCGTAAGCCAGACTTTCGCGGACATACTGCGGCAGACCACCGAGTCCTTGCGAAGCTGATGCCGGCAGTCATTGGCGGACAGCCCCGTTCATTGCCGCTCCACTACCAACCTTGTGAACTTCCGTTGGATCGTCCCCAGAACTGCGGAAGTTGGTCAATCGTGCCGGGTTTGGCAACCCGGATGCACTCAGGAGGATTCCGGACCAGCACAGGCGTCTGCAACTCAACCCGATTTCCGTGTCCATGGATTCCTTCTGAATGTGATCCACCCGAGTTGGTCGTCATCACTGTGTCGCAGAACAGGGGGAGGACACGATCATGCCCAGAGCCATGGACATCGGTGAGTCTCGTTCGCGTACCGACAACTGTGATCGGACGCGGCGATGGGAAACTGCCTGCTGTCGGCTTCAGCCTGACGACCATGGCGTTCGGCCCGGGCGGCATGTGCGCCCAGGAATCGCCGCCGGTCGATGATTCGCCGCAGGTGTTCGATTGGCGCAATCCTGAGTTGTCCGAATTCTGTGTGCCTCGTGTGGATGCGTATGGGCCGACGTCGGCATTCGCCCTGTTGCCGACAGAAGAAGATCAAGCGCTGCAGCAACTGCGGATCAGATGTCGTACCGTCGCCCATCCGTGCGTCGGCAGAGCGCGTGCGCTGGCGCGACGCCGGCATGCTGCGACCGATCGACCGGGCGGTTGACCCACGTCCCGGATGTCTTCCCGAGCATGAAGACCTGCCGGGCAGCATCGACGAGGATGGTCTGACCTGCTTCTTCGCGGCCGACTGCGGCAACTTGTCGGTGCTGTGCCACTCCGGTCCGGCACTAGAGCAAGTCGACATGGAAGACCGGAAGAACGAATCGTGGGCCATCCTTTTCGATGAAGAGTATGCCGAGCGCCTCGGCATCTTGGATTCGATCGGCGGCCTCGTCGCCGTCATCGGTTCGTTGATCGGTGCCGCATGGGAGGAGGCGACGAAGCTCTTGCTCAAGCAGCGCGAATTCCCGCGCTACCGCCGCAGACGCATTGGCCATCGTGCACCACGCGCGTTGCGGTGCAGGCGATCGCCTGTCGTCTGACCCGGAGAACTCCTTGCAGAAGGGGGCATCCTGCACATCGGGGCACTTCGGAGCGCTTCACCACTCTTCGTTCCTGTGGTCATGTCATCCCATCACCGGATGACTTGTGTGCCAGGGACAAGGCATGTGCTTGCCGGGGCCGTGGCGCGGGTGGCAGAATTCGGCTTCAGGCTGATAGGGAAACTGCGATGTACAGGATCGATCCCAGACGCACCGAACTGGCCGATGAATTCCGGCGCAATCCCTTTGGACCGCACAGCGCCGAACTCCAGAAGGTACTCAACGTCATGCGCTGGGAGCCCATCGAAGGCAAGTACGTCCTGGTCAACACGGTCCCTCACAGGGAGTGGTGTCTGGCCCAGCTTCCGGGAAAGCGCGGCGTACCCGTGACGCTCCACGAGGATGTCGTGTTCACGGACCTCGGCGAGGCCGAGTGGTACATCTTCAGGCTGCGCTGGAAAAAGCACACCGGGGTTGATCCGGACCAGGCCTCTTCATGACACTCGACTACCAGCGACGCCTCCTCGGCTACGCGGACCGTGTCCGTGTGAGGCCGGGCGACGCCATTGATTTCAAGATCAGCCTCGAGGACCACGAGACCTTCGAGTTCAGGACGGTGCGCATTGTCTGCGGTGTCGAGACTCCGGAGGGCGCTCCCTATCGCGAGGTGGCGGTGGACACGCCGGCCAACGGGATTCACGACGGCGCGTATCAGCGCATCGATGCCGGTTCCTACGCGGTCATCCCCACCGCACCGGTTCTTGACCGGCTTTCGACCTTCACGTTCCAGGCCTTCATCATGCCGACGCTTCCCGGTGACGGACGCCAGGTCGTCATCAGCCGTGGCACGGGTGCCGCACGGCACGGTTTTGCCGTCATTCTTGATGAGGCGGGCGCCCTTGCCCTGATGGTGGGGGATGGTCATGGACTTCGCACCGTTTCGACCGGGAGACCCCTTCAACCGTGGAAGTGGGCCTTCGTGGCGGCAAGTTACGATGCAGAGAACGGTTCGGTCACACTGCGCCAGGAACCGCTAGTCCATACCGGCGACACCAGCAGTCCCCTGTGTATCACGGGACATGCGCCACCCGGCGTGATCTTTGCAGCCGATCACGATCTCCACATGGCCGCCTGGCAGACAGGGTGGCACGAGGATGGCAGACCCCGCATGGTCGGACACTTCAACGGGCGCATCGACAGTCCGCGCCTTGCCTCGAGGGTTCTCGAAGGCCACGAGATGGCGGCACTGACGAGGCCCCGACCGATACCGGAAGACTGGCTCGTCGGCGCCTGGGACTTCGCGGCGAACATCTCCGGCGACACCTTCCCCGACCATTCCGGCAACCTGCTCGACGGCCATCTTGTCAACCTGCCGTCGCGAGGAGTGACCGGACGCCAGTGGGATGGATCCTGCCATGACTGGAGGGAGTGTCCCGACCATTACGCCGCCGTCCACTTTCACGACGACGATCTTTTCGATGCCGGCTGGCAGACCACCGTCTCCATGACCGTTCCCGAATCCCTTGCCAGCGGAATCTATGCCGCGCATTGCCAGGCAGGCGATGACGCGTGCCAAGTTCCCTTCGTCGTCGTGCCCGGACACGGAGCACCGAGGGAGCGCATCGCCTTTCTCGCTTCAACGGCTACCTGGCTCGCCTATGCCAACAACCACTGGCAGCTCGACGAGGAGAAGGCGGAGGTAAAGCGCGGGCGCATCATTGCCTACAGCCCCGACGAGCTCTTCCTCCATGAACGGCGCGATCTCGGCCTTTCGACCTACGATACGCATCGTGACGGATCGGGTGTGTTCTACAGTTCACGGCTGCGGCCCCTGGTCAACAACTACAGCCCGAAATCGACCATCTGGAGTTTCAACGCGGACACGCACGTCACGGACTGGCTGGAGGCCTCCGATATCCCGTTTGACGTCGTCACGGACGAGGACATTCACGAGGACGGTATCGCAGCCCTGTGCGACTATCGGGTCGTCATGACCGGAACTCACCCTGAATACTGGACGACCGACATGCTGGATGCGCTGGTCGCCTACTTCGATCGTGGCGGCAGGCTCATGTACCTGGGTGGCAACGGGTTCTACTGGCGCATTGCCTGTCATCCCACTCGGGGCGGCGAGGCCATCGAGGTGCGTCGAGCGGAGTCGGGAGCGCGTTTCTGGGCTTCCCGCCCGGGCGAATACCACCTTTCCTTCAGCGGCGAGAGAGGAGGATTGTGGAAACACATTGGTCGGCCTCCGCAGTCGATCGTCGGTGTCGGCACCTTCGCCACTGGTTTCGATCGATCGGGCTGGTTCGTCAAGAAACCCGGAATCGATGACAACCCCCGGGCCTCCTGGATCTTCGAGGGTGTCAAGGGCGACATCATCGGCGATTTCGGCGTGCTGGGTGGCGGAGCGGCCGGCATCGAACTCGACGGTGCCGACGAGGCGCTGGGCACGCCGCCGGAGACCATCGTGCTGGCGAGTTCGGACGGACATTCCGCCTACTACATGCAGTCACCCGACGAAATCGTCTTCAACCATGCGGCCGTCACCGGGGACGCCAATCCCAGGGTGCGTGCCGACATGGTGTACGTCGCTCTGCCATCGGGCGGCGGTGTCTTTTCCACGGGCTCCATCAGCTGGGCCGCAAGCCTTGGCTGGAACGGCTACGACAACAACGTGGCGCGGATCACCGGCAATGTGGTGCGCCGGTTCGCCGCCGACGCGGCCCTGCCCTGAATCACCGGTTGGAAGGAGGACAGACATGCGACGGCTTCTCGGATATGCCGACAAGATCAGCGTCAAGCCCGGCGAGGCCATCGACTTCAAGGTATCCAGCGAGGACGAAGGCACCTTCCACCTCGACATCCTCCGCATTCGTTGCGGTGACGATACCCTCAACGGCCCGGGTCTCAAGGAGACGCCTGTCGAAGCCCGGGTGAACGGCGACTACCCGGCCCGTTTCCAGAGGACACAGGTCGGCTCCTTCGTCGCGATCGATCATCCCCGAATACCGGCTCCGCAGAGCTTCACGCTGCAGGCGATGGTGTGGCCGACACTCCTCACGAAGGAAGGGCAACAGACCATCATGGGCTCCTGGCATGCCAGGCACCGCCAAGGCTATGCGCTCGGCGTCATCGACGGGAAACTCTCCCTTGCAATCGGCGACGGCAAGCGGATTGAAACGTTGGTCTCGTCCGCCGCCATGCATGAACGCCACTGGTATTTCGTGGCTGCGACATTCGATTCCACGAGAGGCGAGGCCACCCTCATCCAGGAACCTCTCGTGCGCTATGCCGGCGATGCCGACAGCGCACGAACGGCACGCACCATGGACGTTCGACCAGGGCACGGCGGCAGATTCACGATTGCCGGCCACAACACCGACGACGGCGTCAGCGGTCTCTTCAATGGCAAGATCGACACGCCGGCGGTCACAGGGCGAGTGATTGAACGCGGTCAGATGGAACAGCTGCTGGATCGGCGTATTCCTCCTGACATTGCCGCCGATGTGGTGGCCTTGTGGGACTTCAGCCGCGAAATGAATGGCGTGACGGCCCACGACATCTCGCCGAACCGGTTCCACGGCACCATCGTCAACATGCCGACGCGAGCCATGAAGGGGTGGAATCACGACGGCAGCGACATGGTCTGGACCCATCGGCCGGATCACTACGGCGCCATTCATTTCCACGATGACGACCTCCATGACTGCGCCTGGGAAACGGATGCCACCTGGCAGGTGCCGGCCGACTGCCGTAGCGGCTCGTTTGCCGCGTTCCTGACCCAGGGTGACCAGTGGTTCTACATTCCCTTCTATGTTCGCCCGCCGACAGGGCGTCCGGGGGCCCGCCTGGCCCTGCTGATTGCCACCTGCAGCTACTACGCCTACGTCAACCACCACATGGGGATCGGATGGGGTGACATGGGCGAGCACGCGGACAACGCCTTCAGCGTGATCGACATGACCGATATCCATCTTCACATGCACCCGGAGCACGGCCTGTCGATGTATGACAACCACAGCGACGGCTCCGGTGTCGCCTATGCCTCGCGTCTCAGGCCATTTCTGCGCATGGGGTCACGCGACAGCGTCTGGCAGTACAACGCCGACACCCACATCACCGACTGGCTCGAGGAACAGGGGATCGCTTTCGATGTCATCACCGACGATGACCTCGACGCCGAAGGCGTGGCCCTTCTCGAACCCTACACCTGCATCATGACGACGACTCATCCCGAGTACACCACCACGGGAATGATGAAAGCCCTGCTTCACTACCAGCAACGGGGCGGCCGATTCATCTACATGGGCGGCAACGGATTCTACTGGAGAGTGGCTCTTCACCCTCACCTTCCCGGAGTCATGGAAATGCGGCGGGCCGAAGACGGCATGCGCAGCTGGATTGCCTCGCCGGGCGAGTATGTCATGAGCTTCAACGGAGAACTCGGCGGCCTGTGGCGGCGCAACGGGATGAGTCCAGAGTCGATCTGCGGCACCGGCTTCGCCGCCCAGGGGTTCAATTTCTCCCGCCCCTACACGCGAACCCCCGCAAGCGAAGATCCCCGGGCCGCCTGGATCTTCGAAGGCATCGGCCGCGATGAAAGGATCGGTGACTTCGGATCCGTCTTCGGCGGTGCCGCCGGAAGCGAGATCGACAGTGTCGATCCGCAAGAAGGCACGCCACCCCACGCCCTCGTCGTCGCCGAGGCCACCGATTTCGCTGTCGATTTTCACTGGGTCAACGAGGAGTTTCTTCACACGCATTCGGCCGTCAACGGAGAGAACTGCCCCCACGTGCGTTGCGACATGGTGTTCTACGAGACACCCAACGGCGGCGCGGTCTTCTCGACCAGCTCCATCGCCTTTGCCGGTTCCCTGGCCCACAACGGCTACGCCAACAACGTCAGCCGCCTGCTCTCCAATGTCGTCAACCGCTTCCTCGACCCCGAACCCATCCCGCCTCCCTGACCGCGCCTGGAGAGGAATGCAGGCCCTCGGCGGCCTGCCACGTCACGTTCCGGTGCCGATACGGCAGACCACTGCTGCCGCGCTGGGCCCGTGCCCGAGTCGCCGCCTTGCGATTGCAACTGGTCATGTCCGGGGAAACGGGTAGGCGTGTCCCCGCTCGTCAGAACGGTTCCTGGCGGGGGACAACAAGAACATCCAGGCCGATGGCGCCTGAGTCCGTGATGAGGAGTGGATTGACGTCGAGCGCTTCGAGGTGGGAACCGAGTTCGAGAGCCATGGCCGAGACCTTCATGACGGCATCGACGAGAGCACCGGAACCGACCGCGGCATGGCCGCGCCATCCCGCGAGGAGTCGAGTGAGCTTCAGGCCCGCAAGGGTTTCCTCCACCTCCTGGCGCGAAACGGGTGGATGGAAGGCCGCCACGTCATCGATGAGCTCGACGAGAACACCACCGGCGCCGGCAAGAACGACGGGGCCGAACTGGTGGTCGCGGGAGATCCCCACCATGGCTTCGATGCCGTCTGTGGCCATGGCTGCCACCATGCAGCGCGGCCCCAGGTTCCCGGTCATGGTTCTCCACGCATGGACGAGGCCTTCTTCATCGGCAATGCCGACCACGACTCCTCCGACTTCGGACTTGTGGGTGATGCCCGGCATGGCCGTCTTGAGAACGACGGGAAAGCCGATCCTTCCTGCCGCCTTGCGGGCGCTTTCTTCGCTGTCGACGAGCGCATGGCGCGGCGCCGCGATACCGTAGTCGTCAAGAAGCGCCAGACCGGTCGCCTCGTCGGCGTCGCGCAACCGGTCCCGCCAGCGGAGCATTCGCTCCCTGTCAGGAGTATAGGGCGGTTCGGCAGGACGCCGTCGCCAGTCCCGCCGCCAGAAGGCATGGGAGATGGCCTTGAGACCCGGAATGCTCCCGTCGAGGACAGGCAGGTCATGATTGTGTGTCAAGTCCCAGGCAAGATCATGGTGGTCGCTGCCGGAGTGGTTCGTGATGAGCGCCACGGGTTTCGTTGTCGTCGAGGCCGCAGCCAGGCAGGCGTGGGCGCAGGCGCGGCTGTAGCAGTTGTGTTGCGACACGTCGAGGAAGAAGGCCCCCACAGCGGTTGACGGGTCATGCATGAGCGCGGCGAAGCAGTCGCGCATGACGCCGTCGTGATCGACGCCTGTTCCGAAGGCATCGCAGGGGTTTTCCGCCTCGAGGCCGTAGTCGAGGCGTTCTCCGAGACGTGCTCTCGTCTTCTCGCCGATGACGGCAAACGGAACGCCGAGATCGCTGGCAAGATCGCAGATCATCTCGCGCTCGCCGCCGGAATCGTGAATCGTCGCCAGGGCGCCGTCTCCGACATCCCTCGCCCGGGCAAGCAGCAAGGAGGTGGCGATGAGTTCATCGATCGTCGAGGCGCGCAGAACGCCGTGTTTCCGGAAGACGGCATCGATGGTCCGGTCATCGCCGGCAAGGGCGCCTGTATGGCTTACCGCCATACGGGCCGCCATGTCGGAACGGCCCGCCTTGAGCGCCACCACGGGTACGTCCTTCGCCTGCGCCTTGCGGAGGACTGCTTCAAACCCCTGCGGATCGCGAACCGTCTCGAGAAAAAGGGTCAGCACCCGTGCCGTGCCGAGTTCGAGAGCATAGTCCATGTAGTCGACGACCGTTGCCGAGGTTTCCCGACCGACGGACGCCGCAAGATTCGGTTTCAGGCGACTCCCCGCGAGGCAGCCGAAAACCGATCCCGACTGTGCCAGCACCGTGATGTGTCCAGGATCAAGCTGGGGGAAGCGGTAGGAGTTGACGTGGACCGCAGCCTCGTAGTTGCAGAAACCCATGCAGTTGACACCGATGGAAGGAACATCAGCCTCGCGCAGCATCGCTGCGAGACGCTCGGCCAGTTCCGGTTCCCTGTCGTCCGGAACGACACAACTGCCGAAGATCGCCACCGCCCTGACACCGGCTTCGACGGCCGCTGTCACCTGATCCTCGACACGGGCGTCGCTCACCGCCATGACAGCAAGATCGATGGGACCCGGCAGGTCTGCCAGAGACGGATGGCAGACCTCTCCGGCAACCTCGCCATAGCGCGGGTTGACCGGGTAGACCGGTCCGTCAAAGGCGAGATCGCGAAACGTCTCGACAACGCTGCGTCCCGTCGCATGTTCGCGCGGCGTGGCTCCGACAACCGCCACCGATGACGGCGCAAGAAGAGGCTGAAGCCGATGCGCGATACGCCGGCGCCGGGTCATGTCCGCCGTGAACCCTTCAGAAGAACACGTACGAGCGTACCACGATGTTCTTGCGGCAGGGTGCGTCGGCGGGTGCGTCGGGATCGAAGCAGGCGGAATGGAAGGACCACCTGGAAACGGACCCGTCGGTGACGGAATCGTAGCACTTCAGCATGGATATCTCGTTGGGCCGCTGGCGTGGAAACCAGTACCAATCGTGGTCCGGACGATAGGTGAACCGGGTGGTTTCTCCGACGCGATCATCATAGATGCGGTAGTTCGTGATGTAGGGCTGATCGGCGAAGGAAGGCCAGGCACAAAGGATGAAGGGGTACTGCTCGACTGTCTCGAACGGCTTGGCGAGATTGATCGACATGAAACGGCGCGACATCTTGGCGTCGGCCTCGGCCTCGGTGTAGTGCTGCTCGCGCCCGAAATTCCGCAGGTTCCGCGTCAGGAGCTCACGGCATCGCACGCGCCCGGAATTGTCGTTGAGATCGTTGTGCACGAGATTGACATACCCGGTGTTGACCCCGGGATCCTTCGCCTCCTGATCCTCCCTCACCGGGCCATCGTAGTCCCGGTTGAAGATGTCGTGATTGTAGACAAGGACATCGGTGGCATCGGGAAAGAAATCCAGGAGAAGCCGCTCGATCTCCGGATAGAAGACACGCTCCACCTCCGCGGCGTCGTAGAAGTCGCTGCAGGTGGAATCGAGGTGGACCAGTGAGACGCCCAACCTGTCCATGCATTCGGGCGTGGTCACCGACAGACCAGGGGAGGTTTCCTCGATCCTGCGCGCATCGCGCACCATCTGGGGAAAATAGAGGGATCGCCGCGAGTTGTTCTCTTCCGCCCGGCGCAGCAGGTCTGCTTGCCTGCGCCGCGTCGAGTCCTGCCAGAGGGAATTCGACGACACGACGGAATAGGACGGATGCTCGTAGACGGTATAGCGCAACGGCAGCACCACTGCGCCATCGGGCGCTTCCATGCCGCTGGCGCGAATGTGGTCCATGCACTCGTCCCAGGTGCGGAAACCGGTTCCCCACCTTGTTTCGACGGGGCCGGGGGGTGCATCCTCGATCCAGCAGATGAAGTCGTCGACATGGCCCCGGGCAATCTGTTCGAGGGCGGCATCGATCGCCGCCCCGGTCCCCGCATCGCCATTGCGCTCGAATGAAGCGAACGAGAGGCCGCCATTGGCCGCCACCGGTTCAGGTTGTCCGCTGGTGATCTCCAGAGACGGCACCCAGGCCGTTCGGTTTCCAAGTCCTTCCATCCGGTCCCTCGCGAAGCGTCTGCCGCATGCCTACTTTGAACCCATCGATGGCGGCTTCGCAAGCCCCGGGCGGCGCCAACGTCGGGAGATGAGGTCAGATGTCGAAGGCGGCCATCGCTTCGCCCGCAGGCAGCCGCCGAGCCGGAACGGAACGCTGGACCATGGCCGGCGTCATCTCGCGACGGATGAGATCGTCGTCGAAGCCGATCCGGGCCGCGTCCTCCCTGGCGGTGCCGTGGACAATGGCGGAAACCCGCCTCCGCTAGATGGTGCCGGGCACGTCGGACAGGGTTCGCAGCCCGTGTCGACGACATCTCCTTCCGGGGAAGATGTGGAGAGCGTTCGGCGGGCGTCGCGGACGGCAACGATTTCGGCATGGACCGTGGGATCGTGATCGGCGCCTTCGCCAACGATCCGGTCATCCCGCACGATGACGGCGCCGACGGGCCCTCCCTTGAGCATCGCCACCCTGGCATCGGCAAGGGCAATCGCCCGGCACAGGAAGCCGGCGTCGTCAGGCATCGGCAGTCCTAGCTGGCGCGCGCACGGCGCACGCCGACATCGGGAGCCTTCTCCTCGGCTCCGGCATAGTAGTAGGTGTTCATCTGGCGCAGCATGGCATCGATCTCCCGAAGCCCTGCCGGGTCAAGGTCGAAAGCGGGTTGGGGCTCGGGCCTGAAATGACCATGCCGGTCCTCGCCCCGGACAAGCGTCGCATAATCGACCTTGCCCACCACCTGCCTCATCTCCGGCGTGATGAAGCGCAACGTGAGGCCGATGCGCCTCGATACCGATGCGTTCGCCGGAGAGGAATGATAGAGGCTGCCGTGGTGAAGCGACATCTCGCCGGATTTCAGTACCACGTCGACCGCCTGGTTTTCATCAACGTCGACAGCCAGTTCCTGTCCCCTCGAAAGCTGGCTCGAATCCCCCCACGTGTCCCGGTGTTCGACCATGCCGTGCCGGTGGGACCCCGGTATGAACCGCATCGCACCGTTGTCCCTGGTCACGTCGCCCAGCGCGATCCAGGCCGTGATCTCCCGTGAATCGTCATCGAGACCCCAGTAGCGCAGGTCCTGGTGCCAGCCGACGAAATCCGTCGTGTGGGGTTCCTTGATGAAAAACCCGGCGCTCCACAGGAGGAGGTTGGGGCCCATGAGCGACTCGACGGGATCGAGAATGCGGTTGTCCCTCACCAGGGCGTGAACCCCGGGCAGCACGAGATGGGGGACATTGAAGGTGTAGTGAAACACGTGAGGCTGATCGCGGGTACGATCGAGCAGATCCTCGGTCTCCCGACGGAGACCGTCCGCCTCGGCAGGCGAGACCGCCGGCAAGGGAAAGAGATAGCCCTGTCCGTGATAGGCGTCCGCACACGCCTGGTCGAGAAACCTGCTCGTCATGTCGTTCCTCCTTGCCCCCTGGGGGCGTCCGACACGCCTGGCGGCAGGCGTGTTCCTGAAGATCTGGCAGCTTGATGATGACACGAAGGTTAAGCCGGACAAGAGCTTCGCGTGACGACATCCGCTCCACCAGGCCTGATTCCGCCCGGGCGGTCGGCCAGGTCAGGCGCCAGGCAGGCCGCGAACCGGATTCCGGTCCCAGGCCTGTCCTCTTGCGAAACGGAAACGGAATCGAAAGCCCTGGCGATCGCGAGTCTCCGAGCCTGCCAGGCAGCACGACCATCTTGGCGGACGACGTGGCGTCGGGAGATCACGGATCGAAGGACCGATGCAGCGGGCGAACACACCACGTTCGTCCATTGCGGGTGATCATGCGATCTCAGTCGTTCCTTGTCAGGCGCCGGGCCGACATGTGCGTGTGATGGACGCCGCCACCGCCGAGGGCATCACGGCGCAGCACGCTGGCGGCGATTCGCCTGGCGAACATCTCCTCGCCCAGAGCGTCCCTCAGGGGCCTGGCTTTCGGACCTTGAATCCATGCCACTTCCCGCCGCGCGGCTTCCAGAGACCGCGCCGTGTCGTCCTTCACGCACATGGAGCCCAGACCGGCGCGGCTGAACGCCTCCTCGTAGACGGTGATTGGCTCGAAGAGAAAGCTGAGGCCGTAGGCTTTCATGGCATCGATCCAGGCATTGTAGAGGTGTGGGACCGCTTCGGGGCCGGAGGGAACCGTGAAGTCGGCGCAGATCACGTTCCCGTCCGGGACCAGGACCCGCGCCACTTCGCCAAAGAGGGCGAACTTGTCAGGAATGTGGCAAACGACATCCTTGGCGAAGACGATGTCAAATGAGGCATCGTCGAACGGCAATGGTCCTGGCGCCACATGATGCGTTTCGATCTTCGCGGAAAGCCCGATTTCCGAGATCGTCTCGCGCGTTCGCACAACGAGACCTTCGTCGACATCGATCGATGTCACGTGCCCGGCGCCGAGTGTTCCGGCAAGCATGAGCGCAGCACCGCCTAGACCACAGCCGATATCGAGTACCGAGCGCCCGGCGAGATCGACGCCATCAACCAGGACAGCCATTTCCTCGGCGCCGCCAGGCGACAGGAACCCCTTGCCATAGAGCGCCTGCATGCCTTCTACAACGCGCGTTGAATACTGGGTTGTCATGGCCTCGCCTCTCGACGCCATCTGGCAGACGACGCGCAGTATTGCATGGCGACCTCGCCACAGGACAAGAAGGAATCTGCGCCAGCGTCCATCAGACCCGACGCCTTCGTTCCATGCCGAAAGAAGCAACGCGTGCAGTGAATCGGTGAACTCCCCGGGAGCTCAATGCATGGCGAGTGAGTCTTGCCCACCGGAAAAGGACACCGCGAGGCGGCGGGTCCGCGCGGACGGTCTCAGTCCGTCACCGGACCGTGCCTCAGGGGCGCACTCTCGCCGACAAAACCCTCGTATCGCGGCAGGTCGTCGGCGACCTCCATCCACGCGATGCGCTCGGGTTCGAAGGCATGGGCCGTCGGAACCAGCGAGTCGGGCTCGTCAAAGGTGCTGATGTGGAACTCGATGATCGGACCGAGATCACCACCGTCACCTTCCCAGGTCAGAGGCGTCCCGCAGTCACCGCAGAAGCCGCGACGCACTCCTTGTGATGAACAGTAGTGCCTGCGATCAGCACCACTGAAGGTAACCTGACCGACCCTGTAGCCTGCAAGCGTCACCACGGCAGCGCCGTTGTGCTTGCGGCAACTGTGACAGTGGCAGTGCGTGACGTCGAAAGGCTCGTCCCTCGCCTCGAAACGTACGGCGCCACACATGCAGCGCCCGGTTCTCGTTACGGTCATCGTGTGGCTCCCCTTCATCCGATGCGCACCGTGCACCCGTCACCGTTGCGAGCGTCCCTCCCCTCGGTCCGTGGGGGCGACCCGGTACTCCGCCTGCATTCACACTCCGCGCAGTCCGAGCGAAATGCAAGCGTTCGGTCACGAACGAGCGTTCGGACTGCACCACTTGAGGGTTCCCGGCCTTATGGCCGGTGTTCATACGCCGTTTCCGTCATCCGTTTGACGGCCAGGAGGTCAAGGTGATCGCGCGGCGGCGGAGTGGCGGCATTTATCACCGGCTGACCCTGCATGTTGAACTGCCTGACGGCACCCGCATGTGGCTTCCTGCGACGTGGACGAGCCTTGAGGCGCGGGGTTCGGTTGGGTCGGAGCTGGTCGGCGAGTTGTCGGACTTCATCAGGCTGCGTACTCTGCTTGATGAGTTGGAGCGGCGTCTGGAGGCGACGGATGGCGAGGGATCGGGATCTGTCTCTGTTGGCGCTTCTGGAGTGGGAGGAACGTGTGCAGAGATGGCTCCAGGTTCCGCCACCGCATCGGGAGGCGCTGGTTCGGGAGCTGGCGGAGTTGATGGTTCGGCAAGCGAAGCGCAGGGGGAGGTCCGATGAGCCGGTCATCGCGGATCACGAACCGGCACCTTGAGCGCTCGGCTGCGGTCCATGTACGTCAGTCGACGCAGAACCAGGTCCTGAAGAACCGGGAATCGCGCGAGCGTCAATACCGTCTGGTGGACCGTGCCCGCGCCCTGGGCTGGCCGGACGATCGCATTGTGGTCATTGATTCGGACCTCGGCCAGAGCGCGGCTTTGCAAGGCACGCGCCGCGGTTTCGATGAGCGTAAGCGTTCGGTCCAGCGGTGATTGGGTCGATGACAGCACTGAGCGAATTCAGGCGAGTCCCGGAGCCATGCGCAGTTGCCACCGTCACCCTCATTTCGTCACCCCTTGGCCGAACGCTTACTCTTCAGCGGTATCCCTCTCATCGTCGCCTTCTCTGTTCACCTGGACCGGTTTCCCTCGATCAACAGCACCACGCGCCAGGTGACGGAATTGGTGACCTTCCTCCGCCAGGTTCCGCCAGATGGTGTTGCCGATCTCGGTCCATGCCCTCATGCAACACGGCCCGGTTCAGCCGTTTCATGCGCGCATCGACACCGGACAAACCTCCATCTCGACCACGTGCGCACGGCGCCTGCCAAGGGACCGCACGAGGAACGGGTACTCCTCGTGCACATCCTGCGCAACTCGCCAGGCCTCGCGGCGACGGTGGTCGCCCCGGGTGTAGCGGGAATCGTCGGTGGCGCGATCGTCACGGAACAGGTCTTCAAGATGAACGGACTCGGTCTCCTCCTCATCGCCGCGATCCGGGCGAACGACCTGCTGACGGTCCAGATCCTGACCTGCATGCTCGCCGTTCTCATCATCCTCTTCAATCTGGCCGCCGACCTCCTGTGCGGCATTCTCGACCCGAGAAACCGTGATCGCCGATACGGCTCATTCGCTTAGGTCTGGAAGCATCGACCCGGCTTGCGGACAGCAGAAGAGCGCCGTGCTGGGCCGAGGGTTCTTCCTCGTCATCCTGACGGCGGCCCTCCTTGTGTCCACTCGACTTGTCGACGTGCGCGATCGCAACCCCGCGATGAGTCCACAGCACCACATCCCGGTGCGGATCAGCTCAGCCTGTGCGCATGATGGAGGGCGCCGGGGCGTCCCTGGCGGTCAGCATGCTGCTCTCGCCTGCCAGCGGCCGGCCGGTCGGGGTCCTCGCCGGACGGGGTGCCGATGCGTCTCACGGGGCCTCTTCCCGAGGCTCCCTCTCCTTCCTCCCGTGCCGGTGAACTTCTGCTGTTTCGTACACACCCCTTGGTGTTAGACCCGTTTCGGACAGGAAGCCGACGTCTTCGTGATGGTTGTCGTCGGCATCACGTGTTGAATGCAGACCGCGCCGCCGTCAGGGGAGAGGTGCTCGCATCGCGGGAACGCGACGTCGTTGCCGCCGGCACATCCTGCCCGACGCGCCGTCCGCCCTGATGGTCTCCGCGACGCTCGGAATAGGCCCTCTCCATGTCTCGGGCCGGGACTCCCTTCGGATTTCGCGACATGGAGCCCTTAAGCCGAAGTTCCAGGGCTGATCAGGCGCAAGTATATGATATGAATGACATTCAATGGATCTCAGAGGCGTCTGACTGGGTACATTACGGCTTTACACCGAGGAGTTTGAGTGTTCTTCTCTGGAGCGGCGTGGGCCGCGTAGTGATCTGGAAGGGCCCGGCGCCTGGCGAAGTGGAGCGCCACGGTGTTGCGTGTGATGGTGCGCTTCTTGACCTTTCCGACTTCGCGCCGGGGGCTCGTGGAGCATGATGGCGGGTGGAGGGGACTGGTTGAGGAGGGCTTTGATGCACATGGCTACCGTGCATGGGCGTACCGCGGACGTATGTCAAGCACAAGGTGCATTCATACATGGGTACACAGTGAAGCCTGATGAATCCAACAAATAACGCAAAATCAGTGAGTTGTTGTGAAGATCAGCAGGAAATCGTCCGGAACTTCGGCTTAAGCTCCACGATGCCACCGATCATCTGCAGCAGTACCGGGCCGTATGTGGTCTGGCCTCGCGGTGCATTCGGTCAATCACCTCGGTGACAAGCCCTACCTATTAGTCACAAATCGTGCAGGACGTGATCGTGTCCTTCCGACGTCGGATCCAGATCGAGGGCCTCGAGCAGGCATTCATAGGCCAGGGCAGCGGTGGCCAGTCGCGGATAGCCATGCCACATCGTCTGGTTGCCCGGCGCCGGATCATGCTTGCGGTCCAGATACCCGCCGAGGATCGCCACCAGCTTCACCGCCGCCCCCAGCGTGTCGGGCGGGTCCAGCCGGTATCGCCGGGCATAGTCGCCGAGGAAGCGGAGTTCCAGGTCCGAGAACAGGCAGTCGGGCTTCATCGTCGGCACATCCCGCCCGAGCAGGGTCATCAGGGCAAGACGCCAGGCGATCACGGCGTGGATGGTGATCTGCCGTTCCAGGCGGCAGGCCTTGCGCGTCGCCAGGTGCTCCACCCGGCAGCCGGACTTCAGCACCCGGAACCAGCATTCGATCCGCCAGCGCAGCGCGTACCAGCCGACGATCTCCTGGGCCGCTTCGGCGTGGTCCACAGGAAGGTCGGTCAACAGGAACCATTCCACCGGAGCTTCCCCGGCCGGCGGGGCCGTCTCGAGGAGATGCAGCGCGGTCACGGCCACGGGCGCGGCATCGGGGCAGCCAGCGGTCGCCGGCAGCGTGGTCGACAACCAGCGCAACTCCAGCACCGCGTTCCGCCGGGCAGTGCGGCCGGGCTGCTTCTTGCGCCCCGAGGACTTCGGCCGGGCCGTCAGGCGGGGTATGTCGATCTGCATGGTGCCGCGGCAGGCAGACGTACGTAGTCGGGTGAACAGCTTCGCAGCCCCGCGCTTGAGAACCCGGTCATGTCGAGCCCGCACCAGCATCGACAGACGGCGATGCTGCCGGCACCGGTCGAACAGTTCGAAGAAGTCCGCTTCCCGGTCCATCACGCACACGACCTTCACCCCGGTCGTCCGGGCCGCGAGGTCCGCGATGTCGTCGAGACCGTCGAGCCAGCGCTGCGACGTGCGCCGGGACATCTCGACATCCTCGCCCGAACCGGTCTTTGCCCGGGGGCGGGGAGGAGCGTCGAAGGCAAGACGCGCCACCCCCAGCGGCAGGCCTTCGCCGCTGACAACGTAGCTGGCGTGCAGGTGCAGGCCCAGGGTCTGCGAGGCCGTCTGGTTCGTGCCGATGATGCCCAGACCGTCGCAGCCCGGACGGGTCGCGAAGTTCAGGTCCGTCCCGTCCTGAATGCACAACGCCACCCGCTGGCCGCACATCCGCTGCACCGTTCGTTGACGGTGCGGCGCCAGGATGTTCGCCGGGGTCACCGCCGACGTCTCCGGCTGATCCAGGAACCGATAATAGGCCCGGACACCGGCAGGATCCGGGCGCGCCAGACCGCTGTAGGACGACATCGGACTCTCTCCCTGTCTTCGTGCAATCTCCACCAGGCGCGCACTCAGACGCCGGTCGCCGATCGGCGCTCCCCCGAACTCGTGGTGCGCCCACGCCGAGGCGTCCAGACCCTCCCCCGGGGACAGGGCCGGCATCGGCTCCGCCACCCCCAGCTTGTGCCGCCAGTCCCGGTCCAGAACGTACATGTACACGGCCTTGACGCTCTCGGCCATCTCGCGCGCGCGGTCCTGACGGCCTCGGCCCCGGGTGAACCCCACGAGCTGCCAGTTCGCCGCCCGCAGGCTCGCACCGTCGCGCGTCGGGTCGACATAGGTCTCGACCAGCCATGGCAGGAACCCGTAGCGCTGCGCAACATCGGCGCCCAGGCGAGACAGGCACATCGACAGCGTCTTCGACGCAAGGTTCGCAACCGGCACCCGGATCAGAAACCGGCTCATCGACAGCACCCGGTGTCGCTCCGCACGACGCCGGTCGGCATCCCAGCCGATCCAGGCATCCCGATCCGCCACCTTCAGCGCCGCTGCGGCAAAGCCGAAACCGCCGAGACAGCCGTGAGCGGAATCCACCAGATAGCGCAGCTGATGACCGGCCAGGATGGGAGCGCCGAGAAAGTGCTCCCGCGCCATCAGTTCGTTCCAGAGCGCCCGTTCGGCATCCGTGCGCACCAGCAGGATCCGCAGACCCTGGATCGCCGCCACGCTCGCCGGCACATCACGCGGCTTCTCCACCGCCTCGCCGAGCCGGCGGGGCGTTGCCCGACGCCGCTGACCGGAGGGCTCCGGCAAGCCCTCGATCCTGCCCTGCGATGCCAGCTGCTTCAGGGCCACGACACAGCTCGATACCCGCTCGCGTCCCCGTGCGTCCCGCAGGCCGAAGTGCCGGCACACTTCCAGCGCCAGGCGGTTTTGACTACTATCGCCGCTCTCGGTGACGATCGACTGCAGGCGATCGAGCTGGTCCTCAAGGACGCGTTTGATCGGAATGTGTGCTTCCATGCAGGGCAGGGTGCACCATCCGAATCATCTTGTCCAGCACGATTTATGACTAAAGGGCAGGACAAGCCTGCGCGATGCACGCGATCCCCGGATCCGCCACGGGGGAAGGCGGCGAAGACCGTGATCGGAACAGGCGCGAACAAGGGGTGAACCGGCCCGTGACGGAGTCCCATGCTCCCCGCGCCGGCTGTGGACCTGCGGGTCAGAACCCCACCATGTCGCCACCCTTGAGACCCAGCATGTCGCGGGCCTCGGCCGGGCTCGCCACTTCGAGGGAAAGGTCCTCGATGATGCGCCGTATCTTGGCGACCTGATCGCGGTTCGACCTCGCCAGTTCACCCTTCGCGATGTAGAGGCTGTCTTCCAGTCCCACCCGGACATTGCCGCCGAGCATGGCGGCCATGGTGACGAATGTCATCTGATGGCGCCCGGCGGCCAGCACCGACCACCGGTAGGCATCCCCGAAGAGTTTGTCGGCAATGCGACGGGCATGCATGAGATTCTCCTCGTCGGCGCCGATTCCGCCGAGGATGCCGAAGATCGACTGCACGAAGAGGGGCGGCCTCACGAGGCCCCGATCGAGGAAGTGGGCCAGGGTGTAGAGATGGCCGATATCGTAGCACTCGAATTCGAATCTCACGCCATGGCCCTCACCAAGAACATCGAGAATATGTTCGATATCCTTGAACGTGTTGCGGAAAATGAAGTCTCGCGAGTTTTCCAGGTGACGCCTCTCCCAGTCATGGCGAAAGTCCTTGATCTTGTCGAGAATGGGGAAGAGGCCGAAGTTCATGGACCCCATGTTGAGCGACGTCATCTCCGGACTCGCTCTCAGCGCCCCCGCCAGGCGTTCATCGAGAGACATGCCGTGGCCGCCGCCGGTGGAGATGTTGATGACGGCATCGGTCGACTGCTTGATGCGCGGCAGGAATTCCATGAAGACATCGGGGTCGGGAGTCGGACTGCCGTCGGAGTTGCGGGCATGAAGGTGGATGATCGACGCGCCGGCTTCCCAGGCGCCGATCGATGCGTCGGCGATCTCCTGAGGCGTGACCGGCAACCACGGACTCATCGTCGGCGTATGGATGGATCCGGTCACGGCGCAGGTGATGATGACCTTGTCACGTCGAGTCATCGGCATCGTCCTTTCCTGTTGTCTGCCGGCCGAGGCGCGGCTCACGCGCTGGCCAGAACTTCGGTGAGAACACGATCAAGGGCAGCCATGTCATCGGGAGGACCGATGGTGATCCTGAGATGACGCTCAAGACCGAAGTTGGCGAGACGTCTGAGCAGGATGCCGCGCGCCTTCACCCGCTGGTAGAGCGTTTCGGCGTCCATGGCGACGGCCTGCGGCAGTCCGGCCATGAGAAAGTTGCCATCACCGGGAACCACATCGAGACCGAGTTCAACGAGCCGTGCCGTCATCCGCTCCTTGAGCGCGCGTGTCTGCTGCACCACCTGGGTCGTGTGCCCGGTGTCGGCGAGCGAGGCGATGGCCGCCGCCATGGCGGGCCCGGAGAGAATGCCTGGCAGGCAAACCTTCGCCACCGCCTCGACGACATGGCGCCGGGCATAGGCCCAGCCGGTGCGCAGGCCGGCCAGCCCGTGCGCCTTGGAGAACGTGTGAAGGATGACGGCATTGTACCCTTCGTCGACCAGAACATGGGCTGACGGCGCCGACGGAACGGGGACATAGTCGGCATAGGCCGCGTCAATCATGAGGAGTACGTGATCGGGCAGGGCCTCCGCGAGGCGACGCAGGGCATCCAGACCCACCGATGTGCCCGTGGGATTGTTGGGACTGGCGACGTAAAGGATGGCGCAACTGCCGGTGACAGCCTCGATGAAGGCATCGATATCGTGAGTGAAGGTTGGTTCCTCGACCAGTTTTACCCCTGCTCCTGTTGCGCGGGCAAGAACAGAAGGGAAAGCGTAGCTCAAGCGCCCGGTCACGAGAATGCGCCCGGGCTCCAGGCAGCACGCCGCCAGGTCGCGCATGATGTCCATCGAACCGGCGCCGCAGACGATGCGGTCCTCGTCGAGACCGTGATGGTCGGCAAGCGCCCGTTTCAAGGCCGAATAGTTTTCGTCGTTGTACCTGCGGGTGTCACGACACGCCTGACGCGCCGCCTCGATGGCCCTGGGACTGGGAGGGAAGGCGGATTCGTTGAAACCCAGCTGAACCATGTCCCCGACGGTCTCGCCGGAGACATAGGGCATCATCTCGCGGACCGTGCGTCGCACCGTGAATGGCATGACGCCGGTCAGGCGTTGAGCGGGAGGGAGTCGGAACCGGTCGCCGCATCGACGAAGGGCTCCTTGCCCAGGATGGCAAGTCCGTAACCCTCGATGGCCCTGTAGGGTGCCGGATTGTTGGTCAGGATGCGAATTGTGCGCAGACCAAGGTCGTGCAGGATCTGGGCGCCCGTGCCGTACTGCCGCCAGTCGAGGCCGTGCAGGACATCGTTGCGGTCCCCATCCGATTCTCCGTAGATCCGCCGGCGTCCGAATCCAAGCCCCCAACCCTGCGGTCCGCGCAGATAGAGAAAGACGGCAGCCGGCTCCCGGGCAAGCCGCTCGAGCGCAATGTCCACGAGACTGCGGCCGGCTCCCCTTACCGTGCCGAAGACATCGTCGATGGCGCTGGCTGAATGGACCCTGACGAGAACGCCGTTGCCGGAAGAGCGAATATCCCCCTTCACAAGGGCGAGATGTTCGGTGTCGTCGATGTCCGAACGATAGACGAGGACTTCGAAGGGACCGTGCCGGGTCTCGAAGGGCGCCCGGTCGATGAGCGTGACGAGGCGCTCGGTGCGTCGCCGGTAGGCAATGAGATCGGCAATGGAGATCAGGGCCAACCCGTTCTCGCGGGCGAGGGGCACCAGGTCCGGCAGACGCATGAGAGCGCCCCGGTCGTCGACGATCTCGCAGATCATGCCTGCCGGAGCACACCCGGCGAGCCGCGCCAGGTCGACGGCAGCCTCGGTATGACCGGCGCGGGTCAGAACACCTCCTTCCCGCGCCCGCAACGGGAAGATGTGTCCGGGCCGGGCAAAACTCGACGCATCGACACGCCGGTTGCCGCCGTCGCCGGCAAGCGCCCGGATGGTGCGCGCCCGATCCTCGGCGGAAATGCCTGTGGTCGTGCCGAAACGGTAGTCAACGGAAATCGTGAAGGCCGTGCGGTGTTGCTCGGTGTTGTGCTGCACCATCTGCGGCAACTCGAGCTCATCGAGACGTTCCCCTTCCATGGGAACGCAGATGACGCCCGCTGTGTGACGAACAAAGAAAGCGACCAGTTCCGGCGTCGCCTTTCCCGCCGCCATGATGAGATCGCCTTCATTCTCGCGGTGTTCATCGTCGACGACGACGACGGGCCGCCCTGCGGCAATCTCGGCAATCGCCTCCTCGATGGACGAGAAACATCGTTCCTGCGTCATGGCCGAGATCCCCGATCATGATCAGGCGCCGGAACAGGATCGTCACGCCGCGAGGAGATTGTCGATCTCGCCGATGATGCTGTTGAGATGGAACCGCGGGAGCAGGCATGCCTCGTCGAGAGCCGGAAAAGCTCCCTGGCGCAAGGCCAGGACACCGAATCCGTCCAGAAAGAGGATGCGCAGGCCCGGGATGGTTGCCACCGCACGCCTGGCCAGTTCCGGTCCATCGATGTCATTCATCCTCGCCTCGGCGATGAGAATCCTGAAGGCTCCCGGCACAAGCCACGCGATCGCTTCGCGTCCGTTCGCCATCGGCAAGACAACATGTCCCTGTCTCAACAGCCGCTTTGCCAGATATCCCCGAAGCACATCGTCCGACGCAACCAGGAGAATGCGTGCCATCGGCCCTACGTCCGCTCGCACCGATTGTCCAGACAACCCGGCACACCGACTCTCCACTCGATGCGTGACATCGACATGCGCCTAATCTAAACCGGTCGCGTGACACGCGCAAACGATAATGACGGGTTGGAGATCCTCGAGGTCACCCACCCCGACCACCGGACCCTGCCGGTCCTGGTCTCGTCGCCACACAGCGGCCGAAACTACGATCCAACCTTTCTCGGGATGACACGTCTCGACAGCCAGACGATCCGCCGCTCCGAGGATGCTCTCGTCGACCGCCTCATAGCCGGCGTCCCGGCACTCGGCGCTCCTACCATAGCGGCGCTCTTTCCCCGCGCCTGGATCGATGTCAACCGCGAGCCGGGCGAGCTTGATTGCACCATGTTCGAGGGACGGTTGAACGCCTCGCCTGGCCACAACAGTCCGCGCGTCAGGGCGGGGCTGGGAGTCATCCCGCGCGTCGTTACCGGCGGCGCGGAAATCTACCGATCGAGGCTGCCGGCGATGGAAGCACAACGCCGCATTGCCGGCTTCTACACTCCCTATCACGCCGCACTCGAACGGCTGATCGACGAAACCCGTCGGCTGTTTGGCGCCACCTGTCTGATCGACTGTCATTCCATGCCGTCGGCCAACCCTGCCTGCGGCCGCGAGTCCGTCGATATCGTGCTCGGTGACCGGTTCGGCACGTCGTGCGCCCCGGCGGTTTCGCGCGCCGCAACGGAAGCCCTCGAGGCACAGGGGGCGATGGTTCGCCGCAACACTCCCTATCCTGGCGGCCATATCACGAGGCGCCATGGAAGGCCGGACCTCGGCATGCACGCCATACAGATCGAGGTTGACCGGCGACTCTATCTCGATGAGACGACCTTCGAGCCGACCGCGGGATTCAGAGCCACGGCGCGCCTCCTCGAGACCGCGATCCTGGCGATCGCGCAGGTGGTCCAGGGTCTGGTGCAGCCTGTCACGAACGTGGAGCGCACGTTGACGGACGCCGGCAGGAAAGCATGATTGCCAGCGGCCGGCCGACGAGGAGGATCAACATGACGGTTGACGACATCACGGTGGTGACGGACTTCCCCCATCAGGTCGAACTCATCGAGAATGCATGGATTCCACTGTCGAACGGCATCCGGCTGGCCGCACGCATCTGGTTGCCTGAGGACGCACGCGACAATCCGGTTCCGGCCATTCTCGAGTACCTTCCCTACCGCAAGCGGGACGGCACCCGTGACCGCGACGAACTGACCCATCCCTGGTATGCCGGTCACGGCTACGCAGCCGTGCGGGTGGATATTCGGGGTTCCGGGGAGTCGGAGGGTGTTCTCGAGGACGAATACCTGAAGCAGGAACAGGACGACGCCCTCGAAGTCCTTGCCTGGATCGCCTCGCAGGACTGGTGCACCGGTGCCTGCGGCATGATCGGAATCTCCTGGGGTGGGTTCAATGGGCTGCAGATCGCTGCCCGGCGGCCACCGGAACTCAAGGCCATCGTCACCATTGCCTCGACGGATGATCGCTACAGCGACGACATCCACTACATGGGCGGAGTCATGACCAATGACTCGATGTCCTGGGCCTCCACCATGTTCGGCATGAACACGCGCCCGCCCGATCCGGCCCTGGTCGACAACTGGCGTGAACTGTGGATGGCCCGGCTCGAGGCGAACGATCCATGGCTCATCAAGTGGTTGCACCACCAGCGCCGCGACGCCTTGTGGAAGCACGGATCCGTCATCGAGAACCACGCCAACATCGAAGCAGCCGTCTATGCCGTCGGCGGCTGGGCCGACGGCTACTCGAACGCCGTGCCGCGCATGCTGGCAGGCCTGACATGCCCAAGGAAGGGTCTGGTCGGCCCCTGGGCGCACAAGTACCCGCACTTTGCCAATCCCGGGCCGCGCATCGGTTTCCTCCAGGAGACCCTTCGCTGGTGGGACCGCTGGCTCAAGGACATCGACAACGGAATCATGGACGAACCCATGTACAGGGTGTGGATGCAGCACAGCCATCCACCTGCCACCTGGAGCGGCCATCGTGAGGGACGCTGGGTGGCCGAACCCGGCTGGCCCTCCCCGTCCATCGAGAACGTGGCCTTCGAGTGTTCTGCCCACGGCCGTCTGGAACGCGATGGCAAACCGACATCGCCCGTCATCATCCGCACGCCGCTCACCATGGGTCAGGACCAGGGAGAATGGTGCCAGTACGGACTGGATCACGATGCGCCGGGCGATCAACGCGCAGAGGACGGCTGTTCAATCGTCTTCGAAACCGGTCCTCTCGGCGAACCTCTGGGAATCCTCGGCGCGCCCGTCGCCGAGCTCGATGTCTCCGCCGACCGGCCATGCGCCTTCATTGTTGCCAGGCTGTGTGATGTCGCCCCCGACGGCGCATCGACGCGGGTGACCTACGGGGTGCTCAACCTCACCCACCGTGACAGCCATGAGCATCCGGAGCCCCTCGAGCCCGGAACGGTCTACCGCGTGCGGGTGCAGCTCAACGACATGGCCCAGGAGTTTGCTGTCGGCCATCGCATCCGCCTGGCGCTTTCCAACTCCCTGTGGCCCTTGTTGTGGCCTTCTCCCGAACCGGTCTCGCTCACGCTGCACCGCGGCACCCTTCATCTGCCACGGCGCCGGCATCGTGCCGACGACGAGTCGCTGCGGGTGTTTCCACCCTCCCAGAGTGCGCAACCGTGGAAGACAGAAGTGATCGAACCACCGTCCGGCCGGCGATGGACGTCTCGTGAGGCGACCGGAGAGGTGCGCTCCTCGGTGCTGCGTGATGGCGGGCTCGTCCGTGATCCGGCCACTGACTGGACTTTCGGCGCCCGGTGCGAGCAGCATTTCGACATCACCGAAGACGACCCCGCGTCCGCCCGCATCACCATCACCTGGACGTGGCGGCAATGGCGCGAATCAGCCGGCTTCGATGTCAGCACGACAACGCGCTCGAGCCTCACGTGCACCCGGGATGACTGGGTGTTCGAGGCCGACTGCGAGGCTTTCGAAAATGGCCGCAGGGTGTGGGCGCGAAGCTGGAATGAGACCATTCCCCGTGACCTCAACTGAGCGTCGGGCCATGGAGGCAGACGACAGGACGGTTGACTTGCCGGCCGATCCATAGCCCGATAGCAGACCATGCTGTTCTATACCGTCAAGCGCCTCGGCCTTGCCATCCTCATCGTCTGCCTGGCGATGCTGATGCTGTTGTCGGCCATCCACCTCGTCCCGGGAGACCCCGCCGGTATCGCTTTGGGACCCCGGGCCACGCCGGAGATGCGGGCCGAGTTCCGTGCCCTCATGGGAATGGATCAGCCGTTCTTCGTGCAGTACTTCAGGTTCATCGGCAACGTCGTCACCGGCGATCTGGGTGTCGACGTGTGGTCGCGGCGCCCGGTCAGCACCATGATCGGTGAGCAGTTGCCTCACACCATCGACCTTGCCATCGCCGGACTGGGCTGGGCCATCGTGCTGGGCATTCCGATGGGGTGTTACTCGGCGGTTCACCGCAATAGCGTCCTCGACAAGCTGACCGGTGTGCTGTCGGTGGGCTGCATCGCCATCCCCTCGTTCATCGTCGGTCTCTATGCGCTCCTCCTCTTCGCCGTCGAACTGAAGATCTTTCCGGCGATCGGCGCCGGTGACGCCGGCGACATCAAGGACCAGCTTGTCCACCTCGTGCTGCCGGGGCTGGCCGTCGGACTGGGCTGGGTCGGCTACCTGGCGCGGTTCGTCCGCACCTCGATGCTGGAAGTCATGGGCGAGAACCACATCAGGATGGCGCGGGCCTACGGTCTCTCGAACCGGCGCATTACCTATGTCTATGCCCTCAAGCTGGCCATTCTGCCCACCGTTGCCCTTCTCGGCGTCGGGGTGGGCAGCCTCATTTCGGGAGCCGTCTTCGCGGAGATCATTTTCGCGCGTCCGGGAATCGGCAAGATGGTCGTGGACGCAGTCAACACCCGGAACTACCCGATTGTCATGGGCGGCGTTCTCGTCACGACCATGCTCTTTGCCCTGTCGACACTGATCTCGGATCTCGTCGCCGCCTGGCTTGACCCGCGGATCCGCCAGGGCCTCTAGATGGCCGGCACCGTCTCCAGCGACGTCGCAATTCGCCGGGAACCTCGATTCGCCTGGTTCCGCCAGCTCCTGCGCGACCCCCTGGGCTGCCTTGGCCTGGTGCTGGTGCTTCTCATCATCCTTTCGGCGGTCGGCGCGGACATCATCGCGCCCCACGACTACAAGGCGCTCGACGTCAAGTCCAGGCTCGCCGGCCCGTCGTGGGACCATCTCCTGGGCACCGACAACCTGGGCCGCGATACCTTCAGCCGCATCCTCCACGGCGGTCAGATTGCCCTCTACGTGGCGCTGGTTTCGGTCGGTTCGTCGCTCCTGCTCGGACTGGTGCTCGGCATGCTTGCCGGATACGGTCCGTCGTGGCTCGACAACATCCTGATGTGGTTTTTCGATTCGGTGCGCGCCTTTCCCGTCATCATGTTCGCGCTGGCCGTGATCACCGTGGTGGGGCCGAGCCTGGAGACCATCATCTTCGTTGTCATCGTCACCACGACTCCTGGCTATGCCCGCATTGCCAGGGCATCGACCCTGGCGACCAAGAACACGGAGTTCATTCTTGCCGAACGGGCCCTCGGCGCCAGTGTGCCACGCATCATGTTTTCCCACCTCGTACCCAACATCGTGCAGCCCCTGCTCATCCTCTGCAGCATGGACATCCCGGTGGTCATCACCATCGAGGCCGGCCTCTCCTTCCTCGGTCTTGGCGTCAAGCCGCCGACGCCGTCCTGGGGTTCGATTCTCAACGACGGATACGGATTCATCCGCAACACGCCCTGGCTCGTCATCGCCGGCGGGATCCCGCTCATCATCACCACTCTTGGATTCACCTTCCTCGGCGAGGCGCTTCGAGACGTTCTCGACCCCAAGCTCAAGAAGGACCGATGACCGACCGCGATAACACGGTTCTGAAAGTGCGCGACCTCTGCGTCGACTTCCTCACGGGCCGCGGGACGGTGCGCGCCCTGCGCCATGTCGATCTGACGGTACCCGACAACAAGATCGTCGGAATCGTCGGCGAGTCGGGCTGCGGCAAGTCGACCCTGATCAACAGTGTTCTGCGCTTGCTGGCTGCCAATGCGGTGGTGGCGGAGTCGTCCTCCGTGATCTTCAAGGGGCGCGATGTTCTCACCATGAGTTCGGCGGACCTGCGCGGTATCCGCGGCAGGGAGATCTCCATGGTGTTCCAGGATCCCATGACGGCTCTCAACCCGGTGATCTCCATCGGCACCCAGATGACCGACATTCTCTACCGACTCGACATGTCCAAGGCCGACAAGCGCCGCCTCGCCACCGACTTGCTGGGCCAGGTCGGCATTCCCGATCCGGCACGGCGCCTTGCCGACTATCCGCACCAGTTCTCCGGCGGCATGCGCCAGAGGATCTGCATCGCCATGGCGCTGATGATGAATCCGGGCCTGCTCATCGCCGACGAGCCGACGACCGCCCTCGATGTCACCCTTGAAGCGCAGATCATTCATCTGATGAAGGACCTGTGCGCCCGATTCGACTGTTCCATGCTGTTCGTCTCGCACAATCTCGGCCTGATTGCCGAACTGTGCGACGAAGTGGTGGTCATGTATGCCGGAGAGGTCGTCGAACAGGGAGATGTCCACGACCTCTTTCACCGGGCGCAGCACCCCTATACGCGCATGCTGCTCGACTGTGATCCGGCGCGCATCGCGGAGAAGCGCCGCGACCTGCCGACCATTTCCGGCAGTGTGCCGGACCTGATCGACCTGCCACAGGGCTGCATCTTCGCTCCACGTTGTCCGGAACGCTACGCGCCCTGTTCCGATTCCGCGCCGGCGACCTACGACGTCAACGCCGTGCACCAGGCCCGGTGTTTCCAGGTGCGTGATGCCTGAATTGCTCGAAGTCGAGGGACTGCGCGTCCGATTCCGCACCGCCGGTCCCGTCAAGTCGCTCATCCAGAGGCTGACCGATCCCCATATCGATGCCGTGATGCAGGTCTCCTTCACCCTGAACGAGGGAGAGACCTTCGGACTGGTCGGTGAATCGGGTTCGGGAAAGACCACCCTGGGACGCGCCGTGATCGGCCTCGTGGAGATGGCCGAAGGCAGCATCACCTTCAACGGAACCGAATTGCGCGGCCTTGACGACTCCCGCCTCAGGGCCATCAGACGGCATGTGGCGATGATGTTCCAGGATCCCGTGGCCAGCCTGTCGCCCCGCAAGACTGTCCGCAGTCTCATCACCGAACCCTTCCACATCCACCGCATTCCGGGGCGCCAGAGCGCCCGCGACGCAAGGAGGCTGCTCGACCTGGTGGGTCTCCACGAAGGGTTCCTGGGAGTCTATCCCCACCAGCTGTCGGGAGGGCAGGCGCGCCGCGTCGGAGTGGCGCGGGCATTGGCCCTGGAGCCGCGCCTGATCATTGCCGACGAGCCGACGGCCGGACTCGATGTCTCCGTCCAGGGCGAGATTCTCAACCTGATGAACCGCCTTCAGCGCGAACTCGGTCTCTCCTATCTCATCATCACCCACAACCTCCCGGTGGTGCGCCATGTCAGCGACCGCCTTGCCATCATGTACCTGGGGCGATTTGTCGAGACAGGAGACACCGACGGGATCTTCGCCAGTCCGGCTCATCCCTATACCCTGGGCCTGCTCGCGGCCGTGCCGGAGCCCGACCCCGACAAGCGCCGCGACAAGCTGGAGCTCGAAGGGGAGATTCCATCCCTGATGAATCGCCCCCCGGGCTGCGAATTCCACACCCGCTGCCCCTTCGTCCGGGAGAAGTGCCGTTCAGAGGCTCCCGTGCTGCAGAAGGTGGCGCCGGGAAGGATGGCGAGCTGTCACTTCCCCTTTCCGAATCCGGCTGAGGCTGGTACATCCGGCGCCGGGGGGTGACACCCGACGTGTCATTCGGCATGGTTCGCCCCCCCTTCCAGGGAATGCAACAGGTTTGATGATGGATCGAAGCGGTACCGCTTTCCGGTCGCCGGGAGCAAGAATGAGGCGGTCGCGCGCAACCGCAAGGGGGCGCCAGGCCGATCCGCAGGCGGCGGCCGAGGTCGCGGCGCTTCTCGGCGATGCGCCGCCGAGGCGCGATCTCCTGATCGAGTACCTCCATCTCATCCAGGATCGCTACCGTCACATCTCCCACCGTCACCTGAAGGCCCTTGCCGACGCCCTCGCCATCCCCATGGCGGAGGCCTTCGAGGTTGCGACGTTCTATCACCACTTCGACGTTGTCAGAGAAGGGGAACCTCCGCCGCCGCCCATCACCGTCCGGGTGTGCGAGAGCTTGTCCTGCGCCATGGCCGGCGCCGACGATCTCTGCCACGACCTCTCCGACACGCTCGGGTCCGATGTCCGGGTGGTGCGGGTACCCTGCATGGGACGGTGCGCCGCCGCTCCCGCTGTCAAGGCGGGGCTGAACGACATCGACCATGCCGATGCCGCCCGTGTCAGGGCGGCGGTCGAGACCGGAGACCTCGAGGCAAGGGTACCGGACTGCCAGGACCTCGACACCTATCTTGCCGAGGGCGGCTACGCCATGTTGCGGGAAGTCCTTGCCGGCAGGTACACCCCTGACGATCTCATCGCCACCATGGAGTCGGCGTCACTTCGTGGTCTGGGCGGCGCCGGTTTCCCGGCTGGAAGGAAGTGGCGCTTCGTGCGCATGGAGACCGGACCGAGACTGATGGCCGTGAACGCCGACGAAGGCGAGGTCGGCACCTTCAAGGACCGCCACTATCTCGAGACCGAACCTCACCGCATCATCGAGGGTACGCTCATCGCCGCCTGGGTGGTCGAGGCGACCGACGTTTATCTCTACCTGCGCGACGAGTATCCGGGGATCCGCGTGGCCCTGACGCGTGAACTGGCGCGTCTCGCCGACGCCGGGCTGGAGGGGGCGGCGCGGATTCACCTGCGCCGCGGCGCCGGCGCCTATATCTGCGGCGAGGAATCGGCGATGATCGAGTCCATCGAAGGCAAGCGCGGTCTGCCGCGCCACCGGCCACCCTTTGTCGCCAAGGTCGGCATCTTCGACAGGCCGACGCTCGTCCACAATGTCGAGACCCTCTACTGGGTGCCGGCGATCCTGTCGAACGGCGCCGACTGGTTCGCCGGTCACGGACGTCACGGACGCAGCGGCCTGCGCAGCTTTTCCGTCTCCGGTCGAGTCGCGAATCCCGGTGTCAAGCTCGCACCGGCCGGTATCACGGTGCGTGAACTGATCGACGAATACTGCGGCGGCATGGCAGAGGGCCACCGGTTCAAGGGCTGGCTGCCCGGTGGCGCCTCGGGCGGCATCCTGCCTGCCTCGCTGGGTGACGTGCCGCTCGATTTCGACACCATCCAGCCCCACGGCGGTTTCATCGGCTCGGCGGCCATCGTGATCCTGTCCGATCAGGACGACATGTCGGATGTGGCTGTCAGCCTCCTGAAGTTTTTCGAGGACGAAAGCTGCGGCCAGTGCACGCCATGCCGCGTCGGTTGCGAGAAGGCGGTGGCCCTGATGGCGGGCGGCGCCTGGAATGCCCCACTCCTCGAGGATCTTTGCCAGGTGATGGCGGACGCTTCGATCTGCGGGTTGGGTCAGGCCGCACCCAACCCGATCCTGACTGTCCTCAAGTACTTTCCGGAGGATGTGACGTGAGCGACACCATCACCTTCTCGCTGGACGGAAGAACAGTCACCGCGCATTCCGGTGAATCGATCTGGCAGGTGGCGCGGCGCACGGGTACGCATATCCCCCATCTTTGCCATACCGAGATGCAGGACTATGCCGCAGACGGGAACTGCCGTCTGTGCATGGTCGAAATCGAGGGCGAACGCACTCTCGCTGCCTCGTGTATCCGCCAACCGGCTGCGGGCATGGTCGTTCACAGCGCCAGCGCACGCGCCGAAGCATCGCGTCGTACCGTGCTTGAACTCCTCGTTGCCGATCAGCCCGGGGAACAGAGTGCCCACACCACCACATCCGAACTCTGGCGATGGGCCGGCGAGATGGGGCTCGACGACTCCCGTTTCCCGCGGCGCACGTCACGGCCGGCACCTGACCTCTCTCACCCGGCGATGGCCGTCAACCTCGACGCGTGCATCCACTGCAACCGCTGCCAGCGGGCCTGCCGCGATATCCAGGTCAATGACGTCATCGGCATGGCCTGGCGCGGTCCGCACTCGAAGATCGTCTTCGACTTCGACGATCCCATGAGTGAATCGACCTGTGTGGCCTGCGGGGAATGCGTCCAGTCATGTCCCACCGGCGCCCTCATGGAAAAATCCCTCGTCGACGACGCCGGCATCGGCCGGCCGGTACCGTCACGGCAGGTGGACAGCGTATGCCCCTACTGCGGCGTGGGCTGCCAGCTCACCTATCAGGTGGAGAACGACCGTATCGTTGCCGTGAAGGGCAAGGAAGGCCCCGCCAATCACGGACGGTTGTGCGTCAAGGGACGCTTCGGTTTCGACTACATCACTGATCCTCAGCGGCTCACGCGACCGCTCATCCGCCACGACGATGCCCCCCGAGGCGCCGACGAGTGGATCGACCCCGCCGATCCCTTGTCGCACTTTCGCGAAGCGGACTGGGACGAGGCCCTCGAGGTCGCCGTCTCGGGTCTCGCCGCGATACGTGACCGCCACGGCGGTAGCGCCCTCGCCGGCTTCGGCTCCGCGAAGGGCTCCAACGAGGAAGCCTACCTGTTCCAGAAGCTGGTACGAACCGGCTTCGGCAGCAACAACGTGGATCACTGCACGCGACTCTGTCACGCGAGTTCGGTGGCCGCCTTGTTGCAGACCATCGGCTCAGGCGCCGTCACCGCTCCCTTCACCGAAGCGCTCAAGGCGGATTGCATCATCGTTGTCGGCGCAAATCCGACTGAAAATCATCCGGTTGCCGCCACGTTCTTCAAGAATGCCGCCAAACTCGGCGCCAGCCTCGTGGTCATGGACCCGCGCGGCCAGACCCTGCGCCAGCACGCCACCCACATGGTCCAGTTCCGGCCGGGAGCCGACGTCGCGGTGCTGAACGCCATCATGCATGTCATTGTCGAGGAAGGGCTTCACGACACGTCCTATATCGAGACGATGACCGAGGGCTTCGAGGACTTGAGGCGCCACCTCGCGTCGTACTCTCCGGAAGCCATGGAACCCGTCACCGGCGTCGAGGCGGAGACCTTGCGGGCCGTGGCGCGCGCCTATGCCAACGCCGAACGCGCCATGATCTTCTGGGGCATGGGCATCAGCCAGCATGTTCATGGGACCGACAATGCCCGTTGTCTGATTTCCCTTGCGCTGATGACCGGTCACACCGGGCGTGAGGGTACCGGTCTCCACCCCTTGCGCGGACAAAACAACGTGCAGGGGGCCTCGGACGCCGGGCTGATCCCGATGAGCTTCCCCGACTATGCGCCGGTGGACGACGAGGACGCGCGGCAGCGCCTCGGCGCCCTCTGGGAAACGGAGCTCAGCGCCGACCCGGGCCTCACCGTGGTGGAGATCATGGATGCGATCCATGGCGGAACGATGAAGGGCATGTACATCATGGGAGAGAATCCGGCGATGTCGGACCCCGATGCCCACCATGCCCGTGCCGCCCTGGCGAAACTCGACCATCTCGTGGTGCAGGATCTCTTTCTCACCGAGACCGCGATGCATGCCCACGTCGTCCTGCCGGCCAGTGCCTGGCCCGAGAAGGACGGCACGGTCACCAACACCAACCGCCAGGTCCAGCGCGGCCGCAAGGCGGTGCCCCTGCCCGGCGAGGCGCGCCAGGACTGGGCCATCATCCAGTCGATTGCCCGGGGTCTCGGGCTCGACTGGCGCTATGGCGATGTCAGCGAGGTCTACGAGGAAATGCGGCGGACCATGCCTTCCATCGCCGGTATCACCTGGCAGCGCGTCAGCACCGAGAATGCGGTGGTCTATCCGTGCGAATCAGCTGATGATCCCGGCCGGGAGATCGTCTTCGCGGATGCCTTTCCGACGCCGAGCGGCCGCGGGTCCATGGTGCCGGCGGCCATCGTTCCGCCGGACGAGAGGCCCGACGCGAACTTCCCGATGATCCTGACAACGGGACGACAGCTCGAGCACTGGCATACCGGCGCCATGACCCGGCGCTCCAGGGTCCTCGACAGCCTCGAGCCCGAGGCGGTAGCCATGATGGCGCCTCGCGACATGGCCCGCCTTCACCTGGCTCCCGGGGACAACGTGCGCGTCTCCACGAGGCGCGGCGCCATCGAGGCCAGGGTGCGCATGGATTCGGGCCTTCAGCCCGGCATGGTGTTCGTGCCGTTCTGCTACGTCGAGGCCGCTGCCAACCTGCTCACCAATCCGGCTCTCGATCCCGTTGGCAAGATCCCGGAGTTCAAGTTCTGCGCCGCCCGTGTGGAGCACGCCCGACAGGGGGGCCACTGAACGCCCGGCCGCAAGGCGCCCCTCGTCCTCCCTGCATCGCCAAGGAATTGCAGCCGTGGACCCGAACCTTTCCTTTCGACTTCCACAGCGAGATTTTCTGGCTGAAGGGTTGGCCCGGACCGGACGGCATGGAACGACCGTCTGTTATCGGCCATGGCACGAATGACATCGTACATGCGCGCCTCGAAAGGGGCATCCTCGACGAGTTGAAGCAGAGAAATCCGGCCATCGCGCCGGGCCGGGAGAAGAGCACGCACCATCAATGGCTGACGGGCGAGGCAGGCCATCCGAAGTTCCGGGAACACCGAATCGGCGTCATGGCCATCATGTGCGCCGCCTCGAACCGGGACGGCTTTCGCCGTGCTCTTGTCCGAGCCTGCCCGAAGCGGTTCGAGGATCGCCCGCTCGCACCCGGGGACGACGAATGAACGCCACGATGCTGTACGAGGACGACGTCATAGAGGCTGTGGTGGGCCATCTGGAGCAGTGTGGATGGCGCATCATAAGCACAGCCTGCGCTCGCACCAGACAGCACGGTGATGACATTCTGGCGGAGAAGGACGGGGCGACTCTCGTTGTTGAGGCCAAAGGTGCCACGTCGAGCGATGCCAAAAGCGCCAGACGCGATCGAGAATTCGACATGGGGCAGAAGCGCAGTCACGTCTCCAGAGCGCTCTACAAGGTGGCTTCCATCGTCAGCGCCGGGAAGCATCAAGCAGCGCTTGCGGTGCCCTCAGACGCTGGCCACCGCAAGCTGATAGACGACATCGCCCCCGCCCTCGCTGCACTCGACGTGACGGTGTTTCTCGTCAACAACGATCTCACCGTTGAGGCTCACAGCCGGCCTGTCGCGGGCTGACCACCGAATGTCGGCTGAAACACAATACCCTGCTCCAAGAAACTCTGTCGGAACTTGATCGCTCCCAGGACCATTCTATTGTCGGGCATGGAGTGCTGATGTGGCAGAGACCGGGCATGCTTGAGGCGACCCGGGTTCACGACGTGCCGGTTTCAGTGGGCGTTGCCGGTGCATCAGAGTTTGAATCATAAGTCATTGATATTGTTATGTTACTTGATTCATGCACTTAACTCCCGCGCCACCCGCCGCATGAGAAACCGGCACGCCGCCAGCCTCGCCCAGGCCAGGGAGCTCGCCTCGGTGCGCTCGAAATCCTTGGCCAGTCGACGGCATCGGCCCATCCAGGCACAGGTCCTCTCCACAACCCAGCGACGGGGAAGAATGGTGAACTCCCTGACACCCTTGTGTCTTTCGACAACCTTGATCACATCCGGCAAACCCCTGCGGGCCAGGGCAGCACGCAGCTTGGAACTCCCGTAACCGCCGTCGGCAAACACTCGCGAGACCTCCGGCGCCTTGCTCAGAAGGGTCACAAGCACATCCACAGCCGCGTCCCGATCCTGGATGCCGGCCGGATGAATGCTGAGGACAATCGGTGAACCCTCGGTGTCCACCGTCAGATGACGCTTGCGGCCCTTGATCTTCTTGCCCGCACCATAGCCAGAAGGACCGCCACACTCCGTCGTCTTCACACTCTGCGTGTCGACCACCGCAGCCGTGGGTTCAACACGGCGACCCGCCAGACGACGCGCATAAGCCCGCAACGCATCCAGCATGCGCTCGAGAACACCGCTGCGTAACCAGGCATAGAAATAGTTCTGAACCGTGGAAAACGGTGGATCATCAGACGGAATCAGGCGCCACTGGCATCCCGATGCCAGCATGGACTGGATCGCATCGAACACCCGGCGGGGGTCCGTCGTGCGGGGACGGCCCATCCGACCCTGCGCCGGAATCAGAGGCTCGATGAGTGCCCACTCCTCGTCGCTCAGATCGTTTTGCCGGTAGTCGTCGCTACGCCCATACTTCGCCTGGGTGGCCCCATTCCAAGCCATGATACCCTCCATCTGTGGGTTGTGTACCTGATGGAATACCATGGCTTGGGGCTACCCGCGACTTTAGGAACAAACTCTCAGAAGTGTTCAGGCCCGCTTTGGGGTGTTTGGACACATCTGTCCTGTTGCGCCGCCCGTCCTGGCGGCAGGTTCCCGGCGTGTTGCGGGGGTCAGGAGTGACGGTTCATCCGCCGAACGGGGTGAGGATAGCGTCGAGTGCGTCCTGGGCGCGTGCGGCCCCGCCTGGTCTTGCCTCGCGCTTGACATCATCCTTGACCTGCACCAAGGCCTCATGTCCTCAACACCAGCATCCTTGAGCGGAACTATTCCGACAAGCCACTCACATGTTCTCTGGAGAACCTTTGGAGAGGTCACCACGGAGCCGGTCGGCGACGGTGAGGCCAAGCGGCCTGGCCCGGTCGATGATGGCGATCTGGCGTCCCGAGGGCTGAGGTGCGCACACCCGGCGCCGGGTGAGTTACTGGATCACCTCGTCGCGCTACGGTCGCCTCGGCGGCCTGGTGTTCTGTGCGGCCCGTTGGCACCAGAAGGCGCGCGACGACTTCAGCGGCCGGTCCCAGGGAGCGCGTGACGTCCACCTCGGCAAGGTCGTCAACCACGATCGCAAGCCTTGGGCGGGGACCTCGAGACCGTGGGCGCCCTTGCCGAGCACGAACAGAGGGCCCACCGCGCGACCTGCGGCATGAAGGCGCAGGCCTTCGTCGCCCTGGCCGCCGCCGTGCCCCTGTGGCGCGCCACCGACGCGGCCCTCGTCGGCCTCGGCGACTGGTCGAGGCGGGCCACCGAGGTGCTTCGCCAGGGCAGCGAGGGTCCAACCGTCGCTGCGCAGGATGTCGAACGGGCGCCCTGATCGAGAAAGGCCGCAGGTTTGCGGAGGAATGGGCCGCGGCATCCCTCTCACGCGACGACATGGAGGGCGCCCGGGACGCCGTAGGAACCATCAGGCAGCTCGAGGCAGCGAGGCAGCCCGGTTGTTGACGGCCGCATGCCAGGCGTTCACCCCCATCAACACCCCAGATGCTGACGGCCCTGGAGAACCTCGCCGGACGCGAAGACACGCCGCAGGCAACGCGTGACCTGATGGCCGGATGGGGAAACGCCGAAATCCCGCCGTTCTATGCAGCCATCAACAGAGGAGAGACCAGCCGCCGGGTTATGCTTGACGTAATGCGGATGCCGGCGCTAGGATGTGTACCGTGCGCCGTGCAATCGTAGCGGAGAACGTGAATTGTCGTGATAGTCGGCTTCGCTGACAGGAAAACCGAGGCGTTTTACGAGGGCCGCCGGGTAGCCGCCTTCTCCGGCTTTGCCCGCACCGCGTCGCACAAGCTCGACCAGCTCGACGCCGCCACCGAGCCGGGCGACCTAGCGCGGCCCGGCAATCGACTGAAGGCACTCAAAGGTCGGCGCAGGGGACACTGGAGCATTCGCATCAACGACCAGTGGCGGATCTGCTTCAAGTGGTCCGAGGAGAGTTCCGGTCCGACCGAAGTTGAAATCGTCGACTACCATTGAGAGGAGGCAGAACATGCGTGAACCCATCCATCCCGGCGAGACGTTGCGTGAGGACCTCGACGCGCTCGGCATGAGCGCGGCGGAGTTGGCGCGGCGCATCGAAGTGCCGGTCAATCGCATCACCGAGATTCTCAACGGCCGGCGGTCGGTCACGGGCGATACCGCCCTACGCCTGGGGCGCTTTTTCGGCACCTCGGGCGAGTTCTGGCTCAATCTCCAGAAGCTCTACGAGCTGCGGAGTGCTGAACAGAAGAACGGAGCGAAGATCGCCCGGCTGAAGCCGCTGGAACCGGAATTGGATATTCAGCCGCATGCGCTCACTTGAACCGCCGTCCCCCAACCGACGCGGTTGAGGGGTCGTGATGCATCAGGATCCCGAGCCATGACGGAGGGTCAGATGAACCTCGACCTTGCAGGGAAGCCGAGCGCGCGTGTCATTCTCGACCGCATTCGCGGGGAGAGCCACGATGAGGCCGAGAAAGGAGCCGGAGTTCGAGATCGACGGGATCTGGCGCTGAGCGGAGTGGTCCGAGCGCGAGGCATTGACAAGACTCGACGGGCGCGACATCGGGATCGATCTGGTGGCGCGGCGTACCTCGGGCGAGTGGGTCGCCATTTCAGTGCAAGTGCTACGACACCGGCATGTACTCGGCAAGAGCGGGATTGACAAGTTTCTCGGCTCGCAACAGCCGGTCTTCCGCCTGCGGTGGGTCGTGACGACTTGCAGCTAGTGTCCTGTCATTCGTCAAATGTCGGATAGAGACGTTTGAGTTTCACGCGGGCATCTTCGGTGGTGAACTGCCAATCCACCTTGGCTTGGATGCGGTCGCGGGAGGCCTGCGAGGCGGTGACTTCCCGGCGTAGCACCTCGATGCAGTCGATGCGGCGGTTGAGGCACTGGCGGATCATGACGTTGAGTTCCACCTCGGCCACGTTCAGCCAACTGCCGTGCTTGGGTGTGTAGACGAACTCGAAGCGGTCCCACAAGGCCTTGGCCTCGTCCGGCGGGTAGGCCTCGTAGAGGGCGCCCGGCCGATGGGTGTTGAGGTTGTCCATCACCAGGGTGATGGTGGTGGCGTCCTGGTAGCGCGAGGCGATGTCGGCCAGGAACTGCGCCCAGTCGATCTTGGTCTTGCGCTTGGTCACCTTGGTCATGCGCTTGCCGGCCAGGGGTTCCGTGGCCATGAAGACGTTGCAGGTGCCGCAACGTCGATACTCGTCGTCGTCACGCGCTGACCGCCCTGGCGCCATGGCGATCGGTTGCCGTGTCTCGCCGATCAGTTGTCGGGGCGTTCCGTCCATGCAGAACACGGGGAAGGCGGCATCATAGGGGCGGCGATAGACATCGAGCACCTTCTCCATCGCCGCGGCGAAGTCGGCGTTCCCTTGAGGAGGAATCACCCATCCGACCCGCTGCCATGGCTTGAGGCAGTTTTTTTTAGAACACGCCGCACCGTCTCGTGTGACACGGCATCGATGTAGCCAAGCTCGACAACGCGATCAGCCAGCAGCCGCAACGACCATTGCGCGTGACCCTCGGGCGGTTCGCCGCAACTCAGGGCCACGAGGCGCGCCTCGAAGGCACCGTCGGCTTTTCGCACGGAGCTGGGACGACGTCCCTGCCGGCCACCCAATGCCGCCTCCAGACCCTCTTCCACGAAACGCTTCTTCACCCGGTCTACCTTGCGCATGCTGATGCGCAGAATCCCGGCAATGACCTCCCCGTGTTGATGGCTGCATAGAACGGCGGGATTTCGGCTTATCTTGCCAGGTGTTGATGGCTGCATAGAACGGCGGGATTTCGGCGATTTGCCGCGCTTTGTCAGGGTCGTGTTTCTTCCCTGTTGTCAGGTCCTATTGTCACGTCCTGTTGTCGTGGGTTCAGTGTTCGGTTGATTGTCTCACCGAGCGCCGCCCGTCTTTTCCTATTGTCGTTTTGGTCCGGTTCGGGTTGTTCCGTCGGCCTCTGATTTGGGCTTGGTGACGGTTGCCGGGAGGGTTCCGGTTCCGAGGCACTCGCGGGATCGTTTGTCTTCCCTGTCGTCTGGGTCGCGTTGTCCGGTCCCGGGGCGGCGAACTGGCATGTGTCCGGAATGCCCACACGCGGAACTTCGCGTGGGCATGAACCCGCACCTGGGACGAGTTGCTACATCCGATCAACCTCCCACAGTCGCGCAGCCGGGGCCCATCATGAGCATGAGTTCATCCTGACGACCCTCGACAAGGACGTTGCCCCCCTTCGTCAACGAGGCCGGCCCGCACCCGGTCCCTTGCCAAGCCGATGTCATTGCGGCGACCTTCTTGCCCACCGATGTGATTGCGCCTGGATGTTCAGTCGTCGGACAGGACACCGAGAGCTTCCTCGCACCTCGTTGGCGGATGCAGATCAGGTAGCCCGGCAGTTCCTGCGCTCTGGGGAACAGCCATCCAGGACCAGGACAGCGATACGGTCCGCCAACGGGCGCCGTCAACATTGGTGCCTCCGGCGTACAGGCCATCCATCACCCCTGATGCTGGCTTGCGGCACCACAGGCTGGAACATCGAACTGACATGCCGTGTCCCGCCACGCAAACACGGTGGGGCCGGAACGATACGAGATGGATCGTTACGGCCCTTTCAGCAACTACATGCCGGCGAGGACCTCGTCATGCAGATTGACGAGCTTGCGCTGGATGTCAGGTGGCACCGTTTGGAACCACAGGCTCCCCGAGAGGATCGCTTCGGGATCCTCGAGTCCGAGATTCTCGATAATGGCCTGCGACGCCATGTCGTAGGACTTCGCGTTGGTGGCGCCGTAGGCGTATTCCTCGATCATGAAGACGCCGACTTCCGGAGCCAGAGTGGCATCGAGATAGTCATAGCGCTGTTCCTCGGTCCCGACATGGCTCCTCAGGAGCACGTGGCCGTCAACCCAGGTCAGCAACCCTTCCTTCGGTACCATGTATTCGACTTCGACCCCTTCCGCCTTCAGTGTCGCGTATGCGGAATTCCAGGCGTACATGGCGACAATCTCACCGGACGCCAGGGCCGCCTGAGCATCCACCTCGCTCGCCCAGTAGAAGCGGTTGAGACCGCGCTGTTCCTGGAGCAGCTTGCGGACCTCCACGATCTCGTAATCCGTCATCGCGAAGGGATCCTCGACTCCCGCGATCAGTCCCGCGGGAATCGTTGTTCCGGCCCAGTTGTCACGCATGGCCACCCGGTTGGCGTACTTGGGATCCCAGAGGATATTCCAGGTGTGGTTCTCCTTGCCGGAGTACTCGGGCGCCAGGTCGCTGCGAAACACGATGGAGGAGTTCCCCCAGGACCACGGAGCGTAGTACTGGTTGCCCTCGTCATCGAACGTGCCGCGGATGTTCCGCAACTGATCGAAGATGTCAGGCCAGTGGCTGAGCCGACTGGTGTCGATGGGTTCCGCCAGGCCTGCGTGAATCCAGCGGATGACGGAGCTGCCACTGGGGCAGACGACGTCGGCCTCAAAGCCGGCGCGGATCTTCTCCAGGGCCTCGTCGTTGTCGGCATAGAAGGACGAATCGGGTTCGCGTCCATACTTCTCGGTGAACGCCGGGTGAAGCTCCGGCAGTTCGTAACCGTTCCACGTGAAGAGATAGAGCCAGCCGTCCTCACCCGACGCGGGCTGCTGGACGAGCGGCATGGTGGCTGAGGCCACACCGACCGCTCCCAGGGTTCTGACGACATCCCTCCTCGTCAGCGCCTTCTTGGACAGTGCATCCTTGAACTCGTCGACTGGCATGATTCCGGGCATGGCGTCTCCTTATCGACAGGTTTCTTGTGGGGCAGGATACGGAAATGTCGGACACTTGACCAACCGGCGGCCGATCTGAAGGAGAAAGCGCCATGGCACTGTCACGCAAGGAGCTGATGAGACGGATCTACCAGCCGCGGGATATGCGGGAACTGCGCCAGACGTACGACATCTGGGCCGACGACTACGATGATGACGTCGCACGCCGGGACTACAGACTCCCCGGAATCATCACGGCCCTCGTGGCGCGTCACGTCACCACCGGTGCCGGAACCATCCTGGATGCCGGGGCCGGTACCGGCATTCTCGGAGAGTGGCTCTCCCTGGCCGGGTACCGAGACATCCTGGCCCTCGACATGTCCCCGGGCATGCTCGGGGGTGCCGCCCGCCGGGGTGTCTACAGCAGTCTTCAAACCGGTGAACTCGGGCAGCTGATCGATCTGCCGGATGGCCGCTTTGCCGCCGTTGCCTCGGCCGGCGCCTTCGGCATGACCCATGCGCCGGCCCACGGCTTCCGTGAGATGGTCCGCCTCACCCGGAAGGGTGGATATCTTGTCCTCTCAATCCGCCTCGAAGGTATGGATGAGGGAGGATTCGAGGAGGAAGCCCGACGCATGGAACGGGACGGTCTGTGGCACTGCGTCGAGTCCTTGGCCCCCTTCGAGGCCTTCGCCGGAGACCGCGAGAGCCTCTACGTCATATGGGTCTTCCAAAGCCTCTCTCCATGATCTCGAGGCCCGTCAGTCACGCGACCCGGGGCAAGCTCTCGAACAGACGCATCCGAGACAGTCCGCGCGGTACGCGGCAATCATCCGGAACAGCGCCCTCGGCGGACCCAGCCAGCGTAGCGCGATCGGGGACCGGCACGAGAAGGACGCCGTTGTTTCAGGCATGGGAGCGACGACCGGTCCTCCGCTTCCAACGCCTGAGCCGGTCGTCTGGAACCCTGAGGACAAGGCGGCTGCTTGAGCCAGTTTGAAGGCACTTCCCATGTCCTCCTGAACTGACCCCGGATTGCCGCCTCGCGGTTCTGCAGCCGTTCAGGCTCACGGAGCGAAGCGCGCACATCGTGCGCGACGGTGCCCGACGTCCCGGGACCTGCCATTCGAGTACTTCCGCCCGAGTCGACAAGTCGACGATCTCACCCGCGTTCCGGACGGACAACTCGGCTGCATCTGTTGATGGCTGCATAGAACGGCGGGATTTCGGCAATTCACCGCGCTATTCCGTGATCGTATTCCGTCCCTGTTGTCACGGTTCGAGTATTCATCTGGTTGTCTCTGTGAGCGTCGCCCGTTTTCTTCCCTATTGTCGTTTCGGTCCGGTTCCGGTCTTTGTGCCGGCATCTGAGCCGAGCTCCCGGCGGTTGCCGGGAGCGTACCGGTTCCGGGACTGTCACGCGATCGTTTGCCCTTTCTGTCGTCGGCTCCTGCTGTCCGGACCCAGTGCCAGATCGGCATCGCGAAAAAACGATGCAGTACCGGGCAGAGTTTCACTCGACACCCCTCCGGTGCAGTACCGGGGTGAGCCGGTCACGGGAGACCACACCGTTCAGCATTGTCAGGATGAAGTTTCGTGTGGAACGCGGTGATGAGATCATGCACCGCAAGGTTGCTCGGCGTGTTCGTCATGGTGGCCCCTGGACGGAGCTGAAGCCCCGAAAGCCTGACGGGACTTCGGGGTGCGGGCGCTCCCTGTCGCGGCCATATCCTTCGTCCCTTGCTTGTGGAAAGGCAGGCGGATAGCGTGGTCGTTGTGTTCAGGCGGGACCGTTTCGGGACATCGGGAGCCACGGCAAGGTAAGTAAGGTTCCGCGCCCCCGCATCAACCGCAGGTTCCGGCGCCGCGAAGGAAGAGACCGATGAGCCGCCGCCGTCTTCCGATCGGGATCCAGGACTTCCTGACGATCCGTAGCGAAGACTTCTACTACGTGGACAAGACCTCGCTCGTCCGGCGTCTGGTGGACGAGGGGCGCCACTACTTCCTGTCGCGTCCGCGCCGTTTCGGCAAGAGCCTGCTGCTCGACACCCTGGGATCGCTGTTTGCCTGCCACGAACCCCTGTTCCGGGGCCTAGACATCCACCCCCGCTGGGACTGGTCGGCGCCGCATCCTGTGGTGCGGCTGAGCTTCGACGGAAAATACAACGAACCCGAAGACATCGAGCGCAACATTCTCAACCAGCTGGCGATCATCGAACATGGCGCCGGCCTCGACGAGGTGCCGGTCGCCAACACGGGTCCGGAGCGTTTGCAGAATGTCCTCTATCACCTGCGTTGCGCCACCGGCCGGCAGGTGGTGGTGCTGGTGGACGAGTACGACAAGCCGATCCTTGACGTGCTCCACGATCCCGAACTCGCGAGGGCCAACCGGGACTACCTGCGCGGCTTCTACGGTATCGTCAAGGGCAGCGCCAGGCATGTCCGCTTCGTCTTCGTCACCGGTGTCAGCATGTTCTCGAAGGTCAGCCTGTTCTCGGGTCTCAACAACCTGAAGGACATCAGCCTCGATCCGCGCTTCGCCACGATCTGCGGCTACCGCGAGGAGGATCTCGACCGTGTGTTCGGCCCCGAGCTGGCGGGTCTGGACCGCGAGAAAGTCCGCACCTGGTACAACGGCTACCACTGGCGGGGCGGGGAGCGGGTCTACAATCCCTATGACGTGCTCCTGCTGCTCGACAGCCGCGAGTTCCGTCCCTACTGGTTCGAGACCGGGTCGCCGGACTTTCTGTTCCGCATGCTGATGGAGAAGTCGGTGAGTCCGATGGAACTGGAGGGGCGGCTGGCGGGCACGTCCCTGGTCTCCAAGTTCGATGTCGACGACATCGCCATCGAGGCCCTGCTCTTCCAGACCGGCTACCTGACCATCGCGGGGGAGGAGCGGGACGAGTTCGACGCTCTCTACCGGCTGGACTATCCCAACCTTGAGGTCCGCATCAGCCTGAACCGCGGACTGCTTGCCTGGCTGAGCAGGAAGGGGGTCGAGCCGCTGGAGCGGGGCCGGGAGTTCTGCGCCCTGCTGGAGGCGAACGACTTCGCCGGCTTCGGCGAGAAGCTCCGCGCCTGGCTTGCGGGCATTCCCTACCAGTGGCATGCGAAGGGCGACCTGGCGCGCTACGAGGCCTGGTACGCGAGCCTTCTCTACATGTGCCTGCGTTCGGTCGGGGTGGACCTGAGCGTGGAGGAGGCCTCGCACCGCGGCCGTGCGGACATGGTGGTGCGCCTCGGCGGTCAGGTCTTCGTGCTGGAGTTCAAGATGGCCGAGGGCGAGGGGGACGGCGCTGCGGCGCTGGATGCGGCGCTGGCGCAGATGCGCGAGCGGGGCTATGCCGAGACCTACCGCGACCACGCCGGCCCGGTCCACCTCGTCGGCGTGGCCTGCGGTCGCGAGGCGCGCAACCTCCTCGACATCCGCGCCGAGACCTGAATGAGCGGCGCCCGCGAACGCCTGCCTGACATCACGTCCCATCCCGGATCCTTTCAGCCGATGCGCCCATCCCGTGCGCCGCTGTTTCACCACGCTGTCCGCGGCGCCGGGTGCATCACCTCCGACAGCATGCGACACGCATCACGAGGAATTGTCGAGACGGCAAGCCGGTGCTCCTGGTACGTGGTGTCGGAGAGCGACTCAGAGCATGAGAGTCCTGGCAGGTGCCTTGTCCGCATGGGTGCATCGAGGTGGTGTCTGTGGAACGTGATGTGGGGAGCTTCAGGCTTTTGCGCGGAGTCTTGTCCTGACGTTCTCCGGCCTCGTCGTGGTTCGTCGGGCGGGACGACCTCGAGGCTGGAGAGCTTACGGTTTCTGTTGCGCTGGGCGAAGAGGCTGCGTGCGTTGCGGTGGCGGCGGCGCAGGGTGCGGCAGGCGTCGAGTGTTTTCGGGCGGATGCTGCGACCTGTGAGTCAGTCCGGCGGCGGATCGGGCGTCGCTGCGGCTCAGAGGCTGCGGCAGTCTCGTGATGCGGTGTCGTTTGGACGGCCCGGGTGTTTCCCGGGGAGGCTGAGCGGCGCGTCGGGGTGAGACGTTCTCATTCCTGGATGGTAACGCGTGACCGCGTTCAAGGGTCTTGCGGGATCACGTATCCCTTCCGTAGCCGCGTGGCGGTTCGATGTCCTCGAGGGCCTCGATGTCGGCATCGGCGACGATCTGCAGGCGTTCTCCGTAAGGCGTGTCACGGAGGCTTTCGGGGATGCTGTCGAGGTGGTCACGCCATTCGTCCTACAGGGCGCGCAGTTCGGCCACGGCGTCGTTCCAGCGTTGCGGTCGCGAGCGCCGGTCACGGTGCTTTGGGGTGTGGACGGGAGGGATGCCGGCCTTGCGCCGTTCCCGGTATCGCCGCTGCTTTTCGGCGGGCGTGAGGGGCATGAGTGGTCTCCTGACAACAATCGATGAGCCATGCACGTGTCGGGAGCGATATGGCGGCCATTCATCGGCGTCTCGCGTCGTCCGGGACTCTTCGATACCTCTGGGCGTCCCTGGACAATGCCCGCGAGCCCGCGGCAGGCCGGACGCCCCGCCACGTGACGGGTCTGAGCCTGGTCAGAGTTTAACCCGAAGTTCCGGACGATTTCAGCGGCAGAGTCACGATAACCGGTTGATTGTGTTGGCAAAATAGCGCGATGATGGCGCGAGAATGTTCCCATGTAACGGCGAAGTTTTCCCTTGACACGGTGGGCTTACGCCCCCATATACGTTGCCATGTACGTAGACATCGTCCCCAACCGTAACTCACCCCCCGCCGTCCTCCTGCGAGAGGGATGGCGCGAGAACGGCAAGGTCAAGAAGCGCACCATCGCCAATCTCTCCTCCTGGCCCATGGAAAAGGTCGAGACCCTGCGGCGGTTCTTGAAGAACGAACCCCTCGTCGGTCGTGACGACGCCTTCGACATCGTCCGCTCCCTACCCCATGGGCATGTCGCCGCGGTGCTGGGAACCCTGAAGAAGCTGGGACTGGACAGGCTGATCGACCCGAAGCCCTCGCCTGAGCGCGATCAGGTCCTGGCCATGATCGTGGCACGCATCCTCGAGCCCGCCTCGAAGCTGGCCACGGCCAGGGGGCTGGCCGAGGCCACGGCGGTCAGCACCCTGGGCGAGGTCCTCGATGCGGAGATGGACGAGGACGCCCTCTACGGCGCCATGGACTGGCTCCTGGAGCGTCAGGAGAGGATCGAGCGGTCCCTGGCGAAGCGGCGCCTCGAAGAGGGCTGCCTGGTGCTCTATGACCTGACCTCGGTATGGATGGAGGGGAGAGCGTGTCCCCTGGCCAGGAGGGGTCATTCCCGGGATGGCAAGAAGGGCAAGCTGCAGATCGAGTTCGGCCTTCTGTGCGATCGGGACGGCTGTCCAGTGTCGGTGGAAGTGTTCCCCGGCAACACGGCGGACCCCGGGACGGTGGCATCACAGATCACCACGCTGCAGGAGCGCTTCTCCCTGGCGAAGGTGGTGCTGGTGGGAGACCGGGGGATGCTGACCGAGGCGCGCATACGCGAGGAGGTGAAGCCTGCGGGCCTGGACTGGATCAGCGCCTTGAGGGGACCGGCCATCCGCGCCCTTGTGGAGGCCGGCGACGTCGAGATGTCGCTCTTCGACGAGAGGGACCTGGTGGAGATCACCAGCGATGCGTATCCCGGCGAACGCCTCATGGTCTGCCGCAACCCCCTGCTGGCCGAGGACCGGGCCCGCAAGCGCCAGGAACTGCTCGAGGCCACCGAGGCCCTGCTTGAACCGATCGCCGCAGCGACACGGCGCGACAAGCGCCGTCTCAAGGGTGCCGACAAGATCGGGGAGCGGGTCGGCAAGGTCATCGGTAAATACAAGATGGCGAAGCACTTCACGTGGTCCATCGACGACGAGGGTGTCTTCACCTATGGGCGCGATGAGGCTGCCATCGCCGCCGAGGCCAGGCTCGACGGCCTCTACGTGATCCGCACCAGCCTGCCGCAGAGCGAGCTCGACGGTCCCGGCACAGTGCGCGCCTACAAGCGGTTGAGTTCGGTGGAACGGGCCTTCCGCAGCCTGAAGACCGTGGATCTGAAGGTCCGCCCCGTCTACCACCGCACCGAACCCCGGGTCCGCGCCCATGTCTTCCTGTGCATGCTCGCCTACTACGTTGAATGGCACATGCGCCAGAGACTGAAGCCCATGCTGTTCGACGACGAGGATGCCGAAGGCGCCGAGGCCCGGCGGCCGTCCGTCGTGGCGCCGGCAGAAGTCTCGGCGAGCGCCCGGGCCAAGGCGGCAACGAAGAGGACGCCCGGGGGTGATCCGGTGCACAGTTTCCGCACCCTCCTCGATGATCTCGCGACCATCACCCGCAACACCGTGGCGCCCCGCCTTGCGGGCGCCAAACCCTTCCAGGTCACCACGCGGCCCACGCCGCTCCAGAAAAAGGCCCTGGACTACCTCGGCATACGCCTGCAGCGTTCCCAGTAGCGACACACCCGATTTTTTCAAACGTCAATACATTCATAACGATACGTCTGATCGGTTCTGGAACTTCGGTTTAACAAGTGGCCGTCTTGCGTTGACGAACCCCATCGGCCATCATGGCTCATCCACTCGATCAGGCGGAGTTCATCCCATGACAAGGAAGCCCGTGCGGCTCAAGCACGACGGCCATGCCGGAGGACTGGTGGCGTCCGATCTCATTCCCCAGGAAGCCTTCACCTCCGGCGACACGACCGAACTGGTATCCGAAGCCTGGACGGCCGACGACGGCAGCGTCCTCACCGGCGTGTGGGCCTGCGCGCCGTGCCGCGTGGACATCGATGCCTATCCGGTCAACGAGATGATGACCGTGATCGAGGGATCCGTCACGGTCACCGACGATACCGGCAAGGCCGAGACCTATGCCAAGGGCGACACGTTCTTCATTCCCAAGGGCACCCAGTGCACCTGGGAAATCACCAGCGCACTCCGCAAGTTTTACATGATTGCCGCCTGACCTCAGGGATCCGGCATACCGACAGGCATCTCGAAGGGTTTCGGGTCGAGGAAGCGGTTCAGCACGTTGCCGCTGACCCTTGCCACATTGTTCTGCCAGCCGGCGTGCGGCAGGCTCGCGCCCCAGGCGATGGATCCGGTGGAGAAGACGGCGCCACCCGATGGCGTCTCGAAGAATGTCATGTCGGCGCGGATGTCCGGATTCTGGACTCCGTCCATGGCGCTGTGATGGAAGCCGGTTTCGTCAGGCACCAGCCAAGTGTCGGCTGAATGATCTTCCGAGCGGGCGACGACAAGGGCATGGCGGGGTGTGCCCAACCGGGGATCGGTGGCGTCGATCTCCGAACCGCTGGCGCCACCACCCTGGATGCCGAAGGTACCGATCAACTCGTCCGGACCGATGCCCTCGAAGATGAAGGACGCCCGCGGATCGAGGCTTTCCGGGGTGCGCCGGTAGAACCCCGAGCGATCGAACCCCACGGCCACGGTTCCGACACCGACGAGCGCCTGGGGCGCCATGCCGAGGCGCCGCCACAGCCCGCCATACTCTCCGGTGAACTCCAGGTAGTATTCGCCGGGTTCTTCGTCACGGTAGCGGATGCCGTCCTCGGCGCGACGCAGTTCCAGGGCCCCCGGCCATTCGTCCGAAAAGGCGCAACGCCAGATGAAACCGTTGCCTCCGAGATAGGCAAAGCGACCACCTTGTGAAAGGTATCCACGCATGCCATCCCACATCGGTGTCGTGTAGTACTCGGGATGGGTTCCCGTGACCACTGCCCGGTAGGGCTGCAGGAGTTCAGCCCCTTCCCGGTGCAGATCCTCGTCGGTGATGACATCGAAAGCGAAACCACAGTGCTCGAGCCAGGCCAGAATGTGGGTGTCTGGATTGAAGCTCCACAGAGGCGTGCGCGGCGCCATGTTGAGGACCGGGCGCAGCCTGGAAGCGTAGCGAACGCCGGAGCCGTCGGCATGGGTGTCATAGGTTGACAGGCCAAACTCCTCATGCTCCTGCAGGAAGACATCGTTGGGCGACAGCGTGGTCCAGAAGGTCTCGGTTACCTCCGCGAAGGGTTCGCTCATGTGCCAGCGATAGTTGCCGTAGGCCATGTAGGTCGCCGTCGAGGCCAGAAAGGCAAGCCTGGACGCCGCCCTTCCCGAAGGCGGCCGCACGAAGAAAGTGATGTGCCACTCGTCGTTTCCGGCCCTCAGCCTGGCGGCATAGACCCCGCTTGCCAGGGTGTCCGGCACGGTGAAGGTGAAGTCGGTCTCCCATCCGGCATCGTAGTGATCGTCTTCATGAAAGTGGATAGCTCCGTACTCCGAAGGCGCATGGCGCCAGTTCTGCTCCCGGCCCGACCAGTTGAATCCCTTGACGCCGCGTGACGGCAGGTTGACCGTCGAGCCGTGAAGGCGGTGGTACCCGGAGTCCGTGACCCGTGCCCGACCGATGTCGCGCGAAAAGTCCCAGGCGCCCACCACAGCCGCTTCACGTTCATGGGGAGAACCGGACCACGCCAGGACTTCGACCTCCCGTCGTTCAAGAGCCTGTCCGACAAGGATCGGCCGATCGATCTTGCCGTTGAAGTGACCACTCCTGCCCGCCTCTCCGGCAGCGATGACAAGCGCCCCCGATGCCGGCCGGAAGCCGCCCTCACCGCTGGCCTCAGCGTTCTGCCCGGCCTCGACCTCGCTCGCCAGGCGCTGAAGACTGAGGCCAAGGGCGCCCTTCGCCGCATCGAAGGTGCCGGCGACAAGGTACCAGCGCCGGGACTCGAGCCTTGCCTCGAGGCTGAGTTCGTGGATGGCCCCGTCACCGGTCCTGAGGGCAAGCATGCCGGCAACCGTGATGACGAGGGCAAATCCGCGCGACGCCGCACCATCCCATAGGGTGATGATCCCCTGTTCGTGCCCGCCCGGCAGCGTGGGAAACACCCACGCCTGGATCGTGAAGCTCGCGAGACGCTCCAGGGGAGCCGCCGGTGGCACGATGACGCACGAGCCTGCTGCCATCGCCTGGGTGCGACCCTCGTGAGTGCCGTTGAAAGGGGCCTCCATCTCCCCTTCGCGGAAGAGGTCGCGATGGGGATCGTCGTCGCCGCAGACGATGCGTACGAGATCGGCCCGGTACTCTGTTGCACCATAGGTGCTGACCATGAACTCGATGGTATCGCCTGCGGTGGCGCTCCACCGGTCGGCATAGCCGACGATCGTCTTCATGGCCGCCTCCGGCCGGGGTCGATTCCCGTCACATGCTGCCAGCGTCGGCGAAAGACCTCGCGGCAGGCGTCGTCATGGTCTTCGAACACGGTTGCGTCGGTGAAGGCGACGGGCTCGCCTCTCGCCGGCATCCGCGCCAGGCGCCATCCGCCCCCTGCCCCGATCTTCACCAGGATGACGCGTTGGGCCATCGGCAGCAGGCGAAGGCGATTGACCAGCAGTGCGAGTTCCGGGCTGTGGGGACCGCCCGGCTGCCGCATGTACTCCGCCACGAGATCCATGCGCTGGGGATTGACCTCGTACATGGCTTGGGGTTCTCCCCTATCACGACAGGCCATCCGTGATGCAACATCATCATGGCGTCAAGCAGACAACCACCAGAAGCCGCAGAAGCACCTTCTGCAAGCTGCCGGAATCGAAGGCGTTGAACAGGTCCGAAAACGCATCGTGGCTCGGAATGCCGTGCTTCAAGCTCATGAAACGGCGCAGAAACCCCTCCTTGGCCCGACCGAACCGCTCCATGTCCGCGCATCCCTCCCCGCCGCACAAGGTCGAAAGCAACGCAATCATCAGCATCTCGTGCAGCGAATGGCGCGTCGCATTGCTGCGACGCGGGTCCGCAACCCCTTCGAATACGGACGAAAACTCTTCCATCCCACACCTCCACTCTCCAGAAACCCAAGCGTGATCGACGTCCGGCGGTACCAACCGGCATGCATGCCGCGCCGCGCAAAATTTTTTACATCATGCCACAGGGTGCGCATGCGGGGCCTGCCTGTAAGCGTTCGGTCGCGCAGTGATTGTTGGTGATATTCACCGGTTGAGGATGAGTTTCCAGTCTTTGCGGAGAGGCCTCAGCCAGATGTCCTTTTTGGACGAAGGCCGCTTCGCGGCCTTGGGTGCTTGTGATCGAGCACTGTGCTGAGCAATCGATGTGAGCGGTTGTGTTGAGAGATCGACGTTCCTGATGTTTCGATGATCTGATCGAGGCACCACACTTCCTGGTCTCCCGACTGTTCGGGAGGGCCATCAACCAGGGAGTGAGAGATGAAGGCAAAGGAAGTTTCGCCTCTGCGCCAGAAGACGATCGATGTGATGACGATGAAGGGTCTGTCGTCTGGCACGCAGGAGAACTATCTGCGTGAGATTACGATGTTCGACCTCTATACCGGACATCAGCTGGAGAGTCAGACGGGCGAGGCGATCGGGGCCTGGATCCTGGAGCGGATTGGCAAGGGTCTGGCGCCGCGCACGACCAACGTCACGGTGACGGCGATCCGCCTGTTCTATGATAGTGTGCTCGGTCAGCCCGAGAAGGTCGAACATCTGCGTTGTCGCCGGGTTCCCGACCGCCTGCCGCGGACGATCCCTTCAAGAGGATGTCGAGCATCTGATCCAGGCGTTCACCGACGTACGCTACCGCACGGCAACCGTTGTTGCCTACGGCGCTGCGCTGCGCATCTCGGAAGTGGTGTCGCTGCAGGTCACGGACATCCGCCGTGAGCAAGGTCTCCTGCACATCCGCGAGGGCAAGGGCCACCACGAGCGCATGGCCTATCTGCCCGACGCCGTGCTCAAGGAACTGGAGCGCTACTGGAAGACCACCTGGCCACGTCCAGGACCATTCTTTTGTCAGTCCTGTGGATTGTTGATGTGACAGGGACCGGCATGGTTGAGGCGCCCGGGTTCACTGTGGGCTGGTTTCAGTGGGCACTGCTGGTGCATCAGGGCTCACCAGGCACGTTTTTTCGAGTGTGCGAACAGAGCTGTCCTGTTGCGCCGTCAGGCGGCGCGTTCCCGGCTTGTGGCGCGGGGTCAGGAGCGAAGGTTCATCCGCCGGGCGGGATGAGGATAGCGTCGAGTGCGTCCTGGGCGCGAGCTTTCAACCAGACACTGTTGAATCCATCTTTTTCAGCATATCGAGTTCCTGCAGTTTCCGCATATTTCGGTGATGTTCGACGAAGGTGAGGAGGATTTCGTATCCCTGCCAGAGTTTCTCAGTCCCCGGCAGGGGTTGACGTTTTCTGGGAATGAAGCCCGCCAGGCGTGCGACGTCGACGGCGAAGGCTGCGATGGTCGGTTCGGGATCGGGAGGTCCACGCGGCGTGCGCTGTCGGCTGACCTTATAGATGTTCAGGACCGTGATCTCGTCGCGGTGGACGATGTGGCTTGCCGGGGTGTCTGGTGCCGAGCGTGCGAGGCGCTCGACGGTCATGACGCGGCATGCGGTGATGGCGTCGAAGGCCAGACACTTCCTCAGATCGTCGGCCTGGTTGAGGCGCCGGTCCTTGATCCGGGTGCCGACCTTCAGGGCCTTGAAGTACTCTTCGATCCACCATCGCCTCTCGTAGAAGGAGACGGTCTTGAGGGCATCGTCTGCGGTGACGTCGCCTTCGGTGGTGAGCAGCATCCAGTCGAGAGGATCGCGGCCTGGCGGTGGGGCGGGTTCCGTGACCCGCACGGCCATCATGGAGAGCGGCGGCGTTGCCTGAGGCTTCTTGTCCGGCGGAGCCAGGTCGACCCTTGCCGCACGGACTTCGAGGCGTACGCCCTTGCGCTCCTTGCGACGACGCGGCCCTCCGCAGGCTGCGATGTCGATCTGCTTCGTTGCGATGCACGGCTCGTCCGCCATGTAGTCCCAAAGGTCCCGGCAGGCGCCCGTTGCGGTGACCACGCGGCGCCGTGTCGAGCGCCTGACGCGCACCAGCAGACCGGCCTCGTGCTCCGTGCTCCGGGCCAGCAGGTCCCAGATGTCGCCTTCACGGTCACAGATCACCAACACCCTTGTCGAAGGACAGGCAGCGGCCAGTTCCACGGCCTTGTCGTACCCGTCGAGCCAGCGCCGGCTCTCCTTGTCGTCTGGCTCGTCCTTCTTCTGATCCGGCTTGAGACGGAAGTCGGCGTCGAGATGGAACAGGCCGAGGGATGAGCCGCCTTCGCTGAAGGCAACCCCGGCATGGGCCGCCATGCCAAGGGCGCCCGAGCCGCCGCCGATGTCAACAAGACCCTTGGTCGCCTCCAAGCCGTTGTCATTCAAGAACGTCGTGTCCTGGATGGCAAGAATCAGGCGCTGCGAACGGCAGCGTTCCACCATCGCTTCCTGGTGCCCCTCAAGGATATGCTCCATCGTCACCCTCGGATTCGACAACAGGCGGTAGGCCGCCTTCTGCTCCGCCTCGCCGGGGAAGATCACCGGCAGGATCGCGCCGGGACGATCGTTCCACGCCCGGCCCATGGTGACAAGGCGCTCGCGGATGCGCACGTCACTGTGGCTGCTGCGGGCGTACTCCCTCATCGCCCAGTCGGTCCTGTCATCACCGACAAGGGGCGCCGCCTGGCCCATGACACGCTCAGGCTCCCGGCACAGCACGGCGCGCCAGTCAGGCGTCAGGGGCTTCATCCATACGGACCGCTGCACGCCCGGGCCGGTGGCCCCGGGAGGTCGACCCGAGGTCATCTCCTCACAGCGCTCCCAGCCCGCCGCCCGGTAGCTCACGCCGCTGTGCTCGGGACCCACATACGTGTACGCCAGAACCGGCATCACCCCGTACTTCTCGTGCCAGTCCGTAGCCAGACGCCGGCAGGCACAGGCCAGGGCATGGGAGGCCAACTCCTTCACATCCACCGATGGAAGAATCAGGAAGCGATCATTGTTGACGATCTCGCCGAGGTGGGCGACACGGGCTCCCTGGGACCAGCCGATGAAGTCGTCGCGCGCCTTCTGGTGCCAACTCGCCGCACCAAACACCAGGCCGCCGAGGCGACCGTGGCGCGACGAGGTGATCCAGTAGCTCACCCGGGCTCCGGGTGCGCACGCCTCGCCTTCGGGATGCCAGGTCGCCATCATCGAACGGGCCAGGCGCTTGTCCTCGCCCTCGCCCACAGGCTCCAAGGTGACCTCTCCAAGGTCCTCCAGAGAACAGGCGAGGAGCTTGTCGGGATAGTCCCGCTCAAGGGTGTCGGCGCCGGTGCCGAAGGCATCAGGCCTTGGTGCAGGAAGGGCGATGTCGAGCGACGCAGCAAGGTCAGGCAGGGCCGCACGCGCCGAGGCAAGACACAGCTCGCCCTTCGCGTTGCGCCACTCCTCGCGCTCGCACAATCCCCGCGCCAGAGACGAACGTGTGCTGCCCTCGGCAGCCGACGCCGCCTTCAGCCAGTCAACCGTCGTCGCAGATGTCGAAAGCCGATCCTCATGGGCCACTATGTAAGGCCTCATGAACATCGAGTCAAGCCTGTCCCGTTGAAAGGGGCGCGAGCGGCGTCGTGCCGGTTGGCTTCGGGCATATAGTCGAAATGTCCGCCGCAGCGCACGATGGCGATGGCGGCGTTTGTCAGGCAGGAGAGGTTGCGTGGCAGATGGCGCACATGGACCCTGCAGCGGTCCTCGTCGTAGGTGAAGTCGCGTACGTAGTGGAGTCGATTTTCGATGACCCAGTGGTCGCGCACGAGGGCCAGAAGCATCTCGGGTCCGTGCAGCGAGTCTAGCTGCTGTACTTGCGGGTGAAAGTCCCGCCGGCGCAATTGTCAGTTTGGCGCCGTAGCATATCCCACTGGTTCAGGGGCGACCTTGGACCAGCGAGCTGGGACGTAGAAAGCCGTTGTGGGCTGGCTGGGACACAGTGCCCAGCCGGTTCGGTCAGCCAGGGCGGCGAGCAAACCGGAGGGCCGTAGCGAAAGCGAACGATTGGATGAAGCCACGAAATGATGCTCCCACACGAAGCTGATTTGTGGGGTGGTCGGGAATGCCAAGGGCGTGGATCCGGCCCGATGGCCAGAGTCGATGCGGAAGAACTGATGAGCACGCATCGGGTTCCCCGGGGTACAGACGGCGGCAATCCGGGACAGTACAGCAGTGAAAGGCCGGAAGGTGAGGAGGACAGACAGGATGAAGTGACCCTTGAATGTCAAGGACCGCGTCTATAACCAGGATTGGGAAAGGACGCGGAGTCCTCCTGACTGGCGGATGAGGTCGAGTAAGCGTTGACGGGCGGGACAACACAACCCGTCCCGAGCGAGGACCTCAGGGCTCAGGTGGCCTATGCGGCAGGTCAAGTCGGTACTCAGAGACCGGCACCGACCGACAGACTGCAAGGTCGAAGGACGGAGCAAACGCAAGGAGATGCCGTGGGTATGGATGGGTCAGCCTTGACCATGGCGTGTCCGGCGGAAGGCTCCGCACCGAACTCCAAGTGGGTGCCTGATGCTTGAAGCCGTACCCGGGAAAACCGGACGTACGGAATTTTAGGGGGGCTGCTGGAAACGTGGTCTATGCCGAAGTTCCGGACGATTTCAGCGGCAGAGTCACGATAACCGGTTGATTGTGTTGGCAAAATAGCGCGATGATGGCGCGAGAATGTTCCCATGTAACGGCGAAGTTTTCCCTTGACACGGTGGGCTTACGCCCCCATATACGTTGCCATGTACGTAGACATCGTCCCCAACCGTAACTCACCCCCCGCCGTCCTCCTGCGAGAGGGATGGCGCGAGAACGGCAAGGTCAAGAAGCGCACCATCGCCAATCTCTCCTCCTGGCCCATGGAAAAGGTCGAGACCCTGCGGCGGTTCTTGAAGAACGAACCCCTCGTCGGTCGTGACGACGCCTTCGACATCGTCCGCTCCCTACCCCATGGGCATGTCGCCGCGGTGCTGGGAACCCTGAAGAAGCTGGGACTGGACAGGTTGATCGACCCGAAGCCCTCGCCTGAGCGCGATCAGGTCCTGGCCATGATCGTGGCACGCATCCTCGAGCCCGCCTCGAAGCTGGCCACGGCCAGGGGGCTGGCCGAGGCCACGGCGGTCAGCACCCTGGGCGAGGTCCTCGATGCGGAGATGGACGAGGACGCCCTCTACGGCGCCATGGACTGGCTCCTGGAGCGTCAGGAGAGGATCGAGCGGTCCCTGGCGAAGCGGCGCCTCGAAGAGGGCTGCCTGGTGCTCTATGACCTGACCTCGGTATGGATGGAGGGGAGAGCGTGTCCCCTGGCAAGGAGGGGTCATTCCCGGGATGGCAAGAAGGGCAAGCTGCAGATCGAGTTCGGCCTTCTGTGCGATCGGGACGGCTGTCCAGTGTCGGTGGAAGTGTTCCCCGGCAACACGGCGGACCCCGGGACGGTGGCATCACAGATCACCACGCTGCAGGAGCGCTTCTCCCTGGCGAAGGTGGTGCTGGTGGGAGACCGGGGGATGCTGACCGAGGCGCGCATACGCGAGGAGGTGAAGCCCGCAGGCCTGGACTGGATCAGCGCCTTGAGGGGACCGGCCATCCGCGCCCTTGTGGAGGCCGGCGACGTCGAGATGTCGCTCTTCGACGAGAGGGACCTGGTGGAGATCACCAGCGATGCGTATCCCGGCGAACGCCTCATGGTCTGCCGCAACCCCCTGCTGGCCGAGGACCGGGCCCGCAAGCGCCAGGAGCTGCTCGAGGCCACCGAGGCCCTGCTTGAACCGATCGCCGCAGCGACACGGCGCGACAAGCGCCGTCTCAAGGGTGCCGACAAGATCGGGGAGCGGGTCGGCAAGGTCATCGGTAAATACAAGATGGCGAAGCACTTCACGTGGTCCATCGACGACGACGGTGTCTTCACCTATGGGCGCGATGAGGTTGCCATCGCCGCCGAGGCCAGGCTCGACGGCCTCTACGTGATCCGCACCAGCCTGCCGCAGAGCGAGCTCGACGGTCCCGGCACGGTGCGCGCCTACAAGCGGTTGAGTTCGGTGGAACGGGCCTTCCGCAGCCTGAAGACCGTGGATCTGAAGGTCCGTCCCGTCTACCACCGCACCGAACCCCGGGTCCGCGCCCATGTCTTCCTGTGCATGCTCGCCTACTACGTGGAATGGCACATGCGCCAGAAACTGAAGCCCATGCTGTTCGACGACGAGGATGCCGAAGGCGCCGAGGCCCGGCGGCCGTCCGTCGTGGCGCCGGCAGAAGTCTCGGCGAGCGCCCGGGCCAAGGCGGCAACCAAGAGGACGCCCAGGGGTGATCCGGTGCACAGTTTCCGCACCCTCCTCGATGATCTCGCGACCATCACCCGCAACACCGTGGCGCCCCGCCTTGCGGGCGCCAAACCCTTCCAGGTCACCACGCGGCCCACGCCGCTCCAGAAAAAGGCCCTGGACTACCTCGGCATACGCCTGCAGCGTTCCCAGTAGCGACACACCCGATTTTTTCAAACGTCAATACATTCATAACGATACGTCTGATCGGTTCTGGAACTTCGGTCTATGGGAGAACTGCGACCCCGCCCGCAATCGAAAGAGCGGTGACGGACAAAGCCTCTGCCTACGGATGCGCGCGCCAGTGGCCTACCCGACGGCGCGTTCGGGAGCGAGCGAGGTGAGGCACCAGGTGGTCTCGACACTGCGTTCTTTGGTCTTGCAGATCTCGCGTTCGCGCTCGATGCGGATGGCTTGGTGGCGACCGTGGAGAGCGGCGTAGCCGTCCCACTCGGCGCCGGAGATGTCGACCACGGCACAGCGGCGGCGCTCGATGCGTCCGTGCCCCTTGTCGAGTGTCTCGAACGAAGCCGCGCCCTTGAAATCGATGGCCTTGAGATCGTCGAGCATGGTCTCCTGGTTATCCTTGATCGCCGTGATGACATAGTCGGCGCGGCGCTCGAGAAGCCGTTGCGCGGTCTCGTGCTGAGCGTGCATCGCGTCCAGGGTGACGATGCGGCCCGTGACGTCGATGCTGCTGGCGAGGTCCCGCACGGCGGGGATCTCGTTGCTCTTCGCGTCGACCTCGACCTGGCCGAGGACCATGCCGGTTCCGTGCTCGACCGCTGCGACCATCATCCGCCGCCCGTTTTTGGTCTGCCTGGAGGCGCCGCGGATGTCCTTGCCGTCCATGGCGAGCGGTGTGTCTGCACCGGCCTGCTGGGCCGTCCACAGGCCGATGGCGTGGTCCAGGGTCTCGGGCGGCAGGTTGGCGAGGATGGTGTAAGCACAAGATCAGTCCGTAACGACACCAACCGGCCAACGGCAACCAAGCGTCTTCTCTCACTTCCCGGCCCTTCTACAACAGGTTACGGGACAGTGCAAGAGAAATTTCGATCGCGCGAGAACAACGCGATGTCGTTCCGATGTCGTCGAACTGTTGCACTCGGGGAAGCAGCACGGCAACGACAGAGCTCTTGCCAGATCCCTCACGGCCGTCCAGGATGGCACAACAGCGACACATCAGCGCGCCACAAGAACAACACAAGAAAGGGCCTCGATATCGCCATGCAGGATGAGAACAGGAGAATGTCACTCGTGATAGACCCTCGCACGGCGCATGTGTTTCCCCAGTCAACGCCGGTACCGGCGCCATGACCGACCGCCGCCAGCACGCCGTCATGGCGACGGACGCCGAGTGGGAACGCATCACCCGGGCGGCCCGGGCGGCCGGCATGGAACTCTCCCGCTTCATCGTGCAGCGCACCCTGATGCCGGATGCCCTGCCGATGGAGGTGCTGCGGCGGGCCGTGCGGGAGGTGCTCGTCATGGCCCGCCTGGAAGAGCGGCGCCTGTGCGAGGCCGGCGCCGGGGAGGCCTGGGAGGAGGCCGGCGAGGCGGTCGACGCCTGGCTGGAGAGCGAGGGCGTCCTGGCGCGCCTGACCGATCCGGGAGCGGCCAACCGCTGGAAGGCGGCGGGAGACGGGGGATGACGCGCCAGCTGAAGCGGCAGCGTTCCGTTCACTGTCCGCCCGAGGAACAGGAGATGATCCGCGGGAAGGCGAAGGCCGCCGACAAGACGGTGTCGGGCTACCTGCTCGACCTTGCCCGCAAGGACGATCCGCAGATCCATCCCCTGGTGCTGTCGCCGGAGGATCAGCGTGAGTTCCTCGAGGGCACGAGGACCCTGCAGGAGGTGGCAAGCGCCCTGCGCCGGGAGCTTCCCGGCACGGAGGGTCTGACCCTCCTTGCGGCGGTGGCGGTGATGAGTCGATGGCGATGAGGCCGCGGCGGCGTCGCCGGAAGAAGCCGCCGTCGAAACACCTGACGGTCTCGGCGACGGACGACGAGTGGGAGATGGTGAGGTCGCAAGCGGCAGGCCGCGGGCTCTCGATCGCCCGCTATCTCGTGGGCCTGGCGGCCCGGGACGGGGCCGAGGGCGACAAGGGACCGCCGCTGGTGCTGGCCGGGGTTCAGCAGAGGGAGCTCCTGGAGCTCCACCGGGAGATCCTCTCGCTGCTGCAGGGCGATGAGGACACATCGTCGCTGATGGCCGACATCCAGGCGCGGGTCGCGGTGATGTTCAACCTGTGGGCGAAGGACATGATCGCCCGCGGCCGGGAAGATGATCTCCGGGCCGAGCTGGCCTCGATCCTCGGCGAGGAGCAGGCGGCCGCCGTCATGGCCTCCGTCAGGAGAACGACGACGGAGCGCCCGCGGGCCGCGGACACGGTCCAGCCGGATCTCTTTTCCTGAACGGCAGGGGATCATCGGGGGAGCATGAACCTCTTGCCTACATCGACAGGCCGCGGGACCGTCCACGCCTGCGGGCCTCGATCTCGCGGAGCGTCTCGGCCATGCGCCTCTCCCGCGCCGTCTCGTCATCCCAGGGGGCGCGTACGCATCCGCGCGTGAAGAGGGAGCGCATATCCTGGCGGATCGTCGAACCGGCTGCAGGCGCTCCCTGCATTCCCCAGGAGCGGACCACGCGGAGCGTCACCCCGTCTCCCACCACGTCGTTGACGCCGGGCTCGACGGCCTCGACGATCGCCTCGACCTGCGCGGTGTCGCCCTCGATTGGGGGCTGGACCGGGCCGGCATGCCGCACCATGGTCCAGCGTATCCTGTCGTCCGGAAGGACCCTCTCCTCGCAGGCGAAGGGGAAGGCGTCGTTGCGGACGGGATACTGCCGGTCGCGTTCCCGCTGGCGCAGCGCCTCGTCGGGCCACAGGAGGCGTCGGCAGGTGACGTTGCCGGCAAGGGGGCGGAGCGTCTCGGCGTGGAGACTGCGGGTCTCTGTGCCGCCGACGGGACGAATGCGCAGGCGATCGATGACGTCGGGGCCGGTGACGTGGCTGACCATCTCGACAACCGCGTCGTGGCGGCCCTCTGCGTCGATCCAGCTGAGCCGGTCGCCGCGGAGCAGGGGCTCGGTCCCGTCCCAGCGGACACTGCGGGAGACGTCGAACGGCGCCTCCCGCAGCTGCCGCATGGCGGTGCGGACCTCGAGGAGGTGGCGGGTCCGGCCTGCCTCCTCGCGCACCGCGTCGTCCTGGGCCAGGCGTTCCGGGAGTGCCGCCACGATGTAGGCGAGGCGCCGGGGCGAAGCGCCCGCGGCGCGGATGTGGGCCTCCTGGTTCAGCGACCCTGCCTCCACGGCCTCCAGCAGCATCCGGGCACGGCGGCGCCAGGCGTCGGACAGCGCTGCGCTTCCCTGGAGGCCGGGTTGGAGAGCCAGGGCCTCCGCGACGAGCTCATGAACCCGCTGGCGTTCGCCGTCCCAGCCATCGAGCGTCTCGCGCCACGCGCCGACGGTGGTCCGGTCCTCCGCGGTGAGGCGCGGATCGTCCCGGAGCTGCCGCAGCACCTCGCGCAGGGGCGCCATGTGGGGCGAATCGAGGGGATGGCGATGATGGTCCCGCACCTCCCCATTGATGGCGTCTGCCCGGCGCACGAGAGCCCGCAGGCTGTCGCCGAGGAGCATGGCGTCGATGCGCTCGGCCTCGGTCTTGACGACATCCCCGGCGCCCGCCATGTCGCGGGCCGGCAGGCCGTCGGCCTTCCACGCGCCGGGAAGCGCGCGACCTTCGGCCAGGAGCGCCGCGGCGTCGCGGCGCCAAAGGGGATCGCCCGGTTCCGCCGCCTCGCCCAGGCGGCCGGCGCGGCGGCGCCAGTTCGCGAGAACATCGAGGGCGGCGTCCGTCGCCATCCAGGAGGGCGCCGAGGCAAGACGCTGCCGGAAGGCATCGGGGGATGTTCCGAGGGCGCGAAGCTGCGCGGTGCGCTCGCCTTCGGGGATGGCGTCCATCGCCGCACCGGCTTCCTCTGCCGCCGCCGGGGCCGCGGCGCGCCAGGCCGCACGGTCGTCGCCTGAGCCGCCGAACGTGGGCCGGTTCGTCTCGGCCTCCGCGAGGCGGGCGAGGGCTTTGGCGAGACGGGCGCGGTCACGGCGCCAGCGCCTGTCGTCATCGAGCCGGCGGGTGAACGCGCGCACAGTTCCATCCGCCGGCGCGCCGTCGGCCACCGCCCCGGGGACCTCCTCGAGAAGGCCGGGCCAGTCAGCGAGGTCGCATGGGAGCCGCCCGGCGGCCTCGGCGCGGTCCTCGATCTCCTTCACCCGCTGCAGAAGTGCGGCGCGGTCCAGGGCTCTGAAGGTCGTCTCGATGGTTGCCGCCGCCGCAACGAGGTCGCGGCGGGCGTCGGCGAGGGCATCGAGGTGGCGGGCCTTCAGCGACCTGTCGGCCAACATCGCCCGGGCAGCCGTCAGCATTGCCGCCGCCTCGGTGCGCCAGGCCCGGGCATCGGGATGGTCCGCATCGGGATGGTCCGCCGCCGCAGGCGCCGGCCCCGTCTTCGCCAGGACCCGGGCCCTGGCGACGGTGGCCTCGGTCTCGCGGCGTTCCGCCTTCCACCTGCCGTCGGCGTCCCGCCAGTCGGCCATCAGGTCGCGCGTTGCCTGCGGCGTGCCCTCGTGTTCGGCGAGATCCTCCAGGGCCGCCAGGAGCCGGGGGTAGTCCGCCGCATCGAGGGGATGCACGCCGCCTTCCTCATGGGCCCGGTTGACGGACCGGGTGAAGGCGGCGAACGCCTGGCATGCGGCCGTCAACCGGGCTGCCTCGAGCTGCCTGATGACGCTGTCGACGGCGTCCCGGGCGCCCGCCATGTCGTCCGTGCGAGAGGGATGGGCGGCCCATTCCTCCACAAGCCTCCTGCCCTCCTCGATCAGGGCGTAAGCCCGTTCGACATCCTCCTGCGCGATGGTCGGACCCTCGCCGCCCTCGCGCAGCACCTCGGCGGCCCGCCCCGACCAGTCGTCGAGGCCGGCGAGGGCCGCGTCGGTGGCGCGCCACAGGGGCACGGCGCCGACCAGGGAAGCGAAGTCCTGTGCCGTCATGCCGCAGGCTGCGAGGTGGGCTCTGCGCTCGTGGTCGGCGAGGGCGACCACGGTCTCGAGGGCGCCGTCCAGGGCTTCGGCCCCGTTGCGCCACGCTCGGCGATCCGGCGCGTCGCCGCGGATGTCCGCGTAGCGGGGCCTTGAGCGTTCGAGGTCCCTCAGCAGGCCGACGGTCTCCGCCACGCGGCGGCGGTCGCGGCGCCAGCGCCCGTCGTCTGCCAGCCAGCGTTCGAGATGACGGCCCACCGGATCGCCGGGTGCGGCGGCATCGACGGCACGGCGGATCTCGCCCAGCGTGCCGAACCATTCCGCGAGATCGAGGGGCAGCCGGTCCTCGAGGCGGGCCCGGCCAGAGATCCCGCAGACCCGCCACAGCAGCGTGGCGCGGTCAAGCGCCTCCAGGCTCTCGACGACCTCCCGGCCCGCCGTCACGATCCCGTCGCGCTCCTCCAGCATGGCGGCGATGTACGGACCATGAGGACCGTCCGTGTCAAGGAGCGAACGCATGTGCCGCAGGTGAGCCTCCGCGTCGCGCCGCCACCGCGTGACATCGGCGTCCCCGGGATCGACCCCGCCCGCGCCATCGAGCGGCACGTGGTCTGCGAACCATGCCGCCAGCATGCCGGCTCTCTGACGCGCCGACCTGAAGTCGTCGACGAGAGCGGTCTCCGCGGCATGGCGCGCCTGCCAGGCGTCCACCGCACGGCGTTCCTCCGCCGTCAGCCCCGTGGACCGCGCCAGGGCCGCGCCGCGGCGGGAGATGTCCGCATGGTCCGTCAGGAGGGAGGCCGGCACGGCCTTCTCCCGCGACCGTTCGACCAAGGCCCGCCAGTCGCGGGCAAAGCGCGCGGCATCGTCCTTCAGCCGCACCTTCTCCACACCGGCAAGCGCGACCCCGAGGCGCCGACGGTCACCCTCCGGGAGTGCCGGCGCCTCCTCTCCGGCGAGCCGCCGCCGGGCGCTGTCGACAAGGGCCGTTCCCGCATCGCGCCACGTCCGCCAGGCCGGGCCGTCTCCTGCAGGGTGGCCTGTGGACCGGGCCGCCCATGCCAGTTCCGGCCAGCGCCGCGGCTGGTCCTGCAGGCCGGAGATGAGCTCCCGCACCTGGCGCTCCGCAGCACGGGACGCTTCATGGGCTCCAAGGCGCTCGTCGACGAAGGCGCGCATCTCGGCCGGCAGGTCCTCGACCGCCGCGAAGGCGGCAAGGCGCGCCATCACCCCGGCATAGGCCGGAACCGACGAGGGAGGCGAACCCGCCGCCTCCCGTTCCACCTCTTCCCAGGCAGCGACGACGGCGGCCCACGCCTCGGGATCGACGATCGGGCCGTCGAGATCCTCGCCCAGGGCCTCGAGCGCGGCGTCGGGCACGTCGGGCGAGGTCTCGAGACACTCGATCAGCGCCTCGCGGTCGTCCGTCAACAGGGTGAACCCCTGCGAGGCACGGCTCACCTCGACGTAGAACATCTCCCGGTTCGCCATGTGTCCGGCATCGAGGACGGCGATGACCTTCTTCGCCGTCTTCCCCTGGGCGCCGTGGACCGTGGAACTCCAGGCATGGTCGAGATGGCGCAGGTGGGGATCGCTGCGGGCCAGGGAGTACTCCGTGCCGTCGTCCGCCAGCAGCCGCACCCGCTCGGGCCCGATCGACAGCACGCGGGCTTCCTCGCCGTTGACCAGGGCCGGCGTGCGCCGCCGGGCCTTGCGGTTGCGCGTCCAGCGCACCCGGTCGCCGGCCCGGATCTCGATCTCCACGGTCTCGTGCACCCCGAGGTTGCGGGCGGCGTTGCCCGAGGGCCGGAAACGCCGTTCCCGGCCGTCGGCATGGTCGAGGACGACCCAGCCGTCGCCGACCCCGGTGATGGTGCAGACATCGTCGGCACGGCAACCATAGGCGTCGCGGTGGAAGACCACCGTGTCCCCCGGTTCGTAGTTGGCGAGAACCGAGGCCTCGATGCGGGTGTAGCGCCGGTCGACGAGGCGCCGGATGGTGAGCGTCCCTCCCGTCAGCACGCCTTCCTGCGCCAGGCCCTCGCGGATGGCCGCGTTGATCTCCCGGCGCACGGCATGGGTCGGGGCGAGGACGGCGCAGGCCTCCCGGTCCTCCGCCCCGAGGGCGAGCCACGCCCGGGCCGCTTCTGCCCCGAGATCCTCCACCCGGTGTTCCGTCACCCGGTTGGCGAGCCGCGTCATGGCCTCGCCGGCTTCGCCCTCGCGGGCCCGCACCACCGCCTCCTTCAGGTCCGCATCCTCCTGGCGCAGCACCTCGTCCATCACCGCCGTCGCCATGCCGCGCTTCTGCATGAGGGCAAAGGGCTGGCCGGCGTCCACCGCCTTCAGCTGCGCCGTGTCGCCGACGAGCACCACGCGAGCGATACCAAGGGTTCCGGCCAGGGCGAGCAGCCTCTCCATCGCCACCGTGCCGATCATCGAGGCCTCGTCCACCACCAGCACCCCGCCATCCATGTCCTCGCGGGCCCGCTCCAGGCGGTCGGGGTCCGAGAGATCGCCGTAGCGCACCAGGAACCACTGAAGGGTGCGGGTCGAGACCCCGGCTCCCTTCTCCAGCACCCGCGCCGCGGCGGCCGAGGGAGCAAGGGCAATGAGCGGGCGCCCCTCCACGAGGCCCGCCACCTCCTTCAGCATCGTCGTCTTGCCGCTGCCGGCCCGACCCTGCACGCCCACCACCACATCGCCTGACCCCAGGACGTGACGCACCGCGTTCGCCTGCCCGGCGGTCAGCCTCGTCGCCGCAAGGCGGGCCGTCACCGTCTCTTCCGGGACCAGGGCGACGGCCAACGTCCGGCCCTGCCTCACCGCCTCCAGGATGCGCCGTTCCGCCTTGACCGCCCGGTCGGTGACGAAGGAACGGTCCGAGCCCCGCAGGACCGTCTCCAGCAACTCCCCTTCCGCGACGAGGCGCTCGATCGCCGCGTCGATCTCCTCCAGCCGGTAGCGGCCCGGCGCATGGCCCAGGACCAGTGCCCGGATGTCGCGAGCCGGGATCACCGTGCGTCTCTCCTCGACGTGAGCCACCGCCCGCGCCACCGCCTCGAGGACGCCCGTCTCGGGCTCGGCGATGCGTTCCGCCGGAGCCGCGGGGCGGAACCGGCGCCGCCGCACCACGGTCTCCACCACCGGTTCGAGGTGCGGCGCCGCAGGCGACCGCTGCCGCCGCCGGCGTTCGTTCTTCGTCAGCCCCGCTTCCGGGTCCACCGGCAGCGCCATCTCCCGGCCCGTCTCCGGTTCGACCGGCCTCGGCGGCCTGAGCGCCGCCTCGTCGCGCACAAGGCCCAGGGCGCGCGCCCGGGCGCGCCACTGTGGCACAAGCTCGGCAAGGCCCGCCTCGACCTTGCGACGGCGCGTGTGGAGCGTCGCCTTCTGCGTCGCCTCACGCGTCGCCGGAAGCCCGTGCTTCTCGAGGTAGGCAAGGATCTCCCGGCGGCGCCCGGAGAAGGCGTCCAGGAACTCCCCGTCGTAGCCCGCCAGCTCGAAGCCCGGAACCGGGCCGATCATCCGCGGCGTCACCGCGAAACCCTGGGCCACCAGGCGCGACGCCAGTTCGTTGCGGTAGTGCGCCCCGATCAGCTTCTCGCTGCGCCGCAAGGACGTCGGCTCGATGCTCTTCCAGGCGCCGTCGGACGAGCGCGTCATGTTCGCCAGAACGCAGTGCGTGTGAAGCTGGGGATCGAGATCACGGTTTGTGAGATGGCGAAAGCCCGCCACCACCATGCCGTCCGCCTTCACCCGCGGCCGGCGCTTCGTCGCCGGATCCCAGCCCCGGGTCTGCAAGAGGTCCCGCTCGATCCAGTCCAGGGTCGCCCGCACCGCCTCGTCGTGCGCCCGGATGACACGCACGTCCCCCATCACCAGCGCCTCCAGAGACACCGACTTCGGCGCCGAGAACGTGATGTCCCAGCCCGGACGGTGCCGGCGCTCTCCCTCGACGATCCTCCCCAGACGGATGTCCGTCTTCGGCACCTTGCCCTGCAGCACCGACTCGAAGCGCGACGGCACAACGTGGCCCCTCAGCCCAAGGTCGCCCGCCGCACGGCCATGCCAGAAGCTCGCCTTGCGATGCTCGGGATCGTTGCGGGCGTAGTACCCATCCTGCTCGTAGTACGAAACCGCGGTCGCCGAGGACGCAAGCTCGTGAACCGTCGCCACCATGGAGCGTCACTCCGGCGTCACGATCTCCAGCGACAGGTCCGGCGGCGGCCAGGGCGGCAACTCCGCCGCCGGCAGCATGGCCGTGACCGCAGGAGGAGCCTCAAGATAGCGCACCACGAAGTCGGTCATGAGGCCGAAGAAGAATGCGCAGCCGACGAGAAGGGGAAGCGCCACGCCGGTAAGCCAGAAATCGCGCCGGGAGCGCTTGAGCGCCTGCTCGACATGACCGAACCGACGGCCGAGTGCGGCCGTCCCACTGGCAATGTCGCCCAGCGTCCGCGCCTCGCCGGCCTGCGCCTCCTTCCTCTCCGCCATGGCGTCGTGCGTCTCCTTGCGCAGCGTCTCGACGGAAGTCGACAGCGCCGGGACGGCATCCGCGGCAGCGGCGAGCCGACGGTCATGGTCCGCGAGCGTGTCGGCGATCCTGTTCAGCGTGTCGTTCAGGGCGGCAAGGTCGGCGTGAACGGCGGCTGCCGACTTCACGTTGGCCTCGTCGAGCCTCACCGCAAGACCGGCGACGGCGGCAAGGACGCTTCGCACCGCCTTCATCAGCTCCGCGTGTCCCTCCGCACCGTTGCTGTCTTGCTCCTTGAGCCGCTCCGCAAGGGAACTGACAGCATCTACCAGGGCCTTCAGGACTTTGAGTTGCTGCTCCATCGACTTCTGCAACGCCGCACCCTGCTCGCTGACGAGGGACTGGCACGCGTCCACGGCGGCCTGGATTGTCTCCAGCGTCTCACGGTCCGCCGACGCCAGGCGCTGTGCCGGTTCAAGCGGGCGAAGAAGGGTCTTTCCTCGTGTCATGGCGCATCTCCCCCTGTCGTGACTTCGGCTCCTCCCCAAGCCATGACAGGGATGTGCACAGGAGAAGGCGGAATGCAACCGCTGAATCGACGGGGCGGAGGGAGCAGGCCGTTTTTCCGTGGAGCCGGGACGATATGCCGTGACGGCACACTCGGCAGTCAGCGTGTTGTCTGCCCACCCATCCGATGATCGCTGGACGCGGATTTGCCCGCTGACATGATGGGAGTCGTATCAGGGGAGTCGAACCAGGATACTCTCCGGGAACGTTGCGCAGACCGACGGCCCGTCCGGCAGACGTTCACTCCTCGAACCCGAACGATTCTTCATCCAGCTTGAGGTCTCGGGCGTTGGCCTTGACGGTCTCGACCACATCGTCGGGATATCCTTCGTCAGGACCGTTGCCTTCGAGTTCGACGGTGAGGTTCAGGGATGACCCTCTCGGCCTTGTGAGTTCGGCCAACAACCCGTCCATGATGCGTGCAACCTCCAGACCCGCACGGTCGGGATCGATTTCGATGGTGTCAAAGAACCGCGTCGGTTGCATCCGTCTCACCGGGCCAGGCACTTGTCCTCGCAGTCGCCCACAGGCTCCACGGTGACCTCTCCAAAGTCAGACGTCCTGACCTCGGCTATGAATTTGTCCAATCAGTTTGATGCTTCTGGGCCGAGTTTGGGTGGGTTGTCTGGCATGTCGTAGATCATGCGCAGGTCGGTTCCTGGGAAGATCGTGCGTGTCTGGTTGAGTTCATCGAGCAGTCCGGCGATGTCGGCGTCGCGCGCGTTGCTGGCGGTGCCGAGGAAGCGCACCCGCAGGACGCGGTTTTCCTGATCGGGGATGATGTCGGCGTCCGACTGGAACAGTTCGGCGAGAGGGCGTCGCGGGCGCTGCTTTGCGCCCTGGGCCTGGGCGACGGCGGCCATCATCCGGGTTTCGGCGCGGTAGGCGATCATGCGAACGATGTCGAGCAGCAGCCTCTCGCTGGAGGGCAGGGCGTCGAGCCTGTCGTTCTCGTCGAGCTCGGCCACGGTGACATGTTTCGGGATTTCTGAACGCCGGACCTTGAGCGCCTCGTGCTCGGCGTCGAGCGTCACGATCTTGTCCTGCAGCGTTGCGGCGGCCGTGATGGCGGTGTCGGACGGGGCGCCCTTGAGCAGGTCGGCGACGCGGTTGCGCAGTGTGCCGAGCTTCTGGCGCAGCTGGCGGATGCGGCGGTCGCAGCGGCGCCAGTGCGGATGGACGACGCGCGCTTCGGGGTCCTGCTCGACAAGGCCGTGCACGGCCAGCGCGTCGAGGCCGAACTCCTGGCGCATGGACTTGAAGAAGTTCTCCTGGGACCAGCGCGAGAACAGCGCGCCGGCGACCCGCTCCATGGGCGTGTGCATGTCCGTGGTGACAAGCGGCACCTGCCGGCCGCTGTCCAGAAGACGCCGGATCTGGCGCACCTGCGGTCCGCCGGACAGCGTGATCCGTCTCTGTGCGAGCCGCACCTCGGCGGTGCGGACGCCACCTGGTGAGTGGAGCGGCGCCCGGACCGTGCGGAACTCCCCCTCCGGCCAGGGACCGCCCCGGAACCCCTTGTGCCAGGTGATCACCGCCACCCCGCGCCGGGCGAGGCGGGCGAACAGCGCCGGGCTCCAGCCCTCGCGGTCGAACACCAGCGTCAGCCCCGGCGCGACCGCCTCTCCCCTGGCGAGGTTCGGCGCCTCCGGCCCCGGCAGGCCGAGCCGCTCCAGCGCGGGCAGGATGTCGTGCTCCAGCGCGTGCGTCATGGTCGGGTCGAGGTCCTTGTGCAGGCACAGGAGCGGCCGGCCGCCGAGCGCGTTGACCCAATAGCCTGTCGAGGCCGGCAGACAGAGCTTCTGACGTGACACGAAGTGCTTCGGCAGGCGACCCTTGCGGCCGGTATACACCTTCACGTGCCCGTCCACCGACAGTGTCGCGCAGACATCCGGCGCCTCCGCGATCCAGTCCTTCGCCAGCGCGTCCTGTCAGTCCCGGACCCGCTGCGGGTCGCTCGCCAGCGCCCTGATCTTGCGCCGCAGCGTCTTGACCTCCGGGCAGCGGTCGAGCCCCAGGACCGCACCCCGTTCCCCGGGCGCCTCGTGGCGCAGCGCCTCGGGGTTGCGGATCCGGGCCATGAACAGGAAGGCGAGCATGAGAAGCACGCTCGTCAGCCCATAGTACCCTTTCGGCAGCGACAGGAACCTGTCCGCGTGCTCCAGGAGACCCTCCTTCAGCAGCGCCGGCAGCGCCGCCAGGACGCCGCCGCCGGCGACCGCCGAGAGTGGCTCGTCGAAGCGCGGCGGCGCTTCGCTCATGGCCCCCGTCGAGGCCGCGACGCGCCCGGCGCTGTCGCGCGCGCCGCGCCCCATCGGCGCGACCCTGTCGCGACGGTCCCGCTCGCCGCGGCCGAGAAGATCGTCCGGGCATCGCGTGGCCTCGTCGACTTGCGCCGCCTGCGGCCGCTCTCCGCCGCCGATGAAGCCGTTGCTGAGGTTGTAGTACGCCGTCGATCTCGCGATCCCCAGTTCCCGGGCCAGTGCCGCGGCGTTCATGCCCTCGGCCAGGAGACGGTTCGCCGCGGCTGCCGTCTCGCCTGTGATCACGCTGAGACCACGGCCCTTGCGTGGCTCGTAGAAGCTCGCTTCGCCCTCGTCCCGGAGCTTCCTCACCGCCCGCTGCACGGTCGCGCGGCTCACGTCGAAGGCCGCCTGCAGGTCTCCTTGAGGAACGCCGTGCCTGGCGAACCTGGCGATCCGCAGCAGCATGGCCGGCCGGTCGCCCTCGTCGTGGCAGTCGAAGGGCTCCATGTTCGAGAAGTAGACGGTCTGTCCGTCGAGGTCGGCAAGGGAGAAGCACGAGGTTCCGATCTGGACGGCTTCGGGAGGGTGCATTGCGAGCGTGTTCATGGCCTGGACTGCTCCAATATAGGCGTCATGTTATATTGGATCACCCCACGGCTATGTTGTCAAGCAAAAAACTGGGAAACCCGTTCATTGTGTTGGAAAAAAAAGGGCCGGACTGATCAAGTCAACTCACTGAGGTCAGGACGTCTGAAAGTCCCCAGAGAACAGACGAGGAGCTTGTCGGGATAGTCCCTCTCAAGGGTGTCGGCGCCGAAGGCATGAGGCCTTGGTGCAGGCAGGTCGACGTTGATTGACGAAGCAAGATCAGGCAGGACCGCACGCACTGAGGCCAGTCGCAGGCCGCCCGTCGCGTTGCGCCACCCCTCGCGCTCGCACAATCCCCGCGCCAAGAACGAACGCGTGCTGCCCTCGGCAATCGACGCGGCCTTCAGTCAATCTCCCGTCGTCGCTGACAGGTGTCGAGAGTCTATCCTTGGGGATCACTATGTATGTCGTCATGAACGGAAAGTTAAGCATCCAGGTTGACAGAGGCAACTCCGGTCGAAATGACGGTATGGCGTTTCGACCCGTAACAGACAAGATGCGCAACGGTCCTATGAACAATCCCGATGAAAACAACGGCCAATTAGCGATCGACTATTTCAGCACCAACCGCCTCGACTTCCACGGCGTGCTTGCCCAGTACTCTCTCCTTTTCAGCAACATAGAGGACGAGTTGTGCCGTGCGTCGCGGGATCGAGTGTATACCCCTCAAGAATCCCTGCTACTCCGCTGTTGGGGCTGACAATTCGCCTGGTCGATCCTCATCGAAAGATTCGAAAGCAGCTTTTCACCAGCTGCTCCCGTGGGTTGTGCCGAGACGTCATTGCCGCAAGGATTAAAACAAAGACGACTTTGAGATTCACGTTCGCGCCAGCGGGATACAAATTTTTTCTTGACACGACTTCTAAAGCAAAGCATAGCGGCGGTAAGCAAAAGCACAAAGGGAACAAAAAGCGCAGCACCAACTTCCGTCTTCATGAAAGCTGACATTACCGCAAGATAAACAACCGATAGAGGCAGGGCGCAAATTATGCCTACACTCCATTCCAGCCCTTCCCATTTCCTTTCAACATAGTTATCTATCTCTTCACCGATTCTAGTAACTCTTGCTCTCTCAATTTTATCTCTTTCAGCCAACCATTTCCTTTGTGAAGCATTCCCGCACTGATCGCAAGCAAGATGTCCATTTTGACCAACAAACCAAACCTTCGTTGGCTCCTTTGACCAAAGCCAATTTCCACACCCAGTGCATCGACCCTTTTGTTCTCGTGCCTGCCTAACGATTTCTGGCGACTTCATTGCCTCCCATATTCTTTGCGCGATGCGAATCGGGCTGTCGTCACGGCTGCCGTCACCCGCACGGAGGTTGCAGTCGGAGCAGAGCGCCTGGCAGTTTTCCCAACCGTCCCGGCCGCCTTTGCTTCTCGGTACGATATGATCGACATGGATCGAGACGGCCGGCAGCGCCAGTAGGTTGCGTCCGCATCCTTTTCCCGTCGGGTCCTTCTGCGGGTCGCCGCACTTGCCGTTCTGTGCGACGATGCAATGCAACCAGTGACGCCGATAGTCGCTCTCGTCCCGAACCCGTCTTGACCGGTTACACCACCGTTCTTTTGCTTGCTCCGGTCCTTCCGGTCCCCACTGACCCGTGGCTGTCCCCTTGCGGATTGTCTTTGCAATTTCGAGGATCTTCTGATGTTCGGCGCAGCAAGTTTCGGTGCGATTCTTCCACGGCTCCGCCGGGCGACACACTGCGCAGTGTTTATCGGGAAGCGACGCTTGCTGCATCTTCTCCACTACTCCTGTCGCTTGATGGATATCCTGACGTCACGATGCATAATTTGAATCCGAGTTATGCTATTGAGAACCAGGCGGCGGCCAGATCAAAGGCATTCCGGTATCGGGATCGAAGGCGTCATCGAGCTTTGGCTCCCTACCGAGTTTGGCGCAGGCACCATGAAGTTGGGATTGTTTGAGACCGCGTACGCCAGAAAGAATTGCTCCAGACAATTTTGTTCTGCATAGTCTAACACGATCTAGGCAGGCACTGGGCGGAAACCAAACGTTTTGTAATTTTGCTCCTTGCAAGTCGATTATAGCGTCGTGTTCTTTTTCGAGCTCTCGGCCTTCGATGGAACGTTTGCTAATACCTACGATGATAGTTTGAATGTCTTCGCGAGGACGGCGTGATCTTTTCTTTTCAGATGCGGATGGCGGACAACGGACAAATGCAGCCAAAATGCGAAAGACAAGAGTATGGAATCCCTTAGGATCAAACTTAGCCAGTCGAAGAAGACTATCAATTGCTCCCATGCGTACTGCATGAATGTCGCTACCGATCAATTGCACTGCACTTTGAAAGCGCTCAATTCTTAGAGATTGCTGAGTGGTTGCGATCTGTTTTTGTGCAGCATTCGCTTGATCGCGTGTAGCTTCAGTCTGCTTCACTGCAACAACGCTTCGCCACATAGCCAATATGATGGCTACCGCTGCAGCGATGACGAGACTGATGTTCCGGATAGTTTCGCTAGGCGCGCCATGTAGCCATGACCAATAGCACACCATTGAGCCGGCACCGGCCACTACTACCACAAATACTACTATTACCACTATTGACGCCCAAAGTCGCACTATTGCCCCTCCGCTTGCATTTACTGCTCATGCTTTTCAGGCTAGGTGGGGATGGAGCCGTTCGAATGCAAGGGGGCTCTTCCGAGACGATACTGTTACACGACTATGATGTTAAAGAGTGCGGCATTGTCGGTCATCACCTCCTTGACCGTGCTGTGGGTCTGCATAGCTCCTTGTCCAGGTTCACGCGCCCCTTCTAGGTAACTCTTTCAGCATGTCTCTTCATACTTGCGGCCCAGCCATGACTTGTTGGAGTTGATGAGGGATTGGCGTTCACGCAGGAGGTGGAGGGCGCAGAGCGCGTGATCGCATTTGTCATGGGATAGTCAGCTGGCCCAACGGCTGTGGACCAGGGTTCTGTGGTAACAAGGTATGTGCCGATGTCGCCCATGGCGGTGCGACACCGCTTCGGATAGCAGAAGGACAACCGCTTCAGGTTGCTGACGCATCCTTGCTTGAGGCCGAACCACATACCAGTGTTCAGCGTGTCCTAGTCCGAAGTTCCAGAACCGATCAGACGTATCGTTATGAATGTATTGACGTTTGAAAAAATCGGGTGTGTCGCTACTGGGAACGCTACAGGCGTACGTCGAGGTGGTCCAGGGCCTTTTTCCGGAGCGTCGTGGGCCACGTGGTGACCTGGAAGAGCCGCAGGTTTCGACCTTCTCCATGGGCCAGGGGGAGAGATTGTTGGCGGGGGCCTCATGCGGTTGGGGGCTATGTCCACGTACATGGCAACGAATATGGGGCGATGGACGCATGTGTCAACAGAGATTTCCACCGTTACATGGGAACATTTGCATGCTGTCCCTCTGCCATTTTATCAGCAAGATCAACGACTTGGTGTGGTTGTACCGCTGAAATCGTCCGGAACTTCGACCTAGTCGAACGAAACCGGGTTGGACCGACGCTGAATGAGGACTCAGGATCCCGCGTTCGATGCCATGATCTGTGTCATGACGTTGCCGACCCGTTCCGCTGCCGCCTCGACATCCTTGTCCGCAACGTGGGCATAGCGCAGGGTCATGGAAACCTGCCGGTGACCAAGGAGCCTCGCCACGGTCGGAAGCGGCACACCGTTCAGGACAGCCTGGCTGGCGAAGTTGTGTCGCAGGTCATGCAGACGCACATCCTCGATGATGGCCCGTTTGCGGAGGGTGAACCACAGCTGCTGGACACTCACAATGGGTATGGTCGGATCGGAGGGTGACGGAAAGACATGATCACTGCCTGTCCTGGACTGACGAGCGATGATCCCGCGGGCCTTGCTGTTGAGGTAGACTTTCCGTGGTCCGGTTTTGCTGTCCTCAAGGTCGAGCGTGTCGGCACCGACTTCGGACCACCTGAGGGTGCGGACCTCGCTGCAGCGGCATCCAGTATAGAAGAGCAGGCGAATGATGTCTGCCTGGACTGATCGTTCCGGACGTTCGGCGACCAGCCGGTCTAGTTCGGCATGCAGGCGACGGGCCTCGTCCCGGGACAGGAACCGGTTGAACCGGCGTTGCGGGTTCCGGCGCATTCCGCTTGCCGGATTGGTCTCGAGATGACCATGAACCACCGCGTGATTGAGAATCTGGCGCAACACATCGAGAACCCGGTTGGCGCCGCCTGGTGCCGACATGCTGTAGCGGTCGAACCAGTCGATCACGTCCGTTCGTCGGATCCGATCCAGCGGAATGTCGCCAAACGCCGGCAGGAGTTGGCTCGCGAGTGTGTAGTCTATGCTGCGCCGGGTTGAAGGCTTGAGACGATCGAAGCACTCGGAGCGCCAGATACGTGAGACAAAATCGCCGAAAAGAGGTACGGGAACCGAGGGAATGTCCGGCAGCGGTACCGTGTCGTCGGACTGAATGGTGAGACACCGGGAGCGCGCCTCATCGACAGACATGCGTATCACGGGACCCAGCGTCCGGCGTTTCAAGGAACCGTGCCGGTTGTTCAGAACAACGAACGACTTGTGACCGGAAGACCGCACCCTGACGCCAAGGCCCGTGATCCGTGTGTCCCATACGGTATACTCGTCGGGCATCGTCGCAAGGCGCGCAATGGCGCGATCACTCAACCGCATCTTTCGCTTCATGCCTCGACCCTCCCGCTCAGGGCCGAAACAAGGGACTCGGCGGCCTCGTGAAGCGTGCCATCGGCAAGATGCGTGTACTTGAGCGTGGTCGCTGGATCAGTGTGGCCCAAGAGCCTGCCTATGGTGGGGATCGTCTCGCCATGAGCGAGTGCTATCGAGGCGTACGTGTGACGCAAGTCATGGCAGCGAACATCCGCGATCCCCGCTTTCGAGCGCACATTGAGCCAGAAGCTACTGAGTGCACCCCGCGTCAGGTGGCGTTCCCCACGGGGAGACGGGAACATCCAGCGGCCCCTTCGGGGCAGTTCGTCCAGGATCCGGCGTGCCGCTGATGACAGCCAGACCGTGCGCGGGCCCGTCTTGCTGTCCGGCAAGTAGAGCTTGCCCTCACGGTAGTCCGACCACCGGAGACCGAGAATCTCGCTCCGGCGGCATCCGGTGAGAAGCAGCAACCGCACGATCGCGACCAACAGGGGGCGTTCTTCGCGCTTGTCGTCGAGAACCCGGCTCAAGCGCCTGATCTCGTCGTGGCTAAGGAACCTCTCGCGATGGCGCCGGCGGTAGCGCTTGATGCCGGTGCACGGATTGGATCCCTCGGGGCGATAGCCGTAGACCTCGGCCTGTCTCATGATGACGGAAAGAACCGGCGCCGAACGGTCCGCGGCAACCGGCGTGGCATGAAGTGAAGCAAACCAGCGCTGAACGTCGCGGCGCGTGATATCTTCTATAGTACGCCCCTTGAAACACGGCAGGATCTGTTTCCTGAGGTAGCCGAGATTGACCTCCAGGGTGCTTGGCTTCCAGTGCCTCCGGTATCGCCTGAAGACCTCGTCTGCGACATCCTCGAACAGGATGGGGGCGGTTTCGACAGACAAGGTTCCATCAGTCGTGGAGCCTGACACCAAAAGGGATGTCGCGCGGTCCCGGGCGCATTCCAGGGGCATGGTTCCGGCGTCGCCTATGGCGTGCCAGACCCTCTTGCCGTCGACCTGGCTGTGAAGGAAGTATCGCTTGCGGCCTGAGGGGAGGACACGTACACCGAAACCTTGGATGACGGTATCCCGAACGTCGAAGGTCTTCTTCTCCGGTTTGAGGGTATCGACCCGTCGTTGCGTGAGGCGTCTCTTCGGCATGGCATTCTCTCCGGTTCCTGTTGCACCGGGGGTACGGAAACGACATGAATCCGCTTCCCCGGCGAAACTTCGTGAGAGAGAACGCTCTTTATTTCAGTGTGTTACAGTTTCGTTCAGCACCACAGGTGCGAGGATGGTGTGGAAGGTTGTGGACGTGGGCGCCGTGTAGCGCTTCTTCGACGGGCTGTAGAACGCACCCACCGCCGCCAGCTGTTCCTGGGTGAGCAGGGCGGCGAACTGAGCGAATGCGCTCACGCCGCGGTAGCCGGCGAGCCGGGCTGCGACGGCGATCGCGAGAATGGTTCTCAGCGGATAGCGCTTGCCCCGGGGCTTGCGGCACTCGGGCACCTCGCCCAGGCAGGCGAACAGACTGCGCAGCCCGGACGCGGCCATCGGTCCGGCTTGGTCGTGCTGCTCCGCGTTCCAGCTCTCCGGGATCGCGTCCCGGCTCAGCGCCTCGGCGGCATCGTCGGTCAGTTCGTACATGAAGATCTCCTTGGGCTGGCCGTGGTGACGGAAGCGTGCGGCGCCGCCGGGCTTGCGACCGAAGCCGCGCGTCAATCCCAGCGAGCGCCAGTTCGCCGCGCGATAGCAGGTTCCGGCGAAGCGCTTGATGTCGACGAACGTCTCCGCGAGGAACACTGGGTATCCGTGCGCAGCCTCAATGTCGGCGGACAGCCGCCGAAGGCTCAGGCCGAGCACGCGGGACGCCAGGTTCGGCACCCCTCTCGGGCCAAGAATGACGAACCGGGAATTGTTCGCGATCAGATGCAGGCGGCGGAACTGCTGCTCCGCAGTCCAGCCGATCCAGCGGTCGCGTGCAGCAAGCTTGAACGCGCCCGGCTGCCAGCCGACCAGCGCCACCCAGGTCTCGCCGTGCAGGGCGACATGGCGCAGGCCCTTGCCGATGATGCCGTGAAACCGCAGGTAGTGATGCTCCTTGACCAGACGATCCCAGAGCCGGTGCTCACGTGCGCCACGGGTCGGGCGCACCGTCACCTCGCGAAGGTCGATAGGGGAATCCGGGGTCGCAAGCGTCGTCATGCCGGCACACTGCCACAGCGAAAACGGGATGTCCACCCCCAGAATCCTGCGTGCGCCGAGCGCCGGGACGACAAAAGAAAAGCCCTGCGCCGGCGGACGAGGCCGGCGACGGATAGGCGACCCGGACCCGTGACCCCGCGCGCGGCGTCCTGGGCCCGCTACAGCCCGAGCCGTTCGAACGTCCGAAGCGGCAGGTACAGGCGCAGCGGCCGCGACGGGAACGGCACGAAGCCGTACCGCTCGTAGAAGGCGCTGGCGCGGTCGTGCAGCGCATCGACCACGACGGCATAGACGCCGATGGTGTCGCCCGCGCGGACGACCCGATGGATCGCATCGAGCAGCAGGGTCTCGCCGAGCCCGCTTCCCTGACTGCGAAGATCGACGGCCAGCCGCCCGATGACGGCCGCCGGCACGGGATAGTGCGGCAGCCGCCGGGCGAGGTCCGCCGGCAGGTTGTCCTTCTCGAAACTCGCCGCGCTCAGCGTGTAGTAGCCGGCGATCCGTTCCGACGGGTCGCCCGGTGCGACGAACACCCGCGCGACACGCCGCCGGGCGTCCTGGGAAGCTTGCCGGCGGATGTAGCGGTCAAGCGACGACTCCCCGCAGGAGAAGGTCGCGCGGTCGTGATGCGGGCCGAGCGGCTCGAACGACTGCGGCGCTTCATCCACCGATACGCTCGCGGTAACGGCGCGCGGCGCGGCGCAGCGCCGCGTTCGGCGCGGGCGGATTGAGCAGCGCGTCGTGGAAGGCGTCCCAGTCCGTCGCCGGGAGGACGATCCGCTCGTGCGCCTCGATCACCCGCTCGGCCTCGGCTACGGCACTGTGCAGCACGAAACGGCTGACCGTGGTTTCCTCGTAGGCCGCCGCGCGTTCGAGCTTGCGCTTGCTCCTGGCGTCGAGGCGCAGGTGGACCCGCTCGTGCTTCGTCTCGGCTGTTTCGGCCATTACGATGTCTCCCGCGTGAGTTGACGATAGATATATGCACCACATTGGCGTACATTGCAACCGTGTCGGCGGAGGACGACGGCGAGAGACAGGAGAACCGAGACCATGACCCTTTGCTGTGCGCTTTACGCCTGCAATTCGTCCGACCAGCAGCGGTCGGCCTCCATCGAGGACCAGTTCCGGGCCTGCCGCGAGCACGCGGAGCGCGAGGGCTGGAAGATCGTCGGCACGTACCGGGACTCCGCCATCTCGGGAGACAGCGTGATCCTCCGGCCCGGCGTCCAGGCGCTTCTGGAGGACGCGCGGCGAGGCGCGTTCGAGATCGTCGTCGCCGAGGCCCTCGACCGGATCAGCCGCGACCAGACCGATGTTGCGACCCTCTACAAGCATCTGCGCTTCGCCGGCGTGACGATCTTCACGCTCGCGGCGGGCGAAGGCGAGATCAACGAGCTTCACGTCGGCCTCAAGGGGACCATGAACGCGCTCTTCCTGAAGGACCTCGCGGCGAAGACGCACCGGAGGCTCCGGGGCCGCGTCGAGGTCGGCAAGTCGGGCGGCGGCATCTGCTGCGGCTATGACGTGGTGAAGCTGCACGACGAGGCCGGCGAGCGCATCCGGGGCGAGCGGGAGATCAACGAGGCCGAGGCGGAGATCGTCCGGCGCATCTTCCGCGAGTTCGCCGCCGACACCGCCCGCGCGCCATCGCGCGGCGCCTCGACGACGAGGGCATCCCCGGCGCCAAGGGCAGGCTCTGGAGCGACTCCGTCCTGCGCGGCCACGCCAGGCGCGGTACCGGGCTGCTCAACAACGAGCTCTATATCGGCCGGCTGGTGTGGAACCGCCAGCGCTTCCTGAAGAACCCGGACACCGGCAAGCGGGTCTGCGCGCGTCAACCCGCCCGAGGAATGGATAATCGCCGAGGTTCCGGAGCTCCGCATCGTCGACGACGCGCTGTGGCAGGACGCCAAGGCCCGGCAGGAAGAGCTTGCCGAGAAATACGCCACCGCCATCGCGGCGACGCGGAACGCCCACGCCAACCGCATGAAGGCCGCCCACCGGCCGCGTTATCTGCTCTCCGGGCTGCTCGAATGCGGCGTCTGCGGCGGCCCCTATTCCATGCGCGGACAGGGCCGCTACGGCTGCTCTAACCACGTCGTGACGGGCTCGTGCGCCAACAGCCGGACCATCCGGCGCGTCGAGATCGAGGAGCGGGTGCTGGCGGGGCTGAAGGACAAGCTGATGGAGCCCGAAGCCGCCGCCGAAGCGATGAAAGCGTATGCCGAAGAGACCAACCGGCTCAACCGCGAGCGCCGCGCGTCGGGCGCGAGCGACCGCGCGGAGCTGGCCGGGATCGAGAAGAAGATCGCGTCGATGCTCGACGCCATTGAGGAGGGTGGCTACGTGCGGGGTATGTCCGACCGGCTCCGCGAGCTGGAGGCCCGCCAGGACGAGATCAACGAACGGCTGTCAGCCGCTCCGGTCGACATCCCGGACGTTCACCCCAACATTGCCGGCGTCTACCGCCGCAAGGTGGAGCGGCTCGCGGAGGCGCTGGCCGATCCCCGCGACCGCGACCAGGCGACGGAAGCCATAAGGGGGCTGATCGAGCGGATCGTGCTGACCCCCCGGCGCGAAGCGTGACGAGTTGCACGCCGCGCTCCATGGCGACCTCGGCACCATCCTCGAATGGGCCGGGAGCGGCAGGGCGAAGGGAGCGACCGACATCCTGCGAGGCGGAATGTCGGTCTCGGTGGTAGCGGGGGAACACTTCCACCGACACTGGACAGCCGTCCCGATCGCACAGAAGGCCGAACTCGATCTGCAGCTTGCCCTTCTTGCCATCCCGGGAATGACCCCTCCTCGCCAGGGGGCACGCTCTCCCCTCCATCCACACTGAAGTCAGGTCATGGAGCACCAGGCAGCCCTCTTCGAGGCGCCGCTTCGCCAGGGACCGCTCGATCCTCTCCTGACGCTCCAGGAGCCAGTCCATGGCGCCGTAGAGGGCGTCCTCGTCCATCTCCGCATCGAGGACCTCGCCCAGGGTGCTGACCGCTGTGGCCAGCTTCGAAGCGGGCTCGAGGATGCGTGCCACGATCATGGCCAGGACCTGATCGCGCTCAGGCGAGGGCTTCGGGTCGATCAACCTGTCCAGTCCCAGCTTCTTCAGGGTTCCCAGCACCGCGGCGACATGCCCGTGGGGAAGGGAGCGGACGATGTCGAAGGCATCGTCGAGATGTCGGACTGCTGTTCCTCCCTTGAGGAGGATGCGCAATCCCTCGACGAGAGTGGGGGACCACTTGGAGAGGTTGGCGATGGTGCGCTTCTTGACCTTTCCGTTTTCGTGATAGGACTCGCGGAGCAGGATGGCGGGCGGCGAGGAGCGGTTGGGGACGGCTTCGATGTACGTGGCCACCGTACATGGGTACGTTGTGAGGCCCGATAAATCCAGCAAACCGCGCAATATCAATGAGTTGACGCGACTGTCAGCTGGAAAGCGTGCGGAACTTCGGGCTCATCGTAACTACTCACCCCTTGTTAGGGTCTGGTTGTCCGTAGTGCTCGTTGAGGATGTCTACGGCCTTTCCGTCGAGGGCGATGTGGATGGCGACGTGAGGGTTGTAGCCGAGTGCGTCCATGGTGGTGAGGTAGCTTGAGCCTCGGCACCATGCTTTGGCGTGGGGCATGGTGCGGAAACATCCGGACACCTTGATCTTGACCTTTGTCATCCTGATCTTCTGCTCTCCGGTATTGTTGGTGAAACTGACGTTGGGGTCCTTCATGAAGCGCAGGACGGACTTCTCGTGTTTCACGAGACGTTCATGCAGGTTGTGCGCGTCGGACTTTGCGATGCGTCCCCGTTTTCCCTTCGTCCGTGGCGGGATGTCGGGCAGTTCCTTGGCGCCCTGGGTGAGGATGGTGCGGTAGCGCTTGCGCACGGCCCGGCGGTCGGCCTCGTTCAAGGTCTTGGATGCGCTCTTGTTGACCCTGCGGGAGACCTCGCGCAGTAGGCTTTTCATCAGTCGCGCCCAGCGGTAGCCGTTGGACTCGACGACGAAGGTCAGTTCGCGCAGGAGATGGCTGCCGCACAGTTGGTGGCGGCATTGATCGTAGCCCATGTAGGCAGCCCAGCAGTCGTGGATCAGGACGCCCTTGTAGCGCGGGATGATGCCGATCTCTTCGATCGCCTCCCGGCCGCGCTTGGGGTGCGGGAACTTGCACGTCAGGGTGCCGTCGGTGACGACATGGAGCCATTGGGTCTTGCCGGCGACCCGGAAGCCGGTCTCGTCGACATGCAGGGCCGGTTGTTGCAGGAGATGGGCCACGGCGGCCTCCTCCCATGATGCGAGGGCATCGTGAAAGCGCCGGACATAGCCGAGACAGGTCGCCTCGGAGAGCTTGATGCCGGAGATCGCGTGCACGAGCGAGACGGCACGACGCAGGGACAGCATCTGGGCGATCAGCAGGTTGATGACGAGGGCCTGGATGCTGACGCCGTACTGCAGGGGCCCCGGCATGTTGTCTGGGAACCGGCCCTTGGTCCGGGCCCGGCACTTCGGGCATTCCTTGATCTCGGCTTCGACGCGGTGCTCGACGACTTCGAACACGATGTCGTAGAGGACGCGGCACTCCCGGTCGACGGGGTCGACATCGTGGAGGTCGGCGCCGCAGGCGTCGCAGGCATCGACGGTGATCGTCTCCTCGATGGTGGTCGTGCGCAGGTTGTCGCCCGTCTGCTGGTTCGGTTTCGGGCCCTTGCCGTTGCTCCCGGTGCGCCTCGCGCTCTCGTCCTTGTCAGTCTGAGATGGCGGCAGACCGGAGTTCCGGCTCGTCTTACGTGTGATCTTCTCCATGAGCACGGTCAGCAACAGCTTTATCAGCATCAGCATGCCGCGGATGAGCTCCTCGCACTCCTGGTTGACCTTGCCTTGCTTGCGGAGATCCTGGAACTGCTTCTGGAAGACGTCGGCCTCCTGGCGCACAGACGTGCCGTTCACGCTCGCCATGACGACGCCTCCACCGCCATGACAGCCGCCAGCACGGCGAGCCGCTCGCCTTCGGGCATCGTCCGGTAGCGCCGCGCCCAGCTCTCTGCGAGGCGCTTGATGCGCTGGCGGTCGATCGAGTTCCTGCCCGTATACGTATGCCAGTGCGGCCGGCCCGGTGCGAAGTTGAACCACAGCTTCTCGGTGACAACGCAGGCCTGGTTGTTGACCTGGACCTCGGCCGTGCGCCAGCCGGCGAGGTGCGTGTCGTAGAGCCGCGAGGGATAGCCGGAGATCATCACCTGGCAGGGCAGCGACGTCAGGATGTCGAGGAGCGCAACATGGTCGTCGTCCGTGCAGTCGAAGCGGTAGCGGCGCTGCGACCGGCGCGTCGACTGCACGTAAGGCGGGTCGCAGTAGACCAGCTCGCGGCCCTGGAAGGCGAAGGTCTCGAGAAAACGCAGGGCGCAGCCTTGGTGAAGCTCCACCGGATAGTCACAGCGGAAGCTGTCGATCGCCCGGCGGTTGAGGTCAATGCCGATGCTGCGTAGCGCCGGAGGCTTGCGCTTCATGATCGCGCCGCCCCCAAGGAACGCCTCGATGTACACGTCATGCGGCGGCATGGCCGCGACGATCGCCTGGCTCAGACCCGTCGTCGCCTTCGATCCATACCATGCCGCCATCAATATCTCCGACGCAAACCGCCCCGATGGCCTGCATGTAGAGCGCCCCTCCTACAATGTCAAGCGCATATCTCCAGAGGATTGGAAAGGCAGCCAACGGAACCCGCCCCACCGGACAGAACGGTTGACACGCAACCTCGGCGCGGGGTGCCGGATCACGTCGCAGCCCCCTCCCCATAAGGCCGGAACGTGGAGCTGAAGCCGAAGATCGATCCGCTTCTTGTCAGTCGGAACACGCACATCCGATCATCGGCAGCGAGCCAGTGAAGGCGGCAAGAGAAAATGCCGGATCCGAACCCGTCAAGAAAAACCATTCGTCATCAGTAGGGGGGTGAGTAGTTACGGCTCATCTTCAAAGGCGATTCCCCTAGCCCCGGGAATGGCGGATTTCAGGCACGGCCGCCGCCCGGATCGGTCAGATCGGAGGCTTTTTCCCGCAACAGGCAAATATGTTACATATAGCGCAATGATCCGTTGGGAGACGGCCATGGCCCCAGCATCCACCAGCGCGCAGCGCGCCGAGAAGCGCAGGGCGGCCCTCAGAGCACAGGGACTGCGGCCAATATAGATCTGGGTTCCCGATACCCGCGCCCCCGGTCTGCCCATCGGACACATTTCGCGCTCGACTCGCTGATTCCTTTGCGCTATGGTCGGGCGCATGGACGACCCTGTTTCGATTCCGAGCGCGCTTTCCTCGCCACAAGGCATGGCGAAGTTGTCGCGGATTCTGGCGCAGCCGGAGGTCTCACGTGCCGAGATCGGCCGCAGGGTATGCGACGCTTTCGGCTTTGTTGACTTTCGCGGGCGACCGCAGGTCACGAGTTGCCTTTGTTGCCCTTCGCCGTCTTGAGCGGGCGGGCAGGATCGTTCTTCCTTCGCCCCGCCGTGGCGGCGGCCGGGGTGCCGTGGCTCGCAGGGAGGTGGCGGTTGCCGAGCCTGTGGGTCTTCCGGCGAGCGCCGGTGCGGCCTGAGGGCCTTGAGCTTGTCCGGGTCGAGGGATCGGAGCTTCGGCTGATCTTCAACGAGCTGATGGCGTCGGAGCATCCGCGCAGCGCCCGTCTTCACGTCGGCCGTCAGCTGCGCTACCTGATCGGATCGTCGCATGGCTGGCTCGGCGGGTTCCTGTTTGCTCCGGCGACGCGGGTCCTGGCGGCGCGGGATGCCTGGCTTGGCTGGGACGATGCGAGCCGCGAGCGGCATCTCGACGAGGTGATCGGTCTGGCGCGATTCCTGATCCGTCCATCCGTCTGTGTACGTTATCTTGCGTCGCGGGTCCTGGGCATGGCGGCCCGGCGCTTAGGTGGTGACTTTGCGGCGGCCTATGGCATCCGTCCGGTTCTGGCCCTTGACCTTTGTCGCGCCGGAGTATCGGGGCAGTTGCTTCCTGGCGGCCGGCTGGCGCTGTGTCGGTGAGACCACCGGGCGCCGGCTTCGTGACGGCGTGGCGGAACCGGCGAAGCGCATCCTTCTGCTGCCGCTGGCCTCGGACTGGGACACCTGCCTGGAGGCGCGGCGCGTCCTGGCGCCCGGGGACGGCCTTGACAGCGCGGCCTGGGCAGAGAACGAATTCGGCGCCGCGCCCTCAGGAGACGCCCGCCTGACGCAGCGGCTTGTGCGCAGTGCCGAGGTTCAGGCCCGGTCACCGACGAAGACATTCTTCGCTGCGGCGGCTGGCTGCGGAGCGACGGTGAAGGGATACGACAGGATGATCGAGCATCCGGACTACGACGCGGTCTGTGCGTCCACCATCATCGGGGGGCATCGCGAACGGACCCTGCGGCGGATGCAGGGCCAGGCGCTGTCGCTTCTGGTGCAGGACGGCACGGACCTCAACTTCGCGACCCGCCAGGGTTGCGAAGGCCTGGGGATGATCGGCTGCAACACGGGGTCTTCGGGGACGTCGGGCCTGCACCTGCACACGACCTTTGCCGTGAGCGGCGACGGGGTTCCCCTCGGCGTTGTCAACCTTGAGTTCGACGCCCCGGACGGCGGGGACGACCGGGATCGTCCGGTGGAGGAGCGCAAGACCGGACGGTGGCTGCGCGGCCTTCGCCACAGCATCGCGGCGGCGAAGGAACTGGACGGGGTGAAGGCCGTGGCGGTGATGGACCGCGAAGGGGACGCGTTCGATGTGCTCCACGAACACCGTGCGGCGGGCTGCCGCCGTCTGGCGCTGCTGGTGCGGGCGCGCCATGACCGCAGCTTCGGCCGCGGCCGGCCCAAGCTGTTCGAGCGTGTGCGCACGGCGCCGGAAGGCGGACAGTTCTCCCTCACGGTGGAGCGATTGTCGGGGCGACGTTCGACAGGGGCGCAGAAGGCCTCCGTCGGGCGAGCGAGGCGCCAGGCGCAGGTGAGCCTGCGCTGGCTGACACGCGAGATCCCGCCGCCTGCACACACAAGGGCGCACTTCGGAGCGCAGCCGGTGGTGCTGACCGCGATCCATGCCGGGGAGGTGGACAGGCCCGACGACGGGTCACAACCGGTGTCGTGGACCCTGCTCACGACCCTGCCTGTCACGAGCCTGCACCAGGCCCGCGAGGTGGTGCGGCTCTACGGGTTGAGGTGGCGGATCGAGGACTGGCACAGGATCCTCAAGTCGGGCTGCAAGGTGGAGACGATCGCGCATCGTACCGGGGGACGCATCGAACGGGCCGTGGCCATCAACGCGGTGATGGCCTGGCGCATCGCCGCTCTCACCCACCTGGCGCGAACGGAACCGGAGCTTCCGGCAAGGACCGCATTCACCGACATCGAACTGGCGCTGCTGAAAGACTTCGCGCATGTCCGCAAGCTGCCGCCGCCCGAGGATCTCTCAGCGGCATTCCGCCTCGTGGCGACGATGGGCGGATACCTGAACCGCAGCAAGGACGGCCCGCCCGGCGCGGAGATCACCTGGAACGGCCAGGCTGCGCTGTCGTTCACGGCGTGGATGCTGGGTCACAGTGTCGATGCCGGGGACGACAGCGCCGTGCGGCAACACATCAGCTAGCCAGACGGCATTTGTGGGCAATGGGCAGCCCCCGGTTTTGCCGAAGAGTGCGCTCGCCAGGCCGCGGTCGTCGATGCGGCCAACCGCGCCGACCCGGAGCTCATGCAATTCATGGACGCAGCCGCCGCCGATCTCGCCGACCATCCGGACGCTCTTGAAACCGGACACGAGGAGTGAAGCGCGGCGACCTCGTCACTGTTGCGCTGCAGGGCGAACATGGCAAACCGCGCCCGGCGCTGGTGGTCCAGTCGGACCTTTTCGCCGGACTGACGTCGACTGTCACAGTCATATTGCTGACCTCGACCGTGCTCGACGCCCCGCTGATACGCGTACCGGTCCAACCCTCCGGGAGCAACGGCCTGCGCACGCGCTCCTATGTCATGATCGATCAGATCTTCTCGGCAGGACGCGCCGCATCGGGCAGGTTTTCGGACATCTTGGCGATGCCGACATGGTGGCGGTGAATCGCGCGCTCGCCCTGTTCACGGGAATCGCCCGCTGACTGTTTGCTGTGAAACATTTCTGATCCCTGCGACGCCTCTTGTTGAACAGGGCGCGAGCGACCTGTCGGTCAGGCGCATGCCTGACCGCCGTGTGGTGGTGCTGGCTGACGCCTGTTGACGAACCTTGGACCTTTACGGCTGTCCCGCGTCCATGGCCATCAAGGGTCTGGTTCGTTCAGGCGTCAGGACATCGTCGAAATGCAAGCGTCCTCGTCACCCACCTCCACCTGCTCGCATGATCGTGCACCAATGCACCAATACGCCGGATCAACGCACTTGTCCAACGGCCACAACAGGCTCACGTTTCATGGCGCGGGGTGAGCAGGCACGCCGATGTTCATGACTGTTTGGAAGGTTCCACCGAGGGAAACCGGCAGCTTCGAGGCCGGACGGGATGTTTCGCACATGACTTCGCATACACGAAACCAGCCAGGCCAACCGGAAAGCGCCTTTTTCAGCGAGGCACCGGGCGCCCCGTTGAAGAATGAGGCCTGGTCCCGGGGTGCCGTGCATCCTGACACGGGTACTGTCTATCTCCTGGTCTGGGCAGGCGAGATCCGGATCGTCGACGGCATCCGTCACGTCCGCCTCGGAACCCGTTTGAAGCCAGGACGATCTCCGAAGCGTCCGGGCTGCCGAGAGCGGCTGGGTGCGGCAGAACGATGACGGACTCCCGCGGACCGAGTAAGCTGGAAAGGGGACCCGACCCGAAAATGAAGTATCGGGCCAGTCGAATCGGTCGGAGCCTATCGATGAGATGGCGGTACGTGTCATGGAGGCGTATCGGCGGGGAAGGGAATGTCTGGCCCGCCTTGAGGCCGTGACCGAAGCGGATATGCAGGATCGTCTGATCCTGCCGGTTCTCAAGGGCTGGGCTATTCCGACAACAACACGCGGCGGGAGGTTGCCGATGCCGACAACAAGCCGGACCGCGTTGTCTGGCCAGTCGCGCTGGACGAAATGAACGGGACGGAACGGCCGGCGCGTTTCCTTGTCGAGGAAAAACGTCTCGAACGGACTTCGACAAGCCGGGTTCGAGCCGCGCCGACACGCCGGCGCGGCCGGGATCCTGCCCTCCATGCCCGAGCGACAGGGCGGCGTTCGGCCGCTGGCCGCCCGCCTCGGCGCTGCAACCTTCGAGACTGTCGAGCCGCCCGCGCCGCTCTTCCCGAAAGCGCGGCGGTTCTTGGCCGAAGCGGTATCGACCGCCCGCGAATGCCGCCCATTTGCGTTGCTGAATCGGCGCCCTTGACGTCGCTATGCCCGAGGCGGGGCTGATTGCCGATGCAAGACGGCACGATTGGGAACCGGACTTCGTTGTGGGCCAGGGGCCGCCATACAAGCCTTCAGAACCCGTCCAGGAGTCGCTGCTTGGGGCCCGGCGCATCCGGATGGCAGCCGTTCCGTTCCGCAACGACGGAAGCACAGGCGGACAGTCCCTTCGCAAGGACGATATTGCTTTGTGCGCCCGCGCCTTCGCGCACGGCGACGATCCTCTCGTCCTTTGCGTCTGGATGGGGCATGAGGGCGAAGGCGAGGACTGGAAATGCATCCTCAACCGGTGACAATCACCACCAGTCACCGCGTGACCGAACGCTTGCGACGACGAGAAAAGGAGGAGGGCGCCGCCATGAACGTGTCCGACGGATTCAGGGCGTGGAAGGACAAACACGAAACGCCGGCCTATCACACCATTCCGTCCGCCCTGCCCGAACGGGCCGCCGGAGGTCCGGTGATCAGCGACACCATGGTGCCCATGCGCGACGGCATCGAACTGGCAACGGACATCTATCTTCCTGCCGGTGACGGCCCCTTCCCGGCCATCCTCACGCGCATGCCCTACGGCAAGACGGAACCTTACTGTTTCATGCCGGCCATCGCCCGACATTGGGTGCGCATGGGCTATGCAGCCGTGGTCCAGGACGTGCGGGGCAAGTGGGGATCAGGGGGTTGTTTCGAACCCAATCTTGCCGACAACGAGGTCCCTGACGGCTACGACACCATCACCTGGATCGCCGGCGAAGCATGGTCAGACGGCCGGGTCGGCATGTGGGGCGAGAGCTATTTCGGTTTTACCAGCTATGCCGGAGCCGTGAGCGGCCATCCGGCCCTGCGGTGCGTTGCGCCCGGCGACATCTCCCTTGATCGCTATCGCGCCACCATGCGCTACGGCTGCCTGCAACTGAACACGGTAGGAACCTGGGCGATCTCGATGACCGACCAGACCTACCAGGATCTCTCCCGGCTGGACTACTGGCACCTTCCGCTGGCCGACATGGCCAACGCGGCCGGCATTCCGTCGTGCTACTTCGACGAACTCATCGCCAATCCCCTGCCCTCCCGGTTCTGGAACCGGCACAGCCTCCTTGCCGGATACGAGAGCATCCACATCCCCGTGCTGCACTGGGGCGGCTGGTACGACAATTACCTCGGTCCCACCATTGCCGACTGGCGCACCATGGAGAAACACAACCGCGCCGCCGGCAACCAGCATCTCTTCATCGGTCCCTGGGACCACGAGGGCACGGCCGACCGCTGCCACAGGGTCGGCCTGTTGCCTGTCAACTCCAGCACGGCCGAGGTCAAGTGGGACACCTTCATCACCTTCTTCGACCGCTATCTCAAGGGCGACGAAAACGGGTTCGGCGAGACCGGCATCATTCGCTACTATGTCATGGGTCGGGACATCTGGCGTGATGCCGGGTCATGGCCGCCCCGGGAGTGCCGGGAACAGCGGTTCTACCTGAGGTCTACCGACTCCCTGCGTCTTGCCCACGATCCTCCCGGCAGCGAACCGGCGACGAGCTTTCGCTACGACCCCGCCGATCCGGTCGCCGAGACACTGGCCTACGACTGCTGGTCCCTGGCGGGGCAGATGGGAGACCGGCGCGAGATCCACGAACGTCAGGATGTTCTCGTCTACGTGACGGAACCATTCGCCGACGAACTGGAACTGACAGGTCCCATCTCGGCTCACATCTTCTTCTCCAGCAGTGCGGTGGATACGGATGTCACTGTGGCACTCGCCGATGTGGCCGAAGACGGCAGCGCCAATCTCATACAGGACGGCATCCTGCGTTGCCGATTCCGCAACGGGACAGAACGGGAGGAGCTGATGGTGCCGGGAGAAGTCCAGGAGCTCGACATCGACCTCTGGTCAACCAGTTATGCGCTCGCTCCCGGACACCGTCTCGCCGTCGAGATCTCGTCCAGCAACTTCAACCGCTACGACCGCAATCTCAACACCGGCGAACCGTTCGGTCAGGGCGCCACCCCCGTCGTCGCAACGCAGACTGTCTTCCACGATACCTGCCGGGCCTCCTGCATCACCGTGACCGTCCACGCCTGAGTCCCTCCAGCTGGAGATGACGGCAGGCAGTTCGTGGTCAGGGGTGGCGATCAACGCGCCGCCCCATCGAAGCGGCCGCAGGGACAAGCATCGTGACAGGCGCCCTGTTCCGTCGTGATCGTCGGCATTCCGGCACCGGTCAGCCGCTTCGAGGCTGCCGGTCAGGATACCGTGTCGCTTGTGAGCCTGCTGGCTACCCACCAGGCGACATGGCGATTGTGCTGTTCGTGACGGGAAAGCGGCCCAGGCGAGGCCCGACCACTATCAAGGGCCTTCTGGATCGCCGCATTGGCGGGGGTATCTTCGTCGTTGAAGCGGTGGAAGAACCTCTCGAAACGATCAAGCCGCGCCTCGAAGTCCGTCAGAAGGCGGGCGCTTTCCGGGACCAGAAGATCGACCTCCATGTGTGAACGGCCGACATCGAGCGGAAGAAAGCGGATCATGATGCCACAGTCGGGCTGCAGGTAGATGAGGTAGTTCGGCAGGACGTAGAACAGTACGAAGTGAGTGCGGTGGAATGTGTCGAGGTCATCGAGCGGCTCGAAGTAGCACCCTGGCATGACCCTGATCCCGTCGGCCAGAGTCTCAAGACTTTCCTCGCGCGCCGGACTCCACTGCAGTATCCAGTCGTCGCCACAGGTCGTACCGGCTCTGTCTCCAGGGAAGACGGTCTGGAAGGTCTCGGGGTGCAACCCTTCGTGGTGGTAGCATTCGCCGTTGTCCTGCATCACCTTCCAGCCCCAGGGAACCTCTCCGAGGTTCAGGGTGCGTGCGGTGAACCAGCTGTCGAGACCGTAGGGACGGAGCGTCTCCTCGAGACCCGCCAGGCGAGGTGCGAGAGAACCGGCGCGACCATCGAGATTGACGAAAACGAACCCGTGCCAGACCTCGAAGGAGAGTTCTTCCAGGCGGGTGGCCGCAGCATCGAATTCGGGATGGGATTCCATGCCCGGCGCCCGGCGCAGACATCCGTCGAGGCCGTAGACCCAGGCGTGATAGGGGCAGGTGATGATGGCCTTGCGCCCCTTCCCCTCAAGGACCTTCATCCAACGGTGACGGCAGATGTTCGCAAAGATCCTGAGACACCCCTTGTGGTCTCGGACCATGGCGACCGGTGTGCCGACGATTTCGCGGGCAACGTAACTGCCCGGTTCGCGGACTTCGTCGGCCCGGCCGACAGCGATCCATCCCGCCCGAAAGATCCTCTCGACTTCAAGGGCATGGATGTCCGGATTGCAGTACGCATCCGCCGGTAGCGTCATCCATCCGGCGTTGCCGTCTGCCGCCATGGCGGACATAGCCCCGAGAGTGGCGGCCGTTCTGGCTGCCTGAGTGCCTTGGTAACCCTGCATTCCTTCCTCCGCGCCGATTATGGCGGGAACGGACCGTCGCGACAATCCCCGGAGCGCGTGGCCGCCACCTCCCTGATGTTGCCCCACTCTCGAGAACGAACCGGAATCCTCGCCGACGCGTGAAGCGGATGACGACACGGACTTCGCAAACATGAGAGAACGCCTCCTCGGTGTCGGGCTGGCAGTGACGTGGTAGGGTTCGGCGCCCGAACACGGCGAAACGCACACTGTTTCGACCCATGGAGACCGCGATGGACCTCACCGTACTCGATCGCACAGCCGATGCCGGCGCCGCCGCGAACATCCTGCAACGTGGCGGTACCGTTGCCGTGGAGGACCTTGCCCTTGTTGGGCCTGGCAGACATCAGCGAACTGCGGTCCCGGCTCGATGCCGTCACGCAGCGCCTTCAACCGGGACCCGACGCACCTCTGCGCTGGCGTGTTGTTCATGGCGTCGGGTGCGATCGAATTCGCGGACCACGACCCTGTCGACGCCGTCGCCGACCGGATCAGCAGCCTGAGGACGATCGAGACCATGCCGGGTGAGACGAACCGGGCGCTGCACCGTGACGACACGGTCCACTCCATGGGCATCGTCGGCATGGAGCCGGTCCTCGGCGTCGTGCGGTCCCTGAGCGACTTCACGAGGGAGAGCGGCGGGACCCGGGTAACTCCCGGCAGCCACCGCTGCATGCGCGCGTGGCATCTGCCGGACATATTCCGCTGGGCCCTTGCCGGAATGCAGAAGGGCTTGAGCGCTCTTCTGCCTGGGCTTGACATGGCGCGGCGCGGCTGCGCCGGCTGGCTTCGCCCCGAGGAAAACCCGTACCTGACCACTCCACCCGGGATTGCCGTCCGTCATGGACCCCGCCTGCGGTCGCCGATGGATCAGGCGACCCACGGCTTCGGTGACGACCGGTGCGGCGGCCACCGAGACGTCTGTCCTGCGTGGACCAGCACACCACCGGAGCCCTCCCGGCGGGCCATCCGCAGCAGAGTGCGTGCCATGGAGGGCGCCAGGGTCGAGGGCGGAGGATGACGCCGCCGTTGCCGATGTCGCGGGAAAGCGCCCGGACAGCGACACCCGTTCCTGCCGGTGTTTCAACAGTGCGGCGCCTGAGGTGGACGCATGGACTGTCACGTTCAGGGAGCTGATGGAGGAGATCGTGGACGAAGAACTCTATGACGACAGCTACATCACCTTTCTCGAGGAGGTGTGGGGGAGCGGATATCTCTCCCCCGGGGGACCTGGCGAGGTCACGCGCATCCTTGAGGGTCTCGACCTGAACGGTGCCCGTGTTCTCGACATCGGTTGCGGATCAGGCGGCATCACGCTCTCGCTGGCGCTCGATCACGGCGCGGCCCGCGTCACCGGCATCGACGTCGAGGAACCGGCCTGCAATGCGGCGCGTGAGCGGGCGCGCGAGGCCGGAGCAGCCGACCGGGTGACGATACGTCAGGTGGAACCCGGCCCGTTCGAGTTTGCCGACCGGAGCTTTGATGTCGTCTTTTCGAAGGATGCCATCATTCATGTTGCGGACAAGGACATGCTTGCCCGCGAGGTCTTCCGTGTCCTGGAACCCGGCGGCTGGTTTGCTGCCTCGGACTGGCTGATATCCCACGACAACGCTGCGAGCCCTGCGATGGCACGCTACATCGAACTCGAGGGGCTCGACTTCTCCATGGCTTCTCCGGACCGCTACGAGGCCGCCCTCAGGGGCGCAGGACTCGTGAACGTGAGCCTGACCAACCGCAATCCGTGGTACAGGGACGTGAGCCGCAACGAACTCGACTTTCTGACAGGGGCGGCACGCGCCGGCCTGGCGAGCAGATATGGCAAGGAGTTCGTCGACCACCAGGTCGCGACCTGGAGGGCCATGGTAGCGGTTCTCGGGACAGGAGAACACTGTCCCCACCATCTGCGTGGCCAGCGCCCGCACCAAGCCCCCATGAGCACAAGCCGGGAGCACGACCTGTGACACGCGATCCCCGTTACGACATCCTGTTCGAACCACTCGGCATAGGTCCGGTCACCGCGCCCAACAGGTTCTACCAGGTGCCCCACTGCAACGGCATGGGCCGGGTCTATCCCAACGCCATGATCGGCATGCGGGGGGCGAAGGCTGAAGGAGGCTGGGGGATCGTCTGCACCGAACAGTGTGACTTTCTGGCAAGCGGGGACGCCTCGCCCTACGCCGAGACGAACATGTGGGACGCCAGCGACGAAGTCTATCTGGGCCGCATGGCCGAGGAGGTGCACCGCTACGGGAGCCTCGCCGGCATCGAACTCGTCCACAACGGTCACGACACTCCGAATCTATACAGCCGGGAGACCCCGATCGGCCCGATGCACCGGCCGGCGAACTGGAGCTTTGCGCCGATCCAGGCGCGCGCCATGGATCTCGCGGATATCCGGGAATATCGCCGCGCCCACAGGCAGGCCGCCATGCGGGCGCGCGACATCGGGTTCGACATTGTCATCGTCTATGCCGGGCACGACGGAACGGTACCGAGCCACTTTCTGGCACGGCGCCACAACCAGCGGACCGACGAATATGGGGGCAGTCTCGAGAACAGGTTGCGCCTGTTCCGCGAACTGCTCGAGGAGGCACGCGAGGCGGTCGGCGACACCACTGGAGTCGTGGTGCGCTTCGCCGTGGACGAACTGATGGGACCGGACGGCCTCGAGTGGCACGCAGAGGGTCGCGAGGCGGTCGAGATGATGGCCGAGCTTCCGGACCTGTGGGATGTCAACGTCAGCGACTGGACGAACGATTCGAAGACCTCGCGGTTCGCCCCGGAGGGCTACCAGGAAGACTATGTCGCCTTCGTGAAGCAGACGACCACCAAGCCGGTTTCCACGGTCGGACGCTACACCTCGCCCGACGCCATGGTCTCGGCGATCCGTCGCGGCATCGTCGATCTGATCGGCGCCGCACGACCGTCGATTGCCGATCCCTTTCTGCCGAAGAAGGTCGAGGAAGGCCGGCTTGAGGACATCCGCGAGTGCATCGGCTGCAATGTCTGCATCGGCTGGACCCAGATGACGGCGCCGGCACGCTGCACCCAGAATCCGACGTTCGGAGAGGAATGGCGCAAGGACTGGCATCCGGAAACCCTGCCACCCGCAGAAAAGGATGCTCACCTGCTCGTCGTCGGCGCCGGACCCGCCGGGCTCGAGGCCGCGCGTGCGGCCGGACTGCGGGGATTCCGTGTCACACTGGCCGAAGCGCAGGAAGAACTCGGCGGACGAGTCACCCTTGAGAGCCGGCTCCCCGGTCTCGCGGCCTGGGCACGCGTGCGCGACTATCGGATGAGCCAGATCCAGCGCATGCCCAATGTGGACGTCTACCGCTCGAGCCGCCTCGACGCAGACCAGATTCTCGAACTTGGAGCCGATCACGTGGCGATTGCGACCGGCGCCACATGGCGGCGCGACGGTTGCGGCCGCCGCTTCACCTCGGCTGTTCCCGGGAGTGACGCGGCGCACGTCCTCACGCCCGACGACGTACTGGCGGGGCGCCGGCCCACCGGACGCAGGGTGCTGCTGTTCGACGACGACCACTACTACATGGCCAGCGTGCTCGCAGAACTGTTGAGCGCGGAAGGCTACGACGTAAGCCTGGTGACGCCGACGGCGACGATCGCGGCCTGGCTCGTCCACACACTGGAACACGAGGCCAACCAGGAGCGCCTTCATGATGCCTGCGTGAACCTCCATGCCAACACGACCCTTCTCGCCGTGGAGACCGATCAGGCGTTGTTGCATGACGGCTTGCGGAATCGCGAGATGGCGCTGCCGGTCGATGGCGTCATCATGGTCACCGCGCGACTGCCGGAAGACGGCCTCTACCATGATGTGGTGCAGGCGCTCGGCGGCAGATCCGATGCCGGCATCCGCACCCTGCGACGGGTAGGCGATTGTCAGGCGCCGGGCATCATCGCGACCGCGGTCTACGAGGGCCATCGCTATGCCCGCGAACTCGGCGCCGACATCGATCCCCGCGACGTGCCATTCCGCCGCGAACTGCATGTCATAGAACCGGCCATGACCTGAAGGAGGTGGGGAACCAGTACTCCGGTGGAGACGCCCTCGCGCCGCGATCGCCTGCCCTCCGCCAGGCGTCAACCTGCACCTCCCGTCAGTTCTGGCGCGCAGTGCGCACGGGCGCAGGCATCGCGGTGTCCATTGTCATGACACTTCCTTCGCGGCAACGTGCGCCAGGTCCTGCAGCGCATCACCGCACGCCTGACGCAGATCACAACCGGCGGGGGCTTCGTGTTGATCACTGTCCATGCGCTGTCAACAGCCAAGCACAAGCCCCGGCCCTTCAGCCATGAACCGCGCAGAGCCTGGACGCATTCTTCCGATGCCGGACCCAGGCCAAGGGTCTCGAGCAGGCGCTCACAGACCAGCGCGGCGGTGGCCAGTCGCCAACAGCCCTGACACATCGTCTGGTCGCCCGGCGGCGCGTCATGCCTGCGGTTCAGAGACCCGCCGAGGATCGCCACCGGCTTCATCGCCACGCCAGATGCGCCCACCGCGCGCTTGTCGCAGGACTCCATGCCGCATTCGGCTGATGTACCGCATCGCCGGCGACAATGGGCCGGGTCGAGGCAACGGGCGCACATTGGGCATCGGGTGGAACGCTCGATTCCGGGAGAGTGCCATGGCGGACAGGCATACGGTCCGGGACGCTCATGCGGGAAGTCGCAAGGAGAGGGTCACGACCTGCGCCGCACCCACTCATGGAGTGGCGGGCATCCGGTCGAGACGCCGCGCCACAGCCCGCCTTGCGGCGCGTTCGGCCCTGAGAATGCCGTCGATGAGCGTATGGGTCAGGGGATCGGCAATGGCATCGAGCATCGCCAGTCCGGCCCTGAGTTCGGCGATGATGACGTCATGGATATCGCGGGCTGTCCTCTCGGCGGCCGCAGGCCCGCTTCCCATGATGATGCGTCCATGACAGCGATGGTCCGGCAGACCGCCAAGATCGAGAAGTCGTTCGAGGAGCGCCTCGGCCCGCGCCATGGCCTCGAGGGCCGCACCCAGCTCACGTTCCGCGTCCTCTCTTCTGCCGGCGCAGCCGAAGACGAGACTGTGCAGGAAGATCTGGCTGACGGCGGAGACCTGCGGGCGAAGGGCCCTGTTGAGCGCCTCGACCGCCAGCGGCAGGGCACCCGGCTTGGGCAACAGGTGCTTGGCATGACGCGTGCCTTCAGGTGGCTCCTTGCACCATGCGCGGAGTCGTGCCGCGTGGGCCTCTTCGCTGGCCACAGTCTCCTTCATCAGCGTCCGCATGGCGCCGTCAGGAAACGTCGCCGCAGCTTTCGAGGCACTCCTGGCACAACGTTCCGCCTGGACGGCGTCGGCGACGAGCACCGCCCCGGCATCGCGTCCGACCACAATGTCCGACGCCGGCTTGTCGTCCGGGCGGATGCCCTGCGCCGCCATGGCCTCGACCAGGGATGACGCCTGGCGCATCTGCCGCATCCAGTGATCGTTGGACTTCATGGCCTTCGAGTGACCCCAGGCCCTCAGCATGCGGGAATGGAAGAACGACTGGTTGATGGAGTCGATCAGGACGGAAAGGACGGCGCCTGACGCCTTCGCGGTACCGCAGGTCTGTCTTGCCGTCACGGCGTGTTGCGTCGAACGCGCGCCCAGCTGTCGCGCAGACCGATCGTGCGATTGAACACCGGGCGCATGCCGGTTGAGTCGGCATCGACACAGAAGTAGCCCTGGCGTTCGAACTGCAGGACGTCTCCGGGCGCAGCATCGAGAACGGCGGGTTCAACACGGCAGTCATCGAGGACAACACGGGATTCCGGATTGAGGTCGGCGACGATGTCGCCACCACTGCCCGGTGTCTCGGTCGTGAAGAGACGATCATAGAGACGGACTTGGGCGCCGACGGCGTGATCGGCCGAGACCCAGTGAAGGGTGCCCCTGACCTTGCGCCCGTCGGGAGAGCCGCCACCCCTGGTATCCGGATCGTGGGTGCAGCGGAGTTCCACGATGTCGTCTGCTGCATCCTTCACGACTTCCCGGCAGGTGATGAAGTAGCCGTGGCGCAGGCGGACCTCCCGGCCCGGGGCCAGGCGGAAGAACTTGCGCGGCGGATCCTCCATGAAATCGTCGCGTTCGATCCAGAGGGTGCGGGCGAAGAGCAACGGGCGGCGCCCCGCCTCTTCGTCCTCGGGGTTGTTGATCGCCTCGAGTTCGTCGGTCTGATCCTCCGGCCACGTCTCGATCACCACTTTCAACGGCCGCAGCACCGCCATGCGGCGCAATGCGGTGCGGTTGAGATGGGCACGCACACAGTTGTCCAGCATGGCCGGGGCGACGAGATTGTCCGCCCGAGAAATCCCGACCCTCGAAATGAACTCGCGGACCGCCTGCGGCGGAATGCCCCGACGTCTCATGCCGCGCAGCGTCGGCATCCTGGGATCGTCCCATCCGTCGACATGACCGTCGCGGACAAGGTCGATGAGCACCCGCTTGGACAACACCGTCGAGGCTAGGTTGAGCCTGGCGAACTCGTACTGGCGGGGTACCCGGGGTACCGGCAGATGGTCGATCAACCAGTCGTAGAGCGGCCGGTGATCCTCGAACTCGAGGGTGCACAGTGAATGGGTCACGCCCTCGATGGCATCCGACTGACCGTGCGCGTAGTCATAGGTCGGATAGATGCACCATGTCGTGCCGGTGCGAGGATGGTGCGCGTGAAGAATGCGGTAGAGCACCGGATCGCGCATGTTCATGTTGCCCGAGGCCATGTCGATCTTCGCCCGCAGCACGTGCGCGCCATCGGGAAACTCACCGGCCCGCATGCGTCGGAAGAGATCGAGACTCTCATCGGGCGGACGGTTTCGCCAGGGACTCTCGCGGCCCGGTGCATTCCATGTGCCGCGGGCCTCGCGCATGTCGTCGACCGTTTGGGAATCGACAAAGGCATCATCATTGCGGATCAGATGTTCGGCCCAGGCATAGAGCTGCTCGAAGTGGTCCGAAGCGAAATAGAGATGTTCTCCCCACTCGAAGCCGAGCCAGCGGACATCCTCCTGGATGGCCTCGATGTACTCCTGCTCCTCCCGTACCGGATTGGTGTCATCGAACCTCAGATGACAGCGTCCGGCAAACTCCCCGCCTATGCCGAAGTTGAGGCACATCGACTTGGCGTGGCCAATGTGGAGGTACCCATTGGGTTCCGGAGGAAACCGCGTGACGACAGTACCGACACGGCCGGCTGCGACATCGTCGGCGACGATCGCGCGAATGAAGTCATGAGCCCCACCTGGTGCGGGGCTCTCCTCGGCACTCATGGCGCGACACTCCTGCGACAACGGTCTGCTGTGTGCCAAAATCACCCGGGCTTGCCAACCCCGGTCAGTCGACGAAGCACCCGGTCACTGCTCCCTGCTCCCGGAAACGGCGTGTGGTGTCAGGTTGCCGCCACTCCTCACCCGTGGCGCTCGAGGCACACCAGGAGGGTTCGGGCCGTGTCGAGATCGGCCGGTCTGTTGACGTTGAAGAAGGGATCCACCGGCTGGGCGCTGAACGATGCTTCGGCCACCCGGTAACGACCGGTCCAGGCGTCGATCTTGCGCACGCCATCGATGATCAAGGCCTGGCGCAACTCGTTTCGCAGGCGAACCGGCCACAGGCCAACCACCGGATGGCGTCTGCCAGCGGAGGCGGCGCAGGCCATGTCGGCACCGGTCTCCTTCACCGCCGCGAACAGTCTCTCGACCAGGTCGATGGGCAGGAACGGCGTGTCCGTGGGCACGGTGACGACCCAGTTCAGACCAGGAACATTGGCTACGGTCCAGTCGAGTCCTGCCAGCACCCCGGCAAGGGGTCCGGGACGCCCCGACAGCATGTCGGGCGCACGTGACATCACGGGCGAATCGACAGATGAGGCGTCGTCATTGACATTGAGCGCCATCAAGCGCACCTGGGGACGCAAGCGGGCGATCACGTGATCGAGAAGGCTGCGGCCACCGAGGTCCAGCGTGCCCTTGTCCCTGCCGCCCATGCGTCGCGCCAGTCCCCCGGCAAGCACCGTCCCGGCCACGTCATTGCGCACCTCCGACACCTCCGTCATCCCCCTACGGGATCCGGAACGGCCAGGTCATCCCAGCACACGCGATGCGCGCCTGCAGCCACCATGAACCGCTTGCCACGCAGGCGGCCGATGAGCGTCATGTCGACCTGGCGGGCGAGTTCGACACCCCATGCCGTGAACCCTGAACGGGAGACCAGGACCGGAATGTTCATCCGTGCCGTCTTGATCACCATTTCGCTGGTCAGCCGGCCGGTCGTGTAAAACAGCTTGCCGGCAGCCGTAATGTCCTCGAGGGCCATGTAGCCTGCAATTTTGTCCACGGCGTTGTGCCGGCCGACATCCTCCATGTAGACCAGCGGACGGTCACCCTCGCAGAGTACACAGCCGTGGATGGCGCCGGCCTTGAGATAGAGACTGGGCGTCGCCGTGATCGTCTTCGCGAGGACATGAAGCCACGCCGTGTGAACAACCGCATTCCTGTCCAGGTGGACGGTCTCGATTTCATCCATGAGATCACCGAAGACCGTGCCCTGGGCACATCCCGACGTCAGTGTGCGTTTCCGCAGCTTTTCCTCGTAGTCGGTCTGCCGGCAGGTGCGCACGACCAGAGTGGCGGTTTCCTCGTCATGGTCGATTCCGGTGACCTCGCCGATTCCTTCCAGCATCCCCTGGTTCAGCAGATAACCCACGGCCAGGCAGTCCGGGAAATCCCCGATCGTCATCATGGTGACGATTTCCTGATCGTTGAGAAACAGCGTCAGGGGAGTCTCCACGGTCACGTCCCGATCGATTCGGTTGCCATCCTGGTCGATGCCGGACACCGAACGCGTCAGACGGGAATCCTCGGGGTTCGGCCTGAGAAGGTAGGGCGTCCCTGCCGTCATGAGCCGTACCCGGAGGCGGCCTCGCACCGCGGCAGGGGTGTGTGCCCGCGTATCATGTCAGCTGCCTTCTCGGCGATCATGACTGTCGGCGCATTGGTGTTTCCCGTCACGATGACCGGCATCACCGAGGCATCGACCACCCTGAGGCCATCGACACCCCGTACTCTCAGCTGATCGTCGACAACCGCCAACGGGTCCCGCGCCGCCCCCATCCTGCAGGTTCCCGAGACATGATATCCCGACAGGGCGCCGCGGGCGACCGCCCTGAGAATGTCCTCGTCGCTCAGGACGTGTTCCCCCGGGTCCATCTCGGCTCCGCGAAAGGGAGCCAATGCCGGCTGGTGCGCGATGTCGCGCGCCCACCTGACCGCATCGATGAAGTCCCGCCGGTCCTCCTCTTCGGCAAGGTAGTTCGGTTCGATGGCGGGATGGGCCCCGGGATCAGCGCTCCTGAGCCTGATGCGTCCGCGCGAACGCGGATGCATCTGGTTGACGTCGAACTGGAAGCCGTCGATGGCAGTCTTCATGCGGTGACGTCGGCTCTCGGCAATGACCATGGGCGTGAAAAAGACCTGGAATCGCGGGAAGTCCGGCGCTTCGGCGCCACCCCTGGAAAAGGCGCCTACCGACCAGAAGGGATGGGCTCCAGGGCCCGCCCGCCTGCAGCTGGCAAACCACGAGGCGCCGAGCCAGAGAGCCATCAGCGGGCGGGTCCAGCGGGCCTGGGTGTCGCGCGGCCGGCGACAGTGGAACCGGACTGGCATGTTGAGATGATCCTGCAGGTCCTGCCCCACTCCCGGACTCGCCACTCTCACCTCGATTCCGTGCCGGCGCAGGTGTTCCTCCGGACCGATGCCCGACAGCATGAGGAGTTGCGGCGAACCGATGGCGCCCTGACAGACGATCACTTCGCCGGACGCATGGACCTCCTCCATGGCGGAACGCCGTCGGTAGCGCACGCCTCTGGCGCGATGCCCCTCGATCATCAGGGACGTGGCAAGACTTCCGGTGCGGATCTCGAGGTTGGGCCGTGAACCGGCAGGCGAGAGATAGCATCTCGAGATGCTGGAGCGTCGGCCGCCGCGAACGGTGACATCGAGCAGACCGGCGCCAACCTGACCCGCGCCGTTGAAATCCGGATTCGCCGGCAATCCCGACTGGAGGCAAGCCTCGATGAACGCATGATCGATCGGCAGCGGCCGCCCTGCCGGTCCGGTCAGCAACGGGCCTGAATCACCGCGCCAGTGATCGCCGCCACCTTCCCTGCTCTCCGCCTTGCGGAAGTAGGGCAGCACATCGGCCCAGGCCCATCCCTCAAGACCGAGCTGTCTCCAGCGATCGTAATCGGCAGCGTTGCCGCGCATGTAGATCATGCCGTTGATCGCGCTCGACCCCCCGAGCCCGCGTCCCCGGGGCCAGTGGATCCGGCGGCCGGCGAGATGCGGCTGGGGTTCGGTGAGGTAGCACCAGTCAAAGCGCGGATTGCCGACGGCAAACACGTTGGCTGCCGGCATGACGACCCGGAAATCCCTGTTCGTGCCGCCGGCTTCGAGGAGAAGGACGCGGCACGATCTCTCCTCGCTCAAGCGAGAGGCCAGGACAGATCCGGCCGATCCTCCACCAACGATGATGAAATCGAAGACGTCGACCACCGATGTCTGCCGCTTGCCACGACCTAGTGGAACGGCCGATCGCCGATGACCGTGACACGATGCATCTTGCGATGTCCCGTGAAGCTGGAGGAAGCCAGATGCATGGTGCACCGGTTGTCCCATATCGCCAGATCACCGGGCTTCCAGGACCGGCGCACCTGGTAGTTGGGGTGTTCCGCGAACTCGCACAGCATTCTCAGGATATGGTCGCTCTCGATTCCCCCGAGGCCCTTGATCTCCTTGGTGAAGGTTCGATTGACGAACAGTCCCTTCCTTCCGGTTTCCGGGTGAGTGCGCACCACCGGATGTTCCACGGGCGGCAATTCTATGATGTCCTGGGCAAGTTTGCGGATCCCGCCCTCACCGGCCAGAACCGAGGATCCGAACGACATGTAGTAGTCGTGCACCGCCGTCAGTTCCTCGATCATGTCGCGAACCACCGGCGACAGCGCCTCGTAGGCGGCGTGGAGACTCGACCACAGCGTGTCACCTCCTCCTTCCGGTGGCGTCACCTGGCAATGCAGGATCGAGGCCTTGGCAGGGCATTCTCGAAAGGTCACGTCAGTGTGCCAGACATCGTTGTAGAGGCTGCCATCGCCGTGCTGCTCGATGACCGTCACTTCAGGCAGGCCCGCAACATTGCCGAACACGGGATGGGGCGGTTCAATGTCACCGAAATGTCGCGCAAGGGCGAGATGTTCGGCCGGGCCGATACGCTGGTCCGGGAGAAACACGACAAGGTGGTCGAGCAGGGTCCGGTGAATCAGGTCGCCCGTGGATGAATCGATTCTTTCGGCCAGGTCGAGGCCATGAATCTCCGCACCGATCACGGGTCCGAGCGGCCGCACCTCAACGGAATTCCGGGTCAAGGTCCTTCCCTCCATCGTCCGCCATCAGTGGATACCCTGCACACGGTCATCGTCAAGACGCGATGCTGGTCAGGCCAACCGGCGGTGTGGACCGGCCTCGGGTCAACATCGTTGACGTCGGACCGTCCACGGTACCCGAGTGAGACCTTGTCACGGTTGCAGCAAGAGGTGAAGATGGAGGTGAACGGCGTGACGGGAGGCTCATGACCGAACGCGAGATCATCCGGACAAGTTGTCCCCGCGACTGCTATGACGGGTGTGGCATCGCCGTGGTCAGGCGTCACGGCAGGATCACGCGGGTTCTGGGCGATCCCGAACATCCGGTGAGCCGGGGGAGCCTGTGTGGCAAGTGCGCCATTGCCTACAACGGTGTGTGGCTCGATCCCGAAGCCCGTCTCCTCCATCCCCTGCGTCGGACGGGACCGAAGGGCTCGGGTCTCTTCGAGCGTGTGAGCTGGGAGGAGGCGCTTGACGTCATCGCAACACGCCTCGACACCATCATTGCCGAAAGCGACGCCGCCTCCATCCTCCACACGCACTACACCGGCACCTGTTCGGCCCTTGCCAACGCCTTTCCGGAACGATTCTTCAACCGCATCGGCGCCACCGAGGCCATGCCCGATTCCATCTGCAACAACGCCGGACACCAGGCTCTTCGCTATGTCCTGGGTTCAAGCGTCAACGGTTTCGATCCCGCAACGGCCAGGGACAGCGCCTGTATCGTCGTCTGGGGCGCCAATCCGGCCCACAGCGCGCCCCATGCCCACAAGCACTGGCTGAAGGAAGGCCCGGCCAGGATTGTCGTCATCGATCCGGTGCGCCACCTCACGGCCTCCCAGGCCGATATCCATCTGCAGGTCAATCCCGGCAGCGATGCCGTACTGGCCTTCGGCCTGTGCCACGTTGCCCGCCGCGACGGTCTGCTCGATGACGCCTGGATCACGCACCACGTCAAGGGTTACGAGGAGGTCGAGGAGGCGATCGCAGCGGCAGATCCGGAATCGACATCCCGCGTGACCGGTGTTCCCGTCAGCCTCATCGAAGAGACCGCGCATCTCTACGCGAAGGGACCGTCCCTCCTGTGGCTCGGCCAGGGACTGCAGCGCCAGTTCCGCGGCGGCAACATCTTCCGTGCCTGCGCCATGCTTCCCGCGCTGACCGGCAACATGTCAAAACCCGGCGCTGGGATTCTCTATCTCAACAGCACGCTCGACATCATGGCCCGCAAGGGAGCCACGCCTCCCTTGCCGGAAGCCGGGGAGGCCGGCCCCTCCATCAGCCAGATGGATGTCCCCGCCGCACTCGAAACGTCGGATCGTTTCCGCGCCTACGTGGTCTGGAACTGCAATCCCCTCGCCTCCAATCCGGCACAGCAGGTGCTCACCCGGGCGCTGATGCGCGAGGACCTGTTCACGGTGGTCGTCGACTGCTTCGAGACGGATACATCCCGCTACGCCGACATCGTGCTTCCGGCCGCCTCCTTCCTCGAATTCGACGACGTGAATGCAAGCTACTTCCATCTCCTTCTCGGCGCCCAGGTCCGGTGTGCCGAACCGATGGGCGAGAGTCTGCCCAACCAGGAGATCTTCCGCCGCCTCGCCCGGGCCATGGGTCTGCCGGACGCCGAACTCCACCACACCGACCGGGAACTGATCGACGAGGTGCTGGAGGGAAGTGGAGTGTCCTGGGACGAGTTGACGTCACGCGGCTGGGTTGCAGCCAGCGATGAACCGATGGTGCTGTGGCCCGAGGGCAGGTTTGCGACTCCGTCAGGCAGGATGGAGATTGCGAGCTCCAGGGCCGAAGCCGACGGTCATCCGCGCGTGCCCGAGGCCGCGGCAGATCCGCCGCCGGCAGAGGGCCGGTTCCGCCTGTTGAGTCCCGCCGGCCGCTGGCTGATGAATTCCTCGTACGGCAACGATCCGCGCATCGGTGAACTTCTCGGCTCACCGACGGTCACTATCCACCCCGATGATGCCCGGTCGTGTGATGTCAGCACCGGTGACAAGGTCTCTCTCTCCAATGATGCCGGCTCGCTCACCCTGGTCGCGGTCGTTTCGGACAGCGTGCCGTCGGGAGTGCTGCTCGCCGACAAGAGCAGGTGGCCCGGACCCGGCGGAGCCAACATCAATCACCTCCACATTCCGCGCAAATCGGACATGGGCGAAAGCACCTGCGTCCACGGCGTGGAAGTCACCCTGACACGCTGATTCCGATGATCACGGAAGCGTCTTCACGCTGGCGCATTGCCATGCGGGTCCGGAGTCAGCATGATCGCCCCGTTCAACCCTGCAAACAGGCGGCTCGGCATGTGGATAGGAATACTCGTACTCATTACCTTCGGAATTTGCTCAATCGCCTGTCTCGTGCTGTCAATCCGCGGTGCCCTGCAGGGCAGGTGGCACATCTTCGGCGCTCTCCTGATCCCGGCAGTGGGGATCGGGGGCACCGTCGTCATGCTGGTGGCACGGCCGATTTCCCTGGAGCTCTTCGGTGACAGCAATCTCGAGGATCTTCCTGAACGCGCCGTGGCCATCACAGGCGACGACCTGCTGACGGTCCACAACGGAACCTGGCGCTTCGGCTATGCCTACGACAAGGATACCCAACTGTTCCACTGGTACGACGAGGCCTTTGCCGAAGACGGCGGATTCTCCGGACGCAACGACACCGGCCAGACCTGGTCCGGCGGATGGGACATCGTCGAGGACGGCATTTGTCTCACCCGGGGGCAGGACACCGACTGTTTCGGTGTCTGGCAGGACGGCGACCTCTGGTACCAGACCAACCACCGCGACGAGATCGTCAATCGCTACATCGTGATCGAGGCATTCCAGGTTCCCAAGGGACACCCGACGCTTTCACCGGCGGTCGTGCAGGCCATCATTCCGGGGCGTACGCTCTCCGGTGAACTGCGGCTTCATTTCGGTGAACCATTCTACAGCGCCTCGTTCGACGCCGCCGGCAATGCCGTCACGGTACGCCGGGGTGACTCGGCGGAGTCCCTCGCCACGGAGGAGGCCGGCACATACAGGTTTGACGAGGATGGCATGCTGTGTCTCGCGGGTGTGCTCCACATCGCCGATGCCTGCTACGCCGTCGTTCCGCGCCCGGGCGGCGCCGACATCGTTCGTGACGACCGGCGCATCGTCGCCACCGTCACGGCACTGCAGTAGGCGCACCGCCGGAGGTTCCCTCCTGGACATCCTGGCAGTCCTGGCAGCCTTGACAGCCCTTTCGGCCGCGCCGTATCACCGTTCATCGGAAGGGCGCGTAGCTCAGCGGAAGAGCACTGTCTTCACACGGCAGGGGTCGCTGGTTCGAACCCAGCCGCGCCCACCATGCTTCAGGCATGCCACCCTGACCCATGGGGATCCATGACGGTCACGGATCGCTACCGCATGTGCGTCTTTCCCCAGGCGCATGTGATGCCCTGGCAGGGCGTCTGGCCAACCATCGACGACAGGAGCCTCGTCCTTCCAGGCGCGGCGGTCATCGGCGACGTGGTGATGGAGGCAGACGCCAGCGCCTGGTTCAACACCGTGATCCGCGGTGACGACGGGCCCGTGCGCATCGGCGCCGGCACCAACGTCCAGGACGGATGCGTGATCCACGTATCGGTTGAACGCCCGACCCTCATCGGCCGCGGCGTGACACTCGGACACATGGTCCATCTCCACGCCTGCACGCTCGAGGACGACACCCTGGTGGGTTCGGGCGCCATCGTGCTCGACGGAGCCCGGCTCGAACGCGGGAGCCAGGTGGCTGCCGGTGCCCTGGTGGCGCCGGGCAAGGTGGTGCCGAGCGGCGAGCTGTGGGGAGGGGTTCCGGCCAGAAAACTGCGTGAGCTCGACCCGCGCGAGATCGACGCCATCCGGGACAACGCCGCGTGGTACGTTCGCGAACTTGACGCCTGGCGGCAGCAACTGGAAGCATGGCCATGACTTTGGAGGGAAAACGCGTTCTCGTCACCGGTTCGACGAGGAACATCGGCCGCGCCACGGTGCGGGCCTTCCTGGAAGGGGGCGCCAGCATCGCCGTCACCGGTCCAGGCGGCAGGAATCTGGTTCCTGCGCCTCGTGGTCCTGGAAGTGCTGCAGCCTGCCGCCGGGTCGTCCATGCCGCGATCGACGACCTGGACGGTCTTGACGTGCTCGTCAACATCGCCGGCATCCATGTCCGGGGGCCCTGAGTGACGCGACCAGCGCGTGGCTCATGGACATCAACGTCAAGGGCTGCTTCATCTGCAGTCAGGCAGCGATCCCGGACCTGCGGCGCGACAACGGCGCCATCGTCATGACCGCATCGGAGTCCGGGCTCGCCGACCCCGCCCGGAAGTTCATGACCGGAGCCCCGCTCTCCGTCGACGGCGTCGCGACGGCGTGCCGCTGGCCTACCGGGCCGCCACGCACATGATCTCCACCAGCAGGTCGGGACGCGCCAGGGCTGCTTCGACGGTGGCGCGGCACGGCTTGTTGTCGGGATCGATCCACGCCGTATAGACCTCGTTCATGGCCGGCCAGTCAGCGATATCGGCAAGCCAGATCTGCACCGAGAGAAGCCGTGATCTCGAGGTACCGCAAGCATCGAGTGTGGTGTCGATCTGTTCCAGGATATCCCGGGTCTGCTCCTGGACATCACCGGTGGCATCCGAGGTCACCTTGCCGGAAAGCCAGACAGTATCGCCATGAATGACGGCTCCGCTGTAGAGTTCACCTGGTTGCAGACGCTGGATATCGGTCATGATTCCCTCCCCGGGGCGATGTGCACCTTCCGCAGAGCGTAACACGAACTGGAAACGCCATGTCGAGTGAAATTCCCGAAGACGGTCTCGTCCTGGTTGTCCGGGAGGACTGTCCGACCTGCCGGCTGGTCGCGCCGGTGGCAGCGGATCTCGAGGCACGCGGGGCCCTGGCCGCCGTCTATTCGCAGGACAATCCGGACTTTCCCGGCGGACTGCGGGTTAGCGACGACCGTCACCTCGAGGTCTCGTTTCGCCTCGCCATCACCATCGTGCCGACGCTGATCCGCTTCGCGGGTGGCGTGGAGACGTCAAGGGCGATCGGGTGGTCCAGGCGGGAGTGGTGCGCCATTGCCGCCCTTGACGATCTCGGCCCCAATCTGCCGGACGAGCGGCCAGGATGCGGGTCCCTGAGCGAGGAGGCGGGCTGGGCGGAGGAACTCCGGGCGCGCCATGGCGAAACGGGGCTCGATGCCGCGACCATCACCCTGCGGTTCCCGGAGGATCCCTTCGAGATCATGGACATCCGGGGATGGTCCGACGGTCTTCCCGTGGTCCCGCCGACACCGGCGCGCGTACTGGCGATGCTGAACGAATGCACTCTGGCGCACGATCACGTCCTGGGGCCGATTCCGCCGTCGGGGGCGGAACTGACGGTGGAGAAGGCCGCCATCAACGCGGTCATGGCGGGCTGCCGTCCGGTGTACTTCCCTGCAGTGCTGGCCGCCCTCGATGCGGCGCTTGATCGCGACTTCGCCTGGCAGGGCCTGCTTTCGACCACCATGGGGGCAGGTGTCGCGGTCATCGTCAACGGACCCGTCATTCGCCGAATCGGCCTCAACAGCGGGTTCAACGCCCTCGGCCACGGTACCCGCGCCAATGCCACCATGGCCCGCGCACTCGTCCTCATCGCCATGAATGTCGGCGGCGCCCGGCCAGGCGGTGTCGACCGCTCGACCCTGGGCCACCCGGGCAAGCACGGCCTGTGTTTTGCCGAGGACGAGAGCGATCCGGCCTGGCAGACCCTGGCTGCCTCCAGGGGAATCGAAGCGGGACGTTCAGCCGTCACGGTCTTCGGGTTCTGCGGAACCTCGATCATGAATGACGAGACGGCACGCACGGCCGAGGATCTCGTGGCCAGCCTTGCACGGTCGCTCGAGGCCATGTGCCAGATTCGCTCGTCCAGGCACGGCAGCGGGGTGCTGCTGGTGATCGCCGGCGAGTTCTGGCGCATGTTCAGGGAATCGGGCTGGGACCGGGCACGGATCGAGGCGGCTCTCCACGACGCAACGACAGGTCCTGACGGAGGGACGCCGATGTTCGAACCCGGCGATCTTCTCCTTGCACGCGCCGGTAGCCATGCCGGACTCTTTTCCACTATCATCCAGGGATGGGGGAGTGGCCCCATGGGGAGCCAGCCCGTCACAAGGGAGGTAGAGCCTTGACAACGATCCTTCTCGACCCCACGGCGGCCCGTGAGTCATCGGTGCGCCAGCGCGTGGCCGGGCACCGGTCCCTGGCCGGTCTCACCGTCGGCCTGCTCGACATTCGCAAGCGCCAAGGCGACATCGTTCTCGATCACCTCGAGAAGCTTCTCGGCGAACGCGGGATCCGCACCGGCCGATACGCCAAGCCGACCTTCACCAAGCCGGCGCCGGGTGTCGTGATCGACCGGATCGCCGCCGAGTGCGATGCCGTGGTTGAAGGCCTTGCCGATTGAGGTTCCTGTACGTCGTGCAGTCTGCAGGACATGCTGGATATCGATCGCTTGGGCACACCTGCGGTGGCGCTGATTTCCGAGGAATTCGCGACCGGCGTTGCGTCCTGGAGCGACCTCCATGGCTTCGACCCCGCCGTGGTGTATGTCCGCCATCCGATCCAGCCCCTGAACGAGGCTGAACTGCGTGGCCGCGCCGAAGACATCGTCGACTCAGTCATTGGCGCACTCACCCGAACATGACCGGTCAGACGGACCGCTGGTGACCTTCCACGGGGTGCGGTCCGCTCCCCAGGACGGACCGGCGAGATGTGTTTTCGGCGGTCACTCGGCGTGTATCGCCATCGCGGCCGGCGACACGTGGCTGATTCTCGATGCCGGCTCCGGCATGCGGACATGCGGACTGTCACTGCTTGGCAGGGATCCCCTGGAGGGACACGTCTTCTTCAGCCGGCCTACCGTGGTACGCACCATCGGCATTCCCTTCTTCGCTCCGGCCTTTTCTGCCAACAACCGCTTCACCCTCTACAGCACCGGCGGAGTCATCAGGTCGGAACTCCGGCGGCTGATGTCCGATCCCGTGTTCCCCGTCTCTCCCGATGTCTTCAACGCCACCGTCACCTTTCATGACCTCGAACCAGGCGCCCCCGTTGCGCTCGCGTCGGGCATTGCGGTCACCACCCTGGTCCTCGGCGGTTTGATGCCGGGAACGGCCTACCGTTTCGACGGCGACGACTGGTCCCTCGCTTGGGCAGCCGGCATCACGCACCATGACGACGGACACGCGCTCCGCGACTTCGCGTCCGGCGTCGGTGTGCTGATCGTGGGCGGTGCGCCGGAAGCCATCTCTCCCCTCGTGCAGGAAGCGCCTGCCACCAGACTGATGATCACGGATCATCCACCGGGTCTGGGAGATGACGACCTCGCCCGCCGCGAAGCGGCGCTTCAACGCCGGGTTCCCAAAGCCCGATTCGCCCGACAGGGCGAGACTCTGCGCCTCGGTTAGCCCTTGTTCGACATGTCTCCCCGCTTGCCGGGGTGATGTCGCGAATCTGATGCCGCGAGCCTGCCGGGGCCGTCACTGGCTTGTCGACGGCTGCATGGAGCGGCGGGATACTCCGGGATGACGCGGATCTCGACACTCGTGTCAGGGCCTTGTTGTCGGTCTCCCCATGCGTTCAATCGGGCCCTTCAAGCCCTTTCACGATCGAATGCGATGAATCGCCCGTGGCGCCGATCAGCGTCGAAGCGACGCGCCGGACAACGGACGACTTCCCGGACCTCCAAGGATGCCCGATGACCGGACTAGCGATGGAGCCGGCCATGGGGGAGGCTGGCCCGGATATCCGGGATGCCGGTCAAAAAGACCGCCTCATGCCGATAGCCCGTGTACGCGCAGAAGATGTACTCGTTCCAGTGGTTGGGGTCAGGGCCGTACTTCATCAGATAACCGTGCAAATCGTCCGTCCGGGGCGTCTTCCTCGCCGTCATCCGCGCAAGCTCGCGCTCCAGATAGTCGATGAAGGCGCTTTCGGGCCAGCCCTGGATGACATAGGGCGAGGTGAACACGATATGCCGTGGGCACAACTCGTGGGGCGGTGGGAGCACGCGCACGAACCAGATCTCGCCCTCGCGGCCGACATGGCCAGAGGCCACCATGCAGGAGACGGTCTCCCGCGTGCCGACCTCGCGCAACAGGACTCCGTCGCCATCGCTGCCGCAATGGACGTAGAAACCCATCCTCGACTGCTGCATCCGCTCGACGACATCGATCAGCCAGGAAGGGAAACCGATCTCGGGAGTGACCCGCAGGAAGCAGGTCCCTATGGTCTCCCGGCTGCTTCCGAACTGCACGTCGAACATCGTCCACATCGTGAAATAGCTGCCCGACAACGGGCTCATCGGCGGCCCGGACGGTATGTATTCCTCCTCGGCGGCGGCGACGATCCTGACGAAGCCCCTCGCCTCTCTCATCTCGCAAATGAACTCCGTGATGCGCGAGGCGATGTTCTGCGCCCACACGTAGATGGCGTGGCACGGGTCAAGGTCCGCGAACCTGGCCGGCATCGGCCCCCCCCTGCCGAAAATCTCGAAAACCATGTCCCTGTCCTCCCGCCAGGCCGCCAGATCGACGACCTTCGATTCGCGGGCGGAGAGAAGCTTCCTTGCAATCTTGTCGGCAACGGAACCCATGATGTGCTTTCGGCGTCACTGCTCACCATTTATTAAGGTCTGCTTGGTAGTCGTGCAACTGTGTCGGCGGCCTTTCCGGCGAGGGCCATGGGGATGGCGACGAGAGGGCCGAAGTTCCAGCGTCGATCAAGCGCAAGTGCCTGACATGAATGACATGCGATGGAGCTCGGAGGCGTCTGACTGGGCACACTACGGCTTCACGCCCAGGAGCTTGAGTGCTCTTCTCTGAAGCGGCTGAGGGCCGCGTGGTGACCTGGAAGGGTTTGGCGCCCGCAAGGCGGGACGCCACGGGTGTGAGTTCAGTATGTCTGTATGAAAGTCAGTTTCATTGTTTCATCTCATGCGGCCAGCGCCGGGGTGTGATGTGGGTTGATGTTGTCGCTGGCTGGTGCGTCGTCTGCCCCGATCATGGCTGTTCACGCGCTCACGAAGCGGCCGGATTTGATGAGGGCGCGGAAGGTGAGAACAGCTTGTCCGCCGACGATGCGCCAGCGCATGCCGGAGCGCTTCATACGCTGTGTGACGAGGGTCTTGTTGGCTGCCTCGACCAGTCCCGAGCCGATGGCGATCCCCTGTTGCTTCAGTGCGTGGTAGCGCATGCGGTGGCGATGCTTGCGGAAGAAGGCCAGTTCCCTGTCGATGTCGGCTCGGCCCGCCGGCTTGGCGGTGTCGCGAAGGTGGCGCAGCGCCCGGATCACCCTGTCAATGCCGCAGGGGTCGTGACGCAGGATCTCGCGGTACTTCTCGAACCAGTGGGGCGCCGCTGCATGGTCGGCCGCCACGCGCAGATGTTCGCAGGCATGCCAGAAGTCGATCACCTCGGTTTCGGGTTCAAGACCAGAGAGGAAGGTCCGGTTGTCGGCGGCGGCGATGGCGCTGATCCTGATCTCTCAGACGCCTGCGCCTGATATGCGCAACCTCGCTTGCCAGCTGCGCCTTCAGCGTGCACTTGCCGTGCTCGGGCACGCGGCCGAGACAGACGGTCTTCAGGCGCTCACCCTCGGCGTCGCGACGCGCCGGACAACGGACGACTTCCCGGGACTCCAAAGATGCCCGATGACCGGGCTAGCGATGGCGCGAGGCATGGGGGAGGCTGGCCCGGATATCCGGGATGCCGGTCAGAAAGATCACCTCACTGCGATGACCCGTGTATGCGCAGAAGACGTACTCGTTCCAGTGGTTGGGGTCCGGGCCGTACTTCATCAGATGACCGCGCAAATCGTCGGTCTGGGGCGTCTTCCCCGCCGTCATCCGCGCAAGCTCGCGCTCCAGATAGTCGATGAAGGCGCTTTCGGGCCAGCCCTGGATGACATAGGGCGTGTTGAACACGACATGCCGTGGGCACAACTCGTGGGGCGGTGGGAGCACCCGCACGAACCAGATCTCCCCCTCGCGCCCGGCATAGCCGAACGGCACCATGCAGGAGATGGTCTCACGCGTACCGACCTCGCGCAACAGGGCTCCGTCACCCTCGTTGCCGCAATGGACGTAGAAGCCCATCCTCGATCGCTGCATCCGCCCAAAGGCTTCGATCAGCCAGGGCGCATAATCGAACTCGGGAGCGATCCTCAGGATGCAGCTCCCCATGGTCTCCCGGCTGCTTCCGAACCGCAGGTCGAAGGTCGACCACATCGAGAAATAGCTGACCGTCAACGGGCTCATCGGCGGCCCGGACGGCATGTATTCCTCAGTGGCGGCGGTGACGACCTTGGCGAACCCCCTCACCTCGCTCATCTCGAAAATGACATCCGTCATGAGCGAGGCGAGGTTCTGCGGCCACGCGTACAGGGCGAAGCACGGGTCAACGTGGGCGAACCTGTCGGGGACCAGAACCCCGTCGCCGACTGCTTCTTCGAGCGCCAGTTCCCTGCCCTCCCGCCAGGCCGCCAGATCGACGACCTTCGACCCGCGGAAGTGGAGCAGCTTTCTTGCGATCTTGTCGGCAACGGAACCCATGATGTACTCCGGCATCACTGCTCACCACCTATTAGGGTCTGATTGGTTGTCGTGCAACTTGATCATGTCGGCGGCCTTTCCGGCGAGGGCCATGGGGATGGCAACGACAGGGTTGTCGCAGAGCCGGCCATGGCGATCAGGCAGCTTGAGGATGTCAACAGTTGATCAAATAGACAATTATTCGATATCCAATAGGGAAAATCGGATTGGAACAGGGGTCATGCGTGCCGTCGAAGCTGTCAAGACGCTGGCCGAATGGGATCGGCGCGGACGGATCGTGTTTACGCTCGCTGACCTGCGGAAGCTGTTCCCACACCGGTCGGACAAGACGCTCTCCGAGAGCCTGCGTCGGCTCGTGCAGGGCGGCCTGCTGGAACGGGCGGCGAACGGGGTTTTCGTCAACGCTCTGTCGAGCCGCAGTCGCGCCGACCTTCTTGAGGAGGTGGCGCGTGCGATCCGCAGCGGCGAGTACAACTATCTCAGCCTCGAATGCGCACTGTCCGAATGGGGCGTCATCTCACAGGTTCCCCAAGCCTACCTGACGGTCATGACCACTGGACGCAAGGGAGTATTCGAGACGCCGTACGGGATGATCGAGTTCACGCACACGCAGCGCCGCGCCGCGGACATCGTGAACAACACGCTCCGCAGGGACCGGCCGTTGCGGCTTGCCACGGCGCCCGCGGCCCTGCGCGATCTTCGGCGTGTAGGACGCAATCTTCATCTCGTCGATCTCGAGGAGATGCAGGAGTATCTCGCCCGGCGCGAAGAGACGGCATGAGCGTCAGACACGCTTTCCAGGAACTGGCCGAGATTGCGCTTCGCGATCCGGCGCTCGCCGGGATGCGCGTCATCGTCGAGAAGGAACTTCTGCACTACGAGTTGCTGAGCGTCCTCGACCGCGGCGGCTGGCTCAACGGACTCGCGTTTCAGGGCGGAACAGCCCTCCGGCTCTGCCATGGCGCACCCCGGCTGAGCGAGGACCTGGACTTCTCAGGCGGCCGGGAGTTCACCACCGAGCGGATGGATGGCTCACCTGGCTGCATTCCTGAAGGAGCTTGCCGGCGTCGGCTTCGGGGTCGAAGTGAAGCTGCCAAGAAACGTTATCGCCGGCCGTGCTTGCGGAGGTGTCGGTGTGTCCACATGGCGCATCGATGTTGAGACGGAGCCCGGCCGGCGCGGCCATCCGAAGCAGAAGATCAAGCTCGATGTCGACAACGCACCGACCTACACGGGCGCGTGGCGGGAGATAGCCCAGAACTATGGCGTGTTGCGCGATTTTCAGATGCTCGTCTACGTCCAGAGCCGGGAAGAGATCCTCGCAAACACGCTTGTAGCGTTCCCGGCATCGGTGGCAACGCGGAACCGGCCACGCTATCGGGACGTCTGGGACATGCGCTGGATGGTGGGCAATGGAACGGCGATTCGCGCCGATCTCGTGCACGCCAAGATGGTGGATCGTCGTGCCGACCGAGCCTGGATGGGGCTTGCGGCGGCCAAGGCCGGCGGCATCGCCCGATCCGCCGACTTCACTGCGGAGATGCGGCGTTTCCTTCTGCCGGACACGGCGAAGTCCACGCTCGATGACGCGCGCTACATGGACTTCCTGGCCCGTGAGACCCGCCGCCTGATCGAGGATGCCGACATGTGCCTGACAGCGGCGGAGCCGTCCGTGAACGAAGGGAACATCAGCCAAGCGGACCCTCTCGAGTTCGCCAGGGAGGATGATGATCCAGGTCCGTGATTCGGATACGAACGGCGCATCTTCCGCGAGAGTTACGAGTTGTTCGCCGCCGGTCAGACCGGAAGCGGGTTCGCATCGATGGCGGGTGGCTGAGACCATGTTCCGCTGATCCTCCCATGATGACGACACGCCCGTCCGCCGCTCAGGCCCCGGGTCGGCCGCCGAGCCAGCGCAACGCAGTGTTCCCGCCCGTTGGCGGTTGTGGCAAGGCCGAGTACGGGACCTCTGAAGCGTACGGAACCGGGGTGCGCAGGCTCTCCACGCCATGGCCGGCAGCGCCCCTGAACTTGGTGTGTCGTCTGTTCCTCATGGGAGTGACGGGAACGGCCGAGGCGCTGAAATGGGCACACAGGACAATGCCGTGCTTCTTGCGTGGTTTTGTCGAGAACGCCTGCTCGTGTCCTCCGCAGGCATGCGAAGGGCACGGCAGCCGACGACAGTCGGCTCGACACCGTCACGTGCCGCGAGATGATCGGGCAACCCCGTAAGGGTCGACGTGATGAGGGCGGTGTCAGCGACCCGCCACGGCGGCGTGGAGAGCTTCGAGCTCGCAGGCCGCATCGTCCCAGGACCTGTCCCGCTGCAGGCCGGCCGCGTCCTTCGAACGGCCGCGGTAGACGAGTTCCTCCTTGAGGCAGAGGATGGCGCAGTTGGCAAAGGCGGCGTCATCGGGCACCAGGAAACCCGACCTGCTGTCCTTGATGCGCTCCACGGCGGCTCCCTGCTTGAAGGCCACGCCCGGACAACCGGCCGACTGGGATTCGGCGAGCGTCGCCACGTAGGCCTCGCGCAACGAGCCGGGATGAAGGTGGACCCGGGCATGACGAAACTCCCGTGCCATGTCGGCATCCGGGAGTGGCCGCCGGACCAGCACTCGGGCGTCGCCAAGACCCTCGATACGTCGCCACAGCGATGCCAGGTCACCCTCCACCACCCTGCCAGAGGCTGCCCTGGCGAGCAGCCCGGAAAAGACATGCAGCTCCGCTTCATCCACCATGGGATGGATCTTGTCGACCCAGAGATCCAGGAGCCAGGCAAGGCCGCCGCGCGGATGCATCGTCGTGACAGCCCTTGGCGGCCAGTATCCCTGAGGGGGCTCGGGCGCAAGGTAGGCCGGAGCAATGCCCGGTCGCACGACCGCGACCATTTCTTCACCACCACTCCATGACGACACGTGGTGATCCCCCATGAAGACGAGGCGATCGATCCGGCAGGAATGGACCCTGGAAACCAGCGCCGCGACTCCGCTGTCGTCCAGCTGGTCGGCCACCCAGAGCATCCGGCACCGTCCGGACGGGACCCTTTCCAGCAGCCGCGCGTACCTCAGCGCCACGACGAGATCGGCGTCGGGTGCCTCCCCGTCATCGATGTTCTGCCAGAACACGCCCCGAACGGTACGGGCGCCATGGCAACGGTTCATCACCGTCACCTCGTGATCGCGGCTGGCCAGGGCCTCGGCGAGAAAGACCAGGCCCTTCTGCACACCACCCATGGGGTCGTTGCGCGGCGTGTAACCGTCAAAGGCGAAGGAATCGTCGAGAAGGAGGATCTTCATCGGCCACCAGGGGAGAACGGGCAGGACATGGAACCGCCCGCAACCGGTTGGGATCCTCCCCGGGAATCCACCCACGGCCCCTGGGGGACTTGCCGCGAGGCTGCGTCATCGCCATCCTTGTCCCGTTTCAGGATGGGGAGGTTGCCGGGATGATGGAGACATCGCGTGTCGCGCTCGAGGGGCGTGGCGTTCTCGCCATCGACGGCCCGGACGCGCGCACCTTCCTCCAGGGGATCATCACCAACGATATCGGCCAGGTGGACCGGGCGCGGGCGATCTATGCCGCCCTGCTGACACCCCAGGGCAAGTTTCTCTTCGACTTCTTCGTTGCCGAGGATGACGACGGCGGCCTCCTCCTCGACACGAGACGGGACCGCATTGACGCGCTTCTCGAGCGCCTCGACTTCTACCGGCTGCGGGCCAAGGTGCACGTCCGCGATGTTTCGGAAGACTGGGATGTGAGCGCCCTCATCGGTGACAAGGCGGCCAGCATCGCCCGCCTCGTTCCCTGCCCGGGCAATGCACGTCTGGCAGACGGCTCCATCATCATGATCGATCCCAGGCTGGCGGCGCTTGGCGTACGCGTCATTCATCCCGTCGACAGGCCGGTGTTCGCGGAAGTCGTCGGCAGATCGCAGGACGCCTACGAATCGCAACGCCTTGACCTTTCGGTCGGTGAGGCCACCCTGGACATACTCATCGGAAAGTCCTTTGCCCTCGAGAGCAACTTCGATCATCTCAATGCCATTGATTTCACCAAGGGCTGCTATGTCGGGCAGGAACTGACGGCGCGCACCCGGTACCGCGGGACCGTGAGAAAGCGCCTCTACCGGGTCAGCGCGACCAACGGTGGAAACCTGCCGGAACCGGGAACCCTGATCACCGCGGGCAAGACCGAGATCGGCGAGATGCGAAGCAGTCGGGGCGCCACCGGCATCGCCCTTGTCCGCATGGACCGGCTCGAGGATGTCGGTGACGGGGAGATTCGCGCCGGCACGACAGTCCTCAACGCCGAACAACCTGGGTGGTTTCCGCAAGAATCGGTTTCCGCCGACTGATCCGCAACCCCGGATCGCGTGCTCTGGTCGGGCCATCGCGCCAGGTCCACGAAGTCCGTGTTGGCGGTCTGTCACGCCGGATCGATGCGTTCCAGAAGGTCAACGACATCCTTCATGTGCTGAACCGAGTACGTTCCCTCGATGCCGTTGACCCCCTGAGGCGCCCACTTGTCGCCATGGCGTGCCACCCGGCAACTCGTCCAGCCACGAACGTTGGCCGGTTGAATGTCATGGAATCGGCTGTGAGCGACGTGAAGCAGGTCATCCTCACCGAGCCCTCGCCGCGCGAGGTCGGCAAGAAGGGTATCGAAGTGACGCGGACCGGGCTTGTAGCCCTTGACGTCATCAGCGGTGATGAGAATGTCGAACTCCCGCTCGAGCCGTGCCGCGCTGCCGGCAAAGAGATCACGGTCGACGTTGGAGACCACGCACAGGATCCGCCCCTCGCGCGCCAGAGCCTCGAGAGAGCGCGCTGAGTCTTCGAAGGCCGGCCAGGCACCCACGCTCTCCGCAAATCGGGCGCAGGACCCTTCGTCGGTTGGAATGCCGCAGGATTCGGAGAGACGCGCGAGGGAGCGGGAGAGAACGCTGCGATAGGAAAGGAACGTCTCGTGTCCTTGTTCGACGATCTGCGCATCGAACAACCGACTGACGAGCTCCTCTTCCGGAACATCAAGACCATTCAGCCGGGCCCAGGCGCCCAGCCATTCCGCGATTCCGCGCTCCCAGTCGATCAGCGTGCCGTAGCAATCGAAGGACAGTGCCTGGTACTTCATGGTGAGTCCTGCTCCAGTATGGCCGCCTGGGCCGCTGCCAGGCGGGCGATGGGAATCCGGTAGGGAGAACACGACACGTAGTCGAGACCCGTCCGATGAAAGAAGGCGATCGAGGCGGGGTCACCACCGTGCTCGCCACAGATGCCCAGTCCGAGGTCACTGCGTGTGCGCCTTCCCCTGGCGCTGGCCAGTGCCACGAATTCCCCGACACCCTCGGTATCGAGAGTGACGAAAGGATCCTCGGCGAGGATGTCTTCCTCAAGGTAGCGTTCGATGAAGCGGCTCGAGTCATCGCGACTGATGCCGAACACGGTCTGCGTCAGGTCATTGGTGCCGAAACTGAAGAAGTCGGCCGAGCGAGCAATGTCGCCGGCCTGCAGGGCGGCGCGAGGCAACTCGATCATGGTTCCCACCTGGTAGTGCGGACGCTTCCCGGTCTCTGCCGCGACAGCGGCCGCCACGACGTCGATCGACTGGCGGATGACGGCAAGTTCTTGGCCTGTCGCGACCAGCGGCACCATGACTTCGAGATGCACCGGCTGACCTTCGGCGTGTTCGGCCATGAGAGCCGCCTCGAGAATGGCGCGGGTCTGCATCTCGTAGATTTCCGGATGGGAGATCCCGAGCCGGCACCCGCGATGTCCGAGCATGGGGTTGAGTTCCCGCAGCGAAGCGACGCGCAGTCGCACATGCTCGACATCGGTCCCGGTATGGCGTGCCAGTTCCTCCAGTTCCCGCAGACCGGTCGGCAGGAACTCGTGCAATGGCGGATCGAGAAGGCGCACCGTCACGGGAAGGCCTGCCATCGTGCGGAACAATTCGACAAGGTCCGCCCGCTGCATGGGAAGGATCCTCTCGAGGGGGCGGCGCCGGCCCTCGACGTCCTCCGCCATGATCATCTCGCGCATGGCGATGATGCGCCCGTCCTCGAAGAACATGTGCTCCGTCCGGCAGAGACCGATACCGTCGGCGCCGAACTCCCGCGCCCTTGCGGCGTCGGCCGGTGTCTCGGCATTGGCCCTCACACCCAGGGTCCTTGCCTCGTCGGCCCACTCCATGAAGATCTCGAACTCCCCTGACTGCTCCGGCTGCCGGGTCGGTATCTCGCCGGCAATCACCTCACCGGTGGACCCGTCGATGGTGATGATGTCGCCCCTCCTGATCGTCACGCTGCCGGCCACCAGAAGATCATTCGCGGGGTCGACCCGGATTTCCCCGGCTCCGGTCACGCAGGGACGTCCCATGCCCCGAGCCACCAGTGCGGCGTGGGAAGTCTGGCCACCATGGCGGGTCAGGATGCCGCGGGCAGCGTGCATGCCGTGGATATCCTCCGGACTGGTTTCGGGACGAATCAGGATGACGGCCCTGCCCTCGGCTCCGAGCCCCTGGGCGTCATCGGCGTGGAAGACCGCCATGCCCGAGGCGGCTCCGGGCGAACCGGGCAGACCACGGGCGATCACCCGACGCGGAGCGCGAGGATCAGGAACCGGGTGAAGCAGACGATCGAGGTCACGGGGATCGATCCTCATCAGCGCTTCCCGGCGTGTGATGAGCCCTTCCGTGGCCATGTCGACAGCGATCTTCAGCCCCGCCTGGACACTGCGCTTGGCGTTGCGTGTCTGGAGCATGAAGAGACGGTGGCGCTCGATGGTGAACTCGACATCCTGCATCTCGCGAAAGTGCTGCTCCAGGCGATCCATCACGGCTACCAGTTCGCCCCAGGCGTCCGGCATCCTCTCCTCAAGCGACGTGCCGTCGCCTGCAGATGCGATCGGCCAGGGTGTACGCAAGCCGGCCACGACATCCTCGCCCTGGGCATTGACGAGATACTCTCCGAACAGTGATCGCACACCGGTGTCGGGATGGCGCGTGAACGCGACACCGGTGGCACAATCCTCGCCCATGTTGCCGAAGACCATCGCCTGAACGTTGACAGCCGTTCCGGGGGTGTCGGGAATACCGTGAATTCTCCGGTAATCGATTGCCCGCCGGTTGTTCCACGACCGGAACACGGCACGCACGGCGCCCCACAGCTGCTCGAAGGGATCCTCGGGGAACGGCTCATCAAGACGTGACTGCGCATGATGGCGGAACCGCGCGACGACCTCCCTCAGGGAAGCGGCAGTGAGGCCCGAGTCCTCGCTGATTCCCTCCTCACCCTTGACCTCATCCAGAATGTCCTCGAAATCTCCGTGATCGAGACCCAGAACGACTCCGCAGTACATCTGGATGAACCGGCGGTAGCTGTCCCAGGCGAAGCGGTCACTGCCGCTGGCCCTTGCGAGGCCCTCCACGGTGGTGTCGTTGAGCCCGAGATTGAGAACCGTGTCCATCATGCCGGGCATCGAGGCCGGTGCACCCGAGCGCACGGACACCAGCAGGGGATCGCATGCACTGCCAAAGCCCCGCCCCATCTGCTCCTCGATATCCTGAAGCGCCTCCCTCGCCTGCCGGGCGACATTCCCGGAAAGATCGAGGGCGCCATCGGCGAGAAATGCCGCACAGGCCTCGGTGGTGATCGTGAAACCGGGCGGCACGGGGAGCCCGAGAGCCGCCATTTCCGCGAGACTGGCACCCTTGCCGCCGAGCAGGGTGCGCATCGAGGCCGCGCCTTCGGCTCCTCGAGGACCGAAGGAGTAGACCCAGGACACGGTCATTCAGCTCCCGATCCTTGAAAAATCTGCAACACGATCCATGGATGCACGGATGTGCCCAAGCAGATTGAGACGGTTCTCCCGCAGGGAGGAGTCATCGGTGTTGACGGTGACCGAATCGAAAAAGTCACCCAGGGGTGGCCTCAGTGATGCGAGTGCCGCCATCGCACCGGCAAAGTCCTCGGCAGCGAGGGTATCGGCCATGGCCGCATCCGCCGTCTCAAGAGCCGCCGCGACCGCCCGCTCGGCCTCCTCCGCCAGCAGTTTCCTGCTGATGTCTCCGGTGAAGATGCACCCGTCCTTCGCCTCCTCGATACGCAGGATGTTAGCAGTGCGCCGATAGGCCTCGAGAAGGTCGCCGCCGTCGGGCGATGCAAGGAATGAGTCGAGGGCCTCGATTCGCCGCACGAGGCGCACGAGGTCGCTGTCCCGGGTGCCGGAGAACACCGCATCGATCAGGTGATGTCCCAGCTGGCGTTCACGCAGGTGAACCTTCAGGCGATCGGCCACAAACTCAAGGACTTCGCCGGAGACATCGCGCCCGTAGCCTTTCCCCGCTGCCTGCAGGGCCTGCAGAAGATCGATGCGCAGCCCGTTTTCGAGGATGAGGCGCACGACACCGAGCGCAGCACGGCGCAGGGCAAGGGGATCGCGCGAGCCGGACGGTCTCTCGCCGATGCCGAAGAAACCGGCAAGCGTGTCGAGTCTCTCGGCCATGGCCACGGCCACGCTGACCGGTGCCGAAGGACAGGGATCGGAGGGTCCGGCTGGCCGATAGTGTTCCGAGATGGCAAGCGCGATTTCGCTGGGCTCCCCGGCTGCACGGGCGAGATGACCTCCCATGATCCCCTGCAGTTCGGGAAACTCTCCCACGGTATCGCTGACCAGGTCCGCCTTGGCGAGCCATGCTGCCCGGCCTGCCTGTTCAGGGTCGCACCCGGGAATCGCCGGGGCCAGCCATCTGGCCAGGGACCTGAGGCGGTGGGCCCGTTCCTCGAGAGTGCCCAGCCGAGCGTGAAACACCACGGTGGCAAGGCTGCTGATCCGGCTCTCGAGACTCACCCGAAGGTCGCGGTCCCAGAAATGCCGGCCGTCGGCCAGGCGGGCCGCCAGAACCCTCTCGTTTCCGGTCCTGATCGACCGGCCGCCGTCGCGGCCCTGCAGGTTGGCGACAAACAGGAATCCCGGCGCCAGGTCGCCGGAAGGCGTACGCAGGGGCATGTACCGCTGGTGGCGAACCATCTCCGTGGTCAGCAGATCCTCCGGGACCTCCATGTATTCTTCATCGAAGACGCCGGCCATGACCACCGGCCACTCGACCAGACCGGCGAGTTCGTCCATGAGACCCGCCGGTGCGTCGGTCACGAGGCCGAGATGGTCGGCGACGGCCCGGGCCCCTTCCTCGACGAGCCGCCGCCGCTCGTCGTGATCCGGAACGACACAGGCATCACGCAGCTTGGCACAGTAGTCGACGTAGTTGCAGACCTCGAAGGGTGCGGGATGAAGGAATCGATGTCCCCGGGTCATGGCACCCGACTCGCAACCAGCGAAGCGGAAGGGCACGACGTCCCCGTCAAGGAGGGCGAGAATTGAGACCACGGGGCGGACCCAGCGTGTCTCGCCGTCAGCCCAGCGCATGGATTTCGGCCACCCAAGGGCGGTCATCGCCTCGGGGACGACCCGCGTCAGCACCCCTGCCGTCGTCTGCCCTCCCTTGCGTGAGACCGCAAACCAGAACTCGCCCTTCGAGGTTGTCCGGCGAACAAGGTCCTTGGTCCCGACCCCAGCCGACCGGGCGAAGCCCTCGACCGCCCGGGTCGGGGCGCCGATCCGCGGACCCTTGCGTTCCGTCTCGAATGACGGCTGACACTCCGGCAACCCTTCGAGATGGACGACCATGCGCCGCGGCGATACATGGACGCGCCTCGACGAGGCCTTGATGTCCTCCTCGGCAAGACGCTGCTCCAGGAGGTTGCCGAAGCGCTCCACCGCGCCCCGCTGCATCGACGCGGGAATTTCCTCGGAGAGGATTTCGAGAAGAAAGTCTGCCACGGTTCAGGAAGGCTCCGGATTCCCGAGCCATGCCGCCGCACAGGCTCTCGCAAGACCGCGTACACGGCCGATGAAGGCGGCGCGTTCGGTGACGCTGATGACGCCCCGGGCATCGAGCATGTTGAAGGTGTGGCTGGCGTGGATGCACTGATCGTAGGCCGGAAGGGCCACTCCCGCCTCGACAAGACGCATGCAGGAGGACTCGGCATCGTCGAAGTGCCGGCGCAGCATGGCCGCGTCCGCCATCTCGAAATTGTAACGGGACTGTTCCCTCTCGGATCTCAGGTGAACGTCACCATAGGTGACGCCATCGCCGTTCCAGTCGATGTCACGGAAGTGATCGACTCCCTGGAGATACATCGCCAGGCGCTCGAGGCCGTAGGTGAGTTCTCCAGGAACTGGTCGGCAATCAAGGCCACCGACCTGCTGGAAGTAGGTGAACTGGGTGATTTCCATGCCATCGCACCAGACCTCCCAGCCAAGGCCCCAGGCGCCGAGGGTCGGGCTCTCCCAGTCGTCCTCCACGAAGCGGATGTCGTGGTCGAGAAAGTCAATGCCGATCGCCTCAAGGCTGCCCAGGTAGAGATCCTGGAAATCCGCCGGAGAAGGTTTCATCAGCACCTGGAACTGATAGTGCTGCTGCAGGCGATTGGGATTGTCACCGAACCGCCCGTCGGCAGGACGCCTCGACGGCTGGACATAGGCCGCCTTCCAGGGTTGCGGTCCGAGACTCCTCAGCGTCGTAGCCCAGTGAAAGGTCCCGGCACCCATCTCCATGTCATAGGGCTGCAGGATGACGCAGCCCTTGCCTGCCCAGTAGTTCTGGAGTTCGAGAATCAGGTTCTGAAACGGCAGACCACGGCCTGTCGTGCCCATTGCTGGTCAAACTCCCCGGAGAATGAGATGGAGGAAACCTATGAAGCGGATGTGCGGCGGTCAAGCGGCCAGGGGCAGTCACTGCGGCCGCAGTGGCCGCCCACCGCCACCCAGTTGCGGCACGCCGGACAGGACTGCATCTCAACCTCACCGGCCGACCGCGGACCGAACCCGAACCATTTTCTTCTCCTGCGCCCCGTGCGCTCGCGTTCCTTCTGCTGGCGTTCGAGGTTGCGGACGAAACGGAAGCCGAGCCAGAGGACCGCGAGAATGACGGCAAAGACCGCAAGTTTCTGGAACGAGAACATGGACGTGATTGTAGGGCGTCAGGTCAGCCCGGCAAGGTCGATCTCCAGGTGGACTCGATCGGGCCCGGGGGTATAGGGTCCGCCTTCGGATACCAGCGCCGGAGACGATCATGAACGATGGTGCCAGCATCTATGCCATGTCGCATGACACGGTGAGGATCAGCACGAAGCGGTTTGCCTTGTCTCCGTGGAGTCCTGCCTATCTCACTGACGACATCCTCATGGGAGTCTACAGCCGTCGGTTCTACGCTCTCGGCGCGACCAATGATCCGGTCGACGACTATTGGCACCTGAGAAGAGGAGTGGCCCTGTTTGATGTACCGGAACACCCCATCGAGATAGCCGGTCCGGACGCACGGGCCCTCTTCTCGAAGGTGTTCTGCCGTGACGTCTCGAAGCTGCGTGAGGGTCGCGCCACCTACGCCATCGCCTGCAACCATGAGGGCGGCATCCTGATGGATGGCATTCTCATGAAACTGGGCGAGGATCGTTTCTGGTACGTTCTCGCCGATGGCGAGTTCCTTCCCTGGCTCGAGGCCCACGCCGGTGGTCTTGATGTTGCCATCACCGATCCCGACTCCTGGGTGTTGCAGATACAGGGACCGAAAGCGCTCGATGTCATGCCGGCCATTCTGGACACCATGCCGGAGGCCCCCTTCACGTACTTCTCCGTGCACCGGACGACAATAGACCGTCATCCCTTCCTCGTTTCCCGCACCGGCTGGACAGGAGAACTGGGATTTGAACTCTATCCCCTGTCCCGGGACTTCGACGGAGCGAAGCTCTTCAACCTGATTCTCGAAAGGGGTACTCCCTGCGGCCTGGTGTTCGCCAGCCTGGAGAGCATGGGCGTGAGGCGCATGGAGGCAGCCATCATGGATAACGGAACCGACATAGACTCATCGATGACGCCCTTCGATGCCGGATTGGGCCGCTTCGTGGACCTTGACAGCGAGGCCGATTTCATCGGCAGGGCCGCGCTGCAAGCGGCGCCCCGCGAGCCACGCTTCTTCGGCATGGTGGCATCCGGCATCACGCCCATCGCCGGATCACGTGTCCGCCACGAAGACAGGCAGGTCGGCACGGTGACGGCGGGCGCCTGGTCTCCCTACCTGGAATCAGGCATCGCCTTCGTGCGCTTCAGGAAGGCCGAAGACTGGGTGGGGCGCACTGTCACGGTCGATACGCCTGATGGGGCCCGTGCCGGAGCGACGATCGTGGCATTGCCCTTCTACGACCAGGAGAAGAGGATTCCCCGCGGGCTCGCCGACGATATCCCCTGACCTCACAGCACCTCAAGGCCGGTGCCCGACGATCGCAGGCAGCCGCACCTCAGCCAGCGATGACCTCTTCGATACTCCGCAGAGCCTCCGCCGCCCTGGAGGCGTCGGGACCTCCGCCCTGCGCCATGTCCGGCCGGCCGCCGCCACCCTTTCCGCCCAGCACCTCGACCCCGGCCCTGACCAGATCGATGGCATTGAAACGTTCAGTCAGATCATCGGTGACGCCCGCGACGATGGCGGCCTTGCCGTTGTCGGTCGCCACCAGGATGACGATACCGGTGCCGACCTGCTGCTTGATCCCGTCTGCCATGCTCCTGAGTTCTCTGCCCGGCACACCCTCAAGGGTGCGTCCGACCACGGTCACACCGGCAATCTCGCGCACTTCCGGAAGCGCCGGTCGTGTCTCTCCGGCGGCGGCCGCCTTCCGGCGCAGGGCAGCAACGTCCCTTTCCAGGGTCCGACGGTCGGCCACGAGCTGGCGGACACGTTCCTCGACGTCCGCCGGGGTTGTCTTCAACTGTTGCGCCAGGCGGCGCAGGCGCCGGTCCTGCTCACCGAGGTAGTCAAGCGCCGACCTGCCCGTGAGCGCCTCGATGCGGCGCACTCCGGATGCCACGGCACTCTCGGAGACGATCCTGAAGACGCCGATATCACCGGTGCGCACGACATGGGTGCCGCCGCACAGTTCCGTCGACCAGCCCCCCTCGCCCATGGAAACGACCCTCACCTCGTCACCGTAGCGTTCGCCAAAGAGTGCCAGGGCGCCGGCGCGCGTGGCTTCGTCGGGAGTCATCAGCCGGGTGGTGACCTCGCCATTCGCCCGGACCATGCGATTCACCTCGCCCTCGACCGCCCTCAGCGAGTCCTCGCCAAGCGCCGACGGATGGCTGATGTCGAAGCGCAGCCTGTCGGGGGCAACGAGCGAACCCTTCTGGGTGACATGATCGCCGAGGTGGCGTCTCAGGGCCTCGTGCAGCAGGTGGGTTGCCGAGTGGGAGGCACGCAACCGGCCGCGCCGGTCACCGTCAATGGTGAGAGTCACATGATCGCCTGGCGACAGGCGTCCTTCATCGATGTGCGCCAGGTGGAGATGCATGTCGCCAATGCGCTTTTGGGTGTCCGTGATGGTGGCGCTGACCCCAGGCCCCGCAAGGCAACCCTGATCGCCGATCTGTCCTCCCGATTCGGCGTAGAAGGGCGACTGATTCAGCACGATGCCGACGTCATCGCCGGGACCGGCGCTGCCGACCTCGGTACTGCCGGCAACGAGAGCGACGACCTCCGCCTCGGCGGACTCGGTGGTGTAGCCGAGAAACTCCGTGGCGCCGCACCGTTCGAAGAGGGCGTACCAGAAGGGCCCGTCCGCCGTATCGCCGGTCCCTTCCCAGGCCTCTCGGGCCTTCGCCCGCTGCTCCGCCATCGCGTCATCGAAACCCTGGCGATCGACCGTACGGCCCTCGCGGCGCAGGGCGTCCTCGGTGAGATCAAGGGGGAAACCAAAGGTGTCATGGAGTCGGAAGGCGATTTCTCCCGGGAGCGGCACGCCGCCTGGAAGCTTCGCGGTCTCGTCAGCGAGCAGCCGCGTTCCCCTCTCCAGCATGGTCCGGAAGCGCTCTTCCTCGTGGCGCAGCGTCTCGGCAACCAGCGCCTGAGCGCGGACGAGTTCCGGAAACGCCTGACCCATTTCCGCCACCAGAACGGGCACCAGACGATGCATGACGGGATCCCGCGCGCCCAGGATGTGCACGTGGCGCATGGCGCGGCGCATGATCCGGCGCAGGACGTAGCCACGTCCCTCGTTGGAAGGAAGCACACCATCGGCCATGAGGAACGACGAGGCCCGCAGGTGATCGGCGATGACATTGAACGAGGGTCGCGTTTCCCTTGCGGCAGACACGCCGACACAGTCCTCGCAGGCAGTGATCAGGGCAGTGAAGAGATCAGTGTCGAAATTGCTCTTCACACCCTGCAGGATGGCCGCCATGCGCTCGAGACCCATGCCGGTGTCGACCGAGGGCTTCGGCAGATCGATTCGCTCGTCGGCGCTCACCTGCTCGTACTGCATGAACACCAGGTTCCAGAATTCGAGAAAGCGGTCACCATCCCCGTCCGCACTGCCGGGCGGCCCACCCTCGAGCTCGGGGCCCTGATCAATGAAGATCTCCGAACAGGGACCGCAGGGTCCGATATCGCCCATCGACCAGAAGTTGTCCGATGTCGAAATGCGAATGATCCTGTCGTCACCAAGCCCCGCGACACGCCGCCACAGGGAGGCGGCCTCCTCGTCTGAGGAATGCACCGTGATGAGAAGGCGGTCGGGGGGAAGTCCGAAGACCCCGGTCACGAGGTTCCAGGCGAGTTCGATCGCGTGTTCCTTGAAGTAGTCCCCGAACGAGAAGTTGCCCAGCATCTCGAAGAACGTGTGATGACGGGCCGTGAAACCGACAACGTCAAGGTCGTTGTGCTTGCCACCGGCGCGCAGGCACTTCTGCGCCGTGGTGGCGCGGCTGTAGGGTCGCTTCTCGACTCCGGTGAAGAGGTTCTTGAACTGCACCATGCCGGCAGTGGTGAAGAGCAGCGTCGGGTCGTTGTGCGGCACGAGCGGGCTCGACCGCACGGCGACATGATCGTGTTCCGTGAAGAATTCGAGGAACGTGGAACGGACCTCGCTGACGCTGGTCATCACCTGCCTGCCGTCGTCTTCGGCGCCGGTTCTTAGGACGCGCCGCCCGACACGTCACGCCCTGTGGCAGGCGAGTCCTCGTCGACAAGTCCCGCCTTCGCCCGCACCCCGTGCTCGATGGCGCCGGCAATGTCGGGATTGTCGCGCAGGAACATCTTGGCGTTCTCGCGTCCCTGTCCGATACGCTGGTCGTTGTAGGAATACCACGATCCGGACTTTTCGATGATCCCCGCGCCGACGCCGAGATCGATGATTTCGCCGGACCGGGACACGCCTTCACCATACATGATGTCGAACTCGACGGTCCTGAAGGGGGGCGCCATCTTGTTCTTGACCACCTTGACCCGCGTCTGGTTGCCGACCACCTGGTCGCGGTCCTTGATCTGGCCGATGCGGCGGATGTCGAGACGCACGGTGGCATAGAACTTGAGGGCGTTGCCGCCGGTGGTTGTTTCGGGGCTGCCGAACATGACGCCGATCTTCATGCGGATCTGGTTGATGAAGATCACAAGGCAGCGGGACCGGGAGATCGTGGACGTCAGCTTGCGCAGGGCCTGGCTCATCAGGCGCGCCTGGAGCCCGACATGGGTATCGCCCATTTCCCCTTCGAGTTCGGCCCTTGGAACAAGGGCGGCCACCGAGTCGATAACCAGCACGTCGACTGCGCCCGAGCGCACGAGTGTGTCGGCGATCTCGAGGGCCTGTTCTCCTGCGTCGGGCTGCGAAATCAGGAGGTCGTCGGTGTTGACCCCGAGCTTGCGCGCATAGGCCGGATCAAGGGCGTGTTCGGCATCGATGAAGGTCGCGATTCCGCCGGCCTTCTGGGCCTCGGCGGCGGCGTGCAGGGCAAGCGTCGTCTTCCCGGAACTCTCCGGTCCGTAGATCTCGACAATCCGTCCCCGCGGCAGCCCGCCGATACCCAGGGCAATGTCAAGGCCGACGGACCCTGTCGAAATCACCTCCGTCTCGACGGACTGGCCGTCCTGCCCGAGACGCATGATCGAACCCTTGCCAAAGGCCTTGTCGATCTGGCTGACCGCTGCCTCGAGCGCCCTGTTCCTCTCCATACCGGTTCCTTCCACCACCTGAAGTTGTGGGCCATTTCTCATCATCGTTCACTCCCGGTTTGCCGTTGTCCACGGCACCATCATGGCACCTTGATCGGGAATGTACGCCATTTGTTCGCTCAAAGCAAGAACATTATGCGAACAACCGGTGATCCTCTCTCAATCGTCCCGGTGAACACGCTCACGCCGTTCATGGCGCTCCTGTGCCTCAAGACTGAAGGTGGCGATGGGACGGGCCTCGAGGCGCCTGAGACCGATTGGCTCACCCGTCTCTTCACAATACCCGTAGGTACCCTGTTCGATGCGCCTCAAGGCTTCGTCAATCTTGGAAATCAGCTTGCGTTCCCTGTCGCGCGTACGCAGTTCGAACGCCCGGTCGACCTCCGCCGTGGCGCGGTCGGCAACGTCCGACTGGGCTACCGTGTCTTCCTGGAGATGGCGTATCGTTTCCGAGGAGTCGTGGAGGAGCTTGGCTCGCCACGACACCAGCTTGCGACGGAAGTACTCGCGCTGTCTCGCATTCATGAACTGTTCGGTGTCCCCGGGTTTGTAGCCCTTGGGCAGCTTGATGGCTTTCGCCGGAGATCCGTTCTTGCGTTTCACAGAATTCAGCCCCAACGAGCGTGTTCAGATTGGCGGCGCCTGTATAGTTTGACACCTCACTCCAGTGCAAGCGTGAACGCCGCCGGAACCAGGGCCTGCCACCGGCGGCCGGTCCGCGAAAGAGGTGCATGTTGCACCATGCGCGCGGGCGACCAGGGGGCGTATCAGGCGACCTCGGGATAGCCGCAGTCCCGTGCCATGGCGACAAAGGCATCGATCCGTTCGTAGGCCTCGCGCGGCAGGACAGCGAACCCCTTCAAGCGGAGGCGTCGCCGCACGTCGTCGTGGCGCGGGTCCGATGCGGCCGCCAACAGGCCTTCGCGCAAAGCTCTCACCTCATCGTCACCACGGTGCAGAGAGGTGACGTAGGGAAGGGCCGGCGCGCTGCGGGTGGTGGCGAGAACCCGGATGCCATCCGTGGCATGGGGCATGGTGTCCTGCATGAGGGCAAGGGAAACGCAGTCGACGGAGCACACGTCGGCGGCGCCTTGCATGACCATCGCCACGGAGTCGCGATGACTCCCCGAAACACGGACATCGCCAAAAAAGGTCCCCGCGGAGGCAAGAGGAGCCATGGTGGCTCGCAGGGCATTGTAGCCCGAATGGGAATCGGCCCCGTTGACCGCCACCCGCAGACCCCGCAGATCCTCCAGTTCGGCCACGGGAGATTCGTGACGCACCAGGATCAGGCTGCAGTAGTCGCTTCCCCGGCAACAGGGCGCGTCATGCCGGGGGGTTGCCAGGAGCCGCAAGTGACCGGCAAACGCGTTCACCAGGGGCCAGCCGCAGGTCTGGGAGAGGAGGAGATCGCGGGACGCCCAGTGGTCATGGCGATCAGTCCTGTCAAGACGATCCGGTACATCGTCAAGACCCCGTTCCCGAAACGCCTGGGCCAGCGCTTGCCACCACGCATCGTTGGCGTCCCGCAGCGGTTCAAGGTCGTACATGGGAAGGCTGGCAAGCCCCATCATCCTGCTCCGGATGCCATCTGGCTCATGGATCCGGGACACTCTTCGAGACCATCGGTGATGGCGTACCACGAAGGGCGGTCGGCCGTGAAGATGTGCCGTTCAAGCTTCAGGTCCTGCGGATCATCCAGTGCTCCGGCAGCCACGGCAACGTACCCTGCTGCGGCCGGCTTCCAGAAGAGACTCGACCCGCACCTCATGCAGAAACCCCGTCTTGCCATGGGTGACGAGTCGTACCAGGAAAGCAGCCCGGTATCGCTGATGGCGAGACTCTCCCGGGAACATGCGCTGTAGGCGGCGACGTTGCCGTGAAATCTCCGACACTGACCACAGTGACAGGCAATGATCTGCCGCATGCTTGCGTTGACCACGAAGCGCACGCCACCACACAGACACCCACCGGCAAACCGCTGTTCCTCGGCCATTGACCGCATTCCCCACGTGATCGTCCGGACCGACCGTAACCCCTCCTTGCCGCGGAACAAGGGGGCAGGGTCGCCGCCAGGTGCCCGATGTGCTATGCGAAGGTTGCCACTCCTGCCCTGCTCCTCCTCGATGACCTCCCTTCCCGCGGTCGATGACACTGACCCTTGACGCAGCGCATCGATCTTTCCGTAATCGGACCGGTACTTTTCGTTTTCCTGTGGAGCACCGGGTTCATTGCCGCCAGGGCGGGGCTCGAGGAAGCGGGACCGGCCACCTTCCTGTTCCTGAGATTCTTCCTGGTCTCGGTTCTGATGCTCTGCCTCCTCCCGGTGCTGCGACCGGCCTGGCCGGCAAGCCCCGGGGCGTGGGTCCATCTGGCTACCCTGGGCATCATGATGCAGGTCGTCTACTTCGGTGGCGCCTGGATGGCGATGTCGACCGGTGTCGGTGCCGGCACCGCTGCCCTCGTCCTCTCCCTGCAGCCCGTTCTCACCGCACTGCTTGCCGGACCCGTGCTTGGCGAACGCCTTCAGCACCGTCAGTGGCTCGGCCTTGGTCTCGGGGTTGCCGGCGTCCTCATGGTCGTCGACCACAAGCTCGCTCTGGGACTGGGCAGTGTCGCCGGAATGATCTATTGTCTGGGATCGCTGCTGGGCATCACGACGGGTACTCTCTACCAGAAACGGTTCTGTCCGGCGCTGGATGTCTCTTCGGGCCTTCTTGTCCAGTTCATCACCGCGACCGTCATCTTCCTGCCACTGGCATCCCTGGAGGGCTGGCGAGTGACATGGAGCCAGCAGTTCGTCGCCGCACTGATGTGGGTCGCCGTTCTGCTGTCCCTCGTGTCGGTCATGCTTCTCACTCTCATGATCAGGCGTCACGAGGCCTCGCGCATCACGAGTCTCTTTTTCCTCGTGCCACCCGTCACCGCTCTCATCGCGTGGCTGGTACTCGGCGAAACCATGAACATGGTGGCCCTCGCTGGCATGTCGCTCGCCGTTGCCGGCGTCGCTCTGGTGGTCAGCGGCGGCCCCAGGACTCGGGCATGACGACAACCCGGCTCCGCGAATGCGCCCTGACCTTGACGATCGCCGCATGTGGCGGCGTTCTCTGCGGCGCCTCAGGCGTCCCGGCTGGATGGCTGGCCGGGCCCATGATCGCCGTTGCCGCGGCTGCTGTCCTTCGCGTTCCCGTGACCATGCCGGCGCCGCTGCGCGACGGTGCCTTTGCCGTTCTCGGCACCATGATCGGCACCACGGTGGATCGGCGCACACTCGAAGCAATGCCGGAATGGCCGGTGTCTGTCGTCGGGCTCGTCATCGGTATCGCGATCATGCTCGCCGTCATACCCGCCTGGCTTCATCGCCTGCACGGCATCGACCACAAGACCGCAAGGATGTGCGCCATGCCCGGCGCCATGAGTTTCGTCATCCTTCATGCCATCGAGACCGGCGCCGACAGCCGGCGTGTCGCCATTCTTCAGATCCTGCGTCTGTCCACCATGCTTCTGGTGGTGCCGGGACTCTTTGCGATCATCCATGACAGCGGACCGCTGCGGGCATCAGGCGATGCTCCTTTCCTTTCGTGGCCGCTGGCCCTTGGCCTTGTCGCCGCCGGGTACGCCGTGTTTCCGCTGGCGCGCAGACTGCGGTTCCCGGCACCGGCATTCTTCGCCCCGATGTGCCTGTCGGCCGGCCTGTCGCTGACCGGCTGGTTCGATCACGGATCCCTGCCCCTCGAACTCATGCTCCCGGCACTGGTTGTCAGCGGTGCGGCGATCGGCTCACGTTTCCGTGACACATCGCCACGCTACCTGCTCGAAAGCGTCAGAGCCGGGCTGGGGAGCGTGATTCTCGCCCTGGCCATCACGGGAACGCTGGCCTGGGCGGTTGCTCGCATCACGTCGTTTCCCTTCCTGCAGGTGCTGCTCGCCTACGCTCCGGGCGGTGTCGAGATGATGACGGTCCTCGCCCTTTCCCTGGGCCTCGACCCGGCCTTCGTCGCCGGCCACCAACTCATGCGATTCCTCGCCGTCTGCCTCATCCTCCCCTTCCTCGTGACACGGTCCTGACAGCGCCGATGGCGCAGCGACCGGTCAAGGACAATCCCATGCACAAGGCTTCAGCCTGCCGCGTCAGGGGGCGGTGCGGTTTCCGGAAGCTCCCGTGAGCAACACCCGGATGCGACCGGTTCCCGGACGGACATGCAGGGAAACCGGTCTGCCCGGTCCGCCTGCCCGAATCGGGGCGAGCGCACCTGGCATCCGCCTCCATGATGCCGTTGCCTCGGATCGTGCCGGCAAACCCGATGTTGAATTTGCCCTCCATGGTCGACACACTGAACGAAGGGAATGCACATGGGAAATCCCGGTTGAAGGGGGGAGATATCATGCCGAAGTTGACAAGCCTGAAGACAGCGGCCGCAGTCGCGGCACTGGCGGTGGTCACCGGCTTGGCCGGGGAGGCCGCGGCCGAGGGCGAACTCGTGATCGCCACCTTCGGCGGCTCGTTCGCCGAGGACACCAAGGCCTGCCATGTCGAGGCCTTCGAGAAGGCGACCGGCGCCAAGGGCATCATCACGCTTGGCAGTTCCGTCGACACTGCGGCCAAGATCCGTGCCACGGCGGGCAGTCCGGATATCGACGTCGCCTACATGGACATTTCGATCGCCAAGCAGATCAAGAACGAGGGGCTGCTGGAGACGGTCGATTTCGCGAACCTCACCAACTACGGTGCCGTCGCCAACCAGGCCTTCGATACCGACGGGCAGTACGTCAACTTCATGACGGCGGCGACCGTGATCGCCTACAATCCGAACGAAATCGCGACCCCGCCCGATTCCTGGAAGGATCTCTTCGATCCTGAGTATGCCGGCCGGGTGGCGCTTGGCGACATCACCGGCACCTCGGGCATGCACTTCCTGATCGCCGTCAACAGGCTGAAGGGCGGCGACTTCGAGAGTCAGGATGCAGGCTTCGCCGCAATCGCGGAGATGATGCCGGGTGTCGTGATGCTCTACACCCAGGCCGACCAGCTCGTACAGCTCTTCGAGCGCGGCGAGATCGTGATCGCGCCCTGGTACCCGGACCGGATCGGTTCGGCTGCCGACAAGGGCGTGCCCGTCGCGGTCGCCTATCCCAGGGAAGGCGCCGTCGGGATCCAGCCGACCGTCTCGGTGCCGAAGGGCTCGCAGAACACGGATCTCGCGATGGCCTACATCGACATTCTGCTCTCGGCCGAGGGCCAGAAGTGCTTTGCCGAGAAGAAGTACGCCGGACCGGTGAACACCAGAGTCGAGCTCAGCGACAAGGTCAAGGCGATCGTTCCCTTCGGCGCCAGCTACGACAGTCTCTGGTATCCGGACAGCGACGAGATCGCACGGCTGCGTCCCGGCTGGACCGAGCGCTGGCAAAGAGAGATTGCCAACTGAGAATCGGTCCTGCAGGTGGCGGCCCGACCGCCGCCTGCTGCCGGTGCCGCCATGGCGACGCTGGAGATCAGTGGCCTGACCAAGCGCTTCGGCTCCGTCGTTGCGGTTGATGCCTTCGCGCTCGAGATCGAGCCGGGCATGCTGGTCTCGCTGCTTGGCCCCTCGGGTTGCGGCAAGAGCACGATCCTGAGGGTGATTGCGGGTTTGCTGGAACCCGATGCCGGCACCATCCGCATCGGCGGAGAGGACATCACCTGGCGCCCGCCGCACAGGCGCAACATCGGGCTCGTGTTCCAGTCCTACGCGCTTTTCCCGCATATGAGCGTTTTCGAGAACGTGGCCTTCGGTCTGCGTCGGCGGCGGGTCGGCGAAGCGGCAATCCGCCGCCGCGTCGGCGAGGCGCTGGCGCTGGTGCGGCTCTCCGGACTCGAGCGGCGGTTGCCGAACGAGCTTTCGGGTGGTCAGCAGCAGCGCGTGGCGTTGGCTCGGGCGATTGCGCCGCAACCTGCACTCCTGCTCCTCGACGAGCCGCTCTCGAACCTCGACGCCAAGCTCCGCCACACCATGCGCCTGGAGCTGCGCCGGCTGCAGCAGGAGCTCGGCGTCACCACCGTCTTCGTCACCCATGATCAGGAGGAGGCGCTGACGATGTCGGACCGGATCTGCGTCCTCGCCGAAGGCGTGCTCCAGCAGGTCGGCACACCGCGCCAGATCTACGATGCGCCCGGCAACGCGTTTGTTGCCGAGTTCTTCGGCCGGTCGAACGGCTTCGACGGCCGGGTCACTGCGACGGGCGTGCCGACCACCGTCGCGCTCTCGGAAAACGTCGAGCTGGCCACCAGCCACCTCCCGGCGGATCTTGCCCCCGGCGACCCGGTGCGCGTGACGATCCGCCAGGAGAACGTCGCCATCTCCGCGGCCGGAGGACTGACGGGCACCATGGAGCTTGTCTCCTTCGCCGGTTCGACGGCCCAGTTCCTGGTGCGGCTGCCAGACGGGATCGAGTTGAATGCCGAGATCCGGATCGGCCGCGGCGAGACGCTGCCTGAGGCCGGTCGTCCTGTCCGGCTGACGATCGCTCCGGAAGATGTCATCGTGATGCCGAATTCATGAAACGCGGCGCCACGGCCTGGCTCGACCGCTCGGGCACCGGGCTCCTGTCCCCGGCACTTGTGGTGCTCCTGGCGATCTTCGCGGCGCCACTCCTGTTTCTCGTGCCGACGAGCCTGCATCCCTACGTTCCCGGCAGGGGGATCGGCGCAGAATGGACGCTCGCCAACTACGCTGACATCCTCGGCGATAGCTTCTATCTCGCGATCATCGGCCGAACGCTTGCGCTCGGCCTGATTGTGGTCCTGACGACGCTCCTGATTGGCTATCCGCTGGCCTACTATCTTGCCCGGACGAGAACATGGGCGCGGCCCTGGCTGATCATTCTGGTGGTCTTCCCGCTCCTTCTGAACCTCGTCGTGCGTTCCTTCGGCTGGATCGTGCTCCTGGCCAATCGCGGACTGATCAACGACTGGCTGCGCGCAGCCGAGATCATCGACAAGCCGATCAAGCTCATGTTCGGCTTTTCGGGGCTGCTGATCGGGCTCAGCCACATCTTTCTGCCCTTCATGGTGCTGGTGCTGATCGGCGCCATCCAGAACATTCCACGTGATACCGAGGACGCCGCCCGCACTCTCGGCGCATCCAGCCACGAGGTGTTCCTGAAGGTCACGCTGCCGCTCAGCTTGCCCGGCATCCTCTCCGGCGCGATCCTCGTCTTCGTCCTGACGATCAGCGCCCTTGTGACGCCACGACTCCTCGGCGGGCCGACCTACAAGGTGATGTCGACACTGATCTTCGACGAGTTCCTGCAGGTCCTGAACTGGCCCCGAGGAGCGGCGATGGCCTTCATCCTGACGGCGATCGTGCTGGCGCTGGTCTGGCTTTCGGCCCTTCTGGCCCGGAAGCTGGCGATAGTGAGATGAACGCGCGCCCTCCCCTCGGCCACCGGCTCTCAGGGGCCGTCTCCGGCGCGGCGCTGCCGCTCTATGCGGCGCTGGCGCTCATCTTCCTGCAACTGCCCGTGATCATCGTCGTCCTTGCCTCGTTCACCACCAAGTCCTACCTGACTGTGCCGCCGGTCGGCTTCACGCTCGACTGGTACTGGCGCGTCCTCGGCGACGAATCCTACATCGACGCGATCCTCTACAGCCTGGCGCTGGCGCTGGCAGCGACGGCGTTCTCGCTCGTCTTCGGCACTGCGGCAGCCTATGCGCTCATTCGGCGCAAGGTGCCCGGGAGCGACGCGGTCGCCGCCGTTCTGATGGCGCCGCTGGTCTTCCCGGCCGTTGTCGTCGCCGTGGCGCTCCTGCAGTACTACACGCTGACGGGCGTACGCGGATCGTTTGCAGCGATCGCTGCGGCCCATGTGCTGATCACGCTGCCCTATGTGGTTCGAAGCGTGCTGGCGAGCCTCGCCGGCACCGACCCGGCGCTGGAGGAGGCGGCTCGCACCCTCGGCGCCGATGCCTGGACCGCCTTCGCCAAGGCGACGCTGCCCTTGATCAAGCCGGGGCTGGTGGCCGGCGGCATCTTCTCCTTCATTGTCTCCTTCGACAACGTGCCCGTCTCGATCTTCCTCGTCAGCGTGCGCAAGACAACGCTTCCGGTGAAGATCTTCACCGCCGTCGAGCATGGCATCGATCCCGGCATCGCGGCAGTCTCGACATTGCTGATCATCGTCACCGGCCTCTGCCTCGTTGTCGCCGAGCGCTGGGTCGGATTCCACCGCTTCGCCTGACCAGAGAAGGAGAGCACCCATGCCCCTCGCCCCGAACGGCTTTCCCGTCATGCTGACCTTCGATCTGGACGCCGAGACCATGTGGACCGCTCGCGACCCCGACAACGCTCAGCGACCCATCGTGATGTCCCAGGGAGCCTATGGCTGGAAGGTTGGCACCAGGCGCATTCTCGACCTCCTTGACCGCCATGCCATCAGGTCGACCTTCTTCGTGCCGGGCCTCGTGATCGAGCAGCGCTGGGCGCTCTGCGAGGAGATCCTGGAGCGGGGCCACGAAATCGCTCACCACAGCTGGTCGCACGCCTGGATCATCAATCTCACGGCCGAGGAGGAACGCGAGGAGATGGAGCGCGGCATCGAGATCATCGAGCGGCTGACCGGCCGAGCCCCCGCTGGCTGGCGCTCGCCTGCCGCCGAGTTCAGCCCGATCACCATGGATCTGCTCCTGGAGAAGGGCTTTCGCTACTCCTCGAACTTCTTCGACGATGATTCGCCCTACCTGCACGTTGTCGGTGGCCGGCGAACCGATCTGGTCGAATTCCCGTTCGCCTGGGTGCTCGACGACGCGCCGTTCTTCCAGTACTCGATCACGCTTCCGGGGCGGACAATGCAGACACCCTCTGCGGTGGCGGAGGCCTGGTGCGCCGAATACGACACGCTCCATCACGAGGATCGAGCCTTCACACTGGCGATGCACCCCCAGATCATCGGCCGCGGCTCTCGGCTCGTGGCGCTCGAACGGCTGATCGAGCATGCGTTGGGCAAGGGCGGGGCCTGGTTCGCCCGCTGCGACGAAGCGGCCGAGGCGATCCGGCCGGCGCTTGAGGCGACCGGGGGCGGGACATGAGGCTCGCGGACCGACGCATCCTTGTGACGGGGGCCGCCTCCGGAATCGGCCGGGCAACGGCCGCGCTCTTCCGGGCCGAGGGCGCGGCGGTAGCGATGCTCGATCAGAACGGCACGATGCTGGAGCAGGCCGCACGGGAGGTCGCCGCCAGCGCGGGGCCGGCCGTGCACGCGCTTGTCGCGAATGTCGCGGACGAGAATCAGGTGGCAGAGGCCGTCGGCAGGGGCGCCGCGGCGCTCGGCGGGCTCGATGGCCTTGTGGGCGCTGCCGGAATCGACCTGCTCCGGCCGTTCTCGGAGATGAAGGCGGAGGACTGGCGCGCGGTACTCGACGTCAATCTGACCGGCGCGTTCCTTGTCACCCACGCTGCTCTGGCGCACCTGTACGAAGCCGGACGGGGAACGGTCGTGCAAATCGCGTCCGGCGCGGCGCTGCGGCCGCTTGAGGCACGCACGGCTTACTGCGCGTCAAAGGCCGGGCTCGTGATGTTCGCCAAGGCGCTTGCCGTCGATCTCGCGGCGACCAACATCCGCGTCAACGCAATCTGCCCCGGCATCATCGACACACCGCTCTTGCGCCAGTCTTTCGAGGCCGCCGCGGATCCGGATGCCGAGCTCGAGCGCATTCTCGACCGCTATCTGATCCGCCGGGCCGGCAAGGCCCAGGACATTGCCCATGCCGCGCTCTTCCTCAGCTCTGTCGAATCGGCTCATGTCACTGGTACGGCACTCGCCGTTGACGGCGGCCGGACATTTCACTGAGAAGATCCCGCGATGTCCCCCTTCACGATCGACGGCGTGGCGCTTGTTACCGGTGCCGCCAACGGTATCGGCCGAGCGAGTGCGCTGGCACTGGCCGAGGCCGGCGCGGACCTTGTTGTCCTCGACATTGATGCCGGCCTGCTTGGCGAGTTGGCCGACGAGATCCGCTCCATGGGCCGGCGGGTTCTCGATCTGGCGCTCGACTGCACCGATGCTGCCGCCATGGCCCGCGCCGTCGAGACGACCGGGACCTTCGGTCCGGTCGAGGTGCTCTTCAACAATGTCGGCCAGAGCGCCCGGGAGCGGGCCGGCCCGTTCATCGACTCCAGCGAGGAAACCTGGCGCTTCGTCGTCGAGATCTCGCTGATGACAACCCTGCGAACCAGCCGCCTTGTCGCACCCGCCATGGTCGCGCGCGGCCGCGGCAGCATCATCAACATGTCGACGGAGTCGGCCTTCTTCGGGGACACCGGGCTCGCCGACTATGCCGCAGCGAAGATGGGCGTCATCGGCTTCACCCGCTCGATTGCCCGCGAACTCGCACCGAACGGCATCAGGGTCAACGCCGTCGCCCCCGGAGCGATCCGGACCCGTGCACACGACCGCTTGCCCCGCGAGGTGATCGACCGGATCCGGGGCAGTGTGCCCCTTGGCTTCGTTGGCGTGCCCGAGGATGTCGCGAGCGTCGTCGTCTTTCTCGCCAGCGGCGCCAGCCGATACGTCACCGGCCAGACCCTGCTGATCGATGGCGGGCGCTGGATGATCTGACAGTCGCGCCATCAGCTCCCCATGTTGCGCACTCCTGCAGTCTCCGCTCCCCTTCGTTCAAGACAACCCGCAGGCCCATTCTCACAGAGACACCGAGGAGCTCGATGACCGACCTGAACGACCTTTCCGCTGCCGAGATTGTTCGGCGCGTCCGCGTCCGCGAGGTCAAGGCCGCCGAGGTGGTCGAGGCCGCGCTCGCCCGGATCGCGGCGACCGAGCCGACGGCGAACGCCTTCATCCATGTCGATTCAGCCGGAGCGCGGGCGGCCGCCGCAGAGATCGACAGGCGGGTTGCGGCCGGCGAGGACCCGGGATCGCTCGCCGGCGTGCCGGTCTCGGTCAAGGATCTCGTTCATGTCGAGGGCATGCCGACGACGTTCGGCTCGCGCGCCTTCCAAGGCACGGCAGCGCCCGGCGACGCGATCCCGGTCGCGCGGCTGCGCGACGCCGGCGCCGTGCTGGTCGGCAAGACGACGACACCCGAATTCGGCCACAAGGCGATCACGGCAAGTCCGCTCTTTGGCGAGACGCGGAACCCCTGGAACCGGGCTTTCACCAGTGGCGGCTCGAGCGGCGGCGCCGCCGCCTCGATAGCCTGGCGCCAGGTGCCGCTGGCCGTCGGCACCGACGGCGGCGGTTCCGTCCGGATCCCGGCCAGCGCTTGCGGGATCTTCGGGCTGAAGGCGACTCTGGGGCGAATCCCCCACGCCCATGCTCCGGATCTTTTTGCCAACAACGCCTGCATCGGCCCGATGGCGGGTACGCTCGATGATCTCCGGTTGATGTACGGGGTGATGGCCGGAGAGACGCCCGAGGATCCCTGGTCGCAGGTGCTTGCGGACCCCGCGCCGGCGCCCGGACGCCCTCGGATCGGCTGGGCACTGAAGATCGGCAACCCGGTCGTCGAGCCGGATGTCGCCGCCGCCACCGAAGTCGCCGTTGCGGCGCTGGCCGGCGTCGGCATGGATCCCGAACCCGTCGAGATTGACCTTGCATCGTCGGAGCCACAGTTCCGGGTCATGCTCGAGACCGCGCTGGCCGCGCGCGCCGGCAAGCTGATCGAGAGCCAGCCGGAGCTCTTCGACCCGACCTTCGTGACCACCGTCCGGAACGGCCTCACCCGAACCGGCGCGGAGGTGCAGGCTGCCGCCGCCGACCGCTCCGCTCTCTACCGCCGGGTCGAACGCCTGTTCGAGGGGATCGACTATCTCCTCACGCCCACGCTTGCCGCCACCTCGGTGCCGGCAGAGACGGACACCCACGCGGACATCATCATCGCCAACACGAACGCGGGCCGGATCCGGGCAGGCTGGTACCCCTACACCTTCCCTTTCAACCTGACCGGCCACCCGGCTCTCAGCCTGCCCACGGGCCGGGACGGGAACGGCCTGCCGACGGGACTGCAGATCGTCGGACGCTGGTACGACGAGGCGGGCATCCTCGCATTGGCCCAGTCCCTCGCGTCGCTGATCGATGTCGGGGGCCGCAGGCCCGCGCCGGAACGCAAGACCCATTCCTCGGCAGGAGTCGGTCAGTGACCGCAAGGAGGGGTCCTGGTCCCCTGCGTCTGCGCGTGATCTCGTGTGACACGCGCGGTCGCTCTGCGTGCTGTTGAACGGTTTCTTCGGTCGCAGGATTGTCCCACGCTACGGCTGATCGACACTGTCGCAGTGGACCGTGCCGGCCCCTGAATTCCCTTGTCTCCAGGTGCGATTGACAGAGTTGCTGCCAGTGGCCACTCATGACCATCATGAGATCGGTCGGAATCAAGGCGCTGAACAGCCGGCTGAGCGAACATGTGCATCAACATCCGGTGAGACGGTGCTGATGACAGACCGCGACCGGGTGGTCGCGGAACTCGGCCCGCCGAGGGAGACCCGGAGCCCGGTTCTCGCCGGCGCCTTCCTGGCCGACCTGGTGCGCAAGGGCTGGATGACGCCGCCGTCGGCCCCTGTCATGCCGCTGGCTGAAATCCTCGAGGGGCTGGACGCCGACAGAAGCGAGCGGTGATCCACCTCGACAACTCCGTGATACTCGCACATCTCGCTGGCGAAGACCGGCGTCCTCCCGCATCGCTGTGGCGCGAGACACTGGCGTCGAGCCGACTTATGGAAGTCGAGACATGGAATAGGCTGCGTACGCACGGGCCTGCCGACACGCGTTGCGCTCCCTTCCGGCTATGTGCCGTTGTTGGACTCGGCAATGGCCAAAGGATGACCGGCGAGGGTCAACAACAGCTTCCTCCGGATGCAACCCTTGCATGCCCGTTGACCGAAATGCCCCACTGTGTCATACAATAAAGAATGCACACAATCGCCGAGACCCCGACCTTTAGCCGGCAGGCGGACCGGCTGTTCCGCGAGGACGAGCGGCAGGCGCGGATCGACCATCTGGCCGAACATCCCTTGGCGGGCGACGAAATTCCGGGGACGGGAGGCGTCCGGAAGCTGCACTTCGCCGCCTCGGGACAGGGCAAGCAAGGTGGTGCGCGGGTTGTCTATTTCTATGGTGGCGACGCCATGCCGATCTATGCGCTTCTCGCCTATGCAAAGGACGGGAAGACCGACTTGAGCCCATCCGAACGCCACGCCGTAGCCAGCATCGTCGCCGCAATCAAGCGCACCGAAAGGGCAAGCCGATGAACACATTCGGCGACAACCTGATCCAGTCCCTCAACGAGGCCCTTGCTCACGCCACCGGCAAAGGCCCCGCCGTCGTGCATGCGCCCGTGACGCCGCGCGAGGTTCGCCGGCAGGCCAAGCTGACCCAGGCGCAGATGGCGCCCCTGGTGGGCATGAGCGTATCCGGATACCGGAAGTGGGAGCAGAGCACGCGCCGGTTCAACGGCCCGGCGGCGGCACTGCTGCGCGTGATCCAGAAAGAACCGGAGGCCGTCAGGCGGGCGCTGTTGTCCGGCTGAAAGAGGCGTCATCGGCAACCCTGGCAGGCTGCGGAAAGTCCTGTGACTTCATCCGACACTCCCCGACCAAGTGTCCGTGTATCCGGAGACGCTCCGCACATCGTCGTCCAACCAGAGGCCAGACCCCGGCAATACCACTGCCATTCTGGCGAGTGACTTGGAATCTCCGATTGATCAGACGGGTGTGAGTTTCGTATGTCTGCTTGAAAATCAGTTCCATTGTTTCATCTCATGCGGCCAGCGCCGGGGTGTGATGTGGGCTGATGTTGTCGTTGGCTGGTGCGTTGTCGCCCTCGATCATGGCGGTCCACGCGCTTTCGAAGCGGCCGGATTTGATGAGGGCGCGGAAGGTGAGAACGGCTTGTCCGCCGACGATGCGCCAGCGCATGCCGGAGCGCTTCATGCGCTGTGTGACGAGGGTCTTGTTGGCTGCCTCGACAAGTCCCGAGCCGATGGCGATCCCCTGTTGCTTCAGTGCGTGGTAGCGCATGCGGTGGCGATGCTTGCGGAAGAAGGCCAGTTCCCTGTCGATGTCGGCTCGGCCCGCCGGCTTGGCGGTGTCGCGAAGGTGGCGCAGCGCCCGGATCACCCTGTCGATGCCGCGGGGGTCGTGACGCAGGATCTCGCGGTACTTCTCGAACCAGTGGGGCGCCGCTGCATGATCGGCCGCCACGCGCAGATGCTCGCAGGCATGCCAGAAGTCGATCACCTCGGTTTCGGGTTCAAGACCAGAGAGGAAGGTCCAGTTGTCGGCGGCGGCGGCGGCGATGGCGCTGATCCTGATCTCGGGACGCTTGCGCCTGATATGCGCGACCTCGCTTGCCAGCTGCGCCTTCAGCGTGCACTTGCCGCGCTCGGGCATGCGGCCGAGATAGACGGTCTTCAGGCGCTCACCGTCGGCGTCGTGGAAGGAGACTGTGCCACAGGCCGCCTCGCGCCAGCAGGCCTCGCTACGGCCGTCCTCGCCGGCCCGCAGCGCCACCATGACGCCGTCGAGCGAGACCGAGGCGGTGACCGCGTCCTGCGGGATGTCCTCGGCTTCCCGGATGCCATCCAGGGCCTGCGGGCCGAGACGTTCCCAACGCTCCTGCATGGTCAGGCTCAAGCGCTGCAAGGTGCTCACAGACGGCGTCACGGCGCCGAGCTTGTCGAAGAACGCCTCCGCTTCCCGCGCCGTGCAGTGGACCATCATCATCAGCCCAAGCTGAGCCGCCGGCCGTGTCAGGTCGTCGTCGACGAGGCCCAGGCTTTCGTCCACCGGCATCAGCGACCGGCGGTGTCCGCCGGTGCGGTAGCGCGCACGCCGAAAGGTCACCGGGCCGAGCGAGGTCATGATCGTCTTCGGCGTCGGCGCCACACGGAACCAGTTCTGCCCGTCCCGCTCGATCCGGGGCGCACCGTCGTCCCGGGCCTCGGCACAGGCACCCAGGATCTCGCAGCCAAGCGCGTGCACGCTCTCAAGCACCCGCCGCTCCGTTTCGTCGAAGGCCTCGGCAGAGCACTCTGAACCGAGCTGCCGATGGAAGGTCCGGCGCTGCACGCTCAGGATGAAGCCGAGCGACTCGACATGCGCGGACGGGTCCGCCAGCGGGAAGGCAACGGTCTCGCGCTCGTCCAGATCATGAAGGTCGAAGGTCCGGAAGTCGCTCACCAGGATGAAGCGCGGGCGCTCGCGGTCCGGCAGCGCGTCGAAATACTCCCCGGCCTGTTCGTACGCTCTCCGGAGATCGCGCCCGGCGCTCTTCTGCTCGACGATGAGCACGCCCGGCCAGAACAGGTCGATGAAGCCCGAACGGTCGTCGAGCTTCGCGACATGCGCCTCGTAGCGGGCGACGTTACGCCGCCGCACGCCGAACACACGTCGAAGAAGGCGTTGTAGAAGCTCTGAGTCTCGCCCTTCTCGTAGGCCGCGTCCTTCCAGTCCTCGGCGAAGGCGGCGGCGCGGGCGCGGACCTCGTTCCAGGACGGGCGCATCAGTCAGACTCGGGCAGACCCGACCGCACCGACGGCGGAAGCCTCGATCATGCGTGCAACGCACCCGCACTCCGTCCGGCGGCAACCCGGTCCCGGCGCGCCTGTGCAAGCTCGTAGCTCGCCTGCATCCGCATCCAGTGTTCGGCGGTTCCCCAGCCGATATCCTCCAGCGCCAGCGCCATGTTGGCCGACACCCCCGCCTTGCCGTTCAGCAGGCGCGACAGCGTTCCGCGCTCGCAACGGAGCCGAGCCGCCGTACCGGTCACGTTCCAGCCCACATCGTCCATGCTCTCGCGGATCAGTTCGCCCAGGTGCGGCGGGTTCCGCATCGGACCGACGCGCTCATTTTCAATGTCGTTCATGGTCAGCACCCCATTCGGTCAGTGATAGTCGATCAGGTCCACGTCCACGGCCTCGCCGTCCTCGAAGCGGAACACCACGCGCCAGTTGTCCGAGACGCGAATGCTCCACTGGCCCGCACGATCGCCCTTCAGGGGATGCAGCCGAAAGCCCGGCGCGTCGGCGCTGCCCGGATGCGTTGCCTCTTGCAGCCGAAACAGTATGCGCTTCAGTCGTGGCGCGAGAGCGGCGGGCACCCGTGCGGGATTGTCCCGCTCGTGCAGCGCCCGCAGTCCCTTGTGCCTGATCTTCATGGTTCACCGTAGCGCGCCACGCCACACGCCGCAAGCATCCGCCGCGTCGTCGCGTTCAGCGGTAATGCTGCGGAGCGGTAGCGGGAGCGTCCGGGCCCGCACCGCCGCCGACGGCGCAGACCGGGCGAATGACGCTACCGATGAACGGGACTTCGCGCATTGCATCGTTCCCTCGTGCTTCCTATAGTGCCGCTTGAAAGCCGCGCGGCGGTTCGCAGGACTGTCTTCGCAAGTGCGCGGCGGGCGCTGTCACTCAAGCGCCGCTCGGGCTGAATGCCGATGGCACAACGGCTCGCAGCGCCCGACGGATAGAGCGGTCAGGCAGCACGATTGGAACGCACTTCGGCGCGGTGGTTGTCACACCCGACGCATCCTTGATGCAGGGAGCGAGGCCCGGCCGGCCTGCATCGGTCGGCAGTTTTCCGTTGCGTGACAGACGGTTGGGCCTGGCCCGGCCTGTGGCCGCGGTTTCGCGCGCGGGTCGCGTTGTCCGTTCAGGAGCGCCGTTCCGTTCCCCCGGGACGGACGGCGCCCGAGGGAACAGACAACGGAGACACGCCCATGCGCATCCATGCCCCCGTCAACGAGCGGACGGTCCGCCGCACCTTCAGGGAGAAGAAACCCGGACGATACGGTCTGACCGTCATCGACAGGGACCTGCCCGCCTTCGGCTTCACCATTGCCGGGAACGGGACGAAGACCTTCTTCGTCCGGACCTCACGCCAGTTCGGCGCGCCCAGGGTGATCCTCGGCACGACCGACGACATGACCGCCGCCGAGGCGAGGGAGAAGGCCATTGCCGCCATCGCCGAAGCCGGAGCCGACCGCGAGACCGGGCCGCTGTTCGCCGACTTCGCGGCCGACTTCATGCGCCGTCAGGGGCGGCGCTGGAAACCCTCCACGAGGAAGGCCAACGCCCATCTGATCGAGCGCCGCCTCGTGCCCTTCTTCGGCGCGATGCCCGTCGCCGGGATCGACCGCGCCGATGTGCGGCGCTGGTTCGATTCCCTCAGCGGAACCCCCGGCAGCGCCAACCGGACCCTGCCGGTGCTCTCGGTGATGATGCGGCAGGCGGAGCTATGGGACCTTCGCCCGCAGGGTTCCAACCCCTGCCGCAACATGCGGCGCTACAGGACGGCGCCGCGCGAGCGGTTCCTGTCCCTGGACGAGTTGAAGCGCCTCGGCTTCGTTCTCGACCATGCCGAGGACCGGCAGGCCGCCGCCGCCATCCGCCTGCTGCTGTTCACCGGCGCCCGGTCGTCCGAGATCGCCGGCCTGCAATGGGACTGGATACGGGACACCCGCGCGGTGTTGCCGGACTCCAAGACCGGACCGAAGGCGCTCCAGCTTCCCCCGCCCGCGCGGGCCGTCCTGAATGGCCTGCCGCGCGAGGGACGCTTCGTCTTCCCGAACGGGAAGGGCGACGGCCCGATGACCGGCCTCGGCCTGCGCTGGCAGAAGCTGCGCGGTCTCGCCGGGCTGGACGATGTGCGCATCCACGACTGCCGGCATACCTTCGCCTCCCATGCCGTGATGAGCGGCCTCGACCTCTACACCGTCGGCCGCCTGCTCGGCCATGCCGATACCGCCTCCACCGAACGCTACGCCCATCTCGCCGACGAGCATGTCCGCGAGGCGGCCGGGCGCATCTCCGGCATCGTCCACGAGGCCATGACCGGGAAGGAGAGCGGGCGATGAGCGGCGGCAGGCATCGTGTCCGGCTCACCGTGAAGGCCGTCGCCGCCGCCAAGCCGGCGGAACGGGAATACACCCTGTGGGACAATCTGCTGGCGCATTTCGGGGTCAGGGTGCAGCCCTCCGGCGTCAGGTCCTGGATCGTCCAGACCCGCGTCCGGGGACGCATGCGCAAGATCACCCTCGGGCGCTTCCCCGAACTGCCTCTCGACGCGGCCCGCCGGGAAGGCGCGGCCGTGCTCGCCCGCCTGTGGGGCGGCGAAGACGTGACGCCGCCGCGCAAGGAGAAGGCGCCGCTGTTCCGGGACTTCGCCGCCCGCTACCGCTCGCGGCGGAAACACCGCTGGAAGCCGTCCTCGCTCAAGACCTTCGATAGCTACATGAAGAACCGCCTGATGCCGCATTTCGGCAGGCTCCGGCTCGACGCCATCGACCATGCGCGGGTCTCGGCGTGGTTCGACGCCGCCAGCGCGGACAGGCCCGGCGCCGCCAACCGCGCCTTCGAGATCCTCCGCGCCATGCTCGGGACGGCCCGGCAGTGGGGCGACATCGGCGAGCATGTCCCCGATGCCTGCGCCAACATCGTGAAGAACCCCCGCAAGCCTGTCGCGCGTTACCTCAGCCGCGAAGAGCTGGAGCGTCTCGGCGCGGTGCTGGATCGGCACCGGGAGCAGCACCCCTGGCCGGTGGCGGCCATCCGGCTGTTGACGCTCACCGGGGCGCGGCTCTCCGAAGTCATCAACCTCAGGTGGGACGAGATCGGAGAGCTGGGCGGAGACGGCGCGAGCGCGCGCATCGAAGACTCCAAGACCGGCCCGCGCACCATCTGGCTCGGACCCGAAGCGGCAAGGCTGGTCGAGGCGCTGCCGCGACCGGATGGCCGGGAGCGGGTGTTCCCCGAGACCCTCACATCGGCAAGGCTTTACACCTTCTGGTGCGGTATCCGCGACGAGGCGGGGCTTCCGGGCCTTCGTATCCACGACTGCCGCCATACCTGGGCCTCGCAGGGCGTCATGAACGGCGTCGGGCTCACCACCGTCGGACGGCTGCTCGGACACCGCAAGCGGGAGACCACCGCGATCTACGCCCATCTCGACGATGGCGCGCTGCGCGACGCCGCCGCGCAGGCCGCCGCCGTCATCGCGCGAGCGATGGGGTACAAGGCGGAACCGCCTCCGCTGCCGGACGAGGCGGCGCACGGCGATGCATCGGCCGACATACCTGCGCCGTCCAGGCCCGGTGCGTCGGCATCACCGGAGGGAGGGCGATCCTCCCTCCGGGGCAGGACCGGGGATCCGTAGCGATCGGATGCAAGCATCCGCCGTAGACCGCAGGGTATCGGGATCTGAGCTTGTGGCGGGCGTGGAGCCGATCGGGGACCCTCAGGCGGGGTCTTTGCCGTGAAAATGGTTGGGGATCGGGCGCACAAAAACCCCTCCCCGCCAAAGCACTGCTCCCGAGGCGTCCGATACTCGCCATCTGCGGCGCCCGTCTTGCGGAGCGTGACCGGTAGGCAACCCCGTACAAGCCCGAAGTCCCGCCCGCTCCGCCAGCCGTGCGCGTCATGTAATACCACCGGTCGTTGATCGGAACCGATAGCAGAGTCTCCCTCCTTAGCTCGACCCCTGAGCCGGCGCCTCGTACCGCAGGGGGTAACCTCCGCCGGGAGAGGCTCATCGGTTCTTATTTGTCGCCGCTGGTATAACGGATGGCGTTCAGAACCTCGCGAAGGTCTATGCCCAGCTTGCGGCCCCGCGGCGCCGGCCTCGGCAACAACGGCTCTATCCGAACCCATTCCTCATCGGTCAGATCGCTCGGATAACGCTTCGTCTTCCGCTTGATTACCGCCAGCCGGCCTCGCGTCCCTCGTGTCCACATGAAAAGCCTGAATCACCTCTTGAATATCAACACAAGCCTATTCTCAAACGATCTCTGACTTGGAGAGGGTGCCTTGCCCGCCGTGAGTGCCTCCACGTCCCAGCGGCAAGTTCGGCTCGATCAAACACCGATACCTATCGGGATGTTGCTCGCATTCTTCCCGTACCCGGTTGAGCCATGTTTCATACCAGCACCATGTTTTCCCGACCGCGACAGCACCGTAGCCCTTTGCGGGGTTCTTTCCACCGAGCCTCTTCCATAGCTTCGTATGACTATGCATCGTGAACCGGCACCAGCCCTCGGCCTTCATTTGGTTCACGATCTCCCCCGGTAGGTATTTCTTCTTCTCGACCTCTTTCAGTGCAATGTTGAATTTCTCCGAAATTTCCGATTCGGGCGGCACGATCTCAACCGCCAGGTCGGCGCTCGACGCTCGGTTGGCTGTCCTATTCACCATAAATACGCGGAAGGCATAGCGCGGGTCAGCCTGTTGCTCAGGTGTCATATCGCGCTCGAAATCGCCCATCATGGTCTCGACATTTGGTGGCAGCCCACTAGCCCTTTTCAGGATGGAACGCTGATCTGGGCTGAAGGTCACGAATTGCAGGGCAATCGGCAGACGGCGTTCGAGCGCATACTGCGCTCCGAACAAGACCTTGATGACATCGTTGAAGTTGATGCAGCAGGCTTGGAGCTTCGCGCTGACGGCATCGTCGATGCGATTAGTCGAGCGATGCTCGATCTCGTGGCGTAATTCCAGCAGAAACGTCAGATTATCCTTGGTTCCTTGTTCGATTGGGCAGCGTACGTGTTTCAGGCATTGCCCCAACTCCCAGAATTTCTCGGCTCCACTGGGAGTTTTGATAACGACCTTCTGGCCGTTCTGGTTTTTTGTGTGGCGGTAATCGATCCCCTCGCGCTTGAACCATGCATGCAACAAGTACGTCCAAGCGATGATCGCGGTAACGATGAACAATTCGGTGCGGAACGTCAGACTACCGCTGTTGAAGGTGTGAACCGCCGCGATCATAGCTTCGCGCGCCTTGATGAGCAGTTCATCGCCACGCAAGGAAAGGCCAGTCTCCGCGTCAACTTCCGGCCAAGACGCGAGAAAGCCGTCCAAGTCGTCGGTGGCGGCAGCCTTGATGGCGACATGCTTCTTGCCGGTACGAATTTCGGCGATAGCCCTGTGATTGATCGAACGGGTCGGGCGAGTGAAATAGGCAAGAATATCCTGATCGTTAGGCCAGCGACCATCGGAGATCATCGCCTTGATAAGCGCGATTTCCCATCGTTCGAGCTTGTTTCCCCGCCTGCGTACCGTCATCCACCTACCTCACCGGGCCGTGATTTGCGTCTCCCGCCATCGTCATCCCTTAACCACAACCATATCGCAGAGGCCATGGTGCATTAGGCCCTCGTGGCTCTCAATGCCTAGCCCTGCCGAGTAATGACAATTACGACGTGACGTCAAGGGTCTGAATGTGTTGCAAGGGTTGCCGCTGTCCGGCCCGGAAGCCGACTTGATGGCCAAGAACGGCGCTGGTCAGGCGGGTCGCGCCGTGCCACATGATCTGGTGTCCGGGCTCGGGATCATGCTTGCGATCCTGGTACCCGCCGAGATGGGCCACCAGGCGGACGGCATCCCCGAGGCGGTCGGGCGGCGTCATGCGCTTCTCGGCGGCGTAGTCGCGCAGGAAGCTCAGCTCCTGATCGGTGAACATCAGCTCGGGCTCACAGTCGGGAACCTGCCGTCCGAGCAGTGTCATGACCATGATGCGCCAGGCGATGACGGCGTTGATGGCGATGGCCCGCTGCAGTCGTTCTGCGGTCCGGAACAGCAGGAACTCGGTGCGACAGCCTGACTTGAGGACGCGGAAGAAGTCTTCGACCTTCCACCTCTGGAGGTAGAAGCCAACCATCCTGGCGGCGTCCTCGGCGCTGCGCACCTTGAGCGTGGTGAGCAGGAACCACTGCACCGGGTTCTCGCCCTCGGGAGGATCGGTTTCGATGATGTGGACACCGGAAAGGGCGAGCGGCGCCCGGCCTTCGAGGGTGGAGGGCAAGGTCACGCGGCGGAACCGCAGTGCGCACTGAGCCACGCGTTTGCGTCGGGCCGCACGCGCCTTCGTTCGGCTCGCCTTCGGACGCTCGCTCAGGCCGTCGACCTCGACGGTGACGCCGCCGTCGGGTGGGCCTGCGCTCAAGGTTGCAAACAGCTTTGCGCGCCCCTTGCCGAGAACCCGGTCATGTCGGGCTCGGACCAGAAGCCCGACCCGTGGGTTGAGACGTTGATGATCGAACAGCTCGAAGAAGTCCGCTTCCCGATCACAGACCGAGATCACGCGCGTCGTGCTTGCGATGTCGCGAACCGCTTCGTCGATGTCCTTGAAGCCTTCCATCCAGCGTCGGCTCTTCAACCGCTCCTCGGCCGCCGGGGAGCGCTGCTTCACCGCATCGAACCCCAGACGCAGAACCCCGAGCGGCAACCCCGTCTCGCTCACCGCCAGCGTCGCATGCAGGTGCAGACCCCGGGCCGACGAGGAAGTCTGGTTCTTGCCGATGACCTGAAGACCTTCGCATCCCGGCCGCCGGGAGAAATTGAGGTCGCTCCCGTCCTGGATCGCCAGCACGGTCGTTTGACCCTGGATGCGCCGGATCGTGCGCTCCCGATGCGGAGCAAGAATGTTCGCCACCGTCACCGCACTCTCCACCGGCTTCTCGATCAGGCGGTAGAAAGCACTGATCGCCGTGTTGTCGGCATCCGTGCTCGCGTGAATCTTGGAACCGGGACAGGAAGCCAGAAGAGCCGCACTCTTCACCAGGCGTGCCGACAGTCGCTTGTCACCCAAGGGAGCCCCTCCGAATTCGTTCACCGCCCACACCGCAGCATCCAGACCGTCTCCGGGTCCCAGCGACCCGGAAGGGTCGACCGGACCCACCCCCAGCTTGCGTCGCCAGCGCCGATCCAGACCGCGCATCCAGACCGTCTTGACGGTCTTGGCAGCGCGATGGTGACGATCCTGACGACCCCGACCCTTCGTCCGCCCCGCACACACGAAGTTCGCAGCCCGCAGGCAGGTCCCGGCATAGCCCTCGTCCGCATAGGTTTCCACCACCAGGGGACGGAACCCATACCGGGCCTCGAAATCCCTCGGTAGGCGCCGGAGAAGTCGCCCCAGAACATGGCTCGCCAGGTGCCGGCACCGCACCCGAAGCAGAAACCGGCTCAGACAGACCACCCGCTGGAGATGATCCCGCCGCTGGGACGGCGTCCATGCCATCCAGCGATCGCGGGCCTCGCCCGTCAACGCCGCCGCCGAGATCCCGACCGCACCCAGGATCCCGTGCTCCGACGTCACAAGATAGCGCACCTGACAGCCGGCAAACGTCGTCATGCCATGAGGATGCTCGCGCGCCATCAACGTGTTCCATACCGTTCGCTCCGAAACCTCGGTCACCACCGACAACCGCACCTGCGCAATCCCGGACAGACGGGACGGCACCCCGACCGGCAGCGGCACTTCTCCGTCAAGAAGACGCGGAGAGTTGTCCACGGCAGCAGCCTGCGGTGCCGGAAGCCGGATCTCCGGATACGACAATGCCAACGTGGTCAGGGCCTTCAGACAACTCGACAGTTGCCAACGCCCGGCCGCGTCCCGGAACGAAAACTCTTCGCATACCCGGCGGCTCGCAGCCCGACGGCCAGAGTGCTGCTCCCGCGACAGGATGGCAGCAACGCGAACCCGGGCCCCGTCCTCGCGTAGAGTGTGGAGAATGCTGGATCGTGCCATCATGGCGGCAAGCTAGCGCAGACCGAGCGGCACGTCCAGACCTAATTTTCATGACATGGCAGGCCTAGCCTGCCCCTGTTGACTGGTCCAGCGTGAATGTTAGCGCATTGAGGGTTTCTCCGCCAGGCTGGGGTCCGGGGGAGCGTAGCGGAGCCGGGCGGCCAGCCTGGCGTGACGATCGTCTCGGGTGCCGACGACTGGTATCCCAAGCAGCCATGTGGTCGTATGGCGTTGTAGCGGCGTCGCATGCTTCAATTAGGATCCGGGCCTCGTTCAGGCTGTAGAAGATCTCCCCGTCGAGGAGCTCGTCGCAGAGCCGGGCGTTGAAGCTTGCAGCCGTTCTCCCAGGGTGAGCCCGGATTCGGTGAAGGCGGTGCGGGCGCCGAGTGCAGCGATCCACCGCCTGACGGCCTTGGCGACGAACTCCGGTCCGTTGTCGGAGCGGATGTGGCCAAGGACGCGGCGCAGGATGAACAGATCGGTCAGCACGTCGATGACGTCGATCGAGGGGAGCTTGCGCCGAACCCGGATCGCCAGGCTCTCACGGGTGAACTCGTCCAGGACGTTGGGCATGCGCAAGGCCCGGCCATCATATGTCCGGTGATGGACGAAGTCACAGGACCGGACGTGGTCCGCCCGCGCGCAGCCGGATACAGGCTATTGTCGGCGATACACTCGAATACCTTCGTGGGTCCGCTCGCGCGCAGCCGGATACAGGAGCCGTCGTTCAGCCACGGACGGCCCCGCTTCTGTTGTCTGCCGCGCACCTTTAGCCCGAAGTTCCAGCACCGTTCAGACGTATCATCATGAATGTATTGACGTTTGATGGAATCGAGTGTGGCGCTACTGGGAACGCTAGACCGAAGTTCCGGACGATTTCAGCGGCAGAGTCACGATAACCGGTTGATTGTGTTGGCAAAATAGCGCGATGACGGCGCGAGAATGTTCCCATGTGGCGGCGAAGTTTTCCCTTGACACGGTGGGCTTACGCCCCCATATACGTTGCCATGTACGTAGACATCGTCCCCAACCGTAACTCACCCCCCGCCGTCCTCCTGCGAGAGGGATGGCGCGAGAACGGCAAGGTCAAGAAGCGCACCATCGCCAATCTCTCCTCCTGGCCCATGGAAAAGGTCGAGACCCTGCGGCGGTTCTTGAAGAACGAACCCCTCGTCGGTCGTGACGACGCCTTCGACATCGTCCGCTCCCTACCCCATGGGCATGTCGCCGCGGTGCTGGGAACCCTGAAGAAGCTGGGACTGGACAGGCTGATCGACCCGAAGCCCTCGCCTGAGCGCGATCAGGTCCTGGCCATGATCGTGGCACGCATCCTCGAGCCCGCCTCGAAGCTGGCCACGGCCAGGGGGCTGGCCGAGGCCACGGCGGTCAGCACCCTGGGCGAGGTCCTCGATGCGGAGATGGACGAGGACGCCCTCTACGGCGCCATGGACTGGCTCCTGGAGCGTCAGGAGAGGATCGAGCGGTCCCTGGCGAAGCGGCGCCTCGAAGAGGGCTGCCTGGTGCTCTATGACCTGACCTCGGTATGGATGGAGGGGAGAGCGTGTCCCCTGGCAAGGAGGGGTCATTCCCGGGATGGCAAGAAGGGCAAGCTGCAGATCGAGTTCGGCCTTCTGTGCGATCGGGACGGCTGTCCAGTGTCGGTGGAAGTGTTCCCCGGCAACACGGCGGACCCCGGGACGGTTGCCTCACAGATCACCACGCTGCAGGAGCGCTTCTCCCTGGCGAAGGTGGTGCTGGTGGGAGACCGGGGGATGCTGACCGAGGCGCGCATACGCGAGGAGGTGAAGCCTGCGGGCCTGGACTGGATCAGCGCCTTGAGGGGACCGGCCATCCGCGCCCTTGTGGAGGCCGGCGACGTCGAGATGTCGCTCTTCGACGAGAGGGACCTGGTGGAGATCACCAGCGATGCGTATCCCGGCGAACGCCTCATGGTCTGCCGCAACCCCCTGCTGGCCGAGGACCGGGCCCGCAAGCGCCAGGAACTGCTCGAGGCCACCGAGGCCCTGCTTGAACCGATCGCCGCAGCGACACGGCGCGACAAGCGCCGTCTCAAGGGTGCCGACAAGATCGGGGAGCGGGTCGGCAAGGTCATCGGTAAATACAAGATGGCGAAGCACTTCACGTGGTCCATCGACGACGAGGGTGTCTTCACCTATGGGCGCGATGAGGCTGCCATCGCCGCCGAGGCCAGGCTCGACGGCCTCTACGTGATCCGCACCAGCCTGCCGCAGAGCGAGCTCGACGGTCCCGGCACAGTGCGCGCCTACAAGCGGTTGAGTTCGGTGGAACGGGCCTTCCGCAGCCTGAAGACCGTGGATCTGAAGGTCCGTCCCGTCTGCCACCGCACCGAACCCCGGGTCCGCGCCCATGTCTTCCTGTGCATGCTCGCCTACTACGTGGAATGGCACATGCGCCAGAAACTGAAGCCCATGCTGTTCGACGACGAGGATGCCGAAGGCGCCGAGGCCCGGCGGCCGTCCGTCGTGGCGCCGGCAGAAGTCTCGGCGAGCGCCCGGGCCAAGGCGGCAACGAAGAGGACGCCCGGGGGTGATCCGGTGCACAGTTTCCGCACCCTCCTCGATGATCTCGCGACCATCACCCGCAACACCGTGGCGCCCCGCCTTGCGGGCGCCAAACCCTTCCAGGTCACCACGCGGCCCACGCCGCTCCGGAAAAAGGCCCTGGACTACCTCGGCATACGCCTGCAGCGTTCCCAGTAGCGACACACCCGATTTTTTCAAACGTCAATACATTCATAACGATACGTCTGATCGGTTCTGGAACTTCGGGCTAGAGGCGCACGCCGAGGTGGTTCAGGGCCCTTTTTATGGAGCGGCGTGGGCCGCGTGGTGACCTGGAAGGGCCGCAGGGTTTCGACGTTCTCCATGGGCCAGGAGGAGAGACTGGTGGCGGGGGGCTCATGCGGTTGGGGACGATGTCCAAGTACATGGGGGCAAAAGCCGCCTGTGTCAACAGGGTGTTTCACCGTTACATGGGAACTTCTGCATGTTGTCTCTGTACGCTTTTACCAGTAAGATCAACTAGTTGATGTGGTTATAGCGCTGAAATCGTCCGGAACTTCGGTTTAGCCCCTCGCGCCGCCACAGGCGCTCGACCCGTTTGTCGTTGGCCTGCCAGCCGGCATCGCGAAGCAAGGTCGCGATCCGTCGATAGCCGTAACGGCCATACTGGCGGGCCAACTCGATCATGGCGCCGACCGGCGGTCCTCGTCGCCACGACCGCACGGGATGCGGTGCCGGGTCGAGCGGTGCTGCCCAAATACCTGGCAGGCCCGGCGCTCCGAGACCCCGAGCCGATCGCAGACATGGTCGATGCACTGGCGGCGGCGCGAGGGGGCCTGGAAGTATCCCCGCGCGTTCGCGCATTCACTCGAACCAATGGCGTGCATGCGCTCACCCTTGAGGATCTGCTTGTCCAGCGTCAGGTGCGAGGGCATATTCCCCGCTCAGTTCAAGATCAGCACCAACGGTGCGAGATGGCGCGAATCCGACGTCAACCGCCGGGTTGCCGATCCGATCAGGTGGAAGCCGAAAGGCGAAACCGATGTAAGCGTTCGGCCGTTCGGTGATGGCTGATTTTGGTTGGTTTGGGTCTTGCTGACTATCGTCTGAGAAAGAGCTGGTAAACTCGTTTGGTCTCGATTATGGTCGAGGCCATGAAGACTTTTGCCGAGACGCGCGGAGCGACACAGCAGCTGACGGGAGGTGGTGACGGCCTATGTCGGGCGTCAGTGGCCTTGTCATGCGAGGCGCCTGACTGGCGTGCGCTCTATGAGGCGGAGCGGGTTCGTGCGGATGCGGCGGAAGCGCGTATGCGTGACCTGCGCCGTGCGAAGAATTCTGCCCGTGCCCGTGCGGGCACATTCAAGTTTCATCTCGACCGCACTCGTGATCAGCTCAAGGAGGCTCGCCGGGAGGTGAAGCGTGGACAGGTCCGAGCGGAGGCGCTGGAGCAGGAAAGGGACGCTCTGAAGCTCAAGAACGCTGAACAGGCGAGCGAGCTGAGGAATCTCCGCGGGACGCGTGCCAAGCACGCGACGGCGCGCTTCGGGTCGAAGAGCGAGAAACGGAAGAAGAAGGAAGGCACCGGGAACAAGCGGGGTCAGCAACCCGGCAAGAGCGGCCACGGGCGCACTCCGCGTCCGAAGCTCAAGGAGAAGCACGAACGCCATGATCCACCGGCATCGCAGCGCACGTGCCCGTGTTGCGGCGAGCCCTATGTGGCCAACGGCAGCCACGAGACCTCGATCATGGAGGTCCATGTCAAGGCTCATATCCGGCGGATTGAACGTGGGCGTTGGCGCCGTGGTTGTCAGTGTTCGTCGGCGCCTGCGGAGATCATCGCGCCGCCACCTTTGCGCTTGCTTGCGAATACCCCCTTCGGCATCAGTGTCTGGGAATGCGTGCTCTATGAGCGCTTCGCCTGCTTGCGTCCCCTGCGCCGGGTCTCGCGATGGCTGGAAGACCAGGGACTGCCGATGGCGCCGGGAACGATCGCTGGCGGCATGAAGAAGATGACGCCGATGTTCGCGCCTCTCGCTCAGGCCATCCTCGATCATCAGAACCGGCTGACGGTGCGCCACGGCGACGAGACCAGCTGGGTCGCGGTAGGGATGCGCATTGCTGCGCACCCCCCGCACAGATCCGGACATGGACGTTAATCCATCCGGCTCCTACCTCGGGTGCTTGACGGTAAACCGCTGGTCCGGCCATGGGTGGCGGATGGAGACGCGCGGCCAAAGAAGCTCGGTCATGCGCTCCAATCGCTTCCAGTCAAAGCAGTGGCGCTGGGAGCGGCGGCGGATCGCTCGCAGCCATAGGCGTTGCAGCCTTTGGCGGAACGTGCGCAGCCATCGGGTCGACCCCGGAACGGCGAAGTAGTTGGACCAGCCATTGACAACTCGCCCAAGCCACATGCCGACCTCCCATATGTCGTGATGCCGTCGATTGCGAAGCACCTCCTCGATGCGCGCCAGGGTCCTTGCGACCCGTTTTGCGACCGGCTTGCGACCAAGCCTGAAGCGTCCTCTCCGGGTCTCCGTGCAGAAGTGCGTGAAGCCCAGGAAGTCGAACGTCTCCGGCCTGCCCGCCCCGCGAGATCGCCGGTTCGCCTTGGCAAACCGTCCAAACTCAACGAGACGGGTCTTGTCCGGGTGAAGGGTGAGACCAAAGCGGTCCAGCCTCTCCCGAACGTCGCGAAGGTATGTCTCCGCATCCCGCTTATGCTGGAACCCGACCACAATATCGTCCGCGTAGCGGACAATGATCGCTTTACCGTTCGGAACCTTCGGACGCCATGCCTTGTGAAACCACAGATCGAGCACGTAGTGCAGAAACACGTTCGCCAGGCAGGGGCTGACAATGGCGCCCTGAGGCGTGCCCGCACCGGTGTCGCTCCATGATCCGTCGGTCATGACGCCAGCGTTCAGCCACTTGCGGATCAGACGGATCACCCGCCTGTCGCCAATGCGATGCTCCAGGAACTTGATCAACCAATCCCTCGGGATTGTGTCGAAGTACCCCTGAATGTCCGCGTCGACTATCCAGTTGACCTTGCGCCGCTCGATCCCGAACGCCAGGGCGTCGAGAGCGTCATGCGCCCCTCGGCCCGGTCGGAACCCGTAGCTGAAGCCAAGGAACTCCACCTCATAAATCGGTGTCAGGATCACATCCACAACCGCCTTCTGGACGATCTTGTCCTCCAGTGCGGCAATCCCGAGCGGTCGTGTCCCGCCGTCCGGCTTGGGTATCTCAACCCGCCGAACCGGCGGCGCCCGGTACGCTCCCCCACGATGCAGGCGCGAGTGCAGATCAAGCAAGCGCTCGTCCAGACCCTCGCCATACGCCGCCCACGTCACGCCGTCGACACCTGCCGAGGCTTCCTTCTTCAAACCGAAGTAGGCCGCCCGGAGCGCGTCCGGCGTAATGTGATGGAAGAGTGCAGTGAGACGCTCCTTCGGGTTCCTCTCTGCAGCTTCCCGTATCCGGTCCGCCGCCTGTGGCACACTTGCCCGACACTGCGTTCGGTGCGTGCTTTGGCGTCCCGGATTCCCCTTGGTTGAGGCCCTTTCCTCCAGCGACTCCGCAGAAGCTGACGCTCCCTTGTTCGCCGCCTTCACCGGTCTTACGGCCCCATCCGACTTCTTCAAACCGTTCCTCATAGGCTTCGGCTTTCTCCTTTCCCTACACGGTCCCGCCACGACAGGCGGGATAGTTCGAAGACCTCCCAGGGTCCCAACAGAAGGCGTGCGGACGTGCATGGGTTCTCCGACACCGCGGGGCTCGCCGACATCTCACCAAATCGATGCCTGCGATGTTGCCTTCGACCGATGCGAAAGCCTCGGCACCCCGAACAACGGACTTTTCGGTGCTCATTAGCCCTGCCCATCCGTACCGCTACCGACGCTTCGCCTGCCCCCTCGCGGGAACCGACGCACGGCTCGCGGAGAAACGTGGTTTGGTTACTCCTTCGTTTCAGGGGACTTTCACCCCCTACCTTCCGCCAGTTCGCCTGGCACACCGCATCCAGTCCCTCAAGGCCTCGGGGCGCTCGCAGAAGGCCTGGCTGTGGACCGCGGTCAGCGCCGACTCCGTCTTCTTCCTTATCGACCCGTCACGCAGCACCCGGGTGGCCATGGTGCTGTTCGCCTCCACCGAAGGCACCGTCTTCCTTGTCTGCGATCGCTACGCGGTCTACAGGAAACTGGAGCGTGAGCTTGATGGCAAGGTGATCCTCTGCCTTTGCTGGGCGCACTCCAGGCGCGATGTGATCGAGGCTGCGGCAGGCCAAGAGGGGCTGGAAGAGTGGTGCGACAAGTGGCTCGACAGGATCGCGCTGATCTACACACTGAATGGGCAACGGCTGAAGCACTACGATCCCGCACGCAAGCGTCAGTCAGCGAGGTTCAATGCCCTGCAGAAGGACCTTCGTGCGGCTGTCGAGGCGCTGTTCAGGCAGGCTCAGGAGGAACTCGACGCCTTGCCCGAGGGTGCACGCGAAGCGAAGCCCTTGCGTTCCCTGATCCGTCACCGCGAGGGACTGTGCGTCTTTGTCGACCATCCCCAGGTGCCCATGGACAACAACTTTGCCGAGAGAACCCTCCGGGGTGCGGTGACCGCGAGAAAGCTGAGCTTCGGCTCCGACAGCGAGGAAGGCGCCGCCTTCACCGCCATCATGTACTCGGTCATCGGCACCCTTGCCATGAACAACATCAATGTTCGGCGCTGGCTTCATGAGTGGCTTGAGGCCTGCGCGCAGAACGGCGGCAAGCCGCCGGATGACCTCGACCCGTGGCTGCCATGGTCGATGACCCCGGAGCGTCGAAGGGACCTCATGGAACCGGGGTGATCGAGTGCCGTTACGACGGCCGTGACTTCACCGCGCACGAGATGGAGCTGTTGCGCTCCCTGATCACCCAGCACCCCACCCGTGCGGCCATCGCCCGCGCCTTCTGCCGCAAGACCGGCTGGTACAAGCCCGACGGCGGCCTCAAGAACATGATGGCGAGTGTCACCTTCCTGGCCATGCACCGCGCTACACAGGCGCCGTCTACAAGGCGTCGGGTTGGATCCATGTCGGCACCACCAAGGGGCGCGGACGCTACGATACGCACAGGAAACTCGACAAACCAAAAAAAGGACATCTGGCTGAGGCCTCTCCGCAAAGACTGGAAACTCATCCTCAACCGGTGAATATCACCAACAATCACTGCGCGACCGAACGCTTACAAACCGATTGAGCGTGGAAGGCTGATGTTGTAGGTGATGTAGGTGACGGTCCCGCGCGTGACCTTGCCGATGACGGTAGCTTGGAGAAAACCCCTCGCTCCCGGCGTGCCACAAGACCGCCCACGGCACCGGAGCAGCTTGGGCGCTGTGGCCATTTCCCGACGGGCTACCCAAGCACGATCTCACCAACTGGACCGCCATTGATGACTGGCCCGATCCCGTGCCGTTTGCGGAGGCCGAGATCGATGGTGTTCGAGCGATGGTTTGGCGACCTGTTCGATGAACTGTTCGACTCGGATTTCTGAGTGTCTCTGTGCCGGGGCCGGAGTCAGGCTTGCAAATGGTACCACAAATTGATACTGGACACTCCATGAGAAAGCGCCATAGAGCCACGCTGGAACTGATCTTTGTCCGCCCGGTCAGCGGCTCAATCCGCTGGACCGACATCGAGGCGCTGTTTGCCGCTCTCGGGGCAGAAATCAGCGAACGGGAAGGTTCGCGAATAGGCGTGTTCCTGTTTGGCGAAGTGCGCGTCTTTCACCGTCCGCATCCGTCACCGGATACGGACAAGGGCGCGGTTGCCAGTATTCGCAAGTGGCTGGAAGAACACGGAGTGAAGCCATGATCAATGTGATCGAGATCGATGGGGAGAAGGCGGTCGTTACCTTTGACTCGGACATTCAGATGCTGCGCGGCGAGTTTATCGGGCTGAATGGCGGGGCCGACTTCTATGCCGAGAGTGTCCACGATCTGATCGAGGAAGGCCGGAAATCGCTGGCGGTCTATCTGGAGATGTGTCGGGAAAAGGGCATCGAACCGGGCCGGAAATTTTCCGGGAAGTTCAATGTCCGCCTCGATCCTTCCGATCATGCCGCAGCAGTCATTGCAGCCGCCGCAGCGGGCAAGAGCCTGAATGAATGGGTCGTCGGGGCGATCAGGGAAGCCGCCGAGAGTGGCAACCAGGCGGCTTGATCTTGAGCCTATGACCGGATCGTTTCGGTATCGACATATGTTCGAGAAGGAGACCGGGCATGAACGCTTACCCTGCTTCCACCATCACTCGGCACGCTGCCCCTTAGCTGTGCGTCTCGACGGCGCGTCAGGCCCAGTATGAGGCCTCCATTCCCGACCAGAAGCGACAAGGCGAAGCCTATTGCGAGGCGCGAGGCCTGCAACTGGTCGAGGCCTTCATCGAACCCGGTGCGTCGGCGACCAATGATCGCCGTCCCGATCCAGCGTATGATCGAGGTGAAAAGGGCGTGAGTCTGGCATGGCGATGTTGTGATCGCTCGGCTGATCCCGTTTATGCGGCGCGCTTGGGGGCGTAGCCGGGACAGTTGTTGTCGTTGGCCGGGGTATCGGCCTTGCCCATGAGGGCATTCCATGCGCGGTCGAAGCGTCCGGATTTGATGAGGGCGCGTACGGTGAGGACGGCCTGGCCGCCGTGGATGCGCCATCGCATGCCGGAGCGCTTCATTCAACCGTGTGACGAGTATTTTGTTGGCGGCCTCGACGACGCCCGAGCCGATGGCGACGCCGCGGTCGCTGAGGTGGCGGTATCGCATGCGCTTGCGGTGCTTGCGGAAGAAGGCGAGTTCGCGCTCGACGGCGTTGCGCGCGGCGCGGTTGCTGCCTGCCTTGTCGCGCAGATAGCGCAGCGCCCTTATGACCCTGGCGCTGCCATGCGGATCGTGTCGCAGGGTATGGCGACAAGTCTCGAACCAGTTGGGATCGACGGCATGGTCGGAGGCTGTGCGGAGATGCTCGCAGGCATGCCGGAAGTCGACGGCTTGCGCTTCGGGCGAGAGGCTCTCCAGGAAGGTCCGGTTGTCGGGGGCGCCGTCGGCTGTACCTGTCGCTCGGGCGGCGCATCATGTGAAGCGGAGCCATCTGTACCCCGTGACGCGGTATCATATTGATCTGTTGGGCAGCGTCGGCGACGCTGGAATGGTGGCACCGCGATCTACGGGATCCTTCCCCGCCCGAACCGTGTCGGCCAAGTATGCAGTGGTATTCGTAGAGCCGAGGCGGCAAACTGTATCCGCGTTGGCAGCCAGGGATTCAGACTATATGGCGAGGCAAGCGACCAGCAACGGTGCCAATCTCGGGTTCGAGGCGCAACTCTGGGCCGCGGCGGGCAAGCTGCGCGGCAACATGGAGCCGTCCGACTACAAGCATGTCGCCCTCGGGCTGATCTTCCTCAAATACATCTCCGACGCCTTCGAGGCCAAGCGGGCGGCGCTGCTCGCGGAAGACCTGGCCGACCCGGAGGATCCGGAGGAATACCTTGCCGAGAACGTCTTCTGGGTCCCCAAGGCAGCCCGCTGGCCGCATCTGCAGGCCAGAGCCAGGCAGTCGGCCATCGGCAAGGACATCGATGACGCCATGCTGGCGATCGAGGCGCGGAACGCATCGCTCAAGGGGGGCCTGCCCAAGGATTACGCCCGCCCGGCGATCAACAAGGTGATGCTCGGCGAACTGATTGATCTCGTGAGCGGGATCGGCATGGCCGAGGAGGCCGACCGCTCCCGCGACATCCTCGGGCGGGTTTACGAGTATTTCCTGGGCGGCTTCGCCGGAGCGGAGGGCAAGCGCGGCGGCGAGTTCTACACGCCGCGTTCCGTGGTCCGGCTGCTGGTCGAGATGCTGGAGCCCTACAAGGGCCGCGTCTATGACCCGTGTTGCGGTTCCGGCGGCATGTTCGTGCAGTCCGAGAAATTCGTCGAGGAGCATGGCGGGCGCATCGGCGACATCGCGATCTACGGACAGGAGAGCAACTACACGACCTGGCGTCTCGCCAGGATGAACCTCGCGGTCCGAGGCATCGATGCCGACATCCGCTGGAACAACGAGGGCAGCTTCCACAAGGATGAACTGCCGGACCTCAGGGCCGACTTCATCCTCGCCAATCCGCCGTTCAATGTCTCCGATTGGGGCGGCGACCGGCTGCGGGAGGATGCCCGCTGGACGTTCGGCGTTCCGCCAGCGGGCAACGCCAACTATGCCTGGCTCCAGCACATCCATCATCACCTCGCCCCGAACGGGACGGCGGGCGTGGTGCTCGCCAACGGCTCCATGTCCTCGGCATAGTCCGGCGAAGGCGGCATCCGCCGCGCCCTGGTCGAGGGCGACGCGGTGGATTGCATGATCGCGCTGCCGGGGCAGCTCTTCTACTCGACCCAGATTCCCGCGTGCCTCTGGTTCCTGACGCGCAACAAGAATCCCGGCGGGGACTGCCGCGACCGGCGTGGGGAAGTGCTGTTCATCGATGCCCGCAAGTCGGGGCATATGGTCGACCGGACCCGGAAGGAGTTTTCCGACGAGGACATCGCGCGGATCGCCGGTGCATATCACGCCTGGTGCGGCGGGCCGGACACGCCCCCCTACGAGGATGAGCCAGGATTTTGCAAGTCCGCCACGCTGGAGGACAGGGCTTTTCTTTTGTCGTCCCGGCGCTCGGCGCACGCAGGCTGATCTTTGGGGTGGACATCCCGTTTTCGCTGTGGCAGTGTGCCGGCATGACGATGCTTGCGACCCCGGATTCCCCTATCGACCTTCGCGAGGTGACGGTGCGCCCGACCCGTGGCGCACGTGAGCACCGGCTCTGGGATCGTCTGGTCAAGGAGCATCACTACCTGCGGTTTCACGGCATCATCGGCAAGGGCCTGCGCCATGTCGCCCTGCACGGCGAGACCTGGGTGGCGCTGGTCGGCTGGCAGCCGGGCTCGTTCAAGCTTGCTGCACGCGACCGCTGGATCGGCTGGACTGCGGAGCAGCAGTTCCGCCGCCTGCATCTGATCGCGAACAATTCCCGGTTCGTCATTCTTGGCCCGAGAGGGGTGCCGAACCTGGCGTCCCGCGTGCTCGGCCTGAGCCTTCGGCGGCTGTCCGCCGACATTGAGGCTGCGCACGGATACCCAGTGTTCCTCGCGGAGACGTTCGTCGACATCAAGCGCTTCGCCGGAACCTGCTATCGCGCGGCGAACTGGCGCTCGCTGGGATTGACGCGCGGCTTCGGTCGCAAGCCCGGCGGCGCCGCACGCTTCCGTCACCACGGCCAGCCCAAGGAGATCTTCATGTACGAACTGACCGACGATGCCGCCGAGGCGCTGAGCCGGGACGCGATCCCGGAGAGCTGGAACGCGGAGCAGCACGACCAAGCCGGACCGATGGCCGCGTCCGGGCTGCGCAGTCTGTTCGCCTGCCTGGGCGAGGTGCCCGAGTGCCGCAAGCCCCGGGGCAAGCGCTATCCGCTGAGAACCATTCTCGCGATCGCCGTCGCAGCCCGGCTCGCCGGCTACCGCGGCGTGAGCGCATTCGCTCAGTTCGCCGCCCTGCTCACCCAGGAACAGCTGGCGGCGGTGGGTGCGTTCTACAGCCCGTCGAAGAAGCGCTACACGGCGCCCACGTCCACAACCTTCCACAGCATCCTCGCCAACCTGCCGCCCGAGACCCTGGACCACGCCATCGGCCTGTGGACGGCCCAGCAGGCCGGTGCAGACACACCGCTCGCCATGGACGGCAAGGACATCCGCGGCGCCTCCAGGCAGACCAAAAACGGGCGGCGGATGATGGTCGCAGCGGTCGAGCACGGAACCGGCATGGTCCTCGGCCAGGTCGAGGTCGACGCGAAGAGCAACGAGATCCCCGCCGTGCGGGACCTCGCCAGCAGCATCGACGTCACGGGCCGCATCGTCACCCTGGACGCGATGCACGCTCAGCACGAGACCGCGCAACGGCTTCTCGAGCGCCGCGCCGACTATGTCATCACGGCGATCAAGGATAACCAGGAGACCATGCTCGACGACCTCAAGGCCATCGACTTCAAGGGCGCGGCTTCGTTCGAGACACTCGACAAGGGGCACGGACGCATCGAGCGCCGCCGCTGTGCCGTGGTCGACATCTCCGGCGCCGAGTGGGACGGCTACGCCGCTCTCCACGGTCACCACCAAGCCATCCGCATCGAGCGCGAACGCGAGATCTGCAAGACCAAAGAACGCAGTGTCGAGACCACCTGGTGCCTCACCTCGCTCGCTCCCGAACGCGCCGTCGGGTAGGCCACTGGCGCGCGTATCCGTAGGCAGAGGCTTTGTCCGTCACCGCTCTTTCGATTGCGGGCGGGGTCGCAGTTCTCCCATAGACCACGTTTCCAGCAGTCGGGTAGGCCGCTGGCGCGCGCATCCGTAGGCAGAGGCTTTGTCCGGCACCGCTCTTTCGATTGCGGGCGGGGTCGCAGAACTACCATAGACCACGTTTCCAGCAGCCTCCCTAAAATTCCGTACGTCCGGTTTTCCCGGGTACGGCTTCAAGCATCAGGCACCCACTTGGAGTTCGGTGCGGAGCCTTCCGCCGAACACGCCATGGTCAAGGCTGACCCGACCATACCCACGGCATCTCCGAGCGTTTGCTCCGTCCTTCGACCTTGCAGTCTGTCGGTCGGTGCCGGTCTCTGAGTACCGACTTGACCTGCCGCATAAGCCACCTGAGCCCTGAGGTCCTCGCTCAGGACGGGTTGTGTTGTCCCGCCCGTCAACGCTTACTCGACCTCATCCGCCAGTCAGGAGGACTCCGCGTCCTTTCCCAGTCCTGGTTATAGACGCGGTCCTTGACATTCAAGGGTCACTTCATCCTGTCTGTCCTCCTCACCTTCCGGCCTTTCACTGCTGTACTGTCCCGGATTGCCGTCGTCTCTACCACGGGGAACCCGATGCGTGCTCCCCAGTTCTTCCGCATCGACTCTGGCCACCAAGCTGGGGGCAGGCCCTTGGCGTTCCCAACACCCCACAAGTCAGCTTCATGTGGGAAATTTCATTTTCGAGGCTTCGTACAATCGTTCGCTTTCGCTACGGCCCTCCGGTTCGCTCGCCGCCCTGGCTGACCAGACCAACTGGACACTGCGTTCCAGCCAGCCCACAGCGGCTTCTACATCCCAGCTCGCTGGCCCAGGGTCACCCCTGTACCAGTGGGATATGCTACGGCGCCAAACTGGGAATTGCGCCGGCGGGACTTTCACCCGCAAGTACAGCAGCTAGACTCGCTGCACGCCCCCCTAAAATTCCGTACGTCCGGTTTTCCCGGGTACGGCTTCAAGCATCAGGCACCCACTTGGAGTTCGGTGCGGAGCCTTCCGCCGGACACGCCATGGTCAAGGCTGACCCAACCATACCCACGGCATCTCCGAGCGTTTGCTCCGTCCTTCGACCTTGCAGTCTGTCGGTCGGTGCCGGTCTCTGAGTACCGACTTGACCTGCCGCATAGGCCACCTGAGCCCTGAGGTCCTCGCTCGGGACGGGTTGTGTTGTCCCGCCCGTCAACGCTTACTCGACCTCATCCGCCAGTCAGGAGGACTCCGCGTCCTTTCCCAATCCTGGTTATAGACGCGGTCCTTGACATTCAAGGGTCACTTCATCCTGTCTGTCCTCCTCACCTTCCGGCCTTTCACTGCTGTACTGTCCCGGATTGCCGCCGTCTGTACCCCGGGGAACCCGATGCGTGCTCATCAGTTCTTCCGCATCGACTCTGGCCATCGGGCCGGATCCACGCCCTTGGCATTCCCGACCACCCCACAAATCAGCTTCGTGTGGGAGCATCATTTCGTGGCTTCATCCAATCGTTCGCTTTCGCTACGGCCCTCCGGTTTGCTCGCCGCCCTGGCTGACCGAACCGGCTGGGCACTGTGTCCCAGCCAGCCCACAACGGCTTTCTACGTCCCAGCTCGCTGGTCCAAGGTCGCCCCTGAACCAGTGGGATATGCTACGGCGCCAAACTGACAATTGCGCCGGCGGGACTTTCACCCGTAAGTACAGCAGCTAGACTCGCTGCACGTCGGGTAGGCCACTGGCGCGCGCATCCGTAGGCAGAGGCTTTGTCCGTCACCGCTCTTTCGATTGCGGGCGGGGTCGCAGTTCTCCCATAGACCACGTTTCCAGCAGTCGGGTAGGCCGCTGGCGCGCGCATCCGTAGGCAGAGGCTTTGTCCGGCACCGCTCTTTCGATTGCGGGCGGGGTCGCAGAACTACCATAGACCACGTTTCCAGCAGCCTCCCTAAAATTCCGTACGTCCGGTTTTCCCGGGTACGGCTTCAAGCATCAGGCACCCACTTGGAGTTCGGTGCGGAGCCTTCCGCCGAACACGCCATGGTCAAGGCTGACCCGACCATACCCACGGCATCTCCGAGCGTTTGCTCCGTCCTTCGACCTTGCAGTCTGTCGGTCGGTGCCGGTCTCTGAGTACCGACTTGACCTGCCGCATAAGCCACCTGAGCCCTGAGGTCCTCGCTCAGGACGGGTTGTGTTGTCCCGCCCGTCAACGCTTACTCGACCTCATCCGCCAGTCAGGAGGACTCCGCGTCCTTTCCCAGTCCTGGTTATAGACGCGGTCCTTGACATTCAAGGGTCACTTCATCCTGTCTGTCCTCCTCACCTTCCGGCCTTTCACTGCTGTACTGTCCCGGATTGCCGTCGTCTCTACCACGGGGAACCCGATGCGTGCTCCCCAGTTCTTCCGCATCGACTCTGGCCACCAAGCTGGGGGCAGGCCCTTGGCGTTCCCAACACCCCACAAGTCAGCTTCATGTGGGAAATTTCATTTTCGAGGCTTCGTACAATCGTTCGCTTTCGCTACGGCCCTCCGGTTCGCTCGCCGCCCTGGCTGACCAGACCAACTGGACACTGCGTTCCAGCCAGCCCACAGCGGCTTCTACATCCCAGCTCGCTGGCCCAGGGTCACCCCTGTACCAGTGGGATATGCTACGGCGCCAAACTGGGAATTGCGCCGGCGGGACTTTCACCCGCAAGTACAGCAGCTAGACTCGCTGCACGCCCCCCTAAAATTCCGTACGTCCGGTTTTCCCGGGTACGGCTTCAAGCATCAGGCACCCACTTGGAGTTCGGTGCGGAGCCTTCCGCCGGACACGCCATGGTCAAGGCTGACCCAACCATACCCACGGCATCTCCGAGCGTTTGCTCCGTCCTTCGACCTTGCAGTCTGTCGGTCGGTGCCGGTCTCTGAGTACCGACTTGACCTGCCGCATAGGCCACCTGAGCCCTGAGGTCCTCGCTCGGGACGGGTTGTGTTGTCCCGCCCGTCAACGCTTACTCGACCTCATCCGCCAGTCAGGAGGACTCCGCGTCCTTTCCCAATCCTGGTTATAGACGCGGTCCTTGACATTCAAGGGTCACTTCATCCTGTCTGTCCTCCTCACCTTCCGGCCTTTCACTGCTGTACTGTCCCGGATTGCCGCCGTCTGTACCCCGGGGAACCCGATGCGTGCTCATCAGTTCTTCCGCATCGACTCTGGCCATCGGGCCGGATCCACGCCCTTGGCATTCCCGACCACCCCACAAATCAGCTTCGTGTGGGAGCATCATTTCGTGGCTTCATCCAATCGTTCGCTTTCGCTACGGCCCTCCGGTTTGCTCGCCGCCCTGGCTGACCGAACCGGTTGGGCACTGCGTCCCAGCCAGCCCACAACGGCTTTCTACGCCCCAGCTCGCTGGTCCAAGGTCGCCCCTGAACCAGTGGGATATGCTACGGCGCCAAACTGACAATTGCGCCGGCGGGACTTTCACCCGCAAGTACAGCAGCTAGACTCGCTGCACGGACCCGAGATGCTTCTGGCCCTCGTGCGCGACCACTGGGTCATCGAAAATCGACTCCACTACGTACGCGACTTCACCTACGACGAGGACCGCTGCAGGGTCCATGTGCGCCATCTGCCACGCAACCTCTCCTGCCTGACAAACGCCGCCATCGCCATCGTGCGCTGCGGCGGACATTTCGACTATATGCCCGAAGCCAACCGGCACTACGCCGCCCGCGCCCAGGACGCGCTCGACGCTATCCTCATCCCGCCCGGCGGATGAACCTTCGCTCCTGACCCCGCGCCACAAGCCGGGAACGCGCCGCCTGACGGCGCAACAGGACAGCTCTGTTCGCACACTCGAAAAAACGTGCCTAGTACTGCCCTTTAGTCATAAATCGTGCTGGACAAGATGATTCGGATGGTGCACCCTGCCCTGCATGGAAGCACACATTCCGATCAAACGTGTCCTTGAGGACCAGCTCGATCGCCTGCAGTCGATCGTCACCGAGAGCGGCGATAGTAGTCAAAACCGCCTGGCGCTGGAAGTGTGCCGGCACTTCGGCCTGCGGGACGCACGGGGACGCGAGCGGGTATCGAGCTGTGTCGTGGCCCTGAAGCAGCTGGCATCGCAGGGCAGGATCGAGGGCTTGCCGGAGCCCTCCGGTCAGCGGCGTCGGGCAACGCCCCGCCGGCTCGGCGAGGCGGTGGAGAAGCCGCGTGATGTGCCGGCGAGCGTGGCGGCGATCCAGGGTCTGCGGATCCTGCTGGTGCGCACGGATGCCGAACGGGCGCTCTGGAACGAACTGATGGCGCGGGAGCACTTTCTCGGCGCTCCCATTCTGGCCGGTCATCAGCTGCGCTATCTGGTGGATTCCGCTCACGGCTGTCTCGGCGGTTTCGGCTTTGCCGCAGCGGCGCTGAAGGTGGCGGATCGGGATGCCTGGATCGGCTGGGATGCCGACCGGCGTCGTGCGGAGCGACACCGGGTGCTGTCGATGAGCCGGTTTCTGATCCGGGTGCCGGTTGCGAACCTTGCGTCGAAGACGCTGTCGATGTGCCTGTCTCGCCTGGGCGCCGATGTTGCGCAGCGCTACGGGTTCCTGCCATGGCTGGTCGAGACCTATGTCGACCCGACGCGCGACGGTGCGAGCCTGCGGGCGGCGAACTGGCAGCTCGTGGGGTTCACCCGGGGCCGAGGCCGTCAGGACCGCGCGCGCGAGATGGCCGAGAGCGTCAAGGCCGTGTACATGTACGTTCTGGACCGGGACTGGCGGCACAAGCTGGGGGTGGCGGAGCCGATGCCGGCCCTGTCCCCGGGGGAGGGTCTGGACGCCTCGGCGTGGGCGCACCACGAGTTCGGGGGAGCGCCGATCGGCGACCGGCGTCTGAGTGCGCGCCTGGTGGAGATTGCACGAAGACAGGGAGAGAGTCCGATGTCGTCCTACAGCGGTCTGGCGCGCCCGGATCCTGCCGGTGTCCGGGCCTATTATCGGTTCCTGGATCAGCCGGAGACGTCGGCGGTGACCCCGGCGAACATCCTGGCGCCGCACCGTCAACGAACGGTGCAGCGGATGTGCGGCCAGCGGGTGGCGTTGTGCATTCAGGACGGGACGGACCTGAACTTCGCGACCCGTCCGGGCTGCGACGGTCTGGGCATCATCGGCACGAACCAGACGGCCTCGCAGACCCTGGGCCTGCACCTGCACGCCAGCTACGTTGTCAGCGGCGAAGGCCTGCCGCTGGGGGTGGCGCGTCTTGCCTTCGACGCTCCTCCCCGCCCCCGGGCAAAGACCGGTTCGGGCGAGGATGTCGAGATGTCCCGGCGCAAGTCGCAGCGCTGGCTCGACGGTCTCGACGACATCGCGGACCTCGCGGCCCGGACGACCGGGGTGAAGGTCGTGTGCGTGATGGACCGGGAAGCGGACTTCTTCGAACTGTTCGACCGGTGCCGGCAGCATCGCCGTCTGTCGATGCTGGTGCGGGCTCGACATGACCGGGTTCTCAAGCGCGGGGCTGCGAAGCTGTTCACCCGACTACGTACGTCTGCCTGCCGCGGCACCATGCAGATCGACATACCCCGCCTGACGGCCCGGCCGAAGTCCTCGGGGCGCAAGAAGCAGCCCGGCCGCACTGCCCGGCGGAACGCGGTGCTGGAGTTGCGCTGGTTGTCGACCACGCTGCCGGCGACCGCTGGCTGCCCCGATGCCGCGCCCGTGGCCGTGACCGCGCTGCATCTCCTCGAGACGGCCCCGCCGGCCGGGGAAGCTCCGGTGGAATGGTTCCTGTTGACCGACCTTCCTGTGGACCACGCCGAAGCGGCCCAGGAGATCGTCGGCTGGTACGCGCTGCGCTGGCGGATCGAATGCTGGTTCCGGGTGCTGAAGTCCGGCTGCCGGGTGGAGCACCTGGCGACGCGCAAGGCCTGCCGCCTGGAACGGCAGATCACCATCCACGCCGTGATCGCCTGGCGTCTTGCCCTGATGACCCTGCTCGGGCGGGATGTGCCGACGATGAAGCCCGACTGCCTGTTCTCGGACCTGGAACTCCGCTTCCTCGGCGACTATGCCCGGCGATACCGGCTGGACCCGCCCGACACGCTGGGGGCGGCGGTGAAGCTGGTGGCGATCCTCGGCGGGTATCTGGACCGCAAGCATGATCCGGCGCCGGGCAACCAGACGATGTGGCATGGCTATCCGCGACTGGCCACCGCTGCCCTGGCCTATGAATGCCTGCTCGAGGCCCTCGATCTGGATCCGACGTCGGAAGGACACGATCACGTCCTGCACGATTTGTGACTAATAGGTAGGCCTAGTAAGCCCTGATGCACCAGCAGTGCCCACTGAAACCAGCCCACAGTGAACCCGGGCGCCTCAACCATGCCGGTCCCTGTCACATCAACAATCCACAGGACTGAAAAAAGAATGGTCCTGACTGATGCGGGAGAGGTACGAGATCGTGAGCGCGATGTTCCATGGTTTCGACTTCCGCAAGGACCTTGTCGGCTCGCCGCACTGGCCGGCGCCATCGAGTGGGTCCTCGCCATGCAGCAACGCGAGTCGGCCCGGGAAGCGACCGAGGACGGCAAGAAACACGCCCATCGCCGCTTCAACGACGCCGTGCTGGCGCTCTCCAGGGCCTTCGCGCTTGCGGCCGCCAGCGACGAAGCCCGGGAAATCCGCGACGAGGTGGGTTTCTTCCAGACCGTCCGTGCGGCGCTCGCCAAGACTGCGCCCGGCGCCGGCAAGTCTTCCGCGGAGCGGGACCTCGCGGTTCAGCAGATCGTCAGCCGCGCGGTCGTTTCGACCGAGATCGTCGACGGGTGTGAGTTTAGTATGGCAGTTATGTTATGGTCTTAAGTTATGGACTTAGTTCCATTGTTTTATCTCATGCGGCCAGCGCCTGGGTGTGATGTGGGCTGATGTTGTCGTTGGCTGGTGCGTTGTCGCCCTCGATCATGGCGGTCCACGCGCTTTCGAAGCGGCCTGATTTGAGCAGGGCGCGGAAGGTGAGAACGGCTTGTCCGCCGACGATGCGCCAGCGCATGCCGGAGCGCTTCATGCGCTGTGTGACGAGGGTCTTGTTGGCTGCCTCGACCAGTCCCGAGCCGATGGCGATCCCCTGTTGCTTCAGCGCGTGGTAGCGCATGCGGTGGCGATGCTTGCGGAAGAAGGCCAGTTCCCTGTCGATGTCGGCTCGGCCCACCGGCTTGGCGGTGTCGCGAAGGTGGCGCAGCGCCCGGATCACCCTGTCGATGCCGCGGGGGTCGTGACGCAGGATCTCGCGGTACTTCTCGAACCAGTGGGGCGCCGCTGCATGGTCGGCCACCACGCGCAGATGCTCGCAGGCATGCCAGAAGTCGATCACCTCGGTTTCGGGTTCAAGACCAGAGAGGAAGGTCCAGTTGTCGGCGGCGGCGTCGGCGATGGCGCTGATCCTGATCTCGGGACGCTCGCGCCTGATATGCGCGACCTCGCTTGCCAGCTGCGCCTTCAGCGTGCACTTGCCGCGCTCGGGCATGCGGCCGAGATAGACGGTCTTCAGGCGCTCACCGTCGGCATCGTGGAAGGAGACTGTGCCACAGGCCGCCTCGCGCCAGCAGGCCTCGCTACGGCCGTCCTCGCCGGCCCGCAGCGCCACCATGACGCCGTCGAGCGAGACCGAGGCGGTGACCGCGTCCTGCGGAATGTCCTCGGCTTTCCGGATGCCATCCAGGGCCTGCGGGCCGAGACGTCCCCAACGCTCCTGCATGGTCAGGCTCAAGCGCTGCAAGGTGCTCACAGACGGCGTCATGGCGCCGAGCTTGCCGAAGAACGCCTCCGCTTCCCGCGCCGTGCAGTGGACCATCATCATCAGCCCAAGCTGAGCCGCCGGCCGTGTCAGGTCGTCGTCGACGAGACCCAGGCTTTCGTCCACCGGCATCAACGACCGGCAGTGCCCGCCGGTGCGATAGCGCGCACGCCGAAAGGTCACCGGGCCGAGCGAGGTCATGATCGTCTTCGGCGTCGGCGCCACACGGAACCAGTTCTGCCCGTCCCGCTCGATCCGGGGCGCACCGTCGTCCCGGGCCTCGGCACAGGCACCCAGGATCTCGCAGCCAAGCGCGTGCACGCTCTCAAGCACCCGCCGCTCCGCTTCCTCGAAAGCCTCGGCAGAGCGCTCTGAACCGAGCTGTCGATGACACACCGCGGTCACTTGCGTGACCGCCTCGACAACCCGAGGCGGCAAGCCGAGAAGATCGATGGACGCGGAAGGCCGAAGCTGTGACACTGACATGGGAGCGCTCCTGATGTTGTGGTTTCAAGCTAGCATCATATCGCATCTTGCGGTGCGGAGCGTTCCCGCATCCACCGCCAAGCCCTGCTGTCGTGACAAAATCCGGCCCTGAAACGGGCAATTGTCACGAAACCCCATTTTCGCCGTTCCATCGCGAACGCACAACCGTGATAAATCAATGACTTGGCTTCGCCATACGAGAACTACATCCGGCGGCGGCCCCGGCGTCGAGAAGATCGCCGCCAGCTGGGCCGAGCGCAACGGCGTCCACCAGGTCGTCTGCAAGCCCAACTGGGACCGCCACGGTCGCGCCGCCCCCTTCCGCCGCAACGACGAACTGCTCAACCTCCTGCCCAGGGGCGTCATCGCCTTCCCCGGCTCCGGCATCACCGACAACCTCGTCGACAAGGCCCGCAGCCTCGGCATCCCGGTCATGCGCTGCCCCGCCTGACACGCAGCACCCACGGGCCGCGTCGTCTCCGCTCCGGCGGCGGCGCGGTCCGTCTCCGTATGCGCACACCCGTCGCGCTGCGCCGCCGACACCTCGCGCGCGCTTCGCGCCGCGTTCGTGCGGAGCCTGCCCCGGACTGCGGTCCGGGGCTGCCGCATCACGCGCCGCTGCACCATGCTTCGCATGGGTGCATCGCGGGCTGCGCCGAGCCCGGCGCAGGGCCGCCGGCACTGCTGACCCGCCCACTGCCGGCGCTGCTGCCGGACCAGCACGACACCGTGCTTCGCACCGCTGCCCGCAGTCCTGCAGGCGCCGCCGTCGGCGCCTCCGATCGCAACGGCTATCGCAACCGTCACCGCACCCGCGCGGCTGACGCCGCGGTAACGGGTGCGCCATCCCCGTCTGCGTCTGCGGTAATGTGTGAGCAGCACGCGATCACCCTGAACAGCCCCGCTTTCGTCCAGCACGCCTGTATCGCGGTAACATGTGCGCGGCGTCCTTCGGCTCCGCGGAACATGTGCGGCGGCGCCCGTGCCGCCGAGGTAACGCCGCCGGCTCCGGTGCGCCATGTGTGAAGACTGCCCTCCGCCGTTTGCACGCCGCGCCGCGTTCTGTTACCTCTGCCACCGAACGACAACGCGGAACGCGCTCGAAGATCGCGGACCGGTCGTCTCGCTCAATCGCCGCGACGGCTCCCGTCCCTTGCGACGCCGGCGTTTCAGGCGATGGTGGTGTGCAGGGCAACCTCGCCCGATCTCGACTCCGTTCGGGGTTTTACCGTCACACCCGACGCACCGAGGGTGCAAGTCCAGCATGCGGCCATGTGCCTGGAATCAAGTCTCGGCCTTGAGGATCAGCCGCGATTCCGCGACCGGGCGAAACTGTCGGGCATCGGCGGCGATCTGGTCTCGTCGCCGGTGTTCAGGAAGGCACCCTGCAGGCTGCATCACGGCCCGAGGGCCTGCATCAGGCGGTCGCGGCGCGGAGATGCCTGCGGTCGACATGAACGTCGGGCCTGTTGCGGGAGGCCGGACCGACCCAGCGGTCGACGAACGCCTCGGTCCATCTCTGGATGTCCGCTTCGTGGAGATGCGCGAGGCGGACCTGTTCGTCGACACCCTGGGCGCCCTCCACGTCGATGAGCGAATCGCCGGCAATCGCTTCCGGGGTCAGCCTGTCCAGCCTGGCGTCGGGATGGAACTGCACACCGTAGGCGGTGTCGCCGACACGGAAGGCCTGGACGGGAAAGTTCTCACCCGTTGCCAGCAGAACAGCCCCTGCCGGCAGGGTCATGACGCCTTCGTAGTGGGCCTGGTAGAAACACCGCGAATAGCGGAAGAGACTGGCTCCCTCCGCCGTGGGCTCCACGGGATAGAATCCGAGTTCGCACAGGCCATCGGCCCGCCCGCCCACCTCCCCGCCACAGGCTGCGGCCAGAATCTGGCACCCCATGCAGATGCCGAGAAAGGGGATGTCCCTTGCCAGGACATCGCGGACAAGGGCGATTTCCCTTCCCACCCAGGGTGGATCGTCGGGCTCGGCGACGTGGCCGTCCTCGCTGCCTCCCACCATGACGGCTGCATAGCCATCGAGTGCGGGAAGATCGTCGCCGAAGGGAGGGCACACATGATCGATGGCGTATCCCCTGGTCTCGAGCGTGTCGGCGACCCGGCAATCGGTCCATGCCGGATTGTGGATGATGTAGAGGACCTTCGATGTCATGGCGCGTTCCCTCCCTGGGAGACATCAAGGCGCACCAGGGCCTCCTCGAGGCGACCGCGTGCGTGGAGCGCCGCCTCGAGGCGTTCACGCTGTTCCTCCACGACCTCTTCCGGGGCCCTGGAGAGGAACTGCTCGTTGCCGAGCTTGCGTTCCATGGCGGCAATCGATGTTCCCGTCCTGTCGATTTCCTTCTTCAATCTGACCATCTCGGCATCGATGTCAATGACGCCCTCAAGGGGCAACGACACGACCGCGCCATCGAACACCGCCTCCACCGAGCCCGGCGGAGGTGTCCCGCCGATGGTGAGTTCATCGAGGCGCGCCAGGCGCTTGATGAGGACCATGTGACGCTCGATGAGGCGCGCGAGCTTGTCATCGGCATCACGCACCAGGGCTGTGATCCGGCGTGCCGGAGGAACATTAAGTTCGGCCCTCACCGTCCTGATCAGCGTGACGAGACGCACCACCTGGTCCATCTCGTGAGCCGCACTTTCGTCAATCAGCCCGGAACCCACTGCCGGCCAGGGGGCCTCGATGAGCAGCGTCTCGCGATCGCCGTCTGTCTCGCGCCACAGGGCCTCCGTCACGAAGGGCATCAAGGGGTGAAGAATCGTCAACAGCTGATCGAGCACCCAGCCGGTGGTCTGCCTGGTTTCGGCCGCCGGGCCTTCGTCGCCCTTCTCGAAGATCGGCTTGGTGAATTCCAGGTACCAGTCACAGAAGACATTCCAGATTCCCTGATAGACAGCCTGGGCAGCGTCGTTGAACCGGTAGGCTTCCAGAGCCTCGTCGAACCGCATGCGAAGGCCCGCCACCTCACCCACCATCCACCGGTTCACCGTTTCCCTGCACGTCTGCGGATCAAAGCCGGGGCCGGCGTGGCAATCGTTCATCTTGCAATAGCGCGCCGCGTTCCACAGCTTGGTGGCAAAGTTCCGGTATCCCTCGACCCGCTGTTCCGAGAGGCGGATGTCGCGACCGGGTGCAGCCATCGCGGCCAGCGTGAACCGCAGGGAATCGGCGCCGTAGACCTCCATCAGTTCCAGGGGATCGATGACGTTGCCCTTCGACTTCGTCATCTTGGCGCCGGCAGCGTCACGCACCAGGGCATGGATGTAGACGGTGCGAAAGGGAACATCACCCATGAAGTGAAGACCCATCATCATCATCCGAGCAACCCAGAAGAAAATGATGTCAAAGCCTGTCACGAGCACATCGGTGGGATAGTAGCGCTCGAGCTCGGGCGTCTCCTCGGGCCAACCGAGGGTCGAGAAGGGCCAGAGGGCCGAGGAGAACCAGGTGTCGAGCACGTCATTGTCACGCTCGAGGTCCACGTCTTCACCATAGTGCAGGCGTGCCCTGTCATGGGCCTCGCCAGCAGTCTCCGCCACGAAGATCTCGCCGTCGGGTCCGTACCACGCGGGGATGCGATGCCCCCACCAGAGCTGCCGGGAAATGCACCACGGCTGGATGTTGTGCATCCAGTGGTCATAGGTCTTGGTCCACTTCTCCGGGAAGAAGCGGGTCCGTCCCTCCTCCACGGCCTTGATGGCCGGGCCGGCAAGGGTGCGCGCATCCGCGTACCACTGTTCGGTCAGGTACGGCTCGACCGGCACACCGCTGCGGTCACCGTAGGGAACGGTGTGCACGTGCTCTTCGATCCGCTCGACGAGACCGGCTGCCTCCATGTCGGCGACGACCTTCCTGCGGGCCGCGATGCGGTCGAGACCGCGGTAGGGAACGGGCACGTTGTCATTGAGCCGGGCTCGCCGATCAAGGATGCTGATCATCTCGAGATCATGGCGGCGGCCGACGTCAAAATCGTTGAAATCGTGCGCCGGCGTGATCTTGACGGCTCCGCTTCCCTGTTCCGGGTCGGCCCATGTATCTGCAACGACCGGGATTCTCCGCCCCACCAGGGGGAGGACGGCGTGGCGCCCCACCAGCGCCGCATGACGATCATCATCGGGATGGACGGCGATGCCGGTATCGCCGAGCATGGTTTCGGGACGGGTGGTGGCAATCGTCACGTGCAAACCATCGGTTCCCTCGACAGGATACCGGAAGTACCAGAGGTGACCGCGTGTCTCCCTGAACTGGACCTCAAGGTCCGAAATCGCCGTTTCCAGGCCGGGGTCCCAGTTGACGAGCCGCTTGTCCCGGTAGATGAGGCCCTCTTCATGGAGGGTCACGAAGGCCTTGATGACAGCCTTCGAAAGACCCTCGTCCATGGTGAAGCGTTCACGCGACCAGTCGGCGGAAGCACCCAGGCGGCGAAGCTGCCGATTGATGAGTCCGCCCGATTCCTCCTTCCACTCCCAGATCCTCTCGATGAAGGCCTCGCGGCCGATATCACGCCGCGCGACCCCTTCCTCGCCGAGCTGCCGCTCGACAACCATCTGTGTCGCAATTCCGGCGTGGTCCGTGCCCGGTTGCCACAACGCATCGCGGCCCCTCATGCGTTCATGACGGATGAGGATATCCTGCAGGGTATTGTTGAGGGCATGGCCCATGTGCAGGCTGCCCGTCACGTTGGGGGGGGGGATGACAATGGTGTAGGGCCGGGCATTGTCCCGCCTGCCGATGGCAAAGGAACCACCGTCCTCCCACTCCTCGTAGAGACGGCCTTCCGCCGATGTCGCATCCCAGTTCTTCTGCATCATGTCGCGTTCCACATCACACCCGAACGGCCGGGTGAACTCTGCCATCGAGGGAAAAGGCCATTGTCCGGACACGTCCCGGGATCCAGCTTCACGGTGAAACTGGCGTCGCTGGTCCCCGGCCCGACATTCGTTCCCCGCACGGCGGAACCGAGACATCCGAACCCTGCGGCGCCGTCATCCCTGGACGATGAAGCGGGCCCTGACCACCTGTCAGCCATGACGGCATGCATGGCGGGACTGCCCATCGCAGCAGCAAGGTTGCGCGAGGGTCGGCGCTCTCGCTCCCACAGGTCAACCGCGGCGGTCCATCAGACCACGAACCTCTCGCTCGACGACTCGTGCGACAATGTCCGGCAGATGCTCTCCAAGCCAGTCCCGCACCATCGGCCTGATCTGTTCCACGACCATCTCTTCCAGCACCTCGGCGCGCCCTGGCGGCATGGCCGGGACAGCGCCTGATCCCGTCGTGTCCGCCACCGCATCAGCCGCCGGTGCATCGATGGTGTCGTCTGAAGCGTTCGAATCTTCCGGCAAACCGGCTTGAGGGGCGTCCTCGACAGGGTCGGCCTCCATCATGCCCCGAACGGCCTCGAGGGCCTCGCTCACCGGCTTGTCCCGACTCGTCATGAGGTCCCCCGCCCACGCGTTTCACTCGAACCAGTCATCCGCACGGATCGTGTTGTCGCCATACCCCCACAGCGTGGACCGCGCCTCCTCATGGTAGGCGCGCTCGTCGTAGACCGCGACCGGCAATCCCAGGCTGCGCACGTTCAGCCGACCGGTCGCTGCCAGCAACTCGTGGGCTGCCGTCACCTCTTCGCTGCGGGCGCGGGCGAGGCTGACCTCACTGATGAAGAGCGCCTGTTCGGCATCGAGCACGGCCAGCACCGTGCTCAATCCGGCCTGCAGTTCGTTGGAGACGCCTTCCAGCGCCGTCGCATTGGCCGCGACCTCTTCCTCGAAGGCCGCGATTTCGGCGCGAACCACCTTGAGGGACTGCCAGGCGCTCACGACACCGGCCTCCACCTGCCTGCGGACGCCGTGGACTTCCTGCTTGAGGGCAGCTGACCTCTGTTGTGCTTCCCGGGTCCGGGCCGAAACCAGTCCGCCCCGATAGATAGGCACGACAAAGCGGGTCAGAACACGGAAGTCATCGCGCCAGACATGTTCGAGGCCGGTGGCGTCCTTCACCCGCCTGAATTCCGCCCTCAAGTTCAGCGACGGCCCGAGGTCGGAGGCTATGACATCGGCATTCTTCCACGCCGCCCTTTCATCCTCGACGGCCCGCAAGACAGCGGGGTGTTCCGACACGGCGCGCGCCGTGGCTTCTTCAAGGCTTGTCGGCAGACTCTCTGGCACAGCCGGCTGCACGAGGTTGTCGGGAACGACGCCGACAACCTGCCGGAACCGCGCCGACACCGTCAGCACCTGACCCTGTGCCCGTTCCCTGTCCGCGCGCGCACCGGCCAGTCGCGCCCGCGCCTGGGCCACGTCGGTCAGGGTGAAGAGGCCCAGGCGGAAACGATCCTCTGTCGCCTCGAGGTGGCGCTCCAGTCTCTGCTCGTTGCTGATCGCACGATCGAGGATGGTGTGCGCCAGGACCACATCCGCGTAAGTCCGTGCGACATCCAGCAGGACACGTTGTTCGACATCGGCCAGACCGGCGCGCGCACTTCCCACGACGTGCGCCACCTGATCGATGCCGGCAGAGACGGCGCCATGATAGAGCACCTGGTCGACACCGATGGACCAGGAGGCCGGTTTGGTACTCCCGAAACTCTCGTGTTCCCTCAGTCCGAAGTCCCCCTGGAGAGAGAGCGAGGGACGCGTTTCGGCGTAGGCCCGGGCTGCCTGCTCATCGGCAACTCTCACACGTGCCCGGGCTGCTTCGAGCACCGGGCTGCCCTCGTAGGCCATGGTCATGGCCTCGACGAGAGTCTGGGAGGATGACGGCCAGGACAACGCCAGCACGGTGGCGATGACGAACGCTCTACAAGCGGAATTCAGGTTCATGTCTGAAACAGTCCAGTGGTGGGAGGAAGGCATCGAAAAGGACCCGCCGGCTCAGGTTGCCAGCGGCGTCACGGCGAATCACCACGGCGCGTCCGACGGCGGCGTCGCTGCACACAGCGACGAGTCGGCCACCCGGGGACAGCTGTTCGGTCAGGGCGCGCGGCACCTCGTCGCACCGTCCCTCGATGACGATGACGTCATAGGGAGCCTGCTTCGGCCAGCCCAGTCGCATGTCGCCACAAACGACGACGCCATTGTAGACCTCGAGACGGGCGAGAGTGGCCTCGGCCCTGGAAATCATGTCCGCATCGTCGTCGAGGCCCACCACGGCTGCAGCCAGGCGCGCCGTCACGGCAACGCCGTATCCAGTGGTGCAACCGATGACGAGGACGGCGTCGTCGGGTCCGATATCGCTCGCCTGCAGGAGACGGGCCAGCACCATCGGCTCGGTCAGGTAGCGATTGCCTGCAAGACGGATATCCTCGTCGACATAGGCAACGCCGCGCAGGTGTTCCGGCACGAACAGTTCCCGCGGCACCTCACGCAGCGCCTCGATGAGGTTTTCTTCGTCCACCCTTACCGAGCGGATCTGGTTCTCCACCATGACCTGACGAGCATTCGCAAACTCGATCATCGCGCAACTTCAGTATCCAAGAGGCCTGACCCCGCCCGGGCGAGGCGGCACTTCGCAAGCAATCAAGACGGCAGTATAGTGGATGGCCGCATTGTGTGGAAGAGTGTCCCGCAAGGCGGCAGGGGCTAGGTGGCAGAGTGGTGATGCACCGGACTGCAAATCCGTTTACACCGGTTCGATTCCGGTCCTAGCCTCCACGCTTCCCTGGCCGATCATCAGTCCACCGGCGGCTCATCACCGGCAATGGCGCAGAAGTAGTCGCCATGGCGAACCAGGCGGTGACTGCGCCGCGTGTAGAGGCATCCCGCGACCGGAGCGGTCACCGGATGGCGTGCGCCGCTGGCTGGATCGAGGATGTGGGCCAATGTCTGACCCCGGGCGACGTGCTTGCCGAGCGCTTCGGTATAGATGACGATGCCGCCAGCCTTGGCCTGAAGTCGCCGCAGACCGGCAACCGAACGCGCCTGGCACCTTGGCGGCGGGAGAGGTCCCGGCTCTCCACCAACGATGCCGCGGCGGCGGAGCCAGCGCAGCAACCCGCGTGCTGCGGGCAGGGTCAGGTGATCGTCGACATCCCTCTGCCCGCGCAGCTCGAGAACCGCGGCAAGACAGCCCGGTCGTTCGAGGCTCGCCGGAAATTGCCTGGCGATTCCCTGCCAGAAGAGGACATGGGCCGACTTGAAGGTCATCATCGGGTTGCCGTCGTCAATGATCACCACCTCGCTTTCCATGTCCCGGGCGAGGTCCCCGGCGTCAGGCCAGTGGAGGGAACTGACAAACAGGTGCGGCAGCGCCTCCCAGGCCGTGTGAAGGTCGAGGACGTAGTCGCTGTCCAGAGACAGGCGCAACAGGGTCGACTTCAGGACATCGTCCTCACGCAGTACCCGCCGGCGTTCCAGAACTTCGAGGGCCGCCCGTCTCACCCTTGCAACACTGACGTCATGGCCGCCGTCAAGGCGACCGGTCACGACGTGCACCACCTCGTCCAGGATATCGGGAAAGCCGCGGTTGTAGTTTCGCCCCGTATCGAGGTCGTAGCGCCCCGGGGTCTCCATCATGACCTGCTGCGCCAGGCCAATCGGGTTGGCAAAGGGCACGATGACCACCTCTCCCCTGACATCGGCGTCACGCAGCATGCCGACCAGGTGATCGAGGACGACGATGCCGGGAAGCTCCTGGGCATGGAGCGCCGCGTGAAGGTAGGCCTTGGGCCGCGAGCCCGGTTCGCCGAAGCGGTGGACGACGATGCTCCGCCGGGTCCCGGGACTTGTCCGGGGGAGCTCGATGATCTCCTGCCTGCAGACCACGGGCCGGCCTACCAGTCGTGGACCGGATAGTCCGGAGGCGGCAATTCCTCCGTTCCCGACACCACCGCGAAGGACTGGCCTGGACGCACCAGACGACTCAGCCGGCGGCCATAGAAGATGCCGCTCGCCCGGCTTGCAACCGGCGTCCGCGCCCTGTGCCAGTCGGTTTCCGACGGATCGACAATATCGGCGACGACCATGCCGGCCTCGACCCTGTCGCCTGGCGCCAGACGGTAACTGACGACACCGGAGACGGGCGCCACCAGGTTGTCGGACCCGGCAAGCGGCGTCGGTTCGCACAACAGGTCCGGAGGCGGGGCGGCATCACCGATGATGAAACCGTGACGCACGAGAAACCGCCACAGGGCGGACGCATCATTCCGGGCAAGGTCGACGCCAACATCGGATTGGCCTCTCAGCTCCAGGGTCGTCGTGAAGGGTGGGTCTGCGATCGCATGGTCTGGAAAGGCCCTGCGGATGGTCGACCAGGCGACGGCGGCGGCGTTCTCGAAGGCCGTGCCGTCCGTGACGTCGTGCAGCAGGATGGTGCGGCAGCCCAGGTCAGCGGCCAGATCGCCGTAGCGTGGCCAGACGTCCCGGGGCAAGTAGATGTAGGCGATTCCCTCGCCGTGACAGTGCAGGTCGAACACGAAATCGCTGTCGATCGAGAGTCCGAGCAGTGCCTTCCTGAGCTGATTGGCCTCTCCCGCCGCGGGCCATTCGGCAACCGCGTCAAGGAAGGCGCGGTGGATGACCCGCGTGTTGGCTTCCCGGTCATCGCCCAGCAGACCGCCTATTCCCTGCACCGCGACGGCGCCCGGATCCGGATACCAGCGGTTGAAATTGCCATCACCGGCCAGATCGAAACGGCCCAGGTGGTAGTTGAGGATGCGATTGGCGAGACCGACGGGATTGGCGAGGGGGACGATCACGAATTCGCCCTTGAGGCCTCCCTCCTCGTCCGCCTCCTTCAGCCAGGACAGCATATGGTTGAGCACCAGCGATCCCGGGAGCTCGTCGGCATGAAGCGCGGCCTGGAAGTAGAGTTTCGGGCGTGCGCCCGGTTCACCGAAACGATGCACGACGAGGTGTCGCTCGCTTCCCGGACCCGGCGGCAGAAGAGGAACTGTCTCGATGCGGTGCGTCACCGCCGGCTGGCTCCTATCCGCCCGTCACGCTCATATGGCGGGCGACGCTCGGCCGCCTCGTTGCCCGGTCGATGACAAAGTCATGGCCCCTGGGCTTGCGGCCGATGGCCCTGCGAATGGCCGCCTCGAGCGCCGCATCGTCGGGAGAGGTGCGCATGGGTGTCTTCAGATCCGCGGAGTCTTCCTGGCCAAGGCACATGTAGAGGGTGCCGGTGCACGTCAGCCGAACCCGGTTGCAGGATTCGCAGAAATTGTGGGTCATCGGTGTGATGAAGCCGAGGCGCCCGCCAGTCTCGGCAATGCGCACGTAGCGCGCCGGACCGCCGGTCCGGTGGTCACTGTCGATGAGCGTCCACCGCCTTGCGAGATCGGCCCTGACAGCCGACAGCGGCAGGTACTGTTCCGTCCGGTCACCGTCGATGTCGCCCATGGGCATGGTCTCGATCAGTGTCAGATCGAACCCCCGTTCGCCGCACCAGCGAATCATGCGGTCGAATTCGTCGTCGTTGACGCCCTTCATGGCCACCGCGTTGATCTTGATGGCCAGTCCTGCCTGCGTCGCGGCGGCGACGCCTTCCATCACCCTGTCCCAGCGGCCCCAGCGCGTGACGGCCCGGAACTTCTCCGGATCGAGGGTATCGAGCGAGATGTTGATTCGCCGGACGCCGGCTTCATGGAGCGCGCCGGCGTGACGAGCGAGCTGGCTGCCGTTGGTGGTCACGGTCAGTTCGTCGAGCCCGCCGCCGTGAAGGTGCCGTCCCAGGCTCCTGAACAGCTGCATGACGCCCTTGCGCACAAGGGGTTCGCCTCCCGTAACACGGACCTTGCGCGTGCCGAGACGCACGAAGGCGCTGGTCAGGCGGTCGAGTTCCTCCAGGGTGAGAAGGTCCTTCCTGGGGAGGAAGGTCATGTCTTCCGACATGCAGTAGATGCAGCGAAAGTCGCACCGATCGGTTACCGAAATCCGGATGTAGCTGATCTCACGACCGAAGGGATCGACAAGTGGCGTCATGGGTCCGGTTCACACAGAAGGAGGGAGACAATCCTACCGCCGGACCATCCGTCATTGCAATGCCGCAACGCGCCGGGCAGGAATGACGTCGCCGGCAGGGAGACCCGCGCAGTCCGTCGGGGGAATGGCGCGCTCCCGGTTTTCTCTGAAACTGGACAGCCGGGGGGATTGTATCGCAGTGTGATGTACCGGGGAGAGCAACTGGTGCGGAGATGGCGGGGGAATGGCCCTATTCATAGGCAAACGCTTGCTGATGATGCTCGTCACGATGTTCGTGACATCCGTACTCGTCTTCTCGCTCCTCGAATTCACGCCGGGCAATGTCGCGAGCAAGACCCTTGGTCCCTACGCCACCCAGGCGCAAAAGGAAATCCTCTTCAAGAAGCTCAATCTCGATGATTCCCTGGCGGTGCGCTACGTGCGCTGGATCTCGGTCCTCTCCGGCATCATCAGGGATCCGGTCTATGATCCCGACCTCAAGCTCGGCTACAAGGATCCCAGGGGGGATCAGTACTTCGGCAACTTCGGCTGGTCGCTCAAGTACCGGCTGCCCGTGAACGACATCATGTGGCGCCGTCTGGGCAATACCATGATCCTCGCCGGCATCGCCTTCGCCATCATTGTACCCCTCTCGCTGGTCTTCGGCGTGCTGTCGGGCATGCGGGAGGGAAGCGCGCTCGACAGGTCGCTTTCCTATACCGGCATCACGCTCACCTCCATTCCGGAGTTCGCATCCGCCACCTTTCTGCTGGTCATCTTCGTGCTCATGCTCGGGTGGTTGCCGGGCACCTCGAACATGCAGAGTTTCGAGCCCTGGTCGTGGGCCTCGCAGATGGTGCTGCCTGTCCTCGTGCTCGTGCTCTACGACTTCGGTTACGTGGCGCGCATGGTGCGGGGCTCCATGGTCGAGGTCATGACCAGGCCCTACATCCGCACGGCGATTCTCAAGGGCCTGCCCTACCGTCAGGTCATTCTCAAGCACGCTTTGCGCAATGCGCTGATCGCTCCGTTCACGGTCATCCTGCTGCAGATTCCCTTCCTCATCACGGGCGTCGTCGTCACCGAAACCGTGTTCAGCTACCCGGGATTCGGCAAGATGCTCCTCGAGGCCGCGCTCTTCGGCGACACGGCGCTGATCGAGGCCGCCACACTCATCGCCGTCTTCATTGCCGTGTCGACGCAGCTCGTCGGGGATGTCGGCTACATGTACATCAACCCGCGCATCCGCTTCATATGATGATTCCGGCATGACCGACACCACCACGGACAGCGCCCGGGCGAATCCCGCCAGCGCCGAACAGCCGGACCGGACGGGCTGGGCGCGCTTCTTCTATTCGATCGGCCTGCTGCGCGAATCGCCTGCCGCGATGATCGGCCTGTCGCTCGTCATGCTGTGGGTTCTCGTCGCCGTCCTTGCTGACGTGATCACGGTCTGGGGTCCCAACGAGTACGACTACGCCGCCATCTCCGTGCCACCGCTGACCGTTGATGGCCACTGGCTTGGAACCGACATCTCCGGCCGCGACATCTGGTCGCGCCTCGCTTACGGGGCGCGGGCGACCCTGACCGTGGCGCCTGCCGCCATCCTGGTGTGCTATCTCGTCGGCATCACCATGGGCATGCTGGCCGGATACTACGGTGGCTGGGTCGACAGCATCCTGATCAGCCGCATCAGCGACATTCTCCTCTCGTTTCCGCTGATCATTCTCTTCATCATCATCATCACCGTCTTCGGCGCTTCAGCGCTCAACATCATCGTGGCCGTCACCCTTGCGTCGTCGCCGGGAATCGGCCGCATCGTGCGGGGGCTCACCCTCGACCTGCGCAATCTCGAGTACGTCTCGGCAGCCCAGATCCGGGGCGAGCGAAGCCTCTACATCATGGCGGTGGAGCTCCTTCCCAATGCCCGGGGACCGCTCATCGTCGATGCCTGCCTGCGCATGGGTTACACCGTCATCACCATAGGAATCCTCGGCTTTCTTGGCCTCGGCCTGCCGCCTCCCGACCCCGACTGGGGCGGCATGGTGTCCGAATCGCGGACCATGGCGACGGTTCCGGGCATGGCCTACATGCCGATCATCCCGTCCATCGCCGTCTCGAGCCTGGTGATCGGATTCAACCTCCTGGCCGACGGCCTGCGGGAAATCTCGACAAGGGACTGAACCCATGGCGCACGACTCCAGCAACGACTACGTGCTCGAGATCGAGAATGTCGGGATCTCCTACTTCACGCGCCTTGGAGAGATTCCCGCAGTCCCGGACTTCTCGCTCAAGCTCAAGCGGGGTGAGAGCTACGGTCTTGTCGGCGAATCGGGATGCGGCAAGACCACCGTGGCCATGGCCATCATGAACTACCTCGGCCTCAATGGCGGCATCGTCAAGGGACGGATCAGGTTCGAGGGCCGCGACATGTCGACCATGTCCGATGAAGGACTGCGTGCCGTCCGCGGGTCACGAATCGCCATGGTCTACCAGGAGCCGATGAGTGCCCTCAACCCGTCACTGACCATCGGTACCCAGATCAAGGAGGTGCTTGTCGTCCACGAGAGCGTCTCCGACGCCGAGGCCGCGGAACGCTCCATCGAGATGCTGCGCGATGTCAACATGCCGGATCCCGAAAGGGTGATGACGCGTTATCCGCACCAGATTTCGGGAGGCCAGCAGCAGCGGGTCGTCATCGCCATGGCCATGCTGTCCAACCCGTCGCTCCTGCTGCTCGATGAGCCCACCACCGCACTCGACGTGACGGTCGAGGCGACGGTGATCGACCTCATCGTGCAACTGCGCGAGAAGTTCAACACCACCTTGCTCTACATCAGCCACAATCTCGGTCTCATCGTGAAGGTCTGCGACCGCGTCGGTGTCATGTACTCAGGCTCCATGGTCGAGGAAGGCACCATCCGACAGGTCTTCAAGGAAACCCGCCACCCCTACACGTTCGGCCTCTTCGACTGCATTCCCACTCTCGGTGCGGACAAGCGCTCCCGGACCCTGCAACCCATTCCGGGGCAGGTGTCGCTTCCCCATGAAAGACCTCGAGGCTGCTCCTTCGGACCGCGCTGCAGCTACTTCAGACAAGGGGTCTGCGATGTCGGCGAGCCTCCCCTCGAGACGGTGGCGGAGGGCCACCGTGCACGGTGCCGGCGTATCGGGGAGGTCCGCCACGTGTCCTCGGCAGCGCAGAGCGAGATCGCTGGCGGTGACGGCGATTCCGTGCTCGATGTCGTCAACATGAGCAAGTTCTACGAGATCAGCGATGTGTCTCTCGCGTCACTGGTCAGGGGCCGGAGCCGGCACTTTGTCAAGGCCAACGAGAAGATCAGCTTTCGCGCGCAGCGCGGTCGCACCGTCGCCATCGTCGGCGAATCGGGGTGCGGCAAGTCGACCTTCGCCAAGGTGCTCACCGGGCTCGAGACCGCCACCGACGGCGAGATCTTGTTCGAAGGCCGCAACATCGCCGCCATTCCGGTGCACAGGCGCAATCAGGACCTCATACGCGCCATGCAGATGGTGTTCCAGAATCCCGATGGCACGCTCAACCCGAGCCATTCCGTCGGTCACTGCATAGGCCGGGTCGTCAAGAAGTTCGGCATCCGCACCGACAGCAAGGGAATCCGGGAACATGTCGGCGAGATGCTCGACGTCGTGCGCCTTCCCAAGGCCTTCTCGACGCGCAAGCCACGCCAGCTTTCCGGCGGTCAGAAGCAGCGCATCGCCGTGGCCCGCGCCTTTGCCGGCAATCCGTCGATGGTCATCGCCGACGAACCTGTCTCGGCACTCGACGTATCCGTGCAGGCGGCCGTCATCAATCTCCTCAACGATGTGCAGAAGCGTTACAACACCACCCTGCTCTTCATCAGCCACGATCTTTCCGTGGTCCGTTTCCTCTCCGACGAGATTGTCGTCATGTACCTCGGCGAAATCATGGAGGCCGGTTCCTCCAAAAGCATCTTCATGCCGCCCTATCATCCATACACCGAGGCGCTGTTGTCGGCCGTGCCGATCCCCGACCCCGACATCATCCAGAAGCGTATCCGGCTCGAAGGCGAAATGCCGTCTGCTCTCGACCCCCCGGAGGGATGCCGCTTCGCTTCCCGCTGTCCACGGTACATGGGCAGGATCTGCAACGACGAGGTTCCGCCTGACCGGGAGGCCGGAGGCGGCCACACCATCAAGTGCCACATCCCCCTCCATCGACTCGCCGCGGTGGAGCCGATCTTCAACACCAGGGACAGTGCGGACTGAACGCCGCCATGGGACGGCTGTCACGCAACCGGCGCCATCCGGGGCGGCGCCTTTCGGAATCCTGCGAATTGCCGTATGGATGCGGCGTGTCCTGAGATCGGACCGAGAGCATGAAGTATTCCCTCTGGAACCTTCTGCGCCAGGCGCCCCGCGGTCATCGGGACTGGCCGCAGGCCTGGCGGAATCCGGAACCCAGGGAGTCCTACGACGTCATCATCATCGGCGCCGGAGGCCATGGCCTGGCCACGGCCTACTACCTGGCGAAGGAGCACGGCATCACAAGGACCGCGGTGCTCGAAAAGGGCTGGCTTGGCGGCGGCAACACCGGGCGCAATACGACCATCGTGCGCTCGAACTACCTCTGGGACGAGAGCGCACACCTCTACGAGCACTCCCTCAGGCTCTTCGAGACCCTGTCGCAGGATCTCAACTTCAATGTCATGTTCTCTCCCCGCGGGGTCATCAACCTGGCGCACAACGAGCACGACCTGAAGGAACTTCGACGGCGCGGTCACGCCTGCCGTCTCAATGGCATCGACTACGAGATGGTCACCCCTCGGGACATCAAGGAGATCGCGCCGATCATCAACATTTCCAGATCCATCCGCTATCCGGTGCTCGGCGGCGCCATGCAGCGCCGCGCCGGGAATGCCCGCCACGACGCCGTGGCCTGGGGCCTTGCCAGGCGTGCCGACGAGTTCGGTGTCGACATCATCCAGAACTGCGAAGTGACGGGCATCGATGTCCGGGACGGCCGGGTCACAGGCGTGCAGACCACCAGGGGAGCGATCAGGGCCAACCGCATCGGCGCGGTCCCGGCTGGCCATGCGTCCGTCGTCGCCTCGATGGCGGGCCTGAGGCTGCCGGTGGAAAGCCATACCCTCCAGGCCATGGTGACGGAACCGGTCAAGCCGGTGCTCGATACCGTCATCATGTCGAATACCGTGCACGTCTACATCAGCCAGTCAGACAAGGGTGAACTCGTGCTCGGGGCCGGCATCGACGGTTACAACAGCTACAGCCAGAAGGGTGGGATCAACGTCATCGAGCATCAACTCGAGGGACTGTGCGAACTCTACCCCATTGTCTCGCGCCTGAAGATCATGCGGGTGTGGGGCGGCATCGTCGATATCGCGCCCGACGCCAGCCCGATCATCTCGAAGACACCGGTCGAAGGCTTCTACATCAACTGCGGCTGGGGGACGGGTGGATTCAAGGCGACCCCCGGCTCGGGCTGGGTGTTCGCCCACACCATCGCCCAGGACCGGCCCCACAGACTCAACGAAGCCTTCGATCTCGGCCGCTTCGAGAGCGGTCTGCTCATTGACGAGCACGGCGCGGCGGCGGTGGCCCACTAGGCCGGAGCAGAACGATGATGCTGATCCCCTGCCCCTGGTGTGGCGAAAGACTCGATGCCGAGTTCGCGTGCGGTGGCGAAGCCCACATCGTTCGTCCAGACCCGGCCACGGCCAGTGACGCCGAATGGGCCGACTACCTCTTCATGCGGAAGAATCCGAAGGGTCTTCATCACGAACGCTGGTTCCATGCCCACGGCTGCCGCCGCTGGTTCCACATGACACGTGACACGGTGAGCCACCGCATCCTGGCGGTCTACGCCATGACCGAGAACCCTCCGGAGGCAGCCGGCTGATGCAGTCGTGGCGAAACAGCGCCGGCGGGATCATCGATCGAAGCCGCCATCTGTCCTTCACCTTTGACGGCAGACACCTCTGCGGTCATCCAGGCGACACGCTTGCGGCGGCCCTTCTCGCCAACGGCATCCACTTCGTCGGCCGCAGTTTCAAGTACCACCGTCCGCGCGGGATCGTCGGTTCCGGTGTGGAGGAACCCAATGCCCTTGTCAGACTCGGCGAAAGCGGTTCCGTGGAACCCAATGCGAGAGCCACGACCACGGAGCTCTTCGACGGTCTCGTGGCGTCCAGCCAGAACCGCTGGCCGAGCCTCGCCTTCGATGTGGGGGCGCTCAACAGCGTCGCATCTGGCCTTGTACCGGCAGGATTCTACTACAAGACATTCATGTGGCCTGCGAAGGCGTGGACGTTCTACGAACGATTGATCCGGCGCGCAGCCGGCCTCGGCCAGGCGCCCGAAGAACCCGACCCGGATGTCTACGAGAAGCGATTTGCCCATTGTGACGTGCTCGTCGTCGGCGCCGGGCCAGCCGGTTTGCAGGCGGCGCGGGCCGCCGGACGTTCGGGCGCCCGCGTGATCCTTGCCGACGAACAGGCCGTTCCCGGCGGATCGTTGCTGGCTGAACACGTCACCCTTGACGGTGTGGCTGGCCAGGAGTGGCCCGAATCGGTCCGCACGGAACTCGCGAGCATGAGCGACGTCACCCTGCTCACCCGGACCACCGTGGCCGGTTACTACAATCACAACTTTCTCGTCGCTGTCGAGAGGATCACGGACCACCTGCCGGCAGGTGAGAGTGTCCTGCCGCGCCAGCGTCTGTGGAAGATCCGGGCCCGCCATGTCGTTCTCGCCACCGGAGCCATCGAACGGCCCCTGGTGTTTCCCGGGAACGATCGGCCCGGCGTCATGCTCGCCGGCGCGGTACGAGCCTTCGCGAACCGCTGGGGCGTGCGCTGTGGCGCGCGAGCCGTCGTCTTTGCCAACAACGACAGCGCCTACCGCTCGGCCATCGATGCCGCCGACTCCGGCATCCACGTGACAACCATCGTCGATTGCAGGGCCGCACCCCGGGGGCGCCTCGTCGAGGAAGCGCACTCGCGCGGCATCGACGTGATGGCCGGACGTGTCATTGCGGGGGTCGAGGGAAGGAAACGGGTGCGCGGTGTCGCCATCTCCACCCTTGACGACGGTGCGTCGGCAGTCGTGCGCAAGGAATGTGATCTCGTCATGATGTCGGGAGGCTGGAACCCGACCGTTCACCTCGCCTCCCAGTCGGGAACCCGGCTCGTCTGGGACGAGTCCCGGGCGACGTTCATTCCCGGCGATTCCGCCGCACACCAGACGAGCGCCGGTGCGGCAGCGGGAACCTTCGGTCTCGCCCAGTGCCTGAGATCCGGAGCGCTGGCGGGAACCGAGGCAGCGGTCCAGGCCGGGTTCGATGGCGAAGCCCCGGCCATGCCGGAGGTCGAAGGCGACACCGGAGAGGGCGCGCTCGGTCTCGAGCCGTTCTGGCACCGTCCGGCGTCACCGCGGGACGGCAAGGCCTTCCACGACTTTCAGAACGACGTCACCACCGCCGACGTGGCGCTCGCCACCCGGGAAAACTATGCCTCGGTGGAACACTTCAAGCGCTACACGACCACCGGCATGGGGACCGATCAGGGCAAGACGTCGAATGTCAACGGCCTTGCCATCCTTGCCGACCACCTTGGCAGCAGCATTCCCGGGGTCGGACATACGACCTATCGCCCCTTCTACACGCCTGTCAGCGTCGGCGCCCTTGCCGGAATCGACACTGGAGGCGATCTCTACGATCCCGTCCGCAGGACACCGATGCATGTCTGGCATGCCGACAACGGGGCACACTTCGAGGACGTCGGCCAGTGGAAGCGGCCTTACTGCTACCTCAGGGAGGGCGAATCGATCGAGGATGCTGTCCAACGCGAGACCCTGGCCGCACGCACCGGCGTCGGCATTCTCGACGCCTCGACGCTGGGCAAGATCGATGTCCAGGGAAAGGATGCGGCGGCGTTTCTCGATCGCATCTACACCGGCTCCTTCTCGACCCTGGCTCCCGGACGCTGCCGCTATGGTCTGATGTGCCATGATGACGGCATGGTGTTCGACGATGGCGTGACGGCGCGCATCACCGACACCCGGTTCCTTGTCAGCACCACCACCGGGGGTGCGGCCGCGGTCCTCAACTGGTTCGAGGAGTGGCTGCAGACGGAATGGTGGGATCTCGACGTTCACGTCACGTCGGTCACCACGCAGTGGGCGGCCATCGCCGTTGCCGGACCCAGGAGCCGTGATCTGGTTTCCGGTCTGACGACGACCGATCTCTCCTCCGAAGCCTTCCCCTTCATGACCTGGCGCGACGCCGACATCGCCGGCATCCCGGGTCGCATCTTCCGTATCAGCTTTTCCGGGGAGACCGGCTACGAACTCCACGTGCCGGCGAGCTACGCCCTGGCGCTGTGGCAGATTCTCCTGATGGCTGGCGAGCGTCATGCCATCACCCCCTACGGCACGGAGGCCATGCACGTTCTGCGCGCCGAAAAGGGGTTCATCATCGTCGGCCAGGACACCGACGGCACCACCACCCCCCATGATCTCGGGATGAGCTGGCTGGTATCGCACAACAAGCCGGACTTCCTCGGCAAGCGCGGCCTCGAGCGGCCCGACACCCTGCGCGATGACCGCAAGCAGCTGGTCGGACTTCTCACGGACGATCCCGGGGAGGTCATCCCGGAAGGGGCGCACGTGTCGCCGGAACCCGGAGCGAAGCCGCCCGTTCCCATGGAGGGATGGGTGTCGTCGAGCTACATGAGCCCCAACTGCGGTCACTCGATCGCCCTTGCCCTCGTCCGGCGCGGGCATGACCGCACGGGCGAGTCGGTCGCCATTCCCCTGGAAGACAGGATCATCCGGGCGCGTATCGTCAAGCCTGTGTTCTTTGACGAGGAAGGAGGGAGGCTCCGTGGCTGAAACATGGCAACGACAGAGCCCCCTCGCCCGGCGCGCTCCCCTGGATGCCGCCGGGCTCGCCATGACGGAACGGGCGTTCCTGGCCAAGATCACGGTACGGGGCAAGGTGGCGGATGACGCCATCCACGAGGCGCTCGGCCTCTCCCTTCCACGCGAACCCAACACCGCAGCTTCCACCGGGGAGCACGCCATCCTGTGGCTGGGGCCGGACGAGTGGCTCGTCGTCGGGCATGCCGAGACCGAAGGGCCGCTCTCATCCACCCTCGAGGCGGCTCTCCCCGACGCCACGATCATCGACGTCACCGATGGTTACGCCACAATCCGTCTCGGCGGCTCGCTCGCCAGGGATGTCCTGTCGATGGGGACGCCGCTCGACCTCCACCCTCGCCAGTTCGCCGCCGGCGCGGCGACCCGGACCCTGTTTGCCCGCACCACCGTCATCCTGCACAAGGTCAACGAAGACCCCGTCTTCGACATCCACGTCGAACGCAGCCAGGCCGACTATCTCTGGACCTGGCTCGAAGCCGCCTCGCGCCCCTACATCACGGACCCTGGCGCCTGACACCGGCCACGTGCACGGTGACGACATCGTGGCCATCGACAACAGGCAAGGCTTCAGGACCGTCAGTCCCGCCAGATGGCGTTCGGCCGCGTCGATGCGGGACAGGCGCATGTTCCGGGTCTCCTCGTCCGGGACATGGGATATCGGTCCGGCCTTGCCATTGAACACCCACAGGAACGTCAGAACCATTGTGTTGTCGGGCCTGGAGTGCTGATGTAACAGGGACCGGGCATGCTTGAAGCACCCGGGTTCACTACGTGCCGGTTTCATGGCCACTGCTGGTTCCTGTCGCGCCATCCGGCGGCGCGTTCCCGGTGTATCGAACGGGATCAGGAGCGACGGTTCATCCGCCAGGCGGCCCACGCCGCTCCAGAAATGGTCCTGAACCACCTCGGCATGCGCCTGTAGAGTTCCCAGTAGCGACACACCCGATTCTCTCAAACGTCAATACATTGTTAACGATACGTCTGATCGGTGCTGGAACTTCGGCCTTGGGCGCGGGCGGCGTCATACCGGTTGGCCTCGGGCATGTCGACAGTCTGCTCTGACCTTCCCGCACGGGATTGTGTGCGACGCTCCTAACATGTGATTGGTTCGCAGGTGCATGGAAACCTGCTGTCCTTTCCATCGAGAAACTCCGATGGCTCTTCCCTGTCCGAGGTCGAGATCCGCTTGGCCGGAGAAACGTCCGCTCCGGGACGCGCTGGTGGACAAGCACCACGATCTCGGCTTCCACCGGTCGGCGGGCCCGCGGCCTGCGCCACAATACGATCTTCAAGGGTCGCTGGCGGAGCCAGTCGGCGTGACAGATGCCCGGTATGGCGGTCGAACATCGCAATCTCGCGCAGACAATGCTCTCGCGTGACAGGTGACAGCCCCTTCACTTTCATCACATCGACCGTCTTCCGGCGAAGAGGGAAGATTTCCTTGTTTGGACGAAGGGCCGCTTCGCGGCCAGGGAGCTTCGTGAAGAGGCGTGTGGCGGCTGGAGCCGGTCGGGCGCGGCGATTCGGTCGTCCCGCCCCGAGCGTTTCGCCGGGTGTGGTTGTCGTCACGGTCTTCATCCACCGGCGGACCGGCGGTATCAGTCGTGGCGCAGGTTCTTCAAACGCCTGTAGGGTCGACTCCCCTTCAATGCGTCGTTCTCTTCAATCATGTTCCACGGAGTCCAGCCATCCAAGGTCCGAGCCTTGTGACTTGCTCCCCGGTCGAGCAGCAGCCCGACCACTTTCGGATTGCTGCTCATTGCCGCCGCCACGTGAAGCGGAGTCAAGTCATGCTTGCTGCGCGCTTCCAGGTCCGCGCCCCGGTCGAGCAACAGCCCGACCACTTCCGGATTGTCGTGTGCCACCACCGCCCTGTGAAGCGGGGTACTGCCATCCATGTCGCGCGCTTCCAGGTCCGCGCCCCGATCGAGCAACAGCCCGACCACGTCCGGGTTGCTGCTTACTTCGGCCGCCGCGTGAAGCGGGGTCAGGCCATGCTCGTCGCGCGCTTCCAGGTCCGCGCTCCGGTCGAGCAACACCCCGACCACTTCCGGATAGCTGCTCATTGCCGCCGCCATGTGCAGCGGAGTCGCGCCACGCTCGGCGCGCGATTCCATGTCTGCGCCCCGGTCGAGCAATAGCCCGACCACGTCCGGGTCGCTGCTTGCTACCGCCGCTACGTGAAGCGGAGTCGCGCCACGCTCGTCACGCGCTTCCAGGTCTGCTCCCCGGTCGAGCAACAGCCCGACCACGTCCGGGTCGCTGCTTGCTGCCGCCGCCACGTGCAGCGGAGTCGCGCCAAACTCGCTGAGCGCTTCCAGGTCCGCGCCGTAATCGAGCAACATTCCGACCACTTCCGGATCGTCGTCTGCTGCCGCCATGTGAAGCGATGTCAGGCCATCCATGTCGCGCACCTCCAGATTTGCGCCCTAGTCGAGCAACAGCCCGACCACTTCCGGGTTGCTGCTTGCCGCCGCCGCCACGTGCAGCGGAGTCGCGCCAAGCTCCGCGCACACTTTCAAGTCAGCGCCTGCGTCGAGACAACGGGCTACATCAACCAACGTGGTCCGGTCAAATGGTCCGGTCGTGAAATCAGGACTTTCCCGTTGTCGTCCCGGCGCTCGGCGCAGGCTGATTTTGCCGGTGCAGGCATGTGCGTCGATGTCGTGCAAGGAATCTTGAAACATCTTCACTCCACCCAACCGGCGGAGAGCGCCTCCGCCTGTTCGAGCACCTGAGCGGGTTGCCTTTTCCTGCTTGCCGGGAGGATAGTCGTGCTGGAGCAGGACGCGCTCAACCGTCGGCGCAGTTCGACGCGGACATTCTCGCGCAGTGTCCAGTCGATGGCGACGTTGCCACGCACTGTCACGACGAGTTCACGGCGCTATGCGCGTCTCGTCGCCCATCACCCGGACGGCGCTGTCATGGGTCTCCAGCGCGTCGTGGAAGGCGAGCTCGTCCTCCGACAGTCCCGATCGAACCGTCGAAGACATGGAACATGCGCAGACCGGCAAGGCCACGATCGCTCCGGAATCGGTAGAAGGAAAAGCGCCGGAAGACCTCGTCTGCGACATCCTCGAACAGGATGGCTTCGGTCTCGACAGGCAAGATTCCGTCAATCGTGGAGCGTGACGCCAGAAGGGATGTTGCCTTGTCCCGGTCGCACGCCAGGGTCATGGCTCCGACGTCGCCTATGGAATGCCAGATCCTCTTGCCGTCGACCTGGCTGTGAAGGAAGTATCGCTCGCGGTCTGACGGCAGGACACAGCCGCCAAAGCCCCGGATGACTGGATCGCGAATGTCACGGGTCTTTCGGGTTGGTTTGAGGGAATCGACCCATTGTTGCGTGAGACGTTTCTTCGGCATGGCATTCTCTCCGGTTCCTGTCGCACCGGGGTTACGGAAACGACATGAATCCGCTTCCCCGATTGCAAGTCGTGAGAGATAATACTTTTTTCAGTGAGTTACAGTTCGCTCAGCACCATAAGTGCGCCCATGGCGTTCCACCTCACGCAGGCCGGATGACGACGGCCGACCACCGGGTCGACGCGTCCGCCAGGACTTTCCTACGCTACGGCTGATTTTTCGGGAAGCCGATGAATCGCGCCCGAATCGGCCATCTGATCTTTCGCGAGGCCGACGAATCGAGGCCGAATCGGGATGTCACTGGGCGGATTCCGTGGCTTCAGTGCCGCCCGCACAGCGACACTGGCAGCGTTTTCGGCCCGGATGCTTGGTTCTCGATGTTCTGGCAGCGTTCCGGGATCCCCGGACGTTCAAGGCGTCTCAGGGCCGGGTCAGGGCGTTGATGGCCTCGCGGCGGTCCAGTTGTAGGCGACGCCGGGTTTCGGCGAGGCTTTCGGTCTCGCGGCGGTTGGCGAAGATCACCGCGAGCGCGATGTTGTTGAGGCTGGCCCGGTTCGCCGGGCCGTTGTCGGTGCGGGTCAGGCAGGCGTCTTCGCCGAAGACGCAATCCCTTTGTCGATGGTTCAGATTTTCCACGGCCCAGTGGCGGCGGTTCAGTCGCAGCAACTCTTCCGGCGACGTGGCCCCCGTATCGAGAGAGGTGATGATGTAATCGGTTTCCGTGTAATCCTTCTCTTCTTGCTTCCCGGCATCGCCGGAGCCTTTCTTCCCGGCATCGCCGGGGCCTTCCTTCCCGGCATCGCCGGGGCCTTCCTTCCCGGCATCGCCGGAGCCTTTCTTCCCGGCATCGCCGGGGCCTTCCTTCCCGGCATCGCCGGGGCCTTCCTTCCCGGCATCGCCGGAGCCTTTCTTCCCGGCATCGCCGGAGCCTTCCTTCCCGGCATCGCCGGAGCCTTCCTTCCCGGCATCGCCGGAGCCTTCCTTCCCGGCATCGCCGGGGCCTTCCTTCCCGGCATCGCCGGAGCCTTCCTTCCCGGCATCGCCGGAGCCTTCCTTCCCGGCATCGCCGGGGCCTTCCTTCCCGGCATCGCCGGAGCCTTCCTTCCCGGCATCGCCGGAGCCTTCCTTCCCGGCATCGCCGGAGCCTTTCTTCCACGGCTCCCGATAGCGGGTGATGCGGGCGACCTGACGGACGCCCGGATAGTTGATCAGACCGTCCAACGGGACGAGGACGCTGATCGAACGCTGCTCCAGTCGACCGTGCGCCTTGTCGAACGGCTCCGTGAAGTGGCCGGTAGCGTCTTTTTGCCAATTGATGCTGTCGAGGATGGCGAAGGTCTCCGGAGCGTTGCCCTTGACGACGAAGACGTAATCCGCGCGTTGTGTGATCAGCTTCGCGGTATGGCGTGTCGTGTGCAGCGCGTCGAGGGTGATCACCTTGCCGCCGATGTCGCTGCGCTCCAGGAGATCGTGCATGGCCGCCAGTTCGCCGCCTTCGTCGTTGAAGTTCAGGAGGGAAAAGGGCGCGCCGGTCTCATGGTCGACAAGGGCCACGGTCTCTCAGACGGCCATCGCCGTTGCGGTTGGCGCCGCGGATGCGCTTGCCGTCGGCGGCGAGTGCACGGGCGAGGTGAAGCCGAGGCCGGGACCAGCGGGTGTGTGTGAGCACATCCTCCAGAGCCTCGGGGTCGATCGACTGGATAACCCGGTGGATGGTGGACTTGGAGACGGGCTCGCGAAGCCCCGTCTTCGGGTTAAGCCACGCGCCGATGGCCTCCAACTCCTCCTGGGACAGGGACCGCGCGAACTGCGCGGCGGCGACACAGCCCTTCATGTTGGCGAACTCGGCGAGCACGTGCACGGTGAGCACCGATGCCGCGGTATGCTTCCTTCCCTGCGCCCGGCGGAAGTCGGGAATGGCCGCAAGCTCGGCGTAGAGCGAGCGCAGCACCTTGGGGTCCCGGGGCGCCAGTTCGGGGCATGAGGGCGGCGCCACGTCGGGGGGAAGCGGCAGTGGGCTCGACAGCAGCGCCCGGGCATCGCGCCTCAGTGCCGTAACGTAGATATCCTTGGGCTTGCCGTGGGGATCGGTATAGCGCCCGTTGGAGCGGGCAAACCCCTTGGTCTCACCCAGACACGTCCAGCCCGCAGCCTTCAACATCGTGCCGGCAAAGATCTCCGGATCGCAGAACGTCTCCGCCAGCAGCACCCCGTGGCCGTGCACCTGCAGCCAATCGTCACAGAGCCGGCGCGTCATGCACGCAAGGAAACAGGAAGCAAGGTTCGCAAACACCCCGGGCTTGGAGAGGATCAAGAACCGCGTGTTGTTGGCTACCATCGAGAGCCGCTGGAACTGCTGCTCCGGCTTCCAGCCGGTCCACTGGTCGCGGGGAGCGCACTTGAAGGCGCCGTTCTGCCACGCCGCCAGCCCCAGCCAATGGCCCCTGAAGGTCGCAAGGTAGCGCAGACCGCGACCCGCCAGGCGACGGAAGCCGAGATAGTGGTGCTTGTTCATCAGCGCGTCCCACAGCGGACGCTCCTCCGGCCTCGCCAGGCGAACATCGACCTCAGACAGGGAAAAACCCTCAGGTGCTTCCTGATGGATCGGGACAGCTTCCATGAGCTTGCGAATCGACATGACCGGACCGTCGCACATCCCAAGCGGGATGGCCAGCGGAAAATGTCCGCGCGCGTGCAACATACGAACGCCTGACGTCAAGTGAAATCAAGCGAATTCCAGCGTGGGAAGGCCTTGCGCGTCCGCTGTCGAAACCTGACTGGAGGGGTCGAACGGGATAAGGTATGCCTGAATCGTGGGGACACGTGACATGACGGACAACCTTCCGGAGAGTGTTCTGGTCGAGCGGCAGGGGTTCATTGCCACCGTCACCATCAATCGTCCCGAGAAACTCAATGCCATCGACACGGTCACGGCCCGCGGGCTCTCGGATGCCTTCGACATGCTGTCGGTGGATGACACCCTGCGCGTCGTGGTGCTGCGCGGCACCGGCGATCGCGCCTTCGGGGTGGGCGCCGACATCAGTGAATTCTCCGAACGGCGCGACAGTCCCGAACAGGCGGTCGAGTACGAGGCCGCCTGGGGTCAGGGGCTGGCGAATTGCCGGCATCCCGTCATTGCCATGATCAGGGGCTACTGCATCGGCGGCAGTCTCGGTCTCCTCCCCGACACGGACCTGCGCATTGCCGGTGAAAGTGCCCGCTTCGCCATTCCCGCCGGGCGGCTCGGCATCACCTACGGGCACGACGACATCGACAAGCTCAAGCGCCTGATCAGTCATGCCCATGCCCTCGAGATCCTCCTGGAAGCCTCGCAGTTCACGGCGGCGCGCGCACTCGACATCGGCCTCGTCAGCCGTGTCGTCGCCGACGATGAGGTGGAGGAGGAGACCTACGCCTGCGCCGAACGCATAGCCGCGAATGCGCCGCTCTCGGCACGCTGGCACAAGAAATTTGCCCGCCGCCTGCTCGATCCGGCGCCCCTGACCGACGAGGAACGTCGGGAGACCATGGCCTGCTTTGCCACCCAGGACTACGCCATCGGCCGGGCGGCCTTTGCCGTGCGCAAGGAACCGCGGTTCAGGGGACGTTGACCATGGACACAGGCTATGGACCCCTCAACGGCATCCGTGTCATCGACTTCACCCATGTCATGGCCGGTCCGACCTGCACGCTGATGCTCGCCGACATGGGAGCTGACGTCATCAAGATCGAACGCGTCCCCTTCGAAGAGGACCCGTCCCACAATGCCGACGACCCCTACTGGATCAACGGCGTGTCGGCGTCCTACATGATCGTCAACCGCAACAAGCGGGGCCTTCCTCTCGACCTCAAGCGCAGGGAGGCCGTCGACATCGCAAGGCGCCTCATCGCGTCCGCGGACATCATCGTCGAAAACTTCCGTCCCGGCGTGCTCGACCGCCTCGGCCTCGGCTACGAGGATTCCCGTGCGGTCAATCCCGCCATCATATACGGGGCGGTGAGCGGTTTCGGCAGGACCGGACCCTACGGGAAGCGTCCCGGCTACGATCTCATGGCCCAGGCCATGTCCGGAATCATGAGCGTGACCGGAGAGGCGCCCGGGCGCCCTCCCGTCAAGCCCGGTGTGCCGATGACCGACATCACCGCCGGCATCCTGCTCGCCATGGGCCTGTGCGCAGCCCTGCGCCATCGCGACGCAACGGGCGAAGGCCAGATGGTCGACACTTCCCTCTTCGAAGCCGGTATTGTCCAGACCTACTGGCACTCAGCCATTGCCTTTGCCACGGGCGAGGCGCCTCAACCCCTGGGGTCCGGGCATCCCCTTGTGGCCCCCTATCAGGCCATTCGCACCAAGGACGGCCACATCACGATCAGTGCCGGAGGCTGGATGTGGCCGAAGCTCTGCGAACTGGTGGATCCTGCCCTCGAAAACGATCCCCGATTCGACACCAATGCCAAACGCATGACCAACGTTGCCGAACTCGCAACAGTGCTTGACGAGCGCATGTCGGTGAAGACGACGGATGAGTGGATCGCCGAACTCGAGGCGGCCGGCATGCCCAGCGGCCCCATCAACACCATCCCAGGAATGCACCGAGATCCCCAAGCACTGGACCGCAAGATGGTGGTGGCGCAGCACCACCCCGTGGCCGGGGAGGTGCAGACCCTCGGTCTGCCCGTCAAGTTTTCCCAGACTCCAGGCGGCCCGGCACGGCCGGCCACGGTCTATGGTCAGTACACCCGGGAGATTCTCGCGGAACTGGGCTACAGCAAGAGCGATATCACCCGGCTCACTCAGTCGGGCGTCACGGCCGACGGCTGAGCCTCGCTGGCGATGGCGCCGACCATGCGCACCGTGACCCGCAACGCATTACCCAAAAAGGTAGGCAAAAGGCAGATCCTCCATGTCGACGGTCTGCGGTGTCCGTGCCTCGGCGCCGCCGGCGACGGCACGCTCTTCGGTCAGGCACCGGGCACGGCGGAGAGCCTCGTCCCGCGCCAGGCCGGAGAACACCCGGCCGCACTCTCCCGACACCTGGGCCATCACCGCACCTACCGTATTGGCGACAGCGCCCTGTTCGACGCGGATCACCTCGCCGGCGCCGGCGATGTCATCCGCCATAGGAAAGGCTCCTCCCCCGACGGCGATGACCGGCTCGTCGCCGGCACGAACCTTGTGATGCGGTCGATGGCGTCGGCGAGCATTGTCGAGGCGACGCCTGTCACCCAGGCCCAGCCGGTTTCCTACCATCCCGAAATCGCCGAGCGTCAGCTCGTCGCCGCCAAGGATGCTCAGCCCGCGGCTCACTCTCGTGACCCGCTCTGGCAGGTCCGATGGTGCCTGCCTCCTCGTCGACCAGCGCCTCCACCCAGGCCGATGAATTGAGATCGGACATGCGAAAGAGGGTCCTGGTGCCGAACAGCGTGACAGCATTGTTCGCTTCCCGCGGGAATTCCGCCCCAGCATGCCGACATTGCTCGTCGTGCCGCCGACATCGACGACGGTGCCGTGGTCAAGGCCGCTCAGAAGGGCCTGCTCCCCGCGTCGCATTGGCCGGACCGCACGCCATGTTGATGACAGGGAACCTTGCGGCTTTCCCGGCCAACAGCACCGTGCCGTCGTTCCTGGTGAGACAAGGCGGACATCGAGGCCTGCGTGTCCCAGGGCGCCCTCCACGGCCCTGGTGAACCGTTCCGCCACGGGGTGTCGCAGGCTGACATCGAGGATGGCGGCATTCTCGCGCGCCAGCAGACCGATCCTGCCAATATCGGTCGAGAGCGCGATACGGCAATCGGGAAGCGCTCTCCAGTGATGTTCCGGCGCGGTCCTCGCAGGACATGTTGAGAGGCGAGAAAACCGAGGCAATTCGCGACATTGCGGAACTCACTGTCGGCAATCCTCGCGGCAAAGACGGCAATCGTCTCCTCGTCGAGAGCGACAAGAAGCCTGCCGTCGACCTCGCATCCGTACCCGACACTACAGGATGGGCCGCCAACCCGTTACGCGGAATGGTCAGTCGACAAGGGGCGTGAAGATGCGACTGGCAGGAAGACCGATGCGCAGGCACGCCACGGGCTCCAGGTTGCGGCCCTCGACAATGGCGTTGGTGAAGCGAGTGGTTCCCACCATGACCGCCTCGACCGGACCGGACGCGTCCCACTCCCTCGTCACGCCGACAAGGTCGCGTGAGATGCCCCGCCATGACATCGGTGGTGGTCGCGACCTCGACACTCGACACCACCGTCGTGGCATCGACCAGCACGGTGTCGGTGTTGGCCCCCCCGACATCGACCCCAGTACGCCGCACGCCCGGTTTCCCCTGCTTCGCAAGGAGGCGCTGTCACTCATGGAGCCGGCGGCGGGCAAGGCCTTGTCGCGGCCCTGTCCTTGCGCCACACTTGCGTTCCGGACAATCGAGGGCAAGGTGATCCGTCACGACGGGACAACACTCTATGGGGAAGGAGCACCATGACGACGGGCTCGGCTCTGGACAGGACCGAAACGATCGATGCCAGAACACCCGACATCAGCACCATCCCGGTCATCGACTTCGCGCCCTTCCGGAACGGCTCCGAGGACATGAAGCGTCGGGTGGCGGAAGTGATCGGTGAAGCCTGTCGTCACACGGGCTTTTTCTACATCATCAATCACGGCATTCCGGAGACCCGGATCGATTCACTGATCCATCAGGCTTTCCGTTTCTTCCATCAACCACTTGAAGAAAAGCTGAAGCTCGACATCGATCACGTGCAGCGCCATCGCGGCTATGTACCCCAGGGCGGTCTCTACGCCGATGTCAGCGCCGAACCGGATGTCCAGGAAGGCTACGAGGTCTCCCTGGAACTGCCCAGCGACGATCCAGACTACCTTGCCGGCAACATCATGCTCGGTCCCAATGTCTGGCCCGACAACCTGCCGGGCTTCCAGAACGCTGTCTATGCCTACTACGAATCGATCCTCGGCCTCGCCCGGATGCTGCTGCGCACATTCGAGATGACGCTTGGCCTCGAGGAAGGCTGGTTCGACGACAAGACCGACAAGCCCATGGGACAGTTGCGGCTGATCTACTATCCGCCGCAGGACGGGCCGATCGACCCCCGACATATCGGTATCGGCGCCCACACCGACTATGAGTGCTTCACGCTCCTCCTCCAGGACGAAGTCGGTGGCCTCCAGGTCGGCCACCGCAACGGCGAGTGGATCCAGGCGACACCAATCCCCGGGAGCATCGTCGTCAACATCGGCGACATGCTGATGCGCTGGACGAACGGCGAATTCGTCTCGACGCCTCACCGGGTCATCAACAGGTCGGGACGCGAGAGGGTGTCGTTCCCGTTCTTCTTCGGCGCCAACCATGACTGCGTCGTCACGCCCCTTGAACGGTTCGTCAACAACGCCCGACCGGCACGCTATCAGCCGACGCGTTGCGGCTGGTGGACGGAGATGATGATCACGGACGCCTACGAGTACCGCAAGGCCTGGCGCGGACGGATACCCGACCCCGAACTCGGCCCCGGCTGACAAGGCCCGTTGCCCCATTGGCGACGGACGGCATCGTCCGTTGTTCCTCCTGCAGCATCGCCACGGATCGCCCTGCAACGGCTGCGGCTTTCACCATCGACAGGATGAGGAGTCCAAACGAACGCCCATTCCCACCTGAGGCGCCATGTCGAAATCGGGCTCAGACGACGGAAACGTGGGATCGAGACGGAACGGGGTGAAAACTTCAGCACTTGGGATGACGGTGGTGAGGGTATCGATGCCATTCAGCGGGGAGGCCCCACTCTCCTGTCCATCGTGATAGTGTGACGGGCATCGGCAGGGAGGCGATCATGAGAACACTGACCGCGGCACTGGCGTTGATTCTGCTGTTTCTGGCACCCGCGTTCGGCGACGATGCCGAGCAGTCAACGTTGCGTATCGGGATCGCTCCCGACTATCCACCCTTCGGTCACATCCTTGACGACGGACAGTTGAGCGGCTTTGACGTCGACATTGCCGTGGCGCTCTGCGCCGGGCTGGAAGTCGAGTGCGCCTTCGTCCACCAGGACTGGGAGGATCTGATCCCCGGATTGCGGGCGGGCAGATATGACGCCATCGTCTCCAGCATGTCGATTACCGAAGAACGCCGACGTCTGGTGTCCTTCACCGACCGGTACTACAGCAATGTCGTCCGTTTCGTGACCGGCAAGGGCTCGGGCTTCGACCCGGAAGTGCCGGCAGGGCGAACCATAGGCGTAGCGCCTGCGACGGTCGCGTCGGACTGGCTGGAAGCCAATCTCTCGGGCATCGCCGACATAAGGCTGTTCACGGAAACCGGAGCGCCGCTCCAGGCGCTTGTCGAGGGACGCGTCGACGCGGTCATGGGCGACGGGCTCGGATTCTGGAACTGGCTGCAGAGCCCGGAGGGCGCCGGCTTCGAGTTTGCCGGCGAGGGGTATCACCTCGACGAGGGCATCGGCATTGCCGTCCGCAAGGAGGACGACACGTTGCTCCAGCGGCTGAACCGAGCACTTGGGACGATCCTGGATGACGGCACCTACGAGACGATCAACGCCCGCTATTTCCCGTTCAGCATCTACTGATCGATTCCCTGCTCAGCACCTGGCCCGGCGGACCAAGCTTCCGGTCATGGGCAGAGTCGACGTGGCCTTCGAAGAGGCGGACCTGCGGGCCGTCTTCACCACCGGACGCCGGACGAAAAAGTTGCCGTTGTCGAGGCCGCCGAAGCGCGCGACATCTTCCTCCGGCGGCAGCTCGCAGGACCACATCCGGCTTGTCACCCAGCCGCACTGGCACTCGAGACTGGCGGCATCCCCGGCCCTCTTTAACAGCGGCGATGCAAGGTTCGATCACCGGTATGTCCACGGCCTATTCGACCTACTTGCAGAAGCCGATCTCCGGCGTGCAGCCGAGAATGAGGCTTCGGCGTTGTCCTCCTCGACCGCCTTGCGTCCGGCCGCATGCAGGCGGCGCTCGGTCTCCGCATGGTCAGTCCAGAAGTCGTTCACGCCGAGTTCCGCGTGACAGAAGCCACTGAGATTCTCACCATGGCCGTGCTCACGGACAACGGCGTTCATCCGGTTCACCCGTTCCCGCCTGCCGAGGATGATGCCGAGGCAGTTGGTGGCCAGGTTCGACACAGTCTCGCAAGAGGCAACGCAGGGGCGCTCACCCCGTCTCGCGCCCACCATGCAACCCGGTATCGCAGAAGCAACCGACAACACCGGCGCCGCCTGACGAATTGTCTGGACGATGCTGCGCGAGACGATGGTCCCGCAGGAGCGGCACTCGATGCGGGTGAAGCTCCCGTCCGGGTCGGCGCAGCCGGGGACATGCACTTCGGTGTTCGGCAGTTTGCAGCCATGCGCAACCTCGGCCAACACGGAATGATAATCGTCGGAGCCGACCGGGCTGAGGACCATGAGCTTGATGAGGCATTGGCTTTCATGCGGTCCTCGTGTTGTCTGGATCGGCTGGCCCGGATAACTCGACGACCAGACCACGCCGTAAACCTCCCGGGCCCGTTCGACGCCGATGAGGCCGTTGTCCGTGTCATGCGCGGTGAGCTCGAGCCCCGCGCGACCAGCGAACGCCGACAGGCACGGATGGCCGAGCGCGTTGCGCCAACCGATGCGCTCGCAAAGCTCACGGGCGGGCCAGACCGTGACGAACTGTCGTCGGCGGAGCGCAACGCGCCGGCGAACCAGTCAAGCGTCTGCGAATCGAAATGGCGGAGGCCGACCTGGATGCCCGCAGCATGCACGAAACAGATCAACTACAGGTGTCCTGGAACTTTGAAGACCGGGAACGGGTGTTTCCCGTGTCGGCATACGGAATGAAGCCGGGTTGCCTCGCCTTCGCATCCACGACTGACGACACACCTGGGTACGCACAGGGCGTCATCATGAACGGCGTCGAGCTCAACACGGTCGGACGGTTGCTCGTACCCGCCAGCGCGAGACCACCGCAATCTACATCCATCTCGGCGATGGCGCGCTGCGCGAAGCAACCCTAAAAACAGCAACTGTTGTCGTGTGCGCCATGGGGTACAAGGCGGAGGCGCCTCCAATGCCGGATGCGCCGGCTCTGGACTGGTTGTGACCTCGATCCCATTGCCCGTTGACCGGACGACAGGGAGCCATCTGGCTCATGAACCGCTATCATGTTGATCCGCCGCGCAGCGCCGGCTACGTAAAGGGTGCCCACAGCATTCTGCGGGACAGTCAACCGCTCGGGCCGCGTCGGACAAGCTCTATGTGGCGTTCATGGGGCCGGCCGGGCAAACTGCGTCTTTGTGGGTAAAGTAACGGTCTGGGACCACATGGCGAAGCAAGCGACCAAGAACAGCGCCAATCTCGGGTTCGAGGCGCAGCTCTGGGCCGCGGCGGACAAGCTGCGCGGCAACATGGAGCCGTCCGATTACAAGCATGTCGCCCTCGGGCTGATCTTCCTCAAGTACATCTCCGACGCCTTCGAGGCCAAGCGGGCGGAATTGCTCGCCGAGGACCTGGCCGACCCGGAGGATCCGGAGGAATACCTTGCCGACAACGTCTTCTGGGTCCCCAGGGCAGCCCGCTGGCCGCATCTGCAGGCCAGAGCCAGGCAGTCGACCATCGGCAAGGACATCGATGACGCCATGCTGGCGATCGAGACCCGGAACGCATCGCTCAAGGGGGTCCTGCCCAAGGACTACGCCCGCCCGGCGCTCAACAAGGTCATGCTCGGCGAACTGATCGATCTCGTGAGCGGGATCGGCATGGCCGAGGAGGCCGACCGCTCCCGCGACATCCTCGGGCGGGTTTACGAGTACTTCTTGGGCGGCTTCGCCGGAGCGGAGGGCAAGCGCGGCGGCGAGTTCTACACGCCGCGTTCCGTCGTCCGACTGCTGGTGGAGATGCTGGAACCCTACAGGGGCCGCGTCTATGACCCGTGCTGTGGTTCCGGTGGCATGTTCGTGCAGTCCGAGAGATTCGTCGAGGAGCATGGCGGGCGCATCGGCGACATCGCGATCTACGGACAGGAGAGCAACTACACGACCTGGCGGCTCGCCCGGATGAACCTCGCGGTCCGAGGCATCGATGCCGACATCCGCTGGAACAACGAGGGCAGCTTCCACAAGGACGAACTGCCGGACCTCAGGGCCGACTTCATCCTCGCCAATCCGCCGTTCAATGTCTCCGATTGGGGCGGCGATCGGCTGCGGGAGGATGCCCGCTGGACGTTCGGCGTTCCGCCGGCGGGCAACGCCAACTATGCCTGGCTCCAGCACATCCATCATCACCTCGCCCCGAACGGGGCGGCGGGCGTGGTGCTCGCCAACGGCTCCATGTCCTCGGCACAGTCCGGTGAAGGCGGTATCCGCCGCGGCCTTCTCGAGGGCGACGCGGTGGACTGCATGATCGCGCTGCCGGGGCAGCTCTTCTACTCGACGCAGATCCCCGCGTGCCTCTGGTTCCTGGCCCGCAACAAGAATCCCGGCGGGGACTGCCGCGACCGGCGCGGCGAAGTGCTGTTCATCGACGCCCGCAAGCAGGGGCACATGGTCGACCGGACCCGCAGGGAGTTTTCCGACGAGGACATCGCCAGAATTGCTGGCGCCTATCGCGCCTGGTGCGGCGGGCCGGACACGCCCCCCTACGATGACAAGCCAGGATTTTGCAAGTCCGCCACGCTGGAGGAGATCAGGGAGCACGGCCACATTCTCACCCCCGGTCGCTATGTCGGCGCGCCTCCGCAGGAGGACGACGGCGAACCCTTCGAGGACAAGATGAAGCGCCTCGTCGCACAACTGCGCGAGCAGCAGGCCGAGAGGGCGCGGCTGGACATGGCAATCGAGAAGAATCTCCAGGCGCTGGGCTTCGGGGATCGCGAGGCATGAGCATGGCGGTCGCGGGAATCATCGACCTGCCTGGCGGCTGTCCGCCCGCGCTTCGTGTCATGGTGGACGGATACGAAGAGGGTTACAACGATCTGTCTCACGAGTGCATGATTGTGAAAAGAAACCACCTCGATACGGGAACGGGATCCTGGCAGGAAAGGCACGATGACCCGGAAGGGTTGCCCTGCGGGAAGCCGGATGCGGCCGGAACCGTTGAGGCTCTGGTCTTGCGCCGCTCTTCCTGGTGAAAGCTGTGCCGAAGGGCTGTTCATGATCGATTACGGAAAATTCGAGTTGTCCCTGAAACGCTTGGAGGAGCAACATGACAACTACCAGTCGCTGGACGAAGGACTTTCAGAACTGACTCGGGAAGGGGTCGCCGAATCGGTCATTCAGCGCTTCGAGACCTGCTACGACTTCTTGTGGAGGGTGTTGAAAAGATACCTTATCGAGAAACTCGGTATTGCCGAAGTGCCCAACAGTCCCAAGCCTCTCTTGCGGCTTGCACATGAAAACAATCTGTTCGCTTCTCCCCTGGAAGATTGGCTTGAATATGCGGAAGCGCGTATCAGTACGTCGCACGACTATGACGGCAAGAAAGCGAAAGCCTGCCTGGCATTGGTGCCCGCGTTCATCGAGGATGCCATAGGCCTTTGCCAGACGGTGACCGAGCAAACATGGGAATAGACGTCTCCATCGACATCACCGCCGGGCAACGCGCAGACATTTTGGCCTTGCTCGAACGCCACCTTCCGGACACCAAAGCCTGGGCGTACGGCTCCCGGGCCAGGTGGACCTCTCGCCCCCAGTCCGACATCGACATGGTGGTGTTCGCGACACCCGAACAGAAGCGCGCCGTTTCCGCCCTCCGGGAAGCGTTCGAGGAAAGCAGTCTTCCATTCCGGGTTGATCTGTTCGTCTGGGACGACGTGCCGAACTCTTTCCGTACTCAAATTGAGCGAGACCATGTGGTTCTGGCAGACAATAATAAGACGAAGCGAAAGGAGTTTTTTCACCCTTTGTTTCCGCCACACTGGCAGTCTCGTTCTCTCCATTCCATGGCGACCTGGGTCAATGGAATTGCATTCCGAAACATCCAATTCTCTGAGACCGGGCGACCAGTCATCAAGATCGTCGAGCTCAAGGGAGGTATCAGTGGACAAACAAAATTCACTCAGCAGACATTTGATGAATCGATCTTGGTGCGGTCAGGCGACTTGCTTTTCTCCTGGTCTGGGCAACCAGAGACATCCATCGATGCATTTTGGTGGAAAGGCCCGGAAGGTTGGTTGAATCAGCATGTGTTTAAGGTTACCCCAAATGCGGAGCTTCATGTTGTCTTCTTTTACTATATCCTGCGTTATCTGAGGCCGAACTTTGTCGACATCGCACGAAATAAGCAGACGACGGGTCTCGGTCATGTAACCAAGCGCGACCTCGAGAACATTGAAGTTTCTCAACCATCCCTCCCCGAACAGCGTGCGATCGCGGGCATCCTCGGCGCGCTGGACGACAAGATCGCCTTGAACCGCCGCATGAACGAGACGTTGGAGGCCATGGCGCGGGCAATCTTCAAGGACTGGTTCGTCGATTTCGGACCGGTCCGGGCGAAGATAGAAGGGCGCGCCCCTTACCTCGTTCCCGAACTGTGGGAACTATTTCCCGATGCGCTGGACGGCGACGGCAAGCCGGTCGGGTGGACGAGACTGCCTCTCGACAAGATCGCAAACTTCTTGAATGGTCTGGCTCTTCAAAAGTTTCCTGCTTTGGACCCTGGCGACAGTTTACCGGTCATCAAAATCGCAGAGTTGCGTGCAGGCATAACGTCCAAGTCTAGCCGGACCTCATACGATATTCCAAACAGGTATATCGTGAGGGATGGTGACTTCTTGTTCTCTTGGTCGGGCAGCCTTCTTGCAAAGTTCTGGACCGAAGGAGAAGGAGCTCTAAACCAACACCTCTTCAAAGTGACTTCAGAGAGATTTCCACCATGGTTCGTCAGCCAGTCGGTCCTCCATCACTTGGAAGAGTTTCGGGCTATAGCAGCCTCGAAGGCAACAACCATGGGTCACATTCAACGACGGCACCTGAAGGAGGCAACAACGACTTTCCCCTCTGATGGCGTCCTTTCCTTGCTTGGCCCGTCGATTGGTCCGCTGATAGAACACACCATCAAGAATAAGCTGGAGAGCCAAAAGCTTGCAGAAACGCGCGATCTTCTTCTTCCGAAGCTGATGTCCGGCGAAATCAGCCTTCGGGATGCGGAGCGCGCTGTGGAGGCGGTTGCGCCATGATCACGGACGAAGACATCAGCCGCCAACTCCGCCTGGGTGAGGACAGCCAGTGGGAATTCAAGCGGGTCGAGTTCCGTGGCGACATACCGACCAGCCCACGCAGAGACGATTGGGCGGATGAACTGGGCGCGTTCGGCAACGCGGACGGCGGGACATTGCTCTGTGGAGTGTCCGACGATGGAACAGTCCAAGGCATGTCGCGGGAGCAGATGGCGGCGCTGGATCACCTTCTTGTGGAGGTCAGCACCGACGCCCTTGAGCCGCCGCTGCGCATCGGCGTCCACCATAGGGAACTGAATGGCAGAGCATTCCTGCTGGTCGCAGTTCCACGCGGCGAAGCCCTGCATGAACGGAACGGGCAGGCATTCGTCCGGGTCGGTGCGACCAAGCGGCGTCTGCGCAGGGACGAAGGTCTGAGGCTGGCGCAGAAGCGCGCGCAGAACCGCTACCTGTGGTTCGACAAGCAGAGTGTTCCCGAAACCGGCTTCGAGACACTCAGCGAACGCCTGTGGGAGCCGTTGCTCAGCGTGACGGCGGCGGCGGATCCACGGCGGGGACTGCGCAATCTCCGCCTGCTGGCGCAGGATGAAGCGGGCGTTGATCGAGCCACCGTGGCCGGCATTCTGCTTTGCACTCCTTCTCCGCATGACTGGTTGCCGCAAGCGACCATCGCGGCAACGCACTATCGCGGACTGGATCGCGCCTCGGGCCAGCTGGACGCGCAGGAGATTGCCGGACCGCTCCCCGAACAGATCGCGGACGCGGTCCGGTTCGTCGTTCGCAACATGCGTGTTTCCGCCCGCAAGACTCCGCAACGGGAAGATGTTGTCCAGTACAGCAAGGCCGCCGTGTTCGAGGCGGTGGTCAACGCGGTGGCGCACCGCGACTACTCCATGTCGTCCCGCAGGATCCGGCTCTCCATGTTCAAGGATCGCCTGGAGATCGATTCGCCCGGCGAGCTTCCGAACGGCATGACCATCGAAGGCATGGAGGACAGTCAGGCCACGCGCAACGAGGTGATCGCATCCGTGTTCGGGCGCGTCCCCGTCGCCAATGTGGCCGGGTCCGGTCGTCGCAGGTACCTGATGGAACGCCGCGGGGACGGCGTGTCGATCATCCGCGCGGAAACCCAGGAGGCCACCGGTTTGCCGCCGGAATACAGATTGGTTGATGAATCGTAACTACTCACCCCCTACTGATGACGGATCGTTTTTCCTGACGGGTTCGGATTCGGCATTTTCTCTTGCCGCCTTCACTTGCTCGCTGCCGATGATCGGATGTGCGTGTTCCGACTGACAAGAAGCGGATCGATCTTCGGCTTCAGCTCCACGTTCCGGCCTTACATAACCAGGTTTTGTCCCCGTGATGATGCAATCATCCACAGCGGTTGGCTGCCTTTCCAATCCTCTGGAGATATGCGCTTGACATTGTAGGAGGGGCACTCTACATGCTGGCCATCGGGGCGGTTTGCGTCGGAGATATTGATGGCGGCATGGTACGGATCGAAGGCGACGACGGGTCTGAGCCAGGCGATCGTCGCGGCCATGCCGCCGCATGACGTGTACATCGAGGCGTTCCTTGGGGGCGGCGCGATCATGAAGCGCAAGCCTCCGGCGCTACGCAGCATCGGCATTGACCTCAACCGCCGGGCGATCGACAGCTTCCGCTGTGACTATCCGGTGGAGCTTCACCAAGGCTGCGCCCTGCGTTTTCTCGAGACCTTCGCCTTCCAGGGCCGCGAGCTGGTCTACTGCGACCCGCCTTACGTGCAGTCGACGCGCCGGTCGCAGCGCCGCTACCGCTTCGACTGCACGGACGACGACCATGTTGCGCTCCTTGACATCCTGACGTCGCTGCCCTGCCAGGTGATGATCTCCGGCTATCCCTCGCGGCTCTACGACACGCACCTCGCCGGCTGGCGCTCGGCCGAGGTCCAGGTCAACAACCAGGCCTGCGTTGTCACCGAGAAGCTGTGGTTCAACTTTGCACCGGGCCGGCCGCACTGGCACACGTGTGCGGGCAGGAACTCGATCGACCGCCAGCGCATCAAGCGCCTCGCAGAGAGCTGGGCGCGGCGCTACCGGACGATGCCCGAAGGCGAGCGGCTCGCCGTGCTGGCGGCTGTCATGGCGGTGGAGGCGTCGTCATGGCGAGCGTGAACGGCACGTCTGTGCGCCAGGAGGCCGACGTCTTCCAGAAGCAGTTCCAGGATCTCCGCAAGCAAGGCAAGGTCAACCAGGAGTGCGAGGAGCTCTTCCGCGGCATGCTGATGCTGATAAAGCTGTTGCTGACCGTGCTCATGGAGAAGATCACACGTAAGACAAGCCGGAACTCCGGTCTGCCGCCATCGCAGACTGACAAGGACGAGAGCGCGAGGCGCACCGGGAGCAACGGCAAGGGCCCGAAACCGAACCAGCAGACGGGCGACAACCTGCGCACGACCACCATCGAGGAGACGATCACCGTCGATGCCTGCGACGCCTGCGGCGCCGACCTCCACGATGTCGACCCCGTCGACCGGGAGTGCCGCGTCCTCTACGACATCGTGTTCGAAGTCGTCGAGCGCCGCGTCGAAGCCGAGATCAAGGAATGCCCGAAGTGCCGGGCCCGGACCAAGGGCCGGTTCCCAGACAACATGCCGGGCCCCCTGCAGTACGGCGTCAGCATCCAGGCCCTCGTCATCAACCTGCTGATCGCCCAGATGCTGTCCCTGCGTCGTGCCGTCTCGCTCGTGCACGCGATCTCCGGCATCAAGCTCTCCGAGGCGACCTGCCTCGGCTATGTCCGGCGCTTTCACGATGCCCTCGCATCATGGGAGGAGGCCGCCGTGGCCCATCTCCTGCAACAACCGGCCCTGCATGTCGACGAGACCGGCTTCCGGGTCGCCGGCAAGACCCAATGGCTCCATGTCGTCACCGACGGCACCCTGACGTGCAAGTTCCCGCACCCCAAGCGCGGCCGGGAGGCGATCGAAGAGATCGGCATCATCCCGCGCTACAAGGGCGTCCTGATCCACGACTGCTGGGCTGCCTACATGGGCTACGATCAATGCCGCCACCAACTGTGCGGCAGCCATCTCCTGCGCGAACTGACCTTCGTCGTCGAGTCCAACGGCTACCGCTGGGCGCGACTGATGAAAAGCCTGCTGCGCGAGGTCTCCCGCAGGGTCAACAAGAGCGCATCCAAGACCTTGAACGAGGCCGACCGCCGGGCCGTGCGCAAGCGCTACCGCACCATCCTCACCCAGGGCGCCAAGGAACTGCCCGACATCCCGCCACGGACGAAAGGAAAACGTGGACGCATCGCAAAGTCCGACGCGCACAACCTGCATGAACGTCTCGTGAAACACGAGAAGTCCGTCCTGCGCTTCATGAAGGACCCCAACGTCAGTTTCACCAACAATACCGGAGAGCAGAAGATCAGGATGACAAAGGTCAAGATCAAGGTGTCCGGATGTTTCCGCACCATGCCCCACGCCAAAGCATGGTGCCGCGGCTCAAGCTACCTCACCACCATGGACGCACTCGGCTACAACCCTCACGTCGCCATCCACATCGCCCTCGACGGAAAGGCCGTAGACATCCTCAACCAACACTACGGACAACCAGACCCTAACAAGGGGTGAGTAGTTACGATGAATCGAGCTTGGTGCTCCGCATTCCCGCTGCCAAGCTGGAGCTTGTTCCTGCCGATGCAACAGTCACGGTGCATTGCGGAGGTGAGCCCCTCACCGGTATCGAGGTTCTCGCGCTCTTTCCCAACAAGACCTGGGTCCGGGCGACGACCGACGAGACCGGCGCTGCGGCTCTGGACCTCTATACGACGAATTTGCCGATGACGGTCTATGCTGCCGGGTCGGGATATGCCGCCGGATTGGAACGAGCCTGGACCCCCCATCAGGGCGGCCTGCTGCTCGAACTCGAACCGCTCGAATCCGGTGGCGCCGCGATTTTCTCTCAGGACTCGGGATACCTCCCTGGCCTGCACGGACGGCTGAACCCGATACGCGATACGACCGACCGGACGTATCTGTATGCCGACAACATCGCCATCGACGAGGGACGTCCGCAACCCGTGCCGTTTCGGCCCGGCAAACCGATACGGCTGACGGACGCCCGTGGCTCGGACTTGTCGGTCACCATCGTGGACATCCTCGGCCGGTCCGCCTTGATCGAATACGGACCGTTTGAACCGTGACGGTCGTCAAGGCGTTCATCCGAGCCGGGAACCCGCGCTGCATGAGCCCGTACGAGATGCTCCGCCGCGAGCGCGCAAGGTTCGTCCTGGGAGCGGGCAGAGCCGCGGCGTCATGACCGGAATCACCGAAAGCGAAGTGGAAGCCGCGGCTCTCGCATGGCTCGCCGGGCTCGGCTATGCCGTGCTGCACGGACCGGACATCGGCCCGGAGGGTGCGGCATCGGAGCGCGGCAGCCACGACGAGGTGCTGCTGGCCGGCCGGTTCCACGAGGCGCTTGTACGCCTCAATCCGAACCTGCCCGCCGCGGCGCTGGAGGAGGTGCTGCGCAAGGTGCGGCAGACGGAGACTCCCTCCCTCGTCGAGGAGAACCGCCGCCTGCACCGCTACCTGATCGCGGGCGTGCCGGTCGAGGTGGCGCGGGAGGACGGCAGCATGGGCGGTGACGCCGCCCGACTGATCGACTTCGACGACATCGAGGCCAACGACTGGCTGGCGGTGAACCAGTTCACGGTGATCGAGCACGAACACAATCGCCGCCCCGACATCGTGCTGTTCGTGAACGGTTTGCCGCTGGCCGTGATCGAGATGAAGAACCCCGGCGACGAAAACGCCACCCTCGAAGGGGCGTTCAACCAGCTCCGGACCTACAAGGACGAGATACCTTCCCTGTTCCGCGCCAATGCCGCTCTCATGACGTCGGACGGCCTTCAGGCGCGGCTCGGATCGCTGACGGCCAGTCTCGAACGGTTCATGCCCTGGCGCACCGTGGACGGCGCAGCCGTCGCCCCGAAGGGCGCGCCCGAGCTCGGAACCGTCGTCGAAGGCGTGTTCGAGAAAAACCGGTTTCTGGCGCTGATCCGGGACTTCACCGTGTTCGGGGACACGGGCGCGGGACTGGTCAAGATCGTGGCCGGCTATCACCAGTTTCACGCCGTGCGCCGCGCGGTCGCGTCCACGTTGCGCGCGCTTCCCGGGCAACCTCGAGCACTGCGCGAGGATCCGGCCCCATACGGGCTGCCGTCCGTTGAAGCGCAGCCGGAGGGCGATCGCCGCATCGGCGTGATCTGGCACACGCAAGGCTCCGGCAAGAGCCTGCTCATGGCGTTCTACGCCGGACAGGTCATTGCCCACCCGGCGATGGAGAACCCGACCATCGTGGTCATCACCGACCGCAACGACCTCGACGATCAGTTGTTCGGCACGTTCTCCATGTGCCGCGACCTGCTCCGCCAGACGCCGCGGCAGGCCGACAGCCGGGAGGATCTGCGGAAAGTGCTGACGCGCCCATCCGGCGGCGTGGTGTTCACCACCCTGCAGAAGTTCGCGCCCGAGGCCGGCGAGACCGAATACCCGGCCCTCTCCGACCGCCGCAACATCGTCGTGATCGCCGACGAGGCGCACCGCAGCCAGTACGGTTTCCGCGCCAGGGTGGCCCGCAAGACCGGAGAGATGTCCTACGGCTTCACCAAGTACCTGCGCGACGCCCTGCCGAACGCTTCCTTCATCGGCTTCACCGGCACGCCGATCGAAAGGGAGGATGTGAACACGCCGGCCGTGTTCGGTGAGTACATTGACGTCTACGACATCAGCCGCGGCGTCGAGGACGGCGCGACCGTACCGATCTACTACGAGAGCCGCCTCGCCCGCATCGAGCTCGACGAGGACGAGAAGCCGACGCTCGACGACGAGGTCGCCGAACTGACCGAGGACGAGGCCGAGGGCGAGCAGGAACGGCTCAAGAGACGATGGGCGAACGTCGAGGCCGTGGTCGGGGCGGAGAAGCGCCTGCGCCTGGTTGCCCGGGATCTGGTCGAGCACTTCGAGAGCCGTGTCGCCGGCATGGACGGCAAGGCCATGATCGTCTGCATGAGCCGCCGCATCTGCGTCGCGCTCTACGGCGAGATCGTCAGGCTGCGCCCGGGCTGGCACAGCGACGACGACCAAGGCGGCGTCATCAAGATCGTCATGACCGGCGCGGCGTCGGATCCGAGGCATTGGCAGCGCCACATCGGGGGCAAGGCCCGCCGGGAGCTGCTCGCCAAGCGGATCAAGGACGCGGACGACCCGCTCAGGCTGGTGATCCTGCGGGACATGTGGCTGACCGGCTTCGACGCGCCGAGCCTGCACACGATGTACATCGACAAGCCCATGCGGGGGCACGGTCTGATGCAGGCCATCGCCCGCGTCAACCGCGTGTTCCGCGACAAGCCCGCCGGTCTCATCGTGGACTACATCGGCATCGCGCAGAACCTGAAGTCCGCCCTCGGCCAGTACTCGCGCGACGACCGAAGGCACGCCGGCATCGACGAGGCCGAAGCCGTCTCACTGATGCGGGAGAGGTACGAGATCGTGAGCGCGATGTTCCACGGATTCGACTTCCGTAAGGGCCTTGTCGGCTCGCCGCAGGAGCGGCTCGCCGCACTGGCCGGCGCCATCGAGTGGGTCCTCGCCATGCAGCAACGCGCGTCGGCCCGGGAAGCGACCGAGGACGGCAAGAAACACGCCCATCGCCGCTTCAACGACGCCGTGCTGGCGCTCTCCAGGGCCTTCGCGCTCGCGGCCGCCAGCGACGAAGCCCGGGAAATCCGCGACGAGGTGGGTTTCTTCCAGACCGTCCGTGCGGCGCTCGCCAAGACTGCGCCCGGCGCCGGCAAGTCTTCCGCGGAGCGGGACCTGGCTGTTCAGCAGATCGTCAGCCGCGCGGTCGTCTCGACCGAGATCGTCGACATTCTCGCAGCCGCCGGGCTGGACACGCCCGACATCTCCATCCTCTCCGACGAATTCCTGGCCGAGATACGGGGGATGGAGAAGAAGAACCTCGCATTGGAGGCGCTGCGCAAGCTCATCAACGGGGAACTTCGCTCGCGAAGCCGGATCAACGTCGTGGAGACCCGGGCCTTCTCCCGGAGGCTGGAGGAAGCGATCGCCCGTTACCACGGCAACGCCCTCACGACGGCCGAGGTCCTTCAGGAACTGATCGAGCTTGCACAAGACATCCGCGCCGCACACCTTCGTGGCGAGGACGAGGGACTCAACCCCGAGGAAATCGCCTTCTACGATGCCCTGGCCCAGAACCGGAGCGCGGTCGAGGTCTTGGGCAACGATCACCTTCGCGTCATCGCCCAGGAGTTGCTGGACGGGCTCAAAAGCAAAGCCTCCGTGGATTGGCAGCACCGCGAGTCGGCCCGCGCCCGGATGCGGGTTCTGGTCAAGCGCATCCTCCGCAAGCACGGGTATCCGCCGGATCTGCAGGACGCCGCCGTGCAGACCGTCCTGCAACAGGCTGAAGCCCTCTCGGCGAGATGGGCCGCATGATCGTCAAGTCCCTTGAGATACAGGTTCAGGCGCTCGCCGTCTGAAGCGGATCGCGCAGACCCGAAACCCATCCTTGCCCTGATGCGGAGGCCATGCATATCGACGTGACTGACGTTCGAGAGAATCGAGTGCGTCGCCACTGGGAAGGCTACAAGCATGGTACATCTCCCATCTCTCAACCCTTCGACTGCTACACCCCCATGACACCCGTGCCCAGGCCCTGCGCATCGCCAGGTTCTGCACGGTCTGCAGCGTGCGCTGTGTCGATCGGGTCAGGGCTCTTCCTGCTCGCGCCGCTGCTCATGAAGACCGACGCGGCGCCGAGCACAAGCACTCCCGCGTCACCGAACCCGGTGTCGGCGGCGATTTAGAACGGCGGGATATTGGCGGAGAACCGCTCTTTTGAGCGCTGATCGTGTGAGTGGGTGATCACGACAGGAGAACGTGCGGCATTGGACGAAGGTCCGCCCGGTCTTTGCTTTCTGCCTATTGTTGGATCCCATTGGTCTTGCGTTGACGTTGACGTTGTGACGATGTCGTTTCGGTCGGCGTTTGTGGAACGTGATGTGGGAGGGGAGCTTCAGGCTTTTGCGCGGGGTCTTGTTCTGGCGTTCTCCGGCCTCGTCGTGGTTCGTCGGGCGGGACGATCTTGAGGCTGGAGAGCTGACGGTTTCTGTTGCGCTGGGCGAAGAGGCTGTGTGCGTTGCGGTTGCGGCGGCGCAGGGTGCGGCAGGCGTTGAGTGTTTTCGGGCGGATGCTGCGACCTGTGAGTCAGTCCGGCGGCGGATCGGGCGTCGCTGCGGCTCAGAGGCTGCGGCAGTCTCGTGATGCGGTGTCGTTTGGACGGCCCGGGAGTTTCCCGGGGAGGCTGAGAGGCGCGTCGGGGTGAGACGTTCTCATTCCTGGATGGTAACGCGTGACCGCGTTCAAGGGTCTTGCGGGATCACGTATCCCTTCCGTAGCCGCGTGGCGGTTCGATGTCCTCGAGGGCCTCGATGTCGGCATCGGCGACGCTCTGCAGGCGTTCTCCGTAAGGCGTGTCACGGAGGCTTTCGGGGATGCTGTCGAGGTGGTCACGCCATTCGTCCTGCAGGGAGCGCAGTTCGGCCACGGCGTCGTTCCAGCGTTGCGGTCGCGAGCGCCGGTCACGGTGCTTTGGGGTGTGGACGGGAGGGATGCCGGCCTTGCGCCGTTCCCGGTATCGCCGCTGCTTTTCGGCGGGCGTGAGGGGCATGAGTGGTCTCCTTGTGACGGACGTGGTCATGATCTCGCTTGTGGTTCTTTGGTCCTGGCGTTGACGACGTCGTTCCAGTCGGCGTTTTCCGGCGGTCTGCGTCTGTGGAACGAGACGTGGGAGGGGAGCTTCATCTTTTTGCGCAGGGTTTCGGCCTGTCGCTCTCCGGCCTCGTCGTGGTCCTGGGCGAGGACGATGGTCCTGACGTTGGGCAGGCTGCTTGCGGCGAGGCTGATCTGTTCGTGCTGTCTTCGCGAGGGTGCCCCGGCGGTGGAGAGGAAGGCGTGGCTGGGGGGACATTGGTCGATCTGGGCCAGGCTGAGGGCGTCGACGGCGCTTTCGGTGATGACGAGGGCCTCGAGGTCCGCGGCGGTTCCGGCGCGGACGGCGAACAGGCTTCGGGTTCCACCGGTGGCGAAGCGTTTCGGTCCGTCGGGGGGACCGATCTCGAAGCCGGTGAGCTTTCGCTTCCTGTTGCGATGGGCGAAGAGGACGCGTCCGTTGTGGTCGCGGCGGACCAGGGGGCGGCAGGTGTCGAGGGTCTCCGGGAGGATGCCGCGCCCGGTGAGCCAGTCCGGGGCCGCATCGGGCGTTGCCGCGGCCCAGAGGCTGCGGAAGTCGCGTGGCGCGGTGTCGGGTGCTGTGAAGCGGGTGCAGATGTCGGCGAAGGCCAGTCCGCGGTTGAGCATGAAGTCGATGACGGTTCCGTTGTCTTCATCGTTCTGGGTGTTGAAGTAGACCCAGTGTCCGTTGTTGAGGCACTTCGTGACGAGCTTCGGCAGGCCGGGTGCGCACAGGACGGGGTTGGCGCGTGTCGAGGCCTGTTCGTCGCGGACGTATCCCCAGTCGGCGGCGATGCGTTCGAACGGCATGCGCTTGACGGCGTCGAAGTCGACGCGGCGGGGTTTATCGGGTTTCACGCCTGAGCCGCCAGGAGTCGCTGTCGATGGAGATGAGGGTTGCGTCGTGCATGAGCCGGTCGACGGTGCCGGCGATGCCGGAGGCGCTGGGGAAGACGCGGTCCCACTGGGCGAAGGCGAGGCTTGTCGTGACCATGGTCGAGCGGCGCTGATAGCGCCGCGAGACGATGGCGTAGAGGATGTCGGCATGGTGGCTTTCGAGGGTCACGTAGCCGATTTCGTCGAGGATGAGCAGGCGGGGCCTGGCGAGGATCGCGAGGCGGCGGCGCAGCTCGCTGCGCGAGACGGTCTCGGCGAGTGCCTCGAGCAGTTCCGGCGCCTTCTCGAAGCGGACGGTGTGGCCGTGCAGCAGGGCCTGGTGCGCCACGTTGGCGGCGATCATGGTCTTTCCGGTGCCCTGCCCGCCGACGAGCACGGCGTTGTCCGCACGGTCGACGAAGCCGAGGCCGAGGAGCGCTTCGACATGAGCCCGGCTGATGTCGCGCGGCCATGTCCAGTCGAAGTCCGCCAGGGGCTTGAAGGCGGGCAGCCGCGCCGCGGCGCGGCGGCGCTCGTGGCTGCGGGCCCTGCGGGCCTGTTCCTCGCCGCTGACCACCTCCTCGATCCATGCGGTCCCGGCGACCTCGTCCCAGCGTTCGACGAGCCCGTGGAGGCCGAGCGCCCGGGCACGCTCCCTGAGCTCGCTCATGTCTTGTTCCTGGCGCTGGCTTCGGGCCTGTCGTAGGCGTCGAGAGCGGTCCCCCGCGGCGTCGTGCCACGGCCGCCGCGGCCGTCGTCGGCGATGCTGAGGGGCGGCAGGCCCTGCTCCCGGCGGCGCTCCTCGATGATGACGCGCACGGTTTCGGGGTGGCACGAGCCGCGCTCCAGCGCCGTGGCGACAGCCCGGTCGAGAGCGTCGGCGCCGTGCGCGTTGAGAAGCGTCTCCAGCATCCGGGCGCAGGAGGCCACGTTGCGCCCGTTGGTCCCGGCGCGCGCCAGCATCTCCTCGGCCCGCGGCACGGTGCGCAGGACCCGGTCGCGGACGCTCATGGAGCGGGCCCGCCGCTTGCCCGCGGCGATCGCCCTGGCATGCTCCGGATCGGTGACGGCCTGCTTCCTGTCGTAGGAGCGTCGGTGGCGCGCGACCTCGTCGGCGCCGTCGAGGATGCGAACCTCGTCGCGGTCGGCGACCAGCGTCAGCAGGGCCTTGGAGAAGCTACCCGGAACGCTGTAGTCGTTGGTGTCGAAGCGGGCGTGGCAGGTCTTGTCGATGCGCACCGGGCGGATCTCGTGATGCGGGAAGGGATCGGCGGGAAGGACGATCAGGTGCTCCCTCTCCCGGGCGAAGGCGTCCCGCACCAGGAGACTGTCGTCGTCCGGCCAGGGCCGCTCCGCGGCGGCGCCGAAGCACCACTCCCGAACCGCGGCGTTGAGCTCGCCGAGCGGGACCGTGATGTCGCGCCCGGCGAAGAACCCGGTGCGCGCGAAGCGCACACGGCGTTCCACGCGGCCCTTCTCCTGCGGGCTCCTGGGCCAGGCGGCGCTCGGTTCGAAGGCATAGTGGGCCGCGAGGCCGAGCAGCATCGGATGATAGGTGACCGCCTTGCCGCGGCGCGTCACCACGGCACTCTTCAGGTTGTCGTACAGAAGCCTCCGCGGCACACCCCCGAATGCCGCGAAAGCCTCGACATGGCCTTGCAGGAAGCTGGCCATCCGCGCGTCGTGGAACAGGCTCAGGACAGTCTGGCGCGAGTAGCTGAGGGTGACGAGAAGCCCCATGAGCCTGCGCTCCGCCCGGCCGATGCGGACCTTCCCGAACTCGGCCCAGTCAACCTGCGCCTGCTCGCCCGGAAGGAAGCTCAGCCGCAGCGACGGCTCGGGCCTCTTCACCGGCCTCAGCCCGAGGCGGCGCAGGTCGTGACGGAAGTGATCCTCGCCGCCGCGGTAGCCCAGAGCCACGACCTGTCGCCAGAGCGTGCTGGCCGGAAGGTCCGGCGACGCCTCAAGACGCTCCCCGAGGAAGGCAACGAAGGGGTCGATGAGCTTGGCCCGCGGCCGCCGCTCCTGCCCCGACGCCTTGAGCGCCCGCGTCACCGTGCCGTGGTGCACGCCGAGATGCCGGGCAATCGTCCCCACAGCCCAGCCCTCGGCCCGCGACAGCCGCACGATCGTCGCCCGCGTGTCCTCGTCGATCGCCATGAACTCCCTCCCTCTGGTTCCTCAACGCCGCATCACGGGTCCCTCAGCACCACATGCGTCACGACCCGTCCGCAACGGGCGCACCGAAGCGGCGATTCGCGTCGCTCTTGCGCCTTCACAACCGCAGGTAGGGAGGTCGGCAGCAGTCGGGAAGGGTGGTCCGTAACGATTTCTTCGGAACCGGCGTCTCCAGACACCGCCGGAACGTCGCCAAGCAGCACCACAGCAGACGTCTGCGTGCCCATGATCTCGGCAAGCATCGCCGCCCTGGCCTTCAACGCACGCGCCTCCTCCGCCTTGCGGAGCCGGTAACGCCGCTGGCGGTGACGGCCCGTCTCACGGCCCCTCAGCGTGCTCTGGTAGCGACGACGCGACGCGCGGCGCCGCTCGATCCGGGACCGCTCCCTGCACTCATCGGAGCAATACACATGCCCCCGGTCACACGACCGGCAGAGAACAACCTGCCGCTGACACCGCTTGCAGTTGAACAGTCGTCCCGTCGTGCACACGATCCGTCTCGAGAGCGGGGGTGGACCCGGACGCAAAATGGCTCGACAATACACGGGAGTTCGGTCCCCCGTGACCGGCTCGTCCGGGTGCTGCGCCGGGGGGCGTCGGTAAAACTCTGCCCGGCGCCGCATCGCTCTTTCTTTCGATGCCGATCTAGCATCCACCCGGGGCGGCGGCAAAAACGCCGCCCCGGGACCGGACAACGCGACCCAGACCACAGGGAAAACAGACGATCCCGCGAGTGCCTCGGAACCGAAACCCTCCCGGCAACCGTCACCAAGACCGAAGCAGAGGCCGACGGAACAATCCGAACCGGACCAAAACGACAATAGGAAAACGGGCGGCGCTCGGGGAGACAATCAGCCGAACACTCAAACCACGACAACAGGACGTGACAATAGGACCTGACAACAGGGAAGAAACACGACCCTGACAAAGCGCGGCAAATCGCCGAAATCCCGCCGTTCTATGCAGCCATCAACACCCCGGCGCCACCCCCTGCCAGGTGAAGGTGGGTGCCCGTGCCGGTCATGGAAGCGCTTAGGGAGAATGCGCCGACGACTTGACCGGGCTCCGGGTCAGCCGCACTGGGCCCTGTGGCGCAGCAGATGGTCGGCAAGAACACAGGCCATCATCGCCTCGCCGACCGGGACGGCCCGGATGCCGACACACGGGTCGTGGCGGCCGGTGACCCGGACGGTGGTGTCATTCCCCTCCTTCGTGACGGTACGCCGCTCGTGAAAAATCGAACTCGTCGGCTTGACGGCGAAGCGCACGATCAGCTCCTCGCCGGTGGCAATGCCTCCGAGAATGCCCCCGGTTCGGTTTGACAGGAACTGCGGGCCGTTCTCATTTGAGCGCATCTCGTCGGCTGCCGTCGTTCCCGGCATGGAGGCCAGGGCGAATCCATCTCCGATCTCGACACCCTTGACAGCGTTGATGGACATCATGGCCGCGGCCAGGTCGCCGTCGAGCTTGCCATAGACCGGACTTCCCAGGCCTGCCGGAACGCCAGAGGCACGAATCTCGACAATGGCCCCTGCCGACGAACCCTCCTTGCGGATCCCGTCGATGTGGTCGGCCCAGCGTGACGCCGTGGTGCTGTCGGGGCACCAGAAGGGATTGCGGCCGGTTTCCTCCCAATCCCAGGCCGACCTGTCAATGGCAAGAGGACCAATCTGGACCACCGCTCCCCGGATGACGACCGCCTCCCCCAGCACCTTGCGGGCGACGGCGCCGGCAGCCACGCGCATCGCTGTCTCCCGGGCACTCGCCCTGCCGCTGCCTCGCCAGTCGCGGATGCCATACTTCGCGTCATAGGTGTAGTCGGCATGGCCCGGGCGCCAGATCATGGAGATGTCGCCGTAATCGCGGGAACGCTGATCGACGTTCTCCACTGTCATGGCAAGGGGAGTGCCGGTGGTCATGCCCTCGAACCAGCCCGAGACGATCGACACCCGGTCCGGTTCGCGCCGCTGGGTCGTGTACCGCGATGTTCCGGGCCGACGGCGATCCATCCAGTGCTGGATCTCGTCCTCGCCGATGGGGATCCGTGGTGGCACGCCATCCACCACGCAACCGATGCGGGGGCCGTGACTTTCGCCCCAGGTGGTCACCCGGAAGACCTGCCCGAAGCTGTTCGACGCCATGGTTCAGCGAACGACGGAAATGTCCGGCGCCTTCGGGTTCTTCATGCCGACGACGTGATAGCCGCAGTCGACATGATGAATCTCGCCGGTGACCGCCGTGGAAAGATCGCTGACGAGATAGAGAGCGGCCTTTCCGACCTCGTCGATGCTGATGTTCCGGCCGAGCGGCGCATTGAGTTCGTTCCACTTGAGAATGTAGTGGAAATCTCCGATTCCGGAAGCGGCGAGGGTCTTGATGGGGCCGGCGGAAATGGCATTCACGCGCACGGCCTGCTCGCCGAAATCGGCAGCAAGGTAGCGCACGCTTGATTCAAGGGCCGCCTTGGCGACACCCATGACATTGTAGTGGGGCATCCAGCGCTCGGCGCCGTAGTAGGTGAGGGTCACGAGGCTGCCGCCTTGGGGCATCAGATCGGCACTGCGCCGGGCAACGGAGGTAAAGCTGTAGCAGGACACGTCCATCGTATGCAGGAAGTTGTCACGCGTCGTGTCCGCATACCGTCCCTTGAGCTGTTCGCGGTCCGAGAAGGCAATGGCATGCACCAGAAAGTCCATCGAGCCCCAGGTTGAGGCGACGCTCTCGAAGGCACTGTCGACGCTGGCGTCGTCCGTGACGTCGCAGTCGATGACAAGGGTTGCGCCAATTGACTCGGCCAGAGGCTTGACACGCCTGGCAAAGAGGTCGCCCTGATAGGTGAATCCGATTTCCGCGCCTGCTGATGCGAAAGCACGGGAGATCCCCCAGGCAATCGACCGGTCATTGGCCACACCCATGATGAGGCCACGCTTTCCGGCGAGGAGCGGACCGACGTTGGTCATGGCATACCCGGGTTCAGTGTCGACAGGGCAGTGATCCTACACATTACACGGTGCCCCGGCCATGGACCCGTGGTCCTGGAGGATGCGTGGGAACCAGGCAGGATCGTTCAGGTTTCGACGATGACCCATGTACCGTCCGGCTGGCGGCAGGCCGTGCCATAGGCCTGATGGGTTTCGCCGCCGATGGTGACAGTGGTCTGGTACTCCCTGCAGTAGTTGCCGTTCTGATCCTGGCCGTCGCGCCGCGGCATGACGGTGCCGTGATTGCCCGACTCCGGATTGCTCCACGTCACCTGGCTGCCGACGGGCGCCTCGTGTGCCTGCTGCTGGGCCTGTGCCGCATAGGCCTGATCGGCCCTGTCGAGCGATGCGCCGATCTCGGAGCCGAGCCAGGCACCAACGACACCGCCCACCGCCGTTGCGATGATTCGGCCGCTGCCGCCGCCCACCTCGGAGCCGAGCACTGCTCCACCAATTCCTCCGAGGATGGTTCCGGCGGTTTCCTTGTCTCCCGCCGTCCGGGAACATGCGGGCAGGGTGAGGGTTGCGGCGAGCAAGACCACCGCGATCCTGATTGCAGTCATGTCATCTTTCCTGGTGATGATTGAACCAAACGGGACACCGGTTGCCATCCCGCGACGGATACCGGACCATCTTGTGTGATTTGTCGCCCGAGGTGAAGGGCCAACAGCGATTCTCAGGAACATGAACGACACCGAATGCCCCTTCTCGATCTTCGCGCGCTGGTATGACGCGGCCCGTCAATGCGGCCTGCGGGAGCCCGCCGCGATGGCGCTGGCGACCGCCGATGCCGCCGGTCAGCCCTCGTTGCGCATGGTTCTGCTGAAGAGTCACGGACCGGACGGGTTTGTCTTCTATACCAACCTGGAGAGCCGCAAGGGTGGCGAACTTGTGACCAACCCGAAGGCCGCGTTGTGCTTTCACTGGATGCCGCTCGAACGCCAGGTCAGGATCCAGGGCAGGGTCGAAAGGGTGAGCGAAGAAGAAGCGAATGCCTACTTCGCCAGCAGGCCGAGAGGCAGTCAGATCGGCGCCTGGGCCAGCGACCAGTCGCGCCCCATGAAGGGCGTGCATGATCTGGAGAAGAACGTCGCTCGCATGACGGCAAGATTTCATGTCGGTCGCATTCCCCGCCCGGACCACTGGTCAGGGTTTCGCGTCGTGCCCCACCTCATCGAGTTCTGGCAGGCCAAGCCCTTCCGCCTGCACGAGCGCACCCAGTACACGCGGGTCGACGATGAGGGTGACTGGCAAGCGGAACGACTCTTTCCCTGACCGCTTGCGGCGTGGAAGGTCGGAGCTCTCCACGCTAGACTGGCACGGGGAGGATCCGGAGGGACATCATGTCGATAGCGAAGATTCTGGTTGCGGCGACCGGCACCGAAGACAGCCTTGGCGCTGTCGAGACGGCGCTCCTTGTGGCCAAACGGTTCGATGCCCACGCCGAGGTCGTCAACGTTCGACGCAATCCGCGCGATGCCGTCGCCTTCATGACCGAAGGCATGACCGGCGCCGTCATCGAGGAAATCGTCTCCACTGCCGAACAGGACATCGAGCAGCGGGCCGACTTCGCTTCGGCAGCCCTGAAGGACCTCGCGGCAAGGCACGGTATCGCGATTTCCACGCGGGCTCCCCGTCATGGGCTTTCCATAACGTTCGCCCAGCAGGAAGGGCGCGAGGACGAGGTCATCGCCGAACGGGGACGGCTGTCGGACCTGGTGATCGCTCCCCGGCCGACCTCGCATGGTGATGCCAAGGAGGAGGTGGTGGCCGAATCCGTGCTCATGGAGTCGGGTAGCGGCCTGCTCCTGGTGCCGCCTGGCCATGTCAGCGATCTCAAGGGCAACGCAGCCATTGCATGGAATGGCAGTGCCGAGGCCGCGCGCGCGGTGCACAGGGCCATGGTCCTGCTCAAGGAGGCCGAGGAGGTCACCATCATGGCGCCCGAGGAAAGCTCGATGCGGGGTCCGGGTCCCGACGCCCTGACGGAGTACCTCGCTCACCATGACATCAGGTGCCATGTCCACAACCTGCCGACGAACTGGACCAACATCGGCCACACCCTGCTCGACATCGCCCGCAGCGAGCAGGCCAGTTTCGTGGTCATGGGCGCCTTCAGCCAGGGCAAGCTGAGGCAGCTCATTCTCGGGGGCGCCACGCGGTTCATTCTCAACCATGCAGATCTGCCGGTGCTGTTCACCCACTGAGGCCGTGTCGTGAAGACCGTGATCGTCACCGGGGCCAGCCGCGGAATCGGACACCGCACAGTCATCCGGTTCTACGAGGAAGGCTGGCGCGTCCTGAGTTGCTCTCGTGACGACATTCCGGAAGATCGGCGTGTGGCGGATTCACCACATCACCATTTTCCAGCCGATCTCTCGGACGAGAAGAGCCTCGAGTCCTTCATCACCCGCGCCAGCCACGTCATTGGTGACGGTCCGGTTCACGCCCTCATCAACAATGCGGGAGTCTCACCGAAGACCAGCTTTGCCGAACGCCTCGGCACCCTCAATGGCAGCCTCGACCATTGGCGCGAAGTCTTCGACCTCAATTTCTTCGCCCCGCTCATCCTGGCCCGGGGGTTCGCTGCGGCGCTGCACCGGGGCAAGGGCACCATCGTCAACGTCACGTCGATCGCCGGTCACCGCATCCACCCGTTCGCAGGCAGTGCCTACTCGTGTTCCAAGGCGGCGCTGTCGGCACTGACGCGGGAAATGGCCGCGGAATTCGCCCATCTCGATGTCAGGGTCAACGCCGTGTCGCCCGGCGAGATCGAAACGGCCATGGTGTCGGAAGACTATCAGGACCTGGTGCCGCGAATTCCCCTGGGACGCATGGGAACCGTCGACGAAGTGGCCGGCACGATCGTCTATCTGTGTTCCGCCGATGCCGCCTTCATCACCGGCACGGAGATCATGGTGACCGGGGGCCAGCACCTCGTGTGAACCAGTGCACCGTCGCCCGGGAACCGTACCTTGCTCGACAGCGGGCAATGGACCATGTCGTTGCATCACAACATCCGTCGCCAGAAATGGGCCCATGACACCCGCGACCATGGGGAGCCTTGACGGAATCTGCCTTGCTGAACCGGCGTTCCGGCGGCAGCGCGACAAGCATGACGCCCTTTCCTGCTTCCGCAACCCGCGCTGCAAGAACGCGCCCCCGGACATGGCGGCCGGCGCACTCCCACGACATGGCATCGATGAGAAGCCCGAGAGCGCGGATGACGAGGAGACATGACGGACATTCGCACGTGGGGGTAGGCGTCATGCACATGGTCTCCCATTCGTGGGGGCCGAACGCTGCCTGTCATGCGACGCAGGCCCATGAGCCGCAGATTCGAAGGTGCAGGAAGCGGAACAACGTTCCTGTCTATGCTTGAGAATCATCCACTGCGAGAGTAGCTTCTGTTTGTGATGAAGTATCGGGATGTCTGAAGGTATGGCATTCAAGTTGGCGGTGTGACTTGCAGCGCTCCACCTTGTGACGGCGAGGAACGGCGTCCCGTCGGTCGAACCGTTGCGTTGTCCGGGGACAGGCAGCCGACCGCCTGGGACAATGAAGCGGAAGATCATGGCGGTGATGGTCCGGCGCGAAGCGTACCGGCGACTCGACGGACGGGTGGAGATGGATGACGCGTATCGTGGCGGAGTGGGTTCTGGCGGCAAGCGGAGCGGCGGTCCCGACCCATGTCGAAGGGCGCCCGCGCAAGCCCGAGTTCGCGCAGCGCCAAACGCTGGTCGGCCCTGGCAAAGGAGGCCGTCACCAACGCCCTGCACTTCTGGAACACCCCTGACGGCCTCGCCGCAAGCCATCGGGCCAACCCGGACCGGCTCAGGCCGCCGGGCCCTCGGCAACATCAAGAACGCCATCACCGGAACCTACCGAAGCCTCCGGCCCGACCAAGCAGAACGCTGTCTCGCCACCTTCGCATGGCGACGTAACCGACGACACCGACTCAACTCCATGATCCCACGCTTCATTCGCAGGGCCCGGCACACAACCAAACCCATATCGACGACTCACCGCCGGATGACTTCCAGGGACAAGTCATGGACCGGAACATCGATGAAGACTGACAACACGATCATGCGAATGACCGTTGAAAAAAGCCCATGCTGACACGCATTCACATTCAGGGCTACAAGTCGCTACACGATTGCAACGTTCGTCTGAAACCGCTCACTGCACTCGTCGGAGCCAACGCTTCAGGCAAGAGCAATGTCCTCGATGCACTGCAACTGCTGTCCCGTATCGCCGTCGGCCCGACGCTCAAGGACGCCTTCGAACCACCCTACCGGGGCAAGCCCCTCGAATCGTTCACACTGGGCTGCGAGGGCCTGAAGGGCCTGCTCGCGCGCGAGCGACTTGTTTTTTCCATCGAGGCTGACCTGCATCTTTCAGACTCCGTGGTCGAGGCTGTCGAGCGCGAAATCCGGGTCTTGCGCCAGCCGGGACGGGACAGTGCCTCTGGAGACCGCAGGACCCACTCCGCACGGGTGCGCATGCGCGACCTGCGATACCGGATCGCAGTGGAAATGATACCGCGAACCGGAGCGCTGCGTGTTTGCGATGAATATCTCGCTGCATTGAATCGAAAGGGTGAACCAACTCGCAAGCCGCGTCCGTTTCTCGAGCGGCAGGGAGACAAGGTTCATCTCCGCCACGAAGGACAGTCGCACCCTACCTATATCGACCGATTCCTGGATCGCAGCATTCTGTCGATGCCTCACTACGCGCCCCATCACCCGCATCTCGCGGCAGCACGGCGAGAACTGGAAGGCTGGCTGTTCTTCTACTTCGAGCCCCGTGAACGAATGCGGGCGGCCTCTCCCGTGAAGGAAACACGTCATATCGGCGCGATGGGAGAAGACCTGGCATCCTTCCTGAACACGCTGAAAGCAAGCGATCCGGGCCGCTTCATGGGGGTGGAAAAGGCGCTGCGCTCCCTGATTCCCTCTATGGAAGGCATCGACGTCGAGATCAGCGACATTGGCGAAGTCGAAATTCGGCTGAGGGAAAATGGCGTTGCCGTGCCTGCCCGGGTCGTGTCCGAAGGCACCTTGCGCATGTTGGGCTTGCTGGCGCTTGCCGGGGCAAACGAAACTCCGACACTCGTCGGTTTTGAAGAGCCCGAGAACGGTATCCACCCCCAACGCATCGAACTGGTTGCCGAACTGCTGAGAACACGGCAGCTCCTGGAGCCGGCTCAGTACATCGTCACCACTCACTCACCGATCCTGCCCGATCGCTTGCCCGAGGACTCCCTCTATGCGGTGCGCCGAAGGAACGGTTGCACCTGTGTCGATCCGCTTTCAGGGTGGGGGCCTCTTTCAAGGCGCTCGAGCATTGACGATGTGTTGTCGGAGCAGGAAGACCCGCTTCCTGTTTCCGTTCGCATGATGCGCGGCGACTTTGATGCATAGAAGCTCTTTTCGGAGAGGATTATGCCCATAGGGCAGTCGTCGACGCACTCGTTCTTCGACTTGCGGAGGAAGCTGGCGTTGATGTCGAGCTTGACTGGCGCAATGCAACCGGAGGCCGACCACGGCTCATCGGGGAGTTCCGGAGATTTCTGCACGATCTGCAGCGGCAGGGTGGCCCCAGACCCGATGTCGTCATTGTAGCGACCGATGCGAATTGCGCGGGCCTTCGCCATCGCGACCGCGAGATCCCCACGAACGGCATCACATGCCCCGTTGTGAAGGCCATTCCGGACCCGCATGTCGAACGCTGGTTGCTTCTGGACGGTGCAGCTTTCAAGGCAGTCTTCGGCGCAGGGTGTGATGCACCTGACATGAAGTGCGCACGCGACCGCTACAAGGAGAGGCTTGCGCGGGCGATTCAGAAAGCCGGAGGAATTCCAAATCTCGGCGGCATCGAACATGCAGCAGACATTGTCCGGGAGCTGGACCCCGTACGCGCAGGACAGGCTGACATGTCTTTTGGGCGTTTCATTCGCGATCTGCGCAGTGTATTCGGCAATTGGCACTGAAGGACGCGGTTGAATTGCGTGACGGATGACAAGCCGGAACAGTAAAGGGGCTTGGCCGGACCCGGGGGCCGGTTGTCTCTCGGTCGCCCCGCCGCCTTCTCCGGTGCGGCCCGTTCCGTCTCCCCGATCCCTTCGTGCGCGTCGATGCACTCGCCGGTGACGGTCTTGGCCGGGCCCTTGGCTTGGGCCGCGCCTGGCTCGTCTCGATGCAGAGGCTTTTCTGCGTGATGAGATGCCGGTGGCAGGCCGAAGAAACCCGGGTGTTCGTTGATCTCGCGCCGGGATGCGGGACCCTGTGCGCCAGTCACGGCGGCACCCCGTTGTCGAGGAGGTCGGCGAGGTGGGCGTGGCAGACATCGCCGAAGGCGCGGCTCATGCCTGTGGACCGGGCTTGTTTCAGTCTTGCCAGGCCCATGTGCATCGTGCGGCGGGGCTCGCTCACCGGCACGCAGACGAGGCCGGAGCCGTCCAGGGTCCGATCGTGCGGCGCCCTGGTATGGAGAAGTCCATACCCGTAGCCGTTGGCGACGAGACCCCGCACCATCTCGAAGGACCGCGTCTCGTAGGCGATGTCGGGTTCCAGTCCGACTTCCGCAAAGAGCGAGAGAAAGTGCCCGCGGCTGTCGGGCAGACCGAGGAGAACCAGGGGTTCGCCCTCGAGGTCGCGCAGACCGAGCTCCGGCGCCGACGCCAGGCGATGGTCCGCCGGCAGGGCGGCGTAGAGCGGTACCGGGACCACGGGTTCGAAGGCGATGTCCTTCTCGAGGTTGAGATCGTAGGTGAGCGCCACCTCGAACCGGCCGTTCCGCAGGCCATGCTGCAGAGCCCGCAGGTCGTCCTCGTGGGGCCTGATGCGGATCAGGGGCCGTGTCGCCGCCAGGACGCGCAGGAGTCCCGGAAGCACGATGGGAGCGAAGGTCACGAAACAGCCGACATCGAGGTCACCGGAAAGGCCCTCACCAAGTCCGCTGGCCTCCTCGGCGAGTTCACCTGCCTGGAGGAGAAGGGCCTGGGCCGCCGCATGCAGGCGCCGGCCGGCCGGCGTGAGTGCAAGACCCCGGGCGTGCTGCCTGACAAAGAGCTGGACTCCGAGTACGTCCTCGAGGTGAGCGACCGCGGCCGACACCGAAGGCTGTGAGACCGCGCAACGCTCGGCGGCCCCCGACACACTGCCGGATTCGGCGGCAGCGGTGAAGTAGCGCAGCTGTTTCAGCGTGTAGCGTATCAAGTTTTTCTATGCAGTAAGTCGATAGAAAATGTTTTGCTGGAACCCGTGACCCTGTCAACCTCTTCCTCGCCTGAGCACGGGAAGGACATGCCAGATGCTGATGACCGCCACAGAGTACCGCGACTCCTTGCGTGATGGACGCGAGGTCTACATCTCGGGCGAACGGGTTGACAGTGTTCCCGACCACCCGGCCTTCCGGCCCATCGTCGACGTCCGGGCGCGGGTCTACGACATGGCCCACGAAGAGCGGTTCAGGGAGACCCTCACCTTCGAGGAGAATGGCGAGACCTTCGCCACCGCCTGGCAGCCCCCCTTCACACGCGAGGACTGGCAGACCAAGCGCGATTGGGTCGAACTGGTGATGAAGGAGATCGGCGGTGTCGTGACCCGCATCGGTGACGAGACCGTCGGTGAACTGTGGTCCCTCGCCGACGGCAAGGATGTCCTCAACCAGGTCGACAGCTCCTGGGCCGAGAACATCGACCGCCACATCGCCAATGTCCTCGGCAACGACATCTTCCACGTCTCGGCCAATACCGATCCCAAGGGAGACCGCTCCAAGGCGCCGCAGGACCAGGATCCCGACATGCTGCTCCACGTGGTGAAGGAGACCGACTCCGGCATCGTCGTCAGGGGCGCCAAGTACGAGACGGCGGCAGCCTACGCCCACCAGGCCTTCGTCAAGCCGACCATCGCCAACTGGGGCGACGCGACACTCTCGGACTACGCGCTCGGCTTCATCTGTCCGATGAACGCGCCGAACCTCAAGCACATCTGCCGCAGCGGTTTCGCAGGCGTCAAGCCGCCCGCCGACTATCCGCTGTCCAACGGTTTCGACGAGGTCGACACCCTGCTCGTCTTCGACGATGTCCTGGTGCCCTGGGAGAACATCCTGTTCTACCGCCACACGCAGGCGGCGGCTTACATCCGCGCCGCCCTGCACCGCTACAGCGCCTACATGTTCGTGCTACGCATCCTGCACATGGCGGACCTGATGATCGGCACCGCTCTCTTCAACGTCAGGCAGACGGGCCTCGACCGCCAGCAGGCCGTGATGGAGAAGCTCTCCCAGCTTGCCTGCTATCGCGAGGGCATCAATGCCCACCTGACGGCGGCGATCACCGAAGCGCGGCGCAGCCCGGCCGGCTACCTGATGCCCGATCCCTCGCTGCTCTTCACCGGACGCGTGCTGGCCTGCACGCAACTGCCGGCCATGATGCATCTCACCCGCGAACTGTGTGGCGGACAGATCTGTGTCACGCCCGACAGCCCGGCCTTCACTGCGCCGGAGACCAGGGCATGGATGGACAAGTACTACAACGTGAACGATAACTGGCAGGCCGAGGATCGGCGGCGCCTGCTCGCCTTCGGACGCGACCTTGTCAACTCCGACTATGCCGGCCACAAGGTGACATTCCAGCTGTTTGCCCAGTCACCGCCCTTCGCCCACCTGGCCGCGGTCCACCGGAACTTTGACTTCGACGGACCGCTGGAGTTCGTGAAGTCCGCCGCCGGACTTTCCGACAGGGTCATGTCACGATAGAGCGAAGCGGCACAGGCACCAGGAGGCGTCATGGCACACCAGCGTTTCAGAACCTTCAACACCCGGGACATGTATCCGGACCAGGCGCTCGACAACGATCTCTGCATGGTCGTGAGAGCCGGCAACCACGTCTTCATGCGGGGGCAGACCGGCTTTGATCTCGATGGCAGTTTCCATGGCGTGGGCGATCCGGCCGCCCAGGCCGAGATGGCGATGTCCTGCGTCAAGCGCCTGCTCGAGGAGGCCGGCAGCCAGCTCGACCACATCTGCAAGATCACCATCTACCTGACGGATCCGCGTCACCGGGAACCCGTCTACAATGTCATCGGACGCTGGCTCAAGGGCGTCCATCCGGTGTCGACGGGCCTTGTCGTGCAGGCCCTGGCCAAGCCTGAGATGCTGATGGAGATCGATGTCGACGCGGTCATCCCGGAGGAAGGTCCGTGACGTTTTCCCTGACCGCCCGCTGCCGCAAGACCGGCATGTTCGGGGTGGTGGTCACCTCGTCGAGTCCGGCCGTTGCCGCCCGCTGCGCCTGGGTGCGCGGCCATGTCGGGGCCGTGGCCAGCCAGAACATCACCGACCCGGGCCTGGGCCTCATGGGCCTCGATCTCCTGGCCCGGGGATACGGTGCGGCACGGGCCATGACGATCCTCGTCGAGGCAAGGGCCTGGTCTGAATACCGCCAGCTCGCCATCATCGACGCCCTGGGGCACACCGCCCATCACTCGGGCTCGGGCACCCTTGGGACCCATGCGGTCGTCGAGGGCGACAATGCGATTGCCGCCGGCAACCTGCTCGCCAACACTGACGTTCCCGCAGCCATGGTGCGCGCCTTCGAGACCGCCTGGGACGTCCCCTTCGCGGAACGCCTGCTCGCCGGTCTCGAGGCAGGGCTGGAAGCTGGTGGCGAAATGGGTTCGGTGCGTTCGGTGGGCATCAAGGTCTGCCACCGGCACGAGTGGCCGGTGTGCGACCTCAGGGTCGACTGGCACGATGAACCCGTCGCCGAGCTCAGGCGCGTGTGGGACGTCTTCGGCCCCCAGATGGACGACTACGTCAACCGGGCGCTCGACCCCGGGAACACGCCAAGCTACGGGGTGCCCGGCGATCCCTGAGCGAACCGCCGGGCCTTCATCTCAACCCTTCCAGTGTCCCTCGCGCACGAGGTCGTCTTGGGTCGCCAGGATGGCGCCCCTGAGGACATGGACAAACTCGTCGATCTGCGCCTCCGTCATGATGAGTGGCGGCGAGATGACATTGAGATGGCCGAGAGGACGGACGATGATCCCGTTCGCCTGGGCGTGTTCGGCAATGCGCTCACCGACATTGACGTCCGCAGGCAGCAGCTCCTTGGTCTCCTTGTCGGCGACGTTCTCGACACCCAGCATGAAGCACTTGCCGCGGGTTTCGCCCACCAGTGGCAGGTCGTTGAGTTCGGCGAGGCGTCTCTCGAAGTAGGGACCGACCTTGCGCACGTGGCCAGGAATGTCCTCGCGCTCCATGATCTCGATGTTCTTCAGTCCGGCAACGCAACACACCGGATGGCCCGAATAGGTAAAGCCGGTGGTAAAGAGCGCTCCGTCGGCCTGCGGCGTGGAGAGGACATCGTAGACCTCCTGGGACACGATGGTCGCCGACAACGGCTGATAGCCCGAACTGATGCCCTTGGCCGACGTGATCATGTCCGGAACGATCCCGAAGACCTCCTCTGAGGCAAAGAAGTGACCGAGCCGACCGAATCCGGTCACCACCTCGTCCGAGATGTAGAGGATCTCATGGGTCTTGCAGACTTCGAACATGCGCTTGTGATACCCCTCCGGAGGGACGATCACGCCACCTGCGCCCATGATGGGTTCGGCGATGAAGGCGCCGATGTTCTCGGCGCCGACGTCCTCGATGCGCTTGCAAAAGTCCTCGATCAGCCAGTCGCAGAATTCAGCCTCGGTCATGCCCTGCGGGCGCCTGTAGGTGTACGGGCAAGCGACATGCACCACCATCTCGTCGGCCTGATCGAAGCCGATCTTGTCGTAGGCGATGCCGGTGAGAGCTGCCGCCATGTAGGTCATGCCATGGTAGGCATCGATCCTGGAGACAATCTTCTTCTTGCCGGGGCGGCCGAGATTGTTCCAGTAGAAGTGGACAAAACGCACAGCCGTGTCGTTGGCCATGGAACCGCCCGTGCCGAAGAACATGTGATCGAGGGTTCCCGGCGTCAGGGAAGCGATCTTGGCGCCGAGAAGGCCCGCCGGCGGGGTCGAGAGATGGTGAAACGGCGAATAGTAGGGAATGGCGCGGACCTGTTCGGCAATCGCCTCGGCCATCTCCTCGCGGCCATAGCCGATGTTGACGCACCACAGTCCGCCGATACCGTCGATGAACCGGTTGCCGTGGCTGTCGTAGACATGGATTCCGTCGGCCTCGGCCATGATCTCGGAACCCTTGTCGTCCCACCGGGAGAAATCCGTCCACGGATGAATGACGTGGTCGTGGTCCTTCTGCCACAGTTCATTGGCGTCGTACCTGGTGTTCCTCAGCATGGTGTCCTTCCTTTACCGATCGGGAGCCGTCGTTGGCGCACCTTCTCAGTTGTAGACCAATCGGCGTTGTCGGGAAAGCCGCGGTACCAGCGGATCATCGTCACATGACGCTCTCCTGGAAGATGCGCAGGCGGTTGCGGAACCGGGCGACGAGGAGCAGCGACGCACCCGTGGTGGCAACAGCGAGACCGGCCCAGATTCCCTCGCCTTCCCAACCGAACCAGAATCCGAAGGCAGCGGCACAGGGAAGACCGAGACCCCAGTTGGTGGCAACGCTGTAGGCCATGGGGACCGCGGTGTCCTTCAGTCCCTGCAGCGCGCCGCGTGCGGTGATCTGCACGGCATCGCTCAGCATGAAGACGGCGGCCACGCTCAGCAGGCTCGCGGCAAGGCCCAGGGCTTCGACGTTGGCGGGATCAGCGGCGTCGAGAATGAGCGACGACAGTTCGGTTCCGAAGAACCAGAAGGCGATGACAGGCGCCAGGACCGTGATTCCCGAAAGCACCACCGTCATCCAGCCGGAACGGGCCGACAGCTGCGGGCTGCCGGCACCGGCGCCGTGGCCGACACGCACCGCCGCTGCCTGGGCGAAGCCGACCGGAATCATGAAGACAAAGGCATAGCACTGGGCCGTCACCGCGTGGGCGGCGAGCATCTGCGTTGATATCAGACCCATCATGATCGTGGTGACAAAGAAAAGTCCCATCTCGCCGATTTCCGTGACGGCGATCGGCCCGCCGAGGAAGGCGACTTCCTTCATCACGCGGCGGTCGAGGCGCCAGAAGCAGCCCAGCAGGCGGTAACGGCGCAGACGCCGGTCGGCATGCACGAACCAGAGAAGGGCGCCGAACATCGCCCAGTTGACGACGACACTGGCAACGCCCGCGCCCACCAGGCCAAGTTCGGGGGCGCCGAGCTTGCCGAACATGAAGGCGTAGTCGAGAAGGGCGTTGAGGGCGATGGCATGGACCGTGACCACGACGATCGCCCTGGGCCTGGCATGGGCGGCAAGGAATTCACTCAAGACAACGAACCACAGGGAAGGCAGCAAACCCCAGACCATGACCCGCAGATAGGACTCGCCCAGGGCGGTGATGACCGGATCCTGGCCAAACAGGACGAGGGTCGGCGAGGCATGCCAGGCAAGGGTCGCAACGATTGCCGCAAGGGGCAGGCACAACCAGGACGCGTTGCGCACCACCGGGCGGATCGCTTGGTAACGGCGAGCCCCCAAGTGCTGGGCCATGATCGGGGTCGCCCCTGTGAGCACCCCGATCGCGAACGCCACCATGACCCAGTAGAAGTCCCGCGCCAGGGAACCGGCAGCGATGGTCTCGGTGCCGATGCGTCCCATCATGATGACGTCCGTCGCCATGATCGCCATGTGCGCGAGGTGCGTCAGGATGAGCGGAACCGCAAGACGCACGATGGCTTCCGCCTCGCGCCAGCTGGAAGCGATTCTCTCAGGCGAGTGTATCGTCATCGCGTGACCGTCGTTGCCTCATCAGAACGTCTTCACCCTCGAGCCACGCCAGATCCTCCCCGGTCCGGGCGATGTCGCGGTCGAGCCATGCCAGGAATCCGGGGTCCTCGCCTTCCATGTGGCGGCGCAGATTGACAAGGCGCGCCCTCTCGCTCCTCAGGGTATCGCTCAGCACCTCGGCCAGCCGCCCCTGTCCCGTTGCATCGAGGAGGCGAAAGAAGCGAATCTTGAGAGCCACCATGAGCCTCGAAGAGGCACTGGAAACTCTCACCGGAGCGAGCATGAGGCGTTCGAGTTCCTCGCGCCCCCCGGGCATCAACGTCACCTGGGCACTGCCTGGATCCTCGCTCTCGCCCCCGATTTCGACCAGACCTTCAAACCGCAGGAGTTCGATGGAGGACGACATGACATCGACGGGTGACGCACCGTAACTCGTGGCAAACAGGCGCACCATGGTGGCAAGGGTGGCGTAGTCCGTCGGACCCCTGCTGGCGAGGATTCCCAGAGCCGCGAGACGCAGGCCTTCAACGGGAATCAGGACGCGGTCGCGCTGCATGGGACGATTCATAGGCCAGCGATGAACGTGTCTCAACGCTCCACGAGGACGAGCCGGGGACTTGACGCCCGTTGCAAGGCATTGGACAAGGCCCTCGCCAGGTCAAGCAATGGGAGCAGGACTCATGGACATCTGTGCGCTGGGCGAGAAGCCACCCCTCGGAGAGGTTCCGGATCGCATGCACGTCTTTTGCGTGCGCCAGGACCATTTCGGCGCGCCGCGGGACGCCTGGCGGAGAGAGATCATCGACGTCCCCGATATCGCTGAGGACGAGGTTCTCGTCTACAACATGGCGACCGGCATCAACTACAACAATGTCTGGGCGGCACTCGGCTATCCCATCGATGTCATCGCCGTGCGCCAGAAACAGGGCGAGCCGGAGGATTTTCATGCCGGCGGCTCGGACTGTTCCGGTATCGTCTGGAAGGTGGGTTCCGCCGTCACCAACGTCAAACCGGGCGACGAGGTCGTGGTTCATTCGGGCTGGTGGCCGGCTGACGACCCGTGGGTGCAGTCAGGACGCGATCCCATGCTGGCCGAAACCACGCGCATCTGGGGCTATCAGACCAACTACGGCAGCTATTGCCAGTTCGCCAAGGCCCAGGCCCACCAGTGCCAACCCAAGCCGAAACACCTGTCGTGGGAGGAGGCGGGCTGCTACCTGCTGTGCGCCTCGACCGCATACCGCATGCTGATGGGCTGGCCTCCCAACACCGTGGAGGAAGGCGACGTGGTTCTCGTCTGGGGAGCTGCAGGCGGCCTTGGATCCTATGCCATGCAGATCACCAGGGCCATGGGCGGACGCGCCGTCGCCGTCGTCTCCGACGACAGCAAGCGCCAGTTCTGTCTCGACAACGGCGCCGTCGGCGCCATCAATCGCAGGGATTTCGATCACTGGGGGCCGATGCCGGATACGTCGAGCCCTGAGTACGGTGCCTGGGTCAAGGGGGCCCGCGCCTTCGGCAAGGCCATCTGGGAGGCCGTGGGCGAGCGGGTCAGTCCGCGAATCGTCTTTGAACACCCGGGCGAATCGACCCTGCCGACCAGCGGATTCGTCGTCGCCACCGGTGGCATGGTGGTCATCTGCGCCGGGACCACCGGTTACAACATCACCATGGACCTGCGCTACCACTGGATGCGCCAGAAGCGACTCCAGGGGAGCCATCTTTCCAACGACGAGCAGGCGGCGGCGGTCAATCAGCTGATGATCGATCGCCGGATCGATCCCTGTCTCTCGCAGACATTCACCTTCGACGAGATCGGCCATGCACACCAGCTGATGCATGACAACACCCATGCTTCCGGCAACATGTCCTGCCTCGTCAACGCGACCGAAGCGGGCATGGGACGTTCCACCTGACCGTCGCCGACATTCGGGATCAGGAGCCGGCCTGAGCCAGCCGTCTGGCGATGACGGGCATCGTGTCTGCCTCCAGATTGGCGAAGGCGAGGCGGATGTAGTCCTCCTGGTCGGGACCGAACCAGCTGCCGGGCAACGTCAGGAGACCGTCCTCCACCGCCAGGGCACGAGCCACCTCGACCGCAGCCGTGCCCCGAAACGGATGACGGACATAGGCAAAGTAGGCGCCGGCGCTCACCAGTTCCCAGGCCAGGTCGTCACGGGTGCAGGCGCGTGCGAGCGCCTGCGCCCGTTCGCCCATGACCCCGGCATTGTGGCGCCGCCAGGACTCGAGATGGCGGATGCCGTAGAGCGCCGCTTCCTGACCCAGATGGGGCGGTGAGATCTGAATGCAGTCGCACACCTTCTCGAGGGCGCCCTGCAGGCGGCCGCCTGCCACCACCGCGCCAACGCGATACCCGGTCAGGCAGTAGACCTTCGAGAAACTGTAGAGATGCACCAGGGTGTTGCGCCACCGCTCGTCCGTGAAAAGTTCGTGCGGGCGGACGCCGGGAGAGAGAAAGTCGCGGTAGGTCTCGTCGATCACGAGAGCGCACCCCGCCTGCCTTGCCACCTCGAGAAATCCATGGATAACCTCGGGTGGATAGAGGGCGCCCGTCGGATTGTTCGGCGTGACGAGAACAATGGCTCTCGTCCTTGCGCTGACAAGGCGACGGGCCTCGTCGGCATCCGGCACGCCTTCGCGATCCGGGCGAAAACCGAGAGGCACGACGGAGATCCCCAGCATGCGCGCCGTCATCTCGTGATTGAAATACCAGGGCACGGGCAGGATGACCTGGTCCCCCTCCCCCGCCAAAGCCAGCATGCTGTTGAAGAACGCCTGGTTGCATCCGGCGGTGATCATGACATCCCCCGCATCGACATCACCGCCGTAGAGAGCGTTGATGTCCTCCGCCAGGGCCTCCCTCAGGGGCGGCATGCCGAAAATGCCGGTGTAGCGGGCCGTCAACCCGTCGCGCGCCCGTTCGGCCACGTGAGCGAGAAGCTCGTCGGGCGGAGGGGATGCGGGAACCGCCTGACAGACATCGATGAGAGACTCCGCCTTCTCGACGCCTTCGACCCACGTCCAAGCCTCAGGAATAGGCGGCGCCTGGACGATATCGACCCTGTTGTTCGTCTTATACATCCCCCGCACTCCCCGTCGCGTCCTCCCATGATCCGCCGGCCCCGCCTCTCGTCAAGCCGGATCGATCGGCTGACACGGGCTCGACTTCCCCTCCAGTCGCCCCTCGAGAGTTGCGAGTTCTTCCAGGAAGTTCGCGCGGTCGAAGTGGAATCACCGAGAAAGAGAAGAGACAGGGACAGTGCTTGACCTCCCGGCACGCTGATGGTGACTGCTTGAGCGCATACCTTCGTCGCTTGAATGGCGCATCAGGATGCACAGGAATGGCATGGGTTCCTCGCGCAAGCTTGCGGACCACCTGGATGGCAGGTCCCATGCCTGGGTTCGGGAGAGCACATCTCGGGAATTCGACCGGTCCCGGCGCTTCACGCGAACCTGACGGGTGGGCCCGCCTGATCGCCGGTCCGTCGGCAGGGAAACCCAAGGCAACCGGGTGGCAGGGAAGGATTGCGCCGACCGGCAGGAGTGGAGTTGCCAATCGCCGGGTCTCGTTGTCATGATGGTCCGGAGTATCGCGGGGGCCCTGACGCATGACCGAGTCCGGCATCACTCTCGGGATCGAGGAAGAGTTCTTTCTCGTCGATCCCGCAACACGGGACATTCTCAACGACCCCGATCCCGCCATCTTTGCCGCATGTGAGGAGGCAGCCGGACCGCACCGCGTGGTGCGCGAGGCCCTGCGCACGCAGATCGAGACCAACACGAAGGTCTGCGAATCCGTGGCGGATCTCCGCGAGGCACTGAAGCAAACGCGGCGCCTGGTCATCACCACGGCCGAACGGTACGGGACGGCAATCATGGCCTCGTCCACCCACCCCTTCGCGTCGTGGTCGCAGACGGACGTGACGCCGAAGGAGCGCTACAGGACGTTTTCCGCCATGCTCCAGGGATTGCTCAACCGCCTTCTGATCGGCGGCATGCACATCCACGCCGGGTTCGGTGACGCCGACGAACGCATTCGGGTGATGACGGCGATGCGCCGCTATCTGCCGGTCTTCCATGCCCTGTCCGCGTCATCACCCTTCAGCGATGGACACGAGACGGGATTCCGGTCCTGGCGCCTCGCTCTGTTCAGCGGCCTGCCGCGCGTCGGCATTCCGGCACCGCTGTGGTCGGCCAAGGACTACGAGAGTCTCCTCGACCAATACCGGAACATGGGTTTCATCAGCAACGGCAGCGAACTGTGGTGGGACATCCGCCCGTCCCACGCCTATCCGACCATCGAGATGCGCATCTGTGATGTATGCACGCGGATCGAGGACGCCGTCACCATCGCCGCGCTCTATGCATCCCTGGTGCGCCGGCTGCTGCGGCAGTCCCGCGAGGGCACGCTTCCCGACGAACCGCTGACCGAAGTCATCACCGAGAACCGCTGGATCGCTCATCGCTACGGCGTGCTGGCCTTCCTCGGCAACATCGAGGCAGCCCATGGCCGGCTCGACATCGCCGACGCGACCCGAAGCCTCGTCGACGATCTCGCCGACGATGCCCGGGCGCTGGGCTGCGAAGACGAGGTCCGCCGGGCCATGGCCATCATCGACCACGGCAACAGTGCCGACCGCCAGGTCGACCTCTGGCGCCTGCGCCGGCTGGAAGGAATGGACCGCATGGAGGCCTTCCGGGCGGTCGTCGATCATGTCATCGGCGAGACCCGGGAGGGAACATGTTGATGGCGGTGCAGACATGATGTGAAATAGGCATGCGGGAGTGAGGGGAGGATCATGGGCCGAGACACACTGAAGGACCTGGGGGCGACGCGAACGCTCACCCTCGGGCACTATGTCGGGGAGTTTGCGGCCGCCCCCGGCATCGGTCACATCGTGAAGAACGCCGGCGCCGAGTTCGTGTTCCTCGACATGGAACACTCCGGCATGGGTTTCGAAACCCTCGCCGCTGCCCTGCGCTATTTCGAGGCGGCCGATATGCCGGTGGTCGTGAGACCGGCAGCGAAGACGTACGAGCATGTCGCAAGGGCGCTCGATGCCGGGGCCGAGGGCCTGGTGCCACCCATGATGGGGAGCGCCGCGGAGTGCCGGCGTGTTCTCGACTTCATGAAGTATGCTCCCGATGGCACGCGGGGCGTTGCCCTGGGCATCGCCCATGACAACTACACCGGTGGTGACGTCATGGCCAAGCTCCAGGCGGCCAACGACAAGACCAGTCTCTTTGCCCTGATCGAGACCCGCGAGGGAATCGAGAACGTCGAGGAGATCGCCGCCATCGACGGCGTGGACTGCCTGTGGGTCGGGCACTTCGACCTGTCATCGTCCCTCGGTGTCCCGGGCCAGTTCGACCACCCGGAATTCGCCCGCGCCATCGATGCCGTCATCCGGGCAGGCCGCCGTCAAGGCAAGGCGCTGGGCCGCATGTCGATGAGTATCGAGGAGTCCGCGATCCTCGCCCGACAGGGCTTCGACATGATCGCCTATTCGGGCGATGTCTGGCTGCTCGGCGCCGCCCTGAAGTCCGGTATCGACAGTATTCGCGCACAGTCCGTGAGGGGATGACGATGTCACGTTTCCGGGTCGCGTTGAGCAATGACTTCCAGAATCCGGACGGGACTCCGGCCTATCCGATGTTCGATCTTGCACCGCTTGAGAACGACCCGGACATCGATGTCTTCTATGCCCCGGTGGTCGACAGCGTTGTGCCGGCCTCATCGCTCGGAGAGACCGATGCGCTGATCCTCCTCGGCGCCCGCTTCACCGATGAGAGCGTGCCCGAAGGCGATCGCCTTTCCATGCTGGCACGCTTCGGCGTGGGCTATGACAATGTCGATGTCGCGGCATGCACCGACAATGCCATTGCCGTCGTCATCACGCCCGATGGCGTGCGCCGACCGGTGGCTGTCGCGGTGCTGACATTCATCCTGGCGCTGGCCGGCAAGCTCTTCGTCAAGGACCGCCTGACCCGTGCCGGGCCTGATGGCTGGGCCGAACGCGCCGCTCACATGGGCACCGGCCTCGTCGGCCGCACCCTGGGACAGCTTGGCATCGGCAACATCGGCGCCGAAGTCTTCCGCGTAGCGCGACCCTTCGACATGACCTTCATCGCCCACGATCCCTTTGCCGACCCGGCGGTTGCCGCTGAACTCGGGGTCGAGCTGGTGTCCCTTGACGACCTCTTCAGGCGCTCGGACTTCCTGTCGATAAGTTGTCCGCTCAACGACGAAACCCGAGGCCTGGTGGGTGACCGCCTCATCGGCCTCATGAAGCCCACGGCCTCGCTCATCAACACCGCGCGGGGACCGGTGGTCGACCAGGCTGCTCTCACCCACGCCCTGATCAACGGCGTGATCGCCGGGGCCGGTCTCGACGTCTTCGAGGACGAACCGACATCTGCCAGCGAGACCCTGGCGACGCTCGACAACGTCATTCTCACACCGCATGCACTGTGCTGGACCGATCAGTGCTTTGCCGGAAACGGCGCGGCGGACATCCGCGCCGTCCTTGCGGTCAAGCGCGGGGAGGAACCTTCGGGGATTGTCAATCGCGAGATCCGCGGCCATGACCGATGGCGGCGGCGCCTCGCGGACTACCAGGCGCGGTTCGGTGAGTGAACACGCCGACGCGTTGCAGCCCGGAACATCGGGCTGCATGCAAACCAGACGAGGAGGCTAGCATCATGTCGTTACCGGGAAGCAGGCGCCTGCAGGGCGTCGCTTTCGGCCTTGCCCTCGCGGCAGCAGCAGGAACCGCTTTCGCCCAGAGCGCAGCGGACCGGGCGGTCGAGACGGCCAAGCAGTACGCCGGAGAGACTCTCAACATCACCTGGGAGGCGGGCCTGCAGGCCCTGGATCCCCTCAATCACTCGGGTCCGATCTGGGAGGAACTGACCGGGGTCAAGATCAATGTCATCGAGATCCCGATCAACGAACTCTTCACCAAGACCATCGCCGAGCACCGCGCCGGAACGGGGGCCTACGACATGCTCAATGTCGTTCCGGCCTGGATGCCCGACATGGTCGAGGCCGGGGTGCTCGAACCACTCGATTCCTACATCGACAAGTATGGCTACCGCGAAGAGTTGCAGGACATCGCACCGACCTATCGCGACAACCAGATGACCTACGGCAACCGGATCTACGGTCTGCCCGATGACGGTGACGTCTTCCTGCTCTACTACCGGACCGATCTCTTCGGCGACGAAGCCAACCAGGCGGCCTTCCACGAGGCCTATGGGTATGACCTGGCGCCTCCGAAGACCTGGGACGAGTTCTACGACATCTCGAAGTTCTTCACCGATACCGGAGGCGGCGATCTCTACGGGTCGGCGCTGATCCTCTCGCCCGGCCTCGTGCACTACCTCTACGAGATGCGGCTGAGGACCGCCGGGGCAAGGTTCTTCGATCCGGAAACCATGGACGCGCAGATCAACAGCGACATCGCGGTTGCCGTACTCAAGGACATGGTGCGCCAGCTCGACAACATGCCCGCGGGAGCGGCCGGCTGGGGTCCCATCGAGGTTCTCAACGCCTGGCTGGCCGGCGAACTTGCGATGCAGATCTGGTGGCCGCCGCCAGGACGCTGGTCGGCGGGGTACGGTGTCGACACGGAAGCGCTTTCCTGGCTTCCCGAGTCGACCATTGCCGGCAATGTCGGTTACGCGCTGCCGCCTGGCGGGCACTCCGAACTCGCCGCGGGTTTTGCGCTGTGCGTGTCGTCGAATTCCGGGAAGAAGGAACTCGCGTACCTGTTTGCGCAGTGGCTCAACAGCCGGGACTTCAGCATCTCCCGGGTCACGCTTCCCTTCGCGCTGCGTGATCCCTTCCGCACGTCCCATTTCAACAGCGACGAGTACAAGGCACTGTGGCCGGCGGCCGAGGACTACCTTGCCGCACTCGAAGACGCGGCGGAGACCGGGCTTCTCGATCTCTCGATCATCGACACCTTCGCCTACGAGGAGTCGCTGACCCGTGCCGTTGTCGCGGCGCTGTCGGGTCAGGATGCGCGCACGGTTCTCGACCAGGCGGCCGCAGAATGGAACGAGATCACCGAGGAGATCGGTATCGACGATCAGCGGGAGGCCTACCTGGTCTGGTCGTCCAAGCCGGGCGCCTATCCGAACTAGTCCGGCAGACGTGGCGGCCGGAATGCCGGGGACAATCCGGCCTCCACGTCATGGGGCGTTGTCCATGTCATGAGCGTCCGATCCGGACCAGGCGAGGTCTCGGCCCTCGATCTCTTTGCCGACAGGCATTTCCGCTGGCTGATTGTTTGGCCGGCGATCCTCGTCCTGCTCCTTGTCGGCCTCTTTCCGGTGATCTATTCGCTGATCGTCAGCTTCCAGAGGATCACCCGTCGTGTCACCGACACCTCCTTCCACGGATTCTACAACTACGAACGCCTGCTCGGGGATGAACGATTCTGGGATGCGGTGTTCAACACCGCCACCATCACCATCATCGCCCTGCCGCTACAACTGATCTTCGGCCTGGCCCTCGCCCGCCTGTTCCTCGACAGTTTTCCGGGCCGCCAGATCCTGATCGCCGTCGTCCTGCTGCCGGCCGTCATCGCGCCGTTCGTCTCGGGCGCCATCTGGCGGCTGATGTTCGACAACATCTTCGGTTCGGTCAACGAGATCGTGCGCCTGATCGTTGGCGACTTCGACCTCATCTGGCTCGTCAACAGCGACCCGGTCGTCGTCTTCAGCACCATTCTCATCGCCGAGATCTGGCAATGGACGCCGTTCATGTTTCTGATTCTTCTGGCGGCGTGGACCAACGTGGACCGCTCCCAGATCGAGGCCGCCGAAATCGATGGCGCATCGGGCTGGAGGACCTTTCGACACATCGTGCTGCCCGCCATCCGCCCGGTCATCTTCGTTGCGCTCACGATCCGCGGCCTCGATCTCGTGCGCTTGTTCGATGTCGTGTGGGGACTGACGCGCGGCGGGCCTGGCAACATGACCGAGACCATCACCATCTATGCCTACATCAAGGGATTCGAGATGTTCAACATCTCGCTCACCGCGGCCTTCACCTTCACGGTCATCATCGCGCTTTCCCTTCTCATGATGATCGTGCTCAGGCGGGTGGCCATCACGGCATGAGGAAGCAGCGCGCCTGGTACCGGCGGCGCGACCGCGGGGCGACCGCGTCGCGCATGGCAGCCGCCCTGCTGATCGCCATCGCCTTCGCCTTTCCCGTCTATTGGCTCTTCATCATGGCGATCAAGACACCGGAGGAGGTCTTCGCCTCGCCTCCGGTGTGGTGGCCCTCGACGTTCAGCCTCGAGAATTTTTCCGTCCTCTTCCGCGACGGCGACGTCATCGCCATCTGGAACAGCATGGTGATCGCCGGCTGCTCGACAGTCATCGCCATGTTCCTCGGCACCGCCGCCGCCTACAGCATCGCCCGCTATCGCACCGGAGGCGACAATCTCGCGATCTGGATCATCTCGCAGCGCATGATCCCGCCAATCGCCATCGCCTTTCCGGTGTTCCTGCTCTACGCGTTCGTCGGCCTTGTCGACACCTACCTCGGCCTGATCGTGCTCTACACCGCCTTCAATCTCCCCTATGTCATCTGGATGATGCGCGGCTATGTCGAAGACGTCCCTCTCGAACTCGAGGAGAGCGCCCTTGTCGACGGACTGAATCGCTGGCAGATGCTGTACCGGGTGGTGTTCCCCATGGTGCGCACGGGGATGTTTGCCACGGCTGTCTTCACCTTCATCTTTGCCTGGAACGAGTTCCTGTTCGCGCTCATCCTGACGCGCACGGACGTCACAACCTTCCCGGTCCAGCTCAGCCACTACTTCGGACAACAACAGCTGTTCTGGGCCAAGATCGGCGCCATGTCGGTTCTGGGCACCATTCCCGTCTTCCTGACAGTGGCGATGGCCCAGCGCCTGCTGGTACGGGGCATGTCACTGGGTGCGGTGAAGGGGTGACATGAGCGATCTGACACTCAGCGACGTGCACAAGTACTACGGCGACGTCCATGCCGTGAGGGGCGTCAGCCTCGACGTTGCCGAGGGCGCCTTCACCGTGCTGGTCGGGCCGTCAGGGTGCGGCAAGTCAACCCTGCTGCGCATGATCGCCGGGCTCGAGGAAATCGATTCCGGCGACATCGTCATCGGCGGCCGGGTGGTGAACCGGCTGCGTCCCAGGGACCGCGACATCGCCATGGTGTTCCAGAACTATGCTCTCTATCCCTACCTGACGGTCTTCGACAACATCGCCTTCGGCCTGAGGGCACACCGCGTCAGCGAACCGGATGTCGCCCGACGTGTCCGGGAGACTGCCGCCATGCTCGGTATCGCGGACCTCCTCGAACGCCACCCACGCCAGCTCTCCGGCGGGCAGCGCCAGCGGGTGGCCATCGGGCGCGCCATTGTGCGCGATGCCGGACTCTTCCTCTTCGACGAGCCTCTCTCGAATCTCGATGCGCAGCTGCGCGACGAGATGCGCGCCGAACTCAAGCGCCTTCACCAGGACATCGGCAAGACCATGATCTATGTCACCCACGACCAGATCGAGGCCATGACGCTGGCCGACCGCATCGTGCTTCTCAACGAGGGCCGGATCGAGCAGGAAGGCGCGCCTCTCGATCTCTTCGAACGCCCGCGCACACGCTTTGTCGCCGGTTTCCTCGGCTCTCCGCAAATGAACTTCATCCATGCGACCGCCACGAGGGACGGGGCCGTTGCCGGCTTTCGCCTCGATGCCGGGAACACGCTCTCCCTGGAGCACGCTCCCGCCGCCATCACCGATGGCAAGGCGGTCGTGCTCGGCATCCGGCCCGAACACTTCAGCCGCGACGACTCCAGGCCGCACTGCCAGCCCCTCGACGTGGTGATCGACCTTGTCCAGCCCACGGGAACCCGCACCCATATCCAGTTCCCGGTCGGCGGCCGGCAGGTGACGGCGGAACTCGGGGCTCACGATGTCGAGCCCCCCGGCACCCGTGTGCGTCTCATGGTCGACATGCGACGCCTGGTGCTGATCGATCCCTCAACCGATCGTGTGATCGACATGGAAGGAGGTCGTGGACCATGAGTGATGAACCATCTCCGGGAGTACGGCTCTGCGGCACCGACGAGACGCCGCCCGAAGAACGACGGCTGAAGGCGGGACCACTCGAGGCCGTCCTGGACCAGGGAGCCCTGCGCAACATCACCATCGCCGGGCGCGAGGCAATCCGGGGAATCGCCTACGTGTTGCGCGACCGGAACTGGGCGACCCCGATCCCTGCGATCCATGATCTCGATGTGACCGAGGACGACACGGGATTCCTTGTGACATACCGCGGCAGCCATGAAACCGGCGACGAACGCTTCTCGTTCACCGCCCGCATTCTGGCCGCGCCCGACGGCGCCCTCGAGTTTTCTGTCGAGGCCTGTCCGGCGACCGACTGGGTGACCAACCGCACGGGCTTCGTCGTCCTTCATCCCGTGGACGGAGTCGCCGGTGAGCCGGTCACCGTCACCCACACCGACGGGCTCACCAGCGAGGAGCGGTTCCCCGATCTCATCTCCCCTACCCAGCCCTTCTTCGACATCCGGTCGATGACGCACCGGGTCTCCGGGTCCCTCACCGTCACCTGCACCATGGAAGGAGATGCCTTCGAAGCCGAGGACCAGAGAAACTGGACCGACGCTTCCTACAAGACCTATATCCGACCACTCTCGAAACCCCGTCCCTACGTCATGAAGGCCGGCGTGAAGAATCGCCAGCGCGTGAGCCTCAGAACGGACGGTGTGCCGGATGGCGGGACCGGCACGGGCGATCACGTGGTGGTCACGCTTGTCCAGGCGAGCACCCGGCGCATGCCGTTGATGGCCCTTGCCTGTGATCCCGAAAACGTGGACGACGCCTTCGGCGCCCTGGAGACGATGCGCCTGGCCGGTGCCCGCAGGCTGTGGTGCCACCACGACCCGTCGCGCGGTCATGACGCCGACGACATGGCCCGGCTCGTCCGCCTGGCATCAGCGATCGGCGCGGACCCCGTCCTCGAGGCGGTGTTGCCCCTGCAGTCCCCCGACGGCCGGTTCAGCAACGATCCCGCCTTGCTCGAGGCAGAGGTCCAAGCCCTGCGCACCGCCGCGGCGAGCCATGCCTTCACCCATATCGCGGCTTCGCCGCTTGCCTATCACAAGAGCTACCAGCCCTCGGAGACCTGGCCCGACGTACCGTCTTGCGACATGATTTGCAGGTGTCTGCGCGAGGCCTTTCCCGACGCCGCCATCGGCGGAGGCATGCACAGCTACTTCACGGAACTCAATCGCAAGCCTCCGCCCGACGAGGCCATCGATTTCATCACCCATACCACGTGTCCGATGGTCCATGCCGGGGACGACCGGAGTGTCATGGAGAGTCTCGAGGCCCTGCCCTCGGTGATGCGTTCAGCCATGGCCCTGGCGCCGGGCAAGCCCTATCTGATCGGCCCATCGGCCATCGGCATGCGCTTCAACCCCTATGGAGCGGCTCCAGTCGACAATCCCGACAACCGGCGACTCGCCATGGCCAGGGTCGATCCGAGACAGCGCGGGCTGTTCAATGCCGCCTGGCTCGTCGGCTACATCGCTGCGGCCTCGGCGCACGGACTCGACGGCCTGTGCCTGGCGGCTCCGACCGGCGCCTTCGGTCTCGTCCACCGGCGTCAGGCCTGGCACCAGCCCTGGTACGATGACAACGATTCCCGAACCCTCGTCTACCCCGCTTTCCATGTCTTTCGTGACGTGGCGCGTCACGGCGGATGCGCCGTCGTGGACGTGGCTGCGTCCGATCCTGCCAGGGTAAGGGCCATCGCCTTCGAGGATGACAGGGGTCCGGTCCTGTGGCTTGCCAATCTCACGCCCGCCCCCCAGGGCGTCACCGTGAAGGGCTTGCCGCATGACCAGGCGGCCGCGTCGCATGGCAACATGGAGACCTTCACCTCCCTTGCCCGGGATCCTCTTGCCATGTCATCGGCCAACGCCAGCCCGGTCGATCCCTCCTCGATCATGCTCGGAGCCTATGGCGTATGCCGCCTGTCGGTCTTCGCCTGACAGGGGCGCCGTCCAAGGGATCGGACAACACGGCGCCCGTCGTTCACGACCCGGTCGTCGCCGCCCCTGTCGTGGCGGTCCAACGCGTTGCCGTCACCGCCCTTCGGAGGCCCGTGCCGCGATCGGACGCCAGCGGCGGCCGTCCCGATGCACCAGCATCAGTGCTTCCTCGGGACCTGCCGACAGGCTTTCGTAGGCATGCGGCGGGCAGGGGCCGCTCCCGGCGACGGTGACGGCACGGTCGATCCAGCGCCACGCGGCCTCCACCTCGTCACGGCGCATGAACAGTGTCTGATCGCCACGAATGACGTCGAGCACCAGGCGTTCGTAGGCATCGGGCATGGTCAGGCCCTGGCGTTCAAGGGTGTCCGCGAAGGTCATGTCGAGCGGCGTGCCGATCAGGCGCATGCCTCCCGGTCCCGGTTCCTTGATGGTGAGGCCCAGGGTGATCCCCTCGTCGGGCTGCAGCCTGATCGCCAGGACATTGGGAGCCATGGCACCGGCGGCCGGTGGAAAGATCGAGTGAGGAGCGTCCTTGAACACGACGGCGATCTCGGACATCCGTGCCCGCAGTCTCTTGCCGGTGCGCAGGTAGAACGGCGTCCCGTTCCAGCGCCAGTTGGCGATCTCCGCGCGCAGGGCCACGAAGCTCTCGCTCCGGGATTCCGGGTTGCCGACGTCCTCCAGATAGCTCCCCGTTCCTTCGCCCCCGAGATAGCGTCCGCACACCATGTCGACGGGGTTCTCCAGCGGAGCGAGGCTGAGCAGCACCTTGAGTTTCTCGTCACGTACCGCATCCGCGCTGAATGTTGCCGGAGGTTCCATGGCGATCAGACAGAGCAGCTGCAGCAGGTGATTCTGGACCATGTCGCGCAGGGCGCCGGTCTTGTCATAGTAGGCGCCACGCCCTTCGACACCGATCCGTTCGGCGACAGTGATCTGGACGTGATCGACATGGCGCGCATTCCAGATCGGTTCGAACAGTGCATTGGCAAAACGCAAGGCCATCAGGTTCTGGACCGTCTCCTTGCCGAGATAGTGATCAATCCGGTAGACCTGCCGCTCGCCGAAGAGTGAGGCAAGGGTGCGGTTCAGCATTTCGGCGCTGGCAAGATCGCTCCCCTGGGGCTTTTCGACCACCAGCCGGGTTTCCGGAGTCCGGCAACCGGCGGCCACCAGGCGTTCACTCACCGGCACGAAGAGGTGCGGCGCCACGGCCAGGTAGAAGGCTCTCACGCGCCCGTCGTCATCGAGCCTCGAAGCAAGCGTCGCCCAGCCCTCCTCATCCGTCACGTCCATCTTCACGTAATCGAGCATCGCCAGAAAGTCGCCGACGCCATCTCCGCCTGCGTGTTCCTGCACGGCGCCGGAAGCCAGAGCGCGGTAGCCGTCAACGCCGACATCGCGGCGCCCGGTGGCGATGATTCTCGTGCCCGGCAGAATCTGCCCGGCGCACATGCGATGGTAGAGAGCGGGCAGCAGCTTGCGCCGCGCGAGATCGCCCGTGCCGCCAAACACCACGAGATCGAAGGGTTCGACCGGAATCACCCGACCCGCCATGGTCACCCTCCCTGCGGCCAGGACCGTGCGAGTTCGTGACGCCGCGGTGAATCGCCACCGGAGCGCGAGACGGTGATGACCGCCGCCCTGACGCCGGGGCCGAGAGCCTCCTTCATCGAAACGGCATCGAAGGTTTCAACGATGTCGAGATGATCGACAGAAGCGACCAGAACGGCGACGAAGCGCCGACTTGCTCTCGCTGCGCCGCGTTCCCGTCTCGCCGCCGAGAAGCCGGGTCCGATGGACCTTTCGCTGCATGACGGTCCGTCACCGGGTACGAGCCTGCTCAGGTTCTCATGCGGCGCATTGCCGGTACAGCCCGGAGCGATGAGTTCCTGCATGCGAACGCGCCGACGGTTGCCAAGCTCGATCATGACTGAACAACGATCGGGATCAAGCATGGCGAGCGAGCCTTTCAGTCTCCCGTCCGCTGGGCATGGGTCGATCAGGCGTCACCCGGTGACGGAGCACCCATCACGTCGGGGTGTGGTCAACAGGTGCTCTCCGGCATCCACGACGACGGCATCGGCCATGTCGTTGAGCGTTCACCATGGCCTTGAGGGGCAGGATCGCGTTCAGCTTCATCCTGAAGGCGTCGTCGCGCTCCTCTCCGATGCGACGGGCGGGCATCGGCAATTGACGCAGCCCGGGCACAGGGCACTGAGCCGGATCTGCGGCGCCAGGCCAAGGACAGCGGCTCATCCGATCCCCGTTGCCGCGACAGTGACAATCGCAATGTTCCTTGTCATGCCTCATTGCCCCGGTCCCGTGCCAACATGAAGCGTCCCGGCGTGGCATTCCACCGCCACTCAATAGACAACCGGGAGAGGATCGAGATCGCGCCAGAGATACCAGGTTGCCACGGTACGCCATGGACGCCAGGCCGCTGCACGGGAATGTACCGCATCAGGCGAGCGCTCGCAGCCGTAGATGGCCGCCACGGAGCGCTGCAGTCCGATATCCGCGACCGGCAGGACATCGAGGTCGCCCGCCGCGAATATGAGGACCATGTCGACGGTCCAGGGGCCCACGCCCTTCAAGGCAAGCAGTCGCCGGCGGATGTCCTCCGACTGCGATGGAATGTCCTGCCACGCGACCACGACGTTGGCGGCGGCGGCAATGCTGCGCACCTTGTTGCGGGTGAGGCCGTGCCCCTGCATGGTGGCGGCGTCCATCCGGGCGACGTCCCGCGGGGTGATTGCCGCGAGATCCCGCGTGAATCGATTCCAGATTCTCTCGGAAGCCAGGACGGAGATCTGCTGACCGACAATGGCCCGTATCAGGGAGCGGAAGAGGTCGCCGTGCGGTTCGAGACGTTCACCGGGATAGCGTTCGATGACAGCGGCAAGGCGGGGATCGCGACGGCACAGCTTTCCGGCAGCCCGCCACCAGGTGTCGGCAAACCTGCCGGGTTCGTTCAGCACGGTGCGGCGCCTATACTCGGACCATGATGATCGCTCGTCTTGTTCTCGCGACGGCCCTGGTCCTGACGGCGCCCGCCCGGCCGGACGACACCGGATTTCTTGCCGGCTGGCAGGCAGTCGCCGAACGGCGCTACGAGGATGCGCGGACCGCCTGGACGAAGAGTGCCGACGGGGGCAATGTGGACATTCAGTACTACCTGGCCCGGCTCCATGAATCAGGTCTCCTCGGCGCCGTCGACATCGACAGCGCCATCGGCTGGCACCGCGAAGCGGCAGGGCGGAATCTGCCCGCGGCGCTGGTGGCTCTCGCACATCATAGGCTGCAGGCGGACCCGCCGGAAACAGCTGCGGCCATCGACCTTCTCACCCGTGCCGCCAACCTGGACTTCCCGCACGCTCAGCAGAGCCTCGCAAGCCTCTACGAGCGGGGCGTCCAGGGCGTCCCGCAACCCAACCTCGCCATCCAGTGGTACCGTCTCGCCGCCCGCCTGGGCCTACCGGAGGCACAGTACGGCCTGGCGCGCCTTTCGGCCGCCAACACGGACGACAGCGCCAGCCTCGAACAGGCGCTGGCCTGGTACCACCGGGCGTCCGCGGCCGGACTCGCCGAAGCCGACAACAACCTGGCCCACATATATGAACAGGGACTTGGCGTTGCCCGTGATCCGGAGAGGGCTGTCGCCCTCTATCGCCGGGCGGCTGACAAGGGGCTGGCCGTCGCCCAGAACAACCTCGGCATCATGCTGCAGTACGGCCATGGCACTCCGGTCGACCTGGCGGCCGCGGCCGCGGCCTACGGCGCCGCGGCACGGGCCGGATACGCCTTCGGCCAGATCAGCTTCGCCACCTGCCTTGCCAACGGCACCGGCATCGACAGGAACCCCGTCGAGGCCTACGCCTGGCTGGTCGCAGCGGCCCGGGGCCATGACCGGAGCGCCCGCAGGGTGGCGCGGGAATTCATGGAGAGCCTGGCGAGCGTCCTGGATTCCGCGGACCGTCGCCGCGCCATGCTGCGCGCCGGCAGCCTGGCAAGAGCGCCGGAGAAGGAAGCGCACATTCACCTACCTCTTCCCGGGAGCTTGGGCGCCCCCGTGGTCGCGGCCCAGAGGTATCTCGCGTTGCTTGGCTATCTCGACGGAGCGGTCGACAACATGGCCGGGCCCATGACGAGGGAATCCATCAGGGCCTTTCAGAAAGCAAGGGGACTCGAGCCCGACGGGATGATCAGCAACGAACTCGTGACCCTGCTCGAGAATGCGGCCATGATCCTGCTTCGGCCGAACACCGGGAGGAATCACCGTGCCAGGCATTGAACTCAGCTACCTGTCCGGCTCCGATGTCCGCGCCCTGGAGATGACGCCGGACGAGATCCTCGACGCCATCGAGGACAGCCTGTCGGCGCAGGGGCGCGGCGAAACCGTCATCGAGCCGCGCATGCATCTCGTGGCGGACGAGGCATTCCGTGGCCACTTCAACGTCCTGCGCGGCTACATCGCGCCCATCGGCATAGCCGGCGTCAAGGTGGTGGGCGACTATATCGACAACTACCGCAAGGGACTGCCCTCGGAAATGGCCCTCGTCAACCTGTTCGACGCCAGGACCGGCATGCCGCGGGCGCTCGTCGACGGCACCGCGATCACGGACATGCGCACCGGCGCCCTGACGGCGCTTGGCGCCAAGTACCTTGCCCGCTCAAGTCCGCGCAGGCTCGGCCACATCGGCGCCAGAGGGAGTTCCTACTGGAACGTCCGCCTGCTCGATCACCTGTTCGACTTCGCGGAGATCCGCGTGCACTCGCGGCGGGCGGAGAGTCGCGAGGCCTTCGGCGAACGGCTGACGCGGGATCTCGGCAAACCCATCATCGTCACCGACGACTGGCAGAGCTGCCTCGAGGGCACCGACATCCTGGTGGAAGCTTCCCGGCTTGACGGGCCCCAGCCTCTCCTGAAGACCGCGTGGGTAGAGCCGGGAGCGCTTGTCATACCCTACGGCACCATCAGCGCCGTCGAGGACGACCTTGCCGACGTCATGGACAAGATCGTCGTCGACCACTGGCAGCAGTGCCTGGTTGGCCCCTTTGGCTGTCTGAGGCGCCATGTCGATTCAGGCCGCATCACGGCCGAAACCATTCACGGCGAGATCGGCGCCATCTGCGCCGGTCTCACCGGCGGTCGGGACAGCGACGACGAGAGAATACTCTTCTGGCACCGCGGTCTCTCGACATCCGACATTGCACTCGCCTGGGCCATGCTCGCCAAGGCCGACAAACTGGGAGTGGGGACCCTCCTGCCCTACGCCTGACCGGCATGCCATCCACGAGTTTTCATCGCCTTTGGGGGGCCACGGAGCGTTTCAGCGCTTCCTTGCGATGGTGAGGCCATCTCCCGTGGGCACCATGGCCATGTCGACCCGATCGTCGGCGCCGACCTTCTCGTTGACGGCGCGAATCGCACAGGTGTCCACCGACTGATCACTGTCATCGATCACGGCGCCGCCCCACAGGACATTGTCGATGAGGATCAATCCACCCCGGCGGACGAGAACGAGGGCACGCTCGTAGTAGGTGTCGTAGTTCTCCTTGTCGGCGTCGATGAAGGCGATGTCGAACGACCCCGCGCGACCTTCCGCAACCAGCCCTTCCAGGCTCTCCACCGCCGGAGCCAGACGCAGGTCGATGCGCTCGGCGACACCCGCCTCGGCCCAGTAGCGGCGGGCGATCGCTGTCCATTCCTCGCTGACATCGAGGGCGACGAGAGAGCCTCCGTCCCCCAGCGCCCGCGCGACGCACAGACTGCTGTAGCCGGTGAAGACGCCGACTTCCAGCGCGTTCCGGGCCCCGATCAGGCGTGTCAGGAGAGCCATGAACTGTCCCTGGTCCGGCGCGACCTGCATGTCGCTCCAGCCTGTCTGCAGGGTTTCCTCGCGAAGGCGGCGCAGGATGTCATCGTCACGCACGGTGGTGCGCACCATGTAGTCGTAGAGATCGTCGGCGAGGCCCGCCGTCTTGCGGGTCATTTCGGACATTCCCCTTCATCGTTGTCATTCTCGAGGTGGGCGATGTTGCCATCATCGGACATCAGGATAGCGATCGGACGCGTCTGCCGGAACTGGGCGAAGATGATGAGAGCCATGACCGTGATCGGCACGCTGAGGAACATGCCGATGATACCCCACAGGCTGCCCCACAGGGCCAGTGAGAGAAGGATCACGAGCGGACTGAGCTTGAGGGTGCGCCCCATCATCCGGGGTTCGATGACATTGCCCGTGACGATCTGCGTGGCGCCCAGCAATGCCGTCACGATGAGGAAGGGCGCCAGGGGTTCCGCGAACTGCGCCAGGGTCAACAGGGCCGGAAACACAAACCCGAGGATCGAACCGATAGTCGGGATGAAGTTCAGAAAGAAGATCAGCACCGCCCAGAACTCCGCGAGATCAAGTCCGACGGCCTTCATGACGATCCACGAGACGACGCCCGTCACGACGGACAGCAGGCTCTTGACCCAGAGGTAGGTGCGAATATCGGAATTGATCCTGGAGATGACATGGCTTGTGCGGACAATTCTGCCGGCATGGCCGCCGAGCAGGGCGTTGAGCTTGGAGGCAGCGTGCCCCTGCTCCACCAGAAGGAAGGAGAGATAGACCAGGACGATGCCGACATTGCCGACGAAGCTTGCCATTCCGGAAGCGAGCGAGGTGACGAGACCGGCAAGGTCGACCCGGCTGCGGATCTCGCCGATCGTCGGCAGTTCGGCAACGCCGAAGAAGGCGGCGGCGTTGCCGAAGTGCTGCACGAGGTTGGCCTGATAGAGTGGCGCGGCGTCCACCACGGCGTTGGCGTTGGCAAGGGTCAGGTCGACCAGCACGGCGACGAGGGCCATCACCGTGGCAACGGCAAGAACGAGGGTGAGCCAACCGGGGCGGGCACCCGCACGGGCGTAGGCCTGGCGCAGCGTGGCGATGAGGTACCACAGGACGACAGCGACGACGAAGGGGAGGATGAGCGCGCGGCCCTCCACCACGAGCCACAGCGAGAACCCCGTGACTGCAGCCCACAGTACAATGGCCGGGAGACCCTTCGTCACGCCGCCTCACCTCCCTGAGCCGCACACGGTCACTCAACGGCACCATTCACCATCAACTGCACCGCTTGCAAGGGTTTTGGGTTGACATGATGCGGCATCCCCAAGATTCTGAGTCCATGGCAAGGACTCTGGAATCGTGCCGGAGTGCCAGTGAATCAATCAGAGGGAAGGATCAACCATCATGGTACACCCCTACTACAGCAATCTGCAGGAGCAGCTTGCAGAAGGACGGCTCGAGCGCCGCGAATTCGTGCGCTATTCGGCCCTGCTGGGTGTGTCCGCCTCGACAGCCTACGCTGCGGCGGGTCTCATCAGCGGCGAGGATTTCGCACCCCGCGCCGTGGCTCAGGACAAACCCACCGGCGGCACCATGCGCATCGGCATGCGTGTCTACACCATCAACAATCCGCATACGTTCTCTTGGGTCATCGACTCCAACATCGTCCGCCAGGTCTGCGGCTATCTCACCCGCACCGGCACCGACAATGTCACCCGCCCCGACCTTCTCGAAGGCTGGGAAGTATCCGATGACCTCCTGACCTGGGATCTGAAAATTCGCCCGGGCATCATGTGGCACAGCGGCCGCGCCTTCACCTCCGAGGACGTCGCGTGGAACCTGCGCCGGGTTCTCGACCCCGAGTCCGGTTCATCGGTTCTGGGCCTCATGAAGGGCTACATGATGAACGACGAGGGCAGCATGCTGTGGCGGGACGACGCCGTCGAGGCCGTCGACGATCACACCGTCCGCCTCAACACGCGTGCCAAGAACATCGCCATCCCGGAACACCTGTTCCACTATCCCCTTCTGATCCTGGATCCCTCTGAAGACGGCGTGTTCGGCGTCGGCTCCAACGGGACGGGCCCCTTCAGGCTCGTCGAGCACGTGGTGAGCGAAATCTCGATTCTCGAGAACGCCGGCAGCGCGACGTGGCATCGGGAGGGACCCTACCTCGACCGTCTCGAGTTCATCGACCTCGGCGACGACCCTTCCGCCGCCATCGGCGCCATCGCGTCGGGTCAGGTGGACGCCGTTGACGCCGGGGATGTCGTTCAGCTCGACGCGTTCAAGGCCATGGCTGACATCCAGGTCAACGCCCAGACCACGGCACAGACGGCGGTGGTTCGCGGTCAGGTTGACGCGAAGCCGTTCGACGATCCCAGGGTACGCGTCGCACTGCGCCTTGCTGTCGACACGCCCTCGATCCTCGAGGCGGCGCACCGCGGCGTCGGTTCCCCCGCCGAGCATCACCACGTCTCGTCCATTCATCCCGAGTATGCCGAACTGTCGTGGATGGGACGGGATGTGGCAGCGGCGAAGGACCTTCTCGCAGAAGCCGGATATGCCGATGGCCTCGATCTCGAGATCGCCTGCAAGAAGGATCCGGCATGGGAGCTTCTTGCGGTCCAGACCATGGTCGAGCAGTGGAAGGAGGCGAACATCAACGTCGCCATCAACCTCATGCCGTCCGACCAGTTCTGGGATGTCTGGGACAAGGTTCCTTTCGGCTTCACCTCGTGGACACACCGTCCACTCGGCTTCATGGTGCTCGGACTTGCTTACAGGACGGGGGTGCCATGGAACGAGAGCCACTACGCCAATCCGGAGTTCGACGCGCATCTCACCGAGGCCGAAGGCATCCTCGATGTCGACGAACGGCGCAAGGTCATGGCCAAGCTGCAGACCATCATGCAGGAGGACGGACCGATCATCCAGCCGGTATGGCGTGGCGTCTACAACGTCCAGAACTCGAGGGTGAGGGGCTACGGGATGCATCCCACCACCTACATCTTTGCCGAGGAACTGGCGATCGAAGCCGCGGAGTCCTGAGGCACCGCCGACATGTCGGACGCAAGGGGCGCTCAGGCCCCTTGCGTCCACTTGTCTTTCGTTCCAATCACCGCGTGACCGAACGCTTACGGCGACCCTGTGCCGGGTCGCCCGCACCATAGAAGACTACGCTCGCAGGAAAGTGCGGGAATCCCTTCGCTTGGTGATTGTTTGGCGACCGGCCCGGCAACCCTGCTGTGCCGAGCACACAGGGAGTTCCTATGCGTATCTCAGCTATCGCGGCCGTATTGGCCGCCCTGTTCCTCATTTCATGTGGCGGAGGGGGAGGTGGCGGGATGGCCGTTGGGCCTGTTCCTCGGGGGCAGATTCCGCCTACGCCTCGTGTTCCTTCACCGGACGCCAGCGATAACCGATACGCCATTCACCCCGGCCTAACCTGAAGTTCCAGAACCGATCAGACGTATCGTTATGAATGTATTGACGTTTGAAAAAATCGGGTGTGTCGCTACTGGGAACGCTGCAGGCGTATGCCGAGGTAGTCCAGGGCCTTTTTCTGGAGCGGCGTGGGCCGCGTGGTGACCTGGAAGGGTTGGGCGCCCGCAAGGCGGGGCGCCACGGTGTTGCGGGTGATGGTCGCGAGATCATCGAGGAGGGTGCGGAAGCTGTGCACCGGATCACCCCCGTGTGTCCTCTTGGTTGCCGCCTTGGCCCGGGCGCTCGCCGAGACTTCTGCCGGCGCCACGACGGACGGCCGCCGGGCCTCGGCGCCTTCGGCATCCTCGTCGTCGAACAGCATGGGCTTCAGTTTCTGGCGCATGTGCCATTCAACGTAGTAGGCGAGCATGCACAGGAAGACATGGGCGCGGACCCGGGGTTCGGTGCGGTGGTAGACGGGGCGGACCTTCAGATCCACGGTCTTCAGGTTGCGGAAGGCCCGTTCCACCGAACTCAGCCGCTTGTAGGCGCGCACCGTGCCGGGACCGTCGAGCTCGCTCTGCGGCAGGCTGGTGCGGATCACGTAGAGGCCGTCGAGCCTGGCCTCGGCGGCGATGGCAGCCTCATCGCGCCCATAGGTGAAGACACCCTCGTCGTCGATGGACCACGTGAAGTGCTTCGCCATCTTGTACTTGCCGATGACCTTGCCGACCCTCTCCCCGATCTTGTCGGCACCCTTGAGACGGCGCTTGTCGCGCCGTGTCGCTGCGGCGATCGGTTCAAGCAGGGCCTCGGTGGCCTCGAGCAGTTCCTGGCGCTTGCGGGCCCGGTCCTCGGCCAGCAGGGGGTTGCGGCAGACCATGAGGCGTTCGCCGGGATACGCATCGCTGGTGATCTCCACCAGGTCCCTCTCGTCGAAGAGCGACATCTCGACGTCGCCGGCCTCCACAAGGGCGCGGATGGCCGGTCCCCTCAAGGCGCTGATCCAGTCCAGGCCCGCAGGCTTCACCTCCTCGCGTATGCGCGCCTCGGTCAGCATCCCCCGGTCTCCCACCAGCACCACCTTCGCCAGGGAGAAGCGCTCCTGCAGCGTGGTGATCTGTGATGCCACCGTCCCGGGGTCCGCCGTGTTGCCGGGGAACACTTCCACCGACACTGGACAGCCGTCCCGATCGCACAGAAGGCCGAACTCGATCTGCAGCTTGCCCTTCTTGCCATCCCGGGAATGACCCCTCCTTGCCAGGGGACACGCTCTCCCCTCCATCCATGCCGAGGTCAGGTCATAGAGCACCAGGCAGCCCTCTTCGAGGCGCCGCTTCGCCAGGGACCGCTCGATCCTCTCCTGACGCTCCAGGAGCCAGTCCATGGCGCCGTAGAGGGCGTCCTCGTCCATCTCCGCATCGAGGACCTCGCCCAGGGTGCTGACCGCCGTGGCCTCGGCCAGCCCCCTGGCCGTGGCCAGCTTCGAGGCGGGCTCGAGGATGCGTGCCACGATCATGGCCAGGACCTGATCGCGCTCAGGCGAGGGCTTCGGGTCGATCAGCCTGTCCAGTCCCAGCTTCTTCAGGGTTCCCAGCACTGCGGCGACATGCCCATGGGGTAGGGAGCGGACGATGTCGAAGGCGTCGTCACGACCGACGAGGGGTTCGTTCTTCAAGAACCGCCGCAGGGTCTCGACCTTTTCCATGGGCCAGGAGGAGAGATTGGCGATGGTGCGCTTCTTGACCTTGCCGTTCTCGCGCCATCCCTCTCGCAGGAGGACGGCGGGGGGTGAGTTACGGTTGGGGACGATGTCTACGTACATGGCAACGTATATGGGGGCGTAAGCCCACCGTGTCAAGGGAAAACTTCGCCGTTACATGGGAACATTCTCGCGCCATCATCGCGCTATTTTGCCAACACAATCAACCGGTTATCGTGACTCTGCCGCTGAAATCGTCCGGAACTTCGGCCTAACGGCAGCGGACGCCAAGCGCTCACCGATTTACCGCACCGGGAACCTGCTGCGGGTCGGCGTCGATCAGGGAGCGGGGCCGGAGGGGCTGCAAAAGACGACCGTCCCTGGTATCGCGAACGTCGAAATCGGCTACGGGAGACTCGATGACGGCGCGGGCGCCGCGAACCTTCAAGCCTATCTGTCTTCGGTCTCAGGATATTCCGGCCTGTCCCGGCGTGTGCCCGGCTACGAGGTCCGTGTCATCGGGTCTTCAACGGCGGAAGAGCGCGCCCGCGTCCTGGCGGCCGTCCAGCTCGTCAACGCCGCGCTCCCTGAAAACGCAAAGCTGAGCGTCGGAGCGCCGCTTACCGATTTCAGCCTCAAGCACACAGTCGATTCCGGCGGCAAATATTTCGGCGCCGGTCAGGAACTGCCGAACACGATCCATGTCGAGTTCGTCCCAGAAAACGAGTTCCATGGCAGGGACAGGGGGGCCGCAGCAACGTCATGGGGCGAATACATACTCCTGTCGCGCGGTAGCTTTCAGGCGTATGCCGATGAACGCTCAGCCGTGATCCTGATCGCCCACGAGTTTGTCCATTCGCTCGGGATAGGCGGACATGTCTCGGACAGCTTCGACACGATCATGGAAGCGAGCAACAGGGTTTATGACTTTGCTCAAGGCGAGCGCCAGCCGGCGTCCCTGCTGTATCCGATTGACCGGGAGGCGATGCGGGCGCTCTACGGGCGGCTTCTGGATAGTGCCGACCCGCAACAGCTCGGGCCGTGGTCCGGCATGTCCGAACACTTGTTCGTCAGCAACGAACATGGCGCTTTCGGCGTTGCCATGCGCAACCGCTATGCCGAACCGTGGGCCTACGGAACCGCCCCGGCCTCCAACTTGGCATCAAACCGACAACTGTCCGGCGCCGCCGCTTGGACCGGGGTCCTGGTCGGCTTTACGCCAGAGGCGGAGCGCGTAGCGGGCAACGCCGGCATCGCCGTGAATCTTGCGAGCATGGACGGGACGGCCACATTCACCGATCTGGCAACAATCGAGGACAGCGGGCTGACGGCGCAATGGAAGGACGGCGATCTGCGCTACACCATCGTGGTGCAGGGCAACACGCTTCGGGAGACTGGCGGCGATGCCGGGCGCCTGACCGGGATCTTCGCCGGGCGCTCGCACGAAGCGGTCGGCGGGACTTTGGAGCGGGTCGATCTGACGGCGGCGTTTGGAGCCGTCCGGTAGCCGCCAGACGCCCCGAGGGTTCCGTTCCTCCCCCTCGGGGCGTCCCCCGTGGTACAATGAGGCACGGCTGGCGTGAGCCGCCGAAAACTGGAGATACCGACATGGACGAGACAGAGAAGCGCCCGCGTGGCCGACCCGTAGAGTATCCGTTGCCGGAGCCGATCCCGGACACTCCAGAAACATCATGCGCGCGATCCTCGCGACGCCGCCGAAGCGCGAAGATGGTAAGCGTTCGGTCAAGCGGTGATTGTTGGTGATATTCACCGGTTGAGGATGCGTTTGGGAGGCGGTTCGCTGTCGGGTCCGAAGACGATGGGCTCGGGCTGGCCCGGCTGGTGCCTGGGTGGCGGCAGGATGATGAGGCCGTCGTGGTGCATGGCCAGAAAGGGGCGTCCTGATCCACGACTGCTGGGCTGCCTACATGGGCTACGATCAGTGCCGCCACCAACTGTGCGGCAGCCATCTCCTGCGCGAACTGACCTTCGTCGTCGAGTCCAACGGCTACCGCTAGGCGCGACTGATGAAAAGCCTGCTGCGCGAGGTCTCCCGCAGGGTCAACAAGAGCGCATCCAAGACCTTGAACGAGGCCGACCGCCGGGCCGTGCGCAAGCGCTACCGCACCATCCTCACCCAGGGCGCCAGGGAACTGCCCGACATCCCGCCACGGACGATGAGGAAAACGGGGACGCATCGCAAAGTCCGACGCGCACAACCTGCATGAACGTCTCGTGAAACACGAGAAGTCCGTCCTGCGCTTCATGAAGGACCCCAACGTCAGTTTCACCAACAATACCGGAGAGCAGAAGATCAGGATGACAAAGGTCAAGATCAAGGTGTCCGGATGTTTCCGCACCATGCTCCACGCCAAAGCATGGTGCCGAGGCTCAAACTACCTCACCGCCATGGACGCACTCGGCTACAACCCTCTCGTCGCCATCCAGATCGCCCTCGACGGAAAGGCCGTAGACATCCTCAACGAGCACTACGGACAACCAGACCCCAACAAGGGGTGAGTAGTTACAACACAAGGTGCATTCGCGCATGGGTACATTGTGAGCCTGACGAATCCGACAAATAGCGCAAAATCAACGAGTTGTTGTGAATGTCAGCAGGAATTCGTCCGGAACTTCGGCATAATCGAGACCAGGCCGATTTACCAGTCCTTTCTCAGACAATAGTCAGCAAGCCCCAAACCAACCAAAATCAGCCATCACCGCACGGCCGAACGCTTACTCTCCACCAGGCCGGCTGCGCGGCGTTGACTGCCCGTCCGCCCTGCGGTCATGCTTCCGTGGCGCCTGCCGCCGCCAGCGATGCGCAAGCCGTTGCATGGAACAATGTCCCGCAGGCCGCGGCAGGCACGGGGCCGCGGGGCGTCCGCCCGGTCAAGGGGATGACAGGCAGTCGTGGTGCACGCCTATCAGGGCCAGAGATCGGCCAGGCTGAAGGTGATGGCCTCGAAGGGAGGAACGCTGACGGGGTCATCGTCCTTGAGCGAGGCGATCAGCAGCCACTGGCCGTCCCGGAGTTCGAAGGCCTCCAGACCGCTGGCGAGGGGATCGACGAACCAGAGCCAGGAAACGCCTTCGCGGGCATAGATCGGCCGCTTCTCATGCAGGTCGGTCTTGCGGGTTCCGGGGGAGAGCACTTCGCAGACCCAGTCCGGCGCGATCGCGAACCAGGCGGTGTCGGGATAGTCGGGCATTCGCTCCCGGCGCCAACCGGCCAGATCGGGCACGAGGACATCGTCGCAGAGGTGCAGTTCCGGCTCGTCGATGATCCACCAGCCGCCCGGCCCGACGGAGTCGTAATCGAAGGGGCCTCCGATCTTGACGCCGAGCGATGAACCAGCGCGTGCGTGGCGTGGGGCAGGCCGGGGGTGCGTGTGGAGCGCGCCGTCGATCACCTCGGCGACCATGTGGGCCGGGGCGTTCAGCACGTCCCGGTAACCGGCGCGGCTTTCCTGTTTCAATGCCTGCATGGGGAGGCGCTCCTTTCCGAAACGAAACTACATGCCGGCGGGACCGGAGTCTTCCCCGGTATCGTGCCGGACCTGCGGTCATCCGGTGACCGGACCGGATCAACCGAGGCGTTTGCCATCCCTTGTCAAGGGATCCCGCCATGATAAAATGACTGCAGGCGTTCAACCAAACGGTGACGATGATGACAGTGCCAACGACGCATTGCTGCTGGACACGCCTCCATTCGTTCAGTGCTGTCATCACCCCAATCACCGCTTGACCGAACGCTTAGCCTTTTTCCTGAAGGCTTGAGGAACCCGGCTGCGAACACCGGTACACCGGAACGGGAGCTCGAGGAGCGAGACGGCTGGGTCGTAGCCGGTCTCCGGGCCCTGCCTGGCACTCGGCACCGAGCCGGATGGGACAGGACCTGCAGCGCTCGCGCCTTCGACCCGCAACCGCTTGGCCGGCCGCAGACGCTCCCGGGACCGGGTCAGGCGCGAACCGAGACGGTCGAGGTCGACATCCCGCACCGGTACCCAGGACTCGTCCTGCCGTTCAGGGGATGGCGCGTCAGGTGGGGGCGGCGGCGGTTCGCTGCGGGGGATGTCCGGACAACGAGGGAGGAACAACGTGCCGCACCGGAAGGGAATCACGGAACGTATCGCTCACCATCCCGGAACCGGGCGAAGTTGGACCACGTACTTCGGCTCAAGGCGCAACCAGTGCGTCGCCTCACAGGTCATCGCTCATCCGAGTCGATGATGAAACGGTACCGGGCGAGATCGACGGTTCCGTGGGCATCCATCGCGATGCCTTCGTGTCTCAGGAGATGTTCCTGCTCGTCGGCGCCGATGGAGCGGCCATGGCTGCGACTCGCCTGACCCCGTGTGTTGATCACCCGCCACCAGGGAAGCAGTGGATCGCTGCAGCAGGCGAGTGCATAGCCGACCCGGCGAGCGCGGCCCGCACATCCGGCGGCCCGTGCGACATCACCATAGGTCATGACCCTGCCCTCGGGAATCCGGCGGACAATGGCGTAGTAGGCATCGTATTCCGTTGATGTCATGGTCAACCGATCCCGGCGAGAAAGGGAAATGTCTCCAGCAGCCACCAGGCCATGGCCGACACCCAACCCGCCAGCATGGCGATGCCCATGGCAACGAGAGCCCCTCCGGCGATGATCTGCAGACGATGACCGAACCGGCCCAGTCCTCCCATGTGGCGCACAAGGACACCGGTAAAGAGGGCGGCGCCAAGGAACGGCAGTCCCAGTCCGAGAGCATAGACGGCCAGCAGGGCGACGCCGCCGGCGGTCGTCGTCTTGGTGGCGGCGATGGCAAGGATGCTCCCGAGGACCGGCCCGATGCACGGGGTCCAACCAAAACCGAACGCGACGCCAAGGACATAAGCCGCCCCTGCCCTGCCATTGCCCAAGGCCGGATGAAACCTGAAATCGCGCTGCAGGAACGGCAGGCGCACCATACCCATCATCAACAGGCCGAAGAGGATGACGATGACGGCCGCAATGTCGACGAGAAGGACGCTGTGGCGCAGGACAAGGGCGCCGGCAGCGGTCGCACCGGCTCCCAACAGCACGAACACGCTCGAGAAGCCGAGAACGAACATGAGACTGGCTGCCATGATTGCCGGTCTGCGGTTCTCCCGTTGCGCGAGATCGTCGACAGAGACGCCGGCGACATAGGAGACATAGGCCGGTACCAGGGGAAGAACGCAGGGTGACAGGAACGACACGATACCGGCGGCAAGGGCGACCGCCAGCTCTACCCCGTGGATCTCCATCAGGGTGCGTCGGCCACCGCGGCTTCAACGAGAGGCATGATCACGGCCAGCGCCTCGTCTGTGTCCCACTGCGCTTCGCCGACCAGTTGCGCCACGACGTTCCCGCGATGATCGACGAGAAAGGTCGTCGGCAGGCCAAAGAGCCGCATGGAACGCGCCAGCTTCATGTCCGGATCACGCTGGATCGTCAGGTGACCAAGTCCGTGTTCATCATGGAAGGCCTTGATCTTCTCTTCGCTCGCCCTGTCCATCGCCATGGTGATGACAGCGAGATGGCTGCCGGCATGAAGCGCCGCGAGGCGGTCAAGCGAGGGCAACTCCTCGATGCAGGGTGGACACCATGTCGCCCAGAAGTTGAGCACGATGACCTTGCCCCTGTACTCGCCAAGAGTACCGGATCCGCCGCCCTCGATCAGATAGGAGGTCTCCGGCACCTGGAAAGGAGAATCGAGCCAGGCCAGGGTGTCGAGGGCCGTCGCCGGTTTCACGCCGACCGCAAGGCAGAACAGGGCCGCCTGGCTCCACCAGATGACCGGCCGCCATGGTGTGATCACGATCCGGCTCCCGTGATCATGGGCAGCATGTCGCGGCGCCATGCATCCCGTGTGAGGGGCCCGACATGCTTGTAGACAATGACGCCGCCGGCATCCACGACGAAGGTTTCGGGAACTCCCCGCACACCCCACTCCACGCCTCCCCTGCCGTCGACGTCGGCAACGGTCGCGGTATAGGGATTGCCATGGCGGTCCAGCCACGCAGACGCCGCTGCGGGATCGTCCCTGTAGGCCAGACCGAATATCCGCGCCGCTCCGCCGGCCGCAATCTCCATCAGCAGGGGATGTTCGTCACGACAACTCGCGCACCAGGAAGCGAAGACATTGACCAGTGTGGGCTCTCCCTTGAAGTCCTGCGACGTGAAGGGCGGTCCGTGGCCCTTCACGGCAGGCAGAACGATCGCAGGCGCCGGATCCCCGATGAGGGCCGACGGCACGTGGGACGGGTCGCGCCCGAGACCGATCGCCAGTGACGCGGCAAGGGCGGCGAAGACCAGAAACGGAACCGCATGCCGCAATCGATGACGCACCTTCGCCTCCCCCTCACCTCATCCACCGGGCAGTGTGGCGGCGAATCCGGCCATGCGAGCCCCGGCGCGGCGGAGATCGTCGTCGGACGCCGTCAACGACAGTCTGACAAAACCGGCGGCGGCACGACCGAAACTCTCACAGGCCAGAACGGCAACACCGGCTTCCTCGAGCAGCCTCCAGGAAAAATCCATGGAGGAGAGACCCGTGGCGCGCACATCGATCATCATGAAACAGGCGCCCTGGGGCCTGACGACGGAAAGATTGCCGCAGGGGGCCAGACTCTCGCACATCAGATCGAGACGTTCCTGGTAGCGCCGCGTCATCTCCCCGACCTCGGGGTAGTCCCCGCGAACCGCCTCGGTGGCCGCAGTCTGGATGAATGTCGGCAATCCGTAGTGGATCGCCAGCGCCAGATTGTACATATGCCTGGCAAATGCCACGGGGGCCACTGTCCAGCCGACACGCCATCCTGTCATCGCATGAGACTTGGAGAGGCTGTCAATGACGACACAATGCGACGCCATGCCCGGAAGGCTGCAGGGGGAGACATGCCGGCGGCCATCGAAGAGAGTCCGGCTGTAGACCTCATCGCTGACAAGCCACAGGTCGTGAGCCCGGCAGAGATGCGCCAGCCCTTCGAGTTCGTCCGGGCCAAGGGCAGCTCCCGTCGGGTTGTGCGGCGTGTTGATCAGAACCACCCGTGTTCTCGGGGTGATGGCCGCCGCCACATCATCGGCATCGAGATGGAACGCTCGTTCGGGGCGCAGGGGAATGCTGACCAGCGTGGCGCCGCTGGCCTGGACCACCGAGTCATAGGTCACGTAGCAGGGCTGCGGCACCACCACTTCGTCGCCGGGCTGGGCAAGGCACATGATGGCTCCGAAGAGCGCACCCTGGGCGCCGGGTGTCACGGTGACATTCTCCCAAGTGACATCCGTTCCGGTGTCACGGGCATGCCTGTCGGCAATGGCGCGCCTCAGCTCCCTGGCGCCGTCCACGTCCCCATAGTGGGTGTCGCCCCGAGAGACACTCTCCACCAGGGCATCGACGATACCGGGAGGCGTGGGAAAGTCGGGATCGCCGATACTGAGGAGGATGACGTCACGTCCGCAACGACGCCGTTCCAGGGCACGGGCATGAATATCCCAGGCCCGCGATCCCTCGTTCTCGAGGCGCGCAATCGTGGCGCTGTACCGCATCGCTTCCCTGGCATTCGCCCGCAGGCTGAGGATTGCGGTGGCTCAGGCGGTCAGCAGCAGGGCCGAGTCTTCATGCCAGGTCAACCAGACACGTTCATGGTGCTGGCCAACGGCGGAGAGTTGACGCTCGGCATTCTGGGCGGCGACGGCGATCGGCTCCTCGCGCCCATCCACGGTGACATAGTAGTGACTGCGGTCGCCGAGATAGGCCGTTGCCTGCATCGTGCCGGTGACCATGTTCCCTGTCTCTTCCGGTGCAGAGAAGGTCAACTGGAACTTCTCGGGGCGTATGGCGACGGTGATCGGTCCCGCCTGGGGCGCCTCGACACCGGAGGCCGTCGAGCGGACGGTCCCCAGACCTTCCGCATCGACAATGGTACTGTCACCCTCCCGGCCCTTGATGGCGCCTTCGAAGAGATTGATTGTACCAATGAAATCCGCCACTTCCTTCACCTGCGGCACCTCGTAGAGCCGGGTCGGTGAATCGATCTGCAGAACCTTGCCAAGCGACATGACCGCAATGCGGTCGGACATCGTCATGGCTTCTTCCTGATCGTGGGTGACGAACACGAAGGTGATGCCGACATCGCGCTGGAGAGCCCGCAACTCCAGCTGCATCTGTTCTCGCAGCTTCTTGTCAAGAGCACCAAGCGGCTCATCGAGCAACAGCACCTTGGGCTGTTTGATGAGAGCGCGAGCCAGGGCGACGCGCTGGCGCTGACCACCGGACAGCTGATGAGCACCGCGGGCACCGTACCCGGGCAGCTTGATGAGATTGAGCATCTCGTCCACCCGCCGGTCAATCTCCGCCTTGGAGAGGCCCGACTTGCGCATGCCGTAGGCGATGTTCCGGTTGACGTTGAGATGCGGAAAGATGGCGTAGTTCTGGAACACCATGTTGACCGGACGATGGTGCGGCGGCACTCCGGCCTGCGGCTGGCCATCGATGAAGATGTTGCCCAAAGAGGGTTGTTCGAAACCTGCCAGCATCCTCAGCAGGGTCGTCTTGCCGCACCCGGAGGCGCCGAGAAGGGAAAAGAACTCTCCCTCGCCGATGTCGAAGGTCACATCATCGACAGCCTTGACGCTGCCGAAGTGTTTCGACGTGTTTCTCATCGAGATGTAGTCGTCACGTGCCATGAGCCCTGTCCGTCATGATTGCAAGGTGAAACTGTACCAGGCCATTCCTCCGCAATCCGGTCAGATTGCCGACCCGCTCTGCGGGCCGACACCGCGTCTGCGCAACACCTCGGCGACAGTCACGATGAAGAACGAGAAGATCAGGATAGTGGCGCCAAGGGCGAGCACCATCGGCAGTCTGCTCGGAAAGCGCAGCTGACTCCAGATGTAGACCGGAAGCGTCGCCTCGTTGCCCGCCAGGAAGAATGCCAGGATGAACTCGTCGAAGGAGATGGTGAAGGTGAGAAGCAGGCTCGCCAGAATGCCCGGCCAGGCAAGCGGCAGGGTGACCCGGAAAAAGGTCCGGACCGGTCCCTCGCCAAGGTCGAGCGACGCTTCCTCGAGGTTCTTGTCAAAGCCTTCGAGACGGGACATCAGCACCAGCATGGCAAACGGCACGCTGACCAGCGTGTGCGCGAGTCCGATGGTGTAAAGGGAGAGTTCCATCCCCACCATGTTGGTGATCACCAGCAACGAGATGCCGAGAATGATGCCCGGCACCACCAGGGGCAGCATGATGAAAGCCGTGATGGCACCCTTGCCAGGCATCACGTAGCGCGTCATGGCCTTGGCCGCGAACAGCCCCAGGACCGTGGAGAGAACCGCAACGGCGCCCCCCACCTTGACACTGTTGGCGAGGGCATCGAGCAACTGCTGCGTGTTCACCATGTCGCCGTACCACTCGAGGGAGAAACCCTTGAGCGGAAAGGCGACGTAAATGGAGTCGTTGAACGAAAACAGCGGCAGGAACAGCACCGGAATGTACAGGAAGGCGAGATACCATACCGCGTAGAGGAACATCGGTGCCTCGGCGGTCCAGTGATACCCCTCGTGCTTGGAGGCGAAGTACTGCGGCACTTCCTCGCCGCGTTGATCCTGTGCGGCCTTTCGAGCCGTCAGGCTCCCCTGGGCGGTTGTGTCGGTCATGCGGATTTCGCCCTTCCGCGGGTCGTCGTGACAATGAAGACGACCACCAGGAAGGCAATCATCAACATGACTATCACCGACAGCGCCGCACCCAACGGCCAGTTGTTGGCCTTGCCGAACTGCGACTGGATGATGTTGCCGATCATGATGCCTGTCGTCCCGCCCACAAGGCGCGGCGTGACGTAATCGGCAACGGTCGGGATGAAGACCAGGAGGCCCGCCGCGATGACGCCGGGAAGCGACAGAGGCCAGGTCACCCGCCAGAAGCGCTCCGCAGGTGTGTCACCCAGATCGGTGGCGGCCTCGAGGTAGGATCTGTCGATCTTCTCCAGCGACACGTAGATGGGAAGAATGGCGAAGGCGGCCCAGGCGTGCGCCAGGGTCAGCACCACAGCCGTGGGATTGTAGAGCAGGAACTGCAGGGGTTCGTCGATCAGGCCGACGCTGATGAGCCCCGAGTTGACGACACCGTTGTACCCGAGGATGACCTTCCAGGCGAAAACGCGAAGCAGATAGCTCGTCCAGAATGGCACGGTGATGAGAATGAGCCAGACCAGCTTGTTGCTCTTGACCTTGAAGGCGATGAAGTAGGCCATCGGGTAGGCGAGGATGATGGTCGCAAAAGTGCAAAAGAGCGACATCCTGACCGACTTCATGATCAGGGCGACATAGATCGGCTTCTGGAAGAAGGCCTCGTAGTTGGCAAGCGTGAACGTCCTGTCGATGTCCAGATAGTTCTGGGTCCAGAAGCTGTAGGTCACCAGCATGAACACCGGCAGGCACATCAGCATGACCATCACCAGCAGGGTCGGTGACAGCAGGGTGTATCCCCTGATCCACTCGTAGCGCAGGAACAGGGCGTTCACGCGGAAGATCAGGGAAGTCTGCCGCGTATCCCGATAAGCAAGGGTCCGAGCACTGTCCGTCATTGCCATGGTGCCTTAAATGCCTCCCTCGGCGATTCAGCGCAGTGCTCACCCATAGCACACACTCCGGCCCCTCTGCCACCCCGGAATCTTCCCCGGCCGCAGGGAAGCTGCGGAACTTCCTGTCTGCCTCCGGCAAGGCCAGGAGCGGGAACTCATCGCCGAGGCGGCCACTGCCGCGCCGCCATCGGCCGAATGCGTTGCGTGGCAACCACCGGAACTCTCTTCAACCCCGGCTGACCGACATCCCGGTTGAGGCATGGATGTTCACGTACATCCCGGTTGAGGCATGGCTGTTCACGTACACGGGCCTTCGCGCGGCGTGCGCGATCAAGGCCCATTTGGCAAGGAAGGGCTGGCGGCCCTTGCCATGGCTCCTTGTCGGTAAGCGTTCGGCCACGCGGTGATTGTTGGTGATATTCACCGGTTGAGGATGCGTTTGGGAGGCGCACCACGTGGCGGTTCGCTGTTGGGTCCGAAGACGATGGGTCCGGGTCGGGTTGCTCGTCGTTGGGGTGGCGGCAGGGTGATGAGGCCGTCGCGGTGCATGGCCAGAAAGGCGACATTCGCCATCATGTTCTTGAGGCCCCGTCGGGCTTGTATCAGCCGGTCTCGCGGCAGAAGGCGCGGGCGATGGCCGCACGGGTGGGGTGCTGGGTGATCAGGGAGCGCAACAGCGCCATCTCGTGCGCGGTGAAGTCACGGCCGTCGTAACGGCACTCGATCACCCCGGTTCCATGAGGTCCCTTCGACGCTCCGGGGTCATCGACCATGGCAGCCACGGGTCGAGGTCATCCGGCGGCTTGCCGCCGTTCTGCGCGCAGGCCTCAAGCCACTCATGAAGCCAGCGCCGAACATTGATGTTGTTCATGGCAAGGGTGCCGATGACCGAGTACATGATGGCGGTGAAGGCGGCGCCTTCCTCGCTGTCGGAGCCGAAGCTCAGCTTTCTCGCGGTCACCGCACCCCGGAGGGTTCTCTCGGCAAAGTTGTTGTCCATGGGCACCTGGGGATGGTCGACAAAGACGCACAGTCCCTCGCGGTGACGGATCAGGGAACGCAAGGGCTTCGCTTCGCGTGCACCCTCGGGCAAGGCGTCGAGTTCCTCCTGAGCCTGCCTGAACAGCGCCTCGACAGCCGCACGAAGGTCCTTCTGCAGGGCATTGAACCTCGCTGACTGACGCTTGCGTGCGGGATCGTAGTGCTTCAGCCGTTGCCCATTCAGTGTGTAGATCAGCGCGATCCTGTCGAGCCACTTGTCGCACCACTCTTCCAGCCCCTCTTGGCCTGCCGCAGCCTCGATCACATCGCGCCTGGAGTGCGCCCAGCAAAGGCAGAGGATCACCTTGCCATCAAGCTCACGCTCCAGTTTCCTGTAGACCACGTAGCGGTCGCAAACAAGGAAGACGACACCTTCGGTGGAGGCGAACAGCACCATGGCCACCCGGGTGCTGCGTGACGGGTCGATAAGGAAGAAGACGGAGTCGGCGCTGACCGCGGTCCACAGCCAGGCCTTCTGCGAGCGCCCCGAGGCCTTGAGGGACTGGATGCGCCAGCTGGTCTCGTCGCCGTGGCGCACCGTCAGCCGGTTCTGATGATCGAGGATGGCCTGAGCGAGAGGCGCGAACATCGGCGTCATCTTCTTCATGCCGCCAGCGATCGTTCCCGGCGCCATCGGCAGTCCCTGGTCTTCCAGCCATCGCGAGACCCGGCGCAGGGGACGCAAGCAGGCGAAGCGCTCATAGAGCACGCATGCCCAGACACTGATGCCGAAGGGGGTATTCGCAAGCAAGCGCAAAGGTGGCGGCGCGATGATCTCCGCAGGCGCCGACGAACACTGACAACCACGGCGCCAACGCCCACGTTCAATCCGCCGGATATGAGCCTTGACATGGACCTCCATGATCGAGGTCTCGTGGCTGCCGTTGGCCACATAGGGCTCGCCGCAACACGGGCACGTGCGCTGCGATGCCGGTGGATCATGGCGTTCGTGCTTCTCCTTGAGCTTCGGACGCGGAGTGCGCCCGTGGCCGCTCTTGCCGGGTTGCTGACCCCGCTTGTTCCCGGTGCCTTCCTTCTTCTTCCGTTTCTCGCTCTTCGACCCGAAGCGCGCCGTCGCGTGCTTGGCACGCGTCCCGCGGAGATTCCTCAGCTCGCTCGCCTGTTCAGCGTTCTTGAGCTTCAGAGCGTCCCTTTCCCGCTCCAGCGCCTCCGCTCGGGCCTGTCCACGCTTCACCTCCCGGCGAGCCTCCTTGAGCTGATCACGAGTGCGGTCGAGATGAAACTTGAATGTGCCCGCACGGGCACGGGCAGAATTCTTCGCACGGCGCAGGTCAGACGCGGTAGGGATGCGCATTGCTGCGCACCCCCCGCGCAGATCCGGACGTGGACGTTAATCCATCCGGCTCCTACCTCGGGTACTGGACGGCAAACCACTGGACTAGCCTGCGGCTTCCCGTATCCGATCCGCCGCCTGTGGCACGCTTGCCCGACACTGCGTTCGGTGCGTGCTTTAGCGTCCCGGATTCCCCTTGGTTGAGGCCCTTTCCTCCAGCGACTCCGCAGAAGCTAACGCTTCCTTGTTCGCCGCCTTCACAGGTACTACGGCCTCATCCGACTTCTTCAAACCGTACATCATAGGCTTCGGTTTTCTCCTTCCCCATGCGGTCCCGCCACAACCGGCGGGACGGTTTGAAGATCTCCCAGGGTCCCAACAGAAGGCGTGCGGACGTGCATGGGTTCTCTGACACCGCGGGGCTCGCCGACATCTCACCAAATCGATGCCTGCGATGTTGCCTTCGACCAATGCGAAAGCCTCGGCACCCCGGATGATAGCTTTTTCGGTGCTCATTAGCCCTGCCCATCCGTACCGCTACCGACGCTTCGCCTGCCCCCTCGCGGGAACCGACGCACGGCTCGCGGAGAAACGTGGTTTGGTTACTCCTTCGTTCCAGGGGACTTTCACCCCCTACCTTCCGCCAGTTCGCCTGGCACACCGCATACGCGCTTCCGCCGCATCCGCACGAACCCGCTCCGCCTCATAGAGCGCACGCCAGTCAGGCGCCTCGCATGACAAGGCCACTGACGCCCGACATAGGCCGTCACCACCTCCCGTCAGCTGCTGTGTCGCTCCGCGCGTCTCGGCAAAAGTCTTCATGGCCTCGACCATAATCGAGACCAAACGAGTTTACCAGCACTTTCTCAGACGATAGTCAGCAAGACCCAAACCAACCAAAATCAGCCATCACCGAACGGCCGAACGCTTACCCTTGTCGTGAGTGCTTGCGCGGTTCCCCGGAACGGCCATCACCCCGCAGGGATGCCCGCGATCTCCGAGGTCATCGCGGTCGCGTTGCAACGATGAGCATCCCGGCGCAGCGCCGTCTGCCGCCGGGCCTCTCCGTGGCGCCATCGAGGGACTGGTCCGTCGAGTCCTTCGACGATGCGGTGATCCGGATAGAGGAAACGGTCTTGACAGGGGAGAACGCGCCCACCATGTGTGTTGGCACTCGACATCAGCGAGTGCCAACACACATGGTGGGCGCCGGTCCCGCCACTCACGAAGAGGAAGAGAGCTCATGGGTTTCAGACCGTTGCATGACCGTGTTCTCGTGCGCCGTACTGACAGCGACGATGTGTCCACGGGTGGGATCATCATCCCTGACACTGCCAGGGAAAAGCCGATGGAAGGCGAAGTGATTGCCGTCGGACCGGGAGCACGTGACGACCGCGGCTCCGTTCAGCCCCTCGATGTCGCCAAGGGTGACCGGGTGCTGTTCGGCAAGTGGTCAGGCACCGAAATCAAGATCGACGGCGAGGAACTCCTCGTCATGAGGGAATCCGACATCATGGGTGTTCTCTAGGGCGACAGCCGCTCTGCACCCGCACCCTAACTGCACAGACCAGGAGACGAACAAGACATGGCTGCAAAAGACGTTAAGTTCAGCGCTGATGCCCGATCGCGCATGATCAGGGGTGTCAACATACTGGCCGATTCGGTCAAGGTGACGCTGGGGCCCAAGGGCCGCATGGTGGTTCTCGACAAGTCCTTCGGAGCGCCGCGCATCACCAAGGACGGCGTGACCGTCGCCAAGGAAGTCGAGCTTGAGGACAAGTTCGAGAACATGGGCGCCCAGATGGTGCGCGAAGTGGCCTCCAAGACCAATGACGTTGCCGGCGACGGCACGACCACGGCCACCTTGCTCACCCAGGCGATCGTGCGCGAGGGCGCAAAGGCGGTCGCCGCCGGGATGAACCCGATGGACCTGAGGCGCGGTATCGACGCCGCGGTTAACGCTGTGGTCCAGGATCTCTCCAGACGCTCGCGCAAGATCAACACCGACGACGAGATCGAGCAGGTCGGCACCATCTCGGCCAATGGCGACAACGCCGTGGGCGAGATGATCGCCAGCGCCATGAAGGCGGTCGGCAAGGAAGGCGTCATCACCGTCGAGGAGAACAAGGGCATCGGCACCGAGCTTGAGACCGTCGAGGGCATGCAGTTCGACCGCGGCTACATTTCGCCCTATTTCGTCACCAACGCCGAGAAGATGGTCGCCGAGCTCGAGGATCCCTTCATCATGCTCCATGAGAAGAAGATCTCGAACATGCAGGACATGCTGCCGGTTCTCGAGAAGATCGTTCAGTCGGGGCGCCCGCTGGTGATCATCTCCGAGGATGTCGAAGGCGAGGCCCTTGCCACGCTGGTCGTCAACCGACTGCGCGGAGGCCTCAAGGTGGCCGCCTGCAAGGCACCGGGCTTCGGCGACCGACGCAAGGCAATGCTCGAGGACATTGCCATCCTGACCGGCGGTCAGGTGATCAGCGAGGACGTCGGCATCAAGCTCGAGAACGTCACCCTCGACATGCTGGGCACGGCCAAGCGAGTCGAACTCACCAAGGAGAACACGGTGATCGTCGGCGGCGCCGGCAGGACGTCCGACATCAAGGCCCGGTGCAACCAGATCCGCCAGCAGGCCGAGGAAACCAGTTCCGAGTATGATCGCGAGAAGTTGCAGGAGCGCCTGGCGAAACTCGCCGGCGGTGTTGCCGTCATCAAGGTCGGCGGCGCAACGGAGGTCGAAGTCAAGGAGCGCAAGGAACTCGTGGAGGACGCTCTCAACGCGACCCGTGCCGCAGTCGAGGAAGGTATCGTCGCCGGCGGCGGTTCGGCCCTTCTCGTTGCGACCCGGGCCCTCAAGAAGGTCAAGCTGGAAGAGTCCGACCAGCAGGTCGGTGTCGACATCGTGCGCCGCGCGGTCGAGGCGCCGGCCCGCCAGATCGCGGAGAACGCCGGGCACGATGGCGCCGTCATCGCCGGAAAGATCCTCGAGAACAAGAACCAGAACTTCGGCTTCGACGCCCAGGAGGAAGTCTACAAGGATCTCGTCAAGGCGGGGATCGTCGATCCGACCAAGGTGGTGCGCACGGCCCTGCAGGATGCTGCTTCGGTGGCTGGACTCCTGATCACTACCGAGGCCATGGTGGCCGAGATTCCGAAAAAGGACCCACCGATGCCGGCTGGCGGACCGCCGGGGGGCATGGGTGGTATGGGAGGCATGGGGGGCATGGGGGGCTTCTGACCCTCCAGTTCACCGAACTCCCTCCAGCGGGGGGCCGTGGCATGGCCATGGCCCCCTTTTTCTTGTGCGGAACCTGTGCGGACAAGCGCCAGCGAACAAGCGGCATGCCCGGCAGACCGTCGTCGGTCTCCGGGCATCCAACCGCAAGGCGACAGCGTTGGCCCCGGACGGATCAGATCAGGCGGTTGGCCGTGCGCAGGAAGACGGCGAGCGTGCAACCGGTCCGGGTGGTCGATGAATGAACCGTGCCCGGCCGGAACGACACGAAGTCCCCCTGGCGGAAGACGCTGCCGTCGTCATCGATGAGCTCACCGTCGACCACGAGAAAGTCCTCGTGGCCGACGTGCTCATGAGGGAGTGACGAGCAACCTGGTTCGAGGCGCAGCAGATAGGATCCGCACCCGGTCTCGGGATCGAGACTCATGTTGATCCACGACAGCCCGGGAATGGCCTCACCGTAGCGGTCATAGGGCACAAACTCGGTGAAATCGTCGCCGCGCCGGACGATGCGGCGGGATTCATCCGTCATCGCGCCGCTGTCACTCGAACGAGACCTCGACACGCCGGTTGCCCGGGTTGCGTACGCCGTCACCGGTCTCGATCGCCGGCATGGCCTCGCCGTACCAATCGAGAACCATGATCGAGGGATCGATTCCTGCTCCCGTCAAGTGGGCCGCGACCGCCTCCACACGCTCCCTGGAGAGATCCAGGTTGAAGCCGTCGTCTCCCGAGGTGTCGGCGTGCCCGGCGAGCGCGATGGAGGACGGCTGCTGGCGCACGGCCTCCGCCACGACTCCTTCGAGAAACCCTGTCGCAATCTCCGAAAGCTCCGCGCTGTTCCAGGCAAAGTAGACGACAAACTCAGTTTGCGGCGCGGGTTCCGGCTCGACATGGAGGAGTTCTTCCATGGCCGCGTAGAAGGCATCGCGACACGACGCCATCTCGGCTTCCTGGTGGGACGCGATCGGGCCAGGATGAGGGGGGCCTTCTTCGGCCTCCTCGATCCAGCAGTCAAGACTCGTCTGTGCGCGGGCCGCGGCCTGCGGACGCTCAACCCTGCCGCCTGCCTCCAGTTCGGCCATCAGGTTCGCCCGTTCGCCGACGAGAAGGTCCATCGTTTCCGCCGAGTCGATGCGCCATTTCGTGGGATCCCACGGTTCTACGGCAACACCCTGCGCCGCCATCTCCGCCCTGTCGCGGAATGCCGAGGCATCGACCCGGTCGTAGTACGCCGTTTCCTTGCGTGCGAGGTCCACGTAGCCTTCGTGAAGATGCTGGAGAAATGGGTCATCCGCAACGGTCATTCCGGCGACACGATCAATCGATGCCGGTGTGCCGCACCCGGCCATAAGAAGCGCCGCCGCGCCTGCGAACAGCATCCCGGAAATCTTGCCCATGTTTGTTCCCTCGTCGTCCTGACCACGCTCTAGGCCACACCCAGGCGCCCTATTGACATTGTTCAGTGGTCATTGTCACGCGAAGTCTACCATGAACGCTTCACGACAGTGTGGCGGTATGGTGGTTTTATCCCCAGATGGCAGACCGAAGCCGCCTGGCGCCGGGCGCAACGCACTGCCGAGGCACGGCAGACGAGTCGCGCACGCCGCGCCCGCCGTGACGCGCCGACCCTCCTCACGCATCAGGACGACGACTGGCGCGCCGTGATCGCCAGGGCATGGGCATCAAATCCTTCATAGTCCGCCAGAACTCGGGTAGCGGGAGCGAGGGCATCGTGTCCGGCAGGGGTCAGTTCGGCAACGGACTGGCGCTTGAGAAAGTCCATGACCCCGAGCGCGGACCGGCTTGCCGCCCTGCCACCGGTGGGCAGCACCGCGTTGACGCCGATCATGTAGTTCGCCATGGAGAACGGCGCATCTTGACCCAGGAGGATCTCGCCGGCATTGCTGATGGCATCAAGCCATGCACGGGGGCGCCGGCTGGCTATCTGCAGGTGTTCGGGGGCGAAGGCATTGACAAAATCAAGCGCATCCCCGGCATCCCGAGCCACGACAAGGCCGCCATTGGCACCCAGCGCCGCACAGGCGCAGCGCCGACGTTCCCGGGACAGAGTCTCGAGGTGCCCGTCAAGGGCAACGGCCACGGCCTCGGCGAAATCGTCGTTCCAGGTCACCAGGAATACGGTTGAGTCATCGCCGTGTTCGGCCTCGATGAGAAGATCGAGAGCCACACGGCCGACGTCCGCGGTATCATCGGCGAACACCACGGCCTCCGAGGGCCCCGCTGGCGGTCCGGGCTCGATGTAGTCCGCGCACAAGATCATGGCCGCGCCAACCCAGGGTGAGCCGGGTCCGACAATGCGCACGCAACGGGGCACGGTTTCCGTACCGAAGGCGACGGCAGCGACAGCCTGGGCGCCTCCGGCCAGGCACACTTCCTCCACTCCCGCCGCCCGGGCCGCCACCAGGGTTGCCGGATCACAACACCCACCCGGCCCCGGCGGCGTCACGATCACCACCTTCTTCACCCCGGCGATGACCGCCGGGATGGCCGTCATGAGAGCTACCGAAGGAAATGCACCCTTGCCGCGCGGCACGTAACAGGCAACGGAATCAATCGGCACATGGCGTTCTCCGGCCATGACTCCGGGCCGGACCTCGACCATGTCGAGAGTCGCCGGACGCTGCCTTTCGTGTACGACACGGATGTGGTCTGTCGCCATGTCAATGGCCTCAGCCACCTCGTCCGGAACGTTCCGGCGTGCCCGGGTGAAATCCTGCGGCGTCACTCTCAGTTGTTCCTTCGACATGGGAACACCATCGAATTCTTCCGCAAGTCTTATCAGAGCCCGGTCACCCTGCTCGCGCACCGCCTCGACGATGGGACGCGCTCGCTCCACATGACGCGCCATGTCAGGCGCATGACGCACCATGAGGGCGTCGCGCCGTGCCTGCGACAGGCTCGCCAGACGCAGGATGCGCGGCACGGCAGGAGGAAGAACCGGCTCAGCCAAGGCTGTCATCCGTCTCCGGATCGATGCCCAGTTCGGCAAACACCTTGCGGGCAACGCGGAAGCTCTCGACGCCGGCGGGCATGCCGCAATAGACGGCGATCTGCATCAGGGTATCACGCAACGCCGCCAGGGTGACGCCATTGCGCAGGGCCCCTCTGAAGTGCAGCTCGAACTCGTGCATGCGTCCGGACGCTGCCGTCATGCACAGGTTGTTGAGACTGCGCTGGCAGCGGTCGAGACCTTCTCCGCTCCAGATCTCTCCCCAGCAATAGGTGGTCAGCAGATGCTGGAAACCGGCGTTGAACCGATCCGCTCCGTTGATCGCCTTGTCGACGTAATCGACCCCGAGGACGTCACGCCGGATGGCCAGTCCCTTCTCATACATCTCGCTCATGGCACTCTTCCGGTGATGGACATTTTTGCGTCCTGTTGCGAGGGGGAAGCAGTCAGGCCTGATCGGCAAACAGTCCGGCAAGGGATGCGGCACTGGCTCCGCACAGGCCCCGCTCGGTGATCAACCCGGTCACGAGTTCGGCCGGAGTGACATCAAAGGCCGGGTTCTCCGGTATCGTTGTCTCGGGCGCAATCGCGACCGATCCCATGGTCCCGTCCTCCGCACGGCCGGTGACGGTTGTCACTTCGCCGCCACTGCGTTCCTCGATTGGTACGGCATCACCGTCCATGAGGCGCCAGTCGACGGTCGGTGACGGCAGTGCGGCATAGAACGGCAGACCATGCCGATGTGCCGCCAGCGCCTTGAGGTAGGTTCCTATCTTGTTGCAGACATCGCCCGAGGCGGTGACACGGTCGGCTCCGGTGATGGTCATGTCGACCCGGCCGGTGCGCATGAGATGTCCGGCGGCGTTGTCGACCACGAGGGTGTGCGGCACCCCATGCTGTGCCAGCTCCCATGCGGTCAGCGACGCACCCTGGTTTCTCGGACGCGTCTCGGAGACCCAGATATGAACGGGAATTCCGGCGTCATGGGCCTTGTACACCGGCGCCAGGGCGGTACCCCAGTCAACGGTGGCCAACCAACCGGCATTGCAGTGGGTCAAGATCTGAACCGGCCGGCCGGTGTCCTCGTGATGGTCCTTCAGGATAGCCATGCCGTGCTCGCCGATTGCCTCACAGGTCGCCGCATCCTCATCGCAGATCTCGCGGGCAAGAGCGTAGGCCTCGTCCTCACGGACATTCCGGTCAAGCGTGGTCAGTCTGGCGAGCACGCGTTCGACCGCCCATCGCAGGTTGACCGCCGTCGGCCGGGTCGCCAGCAGGGTCCGGGCTGCCTCGTCCATGGACGCATCCGATGCATCGCGTCTCATCGCAAGCGCCATGCCGTAGGCGGCAGTGGCGCCGATCAGTGGCGCCCCTCGCACCAGCATGGCGCGGATGGCATGGGCCGCATCTTCGAGGGTCACGAGGGCCGTCGTCACGAACCGGTGCGGCAGACAGGTCTGGTCGATGACAATGACCGTCCTCTCATCATCGGCGACCTGGATCGAACGCCAGACAACACCGTCGATCTTCATCACGATCCCCCGAAGCTGCGCCCGGCAGACCTGGCGACATCGATCCGGCGGAGCGGATGGCGCGGAACGTCACGCGGTCCACCGGGACGCGACCGGGTCTGCGGTCCGTCGAAGGACCGGCATGTGAGACCGGGGGTCCTGATGGTGACATGACCAAGTCCCCAGACGATCATGGCCAGCATTCCCTCCGTGATGGTGGCGAAGTCTACTCCAGACCTGCAACCAGTGCACAACCGGATCATCGACCTGCCAGGACCATTGCGTTGTCGCGATCGGCGGTGGACAACCGCGTCAGTGGCCGTTCCTGAAGTTGGTGGCACCTTCTCGAGGTCGGAACCGGCATATCGACAACGAAATCCGGTCTCGAATGGGCCTCCAGATCTGCCTACGACGCCCCCTCGTCGGACGAAACCGGACAAAAGAATAGTGCTGATCGACCTGCAGTTGACTTTGGGGCGTCGATCGCAGACTTTCCGGCGCCTTCAATGATGATTCTCCTGCCCTCACCGATGCCTCATCGACCATGACGGCCGCCCGTACCATCCGCCTCGGTCTTCCCAAGGGCCGCATGCAGGACAATCTCCATGCCCTTCTCGAGGATGCGGGCATTCACATTCGTTCGGGACGCGCCACCAGCACCCGCGACTATCGGCCGGCGATCTCGCTGCCGGATTTCGATGCCAAGCTTCTCAAGCCCCAGAACATCGTCGAGATGCTCCACATCGGCAGCCGCGACATCGGTTTCACCGGCCGGGACTGGGTGATCGAGAAGGAAGCCGACCTTGTCGAACTCGTCGACACCGGACTCGATCCGGTCGAACTCGTCGCCGCGGCGCCCGTGAAGATTCTGCGGGACGGGCGATTGCCCGACCGTCATCTTGTGGTGGCGAGCGAGTACGAGCGCCTGACCCGCTCGTGGATTGCCGAAGCCTCACTCGACGCCACCTTCGTACGCTCGTACGGAGCCACCGAGGTGTTCCCGCCGGAGGACGCCGACTGCATCATCGACAACTCGGCCACCGGAGCCACACTGCGCGCCAACGGACTCGAGACCGTTGCCTCCATCCTGACGTCGTCGACGTGCCTCTTCGCGCATCCGGCAGCCCTTGACGACGCCAACAAGCGCAACGCCATCTCGAGTTTTTCGATGATGATCCGTTCGGTCATCGATGCCAGACGGCGGGTGATGGTCGAAGTGAACGTCACAGCCGATTGCCTCGAACCGGTCGTTTCCAGCCTGCCCTCCATGCGCGAGCCGACCATCTCGCCGCTTCACGGAAACAGCGGCTACTCCGTCAAGGCCGCCGTGCCACGCGACAGGCTGGCGCGTATCATTCCGCGCATCAAGGCGATGGGCGGCTCCGACATCGTTGTCAGCCCCATCAGCAATATCGTGGCATGAGGCCGCGGGCCATCGGAGCACGGGAGAATCATGATGGAACGCGTTGCGACAGTCAGCCGATCGACCCGCGAAACCGTCGTGACGGTTACCGTCAATCTTGACGGCACCGGCCAGAGCGATGTCGTGACCGGACTGAGATTTCTCGACCACCTCCTGGATTCCCTGACGCGGCACAGCCGCATGGATGTGGCGCTTCACGCCGAGGGTGACCTGGATGTCGACGATCATCACACGGCGGAAGACTGTGCTCTGACGCTCGGCGCGGCCGTCGACGAGGCTCTGGGGGACAAGCGCGGCATCCGCCGCTTCGCCGATGCCCATGTACCGCTCGACGAAGCCGTGGCAAGGGCGGTGATCGATCTTTCCGGACGCCCGTTTGCCCATGTCGATCTGGACCTCAGGCGCGAGCGCATCGGCGATACGGCGGCGGAGATGATTCCGCACGTTCTCTCGAGTTTCGCCATGGCCGGGCACCTCACGCTTCATGTCGACGTGTTGCGCGGCATCAACGACCACCATCGCGCCGAAGCGGCGTTCAAGGCGGTCGCTGTCGCCCTGCGCCAGGCGGTCGCCCTCGATGATCACGACGAGATTCCGAGCACGAAGGGACGCCTGTGACCGTGCCCGAGGTCGTGGTCTGCCGCACGGGAACGGCCAATCTTGCCTCGGTCCTCGCTGCACTCAGACGTGCCGGCGGCGTGCCCCGCACCGGCCGCTCGGCCGACGACATCCGGACGGCTACCCATGTCGTGCTGCCTGGCGTGGGGACCTTCGGCGCCGCCATGGACACGCTTCGCGACAGCGGGACGGACGTGGCCCTGAAACAGCACATGGAGAGCGGGAAGCCGCTTCTCGCCATCTGTGTCGGATTCCAGCTCCTGTGCCGTTCCAGCGAGGAATCCCCGGGCGTCACCGGCCTTGGCCTTGTCGATGACGGGGTGACGCGGTTTCCCGCAGGGGTGCGGGTTCCCCAGTTCGGCTGGAACAGTCTGGCGCCCGAGAGCGGCTGCAGGGCGCTCGTCGCCGGCCATGCCTACTTTGCCAACTCCTATCGTCTCGAGCGCGCTCCCCGGGGCTGGCATGCCGCCATGGCGGACCATGGCGGACCCTTCGTTGCGGCACTGGAACGCGACGCCCTTGTCGCCTGCCAGTTCCATCCGGAACTATCCGGTTCCTGGGGCGCGGCACTGATCGGCCGCTGGCTGGCCATGCCATGTTGACTGCACGGGTCATCCCCTGCCTCGACGTCGACGCCGGGCGCGTCGTCAAGGGCATCCGTTTCCAGGGGTTGAAGGACGCCGGCGATCCGGTGGAACGGGCCACGGCCTACGAACGACAGGGTGCCGACGAGATCGTCATGCTTGATGTGTCGGCAACACCGCGAGGCAGGCACAATGCCCGCGACGCCGTGGCAGCGGTGCGCCAGGACCTGGCCATTCCACTTACCGTGGGCGGTGGCGTCAGGTCGGTCAACGACGCCCGTGCCCTGCTCGAGGCCGGAGCGGACAAGGTCGCGGCCAACACCGCCGCTGTTTCGAGACCGGAACTCCTCGCGGAGATGGCCAGCAGGTTCGGGCGCCAATGCACCGTCGTTGCCATCGATGCAGCCGCCCGTGGTAAAGCCTGGGAGGTCGTCACCCTGTCGGGCCGCCAGCGCACGGGCATGGATGCCGTCCACTGGGCCGTCAGGGCGGTCGAACACGGCGCCGGCGAAATCCTGCTGACCAGCTGGGATCGAGACGGGACCCGTTCGGGCTACGAGACCAGGCTCATCGCCGCCGTGGCTGCCGCCGTACCGGTTCCGGTCATCGCTTCCGGCGGCGCCGCCTCACCCGGCCATCTCGTGGAGGCCCTCAGACACGGCGCCGACGCGGTGCTGGCCGCCTCCATCTTCCACGAGTCCGACTACACGGTCGGTGACGTCAAGCAGGCCATGGCCGGAGCGGGCATTCCGACACGACCGTGTCCCGAGCACGAACACCGGGGAACACACCCATGATCATCCCGTCGATCGACCTGTCGAATGGCCAGGCCGTGCAGCTTGTCGGTGGCAGGGATCCTCGCATCGAGGCCGGTGATCCCCGGCCGATTGCCGAGCGCTTCCGCCTGGCCGGGGAGATCGCGGTCATCGACCTCGACGCCGCCCGCGGGACCGGTCACAACCACGCTCTCGTCGAGGAGCTCGTGCGCATGGCCCCCTGCCGGGTCGGGGGCGGTATTCGGGACATCGACACGGCACGGCACTGGCTCGATGCCGGTGCCCGCAAGGTCATCCTCGGGACCGCGGCCACTCCGGAGATTCTCTCTCGCCTGCCGCGCCAGCGCGTCATCGTCGCCCTCGATGCCCTGCATGACGAGGTGGTCACCCACGGCTGGACAACACGGAGCGGCGAGACCGTGGTGGCCGGGATGGCACGGCTGCGCGGCCTTGCCGGCGGCTTTCTCGTCACCTTCGTCGAGCGCGAGGGGAAAATGGAAGGAACGGATCTCGACCGCGCCCTTGCCCTCGCCGGGGCGGCAGGCGATGCCCGCCTGACGGTGGCAGGCGGATTCACCAGCCCCCTTGAAATCGCCACGGCCGATCGTGCCGGCATCGACGCCCAGGTCGGAATGGCGCTCTATTCGGGAGCCCTTCACCTTGCCGATGCCATTGCCGCGCCGCTGGCAAGCGACAGACCGGATGGCCTGTGGCCGACCGTCGTGGTGGACCTGCACCAGCGGGCCCTTGGGCTGGCGTGGTCGGATGCCGAGAGCCTGCGCGCCGCCGTCGAGCGGAAGGCAGGTGTCTATCACTCTCGCACCCGGGGGCTGTGGATCAAGGGTGAGACATCCGGCGCCACACAGGATCTGCTGAGGATCGACCCCGACTGTGACCGCGATGCCCTGAAGTTCACCGTGCGCCAAGCGGGCAGCGGCTTCTGTCACCTCGGAACTCCGACCTGCTGGGGGGGCGACTCGGGCCTTCCGGCCCTTGTCCGCGTTCTCGCCGACCGCCTGGCGGACGCTCCCGCCGGCTCGTACACCGCCCGGCTCCTCAGCGAACCGGCGATGCTCGAGGCAAAGCTCCTCGAGGAAGCCGGAGAACTGGCCCGGGCCGGGACACGGGCCGATGTCATCCACGAAGCGGCCGACGTCATCTTCTTCGCCCTGGTCGCCGCGGTCCGTGCCGAGGTGGACCTCGCCGACATCGAAGGAGAACTCGACCGCCGGGCCCTCGCCGTTACAAGGCGCTCGGCCACCTGAAGGCACGGCGTCCCAAAAAATTGTCTTTGCCGGCATTCTCCCCCTTGAACTCGCCGGTCTGCCTCCTACATCACTGTTGGCACTCTCATCCGGTGAGTGCCAACAGTGCTTGAACCCGAAAGGAATCACATTCATACAGGAGGTTGCAACATGGCATTCCGTCCGTTGCACGACCGCGTTCTGGTTCGCCGCCTTGACAGCGACGAAGTCACCGCGGGCGGCATCATCATTCCAGACACTGCCAAGGAAAAGCCGATGGAAGGCGAAGTCGTCGCCACCGGCCCTGGCGCTCGCGACGAGTCCGGTGCGATCCAGGCGCTCGACGTCAAGGCGGGTGACCGGATTCTCTTCGGCAAGTGGTCTGGCACCGAGGTCAAGATCGATGGCGACGAACTCCTCATCATGAAGGAGTCCGACATCATGGGTGTCATCGAGTGAGACTCTCAGGAAGCGAACCCACAAGGAGATAACAGCAAGATGGCTGCCAAAGAGGTCAAGTTCTCAGCAGACGCGCGCTCTCGCATGATGCGTGGCGTCAATGTTCTCGCCGACGCCGTCAGGGTGACTCTCGGGCCCAAGGGCCGGACCGTCGTTCTTGACAAGTCGTTCGGCGCCCCCCGCATCACCAAGGACGGGGTCACTGTCGCCAAGGAAATCGAGCTTGAGGACAAGTTCGAAAACATGGGCGCCCAGATGGTCCGCGAGGTCGCGTCGAAGACGAACGACATCGCCGGTGACGGCACCACGACAGCGACGGTTCTCGCCCAGGCGATCGTGCGCGAGGGATGCAAGGCGGTTGCCGCCGGGCTCAATCCCATGGACCTGCGCCGTGGCACGGAAGCGGCCGTGAAGGCCGTGGTCAACGACCTTGAGAAGCGTTCGCGCAAGATCAAGTCATCCGACGAGGTGGCCCAGGTGGGCACGATCTCCGCCAATGGCGACACCGAGGTCGGGCGCATGATTGCCGAGGCCATGCAGACCGTCGGAAACGAGGGCGTGATCACCGTCGAGGAAGCCAAGTCCCGCGACACGGAGCTCGATGTCGTCGAGGGCATGCAGTTCGACCGTGGTTATCTGTCGCCCTACTTCATCACCGATCCTGACAAGATGAAGACCGAGTACGAGGACGTCTCGATCCTGATTCACGAGAAGAAGCTTTCGAGCCTTCAGGCCATGCTGCCCATTCTCGAGGAAGTCGCGAAGTCGAGCCGACCGCTGCTCATCATCGCCGAAGATGTGGAGGGCGAGGCGCTTGCCACTCTCGTCGTCAACCGCCTGCGCGGCGGCCTCAAGGTCGCAGCCTGCAAGGCGCCCGGCTTCGGTGACCGTCGCAAGGCCATGCTCGAGGACATCGCCATCCTGACCGGTGGCCAGGTGATCAGCGAGGATGTCGGCATCAAGCTCGAGAACGTCACCCTCGACATGCTGGGCAAGGCCAAGCGCGTGGTCGTCAAGAAGGACGACACCACGGTCGTCGGCGGAGCCGGCAAGAAGGCCGACATCAAGGGCCGGTGCAACCAGATCCGCCAGCAGATCGAGTCCACCACCTCCGACTATGACCGCGAGAAGTTGCAGGAACGGCTGGCCAAGCTCGCCGGCGGCGTCGCCGTGATCAAGGTCGGCGGTTCCACCGAGGTCGAGGTGAAGGAACGCAAGGACCTCGTCGAGGACGCGATGAACTCGACACGTGCCGCTGTCGAGGAAGGCATCGTGCCAGGCGGTGGCGCCGCCCTGCTCTTTGCCAGGCGTGCGCTTGACAAGCTCAAGCTCGATGATGCCGACCAGCAGGTCGGTGTCGATATCGTCCGCAAGGCCATCGAGGCTCCGGCACGGCAGATCGCCGAGAACGCCGGGCTCGACGGTGCCGTCGTCACGGGCAAGATTCTCGAGAAGAACGACAGGAACTGGGGATTCGACGCCCAGGCCGAGGACTACAAGGACTTGGTCAAGGCGGGCATCATCGATCCCACCAAGGTCGTTCGCACGGCTCTCCAGGACGCCGCCTCGGTGGCCGGCCTGCTGATCACCACGGAAGCGATGATCGCCGAGAAGCCGAAGAAGGATGCGCCCGCTGCGCCTCCAGGTGGAGGCATGGACGACATGGACTTCTGAACGTACCATCAGGGTGTGTTCCGACGGGAGCCGCGGCGGATGCCGCGGCTCCCTTCGTTCCGGCTGCGGGAGTCGTCCATGACGTTCGACCACGACACCGAGTTCGTCATCGTCGGTTCCGGATCAGCCGGCTCGACCCTCGCAAACCGGCTCTCCGCCAATCCGGTGCACCGGGTTCTGGTGCTCGAGGCCGGACCGATGGACCGCGGCCTCTTCAGCTGGATGATTCACATGCCGACGGCCTTCGCCTGGCCGTTGCGCGACGATCGCTTCAACTGGTTCTACCACACCGAACCGGAGCCCGCGCTCAACGGCAGGGTGATCCACTGCCCGAGGGGCCGTGTGCTCGGCGGATCGAGTTCCATCAACGGTATGGTCTACATTCGCGGCCATGCCCTCGATTACGACAAGTGGGCACAGCGCGGCTGCCGCGGCTGGTCCTACCGCGACGTTCTGCCTTATTTCCGGAGAGCCGAAACCCACGAGAACGGGAGCGACGACTACCACGGTGGCAGGGGGCCTCTCCATGTCACCGCCGGGCGCCTCGGGAGCAACCCGCTGCATCGGGCCTTCACGGCGGCGGCCGTCGAGAGAGGCTACGCCGAGAGTTCCGACCTCAACGGCTTTCGCCAGGAGGGTATCGGGGCCATGGACCGCACGACCCGCAACGGAAGGCGCTGGAGCACGGCGACGGCCTACCTCAGGCCGGCGCTGCACCGGGCCAATCTCTCGCTTGCCACCCGGGCGCTCGTGACCCGCGTTCTCTTCGAGAACGGGCGAGCGGTGGGCGTCGAATACACACACCGCAACAAGGTTCTCAGGGTTCGCGCCACGCGCGAGGTCATTCTCGCGGGAGGCGCCATCAACTCGCCCCAGGTCCTGCAGCTCTCCGGCATCGGCCACGCCGACCGCCTTTCCGGTCTCGGCATCACGCCTTGTCACGACCTGCCCGGAGTGGGAGAGAACCTGCAGGACCACCTCGAGGTCTTCGTGCAGCACGAATGCACGGAACCGGTCAGTCTGCTGCGCCACCTGACACCCCTTGGCAGGCTGAAGGTCGGCCTCAGGTGGTTCCTCGCGAAATCCGGGCCGGCCACCACCAATCACATGGAATCGGGCGGATTCATCCGCAGTCGGGCCGGCATCGAACATCCCGACATACAGTTCCATTTCCTGCCCATGGCCATGACCTACGACGCCTTCAACGTGAACCGCGTGCACGGTTTCCAGGCGATGGTCGACATGATGCGGCCACTCTCGCGGGGATATGTGCGGATCCGCAGCACTGATCCGCGCGAGGCGCCCGAGATTCTCTTCAACTACCTCAAGGAACCCGGGGACGTGCGATGCCTCGTGGACGCTGTCCGCCTGACCCGGGAGATCCTTGCCTCGAAGGCCTTCGACCGCTACCGCGGCCAGGAGATCTGGCCTGGAGAAGACCGGCAGACCGATGAGGAACTCGAGGCATGGATTCGCGCGACCTGCGAATCGAGCTACCACCCTTCCTGCACCTGCGCCATGGGGAGTGTTGTCGACTCGGAACTGAAGGTCCGTGGCATCGAGGGCCTGAGGGTGGTGGACGCCTCGGTCATGCCCGACATCGTTTCGGGCAACCTCAATGCCCCCGTCATCATGATCGCGGAGAAGGCCAGCGACATGATTCTCGGGCACCCTCCACCCGATCCATCAGAGGCCCCGGTGTGGGTTCACCCCCGGTGGGAAACACACCAGCGCTGAGTCCCGAACCCCACCCAAGTGCATGCGCACCGGCATATCCGGAAGATGCATGCCATGGCTGCGAGCCAGTCGACGAATGCCGCTTTCTGCAGATTGGCATGGCTGCCTGTCGGTCAGCACGCCAGCCGCAGGGCGCGAGTGCCTTCGTGTTTCTGTCGCCGAACAACCCGGAAAGGCCGCAATCTCAGACGTCCTGACCTCGTTCTTCAGCCGGTCGAAGAAGCGTCAGACCATGTCGAGGGACTCACGCACCCAGCGCTGGAGGATGGCAATCGAGTGCTCGCTCATCACGCCGCCCCGGGGATTGACGACGAGCGGACCCGGTTCGTAGTGACCGCTCTCGAGGCCACGCTGAACCGATTCCACGATGTCGATATCCTCCGCCAGGGTGGTTTCGCGGTCGAGCCGCGCCAGTTGGCGGGCCGTCGCGTCACTCGCGTCATGGCGTCCATACCAGCCACGGCGCACCGTGACCGTGGCATGACTCGTTGCTTCCCAGTGGAAGGTGTTGAGAAGACTCCCGGGGTAGACCTGGAAGGAACAGGTCGGCCACAGATACCAGGAACTGTAGGACAGGGCTCCAGCATCCGAGGCATCGACGTCGTAGGTCATGAAGTCGGACCGTGCGGCGAAGGTCGTATGCCTGAGGCAATGACCCTGCGGCCGGATGTCGTAGCTGTCGGGATCGAGGACGCCACTGGACAGCGTCGGATGACGCAGTTTGCAGTGGTAGCACTCGTTGTAGTTCTCCACCGAGACCTTCCAGTTGCAGGCTTCCTCGACCACCACCTCGTCCACGGGCCGCAGATCGTCGATGAAGGGCACCAGGCCACGCAGTTCCTCCTTGACGCCGGGGTACCAGTCTTCCATTGGAAGCGCCTCGCGATCGGGGTTGACGAAGACAAAGCCGCAGAACACTTCGCAGCGAACCTCTCCCAGGCGGATCGAGCCGGCATCGAAACACGGCACGTCATCACTTCCCGGGGCACTCTTGAGATCACCGTCGAGGTCATAGCACCAGCCGTGATAGGGGCAGGTGATGAGTCTCCTGTTGCCCTTGCCGGCAAGGAGCTCGTGACCCCGGTGCCGGCAGACATTGTGGAAGGCCTTGACCGCTCCCGAAGGGTGGCGGACGGCCATGACTGCCTCCCGGACGACATAGTCTCCGGGGCGGGGCAATTCGGACTGATGGCAGACGAGTCGCCAAGTGTGGCCGAAGATCTTCCTGCGCTCTTCCTGGAAGATGCCGTGATCGGTGTACCAGCGGGCACCCAGGGCCCGTTGCAGTTCACTGGTCATGGGCCGACTCCACCCTCGTCGTGGTTCCTGTCATTCCGTAATGTATGCGCTTTCATCTCGACAGGTGAACCTCTCCCCTGATACAAACTGCTCGTGTGGCGGGCGCATAGCTCAGTTGGTAGAGCAGCTGACTCTTAATCAGCGGGTCCAAGGTTCGAGTCCTTGTGCGCCCACCAGTTCTTTCAAGGGCTTGGACACAGGCGCCCAAGTCCTGTTCTCTTCGGGCAAGTACGGGGCGATACACGATGTATCCGGGCGGAAGCCGCCGCTGCCGGTGGGCTGTCGCCAGCTTGTCCGTCCGACCCTGCCTGCTTGTCGGAGTTGGACATTGTCCGGCAGGGGATTCGTCCGTGAACTGGATCCGGACTTTGCGAATCGGTCCGGGTCTTGACAAGTCAAGCGCGAACGTCTCTCGGAGTCGATGCCAACGTATGGCAGCTACCCCATGTGGCCTCGACAACAGGCCATTGGGTGCTTTCCTTCCCTGATCTCACCAAGATGCCTCTTGTTGAACAGGGCGCGTCGGCCTGGCGGTCAGGCGCATGCCTGAGCGCAGTGTGGTGGTGCTGGCCGACGCTCGTTGACGAACCCCGGGGATTTCCGGCAACACCCGCGTCCATGGCCATCAAGGGTCCGCTTCGCATCAGGTGTCGGGAGTGGTCCACCTTGAGGACAACAACACCCTGCATGAAGATTCCTCCTGTCGTGGGGCAGCGGGTGGAAGCGGAAACCGGCGGACAGCCGGGGCCCGTGAACCCCGAGAGGCGCGCGCTCCATGCTGCTGTTCGTCCCCGGCCAGGCCGGGTCCATCGCGGAGTGCGGTGGCGCTGGTCGGGCACGGTTTGGCAACGGGCTCGATGACGCCGCACTGCAAGGTCCTCGTCGCCCATGTCCACCTGCTCGCATCATCGTGCACCCACGCGCCGGACCACGCACCCGTCCGACGGTCACGACAGGCTCAACACGCATGTCGCGGGATGAGCAGGCACAGTGACTCGAGAGAAATCCTGATGCGAGGAGTGACAATGACCCTGAGTCATGAACCGTTCCATGACGCCACCTCGCCGCATGGATGGGTTGGCGACGGGGAGGGCACCATCTGCTGAAGGGCCTCGATCGAAACCTTCGGGCCAGCCAGCGCGAGCTGCGTGCAAGAGTCGCATCGTCGTGCCTGTTCACGGCGCTCGCTCAGAAGCGGTGTCGCTTGGCGTCCGGGTGCCATCTCGAGGTGAGACATCTTCACATGAGACCGGTGGTGTGGCGCGGGACCTCCGTGTCGCGGTGCACATGGACGTTGGCGATGAGTCCGAAGGCCATCATCAGGGTCAGCATGGCCGTGCCGCCGAACGACACCAGGGGCAGGGGCAGGCCGACGATGGGAATCAGTCCGGTCACCATGGCAATGTTGGAGAAGACGTAGAGAAAGAAGGTCGACACGATTCCCAGCGCCAGCATTCGGCCGAACTGGCTGCTGCTTCGTGACGCGACCCCGACGCCATAGAGCACGATAAGGCAGTAGAGAAGGATGAGACCGAGGGCGCCGATCAGTCCCAACTCCTCGGCGAGCATGGTAAAGATGAAGTCGGTGTGTTTTTCGGGCAGGAAATTCAGCTGGCTCTGCGTGCCGTTGAACAGGCCCTTGCCCCACACGGCTCCCGAACCGAGAGCGATTTTCGATTGCTGGATGTGGTAACCGGCACCCAGGGGATCAAGGCTGGGGTTGAGGAACGTCAGCACACGGTCCCTCTGATAGGGCAGGAGCGTATCCCAGACCACCGGAGCCAGGCCCACGATGGCGGAAAACCCGGCGACGAACCAGCGCTTGCGGACGCCGGCAAGGAACATCAGCGTGAGGCCACCAGCAACCATCAGGAGACCGGTCCCGAGATCCGGCTGGCGGACCACCAGGATCGAGGGCAGGAGGATGAGGATCAGTGGAACCGGCAGGCTGGTCCATCGCCGCGCAACATTGAGCGCCAGGCTGTGATAGTAGCGGGCAAGCGCCAGGATCACGGCAAACTTCATGAGTTCCGATGGCTGGAACTGGAACGTCATGCCGCCAAGCGTGATCTGAATCCAGCGTTGCACGCCGATGCCGCTGATCCCCGGAATCGCCATGGCGAACAGCAGGGCAAGCGCTCCGGCGTAGATCAGGTAGGCCCACCGGTGCACGTGTCTGATGTTGATCACGGCGATGGCGAGAAAGAGAAGCATCCCTGCGCCGAAACGCAGAAGCTGGGGCAGTGCCCATGGTCTCCACTCGCCCCCTGCTGCCGAATAGAGCATCAGGACCCCGAAGCCGGCGACCAGAGCCAGGAGAAGGAGCAGACCCCCGGCCATGCTGGCGAGTTTGCCGCCGACAAGACGGGGGCCGCTGGCAAGGGAGTTGGGCGACATCGCGACCATCACGCGGCCCCCGACACCGCGTCGCCGGTGTTCCAGCGGACCGACTGGCGCCTCTGCGCCTCACGCAGCACATCGCGCACCACAGGCGCCGCGGAGCCGGACCCGGCCCCCCCGTGATCAACGATTGCGGCGGCGACGTAACGGGGTTCGTCGAGTGGCGCATAACCGACGAACAGCCCATGGTCCCGTTCTGCCCAGGGTATGTCCTCGTCGTTCGAGCGCCCTTCCCGTTCTGCCTTCCTCAGACGACGCACCTGGGAGGTGCCGGTCTTGCCCGCCATCTCCATGCCCTTGTCCCGGATCCTTGCCTTGTAGGCCGTCCCCCCGGTACTGTTGACCACCTCGACCATGCCCTGGCGTACGATCTGCAGGTGAGCGGAATCGACATCAAGGGCGGCAAAGTCAGGCACCTCCTTGTCGGCGGGATGGCGCACCAGCCGCGGTGTCACCCGAAACTCCCCGTTGGCGATACGCGCCGTCATGAGCGCGAGCTGGAGAGGCGTGGTGAGGACATCACCCTGACCGATACCGACATTGATCGTGTCACCGCCGTACCACGGCACGCCATAGACGGCCCGTTTCCAGGCTACGGTAGGAACCAGGCCCGTCCGTTCCCCGGTGAGCTCGATCCCGGTCGTCTCTCCAAGGCCGAACCGCCGGGCCATGGCAGCGATCCGGTCTGCACCGATGAGATGGGCCACCTCGTAGAAGTAGACGTCGCACGATGCCTTCAGGGCATCGATGAGATCCATCCAGCCATGCCCCCAGTGCCGCCAGCACCGGAAGGTCCGGTCGCCCAGGGTGAAGCTCCCGGGACAGTGGAATGTTGTCTCAGGCGTCACCGCTCCGGCTTCCAGTGCCGCCAGGGCAACGATCATCTTGAACGTCGAGGCTGGGGGGTACTGGCCGGCAACGGGCTTGTTGAGCAGGGGCGAACGGGAATTGTTGAGCAAGGCCTGCCAGGCATCCCCGGTCAGTCCGATATTGAACACGTTGGGATCGAAACTCGGAACCGATGCCAGGGTGAGCACATCGCCATTGCGGGCATCAAGAACGACCACGGACCCCGTCTGATTCTCCATCCGGCGCACGGCAAACTCCTGGAGCGTCATGTCGATGGTAAGGCGGATGTCCGAACCTGGATCATCCTCGCGGCGCTCGATCTCCCGGATGACGCGTCCCACGGCATTGACCTCGACCTGGCGTGTGCCCGGCGTTCCCCGCAACTGCTGCTCGTAGACCTTCTCTATTCCCGTCTTGCCCGTGCGGAAACCGGGGAATTTCAGCACCTTGTCGCCTTCGAGTTCGGCTTGTGACACTTCGCCGACATAGCCTGAAACATGGGCCACGAGGTCAGCAAAGGGATAGTGGCGATGCGGAACCGTCTCGATGACAATTCCCGGCAACATCGGCAGGTTCACTTCGATGCGCGCCACCTCCTGCCAGGACAGGTTCTGACGCACGGTAACGGGGATGAATCCCTCCTGAACTCCGGTCTTGCGCAGCACCTTCGCCATGGCGCCGCCATCAAGCTCGATGAGAGTGGCGATGCGTTCGAGCGTGATCTCGACATCGTCGGTCTGCTCGGGTGTCATGATCAACTGGTAGGTGGGGCGGTTGACTGCAAGGCCCTCGCCAAACCGGTCAACAATCAGACCGCGGCGGGGCGGCAACAGGCGGATACTGATGCGATTGTCATTGGACAGCCGCTGATAGCGCGCCGCATCGACAACCTGGAACTCGTAGAGGCGCCCGGCCAGGGCAGCGATCAGCAGTCCCTTGACGCCAAAGAGGACGAGCGACCGGCGGTTGACCAGGGTTCGCTGCTCGAAGTCCTCACGCATGTCAGCCTGAACCGGCAACCTCCCGCGCGGCAAGGGACAGGAGACCCTGACACCACGCGAGGAGTCGGTAGACCACCGGGAACAGGGCCACCGTCAACAGGACCTGGAAGACATGGACAAGCAAACCGGGGGTGGACCACAGATAGAGAGCAGCCAGCATCCAGTCAATGATCGCCGCGGCCGTGAGCACGAATGCATACTCGGCCCAGACGATATGGAAGGACTTGCGCAGGAAGTAGCGGCGGCGCATCAGGACGCCATGGCGCACCATGACAAGGACGAGAGCCGTGATGCCGAGCGGCAGCCCGGTCATGAGGTCCGCAACGATGCCGAGAAAGAAGGCGGAACCGTAGCCGAAGAGATCGGGGCGGTAGACAGTCCAGAAAATGACGGCAGTCACCCCGAACCGCGGGACCACATCACCAACATGACCGAAGTAGAGCGGTGTCGAGGTGATGAGCACCAGAGCGACGCCAGACACCATGGGCAGGAATGATGCCCCCCGGTGCTTCAGATTTCCTCGCCAGTCCTCGATCACCACAACGGTTCCAGCATCCCGGCCTCGCGTGTCTTCTGCATGAGTCCGGGCAATGTGTAGTCGAGCACGCGTACATGCTCGATGCGGGCAGGGTCGACGAAGGGTGTCACGTGGGGAAGACCGCCCTGTGAACCGGTCACAACCCCGACAGGAATGCCAGGAGGCAGCATTCCTCCATCTCCTGAAGTCACGAGGCGCTGGCCGACATCAATGGTGCCGGCCAATTCCGTGAACAACAACGACAGGACGCGCGAATTGTCGCCGCTGACGATGGCGGGCCTGCGACTGGATTCGAAGACAACGGGAACACGGCTGTTGAGATCGGTGAGCAGCAGAACCCTGCTGCTGTGCCGCGCCGCCTCCGTGATTCTGCCGACAAGTCCATGGGTCGCAACCACCGCCTGCCCCACCCTGACGCCGTCACGGGTTCCGGCGTTGAGAACCGCCGTCCTGACGAACGTTCCGCTGGATTGACCGACTATGCGGGCCGTGACGAAGGCCGAGCGCGGTTCGGCGACACTCGAGAGGAGTTCACGGAACTCGTGGTTCTCGGCCAGCAGCTGGCGTGCCGTTGTCTGCCAGTGCATCAGGCGCGCGTTTTCGCGGCGCAGTCTTTCGTTCTCGGCCGCAACATCGAGCCAGCCGCTGACTGAGTTCACCACCGCGTTGACTGCCGATACCGGGCGGGAGGCCACATCGATGACGGGAGCCAGGACATCCAGGGTGACCGTGCGAGCATCCGTGACCCAGGAATTGTCCGTTCGACTCATGAAGATGAAGGCGAAAGCAGCGACGACAAAGAAGGGTAGTGCAAAGCGTTGAGTGGTCTGTCGGTTGAGCAGGACTAGCTTCAGCATGCGTCAATCACCACCTCGTCAATGCGCAGCGTCCATCATCCCGAATGGCTGTCCAGGACTTGCTTGAGTGCTCTCGGTTCCTCCAGCACCCTGCCGGTCCCCTGCACGACACATGTCAGCGGATCATCGGCGATGGTCACCGGAAGCCCGGTCGCCTTGCGCAGGACTTCGTCGAGTCTGTGGAGCATGGCGCCGCCCCCTGTGAGGAAGATTCCCGTGTCGACGATATCCGCGGCGAGTTCGGGCGCGGTCTGTTCGAGTGTCGTCTTCACCATCTCGACAATCTGACCAACGGGCTCGATGAGTCCTTCGGCGACCTGGCGCTGGCTGACGACAACCTCCTTGGGTACGCCGTTGAGAAGATCGCGCCCCTTGATGGTAATCGTCGGCCCCTCTCCATCTTCAGGCAGTGCGGCAGAGCCGACGGTCTGCTTGAGATTCTCGGCGCTCGACTCGCCGATCAGGAGATTGAACGTGTTGCGGATGTGGCGAATGGTGGCTTCGTCCATATGGTGTCCGCCGACCCTCAGGGACCTGGAATAGACGATGCCGCCGAGCGACAGGACACCGACCTCGGTCGTTCCGCCGCCAACGTCGACAACCAGGGATCCGCTCGGCTCAGTGACCGGCAGTCCGGCTCCGATCGCCGCCGCCATCGGTTCCTCGATCAGACCGACCTTGCATGCACCGGCACGCAGACCGGCCTCCTCGATGGCGCGCCTTTCCACGGGCGTCGATCCCGATGGCACACAGATGATGACTTCGGGCCTGGTAAAGAACATCCGCCGGTTCACCTTGCGGATGAAGTACTTGATCATCTCCTCGGCGATCTCGAAGTCCGCGATCACGCCGTCGCGCAGGGGATGTATGGCTTCGATATGCGCCGGAGTGCGGCCAACCATCTTCTTGGCCTCAACACCGACAGCGAGCACACGTACCTTGGCATGGTTCTTGTTGATCGCGACCACGGACGGCTCGTTGAGCGCCACGCCCTCGGACTTGACATAGACCAGGGTATTGGCCGTTCCAAGATCGATCGCCATACCGGAAGACAACAGTCGACTGATCATCGCGGTCTGCAAACTCCTGTCATCACATCCCTCCAAGACGGCTTTTCCCGGAAATCCGAAAGAGGCACGGCCCCCTGGTCAACACCGGCTGACAACCATACAACCATGTACCCTTCATATCACGATCGGCCGCCACATTCGAACGCAATCAGGTCAAGGCCGGTCAATTTCGCGCCTTGTCCACGAGCCGGTCCTCGGAGATCCACGGCATCATGGCACGGAGCCTCTCGCCGACTTCTTCGATGGGATGCTCGGCAGCACGCCGACGCATTGCCTTGAAGCTCGTCTGGCCGACCTCGTTCTCCAGCATCCAGTCCCGGGCAAAGCGTCCCGACTGGATCTCGGCGAGAATCGTCTTCATGCGCAGCCTCGCCTCGTCATCGATGACACGGGGGCCGCGGGTGTAATCGCCATACTCTGCCGTGTTGGACACCGAATAGCGCATGTTCGCGATCCCGCCCTCGTAGATCAGATCGACGATGAGCTTCACCTCGTGGAGTGTCTCGAAATAGGCCATTTCGGGGGCGTAGCCGGCATCGACCAGGGTCTCGTAGGCAGCCATGATGAGAGCCGTCAGCCCGCCGCACAGCACGACCTGTTCTCCGAAGAGATCGGTCTCGCATTCCTCCCGGAACGTGGTTTCGATGACGCCCGCGCGCCCGCCCCCAATGGCGCAGGCATAGCTCAGGCCGATCTCATGGGAAAGGTTGCCCGGATCCTGGGCCACAGCCAGCAGGCAAGGAACGCCCGCTCCCCTGGCAAACTCGCCACGCACCGTGTGCCCGGGCCCCTTGGGAGCCACCATGATCACGTTGAGATCGGCACGGGGCTCGATGAGATTGAAGTGTATGTTGAGACCATGGGCAAAGGCAAGGGTTGCCCCGTCGCGCAGGTTGGGCGCGAGGTCGTCATTGTAGAGGCGTCTTTGCCCTTCGTCGGGAGTGACGACCATGACAAGGTCGGCCCGGCGTGCCGCTTCGGCAGTGTCCATCACCTTGAGTCCCTCGGCCTCGGCCTTGGGCGCGCTCGGGGAGCCTGGCCTCAGGCCGATCGCCAGGTCCCTGACTCCGCTGTCCCTCAGATTCAGCGCGTGGGCGTGCCCCTGGCTGCCATAGCCGATGATGGCGACCTTGCTGGCCTTGATGAGGTTCAGGTCAGCGTCGTGATCGTAGTAGACGCGCATGGCAGTGCTCCGGACAAGGTGGTGGGTTCAGATCGGATCGGGGCCGCGGGAAATGGCAGCCACGCCGGTGCGGGAGACATCGACAAGTCCCAGCGGGCGCATGAGATCGACAAAGGCCGAGATCTTGTCGAGCGATCCGGTGATTTCGAACACAAAGGAGCCGATGGTGCTGTCGACGACCCTGGCGCGAAAGATATCGGCGATCCGCAGGGCCTCGACCCGCCTGTCGCCGGTGCTCGCCACCTTCAAGAGGGCCAGTTCCCGTTCGACGTGCGCGCCCCGGGTCACGAAATCGCAGACCCTGTGCACCGGTACGATGCGCTGCAACTGCGCCATGATCTGGGCGATCACCATTTCGGATCCGCTCGTCACGATGGTGACGCGTGACAGCCCGGCGGACTCGTCGACCTCGTTGACGGTCAGCGAATCGATGTTGTAGCCGCGCCCGGAGAACAGTCCGACGACGCGCGCCAACACGCCCGGTTCGTTGTCGACCAGAACGGCGATCGTCGCTTTCCTCGTGGAGACGGTCCTCTTTTCGGCAACAGGCATGTCGTTTGGATCCTAGACCAGGACCATGCCCTGTTCTCTGTGGGCCTGATCGAGCACCACTTCCTCATCGGGACTCATGGTCACCTGATTGTGGGCGGCGCCGGCAGGGATCATGGGATAGACGTTCTCGTCCGGGTCGACGACGATATCGGCGATCACCGTGCGGGGCGTGGCGATCATCTCGTCGACAACATCCTCGAGTTCGTCGGGGTTGGCGGCCCGCAATCCGACAGCACCATAGGCCTCGGCGAGTTTCACGAAGTCGGGCAGCGAATCCATGTAGCTTTCGGAGTAACGTCCGCCAAAGAAGAACTCCTGCCACTGGCGCACCATTCCCATCCACCTGTTGTTGAGAATGAACGCCTTGACCGGCAAACGGTACTGCGCCAGCGTCGACATCTCCTGCATGTTCATGAGGATCGAGGCCTCGCCTGCGACATCGACGACAAGAGCGTCAGGGTGGGCGATCTGGACGCCGAGCGCCGCTGGCAGCCCATAGCCCATGGTGCCCAGCCCGCCGGACGTCATCCAGTGGTTGGGCTTCTCGAAGTGCAGGAACTGGGCTGCCCACATCTGGTGCTGACCGACCTCGGTGGTGATGTAGACATCGTCCCTGCCGGCGATGCGCCGGTTGAGAACCTCGAGCGCCTGCTGCGGCTTGATCAGGGTGTCGGAGCGCTTGTAGCTGAACGACTTGCGCCGGCGCCACGCGCCGATCTGGGTCCACCACTGGTCCAAAGCGTCACCGTCACAGCGCGCCTGACGCGACTTCCAGAGCTTGATGAAGTGTTCGAGCACGTAGCCGCAGTCGCCGATGATGGGCACATCGACATGGATGTTCTTGTTGATCGACGAGGCGTCGATGTCGATGTGGATCTTGCGCGATTCAGGCGAAAACGCATCGGTCCGCCCCGTCACGCGATCATCAAACCTGGCGCCTATGCAGAGCATCACATCGCAGTCGTGCATGCACATGTTGGCTTCCAGCGAGCCGTGCATGCCGACCATGCCGATGAAGTTCCGGTTGGACGCCGGCAGGGAGCCCAGCCCCATGAGGGTGAGCGTAGTGGGAATGCCTGTCATGTTGACGAGATTCGTCAACAGCTGTGAGGCCGCGGGACCCGAATTGATGACGCCGCCTCCGGCATAGATCAGAGGCCGCCTGGCGCCTGCCAGCAGATCGACAGCTTCGGAAATCCGCTCGGGGTCTCCCTTGAGGAGGGGACTGTAAGTGGGATGCTGCATCGGCGCCGATGGCCGGGCATAGACGGTGGAGGCCGTCACCACGTCCTTGGGCAGGTCCACCACAACCGGACCGGGACGTCCGCTGGCGGCGACCAGGAACGCTTCCCTGACAACGCGCGCGAGGTCGCCGACATTCTTCACCAGATAGTTGTGCTTGGTGCAGGGCCGTGTGATGCCGACGGTATCCGCTTCCTGGAAGGCATCGTTGCCGATCAGGTGCGTGGGCACCTGGCCCGTCAGACAGACCACGGGCACCGAGTCCATCCAGGCGTCGGCAAGGCCGGTCACGCAGTTGGTTGCTCCCGGGCCGGAGGTCACAAGCACGACGCCGACCTTGCCGGTCGAGCGGGCATATCCTTCCGCCGCATGCACCGCTGCGCCCTCCTGGCGCACCAGGATGTGTCGCAGGCTGTTCTGCTGGCACAGCGCATCATAGATCGGCAGCACGGCGCCGCCTGGATAACCGAAGATGACATCCACACCGAGATCCTGGAGGACCTTGACGAGAATCTCCGAACCGGTCATCTGCTTGTCGGTCACGAGTCCATCTCTCCGCTGCAGGCGCCAACGGCGCAATCAGGTCAATTCACGGAAGTCCCCGCGCGCGTCTTGGCGCCGCGTCGCAAGTGCCGGAACTTATGCGGACGGCCGTCCGCGGTCAACAGAAACCTCACTCTTCCAGGCATCCGCGCCTGTCGATACTCCCCCCCCCCCCCCCCCCCCCCCCGAGCGTGGATTCGCAGGACACGTTCAAGTTCACCGGCAACCGCGCCGCCCCTTCTGCTTGCGACGGGTTGATCGGTGTTGCCGTTCTGCCCCCCGACACCATCCCGTGACGGAGTTCCGGCAAGCCACCCGATCAGGACAGATGGAGTCGGGCGCGATCCTCCCCGCAAGGAAACACTGCACGTTCCGCCGCGGTCGTTGAGAAGATCGCCGGTCCAGCGACGGCCAACCGACATCGACTCCTTGCGCGATCGACATCCAACACAGTGCGCGGGCCGGCGGTCAAGATTCTCAACGTGAGATCATCAATGGGCGTCGCCCCAACAGCGGGCTTGCGCGAGGTCATCATTCGGCATCTGGATCGCTCCCTTCTCGAACCTGATCGGCGTCGCCCGTCAGACGACGGTTGAATAACGTCGCTCAACCGTGGAAAGTAGTGAAGGAGCCGGATACGGGCCGTCGCTCACTCTCGTCACACGGCGCCAGGAGAGGTGCACAGAGATCAACATCAAGGACAACGCAAGCGGCGTGTCGCCCGACATCATCGCCAAGGCATGCCCCCCTTTGCACCGCCGGGGCGCCGTTCGGACCATGCTGTTCCAGGCGATGTCGTTCGTCTCCGGAAGGGGTGAGATCAGGGTGGAGTCCGAACCGCCGCCGGAAACGGCGGCGAAGGAATCGAGGACGCGCTGAACAACGGCCGGGAGCACATCACATGGCGCCAGCGACGAGACGGTGTTTTCTTCGATACGGCCTCGCCGGATGCCTGATGGGGCTCGGTGCGAAGTCGTCTCGCGCGACAACGTCACCGGGGGTCACCGACAGCGAGATCGTCTTGGGAATGTCTGCCGCGTTCTCGGGACCCTCGCGAGGTCTCGGCATCGAGCTGTTTCGTGGAGCCAGCGCCTACTTCGAACATGTCAACCAGAACGGCGGCGTCAGGGGCAGGAAGGTCGTCCTGAAGACCTACGACGATGGCTATCAACCGGATCCCGCGGTCAAGAACACACTGACTCTCATGCTGGAAGACGAGGTCTTTGCCTTGTTCGGCTATGTCGGCACGCCGACGGTGACGCGCGTCCTTCCCATGCTCAAGAAGTTTCAGGAGAGACAGGTCTACCTGTTCTTTCCGTTCACCGGCGCACAGCCCCAGCGGGAGCCGCCCTACGGGGACTTCGCCTTCAATCTGCGCGCCTCCTACCGGCAGGAGACAGCGGGTCTTGTCGAGAACCTTGTCGACATCGGTCGCAGGCGCATTGCGGTCTTCTATCAGGCCGACGCCTACGGCCGCAGCGGCTGGGCGGGCGTGCGCCAGGCCTTGAAGATCCACGGCGAGCGGATTGTCGGTGAAGCGACCTACAGGCGGGGTTCGAAGTTCACCGGCGTCATGCGTGACCAGGTGGAGATCCTCAAGGCCTCGCGCCCCGATGCCGTCATCTGCATCGGGGCCTATGCCGCATGCGCCGCCTTTCTCCGGGACGCCGTGGACCTCGGACTGCAGGTGCCCATCGCCAATGTTTCCTTTGTCGGGAGCGAAAACCTGCTCAATCTCATCACCCAGGGGCGTGGCGACGGCGAGCGATACACCGATCTCCTGGTGAACTCGCAGGTTGTGCCCAGCTACCATGACACGACGATCCCGGCGGTCAAGCAATACCAGGAGCTGATGGCGCTCCATGCTCCCTCGGCCCCAGAGAAACTGCTGAAGGAAAGCTATGCGCCGTTCTCGCACAGCTTTGTAAGCCTTGAGGGCTTTCTCGATGCCAAGATGATGGTCGAGATTCTCGAGCGCCTTGGCCGAAGCCCGGAACGAGGCGCACTGGAGGATGCGGTCTTCAGCATATCGGACTACGACCTGGGAATCGGCGAGGCCGTGTCATTCGGACCGCAGCGGCGTCAGGGCCTGCAGGGAGTCTATTACACCGTTGTCGATGAGGGTCGCTTCGTTCCGCTCCACCACTGGCAAGGCAGGTTTGGCTGACATGAAAATACCCAAACTGTTCCGCAAGACACTCTTTGGCGTTTTCCTTCTGTTCGGTGTGATCGGGGTATCGACGTCCTTGCTGTGTATCTACACGGTCGACACGCACTTGTCCAGAGAGTATGAGGCGAACAGCAGGGGCATCGCCAAGACCATTGCCAATGCCAGCGTGAATATCCTGCTCAACAGCAACCTCACCGCCCTGCAGTCCATGATTGATCAGTTCATCGAGATTCAGGGTGTGAGCTACATTTACATTACAAGCGAAACCGGGGAAATCCTTGCCCATACCTTCGTGCCGGGCATTCCAGACGAAATCACGGCCGGTGATGTGACCGGCACGGCAACGGTGGAGCGCAGCCTGCCCGGCAAGGGCGACTTCATCGAGGTAGGGAGCCCGATATTGGCGGGCGTGGCCGGTACGGTTCACATAGGCATGGACACGGGGTTGATCGCATTGAAAATCCAGAGGGCCATCGGTCAGCAGATTTACCTTATCTGCACGATATTCGTCGTCGGTGTCTTTGCCGCCATCTGGTTCGTCAACTATGCGGCCAGACCGGTTGACGGGCTTCTGACTTTCGCTGTCAGTCTCGCACGTGAGCAGGCGGCTGATGGAGCAGCCGGTGAGAAGTTGCTGACCCGCAACGACGAAGCCGGGGATCTGGCGCGACTGATACTTCACTTTTCGCAAGTGACGGAGTCCGATGGAACGAAACGGCAGCCAGAGTCAAGGCACGACGGGGAGTAGTCCGACATGACACGGTCGCGAATAGTCACGATCCTGTGCTGTACACTGCTTCAAGTCTGCCTGGGTACCGTCTACGCGTGGAGCTTTTTCCAGACACTCCTCGTCAGGCAGCTGGGTTGGTCGTTCACGGACACGGCCCTGGCCTTCAGCATCACCATATTCTCGCTCGGCATGTCCGCGGCGGGAGCGGGCATGCTCTTGCCGAGGGTTGGTCCCCGGCGACTGGCGCTCGCTGGAAGCGCGATGTTCTCGGCAGGCTACATCCTGGGGGGATTCGCACTCCACATGGACAGTCTTGCGCTCTTCTATCTTGGTTACGGCGTGATCGGGGGTATCGGCATCGGCCTCGGCTACGTCACACCCGTTGCCACAGTGGCCAAGTGGTTCCCTGACCGCAAGGGACTGGCGACCGGCATTGTCGTCATGGGCTTCGGGGTAGGGGCCGTTGTCCTGAGCATGGGACTCGCGCCGTTGCTGGTGGTCGAAACACAAGGAGACCTGCCGCTTGTCTTCATATGGCTTGGCGTGGTGTTTGCCGTCGTGCTGATCCCGTGCAGTTGGGCGCTGCGGGATCCACCAACAGACATCACGGACCACCTTGCTGGCGCTGAGAGTTCAGGTGAGCGAGAGGACGACCCTGGCTCGACTTCGCGTTGCCTGCTGTCCGGTGAATTCGCCATCATGTGGATTGTCTTCTTCTTCAACATCGCCGCCGGAATTGCCGTAATCAGCTTTCAGTCACCCCTGCTTCAGGACGTCTGGGGACTCGCCGATCCGTCAGTGGAGCCGGAAACTCTCGCCGAGTATGGCGCCACCCTGATTGCCGTAAGCTCGCTTTGCAACGGTATCGGACGGCTGTTCTGGGGATTGCTTTCCGATAGAATTGGTCGTGTCCGCGTGTTCAGAATTCTGCTTGCCAGCCAGATGATCGCCTTTGGAATTCTGATGACCGAACGTGATCCGTGGATTTTTTCAATTCTCGTGTGCTACATCCTCCTGTGTTTCGGCGGCGGCTTCGCGACGATGCCCTCCTTCATTCTGGATGTCTTCGGAATACGGAGAATGCCGTCAGTTTACGGCGTGATGTTGACGGCCTGGGCGGCGGCAGGGGTTTGTGGTCCCCTCTACATCGGCTATCTCAAGGATCAGTATCCAGACCGCGCCATCATCTACAGCTTCCTCATCGGTGTGCTGATCCTGGGCGCTGGATACGTCTTTTCCTATCTGTTGAATGACGGTAGAATTCGACTTCGACGACCCACTGTGGAAGGCACCTTGCGGCAGTACGGAATTGCGGTACCGCGTCACGGATCTGCGGGGTGAACACAAGACCCTCCCTGGTGTCCCTGCCATGTCGAGCGGGTGTGACAACCGGGAGACTTGCCCCCTGACGAGGAACGGCAGGCCTCCCCCTGTACTCGGTTGCCCGCAGCGTGTCGGCGCACGTCTCACGGGCGGCGGCACACCGACGTGGGCTGCCTGAAGATCACGCCATGCGGGTGGAAGAGGCTGACAGGAAACGCCGGGCCAGGGTGATGATGTGGTCCGCGCTTCCGTCGTCACCGAAGGCATCGAGGAGCAGTGCCTCTTCGGCCTGATGGCGGAACCACGTGAACTGCCTGCGGGCGTAGCGTCGCGTTGCCCGCCTCGCCTCGTCACACGCCTCTTCGAGAGTGAGACGTCCGGTCAGGTGAGCCGTGAGACTAGCGAGACCGACACAACGTGTGGCCGGCAGGGATGGGGCGAGACGTCGTGCCGCGAAGGCCTCGGCTTCCTCGAGGGCGCCCGCTGCCATCATCCCGTCAAAGCGGCCAACCGCGCGTTCGAAGAGCAGGGCACGGTCAGGAAGCAGGCTGATCTGCCACAGTGGTCCCTTCCAACCTCCCTCGCGGGATCGCGTCATCCACTCGGAGAGCCGCGTTCCGGTGGCCTCGTGAACCTCGTGGGCCCGGGCGACCCGCTGGCCGTCGGTGGACGCAAGAACCACCGCCAGGTCCGGGTCGATCCGCTCAAGGTCGGCGTGAAGCGCTGCGGGGCCCTCGGTCGCCAGACGCTGGCGGACCCTTTCGCGGATGCCGCCCGGAATGTCCGGGATCGGCGCCAGTCCCTCGCGGAATGCCTTGAGATAGAGACCGGTCCCGCCGACAACGATCGGCACCAGGCCGGATGAGGACACCTCGAGGCAGATCCCGCGTGCACGACGATGCCACAGACCGGCCGAACAGGGTGCGGCCGCATCGAGAAAGCCGAAGAGGTGGTGCCCGCAGCGCGCTTCGTCCGAAGCCGTCGGACGGGACGTCAGGATCGCGAGATCTGCATAGACCTGCATGCTGTCGGCATTGACGATGACGCCGCCCACGTCCTCGGCAAGGCGCATGGCGAGGTTCGACTTGCCCGATGCGGTCGGCCCGCCAATGAGGATGACCGGACCGGTCTCCACGCCCTTGTTAAGCGCGCTCACCGGCGAAGGGGGATCAACCGGAGATGTCCAGGGCCAGGTACCTCGGATCACCCTCGCGTTCGACGAGAACGACCACGGACCGGGCATTTCTTTTCCGTGCTGCCTCGAGGAGGTCCCTCACCTGCTGAACGGACTCCACCGCCTCGCGTCCGACATGGAGCAGGATGTCGCCGGCCTGGACACCTCCACGGTCCGCCGGGCCACCCGGTTCAACCCTCGCGACAACAAGACCCGTTGCCTCATCGTCAAGCCCGAACTCACGGGCAAGATCGGGGTTGACCGGACGGATCTCCATTCCGAGCAGAGCCTCTTGCCGGACATCCTCGGTGCTGTCGGCGCCGTCGCCTGTCTGGTCCGTGGCGCCGGCAAGGCTGGCTTCGTAGGCTTCGAGTTCTCCCAGCACCACATCGATGGCACGCTCCTCGCTGTCGCGGATGACGATGACCTCGACCTCGAGGCCTACCTCTGTCCGCACGACGGCACGCGGCAATTCGCGCATGTCGTCAATCGGGATGCCGTTGAAGCTCACGATGGTGTCGCCGATCTGGAACCCGGCAGCTTCAGCAGGACTGTCAGGCGTGACACTCGCCACAAGGGCGCCGCTCGCTTCGGGGAGACCGAGACCTTCGGCGATTTCCGGGGTGACCGGCTGAATGCGCACGCCGAGCCAGCCGCGGCGTGTCCGGCCATACTCCTTCAACTGGTGGACGACATGCGCCACCACGTTCGAGGGGACGGCAAATCCGATTCCCACGGATCCACCCGACGGCGAGTAGATCAGGGTGTTCACGCCGATGACCTCGCCGTCGATGTTGAACAGCGGTCCCCCCGAATTGCCGCGGTTGATGGGCGCGTCGGTCTGCAGGAACTGATCATAGGGACCGGCGTTGATGTCCCGCTGGCGCGCCGAAATGACACCCGCCGTCACGGAATTGCCGAAGCCGAAGGGGTTGCCGATGGCAAGGGCGACATCTCCGATGCGCACGACATCCGAATCGCCGAAGGCCACCGCCGGCAACGTGCCGTCTGCCTCGACGCTGAGCAAAGCAATGTCGGTCTTGGAATCAGTCGCCACCACGGTGGCCTCGTGTTCGGTTCCGTCGTCAAGGCGCACGAGGATCTTCGAAGCCTTGTCGATGACATGGGCGTTGGTCACGATGTGGCCATCTTCGTGGATGATGAACCCGGATCCCAGCGCCCACGGCGCCGAGCGCGGCGCGCTGTTCTCCCTGTCAGGATTCTGCCGGTTGAAGAACCGCTCGAAGAACTCCTCGAACGGTGTTCCCGAGTAGGGATTGGTCCCTGAACGGTTTCCGTCGGCGACCTCGGTTTCGGTGAAGATCGATACCACCGAGGGAAGCAGGCGCTCCGCCAGGTCGGCATGGCCTTCGCCCGTCCCGTGTGCATGGCTTGCGGTGCCGGAGAAACCGGCAAGGAGAAAAGTCAAAACAACAGGGAGATAACCAGTCCGGTTCATCGTCATGTCACGACCTCTGTCTAGGCATGTCATTCAGCCGCGCAACAACCAGACGGCTGTCACGGCGGCCAGGTCTACCGGCAGACCGTTCGCACGGTGGACTGGGCCAGAACATGCACCATGGCCCGCTTCATGGCGCCCGGGAACTGTGCCCAGGCGACGCCTCGAGGAAACAGGGCCATGGCACGCGCCACAGCAAGGTCTGTCATCGGCGCCCGGTCAGACGGTGTTCCACCCCTATTCGGCGAATGTGTCAGAACGAGGGCCGGTCTGCAGGCCCTCGAAACTCGTCAGGAAACGCAGGAAGTCTCCGTCCGGCGACAGCACCAGTGTGGTATCCGTGGAATTGAGCGCCTCGCGATAGGCCTGCATGGTGCGATAGAACGTGAAGAAATCCACGTCGCGGCCGAAGGCCTCGGCAAAGATGCGCACCACTTCCCCGTCCCCCTCACCACGCAGGATTTCGGAATCGCGCCTTGCTTCCGACAGCAGCACGGTGCGGGTCCGGTCGGCTTCGGCGCGAATGCGCAATGACTGTTCCTCGCCTTCGGCGCGGATCTCGCTTGCCTCGCGCTCACGCTCGGTCTGCATGCGCCGGTAGATGGCCTGGCTGTTTTCCTGGGGAAGGTCGGTGCGCTTGATGCGCACGTCCGTCACCTCGATGCCATACTGCTCGGTCGCCCTGATCAGGGATTCCTGAATCGCGCTCATCAACGCCTCGCGTTCACCCGAAACGACATCGACCAGCGGCACGCGCCCGATGTGCTGGCGCAGCGTTCCGGTCAGCGTTCTCAGCATGAACCCCTCGAAACGGTCGATGGTGATCGCCGAGTTCTTGAACTTCAGGGGATCCGTGATTCGATAGAGTGCGAAGGCATCGACAACCAGGCGCTTCTGGTCCGACGCGGTCACCTGTTCGGGCTCTCCATCGACCTGGATGATGCGTTTTTCGTAGTAGATGACGTCCTGCCAGGGAAGCTTGAAATCGAGACCAGGCTCGGTCACCACCCGCTTGGGATCACCGAACTGGACGACGATCCCCTGCTCGTACTCGGCGACGGTGAAGACCGACATGGAACCGACCACCATGAGAGCGGCAACGGCGATGACTGAGAGAATGATCTTGATGTTCATGGTTCAGCCCTCCTGGTCGCTGCTTCGCCGCAGCTGGTCGAGCGGCAGGTAGGGTACGACCCCCTGGCCATCGATGGCGCCGGTGTCGATGACGATCTTCTCCATGTCCCGCAGCACCGTCTCCATGGTCTCGAGGTAGATGCGCCGCTCCGTCACGTCCTCGGCCAGGATGTATTCGTTGTAGACCGACATGAAGCGGGCGGCATCGCCCTCGGCCGTGTTGATCACCTGTTCCTTGTAGGCCTCCGCCTCCTGGATCATGCGCTGCGCATCACCTCGGGCCACCGGCACGATCTGGTTCTGGTAGGCCTGTGCCTCGTTGATCGAGCGTTCCTGGTCCGCTCGTGCCGCCTGGACATCGCGGAAGGCGTCGATTACCGCTGCCGGTGGATCGACGCTCTGCAACTCGACCTGGCGGACCTCGACCCCGGCGCCGTACTCATCGAGCATCGCCTGCATCAGCTCCAGGGTCTTCTGTTCGACTTCCGCCCTTCCTTCGGCAAGCGCCGTCGCCAAGGGGGTGCGACCGATGGCCTGACGCATGGCACTCTCGGCCACGTTGCGTGTCGTTCCCTCCGGATCGGAGATGTTGAACAGGAACTTTCCGGCGTCGTCGATCTTCCACTTCACGACGAACTTGACGTCGATGATGTTCTCGTCGCCGGTCAGCATCAGGCTCTGGTTGGGTGTGGTGCCGATGTTGAACTGCTGGATTTCCGTCACGGTCGGCGTGAAGACCTGTCCGACGGGCGACGGCCAGTTGTAGTCGAGACCGGGTGTCGTCGTGTTGACCCAGCGTCCGAAGACAACCTCGACACCCTGCTCATTGGTGTCGACGCGGTAAATTCCGCTTGCCAGCCAGACGACGACCAGCACGACGAGAATGATCAGGATACTCCTGATTCCGCCGAAGCCTCCGGGCAGGAATCGCCGGCCCTTCTTCTGCATGTTGCGGACGAGTTCCTCGAATTCACGGCCGCCGCCTGTGGGTCGTCGCCCCCAGGGACCGCCGCCGGAACCACCCCATCCACCTCCACCACCGTCATTCCAGGACATGGGTTCGCTGCCTTCCTGGCGGATCCTGGTGTGCCGGGCTCCGCACTTTTTGGGTTGTTGCCAAGGGTTCGTGCGTTATATGTCACCTGCGTGTTGTCTGCAACGCGGGAAGGATGGCGAGCGATGGCACGAGTTAAGCAAGAGACAGTCGAGGCGGCGCTTCGCGGAGTCATCGATCCCGGAAGCGGCCGACCGATCAGCGACGAGGGACTCGTCTCCGATCTCGTCGTCAAGGACGGCAATGTCGGTCTTGTCATGGAGGTGCCGGCTGACCGCGGCCACATGTACGAGCCGGTGCGCAAGGCCGCCGAAGATGCCATTCGCGCCCTGCCCGGTGTTCTCTCGTCAAGCGTCGTCATGACCGCTCACCGAGATCAGGCCGCCTCGGCGCAACCGGCCGGAGGCGTCGATGGCGTCAAGGCCATCGTGGCGGTCGCCAGCGGCAAGGGCGGCGTCGGCAAGTCGACCACCGCAGCCAATCTGGCGCTCGCCCTGGCCGCCGGCGGCAGCAAGGTGGTTTTCCTTGATGCGGACATCTACGGGCCTTCGGCGCCGCGCCTCTTCGGACTGACGGGCAAGCCCGAGACCGACGGCACCCTGCTCTATCCGAAGCTGGCCCACGGCATCGCGATCATGTCGATCGGCCTGCTGATCGAAGAGGACCAGCCCATGGTGTGGCGCGGACCGATGGTGCAGAGCGCCCTCGAGCAGATGCTGCGCCAGGTGGCATGGGGCGAGGCCGACATCATGATCGTCGATCTGCCGCCGGGGACCGGCGACATCCAGCTTTCGCTCACCCAGAGAACGCCGCTCGCTGGCGCCGTGATCGTTTCGACACCGCAGGATCTGTCGCTCATCGATGCCCGCAAGGGACTCAACATGTTCCGCAAGGTGGATGTTCCCATCCTCGGCATTGTCGAGAACATGAGCTACTTCTCCTGCCCGGCCTGCGGTCACCGCACCGAGGTCTTCGCCCATGGTGGCGCGAGGCAGGAGGCTGTCAGGCTGGGAACCTCCTTCCTGGGCGAGATTCCACTCGACATCAGGATTCGCGAGACCTCGGACAGCGGTCTTCCCATCGTCGCGGCCGAACCCGGGGGCGCCATTGCCAGCGCCTACAAGGCGGTGGCCTCGGCGGTGCTGGAGAGCCTGCCGGGCGCGCGTCCGGAAGGCCCGCGCATCGTCATCGAGTAGGCTCCGCCCTCAGGGACGGTCCTCCAGCACGGCCTGCAGTGCGTCCCACATCCGCCGTGACAGTCCGCTCGTTTCAAGGGTCACCGTCTCGCCCTTCACCATGCGGCGCACCGCGGCCAGTTGCTTGGCCGTCAGTTCCGCTCCCTCAAGCCGGCAATCGACGAAGGCCTCGTGGGCCAGAGGAACCCAGGCCTTCACCGTCTCCAGCATGGCCTCGGCGTAGACCCGGATCTCGTACTGGGCATGAGGGTCCGCCCGCAGGGCCAGGAAATGAAGCAGGTTGTGGAGGTTGGTCTTCCAGTACCACTGGGTGTAGATGCCGAGCGGCAGGTTGATGCGCGCCAGTTCACGGGCAAGGTCGGGGCCCTCTCCGTCGAGCATCTCTTCGTAGTGTGCGTAGGCGCGGCTGGCGTCCTCCTTGAGAATCTCCAGCACCCTCGCCGCCTCGTCGTCCTCGAGAATGTCGCTCCGGCCCTGCCGGTTCTGCGTCGACTGGCGCGCCAGGTTGCGAGGCGCCGGAACATGGAACTCGCGGTCGAGAATCGAATAGCGCGCCGAGACCTCGTTGACGCTGGCCGTACGGTGGCGAATCCACTGGCGGGCCACGAACACCGGCAGCCTGACGTGGTACTTGATCTCGCACATCTCGAAGGGTGTGGTGTGGCGGTGTTGCATGAGGTAGGCGATGAGCCCCGCATCGCCGCGCACCGAGCGCGTGCCGGTGCCGTAGGACACCCGCGCCGCCTGGACGATGGCGCTGTCGTCTCCGAGGTAGTCGATGACACGCAGGAATCCGTGATCGAGCACCTCGATCGGCTCGTAGAGCAAGTCTTCCAGCCCCGGCGACACCACCCGCCGCGTCGTTTCGCAACGGGACCGCTGTGCCTCGATCTCCCGCGCCTGTGCTCGCGTGATGCTCATGCCAGGGGCATACACGAGGCGGCCACCGACGACAACGCCCCCTTGACGGCTGCCTCGACCGAGGCGTCCCCCCTGATCCCACAACTGACGTTCGCGCCGGCAATCCCGATGATCATCGCGGAACCGTTTTCTTTCGCGATCCGCCACGAGCCGGTGGCACAGGAGGTCTGGGAGCGTTCCGATTCGATGACAGTCATCGCCCGGTGGGCATTCACTGAGAACCACGAGACCCGTGACGTGCCGTTTCTGCGACAATGGCCGCGGCGTTCAGGTGGAATTCGAGAACCGACGCCCGCCCCAGATCCGTGGCGATCCTTCTGCCGCATCAGGGGCGGCATAGTGGAACTACCAACGAGGCTGCTCCACAGCCGGAAGCCCAAGCCTGACGGGACCTATCGCTCGAGCCCGTTCTGCCATGCGGTCGAGGGAATCACCGAGCGAGCGAGCGAGATCGTGGCCAGACGCGGACCGCGTCCGGTTGCGCTCTGTCGGGGCGCCTGCAGCATGGTGATCCCCGCGACCGTGCCGTCGCACTTGCCTGCATGGAGGCGGTCAGAACGCCGTCGGCGTTCGATGCAAGCGCCATTGACCAGCCGGCAAGCCCAGGCGCTGCATGGACGTTGGCAGGGCCGTCTCCGGCCTTCGAGACAAGGGTTGTCACTCTCCTCATCGGCACCGTGATGCAGTTCCTGGAGCCGGCGTCGTCTCCATGGTTCCGATGTTGAGGCCACCTGCCTGACGAACAGGTCCGCGAGTGGGGCGCACATCGCGGCCACTTGCTCTGCGTCGACGACGGCTTCGACCGCTACACCGGTCAGCCGCTCATGGGCAACGTCGCGGTCAACGTGCGGGCGGCGCATCCCCTGCAGTCGACCGAGTTCCCTCGCATGCTCGCGGACCGCGAACTCGGCCTCCCTGCTCAGGAAGGTTCGGCGAGGCCGTGCACGTCGCCCACCTTGGCGGCCATGGCGACCTCAAGCATGGTCTCGATCCCGGCAGTCAGATCACATGTTCAGACCCGCTTCATCAGAACCGCCGCAAGACACCTCGTCGGGTTCCGGGGCCGGTCAGAGCGTGTGCAGCACCAGGAACGACAACCGCTGCTGCGTCATGTTTGTCATGACTCGACAAGACCGGCTGCCATCCCGGGCTGTCGGTGCGGCGGTGATGGCCGGAGAAGCCTGGGTGCCGTGATGCTGCGGAAAAAGGGTTGCATGGCGGCGGCGGTACGACTATATGACGGGTTGCCCGGTGCGCCGGGCTATGGCGATAAATGTCGTTCGGAATAGACGTTGCGGACGCGGGGGCAGTACCCGCCGCCTCCACCATCAACCCATGGGGGCGAACCAGGATCGACGTGCGTGGCAAAGGTGCGATTTTCGCCCGGCATGATACCGCCGTTATCGGGTCAATCACACAAACGCCAACGACAACGAGGCGTTCGCTGTCGCCGCTTGAGCGACAAGCGCGGTTTGGAGGGCACCGGGCAACAGAAGCCCTCCGTCATGTCATTCCCTGACGGTCCGAACGAGCGATGAGAGAATCCATCCACTATGGACTTCTGGTTGACGGCGCCCTGCGCAGCGTCGTGGCCCGCGCCCTTGAGATTGCCGCGCGTGACGGCTTGCCCGGTGAGCACCACTTCTACATCACTTTCCGTACCGACCACCCCGGCGTCAGGATGGCCAAGGCCCTGAAGGCCCGCTATCCCGAAGACATCACGATCGTCATCCAGAACCAGTTCTGGAATCTCGAAGTCGACGAAGAAGGTTTCTCCATCGGTCTTTCCTTTGATCGAATGCCCCACGAACTCGGTGTTCCCTGGACCGCGGTCACCTCGTTCGTCGACCCAAGCGTCAAGTTCGGCCTGAACTTCAAGGCGGGCGTGGGGGAACCGGCCGCCGAGGAAGAGCCTGAGCCACCCGAAGGCGATGGCACCATCGTCTCCCTCGATGCCTTCCGCAAGAAGTGAAGTTGCAATCCACGATTGAGAATCGTTCGCAAGGACGAGGCACAGTGTGGTAAGGAAGGCCTGCCCTGACAGGGAACCTTGAGCTCATGGCCGATCTGCGTACAGAAACCGATTCTCTCGGGGAGATCAGCGTTCCCGGTGATCGCTACTGGGGCGCCCAGACCCAGAGATCGCTTGGCAATTTCCCCATCGGGGGACCGTCCGAGCGCATGCCCTCGCAGGTGATCGAGGCCTTCGGCTACGTCAAGAAGGCGGCAGCAGACATCAACCGGACCGCAGGCCGGCTCCCGGACAATCTCGCCGAGGCGATCATCGCCGCCGCCGACGAGGTCATCGAAGGACATCTGGAGGACCACTTTCCTCTCGTTGTCTGGCAGACCGGATCGGGCACCCAGACCAACATGAACGTCAACGAGGTGATCGCCAACCGGGCCATCGAGATCCTGGGCGGCGCTCTCGGTTCCAAGGACCCGGTGCACCCCAACGACCATGTCAACATGGGCCAGTCATCCAATGACAGCTTCCCGACGGCGATGCACATCGCCGTGGCCATGGAGGTTGAGCGGCGGCTTCTTGGATCACTTCGGCGGCTTCACGCCACACTGGAGGCCAAGGCGAAGGAATACTCCGACATCGTCAAGATCGGCCGGACGCATCTTCAGGATGCGACGCCTTTGACCCTGGGTCAGGAATTTTCCGGATACGCCCGGCAGGTGGAACTCGGCATCGAGCGGCTCGAGGGAACGATGCCGCGACTGATGCAGCTCGCCATGGGGGGAACGGCGGTCGGCACGGGACTCAACAGTCCCGAGGGGTTCGACATCGCCTTCGCTGAACGCCTGGTCGCGATGACCGGCCTTCCCTTCGTGACGGCAGCCAACAAGTTCGAGGCTCTGGCGAGCCATGATGCCATGGTGGAGGTGTCCGGAGCTCTCAACGTTGTCGCCGTCAGCCTCAACAAGATCGCGAATGATATCCGGCTGCTGGGCTCCGGGCCGCGCAGCGGCATCGGCGAACTTGTGCTGCCGGCCAACGAACCGGGCAGCTCGATCATGCCGGGCAAGGTCAACCCGACCCAGTGCGAGGCGCTGACCATGGTCTGCGCCGAGGTCATGGGCAACCACACGGCGGTCACGGTGGCCGGTGCCCAGGGGCACCTCGAACTCAATGTCTTCAAGCCCGTGATGGTCTTCAACGTGCTGCGTTCCGCCCGTCTTCTCGGTGATGCGGCCGCGAGTTTCACGGATCGCTGCGTTGCCGGCATCATCGCGGACCGGGCCCGCATCGAGGAGACGATGCAACGCTCGCTCATGCTTGTGACGGCACTCAATCCCCACATCGGCTATGACAATGCGGCGCGCATCGCCAAGAAGGCGCACGCCGAGGGCACGACCCTGAAGGAGGCGGCCGTCTCGCTTGGTCTCGTCACGGGCGAGGACTTCGATGCCTGGGTGAGACCCCGCCGCATGGTCAGCCCCTCGAAGGCGTGAACCTTCCGGGCACACGGATGCGACCCGCTTCCGGCTGGTGGCAGCTCTTTCCGGCGGCGGCGCTCTTCATTGCCGTCGTCATCTCCCTTCCCATCCTTGCCGTGGTGTCGAATCTCTTCACCGGCAGCGGTGTCGTGTGGACCGGTCTCATCGATCGCATTCTCTCGGTCTATGTCGTCAACACCGTGGTGCTGCTGGCCGGAGTGGCCGTGGTTGCCGGGATCATCGGAACCGGGACCGCGTGGCTCGTCACCATGTGCGAGTTTCCGGGACGGCGTCACATGGAATGGCTGCTCCTGCTGCCCTTCGCCGCTCCGGCCTATGTCATCGCCTACGCCTACACCGACTTCCTGGAATTCGCCGGGCCGGTGCAGACTCTCCTGCGCGACCTGACCGGCTGGGGGCGCCGTGACTACTGGTTCCCGGAGATTCGCTCCACAGCGGGCGCCATCGCCATGCTGTCGCTGGTGCTCTACCCGTATGTCTATCTCCTGGGGCGCAACGCGTTCCTGTCACAGTCGGTCCAGGCTCTCGGTGTCGCCCGGTCCCTGGGGCTCGGCCCCTGGTCCGCATTCGCCCGTGTTGCCCTGCCCATGGCCCGCCCCGCCATTGCCGCCGGCCTTGCTCTGGCGCTCATGGAGACGCTTGCCGACTTCGGAACCGTCGAGTTCTTCGGGGTCCAGACATTCACCACCGGCATCTACCGGACATGGTTCATCAGGGGTTCGCCCGAAGGCGCGGCACAGCTAGCCAACATCCTGCTCCTCTTCGTCCTGGTCGTGATTCTCCTGGAGAAGGGCTCCCGGGGACGGGCCCGGTATGCGACCGGGACGGGCCGCTTCCAACCGTTGCCGCGCTTTGCCCTCGGCGGAATCAGGGCCTGGGCCGCCTTCCTTGCCACCACGGCGCCGGTCGTGCTGGGATTCGCGGTTCCGGCCTGTCTTCTTCTTGACCTCTCCTTTGCCTCAGGTGACCCGATGCCCTTCGCGGCGTTCATGACCTACGCCGGCAACTCGATCCAGGTGGCCGGACTGGCCGCCCTCCTGGCCGTTGCCGCGGCCGTGACCCTGGGTTACGCGGCACGCCTCGCGGCAGGACCGTTGACGATCGGCGCCGCACGGATCGCCTCCATGGGCTATGCCATCCCGGGATCGGTCATCGCAGTCGGGGTCCTGGTTCCCCTTGCCTGGTTCGACAATCGTCTCGATGCCTTCATGAAGGCGGCGTTCGGGGTGTCGACAGGACTGCTGCTGACCGGCTCGATCGCCGCGCTGCTTCTCGCCTACGTCGTGCGATTCATCGCGGTTGCCTACCACAGTACCGATGCGGGGCTGGCCAGGGTGACGCCGGCGATGGACGGCGCCTCGAGATCGCTGGGCCGCAGCCCCTTCTCCACCCTGACCGCGGTTCATGCGCCGCTGTTGCGGGGCAGCCTCCTCACCGGAGGCCTGCTGGTCTTCGTCGATGTCCTCAAGGAACTGCCGGCCACCTTGCTGGTGCGCCCCTTCAACTTCGAGACCCTGGCCACCAGGACGTGGCGGCTGGCGGCGGACGAACGGCTGGCCGAGGCCTCGACGGCGGCGCTGGCCATCGTGCTGGCGGGGGTTCTCCCCGTCATCCTGCTCTCCGGGAGGATCGCCCGGTCACGGCCGGGATCCCGGCCGTGACCGGTTGTGTCCGGAGGTCCTACTTCCAGCCGTTCTCTTCCATGATCTCGAGAGCGCGGGCGCGGTTGGCTCCGAACACCGCCGCATCGATGTCGTCGGCGACGAAGTCCCCGTAGAGAGCATCGAGCACATCCGCATGGGTGATGCCGTCGACCACCGGCCATTCGTTGTTGCTGTCGGCGAAGACCTGCTGGGCCATGTCGCTGGCCAGAAACTCCAGGAAGGCGATGGCGTTGTCGCGGTTGGGGGCGTGGGCGGCCACACCGGCCCCTGAAATGTTGACGTGGACCCCGCGGTCACCCTGGTTCGGCATGACGACGCGGATGGCATCGGCGATGTTCCGACTGGCCGGATCGTCGGATCTCGCAAGACGTGCCAGGTAGTAGGTGTTGGCGACGGCGATCTCGCACTGGCCGGCGGCCACCGCCCTGATCTGGCCTGTATCGTTGGATTCCGGTTCACGCGCCATGTTGGCCACCAGCCCCCTCACCCATTGCGCGGTGTCGTCCTCGCCATTGGCGACGATGAGCGAGGCCACCAGAGACTGGTTGTAGATGTTCCCGGATGAGCGAATGCAGATGGCATCGTCAAACCGCGGATCCGCCAGATCCTCATAGCGTTCGAGGCCTGTCGAATCGAAGTCGCTCTTCACCATGATCACGCGGGCGCGCCTGGTGAAGGCAAACCACTCGCCATCGGGATGGCGCAGGGAGGCGGGTATCCGGGATTCCAGCTCGGTCGAGGAGACGCCCTGGAGTAGTCCGTTGAGGGAGGCGGACATCAGGTTCGAGGCATCGGCCGTCATGAAGACGTCAACGGGACTGTTCCTGCCTTCGATCCTCATCCTCTCCATCAGGGCGCCGGCCTTGTCCTCGATGACATTGACGGTGACTCCGGTGGCCTCGTGGAAGGCTTCATAGAGCTGGGTATCGGCATCGTAGTGGCGTGCCGTATAGAGGTTGACCTCACCGTCCGCCGCTGCCTGCAGCGACAGGGAGACGAGAGTGAGCGCAACAATTCGCACGGACATCGTGTTCCCCTTTTCTTGCGAATGATTATCACTAGCCCCTCTGTGGCGCACCACCAGCCGCATGTCAAGTCGTTTGCGAATGATAATCAATGTCAAATACGCAATGCGCCACCGAAGCCCCGGCGCCTTGTCTGGCTCCCCCTGCCTGTGAGAGCTCGCAATGTCCCCGCCACGACCAAGGTCCTTGCCGCTGCATTGCGCCATGTTGCCAACGTGTTCCCGGATGAACGTCGTGAACGACTGCTCGCTCCTAGCGATCATGGGTCGTCCTGACGGCGCAGGGGTAAGGACATCGTGGCCCGGCGAGCTCGGGCCTGGCGCTGTTCGGCGTGTCGAATCGCGCCGGTCCCGCACTGGAGGATTCGGACGTGACCGCGGAACCCAAGTGCCTGCTCGACGATGAGCCGACCGGACGGCAGGAGATGACGGGGGCGACCGACGCGGTGTGCGGCCCGGCAGCCGGTCCCGGTGCTGTCGAGCGCGGCGCGTGTGTTGCGGCCATCTTTCATATGCTTTACGGATTGCACTGATGGGTTCGCTGCGGTCGTGCGGGCGCGGCGGCCCGGATTTCGTGACGGGAGGATGAGGTCATGACGCAGACGCCTTACGATATCGGGATGCATGGCCTGCGGCTTTTCGGACGGAGCGTGAGCGCCTCACGCACGCGCGAACCCCAGAACTTTGTACCCCCCCCCCCGCTCAAGAGTTAGGGCGCGGGGCTGAGCCGGTGGGCGCCCTCGGGAGAACCGTCCGCCGCCTGAGCGCGGAACTCGCTGCCCTCTTCCTCATCACGCTGGCCGCCGCCCTCGCGCCCCAGGACGCACAGGCGCAGGAGAAGCCGGCGCTCACGGCAACCGCGGGTGTCGGCAGTGTCACACTCACCTGGACTCGTACCGGCAACACTGGATTTGGATATTGGGTCTACCGACAGGGGGTCACCGGAGGAGGTTACGGCGACTGGATCGATATACCGGGCGGCGCCACCATCAGAGCCCACACGGTCACAGGGTTGACCGCCGGCACCTCCTATACCTTCCAGGTGGCAAGGGCAGAAGGTACCGGTCTCAACTTTTCCGTCTTCGCTAGTGGGGGAGGGTACTCGAACGGGGCGTCAGCTACGCCGACGGCGGCCACGACCACGACGCCCGCCGCCCCGACGGGTCTGACGGCGACGCCCGGCGGCCCCGCGCAGGTGTTGCTGACGTGGACCAAGCCGACTGGCACGATCACCGGCTACAAGCTGCGCTACGCCAAGACGCCGTCAAAGGCCAGCGCCACCTGGGGTACCATGACGGGTTCGGGCGCGAACACCGTGAGGCACATGGTGACGGGCCTGGACAATGGCAGCGAATACAGTTTCATGATCCGTGCGGTGAACGCCTCCGGCGACGGCGCCGCCACGGGCTGGGTGACGGCGACGCCTGCGGACAGCTGCCCTGGCGTGGGAGCACCGACGAACCTGAGCCTTGCGCCGCGTTCGGACGGGTTTGCCGTCACCTGGACGGCGCCGACCGATGTACTCCGCAACGGCTGGGAATTGTCTTACAAGAAGACCGGGGGCAGTTCGACCTCTGTCACGATCTCGAATGCCGCCGCGACCAGCCACACGCTGACCGGCCTGGAGGCCGGCACCGAATACGAGATCGCTCTTCAAGCAACGCATCCTTTCAATCCCGATCCTACTGCGTCATGTCCTCCAGGCTCCCGCGCAAAAGCCACCGGCACGACCACGGCCGCTGCCACCGCCGGGGTGACGATCTCGCCGACATCGCTGACGGTGGAAGAGGGGAGCAGCGAGACCTACACGGTGAAGCTGGACAAGGCGCCCTCGGCGAACGTGACGATCACGGTGGGCGGCGCATCGGGCGAGGTGACGGTGGCGGGTTCACCGTTGACCTTCACGCCAAGCAACTTCAGCACCGCGCAGACGATCACGGTGCGTGCCGCAGCCGACGACGACACGCTGGACGACACGGCGACGCTGACGCACGCGGCGTCGAGCACCGACACGGACTACGGCGCCTCGCTCGACATCGACGATGTGGACGTGACGGTGACGGACACGACGCCGATCCTGCAGCTTCTGACCGACCCGGCGGCGGTGACCGAGGGGACGGCGATCAGCCTGACGGTGACCTCCGACAAGGCGCAGACGGGGGACCTGACGGTGAGCATGGTGCTGTCGGACCGTGGTTCGAGCGGTTTCGATGCGGACGACATTACCGGCACGCTGGGCCCGCGCGCCTTCATCGTGGCTTTTGGCAACACTGCCAGCACGACGGGCACGGTGACCATCCCGACCAGCACCGATTCGACTGTGGAGGGCGCGGAGACCTACCGCATCACGCTGGAAGGCGGTGCCGGCACCTACAAGGTCGGCACCGATGCGACCGCCGACGGCACGCTGAACGACGGCACGACCGCTTCCGTTCCAGCCGCACCGGCGGGCCTGTCGGCGGAGGCGGGCAACGCGCAGGTGAAGCTGACGTGGACCGATCCGGACGACGATTCGATCACGCGGTATCGGGTGCAGCAGAGGAAGGGGACCGCCGCCTGGGGCAGTTGGACCGCGATTCCCGGTTCGGACGCCGACACGGTGAGCTACACGGTGACGGGTCTGACGAACGACAGCGAGTACCGCTTCCGCATCCGGGCGCGGAACAGCGGCGGCAACGGCGCCGCGTCGGCGGTGGTGGAGGCGACGCCGTCGGCGTCGGCGGCGGTTCCCAAGCCGGTGCTGAGCGCCGAAGCGGGTTACGCCAGGGTCACCCTGAGCTGGAGCGCGCTGTCGGGTGTGACGGTAGCGAGCTGGGGCTATCAGTACAAGCCCGCGGGCGGCAGCTGGATCAGGACCCGGACGGTCACGGGCGCCAGCACGACGAGCACCACGGTGACGGGACTGACGATCGGCACGGAATACACGTTCCGGCTGTTTGCGGCAGTCAGTCCCGGGGTGCAGTCGGTGTGGTCGGACCAGGTGAAGGCGACGCCGACGAATACGGTTCCCAAGCCGGTTCTGACGGCGGCAGGGGGCGATGCCTCGGTCACCCTGAGCTGGAGCGCCTTGACGGGCATTCCGATCACGAGCTGGGGCTATCAGTACAAGAGCACGGGCGGCTGGAGCACGACCACGACGCTCACGGGCGCAAGCAGGACGAGCGTCCGGGTGACGGGTCTGACGAAGGGCACGGACTACACGTTCCGCCTGTTCGCGGCGGTCCGTCCCGGGGAGCAGTCGGTGTGGTCGGATCAGGTGACGGCGAAGACCGATCCGGCGGCCCCGGTGCTGACGGCGGCGACTTCGACGACGAACGGGCAGATCGACCTGACCTGGACCCATGCCGGCGGCTCGAACGAGTTATCGGATGCGGACGACTATGTGAAAGACGCGGCCAAGTTCCATTGGTGGAGAGCGCAGACCCGGCTGAAGGGGGCAAGCACCTGGACGGATCACAGTCTCAACCAGGCGAGTGCCAGACAGAATCCGGGCTCTCGCAACAATCGGCTTCTGCTGAACTATCCTGACGGGGCATCGGTCGAGGTCCGGGTTCGGGCGACGGGCTATCGCATGGCGGGGGTCGCCGGGGGAACGGGGAACCTTCAGGGTCCCTGGTCGAACATCCGTACGGTGACCTTCAAGGACGACACCACGGCGGCGCTCACGCTGACCGGGACGCCGGTGACGGTGGCGCCCGGTTCCACGGCGACCTACACGGTGGCGCTGACGAAGGCCTATGCGGGGACACTGCGGGTGACGAGCGACGACACGGCGGCGGCGCGGGTCAGTCCGGCGAGCCTGACCTTCACCACCAGCAACTACAGCACGGCGCGGACGGTGACGGTGACCGGGGTGGCGAACGGCACGGCGGTGATCAACCACGCCTTCCGTCTGACGGGAGCTTCTGCGGATGCGATTCCCGACGCGGGCACGGTGGACGTGACGGTGGCCGATACGCCGGGGGTGACGGTGTCGACGGCGGCGCTGACGGTGGCGGAAGGCGGCAGCAGGACGTACACGATGCGGCTGAACACGCCGCCGACATCGGATGTGACGATCACGGTGGCGGGCGCGTCGGGGGACGTGACGGTGACGGGCGCGTCGCTGACCTTCACCAGAGCCAACTGGAACCAGCCGCAGACGGTGACGGTGAACGCAGGCACGGACACGGACACGACGACGGACGCCGCCGTAACGCTGACCCACAGCGCGTCTGGCGGCGGCTACGCCTCGGTGACCATCGCCTCTGTGGTGGTGAGCGTGGCGGAGAAGGATGTGGCGCCCGGGAAGCCGGCCGGCCTTGCCGGCGCGGCGGGCAACGCTTCGGTGACGCTGAGCTGGACCGACCCGGACAATCCGACCATCACCAAGTGGCAGGTGCGGCGGAAGGCCGGCAGCGACGACTGGGGCGCGTGGGAGGACATTCCCGGCTCCGCTGCGGGCACCACCAGCTACGAGGTGAGCGGTCTGACGAACGGCACTGCCTACCAGTTCGAGGTGCGCGCGGTGAACGGGGCCGGCAACGGCGCCGGTCCGGATGCGCCGGTGACGGCGACGCCGGCGGCGCCGGTGGCGCCCGGCGGAGGCGGCGGTGGCGGTGGCGGAGGCGGCACGACGCCCACCGCAGACGCAAGCGTGACGGTGACACCGACCGCGCTGACGGTGGCGGAGGGGAGCAGTGCGGCCTACACGGTGGTGCTGGACACGGAACCCTCGGGCGAGGTCACGGTGACGGTGGGCGGCGCTTCGGGCGAGGTGACGGTGGAACCGGCGAGCCTGACCTTCACCACGGCCAACTGGGACACGGCGCAACGGGTGACGGTGCGCGCGGCCCGTGACGAGGACACGACCGACGACACGGCGACGCTGACCCATGGTGCGAGCGGCGGGGGCTACGCTTCGGTGACCATCGATTCGGTGGCGGTGACGGTGACGGACACGACGCTCTTGCCGGTGCTGACCCTGGCGCAGGATCCGGCGGCGGTGACCGAGGGCGAGGCCATCCGCCTCGTGGTGAGCGCCGACCGGGCGCTGACGGGCAGTCTGCGGGTGAGCCTGACCCTGGCGTCCCGGGACGGCGGCGGCTTCGATGCCGGTGACGTTCCGGGCGGTCTGGGTCCGCGTTCGTTCGATGCGGTGTTCGGCGCCGCGGGGCGGCGAACGGGCGTGGTGACGATCCCGACGGCGGCCGATGCGGATGCGGAAGGCGCGGAAGCCTACCGCATCACGCTGAACGATGCGGCGGACTACGTGGTGGGGAACGACGCCACGGCGCTTGGCGTTCTGCGCGACCGGGCGGCGGGGTCCATGGCAAGGTCGAACCGGGTGAATGCGGCGGTGCTGCCGCACGTGGCGGCGGCGGCGATGTCGCAGACCCTGGGGGCGGTGACGGGTCGCATCGAGGCGGTGGCCTCCGGCGAGGGGGGCGGCACGGTGCAGTTCGGCGCCCTGCCGTCACCGGTGGAGGACGCGTGGGCGTCGCCGCACCCGGAGGAGCCCGGCCCGAGCATGGCCGAGGTGCTGGACGGCGCCTCCTTCACCCTGGCGGCGGGCGCCGAGGGCGAGGCCTCCGCGCCGCCGCTGGCCGTGTGGGGCCGGGGCGCGTGGCTGTCGCTGTCGGGTTCGCAAGGCGGCGTGTCGTGGGACGGCGGCCTGTGGTCGGCGCAGCTGGGGGCGGACGTGCGCCTGCGCCCCGACCTTCTGGCCGGGGCGGCGCTCTCCCATGTGCGGGGCGAGCTGGACACGCAGACGGACCAGGTGAAGGGCGTCCACGAGACCACGATCACGTCGGTGCATCCCTATGCGGCGTGGTTGCTGGCGGACGGCTCGACCCTGTGGGCGAGCCTCGGCTACGGGACCGGCGAGGTGCGGATTGCCGAGGAGGGGGCGCCGGTGCGCAGCACGGACCTGGCGCAGTGGAGCGCGGCGGCGGGCGCCCGCAGCGTCCTCATCGAGCATGCGGACCTCATCGAGGGCGGCATGACGCGCCTTGCGGTCAAGGGCGAGGGCGCGCTGGCGCGCCTGCGCACGGAGGCCGATGACGGCCTGGCGGGACTGACGGCGAGGACGACCCGCCTGCGGCTGCTGCTGGAGGGGTCGCACGAGCATGCGCTGGCAAGCGGTGCGACGCTGACCCCGGCCCTGGAGGCGGGGGTGCGCCATGACGCGGGCGACGCCGCCGAGGGGGCGGGCCTCGAGGCCGGGGCGAGCGTGACATGGCGGGACCCGGCGGAGGGTCTGACGGCGGAGCTGCGCACGCGGCTCCTGGCGGCCCACGAGGCGGACCGTGACGAGTGGGGTGTGAGCGCCCTGGTGCGCCTCGACCCCGGGGCCGACGGGCTTGGAACCTTCCTCGCCTTCGGTCCCGCGCACGGGCGCACGGAGAGTGATCTGGGAGAACTGTTCGACCACGGCCTGCCCGCGGCCGTCTCCGACACGACATCGGCAGAGGGCCGCCTGGAGGCGGAGGCGGGCCACGGCTTCGGCCTCGCCGGTCCGGGGCCTCTCGTGGTGCTCACCCCCTGGGCGGGCTTGAGCCTGGCGGAGACCGGCGGGCGCACCCTGCGGCTCGGCGCCCGCTACCGCATGGGCGCGGGACTCTCCCTCGGCCTCGAGGGCGCGCACCGGCCGGGGCCGGTCAGCGAAGACAGCCTCATGCTGCGCGGCGCCCTCAACTGGTAGGAGAGGCGGAGCCGAGCACCTTCCCGGCGGCACGGCGCCCGTCGGATACCGCCGCGTCACGGCATCCGAGCCGTGTCTCGCGCCCGACACCTGAAACAACAACTGATGGATGAGCGGCAGCATCGTCATGCCGAGGTCTACGCAACACTTCATGATGTCGCGTGAGGCAGAACTGTCCAACGCTCACCGGGTTCTCTTCGGGCATGCAAATCGGAATCCGCACACGTCATTCTGTCATGTTGCAACCGTGCTCCCGAACTGCCATGAACGTCGTCGTATCTGGTCGAATCGGGCGCAGGCCAAAACCCATGTCTTCGTGCCGCCATCCCGTGCAACCTGATTCCCGTATCCAGCCGGCCGATGTCGGGCAAGCTGCTCTCAGTCAAGCAGGCGCAGGATGCTGCCGCTTTCCTCGTTCCCCGGAACGTCCACCGTACCCTCATCGTCTTCGCCCGACACAGGCGGAGGCGATTCCGGAGTCCCCTCCTCCTCCAGGACCCAGAGAAGGAGTGAACCGCCATCCTCTTCCGGCTCAATGACGAGAGTTTCACTCTCCGGCACGCCGGGTTCAGCCGCTGCCGGCTCATCGGATGGAGTGGGCGGCTCTTCTTTCGGCAGGAGAACGGGTTCGCTGACGAGATGCGTCTCCAGCCGTCTGGTGTCGACGACAAGATCGGTTTCGTCGAGGGGGCCGGCGACGATCATGGAGACCTCCGGGAGACCGACGCTGCCGGTCAACTGCACCGACCCGGCAAGACTGACCCAGCGGCGCGGCAGATCGACCTCAAGCTCATAGACGCCTTCGGCGCCATTGAAGATGACGGAGAGATCATCGGAGCGGATGACACCCTTCGACATGGAAAGGGACGCGTCAGCCGTGATGATGCCGGACGTGCCCTCACCGGTGGAACGCGAAATCCCTTCTGCGATTTCGGCACTCTCCCCACCGGCGGCCAGCAGACCCGCCATCGCCTGAAAATCGAAACCCTCCACCGCGCCACGCTGGAGCGAAAACCGTCCCTCACCGGCAAGGCTCTGCAGGAGATCGTCGCCCTTCAGCCCCCGCGCCGTCCCGTCGACCGCGAGGAGAAGGCGGCCGGAGAGCGTGTCCCGCTCCGCCATGGCAGAGAATATCTCCCGGAGTTCAACGTCCTCGAAGGCAAGGGAGTAGGTCACCTCGTGGGGCAGACCGTGACGGACGGTGCCGGAAACCAGAACGGTTCCGCCGAAGAGCGATCCCGACAGGGTCTCGAGATGAAGGAGGCCGTCCTCGGCCCCGGAGCGCAGGAGAACGTCATCGAGCGCCAAGCCGCCGACGACGAGGTGATCCGCAGCAAGGTCGACGCGTCCATCCACCTCACCGATGGCCTCGACAAGCGGGCCGGCCAGGACATCGAGCTTGATCGTGTCCGCATCGAGAAGAAGGTTGACCACCGGCCGGACGGCGGATGCCGACCACTCGGCCGCACCCTCGAACGAAGAGGGCCCCATGGTGACCCGCTCAAACACGACACGTCCTTCCTCGAGCGACCCGGCGGCCTTGACGGCGACATCGAGCGGCCCTTCCAGGTCCGCACTCACGGCGAGGCCCACGCGGTCCATCAGGTCACCGGGATCGGCATGTCTGAGAACAGCTCTTCCTTCTTCAAGAACTCCGTTCCGCAGACGGCCATGGACGTCGAACGCGGCACCAAGGGTATCGGCGGCAACGGCAAGGTTCATTTCGAGGGGTGTCCAGTTGACATCGGTGGAGAGCGTGAAGGCATCACCCTCACTTCCGGGCAGGTCGAGCCCGGCAAGACTCGCCGCAGCCGCGAGACTCGCCCCTTCGACGTCAATGGCGCCTCGAAACGACGGGTCGGCGAGCGGTTGATTGAGGTGGCCTTCGACGGCGAAGTCCGCAACAGCGGTCGTCAGCGAACCCTCGAGGTCGACGCTCTCGAACGTCCCACGCACGGCAAGAGTCAGGTCCACGTTCCCCAAGCGCTGCAGATCGACCGGCGATTCGATGTCGGCCCCGCGCACGACGGCGTCCACGTCCGCCGTCCCGATCTCGACGTCGAACGCCAAGGCCCGGCGAACCGGTTCAATCGTCCCGGTTGCCCTGACTGCAGCACCCCAGACATCGCGTGCCTCGAGGCGTCGAAACTCCAGGGCGCCCTGGTTCAGGGCGCCATCGACAGACACCCCGGCGGCGACAACATCGCCCATGACCAGTGTTCCGACCTCGCTCCTGACATCGATGTCGAACCCGGTCCAATCCATCTCCGGAAAGGTGCCCACCAGGCCGACGGGAAGATAGGCGTCGAGCGCCAGTTCATCGATGCCGAGATCGGCAATGAAACTCCTCTTGTCAGTGAAGAGACCGATGAGTGTCCCGGTCACACGCGATGAATCGAGAACAAGATCCATGCCGGACAGGACAGCGGAACTTGGCGTCGCCTCACAGTGCGCCGACAATCGAGCGGTCCTCAACCGGTCCCTCGGAACACTCTCCACGTCCATCCCGAGCCATGCGAGCGCATTCCTGAGATCGCTCGATGTGATGTCAATCGGCCCACGAAAGATTGGCACATCACCCTTGATGCTGACAACACCGGTCACCGTGGCGTGCGTGTTGCCCGGCAGGAGCGCTGCGGCACGCTCGATGTCAATCGTGCCGTCAGCGGCGGACGCCACCACTTCGACCTGTCGTGCCGCCTGATTCCGATAGAGGGCATGTTCGACCGTGACATCCAAGGCGACGTGACGCTGGCGCAACCAGGCGAACGCAGGGTGGTCACTCTGAATCTCCCGAGCCAACGCCACAAGACGATCAAGATCAAGCCTGCTGGAGGTCATGTGGACTGCCAGCTCGCCTGGCGACGATTCGATGGCGCCGAAGGCAACCGAGTCATCGAGCTGCAAGGCGAGGTCGCTGATTTCGACCGTGTCGGCGCCAATCGACATGACGGCATCGAACGATGTCGGCAACGTTTGAGCCCCGGCAAGTCCCGTCAATCTGCCAAGGTCCGCGATATCCAGTCTCACGGTGCCAGCGAAACGGGCGTCGCTCTTCCAGTCCTGGAGGCTCCCCGCTGCCCGCAACGAGACGCCCTCGTCGGACACAATGGCAAAACTCACCGGAAGAGACTTTCGGGTCAGCCGCCCAAGGGCAGCGTCGACGGTCCATTGTCCGACATGTCCCGAAAGACTGCCGGTGATCTCGAAGGGGCCATCCACCCCCTTGGACTCAACGGCAAGATCAAGACCCTCGAACACGCGGGTTCCGTGGAGCTCACTGTGCCAGGTCACCGTGGCATCGACAATCTCGATGGCATCGATCCGGACAGCCGAGCGAGAATTCGCCGCCGCAGCAGAGAGAGAACCGGCCATGTCGGGGCCACCGATTGTGAGGACCGGTCTGACAACCCTGATCCGCTCGACAGCAAGATCAAGGGACAGAAGTGATGTCAGGGAAACGACAGCATGGACTTCCGGCAAGCGGAGCCAGGGAGCGTTCCTGTCACCGATGGTGACGTCGTTCAGCGCCACCTTGAGATCGGGGACGAGCGCCAGGCTCAGGTCGCCGGAAACCGTCACGTCACGCCCGGTCAGCGCCTCGAGTTGTCTCTCAACCTCGCCACGGTACCGTTCGAGATCGCGTGTCAGGACCCACACGGCCCCGGCGGCCAGCACCACCGCCATGAGGGCCGCCCCCATCAGCAAGACTATACGCAACCTTATCTGTCTCCTTCACACCCGAAGTCGTCCGGTGAGAAACCTGGCACGCCGTGGAAGGCGTTATCATGGCACTCATCCGCCTGCCAGTGAATCCAGGCTGTCCACATGCTTGTCATGAACAGGAAAGCGAACCTGTGTTAGGAGAGGCCCGTCATGCAGGATGTCTGCCCATCTCCCCTCCTTGAAGACCTCAACGAGGCGCAGCGCGAGGCGGTCGAGGCCCTTGACGGGCCTGTCCTCGTGCTCGCCGGCGCGGGTACCGGGAAGACCCGTGTGCTGACCGTGCGTCTTGCCCGCCTCATCGAGACAGGCAGGGCATGGCCTGGCCAGATACTTGCGGTGACCTTCACCAACAAGGCCGCCGGCGAGATGTCGGAACGGGTGAGTGCTCTCATCGGACAGTCCACCGCCGGTCTGTGGATCGGCACCTTTCACAGCATCGGCGCGCGTATGCTGCGTCGCCATGCGGAACTCGTGCGTCTGAAGACGGGGTTCACGATCATCGATACCGACGATCAGGTTCGCCTGGCGCGCGAACTCGTCGAGGCCGCCAACATCGATGACAAGCGCTGGCCCCCTCGCATGCTCTCGTTCCTGATCCAGAAATGGAAGGACAAGGGATGGAACCCCGATCAGCTGCCCGGAGAAGAATCGGGGGCGTTCGCTCACGGCAAGGGCCAAGCCCTCTACCGCGCCTATCAGGAGCGTCTCGAATCCATCAACGCCGCTGACTTCGGAGACCTGCTGCTCAAGCCCTACCGCCTCTGCCTCGACTACCCGGATGTGCTCGACACATGGCACAGGCGGTTCCGCTACATCCTCGTCGATGAATACCAGGACACCAACGCGATCCAGTACCTGTGGCTGCGCTTACTCGCCCGCGGATCGGGCAACATTTGCTGCGTCGGCGATGACGACCAGTCGATCTACGGCTGGCGTGGTGCGGAGGTCGGCAACATCCTCAAGTTCGAAAAGGACTTTCCAGGAGCCACCGTCGTGCGCCTTGAGCGCAACTACCGCTCGACACCACGCATCCTTGCTGCGGCGTCGAACCTCATTGCCCACAACCGCGCCCGGCTCGGCAAGACCCTGTGGACACCCGAAGGTGACGATGCCGGGGAACCCATCGTCGTCCGCGGCGTGTGGAGTGGCGAGGACGAAGCCCATGCCGTGGGCGTCATGGTCGAGAATCTCCACAGGAAGAATCATCCGCTCAACGAGATGGCGGTTCTGGTGCGGGCCGGCCACCAGACACGGCAGTTCGAGGAGCGCTTCATCACGCTGGGTGTGCCCTACCGCATCATTGGCGGCCTGAGATTCTACGAACGCCGGGAGATCCGCGACGCCCTCGCCTACCTGCGGCTGGTGCGTCAGGACGACGACGACCTCGCATTCCAGAGGATCATAAATCTCCCCAAGCGCGGCCTCGGCGAGAAGTCCCTGCTTCCTCTCCGTGACCATGCCCGCGAAACCCGCACCAGCCTGCTCGGCGCCGCGCGCCACGTCGTCAACTCCACGACTCTGCCACCGGCGCGGCGACGCACCCTGCGCCTCTTCGTCGAGAGCATCGACCGCTGGCGCGCCGAAGCCAGCCGCGCGGCCCCGGCTGAGACAGCCAAGATCATCCTCGATGAATCGGGCTACACGGAGATGTGGCAGAAGGACAAGTCCATCCAGGCTCCGGCGAGACTCGAGAACCTTACGGAACTCGTTGTCGCGCTGGCCGATTTCGAGAACCTCGAGGACTTCCTGGACCACGTGAGCCTGGTCACGGACGGGGATGCCGCCTTCGACGGCGACATGATCAGCATCATGACGCTCCACGCGGCCAAGGGCCTCGAATTCGACACCGTCATCCTCCCTGGCTGGGAAGAAGACATCTTTCCCCACAAACGGGCCCTCGAGGAAAGCGGCAACAAGGGGCTCGAGGAGGAACGCCGGCTTGCCTACGTCGCTCTCACCCGGGCCCGCCATCGCATTGCCATCTTCCATGCGGCCACCCGGCGGATATACAGGCACACCATGTCCAACCTTCCCTCACGCTTCCTTGCCGAACTTCCGGGCGAACATGTCCATGTGGACGAGTCCCCCCTCGTCGGCTACCGTCACCAGTCGGAGTTCGGGCACGTCGTCACCGACAGCAACTTCTCGCGCACCCTCACCAAACGCCAGCAGCAGTTCCCTTCCCAGGGCGTCCCCTCAACACCCGGCGCCAGCGCTCCGCCACAACCCAACACCCGCATCTTCCATCAGAAATTCGGATATGGCCGGGTCCTCAGGACCGACGGCGAGAAGCTCGATGTCGATTTCGACAAGGCCGGCCGCAAGAAGATCATGGCAGCCTTCGTCACGCCGGCATGACCTGGCAGCTCGAGGCGGAAGACGAGCGGGCACACGACCTCCTCGACGAGTTCGAGCCCCTGTCCCTTTCCCTCTTCGGCACTCACGTCCAGGCCCTCTTCGCCAGCCGCGAGGAGGCCAGACGCGCACACCGACACCTCGAGGCACGCCTCGGCCTCACACCGTCCCTTCATGAACTACCGGCAAGGGACTGGGTCGCGGAGAATGCCCGCTCCTTTGAGCCCCTTGTCATCGGGCCCTTCACCATCGTCCATGACGACCTCCCGGCGAATTCCTGTACGCGCCTCATCCGCATGAAGGCCGGGGCCGGTTTCGGGACCGGCGAGCACCCGAGCACCGCCGGCTGCATCCAGGCCCTCTCCGCTCTCGATACTGCGCCCCGCACCGTCCTCGACATGGGATGCGGGTCGGCCATTCTCTCGATCGCTGCCGCCCTCCTTTGGGACTGCGACGTCATCGCCGTGGACAACGATCCCCTCGCCCTTTCCTTTGCTCAACGCCAGATCTCTGAGAACGGCCTCGCCCATCGTATCCACCTCGTCTGCGCACACGCCTTCAGCGCCTTCTCGAGGGCGCCCTTCGACCTCCTCGTCGCCAACATCCTGGCACGCCCCCTCATCGACATGGCTCCCGCCATCCACGCTACCAACATCATCCTCTCTGGATTCCTCGAAGACCAGTCCGCCTCCGTTCTCGACGCCTTCCGCCAGGCGGGCCATGCGCCACGCGCCACCACTTCCGTCGACGGCTGGACCACGTTCACTCTCACGGCCGATCACTCGTGGTAGACCTCGCATCTTTCCACGGCGACCGGGAGGACCCACCCCGGCTTGATGGTTCGAATGTCGGAAGAAGCAGTGCTGATGATGAATGACAGGGAGTCGACACTGACAGAATGCTGCGGCGACCGGCCAGGCACCACAGGATGTTCCCATCGGATCTGTTCACGAAAAGACACTCGTTCACAATCAATGAACAGGTTCCGGTATAGAGAGACGGAATCTGACATTGCCGAAACGGGCAGAGGCCCTGTGACGTACCTTTGTCTCGGCAGTGTCAGCAAGTGCAGGCTACGCTCCCGCGATACAGGATTTTGGTCGCGGCGGGGTCGATGTTCAGGGGGTCCAGTGGTGCGATACGCCCGAGCCTGGTCATCAACTCAAGACGACTGCGCCGCCAGGCAGGGGCAGGAGCCATGAGGGTGTCGCCTTCGCTCGCTCGCAGGTCACGCCGATGACCGTGCTGGTGCTTCAAGCGACCGTTAGCGCTGCTGTCGCAGCAAGGTGTTCACCAGCACGATGAGCTTGCGTGTCACGGGGACAATCGCGACCTTGTGGGGCCTTGCCGACGGTCTTGAGGCGTTCGAACACGCTTGCCAGGTCGGCGTTGAAGCGCGCCGCCACGACCATGAACGGGAGATCGCACGGCCTTGTTGCGTCCGCCACGGATACGCCGGGCACCGTGGTGCTGGCCGCTGTCGGCGGCCATCGGCGCCAACCCGATCGAGACTGCCGAGTTCGGGAATCCGGCAAGGAAGGAGTGCGTCGGCCTGAAGGAGCGATGGAGCAACGTTGCAGGCCTGACGTTGAGCGGGTCAAGGAGCGGTCCTCCCTTCCGAAACGAGACCCGCACTGCGGTACAGGCTTTCATGTTTCGGGACAGCCGTGAATGACGTACTGTCACCGTTCCCGACGAATTCGGGCATGTCGGACCCATATCGCCCGAACCGAAATGCAACGCGGGAGCACCTTGGAAAGGGGCGACCGCAGGGGGATTCCATGGCCGAAACCCGCAGAACGAAGAGCCTCGCCATCCTGATCGATGCGGACAACACCAGCGCGAAACACGCCCAACCGATCTTCGACGAGATCGTCAAACTGGGCGAGGCCAACGTGCGCCGCATCTACGGCGACTTCTCGGCGGGCCGCCTTTCCGGCTGGGACGGGGCGATCAAGTCCCTGGCAATCCTGCAGCATCAGCAGCGCAGCAACTCGAAGGGCAAGAATGCGTCCGACATAGCGCTGGTGATCGATGCCATGGATCTCATGTACAAGCGCACCCTCGACGGAGTCGTGCTGGTGAGTTCGGACAGCGACTTCACGCGACTTGCCCAGCGTCTGCGCGAGGAAGGCCTTGAAGTGTATGGCTTCGGCGAGCGCAAGGCAGTCGAGGCCTTCCGCAACGCCTGCAACCGCTTCATCTATGTCGAGAACCTTCTGGATGCCGAACCGGAAGAGAAGAAGGTTGGAGCGACACCGGCCAAGACCGCGGCACAGAAAAAGGATCCTCCGAGCAAGGCCAGAAAGATCATAGTGGACGCGATCGGAGAACCGGATGCCGACGGATGGGAGAATCTGTCCAGCGTCGGGAGTCGCATTCAGGGCGCGCATCCCGACTTCGACCCGCGCAGTTACGGATGCGCCAATCTGAGCACGCTGGTAGAAAAGTCGGGCCAGTTCGACATTAGAAAAGACCAGGGCACCGTCCATGTCCGTCAAAAACAAGATACCGCGCGAAAACGTTCGAGCACCGGGAGGACATCAGCGGCCTGATCTCGGCTGGGTTCTCCAAGAGTCTGTTTGGTGACGGCCGGAGTGCCGTCGCCAAGCAGGTTTGGACGAAGGCCGCGCCGTCACGGTGTCACCATGCAGAATGTGTGAAGGAGGTGTTGGTCAAGGACGCGCGAGGAGTCATGATGTTCGGCCGACGACGAAGGCTGCCGGGCCTGCGGTGCGCGGGCGGTCGCCCCTGGCCAGAGGGGCACGTTCTCCCCTCCTTCCGCACCGAAGTCACGTCATGAGCACCAGGCAGCCCTCCTCGATGTGCAGAAACTGCGCGATCCTCTCCTGGCGCTCCAGGAGCCAGTCCATGGCGCCATGGAGCGCGTCCTCGCTGAGCCCCGCATCAAGGACCCCGCCCAAGGTTCTCACCGCCGCCGCCTCGGCCAGTCCTCATGCCGTGGCGAGTTCGAGGCGGGCTCCATGAGCCTCGCGGTTATCATGGCCAGCACCTGATCGCGCCTTGTCGAGGGCTTCGGGCCGATCAGCTTCATGGGGCGGCATGGCACCGGTTTGCGCACTCAAGGAGCACAGGCGATCAAGGGCCGAGGACATCGCGACGCTGATCGATCCGTCGCAGGAAAAGCGGAGAAGCGATGGCTGAACACCACCTGCGCGAGACGAAAATGGCCAGGCCCCTGACGCCTCGGCCGTGCGGAAATTCTCGTTGCTGACCCCCGACGACGACAGTTTCGATGACAACTGCGACGCCGCAGAGGACTGCTCGTCTGACGGCTGAGCCACCATACCCTACCTCTCCCCGAGAGTCTCCACGCTTGTCGGTCGACAGCCAAGGATGGCGTCATGTACCCCCGCTTTGTCGAACACCTGATCCGCCAGGCCTGGCGAACATCAAGATCGGTTCTGATCTGTGGCTCCCGGCGATCGGCGAAGCTCGCAAAGCAATCTCCGGTTCGCAGGCGATACCTCAACCTGTCTGATCCAGTCCGAACAGGCCCATGAGCTCGTCACGGTTGAGACGTGTCGACAGATTGAGCGACACGTCATCGATCAGATCGTCGAACAAGGCCTGCTTTTGCTGAAGGATGGTGTCGATGCGCTCCTCGATTGTGTCTTCGCAGGTGTACTTGATCACATTGACCTTGACGGTCTGGCCCATGCGGTGACTCCGGTCCTCGGCCTGCCGCTCCACGGCGGGATTCCACCATCGGTCGAGATGAAACACGTAGGACGCTTCCTGAAGGTTGAGACCAACACCCCCGGCACGCAACGAAATGATCAGGGCCTTGTGCCGCTCGCTCTCCTTGAACTTCTCGATGAGATCCATGCGTTCGGCAGGGGGCACCGCGCCGGTCAGGCACAGCGGATGAAACTCCCGCAGGTGATGTGCCGCGGCCGCGACGCCCGATGTGTTCCCGGTGTACTGCGAAAAGATCAGCGCCTTGTGCCCCTGCGCGGTCAGCTTGCCGAGCCTGTCATGGATGTCGTCGAGCTTGCTGGATGCTCCCGTTCTGGGATCGACATTGCAGATTTGCTTGAGACGCGTGATCAGCTCCAGAACATGATGGATCGTCGCCTCCCTGCCCAGCGACCTCAGATAGACAACACCGTCATGCTCGGCCTGATCGTAGCTCTTTCTCTGCTGTGGTTCGAGCGGGATCCTGAGTTTGATCTCCAGCTTGGGAGGCAGGTCAACAAGCACATCGGCCTTCCGCCGCCGAAGCTGAAGTTCGCGGTGACGCTTCAACAACGAGGCGTCGGGACACAGGCGAACATCAACGTCGTCGGCGTCGTGATCGACAAACTCCATGATCGACGCCAGTTCATCGATGTTGTTCTCGATCGGAGTACCCGTCAGTGCCCATGAACGCGCTCTCGGCAGGTCTTTCGCCGCAGCGCTCGTCGGGTTGCGATTCTTGATCTTCTGCGCTTCGTCGAGAACGACCACGTCCCACGTCCTGCGTACCGGTCCCAGGTTGCGAAGGACATCGGCATCCATGCGCAGCACATCATAACTCACGAGAAGCACATCCTTGCGCGCTCGCCACTGCCATATGCGGTTGTCGGCCGAGCCGCGTATGATCATGGCGCTGATATCCGGCGCCCAACGTTCGATTTCCCGGCGCCATTGATCCAGAACACCGGCAGGGGCAACCACGAGAGCCGATCTCAAGTCACCCTTCGCCTTGAGTATTCTCAAGGCGGCAATGGTCTGGACGGTCTTTCCAAGACCCATGTCATCCGACAACAGCAGCCTGTCCATCGTGACAAGCGTCTCGACACCCTGACGCTGGAAGGGCATCAGTTCACCCGACCATTTCAGACCGCCTTCCGGAAGGGCAACGGGGGCTGACCGGACCCTTCGGGCGAGAACCATCCACAGTCGTTCGGCCAGACCGCGCACGGGCTCGTCCGCTTCTGGCGAGCCCGGCACAGATGAAGAAGACAATCCCCGCTGGCGCGACATCTCTCTCCACTTGTCGATGGCGCGGGGCGTGAGCGACATCAGCGCCACCACGCCCTGGATGTCGTTGGCAGTGCGGATCCGGGAGTCAGCGTAGGCCTCCAGAAGAGCCATCGTCACTCTCTCCAAGGGTTCGAACGGCTCGTCCGCATCCACGATATCGTCGATGAGTGAACCGGGAAGAGAAGGTGTTGCCGGTGGATCCGTCACCCACTGCAACCACTCTTGGGCGCCGGTGGCTCGGGGCTCCGGCGAGCGTCCCGAAGGAGGCATGATGAAGCAACAGGGTATGCCGAGGTTGAGGCTCCCGAGAAAGAATGGCGGTTCATCTTCCGAGGAGACAATGAGCAATGCGGGAGTAGTCGTGGTGGCCTCGAAGAGAGCACGACTCAAGGATACGAGGGCGTCGTTCCAGTCATCGTCCTGGTACGCCATTCGGACAAAACCGAACCCTAGTGGTTCACCTTGCGGCGAGGCTTCGAACAGTCCTGCAAGAACTCCGTCACCCGCCGGGTCGACGATGATCTGCAACCAGGCAATGGACGATGGATGGTTGTCCGGAACCGTGTTGCGAAAGGGAATGGGCACGGCGGCTTCTGTACGAATTCTGCCTTCGGAAAAATCTACACCGACCCGTCTCCGGGGTCGTGTTCCACGGTGGTGTCCTCGCCATAGGAAGTGCTGTGCGCCAGGAATTCCGTGTCGGGAAGGTCTGCGATATGCAGACGCCTCAGATCCCATTCATTGATTGCGGCGCGGACCTTGTAGCGCATGCGTCCCATGAACCCGGCACCCCCTGCTGTTGTCTGCGATGGCGGTGGCTCCCAGCCATAAGCCCGCTGGTAGAGGTGGCGCAGGGATTCCATGGTCGCCTTCACATAGTCGTTGTCCGGAACAGCGAGTGCCACGCACTCGCGCTCAAGCAGACGCATACCTGTTTCTGCGCGACTCGAGATGTCACGGTAACGTACATTCTGCTCCAACCTTGGAGGCACATAGTCCCTGTCCTTGCGCTGCCCGTCCGGACTGATGATGGCGGAGGCAAAGTCCGACGTGACGGCTCCCACCACGACAAGGCCAGGGTAGATCTCTCCACGGGCGCGGCCCATCCAGCGGGCCATCTCGGCATAAGCCCGGCCACGCTGCAAGATCGAGTACGACCCGATCAGTTCAAGCTCGTCGAGCAACACCACCCATCCATTGTAACCGGCGCACTTGATCAACTCCACCATGAACCGCAGTCGCTGGGGCATCAGGGCAGCCGCCCCTGGCGCACGCAAGCTGTAGCTACCCTGTTCACCAACCTCTCGCAGCCCGCGCTTGACCTTGCCAATCACAATTCGTTCCCCTGCCCAGAATGACTCGATATCTGCGCGCAGAGCGTTGTCTTCAAGTTTCTCGTACACGCTCAGGCTTGCCGGAAGGAGAGGGCTCAGGACACCACGGGACGCTTCCTGATCGGCCCACCCGGAAAAATCACCGTATTCACTGGACTTCCAGTCGATCGCATGACAGAGCTTTTCGATGAAACGGCCCCTGCCGTCCGGTGTCCGGCCGTTTTCCATGGCAGACGTGAACACCTTCCCGAGATCATAGAACGGCGTTTCCTTGCTGATCGACACCTTGCTGCACACAAATCCCCGAGATAGTGCGAGGTGTTCCAGATGCTCCAGAAGGTGCGATTTCCCGGTTCCGAAATCCCCGGAAACAAGCATGCCGCCGGATACTTCCGCCTGGTTCTCTGTCGCCTGCAGCAACTCCAGAAATCGATTCTCGACAGCCGGCTGACTGCAGCCCAGCTCCCGAACCGCAGCCCTGTTGGGAACACCGTTGCGCAGGGCTTCCACCGCCATCCGGGCATCAAGAGTACCGCTTCCATCGATCGCCATGACAGATGTCCCTCTCAGGAAAGCCTGACTAGGGCGGCGACCGGGTTGACGACATTGCGGTCGCGAACATCGTCCATCACCCGGGTGCGCAGGGCGCTGTAGATGCCCCAACCCCTCTGGGCATTCTCGTCCACGAACGTCTCGTCCGTCACCACAGCCAGCAAGCACGCCTGCAACCGGTCAGTGTTGTCGATGAACTCCCGCAGCACTTCGTAGTGATCGACGGTCATCGCCCTGGTGTAGTAGCGCAGACCGTCACGCGGATTGCGCGCCACCAACACCCGGGCGTTGTCGAGAAGAATGACCGTTCCGGCGTGGCCGGCAAGGCGGATCCAGTAGAGTGCCGACTCGATGAAGTAGCGGGCGGTGGTCCGGTTGATGGGCGTGTACACTTCGAAGTGCCGGACATTCCCGATGCGGGTGTTGGTCCCGGTCAACCAGTCGATGAGTGGTTGCCCTTCATCCCCGCTTCGATTTCGGGTCATCACGCACAGATGGTTCATCGCAACACGGAAGGCCCGGACCATGTCCGGGTTCCGCTGGACCCTGTCATGGAGAACGGGCCGCAGTTCTGTCAGGACATCCGACGGCTCAAGACCACTCGACTCGGCAACGCCACCGACAACATCCAGAACATGCCGAGGGTCAATGCCGTCGACACGAAAGCCCCTTTCGCGCAGGATTCCCAAGGTAACGCGACGCGCCAAAAGAGGCCAGTCGAGTTGCGACGCGACGGCGAAGAAGATGTCCTGAGGCATGTGGACCCGGCAGCTCGCTGCATCAACCTTGACGAACACGTGCCCGCGTTCACCACAGCGCTCGCCAAGAGCCGTCGCAAGGGCCGGCCTTCGATCCTCTCGGGCGATGGCAACCTTGACAGCCGCGCCTCCTTCGCCGATCAAAGATGACAGGTATTCGCGATCGATGACGTCGAGCCACTCATCGATCGTGATCGTGTCCGTCATCGTCGCGCCCCGGTGAAGCTGATGCCGTAGTATTCGGCACTGTCTCCCTCGGGCCCGACAAACGTGAAGACATCCGACGAACGTCGGCGTGTTCCCGTTGACGACGGAAAGGACACCTCGGCGCCCTTCCTGGTCCGATGGGGGCCTTCAGACTGGAGGATGTAGAGGTCCCGCGCAAAGTCACTGCGGCCATATTCACGCGCCGCTCCCGGCAACGCCGTCATCAGTCTGTACAGTCTCATCAAGGGCACCACGTGTGGGCTCAACAGGTCACGGGGTTCATCGCTCGTGACATCGCGATAGACGTTGTACAGCGACTCGAGAAACCGCGCCGACTGGAAGCTGGCCGTCTTCTGCTGTTCCTTCAGAAGGTGCTCCACCAGAAAGGACGGCCGTACCGTCGACACCTTCTTCCTGTCCACCCTGACGGCCCGCTCCGAAGCCAGCACCCGAAGGATCGATGGATAGCACATGAACAGACCATCGCGTTCATGGAGTTTCAGGCCGCCCTTCACGGCAGCTACCCTGAATTCCTCGGCAAACCGCTTCTCGAAGTACTCCCGTTCTTCCTCCTCTCCATACACCCAGCTCTCGCAGGCATCCGCAGCCCTATCCGCCAACTCCGCCACCGCATCATCAAGGTTGCTCCCGGCTCGCCTGACACCGGCGATGTTCCCTGTCTGCGCGGCCTTCACCAGGGCCCGAACCTGCGACAGCACCCCCTTGGCAGCCTTCTCCGCCACCCCGGCAGCCTCTTCCGTCTCGCGCAACGCCTCTTCCAGACTCTCCACGTCACAATCACCCCTTTGCCGCCCCCGGAGACTACAGCGACCGCCCCGGCCTACGCAACACCGACCACAGTTCGGGGTGTACGTCGGGATTGTGAGATTTGAACAAAGCGTGCGGTCTGCGGTCGTTTTTGGGTATTGTTCTGACAGTGTATTAGGCTTTCAGAATGGAGGCCCCGATGACACTGCCCCCCCGAATTGTCCGAGCTCAACCTCAGGCGCCGCGACATCCAGAACCAGCTTGCCGACCTTGGCGACCTGCGCCCCGGCTCGCTGACGCCGCGTTTCCGCAAGTGCGGCAAGCCCACCTGCCACTGTGCCGCCCAGGGAGACCCCGGTCACGGACCGAGCTGGTCGTTGACCTGGTCTGTCGAGGGCAAGACCCAAACCCGGATCATCCCCGCCGAGGCGGTCGAGGAAACCCAGGCGCAGATGGCCGAGTATCAGCGCGCCCGTGCTCTTATGCGTGAACTGTTCGAGGTCAGCACCCGGATGTGCGACGCGCAACTCGACGCCATCAAGACGATTCCAAAAAACACTTCGTCGCGGCGCTCGAACCGGAAGTCCGCCACGAGATCGTCAGCGAAGCGGCGAGCCTGATCGGTGTCGGCGTGCTTGACGACTTCCAGGCGATCGAGACTGAGGCCCGGCGGGTGGCATGGCAGATCATGGGGCAGGCGGTCGCCGCGAAGCTCAACGCCGATCATGCCGACGATCAGGGCCCCTGCCTGTGCGGGTGCGGCGGCAAAGCTCGCTTCGCCGGCCGCCGGCCCAAGACCTTCATCACCGCCTTGGGCCCGATGACGCTGGAACGGGCCTGGTATCACTGCGACGGCTGTCACTCAGGCTTCAGCCCGCGCGACCGCGCTCTTGGCATGGAGAACACCTTCCTGTCGCCGGCGTCGCTGCGCATGATCGGCATCGCTGCCGCCAGGATCAGCTTCGAGGGCTCCAGCGCCCTGTTGCGCGAGTTGGCCGGCCTCGCCGTCGCACCGAAGACGGTGGAACGCCACGCCGAGGCTCTCGGACGTGAGATCGCAGGCGACGAACACCGCGTCATCGAACCCGAGTTCGGCGATGCCCCCATCCTCTACCTCGGTCTCGATGGCACCGGCGTGCCGGCACGCAAGACCGAAGTCGCGGGGCGTGCGGGCAAGCAGCCCGACGGCGGCGCCAAGACCCGAGAGGCCAAGCTCGCGGTGGTGTGGTCGGCGGAAACCACCGACCAGGACGGCCGCCCCGTGCGCGATCCCGGTTCCTCCAGCGACAACGCGGCCATCGAAACCATCGCCTGCCGGGATACCGACGCCGAGCCCGCGCCCTTCGCACGGCGTATCCTGCGCGAGGCCCAGCGCCGCGGCTTCGACAGCGCAGCGCGCCAGGTCCTGCTCGGCGACGGTGCGCCATGGATAGGGAACTTCGCCAACGAGCACTTCCCCGACGCTGTCCAGATCGTCGACATCTTCCACGCCAAGGGCCATCTGTTCGATGTCGCCAAGGCGATCTACAACACACAGCAGCGAGATCGGCGAACGATGGGCCAGAAAGCGGCGCGAGGAGCTTGATGAGGGCCGCGTCGACGACGTGATCGCCGCCCTGCTGAGCCATGCCGCAAGCTGCGAGGAAGCCCGCAAGAACGCCGAGTACTTCGCCACCAACCGGGAGCGAATGAACTATCCGAGGTTCAGGGCGATGGGCCTGTGCGCTGCCTCCGGCGTGGTCGAGGGAGGCTGCAAGAACATCGTCGGCACCCGCCTCAAGCAAGGCGGCATGCACTGGACCGTCGACGGCGCCAACGCCATCATCGCCCTGCGCTGCGCCGTCGAAAGCAACCGCTTCGACGACTTCTGGGAACGGCGCGCCAGCGCAAGAGCATGAATCTCACAAATCAGACGTACACCCCACAGTTCGTCACCGACCTTACCCGAACCATGTGATTCGATGTCGCCACCACCGATCCCATCATCCGTGCAGGTGACTGCCGCAGCCTCACTCCACACTTTCAAGGAATGTGCTCTCAAATGGAAGGGGAAGAGTCCCAAGGCCGGTCATCAGGGTGACGACATGACCTTCGTTCTCTCTCCAGCCGCCACGACGCCCATGTTCCTTGCAAAGCCGGCTGAAGACCCTGGCGACATTCCCCGGCAACATTCCAACAGGTTTTTTCACACTTTCTGCATGTCGACACCGGAGCGGCGCGGCCTTCGTCCAAACCCGCTTAGTGACGGCCCTCCGGCCGTCACTCAGCAGATCTTTGGGACTCGATGTTCTTCACGCCCACGAAGCAAAGCCCCACCGCAGCAGAGTCGTCTGGATCAAGCCCTTGGCAATCCATCTCAAAGAGATCACCCAGCTTTACGATCGGAAAGCTCACTCCCCCACCGCTTCCTGCACCGCTCCGGCAAGGTTGTTCATCTTTGCAAGAATTTTGGTCTCAATACCGCGCAGTTTCTCCAGACTCTCCAACGTGTCGTGGTGCTCCATCGTGGCACGGTTCGGTGGCCGATGGCGTTTGGTCCTGGAGAAAAGCGGGAACCCCACACTAATTGCGTTGCCCCACAACGTCTGGGTTAGAGTTTTCCAATTCAGCGATTCGGTCAAGAGCTTCGTCCAGATCCGCCGCAAGACTATCCATCCGGCTAGAAAATCGCCGGGAAACGTAAAATCCGACCAGTGCAATAGCCACTGGAATGACAATGGCAACTATTCCGATCAGCAGTGACAAGCCTTGCAGGTACAACGCAACAGGTACGCCTTCGCACATCATTTGATCACCGGCGCCGGGTAGGACGGCCTTTCGCAGCCTGTTCGCGCTCCCACTTGAGGGCGGCATCTCTGGTCGTCGCGTGCCCGACTTTTTCGATATCGCCACTACCGAAATCGTTTCTATGCTCGGTTTCCCGACGCTCAAGATCATTCGTGATGCCCGTGTGAACGATCCTTCGGTTCCGTTTGAAGTGATATTTGTAAGTGTCGCGCGCCATGATCAGTACCTCCAATACCAGTAGTAACCTTAATAGTGGCATGGAGTCAAAATGTCAAGTCCCCGCATCGCGTCTCCCAATTCGTCGATCTGGCCGAGGATTTGGGTCTCGATGCCGCGCAGTTCATCCAGAATCTCAAGCGGGTCGCGGTACACGACATTGGCGCGGCTCGGTGGCCGGTGGCGTTTGCCGCTGAGGTTGAAGTCGGCGGCACAGATGGCGTCGTCCACGGCGAACCATCAGTACACGGTCCGGTCCTCGTTCGGGTCGCGTCCCTGCCATTGTGCTTACCGCGCGTCGGTCGCAGAACGCTTAGACGAGGCAGGGCATGTGTAAGCGTTCGGCCGTTCGGTGATGGCTGATTTTGGTTGGTTTGGGTCTTGCTGACTATCGTCTGAGAAAGTGCTGGTAAACTCGTTTGGTCTCGATTATGGTCGAGGCCATGAAGACTTTTGCCGAGACGCGCGGAGCGACACAGCAGCTGACGGGAGGTGGTGACGGCCTATGTCGGGCGTCAGTGGCCTTGTCATGCGAGGCGCCTGACTGGCGTGCGCTCTATGAGGCGGAGCGGGTTCGTGCGGATGCGGCGGAAGCGCGTATGCGTGACCTGCGCCGTGCGAAGAATTCTGCCCGTGCCCGTGCGGGCACATTCAAGTTTCATCTCGACCGCACTCGTGATCAGCTCAAGGAGGCTCGCCGGGAGGTGAAGCGTGGACAGGCCCGAGCGGAGGCGCTGGAGCGGGAAAGGGACGCTCTGAAGCTCAAGAACGCTGAACAGGCGAGCGAGCTGAGGAATCTCCGCGGGACGCGTGCCAAGCACGCGACGGCGCGCTTCGGGTCGAAGAGCGAGAAACGGAAGAAGAAGGAAGGCACCGGGAACAAGCGGGGTCAGCAACCCGGCAAGAGCGGCCACGGGCGCACTCCGCGTCCGAAGCTCAAGGAGAAGCACGAACGCCATGATCCACCGGCATCGCAGCGCACGTGCCCGTGTTGCGGCGAGCCCTATGTGGCCAACGGCAGCCACGAGACCTCGATCATGGAGGTCCATGTCAAGGCTCATATCCGGCGGATTGAACGTGGGCGTTGGCGCCGTGGTTGTCAGTGTTCGTCGGCGCCTGCGGAGATCATCGCGCCGCCACCTTTGCGCTTGCTTGCGAATACCCCCTTCGGCATCAGTGTCTGGGAATGCGTGCTCTATGAGCGCTTCGCCTGCTTGCGTCCCCTGCGCCGGGTCTCGCGATGGCTGGAAGACCAGGGACTGCCGATGGCGCCGGGAACGATCGCTGGCGGCATGAAGAAGATGACGCCGATGTTCGCGCCTCTCGCTCAGGCCATCCTCGATCATCAGAACCGGCTGACGGTGCGCCACGGCGACGAGACCAGCTGGGTCGCGGTAGGGATGCGCATTGCTGCGCACCCCCCGCACAGATCCGGACATGGACGTTAATCCATCCGGCTCCTACCTCGGGTGCTTGACGGTAAACCGCTGGTCCGGCCATGGGTGGCGGATGGAGACGCGCGGCCAAAGAAGCTCGGTCATGCGCTCCAATCGCTTCCAGTCAAAGCAGTGGCGCTGGGAGCGGCGGCGGATCGCTCGCAGCCATAGGCGTTGCAGCCTTTGGCGGAACGTGCGCAGCCATCGGGTCGACCCCGGAACGGCGAAGTAGTTGGACCAGCCATTGACAACTCGCCCAAGCCACATGCCGACCTCCCATATGTCGTGATGCCGTCGATTGCGAAGCACCTCCTCGATGCGCGCCAGGGTCCTTGCGACCCGTTTTGCGACCGGCTTGCGACCAAGCCTGAAGCGTCCTCTCCGGGTCTCCGTGCAGAAGTGCGTGAAGCCCAGGAAGTCGAACGTCTCCGGCCTGCCCGCCCCGCGAGATCGCCGGTTCGCCTTGGCAAACCGTCCAAACTCAACGAGACGGGTCTTGTCCGGGTGAAGGGTGAGACCAAAGCGGTCCAGCCTCTCCCGAACGTCGCGAAGGTATGTCTCCGCATCCCGCTTATGCTGGAACCCGACCACAATATCGTCCGCGTAGCGGACAATGATCGCTTTACCGTTCGGAACCTTCGGACGCCATGCCTTGTGAAACCACAGATCGAGCACGTAGTGCAGAAACACGTTCGCCAGGCAGGGGCTGACAATGGCGCCCTGAGGCGTGCCCGCACCGGTGTCGCTCCATGATCCGTCGGTCATGACGCCAGCGTTCAGCCACTTGCGGATCAGACGGATCACCCGCCTGTCGCCAATGCGATGCTCCAGGAACTTGATCAACCAATCCCTCGGGATTGTGTCGAAGTACCCCTGAATGTCCGCGTCGACTATCCAGTTGACCTTGCGCCGCTCGATCCCGAACGCCAGGGCGTCGAGAGCGTCATGCGCCCCTCGGCCCGGTCGGAACCCGTAGCTGAAGCCAAGGAACTCCACCTCATAAATCGGTGTCAGGATCACATCCACAACCGCCTTCTGGACGATCTTGTCCTCCAGTGCGGCAATCCCGAGCGGTCGTGTCCCGCCGTCCGGCTTGGGTATCTCAACCCGCCGAACCGGCGGCGCCCGGTACGCTCCCCCACGATGCAGGCGCGAGTGCAGATCAAGCAAGCGCTCGTCCAGACCCTCGCCATACGCCGCCCACGTCACGCCGTCGACACCTGCCGAGGCTTCCTTCTTCAAACCGAAGTAGGCCGCCCGGAGCGCGTCCGGCGTAATGTGATGGAAGAGTGCAGTGAGACGCTCCTTCGGGTTCCTCTCTGCAGCTTCCCGTATCCGGTCCGCCGCCTGTGGCACACTTGCCCGACACTGCGTTCGGTGCGTGCTTTGGCGTCCCGGATTCCCCTTGGTTGAGGCCCTTTCCTCCAGCGACTCCGCAGAAGCTGACGCTCCCTTGTTCGCCGCCTTCACCGGTCTTACGGCCCCATCCGACTTCTTCAAACCGTTCCTCATAGGCTTCGGCTTTCTCCTTTCCCTACACGGTCCCGCCACGACAGGCGGGATAGTTCGAAGACCTCCCAGGGTCCCAACAGAAGGCGTGCGGACGTGCATGGGTTCTCCGACACCGCGGGGCTCGCCGACATCTCACCAAATCGATGCCTGCGATGTTGCCTTCGACCGATGCGAAAGCCTCGGCACCCCGAACAACGGACTTTTCGGTGCTCATTAGCCCTGCCCATCCGTACCGCTACCGACGCTTCGCCTGCCCCCTCGCGGGAACCGACGCACGGCTCGCGGAGAAACGTGGTTTGGTTACTCCTTCGTTTCAGGGGACTTTCACCCCCTACCTTCCGCCAGTTCGCCTGGCACACCGCATCCAGTCCCTCAAGGCCTCGGGGCGCTCGCAGAAGGCCTGGCTGTGGACCGCGGTCAGCGCCGACTCCGTCTTCTTCCTTATCGACCCGTCACGCAGCACCCGGGTGGCCATGGTGCTGTTCGCCTCCACCGAAGGCACCGTCTTCCTTGTCTGCGATCGCTACGCGGTCTACAGGAAACTGGAGCGTGAGCTTGATGGCAAGGTGATCCTCTGCCTTTGCTGGGCGCACTCCAGGCGCGATGTGATCGAGGCTGCGGCAGGCCAGGAGGGGCTGGAAGAGTGGTGCGACAAGTGGCTCGACAGGATCGCGCTGATCTACACACTGAATGGGCAACGGCTGAAGCACTACGATCCCGCACGCAAGCGTCAGTCAGCGAGGTTCAATGCCCTGCAGAAGGACCTTCGTGCGGCTGTCGAGGCGCTGTTCAGGCAGGCTCAGGAGGAACTCGACGCCTTGCCCGAGGGTGCACGCGAAGCGAAGCCCTTGCGTTCCCTGATCCGTCACCGCGAGGGACTGTGCGTCTTTGTCGACCATCCCCAGGTGCCCATGGACAACAACTTTGCCGAGAGAGCCCTCCGGGGTGCGGTGACCGCGAGAAAGCTGAGCTTCGGCTCCGACAGCGAGGAAGGCGCCGCCTTCACCGCCATCATGTACTCGGTCATCGGCACCCTTGCCATGAACAACATCAATGTTCGGCGCTGGCTTCATGAGTGGCTTGAGGCCTGCGCGCAGAACGGCGGCAAGCCGCCGGATGACCTCGACCCGTGGCTGCCATGGTCGATGACCCCGGAGCGCCGACGGGACCTCATGGAACCGGGGTGATCGAGTGCCGTTACGACGGCCGTGACTTCACCGCGCACGAGATGGCGCTGCGCTCCCTGATCACCCAGCACCCCACCCGTGCGGCCATCGCCCGCGCCTTCTGCCGCAAGACCGGCTGGTACAAGCCCGACGGCGGCCTCAAGAACATGATGGCGAGTGTCACCTTCCTGGCCATGCACCGCGCTACACAGGCGCCGTCTACAAGGCGTCGGGTTGGATCCATGTCGGCACCACCAAGGGGCGCGGACGCTACGATACGCACAGGAAACTCGACAAACCAAAAAAAGGACATCTGGCTGAGGCCTCTCCGCAAAGACTGGAAACTCATCCTCAACCGGTGAATATCACCAACAATCACTGCGCGACCGAACGCTTACGGCCATGGAAGAGGTCGCCTCAGGCCATGTTCTCGCGCTGGGTTCAGGAGAACTTCTTCAAGGACATGCGTGACGCCTGGAACCTTGACGCTCTGCCTGAGCATGGCTTCGAGACGCTCGATGACGACACCCTCGTGGTCAATCCGCACATGAGGACCGTGGGCAAGGACATCCGTGAAGAACCAGGCGCGCCTCGCTCAGCTGCATGTGCGGATCGCCAGGGGGCAAGACAACGGACGCTCTCGCTGCCGAGGTCGGCGCCATCGAGGAGGACCTCGCCGAACTCAAGGAGCGCCGCTCGACCCTGGCCAGCCATGCCCGTCTCGGCGAACGTGCCGGCAGCAACAGGCCCGACACCCTGCCACGAACTCAACACACCTCCTCATCGATCTCGTCCGCATGATCTGCCATCGCGCCGAAACCCGCATGATGGCCCCCGTGATCCGGGGAAAGGCGCGACCCAACACCGCGGTTCGCCGGCATCTCACCATAGCGATGCCTGCGATGTTGCCTTCGACCGTCGCGAAAGCCTCGGCACCCCGAACAACGAGCTTTTCGGTGCTCATGAGCCCTGCCCATCCGTACCGCTACCGACGCTTCGCCTGCCCCCTCGCGGGAACCGACGCACGGCTCGCGGAGAAACGTGGTTTGGTTACTCCTTCGTTCCGGGGGACTTTCACCCCCAACCTTCCGCCAGTTTGCCTTGTATGACCAGGCGCTTGCTTGCCCACGGGTGGCGGATGCTGGCCTTGGGCCGGTGGGCTGCGATAAGGTTCCTTCAGGCAATCCGAAAACGGTTGTCTCCGCCCGCCGCAGAAACCCATGACGATCCCGGCGCTCCCCCTTGAGGTCAAGTGCCCGTGCCCTCCCGTGCCGTGCGCGAACCTCGCCGTCAGTCGGAGAGGCTCAGCACGGCAACGTACGGGCTCTTGAACTGCGTGTTTCCGGTGGGAGCCCGAACGCCTCGCCATAGATGCGCTCGATGCGTTGCGTTTCCTCATCCGTCAGCATCTTGAATTCTCCCTCGCGCGCCCGCCTCGAAAGGCGCCCGGCATTTTGATGCAGAAACCGAAACAGAAGGTCGGCGGTGCGATCAGGCATGTCGGCGACCCCTTGAAGGTGCCCCGTGAAATGGTCATGGCGCATGAGAAAATCAGCTTCGTTCGGCAGTTCTTCCTCGATTGTCCTCTTCACGCATTCGAACAGATATTCCGCATGGGGTGTTGCATCGAAAAAGCGATAGAAGTCCGCCGTGTCGTTGAGCACCCGGACATTGCCGCGCTCCGTCTGCTCCCAGTCGATGAATGGCAGGAGCCGCCGCGAGTGGTCTTTCAGGATCGCGCCATAGGCCTCGATCCGATCCAGGATTGCAACGGATACCGGGAACACGACCCCCCCGGGGTTGAAGCCCCGCTGTGCCAGGACGTGATGAATGAGATAGCGATGGATGCGCCCGTTTCCGTCGGCGAAGGGGTGGATGTACACGAAACCAAAGGCCAGTACGGTCGCTGCGATGACAGGATCGAGAGCGGTTGCAGGACCCCGGTCGAAGGCGACCATGCCAGCGATCAGGGACGCGAGGTCCTCGTGCCGTGCGCTGATGTGGTCAGGGAGAGGTGTACCCGTGTTCCGCTCGTGCTGGCCTACGAATCCGCCTTCGGTGCGCAAGCCAAGTGGCACGAACCGATCGTCGCCGATGACGATCTTCTGCAGCCGCAGCAGTTCATCGAGGGTGATGGGTTGCCGGCCGGCCTCACCTATGGCCCGGCCCCACCGCTGAATGCGGTTCTGCGGCGGGCGTTCGCCCTCGATCGCGTAGCTCGACCTGGAATCCTTCAGCAGCAGGAAGGCGGCCGCACGAGCCAGCAAGTCTGCCGGGACCGCGGCAACGACCGCCCGGGCCCGCTCCGCGAGATCGTGGTTCACCAACTCTTCGAGTGCCTCCGTGTGGCGGACCAGCGGACAGAAATCCGCTGTGCCCGGCATGTTGTTCCTGACGCGATGCCGTGCAGAGTTCTCGCCCCGGACCGCCCACTGCTGCCGCGGATTGACGGCCGGGACGTAGTCGCCCCTTGTGGCATCCGGAAGGTTCAGGCGTCGCCCGGTGAGCCACTCATAGAGAAACCAGAGTCGCCGGGCATAGCTGCCCGTGGGCGTTCTCCGGACGATGGATTCCATCTCGGCCGCATCCACCGCAAGGAAGAGGCGCTTCAGAACCGCAAGATCGAGTCCCTCATACTTGAGCGCGAAGGTCAGGTGCGCTTCCAGCGTGGGGCGTGGGGCATGGCGGGGGGTGAGAAGGCGCCATCCTCCCCCCTCCCGGATCCTGTGCCGCTCACCCGTGGCGGACAATGTCCGTGGCAGGGGAACGTGCAGGCTGCAGGCATCGATCAGGGCGGCATAGCCGACCGGCGTCGCCCGTTCCGGCAACCGCCTGTCCTGAAGAACCGTGATCGGCCCTGAAAAGCGATGTCGCATCGCGTCACTCATGAATTTCGACGGCGATGGTCCCCTGTATCTGGCAATTTCATGATAGGGAGTGCAAGACGCCTGTGCAAGGGCTGTCTGTGACTCTCTTGTTGCTCGCCAGATCGTCATGTGAGTGACTTTGACTCTTGCGCGTCTGGGACGGGCTCGACGATCGTCAGGCAGAGGGGCGCCGTGCACTCCTTCCAGTTCAACGACGTCAGGCATGCGAAGGTCCTGACCGTATTGATCCGGATGCTGGCGTGGAATGGTTCTCTTGACGGTGTTCCTGAGGTGGCAGCCCGATTGCCAGCAATTTGGGATCAGGTCATCGCCTGATTCGTTCACCCCTGCAATCATGGCCGAACCTGATGATCCGTCATGGTTGAGGGCCTGCGGTTCAATCCCGGATTCGGGCTTGTTCCCGATCAGGAGATGACGTGTCAGGGCGAGGTGCCCAAGGACGGCAGAATGCCAGCGAGGCGCGTCCAGCGATGGCTGCCTGCGGAATCACGGACGGCGATGGCGATGGCCTTGTGCTGGCCGACGAGGACCACCAGTTGGCGGCCGCGGGTGATGCCGGTGTAGAGAAGATTGCGGCGCAACATGGCGTAATGCTGGGTAAGGATGGGGATGACGACCACGGGGTACTCGGATCCCTGGCTCTTGTGAATGGTGACAGCATAGGCAGGTACCAGCGCGTCGAGGTCGGCTGGACCGTAGGTCACGAGGCGGCCATCGAAGGCCACGGTGACTGTCCCCTCTTCCTGTGACACGTGGTCGACATGACCGATGTCGCCATTGTAGACTTCCCTGTCATAGTCATTCTCGATCTGCATCACCTTGTCCCCGGGCGCGAAGGAGCGGCCGAACTTCTCGACGATGCTGGATCTCGCTGGATTGAGAGCGCGCTGCAGTTCGGTGTTGAGCGACACGGCGCCAACGGCACCGCGGTTCATGGGGCACAGGACCTGGATATCGCGAACCGGGTCGGCGCCGAACCGCTTGGGGATGCGGTGGCAGACAATCTTCACGATGCGATCGACCGCGATGGCAGGATCCTCCGCAGGCACAAAGTAGAAGTCGCTGGCGCTGGCGGGGGCACCAAGATCAGGCATGTCCCCATCGTTCACCCTGTGAGCGTTCATGACGATGCGGCTCTGTGCCGCCTGGCGAAACACCTCATGAAGGCGCGTCACCGGAATGCTGCCACTGGCTATCATGTCTCCCAGAACCTGGCCGGGTCCCACTGACGGCAACTGGTCGACGTCACCGACTGCCAGGAATGCAGAGTCCCTTGGCAAGGCAGACAGAAGGGCATGCATCAAGGGCACATCGACCATGGACATCTCGTCAACGACAAGAAGGGTGCATTCGAGAGGGTTGTCGACATTGCGCCGGAATCTGCCGTGTCGAGGATCGACTTCGAGGAGGCGGTGAATGGTCTTCGCCTCCATGCCCGTTGCCTCGCTCATGCGTTTGGCCGCTCGCCCGGTCGGAGCGGCCAGCAACACCTTCACCTTTCTGACAGCAAGGATGGCGAGGATGGCATTGACAATCGTCGTCTTGCCGACACCCGGACCGCCGGTGATGACCATGATTTTCGCTGCGAGCGCAGCTGTCACTGCCTCCTTCTGGCTTGCCGCCAGTTCAATGCCAATACGCCCCTCCACCCAGGGGATCGCCTTGCCGGCATCGATGGCCGGCCATGGAGGAGGATGCTGACGAAGGGCTCCAAGCATTCGTGCAATTCCCGTCTCGGCGTGATGGAGACCGGCGGGAAAGACACAGTCACTCTCCCCGATCCGATCCAGGACAGCCGTCCCCTCCGCAAGCTCAAGATCGAGCGCCTCGCGAACCTGGGGCTCGGAACACTCGAGAAGCTGCACGGTCATCGACACCAGTTCGTCGAGAGGAAGCCCGCAATGTCCTTCACTTGCGGCTTCCGAAAGCCCGTAGTTCACGCCGGCGCGAAGTCGCACCATGGCGTCCGGACGGATGCCGAGCTTCATCGCGATCGTGTCGGCCGTCATGAATCCAATGCCGCGGATGTCGTAGACGAGCCGGTAGGGGTTTTGCGACATGACCTGCAGCGCATCGTTCCCGTAGGTCTTGTAGATGCGAACCGCCCGGGTGGTGCCGATTCCGTGGCTGTGAAGGAACACCATGATCTCCCGGACCGCCTTCTGTTCGGCCCACGCCTCGATGATTCGCTCCACGCGCTTTGGCCCGATGCCAGCAACATCCCTGAGACGCTCCGGCTCCGTTTCGATGATGTCGAACAGTTGATCGCCGAATGCACGAACCAGCTTGCGGGCATAGACCTGGCCAATCCCTCTCACCATCCCGGAAGCGAAGTACCTCTCGATGCCGTCAACCGTGGTCGGGGGAGACAGTCTCATGAATCGGGCGCGGAACTGCCGACCATAGTTGCGGTCATTCTCCCACGCACCGCTTGCGGTCAGCCATTCGCCGGGTGCGACCGAGGCAGCCCGGCCAACGATGGTGACAGGATGACGAATGCCCCGGACCTTGGAACGCAGGACGCAAAACCCGCTGTCTTCATTGTGGAAGGCAACATGCTCGATCACGCCGGCAATGACGGCTTCCTCGAATTCCTGATCCCGTCCGTTCATCAGCTGCCCCCCGGATCTCCCCTCATGGAACGGCTTGCGAAAAGCACCTTGTGAACAGAAGCGGCGCAACTGACAACACCACGTCTCGCGGGAGCAGGCGGGCTTGAACGGTCGTCGTGGAAGATCCGAAGACCGCCGACATGACGCGGAGTGCAAAGGGCACGGTCGAGCATTCCGGAACGCACGTGAAGGCGAGGTCCGGGCTGAACCGCGGTATCCTCGCCACGAGCCGGGGTGAGTTGCGGACGACGCTTGCCTGCAAGGCTCCGCGCCTCGTCGCGGTGAACGCCGCGCATGACAGCCAGACGTGTGCGGCGTGCGGCACGGCTGACGCCGCCTCGCGTCCGGTGCAGAGGGCATTCACATGGGTGGCCTGAAGCCATGCGGACCTGAATGCGGCCCGCAACATCAGGCATCGGGGACTGGCGCATCTGCACGGGGATGGAGCGTTGCCGCCAGGCACTCCGATGATCCGTCAAACGGACCGCAGACTGGCGGCATGAGCCGTTCAGTCAACGATACAAGTTCCAAACTCAGCCCCAAGCCGATACTGGCGGACTTCTTGATGGGCGCGTCGGGAACAGCGACTTGCAATGTGTTACCAAGTCCGCAGGCAAGAACGGTGACATTCGACAACTTCCTGAAGGCCTTCACGGTACGCAGGATCATGGTTCAAAGGCAAACACACGGCCCTGTGGGACCATCGTGGCAAAGGGTTTCGTGAACTGTCCGGCGCAGGCGCCCACATCGAGCGCGACACCATCTGTCGGAATGAAGGGCCGGGTCCGGGAGCACAGGTCCCGGTGATGCTGCCCTGCAGGAGCCTTCCAGAGATGGGCGAACCTAGTCATCCCTTGCCACAAGGCAGGCTGGGGTACATCCGTCATTCAATCGAGGCCCTGTTGCCAGTTCATCCGGGTCCCCACTATTCTCGGTGAAGATCCTGGACACCACACCGCACCATACCATGATGACTTCATCCGTGACTGCCATTGATCCAGCCCGCTATCTGGGCGACAGCCACCTTGCCCGGCTGCTGGCGCAGGGGCGCACCGGGAAATCCGTCGCCGACGTCCGCGGCGTGATCGCCGGTGTCCTGGCCGCACCGAAGGACATCGATGAGGATCTCTGGCTTCGCCTTGTGACGGAGGCGCCGGGTGGTGAATTGGCTGAGCAACTCCAGGCGCTGAAGGGAACACTGGAAGAAAGAACTTCCTACGGTCTCGAGGTCCCTGCGCCAAGGTGGCGCCTGAGGGCCTTGCGCGACGAGCTGAAGCGACTCGGTCTGGACGGGTTCATCGTCCCTCATGCCGATGAGCATCAGGGCGAGATGCTCCCCGTCCGCAGCAAACGACTGGCCTGGCTGACGGGATTCAACGGATCGGCGGGCGTTGCCGTGATTCTGAACGACGAGGCCGCGATCTTCGTCGACGGACGCTACACGCTCCAGGTCAGAATGCAGGTGAACGAAACCGATTTCGCTTTCCTTCACCTGATGAACGAGCCTCCGCGCGACTGGATCGCAAGCCGGCTCTCAGGGAGAAAGCTGGGATACGATCCGTGGTTGCACGGCAAGACTGAAGTGGAGGCCTTGCGAAAGGCGGCGGAAGGCGCCGATGGCTCTCTGGTTCCCTGCGACAGCAATCCCGTCGATCAGATCTGGTTCAACCAGCCCCCACCTCCACTGTCCCCTGTCCGTCCCCACGTTCTCGAGCATGCCGGCGAAACCTCCTCGTCGAAGATCGACAGGATCGCTGCATCACTTGCCGAGAAGGGCCACGGCGGTGCAGTGATCTCCGATCCGACGTCCATTGCCTGGCTGCTCAACATCCGCGGGGGTGACCTCCCGGGAACGCCGGTGTGTCTCGGCTATGCCATCGCCAGCAAGGAGGGTTCGGTCACTCTCTTCACCGACCAGAGGAAGTTCACGCCGCAGGCGCTCTCCTGGCTGCCCGACAATGTCTCTGTCCGACCTCGAGATGAACTGATTGCGGGACTTGCCCATCTTGCGTCGGACGGCGCAACGATCGTGGTGGACCGCCAGTCCGGCGCCGCGTGGCTTCAGGAACGCATCGAGGCAGCCGGTGGTGCGGTCCTGGTTGAGCAGGATCCATGCGCCCTCCCCCGGGCCATCAAGAATGCTGCCGAAGTCGCCGGCATGATCAACTGTCACGTTCGTGACGGCGCGGCGCTTGCCACCTTCCTGTGCTGGCTCGACCAGTCCACCCGTCCTGGAAGCAACGTGACGGTTGACGAGATGACGGCCGAAAGGATGCTTGAGCAATGCCGGCGGCGCGTTGACGGTTACAGGGGATACAGCTTCGAGACCATATCGGGATTCGGCCCCAACGGCGCGATCGTGCACTACCGGTCCAGCAACGCCACCAACCGCGCTTTCGAACCCGGTTCTCTCTACCTCGTCGATTCGGGCGGGCAGTATCCAGATGGCACGACCGACGTCACGCGCACCATCGCCATCGGCGAACCGGACGAGGAACACAAGCGTCACTTCACGGCGGTGCTCAAGGGGCATATCGCGATTGCCACCGTACGCTTTCCCAGGGGCACCAATGGGGCGGCCATCGATGCCCTGGCTCGACTGCCGCTCTGGAAACTCGGCGCCGATTACGATCACGGCACGGGTCATGGCGTCGGCAGCCATCTCGGGGTCCACGAGGGTCCGCAGAACATCTCCAAACGCGGCCACACCGCACTGGAACCCGGCATGATCCTCTCGAACGAACCCGGCTACTACCGTGCCGGCGCCTGGGGTATCAGGATCGAGAATCTCGTCGTGTTGGAAGAAGACCGCCAGCCGGGAGAGCGCCCCATGCTTCGCTTCTCGACACTCACCCGGGCACCGATTGACCGGCGGCTGGTGAACACCGGCGACCTGAGCGACGAGGAAGCCGACTGGCTCGATGCCTATCACGCGGACGTTCGCGATTCCCTGAGACCTCTGGTCGACGCCGAGACAGCCGCCTGGCTGGACGATGTCACACGGCCGATACGCGATGGGTCCTGAGCCCCTGGCCAACTGCAGGTGTCGGCACTGACGAAAGGACCACATCCGTGACTTCCCCCCTTCTTGCCACGCCCTCCGGAAAACCACGGGCCCGGGCGCTGGGAATCCCCTTCGACGGTTTTCCGGGACCGTTCAACGCCATCACCGACGTTGCTGGCGTCGAGGTCGGTTACGCAACCCTCATTCGAGGTGACGGCGGTCCTCTTGTTGTCGGCTCAGGCCCCGTGCGCACGGGAGTCACGGCCATCATTCCGCGAGGCAGGGCCAGGGCCAGTCTTCCGGTCTGGACCGGCCAGTTCAGCCTCAACGGCAACGGCGAACTCACGGGAAGCTGGTGGATTGACGAAGCCGGGCACTGTGACGGTCCGGTCACCATCACCAACACCCACTCCTGTGGTGTCGCCCGCGACGCCACGATCGAGTGGCTGAACCACCAATTCGATGCCTACGGAGAAGGCGCCGACTGGGGACTGCCAGTCGCCGGAGAGACCTGGGACGGCTGGCTGAATGACATCAACGGATTTCACGTCAAGCGGGAGCATGTCTTCGAGGCGATTGACTCGGCGGCGGGAGGGCCCCTCGAGGAGGGCAGTGTCGGAGGCGGCACCGGCATGATGCTCTATGGAATGAAGGGCGGCTCGGGAACAGCCTCCCGCAAGGTGATTCACGAGGGTCGCTCCTACACCGTCGGAGCTTTCGTTCAGGCGAACTTCGGCCTCAGATCCCAACTCGTCATTGCCGGCATCCCGATGGCCGAGCACCTCCCGGGCCCGGATCCCTATGCAATGGAAGCGGGTTCGATCATCGGCGTGGTGGCGACCGATGCGCCGCTGGTCTCCCACCAGCTCAAGAGACTTGCCCGACGCGTGTCACTGGGCGTGGGTCGCGGCGGTTCGATCTCCGGTCATGGATCGGGAGACATCTTTCTCGCCTTCACGACGGCGGGATCCGATGCCCTGGGACGAGACACTCCCTACCTCGAACTCGCCATCATTCCCGATCACCGACTCGACCCCTTCTTCGAGGCCGTCATCCAGGCGGTCGACGAAGCCATCATGAATGTCCTGGCGGTCAGTGAGGAAATGGTGGGTGTCGACGGACACACGGCACCGGCCCTCGACAGGGGCAAGGTGACAGCCGTGCTGAAGAGGTTCGGCCGCTACCGTGAACCCCCCGGCCTCTGAGATCTTGTCCGCAGCGCCGCCGACATGAGAGTATTCGACACGACAACGGCAGGGGAGATTCCCACATGGGCCGCATGATCAGTTTTTCACGACCGGATGGCGGTTCCACCAGGGGTTGGCTGGCCGAAGCAGGTCATGACCGCCCGGGTGTCATTGTCCTCCAGGAGTGGTGGGGTCTCAACGATCAGATCTGTGGCATCGCGGACCGTTTCGCGCGTCACGGCTACAACGCCCTTGCTCCCGACCTCTACGAGGGACGGGTGACCGGGGATGCGGACGAGGCCGGACACATGATGGAGGGGCTCGATTTCCCGGGCGCAACCCACCAGGACATCAGGGGCGCTGCCCGCCACCTCAAGTCCGTGTCGAACGGCCGCATCGCCGTCATGGGATTCTGCATGGGCGGGGCGCTCACCATCGCGGCCGCCGTCCATGTCGCCGAATGCGATGTGGCCGTCGCCTTCTACGGCATTCCTCCGAAGGAGTTCGCCGACGCATCGAACATCAGCATCCCGTTCCAGGGCCATTTCGCCAACACCGATGACTGGTGCACGCCCGAAGCCGTCGACAGCCTGGTGGATGACCTCAACGCCGGTGGCGTCGCCCACGAACTCTACCGGTACAACGCCGAACACGCCTTCTTCAACGAAGTGAGCGATGCCTATGATGTCGCCAGCGCCCGCACGTCCTGGACCCGCATGATGGAGTTCCTGTCGAACACGCTGTGATGATCGGTCTGCCGTGGGGGATTCGCTTCGTTGATGCTGCCAACCGGCGCCACGCCGGTACCGGATGTGCTTCAATCAACGTTGCACATCTGCTCAAGCCCATGCCGGGCAAGCCCGGCGTTCGGCGACGCGGTTTGAACGAGGGACTGACGATGTCACGTCACGATCAGCCAGCAAGGTGCTCGCGAAAGCGACCAGACTGTCCCGTCTCGCGCCCTGGCAATTTCCGCACCAGACAGGGCCTTCATCCAGTGTGGACGTCTGATCACGCAGTCCTGACAGCCGTCAGGAGACGGTCGATGTCGCAGCAAGAGGTGTTGAAGGACGTGACGAGACGCACGGTGCCGGTGTCCTTGCCTGTGGGCCGGATGGGATAGAATCCAAACCCGGTGCTCTTGAGTCGCTCGAAAACGGCGAGGGGCATTTCGAGAAAGAGCTCGTTGACGTCCACGGGGTGGAGGAGACGGACACCCTCGATCTCCTGGAGACCGTCGGCCAGCCTGGTTGCCTGAGTGTTGGCGTTGCGCGCCCATGCCAGCCAGTTTCCCTTCTCAAGATAGGCTTCGAGCTGAACCGACAGGAAACGCATCTTGGAAAACAGCTGACCAGCCCTCTTGTGGTGGCGGCGCAGGATGGGTACATCCTCTCGCCTGTCCCCGAAGACAACGATGGCCTCTGCCGCCATGCAGCCATTCTTGGTGGCGCCGAAGGAAAGCACGTCAACACCGGCCCTCCAGGTCAGGTCGGCAGGCCGGCAATCGAGCGCGGCAACCGCGTTGGCAAAGCGGGCTCCATCCATGTGGACGGCAAGACCGAGGTCGCGCGCCGTGTCGCCGAGGGCGTGTATGTCGTCCGGAGAATAGAGTGTACCGCATTCGCTTGCCTGGGTGATGGACAATACCGATGGCCTGGGATGGTGGACGTCATCGGCATCCATCGGCGCTGCCCTGCGACGCACGGCATCCGGGTGAAGGCGCCCGTGGACGCCCTCGAGGCCAATCAGCTTGGCGCCGCCTGTGAAGAACTCCGGCGCATTCGCCTCGTCGACGACGATGTGGGCCTCCTCATGGCAGAAGACAGCGCCCCAGGGCGGGGTGAGGAACGCCAGCGACAGGGCATTGGCGATGGTCCCCGTCCCCACCGGCAAGACGGAGACATCGGTCTCGAAGATCTCGCCGAATCTCTGATCGAGGGCAAGGGTCTGCCCGTCGCCGCCATAGGAATCGACGCCGCCGACACTCGACCGGACGAGGGCCTCGATGATCTCCGGCGCCATGCCGGAGGCGTTGTCGCTGCCGAAATGAGGCTGATGCATCACGAATCCTGTGGCTACCCGTCACCCAGGAGCGCGTCGATGCGCTCCATGAGATCAGACTGTTGGCGTTCGAGACGCCGTGCCTCGACGTCATTGATCCCTCCTTCCCGACTGAGCGCCTCCAGCTCGCTCGCCAGTTCCTGTTCGCGTCTCAGAACGTCGTCGAGAGCCAGATGATCGACCTCCTGGCCTGCCCTTGCCTCTTCAAGACGGTCGAGAGCATCAGCCTGCCTGGCATTGAGGCCGGCAAGGCGCCGGGCGGCCTCGGCGCGTTCCCCCTCGAGCGCCTCCGCTTCCGCTTCGAGACGGTCGGCCTCGCCCCGAAGAACCCTGGCGCTCAGACGAGCTCGGGCCAGGTCGTCGCGAAGGTTGTCAAGGCAGGCGTCGTAGGTTCCCGACAGGGAATTGTCGAGAAGCGAGACGAGGTCGACATTCCGTTCAGCATCGGCGCACCGGTCGCCGGAAGACGCCATGCAGGCGGAGAGAAACGAGGCTGCCACCGGAACGGCAAGGATGCGGCGGAGCAGACCAGCGTCCATCACACCGATGGCCTCTCGACACCATCGGGTGTGCCGGCAATCAGCGTGACCATGGCGTCCTCGATCGCTTCGAGTCTGGCAATGTGCTGGCGCTGTGCCAATTGCGCCGCGTCAAGGCGGGAGGTGTCGTACCCTGCGCGTCGGTACCTGGAGATGCTCCGGTTGAGAGTGACGATGCGCTTTCTCGTGACATCAATCATCGAACGCACGCTGCTGCGATCCCTTTCGATCTCCAGGAGCGCCCTCTCGTACTCCTGATTGCCGAGGACACCGACCTCATACTCCTTGTTGAGACGGTCCATGTCCCGCTTCTGCCAAGCGAGTGCGGCTTGCGCCACGGCAATGTTCTTGCGGGATTCTCGCGTCAATTCCTCGGCAACGGCGATGTCCTCATCGAGTGACTCCCGCGAGGCTTGGAACTCCGAATGATCGCGCGTCAGGTAGGAGCCGCCGATGTATCCGGCAACCCCGCCTGCTGTGGCACCAAGCAACGCCCCCTCCCCGTCTCCGGCAGCATAGCCGATGATGCCACCGATGATGGCGCCGGCGACGGCAGACGTAATCCGAGCCTCGGCATAGTCGTTGTAGGAGTCGGCCTGATCGCGCAAGGCCCCCTGCTGCTCCGACACGTCGCTTTTCGACAGGATGGTTCCCAGGTCGCCGAAGATGTTGGCTGTGCTGCCATCTTCGTTGGTGGCGCACCCGGCACCCAGGATGAAGGCGCCAACCACGGCCAGGAGTCGAGCATGCATCACCATTCCATTTCCTCATTCAGAACACCGGAACAGGCGCACGATCATGGTGCAATCCCTGGCTCCAGACAACCGCAGGCGGTGAGGGGGTCGTGTCTCTGCAGTTCTCCAGCGCATACTGAGAGAAGGATCCGTGCTGCACACGAAGAGCGTCTCCCCATGGGATTGGTTGGGTGATTGTATCGTTGACTGAAAGGCGATGTTGCGGGATGTGTTGCGGGATGATGCGCGTGTGGTTTGGGGCCGCCTGCTCCGCCTCACTAAACGGCCAATGGAGGGCCGACCGCGCATGACGGACGATACCGAACACCGGCAGATTGTCTATCGGCTGCTTCCCGGGTCCCGGGAGAAGGCACGCAAGTTGGCTGCCCTTACGGACGCTTGCCGCTTCGTCTGGAACGCCATGCTCGACCGGCTTCGAGCAACTCGTTGCCGCGGCGAGACTGGCGGGAGCGGAACGGCTGCCGAGCGTTTCGTTCTTCACGCTCGGCAAGGCATTCACACGGCTTCGCCGGTTTGCGCCGTGGTTGCAGGGGATGCCGTGTGCGCTTGAGCGCTCTGTCCTCCAGTACCAGGCGGGTGCGTGGCAACGATGTTTCAGGGGGCTGAGGCGGCCGCCCGAAATGCAAGCGGCGCGGGCATGACAGCGTGACGCTCCCGGACGCCATCCGCATCCTTCAGACGGCACGCTCCACGTTCAGGAAGATCGGGCCGATGACGCTGCGCCGCAGGGGAGGGAACCCATGCTCCGACGGCGTATCGGTCCGCGCCGTCATCAATCAGGCGGATTGACGGCACGTGGCATGCGATCCGCCCGCTGCAGGATGGCGGCTGTCGCGCACCGGCGACGATGGCGCCGTGACCGGCATCGACATGAACGTGGGCCAGGTGGCCACCAGCTTCATGCACCGGTGACGGACCGCCTCGAAGCGCGATGCCAGCGGTGGCAGCGCAGGATGTCGCGCGGCAGCAGGCGGCGTGAACGCACCCGCCGCCGCTGTTGATGGCTGCATAGAACGGCGGGATTTCGGCGATTTGCCGCGCTTTGTCAGGGTCGTGTTTCTTCCCTGTTGTCAGGTCCTATTGTCACGTCCTGTTGTCGTGGTTTGAGTGTTCGGCTGGTTGTCTCCCCGAGCGCCGCCCGTCTTTTCCTATTGTCGTTTTGGTCCGGTTCGGGTTGTTCCGTCGGCCTCTGCTTCGGTCTTGGTGACGGTTGCCGGGAGGGTTCCGGTTCCGAGGCACTCGCGGGATCGTCTGTCTTCCCTGTGGTCTGGGTCGCGTTGTCCGGTCCCGGGGCGGCGACTTTGCCGCCGCCCCGGGTGGATGCTAGATCGGCATCGAAAGAAAGAGCGATGCGATGCCGGGCAGAGTTTTACCGACGCCCCCCGGCGCAGCACCCGGACGAGCCGGTCACGGGGGACCGAACTCCCGTGTATTGTCGAGCCATTTTGCGTCCGGGTCCACCCCCGCTCTCGAGACGGATCGTGTGCACGACGGGACGACTGTTCAACTGCAAGCGGTGTCAGCGGCAGGTTGTTCTCTGCCGGTCGTGTGACCGGGGGCATGTGTATTGCTCCGATGAGTGCAGGGAATCGTCCCAGAGCGAGCAGCACCGCGTGTCGCAGCGTCGCTATCAGAGCACGCCGAAGGGCTGTGAGGCGGGCCGTCGCCGTCAGGAGCGTTATCGGCGCCGCCAGGGGGACCGGGCGCGTGCGTTGAAGGCCATGGCGACGATGGTTGCCGAGATCATGGACACGCAGACGTCTGCTGTGGTGCTGCTTGGCGACGTTCCGGCGGTGTCTGGAGACGCCGGTTCCGAAGAAATCGTTACTGATCACCCTTCCCGACTGCTGCCGACCTCCCTACCTGCGGTTGTGAAGGCGCGAGAGCGGCGCGAATCGCCGCTTCGGTGCGCCCGGTGCGGACGGGTCGTGACGCATGTGGTGCTGAGGGACCCGTGATGCGGCGTTGAGGAACCAGAGGGAGGGAGTTCATGGCGATCGACGAGGACACGCGGGCGACGATCGTGCGGCTGTCGCGGGCCGAGGGCTGGGCTGTGGGGACGATTGCCCGGCATCTCGGCGTGCACCACGGCACGGTGACGCGGGCGCTCAAGGCGTCGGGGCAGGAGCGGCGGCCGCGGGCCAAGCTCATCGACCCCTTCGTTGCCTTCCTCGGGGAGCGTCTTGAGGCGTCGCCGGACCTTCCGGCCAGCACGCTCTGGCGACAGGTCGTGGCCCTGGGCTACCGCGGCGGCGAGGATCACTTCCGTCACGACCTGCGCCGCCTCGGGCTGAGGCCGGTGAAGAGGCCCGAGCCGTCGCTGCGGCTGAGCTTCCTTCCGGGCGAGCAGGCGCAGGTTGACTGGGCCGAGTTCGGGAAGGTCCGCATTGGCCGGGCGGAGCGCAGGCTCATGGGGCTTCTCGTCACCCTCAGCTACTCGCGCCAGACTGTCCTGAGCCTGTTCCACGACGCGCGGATGGCCAGCTTCCTGCAAGGCCATGTCGAGGCTTTCGCGGCATTCGGGGGTGTGCCGCGGAGGCTTCTGTACGACAACCTGAAGAGTGCCGTGGTGACGCGCCGCGGCAAGGCGGTCACCTATCATCCGATGCTGCTCGGCCTTGCGGCCCACTATGCCTTCGAACCGAGCGCCGCCTGGCCCAGGAGCCCGCAGGAGAAGGGCCGCGTGGAACGCCGTGTGCGCTTCGCGCGCACCGGGTTCTTCGCCGGGCGCGACATCACGGTCCCGCTCGGCGAGCTCAACGCCGCAGTTCGGGAGTGGTGCTTCGGCGCCGCCGCGGAGCGGCCCTGGCCGGACGACGACAGTCTCCTGGTGCGGGACGCCTTCGCCCGGGAGAGGGAGCACCTGATCGTCCTTCCCGTCGACCCCTTCCCGCATCACGAGGTCCGCCCGGTGCGCATCGACAAGACCTGCCACGCCCGCTTCGACACCAACGACTACAGCGTTCCGGGTAGCTTCTCCAAGGCCCTGCTGACGCTGGTCGCCGACCGCGACGAGGTTCGCATCCTCGACGGCGCCGACGAGGTCGCGCGCCACCGACGCTCCTACGACAGGAAGCAGGCCGTCACCGATCCGGAGCATGCCAGGGCGATCGCCGCGGGCAAGCGGCGGGCCCGCTCCATGAGCGTCCGCGACCGGGTCCTGCGCACCGTGCCGCGGGCCGAGGAGATGCTGGCGCGCGCCGGGACCAACGGGCGCAACGTGGCCTCCTGCGCCCGGATGCTGGAGACGCTTCTCAACGCGCACGGCGCCGACGCTCTCGACCGGGCTGTCGCCACGGCGCTGGAGCGCGGCTCGTGCCACCCCGAAACCGTGCGCGTCATCATCGAGGAGCGCCGCCGGGAGCAGGGCCTGCCGCCCCTCAGCATCGCCGACGACGGCCGCGGCGGCCGTGGCACGACGCCGCGGGGGACCGCTCTCGACGCCTACGACAGGCCCGAAGCCAGCGCCAGGAACAAGACATGAGCGAGCTCAGGGAGCGTGCCCGGGCGCTCGGCCTCCACGGGCTCGTCGAACGCTGGGACGAGGTCGCCGGGACCGCATGGATCGAGGAGGTGGTCAGCGGCGAGGAACAGGCCCGCAGGGCCCGCAGCCACGAGCGCCGCCGCGCCGCGGCGCGGCTGCCCGCCTTCAAGCCCCTGGCGGACTTCGACTGGACATGGCCGCGCGACATCAGCCGGGCTCATGTCGAAGCGCTCCTCGGCCTCGGCTTCGTCGACCGTGCGGACAACGCCGTGCTCGTCGGCGGGCAGGGCACCGGAAAGACCATGATCGCCGCCAACGTGGCGCACCAGGCCCTGCTGCACGGCCACACCGTCCGCTTCGAGAAGGCGCCGGAACTGCTCGAGGCACTCGCCGAGACCGTCTCGCGCAGCGAGCTGCGCCGCCGCCTCGCGATCCTCGCCAGGCCCCGCCTGCTCATCCTCGACGAAATCGGCTACGTGACCCTCGAAAGCCACCATGCCGACATCCTCTACGCCATCGTCTCGCGGCGCTATCAGCGCCGCTCGACCATGGTCACGACAAGCCTCGCCTTCGCCCAGTGGGACCGCGTCTTCCCCAGCGCCTCCGGCATCGCCGGCACCGTCGACCGGCTCATGCACGACGCAACCCTCATCTCCATCGACAGCGACTCCTGGCGGCTCAGGCGTGAAACCCGATAAACCCCGCCGCGTCGACTTCGACGCCGTCAAGCGCATGCCGTTCGAACGCATCGCCGCCGACTGGGGATACGTCCGCGACGAACAGGCCTCGACACGCGCCAACCCCGTCCTGTGCGCACCCGGCCTGCCGAAGCTCGTCACGAAGTGCCTCAACAACGGACACTGGGTCTACTTCAACACCCAGAACGATGAAGACAACGGAACCGTCATCGACTTCATGCTCAACCGCGGACTGGCCTTCGCCGACATCTGCACCCGCTTCACAGCACCCGACACCGCGCCACGCGACTTCCGCAGCCTCTGGGCCGCGGCAACGCCCGATGCGGCCCCGGACTGGCTCACCGGGCGCGGCATCCTCCCGGAGACCCTCGACACCTGCCGCCCCCTGGTCCGCCGCGACCACAACGGACGCGTCCTCTTCGCCCATCGCAACAGGAAGCGAAAGCTCACCGGCTTCGAGATCGGTCCCCCCGACGGACCGAAACGCTTCGCCACCGGTGGAACCCGAAGCCTGTTCGCCGTCCGCGCCGGAACCGCCGCGGACCTCGAGGCCCTCGTCATCACCGAAAGCGCCGTCGACGCCCTCAGCCTGGCCCAGATCGACCAATGTCCCCCCAGCCACGCCTTCCTCTCCACCGCCGGGGCACCCTCGCGAAGACAGCACGAACAGATCAGCCTCGCCGCAAGCAGCCTGCCCAACGTCAGGACCATCGTCCTCGCCCAGGACCACGACGAGGCCGGAGAGCGACAGGCCGAAACCCTGCGCAAAAAGATGAAGCTCCCCTCCCACGTCTCGTTCCACAGACGCAGACCGCCGGAAAACGCCGACTGGAACGACGTCGTCAACGCCAGGACCAAAGAACCACAAGCGAGATCATGACCACGTCCGTCACAAGGAGACCACTCATGCCCCTCACGCCCGCCGAAAAGCAGCGGCGATACCGGGAACGGCGCAAGGCCGGCATCCCTCCCGTCCACACCCCAAAGCACCGTGACCGGCGCTCGCGACCGCAACGCTGGAACGACGCCGTGGCCGAACTGCGCGCCCTGCAGGACGAATGGCGTGACCGCCTCGACAGCATCCCCGAAAGCCTCCGTGACACGCCTTACGGAGAACGCCTGCAGAGCGTCGCCGATGCCGACATCGAGGCCCTCGAGGACATCGAACCGCCACGCGGCTACGGAAGGGATACGTGATCCCGCAAGACCCTTGAACGCGGTCACGCGTTACCATCCAGGAATGAGAACGTCTCACCCCGACGCGCCGCTCAGCCTCCCCGGGAAACTCCCGGGCCGTCCAAACGACACCGCATCACGAGACTGCCGCAGCCGCTGGCCGGACTGGCTTACAGGTCGCAGCATCCGCCCGAAAACACTCGACGCCTGCCGCACCCTGCAGGACGAATGGCGTGACCGCCTCGACAGCATCCCCGAAACCCTCCGTGACACGCCTTACGGAGAACGCCTGCAGATCGTCGCCGATGCCGACATCGAGGCCCTCGAGGACATCGAACCGCCACGCGGCTACGGAAGGGATACGTGATCCCGCAAGACCCTTGAACGCGGTCACGCGTTACCATCCAGGAATGAGAACGTCTCACCCCGACGCGCCGCTCAGCCTCCCCGGGAAACACCCAGGCCGTCCAAGCGACACCGCATCACGAGACTGCCGCAGCCTCTGAGCCGCAGAAACGCCCGATCCGCCGCCGGGCTGGCTCACAGGTCGCAGCATCCGCCCGAAAACACTCGACGCCTGCCGCACCCTGCGCCGCCGCCACCGCAACGCACGCAGCCTCTTCGCCCAGCGCAACAGAAACCGTCAGCTCTCCAGCCTCGAGATCGTCCCGCCCGACGAACCACGACGAGGACGGAGAACGCCAGAACAAGACCCCGCGCAAAAGCCTGAAGCTCCCCTCCCACATCACGTTCCACAAACGCCGACCGAAACGACATCGTCACAACGTCAACGTCAACGCAAGACCAATGGGATCCAACAATAGGCAGAAAGCAAAGACCGGGCGGACCTTCGTCCAATGCCGCACGTTCTCCTGTCGTGATCACCCACTCACACGATCAGCGCTCAAAAGAGCGGTTCTCCGCCAATATCCCGCCGTTCTAAATCGCCGCCGACAGCCGCCATGCCCGGACGGTGTGCAGGATGGCCATGAAACGGTGCAACCGGCAGCACCACGTCTCGCGGAAGCTGGCCGGCGGAACGGTCGTCGTGGAAGGTCCGAAGACCGCCAACATGACCAGGAGTGCAAAGGGCACGGTCGAGCATCCCGGGACGAACGTGAAGGCGAAGTCCGGGCTGAACCGCGGGATCCTCACCACCGTCTGGTGTTGAGTTGCGGGCGATGCTCGCCTGCAAGGCTCCACGCCTCGTCTGAGGTGAACGCGGCGCATGTCAGCCAGACGTGTGCGGAGTGCAACAACGACTTGACGCCGCCTCGCGTCCGTCGCAGGCGACATTCACATGCGTGGCCTCATGCCATGCGGACCTGAATGCGGCCCGCAACATCAGGCGCCGGGGACTGGCGCATCTGCACGGGGATGGAGCGTTGCCGCCAGGCACTCCGATGATCCGTGACACGGATCGCAGACTGGCGGCATGAGCCTTTCAGTCAACGATACAAGCTTCTGGTCAGTGACGGCCGGAGTGCCGTCAGCATGTGATCCACGTGCCGGATTTCTAGTGAGGCCGTTCGCCTTCGATGACGATGCGTCTCAGGTGGCGGCGGTGGCCGGGATAGTCGCTGTGGGCGTAGTGGAGGCAGCAGCGGTTGTCCCAGATCGCCAGGGACTTCGGTTTCCAGTTCAGGCGGCAGGTGAATTCAGGAACGATGGAGTGCTTCCAGAGCCGGCGCAGCAAGGGGAGACTCTCCTGTTGCGACCTGCCCTCGAAGCGGGCGGTGAAGGAGTCGCAGGTATAGAGTGCCTTGCGGCCCGTGACCGGGTGCGTTCGACAGATCGGGTGCAGGACCTCGTTGAACTGGCCCTCGGAATAGAGAATGGGCGTTGCCGTGTTGTTGGTCACTTCCTGATCAGTCGACGTGGTGCCATACCCCAACGCCGAGGAATTGACGCAGCGGACGCTGGCGAGTTCGGTCTTCAGCGCCTCGTCGAGCGTTTCCCAGGCGAGGTACTGGTTGGAGAAGGCCGTGTCCCCTCCGACCGGCGGACAGGAGACGGCGTAGGCCATCGTGTACTTCGGCGGACGCTCGAAGTTGCATGAATCCGAATGCCAACTGCTGCCGAAGGCGTACTTGTCTTGAGGCTCCTGGATGAGTTCGGTGATCTCCGGATAGTCCTCCATCTTCCGCGCATAGGGCCACGGCAGCGGCCTACCGAGACGCCGCGCCAGCTTCACCTGGTCCGATGGTTCGAGATCCTGGTCGCGAATCATCAGCGCGATGTGATCGATGAGCGCCCGTTCGAGTTCACCGACCGCCTCGTCGGAGACGTTCGACAGATCGATGCCCTCGATCACCGCACCGATCGCACCGGTGGCCGGTGTCACGGTGAAGTGACGGTAAGATCCGGGAGAGAACTGCGGCGCATGGGATACCGCAGCCTGGTAGGAGAATGTGGCGACGTATCCCGTCATGACCCGACACTCCCTTCATCATCGCGAGCCGGAACCCACTATAGGCTCGCCGGAGGCTTCGCTCCATCGCTTAGGGCGTTGATCCATCGCCAGCCCGATCCGCTCGATTGGCCGGCGATTTCGTGGCGTCTATACTGCATCTTCTCAGGGTTCCCGGGAGTGTGGGTTGCGGTCATGGACGACATCTCCAGACACACCTTGGACCCCGCCTCTCTCACCACACCCCTTGATGCGGCGCGCGAGGTTCTGAGCGAAGCGGCTGCGTGTCTCGACGCGGCGGCAGACGCGATCGGTCCGGACTTCCTTGCCACGGCCGAGGCACTCGGCGCGGCGGAGAGCCGCACGGTGGTGCTCGGCGTCGGAAAGTCCGGCCATATCGGCACCAAGTTCGTCGCCAGCCTGGTATCGACCGGCCATCGTGCCGCCTTCATCCATCCCCAGGAAGCGCTTCACGGTGATCTCGGGCAGGCACGGGATGCGACACTCGCCGTCCTGCTCACCCATTCGGGCGCGACCGACGAACTGCGCATCCTCACCCCCTACCTGAAGGACTTCGGTGCATGCATTGCCACTGTCACGGCCTTCCGGAACTGCCTCCTCGCCGAACACAGCGACTGGGTGATCGAGACCAGAGTAACCGACGAGGCGGGACTGCACCGTTTGGCGCCCACCTCCTCTTCGACCACCACGCTGTCGCTCTGCGATGCGCTGATGATTGCCAGTCTCACCATTCGCGGGTTCACCCGCGAACAGTTCCGTGGCCTTCATCCAGGAGGTCATCTCGGCCGCGGCCTGATGACGGTTCGCGACGTCATGCTGAAGGCGCCCACACTGCCCTGGGTGAAACCCGGTTCCTCGATCTGGGAGGTGCTCGATGTCATCACGACCGGTGCCCGGGGCTTTGCCGTGGTGTGCGAGACCGACCCAGCCGCCCTGCCGCCGGTCGGTTCGGTCGGCGTCATCTCCGATGGCGATATCCGCCGGGCGCTGGCCGATCGTACCGGATTCGACGCTCTGACCGCGGATTCCATCATGACCGCCTCTCCCATAGCGATCGCATGCGATGCGCTGATGTTCGATGCCCTGCGGCTGATGGAGGAAAACCGCTTCACCTTCCTCGTGTGCGAGGATGAAGGCCGCCTCCAGGGCGCCGTTCACATGCACGAGATCCTGGCTCGTGATCTCGGTGTTCCGGTGCGTGGTGACCGCCTGCCCTGACGAGCGGGTCAGTTGTTCTCGGTTTCCTTGGCCTGCTCCTGCCGGGCGAGGGCGTGCTGGCGATAGAGTCCGACAAAGTCGACCGGCTCCATGAGGAGCGGCGGGAAACCGCCATCGCGCACGACATCGGCAATGATCCGTCTGGCAAAGGGAAAGAGCATCCTCGGACCCTCGATGAGGAGCATGGGCGCCCGCGCCTGCTCATCGACATCGACCAGCGAGAACACACCCCGATAGTCGAGCTCGACCAGGAACCAGGGTTCTTCGCCCCTTGTCGCATTGACCATGATCCTCAACGCGACCTCGTAGAACGCTTCCTGGACCTGGTGCGAGTCGATGTTGAGGTTGACCTCGATCTCGGGCTTGCTGTCAGCCGCCGCAGCAACGCTCGCCGCACCCCGCGGACTCTCGAACGAGAGGTCCCGCAGGAACTGCGTGTGCAGCCGAAGCTTCGCCTCTACCGGTTCCGCGGCAGCAGTTTCCTCAGCCATGCATGGATGCTCCCCGTTGCGTCAAGGTCCCGTTCATAACTGATTGTTGACCACTGTGCGACATGGGTCGTACGGGTCCGGGATGACGCACCCCAATCCACGGCGATGTTGAGGCCAGTGGAATGGGTCGGTTCGAACAAGGCGGATCTGAAGCCTTGTCCCCGACCCGGTGCACCGTTCAAGGGGCTCAAGGGGCTTGGCTGCAGTGCGCCGGAACTCGTCTCGCGTCACGACGGCGATACGTTCAGGGCTGTCCACACGGTCCGGTTCGAGATCGCCGTCCATGTCCTCTACGCCTTTGAAGAAGAAGGCCCGGCGGGGCATCGCCACACCGCAGCGGGAACTCGACCTGGTGCGCCAGCGCCTTCGGGCCGCCGAGCGGCACTACCGTGCCCTCCCATCGTGGAGGCTGACGGCATGGAATCCAGCGACATCCCCGTCGAGCGCAGCAGCGGCAACGTCTTCGCCGGCCTCAACCTTCCCGATGCGGATGCGCACCTGGTCAAGGCTGAACTCGTCAGCCGCATCGACGATATCGTCCTCGCTCGCGGTATCACCCAGACCGAGGCCGCGCGGCTGCTCGGTCTCTCCCGGCTGCTGCACGGCGACTTCCGCGAATACTCGCTGGAGCGCCTGTTCCGCCTGCTGACCACACATCGGCCGGACCATCGAGATCGTCATCCGGCAGCCGCGCTCGGCCTGCGGAGGCAAGCTCCGCATTGCCGTCGCCGAAACCGTCTGACCGCGCCCGCGTGTCCCGACCACCTGCTCTCGGTTGCCGGTGACGGTGTGCCGATCCGATCGAATCCTCCGGATCTTTCCAGGGGCATCAGAGCAGTCCGGCCGGGATGGCGAAGACATCTCGAGTCAGTCTGGTCCAGGTTTCCTTCAGGCAAACCACCGCTCCCGTTCCGAGGGGCCTGTCCAGTCTCGTCAGGGATGAAAGGTTCCTCGCGGCGGCGAGTCCCGGGGACGCCGCCTTCTTGAATTCAACGGGGTGAATTCGGTTGTCACGCTCGATCAGCAGGTCCACCTCCCGGTGGTCCCGATCCCGGTAAAAGTGGATGGCGGCCTGCAGTCCGTTATGCCAGTAACTCTTGAGAATCTCGGCGAACATCCAGGACTCCAGGATTGCGCCGGACATCGCACCGGCTTCCAGCGTCTGTGGCGAGGACCATCCGGTCAGATAGGCACACAGACCGGTATCCAGGAAGTAGAGTTTCGGGGACTTTGTCAGCCGTTTGGTGAGATTGCTGTGCCAGGGGCGCAGCAGGTACACAAGACCCGCCGTCTCCAGTATCGAGAGCCACGCCTTTGCAGTCTTCTGATCGATATCAACGTCCCTGGCCATGTCGGCGAAGTTGACCATCTGGCCCGTGCGGGCGGCCGCGGCGCGCAGCATCCGGTAGAAGGCCAGTTCGTCGCCGACGCGGGAAAGCGCACGCACATCCCGTTGGATGTAGGTCTGGATGTACGAACTATAGAAGATGTCCCGCAGGTCTTCGTTGCCGAGAACCAGGCGGGGAAAGGACCCGAGCCAGATGCGGTGATAGATGTCCATCAGTCTCGTGGGCCGCTCCTTGCCGGCCTTGTCGTCGGTCAGCCATTCCTCGGTCGGCACAAACGCCCGAGAGCAAAGGGCCCGCCCGTCCAGTTCCGCCTGGGACAAGCCCAACAGATCGATGATGGCCACGCGCCCGGCAAGCGTTTCGGTGATGCCGTGCATCAACTGGAACTTCTGCGATCCGGTCAGCCAGTACATGCCGGGACGTCTGGCCGTGTCCACGGCAAGCTTCAGATGGCTGAACAGCTGGGGGGCGTGCTGCACTTCATCGATGGTGGCCGGCGCGGGGTGCATCTGCAGGAACAGGGCTGGATCAGTGCGGGCGATTTCACGTTGTTCCAGGTCATCAAGCGTCACATAGCGGCGGTTGCAGTCACCGCAGTGTTCGAGAAGCGTGGTCTTTCCCACCTGCCGGGGACCGGTGAGCAAGAGCACCGGAAAGGCATCGGAAATGCGGGGAATGGTTCGAGACAGGGTGCGTTGAAGGTACATGATCTCGGCAATTCTGGCATTTCACTCCATATTAGCCGAACTTCGGAATCCATTCGAGTGAAACCGTACCCGAGTCGAGCACCGCTTCCGGTGCACGCGGAACGGGCTTACACCCGAAATCGTCCGGGTCCTTCACCACGATGTGCGGTTCTGCTGGTCCTCATCCCACGGAGTTCGAACAATCCATGGTGAGCATCGGGAAGTGCTGGCTGCATGATCCTGGAACAGTTCGATCATCGAGTTGACGAATCAAGGCATGGAGGTCGTCTTGATGAATCCCGGTGAGGGGATCACTGCGGGTTCACGGTCAGGTCGAGGGGCGAGGCGGCTGATGAACTCATCCACGACTATCTCAATGCCGCCATGGCAACGCGTGTCGGTCAGCACCACATCGAGGAACATGGTCATGGTCACTTCACCGAGCACTCCCATGATCTCGCCCCCCGGGATGTGCTCGAAGCCGTGGATATCGTCGATCCCGTAACGCTCATGGCCCAGGGCCATTCCTGCGACGAGATCATCGCCGATATCCAGGAAAGGACGATCGTCACGTTCGACGGGATCAAGGCCGGCTTCCGAGGATAACGAGTGGAGATGCCGGCGTCTCCACTCATCCAGTCGGACATCCGTGTCCTGGTGGCTGACCGACTCCGCAATCACGACCTCGCAGTGCACGACATCTGTGGCGCCGGCTGTCGGGCGGCGTGGCGCATGACCTCGTCGCGAGTCTCCTGGAGAAGGTCGAGATCGAAACCGAAGAGTTCCGCGGCATTGGCACAGAGAACCCGGTGTGCCGACTCGGCATCGAGTTCCTCACGAATCCGATCGATGATGGGCCGGCTTTCCGGCCAGGATCCCTCGTCGTGGGGATAGTCATTGCCCCACATCAGGACGTTGCTGCCCGTGAACGTCACGTTGTTGAGAGCCACGGGATCGTCGGTGATGGTGATGGCGCCCTGGCGCAGGAAGTACTCGCTGGGGCGCAGGTCCAGTTTCTTCATGCCGAGGTGACGCTGTCGCTGCATCTGGTCCATGGCGTGGAGGACCCATGCCAGCCAACCGCACTCCGCCTCCGTGACGACGATCCTGAGGCCCGGATGATTCTCGAGGATGCCGGCACCCGTCAGCTCGACGATTGGCGCCATGCCCGCCGCCATGCCCAGCACCGTGGAACTGAGCATCTCCGGCCAGTCGCGCTGTCGTTCGACGACGCCGGAGTAGGCAGCGAAACGGTCCGTGTCCATGGCGCCGAGATCGGCGAAGTCCGCATGCAGGCCAAGGTTGCCGCTGAAGACGTGGAAGTTGAGGGGAATTCCCGCTTCCTCGGCCAGTGACCACAGGGGCTCGTAGTCGGGCATGCGATAGGGCCGCCAGGGAACGTTGGCCGGCAGGAAGAGCGTGCAGAACTCGAGTCTGATGGCGCGTTCGGCTTCCTTCATCATTTCGTCGATATCGTCGATTGCAATCATGGCGACGGGCTTGAGGCGGTGCCGCCAGGGACCGAAGGTGTCGCGCACGAAATCGTTCCACGCCCTGGCCCAGGCGTGGTGGAATGCGGTGGGCCCCCTGCCACCGGAGAAGGAAAGGCCGATGTTGGGAAAGAGCACGGCGGCATCGACACCCTCCAGCGCCATGTCCGACAGGCGTCTGTCAATGTCCGTGCCTTGCGAAGGATCGGTGCGAAACTCCTTCATGAGGTCGATCTCGCCGAGTGACGCGGCGGTGGAGTTCCTCAGGTCCTCGCCGGCCAGCGTCACCTTGAAATCGCCGTTCACATCGCCTTCGAGGCGCGGCAACAGATCATGATAGCGTTGCGGAAGCCGCTCCCGCATGGCGTCGGGTTCACCCACGTGGGCATCGGCTGAAATGACCACATCATGGAGCATGAGACGATTGACCTTCCATGTGTCATCGCCATTCTCGCATCAGATCGGCACCGGACAAAACACTGTCGGTCCGTCCACGAGACACTATAGTGGCGGCCGGTGAGCCCGATGACCGGAGGAGACATGTCGAAGAGTGGACTGCTGGCCGAAAGACGGGCTCTCGTGACCGGTGCGGCAAGGGGAATCGGTCTTGCCATCGCCAGGGCCTTCCATGACGAGGGGGCAAGGGTGGCGTTGAGCGATATCGATGGAGGAGCAGCCGTCACCATGGCCGCGGACCTCGGATCACGGGCTCGCGGCTATGCCCTCGACGTCACCGATGCCGGTGCCACCGAGCGGGTCTTCAACGAAGCGACGCGGTGGCTGGGCGGCCTCGATCTCGTTGCCGCCAATGCCGGCATCTCCACCATGCGTGCCGTCAGGGACCTGACGGAAGAGGATTGGGACGCCAACATGGACGTCAACGCCAAGGGTGTTTTCCTCACCAACCGGCAGGCAGTTCGACATTTTCTCGCAACGGACACCACCGGAGTCATCGTCAATACCGCCTCGCTCGCCGCCAAGACCGGCGCGCCTTACCTTGCCCATTACGCCGCCAGCAAGTTTGCCGTCGTCGGTTTCACGCAGTCATTGGCGAGGGAGGTCGCTTCCCACGGCATCCGTGTCAATGCCGTGTGCCCCGGTTACGTCAGGACGTCGATGCAGGAGCGGGAAATCGAATGGGAAGGCAGGTTGCGCGGCATGGCGTCCGAGGCCGTGCGCGACGAGTACGTTGCCGCGACGCCGCTGGGCCGTCTCGAGGAGCCTGACGATGTCGCCTCGATCGCCGTCTTCCTGGCGAGTGACCTTTCCCGGTTCCTGACCGGGGAATCGATCAACGCCAGCGGTGGCGTACTGATGGACTGAACCTCTCCGGGAGAGAAGGGTATGGAATGGCTTGCGAAGCACCTGGGAACCAAGAAGCCGGTGATCGCCATGGCGCATCTTCCGGCGTTGCCGGGATCACCGCTGCATGACGCCGCGGGAGGCATGGCCGCCATCATCGATCACGTGTCGCGGGACATCGACGCTCTTCAGGCGGGTGGTGTCGACTGCATCATGTTCGGCAACGAAGGAGACAGACCATACCTGCTCGAAGCCTCGCCGGAATCCCTTGCCGCCATGACTGCCGCCGTGGAGTCCGTCAAGGACTGCATCACCGTCCCCTTCGGTGTTGACTATCTGTGGGATCCGGTGGCAACCGTGGCCATTGCCGTGGCCACGGATGCCGCTTTCGCCAGGGAGATCTTTACCGGCGTCTACGATTCCGACATGGGTCTGTGGCAGCCGGATGCCGCTCGGGCACTCAGAATGCGTCACGATCTGGGGCGCGATGACCTGAAACTCCTCTTCAACATCAACGCGGAATTCGCATCGCCGGTGGGCGCCAGATCGATCGAGTTACGGGCCGAGAGCGCTGTCTTCTCATCGCTGGCCGACGCTGTCCTGGTCTCGGGCCCCATGACCGGACAACCTGTCAATGCATCCGAACTCGCGCGGGTCAAGGACGCTGTAGGCGAGACGCCGGTCCTTGCCAACACAGGCTGCACGGTAGCGAACATTGCCGACATCCTGTCCGTGGCCGACGGCTGTATCGTCGGCACGCACTTCAAGGTCGCAGGCGACACCTGGAACCCTGTCGATCCCGATCGGGTTGCCCAATTCATGGAGGTGGTTGTCAGGAACCGTTCCAGATGAGCTTGCTGCTCGGCCTCGACATCGGCACCACGTCAACCATCGGCATTCTTGTGGACTGCGGAGGCGGTGTCCTTGCGATCGCCTCAAGACCCAGTGAACTTCTGTCGCGTCACCCCAACTGGGCCGAGGAGGACCCCGACCTGTGGTGGGCCAATGTCTGTGCCATCGTGCCCGAACTGATCAGCACGGGCGGCATAGGCGCGGGTGACATTGCCGGTGTCGGAGTGACGGGCATGGTTCCCACCCTCATCCTTGTCGATGACGATGATCAGGCAATACGTCATTCGATCCAGCAGAACGATGCGCGGGCGATCGAGGAGATCGGGACAATGGCACGGGACGTGGATGCCGACGCGTTCCTTGCCCTGACCGGTGGCAGCATCAACCAGCAGATCATTGCACCCAAGCTGCGCTGGCTGGAACGTCATGAACCCGGCAACCGGAAGCGTACGCACACTATCACGGGTTCCTACAGCTATATCGCCGCCAGACTGTGCGGAAACCTCACCATTGAGCGGAACTGGGCCCTGGAAGCGGGATTCATGGACCTTGCTTCCGGAGCCCTTGATGACGGTCTGCTCGCCCACGCCGGCCTCGCACCGGGCAGTCTCCCGCCACTCCACGCCTCCCACGACATTGTCGGTGAGGTGACATCCCATGCCGCATCGCAGACGGGACTCGCCGCCGGCACCCCCGTCGTGGCCGGGTGTGCCGATCACATCGCCTCCGCCTTCGCGGCAGGCGCATCACGGGACGGCGACCTGGTCGTCAAGTACGGCGGAGCAGGAGACATCCTGCTGTCGTGCACCACCCCGGTGACCGACCCCCGCATGTTCATCGACTACCACATCGTCCCCGGCCTCCACTTCTCGAATGGTTGCATGGCCGCCAGTGGCAGCGTGCTGAACTGGATTGCCACCCACCTGGCGAAGGCCGAGGCAGACCAGGCAGCGCAGGAGGGGCGCCCCGTCCACGCCTCCCTTGACGCCAAGGCGGCGGACCTGCCCCCGGGGGCGGGCGGCGTTCTCCTGCTTCCCTATTTCCTGGGAGAGAAGACACCTCTCAACGATCCTCACGCGCGGGGTACCCCTGCCCTTTAGTCATAAATCGTGCTGGACAAGATGATTCGGATGGTGCACCCTGCCCTGCATGGAAGCACACATTCCGATCAAACGTGTCCTTGAGGACCAGCTCGATCGCCTGCAGTCGATCGTCACCGAGAGCGGCGATAGTAGTCAAAACCGCCTGGCGCTGGAAGTGTGCCGGCACTTCGGCCTGCGGGACGCACGGGGACGCGAGCGGGTATCGAGCTGTGTCGTGGCCCTGAAGCAGCTGGCATCGCAGGGCAGGATCGAGGGCTTGCCGGAGCCCTCCGGTCAGCGGCGTCGGGCAACGCCCCGCCGGCTCGGCGAGGCGGTGGAGAAGCCGCGTGATGTGCCGGCGAGCGTGGCGGCGATCCAGGGTCTGCGGATCCTGCTGGTGCGCACGGATGCCGAACGGGCGCTCTGGAACGAACTGATGGCGCGGGAGCACTTTCTCGGCGCTCCCATTCTGGCCGGTCATCAGCTGCGCTATCTGGTGGATTCCGCTCACGGCTGTCTCGGCGGTTTCGGCTTTGCCGCAGCGGCGCTGAAGGTGGCGGATCGGGATGCCTGGATCGGCTGGGATGCCGACCGGCGTCGTGCGGAGCGACACCGGGTGCTGTCGATGAGCCGGTTTCTGATCCGGGTGCCGGTTGCGAACCTTGCGTCGAAGACGCTGTCGATGTGCCTGTCTCGCCTGGGCGCCGATGTTGCGCAGCGCTACGGGTTCCTGCCATGGCTGGTCGAGACCTATGTCGACCCGACGCGCGACGGTGCGAGCCTGCGGGCGGCGAACTGGCAGCTCGTGGGGTTCACCCGGGGCCGAGGCCGTCAGGACCGCGCGCGCGAGATGGCCGAGAGCGTCAAGGCCGTGTACATGTACGTTCTGGACCGGGACTGGCGGCACAAGCTGGGGGTGGCGGAGCCGATGCCGGCCCTGTCCCCGGGGGAGGGTCTGGACGCCTCGGCGTGGGCGCACCACGAGTTCGGGGGAGCGCCGATCGGCGACCGGCGTCTGAGTGCGCGCCTGGTGGAGATTGCACGAAGACAGGGAGAGAGTCCGATGTCGTCCTACAGCGGTCTGGCGCGCCCGGATCCTGCCGGTGTCCGGGCCTATTATCGGTTCCTGGATCAGCCGGAGACGTCGGCGGTGACCCCGGCGAACATCCTGGCGCCGCACCGTCAACGAACGGTGCAGCGGATGTGCGGCCAGCGGGTGGCGTTGTGCATTCAGGACGGGACGGACCTGAACTTCGCGACCCGTCCGGGCTGCGACGGTCTGGGCATCATCGGCACGAACCAGACGGCCTCGCAGACCCTGGGCCTGCACCTGCACGCCAGCTACGTTGTCAGCGGCGAAGGCCTGCCGCTGGGGGTGGCGCGTCTTGCCTTCGACGCTCCTCCCCGCCCCCGGGCAAAGACCGGTTCGGGCGAGGATGTCGAGATGTCCCGGCGCAAGTCGCAGCGCTGGCTCGACGGTCTCGACGACATCGCGGACCTCGCGGCCCGGACGACCGGGGTGAAGGTCGTGTGCGTGATGGACCGGGAAGCGGACTTCTTCGAACTGTTCGACCGGTGCCGGCAGCATCGCCGTCTGTCGATGCTGGTGCGGGCTCGACATGACCGGGTTCTCAAGCGCGGGGCTGCGAAGCTGTTCACCCGACTACGTACGTCTGCCTGCCGCGGCACCATGCAGATCGACATACCCCGCCTGACGGCCCGGCCGAAGTCCTCGGGGCGCAAGAAGCAGCCCGGCCGCACTGCCCGGCGGAACGCGGTGCTGGAGTTGCGCTGGTTGTCGACCACGCTGCCGGCGACCGCTGGCTGCCCCGATGCCGCGCCCGTGGCCGTGACCGCGCTGCATCTCCTCGAGACGGCCCCGCCGGCCGGGGAAGCTCCGGTGGAATGGTTCCTGTTGACCGACCTTCCTGTGGACCACGCCGAAGCGGCCCAGGAGATCGTCGGCTGGTACGCGCTGCGCTGGCGGATCGAATGCTGGTTCCGGGTGCTGAAGTCCGGCTGCCGGGTGGAGCACCTGGCGACGCGCAAGGCCTGCCGCCTGGAACGGCAGATCACCATCCACGCCGTGATCGCCTGGCGTCTTGCCCTGATGACCCTGCTCGGGCGGGATGTGCCGACGATGAAGCCCGACTGCCTGTTCTCGGACCTGGAACTCCGCTTCCTCGGCGACTATGCCCGGCGATACCGGCTGGACCCGCCCGACACGCTGGGGGCGGCGGTGAAGCTGGTGGCGATCCTCGGCGGGTATCTGGACCGCAAGCATGATCCGGCGCCGGGCAACCAGACGATGTGGCATGGCTATCCGCGACTGGCCACCGCTGCCCTGGCCTATGAATGCCTGCTCGAGGCCCTCGATCTGGATCCGACGTCGGAAGGACACGATCACGTCCTGCACGATTTGTGACTAATAGGTAGGGGTACCCTGACCGGCCTCGGCCTGCACCACGGCCTCGCTCATGTCTGGCGAGCGGCCCTTGAATCGGTGGCCTTCGGCTTCCGACACCATGTCGAGGTGTTCGACGACATGGGCCTGGAGATCACCCGGGTTGTCGCCTGCGATGGTGGTGCGGCAAGCGATCTGTGGGTTCAGATCACGGCCGATGTTCTCGAACGGCCCATCGAGAGGCTGCGTGATCACCCGGGATCATGTCTCGGCGCCGCCTTCGTCGCCGGCATGGGCGTCGGTGTCATCACCGACTGGACTGACATCAAGGCCTATGTCGGAACGGGCCGTGTCTTCGATCCGGATGGTGCCACGTCATCCGTCTACCGCGAGGCCTATGGTCTGTGCAGGGAACTCTATGAACGCCTGAAGTCCTTCTACCCCCGGATCGGCAGGCTTCCGTCGGGCTGACGCCTTGGCACTCGTTCAGTCGGCGCCGAGGGCGGCAATCGGAGAACCCGAGAGCAGCCTGGAGACGGTGCCGTCGATACCGCGTCGCGGCTCGCCCATCAGAGTGACACGGTACAGTCGCCGGTCGAAATCGAGATCGAAGATATCCGGTGTCGCGAAATGCAGACAGGACCGGTTGTCCCAGAAGGCCACGCTGCCCGGTTCCCACCTGAAACGCACCATGAACTCGGGTCTGAGGGCGTGTTCGTAGAGCAACTCGAGGAGTCGTTCGCTCTCGAAGGGCGACAGTCCGACCACATTCCGGACGAACTCCGGATTGACATAGAGGACGCGTCTGCCGGACTCTGGATGGATCACCACCATGGGGTGTTCGGCCATCAGTGCTGCACCTTCCACCCGCTGATCGTATTCGCGGCTGCGCTCGGCGCCCGAGTGCGGCTCGAACCGGTGGATGCAGCTCAAGTGGTCGACGAACCCGCGGAGAACGGGGGACAGGGTCTCGTAGGCCCGGGTCATGTCGAGCCACAGGGTATCGCCACCGTGGGGAGGGATGATGTCGCCTCTCAGAATCGTGGCGAACGGCGGATTGACCGCCGGCGTGACGTCGGCATGCCAGCCCTTCCAGGCGCGGCGCGGCTTCTCGCCTCCCCTATTGATGGCCACGCGAAATTTTGTGACGGGATAGATTTCCGGGGGCAGGCCATCCTTCGTGCCAAACACCACGTGGGCTGGCGTCAGTTCGCCGAACTGCCTGGCAAAGCGGCTGTGTTGTGCATGGTCCAGTGACTGGTTCCTGAAGAAGATCACCTTCCACTCAACAAGCGCCTTGCGTATCACCGTCACCGCGTCGTCGGCCAACGGCCGGGCGAGGTCGACGCCGGCGATCTCCGCGCCAATGTGCGCCGTCATGGGACGAACGTCAGGCAGGATGGGCGGAGAGTGCCTGGGATGTGTCACGAGATTGCCCCCGGTGCGCCTTCCTTCAGACAGCTGCCGAGCTCCGGGCGAACCGGACCGCTGGCGCCGCCGTGGAGAATGGCAAGACCACTGCCGGCCTCGAACAAGTGAAGCTGCTCAAGATCGACGTAGAGAGGTATCCTGGCGCCGGCAACTGCCTGGAAGGTCGATCCCTGCCTCACCGAGATCTCCTGTCCACCGCCAAGGTCGGCAATGAGGATGACTTCCGGACCCAGGATCTCGACAGCAACCACGGTGCTATCGACCCTGTGATGGGCGCCCTCCGCGAGCTCCTCCGTGTGAACGTTCTCGGGACGGATGCCGACAACCACCTCGGAACCGGCATGCCGTCTCAGAGGCGCCTGGCGGTGGCGCGGTATGGGCAGGCTGACTGCCGACAGGTCGACCTCGTTGACACCGTGATGACCGGACAGCCTCCCCTTGAGAAGATTCATCGGCGGGCTGGCAAGGAATCCAGCGACAAACGAGTCCGCCGGATGGCGATAGACTTCGAGCGGCGGGCCGACCTGGATGACACGGCCTTCCCGCATGATGCAGATACGCTCTCCCATGGTCATGGCCTCGACCTGGTCATGGGTGACGTGCACGACGGTCTTGCCGAGCATGCGGTGAATCTTGATGAGTTCCGTGCGCATGGCGGCGCGCAGCTTGGCGTCGAGGTTGGACAGGGGCTCGTCGAGCAGGAACGCCTCGGGATCACGGACCAGCGCTCTGCCCAGGGCTACCCGCTGTTGCTGGCCGCCACTGAGTTCACTGGGACGACGGTCCAGCAGGTTGTCGATGCCGAGCATGGCCGTGGTGTCGCGGATGCGCCTGTCGATGATCTCCTGCGGCGTCTTGCGAAGTTTCAGGCCGAAGGCAAGATTCCGTTCCACCGTCATGTGCGGATAGAGTGCGTAGTTCTGGAACACCACGGCAAGGTCGCGGTCTGCCGGATCGATGTCGTTGACGGTCTCGTCGTTGATCTTGAGGTTGCCCGACGTCACTTCCTCGAGGCCGGCAATCATCCTCAGCGTGGTTGACTTGCCGCAGCCGGAAGGACCCAGCAGGACCATGAACTCTCCTTCGCGGATCTCGAGGTCGATGTTGTCGACCGCGAGAATGTCCTGGCCGTAGACCTTGGTCACACCTTCAAGAACGATGCTCGCCACGCGCGGATCCTCCTATTTCAACGAATTCATGTACCGGTAGAGATAGGCCGTCAGGACCAGAATGATCACTAGGAGACCGGCAGCCATGGCGGAGGCGCGGCCGACATCGAGTCCGAAGAAGGCGGCACGGTAAATGTAGTAGCTGATGAGATCGGTGGCCGTACCCGGGCCCCCCTTGGTCATGATGAAGATGATATCGAAGGTCTTGATGGCGAAGATCAGCCGCAACAGGATCGCCACCGCGATCACCGGCCGCATCAGGGGCAAGGTGATGTGGATGAAGCAGCTGATGGTCGAAGCGCCATCCATACGCGCCGCTTCGTAGGGTTCCCGTGGCAGTGCGGCCAGGCCGGCGACCAGCAGGATGGCCATGAAGGAAACCTGGTGCCAGATATCGGTCAGCACCACGGTCCAGAAGGCGACATCGGCATCGCCGAGCCAGCTCACCGGTGACATTCCAACGAGGCCAATGGCGTAGTTGACAATGCCGAGTTCCGAATGGAGCAGCATGCGCCACAGAAGACCGACGACGACGGGATTGATGAGAAGGGGCGCGAGCAGGATGAGGTAGTAGATCGATCCGAAGCGCCGGGTGGCATGGAGTGACAGGGCCACCGCAAAGCCGATGATGAATTCGATGACGATGGACGCCAGGACGAACTTCGTCGTCACCCAGAGCGAGCCCGGCAGATACTCCTCGTCAAGCGCCTCCTGGTAGTTCTCCACACCGACGAAGGTGTCGTAGTTGGGGGTCAAGAGCGTATAGTCGTGGACGCTCGTATAGAGCGTAAAGAATAGCGGAAACGTGATGACGATGAGAAGGGACAGGAGACCCGGCGCCGTGAGCAGGAGCCCAAAGCGCCGGTCTCTCCCGGCAAGTGTCAGTCCGTCGGCCGTGACCACGGACATGACTCTTCGTTTATACCTATTCCTCGATCTTGCCGTCCTTGACGAGCAAGGCGTGCAGCTTCTCCTGCGCTGCGGCCATCGCCTCAGCGACCGGTTTTTCGCCGGTGGCCGCAAGATTGAGTTCGAGACCCACCTGTTCGACGAACTCGGTGGTGTACGTGAACACCGGGAAATCCTTCGTTCCAGCGAGGATCTCCCCCAGGATCGGATAATAGGGCCGTGCCGTGACGACATCGGAATCGGTGAAGATCCGGGCCTGGGTCGGCGCGCCGCCGAGCATGGCCCGCTCCTTGGCCACCGCCGCCGACTCAGCCCACTTCATGAAGGTCCATGCGGCTTCCTTGTTCGGGCTGGAGTTGGGAATCGCCCAGCCCCATCCACCATTGAGGCCGCCACCCGGATTGGGCGCGATGCCGACCTTGCCGGCGACCTCGGAGGACTCAGGATCCTCGAAACCGGCATAGAGGATGTTGAAGGTGACGAAACTGTAGGCCCGGCCCTGCGCCATCACGTTGAAGGCCTCGTCAAAGCAATACGCTTCGGAACCGGCCGGGCTGTAGTTCTCGACGGCCTCCCGGTAATACTCCATTGCCCGGATGGCTTCCGGAGAATCGAGCAGCGGGTTCCAGTTCTCGTCGTGGTAGAGGCCGCCCTGTGAATAGAGGTAGTTGGCCCACTGCATCGAGATGCAGTCACCACGCTGCCCCTGAATGACCGTGCCGTAGAGGTCCCTGTTGCCGTCCCCGTCGGTGTCGCGGGTGAAGAACTCGACCTGCTTCCAGTATTCGTCCCAGGTCTGCGGCACACGGAGCTCCATGCCGTAGGCATCCTGGAAAGCCGCCTGTTCGTCGACATCGTCGATCAGATCCTGGCGATAGATGAGCGCCATGGAGTAGTTGTAGAAGGGCAGCATGTAGAGAACGCCGTCAACCCTTCCCACGAGGTCCATGAGCTTCGGCACATAGACGTCGACATCGACGCCGTCGCGTTCGACGAGTTCGTCAAGCGGCATCAGCCAGCCAGCCTTGGTGAACTCGCCGACCCAGTAGAAGTCGACCACGATAAGATCGTAGCTTCCTTCCGGAGCAATGAGCTGCGGCACCAGTTTCGAGTGCATGTCGATGTAGCTGATGGCCTCGATTTCGACATCGATGCCGGTTTCCTCCTCGAACTGAGGCAGCAGTTCCTGGATATAGCGGGTATCGGGAACCGTCTCCATGAGGATACGGATGGTCTGTGCCTGGGCAGCGCTGATACCGAGGGCCAGCGCAGCCGCGGCAGAAAGAAACAATCTCATGATCTATCTCCCCTTGTGTTGAACAGTCATAGCGTCACTCAAATCTCCGTTCATCGATTGACGCCTACTTCAGTGCGCCCAAAGACAGGCCCTTGATGAGATAGCGGCGCAGGAAGGGCAGCAGCACCATGGCCGGAAGGATGGCACAGATCGTCGCTGCCGACAGGAGCGCGATATCGACACCCCGGTGGGTCTGGAACGACGACAGACCCACCGGCAACGTATTCGTGTGCGGGCCGCTCAGGATGAGGGCATAGAGAAACTCGTTCCAGCTGAGCAGGAAGGCGAGAAGTCCGGCCGCCAGTATCCCCGGGGCCGCCACAGGCAAGGTGATGCGCACCAGTGCCTGAAGGCGGGTGGCCCCGTCGGTGCGCGCCGCCTGCTCGAGCGTAGCCACCTCACCGTCGAAGAAGGCGACAAGCAGCCAGGCAAGAAAGGGCAGGCTGAGTGTCATGTGCGCCAGGATGAGGCCGGGGAGCGTGTTGATGAGCGACGCCTTGAGGAAGAGCGTGAAGAGCGGCAGAACAAGGATGACCGGCGGCAGCATCTGGCTCGACAGGACGAACAGACGCAGCGGCAGGCCTCCGGTGTTGTAGCGGGCAAAGGCGTAGGCCAGGCCCACCGCCAGCGGCAGGGCAATGATCGTGGCGCCAAGGGCGACCGTGGTGCTGTTGAGGAAGTAGCTGAAGAACGGGTAGCCGGTGAAGATCTCGATGAAGTTGTCGAGATTCGCCTGACCCCACTCGGGCGGAATCCTGTAGGCCGTCGACTTGTCCGTCAGGGCGACCCGGAGCAGCCACACAAGGGGAAGCAGGATGACTGCGCTGAACACCACGAGGATGCCGTGTGGCAACAGCCAGGACAGGGACTTCCAACGGCCCCGTTTCCGCATGGTACCGCGGCTGTTCGCAGTCATTCCCTCCTCGGCATCCACGCGCGCACAGAAGCTCCCTCACGGCATCTCAGGCGCGAAGTCTGCGCCATGGCCACAGCTTCTTCAACAGCAATCCGGCCGTCTGGGGTCGCTCTTTCATGGGCAGCGGCGGCGCTCTCCGTGCTGGTCCCGGTTCAGAGGACTGTCGCCAAGGGTGACGGAAGCACTCGACAGCAGCCATGCGGTCGCACGCATCGAACCGGCAGGAAGCAGCGTGGTCGGTAGCCGCACAGCCTGATGATCTCGACCACGGCATCGGCTTCGTCCATGTCGCCGGTTCCGCTGGCTGCAGCGACCGGACTCGATCAATGGTGCGGATTCGTCGGCATCGGCGTTGAGCTCCACTCGGGTCGAATTCTTCGACGATCCGTGTTGATCGTCGCGCTTGCCGCCCGCCCGGAGCCAGGGTACGCGTCTTTTGTGCAACGCCGGCGAGGCGGTCGAGAGGTGGCAACAGACGTATCCCGGCGACACGGCGGAATTCGGTGTCGTTCAGGGTGACCCGCGCCTCGCGGATGTCCTCAGCGATCTGTCCCGACTGATCCGAGAGACACGAAGCCGATTGGTGGGTGGTCTCGTCTCGTCGTGGGGCCGGTGACGGTCTGTCCCTGGCCTGGGTCGCCAGGGCGCTGACTCAGGTGTGTTCACTCCTCGATGAGTCCCCCGACGTCACGGGGGCCAACGGCAACGCGGTCCCAAGAACTGGATGGGCTGGCCGGTGTTCGACGTACCCGGGGGCTGACCGGCCCGCCGACCCGGCGTCGCTCCACGTGGCTGTTGCCCGTTGCCGGTTCGGATGACGGAGCGCTTGTGGTCCGTAGCATCCTCGACCGCGCCATGCTGTCGGGAGGGCGCATCAGCCGTGGTGACGTACCGATTCTGCGTGTGCAGTACAATGAAGCCGCCGGAGCGGACCTGTGGCGCATGCTGCAATTCCTCGAGTCCCGGATGTACCGTCCTCTCGCCGGACCCTGTCTCGGCTGCCTTGCCCGCGGGCCGGACATATTCGGCGCCGTCCATCGGAAGATGGAGATCGTTCACGATGTCATGGGCGGCGTGCGGTAGCCTGATCCTTCTCCAACGGGGACGTGACCGCCTCTGCGCCTGCACCGAGGTTCTCACCCTGTTGAGGGACGATTGACCTCCATCACTCGTTCAGGGTCGTGCGGATGGGGGAATCGGGGAAGAAGGCGTGCCAGGCGAAGGCGAAGTCGACCATGTAGACGACATCGACCGGACCGGATTGCGTCATGCGTTGCACGGTGACATTGCCGACATCGATTCCGGACGCGATATCGCGGGTGTCGAGCGCCGATGCCTGACCGGCCTCCCAGGTGATGACCAAGTCACCGTCAACGATCTTCCCCGCCTTGCGGAGAAGTTCGAGGGACCATGCCGTGTCGTCCACGCGCACCACCCGCGCCAACGGCGCGATATCCAGGGGAAGGTCCCCCCGGTAGAAGCCGAACGGCTCCGTCCGGCTGTCGTAGCCGGCGTAGGGCGTGGATCCGTAGGGTCGCCGCACGGCGTCGCCCGGCACCAGGACCGTGCCGTCGGGGTGGCGCCGACGGAAGCGCTCGAAGGACTCGAGCCTCGAGGGCCAGGCTTCGAGCCTCGTTCCGGTCATCGCGCCGACGATGGCACGGCCGGTGAACTGCTGCCACCAGCTTTCGGTCTGGCGGTCGTACATCACAAGGTCGGAATGCCGCAGCTTTCCGGTCACGCCGAAGTCGAGCACGGCGCCGTCAACATCCCTCCTGAAGACGATTCCCGTGTTGCAGAGCGGGCAGTAGGTCACTGCCAAGGGGATGCCGTTGATGTGGTCGTTGACGATCTCGTGCCAGACCAGGATGCGCAGGGGATAGGCCCGCGCCTCACCGGCGACCGTGACGGAGATCACCGGTTCGATCCCGGGAAGACCGTCATGGCCGGCAACGGGAACAGTGCGGGGATCGTCGATGGCCGGAATACCATCCCTTGGCGGCCCTCCGGAGAGAATGTCCGCGAGATCGACCGCGTGCCTGGAAAAATCCGTCTTCGGCCATTCGTGGCGCCACAGGCTCTCGCTGGCGGACGCCAGCGGCGCCTGAGCGAGGACCAGCACCGCCGCGAGCGCCACGATGCAGGTCCGAACCCGGCCCTGTGTTCGCATGTCACGCATGATGCCGCTCCCGGAGATCATGATGTCGCGCTGTCCTTGTCTCGGCGGTGCAAGGCCGAACCTGGAGACGGGCGACCGTGGTCCGCTGCCCCTGATCGATGAGACCGCCGACAACCCGGTCGGTCGTCCAACCCGGATCACGATCAATCATGCACCGGCCTTCGGACAGGCCTCTCCCGGAAGACCACGGCATCAGGTGTTGCTCGGCCGGAGGATGTCATTGGTCATGAGGACGATGCCGGAAAGACGGTCCCCGGCGTGAAGGAGGCGATGGCCTCGTCGACAGTGCGCCGAAGGAGATCGACGATGGTATCGAGTTCGTCCATCGTCGCATTGTAGGGCGGCGCGATGATGATCTGATCGCCCCTGATGCCATCCACGTTGCCGCCGGTCGGATAGACGATGAGGCCCTTGTCGAATCCCGCCCGCATGATCCGTTGGAACATGCGGGCATCGGGGCTGAAGGGTTCCGCCGTTTCCCGGTGCTCGACAATCTCGACGCCCTGGAAAAAACCCCGACCGCGGATGTCCCCGACATGGGGGTGCTGGCCGAGGGCTTCCTCGAGACGTGCACGCAGCACATCTCCCTTGGCCGCGACCCTGGCCACGAGGTCATCGCGCTCGATGATCCTCTGCACGGCGACGGCGGCGGCGCAGCAAGTGGTATGGGCGGTGAAGGTGTGGCCGGTGATCGGCAGACCGTCCACGGCGTAGATGGGTTCGGCGACCTTGGCAGAGAAGACAGCGGCGCCCAGGGGGAGGTAGCCGCCGCTCAGCCCCTTGGCGATGGACATGATATCGGGTTCCACGCCATCGTGTTCCAACGCTCGCCAAGTCCCGCAGCGCCCGACTCCGCACATCACCTCGTCGGCGATCATCAGCACCCCGGTCCTGTCACAGATCTCGCGGATAAGGCGCGCATAGCCGTCGGGCGCGGGAACCGCGCCTCCGGCGGCGCCGACAACCGGTTCGAAGATGAAGGCCGCGACATTCTCCGCTCCCAGACGAACGATCTCGTTCTCGAGTTCTCCGGCGCAGTATTCGGCAACGTCGCCGGGAGCGACCCCGGCCGGCGGCCTGTATGTGTTCACCGGCGAAAGACGGCTCGTTTCGATGAGCGAACCCCGGTAGGGACGCTGACGCTGGTGGAAGCCCGAGACGGAGAGGGCCCCCAGGGTGTTGCCATGCCATGAACGTTCGCGGCTGATGAAACGGACCCGCGAGGTCTCGCCCTGCGCCTGCTGGTACTGCAGTGCCAGCTTCAGGCAGCTCTCGACGGCCTCGGATCCGCCGGTGGTGAAGATGACGTGACCGAGGTCGCCTCCCGCCCGGCTTGTGATGATCTCCGTCAGTTCCTCGGCGGCGTCGCTGCGAAAGTGGAAACGATAGCCGAAGGCAATGTCGTCGAGCTGCATCCTGATCGCGTCATTCACCTCGCGGTTGCCGTGACCAATGCTGAAGGCGGCCGGCCCGCCCGATGCATCGATGTAGCGCCTGCCGTCGCGATCCCAGACGTGAATGCCCCGCCCGGATGCAATCTTGGGAAGCGTTGCAAGGGGGTCACTGATCATGTCGGACCGTCCACTGGCTGCACCGCCGTCGATACAGCGGGCAGCCGCGGTGTTCAAGCGCATCGCCCAATCAAGGTGGCCGATGGTTGGATCGGGCACACCTGAGTAGCGTGCCTGATCCTCCCCGACGAAGAACCGGTCGACAGAAGGACCCGTCGCGACCGGGAGGTGCCATCGACGCGGTGACTGCCAATCACCGGCCCGATGCCCTTCTGCCTTCCGGTCAAACGGCTTGCCGACGGATGCCGTGTCTCTTTATCTTCGTCAACTTCAGGTTGGCAAACGGGAAGGGGTAATCATCGGGACCGACCTGCGCTTTCGAGCGGGGAGAAACACGGGCGACAAACATCTCGATCAGACGACATTCGGTCGATTTGGGTTGCGAGGACTCAGCGTAGTGAACATACAAATCTTCCAAGACAGAAAGCGTCCTGATCCAATGGCCGCCCCGGTGAGGACTTCTTCTTCCCAACTTATGCCTGTACAAATCACGGATTCGGCAAAACAGTGGCCCTTCTGTCTGGCCGATGTACAGGGTGCTTTCGTCGGTCAGCCAGTATTTCCGCAGGCGGTTTGCAACGGCATCCGGCGTCGGATTGGGGTCGTCGTCTATACCGAGTTCGGTTGCGTGTGCGAGCCAGACCTCTATCGCGCCTGAATCGAGCGGCGCGGCGTCCAGCAGCGGTGCGTTGTACCCCGGATCCGGCGAAAGCGCGACGACATAGACACCCGACTTCGTGCTCTGCACAGGCTCGCCCCAAGGGACAACGCCACCATGCGAGACGCCAGCCGCCGAAAACAGCTGAGAAATAGTCGACATGCAGAAATTCTCCTTTTTGCCTTTGTTTCATGTGTCTGCGAGACCGCACGCAAACTCCGCGGCTCTCCAGTTTTCCCACACTCTATTCAGTCACCGGGATCGATGGTGTTATCGAGGCCGCACCCAAGAAACGCTTGTCACGAGCCCAGTGGACGTCTTGCTACGTAACGCGCCCGCCGCTTGATCTTCTGGTTCGTCCGGTCCGTGACTGCGCGATTCTGGAGGCGTCGAGCGGTGTACGCATCTTCTCGTACCGCATGAACAGGTGTTCGATCCGGTCGCGCTCGGAGGTAAACGGCTTCTGCCGGTAGAGCCGGTCCACTGCCCGGTCGAGGCGCGTGTGGGCACGGCGGAGGGTTGGGGGCATCAGGTCGGTATCGTAGAGGTCGGCAAGAGTCGCCGCCGGATGATGGGCACGGGCATCGAGCACGGCCCAGGCCAGCGGCTCTAGATTCGACAGGTCCGCTTCGCCGGAAGCGAAGCCGCGCGGGGTCGGGAAGGTGTTGTAAACGAGACCAATGGAATAGCGGTAGCGGCTTTCCAGCCGCCCTCCGACATGACGCAGCCACGTCATGTGCATCGCCGAGGTCAACAGTGCGAAATCCGCCAAGGTCGCGTTTTCCAGGACGCGAACCAAGTTGCTCGGAATGACCGGCGGTTCCAGCCAGCCGATGGGGGCGTATTCGCGTCGCTCCAAACTCACCTCGGGAATCACCAGGAACGGTGCGGTGGGGATGACTTCTACGTTGTAGCGCGTCGGGAAGTCGGCAATCGCCAGCGTGCTCTTGCGCTTGCTCTTCGCCCGAAAGCTGCGAACCGCTGCCATGCGCTCCCGGACGCGCGGGAGTTGCCTCAATGTCGCGGGCGCCGCCGCCTGCAAGGCCAGAATCCAACGCTCGCCGCCCTGCAGGTATTCGCGTGCACCGACATAGGGGCGCAAATATGGCACGGCGTCCGGTTCCGCTTCCAATAGTTCGGCGCGTTCTTCCGCATCGAAGATGTACTCGCCGTCATCAATGGGCTGGCTTCCGCTGATCAACCTTCCCATGCCATTGATCGGCGCACTTTCCTCCCGTACCACCAGATGCGGGTCCGACAGCCCGCCCGCATCGAACAGGTACGGCGACAGCGCTCCGTGGCGGCTTTCCTCCGGGTCGCCGTTGATGTCGGGATAGCTGAACAACCGCTTCTCCGCCCGCGCGGCCTCACGCCGGTCGAGACCGAGGATGACGACATGCACGTGCGCCCTGCCGCGCGCATCCGATCCCCATGCGAAGGTCCGGTGCGCGAACGCAATCTCCAAATTGCAGCGCCCGAACAACACCGGCCATAGCTGCGCGACCTGCTCGCCCTGGGTGATCGAGTTGGTCGCGACGAAGCCGATCCGGGCGCGGCCGCCCTGCACATACTCTCCTGCCTTGATGAACCATGCGGCGACATAATCGAGTGTGCCGCCGCTCTTGCCGAGGGCCGCGACCCCGCGCACCTGCGCGCGCTGGTCCGGCGTCTGGTACTTCGCACCGACGAACGGCGGATTGCCCAGCACGAATGAACACTCGCCCGGCGGCAGCAAGTCGGACCAGTCGGTTTCCAGCGCATCACCGTGGACGACATGCGGCGACATTTTAAGTGGGATACGCACATAGCTGTGGCCGAACTCCAAACTCAACCGGTTGTTCATGATGTGGTCCATCATCCACAACGCGGTCTCCGCGATACGGGCCGGGAACTCGCCAAGCTCGATCCCGTAGAACTGGTCCACATCCACCACCGACTGCCACGCAGCATCGAGCTCCGCCTGCCCGGTCGCCGACATCGCCTTCCGAATCTCACGAATGATCTCGATTTCGAGCAGCCTCAATTCCCGGTAGGCGATGATGAGGAAGTTGCCGCAGCCGCACGCCGGGTCGAAGAATGTCAGGCGGCCAAGTCTGGCATGAAAGCGGTGAAGCCCGGCCAGACGCCGACTGTCTTTGCGGGTCTTCAACTGCTCGACCTCGGCGCGCAGCTCGTCCAGGAACAGCGGCTCGATGACCTTGAGGATGTTCTGCTCGGTCGTGTAGTGCGCACCCTGAGCGCGGCGTTCGGCAGGCTCCATCACCGACTGGAACAGTGCGCCGAAGATCGCGGGCGAGATGTTCGACCAGTCGAAGCGGCAGGCGTCGAGCAGGGCGGTGCGCATCGCCGCGTCGAACGCCGGGATCCGAAGCGCGCCCCGGAACAGGTCGCCATTGACATAGGGAAAGCGCGCCAGGTCCTCGTCGAGCGTGCGCTGGCGCCGGGCCTCCGGAGTGTTCAGTACTTGGAACAGCTGCGTGAGCCACAGGCCGAGGTCGGCGCCGTCCTCGCCGGTGCGCGCCTCGAGGAAGTCGAGGAACAGGTCGCGCGGCTCGAAGATGCCGGTGTCGTCGGCGAAGAGGCAGAAGACGGTCCGCACCAGGAAGCGCTCAAGATCGTACCCCGCGTAGCCGGTCTCGCGGAGCGCGTCGTGAAGACGACCGACCAGCTCCGCAGCCTCGATGTTGGCCGGATCCTGATCGCGAAAGGCCCGGCGCTGCACGCCGAGGATGAAACCGAACGCTTCGACATGCTCCGGCAGATCGGCAAGCGCAAAGGCGATGGTCTCGTGTTCATCGAGGTCGTGAAGCTCGAAGGTCCGGAAGTCGCTCACCAGGATGTAGCGCGGGCGCTCGCGATCCGCCAGCGCGTCAAAGTACTCCCCGGCCTGTTCGTACGCCTTGCCGAGATCGCGCCCGGCGCTCTTCTGTTCGACGATGAGCACGCCCGGCCAGAACAGGTCGATGAAGCCCGAACGGTTGTCGAGCTTCGCGACGTGGGCCTCGTAGCGCGCAACACTCCGGCGCTGCACCCCGAACACGTCGAAGAAGGCGTTGTAGAAGCTCTGCGTCTCGCCCTTCTCGTAGGCCGCGTCCTTCCAGTCCTTGGCGAAGGCGGCAGCGCGAACCCGCACCTCGTTCCACGACAGGCGCATCAGACGGCGGCACCCGGCCTAGCGCCCACAACCGGACGGTGCACCGCCGGTTCGAAACGGACGGCCGACAGCCAGGAGGTCCGGACACCGTCCGACCGCACGGATGCAAGACCCTGTCATGCGTGCAACACGGCCACACGCGGTCCGGCGAAGCCTCGATCCTGGCGTGCCTGCACAGACTCGTCGCACACCCGCAACCGCATCCCCTGCTCGGCAGTCATCGCGCTCTTGCAGCAATCGCATTTCCTTGTGCCCGCGTGTCATGATGGATTGTCGTGCCCCACGTTCCACACCGCAAGCGCCTGCCACGGTGCCAGTCCCAGCGGTCACGCTGCGGAGCAGAAATGAGCACGACGTTCGGTGGGACAGACACCGCGGGAACCGGTATCACCATGACCTTCGGTCAAGAGACTCCCAGGCTCGCGGAGGTTCTCCACAAGCCCCGGAAGCTGTCGCTTGTCGATGACTGCAGGCGGCGGATCGCCTGATCCGCTACCCCCGGCTGTCCGGATTCTCCGCTCACGGCTTCGGCTGGACCTTTCCCGCTGGACGCGTCGGGAGAGAGCGCTCATGATCCGGTGCACGGACTGTGCGACAATGTCGCTCTGACGCAGAAACAGTGCTTTGACTTCGCATCGGGTCCTGTTGGCCGTGAACGGTCCAGTGCAGGATCCGGGATTGGATTGAGACGTGGTGTCGGTCGGACGTTCGCCGATCCCGCTCATGCGGTCTCGGCGCGGATGTCGAGGAGGTTGCGCGCCTCGCGCCCGCAGGCCACGCCGACGAGGTGGACCGGGCCGGCGTGGTCGCGGTAGGTCTCGGCATAGCCCCGCTCGCGCATCTGCGCCAGCGCCGCAGCGCCGTCCCCCTCGCCCTCGGCCATCTTGAACTCCAGCACGAAGACCTGACCGCCGAGGCGCACCACCATGTCCGCACGGCCGCGATGCGAGGCCTCCTCCACGCTCAAATTCACCCCGACCGAACGCAGGCATATGTAGAGAAGACTCGCATACCAGGCCTCGTAGCGCGCCAGGTCGCCCTGCGCATGCCACTGGTAGGGAATGCCCGCAAGCCAGGCGCGGAGCTTCTCGCCGAAGCCAGCGAAGTCGTTCGCCTCCAGCAGGGCGCAGAACTCCCGGCCCCGCTCCAGCGGCTCGACCCCCTTCCTGCCCAGCCAGGCAAGCAGTCCGCGGTTCAGGCTGATGCGGACCTCGAGGTTGGGATAGTCCAGCCGGTAGAGAGCGTCGAACTCGTCCCGCTCCTCCCCCGCGATGGTCAGGTAGCCGGTCTGGAAGAGCAGGGCCTCGATGGCGATGTCGTCGACATCGAACTTGGAGACCAGGGACATGCCCGCCAGCCGCCCCTCCAGTTCCATCGGGCTCACCGACTTCTCCATCAGCATGCGGAACAGGAAGTCCGGCGATCCGGTCTCGAACCAGTAGGGGCGGAACTCGCGGCTGTCGAGCAGCAGAAGCACGTCATAAGGATTGTAGACCCGCTCCCCGCCCCGCCAGTGGTAGCCGTTGTACCAGGTGCGGACCTTCTCGCGGTCCAGACCGACAAACTCAGGCCCGAACACACGGTCGAGATCCTCCTCGCGGTAGCCGCAGATCGTGGCGAAGCGCGGATCGAGGCTGATGTCCTTCAGGTTGTTGAGACCCGAGAACAGGCTGACTTTCGAGAACATGCTGACACCGGTGACGAAGACGAAACGGACGTGTTCGGCGCTGTCCTTGACGATGCCGTAGAAGCCGCGCAGGTAGTCCCGGTTGGCCCTCGCGAGCTCGGGATCGTGGAGCACGTCGAGGATCGGCTTGTCGTACTCGTCCACCAGCACCACCACCTGCCGGCCGGCGGCGCCGTGCAGGCGGTCGAGGATGTCGAGAAGGCGTTCGGGTCCGGTCCTGCAGGCAGCGGACGGGAGCCCGGCATGGCGTTCGACCAGTTCGAGTTGGGTCAGGATGTTGCGCTCGATGTCCCCGGGTTCGTTGTACTTCCCGCCGAAGCTCAGCCGCACCACAGGATGCGGCGCAGACCAGTCCCAGTGGGGGTGGATGTCCAGTCCCCGGAACAGGGGTTCGTGGCAGGCGAACAGCGACCGCAGGGTGTCGAGCAGCAGGCTCTTGCCGAAACGGCGCGGACGCGACAGGAAGTAATGGTCACCCTGCTCGACCAGGTCCCGGATGAGAGGGGTCTTGTCGACATAGTAGCTGCCGGTCTCCCGGAGGCGCCGGAAGTCCTGGATCCCGATCGGAAGACGGCGGCGGCTCATCGGTCTCTCCCTTCGCGGCGCCGGAACCTGCGGCTGAGGCGGGAGGCGCGGAGCCTTCCTTGCCGTGGCTCCCGGGGTCCCGGAACGGCCGCCCCTGAACGCAACAGCTACGCTATCCGCCCGTCTGTTCATGGGCAAGGGACAGACACGACCAGGGCGAACATGAAGGGCAACCCGTGGCGGTTCAGCTTCGCAACCCGGATGCTCATGTTGCGAAGCGGCTCCGGGGGCGAAAGACACCTTGCGTCGTGAGCCGTTTCGGCCCTGTCGCCCGCGAATACGATACCGCCTGCCCTTGTTGCGGCGCGTGTGCTGCAACCGGTCTCCGGTTTGGTTGCGGACTGCCGCGACAGGTTCGCTGCGGTCGTACGGGCACTCGGCATGAAGTCATGACGCTCGTGCTGAGCGACGGTGCGCCGCATGGTCGCCAGCGGCTGTCCGGATGGGGGTTGCGGTGCGACAGCTCCCACGTGACCTGCGCCCTTTCGTCTCCCTGTGATCCTGTCCTGAAGGACGAACGGCGACGCCCTTGGGGTCGGAATTCGGGTGTCGAAGAGTTCCCGTCGGTCGAAAGTTCCGATGACGAATTCGACCGGGAAGAGGTCAGTGCTGAGGACGATTCCCTGGCGGCCGTTTCGATGCGTTCCCAAGGCGAATTCGCGCGAAGGCCGTCGCCCGTACCCTTGAATCCTTCCAGCATCGGTGAGGCCGGAACTCCCTTGCCGCCGCCGGACGTGATCCAATCAGATCGGACAATGCCACAATGGTCGGAGTGGGAGGATTCGAACCTCCGGCCCCTGCCTCCCGAAGACAGTGCTCTACCAGGCTGAGCTACACTCCGCCAACACACGAAATCCGCAGAGACGGCCTTATACCGGCTGTCCTGTCAGCCCGCAACTGCGGCATAAGTTCATCGGTGCATCCATCGCCGGGCAATCGATGACACCGTGGCCTTCGAGGATCACTCCATGGGGCCGGCGGGCCGCCTCGACGCTGACGAGGCCGTCCCTGACATCGCGGGCGACCTCCACGGAAGGGATCGCCCCAGCCGTCGCCTGGCGAAAAAGCGTGGTCAATACAGGCACCACAGACATGACTGCCGCAGGCGGCGGGAAGGCGCTGACGGCCCCGGCCCGGCCTCCTGCGGTGCCGTGGCCGCCGAGCCGTCCGAGACCCTCGCTGCGGAGGTGAAAGGTCGAGGAATCCTGCACGTCGACAAGGCAGTCCACGCCGCGTCCATCCCGCCAGGTGCCGGGTGTTGACAGGGTCCTGGCGATCAGCAGTGCGCCGTCGCCGTCCTGCAGCACGAAATCGGTGAACATTCCTCCCCAGTCGACCGCGATACGGTACGCGTCAGCGGATTCCTTCCCGTGTGGTGCGGTGTTCCCTCCGCGCGCCATCACCTGACGACGGCTTCGCCCGAATCAGAACTTCCGATCGATGCAGAACCCGACGAGATCCAGCAACGCATCGCGGTAGGTGTTCCCGGCAAGGTTCGCGAGAGCATCGCGCGCCGTCACGGCATGACGCTGCGCTTCGTCCAGGGTGGCCTGCAGCGTTTTGTGGCGGGCAAGAAGGACCATCGCGTGCTCGAGGTCGCCGTCGCGCTGGTCCACCCGGGCGAAGGTTCGCTCCCAGAACCGTCGTTCCTCCGGCGTGCCGCGTTCGCATGCCAGCAGAACCGGCATGGTGATCTTTCCCTCGCGGAAGTCGTCGCCCACCGTCTTGCCGAGATCATTCTGCAGTGCCGAGTAATCGAGAACGTCGTCAACGAGCTGAAAGGCGGTGCCGAGAGCCAGGCCATAGTCGCGCATGGCCTTGCGTGTGCTCCCGTCCTCGCCGGCAACCACGGCGCCGATCTCGCTCGCCGTGGCAAAGAGCGTCGCGGTCTTGGCCTGGAGCACGTCCATGCAGGCATCGGGTGAAGCGTCGAGATCGTCGGCAATGGCGAGTTGCCTGATTTCGCCCTCGGCGATGACAGCCGAGGCCTCCGTGAGAATGTCAAGAATCTCCAGTGACCCATCCCTCACCATCAGCCGGAAGGCACGGCTCAGCAGGAAGTCGCCGACCAGAACGGGCGGCTTGTTGCCCCACAGGGCATTGGCCGTTGCCGCGCCGCGTCTCAGCGCGCTGCCGTCAACCACATCATCGTGCAGCAGCGTCGCCGTGTGAATGAACTCGATGCAGGCTGCAAGGTTGATGTGGCGGGTGCCGTGGTATCCGAACATCCGGGCCACCAGAAGGGTGAGCGTGGGGCGGATACGCTTGCCACCGGACGAGACGATGTGCCCGGCGATCTTCGGAATCATCGCCACGGGATTGTCGAGGAGTCCGACAATGACGCGGTCGACGGCCGCGAGATCGTCGGCAACCAGGCGCCTCAAGGGCTCGATGGAATGCCCGACGGCATCGAGGTGGGGGCGTGCAACGGACAAGGGACGCTCCGGACTGCGGCACCATCGCCGGATGCGGTCCGCCGATGGATGAATCCTATCAGCATGGGCGTCCATGATAAAGGCGCACGTGTCACCGGGCGTCCCGGTACGCTATGGTCATCCGGCATGGCAGGGGAACCGGCGCCCATGAAGGAAGTTCTGCGGACCAACGACATGGTCACGCTCTCCTGGGCCAGCGCGGTCCTCAAGGATGCGGATGTTCTCCACCACGTGTTCGATCAACACACCAGCGCGCTTCAGGGCAGCATTCTTGCCATCGAGAAACGCCTGCTGGTGGGCGACGACGATCTGAGCATCGCCCGTGGTCTGCTGCGTGACGCCGGGATCGATGTCCGGGGCGACTGAGCCCGCCGAAACCCTGCTGGGCGGCAGGGTTCGCATGGCAGGCCAGGAGCACGGGCTGAAGACGACGACCGACACCGTCATGCTCGCGGCCGCGGTCGTGGCGCGCGAGAAGACCCGTGTTCTGGATGCCGGGTGCGGTGCCGGCGGCGCGATGCTGTGCCTTGCATGGCGCCTGCCGTCGACGCACATCACCGGGCTGGAACACGATCCCGTTCTCGCCGGGTTGGCGAGGCGCAACATTGCGCTGAACGACGTTGCGGCGCGCGTCTCCGTTCACGAGGGAGATCTTGCGGATTCGCATCACCCCGGTGAACGGTTCGATGTCGTCATGACCAACCCGCCCCATCTCGATGCACACCGTGCCAGGGCGCCGCGAGACCCGCGCCGCGCCGGAGCCGTGGTCGAGACGATACCGCTGGAGGACTGGATCGGCCATTGTCTGGAACGTCTCGCCCACAAGGGGTCGATCGTTCTCGTGCACCGGGCAGAGAGACTCGGCGACATCCTGGGCATCCTGGCAAGGCGAACGGGCGCCATCGACATCATGCCCCTGCTGCCCCGTGACGACGGATCACCGGCGAAACGGATTCTGGTGAGGGCCACCAAGGGGGCTGCTCGGCCACTCAGACTCCTGCCAGGCCTGGTGCTGCATGACGGTGACGGGCGCTACCTGCCCCGGGTGCAACGTGTGCTCGAGGACGGCGCCGCCCTGGAATGGTGCTGACTCTCGGAAGCAACAGGGACCGGGAGTGGCCTCCCGGTCCCTGGCAATCCGGTGTCCATGGAGTGAATGATCAGAGACCTGCCTTGACCTCTTCGAACATGATCTGGATCTGATCTTCCGGCGTCATGGCAATCTGCAGGAAGCCGGTCGACAGCAACTCCTCGGGGTTCTTGGAAAGTCCGCGTGAAGCAAGCTGCTCCGAAGAAACCATGTCGTAGGCCCTGGAGTTGGCATGGCCGTATCCGAAGGCCAGGATCTCGAACGTTCCTGCCCCGGGAGAGAGATAGGAATCGATGATCTGGTGTGCCTTCATGATCATCTCGTCGCCACGTTCGTCGTTCATCCTGGTGCGCGAGAGACCGCATACCCAGGTCATGGCCCCCTCCTTGGGCTTCATGAACGCAACCGGCAGTCCCTGGCCGCGCAATGCGGTGATCGAACTGTTCCACGTGGCGGCGGCGACCAGTTCGCCCGTTGCCAGGCCCTGTTCGACGTCTGTCATGCTGGTCGCGTAGTAACGCAGCAGTGGCAGTTGCTCGCGCAACAGGTTGGCAACGAGTTCCATGTTGGCAGGATCAGAAAGATCATAGGGATTCTCGAGACCGGCGTAGATTCCGGCGACGGCCACGCCGTCGATCAGGCTGTCGATCATCGAGACACGCCCGGCATACTTGGGATCCCAGAGTATCCCCCAAGAGTGATTGTCCTCGTCAGCGTATTCGGGTGCAAGATCGGTACGGAATGTCACCGACGTCTGACCCCAGTCCATGGGCACGAAGATGCGCTCGCCATCGATGACGGAATCATCGAGGTTCTTCAACGACGGCAGGACATCATCCCAGTTGCTGAGCAGGCTGGTATCGATACCGCCCATCAGCCCCGCATCGTACCATTGGCGAATCTTGTAGGTGCAGGGAGCCGTGACGTCTGGAGAGAAACCGGCACGCATCTTTGCGAAGGCCTCTTCCTCGTCAGCCCAGAACGAGAAATTCGTGGCACAGCCGTGTTGGTCGATGTACTGCTGGTGGAAGCTGACTTCGTCGTAGCCCGACCAGGTGAAGGTCAACGGGGTATCGCTGCCACCACAACTTTCCGCGGGTATCTCTTCGATCTGCTGCGCCGATGCCGTGAGCGGTACCATTACGGTTGAAATGCCAAAGGCGCCGAGAATTGCATTGGTCTGGCGGCGGTTGTACTTGCCGCTGCGGATGCCGTCGGTGATCCGGTTGATGTCCAACCGGGCCGGATCGAGTTGTGTCATGGAAAAAGACCTCCCTGTCGCGAATTCTGTGGAACACACAAGTCAACTGATGGCCCATGTTCCATGATCGCCTCGGTTCTGGCAAGGGAAGATGCGCACGCATCAACGGCATTGGCCTGGGCGTCGCGGATGGCTCAACCGCCTTCCAGGTGCGCCCTCAGACCTTCTTCCAGCTTGAGGAGAAAAGCGTTCGTGGTGAGCCATGGGTGGTCTGGATCGATCAGGAGGGCAAGGTCCTTCGTCATGTGGCCCTGTTCGACGGTGGCCACGCAGACCTCCTCCAGGGTCTCGGCAAACCCGATGACATCCGGCGTCCCGTCGAACTCGCCCCTTGACCTCAGTCCGCGCGTCCAGGCGAAGATCGAAGCAATGGGGTTGGTCGAAGTCTCCCGCCCCTGCTGGTGCTGGCGGAAGTGCCGCGTCACCGTGCCGTGGGCCGCCTCGGCTTCCACCGCGGAGCCGTCGGGCGTCATCAGCACCGACGTCATCAATCCCAGGGAGCCGAATCCCTGGGCGACGGTGTCCGACTGCACGTCACCGTCATAGTTCTTGCAGGCCCATACAAAACCTCCCTCCCACTTCAGGGCCGCAGCCACCATGTCGTCGATGAGTCGGTGTTCATAGGCCATGCCCCTGGCAGCGAACCTCTCCGCGAACTCGTTGTCGAAGACTTCCTGGAAAAGGTCCTTGAAGCGCCCGTCATAGGCCTTGAGTATGGTGTTCTTGGTCGACAGGTAGACGGGCCAGCCGAGGCTGAGGCCATAATTCATGCAGGCCCTGGCAAAGCCGCGGATCGACTCGTCGAGATTGTACATGGCAAGGGCCACGCCACCGGCCGGGAAGTCGTGGACAGTCCGTTCGATGGACTCGCCGCCGTCGGCGGGCGTGAACGTGACAGTGAGCGTTCCGGGTCCCGGCACCACGAAGTCCGTCGCCCGGTACTGATCGCCGAAGGCGTGGCGGCCGATGACAATGGGCTTCGTCCAGCCCGAGACGAGACGGGGGACGTTGGAGCAGATGATGGGCTGGCGGAAGACCGTGCCACCGAGGATGTTGCGGACCGTGCCGTTGGGTGACAGCCACATCTTCTTCAACCCGAACTCTCTCACCCGCGCCTCGTCGGGCGTGATGGTGGCGCACTTGACGCCGACACCGTACCGCTTGATGGCCTCCGCAGCCTCGACGGTGATGCGGTCGTCCGTCGCATCGCGTGATGTGATCCCCAGATCGTGGTAAAGAAGTTCGATATCAAGCCAGGGAAGGATCAGCCGGTTCCTGATGAACCCCCAGATGATGCGGGTCATCTCGTCGCCATCGAGTTCGACCACCGGGTTCTTGACTGGAATTCTTGCCATGGCCTGTGCCTCCGCCTCATGCTGCAGCGCAACATAGATCATTCGCGTAACCGGACAACCGGAAGGAGCGACCTCGCACATTCTGTGGGTCGATGGTAGTCTTGCCGCCATCGTGCCCCGGCTTGTCCGCCAAGAGGACTGCACCCCTGCCGCCACTGTCCGCCTCCTGTCCTGACGAAGGGAGCACTCCTGATCGCCCGGGGACTCCGTCATGAAGAAACACAGCGTCGTGATCGCCGTGCTGGTCGTCCTGCTCCTGGCCCTGTGGCTTGTCATGCGCGACGATCAGAGCCCTGATGACGCCGTCACCACCGAACCGACAGATATCGAATCGGACACCGCGGTCTCCGACACGGATGCCGCCACCCGCGAAGACGGCACCAGTGCTGCCGTGGGCGTGGACGACGCCATCGACGATGTCGCAGCCGCTGCAGAGGGCGACCTTGGCAGCCCGGTCAGTGGCGACGACGCGGCGGCGGACGCCGGCACGGAGGAGACGCGGAACGACGGAACCGGTGACCCGGTGAAGGAAGAGGAGCTCGGGGAGACGGTCAACCCGGAATTCGATGTGGTGAGGGTCGAGGTCACCGGAGATGCAGTGATGGCAGGCGTGGGAGAGCCCGGCACGACCATCGTCGTGACATCAGGCGATGACGTGGTCGGCGAGACCGTGGCCGATGACGCCGGTGACTGGGTCATCGTGACCGAGGAGCCCCTGGATCCCGGAGCCCATGAATTGGAACTGACGTCCGTGAACGAGCACGGCGAAACCAGACAATCCGGCACGGTCGTCGTGGTCTCGGTGCCGCAGGAACCGGAGGCCGACGATGTCCTGGTCGTGATGATGGATGATGAAGACGGCGGTGACATCGAGATCATCCAGGAAGGAGAGAAAGGAACCGGTATCTCCGGCGGAGGCGATCTCGCTCTCGAGAGCCTCACCTATGACGAGGAAGGCAACGTCTTCATGGGTGGCCAGGCAACAGCGGGCGACACGGTCATTGTCTACGTCGACGATCGTGTTGTCGGCGTGGCCGACGTCGAGGACGGACAATGGACGGTGGCACTCGACGAGTCGGTCGACGAGGGCACCCATTCCCTGAGGGTTGACGAGATCAATGAGGAAGGCGATGTAGTCGCCCGTCTTGAGACGCCGTTCGTGCGCGCCGCCTTCATCATGCCGGATGCCTCAGACCGGCTGATCGTGATCCAGCCCGGCAACAACCTCTGGCGGATCGCCCGCCAGTCCTTCGGCCGCGGAGTCCTCTACACCCTCATCTACGAGGCCAACAGGAACCAGATCGCCGATCCCGATCTCATCTATCCCGGCCAGATCTTCGTCATGCCACGCAACAGGGTGGATGAGCACTGAAGCCGCCGCGGACAATGGTCGAGGCAGACCGTTCCGTCTACGAGCCTGCCGGACCGGCCAATGAGGCACTGTCGTCCTGGTATGTCAGGAATCTCGTACAGCGCACCATCGACCAGGCCTTCAAGGTGTCTCCGTCCGCCGATGAGGCCTCACCGGACGCCGGCGGGACTGGAAATCGTTGCTGTGGCAACGTATAGACACGCCACCGGCTTAAGAGAAGCCATTCCCGGATTGTTTGCGAGGATGTCATGACTGCTCACTGGACACCGTCAGGCTGGCGCAATCTTCCTGTCCGGCAGATGCCGGACTATCCCGACCGGGACGAATTGAGGGACGTGGAGAATCGCCTGCACACGTGTCCGCCCCTGGTGTTCGCCGGTGAGGCACGTTCACTGAAACGGGCTCTGGCGAGGACGGCGCGGGGCGACGCCTTTCTTCTCCAGGGTGGCGACTGTGCCGAGAGCTTCGCCGAGTTCCATCCCGACACCATCCGCGATACTTTCAAGGTCCTGTTGCAGATGGCCGTGGTCCTCACGTTCGGAGCGTCGTTGCCGATCGTCAAGGTCGGCCGCATGGCCGGCCAGTTCGCCAAGCCGCGTTCGGCGCCTGTCGAGATCCAGGATGATGTCGAACTGCCGAGCTATCGGGGTGACATCATCAACGCAATCGAGTTCTCCGAGGACGCCCGCCGGCCCGATCCACAGCGCATGCTCCAAGCCTATCATCAGGCGGCCTCGACCCTCAACCTGCTACGCGCCTTCGCCCAGGGCGGTTTCGCCGACCTGCAGCGGGTGTCGAGCTGGAACAATGACTTTGTCGCGGACAGTCCCCAGGGCCATCGCTACGCCGAGATAGCCGAGCGCATTCAGGAGGCGCTCTCCTTCATGAACGCCTGTGGTCTGACGCCTGAGAGGGTGCCGCAGATGCGCGAGACCGACTTCTACACCTCCCATGAAGCGCTGCTGCTCCCTTACGAGGAGTCCATGACGCGCATCGATTCCACCACCGGCGGGTGGTACGACACCTCGGCCCACATGCTCTGGGTCGGTGACCGTACGCGCCAGAGTGACCATGCGCATGTCGAATTCCTGCGCGGTATCAACAACCCGCTCGGCATCAAGTGTGGTCCGTCACTGGATGCGGATGACCTGCTGCGCTTGCTCGATATCCTCAATCCCGAGAACGAGGCCGGACGCATCACGCTGATCACCCGGATGGGCGCCGGTCAGGCGGCAGCACACCTTCCGGGCCTGATTCGCCAGGTCGAGAGAGAGGGAAGGATTGTCGTCTGGTCCTGCGACCCCATGCACGGCAACACGATCAAGGCGGCCAGCGGATATAAGACCCGGCCCTTTGACAGGATCCTGGCGGAAGTGCGCGAGGTGTTCGCCATTCACAGATCCGAAGGCACCCATGCCGGCGGCGTGCACTTCGAGATGACGGGACGTGATGTCACCGAGTGTATCGGTGGCGCCCAGGCGATTTCGGATGACGATCTCTCGGACCGCTATCACACGCATTGCGATCCGCGTCTCAATGCCAGCCAGGCCCTCGAACTCGCGTTTCTCATCGCCGAACAGTCGAGAGCCGAACGTGAACAGACAGTCAGGGCGGTGGCAGCGGAGTGATCGTCCGCACGCTGGCCGCCTGAGGCCTCGTCCACCGGAAGGACTGCCGTGATGCCGGCCATGGACCGGGGATGCCTGCAGTGGCCCCGGGACGCAGAGGTGGGCCGGTGGACGGACACCTATCTCAACCGCACGAGAAAGGCCGTTGCCTCCTTTGGCGACTGTCAGGTGACCTATGCCGTGTTCATGCGACGGCCGGTGGTATCGGCCCCCCGCCTGATGACCGACTGGTTGCACACCATCGCCCGCACACGCGGCGTGACGGTCGACATCGACCTGGAGTACGAGGAGGGCCGCTGGATCGGCGCCGGTGAACCCATCGCCTACATCACCGGTTCCTTCGAGCATCTCGTGGACCTCGAGACCCTGTTCCTGCAGAAACTCGGTCCGGCCTGCGTGGCCGCCTACAACGCCTACACCATGTGTGTCGACATGCCGGGGACCGATTTCCTCGCCATGGATGCCCGCCACTGTGCTGGCACGGAGATGGCGGAGATCATGGCCTACGCCGCTGCCGTCGGGTCGATGCGGGCACGGCGCAAGGTCGGAGCCCGGGGCTTTGTCGGCAACGCGACCGATGCCACGAGCCATTACTTCGGCAACGAGCGCGGGTATGGCACCATGCCCCATTCCCTGATCGGCTATGCCGGCAACACGGTGGCGGCGGCGGAGATGTTCCACGAGGTCCATCCCGACCTTCCCATGACCGTCCTGGTCGACTACTTCGGCAGGGAAATCAGCGACTCCCTTGCTGTCTGCCGACGATTTCCCGACATGGCGGCGGCCGGAGACCTCGCCTTGCGCATCGACACGGGCGGGGGGCGCTTTGTCGAGGGTCTCGATCCACCGCGCAGCTACGCCGTTCTGGAACGGAACCGTCCCGACGCGATCCGCGGATACCGTTCCGAAACCGAATTGCGCTACCTGATCGGCACAGGTGTCTCGGCCGCCGCCATCTGGCACTTGCGCGAACATCTCGACAAGGAGGGCTTTCCGAAGGTCAGGATCGTCGCATCCTCGGGCTTCGATCCCGCCAAGTGCAAGGTCATGGCCGTCGCCGCTGCGCCGGTGGACGTCATCGGCACCGGAAGCTACCTGCCCGAACGATGGAGCGAGACCTACGCCACCGCCGACATCGTGGCCTACAACGGCACCCCGCGGGTCAAGGTCGGCCGCGAGTTCCTGTTGCGCCGCCCGGGGAGCTCGTCAAGCGAATGACTGACACCCTGAGAATCGCTCTCGCCCAGCTCAATCCGGCTGTGGGTGATGTCGATGGCAACGTGGAGAAGATTCTGGCGGCGCGGCGCGAGGCGGCGGAGGACGGAGTCGATCTCATGATCGCATCGGAACTCGTGATCGACGGCTACCCGCCAGAGGACCTTGTGCTGCGCCCGGCCTTTCAGGACGATGTCCGCGGAGGGGTGGCCGCAGTCGCCAGTGAGACCGCGGATGGCGGACCGGCGGTGGTGCTGGGCGCCAGCCACGTCGAGGACGGCAGGCTCTACAACGCTGCCCATTTCATTGACAATGGAATGGTGCGCCACACGCGCCTCAAGCACGATCTTCCCAACTACGGCGTCTTCGACGAGAAGCGCGTGTTCTGTCCGGGGCCCCTGCCTGGCCCGGTGCCGTTCCGCGATACCCTGCTCGGTATCATGGTCTGCGAAGACATGTGGAGCGGCGAGGTCACGGAATGCCTCGAGGAGAACGGCGCCGAGATCATCGTGGTGCTCAACGGTTCTCCGTTCGACGTGGAGAATGTGGTTCGGCGCATGAATCAGGCCGTGGCCCGTGTCACCGAATGTCGTCTGCCCCTTATCTATGTCAACCAGGTCGGTGGTCAGGACGAGCTCGTGTTTGATGGCGCCTCCTTCGTCCTGGACGCTTCCTGGGCGCTGTGCGCCCAGCTGCCCTCGTGGTCGCGGTCGGTGGTCCCCACAACCTGGCGCCGCCTGGCAACCGGCTGGAGCTGCGAGGCGGGGTTGATCGCGCCGGAGCCGGAACGCCTCGAGTCCATGTACAAGGCCCTCGTGACCGGGCTCGCCGACTATGTGGCCAAGAACGGTTTCGCTGGGATTCTCATCGGACTCTCAGGGGGAATCGATTCCGCGCTGTCGGCGGCCATTGCCACGGACGCCCTCGGGCCCGACAGGGTGTGGTGCGTCATGATGCCGTCGCGCTATACGAGCGAGGAGAGTCTCAAGGATGCGACCGCCTGCGCCGGGCTGCTGGGCACGCGTCTTGATACCATTCCCATCCATGGCGCCATCAAGGCTCTCGACGACATGCTCGCAAGCCACTTTGCCGGCCGCGAACCCAACGAAGCGGAAGAGAACATCCAGGCGCGCAGCAGGGGCATGATCCTGATGGCGCTCTCCAACAAGTTCGGCCACATGGTGCTTTCGACCGGGAACAAGTCCGAAATGTCGGTTGGTTACGCGACCCTCTATGGCGATATGTGCGGCGGGTTTTCCGTGCTGAAGGACATCTACAAGACGGATGTCTACCGCCTCGCACACTGGCGCTCAGCTCACTCCGGCGACGGTTTCCGGGGACCGGCAGGACCTGTCATTCCTGCCTCCATCATCACCAGGGCGCCGACCGCGGAACTCCGGGCGAACCAGAAGGACGAGAACAGCCTGCCGGCCTACGAGGTTCTCGACGACGTTCTCCAATGTCTCGTGGAACAGGAGATGACCTTCGACGAGATTGCCGCGCGGAGCCATGACCGCGCCCTGATCGAAGAGATCTGGACCATGCTGATGCGGGCGGAATACAAGCGCCGCCAGGCGCCGCCCGGAGTCCGGATCACACCACGGGCCTTTGGCCGCGACCGCCGCTATCCCGTGACCAACCGTTTCCGCAGGTGATGCGGACGGTCATGTCCGCCTGATGAAGGCAGGTTTGCCATCCATCGTGGTGGAAGCTATTGAAATGCCGATCCGACGAGGAGCACTGAGCCTTCCGTCCCGGGGAACAGCTGCATGACGCTTTCTTTCCACAATACGCTGTCCAGGCGCAAGGAGACTCTGGTTCCCGTCGAAGCGGGAGAGGCCGGGCTCTACGTGTGCGGGCCAACCGTCTATGACCTCATTCATCTCGGCAATGCCAGGCCGCTGGTGGTCTTCGACGTTCTCTTCCGTCTACTGCGCCACCACTTCGGTGACGCTCATGTCACATATGTGCGCAACATCACGGACATCGACGACAAGATCAACGCGGCGGCCATGGAGCGGGGCATCCGGATCAGGGACTTCACGGCCGACACCATTGTTGCCTTTCATCGCGACGTCCGCGCCCTTGGATGTCTTGAACCGTCGGTCGAACCCCGCGCCACGGACCACGTGGAGGAGATGATCACACTCATCGGCCAACTCCTCGCAAAGGGCCATGCCTACGAGGCCGAAGGCCATGTTCTCTTTGATGTGCCGTCGTGGCCCGACTATGGCCAGCTCTCCGGCAACACGATCACGGAGATCATGGCCGGGGCCCGTTTCGATGTCGCCCCCTACAAGAGACATGATGCCGATTTCGTGCTCTGGAAGCCGTCTTCCGGCGACCTTCCCGGATGGGAAAGTCCCTGGGGTTACGGGCGGCCGGGTTGGCACCTCGAGTGCTCGGCCATGAGCGCCCGCCATCTCGGGCTGAACTTCGACATTCACGGCGGCGGCAGCGACCTTGTCTTTCCGCACCACGAGAACGAGATCGCCCAGACCTGCGCAGCTCATCCCGACGCCGGTTTTGCCAGGATCTGGATGCACAACGGCTTCGTCACCGTCGACGGTGAGAAGATGTCCAAGTCGCTGGGCAACTTCCACACTGTGCGCGACCTTCTGAAGGACTGGCCCGGCGAAGTTCTGCGCCTGGCGCTTCTCGGCACCCACTACCGCAAGCCCCTCGATTTCGGTTTCGATCTTCTCAAGCAGGCCCGGTCCCAGGTCACACGCTTCTACCGCACCCTCCATGAGGTGGGGGACCCACCGGCCGTGTCTCCGCCCGATGAGGTGGTCGAGGCGCTCGGCGATGATCTCAACACGCCGCGTGCGCTTGCCGCGATGCATGGTCTCGAGAGTCGGGTGCGCCGGGGCGAACGGGGAGCCGGCGGCATGCTGCGCGGAGCAGGAGACCTTCTGGGCATCCTCCAGGAACCGGCCGACTCCTGGCTCCGGGGGGCGTCGGAAGATGCCGTCGTCGAGGCCATTGCCAGACGCGACGAGGCCCGTGCGAGCAGGGACTTCGCCGTGGCGGACCGCATAAGGGACGAACTCAGGGGCGCGGGAATCGAGCTCATGGATGGACCAGGGGGAACGACCTGGAGGCGGGTCTGATGGGGGACCGTGTTCACCTGTTCGACACCACCCTGCGTGACGGCGCTCAGACTCATGGCGTGTCGTTTTCCCTTGCCGACAAGATGCAGATCTCCGAGGCCCTCGACCGCCTCGGCGTCGACTACATCGAGGGCGGATTTCCAGGCGCCAACCCCGTGGATGATGCCTTCTTCGCCTCGCCGCCGTCATTCTCCCGGGCGCGCTTCACCGCCTTTGGCATGACGCGCCGCGCCGGGCGCAGCGCCGCCAACGATCCGGGTCTTGCCGGCGTCATGGCCCCCGGCACGCCCGCGGTCTGCCTGGTCGGCAAGGCCTGGGATTTCCACGTCGACCTGGCCCTTGGAATCACCAGGGACGAGAACATCGCCATGATCGGCGATTCCATGGCGCACATCTCGGCCAACGGTGCCGAGGCCCTGTTCGATGCGGAGCACTTCTTCGATGGCTACAAGGCCGACAGCGGCTTTGCGCTGGCCTGCATCGAGGCGGCCCTCGAGGCGGGGGCGCGATGGGTGGTGCTGTGTGACACCAACGGCGGAACACTTCCCCGAGAAGTGGGGGAGATCGTCAGCGCCGTTGCGGCGCGCCTCGATGGCGGACATCTCGGCATCCACGCCCACGATGACACCGGAAACGCCGTTGCCAACTCCCTGGTGGCGGTGGATGCGGGAGTCCGCCAGGTGCAGGGGACGCTCAACGGCCTGGGAGAGCGCTGCGGCAATGCCAACCTGGTATCGGTCATTCCGTCACTCCTGCTCAAGACCGATTTCGAGACCGGGATCGGCGATGACGACCTCAGGCACCTGACACGGGTATCCCGCATGCTCGACGAGATGCTCAACAATCCCTCCGATCACCATGCGCCCTATGTCGGCAATGCTGCCTTCGCTCACAAGGGCGGCCTGCATGTCTCGGCGGTGATGAAGGATCCGAGGACCTATGAACACGTTCCGCCGTCACGTGTCGGCAACCGCCGTCACATCGTGGTCTCCGGGCAGTCGGGTCGGTCCAACGTCCTCGCCCGCCTCGCCGAGGCGGGAATCGAGATCGACGCCAACCATCCGCGCCTTGACAGCCTTGTCGACGAGGTCAAGGCGCGGGAATTCGAGGGTTACTCCTACGACGGCGCCGGGGCCAGTTTCGAACTGCTGGCCAGGCGGCTTCTGGGAACGGTCCCCACCTACTTCGAGGTGGAGAGTTTCAGGGTTCTCGTGGAGCGGCGTCACAACGCCCTTGGCAGACTCGTGACGGGTTCGGAAGCGACGGTCAAGCTCATCGTCGGCGGCGAACGCCTGCTCTCGGTGGCCGAGGGCAACGGTCCCGTCGATGCCCTCAACCATGCCCTTGCCAAGGATCTCGGCAAGTATGCCGGCTACCTCGGTGGATGGCGCCTGGTGGACTACAAGGTGAGGATCCTGTCGCCCAAGGCCGGCACCGGGGCGGTCACGCGTGTCGTCATCGAGAGCACCGACGACAGCGACGCTCCGTGGAGCACCGTCGGGGTCTCCGCCAACATCATCGACGCCTCGTTCCAGGCCCTGGTCGATTCCATCACCTACAAGCTGCTGCGCGAGAACGCGCCTGCGTGATGGCTCCGCCTGCCATCATTCTGGTGCGTCCCCAGCTCGGCTGGAACATCGGCGCCGCAGCCCGTGCCATGGCGAATTTCGGACTGGACGATCTGCGTATCGTCGCGCCTCGTGACGGTTGGCCCAGTGCGGACGCCCGGGTGATGGCAACGGGAGCCGAGGACATTCTCGAGCGCGCCAGCATTCATGCCAGCGCGCGAGAAGCCATCGGTGATCTCCATCACCTGTGGGCCACCACGGCGCGGCATCGCGACATGGCCAAACCCGTTCTCACTCCCGGTGAGGTGGCGCGGGCCTGTCGTTCCAGCGATATCAGAACCGGCATTCTCTTCGGGCCCGAGAGCACCGGCCTTGCCAACGACGAGGTGGTGCTCGCCGATGCCCTCGTGCGCATCCCCACCTCGGGCCGGCAGCGATCGCTCAATCTCGCCCAGGCCGTCCTCGTGCTGGCCTGGGAGTGTTCCGGTTCCGGCGAGGCGGAGACGAAACAGCGCACCGCCGACGTACCGGCGACCATGGCGGAGTTTGACGGCTTCTTCGATCATCTCGTCGGCGCCCTCGATTCCTCGGGATTCCTGCGCAATCGGGAACAGAGGCACGTGACCGTGCGCAACCTGCGCACCATGTTCCAGCGGGCCGGCCTCTCCGGCAGGGAGGTGCGGACCCTGCGGGGCGTGGTCAGCGCCCTCGCTGGACCTCCCGGCGGGGATTCGATTTGACAAGGCCGGCTCGCTTGATTACAAGGCGCCGGCACCCCCTCTAGGGACACAAGCTGACAAGAGAACTGTGAAGGCCGGATGACAAAGCGCCTGTCGTCAAAGTACAAGATCTGCCGCCGTAACGGCGAGAATCTCTGGGGTCGTCCCAAGAGGTTCCTGACGAACCGGCTCTATGCGCCCGGTGAGCACGGCCAGTCGAGACGCCGCAGGCCGACCGACTACGGTATCCAGCTTGCCGCCAAGCAGAAACTCAAGGGCTATTACGGCAACATCACGGAACGCCAGTTCCGCCGTGTCTACGAGGAAGCCTATCGCCAGCGCGGCGACACCATCGAGAACATGATCGGCCTTCTCGAGCGCCGGCTCGATATCGTGATCTACCGCATGAAGTTCGTGCCGACGGTGTTTTCGGCCAGGCAGTTCGTCAATCACGGCCACATCCGCGTCAATGGACGCAAGGTCAACATTCCAAGCTACCGGGTGAAGCCCGAGGACGTGATCGAGATCAAGGAGGCGTCGCGCGAACTGTCCCTCGTGCTCGAGGCCGTGGTATCCGGCGACCGCGACGTACCGGAGTACCTGGAAGTGGACATCGACCGCATGCGGGGGGTCTTCCACCGGACCCCGTCCTTCGCCGAGGTGCCCTATCCGGTCAGGATGGAACCCAACCTCGTGGTGGAGTTCTACTCCAAGGCCTGATCTTCGGGTTCAGCGGGCCCGTTCCGAACCGCCTTCTTGGCGTCGGGCATGGTTCGACATCAGGACCCGCCGATCCGTCTGCTCCTTCAATCGGGGGATCAGACAGCGGTTCACCCGCCGGGCGGAACAAGGAGCGAGGTGAGGCGCCAGGTGGCCTTCACGCTGCGCTCTCGCGCCTTGAGGATATCGGTCTTGCGCTCGATGCGCCCGTGTCCCGATTGAATACTCCTGGTCAGCGTCCGATACTCAAACCTCAGAGCACTGTTCCTTCAAGGCTGCTTCACCAGTCTCCGATCCGAAGAGCAACCAAGGGTCACGGCAATGCAAACGTCCAACGCAGAAATCAAGGCCTCCCTAGCACAGCTTTCGGAACTTCCCACGCCCGTGGCTGACTGGCTGGTCGAGACAGGCACTGATTCCGACGACGAACTCGCCGTTAAGGGTCTGGGCCGTCCTGGAGAACGACGGAGTCGATCTGGATACCAGAATCCAGCTTCGCGACAGGATCCTGGATTTCATCCGCGAGGAAGCCGACACCCCAGTCTGGGTCTATGTCAACTTCAGGACGATCTCCGATGCGGACGAACACGAATGAGCCTCCACGCCGGTCTCCTCAAGCAAACGCGGCACCCAGACGTCTGAGCGCAAGCCAGTCTCCGCCGTGCCGTCTCCTCCTACGACGCACTGTTTCACCCCCTCGTCGATCAAGCCAGGCGCATGATGATCTCTCGTCGCCATCGTGACGTTCAAGCGAGAGCATGTCTCCCGCGCCTTCCATCATCCGGACATGAATGAAGTCCATCGCCAACAGAAGGGCTCCCAGGAAACTCACTGGAGCATTCGACGGCCTGCTCCTCCAACCTCAACTGGTGGACATCGCTCGAGCCTTCGTCGACCTCCAGGAAGCGCGACATCAAGCCGACGACAACGCTTGCCGCCACATCAGGCGCCAGGAAGCGATTCATCTCGTCGAGCTCGCCAGCAAGGTCATCGACGACTGGAACGTCATTCGCAAAACCCCACAAGCTGACACATTCCTTGCCGGACTACTCGTGATACGCCGCATTCAAGGGTGATCTCACCACTCTTGCTCGTGAAACCGGCGTGCGTCCTGTTGTCAATGCAACCGGGTTTCCGATGCTCGGTGTCGAACTCCCTGTGATTCGGCTCCTTCCCGGGGACATGCTCGATCCACCCGATTGCGTGCAACCTGCATCTTACCGGGGACAAAGTGAGCGCTACACCTCGCGCTGATTCTGCCGAAGTTCCCAGGCATCGGTGACGCCTCACCGGTGATCCATCCGTTGACGGAGGTTCTCTGCAATCGCCGACCCCGCCTTCAATGTCGCAGTGAACCCTCAATCGGAGGAAACGCATGAACAGCCGCAACGGGCTCTCCCCGAGGCTCGTCAGCCCGTGGTCTTTCCATCGCAGGGCGGGGTCGACCGCACGGGACGCACCGGCCGTACCACCGTGGAGCAAAGCATCCGCTTAGTGATCATGGCCCACCCCTCCCGGGCCTCCCTGGCCGGACAGTGCCGGCGCCACGAAGGCGCCGGCACCGCCTGTCAGATATCAGGACGACAGATCCTTCGGTGGAATGGGTTTGCCCAGAGGCTTGCCAATCTCCTCGAAGTAGTCCCGGGTGACCTTGAACACCATCGGTGCAAGCAACATCAACCCGATCAGGTTCGGCACCGCCATCAAACCATTCAGCGTGTCCGAAAGGTTCCAGACGAAGTCGACCTTGACATTGGCGAACGCAAGGGCCGCCAGCACCCAGAGTCCGCGGTAGAAGATCAGGCTCTTCTCCTTGAACAGGTACTGCCAGCATCGTTCGCCGTAGTAGGACCAGCCAAGAATGGTGGTAAAGGCAAACACCGCGAGGGCAATGGTAACAATGTACTGCCCACCTGTCAGGGACACCTCGAAACCGGTCGACGTCAGCACGGCGCCGGTCAGGCCCGCACCGTCTTCACCCGTCATCACCCATGCGCCGGAAGTCAGGATCACGAGCGCGGTGATCGTACACACTACGAGGGTGTCGATGAACGTTCCGAGCATGGCGATCACGCCTTGGCGAACCGGGCTGTTTGTCTGCGCCGCCGCATGTGCGATGGCGGCAGAACCAAGGCCGGATTCGTTGGAGAAGACACCGCGGGCAACGCCGAATCGGATGGCTGCGGCCACGGCGGCCCCGGCAAATCCGCCCGTCGCGGCGGCTGGTGTGAAGGCGTGGGTGAAGATCATCCCGATGGCATCGGGGATGGCCGTGATGTTGATCGCGAGGATCACCAGCGCAGCACCCATGTAGAGCACGATCATGGTCGGTACCAGCTTGCCCGCAACCTCGCCGATCCGCCGGATTCCGCCGATGACGACGATACCGACCAGCACGGCGACGACAACGCCAGTCAGCCATGTCGGTACGCCAAAGCTGTTGACCAGGGCGCTCGCCATGGAGTTGACCTGGACGGCATTGCCGATGCCGAAGGCAGCCACCGCACCGAAGACAGCAAAGGCGATGCCGAGCCACTTGCCGAGTTCGGGCGCGAACTCCCCGACCCCGTTGCGAAGGTAGTACATCGGCCCGCCGACATACTTTCCGTTGGCATCGACCTCCCGATAGGTGACGGCGCAGACGGCCTCGGCATACTTCGTCGCCATGCCGAAGAGAGCGATCAGCCACATGTAGAAGATGGCCCCCGGGCCGCCGAGGGCGATGGCGGTGGCGACGCCGGCGATGTTCCCTGTTCCCACCGTGGCCGAAAGTGCCGTCATCAGGGCGTTGAAGGGCTTTACTTCGCCCTCGCCTGCCGCGCTTCCCTTGTCAAAGAGAAGGCGGAATCCGTATCCCACCTTGCGCCAGGGCATGAACATCAGTCCCACGGTCAGCAGCACGCCCGTGACCCCGAGCGCGCCCAGCATGGGCGGCCCCCAGGCGAAGGCGTTGATCGAATTGATGATCGAATTCAGACTGTCCATCGTGTCCTCCTCTTGCCCCACGTGTGATCAGGATCCTTGGTCAGGTGCTGAAGGGGGCTGGTTCAAACCTGCAAGATATCCGACAGGGAACCTTGCATCCAGACCGTGCCAGCCGGACCCGTCATGTTCCGATGACGGCGTTCTGGCAACCTATTGTCAGGGTATCGGTCCAGCAGTGGTCGCCCATGACGCGGATCATGTGGTCTGCAGACCGAAAGCAGCGACGCAGCAACCGGGCGCGCGTCGACATCCCGAGAACCTGGACGCTCCGCCTTCCGGCGCCTCCGATCCCGTCCATGCTCCACTCCGGGGCAGTACGCCGGTGCCTTGCGGAAACTGGAGCTCGAACGCAACCCGGGGCATCGCCGACACGAATCAGGGACACCTTCGCCTCCATTTGCGGCCGATCCCCTCCCGGAACTCCAGACCGATCGAGAATGCCCGCCTTCGCCAATCGTGCAGCGGCAGTTCCTTGACCGGCTTTACGGTGTCGACCGCTAAGAGGTCGAGTGTGCTGAATCTTGAGACACGGCCCCTGAAAGGCATCGCGGCGTCATGAGGATGCTGTTTCACCAGGGTACGCCGGTTCCGCTGCGCAAGCACCTGCAGGACCATCGTGTGGAGTCTGCTTTCGAGCGTGGATGATCAAATCTTCGCGACAGCGCGTTTCTCGGTCGCGCCGAGGCAGAGAGCTTCGCACTGCTGATGACGACGGACCAGCGCCTGCGTCATCAGCAAGACCTCGCGAGGCGGCAACTGTCGGGGCTGGTCCCGCCGTCCACGTCTTGACCGCGCATCGAGGCACACATCGAGCGGACTACGGTCGCGATCGAACGGTTGGCGCCAGGCGAGAGCGTCGAGCTTCCGATTTGGACGTCGAGCAGCGCCACCTCGACGAGTGCCTCACCGAGAACGGGAACGTGTGAAGGCCCCGGCGCAGGCACGAGACGGCTGCCGTGTATCAACGATCCACGATCCACTCTGCGGTCGCACCAGGGGCGGGAAAGACAAGGTGGACCGATTCACTCCCCGATCTTCTCCGATTGACTCCACGCAGCCTTGATGTCGTTGACGGTGGCACCGGGACGGCGTGCGGCCTCGAGTATGACCGCCTCGCGGCGTACCATCAGATCGAGGCTCTCGAGGACACCTCTCACCGTCGTCAACGGAACGACGACCGCACCGTGACGGTCCGCGTGGATGAGGTCTCCATCCTTGACGACCATGCCGTTGATGTTCACCTCGCAAGCCCATTGGGCGACATGGACGAAGGCATGTGACGGCGCGATCAGACCGGCCAGAACCTGGAAATCAGGCGCCAGTTGATCGATATCCCGCACACTGCCATCGGTCACGAGTCCCCGGCAGCCGAGTGCCTTGTGAACCGTGCTGTTGACTTCGCCGAAGAGCGCGCCGTACCCCGGACGTTCATCGACATCCTGGACCACGCTGATCTTGGGAACATCGCCATCGGCAACGTAGTCGAGATAACGGTTGCGAAGGGACCGTGCCTCGTCTGGCGTCCATCCGGTCGGATCCTTGGCCCGCATCGTCGCCGTCCGGGCAAAGCCGACGATGGGCTTCATGTGGGGAAAGAGGCAATGCAGGTGCTGGACGGTGAATCCGAATCCGCGCCTTTCCGGCACCACCATTTCCAGCAGGTTGCAGATGGTCGGCGTGTCGATATCGGCGAGCGCGGCGATCTCGTCAGCCGTCGGTTCATCGGTCATGGCATCATCCCCGGTTCCTGTTCAAAGATCTCGTGTGTGCCGCACGCACCCTATCGCTGCGTGGTCTGCCAGTCGACCGCACGATGAAACGGCGTGTAATCGGGAACAAGCGGTTCGCGTCCGACGATGAGATCGGCGGCCTTTTCTCCCAGCATCAGGCAGGTTGCGTTGAGATTGGCGGTCACCACATTGGGCATGATCGACGCGTCAACCACGTGAAGGTTGTCGAAACCATGAACCCGGGTGTCGCGGTCGACCACTGCTTCATCGTCATATCCCATCTTGCAGGTGCAGGCCGGATGATGCTCGGTCTCTCCGACGCGGCGCGCGAAGGCATCGACATCCTCCCGGGACGTGACGTTCTCGCCCGGGGCGAGTTCCTCTCCACGGTAGGAATCGAAGGCCTTCTGGGAGACAATCTCACGCGTCAACTCGAGTCCCTCCCGGAATTCGAGGCGGTCGTTCTCGGTCTTGAGGTGGTTGAACCGGATGCGGGGGGGATCGAAGGGATCGGCGGACTTCAGTCGGACGCAACCCCGGCTTGTCGGGCGCATCTGGCTTATGTGGATCTGGAAGGCGTGCGCCCTGGCGGGCACCGTGCCGTCATAGCTCATGGCTGCGGCAACGAAGTGGTGCTGGATGTTGGGGTACTCGATGCCGGGGCGGCTGCGGAAGTAGCCGCCGGCCTCGAAGAGGTTGGAGGCGGCAACACCCCGCTTCGCCAGCAACCACTCCACGCCGGCCAGGGCCTGGCCAAGGGGCTTCGTCGCCGGGTAGTGGGAGACCGGTTCCTGGCACCGCCACTGAATGGTCCAGTCGAGGTGGTCCTGGAGGTTGCGACCGACGCCCGGCAGGTGATGCACCACGTCGATTCCGTGCTCCCTCAGTTCATCGGCAGGTCCGATCCCCGAACGCAGGAGGATCTGCGGAGAGTTGAAGGCGCCGGCGCTGAGGATGACAGCACGTTCGGCCCGCATGGTCCTCGATCGTCCGCCCTGGATGTATTCGACTCCGACCGCACGGCTGCCCTCGAAGACAATGCGGTCGATAGTGGCCTTCGTCAGGGCCTCGAGATTGGGGCGATGGAGTGCCGGATGAAGCCAGGCGCGTGCCGCGGAGTTCCGTACACCGCCCAGCACCGTGCGCTCCATGTAGAAGACCCCTTCCTGGCGATAGCCGTTCACATCTTCGGTGAAAGGATATCCCGCTTGCTGGCCCGCCTCGACATAAGCCCGGTAGAGAGGACTGCTGCCACCACCTACGGTGATCTCCAGGGGACCGTCCCGGCCGCGGAACGCGTCATCGCCACGGTCGGTTTTCTCAAGTTTCCGGAAATAGGGGAGACAGTGGGCGAACGACCAGTTGTCGAGGCGGTTGGTGGCCCAGTTGTCGTAGTCGAGGGGATTGCCCCTCAAGTAGACCATGCCGTTGATCGACGACGATCCGCCCAGGACCTTGCCCCGCGGATAGAGGAGCTGGCGGTTGTCCATGCCCGGTTCAGGTTCGGAGAAGTAGCGCCAGTTGTACCGTTTGCCGTTGATGATGATCCATGCCGCTGCCGGCATGCGCAGCAACCACAGGCTGCGGTCCGACGGACCGGCCTCCAGCACCTTCACCGTCACATCCGGGTCCTCACTCAAGCGGTTTGCCAGCACGCACCCCGCCGAACCCGCGCCAATCACGATGTAGTCCGCTGTCTTCACCATCACGTCACGCCAATCACGCACCTTCGATGCCGATCAGAACAGAAACACACGTTCTCTCTCAAGAAGTTTTGCCACGCGCAGTCGTCCATGGTGCGAGCGGACAGTCTCGACCAAGTGATCATCGCGGGTCTCGTCGCAGCCGTCGTTCTTCCCGACAGGGGGGCAGTAAGCGCTTGCACCGGTCTCTGTTCCGACCGTCGTCGCGCCGTATAGATCCATCTGCTCGTAATCCCTGCGCTTCCGCTCGCCTCCACAGACAGAACAATGGTGCCGCGACCAGCCGGTTGCCAAACCGCACGACATCCGTACCGTCATGAAGGATGGCATCGAAGGCGAAGCGATCGTCGCACGGATCTGCCAGCGCCCGGAGGCCGGCGAATCCGCCGGTCTTGACCGTGGTGCTTGCCTTGCGATCATCCCGTCGCCGGGTTCCCGACCTCACGCATATCCCGGTCACGGAAATGATGCGGCGAAAACTCTGGATCAATCGGATATGGCGGTTGTCCATGGGCGCAAGAGTCACTATGGTATTGTGTCACAGGAACTGTGGGATTGTGACATGAAGAACATTACCGTTTCCGTGGATGAAGAGACCTATCGCCTCTCCCGGGTCCGGGCAGCGGAGGCCGGTACGTCTGTATCGGCGCTTGTACGGAACTTCCTGAAGGAACTGGCTCAACACACCGACCCCGAGAGCAGGTTCGACCGCCTGCGAAGATTGCAGGACGAGACGCTGGATTCCATCCGCGCCCGAGGCGCGGGCTTGCGTACCGCAGATAATCTGCCACGGGAAAGACTGTACGATCGCGATGCGCTTCGTTGACACCAATATCCTTCTTTATGCGGTCGGCGCGGAGGACGGAGACAGTGAGAAGCGGCGGCTTTCGCTCGACTTGCTCACCGCGACGGATCTTGCACTGTCGGTTCAGGTGCTCCAGGAGTTCTACTTTCAGGCGACCCGCCCTTCGCGCCCCGACGCGTTGCGGCACGACGAGGCAGTGGCCTTCGTCCATTCCTTGCAGCGGTTTCCCGTTCAGGCCATCACCCCTGGCGTGATGCACTCGGCGTTCCGGATTTGCGTGCGTTTCCGGCTGTCCTACTGGGACAGCGCTATCCTTGCGGCCGCACGCGCATGCAACTGCGACACTGTCTATTCGGAAGACATGAACCACGGGCAGGATTACGGCGGTGTTCGCGTCGAAAACCCCTTCGCTGGCACGATCCTGTTCGGTCGGCCTTCACCGGGATAGAGCCGGGCGCCCGCCGGCGCGACGGCTTCAGCGCATCTTGGTTCGCTTCAAGAGGCGGCGTATCCGCGCGGCGCCGCCGCACCGGGCTTCCGTCAGCATCCCCTGAAGGGCGACCGTGCGGACCAGTGGTACGTCCGCGTCTCCAGCGTAGGCGAGTAGAGTAAGGCGTTGTTTGTTCGATCGCGGTGGGGGGAGCCGGGTTGCCCCGGTCCCCCCGCTGTCGCGGCAGGAATGCGCACTGCTGCGCACCCCCCGCACAGAGCCGGACCTGGACGCCCATCCATGGGCTCCTACCTCGGGTGCCTGACGGTAAACCGCTGGTCCGGCCATGGGTGGCGGATGGAGACGCGCGGCCAAAGGAGATCGGCCATGCGCACCCAATCGCTTCCAGTCGAAACGGTGGCGCTGGGAGCGGCGGCGTATCGCCCGCCGCCACAGGCGTCGCAGCCTGCCGCGGAACGTGCTCAGCCATCGGGACGGCCCCGGGACAGCGACATCGTTGAGCCAGCCTTGACAGACCCGCTCAAGGTAAGCGCTCGGTCAGAGGGTGACGATGATGAGGGTGACGGTGGCAACTGCGCACATATTCCCGGGTCTCGCCCGCATTCGCACAACGGAGCAGGATCTCAGCTGTCCCTAGGGAGGTAGCCGAAGCGTTGCATCTGTTCGCCATGGGCCTCGCAGATCCGCCGGACCTGGCTCTCGCTCAGTTCGTCCTTCCATCCACCGGCCTTGCCACGCCGGAAGAAGCTCCTCTGGTGCTCCGACCTCTCCTTGAACCCGCCAGCCTCCTCCTGGCCCTGCATGGTCCGGAACGAGGAGTTGCGGATGGCCCGCAGCAGCCTCTGGCGCGACGGCTTCAGTCCCAGAAACCGCGCCACCCCGCCAAACGTCGCCGAGGGCTTGTCGATCAAGTCCTCATATCTCACCACATGGAGGCGTTCACTCGCCCTGCCCGTCCAGCTCGCCACGTGCTGTGACCAGCTGCCCGAGACGATCGAGACATTGTTGCGATCAGGATCATGGGGCATCTCCAGGTAGTCGGTCGCCATCAACTCGATCGTCTGGTCGAGATCGGTTCCCATGAAGTCCGCCGAGGAAGAGGCCACATCGAGAGGATTGCGCACCATGTAGATGGCGCCCGATGTCACGCCGAGATTGATGGTCGGATGCCCATGCACCGTCATCAGTGCATTGTGGGTCTTGCAGAAGATGGAACCCTGCTGCCCCCTTGCGATCAGTTCACAGACCTTGGGCCGCATGGCGGCCACGTCCTCAGGCGACCATTCGCTCACCGGGCGCTTGTCCATCATCCTGAACCACATCAGCGCCCCGTCGCTCTGCAGGAGTTCGCCCTGCATCCTGTTCAGGTCAGCCGGCCGCGCCTCGTTGTGGAAAAGATTGTAGAGGAACGCCCGCATCCATGTGTTGCCCGACTTCGGATAGCTGGCCAGCCAGACAATGTCGCCCATGCAAGGTATCCCAAAGGAAAGGAGCGGCCCACAGGAGGCCGCTCCTCGAAGAACATGCGATATCAGGTGATGGTGATCAGAAGCTGATCGCCATCGCAACACCCGCAAACGTGGTGTCTTCCTTGTTGTCGGTGGTGTCATTGCCGAGAACGCCGGCAAGATTGATGCCAGGGCCGAGGTTGTAGTTGCCCATCAGGCGGGCGTAACCGTTGTCAAGCATGGCGCTGTCCTGCGTCTTCTCGCCGTAGTTGATGCTGACGGTCCACGGACCCTCGCCATAGCTGATGCCGACGTCATACTGCTCGACGTCATCCACCCCCTGCATGTCCGGATCCACTGCCCTGTAGGACCCGCCTACAGACACCCCGGACATGGACACGACCACGCCTGCGCTCCAGTCATTGACGGTCCGGCCGGGTGCGGCAGCCACTTCTGCGGAGCCAGGGTTGCCAGGTGTCGCTTCTACTGGATCGGCGGCCATGACCGCCGGAACGTCCTGGCTGGCATACCCGCCGGCAAACGTCACACCGACATCACCAAAGGCGCCGTCATAGCGAGCGCCAACCCCGAATACTTCGCCTCCCTTGGTCCTGGACGCGGTGCCGCTTCGTGCTTCCGCACCCGCCTCGGGCGCATAGGACACACCGAACTGGAATCCGTTGATGACCGGCGAGAAATACATCGCGGATGCGGAATCGCCCGCATCAGCACCGGCGAACGTGGAGTGCCATCCAGCACTGCTGATGCTGCCAGACCAGTAAGGCGTGTTGATGCCATAGAGGTACGTTGCATAGGGTGCCGCCGTACTCATCGAGTAGCTCGCAGGATCATCGTTGCCGACGCGGATCGTGCCGAACGAGCCTTCCAGGTACATGTAGGTCTCATCACCCTGGTCTGAGCTCTCCTCGCCTTCGATCTCGAAGCGCACACCGACTTCGATACCACTGTCAAGAACCGTGGAGCCGGAGAACCTGAGCTCGACATCGTTCGAGAAGGCGACATCATCCGTCGTGTCTTTGTCCATGTCGTTGTCGACGATAGCGATGCCCCAGTGCGAGTTGCCGCCAACGCTGAGCGAGATCGGCTCGGCCATCATCTCGTCGGCGGCCACACCAGTGGTCACCGCGGCTGCCACAAGGGCAGTGGTTCCCATAAGAGCCTTTTTCATTGTTCACTTCCTTTCATGTAGGATCCTAGTCAAGGAACTGCCGGCACAACCAGTGCTGGCAAGGGTTCTAGGTAGTGCGACACCACGGGCCCGTCAAAGGTAGGTATGGCGTAACGTCCACAGGTGTTGCATCATTGCAACAGTCGTTGTCCACATCCCACCACATCTGACTGAGCGACATGGCCCGTCGCGTCCCAAAGGCATTCGGATAAGTTTTTCCTGCGTTCGGATAAAAAAGTCCCCCGACTTCGGGTTTTGCCCGAAGCCGGGGGCCTGTCTGGCGGCTGGCGTTGGTGTCAGGCGGGTACCCGTTTCTGCCACTTGCTCCTTGGCTGCTTCGACTGCCGCACGTAGCTGCGCCCGGGCCTTTCGCGCTGGATGCAGCGCGAGAGCCCGGACATGATCCGCCTGACGGACTGGACGACCATGGCGCTCTGTGCGAGGAACATGGCCTCGATCTCCTTGCCGACGAGGCGCAGGCTGTTGCGGAAGTTGGTGCGCATGGCCGGCAGGTCGTCGCCGTCGTCGATGTCGTTGTCGCAGCGGTTCGCGAACTGGCGGGCGAGGGTGATGAGGACGAAGGCGGCGTAGAGTTCCTGGCGGACGCCGCGCCTGGACTTGGCGTGGAAGGCCTCGATCAGGAACTTGCCGGTCTTGTACATTTCCTCCACGCCCCAACGAGCATGATAGAGATCAGAGAGTGCGGGGACGGGATAGCGGCTGCCGTCGAGCAGGGAGGTCGCGATGTAGTACTCCGTGTCGGCGTACCGGTACCTGACGAGGCGGACGCGCAGGGTCTTCGAGCGTAGCGCGGTCTCGTCCCTGGGGGCGTCGAGGGTGATGGTCCGGTCGTCCTCGCCGGAGGCGATGAAGGCGTCGAACACGGGGTTGGCGCCTTTCTGGATGCGGAACACGAAGTTGAGTTTGCGCTCCTGATGAGCGAGGGCCATGGCGAAGGAGTAGTAGCCCCGGTCGTAGACGATGACATCGCCTTCGGCAGCATGATCGAGGTGCACGAGGGCGGCTGCCCGCTCGTTCTCGTGGTCGAACAGGTCGAAGTCGATCGGGATGCGGTCATTGAGCCGGTAGAGTGTGCTGACCATGCCCTGGGGGTAGTGGGCGCCGTCGCTCACACGATAGCCGTACTGTGCGAGTTCCCTAGGCAGGGTGATCTTCGAGCCGTCGACGGCGAGAGTCCTGTGACCCTTCCACAGCGTGCACTCGGGACAGTGGGCGAGGATCTCCGCGTGCAGGCGCTTGAACGCGGCCTCGTCGAGCTTCTCCCGCGCCTCGCAGGCCGTCGATGCCGCCGGAGGCTCCGCCTGCGGCAGCTCGATGCCTGCGGCCTCGCAATGCTCCCAGAGTTCGCTGAGCGTGGTCCCGTAGCCTTGCCCGCGCGACGCGGCAACGAGGCGGAGCACGAACAGCATGATCAGCAGGCTGTTGAAGACCCGCCGACGTTTCTGCCAGCGCGCGTCCTCGCGTTCCGCAATCGCAACGGCGGCCGCAACAAGCGTCTCCCAGCGCTTCGAGAACCGCCGGTCGGCGATGGCGGACCGTCCCCGTTCAGCACGCGTCGCAGGCTTCTTCCTCGCCGCGCCGCTCTCCGAGCGCAGGATCTCGCGAGCACCCCGCTCAAGCGCCAGTACGTAGACCCCTTTGCGCGACTTGCCCCGGCCCGCGGTATCACCGATGCGTTGCCAGTTGGCCGCACGGTAGCACGAGGCCTTGAACCGGGTCTCGTCGACGAAGGTCTCGATGAGGACGGGACGCCAGCCGTGAAGACGCTCCCAGTCGTCGGCGAGGCGGCGCGTCGCCATGGCCAGGGCCGAGGACGCAAGGTTCTTCGAGACGACCCAGGGAAACACCAGGTACCTTGAATTGACCGTCATCAGGTGCCGCTTGCTGTCACGCCTGCGGTTCGTCCAGCCGATCCAGCGGTCCCGGCAGGGAAGTGTCTTCGTTGTCGCCTCGAACAGGATGCAGCCCAGCTTGCGCCCCTGCCTGTCGGTGACGAAGTAGCGGACATGCGCCCCGTAGGGGCGCTTGTAGCCGAGGTAATGATACCGGTCGACGAAGGCGTTCCACAGCTGCCGCCCCTCGGTGTCGGTGACGGGCTCGACGCGAAGCGGGCACAGTTCCGACAGCGGCGCCACGATCTCCGGCTGCGGGTCCGAGGCCGAGGTCCAGGCAGGGGGGCAGGTCATGTCGCGGACGTGGTCCTCGCGCAAGGGCGGCAAGGTCAGGATGCCGCAGCGCTCCAGGGTCTCCAGCATCCCGAGGCAGGCCCCGACCTTGTAGGCGCCCTTCGCCGTCTTCCAGTGCAGATGCTCGCAGATGGTCTTCGCCAGCTCGTTGCGGCTGTCATGGGGAAACATCTCCACGGTCTCCTGGGCATCCGCGATCTGCTGGCGGGTCAGGCGGCGGCCCGAGAAGGTGGTCGACGGCAGGGCGACGATTCGCTGGTCCATGAGTGCTTCCGCATCACCGATTCGGGGACATCTTGCAAATCGGCGAATGCTTGTCAAGCAATGCGTGTGGAAAAACGTCCGAGAAAAGTAAAGTCCTTTATGTCAATGGGTTGACGGCGTAGGACAAGCCGCCGTTACATCGGCAGACATGCCCGAATACCATTGCGTCGCGTCCCTCCCAGGAGGTGTGGTTGCATTTCCGGAAAGGTTGCGCGACCCGATATCCGTGAGTCTCCCGGCCGACGGCCGCTCCGTGAGTCCCAGATTCTCGGCAGTGGCGGAGAGTTTCATCAAGCAGCACTCGTCATCCCACATCCAGCATTCCGGCGATCGTGGTTCCGATGCGTTCCGCAGCCGCCTCGGTTTCCCGATCGCCCATGTGTGCATACCGCAAGGTCATGGTCGGCCGCGCATGTCCAAGCAGGCGCGACACGACCGGCAGCGGTGTTCCCTGCATGACGGCATGGCTGGCGTAGGTGTGACGCAGATCATGAAGGCGGACATCCTCGAGGCCTGCTTCCCGACGAATTGTGTGCCAGAGCGAGAGATCGCCTCGCAGAGGGCACCTCGGATCCTTCGGCGACGGAAACAGGAAGTCACTGCTGCCGGAGATGCGGCGTTCGATGATGGCCCGTGCATCTTCATTCAGATACACGGTACGTGGCCCTGTCTTGCTGTCCGTCAGGTGAAGGCGATCACCGGACACTTCCTCCCTGCGAAGGCGGACGATCTCGTTCTTGCGGCAGCCGGTCAGAAGCAGGAGGCGGATAATGTCGATCTGTTGACGTTGCGTTGGCCTGCGAGGCGTCTCGTGGTGATGCCGGTCGAGCGTGCGATGCAGTCGTTCGAGTTCTTCACTCGAAAGGAAACGTGTGAGTTTCCGTCTGCGGTTGGGTCTGACGTTCCTTGCCGGGCTTGAGGTGATGTGGTTGCAGGAAATCGCATGGTTGAAGATCTGGCGGAGGATCTTCAGGCAGTGGTTGGCACCGCCCGGAGCAGTCCTGCTGTGGTCGTCAAACCATCGATGAACCATGGCAGGAGTGATCCTGTCCAGACGACGAGTGCCAAATGCCGGCAGCAACTGGCGATTCAGGCACTTCTTCCGCCACTGGATCGTGGCAGGCTTGCTCCGATGGATCCACGAGTCCTGCCATTCATGCGCCGTGAAATCCCGGAACAGGGGAACCGGTTCCTTGCGGGAGCGTCCGTCCGTCAGGAGTGCAAGGCACCGGGCGCGGGCCTCCTGAACCGTCAAGTGCATGGTGGGGCCAAGCGACACTTTCGTTCCGTTGCCGAAATGCACGTAGCTGCTGCCCCCTGAGGGATGAACCCGAACCCCGAGAACCGGCACGAAGGTGTCCCGGACCGTATACTCACGACTGCCCGGCTTGAGTCTGCTGATCAGGGACTTAGTCAGTTTCACCCGTCTGTTCATCGTGCAGGTACTCCAAGAACGACCCCCAAGGCTCGCGCGGCCTCCAGTAGACTGTCGTCACCGGGATGTGTGTACTTGAGCGTTGTCTCCGGGTCGCTGTGACCAAGCAGTCGGCCGATGGTCACAATGCTCTCCCCCTGTCTGACAGCAATGCTGGCATAGGTATGCCGCAGATCGTGGAGGCGTACATCCTGTAGTCCTGTCTCCGCCCGAAGACGTTGCCAGAAGCGCTCAACAGGGGTGGTGGTCAGTGAGGTGGCAGTTCGCGGTGACGGGAAAACCCACGCCGATGTCCGGTGCAGGCCATCCAGGATCCTGCGTGCTGGCGTCGAAAGCCAGACCATTCGTGGCCCCACCTTGGAATCACTGAGATGAATGTGTCCGTTCCGATAATCTCTCCACCGCAGACTTACAACCTCCGTCTTGCGGCAACCGGTCAGCAAGAGCAGTCGTATGATAGCCACCGACGTCGGATAGGCGCCCTGGTACTTCTTCAGATGGACGCCTATTCGATTGATTTCCTCCTCGGAGAGGAACCGCTCCCTTCCCTGCCTCCGGTAACGCCTGATGCCCCTGCACGGATTGCTGTCCTCGGGTCTGTACCCATATTTTTCCGCACAGGCCATGATGACCGAAAGAACCGGCGCGGCGCGGTCGGCTGACACGGGCGTCTTGTAGAGAGAAGCAAACCAATCCTGCACATCTGCAGCGGTGATGTCTCCGATCTGGCGCCCCTGGAACCAGGGAAGGAGTTGGTTCCTCAGATAGTATCGGTTGACTTCGAAGGTCCCGGGCTTCCAGTTGCTGCGTCCGTAACGGTCGAAGACCTCTTCTGCGACGGCCTTGAACAGTGTCTGGTCTGTTTGTGGTCGGGTTCCCCTCCGCGTGGCCGTCATCATTGATCTTGCTCGTCTCCGTGCGTCTGCAAGACGAGTGACGTCAGCGTCACCCACGACGCGCCAGGCACGATGTCCCTCGTGCTGAACGTGGATGAAGTAGCACTTGCGGCCGGACGGGTAGACACGTACGCCGAAGCCTCTGAGATGCGGGTCTCGAATGTCACGAACATTCTTCCGGGGTCGCAGTGCCTTGACCCGATCTTCGGTCAGTTTGGTTCTCGCCATGATCCTTCCCTTCGCCAGAGTTGCAGGTATGGGAAGAACCAGGGTAACTACTCACCCCTTGTTAGGGTCTGGTTGTCCGTAGTGTTGGTTGAGGATGTCTACGGCCTTTCCGTCGAGGGCGATGTGGATGGCGACGTGAGGGTTGTAGCCGAGTGCGTCCATGGTGGTGAGGTAGCTTGAGCCGCGGCACCATGCTTTGGCGTGGGGCATGGTGCGGAAACATCCGGACACCTTGATCTTGACCTTTGTCATCCTGATCTTCTGCTCTCCGGTATTATTTGTGAAACTGACGTTGGGGTCCTTCATGAAGCGCAGGACGGACTTCTCGTGTTTCACGAGACGTTCATGCAGGTTGTGCGCGTCGGACTTTGCGATGCGTCCACGTTTTCCTTTCGTCCGTGGCGGGATGTCGGGCAGTTCCCTGGCGCCCTGGGTGAGGATGGTGCGGTAGCGCTTGCGCACGGCCCGGCGGTCGGCCTCGTTCAAGGTCTTGGATGCGCTCTTGTTGACCCTGCGGGAGACCTCGCGCAGCAGGCTTTTCATCAGTCGCGCCCAGCGGTAGCCGTTGGACTCGACGACGAAGGTCAGTTCGCGCAGGAGATGGCTGCCGCACAGTTGGTGGCGGCATTGATCGTAGCCCATGTAGGCAGCCCAGCAGTCGTGGATCAGGACGCCCTTGTAGCGCGGGATGATGCCGATCTCTTCGATCGCCTCCCGGCCGCGCTTGGGGTGCGGGAACTTGCACGTCAGGGTGCCGTCGGTGACGACATGGAGCCATTGGGTCTTGCCGGCGACCCGGAAGCCGGTCTCGTCGACATGCAGGGCCGGTTGTTGCAGGAGATGGGCCACGGCGGCCTCCTCCCATGATGCGAGGGCATCGTGAAAGCGCCGGACATAGCCGAGGCAGGTCGCCTCGGAGAGCTTGATGCCGGAGATCGCGTGCACGAGCGAGACGGCACGACGCAGGGACAGCATCTGGGCGATCAGCAGGTTGATGACGAGGGCCTGGATGCTGACGCCGTACTGCAGGGGGCCCGGCATGTTGTCTGGGAACCGGCCCTTGGTCCGGGCCCGGCACTTCGGACATTCCTTGATCTCGGCTTCGACGCGGCGCTCGACGACTTCGAACACGATGTCGTAGAGGACGCGGCACTCCCGGTCGACGGGGTCAACGTCGTGGAGGTCGGCGCCGCAGGCGTCGCAGGCATCAACGACGATCGTCTCCTCGACGGTGGTCGTGCGCAGGTTGTCGCCCGTCTGCTGGTTCGGCTTCGGGCCCTTGCCGTGGCTCCCGGTGCGCCTCGCGCTCTCGTCCTTGTCAGTCTGCGATGGCGGCAGACCGGAGTTCCGGCTTGTCTTACGTGTGATCTTCTCCATGAGCACGGTCAGCAACAGCTTTATCAGCATCAGCATGCCGCGGAAGAGCTCCTCGCACTCCTGGTTGACCTTGCCCTGCTTGCGGAGATCCTGGAACTGCTTCTGGAAGATGTCGGCCTCCTGGCGCACAGACGTGCCGTTCACGCTCGCCATGACGACGCCTCCACCGCCATGACAGCCGCCAGCACGGCGAGCCGCTCGCCTTCGGGCATCGTCCGGTAGCGCCGCGCCCAGCTCTCTGCGAGGCGCTTGATGCGCTGGCGGTCGATCGAGTTCCTGCCCGCACACGTATGCCAGTGCGGTCGGCCCGGTGCGAAGTTGAACCACAGCTTCTCGGTGACAACGCAGGCCTGGTTGTTGACCTGGACCTCGGCCGAGCGCCAGCCGGCGAGGTGCGTGTCGTAGAGCCGCGAGGGATAGCCGGAGATCATCACCTGGCAGGGCAGCGACGTCAGGATGTCGAGGAGCGCAACATGGTCATCGTCCGTGCAGTCGAAGCGGTAGCGGCGCTGCGACCGGCGCGTCGACTGCACGTAAGGCGGGTCGCAGTAGACCAGCTCGCGGCCCTGGAAGGCGAAGGTCTCGAGAAAACGCAGGGCGCAGCCTTGGTGAAGCTCCACCGGATAGTCACAGCGGAAGGTGTCGATCGCCCGTCGGTTGAGGTCGATGCCGATGCTGCGCAGCGCCGGTGGCTTGCGCTTCATGATCGCGCCGCCCCCAAGGAACGCCTCGATGTACACGTCATGCGGCGGCATGGCCGCGACGATCGCCTGGCTCAGACCCGTCGTCGCCTTCGATCCATACCATGCCGCCATCAATATCTCCGACGCAAACCGCCCCGATGGCCTGCATGTAGAGTGCCCCTCCTACAATGTCAAGCGCATATCTCCAGAGGATTGGAAAGGCAGCCAACCGCTGTGGATGATTGCATCATCACGGGGACAAAACCTGGCCATATAAGGCCGGAACGTGGAGCTGAAGCCGAAGATCGATCCGCTTCTTGTCAGTCGGAACACGCACATCCGATCATCGGAAGCGAGCAAGTGAAGGCGGCAAGAGACAATGCCGGATCCGAACCCGTCAGGAAAAACGATCCGTCATCAGTAGGGGGTGAGTAGTTACGAACCAGGAATACACCCCCCAATACAGCAATTGTGAGAGAATTATTATACAACTTTAACAGTCAGTTAATATCCAGTGTGCGCCCACTGGTGTGGCCGCCGACGAGATGATGGCCGATGATATGGCCGCCGACGAGATGATGGCCCAGCCGATCTCGCTCAGCGTTGGTGGCCGGTCGCACTGGGGTGTTGCGATGTTTGACAATGAAGCAGCACCGAACAGTGACGATGTCAGGATTTCGAACGATGCCCTGTTGACCTTCTCGGGTTCTACGGTTCTTGACAGCGGTATCGAAGTGGCCGTGAGAATCGAGGTCGAGGGCGAGCAAAGTAACGATCAGGCGGATGCCAAATTTGCTGACATTTCCGGCAGTTTTGGCACTATTCGAATCGGCAATGAAGATACTGTCGCCAAGAAAATGGCTACGACCGCACCGTACGCGACCTTCTTCTACGGGATCAACGACAACTATTGGGCGCAGTCAGCGTCAAGCGTTGGATCTGAACTCTGGATGACTACATACGTGGATGCTGGTGCGGGAGCTTCTGCGTCTGTCCTGTATTTTTCGCCTGTGTTCAATGGGTTCCAGTTCGGTCTCTCGTACGCACCAGAGGCCGGGGAAGAGGCTCTCTCTGCAACGGCGCCTACGGCCAAAGGCAATGATCTCTACTCCATCGGCCTTCGCTACGATGGCGCTTTCGGGGATGTAGGCGTTACGGTCGCAGGTGGCTACGCCAGTAAGGACGTTGCGGCGGTCATGGCCGCCGCTGCAAAACAACCCTCACCCGGCGACCCTGGCTCTGCGGCAGTGGCTGCCGCACCCGGGATGACCGTAACGGAGTGGGGCGGTGGTGTCGTCGTGTCCATGTCGGGCGTGTCACTGGGCGGCTCCATGAGTGTCATGGACGACGACATGGGCAAGGAAGACCTGACGCAATTCGATGTCGGGATCATGTATGCTGACGGTCCATGGTCAGTCAGTGCGAACTTTGGCAATCAGCAAGATGATGACGCGATGCTCGACAACGACTTCGCGCGCTTGCTCGCCAACTACAATCTTGGTCCTGGCGTCAACCTTGCCGGCGCCATTGGTGTCGATTCACCCAACGATGGCGACAACGACGGAAAGGATACTTCCTTCGCAGGCATTGCGCTGGGGATCAGTTTCTGACCATCAGACCGGTACCTTCTTCCGTGTTATCTGGAGCGGCCCCTGCGGCCGCTCCCTCTTTCCTGTGGGAACGCTGAGCCACACCATGGGCGACATTGTCTGGCTGGCCAGCTATCCGAAGTCGGGCAACACGTGGATCCGTGCGCTTCTTCACAACCTCTTTCGGAACCGGAACGATCCTGTCGACGTCAACAGGATGCACGGCGATCTCACCCAGAGTGACGGGATGCTGACGTGGTACCGGATACTGGACAAACGTCCCTGCGGAGAGTGGAGTTCGCAAGACGTGGCGCGCATGCGTCCCAGGGTTGACGCACTGATTGCCAGAACGTCACCCGGGTCCATTGTCTGCAAGACCCACAATGCCCTGCTCACGTCACATGGCTATCCGACCATCAACCTGGAGGTGACGTCAGGCGCAGTCTACATCGTGAGAAACCCGCTTGATGTGACCTCCTCGTTCGCTGACTTCCTGGGGGTGGACCTTGACAGGGCCATTGAATTCATGGGCACGGATCATCTTGAGACACAGAACGATCCCTCGCTCAACAATGTTCAGCTGATGCTTGGAAGCTGGTCGCAACATGTCAAGAGCTGGACAGACAGACCCAACCGTCAGCTTCACGTGGTTCGCTACGAAGACCTGCATGAAGATCCGGCTCGAACACTGAGGCACCTGGCACGATTCCTTGGCCTGAAGCCCTCGCGTCAGAGAGTGCTGCGTGCAATCAGGAATTCGTCGTTCAAGGTCATGCATGGTCAGGAGAAGAGGCAGGGTTTCAAGGAGCGCTCCCCCTTTCAGCAACGTTTCTTTCGCCGCGGCAAGACCGGGAGCTGGAAGGACGAACTGAGCGAGAGCCAGGTCCGGCGGATCTGCGAAGCCCATGGCGAGCAGATGAAACGCTTCGGCTATCTGCCTTGAGGTACCTGAGAACCCTGCTTCATGTGCTCTGATCGGGGAATTCGCCAAGCCCGTGCGCATCGGCTATCGTGTTGCGCATGACCGACCCAGGCGCCGTGGAACTGGCAGAGAAGCTGGCCGTACTGGAGGGACCTTGCAAGCCGAGTACAAGACCGATATCGCCCGGCTGGCCGAGGACATTGCCAGGCGGGACGTGGAAGCCGCCAAGCGGGACGCGGAGGCCGCCAGGCGGGAAACTCGGCTGATCTTGACGTTTGCAGGGCTCCTGGCCTTCGCCGTCACAGTTCTTGGCCTGCTGATCCGCTGGCCCGGATGAAGGAAATGCAGGCGCCTGGCGGACCTGAAAGGCGCGCGTGGCACCGCGACAGGCCAGCGATGGCAAGGCTGGAAGTCGTTCTCGCATCCTGACTTGCTTTCATGGGGTTGCCCGTCGGGGAATTGCCGGCGCGCAAGCGTTCGGTCACGAGGTGGGTCCTTTCTCCCTATCGGATCTCCGCTGAGGGCACTGTCGGCGATCTCTTCCCCGAACCGCCCAGCGGTGTCGTCAAGCCGGATCGGCCTCGACGCGCCGGGACACATTCCGCCCTGTCGACGGAACACCTTCACGCTACCGCGCTGGCGGCATCGAGGACGCAGCCTGCAGGGCAAGGCGCGCCGCACGCGGCGTCCGGAAGCCCTCGATCAGGCCGGCAAGGCGATCGGCCGGGAGCGCGGGTGCACGAGTCCGTCGTCGGTATCGCGATCGCCCGTCGCCAATCCTGGCGAGGGATGTCATGGCCCGTTTCTTCAGCATGCCTTCCCGGCGATACATCTCGCCGTGGTGTTCTTGTCGAGGGTGTCTGCGTCTCCAGGGAAACAAGGACTGTCATGTCGATCCGACACCGAAAGCCGGTTGGCCGCGTCAGAATTTCTGTCCTCGATGTCGCCCCCTTTGACGATGAGCGCACAATCCGGCATTGAAGGGACCTCTTCGGGCCGGAGGCACATCCGCCATGGATGATCCCAGCCCCGGTCCCGCTACCCTGCGGCGGCTCTCGATGTATGCAAGGTGCCATGGACGGCTTCACGAACAGGAGGGTGAGAGTGGTTGTTCCCGGTCACGACAGTTTGCCGCGCTTGCGACCGGCGCCTTCATGGCGCTCGAGAGCATGCGCCGGTCCGGTGCGTCCGCGGAGAAGTCGACCGTCCCACCCGCCAGCGACGGAACGGCCTTCGTCAGTGAGCTTTCCCAACAGTTCCGCAGAAGCACCACCATCCCCGACGCAACCTTCCTGATGTTCCACAGGCTGTCATCGCCGTTGGCCCTGCCCGGCCTTCGATCTGGGAAAATATGATGAGCGGCGTGACTGACACCACGGATGTCGACGGCGGGTTCATCGCGCCACATAATCCCGTCATTCCCAAGGAGACACAGAGGGAACTCAATGGTCAGGCTTCCGACAAGGCTCGCGCGGCCCCTTGTTCCGGGAACCAGGAAGGGCAACGGTCTCGCCGTGAGACTGCCAGTTTCCTTGCAGCGCTCCCTCGGCGCGGCGGCTTGACGTTCTGCTGTTCGAGACCGTCGACACCGACTCGAGGCCGCAAGTGCGTCCATGCTGCCGCACCCGGCATGGGGAGCTGTCATCGATGCCGGGAGGCGCTGCGACAGTGCCCGGCTTGCTCGCTGGCCAACAACGGAAGTGGACTATTTCGAGGAAGAATCATGATTCACGCTCTTTCCGCCAGTCCCGGCTCGTGCGTCCGGGGTGGGGACCGTCAAGGGCCCCTTCCCGTTCCGGCCTGCCGACGCATCGATGTCACGGTTACTCCGAAGACATCGGGCGTCCGTCCAGACATCCAGGTTCAGGGCGCGGTGACCGTGCCGACATTCGACACTCCCATGCAGGCGCCTACCGCTGTCCTTGTCCTGCGGTGCCCGGGATGACCGGCACGTTTCTCGGGGCCATCGTGGTCCCCCGGGCGAGGTGCGGCGCACTTGCCGTGCTGACCTTTGTTCTGATCGCCTTCGTCATGGCCGCGCCGGGTCCGGCCGCGGCGGAAGATCGCGCCTCGTGCGATGCCGCCGCGCCGCTTCGTACCGTCAACCTGAACCCGTTCCACATCGCTCATGGTCCGCCGTCCTCGTTCGGCGCCTGCGTTCTTTCGCCGGACACGACGGAGTTCATCGCATCTGTCGACATTGCATCGCACATGGGCGAGGCGCGCTCCGGCCGGGAACATCTGTGGATGGACGGCGAGACCTCCAGGTATGCCCTCGCGGCCCGACAAGGTTTTCGTGACGGCTGGGAGTACCTGCTCGAACTGTCGGTGGTGTCGCACAGTGCCGGCATGTTCGACGGGTTCATCGAGAACTGGCATTCCGCGTTCGGCCTGCCTCAGGGCGGGCGGGACAGCGCACCCCGCGACCGGCTCGCCATAGGCTACGCCAGGAACGGTCAAACCCGTGTCGACATTCGCGACAAGGTCGACTCGATCGGGGACCTGCGGCTCGGGATCGGCCATGATCTGGGAAAGGAATTCCTGTCGAACGACGGCCTGGCGCTGCGCGGTATGGTGAGGCTGCCGACGGGAGACGAGGACGCACTGGCCGGTTCCGGCGGCGTCTCGACCGCGATCTGGGCGGAGACGTCGGGACCACTTCCCGGCTCGCGGGATTGGCTCTACGGCGGGGCGCTGGGGGCGCTCGCCGGAAGCGCTCCCGATCCCCTCTACGGGACCGGAGGCAGGTTCGTGGCATTCGGCCGTCTCGCGCTCACCTGGCGGCTCCTTCCCCGCCTCTCCCTGACCGCGCAGGCGGATGCCCATTCCTCGCCCTGGAGGCGTTCATCTCTGGCCCCGCTCGCCGGTCCGGTCATCATGTTCGGCATGGGAGGCAGGTTGAAGATCAGCCGCGACACGACCCTGGAAATCGCCGTCACGGAAGATGACGGCTGGCGCCAGGCCGCGCCCGATGTCGGCATCCATGCAGCCCTCCGCTGGACCCCTTGAGAAACGGCGCGGAACTCGAAGGCACGATGCCTCCGGCGATCGTCGACGGAGAGTCGGGGATGTCCGAAACACGAAACACAGACTGAGGGCGCGGGGTCCCACAGCGTCGACCCGGGACTCAGATCCGGCTCACGTGTCGGCCATGGGTGGAATGCGCCGGCAATACGCATCGTTGGACGTCGGTCAGGCATCGGCTTCCTTCGTGAAGAGCCGGACTCGGGCTCCTGTCAGCATGTCGGAGAGGCGCCGACGGATGAGGAAGAGGCAGACGAGCGAGGGGAGCACCATGAGGGTGGTGATGACAAAGAAGGTGCCCCAGTCACCTTCGAGCCAGTCGACGAGTTCGCCCGACGAGGCGGCGAAGAGGGTCCGGCCGGCGGTTCCGATGGAGGCCATCAGAGCGTACTGCGTCGCCGTGTAGGTGCGATCGACCAGCATCGAGATGAAGGCGACGAAGGTCACCGTGGCGAAGGCGCTCGTCAGGTCGTCCATGACCACCGCGGCGGCAAACAGGAGCTCCGATCGCCCGGTCCATGCCAGGATGGCGAAGAGCAGGTTGGTTCCCGCCATGGCAAGGCCGGAGACGAACATTGCGCGTATGAGCCCGATGCGGATCGCAAGGAGCCCGCCCAGGACGGAAAACGCCAGCGTGGTGATCCAGCCGAGACCCTTGGAGTAGAGCGCGATGTCCGACTTGGTGAACCCGACTTCCTTGTAGAAGACGAGCGACATGCGCCCGAGGAAGGCCTCGCCGATCTTGAAGAGGAAGATGAAGCCGAGGATGGCGACGGCGATGGCAAGACCGTTCTTGCGGAAGAAACTCATCAGCGGCCCGGCAACGGTGGCGCCGAGCCAGGCGAACGGGCCCGGCAGGGAGTGCGCCACGCGCTTCTCGTCGTCGGCCTGACGGGCCATGCGCTCGTCGGCCGGTGCTTCACGCACGAACATCAGGGCGATGTTGCAGGCGATGACCACCGCTCCAAGCACCAGGAAGGTCATCTGCCAGTAGTGGGCGAAGCCGGCATCCTGAAAGCCCTGGGCCGTCTCGAGGGCGATGATCCCGCCGATCTTGTATCCGGTCCACCATCCGACCACGGCCGTGGCCGCGCCGGCAGCCATCGCCTCTCCCTCCGCCTGGCCGACCTGCTCGATCCTCAGGGCATCGATGGTGATGTCCTGGGTCGCCGAGGCCATGGCGATGACGAGGCCGACACCGATCACCGCTGCAAGGTTGGCGAGGGGATCGATGAGACTCCAGACGACCAGACTGGCGAGAATGACTGCCTGGAGGATGACGATCCAGGCACGTCGGTGGCCGATGAGGTCCGTGAGCCACGGAATCCGGATGCGATCAACGAGCGGCGCCCACAGGAAGTTGAAGGCGTAGACACCGAAAATGAGGCCGGCCCAGCCTATGGTGCTGCGGGAAAGACCGTCTTCCTGGAGCCACAGATTGAGACTGCTGCCAATCAGGACCCAGGGAAATCCGCTGATGATGCCCAGGAGGAAGATGCGGGCCATGCGGGGCTCGACGTAGTAGGCAAACGTATTCGGCAGTCGTGGCACACCCTTCTCCCCGGGCCCGATGAGATGGCCGGCATCCTAGACCCCATGTGGAATCAGCCGGAACGAGGACTGTGGATGAAAAGACCGCGGGAACAACCGGACGGCGGTTGCTACTCTCCGGATCTTCTGCACAACCGGACCGGAGCACCATGGCCAAGGCACGCGCAGGACCCAGGAAGCGCTGGCGGCTGTCGATGTCGCTGGTCCTGTCAATCTGCTTCGGCACGCTCATCACCGTTTCCATGGCCGGGGTGCTGGGTATCACCGTGACGGGTGCCGTCCGGAACACCATCGACCTTCTTCGCAAGGAAGCGGAACTTGGCGTCTCACTCGTCACCCACGAGATCGACCTCCACTTTGCCGCCGCCGGAACCCAGACAGCCTTCGTTGCCGGCATGCTGGAAACGGCCAAGGTCGATGTCGACGATGATGTGCGTCTGGAAGCGCTGCTGACGGGCGCCATGGCCGCCGATCCTGCCATCAGCGGTCATGGTTTCGTCTTTCCAGGCGGCCATGTCGTGATTGTCGATCGCCTCGACCCGCCAGCCCGCTTCTATCGCGTCTGGGCCGGCAACGATCCGATCGTCGCGGAAGCGCTCGCGAGGGCCACGGCCGGCGACGGCCCGTTCTGGATGCCGCCGAGTTGGAGAGCCGACTATGACAACACGATCATGACACTCATATGGCCGGTCCGGCGAAATGCGGAGCTTCTCGGGGTGCTGATCACCGCCATCAACATCGAGCAGGTGTCAGCCCGTATGGGACCGGCCGTCCGGAGCCTGCGCAGCCAGGTCTTTGCCCTCTACGGTCATGATCGGGGCCTTGCCCACGACCTGATGGCCGACGGTTACCCCGGCCTTTCTGACGCTGATCCTCTGCCATTGCTCGAGACATTTGCCGATCCCTATCTCGCCGGCATGTGGGACCCTCAATCCCTTGAACGGATCGACCTGCCGGAAACGGCCAACATGCAGAGCCACACGGTGGAGCTCGACGACACGACCCTGGTCTTCGTCTACCGCCCCATCGATACCTACACCACCGTCCCGCTTCTGGTCGGCGCCTACTATCTCACGGAGGTCTTTGACGAGGAGTTTGGCCGCCTGATCAATTCCGTCGTCATCGGTGTTGCCGCCATCCTGCTCTCTCTCGTCGTCGCCATGCTCATGGGGCGACGCCTGTCACGCCCCCTCGAGCGACTGTCCGCGGCTGCCCGCTTCGTCGCCAGCATGGACCTTGACCGCATCCGGACCCTGCCACCCAGCCGCGTTGTCGAACTCGACCACCAGGCGGATGCCTTCAACTCCATGAACGGCGCCCTGACATGGTTCCAGGCCTATGTGCCGCGGGCGCTGGTCCGCCAGATCATGCACACTGGTGACATGGCCGGACTCGAATCGGGTCACCGCAACATCACCGTCATGTTCACGGACATCGCCGGCTATTCCACGGTGTCGGAAGGGATGAGCGCGACCGGGGTCACGGCCCTGCTCAATCACCATTTCTCGATCCTCACGAATGAGATCGAGGCCGAGGGTGGCACCGTCGACAAGTTCATCGGCGATGGTGTCATGGCGTTCTGGGGCGCACCGGAAAAGCAGAAGCATCGCGCCAGGCGCGCTTGCCGCGCCGCCCTCGCCATCCGCCGCCGCATCGAAGAGGACAACCGGGCACGCGAGGCTTCGGGGGGCAAAGCCATACGCATGCGCATCGGCATCCACTCCGGCCAGGCGACCGTGGCCAACATCGGCAGCCCGACGAGGCTGAACTACACGGTGATCGGAGACACGGTGAACGTCGCCCAGCGTGTCGAGCAACTGGGCCGGGACATCGCACCCCTGACAGAGGTGGCCATCATCATCAGTGCCGAAACCGCCCGTGACGCCGGCAGCGACCTTGTCGCCGCACCGGCCGGCACGATCCCGGTCAAGGGGCGCACCGCTCCGGTCGAGGTGCTGCTGCTGAAGGAATTGGCTTGACGACGGCCCGTTGTCCTGAAGCCAGGATTCTCCGCGGGGTTCAACCGTGTCCCTCAAGACATGGTTGCTGCGGCACTGCGGAAGATGACAGAGAATTCTGCATGCATGCCTTGCAGGATGAGCAGACTATGGGGAAACACTGTCTGCCCCGTGGTTTTGCACAGAACGCGCAGTGCTCCTCAGCAAACCCTTCAACTCGCTTGAAGTCCGATAGTTTGTTCTATAAATAAGACGTGAAAGGCATTCGTTGTCCATTTATGGTACAAAGCAATGGCAAAGCCCGCGCACAGATCCTACTCCCGCCATGCCCGCGAAGCCGCAGAGCTTCTCGGGTCGATGATTCGTGCCGCGCGCATCGAACGCAACCTCACAGTCGCCGACGTCGCTGAACGCGCCGGGACATCCCGCGGCCTCGTGCATCGCATCGAGAAAGGCGAAATGGGCTCCTCCATCGGTGTAGCCTTCGAGGTTGCCGTTCTTGTCGGGGTCCGCCTGTTCGAAGTCGAACCGGCTACGCTGACGCGCTATCTGTCGATGGAACGCAATCGACTCACCCTGTTGCCGCAGTCCGCCCGCACGGGAACGATGAAGGTGAAGGATGACTTCTGATCACCCCGGCGCGAAGGCGCCCGAGGAAGCCTATGTCTGGACTTGGCTGCCCTGCGCGACGGCACCGGTCGTCGCCGGTCGCATCGCGCGTGACGGTCAGCGTCTGATCTTCAACTACGCTCGGAGCTATCTGGACCGCAACGACCGCATCCCGATCTACGAACCGGAACTGCCGTTGCGCAGCGGAGCGATCGCACCCGAAGCCGGGCTGAGGATGGCCGGATGCCTGCGCGACGCTTCCCCCGATTCGTGGGGCCGTCGCGTCATCCTGAACCGGGTCTTCGCACACAACGATGCCGATATCGATGCGCTCGACGAGCTGACCTGCCTTCTGGAGTCCGGCTCCGACCGCATCGGCGCCCTCGACTTCCAGTACTCCCCTTTCGAGTATGTGCCGCGCGTCAGTCAAACCGCGACGCTGGAAGAGCTGCGGAGCGCTGCCGAGAATGTCGAGAAAGGCGTTCCGCTGACGCCCGATCTCGATCAGGCGCTGCTCCACGGCACGTCGCTCGGCGGCGCCCGCCCGAAGGCGATGGTCCGGGACGACGACACGGGCATGATCGCCAAGTTCTCGTCATCGACCGACACCTACAACGTCGTCAAGGCAGAGTATGTCGCCATGCGCCTTGCGGCCAAGGCGGGGCTCGACGTCGCTCCCGTGAGTCTCGAGCATGTCGCCGGCAAGGATGTGCTGCTGGTCAAGCGCTTCGACCGGACAAGGTCGAAGGATGGCTGGACGCGCAAGGCGATGGTCTCCGCGCTGACGCTCTTTGGTCTCGACGAGATGATGGCGCGCTACGCCAGCTACGAGGACCTCGCGGAGATCATCCGACACCGCTTCACTTCGCCGAAGGCGACGTTGCGCGAGCTCTATGGCCGGCTCGTATTCAACGTCCTGTGCGGCAACACCGACGACCACGCCCGCAACCATGCGGGCTTCTGGGATGGCGCACACCTGACCTTGACGCCCGCCTATGACATCTGCCCGCAAGGCCGCTCCGGGAACCTGGCGAGCCAGGCGATGCTGATCGTCGGAGACAATCGAGCGAGCACACTTGCGGCCTGCCTTGAGGTCGCGCCCAGTTTCCAGCTCGGCGAGAAAGTGGCGAAGGACATCATCGCCCGGCAGATCGGCACCATCCGGGACGGATGGGACGACATCTGCAACGAAGTCGAATTGAGCGAGGTCGAGCGCAACCTGCTCGGCCAGCGCATGTTTCTGAATGACACTGTCTTCGAAGGCGCTGCAGTGGACCTTCGGTGATGAGGACTTGAAACGTGGCGACAACAGACGCCGTAGCGAACGAGATTCAGCTGTTCCCGACGGACCGAGCAGCGAAAGAAGAACGATCCCGTTCCCCGATGCGTTCGTCAAGGAACGCTTCGAGCACCCTGGTGGAGTACGATTCGATCAGGTGGGACCATATCCGGCCGTGGCTCAGGTCCTCGGCCACGGCCTCGATGTCCCGAACGCGAAGACCAGGGAAGAGCGCTTTCGACATGTTCGCCGGCCCCTTTCCCGGCCTTTCGACCGGACACTGTCGGCTCTGTCTGTTTCAGCATGTCGAGTTTCCGCATGCTTCGGCGTTGCTCGATGAACGTGAGGAGGAGTTCTCAATCCCTGGCAGGGTTTCTCGGTTCCCGGCAGGGGTTGGCGCTTTCCGGGGATGATGCCTGCCAGGTGTGCGACTTCGATGGATTGCGGCGGTGCGGTACCGGGTACACTTCAACCGGATACCCAGGAGCTTGAACGCCTTCTCTCATGGGACGGCGTGGCGACCTGGACGCGGCCCCGGGAAGCGGAACGCGAAGATATTGCGGGTGATGGCGGAGAGACCGTTCATCAGGTCATCACCGGCGTTCCGTGCGCTCATTGATGTCCTTGCCGGCGCCGGGTCGCGGCGCCCTCGGCATCCTCGTCGTCGAACAGCATGGCGCCGATCGACGCAAATGGCGATTATGCAAGGGAGGACGTGAGCCCGGTACTCGGTGCGGCAGTATACGGGGCGCACCTTTCAGATCCACGGTCTTGGGATTGCCGAAGGTCCGTTCAACCAGGCTCTGCCGCTTGCAGGCGCACACCGCGCCTGGAGACCTGTTAAGGCCCGGCTCCCTGAGTGAAATGCCGTGCGGGGCCGGGAGTCCCCGGCCCCGCCGCGATCGTGATGATCAGGCGAACCACCAGCGGTGGGCGGAACGGGCGCCGTCACACTCCCAGCTCGCCGCGACACTCTCGCCATGGCGCACATTGCTGCGCCGAGCATAGACGAAGTTCACGAAAAGCGGGATGATGGTGCCGCCGTCGTCACGGGCGATCTGGCACATCTCGCGATACATCTCCGCGCGCAGCGTCTCGTCGAGCTCCGCCTTCGCCAGCAGCAGGAGTTCGTTGAACCGTGCGTTCTGCCAGTGCGCCTCGTTCCACGGAGCGTCATCCTTGTACGCGAGGGTGAACATGTTGTCCGGCGTCGGACGGGCACCCCACTTGACGAACACGAAGGGCTTCTTCAGCCACACGTCCGACCAGTAGCCGTCGTTGGGCTCCCGCACCGGCACAACGTCGATGCCGGCAGCCTTGGCCTGCTCGCTGTAGAGAACGATCATGTCGACGGCGCCCGGCAACACGCTGTCGGCCGCCGAAAGGTTGACGCTGAGCGACTCCATGCCGGCCTGCTTGAGGTGGTGCTTCGCCTTGTCCGGGTCATAGACGCGCTGCTCGATATCCGGCCAGTAGGGCATGTTCGGCGAGACGTGAAAGTCGTTGCCGGGGGTGCCGGTGCCGAACAGGATTTTCTCGACGATCTCTTCCCGGTCGATGGCGTACTTGAGAGCCAGACGGACATCGACATTGTCGAAGGGCGCGTGGTCGCAGAACATCGGCAGGGTGATCGCCGAACCGCTCGGGATGTTGTCGATCTCGATGTTGGGATCGCGACCCAGCAGTGTGAGCGTCTTGAGATCGACCGACGAGATGGCGTCGACATCACCGGTGATGAGCGACGTCTGGCGGGCGTTGGGGTCATTGAGAATGGTGATCTCGACCGCATCGAACCATGCCCCTTCCCGGTGCCACCCGTCATGACGCTCGAGACTGATCCCGACACCGGGCTCGTTCTCGACGATCCTGTAGGGACCGGCCCCGATACCGGTATCCCACTCGATGCCACCGTCATCGGTCGCCGGCAGCATGGTGAGGTGATAGTCCGCCATCACCCAGGGGAGATCGGCAAATCCCTGGTCGACCTCGATGACGATCGCATGGTCGCCATCGGCCCTCAAGTCGGTGACGTTGGAAAGCAACGGCTTGGCCGCCGATGTCGTGTCATCACCCCGGTGGTGGTTGAGCGAGGCGACCGCGTCCCTCGACGTGAAGCTGCGGCCATCATGGAATGTCGCGTCCGGGCTGAGTTCAAAGGTCCACACCTTCGCGTCCGGAGAGGCGCTCCACGACACCGCCATGTCGCCACCGAGCCCGTTGTCGGCCGTGATCTCGGTGAGGTAACTGCGGGCCGTGTGGCCCAGCTGGATTTCGGTGACACTCTGGTACTTGCCCGGATCGAGCGTATCGGCCGTGTTCCCGTCGTGCAGCCCGAGGCGGTAGGTGCCGCCGCTCTGTGGTGTTTCTGCCGCAGCGTTCTTGGTCCACAGCGTGGAGGCCGCGGCGATCGTCAGGCCTGCTGCCGAGGCCTCCGCCATGAAACTCCGGCGTGAAATCCTGTTTTGCCTGCTCGCACGGACAATGCGTTCAAGCAGGGTGTTCTCTTCATGTGACGACACTGTCTGGTCTCCCCTTGTGAGCCGGTTCGGATCGGTCCGGGCTGGTTCATGTCACCCGGTTGTCGTCACGATACGCGACAGACATTGTCCGTGGCAAGATCACATGAACCTGGACGGGGTGACATGGCGTCGCAGGTGGGATAGTCTTCCTGCTCGGGGATGCTCGGGAGGATGCATGGGAGACGTGACGCGTATCATCATCACCAGGCTGGGTCTGGGCGTGCTGACCCTCCTGGTGATCTCCGTCCTCATCTTTGGTGCAGTCGAACTTCTTCCAGGCGACATCGCACAGGCGGTTCTCGGCCAGGGCGCCACGGAAGACAACCTGCGAGCGCTGCGGACCGAGCTCGGTCTCGACCGCTCGGCGCCTGTCCGCTACCTGGACTGGCTGTCGGGTGCGGTCGTGGGAGACTTCGGTATCTCGCTTCTGACCCAGGCGTCGGTCACGGACACCATTGCCCCGCGGTTCGCCAACACCCTCTTCCTGGCCGGATACGCCGCCGTCATAGCGGTTCCGGTAGCGATCACTCTCGGCATCATCGTCGCCCTGCTGCGCAACACGCTGTTCGACCGGGTTGCCAACGTCGCTACCCTGACATCGATTTCCTCGCCGGAGTTCTTTCTCGGCTACATCCTGATCCTCTATTTCTCGGTCAAGACCGGCATGTTCCCGGCCATCGCCAAGCTGAGCGACGACCTGACGTTCTTCGAACTCCTGGAACGGACTTTCCTGCCGGCGCTGACCATGGTCCTCGTGGTCGTCGCCCACATGATGCGCATGACCAGGGCAGCCATCATCAACCTGCTGGCCTCCCCCTATATCGAGATGGCGCGTCTCAAGGGAACACCGGCCTGGCGGGTGATCGCGCGGCATGCACTGCCCAATGCGTGGGCTCCCATCATCAACGTGGTGGCCCTCAATCTTGCCTACCTCATCACCGGTGTCGTCCTCGTCGAGGTGGTCTTCGTCTATCCCGGTATCGGCCAGCTGCTCGTGGACGCCGTGACCAAGCGCGACTTTCCGGTGGTCCAGGCGTGCTGCCTGATCTTCGCCGCGACGTTCATCCTTCTCAACCTGGCCGCGGACGTGGGCGCCATTCTCACCAATCCGCGCCTGCGCCACCCGAAGTAGGAGGGCAGCCATGGACTACTTTGTCATCGGCTACTACGCCCTCCTCATCGGCGGGTCGTGCCTGGCCGCCTACTTCAAGAGGCGGGAGATCTTCCTCGCTCTCTTTTCGCTGACCCTGGCGTCGTTCGTCATGGGCATCGTCGGCGGACAGGATGCCCTGTGGGCCGTGTCGGTCGCCGCCGGACTGCTGGCCCTCGCCGGGGGGACGGCCTACGCCTTCCGCGAATTCCTCATCATCATCAGCGGCACCGAAACCGCCAAGGCCCTGCGTACGGCGCCGCTCACGGCGTCCTTCGGCATGTTCGTCATCTTCACCTACGCCGTTCTGGGAATCTTCGCTCCGGTGATCGCGCCCTTCGGCGAGGAGGAGGTGATTTCCCAGTCCTTCGCGCCGGCCGACGAAAACATGCTGCTGGGCGCCGACCAGCTGGGGCGCGATCTCTTCAGCCGCATCGTCTACGGCGCCAGGAACACCGTGGGCCTCGCCCTGGTGGCGACCATGATCGCCTTCGTCATCGGCGTGCTTCTCGGCATGGTCGCCGCCGTCAAGGGGGGCTGGTTCGACCAGTTGATGGGGCGCATCATCGATGTCGTCATGTCCATCCCCGGACTGATCTTCGCCCTGCTGCTGCTCAGCATCTTCGGCACCAACCTCATCATCCTGGTCATCATCATCGGCCTCATCTATGCGCCGCGCGTCTTCCGCCTGACCCGTGCCGTCGCCGGCAACGTGGTGGTGATGGACTACATCGAAGCGGCGAGCCTGCGCGGAGAGGGCATGTGGTACCTCATCCGCAAGGAGATTCTGCCGAACTCGACGGCGCCGCTGGTCGCCGAGTTCGGGCTGGAGTTCTGTTTCGTCTTCCTCCTCGTGGCAGGCCTCTCGTTCCTCGGCCTCGGCATCCAGCCGCCGACGGCGGACTGGGGGTCGATGGTGCGCGAGAACGCAACGCTCATCTCGTTCGGCGAGATCACGCCACTCATCCCTGCCGCGGCCATCGCTCTCCTGACCGTGGCCGTCAACTTTGTGGTCGACTGGATGCTGTTCCGTTCGTCCGGATTGAAGGAGTGACCGTCATGGCCGACGACAAGCGCGTTCTCCTCAAGATCCAGGGTCTCAGGATCGAGGGCTATGCGGATGAGAAGTGGATCGAGATCGTCCACGGCGTCGATCTCACCCTGCACCGCGGCGAAGTCCTTGGCCTGATCGGTGAATCGGGTGCCGGCAAGTCGACGATCGGACTCGCGGCCATGGGCTTTGCCCGGGACGGTTGCCGGATATCGGGAGGCTCGGTCGAGTTCGACGGCATGGAGTTGACGACGACACCCGAGTCCGACCGCCGCGTTCTCAGGGGCTCGCGCATCGCCTATGTCGCCCAGTCCGCGGCGGCGTCGTTCAATCCGGCCCACAAGCTGATCGATCAGCACACGGAAGCGCCGGTTCACTACCGTATCCGCAAGCGCATGGAGAGTCAGGAAGACGCCATGGAACTCTACGAGCGCCTGCGCCTTCCGAATCCCAAGGAAATCGGTTTTCGCTACCCGCACCAAGTATCGGGCGGACAGCTGCAGCGGGCCATGACGGCCATGGCGATGGCCTGCCGGCCGGACCTCATCATTTTCGACGAGCCCACCACGGCGCTCGACGTCACCACGCAGATCGAGGTGCTCGCCGCCATCCGCGATATCGTCGACCAGTTCGACACCGCCGCCATCTACATCACCCACGACCTTGCCGTCGTCGCCCAGATGGCCGACACCATCAAGGTCCTGCTCAAGGGCGACGAGGTCGAGGAAGCGGACACCGCGACCATGCTCGACAACCCGCAGGAGGACTACACCAAGACCCTGTGGGCCGTGCGCAGCTTCCAGCGACCCCAGAAATCACGGCCGGCGGATGGCACCGTCCCGATCGTCACCATCGACAATGTCGACGCGGCCTACGGCCAGAACAAGGTTCTCGAGGACGTGACCTTCGACATCCACGCCGGCATGACCGTCGCGGTGGTGGGAGAGTCGGGATCAGGAAAGTCGACCACCGCCCGCTGCATCACCGGGTTGCTGCCGCCTACCAAGGGGCGCATCCTGTTCTCCGGGGAGGAACTCCCGGCCAGCTTCCGGGCACGCTCGAAGGCACAGCTGCGCCAGGCGCAGATGATCTACCAGATGGCCGATACGGCACTCAATCCCAAGGTCCGGATCAGCGACATCATCGGCCGTCCGGCCGAGTTCTACAGCGGACTGAAAGGGGCGCAGCTGAAGAACCGGGTGGACGAGCTCCTCGACCTCATCGAGCTCGAACCGTCCAAGTTCTACAACCGCTATCCGCCTGAACTTTCAGGCGGGCAGAAGCAGCGGATCGGTATCGCGAGGGCCCTGGCTGCCGAACCCTCCTTCATCATCTGCGACGAGGTGACGAGCGCCCTTGACCAGCTGGTCGCCGAGGGAATCCTGAGGCTTCTCGACCGCCTGCAGGAGGAACTCGATCTCGCCTACATGTTCATCACCCACGATCTCGCCACCGTGCGTTCCATCGCCGATGAGGTCGTCGTCATGAAGGAGGGGCGTGTCGTCGAGATGGGCCCCAAGGACGTCATGTTCACGCCGCCCCATCACCCCTACACGGATCTACTGCTGTCCTCGGTTCCCGAAATGGATCCCAACTGGCTCAACACGGTTCTTGAGGAACGCGGCGTCGACAACATCGGCGAGGCGGCCCGAACCTGATTGGCGGGGCGGGATTTCGTCCAGGGACGACACGTCTGTTCGCGGCTTGATCCGATTCGACCAGTTCAACCGCTTGGCGCTGGACGCTCGCCGTGCACGGACAGGTCCCTCGGCCACTGCAAGAGGAGCACCGCTCTGCCCGTGCCCGGATGCCCAGCGAGACGCTCCCGCAACCGTCTCGGTCAGTTGCGGCGTTCTCGACGGCCACCAACCCTGCAGGCGCCCGCTTGCGCCACAGTGCCACCCCGGGTCGATGCCCGAGCGCCCGAACGCCGTTCGAACCCGCCACCACCGCGACCGAGGCCTCAGCTGCGTCCTGTCGCGCCTCGCTCTCGTGCAATCCGTCTGTCATCCGTGGCCTCCGTCGTTGAAGGGGGCAGATGACCATCAGGACCTCACGTCATGACAAGGGTAATCCGGCGGGATCGTGTCCGCCGCCGCATGACCGAGAACTCGACCCGCAATCAGGCGATGGTGAGCGCCTTCAGGCAGATTGATGATGCGTTGATCGGGCAATTTAGTGGACATGAGCTTTCGCGCTGCGCTTGGTTTGCGGTTCTTGAAGGCTACTTGGAAGGGAAGGCTGGTGTTCGTGCCTTGAGGACGTCGTTCCAGTCTTTGTGTCCGTCTGGGGGTCTCATGCGGAGAGCTCTTGGGTCTTGGCTGACGAGGCGCTCGGCGGCCTGTTCTCCGACGGGATCGGCGTCGAAGGCGACGAGGATGCGCTTTGGCGTCCAGGCTTCGGCCCATGTTGGGAGACGGTAAGCGATGCCGGCGGTTGACAGGATCACGGTAGCGGATTGCCGACATTCCTTGAGGCACCATGCGGAGAGGGCGTCGATGGCGCTTTCGGTGATGATGATGGTGCGTGGCATGGAGCGGTCCACGGGGATCCAGAAGCTGCCGGCGGCCTTGCGTGATCCACGCGCCATGGCTCTGTACTGCTTTCCGTCTGCGTTGGGGACGGTACCGACGATCTCGGCGCCGGAGAGGTCTCTTTGTGCGTTGGTGCATGTGAAGACGGCGTTTCTGCGTTCGTCGGCGGCGACGAGGCCGTGCTGTCGGCAAGCGTCCAGACAACGGTCTGGCAGGCGGCGGTCATGGGCGAGGTAGTGGCGTACGGCGTGCCAGGCTTTCTCGCAGTGCGTTGGTGTTCTCGGCCCCTTGCCGCCGGAGCGTGCGGTGAGGAGTGCGACGGCGTCGTTGAAGCTGCAGCGGTGTGCATGCATGACGAGATCGATGGCGCCGCCACCGCCGGACTGGGTGATGTGGTCGAACCAGCGTTGTTGGTTGACGCTGATGACGGATCCGTGGCGCTTGAAGCGTCGCGGGTCGCGCGGGTCTCTTCGGTAGCCGAGCCGCAGGGCGAGTGGTTCGAGGGGCTGGTTGCGGATGTCATCGAGATGCTGATTGTCCCAGGACCGGATCATGGTCTGTCGAGCCTCCTGCGTGGTGGACGGGGGGTGGTTCCCGTTGGCGGTTCCCACCTGAACTCCCAGGGTGAACGGGAACCGGGAACCGGGAACCGCCTGGCGTCGGGGCGTTTTGCGCCTGGTTGTTGCGGTCAGGCTTTGGCGACGCGATAGGCACCGGGACCGTCCTGTGCGACACGTCCTTCCTGGACGAGCTTGGCCAGAAGCGTGGCGACGGTCGTGTTCCGTGTTGGGACGCGGTCCCGGACCTGGCGCAGCGAGAGCGGGGCATCGGCGTCGGCGAGGACCTGGACGATGCGCTGTTCGGGGGTTGGCGGCTGCGGCCTGGCGCCGTCGGGTTCCTGTTGCCGCAGCTGCAGGGCGGCTCCGTTGCCGCTGTCGGTGAGTTCGATGTCGAGATCGGCGAGTCCGGGTGCGGCGCGGTGTTCGACGGTCATGAGGATGGTTTCGTGGCGGCGCCGCAGGTAGAGGTTGCTGTCGCCCCATGCGTGCAGCTCGCTGCTTCCGCGCAGGGCCTGTCCGGGCCGGCTGGCGGCGCTCTTGCGTGCGTGGTGGACGAGCAGCACGGCGGCGCCGGAGTGTCGCTGCACGTCGCGCAGGAAGCCGAGGATCGGCGCGATCTCGGCGACGGCGTTTTCATCGACGCCGTGCAGGCGGACGAGGGGGTCGAGGATGAGCAGGCGGGAGCCGTGACACTCGACGGTCTCGAGCAGGCGCTGGCGGTCGGTTGGGTGGTCGAGGCGCAGTGCGGGGACGTCGATGACGGCGATGTCGAGGGTGTCGAAGTCGGCGCCGGCTGCGGCGGCGATGCCCTGGAGGCGGCGTCGCACGATGTGGCCGGCGTCCTCGGCGGCGAACATGAGCACCGGTCCGGGGTGCACGGCCGGGAAGCGGCGCAGACAGGGGACGCCGGCGGCGACGGCGACGGCGAGATCGAGGGCGAGGAAGGACTTTCCGCACTTGGGTTCGCCGCCGATGATGCCGACGGCCTCGCGGCCCCACAGGCCGTCGACGAGCCACTGCCCCTCGGTTGGCCGGTCCTCGAGTTCGGCCGGGCTGCGGGTTGGCAGGCCGATCATCGTGTGCGCCTCGGCGGGATGGGTTCGCCCCAGGTTTCGAGGAAGAGCTTTTCGTCGAGCACCTCGCGGTCGGTGTCGAGGGCGACAGCGAGGAGGTTGTCGGCGAGGATGGTCAGGGAGCGCGGATTGCCGTCTGCATGGACGACGAGGGTCTCCTTGAGGCCGGGGGTCATGAGGCCTGGATTGCCGGCGGCGTCGAGCAGGTGGTCGAGCAGGCGGAGCAGTTCGTCGGGTTCGCAGCGCGTCATGACGAGGCGTTGACGGACCCGCGAGGCGACGGCTTGCAGGTCGGGGCTGTGCAGCTTGGCGAGCAGGCGGCTGTCGCCGGCCAGGACGACGCTGAGGATGGCGCGCGAGTCGAACTCCGTGGAGGCGAGCAGGCGCAGTTCGGTGAGCACGGCCTGCGGCATCTCCTGGGCCTCGTCGACGAGCAGGACCGGGCGCATGCGGGTGTCCTCGAGATGGGTGAGCCAGCACTCGCGCAAGGCCTTGAAGCCGGCCCAGAGGTTCCGGCGCAGGGTCGTGATGCCGAAGAGGTCGGTCATCTCGCGGTAGAAGTCTGCGGTGCTCGACGAGGGATGGGCGAGAACGGCGACGTCGAGGCCCTCCGCGGTCTCGAGACGCTCGTCGAGCAGGCGCAGGGCGACGCTCTTGCCGGTGCCATGCTCGCCGGCCACCACGGCGAAGCCGCCCTGGCGCACGAGCTGACGCTCGATCCTGCGGCAGAAGCTGTCGATCGCGGGCGTTGCGAGAAGGCCCTCGACCGGCAGGTCGGCGGCGAAGGGGTTCCACTTGAGGCCGTAATGGGTGAGGTGTTGGCGGTTCATGACATGTCTCCCTGATCGTTGTTGTCCTTGCCTTCGTCGTTCGGGCCGGCCTCCTTGCCGAAGGGCAACCATGCCGGGGGCAGGCCGGTGGCGTCCTGCTCGTCGCGGAGGCGCTTGAGCAGCGGCGCCGGCCCGGTCTGTGGCTTCACCTCGTCGTCTTCTCTCCGGCGCCCGGTCCGGCGGCGGAGCCCCTCGGCGTTGCGAGACTTGTCCACCGGACGCAGGGTCGAGATGCGGTCCCCGGTGCGGCCGTCGACCATGTCGATGCCGGAGAGGTCCCAGCGGGCGACGCGCAGGTCGATCTCGCGCAGGTGGCGCCACGGCGCCGGCAGTTGATAGCGGACACTCGCCACCGTCACCGTGGCGTCGGAGCGTCGCACCTTGCGACGCACCTTGATGCGGAAGGCGGCCCGGAGTTCGCTGCTGTCCGGGCATGTCCGCGAGGCGTCCTCGCTGTCGATCACGCGCCTGAGCGGCGTGACCCCCGTCTCGCGGTGTACGCGGCGGTGATACTCGCGCTCGAACCAGATGACGGTGGCGTCGTTCAGGTCCTGCAGGGTCAGGGTCTCGACGTTCTCGAGCATCGCCATCAGGCGGCCCTCGACCTGGGCGAACAGCACCTCCTGCTTGCCGTTCTGGTACGGGCTGCGGACAAGCGTGTGGTGGTGCAGCACGCCGAGGGCGTGCAGTCCCTCCTGCACCTCCCCGGCCGTCATCGCCGATCCGTTGTCGGTCAGAAGGGACCGCGGCAGCCCTCGCTTCATGAAGGCCTGGCTGATGCCGTGAACGAAGATCTCCGTGGTCTCCCCGAGATACCACTGCATGTGGCAGACGAGACGCGAGTGGTCGTCGATGAAGCTGAGCAGGATCGGCGTCCTCCACTCCCCGGACGGCGTCAGCACGCGACAGGTCCGCGCATGGTGGAAGTCGGCGTGCCACAGGGCATGGCTGCGCGAGACCTCGTAGCTCAGCACCTCGCGCCCCTCGACCGCAGGCCGCTCCGCTTCACCACCGAACTTCCGCTGCCGCCGCCGCCGCTCCAGGCCCGCCGAACGCATGACCCGGGTCAGCGTCGCATAGGACGGCATCGGCCCGAGCGAAGGGTCGGCCTCGACCAGCGCGCAAAGGTTGTCGTGGTGGAGCTGAACCGACCACGTGGGGTGCGCCCTGTACTGGTCGCGCAAGGCCGCCATCAGCAGGGGCGAGACGCTCCGCGCACGACCGGCGTCGCAGCGCACCCGACGGCGCAGCGCCCGCACCGGATCCCGGTCGGCCGACCGCGCCTTGTAGTACCAGCGCTCGATCGTCGACACCGAGAAGCGGATCGTGCCGCCCCTGACGGGATGCTCCCAGTCCCGCCGCGACAGCCGTTGAAGCTCGGCCCGCAAACCACCCTTCGGCGGCGGCGACGCCAGCAGCGGGCCAACCACCGCAAAGCGCAGCCGCGTCCAGGCGTCCCCGGCGTCCGCTTCGTCCTTCGTCACCACGACGGCCTTCCTCCCTCGTCGTCCCATGGGAGGAAGGCCCTATACGGTCCTATGTCATCGCACTACAGGCACTCTCTGCGGGCGGCGACAGACCATCGACGATCCTGCAGAAGCCGGTCCACGGCATGAGCCAGACCAGGCTCCGCAGAAGGCGCGATCGAAACGATCCGCCGCGCATCAAGCGCACCAGGGCCACAAGCGGAGGCTCGTCCGCCTCCACCGCCAGATCGCCACGTTTCCAGCGCCACGCCGCCGTCGCCGGGAACCTCTCCCGCCACCATCGACGCCACCGGCCAAGCGTCCTCTCCGGGATGCCAGACATGCGGCTCGCCTTCGCCAGGGGAACACTGCCGCACAGAACCAGGAGGCTCGCAGCCAGGTATACCGGCGCCGCACGGAACCTCCGGCCGAAGAAGCGCACCGAGGGCGGAGTCGTCCGGCTCCTGCACTCAGCACAGCAGAAGCTGAAGCGGCGGTTGTCGCCGCGAAGAGCAGGCGCAAGCGCGTGCGGCTTGCGCGGATACCGCGCGCTGTGAAGACGACCGCCGCAATGCGGGCATCCCTCCAGGCGGCAGCGCTCCGCCTCGGCCGCATCAATCCTCTCAAGGAGAGGCCAGACATGAGCGCAGGAAAGTATGGGACCCGGGAAGGAAACGTGCGACATTGACTGGCCTCCGGTGATCTCACCGTCACGGAGACAAGCCCCTCGGCCGACTTCTTGCAAGTCGGTCGAGGGGCAATCACCCCAGACCAGCAGACAATTCAAGCAAAACCGACGGAATCCACGTCAAAAATCGCGCAAACGCTTAGATGGCATGCCCGATGAGCGCTGCTCGACCGTGCATGTCGTTGTGCGTGGAACCCGGGAAGACAGACCGGATACGCCCGCCTACTCTCGTCTGGCGCCGAAACCGCCGACGATGCCGCGCTTCTCGAAGGTGCCCGCGGCCTCGACAAGGTTGGAGTCGTGGAAGCCGCCCCGGATGTTGTCCCCCGAGGCTCCGGAACCGAATGTGCCGTCCGCGCCGACCGGAACATCGTCGAATCTGACGGAGCCGACGGACCAGGCATTGCCGTTCGCATTGTCCCGGATGTTGCCGATCGCCACGTCGAGCGTGCCGTCCACGGCGCTCCAGGAGAGAGTCGCGTCCCCGGCCAGGCGGGTTCCGACCGTGGCTCCCTCGACCGCCGTCCCGACCATGCGCCCGGTCCACGTGGCATTGGCCGGCGGCCGCGATCCTGTCAGGTCTCCGCCGGCAAACCCGAAGCGCGTCATCGGCGTCCCGAGTTCTTCAGCCATACCGAACACGCTGTGCGTCATCCAGTAGCCGTAGGTTCTTCGACCGTCGGAGCGGTATTCGAAGTCGGTTGCGCCGTTGCGGGTGGCGCCCCTGGCGACGCCCGAGACATCTGCCGGGAAGAGGTCGGAGATCGTCCGGGCCGGGGGGGGTGTCCTCGCCGATCTACAGGCAGCGAACCTGAACGCATGCAGCCGTCCCGACAGGACTGCTTCCGGCATAGGCACCGGTCGCGACGAGGGCATCCGCGCGCCGGGCGAAGTCCCGGGCACGCGCCTTCTGCTCCTCCGGCCTCTCCGATTCCGACGGACCGACGCCGAATGTTGATGGCTGCATAGAACGGCGGGATTTCGGCGATTTGCCGCGCTTTGTCAGGGTCGTGTTTCTTCCCTGTTGTCAGGTCCTATTGTCACGTCCTGTTGTCGTGGTTTGAGTGTTCGGCTGGTTGTCTCCCCGAGCGCCGCCGTCTTTTCCTATTGTCGTTTTGGTCCGGTTCGGGTTCCGTCGACCTCTGCTTCGGTCTTGGTGACGGTTGCCGGGAGGGTTCCGGTTCCGAGGCACTCGCGGGATTGTTTGTCTTCCCTGTGGGCGGGTCGCGTTGTCCGGTCCCGGGGCGGCGTCTTTGCCGCCGCCCCGGGTGGATGCTAGATCGGCATCAAGAGAAAGAGCGATGCGATGCCGGGCGGAGTTGTGACGCCCCCCGGCGCAGCACCCGGACGAGCCGGTCACGGGGGACCGAACTCCCGTGTATTGTCGAGCCATTTTGCGTCCGGGTCCACCCCCGCTCTCGAGACGGACGGTGTGCACGACAGGACGACTGTTCAACTGCAGGCGGTGTCAGCGGCAGGTTGTTCTCTGCCGGTCGTGTGACCGGGGGCATGTGTATTGCTCCAAGGAGTGCAGGGAGCGGTCCCGGATCGAGCGGCGCCGCGCGTCGCGTCGTCGCTACCAGAGCACGCTGAAGGGCCGTGAGACGGGCCGTCACCGCCAGCGGCGTTACCGGCTCCGCAAGGCGGAGGAGGCGCGTGCGTTGAAGGCCAGGGCGGCGATGGTTGCCGAGATCATGGGCACGCAGACGTCTGCTGTGGTGCTGCTTGGCGACGTTCCGGCGGTGTCTGGAGACGCCGGTTCTGAAGAAATCGTTACGGACCACCCTTCCCGACTGCTGCCGACCTCCCTACCTGCGGTTGTGAAGGCGCAAGAGCGACGCGAATCGCCGCTTCGGTGCGCCCGGTGCGGACGGGTCGTGACGCATGTGGTGCTGAGGGACCTGTGATGCGGCGTTGAGGAACCAAAGGGAGGGAGTTCATGGCGATCGACGAGGACACGCGGGCGACGATCGTGCGGCTGTCGCGGGCCGAGGGCTGGGCTGTGGGGACGATTGCCCGGCATCTCGGCGTGCACCACGGCACGGTGACGCGGGCGCTCAAGGCGTCGGGGCAGGAGCGGCGGCCGCGGGCCAAGCTCATCGACCCCTTCGTTGCCTTCCTCGGGGAGCGTCTTGAGGCGTCGCCGGACCTTCCGGCCAGCACGCTCTGGCGACAGGTCGTGGCTCTGGGCTACCGCGGCGGCGAGGATCACTTCCGTCACGACCTGCGCCGCCTCGGGCTGAGGCCGGTGAAGAGGCCCGAGCCGTCGCTGCGGCTGAGCTTCCTTCCGGGCGAGCAGGCGCAGGTTGACTGGGCCGAGTTCGGGAAGGTCCGCATCGGCCGGGCGGAGCGCAGGCTCATGGGGCTTCTCGTCACCCTCAGCTACTCGCGCCAGACTGTCCTGAGCCTGTTCCACGACGCGCGGATGGCCAGCTTCCTGCAAGGCCATGTCGAGGCTTTCGCGGCATTCGGGGGTGTGCCGCGGAGGCTTCTGTACGACAACCTGAAGAGTGCCGTGGTGACGCGCCGCGGCAAGGCGGTCACCTATCATCCGATGCTGCTCGGCCTCGCGGCCCACTATGCCTTCGAACCGAGCGCCGCCTGGCCCAGGAGCCCGCAGGAGAAGGGCCGCGTGGAACGCCGTGTGCGCTTCGCGCGCACCGGGTTCTTCGCCGGGCGCGACATCACGGTCCCGCTCGGTGTTGATGGCTGCATAGAACGGCGGGATTTCGGCGATTTGCCGCGCTTTGTCAGGGTCGTGTTTCTTCCCTGTTGTCAGGTCCTATTGTCACGTCCTGTTGTCGTGGTTTGAGTGTTCGGCTGGTTGTCTCCCCGAGCGCCGCCGTCTTTTCCTATTGTCGTTTTGGTCCGGTTCGGGTTCCGTCGACCTCTGCTTCGGTTTTGGTGACGGTTGCCGGGAGGGTTCCGGTTCCGAGGCACTCGCGGGATTGTTTGTCTTCCCTGTGGGCGGGTCGCGTTGTCCGGTCCCGGGGCGGCGTCTTTGCCGCCGCCCCGGGTGGATGCTAGATCGGCATCAAGAGAAAGAGCGATGCGATGCCGGGCGGAGTTGTGACGCCCCCCGGCGCAGCACCCGGACGAGCCGGTCACGGGGGACCGAACTCCCGTGTATTGTCGAGCCATTTTGCGTCCGGGTCCACCCCCGCTCTCGAGACGGACGGTGTGCACGACAGGACGACTGTTCAACTGCAGGCGGTGTCAGCGGCAGGTTGTTCTCTGCCGGTCGTGTGACCGGGGGCATGTGTATTGCTCCAAGGAGTGCAGGGAGCGGTCCCGGATCGAGCGGCGCCGCGCGTCGCGTCGTCGCTACCAGAGCACGCTGAAGGGCCGTGAGACGGGCCGTCACCGCCAGCGGCGTTACCGGCTCCGCAAGGCGGAGGAGGCGCGTGCGTTGAAGGCCAGGGCGGCGATGGTTGCCGAGATCATGGGCACGCAGACGTCTGCTGTGGTGCTGCTTGGCGACGTTCCGGCGGTGTCTGGAGACGCCGGTTCTGAAGAAATCGTTACGGACCACCCTTCCCGACTGCTGCCGACCTCCCTACCTGCGGTTGTGAAGGCGCGAGAGCGACGCGAATCGCCGCTTCGGTGCGCCCGGTGCGGACGGGTCGTGACGCATGTGGTGCTGAGGGACCTGTGATGCGGCGTTGAGGAACCAAAGGGAGGGAGTTCATGGCGATCGACGAGGACACGCGGGCGACGATCGTGCGGCTGTCGCGGGCCGAGGGCTGGGCTGTGGGGACGATTGCCCGGCATCTCGGCGTGCACCACGGCACGGTGACGCGGGCGCTCAAGGCGTCGGGGCAGGAGCGGCGGCCGCGGGCCAAGCTCATCGACCCCTTCGTTGCCTTCCTCGGGGAGCGTCTTGAGGCGTCGCCGGACCTTCCGGCCAGCACGCTCTGGCGACAGGTCGTGGCTCTGGGCTACCGCGGCGGCGAGGATCACTTCCGTCACGACCTGCGCCGCCTTGGGCTGAGGCCGGTGAAGAGGCCCGAGCCGTCGCTGCGGCTGAGCTTCCTTCCGGGCGAGCAGGCGCAGGTTGACTGGGCCGAGTTCGGGAAGGTCCGCATCGGCCGGGCGGAGCGCAGGCTCATGGGGCTTCTCGTCACCCTCAGCTACTCGCGCCAGACTGTCCTGAGCCTGTTCCACGACGCGCGGATGGCCAGCTTCCTGCAAGGCCATGTCGAGGCTTTCGCGGCATTCGGGGGTGTGCCGCGGAGGCTTCTGTACGACAACCTGAAGAGTGCCGTGGTGACGCGCCGCGGCAAGGCGGTCACCTATCATCCGATGCTGCTCGGCCTCGCGGCCCACTATGCCTTCGAACCGAGCGCCGCCTGGCCCAGGAGCCCGCAGGAGAAGGGCCGCGTGGAACGCCGTGTGCGCTTCGCGCGCACCGGGTTCTTCGCCGGGCGCGACATCACGGTCCCGCTCGGCGAGCTCAACGCCGCGGTTCGGGAGTGGTGCTTCGGCGCCGCCGCGGAGCGGCCCTGGCCGGACGACGACAGTCTCCTGGTGCGGGACGCCTTCGCCCGGGAGAGGGAGCACCTGATCGTCCTTCCCGCCGATCCCTTCCCGCATCACGAGGTCCGCCCGGTGCGCATCGACAAGACCTGCCACGCCCGCTTCGACACCAACGACTACAGCGTTCCGGGTAGCTTCTCCAAGGCCCTGCTGACGCTGGTCGCCGACCGCGACGAGGTCCGCATCCTCGACGGCGCCGACGAGGTCGCGCGCCACCGACGCTCCTACGACAGGAAGCAGGCCGTCACCGATCCGGAGCATGCCAGGGCGATCGCCGCGGGCAAGCGGCGGGCCCGCTCCATGAGCGTCCGCGACCGGGTCCTGCGCACCGTGCCGCGGGCCGAGGAGATGCTGGCGCGCGCCGGGACCAACGGGCGCAACGTGGCCTCCTGCGCCCGGATGCTGGAGACGCTTCTCAACGCGCACGGCGCCGACGCTCTCGACCGGGCTGTCGCCACGGCCCTGGAGCGCGGCTCGTGCCACCCCGAAACCGTGCGCGTCATCATCGAGGAGCGCCGCCGGGAGCAGGGCCTGCCGCCCCTCAGCATCGCCGACGACGGCCGCGGCGGCCGTGGCACGACGCCGCGGGGGACCGCTCTCGACGCCTACGACAGGCCCGAAGCCAGCGCCAGGAACAAGACATGAGCGAGCTCAGGGAGCGTGCCCGGGCGCTCGGCCTCCACGGGCTCGTCGAACGCTGGGACGAGGTCGCCGGGACCGCATGGATCGAGGAGGTGGTCAGCGGCGAGGAACAGGCCCGCAGGGCCCGCAGCCACGAGCGCCGCCGCGCCGCGGCGCGGCTGCCCGCCTTCAAGCCCCTGGCGGACTTCGACTGGACATGGCCGCGCGACATCAGCCGGGCTCATGTCGAAGCGCTCCTCGGCCTCGGCTTCGTCGACCGTGCGGACAACGCCGTGCTCGTCGGCGGGCAGGGCACCGGAAAGACCATGATCGCCGCCAACGTGGCGCACCAGGCCCTGCTGCACGGCCACACCGTCCGCTTCGAGAAGGCGCCGGAACTGCTCGAGGCACTCGCCGAGACCGTCTCGCGCAGCGAGCTGCGCCGCCGCCTCGCGATCCTCGCCAGGCCCCGCCTGCTCGTCCTCGACGAAATCGGCTACGTGACCCTCGAAAGCCACCATGCCGACATCCTCTACGCCATCGTCTCGCGGCGCTATCAGCGCCGCTCGACCATGGTCACGACAAGCCTCGCCTTCGCCCAGTGGGACCGCGTCTTCCCCAGCGCCTCCGGCATCGCCGGCACCGTCGACCGGCTCATGCACGACGCAACCCTCATCTCCATCGACAGCGACTCCTGGCGGCTCAGGCGTGAAACCCGATAAACCCCGCCGCGTCGACTTCGACGCCGTCAAGCGCATGCCGTTCGAACGCATCGCCGCCGACTGGGGATACGTCCGCGACGAACAGGCCTCGACACGCGCCAACCCCGTCCTGTGCGCACCCGGCCTGCCGAAGCTCGTCACGAAGTGCCTCAACAACGGACACTGGGTCTACTTCAACACCCAGAACGATGAAGACAACGGAACCGTCATCGACTTCATGCTCAACCGCGGACTGGCCTTCGCCGACATCTGCACCCGCTTCACAGCACCCGACACCGCGCCACGCGACTTCCGCAGCCTCTGGGCCGCGGCAACGCCCGATGCGGCCCCGGACTGGCTCACCGGGCGCGGCATCCTCCCGGAGACCCTCGACACCTGCCGCCCCCTGGTCCGCCGCGACCACAACGGACGCGTCCTCTTCGCCCATCGCAACAGGAAGCGAAAGCTCACCGGCTTCGAGATCGGTCCCCCCGACGGACCGAAACGCTTCGCCACCGGTGGAACCCGAAGCCTGTTCGCCGTCCGCGCCGGAACCGCCGCGGACCTCGAGGCCCTCGTCATCACCGAAAGCGCCGTCGACGCCCTCAGCCTGGCCCAGATCGACCAATGTCCCCCCAGCCACGCCTTCCTCTCCACCGCCGGGGCACCCTCGCGAAGACAGCACGAACAGATCAGCCTCGCCGCAAGCAGCCTGCCCAACGTCAGGACCATCGTCCTCGCCCAGGACCACGACGAGGCCGGAGAGCGACAGGCCGAAACCCTGCGCAAAAAGATGAAGCTCCCCTCCCACGTCTCGTTCCACAGACGCAGACCGCCGGAAAACGCCGACTGGAACGACGTCGTCAACGCCAGGACCAAAGAACCACAAGCGAGATCATGACCACGTCCGTCACAAGGAGACCACTCATGCCCCTCACGCCCGCCGAAAAGCAGCGGCGATACCGGGAACGGCGCAAGGCCGGCATCCCTCCCGTCCACACCCCAAAGCATCGTGACCGGCGCTCGCGACCGCAACGCTGGAACGACGCCGTGGCCGAACTGCGCGCCCTGCAGGACGAATGGCGTGACCGCCTCGACAGCATCCCCGAAACCCTCCGTGACACGCCTTACGGAGAACGCCTGCAGATCGTCGCCGATGCCGACATCGAGGCCCTCGAGGACATCGAACCGCCACGCGGCTACGGAAGGGATACGTGATCCCGCAAGACCCTTGAACGCGGTCACGCGTTACCATCCAGGAATGAGAACGTCTCACCCCGACGCGCCGCTCAGCCTCCCCGGGAAACTCCCGGGCCGTCCAAACGACACCGCATCACGAGACTGCCGCAGCCGCTGGCCGGACTGGCTTACAGGTCGCAGCATCCGCCCGAAAACACTCGACGCCTGCCGCACCCTGCAGGACGAATGGCGTGACCGCCTCGACAGCATCCCCGAAACCCTCCGTGACACGCCTTACGGAGAACGCCTGCAGATCGTCGCCGATGCCGACATCGAGGCTCTCGAGGACATCGAACCGCCACGCGGCTACGGAAGGGACACGTAATCTCGCAAGACCCTTGAACGCGGTCACGCGTTACCATCCAGGAATGAGAACGTCTCACCCCGACGCGCCTCTCAGCCTCCCCGGGAAACCCCCGGGCCGTCCAAACGACACCACATCACGAGACTGCCGCAGCCGCTGAGCCGCAGCAACGCCCGATCCGCCGCCGGACTGGCTCACAGGTCGCAGCATCCGCCCGAAAACACTCGACGCCTGCCGCACCCTGCGCCGCCGCAACCGCAACGCACGCAGCCTCTTCGCCCAGCGCAACAGAAACCGTCAGCTCTCCAGCCTCGAGATCGTCCCGCCCGACGAACCACGACGAGGACGGAGAACGCCAGAACGAAACCACGCGCAAAAGCCTGAAGCTCCCCTCCCACATCACGTTCCACAAACGCCGAACGCCAGAAAACGCCGACCGGAACGACATCGTCAACGTCAATGCAAGACCAATGGGATCCAACAATAGGCAGAAAACAAAGACCGGGCGGACCTTCGTCCAATGCCGCACGTTCTCCTGTCGTGGTCACCCACTCACACGATCAGCGCCCAAAAGAGCGGTTCTCCGCCAATATCCCGCCGTTCTAAATCGCCGCCGACACTCGGCGAGCTCAACGCCGCGGTTCGGGAGTGGTGCTTCGGCGCCGCCGCGGAGCGGCCCTGGCCGGACGACGACAGTCTCCTGGTGCGGGACGCCTTCGCCCGGGAGAGGGAGCACCTGATCGTCCTTCCCGTCGACCCCTTCCCGCATCACGAGGTCCGCCCGGTGCGCATCGACAAGACCTGCCACGCCCGCTTCGACACCAACGACTACAGCGTTCCCCCCGGCTTCTCCAAGGCCCTGCTGACGCTGGTCGCCGACCGCGACGAGGTCCGCATCCTCGACGGCGCCGACGAGGTCGCGCGCCACCGACGCTCCTACGACAGGAAGCAGGCCGTCACCGATCCGGAGCATGCCAGGGCGATCGCCGCGGGCAAGCGGCGGGCCCGCTCCATGAGCGTCCGCGACCGGGTCCTGCGCACCGTGCCGCGGGCCGAGGAGATGCTGGCGCGCGCCGGGACCAACGGGCGCAACGTGGCCTCCTGCGCCCGGATGCTGGAGACGCTTCTCAACGCGCACGGCGCCGACGCTCTCGACCGGGCTGTCGCCACGGCGCTGGAGCGCGGCTCGTGCCACCCCGAAACCGTGCGCGTCATCATCGAGGAGCGCCGCCGGGAGCAGGGCCTGCCGCCCCTCAGCATCGCCGACGACGGCCGCGGCGGCCGTGGCACGACGCCGCGGGGGACCGCTCTCGACGCCTACGACAGGCCCGAAGCCAGCGCCAGGAACAAGACATGAGCGAGCTCAGGGAGCGTGCCCGGGCGCTCGGCCTCCACGGGCTCGTCGAACGCTGGGACGAGGTCGCCGGGACCGCATGGATCGAGGAGGTGGTCAGCGGCGAGGAACAGGCCCGCAGGGCCCGCAGCCACGAGCGCCGCCGCGCCGCGGCGCGGCTGCCCGCCTTCAAGCCCCTGGCGGACTTCGACTGGACATGGCCGCGCGACATCAGCCGGGCTCATGTCGAAGCGCTCCTCGGCCTCGGCTTCGTCGACCGTGCGGACAACGCCGTGCTCGTCGGCGGGCAGGGCACCGGAAAGACCATGATCGCCGCCAACGTGGCGCACCAGGCCCTGCTGCACGGCCACACCGTCCGCTTCGAGAAGGCGCCGGAACTGCTCGAGGCACTCGCCGAGACCGTCTCGCGCAGCGAGCTGCGCCGCCGCCTCGCGATCCTCGCCAGGCCCCGCCTGCTCGTCCTCGACGAAATCGGCTACGTGACCCTCGAAAGCCACCATGCCGACATCCTCTACGCCATCGTCTCGCGGCGCTATCAGCGCCGCTCGACCATGGTCACGACAAGCCTCGCCTTCGCCCAGTGGGACCGCGTCTTCCCCAGCGCCTCCGGCATCGCCGGCACCGTCGACCGGCTCATGCACGACGCAACCCTCATCTCCATCGACAGCGACTCCTGGCGGCTCAGGCGTGAAACCCGATAAACCCCGCCGCGTCGACTTCGACGCCGTCAAGCGCATGCCGTTCGAACGCATCGCCGCCGACTGGGGATACGTCCGCGACGAACAGGCCTCGACACGCGCCAACCCCGTCCTGTGCGCACCCGGCCTGCCGAAGCTCGTCACGAAGTGCCTCAACATGCCAGGGCGATCGCCGCGGGCAAGCGGCGGGCCCGCTCCATGAGCGTCCGCGACCGGGTCCTGCGCACCGTGCCGCGGGCCGAGGAGATGCTGGCGCGCGCCGGGACCAACGGGCGCAACGTGGCCTCCTGCGCCCGGATGCTGGAGACGCTTCTCAACGCGCACGGCGCCGACGCTCTTGTTGATGGCTGCATAGAACGGCGGGATTTCGGCGATTTGCCGCGCTTTGTCAGGGTCGTGTTTCTTCCCTGTTGTCAGGTCCTATTGTCACGTCCTGTTGTCGTGGGTTCAGTGTTCGGCTGATTGTCTCCCCGAGCGCCGCCCGTTTTCCTATTGTCGTTTTGGTCCGGTTCGGATTGTTCCGTCGGCCTCTGCTTCGGTCTTGGTGACGGTTGCCGGGAGGGTTTCGGTTCCGAGGCACTCGCGGGATCGTCTGTTTTCCCTGTGGTCTGGGTCGTGTTGTCCGGTCCCGGGGCGGCGTTTTTGCCGCCGCCCCGGGTGGATGCTAGATCGGCATCGAAAGAAAGAGCGATGCGATGCCGGGCAGAGTTGTGATGACGCCCCCCGGCGCAGCACCCGGACGAGCCGGTCACGGGGGACCGAACTCCCGTGTATTGTCGAGCCATTTTGCGTCCGGGTCCACCCCCGCTCTCGAGACGGATCGTGTGCACGACGGGACGACTGTTCAACTGCAAGCGGTGTCAGCGGCAGGTTGTTCTCTGCCGGTCGTGTGACCGGGGGCATGTGTATTGCTCCGATGAGTGCAGGGAGCGGTCCCGGATCGAGCGGCGCCGCGCGTCGCGTCGTCGCTACCAGAGCACGCTGAGGGGCCGTGAGACGGGCCGTCACCGCCAGCGGCGTTACCGGCTCCGCAAGGCGGAGGAGGCGCGTGCGTTGAAGGCCAGGGCGGCGATGCTTGCCGAGATCATGGGCACGCAGACGTCTGCTGTGGTGCTGCTTGGCGACGTTCCGGCGGTGTCTGGAGACGCCGGTTCCGAAGAAATCGTTACGGACCACCCTTCCCGACTGCTGCCGACCTCCCTACCTGCGGTTGTGAAGGCGCGAGAGCGACGCGAATCGCCGCTTCGGTGCGCCCGGTGCGGACGGGTCGTGACGCATGTGGTGCTGAGGGACCTGTGATGCGGCGTTGAGGAACCAAAGGGAGGGAGTTCATGGCGATCGACGAGGACACGCGGGCGACGATCGTGCGGCTGTCGCGGGCCGAGGGCTGGGCTGTGGGGACGATTGCCCGGCATCTCGGCGTGCACCACGGCACGGTGACGCGGGCGCTCAAGGCGTCGGGGCAGGAGCGGCGGCCGCGGGCCAAGCTCATCGACCCCTTCGTTGCCTTCCTCGGGGAGCGTCTTGAGGCGTCGCCGGACCTTCCGGCCAGCACGCTCTGGCGACAGGTCGTGGCCCTGGGCTACCGCGGCGGCGAGGATCACTTCCGTCACGACCTGCGCCGCCTCGGGCTGAGGCCGGTGAAGAGGCCCGAGCCGTCGCTGCGGCTGAGCTTCCTTCCGGGCGAGCAGGCGCAGGTTGACTGGGCCGAGTTCGGGAAGGTCCGCATTGGCCGGGCGGAGCGCAGGCTCATGGGGCTTCTCGTCACCCTCAGCTACTCGCGCCAGACTGTCCTGAGCCTGTTCCACGACGCGCGGATGGCCAGCTTCCTGCAAGGCCATGTCGAGGCTTTCGCGGCATTCGGGGGTGTGCCGCGGAGGCTTCTGTACGACAACCTGAAGAGTGCCGTGGTGACGCGCCGCGGCAAGGCGGTCACCTATCATCCGATGCTGCTCGGCCTCGCGGCCCACTATGCCTTCGAACCGAGCGCCGCCTGGCCCAGGAGCCCGCAGGAGAAGGGCCGCGTGGAACGCCGTGTGCGCTTCGCGCGCACCGGGTTCTTCGCCGGGCGCGACATCACGGTCCCGCTCGGCGAGCTCAACGCCGCGGTTCGGGAGTGGTGCTTCGGCGCCGCCGCGGAGCGGCCCTGGCCGGACGACGACAGTCTCCTGGTGCGGGACGCCTTCGCCCGGGAGAGGGAGCACCTGATCGTCCTTCCCGTCGACCCCTTCCCGCATCACGAGGTCCGCCCGGTGCGCATCGACAAGACCTGCCACGCCCGCTTCGACACCAACGACTACAGCGTTCCGGGTAGCTTCTCCAAGGCCCTGCTGACGCTGGTCGCCGACCGCGACGAGGTCCGCATCCTCGACGGCGCCGACGAGGTCGCGCGCCACCGACGCTCCTACGACAGGAAGCAGGCCGTCACCGATCCGGAGCATGCCAGGGCGATCGCCGCGGGCAAGCGGCGGGCCCGCTCCATGAGCGTCCGCGACCGGGTCCTGCGCACCGTGCCGCGGGCCGAGGAGATGCTGGCGCGCGCCGGGACCAACGGGCGCAACGTGGCCTCCTGCGCCCGGATGCTGGAGACGCTTCTCAACGCGCACGGCGCCGACGCTCTCGACCGGGCTGTCGCCACGGCGCTGGAGCGCGGCTCGTGCCACCCCGAAACCGTGCGCGTCATCATCGAGGAGCGCCGCCGGGAGCAGGGCCTGCCGCCCCTCAGCATCGCCGACGACGGCCGCGGCGGCCGTGGCACGACGCCGCGGGGGACCGCTCTCGACGCCTACGACAGGCCCGAAGCCAGCGCCAGGAACAAGACATGAGCGAGCTCAGGGAGCGTGCCCGGGCGCTCGGCCTCCACGGGCTCGTCGAACGCTGGGACGAGGTCGCCGGGACCGCATGGATCGAGGAGGTGGTCAGCGGCGAGGAACAGGCCCGCAGGGCCCGCAGCCACGAGCGCCGCCGCGCCGCGGCGCGGCTGCCCGCCTTCAAGCCCCTGGCGGACTTCGACTGGACATGGCCGCGCGACATCAGCCGGGCTCATGTCGAAGCGCTCCTCGGCCTCGGCTTCGTCGACCGTGCGGACAACGCCGTGCTCGTCGGCGGGCAGGGCACCGGAAAGACCATGATCGCCGCCAACGTGGCGCACCAGGCCCTGCTGCACGGCCACACCGTCCGCTTCGAGAAGGCGCCGGAACTGCTCGAGGCACTCGCCGAGACCGTCTCGCGCAGCGAGCTGCGCCGCCGCCTCGCGATCCTCGCCAGGCCCCGCCTGCTCGTCCTCGACGAAATCGGCTACGTGACCCTCGAAAGCCACCATGCCGACATCCTCTACGCCATCGTCTCGCGGCGCTATCAGCGCCGCTCGACCATGGTCACGACAAGCCTCGCCTTCGCCCAGTGGGACCGCGTCTTCCCCAGCGCCTCCGGCATCGCCGGCACCGTCGACCGGCTCATGCACGACGCAACCCTCATCTCCATCGACAGCGACTCCTGGCGGCTCAGGCGTGAAACCCGATAAACCCCGCCGCGTCGACTTCGACGCCGTCAAGCGCATGCCGTTCGAACGCATCGCCGCCGACTGGGGATACGTCCGCGACGAACAGGCCTCGACACGCGCCAACCCCGTCCTGTGCGCACCCGGCCTGCCGAAGCTCGTCACGAAGTGCCTCAACAACGGACACTGGGTCTACTTCAACACCCAGAACGATGAAGACAACGGAACCGTCATCGACTTCATGCTCAACCGCGGACTGGCCTTCGCCGACATCTGCACCCGCTTCACAGCACCCGACACCGCGCCACGCGACTTCCGCAGCCTCTGGGCCGCGGCAACGCCCGATGCGGCCCCGGACTGGCTCACCGGGCGCGGCATCCTCCCGGAGACCCTCGACACCTGCCGCCCCCTGGTCCGCCGCGACCACAACGGACGCGTCCTCTTCGCCCATCGCAACAGGAAGCGAAAGCTCACCGGCTTCGAGATCGGTCCCCCCGACGGACCGAAACGCTTCGCCACCGGTGGAACCCGAAGCCTGTTCGCCGTCCGCGCCGGAACCGCCGCGGACCTCGAGGCCCTCGTCATCACCGAAAGCGCCGTCGACGCCCTCAGCCTGGCCCAGATCGACCAATGTCCCCCCAGCCACGCCTTCCTCTCCACCGCCGGGGCACCCTCGCGAAGACAGCACGAACAGATCAGCCTCGCCGCAAGCAGCCTGCCCAACGTCAGGACCATCGTCCTCGCCCAGGACCACGACGAGGCCGGAGAGCGACAGGCCGAAACCCTGCGCAAAAAGATGAAGCTCCCCTCCCACGTCTCGTTCCACAGACGCAGACCGCCGGAAAACGCCGACTGGAACGACGTCGTCAACGCCAGGACCAAAGAACCACAAGCGAGATCATGACCACGTCCGTCACAAGGAGACCACTCATGCCCCTCACGCCCGCCGAAAAGCAGCGGCGATACCGGGAACGGCGCAAGGCCGGCATCCCTCCCGTCCACACCCCAAAGCATCGTGACCGGCGCTCGCGACCGCAACGCTGGAACGACGCCGTGGCCGAACTGCGCGCCCTGCAGGACGAATGGCGTGACCGCCTCGACAGCATCCCCGAAACCCTCCGTGACACGCCTTACGGAGAACGCCTGCAGATCGTCGCCGATGCCGACATCGAGGCCCTCGAGGACATCGAACCGCCACGCGGCTACGGAAGGGATACGTGATCCCGCAAGACCCTTGAACGCGGTCACGCGTTACCATCCAGGAATGAGAACGTCTCACCCCGACGCGCCGCTCAGCCTCCCCGGGAAACTCCCGGGCCGTCCAAACGACACCGCATCACGAGACTGCCGCAGCCGCTGGCCGGACTGGCTTACAGGTCGCAGCATCCGCCCGAAAACACTCAACGCCTGCCGCACCCTGCAGGACGAATGGCGTGACCGCCTCGACAGCATCCCCGAAACCCTCCGTGACACGCCTTACGGAGAACGCCTGCAGATCGTCGCCGATGCCGACATCGAGGCTCTCGAGGACATCGAACCGCCACGCGGCTACGGAAGGGACACGTAATCTCGCAAGACCCTTGAACGCGGTCACGCGTTACCATCCAGGAATGAGAACGTCTCACCCCGACGCGCCTCTCAGCCTCCCCGGGAAACCCCCGGGCCGTCCAAACGACACCACATCACGAGACTGCCGCAGCCGCTGAGCCGCAGCAACGCCCGATCCGCCGCCGGACTGGCTCACAGGTCGCAGCATCCGCCCGAAAACACTCGACGCCTGCCGCACCCTGCGCCGCCGCAACCGCAACGCACGCAGCCTCTTCGCCCAGCGCAACAGAAACCGTCAGCTCTCCAGCCTCGAGATCGTCCCGCCCGACGAACCACGACGAGGACGGAGAACGCCAGAACGAAACCACGCGCAAAAGCCTGAAGCTCCCCTCCCACATCACGTTCCACAAACGCCGAACGCCAGAAAACGCCGACCGGAACGACATCGTCAACGTCAATGCAAGACCAATGGGATCCAACAATAGGCAGAAAACAAAGACCGGGCGGACCTTCGTCCAATGCCGCACGTTCTCCTGTCGTGGTCACCCACTCACACGATCAGCGCCCAAAAGAGCGGTTCTCCGCCAATATCCCGCCGTTCTAAATCGCCGCCGACACGCTCTCGACCGGGCTGTCGCCACGGCGCTGGAGCGCGGCTCGTGCCACCCCGAAACCGTGCGCGTCATCATCGAGGAGCGCCGCCGGGAGCAGGGCCTGCCGCCCCTCAGCATCGCCGACGACGGCCGCGGCGGCCGTGGCACGACGCCGCGGGGGACCGCTCTCGACGCCTACGACAGGCCCGAAGCCAGCGCCAGGAACAAGACATGAGCGAGCTCAGGGAGCGTGCCCGGGCGCTCGGCCTCCACGGGCTCGTCGAACGCTGGGACGAGGTCGCCGGGACCGCATGGATCGAGGAGGTGGTCAGCGGCGAGGAACAGGCCCGCAGGGCCCGCAGCCACGAGCGCCGCCGCGCCGCGGCGCGGCTGCCCGCCTTCAAGCCCCTGGCGGACTTCGACTGGACATGGCCGCGCGACATCAGCCGGGCTCATGTCGAAGCGCTCCTCGGCCTCGGCTTCGTCGACCGTGCGGACAACGCCGTGCTCGTCGGCGGGCAGGGCACCGGAAAGACCATGATCGCCGCCAACGTGGCTCACCAGGCCCTGCTGCACGGCCACACCGTCCGCTTCGAGAAGGCGCCGGAACTGCTCGAGGCACTCGCCGAGACCGTCTCGCGCAGCGAGCTGCGCCGCCGCCTCGCGATCCTCGCCAGGCCCCGCCTGCTCGTCCTCGACGAAATCGGCTACGTGACCCTCGAAAGCCACCATGCCGACATCCTCTACGCCATCGTCTCGCGGCGCTATCAGCGCCGCTCGACCATGGTCACGACAAGCCTCGCCTTCGCCCAGTGGGACCGCGTCTTCCCCAGCGCCTCCGGCATCGCCGGCACCGTCGACCGGCTCATGCACGACGCAACCCTCATCTCCATCGACAGCGACTCCTGGCGGCTCAGGCGTGAAACCCGATAAACCCCGCCGCGTCGACTTCGACGCCGTCAAGCGCATGCCGTTCGAACGCATCGCCGCCGACTGGGGATACGTCCGCGACGAACAGGCCTCGACACGCGCCAACCCCGTCCTGTGCGCACCCGGCCTGCCGAAGCTCGTCACGAAGTGCCTCAACAACGGACACTGGGTCTACTTCAACACCCAGAACGATGAAGACAACGGAACCGTCATCGACTTCATGCTCAACCGCGGACTGGCCTTCGCCGACATCTGCACCCGCTTCACAGCACCCGACGCCGCGCCACGCGACTTCCGCAGCCTCTGGGCCGCGGCAACGCCCGATGCGGCCCCGGACTGGCTCACCGGGCGCGGCATCCTCCCGGAGACCCTCGACACCTGCCGCCCCCTGGTCCGCCGCGACCACAACGGACGCGTCCTCTTCGCCCATCGCAACAGGAAGCGAAAGCTCACCGGCTTCGAGATCGGTCCCCCCGACGGACCGAAACGCTTCGCCACCGGTGGAACCCGAAGCCTGTTCGCCGTCCGCGCCGGAACCGCCGCGGACCTCGAGGCCCTCGTCATCACCGAAAGCGCCGTCGACGCCCTCAGCCTGGCCCAGATCGACCAATGTCCCCCCAGCCACGCCTTCCTCTCCACCGCCGGGGCACCCTCGCGAAGACAGCACGAACAGATCAGCCTCGCCGCAAGCAGCCTGCCCAACGTCAGGACCATCGTCCTCGCCCAGGACCACGACGAGGCCGGAGAACGACAGGCCGAAACCCTGCGCAAAAAGATGAAGCTCCCCTCCCACGTCTCGTTCCACAGACGCAGACCGCCGGAAAACGCCGACTGGAACGACGTCGTCAACGCCAGGACCAAAGAACCACAAGCGAGATCATGACCACGTCCGTCACAAGGAGACCACTCATGCCCCTCACGCCCGCCGAAAAGCAGCGGCGATACCGGGAACGGCGCAAGGCCGGCATCCCTCCCGTCCACACCCCAAAGCACCGTGACCGGCGCTCGCGACCGCAACGCTGGAACGACGCCGTGGCCGAACTGCGCGCCCTGCAGGACGAATGGCGTGACCACCTCGACAGCATCCCCGAAAGCCTCCGTGACACGCCTTACGGAGAACGCCTGCAGAGCGTCGCCGATGCCGACATCGAGGCCCTCGAGGACATCGAACCGCCACGCGGCTACGGAAGGGATACGTGATCCCGCAAGACCCTTGAACGCGGTCACGCGTTACCATCCAGGAATGAGAACGTCTCACCCCGACGCGCTTCTCAGCCTCCCCGGGAAACCCCCGGGCCGTCCAAACGACACCGCATCACGAGACTGCCGCAGCCGCTGGCCGGACTGGCTTACAGGTCGCAGCATCCGCCCGAAAACACTCGACGCCTGCCGCACCCTGCAGGACGAATGGCGTGACCGCCTCGACAGCATCCCCGAAACCCTCCGTGACACGCCTTACGGAGAACGCCTGCAGAGCGTCGCCGATGCCGACATCGAGGCTCTCGAGGACATCGAACCGCCACGCGGCTACGGAAGGGACACGTAATCTCGCAAGACCCTTGAACGCGGTCACGCGTTACCATCCAGGAATGAGAACGTCTCACCCCGACGCGCCTCTCAGCCTCCCCGGGAAACTCCCGGGCCGTCCAAACGACACCACATCACGAGACTGCCGCAGCCGCTGAGCCGCAGCAACGTCCGATCCGCCGCCGGACTGGCTCACAGGTCGCAGCATCCGCCCGAAAACACTCGACGCCTGCCGCACCCTGCGCCGCCGCAACCGCAACGCACGCAGCCTCTTCGCCCAGCGCAACAGAAACCGTAAGCTCTCCAGCCTCGAGATCGTCCCGCCCGACGAACCACGACGAGGCCGGAGAACGCCAGAACGAAACCACGCGCAAAAGCCTGAAGCTCCCCTCCCACATCACGTTCCACAAACGCCGAACGCCAGAAAACGCCGACCGGAACGACATCGTCAACGTCAATGCAAGACCAATGGGATCCAACAATAGGCAGAAAACAAAGACCGGGCGGACCTTCGTCCAATGCCGCACGTTCTCCTGTCGTGGTCACCCACTCACACGATCAGCGCCCAAAAGAGCGGTTCTCCGCCAATATCCCGCCGTTCTAAATCGCCGCCGACACCGAACACCTCCTTGGCGACATGCTCGCCGAAGTCGCTGCCCAGTTTCTTGAAATCCGAACCGGAGCAGGCACCCAAGGTCAGCAGGAGGACTGCCGCAACAGTCCCGGGCAGACCGGAGACTCGGGCTTTCCGGAAGCAGGACAGGCATGACGATCCGGTTCTGAAGGTGCCGTGGAACATCTCTGCTGTCGCCTCTTGCGTCATGGCTTCCACACCTGTTGTCGGCAGCCGTGGCCGCATGTCAAGCAGGAAGGCTGAGCTCTGACCGGCTTGATGAACGTCCGCGCCTGCGTGCTTATCCCCGCCTATCGCAGCGTGATCTCCGCCTTGCTCACGATCCGGAAGGGTCCTGCGGGAGACTCCCCGGAAACGATGAACTCTGCGCGGTAGACACCCGGTTCCCAATTCGCGGACCCTCGGCGCTTGCCGGCATAGGAGAAGTAACGCGCCCGGTCCTCGTCGATCGAATACCCGTCGCGGAACAGGATGCGGCCGTCCGGGCCGACAATGACGGTCTCGATCGACGTGCCCGAAAACGCGCCCAGCAGGACCGTGTATCCGACAAGCGCCGGCGCGGTCACCGAGGCCGTCGACGGATAGGCGCCATGCACCGCCCGCTCCTTCTCGGGAACTTCCGCCGCCAGGCCGGCGCGATGGACAATCGTCGGCGTGTAGTGCGCCGGATGTTCGGAGTCCCGCCATAGCGCCGTCTTCATCCCTCCGGAGACCGATGCGGCACAGCGCGGCGGGTCAGTTGGCGGCGCGCCAGCGAACGGATCGATCGGCCGGCCGTTCCTCTCCACCTGGAAATGCAGATGCGGAATCTCTGCCAGGCCGGAGCTTCCCGTTCGCCCCAGCTCGTCTCCTGCGGAAACCCGTGCGCCCTGGCGCACCGTGACGCTCCCGCGCTGCAGGTGGCAGTACTGGGTCGTCCAGCCATCACCGTGGTCCAGGCGCACGCCGTTGCCGCATTCCCTGCCGTCCCGACTTGGGTCGAGACCCCGCACCGGGCTGTCCTCCATTCCGTCGCGCCATCCCACCACCACGCCATCGGCCGCAGCGACGACAGGCAGCCGCGCACCCGGATCGACGGGCGCGATGTCCGTTCCCTCGTGCCCCTTGTAGGTCCTCAGCCCACACCGATAGTCCCGGTAGGCTGGCCCGGACTGGAGATCCATGTAAGCGAAGAACCAGCAGTCACGACCGATCTCGCAGCGTACCGGAAAGAGGAAATCCGGCGGGTCCGCCGCCTGCGCGCCCGGTCCCGCCAGGGTGGCGCAAAGCGCCGGCAGCACACCGGCGCGGCACGTGCGCCGAAGAAGCCGCGCAAGACAATTCGGTATCTTCATCATCGATCCGCCGATTCCATGTGTGCCCGAGACGGTCCTCTGCATCCAGCGCGGTCGGCTGCGTGCCGAGGTCCATCGCTGCGCATCGTGCCGGATGCGGTGCCGATCACGTCGTTCAGGTCCCGGAGACTCTCGTGAGCCCAGTCGAGTTGCAGGACGCGTCTGCGGCATGCCTCGACAGGACGCCAAACCTGCCTCTGCACAGGCCGTTCCGCGTGGTCGGATACTGCCATCATCGACCGGTCGCATGGTCCGGCTCGAACACAAGTTCGGGCACGACCACCTCCCAGGCGTCGCAATTCAAGGCGTCGTGGTACTTCGGGTCCGAGGCCTCGCGGCTCCAGCCCAGCACGGCGAACACTTCCGCCGAGCGACACCGTGATCCGGGCGGCGGGCTGAACGACAAGGCGAGGCGTCCGACAGGATGGCCGGTCCCGTCAAACAGGATCCAGCGGCCGTCCTGCCGGACCCGCACGTCAAGCGGGTCGCCGATCGACAGGGCGGCCATGGCCCCGTGCACCGGATCACCTGGACGACGGCGCCCGGCGAACCCCAGATCGACATCCTGAAGGCCGGGCCGAACATGACGATACGCTACCGCCCTCGGGCGGGGAGGAAGCGTGACGGCCTGCCGCAGGATCGTCGAAGAAGCACCGACAAGTTCGGCCTGGAAGCCTCGGGAACCTTCGAACCCCGCCAGCGTGAGCGTACGCCGCGCCCGCGTCATGGCGACGTAGTACAGTCGGCGCGGCGCGTCGGGGTCCTCGTTGAGGCCCACGCGGCTCCAGCCTCCGTCCAGCACCGCGACATGGTCGAATTCCAGCCCCTTGGCGCGATGGGCGGTGAGCAGCAGCAGTCCCCGCTGGCGGCGGCGGATGTCCCGGCCCCACTCGGCCAGCCACTCGACGAAATGATCCACCGGGGTGTCTCCGCTCCCCGTTTCCAGCGCATGTTCCTCGACGGCCTGGCGCAGCAGGTCGTACCAGGGACCGGCGGGCCATCCGTCCACCCGGGCGCGCAGGACCATGCCGTCGACGATCCGGGGTTCCCGTTCGCGCAGCCATCGCACGAACGCCCGGGTCTCCCGCAGGCGCCAGAAACTCGGGATCTCCTCGTTCGCCATCTGCACCGGAACATCATGCGCTTCGCAGAACGCCCGTACGGGAACCAGGTATTCCCACTCGCGCGCGATCACCGCACAGCGCGACCAGTCCCATGCGGGCGCAAGCCCGGAGAGACGTCGAAACTCCGCCATGACGGCGCATGCCTGACTGATCGGATCGCCGCCCGCCGGCAGGACTTGCACCAGCCCGCGCGAAACCGGGTCCAGCGCCGCCCACTCTCCGCCCGACGCATCCCTCTCGCGGGCGCGGTCGACGCGAATGGGATGCCCTGCCTTCATGCGGTTGCGCGCAGGATCGATGAGCGTGTTGGCCGCCTCCACGATATGGGCCGTCGAGCGGTAGTTGTCGGTCAGATAGGTGGGTTTCGCTCCGTAGTCGGCCTCGAAACGGCGGATGAACTCCACCGATGCGCCGTTGAAGGCATAGATGTTCTGATCATCGTCCCCGACCGCGAACAGGGTGAGCTTTCCCGCGTCCTCATCCAGCGTCCGGCCCGCGAGCGCGGCGATCAGTTCGTATTGCTCGGGGCCGACATCCTGGTACTCGTCGACGAGAATCCAGCGGAACCCCGCGAGCAGACGCTCGCGGCGCGCGTCCGCCTCCTCCGGCGACAACTCCTCGCCCCGGAGCAGCGCGACGGCGCGGCTCATCACGTCCTTGAAGGCCCCGTCTTCCGGCCGTTCCGAGCGTCCCGTAAAGCTCGCGCCTGCCAGACGCATGGCGAGCGCGTGGCAGGTCAGCACCGTCACGCCGCGGGCGTCGCCGCCGATCAACTCTCCGAGCCGGCGACGGATATCGACGGCCGCGTGGCGGTTGTAGGCGAGGGCAAGTATGCCCCGGGCATTCTCCCGTCTGACGCGGATCAGCCAGGCGATGCGATGCACCAGCACGCGCGTCTTGCCCGAACCGGGCCCGGCGAGCACCAGCACGTTGGTCCGTTCCCGGCTGTCAGCCACGATGCGCTGCTGGATCGGGTTTCCCAGGCTTTCAACGATGGCGCGCCAGGATGCCGGGGTCGTCTGCCGACCGATCTCCCGATCCCGTCCGGGCAGCCAGAGGGCGAGAAACGCCTCCTCCCCGAGCGCGAAGTAATCCATCGCCAGTCGCAGCGCCTCGCTCATGGCGGCGAGCCCGCGCTCGGCAAACTCCACCATGACATGGATCTGCAGCACCTGGCCCTTGTAGTGCAGCGCAAGAGGCTCGAAGTCGGCCCTGGTGAACCCTCGCCGGTCCCGCTTCTCCAGCCGGATCGTCATCGCCGGACGGAACACCGCCAGCCCCTTGTTGAGGCGGATCACCTCCTGTTCGTGGAGCCAGAGCAGGGCCCGGTCCAGCAGCTTGGCCGGATTCCGGACCCTGCTCTTCAGGACCAGATCGGACTCGATGGCCTGCAGGAGTTTGCCGAGCGTGGTCTCGGCCAGGAGATCGGTTCCGCGGCTTCCGGGCGGCAGACGATCCAGAAGATGCTCCAGAAGGCGCTCGGCCGCCTCGCGACGCAATTCGGCGGTTGTTTCGAGCGCTCCCCATTCTCGATGCAGCGTGACCCGAGCGGTCTCCGCATCCCGCTTGCGAAGCGTGAGGCTGCCCGCAGCGCCGTCGTCCTCACCGCGCCCGTCAAAGGCAATGCTCCGCATGATGCGGAACAGTCGTTCCGGCAGTGGATCGATGACACCCCGGTCCCGCAGCACCTGGGCGGCAACGCGCAAATGAAGTGGGGCGCTGTCCCCCTTTGCGAGGTCGGGAGCGACCTCCCGCATGTGGGCGATCAGGGCGGTCTCCAGCGCGGTCGCCTCCGCGAGACGCTTGCGCGACGAGCGGTCCACGCCGGTATGGACGAACGCTGTCAGCGCCGTGTCGTTGCTGGCAATGCCGAGCCGTTCCAGGTCGTGGAGCGCTCCCCGCACGCGTTCGGGGCTCAGCCCCGAGACCCCCATCAGTTCGTCGGTGCTCACCCCCTCGTCGGCGTCCGCGCCGATCAGGGCCTGTGTGATGCGCAGCAGCTGCCCGCGATAGGCCGCCGCGATGTCGGCCGTGGCGAGCCGACGTTCGGCCTCGTCGACCGAACTCACCCTCAAGGACGACGGAAAGACCTGGACGACATTCTCGTCCCTGGTCAGGAGTTGCGACTCCTCCAGCCAGGCAAGGGCGGTGCGCACCCGGGTGTCGTCGGTCACGGAGTCGCGTTCGAACACCTTCTCATCGTCCTCGCCGAGAATTTCGCCGGCGGTCGCCACCACATCGCCGTCGAAGCGCTTCTTCCGGTCGAGATTGCGGAGCGCCCTGAGGATCCCGTGGATTTCCTCGCGGGTCAGCCGCGAACGCGCCGACATGCCGAACTGGCGCTCGACATCGTCGGCGGAATAGAGAAGCACGCAGCGCGCCGGACTGCGATCACGTCCGGCGCGACCGGCCTCCTGCAGATAGTTTTCCAGCGATCCCGGTATGTCGGCGTGGATGACGAGCCGCACGTCAGGCTTGTCGATTCCCATGCCGAAAGCGTTGGTCGCCGCGATCGCGCGCAGACCGCCGGCAACGAAACGCCGCTGCACGTCCTTCTTCGTCTCCGGAGGCAGGCCAGCGTGGAAGCGGTCAGCGGCAAACCCTTTCAACTGCAGGTATTCCGCAATGTCCTCGCTCTGCTGGCGCGTCGCGCAATAGACGATGGCGCCGCCCGCCATGCCGGGCGGCAGATGGGACTCCAGGATCTGGAGGATGTCGGAGAATTTCTCTCCCCCGCTGGTCGGAATCACCTCGAAGGCGAGATTGGCGCGCTCGGCCCCGCCGTTGAACACGGCCAGCTCGACACCGAGCTCCTCCCGGAAATGCCGGGCGATGTCCTCGATGACATCGGGTTTCGCGGTCGCGGTCAGGCACAGCACCGGCGGTACCGGCTCGTCGCCAGCCTTCTCGCGAATGAAACGCCCGACGTAGCGGTAGTCGGGTCGGAAGTCGTGGCCCCAGCGCGACAGGCAATGCGCCTCGTCCAGGACCCAGGCGCCGATCTGGCGCTGGTCCAGCGCCCGCCTCAGGGAGCGCGAGCGCAACTGCTCAGGCGAGATCAGCAGGATGCCGGCGTCTCCCAACCGGATGCGGTCCAGAGCGTCGGCGCGCTCCGGCATGGACAGGAGCCCGTTGACGGTCACGCAGCAGCCGATGCCGCGCCGCTCCATACCCGTCACCTGATCCGCCATCAGCGCCACCAGGGGCGAGATCGTGACCGTCAGCGCTCCGGTCTTGTCGTAGCGCGACAGCGCCGGGATCTGATAGCACAGCGACTTCCCCGTGCCGGTGGGCAGGATGCCGAGCGCGTGCCGGCCGGCCATCGCCTCCTCGACGATCGCCTGCTGCAGGGATCTCCCGTCTGCGTTAGCCGGCTCGGGCCTGAAGCCGTCGAAGCCGAACCAGCGCTTCAGTTCCCTTGCGGCGTCATGACGTTCCCGGCACCACTCGCAGGCCGGATCGGCGCAGGCAGTGTCCCTGAGGCCTCGCACCAGCCGGCCGGCATCCGGAAACTGATGGCGCACCCAGGGCGGCATCACCGAATTGCCGCCGGCCACGGACAGCCAGGCGAGCGCATAGGCCAAGGACCAGCCGTGCTTTCCCGCATTCGTAATGACCTCGCGCGCCCAGGTCCTGCAGGCCGCATGTTCCAGTCTCCGCCCGATCGCCGTTTCGGCATCGGCCCTGGACGGACGGCGAGCGCGCCGGATCTTCCGGAACACCGAGTCGAGGGCGCGGTCAGCACCGTCGGCAGCCGGCGTGCACAGCCGATGCCATGCGGCAAGCAGATCCGGCGCGGTTCCTGCGAGACTCCGGGTCTCGTCCTCGAAGAGCTCCAGTGCGATACGAGCGTCCAGTTCAGGGTCGTTCACCCGCCCGCGCTTGAGGCCGCCGTCCTGATAGTGCTTGACGAGATGATGATAGGGATTGCGGGGAAAGGCGAGCGGACTGAGGCGCAGCGTGTCCACCGCCGGGAGTTTCAGAAGCCGGAGGCCGGGCCGGGCGGCGGCGAGATGAGGAAGGTCGAAGGCGACAAGATTGTGCCCCAGCACGAACGAGGCTCCCTCGGCAAAGTCGTCGAGCCTGGTCAGTGCGGCGGCCACTCCGCTGCCCGCGTGGGTCAGACTCCGCCCGGTGTCCGCGCGCACGGCGCCAAAAGCGCGAATGCGGCAGTTCTTGTCGACCTCCAGGTCCAGAGAAAGGCAACACGTCCGGGAAATCGCGGCCACTCCAGCAGTTGGCGTTCGGTCACACGGTGACTGGGGCGATGACAGCACCGAGCGAATGCAGGCGAGTCCCGGGGCAATTCGTCGTTGTCACCGTCATCTTCATCATCCTCACCCTTGACCGAACGCTGACCTCCGACAGGGGCAGGATCGTGGTGTGCCAGGCAGGCTTTTCCAACCTTTCCCGCATGATACAGAAGGGATCGGTCATTGTACATTTCGCCATCGAAAGCATGGGGCTCGGCCGTCGCCCGCGGCGCAGGCGCCGGCGGGTTCTGGGCTCAGCTGCAAGACGGATCGAAAGCGCGCGGTTCCTTTGACGCTGCCGAGCGCGACGCGCGGGCAGACACCGCACCCGCGATGAGGCGCTGGGGAAACTGGTTCCGGCCAGGGCGTGCGTTCAAGAGCCGGCGCTGCCACGCTGGCCATTCCATGAAGGGATGACAACAGACTCGGTTCGCCGTTGATCCATGGTCACGGACAACGCGCGTTCCTGCCCTGGCATCAACGTCCTCGGAGCACTTCCCATGCGACTGTGGCGGCTGCCTTGGTGGAGGCGCTGACCGCGGAGCAGACGATGAGAGCACGGGGCCGGAATCGCATGTCCGGGTCCGACAGGCCCCTTGCCGTCACGGCAACGGAACGTCTGCATCCCATGCCACCACGTTGCCTCGGACAGGCCCCCATGTCTTCCTGACGAATCCTCTTCGGGAACGACGTCTCACCGGTCACATTCGGTTCATCTGCCCATAGGCAGCTCGCGTGGAACAGGGGCTGATGGAGCCCGGATGCGGCTGCGGACCAAGGTCATGAAGTTGTCGTAGACGATGCGGGCGCTGGCGTTGAACTCCGGCATCGCGGCCGCCGCCGCCGCCGCGAGCCGCGGCAGGGCGCCGGCGCCGAGGTTGTCCTCGAGAGCACGCTTGTAGGCCGGCACTGCAGACCACTGGCTCACCGTCTGGGAAGTGATTTCGATGTGGTACTGGAGACTGAAGGCATGCTCGCCATATCCGAGCGCCTGAGTCGCACAGGCCCCGGACTTCGCCAGCACCCGGGTTGCGGGCGGCACACCGCGAACTTCCGCGCCATGCCACTGCAGGGTGCGGTGAACCGCCGGGAGGCCCCTGAAAAGGGGGCTCGCGAGACCAGCCGGTTCAAGCTCGACTTCGAGGACGCCGATTTCCGGCTCGTCTGCCGGTCCGACCTCGCCGCCGAGGGCCTGGGCGAGGAGCTGATGACCCAGGCAGAATCCCAGGAACGGCATCCTGCGCGACACGACGGCCTCACGAATGGCCTGTCGCTCGGGCTCGAGCCACGGATGGAGCTCATCCTGCCAGACATCCATGGGACCACCCATGACCCACAGCACGTCGAAGTCCGCGAGGTCCGGAATCGCCTCCCCCTCGTCGAGCTCGACCGCGGTCCACGCGATACCATCCTCCGCAAGAAAGTCCCGGAACACGCCGGGATGCTCGATGGAGATGTGCTGGAAGACGAGGACGCGGGGCGTTGTCACGGTGCGCGCCTTGTCTGTCCCATGATCAGGGATCGTTCCACGGAGAACTCGACTTGCGCGAGTAGTTCGCATCGCCATCGAGTATCTGCCGTTCGACCTCGACCCAGTTCTCGCGGCCTGTGGTCACACCGGCCTCGACGCCGTTGTCGACCCATGTCTTGCGGACCTTCGCATTCCAGTTGAGAAACAGCTGGTCCTCGTGGACGGTCCAGGCCTGTTCCGGATCGACCTCGGCCGCGTACGCGCCTTGCGACAGGGCATAGGCACACCAGCCGCCGAACTGAGGAGCGTAGGCTTCGGGATCGCCGGCGAAGAGGTCGCGGTTGGCAACCGATGCAAAGTGCCAGGTGGCCCCCTGCCAGTCGTGGGAGAACTCCGCCGATCCCATGACGGCGCGATTCTCCGTGAAGTAGGCCACGGTATCCCAGCCACCGATGGCCACCCCCTCAGGCGTGATGTTGACCGAGGTCTGCGTCTCTGCCTGAACGTGACCGCTCACGGCGAGGGCGAACACGACCAGAAGTGCATTCAGAGCCTTGCGGCGCGTCATGACCATCTCCCGCTTGTCAGGTCCATGGAGTGTAGCAGATCATGCAAGGGATCCTGTCAGTGCCGTGTCGCCACACGACCACCCTGCACGACGGCGTGGAGCGGATTGAATCCTGCCCGATAGGCAAGGGCGTTGGGATGGTTGACGTCCCAGATGGCCAGGTCCGCCCGCTTGCCGACACTGAGCGTGCCGCGGTCACCCAGGAGACCGAGCGCCCGTGCCGCCTGTCTCGTCACACCGGCAAGAGCTTCTTCCGGGGTCAGAAGAAAGAGGGTCGATGCCATGTTGAGCATGAGCAGCAGCGACGTCACCGGAGAACTGCCCGGATTGCAGTCGGTTGCAACCGCGAGGGCGAGGTTGTGGCGGCGCATGAGATCGACCGGTGGCATGGTGTCCACGCGCAGCATGTAGGCCGCACCGGGAAGCAGCACGGCAACGGTTCCGGCGCACGCCATGGCCTGTGCTCCGCTCGGCGAGAGAAACTCGAGATGATCGCATGAGAGCGCGCCATGGCGGGCGGCGACCTCGGCGGCGCCACAGTCCGAAAGCTGACCGGCGTGGAGCTTCACCGGCAGGCCGAGAGAGCGGGCCCTGGCAAGGATGCGATCCGTTTCTGCGGCCGTGAAGGCAATGTGCTCGCAGAAGACATCGACGGCATCCGCCAGCCTGCGGGCGACGATCTCCGGCATCACCCTCGTGCAGACAAGCTCCACGTAGTCATCCCTCCTGCCGGCAAACTCGGGCGGCAGGGCATGAGCGCCAAGGAACGTGGTCACGACGCTGACCGGGCGCATGGCCGGCAGGTGCCGTGCCGCCTGCAGCATGGAGACTTCCGTTTCGAGATCGAGACCGTATCCCGACTTGATCTCGATCGTGGTCACACCTTCGGCCAGCAAGGCATCGAGCCGCGGCAGGGCCGCCTTGACCAGTGCGTCGCGGCTGGCCGCACGTGTGGCGCGAACCGTGGAGAGAATGCCGTGTCCCGCCTCGAGAAGATCCTCGTAGGAAGCGCCCTCGAGACGGGCCTCGAATTCGTCGGCCCGATCGCCGCCATGGACCAGATGGGTATGGCAATCGATGAGTCCCGGTGTCATCCAGCGTCCGTCGAGGCGATGCACCTCGCGGGCGAGCGTGTCGGTGCGACCCGGCAGGGCATCACGCCTGCCGCAGAACACGATGCGCCCGTCGCTGACGCCGAGCGCACCGTCATCGATCGCGCCATAGGCGCCCCGGTCATCCTCCATGGTGGCGAGGCGAACGTCCAGCCAGAGTGCATCCCACATGGGTTTCACTCTCGCACTTTCAGCGTTGAACGGAAAGTCATACACCGAGCTGAAGCAGCTCCTCATGTGCCATACAGCGAAGATCGTGACGTTGAGTCGGGCGTTGTCTCCATCCGGCCCCGGAATGAGCCGTGCTGCAAGGGCCGCCCGAACAGGCATGAGATGACTCGACGCCAGAAGAGCATGGCAGCCAGCCCTTGAAGCGATGAAGGCTGCTTCGGCGGCCCGGCGCCCCTTGCCATGCTCTCCCCGGGGAACTGACACATGGAACTGGTTCGTCTTCCGGTCGACTCCGGGTGCAAGGCAGGAGCGATCAGTATGGCACAAATCCGCTACGCTTGGGTCAGCCTCGATGCGCCGACAGGTGGTTGCCTTCGTCACGGGCATGCGAGAGATCCATGCGCTCGTGCCGCGACGTGGCGTTTGCAACCCGGTCCTCGCAGGGACCGGTCTGGCGCGGTGTGATGGAGGTGGAATCGCGCCAGGTCCTGCGCCAGGGGAATGTCGTCGCGTGTCGCTTCGACGAGTTCGGCCGTGCCTGTTGCGGATTGTGCCCATCACGCGTGCTCAGCTCCTCGAGATGCCCCATGCGGCATTTCCCTGCTCTCAAGTCCCCGCGCCTGACGATTCTCGTGCCATGACCGGAACGCGCCGCCGGACATGGTCAGGAATTCCGGCTCAGCAGACCACTCCGGGCAAGTCGCGAACCGCAGCGGTCGCCGGGGTCAAGGCGGCAGTGACGTGCGGTTCTGCTCGGATCCAGGACCATTCTTTTGTCAGTCCTGTGGATTGTTGATGTGACAGGGGCCTGGCATGGTTGAGGCGCCCGGGTTCTCTGTGGGCTGGTTTCAGTGGGCACTGCTGGTGCATCAGGGCTTACCAGGCACGTTTTTTCGAGTGTGCGAACAGAGCTGTCCTGTTGCGCCGTCAGGCGGCGCGTTCCCGGCTTGTGGCGCGGGGTCAGGAGCGAAGGTTCATCCGCCGGGCGGGATGAGGATAGCGTCGAGTGCGTCCTGGGCGCGAGCGGCGTCGTGCCGGTTGGCTTCGGGCATATAGTCGAAATGTCCGCCGCAGCGCACGATGGCGATGGCGGCGTTTGTCAGGCAGGAGAGATTGCGTGGCAGATGGCGCACATGGACCCTGCAGCGGTCCTCGTCGTAGGTGAAATCGCGTACGTAGTGGAGTCGATTTTCGATGACCCAGTGGTCGCGCACGAGGGCCAGAAGCATCTCGGGTCCGGCGCGTTCGGGAGCGAGCGAGGTGAGGCACCAGGTGGTCTCGACACTGCGCTCTTGTGCCTTGCAGATCTCGCGTTCGCGCTCGATGCGGATGGCTTGGTGGCGACCGTGGAGAGCGGCGTAGCCGTCCCACTCGGCGCCGGAGATGTCGACCACGGCACAGCGGCGGCGCTCGATGCGTCCGTGCCCCTTGTCGAGTGTCTCGAACGAAGCCGCGCCCTTGAAGTCGATGGCCTTGAGGTCGTCGAGCATGGTCTCCTGGTTATCCTTGATCGCCGTGATGACATAGTCGGCGCGGCGCTCGAGAAGCCGTTGCGCGGTCTCGTGCTGAGCGTGCATCGCGTCCAGGGTGACGATGCGGCCCGTGACGTCGATGCTGCTGGCGAGGTCCCGCACGGCGGGGATCTCGTTGCTCTTCGCGTCGACCTCGACCTGGCCGAGGACCATGCCGGTTCCGTGCTCGACCGCTGCGACCATCATCCGCCGCCCGTTTTTGGTCTGCCTGGAGGCGCCGCGGATGTCCTTGCCGTCCATGGCGAGCGGTGTGTCTGCACCGGCCTGCTGGGCCGTCCACAGGCCGATGGCGTGGTCCAGGGTCTCGGGCGGCAGGTTGGCGAGGATGCTGTGGAAGGTTGTGGACGTGGGCGCCGTGTAGCGCTTCTTCGACGGGCTGTAGAACGCACCCACCGCCGCCAGCTGTTCCTGGGTGAGCAGGGCGGCGAACTGAGCGAATGCGCTCACGCCGCGGTAGCCGGCGAGCCGGGCTGCGACGGCGATCGCGAGAATGGTTCTCAGCGGATAGCGCTTGCCCCGGGCCTTGCGGCACTCGGGCACCTCGCCCAGGCAGGCGAACAGACTGCGCAGCCCGGACGCGGCCATCGGTCCGGCTTGGTCGTGCTGCTCCGCGTTCCAGCTCTCCGGGATCGCGTCCCGGCTCAGCGCCTCGGCGGCGTCGTCGGTCAGTTCGTACATGAAGATCTCCTTGGGCTGGCCGTGGTGACGGAAGCGTGCGGCGCCGCCGGGCTTGCGACCGAAGCCGCGCGTCAATCCCAGCGAGCGCCAGTTCGCCGCGCGATAGCAGGTTCCGGCGAAGCGCTTGATGTCGACGAACGTCTCCGCGAGGAGCACCGGGTATCCGTGCGCGGCCTCGATGTCGGCGGACAGCCGCCGAAGGCTCAGGCCGAGCACGCTCAGACGCCAGGTTCGGCACCCCTCTCGGGCCAAGAATGACGAACCGGGAATTGTTCGCGATCAGATGCAGGCGGCGGAACTGCTGCTCCGCAGTCCAGCCAATCCAGCGGTCGCGTGCAGCAAGCTTGAACGAGCCCGGCTGCCAGCCGACCAGCGCCACCCAGGTCTCGCCGTGCAGGGCGACATGGCGCAGGCCCTTGCCGATGATGCCGTGAAACCGCAGGTAGTGATGCTCCTTGACCAGACGATCCCAGAGCCGGTGCTCACGTGCGCCACGGGTCGGGCGCACCGTCACCTCGCGAAGGTCGATAGGGGAATCCGGGGTCGCAAGCGTCGTCATGCCGGCACACTGCCACAGCGAAAACGGGATGTTCACCCCAAATCAGCCCGCGCCGAGCGCCGAAACGACAACAGAAAAGCCCTGCCGGTTCACACCGGAGGCAAGCGCCGTCTCGAGTGTGCCGGGAAGATCGGGGAGCGGGTCGGCAAGGTCATCGGCAAGTACAAGATGGCGAAAAACGTCACGTGGTCCATCGACGACGACGGTGTCTTCACCTATGGGCGCGATGAGGCTGCCATCGCCGCCGAGGCCAGGCTCGACGGCCTCTGCGTAATCCGCACCAGCCTGCCGCAGAGCGAGCTCGACGGTCCCGGCACGGTGCGCGCCTGGAAGCAGTTGAGTTCGGTGGAACGGACCTTCCGCAGCCTCAAACCCGTGGATCTGAAGGTTCCGCCCCGTCTGTCACCGTACCGAACCCCGGGTCCGCGCCCATGTCTTCCTGTGCATGCTCGCCTACTACATTGAATGGCACATGCGCCAGAGACTGAAGCCCATGCTGTTCGACGACGAGGATGCCAAAGGCGCCGAGGCCCGGCGGCCTTGCGTCGCGGCACGTTCTGCCTGGAGATGACGGTCGGGAGCGATCCGGCGCGGCCGCACAGTATCGGCTGGCGCGAACTGGAGCCGATCTCGACATGCAGCCGACCGTGTGGATCCGGCACACGCCGAACAGATACTGAGGGCGCCGGGCGATGCTGCGCCTTCCGCCGTCTTCGCTTCGCGGCTGTCAGCGCCGGTTATGGGGCGCACATGTTTGCCGGCATTTTTCGGCCGGTTGCGGCTGCCGGGGCCGTCGGAGGCTATCCGGCCGGTGTGCGCAGGTATTCGAGCGTCGCGACGGTGATGCCGGCGAGCGCGACCATGGCGCCGAACAGCCGCCAGACGATGGCGGCCGTGCGGTCCATCAGCCGGCGTTCCGTCTCGGCGATGCGTCCGAGCAGGCGCGTCTCGGTCGCGGCGATTCGTTCGTTGAGGCCCTTTTCGCTCGCGGCGATGCGCTCGATCAGGTTCTTCTCGACTGATGTAATCCGCTGGTCTGTAGCGGTGTTTCGTTCGCTGAGGCCCTTTTCGCTCGCGGCGATTCGTTCGAGAAGTTCGGCCTTGAGTGTGCCGAGAGCGGCGTCGAGTTCGGGTCTTGTGACGGGTTCACCGGCTTTCGCCGCGGCCTTGAGCTGGGCGGCCATGGCCTTGGCGAGTTCGGGCTTCGCGCCGGCGTCCTGGAGGGCCTCAGCGGCAGCGAGGGTGTCGAAGGACGACATCATGGGCGCATCCTGCCCCGGGGGGCGGGTTTTCGTCAAGTCTCCGGCGGAGGTCCGCAGGACCATTCTGTTGTCGTGATCGGCGGTGGACAACCGCGTCAGAGTGACCGTTCTTGAGGTCGAAACCGGGATATCGACAACGAAATCCGGTCCCGAATGGACCTCCAGATCTGCCTACAACGCCCCTCGTCGGACGAAACCGGACAAAAGAATAGTCCTGTGCTCGTCGGGTAGGCCACTGGCGCGCGCATCCGTAGGCAGAGGCTTTGTCCGTCACCGCTCTTTCGATTGCGGGCGGGGTCGCAGTTCTCCCATAGACCACGTTTCCAGCAGTCGGGTAGGCCGCTGGCGCGCGCATCCGTAGGCAGAGGCTTTGTCCGGCACCGCTCTTTCGATTGCGGGCGGGGTCGCAGAACTACCATAGACCACGTTTCCAGCAGCCTCCCTAAAATTCCGTACGTCCGGTTTTCCCGGGTACGGCTTCAAGCATCAGGCACCCACTTGGAGTTCGGTGCGGAGCCTTCCGCCGAACACGCCATGGTCAAGGCTGACCCGACCATACCCACGGCATCTCCGAGCGTTTGCTCCGTCCTTCGACCTTGCAGTCTGTCGGTCGGTGCCGGTCTCTGAGTACCGACTTGACCTGCCGCATAAGCCACCTGAGCCCTGAGGTCCTCGCTCAGGACGGGTTGTGTTGTCCCGCCCGTCAACGCTTACTCGACCTCATCCGCCAGTCAGGAGGACTCCGCGTCCTTTCCCAGTCCTGGTTATAGACGCGGTCCTTGACATTCAAGGGTCACTTCATCCTGTCTGTCCTCCTCACCTTCCGGCCTTTCACTGCTGTACTGTCCCGGATTGCCGTCGTCTCTACCACGGGGAACCCGATGCGTGCTCCCCAGTTCTTCCGCATCGACTCTGGCCACCAAGCTGGGGGCAGGCCCTTGGCGTTCCCAACACCCCACAAGTCAGCTTCATGTGGGAAATTTCATTTTCGAGGCTTCGTACAATCGTTCGCTTTCGCTACGGCCCTCCGGTTCGCTCGCCGCCCTGGCTGACCAGACCAACTGGACACTGCGTTCCAGCCAGCCCACAGCGGCTTCTACATCCCAGCTCGCTGGCCCAGGGTCACCCCTGTACCAGTGGGATATGCTACGGCGCCAAACTGGGAATTGCGCCGGCGGGACTTTCACCCGCAAGTACAGCAGCTAGACTCGCTGCACGCCCCCCTAAAATTCCGTACGTCCGGTTTTCCCGGGTACGGCTTCAAGCATCAGGCACCCACTTGGAGTTCGGTGCGGAGCCTTCCGCCGGACACGCCATGGTCAAGGCTGACCCATCCATACCCACGGCATCTCCGAGCGTTTGCTCCGTCCTTCGACCTTGCAGTCTGTCGGTCGGTGCCGGTCTCTGAGTACCGACTTGACCTGCCGCATAGGCCACCTGAGCCCTGAGGTCCTCGCTCGGGACGGGTTGTGTTGTCCCGCCCGTCAACGCTTACTCGACCTCATCCGCCAGTCAGGAGGACTCCGCGTCCTTTCCCAATCCTGGTTATAGACGCGGTCCTTGACATTCAAGGGTCACTTCATCCTGTCTGTCCTCCTCACCTTCCGGCCTTTCACTGCTGTACTGTCCCGGATTGCCGCCGTCTGTACCCCGGGGAACCCGATGCGTGCTCATCAGTTCTTCCGCATCGACTCTGGCCATCGGGCCGGATCCACGCCCTTGGCATTCCCGACCACCCCACAAATCAGCTTCGTGTGGGAGCATCATTTCGTGGCTTCATCCAATCGTTCGCTTTCGCTACGGCCCTCCGGTTTGCTCGCCGCCCTGGCTGACCGAACCGGCTGGGCACTGTGTCCCAGCCAGCCCACAACGGCTTTCTACGTCCCAGCTCGCTGGTCCAAGGTCGCCCCTGAACCAGTGGGATATGCTACGGTGCCAAACTGACAATTGCGCCGGCGGGACTTTCACCCGCAAGTACAGCAGCTAGACTCGCTGCACGGATCCGGGATGCTTGACACGCGGCCTGGGACAATGAACCTCCAGGGGCCGCGCGCGCGGCCTCGTTTGGCGTGTTGTCGGCATCTCGATGTCGATGTCGGCATTCGTTCGGTGAGCGGCGCGAGACAGGACTTGCGCACGTCCGAGAGTGCCGACTATTGCTGTCCCGTGGTGTTCGCGGAGCGACCGACATGCCCCATACCGTCTGTCACGCGCCGTCGGCGATGCTGATCGACGGCTGGGCCGATGATGTCCTCATGACCGTCGACGACAGGGGGATGATCGAGTCCGTGGGCAGCGGCACGCCCGCGCCACCCGGATCGATCCGGCTTGCCGGGCCGGTCCTTCCGGGGATGGCCAATCTCCACAGCCATGCCTTCCAGCGGGCCATGGCGGGATTGGGAGAAAGGGCGGGAACGGGAACCGCGGACAGTTTCTGGAGCTGGCGCGAGGCAATGTATCTCTTCCTCGCGCGTCTCGGACCCGACGAGGTTGGCGCCATCGCTGCCCTGCTTTACCTCGAGATGCTCAAGGCCGGCTACACGGCGGTGGGCGAGTTTCACTACCTGCACCACCAGCAGGACGGCACGCCTTACGACGATCGCGCAGAAATCGCCTGGCGCCTCGTTGACGCTGCGCAGAATACCGGTATCGCGCTTACACTGCTCCCGGTTCTCTACACCTTCGGCGGGTTCGGCGAGGCGCCTGCGGAATCGGGCCAACGCCGGTTCGTCAACGACAGCGACGCGTACCTTCGGCTCATGCAGGCGCTTGAACGTGCCCGCAATGGCGGAGTCAGGCTGGGAATGGCTCCCCATTCCCTGCGCGCCGTCGGCCTGACCGGACTGATGGAGGCGCTTGCCTCGGTTGACGACAGCACACCCGTCCACATCCACATCGCCGAACAGCGACGGGAAGTGGAGGAATGTCTCGCCTGGTCGGGGCTGCGTCCGGTCGACTGGCTCCTCGAGCATGTCCCTGTCGACAGGCGATGGTGCCTCGTTCACGCAACCCACGTGACTGCCGGCGAGGTCACCCGGATGGCGGCGAGCGGCGGCGTCGTGGGTCTGTGTCCGACGACCGAGGCGAACCTGGGGGACGGCATGTTCCCCCTGGGATCGTACCTCAGGCAGCACGGTGTCTTCGGGATCGGTTCGGACAGCAACGTGTCGACGAGTCCGGTCGAGGAGTTGCGGTGGCTGGAGTATGTCCAACGGTTGCGGCGCAGGCGTCGCTGCGTGGTCTCCACCCATGACTTCCCTCACACGGGCGAGGCCCTGTGGCGATCGGGCCTTGCCGGTGGCGCCCGGGCGCTCGGGCAGGGAGCCGCCGGATTGCAGCCCGGCGCACCCGCAGATCTCGTTGTTCTGGATGCCGATCACCCGTCGCTCGTCGCCCGCAGGCATGGTCAACTTCTCGACAGCTTCATCCTCGCCGGCAGCGGCAACCCGGTTCGGGACGTGTTCGTCCGCGGCCGCCACGTCATCAACCGGGGCCATCACGCTCTGGAAGACCGCATCACCCGTGACTACGCGGCGGTGATGCACGCGCTGGCCGGATGACCGGATGAGAACTCCGGTTTGCCCGCCACCGTCGCGTGGCCTATGAACACCGGACGGTGGCGGGATCGCGATCCATGGCACGACAATCACGAAGAGGCCATCAGCACCTTGCGCGGGGCGCCCGTCATCAGCCGGCGTGGGACCTGCCGGTCAACCGCTTTGCGCCCCTCGAGGCGGTGTCCCGGGACGAGGTCGCCTTCATCCAGGACCGCTCCCTTGCCGTTCTCGAACAGATCGGCATCGAGTTCCTGCACGAGCGGGCGCTGGCGATGTTCCATGACGCGGGCGCCGACGTGGATCGCAGCACGTTCAGAGTGCGCCTGCCCCGGCAGCTCGTCGCGCATGCCATGTCCTCTGCACCTCGCACTTTCACGCTCCATGCCCGCAACCCGCAGCGCTCGCTCACCATCGGAGGCAACAGGATTGCCTTCACGCCGGTTGCCAGCCCGCCCTTCGCTCACGATCTCGAGCGCGGGCGCCGCGAAGGCAACTTCAGGGACTACTGTGATTTCCTGCGCCTGGCCCAGGGATTCAACTGCCTTCACTTCTTCGGCGGTTACCCGGTTGAGCCGACCGACCTTCCGGCCGCCACCCGGCATCTCGACTGCCTCGCTGCCTTTGTCACGCTGACCGACCGGGCCTGGCACGCCTATTCCCTGGGCGCGGAACGCATCGATGATGCCCTCTCCATCATCTGCATCTCCAGAAACCTGTCGCGCCAGGAACTGAAGGAACAACCCAGCATCGTCACCGTGGTCAACGCGAACTCACCGCTGAGATTCGACACACCGATGCTCGATGGCATGATGACCATGGCCGAACACAACCAGCCGGTCATCGTCACCCCCTTCACGCTGGCCGGCGCCATGGCTCCCGCCAGCGTGTCCGGCGCCGTCACCCAGCAGAACGCCGAGGCCCTTGCCGGCATGACTCTGGTGCAGCTCGTCAACCCGGGAGCCCCGGTGGTCTACGGTGGATTCACCAGCAATGTCGACATGAAGACAGGCGCCCCCGCTTTCGGCACCCCCGAGTACGCCCGAGCGACGATGATCGGTGGCCAGCTCGCCCGCCTCAACGGCGTTCCCTACCGTTCGAGCAACGTCAACGCCTCCACGTCGGTCGATGCCCAGGCCGCCTACGAGAGCCAGGTCTCCCTGTGGAGCGCCGTGATGAGTCACGCCAACATCGTGCTGCACGGCGCCGGATGGCTTGAAGGTGGACTGGTGGCCAGTTTCGAGAAGATGGTGATCGACGCCGATACCATCGAGATGATCAGCCGGGTTCTGGAGCCCGTGGAAGTGACCGACGAGGAAATCGGCATGGCAGCCATGGGGGAGGTCGGTCCCGGAGGACACTTCTTCGGCGCTGACCACACCCTGGAGCGCTGCGAGACGGCCTTCCACGAACCGATGGTGTCGGACTGGAGGCGTTTCGAGAACTGGAAAGACGCCGGCGGCGTCGACGCGACCGGACGCGCCTCGCGCCTTGCCCGCGAGCTCATTGATTCCTGGGAAGCGCCCGCGGTCTCGGCCGAGACCGCGGCGGAGCTCGACGCCTTCGTCACCCGCCGCAAGACCGAGATTCTGGGGATCTGACCGACGCTCAGGGCACCTTGTCACAGGGTGGGGCCTGCCTCCATAGTGGAGTCATGAGGACCTGCCCCCAAAGGGAGTGATTCATGGCACGCCGTACCCGGTCTCGCCGCAGGGGCAGTGAGAGGTCACGCTCGACCACCCCTCACCAGCTTGCCTGGCGCGAGGTGCGCAATCCCTTCCCGCCGCTCGACATTCTCTCGGCAGACCAGATCGAACATGTCCACAGAGCCTCCCTCGACGTTCTCGAGCAACTCGGCATGGAGATTCTGGGCGGGGATGCGCGACAACTCTACCGCGAAGCCGGCGCCGATGTCGACGAGGGCACCATGCGCGTGCGGTTCGACCGCAGTCTCATCGAGGAGGCGATGGCGAAGGCGCCTCCCGAGTTCACCCTCCACAGCCGAGCCGAGAATCGCTCGGTCACGCTTGGAGACAACCGTATCGTCACCACGGCGGTGTCGAGCCCGCCGAACGTCTCCGATCTCGACAATGGGCGGCGCCCCGGCAGCTTCGAGGACTTCCGCAGCCTGGTGCGGGTGGCCACAAGCCTCAACACGGTGCACTTCTTCGCCGGCTATCCCGTCGAGCCCATCGATCTGCCGGTGCCCACCAGACACCTCGACTGCTACATGACCTTCATCACCGAAACCGACCGCGTCTGGCGGACCTATGCCCTGGGCGCCGAGCGCAGCCGCGACGGCATCGAGATGAACCGCATGGCGCGGGGCATCGACATGGAGGAGATGATCGCCCGACCAGGTCTTATCACGCTCATCAACACCAATTCGCCGCTGCGCCTCGACGAACCCATGAGCCAGGGCCTCATCGAGATGGCCCGCGCCGGTCAGGCGGTCGCCATCACACCGTTTACACTGCAGGGCGCCATGGCTCCCTCCACCCTTGCCGGGTCCCTCGTGCAGCAGAATGCCGAGGCCCTGGCCGCACTGGCGCTTGTCCAGATCGTCAGACCCGGCGCACCATCCGTCTATGGCGGTTTCACCAGCAACGTCGACATGAAGTCCGGAGCGCCGGCTTTCGGCACTCCGGAGTATGTGAGAGCGACCCTTGCCAGCGGACAATTGGCGCGTCGCTACAACATTCCCTTCAGAACCAGCAATGTCAGCGCCTCCAACGCGGTCGACGCCCAGGCGGCCTACGAGACCGGCATGTCCTTGTGGGCGGCCTTCCTCGCCCACGGCAACCTCATCCACCACGGCGCCGGCTGGATGGAGGGTGGCCTGGTCGCCAGCTTCGAGAAGATGATCGTCGATGCCGAGATGATCCAGGGCATGTTCGAGATCATGGAGCCGATCGTCGTCAACGACACCGAAATCGGCATGGAAGCGATGGCGGACGTCGGTCCGGGCGGACACTTCTTCGGAACCGACCACACCCTGGAGCGTTACGAGACCGCCTTCTACGCGCCACTCCTCTCGGACTGGCGCAACTTCGAGACCTGGGTCGAGGCGGGAAGCCCTGACGCCAGCCGACGCGCAAACCGCATCTGGAAGCAGCTTCTTGCGGACTTCGAGGAGCCGCCTCTCGATCCGGCAATCCGTGATGAACTCGAGGCATTTGTCGCCCGTCGCAAGGCCGAGGGCGGCGTCCACGACAACTGACCTCTCACGCGCCGCGACGTTCCCCCGTCACCCGGCAGGCAGACAGGTCATCAAGGCGTGGCGTTCCGGCCTGCATCATCACCTGCCTCAGGTCCGCCCGAACGATGCGCAGGGCATGATCGACCCCGGCCCCGCCTCCTGCCGCGACCGCGTAGGCGAGAGCTCGGGCCATGAGAACGAAGTCGGCACCGCAGGCAATCATGCGGGCGACATCGATTCCAGAGCGCACACCTCCGTCGGCCAGCAGGGGGTAGTCGGCGCCAACGGCCCGGCGGATGGCCGGCAGCACCTCGACGGGGGCGGGAGCCGCATCGAACTGGCGACCGCCATGATTGGAGACGGCCACGGCATCAATGCCCATGTCACGCGCCCTCACGGCATCTTCGGGAGCGAGGAGTCCCTTGACGATCATGGACCCCTTCCAGCGCTCCCTCAGACGCTCGAGCTTTTCCGCGGTCACCCGGCCGTCCGTCATGCTCGCCAGATGCTCCCCCATCGCCGACAGGGGCAGACCCTTCGGCAAGTATCGCTCCAGCGTGCGAAATCGCGGGATGCCGGCGCGCATCATGGCCAGGGCCCAGGCAGGGCGGGCGACGATGTCCATGAGCGTCGTGCGATCGAACCGCGGTGGCACGGAGAGTCCGCTGGCGATGTCGCGTTCGCGTCTGGTGCGGGTGGGAACATCGATCGTCACGATGAGCACCGAGGCGCCGGCAGCTTCGGCCCGGTCAACGATGTCGTTCTCGATGGCGGGATCCACGGTGCAGTAGAGCTGGAACCAGAGACTGCTCCCGGCGATGGCGCCGATCTCCTCGACCGACATGGTGGCAAAACTGCTCAGGCACACAGGCAGGCCATGACCAATGGCGGCACGTGCGATGAGCGCCGGAGCGTTCGGCCATATCAGCCCCGTCAGCCCCATCGGTGCGGGAGCAAAGGGAAGCGGCCAAGTGCGGCCGAACAGGGGGACGGAAAGGTCCGGCTCGAAAGCCTCATCGACAATCGCCCGGGGTGTGAGGACGACCCTGCGCAAGGCATCGATGTTGGCCGCCAGGCAGACTTCCCTGTCGATTCCTCCCTCCGTGTAGCCGAAGGCAAAGCGCGGCACACGCCGGGCCGCACACGCCTGCATCGCATGAATCGAGGGGAACCTCCGGTCGAGCGTCATGAAGCCTTGCGCTCTCCAGCGACAAGATCACTTGCCTTCTCGCCAATCATGAGGGCCGGGGCGTGGGTGTTGCCGTTCGTCACACGTGGCATGATTGAGTTGTCGGCGATGCGCAGACCGTCGAGACCCAGCAAACCGAGGTCGGGGCCGACGACGGACCGTGGATCACCCGGCGCACCCATGCGGCAGGTGCCGGCGAGATGGTGCGTGATGCCGATGCTCCCGCTCACCCACCTGTCGATTTCTGCTGGCGACGTCACACTCGCGCCAGGATCGATCTCGCGCTCCCTCAAGCCCTCGAATGCCGGCTGCGACACGATGTCCCGGATCATGCCGACGCCGGTACGGAAGGCGGTCCGATCGCGCTCTTCGGCAAGAAAGTTGAAGCTGAACCGGGGCAAATCCTGGGGGTCTGCCGAACGCAACCTCACGTCTCCGCGACTCTTGATGCCGACGAGTTCCGTGTAGACCCCGAAGCCGTCGGCCAGAGCGTCGGCGTAGGTCGTGCCCACCAGCATGGGCGTGAAAGTCATCTGGATGTCGGGCCAGGGAGCATCGCTGCCGGAGCGCAGGAAGCAGCCGACTTCCATGTGATTGGTGGAGGCCACCCCCTTGCGGTCGACAAGCCAGCGCGCACCCGCCAGCCACTTCTTCGGTGGCCGTGTCCAGGACGCCAGCCTTTCGGCCTTGGCGGCGGTGTAGCCGCAGCGGATGGTCGGGTGGGTGTGGAGATTGGCGCCAACCCCCGGAAGCTCGTGGCGCACCTCGATTCCGTGCGGCACCAGCGCGCCGGGATCACCGATGCCCGACAGCATGAGCAGCTGGGGTGAACCGATGGCGCCGGCGCAGAGCAGGACTTCCCTGGCCGCGTGAATGGTCTCGTGGCGCCCGCCGGTTCTGACCCTGACTCCGGTCACCCGGCCCGCCTCGACGACAAGACGATCGACAGGAGTGTCGCATCGAATGACCAGATTGGGCCGGCCGAGGGAGGGCTTGAGGTACTCGGTCCACACATCGCTCCTCTCGCCGCCGCGCGTGTTGCGGTGGAGGACGGTGACCCCCTCCTGATCCGGTCCGTTGTAGTTGCCGTTGAAGGCAAGGCCAGCCTCGATCCCTGCCTCGAGAAAGGCCTCGTTGAGCATCGAGAACCGCGGATCGCCGCGCACGACGGCGATGGGACCCGATTGCCCCATGTGGGGGTCCGCCGCATCGTCGAAGCTCTCAATGCGCCGGAACAGGGGCTCGACATCCCGCCACGACCAGCCGACTGCACCGTCCGCTGCCCAGCTGTCGAAGACACCGGGAGCCCCCCTCACCCACAGCAAGGCGTTGATCGAGGAGGATCCTCCAAGCCCCTTGCCCATCTTGTAGGCATAGGATCTGCCGGCGGCCAGCGCCTCCGGTTCGGACCTGTAGTCCCAGTGATAGCGGCCCGACTGGTAGAGCGACAGGACACCTGCCGGGATGCGGTGCATGAGTGACCTGCGGCCGGTACCGGCCTCGACCATGAGAACGCGGACCGCCGGATCTTCCGTCAGGCGCGCCGCGAGGACCGAGCCTGCCGTGCCGCCGCCGGCGATGATGTAATCGAACGCCGACATCAACCTTCCACGGGATCATCCGCAAAGTGCTTCTCTTCGGAACTGATGACCTCGATCAGTGCCGGTCGGTCGCTCAGTGCCAGCGCCCGCTCGAGGGCCGGCACGAAGTCCTCGGGCGCGCTCACCCGTTCGGCGTGGGCGCCCAGCGCCGCTGCCACGTCGGCGTAGTTCCCTCCGAGTTCATGAATGCCATAGTCGCGTGCCGCCACCGGGTGATGGTCGACATAGCCACCCATGACATCGTTCTTCAGAACGATCGTGATCGTGGCAAGGCGGTTGCGTACGGACGTCTCGAGATCCATCCCCACCATGCCGATCGCCGCATCGCCCATGATGTTGATGCAGTGATGTCGGGGCCGCGCCAGTCGCGCACCCTGGACAAGTCCAAGACCGAGACCGAGTTGCGTTGTCTTGCCCCAGCCGATGTACCCGTGGGGTACGAGTGTCTCATAGAAGGCGGTCATCTGGTCACGCGGTGAACCTGCATCATGGGTGACAATGGTCGTCTCTCGATCGACCGTCCTCATGAGGTCGCTGATGATGCGGTAGGGACTGATGGGGACCTCGGTGGATTGCAGCTTGGGCTCCCAGCGATCCATGAAGGCCTTGCGGCGGCTGGCCACCTCGTCGGCCATCGCGTCGCGTCGGGCGCCGGGATGCTTGCCCTGAATCTCCACCATGCGCTCCAGAGTCGCGCGGGCATCACCGATGATGCCGATGTCGACCGGATAGTCCTTGGACACATCGCCTTCCCAGTTCGTCAGCTGGATGAAGCAGCGACCCTTGGTTGGAAACGGCGTGATGTACTCCGACCGGGTGAAGCTCGTGCCAAGACCGAGGATGAGGTCGCAGCTTGCGAGGACATGCGCTGCTTCGCCACGCCGTGTGCGGCCCGCGCATCCCAGGGAGAGCGGGTGATTCTCAGGAAAGGCGCTCTTGCCGTTCAGGGTCGTCAGCACCGGAATGCCGGTGCTGTCGGCAAACTCTGTCAGCGCTTGTGATGCTCCCGCATAGAGAATGCCCTGACCCGCCACGATCACGGGTGACGAGGCCTTCCCCAGGGAGGCGAGGACTTCGCGGATCTCGGCATCGGCAGCCACCGGCCTCGATGCCTTCTGGGGGCGATAGCTTTCCTCGAGGGCGGGATCGGCGGTGGTGTTGGCCACGTCCTTGGGCACCTCGAGAACCACCGGCCCGGGACGGCCGTTGCGCAGCATGGCAAAGGCGTTCTGCAGCATCTGTGGAATACGCTCCACGTCCGGCACCATGGCGCACCACTTGGAGACATGCTGCATGCTCTGGCTGGCCTGGAAGTGGGAATCGAGCGGCTGTCTCATGCGATCGTAGCCGAAGGGAATGTGGAGCACCGGCACGTTGTCGGCATGGCACTGGGCCACGGCGCCGAAGGCATTCTCCGACCCGGGACCATACTGCACGGTGGTGCAGGCGATCCTGCGGCCTCCCGTCACACGGGCATAGCCGTCCGCGATATGAAGGGCCTGGCGCTCCTGGCGCACGATGACAGGACGGATGCCCGCCTTGGCCGCGGATTCGATGAGATCGCTGTGCGGAAAGGCGGGAAGGATGTCGACACCCTCTCTGGCGAGGATGCGGGCAATGAGATCTGCACCATTCATCGTGTCACACTCCCCGACAAGACCGTCGCCGACCCTACGGGCGATGCAGCGGGGCCGCAATGCGGTTGGTCATCATTGACCTTCGGCGGCACTTCGCATACACATCGGTGCATACCTGATCCGCGATAGCTCAGTTGGTAGAGCAAGTGGCTGTTAACCACTGGGTCGCAGGTTCGAGTCCTGCTCGCGGAGCCACGAGTCGGGGGGCCGTCAGCCGGCGACCGGGATGTCGCCGGGCGACGGCCCTTCCGGCATTCACCCCCGCTGCAGCCACCATGCAACCCGCCGGACAGGACTGGTCCATCGCGTGAACGGACAAGCACGACCACCCATTGTCTCCCATCGGACCCTCCGAGCCGAACGTGCGGGAAGCGACGACGTGGCGCAGTGGTCTTGTCAACCGGCGGCTTCCGATCGGGCCGGCCCGCACATCGACGATCGAATCACTCCAGGTTGCGTCGAAGCGGCATCTCGCTGTCCTGATCGTCAGCGATCTCCCTTTGGGCAAAGTCGATGAGGACGACTTCGTCATGGGTCAACCCTTGTGCGACGCTGCGCGATCATCCTCGGGCGCCATCTCTTCCAGCATATGGAAGTTGTCGAGAAGGGGCGGAACATTCGGCCGTGATGTGCGTCATGAACCGGCGCCAGATGAGATGCCGGCATGGAACCGGACTGATCAAGTCAATTCACGAGGTCAGGACATCTGAGCCGGGAGCATGGTCTCATCCCTATCGTACTTGTCGACCAGGGGACGCATGGTGGCCAGCCGCGCGGCGTTCGACTGCGGCGAGGAGGGCGAATTTCTCTCGTTCGTCGAAAGCGGAGGAGTTAAGTTTTCCCGCGATTTCCGCCTCGCAGTGGTCAGAGGAGAGCGTTCAGACAGGCCGTGTTGTCTGTTCTTGTCATGCCATCATCCCGAAATCGTCCCCGAGCTGACGTGTGAACGTGATTCGCACCGAAGACCGATGTCGTTCGCCAAGGCAAGGCGCGTGCGGGACGACCGGGGAATGACGAGCTCGCTCCGTGTCACCGCAGGCCCAGACCTCCATGACGCTACCGCCAGAAGGCAGGCGCTGGCGGATGACGACATCCCCGTTCGGAACCATGAGGCCCTCGCCGCCGAGTTGTACGAAGTGTTCGGCAAGAGGATACCGTGGAGCTTCGAGGTCGGCCCCTGACCAGGTGCCCCTGCTGCGCCGGTGCATCACCCGGAGCCGGGAACCGCCGCACAGGGTAAGCGTTCGGCCACGCGGTGATTGTTGGTGATATTCACCGGTTGAGGATGCGTTTGGGAGGCGCACCACGTGGCGGTTCGCTGTTGGGTCCGAAGACGATGGGTCCGGGTCGGGTTGCTCGTCGTTGGGGTGGCGGCAGGGTGATGAGGCCGTCGCGGTGCATGGCCAGAAAGGCGACATTCGCCATCATGTTCTTGAGGCCCCGTCGGGCTTGTATCAGCCGGTCTCGCGGCAGAAGGCGCGGGCGATGGCCGCACGGGTGGGGTGCTGGGTGATCAGGGAGCGCAACAGCGCCATCTCGTGCGCGGTGAAGTCACGGCCGTCGTAACGGCACTCGATCACCCCGGTTCCATGAGGTCCCTTCGACGCTCCGGGGGCATCGACCATGGCAGCCACGGGTCGAGGTCATCCGGCGGCTTGCCGCCGTTCTGCGCGCAGGCCTCAAGCCACTCATGAAGCCAGCGCCGAACATTGATGTTGTTCATGGCAAGGGTGCCGATGACCGAGTACATGATGGCGGTGAAGGCGGCGCCTTCCTCGCTGTCGGAGCCGAAGCTCAGCTTTCTCGCGGTCACCGCACCCCGGAGGGCTCTCTCGGCAAAGTTGTTGTCCATGGGCACCTGGGGATGGTCGACAAAGACGCACAGTCCCTCGCGGTGACGGATCAGGGAACGCAAGGGCTTCGCTTCGCGTGCACCCTCGGGCAAGGCGTCGAGTTCCTCCTGAGCCTGCCTGAACAGCGCCTCGACAGCCGCACGAAGGTCCTTCTGCAGGGCATTGAACCTCGCTGACTGACGCTTGCGTGCGGGATCGTAGTGCTTCAGCCGTTGCCCATTCAGTGTGTAGATCAGCGCGATCCTGTCGAGCCACTTGTCGCACCACTCTTCCAGCCCCTCTTGGCCTGCCGCAGCCTCGATCACATCGCGCCTGGAGTGCGCCCAGCAAAGGCAGAGGATCACCTTGCCATCAAGCTCACGCTCCAGTTTCCTGTAGACCACGTAGCGGTCGCAAACAAGGAAGACGACACCTTCGGTGGAGGCGAACAGCACCATGGCCACCCGGGTGCTGCGTGACGGGTCGATAAGGAAGAAGACGGAGTCGGCGCTGACCGCGGTCCACAGCCAGGCCTTCTGCGAGCGCCCCGAGGCCTTGAGGGACTGGATGCGCCAGCTGGTCTCGTCGCCGTGGCGCACCGTCAGCCGGTTCTGATGATCGAGGATGGCCTGAGCGAGAGGCGCGAACATCGGCGTCATCTTCTTCATGCCGCCAGCGATCGTTCCCGGCGCCATCGGCAGTCCCTGGTCTTCCAGCCATCGCGAGACCCGGCGCAGGGGACGCAAGCAGGCGAAGCGCTCATAGAGCACGCATTCCCAGACACTGATGCCGAAGGGGGTATTCGCAAGCAAGCGCAAAGGTGGCGGCGCGATGATCTCCGCAGGCGCCGACGAACACTGACAACCACGGCGCCAACGCCCACGTTCAATCCGCCGGATATGAGCCTTGACATGGACCTCCATGATCGAGGTCTCGTGGCTGCCGTTGGCCACATAGGGCTCGCCGCAACACGGGCACGTGCGCTGCGATGCCGGTGGATCATGGCGTTCGTGCTTCTCCTTGAGCTTCGGACGCGGAGTGCGCCCGTGGCCGCTCTTGCCGGGTTGCTGACCCCGCTTGTTCCCGGTGCCTTCCTTCTTCTTCCGTTTCTCGCTCTTCGACCCGAAGCGCGCCGTCGCGTGCTTGGCACGCGTCCCGCGGAGATTCCTCAGCTCGCTCGCCTGTTCAGCGTTCTTGAGCTTCAGAGCGTCCCTTTCCCGCTCCAGCGCCTCCGCTCGGGCCTGTCCACGCTTCACCTCCCGGCGAGCCTCCTTGAGCTGATCACGAGTGCGGTCGAGATGAAACTTGAATGTGCCCGCACGGGCACGGGCAGAATTCTTCGCACGGCGCAGGTCAGACGCGGTAGGGATGCGCATTGCTGCGCACCCCCCGCGCAGATCCGGACGTGGACGTTAATCCATCCGGCTCCTACCTCGGGTACTGGACGGCAAACCACTGGACTAGCCTGCGGCTTCCCGTATCCGATCCGCCGCCTGTGGCACGCTTGCCCGACACTGCGTTCGGTGCGTGCTTTAGCGTCCCGGATTCCCCTTGGTTGAGGCCCTTTCCTCCAGCGACTCCGCAGAAGCTAACGCTTCCTTGTTCGCCGCCTTCACAGGTACTACGGCCTCATCCGACTTCTTCAAACCGTACATCATAGGCTTCGGTTTTCTCCTTCCCCATGCGGTCCCGCCACAACCGGCGGGACGGTTTGAAGATCTCCCAGGGTCCCAACAGAAGGCGTGCGGACGTGCATGGGTTCTCTGACACCGCGGGGCTCGCCGACATCTCACCAAATCGATGCCTGCGATGTTGCCTTCGACCAATGCGAAAGCCTCGGCACCCCGGATGATAGCTTTTTCGGTGCTCATTAGCCCTGCCCATCCGTACCGCTACCGACGCTTCGCCTGCCCCCTCGCGGGAACCGACGCACGGCTCGCGGAGAAACGTGGTTTGGTTACTCCTTCGTTCCAGGGGACTTTCACCCCCTACCTTCCGCCAGTTCGCCTGGCACACCGCATACGCGCTTCCGCCGCATCCGCACGAACCCGCTCCGCCTCATAGAGCGCACGCCAGTCAGGCGCCTCGCATGACAAGGCCACTGACGCCCGACATAGGCCGTCACCACCTCCCGTCAGCTGCTGTGTCGCTCCGCGCGTCTCGGCAAAAGTCTTCATGGCCTCGACCATAATCGAGACCAAACGAGTTTACCAGCACTTTCTCAGACGATAGTCAGCAAGACCCAAACCAACCAAAATCAGCCATCACCGAACGGCCGAACGCTTACCGCACAGGCACACTCAGCGACTGCGACGACTGGACGGCATCCCTGTTCCTGAATGGAGGTGATGGCTTCAGACTCCTGTTGCCGCCCGAGGCTGTCGCCCGGCCAGGCGGCGCGAGAAGAGAGCGAGCATGCCTTCCCAGCACGCTTCGGCCGCCCCCTCGACATAGGCGTCGCGTTCGGGGAAGGAATAGCCGTGGCGCGTTCCGGGATAGGTCTCGATGCGGTGGGCAATGGCGTGTCTGGTGAAGGTGTCGCGCAACGTGGGAATGACATTGTCGGGGACCAGGGGGTCGTCCGAGGCGAAACCCAGAAACATCTCCGCACGGATCGCCGCCGCCCCGAGGTGCGGCGAGTCAGGCTCATCGGTCACCATGCGCACCCCGTGAAACGCCGCGACCGCGGCGACCCGATCCGGAAACCGGCACGCGGCGGCGAGCACGTACTGTCCGCTCATGCAATACCCGACGAGGCCCCGTGGCCCCGCCGCCACGCGGTCGTCGCCATCGAGACAATCGAGAATGGCGCGGCAGTCTTGCGCCACCCTCTCATGATCGAGACTTGCCATGGCCGCACCGAAGACCGCGGTCATCCGGTCATCGCGACGTGAGAGATCAAAGCGCAGAGTGCCAAGCCTGTGGTACATGTCGGGAAGTACGCAGACAAAACCCGCGGAGGCGACGCGCCGCGCGAATCGATGAAGTTCCTCGCGGATACCCGGTGCATCCATGAGCATGATCACGGCGGGCGCCGGCCCATCCCCCTCGGGCAGGGCAAGGAAGGCCGGTATCGGGCCATCGGGCGCAGGAATGTCGAGGGTGCTGTCCATGGTATGGCCCTGTTGCCGCCATCCGCGAAGGATACGATGTCGTCTGTATCCCTGTCGACATTCCGTGACAGGATCATTCCCTGGCTCGATGTTCCGATCAGCGCCGCGTTGATCCCGGTCACCGGTGCATGCTGCAACCGCACGTCGACCTGAGGGCCTCAGCGTTTCGGGTTCACGATCCCAGGCTCCTGGAAAACGAGGCCGGCTGTCCGGTTTCCTCCACGCGCCCGCGCGGACCGCTGAGGTCCTCGCCGAGTCTCCAGGGTGACTGGGGAGGTCGCCTGATTGACTGGCAAGACAACACAACTGATGATGGCAAGGACAGTGAACTGACCCAGCGGATTGCCGCAGATGCTCACTAGGCTGGAAGTGTCCGGGTTCAAAAACCTTGTGGACATCGACCTGCGGTTTGGCCCCTTCACCTGCATGATCGGACCGAACGGCTCCGGAAAATCCAATGTGTTCGACGCGATCCGCTTTCTTCACGCATTGTCGGATCACACATTGATGGAGGCGGCAGCCTCGGTGCGCGACCAGGACAGCCGCACGGCAGATGTGCGCAGCCTCTTTCACAGGTCCGGCGACCGCTATGCCGAACGAATGTGCTTCGCCGCCGAGATGATCGTCCAGGCGCATGCCGTTGATGACCTGGGACAGGAAGCCAGGGCAAGCATCACGTTCCTGCGCTACTCTCTTGAACTTGCCTACCGCCCGCCAGGAGGTGCCCTGACGCCGGGATCCCTGGAAATCATCAAGGAAGAATTGACACACATCCCGCAAGGCGCTGCTGCAAGGCATCTTCCTTTCCCTCACCGGGCGAGGGACTGGCGACGCTCGGTTGTAAAGGGCCAGCGCCGTGCGCAGTACTTCATTTCCACTGAAGACGAAGCGGAACAAAGGGTCATCAAACTGCATCAGGACGGTGGCAGTCGGGGACGTCCGCTGCGTCGCTCTGCGACACATCTTCCCCGCACCGTTCTGTCAGCGGCCAACGCTGCAGAAAGTCCTACGGTCGTGGCAGCACGTCGGGAAATGGAATCCTGGCGGATTCTGCAACTGGAACCATCCGCTCTGCGCCAACCCGATGAATTCACCTCTCCAGCGCGCCTGGGGCAGGACGGGCGCCATCTTGCCGCAACGGTGCACCGCCTCGCCCGTTCGCCGGCAGCGGAAGAAAGCACAGCCCGGATGGAGGAGCACTCTTCGCGAACCTGCAGCCAGATCGCCATACGATTGAGCGAACTCATTGACGACGTGCGCGACATCAGCATCGACCGGGACGAGAAACGGGAACTCTTGACACTCACCGCCCTGGACGGTGAAGGAACACGTCATCCAGCGCGAGCACTGTCAGACGGGACACTGCGTTTCCTGGCCCTCGTGGTGCTGGAAATGGATCCCGAAACCGAAGGTGTTCTCTGCCTCGAGGAGCCGGAGAACGGAATCCACCCGGCCCGAATTCCGGCCATCCTGAAACTTCTTCTTGATATCGCAGTAGATCCCTTCGAGCCGGCCGGTCCGGACAATCCGATGCGTCAGGTGATCATCAACACACACTCACCGGCGGTGTTTCAGGAGGTACCGGACGACAGTGTCGTGTTCGTCAAGACAGTGGAAGCCGTGAACACGGGCGAACGCCTGTTCAGAAAGCCATGTTTCCAATGCCTTTCAGGCACATGGAGGGCAAGGATCAGCGGGCACGTCGACGTTGCGACCAGAGGGGAATTGCTACCGTATCTCAGCCCTGCCTTGCGAAGCGAACCGGAGAGGACCCTGCACGGACCACGACGGGTCATCGACCGTGAAGACCTGCCACAGTTTCCCTTTCTTGACCCCACGGCCACTCCGTGATCCCTCGCTATGCAGGGTCTTCGCTTTACACTTGTCGCGGACGGACCATCGGACAGGGCACTTCTGCCAATTCTGGTGTGGCTGCTGCGCCAGCACTATGGTCGCTTTCCCCTGCAACCTCAACTGGCGGACTTGCGCAGCCTGCACCATCCTCCCAAGACTCTTGAAGATCGCATCACGCTGAGTATTGATCTTTATCCGTGTGAACTGCTGTTCATTCATCGGGATGCCGAACGAACACCAATCGATCATCGCGCTCAGGAGATCCGCGAAGCACTGAGACAGTGCCGGCAGGCGACACCCCCCGTAGTGTGTGTGATTCCGGTGCGGATGCAGGAAGCCTGGCTGCTTTTCGATGAGGTCGCGTTGCGCAAGGGAGCCGGGAATCCTCAGGGCCGTCAACCCCTGGACATTCCCGATCTGAATGGTCTCGAAGGGGCGCCGAACCCCAAGCAGGTCCTTCATGACCTTCTCAGTCAGGCGTGCGGCCACAAGGGTCGACGGTTGAAACGATTCAGGAGAGACATGGGACTTCATGTCCATCATGTCGCACGGGAGATCGACGATTTCTCTCCGCTGCGCCGGCTGGAGGCATTCCGGTATGTCGAGGACCAGGTGAAGGGACTTGACCTGCCATGACGGAACGGACTGGGATGGAGTAGTGTCGGGAACCCTTGCTCGGAGGACAGGCAGTGAACCAGGGACAGGATGGTCCGGAATGTGACCTGGCTTTCGACGAGCCGTGGCAGGCCCGCGTCTTTGCCATGGTCAATGCGATGCACGACGCCGGGCACTATGAATGGCGGGTCTTTCAGGAACTGCTGATCGACGAGATCGCACGTCACGGTGCGGCGGATGGCCACGACTACTACGAGCGCTGGCTTGCGGCCGCGGAACGGCTCATCATCGCCCGGGGCTTCGGCGACAGGAAGGAACTCGCCAGGATCCGTCGGCACCTGGAAGACCATCCTCCGCCCCCAACGACTTCGACGGCCGCACCCCTTGCCGTCGATCCGGCGCCAACGTGAGGAGCGTCTGGCTGACCCAGGCGCTGGCAGCGGAAACCGCTGACGGCATCACGCCACTCGATCGCGATCTCACGGTCGACGTCGCCATCGTCGGCGGCGGCTACACGGGACTGCCATCGAGCTGAAGCGGCGTGATACCTCGCTTGATGTCGCCGTCATCGAACGCGATGTGTGCGGCGCCGGCGGGAGCGGCGCGAATGCCGGCTTTGCCCTGCCCATGTGGTTTCAGGTTCCGGCCCTGGAACGCGCCGGTGGCACCGATGCCGCCCTCCATGTCGGCAAGGCTTCCATCGACGCCATCGACGACATCCGCGCTCTCGCCTGCAAGCCCTGCTTATTAGTCACAAATCGCGCAAAGCGTGATCGTGTCCTTCCGACGTCGGGTCCAGATCGAGGGCCTCGAGCAGGCATTCATAGGCCAGGGCAGCGGTGGCCAGTCGCGGATAGCCATGCCACATCGTCTGGTTGCCCGGCGGCGGATCATGCTTGCGGTCCAGATACCCGCCAAGGATCGCCACCAGCTTCACCGCCGCCCCCAGCGTGTCGGGCGGGTCCAGCCGGTATCGCCGTGCATAGTCGCCGAGGAAGCGGAGTTCCAGGTCCGAGAACAGGCAGTCGGGCTTCATCGTCGGCACATCCCGCCCGAGCAGGGTCATCAGGGCAAGACGCCAGGCGATCACGGCGTGGATGGTGATCTGCCGTTCCAGGCGGCAGGCCTTGCGCGTCGCCAGGTGCTCCACCCGACAGCCGGACTTCAGCACCCGGAGCCAGCATTCGATCCGCCAGCGCAGCGCGTACCAGCCGACGATCTCCCGGGCCGCTTCGGCGTGGTCCACCGGAAGGTCGGTCAACAGGAACCATTCCACCGGAGCTTCCCCGGCCGGCGGGGCCGTCTCGAGGAGATGCAGCGCGGTCACGGCCACGGGCGCGGCATCGGGGCAGCCGGCAGTCGCCGGCAGCGTGGTCGACAACCAGCGCAGTTCCAGCACCGCGTTCCGCCGGGCAGTGCGGCCGGGCTGCTTCTGGCGCCCCGAGGACTTCGGCCGGGCCGTCAGGCGGGGTATGTCGATCTGCATGGTGCCGCGGCAGGCAGACGTACGTAGTCGGGTGAACAGCTTCGCAGCCCCGCGCTTGAGGACCCGGTCATGTCGAGCTCGCACCAGCATCGACAGACGGCGATGCTGCCGGCACCGGTCGAACAGTTCGAAGAAGTCCGCTTCCCGGTCCATCACGCACACGACCTTCACCCCGGTCGTCCGGGCCGCGAGGTCCGCGATGTCGTCGAGACCGTCTAGCCAGCGCTGCGACTTGCGCCGGGACATCTCGATATCCTCGCCCGAACCGGTCTTCGCCCGGGGGCGCACAGGTGCGTCGAAGGCAAGACGCGCCACCCCCAGCGGCAGGCCTTCGCCGCTGACAACGTAGCTGGCGTGCAGGTGCAGGCCCAGGGTCTGCGAGGCCGTCTGGTTCGTGCCGATGATGCCCAGACCGTCGCAGCCCGGACGGGTCGCGAAGTTCAGGTCCGTCCCGTCCTGAAGGCACAACGCCACCCGCTGGCCGCGCATCCGCTGCACCGTTCGCTGACGGTGCGGCGCCAGGATGTTCGCCGGGGTCACCGCCGACGTCTCCGGCTGATCCAGGAACCGATAACAGGCCCGGACACCAGCGGGATCCGGGCGCGCCAGACCGCTGTAGGACGACATCGGACTCTCTCCCTGTCTTCGTGCAATCTCCACCAGGCGCGCACTCAGACGCCGGTCGCCGATCGGCGCTCCCCCGAACTCGTGGTGCGCCCACGCCGAGGCGTCCAGACCCTCCCCCGGGGACAGGGCCGGCATCGGCTCCGCCACCCCCAGCTTGTGCCGCCAGTCCCGGTCCAGAACGTACATGTGTACATGTACACGGCCTTGACGCTCTCGGCCATCTCGCGCGCGCGGTCCTGGCGGCCTCGGCCCCGGGTGAACCCCACGAGCTGCCAGTTCGCCGCCCGCAGGCTCGCACCGTCGCGCGTCGGGTCGACATAGGTCTCGACCAGCCAGGGCAGGAACCCGTAGCGCTGCGCAACATCGGCGCCCAGGCGAGACAGGCACATCGACAGCGTCTTCGACGCAAGGTTCGCAACCGGCACCCGGATCAGAAACCGGCTCATCGACAGCACCCGGTGTCGTTCCGCACGACGCCGGTCGGCATCCCAGCCGATCCAGGCATCCCGATCCGCCACCTTCAGCGCCGCTGCGGCAAAGCCGAAACCGCCGAGACAGCCGTGAGCGGAATCCACCAGATAGCGCAGCTGATGACCGGCCAGAATGGGAGCGCCGAGAAAGTGCTCCCGCGCCATCAGTTCGTTCCAGTACGCCCGTTCGGCATCCGTGCGCACCAGCAGGATCCGCAGACCCTGGATCGCCGCCACGCTCGCCGGCACATCACGCGGCTTCTCCACCGCCTCGCCGAGCCGGCGGGGCGGTGCCCGACGCCGCTGACCGGAGGGCTCCGGCAAGCCCTCGATCCTGCCCTGCGATGCCAGCTGCTTCAGGGCCACGACACAGCTCGATACCCGCTCGCGTCCCCGTGCGTCCCGCAGGCCGAAGTGCCGGCACACTTCCAGCGCCAGGCGGTTTTGACTACTATCGCCGCTCTCGGTGACGATCGACTGCAAGCGATCGAGCTGGTCCTCGAGGACGCGTTTGATCGGAATGTGTGCTTCCATGCAGGGCAGGGTGCACCATCCGAATCATCTTGTCCAGCACGATTTATGACTAAAGGACAGTGCAAGCCGGACAACGACATCGCCATGAGTTCCGCGCCGACAGTCTGGGCGGCGACCTGCCAACAACAGTCAGGTCACTGGGACGACATGCTGGAGCAGATGGAATCCCGGCAGATCCACAGCTTCCGCCTTCTCGAGGCTGACGACATCCGATCGCTGACAGGCAGCGATGCCCTTGTTGCCGGTGTCGTCGACACCGCGAGCGCGACCCTTCACCCGGGCCATCTGGTCCGTGCCCTGAGACGCGAAGCCCTCTCCCTGGAGGTCCGCGTTCTCGAGAAGACGGCGATGACACGCTTGCAGCGATCGAGTGCGCCCGCCGTCGTCACCCGCCGCGGCACCCTCACTGCACGCAAGGTCGTCCTGGCCCTCTACGGGTGGTCGCTCTCCTTGCCGGAGGTCAGGCCTGCCCTCATGGTGATGATGACCGATGCGGCGATGACGGTGCCCGTTCCGGACCTCCTCGACTCCCTCGGCGTTGCCGATGCATCGGGATTCACGGATTCGCGGACCTTCATCGAATCCTGCCGGCCGACGGCGGACGGGCGCGTTGTCGTCACCAAGTCGGGCGCTGCCCTTCCCTTCGGAGACCGGATCGATGCCTCCCTCGAGCGAACGCGCCGCAGCACCCGGGAGCTGTGCGCCATCATGGCCGCCAATCATCCGGCGCTTGCCGACGTCGCCATGGAGGGGACCTGGTGCGGTCCCATCGACAGGTCCCGTGACGGACTTCCCATGTTCGGACATCTCGGATCATCGCCCGACATCGTGTTCGGTTGCGGTTATTCCGGCGCCGGTATCGTGCCGTCGCGGGTCGGCAGCCGCATCCTCGCCTCGCTGGTTCAGGAAAAGGACGACGCATGGAGCCGCTCGCCCCTGGTGAGGCAACCGGAACGTGCCTTTCCCCGGGAGCCCTTCCGCTGGATCGGCGGCTACGCGGTGCGCGCTGCCATCGAACGCAAGGACCGTCTCGATCACGAGGGGCTGAAACCGGGACCGCTGACCCGTTTCTGGCTGCGCTTCAAGCCGGCGAACTACAAGCCTGCCTGAGCCATGTCTCGAGTTCCTGGCGCCTTGTCTCCTCGGCAATGGCGACGAGAACCGGTGACGTCACGCTCCTGGGCCATGTCTTCAGCACCCGCGGCCGATGGAAGAGATGCTGGACACCGTCTATTGCGACCGGACCCGCCTCGCCCTCGACATCGAGCAGGCCCTTGAGCCGCAACAGGCGTTCGCCATGGCGCGCCACCAGGGATCCGACTGCGCTCTCCACCTCAGGCCAAGTCAGCGGCCGGATGTTCTTCCACGTCACCGAAACGATGGACCCGTGGGCGTCCCCGCACGGCATGTCGTCGAGGTTCATGGCAATTGGCTGGCCCAGAACGTCCCGGGGGTCCGTCCTCCCCATGCGCGCCTCGACCATCCGGGCACGGCCGTTGCGGCGTCTCGCCTGGTCCATGGCGTCGCTGGAGGACGCCAGATCACCCTTGGTGATGACGATGGTATCGGCGAGCGCCAGCTGTCGTCCGGCATTGCGGTGGCGGTTGATGGAGACCAAACCGTTCACGGCATCGAGGCAGGTCACCACGCCCCCGGGCTCGAAGAGGGAGAGTCTCAGGGGATCGGTGATGAAGGTCTGCAGCAACGGCACCGGATCGGCCAGGCCCGAGGTCTCGACAACGACCCGCCGGAAGTCTGGCACCTCGCCCCGCTCGCGCCGGGAGAGGAGATCGAGGAGGGTGGAGACGAGATCGCTTCTCAGACCACAGCACAGACAGCCGTTCTCAAGCAGGAGGATGCTGTCCTCGCTTGTCTCGACGAGCACGTGGTCGAGACCGGTCTCGCCGAATTCGTTGATGATCACCGCCGTGTCGGCAAATTCGGGCGCATGCAGCAGATGCCGCAGCAGGGTGGTCTTGCCGCTACCCAGGAACCCCGTCACCACGATGACCGGCAGTTTCCTGGCATCGGGCACGATGACGGTCACGGGTCGACCCGGTCGCACCCCGACCAGGTGCCGTCCCAGAAGGTTTCGGGGCGCGTCGTCATCACCTCGAACCCTCCGCAGCGCGGTTCGGTGATGACGTACCCTTGGGTCCTGCGGGCCCGCTCCCGCTTCGCGGCCTCGATCTGGCCCGGTTCTTCAAGCAGGTCGATCGCTGCCATGGTGATCGATTGCCCGGCAAAGGACGCACCCCTGAACTGGCTGGCGTGACCCGAGGCCGAGGTCATCGCCCAGTTGTGAAGCAGGACTCCCCCGGGACAGGACCAGTTGGCCCGTGCCAGGGGTATGGACCAGCTCGCTTCGCCGTCGTCCTGGCCATAGGGATCGCAACCCTCCGTGTGCAAGGCGATGTCGCGGTCCCAGGCGAAGTCCGCTTCAGGACTGCAGGCCGCCGCAAGGGACCGCATGTAGGCGGTATCCCCGTCATCCCAAGCCGGCGGTCCGATCTCCTGCATGTTGCGGAACAGGACCTCGCCCAACGCATGGTTCGCCAGGTAGCCCCTGGACGCCGAGATCAGCATGTCCACGACCAGAGTGTGCGTGTGGCGGGCGCAGTCACGGGCCAGGGGAACGAGTTGGTGGGCAACGTCCTGGGCTCTCTCGAAGGATTCGTGCCGCACGGTGATCCACAGGCGCGCCTCGTCGGGCGTGATCGACGGCATGTAACCGGCAAAGCGCAGGACATGGCCGATCACGGCATCGCCGAACTGGTGGGCGCGCAGACGCTCCATCGACTGCACGAAGAGTTCCGCACCGTCGAGCGCATTGCCCGAACGCCGCGCCCCTCCATGGGAAGCTCTGCCCTCGAACAGGAGTTCGAACGACACGCAGGAAAGGCAGGGTCTGGAAACGGCGCCGTTCTGATAGTCGGCATGGTTGGCAAACAGCATGTCGATGCCCTCGAAGGCGCCACGACGCAGCATCGCGATCTTGCCCCAGAGGATTTCCTCGGCCGGCGTGCCAAGGCAGACGATGGTGCCCTCGAGTCCGCATTCTTCCATGGCATGGCGCGCGGCGATGGCGCTGCCGGCGCCGGTGCCGGCAATCAGGTTGTGGCCGCAGGCATGACCTGCCCGCTTGCCGTCAGGCGCCCTGAGAGGTTCGAGACGGTTGCCCTGGCCGGGGAGCGCGTCGTACTCCGCCAGAAACCCAAGCCGCGGCCCGTCGCCGGACGACCAGACCGCACGAAAGGCCGTGGGCATGCCGCACACGCCGCGCTCGACACTGAAACCGTGGTCGGCGAGCCAGGCCGAGAGCCATGCTTCGGCGTTGTACTCCATCATGCCGAGTTCCGGTTCATCCCAGATGCGGCGGTAGATGGACCATGCCTCGGGCTCGACCGTCACCCAGGCATCAGCTGCTGCCTGCCGGGTTGCTGTCATCATCCTGCCGTGTAGCCACCGTCCACGACCATCTCCGCTCCCGTCACGAACGACGACTCGTCGCTGGCAAGGTAGACCACCATGCCGGCAACGTCGTCCGCAACGCCCATGCGGCCGACCACGTGCTTGTCGACGAGGCGCCGAAACTCCTCGTCACCCAGGGACTCCCTCACCGAGAGGCCAAGGGGCGTGGCAATGTAGCCCGGACAGATGGCATTGCAGCGGATGTTGTATCCCTGGCGACCGCAATGGACGGCAATCGACTTCGTGAGAAGACGCACCGCGCCCTTGCTGGCACAGTAGGAGAGGGCGTCGGCCGAACCCCTGAGACCGAGGACCGACGAGATGTTGATGAGGGAACCGCCCCCCGCCAGTTTCATGCAGGCGACCGCCTGCTGGCACCCCATGAAGGTGCCGTGAAGATTGACGGCCATGAGCCTGTCCCAGCCTTCTTCCTCGAGTACGGCGATATTGTCGTTCCGGACACCGATTCCGGCGCAGTTGACCAGAACCTGCAGTTTGCCGAATCGCTCCAGTGTCACGGCAACGGTGGCGCGCCACGAGTCCTCTTGCGTGACATCGTGGTGGAAACTGAAGCCGCGCCCGGCCATCAGGGCGAGTGTCTCGGCCAAGCCCTTGTCATCGATGTCGGTGATGCACACCAGCGCCCCTTCCTCAGCCATTCGGATGGCACTCTGGCGCCCGATTCCGGAGGCGGCTCCGGTGACAAGCGCCGTCTTGTGGCGGAGTCGGCGTGTCATTCCACCGTCCCCCCGCCGTCGATGACGAGTTCCGCACCGTCGACAAGCCGGGACTCATCGCTCGCCAGGAAGACGATGAGATGGCCGACGTCGTCGGGATGCCCCGTCACACCCTGCGGCGTGTAACTGTCCCACAGGGCGCGTTCGGCCACCGGATCATCGGACTCGGCGATGTAGTTCGCCACCATGGGCGTTTCGATGACACCCGGATGGACGGAGTTGCAGCGGATGCCGAGGCCATGGCGGGTCGCGTGGTCAGCGATCGCCTTGGTCAGCAACCTGACACCCCCCTTGCTGGCATCGTAGGCGCACAGGTCCTGATCGCCGAAGATGCCGGAGACCGAAGAGAGATTGACGATGACACCTCCGGCGCCCTGCATGTGCCGCACCGCTTCCCTAGCGCCCAGCCACGTGCCGCGGAGATTGACGTTGAGCACCTCATGCCATGTCGTCAGTGTGGTCGTCTCGATGGTGCCCCGACGCAGGATTCCTGCACAGTTCACCAGCACGTCCCAGCCCCCGAGACGTGCAACGGTGGCGGCGACGGCAGCGGACCAGGAGTCGGCGCTGCAGACATCCAGAAAGGTCGACGAAGCCCTCTTGCCGATTGCGCCAGCCACGTGCGCGGCGCCGGTTTCATCGAGATCCGCCAGCATGACCCTGGCGCCTTCGCCAGCGAGAAGGCGGGCTGTTGCCGCACCGATGCCCGAAGCGGCACCGGTCACGAGCGCCCGCTTGCCGTCACAGCGTCCCATCTGCCTGTCTCCTGCCCCGGGCGGCGGCCCGCTGGGGCACTGTGGTCTCGGGTCGTTGCGGAACGGTTCGGCGGACCTTCTTCAGGGTAGCCTCCCGGTGCAGCATGTAGAGACCGCTGGCCACGACCAGCGTTGACCCGGAAATGATCCAGATGTCCGGCACCGTGTCAAAGACCAGATACCCGGTGAGCACGGCCCACACCATGCTCGTGTACTTGAACGGCGCGACAAGGCCGATCTCGGCGAGTCGCACGGCCTCGATCATCGCATACTGGGCACCGGCCAGCAGAACCCCGGCAACGGCAAGCATGGCGACATGACCCACCGCCATGGGTTGCCATGCGGCCGCCGTCCACCCCAGCAGCGGATCCACCAGGGACGAGGCAAGGGAGGCCCCCATGACCGCCAGGGTCGTGAACATGAGGATCGAGGACGATGAATCCGAGACACTGAGCCGGCGTGTCAGGATGTCGCGCAGAGCGAGGGTGACCGCGCTGCCGAGGGGCAGCAACGCCACGGTGGCGATGCCCTCGCCCGTCGGCCTGAGAACCAGGATGACACCGGCAAGGCCGACGACGACCGCCGACCAGCGGCGCCACCCGACCCGTTCACCGAGAAGAGGAACGGCCAGGGCCGTGGCCATCAGAGGTGCGGCGAAGGCGATGGCGAGGGCGTCGGCGATTGGCATCATGGTGATGGCCGTCAGAAACAGGAACATCCCTGTCACCACGATCACCGAGCGCAGGGCCTGGCCCTTGAAATTGTGCACCCGGAGATTGGCGAGTCGCCCTTCGTGGAGAGCGAAGAGCAGCACCGGCGGAACGACGAACAGCGAGCGCACGAACATCGCCTGACCCACGGGATACTGTTCGGTCAGCAGCTTGACGATGACATCGTTGAAGACGATGAGGGCACAGCCCGCCACCATGAAGAGAATGCCTCGAACACCGGCGCTCATGAGGATCCCTTCTGTCGCGGGTGCGGAGTCCGCTCACCTTCGATACTGCACGATTCCGCCGTCGATGGAACCGTGGCTGATCAGGCATTGACAGAACCGGGACAAGCGGCAAAGAAGGCACGGACATTGACAGTGGGTGCCTCTTGGTCGATCGCGCTCTCCGTACGGGTCGGTTTGAAACGGATCTCGATGCCGGTCCGGCCAACCACGAACCGTTGACCCCGGTCGATTTTCTGGTGCGTTCCGCAACCGCGCATCCCCTGCGGACCGCCTGGATTTACGGCCCGCGGCGTGTCTCCTACGCCACCATGCACGAGCGATGCCGGCGCCTCGCGAGCGCGCTTCGCCGCCACGGTGTCGAACCGGGCGAAAGCGTTGCCGTCATGGCGCAGAACGGCCCTGCGATCCTCGAGGCTCATTTTGCCGTACCCATGGCGGGCGCCGTCCTCAACGCCCTCAATTTCCGCCTCGATGCACAGTCCATTGCCTTCATGCTGGGCCATGCCGGGACCAGGGTTCTCGTCGCCGACCGCGAATTCCGGGACGTCATCGGCCAGGCTCTCGCTCGCCACTCCGGCAAGGTCCACGTCATCGCCATCGACGATCCCGACACCGACAATGACCCTGCCTTCGGCGATGTCACGTACGAGGAGTTCCTGCTCCAGGGCCGTGCCGACGATGAGCCGCTGCTTCCCGCAGACGAGTGGAATGCCATCTCGCTGAACTACACCTCGGGCACCACCGGCAATCCCAAGGGCGTGGTCTACCACCACCGCGGTGCCTATCTGAACGCCATCGCCAACGGCATGGCACTCGGTTTTTCCGGCAGTACCGTCAACCTGTGGACCCTGCCCCTGTTCCACTGCAACGGATGGTGCCACGCCTGGGGCGTGACCGCCTGGGCAGGCACCCATGTCCTGCTGCGCCGGATCGATACCCGGGAGATCTTCCGTCTCATCGCCGAGCATGGCGTCACCCACATGTCCGGCGCGCCCATCGTCCTCAACATGATCCTCCATGCGCCTGCGGAACACCAGCGCGCCTTTCCCTCAAGGGTCACCATCGCCACCGGCGGTGCCGCGCCGCCAAGCGCGGTCATTGCCGGCATGGAGACACTCGGCTTCCATGTCATCCATCTCTACGGTCTGACGGAAACCTATGGACCGGCTCTCGTCTCGCCGTACCAGGATGACTGGATGGAGATGCCGGTCGGGGACCGGGCGGCCGCCATGTCGCGTCAGGGCCTGCGCCACTCCATGCTGGCCGGCTACATGGTCGCCGATCCCCGGACCTGTGCACCGGTGCCCGCCGACGGCAAGACGATCGGCGAGATCATGTTGCGTGGCAACACGGTGATGAAGGGATACCTCGACAATCCGCAGCAGACCGCCCGTGACCTTGACGGCGGCTGGTTCCACAGCGGCGACCTCGGTGTCATGCATGGCGACGGCTACATCGAGGTCAAGGACCGGTCCAAGGACATCATCATCTCGGGCGGAGAGAACATCAGTTCCATCGAGGTGGAGAACGCCCTCTACCGTCACCCTCGTGTGCTGGAAGCGGCGGTCGTGGCGAAGCAGGACGAGACCTGGGGCGAATCACCGTGTGCCTTCGTCACTCTCAAGGACGACGCCGCACAACCCGTGACGGAGGCCGACATCATCGCCTTCTGCCGCGACAACCTTGCCCACTTCAAGGTGCCGCGAACCGTGATCTTCGGGCCCCTGCCCAAGACGGCGACCGGCAAGATCCAGAAATTCGCCCTCCGCGAGAAGGCCGATGCCTTCGTCGCCGCGAACAGCAAGGGAACCGATGCATCATGACTTTCGATCGCCCCGATCCCGCGGATGTCAGGCGCGTCGCCTGTATCGGCGGAGGCCTCATCGGCTCGGGCTGGGCCGCGTGTTTTCTGGCCGCCGGGTACGACGTCACTGTCCACGATCCCGATCCCGGAGCAGAAAGGACACTGCACCGCACCGTCGAGACGGCCTGGCCCAGTCTCGTGGCCATGGGCGCCGATGCCGCGCCGACCACGCAACCGCGCTTCACCACGAGTATCGAGGAGGCGGTGGCGGGAGCGGACTTTGTCCAGGAAAGCGCGCCCGAGCGGATCGACATCAAGCAGGACCTCTATGCCCGCCTCGATTCGGCCATGACGAACGATGTCGTCATCGCGTCCTCCACGTCCGGTCTGCTCATGAGCGACATCCAGGCCGGTGCCGGCAATGCGGCACGCATGGTACTGGGACATCCCTTCAATCCGCCCTACCTCATGCCGCTGGTCGAAGTGGTGGGCGGCAGGCAGACCGCGCCCGAAGCCGTCGACTGGGCCTGTACCTTCTATCAGGCCGCGAGCAAGCATCCTCTCAAGTTGGATCGCGAGGTTCCGGGCCACGTCGCCGACAGGCTGCAGCAGGCGGTCTGGAACGAAATTCTCCACATGATCGCCGCCGGCGAAGCCACACCCGAGCAGATCGATGCCTCGATCGTCCACGGATTCGGTCCACGCCTCGCCATCATGGGATTCTGCCTGCTCTTTCACATGGCCGGCGGCGAAGGCGGCATGCGGCATTTTCTGGAGCACTTCGATCCGGCCGTGGCCGACGCCTGGACGCGCTTGCCCTCACCTCCGATCACACCGGAACTGACCGAGGCCATGGTCGCCGGGTGCGCAAGGCTGCAGGGGGAACGCACCATGGAGGAGCTCGCGACACTGCGTGACAAGGCCCTCGTGGGCTTTCTCAAGCACTACCGTGCGGTCACCGGAACCATGTCCTGATCACGGGTCAGACAAACGCGAGGCATCTCGATCATGACGTCCATCAACCGCGCCCTCGTTCTCGAGGACTACCCTTCGGGGGCTCCCGAAGCCCGTCACTTCAGGCTGATCGAAACTCCGGTGCCGGAACCCGCAGTCGGAGAGGTGCTGGTGCGCTCCATCTATCTTTCGGTGGATCCCTACATGCGCGGCCGTCTGCGGCCCGGTCCCTCCTACGCAGAACCCCAGAAGATCGGCGAAGTCATGATCGGCGAGGTCGTGGGAGAGATCATCGCTTCGCGCCACTCCCGGTACGTCGCCGGCGACCTCGTCACAGCCGACATCGGCTGGCAGACCCATGGCGTCGTCAGGGGTAGCGGACTGCGGAAGCTCGACCCCGGCGCCGCCCCCATCTCGACTGCGCTCGGTGTCCTCGGCATGCCGGGACTGACGGCCTATTTCGGCACCCTCGAGGTGTTGCAACCCAGGCCAGGCGACACACTGGTGGTCAACGCCGCCTCCGGTGCTGTCGGCGCCGTGGTCGGACAGATTGCCAGAATCGGCGGGTGCCGGGTGGTCGGCATCGCCGGATCCGATGACAAGTGCGCCTACATCACGACCGAGCTCGGCTTCGACCGTGCGATCAACCACCACACGACCAACGACATGAGCGGTGCGTTGGCCGACGCCTGTCCCCATGGCATAGACTGCTACTTCGACAATGTCGGTGGACCCATCACCGATTCCGCCATCGAGAACCTGGCCCTGGGCGCACGCGTCGCGATCTGCGGCCAGATCGCGCAATACAACGACACGGAAGTGGCCATGGGCCCACGCAACCTGCGTCACTTCCTCGTCAAGCGTGCCTCCCTGAAGGGCCTTCTCGTCTTCGACTGGCGGGATCGCTATCAGGAGGGACTGGTGCGTCTGGAGCGCTGGGTGCGGTCGGGGGAAATCAGGTACCGCGAGGACATCGTCGACGGTCTGGAAGCGGCGCCCGAAGCCTTTACCGGCCTCATGGAGGGGCGCAACTTCGGCAAGCAGCTCGTCAGGATCTCTGACGACCCGACACGCTGAGCCGGCCGGATCCCATGAAAATCACCGGAGTGCGCGCGACCCCGGTCAATATCCCCTTCACCGCCCCATATGTCTTCAGCCACGGATCGGTGAGGTCGCTTACCAAGACCATCGTCGAGGTGATGACCGACGCCGGGATCACCGGCCTTGGCGAGGTCGCCGACGGTGATCGGACCCGTGATGTCGAGGCCATGGGCGAGGCCCTCACCGGCATCGATGTTCGGGAGACGGGAACCGCCGAACGCCTCTGCCTGCCCGGTTTCCACTATTCACCCTGGGGTGACGTCCAGGGGCAGACCCGCGCCTTCGGCGGGATCGAGTTGGCGATGTGGGATGCCCGGGCGCGTGGCGAGAACGTGCCTCTTCATGTGCTCCTCGGCGGCGCCTCGAGGTCGCGGATCGAACTCTCCGAGTACTTCGGCTTTCGCCTTCCCGGCGTTACCGAACAGGGTGAGCAGACACCCGAAGAGGTTGCCGCCTACTGCGCTCGCATGATCGACGAGCATGGCGCCATCAGTTTCGAAGGCAAGGTGGCGACGGTCGGTCTCGACGAGGAGGTGAGAATGGTCCGTCTCATACGCGAGGCCATCGGCGACCGCCCGCTCAGGCTCGATGCCAACGGCGGCTGGACCGTCCAGACAGCCCGCGAAGCGATGCGGCAGTTCGACGAGCATGTCATCCATTACTACGAGGATCCTGTCGAGACCTACCGGGAAATGGCGCAGCTGCGCCCCCACACCCGGGCCAGTTTCTCGACCCACGTTCTCGACCTGCCCCGGGCTGTCGAGCTGGGCGCCCCGGACACGCTTGTCACCAACCTCGTCGAACTCGGGGGTGTCGTCCGCACGATCGGATTCATCCGCGCCTGCGAGCAATTCGACATCGGCTTCCGTTTCCACAGCGGCGAAACCGGTGTCGCGAGCGCCGCCTACCTTCAGGTCTCGGCGGCCATGGAGCATGTCCGGGAACCCAGTCAGACCCTGTTCCGATGGTATGCCGACGATGTCACACAGGAGGGCACGCCGGTGCCCAGGGATGGCTTCGTGCCGGTACCCGAGGGGCCGGGTCTCGGGGTGACACTCGACCGCAAGGCCCTGCACCGTTGCCATGAGCGCTACCTCGAGGAAGGACCCTTCCCGAAGAGCGGCGGTGGTCCCCGGGCCTACCGCACCCGTTTTCGTCGCGTCTGAAGAGCCCATCCACAGGGCTGCCGTTTCCGCCCGGCGCCCCTCTTGGTAATGATGGTGGGGGATCAGCCGAGGACATCGGTGATGACGACGGAACAACACGCAAGAATGGAACGTGCACCGGGTTTTCTGGCGGCACTCGATCAGAGTGGCGGCAGCACGCCCAAGGCCCTGCGGCTCTACGGCATCGGGGAGGATGCCTGGGAGAGCGACGAGGACATGTTCTCCATCATCCACGCCATGCGCGAGCGAGTCATCGCCAGTCCCTCCTTTGACGGCTCCCGCATCCTCGGCGCCATTCTCTTCGAGAACACGCTGAACCGAACAATCGAGGGACGGCCCTCGGCCCGCTATCTCTGGGAGGTCAAAGACATCGTGCCCTTCCTCAAGGTCGACAAGGGTCTCGAGGCCGAAGTCCGAGGCGTCCAGCTCATGAAACCGATTCCCGACCTCGACCCGCTCCTCGCCCGAGCCCGGGCCAACGGAGTCTTCGGCACCAAGATGCGCTCCGTTGTCAGGCTTGCCGATGATGAAGGCGTGGCCTCGGCCGTCTCGCAGCAGTTCGGAATGGCCGACGAGATCCTTGCCAGCGGGCTCGTGCCGATCATCGAACCGGAGGTCGCCATCGACAGTCCGCAGAAGGCGGAGGCCGAATTCCTCCTGAAGGACGCCCTCCTCGCCGGTCTCGAGCGCCTTGGCGGCAGCGGCAAGGTGATGTTCAAGCTCACGCTTCCCGAGGAGCCTGGATTCTATCGCACTCTCGTCGATCATCCGGGAGTCCTGAAGGTGGTGGCTCTCTCGGGCGGATATACCCGCGAGGAAGCCAACCGGCGCCTGGCGCGCAATCCCGGTGTGGTCGCGAGCTTTTCGCGCGCCCTCACCGAGGGTCTCAACGCCTCCCAGAGCGCCGGCGAGTTCGATGCCATGCTCGATTCCTCGATCGCCAGCATCTACCGGGCCTCCATGACCTGATCGCCTTCGCCGTGCCCGGACGGGTGCGCCATCGAACAGCGCGCCGGGATTATCATGGGCTTCCGGGAGCATCAGACGAGGACTGAGCGGCCGACAACATCGACAGTCCGCACACGTCGTTCGCAAGTTCGGTCAAAGGGTGACGATGATGGGTCGTGATTCAGTTTGAAACCTGACCTGTCGCTTGGCATCCTGTATGCCGAGCTGAAAGCATGGGAGGGACCATTGAAGACCAGCGAGCCTGGAAACACCGTCTATTTCAAGATCGGCGTCTAGTACAAGAAGGACAAGGGAAGCATCCACATCGCATCGAGTGATGTGGCCGGCTTCCATACGACGGTACGCAGGGATGCCAAGCTGAAGCGCGGTCATCCGAACCTGTTCAAGAAGCTGGCGAAGGTCTTGCGTGACGGTGGCGCCCCAGCGCCAGAGGAAGAGTCGTCCGATGCCGTAAGCGAGTGATCATGCAGCGATGGCTGATTCCGGTCGGTTCCGGCCCTCCTGACGATCTGCCGACAAGAGACTGATCACTGGATCCGATCTCGTTCATGATCGAGGCCGCTACGATGCGCACATATATCCAAAAGCGACCGCAGACATCACCCCTTGTTCAAATCTCAGACGTCCTGACCTCAGTGAGTTGACTTGATCAGTCCGGCCCTCCCTTTTGCTTGACAACATAGCCGTGGGGTGATCCAATATGACATGACGCCTATATTGGAGCATTCCAGGCCATGAACACGCTCGCAATGCACCCTCCCGAAGCCGTCCAGATCGGAACCTCGTGCTTCTCCCTTGCCGACCTCGACGGACAGACCGTCTACTTCTCGAACATGGAGCCCTTCGACTGCCACGACGAGGGCGACCGGCCGGCCATGCTGCTGCGGATCGCGAGGTTCGCCAGGCACGGCGTTCCTCAAGGAGACCTGCAGGCGGCCTTCGACGTGAGCCGCGCGACCGTGCAGCGGGCTTATGAGGAAGCTCCGGGACAGGGGTGAAGCGAGCTTCTACGAGCCGCGCAAGGGCCGTGGTCTCAGCGTGATCACAGGCGAGACGGCGGACGCGGCGAACCGTCTCCTGGCCGAGGGCATGAACGCCGCGGCACTGGCCCGGGAACTGGGGATCGCGAGATCGACGGCGTACTACAACCTCAGCAACGGCTTCATCGGCGGCGGAGAGCGGCCGCAGGCGGCGCAAGTCGACGAGGCCACGCGATGCCCGGACGATCTTCTCGGCCGCGGCGAACGGGACCGTCGCGACAGGGTCGCGCCGATGGGGCGCGGCGCGCGCGACAGCGCCGGGCGCGTCGCGGCCTCGACGGGAGCCATGAACGAAGCGCCGCCGCGCTTCGACGAGCCACTCTCGGCGGTCGCCGGCGGCGGCGTCCTGGCGGCGCTGCCGGCGCTGCTGAAGGAGGGTCTCCTGGAGCACGCGGACAGGTTCCTGTCGCTGCCGAAAGGGTACGACGGGCTGACGAGCGTGCTTCTCATGCTCGCCTTCCTGTTCATGGCCCGAATCCGCAACCCCGAGGCGCTGCGCCACGAGGCGCCCGGGGAACGGGGTGCGGTCCTGGGGCTCGACCGCTGCCCGGAGGTCAAGACGCTGCGGCGCAAGATCAGGGCGCTGGCGAGCGACCCGCAGCGGGTCCGGGACTGGCAGGACGCGCTGGCGAAGGACTGGATCGCGGAGGCGCCGGATGTCTGCGCGACACTGTCGGTGGACGGGCACGTGAAGGTATATTCGGGCCGCAAGGGTCGCCTGCCGAAGCACTTCGTGTCACGTCAGAAGCTCTGTCTGCCGGCCTCGACAGGCTATTGGGTCAACGCGCTCGGCGGCCGGCCGCTCCTGTGCCTGCACAAGGACCTCGATCCGACCATGACGCACGCGCTGGAGCACGACATCCTGCCCGCGCTGGAGCGGCTCGGCCTGCCGGGGCCGGAGGCGCCGAACCTCGCCAGGGGAGAGGCGGTCGCGCCGGGGCTGACGCTGGTGTTCGACCGCGAGGGCTGGAGCCCGGCGCTGTTCGCCCGCCTCGCCCGACGCGGGGTGGCGGTGATCACCTGGCACAAGGGGTTCCGGAGCGATCCCTGGCCACAGGGAGAGTTCCGCACGGTCCGGGCGCCGCTCCACTCACCAGGTGGCGTCCGCACCGCCGAGGTGCGGCTCGCACAGAGACGGATCACGCTGTCCGGCGGGCCGCAGGTGCGCCAGATCCGGCGTCTTCTGGACAGCGGCCGGCAGGTGCCGCTTGTCACCACGGACAGGCACACGCCCATGGAGCGGGTCGCCGGCGCGCTGTTCTCGCGCTGGTCCCAGGAGAACTTCTTCAAGTCCATGCGCCAGGAGTTCGGCCTTGACGCGCTGGCCGTGCACGGCCTTGTCGAGCAGGACCCCGAAGCGCGCGTCGTCCATCCGCACTGGCGCCGCTGCGACCGCCGCATCCGCCAGCTGCGCCAGAAGCTCGGCACACTGCGCAACCGCGTCGCCGACCTGCTCAAGGGCGCCCCGTCCGACACCGCCATCACGGCCGCCGCAACGCTGCAGGACAAGATCGTGACGCTCGACGCCGAGCACGAGGCGCTCAAGGTCCGGCGTGCAGAAATCCCGAAACATGTCACCGTGGCCGAGCTCGACGAGAACGACAGGCTCGACGCCCTGCCCTCCAGCGAGAGGCTGCTGCTCGACATCGTTCGCATGATCGCCTACCGCGCCGAAACCCGGATGATGGCCGCCGTCGCCCAGGCCCAGGGCGCAAAGCAGCGCCCGCGACGCCCTCTCGCCGAACTGTTCCAGTCGGACGCCGACATCATCCCCGACCAGGAAAACCGCGTCCTGCGGGTGCGCTTCCTCGGCACCGCCAGCAACGCGCGCGACGCCGACATCGCCGGACTGTTCGACGAACTCAACCAGACACGCACGATCTTCCCAGGAACCGACCTGCGCATGATCTACGACATGCCAGACAACCCACCCAAACTCGGCCCAAAGCATCAAACTGATTGGACAAATTCATAGCCGAGGTCAGGACGTCTGAATCTCACAATTCCGACGCACACTCATTCCGGCACTTTGACCGAACGACGTTGGTGGATGTATCCTGTTGTCTCGACGCAGGTGCTGACTTGAGCGCGTGCGCGGAGTGTGGCGCGACCCCGCTTCACGTGGCGACGGCAGCGAGCAGCAATCCGGAAGTGGTCGGGATGTTGCTCGACCAAGGCGCAGACCTGGAGGCGCACGACGTGTATGGCCTGACCTCGCTTCACGTGGCGGCAGCAGCAAGCAGCGATCCAGACGAGGTCGGGATGTTGCTCGACCGGGGCGCGGACCTGGAAGTACGCGGCGAGCGTGGCGCGACCCCGTTGCACGTGGCGGCGGCGGTGAGCAGCCATCCGGACGTGGTCGGGATGTTGCTCGACCGGGGCGCGGACCTGGAAGCGCGCAACGAGTTTGGCGCGACCCCGCTGCACGTGGCGGCGGCGGTGAGCAGCCATCCGGACGTGGTCGGGATGTTGCTCGACTGGGGCGCGGACCTGGAAGTGCGCGGCGAGCGTGGCGCGACCCCGCTTCACAGGGCGGCGGAAGCGAGCAACAATCCAGACGTGGTCGGGCTGTTGCTCGACCGGGGTGCGGACTTGGAGGCGCGCGACGAGGATGGCTGGACCCCTCTTCACCTTGCAGCGGCGCACAGCGGCAATCTGGACGTGGTCGGGCTGTTGCTCGACAGGGGTGCGGACTTGGAAGCGCGCGGCGAGTACTATGCAACCCCGCTTCACAGGGCGGCGGCAGTGAGCAGCAATCCGGAAGTGGTCGGGCTGTTGCTCGACCGGGGTGCGGACCTGGAGGCGCGCGACGAGGATGGCTGGACCCCGCTTCACTGGGCGGCGGCGGCAAGCAACAATCCGGACGTGGTCGGGCTGTTGCTCGACCGGGGAGCAAATCACGAGGCTCGGACTTCGGATGGCTGGACTCCGTGGGACATGATTGAAGAGAATGACGATCTGAAGGGGAGCCAGGCCTACTGGCGTTTGAACGACCTGCGCTACGACTGATGCCGCCGGTCGGGACATAGCCCTGTTTGGGAACGATGGTGATCCGGTGGTGGATCGCGACGGCGGCAGGCGCGTTCTTCGCGGGCCGGCATCTTGACGCAGCGCACATGAAGCGGCGTCCTGGCGGCCTGCAACGCAACGCCAGATCGCGTTCGCTGCACGACTGTGCGAGGAACGCTTACATGACAGTCCGCGAGGCATCGGACATCATCGACTGGCCCGAAGGCCAGCGACGTGCGACGAAAGCGCGAAGGCACGCCCGGAATGGGGAACGCTGCAAGCAGACAACGGAGAATCATCGACGACACGTCATCCACGGAACTGACGACGCTCACCACGGCGGGAGCGGCGATGACTGGATCCGCAGGCGATATGAACGGCGGCGGTGACGAGCGCTTTCTCTTCCATGCCGAGAGCGGCCACGACACCTTGAAGGACTTTGGCCAAGGCTTCGAAATCGACACGATCGTCTTGTGGTCGTGGCTCGAGCCGAGGAACAAGGGACGTTTCCGGTTGCGGCGAGGGATATCGCGATGGTCGGCGAAGCGGACCGCCGCGTGCTCCGTCAGGGATCCCTGTCAGAAGCACGTCACCGGACAAGGTTCCGCGGCCCGTTGCAGTCTCGGCAGACCATCTGCCCGGGACAACAGGATCGATGGATCGACAGCCCTGAGTGTCGGCGCTCTCGCCACTACCGGGCAGCGAACTCCACTTCAATGCTCCGCCATGCCGGCAAGGGTGGTCCGGGCCTCATCAAGCAGCCATCCCCTGAATGCCTGGATTGCCGCTTCTTCGGATCGCTTGCGGTGATTGACGACATAGGTCTGCGTCCCGGTGGGCAGATGAAGATCGAAGGGCTTCACGAGCAGTCCGGATCGCAGGTCGGCATCCACCAGCAAAGGCGTCGTCAGAACCACCCCCTGGGCCTCCACGGCGGCCCGGAGAGCGTGGCTGTGAACCGTGAAGCGCAGGCCTCGCGTGGTGTCGACGCTCCTGACACCGGCCGCATCGAACCACTCGTCCCAGGTTGGCCAGTACCCCTTGCCGGTGGGCCAATCGAGGTGAATCAGCGTGTGACGACCGAGATCAGGTGGTTCGGTGATGGGATGCGCAGCGTGAAGAAGGGAGTGATGGCAGACCGCGAATGCTTCCTCGTCATCGAAGAGCTTCCAGGCGGCCAGCCCGGGATAGTCGCCGCCACCCCATCTGACGCCGATGTCAAAGTTCTCGCGGTCGAAGTCGACGAGGCGGTCAGAAGCATCGATGAGGACATCGAGATGCGGACAGCGTTCGCGGAAACGGGCCAGCCGCGGCACCAGCCAGTTGCCGGCAAAGGTGGTTTCGGACGTGACCCGCAGAAGCGGCTCGGTCCGGGTGTCGCGCATGCGGCGAACGGCTTCGGCCACGTGGTCGAATCCCCGGCGCAGCTCCGCCATGCCGGCCAGTGCAGCCGCCGTCGGCCTGATCCCGCGCCCCTCGCGCTCGAGAAGGGTGACACCGAGGTCCTTCTCGAGAAGGCGGATCTGATGACTGACCGCCGCCGGCGTCACGTAGAGTTCGGCGGCAGCCCGGGTGAGGCTGAAGTGCCTGCCGGCGGCGTCGAGCGCGCGCAGGGCATTGAGCGAGGGCAGGCGTCTATTCATTGAGGTTTTCTTGAAGGTCAATGCAACACATCTCGATTGAACATGGCCTGTTCCGACACAAGATCAAGATCAAACACCAAACCGGAGATCAAGACATGTTTGATCGCCTCCGCAAGTCCCTCGTGCGGCGCCGGACCATCGACGAGATCAGGCGTCTCGACCACCACCTGCTTCGGGATATCGGTCTCGACGGTCATGTCGACCCACCCGACCGGATCCTCCTCATGACACGGGGTCCTTTCGACCGCTATGCTTCGTGACATGGCGGTCGCCACCGGCCAGGCATCGACGCCTCTTCGACGCATCGACAGGGTGTGGGCGGCAACCGCCCTCATCCTGCTCGTCGTCCTTGCCCTCGACGGGGAACTCTTCCTTGCATCGCTGGAATTCCTTGCCACCAGCTGGCTCTGGACCCTGCCCTTCGTCCTCGTCTCCGCGGTGCTGGCGGCATCAATTGCCGCCACGGCCCTCGACCGCCCCCTTGGCGAATCCCTGCGGCGGCGTGCCGTGCAAGCCGTGCTCATCGCTGGTGTCCTGGGCGCCCTGTCACCCTTCTGCTCTGTCAGCGTGGTGCCTCTGGTGGCGGGGCTGCTTGCTGCGGGCGTGCCACTGGCACCCGTCATGGCCTTCTGGGTGGGTTCGCCGCTGATCGATCCGGAGATGTTTGTTCTCACCGCCGGGATCATCGACCTCCCGTTCGCGCTCGTGCGCACAGGCACGGCGATCGTCTCTGGACTCCTCGCCGGTTTTGCGACGCTCGCGCTCGCCCGCCTTGCCTGGGTCAAGTCCCCTCTCAAGCCCCGCGTCCCCTTCGCCGATCTGGGCACGGTCTATGGCACGGGATGCGATCTCGTCACCGCCAGACCCGTCATGCTGGCCTTCTGGCGCGACCCCGAGAGGTGGAGCCGCTTCGTCGGTCAGTCCCGCGCCATCGGTCTCTTCATGGTGAAGTGGCTGACCCTCGCCTTCGTCATCGAAAGCCTGCTTCTCGCCTGGGTGCCGCCCGACACCGCTGCCGATGTTCTCGGGTCGGGCGCCTGGTGGACGGTTCCGGCAGCGGCGTTCATCGGCATGCCGACGTACCTTCACGGCTATGCTGCGGTGCCGGTCATCGACGGACTGCTGCAGCTGGGCATGGACCAGGGAGCGGCGATCGCCTTTCTCATCGGCGGCGAGATCACGAGCATTCCCACGGCCATGGCCGTCTATGTCGTCGTTCGCCACAAGGTCTTCGCACTCTACCTCGGGCTGGGTCTTGTCGCCGCCATCCTCATGGGCTGGTGCGTTCAGGCCCTGACCGGGCTCGTCTGACCGTCAGGCACGACGGCGCAGAAAGAAGGCATCGACCGAGAGTGGTCCCGCACCCTTGGTCAGTGGAATGAGAAGCAGCAGAATCCACAGGGCGCGCTGATCGAGAATCTTCGCGTCGGGAACATTGTCGAACCAGGCTCCGATGGTCGCCGCCCCGGCGCCGTGGCCGGCCACATCCACGATGCTCATGACGACAATGAAGCCGATCATCGCGAGAGCGGCGGAGCGCGTGAAGAGGCCGATGATGATGAACAGGGGCAGCAGGAATTCCGCCCACGTACCCGCCACCACAACGAACCAGGAGATCACGCCGAGTCGCGAGGCGTCATAGCCAACGGCCTCGATCTGGGCCGGTAGGATCTGGGCATAGGCACCCGTCGATGGTGAGACGATGCCCAGGATACCCTCGCCGAGCTTCGTCGTGGCCGATGTCCAGAAGAAGACTGCCAGCGTGGCCAGAAAAACCAGACGCGCCAGGGTGGTGAGAACTGCGCCGCCGAGCAGGTCGCCCAGCGGAACCATGATCCGGTTCTCGAGAGAATGCAGAGGGTTCATGACGTAGTCCCCCGTTGCCTTGGCGGTGATCATACTACGTCTTCAGCGGGCAGTGCGCCACCACGTGCCTGCTCTCGGGTCCGGTGCCTTTCAACCACACGAATTGGCCAGGGGAGGAACGATCTCGCGGACGGCGCAGGCATCGAGGATGACGGTAAGACTGGCGGCGAGGTCGACGCCATGGCACGTGTGTACGGCGTCCCCCAGGGAATCGCCTCTCAGGAGGTTCTCCAGGAAGCCGGCGCTTCCCGGAGGCAGCCTGTGAAGCAGAACGCGGTCACCGGGACGTGACACCAGGATGTCTTCGGAGCGGGCCGCAACCGGAGACGTGTCTTCCGTCGTGTTGTGGCGCCAGATCGACCACAAGGGGTGGCACGAACGCACGATGACCGTCGACGCCCTGAATCCCAGGCGGGTTCCAAGCAGCAATTCCTCGTCGAGACCAGCGAGACAGCCGGGATCGGCGATATCGTCATCCGCTGCGTGAAAGGACCGCCGGCGTGCCACCTCGAGTCGCGCCAGGTCGCCCAGGTAGGGCAGCCCGTCGGCCGGTTCGAAGCCGTCGATGAAATCGGGAAAGCAGTCACCGTAGTCGACCACGCAGGGGGTTTCCGGAGGATGGGCGCGGACAAACTCGACCGCCATGGCCCGAAAGAACGCCCCGCCGACAATGGTGCGGGTCACGCTGAAGGAATCGTCCAGCACATCGATGAGGGAAGCGACGATGTTGTTGCGGTAGATATCGAAGCGTCGCGTGGCCGGTGCGCCATCGGGGCCAAGCAACCCTTCCGGGACCCGTGCCGAGGGGTCGAGAAGCGCCTCGGCGAACACGCTCTGGCTGTCAGGCATGTCGACGCGCCGTTTCGAGAATGGCTCCGGCGCGGCTGGCTTCGGCAACCAATGAGGACCATGGTGGAACGTCGTTGTCCCACTCGATGAGCGTCGGCAGGGGGCCGGCACGCTCGCAGACATCGCGATAGAGCGCCAGAACCTCGCCGGTCACCGTTGCACCATGGGAATCGATGAGCAACCGCGAACCATCGTCATCCCGGTCTTCATGGTGCCCGGCAAGGTGGATCTCCGCAGCGGCGGAAAGCGGGAAGGATTCGAGCCAGTCGCGCGCATCGAATCGCAGATTGACCGCCGAGACATGGACATTGTTGAGATCGAGGAGCAGCCCGCACCCGGTGCGCCTGACCAGCTCGCCCAGGAATGCGGTTTCCTCCAAGGTGCTGCAGGCAAAGGCAAGGTAGTTCGCCGGGTTCTCGATGAGGATCCGCCGGCCGAGACACTCCTGCACCTCGTCGACGTGATCACACACCCTGCCGAGAGTGGTCTCGTCGTATGCTACCGGAAGAAGGTCGTTGAAACAGCGAGGGCCGTGGCGCGACCAGGCTAGGTGTTCCGATACCATGGCCGGTGTGAACCGCTTCACGAGACGGGCGAGGCGTTCGAGATGCTCGCGGTCAAGCGGACCGCTGGAGCCGATGGAGAGACCCACTCCGTGGCAGGACATGGCGAAACGTTCGGCAACGCATCGCAGCGCGGCCACCCTCGGGCCGCCATCGACCATGTAATTTTCCGCGTGGACTTCCAGCCACGTCACCGGTCCAGGCGCCGCCAGAAGGTCCTCGAGGTGCCGCAGCTTGAAGCCGACGCCGACGTCTGGCGGCAGGGCCGGCATTGTCACGGGTACCCGGGAATCGACCCCGGCCATCTGGCCGGGGTCGTCGCCGAACTTATCCGGGCAGGTCGCGATCGAGTGCTTCGAGAGACCCGTTGCGATCGCCGGGAAGCTCCATGGTCAGGCAGGTTCCCTCGGGAACCAGCGACCAGGCATTGCCCTGATAGTCGACCGTGGAGGTACCTGCACAGGTGGTGCCTTCACCAGCCGCACAGTCGTTCTCGCCGGCCAGGGCCACGCCGTAACACTTCTCCTCCGCCGCCTGCACGGTCCCGGTGGTGTGGGCCGAAAGTGCGGCGGCGACGGCGCCCGCCACGGCAAGGCCCATGAACTTGCTTTGTGTCATGTCTGAATCTCCAAGGTCTGGACTGGGACAATGATAGGCCAAGGGCAGGCGCCTGTCAGCCCGATTTTCCAGCCTCCTACTCGGCAGCCCGTTCGACTGCAGCCACTTCCCTCGCCTGGAAGATGCAGAAGATCTTGCGGACGGTTCCGATGCTGTCCCACTGGTAGATGGCGCCCTTGGGAACCATGAACGTATCGCCCGCAGAGTAGGTCTCGGCACGGCCGGAACCATCGGTGATCGTCACCTCTCCCTCCAGGATGTGCATGAGTTCGTTTCTTGGAAACGGTGCCGGTTTCGTATGCATCTCGCTGGTCTGCCAGACTCCGCAGACCATCTGGCGGGTGGCATCCTCGAACAGGATCCGGATTCCCTGTTCCGGCACGCCGCCGACATAGCGTGACGTGTTCTGCTCGCCGACCGGCTCGAGGGCCGTGCCGGGATCGATGCGTCGCGCCACCAATTCCGCCGCTTCGAGCTCCTCGCCCGAATCGTCCTCGAAGATGACCCAGTACTTGAGGACATCCCCGGTCTGCTTCCAGGAGAGCGGCGTCCCCTTGGGGATGACAAAGCCCTCCCCGGCACCGAATGTCTCTTCTTCCCCGTTCGCGTACTCGAGGGTGATCGCGCCATCGAGGACCAGCATGAACTCGTTGACGTCGTAGGGACCCGGCTTCGCCACCATGGGCGTACAGTGCCAGACCCCCGAGGTCAGCTGGCCCGTGTCGTCACTGTGGTAGACATGGCCGGACTGCACGGGATCTCCGGACACGAGAGAGTCCTTGGGAATCGGGTCCCACGGTTGAAGACCGGAATCTTCGGGGCCCCGGTTGCTGTAACGGATGGATTTCAGATCGCTCATGGACGGTGTTCTCCTTGCGGTGCCGTGACGGTGACGGGACGAAACGACAGCAGCCCGTCCCTGTCAATCTGTGCCGGGAGGCTCTTCTCCCAGGCAATGTAGCGACGCTTTGCGCCATCGGGATCGCCGAGAGTTCCGAACGGCGCCTCGCCCTGGTCATCCATGGTGCACAACGCACCCTCGTGGCCTGACGCCACCGGCAGTCCGTCGGCGATCCAGGCCTCGAGACCACCCTCCAGGACACGGGCCTCGATGCCGAGACCGGCTAGGTCCGCAACGGCGAGGGCCGCCAGGTGCCCCCCCTCGTCATCGAGCACCGCGAGCCCGCGATCCGCTGCCGGTGCACACGCTGCAAGCCTGGAACGCAAGGCCCAGAAAGCCCCCGACGGATGGCATGACATGTACTGCAGCGATAACGAGAGGTCGAGGATTGCCCATCCTCTGGCCGTCGCTTCGCCGGGGAGGACCATCGGTGCATCAGGCGAGGGCGACGCGACAGGCAACACATGGCCCGTGTCCAGCACATGAACGTCGCTGAAGCCCATCTGTTTCAGCCAGTGACCGGCAAACCTCGAACGGGTGCCGCAGTCATCGCCCAGTACGATGCGGGCGTCGCGTACGGCAATCCAGGAGTCGGTCTCCTGGACCAGCTGCGTTCCCTCGATGGCAGTCATGCCGGCAAGGACGCCCCGAGCGTGTTCCTCGGGCGAGCGGACGTCGAACCGGTAGAGGGTTCTCGATCCATCCCTGAGCCAGTCATCGAGTGTCGCATCATCGATCTCGCCAAGCCCGGTTGCCGATGCCATGTTCCGGCATGCCTCAAGCCCCCAGGCGCGTGATGATTCCGACTCGCCGCCTGGGCGCCGGCTGGCGCCGGATTCCAGGGAGTGGCCGGCCCACTCCCAGCCGATGGTGCCGTTTTCGAGGGCATGGACAGGATTGGCAAGGCCTGCATTCCTCAGTGTCTGGGCCCCGATGATCGAGCGGGTCCTTCCTGCGCAGTTGACGACGACCGCGGTCGACGGCGAGGGCGCTAGATCCGCGATGTGGCGGAGCAGTTCGCTGTTGGGACAGCTGAGCGCACCAGGGATGGCGAAGTCGCGGTATTCGCTGAAGGGACGGCCATCGAGAACGATGATGTCTTCGCCAGCGGCGATCCGACGATGGACCTCGGCCGCATCCAGTGCCGGGGTGGCGCATGCGCTCTCGACGCATTCGCCGAAGGCCTTGGATGGAACGTTGGTGCCCTCGAAGACCTCGCCACCGGCCGCCCGCCAGGCTTCGATCCCACCCTCGTGGACCACGATGTCACCGTAACCCATGGCGTGCAGCACACGCGCGGCGCATGGCGCCAGCCCGTCGCCGCCATCCGTCAGCGCAACGCAGGTGGCCTGGCGCGGGAGAAGGGTGGTGACGCCGAGTTCGAGACGCGACAGCGGGATGTTGCAGGCGGCAAGGACATGGCCACGGGAATAGGGACCCGACTCGCGCACATCGACCAGCGCGAACTCTCCACCGGCGATGATCCGTTCGCGAAGTGCACGGCTGTCGATGGATGCCGTCACGGTCGTTTCAGTCGAAACTGCGATAGGAGCCGGTTTCCTGATCGAACATGAGCCGGCCCTTGAGGTGGGCAAATCCCAGCCCGTAGAGATGAAGGTGCATGTTGTGCACCCCCTCTTCCATGTGAATCGAGTGGAAGTCGTTCGGCATGAGACAGACACCGGTGCCGTTGCGGACCTCGACCTCCCGGGCGAGCCTGAGCGGCGCCTCGCCCGCCGGCCCGCCGTCCCCCTCCCAGATCCTGTTGAGCTCCACGCCCTGGATGCCGACCACGACGGCCCATGTCGTGTGGTTGTGGGGAGGTGTCCAGACATGCTTGTTGGCGACCTCGATGTAGAGCTCGTGGCGCCCGTCATCGTCACGCGACAGAACGTCAAAGACCTCGCCGCCGCCATCCGCCGGAATGGGGAAGTCCTGTTCCGCAAAGAGCTCACGGCGCTGCGCCAGGGCGATCATGTGATCGCGGATCGTCGACAGCGACTGGCGCGTAAGGCCGTCCTCGGCGCGCACCTTCTCGAGTGTATCGGCGATCGCCCGATCGCGTTCTTCCTTTCGGGACATGGAACCTTCCGCTCCTCAAGTGGTGGAGACAGTATTCCCGCACAGCCTTCCCCTTGGCAACGCCCCGAGCTCCCAGACCGTTCCCTCGCACCTCCCTGCCAGGCCCGGCAGGTCAAGGACCGTGGCCGTTCGGCCGGCCTGAACAATCGGGCCGCGCCTGCGGCACCGTCCCCGGCAACGGCCTGTTCAGGAGCCGCGCAGGCCTCATCAAGTTGCGGGAAGATTGGAGGACTCCTTGGTTGCAAGGGCTGCAGAATAGCGATTGCAGCCGCACCTGGCATGCAGGTGTGCACTCTCCATGATCCGATGACGTTTCCGGATTGAGTGCGCCGTGACCCCTGCAAATCGGACACATCAACAGCGCCTCAGCATTTCCCGTCACCGCAGGAGAAACGCTGCCGGCCGCGCCAGGCGAGTCGAAGTCACGGTGCCCGTTCAGGACGCACCCCGCGTCAAGGCAATCGTCGGCGCCCTGCGTTCGGACGGGGAGGACACCGAACTGCCTCGGCGAACCCTGCAACCGAGACTGGCCGGCGCCAGGGCGGCGACGGGCGCCGATGCTGGTCGCCTTCTTCCGCGCTTCGCCCTTGAACGACGCTGAGCTCACGATCGAGCGTGAACACGACAAGGGGACGTTCTGCCGATCTCGCCTGATGGTCTTTGCTTCTGGCGCGGACGCCACGGGATGTACTCGATCTTCTCGATGCCCGACCACAGCGAGGCGAAGACGACCGCGCACTGCGCGCATCTCGCCCGGAACTCCGTGCACGAGGTCGGAGAGCGGGTCGCCGCGAGGACCGAAGGGCTGCTGGAACGGCACTGTCCGCCGACCCGGGCAGCCTCGACAGCGGCCTGTCATGTCCCCACAGGCGCACAGCCTGATACGGCGTTTTTCGACAGGCCGCCGCGTTGGCCCTTGATCCCGGATAGCACAATTCGATAGCATTCTGGCTGTTATCGAATTCGGAGGCGCCAGCATGAGCACAAGCATCGTCGTCCGCGACATCGACCCCGCAGACAAATCCTGGCTGCGGCGCGAGGCCCGGCAGGCCGGGGTGTCGATGGAAGAACTGGTGCGTCGCCTGATCCGCGATGCGCGCGCGAAGCGCGAACGCCGGCCAAAGCCGTCCGAAGCCTTCGCGCGGTATTTCGGGGAGGAGCACGGCGTCGAGCTCCCGCCGCCGGCCCGCCTCGGCTACAGGCCGCTGTCGTTCTCAGGAGCGCAGGAGGAATGACGGTTCGGCTTGCATGGCTGGTCGACGCGAATGCGGTTTCCGAAATGATGCGGCCGCGGCCGGACCCGAAGGTCGCCGCCTTCCTCGATTCCATCGCCGATGAGGGGCTGGGCATCGCTTCCGTCACCGTCTGGGAGATTCTCAACGGTATCGGCCGGCTCGATCCCGGTCGGCGCCGACGGGAACTCGCCGAACGGTTCCGGGACCTTCTCGACGACCTGTTCGAGGACCGTGTTGTGGCGTGGTCTGCGGCGGATGCGCAGGCCTGCGCGCGGATCATGGAGGACAAGCGCCGGCGCGGCGAACCGCTGGACGACCATGTTCCGGACGCCTTCCTCGCCGCCACAGCGGCCGTGCGCGGCCTTGCCATCGTCACCCGCAACCGGGCGGAATTCCGGAACACCGGCGTGGAGACGGTGGACCCCTGGACCGGCCGCCCGTCTTGAGCGTCGCGTCGAACGCCGAACCCTTGCCCTGCACCGGGCAGGTCGCCCGGTTCACGAACGGGCGCGACCCGAATCCCCATGAAGAGCCCGAACTCGCCGACGTGCTCCCCGACGGGCCACAGCCGTTCCGGCCACGCTCGAACGACGCCGACGCCGCCCTTCGCCGATGTACGGAATCCGGCCATCAGTGGTGCGCGCATGGAACAGCTCGGCCATGTCGTCCGTCCGCAGCGGTCGTCGAAAGGTCGACCTTCGGGCTGACGGGAATTGCTGCAACGGTGACGTCAGCCCTTGACGGCACGAGCAATCGGCAGTTTCAATTGCTGCCAACAAATCGGGGAGAATCCTCCATGAAGAAGGCAACCACCGGACTCGGACTTGTCACGGCCCTCGCACTTGCGGCGCCTGCAGGCGCACAGGACTACAGCGGTGTCACCGTCGAGATCCTGACGCGTCCGGGTCCCGTCATTGCACAGCGCCTCGTCGAACGAGGCGAGGAGTTCACAGCCATGACCGGCGCGGAGATCCGCGTCAACGAGGTTCCGTTTGCGGAGTTGTTCCAGAAAATCCTGACGGACTGGGCGACCGGCACGAACTCGATCGATGTCGGTGTCTTCGCGTCCGGCTGGGCGACCGAACTGGTCGACGCCGAACTGGTCGAGCCCCTCGACGGCTACATCGCGAATGACGACAAGATCGACATCGACGACATCGCGCCCTACTTCCGCGAATTCAACCAGAAGATCGGTGGCAAAACCTACCTGATCACCGTCGATGGCGACTTCCAGATGCTCTACTATCGCCGGGACATCCTGGACGAGATGGGCCTGGAGCCGCCGCGCACCTGGGACGAGTACATGACGGTCGCCGGCGCGATGCACGGCAAGGACCTGAACGGAGACGGTGAAGCCGACTTCGGCTCGTGCATCTTCAAGAAGCGGAATGCGCAGTCGTACTTTGCCATGGGATCCATTGCTGCAGGCTTCGTGCAGACCAAGGGCACGGGAGAGGGCATCTTCTTCCACAACGACACGATGAAACCCAAGGTCGACAACGAAGCCTGGCAGGAGGCGTTCAGGGTCTACAAGGCAACCGGCGAATTCGGCCCGCCCGACGAGTTGAACCACGACATCGGCGACACCCGTGGACTGGTCCAGTCTGGCCGGTGCGGTCTCGCCATAGACTGGGGCGACATCGGCCCGCTGTCGATCGACCCGTCCGGAGCCGCGATCAAGGACAAGATGGGCGCCGTGATCATGCCCGGCTCACCCATGGCCCTCAACGTGGAAACCGGCAAGCTCGAGCCATGCAATGCGACACTCTGCCCGCATGCGATCGACGGCATCAACTACGCTCCGTTTGCCGCATTCGGTGGATGGGCCGGCGCGATCAACAAGAACTCCGACGCCAAGGTCAAGCAGGCGGCCTACGACTTCCTGTCCTACGTGAACCAGGCCGCTCAGTCGAACGTCGACGTGACCATCGGCTGGACGGGGTACAATCCCTACAGGAACTCGCAGCTCGAAAATGCCGAGAACTGGATCGAGGCCGGATTCAGCCCTGAATTCGCCGAGAACTATCTTGGCGCGATCAAGGACAGCCTGAACCATCCGAACATGGCGTCAGACCTCAAGATCCCCGGTGCGCAGCAGTACACCGGCGTGGTCCTCGACCGCGAATTGGCCCGCTTCCTCGCAGGTGAGATCACGGCAGAGCAGGCAACCAGGAACATCGAGGAAGCCTGGGAGGAAATCACCGAGGACTTCGGCCGCGAAAGCCAGATGACCATCTACAATCTGTCGCTCGGCATAACGAACTGAGTGTTGACCGGTTCGGAAGAATCCGTGCGGCCCGGGCCCCCTCGGGCCGCACCTTCCTCAGGCGCGCGCGAGCGGCTGTCCGACTGGATCGACCGCCGCTCGGCGCAGGTCTTCATCTGGCCGGCGGTCATCATGATCCTGGTCTTCTCGATCTTCCCGCTCGTGGCCTCCCTCATCATGGCCTTGAGCCGCATCCGATTCAGGGGCGGCACCTACAAGGTCCGCTTCGTCTGGTTCCAGAACTTCGAGAAGCAGCTCTTCGGATCCGAACAGTTTCACTTCCTCGGAACCTTCAACGGCCTTGGGCTCATGGGCTGGGCTGTCGGCCTGGCAGTCACGCTCCTGATCGCCTGGCTCGCCATCCGCTATCTGCGCGGATCGGTCACGGCGGTCGGGCTGGTCGGCCGCCTCTTCACCTGGGGGTTGAGCCTGGGCCTGGGGTGGCTCTTTGCGACGACGCTGTTTTCGGGCCATCCATTCGGCACACTTGGTACGACGCTGTTCTATGTCTTTGTCGGCTGCGGCATTCAATTCGTGATCGGCCTGGCGCTGGCCTTTCTGTGCTCGCTGCCGATTCGGGGAAGAACCTTCTTTCGCGTGGTCTTCTTCATCCCGCTCATGATCACCCCAATCGGCGTCGGTTATGCGTTCCGCATGATGGCGGACACGACCAAGGGGCCCTTCTCGCCCGTCTGGCAATGGGCCGGCCTTGGCGATTTCGCCTGGGCGGCGGATGCCTGGGCCGCGCGTTTCTTCATCGTCATAGGTGACAGCTGGCAGTGGATTCCCTTCATATTCGTCGTCATGCTCGCCGCTCTCGAAAGCGTGCCGCGCGACTATGTCGAGGCGGCACAGGTCGACGGGGCCACATCGTGGGAAATCTTCAAGGACATTACTTGGCCGCAAGTCGTTCCCGTCGCCGCAACGGTCCTGCTGATCAGGGTGATCGAGGCATTCAAGATCGTGGATCTGCCGAACATCATGACTGCGGGAGGACCGGGCATAGCAACCGAATCCATGACGCTTCACGCGCTCTTCGCCTGGCGCTCGCTTGATCTGGGCCAGTCGGCAGCCGTGGCATATCTCCTGCTCTTCGTGACGGTCGTGACCTGCGTTTCATTCTTCAATCTCGTTGTCCTGAAGAGGGTGCGGGCGTGAACAGGAATGCACTGCGATGGCTCTTCGAGCCGATCTCCATCCGGCACATGGCGCCGGGAACGAAGGTGATCGTCTACGCGATACTGGCGTCCTGGACGGCATTCGTGCTGTTCCCGATCTACTGGGTGCTCATCACGTCCTTCAAGGACGCGATCGACGTCAATGCCGGACCTGTGTATCTGCCGTTCGTTGATTTCCAGCCAAGCCTGCATGCCTGGAAGGAACTGTTCGTCTTCGACTTCAAGGACACGCTCAGCGCCTACATGAACTCGCTGACGATTGCGCTCTCCGCCACTGCAGCGAGCGTCATCATCGGCTCCATGGCGTCCTACGCGCTGGCCCGCTTCGAGTATCAGCCGCGATTCGGCGTCGTGTTCATGTTCGTCCTTGTCATGATCGGCGCGTTTGTCGCGGTCGGCCGCTACGCTGTCGACTGGCGGCTGGCCTGTGCGGCGGGCGTCGCCGTCTTCTACTTTCTTGCCCGGGCGCTCGGGCGTCATTTCAAGGCGCGACTTGGCAACGGCGATATCCTCTTCTGGATGATCTCGCAGAGAATCCTGGCGCCGATCGTGGTTGTCGTGCCCATCTACATGATGTTCCAGCAGGTCTCGCTTCTCGACACCCATATCGCGATCATCCTGACCTACACGGTCATCAACCTGCCTATTGTCATCTGGCTGATGTACGATTTCTTCACGTCCATTCCCGTCGACCTGGAGGAATGCGCGCAGCTCGATGGGGCGACCCGGTTCGGCGTCTTCCGGGACATCGTGCTGCCGCTGTCGCGGTCCGGCCTTGCCGCCACCACGCTCCTCGTCATGATCCTGAGCTGGAACGAGTATCTTCTCGCACTCTTCCTTTCAACGTCCCGCGCACAGACCATGCCCATCCTCGTGGCCGCCATGAACGCGGGCGAGCGCGGCATTCTCTGGTGGTCGATGTCGGTCGTCATCATCGTCATGATCATCCCGGTCGTGATCCTCGCGATCATCCTTCAACGCTACATCTCCAGGGGCCTCCTGCTGGGGGCAGTCAAGGGATAGGACCATGACTGTTGTCCTTGATGCCGTCTCGAAGTCTTTCGCGAGCGTGAAGGTCCTGCACGAACTGTCGCTCGAGGTGCGGGATGGAGAGTTCCTGGTCCTGCTCGGCGCGTCGGGCTCCGGGAAGTCGACGGCGCTCAGGATGATCGCGGGACTGGAAACCGTGAGCGAAGGCCGCATCTTGATTTCGGGACGGGACGTGACGGATGAGCTGCCGAAGAACCGCGACGTCGCCATGGTGTTCCAGTCATACGCGCTCTATCCCCACAAGACCGTGGCCGAGAACATCGGCTACCCTCTCAAGATCCGGCGCATGAACCGCACCGACATCGGGAGCCAGGTTCGCGAGGTGGCGGCACAGGTTCGCATCGACGAACTGCTCGAACGATACCCCCGCGAGCTCTCCGGCGGGCAGCGGCAACGCGTGGCACTTGCGCGCGCCATGGTGCGACGGCCTTCGGTCTTCCTCATGGACGAACCATTGTCGAATCTCGACGCACAGTTGCGCGGCCACATGCGCGCCGAACTCAAGCACATGCAGCACGAACTCGGCATCACCACGATCTACGTCACCCACGATCAGATCGAAGCCATGACGCTTGCACATCGCGTTGCCCTTCTCGAAGGCGGACGGCTCCAGCAACTGGCCGCACCGAAGACGATCTACGATGATCCGGAAAACCTCTTTGTCGCCCAGTTCATCGGCTCGCCACCAATGAACGTGGTCCACGGAACACTGGATGCAGGCACGTTCGTGATCGGCGAGGACCGCGTTGCCACAGGGGGGACGGAATCCGTAGCCAACGCCGTGATCGGCCTGCGGGCCGAGGACTGCCAGGTCGTGACCCCGGAAGACGGCGCGATCCGCGCCCAGCTCTTTGCGAACGAACTGATCGGAGACCACACGCTGGTCACCGCCAAGATCGGCAACGACATGGTCTCCATCAAGGCACCGAAGGAGTTCGAAGCGGGGTTTGACGAGGCGATCGGAATCTCCTTCGAGACGGACAAGCTCTATCTCTTCGACAGGGATACAGGGGCACGCATCCGACGATCTTGACCGCCTCTGCAACGGGGTGCAGGGTCGTTGACAAGTTGCGTGGAGCGTTGCCGATGTCGTCTGCAACCGGTTACGATTTTGTCATTGTCGGCGGTGGATCCGCAGGTTGCGTGCTGGCGGCCAGGCTCTCCGAGCTTGAAGACTGTCGTGTCTGCCTGATCGAGGCCGGCGGACGGGACTGGCACCCGCTCTATCACGTTCCCGCCGGCTTCGCGAGGATGACCAAGGGCATCGGAAGCTGGGGCTGGTCGACGGTGCCCCAGAAACACCTGGGCGGCAGATCCCTCGTCTACACCCAGGCGAAGGTCATCGGTGGCGGCTCCACGATCAACGCCCAGGTCTATACCCGCGGCAACGCGCTCGACTATGACGAATGGCGCCAGCTCGGCTGTGACGGATGGAGTTATGAGGATGTCCTGCCCTATTTTCGCAAGGCGGAGCGCAACGACACGCATGACGACTGTTATCACGGGACGGAAGGCCCCTTGGGGGTGTCGCGTCCAGCCGCAGCGCTGCCCATTTGTGACGCATTCCTGGAATCTGCCGAAACCTTGGGCATTCCCCGCAATCCCGACCTCGCCGGCGAACACCAGGAAGGCGTGGGCTACTACCAGCTTACCCAGTCGAATGCCCGTCGCTCGTCCGCGGCGATCGCCTATCTGCGGCCGGCCCTGAAGCGCCCGAATCTCGACTTGCGACTGAACGCCCAGGTCCTGCGACTGGAGACCGACAGGGGCCGGGTGAGCGGAGTCGTCGTTGCCGACGGTACGAACGAACGGGTCATTCGCCCGGACACCGAAGTCGTCGTGTCCTCAGGTGCGATAGGTTCGCCGAAGCTCTTGATGCTCTCGGGCATAGGTCCGGCGGACCACCTGCGCTCGCACGGCGTGACGGTTGCTTGCGACCATCCCGGCGTGGGGTCGAATCTGCAGGATCACCTGGACTTCTGCACGATTGCCGAATGCACCGGCGAACATACGTACGACAAGTACGCCCGCCCGTTCTGGTCCGCGGTTGCCGGCATGCGCTACCTGCTCACGCGTCGGGGACCGGTCGCTTCAAGCCTCTTCGAGACCGGCGGCTTCTGGTATGTCGAGGAAGGAGCGAGATCGCCTGACATCCAGTTCCATCTCGGCCTCGGATCCGGAATCGAGGCCGGCATCGCACGAATGGAGAAGGACGGTCTCACTCTCAATTCGGCCTACATGCGGCCGCGCTCGCGCGGCACCGTCAGGCTGGCGACGACAGACCCGGCCGACCCGCCGCTCATCGATCCGAACTACTGGTCCGACACACATGACCGCGACATGGCGGTTCGGGGCCTGAAACTCGCACAGAGAATCCTCGCCGCAGCGCCCCTTGCACCCTATGTCAGCCGTGAAGTCCTGCCGGGACCGGACGTCAGGACAGACGACGACTACTTCGCCTACGCTGCCGCCATGGCGAAGACCGACCACCATCCATCGGGCACGTGCAGAATGGGATCGGACCCGGATGCCGTCGTCACTCCGCGCCTGAGTCTGAACGGCATCGACGGCCTGCGTGTCGTCGATGCCTCGATCATGCCGCGACTGATTTCCTCGAACACGAATGCGGCAACGATCATGATCGCGGAAAAGGCCGCCGACATGATCAAGGCCGATCACGCGGGCTGAAACGCGGCGAATGCGCTTCCCGCGCGTTGCAGGCGGCCCCGGCACAAGAGTAAGGCCGGCACGGATCGATCCGGCCTGCGGAACGGCGTCGAACGGGCCTCGGTGCCAATGCACCGACAACTCCGCCACGTCTCCGGTCTTCCCCTTGCCCACAAATTTCGCTCCAAGACCCCGCGCCACAAGCCGGGAGCGCGCCGCCTGACGGCGCAACAGGACAGCTCTGCTCGAACACTCGAAAAAGCGTGCCCGGTGAGCCCTGATGCACCGGAAGCGGCCATTGAAACCGACACCAGTGAACCCGGGGCGCCTCAACATTGAGAGTCATCTGGGGGGCGGAGCGCTGATGAAGCGCAACATGGGCGGCAGCGGCCTCGTCCGATCCGGGTCGCCGACACGATCGACAGCGCGCTGTCAGCAGGCAGAGTGCCGGGGGGGGGTGCGCGGTGGTCTCGCCGACACAGCGCCAGCCGGCCGCCAGGAAGCAACTGCCCCGATACTCCGGTACGACAAAGATCAAGGGCCAGAACCGGACGGATGCCATAGGCCGGCGCGAAGTCCCCACCTAAGCGCCGGGCCACCATGCTGATGTCGGGGTTTCGCGGTGTTCTCGCCCAAGATGCCATCCCGGCGCACCACAGCAACTCGTTGCCGATACCGGCTCATCTTCACGCAGACGGACGACTGTCGGCGGCGATTTAGAACGGCGGGATATTGGCGGAGAACCGCTCTTTTGGGCGCTGATCGTGTGAGTGGGTGACCACGACAGGAGAACGTGCGGCATTGGACGAAGGTCCGCCCGGTCTTTGTTTTCTGCCTATTGTTGGATCCCATTGGTCTTGCATTGACGTTGACGATGTCGTTCCGGTCGGCGTTCTGGCGTTCGGCGTTTGTGGAACGTGATGTGGGAGGGGAGCTTCAGGCTTTTGCGCGTGGTTTCGTTCTGGCGTTCTCCGTCCTCGTCGTGGTTCGTCGGGCGGGACGATCTCGAGGCTGGAGAGCTGACGGTTTCTGTTGCGCTGGGCGAAGAGGCTGCGTGCGTTGCGGTTGCGGCGGCGCAGGGTGCGGCAGGCGTCGAGTGTTTTCGGGCGGATGCTGCGACCTGTGAGCCAGTCCGGCGGCGGATCGGGCGTTGCTGCGGCTCAGCGGCTGCGGCAGTCTCGTGATGTGGTGTCGTTTGGACGGCCCGGGGGTTTCCCGGGGAGGCTGAGAGGCGCGTCGGGGTGAGACGTTCTCATTCCTGGATGGTAACGCGTGACCGCGTTCAAGGGTCTTGCGAGATTACGTGTCCCTTCCGTAGCCGCGTGGCGGTTCGATGTCCTCGAGGGCCTCGATGTCGGCATCGGCGACGATCTGCAGGCGTTCTCCGTAAGGCGTGTCACGGAGGGTTTCGGGGATGCTGTCGAGGCGGTCACGCCATTCGTCCTGCAGGGTGCGGCAGGCGTCGAGTGTTTTCGGGCGGATGCTGCGACCTGTGAGCCAGTCCGCGTTGGATCGGGCGTCGCTGCGGCTCAGAGGCTGCGGCAGTCTCGTGATGCGGTGTCGTTTGGACGGTCCGGGTGTTTCCCGGGGAAGCTGAGAGGCGCGTCGGGATGAGACGTTCTCATTCCTGGATGGTAACGCGTGACCGCGTTCAAGGGTCTTGCGGGATCACGTATCCCTTCCGTAGCCGCGTGGCGGTTCGATGTCCTCGAGGGCCTCGATGTCGGCATCGGCGACGCTCTGCAGGCGTTCTCCGTAAGGCGTGTCACGGAGGCTTTCGGGGATGCTGTCGAGGCGGTCACGCCATTCGTCCTGCAGGGAGCGCAGTTCGGCCACGGCGTCGTTCCAGCGTTGCGGTCGCGAGCGCCGGTCACGGTGCTTTGGGGTGTGGACGGGAGGGATGCCGGCCTTGCGCCGTTCCCGGTATCGCCGCTGCTTTTCGGCGGGCGTGAGGGGCATGAGTGGTCTCCTTGTGACGGACGTGGTCATGATCTCGCTTGTGGTTCTTTGGTCCTGGCGTTGACGACGTCGTTCCAGTCGGCGTTTTCCGGCGGTCTGCGTCTGTGGAACGAGACGTGGGAGGGGAGCTTCATCTTTTTGCGCAGGGTTTCGGCCTGTCGCTCTCCGGCCTCGTCGTGGTCCTGGGCGAGGACGATGGTCCTGACGTTGGGCAGGCTGCTTGCGGCGAGGCTGATCTGTTCGTGCTGTCTTCGCGAGGGTGCCCCGGCGGTGGAGAGGAAGGCGTGGCTGGGGGGACATTGGTCGATCTGGGCCAGGCTGAGGGCGTCGACGGCGCTTTCGGTGATGACGAGGGCCTCGAGGTCCGCGGCGGTTCCGGCGCGGACGGCGAACAGGCTTCGGGTTCCACCGGTGGCGAAGCGTTTCGGTCCGTCGGGGGGACCGATCTCGAAGCCGGTGAGCTTTCGCTTCCTGTTGCGATGGGCGAAGAGGACGCGTCCGTTGTGGTCGCGGCGGACCAGGGGGCGGCAGGTGTCGAGGGTCTCCGGGAGGATGCCGCGCCCGGTGAGCCAGTCCGGGGCCGCATCGGGCGTTGCCGCGGCCCAGAGGCTGCGGAAGTCGCGTGGCGCGGTGTCGGGTGCTGTGAAGCGGGTGCAGATGTCGGCGAAGGCCAGTCCGCGGTTGAGCATGAAGTCGATGACGGTTCCGTTGTCTTCATCGTTCTGGGTGTTGAAGTAGACCCAGTGTCCGTTGTTGAGGCACTTCGTGACGAGCTTCGGCAGGCCGGGTGCGCACAGGACGGGGTTGGCGCGTGTCGAGGCCTGTTCGTCGCGGACGTATCCCCAGTCGGCGGCGATGCGTTCGAACGGCATGCGCTTGACGGCGTCGAAGTCGACGCGGCGGGGTTTATCGGGTTTCACGCCTGAGCCGCCAGGAGTCGCTGTCGATGGAGATGAGGGTTGCGTCGTGCATGAGCCGGTCGACGGTGCCGGCGATGCCGGAGGCGCTGGGGAAGACGCGGTCCCACTGGGCGAAGGCGAGGCTTGTCGTGACCATGGTCGAGCGGCGCTGATAGCGCCGCGAGACGATGGCGTAGAGGATGTCGGCATGGTGGCTTTCGAGGGTCACGTAGCCGATTTCGTCGAGGATGAGCAGGCGGGGCCTGGCGAGGATCGCGAGGCTGTCGGCGGCGATTTAGAACGGCGGGATATTGGCGGAGAACCGCTCTTTTGGGCGCTGATCGTGTGAGTGGGTGACCACGACAGGAGAACGTGCGGCATTGGACGAAGGTCCGCCCGGTCTTTGTTTTCTGCCTATTGTTGGATCCCATTGGTCTTGCATTGACGTTGACGATGTCGTTCCGGTCGGCGTTTTCTGGCGTTCGGCGTTTGTGGAACGTGATGTGGGAGGGGAGCTTCAGGCTTTTGCGCGTGGTTTCGTTCTGGCGTTCTCCGGCCTCGTCGTGGTTCGTCGGGCGGGACGATCTCGAGGCTGGAGAGCTGACGGTTTCTGTTGCGCTGGGCGAAGAGGCTGCGTGCGTTGCGGTTGCGGCGGCGCAGGGTGCGGCAGGCGTCGAGTGTTTTCGGGCGGATGCTGCGACCTGTGAGCCAGTCCGGCGGCGGATCGGGCGTTGCTGCGGCTCAGCGGCTGCGGCAGTCTCGTGATGTGGTGTCGTTTGGACGGCCCGGGGGTTTCCCGGGGAGGCTGAGAGGCGCGTCGGGGTGAGACGTTCTCATTCCTGGATGGTAACGCGTGACCGCGTTCAAGGGTCTTGCGAGATTACGTGTCCCTTCCGTAGCCGCGTGGCGGTTCGATGTCCTCGAGAGCCTCGATGTCGGCATCGGCGACGCTCTGCAGGCGTTCTCCGTAAGGCGTGTCACGGAGGGTTTCGGGGATGCTGTCGAGGCGGTCACGCCATTCGTCCTGCAGGGTGCGGCAGGCGTCGAGTGTTTTCGGGCGGATGCTGCGACCTGTAAGCCAGTCCGGCCAGCGGCTGCGGCAGTCTCGTGATGCGGTGTCGTTTGGACGGCCCGGGAGTTTCCCGGGGAGGCTGAGCGGCGCGTCGGGGTGAGACGTTCTCATTCCTGGATGGTAACGCGTGACCGCGTTCAAGGGTCTTGCGGGATCACGTATCCCTTCCGTAGCCGCGTGGCGGTTCGATGTCCTCGAGGGCCTCGATGTCGGCATCGGCGACGCTCTGCAGGCGTTCTCCGTAAGGCGTGTCACGGAGGCTTTCGGGGATGCTGTCGAGGTGGTCACGCCATTCGTCCTGCAGGGCGCGCAGTTCGGCCACGGCGTCGTTCCAGCGTTGCGGTCGCGAGCGCCGGTCACGGTGCTTTGGGGTGTGGACGGGAGGGATGCCGGCCTTGCGCCGTTCCCGGTATCGCCGCTGCTTTTCGGCGGGCGTGAGGGGCATGAGTGGTCTCCTTGTGACGGACGTGGTCATGATCTCGCTTGTGGTTCTTTGGTCCTGGCGTTGACGACGTCGTTCCAGTCGGCGTTTTCCGGCGGTCTGCGTCTGTGGAACGAGACGTGGGAGGGGAGCTTCATCTTTTTGCGCAGGGTTTCGGCCTGTCGCTCTCCGGCCTCGTCGTGGTCCTGGGCGAGGACGATGGTCCTGACGTTGGGCAGGCTGCTTGCGGCGAGGCTGATCTGTTCGTGCTGTCTTCGCGAGGGTGCCCCGGCGGTGGAGAGGAAGGCGTGGCTGGGGGGACATTGGTCGATCTGGGCCAGGCTGAGGGCGTCGACGGCGCTTTCGGTGATGACGAGGGCCTCGAGGTCCGCGGCGGTTCCGGCGCGGACGGCGAACAGGCTTCGGGTTCCACCGGTGGCGAAGCGTTTCGGTCCGTCGGGGGGACCGATCTCGAAGCCGGTGAGCTTTCGCTTCCTGTTGCGATGGGCGAAGAGGACGCGTCCGTTGTGGTCGCGGCGGACCAGGGGGCGGCAGGTGTCGAGGGTCTCCGGGAGGATGCCGCGCCCGGTGAGCCAGTCCGGGGCCGCATCGGGCGTTGCCGCGGCCCAGAGGCTGCGGAAGTCGCGTGGCGCGGTGTCGGGTGCTGTGAAGCGGGTGCAGATGTCGGCGAAGGCCAGTCCGCGGTTGAGCATGAAGTCGATGACGGTTCCGTTGTCTTCATCGTTCTGGGTGTTGAAGTAGACCCAGTGTCCGTTGTTGAGGCACTTCGTGACGAGCTTCGGCAGGCCGGGTGCGCACAGGACGGGGTTGGCGCGTGTCGAGGCCTGTTCGTCGCGGACGTATCCCCAGTCGGCGGCGATGCGTTCGAACGGCATGCGCTTGACGGCGTCGAAGTCGACGCGGCGGGGTTTATCGGGTTTCACGCCTGAGCCGCCAGGAGTCGCTGTCGATGGAGATGAGGGTTGCGTCGTGCATGAGCCGGTCGACGGTGCCGGCGATGCCGGAGGCGCTGGGGAAGACGCGGTCCCACTGGGCGAAGGCGAGGCTTGTCGTGACCATGGTCGAGCGGCGCTGATAGCGCCGCGAGACGATGGCGTAGAGGATGTCGGCATGGTGGCTTTCGAGGGTCACGTAGCCGATTTCGTCGAGGATGAGCAGGCGGGGCCTGGCGAGGATCGCGAGGCGGCGGCGCAGCTCGCTGCGCGAGACGGTCTCGGCGAGTGCCTCGAGCAGTTCCGGCGCCTTCTCGAAGCGGACGGTGTGGCCGTGCAGCAGGGCCTGGTGCGCCACGTTGGCGGCGATCATGGTCTTTCCGGTGCCCTGCCCGCCGACGAGCACGGCGTTGTCCGCACGGTCGACGAAGCCGAGGCCGAGGAGCGCTTCGACATGAGCCCGGCTGATGTCGCGCGGCCATGTCCAGTCGAAGTCCGCCAGGGGCTTGAAGGCGGGCAGCCGCGCCGCGGCGCGGCGGCGCTCGTGGCTGCGGGCCCTGCGGGCCTGTTCCTCGCCGCTGACCACCTCCTCGATCCATGCGGTCCCGGCGACCTCGTCCCAGCGTTCGACGAGCCCGTGGAGGCCGAGCGCCCGGGCACGCTCCCTGAGCTCGCTCATGTCTTGTTCCTGGCGCTGGCTTCGGGCCTGTCGTAGGCGTCGAGAGCGGTCCCCCGCGGCGTCGTGCCACGGCCGCCGCGGCCGTCGTCGGCGATGCTGAGGGGCGGCAGGCCCTGCTCCCGGCGGCGCTCCTCGATGATGACGCGCACGGTTTCGGGGTGGCACGAGCCGCGCTCCAGCGCCGTGGCGACAGCCCGGTCGAGAGCGTCGGCGCCGTGCGCGTTGAGAAGCGTCTCCAGCATCCGGGCGCAGGAGGCCACGTTGCGCCCGTTGGTCCCGGCGCGCGCCAGCATCTCCTCGGCCCGCGGCACGGTGCGCAGGACCCGGTCGCGGACGCTCATGGAGCGGGCCCGCCGCTTGCCCGCGGCGATCGCCCTGGCATGCTCCGGATCGGTGACGGCCTGCTTCCTGTTGTAGGAGCGTCGGTGGCGCGCGACCTCGTCGGCGCCGTCGAGGATGCGAACCTCGTCGCGGTCGGCGACCAGCGTCAGCAGGGCCTTGGAGAAGCTACCCGGAACGCTGTAGTCGTTGGTGTCGAAGCGGGCGTGGCAGGTCTTGTCGATGCGCACCGGGCGGACCTCGTGATGCGGGAAGGGATCGGCGGGAAGGACGATCAGGTGCTCCCTCTCCCGGGCGAAGGCGTCCCGCACCAGGAGACTGTCGTCGTCCGGCCAGGGCCGCTCCGCGGCGGCGCCGAAGCACCACTCCCGAACTGCGGCGTTGAGCTCGCCGAGCGGGACCGTGATGTCGCGCCCGGCGAAGAACCCGGTGCGCGCGAAGCGCACACGGCGTTCCACGCGGCCCTTCTCCTGCGGGCTCCTGGGCCAGGCGGCGCTCGGTTCGAAGGCATAGTGGGCCGCGAGGCCGAGCAGCATCGGATGATAGGTGACCGCCTTGCCGCGGCGCGTCACCACGGCACTCTTCAGGTTGTCGTACAGAAGCCTCCGCGGCACACCCCCGAATGCCGCGAAAGCCTCGACATGGCCTTGCAGGAAGCTGGCCATCCGCGCGTCGTGGAACAGGCTCAGGACAGTCTGGCGCGAGTAGCTGAGGGTGACGAGAAGCCCCATGAGCCTGCGCTCCGCCCGGCCGATGCGGACCTTCCCGAACTCGGCCCAGTCAACCTGCGCCTGCTCGCCCGGAAGGAAGCTCAGCCGCAGCGACGGCTCGGGCCTCTTCACCGGCCTCAGCCCAAGGCGGCGCAGGTCGTGACGGAAGTGATCCTCGCCGCCGCGGTAGCCCAGAGCCACGACCTGTCGCCAGAGCGTGCTGGCCGGAAGGTCCGGCGACGCCTCAAGACGCTCCCCGAGGAAGGCAACGAAGGGGTCGATGAGCTTGGCCCGCGGCCGCCGCTCCTGCCCCGACGCCTTGAGCGCCCGCGTCACCGTGCCGTGGTGCACGCCGAGATGCCGGGCAATCGTCCCCACAGCCCAGCCCTCGGCCCGCGACAGCCGCACGATCGTCGCCCGCGTGTCCTCGTCGATCGCCATGAACTCCCTCCCTTTGGTTCCTCAACGCCGCATCACGGGTCCCTCAGCACCACATGCGTCACGACCCGTCCGCATCTGGCGCACCGAAGCGGCGATTCGCGCCGCTCTTGCGCCTTCACAACCGCAGGTAGGGAGGTCGGCAGCAGTCGGGAAGGGTGGTCCGTAACGATTTCTTCAGAACCGGCGTCTCCAGACACCGCCGGAACGTCGCCAAGCAGCACCACAGCAGACGTCTGCGTGCCCATGATCTCGGCAACCATCGCCGCCCTGGCCTTCAACGCACGCGCCTCCTCCGCCTTGCGGAGCCGGTAACGCCGCTGGCGGTGACGGCCCGTCTCACGGCCCTTCAGCGTGCTCTGGTAGCGACGACGCGACGCGCGGCGCCGCTCGATCCGGGACCGCTCCCTGCACTCCTTGGAGCAATACACATGCCCCCGGTCACACGACCGGCAGAGAACAACCTGCCGCTGACACCGCCTGCAGTTGAACAGTCGTCCTGTCGTGCACACCGTCCGTCTCGAGAGCGGGGGTGGACCCGGACGCAAAATGGCTCGACAATACACGGGAGTTCGGTCCCCCGTGACCGGCTCGTCCGGGTGCTGCGCCGGGGGGCGTCACAACTCCGCCCGGCATCGCATCGCTCTTTCTCTTGATGCCGATCTAGCATCCACCCGGGGCGGCGGCAAAGACGCCGCCCCGGGACCGGACAACGCGACCCGCCCACAGGGAAGACAAACAATCCCGCGAGTGCCTCGGAACCGGAACCCTCCCGGCAACCGTCACCAAGACCGAAGCAGAGGTCGACGGAACCCGAACCGGACCAAAACGACAATAGGAAAAGACGGCGGCGCTCGGGGAGACAACCAGCCGAACACTCAAACCACGACAACAGGACGTGACAATAGGACCTGACAACAGGGAAGAAACACGACCCTGACAAAGCGCGGCAAATCGCCGAAATCCCGCCGTTCTATGCAGCCATCAACAACGACACCGCCCGGCGCCCGTGCACCCAGGTCTTCATGCGCCCCTCACCTTCACGCAGGCGGACGACACCCTGGCGGGGGCGGCGGTGGAGACTTCGGGCGGCGGGCCGTGGCGGCCCTTCTCAGTCGCCGAGGCGCTGGCCGCTCTCCCGGTCGAACAGGTGAAGCGAATCGAGGTGCGGCATCAGGCGGATCGATTCGCCGGGCTCGAAGTCGTGCCGTTCCTTGAACTCGGCGCAGACCTCGTGCCCGGCCACCTCGCAAAACACGAGCGTGGTCGAACCGGTGGGCTCGACTACCGAGACCGTGGCTTCGACGCCTGCGCCACTGGGTGAGAGCGCCAGGTTCTCGGGGCGAATGCCATAGACGATCAGCTGCCCCTCGCCCACGCCAGCGCCCGGCGGCAGCGGTAGCGCGGTGCCGTCGTCTGCGGTCGCTGCCGGCGCGTCGCCTGCCGCGCCGCCCGAGGCCTCGATGAAGTTCATCGCCGGCGAGCCGATGAAGCCGGCGACGAAGAGATTGGCCGGGCGGTCGTAGAGATCAAGTGGGCGGCCCACCTGCTCCACCCGGCCGAGGTTCATCACCACGATGCGCTCGGCCATGGTCATGGCCTCCACCTGGTCATGGGTCACGTAGATCGAGGTGGTGCGCAGCCGCTGGTGCAGCGCCTTGATCTCCGTCCGCATCTGCACACGAAGCTTGGCGTCGAGGTTCGACAGTGGTTCGTCGAAGAGAAACACCTGCGGGTCGCGCACGATGGCGCGGCCCATGGCCACGCGCTGGCGCTCACCGCCCGAGAGCTGGCGCGGCAGGCGATTGAGCAGATTCGTCAGCCCCAGAATCTGGGCCGCGTTGTCCACCCGTTCGCGGATCATGGTCTTGTCCGCACGGCGAAGGCGCAGGCTGAAGCCCATGTTCTGGCGCACGGTCATATGCGGGTAGAGGGCGTAGTTCTGAAACACCATGGCGACGTCACGGGCCTTGGGCGCCATGTCGTTCACCACCGTATCGCCGATCGCGATCTCGCCTTTGTTGACTTCCTCAAGGCCAGCGATCATACGGAGCAATGTCGACTTGCCGCAGCCGGACGGACCGACCAGGACGAGGAACTCGCCGTCGTCAATGTCGATCGTCACGCCGTGGATCACGGCCGTGTCATCGAAGGACTTGTGGATCTCGCGGACCGATACCGATGCCATGACTGCCTCCCAAATTCCAAGCCTCAGACTCCTTGAATGAAGCCAACAATGCACAGATGAGCCAAGTTTTCATCAGGCGGCAAGGGTCTGTCCCTCCCGGAGTTTGCTGACCTCGTGGTCGAGCGAGTGGAGGATGCGTCCGAGCCTGGATGGCACCTTGTCATCGAAGGCCGCCGCCAGGGCAGGGCTGAGTGTCCGCCGATGGATGCGGCAACAGGCAGGAGCGGTCCCCTGCCCGGCGCACGTCAGACGACAGCGATGGGATGACGGTATCCTCTCGATGAGGCCCCGCAGGCGCAGGCGCCGCAGATCATGGGTGGCCTGACGTGAGCCATAGGTGTCGGTCGACAGGAGGTCGGCAACGGCCTTGTCTCATCTGGCGATTGTTGAAGCCCATGGGGAGGAAGACATGCAACAGGATGGCTGCGAGCACCGCCTGGATGCGTGGATCACCGAAGCGCAGGGCGGATACCCGACGTTCGTCGACGACGACAGGTTGATGCAGGGCATCGAAGGTGGCTGCTCCGATCGGACAGTCGTGACTGATGCGTTGGACGTCGAGAAGACGTCGGGTGGCGTGGAAGCCGACCTCCTTGAGGTCATCGAGGTTGATCAGTCTGCGCTTGATGCCGAAGTCATACGTGTTGTTGATCACCTTCTGCGTTCGCAGGGCACGGCCTTCCTTGAAGGACTGCTTGATACGCGAATGCCTGTCATCCACATGCAGCGACGGCTGTACGCCGTCGGTGATGACGCGGATTCTGAACCGCGAGGTGGCCCGCCGTGTGATACGGCGGTTGAAGATCAACTGCACAGGGTCGGGACGGCCGATGTCGAGGTTCTGGCGCATGATCTCCTCGAACAGGATCCGGCCGTGAAGAGGACGGTCAAACACCTGTGTGAGCGCACACTCCGCCTGGAGGATCGACAGGTCGTCGCGCATGCCCCTCATCGCGTCCTCATCGGTGAAGGGATTCTCAAGGACCTCGCCAGCGGACGTGCCATCGTCATCTTCCGGACTCCGAACGACGGGTTCCCACATGGTGACCACAAACCATCCCAGCCCTCGGGCTGTATCGGGCGGATCACACTGCAGAGCGGAACAGCGGGCTCAAGTCCTCTTCCTCCCGCGACGTCTCTCGTCGGTCCGAGGCATGGCCCATCAGCCCTTGACCGCACCGAGTGTAAGCCCACGCACGATGTAGCGCTGCGCGAACAGCGCAATCAGAACGGGCGGGATCATAGCGATGAGCGAGCGCACCGCCACGAACCAGAACTGCACGCCGCGCGAATCCACGCCGCCCGCGATATGGACCGGCATGGTCGCCGATTCCTTGATGGTCAGGATCACCGCGAACAGATACTCGTTCCAGGCGAACGCGAACATGATCAGCGCGGACGCCGCGATCGCCGGCAGCGCAAGCGGGATTGCCACGCGGAAGAACGCAACGAAATGCGAGCCGCCGTCCACCAGCGCCGCCTCCTCCAGCTCGATCGGCAGGTCCTGGAAGGTCTGGCGCACGATCACCACCACGAAGGGCAGGATGAAGGTGGCGTTGACCAGGATCAGCGCGGCATGGGTGTCCAGCATGTCGAGAGAGGAGAAGACGATGAAAAAGGGTACCGCGGTCGCCACGGGCGGCAGCACCCGCTGCGACAGGAACCAGATCGTGAGGTCCTTGTTCTTGATCCGCTTGAAGCGGAAGCGCGCCAGCGCATAGGCCGCCGGCAGGCCGAGGACGAGCGCAATAAGCACCGAGCAGACGGAGATGATCAGGCTGTTGCCGAAGGCGTTGGAGGCCTCCGGCGTCGAAATCTGCGATATCCAGTTCTCGAGTGTCGGCGTGAAGTCGAGGAAGGGGACGCCGAGGCCGGCCACGGTGAAGGTCTCGGCCGGGGTCCGCAGGCTGTTGGAGACCGCCCAGTATATGGGGAAGAAGAAGATCAGCGCGACGACGATTGCAATGATCGAGAAGCCGGCATCGGCGAACCAGAACCGCTTCCGCCTGGCCCGCGCCTGAGAGGGCCCGGTGAGCCGCCCGAACAGCGACTTGCCCAGGCCGCTAAGCATAGGTCTGCCTCAGGCGGCGGAAGAAGAGCGTGACGATGATCATCACGACGATCAGCAGCAGGTAGGCCATGGCCGACGCGTAGCCGAAATCGTTGAGCTTGAAGCTGCGCGTGAACGCCAGGTAGCTGTACGACTGGGTAGCGATGCCGGGCCCGCCCTTGGTCAGCGTCGCGATGATGTCGAAGAGCTTGACCGCCTCCGCCAGTCGCAGCAGCAGCACGATGATGATGACCGGCTGCAGCATCGGGATCACGACGATGCGCCACAGATCCCATGCCGAGCTGCTGTCCAATCGCGCACACTCCACAAGATCGTCGGGAATGCTCTGGAGCCCGGCGAGGAACACAAGAAAGCAGAACGGCGTCCATTGCCATATGTCGACAAGTATGACCGAGACGAGGGCCCAATCCGGGTGCGACAGCCATGGAATGCCCATGAATTCGAGCGGACCGCCGATCTCGTAGAACACTGTAAAGAACAGGTACCCGACCGCGATCGGAGTCGCGAAAATCGGCAATATCATGATTGTTCGCAAGACCGCTCGCCCGAATACATACCGGTGGAAGAGGAAGGCGAGCAGGAACCCCAGGACAATCTCAAGCGTCACCGCCGTGAACACGAAGATCGCGGTAACCTTGACCGCGGAGCCCACCTCCTCGTCGCCGAAGGCGCGGATGAAACTGGCGAAGCCGTTCCAGCTGAAGGTGGTCTGAAGCTCCCGGTGCACCAGGGTCTTGGTGCGCACCTCGCCGTTCGTCTTGAGCACGGGTTCACCGGTCTCGTCGAGCACCGGAACCTTCTCGCGCCCGGTGACCACCACCTGGCGGTCGACGTCGTGGAAGCTGATGTAGAGCGAGTAGCCGAGCGGGAAGACCGTGAACACCAGCACCCAGAACACCGCCGGCAGCAAAAAGACGAACTTGACCGGCTTGGTCCAGCGGATCATGGTCGGCTAGGGCTCACTGAACAAGGTGGGGTGCAGTGGGACGCAGGGCAGGCGCGACTTGGATGCGACCGCCCTGCGCCCCGGTCGATGACCCTATCTGCCGTAACCGATGGCCTCCTGATACTGCTTGAGAAGCTTGTCACGGCCGAGACGGTCCGTGATCTCCTCCCAGGTCGCAGCGGTATCGGAGAGAGCCTCCTGAGCCGTCTTCTGGCCGCTCATGGCAGCGGACAGGTTCTTGTCCATGATGTCCCAGTACTCGGGCGCACCCTCAATCCTGAGATAGGTGAGGGTCGTCGGTGCGGTGAAGTTGTCGTAGTAGGCCTGCGTGTACTCGGCGACATCTTCGGCATTCCAGCCAGCGGCCACGTAGTCCTCGATCTTCGCCTCACCCAGGGGCTCCAGAAACTGGTAGTAGTATCCCGGATCGACACCGGTCCAGCCGTGATACGCGCCCCAGTTCGACGACGGCTTGATCGCCATCAGCGAGAGGAACGAGTAGGCGGCGTCCGGGTTCTCCGAGAACGCCGAGATCACGCCGTGCCATGAGCCGCCTGTGGTGTTGCCGACGCGTTGGGGATTGTCGGTCTCGACCCAGGTCTCGTTCTCGTGATCCCAGTACTTGTCTGATGACGGCAGGATGGCCGAACCGCAGATGCCCTTGATCTTGGACCGCGACTCGTCCTGGCAGAGCGAGCCCACGTCGCCCCAGCTGAACACGAACACCGACTTGCCGCGCAGGAAGTAGTCCCAGGCCTCGCCGAGACTCCAGCCCACCTGCGCCTCGGGGCCCGTCAGGTGCAGCTCCTGCAGGAACTCGAGTGCGGCGACATGGCCGGGACTGTCGATCATCGGAGCCATGTCGGTGGGGTCGAACCAGTAGACGTTGTGGTGCTGGGTGACCGCCTCGCCCGGCGTCATGGCGAAGGACGCGGACAGCGACTGGAAGTGATAGTGCCCCTGCTCGCCCACCTTCAGGTGCAGCACGGTGCCGCTATCAGCCTCGTCGTCGTTGGCATCCCAGTTCTTTCCGTTGAAGTACTGCGAGATATCGAGGAGCTGCTGCCAGGTCTGCGGCGGGACAGGCATGTCGTAGCCCTTCTCTGCCTTGAACGCGGCTTGGTGCTCGGGATCGTTAAGCACGTCGCGCCGGTAATAGAGCACCTGGCCGTCGGCGTCGTTGAGCACGCCGTAGCCCACGTCTCCCCAAGTGTGCAGGGTCTTGAGCGAGTCCGGCATGGAATCATAGGTCCACTGCGGATGCTCGCCGCTCTCCATGTACTCCTCGATGGGAAGCATGTAATCGCCGGCGATCAGATCGCCGTAGAAGAAGGCCCCGACGATGATCCCGTCGTAGAGGCCGGTGCCCTGACGCAGGTCGAGCATCATCTTGGCGTAAAGGTCGGTGATCGGCGTGAGCGCGATCTCAAGCTTGCCGCCGGAGAGCTCCTCCCAGATCGGGCGGAAACTGAAGATCGGCCCCGAGATCCCGCCCCGCGGACCCGAATCGAGGGTGAGCACGGTGATCGTAGTGCCCTCGAACGGCGCTTCGCCGGGCCCGAAGAGGGTGCCAAGTTCATCCCGCGAGGTCTTGATGACGGCGCCGTCCTCCATGATCAGGTCGACTGAACCATCGTCGTGCCACACGACGTGACTGTCTTGCGCCATTGCGTCTGCCGCGGTCAGTGCTGCGAGCGCCACACAGGCCGAGACCAAACCAGCTCGTAAGGCCTTCATCTCTCCATCCCCCCTTGTCGTGAACCGTCATCACCGCTTTCGCAGCGTGATCAGTGAATATAGACGACGCGGCCGGCACGGTAAACCGATCAGGACTGTTTTCAGACACCCTGACCTTGCATGGCCGGGTCTTGTCCCCGTGAGCATGACGTCATCCACGGCGGTTGGGGGCGGCAGGATGTGGACAACCCCGACTGTGGGAGAGAACCCGGTCCATGGTTGCAGGGAGATTCCGCTCCCCTGCTCGAGCAAGCACGGGGGAGCGGGGTGCGGGGATCGAACGATCTCCGCGGAGGTTGGTCGGACCGCTTGGGCCTTGGCCTTGCAGAGTTCGGGAATGCTGCCGACTTCGAGATGACGGGCGTCGAGGTCTTCGACGGCCTGGTCAGGCAGGTGAAAGCCACGCTCGAGCGTCGATGCGTCCTGTCAGGGATTTCTGACTTCGGCGCCGAAATCCTGCATGAGGGTGCGGCAGATGCGGCCTGGCTGGAAATGCAGGTCGCCGATCTGGCCGACCGGCGTGACCTCGGCAGCCGTGCCCGTGATGAAGACCTCAGTCGTCCGCGCCAGATCGTCGTCGGTGAGGTGGCGTTCGACGACCTCGATTCCCTGGCGGCGCGCCAGGGCGATCACTGAACGGCGGGTGATGCCGTCCAGAAAACAGTCGGGCGTCGGGGTGTGGATCTTGTCATCGATCACCAGGAACAGGTTGGCGCCGGTCGCTTCGGCCAGAAATCCTCGGTAATCGTACATCAGCGCATCGTCGTATCCCTCGCGCTCGGCCTTGTGCTTGGCAAGCGTGCAGATCATGTAGAGGCCGGCGGCCTTGGCGTGGACCGGCGCGGTATCGGGGGCCGGACGCCGCCATTCGGAAACGGCGAGGCGGATGCCGCGCATGCGCGCCTCCTCGGAGAAGTAGTTCGGCCACTTCCATGCGGCAATCGCCACGTGGATGGTGTTCTGCTGGGCCGACACACCCATCATCTCGCTGCCGCGCCAGGCCACCGGCCGCACGTAGCCATCGACGATACCGTTGGCGCGGAGCACCTCGTAGCGGGCTGCCTCCAGGGTCTCGAGCGAATACGGCAGGTCAAACCCCATGATGTTGGCGGAGCGCAGAAGACGCTTTCCATGCTCGCGCGCATGAAAGATCCTGCCGCCGTAGCAACGTTCGCCCTCGAATACGCTGCTCGCGTAGTGGAGTCCGTGGGTCAGGACATGGAGCCTGGCATCTCGCCAGTCGATCAGCCTTCCGTCGAACCAGATCGTGCCGTCCCTGTCATCGAACGGAATGAGTTCAGCCATGGCTCCTCATGTTTCAGGAATATCCGGCCGCCTGTCGTGCAACCCCTTGCCCGGGTAGAACGGTTCATCATATATGTCAATATGGCTGACATAACACGCGGATCGAATCCCCTGTTCCTGCGCGATGCCGACCTGCGCGAAGGGATCGAGATGTTGTACTTTGCCTACCGCGACTTCACGGCCCGGCCCGATGCGATTCTCGCCGAACACGGTCTGGGGCGCGCCCATCACCGGGTCATCTACTTCGTCGGCCGTCACCCGGGAATGACCGTCAAGGACCTTCTCGCCATCCTGAAGATCACCAAGCAGAGTCTGGCGCGGGTGCTCCGCAAGGTCGTGGCCAAGGGATTCGTCGAGCAGCGGCACTGCCGGGAAGACCGCCGGCGGCGCCTTCTCTACCTTACCGAACGGGGAATCGAGCTCGAGGCCGAGCTCACGGCCGACCAGCGTGCCCGTATCGCCAAGGCGTGGCGGGAGGCGGGGCCCGAAGCGGTCGCCGGATACCGCCGCGTGCTCGGCGGCATCATCGACGATGATGGCAGGTGATGAACCCCGACGGTCCCCATATCCTCGTTGTCGATGATGACCGGCGCTTGAGGACACGTCTGCAGAAATATCTCATGGCCCAGGGATTCCTGGTGAGCACGGCAGGCAATGCCGCCGACGCCGAGGCCAAGATGAAGTCGCTCGTCTTCGATCTCCTGATCGTCGATGTCATGATGCCCGGCGAGGACGGCATGAGTTTCACCCGCCGAATCAGGCAAGGAGCCGGCACTCCGATCATCATGCTCACCGCCCGCGACATGGCCGACGACCGCGTGGCCGGACTCGAAGTCGGCGCAGACGACTATCTCTCCAAGCCATTCGAGCCACGCGAACTCGTCCTGCGCATGCGCAACGCCCTGCGCCTCGTCCCGCCACCTCCTGAAGAGACCGGGGTCCTTTGCTTCGGACCCTTCTCCTTCGACCGGCGCCGTCTGGAACTCTCCTGCGGTGGGCATCCGGTGCCCCTCACCGACGCGGAATCGTCCCTGCTCGGGGTCTTCGCCGGATCACCGGGTGTCACGCTTTCGCGTTTCCGGCTGGCCCAGAAGGCCGCCACCGCCGAACGCTCGATCGACGTGCAGGTGTCCCGCCTGCGGCGCAAGATCGAGCGCAATCCCGGCGAGCCGCAGTATCTCAGGACGATCCGCGGCAAGGGCTACGTCCTGATCACGCCATGAGGCGCTGGCTCCCCAAGTCGATTTTCATCCGCTCCCTGCTCATCGTCCTGGTGCCGATCGTCATCCTCCAGATCGTCCTCGCCATCGTCTTCTACGAGAGGCACTGGGAGAACGTCACGCGCTACCTCACCTCCGCCGTGGCCGGCGAGATCAATGCCCTGATGTGGACGTACACCCATCGCGAGATCGACGAGGCTCTCGCCTTCGGCAACAGCTTCTTCCGGTTTTCCTCGCGCTTCGTTCCCGGTGACGGACTACCCGGACACCTCAGCGCCGAACGCCAGACGCGGGCCGAAAGACATCTCGAGCACGCGCTGGGCGACATGCTTGCCGTGCCCTTTGCCATCGACACCACCCCGTCATCCGACGCCATCGTCAGCATCGAGTTGCCGGAAGGCCTGTTGATGATCACCATTCCGAAGAAGCGCATGGAAAGCCGAACAACAGACCTCTTCATCTACTGGATGCTCGGTACATCCTTGGCGCTGACCCTCGTCGCCGCCTACTTCGTGCGCCAGCAGATCCGCCCGATCAACCGCCTCGCGAAGGCTGCCGAACAGTTCGGGCGTGGGATCATCGACGTCAGTTTCAGACCCTCCGGCGCGGCCGAGGTGCGTCGGGCGGCCCATGCATTTCTGGCCATGCGCGAACGGATCCGCCGGCAGATCCAGCAGCGTACGCTCATGCTGGCCTCGGTCAGCCACGATCTGCGCAGCCCCCTGACGCGCATGAAACTCGAACTCGCCCTCATGGGCGATACCGAGGAGGTGGCGAACCTGAAGCGCGACATCGAGGACATGGAGCACATGGTCGATATCTACCTCGCCTTTGCCAGGGGCCAGGGCGAGGAGGCTTCCGGGGCATTCGATCTCGCTGCAGTGATCCGCGAGGTGGCATCGGAGGCGCCATTGCCCGTCGAGGTCCGAGTGACGGAACCCCTGCCGTTTGAGGGCCGGCAAGGCGCCATGAAACGCTGCCTCACCAACATCGTCGACAACGCCTGCCGATACGGACACCGGGTCGTTCTCGAAGGGCGCTCCGGAGACGGGTCCATCATCATCACCCTTGACGATGACGGCCCGGGTATCCCCGAAGCCTCCCGGCAGGAGGCCCTTCAGCCCTTTGTCAGGCTCGACTCCTCCCGTGACCCCAATCTGGGTGGCGGGGGACTGGGCCTCGCTATCGCAAGCGATGTCGTCAAGGGCCACGGCGGCGACATCGTTCTCGCCGGCTCACCTCCCGGCGGCCTCAGGGTCCGGATCACGCTGCCGTGCGACTGACCCGGCCTTCGGGTGTCAGCGGTCACGCAGGGCTGAATTGCCCGTTGAATCCGCGTGGCAGGGAGAGTGGCAGCCATGCCCGCGCCAGCGGACCATCCGCCGCACTCCTTGCGTCAAACACGGCCAGGCCCGCCGTCGAACCGTCGAGGAAGGAAGCGATCAGCCAGCCGTCATCCTCCTTCGCTGCACGTGAGAAGGGGATGGACAGGTGTTCCTCGACCTGACACCAGGAGACTGGAATCGAGCGCACCATCGTCATTCTCGTCATGCATGGCGAAAACGGCATGGCGCCCGTCAGCAGGGTCCCGGAACACCAAGCTGAACGTGCCTGCGACCGCATTGATCCAGACGCCTGCCACGGCGCCCCGGTCATCTGTGGAAGCTGAGGTCGGCACGCTCCTGGTGCAGGGTCAAGAGAACGCGTCCGTCATCGAAGCGGATTCCGGTCACGTCGATCGCCAGTTCACCCGCGAGAGCGGAGGCATGGATACCAAGGATCGCAAGGGTGAGTGTCGTCAGTCGTTTCATGATGAATGGCTACCGGTCGGTTGAAACGCTGACGCCAATTCGGCACGGTCGTGCAGAGCTTCAATCGCCACTGCGCAAAAGGCTTGGGATCCTTCGCCGATGAATGTCACGTTGCCGTTCGCGTCACGCGTATCGACACGGCGCCTGCGTCGCCATCTCGTCGCCGTGGTGCTGTCGATCGCCGTTTTCTCGTGGCTGGCCCCCTTCGGCACGGCCACCCGTCTCGAACCGGGAATCCTGGTGGCCTACTGGGCCGCGGCGATTGCCGGCAACTGGCTGATTGCCATGACCACGGTTCCCTTCGCCATTCGCCTCTTCCAGAAGGCAGGCAGGCCCGCTCTTGCCGGGATTGCGGCGGGCTCGGCGATCGCCGCCCTGCCCGGCACCGGCCTCGTGTGGATGCTCGAGTGGGGACTCGCCGGCACCTCCGCCTCGGCGGCCATGCTGGCATGGCTCTACGCCTGTGTGGTGGTGGTCTACCTCGTACTGGCGTTCCTTTCCTGGCAACTCGTCGAACTGCCCCTGCAGGTGCCCGAGGAGAGCGTCACGCCGCCGCCGCCACGCCGCGCGCCCTTCCTGTCACGCCTGCCGACCCGCCTGGGCGAGGACCTGCTTCATCTTCACATGCAGGACCACTACGTCGAGGCGGCGACTCCGGGGGGAAGCGAACTCGTACTCTTGCGTTTCCGCGATGCCCTGCGCGAGGTCGAGGGCCTCGACGGCATGCAGGTCCATCGTTCCCACTGGGTGGCGCGCGGTGCTGTCAATCGCGTGGTGCGGCGTGAGGGGCGCATCTTCCTCGAACTCAGCAACGGTGCCAGGGTGCCGGTGAGCCGTTCCTTCCAGCCGGCTTTGCGGAAGAACGGCTGGTTGTAGGACGCCCTACCCGAGGCGGGCGCCGTCGGGGACGCTGCTGTCAGGAGAGATGAGCACGATGGCGTCGTCATGATCGGCAAACCCCAGGGTGAGGACCTCCGACATGAAGGGACCGATCTGGCGCGGAGCGAAGTTGACCACGGCCGCCACCTGGCGGCCGACAAGATCATCCGCCGTGTAGCGGTCGGTGATCTGCGCCGAACTCCTGCGCGTGCCGATCTTCTCTCCGAAGTCGATCCAGAGCTTCAGGGCCGGCCTGCGGGCCTCGGGAAAGGGTTCGGCCCGGACCACGGTGCCTGCCCGGATGTCGACATCGAGAAAGGCGTCGAACGGAATGACGGGCGGGCTCACGCACCGGCCTCTTCTGGTTCCGGACCCGGCGTGCGCCAGGCGAAATTCTGCAGACGTTCGGCCAAGACCAGTCTCTTGTCGAGATGGGCCATGGTGCGCGCCATGTCGTCGCTCTCATCGAACTGCCAGACGCGAAGCACATCGAGCCAGACCAGCATGAGACCCTTCGTACGCAGGGCGCCGGCCGGACCTCCGGAATCGATCCCCGCCGCCTCCAGCATCCAACGCATCGAAGCCTGTGTCAGACAGAAGCCCTGAAGGGCCGACGCCGGGTTCCCCCGTGAAGCACGAATGATGGACCAGGCCGCCTTGCGGTGAGCCGAAAGCACATCGAGCCGGCGCATGATGACATCGAACAGTCGATCCCTTGGCGATTCATCGCCAAGGTCGCCGGTGTCGCCGGACAGCACCGCCGCATCGATTCGGGCGGAAAACGCCTTCAGTATGGCGTTGCGTGTCGGATAGACGGCATGGAGTTCCGCCAGCGAGACACCGCTGGCCTCGGCAAGGTCACGCATGGTGAAATCGCGCCAGCCTGCCGTTGCCGCCAGGTCCAGGGCGGCGTCGAGGAGGACATCGGAAACGTCCGCTTTTCTGGCCATTCTCCTTCCCGCCTTCACATGCACCGAGACTAGTCCGTCATCCATGACGTGGCAAACCGGAACTGCCGAGTCACTGCCGGCCGAGTTCCCTGGAACGCCGGGTGGCTGCAGCGACAGCCCGGTCGAACAACGACTGCATGCCGTCCTCGGCCATGAGAACGCTAAGGGCTTCAAGCGTCGTGCCTCCGGGACTCGAGACATTGCGCCGCAGCTGGGCCGGAGTCTCCTTGGCCTGCAGCGCCAGTTCGCCTGCGCCGGCGACCGTGTGGAGAGCCAGTCTTGAGGCAACCGCTTCGGGCAGGCCGTTCGCGACACCGGCGCGGGTCAGGGTCTCGATGAGAAGAAAGACATAGGCCGGACCACCGCCGGAGAGTGCCGTCACGGCATCCATGAGCGATTCATCGTCCAGCCAGATGGTCTCCCCGACGCTTGCCAGCAAGGATTCGGCCGTTCCCCTCGATTCGCGCGTCACGTGGCTGTTCGCCACCAGGGCGGTGATTCCCCTGCCGATGGCCGCCGGCGTATTGGGCATGGTGCGGACCACCGGTACCATGGGTCCGAGATGCCGTTCGAACCAGGCGAGCGACTTGCCGGCGGCAATGGAGACAACGAGCGGGCGTCGGTCAAGCGCGTCACCAAGTGATCCGGCGACGTCCTCCATGACCTGTGGCTTGACGGCAAAGACGACCACAGCCGGTCGCAGACCCGGCGGCACCGCGTCTGCAACCTCGACGCCGTGGCACCGCCGCGCCTCCCCGGCCGCCGCCGTGTCGGGTTCCACCACAAGGATGGCACCCGGAGCCACGCTCCGGTTCACCCAGCCCGACAGCATGGCGCTGCCCATCCTGCCACACCCGAGCAGCAGGACCGGCGCCGGCAACGTCATCGCTCAGGCCTCGCCGACGGGATCGATGATCGCCGCCTGCACTGCCTCCTCGGCGGACTTGTCCTGCCAGATCACGTACTGGAAGGCGGGATAGAACCGCTCACATTCCGAAATGGTGATGTCGATCACGTCGCCCAGGAGTTCCTCGGTGGGATAGCCTTGCCCGTTGAGCAGAATGGCCTGGCGAAATGTCGGCACGTTCTCGTCGGCGAACACGTCGAAATGACCGACCCACAGGCGCTCGTTCACGAAGGCGAGAAGTGAGTGAACCGACTTGATGCTGGCTTCGGGCACCTGCATGTCGAGGGCACATGACATCATGATGCAGGCCAGTTCCTCCTCCCAGCCGAACCAGATGCGGTAGACACACCAGCGGCCTGCGATCTCGACCGCCAGTTCGTTGTCGTTGACCCGCTCGTGTGTCCAGCCGTGGTAGGCGATGAACCGTTCGACCGGATCGAGCGCATGCTGATCCGGCTTGCCGGGGCGTTCCTGAAGACTTGTCACATGAAGGCCCTACCAGAGCGAAGGTCAGGAGATGGCGGAATCGCCGACAAACTGCCAAACTGCGGTGACGCTGGCAAGAAGTCGACGAGCGCTTCAGGCGCGCCGCTTGCGCTCGAACGCACTCTCGAGTGCCTTGATGCGCTCGGAAAGCCGCTCGTTCTCCTCGCGCGCCAGGGCCGCCATGTCACGGACCACCTCGAACTCCTCGCGGCGCACGAGATCCATGCGCGCCAGCAAAAGTTCGGCATGCTGGCGGGCGCGCTGACGCATCTCGGCCCTTGCGCCACCGGCGACGCTGAGTGCCCCCGACAGAACACGCGCCAAGTCGTCGAGGATCCTGTTGTCTGTCTGCATGGCGAACCTCCAGGCTGCCTTCCGATGATCCCATGGTTGCCGTATCCGGCCGGCAAATCCAGACTTTCCGGCAGTGGACTCCGGCACGTTCTGCGCCTTATGTTCGGGTGTCTCCGGGTGCCGCCCATGCTCGCCATCGCCTTTCCAGCCATCGATGCCACCCTGATCGAGATCGGCCCCCTTGCCATCAGATGGTATGCTCTTGCCTACATCGTCGGGATCCTGCTGGGCTGGCGCTACGCCATCGTGCTGGCCCGCTCGTCCCCCGGACCCGTCCCGCGCACCGCTGTCGATGACTTCCTGCTCTGGGCAACACTGGGCATCATAATCGGCGGACGCCTTGGCTATGTCCTGGTCTATCAGCCCGCATGGTTCGTGAACCATCCGCTGGAAGCCTTCGCCCTGTGGCAGGGAGGCATGTCCTTTCATGGAGGCTGTCTCGGAGTCGTTGTCGCCGCCGTGTTCCATGCACGGCGCCACCAGACACCACTGCTGGCGCTTTCGGACATCGTGGCGTGTGTGGCGCCCGTCGGTCTCCTGCTCGGACGGCTGGCAAACTTCGTCAACGGCGAACTCTATGGCCGGGCAACCGAGGTGCCATGGGCGGTCATGTTTCCGGCAGATCCGGAGACGCCGCGCCATCCAAGTCAACTTTACGAGGCGGCTTTGGAGGGGCTGGCACTCCTCGTCATCATGAGGATCGCCTGGCTGCGGCCCGGCTGGCGCGAGCGTCCTGGCCTGATGACCGGCCTCTTTCTGACGGGTTACGCGGTGTTCCGGTCGCTGGCGGAGATGTTCCGGGAACCGGACAGTCACCTTGGATTCATCGCCGGAGCCATGACCATGGGACAGCTGTTGTCCCTGCCCATGGCGGCGGCCGGCATCACGCTCCTCATGATGACGCGCCGTCCCGCATGACGGCCCTGGTCGGGAAAATCGGCGAGACCGGACCGATCACCATCGAGCGCTACATGGAACTCTCCCTGCTCGATCCCGATCACGGCTACTACACCCGCCAACAACCCTTCGGTGCCGCCGGTGATTTCGTCACCGCGCCGGAAATCAGCCAGATGTTCGGCGAGCTTCTCGGCCTGTGGTGTTACGCGGCCTGGCAGGCCGCAGGAGCGCCACACCCTGCCCTGCTGGCGGAGCTCGGACCCGGAAGCGGAACACTCATGGCAGATGCCCTGCGCGCCATCGAATCGGCCACTGGCAGGCCCCAGCCCTTCGACATCGTGCTGGTCGAGGCGAGCGACCGGCTTGTCCGCCAGCAATGCGATGCCCTTTCCGGCAGGACCGTCTCGTGGTGTTCCGACGTGGAGGACCTTCCATTCCATGGGCCGGCCTTCATCATCGCCAACGAGTTTCTCGATGCTCTGCCGGTCAGGCAGTTCGTGCGCACCACCGCCGGCTGGCAGGAACGTCTCGTCATGGTCGAGGACGACACGATCGCATTCGTCCTTGGCACCGACACCGGCGGCCTCGCCGCGTCCCTGCCTGATGCGCCAACGGGACGGGTGTGCGAGATCTCACCGGCCCGTGACAGGATCGCGCGAGGCATCGCCGCAAGACTGGCGGCCGGGGGCGGCGCCATTCTGGTGATCGATTTCACGGCTCCCGGCATGCCGGTGCGCGATACCCTCCAGGCGGTCCGGCACCACCGGCAGGTCGACCGCCTGGCCACCCCGGGCAAGGCGGACCTCGCCGCCGCAGTGGATTTTGCCGCTCTCGGAAGAGTCGCCACATCGCAAGGTCTGGAGGTCTTTGGTCCGATGTACCAGGGCGCTTTCCTGAAGGAGCTGGGGATTGCCGCGCGCACCGAACGCCTGAAGCAGTCCGTCACGCCGGAAACGGCAGACCGTATCGATCAGGACCTGCATCGGCTGACCTCGCCGGATGCCATGGGAGAGGACTTCCGCGTGATGGCGCTGCTTCCCGCCGGATGCATCCCGCCAGCGGGCTTCGAGCGGTGATCACGGCTCCCCTTCTCACCGGCTGCCCCGGCGTGCGTCACGGATTCTTCGAGCGAAGGGGCGGCACCAGCCAGGGACTCTACGCTTCGCTCAATGTCAGCCTCGGTTCCGGCGATGACCGGCGGCGTGTCATCGCGAACCGTGCCCGCGTCGCCCGTGCCCTCGACCTGGAGCAGGACCGCCTCGTCACGCTCTATCAGGTCCACAGTGCTGATGTTGTCATAGTCAGGAACGGAGCCGAAGGCGCCACCAAGGCTGACGGCATGGTGACCGGCCAGCCGGGTCTGGGGCTCGGCGTCCTGACAGCTGATTGTGCGCCCGTGCTGCTGGCCGACGGAGAAGCCGGCATCATCGGTGCCGCACACGCCGGCTGGGGAGGCGCCTTGCGGGGAATCACCGATGCCGTCACTGCTTCCATGGTCAGCATCGGCGCCAGGCGCGAGCGGATCGTTGCCGTCGTGGGCCCGACAATCGCCCTGGAATCGTATGAGGTCGGTCCGGAGTTTCACCAGAGATTCACCGATGACGACATCGGCAACGGGCGGTACTTCCGCACCGCCCGCCGATCGGGTCACTTCCATTTTGACCTCCCTGCCTACGTGCTCCATCGTCTTTGGCAAAACGGCATTCGCCATGCCACCTGGACGGGCGGCGACACCTGCCTCGAGGAAGAGCGTTTCTTCAGCTATCGCCGGAGCGTGCTCCGGCATGAACCGGACTATGGCCGACAGATCGCCGTCATCTGCCTTGTCTGACAGGACTTACACTGTCGGACGCCCTTTGCTATGAGGGCCCGGCATTCGAGGGTGCTGTACATTTCATGAAACTTGTTTCCGGCAACAGCAACCGGCCGATGGCCGAGGCCATGGCCTCTGATCTCGGCATCAGCCTTGCCAACGCCAGTATCCGGCGCTTCGCCGACATGGAAGTTTTTGTCGAGGTCCACGAGAATGTGCGTGGAGAGGATGTCTTCGTGATCCAGTCGACCTCCTTCCCGGCAAACGATCACGTCATGGAACTGCTGATCACGATCGATGCCTTGCGCCGCGCCTCCGCGCGGCGCATCACCGCCGTCATCCCCTACTTCGGATACGGTCGCCAGGACAGGAAGGTCGGTTCGCGCACCCCGATCTCGGCCAAGCTCGTGGCCAACCTCCTCACCGAAGCCGGCAGCAACCGCATCCTGACGCTGGACCTGCATGCCGGCCAGATCCAGGGATTCTTCGACATTCCGGTCGACAACCTCTACGCCGCTCCCGGCATCGTTCAGGATATTCGCGCGACTCTCGGCGACAGCAACCTGACCATCGTCTCCCCCGACGTCGGTGGTGTCTTCCGCGCCCGCCAGATCGCCCAGCGGCTTGACGCGGACCTTGCGATCGTCGATAAGCGCCGCGAGCGTGCCGGTGTTTCCGAGGTGCTGAACATCATCGGAGACGTCAGCGGCCGGCGTTGCATCATTGTAGATGATATCGTCGATTCAGGAGGCACACTGTGCAATGCGGCCACGGCCTTGCTCGAGGCAGGCGCCTCCGGGGTTGACGCGTACATTGTTCACGGCGTGTTGTCTGGAAGTGCTGTCGAGCGGATTGATGCATCGGAGATCGCCAGCATGACGATCACGGATTCGATCGAGCCCACCCCGAGGGTTCTGGCGTCCCGGACACTGAGGGTGATCACCGTGGCTCCACTCATGGCCAGCGCCGTCCAGAGGATCAGCGAGGAAAGCTCGGTATCGAGCCTCTTCGACTAGGTGACATTTCTGCCCGGAGTGTGAACACATGGATAATCAGGCCACCATCGCAGCCAAGCTGCGCAGTCGTTCCGGAACCGGCGCCGCCCGCGAGGCACGGCGCAATGGTCTGGTCCCGGGCGTGGTCTATGGCGCCAGCCTTGAGAACATTTCCATTTCGGTGCCGCACGACATGCTGGCCCGGGAAGCCGGAACCGCGGCTTTCTTCTCCACGCTGTATCGTCTGAAGGTGGCGGACCGGGACCTCGATGTGGTGGCGCGCGACCTGCAGCTCCATCCGGTCACGGACACCATCCTGCACGTCGACTTTCTCGCGGTCACCGCAGACTCGACCATCACGGTCAACATTCCCGTCACCTTCCTCAATGAGGAGGACTGCCAGGGACTGCGCCGTGGAGGTGTGCTCAATGTCGTACGCCACGAAATCGAGTGCCAATGTCCGGCCAGCGCCATTCCCGACACCATCGAGATCGATCTCGCAGGACTCGACATTGGCGACAGCATTCATATCAGCGCCGTCAGCCTGCCGGCTGAAGTGGCTCCCACGATCGACGACCGGGACTTCACCATCGCCACGATCGCCGCGCCGACGGTGGCGAGCGATCTTGTCGAGGTCGAGGGAGAAGAGGTCGAGGAAGCTGACGCCGAGGATGGCGTGGGTGCGGGAGACATCGATACCGGAGCATGAGCCGGTCGCCCTGCACGGTCCTCACATGCTTCTGCTCGCCGGGCTCGGCAACCCCGGGTCCCGGCACGCGCACCAGCGCCACAATGTCGGGTTCATGGCCGTCGACAGGATAGCGGCGGCACACGGGTTCGGCGCCTGGCGGAAACGCTTCCACGGCGAAGCCGCCGAAGGGCGGCTCGGCGGGCTGAAGACGTTCCTGTTCAAGCCCCTCGTCTACATGAACAACTCCGGGCGGGCCCTCGGCGAGGTTGTCCGCTTCTTCCAGTTGCCGGTGTCCGCAGTGGTCGTCCTCCATGACGAGATCGACCTGGGTCTCGGCACGGTCCGGGTGAAACAGGGAGGCAGCCATGCCGGACACAACGGCATCAGGAGCGTTCACACCCACATCGGCCCGGATTACCGGCGCGTGAGGATCGGGGTCGATCATCCAGGCCACAGGGACCTCGTGATCGGACATGTGCTCAAGGACTTTCCGGCATCGGAACGTCAACGGGTGGACCGTGTTCTCGACGCGATCGTCGACGCCGCGCCATTCCTCGCCGAAGGCGCGGATGACAGGTTCCAGAGCCGGGTTGCCCTTCTGGTCGAACCGGAGCCCGGAAACGGCGATGTCCGGCATTAGGTGCGGTATCGTCGGCCTGCCCAATGTCGGCAAGTCGACGCTGTTCAATGCCCTGACATCGACAGCAGCGGCCCAGGTCGGCAACTTCCCGTTCTCGACCATCGAACCCAACATCGGGCGCGTCAGCGTACCCGACGAGCGTCTCGATACCCTTGCTGCCATCAGCCACGCACCAAGGAGTGTCCGCAACCACGTCGAATTCGTCGACATCGCCGGTCTCGTCAAGGGCGCCAGCCGGGGCGAGGGCTTGGGAAACCGGTTTCTCGCCAGCATCCGCGAAGTCGATGCCATCCTCCATCTGGTCCGCTGCTTCGAGGGAGGCAATGTCGCCCACGTCGATGGCGGCGTCGATCCGCTGCGTGACATCGCCACCATCGAAACGGAGCTCATGCTGGCGGATCTGGAGAGTCTGGAACGGCGCATCGAGACGACGTCAAGGCGCGCTGCGGGCGGCGACAGGGAGGCGGCAGAGATCCTGCCGCTCATGCAACGGGCGCTCGAGTCCCTTGCCGCCGGCAGGCCAGCGCTTGCCGTCCAGCTCTCCCCGAGCGAGATACGAGCATTCGCCATGCTGCACTTGCTGACCGCGCGACCGACCCTCTACGTGTGCAACGTCGACGACGACTCCATGACCGACGACAGTCCTCTCGTCCGCAAGGTCGTGCGCCATGCCGAGAGCAACGGCAGCCGCGCCATCGCCATCGCGGCCTCCCTGGAGTCCGAACTCGCCCAGCTGCCCGGTGACGGTGAACGCAAGGCCTTTTTCGAGGAGCTCGGTCTCGGAGAGCCCGGCCTCAACCGCATCATCCGCGCCGCCCACGAGCTGCTCGGGCTCATCACGTTCTTCACCGCAGGACCGAAGGAGGCACGCGCCTGGTCGGTCACGAAGGGCGCCACGGCGGCCCAGGCCGCGGGCGCCGTCCACAGCGACATGGAACGCGGCTTCATCTGTGCCGAGACCATCACCCATGGCGATCTCGTCGCCTGCGGCAGCGAGCAGGATGCACGGTCACGGGGTCTCATGCGCCGCGAGGGACGCAACTACAGGGTGATGGATGGCGATGTCTTCTGCTTCCGCTTCAATGTCTGAACGCCGGATCCGGCGTTGTGCCGTTGCCGGATTGATCCAGCGCGAGACTGCCCGGTTTCACGAGGAGCGACCACGGTCGGCAGCCCTCGTGAGGCGCGCCGGCGAACTCATGCCGTCAGGGGTCCCCATGGCATGGATGCGGGGACTGCAGCATCACGAACCGGTCTTTGTCGAATCGGGATCCGGCGCCACCTTCACCGACGTGGACGGCCACCGCTACGTCGACTTCAACCAGGCCGATCTATCCTCGACCGCCGGATATGCCGTGCCTGGGATCGTCGAGGCCGTGTCGCGACAGATGATGGCGGGGGCCCAGTTCCTCATGCCGTCGGAGGACGCCGTGGCGGTCGCCGGTGACCTCGCCGGCCGCTTCGCCCTCGGCCACTGGCAGTTCACGCTTTCCGCTTCGTCCGCCATGACCGAGGCCCTGCGCCTGGCACGTCTTGCCACGGGGCGCGACGGCATCCTCATGTTTGATGGCAGCTACCATGGTCACATCGACGAGACGCTGGCCGACTATTCCCACGATGAGCCGTCGGTCTCCTCCTGGGGACTGCCGCACGACCATGGCCGTCACACCACCATCATTCCCTACAACGATCTCGAGGCCGTTCGCCGGAAACTGGCAGGCGGGCGGATGGCCGCCCTCGTCGTCGAGCCGGCGCTCACCAATGTCGGGCTGGTGCTCGCCCGTGACGGATTTCTCCAGGACCTGCGCGCGCTCGCCGACGCTCAAGGCACGCTGCTCGTGGTCGACGAGACCCACACCCACATGTTCGCCTGGGGCGGCATGGCAGGGCACGCTGGCCTCCGCCCGCACATTGTCGTCATCGGCAAGAACTTCGCCGGCGGAGTGCCGATCGGCGCCTACGGTTTCGAGGCGCACCTGGCGGACCTGATGGACCGCCATCTCTTCGATCCTCTGAGTGATGCCGGCGGTCTCGCCGTCGGCGGCACTCTCTACGGCAATGCGCTCTCGTTCGCCGCCGCCCGTGCCTGTCTCGACCAGGTCATGACCCGCAAAGGCTACGAGCGGACTTCCGAACTCGGCGCCCTTCTCGCCCGGGGTATCCAGAAGATCATCGATGACGCGAACCTGGGCTGGAAGGCGCAGCAGCTGCACAACCGTGCCGGCTGGCTCTACCACCGTGAAGAACCCCGAAGCGGCGCCCAAGCGGCGCGTCTCGCCGACACCCTGCTTACCGATTCGCGGCGCATCTTCATGGCCAATCGCGGCATCTGGGAGGCCACCGCCACCGCCGGCCCGACGGTCTCCTTCGCCATGACCCGGGCCGACATCGATCTCTACCTCGATGTCGCCCGCCTCTGGATCGATACCCTGCTGACCACCTGATCTCTCCGGCCGTTTCAGCGGTCATCGCTGATGGGATTCGCTGTCATGACCACCAGGGCCTGTGCCCCCGTGGAGAGATCAGGGGAGCAGCCATCAACACGAAGATGACCTCAACTGGAAGCCTGATGAAGAGTGCTCAGAGATCCACAAGATGATGCCTGTCGCCGGAGTATCCATGCGGGGGCGCAATGGGACAACAGCCTGGCGGTGCGGCTGCCCAGAGCATTGGTCAACGATCTCGACCTGAAGGCAGGAGATCATGTCCGCTGATCGCGTCGTGCGCACCCCGCGATTGCCAGGGACGAGAGCATCGAGCGCGCCATAGAACGAATGTGCGCCCTGCCCATCCCTGCCGACTGTTGACTTCGATCGGGTCGAGGCCAACGCCCGATGACGATGTTCTTCGCCGCAAGCGTTCGGTCACGCGGTGATGGGGGCGATGACAGCACTGAGCGAACAGCAGGCGAGTCCCGGGGCAATGCGCATTTGCCACTGTTGTTGTCCTCATCATCGTCACCCTTCGACCGAACACTGACAGAACGAGAGCACGGCGACACTGGTTCGAGGCCCCGGTGTTGCTGGGGAAATCGGCGACCAACAGACTCCGGGCCGCCACTGCCCCCATGTCGCTGCCCGTCGCCGTCAGCACGGCGATCTTCTGTAACTGCCCAGGTACCTCGTCATCAGGTCTGAGTCTGTGTTGACGTTGGTCGCGTTGGGTGTCGTTTTGGTGTCGTCGGGTTGTTGATCTTGGGCGGCTTGACTCAATAGGCCGGTGAGTCTATGAGTTGCCCTCTGTCATGAGGGGAGCGGCCGTTGGGGTACTTCGGATCGAAGGCAACGCCGGGTTTGTGCCAGGCGCTGATTGCGCTGATGCCGCCGCACTCTGTCTACATTGAGAGCCATCTTGGGGGCGGAGCGCTGATGAAGCCCAGACCACAGGGAAAACAGACGATCCCGCGAGTGCCTCGGAACCGAAACCCTCCCGGCAACCGTCACCAAGACCGAAGCAGAGGCCGACGGAACAACCCGAACCGGACCAAAACGACAATAGGAAAAGACGGGCGGCGCTCGGTGAGACAATCAACCGAACACTGAACCCACGACAACAGGACGTGACAATAGGACCTGACAACAGGGAAGAAACACGACCCTGACAAAGCGCGGCAAATCGCCGAAATCCCGCCGTTCTATGCAGCCATCAACAGCGCAAGCCTGCGTCTGTGCGCTCGATCGGGTGTTGACCGTGATGAGCGTGCGCTTGTGGGCCTTTGAGTGCGACTATCCGGTGGAGTTGGTGCACGACTGTGCTCACTCCTTCCTGGCTTCGTTACCGTTTCTGGGCGTTCGTCGCAGCGCTACCGCTTCGAGTACGAGGAGGCGGACCATGTTGCGCTCCTTGGACTACTCAAGGGCCTGCCCTGCTGTTGATGGTCTCGGGCCACCCGTGAAGCGCTCTATGACGATCTTCTGGCGGGCTGGCGCCGGGTGGCGCTGCAGGTGACGACCCAGGCCCAGGTGCGGACCGAGGTGGTATGGTTCAACTTTGCCCCCGACCGGGTGCACTGGTCGCGCTACGCGGGGCGGAACTTCACCGCACGCCAGTGCATCAAGCGCAAGGCGGCCAACTGGGGGCGGCGCTACGAGGCCATGCCGCCGGGGGAACGTCTGGCCGTGCTGGCGGCGATCATGGCCGTCGAGGCCGGGGAGGGTTCGTGACCGTCTCGCGCTGGCGCGCAGACCTCGCTGCCCACGACGAGGCCTTCGTGGGCCTGCAGGATCTGTTCAGTCCACACTCCTTCGCCGTGACTGCCGTCAAGGCCCTTCGGGAATGGGGCCAGGGGATGTTGCGCCTGAGCGCGGCGCTGGTCGGGGAGATCGAGGCGCTGGAGCGGGAGAACACCGGCTTGCGCGAACGGATTGATGCACTCGAGCGTAGCGCCGCGCTCGACAGCTCCACCAGCTCCAAGCCACCGGCCAGTGACGGTCCGAAGAAGAAGAGCGAAAACCGACAGAAGCGCACCCGGAGCCAGCGCGGCAAGTCCGACAGGCCCAGTGGCGGCCAGCGCGGTCACGAGGGAGTCACCCTGAAGCAGGCCGAGAACCCGGACCATGTCGTCGATCATGCTCCGTCTGCCTGTAAGGGCTGCGGCGCGCCGCTGTCGGATGATGACCGTCACGCAGAACCCGTCTTGTCGGCAGGTCTTCGACATGCCCGAGCCGCAGCCCCTCGAGGTCACCGAACATCGCGCCCATCGCTGTCTCTGCGCCGCCTGCGGCGCCGTGACAACAGCCGCCTTCCCGCACGGCGTGAGCGCCCCGGTCCAGTACGGGCCGCGCATCACCGCCTGGGTGACCTACCTGTTGCACGCCCAGTTCATTCCCGAGAAGCGCGTCGCCGAGGTCATGAGCGACCTCTTCGCCGTCAGGATCTCAACCGCCACCATCGCCGCCATGGGCAGGCGCACCGCCCGGCGCTTCGAGAGCTTCCTCGATCATGTCGCAGAGATCATCCGCACCCAAGCCCCGGTCAAACACCACAGACGAGACCGGCATCCGCATCAACGGCGAGACCCACTGGCTCCATGTGCTGTGCACCCCCTTGCTCACCATCCTGCGCCTCGCCACCGGGCGCAAACACATCGACGAGACACTCAACGGCATCGTCATCCATGACGACTTGGCCACTTACTTCACTCTCGAGGGCGTGCGCCACGGTGCCTGCAACGCCCATCGCTCGCGCGAACTCCAGGCCTTGATCGAGATCGAGAAGGAAGACTGGGCCACCGCCATGCACAGGCTCCTCACCCGTGCCAACAGAGCCGCCCGCTTCGCCCGCAAGAACGACCGCGACATCCCCGCTTCACTCCTCGCCCGCATCTCGCAAGCCTGGGACAGGATCCTCGAGCAGGCCATCGCTTCCCACGAACAGAGGCCGCCGCTCCAGCCCGGAAAGCGCGGACGACGAAAACGCCGCATCGGCCACAACCTCGCGCTCCGCCTTCAGAAGCACAAGGACGGCTGCCTGCGCTTCCTCACCAACCCGCAAGTCCCGTTCTCCAACAACCAGGCCGAGCAAGACTTCCGCATGAGCAAGCTGCGCCAGAAAATCTCGGGCGGCTTCCGATCCATGCAGGGCGCATGCGACTTCGCCAACCTGCGATCCGTCATCTCCACCGCCCGAAAACAGGGCTGGAATGTCCTCGAAACACTGGCCCACCCCGATCCCATACAGCTGATCCGAAAACTGCGCTTCTGACATCCCCTCCTCGGCGCCACCAGACCAGAGCCTGCAATCCACCTCCCGTGATGACCCGGCGAAATCAGACCTGGGCAGTTACTGGATGATTGCATCATCACGGGGACAAAACCTGGTCATATAAGGCGATCGAAGGTGTGCCCGATGTCGACACAAGACAGGACTTGAGATCCATCCTGCGCCAGTCGATTGTCGTGCGGCTGGTGCACATGCTGCTTCGCTCCCCTGTGGTCGTGCTGCCCGCCGCGGTCATTGCCATCGTGTCGGCGGCCCGCATCGTCGGCATGCGGCGCCTGCTCCCGCGGATGGTTCTAACCCTGGAAGCGGGTCATCGCGACAACACCGGAGACGGTGGCGCACCCGGTGCGCCGCGGCCGACTTAGCGACCCGCACCGCGACGAGCGTTCAGTCCTAGCGAGGTCAACGACTGCTCGTTCCCGTCGCCGGCGGTCTGACGCGGCCGGCGGGGCGGCAAGCTGATGTGCTCTCGGCCGGACGCCTCCTGCCTCGCACGAAGGTCGTGGAACATCGCTGACACGTCGTGATCGAAGCGTGCCGTGTAGGCATCGCGCACAGCCCACAACTCGGCGATGATCGGGTCAGGCGGACGTTTCGTCATGGTGGCCTCCCAGGAGCTCGATCGGCGTCCGGATAGCCGGAGGATCATACCCTGCCCGGATGCACGCGTCACCAATTCGAGCACGCTTCCCGGCGTTGGCGATATGGCGGAAGTTCCAGGTCACCAGCACATCGACACCGTTCGTGGCGGCGATCGCGATATGGGCGGCATCCGCGCCGGCCTCGCGCGGCACCGCGCCGCGCTCGAAGAGCGCCGTCACAAGGCGTTCGAAATCCGGGTGCCCGGCGAGAAGTTCAACGCTCTTGAGCGCATCGAGGCGGGCGTGCGCGGCGACAGGGTCGTCGGCCGCCGCTTCCGCCACAACAAGTTGTGACGCGACAAGCCTCAGCCGTGCGCCGGCATCCCGCCACCATTCACGCGTGACCTCCTGGCGTTCGACGATGACAGGGTCCCGCGACGGCCGCGCCGTCAGATAGCTGATGACGGATGTCTCGATGTACGCCGTGCGCTTCATGGAGCGGATACCGCGCGCTGACTGTCGAAAACGAGACCGTCCTTCATGCCGCCACCATAGCAGGGGAACATTGCAAGAACAACCAGCAAGTCAACGCAGGTCACCAGTATTGTCAGCGTCATGGCGCCGCCGCGCCCGATCGCACCGTGGTTTCATCCTGTGCAATCTGCGCCCGCCAACCGCGCCACATGGACCCCGGACGTGCTAGACTGGCTGTCAGCAACCGCTTGACCTCCCCATGGCCGCCGACCGACCCGTCCACAGCGCTCCCTGTCATCTCCGCCGGATCGCGGCCGACGACAACGTCTGGCGCTACTACACGCTCACCCTGGAGGCGGATCTCTTCGGCGGCGTCACTCTCGTACGGGAGTGGGGCCGGATCGGCCAGGACGGCGCCGTGAAGCGCCAGCATTTCAAGGACGCCGCGGCGGCGATGCGGGAACTCGACCGCGTCGCCAGGAGCAAGGTCCGCCGCGGCTATCGGCCCCTCGACATGCGGGGTCTCGCCGCCGCCCCGGAAACCCGGCCGGCCTCGCCGCCGCCAGCCGGCCCGCGCCGCCCCATGCGTCTGCGCAACGCGCGAACGCCGCCCGCCGGCGGCCACAACCGCGGCCTGACGGTCACCGCCGCCACCCGCCATGCCATGCGCGCATTGCAGGCCTCCACCGATCGCCACCCACCGCCAGCCGAAGCATGCCGCGGCTGATCCCGGTCAGCACCCTCGCCCTCCACGCCGCGCGGCGGGACGCCCCGCAGACCGTGCGGCCCTCCGACGCCCGCGCAGCGCGACACGGCATCCGCTGGCACGAAGGTCTCACGGCCAGCCGCCGGCGGCGTGCGGGCGCCCGATGGGGCTGGGTCGTCACGATCTTCTACGTTATGTCTTCGCTGCCGTTCCCCCGAAAGTCCGCTCCTGCCTGCACGTCGGTTGCAGCGCAACCGGCGGCTGGGCGCCGGGAAACGCAGGCACGGCGGCGAAAGGTCTCGCCGGCCGCATGGTGCAAGCCCGCTGCGCCGCCGTGGCGGCCGCGCAGGACGGCCTCGAAAGCCCTCACTCGGCGGGTGCCGGCACGTCGGCGGCGGGGGCGCCTCGGCCCAGGAAGAGACGCCCGAAATCGGCCTGAATGGCGATCAGGGACGGCACGACGAACAGGACCAGAAGGGTTGCGACCATCAGCCCGAAGACCAGGGTAATCGCCATCGGGATCAGGAACTGTGCCTGGAGGTCGGTCTCGAACAGGAGGGGCGTCAGGCCGCCGACGGTCGTCGCCGTGGTCAGGATGATGGCGCGCAGCCTGTCGCGCGAACCGTTCGCGATGGCCTCGTAGGCCGGTTCGCCGGCCTCCATTCGCTCCTTCACCACCATGACCAGGATGATGGAATTGTTGACCACGATGCCCGAGAGGCCGATCAACCCGATCATGCTGAGGCTGCTCAAGTCGAAGCCCATCAGGTAATGACCCAGCACCGCGCCGATGAAACCCATCGGGATGACAGACATGACGATCAGCGGCCGCAGATAGCCGGCAAACACCCAGGCCAGGATGATGAAGACCAGGGCAAGGCCGATGCCGGCACCGATCCGTGTGTCCTTGAAGATGCGCCTCTGTTCCTTGTCGCGCCCCTCAAAGCGGTATTCGACGCCGTATTTCCGGGCGATGTCGTCCAGTCCGGACTCCTTCATTTCGGCGACCGCCTGCTGGGTCGTCATGACGCGGGTATTGAGATCCGCCGTCACCGCGACCTCGCGCAGCCCGTCCTCGCTCTTGATCCGGGCGAAGCCCTGTCTTTCCCGAATGCTGACGACAGCGCCCAGCGGCACGAAACTGCCGTTGGGCGCGCGAAGATGCAGGCTGTGCAGCGCCTCGGAAGTCAGCCGGTCTTTCGGGAACCGCACCCGGACGACGACCTCCTCGTCGCCGCGGGCAAACCGTTTGGCGATTGCCCCCTCGAAGGTGTTGCGGACCTGCCGGCCGACGCTTTCCGTCGTGAAGCCGAGCGCCCGGCCGCGCGGGGACAGCTCAAGGATCGTTTCGACCTTGCCGTAGGGCAGATTGTCCTCCGTCGTCAGGACGCCCGGAATCGTCTTGAGAACGAGCTTCAGCTCCTCGGCCGCCTTCTTCAGCTCGAAGGACGACGCGCCGGTCAGGCGGACGTCGACATCCCGGCCCGGCGGCCCACCGGTCGCCGACTCGATCTTCAGCTGCTGCAGCCCGGGCATGTTGCGGATCCGTTCTTTCCAGGCCGCGATGAACCGGTCCGCCTGGATCGTACGCTGGTCGGCCGGGACAAGCTGCACGAACATGCTGCCGACATGGTCGCCCTCGATAGGCGATTCGGCAGCCGACCGAGTGCCGATGGGAAAGCCGATCACGCGGTAGCTGAAAAGGACCAGGCCGTTCTTGCCGCCGGTCAGGTCGCGTTCCGTGGCACGCATGGCCTGTTCCATCTCTTCGACCATGGTGCGGGTGTGCTCCCGCGGCGTTCCGGCGGAAAACTCCGCAGTGGCAAAGATATTGTCCAGCTCCGGATTGGCGAAGAAAACGAAGTTGATGCGCCCGCCTGCGACGATGGATGCCGCGCCGATCAGGGCGGCGAGCGCAAGTGCGACAGTCGTGTAGCGCCAGCGTATCGCGAGGCAGACGAACGGGAAGAACATCCGCTCGCGGAAAAATTCGAACGCGTGATCGAACCCGCGCTTGAACGTCATCAGGACCCGGATGAGCAGGCGGAGAGCGAGAACCGGGGGAATCAAGGGCCAGAGCCAGACGAGAGGGATGCCGAACAGCGGTGCGAACCAGCGCCTCGGGAGGCCGCGCCGGCGGTCTGTGATCGCCAGCGCATGGCGCATGTGTCCAGGCAACACCAGGAAGCACTCGACCAGGCTGGCGACGATCACGGCGATCACCACGAGCGGAATGGTCCGGATGATCGAGCCGATGACATCGGTTATCAGCAGCAGCGGCAGAAATGCCGCGATCGTTGTCAGCGCCGCGCAGAATACCGGCATCGCCATGCGCCGGGCGCCGGCTTCGGCCGCCAGCGCATGGTCATGACCCTGCCGGTGCAGCGCCTCGGAATGCTCGCCGACGACGATGGCGTCGTCGACGATGATGCCGATCGCCATGATGATGCTGAACAGGCTGACCATGTTCACGGACTGGCCGGACACCCACATCACCAGCATCGTCGCGGCCAGCGAGATCGGGATGCCGGCAGCCACCCAGAACGCCACCCAGCCGTTCAGGAACAGGAACAGGACGACAAGGACAATCAGCAGTCCGGTCGCGCCGTTCTCGAGCAGCAGGTTGATGCGGCTGCGCACCAGGTCCGCCTGAACGTCGAACCGCTCCAGTTTCAGATTCGGCGGCAGGGTCGGACCGATTTCCGCAAGATACTTCTCGACCTCGTCCGCCAGGATCAGGGCATCGTCCGCAGGCGCGCGTTTGGCGTGCAGTTCGATGGCGCGGTTGCCGCCCCGCCAGTAGGTTCGTCCGTCGCTGTCGAAGGTCTCGCGCACCGTCGCGATATCGCGCAGCAGGATCTTCTCGCCGCTGGCGAGCGACTTGATCTCGATCCTGCCGAGTTCCCGGGCCGACTTGACGTCACCGACGCTGCGCAGCTGGCGTTCCGCCCGGCCCGCGACATCGCCGGACGGAACGTCCTGCGTGATCTTGTGGATTTTCTGCGCCACCTCATTCAGGGTAAGGTTCATGCGGCGCAGCGTTTCCGGCTTGATTTCAACCAGAATCTCCTCGTCGCGCCCACCGCCGATGTCGATCTTGTCGATCCCCCGCCGGAGAAGTCCGTCGCGAACCTGCTTGGCGTATGCCTTGAGGGCCGATTCCGAGTACGGCCCGGACACCAGGATACGCGACAACGTATCGTATCGGACGATCCGCCGGACCGTCGGAGTCTCGGCATCCTGAGGGAGGGTGGTCACCTGGCCGATCGCGGTTTCGACATTCGCGAGCGCGCTCTGCATGTCCGAACCTGCCTCGAACTCCACCGTGATCAGCGCCCGCCCTTCGAACGCCGAGGATTTCACCGCCTTCACACTGTCGATGAAGCGGACTTCCCGCTCGACGGCCTGGACGATGCTGGCGTCGACATCGCCGGCGCTGGCACCGGGCCAAGCGACGGTCACCAGCACCATATCGATGCCGAAATCGGGAAAGAACTGGGTGGTCATCCGGTTCAGGCCGAACGCTCCGGCAACGAACATGAGCACCATGAGCAGGTTCGCCGCCGTCCGGTGATGCGCGAACAGGCCGATCAGATCGCGCTTGCTGTGCACCTGGTGCGGCCCGAAGCCGACAGCGGAGCGCCAGGGGAGGGCAGGCATGGCCGGGCGGTCTTGCGGCGCTGTCACGGCAGCTGCGCTAGCGGCGGTTCTGGACGGACCCGGTCGGAACGTCGACCTTCAGGCCCTGGCCGATTTCGGGAAAGATGCGCGCCACGATCCGCTCGCCGTCCGCAACGTGCCCGTGCACCAGGATATCGTTGCCGACGCGGCCCGCTACCGTCACGTCGCGGCGGGCCAGGCGCTGGTCGCCGTCCACGACATAGACGAAGCGATCCTCGTGCAGTGCGTCGTCCGGCAGCCGGTAGACATCCCGGTAGGTCTTGTCCGCCATTTCGATTTCGACGAACAGGCCCGGCCGCAGCAGGGTCGACGTGTCGGTGGCCCGAAGCCGGGCGAACAGGTTCACGCCACCGCTCGCACTCGACACCAGGTCGGAGACCCGAGCGATGGCCGCCGGAAAGACGAAGCTCCGCCCACCGGTCCGCCAGACGACGGAGACCGGCCGGCCGACCACACGGCCTTCGCGGACGAGACGTCCGTACTGAGCGTCGCTGACCTGGAATTCCGCCTCGAAACTGCCGGCGTCGGTCAGACGGGCGATCTTGTCGTTGCCGCCGACCTTCTTGCCGATCCCGGTGGAAATGTCGCCCAGGAAGCCATCGAACGGCGCCACCAGGCGTGTGTCGCGCAAGTTCCTCTCAGCGCGGGTGAGCGCCCATTCCGCCCGCGCAATCACCGCCTGCTGCTGGGCGAGGCGTGCTTCCAGGATCGCGGCCCGACGGATCCGCTCGTCCAGCTTCTGCTGCTGACCGCTCAATGCCAGCTTGGCGTCGTCGAGAAGTTTCTCGGTGCCGGCGCCACGGTCGAGCAGCGACTGGTGCCGGGCAAGGTCGCGCTGGCGCAGCACGGCCTGGGCCCGCTCCTGTTCGATCAGGGCCTCCTCGCCCTTCAAGTCGGCCTCGATCTCGGTCAGGCGGGCCCGGGCCTCGTCGAGCCGGGCCTTGCCTTCTGTCACCGCGATCCGGTAGTCGAACGGATCGATCTCGACCAACAGGTCGCCCTTGCGCACGATGCCGCCGTCGGCAAATGTCCCGGCGACGCGAACGACCTGGCCGGAGACCAGGGGCCGCAGATCGACCTGTCGCCGGGCGACGATGGTGCCGTAGAGCACCAGTTGCGGCGTGACCGCGCTTTTCCGCGCCGTCACGGTATCGACGAAGAAGACCTTCTCCGCCACCGGCGTGCGAACGACGGCCGGCTTCGTCGCCAACATGTACTGAAAGATCATGATGGCGCCGCCGAGCACGGCCAGCGGGACGGCCGCCTTGAACAGCAGAAGCACGATGCGTCCGAACGCACGGAACAGGCCGCCCCCGCGGGCCAGGCGCACCCGAGGCACGGCTGTCTCCTCGTCCGGAGGCGAAAGCGCCGAAGGACCGTCACGATGCGCTTCGACAACCATTGTAGTGCTGGCTTTCCCGAAGTTGCGGCCGGTCGGCGTGACGGCCGTGCATGCGACACAATAGGCGAAACGGGCCGCAGATGCCAATCCGTCGCAGTTCCATGGGCACGTCGGGCCGGTTGCGGCAAAATCAGACGCAGGGACCGGGATTTCAGCTCAGCGATGTTTCATGATGCATACGGCCCACCTTGTTCGGCGCAGTGTGATGGCGTAGTGGAGAATGTTGCGTTACACTTTGTTATTATGTTGTTTTTCCACGCGCCAATGCATGAGGTGGTCCCGGTTCGTCTGACAGCCTGGCGGGCGGCTGCCGAGCGCCGAGTGGACCTCCCGGCATTGTAGAAGCCGGTCCCTTCGCCGATCATGCTCGGGTGGCGAATGCGTCAGCGGTCTCGTTAAGGTGGACCGCAACACTCCAAACACTCAGCAACGAGGACAGCGCCAGGAATGCTGCCGCTACTGGCCGGCTGATCGACAATTTTGCAAGAAGCTCAACTCGATTGCCGTTGACATGCTGGGGGCGCGTAGCCTAACCTCGGGCCGTATCAAGCTCGCATCGCTCGGTCGGGTTGGGGTGAGCGGTTGCGGTTTCTTGAATTGGATCGACGATGTCCCACGTTTCGCTTCCGAACTGCGTGAGCGTGACGGATGGCTACCGTGTCTGCAGTGCTGCAGGGCCGCGGCGGTGAGCGTTCGATGCGCGGCGACGCGGCCTTTTGCTTCCGCACTGAGTGGGTAGAACGTCTTGACGATCGGCGGCGACATACCCGGATGGCGCAGTTCCGAGTTGGTCGAACAGCTCGAAACCGCCGACATCGGCAGCAGCAGGACGGCTGGGGAGGTCAGGTCGCGCGCTGGCAACCGCCAGCCATTACGCCGCCCATGTCATCTGGACGGCCAAGCAAGCCGTTGTTGTCGAAGCGGCGCTATCTCATTCTTTTTGCCAATGTCTCCGCGGTTGCGCAGGTCACCGGGATCGTTTGCAGGATCGATTCAAGCACGCGGAAGCAAAGGTGCGCAGAGACGATCCCGTGAACTTCACCGGGATCGATGCTCCTTGCCAACTGCGGGTCGATACGACGACGATGACGATGGACCTCGCCGCGGACGCAGTCGTTCGGTTGCTGGATTGATGTCTGGATACCCCCTGCGTTGCACTGGACGCACTCCCTTGTCCGCCGGTTGTCATGGCGGGCGAAGGGCCGCAAGACGACCGGCAGGCATTCGATGACCACCCGGAGATTGCCCTATCCACCGGTTATCGTTCTCAGTTCCGGCCGTTGCGGGTCGACGATGTTGTCCAACATGCTGAACCTGCATCCGGACATTCTCAGCATCTCCGAGTTCTTCACCCTTCACAGTACCGCCCTATTCAGTCGTTGGCGGATGAGCGGAAACGGAATGTGGCATGTCCTTACCCATCAGCCGCAACTGGTTCGTTATCTGCTGCGAGAGGACTACGATGAACTGCTCTACCCATTCGACGATCCCGATTCGCGTTTTGGACGAAGGACTGTCCCTCCGGTTCTCTGCGTGACGCTTCCTCATTTGACACGTGAGTACGAAGCGCTTTTCGATGAACTGGAATCGGTTGTACGAAGCTTCCCGTGGCAATCCCCTGCAGACCATTGCCGCAGTCTTTTCGATTGGTTGTGTCAGAGATTCGACCGAAAGGTCTGGGTGGAACGCTCTGGCGGGTCTTCCATGTACGCATCGAGACTCATGTACAGGTTCCCGGAAGCCAAGGTGATCAACATGCATCGGGACGGACGGGATGTAGCGCTTTCCATGTTTCGGCATCATCCATTCAGAGGAATTGCGCCCTACGTCATCGCGCTCCAGAAGCGAAGATACGATCCCTTCAGAGTTGAAGCGAAACATGGCGAATTCTGGGATTCCGTGGCGCTGCGCCTGCAACCGTTGAAGTACTTGTCGCGATTCCCGATCCCCATGTCCGCCGACCGGTTGGAGGTCGCGCACTTCGGTGCCATATGGAGCTCGATGGTAGGAGCAGCTCAGGACTTCGTCCAGAACTTGCCGTCAGAGCAGGTCCTGGATGTGCGGTTCGAAGATTTGCAGCAACATGCGGAGCGCGAACTGCATCGTATAATCCGGTTTGTTTCCTGCGACCTGGAAAACGAGGATTGGGTGCGGGAAGCAGCCGGAGTACCGAAGCCGTCCCGGTCCAAGTTTGCCCGGCTCGATCCAGAGGAGCGGGCCGCCTTGACTGAGGCCTGCCGGCCGGGCCTGGAGCGGCTCGGCTACGCCGTGTAGAGCGCGGCGAAGTAGCGGCGGGACCGGAGCGCGGAACGAGTGTCCGATGTCGACGGACCGACGACGCCAGAAGACCGGTGCCCATGCGGAAAGAGGGCCCCGGGAGTTCGCAACCGGGGCCGCCCGATGAGCGACCGCACGGCGCCGCCGTGTCCGACCGACGCTTCCGCGGCGCGGAGTACGGCAGAGGGCGTCTATACGACCGGCCCGGTCGGGCGCCACCTGCTGCGCATGGCCGCACCCGCTTCGACGGCTCTGCTGTTCATCTTCCTGGCCGACCTTGTGACCCTCTTCTATATCTCGCTGTTGCGCGACGAGCGGTTGATCGCTGCTGTCGGACTCGCGAGATTCATCGAGTATCTTGTCATTTCCATCGGGCTCGCCTTCGCGTCTGCGGCGACCGTGCAGGTCAGCCAGTCGCTCGGCGCAGGCGACAAGGCGCTGGCCGCGCGGCAAGCAACCTCATGCCTGGTCGTCACCCTCGCGGTTCTGTGCGCCGCCGTCGGGTTGGTGCAGATCTTTCGCGGCGGAGCTCTCGCCTCCTTCGTGGAGCCCGGCGCGGTCTTCGACGCCGCGGACCTCTATCTGAAGATCGCTCTGTATTCCGTCCCCCTGGCGGCGGTGAGCCTGGCAACGGGCGCGATACTGCGCGGCGCCGGCGACGTGCGCCGATCCGTCGCAGTGACCGTTTCGGGCAGCCTGGCAGCCCTGGCGGTCAGCCCAGCGCTGATTTTCTGGGCCGGCCTGGGCCTGGAGGGAGCCGCCTGGGCGTTGCTTGCCGACCGCGCGATCAGTGCGGCGCTCGGCATCGGGTTCGTCATCCGCAAATACCGTCTTCTGAAGCTTCCCGTCATTTTCGAGACGGTTCGCGACGCCGGGGCCGTTCTGGCGATCGCGGGGCCGGCCGTGCTGTCGGAACTTGCGACGCCCGCAATCTGGTTGCTGGCAACCTGGTGGGTCGCGGCGTTTGGGGACAGCGCCCTCGCCGCGTGGGCGTTGCTCGCACGTCTCACCTTGATCGCGGGGTGCGGGATCATGGGACTGACCATCGCGCTCAACCCGGTTCTGGGGCAGAACTACGGCGCTGGCGACACCGCCCGGACCGCCGCCAGTCTTCGCAGCGCGGCGGTTTTCTCGGTCTGCTACGTCATGGCCGTCTGGGCGCTGTTCGCGTCGATGTCCGGCCAGATCTCCCGAATGTTCGATCTGACGACGGAAGCGTCGGACATCGTGCATGTCTATGCCCTGTACGGTTTCGCCGCCATGATCCCGGCAAGCATGGCGGCACTCTGCAGGCCGGTATTCTACCATTTCGGACGCTCCTTCTGGACGACGGCCCTGGATTGGATGGCGAACGTCCTGACTCTGCTGGCGCTGGTCCTGCTTGTGGGAATGCCTGACGGGGAGCCGGTCGCGTTCGCGCTTGGCGCGGCTGCGGCGGTGTGCGCCGTGCCGATCGGCAGAGCTCTCGCCGGTTCTCTCTCGTTTGGCCTTGCCTGGCGCCTTGTTGCACGAATGCGGGTGGCGGAACCATCGCCGAAGGATGTCGCATGAGACGGAGGACGAGGCTGTGGATGGCACTGCCGGCGGCGCTCGCCGTCGCGGTCCTCCTTGCAGGCGCAGCGGGCTGGTTCTGGCTGCGCACATCGTTGCCGCGACTCGACGGAGAGATCCGGCTTCCGGGCCTCCAGGAGCGGGGAGAAGTGATCTACGATGCCAACGGCATTCCCCATATCCGGGCAGCGACGGTCGACGATGCCTATTTCCTTCTTGGTTACGTGCATGCGCGCGACCGGATGTTCCAGATGGACTTCGCGCGCCGGATCGGCAACGGAACGCTTTCCGAAGTCGTCGGCGAGCGAACGCTCTCCATAGACCGCATGGCGCGGACGCTCGGGACGGAGCGGAATGCGGAGCGGATACTCTCGCGCCTGCCGGAGGATGCGGTCGGGGTTCTCGATGCCTATTCCGCCGGCATCAACACCTGGCTGACAACGCGGTCCGGCGCGCTGCCGCCCGAATTCGTCCTGCTCGGTTACGAACCGGAACTGTGGCGGCCGAAGGATTCGCTGGCGCGGAGCGGCATCAAACTGGCCAACCTGGTCTGGGAGTGGGAGAATGAAGCCCTTCGTGGCGCGCTTGCGGCAAGATTGTCTCCCGCGCAACTCTCCGACCTTTTCCACGAGGACGTCAATGGCGCCTTGTCCAGCGCCCGTCGTTCCCGGTCGATGGCGGGACACGCGCCCCATGCCGCCCAATGGAGATCACTGTGGAGGGCCATGTCCGGTGGCTCGCAATCGGAGTTGCAGGCGTCCAATGCGTGGGCGGTTGCGGGCGGCAGGACGGCAAGCGGCCTCCCCATACTGGCCAGCGACCCTCATCTCGCGCTGACATCTCCGGGACTCTGGTATCTCGCGCGCATGGAAGCGCCGGGACTCAGTCTGGCGGGCGCAACGGTTCCAGGAGGACCCGTTTTCGTTCTGGGTCACAACGGCACCATTGCGTGGGGCGTGACCAATGCCGGCAGCGACTTTCAGGACTTCTTCGTGGAACGCATCAGCGAAGGCGAGCCGGGGCGGTACGACGCGCCCGGCGGGTCGCGCGCGTTCGACGAGCGGACCGAAACCATTGCCGTGAAGGGGCAGGAACCCGTGGAGCTGATCGTCCGGGAAACGCGCCACGGCCCGGTGGTTTCCGACCTCGCGCCCGACTTCGCTGTCCTCGATGGTCACTATCCCGGGAAGCGGGATCACGTCGTCGCATTCTCGTCCACGCTCCTGCGCGACGATGACATGACCATTCTCGCCTTTCTCAGGCTGAACAGGGCGCGCAACTGGGACGAATTCACGTCCTCCCTGGAGAATTTCCATTCTCCTCATGTCAGCATTACCTATGCCGATACGGATGGGAACATCGGTTTCCTGTCGTCGGGGCGGGTTCCGATACGCAGTGCCGGTGACGGTTGGCTCCCCTCCGCCGGCTGGACCGGCGAAGGGGATTGGGCCGGGTTCGTGCCGTACGATGCGCTTCCGCGCGCCTTCAACCCGCCTTCAGGCCTCATCGTGCACGCCAACCAGCGCATCGTCCCTGCCGACCATCCGTGGTTCCTCGCCCGTCGCTGGCCGCCGCCATACCGGGCGGAACGGATCAAGGCGCACGTGGAGCAGGTCGCTCCGCGCACGGTTGCAACGGAAACGGCGCTGCAGCACGACGAGTTCTCCGGCGCCGCGGCTGACCTCGTCCCCCTGTTGCTGAAGCTCGCCGAACCCGCCCGAATGGACGAAAACGCGAAGCGCGCATTGTCCCTGCTTCGTGGCTGGGACTTGCGTATGGCGCGCACATCGGCGGCGCCGCTGATCTTTGTTGCCTGGCTCGCAGAGGTGAACCGCGGTCTCTACGCCGATGAGCTCGGCAACCTCTTCCAGCCTTTTTTCGGCCTGCGGCCGGGCACGGTCGCCCACATGCTGACGAGCCGTCTGGCATGGTGCGACGATGTGACGACATCCCCCGTCGAGACGTGCGGCCAGACCGTCTCCGCCGCTCTGTCACGTGCTCTCGACGATCTGGCGCGCCGCTTTGGAGACGACATGAAGGACTGGCATTGGGGCGAGGCGCACCGGGCCGTGTTCAGCCATATCCTGCTCGGCCGCATTCCGGTCCTGAAGCGGTTGGCGGATGTCCGCATCGAGACGGGAGGTGGTGGCTTCACGGTCAATCGCGGGCGGCACAACATCGCCAATGAAGAGGCACCCTTCGCCGCCAACCACGGTTCCGGTTATCGCGCGGTGTACGATCTGTCCGATCTCTCGAACTCCGTGTTCTCCGTCGGAACCGGCGCCAGCGGCAATGTCCTGTCCTGGCGCTACGACAACACGACCCACCGGTGGCGGGACGGCGACTACATGCGCATTCCGCAAACCCGCGCCGAGGTCCTGCAGTCGGCCACGGGGGTGCTGACGCTCCTGCCGGAGCAATAGAGTCCTTCCCCGGCGCTTGTCCACGATGTGCAGGGCATGAACCGCTCGAGATTGGCGGTCAGCTGTCCGACATCGTCAGCGCCGCATCGGTCCTGAACAGGGAAGGTCTCTCATCCTTGCAGGCCTGACTCTGGTTGAACGCGCCGTCAAGCGCGGCGATTCCGTCGCAGGAGCTCTTCAACTCGGTCATGGTCAGGAGCCGTGAGACCGTTCACCAACAGCGCGACCCCGGGTCGACGGAGCGCCGTCCCTGGATCACCGCGAACCGGTTCGCCGCCAGGCAGTCGTTGGCCTCGATGTCGTCGTGGTCGATCCGACGGCTGGCGTTGCCGCCGATGCCGCCTCAATCGACACACTCGCCGTCAGACAGCGATGCAAGCAGCGGTTCTCCATGTCGGCGCCGTCGTCCTGTTGTGCATGCCCGCCACTTGCCAGAAGACTTATGCCCCTGCTGTTCGACGGCAAGAATGCCGAAAGCGCCGAGGCCCGGGCCAACGCGGCAACGAAGAGGACGCCCGGGGGCTGATCCGGCGCACAACTCTCGCCGCGGACCACTCTCGACCGATGGAGGCCGCCCCGGCCTCGCTTTCTGCATCATCGGAGCGCTGAACGTGAAGAACCGGGGAACCGGGACACGGGTCAGCGCGGAACAGACAGTCGATGAACAGAGGTACCGTTTCAGCTGCCCCCCCCTGCATCGGGGCCGGGAACCGTCGCCGGACAGGCAGCGATGCGAGAGGCCGCCGTCTTCGCCCGGGCAACGACTTCCTCGAAATCCCTGGCGTCGCATGCCCGGGCCACGGTGGCCTTGACTCCACTTTCCCACTGCGCCTCACCGTCCTGACCGCCGTTCACAAGCGACAGGACGCATTCCAGACCCAGCAGAAAACTCGCTGCCTCGGCTAGTTCCTCGGCAACCTGCGATTCGAGAATTCCATGTTCTCCGGCCTTCTTGAAAACAGCCGCCGAACCATCCTCACCCAACATGTCCGGATGGCTCTTGCCATCATGCAGACGCAACGCGAGCGCTGCTCGCTGGAGACCGCTCAGACCGCCCGGTCCGTCCAGAATCGCAGGGAGCACCTCCCCCCCTTGCACGTCCGGAACTGGGGAATGAACGTCAACGGGCGGCGGCGGGGCCTGCCGGAGGAGTAGCGAGCGCCTGGCCTCCTCAAACCGTTCAGCAAACTCATCCGCACGGTCGCCGGTCACGCACACAACCCTGGCCGACGCCAGTTCCTGCAGATAGTCCGCATCCTGCTTTCCGTCAGCGTTCACAAAACGCTCCAGCGCGCCGGTCACATTGTGCTTCCCGCTGCCCGGAGGCCGCATCTGAGCCGACCTGACAAGCATGTTGTTGGCCGACCACTGTGCCGCGACCTTGTTGAATCTGCGGCAGAACTCGCCGGCGTGGTCGTCCACGACGAAACCACTCCCGGCGATGTCCGATGCGCCATCCGCCAAGGCTATGATCTCGATTTCCGATTCGAAGCTCACTCGGCGTTCACCGAGCACTCCAAGGGCCACAAAAGCAATGCCATCTCCGGAAACCGGACCTCGCCGGGCAACAAACTCGTCGAGAACGGCCCGCGCCAGCAGAGTGACCGCCGCATCGGCCATGTTGGAGAGCGGCCGGCCGGCGTCCTGCCCCAGGACGTGCCCCTGCATCATCCTTACGCCGATCTGGAAAGCTTGGTCATTGCACCAGATCTGCGCATTTTCGGCGATTTCGTCGGCGATGTCCGTCTCCGAAAGGTCCATGTCCTCCATCATCTCTCTATAGCCGAACTCATGGCCATAATGGAGCCGCAGCAAGCCCCTCTGAGCAAGGAGCAACTCGTCAGGACCCATGCCTATGTTGTCGGGAACTGTAATCTGCTGAAATTCGCGGCTGGTTACACTGTCGATGAGCGGATAACAGGACTCCATATATCGTGCCAGGCACGGCGCGCCCTGAATGATCTCCGAGATCAAGGGGAGCGATTCGGGCCGGTGACGGTAAGCCTCGCTGGAGAGTGCTCGCCAATCCTTGATATCCGGATAGAACTTGCGGCGCCACTCGTCGACAAGCGGGTTCATTTTCCTGAACCAGACAGCTGGAAAAAGCAGCAGCGTCATCATCGAACCGTAATGCGACGGAAGGCTCGGAGCCTTGTCCTCGGGAAGACCGTGCAGCAGTGGATACGGCTTGGTGGGCTTGTCGTGATGATCCGAGTGCCGCTGTATGGAGAAGTACAGATAGTTCGAAGCACTGGAATGATTCCAGGAATGATGCGGCTGGATCCGTTCATACTTGCCATTCGGCCTCAGGATGCGTTGCAGGCCATAGTGTTGCATGTAGTCGACGGCTCTGATCCCCCAGGCTGCGAACAAGACGATGAACAGCCAAGCGGCGAGCCCTGCCCATCCTCCCACAGCAAGCGCCAGGGCGGGCCAGGCGACCCACATGGCGGTCCAGAACCAGACCGGGTTCGACTTGTGCCAGAACGATAGACCGCGACGGGCCAACCGGCGATGCTGTAAGCGAATCGCCTCCGTGTAGACGTGGGGAAGTACCGCAAGGAGGTAGCTGTAGAAGCTCTGTCCCATTCGCGCGGACTCCTTGTCCCGCGGCGTTGCGACATTCGCATGATGCATGTAGACATGCTCCGTGTGCATATGCGGCATGGCAATTGTGCCCATCGTGAATGCCGCCAGCCGCCGCATCCATGCTTTGGGCCTGTGAATCAGGTCATGCGACGTTATGGTGACGAGCCTGCCGAGCATTCCGCAAAACACGAGCAGAACAAGACGCTCGTAGAGCAACAAGGTCGGCATGTTGCATACGGCCCACAGTATGAACATCACCAACAAGGGATAAAGTACTGCCCACAGGACGAGGATGGCCATGTGCCAGAACACCTGGGACTCCGGCGTACTGCGATCCAGGTTCGGAACATCGTTCCTGCACAGCGTCTCCAGGATCTTGATGTAGGGTACAAGCGGCAGGATAACCCATGGAACGACCCATGGAACGAAGTCGGGCAGCAAATCCAGCGCCATGGCTATCACCAGTGGCACAAGCAGCAGCGTGATCGAAAACGGAACTGCACCCATCAGGCCAGTTCCGGCTGCGCGGGACGGGTTCATGACTTTCCCAGATCATAACCGAGACGTTCGAGGCTCGGTCGGCATGCTTCGGTCAAGGCGGCGCGTTCGGCGGGATTGAGGTCTCCCAGCTTCGAGTGTGTCGGGCGGGGGATCCGCGCCGCCTCCTTGACCCATTCCGGATTTTCGAGAGACGGGTCGAGAAACCGCACCAAGCGCGCAATCTCCTTTTCCGGTTCGCTCTGCATGTCCTCGAATCGCACACGCAGAACCCTTTCCGGCGGAAGCGTGTCGAGAAACCGATCCGCCAGCTCCACTATGTCCGACCAGAACTTCCCGAATTCAGGAAGGGAGAATTCCCGGTCTCTGGTTCTGCTGAACAGAAAGACGACATAGACAAGGAGTTGCGTGCGCAGCATCGCCCAGTCTCGGAACGCATGTCCCGAGACCCCTGTCATCGGTTTCAATGCATCCACGCCATACTTCCTCATGGTCACGATGTAGCGCATGGCTTCGCGGAACACAGGATGCTTCTTCATTGACATGGCTGTATCGCGCCCGTCGCGGTAGAGGTGGATGAACTTCGCCTCGGGAAACATCGCAGCCAACCTCGGCGCATACATCCCGGCCCCGCCGGAGCGCTCCACCCAGACCCTTCGGTCGAACTTCCGGCGTAGCCAGGCAAACATCGCTCGATAGTGATCGGCCGCATACTGGCGCGGCTGCGAGCGGATCATCGGCTCGAGTTCGTCGAGCAGGTCGTCGGGCCTGTCGGTGATGTGCGGAAGCGTAACCCACGAAATGGGGGGTATCCTGGCGCCGGAATAGCGGCCACGCGGGGTGCCGACCGGGTACAGAAGAGCTTCGGAGTGGCCGCCGAGTTGCCGGCGCTGGGCCCTTGTCTGCTTGCTCATGATGTTCCACATCTCGTTGCCGGTCAGGCGCCGGAAGTGAAACAGGGCGCGACCCTGCAGGATGAACAGCTCGGATATGCTGAGAATGTCCGGGTGCGAATTCAGAACATCGGACAGCATGGTCGAACCACAGCGCCCGGAACTGACGACGATTGCTGGAGGGATGTCCATGTCCTGGCTCGATTTTACCCTTCAGAAAGGTGCGGAAGAACCCGGTGGGCCGGGATTCTCATGGACGGCTTCGGACATGACCGTCCAGGTCGGCTCGATGTGTTCGCAGGGACGCAGGCGGCAGACTTCGACGCAGCGATGCGGACCTGCGCAAGGGGAAGCCCTGAGGAAGCCACCGGCGCCAGCGTGACGGAGCGCCATGCAGTCATCTGCAGCCCTCGAGAGCTTCGGCAGACAGCTCAGGTCGCAAGCCGCACGTGCCAGGGTGGTCTGCCGGTCAATCCGCGGCAGTCCGCGATGCCGGATCTGCGAGGAGCGCGCTGCCGTCCTCACCCGACCGAAGGTCTCTTCGGTCCATGTGCCGCGAACCTCGCTCGCCGACACTGGAGCGTCGAACCGCGACCTTGCGCCCCACATGCGCCTGGGCGTCGAAGGCCTTGCAGATCCTGTGGAACTCCGCCGTGTCACGCGGGTCTTGTCCGCTCCCACCCTCGCGGTCCGGTGGGGCTCCTCCCGGCGTATCACCATGACCTCGTCGCCCAGGCATACCACCCGTCCCGTCGCCCGCCTCGCCAGACTGTCAACCTCCAGCCTGCTGCGCTTCTCCGTCAGCGCCTGGCCCATGTCGCTGACCTTCGCCTCCTTGAGCTTCCCCGTGCGGCAGAGCCGGCGATCGTCATCCATGGTCGAGCGATGCGTCGCGTTCAACCACCGTGCGCCATGGAGGTCGCAGGCGGCATGGCGACCGCAGCCGTCGTCGTCGTCCTCTCCCGCAGGAACCTCATCAAACTCCCGGAAGCTCCAGGTCGATGTCCATGCCTCGACCTGCGTCCCGCCCGCCGAGCAGCGGCCCTGCGTCGGCAATCGCTGCACCGCTGTCAAGGAGACCGGGTGCATCAGAAAGAGCGACCCCACAACGCCCGCCAGAGGACGCTCGCGGTTCTCCGTGAACACGATCGGATCACACACCCGCGCGTCGATTCCCAGCCCCGCAAACCATCGCAACAGAAGGTTGAACCCTTGCTGCTCCAACAGCCGGAGCTCCAGGCGGATCAAGCAGAACGGCTGACGCAACAGCGCCCGCAACAGCTTCTCGGGCGCCATCCTCGAACGACCTGTGCGCGACCAAGGCGTCTCGAACTCTGCCGACACGACCGACAGCGCCACGTTCGTCAGATCCCGGATCGCTCGCAAGGATTGGTCCCGAATGACACGCGCCTCCAGATCAACATCGCCGCAAGGGCTGATGCTGCTTGCGTCCTTAGCCATGCATTGTAGAGCCTTATCGGGCCGTTTGCAGGGCAGTGAAGCACATCAAACCCAGACGTGCCAAGAGTTTTTCGGTCCAGGAACACTTCATTGTCGGGCCTGGAGTGCTGACATGACAGGGACCGGGCATGCTCGAGGCCGTCCGGGTGCTCCGTGTGCCGGTTTCTGTGGTCGCTTCCGGTGCATCAGGGATGTTCGGGCACAGCTGCCCCTTCGCGTCGTCTGGCAGCACGTTCCCGGCGCATCGCGCGGGGTCGCGTGCGGGCAAGCAGCCTGACGGCGGCGCCGAGACCCGCAAAGCCAAGCTTGCGGTGGTGCGAGGCCGCCCCGTGCGCGATCCCGGTTCCGCCCCCTACAACGCGGCCATCGAAACCGTCGCCTGTCGGGATACCGACGCCGAGCCCGCGCCCTTCGCACGGCGCATCCTGCGCGAGGCCCAGCGTCGCGGCCTCGACTCGACACCACAGCGCGCCAGGTCCTGCTCTGCGACGGTCCGCGATGGATATGGAACTTCGCCAACGAGCACTTCCCCGACGCCATCCAGATCGTCGACATCTTCCACGCCAAGGGCCATCTGTTCGAGGTCGCTGAGGTGAACTTAAGGACACGGCAGCGAGATCGGCGAACGATGGGCCGGAAAGCGGCGCGAGGAGCTGGACGAGGGCCGCATCGACGACCTCATCGCCGCCCTGCTGGGCCATGCTGCAGGAACGCCGAGACCTTCGCCACCAACCGTGAGCGCATGAACGATCCAAGGTTCAGGGCGGGGCCTGTGCGTTGCCTCCGGCGTGGTCGAGGGAGGCTGCAGGAACATCGTCGACGTCCGCCTCAGGCAAGGCCGCATGCGCTGGACCGTCGACGCCGCCAACACCATCATCGCCCTGCGCTGCGCCGTCGGCAGCAACCGCTTCGACGACCTCTGAGAACTGCGCGCCAGCCAAGGGCATGAGTCTCACGAATTCAGACGCTACACCCGGTCGACTCCACCTGGAGTGGCGCGGACTCCGCGTCGAGGCGGACCATTCCGACGGCTGGAGCGGCGGCGCACAGCTCCATCCGGTGCCTTGCATGCAGACACGCACAGACGAAGCGAGGGGTCTCGTGAACCGGCTTCACACTCAAGGCGCACCGTTCGGCCGGATGGCCCGCCTGGAAGTTCGAAATCGCGACTCGACGACGCTGATGACGAACGGTTTCAGATCAACGACGACCGCAGCCTCACTCACGCTTCCTGCCGCTCACATGATGGTCAGTTCGTCTTCGTCGTAGGCATCCGCCGTCAGGAAGTCGACATCTTCGTCGGTCAACTGCCCCGAGGTAACCCCATGCACCGTGATCTTCTGGCCCTCGGCGAACTCCTCCGACGTGATGACGACATAGTTGCGGCCCTCGCTGTCCTGATCGTCGCCCAGATTGAGGTCATCGAAATCGATGAACATCTCCTCATGGCCGACCTGCGCCTGCGCCTCGGTCTGCGCCACGATCACGATGGTATCGGCGCCGTCCTCAAAGTCGGTGATGACATCCTCCCCGTCTCCCGTGTGGAACAGGAAGCCGTCGTGGCCCGCGCCGCCGCTCAGGGTGTCGTCGCCCGCGCCGCCGTGGAGCCGATCGTCGCCCGCGCCGCCGCTCAGGGTGTCGTCGCCCGCGCCGCCGTGGAGCCGATCGTCGCCCGTGCCGCCGCTCAGGGTGTCGTCGCCCGCGCCGCCGTGGAGCCGATCGTCGCCCGCGCCGCCGCTCAGGGTGTCGTCGTCCGCGCCGCCGTGGAGCCGGTCGTCGCCCGCGCCGCCGCTCAGGATGTCGTCGCCCGCGCCGCCGTGGAGCCGGTCGTCGCCCGCGCCGCCGCTCAGGATGTCGTCGCCCGCGCCGCCGTGGAGCTGATCGTCGCCTGCGCCGCCGCTCAGGATGTCGTCGCCCGCGCCGCCGTGGAGGATGTCATTGTCCTTGCCTCCTTCGAGGGTGTCGTTGCCCTGTTCGCCGTGGAGCCGGTCATTGCCCTGATCACCGTAGAGATGGTCGCCGCCGATGCCGCCGAAGAGGTAGTCGTTGCCGACGCCCCCGAAGAGCGTGTCATCGCCTTCATTGCCGTACAGAACATCGCGCTTCTCGCCGCCGTCCATCGTGTCATCACCGCCCTGGCCGTGGAGTGCGTCCATGCCGCCAAGGCTGTAGATGGTGTGGGCGCCGGCGCCGTGGCCACCGATGAACAGGTCCTTTCTTTCCGTACCGTCGATTGTCCTTCCGGGGGCCGGTTCGGGAGCGGGACCGAAGTTCCAGATGAAATGGACGTTCGCATTCAGGTAAGCCGCATTGTGGGCGGACCCCAGGTTCGCGAAGCGCGCCATCACCTTCTGCGACGCGCCCGTGCCCGTGACGAGCTGGTGCTCTTTCCGGGCATCGTTCCATACGAACCGCACGTCGGCCTGGCGCATGCCGACCGGCAGCCAGATGACATCTTCGGAAACGTTGAAGTCCATGATGATGTCCGGATCGGCCTGCAACGACGTGATGACGAAGGTGTCCCGGCCGCCCTCGCCGAAAAGTGTGTCCCGGCCGGTGCCGCCGTCGAGACGGTCATTGCCGTCACCGCCACGCAGATCGTCATCCCCAGCACTGCCATAGAGCACATCGTTGCCCTTGCCGCCGATGATGAAGTCGTCGCCGTCGCCGCCCCGGAGGATGTCGTCGCCATGCTGGCCGTGCACTTCATCGTTACCGTCGCCGCCTTCGAGCACATCGTTGCCCTTGCCGCCGATAATGAAGTCGTCGCCGTCGCCGCCCCGGAGGATGTCGTCGCCATGCATGCCGCGCACTTCATCGTTACCGTCGCCGCCTTCGAGGACATCGTTGCCCTTGCCACCGATGATGAAGTCGTCGCCGTCGCCGCCCCAGAGTAAGTCGTCGCCTGCGGCGCCGTTGAGCCATCCGCCCTTCTCGTAGTCGATCTGTCCGGAGATCTGCCGGATCGCGGTGGCGACAGCCTCCTCGTCGTCGGGATCAATCGGATCGTGGTAGTTGATCTCGGCGAGCACCTTGTTGCCGATCTTGAGCTGGAACGTGGCCGTGCCGTACGTCCCGCCGGGGTGGTGAACCACGGTAAGCTCGTCCGTCGTGTAGTCGCCACCAAGCTCAGACACCACGATACGGTCCCAATTCGCAGAGCACTCCGTCATGTGGGGCAGCGCAAGATCTTGAAGGCAGACGTAACTGTCGGAATTCAGCAAGAACAAGTCGTCGCCGCGGCGGCCCAGGAACTGGACGTTGCCGTGTCCTCCGACGACATACAGCGGTCCGTCGTATCCCTGCGCCTCGCTGTAGATGTTCCCCCGGGTATCGCCGGAGTGGTCCCCGGCGGTCTTGCTGGCGATGGATACGCGGTCGTGTGCCTCCGACATATCAAGGAACTCCTTGTCGAGGTGCATGAAGACGTCAGTCTCAAGCAACCTTGTTACACGGCGAACCTGACAGCCAGTCTGCCACACGAAAGACCGTGCGGCAAATGACGCGTCGACAGGCAAACTGAATACTCGCGCAGGACCAAGTTCAGGCATCTTGACCTGGTGCCACGTCAGGTCAGACGATTCCGGAGTGTTGCGCCGTCGATGTCGTGGACATGGACAGTCCCGGACTGGTCGAGTTCCTCGATCAGCGCCAGCAGGGCTCAAGGCTTCCAGGCGGTCCACCGGTCGCGGGGAGCTTGACTTGAAGGCGCCGTTTAAGCCACGCCGCCAGACCCAGCCACTGACACCTGAAGGTGGCAACGCAGCGCCGACGGCGGCCCGCCAGACGACGGAAACCGAGATCATGGTGCCCGTTCATCAGAGCGTCCCACAGCGGACGCTCATCCGGCCTCGTCAGGCGAACCTCGGAAAGGGAAGCATGGATGCTCGGGAGCCTCCCGATGGATCGGGCAGGCTTCCATGCGCTTGCGAATCGACAGGGACGGACCGTCGCACACACACAGCGCTGGATGGTCAGCGGAACCTGCCCGCAGTGCGCGCGCGCAACGCATGAATGCCCGACATCAAGAGGAATCAAGCGGATTCCAGCGTGAAGCGATTCCGTGATGCCTGCCCGCTCCCTTTCCCTTCATCGCAAAGATGTGCTACCCGGACAGGGTGCAGGGGTGAGTAGAGAGCGACGTGAGGCGCGTATCAGAATCTTGCCGGCCCTGGCTTTCGGGCGCAGCTGGTACAGTTGCGTTGTGCCTCGTATCGGTTCTACTCGTGTCGGCATGCGGTGGCGGGGGCAAGGAAGCGCCACCTCCGCCACAATCGTTACCGCCACAGTCTGATCCTTGCGCACTCGATGACGTCATCCGGACGCCGAGCTTCGGCTGTCTCTCCCCGCGGGACTATCGGCAACAGAGGCAGATCCTTGCGGCGCGCCATGCTGATCGGGCGGGCTTCAGGGAACAGTGGGGGTTGACCGCGGTTCGCGCCGACCAAGCCTGGGCGCAGGTCGAACTGACGCGCGGCGCAGGCGTCGAGGCAGGCTCCGGCTACATCGCCGGGCTGATCGACGATGGTATCGATACCGGCCACCCGATGTTTGCCGGCAAGACGGTGACCGAGAGCATCATCAGTGGGTCGGGCGCCGGAGACCGCAGCGTGTCGTCGCATGGCACGACAGTTGCGAGCGTGCTCGCCGGGCGGCCGCCGGCCGCCTATGTCGCAAGGGGCGCCGGCCCCGGAATCGCGCCGGGCGCCGACATTGCCATGCTCGCCATCGCTCTCCGACCGGGTGGACGTTATTACAAGCCGGCATCCCTCGCCTCCTTGCGCGCCGCCGACCGTGGCTCAGACGGGTGGGGGAGTCTCTTCACCCGCGCCGCCAACTGGTCGCAAGGCGGGCGGAAGATCGACTTCGTCAATGCGAGCTGGGGTCCGGAGGGGATGATCGAGCAGTACGACAAGGAGGAACTCCGCCTCAACCTGAACCAGACGATCACCGCGCTGGCGCAGGCCGGCGCGGCCGACAAGACCGTCTTCGTGTTCTCGGCCGGCAATGCCCACGATTTCCTCTGCAATCCGGTGGATTTCGCCGACAACCCCGATCTTTGCACGGGGGGCGCATTGCAAGCCCGCGTCAATGCCCGATCGGTCAAGATCCTCCCCGGTCTGCCGGTGCACTTCCCCGAGCTGCGCGGCCACGTGATCGCCGCTGCCGCTGTGGCGCCCGACTTCGACGGCGACGGCGACTATGAAATCACCGATTTCTCCAACCGCTGCGGCGTCGCGGCCGAGTGGTGCATCGCAGCCCCCGGGGACGCGGTCAGGGCGGCCTATTCCGGCCCTCCCTGCGGCGACGACCCCGATTGTCGCGCTGTTTCGGGCAGCGGCTCCGGTACGCGAGGCGTTGCCACCTATGTCAGGGGCACCTCCGCCGCCGCGCCGTTCGTCACCGGCGGCCTTGTCGTGATGAAGCAAGTCTTCCGCGGCCAGATGACCAATACGGAACTGGTCGCCCGGATGATGGCGACGGCCAACAAGCAGGGCATCTACGCCAACAGCAGCATCTATGGCCAGGGACTGATGGACCTGGGCGCCGCGACGGCGCCGGTCGGCGCCGCCATGCTCACTCTGGGCGGCCGTGTTGACAGCCCCGGCAGCCCTGTGACGGAAACCGGCTTTGTCCCCGGCGGCGCGTTGGGCAACGGGCTGGCGCAGGCACTCTCCGGCGGCGGGGAAGTCGCGGCCTTCGACACGTTGGGGGCGCCTTTCTGGTATCCCCTTGGCGGGTTCGTCGCCGAGAGGGCCGGGCCCGGCCTTGCCAACCGGCTGCACGCCTTCATGTCGCCACAGCGGACCGGTCGGACCTTCGCAACCCTGCAGCCCGGCCTCGTCCCGCTGACCGACGGCGTCGGGGCAGCGGACACCCCCGTCCGCCTGGGCTTTCTGGGCGCGGCGCCATTCGACGGCGGTGGACACCTCGCGCTGGCCGAATCGGGTCTGGCTGTGGACGTGCCGGGGGCGCACGGTTTCGCCGTCACCGCCTTTTCCACCGAAGGAGTGCACAGCCGGCCCCCGGTATCGGGCGCGATCCTGACATGGCGGGCCCCGGAACAGCCCTTCGCCCTTACAAGCGGCATGGTGGCCGAGCGGCAAACCGTGCTCGGCAGCACTGCCAGCGGCGCCTTCGGAAACATCGCTGGCCAGTCCGTCTTCGTCGGCATCGAGGCTGAGTTCCGTGCCGACGCCTGGCATCTGGGCGCCGACGCGGAAATCGGCACCGTCAGGACAGCAACGCGCGGCGGAATGCTCGCTGGCATCTCGCCGCTGACCACCAGCGCTTTCGGGCTGCGGGCGCGGAGACCGCTGGGCGAACGGGACACACTCACTCTCTCGGTGAGCCAGCCCCTGCGCGTCGAGGCCGGCCAGGCCCGGCTTTCGGTTCCGGTCGGCCGCACCAAGGACAGACGCGTCCTGCGCCGGTCGATGGTCGCGGACCTCGAACCCTCGGGCCGGCAATTCGACATGGCTGCCCAATGGCGCCGGTTGCTCGATAACGGCAGCGAATTGCGCCTGGACGCAGGCTGGAGCCGGCAGCCAGGCCACGACGCCACCGCCGCCTCCGAACTCAGCATCCTCGCGGGCTGGCGCCACGCCTTCTGATCCGCTTCCCGTGCGCATCCGGGCGCCCTCGAAGCCGGCGGACAGGATGGCCTCCTCCCGGCTGTCCCCGAGTGCGCCAGCCGTCTTCTGGTGGGCCGGACCGTGGAAACTGCCGCCGACTCCGCTGCCTGATCCAGCCATGAGACGCCGCCAGAACATCGGAAACCAGGCATCCGGGCCGGGAAGACACGGAATCCGCCCCCGACATGCCACTCAGCCTGCCAACAAAAATCAGCTGACCGATACGACATCGATCCTTCGGCCGCACGCAGGATCAGCCGTGGCAGGGGACAAGTCCAGGACCTGAGCATCTTGAGATGGCGCGGATGCCTGCCTTATGATGGTAGCGTCCTGTTGTGAGGGTGCCCGGACATGTGGAAGCGACGCGAATTCGTGGGACTGGTGGCGGGTTCCCTGATGGTGGCGCCGTTCATCCGGTCCGGTGTGCGGGCCGACGGGGGCGACATGATCCTCGGCGATCCCGCGGCTCCCATCGAGATCATCGAGTATTCCTCGATGACCTGTGGCGCCTGCGCCGCCTTCCATGCCGACACGCTTCCCGATCTCAAGACCCACTGGCTCGAAACGGGACGCGCCAGACTGGTGTTCCGCGAGTATCCCCTCGACGGCCTGGCCTTGAGGGTGGCGGCCCTGGCCCGGTGTGCCGGCAACGGCCACTTCTTCGGATTCATCGACGTCCTCTTCCGCACCAGGGAACGCTGGGTCGGCGCGAATGATCCGGTGGCGGAGTTGAGGTCCATCGTCGCATCGGGAGGCCGTGATCCGGCCATCGTCGATCGGTGCATCGACGATCGCGTGGTGATGCAGCAGATCCTCGAGGGCCTGGAAGAGGCGCGCACGACCCATGGTGTCAGGGCAACGCCGACGCTCGTCGTCAACGGAGAGGTGATCTCCGGCGATCCGGGCTACGCAGCGCTCGACGCGATGCTCCAGGACATCGAGGCCGCCTTGTGAGCGGAGCGTGCTCGTAGACCGGCATGCACTTTTCCCGTCTGCGCCTCGTCGGTTTCAAGTCCTTCGTCGACCCCGCCGACCTTCTGATCGAACCCGGCCTGACCGGCGTCGTCGGTCCCAATGGGTGCGGAAAGTCTAACCTGCTCGAGGCCCTGCGCTGGATCATGGGCGAGGCCTCGCCTTCAAGGGTGCGCGGCGGCGGCATGGAGGACGTCATCTTCGCCGGAACGCATCTCAGACCATCGCGCAACCTGGCGGAAGTGACGCTCTCCCTCGCCAATCCCGGCCGCGATGCCCCGGAGCGATGGAACGATGCCGACGAGATCGAGATCACGCGGCGAATCGAGCGTGGCGGCGGCTCGGCCTACGCCATCAACGGCCAGGACATGCGGGCGCGGGACGTGCGCCACTTCTTCGCCGACATCTCCTCGGGCACGTCGAGTTCGGCCCTGGTGAACCAGGGCCAGATCTCGGACCTCATCAACCGCAAGCCGGCCAGTCGCCGTCATGTTCTCGAGGAAGCGGCGGGAATCGCCGGTCTGCAGGCGCGCCGCCACGAGGCCGAACTGCGTCTCCAGGGAGCGGAGAGGAATCTCGACCAGTTGATCGTCGTCATCGAGAACCTGGAAACCCGCCATGCCGCCCTGCGCCGCCAGGAACGCATGGCGCAGCGCTACCGCAATCTGGCAAAGCGCATCAGGGACGCCGAAATGCGCTGGCGCCTGCGCCTGTGGCAGGACGCCGTCGAGGCCCTCAGCGCCGCCCAGGCGGCCTTCTCCGCCAGCGAGTCCGAGGTTGCCGAGCTCACTGGCACCGTGGCGGCGGCCACCTCCGCCCGCGAAGGTGCTGCAGCAGCGGTGCCACCGACACGCCAGGCGCTCGGCGAGACTGATCGCGCGCTCCACGAACTCGACGTGGCGCGCGGCGTTCTCGAGACCGAGGGTGGGCGAATCGACGCCGCCCTCACGGAGGCACGAACCGCTCTCGCGCAACTCGCCGATGACCGGGATCGCGAACAGGCGCTGGAAGCCGAGGCCGACGAGGCCCTCGCCCGTCTCGATGCGGAACACGAAGGACTTGTGAACGAGAGTGACGGGGCGCGCATCGCTGCGGCCGAGGAAGCCCTTCACTCGGCGCTGCGGGAGGTCCAGGACATCGATGCCCAGGTGATCGAGGCGACGAAGAGGGCCGCATCGCTCACCGCCGAACGTCAGGCGCTCGTCAGGGAGATCGCCGAGGGCGAGTCCCGTCTAGCCGCCCTTGACGAGGGCGACCGGAGCGACGACGGCGCGGCAATCGATGCGGCCCGGGCCGATCTCGCCCGGTGGCGTCGGCAGGAAGGCGAGGCACGCGGAGCGCGCGAGGACGCCCGCCAGGACCTCCTGCGCCTCGAGGAGGCCCACGTGACGGCGCGGCATGCGGAAGAGGAGACACGACTTGCCCTGCGGGCCGCCGAGCAACGTGTCGAAAAACTCGAGAGCGCAGCCGAAGCCCTCGAGGCCCAGGCCTGGAGCCATGAAACGGGAGACCTGAAGCCGCTGCTCGATTCGGTCGAGGTGGCGGCCGGATACGAGAACGCTCTGGGCGCCGCCCTGGGAGACGACCTCGACGCCCCCACCGGCGAGGGGCACGAACGGGGCTGGCGTCTCGTTCCGTCGCCCGCTGCCTCCCCTTCCCTGCCGGCCGGCGCCGAACCCCTGTCATGTCATGTGACCGGTCCCCCGGAACTCACCCGCCGCCTCGAGCGCACCGGGGTTGTCGATGCCCTCTCCGGCCGCGAACTGGCGGCGTTCCTTGGACCCGGTGAACGCCTCGTCAGTCGCGACGGCGACATGTGGCGCTGGGACGGCTACTACGTCACCGGATCCCGTTCGGGCGCCGCGATCCGCCTCGCCCAGAGAGCCCGCCTCGAAGCCTTGCGCCGGGATCTGGACACGGCCCGGCCCGCCCGGCAACGGGCCGACGAGGCGCACGCGACCGCCGTGGAAGCCGAAGCCGCAGCGCGCCTTGCCGAGGACGATGCAAGGCGCATGGCCGCCGGTCTCGGCGACCGTCTCGCGGCTGCGGTCAACGAGGCCGCCGCGGCAGCAAGAACGCTCAGCGACCTGGAAGAACGCCAGGAGCGGCGCGTCGTCGAGGCGAAGCGCATGGCAGCCGAACGGGCCTCTCTCGAAGAGACCCTCGTCCGGTGTCGCAGCGATCTTGCCGGTCTTCCGGAGGCGGACGATGACACCATCCTCGAGGCCCAGCGCCACCGCCTCGATCTCCTGCGTCAGGAGTCTCTGGAACGCCAGCGGGTCTGCGACAGGCTCCATCAGGAGCGCGACAACCGTCTCGCTCGCATCGAGGCCATCGGCAGCGAGCGGAATTCCTGGCGCTCGCGCGCCAGTGAGGCGCGCCAGCGCATCGCCGATCTGGACGAACGCATCGCATCGCGACAGGCCACGTGCGAGGAACTCGAGAGTGCACCGGAACGCATTGCCCGCCAAAGGCGCGACCTCGCTGACCGGATCAGCGCCGCCCGGGACCGCCGCAAGGCGGCCGACGATCAGCTCGCCACGGCCGAAACACAGCTCGCCGAACGCGAGCGCTCGCTGCGTCGGCAGGAACGGGAACTCTATGCGAAACGCGAGGAGCGAGCGCGTCGCGAGGGAGTCCTTGGCCAGGCGAATGAGCGTTCCAGGGACCTTGCCGAACAGATCCGCCACCACCTTTCCCTGACGCCCGAGGACCTGGCAGGCGAGGTGCCGGATGCCAATGCTCTCGCCGAGGCAGGGGAACTGGAACAACGCTACGCGAGGGCCGTGCGCGAACGCGACAACATGGGTCCGGTCAACCTGACGGCCGGAACGGAGATGGCGGAGATCGGCGAACAGCTCTCCGCCATGGAGCGCGAGCGCAGCGACCTCGAGAAAGCCATCCAGCGGCTGCGCCGCGGCATCAGCGAACTCAACCACGAGGGCCGCGAACGGCTGCTCGCCGCCTTCCATGACATCGATCGCCATTTCCAGGACCTGCACCGCCGTCTGACAGGCGGCGAGGCGCGCCTCTCGCTGGTGGATTCCGATGATCCCCTAGAGGCCGGTCTCGAGGTCGACGCCAATCCGTCCGGCAAGAAACTGCAGGCGCTGTCTCTCCTTTCCGGTGGCGAACAGGCGATGGCCGCCCTCGCCCTCATCTTTGCCCTCTTCCTCACCAACCCGTCGCCGGTCTGCGTCCTCGACGAGGTGGACGCCCCTCTCGATGACGCCAATGTGACGCGATTCTGCGACCTGCTCGACGAGTTCGCCGCCACCGACACCACCCGGTTTCTGGTCATCACCCATCATCGCGTCACCATGGCTCGCATGCACCGCCTGTTCGGCGTCACCATGAGTGAACCGGGCGTCTCGCAACTCGTCTCCGTCGATCTCGACGCGGCCGAAGGACTGCGTGAGAGCGCCGCAGCCGGCTGACGGTCGACGCCCGCCGGGAAAGGGAGTCCGCAGTCAGGGGACGATGACCGGGCTGCCTCGCGAAGCTGGGTGGAACATTGCGTTCATTGTGTCGCTTTTGCGACAACGAGAGTCGCGAAGAGACTACACTCTGGAATATGATGGTCATACGTGTGCCCTTGGAGATCGACTGAGGGGAGCAGGCTGATGGCCGACGTCGACGACGATCTTGATCTCACGACCCTGGAGGACGATGAACTCGTGCAGCAGATGCACGAGGACCTCTATGACGGTCTCGCCGACGAGATCGTCGAGGGCACCAACATCCTCCTCGAGCGTGGCTGGACGCCCTACAAGGTCCTCACGGAAGCCCTCGTCGAGGGCATGAGGATTGTCGGCATCGATTTCCGCGATGGCATCCTCTTCGTGCCGGAAGTTCTGCTGGCCGCCAACTCCATGAAAGCGGGCATGTCCATCCTTCGTCCGCTGCTGGCGGAGACCGGCGCACCCAAGCTCGGCTCCATCGTCATCGGCACGGTCAAGGGGGACATCCACGATATCGGCAAGAACCTCGTCGGCATGATGCTCGAGGGCGCCGGTTTCGACGTGTTCGACATCGGCATCAACAACGACGCCGACTCCTACCTCAGCGCTCTCGACGAGCACCGGCCGGACTTCCTCGGCATGTCGGCTCTCCTTACCACCACCATGCCCTATATGAAGGTGGTGATCGATACACTCAAGGAACGCGGACTGCGCAACGACTACATGGTGCTGGTGGGCGGTGCACCGCTGAACGAGGCCTTCGCGAAGAGCGTCGGCGCCGACGCCTACTGCCGCGACGCGGCGGTGGCCGTGGAAACCGCCAAGGCCATGGTCGACGAACTCCGCCAGCAAGCCGGGGCGGCAGCCTGAACAGGAACCACCAGGCAGGCAGCCTCGTCATCGCCTGCGGAGCACTGGCCCATGATATCATGACACTCGTGCGCGCCCACGGCTGGGATGCGATCGAGGTTCAGTGCCTGCCGGCCGATTGGCACAATCGGCCTTCGCTGATTCCCGACGGCGTGCGCCGCAAGATCCGCGAGGCGCGAGGCACCTTCGAGAACATCTTTGTCGCCTACGCTGATTGCGGGACCGGCGGTGCCCTTGACGAGGTGCTGGAAGACGAGGGCGTAACGAAGATCTGCGGACCCCACTGCTACCAGTTCTTCGCCGGACGGGATGCCTTCGAAGCCCTCCACGACGAGGAACCCGGCACCTTCTATCTCACCGACTACCTGGTGCGTCACTTCAACACCCTGATCATCAAGGGGCTGGGCATCGACCGCCACCCGGAACTCGAATCCCTCTACTTCGGCAACTACCGCCGGCTGATGTGGTTGTCCCAGGCGCCGGATCCCGAACTCGAGGCGAAGGCGAGGGCCGCGGCGGCACGCCTGGGGCTGGACTTCGCCATGCGCCATGCAGGATACGGCGCCCTGGAGACCCTGCTGGCGGAAGCGCAGCAGGCGGCAGGAGAACGTTGATGGCCGATGGCGGCGTTCGGCCGGGAGTGCAGCGCATGGCCGGGTGCATGTGATGGCGGCGGCCCTCACCGTCGTCTACTGGCGCGACATACCGGCCCAGGTGATAGCGAAGGCCGGCCGCCGGTCCGAGAGGCGCGTGCTCTCGACCCGATTCGAGAAGGCGATCGACCAGGCGGCCATGCATGCCGGTCTCCACGGGTCGGATGCCTATCTGGAACACTGGCGCCGTGCCGAGCCGGTCGCCTGTGATGACGATCTTGCGGCGGCCGCCGATGAAGCGGTGGCGCGCCTCGAGGCGACATTCACACCAGACGTGCTGGCGGCCCATGTCCGGGCCGGCGGCCGGGAACCCTGAGGAACGGTGCCGATCGATGAAATCTCCCGGGCAGCTCGAAGCGCGCCTCGCCGCAGGCAACTTCGTCATCACCGCCGAAACCACGCCACCCGATGCCGCCACAAGCGATGCGGTGATGGATCGGACCGGCTGTCTCAAGGGTCTCGTCGATGCCGTCAACGTGACCGACGGCGCCGGGGCGAGGACCCACATGTCCGCTCTCCCCTGCGCGGCGATCCTGGCCGCGAACGGTATCGAGCCGGTGCTGCAATTCACGGTTCGCGACCGCAATCGCCTCGCCATCCAGGGCGACATGATCGGTGCGGCGGCGCTCGGCGTTCCGTCGATCCTGTGTCTCCACGGCGACAGCATCACCAAGGGTGACCAGCCTGATGCGAAGGCGGTGGAGGACACCGACAGCCGTGGTCTCATCTCCATGGCGCGCCGGATGCGCGACGAGGGATGCCTGCCGTCGGGTCGCACCATCGATCCGCCTCCGGGCCTGCTGATCGGTGCTGCCGACACGCCGCGAGATCCCGGCGCCGGATTCAACACCGACGGCCTCGATGCCAAGATCGCCGCCGGAGTCGACTTCTTCCAGACCCAGTTTGCCTACGACATCGACGTCCTCAAGCGCTACATGGCGGCACTCGACGATCACGGAATCACCCAGAAGACATGGTTCATCGTCGGCGTCGGGCCGATCATGTCGGCCCGCTCGGCCCGCTGGATGGACGCGAACCTCTTTGGCGTGCACGTGCCCGATCATGTCATCCGCCGAATCGAGGGCGCGGCGGACGAGAAAGGGGAAGGACGCAGGGTCTGCGCCGAGCTCGTCGAGCAGTTCAGGGAAATCAGGGGCATCGCCGGCGCCCACATGATGGCGCCGAGGGGCGAGAAGGCGATCGCCCGGACCCTCACCGACTACCGGATCCGCGGCTGATCCGCAGGCTGGCGGAAGGCATTTCTCCATGCGGTCCATGAGAGACTGGTCGGTGCGTCATGCTCATGGCCTTGTCCGTCTCTATGCCGTCTTCGAGCATCTCATGGTTGCCATCGAACCACTGGCGCGCCTTGTTGGCCATGAACGTCTCGAACGGCCGGTGGCCGCAGTCGAGCGAACGGTCAAGGGAACCCTCTTCGACTGCCGCATGTGCGGCGCCTGCGTGCTCTCCTCGACCGGCATGTCCTGCCCCCGCAACTGCCCGAAGAACCTGCTGAACGGCCCCTGTGGCGGCGTGCGCTCCGACGGCGCATGCGAGGTTCTGCCCGACATGACCTGTGTCTGGGTCAAGGCCGTCGAAGGGGATCGCAACATGGGGGGTGGCACCATCGGCCTCCTGCCTGCCAGCGATCACCGTCTCATCAGCCGATCGTCCTGGCTGCGCATCCTGCGCCAGCGTTCGGCGGGCAGCTCCCGGTGACCGGACCCGCACGGCCGGGCATCGGTCCGCTCAACGAGGGACCGGCGTTCCCCGCCATGAAATCCACCGCATCCATCGACCCGGGCGCCCCCCTTGAACCGCTGCCGGAACACAGTTCCCGTGGCCGCCTCGAACGGGTGCTGAGGTCCGGCGAATTCGCCGTCACGGCGGAACTCTCGCCACCCGATTCCGCGGATCCGATGGATGTCTTCGACCGGGCGGCGATCTTCGATGGCTGGGTCGACGCCATCAATGCAACCGACGGCTCCGGCGCCAACTGTCACATGTCCAGTCTCGGCGTGTGCGCCCTCCTCACCCGCGTCGGCTACGCGCCGGTGATGCAGATCTCGGCCCGCGACCGCAACCGGATCGCCATCCAGGGGGATGTCCTGTCGGCGGCGGCGATGGGGGTCACCAACATTCTCTGCCTGACCGGCGACGGCGTCGAATGCGGTGATCACCCGCAGGCACGGCCCGTCTTCGATCTCGACTGCATGACGACACTCGCCGTGCTGTCCACCATGCGCGACGAGGGCACCTTCGCATCGGGTCGCCGTCTCGACCGCGCCCCTGAGCTCTTTCTCGGGGCCGCCGCCAATCCCTTCGCCCCGCCCTTCGACTACCGGCCGCTGCGACTGCAACGCAAGATCGAGGCGGGTGCGCAGTTCGTGCAGACCCAGTACTGCTTCGACATCCCTCGCCTCGAACGCTACATGGAGCGTGTGCGCGACCTGGGGCTTCACGAGAGATGCTTCATCCTGGTGGGGGTCGGACCACTGGCCTCGGCCCGCGCGGCGCGATGGATCCGGACCCATGTGCCCGGTGTCCACATCCCCGACGCCGTCATCGACAGGCTGGCTGGTGCGGCGGACGCCCGGGAGGAAGGAAAGCGGCTCTGTGTTGAACTTGTCCAGCGCATACGCGACATCGAGGGCATTTCCGGGATACACCTCATGGCCTATCGTCAGGAGGAAAGCGTTGCCTGGATCATTGCGGAGTCGGATGTGCTCAAGGGACGCACTCCGCATGCCGTTCATCCCGTTGTTCCCGACTACATGCAAAGGAAGGCATGGGCCAAGGCATGACCGAGACCGTGATCAGTTCGGCGACGAAGACCGTCGTCATCGGCTTCGACCGCCCGTTTACCGTCATCGGTGAGCGGATCAACCCCACGGGCCGCAAGCGCCTCGCCGCGGAAATGGCCGACGGCGACTACTCTCGCGTTGAGTCCGATACCCTGGCCCAGGTGGCCGCAGGGGCCCACATGCTCGACGTCAACGCAGGCGTACCGCTCGCCGACGAACCGCAGATTCTCCATGACTGCATCAAGCTCGTGCAGTCCCTGACCGATGCCCCGCTATCGATCGACAGTTCCATCGTCGCCGCCCTCGAAAGAGGCCTTGACGCCTATGTCGGCAAGCCCCTGGTCAATTCCGTCACCGGCGAGGAGGAACGGCTCGAATCCGTGTTGCCCCTGGTAGCGAAGCACGGTGCCGCGGTGGTCGCCATCTCCAACGACGAGACGGGAATCTCTGAGGATCCCGACGAGCGCTTCGATGTCGCCCGCAAGATCGTCGAACGCGCAGCCGACTACGGCATCCCTCCAGCCGATATCGTGGTCGACCCGCTGGTCATGCCCATCGGCGCCATCGGCGAAGCCGGGCGCACCAGCTTCCGCATCATCCGACGACTGCGCGAGGAACTGAAGGTCAACACCACCTGCGGCGCCTCCAACATTTCCTTCGGGTTGCCGGCCCGCCCGGCTCTGAATGCCGCATTCCTCACCATGGCCATGGCCAGCGGGATGACGTCGGCGATCACCAATCCGCTGGAATCCGAAATCATGACGGCCATCCGTGCCGGTGACGTGATGATGGGCGTGGACCGCAACTGCCGGACCTGGATTGCCCTCAACTCGAGCGCCAGCGCGGCAGGCGATGCCATCTCCCAGGCGCGGGCGCGACGGCGCGAAGGCCGCAGGCGCCGTGGCTGACGACCCCCTCGTCGTCTTTACGCCCTCGGGCCTGAGAAAGCGGTTCCGCCGCGGTACGGGCCTCCTGGAGGCGGCGCGCGAACTTGGCGTCGATCTCGATTCGGTATGCGGTGGACGCGGCATCTGCACGCGTTGCCAGGTGAGAATCGCCGAGGGCGACTTCGCCAAGCACGGAATCGTTTCCTCCGGTGAACACCTGACGCCGCTCGGTGACGCCGAGCACCGCCAGAGGGCCAGCGGGTTGCTGAAGCCCAACCGCCGGCTGTCCTGCCAGGCACGGATCGGCGGCGACCTTGTGGTGGATGTGCCGGCGGAAAGCCAGGTGCACCGCCAGATCGTCCGCAAGCGCGCCGACGCCCGGGCCATAGAGGTCGATCCGGTGATCAGAGCCATGTATGTCGAGATCGCCGAACCCGATATGCATGAGCCGGCATCGCACCTGCGCCGGCTCGAGACGGAGCTGAAGGAGACCTGGAACGTCACCGTCGCCGGTGTCGACGCCCATGTCCTGAGGAAACTCCACGCCTCCCTCGAGGAAGGCGGCTACCGGGCCACGGTTCTGGTGCGTCGCGGCAAGCGAATCGTCGACATCCGCCCCGGCTTTCATGACCGGCTCCACGGTCTTGCCATCGATGTCGGCTCGACCACCATCGCCGCTCATCTATGCGATCTTCAGACAGGCGATGTTCTCGCCTCGGCGGGGTGCATGAATCCGCAGATCCGCTTCGGCGAGGACCTGATGAGCCGAGTGTCCTACGCGATGATGAACGAGGACGGCGCAGCGGCCATGACCGCTGTCGTGCGCACGACGCTGAACGATCTCGCCGGCGAGACGGCACGGGAAGCGGGTGTCGATCTCCATGACATTCTCGAGGTCACCATCGCCGGCAATCCCGTCATGCATCACCTCGTCCTGGGCCTCGATCCCACGCCGCTGGGATTCTCTCCCTTCGCGCTCGCCACCGACGACGCGACGATCATGCTGGCCAGCGACATCGATCTCGAGCTCAATCCGGGAAGCCGCATCTACGTGCTTCCCTGCATCGCCGGCCATGTTGGCGCCGATGCCGCCGGCGTCCTGCTGGCCGAGATGCCCTACCGCAACGACGAGATGACACTCATCGTCGATGTCGGCACCAACGCGGAGATCATCCTCGGCAACCGCATGCGGCTGCTTGCCGCTTCCTCTCCCACCGGGCCCGCCTTCGAGGGAGCCCAGATCAGTTCCGGACAGCGCGCCGCGCCGGGCGCCATCGAACGGGTGCGGATCGATGCCGAGACCTTCGAACCGGTGTTCAGGGTGATCGGCGACGGACACTGGTCGAACGAAGCGGGCTTTGCCGGCGAACCGACAGGAATCTGCGGATCGGGAATCATCGAACTTCTGGCCGAGATGTACCTCGCCGGACTGCTCACCGAGGACGGGGTGATAGACGGCGCAATGGCCGACCGCACACCGCGCATCATCCCGCAGGACCGCACCTTCGCCTATGTCCTCCACCAGGGGCTATCACCCATCATCGTGACCCAGAACGACATCCGGCAGATCCAGCTCGCCAAGGGCGCGCTCTATGCCGGCGCTCGGCTTCTGATGGATCACATGGGCGTGGACTCGGTTGATCGCGTCACCCTGGCCGGCGCCTTCGGGAGCCATATCGACACCCGCCACGCCATGGTCCTTGGCCTGATTCCGGACTGTCCCCTCGAGTGCACCGGCTCGGCCGGCAACGCGGCTGGCACCGGTGCCCGCCTTGCCCTTCTGAACGGCGGCCTCAGAAAGGAGCTCGAACGGGAGGTGCGGCGCATCGAGAAGATCGAGACGGCAGTGGAACCGAAGTTCCAGGAGCACTTTGTCGATGCCATGGCGATCCCCCACAAGACCGCCGACTATCCCTGCCTCAAGCGGGTTGTCTCCCTGCCCCGGCGCAAGGCGGCGACAGCGGAGGTCGGCGCGGGGCGGCGGCGGCGGAGAGCACGGACATGATACCCCGATACTCCCGCCCCGAGATGGCAGCGCTGTGGGAACCGGAGAACCGTTTCGGGATCATGCTCGAGATCGAGATCCTCGCTGCCGAGGCGATGGAGGCGGCCGGCTCCATTCCGACAGGGGTGGCAAGGGCCACGCGGGAGCGTGCCCGCATCGATGTCGGGCGCATCGACGACATCGAGCGCGAGACACGCCATGACGTCATCGCGTTTCTCACGAGTATCACCGAACAGGTGGGCGGGGAAGCCCGCTGGCTGCACCAGGGCATGACCTCGTCCGATGTTCTCGACACCGCCCTTGCGGTGCAGCTCAGGGATGCCGCCACCCTCCTCATCGAGGGAACGAATCACCTGCTCGATGTCCTCGAACGGCGGTCCCGCGAACACGCCGCAACGCTGTGCGCCGGACGCAGCCACGGCATTCACGCGGAACCCACCACCTTTGGTCTCAAGCTTGCCGGCCACCATGCGGAGTTCACCCGCGCGAAGCGGCGCCTCGAGACGGCACGCGACGAGATCGCAGTGTGCGCCATCTCGGGGCCTGTGGGAACTTTCGCGACCGTGGATCCCTCAATCGAGGCCCACGTCGCGACGCAGCTCGGTCTGAGAGTGGAAACGGTCTCCTCCCAGGTGATCCCGCGGGATCGCCATGCCGCCTTCTTCGCCGCTCTCGGCGTGGTGGCGGCCTCGGTCGAACGCCTCGCCGTCGAGATCCGTCACCTGCAGCGCACCGAGGTGCGCGAGGTCGAGGAGGCCTTTGCCGCCGGACAGAAGGGCAGTTCGGCCATGCCGCACAAGAAGAACCCCGTGCTCTCGGAAAACCTGACGGGCCTGGCACGCCTCGTGCGTTCGTCGGTGGTGCCGGCCCTGGAGAACGTCGCCCTGTGGCACGAACGCGACATCTCCCATTCCGCGGTGGAACGCAACATCGCCCCCGACGCCACAATCGGTCTCGACTTTGCCCTCTGCCGCCTCGCCGACGTCGTCGACGGCCTCGTGATCCATGCCACGCGCATGCGCCACAACCTCGAGGCGACGCGCGGTCTCGTCTTCAGCCAGCGGGTCCTGCTGGCCCTCGTCGACAAGGGCATGGGCCGCGAGACGGCCTACGCCATGGTGCAACGCCACGCCCTGGCCGCCTGGGAGGAAGGCGACGACTTCAGGACCAGACTGGGCAACGACCCGGCCGTCGGGGACATCCTCGGAGCGCGTGACCTCGAAGGCCTCTTCGACTACCGCTTCTTCACGCGGCACGCCAATGCCATCATCGAACGGGCGCTGACTGTGCCGGGCGACGACGCCTCGACGTGACCGGGGCCCTTGTCGGGCCTATTCGGAGCGGACCTGATCCTCGGCTTCGCGAGCGAAGGCTGTCAGGCGCGCCCTCACCTTGTGCTCGTCGATGTCAAGGTCGGCGTCGCGGATGTCCGCCATCACCTTTTCGACCACGTCGTCGTCGCCGGGACGCTCGAAATCCGCCTCGATGACCTCCCGGGCATAGGATTCGGCACTCTCTCCGCTGCGGCCGAGTTCTGCGGCAAGCCACAGCCCGAACAACCTGTTGCGCCGTGCCGTTACCTTGAACCTGAAATCCTGGTCACGGGCGAACTTGCCCTCCTCACCCTTCTTGCGATCATCAAACAGTGCCATGGCAATCTTCCTTACCGACTGGTGCGTGGAGTGGGGCGGGAACTATAGGCATGTTCGGGAGCCCTGTCTCCCCTTCATGGCCGACGCCGGCAGCACCTGGAGGCCCGCCTGAATGCATCAGGATGTGACGGATGATCCCTCCTGTGGACACAGCCCATTGTGTTGAAGAGGCGGCGCCTTTAGGGTATGAAGCGGTTCGTCACGGCACACATCAGGTACGGGAACCATCGCATGGCTCGTCGCAGGTGTGTTTACGAAGGCAGGGAAAAGGACCTCTTCGAAGGCCCGGGCCCGGGCCTCCTCGTTCAGCACTTCAAGGATTCCGCCTGGGTCCGCCGATCCAGGAAGGTCGGCGTGATCGACGGCAAGGGAGTCATCAACAACCGCATCAGCGCGTACCTGATGACCCGCCTGACGGAAATCCGCGTACCGACGAATTTCGTGCGGTGCCTCAACATGAGGGAGCAGCTCATCCACGAGGTCGAGGTGCTGCCCGTCGAGGTGGTGGTGCGCAACATCGCCGCCGGAGAGTTCGCCGAGAAATTCTCGCTCACTGAAGGGACCGTGCTGCCGCGTTCCATCATCGAGTTCTATCTTCGATCGGAGGATATCGCGGACCCCTTGGTAAGCGAGGAGCACATGACCGCCTTCGGCTGGGCCTCGACCCACGATATCGACGACATGGTGCACCTCTCCATGCGGGTCAACGATTTCATGACCGGTCTCTTTACCGGTGTCGGCATCCGCCTCGTCGACTTCAGCCTGACCTTCGGGCGCCTCTACCACGAGGACGACATGCGCCTCGTGGTGGCCGACGAGATCAGTCCGGACCGGTGCCGACTGTGGGATGCGCGGACCAACGAACCGATGGACAAGGACCGCTTCGCCCGTGATCTCGACAATGTCGTCGAGGGCTACCGCGAGGTGGCGACACGCCTGGGGATTCTCTCCGAGCTCAACAATCTCTCAGAGGCGCCGGGACATTGAAGGCCCGTGTGCACGTGACCCTCAAGGACGGTGTTCTCGATCCCCAGGGCAAGGCCATCCACCGCGCCCTGGAAACCCTGGGATTTGTCGGCGTCAGGGACGCCCGCCAGGGCAAGGTGATCGATCTCGAACTCGATGGCGCCGACGAGTCCGACGCCAGACAGCAGGTGGAACGCATGTGCCGTCAGCTGCTCGCCAACACGGTGATCGAAGACTACACCATTGAGTTCGTCTGACGTGACCATAGCGCAGGCGGCCCAGCATGCCCGGTCTGGCGCGGGGCCGGACCGGTGAAGGCCGCGCTCGTCCACTTTCCAGGCACCAACCGCGAAACCGACATGGCCGATGCGCTGCGCCGTGCCGGTGCCGATGTCGTCACCGCCTGGCATCGCGACCGCGAGCTTCCGGCCGCCGACCTCATCGTGCTCCCGGGTGGCTTTTCCCACGGCGACTACCTGCGCTGCGGCGCCATGGCGGCGCGCGCACCCGTCATGGCTGCCATCGTCGAGAGCGTCGGAAGGGGCGTTCCGGTGCTCGGCGTGTGCAACGGATTCCAGGTCCTCATCGAGGCGGGACTCCTGCCTGGCGCCCTGTTGAAGAATGCCGGACTGCGATTCGTGTGCCGGACCGTTCACCTGCGCCTCGAAAGGCGCTGCCGCCTGAGCGGACACCTCGAAGCGGGCGACATCATCCGTGTTCCGGTGGCCCACGGAGACGGCAACTACTTCGCCGGCCGGGACCTCGCCGCCCGACTCGAGGACGAGGACCGTGTCGTCTTTCGCTATGTCCCGGATGGTCGCGGTGACGGCAACCCCAACGGAAGCACCGACGACATTGCCGGGATCATCAACCGGGCAGGCAATGTCCTGGGAATGATGCCGCACCCCGAGGATGCCACCGGCCTCCGCCAGCAGAGCCAGGATGCCCTGCCCTTCTTCCAGGGCCTTGTCGACAGCCTGTCATGAAACCGGTCCTTCCCGACATCGCGGCGCGGACGGGCTTCACCGCCGACGAGTACGCGAGGGTCCTGGACCATATGGGGCGTCAGCCCAATCTGACGGAACTCGGCATTTTCTCGGCCATGTGGAGCGAGCACTGTTCGTACAAGTCGAGCCGACGCTGGCTCAAGGCCCTCGCCTCGAATGCGCCATGGGTAATCTGCGGGCCTGGCGAAAACGCAGGCGTCGTCGACATCGGCAACGGTCTCGCCGCGGTCTTCAAGATGGAAAGTCACAATCACCCGAGCTTCATCGAACCCTTCCAGGGTGCGGCGACCGGTGTCGGCGGGATCATGCGCGACGTTTTCACCATGGGCGCGAGGCCGGTTGCCCTCCTCGACGTGCTGCGCTTCGGCAGTCCGTCGCATCCGCGCACCCGCCACCTCGTGTCGGGCGTGGTGAGCGGCATCGGCAGTTACGGCAACTGCACAGGCGTGCCCACGGTGGGCGGCCAGACCACGTTCCATGCCAGTTGCAACGGCAACAATCTCGTCAATGCGATGTGTGTGGGAATCGCTCCGGCGGACCGCATCTTCTACGCCGCAGCCAGCAAGCCCAACGCTCCCGTCATCTATGTCGGATCGAAGACCGGGCGCGACGGCATCCACGGCGCCAGCATGGCGTCGGCCGGGTTCGATGACGAGGCCGAGGCGAAGAGACCGACTGTCCAGGTCGGCGACCCCTTCACGGAGAAACTCCTCCTCGAAGCGTGTCTCGAACTCATGGAATCGGAGTCGATCATCGCCATCCAGGACATGGGAGCCGCCGGACTGACGTCTTCCGCCGTGGAAATGGCCGCACGGGGCGGGACGGGCATCGATCTCGATCTCGATGCCGTACCGCAGCGCGAGACCGGCATGACGGCCTACGAGATGATGCTCTCGGAAAGCCAGGAGCGCATGCTGATGGTGCTTCACGAGCATGCCGTGGAGCATGCTCGTGCGGTTTTCGCCAAGTGGGAGCTCGACTGTGCGACGATCGGCCGCATCACGACCACAGGACGCCTCGTGGTCACCATGAACGACCGCATCGAGGCCGATATCGCCATCGGCCCCCTGGCGCACGAGGCGCCGGTCTACGAACGTCCCTGGGCTCTTCCCGAGCCGCGTCAACCGCTCGATGTACCCACCTCCCCGATGAGCGTGGAGGCGGCGCTCCTCGCCCTTGTCGGATGCCCGGACCTCGCATCGAGGCGCTGGATCTGGGAACAGTACGATCATCTGGTCATGGGCCGGACCGTTGCCCCGCCCGGCGGGGATGCCGCGGTCATCGAACTCCCCGGAGACCGGGGCCTTGCGATGACCGCCGATGCCACGCCCCGGTACTGTGAAGCCGATCCCGTGGCGGGCGGTCGCCAGGCGGTGGCCGAGGCGTGGCGTAACCTCGTCGCCGTCGGCGCCCGGCCGCTTGCCGTGACCGACTGTCTCAATTTCGGCAATCCGGAGTCCCCGGCTGTCATGGGAATGTTCGTCGGGTCGGTCAATGGCATTGCGGAGGCCAGCCGGGCACTCGCCATGCCGGTCGTTTCCGGCAATGTCTCGTTCTACAACGAGACCCGGGGCGAGGCGGTCCAGCCGGCGCCGACCATCGGCGCCATCGGTCTCATCGACGATCTCGACCGCCTCGCCTTCCTCGCCTTCGGTAGCGCGGACGAGACCATCATGGCGCTCGGCGCCACGTCGGGCCACCTCGGCGCCAGTCTGTGGCTGCGGGAAATCACCGGCACGGAAGAAGGTCCCCCGCCGCCCGTCGACCTCGACGCCGAACGGCGCACCGGCGAGCTCGTTCTCGGCCTGATTCGCGATTTCGGTCTCGTCTCGTGCCACGACGTCTCGGATGGCGGTCTTCTCGTCGCTCTCGTGGAAATGGCCCTGGCCTCGGGCATCGGCTTCCGGGTGAGGCGGCCCGACCGTCATGCAGCCGCGCACGCCTACTGGTTCGGCGAGGACCAGGGTCGCTTTGTCGTCTCCTCGCCCTCTCGGCAGGACGCGATCGTTGCGGCGGCGCACGATGCCGGCGTTCCGTGCACGGTTCTGGGGTGCACGGGCGGGGACATGTTGACAGTCGATGACGGTCAGCCCATATCGATCAAGAGTGTCCGAAAGGTCCACGAGCGCTGGTTGCCGGACACCATGGCTGGCGCGGGGGAGACATCCTGATGGCCATGAGTGCTGCGGAAATTGAACATCTCATTCTCGAGGCCTTCCCCGACGCCTCGATCGAGATCGAGGATCTGCGTGGCGACGGCGACCACTATGCCGCCACCGTCGTCAGCGGCGCCTTTGCCGGAAAGACACGGGTGCAGCAACACCAGCTGGTCTATCGGGCGCTCAAGGGAAAGATGGGTGGTGAGCTGCATGCCCTCGCACTCACCACGCGCACGCCGGACTAGCACTCCTCGCCTGTGGTCTTCGGCACGCGGGTTGACTATTGTAACCGCCGGGCACGGCACATGACGACGCTTCGAAGGAGACCGACACCATGGAACTGAACGAACACACAAGACAGCAGATCGACAGGGAACTCGGCGACAACGACGTGGTTCTCTTCATGAAGGGAACGCCGGTGTTCCCGATGTGCGGCTTTTCGGCGGCGTCGGTCCAGATGCTGTCCCACCTCGGGGTGCGCTTCAAGGGAATCAATGTCCTCGAGGCACCGGAGATTCGCGAGGGAATCAAGGCCTACAGCGACTGGCCGACCATTCCGCAACTCTACGTCAAGGGTGAGTTCGTGGGCGGATGCGACATCATGAAGGAGATGTACGCCAGCGGCGAACTGCAGGGTCACCTCGCCGAAATGGGTATCGAGACCGACCCTGTCTGATGACCTTCGCCGACCCGGGTGACATCACGGTCTGGCATGCCCATGTCAGCTATGACCCTGCAACCCGCGGCCAGGCGCTCCTGTTGCGCGAGACGATCGGTGAGGCGTTCGATGTCCGTCTCGGGCGCATGAGGGACAAGCCGGTCGGGCCCCATCCAAGGCCCATGTTCATGGCGGAGTTCCCCGCCGGCGAGTTCGTTCGCCTGGTTCCCTGGCTCAGCCTCAATCACCAAGGTCTCCCCATCCTCATCCACCCGGAGACCGGCAACTTCATCGCCGATCACCGCGACAACGCCCTGTGGATCAACGAGCGCCTCGAACTCAACCTCACCTGACACCCCGTCGGGCAGGCAGTGCAGATGGGAGGATCCCCCGACGTCACCGGTGACGCCCGTTTTCGTGCCCCCCGGGGCGACCTGCTTCAAGGCCAGGTTCATCATTCCCTGGCCCTGTCCCCACGCTGCACCCGGCGCCCGCTTCTGTTCCTTGGCCGTGGCAGGTTGGCGGCGATCAGCCGGACCATGAGGTCCGTCCCAGCGGGTGCGTTCCGGTTGATGGCGATCAGCGCCTGGGGTTCCACCCCCTCCTGCCACACCGCCTGGTCCAGCCACCGGTCCCCGAAGGTCGCGACTTGCTAAGCCGGCGGAAACCGAGATCGTGGTGCTCGTCCCCATCAGCGCGTGCGGAGCGGACATCGAAGCTCGGACGCGGAAAAACCCGGGAACGCGCTTAGTGAATCGACATGCCGGGGGCGCAGCGCGGGAAAGACAGAGGAAACCGCTTGTGCGTTAAGCGCATGAATGCCCGGCGCCAAGAGGAATCAGGCGTGGGACGGTTCCGCCGCGACAAGCGCCGGCGATTGAAGAGCCGACAGTGCCCGGCGTAGGGTGCCGTCATGTCGAATGCCCTTCCTCTTCCGGCCCGTGGACGGACTGTCCGTCGGGAACCTCCCGGAGAAGACGCCGGAGCTCTTTCCCGATGAGCCTTCCGGCGACGCCGCACGATGCGCTGTTCCGAGCACTGCTCTGCGAGCCGCGTCGCGTCGTTTCGCTGCCTGCGGAGTACCTGCCGCAAGAGGTGACCGCCCTCATCGACCCCGAGGCGGTCGAGGGGAGATTCATCGACGAGGACGCCGCGCGGATGCTCTTCCGAGCCAGACCGAGGAGCGGCCACGATGCGCGCCTCTCCGTGCTGCTCGAACGCAAGAGCCGCGTCGACGCCGACACGGTGCTCCAGGTCCTGAGGCGCCGCGGGACCGAGAATGGCGCTGCCGGGAACAGGCTGCCGACGGTCGTCCCGCTGGTCTTCTACCATGGCCGGGACCGCTGGAGAGTGCCGCGCTCGGCGCCGGACATGACCGAACGCCTGCAATCCTTGAACAGAGATCTCACGATGACACTGGATGGCGGCATGATTTCGGAAACTCCAGCCCTGGAAACCGGACCATGACGCGCCGGCGGCTCCCGATCGGCATCCAGGATTTCAGAACCATTCGGGAACAGGACTTCTACTACGTCGACAAGACCGCCCATATCGCCCGGCTTGTCGACCGGGGGCGCCATTATTTCCTCTCCCGCCCGCGCCGCTTCGGCAAGAGCCTCCTGGTGGATACCCTCCAGGAACTCTTCAGTGGCAACGAACCACTCTTTCGAGACCTCGACATCCACGCCTGCTGGGACTGGTCCATCCGGCATCCGGTGGTCCGGCTCAGTTTCGACGGTAAGCACGACGAACCGGGTGACCTCGCCCGCAGCATCGCAAGCCAACTGGCGATCATCGAACGAAACGCCGGCCTTGATCCGGCTCAATCGCCCTCTTCGGGTCCGGAACGCCTGCGACACCTCCTGAACCGCCTGCACCATGCCACCGGCCAGCAGGTGGTGGTGCTGGTGGATGAGTATGACAAGCCGATCCTGGACGTCATCGACCGTCCCGACATGGCCATCGCAAACCGGGACTACCTGCGGGGTTTCTACGGCATCGTCAAGGGCAGTGCCCGTGATGTCCGTTTCGTCTTCGTTACCGGGGTGAGCATGTTCTCCCGGGTGAACCTCTTTTCAGGTCTCAACAACCTTCTGAACATCAGCCTCGATCCCGGATACGCCACCATCTGCGGCTACACCGAGGCCGACCTGGACACGGTGTTCGCCCCGGAGCTTCCGGGGCTCGACCGAAACGAGGTCCGGGAATGGTACAACGGCTACCACTGGCTCGGTGACGCACGACTCTACAACCCGTTCGATCTCCTCCTGCTGTTCGAAACCCGCAGATTCGAGGCCCACTGGTTCGAGACCGGCTCTCCCACCTTCCTGTTCCGGATGATGATGGACCGGGAGATCAGCCCCCTGGAACTGGAGCAAAGAACTGCGGACATCCGGCAGCTGTCCAGATTCGATGTCGACGACATCAGCATCGAGGCGTTGCTCTTCCAGACCGGATACCTGACCATCACCGCCCAGGAACGGCGGGGCCCGCGGACCTTGTATACGCTGGACTATCCCAACTTCGAGGTTCGGCAGAGCCTCAGCGATGGGCTGCTGCGGTACGTCACTGATCAGAGGGGAGAGACAGCGGACCAGGGCGACAAGCTCGGCCAACTCATGGCCGCAAACGACTTCGAGGGGTTTGCGGATCGCCTGAGATCGTTCTTTGCCGGTCTCCCCTGTCAGTGGCAGGGCCGCAACGGGCCCGCCCGCTATGAGGCCTGGTATGCCGGCATGCTCTACGCCTGTTTCCGCACCATCGGACTGGACCTCCGGGTTGAGGAGTCCTCCGGCAGGGGCCGTGCGGACATGGTGGTGTTCCACGCCGGGCAGGTGTTCGTGTTCGAGTTCAAGATGGCCGACGGCGTGGAGGACGGGGATGCCGCGGCCCGACAGGCCATCGGACAGATACGGGAAAGGGGCTACGCCGAAAAGTACCGGGACCGGGGTGAACCGATCCATCTCGTGGGCGTGGCCTTCAGCAGAGAGAAACGGAATCTGGCAGCAGTCAAGGTCGTTCCGGCCTGACGAGGGTGCGGGTCAATCCGCCACAGCGACGCACTCCTGATGTCAGCCACCTCCACCTCGGATCATTCGTCGAGGCTGGAGCCTGCTCCCTTCACACGCGTCTGGCGCATGAAGCGCCGGAAGCGGTCGGCGTCGTATCCCGTACCCCGGTGGAGCAGACAACGGTTGTCCCAGATCACGAGGTCACCGGGCTGCCAGCGGTGGACGAGGACATGGTCGTCGGCCGTGGTCTCTTCGAGCAGGCCGTCCAGAAGTTCCCTGCTCTTCTCGAATGTCCACCCCTCCACCTCGCGGGCATGGGATCCGATGAAGAGATTCCTGGCGCCGGTCGCCGGATTTCGGCGCACCAGGCGTTGGCGCACGGGGGGCAGGGAAACGGCGTGGGACCTCGTCACGGCGTCGGGATGGACCTTGGACCTCGAGAACACGTAATCGTGGATGGCAACGAGCGGTTCGAGCCGTTCCTGTTCTACCGCATCGAGACGCGCGAAGGCGCTGCGCTGGCTGGCGAACAGGGTTTCGCCACCTTCGTCGGGGGTTTCGTAGGCACAGGTGATGGACACGAAGGAAGGCACGGCGCGGAAGGACGAATCCGAATGCCACATATTGTTTCCCGTCTGATAGAGAGTCTCACCGTGGCTGCTGTTGCGCACCGTGCCATCCTCTCGCACGTTGCCGACAGTGCCGAACCACGCGACCTTGCCTTCCCGCCCCAGGCGGACATGTTCCTCCTCGGGTTCGCCCAGACTGCGGGTCAGGTCGAGCTGGGCCCCGTCACCACAGGCCACGCTCGGCACATGAATGAAGGAATACCGGTCGATGAGCCGCCGCAGCGCGGCGATGTCGAGTGCTTCCATCGAGGAGCACTCGATCTTCACGCCGAACTCGGCGTGCAGCGGAGTCAGATTCTTCATGTCACCTCCGTAGTCACGCCAGATCAGTGATCGGTCACCATGTCCAGGTTTCATCCATGGGGTAGGTATCCAGGCGTTCGTATCCGGTCTCGGTAACGAGAATCTGCTGTTCGAGCTTGACCGATTCGCGCCCACCCTCGGTGCCGACCAGTGATTCGACGCAGAGCACCATGCCCGGGTGAACGATGCCGTCATAGCCGCGTTCGGCGAAGTCCTCCCGGTGGGCAATGGCGGGATACTCGTCGACCAGGCCGACACCGTGGGCAATGATGCCATATCGGCTGGCGAGGAACTCTTCGGGGATGAGCCATGCGTTCTCGGCCCACTCCCGGAACGACAGTCCCGGTTTCAGCAGTTCCCTGTTGTGCTCGAGCTGTTCCATGGCAGCCATGTAGAGCCGTTGCTGCTCGTTGGTGGGACGGGAATCGCAGATCCACGCCCGCGAGATGTCCGAACAGTAGCCGTAGGGTCCCACGAGATCGGTGTCGAAACTCACCATGTCGCCCTTCTCGATCACCCTCATGGAGCACTCCTGCATCCAGGGGTTGGTGCGCGGCCCCGACGACAGAAGGCGGGTCTCGATCCATTCGCCGCCTTCGGCGATATTGGCCTCGTGCAGCTTTGCCCACAGGGCGTTTTCGGTGATGCCGGGCCGCAGGTTCTCGCGCATCGCGCGGATTCCCTTCTCGGATGCCTCGATGGCGCAGCGCATCAGGACGATTTCCTCGGGCGTCTTGATCTTGCGCGCCTCCTCCATCAGCGCAAATCCGTCATGGATGTCGAGATTCTCGTTGACGAGCGCGTGATGGAGGTCGGCGCCCATGCGGTCGATGCCGATTCGCCGATTGCCGGCCCCGTGCTCGCGCACCACGTCGGCGATTTCCCGTGCACATTGCAGGGCATGTTCGGCGACCCGGCTACCGGACGTGAAGTATGTGGCCGCGCGGGCCGGCCGCCGCTCGCTGATTCCCGGATATCCCCGGGTGAGATGGTCGCCATGGCCGAACTCGAAGAGGATGACCGGACCGTCCGTCGCCACGAAGCAGTAGCGCACCTCGTTGTGCAGGCACCATACCTGCATGTTGGTCGCATCGATGGCGTAGCGCACATTGAGCTGGTCGAAGAGCAGGACCCCGGCGAGGTCGCTGCGGGCGAGCTGGCGGTGAACGTTGGCAAGGCGGTCGCGCCGGACCTTGTCGAGATCGACTGGTGCCTCGCTGCCTTCCATGGCACCACGCTGCACGGCTTCGGCTGCCGAAATGCGAGAAGAGGTCATGTTGTCCGATCTCCCGTGCTGCCCCGAGGAGCAGTTGTGGCGCGCCCTCCAGGATTCGAACCTGGGACCCACGGCTTAGAAGGCCGTTGCTCTATCCACTGAGCTAAGGGCGCCCGTGATGGCAGCGAGCCCTTTCCTGAACCCGCACGTGATGCTGACCGTCTGCAAGGCCGAACCGTCAGCTGCCCGGCCTCTCCCAGCGGAAATTGTCCGCATAGGACTTCGGCCTGACCTTCCTGCTGCGTCTTTCGATCACGCTGTAGCTGATGCCATGGCGTTCCGCATAGGCCACGGCCGCATCGCGGGTCTCGAACCACAGTCTGATCTCGTCGGCCATCATGTCGGACGATCCTGTCCAGCCGGTCAGGGAGTCGACCGGTTTCGCTGCAGACGGGACGTACTCGAGAAGCCAGCGGCGGGTTCCGGCGCGTCCCGACTGCATGGCCGTCTTGGCCGGGCAGTAGATTCTCGCGGTCATCGGCGTTTCCTCCGGAAAGGGCGGTCATGATGTGGTCGGGGCGGCTGGATTCGAACCAGCGGCCCCCTGCTCCCAAAGCAGGTGCGCTACCGGACTGCGCCACGCCCCGTACATCGCTTTCTTGGCCTTGACCGACAGCAACGTCAAGTGCCAGCCAATGTCTGCTCCAGGAGATCCCCCATGACTGCCGTGAGAGCCGCCTCGCCCCCGGCGTCGCCGCCGGCCTCGTGGAAGACCGATCGCTGGCGTTCCGCCGACGTTCCCCTGGAGGCGATCGTGCGGCTGTGTTCGACCTCGGCCCGGCAACCGAGGGCATGAGCGTCGTCGCCCACCAGCCCGATCAGTTCATCGAGGAGTTCCTCGAAGGGAACCAGCTTTCGCTTGCCGAAATCCACCAGTTCACTGCGCACGCCAAAACGCTGCGCCAGCCACCGGTTCTCCTCGACCAGGATGTTGGGGTACTCACGCCACGCCTGATTCGCCAGGCGCAGACGGAAGAGCATGCGCAGGATGCACTGGAAGAGTGCGGCCACGGCAAGGGCATCCTCGATATCGGGACAGACGTCGCAGATGCGCATCTCCAGTGTCGGGAACCGGGCGCTTGGACGCAGGTCCCACCAGATCTTGGTGCCGTCTTCAAGAAGGCCGGAACTCGTCATGTGCCGGACCAGGCGCTCGTACTCGGACCAACTCTGCAGCCTGTCGGGAAGGCCCGTGCGCGGCAGGCTGTCGAACACGGCGAGGCGGTAGGAACTGAGACCGGTATCGCGGCCCTGCCAGAAGGGCGACGACGTGGTCAGGCACAGAAGGTGTGGCAGGAAGTACTTTGCCTGGTTCATCAGGTCGATGCGTGTCTCCGCGTCATCGATTCCGATGTGGACATGCATGCCGCAAATCAGCAGTCGACGCGCCACCGCCTGATGGTCCCGCGCCAGACCCTCGTAGCGTTCCTTGGGGGTGTAGTCCTGTTCGCGCCAGTCGCCGAAGGGGTGCGTCGAACAGGCAACGGGAGCGAGCCCGTGGCGCCCGGCGATCCGCGCAACACCGCTTCTCAGACGCTTGAGTTCTTCGCGCGCGTCACCGATGCGGCGGCACACCTTCGTCTCGATCTCCACCTGTGCGCACAGAAATTCCGTCGTCACCTGTTCACCGAGTTCATCGACACACTCACCGATCAATGTCTCCGGCACATCGCGGGCGAGCGCACCGCTGGCAACGTCGACGAGGTGGTACTCCTCCTCGATGCCGATGGTGAAATCCGGGTCGGCGATCATCGGGGTCCCTTCAGTAGCCGAGTTCGGGTCGCACGACATTGCGAAGCCCTTCGCCCGCCACGAACCGACGCATGTTGTCGAAGAAGATGGCGAGAGTCGTCTCGACGTAGGTCTCGCCATCGTCGGCGGAGATGTGGGGCATCACCATCAGGTTGGGGGTCGTCCACAGGGGAGAGTCCGCCGGCAGGGGTTCCGGGTCGAAGACATCGAGTATGGCGCCCGAGAGATGACCGCTCTCCAGCAGCTCGACGACCGCGTCATGGTCTACCGTGGCGGCACGGCCGATGTTGATGAGACCGGCGCCCGGTTTCAGGGCCTGAAGTCGGTTGCGGTCGATGAGCCCGACGGTCTCGGGCGTGGCTGGAACGCACACCAGAACATGATCGGCCTCGGGAAGGAGGGTGTCGAGGTCTCGAGACGTTCCCATCCTCTCCACCGAGGGATGGGGTCTTCCATGCCGGCTGATTCCGAGAACTCTCAATCCGGCGCCGTGCAGGCGGTCGGCTGCTCCACCTCCGAGGCTGCCGACGCCGACGATGAGCACCGTCGTCCCCTCCACCGGTGTCGCGTAGAGCGAGGTCCAGACCTTGCGGCGCTGGTTGGTGGCGATGGCGGGAATGCGGGAGTGCAGCATGAGAACGGCCATGAGGGCGAAGTCGCCTGCCTTCCTTGTCTGGGCGCCCTTGTTGTTGGTGACCAGCACACCTTCCGGAATCCAATCCATGGGGCAGAGATGCTCCACGCCGGCACCGATGATGTGGATCCACTTGAGGTTGGGCGCCACCACCGCCAGGTTCTCCGTCGGCAGGTCCCAGCACATCAGGACCTCGGCCGTCCTCATTGCCTCGGCGAAGTTCTCGGTATCCCAGTCGATCGTGGTCAAGAGCCTGTGCTTCAGGTCGGGCCACGACTCCAGCGCCGCATCATAGCGCCTTCGCGTCGTGGTGAAGACCGGTTCTGCCTCAGGCGTTGGCGGAAAGGTAGCGGGATGGGCGCGGTTGTTCTTGACGTGAACCCGGATCGTCATGCCGGCAGCCCGTTCGCTTCCAGATCCTTCAGTGCGGCGATGACATAAGCGTCCCGCTCGTCGGGCGCCAGGGACTCGGCGGCGAACTGGAGTTCCATCACCGCCATGCCGACACGCCTCAGGAACGCTTGGTCGTCACCGTTGGCAGGGAGGCGCAGAACCGTGTCGCCACCGTAGGTTGGCACCGTCGAAGCCCACGTGGAGGTGACATGGGAAGGTTCGCCGCCCTCCTGTAGGGCGGCGACGATGTGGCGCATGCGGCGGCGGCAGAGGGTGATGCCGCGGTCACTGGGAACAAGGTTCTCACGGTCATGTTCCGTAATCGCACCCATGCCCTCGGTGGCCTCGGCATCTGCCGGAAAACGCTGACGTTCCTCGTACGGCCTGTCGAACAACTCCCCCTGTTCGATGAGCTCCGGTCCCCCGGACGTGTTGCAAGTCTCCGGGTCTCCGCGTTCGCCGAAGATCGCCCAGGCAAGGCAGGTGGTGTCGTGATCATCCACCGGCACCACCCAGCGGGCGAAGGACGTGCGGCCAAAGTAGCGCTGTCGTGTGCCATCGGCCGCAAATGCCGCTCCGGCCTGGGTGAAGTTCGGCAGGACGAGTTCATTGACGCGGACCCAGACATTGTCGTCGACCCGCCTCGTCGCCGTACCGAGAAATCCCGAGGGTCTCTCGTAGAACTTCATCTCGCCAATCTCGCCGAAGCCGCGGCTGAACTGCTCGCGGCTCATGCGGGAATGAAGGAAGGCGGTGTGGAGCGGGTCGAGAATGGCGTCGAGAACCTGCAACCAGTTGCAGCGGAAGGGTGCCCTGTAGGGCACCAGGACGTGTCCCGGCATTTCCAGGGTGTCATAGACGGGAAAGTCCGGCACGTGTTCGGGAGGACCGAGATAGGCGAAGACCAACCCCTTGTACTCCTTCACCGGATAGGAGCCGAGACGAATCGAGGATCGGATCCTCTCTTCCACGCCGTCCGGCTGGCCAGGCACCTCCAGGATGGTCCCGTCGATATCGAAGAGCCAGCCGTGGTAACAGCACCGGATGCCGCCATCCTCGCAGACGCCGAACTCCAGGGAGGCACGGCGATGCGGGCAGTTCCTGTGAACCAGTCCGTAACGCCCGCTCGTATCGCGAAACAGCACCAGGTCCTCACCGAGAATGCGTATGCGCCCCGGCATGCGCCCGACCTCCTCAGCCATGGCCACAGGATGCCAGTAGCGTCGCAGGTATTCGCCGGCCGGCGTTCCCGGACCGACACGGACCAGCAGTTCGTCATGACCTCCCGGGCCGGTGCGCCGGTATCCATCGAAGGGCACTGAAGTCATCATGCAGAGGGCGACATTGACGTGTTCCGACCACCGATGATTCACCACGCCATCGTCGAATACAACCTTCCCTGGAGCATTGACAGGGTGACAGCTCCGGGCTAGGTTGCGGTCACAGGGTCCCCATCGTCTAGCGGCCTAGGACATCGGCCTCTCACGCCGAAAACAGGGGTTCGAGTCCCCTTGGGGACGCCACAAACAGCGGCCATGTGGCCGTCGGTCTCATGGCTGACATGATACCGATGCCAGCGGCGGAAGCAATCCCCGCCGATTCCACCCTTGGCCTGACGGCACCCAACGCAACGGGAGCGCCGCACGAATCCGGAAATCTCAAGGGCAGGCAGGCCCCGCATTGACGTGCGGAAGCTGTTTGACACGAAGCCCATCCCTTTCTCGTGCGGCGCCCTTCTCGAAGGGGATTCGCAGGATGAATACGCAGGGAACCGAACCTGACAACACCACTCGCGGCATGCGGTGCAACACCCCTCAAGACACGTGCAGCGGCTCTCGCCGGCGTCTGTTTCGACGGGTTTCCCGACGGCGCCGCGCGTCAGGATCCTCCCGCCGCTCTCCACCGCGGGCGGCCTGGACTGCGGGCTCAAGCGGCACGCGGCAAGCCTGGTGCAGGGTTGTTCCGCTGACAGGCCAGCGTCACGACAAGCGCAATGGTGCCGCGACCTGATCAACCGCACTCGCTTCTCGATTGATCGCGTGGACGTGCCGGAAGAGCCTCGCATCCCTGTTTCCGGCATATGCCGCCTGCGGTGTCGGCGTCATTCGCTGATGGCAACCTGCAGGTTGCCCGCAACGGTCAGCGCACGTTTGGTGCCGATGTCGTGCAGGGCATCCAGCACGACACCGGCGAGGTGCGGATGGCGATTCGCGCATCGGCCGAGAAACACGATCACATCGTCATCCCAGACGGCCGCAACGGCCTCGATGACCTGCGGCGAGGGAGAACGCGAGAGTTCCCGGAGCAGGGGCTGGCGGGCTTGCGCGTCGCCGCGACGGCCGAGCGCGATACCGGCCAGACGGCGGATTCCGTCCGTCGGATCCTGCAGACCTTCCCGGAGACGGTCAATGGAAACGGCAGACCGAAGAGCGAGGCAGAACGCCGCACGGCGCACCGTGGCATCGTCATGGACAAGGAGCGGCTCGATGAACGTGGCAGGCAGGGCAAGTTCCGCCTGAACCGCCGCCTGCAACGCCGTGGGCAGGAGGGAACCGGGCAGTGTCCTTGACAGCACTATCCGCCTCAGCGCCGCATGTGGTGTCGCGCCGTCGAGCCGTGCGAGGGTGTCGATGACCGCCAGTTGCTGGCGATGCGGTTTGTTGGGACCGTATCCGGTGAAGTTCCGCCACAGTGCTTCAAGCGCCGGAACCGCCGCCGACAGGGAGCGTGCGACAATCTCGGAACACAGGGCATCGACATTCGACAGTCCAGCTCTTGGAAGCGCTTCAATCAGGTCCTCGTCCGTGAACTCCTCCAGGGGCGTCACGGCCTCCGTCACAGGCGTGTCCGGAGCGTGACCGGACACGTCGTCATCGCGTGCGTCAAAGAGGTCCGGTTGAAAGGCAGGCGCATGCGGATCCGGAAATCGCGATGAGGAGGGTGGCGGAGTCATCGTCGCGTCGACCTCAGGTGAGGCAACCGGACATCTGGAGACACTCCCTGACGGTGGTGTCCGCGAGCGCCGTGCGTCATCCCGTCACCGGCACGGCGCCTGCCCGGCGACACGACGATTGTCGCGGACATTCCGAATGGACTCCCGCACTGTGGCACAGCACGCATCGAGAGTGTGAAGGCAAAGAGTCGCATGAAGCGCCATGTGCCCTCTCTCGACACAGAAGGTCGGGATCAACCTGCCGGTCGCCTTGCGAACGCCGGTGCCTGCAGTGCACAGCGTACGATGGTTTCGGGTGCGCTCGAGAGCGTCGGCGCGACCGACCATCGGCTGGAAGATGTGTGTTTCCAGCACTGATTGCGCGATGCAGAATTCCCGATCGTCGCCAGAGCCCGACAGAGCCTCGACCATCACGAGGTCTCCGGTGACAACTGCTTCCTTGTCGGGAATGCCGTCCGGAAGGGCCGCCGATGCGGACCGGACAATCGACGGCCATCACCGGTCCCTCCGCCTCCCGTCGAAAAGGCCTTTCCAGTGGATCCGGCCACGCAAAGAGTGTACTCGGCCCTGTGGTCCCTGCCTGCATCAACAGGCGCTGGCCTTCCTCGACAGCTGTCTTCCCGACCCTGCATCCGCCCGATTCCATGACCTCCACCATATGAGTGTTGTCGATGTCGATACACATTGTTGCTCTGGTCCGTCACGCTTTCCAGACCAGACCATGCACATTGCACGGCACTCACGAGGACTGTTCCGGGGCACCACCCTCATTCGGCTCTGTGGAGACGCGGGGTCGAGACCATGCGATGTACCGGCGCGTGGAGCGTTGGAGGCGTGGGGGCGTGCAGCCATCATCGTTCATGAGGCAGGACTCAGCCTCCGGGCTTGAGGGCCGCGGAGGATTGCTGCACAAGGCGGAGGACGGCCCGGGAGGATGCAACGGATGATCGGTTCCGCGCTCGAGACCCATTGCGCTCGCGTGGCCAGGGACGCTGCTTCCTGGGAAGGGACCAGACACTATCCCCTCGACGCGATGCGCGAGGCAGGCAGATCAGGGCTGACCGGCATGCTGACGCCACGGGAGCAAGGCGGTCTCGGACTGACTCTGGGGGATGCCTGCGACATCGTCGCGCGATTGGCCGCCGAGGACTTCGGCCATGCCTTCGCTCTCAAGGTCCACGCCAACATGACGGCCAGCCTCGCCCGGTCCGCGAGGGAAGATCTCATCTCGCGCCATCTCGACGACCTCCTTCACGCAAGGCAAATTGGCGCCTTCCTCCTCACCGAGCCCGGTGCCGGCAGCGATGCGGCAGCCATCACCGCATCGGCGCGCCCCGACGGCGACCACTGGGTGCTGGAGGGAGAAAAGGCCTGGGTCACCAATGGCGTGGCTGCGGGAGTCCTGCTGGTCTTCCTGCAGACCAATCCATCCCAGGGGTGGCGTGGCGTCGCCGGATTCCTTGTCGACGCCGACATCCCGGGCATTGCACGAACCGATCCCTACACGCTTCTCGGCGGCCATTCCGCCGGGCTGTGCGGATTCAGCTTTTCGTCGGCACGAGTGGATCAGGCAGCGATGATCCTCGCTCCCGGTGATGCCTTCCGGGCCGCGATGCGGGGCATCGATGCCGCGCGGACCGGGGTGGCCGCGATGTGCTGTGGCATGGTGGAGGCTGCCCTTGATCAGGCGCTCGATGCCGTGTCCTCCCGGGCCGCATTCGGCCGCATGATCGGTGATTTCCAGGGGGTGCAGTGGATGCTGGCCGATGTGGCAACGGAGCTCAGGGCGGCGCAATTGCTGACCCGCGATGCCGCCGCCGCCTTCGAGAGCGGCGAGGATGTCCAGGTGGCCTGTGCCCACGCCAAGAAGTTCGCCACACGGGTGGCCTGGAAAGCGATCAGCGACTGCATGCAGGTCATGGGCGCCCGGGGATTCCGTGGAGATGCCGGTGATTCCCTGACGCGCCATCTCGTCTGCGCCCGGATGGCCCAGTGGCTCGACGGCGCCACGGAGATTCAGAACGTCGTCATCGCCCGCAGCCTTGCGCGCTGAGGGAAGTCGTCACGTCAACCGGTGGCTCTCGCCTCTCTCACGGTGTCGCAAGTCAGCAGCGCCATGGCAGCCAGCAACACCGTGGCGGCGCCCCAGACCGACACGTCGTGACGCTCACCGAAGATGACGATGCCCCAGGCAATTCCGGCGAACAGGGAGGTGAACACGCAGAAATTGACCAGCACTCCGCCGGTCCTGTTGATGAGCCAGAAGTAGAGAACGATCTCGACAAGGCCGATCAGGGAAAAGAGCACGATTCCAACCTCGGCCGTGGTCCATGCGAGTCCGGGCCATGGTTCACCGAACACGATGACAAGGGGCGCGACGAGTACCATGGCGGCTGCCGCCTCGCCAAATCCGACCTGCCAGATATCGAAACCTGCCGGCCAGCACCTGTCCACATAGATCGATTCGACGCCGTAACAGAGCGGCACGAGGCCAACCAGCAGCATCCATTCCAGGAGCCCCATTCCCGGCAGGGAAAGTTGTGGCACCAGCACCATGACGGCGGCGGTCATGCCCAGCACCACCGCCACCAGCCTGGTGCGCGACAGCCGCTCTGTCCGGGCGAGAATCGCTACGGCGATCGAGATCATCGGCGTGAAGCAGACTATCAACGTGATGACGCCTGCCGGCAGGTACGGTGCGGCGTGGAGCACAGCAGCCAGGGGCAGGGCATAGCCGAGAAACCCGGTGATGGCGAAGAACTCCAGGGACTTGGCCGTCAGGCAAATCGGGCGCCGGCGCACCAGGACAATCACGAAGTAGCTGAAGCTGATGAGAAACATGGCGATGACCAGCACCGTCAACTCGTCGTAGCCTCCCTCGGCTGCGAGTTTCAGCATCGCGAACTGGGCACCCCATGCGGTACCCTGAACGATGACAGCGAAGACGTAGACGAGTTGCTGCAAGAACCTGTGACCGCCGAGATCTCCTGGACGAGGGCGTGCTTGCCATGGCGGAAGGCGCATGACCATCCTGTCGGTCGTGTTGTCGCACCGGTGCCGCCGACACTCAACACCGGGGATGGATGTCGACCGGATCTCCAGCGATCCGGATCTGGAAGCAAGAGGAGACTGGAACCGCGTGGAGAGCGTTGAAACGGTCGTCGTCGGCGCCGGGGTCATCGGTCTTGCGGTGGCACGCGCACTGGCATGCAGCGGGCGCGAGGTCATGGTCCTTGATGCCGCCAACGCCATGGGAACAGGGATCTCCTCGCGCAACAGCGAGGTCATCCATGCCGGCATCTACTATCCGCCCGGGAGCCTGAAAGCCTGCCTGTGTGTCGCCGGCAGGATCATGCTCCATGACTACTGCCGATCACGCCACGTCGCCTTCCGTACCTGTGGCAAGCTGATCGTTGCCGTCAGTGAAGACGACCATGACGTCCTCTCGAAACTCGAGCGGCGGGCCATCGCCAACGGCGTAGACGACCTCGCCACCCTGGGAGCGGCAGACGTGGCCGCCCTGGAACCCGAACTGGAGACGTGCGGCGCCCTCCTGTCGCCATCGACCGGCATCATCGACAGTCATGGTCTGATGCTGTCCTTGCTGGGAGAGGCCGAGGCAGCAGGCGCGTGGCTGGCCCTGGACTCACCTGTCCGCAGCATTGCCGCGGAGGACAGTGCGCTGCTTGTCACGGTAGGCCGCGGGGAGACCATGGTGCTGAGGGCCCGGGAGCTGGTGAATGCTGCCGGTCTCGGGGCGCAACACCTCGCATCGGCAACATCCGGGCTCGATCCCCATCACGTTCCCGCTCTCCATCTCGCCAGGGGCAGCTACTTCACCTTGTCGGGCCCCTCCCCCTTCTCCCGTCTCGTCTATCCGACACCGGTCGCCGGCGGCCTCGGCGTTCACGCGACACTCGACCTTGCCGGCCGCTGCCGGTTCGGACCGGACGTCGAGTGGGTACGCGAGATCTCCTATGACGTCGACCCAGCCCGTGCAGACGCCTTCCGTGATGCCGTGCGCCGCTACTGGCCCAGCCTTCCCGACGATGCCCTGGCTCCCGACTACAGCGGCGTCCGTCCCAAGCTGCGGACATCGGGGGACTCGGACTTCCGGATCGACGGGCCCGTCGAACACGGAACAGGCGGCCTCGTGAATCTCTTCGGAATCGAATCACCGGGATTGACGGCGTCCCTGGCCATTGCAACGCTTGTGGTGCGCAAACTCGACGCTTGGAAGAAGAGATGATCGACCTCTACACATGGCCGACACCCAACGGACACAAGATTCACATCATGCTGGAGGAGACCGGCCTCGCCTACCGCGTCATCCCCGTGGACATCGGCCGTGGCGATCAGTTCGATCCCGCATTCCTTGCCATCAGCCCCAACAACAGGATGCCGGCCATCGTCGACCACGACGGACCTGGCGGAGAAGCGATCAGCATCTTCGAATCGGGCGCCATCCTGGTCTATCTCGCCGAAAAGACTGGGCGCTTCATGCCCGACGATACCCGTGGCCGCACTCTCGTCATGCAATGGCTGATGTTCCAGATGGGCGGCATCGGACCCATGTTCGGCCAGTGCCACCACTTCCGAAACTACGCGCCCGAACCAATCGCCTATGCCATCGATCGCTACACGAACGAGGCCGGGCGTCTCTATGGCGTGCTCGACAGGAGGCTGAGCGAAGCCGACTTCATGGCGGGAGACTACTCGATCGCCGATATGGCAACCTATCCCTGGACACGCTCCATCGATCGCCAGGGGGTCGATGCGGGAGACTTTCCGAACGTAACCCGCTGGCAGCAACGCCTGGAGGAACGCCCTGCGGTGGCTCGCGGGTGTGCGGTCCTGAGTGACCGCCAGCGCTCGGCAGGGATGACGGAGGAGGAGCGCAACAACCTGTTCGGCACTGCACAGTATGAACGGAGGTGACCTGCATGACCGCCCTTGGATCCCGGATGGTCCCGTTCGGGTCCTCGGTCCGGTACCTGGTATTGCAGACAACACCTTGCCCGCAGGCCCCTGCCCTTCCTGACATCTCTCCTTGCCTCGTACCGCTTCTCTCGCCCGGCATGACCCGGCGCCTCATGGGCCTTGCCTTCACCCACAGTTCCAGCGCCGATCAGGCGCAAGCAAGCTGTCGACGAAGTCCAGCGCCAGGTCGCCCGGCGTCGGCGGGTGGAAATCCGGGTATGCGTCAGCACGCGGAGCATACCGCCGGGCACGAGCTCCGAAAGCCCAGGCCGCTCCCGGCTCACCGACGCCTCGACCGGCCACCCGCGGCAGGGTGCATGATGCTCACGGTCCACTCGGAAGGCCGATACGAGGACGTCGAGGGCTCTGCACCCATGATGTCCTGAAGCGTCGCACTGTCCACAAGGTCCACACCCGCCTGTGCGCTGACACCGGTCGCGCCTGTCGAGGGTCTCCGTTGAATCCTTTCAGGACCGGCGACGTTCCGGATCGGAGCGTGGCACTGTCCATTGTCGAAGCAGAGGGTGGAGCACGGAATCATGAAGATCGCCGCCGTCAGGGTCTACCAGATGGATCTGCCGTATGTCGGAGGCTTCTATGCCTGGGGACCGGGATGTGTTCTCGATGTCGCAAGGACGACGGTGGTGGTTCTCGAAACCGACTGCGAACTCGCGGGATGCGGCGAATCGTGCCCGCTCGGCACCACCTACCTTGCCGCCCATGCGCCAGGCATTCTCGCCGCTGCCCGACTCTTGCCCGCGCGGTCATCGGTCTTGATCCCTTGCAGACGGAAGCCGTCGGGCAGGCCATGGACATGGCCCTCAAGGGGCACGGGTACGCCAAGTCCGCCTTCGATGCCGCGTGCTGGGACATCCTCGGCAAGGCCACCGGACTGCCGGTGTCAACACTCCTGGGAGGCAGGCTGACCGACGGTGCGCCCATGTACCGGGTGGTGCCCCAGAAACCGCTCGAGGCAACCGTCGAGGAGATGGAGAGGCACCGGCAGGCGGACTACCGCCAGTTCCAGATCAAGGTCGGTCAGGACCCCGACAGCGACATCGAGCGGATCCGCACCGTTGCCGGTCTGCTTCGGCCGGGGGAGACGGCGTTCGCGGACGCCAACACCGCGTACTCGGTTCGTGACGCGGTGCGCGTGGTTCGAGCCGTCCGTGATGTCAATGTCGTCATCGAACAGCCGTGCTGTTGATGGCTGCATAGAACGGCGGGATTTCGGCGATTTGCCGCGCTTTGTCAGGGTCGTGTTTCTTCCCTGTTGTCAGGTCCTATTGTCACGTCCTGTTGTCGTGGTTTGAGTGTTCGGCTGGTTGTCTCCCCGAGCGCCGCCGTCTTTTCCTATTGTCGTTTTGGTCCGGTTCGGGTTCCGTCGACCTCTGCTTCGGTCTTGGTGACGGTTGCCGGGAGGGTTCCGGTTCCGAGGCACTCGCGGGATTGTTTGTCTTCCCTGTGGGCGGGTCGCGTTGTCCGGTCCCGGGGCGGCGTCTTTGCCGCCGCCCCGGGTGGATGCTAGATCGGCATCAAGAGAAAGAGCGATGCGATGCCGGGCGGAGTTGTGACGCCCCCCGGCGCAGCACCCGGACGAGCCGGTCACGGGGGACCGAACTCCCGTGTATTGTCGAGCCATTTTGCGTCCGGGTCCACCCCCGCTCTCGAGACGGACGGTGTGCACGACGGGACGACTGTTCAACTGCAAGCGGTGTCAGCGGCAGGTTGTTCTCTGCCGGTCGTGTGACCGGGGGCATGTGTATTGCTCCAAGGAGTGCAGGGAATCGTCCCGGATCGAGCGGCGCCGCGCGTCGCGTCGTCGCTACCAGAGCACGCTGAAGGGCCGTGAGACGGGCCGTCACCGCCAGCGGCGTTATCGGCTCCGCAAGGCGGAGGAGGCGCGTGCGTTGAAGGCCAGGGCGGCGATGGTTGCCGAGATCATGGGCACGCAGACGTCTGCTGTGGTGCTGCTTGGCGTGTCGGCGGCGATTTAGAACGGCGGGATATTGGCGGAGAACCGCTCTTTTGGGCGCTGATCGTGTGAGTGGGTGACCACGACAGGAGAACGTGCGGCATTGGACGAAGGTCCGCCCGGTCTTTGTTTTCTGCCTATTGTTGGATCCCATTGGTCTTGCATTGACGTTGACGATGTCGTTCCGGTCGGCGTTTTCTGGCGTTCGGCGTTTGTGGAACGTGATGTGGGAGGGGAGCTTCAGGCTTTTGCGCGTGGTTTCGTTCTGGCGTTCTCCGTCCTCGTCGTGGTTCGTCGGGCGGGACGATCTCGAGGCTGGAGAGCTGACGGTTTCTGTTGCGCTGGGCGAAGAGGCTGCGTGCGTTGCGGTTGCGGCGGCGCAGGGTGCGGCAGGCGTCGAGTGTTTTCGGGCGGATGCTGCGACCTGTGAGCCAGTCCGGCGGCGGATCGGGCGTTGCTGCGGCTCAGCGGCTGCGGCAGTCTCGTGATGTGGTGTCGTTTGGACGGCCCGGGGGTTTCCCGGGGAGGCTGAGCGGCGCGTCGGGGTGAGACGTTCTCATTCCTGGATGGTAACGCGTGACCGCGTTCAAGGGTCTTGCGAGATTACGTGTCCCTTCCGTAGCCGCGTGGCGGTTCGATGTCCTCGAGAGCCTCGATGTCGGCATCGGCGACGCTCTGCAGGCGTTCTCCGTAAGGCGTGTCACGGAGGGTTTCGGGGATGCTGTCGAGGCGGTCACGCCATTCGTCCTGCAGGGTGCGGCAGGCGTCGAGTGTTTTCGGGCGGATGCTGCGACCTGTAAGCCAGTCCGGCCAGCGGCTGCGGCAGTCTCGTGATGCGGTGTCGTTTGGACGGCCCGGGAGTTTCCCGGGGAGGCTGAGCGGCGCGTCGGGGTGAGACGTTCTCATTCCTGGATGGTAACGCGTGACCGCGTTCAAGGGTCTTGCGGGATCACGTATCCCTTCCGTAGCCGCGTGGCGGTTCGATGTCCTCGAGGGCCTCGATGTCGGCATCGGCGACGCTCTGCAGGCGTTCTCCGTAAGGCGTGTCACGGAGGCTTTCGGGGATGCTGTCGAGGTGGTCACGCCATTCGTCCTGCAGGGCGCGCAGTTCGGCCACGGCGTCGTTCCAGCGTTGCGGTCGCGAGCGCCGGTCACGGTGCTTTGGGGTGTGGACGGGAGGGATGCCGGCCTTGCGCCGTTCCCGGTATCGCCGCTGCTTTTCGGCGGGCGTGAGGGGCATGAGTGGTCTCCTTGTGACGGACGTGGTCATGATCTCGCTTGTGGTTCTTTGGTCCTGGCGTTGACGACGTCGTTCCAGTCGGCGTTTTCCGGCGGTCTGCGTCTGTGGAACGAGACGTGGGAGGGGAGCTTCATCTTTTTGCGCAGGGTTTCGGCCTGTCGCTCTCCGGCCTCGTCGTGGTCCTGGGCGAGGACGATGGTCCTGACGTTGGGCAGGCTGCTTGCGGCGAGGCTGATCTGTTCGTGCTGTCTTCGCGAGGGTGCCCCGGCGGTGGAGAGGAAGGCGTGGCTGGGGGGACATTGGTCGATCTGGGCCAGGCTGAGGGCGTCGACGGCGCTTTCGGTGATGACGAGGGCCTCGAGGTCCGCGGCGGTTCCGGCGCGGACGGCGAACAGGCTTCGGGTTCCACCGGTGGCGAAGCGTTTCGGTCCGTCGGGGGGACCGATCTCGAAGCCGGTGAGCTTTCGCTTCCTGTTGCGATGGGCGAAGAGGACGCGTCCGTTGTGGTCGCGGCGGACCAGGGGGCGGCAGGTGTCGAGGGTCTCCGGGAGGATGCCGCGCCCGGTGAGCCAGTCCGGGGCCGCATCGGGCGTTGCCGCGGCCCAGAGGCTGCGGAAGTCGCGTGGCGCGGTGTCGGGTGCTGTGAAGCGGGTGCAGATGTCGGCGAAGGCCAGTCCGCGGTTGAGCATGAAGTCGATGACGGTTCCGTTGTCTTCATCGTTCTGGGTGTTGAAGTAGACCCAGTGTCCGTTGTTGAGGCACTTCGTGACGAGCTTCGGCAGGCCGGGTGCGCACAGGACGGGGTTGGCGCGTGTCGAGGCCTGTTCGTCGCGGACGTATCCCCAGTCGGCGGCGATGCGTTCGAACGGCATGCGCTTGACGGCGTCGAAGTCGACGCGGCGGGGTTTATCGGGTTTCACGCCTGAGCCGCCAGGAGTCGCTGTCGATGGAGATGAGGGTTGCGTCGTGCATGAGCCGGTCGACGGTGCCGGCGATGCCGGAGGCGCTGGGGAAGACGCGGTCCCACTGGGCGAAGGCGAGGCTTGTCGTGACCATGGTCGAGCGGCGCTGATAGCGCCGCGAGACGATGGCGTAGAGGATGTCGGCATGGTGGCTTTCGAGGGTCACGTAGCCGATTTCGTCGAGGATGAGCAGGCGGGGCCTGGCGAGGATCGCGAGGCGGCGGCGCAGCTCGCTGCGCGAGACGGTCTCGGCGAGTGCCTCGAGCAGTTCCGGCGCCTTCTCGAAGCGGACGGTGTGGCCGTGCAGCAGGGCCTGGTGAGCCACGTTGGCGGCGATCATGGTCTTTCCGGTGCCCTGCCCGCCGACGAGCACGGCGTTGTCCGCACGGTCGACGAAGCCGAGGCCGAGGAGCGCTTCGACATGAGCCCGGCTGATGTCGCGCGGCCATGTCCAGTCGAAGTCCGCCAGGGGCTTGAAGGCGGGCAGCCGCGCCGCGGCGCGGCGGCGCTCGTGGCTGCGGGCCCTGCGGGCCTGTTCCTCGCCGCTGACCACCTCCTCGATCCATGCGGTCCCGGCGACCTCGTCCCAGCGTTCGACGAGCCCGTGGAGGCCGAGCGCCCGGGCACGCTCCCTGAGCTCGCTCATGTCTTGTTCCTGGCGCTGGCTTCGGGCCTGTCGTAGGCGTCGAGAGCGGTCCCCCGCGGCGTCGTGCCACGGCCGCCGCGGCCGTCGTCGGCGATGCTGAGGGGCGGCAGGCCCTGCTCCCGGCGGCGCTCCTCGATGATGACGCGCACGGTTTCGGGGTGGCACGAGCCGCGCTCCAGCGCCGTGGCGACAGCCCGGTCGAGAGCGTCGGCGCCGTGCGCGTTGAGAAGCGTCTCCAGCATCCGGGCGCAGGAGGCCACGTTGCGCCCGTTGGTCCCGGCGCGCGCCAGCATCTCCTCGGCCCGCGGCACGGTGCGCAGGACCCGGTCGCGGACGCTCATGGAGCGGGCCCGCCGCTTGCCCGCGGCGATCGCCCTGGCATGCTCCGGATCGGTGACGGCCTGCTTCCTGTTGTAGGAGCGTCGGTGGCGCGCGACCTCGTCGGCGCCGTCGAGGATGCGAACCTCGTCGCGGTCGGCGACCAGCGTCAGCAGGGCCTTGGAGAAGCTACCCGGAACGCTGTAGTCGTTGGTGTCGAAGCGGGCGTGGCAGGTCTTGTCGATGCGCACCGGGCGGACCTCGTGATGCGGGAAGGGATCGGCGGGAAGGACGATCAGGTGCTCCCTCTCCCGGGCGAAGGCGTCCCGCACCAGGAGACTGTCGTCGTCCGGCCAGGGCCGCTCCGCGGCGGCGCCGAAGCACCACTCCCGAACTGCGGCGTTGAGCTCGCCGAGCGGGACCGTGATGTCGCGCCCGGCGAAGAACCCGGTGCGCGCGAAGCGCACACGGCGTTCCACGCGGCCCTTCTCCTGCGGGCTCCTGGGCCAGGCGGCGCTCGGTTCGAAGGCATAGTGGGCCGCGAGGCCGAGCAGCATCGGATGATAGGTGACCGCCTTGCCGCGGCGCGTCACCACGGCACTCTTCAGGTTGTCGTACAGAAGCCTCCGCGGCACACCCCCGAATGCCGCGAAAGCCTCGACATGGCCTTGCAGGAAGCTGGCCATCCGCGCGTCGTGGAACAGGCTCAGGACAGTCTGGCGCGAGTAGCTGAGGGTGACGAGAAGCCCCATGAGCCTGCGCTCCGCCCGGCCGATGCGGACCTTCCCGAACTCGGCCCAGTCAACCTGCGCCTGCTCGCCCGGAAGGAAGCTCAGCCGCAGCGACGGCTCGGGCCTCTTCACCGGCCTCAGCCCGAGGCGGCGCAGGTCGTGACGGAAGTGATCCTCGCCGCCGCGGTAGCCCAGAGCCACGACCTGTCGCCAGAGCGTGCTGGCCGGAAGGTCCGGCGACGCCTCAAGACGCTCCCCGAGGAAGGCAACGAAGGGGTCGATGAGCTTGGCCCGCGGCCGCCGCTCCTGCCCCGACGCCTTGAGCGCCCGCGTCACCGTGCCGTGGTGCACGCCGAGATGCCGGGCAATCGTCCCCACAGCCCAGCCCTCGGCCCGCGACAGCCGCACGATCGTCGCCCGCGTGTCCTCGTCGATCGCCATGAACTCCCTCCCTTTGGTTCCTCAACGCCGCATCACGGGTCCCTCAGCACCACATGCGTCACGACCCGTCCGCATCTGGCGCACCGAAGCGGCGATTCGCGCCGCTCTTGCGCCTTCACAACCGCAGGTAGGGAGGTCGGCAGCAGTCGGGAAGGGTGGTCCGTAACGATTTCTTCAGAACCGGCGTCTCCAGACACCGCCGGAACGTCGCCAAGCAGCACCACAGCAGACGTCTGCGTGCCCATGATCTCGGCAACCATCGCCGCCCTGGCCTTCAACGCACGCGCCTCCTCCGCCTTGCGGAGCCGGTAACGCCGCTGGCGGTGACGGCCCGTCTCACGGCCCTTCAGCGTGCTCTGGTAGCGACGACGCGACGCGCGGCGCCGCTCGATCCGGGACCGCTCCCTGCACTCCTTGGAGCAATACACATGTCCCCGGTCACACGACCGGCAGAGAACAACCTGCCGCTGACACCGCCTGCAGTTGAACAGTCGTCCTGTCGTGCACACCGTCCGTCTCGAGAGCGGGGGTGGACCCGGACGCAAAATGGCTCGACAATACACGGGAGTTCGGTCCCCCGTGACCGGCTCGTCCGGGTGCTGCGCCGGGGGGCGTCACAACTCCGCCCGGCATCGCATCGCTCTTTCTCTTGATGCCGATCTAGCATCCACCCGGGGCGGCGGCAAAGACGCCGCCCCGGGACCGGACAACGCGACCCGCCCACAGGGAAGACAAACAATCCCGCGAGTGCCTCGGAACCGGAACCCTCCCGGCAACCGTCACCAAGACCGAAGCAGAGGTCGACGGAACCCGAACCGGACCAAAACGACAATAGGAAAAGACGGCGGCGCTCGGGGAGACAACCAGCCGAACACTCAAACCACGACAACAGGACGTGACAATAGGACCTGACAACAGGGAAGAAACACGACCCTGACAAAGCGCGGCAAATCGCCGAAATCCCGCCGTTCTATGCAGCCATCAACATGGCGACGTTCCGGCGGTGTCTGGAGACGCCGGTTCTGAAGAAATCGTTACGGACCACCCTTCCCGACTGCTGCCGACCTCCCTACCTGCGGTTGTGAAGGCGCGAGAGCGGCGCGAATCGCCGCTTCGGTGCGCCCGGTGCGGACGGGTCGTGACGCATGTGGTGCTGAGGGACCTGTGATGCGGCGTTGAGGAACCAAAGGGAGGGAGTTCATGGCGATCGACGAGGACACGCGGGCGACGATCGTGCGGCTGTCGCGGGCCGAGGGCTGGGCTGTGGGGACGATTGCCCGGCATCTCGGCGTGCACCACGGCACGGTGACGCGGGCGCTCAAGGCGTCGGGGCAGGAGCGGCGGCCGCGGGCCAAGCTCATCGACCCCTTCGTTGCCTTCCTCGGGGAGCGTCTTGAGGCGTCGCCGGACCTTCCGGCCAGCACGCTCTGGCGACAGGTCGTGGCTCTGGGCTACCGCGGCGGCGAGGATCACTTCCGTCACGACCTGCGCCGCCTCGGGCTGAGGCCGGTGAAGAGGCCCGAGCCGTCGCTGCGGCTGAGCTTCCTTCCGGGCGAGCAGGCGCAGGTTGACTGGGCCGAGTTCGGGAAGGTCCGCATTGGCCGGGCGGAGCGCAGGCTCATGGGGCTTCTCGTCACCCTCAGCTACTCGCGCCAGACTGTCCTGAGCCTGTTCCACGACGCGCGGATGGCCAGCTTCCTGCAAGGCCATGTCGAGGCTTTCGCGGCATTCGGGGGTGTGCCGCGGAGGCTTCTGTACGACAACCTGAAGAGTGCCGTGGTGACGCGCCGCGGCAAGGCGGTCACCTATCATCCGATGCTGCTCGGCCTCGCGGCCCACTATGCCTTCGAACCGAGCGCCGCCTGGCCCAGGAGCCCGCAGGAGAAGGGCCGCGTGGAACGCCGTGTGCGCTTCGCGCGCACCGGGTTCTTCGCCGGGCGCGACATCACGGTCCCGCTCGGCGAGCTCAACGCCGCAGTTCGGGAGTGGTGCTTCGGCGCCGCCGCGGAGCGGCCCTGGCCGGACGACGACAGTCTCCTGGTGCGGGACGCCTTCGCCCGGGAGAGGGAGCACCTGATCGTCCTTCCCGCCGATCCCTTCCCGCATCACGAGGTCCGCCCGGTGCGCATCGACAAGACCTGCCACGCCCGCTTCGACACCAACGACTACAGCGTTCCGGGTAGCTTCTCCAAGGCCCTGCTGACGCTGGTCGCCGACCGCGACGAGGTTCGCATCCTCGACGGCGCCGACGAGGTCGCGCGCCACCGACGCTCCTACGACAGGAAGCAGGCCGTCACCGATCCGGAGCATGCCAGGGCGATCGCCGCGGGCAAGCGGCGGGCCCGCTCCATGAGCGTCCGCGACCGGGTCCTGCGCACCGTGCCGCGGGCCGAGGAGATGCTGGCGCGCGCCGGGACCAACGGGCGCAACGTGGCCTCCTGCGCCCGGATGCTGGAGACGCTTCTCAACGCGCACGGCGCCGACGCTCTCGACCGGGCTGTCGCCACGGCGCTGGAGCGCGGCTCGTGCCACCCCGAAACCGTGCGCGTCATCATCGAGGAGCGCCGCCGGGAGCAGGGCCTGCCGCCCCTCAGCATCGCCGACGACGGCCGCGGCGGCCGTGGCACGACGCCGCGGGGGACCGCTCTCGACGCCTACGACAGGCCCGAAGCCAGCGCCAGGAACAAGACATGAGCGAGCTCAGGGAGCGTGCCCGGGCGCTCGGCCTCCACGGGCTCGTCGAACGCTGGGACGAGGTCGCCGGGACCGCATGGATCGAGGAGGTGGTCAGCGGCGAGGAACAGGCCCGCAGGGCCCGCAGCCACGAGCGCCGCCGCGCCGCGGCGCGGCTGCCCGCCTTCAAGCCCCTGGCGGACTTCGACTGGACATGGCCGCGCGACATCAGCCGGGCTCATGTCGAAGCGCTCCTCGGCCTCGGCTTCGTCGACCGTGCGGACAACGCCGTGCTCGTCGGCGGGCAGGGCACCGGAAAGACCATGATCGCCGCCAACGTGGCTCACCAGGCCCTGCTGCACGGCCACACCGTCCGCTTCGAGAAGGCGCCGGAACTGCTCGAGGCACTCGCCGAGACCGTCTCGCGCAGCGAGCTGCGCCGCCGCCTCGCGATCCTCGCCAGGCCCCGCCTGCTCGTCCTCGACGAAATCGGCTACGTGACCCTCGAAAGCCACCATGCCGACATCCTCTACGCCATCGTCTCGCGGCGCTATCAGCGCCGCTCGACCATGGTCACGACAAGCCTCGCCTTCGCCCAGTGGGACCGCGTCTTCCCCAGCGCCTCCGGCATCGCCGGCACCGTCGACCGGCTCATGCACGACGCAACCCTCATCTCCATCGACAGCGACTCCTGGCGGCTCAGGCGTGAAACCCGATAAACCCCGCCGCGTCGACTTCGACGCCGTCAAGCGCATGCCGTTCGAACGCATCGCCGCCGACTGGGGATACGTCCGCGACGAACAGGCCTCGACACGCGCCAACCCCGTCCTGTGCGCACCCGGCCTGCCGAAGCTCGTCACGAAGTGCCTCAACAACGGACACTGGGTCTACTTCAACACCCAGAACGATGAAGACAACGGAACCGTCATCGACTTCATGCTCAACCGCGGACTGGCCTTCGCCGACATCTGCACCCGCTTCGCAGCACCCGACGCCGCGCCACGCGACTTCCGCAGCCTCTGGGCCGCGGCAACGCCCGATGCGGCCCCGGACTGGCTCACCGGGCGCGGCATCCTCCCGGAGACCCTCGACACCTGCCGCCCCCTGGTCCGCCGCGACCACAACGGACGCGTCCTCTTCGCCCATCGCAACAGGAAGCGAAAGCTCACCGGCTTCGAGATCGGTCCCCCCGACGGACCGAAACGCTTCGCCACCGGTGGAACCCGAAGCCTGTTCGCCGTCCGCGCCGGAACCGCCGCGGACCTCGAGGCCCTCGTCATCACCGAAAGCGCCGTCGACGCCCTCAGCCTGGCCCAGATCGACCAATGTCCCCCCAGCCACGCCTTCCTCTCCACCGCCGGGGCACCCTCGCGAAGACAGCACGAACAGATCAGCCTCGCCGCAAGCAGCCTGCCCAACGTCAGGACCATCGTCCTCGCCCAGGACCACGACGAGGCCGGAGAGCGACAGGCCGAAACCCTGCGCAAAAAGATGAAGCTCCCCTCCCACGTCTCGTTCCACAGACGCAGACCGCCGGAAAACGCCGACTGGAACGACGTCGTCAACGCCAGGACCAAAGAACCACAAGCGAGATCATGACCACGTCCGTCACAAGGAGACCACTCATGCCCCTCACGCCCGCCGAAAAGCAGCGGTGATACCGGGAACGGCGCAAGGCCGGCATCCCTCCCGTCCACACCCCAAAGCACCGTGACCGGCGCTCGCGACCGCAACGCTGGAACGACGCCGTGGCCGAACTGCGCTCCCTGCAGGACGAATGGCGTGACCACCTCGACAGCATCCCCGAAAGCCTCCGTGACACGCCTTACGGAGAACGCCTGCAGAGCGTCGCCGATGCCGACATCGAGGCCCTCGAGGACATCGAACCGCCACGCGGCTACGGAAGGGATACGTGATCCCGCAAGACCCTTGAACGCGGTCACGCGTTACCATCCAGGAATGAGAACGTCTCACCCCGACGCGCCGCTCAGCCTCCCCGGGAAACACCCGGGCCGTCCAAACGACACCGCATCACGAGACTGCCGCAGCCTCTGAGCCGCAGCGACGCCCGATCCGCCGCCGGACTGGCTCACAGGTCGCAGCATCCGCCCGAAAACACTCGACGCCTGCCGCACCCTGCAGGACGAATGGCGTGACCGCCTCGACAGCATCCCCGAAACCCTCCGTGACACGCCTTACGGAGAACGCCTGCAGAGCGTCGCCGATGCCGACATCGAGGCTCTCGAGGACATCGAACCGCCACGCGGCTACGGAAGGGACACGTAATCTCGCAAGACCCTTGAACGCGGTCACGCGTTACCATCCAGGAATGAGAACGTCTCACCCCGACGCGCCGCTCAGCCTCCCCGGGAAACCCCCGGGCCGTCCAAACGACACCACATCACGAGACTGCCGCAGCCGCTGAGCCGCAGCAACGCCCGATCCGCCGCCGGACTGGCTCACAGGTCGCAGCATCCGCCCGAAAACACTCGACGCCTGCCGCACCCTGCGCCGCCGCAACCGCAACGCACGCAGCCTCTTCGCCCAGCGCAACAGAAACCGTCAGCTCTCCAGCCTCGAGATCGTCCCGCCCGACGAACCACGACGAGGACGGAGAACGCCAGAACGAAACCACGCGCAAAAGCCTGAAGCTCCCCTCCCACATCACGTTCCACAAACGCCGAACGCCAGAAAACGCCGACCGGAACGACATCGTCAACGTCAATGCAAGACCAATGGGATCCAACAATAGGCAGAAAACAAAGACCGGGCGGACCTTCGTCCAATGCCGCACGTTCTCCTGTCGTGGTCACCCACTCACACGATCAGCGCCCAAAAGAGCGGTTCTCCGCCAATATCCCGCCGTTCTAAATCGCCGCCGACAACAGGTCCGAAAACGCATCGTGGCTCGGAATGCCGTGCTTCAAGCTCATGAAACGGCGCAGAAACCCCTCCTTGGCCCGACCGAACCGCTCCATGTCCGCGCATCCCTCCCCGCCGCACAAGGTCGAAAGCAACGCAATCATCAGCATCTCGTGCAGCGAATGGCGCGTCGCATTGCTGCGACGCGGGTCCGCAACCCCTTCGAATACGGACGAAAACTCTTCCATCCCACACCTCCACTCTCCAGAAACCCAAGCGTGATCGACGTCCGGCGGTACCAACCGGCATGCATGCCGCGCCGCGCAAAATTTTTTACATCATGCCACAGGGTGCGCATGCGGGGCCTGCCGGTAAGCGTTCGGTCGCGCAGTGATTGTTGGTGATATTCACCGGTTGAGGATGAGTTTCCAGTCTTTGCGGAGAGGCCTCAGCCAGATGTCCTTTTTGGACGAAGGCCGCTTCGCGGCCTTGGGTGCTTGTGATCGAGCACTGTGCTGAGCAATCGATGTGAGCGGTTGTGTTGAGAGATCGACGTTCCTGATGTTTCGATGATCTGATCGAGGCACCACACTTCCTGGTCTCCCGACTGTTCGGGAGGGCCATCAACCAGGGAGTGAGAGATGAAGGCAAAGGAAGTTTCGCCTCTGCGCCAGAAGACGATCGATGTGATGACGATGAAGGGTCTGTCGTCTGGCACGCAGGAGAACTATCTGCGTGAGATTACGATGTTCGACCTCTATACCGGACATCAGCTGGAGAGTCAGACGGGCGAGGCGATCGGGGCCTGGATCCTGGAGCGGATTGGCAAGGGTCTGGCGCCGCGCACGACCAACGTCACGGTGACGGCGATCCGCCTGTTCTATGATAGTGTGCTCGGTCAGCCCGAGAAGGTCGAACATCTGCGTTGTCGCCGGGTTCCCGACCGCCTGCCGCGGACGATCCCTTCAAGAGGATGTCGAGCATCTGATCCAGGCGTTCACCGACGTACGCTACCGCACGGCAACCGTTGTTGCCTACGGCGCTGCGCTGCGCATCTCGGAAGTGGTGTCGCTGCAGGTCACGGACATCCGCCGTGAGCAAGGTCTCCTGCACATCCGCGAGGGCAAGGGCCACCACGAGCGCATGGCCTATCTGCCCGACGCCGTGCTCAAGGAACTGGAGCGCTACTGGAAGACCACCTGGCCACGTCCAGGACCATTCTTTTGTCAGTCCTGTGGATTGTTGATGTGACAGGGACCGGCATGGTTGAGGCGCCCGGGTTCACTGTGGGCTGGTTTCAGTGGGCACTGCTGGTGCATCAGGGCTCACCAGGCACGTTTTTTCGAGTGTGCGAACAGAGCTGTCCTGTTGCGCCGTCAGGCGGCGCGTTCCCGGCTTGTGGCGCGGGGTCAGGAGCGAAGGTTCATCCGCCGGGCGGGATGAGGATAGCGTCGAGTGCGTCCTGGGCGCGAGCTTTCAACCAGACACTGTTGAATCCATCTTTTTCAGCATATCGAGTTCCTGCAGTTTCCGCATATTTCGGTGATGTTCGACGAAGGTGAGGAGGATTTCGTATCCCTGCCAGAGTTTCTCAGTCCCCGGCAGGGGTTGACGTTTTCTGGGAATGAAGCCCGCCAGGCGTGCGACGTCGACGGCGAAGGCTGCGATGGTCGGTTCGGGATCGGGAGGTCCACGCGGCGTGCGCTGTCGGCTGACCTTATAGATGTTCAGGACCGTGATCTCGTCGCGGTGGACGATGTGGCTTGCCGGGGTGTCTGGTGCCGAGCGTGCGAGGCGCTCGACGGTCATGACGCGGCATGCGGTGATGGCGTCGAAGGCCAGACACTTCCTCAGATCGTCGGCCTGGTTGAGGCGCCGGTCCTTGATCCGGGTGCCGACCTTCAGGGCCTTGAAATACTCTTCGATCCACCATCGCCTCTCGTAGAAGGAGACGGTCTTGAGGGCATCGTCTGCGGTGACGTCGCCTTCGGTGGTGAGCAGCATCCAGTCGAGAGGATCGCGGCCTGGCGGTGGAGCGGGTTCCGTGACCCGCACGGCCATCATGGAGAGCGGCGGCGTTGCCTGAGGCTTCTTGTCCGGCGGAGCCAGGTCGACCCTTGCCGCACGGACTTCGAGGCGTACGCCCTTGCGCTCCTTGCGACGACGCGGCCCTCCGCAGGCTGCGATGTCGATCTGCTTCGTTGCGATGCACGGCTCGTCCGCCATGTAGTCCCAAAGGTCCCGGCAGGCGCCCGTTGCGGTGACCACGCGGCGCCGTGTCGAGCGCCTGACGCGCACCAGCAGACCGGCCTCGTGCTCCGTGCTCCGGGCCAGCAGGTCCCAGATGTCGCCTTCACGGTCACAGATCACCAACACCCTTGTCGAAGGACAGGCAGCGGCAAGTTCCACGGCCTTGTCGTACCCGTCGAGCCAGCGCCGGCTCTCCTTGTCGTCTGGCTCGTCCTTCTTCTGATCCGGCTTGAGACGGAAGTCGGCGTCGAGATGGAACAGGCCGAGGGATGAGCCGCCTTCGCTGAAGGCAACTCCGGCATGGGCCGCCATGCCAAGGGCGCCCGAGCCGCCGCCGCCGATGTCAACAAGACCCTTGGTCGCCTCCAAGCCGTTGTCATTCAAGAACGTCGTGTCCTGGATGGCAAGAATCAGGCGCTGCGAACGGCAGCGTTCCACCATCGCTTCCTGGTGCCCCTCAAGGATATGCTCCATCGTCACCCTCGGATTCGACAACAGGCGGTAGGCCGCCTTCTGCTCCGCCTCGCCGGGGAAGATCACCGGCAGGATCGCGCCGGGACGATCGTTCCACGCCCGGCCCATGGTGACAAGGCGCTCGCGGATGCGCACGTCACTGTGGCTGCTGCGGGCGTACTCCCTCATCGCCCAGTCGGTCCTGTCATCACCGACAAGGGGCGCCGCCTGGCCCATGACACGCTCAGGCTCCCGGCACAGCACGGCGCGCCAGTCAGACGACAGGGGCTTCATCCATACGGACCGCTGCACGCCCGGGCCGGTGGCCCCGGGAGGTCGACCCGAGGTCATCTCCTCACAGCGCTCCCAGCCCGCCGCCCGGTAGCTCACGCCGCTGTGCTCGGGACCCACATACGTGTACGCCAGAACCGGCTTCACCCCGTACTTCTCGTGCCAGTCCGTAGCCAGACGCCGGCAGGCACAGGCCAGGGCATGGGAGGCCAACTCCTTCACATCCACCGATGGAAGAATCAGGAAGCGATCATTGTTGACGATCTCGCCGAGGTGGGCGACACGGGCTCCCTGGGACCAGCCGATGAAGTCGTCGCGCGCCTTCTGGTGCCAACTCGCCGCACCAAACACCAGGCCGCCGAGGCGACCGTGGCGCGACGAGGTGATCCAGTAGCTCACCCGGGCTCCGGGTGCGCACGCCTCGCCTTCGGGATGCCAGGTCGCCATCATCGAACGGGCCAGGCGCTTGTCCTCGCCCTCGCCCACAGGCTCCAAGGTGACCTCTCCAAGGTCCTCCAGAGAACAGGCGAGGAGCTTGTCGGGATAGTCCCGCTCAAGGGTGTCGGCGCCGGTGCCGAAGGCATCAGGCCTTGGTGCAGGAAGGGCGATGTCGAGCGACGCAGCAAGGTCAGGCAGGGCCGCACGCGCCGAGGCAAGACACAGCTCGCCCTTCGCGTTGCGCCACTCCTCGCGCTCGCACAATCCCCGCGCCAGAGACGAGCGTGTGCTGCCCTCGGCAGCCGACGCCGCCTTCAGCCAGTCAACCGTCGTCGCAGATGTCGAAAGCCGATCCTCATGGGCCACTATGTAAGGCCTCATGAACATCGAGTCAAGCCTGTCCCGTTGAAAGGGGCGCGAGCGGCGTCGTGCCGGTTGGCTTCGGGCATATAGTCGAAATGTCCGCCGCAGCGCACGATGGCGATGGCGGCGTTTGTCAGGCAGGAGAGGTTGCGTGGCAGATGGCGCACATGGACCCTGCAGCGGTCCTCGTCGTAGGTGAAGTCGCGTACGTAGTGGAGTCGATTTTCGATGACCCAGTGGTCGCGCACGAGGGCCAGAAGCATCTCGGGTCCGGCGCGTTCGGGAGCGAGCGAGGTGAGGCACCAGGTGGTCTCGACACTGCGTTCTTTGGTCTTGCAGATCTCGCGTTCGCGCTCGATGCGGATGGCTTGGTGGCGACCGTGGAGAGCGGCGTAGCCGTCCCACTCAGCGCCGGAGATGTCGACCACGGCACAGCGGCGGCGCTCGATGCGTCCGTGCCCCTTGTCGAGTGTCTCGAACGAAGCCGCGCCCTTGAAGTCGATGGCCTTGAGGTCGTCGAGCATGGTCTCCTGGTTATCCTTGATCGCCGTGATGACATAATCGGCGCGGCGCTCGAGAAGCCGTTGCGCGGTCTCGTGCTGAGCGTGCATCGCGTTCAGGGTGACGATGCGGCCCGTGACGTCGATGCTGCTGGCGAGGTCCCGCACGGCGGGGATCTCGTTGCTCTTCGCGTCGACCTCGACCTGGCCGAGGACCATGCCGGTTCCGTGCTCGACCGCTGCGACCATCATCCGCCGCCCGTTTTTGGTCTGCCTGGAGGCGCCGCGGATGTCCTTGCCGTCCATGGCGAGCGGTGTGTCTGCACCGGCCTGCTGGGCCGTCCACAGGCCGATGGCGTGGTCCAGGGTCTCGGGCGGCAGGTTGGCGAGGATGCTGTGGAAGGTTGTGGACGTGGGCGCCGTGTAGCGCTTCTTCGACGGGCTGTAGAACGCACCCACCGCCGCCAGCTGTTCCTGGGTGAGCAGGGCGGCGAACTGAGCGAATGCGCTCACGCCGCGGTAGCCGGCGAGCCGGGCTGCGACGGCGATCGCGAGAATGGTTCTCAGCGGATAGCGCTTGCCCCGGGGCTTGCGGCACTCGGGCACCTCGCCCAGGCAGGCGAACAGACTGCGCAGCCCGGACGCGGCCATCGGTCCGGCTTGGTCGTGCTGCTCCGCGTTCCAGCTCTCCGGGATCGCGTCCCGGCTCAGCGCCTCGGCGGCGTCGTCGGTCAGTTCGTACATGAAGATCTCCTTGGGCTGGCCGTGGTGACGGAAGCGTGCGGCGCCGCCGGGCTTGCGACCGAAGCCTGAGCTGTTGATGGCTGCATAGAACGGCGGGATTTCGGCGATTTGCCGCGCTTTGTCAGGGTCGTGTTTCTTCCCTGTTGTCAGGTCCTATTGTCACGTCCTGTTGTCGTGGTTTGAGTGTTCGGCTGGTTGTCTCCCCGAGCGCCGCCGTCTTTTCCTATTGTCGTTTTGGTCCGGTTCGGGTTCCGTCGACCTCTGCTTCGGTCTTGGTGACGGTTGCCGGGAGGGTTCCGGTTCCGAGGCACTCGCGGGATTGTTTGTCTTCCCTGTGGGCGGGTCGCGTTGTCCGGTCCCGGGGCGGCGTCTTTGCCGCCGCCCCGGGTGGATGCTAGATCGGCATCAAGAGAAAGAGCGATGCGATGCCGGGCGGAGTTGTGACGCCCCCCGGCGCAGCACCCGGACGAGCCGGTCACGGGGGACCGAACTCCCGTGTATTGTCGAGCCATTTTGCGTCCGGGTCCACCCCCGCTCTCGAGACGGACGGTGTGCACGACAGGACGACTGTTCAACTGCAGGCGGTGCCAACAGCAGGTTGTTCTCTGCCGGTCGTGTGACCGGGGGCATGTGTATTGCTCCGATGAGTGCAGGGAGCGGTCCCGGATCGAGCGGCGCCGCGCGTCGCGTCGTCGCTACCAGAGCACGCTGAGGGGCCGTGAGACGGGCCGTCACCGCCAGCGGCGTTACCGGCTCCGCAAGGCGGAGGAGGCGCGTGCGTTGAAGGCCAGGGCGGCGATGCTTGCCGAGATCATGGACACGCAGACGTCTGCTGTGGTGCTGCTTGGCGACGTTCCGGCGGTGTCTGGAGACGCCGGTTCCGAAGAAATCGTTACGGACCACCCTTCCCGACTGCTGCCGACCTCCCTACCTGCGGTTGTGAAGGCGCAAGAGCGACGCGAATCGCCGCTTCGGTGCGCCCGTTGCGGACGGGTCGTGACGCATGTGGTGCTGAGGGACCCGTGATGCGGCGTTGAGGAACCAAAGGGAGGGAGTTCATGGCGATCGACGAGGACACGCGGGCGACGATCGTGCGGCTGTCGCGGGCCGAGGGCTGGGCTGTGGGGACGATTGCCCGGCATCTCGGCGTGCACCACGGCACGGTGACGCGGGCGCTCAAGGCGTCGGGGCAGGAGCGGCGGCCGCGGGCCAAGCTCATCGACCCCTTCGTTGCCTTCCTCGGGGAGCGTCTTGAGGCGTCGCCGGACCTTCCGGCCAGCACGCTCTGGCGACAGGTCGTGGCCCTGGGCTACCGCGGCGGCGAGGATCACTTCCGTCACGACCTGCGCCGCCTTGGGCTGAGGCCGGTGAAGAGGCCCGAGCCGTCGCTGCGGCTGAGCTTCCTTCCGGGCGAGCAGGCGCAGGTTGACTGGGCCGAGTTCGGGAAGGTCCGCATTGGCCGGGCGGAGCGCAGGCTCATGGGGCTTCTCGTCACCCTCAGCTACTCGCGCCAGACTGTCCTGAGCCTGTTCCACGACGCGCGGATGGCCAGCTTCCTGCAAGGCCATGTCGAGGCTTTCGCGGCATTCGGGGGTGTGCCGCGGAGGCTTCTGTACGACAACCTGAAGAGTGCCGTGGTGACGCGCCGCGGCAAGGCGGTCACCTATCATCCGATGCTGCTCGGCCTTGCGGCCCACTATGCCTTCGAACCGAGCGCCGCCTGGCCCAGGAGCCCGCAGGAGAAGGGCCGCGTGGAACGCCGTGTGCGCTTCGCGCGCACCGGGTTCTTCGCCGGGCGCGACATCACGGTCCCGCTCGGCGAGCTCAACGCCGCGGTTCGGGAGTGGTGCTTCGGCGCCGCCGCGGAGCGGCCCTGGCCGGACGACGACAGTCTCCTGGTGCGGGACGCCTTCGCCCGGGAGAGGGAGCACCTGATCGTCCTTCCCGCCGATCCCTTCCCGCATCACGAGGTCCGCCCGGTGCGCATCGACAAGACCTGCCACGCCCGCTTCGACACCAACGACTACAGCGTTCCGGGTAGCTTCTCCAAGGCCCTGCTGACGCTGGTCGCCGACCGCGACGAGGTTCGCATCCTCGACGGCGCCGACGAGGTCGCGCGCCACCGACGCTCCTACGACAGGAAGCAGGCCGTCACCGATCCGGAGCATGCCAGGGCGATCGCCGCGGGCAAGCGGCGGGCCCGCTCCATGAGCGTCCGCGACCGGGTCCTGCGCACCGTGCCGCGGGCCGAGGAGATGCTGGCGCGCGCCGGGACCAACGGGCGCAACGTGGCCTCCTGCGCCCGGATGCTGGAGACGCTTCTCAACGCGCACGGCGCCGACGCTCTCGACCGGGCTGTCGCCACGGCCCTGGAGCGCGGCTCGTGCCACCCCGAAACCGTGCGCGTCATCATCGAGGAGCGCCGCCGGGAGCAGGGCCTGCCGCCCCTCAGCATCGCCGACGACGGCCGCGGCGGCCGTGGCACGACGCCGCGGGGGACCGCTCTCGACGCCTACGACAGGCCCGAAGCCAGCGCCAGGAACAAGACATGAGCAACCTCAGGGAGCGTGCCCGGGCGCTCGGCCTCCACGGGCTCGTCGAACGCTGGGACGAGGTCGCCGGGACCGCATGGATCGAGGAGGTGGTCAGCGGCGAGGAACAGGCCCGCAGGGCCCGCAGCCACGAGCGCCGCCGCGCCGCGGCGCGGCTGCCCGCCTTCAAGCCCCTGGCGGACTTCGACTGGACATGGCCGCGCGACATCAGCCGGGCTCATGTCGAAGCGCTCCTCGGCCTCGGCTTCGTCGACCGTGCGGACAACGCCGTGCTCGTCGGCGGGCAGGGCACCGGAAAGACCATGATCGCCGCCAACGTGGCGCACCAGGCCCTGCTGCACGGCCACACCGTCCGCTTCGAGAAGGCGCCGGAACTGCTCGAGGCACTCGCCGAGACCGTCTCGCGCAGCGAGCTGCGCCGCCGCCTCGCGATCCTCGCCAGGCCCCGCCTGCTCGTCCTCGACGAAATCGGCTACGTGACCCTCGAAAGCCACCATGCCGACATCCTCTACGCCATCGTCTCGCGGCGCTATCAGCGCCGCTCGACCATGGTCACGACAAGCCTCGCCTTCGCCCAGTGGGACCGCGTCTTCCCCAGCGCCTCCGGCATCGCCGGCACCGTCGACCGGCTCATGCACGACGCAACCCTCATCTCCATCGACAGCGACTCCTGGCGGCTCAGGCGTGAAACCCGATAAACCCCGCCGCGTCGACTTCGACGCCGTCAAGCGCATGCCGTTCGAACGCATCGCCGCCGACTGGGGATACGTCCGCGACGAACAGGCCTCGACACGCGCCAACCCCGTCCTGTGCGCACCCGGCCTGCCGAAGCTCGTCACGAAGTGCCTCAACAACGGACACTGGGTCTACTTCAACACCCAGAACGATGAAGACAACGGAACCGTCATCGACTTCATGCTCAACCGCGGACTGGCCTTCGCCGACATCTGCACCCGCTTCACAGCACCCGACACCGCGCCACGCGACTTCCGCAGCCTCTGGGCCGCGGCAACGCCCGATGCGGCCCCGGACTGGCTCACCGGGCGCGGCATCCTCCCGGAGACCCTCGACACCTGCCGCCCCCTGGTCCGCCGCGACCACAACGGACGCGTCCTCTTCGCCCATCGCAACAGGAAGCGAAAGCTCACCGGCTTCGAGATCGGTCCCCCCGACGGACCGAAACGCTTCGCCACCGGTGGAACCCGAAGCCTGTTCGCCGTCCGCGCCGGAACCGCCGCGGACCTCGAGGCCCTCGTCATCACCGAAAGCGCCGTCGACGCCCTCAGCCTGGCCCAGATCGACCAATGTCCCCCCAGCCACGCCTTCCTCTCCACCGCCGGGGCACCCTCGCGAAGACAGCACGAACAGATCAGCCTCGCCGCAAGCAGCCTGCCCAACGTCAGGACCATCGTCCTCGCCCAGGACCACGACGAGGCCGGAGAGCGACAGGCCGAAACCCTGCGCAAAAAGATGAAGCTCCCCTCCCACGTCTCGTTCCACAGACGCAGACCGCCGGAAAACGCCGACTGGAACGACGTCGTCAACGCCAGGACCAAAGAACCACAAGCGAGATCATGACCACGTCCGTCACAAGGAGACCACTCATGCCCCTCACGCCCGCCGAAAAGCAGCGGCGATACCGGGAACGGCGCAAGGCCGGCATCCCTCCCGTCCACACCCCAAAGCACCGTGACCGGCGCTCGCGACCGCAACGCTGGAACGACGCCGTGGCCGAACTGCGCGCCCTGCAGGACGAATGGCGTGACCACCTCGACAGCATCCCCGAAACCCTCCGTGACACGCCTTACGGAGAACGCCTGCAGAGCGTCGCCGATGCCGACATCGAGGCCCTCGAGGACATCGAACCGCCACGCGGCTACGGAAGGGATACGTGATCCCGCAAGACCCTTGAACGCGGTCACGCGTTACCATCCAGGAATGAGAACGTCTCACCCCGACGCGCTTCTCAGCCTCCCCGGGGAAACCCCCGGGCCGTCCAAACGACACCGCATCACGAGACTGCCGCAGCCGCTGGCCGGACTGGCTTACAGGTCGCAGCATCCGCCCGAAAACACTCGACGCCTGCCGCACCCTGCAGGACGAATGGCGTGACCGCCTCGACAGCATCCCCGAAACCCTCCGTGACACGCCTTACGGAGAACGCCTGCAGAGCGTCGCCGATGCCGACATCGAGGCCCTCGAGGACATCGAACCGCCACGCGGCTACGGAAGGGATACGTGATCCCGCAAGACCCTTGAACGCGGTCACGCGTTACCATCCAGGAATGAGAACGTCTCACCCCGACGCGCCTCTCAGCCTCCCCGGGAAACCCCCGGGCCGTCCAAACGACACCACATCACGAGACTGCCGCAGCCGCTGAGCCGCAGCAACGCCCGATCCGCCGCCGGGCTGGCTCACAGGTCGCAGCATCCGCCCGAAAACACTCAACGCCTCCCGCACCCTGCGCCGCCGCAACCGCAACGCACACAGCCTCTTCGCCCAGCGCAACAGAAACCGTAAGCTCTCCAGCCTCAAGATCGTCCCGCCCGACGAACCACGACGAGGCCGGAGAACGCCAGAACGAAACCACGCGCAAAAGCCTGAAGCTCCCCTCCCACATCACGTTCCACAAACGCCGAACGCCAGAAAACGCCGACCGGAACGACATCGTCACAACGTCAACGTCAATGCAAGACCAATGGGATCCAACAATAGGCAGAAAACAAAGACCGGGCGGACCTTCGTCCAATGCCGCACGTTCTCCTACCGTGGTCACCCACTCACACGATCAGCGCCCAAAAGAGCGGTTCTCCGCCAATATCCCGCCGTTCTAAATCGCCGCCGACACGTGCCTCACCTATGACGAATGCCTGCAGGTTCGCAGCCGCTGCGATCACCCCATGAAGCTTGATGAATGCGTCACTGGCACTGACGTTGTCGGACGCATTGTCGCCGACCGCTCGGCCGAAGTCGTCTGCCTGAAGATCTCCAACCTCGGCGGCCTCACAAGGGCACGCCGGGCGCGTGACTTCCTCGTGGCGCACGGAATTGAGGTTGTGTGCGAGGACACGTGGGGTGGCGAGATCTGCACGGCCACCTGCGCCCACTTCGCGGCCTCGACACCAGCAGCCTTCCTGTCGAGCACGACAGACCTGCACAACTACAACACGGCCTCCTCCGGCATACCTCCGCCCCGGATCGCCGACGGCCGGCTCTTCGCCCCCGATGGTCCGGGGCTCGGGGTCGAACCCGATTACAACAGCATCGGTCTTCCCGTTGCCGTGTTCCCCTGATCAAGGCAGGATGACACCCTTGACTGAATGACGACGTCATGGGGCGATGAGCCTGTGGTTCGGGGTCGCCTGCCCTGCCCACCAAGCGGCCAGTGGAGGACCGACCCGGCATGGCGAACGATACCGAGTACCAACAGACCGCCTGTCGACTGGGAGAATGCGCGCAGACTGGCTGCCGTCGCGGGCGCATGCCGTTTCGTCTGGAACGCCATGCTCGACTGGCAGGAGCAACTCGTTGCAGCGACGAGACTGGCGGGACAGGCACAGCCAGACGCCGGCTCGCGTCCGTCTCGGGCGGTCTGCAACAAGCGTGGCGTGTGGCCTTGCGGACCGCAACATCAGGCGTCGGGGACTGACGCATCTGCACGTGGAGGGGGTTTTGCCGTCAGGCACTTCGATGACTCGTGAAACGCATCGCTCAACTGGCGGCGTGAGCCATTCAGACAACGATGTAAGTCCCGTCAGGAGCGCATGCGGCCGCCGTTGGCATCCCAGAGACACTGCCCGAGGATCCGGGCCGGATAGCGTTCGCCGTTGATCTCGACTTCGAGGGCCGTATCGCCTGCGGCGAGTTCCGTTGGTACGTAGCCCATGGCCACCGATGCATTCGAATTGTGCGCGAACCCCCCGGACGACACGTACCCCACGGCCTCGCCATCCCTGAGAATGGCTTCGTCCGCCGAAACGTCGATGTCATCGGTCTCGACCCTCATCGTGACGAGCTTCCTGGAGGGACCCTCTTCCCTCATTCTCGAGGCGGCCTCCTTGCCGACGAAATCCTTCGTCCAATCGATGAAAACATCGAGACCACTCTCCCCAGCCGTGAAATCGGGCCGGTAGTCGAGACCCCACACTCCCCATGACTTCTCGAGGCGCAGACTCATCAGGGCCCGGGCGCCATACCAGCGCAGGCCCTGGTCGACCCCCACCCTCCCGACCTCTTCTCCAAGCCGCAGCAGGCAGGATGGATGCGTGTAGATCTCGTAGCCGAGTTCGCCGGAAAACGAGATGCGGTTGAGCAGCACGGGCACGCCGCCCACGACCGTTTCACGGCAATCGCGGAACCTGAGCGCACTGGCCGACACGTCGTCACGGGTGAGCTCCGCCAGCAGGTCTCTCGACGAGGGTCCCGACAACGCGATGCCGTGAAGGTCCGCCGACATGTTGCGATAGCCGACTCCGGTTTCCGGCAGCGCCGCCTCGAACCAGCGGCGATGGGCGTTCTGCATCACGCCTGAGCCGATGACGACAAACCGGTCTTCCGCCAGGCAGGCCACCGTGAGGTCACCGGCGAGCCTGCCCTTCGCTGTCAGCATCGGCGTCAGGGTCAGCCGGCCCGGGCCCGGCAAGCGCCCGGCAAGCAGACGGTCGAGCATGGGTCTCGCACCGGGGCCCCGAAACTCGTGCTTGGCGAAGTTGGCGATCTCGATGGCCCCCACCTTCGTGCGCACCGCACCGACTTCCCGGGCGACGTAGTGATGGGCCCTCGAACGCCGGAAGGTGGGATCCTCGAAGGCGTCATCGGCACCGTCGGCAAACCACAGCGCATGCTCAAGGCCGAACGCCTGGTCCCAGACGGCACCCTTCACCGTGAGCCTGTCGTAGAGCGCCGTCGTCATCTGGCGGCGCCCCTTGGGCAGTGTCTCGTTGGGAAAGGTCATGACGAACCGGCGTTCATAGTTCTCGGCGCTCTTGGTGGTGCCCCAGTCCGGTGTCGCGAAGTCGCCGAAGCGGGCGATGTCCATGGCCCAAACATCGATTCCGGGTTCGCCCGAGATCATCCATTCGGCCATGCACAGACCCACACCGCCTGCCTGGCAGAATCCGGCCATCACGCCGACGGCCACCCAGTAGTTTCTCATGCCCGGGACAGGACCGATCATCGGATTGCCATCGGGGCCGAACGTGAAGGGACCGTTGATGATGTTCCTGATGCCGGCCTCGCGGAGTGCGGGAATGCGCTCGAATCCGAGTTCAAGCCTTTCGGCAATGTTGTCGAGCTGCGGTTGCAGGAGTTCGTGGCCGAAGTCCGCCGGGGTTCCGTCAACGGACCAGGGCGTGGCACGCGGCTCGTAGGTCCCGAGCAACATGCCGTTTCGCTCCTGGCGGAAGTACATGTTGCCCTCGTAGTCGATCCCGGCCGGCAAGCGCTCCTCTCGCTCGACGATCTCCGGAATGTCCTCGGTGATGAGGTAATGGTGTTCCATGGGCTGGACGGGCAGGTGGATGCCAGCCATCCGTCCCACTTCGCGGGCCCACAGCCCGGCGGCATTGACCACGTGTTCGGCGTGAACGGTGCCCCTGTCCGTCACCACGTCCCACGTGCCATCGGTGCGCTGGCTGGTCTCCACGACAGGGGTGTGCGTGCGAAAGTCCGCGCCGAGGACGCGCGCCGCCCGCGCATAGGCGTGGGTCACACCGGACGGGTCGATGTCGCCATCAAGCGGGTCCCAAAGGGCGGCAATGTAGCGGGAGGGATCGATCAGCGGATGGCGTCTGGCCGCTTCCTCGACGCTGATGAACTCCTGGTCCAGACCCATGTACCGTGCCTTGGACCGCTCCCGCTTGAGATAGTCGTGCCAGGCATCGTTGGAGGCGAGATAGAAGCCTCCGGTGTTGTGAAGCCCTACGGACTGGCCGGACAGTTCCTCGAGTTCGGCGTAGAGATTGATCGTGTATCCTTGGAGTCTCGAGATGTTGGGATCCGAGGAGATGGTGTGTATCTGTCCCGCGGCATGCCAGGATGAACCCGACGTGAGCTCGCTTCTCTCCAGGAGCAAGGTCTCCTTCCACCCGTGCCTGGCAAGGTGGAAGAGGATGGAACAGCCGACCACCCCGCCGCCGATGATGGCAACCCTGACATGGTGCTGCACGTCACTCTCCCGCTAAGGCTGGTTCGGGAACGCCGGTCCGGCCGTCATGAAGACCATGATCTGAACTCGTCCTCGGTCCGGTGGCATTCGATCCGGTGGCCCCCGTCGAGATGCCGGACCGGCGGAGTCTCGCGGTCGCAGGTGCCGGCCATGGCAAGGGGGCAGCGTGAGTGGAACGGGCACCCGACCTCGATAATCTCGACGACGCGATCGATGCCGGCCTTCGCCTCCCGGGTTTGCATGGTCTGTTCGAGCCAGCCGACACGCAGTTCGGGAACCGACGAAATCAGCAACCTTGTATAGGGGTGCCAGGGGGGTGACAGCACGTGATCCGCGGTTCCCTGCTCGACAACGCGTCCGGCATAGAGAACGACGACATCGTCAGCGAAGGACGACACGGTGGAGAGGTCGTGACTGATGAAGACGAACGACACGCCAAGCCGCTTGCGCAGGCGCCTGAGAAGCTCGATCACGTTGGCGCCAACGATTGAATCGAGGGCCGAGATGACCTCGTCGCACAACAGGATCTCGGGGGTCGCCGCCAGGGCCCGTGCCAGGTTGACGCGCTGCTTCTGGCCTCCCGACAACTCCTCGGGATAGCGCCCGGCAAACTCCTGCGGCAGTTCGACCATGTCGAGGAGTTCAGCGATGCGCCGCCGCCGGTCCTTGCGCGACATGCTGAAGTAGAAGTCAAGGGGACGTCCGAGAATCTGGTCGATGCGCTGCCGGGGGTTGAGCGCCGTGTCCGCCATCTGAAAGACGAACTGGATCTTCTGCAACTGGTGGCGAGGCCTCTGCTCGAGCCCCGGCGAGAGCACCTCGCCATCGAGCCGCACCTCGCCCCGGGCGGCCGGCAGCAGACCCGAGATGACGCGCGCCAGGGTCGACTTGCCGCAGCCCGATTCGCCGATCACCCCCAGGGAATGGCCGCGTTCCAGGGCAATGCTGACATCCTGCAGCACCGGAATGGTCGGCCGACCTTCCCTCACCCTGCCATAACCTGCCGTCAGGTCCCTCACCTCCAGGGCCGGGACGTCGCGGCGGTGCTCGCCGGTCGTCTCCTCACCCTGCCCGGCCTCCGGCGGTGGCCGCACGGCCGCCATGAGGCGGCGCGTATAGTCGTGACCGGGCTGGTTCACGATCTGGTCGGCCGACCCGTACTCCTGAATCTTGCCGGCATAGAGAACGACGATGCGATCGGCGATCTGTGCCACAACGGAAAGATCGTGTGTCACGTAGATGGCCGCGGCGCCTTCCTGCTGGATGACATGCTTGAAGGCCTTGAGGACCTCGATCTGCGTCGTCACGTCCAGCGCCGTGGTCGGCTCGTCGAGCACCAGGAGATCTGGCTTGCCGCAGAGAGCCATGGCGGCCATGAGACGCTGCAGCTGACCGCCTGATACCTGATGGGGGTATCGCCGGCCGAGGCGATCGGGATCGGGAAGCTCAAGTGATCGATAGAGATGTTCGGCCCGTCCGTTCGCGTCTGCCTGCGACATGGACCCGGACAACACGGGTGTTTCCGTGACCTGCTCGCCGATGGTGAGCGCCGGGTTGAAGCAGGCGGCGGCACTCTGCGCCAGGTAGGCAACCCGTTGACCACGAATCTGGCGCTTTTCCTCGGGCTCCATGGCGATGACGTCACGACCCGCCAGTCTCACCTCGCCGCTCGTGAACTCCAGCCCGGGCTTCGTGTAACCCAGCGCCGAAAGGGCAATCGTCGTCTTTCCGGAACCCGACTCGCCAATCAGCGCCACCACCTCGCCACTGTGGACGGAAAAACTCACGTTCCTGACGATGGGCAGCAGCGAACCATCATCGATACGCGCATCGATGACGAGGGAATCGACGTCGAGGACGAGCGCCATCAGACCATTCGTCCCGCCAGCTTGCCGCCGGAATGGGCAGACACGTCATCGACGATGATGTTGATGGCGATGGTGAGGGTGGCGATGGCGATGGCCGGAACCAGGGGGGCAATGGCCCCGTAGGGCAGCCCGGAGAGATTCTCGCGCACCATGGATCCCCAGTCCGACTGCGGCGGCTGAACACCCAGTCCAAGGAAACTCAGACTGGAGATGAACAGGATGATGTAGACGAACCGCAGACCGAAGTCGGTCGCCATCGGCATGATCATGTTGGGCAGGATCTCGCGGCCGATGACCCACCAGATCCCTTCGCCACGGACCCGGGCGGCATCGACGAAGTCGCTCACCATGATGTCCAGACCGAAGGCGCGGGCGATGCGGAACACGCTGGTGGCGTAGATCAGCCCGGTCAGGATGATGAGGATTGGAATCGTGCTGCCGATGGCCGATATGACCACCATGGCCATCATGATGGTCGGCATCGAGAGAAAGGCATCGTTGACACGTGACAGGGAACTGTCGAGCACTGTGCCCCCGACAGCCGCCGCGATGCCCAGCGTGATACCCACGAGATAGGCAAGAAAAGTCGAAATCAGGGAGATGCCGATCGTCGCCTGGGCACCGAAGAGAATGCGCGACAGAATGTCGCGACCCAGGTAGTCCGTGCCCAGCCAAGCGATGGCACTCGGCGGCTGATAGTCGGTCGCCGGGTAGAGTTCGTCACTTTCTTCCTCGACAAAGAGCGATTCGTCGAGAAAATCCGCTTCGTGATAGGGAGCGATTGACGGCCCGAGGACAACCATGGCCATCCAGAACACGACGACGGCGATGGCAACCTTGCCAATCCGCGAGAAGCGGATGCGGCGCCTCGGCGGCGCATCGGGAAGCTCCTCGAAGGCGGCGAGGGCTTCGCGGGCGACGGTGTCGTTCTCCACGGCATTCTCCGTCATTTGGGATGGCGCAGCCGCGGGTTGGAGAGAATGGACGCCATGTCCGCGATGAAAATCAGAATGATGTAGGTGGCGCAGAAGATCATGGCACAGGCCTGGACCAGGGGCAGGTCTCGGGTCCGGACCGCGTCCACCATGAGCTTGGCGAGGCCGGGATAGGAGAAGATCGTCTCGACGATGACGACACCGCTGACCAGGTAGGCGAGATTGAGCGCAATGACATTGACGATCGGACCGATCGCGTTGAACAGGGCATGACGCAGGATGATTCTCTTGCGTCTCACTCCCTTGAGAATCGCCATCTCGATATAGGGTGCGCTCATCACGTTGAGCACGGTGGCCCTGGTCATGCGCATGATCTGCGACGAGGCGACGATCACCAGCGTCAGCGTCGGCAAGGCCAATGCCCTGACGAGCTTCATGCCGGATTCCTGACCACTGATGTAGGCCGTCGCCGGCAACCACCCGAAGTGAACGGCAATCACCAGCACCAGGAACGTGGCCACCAGGAATTCCGGCAACGAGATCAATCCCAGGGTGGTGAAGGTGATCGCCTTGTCGATGCGCGATCCCGGATACATCGCCGCGACAAGTCCAAGCGTCATGGAGATCGGAATGGCGATGGCGGCAACAATGCCGGAAAGACGCAGGGTATGGATCACCCGAGGTCCGATCATCTCGGATATGGGTGTCCCGACGGTGCCGGCTCCGGAACCCGCCTTCGAAACGCCGAGATCGCCGGTCGCCATGTCACCCAGCCACAGGAAGTAACGGATGTGGGCCGGCTGGTCGAGCCCGAGTTTTTCCCTGAGAGCCGCGAGGGATTCCGGCGTCGCCATCTGCCCGAGAATGATGTTGGCGACATCACCGGGAAGCACGCTTGTCCCCAGAAAGATCAGGATCGACACCACGATCAGCGTGACGACGCCAACCGCGGTGCGGCGCAGGACAGCCCTTAGGATCATGGCAATAGCGACGACCGCGAGAGGCGACGGGGGCGGGCCTCAGCCTGCCTCCGCCATGCCTTCAGGCGGTCATCCAGGCAAATTCGACGAACTCGTACGCCCCGCACGACCCCAGGGGCACATTCGGAATGCCCTTGATCCTGTCGCTCACGCCGTCGAGGACGTTGACGTGGGAGGGAATGATGATACCCGAATGGTTGTGCACGAGTGTCTGCATTTCGCAGAGCATTTCATGCCGTACCGACGGGTCGGTCTCGGCGAGTTGCGCCTTCAGCAGTTCGCCCATCCTGTCGTTGTTCCAGAAGGTGTCATTCCAGGCGGCACCGGGCGCGAACTGGATGGCCAGCATGGAATTGGCCGTGGGACGCATGTTCCAGGACACAACGTTGAGCGGCTCCTTCATCCACACGGCACCCCAGTAGCCGTCGGTCGGCACCTGCTTGATGTCGAGATCAAAGCCGATCTTCTTCAGGTTCGCCTGCATCAGGAGGCAGGATTCGACCAGGCCGGTGGCGACCGGGGCGACATAGAGTTCGGCACTCGAATAGCCGGACCTCTCGAGGTGCCATTTCGCCTGGTCGGGGTCGTACTCGCGCTGCGGAAGTTCAGCGCAATGATCCGCACCGTAGGCCACAGAAATCGGATGATCGTTGCCAACGGTGCCGTGGCCCTTGAGGATGCTCCTGACGATTCGCTCGCGGTCCTGGATGAGTTGCAGACCTCTGACGAAATCGTCGTTGTCCCCCGGAGGCGTGTTCTTCAGGCAGCAGATACCGCCGTAGAGGCCGGACGGGGTGGAGTTGACATGGACCCCGTCGGTGTTCTCGATCAGGTCGACGCTCTTGGAATCGAGAGAGACGGCAAAATGGATGTCTCCCGCGATCAGGGCGTTGACCCGCGCCACCGGATCGGTGATCGCGGTGACCTCGAGAGCATCGAAGTTGGCCCCGTCGCGCCAGTAGTTCGGGTTGCGAACATGAGTCGAGCGCACCCCGGGCTCGAAAGACTCAAGAAGGAAGGGACCCGTCCCGATTCCCTGGCGGAAGTCCATGGTGTCCTTCTTGACGATCTTGGCCTGCTTTTCGGACAGCTTCGCCGGCAGGTCGGAATCCGGGCTGCTGAGAACCGCCCGAACGGTATGGCTGTCGAGCTTGTCCCAACTGACGACATTGCCAAAGAAGGCCTTGATCACCGAAGGCGAGTCGTCGCCGAGGTGCCGGTTCAGGCTCCACACCACGTCATCGGCCGTGAAGGGCGAGCCGTCATGGAACTCGACACCCTTGCGGACCTTGAACATGAACTCGGTGGCATCGCCGTTCGCCGACCATTCCTCCGCCAGTTCCGGATGGATGACCATGTCGTCGAGCATCTGGGTCAGGTTGTTGTAGGTTGCCCGGCCGCGGGTGTAGTCGATTCCCGAGGTGAAGACGATGGGATCCATCTGGTCGTCCGGGCCATGGAGGTTGCTGCCATAGATCGCGGTACCACCCTTCACAGGCGTTTCCGCCAGTGCTTCGGCACCCGTCAGATAGGTCCTGGCGGCCGCGGCCGAGAGCCCGAGAGCTCCCATGGCGGTCAGAAATTCACGGCGGCTCATGCCGCCATCGCGATACTCCTGTTGTAACGTCGTGACGTCATTCATGTGCGTGTTCCTCCTCAAGTGACATGTCACATTGCAGTACCCTCAGGTCGTCCAGTATAGCGAAACGACCATCGCCGTCCAATGTGGCTCCATTCACCGGCGCCGTTTCAAGTGGTCACGATCGGTGCTATGGCGGATTCCTCATCCTGCCCGAGTGCCCGGTCCTCTCCCTTGGTTGAGATCATCGAAGAACGGTCCTGCGACAGGCGCGCTGTCGAGACGATCGCCCGCTTGTCGCTGGGCGAGAGGCTTGTCGACAGTCCGGCGGCGCGGCTTCGCCAGGGCTCCCGCAACATCACGGAACTGAGCCTTGTGGCTCTGGAAGGAGAGCATGTGGTCGCCACCATCCGGTGCTGGCCGGTGCTGATCGGCGCCGGAACCCGGGCGATTCAGATGGGTCCGGTCGCCGTCGACCCTGACCACAGGGGCCGCGGCATCAGCCGCATGCTGATCAACACGACCCTGGAACGCGCATGTGCCCTCGGGCACCGCATCGTGGTTCTCATTGGCGACGGCGACCTCTACAACCGCTACGGATTCGAGCCCGCGCTGCCACGGGACATCACGCTGGCCGAGACCCGTGACCGGGAACGGCTGCAGGTTCTAGCCCTGGTGCCGGACGCCCTTGCCGGTCTCTCGGGCGTGGTGCGTCCCGATACCATTCACGCAGCCTGACAGCGGGCCGGCTGCCCGTCGGGCAGTGCCATCATGCCCCTCAGCCGAGTCGGAAGCAGAGGCCGGGTGGCCCATGGGATGGTGATGAACGTCCATCCGAAGACGACCCGTTCGTGGCACGTGATCGGAGCAAGCCAGACGTCAGCGACGCCCGGGATGCCGCCCATCATCATGAAACCGGAGCCATGACACTGCCTGCCTGTGGCGGGTCGGGGCATGCCGCTTCTGCCAACTTGTGCGGCCTGATCGCCGCCGGGCGTCCGTGGTCCCTCAGGTGCCGGAAAGTTCCCGGCGCATGGCCGCCACACGCTCGGCAAGCGACGTGAAACGTTCACGCCGGTGACGTTCGGCGGCGAGGATGGACTTCAGCGCGGCAAGGCTGTCTTCGACATCGTGGTTGACGATGACATAGTCGAAGGCCTCCCATCTGGCGAGTTCGCCCACGGCGTCGCGCATGCGGCGCTCCATGTCCTGCGGGGTGCCGCCGCCCCGCAAGGCGAGCCGGCGCCTGAGTTCCGTTGCCGAAGGCGGCAGCACGAAAACCAGGACGACATCGTCCCCGAGCGACCGGCGAAGCTGCGCCGCACCCTGACAGTCGATGTCCGACACCACGTCGCGGCCCTGGCCCAGCGCTGTCTCGACCGGTGTCCTTGGAGTTCCGTACAGATTGCCGAAGACCGTCGCATGTTCGAGGAGTTCATCCCGGTCGATCATCTCCCGGAAGCGCCCGTGATCGACAAAGTGAAGGTCACGGCCGGCCTCTTCTCCAGGCCGGGGAGCCCGTGTGGTGACCGAGACCGAGAACGCAATGGCGCCGTCCTCGTCAACCAGCCGGCGCACCAGCGTCGACTTGCCGGTCGCCGACGGTGCCGAGAGCACCAGCATGAAGCCCCGGCGGGCGCGCTCCGGCACCGGACTACTCCCCACTCCATGTCAGCCTGCGCAGGCGCCCCGCTGAAGCCTTCAGGTGCGGAATTCCGGGCAGCATGGCAGCCTACTCCACGTTCTGGACCTGCTCGCGCAGGCGATCGATGGCCACCTTGAGGTTGATCGCGGCACTGGCCAGGGACACGGACTGGAACTTGGACGAAAGCGTGTTGGCCTCGCGCAACAGCTCCTGGCAGTAGAACCCCAGCTGGCGTCCGGGACTCGCCTGACCGAGAAGGCCGCGCATCGCCGCGGCATGGACTGCCAGGCGGTCGATCTCCTCGCGGACATCGCAACGCGACGCGAGAAGGACAACTTCCTGGGCAAGTCGCGTTTCGTCGATCGCGGGACCATCGACAAGTTCGCGGACCCGCTCGTCGAGGACACGGCGGATGCGTTCGGGCTCGCCGCAGGCCTCGCCGCGTGCCAGTGCAATGAGGTCATCGACATCGTCCAGCAGGCCACCGATCACTCCGGCAAGGCTGGCGCCTTCCCCGAGGCGGGATTCGGCCAGGCGATCGAGCACCGCCTCGAGACCCGAGGTGAGTTCACCGGCCACGGCGGCGGTACCTGTGCCTCCATCGACGCAGACAACGCCCCGAACCGCCAGGAGTCCGGCGAGCGCTGCCGGAGACGGTGGACCTGCCCGCTTCTCCACGACGTCAACGAGGTCCTGGAGAAAGGCGTGATTCACCGCCACGCCCACCGCTTCGTCGGACTCCAGAACCAGGGAAAGGGAAATGCTGCCCCGCGTCATCAGTCGTCCGGTCCGTTCCCGGGCCACGGGCTCCAGCCACTCCAGACCTTCCGGAACCCGGCAGCGGACATCGAGTCCCCTGCCGTTGACACTGCGCGCATTCCATATCCAGGGGCGACCGACCACACTGGCCACACCCGTCATGCTCTGAAACGCCACAATCAGCCTCCGACTGCGCAAGGGTCACGGGTGATATCATGGCCGCTTCAACTGTGTCACTCTCGCCGCGAAAGCCATGACCCGACCTCCGACCTCCCTCCTCGTCACCGGTGCCTCGAGCGGCATCGGAGCCGCCCTCGCCCGCGTCTATGCCGGCCCGGACACCACGCTCTTTCTCGGAGGGCGCGACGGGCCTCGCCTGACGGCGGTCGCGGACGACTGTCGCAGGACCGGCGCCTGCTGCATCACCGAGTCGGTCGATGTGACCGATCAGGAAGCCATGGCCGACTGGGTGGCACGCTGTCACGGCATCCGTGCCCTCGACCTCGTGATCGCCAACGCCGGCGTCTCTGCCGGTTCCGGCCATACCGGCGAAACCGCAGACCAGGTGCGCCACCTCTTCCGTGTCAACGTGGACGGCGCCTTCAACACGGTCCTGCCGGCGATGCAGGCCATGGTGAAACGGGGCGAGGGACAGATCGCGGTGATGTCGTCCCTCGCGAGTTTCAGGGGATTTCCGGGCGCGCCGGCCTACTGCGCCAGCAAGGCAGCACTGCGACTGTGGGGCGAAGGTCAGCGGGTCTGGCTGCGCCGCCGCGGCGTGCGCCTCTCGGTCATCTGCCCCGGATTCGTGGACACCCCGATGAGCCGGGACAATCCCTACACCATGCCCTTCCTCATGGACGCAGGGAGCGCCGCGCGCCTCATCAGGAAGGGGCTCGAGCGTGACCGAGGACGCATTGCCTTTCCTTGGCAGACGTCCTGGCTCGTCCAGTTCCTTGCGAACCTGCCGCCGGCACTCACGGACCGGCTGCTCGCTCGCATGCCGTCCAAGCCTGCGGTCCCGGCAGACCACCTGCCGGGATGACGGGCCGGAGGCGCCGGTCAGTGGCCGGCTCGATGGCGGCGCCATCGAGCCACGTTGCGGTTGTGTTCCTCGAGAGTGGCGGCAAAGGCATGGCCACCTGAACCATCGGCAACGAAGTAGAGGTCCGTCGTGTCGAGGGGATCGAGGACCGCAGCGATGGCCTCGCGTCCCGGGTTGGCTATGGGTCCGGGAGGCAGTCCCTTGTGGCGGTAGGTGTTGTAGGGATCATCGAACTGCCAGTCCGAACGCAGCAGGTCCCGGCCCAGTGGTCTGACACCCCTGGTCAGGGCATAGATGACCGTCGGATCCGACTGCAGGCGCATGCCGCGCTCGAGACGGTTGACGAGGACACCGGCAACGTGCCGGCGTTCGTCCGCCCTGCCCGTCTCCTTCTCGACGATCGAGGCGAGGATCACCGCTTCCTCCGGCGAGTTGAACGGCAACTCCCCTGCCCGTTCCGCCCACAGTTCGGCGACTGTGGCCTCCATGGCCCGAATCATGCGGTCGACAATCTCCTGACGCGTTGCGCCGCGCTCGAAGTGATAGGTTTCCGGCAACAGGGAGCCCTCTCCGGGCATGGCGGCGACCGTTCCCTCGAGGGCGCGGTGGGCAGCGATGATGGCAAGCGCCGCGGTACTGCTCAGTCCCTCGGGAAGGGTGAGGGTGTGGACCACGGTGTCGCCACGGACCAGCTTCGCCATGACGCTGCCGAGAGCCTCACCGGACTCGAAGGAATACTCTCCGGCCTTCAGAAGGCGATGATCGCCGCGCACAAGTGCATGCAGCCGGAAGAGCGCGGCGCTGGCGATGATGTTGTCGGCGTGAAGTTTCTCCGCGATCCCGGCCGCACTGGTTCCCTCACCGATGATCAGGGTAACCGGAGCCTCGAGGGGGCCGCGCCTCTCGAGTGCCGCCTGAAACCACAGGAATGCGGTGGCCAGGACCATGACGACGGCGCCGAGGAGACTGGCGACACTCCCCGCTTTCCGACCCACTCGCAGAGTCTCAGTGGCACTTGCCGATGATCAGCGTGGCGTTGGTGCCGCCAAAACCGAACGAGTTCGACAACGCCCGGCGAACCGGACGCTCCCTCGCTTCGTGGGGAACGAGATCGAGTCCCCGGCAGACATCCTCGGGATTGTCGAGGTTGAGAGTCGGCGGAACAAGGTTGTTCTGGACCGCGAGGATGGTGTAGATCGCCTCGACGCTGCCGGCGGCACCGAGCAGGTGTCCGATCGACGACTTCGTCGAGGACATGCTGATGTTCGAGACGGCATCGCCAAACAGGCGCCTGACGGCGCCGATCTCGATTTCATCCCCCATAGGTGTCGAGGTTCCGTGGGCATTGATGTAGTCGATGTCCTCGGGTGTCAGCCCGGCATCCTCGATGGCGGCCTTCATCGACCGGAATCCGCCGTCTCCGTCTGGCGGCGGCGCCGTGATGTGATGGGCATCGCCTGACAGGCCGTAACCCAGGATCTCCGCATGGATCCGGGCTCCGCGCTGCCGCGCGTGGGCGTACTCCTCAAGAACGACGACGCCGGCCCCCTCGCCCATGACGAAGCCGTCCCTGCACTTGTCCCAGGGTCGGGAAGCCCGTTCCGGTTCGTCGTTGAAATTCGTGGAGAGCGCACGCGACGCCGAAAACCCGGCGATCCCCAGCGGGCACACCGCAGCCTCGGCGCCTCCGGCCACCATGACATCCGCGTTGCCGCACGCGATCAGACGGGCGGCATCGCCGATGGCATGGGCGCCGGTGGAACAGGCCGTCACCACAGAATGATTGGGTCCACGATAGCCGAAACGGATGGAAACATGGCCCGAAGCAAGGTTGATGAGGGCCGAAGGGATGAAGAAGGGGCTGATCCGGCGCGGTCCCTTGTCCCGCAGCAGCAGGGAACCATCCTGGATGGTCTTCAGTCCGCCGATGCCTGAGCCGATCAGGACGCCGGTGCGCCGCTGCTCCTCCACATCATCGATGATCCAGTCCGCATCCTCGACCGCCTGCTGCGCCGCGGCGATGGCATAGATGATGAAGTCATCCATGCGCCGCTGCTCCTTTGGCTCCACGTAGCGTGCTGCATCGAACGCGTCCTCACCACTGCCGCATGGCGGCTGCCCGGCAATCTTCGCCGGCAGATCGTCAACGGGAAAGTTCTCGATCCGGCGAATGCCCGAGGTACCCGAGACGATCCGGGACCAGTTGTGGACAACACTCGCTCCAAGCGGCGTGACCATGCCCAGCCCGGTCACCACGACCCGGCGGGGCCGACTTGCGGCTGCCATCATGGCAGGCAAGAGGCCGAGATACCGGTCACCGCCTCAGATGTGCTCTTCAATGTAGTTGATCGCATCCTTGACAGTGACGATCTTCTCGCCGGCATCGTCGGGTATGGCAATGCTGAAGGCATCCTCGAATGCCATCACGAGTTCGACCGTGTCGAGGCTGTCGGCCCCGAGGTCATCGATGAAACTGGCACCATCGACAACCTTGGATTCATCGACTCCAAGATGCTCTATGACAATTGATCGTACACGTTCAGCTGTATTGCTCATGGTCGAGCCGCCTCCGGTCCTGAAATGAGTCTGGGATGTCACGTTCCTTGTGCCGCCTCGACGGATGCTCTCCGGGGAACGTCCGTGTCTACCATAAACCCGGCACAAGGCGATAGGTCAAGACGGGGCCACCCCGGGGAACGATCAACAGGCAGCTCACGGCATCACCATGCCGCCGTTCACGTGTATCGTCTGTCCGGTGACATAGGCGGCGTCGTCACCGGCGAGCCAGGCCACGGCCGCCGCCACGTCGTCGGCCGCTCCGAGACGGCCTGCCGGAATCCGGTCGAGAATGGAGTCGCGGAGCGACTCCGGCAGCTGGTCTGTCATCGCCGTGTCAATGAAGCCGGGCGCCACGCAGTTCACCGTGATACCGCGCTGCGCCACCTCCAGGGCCAGCGACCGCGTCATCCCCGCAAGGCCGGCCTTGGCAGCCGCGTAGTTGGCCTGCCCCGGGTTGCCGGTGTGACCCACCACCGACGTGATGTTGATGATGCGGCCATGGCGCCTCCTGATCATGCCACGCAGAAGCGGCTGAATGATGTGGAAGGCTGACGAAAGGTTGAGGTCGATGACCCGCTGCCACTGATCGTCACCAAGGCGCAGGGCGAGGGAATCGTCGACGGCTCCGGCGTTGTTGACAATGATGTCAACATCACCTGCAGCCTTGGCGAGGGTTCGCGCCGCCTCGGCGGTCCCCAGTTCGGCAACGACAACCGCTGCCGCCTTGCCGAGGTCCGCCGCCAGGGAATCGAGGGCCTCGCGGCGGCGTCCCGAGAGCACGACCGCCGCACCCCGGGCGTGCAGCCGCCTGGCGACAGCAGCACCGATGCCGCCCGAGGCTCCGGTGACGAGTGCCGTCCGTTCCGTCAGATCGTCATGCATGGCGTCATCCCCGATTGTGTTGTCCGTGCCGCAAGCGTGCGTCGTCGAAGCAGGCTATCCCTCCGGCGCGAATCTTCAAAGGGCGGCGAGGAATGCTTCGACGTCGCTCGGGGTCTCCACTGGCGCAGCCCTGATGTTCCGATCGATCTTGCGCATCAGTCCGCACAACGTTCTGCCGGTACCGAGCTCGGCTACTGACTCGACTTCATGTTCAGCGAGTCCACTCATGCTCTCGCGCCAGCGCACCCGAGCCGTGATCTGCTCGACAAGGAGACGACGCATGTCTGTCGGCGATGTCTCCGGCCTTGCGGTCACATTGCTCACCACCGGAACAGCGGGAGTGGCGAACGTCACCGCCGCCAGGGCCTCTTCCATGCGCCGGGCAGCGGGCTCCATGAGAGGCGAATGAAAGGGTGCGCTCACCTGGAGTGGCACAATACGGCCGGCGCCTCGCCGCAATGCCAGGTTCGATGCCTCCTCGACCGCCTCCTTCTTTCCCGAGACCACAACCTGTGATGGCGCATTGTCGTTGCCGACGACACAGACACCGACACGTGACGCTTCGGCAGCGATGTCGGTGACGTCGTCGATCTCCAGCCCGACCACTGCAGCCATGGCCCCTTCTCCGGCTGGCACCGCCTCCTGCATGGCCCTGCCACGCAGATCGAGCAGGCGCGCCGTGTCAGCAAGACCCAGCACCCCGGAAGCCACAAGGGCCGAGTACTCGCCAAGGGAATGACCCGCCGCCAGTCGACACAGCGCCTGAACCGGTCGGCCGCTCTCGGACACGATGACTCGCAGCACAGCCACGGAAACCGCCATGAGGGCCGGCTGAGCATTGCCGGTGAGCGTCAGATCGTCGGCATCGCCCTCGCGCATCAGGCGCGAGAGGTGGCGGCCGAGGGCATCGTCAACCTCCTCGAACACTTCACGCGACACCGCAAAGGCATCGGCGAGCGCCGTTCCCATGCCGGGGTGCTGGCTGCCCTGTCCCGGAAACACGAACATGCGAGTCATGACAATTGAAACCTGCCGTGGTTGTCCGACGGGCACTCAACGAATGCCACCCCGCGGTTGTCAAGGCCCGGGCTCGTGCCGGTCGGCAAAATCGCTTGCATCCCCCGTATTGTCTCTATAGTGTGCCACCCTTGCGGCCGGGCGCAATAGAGCCGGACGCAAGCGGGTTGTTGCGTCCGCTCCTTGCCTGACGCGAGTCTGAACGTTCCGGATCAACGATGTGAGCTGAAAGTTCGATGCCGTTCTACGAGAGTGTCTTTATCGTCCGCCCGGACTCCTCTCCGCAACAGGTCGAGGCCCTTGCCGGCAAGATGGAAACCCTGATCCAGGAAAGCGGCGGCGATGTTCCCAAGACCGAGATCTGGGGACTGAAGTCCCTGGCATATCGCATCAAGAAGAACCGCAAGGGCCACTACGTCTTCATGAACGTCGATGCGTCGGTCGAGACGCTCGGTGAATTCGAGCGCAACTTGCGTTTCAACGAGGACGTGCTGCGATTCATGTCGGTGCGCGTCGACCGCCTCGATTCGGAGGTCTCGCCCATGATGCGCAACAAGTCGAGCCGGGATGACCGATCAATCCGGCGCAACACCGGTGCGGAGAAACCGCAAGCCTCGGAGACCCCGGACGCCGAATCGAAGGAAGGGGAATCGTGATGGCCCCTCCTGCCCGCAGACCTTACTGGCGCCGTCGCAAATCCTGTCCATTTTCCGGACCCAACGCTCCGGTGATCGATTACAAGGACGTAAAGCTGCTGCAGAGATACATCTCCGAGCGAGGGAAGATCGTCCCTTCACGCATCACCGCCGTCTCGGCCAAGAAACAGCGCGAACTCGCAAAGGCAATCAAGCGCGCCCGCTATCTCGCACTGTTGCCGTACGTCGCACAGTAGGCGCACGCCGTCCTTGCCCCTTGAAGAACAGGGCAGTCCCTCTCAACCCGCTCGTTCCCCTGGTGGCGATGGTCGCGGCCTTCGTCAGCGCGTTGCTCTTCGGCTTCGGCATGGCATCGTCCTTCTGGGGTCTGTTTCTGATCATCGCCTCGCCACTGCCGATCTACGTGGCAGGTCTGGGCTGGGGGTCCCTTGCATCGGGATTCGCCGGCGTCCTCGCCGTCGCATGCCTGCTGATGTTCTTCGACCCGGTGACGACCAGCGTCTACAGCCTGGGGTTCGTGGTTCCGGCGTTCATTCTCGCGCATCTCGCCATCCAGCCCGTGACGGGGAGCGACGAGACCCCGCGCTGGCTCCCGTCCTCGGCTCTCGCAAGAGTGTTCCTTGTTGTCGGTCTCATCGAGATCACCCTTCTCACCGTCGTTCTCGCGATGACCGAGGCCGGACTCGCAGGCACGGTGCGAGGCGACCTCCACGAGGTTGCAAGCTGGTTCGAGCAATCGGACGAGGAATCACGCCAGGCGTTGGCGGAGCTTGTCGATTTCTGGGATTCCCTGGTGCCGGGCACTCTGGTGGGCGGCATCATGATCGGGCATGCGGTCATGGGAGCACTGGCTCAGGGGCTGTTGGTCAGCTTCGCCTCTCCGATGCGTCCCTCGCCTGTATTCTGGCAACTGCGCCTTCCGGTGTGGCCGGCCATCGCTGCCCTCGCCGCCGCTGCGGTGGCGCTGGGCGCCGACACCCTGGCTGGATCGACTGGCGGACTGGCTGCCCTCGTGGTTTACCTTGCAACGGGAATTGTTCTGGTCCTGAGCACTGGTTTTCTGCTACAGGGCTTGGCGGTCCTGCATGCCCTCACCCGTGGCATGGGGATGCAACCCCTGTTTCTCATGGCAGGTTACGTAGTGGTGCTCGTCTTCCAGCCATTCGGCGCCCTCGCCTTCGCGGCCATCGGGTTTGCCGATTGCTGGGCGGGATTTCGTGAACGGTTCGGCGCCGCTGACGGCGTCTGAGTATGGAGACCCACAATGGACATCGTTCTTCTTGAACGCATCGACAAGCTCGGAAACATGGGCGACGTGGTCGCGGTGCGCCCCGGCTATGCACGCAACCACCTGCTGCCCCAGGGAAAGGCGCTGAGGGCGACTCGGGACAATATCGCCCGCTTTGAAGCCGAACGGGCGGAGCGCGAGGAACGCAACCTCGAGCGGCGCGGCTCGGCGAGCTCCCTCAAGGAGAAGATGGAACGCGTCCACGTCACCCTCATCCGCCAGGCAGCCGACAACCTGCAGCTCTATGGTTCCGTGAAGGCCCGTGACATTGCCGACGGGCTCGCGGAACTGGGCTTTCCGGTCGACCGCCGCAACGTCGTGCTTGACCGCCCCATCAAGACCCTGGGCCTCTTCGAGGTCACCACTCTCCTCCACCCGGAGGTGCCGGTCACGGTTGTCGCCAATGTGGCCCGCACCACCGAGGAAGCCATGGTCCAGGAGGCCACGGGACGCGCCTTCCACCGCGCCGACGAGGAGGACGAAGTGGAGGACATGGACGAGGGGACGATGGATGAAGAGGCGGTGGACGAGACCGCAGAAGAGGACGTTGACGACCCGCCACTCCAGGAGTGACGATACTCAAGTCGGAACGGCGATCAGGAGGAGGCATGCTTATCTCCGGGCTTGTCAGGCGCTTCATGTCGGTCGGCCATCTGCGGATCATCGATGCCCGGAACCGTGTCCATGACTTCGGCACTGTCGGCGAGACACCTTCAGTTGCCGTGCGGTTCCACGATCCTGGACTGGTCCGCAAGATCGCCCTCAACCCCCGCCTGGCGGTCGGTGAGGCCTACATGGACGGCACGCTCACCATCGAGGACGGCACCATCGTCGACTTCTGGGAGGTGATCGGCCGCAACTACCGCAATCTCGGCCGCCATGATTCCATGGGCCGCATCGCCATCTGGCTGCGCCGCTACCTGCTCGGGCCGATGCAGCAGTACAATCCCGTCGGCAGGGCTCGGCGCAACGTCGCCCATCACTATGACCTCTCGGACGAACTGTTCGATCTCTTCCTCGATGCGGATCGCCAGTATTCCTGCGCCTACTTCACCACACCCAACAGCACCCTGGATCAGGCTCAGGCGGACAAGAAGCGGCATATTGCCGCCAAGCTTCTCCTGGAACCCGGCATGAAGGTTCTCGACATTGGTTCCGGCTGGGGCGGCATGGGTCTCTACCTGGCACAGGTTGCCAATGTCGACGTTACCGGCGTGACCCTGTCAAGGGAGCAGCACGAAGTCTCCAACAGGCGGGTGCACGAGCACGGCCTCGAGGAGCGGGTCAGGTTCCAGTTGAAGGACTACCGCGAGCTCGACGAGACCTTCGACCGCATCGTCTCCGTCGGCATGTTCGAGCACGTTGGTTCACGCCACTATTCGGAGTTCTTCAACAAGATCCGTGGCCTGTTGCGCCACAACGGAGTCATGCTGCTGCATTCGATCGGCTGGACAGGTGAACCGAGCAACACCAATCCCTGGATTCGCAAGTACATTTTCCCCGGCGGTTACACGCCATCCCTCTCCGAGGTGCTGGCGCCAATGGAACGCACCGGGCTGATCGCCACCGACATCGAGATCCTGAAGACGCATTACGCCGAAACCCTGAGACACTGGTACAGGAGATTCGCCGAGAACCGGGACAGGATCCGCGACCGGTACGATGAACGTTTCTGCCGCATGTGGGAGTTCTATCTCCTGGGGAGCGAATCGTCCTTCCGCCACAGCGAACACATGGTGTTCCAGCTGCAGCTCACCAGAGAACGCCTCGCCACCCCGGAGATTCGCGACTACATGGTCGATTGGGAACGCTCGCACCGCTGAAGGGGTCATTCCCGAGTCCCCCCCTCTGATTCCCACAGACGATCCCCTGCAATTTCTCCGGCACCGGTCCACCCCGGCAGTGGTTTCATGCCATAGTGCAGCGGATGAAGCACCCGCCCGCACCATGACACAGGCCGCTCTCGGCGATCTCAAGCCCCACGGCGAGGCCGGGTATCGCCCGCTGCCCTACAACGAGCAGGCGGAGCAGTCGTTGCTCGGCGCCCTCCTGGTGAAGAACGACATCCTCGACGACATCGAGCGCATCCTGCTGCCCGAGTCCTTCTTCATTCCGGTGCACCGAAGAATCTACGAAGCGATCCGCCACGTTGCCGGCAAGGGTCAGATCGCGACCCCCATCACCCTTGGCGCCTACTTTGCCGACGACGAGGCCCTTTCCGGAGTCGGCGGCACCGGTTATCTCGCCAAGCTCGCCGCATCGGCGGCCATGATCATCAATGCCGATGACTTCGCTCGGCAGATCCAGGAACATCACATGCGCCGGCAGCTTGTCGACATCGGCGAGACCATGGTGAACGACGCCTACGAGTTCACCATCGACCACGACGCGATGGCGCAGATCGAGGAGGCGGAAAGGTCGCTATTCGACCTTGCCGAACACGGCGAGACGAAGAGGGCCTTCCGGTCTTTCCAGGAAGTCACGGTTCCGACTCTGGAGATGATGGAAGCCGCGTTCCGCGACAGCAGCGGACTGGCGGGGCAGTCCACGGGACTGAAGAATCTCGACGACCAGATTGGCGGCCTGTCGCGAACCGATCTCCTGGTTCTGGCAGCCCGTCCCGGCATGGGAAAGACATCGCTTGCCACCACGCTCGCTCTCCATGTCGCCAGACACAATCTCGAGGAGGCCGGGTCCGGCAGCGACTCACCCAGCCGGGTCGGCATCTTCTCCCTCGAGATGTCCGCCGAGCAGCTGGTCGCACGGATACTGGCCGAAGAAACCGGCATCCCCTCGCAGATGATCCGCAACGGTCACATCAAGCTCGCCGACTTCGAGGACCTGGTGACCGCGGCTCAGCGCCTTTCGGCCGTGCCCCTGCATATCGACGACACTCCGGCCATCAGCATCGCCCAGCTGCGCGGCCGTGCCCGCCGCCTCAAGCGCCAGTCAGGCGGGCTCTCCCTCATCATCGTCGACTACCTGCAACTTGTCGTCTCGGCGCACCGCTCGGGCGGCGAAAGAAACAGGGTGCAGGAAGTGTCCGAGATCACCCAGGGTCTCAAGGCCCTGGCCAAGGAACTCGATGTTCCGGTGATAGCCTGTTCGCAACTCTCCCGGGCCGTGGAGCAGCGCGAGGACAAGCGGCCGCTGCTGTCCGATCTTCGTGAATCGGGGTCCATCGAACAGGATGCCGACATCGTCATGTTCCTGTTCCGCCAGGAATACTACCACGAACGCAGGAAACCGCAGCCCAAGGACGACGAGAACGAGGACGATCCCGCCTTCCGCCGCCGCCTCGAACGGTGGGAGACAGAAATGCAGGACCTGCGCGGCGTCTCCGAGGTCATCGTTGCCAAGAACCGGCACGGACCGACCGGGGACGCGAGGCTGCATTTCAATTCCTCGACCACCAGGTTCATGGATCTGGACAGCCGCTACGCCTCCCCATGACGGATCCTGTTGACGCGACGGCCTCCCGCCTTGTCATCGATCTCGATGCACTCACACGCAACTGGCAGGCCCTGGCGCGCATGGTCCAGCCAGCGGAGTGTGCCGCGGTCGTCAAGGCAGACGCCTACGGCCTCGGCGCGGCGCAGGTGGCGCAATCCCTGGCCGACGCCGGATGCCGGAGCTTCTTCGTCGCCAACCCGGATGGCGCCGCGGCGCTCCGGCTCGTTCTCGGCGATGCGGTAACGATCTATGTGCTCAACGGCCTCATTGCCGAGACCGGTGATCTTGCCGGTCTCGACCTGGTTCCCGTTCTCAACGACCTCGGGCAGATCGTCCAGTGGGCCGACGAGGCGCGGCGCCTGGAACGGCGCCTGGGTGCCGTCGTTCACATCGACACCGGCATGTCGCGGCTGGGGCTGCCACCAGCGGAAACGGCGAGGCTGGCCGCCTCTCCCGAACTCCTGGCGCCACTCGATCTTCACTTCGTCATGAGCCACCTGTCGTGTGCCAGCGAGCCCGGGCAGACCGAAAATCACCGTCAGCTCGAACTGTTGCGGGATGCCATGCGGTCCTTTCCGGGGGTCCGTGCCAGCCTGGCCAATTCATCGGGCATCTTTCTCGGGAAGGCTTGGCACCATGATCTCGTGCGTCCGGGCTATGCCGTCTACGGTGGCAACCCGACGCCTTCCGGAGCCAATCCCATGGAAGCCGTCATCCGGCTGACGGCCCGGATCATCCAGGTGCGCGAGGTGCCGGCCGGTACGCGTGTCGGTTACGGCGGGACCTACACGACAGAGCGTGCCACGCGCCTTGCCACCCTGCCGGTCGGCTATGCGGACGGCTACCCACGGGCGCTTGGCAACCTGGCGCATGCCTGCATCGGTGCCAGCGTCGTCCCCGTGGTCGGACACGTTTCCATGGACCTGATGACACTGGACATAGGCGGTGTGTCGGAGGACAGGGCCCACGTGGGAAGTTGGGTCGACCTCATCAGGGGGCGCGCCATGCTGGACGACCTCGCCGCAAGGGCCGGCACCATCGGCTACGAGTTGCTCACGTCACTGGGCACCCGCTACGCACGCCAATGGCTCGGCGGGGCGTTTGGATGAGGATGACCACGACCTTCCCGCTCGCGGGTCGACGCCGCTGGCGGCGGGCCGGATGAACCCTCTGGCGTCGGTCGGAGCGACGTTCCTCGCCTTTCTCGCCGGAACCGGGCGGATTGTCCTCTTTGCCGCTCTCGGCCTTGCCAGTTGCGTCACGCCACCCTGGCACGTGCGCAACATCGGCCGCCAGATCATCGACATCGGCTACTATTCACTCCCTGTGGTCGGCCTGACGGCGATCTTCACCGGCATGGTCCTGGCCCTGCAGAGCTACACCGGTTTCTCGCGTTTCGAAGCGGAGAACGCCATAGCCGGAATCGTCGTTCTGTCCGTTACACGTGAACTCGGACCGGTCCTTGCCGGTCTCATGGTCGCCGGGCGTGTCGGCGCGGCGATGGCGGCCGAGATCGGTACCATGCGTGTCACCGAACAGATCGATGCCCTGACGACGCTCCAGGCATCTCCGCGCCGCTATCTCGTTGCACCGCGCCTGATCGCCGCGACGCTGACCCTGCCCGTGCTTGTTCTGGTGGCCGATGTCATCGGCGTGCTGGGCGGCTATCTCGTGTCGGTCCACAAGCTGGGTTTCAACCCGTCGGTCTATCTCGCCAGCACCATCGATATCCTCGAACCGGTCGACGTGATCTCGGGTCTCGTCAAGGCCGCCGTGTTCGGCTTTCTCGTAGCTCTCACGGGGTGCTATCACGGCTGGCACTCGAGGCGGGGAGCCCAGGGCGTGGGACAGGCGACGACACTTGCCGTGGTGTCGGGATCCATCCTCATCCTGACCTTCAACTACGTTGTCACGGAGATCTTCTTTTCACGATGAACCACCCCATGATTCGCGTTCGCGACCTGCGGAAGAGCTTCCCGGCCCGGAGTGTGCTGGACGGCGTGAGTTTCGACGTCGCGCAAGGCGAGGCATTCGTCATCATCGGCGGGTCCGGGTCCGGCAAGTCCGTCACCCTGAAGTGTATCCTCGGTCTCATCAGCCCCGATGCGGGAAAGATCATGATCGATGGGACGGCCATTCGGCCGGACGATACCGGTGTCATGGCGCGGTTCGGCATGCTGTTCCAGGGCGGAGCGCTGTTCGACAGTCTTGCGGTATGGGAAAATGTGGCCTTCCGGCAGATCCACACCGGCGCCCTCGGCCGCGCACAGGCGAGGGATTCCGCCAGTGAGACCCTTGGCCTGGTCGGGCTCGGAGAGGATGTCGCTGACCTCCTTCCCGCCGAACTGTCGGGAGGCATGATGAAACGGGTCGCCCTGGCTCGCGCCATCTCGTCCCGGCCTGACATCGTCTTCCTGGACGAGCCGACAACCGGCCTCGATCCAATCATGGCCGATGTCATCAATGATCTCATCGTCTCGGTGAGCCGCCGTCTTGGCATCACCACGGTCTCGATCACCCATGACATGGCGAGCGCACGCAAGATCGCAGACCGGATCGCGATGCTGCATGACGGGCGCCTCATCTGGCAGGGCAGCGCCGCCGACATCGACCGGAGCGGCAACGCCCATGTCGACCAGTTCATCAACGGCCGCGCCGACGGCCCCATCTCCATGAGTGTGCTGCGTCGTTGAGTCCGGTGTCGGACCGAGTTATGGACACGATGCCGCCAGTCATGCAAAGAGGGTGGACCGGCGGTGGCCATGATGGCGCGGTTCTGCCGCGTGTGGGCACCGGCGACAGAGGGCAAACTGCATGAACGAGTTGCCGGTCACCGTCACGGACCTCGTCATTCTCGGGGTTGTCTTCATTTCCGGGTTCCTCGCCTACTATCGCGGAGCCATGCGCGAGTTCCTCTTTCTCGCCACCTGGGGCGGAGCTGCCCTCGCAACGGTCTACCTCTACGATCACTCCTGGCCCGTTCTGGCGGGCTGGATCGGCAATGATCCGCTGATCGTGGCCATTGCCAATGCGGCGGGCCTCTTTGTCGTCGCGCTCGCCTGCCTCAGTCTCGTGTCATCGCTGGTGGTACGGCGCACCCGGGGAGCCGGGCTCGACATGCTCGACAGATCGGTCGGGTTCGTGTTCGGCCTTGTCCGCGGCGCGCTCGTGGTCTGCCTCGTCTTTCTGGTTTACGGCCTGCTCGCCCCTGCCGGTGAACGGCCGGGGTGGATCGAGGAAGCACGACTCACACCGGTCATTGATCGGGGATCCCTGCTGCTCATCGAACTGACGCCCGATGAATGGGACCTCGACAGCGACGATTTCCTGATCCGGACGAGGAACGCAGCGGCTGAAGAGGCCCTGCGGTCCTACAGCGACCTGATTGATCCCCAGACACCGCCAGGTGATGCTGACGCGGAGGGTGAGGAAGGGTACAATGAGGAGGACCGGTCGGCGCTCGAATCCATCATCGCTGGCGACGAATGAACAAGGGCCGACAGATGTGACCCGATTCCTGCCGCGGCATCCCTTCGATGACGACAGGTTGCACGAGGAGTGTGGTGTCTTCGGTGTCTTCGGGGCCGAAGATGCGGCGAAGCACACGGTGCTCGGTCTGCATGCCCTTCAGCATCGTGGGCAGGAATCCGTCGGCATCGTCTCCTTCGACGGATCCCAGTTTCATGTTCACCGCAACCTTGGCCTGGTATCGGAAGTCTTCTCGAACGGCGCCAGTGTCGGCACACTGACGGGCCGGTCCGCCATCGGACACAACCGCTATGCGACCACGGGCGGAACACTGCTCCGCAACGTGCAGCCCATCTTCGTCGAGACCGACCAGGGCGGCCTCGCGGTTGCCCACAACGGCAATCTGACCAACGCGAACCAGGTGCGCGACAGACTTGTGCGCAAGGGAGCCATTTTCCAGTCGACATCCGATACTGAGACCATCGTCCACCTTGTGGCGCTGTCCGCACACGCCACCATTCCGGATCGGCTGGTCGATGCCCTGAAACAGGTTGTCGGCGCCTATTCCCTGGTGGCGCTCACCGACGCGGCCATGATCGGAGTGAGGGATGCTCTCGGCGTGCGCCCCCTGGTGCTTGGCCGCCTGGGAGACGCCTTCGTCCTCGCTTCGGAAACCTGTGCTCTCGACATCATGGGTGCCACATTCGTGCGGGACGTGGAACCCGGTGAACTCATCGTCATCGATGCGGCGGGCCTGACCTCGTACCGCCCGTTTGCGCCGCGGCGCAGCCGGTTCTGCATTTTCGAGTACATCTACTTCTCGCGACCCGACAGCCGCGTCGAAGGCCGTTCCGCCTACGCGGTTCGCCGGCGGACCGGCGCCGAACTGGCGAAGGAAAGTCCGGCAGACGTCGATGTCGTCGTGCCGGTCCCCGATTCCGGCACGCCGGCGGCACTGGGATTTGCCGAACAGTCCGGCCTGCCCCTGACCTTCGGCATCATCCGCAACCACTACGTCGGCCGTACCTTCATCGAACCCGGCCAGAACATCCGACACTTGGGTGTCAAGCTGAAGCACAATGCCAACCGCGGGGAACTCTCGGGCAGGCGCGTTGTCCTCATTGACGATTCCATCGTCCGCGGCACGACATCGACGAAGATTGTCTCCATGGTCCGGGACTGTGGCGCGCGGGAGGTTCACATGCGCATCGCCAGCCCTCCGAACACTCATTCGTGTTTCTACGGTGTCGACACACCGTCGCGCGATGAATTGCTGGCTTCACGGTTCCGTGTCGACGAGATTGCGGCATTCCTCGGCGTCGACAGCCTCGCCTTCATCACGGCCGACGGCCTCTACAGGGCAACCGGACACGAGGAGGGACGCGATGCCGCAAGACCCCAGTACTGCGATGCCTGCCTGACCGGTCACTACCCCATTCCCCTGGTTGACCGGGATGGCGGCCACGAGGCGAATCAGCTCTCGTTCCATTACGAATCCCTGTGACATGACCGGACCTGCGGGCGGACGACTCGACGGACGCATTGCCCTTGTGACCGGCGCCTCGCGGGGCCTTGGCGCAGCCGTGGCGCGGGCCTTCGCTGCAGAGGGCGCGCGCCTGGTCCTCGTTGCGCGCACCAGTGGTGGTCTCGAGGAGGTCGACGATGCAGTCCGCTCCGCTGGCGGCCTCACGCCCGTCCTGGTGCCACTCGACCTTGCCGATGGAGAGGCCATCGACCGCCTGGGCGGAGCGCTGTTCGAGCGGTATGGCAGACTTGACGTCCTCGTGGGCAACGCGGCCCTGCTCAGTGCCCTCTCTCCGGCCCACCACATCATGCCGCAGGACTGGCAGCGCTCCCTGGAGGTCAACCTGACAGCCAACTGGCGCCTGATCCGTGCCATGGATCCGCTTCTCAGGCAGTCGCCGGCCGGCCGTGCCATCTTCGTGACCTCGGGCGTCACCGTCTCTCTTCCGCCCTACTGGGCTGCCTACGCGGCCACCAAGGCAGCCCTCGAAGCCCTTGTGACGTGCTGGGCGGGGGAGTTGGCAAGAACGGAACTGAAGGCCAATCTCGTCGATCCGGGGGTGCTGCGCACGGCCATGCGGGCCAGCGCCTTCCCGGGCGAGAAGCCGGAGTCACTCGACGAGCCATCGAGCGTCGTCGAGACCTTCGTCTCCATGGCCATGCCCGACTGGACACTGAACGGCGCCCGGATTGTCGCCGCCCACACGCGGGAGGCGGGCCCGTCCGACGCCTTGTAGCTGGAGAACATCGCTTTCCTGGGCAACAAACGACCGAGGTCAGGGTTCGCCGGTGAGTGTCATGTCGACGGAGGCAGGAGTGGCCACACGGAAACTTGAGACGCGGGCCGGAATTCGCGAAAAGCGCATTGTGGAGTGGTGCATCTCCATGCAGACGTGGCAATCTTGTATGCGGCCCTTGTTTGTCGAATGCATGACATGATCGATCTCAGCCCTCCTTCCTATCCAGGTCTGACCTTCCGGACGTTACCGAACCTTGCGTGGCCGGACGGGGCCGCCTGCGGCGTGATCGTCGCGTGGCACGTCGACGGCGAGGCGGGGCCGATGGCTTCGGACCGCAACGTCGTCAACCATGTCGCGGCAATTTCCGAGGCGGCTTACGGATTGACGACCGCCATGCCGCGCATCCTGGGCCTGCACCGCGATCTCGGGGTCCCCGGGACCTTCTTCGTTCCGGCCCACGTGGCCGAACGTCATCCAGGGATGATGAAGACCATCGTCGGCGACGGACACGAGATTGCCCACCATGGCTATATGCACGAGAATGTCTTCGGCCTGGCCGAGGCCGACGAACGCGCCCTCTTCGGGCATGCATCAGCGATCCTGCAGCGGATCACCGGCCGGCAACCCAGGGGCTGGAGCGCTCCGGGCTGGGGGGTGACGGAGCAGACCCTGTCGATCATGGCCTCCATGGGCATGGCCTATGATGCCAGCCTGATGGAACGAGACGTGCCCCACATGGTGGACACCACGGCCGGCACGCTCGTCGAACTGCCGATCTCCATGGTGCTGGACGACTGGGCGCTGTTTGGCTCCTCGCTCCACGGCGGAGGCATCAGCAGCCTGGCACGCGCAACCGAGGCCGAGGCCATCTGGCGCGAGGAGTTCGACGGTCTGCGACGATTTGGCGGCCTCTTTCAGAGCACGTTTCATCCCAACCTGATGGGGCGGCCGGGACGACTCGTCATGCTCGAGCGCCTGTTGCGCGGCATGCAGGCATGCAGCGGCGTTTGGTGGGGCACCTGCGAACAGGCGGCGGATCACGTGCGAAGGCTTCATGACGAAGGGCAGAGCGGCGCATGACGCGGTCCGATGCGCCGCTCCTTCCGGCGCACAGATCAGCGGACGACAGGCGCGGCGGTGGGACGAACAAGGGGACTGTTGCGAGGCATACCGTGAACGACCTGATCGATTTCCTTGTGGTGGCCAGACGCGAAACCTATGCGATCCCGGACGGCACCGATGTCGGCGACGGAACCTGGCACATGCTCTTCGACTCGGGAAACTGGCGATACCGCGACCGCTACGCAGGAACAAACCCCTACGGCGGCCACGAGATCGTGTGGCGCGACGGCTCGGTCGTCTGGATGCAGAACTACATGGCCGAGATTGTATCCGACCTGCGGCCCATGGATGAAATCTACGATTTCCAGCGCGAGGTGCTGGGCCAGCCTGACCGCAATCACCTGATGCGCGGGCCCGAACAACACGCCCGCGGTCCGTACCGCTACGTCAACAGCGTCGAGGGTACACTCGTTCGTTTCAGCGGGATCGAAACCATCTCCTATGCCGGGACGCCCGTCTACCGCATGATCTTCCATGGCGGAGTCGTTGGCTCAAGGTCTCCGCATGAAGCTCTTCAGGCTCCGGGCCCTGGTCTTGCCGGAAGGGAATTGTCCCTGTCGGACGAGGGGCGGCGATGACGCGACCGTCTCGAGCTTGCACGAGTCCGCCCGCTTAGACCGAAGTTCCAGCGCCGTTCAGACGTATCGTTATGAATGTATTGACGTTTGAGAGAATCGGGTGTGTCGCTACTGGGAACGCTAGAGGCGCACGCCGAGGTGGTTCAGGTCCTTTTTGTGGAGCGTCGTGGGCCGCGTGGTGATCTGGAAGGGCCGCAGGGTTTCGACGTTCTCCATGGGCCAGGAGGATAGATTAGTGGCGGGGGGCTCATGCGGTTGGGGACGATGTCCACGTACATGGCAACGTACATGGGGGCAACAGCCGCCTGTGTCAACAGGGTGTTGCACCGTTACATGGGAACTTCTGCATGTTGTCTCTGTGCGGTTTTATCAGTAAGTTCAACTACTTGATGTGGTTATAGCGCTGAAATCGTCCGGAACTTCGGCTTAGACGTCAGGATCAACCGGAAGACCGACGCCCTAAGCCGTTGATCGAAAGCGTTCGGCCAGGCGGTGATGGACAGGACGGCGTCAGCCGGCAACATAGGGATTGCGGGTCGACCTGAAGCGCAACCTGAGCGGAATGCCGGGCAGATCGAAGTCCTGCCGCAGACGGTTGACGAGGTAGCGCCGGTAGGAATCCGGGAGGCCGGCCAGTCTGCTGCCGAAGACGGCAAGGGTTGGGGGTCGCGATCCAGTCTGGGTGACGTAGCGCAACCGCGCCCTGCCGCCCCTCACCACGGGCGGGGGATGTCGCTCCACAGTCACGGCAAGCCATCTGTTGAGGTCCGCCGTGGCGAGGCGCCGTGTCCAGCGATCCTGAACGTCCACCACCGCCGGCATGAGCCGGTCCACACCCTGGCCGTCGGCCGCGCTCATCGTGAGCATCGGAGCGCCGCGCACCCGAGGCAGGAGTTCCGCAAGCCGCAGGCCCAGTTCACGCTTGAGTGTTCGCGGCTCGTCGGCAAGGTCCCACTTGTTGATGACGACAACGAGGCCACGACCCTCACGCTGGACGTAATCGACTATGGCGAGATCCTGGTGATCGAACGCCTGATGCGTCTCCAGCACGACGACCACGATGTGCGCCTTGCGGATCGCCGCGAAACTGTCGGCCACCGAGAGTTTCTCGACACGTTCCACCCTGCGGGAGCGACGCCTGATACCGGCGGTATCGATGAGTTCGATCTCGCGTCCGCAGAAGGACCAGCGCGCGGCGATGGCATCACGCGTCAGCCCCGGTTCGGGCCCGGTGATCACGCGCTCGCTGCCAAGGAGGCGGTTGACGAGGGTCGACTTGCCGACATTGGGCCGGCCGACGATGGCGAGGCGCAGGCGACGCCCGTCGTCATCGGCGCCATCTCCGTCAGCAGCCGGGGCATGGTGGGCGAGAGCGTCATGAAGGGCGGCCATGCCGTCGCCGTGTTCGGCGGAAACAGCGACAGGGTCGCCAAATCCCAGCGAGAACGCATCCCAGACTCCGGCCATCGCCGTGCGTGCCTCGGCCTTGTTGGCCACCAGGATCACGGGTGCTTCCGCCTTGCGCAATTCGCTGGCGACCTGCCTGTCACGCGCCGTCACGCCTTGGCGTGCGTCCATGACGAAGAGCAGGACATCAGCCTCGAGGAGAGCTTCGTCGGTCTGTTCACGCATGCGTTCCGCCATGGTCCCCGACACCGCGTCCTCGAGTCCCGCCGTATCGACAAGGCGGAAGGTCAGGGGCCCGATCCTGCCCTCGCCCTCCCGGCGGTCCCGCGTAACGCCTGGCTGCGGGTCGACCAGCGCCTCACGCCGACCGGTCAGGCGATTGAAGAGCGTGGACTTGCCGACATTGGGCCGGCCGACGATGGCGACCGTGAACGGCACTCGACTAGTCGAGAACGGTCAAGGCGCCCGAGTCGCCAACGAAGTAGAGTCTCGCGTTCGCGACAACAGGCGGCAGGGGCAGTCCGCGGTCCACCGACAGCGAGTCGATGATGTCGCCCGTGTGGGGTGAAAGAGTGACAGCATCCCCGTGGCTTCCCGCCACGATCAGTCTATCGCCCGCGAGCACCGGCCCCGACCACAGAATGACGCCCTCCTTGTCCTCGGGATCCTCGTACAACGGCAACCGGGTGATCCAGCGTACACGGCCGTCTTCCTTCAGGAAGCAGATGATCTCCGCATCACTGGTCACCACCCAGAGATGGTCACCGGCCACCCATGGCGTTTGCGTGATCGAGAGATTCTGTTCCCAGACCCTGATACCCCGCGTGACATCGATGGCTGCCAGTCGTCCGCCATAGCTGGCGACGAACACGAGATCGTGATCGATGACGGCACTGCCGTTGATGTCATCGAGACCTGCCACGACGCCGGCCTGTCCGCCCTGTGCAAGGACATCGCTCCACACCACGCGGCCGTTCTCCGCTCTCAGGGCCACCACCTCACCAGTCGTGTAGGTCGCCACGACGAAGGATCCGGCAATGCTTGGCCCGCCGCCTCCCATAAGCGAGGCCGCCCCGAGAAGCCCGCGATGGACCCACAGGGAATCACCGGTCGCCGCATCCAGGGTCAGGAGCGTGTTGTCCGCGGTGACGACATGAACACGCCCCTGGCTTGCCGCCGGCGGCGTGCGGATCGGCGGGCCGGCGTCGATGCGCCACAAGGGAACGCCGTTGGCCGGATCGAGTGCCATGATCTCGCCATTGCCGGTTGTGACGAAGAGCCGGCCATCATCGAAGGCAAGGCCACCTCCCCAGCCGTCATCTTCCTCGGCGGCGGTGATGTCGGTGCTCCACAACGACGTTCCGGTCGCCGCATCAAGGGCAGAGACCCGGGTATCGGAATCGATCGCGAACACCATGCCCCCGGCAATGACAGGTGTTCCCACCAGCCGGCGCGAATCACTTCGACCATCGCCGATGGTGCGCGACCAGACCCGTTCCCATGATCCGCCGTGGGCCAGATGATGCATCGCCTTGTCGAGACTGCCGCCGTACTGGGGCCAATCCGGATTGAGGCGCACCGGGGGCAGCTCCAACGGCGTGGAGGCGAGTTCCGGGTCGCTTGCCAGACCGGAACCGAGTTCCAGGATGGCAATGCGTTCGCCCTCGAGCGGTGACGGTGGCGGATCACCGAACCAGTCGCTTTCGCAGGCGCCCAGCGAAAGGCTTGCCATGGCAAGGATGATCCAGCGCACGGTCAGTATCTCCCGGTCGTCAGCGACAGCAGTTCACGTGCCCTCAGCACGGCCGACGGCGGCGCATCGGCGTCATCGACCAGCGCCTCGAAACTCGCCACCGCGAACTCCGTGTCACCTGTCCGCAGATGAAGAAGACCCCTGAGCTCCAGGGCAAGAGGACGCCAGGCGCCATCGAGAAGCGGCGCCAGCCGTGCATCGACATCGTCGGGGTCAGCATGATCCACCATCAGCATGACCGCATAGAGGGCCGCCAGTTCCCGCCAGGCGGGACGGATGTCGTCCATGGCGGCAAGGTCGTCATAGCGCTGCAATGCCAGGTCCCGCTCGCCGGCTTCGGCGAGAAGCTGTGCCTCGCGCATGCCGGCAAGCCAGGGATAACCGCCGTGTCCGTCCACATGGAGAGCGCCGAACGCGGACATCGCCTCGTCAATGTCTCCGGCGTCAACCTGACGTTCGGCGAGCCAGTACCGATAACCGTCGTCGCCGAGCCGGGCCTCCCGGTGCTCGTTCCATCCGGTGTAACCGGCGATCGCAAGCACCACCACGGCGACGGCGCCAAGCGCTTGGCGGCCATAGGCCCGCCACAGCCGAAGCCATCGTTCCCGCTGGAGGTCTTCCTCGACCTCGCGAATCAACTGGTCGCCGGCATTGGCCAAGGGCACCGCTCCGGAAGTCGCATGGGTCGGACAATCTAGCCACCACCGGGCCCTCCCGCAACCTTGTCAATGATCTTCTCAGGATGATCCCGCGCTTGATTTCGCTTGACGTCGAGCGGACGCATGTCGGGTGAGGTGGAGCACCACGCACGGAGGCCGCTCCTCGCCAGCATCGCGGATCGTTGAGAACGGCCGGGTTGCCCGCCGCCGGCATGGCGCCGATGGTCCTCGCCATGTACCTGATGACCACCAAGGACGCGACGGCCAGGTGGCTCGCCGACAACCACTCCACAGCGCAGATTCTGCCGGTCCGGTTCGTCGCCTTCCCCGGTGTCGCCGCTTGGCTTCTGCAACCGCCCTCCTGGCGGTGTCTTTCCGAGCGTTGCTTCGGGTTGTCATCCGTCGCCCACAATCGAGACCAGGGCGCCGTGGTTCGCCGCATCGCGATCCTCGTGCCGGGCCTGTCGCGCCCCCTTCGATCGGCCCCCGGTAACCGTCGGCGATCAGCTCCCGTTCATCCTGATCGGTTGCCTCGATGCGGCTGCTGTTCCGTGCCCTTGAAGTCATCCGCCTTGATGCTCCAGTCCCTGCACGCTCGTGGTCTGGATCACGCTCAAGGGTTGCAGGTTGTTTGCGGATTCTCCTGACGGCCGGACCATCGTCGGCATCGGCATCGACAGGGGGTTCCATGCCTTCAGCCGCGAGTGCGCATCCCGGTCAGTGCATTGGCAAGAACGGCGCCGATGACAATGGTCCCGCCGATGAGCCCCGCCAGTGTCGGGCTTTCACCGATGATGAGCCACACCCACAACGGTCCGAGGATCACCTCGGTGAGGGCCAGCACCATGAGTTCGGCCGCCGGGACGTACTTCGCGCCTGCGGCGAACAGGACCAGGGCCAGTGCGACCTGGAAGCACCCCATGTAGACGCACAGCACGAAGTCGTGGGTGCTGATGCCGAAACTGTCGACAAAGACGACAGCAACGGTGCTGATCACGCACGATGCCATCACCAAGCCCAGCACCATGTCGCCTCGCCGGCCGCCACGAAGGGCGACACCGAAGGCGGCGAAGGTGACCGCCGCGCCGAGGGCCACCAGATTGCCGACAAGACGTCCCTCGCCGACGCCTTCCCACATCATGATCGCGACCCCCGCCATGGCCGCGCTCATGGCGATCCAGGTGATCCGCCTCACCGGTTCGCGCAGCACGACCCAGGCAATCAATGCCGTGAAGAAGGGTTGCGAACTGATGATGAAGAAGACACTGGCAGCACGCGTATGAAAGAAGGCGAGGATGTAGAGAAGGTTGCTGACCGCGAGAAAGAACCCGGTCGCCAGGGCGGCCTTCCAGCTCGACCGCACCATGGCCGGCAGAGCCCGGTGATGACGCACGGCAAGGAGGCTCGACAGCACGAGGATGGCCACGATGGAACGGAAGAACTGGACCTGCCAGAATCCCGCCTCTTCCATCGAGCCGATGATGACGCCCGACTGGCTGATGAAGACTCCGCCGGCGATGACAAGGAAGACACCCTTCAGATACCGGGGGTGCCTCTGCGATGAACGATGTCCGGGCCTCACGCCCGGTTGCCGCCCTGCAAGAGCGACATCATTCCCATTCGATGGTTCCGGGCGGCTTGGAAGTGATGTCGTAGGCGACCCGGTTGATGCCCCTGACCTCGTTGACGATACGACTGGCCACGTGTCCGAGGAAGGCATGGTCGAACGCGAAGACGTCGGCCGTCATGCCGTCCGTCGACGTGACGGCCCGCAGAGCGCAGACATGCTCGTAGGTCCTCTCGTCTCCCATCACGCCAACAGTGCGCACAGGAAGCAGGACGGCGAAGGCCTGCCATATTGCATCATGGAGACCCGCGCTCTTCAGTTCGTCGATGAAGATGGCATCGGCCCTCTGCAGGAGCGCCACCCGTTCCGGCGTGACCTCGCCCGGGATGCGGATGGCGAGGCCCGGACCGGGGAATGGGTGGCGGTTGAGCAGGGCATCGGGAAGACCGAGTTCGCGGCCAAGTTCGCGCACCTCGTCCTTGAACAGTTCCCTCAACGGTTCGACGAGCTCCAGCTTCATGCGTTCGGGGAGGCCGCCAACATTGTGATGGGACTTGATGGTGGATGACGGCCCACCATGGAACGAAACCGATTCGATGACATCCGGATAGAGGGTGCCCTGGCCCAGGAAGTCGGCACCGCCCATGGCGCCCGCCGCCGCCTCGAAGACATCGATGAACGTCGAGCCGATGACCCGGCGCTTGTCCTCGGGCGCGGTGACCCCCGCGAGACGCTCCAGGAAGAGGTCCGGAACATGGCGAACGACGAGGGGAATGGCGTAGTGGCTGCGGAAGAGATGCTCGACGTCTCGTGCCTCGTTGAGACGCATGAGTCCGTGATCGACAAGGACACATGTCAACCGGGCTCCGATCGCCTCGTGCAGCAGGAGAGCCGTCACCGAACTGTCGACACCGCCTGAAAGCCCCATGACGACGCGCCCCGTGCCCACCCGCGCCCGAATGCTCTCGACAGCTCGTGTGCGAAAGGCGGCCATCGACCAGTCGCTGGCGATACCCGCAACCTGGTGAACGAAGGAACCGATCAGCCGGGCTCCATCGGGCGTGTGAACGACCTCGGGGTGGAACTGGACACCGTAGATGCGCCGCGCATCGTCGGCGATGGCGGCGAAGGGCGAGGCCGCTGATGTGGCAACCACCCGGAACCCTTCAGGAATGGCCGTGATCCTGTCGCCGTGCGACATCCATACCTGGTGACGTTCTCCGGGAGACCAGACGTCGTTGAACAGCCTGCAGGTCCCGATGACGTCGACGAACGCGCGTCCGAACTCCCGCTCGTTCGCTGATTCGACGGCACCGCCCAGCTGGGAGCAGATCGTCTGCTCGCCATAGCAGATGCCCAGCACCGGCACACCTTCATCGAACACCGCCTGCGGCGCCTGAGGCGCCTCGCCACTCGTCACCGAATCCGGTCCGCCTGAGAGAATGATGGCAGCGGGAGCAAAGCACCGGATGGTGTGTCCGGCCACGCTGAAGGGCATGATCTCCGAGTAGACACCCGCCTCGCGGACCCGCCGGGCTATCAGCTGGGTGACCTGTGAACCGAAGTCGAGGATCAGGACCCGGCCGGCGTCGGACACCGCCACCTACCTCTCGGTCTGATAGTTGGGCGCATCGAGCATGGGCGCCACATCGTGGACATGGCTTTCACGCACCCCGGCGCTCGTCACCCTGACGAATCGGCAGCGGGTGCGCATCGCCTGAATGTCCGAGTTTCCGGTGTAGCCCATGGAGGAGCGCAGGCCCCCGGCCAGCTGGTGCACGATGTGATGCAACGGCCCCTTGTAGGGTACGCGCCCCTCGACGCCTTCGGGCACCAGCTTGACAATGTCGTTGATGCCTTCCTGGAAGTAGCGGTCAGCCGAGCCGCGGGCCATGGCGCCGAGCGAACCCATGCCACGATACTGCTTGTAGGAACGTCCGTTGAAGAGAAACACCTCGCCCGGACTCTCGTCCGTGCCGGCGAGGAGGGACCCGATCATCACGCTATCCGCTCCGGCAGCAATCGCTTTTGCCAGATCTCCCGAGTACCGGATGCCTCCATCGGCGATCACCGGTGTTCCGGTTCCGGCTGCCTCCCCGACGACATCCTCAATGGCTGTCAACTGAGGCACGCCGACACCGGCCACCACGCGCGTGGTGCAGATCGAACCTGGACCGATGCCGACCTTGATGGCATCGGCCCCATGGTCGATGAGCATGCGCGCACCCTCCGCCGTCGCCACGTTTCCGGCAATCACCTGCGCATGGTTCGACTGCTTCTTGATCATGTCGACGGCGTCGATGACACCGCCTGAGTGACCATGCGCGGTATCGACGACCACCACGTCGACGCCGGCATCGATCAGGGCCTCGGCCCGTTCCCATCCATCCCGTCCGGCACCTGTCGCCGCACCGCAGCGCAGCCGCCCCTGCTCGTCCTTGCAGGCATCCGGATGGGTCGCCGCCTTGTTGATGTCCTTGACAGTGATGAGGCCCTTCAGACGACCCTGCGGGTCGACCACGAGAAGTTTCTCGATCCGGTGACGATGCAGCAGGCGCTTCGCCTCGTCGGCCGTGACATCCTCGGTGACGGTGACGAGATTGTCGGCGGTCATCAGTTCGCACACCGGCTGGTCCATGTCGCTGGCAAACCGGACGTCCCGATTGGTCAGGATTCCAACAACGCGTCTGCTGGCGCCGTCGACCACCGGAACGCCCGAGATGTCGTTGTTCGCCATGAGATCGAGTGCGGTCCGCAGCGACTCCCCGGGACCGATGGTGAGGGGGTTGACGACCATGCCCGATTCGAACTTCTTGACCCGGCGCACCTCGTTGGCCTGCTCGGTCACGGACATGTTCTTGTGGATGATGCCGATACCGCCGCTTTGGGCCATGGCGATGGCCATGGCAGATTCCGTCACGGTGTCCATGGCGGCGGACAGCAATGGAATGCCGAGTTCAATGGACTTCGTCAGCCGGGTCGCCGTTGCCACCGAGTCCGGCAGCACCTGCGAAAAGGCCGGCACGAGGGAAACATCATCGAACGTGAGAGCTTCCCGTATTGTCATGCGCCACCCACCAGAAGTGGCACGGACAGGTATCACGAAGGGACGCGGTGACCAAGGGAAGAGGCGCCGGCCTTGTGCACAAAACCGTGGCGGACGCGAACGCCGCCCGCCACGGCATGGCGTGGTATCAGAATCCGGCCTTGACTTCCTCGTACATGGCCTGAAGTTCCGGCTCGTTCCGGATCGTCGCCTGGAAGATGCCGGACGCGATGTAGCCCTCGACGTCCTCGGGAGGCAGGCCGCGCATCGTCAGTTCGGCAGCCGAAAAGGCCTCGTAGGTCTTGGTGTTTGAATGACCCATGCCGTTGGTCCGCACCCAGTAGTCGCCTGTCGACGGAGCGAGGAAGGCATCGATGAGGTCATAGGCGCGGTCGATCTTGGCTTCGTCGGCAAAGGACATCAGCGTGATGCCGCACGTCCACGTCATCGGTCCTTCCTTCGGATTCATGAACGCCACCGGAATGTCTTCCTGAAGAAGGGCGAGCGGTGTCGAGTTCCACGAAGCGGCAGCCACCAGTTCGCCGGAGGCAAGCGCCTGCTCCCAGCTCGTGGTGTCGTTCGTGTAGTAGCGCAGCAGGGGCCGCTGCTCGACCATGAGCTGCTTGGTGACCGCGACTTCCTCAGGGGTCATGTCGAAGGGATCGGCAGCACCTGAATAGATCGCCGCCACCATGACACCGTCGATGAGGCTGTCGATCATCGACAGTCTGCCGGTGTACTTGGGATCCCACAGGATCCCCCAGGTGTGTGTTTCCGGATCGATGTACTCAGGTGCCAGATCGGTCCTGAAGGTGACGGAGGTGAGACCCCACCAGGCGCAGACCATGAGCTGCTGGCCACCGATCATCATGTCCGGCACATTCCTGAGGACGGGGATGACATCGTCCCAGTGGGAGAGCCGACTGGTGTCGATCGGCTGCAGGAAGCCGAAGTCATTCCACTTCTGCACCTTGTAGGAGCATGGCATGGCGACATCCGGCCGGAAGCCGGCAACCATCTTGGCCTCCGCTTCCTCTTCGTCACCCCACAGGGTGAAGTTCGGCGACGCACCGTGCCTGTCGATGTATTCCTGGTGCATTTCCGGCACTTCGTAGCTCGCCCACGTGAAGCAGGTGGGGTGCTCGTCGCCCTGGGCGAGTGCCGGGTGTCCGGAAAGCGGCGCGACGGTCATGCCGAGTCCCACCGATGCCAGTCCCGCCTTGAACTCACGTCGCGAGAGCCTGCCCATCTTCATGCGATCGACGAACCGTTCCACGTCTTGTCTGGATTCCATTTTGACCCTGATCTCCCATTCCCTGTTGTGTTGCCGGGATCTCCCGTGTGCTCACGATACCATAGTGGCCCGTGCCAAGGCAGACAACGCCACCAGGGGTTGCCGGCCAGGAGCGCATGTGACCGACCTCCTTCCAGGGCAAGTCCCACGGCCGTCTTTCCGGGGAGGTAACCGTTCGGGTTCCGGTGGATCGCAGCCTTCTTCCGGGCTTTCACTGACAACGACTTCGCGCCTGCGCTGCCGTCTCGCGCATGGCCGTTCTCGACGCGGATATCTGCCCCTACCCGACGGCGGCGACGCTGTGTTGCCGCCGCGGAAGCCGCTGAACCGGCGGTCCGCGCTTGCAGGATCGGAGGCGCGCCTCGAGGAGGAACGAGATCGCGCGAACATTGCGGAGTTGCGGCGCGGAGACGGAGGCTCAAGCACCTTGTGAACTCGCTCGCGGGGCGGCTCGGCAGCTCAAGTTGACCACAACGAAAACCGCGTCGCAGGCGGTGAAAGCACTGGTCGAGTCCCGGGACGACGAGATCGCCGATCTTCAACTCAACGTGGCGCAGGGCTGCGTCAGGCCATGATCTGCCTCCGACGGAACTGCCTCGCAGACGGACATTGCGGCGACGGCCGGTGCCGCAACCTTTTGCCCCGCCCTTTCCGATAGCGTAACTTGGCGATGGCCCGCTGCCGGGCGGCTGACCGAACAAGGAGGGCTCAGCATCACCGTTCGCGACATCGCCCCCGGAACAAGCCCTGGCGCTCGGCAGTTCGGCCTGTCGACAGAGGAATTGGTTCGCCGCCCGAAGCCACCCGAAGTCCTCGCGCGACACGGCGGAGAGAAGCACGGCAGCAAGCTCCACCCCCGGAACGTGGCGGCTGCAGCCGCTGACGGGCGGCCGAGGATTTCGCCTGGTTGACCCGCCGATGAGACGTGCCAGGCTGCAACGCACCCCTCGGCGGCGAGTGGACGGCGGCCGGGAAAGGGAAGGGAATTCGTGAACATTCAGGCGCACGACGAACTCAAGGCCAGGATCTGGGAAATCGCGAACCGGCTCAGGGGACCGTACCGGCCCCCGCAGTATCGACTGGTCATGCTGCCCCTGGTCGTCCTGCGCCGCCTTGACTGTGTCCTGGAGTCGACCAAGGAGGCCGTTCTCAACAAGCACAGGGAACTCGAGGCGCAACAGATGCCCGCAGCGGCGATGGACCGCCTGCTTGGCAAGGCCGCCGACCCGAACCGGAAACACCCCCTCTACAACACCAGTCCCTATACCTTCGCTCGACTGCTCGGCGATGCCGAGAACATCGCGCCGAACCTCGGCTCGTTCATCAGCGGCTTTTCCCCGACCGCACGACATATCTTCGAGCGCTTCAAGTTCGCCGACCAGATCGAGAAGCTCGACGACAAGAACCGTCTCTTCGAAATCGTGAAGGCGATGGCCGATGTCGATCTCCACCCCGAGCGTGTCGACAACCTGCAGATGGGCTACCTGTTCGAACACCTGGTGATGCGCTTCAACGAACAGGCCAATGAGGAGGCCGGGGATCACTTCACACCGCGCGAGGTCATCCGCCTGATGGCGAACCTGATCTACACCGGCGAAGCGGACGTCTACAAGCCCGGCATCTACCGCACCATCTACGATCCGGCATGCGGAACGGGCGGCATGCTTTCGGAATCCGAAAGATTGATTCTCGATCAGAACAAGCAGGCGAATCTCGCCCTCCACGGCCAGGAGTACAACGACGAATCCTGGGCGATCTGCTGCGCCGACATGCTCATCAAGGACGAGGACACGGACAATATCGTCCTCGGCGACACCCTGGGCGACGGCAAGACCGGAGACGGCTTCGAAGGCAAGCGCTTTCACTACCTGATGGCCAACCCGCCTTTCGGCGTCGAATGGAAAGACCAGAAGAACGCCGTCGAGCGCGAGTACAGGACGCTCGGCTTTTCGGGCCGGTTCGGCGCCGGTCTGCCGGCCATCAACGACGGCTCGCTGCTCTTTCTCCAGCACATGATTTCCAAGATGCACCCCTGGGAAGAGGAAGACGAGAACCGGCCCGGTTCGAAGATCGCCATCGTCTTCAACGGTTCGCCGCTGTTCTCGGGCGACGCCGGTTCGGGGCCGTCCAACATCCGCCGCTGGATCATCGAGAACGACTGGCTCGACGCCATCGTGGCGCTGCCGGATCAGCTCTTCTACAACACTGGCATCTTCACCTATGTCTGGCTGGTGACAAACCGCAAGCCGCCGATGCGACGCGGCAAGATTCAGCTCATCGACGGCACCCGCTTCTTCGAGAAGATGAAAAAGAGCCTCAACAACAAGCGCAACGAGATCTCCGAAGAACAGGTCCGCCGCCTGACCCGCGTATACGGCAACTGCCAGGACGGGGAGACAGCCGACGTGTCGGTCAATGGAGAGACCGAGACCCGCGCAATCTCCCGCATCCTCGAGAACCGGGAGTTTGGTTTTCTTAAGGTGACGGTCGAGCGCCCCTTGCGGATGCACTTCGAGGCGACACCGGAGCGGACTGCCAGGCTGGGCGATCAGACCGCGTTCGCCAATCTGGCGAAGTCGAAAAAACGCAGGGACGCCGCCGCTGCCGAGCGAGAGACCATGGCGGGGCGGAAACACCAGGACGCCATCGGCACCGTGCTCGCGACGCTCGAAGGCAACGGGCGCTACATGGACCGGGCAGTGTTCGAGACCGACGTGACGGACGCCGCCAGACAAGCTGGTCTCAAGATTCCCGCGCCGGTCATGAAGGCGATCTTCGCGGCTCTGGACGAACGCGACCCGGGCGCCGAGATCTGCCGTGACCGCAAGGGGCGGCCTGAGCCCGACAGCGATCTCCGAGACACCGAGAACATTCCCCTGCCGCCCGCGGCGGAATTGCCGCTGCCGATGGATTTCGGACCGAACAAGCCCAACGACCGCCTGGTCGAAGCCTTCCGGGATGACATCGACGCCTACATGGCACGCGAAGTGCTGCCCCATGTGCCAGACGCCTGGGTGGACTACGACAAGACGAAGGTCGGCTACGAAGTCCCGTTCAACCGGCACTTCCACGTCTACAAGCCTCCGCGCCCGCTCGACGAAATCCAAGCGGACATCGCCCAGATCGAAGAGGAGATCGCCGAGTTGTTGAAGGGGTTAGCAGTATGACCGGAAATTTAGCGAAGTTCTCGACCTTGCCTCTCAAGCGTCTAGTGCGTCCCATCTCACCGGGTGCAGTATCAATCAAAGGACATTTGAAAGATTTACCAGATGAGGAGGGCTTTCCTGCTTACAGTGCCTCCGGTCAGGATGTGCGTGTGCCAGCACCGCAATTCAATGGTGAAGGACTTGTACTAAGTGCAGTGGGTGAACGGTGTGGAAAGTGCTTTTACGCATCTGGCTCATGGGGCGTGGTTGCAAATACACGGGTACTTTTCCCAACTAAATTAGCTGATGCACGATATCTTTTTTATTTGGTCAATCAGCAGGGTTTTTGGGAGATTGATGGGACAGCGCAACCGTATGTCCGAATGTCCACATCCATGTCGCAAACCGTGCCTGCGCCCCCACTCACTACGCAACGCCGGATCGCATGGTTTCTGGATGAAAAAACGGCATGGATCGACGAGCTGATCGAGAAGAAGCGCGCTCTTTTGGACCTCTTGGCCGAAAAACGACAGGCGCTCATCGCCCGCGCCGTCACCAAGGGGGTTGAGCCAGATGCTCCCATGAAGCCATCCGGTGTCGACTGGCTCGGCGACATTCCGATGCATTGGGATATCTTGCCTATGAATCGCGTAATTCGAATGCGGAGCGGTGATTTTTTGGCCGCATCAGACATTAACACGGATAGCAAACATCTCGTGTTTGGAGGCAATGGAATTCGCGGTACAACGGATAATTTCAACACCATTGGACCGATTGTGCTTGTTGGGAGACAGGGCGCACACTGTGGAAATATCCAACTAGCTTACGGCAAAATTTGGGTATCGGAGCATGCCTTGAGATGTTTTCCGGATAAGCAGTTCGAGGTCCGATGGTTGGCGTATATGCTCGACATGTTGAAATTGAATAGGTATTCTGTCTCCGCCGCTCAGCCCGGCCTTTCTGTTGACAATATACAGCATTTGCAAGTGGCATTTCCGCCACTTAGCGCACAACTCAATATTGCAGAACACCTAGATGAGAATTGCAACCGCATAGAAGGAATAGTGCGCGAGACACGCAGGAGTCTGAGGCTACTTGAAGAATATCGATCTGCACTCATTACAGCCGCCGTCACGGGCCAATTGGGGAAACTGCAATGATCTCGGGTAGTCGTCCAACCCTGACGGTGCTGGTTCATTCAGGTGCGCGTTTATGTCAAGTATTCATCTGGGATCCTGCTGAGCGCATGATCTCCATGGCAAGTGACGCTCAGACATGACCAGGGTAGCTGTCAGTCCGGAGGTTCTTTGCTGGGCTCGGGAGCGTGCCGGGTTCAGCTTGGCAGACCTCGAAGGCAGGTTCCCGAGGTTGGCCGAGTGGGAGAGTGCGTCGATCCAGCCCACGATGCGCCAGCTGCAGGACTTCGCCACGAAGACGCGGGCGCCGTACGGTTTTCTTTTTCTGCCGGAGCCGCCGACGTTGAGATTGCCGTTCGCTGACTTTCGCACGGTGGAAAGTCAGCGGTCGGAAGGCTTCAGCCCGGAGTTGATGGACACCGTTCACCTCATGCGGCGGCGGCAGGCCTGGTTTCGTGAAGAACGGCTGGAAGCGAAAGCATCACCGGTGGGCGTCGTCGGTGCCGCGTCGCTTTCGGATGCCCCAGAGGCCATCGGCCTCGAGATGCGGCGGATGCTTGGTCTGGTTGATGGCTGGGCCCGGTGGGTGCCCAACTGGACGGCAGCCGTGGGCGAATTGCGCAGAACCATCGAGTCCCTTGGCGTGATGGCGGTCATCAACGGCGTTGTCGGCAACAATGCTCATCGCAAGCTGGATGTGAACGAGTTTCGCGGCTTTGCCCTGAGCGACCCCCATGCCCCCCTGATATTCGTCAATGGAGCCGACGCCAAGTCCGCCCAGATGTTCACCCTCGCGCACGAATTGACACACTTGTGGCTGGGCGATGCGGGCGAGGGCCTGTCCGGCTTCAAGGGGCTGCAACCGGACAATGGAGCGGTAGAGCGATTTTGCAACCGGGCGGCGGCCGAGTTCCTCGTGCCTGCCGCCGAAATGCAGGCCGCCTGGCGCGGGGTTGACGGGGGCGAAGCGCCGCTGGAGTATCTGGCCAGGCACTTCAAGGTGAGCCCAGTGGTGATCGGGCGCCGCGCAGTGGATCTGGATTTGATGGGGCGTAACGAGTTTCTCAGTTTTTACCATGACTACACTCAGCGCGAACACCGAAAAAGGCAAACGGGAAAGAACAGGGGAAATTTCTACAATAACCAGGACAACCGCGTGGGCCGCCTGTTTGCTTCTCACCTGATCCGGGCTGCTAAGGAGGGGCGTATCGGCTTCAAGGAGGCCTACGAGCTGACCGGGCTGCATGCCGGTACGTTCCAGAGATATGCCCGCAAGCTTGGAATCACGCTACCGTGAGTTCGACGTCCGACTACCTCATCGATTCCGACGTGCTTATCACGGCGAAGAATCGATACTATGCCTTTCCGATTTGTCCGGGATTCTGGGACAGCGTCCTCTACGGCCATTCGCTCGAACGCATTCACAGCATTGATCGGGTCAAGCAGGAATTGCTCCTCGGACGCAGCGACGATGACTTGGTGCGGTGGGTCAGTCAGTCCGTGCCGGAAGGCTTTTTTCTCAGCAGCGACGCTGGCACGGTCGTCTCTGCCTTTACCCGCGTCATGCTCTGGGTGACGCGCCACGCGCAGTATTACGACGAGGCGAAGGCCAAATTCGCCAGCGGCGCGGATGGCTGGCTGGTCGCTCACGGCATGGCGGGTGGGAAGACCGTCGTCACCAATGAGCAGCCACGCTCGGAGTCGCGCAACCAGATCAAGTTGCCCGATGTCTGCAATGCCTTCTCCGTCGATTTCGAGGACACGTTCGCCATGCTCCATGCGCTGGACATCCAATACCGCTTTTCGCCGGGTCTGTGAGCGATGCCCGCGCATACCGAACGTGATTTCGAGAAGGCGATCGAGGCTGGACTGATCGGCGCGGGCGGCTACCTGAAGCGCCGCCCGGATACCTATGACGAGGCGCTTGCCCTCTTTCCCGATGACGTCACGGGTTTCCTGCAAGGCAGCCAGCCGGCCAGGTGGCAGGCCCTGGAAAGGCTGCTCGGATCGAAGACCGCCGCGACAGTGCTGGATAACCTGTCGAAGGAACTGGAACTCAAGGGTACGCTGCATGTCCTGCGCCATGGCTTCAAGTCCTACGGCAAGACCCTGCGCATGGCCTGGTTCCGTCCCAACACCTACATGAACCCCGAAGCGGCGAAGAACTACGCCAGCAACCGGCTCACCGTGACGCGTCAGGTCGCCTTCACCTCGGTCATGAAGGGGGCCGACGGCAGGAACCGCCGCTGCGTCGTCGACGTGACGCTGGCTGTCAACGGTATCCCGGTGGTCACCGTCGAACTCAAGAACCCGCTGACCGGACAGCGCGCCGCCGATGCGGTCCGCCAGTACCGGGATGATCGCGACGGGCGTGACCTGCTCTTCGCCTTCAAGAAACGTGCCCTGGTCCACTTTGCCGTGGACCCGGACGAGGCGTGGATGACGACCCGGCTTGAGGACAAGGAGACCCGTTTCCTGCCCTTCAACCGGGGGAACGACCACGGAGCGGGCAACCCGCCGGTCGAGGACGACTGGAAGACCCATTATCTGTGGGACGAGGTGCTGCAGGCCAACAGCCTGCTCGAAATCCTGCAACGCTTCATGCACCTGGAAGTGAAGACAATACAGGTCAAGACCGACCAGGGCGCGCGCACCCTGCGGCAGGAGGCGATGATCTTTCCGCGCTATCACCAGCTCGACGCGGTGCGGAAAGTCGTCCAACACGCCAGGGCCAACGGCGCCGGCCGGAACTACCTGATCCAGCATTCGGCGGGGTCCGGCAAATCGAACTCCATTGCCTGGCTCGCGCACCGACTGGCCAGCCTGCACGACGAACACGACGAGAAGGTGTTTCACTCCGTCGTGGTCGTGACCGACCGGCGTGTGCTCGATCAGCAGCTGCAGGACACGATCTACCAGTTCGAGCACAAGGCCGGCGTGGTCGAGAAGATCGACGAGGACACCCGCCAGCTTGCCCGCGCGCTGTCGCAAGGCACGCCCATCGTCATCACCACGATCCAGAAGTTCCCTTTCCTTTCGCAGGCCCTCTCGACCCTTGAACAGCAAGGCGTCGGCGTGACGATCGACACGGCGGGCAAGCGCTTCGCCGTCATCGTCGACGAGGCGCACTCGTCCCAGAGCGGCGAGACCGCGACAACCCTCAGGGGCATGCTGAACAAGGACGGGATCGAAGCCGCCATCGCCGCGCAACTTTCCGACGAAGAGGACAACGACCTCTCCGACGAGGCGAAGGCGGCCGTGATGCGTGATGCGCTGAAACGCGCTCGGCAACCGAACTTGAGCTTCTTCGCCTTCACGGCCACGCCGAAATTCAAGACCAAGGCCCTGTTCGACGAGCCCGGCCCCACCGGCGCGTCACCTTTCCACGAATACACCATGCGGCAGGCCATCGAGGAAGGCTTCATCCTGGATGTGCTGGCGAACTACACGACCTACAAGCGATTCTTCGGCCTGATCAAGCAGATCGAGAACGATCCCGACGTGCCGCGCAGGCAGGCCGCAAAGGTCCTCGCCCGCTATCTGGAACTGCATCCGGTCAATGTGGAGCAGGTCGTTTCCGTCATCGTCGAGCATTTCCGGCTCAACGTGATGCATGAGCTCGGCGGGCGCGCGAAGGCGATGGTGGTGACCGGCGCCCGCCTTGCCGCCGTGAGATACAAGCTTGCCTTCGACCGCTACATTGCAGAGCAAGGCTACACTGGCATCCGATCGCTCGTGGCTTTCTCGGGGACAGTAGCAGACCCGGACGCCCCCGGATCGTCGTATACCGAAGTGACGATGAACAAGGGACTTGCCGAAAGCGAACTCCCGCAAGCCTTTGGACACGACGACTACCGGGTGCTGCTGGTCGCGGAGAAGTACCAGACCGGCTTCGACCAGCCGCTGTTGCAGACCATGTACGTGGTGAAGCGCCTGGCCGGGGTTCAAGCGGTCCAGACCCTCTCGCGGCTCAACCGCATCGCGCCCGGCAAGTCACGCACCTTCGTTCTCGACTTTGCCAACGAGGACGACGAGATCCGCAAGGCGTTCAAGCCCTACTACGAGACCACGCCCGTCGGCGAGAACGCCGATCCACAGCGCCTGTCGGAGCTGCAGCACCGTCTGCTTGAACAGGCGATCTTCACACCGGCCGATGTGACGGCGTTTGCCGATGTCTGGTATCGCGCCAGGCGCGACCACCCGGCGCGCGATCATCGCAGGATGAACGCCATCCTTGATGCGGTCGTTCAGCGCTTCCGGGACCGCGAGGAAGAGGAACGGGAAGCGTTCCGCGGCCAGTTGAAGGCCTATCGCAACCTTTACGCCTTCCTGTCGCAGATCATTCCTTATCAGGACAGCGATCTCGAACGGCTCTACACCTTCGTGCGAAACCTGCTGGCGAAGCTTCCGCCGCCGGGCGACGGCCGTGTCCTTGTCCTGGATGACGAGGTGGCGCTGAAGTACTTCCGGATTCAGCAGATGTCCGAGCGCTCCATCGACCTCTCGGAAGGAGACGCTGCTCCCCTGAAGGGACCGACAGACGTCGGCACTGCGGGTGTCAAGGACGAAGAGGTGACGCTTTCGAGCCTGATCGAGCGTCTCAACGAGCGCTTCGGCACGGACTTCACCGAGGCAGACCAGTTGTTCTTCGACCAGATACGGGCTTCGGCGGAGGACAACGAGGAGATCGCGGAAGCCGCCCGCGCCAACAGTTTCGCGGACTTCGCCGCTTATCTGGATCACATCCTGAACGACCTGTTCATCGAGCGAATGGAGGGCAACGAGGCGATTTTCTCCAAGGTGATGACGGATGCCGCGTTCCGTGCCGCCGCACATAAACACCTGGCTCTCGAAGTCTTCCAGAGGACGCGCGAGAGGCAAGCTGCCGTGCAGTCAGGATTTCCGTGAACCGGGACCCTATCATGCCTCGGCGCGGTTCTTCTCGACCCTTGGACGATCCGTTCCTGTGGCGCTCTTGCTGCAGGCAGGTTGGCAAGACGCGATCGCATCAGACCCTCGGACAGCCCAAGGGGAATCGACGGAATTGTCGTCAGACACTGCGAAACGGGGACCGGAGGACGGATCGCAGCGGACGCGCCCTTGCAGGGTCACGAAGCGGTTCCGCGAAATTCCCTTGCCACGACGTAGATCTCCGAAGACTGCTGGCGGCTGGCCTCCGGCTTGACGTGATGAACCCGCACGAAGTCGCGTCGCAGGACGGAAAGCAGGGCCTTTCCGGCGCCGCCGCGCAGGACCTTCACGACAAGGCAGCCTCCGGGAGCCAGCACCGTTGTCGCGAAGGCTGCAGCCTCCTCGGCAAGGGCCTGGGTCCGCAGGTGATCCGTGGAACGATGCCCCGTGGATGGCGCGGCCATGTCCGAGAGGACGAGATTGGCCGTGCCATCGAGTGCCTCGAGCACGGCGTCTCGGGTTTGCCTGTCACGGATGTCGCCGACAACGATCGTCACACCGACGAGACTCTCCATTTCCAGCACGTCCACCGCGACCAGGGGCGCACCTGCAATCCGGCTGGCGGCAACCTGGGACCAGCCGCCGGGCGCGGCGCCGAGGTCGACCACCCGGGTTCCGGGACCGAGGAGGGAGAAACGCTCATCGAGCTGAAGCAGCTTGTATGCCGCCCGCGACCGCCATCCCTCGCGTCGGGCGCCATCGGTCCAGATATCGTTGACTTGGCGTTCCAGCCACCGGATGGACGACGGACTGCGCCCGGCGCTCTTCTTCAGTCCCTGCTTCAGGCGGCGGCCCTGCGGGCGCGTCACCTTCCTGCGGCCCAACGTCACCCCCGGCTGGCGCGGCGGCGGGAGCCTCCCGGAGAGTCGTTGCTGTTGACACTCCCCGCTCGCCTCATCTAGCGTCGCCACATCCCCTGCTGGGGGATAGTTTAACGGTAGAACCTTCGGCTCTGACCCGAACAGTCCTGGTTCGAATCCAGGTCCCCCAGCCACATCGAGCCATCACCCGGCCAGTCAGTGTTCGACGCCGGCCCAGATCTTCCTCTTCCAGACGTAGGGTGGAACCTTCGGTTCTGACCCGAATGGTCCTGGTTCGAATCCAGGTCCCCCAGCCACACCGAGCCATCTCTGGGCCGGTCAGTGTTCGACGCCGGCCCAGATCTTCCTCTTCCAGACGTAGTAGAGCCCGGTCATCACGAGAAGGAAGAGGATGACCTTCAGTCCCATTCTCTTGCGGTCCTCGAGATTGGGCTCCGCGGTCCAGGCGAGAAAGGCCGTGATGTCCCTCGCGAGTTCGTCAACCGTGATGTCGTTGTCCTCTGCGTCGACGAGAAGACCCTCGTAGAGCGGAGGCGCCATGGCAATGCTGCCACCGGCGAAGTAGGGATTGTGGTAGAGCCCGTCGGCGTCCGGTTCGCTCCGATTGTAGTCGGGATCCGTGAGCAGGGAGGCGATGTAGTTGGCGCCGTCGACACGGGCCTTCACCATCAGTGACAGATCGGGGGGGAGGGCGCCGTTGTTGAGCGCCCGCGCCTCGGTGTCGTTGCGGTAGGGTGCGGGAATCGCGTCCGACAGCGCCGCACTGATGACGGTGGCGTCGCCCCACTCGTCGGGCGGGCCTGCGACCTCGTAGCCGGCAGCGAGCGCGCCGGCTTCGTCCTCGCTGAGGCCGATGGCCACGAGATCGCGAAAACGGATGTACTTGAGGCTGTGGCAGCTTTGACACTGAGCGGTGAAGATCTCCAGCCCCCGCCGCACCTGTTCGCGGTCATAGGTGCCGAATACTCCTTCCCAGGACCATGTGAACTGCTGTGGCGCCTGGGCTGGCGAAGCCGCCCACGTCGGCATGGCGAAGACGAGCAGGCCGACCACGGGAATGATGCGCTTCATCGTCTCGCTCCCCGCCCCGCGGAAGCCGGTTCATTCCCGTCGAGGACCGCCCTGGCAATGCTGGCAGGCAATGGGCGGGGCCTCTCGAACCAGCCGATCAGGGGCAGCAGGATCAGGAAATGAAGGAAGTACCATGCCGTCGCGATCTGGCCGATCAGGATCCACGCCCCTTCGGGCTGATTGGCGCCGACGACACCCAGCACGATGATGTCGATCACCAGGATCCAGAAGAACCACCTGAACACCGGACGGAACGTCGCCGAACGGACCCTGGACGTGTCGAGCCAGGGCAGGAGGAACAGGATGCCGATCGACAGCACCATGGCAATGGCGCCGCCCAGCTTCGAGGGAATGGCGCGCAGGATCGCGTAGAACGGCAGGAAGTACCATTCCGGAACGATGTGCGCCGGCGTCTTGAGGGGATCCGCCGGAATGTAGTTGTCCGGATGTCCGAGGTAGTTCGGAGCGTAGAACAGGAAGACGGCGAAGACGATCAGGAACATCCCGGCGCCGAAGGCATCCTTGATCGTGTAGTAGGGGTGAAAGCGGATGACATCCTGTGGACCGGTGGTGTCGATGCCGAGTGGGTTGCCCGACTTGGTGTGATGCAGCGCCCACAGGTGAAGACCCACCAGACCAACGATGACGAACGGCAGCAGGAAGTGAAGGGCGTAGAAGCGCACCAGGGTCGGGTTGTCCACCGAAAAGCCGCCCCACACCCAGCCGACCAGGGCTTCCCCGACGACCGGAAGGGCCGACAGCAGGTTGGTGATGACGGTCGCCGCCCAGTAGCTCATCTGCCCCCAGGGCAACACGTACCCCATGAAGGCGGTTGCCATCATGGCCAGGAGGATCATCAGGCCGATCCACCACAGGACCTCGCGGGGAGCCTTGTAGGAGCCATAGTAGAGCCCCCTGAAAACATGGAGATAGACGACGATGAAGAAGAACGAGGCGCCGTTGGCATGGGCGTAACGCATCAGCCAGCCATACTCGACGTCGCGCATGATCCTCTCGACGCTGTCGAAGGCCGTGTCCACGTGCGGCGTGTAGTGCATCGCCAGCACGATGCCGGTGACGATCTGGATGAGCAGTGCCATTCCGGCCAGCGAACCGAAATTCCACATGTAGTTGAGGTTGCGCGGCGCCGGATAATCGATGAGGTTGTGGTTGGTCCAGCTCAGGATCGGCAACCGGCGATCGAACCAGCGCACGAATCCGTTGCTCATGAAGTCGGCCATGGTTCCTCGCCCCGGTCAGCCGATGACAACAGTCGTGTCATCGGTGAAGACGTAGTCCGGAATTCCGAGATTCTCCGGCGCCGGTCCCTTCCTGATGCGACCGGACGTGTCGTAGTGCGAGCCGTGACAGGGGCAGAACCAGCCGTGGTACTCGCCCTGGTTGCCCAGGGGAACGCAGCCGAGGTGAGTGCACACTCCCACCATGATCAACCACTCGGGGCGAAGGGCCCGTTCGCTGTCGGGCTGCGGATCCTTGAGATCGTCCATGGCAACGTCGCGTGCGGCGGCGATCTCGTCGGCCGTGCGATGACGGATGAACACCGGCTTGCCGCGCCAGTTCACCGTGATCTGCTGGCCCTCTGCCACAGGTGACAGGTCAACCTCGATGGTGGCAAGCGCCAGGACATCCGCAGCCGGGTTCCACTGCGCGATCAGCGGCCATGCGATGAAACCGGCGCCGACAGCCGTCACGCCGATGGTCGCCACACTGAGAAAGTCGCGCCGCTCTACCCCTTGCGCGTCGAAAGTGTGCTCAGCCATCACCAAGAAATCCCTTGCGTCCTGTTCCTGGCGCCTCATCCGGGCGGGCCATGAATATACCGCCCGCCACGGTCACGCAAGGCAGTGGATGTGGAAGGGGCTTGCGGGCTCCGACGGTCTGCGACAAGAGTGCCGGGGACAGCCGCCCGGAATGACCACCCATGACAACAGACCGGCCGGACCTCGCCGGGTCGCAGCAGGGACGCGACGCTGCATGCCGCTGGTTCCGCAGCCTGCGCGACCGCATCGTTGCCGCCTTCGAGTCCGTCGAGGATGCATACGAAGGGCCGGAACACGATCATCCCCCGGGGCGATTTGAACTCCGGGAGTGGACGAGGGACGGCGGTGGCGGCGGCGTCATGGCGATCACGCGCGGCAGGGTCTTCGAGAAGGTGGGGGTCAACGTCTCCACCGTGTGGGGCGACTTCGACCGAAAGTTTGCCGGGGAGATTCCGGGCACCGCACCGGACAACGCCGGATTCTGGGCATCCGGCATTTCACTCGTCGCTCACATGCGCTCACCGCACGTGCCGGGCGTTCACATGAACACGCGCCACATCACCACCGCAGGCAAGGCCTGGTTCGGCGGTGGCACCGATCTCAACCCACCCCTTCCACGCGACGAGGATACAGAGGACTTTCACGCAGAACTCGCCGCGTGCTGCGGCCGGCACCCTTGTGCCGACTACGCCGCCTTCAGCCGCTGGGCCGATGACTACTTCACCATTCCCCACCGCGGCGTCAAACGCGGCGCCGGCGGCATCTTCTTTGACAACCTCCACGCCGACGAGGCGTCATTCGCCTTCACCCGCGATGTCGGTGAGGCATTCCTTGCCATCTATCCACGCCTGATTCGTCGGCGCATGCACGAGACCTGGACGGAAGAGGAGCGCTCACGCCAGCTGCAGTGGCGCGGACGCTATGCGGAGTTCAATCTCGTCTACGACCGAGGCACCCGTTTCGGACTGATGACCGGAGCGAATCCCGAGGCCGTGCTGATGTCCCTGCCCCCTGTGGCGACCTGGCCTTGACAAACCGTCAACCGCTGCGAGCGAAAGTCCTCATCCTTCCTCGACGAGCCTGGTGAGCTTCGCCACGGCCTCGTCGAACGACGCCGTCATGGTGATGGCATCGAAGAACCTGCCATCGCCGTCCATGAGGTAGACGGCCGCCGTGTGATCCATGGTGTAGCTGTCGTCGTCGAGGTCGATGCGGGCATAGTAGAGCCGGTAGGAATTCGCCATCTGGCGGAGTTCATCGGGGGTGCCGACGAGACCGGTGATGCGGTCGGAAAAATAGGCGACATAGTCCGCCATGCGCTCAAGGGTGTCGCGTTCCGGGTCGACGGTGACGAAGTAGGCGTCGATCAGGTCGCCATGGTCTTCCATGGCCTCAAGCCATGCCGCCACCTGGAGGAGGGTGGTCGGGCATATGTCCGGACAGTAGGTGAAACCGAAGAATACAAGGGATCTGCGACCGACGAGATCGTCATGGGTCATCCGGGTACCGTCATGCGCCAGCATGGAGAACGGCCCGCCGATCACGACCTCAACGTCCTCCGCCTGGCGCCGGTGGAGTTCCATGGCGCCGATCACCGTCGCCACGACCAGAAGACCGGCCAGAAGCCCCTGGACCAGATGACGTTTCTTCATTCTTCCGCGCCTGCCGCAGACCGTGCCATCACCGGGAAGACGACATCCACGGCTCCCGCCTTCTCGAAAACCAGGGTCACGGGAATCCGGTCGCCGGCCCGCGGGCGTTCCTCGAGTCCCATGATCATGATGTGAAAGCCGCCTGGCTCGAGCGCAAGGGGGGTATCGGGACGAATGTCGATACCGTCGTCGAGCCGGCGCATGGCGACGACACCGTCATCGCCTGCCGTGGTGGCGTGAAGTTCACACATCACCGCTCCGCCGACGTCCACGGAAACCAGGCGATCGGAGGTGACACAATGGCAGGTGATGACGCCGTAGGCCGCGGCAACAGGGACGCCGGGAGGTGGTTCCGCGATCCAGTGCTGCTCGATGCCGATGACGTGCGGGTCCGTTGCCAGAGCCGATGCCGCAAACAGGGCGGACGCCAGTACAAGCCGTCCGGCAGCCGTCACGCCGTCCCTCCGGTCATCGCAGCGAGCCTTTCGAGGCAGGACGCGCGGTCTGGTCTGAAATCCTCCCGGCGCCACCATGCCTCGACATCCTTGAGGATGGCCTTGACCTCGGGGCCGGGGCGAATCCCGGCTGCGAGCACGTCCCGGCCGCGCAAGGGAAAGCGCGGATTCTCCCAGCGTGCCACCGTATCGAGCATCGCTCTCCAGCATGATGCCCTCCAGGTGCGGTCCGCCGCCCAGGCAAGGAGAACGAGATCGCGGAACGTGTCCGTCCCGAGATCATGGAGTGCCTGGCGCTGATTCGGGACCGGCCAGTCAGGATCCAGCGCCAGGACCGGGGGCGCCAGCCGGGCAAGACGCCGGCGAACGGCCCTCGAACAACGCAGTCTGTCGGCGACAGCGTCGCCCGCTGTCGGAGCCAGGGCGGCGAGCCGACGCACGGGGTCGCGGTCATCGATGCCGGTCAGGGCGCCAAGGATGGCGAGATCGCCCGCCTCCGGCAGCACGTGCTCCAGGACACCGCTCGAGACCATGAGATCGAGCGCCGGCAAGGGATGCGGCGCACCCAGAAGCCCGAAGAGTTCCGACTGGACGCGTTCGGCTGCCAGGCACCCGAGGGATGCTCTGGCCGACGCACAGGCCGCCATGGCCTGTCGGTCCGGTGTCCCGTGGCCGTAGCAGGCCAGAAAACGAAAGTAACGCAGTACCCTCAAGCGGTCCTCGGCAATGCGTCCTGCCGCATCGCCGACGAAGCGGACACGGCCGCCGGCGAGGTCGCATCGCCCGCCGAAGTAGTCGAAGAGGTCGCCCGACGGTCTGAGACTCATCGCGTTGATGGTGAAGTCGCGGCGCGCCGCATCGGCCTGCCAGTCGCTGGTGAAGGCCACTTCGGCGTGGCGTCCGTCGGTCGTCACGTCGACCCTCAGCGTGGTGACCTCGATTCCCCGGCCCCGGACCACCGCTGTCACCGTGCCGTGGGAAAGACCGGTCGGCACCACCTTGATTCCGCGGTCTTCCAGCAGGTCTGTCACGACTGCGGGAGGATCCGGCGTGGCGACATCGACATCGGCGATGTCGCGGTCCGCCAGCAGATCTCGTACGCAGCCGCCGACGAAGCGCACATCCTCGCCCCGGGAGGCCAACGCCTCCACCACGCTGACGACACCGGGCCTTGCCAGGAGCGGCGCGGCATCGATGGTGGCTACGGCATGGTCAGTACCGGACCTGGTGCGCGAACCGCATGCGACGTGACCATGATCGCCTGATCCGGCGGCCCCGCAGCGCTCCGGGTCAGTCGGCGACATAACCCGGAACCACCACGCCGTCCTCGAGGCGTGCCGGTACGTAGATCCCCGACGGGTCGGGCCCGACAAACCCGAAGACCGCCAGCGTGATGATCATGAGGCCCAGCGTTCCAAGAACGATGAGCCCCCAGGGCGCCTCGCGCCAGCCAGGCAACGTGCCTTCCTTGAGGCGCCGCGCCTTCTCGCGTGCCAGGCGGTACCACACGATGTAGGAAATGAGAGGGGCCGCTATCAGGATTACCGGCAACAGGTAGCGCATCATCTCTCACCCCTCAGCACCTCGACGAGATTGACCACGATCGTTGCCGTCGCACCCCAGATGGTTCGCGAACCGTACTCGAACAGACTGTACCAACGCCTCTCGCCGCGCCAGACCATGCTCGCCCGCCGATGGTTCCCGGGGTCGAGCAGAAATCCCAGCGGCACCTCGAAGGCTTCAACGATCTCGACACCGTCGGGATGCAGTGCGGCGGGAGGCGTCACGAGTCCGACAAGGGGTGCGATGGAATAGCCCGAACCGGCACGTTGCGTGTCGAGTCGGCAGAGCACCTTCACCCTGGCGGAATCGAGCCCGATTTCCTCCCTGGCCTCGCGCAGGGCCGCAGTGGCTTCGTCCTCGCCGGCCTCGATTCGACCGCCGGGGAAGCTGACTTCACCCGCATGATGGACAAGCGTCGACGAGCGCTGGCCGAAGATCACGGTCATTGAATCCTCCCGGCGGTCAACCAGAGGAATGAGCACGGCAGCCGCCCGTCGCACCGGACCTTCGGTCCAGGTCGGTTGCGGTGGCTCGATCTTCGCCTGCGGCATCCTGCGCAAGGCAGTGAGCACCTCAACCGGGGTCATCGGACGTCTTGCCCAGGACAAAGAAGCAACCGCATGAATCAATTCCCAGAACCTCACGACCATCCTGCCATGCTATCCGGCCCCTGTTCACCAGATCATAGTAGACCGGGCGGGCAATGAGGGCCTCGAGCCTGTCGCGAACGAGCACATAGGGTGACGGCGCCCTCGTTCCGGGATTCATCACGATCCGCACCGGGTGATCGGCATCAACCGTCACGTGATCGTCGACATTGGTGCGAAAATGCACCTTGCACCCTGGGCCTTCGCCCTCGATGGTCGACTCGACAGCCACGAATGGTGCATCATCCACGCGTATGCGGCGCTTCTCCAGAGAAGTCCTGAGGTAGTATTCGCCATCGCCTTCACATCGCAGGATACCGGCAAACAGCTTCACCAGCGCCATTCTGCGAATGGGCCGGCCTTCATGGTACCAGGTGCCGTCGCGCGCAATCCTGATGTCGATGTCTCCGGTCAGCAGCGCCCGGTCGCGGTCCGCGGGGACAGCGGTGGCAGCATCATCGTGGATCCGTCCTGGAGGCATGCCGGTGGGTCCTCGGGATTGCACCCTGATTCAATGTTGTCATTCTAGACCACCACACCGTTCCCGGGGAGAGACAGCGCCGTGAACCATGAACCCTGCACCAGGGAGGCAAGGGAACTTGCCAACGAAATCGAACGCACGGGGATCCGGCTGGCCGAGGTGCGCGCCGCAATCGGCCGTGTCATCTTTGGTCAGAACACGGTCATCGACCAGTTTCTCATCACCTTGCTCGCCGGCGGACACGCGCTGCTGATCGGCGTCCCCGGCCTCGGCAAGACCAGGTTGGTCGAGACCATCGGCACGGTGACGGGCCTCGATACCAAGCGTGTCCAGTGCACTCCGGACCTCATGCCCGCCGACATCCTCGGCTCCGAGGTCCTGGAGGAGTCCGAAAATGGTCTGCGCGAGTTCAGGTTCATTCCGGGGCCCGTGTTCTGCAGCTTCCTGATGGCCGACGAAATCAACCGGGCCAGTCCGCGCACCCAGTCGGCACTCCTCCAGGCCATGCAGGAACACACCGTGACCGTCGCCGGTACCCGGCGCGACCTGCCGCAGCCCTTCCACGTGTTCGCCACCCAGAACCCCCTGGAGCTTGAGGGCACCTATCCGCTTCCCGAGGCCCAGCTCGACCGTTTCCTCATGGAGATCGACATCGACTACCCTGGTCGTGACGCCGAACGCAAGATGCTGGTCGTGACCACCGGCCCCGACGAGGAGGACCCGGTGGGGGTACTGAACAGCAGCGAACTGATGGCGGCGCAGAGACTGGTGCGTCGCATTCCGGTGGGCGAGAGCGTCGTCGAGGCGATCCTCGATCTCGTCCGCTCCGGCCGCCCGGATGCAGCCGACCGAAGTTCCGGGATTCTCTGGGGGCCGGGGCCCAGGGCCAGCCAGTCCCTGATGTTGGCGGCGAGAGCCCGCGCCCTGCTCGACCAGCGCCTCGCGCCCTCGGTTGACGATGTCCTGGACCTGGCCGGTCCGGTGTTGCGCCATCGCATGCAGCTTACGTTTGCGGCCCGCGCCGACGGGGTGACGCTCGATGAGGTCATCGACCGCCTCAAGGCGCCGCTCGGCTGAGCACGATCGGCCATGAGTGTCGAAACGGTCAGCGGATTTCGCCGGCGTGCCGAACAGCTTGTCGCGCACCTGCCACCCCTCTTGGTCGAGGCGCGGCAGGTCGCTGCCGTCGTTGCCCAGGGTGCTCACGGCCGGCGACGCGTCGGCCCCGGCGAGACGTTCTGGCAGTTTCGCCGATATGCCCAAGGAGATGCCGCCACCATGATCGACTGGCGGGCGTCGGCGAAATCACCACGGCTCTATGTCAGGGAGACCGAGTGGGAGGCGGCCGAAAGCGTATGGCTGTGGTCTGACACGTCTCCATCGATGCGCTTTGCGTCCTCCCCGGAACTTGCCAGCAAGCACGAACGGGCACGGCTCATCGTCATGGCCCTTGCGGTTCTCCTGGTCCGCGGCGGCGAGAGTGTCGCACTTCTGGGCGCCGACAGACGGCCGGGCACGGGCAGCGCCGCACTGACCAGCATGGCAACCCGTCTTCACCGGGGCGAGGGCGACGATGCTCCCAGCCTGCCACCGGCGGCAAACCTGCCATCCCATGCACGGCTGGTGCTCGTCAGCGACTTTCTTGAACCGGTGGAACCGATCGCAGCCAGGATCCGCCACTTCGCCGGCCAGAGCGTTGTCGGACACCTCGTGCGAATCGTGGATCCAGCCGAGGAGAGCTTCCCCTATGCCGGTCGGGTTCGGTTCGACGGCACCGAAAGGGAGGGAACGATTCTCGCCCACCGCAGCGAGGCACTGCGCAAGGACTACCGGGAGCGCCTCGTAACTCACGCCGAGTCCATCGCCCTGGCGGCACGCAACGCCGGCTGGAGCACCACGGTTCACCGGACCGACGGCTCCCCCCATGCGGCCCTGCTGCCGCTCTACATCGATCTGGGCGGCCACGCGACCTGACCATGGCGAGTCTCGGCCCGCTTGCTTTTGCCGTTCCCTGGGCCCTCGTTGCCCTTGTCGCGCTGCCGCTTCTGTGGTGGATGCTGAGGGTGGTGCCGCCGCGGCCGCAACGGGTGTCGCTGCCGACTGTCCGCTTCCTCTTCGGATTGAAGACCGATCGCCGGACGGCCGAAACGACGCCATTGTGGCTGATCCTGCTCAGGATGTTCCTGGTCTCCCTGCTCGTTCTCGCCGTTGCCCACCCGATCATCACATGGAGTGGACGATCCCTGGACGGTGGCGACATGCTTGTCGTCATCGACGACGGCTGGGCTGCCGGGAGAAAGTGGCCGGCGACGCTTGCCGCTCTGCAGGATCTCGTTGACCTGGCCGACCGCGAAGACCGCTTGGTTGTCCTCCTGACCACGGCGCCCGCGACGGATGGCGCGCCTTTCCAGCACACGGGCCTGATGACACCGGACGAAGCTGCCGGCCGGGTTCTTGACCTCGCCCCCCGGCCCTGGCCAACCGACAGGCAGGGGGCAGCGGCGGCGCTCGTCGATCTCGAATCCATAGGGCATGTCTTCTGGCTGGCAGACGACATCGCAGACCCCGGTGACGTCGCTCTGGTCAAGGCTCTAGAGGCGCTGGGCGATCTCACGGTGATGACCGGGGCGGCACGGCCCGCCCTCCTCCTGCCCGAACCCGCGATCGAGAATGGCGAACTGGTGGTGGAGGCGCTGCGCAGCGATACGCCGGGCAACACGACTGCGTGGGTGGTGGCCGAGGATTCCGAGGGCCGCCTTCTGGCCCGTCTCGAGCTTGACTTCGCTTCCGGATCAGGAACGGCCAGAACGACCCTGGCGCTGCCGCTGGAAGTACGCAACAGCATCTCCCGCCTCACCATCGAGAACGAGACAACCGCGGCGGCCGTGGCGTTGCTGGATCAGCGCTGGAAACGTCCGTCCGTCGGTCTCGTCGCCGGGGGCGACATCGAGGTACAGCATTCACTCCTGTCGCCGACCTACTTCCTGGCCCGGGCCCTGGAACGGGAAGCCGACATTCGCCAGGACACACTCGGCCGAATGCTTGACAGACCACCGGCGGTGATCGTTCTGGCGGACATCGGCACTGTCGCAGCAACCATGCGTCCCCGCCTCGAGGACTGGATCGACGCGGGAGGCGTGCTGGTGCGGTTTGCCGGCCCAGCGTTCTCCAGGGAAAGCGACGATCTCCTGCCTGTCCCCCTGCGGGCACGCCAGAGGGCGCTGGGGGGAGCCATGAGCTGGAGCCGCCCCCAGAGAATTGCAGAATTCGACGCCGCCTCGCCCTTCTTCGGGCTGGAGACGTCTGCGGATGTTCTGGTCGACCGCCAGGTCCTTGCCGAACCAACGGTCGACCTCTCATCGAAGACCTGGGCGAGGCTGGAGGACGGCACGCCACTCGTGACCGCCGGCAGGCGTGGCGATGGCTGGCTCGTGCTGATCCACACCACTGCCAACACGCAATGGACCAACCTCCCGCTGTCCGGTCTCTTTGCCGGCATGATCAGGCGCATTGCCTTGCTTGCCGAGGGGTCGAACGCCGGTCTCGATGACGTCGTGCTTCCCGCACTCATGACACTCGACGGCTTCGGCAACCCTGCCGTGCCGGGGCCGCATGCATCGGCCATCGCCGCCACGGACATCGCGGACATCTCTCCCGGGCCGCGCCATCCGCCTGGCATCTATGGCACCAACGACCTCGCACGTGCCGTGAACCTGGGTTCCCGCCTCGAGCCCCCTGCCCCCCTGACACTTCCCGACAGCGTCACCGTGACCGGCCTGACCGGAGCCGGGGATGTTGACCTGCGCCCCTTCCTCCTCGGTCTCGTTCTCCTGGTGGCATTCCTCGAAATCGCATCGAGCATGGTGTTGCGCGGGATCATTCCGCCATTCGGGCGCCAGGCTGCGGCGGCCGTGGTTCTGATGATCATCGCCGCCACCGGCTCCACCACCGTGGCCGACGACATCCCCGCCGGAGTCCCGGACGCTGTTCTGGATGTCCGATTCGGCTACGTCAGCACGGGAGATCCCGGGGTCGACCGGACATCGAAATCCGGACTTTCCGGGTTGGGGGCGATTCTGACGGCGCGCACCTCCATCGAACCCGGTCTTCCTGTTGCCCTTTCGCTGGAGACCGACGACCTTGTTCTTCACCCGTTGATCTACTGGCCCATCACCACCGGACAACCGGTGCCGTCGGCCGCTGCCCGGGCGAGGCTCGACACCTACCTGGCCACCGGCGGCATCCTCGTGGTCGACACGCGCGACGCCGACCGCAACCTCGCCGGGCTGTCGGGGGTCGGACCCAACGCGGCACGGCTTGCCGACATGCTGAGAGGGCTCAACATCCCGGCACTCATGCGCGTGGCGCCCGGTCACGTCCTTACCCAGTCATACTACCTGTTGCAGGACTTTCCGGGGCGCTGGGCAGGCGGTGCGACATGGGTGGAGCAACACCCCGGAGGTCTCAACGACGGAGTGTCATCCATCATCATCGGCAGCAACGACTGGGCCGGGGCCTGGGCTCTCAACAACCAGCTTCAGCCTCTCCACCCGGCGGTTCCCGGCGGTGAGCGCCAACGCGAATTGGCCTTCCGCTTCGGTGTCAATCTGGCGATGTACGCACTGACCGGCAACTACAAGGCCGATGCCGTCCACCTTCCCATCATCCTCGAACGCCTCGGTCAGTGACCATGGGAACAGTCATCGACATTACCTGGGCGCCGCTCCTTCCGGTGCCCTTCGTCGTTCTGGCGGGAAGCCTGATCGCGGGACTCCTGGTGTTCGGTCTGATGCGCGGCATGCCGGGCATGCCGTGGCGCACAGTCGCCGTCGTCGTGACGCTCCTGGCCCTTCTCAACCCGTCACTCGTCGAGGAGCAAAGGGAGCCTTTGGCGGATCTGGCAGTCGTTCTCGTCGACCGTTCGGCAAGCATGACCCTTGGCGACCGTCCCGCGCTGACCGACAGCGCTGTCGCGGGGCTCGGCACGCGTCTGGCACGCCTCGACAATCTCGAGGTGCGCGTTGTCGAGGCCCTTCCCGAGGCCGGCGAGGGCCCGGTCGATTCGGGTACGCGTCTCATGGGCGTCCTCGCCCGGGCGCTCGCCGATGTTCCGGGCGAATCGGTGTCCGCCGTCATCATCATCACCGATGGCGCGGTCCACGACGTTCCCGATTCCATGGCCGGCCTGAGGTGGTCGGCACCGCTCCATGTCCTGGTCAGTGGCTACTCGAGCGCCTTCGACAGGAGACTCGAGATCGTGGAGGCGCCCCGCTACGGAGTCGTCGACGAGGCGCTTCCCATCGTCTTCCAGGTGTTCGATCAGGCTGCTGTCGGAACACCGGTTCTCGTCACCGTCACCACACCCGACGGAGCCACGATTCCCCGCCGCGTCACGGTTGGAGAACGCCACGAGGTGCGCGTCACCCTTTCTCACGCAGGACTTTCCGTCGTGCGTCTCGAGGTCGAGGAAAACCCGGGAGAAATGACCACCGTCAACAACCAGGCGGTGCTGCCGATCAACGGGGTCCGCGAGGACCTGAAGGTCCTTCTGGTCTCCGGAGAGGCCCACACGGGCGAACGCATCTGGCGCAACACCCTGAAGTCGGATCCGGCCGTCGAACTGGTGCACTTCACCATTCTGCGCCCCCCGGAAAAGCAGGATTCCACCCCCATTCGCGAACTGGCGCTGATCGCCTTCCCGGTCAGGGAACTGTTCGAGGGACAAATCGGCAACTTTGACCTCATCATCTTCGACCGCTACCGCAAGAGAGGAGTTATCCCCGAGATTCACTTGCAGAACATTGCCGACTACGTCATGGACGGCGGAGCGATGATGGTTGCAGCCGGGCCGGACTTCGCCACCGCTCTTGGCCTCCATGAGACTGTTCTTGGCGAACTCATGCCTGCCCGACCCACCGGCACGGTCCATGTCGAACCCTTCCGTCCCGGCGCCACGGCGGCCGGTCGTCGTCATCCGGTCACCGCCACCCTTGCCGGTGTCGGGGAGGATGTCCCGTCCTGGGGACCCTGGTTCCGTCACGTCGAGACCACGGTGACCACCGGCGACGTCCTGCTCGATGGCGCCGGCGGTGCACCCCTGCTCGTCATTTCCCGTGCCGGAGAGGGCCGTGTCGCCCAGTTGCTCTCCGATCACCTGTGGCTGTGGTCACGCGGCTACGATGGTGGCGGACCGGGCACCGAACTGTTGCGCCGGGTTGCGCACTGGCTCATGCAGGAGCCGGATCTGGAGGAGAATGCGCTGACGGCCTCCGAGAAGGACGGCCACATCACCGTGGTGCGGCGCAGCATGAACGACGACGATGCCGAGGTCGTCGTCACGGCACCCTCGGGCAAGGTGACGACACTTGAACTCGAAACGCTCTCTCCCGGCCGTGCCAGGGGAGACTTCGTGGCCATCGAAACCGGCCTCCATCACGTCTCGGACGGGAACATGACGACCTGGATCGGTGTCGGCAGCCACAACCCCCTGGAATGGCGCGACCCGCGACCCACGAGCGCGCACCTGCAGCCTCTGGTCGAGGAATCGGGAGGACACCTGTCATGGATCGCCCATGACCCCCTACCCACGGTTCGCCGGGTGACAGCCGGACATGACATGAGCGGTCCAGGGTGGATCGGCCTCGTTGACCACAACCGCCATGTGGTACGCGGCATCGACCTTCTGGCCCTCATGCCGGCGTGGCTTGTTCTCCTTGCCTTCATGACCGGACTGGCCGCCGCATGGCGCGCCGAGGGACGCTGACCGGACCACGGGCATCACCGGACTCCGACACCGTGCAGACCACCTCCGATCCTTCCGGGCAACGCGCGCCCGTGACGGGAGGTCACTCGGGCCTGGCCGCGAGAGGTCGCACGGCCCGGCCGAACGGCATGTTGCGAGGGAGGACATCGCGGCGCTCGGCGCCCTCGCCGCCCGTCACGACTTCAAGGGCGCCCAAGGACCGCCGGACATGATCGTCGCGCGTTTCGTCGTGCTCACCGGCGGGCTGGTCTGGGCACGTCACATTGACATGCCTGGCCCGGTCCCCGACGCCCCGTATTCGACGAGGCGCGCGCGCAGCGAGGGAATCGGGCAGGAGTAGCTCCGGGACTCGTGGTCCTGGTGGAACACTCCCCTGTGGACCAGGTGCCGCAAGAAGGACTCCGGGGTCATGCCCTCCGGCAAGCGCCAGCCACGGCTTCTTTCTCCGTTCTCCACCGACAGGGCCACGAGCACTTCGCTGACCTCCGTGGCATGCACCGGTCCCTCCGGCAGTTGCGCCATCAACCCGGCGACGAGGAACCGGCTGTCGTCCATCTCCGGCGAGATGCGGAGCATGTATGACCGTTCGCGCCGCTCCGCCTCCAGGCCGGCCACCGCACCGGCATCGACATCGCCGAGCCGCCCGCCGGCGGCGGCCAGCCCTTCCGCCAGCGCGCACATGCCGTTGTGCAGGTGCTGCGCCCAGCCCTCACTGCACTCGTCGAGCCGCCGCACCCAGGCGCGACGCTGCCCCTTCGTCCCTGCCACGCGGAAGCTGTCGAACATCGCCGTGACGGCATCCGAGACATGCTCGGCCGACAGCGCGCCCAGGCCGAAGGTGGACTTGTCGCTCAGGCGTGAGACGCCGATGGAAACCAGGGCCTCGCTCGAGGAACCGAGGCCGGCGAGCACCGGCACGACGGGCAGGCCGTGCTCGCCCAGGTGCAGCTGCTCCAGGACATCCGCGGCGTCGCGGCGCACGTTCTGGATCTCGTCGACCATCAGGCAGACCGGGCGCGGCCAGTCCTTCCCCGGAAGCACCCGAGCCAGTTCGCGAAGGGACAGCCGCGCCGGGGCCGTGACCGTGCCCGTGCGCCCCTTCATGCCGAACCAGCCTGCGATGCCGAAGCCGGTCTCGGTGTCGGCCGAAGCGGCGGCCCGGCTCCTTTCCTCAAGGCCAGGAGCAATGGCTCTGAGGAGCTCGCGCACCACCTCCTCTTCGGAGGACAGAACCGGGCGCGGGATCCGCACCGGGAGTGGAGTGTCCTGCCCCGCATCACCGGCGGTCCAGAGCGCCTCCATCCGCGAAAGCAGGGCGGTCTTGCCCGCCCCCGGTGCGCCGTGTATCAGCAACGTCGCGCCCTCGAACCGCCCCGTGCCTTCCGTCATCGCCACGAGGGCGTTGGCGCACTCCGTCCCAACTCGCCCGATCTCCCGGGTGCGGCCCGCGAAGAACATCGCGCTGCGGCGGTCCCTGCGTTCCGCAAACGCCGCCAGGCCCTCGATGTCAGGTCCCCCCGCCATGGCGCCGCCTCCTTTCCGGTTGCCTCCAAGCTAACACGGGCAAGACAGGTCCCGAAGGGTGCAGACCCGCGGCCGGGCTCTCCGTCTCGTCGGCGTCGCGCCCTGAAGAGGTTTCCTGCCGGCAGGTTTCCAGGCTCTTGCGAATCGACAGGACGGGACCGCGGCACATCCTGAGGAAACGGCCGGCGCGGACGCGCGTGCAACCCATGGCTGCCCGGCGTCAGGAGGAAGCAAGCGTCGATCGACGTGGTCAGAAGCTGACGAGAGAGTGGCAGGGAACGCCGAGTTGGCGGATGCGGTCGGCGCCGCCGAGAGCTGGGAGATCGATCACGAAGCAGGCACCGACGATGTTGGCGTTGGCCCGGCGCAGCAGGCGAACGGCGGCCATCGCGGTGCCGCCGGTAGCGATCAGGTCGTCCGCCAGCAAAACCCGTGCGCCTTCCCGGACGGCGTCATCGTGGATCTCGATCCGGTCGATGCCGTACTCGAGCTCGTAATCCTCGCCGATGGCGCGGCGGGGCAGCTTGCCCTTCTTGCGTACGGCGACAAGGGCTGCCTGCAACCTGCAGGCAACGGCGCCACCGGGAATGAACCCCCGCGCCTCGATGGCAGCGACCACGTCGACGGCGGAATCGACAAAGGGGGCCGTCATGCCGTCGACCGCGTGGGCGAAGCCGGCGCCATGGGCAAAGAGGGTCGTGACGTCGCGGAACATGACCCCCTCGCGGGGGAAATCGGGAATGGTGCGGATGAGGGGACGAAGGTCCATCATCAGGTCCCGAGAACACGCCCGGCAACCGCGTCGAGCCGGGCGATCAGGTGACCCTCACGGGCATCCGGCCGGGTGATGATGGCATGATCAAGGGCCCGATCACAGCCGTGCGGGCATGGATGGTCGATGCCGGCCATCAGAGGCACGAGGGCCCTGACCAGGCGCCTTGCGTTGCCGGCATTGGCCAGCAATACGCCGATGACCTGTTCGACGGTGACGGCATCATGGTCCTCGTGCCAGCAATCGTAGTCCGTCACCATGCCGACGGTGACATGGCAGAGCTCGGCCTCCCGTGCGAGGCGCGCCTCCGGCATGGCCGTCATGCCGATGACATCCATGCCCCATGACCTGAAGAGATGCGATTCCGCCAGCGTCGAGAACTGGGGTCCCTCGATGCAGATGTAGGTACCGCCCCGAACCATGTGAATGCCGGCCGTCGTACCGGCCTGCGTCACCTGGTTCGCCAGGCGTTCGCAGGTCGGGTGCGCAAGCGAGACATGGGCCACACACCCCTCGCCGAAGAAACTCCTCGTACGGTTCACCGTGCGGTCGACATACTGATCACACACCACGAAGGTGCCGGGCGGGAGGTCCTCCCTCAGCGAACCGACCGCAGCCACCGAGACGAGGTCGGTGACGCCGGTGCGCTTCAGGGCGTCGATGTTGGCGCGCGCGTTGATGCCGGTGGGAGAAACATGATGCCCGCGACCGTGACGCGGCAGGAACACCACGTCGAGGCCGTCCATCCCACCGCGCAGCAACTGATCCGATGGCGCCCCCCAGGGTGTGTCGACCGTCACCCATTCGGCATCCTCGAGACCGTCGATTTCGTAGACACCGCTCCCGCCGAGGACGCCGAGAACGGTGCCGCTCACGGGCGACACTCCGGCAGGACGAGAGAGCCGTCAAGCACGGGCGGACACCAGAACAGGCTGCCGGTCACCGGGCGCGTGAAGCCGAAGAGGGCGTCGACGATACCGTCATCGAGACCCGCCATGCGCCGCATCTGCGCAACGAACGGATCGACTGTGGCGGTGAACGACACGAACATCAACCCCTCCCCCGTGGAGTCGGCCCAAGGCATCGAACGACGCAACAGGAAGGCCTCGGGTTCGAAGTCCTCCTGCGCCGTGCGGGAAACATGGGCGGCGGGGGGAGCGTCGTCGAGTTCCTCGTTGTCGTCGAGACGCCGGCCGATGATGCGATCCCGCACGCCGGGCCGATGCGAGGCGAAGAGGTCGAGATCATGCATCCACTGCTGCACTGCAACGAAGCTCCCGCCATCTGCGCCGCAGGCGGCGGCAACGGCGTCATCTCCCTTGGGGTTCTCGGTGCCATCCTCGTAGCCGGTGAGATCGCGGCCATCCCGATAACGGAAACCGTCGACCATGCGCTCGATCCCGAACGCATCGGCCACCTCGCGTTCGATGGCACGGGCGTTCAGAAGGATCTCGCCGGGATCCTCGCCCCTCACCCATGCCCACAGGTCCGACTGCGTCGACGGTACCTCGCAGCCGGGTCCGGTGAATGCCGGAAAGGACATATGTCCGGGAATGGCGGCGCCGAGGCCGGCGAGCAGACCCGGACCAAGGCCGATCACCGCACCGCGGCCCACGCTGATGCCAGCGAGATCACGCAACACCGCGGCCACAGGCACGTCCCCGGGACGCCGGTGGAACTCCAAGTATCGGGCATGGGACGGGATGCCGTCGAGGATCCCTGGCTGGGGAATGGACATGGTTGCGAACCTATCGCAATGGAACGCAGAATCAAGGCATGTCGTGACCGCACGTTGCGCTATCATGCAGGTATGCCTGCCCGCCTGTCACTCGATGCCCGGACCGCGCGTCGCCTGCTTCTTCACCTCCAGGGACTAGGCGAATCGCCCGGGGGGAAACTTGACCGACCGGGGTTGTTGTCGCTGATCCAGCGCATGGGATTCGTGCAGCTCGACAGCATTTCCACCGTGGAAAGGGCCCACCATCTCACGCTCCATTCGCGCAACCGGAACTATCGCAGGGAAGACCTCGCGGCGCTTCTGGAAGGCGACCGCTGTCTCTTCGAGCACTGGACCCACGATGCCAGCGCCATTCCTCTTTCATGGTTTGCACACTGGAAACCGCGATTTGTCCGCATGGCGACAAGTCTCGAGGACAGCGCCTGGTTCCGGGGCCGTATCGGTGACGATCCCTCCCATGTCGTGGCACGTGTACTCGAGCGGATCACCGTGCACGGCCCGACGATGTCACGGGAACTCGCCGATGAGGCGGGCGGACGAAATGAACCCTGGTGGGGCTGGAAACCGGCCAAGGCGGCCCTGGAATACCTGTGGTGGAAGGGAACCATCCAGGTGGTGCGGCGTCAGAACTTCCAGAAGGTGTACGACCTCACCGAGCGGGTGATCCCCGGTGACGTTCTCAACCAGGACGTGTCGACCGGAGAACACCTCGACTGGGCCTGCTCATCGGCACTGGATCGCCTGGGCACCGCGACTCCAGGGGAGATTGCCGCGTTCTGGGATGCCGTCTCCCCGCACGATGTCAGGCGGTGGGCCGCAGCCAACCACCACCGCCTGATGACCGTCGAGGTTCAGGGGTTCGCCGCCGGCGCACCGAAGACTTCCCTTGCATGGACCCATGTCGAGGACACCCTCGTCCATCTCAGCCCTCCCCCTGCAAGCCTGCGGTTCCTGAGCCCGTTCGATCCGGTGCTGCGCGACCGCCGCCGCGCCCTGCGCCTGTTCGGTTTCGACTACCGTTTCGAAGCCTTCGTTCCCAAGGCCAGGCGGCGCTACGGGTACTACGTGCTGCCGATCCTCGAGGGCGATCGCCTGACAGGGCGCGCCTCGATGAAGTTTCATCGATCGACCGGTGAACTGGCGATCGAGGGGCTGTGGTGGGAACCTGGTATCGTCGAGGGCAAGAGGCGGCGCGCGGCACTCGACGCCGCACTCGCGCGTCTCGGCCGCTTTCTTGGCGCCACGTCCCTCCGTCATCCCTCCGGGAGATCTTCGAACCGTGCATGATCGACCGCGTCTCGTTCCTGATGATTTCAACGTTCCGGCCACGCTCGAACATCCCCGCTTTCGTCTGCGCATGCTGACGGTGAACGATCTCGTCAGGGATTACGACGCCGTCATGTCGAGCGTCGATCACCTGCGCTCGACCTACTCGCAGGAGAGCGGCAGCGACTGGCCCGCCGGCCTCACCCTGGAGGGTGACCTCGTCGATCTCGGCTGGCATCAGCGCGAATTCATCCTGCGCATCTCCTTTGCCTACACGATGATGGCTCCCGACGAGAGCCGCTGCCTGGGCTGCGTCTACATCATGCCGACACTCAAGCGCGACCACGACGCGAAGGTGACGATGTGGGTCCGGGCCGACGAGCTCGCCAGCGGCCTCGACGATGTGCTCTACGCCACGGTCCGCTGCTGGATCACCACCACATGGCCCTTCCACTCACCGGCCTTTCCGGGCCGCGATATACCGTTTCCCGACTGGCACCGCCTGCCGGCCATCTCGCCGGAGCCAGCCGCCGGCTGAGACGATGCGGCGGTCCACCAGGGAAGCCGGACTGCGGACCGCATACTCCGTCTTCGCCGTTCAGGCCAGGGCCTCACGCATCGAGACGAGAATGGCGTGCCGATCGTCGCGCGCGGCAAGCGCTTCTTCCATGTTGACCTCGACAAAGCGTGTTTCCATGTTGGGTTGCAGCTGGCCGATGAGATCCATGTCGGCCGAAATGATCGTGCCGATCATGAAGTACCCCCCACCCGAAACCGCATCGCGATGCAGGATGATGGGTTCGGTCCCACTTGGAACCTGGACCGAACCGTAGGGATAGCAGGCGTCGGTGATGTTCGAGGGATCCGATCCTGCGCCGAAGGGCTGCTGTCGTTCGACGAACTCCATGGTGCGGCCGCCCTGAAACCGGTATCCCATGCGATCGGCCTCGTTGGCGACTTTCCAGGAATCCTCGAAGAACGCGCGCTGCGAAGCCCCGGTGATCCGGTGCCAGTAGAGTCCCGGCAACATCCTCAGCTCACTGGACGGCCCGGGTCCCCTGTGAAGTGCCCGGGGCACGGACAGCCCGGCACGCCCGGATGCTCTCTCCCTTCCGATGGGCAGGGTGTCGCCCGACACCAGCGCCCGTCCCTCGTAACCCCCAAGAGCGCCAATGGCGTAGGTCGACCGGCTTCCAAGGGCGAGTGGCGTCGCGATACCGCCGGACACCGCGATGTAGGCGCGAGCGCCGGATCTCAGAAAATCGAATCCTAGCTTGTCACCCGGCCTGACATCAAAGGCGGTCCAGCATGGTTGTTCCACGCCATTGAGAAGGGGAGGAAGGTGCGCGCCCGTGACGGCAACGGTGACATACTCGGTGAACTCGAGATCAGGCCCCATGAAGACGGCTTCCAGGCCGGCAGCGCCTTCCGGGTTGCCGACGAGAAGGTTGGCGGCGATGAGTGCGAGCCGGTCCATCGCGCCTCCCATGGGAATGCCGAGGTGGTAGTAGCCCGGTCGACCGAGATCCTGAATTGTCGTGAGGATGCCCGGCGAAGTGACGTTAATCGGCATACAGAACCTCCATCAGCCTGGCGTTTGTCCCGTCGATATCGGCGTTGAACTCCTCCAGATCGAAGGTCACCCGACGCACACGTGGTTCGAAACGACCCTCGGCAACCGCTTCCAGCGCCTGATCGTAGGCGTCCCGGTCAATGGGACTCCATCTCACGATGTCACCCGGACGGAAGAACACCATGAAATCCTTTAGATAACTCACTTCCTGTTCAGGATCGTAGATCGGCATCGGAGTGATGCCGAACATCTGGTATCCACCGGCGCCACGAACGGAATAGATACAGGAGAAACAACCACCGTACCCCACGGTCAGCTTGGGTGTGTCCGTGCGCGGGCGGAGATACTTCGGCACCTCTATCTGACGTGCCCTTTCCACCATCTGATAGAGGAACGGCAGACCGGAAACGAAACCAACCATCGACACGAACCACGGTGCACCGGAATGAGCCGCGACAAAGTCGTCCACACGTTCAAAGCCATTGATCCTGGACGCGAACTCGATGTCGGTGCTGCCTGGCTCCTGGTGCCGCTCACGAAATCGCATCAACGTCTCGTGCGTCCAGGGATCCTGGTAGTACACCGGGACTTCGATGATTCTCGTATCGAGCCTGGTGTCCGTGCGCGACGCGTCTGCCTCGATTTCCTTCACCATTCCGAGCAAGCGTGTGGGGTGAATGCGATCCGGATCAAACTTGATCTGGAACGAGGCGTTGGCGGGACAAATCTCCGTCACTCCGTCAACCCCGGCATCGCGAAGGACATTCGTGATGGCAAGCGAGACAAAAAACGCTTCGAGTGACATGGCCTCGTCGACCTCGACGAACAGATGTTCGTCACCACCAAACGTATATCTGCAGGTCATCCCGATGAGGCCTCCTCATTGTTCTGGCGTTTCATGGCAAGCCACTCTTCAAGCCAGCCCGTGTGGACGGCGTTGTCGGCAATGGAAGCTTCCCTGAGCAAGTCGACGAAGAGCGGGCGCGTGGTTGCGATGCCATCGATCCTCAGTTCCGAGAGAGCCCGGGAAAGTCTGGCGAGGGCATGGTCGCGGGTTTCTCCGTGAACGATCAGCTTGCCGAGAAGAGAATCGTAGAAGGGTGGCACCTGATATCCGCAATAGAGCATGTGGTCGCACCGCACGCCCGGACCATCCGGAACGGCGATGTCCGAAACCGTTCCAGGGTTCGGCAGGAAGTCATGTGCGGGGTCCTCTGCATTGAGCCTCACTTCGATGGCATGGCCGCGTGAGCCGATGTCTTCCTGCCTGTGCCGCAAGGACCCGCCACCAGCGATGCAGATCATCTCGGCGACCAGGTCCAGACCGGTGATCATCTCCGTGACCGGGTGTTCCACCTGGATACGGGTATTCATCTCGATGAAGTGAAACGTGCCGCGACTCTCATCAAAGAGATATTCGACTGTCCCTGCGCCCGAATATCCGACTGACTGCGCCAGGTCGACTGCCGAACGGCACAGTGCTTCGCGGGTGGCGTCATCAAGAGCGGGGGAACGAGCTTCCTCCCAGACCTTTTGCCGGCGTCGCTGCAGAGTGCACTCTCTTTCCCAGCAGTGAATCACATCCCGTCCATCACCCAGAACCTGGACTTCGATGTGCCGGGCTCCGGGAATGATCTTCTCGATGTACAGGCCGCTGTCCCCGAATGCTGCCCGCGCTTCCGTGGCCGCCTGACCGGACAGGGTTGCGAATGATTCCGCATCCCTGGCGATGCGAATGCCTCGTCCGCCACCTCCGGCGGCGGCCTTGATCATCACGGGAAAGCCAAGATCCTCCGCGAGCCTTGCCGCGTCAGCCATGTCCTCGATGACATCGTCACTGCCCGGAACGATGGGAACACCGGCCGTGACGGCCTGACGTCGTGCCGCAGCCTTGTCACCCATCAGGCGGATGGTGTCGGGAGAGGGTCCCACGAACATCAGCCCGGCGTTCCGACAGGCTTCCGCGAACTTCGCGCTCTCAGCCAGGAAGCCATATCCTGGATGAATCGCGTCAGCGCCAGTTTCCCGTGCCGCGGCCAGGATGGCTTCGATCGCGAGATAGGACTTCGACGCCGGAGGCGGACCGATCTCGATGCTCTCGTCCGCGAGTTTGACGGCCAGCATGTCGCTGTCCGCTGCCGAGTGCACCTGAACGCAGGGAACTCCCAGATCCCGTGCCGCGCGTACGATGCGCACCGCGATTTCGCCGCGATTGGCGATCATCAGCTTTCTGATACGCATCACCGCAGCACGGCCAGAACGTCGCCCGCCATGACCGCATCGGCGTCCTCGACTTCGAACCGCTCGACAATGCCGTCGATTTCGGACTTGATCTCGTGAAACGTCTTCATCACCTCGACGAGACCGATGACATCTCCGGTCACCACCCCGTCACCCACCTCCTTGTAGGGAGGCTCCTCAGGTGATGGTCTGCGGTAGAATGTGCCCGGAATCCGGCTCCTGATCACCTTGTCCATCGATCACTTCCTTCATGGCTGGTCATGCATCCTCATCTCCACTGCCCGAGAGGGCGCGGTGCACGGCACGTGCAACTTCGGCGGCATTGGGCGTGTCCGAGTGTACGCAAACCGTTCCTGCGGTGACTGGGAGGAGACACCCTCCGACGGTGACGAGCGTCCCTTCGGAAACCGCCTGAAGGGACCGCTTCGCCGCCAGGGCAGGATCGACAGCACCGTGATCCCGGGTGATGATCAGGTTGCCGTCGTCGCCGTAATCGAGGTCCGCGAAAAACTCGGCAAGGAACTCGATGCCGCGCGCCCTGTAGACCGTTTCATGCAAGGTACCGGACAGTCCCATGACGGCGAGCCTGTAGATTGCTGCAGCATCGGCGACAGCCTCGGCAACGTGTTCCTGACGGGCCGCCATGCCGTAGAGCGCCCCATGTGGCTTGATATGCGAGAGTTCCGAACCTGTTTCCTTCAGAAAGCCCGTCAGCGCGCCGACCTGGTAGAGAATGATGTTGCGCAATTCAGCGCGTTCCATCTTCATCTCGCGGCGACCGAATCCGACCAGATCCGGAAGGGACACGTGGGCGCCGATGCGGACGCCGTACTCGTCCGCGAGGGCCACGGTCGCCGCCATGTGGTTGGGGTCCGAGCCATGGAATCCGCATGCAACATTGGCTTGGGAAATGAACGGCATGATGGCCGCATCGTTGCCCAGCGTGTAGAGCCCGAAACTCTCACCCATGTCACAGTTGATGTCTGCAAGCATCATTCCGACATCCCTCAATCCTTCGACGACGCAACACAGCGAAGGCGAATCTGGTCGCTGAGCTCATGTCATGGGCAGCAGATGACCATCGGCGGAAGACCAGCTCACGGTCAGGCTGTCACCGTGACGCGGCGCCGACTGTCCCTTGCTCAGGCTCTCATGCTGCTCGACCTTGAGCTCCTCGCCGTTGCCCAGGTCCAGCACCAGCAGGATGACGCTGCCAGCATACTCGAGACCCTTGATAATGCCTGTCAAGCTGTTGTCTCCGGACGATTCCTCGCCCAACTGCGTACGCATCAGGTCGGCGCGAACCACCAGTGTGACCCGCTGGCCGACATCGAGCGCCGTGCCGTTCTGGTCTATGCTGAAGGTCGCATGCGGCGTTTCGACCATGATCTTGTTCGCGGAAACCCCGCTCACCCTGCCGTCGAACAGATTGTTGCGCCCGACGAATTCGGCGACGAAACGTGACGTCGGCTCGTTGTAGATCGTCTGGGGCGAGTCGACCTGCTCGAACCGGCCCTCGTTCATGACCGCGATGCGATCGGCCATGACCAGTGCTTCGCCTTGATTGTGCGAAACGTGAATGAAGGTAATCCCCATCTGGCGCTGGAGGGACTTGAGTTCACTCTGCATCTCGATGCGAAGCTTGGCATCAAGCGAACCGAGGGGCTCGTCCAGGAGAATCAGAGCGGGCTCCACAACCAGGGCTCTGGCCAGCGCCACGCGCTGCCTCTGACCGCCCGAGAGCTGATCAATGCTGCGTCGGGCCAGATCTTCCATTCCGACCACACGCAACGCCCTGAGTGCCTTTTCCTTTCGATCCCGGGGAGACTCACCACGCATGCGCAGACCGAACTCCACATTCTTGATCGCGGTCAGATGCGGGAAAAGGGCAAAGGACTGGAACACCAGGCCTATGTTGCGCCGATATGGAGGCACTCCCTCCATATGCTCGCCACGGACGATGATCTGTCCACTGTCCGGCTGATCAAGGCCGGCAATCAGACGCATGGTGGTCGTCTTGCCGCAGCCGCTCGGGCCGATGACCGACAGGAATTCCCCGCGATGGACCTCGAGTTCGACGTCATCAACCGCGACCACGTCACCAAAACGCTTGGTGACGCTCTTGAGTTGGATATCGGACTCAAGCATCACGAAATCCCTTTCCGGACCGGTGTGAAGGGTACCCGCTTCTCCCGTTCATGACAAACACCCTTGGCCCAGTGTTCGGCGACTGTCCAGGTCACCGTCGACACGCAGATGGGACAGTTTCCGTGCTTCGGGTGTTCATCAGGGCCGTTGGCTTTTTTCGGGCGGGCACGAGCTCGATCTTCGACCTGGGCTGAACTTCCCGCGAAATCACCGTGGATTTGGGGCATGGCGATTGATCTTGCCGGACAATGAGCAGGCATGTGGGGGGCAGGACGTTCCCGTGTCATGGATCGGTTCCTGCCTGACACTGGATGTTCTCCCCTCCCTGACAGCTCCCCTCCCGCCATCTGTGCTTCGCGAAGGATGACGAAAGAGAAGATCGAGGCCTTGCGAAGGGGCACAGGAACGCACCTCTGATCGCGCGTGATGATGCCTTCGACATCACGACCACTCCTGTCTCCTGCCTCTGCAGGACTGGCCCCTTCGCGCCTGATGTCATCGCTCCGCAGCACGCCATCGTCGGGATCAACGAAGTCGCGCCATGGACGTTCATGGTGGCGGTTGCGACCGCACGGATTGCTGATCCACCGGATCAGCACATCGGCTTCGGGCGATCGACTGAAGCGATCAGGGGCAAGGCCATCTCGACATTGCCCGGCTGACCCATGGCGCCGCAGTCGAACAGACGCAAGGTCCGAAACACCGGCATGGGTGGTCTGCGGAGAGAACCGCTGATCGGGCCGGCCGGTCATCCGGTACAGATCTCGTCAGCAGGCAACTGCTGCAACGTCGGCCCTGGACCGTGTTCCCGGCCCTGCAGGGTCGTCATGGCCTCGATCACCCGGCCGAACCGGAGCACTGTCCTTGTCTGCATGCTTGTGTTCACCGGTTGGCCCTGTTTCGAACAGTCGGAAACGGAACGGCAGACTTTCGGAGGGCCGGCGATGCCCTTCGTCCAAGCGGCGAAGGAAACATGCGCCACAGGCGGCGCAGGGACCCGGAACATCGGCTGACCGTGAAACGACCGTCCCGCCTCGATCCCCGGGCGGGGACTGTTCAATTCACTTCCATGCAATCGATATCTCGTGGGCTTTCTGGCAAACACGAAGTCAGCATGGTCTTCAGGGCCTCGTGAACCGCCCGGACGACTGCAACGGCATCCGGCGTGTCGCCATGGACGCAGATGCTGTCAGCCCGCACGTCGACATCCTTGCCGTTGATCGACGTCGTCTTGCCCTCGTTGACGGCGCGCAGCACACGACCTGCAGCGGTTTCAGCGGCAACGGGTCGATGTTCCATGGTGATGATCTGCCAACCCCGGTCGTCGTAGTCGAGATCCGCATAGAACTCGCAGGAATAGGGAATGCCGCGTTCTCGGTAGACCTCGTCCTGCACGCAGTTGGAGGAACCGATGACCGGAACATCGAAGATCTCCGCCGCATCCGCGATCCCGTGCGCCATGTCCTGATCCTTCATCGCCATGCCGAACAAGGCACCGTGGGGTTTGAAGTGACTGAGCGCGATGCCCTCCGCTTCGAGAAAGCCCTTGAGGGCGCCAACCTGATATATGACCATCGCCGCCGTCTCGTCGCGGGAGAGCTTGATTTCGCGTCGGCCGAAACCCTCGCGGTCGGGAAAGCCGGGATGTGCGCCGATGCTGAGGCCATGTTTCTTCGCCGCCCGCACGGTTCGCCACATGATCCTCGGATCGGAGGCATGAAAGCCGCAGGCAATGTTCGCATGGGTGACGAACGGCATGCAGGCCTCGTCATCTCCCATCTTGTAGATTCCGAAGCCTTCACCCATGTCGCAGTTGATCGTGACGGCCATGCCGGTCTCTCTTCCTCCTACAGTGTCACCAGATAGTTGCCATGGGGATCCACCAGCGCGCTTTGGCCAGCGAGCAGCAAGCTGGTGAATGTCTCCTCCTCGATCACGGCGGGTCCGTCGATCGTTGCGCCGGCGCCCAGGGAATCGCCATCGTACACGGCCACATCGGTGATGCCGCCGAGTTCATGGATGTAGACCGGGCGCTGCGCCTTGGGCGTGGCAGCGCCGTCCCGAATCGCGATCGGCTGTCCTCGGCGCTGCTCCCGGTACGTGTTGATCCCGACGGCGCGCACCTTCCAGGTGGTGAACTCGACCGTGTCGTCTTCGTCCTTGATGGTGTAGATGCGGTAGTGCGTTTCGTGAAAGGCCTCAACCAGTCGCTCCACGTCGGCTGCAGAGACGGTCCCGTTGTCCAGCTCGCAGGGCACGTCGATCTCCCAGGACTGGTATTCGTAGCGACCCAGATAGACATACTCATAGCGCCGATCCTCCGGCGCCACGCCGGCGCGGTCGAGAAAGGCCGTACCACGCTGGCGCAGGGTTTCGAGAATCGCGTTCACACCCTCGAGGTCAAAGCGCTTGTCGTCGGTGTGCAAGGTCGCGCTCTCCTCCCAACGGAGGTCGGAGATCAGGCCGCCGAATGCGCTGAGACCCGCTGCGAATTTGGGAATCATCAGTCGTCCCATGCCCAGCACCGATGCCATCTCACCGATGTGGCAGGCCGTGGCTCCGCCGCCACAGACCAGATAGCTGTCGCGCGGATTGATTCCCTCACGGATCGTGATGTCCTCGATCGCGGTGATCATGTTGTGGTTGCTGGTCGTATGAACCGCATAGGCCGCATCGATCAGCCCGATCGAAAGCCGTTCGGCGATTTCGGCGACCGCCCCTTCTGCGGCCGCCCTGTCCAGCTTGATGCGTCCACCCAGGAAATAGTCGGGATCAATGATCCCGAGGATCACGTTGGCGTCGGTCACAGTGGGATCGGTCCCACCCAGACCATAGCAGGCAGGGCCCGGTCGCGCTCCAGCGCTCTGCGGTCCGACGCGCAGAAGTCCGCCAACATCCACCCAGGCAATACTTCCGCCACCAGCGCCGATCGAGCGTACGTCGACCTTGGGGATGCCGAGCATGTCCTTGCCGATCATCGCTTCCGGCGTGACCACGAGTTGTCCACCACGGATCGCTGAAACGTCGAAAGTCGTGCCACCCATGTCGCCGACAATGACATCGGGCTCGTCGGTCAGATGCTGCGCCGCGATGGGGGCGAGGGTCGGGCCGGACATGACGCTGTAGATCGGTTTGCCGACAATCTCCTCGGGTGGCATCATGCCGCCGACGCAGTTGCCCATGAGCAGCTCTCGCCTGTATCCGTTCTCTTCCAGTGCCTTTTGCAGGACCTCGACGTAGGAACTGACGATCGGGCTGAGACTGGCGTCAATCACTGCCGAGATGGCCCGCCGGTATTCCCGGGGGATCGGGTTGAGTTCGTGGCTGAGCGTCACCGGAATTCCCGGCCATTCGGCATGGATGATCTCGCCGATGCGCCGTTCGTGTGCGCCGTTGGCGACCGACCAGAGCAGACAGACGCCGATCGCCTCGACATCGAGCCGGCGAAAGTGGGCGACCGCCGCCATGACATCGCGTTCCTCGAGCGGCACCAATTCGCTGCCGTCTGCCGCGATGCGGCCACGCACCGTACGGGTCCGGCTGCGTGGAACGTAGGGTTCCGGGAAGTTCAGACGCCATTCGAACGATCGTTTCCGCGGCGCCTCCCGCAAGGTCAGGATGTCCGGGAATCCCTCGTTGGTGATGAAACCGACCGGTCTGGTCTTGCCCTCGACCAGGGCGTTGGTCGACACCGTGGAGCCGTGGACGATTGACCGGACCTGACCGAGAAAGCCCTTCAGATCATGGCCGTAGAACTCCGCGGCAATCGCCAGGACATCGATGAAGCCTCGCTCGAAGGCATCCGGCGTCGATGGCGACTTGAATATGTGCAATGCACCCGCTTCGTCTGCGACCACGCAATCAGTGAAGGTTCCGCCGATGTCGATGCAAAGGCTGTAACTCATCGCGGTGCTCTCCGCGCCGCACGCAGATCAGCCGTGGCGGGTTCTTCCACCACGTAGTCGACACCGTTGTCAGCCAGTTTCAAGGCGACTCCGTAGACTTCCCTCGCGCGCTCGGGGCTGAGCCAGCCCCGATTGACGGTCGCGGCGACCTTGCCGGGCGGGCGGTCGAACGGCTCGCCGTAGCCGCCGCCGGCACCGGTCACCGAGACGACAGCCTCGCCCGGCCGGCAAACGACCTGATGAAAGCCAGGAAGCTTCTTGATCGTACCGTCCGCCGAGCGATGGAAATTCAGTGCCGGCGCGCCGTCCAGGCCGGACAATGCACCCTTTGCGGGGTTCACTTCGCCGTCGCTGCAATAAATGACTGTGACGTCGTCGTCTGCGATCGGCCCAAAGATCAACTTGGTGCCGGGAGCGCCGTCGTACTCGCCGCAACCGAGAGTGTCTTTTTCGAGCCAACGGCCCTCGACGACGATGGGATACATGGATTCGTCGATTTCCACGGAATCGAGAACGATCATGCCGCCGTTGTCCGCTCCGCAGAAGGTGATCCAGCCGTCATGGTCCTGCAACCCCGGCCCGGCCGCATAGCCAATGAACATCTGGTTGACGTAGGGCTGGTTGTCCTTTCGCGAGTCCATCCCCGAGATAACCGCCATGCCGATCGGCTGCATGTAACCGCCTTCAGCCATGCCAAAAGGCTTGCCCATCTGTGCGAAACAACTGGCGACGGCCGTGACGAGGCGATCATTGACGTTGGTGGTCGCGACAGAAGTGCCGACCGGGTAGTTTGGTCGTCCCACAACACAATTGTCGCGCAACAGGACCTCGATGCGGCTGGCGCTGCCTTCGTTGTGCGGAATCGTTGAATCGAGATTGTAGAACACCCCGATCCGACAGGAGCCGGACGAAGTCGCTTCGGTCAGGTTGATTCCGCCATCGACGCAGTCGATGTTGTCGCGCGCATCAACCGTAATCTTGCCCTCATCCGGATCAACCGTCACCGAAACCCGGACCGGCACGCCGTCGTCCGCAACGGTAGGTACCGGATCGTGCCTGGTCTCGTAAGTCCAGGTGCCTTTCGGGAACTCCCGGATGGCCGCGATCGCGCGGCGCTTGCCGTATTCGATCCACTCGTCGACGAAGGTGCCGATGACCTCCCTGCCGTAGCGCGCAACCAGCTCTTTCAGCCGACGCTCACCGGTCCGGCAGGCGCCTACCTGGGCCTGATAGTCTCCGTACCAGATGTTGTTCACCCGAATCTTCATCAGACCCATGCGGACGATGTCCTTGATATCCTCATAGTTCCTCTGAATGCGCACACAGGGAAAATGCATGCCCTCCTCGTAAACCGTCCGCGCGTAGGGCAGATAGGTGGTCGGCAGCGGGGCACCAACGTCGGCATGGTGTGATCTGGAAAGGGCCCAGAACAAGAGTTCGCCATCGACAAAGACCGGAACACAGAGGGTCATGTCGGCATGATGCGTGGTTCCCGTGTAGGGGCAGTTGTTGATGAAGGCATCACCCTCCTCGATATCGTCAAAGAACTCGGTGATCGGCTGCGTCGTCAGACCGAGCGCCGTGATATGTATCGGGATACCTTCCTCGACCGAGACCAGGCGGTGGTCGTAGGTCAGAAGTCCGCAGGACATGTCACGGGCATTCTTGATCACTGCCGAACGGCTGGCCTTCATCACGGTGTTGGTCATTTCCCGTATGATGGCCTCAAAGCGGCTCGCGAGGACTGACATGAGGAAGGGGTCGATGCGCTGCCCGTGCGAGCCCGATACGGCTCCTGTCTCTTTCATCGCCTGTTCCTCTCGCAGTGCCTTCTATCGGGAGACCATGTCGGCACGTCGGCTCCTGCGCAGGGAAAGCGTCATGAGCACAAGGTAGCCACCAACCACCAGGAATGAGAGCAGAGTCGTCAACGTGCCCAGGGCATAGAGGGTCGGCGTGACCCGGGTCGTGACCGAAGCCATGACCATGACCGGCAGGGTCTGCTCGTTTCCGGTGATCAGGAGACTGCGCTGGAACTCGTCAAGCGACAGCGTGAAGGCGAACAGCATGGAGGTCAGGACAGCAGGCTGCATCAGGGGCAGGGTCACATGACGGAAGGCCTGCCAGTGGGTCGCCCCGAGCGTGAGCGCGGCATCCTCGAGCGAGGAATCGAACCGGTTGAAGAACATCAGGAAAACCACCAGCGAGAACGGCAGAGTCCAGACGACATGAACCGCGAGCCCCGTGGTGAGCCAATGCGGCACGATGTCGAGTGACTGGACGATCAGAGCGGACCCGAGGCTGACCGTGATGCCGGGGACGATGATGCCAAGGAGCCAGAGATAGAAGATCCCGTTCGAGCCCCGAAAGCCGCGGCGGAAGGCCTGCGCCGCCATCAATGCGAAAACGGTGGAAATGACCAGCGTGATCAGGGCAAGCAGCAACGACCGCTGCAAGGCGCCCAGATAGTCGCCGAGAAACTCCCCGACGTCGCTGTACTCGGTCAGCTTTCCGGGATTGAACAGCTTCCAGTACCAGATCGTGCTGGTGTCACGCATCGGGAAGGTATGTCCACCGCGCGGACCCTGGAACGAGAGGATGGTCATGATGACGAAGGGAAAGTAGAGCACCATCAGGATGAAGCTCAGGTACAGGTACGCGATTGGCCGGGTCAGTTTCTGGAAACTCGGGATCACGTCGCTAGACCTTCCGCAGATCGAAGAAACGAAGCATCAGGGCGACCGTCGCCAGCGTCAGGATCGTCAGGACCACCGCAACCGCCGAGGCCGACGCCCACTGGAAAATGTCGATCTGGCGCAAAATCAGCCCTGCAAGCATCGGATTCTGGGCACCACCGATCACCCGTTCGGTAAAGAACTCGCCCATGCCAAGAACCACGACGAAGAGTGAGCCCGCCATGAGGCCAGGCCTGGTCAGGGGCAGGACGACGAGAAAGAAGGTGCGCATGGGATTGGCGCCGAGAACCGCGGCGGCGGACATGACGTCCTCGTCGATCCGCCGCATGCTGTAGTAGACCGGACCGATCATGAACACGATGAACAGAAACCAGAGCCCCCACATCATGGAGTAAGGCGTATAGAGCAAGAGTTCGATCGGCTCACGGATCACGCCGAGCCACAGCAGCACCGAGTTGACCACACCCTCGCGACCGAACATCGGCAGCCATGTAATTGTGCGGGTGAGATAACTGGTCCAGAACGGCACGATGCAGAGAAGGATGATGCCGGTCTTCCAGCGTTCGTCCTTGATGACACGCCAGATGAAGTAGGCGGCCGGATAGGCCAGCATGACGACCCCGGCGAGGGCCATCAGAATGACTTCGTATGTCCAGAGCGTGATGCTCCAGAAGGTGTCGCTGGTCAGGATCTTGGAATAGTTCGTCAGGTTGTAGTCCGGTCGAAGACCGGCAAATCCGGATTTCCAGAAGCTGAACAGGACAATGCTGCCAAGCGGTACACCGACGAACGTTGCCATCCAGAGGGTGCCGGGCAAGACGAGAAGCCAGCTGCCAAGGACCGGATGACGCGCAAGCAACGAGTGCCTGCCCACCGATGACATGCCGCTCGCGGCGGCTGTGCCGTGCAGGGCTCGAGTCTTCACCATGACCGGGCGCTGGTGTCGCTTGCCGCTGGCGGGCCGCTCAGGTGGCGACCCGCCAGACTCCCCGTGATCCCGAGATACGGGACGGCGTCGCGCTTAGGCCGCCAGGAAGTCGTTCCAGCGTTCGGCATAGTAGTCAGGATCGTCCGGCCACACCATCCAGTGCATGATGTTGCTCCAGCGCCTGGCAAAGGAACCTGTGTCGCGACCACGGATTGGCCAGCCGGGTTTGGGCTCTTCGCTGGCTCCGCCGTTGTACCACCAGTCATAGTCGTTGAACTCGCCCTCGGGATCGGTGGCCCTGCTGTTCCTGAGATAGTTTTCGCAGCTGGTCGTCGGCGAGTAGTAGCCCTGTGGCGCCACCTGCGCGCCCCACCAGCCCTCCAGGCAAAAGTTCACATAGTCGATCGCCGCATCCAGGTTCGGCGTGTCCCTGGCAACCGCAACGCCGTGGAACCAGGCCGTGAAGCCTTCCTTCGGGAAGGCGTACTTGCAGACGACCCCCTGCTTCTTGACGTCCTCGACAACCGGGTTCCAGGCATCCGCCAGCCAGATTTCACCGGAGGCCAGGAGGTTCACGCACTGGCCGTAGTCTTCCCAGATCGCGCGAAACTGTCCGTCCTTCTTGCGCTCGATCAGGAACTCGATCACCGTATCGACCTCTTCATGGGTCATGTTGCCGGTTCTGTTGATGTTCGCGAGGCCATTCTTCTTCAGATAACCCGCACACCAGCCGGGCGTCAGAAGACTGTCATTGAAAATTCCGACCTTGCCCTTGAATTTCGGGTCAACAAGCGCACCCCAGCTGTCGATATCGCCGCCTATCAGGTCCATGCGATAGCCGATCGAGTCGCAATTGAAGAACTGCGGCACAAGCTTGAACTCCTTCTGGGTCGACGGATCAACCCAGATCTCGGCAAGCGGCCAGCCCGTCTCGGCGTCGTAACCGAGCGCCTGGTCGCTTGTATAGAGGTCACGCGCATCCTTCCACGGCGTGACTTTCTCGACCGGAATCGGCTGAAGCAACCCGGCGTTCCAGAGTGCGGCATTGCGATTGGCGTTGGTCTCGTTGGTGTCGTAGTTGCGGTAGCCACCGGCCAGCCATTCGGTAATCATCGGGGTCAGGCCGGCAACTTTGCCAACGGTCCTGTGACCACTGCGGCGAGCAAACTCGTTCAAGAATCGGTCCTGTACCGACACGCCAAGCCCGATGGTACGCAACTGAAGTCCGGTGGCCTCGGCCATTTCTCCCTCGGGCAGATCATCCCAGGGCATGCGCTCTGTTGCCGCAGCCTGGTCCAGGACGGTCAACCCCCCAAGTCCCGCAACACCGAGGGCAGCGCCTGCGGCCATTCCGGACTTCAACGCGTCACGCCGAGTGTATTCGTTCCTGGAATCGTTCATCTCTTCTCTCCCCTGATTGATTCAACTCCTGCCTTGTTCCTGCCGATTATGGCAGGCAGGGAACATGAGCGTCCATAGCTCTCTGCTCCCAAGGGTTGCGGCCCCGACGATCGGGCCCTCTGCACTGGATCGCAGTGCGCGAGGGAATCCTGAGGCTACGGCCATTGTCATGGCAAATGCCGTGTTTTCTGATACATTATGCTCCAACCAGATATCATCAGCCTGGTTGACACGAGATGGTTTTCGTTTAATTGTTTGTATTGAGCATGTTGCCAGGGATTCTGTTGCATGGCTTGCTCTCCGGTCAACAAGAAAAACAAACAACGTTATCGGATTGGTTGATGGAACCATCCCTTCGCCAGATGCGCTACTTCATCGCCGCCGCCCGGTCCGGGCAGATTTCCCGAGCGGCAAGGGAACTCAGCGTCTCCCAGAGCGCCGTCACCACGGCCGTCAGGCAGCTTGAGGACATCGTTGGCTGCGCCCTGTTCCAGCGGCGCGTGCACGGAGTCACGCTCACACACAACGGCACCATATTCCTTGAACATGCCAGTCGCGTCCTTGCGGCGGTGGACGAGGCAGTACGCGCTCCACGCAACACGCTCTCTCAACTCGACGGGCTCCTGCGACTGGCCATGACCTACACGATCGCGGGCTACTTCCTTCCCGCCTATCTGGAACGCTTTTCGCGCGCCTATCCGCACATCGACCTGCAACCCCTGGAAACGACCCGCTCGGAGATCGAGGCCGGCCTGGCCTCGGGCGAATACGATATCGCTGTCGTGCTGACGTCCAACATCGTCGATCAGGAAGGGCTGGATTTCGAAACCCTGTTTCGGTCGCCGCGACGCCTGTGGGTCCCGACGAGCCATCATCTCCTCAAGAAGGACGACATCCAGTTCAGGGATGTGGCGAAGGAACCCTACATCATGCTCACCGTCGATGAGGGGTCCAACACGACACAACGCTACTGGCACCAGGCCGGCTGTCGTCCGAATACACTGATGCGCACCTCGTCGGTCGAGGCCGTGCGCTCCATGGTGGCCAACGGCATGGGCGTCACCATACTCTCCGACATGGTCTACAGGCCCTGGTCCCTCGAAGGGCGGCGCGTCGAGGCTGTGCCCCTTGCCAGTCACGTGCCGACCATGGATGTGGGCCTGGCCTGGGCCATGGCGGTTGAGATGTCACCGCCCGCACGGGCCTTCGCCGATTTTCTGCGTACCGGTCTTGCCCGGGACCGCCTGGCATTCTTCTGAGGGAACCGGCCGACAGGCGTGACCGGCACAACCCCTGCCGAGCGGCGGTGCCAGGAGCCGTCACGCAGGCCCCTTCCGGAGACGGCCTTGCGCACCCTGCCGCCCGGACATAGGTTTCAGGGCACCGTTCGGGGAGGATCTTCGTTGGCGGAGTTGTCGCAGGAACGGGCCCGCGCCATCAGGGCCTGGCCGTTCGAGGAGGCGCGGAAACTCCTGGGACGGCTCGCCGGCCGCACTCCGGCAAAGGACCATGTGCTGTTCGAGACGGGCTACGGACCATCGGGCCTGCCCCATATCGGCACGTTCGGCGAGGTCGTGCGCACCGGCATGGTCCGCCATGCCTTCTCGCAGATGTCCGACGTGCCGACGCGTCTCTTCGCCTACTCCGATGACATGGACGGATTGCGCAAGGTGCCGGACAATGTCCCCAAGAAGGAGATGATGGCGCGTCACATCGGCCAGCCGCTGACGAGGATTCCCAATCCCTTCGCCAGCAGCCATGCGAGCTTCGGGGACCACAACAACGCGATGCTGAGGTCCTTTCTCGACCGTTTCGGTTTCGACTACGAGTTCGTGAGTTCCTCCCGAATGTACCGGTCAGGCGCCTTCGACGACGCCCTCATGCGCGTCCTCGAGCGGTTCGACGCCGTCATGGAGATCATGTTGCCGACCCTCGGGGAGGAGCGGCGCAAGACCTATTCGCCCTTCCTGCCGATCTCTCCCTCGAGCGGCCGGGTCCTCTACGTGCCTCTCCTCGAGCGCCATCCCGGAAAGGGAACGATCGTCTTCGAGGATGAGGATGGCACCAAGGCAGAGGTTCCGGTCACGGGAGGGCACTGCAAGCTCAACTGGAAGCCGGATTGGGGCATGCGCTGGCATGCCCTGGGCGTCGACTACGAAATGGCCGGCAAGGACCTGATTGATTCGGTGACCATTTCGGGACGAATCTGCCGGGCGCTCGGTGGCACGCCGCCGGAGGGTTTCAACTACGAACTCTTCCTTGACCAGAACGGCGAGAAGATCTCCAAATCCCGCGGCAACGGCCTCACCATCGACGAGTGGCTGCGCTACGGTACGCCGGAAAGCCTCGCTCTCTTCATGTACACCAAGCCGCGCACGGCCAAGCGTCTCTATTTCGACGTCATCCCGCGTCACGTCGACGAGCATGCGCGGCACCTCGAACTCTACCGCCGGCAGGATCAGGATGAGCGCCTTGCCAATCCGGCATGGCACGTTCACGCCGGCGACCCGCCAACCGAGAATCAGCCTCTTTCCTATGCGGTGCTTCTCAATCTCGCCAGTGTCTGCAATGCGGACGACGAGGCCATCCTGTGGGGTTTCATCAGCCGCTACCTTCCCGGAACCTCACCTGAAACCCATCCCCTGCTCGACCGCCTGGCGCGCCTCGCCGTCCACTACTACCGGGATGTGGTGAGGAAGCAGAAGCACTACCGCGTACCGGACGACAAGGAACGGGATGCTCTTGCGGACCTCGCCGACCGGCTGGAGACACTTCCGGAAACGGCAACCGGCGAGGATTTCCAGAGCGAGACCTATGCGACCGGACGGGACCATGGGTTCGAACCCCTGAGAACCTGGTTCGCAACCCTCTACGAGGTCCTTCTCGGCCAGCCCTCCGGGCCGCGGTTCGGCAGTTTCATGGCTCTCTACGGACGCCGCGAAACCCTCGCCCTCATCCGCGGCAAGCTCGCATGTGACTGACCGCGTCATGACCTGGGCCGAGGCGCCGACACTCGTGGCGGGTGCTGCCAGCGCCGTCTGGCTGACCGCTGACGGTGTCATCGAGGAAATCGACCGCGAAGAGGCCGGCCGGAGGTGGAAGCGTGGCGGCGTGCCCTTGGTGTGTCATGCCGTGGCCACCGGCGGGCGCACCGGAACCCGCCACCTGCCGGCCTACGACATCCTGGAAGTCCTCGCATTCGTTCGCCCGGGGTCCTTTGCCGTCCCCACACCCTTCGGCGTTGCCCGAGCACTCGGCGCCGGCCTGCCCCGCGACATGGCTGATCAGGCGATGGCCCTGCGGACCTGTGCCGCCCTTCTGCTCGACGAACTGGCGGCGTTCGATCGAGAGAAGAGGGACGAGGCGAACGCCATCGCGGCCGTCATGGTCCACAGCGCCTGGCCATGGGCAGGCGATGTCGCTGCGGCACTGGATCTCGGGTCGGGTGTGAAAGGCAGCCTCGATGTCTGGTCCGCTCGCCAGGAATGGTCGGAGACGGAACCGCGGCCGCCACCACGCACCGATGCCATCGCCAGCGACGACGTGGCATCGCGACTGGTGGCGCTTCTCGGAGTGGATGCAGAAGACAGGCCGGAACAGGTCCGGTATGCACAATCGCTCATCCCCGGCTTTGCCCCGCGCCGGGAGCCGGGTGCGGTCGGCGCGGTGCTGGCGGAGGCAGGCACGGGCGTGGGCAAGACCCTCGGATACATAGCACCGGCCAGCCTGTGGGCGGAAAAGAACCGCGGCACCGTGTGGATCAGCACCTATACCAGGAACCTGCAGCGCCAGATCAACCAGGAACTCGACCGGCTCATTCCGGAGGGCGAGGCCAGACGGCGGCGAGTCGTGGTGCGCAAGGGCCGCGAGAACTACCTGTGTCTGCTCAATTTCGCCCATGCGGTCAATCGTCACCGAGGTTCGCTCGAGGACACGGTCCGTCTCGGTCTCATCGGACGCTGGATACAGACCACGTCCGATGGCGACATGCAGGGCGGCTCCCTGCCCGGCTGGCTTCTCGAACTGCTCGGGCACCGGCAAACCATGGACCTCGCAGACCGCCGCGGCGAGTGCATCTACAGCGCCTGCGATCACTATCGGAAGTGCTTCATCGAAGGGTCGGTGCGCCGGGCGCACCATGCCGACATCGTCGTCTCCAACCATGCGCTCAGCCTTCTTCAGGCATGGCACAGCGGCGAAGGCGATCCTCATGCCCCGACTCGTTACGTCTTCGATGAAGGGCACCATCTCTTTGATGCTGCAGACAGGGTGTTCGCCACCGAACTCACCTGCCGCGAGACGGAGGACCTGCGCCGTTGGCTGCTCGGAGCGGGGAGCCGCCAGTCGCGGGCTCGCGGGCTCATGCAGAGGGTGCGCGATCTCTTCGGTGACGAAGGTCGCGCGCTCATCGCCGATATCGCGCGCGCCGCCACCGCCCTGCCGGCGCCGGGCTGGCTGGAGCGGTTCGCCGCCGGCGCCCCGGCCGGAACGGCAGAAGCCTTCTTCTTCCTGGTGCGCCGCCAGGTGCTGGATCGGACCGGGGACGCCCGCAGCCACTACAGTCTGGAATGCCTGGCCGATCACCCTCCTGAACCACTCCTCGCAGCGGCCGTCGACCTGCACGCATCGCTGGGCACCCTCGAGCGGCCCCTGGCGGATCTCATCGGACATCTGGGCGAGGAACTGGTCCGCCTGAAGGACGGTCTCGAGGAGAACACGCTACAGCGCATGGAGGCGACGATGCGGGGCATCCGCCTGCGCGGTGTCGACGTCGTCGCCGAGTGGCGTCACATGCTCGAGGCTCTGGGCGCGGAGACCCCTGCGGAGTACCACGACTGCCTGTCCATCAACCGCATTGACGGTCGCGAGTTCGACATGGGCATGCACCGTCACTGGATCGATCCCGGCCTGCCCTTCGCCGAGCATGTCGCCTCGAAAACCCATGGCATCGTCATCACCTCGGCAACACTGCGCGATGCGCGTGACCACCCCCGGACAGGGCAAGGCTCCTGGCTCACGGCCGGCCTGCGGACCGGTCTGCGCCACCTCGCCGATCCTCCGACCTGTTGCGCCATTTCCTCCCCGTTTGACTACCCGGAACTCACCCGGGTGATCGTGGTCTCGGACGTGCCGCGCCAGGACGAGGTGAGGGTCAGCATCGCCTTTCGCGATCTCTTCATGGCTTCCGGTGGAGGTGGCCTCGGAATCTTCACGGCCATCAGACGCCTGAGACGTGTCCAGCAGCGCATTGCCCTTCCCCTCCAGGAGGCAGGGCTGCCTCTCTACGCACAACACGTCGACGCCATGGACACTGGAACCCTCGTGGACATCTTTCGCGCCGAGGAGGATTCCTGCCTGCTCGGCACCGATGCCGTCCGCGACGGCGTTGATGTTCCCGGTCGCTCCCTGCGTCTCATCGTCTTTGACCGGGTGCCATGGCCACGGCCGAGTCTGCTGCACCGGGCACGACATGCCGCGTTCGGGGACCTGCAGTGGAGCGACCTCATCACGCGACTGAGGTTGCGCCAGGCCTTCGGCCGCCTCGTGAGACGCATGGATGACCGCGGCGTCTTCGTGCTCCTCGATCCGCGCCTGCCACCACGCATGGCGAGCGCCTTTCCGGAAGGGATGGAGGTCCGAAGGCTCACACTGGACCAGGCCATCGACTGCGTCAGGGAGCACGTCGGGAAAACGCGTGATCGCCGGCAGGGGGAGGTGCTACCGTGCGATCCCCTCGACAGCAGCACCGGGGCCGGCGATGCATCCTGAACAGTTCTTTTCGGCGACCTATCGCGAAGCGCGTCAGGCCTTTCTCGATGCCTGCCTCATGTGTGGTGCGCGTGTCGACCGGCTCCTCCACCCCAGGCGAGGCCGGGACGGCGAGATCCTCGCCACGGATGTCGCGCGCCTGGGTCCCGATGACGCAGGGCGGGTCTTCATGACCATGTCGGCCACCCACGGTGTCGAGGGCTTCTGCGGCTCGGGAGTTCAGACCGGCGGCCTTGCATCAGGCCTCTACGACGATCGTCATGACGATCTTGCCGTTGTCCTGATCCACGCGATCAATCCCTTCGGATTTTCCTGGCTGCGCCGCGTGACCCACGAGAACATCGATCTCAACCGCAATCATGTCGACCACGAACAGCCCTACGCCACCAACGAAGGCTACGAGGCGCTGAAGGAGGCTCTGTGTCCGGATGCGTGGACCGCCGAATCGAGAGCCGCGTGTCGTGCAGCGATGGAGACCTACCGTGAACGCTGGGGGGACATGGCCTTGCAGGGCGCCATTTCGACCGGCCAGTACAGTCATCCCTCCGGCCTGTTCTACGGCGGATCGGCCCCCTCCTGGTCGGCCACTACGCTTACCTCCATCGTCCGCCGCCATGCTGCAGGCGCTCGTCACGTTGCATTCCTCGACTACCACACCGGTTTGGGTCCCTTTGGCGTCGGCGAGCTGATTTCGGATCACGAGACCGGTGAATCCGGTCATCGGCGCCTGGTCGACTGGTTCGGTGATGGCGCCGTGACATCGACCAGTGACGGCAGTTCGGTCTCCGCACCGCTCACCGGCACCAACAACCTCGCGGTGGCCAGGGCTGCAGACCGCGCCAGTCTCACCATGGCGACCCTGGAATACGGCACATCACCCCTTGACGAGGTCCTGGAATCCCTGATGGCGGACTGCTGGCTCCACAACCACGGGGACCCCGACTCGGATCCTGGCCGCGCCATCAAGGCGGAGATCCGGCGTTGCTTCTATCCCGATACAGGCGCCTGGAAGGAGATGGTCTTCGAGAGGGCAACGGCTGTCGAGAAGACCATGCTGGCCGGACTCGCCGCTCAGCAATGATCCCTCGGAATGTCGTGATTCCATGAACGCGAACAGACCCGCCGGTGTCCCTCGAAGGCCTCGAGATCGCTGATCACATGCCAGATGTCTGCCGACGATCTGATTTCCATCCGCACCCTGACGCCGACATCCCAGTCGCCCCGGCTGCGGCGGCTCCACCAGTGCCAGACGGCCCGTGCCGAAAGGGGATCACCCTTCGTGATGCGGTACTCGAACCTGGTGCCGTCGGCGCATTCCATGTCGATGGCCTCGAGGCGGCAGACGCCGCCGTCCTCCACCAGACGCATCACCTGTTCGCCGCTCGCGACATCCCGCTCGACCTTCCTCGATGACGAGGGAGGCACCAGGATCGTCATGTCGGGAAGCGGCGCCATCTCGGGTTCGCCGAAAACCACCTCCGGATCATCAACGTCCCGCAGTGGGCGGACGGGCAGCATCAGCCTGCTCCCGGCGCCGCCGGTGAGCGAAAGGGTGAAGGGTTCCGGCGCCGGCCACACGACGGGAAAGTAGCTCGTCGAGATGGCGACCCGAACCCGGTGTCCGGCAAGAAAGGCGTGAGCGCAGTCGTTCAGCTTGAGGCGGACCGTTACCGTTTCTCCCGGTGTCATCGGCGATGGTTCCCCATGACCGCGGACGTGCGAGAGATTGAGCGCCCCCCACGTCACACGCATGGACTCTCCGGTCGGCGCGACATCGTTGAGCCGCACCACCACCATCGCCTGAGGACGGTCCACCGCGACCTCAAGCACGAGTTCCGGCGCCCCGAGGATCTCCAGTCGCTCCTCGAGGGGTTCTCCGTCAAACATGAGCGACACGGCATCGTCCTCCCGCTGGTCGAGCGGCAGGTCGGGGCTCGAACCGCCAAGCCCGTAGGGGCACCAGCTGCCGGCGGCAACACCGACGGTCTCCGGAGATCGGTGGTCCATGGCAACTCGCGGACCGGCCGCCATTCCCAGCCCATCGGCATTGAGAAAAAGAGTGCGGACAGTGATGTCGGGTGACGGCCAGGCGGTCTCACTCACCCAGCGTCCCTTCGACTGCGCCAGGCAGGCGTCCGGCGACTGGAATTCGTCAAGCCAGACGGTCAGTCGAGGTTGATCCGCGAATTCCGGGTCCCCGCCCTTCAGCCAGTGATCCCACCAGCGCAGGCCATGTTGAAGGAATCCGGTGGAGGGGCCCGGAATGGCGTCCTGGGGGTACTTGTGGCCCCACGGACCGATGAGTCCTCTGGCCGGACCGTCAAGATTCTCGAGCATGCGTGGCACGGCATTCGAGTAACCATCGTTCCAGCCCCCCACGGCGTAGACCGCACAATCGATGTCCGACCAGTTCTCGCAGACCGATCCGTGTTTCCAGTAGGTATCCCGCCGCTGGTGGGCGAGCCACAGGGTGGCGGCGACCGGTTCCTGGTTCTCCAGTCTCTCCAGCCACTGATCCCGCCATCTCTCCCCCTGGATCAACGGATCGCCGGAGCGCGCCATGAGCATCAGATAGGCCGAACCCCAGAAGAAGTTCTCGAGCAGTACGCACCCACCCATGTAGTGCACATCGTCGCTGTAGCGGTCATCGGTCGAACAGTGGGTGATGATCGCCTTCAGGGCCGGGGGCCGGCGCGCCGCCACCTGCAGGCTGTTGAAGCCGCCCCACGAGATGCCCGTCATGCCGACACGGCCGCTGCACCAGGGCTGGGCGGCAATCCAGGCGATCGCTTCCACGGCATCGTCCTGTTCCTGGGGTGCATACTCATCCGCGATGAGACCTTCCGACTCCCCGGTGCCGCGTATGTCGAGCCTCACACAGGCATAGCCGTGCCCCGCCCAGTAACGGTGGCGGGGATCATCCCAGGCGCGTGTATGATCGCGCTTGCGGTAGGGGATGTACTCGAGAATTGCAGGCACCGGGTTGTCTTCGGCATCGTCGGGCATCCAGATGCGCGCCGACAGCCGAACCCCGTCGGCCATGGGGATCCAGACATGCTCGATCTCCTTCACATGACACGGGAAATCACTGACGATTCTCGTTGCTGCAGCGTCGGTCATTTCGCTTCTTCCCCGGGGACGGTCATGCCTGGGCTGCGGTTGAACGCGCACCTTCTTCGGTCACGATCCAGTCCAGGCGGACATCATGGGACTGGCGGGGCACTGCGTCGACCTCAAGGCCGGCATAGCACACACCCACGGCGGTGACCGCCCGGCCAATGCATCTCAGCCCGTGAAGCGTGCGATCGTAGAACCCGCCACCATAGCCCAGACGATATCCCCTCGAATCGAATCCCAGCATCGGCACGAGCAGAAGTTGCGGGACAACGGGCGGTGCACCGACGGGCGGGACGGGAATGTTCCAGACCCCGGGCTCCAGCCTGTCGTCCGGGGTCCAGGACCGAAACGCCAGGGCCCGGTTCCTTGCCACGACCACGGGCATGCCGACCTCGTGCCCGCCGGCATGGGCTGCCTTGGCAAGCGGCAGGACGTCGAACTCGGAACCGACCGGAATGTAGGCGGATACGGCGGCGCCGACCGGAAATCCGATCGCGGACAGGAAGTGACGGCACGCCCTCTCGCCGGCATCGACGACGGAGGCATGAAGCCGCTTCCTCATCTCCATGCAGCGCCTTCGCTGCAGCGCCTTCTCGTCCATCAGGGGCGGCACCACCCGCACCGTCGTCCCATGGGCACTCCTCCGTGGCCTGCGTATGCAGGTGGGCGCCGTGATGACGGAGGCACACCCCCGCCAGGGACAGCTCCCGGATGATGTGCATTGGCTCCGGGGATTGATGTGACAACCTGCCGGACAGACATCCGCCCCGGTCCCCTTATAGAACCGGTCATCCGCCGATGGATACAGGGAATCTCGCGATGTCGCCGCGGAGCCTTCGCGCGCGGTGCGCTGCGGGGCTGGCCGGACCGGGCGTCACGTGCCGCTTTCGATACGCCGGGCAGCGCACTCGATCCGCTCCGCCAGCGCATCGATGGCAACGGCCCGGCGCGAATCGAGGGCCTTCGTTGTCCCGCTGCCTCCAGCCTCCTGGTAATCCCAGAGTTCATCGACAAGGTGAAGCGATGCCAGAAGCAGCAAGCGCTGATCGCCGAGATTGCCGAGCTGGCCGACGAGTTCCTTCACCTTGCTGTCAACATAGTCGGCAAGTTCGCAGGTCCGTCTTTCCTGTCCCTCGCCACAGGCCACCTCGTACTCATGGCCGTTGATCAGCACCGTCACCTGGGGCATCACCGCGCTCCAACATCGTTTTCAGTTCCGAGATCACGGACCCCAGGCGGAAATCGGCCGTCTTCAGCTTCTCTTCCAGTTTCCGGATCTTGTCCCCGGCATCGCCGGGCTCCCCCTGAAACCGGCCCTGCGCGACTCCTTCACGTGCATCCTGCGACAGGTCGAGGGCATGTTCCAGTCGCGTGACGGCCTTGTCCAGCCTCATCAACGTCTTGTCCCGTGAAGCCATGATCGCCCCTGGTCCGAAGTCGGGGCGACAATAGCGCCATGGAGCATGCCGATAAAGATGGGTATCGCAGAATGCCAGGACATGGCGGACCTTGTTCCGGTTCCCTCCACTCCTTATGTAGGGTCGCGATGCCACCAGGCATGGAGAAGGCAGTGAGGGGGTCACGATCCTGATGGACGGGCAGTCGGTGGAGCGGATGACACAACGCAGGATGGCAAACGCCATAAGGGCCCTTGCCATGGACGCTGTCGAGGCGGCATCCAGTGGCCATCCCGGTATGCCCATGGGCATGGCGGACGTTGCCACCGTGCTCTTCACGAGATTTCTGAAGTTCGACCCCAGGTATCCGCAATGGCCTGACCGGGACCGCTTCGTTCTCTCGGCCGGCCACGGATCCATGCTGCTCTACGCGTTGCTCCATCTTTCGGGCTACGCCGACATGACCCTGGACGAGATTCGCAGGTTCAGGCAGCTGGGGAGCCGCACGGCAGGCCACCCCGAGTACGGTGCCAGTCCCGGCATAGAGACCACCACCGGGCCGCTCGGCCAGGGTTTCGCCAACGCCGTCGGCATGGCCCTGGGTGAAAGGATCATGGCGGACCGCTTCGGCGATGTGGTCGACCACCGGACCTGGGTGATCGCCGGTGATGGCTGCCTCATGGAGGGAATCAGCCACGAAGCCGCCTCTCTGGCCGGCCACCTCGCGCTCAACCGCCTGATCGTGCTGTTCGACGACAACGGCATCTCGATCGACGGGCCGACCTCGCTGGCCGTCTCCGATGACACCCTGGCGCGTTTCACGGCCCTGAACTGGGCGGTGGAACGCGTGGACGGTCATGACGGCGAGGCGATCGCCGGTGCCCTGGGAAGGGCCCTCGTCAGTGATCGTCCAAGTCTCGTTGCCTGCCGCACCGTCATCGGTTTCGGTTCTCCGGGCAAGGCGGGAACGGCGGCGTCCCACGGCTCTCCCCTGGGCGCGGACGAGATTTCCGCCGCACGCCGCGAACTCGCCTGGGAAGCGGACCCCTTTGTCATTCCCGATGACATTCTCGATTCCTGGAGAGAGGCGGGGCGACGCAACGCTCCTCTCCACGAGGAGTGGCAACGAAAGTTCGATTTACTCGATGTCACCATGCGCCGGGAGTTCGAGCGGCGCATGGCCGGCGACGTCGTGGACCGGGTCCGCGACGTCACGGCCGAGCATGTCTCCCGCCTGCTCGCCGAACCGGTCCGTGTCGCCACCCGCAAGGCAAGTGAACTGGCGCTTGACTGCCTGACCGGAGCGCTGCCCGAGATGATTGGCGGATCGGCAGACCTCACCGGCTCCAACAACACGCGCACGGGCGCGATGGCCGACATCACCGCCGGGAACTATTCCGGAACCTATGTCCGTTATGGAGTCCGCGAACACGCGATGGCCGCCGCCATGACCGGCATGGCCCTCCATGGCGGGCTCATCCCCTACGGAGGGACCTTTCTCGCCTTCACCGACTACTGTCGTCCGTCCATCCGCCTCGCCGCCCTCATGCGGCAGCGTGTCATCTTCGTGATGACACACGACTCGATCGGACTTGGCGAGGACGGGCCGACACATCAGCCGGTGGAGCACCTCGCCAGCCTGAGGGCCATTCCCAACCTCCATGTCTACCGTCCGGCGGATGCCGTCGAGACCGCCGAGTGCTGGCAACTGGCCCTGACGTCACAGACGACGCCGTCGGTGATCGCGCTCTCCCGACAGGGTCTTCCCCAGGCGAGGCATGAATCCCTTGCCGGCAATCCCTGCAGCGCGGGCGCCTACGTGATTCGCGAGGCCGTGGCGGCGCATCGGGCCACCATCGTGGCCAGTGGATCGGAGGTCGCGATCGCCATCGAGGCAGGCCGCGTTCTCGAGGATGACGGGGTCGGTGTGCGCATCGTGTCGATGCCGTGCCAGGAACTCTTCAGGAACCAGACTCCGGCCGACCGCGCCGCCCTGATCCCGCGCGATCGCGCGACCGTTGCCGTCGAGGCGTCCCTGCCCTTCGGATGGACGGACATCATTGGCGAGGAAGGCGGGTTTGTCGGCGTCAGCGGTTTTGGAGAATCGGCGCCTGCCGGAGCGCTCTACGAACACTTCGGCATCACGCCTCATGCCGTCGTCGAGACGGTCAGACAGCGCCTCTGACGCGGGATGCGTTGACCGGCCGCCCTTGAAGCAGGTAGGACAGGGGGACCCGTTGGTCCTGGAGGTGAGGTATGGCGGTTCGCGTTGCCATCAACGGATTCGGCCGTATCGGCCGCCTCGTGTTTCGCGCCGCGATGGAATCGGGACGCGACGACGTCGAGTTCGTGGCCATCAACGATCTGGGCACGGCCGAGGCCAACGCCCACCTCCTCAAGTACGACACCGTTCATGGCATCTATCCGGGTGAGGTCTCGGCACGCGGCACGACACTCGAGGTGGATGGAAGGCGTGTTGCCGTGCTCCAGGAACGACACCCCTCCCAGCTTCCCTGGCGCGACCTCGAGATCGATGTCGTCATGGAATGCACGGGCGCCTTTGCCTCCCGCGAGCAGGCCTCCCGGCACCTCGAGGCCGGCGCCCGCAAGGTCCTGATCTCCGCACCGGCGCAGGGTGCGGATCTCACCGTGGTCTACGGGGTCAATCACGGCAAGCTTCGCAAGGGGCACGATGTCGTCTCCAACGCCTCGTGCACCACGAACTGCCTGGCGCCGGTCGCCGCCGTGCTTCACAGAGCGGTCGGCATCCGTCACGGGTTCATGACAACCATTCATGCCTTCACCGGGGACCAGAGAACCGTCGATACCCTGCATGCTGACCCGCGTCGGGCACGCGCCGCATCGGCGTCCATGATTCCCACCTCGACCGGTGCTGCCCGTGCCGTGGGCCTGGTGCTGCCGGAACTCGAAGGCAAGCTCGACGGCACGTCGATCCGGGTTCCCACGCCCAATGTCAGTCTCGTCGACTTCAAGTTCGAGGCACAGGAGGAGACCACCGTGAAGGCCGTCAACCGTGCCGTGAGCAAGGCGGCCCGCGGCCGTCTCAAGGGTGTTCTTGCGGTGAATGACGAGCCACTCGTTTCCAGTGATTTCAACCACAACCCTGCGAGTTCCATCTTCGATCTAGACGAGACCAAGGTCATCGACGGACGCCTTGTCAGGGTGCTCTCCTGGTATGACAACGAATGGGGGTTCTCGAACCGGATGAGCGACACGGCGGCGGCGCTCGCCCGGTTCCTCTAGGAGAACACCCTGCCCGGTCGTGGGCACCATCCGCACACTCGATGACATCAGTCCTGCCGACAGGCGGGTTCTGCTGCGCCTCGACCTCAATGTGCCCATCGACGGTGGACGTGTCACGGGAAGCGAACGCATCGCAAGGAGCCTTGCCACCGTGCGAGAACTGGCACATACCGGGGCCCGCACGATCATTCTGGCCCACCTCGGCAGGCCGGGGGGAAGGTCCGACCCTTCCCTGTCGCTCGCTCCCGTCGCCGCGTCCGTCGAGGAGGCCCTTGGCCGTCCGGTAGCCTTCGCCACCGACACGATCGGCGACAGCGCCGCGGACACCATCGCTTCGACCGGTCCGGGCGATGTCGCCGTGCTCGAGAATCTCCGCTTCCATCCGGGAGAGGAGTGCGATGACCGCGACTTCGCCCGCGCCCTCGGCGCCCTTGGCGACATCTACGTCAACGATGCCTTTTCGGTCAGTCACCGCGCCCATGCCTCGGTCACGTCGCTGGCACGTCTGCTGCCGTCCTGCGCCGGGCGTCTCATGGAGGAGGAGGTGAGCGCCCTTGCCCGGGCGCTCGGTCATCCGGTGCGCCCCCTTGCAGCCGTCGTCGGCGGTGCCAAGGTATCGACCAAGCTTGCCATCCTGGATCATCTGTCGCGCTGGGCGGATCATCTCGTCGTCGGCGGCGCCATGGCCAACACCTTCCTCGCCGCCCAGGGCACCGGGATCGGCGCCTCGCTTCACGAGATCGACATGACCGGCACCGCCGATCGCATCATGAGATCGGCCCGCGATCGTGGTCATGCCATTCACCTGCCTGTCGATGCCGTTGTCGAGGAAGACGGCCGGCCGGTGTCCTGCGACCTTGATGCCATCGGTCGCGAGGCGCGGATTCTCGATGTCGGACCACTGACCGTGGCGGCAGTCTCGCGCCTCGTCGAAGGGTGCAGGACCGTGGTTTGGAACGGGCCCATGGGGATGTTCGAACGCGACGGCTTCGACCGGGGGACCGTCGATCTCGCCCGCGCGATCGCCGAACTGTCGCGGAGCGGATCGGTCTTCTCCGTGGCGGGCGGCGGCGACACGGCAGCGGCTCTCAACCGTGCCGGCGTCACGGACGGTTTCTCCTACGTCTCCACGGCGGGCGGCGCCTTCCTGCAATGGCTCGAAGGGACACCGCTGCCCGGACTCGTGGCGCTGGAGGCGGCCTGACACCCCGCGTCGTCGAAACCCTGGAGGAAGCCCGCACGGCCGTGGCGCAAGCCCGACGGCACGACCGGGAGATCCTGCTTGTTACCGCACCGGGGGCCTGTGCGCGGCTGGGACCGGCCCATCTTCTGGAAATGATGCGCCAGGCGGGCGCCGGCACCCTTTCCGTGCGTGCGCTGATCGACTGCGGTCCGGATGCCGGATACGCCATGCTCGCCCTGCGCCTGGGCTGGCGCGACATTCACCTCAAGGGAGAGTCTTCCATCGTCGCCCGCATCGCCGACATGACCAGAGCGTGCGGCGGCACGTTCCACCACGAACTCCCACCCCTTCACGACAGGGGTGAAGCGCCCCTCGCCACCCCTGGCCCGTGCTGACATGAAGTCGGCGGCCCTCAACCCGGCCACCGAGTTCACTGCGTACGCGACTTCACCGGCGACGAGGACCGCTGCAGGATCCATGCCATCTGCCGCGCCGCCTTTCCTGTCCGAGGAACGCCGCCATCGTGCGCTCACGGCGGACACTTTGACTGATCGGCCAACCGGCATGACGCCGCACGCGCCCGGGACGCACTCGACGCTATCCTCATCCCACCCGGCGAATGAGCCGTTGCTCCTGACCCCGCGCGGAACACCCGGAACGCGCCTCCGACACAGCGCGACAGGACAGTCGTGCCCGACATCGCGCACAGCAGTGACCACTGAAACCGGCACGCAGAGAACCCGGGTCGCCTTGAGCATGCCCCGTCCCTGCCGCATCAGCGCTCCAGGTCCTGCAATGCAGTGGTCCTGTGCTTGCCGGATTTGACGATATGTGTCTTGCCCTGCATAATTCTGCTTGGGGCGATAGAGCCTTCCAGTCAATCGATGTCGGTGGAACCATGGTCCCCGAGGAACCTTGGGTCGGGCTCACTGAAGTAGCCGCTCACCAGGGAGTAGCCAAAGACACGGTTTACCACTGGGTCGAACGCAGGGTATGCCTGCCCACAGCATCGGTCGGTTGTTCCGCTTCGGGCTTTCGCAGGTAGACGGGTGGGTCGAGAACAACACGGACCATTTGGCGACAAGCCGAAGTCGGGAAGGGCGGACGCCATAGGACGAAACAATCCACACAATGGTTGAGCATACCCTTGCGGCGCGAATCGGGAACCGCGTGTCTCTCCCCGGGCACTTCGACGCACCGGTTATCCTGGAGGATGTGCGGCCCTTGGGTGCCAACGGATCCGCCGGCTGCGAGTGCCGCGTCCGTCTGCCGAACGGCGAACTTGAGGAGGCGGTCATCACGCCTGACGAGGCCGTTGAGCTTCTCGGTACGGAAGCTGCACGAGAGAAGCCGGCTTCTCAACCCGTGGATGCGAACCGCCTGCGCCTCCTTGTCGAATCTGTCCGCATTCGTCTCGCCTACGCCTACGACCGTCAGTTCGCAGTGAGCCTTTCCGGCATCAGGACGCTGCCGCACCAGCTTGAAGCGGTCTACATGAAGATGCTGCCGCAGCCACGTCTGCGATTTCTTCTTGCTGACGATCCCGGCGCCGGGAAGACGATCATGGCCGGTTTGCTGATCAAGGAACTCAAGCTGCGCAAGGCCATCGAGCGTTGTCTCATCCTCGTCCCCGCGCCCCTCACCATTCAGTGGCAGGATGAGCTGCTGCGCTTTTTCAACGAGCCGTTTCAGATCATCCATTCGGCGAACGACCAGCGGCAACTCCTGAACCTCTGGGAGCGGGAGCACCAGGTCATCGCATCCATCGATTACGCCAAGCAGGATGATGTCCGCGAGCGCGTATGGCGGCAGCGGTGGGACATCATCATCATCGACGAAGCCCACAAGTGCAGCGCCTACACCAAGCGCGCGTCGGGACGCGAGGACGAAATCGTACGCACGAAGCGATATCAGCTTGCCGAGCGTCTCTCCGAGCAGTGCGACAGCCTGCTGCTGCTGACGGCCACCCCACATCACGGCGACGACGACCGGTTCGCGCATTTCATCCGCCTGCTTGACGGCGACCTGTTCCCAGAACCGCACCGTTTCGGCGAGGCAGCCGGCGACATACGCCGAGACATCCTCAAGCTCGGCGAGGACTGCCCGTGGTCACTTCGTCGGCTGAAGGAAGATCTGAAGGACATGCGCGGGCGCCGTCTGTTTCCGGACCGCCACGTACAGACTGTCAGCTTCGCCCTCGGACCGGAGGAGTACACCATCTACAAGGCGGTGACGGCCTACATCAACGAGTTCCTGCCGCAGACGACGGGCCGCCGCAAGAACAGCGTCGCACTGGCGCGCACTGTCTTCCAGCGCCGCCTTGCGAGCTCGACGCACGCGATCCACGAATCACTGCGACGCCGCAGGAAGAAGCAGAATGACCTGCTCCGCGAAGTCGAGGCGTTGCCTCCCACCCAGCGCGCCCGCCGTCTTGCCCAACTGCAAGGCCGGCTTTCGGACACCGAACAGGACGAAGACGACCTCGATGATGCCACCCGTGACGTGCTCATTGACGAAGCGACCGCCGCGGCCGAGCTGGACCAGCTCCGCGCCGAGCTTGCGGAGCTCGGCGATCTCGTGGCTCGCGTCGGGCGGGTGCGGGAGAGCGGACGCGATTCGAAGCTGGTGGCTCTGCGCGAATGTGTGCAGCGATCGGAATTCGAGGAGCTGAAGGACGGACGCGGCAAGCTCCTTCTCTTCACCGAACACCGGGACACGCTCGATTATCTGCGCGAACACCTTGAAGCGTGGGGCTACTCGACTTGCCAGATTCACGGCGGGATGAATCCGCGCGAGCGCAAGCAGGCCCAGGAGGATTTCCGAACGAGCCGTCAAATCTGCGTGGCCACCGAAGCGGCCGGAGAAGGCATCAACCTCCAGTTCTGCCACCTGATGATCAACTACGACCTACCCTGGAACCCGACCCGTCTCGAGCAGCGCCTGGGCCGCATCCACCGCATAGGGCAGACGCGCGACGTGTATGCGTTCAACTTCGTGGCGACATCCTCCGAAGACGGCCAGCCGGTCATCGAAGGGCGCATCCTGGAACGGCTCCTCGGCAAGCTGGACCGCATGCGCGAGGCACTCGGAGACCGCGTGTTCGATGTTGTCGGCGAAGTGCTCTCGCTGAACAAGGTGAACCTTCCGGACATGCTGCGCGAGGTGGCCTACGAGCCGAGACGCCTGGACGACTATCTCGACGTCATCGATCGCATCGACCCCGACCTGCTCGGCAAATATGAGGAGGCGACTGGCATCGCATTGGCGCGCGGGCATGTGGATTTCTCGGCCTTCGCCCAAGCCAATCTGGAGGTCGAGGAACGCCGGCTCATGCCGCGCTACGTGGAGTCCCATTTCCTGAGCGCAGCAAAGGTCGTAGGACTCCGCACGGAAGCGAGGGCGGACGGACTCTGGCGGATCGAGCACATGCGCGCTGATCTCCGCTCCGAACGGCTCGCCGCGGTGCGGCGCCTGGGTACGCCGGACGCGAGTTACCGCAAGCTGACCTTCTACAAGGAGCATCTCGAACAGGATCAACACCTCGATGCCGTACTGCTCGGCCCCGGCCATGCCGTCTACGCTGCGGTCGATGAGAAACTGAACGAACTGCTTCACGATGTGATGGGCGGCACTGCAGTCTATATGGATTCGATGGCTGCGGTGCCGTATCGACTGCACTTCTACGAGATCACGATTCGGGGTCAGACAACGCAGGGAGATGCGATGACCATTCATGCCGAGCTCGCAGCCGTGCGCGAAGAGGCTGCGGAGACCATGGCCGGCACCGAGCGGTTCCAGGTGGTACCAGCCGACATCCTGATCGACCTCGCGGAACACCCCCACCCCCCGGAGGCGCTTCCCGGAATCGACTTCGGAACCGTCAGCGACTACGTCAAGACTACGGTCCAGATGGAACGCCGCAGCGTTGCTCGAGACGAACGCAGCCGATACGCTGAGGTCACGCACGACTATCTCAAGAAGTCCTTCGACGCGCGCGTGAGGGCCGCGCAGGATCGCGTGATGCGGTTGAAGGCCCGCGAGCCTGCCGAGCCGGAAGTGGCCCTTGCCCGACAGCAGGCAGAACAGGGCCTGACCGACCTCGAACGCGCCCGGCAGGAACGCATCACCGGCGTGGACCGCCTCCGCGTAGCCCGTCACGGCCCGGTACGCCACCTGGCCAGTTGTCTGGTGCTTCCTCCCGACACGGCAATCGACAGCTTCCCTGAACTGGCGGAAGATCAGGATGCACGACTGAAGCGCCGAATCGAGCTTGCTGCCGAGGACATCGTCGTGGCGCACGAAGAGGCTCATAACCGCGATTGCGAGCGGGTGGGGCATCTCAAGATCGGTTTCGACATCCGCAGCCTCGCGGCTCCTGACCCACAGACCGGATACCGCGATCCGGTTGACGGCGTCAGGCGCATCGAGGTCAAGGGACGCAGAGCGGGCCACCCGATCCGGCTTACCACGAACGAGTGGTACAAGGCCCAGCAACTCGGCGACACATACTGGCTCTACGTGGTATGGGACCCGCTCGATAACCCGGACGCCGTCCCGATAATCATCCGCAACCCCGCCAAGCATCTGGACTACGCAAAGAGGGAGGTCGTTGCCGCGCGCCATTACGACATTCCGGCGAATGCCGTCGAGCAAGCGGCGCAAGATCTCCAGGAGAGCGCCGCATGACGCCCGATGACCTTCGCCTGATCGAGGACTACCTGCCGCTGGATGTGCTCAATGCCCTCGCGTTGAAGGAGAAGAAGCATCCCCAGCGCTATGCGGCCCTGATTCACTACTGGCCAGCGCGTCGTCCCACCACGGCATGCCGAGCCTCCATCTACGCCGCATTGGCACCGGCACCGCTCACCGATGCCGAACGAGACGAAGCCGCATCCTTCGTAGCGAAGCTCGCCGCCTACAATCCCGATTCCGACACGGTTTCCAAGGCGCGCAAGAAGATCAGGGAATTGAACGGCGGGCAATCACCCAAGGTCCTCGACATGTTCGCCGGCGGTGGGGCCATTCCACTCGAGGCAGCGCGGTTGGGCTGCGAGAGTCATGCCGTGGACTACAACCCTGTCGCCCATCTGATCGAGCTCTGTACGCTCGTCTATCCGCAATCCTTCGGCACAAAGCTGGCCGATGACTTCCAGCGTTGGAGTGTCGTGATCCTGGACCGAATGCGCAATGAGGTCGGCGATCTCTACCAGCCGATCGAGTTGCCGCAGACCGCAGAGACCACTAAGCAGGAACCTCAGCCGGGTCAACTTTTCGACAACACCGAGCCCGTATCCGGCACACGCGTCGATCCTGTCGCATACATCTGGGCGCGCACCGTGCCCTGCCGTCACCCCGGATGTTCTGCTCCCGTCCCGCTGGTCAGGCAGTCGTGGCTGCGGAAGAAGGGCCGCGCTATCGCCGCCGTGCCGCGAATCGAAGACGGCAACCGGCTGTGCTGGGACATCGTGACCGGCGCCACCGCCCGCGAAGTATCGCAGCACACTGACCAGACCGGCGCCGGCCAGGCGGCCTGCGCGGCCTGCAACACGCCGGCGCCCGCCGATTACGTCAAGGAAATGGCGGCTGCCGGGCGCATGGGCGAATCGCTCGCCGCCGTCGTGGCCGCGCTGCCGCCGAAGAAGCCGAAGAGCAAGAGACGCTCCAAGGTCTACCTGCCACCGTATGCCGGGATCTCACTCGCGGTCGGTGATGTCGAGCACCGTCTGAACACTCTTGAGACGGAACTTGGTTTCACCCGTCCCGAAGAGGAACTCCAGGGGAAACTGCGTGACCAGTTGCCTGCCTACGGCTTCGAGACTTACCGAAAATTGTTCACGACCCGACAACTGCTTGTCCTGTTTACCCTCATCAAGCACATTCGACGAGCCCATGCGGAGATGCTCGCAGATGGAATGATAGAGGATCGAGCAAAGGCCTTGGCGACCTTCTTCGCAATGGCCTTCGGAAGGTTCGTGATCGCGTTCAACAAGTTTTCGCGATGGTATCCGAAATATCAGAGTACAATGGGAGCAATCGGCGATCGCCAGGCCCTCAAGATGGTGTATGATTTTTCCGAGATCAACGCTCTCGCCAGCACGCAAGGCTGTCTGTCACATGCGTTTGAACGCGAAATCTTCTGCATACGGGAACTGGCCAAGATCAAGAATTCTTGTGTTGTCACTAGGGGAAACGCCGAGAAGCTCTTCTACGATGACGAGACATTCGACGCGGTGGTCACGGATCCCCCCTATTACAGCAGCATCTACTATGCCGACCTGTCGGCCTTCTTCTACGTCTGGCTGAAGCGAATTGTCGGCGACCTCTATCCAGAGCACTTCACGCTTCCAACGCCTCCCAAGCGTCGCGAGGCCGTGGCACAACCGAGCGAGCACGACGGCGATGCGGAGAAGGCCAAGGCGCACTATGAAAGCACGATGCGCAACTCGCTCGCGGAAGCCCGGCGGGTGCTGAAGCCGGGAGCGCCCCTGGTGTGCGTTTACGCGCACCGCACGACCGAGGGCTGGGCGACACTGATCCGCGCACTTGTTGGCGCGGGCATGACCGTCACCGAAGCCTGGCCATTGCAAACCGAAGCACGTGGCCGCGCCAACGCGCTTGATGCCGCCGTACTCTCCGACAGTATTTTCTTCGTCGCCCGGCGGCGTGAACAGGCCGTCGCTGGACAGTACGAAACGGAAGTCAAGCCACAGCTTGGCCAGATCGCGCGCGAGCGTGTGCGGACCCTGTGGAACGGCGGCAAGGGCATCGGCGGAGCCGACCTCCTGATGGCAGCCGTCGGTGCCGGTCTGCGCGCCTATACACAGTTTGCCGGGGTTGACTACGCCAACGGCGAGCCGGTCTCCGCCGAGCAGTATCTGCGCGATGTCGAAGGGGTCGTGCTCGATGTGATCCTCGATGAGATATTCGGCCTTCGGGGCGCGGCGGTCACGGCCGTCGATTCCATCACCCGGTTCTACATCTTGTGGCGGTTCACCTACCGCGAATCGGCCATCGAGGCGGGTGACGCCTACGTCTTCTGCTACCCGCAAGGAATCGAAATAGACGGCCCCGAGGGACTGACAGGCACCGCTCCAAAGCTTGTCGAGAAATCCGGTGGCAAGTTCCGCGTGCGAGACTACATCGAGCGCGGGGATGACGAAGCACTTGGCCTCCCTGCGAATGGCAGGGCCGCGCCGCTGGTCGACGTTCTGCACCGACTGCTTTACGTGCTCGAGAAGCGGCCGGCCGCGGTTCAGGAATATCTTGAAGCAGTCCGCCCGAATGGAGAACAGCTTCGACTTGTTGCGCAAGCGTTATCGGCCCCGGTTCTCGGGCGACCGAACACACCGGACGCGTCGCCAACTGCCGAACTCGGGGCACTCACTCGGCTCAATGCCAACTGGCGAAGCGTCGTCGAGGGAGCCGCGTATGCGCGTGAAATGGAGTCGTTGGCAACCGGGCGGCAGGATCTGTTCAGCGGAGACGAATCTCGATGAGCGCCCATCCCCGCCCCTGGCTGCAGTGCGTTGAGCTTCATCCCGATGTGCTTTCCGACGATTTCTCCGAGGATATCTTTGCGCTCGATCTTGGCACCCTGGCTGACTACCTGATCGGCAAGGAGCAGGAGCGGCCCGACCCGGAGCTGAGGCGCGTCCCGGCGGTGTATCGCGATGCCCGCAGCTTCTTCGACGCTTCGTATCTGACGAGCGGCCTCAAGTCCCTCCTCGAAGATGTGCTCGGACGCCTTTCCGGCGCCGGAGGCAACCGGGTGCTCAGATTGCAAACGCCCTTCGGTGGCGGCAAGTCTCATACCCTGGCTGCCCTGCTGCACGCAGCCCGAACCCGCGCGGCGCTCGATGCGCTGCCGGAAGCGGCCGAACTTCCGAGACCGGAGGGTGTGCGCGTCGCGGTCGTCGATGGACAGTTCTTCGACCCGACCAACGGGAAACGAGCTTCCGGTACAGACATCAACGCGAGGACTCTCTGGGGCTGGGTCGGCTGGGCGCTCGGCGGCCGGCAAGGCTATGACCTGGTGCGCGCACAGGACGAGGCCCGGGTCGCGCCGGGCGCCGACGCGCTAGTCGAACTGCTCAAGGGCGGGCCGAGCCTGATCCTCCTCGACGAGCTGCTGCAGTATCTCATAAGTGCCGGCGGAATACGCGTCGAGCAGACCACACTCCGCGACGAGACGTTGTCGTTCCTTCAGCGGTTGACCGCAGCGGTCGGGAGTGTGGACAACGCAGTACTGGTTTACTCGCTGCAGTCAAGCAAGCGCGAGTCCCTCGAATACACCAGCCTGCTCCAGACCGTTGAGCATCTGGCGGACCGCAAGGACCAGCGCCGCGAACCGGTGGAAGGCAATGAGGTCCTCAACGTCATTCAGCGCCGGCTGCTCGCCGGGGTGCCTGATGCGAGGGTGACGAGCACCGTAGCAGACGCCTATGGTGAAAGGTTCACGCAGATGCACCGCGCCCACGCGCAGGGTGAACCGGAGCGTCTGCAGGCAGAAGACGAAGGTGCCGCGCTGCGTGAACGGATCAAGGCGTCGTATCCGTTCCACCCCGCCCTGATCGACCTGATGCGTGAGCGCTGGGCAGCCCTTCCGGACTTCCAGCGCACCCGCGGCTCACTGCGTTTCCTGGCCTCCTGCCTCCGCGCAGCCCACCGCACGGGCGCCTCCGGCTTGCTACTCGGGCCCGGCGACGTTCCCATTCAGGAAAACGATGTGCGCCTTGCCTTCTTCAAGGAGGTCGGCCAGCGCGAGGACTTCCAGGCGTGCCTGGAGCACGACTTCGTCGGCGCCAACGCGCGCGCCCGCCGCATCGACGACCGGCGCGCCTGGGAAGTCACGGCCGAGGCAGGAAAGCAACCAGCCTCCCGTCTTGCCACCACCATGCTGCTCTACTCCTTCGGCGGGCTGCGTCGGGGAGAGGGGGAGCACGGCGACCTGCTGCCACCCGGCATCGGCGAGCCAGAACTGCTCGGCGCGAGCATCGGGCCCGACCTCGACACAACCACCGTCCAGGCTTGCCTCAAGGAGCTCAAGGAGCAATGCCTGTACCTGCATTTCGATGGCGTACGCTACTGCTTCAAGAGGGATCCCAACGTCACGTTGCTTGTCGAACAGGAAGCCGATGCCGTCGGCAGGGACGAAAGTCGAGTTCACGCACGCATCCGCTACATGCTCGAAGAGCGACTTGCCGGACAGCGCGCTATCGTCTGGCCGGGCAAACCGAGCGATGTGCCGGATCGGGAGCCGCACTTCCAGATCGTCTACCTGCCGCTCGAGTTCGCAGCGCGACCGGACGCCGAGCAGCGCCGCGAGGCGCTCGTGCTGTGCGAGCAGTTCGGCAACCGGCAACGCGAATTCCGCAACGGCCTCGGGCTTGCTGTTCCAGCCGCCAATCAGGTTGAAATTTTGCGGCGCAGCGTGCGCTATTTGCTCGCGGTCGAGCGAGTTCAAGGGAAATGGCGCGAGCACAACCTCACCAACACGCAACGAAGCCAGCTCAAGGAGCGCGGCGCTACGGAGACTGCGGCGACCGAATCCGCGTTGCTTCGGCTCTATGACGAAGTCTGGTTGCCCGCGGCCGGCGAAAGAAAGCTGACCATCGACTCGGTCAGCCTGGGGGGGCGCCCCCTACAGATCACGCTCGACGACAAGAAGCGCGCGCTCATTCACCAGCGCCTGATGGAACTGCTGACGAATGTTCAGCGGCGGGTGTTCACAACGGTGGCGCCCGGAAAGCTCGTCGAGCTCTTCAAGCTAGGTGAGCCAGGCAACCACGCTTCTGGCATTGCCACCGACAAGGTGCTGGCCGGCTTTTTTGAATTCCTCGGATTCCCGCGCATACTCTCCGTCGAAGCGGTGCGCAGGGCCGTCGCTCGAGGGGTGGAGACCGGCCTCTTCGGCTTTGTCACCGGGCGCCCTCCACTTGGCGATGATGGCCGTTATCGGATCGACCGGAGCCGCGTCGCATTCGAGCGTAGCGTCGCCGACGACGAAATCGATCTCGATTCAGGCTTTCTCATCGTTCCGGAGGCGCTACCGGAAAAGCCCGCTGCTTCGGGGACAGCGACAGGTGACGGCAACCGTTCTGGCGAAACCGCAGGTAAATCAGGGGTCAGTGGCGGGACCGAAACGAACGGTGTTGCGGAAAACGATACGACCTCCACCGAGGCTTCCGACGCACGGGGAGTCACCCTGCACTTCACTGCGCGCCAGAGCGATCTGTATGGGGCATGGAACGCCCTCGGCAACCTCACCGAGGTTGCGGGCGAAGTCACCATTGAAGCCAGAGCCAAGCTGCCAGAAGGCTACGACAGAGCCAAGCTGGAGAACGGGGTGATCGAGCCACTCCGTGAACTCGGTCTGATTGCGGATGAGAACGGATGATCCTGCCTGCCAGCCGCTACCGCCGATCGAGATCTTCTGGAATGACCGAACCATGATACTCAAGCGACTGCGAAACACGGAGTTTCAAAGCATCCGGGATTCGATGGACTTCAAGACCGGCGAGGTTGCCTGTGTTGTCGGGAAGAATGACGCAGACAAGGTCGCGCTGCAGGAACACTTTGTTAACGGGCCTGAAGTTCTGACTTGACAGGGACCGAGCATGCTTGAGGCGACCCTTGCTCTCTGTGCACCGGTTTCAGTGGCCGTTACTGGTGCACCAGAGCTTACACGGCACGCTTATCGGAGCGTTCAAACACAGCTGTCCTGCCACGCTGTTCGGCAGCGCGTTCCCGGTACATCGCGCCGGGCCAGGAGCGACGGTTCATCCGCCGAACGGGATGAGGATGGCGTCGAGTGCGTCCTCGGCGCAGGCGGCGTCATGCCCGTTGGCCTCAGGCATGTCGTTGACGCGTCCACCGCAGCTCGCGATGGCAACGGTGGCGGTCGTCAGGCAGGAAAGGTGGCGCGACAGATGGCGCACATGGCCCCTGCAACGATCCTCGTCACAGGTGAAGTCGCGTACGTAGTGAAGTCGATTTCCATGACCCAACGTTCGCGCACGAGCGCCAGAAGCATCTCGGGTCCGGCGTGTTCAGGACAGAACGAGCGCCAGTTCGCCGTGCGCCAGCAGGTTCCAGCGAAGCACGAGACGTTGACGAACGTCCGCCGAGGAAAACCGGATATCCATGTGCGGCTTCGATGTCGGCGGACAGACGCCGAAGGCTCAGGCCGAGCACACTCAGACGCCGGGTTCGGCGCCCCTCTCAATCCAGGAATGACGAACCGGGAGTTGTTCGCGATCAGATGCAGTCACCGGAACTGCTGCTCCGTAATCCAGCCGATCCAGCGGTTGCGTGCAGCAAGCTTGAACGCGCCCGGCTGCCAGCCGACCAGCGCCACCCAGGTCTCGCCGTGCAGGGCGACATGACGCAGGTCCCTTGCGATGATGCCGTGACACCGCGGGTCGTGATGCTCCTTCGCCAGACGGTCCCGAAGCCAGTGCTCACGTGCGCCACAGCTCGGGCGCACCGTCACCTTGCGAAGGTCGATGGAGAAATTCGGGGTCGCAAGAGTCATCATGACCGGCACACTGCCACAGAAAAGATGGTGATTTTGGTTACTTCGAGTCGGTCTTCCGAGCACCCAACGGACTCCCGCATGGGAACTCTGTGCTTGAACAAACATCCTGAAAGGATGCTTGTTATGGAGATGTGTCCTTGATAGGCGAAGACGTCAAGGCGTTGGCCTCGACGGGCGAGTCCGAGGTGCTGGAGTTCAAGAGCACCACCGGAGCGCGCCGCGAGGCGGCGGCGACCGTATGTGCCATGCTGAACCAGCGCGGTGGATATGTGCTGTTCGGAGTTGCGCCGGACAGCCGTGTCGTGGGTCAGCGGGTTGGCGAACGGACAATCGAACAGGTGAGTGCTGAAATTCAGCGGATCGAGCCGCCCGCGTTTCCGGAAATCGAGCGGGTCCGCCTATGGGAGGATTTGGAAGTCATCGCCGTTCGAGTGAGCCCCGGGTCATCGCCACCGTATCAGTACCGGGGAACCTCCTATCTGCGTGTCGGCAATACCACGCAGACCATGTCCGCCGAGGAATACAATCGCACGCTTTTCGAACGCATGCACAGCGAACGACGTTGGGAGAACCAGCCCGCCGACGGGTGGACAATAAATGACCTGGACCTCGCAGAGATCCGCAATACGGTCGCGGAGGCTGTGCGGATCGGCCGTCTTGACGAGCCCGGTGGCCGGAATGCAGAGGAATTGTTGCGCGGGTTGGGCCTGCTCCGCGGCGGGAAGCTGTTCCGGGCCGCCGCAGTGTTGTTCGGAAACACGGAGCTCCTCGAGAGTGAAATGCCGCAGTGCCTGCTCCGCGTAGCTCGTTTCCGGGGTGTTGACCGTTCGGAGTTTCTTGACAACCGTCAGTTCATTGGGAACGTCTTCACCCTGCTCAGGAGTGCCTCGCGCTTTCTGCGTGATACGCTCCCAATCGCAAGCCGCTTCGAGTCCGGTCACATGGCGCGCATCGACGAACCGCTATACCCTCCTCTTGCTACGCGGGAGGCACTGGCGAACGCCTTGTGTCATCGAGATTATGCTATGGGCGGTGGCTCAATTGGGCTGGCAGTCTACGACGACCGACTGGAGGTGACTTCGACCGGTCCACTGCACTTCGGACTGACTCCGGAGGATCTCTTCGGGCCGCATGAGTCGCGCCCTTGGAACCCGCTCATCGCCCGCACATTCTATCGGCGCGGCATCATCGAGGAATGGGGTCGGGGCACGATCAAGATGGCGAACCTAGCGACCTCGGCCGGGCTACCACGCCCGGAGATCGAGGAACGGGGCAATTGCGTAACTGTGCGCTTCAGGCGCGCCGACTACGTGCCGCCTCGACACGACGACGGCGAGCTGACGGAACAGCAGAGGACAGTTTTGACGCTTCTACATAGGTCCGATGGCGCTCTGGCGCTCCGGGACATCCGTGCTGTTCTGGGGTCCCAGGCAAACGAACGGCGACTACGGGAAGATCTAGCCACTCTGAAGACCAAGGAGTTGGTGGAGTCCACCGGGGTGGGCCGGGGAGCACGCTGGAAACCCCTGTAGAACACAGATAAGCGGATCATGTCCGGCCTTTCGCGCTGAATGCGGCGAAAGGCCCGGGCGCAGCTACGTTACGGTAGCCGAGACAGCCAAGGAGCAAGTCGCAGAACCGGGTACCCGCCTGACACCGACGCCAGCCACCAGACAAGCCCCTAGCTTCCGGCAAGTACCCGAAGCGCGGGACTTTTGATTCGAACGCTGAAAACCCTTCGAATGCCATGGTGCCGCTACCAGCTGAGGAGCATGAGTTACCGATGCGTGAGCGTGGTCACGGCAAAGACGTGGATCTCTGATTGTGAGTGCAGCTGACGATGGCTTGCTCTTCGCATGCGCGGGTAATCGCCGTGGCACAACGCTGGCCGCGGGTTTCTTTAATGAGCCAGAATGAGCCAGAATAAGCCAACGCCACATCCTGCAGGGGTTTCCAGCGTGCTACCGCATCCGTGTGGACAACGCTTCCATGTTGGTACGCGAGAAGAACGCCCGAGGCACCGGTGTCTCTGCCTTGTGAAGAGCGGGCGCAAGGGCGGGCGGGAGCGTCAGCGGACGATCCGCGCTCTCGACCGCAAGGACATACTTCAGGCGAGTAGAGGCTGAGCCGCCTGATCGCCTCGTTTGCGCGCCATTCGGAGCGGTGGTGGTGCTGAAGGACATGGAGCCGGGCGGGAATGCAGCAGACTTGACAACAGTATCGTTGCCAACTATATTGTTGCCAGCAACTGGGTTGGGTGGAAACATGATGCGAAAAGGTGGCAGCAACTGGGTCGACGGAGAGAACTTCTTCGACCGCGAGACTGAGCTCAAAGTACTGGAAGAGCGGGTGCGGGAGAGAACCCACACCCTGGTGACCGCGCAGCGGCGAATGGGCAAGACGAGTCTCGTCCGGGAGCTACAGCGCCGTTTGGTCGAAGCAGGAGAGTTCGAGGTCGTCTTCGTCGATCTCGAGGCTGCCTTCGATCCGGCCGATGCAATAGCCGAAATCGCGGTTCAGGCGAGACCGGTACGCACGGCGTGGGATCGGATCAAGGCCGACTCCGCCAATCTCGTGAGGAATGTCGGCGATCTGGTCGAGGAACTGTCGGTTGCAGATCGGAAGGTGAAGCTGCGGGCCGGGATCGATGCCGGCAACTGGCAGCAGAGAGGTGACGCGATCTTCGCCGCCCTGGCGGAAAGCGGCCGGCCGGTCGTGCTCGCGATCGACGAGTTGCCGATACTCGTCAACCGGCTGCTGAAAGACAAGACGGGACGCATGACGCCTGAGGGGAAGCGGACAGCGGAGGCGTTTCTGAGCTGGCTGCGCAAGGCGGGGCAAGTCCATCAGGACCGGCTCACGCTGATCCTGTCGGGGAGCGTGAGCCTGGAGCCGCTGCTGGAACAGGCCGGACTGAGCGCCCAGGCCAACATCCTTTCTCCCTATGACCTGAAGCCGTGGAACGAGGAAACGGCCGTTTCCTGCCTGGACGCGCTTGCCAGGTCGTATGAAATCGGTCTCGCTTTGGAAATCCAGCGGGAGATGTGCCGTAGACTGCGTTGCTGCATCCCGCATCATGTCCAGATGTTCTTCGACAGGATGCACGATCATCTGCGGCGCGCCGGGCGCAAGGACGCGTCGCTGGAAGATGTGGAACAAGTCTATGTGCGGGAGATGCTGGGCGTTCGGGGACAGGTGGACCTGCAGCATTACGAGAGCCGGCTGGAGTTGGTCCTCGGGAGGGCCGGCTACACGGTGGCGCTGGAGATTCTGACGGCAACGGCGGTCGACGGCACTATCGCCACTGAAACGGTCGACCGGTATCGCAACTGGTTCGCAGTGCGTGAGGTGCAGGATGGAGATGGCACTCTTGCGGTCGACCACGTGCTGCACGTGCTGCAGCACGACGGCTACCTGGAATCCGGGCACGGCGGTTACAGGTTCGTGTCCGGATTCGTCAAGGACTGGTGGCGCGGGCGCTACGGGCAGGGGTTCGTGCCCGCCTTCGACCGGCAGCGCTGAGAGGGAATCGGATCGGTGGCGGCGGGCCCCAGAAAATACAACCCGGGCTTTCTCTCGATCGACGAACGGGTCGCGACCTTCTGCGTCCGGACGGCCGAATACGATTCCCTGATCGAGGCGCTGCGCGAGTGCACTGGCAGCGCGAACACCCATCAGATCGTGATCGGACCGCGTGGCTGCGGAAAGACGAGCCTCCTGCTGCGGGTGGACGCGGAGGTCCTGCGCGATGCCGATCTCTCGATGCGCTTCTTTCCGATCGTCTTCGCGGAGGAAAGCTACGAGGTCTCGACCGCCGGCGAGTTCTGGCTCGAATGCCTGTCCCGGCTGGCTGACCAGGCGCCGCGCCGGGATGGTGATGTCAACCTGCACCGCACCTTCGAGGAGATGCGCACCATCCAGGACGACCGGGCGTTGGAGGGCCGGTGCCTCGGCGTGCTACAGGATTTTGCCGACCGGGAAAACAAGCGCCTCGTGCTGATCGTCGAGAACCTGAACATGATGTTCAGGGACATGGGCGACGACGACGCGGGCTGGCGGATGCGGAAGGTGCTGCAGACCGAACCGCGGATCGTTCTGCTGGCAAGCGCGACAAGCCGGTTCGAGCAGATGGACGATCCGAAAGAAGCGCTCTACGAGCTCTTCCGGGTGATCCCGTTGCATCCGCTCGACACGGAAGACTGCGCGACCCTGTGGCAAACCATATCGGGGCAGGCGCGGGCGCCACAGACGATCCAGGCTTTGCGGATTCTCACGGGCGGCAACCCTAGGCTGCTGACGATCGTGGCCCGGTTCGGCGCGTATCTGTCGTTCCGCGAGCTGATGGCCGATCTTCTCGATCTGGTCGATGACCATACCGAGTATTTCAAGAGCCACCTCGATGCGCTCCCCGCGCAGGAGCGGAAGGTGTATCTCGCCCTCGCTGCCCTGTGGAAACCGGCAAATGCGCGCGAGATCGCGGAGCGGGCCAGGCTCGGCACCAGCAAGTGCAGTGCCCAGTTGGCCCGTCTCATCGACAGGGGCGCGGTCGAGGTGAGCGGCGGCAGCGCGCGACGCAAGCTCTATTATCTGACCGAACGGCTCTACAACATCTACTACCTGATGCGCCGGGCGCACGGACCGGAGCCGCTGATCGACGCGCTGATCCGTTTCATGGAGGCATATTATTCCACCGATCAGTTGCGGGACTTCGGGGCCCGCGTGGCGCGTGAAGCGCCGGGGTTCGACGGGAATGCGTTGGCGATCTACCGGATCGCATTCGAGCGTCTTGTCAGACTTCCGTCCCTGGAGGCACACCGCGAAGAACTGCTTTCTCTTGCGCCGCCTGACTTGGCGCATGCGCCCGGTGAGTCTTCTCCGGAGTCCCCCATTGCACCGTCGGCCGCGAGGGAACTCTTCGAGAATGCACTGGCGCTCGCGGAAAACGATAGGTTGGAGGAGGCCGTGGCGGCTTGGGACGAGGTCGTCCGGACGTTCTGGGAGAGTGATGCAGCGACGGATCTCGAGCACGTGTCGATGGCGCTCGTCAACAAGGGAAAGGCGTTGAGCAGGCTCGGGAGGGCAGAAGAAGCGCTGGCAGCCTGGAACGAGACCGCTCGACGTTTCGACAAGAGTCGGGTGCCGGCGCTTGAGGTAGCCGTGGTGAACGCGCTGCATGGGAAGGCGATCGCGCTCAACACATTGAACCGGCACCGGGAAGCTATGGAGACTTGCGACGAAGTGCTGGAACGCGTCGGTAACAGCAGTTCGCCGGCACTTCAGGGAGAATTGGCGGCAGCGATGGTCGAACGGGGTCACGCGCTGATCTTGCTGAACCACGCCGACGAGGCCATGGATGCCTGGGGCGCCGTGGTGGAACGTTTCGGAAGGAGCGACTCTCCCAGAATCGTCGAACCGGTAGCCGCGACCTTCGCCAACATCGGCACGGGCCTCCTTCAGTCGGGCCGATTGAAGGAGGCGCTCGCCGCGTTCGAAAGGGCCATGCAGAGCTGCAAGGCAAGCGATACGCCGATCCTTCGACAAGTGACAGCGCACTGTTTCGCCAACAGAGGCCACGTGCTGGCTGCGTTGGAGAGGGAAACGGAAGCACTCTCGTCCTGGGAAGAAGTGATCAGGGGCTTCGAGGCGGGCGGTTTCCCGGATGGAGCAGAACCGTATTGCGACGCGCTGACCAACAGTGCGGCTGTGCTGCACAACGCCGGCAGGTACGAGGAAGCCCTGCAGCTGTGGGGCAAGGTGGCGGAACGCTTCGAGGACAACAACGAGCCCGTCATCCTTGCCATGGTTGCGAATGCCGAGAGGAACAGGGGCATCTTGTTGGAACGGTTGGACCGTTACGAAGAGGCGCTCGCGGTCTGGCAGCAGGTCGAAGACCGCTTCGGAAACAGTGACATGCCGGAGTGGGTCACGCTGGCCGCAATCTCCTTTCAGCACAAATGCACCATCCTGTTCGAACTGAACCGGAAGGAAGAGGCGCTCGAAACCTGTGACCGGGCGATCGATCTCTTGGGAAAGAGTATCGTGCCGGGAGTTGTCGATACGGTCGCACAGATTCTCCTCGGCAAGGGTATCGTACTCGATACTGCGCAGAGGAACCAAGAGGCGCTGGCGGTCTGGGACGAGGTTATCCAGCGCTTCGAAGCGAGCGATGTGCTTGCGCTTCGCGACGCGGCGGAAGCCGCACTGTGCAGCCGGGCGCAGCACGAATTGACAGAAGGCCGCACAAGGGCTGCTCTTGGATTTCTCGACCGAGCGCTGCAGCAGGGGCGAGCGGGAACTCCGGACAGCAGAGTGCGGGGTCATTTGATCCGGGCCCGTGGGCACCTGGCGGAAGGCGATGGCGAATCGGGTGCCCGTGATGTCGAGACGGCACTGTCGATCCTCCCTGAACTGGAAGTGCTGCCGAGGGACTTGGTGGTGGATCTGGCCGATCTTTCCAGGTGCGTTGGACCGGAGAGGATGTGCGATCTGATCAAGTCGTCGCCCGTCGGCGATCTCCTGCTTCCGTTGAGGACGGCGCTTGAACGGGAACTCGGGTTGGAGCCGAGGGTGGCTAGGGAAGTCGAAGAGATTGCCGAAGACATACGTCGGGAATTGCTCACCCCTCCGTAACCGTTCGGTCAAGCCGTGGAACCCTCGGACCCGTACAGGAGATCAGGAAAAACGGCCTGGGTTTCCGGTAAGGGTGATCGTTCGCGACCGCCACTCGGCCAAACCGTCACGGCTTCACCGAAAGGAGTCCGATTTCCCGGCAAGCGCAGCGAGAACGCGAGCGTGCCAATCGGATCACAAGCACCCGAGTTCTTGTCTCGATGGATGATTGCGGATTCCATGGCCCCAATCCGGGGGACTTCAATAGTGGCGTCATACATCCAGTTATGTCACACATACCTCGAATGGAAGAACCTGGCAGGGATGCCGAAACGGGCGCGCCGTGGTGAGTCGCTTGCTTGCCACGGAAATCATCATCGGATCATGGGCTCATGTGATCTTGCCCCGGGCAGGGGGTGGTGCTAGCGTCGGCGCCGCTCTGCACTCCCAACATCAGGCAGCGATGTCATGAAGATCGACGGCAACGCGATCCGTCCCGGCATGGTGATCCACCACAAGGACCGGCTCCTGGTCGCCACCAGGATCCAGCACACCCAGCCCGGCAAGGGCGGCGCCTATCTCCAGGTGGAACTCAAGGACATCCGCGACGGCACGAAGCTCAACGAACGGTTCCGATCGTCGGAGTCCGTGGAACGGGTCAGGCTCTGGGACACGCCGCACCAGTTCCTCTTTGGCGACGCGGATTCCTTCACGTTCATGAACTCCGAGACCTTCGAGCAGACGGTCATCCACCGTGACATGCTGGGTTCCGACGCAGCCTTCCTCCAGGACGGCATGGAAGTCATGATCCAGTCTCACGAAGACGAGGTTGTCGGCGTCTCCCTGCCGGAGACGGTCGTTCTCGCCATCGTCGAAACCGAAGCGGTGGTCAAGGGGCAGACAGCCGCGTCGTCCTACAAGCCCGCCATTCTCGAGAACGGACTGCGCATCATGGTTCCACCCCACGTCGAGACCGGCGTCAGGGTGGTGGTCAATACCGTGGATGCGACCTATCGGGAACGCGCGTAAGGAATGATCGGCGGTCTTGGCCTATCAATCACCCCTCATCACCGTCATGGCGAAGGCAGCATCGAAGGCCGCTGTCGCCCTGATTCGGGATTACAACGAGGCCGACAACCTGGTGTCGTCGATGGCGGGCGCGGCACGGTTCATCGAGGCGTCGAGACGTCGTGCGAACGAGACCATCAGACGGGAACTCGCTCGTGCTCGTCCGGATTTCTCCTTCGATGACCAGGCACCGGGCAGCCGCTGGATTCTCACTGCCCTTGATGGTGTGAGCAACCTCGTCCATGCCATTCCCCATGCCTCCATAGCCGTCGCCGTCGAGATGACCGGCGAGACCGTCGCCGGTGTCGTCCTCGACCCGCTGAGGGATGAACTCTTCTGGGCCGAAAAAGGACACGGCGCCTTCATGCGATCACGACGACTGCGGGTGTCCCGGACCAGATCACTCTCCGGAAGCGTCCTTGCCCACGGCGACGGCGTACCGAGCGCACTCGGCATCGCCCGGCTGCTGAAACAGGGTCCCCGGCTGCGTTGCCTCGGCGCTCCCTCACTCGATCTCGCCTGGCTGGCGGCGGGCAGGCTTGACGGATACTGGGCGGACGCCGCCGACCCGGACAATCTGGCGGCCGGCACCATCCTGATCCAGGAAGCGGGGGGTATCGTCACCCGAATCGATGGCAGCCCGCCCGGCGGCGCGCCACCTTCCGTCCTTGCCGGGAATTCAGGCGTCCACGGGCACATGCTCCGGTCGCTTGCCTGACACAATGCCGCCACCGTGCGGTGATCGATGGACGACACACTCAAGTCCATGGTAACCACGCCCAACGAGGGTTGCCGACAAGCAGTCTCGGTGGGACGAACCGGTGAGCCGGAGCATGTCGGGTTGATGTGGAGCATCGCATGACGCGCCCGAACCGCTACATCATCAGGATGGCTGCGTTCCTCCTCGTTGTGCTGGTCATCGCCGCCTTCCTGTCAGCGACGCTGCTCGTCGCCTTCCAGGCGAACCCCCTGCTCAACGGGCTGATTCTCGGCGTCCTTCTGTTCGGCATCCTCTATGTCTTCCGGCAACCCCAGATGCTCTACCGGGAGGTCGCCTGGATCGACAGTTTCCGCACGTCGCATGCTGGCATCCAGACAACCCCCCGGCTGCTCGTGCCGATGGCCGCCATGCTCGGCAAGCGCCGGTCTTCCGGTGCAGGGTTCAGCCTCACCCCGACGTCGACGCGCTCGATCCTCGACAGCATCGGCGCCAGACTCGACGAGTCCCGCGAGATTTCGCGGTACCTCATCGGTCTCCTCATCTTTCTCGGACTGCTGGGAACCTTCTGGGGTCTCATCAAGACCATCGGCGGAGTCAGCGCGACGCTCACCACGCTCAATCTCGACCCCGGACAGGACATTGTCGGTCTCTTCGAAAGCCTCAAGGAAGGCATGGCGTCGCCCCTGTCAGGCATGGGGACGGCCTTCAGCTCGTCACTCTTCGGACTTGCCGGATCCCTGATCCTCGGCTTTCTCGACCTGCAGTCCGGTCAGGCCCTCAACCGGTTCTACAACGAACTGGAGGAGTGGCTGTCATCCGTGACACGACTCCATTCCGAACGTGGCGACGGTGACACCCCGGATGGGGGTGACGCACCGGCCTACGTCAGCGCCCTCCTCGAGAAGACCGCCGAGAGCCTCGACCGCCTCAGCATCACCCTCGACAAGAACTTCGCGAACCACAGGCAGATCGACGAGAAGATCTCCACGCTCACGGACAGACTCGTCTCCATGGTCGACCGCATCGGCGCCGAGCAGAGACAGCTCGGCACGCTGATCGAGAGCCTGGCGGATCTCAGGGTGGTCATCCACAACCTGATCGAGACACAGAGGAGCACTGCCTTCGACGAAGCCAGCCGGATGCATCTTCGCAATCTCGACGATGCCATGGGCCGCCTCGTCGAGGAGACCGCTTCGGGACGGAGTGCCATCGCCAACGACGTGCGCTCGGAAATCAGGTTGCTGGCACGCACCATCGCGGCGGTACGCTCCGACGACGGAGGCACCTAGGTTCATGGCCTCCCGCGGCCGCCGTACGCAGTCGGGTGGTGAGACCTGGGCCGGATTTGTCGATGCGCTGTCAGCCTTGCTGATGGTGCTGATCTTCGCCCTGTCGGTCTTCATGATGGCACAGCTCTTCCAGGGAGCCGCCCTGACCGGCCAGAACCAGGTGATGAGTCGGCTGCAGGCCCGGATCAATGACCTCACCGACATGCTGTCCCTGGAACGCGACAACAACGCGACGGTCCGCGAACAGCTGACACGGCTCTCGGCAGAACTTCAGCAGTCGGCGGCAGCCCGGGATCACGCGAACCGGTCGCTCGCCCTCCTGTCGAGTGAGCACGACGCACTGCAAGCGGAACGTTCGGCTCTTGAGGCGAGAGTGCTCGCCAGCGAACGGGAGCTTGACGATGCGCGGGCACACCTCCAACTGTTGGCAGAAGATCTCGACGGCACTCGGGACGATGCGGCGGCCAGCAAGGACGCTCTGGCGCGCAGGTCGGTTCAACTCGCCAGCCTGCAGCGCGACATCGATGCCCTCGAGCAGGTACGGCGCAATCTCGAAGGTGAAGTCGGACGCTTGTTGCTGGTTCTTGAGGAGGCCCAGGTCCTTGAAGCGGACCTCGAGCGCCGCTTGGCAGATCTGGACGCCGAACTCTCGCAGACACGAACCGCGCTCGCTCAACGCGAGACGGAGCTGAGCCTCACCGAGGCCGGTCTCCAGGAGTCACGGGGCAGAGAGGAAGAACTCGCACAGACCCTCAAGACAGAGCGCAGCGAACTCGAACGCCTTGCTCTCCTGCTCCGGCAGTCCCGCGAGGCGGAGGAGCGGACGGCCGAGGCGCTCGCAGCGAGAGAACTGCAACTCGAGGATGCAGGGACAAGAATTGACCAACTCATCGCGTCACTCTCCTCCGTGCGCGACCGTACGCTGGAACTGGAAGCCGAGCTTTCCACCGAAGAGGAACGCAACCTTCTCGCCCAACGGGAAGTGGCCGACAGCAACCAGCAAATCACCGAACTCACACGGCGGCTCGGCATCGTCGAGGGCGAACGGGATCGGGCTGTGGAACTGGGTGGTTCGCAGGCACAGCAGATCGCCGACCTGCGAGACCGCCTGGCCTCGCTCAACAGTGTCCTCGAGGCAGCCGAGATCAAGGCTGCCCAGGATCTGGTGCAGATCACGTCGCTGGGCGAGAGGCTCAATGCCGCGCTGGCTGCCCGGGTTCAGGATCTCAGCCGTTATCAGAGCGACTTCCTGGCCCGCCTGCACGACCATCTCGGCAACCGGGAGGGCGTGAAGGTCGAGGGTGACCGATTCATCATCCAGTCGGGTGTGCTTTTCTCCAGCGGCAGCGCGGACATTTCCGAAGCGGGCCGGGAGAACCTGCGTCAGATTGCGGACCTCATCCGTGGACTTGTCTCCGACATCCCCGACGATGTGGACTGGATCCTCAGGGTGGACGGCCACACCGACTCGAAGCCGATCCAGACGACCCGGTTCCCGAGCAACTGGGAGCTGTCGACGGCCCGCGCCACCTCCGTCGTCCGCTTCCTGATCTCCCTGGGTGTGCCCGAACATCGCCTGATGGCCGCCGGTCTCAGCGAATTCCGGCCCCTTGCCGCCGGAGAGGATACCGACACCATGCAGCGCAATCGCCGAATCGAATTCAAGCTGACCGACCCTTGACGGAACAGCCGGCGCGAGCCAGTCTGCGAGGCGCCTCGTCACTCTCCCAGCTGCTGCAGAAGGCTTCGACGCCGGCCTCGATGGCGTCATCAACATGCATGCGCGCCCAGGTGCGCATCAGTCTCTTCTGGGCACGGATAGCGCGCGGTCCCGCATCAAGAATGGCGTCTGACCATGTCGCCACGACATCGGCCGGTTCCTCAGCCACGGCCTCCACCAAACCGGCGGCGCGGGCTTCGCTGGCGGTCAGCGTGCGGCCGGTGAACAGCAGTTCCGCAGCCCGACCCCAACCCATCAGCCGCGGCAGCAGGGCGGCCTCGATCACCGAGGGAATGCCGAGCCGCACCTCCGGCATGGCGAAGGTCGAGCGCCCGGAGGCGGCACGCATGTCGCAACTCGCGGCAAGTTCAAGGGCTCCGCCCAGACAGGGACCGTCGATTCTCGCGATGACCGGAACCGGACAGTCGCGCACCGCCTGGCAGGCATCGTGCAAACAGCGGATGAACCGTTCCGCACTTGACCGTTCCAGTCGACGGAGATCCGCCAGATCGGCGCCAGCGGAGAACGCACGGCCGGCGCCGGAGAGCACCACGCACCGGATATCGTCGTCGTCACGCAGACGGTTCAGGATGTCGATCAGTCCCCCGAGAAGGGAGAGGGAGAGAGCGTTCAGCTTGTCCGGCCGATCGAGGACAACCTCGACACGACCGCGTGCCTGACGCTGAAGATCGATGAAGCGGCTCACGTGTTTCTCCCTCAAGACGATTCGGCGACAATGATGACCCGGTGGTTGTGACACACAAACAGGGAATGGAACGCGATGACAAGACTGGCGCTTGTGACCGGAGCATCACGGGGTATCGGCAGGGGTATCGCGCACGCACTCGCTGCAGCAGGCTACCGGGTGGCGGCCAACTATCGGTCCAGTGACGATGCCGCCCGCAGCCTGACGGAAGTACACGCCATCCCCGCCTACAAGTGGGATGTCGCTGACTACCAGGCCTCCAGGGAAGGAGTCGAGCGGGTGGTGGCCGATCACGGCGCCATCGATATCCTGGTCAACAATGCGGGCATCTCTCCAGACCGCTTCATGCACAAGATGGGCGACGATGTCTGGCGACAGGTCATCGACACCAATCTCAACGGCTGCTTCAATGTCACCCGCCAGGTCATCGCACCCATGCGCAAGGCCGGTTTCGGACGTATCGTCAACATCGCATCACTGTCGGCCTTCGCCCCGAACCATGGCGAAACCGCCTACGGAGCCGCCAAGGGCGCCATCATCTCCTTCACCAAGGCGCTGGCGAAGGAGAGCATTGCCCGGGGAGTCACCGTCAACGCCGTGGCGCCTGGATACATCGACACGGACATGGTGCGTGTCGCTCCGCAGGACTGGCTCGACGATCTCGTCCGCCACCACATTCCGGCAGGGCGCCTCGGGCGGGTTGAGGATGTGGCGCGCTGCGTTCTCTTCCTCGTGGCCGACCAGGCCGATTTCATCACCGGCGCGACCTTGGACGTCAACGGCGGCCAGCTCATGCGGTGACGTGCATCGATGCCAGACGCTGGTTCATGATGGCCGCGGCATCAACCATGATCCGTTCGACGAGGTCCTCCACGTGAGGGACATCATGGATCAGACCAAGGACCTGACCGGCGGACCAGATGCCGGACTCGAGTTCGCCTTCGTCGAACAGCCTGCGTCCTTCCGCGCCGGCGACAAGCGGCGCCAATTCCTCGATGGTCACACCGCCTGGTCTCGCTTCGAGTTCCGCCACCTTTTGCGTGACGGAGTTGCGGAAGAAGCGGGCCGTGTTGCGGAAGCTGCGCAAGATGAGCTGGGTGTCGCGTTCCGTTGCCTGAACCGCGGCCTCCTTGACCCGATCGTGAATGGCGGCTTCCCGGGTGACCATGAAACGGGTGCCCATGTTGATGCCATCCGCACCCAGGGCCAGTGCCGCCACCAGCCCGCGGCCATCGGCGAATCCACCGGATGCGATGACCGGGATGGTGATCCGGTCGACAACCACCGGGATCAGCACGAGTCCCGGCACGTCATCCTCCCCGGGATGTCCGGCGCACTCGAAACCGTCGATGGCGATGGCATCGCAGCCGATTTTCTGGGCCTTGATGGCGTGGCGCAATGACGTGCACTTATGGATGAGAAGCGCCCCGGCAGTCCTGATCCTTGGCACAAAGCGCTCCGGGTTGTTGCCCGCGGTCTCGATGATCGTGACACCGGCCTCAAGGGCCGCATCGAGGTACTCCTCGTACGGCACCGGCTTCAGCGTCGGCAGGATCGTGAGGTTGACACCGAAGGGCTGGTCGGTGGAATCGCGCAGGCGGCCTATCTCCCGCTGCAGTTCTTCCGGGTCGGGCTGGGTGAGCGCGGTCAGGAACCCGAGAACCCCGGCTTCGCAGACGGCCGCGACAAAGGGTGCACGGCCAACATGAGTCATGCCCCCACAACACAGGGGGTGTCTGGAACCAAAGAGCTCGGTGAAGCGTGTCTTCAGCAACGAAGCCTCCTCCACATGGTGCCTCATGCCCGATCGGGCAGGGTTTCATCGAACTGCAACCGGGCAAGCCGCGCATAGCGGCCGTCGGCCGTCACGAGTTCTTCATGGCGACCGCTTTCGACGATCTGTCCCTCGTGCAGAACGATGATCCGGTCGGCCTTGAGGACGGTCGCCAGCCTGTGGGCAATGACCAGGGTTGTCCTCCCCGACATCAAGGTCTTCAGAGCTTTCTGAACTTGCCGTTCGCTTTCAGCATCAAGGGCGCTGGTCGCCTCGTCGAGAAGCAGCAGGGGCGCATCCTTCAGGATCGCCCGGGCAATGGCGATCCGTTGACGTTCGCCGACCGAAAGACGCGTTCCGCGTTCTCCGACAAAGGTGTCGTAGCCTTCCGCGAGGCGTTCGATGAACCCGGCAGCAAAGGCACTTCGGGCGGCGGCACGGACTTCACTCAAGGTCGCCCCGGGCCTGCCATAGCGGATGTTGTCGGCAATCGAGGCGCCGAAGATCACCGGCTCCTGGGGAACGAGGGCCATGCGCTGCCTCAGGCTGGCGACGGGGGCCTTTCGGACATCGACGCCATCCACGGAAACGGTGCCCTCCTGTGGGTCGTGGAATCGCAGGAGGAGACGAAACAGCGTGCTTTTTCCGGAGCCTGATTGCCCGACCAGGGCCACGGTCTCGTCACATTCGACTTCGAACGAGACACCGTTGAGGGCCGGTTCGTCGGGACGTGCGTCGTAGCGGAAGACGACATCGCGAACATTGACGATACCCTGCGGCGGCTCAGGCAATGCCACTGGATTCGCCGACTCGCGTATGTCCGACCGCACTTCGATCAATTCACTCAGGCGTTCCGCTGCGCCAGCGGCCCTCTGGAGTTCGCCCCAGATTTCACTCAGCACGCCGGCAGCGGCCGCCACGATCACCGCGTAGAAGACGAACGACGCCAGGTGTCCGCCACTGATGCGACCGGCAACGACGTCATGGCCTCCCATCCACAGGACGCCGGCAATCCCGCCGAACAGCAACAGGATGACACTGGAGAACAGGAAACTGCGGGCCGTGATGCGCCGCACCGCCGTGTGAAACGCCATCTCGACCGTATCGCCGAAACGCTGTCGCTCGAACGTCTCGCGGACGAAAGCCTGCACGGTGGGAACGGCATGCAGTGTTTCATCAACCCGGTGGCCGACATCGGCAAGGCGATCCTGTGACAGCCGTGACAGGCGGCGCACCCGGCGGCCAAACACCAGGACCGGCATCAGCACAACCGGCACCATGAGAACCACGATGGCTGTCAGCCGGGCGCTCGTCACTGCCAGCATGGTCGTGCCGCCGGCCAGCAGCAGGACATTGCGCAAGGCCATGGACACCGATGATCCGACCACCGTCTGCAGGATGGATGTATCCGTCACAAGCCTGGAATGCACCTCGCCGATGCGGGTCACTTCGAAGAAGGTCGGCGACATGGCGATCATCCTGTCGAAGACGTCCCGGCGCAGATCCGCCACCACGCGTTCACCGATCCAGGAGACCAGCCACGATCGGGCAAAACTCGCGATGGCGAGGACGACGACAATGACCATGAGAACGACAAGGGCCTGGTCAAGGATTCCAGCATCGGTTTCGGCCAATCCCCGGTCGATCAGGACTCTCAACCCGACGCCAAGGCCCAGCACGGCCACCGCGGCGACGATCAGCGCCAGGACGGCGCCTGCCACCTGTACCCTGTAGGGTGCGAGGTAGGGCAGAAGGCGTCGCAGTTCGCCCAGATCACGACTGCCCTCGCGTTCCGATGACTCCGTCCTGCTGCCAGGGCGCCTGGTCTTTGGGCCTGATCTCGACACAAGCGCTGCTATATCAGCGGTCAGCCGGGCCAACAAGTGACCAGGTCAGGGGCGCAGTGTCGTTTCCCGGTCCTTCTTGACGGGGATGTCGGCGGAAGCCGGGGGTTCGCTCGCCCCCCGAATCATGTCGGACACTTGTTCGCCGATCACGATGGTGCGGAGTCGCTGTGCGGCGGTGACGGGGACAAGCCCGTGGGGGGAACCGAAGGGGCTCGTTGGCGGAACCGGCATCGGGCACCATGGTGGCAGGCCAGCACTCACGACACATGAAACCTCACCGACAACGATGCCTCCGACAGTGGCGAGATCATGGTCGGACCGCCAATCACCACTGACCTTGCATGCAGGGAGGTGGTTGCCTATAAATCGATGCCGCACCACGGGGGGTTGCCATGAAGGACGGAATTCATCCTGACTATCACGACATCAGGATCGTCATGACCGACGGCACGGAATTCGTGACTCGCTCCACGTGGGGTAGCGAAGGCGCCACCATGACGCTGGAAATCGACCCGCTCTCCCATCCCGCCTGGACCGGGGGAAGCCAGCGACTCGTCGATACCGGCGGACAGGTGGCGCGGTTTTCCAAACGATTCGGACATCTCAAACTGGGCTGAGCCAAGGAGGAGGGTCCGGCCGAGAGGCTCTTCATGTCACGGCCCGTCATCATCACGTGCGCGGTCACCGGTGGCGGTGACACCGTTTCGAGAAGCGACAAGGTCCCGGTCACGCCGGAACAGATCGCCAAGGCCGCCATTGATGCCGGCAAGGCCGGTGCGGCGATCTGCCATATCCACGTTCGCGATCCCGAAACCGGCGCGCCATCGATGAGGCAGGACCTCTACTCCGAAGTCGCCGGCCGCATCCGTGATTCCGACAGTACGATTGTCATCAACCTGACGACCGGACCGGGAGCCGGGTTCATTCCGTCGGCTGACGCCCCCTCACGCACCGCGGTGCCGGGATCGTTCCGCACTCCCGGAGAACGGGTCCGCCATGTGGAAAAACTGTTGCCCGAGGTGTGCAGCCTCGACGTGGCAACGATGAACTTCGGCGAGCGCGCCTTCGTCAATGTCCCGGCACACTTGCAGGAAATGGCCGGGCGCATCCGCTCTGTCGGCGTCAAACCCGAACTCGAGGTGTTCGATGCCGGCCACCTCAGGCTCGCCAGGCGCATGGTCGACGACGGCCTCATCGATTCCCCGCCGATGTTCCAGTTGTGCATGGGCATCCCCTGGGGAGCGCCGGCCGCCGCCGAAACCGTGACCTATCTTCGTTCGATGCTGCCCGACGGCGCCCTGTGGGCCGGATTCGGCATTTCACGGCTGCAGATGCCCATGGTCGCGGAAGTGGTGAACCAGGGCGGTCATGTCCGGGTCGGCCTGGAGGACAACCTCTACCTGGAACGGGGTGTTCTGGCGACCAATGCCGAACTCGTCGAGAAGGCAGGCGGCATCATCTCCATGCTCGGCTGCCGCGTCGCAACATCCGACGAGGCACGATCCATGCTCGGCCTCAGGGGCACCCAGTGATCAATTGCGATCTTGCCGGTACGCGCAGTCTCGTCACAGGTGCCGCCTCCGGTATCGGTCTGGCGACAGCGACGCTCCTTGCCCGTTGCGGTTCCCGCGTGGCACTCAACGACCTTCCCGGCAACCCGCATCTCGCCAGGGAGGTGACGCGCCTGCGGGACGCAGGACTGGATGTCATGGCGGCGCCCGGTGATGTCGGGGACGCGCGTGGCTGCGAGGCCATGGTTTCGGGCACCATCGATGCACTCGGCGGACTCGACCATCTTGTGAACAATGCCGGTACGCCGGCGACATCAAGCCCGGTGCCGCCCCGGGATCTTGACGCCATCGACGAGGACATGTGGCTGAAGGTGCTGTCAGTCAATCTCGTCGGTCCCTATCGGTGCGCCCGCGCCGCTGCCGCGGCCCTGCGACAGGGTGGCGGGGCGATCGTCAACACCTGTTCGGTGGCCGGTCTTACGGGAGTCGGCTCATCGACGGCCTATGCAGCATCGAAGGCCGGCCTCATCAACCTGACGCAGGCCCTGGCCAAGGCTCTGGCGCCGGAGGTGCGGGTCAATGCCGTCGCCCCTGGCGTGGTGGACAGTCCCTGGGAATGCCGCTGGTCCGAGGAAGGCAACCAGGAGCGCCTCACACGTGTCCCTCTGAACCGGGCCGGTCAACCCGATGACTTCGCCGAGAGCATTCTCTTCCTCGCCCACGCTTCGTACATCACCGGCCACACGCTCGTGGTCGACGGCGGCATGACTGCCTGAACCGTTTCATCGGCGCACAGTTGCGCCTGAACGGGTTCAGATGTCGAGGGTCAGCATCGGCGAACGGGCGCGGCTGCAGCAAACCATGATGAACTCGCCACGCGCCTTTTCCTCGTCGTCAAGCACGAAGTCCCGGTGATCGGGCTCTCCGTCGAGCAGCACCGTGGCACAGGTACCACAGATTCCTTCCTCGCACATGGTTTCGACATCAAGGCCGTTGGCGCGCAGCACCTCGACGATTGTGCGGTCCGCCGGCACGTCGAGCACTGTGCCGGTGCTGGCGATCTTCACCTGGAAGGCCGCGTTCTCGTCGTGTTCGACGGATTCGTCGACAGAAAAGTACTCGAAGTGAACGGTGTGCCGAGGCCAGTGGGCGAGGGCCGCCTCACAGGCGTGCATGAACCCCGCAGGACCGCAATAGTAGACATGCGTTCCCGGGCGCACCTCCTTGAGGAGACCGGTGATGTCAAGGCCGTCGGCGGGATTGCCATTGTCATGGTGGAAGATCACGCGATCGGCAAAATCCGATTGCGCGATATCGGTCCGGAAGGCCGTGCGTTCCGGTGAACGCGTGCAGTAGTGCATATCGAAGGAGGCTCCGCGCCCTGCAAGATCACGAGCCATGGCCATCATCGGTGTCACACCGATACCGCCGGCCAGCAGGATGTGATGGCGTGCATCGGCCGCCAGGGGAAAGTTGTTGCGTGGACCGTGGATCGTCAGGTGATCCCCCGGGCGAACTCGATCGTGCATGCACGTGGACCCGCCCCGGCTCTCCGGCTCACGCAGAACTCCGACGACATAGCGGTCCACGTCCCGCGGATCACTCGAGATCGAGTACTGCCGGACGAGACCGTTGGGCAACTCGATGTCGACATGGGCCCCGGCCGCAAACATCGGCAGCAGGCGGCCTTCAGGATCCACCAGCTCGTAGGAGCGGATGTCTATCGCCTCGTCGATGACCCTGTTCACCTTCAGGGTCAATGCCACACCACTCATCGGGATTGTCTCCGTTTCCTCAAGCGGGCTGCACCACTATCACGGTGCCGGCCTCTCGTGCCATGACAACGTGCGGCCTGTTTGCCTCCGGCAGGGAGATCGTCAGGCGGCAGCCAGACGACTGGCGTACTGGGGATAGAACCTCTTCGGTTTCACCGGCGCCGTGACGGAACACTGCTTGACTGCCGCCACCGCGTGGACCCAGTTCAGCGGTTTCCGGCAGAACCGGTATTCCTCCAGGGCAGCCTGCTGGATCTTGTAGCCATGCATTTCGGAGGCGTCCTCGCGGCACGCCAGGCGCGTCGCAAGGGTGAAGAGATCATCGGTATCGTAACCCGCCTGGACGTAGGTGCGAGCGAGATCCACGATGTCCCGGACCGCATCCGGGGCCACCAGTTCATTGATCGGAACCTCGAGTCTTGTGACATCATGGCCATCGAGAGTGACGATCGCTTCCTCGATCCGCTCGAGCAGGACGTTCGCCGGTTCCATGACAGCGGGCTTCCTGCCCTGCCAGTCCCATGTCAGGGTGGCGTCGAGATAGCGAATCTCGTAACTCCATGCCCAACCGAGCAGCGCCAGGCACTTCGAGCGGAAAGAGACCTCCGGAAAACCGATCACGTAGCGCCGGGCGGAGATTCCGGTGTGAATGTGTACGTCGAAAGGATTGGCGGTGTGGGAACGCAGGAAGATCCTGGCTCCACCGATGGAGAGTGCTTCGCAGGTTCCCTCCAGTGACAGGCCGCCTCCCATGGTTTCGGCGACCATGCCTGGCAGTTCCGCAATCGACGCAACAGAGCCCACCCTGTCGGCAAACTCTCCGATCGCCGCCGTCTCGGACGGACCGGTCTTCAGGGGTACGGTGTCCGGTGTGAGCCGGAAGGTGTCCATCAATGCATCGAGTTCACCGAGCCTGTGGTGAAAGGCAATGCCGTCGTCAATAGCCTGCTGGTCGAACTCGCCGAAGGAGGAGAACGGAGCATGCCGTGCCAGGTATCTCACCACCGGGCGCAGCAGCACCGGTCCCCATTGCCAGCCGATCCGGTCAAGGGCGCGCATGGCGTAGACAAGGTAGAGGAAATAGTGATCGTCCAGCACATTGCGCTCGAGCGCCACCGGCAGCAGGCAATCGAGGATCCGGCCAGGTGACACGGTCTCGCAAGCCAGGGTCAGCGCCCTTTCGGCAAGACGCTGTTCATGGGCCCGGACGGAGCTCGCGAGCCGTTCGAGTGTTCTTTCCGGGCTGAGGTCGCGATTGAGGTCGTCGAAACGCACCATGACTGTCGGCCCCATGGACGGCAGGTGAATGTGCTTGCAGGCCAGTGCCACGCTCTGGACGGCGGGCAGTTGTCTGTTCTCGCCATCGAGCCGGTCCATCATCGACAGCACGGCGTGAATGCCCGCCACGGGATGAATCGGTCCGCCATGGTGTCCGGATGGAAGTTCGCTCGCCCGTGAGACCGCCAGGGCCGCAGCAACCACGAGATCGTGCTCATCCTCACCCTCCTCCAGGCGGTCGAGTGTCCTGTCCACGATGTCGGCAGGACGGGTCTCCTCGATGAAGCGTACCCGCTCCTCGACATCGGGGCCAAAGCTGACGAGATGTACCATGGGGCATCCTCCCGACTGCTGGATGAAGCGTCAGTGCACTATGGACCGGAATGCCAGAGATGTTGATCTTTTTTTGTGGGCCGCCAGGCGTTGACGCCGGGCCGCGACCGGTGCCATGACACACTCGGCGGACGTGACGCGAAAGGAGTGTGGCCAAGGTGACTCACCCCATGACACGAGAGGGCTTTGAACGCCTGTCCCTTGAGTTGAAACGCCTCAAGAACAGCGAGCGCCACGAGATTTCCCGGGCTATCGAGGCGGCGCGTGAGCACGGTGACCTCAAGGAAAATGCCGAGTATCATGCGGCCAAGGACCGTCAGGGATTCGTGGAGGCGCGCATCAGGCAGCTTGAAGGCGTCCTCGGCGAGGCGCAGGTCATCAACCCGGACCGGCAGCCCCGGGACAGGGTCGCCTTCGGAGCCCGTGTGACGGTGGTCGACCTCGATACGGGAGGCGAGGCGTCATACCGCATCGTCGGTGAACACGAGGCCGACACCGACGAGGGGCTGATCTCCATCAGGAGTCCGATCGCGCGGGCCCTCATGGGGCGGGAATCGGGGGATGACGTCTCCTTCGCGACACCCAAGGGACAACGGGAAATCGAGATCACGGCCATCGACTACTGACCGCGTCGAGGCAACTGTTCAGGATGCGCGGTCGCGGGAGCCCGACTTGGCGACGTAGGCAATGTCGCTGTGTTCCTGACAGTAGGGTTTTCCCGGGACCACGGCCTTGCCGCAAAAGTAGAAGTCTTCCTCGTCGGGATTGCCAAACGGCCAGCGGCACAGGTGGGCCGTCAACTCGATGATGTCGGTGATGCGCTGCCTTTTCATCCGGGGAGACCCGGTCACCGACTTCTTTTCGCCTGCCCTGACGATCGGCGATGGTCGCGCCGGAAGCTTGAGGCGGCGCGACTTGCCGATCACCGCGTTCTTGGAAACGCCGAGTTCCTTGCCAATGACCGATGCGCTGGTGCCCTTGGCCCACAACTCCTCCAGCCGGCGGATCATATCGTCACTCCAGACCATCGCCTCGCTCCACCATATCCTGACACGTGAAGCAGCCATCAATAGGTCAGGTCGCCCCCGCGGTCCATACCGTAGTGCCGAACCGCAGGCGCGCCGGTGACCGCAATGCCACCGGACCTGACAGGTTCGACGCGATACCCAGGCCGAAGTGAGAGCGACAGTGCATGAGGACCACGCTCAACAGACATGCCAGCGATGCGACTCGGCATAGAGGTTCCGGAGAACGTGACGTGGGCTGCAGGACCATCCCACGCTTGATTCCTCTTGGGCGTCGGGCATCCAGGCGTTTCACGCGCGCAGATGTCGGCAGTCTCGCGCTCGGGTTGAGTCCCTGCCGATGATCGGCAGGCTGCTCCAGCACAGCCAGGTCGAAAGCAGTGCCCGGTACGCCCACCTGGCACACGATTCCTTGCAAGAGGCGGCTGCACGGGTGTTTGCCAACATCGCCGAGGATGTGGTGCAGGAAGTACCCGCAAGCACTGTGTCGGACCGGCCCGGCCGGCCTGCGGGGAAAGTCGCCAAGAGGAGCGTGGCAGGCGTTGGAGTGATGCTCTCCTCGGTGGCGATGCCCGTTGCCGCGCACAGCGTGGTGAAACCGTGGCGCACGGATCCGCCACATCGGCCGGGAGTGGTTCGGTGCTTACACCGATTCGGCGCGGATATCGAGAAGGCTGCGCGCCTCGCGCCCGCAGGCCACGCCGACGAGGTGGACCGCATTGCCATGGTCGCGGTAGGTCTCGGCATTGCCCCGCTCGCGCATCTGCGCCAGCGCCGCGGCGCCGCCCCCCTCGCCCTCGGCCATCGTGAACTCCGGCACGAAGACCTGATCGCCGAGGCGCACCACCATGTCCGCACGAACGCGGTGCGAGGCCTCGTCGCGCGCCAGGTCGCCCTTGAGGGGATGCAGCCGGAACATGATGCCTCGAGAACTGTGGCACGAGACCGGCAGGAAGCCGTGCAACTGCACGACCTGCACAACATTGCGTCACGGGGGAAATACGGGTCATATGAGCCCCCTCCAGTGCATCGGGCGGCAACGCATGGAATCGATCTACTTTGTGCTGACGTGGCTGTGCCACCGGCGCTGCCGTCATTGCTATGATGACCGCTTCCGCCCCTATGTCCGGGACGAACTCAGGCAGGTGGTGAAACAGTCGCAGACCAACGTTCCCCGGATCATCGATCATCTTCCGGAAAGCATGATGGTCACCGACTCCACCGGTGCAAGGTTGAAGGGACGCATCATCGTTTCGGGGGGCGAGGTGCTCCTGGAGCCGGTGCGCAAGTCCGTGCTCTATCCGGCCATCGAGCAGATCGGTTCACGCTATCGTGGCGAGGTGCATCTCGTCGTGCAGACGACAGGAGATCGGCTCAGCGCACGCATTCTCGACGAACTCCTCGCCAGGAACGTGAGCACGGTCTCGATCTCGGGCTTCGACAGCTACCATGTCGGCATCAACCGAGCCGATCGCGCCAAGGTCCTGCGCGAACAGCTGCTCGCCATGTTCGATGCCGCAGGTGTGCGCGAAGCCGGGAACGAGCTCCCCAGCGACGACGGCCCGCCTCTCTTCAACATCTTCGGAGCCAACGAGGACACCTGGATCGGCAAGTTGTGGCCTCGCGGACGCGCCTGGAGGAATGGACTGTCGCGTGCCGGCATGGAGGACAACTTCTGCCATGCCTGGTCCGGCGGACTGAATTTTCTCGAGAAGGGCCGGACGGGCTCGGAGGTGTCCATCGAACCCACCGGAGATGTCTATCCCTGCTGCCTCAAGACGCGCCTTCCCATCGGCAACCTGATTCATGAACACCTCGATGACATCATCGACAGCCTGCGCAATCATCCGGTCTACGAGGCCATCAACCAGGGAACGCCGGAGACCATGGGACATGCATTTGGCTGGACTACGGAGCGCTTCCTGGCCGAGTCGCAGATCGACACCCCGCAAGGCCGTTCCTACCGGAATCTCTGCATCGGCTGCGACAGGTTTCACGACAAGGTTCTTGGTCCGATGATCGAATCGGCCCGCCAGAAACGACACGGGCAAGCATGATGGTGGATCTCGCGGGTGCGGCCGATGCTCCGGCCATCGGCGCCCCCGGGCGTCATGCGATGAGCTATGGCGACCTTGCCGCACTGATCTCCGAGACCCGGGGCATTCTCGGTCATGCCGGTCTTGTCGACGGCGACCGCGTCGCCCTGGTCCTTCCCAATGGCCCCGAGATGGCCTCGGCCTTTCTCGGCGTTGCCTCGGGTCTCACCGCCGCACCGCTCAATCCAGCCTATCGGAGTGACGAATTCAGGTTCTATCTCGAGGATCTCGATGCGCGGTTGCTGATTGTCGAAGAGGGATCCGGGTCCGACGCCATCGCCGTGGCACGCAATCTGGGCATGGGACTGGCAGAGACTTGCGTCGGGGAGAACGCAAGCGCCGGTGCGTTCACCTTGCGTCTGCGCGAGAAACCGGGCCGTCGCACGCTGACCCATGATGCCGGAACGGCGCTCGTCCTGCACACCTCGGGAACCACGTCGCGACCCAAGATCGTGCCCCTGTCACGGGACAATCTCGCCGCCTCGGCCACGAACATCGCGCGGAGCCTCGCCCTTTCACCCGATGACCGGGCTCTCAACATCATGCCCCTCTTCCACATTCACGGACTTGTCGGGGCCGTGCTCTCGACCATGCGGGCTGGGGCCAGTGTTCACTGTGCTCCGGGATTCAATCCCTTGAGGTTCTTCTCCTGGTGCGAGGATGTCCGGCCCACCTGGTACACGGCCGTTCCTACCATGCACCAGGCTATTCTCGCCCGTGCGCCACGCAATGCCACGACGCTGGCCTCGATGGATCTGCGGCTGATCCGGTCGTCCTCGGCATCGCTGCCTTCGCGAGTCATGGAAGAACTCGAGACAACCTTCGGCTGTCCGGTGATCGAATCCTACGGCATGACCGAGGCGTCCCATCAGATGACCTCCAATCCTCTTCCCCCGGCGCCACGGCATGCCGGTTCGGTAGGTATCGCTGCTGGGCCGGAGGTGGCAATCATGGATGAGGACGGCGGGCATTTCCTTTCGGCCGGGGAGACGGGTGAGGTCGTCATCCGCGGCGTCGGTGTGACCCGTGGCTATGAGAACAACGATGCCGCCAACGAAGCGGCCTTCGTCGATGGCTGGTTCCGCACGGGCGATCAGGGCCTGCTCGATGACGAGGGCTACCTGTGGCTCACCGGGCGCCTCAAGGAAATCATCAATCGGGGAGGAGAGAAGATCAGCCCCCTCGAGGTGGACGAGGTCATGATGGCACACCCCGATGTCGATCAGGCGGTCACATTTGCCGTTCCCCATGACACGCTCGGCGAAGAGGTCGCCGTTGCCATCGTGCCCAAGGACGGAAAGGCTCCGTCAGAAGCATCGCTGCGGTCCTTTGCAGGCGCACGCCTTGCCGCCTTCAAGGTTCCCCGCCAGGTGGTCGTCCTCGACGAGATCCCCAAGGGAGCAACCGGCAAGCTGCAACGCATAGGACTCGCCGCAAGACTCGGACTCGCGCCATGAGGATCGCGATTTACGGCGCCGGTGCCATCGGCGGCTACCTTGGGTACATGCTCGCAGGGAGTGATGCCGAGATCACGCTCATCGCCCGCGGACCACATCTCGCGGCCGTCCAGAAGAACGGGTTGACCTTGGAGTCGGCGGGCGGGCGGCAGACTCGTCGTATCAGGGCCACCGACGATCCGCGGGAAGCCGGACTGCAGGACTATGTCATCATCACCCTCAAGGCTCATTCGGTGCCTGCTGTTGTCGGGGCCATGCAGGCCATGCTGGCACCCGAGACGGCTGTCGTGACGGCCGTCAACGGGGTTCCATGGTGGTACTTCTACGGCCTTGAGGGTGCATGGCGCGACCATCGCCTCCGGAGTGTCGATCCCGGTGACGTTCAGTGGGACGGCATTGGCCCCGAACGCGCCATCGGGTGTGTCGTCTTTCCCGCATGCGAGATCACCGCTCCCGGCGTGGTGCGTCATCTCGCCGGTGATCGCCTTTTTCTCGGAGAGCCCTCGGGCGAAGCCAGGCAACGCACGCGCACCCTGGCACTGATGATGCGCGAGAGTGGACTGAAGGCGCCGGTGCGAACACGGATTCGTGACGACATCTGGGTGAAGCTGTGGGGCAATCTCTGCTTCAATCCGGTCTCGGCACTGACCGGCGCCACTCTGGAAGAAATGGCCGGTGACCGGGATGTCCGACAGTTGTGCCGCACGATGATGACGGAAGCCCGCACGGTGGCGGAAACCCTTGGGGTTCGGTTCGCCATCGACATCGACCGGCGGATCGATGGGGCCGGGGCTGTCGGCGCACATCGCACGAGCATGCTCCAGGACCTGGACCAGGGCCGGGCCATGGAGATCGATGCGCTGGTTTCCTCGGTTCAGGAACTGGGGCGGATCACCGGACATCCCACGCCGACGCTCGACGTCATTCTGACGCTGGTGCGTCAGAAGGCCGAACTGCTCGGTCTCTACAGGCGCTCATCGTGAGTGGAGCGGGTGAAGGGAATCGAACCCTTGTCTAAAGCTTGGGACGCTTTCGTTCTGCCATTGAACTACACCCGCTTGCGGCAAGTCTACTCCGAACTCCCGGGACGCCGCAACCGGCACACGGCATGGGTTGACCCGACTTGCCGGCCGCTGCACCGTTGTCCCTGTCGCCTGTCCGGAGAGATGGACCATGTATGAAGAAGTGACCCGTGGTGTGCGCATCTCGGTCAACCCGGTCTACCTCGAGAGCCAGTCCGAGCCGGACAGCAGCCACTTCGTGTGGGCCTACCAGGTCAGGATAGTCAATGAAGGCGCGGAGACCGTGCAGCTTCTGACCCGTCACTGGAAGATCACCGATGGACGGGGCCGACTCCAGGAAGTCCAGGGCCCCGGTGTCGTCGGGGAGCAACCTGTCCTCCAACCTGGAGAGTCCTTCGAATACACGTCCGGGACACCGCTTTCGACCCCATCGGGCATCATGGCCGGAACCTACCAGATGCAGGCCGAATCAGGCGAGATGTTCGACGCCGTGGTCCCTGCGTTTTCCCTGGACAGTCCCTGGCAGGCCCGGCGCATCAATTGAACCCTCATTCGCCAGGGGATATGAGGGGCCGGCCTGCCGATGGTCGGGGGAGTCGAGACGTGAGTGAATCCTGCAAGGACGGTCCCTCCCGAGAGGAGGCCGAGGAAGCGGTCAGGACACTGATACGCTGGGCCGGAGACGATCCTGGACGCAGCGGGCTGCTGGACACGCCATCACGGGTTGTGAACGCCTATGGCGAGTGGTTTGCCGGCTACGGCATGGACCCGACCGCTTTCCTCGCAAGGACCTTCGACGAGACCGAAGGCTACGACGAGATGATCGCCCTCAGGAATGTCCGCTTCGAATCCCACTGCGAACACCACATCGCCCCGGTCATCGGCCAGTGCCATATCGCCTACCTGCCTCGCTCGCGTGTCGTCGGCATATCCAAACTGGCCCGCATGGTGGAGATCTATTCTCGACGTCTGCAGATTCAGGAGCGCCTGACGGCACAGATCGCCGATACCATCAACGACATCCTCGAGCCACGAGGCGTGGGCGTCGTCGTCGAGGCCACCCACCACTGCATGACGACACGTGGCGTCCACAAGCCGGGCGTCAGCATGGTGACCAGCCGCATGCTTGGCGACTTCCGCGTCAAGTCGGCGACGCGCCGCGAGTTTCTGGCCTATATCGGCAATCCCGTGCCGGGGATATCGACATAGAAAACGCCGGACCCTCGAAGAGCGGGACACGTCCGTGATCGATATCAGGCCCATTCTCCAGGTTGCCGGCATCCTCCTTGCCATGCTCGCCGTGGCCATGTTTCTGCCGATGACGGCGGATCTTGTCGAAGGGCATGACGACTGGCTGGTGTTCCTCGGCGCCGGATCACTGACGCTTTTTGTCGGCATGGCGCTCTTTCTCACCAACCTCACGAGCGCCTCGGGACTGAGCGTGCGCCAGGCCTTCCTCCTGACGGCCGTCTCATGGATCGTTCTGTGCGCCTTTGCCGCACTGCCCTTTGCCTTTGCCGATCTCGGACTCGACTACTCCGATGCCCTGTTCGAAGCGACAGCGGGACTGACGACGACCGGCGCCACGGTCGTCACCGACCTGCAGTCGAGGCAAACAGGCATCCTGCTGTGGCGGGCTCTGCTCCAGTGGCTGGGCGGCATCGGCATCATTGTCACGGCCGTTGCCGTGCTGCCCATGCTGCGCATTGCCGGCATGCAGCTCTTCAGCACGGAGTCGTCTGACCAGGAGAAGATGCTGCCGCGCACCGTGCGCATCGCCGCCATCATCGCAATCATCTATGCGGCGTTCTCGGTGCTGTGCTTCCTTGCCTACTGGAGCGCCGGCATGTCGACATTCGATGCTCTGACTCATGCCATGACAACTGTCTCCACCGCCGGGTTCTCCACCCATGACGACTCCATCGGTCACTTCGACAGTCAGGCAGTCGAACTTGTCGCCATGGTGTTCATGATCCTCGGTGCCCTGCCCTTCGTCATCTACATGCAGATGACACGCGGCCACTTCGTCCCGCTGTGGCGCGATGTCCAGCTCCGTCTTTTCATGAGCATCACCATCGCCATCATCGCCCTCCTGACCGTCTACCGCTCCATCCAGACCGGCGACGTGACGTTCTCCTGGGATGTGCTGCGGGAGGTGTCGTTCAATGTCGTCGCCATCGCCACGAGCACCGGCTACACGACAGAGGATTTCGGCGCCTGGGGCGGCTTTGCCGTCGCCATCTTCTTCATCCTCCTGTTCCTGGGGGGGTGCACCGGTTCGACGGCCGGTGGCATCAAGATGTTCCGCGTCCACGTGCTCGCCGCTCTGCTCTACATCCAGCTCCGGCGACTCATCCAGCCGCACGGGGTGTTCATTGCACACTACAACGACGTGCGCATCAGCGATGGTGTGGCACAGTCCGTAGCCACCTTCCTGGTCATCTTTGTCGCCGGCTTCTTCCTGCTGACCGCCGGTCTGGCGGCGCACAACCTCGATTTCATAACCAGTGCTTCGGGTGCGGTGGCCGCACTCGCCAACATCGGACCGGGGCTTGGCCCCGTGATCGGACCGCACGGCAACTATTCGCAGCTTCCCGACACTGCGAAACTCCTTCTGTGCATCGGCATGCTCCTGGGCAGACTCGAGTTTCTAACCCTCCTCGTCCTCGTGACACCTGATTTCTGGAGAGAGTAACCATGACACCGGTCGACATGATCCGCCGCCTGATTGCCTTCGACACCACGAGCCACCGCTCGAACCTGGAGATGATCCACTGGATCGCCGACTACCTGGACTCACACGGTATCGAGAGCACCCTCGTTCACGACGAAGAACGCCGCAAGGCGAATCTGTTCGCAACCCTGGGACCCGACCGGGAGGGCGGCGTGGTGCTCTCCGGACATACGGACGTGGTGCCGGTGGATGGCCAGCCGTGGGACACCGATCCCTTCGAGGTCCACGACAAAGGCGGCAGACTCTTCGGCCGCGGCACCAGTGACATGAAGAGCTTCGTTGCCGTCGCCCTGGCATGTGTGCCGGAGTTTCTCGCCTGCGGACTCAAACACCCCGTTCACCTTGCCTTTTCCTATGACGAGGAGGTCGGCTGCCTCGGTGTCCATGGGCTCATTGGCGAACTCAAACGCCGTGACCTTCGCCCCTCGGCCGTCATCATCGGCGAGCCGACCTTGATGGAGGTGGTGGATGCCCACAAGGGGATCGCCGTGTTCCACACGCACGTCAGAGGGGTGCCGGCCCATTCCAGCGCCACCCACATCGGGGTGAGTGCGACCCATGCCGCCAGCCGATTCGTCACCTTTCTCGACGACCTCTTCGAGGAATACCAGACCCGGTCCCGCCCCGACCTCGGTTTTGTGCCGCCCTACACCACCATACAGGTGGGCATTCTCGACGGTGGAACCGCCAGCAACATCATCGCCCGGGACTGTCACATTGACTGGCACTTCCGCACCATTCCGACGGACGATCCGGCAGAGATCGAAGACCGGGCGCTTTCGCGCCTCGATCAGCTGCGCGAAGACATGAAAGCACGCCACCCGGACTGTGACATCACCACGACAACTGGGGCCAGGGTGCCGCCGCTCAGGCCGGACAGCGCTTCCGCGGCAACCGAACTCGCCCTTCAGCTGACCGGCGCCAACAGCACGTCCCAGGCATCATTCGGTACCGAGGCCGGCATCTTCCAGGAAAACAGCTACGCTGCCGTGGTGTGCGGTCCCGGCGACATCGCCCAGGCACATCAGCCGAACGAGTTCATCACCCTGGAACAGGTGGAGGCGTGCCGCACCTTCCTGCGCCGTCTCATGGCACGCCTCTCATGACCGATCTCTGCCATCTGACGGCTCTGGAACACAAGCGGCTGCTTGATGAAGGCGCGTTGTCCTCGCTCGAACTCGTCGATGCCCAGATCGCCCGAATCACCAGGAGCAATCGGCAGATCAATGCCTTCGTCACCCTGGATGCCGATCAGGCCCGCGACGAGGCGAGGAGAAAGGACGACGAAAGGGCAAGGGGGAGCGCTGAAGGCGTCCTCCACGGTCTCACGGTCGGCGTGAAGGACTGCTTCGCAACACGGGGGATCCGCACCACCTGGGGGTCACGTGCCTTCGCCGACCACGTGCCGGATCATGATCACCTCGTCGTCGAGCGCGAACGGCGCGCCGGCGCCATCATCCTCGGCAAGCTCAACACGCCCGAGTTCACGATGGCGCGCAACACCTGCGACAACCCGGTGTTCGGAGCGACACGCAACCCCTGGGACGCCCGGCTGTGCCCCGGTTCTTCCAGTGGCGGCAGCGCCGCGGCACTGGCGGCCGGCATGGTATCGCTGGCCGACGGCTCCGACATCGGAGGGTCCCTGCGCAACCCGGCCGCCTGGTGCCATGTCGTCGGCCATCGCCCGACATCCTGGATGGTGCCGGATGTCCCCAATCCCCTTTACTGGCACAACATGAACTCACCGGGCCCCATGGCCAGATCGGTAGCGGATGCGGCTCTCTTCCTTTCTGCCCTGGCCGGTCCAGACCCGCGCTCTCCGGTGGTCGTGGCTCCGCCCTTTCCGGCTGGTCCGGTCGATCTGGCCATCGATCTCTCCGGGGTTCGCATCGGCTGGAGCTGCGATCACGGATCGCTCGATATCGATCCTTCCATCCGCAGCACCTTCATGACGGGACTCGAGGTCTTCAGGGAGATCGGGGCGCGTCTGGCACGGTGCGATATCGATGTCGATGGCGTTTCCGACTTGAGCCGCCGCCTCTGCGAACTGCGCCTGGCCCGCGATGTCAGTGCTGTCCGCAATCCGGGCGTTGATCCGGCCCTGATGCGGCGCGCCGCATCGGCTGAAGCCATGACCGCCAGGGACCTGCTCGAAGCCGAGGCCTGTCGTCACCGCGTCTGGGCCGATCTTGTCCGTGCCTTCCAGGACCACGACGTCCTGCTCTGGCCCGACGACCCGTGCGACGCCATCGGATTCGATGACGATGTGGCCGGTGACCTGATCGACTGGACCCTGCTCTACGTGTCTCCCATGGTGGGCCTGCCGACAACCACTGTCCCCTGCGGCTTCTCCGATTCCGGCATCCCCCGGGGATGGCAGGTGATTGCCCCTCCCGGGCGCGACCTTCTCGCCCTGCAGGTCGCCTTCGCCTACGAAAAGGCTACCGAATTCACCCGCCATCACCCGCCGCTCTGAATGAACTCCTCCTTTCTGCAGCCTGGCGGAGAGGCCTGCGGTGATCTCCACTCGGAATACGCGAGGACAGCTCAGTTGGCAGCGTCGAATGTGGATCGCTCCATGCGCCATCGATGGCAGGAGGTCTGAACGAAGGACGCCGCCGTCGCTGTCCTCGTGCGACAGGTGGCCCGCCGATGTGCCGACAACAATCCTTGCCGATCTGAAACTGCCCCTGAAGGCCCTGAGCCCGCATCGATACCCTTGGCGTTCGCGATCACGGGTGAACCGGGGCCATGTGCGAGCAAGAACGAGAAGTTCGTGATCCCTGGCGACCGCATCAAGACCGTTCTTCGCCACAGGCGTCAGGAGTTTCACACGATGCGCCACGCGAGCGCTTCTCGCCACACGCACACTGGCTTGCCGAGCCTGTCGTCAGGTCGCAACAAGGTGCGAACACCGCCTGGCTCGCATGCCCGCGCAGACGGGTGGCATGGACATTCTCCGGCGTCAACAGCACATCTGGTCGAACTTCGCGCATGGTCAGATTCGACATCAGGATCGTCTCGTGCGCGGCCGCGCGAGCTTCACTCCTGCATTGCCAGATCATCGCACTGCACCTCGACAATGGGTCCGGCGGCCCGTGCGCACGCAGTCCCCTTCGATTGACTCCAAATCGACCTCTGCCTTCCCCGCATCCTTCGCATGGCGGTTCACACGACACGGTGAGGCGTTGTCGTCGGCGAGAAGCGGATCAGAACCTCATGATCCAGCGCCACAGGTGATCCGCCATCTCCTCCTCGAGCCGTTCGTCAAGGGCCTTGACAACGTCCTGGAACAGGGCATGGAGCGTCTCCTCGCGCTCTGCGACCGACAGACTTTCGGGAACTGTCTGTCGGCGATGGCTCCGGGCCTCGGCGAAGCCGTCTCCCGCAGGGTGATCGACAATCTCGACCCTCACCGCCAGCGACCCTTCGTAGGCAACCGACTGTTCGTCAGTGAAGAGACCCTCCAGCGTCTCGGCCGTGTCGAGAGGGACGGCAACAAACCGACCTTCCAGGAGGATGACACGCGCCTCGCCCCGGTCTCCGACCGCCCGGAGTCGTTCTTCCGACCAGCGCCTCACCACATCGTCAGGCCATTCGGAGAGATCAAATCTCACATCCCGCGCCGGCGCGGCGACGGCACCATCTACCGTCCCGTTTGCGAAGGTGATGGCCGCCACGTCCAGGGCCAGCGTTGTCGGCGAGGCAAAACCGATCGCCGGCAGTGCGCGAGCGGCCGGTCGAGGTGCGCAGCCGGCAAGGACGGCGCCGGCGGAGAGCGCGAGGAAGGTTCTGCGGTTGAGCACCGTCATCAGTTCGGATTCGCGGCCGGCAGCTGCACCACGTCATCGGGGGTGAAGATCTGGCGCCGGTTGCAGAACTTGCACACCACCTCGATTTCGCCGTCCACCACGTACTCGTCGATACTGTCGGCCGGAAGGCGGCGCAACATCGTCAACGCCCTTGTGTGCGAACAGCTGCATGCAAAACGGACATCCCTCGGTTCATGGACCCTCACGCCGATGTCGTGAAAGAGACGGTACAGCAGATCCCCGGAGGTGAGGAATGGATCGGTCAGTTCTCCGGCGGTCACCGAACTCAGCAGGATCATCGTGGTGTTCCAGGCGTTCTCCCGCTCGGCCAGGGTCACCGGCTCGTCTCCGGGACCGAGTTCGGCGATTCGCTGGAGGGCGAGGGCGCCGCTGCGCCAGCACCCTGCCTGGCGTTTCACGGCCACCTCCAGCGCCGTGTCGATCTGGTCCGACTGCCGGAAGAATCCGCGCATGCAATCGACAAGGTCCGATCCGTCGAGTTCGACAACGCTCTGGTAGGTGTCACTCTTCGACCCCTGATCGACCGTCATCACGAGGACGCCCTTGCCGACCAGACCGGAAAGATGGGAAACGCCTGAGTCCAGGCGCTGCCGGTCGAATCCCGCGTAGGCACGCACGTCTCCGTCACTCGTGTAGTCGGCGACAAGCAGATGAACGGGCCCGTCTCCCCGGGATTCGGCGGTCATCCGTCCCTCGAACCTGAGACCGGCGCCAAGGACCAGGGTCATCGTGATCAGTTCTCCCAGCACCCTGGAGATCGCTTCCGGATAATCATGCTGGCCGAGAATCCTGTCGAGCGCCGGACCGAGGCGCACCAAGCGTCCGCCGATCTGGAGTCGACCCAGGTTGAAAGGCTGGATCGCGTCATCCCTGCCGCTGATGTTCAGGTCATGCACCATCCCAGGATCGCCTTCTGGGCATGCAGCCTGTTCTCCGCCTCGTCGAACACCACTGACTGTGGTCCGTCAGCCACGTCCACGGAAACCTCCCTGCCCCGGTACATGGGCATGCAATGCATGAAGATGGCATTGTCGCGAGCAAGCGACATGGCCCTGGCATCGATGCGAAACGCCTCCAGCGCTGTCGAGTCAATGTCCCCGGTCCGCCCGCGTTCATCACTCATGGACACCCAGGTGTCGGTCACCACGCAATCCGCATCCCGGACGGCCTCATCGACGGTATCGACGATGTGCATACGCGCATCATGTGCAAGGGCCCAGTCGACAACCTCCTGCGGAGGCCGGTAGAGGGGTGGGCAGGCGATGCGCAGTTCGAAACCGAAACGGGCGGCCGCATGGATCCACGAACAGGCCATGTTGTTGCCGTCGCCAGCCCAGGCGACGGTCCTCTCCGAGATCGGCCCGAGGTGTTCCTCCACTGTCATGACGTCGGCCATCAACTGCGAGGGATGAGTACGGTCCGTCAGGCCGTTGATCACGGGCACCGTCGCGTGGCGCGCCAGGTCGAGCATCTTGGCGTGATCAGTCGTGCGAATCATGATGGCATCGACGTAGCGGGAGAGCACCCGCGCCGTGTCGGCGACCGACTCGCCGCGGCCAAGCTGCATGTCGCCTGGCGCCAGATTGATGACATGACCGCCAAGCTGGCGCATGGCGACATCGAACGACACCCGCGTGCGAGTGGACGGCTTCTCGAAGATGGTCGCGAGGACCATGTCGAGGAGAGGCCGCGGCCGGTCGTTCTCACGCCAGCGCCGCTTGAGGTCATGGGCACTCTCAAGCATGGCCTGCAGATCGCGTTCCCCGAGCTCCGAAATATCGAGGAAATGGCGTACCGGGTTCATGGCGCGAGCTCGTCCGCCGTCCGGTCAAGCGCCTCGAGGGCCACGTCGACTTCCTCGTCGCTCACCACGAGTGGAGGCAGAAAGCGAACCATGTTGTCGCCTGCCGGCACCGTGAGCACATGCCGGCGGTTCATGGCGGCCACGATGTCGCCCGCCGGCACATGACTTCTTATGCCCAGCATGAAACCCAGCCCGCGCACGTGATCGAGGACTGCGGGGTGGCGCTCAATGGTCTCCTCTACACCACGCCGGAGCCGATCGGCCCTCGTGCGGACTGACTCGAAGAAACCCTCTTCCAGCATGACGTCGAGCACGGCATTGGCGACGGCCGTGGCGAGCGGGTTGCCGCCGAAGGTGGATCCATGGCTTCCCGGCACCAGCACCTCGCCCGCTTCGCCCGTCGCCAGGCATGCGCCAATCGGAAATCCGCCACCCAGAGCCTTTGCCGCAGCCATGATGTCGGGCGTGACACCACTCCATTCATGGGCAAACAGCCTGCCCGTACGGCCCATGCCGCACTGGACCTCGTCGTAGATCACCAGCAGGCCGAATTCGTCAGCCGCGCTGCGCACCATCTCGAGGAACGCGTGGTTGACCGGGGTGATGCCGCCTTCACCCTGGACCGGTTCAAGAAGGATGGCCGCCGTCTCGGGCCCGATGGCCTCGCGCAACGCGTTCGAATCATGGAGCGGGACCTGATCGAAACCTTCGGCAGGAGGGCCGAATCCCTCCAAGTGCTTGGCTGTGCCTCCCGCCGCAATGGCCGTCAGCGTGCGCCCGTGGAAGGCGCCGTCGAAGGTAATGGTGCGGTATCGTTCCGGGTGCCCCTTGGTGAACTGGTATCGCCGTGCCGTCTTCAGCGCACACTCGATGGCTTCGGCACCCGAGTTGGCGAAGAACACGCTTGACGCAAACGTCGCATCGACGAGGCGCCGGGCCAGCCGTTCCTGGTTGGGGATCCTGTAGAGATTGGATGTGTGCCACAGTTCGCCGGCCTGCTGCGTGATGGCGTCGACGAGCCTGGGATGGGAATGTCCCAGACTGGCGACAGCGATACCACTGCCAAAGTCGAGGTAGCGTTCGCCGTCCTTGGTGAAGAGCCAGCAGCCCGCCCCCCGCACGAACTCGAGATCGAAGCGGGCATAGGTCTGCATGAGAGGTTCGGTCATGACACTCTGCCGTATCCAGAAAAATGATGTGGGGAAGGATCCTTCCCCCGACTATCCTTTCCCGCAGTGATGCTGTCAATTCGCCCGGTTGCCGGAACGTCAATGCAGAGATCGGTTCGATATCCGATGTAGCTGTTGTCGCATCATGGAGCGCTGACCTATTGTGCAGCGACGATTCGGGGTGAACCCGGCATTGATGGTGAGTGGGATGAGTGCATGTCGATGTCTCGCATGATGAGGGTGCCGACCGTTGCCGCTGTCGTCATGCTTGCCGCTGCCTGCGCCGAAGTCCCGGATGACCCTGTCGAGCACGATGTCTTCCTGCAAACGAACGATCCTCTCGAGCCCGCCAACCGCATCGTGTTCGATTTTGACGTTGCCATCCTTGATCATGCGCTGAGCCCGGTTGCCCTCGCCTACCGGGATCACGTTCCCGAGCCGATACGCGGCGGCCTCAGCAATGTGCTCGACAACCTGCAGATGCCGGTCACCATCCTCAACAGCGGCCTGCAGGGCGATTTCGACAACATGGCCGAGGCGACGATGTCCTTCTTCATCAATTCGACCGCCGGCATCGGCGGACTGTTCGACATCCCCGCCAATGCGGGACGGGAACCTCGAAGGGAGGATTTCGGTCAGACACTTGCAGTCTGGGGATTGGCTGAAGGCTCCTATCTCGTCCTGCCTTTTGCCGGACCATCGACCGCCAGGGACGCAGTCGGCCTGGGAGTCGACATTCTGACCGACCCCCTCACCTGGCTGCTGACTCCGGGGTGGAGTTATCTGCGGTCCGGTGCCGATGTCATCGACAGCACGGCACGCCAGCACGACAGGATCGAGGCGGCGCGACAGGGCAGCATCGACTTCTACGCCACAACGCGCACACTCTATCGCCAGGTCCGGGCGCGCGAGATTGCCAATGGAATGGCGGACCCCTTCGAACCAGACGATCCTTTCGAGGAGTGACCATGGGACGACTCACCTGGCATCGCATCGCGCCGGTGCTCCTTGTTTCGACTTTCCTCTGGACACCGGTCAGCGCCGGCTCACTGGAAGAGGCAACCGATTTCGTGGCCCAGGGGGCGGAACGCCTCCTGGCCATCATGACACTTCCACCCGGCCCCGAGCGAAGGGACAGCTTCGCGCGGTGGATCGCCTCGACAGTCGATCATGACGTCATGGCCAACCGGGCGCTCGGGCGCTATCTCGACGTGGCGACGGACGCCGAGTTGCAGGCCTACACGGTCGCTTTCCACAACTACATCATCGTCACATATGAAAGGCGGCTGGAGACCTTTTCCGGCTACTCGCTGAAGGTGGAGCGGTCCCGCGCCCTGAATGACAACGATGTCGTCGTGCGCACCACCATCAGGGCGCCGGATGGCGGCAGGACGATTGTCGACTTCCGTCTCGGCAACGACAACGGCGACCAATGGCGGCTTACGGACTTCGCCATTGAAGGCCTCTCCATGGTGAAGACACTGCGTGACGAGTTTGCCGGAGTGATCCGGCGCGATGGCATCGAGGGGCTGACCGCGCTCATCGAGAGCAATGTCGCCGAATCGGCCCTGTGATGCAGCACACGATCAACAGTGGCGGCGTCCCTCTCCGCGTGCGCGAGGACGGCGAGGGAACCGATCTCGTGCTCGTCCATGGCGTCGGCGCATCCCTGGAAGCCTGGAACGAGGTCGTATCCTGTCTGGGCAGGGGGTTCCGCACCATCCGCCTGGACCTGAGGGGGCATGGCGCGTCCGGCAAGCCGTCCGGCCCCTACCACATCGACGACCTTGTCGACGACGTCATGGCCGTGTTGGACCGTTTCGGGATTGTGTCATGCCACCTTGCAGGCCACTCCCTGGGGGCTCTCATTGCCCAGGGTGTGGCTTTGGCCCATCCCCGGCGTCTGGATCGGCTTGTTCTTCTCTCCGGCATCGCGGGACGCACGGCCGAGGAACGCCGCCGGGTGGAAAGGCGGCTGACCATGGTCGCCAACGGTATCCCGGGCGCCCATTTCGAGGCCTCCGTCAGCCGCTGGTTCACCGATGACTTCATCCGACGCCATCCCGACATCATCGCCCGTCAGGCCGAAGCCAACCGGCGCAATGATCCGGCGGCCTATGCCGCCTCCTACCGCGTCCTCACCGAGACCGACTTTGCCGAACGCCTGTGCGACATCACGGCGCAGACGCTGATCGTGACAGGGGAACATGATCTCGGATCGAATGCCCGCATGGCCCGCTATATGCACACGACCATCCCCCATTCATCGCTCCACATCCTCCCCGGTCTCAAGCACGCCATCCTGACCGAAGCCCCTGACGAGGTGGCCCGGCTCATCAGGGAATTCATCGGGCAACACGCCTGAATTCGGTCTGCGGCATCTCGATCACCGGCGGGTCCGCAGCGGCCCATTGGCAGGTGTGTCGTGCAGCGCACCGTCCGTGACGGCCAGGGTCCCGCCTCGCCGCTGCACGCGAGAGGCGCAGATGTCGTCGATCGTTCCGGCCGGATATCGATCGCCGGACATCGCCCGGGCTCGAGGGCCTTGATCGTGGCCTGATTGCGGGTCGCCGTCCGTTGCGGAGATCCGGGCGGGCCGGCTCCGCGCGGCGCCCACAACGCGTCGGTCGGCATGCAGCGGCCTGCCGAGGCCGTTGAGAAAACTGCTTGCAGACCGCGCTGTCAAAGCTGGCTCGATCGGCACCGCCGACAACAGCCGGAACTTGAGGTGGTCACCCAGCGTCCCGACCACTTGCCGCAGCGACGCCCGATCAGAGAGTGACCGGGATCTGGTCAAGAAGCACCGACCGTTCCTCGTTGAGCTCGGTGCCCTTCATCGGGCCCTCATCGGATTGATGGCGCCACGACCATGGATGTCGTCGAGCCTGGCGAGCATCCCGGCCGAGGCCGAAGCATGCATCGCCAGACGACGGAACGCACTGTCCGAGAAGAGGCCCTCGAGAGTCCATGGACAGGTCTTCATGCAACGCCCGCACACTCCCGCCCGCCGCATTGGTGATCCGGCAGCGCCTGCAGTATTCCGGACCGGAGCGCTGGATCTCGTAGCCGTTGGACATCGACCTCGTTCCGTGCACCCGGCATTCACTGATCCCGGTTCACGCGTGAAACCGGAATGCTCTGCGTCTCGAACAGCGCCCGCGGACTTCCCATTTCGTAGTAGCCCAGGAAGCCGGATTTCTCGCGGCCGGAGCCGTCATAGATCTCGTAGCCCAGAAGTTCGCGGGCGCGGACGGGCAGGCGCGCCACGACTTCGAGCGGCAGGTTGAGATAGCTGTTTTCGACCGGCCGCAGCCAACCCAGACAATAGGAGAACGAGATGGCGCGGCGTCTCGCGCCGTCCGTGTTGGCGCCGCCGGCATGCGTGCAGTCGCCCCGGATGACGGCGATCGAGCCGGTCGGCATCACGGCCTGCGCGACCTCCCCGGCGGCAGGCTCGCGCCTGTCCTCCCACAGATGACTGCCGGGCACGACGAGCGTTGCGCCGTTCGTTGCCGTGAAGTCCGTGCCGGCGAGCATGATGTTCATCTGCAGCAGCCTTGCGCCGACCCGCGGCCAGACGGGCCAGGAGCCGTCATCGATGTGGAAGCGCTGCGCGGTCTCCCCGCCCCTGATCTCGATCAGCTCGCCGGCGCTGAAGAGATAACTGGAGCAGTGCGGCAGAAGGTAGTGGTCCATCAGCGTCAGCAGTCGCGCGTCGATCATCAGTTCGGCAAAACTCGGGGCCTTGGCAAGCAGTCCGTGCAGGCGAACCGTCCGGTCGCCCAGAAACTCGTCGATCGCCTGGTTGCCGAAGACGTATCGCCTCGCCCTGTCGACGGCGGGTTGGATCTCGGCATTGAAGCGTTCGAGCCAATTCGCCGCCACGAAGTCCCTCACGATTGCGACGCCGTCTGCGTCAACGGCCTCGATGATGTCCTCAACACTGGCATCACCCGGCAGAAGCCTGACTTCCGCAGCCATTGATTTCTTCCTGTCGTCCGATCCGGATGCTAGTGCAATGGACATTTCTGCGCCAACCGGGCGGGCCGCCCGGCATGACGGGTGCAGGACGCGGATGGCCGGTGGCAGGGACCGAAACGCTCGTCAACCCGCGTTTCCAGAACGAGCCGGCTCCGCGACGACGCGGCCTCAGCTCGAGATCGGGCGACCTGCTACATCTCGGTCACCGGCAGGCGCGGTGTGGCTGCCGGCAGCGGACTGATTCCGGCATCGAGGTAGTCCCAGCCCGCCAGGGCGATCATGGCGCCATTGTCAGTCGACCACTTCAACGGCGGCAGACAGATTTCGACTCCGGCGTTGGCCGCGAGTTCACCCATGCTGTGGCGCAGTTGCTGGCTTGCGGCAACACCTCCGACGACCACCAGAGAACGGCTTGGAGCAGCGTCGAGGGCGCGTCGGCACTTGGTAACGAGAACGTCCATGACGACATCGACAAAGGACGCGGCAAGATCAGCGTGATCGGTTGCCGGTGAACGTTCGAGCGTGCGTGCAACTGCCGACTTCAACCCCGAGAAGGAGAACTCCAAGCCCTCGCGGATCATCGGCCGCGGCAGCTCGAGCAGGGGCTGGCCCTGCTTCGCCAGGCGGTCTATGAGCGGCCCTCCCGGAAATCCCATGCCCATGAGGCGGGCGACCTTGTCGTAGGCTTCACCGACTGAATCGTCGCGCGTCGCCCCGAGAACACGCACATTCCGGCGGTCCGCCATGTGGGCGAGAAAGGTGTGTCCCCCCGACACAAGGAGAATGGTCGCCGGAAACGTCACTCTGGCCTCCTCGAGATCGGCACTGCGCAGGTGGCCCCGCAGGTGGTTGACCCCGATCACCGGAACATCCCAAGCGATGGCGAGGGCCGCCGCCGCATTGAGCCCCACCAGGAGAGAACCGATCAGACCCGGTCCGCGTGTCACCGCGATGGCGGCAAGCCGATCCGGCGATGCCCCTGCATCCCGCATCACCTGGTCGATCGCCGGAATGATGGCCCGCACATGGGCGCGCGACGCCAGTTCCGGCCACACACCGCCCCAGCAGGCGTGGATGGCATCCTGGCGCGCCACTCCGGACGCCAGCACGCGGCCTCCCCTGTCGACGACGGCAACAGCCGTGTCGTCGCAGGAGGACTCGATCCCCAGGACGAGGTCCGGGCTCACCCCAGAATCTCCATGATCCTGGACTGGCTGACGAAACCTTCGCGCTCGATGACGGGTGGTTCGACGGCACAGTTGACGAGAGAGGAAGGCACGCCCTCGCGCCGTCCTCCGTCAACCGCCATGGCCGGCTCGTGTGCGAGTTGAAGAAGAATGTCCTCTACCGTCTGCATCGTCGGCAGGCCATGAAGATTGGCGCTGGTGACAAGAAGCGGACCAGCGGCATGGAGGAGGTTCAGCATGAACGGATCCGCAGGAATACGGACCGCTACTTCGTGGCGTCCTTCCAGCCATGAACAGGGACCCTCGCGACCGAATCCGAAAACCACCGTCAACGGTCCCGGCACCAGGTCCGATTCAAGCAGGCGACGGGCTCCCTCGCCGACTCCGACGCCCAGCGTAGCGAGGCGGTCCGGCGAATTCACCATGACCGGAAGGTTCCTCCGCCGGGGACGCTGCTTGAGAACGAACAGGTGATCGATGGCGTTGTCGTCATCGGGACTGACGGCGAGACCGTAGACCGTATCCGTCGGCAGGAGGACAACGCCACCTGCCTCGAGGACGCGATGCGCCTTGCCGACGGTGTCACGCCCGCACGCGGCAAGGATGTCAACCACGATCGTCATTCCCGGTCGCCAGAGAGGCCGCCGTGAGCGGCTCGAGAGGTTCACGCGTGGTGTGTCCGCTGGCGAAGGCCTTGTCCGCACAGCGCACCAGGGTGGCGGTGCTTGCCGCGGCAGCACCGATCCTGCTGCCTGGAAAGAGCGCCGTCACGTCAGGTGTGACAATGCCGGCCAGGACAATGTCAGGCATTCGGGCACGGCAATGCCGGGCCAGTGTGGCGAGATCATCGACCATGAGCGGCCCCTCCCCTTCCCTGAAGAACCCCTGACCTGCGGTGGTCGGCCTGATGCAGACGACCGCGGAGCAGGCCCCTGTCTCGGCCGTGACGAGATCGAAGTAGTCGAGTGGAACGAGGGGGACTCCCAGCCCCCAGGCCAGCGCGTTGGCGAAGGTCACGCCACCGCGTGTCGCAGTGAGACCGCCAGGACCTAGATCGACGGCGATGGCATCAACATCGCACTTCCGCAGACCGGTCCCGTCCAGGCCCCGGCGCACGGCATCACCAAGGTACACGGGCCCGTCCACCATTCCGTCTTCGGGGCTGTCCTCGAAGAGCACCCGGCCGGATTCCCCGAACGCCACCATGATCGACGGCGCGGCGGTCTCGATGCAGAGGATCGTGGTCACGGGGCGAGGGCGCCGGACAGCGGCCAGGACCGGCCGCGTCGTCTGATGGTGCAGCGACGCGAGGCGTCGCCCGATCGACCGAATTCGAGAACGAGTCCGAGGTGCACGGGGTGGGCGTCGGCAACCCTGTCACCCCATTCCACCATGGTGATGGCACCGTGAGCGAAGTCCTCCGCGCCGAGGTCCACGTACTCCTCCACACCCGACAGGCGATAGGCATCGAGATGCAACACCGGCAGGCGAGGCGTTTCGTAGACATGCATCAGCGTGTAGGTCGGACTTGTCACCTGGTCAGTCGAGCCAAGGGCTGCCACGAAGGCGCTCACGAGGCGAGTCTTGCCGACACCGATGGGGCCTTCGAGCAGCACGACATCCCCCGCCCCCAGGAGGGCCCCAAGATCTGCTGCCAGGCCTTCGAGCGCGGCAACGTCGGCAAGTTCACGGACCTCGTCGGCGGGCATCATGGCGCTCAGGGAATCTCCAGAGGAACGGGTGAACTGGCGGGCCCGTCAGGACTACCGAAAACGGCCTGAAGAACCTCACGATTTCAATGGTCTACGACAGTGTCAAGCGTGACAGATGTACCATTCGTGTGCTCCACCTGACAAGGGCCGGTGACCTTGCCGGGACAGAACTGTCGTCAAGCCGCGTTTGCAATCGAAGCACCGGGTTCGCCTCGTGAGCAAGGACCGGCGAAGTGTGCCATAGTGACTGCATTGAAGCAGTCTGATTTTCCGCCGACGGACATTCGTCGATTCTCCGACGAGCCTCGAATGGGCCCGTGTTGCTGAAGCGCGACGCATACTGGGATTACTTGACATGACAGAACCACATTCCAGGGAACCGCGAGATGTTGCGATGATCAGCGAGGCCGCCAGGGCGCTTGCAGATCAGGCCGCGGCGGCGCCTGGTCGCGACATGAGCAGGCCTGTGTCGGAAATCCGCGAGTCGGCACGTGCGGCCTGCGCATCTCGTTGCAATGCTGCGGTCAAGGCAACCGGCGTGGCCTTGTCCGAACGTGTGATATCGGGTGTCACGTGCATGGTGATTGACCCGCCCGGGCCGCATTCAAGCCGCCAGATCGTGTATCTGTTCGGCGGTGGATTCACGCTCGGCAGCCCGTTTGAGGATTTGCCGATCTCGGCAAGCTTGTCTGCGAAAACGGGAGCACGGGTGATCGCGCCCGAGTATCCCCTGGCCCCGGAACATCCGTACCCGGCCGCCCTTGACGCCTGCGCCCGCGTCATCGCATCGATCCTCGCCGATGCGCCCGGTACCTGCCTTTGCGGCGAATCCGCCGGTGGCAACCTGGCCCTCGCGGCTGTTCATCGGCTACGGGCGGAAAATAACCCTCAACCCCGGGCGCTGGCCCTTCTTTCTCCGGCGGTGGACATGGTTGACTCCGGGGATAGCGGCCTTGCCAACCGGGATCCCTTTGCACGGGCCTCTGATGCCGGGTTTTTTCGATCCTGTTTCATTCCTGACGACGTTGACCTGGCTGACCCGGGACTCTCGCCGATCTACGGGCCCTTCGATGCGGCCTTTCCGCCCGTCATGCTTACCACGGGCACGCGCGATATCATGTTGAGCGGATGTGTGCGCCTGGATCGCGTGCTGCGGGAGTCCGGTGTCAAGTCCACCTTGCGGGTATGGGAAGGAATGTGGCACGTGTTCGAATACTACCCAGGCATTCCAGAAGCCGAAGCGTCCCTGACCGAGATCGCCGAATTCCTCAATCAACAGTTCGATGAGAACTCCCGCGACCCGTTGTTCTGCTGACCTTTCCCCCAACCAGGGGCGTATCGCCGCATCCTTCATGCCGCATTGGCGGCTCGGCGCACGATTCAGGACATCGCGATCGATGGGTGTTCCCGGGTGCCGCCAGGATGCGGGGAAGATGGTGGGCCCGGCAGGACTCGAACCTGCAACCAGACCGTTATGAGCGGCCGGCTCTGACCAATTGAGCTACAGGCCCCTCAGTCCGTTCTGGCGTAGCTCCTGAGCTTGCGGCTGCGGCTTGGATGCTTGAGCTTCCTCAGGGCCTTGGCCTCGATCTGCCGTATGCGCTCGCGGGTCACGGAGAACTGCTTGCCGACTTCCTCGAGGGTATGGTCGGTTTCCATGCCGATACCGAAGCGCATGCGCAACACCCGCTCCTCGCGCGGGGTCAGGGTCGAGAGAACCTCCGCACAGGAAACGCGCAGGCTGGCGGCGATGGCCGCATCGATCGGCAGGACGGCATTCTTGTCCTCGATGAAATCACCGATGTGACTGTCCTCGTCGTCGCCGACCGGATTCTCCAGGCTGATGGGTTCACGGGCGATCTTCATCACCTTGCGCACCTTTTCCAGGGGCATGCCAAGCTTCTCCGCCAACTCCTCGGGAGAAGGCTCCCGGCCGACTTCATGCAACATCTGCCGACTCGTCCGGGTGAGCTTGTTGATCGTCTCGATCATGTGGACCGGGATGCGGATCGTCCTCGCCTGGTCGGCGATCGATCGCGTGATGGCCTGACGAATCCACCAGGTGGCATAGGTCGAGAACTTGTAGCCCCGCCGGTACTCGAACTTGTCGACCGCCTTCATCAGACCAATGTTGCCTTCCTGGATCAGGTCGAGGAACTGGAGGCCGCGATTGGTGTACTTCTTGGCAATCGAAATGACCAGGCGCAGGTTGGCTTCCACCATCTCCTTCTTGGCCTGGCTTGCCTCCTTCTCTCCCTTCTGGACGACCTGCACGATGCGCTTGAACTCGCTGATGTCGAGCCCCGAATCGACGGCCACCTCGGCGATCTGCTGTCGGGCTTCGTCGATGATCCGCGCGTCGGCACTGGCAAACTTTCGCCACCTGGGATCATCGAGCGCGGCCATGCGATCCGGCCAGGAAAAATCAAGCTCGCGGCCCACATACTCCTCGAGAAACTCCTCACGCTTGATACCACGCCGCCGGGCAGCGCGGACAAGCGCGCTCTCCTGCCTGGTGAGCTTGCGGATGGTCCCCTGATGCATGTCGACGAGGGTATCGACGCAATTGTTGTGGAGCTTGATCGTGCGCACGACCCTGGCAACCTCGTCGCGCAGCTTCGTGTACCGCCCTTTCACGGAAGGAGAAGGTTCCCGTCCGCTGAACCGCGCATCCAGATACTTCTCCTGGGCGATTTCGAGGCGCTGATAAAGCTTGGCAACCTTGTCGAACGTCGCCGTGACCTCCGGCAAGACGGCCTGTTCCATCGCCGCCAGAGTCATGGTGTTGCCGTCATCGTCGTCATCGGAATCGCTGTCGGACTGCCCGGATCCATTGGTCGGCGAGCCTGTCTTGTCGGCTGCCTCCACGAGGCTGGCATAGGTGGCATCGAGATCGATGATCTCGCGCAGCAGACTGCTTCTCTCGGCCAGATCGTCACGCCAGTCGACGATTTGCCCCAGTGTCATCGGGCTTTCGAAGATGCCGCGGATCATGCGCCCGCGACCGGCCTCGATGCGCTTGGAGATGGCGATTTCCCCTTCCCGGGAGAGTAGGTCGACCCGGCCCATTTCACGCAGGTACATGCGCACCGGGTCGTCCGTGTAACCAAATTCCGCCGTTGTCGATGCCTGGGCAGGAGCCTTGTTCTGAACAACCACCTTCGCCTTGTCCTCGACCGATTCTTCGGATTCCTCGCTCTCGACGACAATGATGCCCATCTGCGAGAGCTTGGTCATCGAATCCTCGATCTGCTCGGACGAGAGTTCCTCGGAAGGAAGCGTCTCGTTGATCTCGTCAACGGTCACGTAGCCTCGTTCCTTGCTGCGCATCAGCATTTTCTTGATGGCGACGTTCACGGTGTCGAGGAGAGGATCCTCGACACTGTCACCGGATTCGACTTCGGCCGTATAGGTCACCATGTCTGAACTCTCCCTAGCCGCCAACCTGACGCGAGCCGGTATACCACGAATCGGCACCGTACCGGATGACGCCGATGCACAACCCATCATGGACTCATCCGGATTCCTGCACGCCGCCATCGCCGAGCATCCGACCCTGCCAACCCTCTCTTTCCTCGATCTTGGCCACCAGGCGCTGCCAAGCCTGTGCCGTGGGGTCGTTCTCCCAAGCATCGGCCTCGGCTCGAATCTCCTGACCCAGGACATTGCGGCACCGGTGAAGATCGTGGACGTGGTGCCACAGGTCTTCCGCGTCGCCAACCGTCTCCATGACAAGGCAGGAGAAGCCTCCCGCCCGGACCACATCCTTCATGAGGTCATCAAGACCTGCCGCTGTCAGGTGGTCCGATATCGTCCTGTTGTCAAGGTCTCCTTCTGCCTCCGAGACTTCGATAAGGCACTGTTGCAACCGTTCGTGGCGCGAATCGAGAAAGGTCACTTGGGAGAGGGGCTCGGCGATCCTGCCAAGAAGTCCCGGATAGAGGAAGGGGATGGCGATGAGCGCCCGTTCGGCGAGGTGGGCGTCACCCGCCGGACCGCCGCCCGGAACGCTGCCTGGCACCGGGTCCACACCGCGGTGGTAGGTCCACGATTCCCTCCTGCGGCGATCGAGTCGGCGGTGTTCTCCAGGTCGCAGGCGGTCACCCCTGTAGCGTGGCGGGCCGAAAGCGGCCTTCAGCCGCTGACTGATCTCGCTGCGGTAGTAGTGGCCAACGGCCCGGTCGGCGATGGTTCCGACCAGGGTCATCAGTTCCCTTTCCAGTCCGGCGCGGCGTTCGGGAGTCTCCAACGCCCGTCCCCGGGTGCGGCTCTGCCAGAGCATGTCCATGAGCGGAATCGCCCGGTCGACCATGTCCTGCATGGTCGCGGCTCCACGGACCCTGACGATGTCGTCGGGATCCATGCCGTCGGCCAGCAGCACGAAGCGCAGGGACTTGCCCGCTTTCAAAACGGACAACGCCCTCTCCATGGCGCGGCAGGCAGCGGAGTATCCCGCCGTGTCGCCGTCGAAACACAGCACGGGTTCATCCGCCAGCTTCCACAGCAGGGCGAGGTGGCCCTCGGTCAGCGCGGTGCCGAGGGGGGCAACGACGTGCCGAATGCCCGCCTGGACGAGGGCAATGGCATCCATGTAACCCTCGACGACAACCACTGTCCCGGCATCGTGCGCCGGCTTGCGCGCTTCGCTGAAGCCATACAGGAGGTGGCCCTTGTGGAAGACAGGCGTCTCGGGAGAATTGAGGTACTTGGCCCTCTGCTTGCCCATCGCCCGGCCGCCGAATCCGGCGACGCGGCCATTGCGATCGGTGATGGGAAACATCAACCGGTGGCGAAAGCGGTCAACCGGCTCGCGGTCGCCGTCGCCGACATAGGCAAGACCCGCCTCGATGATCAGCTCGCGCGAGATGCCCTTGCCCGAGAGATGACCTATCAGGCGGGTGCGCTCGTCGGGTGCGTAACCCAGACGAAACCGCTCCCGCGTGGTGTCGCTGACGCGCCGCTCGGAGAGATAAGCGCGTGCCTGGCTCCCAGGGCTGCCGGCCAGCTGACTTTCGAACCAGCGGCTGGCTTCATCGAGGACATCGTGGAGGGTCGCGGCGCGTCGATAACGCTCCCGCTGCTCCGGGCTGCGCTTGGGCATCGCGAGCCCGACGCGTCCGGCAAGCCTTTCCACGGCCTCCGGGAAGGTGAGATTTTCGGTCTCCACCACATAGCGGATGACATCACCATGGGCTCCGCAACCGAAGCAATGATAGAAACCCTTGGAATCCGTGACTGTGAAGGACGGAGTCCTTTCCTGATGAAAGGGACACAGTCCGACATACTCGCTGCCTCGACGCTCCAGGCGAACGCTGGACCCTATGACTTCGGAAAGCAGAATGCGCGCTCTGATCTCGTCCAGGAATTCCGGGGTGAACAGCACCTTGGTTCTCCTCAGCCGAGCCGTTTCCTGACCAGAGCACTCGCGGCAGCGCCATCGAAACGTCCCGGATAGAACCCCTTGAGCAGGGCCATGACCCGGCCCATGTCCTTGAGGCTGACGGCATCGCACTCGACTATGGCGTCATCCACGCAACGTGCCAACTCTTCCGGGTTCATCGGGTGCGGCATGAAACGTGTGATGATGGAGACCTCCGCCTCCTCCCGCTCCGCCAGTTCCGCCCGGTTTCCCTGGCGGAACTGTTCGGCGGCCTCCCGCCTCTGACGCACCATCTTGGCAAGAATGCCTATCGCCTGTTCGTCGCTCACCGTCTGCGTGACACCGTTGGCGCGTGAAGCGATCTCGTGGTCCTTGAGGGCGGCGATGACGAGCCTCAACGTCGACGTCGCGATCCCGTCCTGGGTCTTGACCGCCTGTTTGAGGGCTTCCGTGATCTGCTGCCTGATGGACATCGCGCTGATCTTGATCACCTGATTGCAAGGGGGGGGGGGTTACATCGTTGACTGAAAGGCAATGTTGCGGGACTGATCAAGCGTGTGGTTCGGGATCGCCTTCCCCGCCCCACCAAACGGCCAATGGAGGCCGACCGCGCATGGCGAACGATACCGAACACCGACAGATTGTCTATCGGCTGCTTCCCGGACCCCGGAAGAAAGCACGCAGGCTGGCTGCTCTCGCTCACCGCCTGCCGCTTCGTCCGGAACACCATGCTCGACCGGCTTGGAACAGCGGCGAGACTGGCGGGTGCGGAACGGCTAACCCGAGCGTTTCGTTCTTCACGGCTCGGCAAGGCCTTCATCCTGGCTTCGCCGGTTGACGCCGTGCTTGCAGGAGATGCCGCAGGATCAGGCGGATGCGTGGCAGCTATGTTTCAGGGGGCTGAGGCGGCCGCACGAAGTTCAGGCGGCGCGGGCATGACAGCGTGTGCGCTCCCGGGCGCCATCCGCATCCTTCAGACGGCACGCTCCACGTTCAGGAAGATCGGGCCGATGACGCTGCGCCGCAGGGGAGGGAACCCATGCTCCGACGGCGTGTCGGTCCGCGCCGTCATCAATCAAGCGGATTGACGGCACGTGGCATGCGATCCGTCCGCTGCAGGATGGCGGCTGTCGTGCACCGGCGACGACGGCGCCGTGACCGGCATCGACATGAACGTGGGCCAGGTGACCACCAGCTTCATGCACCGGTGACGGACCGCCTCGAAGCGCGATGCCAGCGGTGGCAGCGCAGGATGTCGCGCGGCAGCAGGCGGCGTGAACGCACCCGCCGCCGCCATGCCCGGACGGTGTGCAGGATGGCCATGAAACGGTGCAACCGGCAGCACCACGTCTCGCGGAAGCTGGCCGGCGGAACGGTCGTCGTGGAAGGTCCGAAGACCGCCAACATGACCAGGAGTGCAAAGGGCACGGTCGAGCATCCCGGGACGAACGTGAAGGCGAGGTCCGGGTTGAACCGCGGGATCCTTGCCACGGGCCGGGGCGAGTTGCGGACGATGCTCGCCTGCAAGGCACCGCGCCTCGTCTGAGGTGAACGCGGCGCATGCAGCCAGACGTGTGCGAAGTGCAACAACGGCTTGACGCCGCCTCGCGTCCGTCACAGGCGACATTCACATGCTCAGGCCATGCGGACCTGAATGCGGCCCGCGACATCAGGCGCCGGGGACTGGCGCATCGGCACGGGGATGGAGCGTTGCCGCCAGGCACTCCGATGATCCGTGACACGGATCGCAGACTGCGGCATGAGCCTTTCAGTCAACGATACAAGTCCCGTTGCAAGCTGGTCGAGCCGTACATCAGATCGCCGACAAGGGCGAGTCGTTTCCCTCGCACGGTCTCGATACGACTCCGGTGGATAGATTCCAACAGCGTGATAATGTGACGTTTCTCGCCCCAAGGACGCTTGACCACGTCATCCGGCATCCCTATAGTCCGACAACGTCACTCCTTGGCCGACTTCCATGTCCCCATCCGTTTCACAGTCGCCGCCGTGGGCCACGGCGTGCATGATGCTTGCGGATGGTTCAGTGTTCTGGGGTCACGGAATCGGCGCCACCGGGCGCGCCATCGGTGAGCTGTGTTTCAACACCGCCATGACCGGCTATCAGGAAATCGTGACAGATCCCTCCTATGCCGGCCAGATCATCACCTTCACCTTTCCCCATGTCGGAAACACCGGCGCGAACGGCGAGGATATCGAGGCACAGGCACCGGCAGCCCGCGGCATCGTGATCCGCGATGCGATCACCGATCCATCGAGCTTTCGCGCCAGCGGACATTTCGACGGATGGCTGCGCGCCCACAACATCGTCGGCATTGCCGGAGTCGACACGCGCCGCCTGACCCGGCTGGTGCGATCCCGCGGGTTCCAGACGGCCGGCATCGATCACGGCACCATCGACTGCCTCGGGCTCGCCGGCGAACTTGCTGCCTGGCCGGGGCTCGAAGGCATGGACCTCGCCCGCGACGTCACCTGTCGGCAGACATACACCTGGACCGAAGGCACCTGGTCCCTGCCATGCTGCCCTGCACAGGCACCGTCGCCGCACCGCCATGTCGTCGCCGTGGACTACGGGGTCAAGCGGAACATTCTGCGGAATCTCGTCTCCCTGGGATGCCGGGTGACGGTCGTGCCGGCAACATCGGACATTGGCGACATCATGTGCCATCGTCCCGATGGCATTCTTCTTTCCAACGGACCCGGTGACCCCGCCGCCACCGGTATATGGGCGGTACCGGTGATCCGCGACCTCCTGAATACGGGAAAGCCGGTCTTCGGAATCTGTCTGGGCCACCAGTTGCTGGCGCTGGCGCTGGGCGCAAGGACGCTGAAGATGGTGAACGGCCATCGCGGCGCCAACCATCCTGTGAGGAACCTGGAAACCGGAAGGGTGGAGATCACCTGCCAGAACCACGGGTTTGTCGTCGACCCCGACAGTCTTCCCGACAATGCCGTGATCACCCACACGTCACTCTTCGACGGCACCCTGGCCGGTTTCAGGATCAGGGAAAAACCAGTCTTTTCCGTCCAGTACCATCCCGAAGCGAGTCCCGGACCACAGGACAGCCGCTACCTCTTCCAGTCCTTCATCCAGGCCTTGGAGAATCATGCCTGACAGCACCGACAAGGCCGCCGTCGCCTGTATCTGCGCGATCCGGTCAGCACTGGCATCACGGCCCCGTCCGGGTGCTGTCCTGCGGGACAAGGTTTCGGCGAACATGGAATGCCATGCCGGCGCGCACTGACATTGAATCGATCCTGATCATCGGCGCCGGACCGATCATCATCGGCCAGGCGTGCGAGTTCGATTACTCGGGCACACAGGCGGTCAAGGCCCTCAAGGAAGAGGGATACCGCATCATTCTGGTCAATTCGAATCCGGCAACCATCATGACCGATCCCGCCATGGCGGACGCCACCTATGTCGAACCGATAACTCCGGAGATCATCGCCCGGATCATCGAGCGGGAGCGCCCCGATGCACTGTTGCCGACGATGGGAGGACAGACAGCCCTCAACACGGCGTTGAGTCTTGCCCGCATGGGCATCCTCGATGCCTGCGGCACGGAACTGATCGGTGCCTCCAGGAAGGCGATCGACAAGGCCGAGGACCGCGAACTCTTCCGCGATGCGATGAACCGTATTGGCCTCGAGTGCGCCCGCAGTGTCCTCATCCATTCACTCGATCAAGCCTGCAAGGCCCTCGAGGACATCGGTCTGCCGGCCATCATCCGTCCAAGCTTCACGCTCGGCGGCACAGGCGGTGGCATTGCCTACAACCGCGAGGAATTCTCGGACATCGTCTGCCGGGGGCTCGAGGCGAGCCCGACCAGCGAGGTCCTGATCGAAGAGTCGATCCTCGGCTGGAAGGAGTACGAGATGGAGGTCGTGCGCGACCGCGCCGACAACTGCATCATCGTGTGCTCCATCGAGAACATCGATCCGCTGGGAATCCACACCGGTGACAGCGTGACAGTGGCACCGACGCTGACGCTGACCGACAAGGAGTTCCAGATCATGCGCGATGCGTCGATCGCCGTGCTGCGGGAGATCGGCGTCGACACCGGCGGCTCCAACGTCCAGTTCGCCGTCAACCCCGCTGATGGCCGGATGATCGTGGTCGAAATGAATCCGCGCGTGTCGCGGTCATCGGCACTGGCTTCCAAGGCGACCGGTTTTCCCATTGCCAAGGTCGCCGCCAAACTCGCCGTCGGCTACACCCTCGACGAGGTTCGCAACGACATCACACGGGTAACGCCGGCGAGCTTCGAGCCGACCATCGACTACTGCGTCGTCAAGATGCCGCGCTTCACCTTCGAGAAGTTTCCCGGGACACAGGCTGAGCTCACCACGTCCATGAAGTCCGTCGGCGAGGTGATGGCGATCGGCCGGTCCTTTGCAGAAGCCCTGCAAAAGGCACTGCGAGCCATGGAAACGGGGCTCACGGGCCTCGATCCGGTTGCCTTCGATGACGCCTCGAAGGACGGCATCGTCGCCCGGCTTGCACGTCCTTTGCCTGACCGCCTGCTTGCCATCGCCGAAGCGATGCGTCGCGGTCTCGACGATGGCACCATTCACGACATCACCCACTATGACCCCTGGTTCCTGGGCCAGATCCGCCGCATCGTCAAGGCCGAGGAGGCGGTGGCGAGGGACGGTCTTCCCGAAGACGCGCGGGGCCTCCTCGAGATCAAGAAGCTCGGGTTCTCGGACCGCCGGCTGGCTTTCCTCACCGGGCTGACGGAAGGCTGCGTCAGAGCGCGACGGGAACATCTCGCCGTGGCTCCTGTGTTCAAGAGAATCGATACCTGTGCTGCCGAGTTTCCGGCGAGCACGTCCTACATGTACAGCTGTTACGAGGGTGACGGCGTTGTCCCTGCGGAAGACGAGTCGGACGTCAGCGATGCCAGGAAGGTCATCATCCTTGGTGGCGGCCCCAACCGGATCGGACAGGGGATCGAGTTCGACTATTGCTGCGTTCACGCATGCTACGGCCTGAAAGAAGCCGGGGTCGAGACCATCATGGTCAACTGCAATCCCGAGACCGTGTCGACGGACTACGACACGTCGGACCGCCTCTACTTCGAACCGTTGACCGTCGAGGACGTCGTGGCAATCGCGCGCGCCGAAATGGCGAAGGGAACCCTCATCGGCGTCATCGTGCAGTTCGGTGGTCAGACGCCTCTCGGTCTGGCGCGGGCGCTCGAGGAGGAGAACATTCCCATCATCGGCACGTCTCCTGATGCCATCGACCGCGCGGAGGACCGCAAGCGCTTCCAGTCACTGCTCCATGATCTTGGTCTCAGACAGCCGGCCAACGGAACCTGCCGGTCGCTCGACGAAGCCCGGCGGATCACCGGACGCATCGGCTATCCCGTCGTCGTGCGGCCGAGTTACGTGCTGGGTGGCAGGGCCATGGAGATCGTCCACGACGATGATGCCCTGGCAGTCTACGTGGAACGCTCGGTCTCCGTATGGGGAGATCATCCCATACTGGTCGACCGCTTTCTCCAGGATGCCGTCGAGGTGGATGTCGATGCTCTGTCGGACGGCAGGGATGTCTTTGTTGCCGGAATCATGGAACATATCGAGGAGGCCGGAGTTCATTCAGGCGACTCGGCGTGTTCGCTCCCTCCCTACTCCCTGGGAACCGACATCATCGAAGGCCTGGCAAAGCAGACCAGGGCCCTCGCGCTGGAACTGGGCACCGTCGGCCTGATCAACATCCAGTTCGCGGTGAAGGACGGCAGGATCCTGGTTCTGGAGGTCAATCCCCGCGCCAGCCGCACGGTTCCCTTTGTCGCCAAGGCCATCGGTATCCCGATCGCCAAGATTGCGGCAAGGGTCATGGCAGGAGAGTCTCTTGACGCTTTCCGTCTACGCCCGCCCGAGGTCGCCCACATCGCCATCAAGGAAGCGGTTTTTCCCTTCACCCGGTTTCCCGGGGTGGACGTCATTCTGGGCCCGGAAATGAAGTCCACCGGCGAAGTCATGGGTCTCGATGACGATTTCGGACATGCCTTTGCCAAGGCGCAGCTGGCTGCCGGCGGCGCCCTTCCCTCCAAGGGTTGCGTCTTCATTTCCGTGCGCGACCGCGACAAGCCGCACGCCGTCTCACTGGGCAGGCGGCTCGCCGACATGGGATTTCGACTCATCGCAACGCGCGGCACGGCACGCGAAATGACGGCGGCCGGCCTCGATGTCGAGTGCATCAACAAGGTTCTCCAAGGATCACCGCACATTGTCGATGCCCTCAAGAACGACAGCATCGATCTTCTGATCAATACCACCGAGGGTTCCCAGTCGATCACGGACAGTTTCAGCCTGCGGCGCACGGCACTGATGAAGAAGGTGCCGTATGTCACGACGATTCCAGGAGCCCGGGCGGTGGTCGAGGCCATTGCCGCTCTCAAGGCCGGCGGTCTCGACGTCAAGCCGCTGCAGGCCTACGCCGGAAGCGTCCTGTGAGTGCCGTACATTCCTGGATCGTGACCGACGGCGCTGCCGGCCTGGTGCGCCAGTGCAACGGGCTTGCCAGTCGGCTCGGACTTGAGCCCGACCACCGGACGATCGTCATCCGCCATCCCTGGCGGGCACTTCCCCCTGCGTTCTGGCCTTCACCCCTGTCTGCGCTGTCGCCCTGGGGTGACCAACTCGCCCCTCCCTGGCCTCACCTAGTGATCGCCAGCGGCCGCAAGTCCGTGGCGCCAACGGCCGCCATCCGCCGGAAGGCCCGTGGCCGCACCATCGCCATCCAGATCCAGGACCCCACCATCAACCCGACCAGTTTCGACCTCGTCATTGCACCGCGTCATGACGGGTTGAAGGGCGCCAACGTCATCGCCACGACAGGCTCGCTTCACGGCCTGACGCGAAACGCCCTCGACGAGGCGTCCTGCCGTCACGAGGGAGACGTTGCCCACCTTCCGCGCCCCTTGACCTTGGCCGCCATCGGCGGCCCCAACCGCGCCTACCGGTTTACACGAGCCGACGCCCGCGACCTTGGCCGACGACTAGGTGCACTGGAGGGCGGCCTCATGGTCATCGTCTCGCGGCGCACCCCGCCGCAATCCGCCGACGCCCTGATGAAGGAAGTCGATCCGGCGCGTTCCATCATCTGGCAGGGTGGAGGCCGCAATCCTTACGAAGGCTGGCTCGGTCTCGCCGACTTCATCATCGTGACGTCCGATTCCGTGAACATGGCCACGGAAGCCTGCATCAGTGGCAAGCCGGTGTTCATCGCCGGTCTGCCGGGAGGTTCGGCAAAGTTCTCCCGGTTTCACGAAGCGCTGAAACGCGGCGGACATGCAAGGAGCTTCGAAGGCGCACTCGATCCCGCCTGGAAGCCCGTGATGCTTGATGACGCCACCTGGGTGGCGCAAAGGGTCAGGGATCACCTCGGAGAGCGACTCAGTTTGCCTGGATCGCCGTCGGAATGTAACGGCCGTCCTTAGGGCCAGAGAACATCAGTGACACATGGGGGTGCGACACCGGCAGGCCGCTCTCGTCGGTCACCAGGTTCTGTTCCGAGACGTAGGCGACGTACGTGGACTCCTCGTTCTCGGCCAGCAGGTGGTAGAACGGCTGATCCTTGGAGGGACGCACATCCTCGGGAATGGAGAGCCACCATTCCTCGGTGTTGGCGTAGACCGGGTCGACATCGTAGATCACGCCGCGAAACGGATAGTGCCGATGTCTGACGACATCGCCGATGCAGAACCGCGCCCTGCGGAAGCCTTCGTCTTTGGCGTCTTGATTGTCCATGAACATACTATTGTCGCTTGCAGCGCGCGTGGCAAGAGGACGGACGAGACTGTCCACCCCAATCTTCTTCGCATGCCTTTCACGTCACGGCGCTCTTCACTAGATTGTCGATGATCGCGATTCCCGGATGGAACTCCATGCCCGAATGCCAGCATGCCAGGGTCCTCATCATGGGGTCGGGCCCTGCCGGCCTGACCGCCGCCATCTACGCGGCCCGTGCCGGTCTCGAACCGGTCCTGCTTCACGGAATTCAACCCGGCGGGCAGATGACCATCACCACGGACGTCGAGAACTATCCGGGATTCGCGGATGTCGTGCAGGGGCCCTGGCTGATGGAGCAGATGACCGACCAGGCCCGCACGGTGGGGACCACCTTGATCCACGACCTGGTAGCCGAGGTCGATTTCTCCCACCGCCCCTTCGTGATCACGGGCGACTCCGGGGACATCCGCACCGCGGACGCGGTCATCATCGCCACCGGCGCCGAGGCGAAGTGGCTGGGCCTTGAAAGCGAAGCGCGGTTCCAGGGCTTCGGAGTCTCGGCCTGCGCCACCTGTGACGGCTTCTTCTTCAGGGACAAGGATGTGTGTGTCGTCGGTGGGGGCAACACTGCCGTCGAGGAGGCACTCCATCTTGCCCAGCTGGCCGCCCGGGTGCGGTTGATCCACCGGCGCGATGAACTGCGCGCGGAGCGGATCCTGCAAGAAAGGCTGTTCCGCCATCCACGTATCGAGATTCTGTGGAACTCCGTGCTGAGCGAGGTTCTGGGTACCGGTGAACCCCCTTGCGTGACCGGCGCCAGGGTGAGGAATGTCGTCACCGGCGAGGAACGCGACCTCGTGCTCGACGGGGTCTTCATCGCCATCGGCCACCGGCCCAACACCGGGATCTTCGCCGGACTCCTCGACATGGATGAAGAAGGCTATCTCGCGACGGCGCCAGACAGCACGGCCACGGCGATTCCCGGAGTCTTCGCCGCCGGAGATGTACAGGACAAGGTCTACCGCCAGGCGGTCACGGCAGCCGGCACCGGTTGCATGGCAGCCCTTGAAGCGGAGAAACACCTCGCCCAAATGGCGGCGGGCCACCGTGAGGCTGCCGAATAGGCGGATGGGGCCAGGATGGACTGGGATCGCCTGCGGGTCTTCTTCCATGTGGCGGAAGCGGGCAGTTTCACCAAGGCTGGCCGACAGCTCAACCTGAGCCAGTCGGCCATCAGCCGGCAGATTGCCTCCCTCGAGAGGGAACTGGACGTCGAACTGTTTCACCGTCATGCCCGTGGTCTCCTCGTGACCGAACAGGGAGACCTGCTCTACGCCACGGCCCGCGAGGTGTTCGGCAAGGTCGCCATGGTCGAGTCCAAGCTCGCCGACAGCAAGAAACGACCTGCCGGCCACCTTTCAGTGACCGCCACGACGGGTTTTGCGACGATCTGGCTTATGCCGAGAATCGTCGAATTCATGGATCGTTATCCCGAGATATCGATATCGCTCATCATCGACGACGGCGAGCTCGATCTTTCGATGGGAGAAGCAGATGTCGGCATCCGGCTGTTCCGTCCGACGCAACCGTCCCTCATCCAGCGGCGCCTGAAGACCATCCGCTTTCACTTCTACGCATCGCCGCACTATCTGAAGGCGTGGGGAACACCGGCATCCCTCAGGGATCTCGAGAAACACCGCATCATCATGTATGACAACGGGCCCCTGCGGAATCTCGTCAATCCGGCATGGCTGCCCCGCTCATTCGGGATTGACAGGCCCCAGCGCCATCCGGCCCTGACCGTCAATTCAGTTCTCGGCATGCGCAACGCCGTGGAAATCGGTCTGGGCATCGCCATTCTTCCCGACTACGTCCTGCGCGGTACCGACCGCCAGGTCAGAGTCGATATCGAGGCTCCCCTTCCCACTCTGACAGCCCACATCGTCTATCCCGAGGAGCAGCGGGGATCGGCGCGGATCGCTGCCTTCCGCGACTTTCTCGTCGAGAAGGTCCGCGAGGACCGCGCCTGAGACCGCCAACGCCCGAAGACAGGCAAGCCGAGCTCGGCATCGACTCGCTCCTGCTGGACTGCGGTGGTCTCCTGTTCGACATCGGCCGTGGGGCGGCGGCGGAACCGGACCCCCCGGGACGAACGGACTGAGACGCACCGCGCACAGGGCCTCCGAATGCTCGGCGACGACCCGCTCCGCATCCGCCTTGCGCGGGTCGGGGCCGAACGCGAGCGAGTTCGCGAGGCGGTCGACAGGCTTGCGGAGGCGGCGCTGCAGCGCCGCTCGGAGAGGTTTCGGTGTTCGTCAGGACAACAGACCGCAACGACACGAGTCAAGTTCCGGTCCGCTCCATCTCCCGTCCTGGACCGTGTTCCGCGACCGGGCGGCGGCTCTCAGGGGCGAGGAATTCCTTGCGTCCGAGGTGCGGCGCGCCGTGGACTGGGTGCTCGATGTCGATGCCCGCGCGAAGGTGGAGGCCGAACCGGACGCGTCGTCTCCGAAGGCAGGCGAAGGGCATGAACGCCAGCGGTAGGTTCTGGAGGAAACGCCGGACAGGCGGGACGACTCCCGGGACATCCGCACAACCCGCCCGGCGCCTGCTGGGCGAGGCCGGACGACCGCACCGCCTCGACCGAAGACGTCAACGAGGGCCGGGTCCACCGCGCGGTCGAGGCGAAGGTCGCTCAGCGCGTGGACAGCATTCTCTACAACAACCACAGGCTCCGGCTCGACGTCGTCGAGGCTTGCGGCTTGGATGCGCCCGAGCCGGGCAGCAGTATCGAGAGGATGTCCGCCGCCAGCACCGCACGCGGCTGCTTCCGGGCCGAATGGGCTGAGGAGACCCACCGCGTACGCATTCTGAATCCGCCGAACCCGGTCCAGACGCCCCGACAGACGAAGGAAACGCCTTCGGAGCGGCGCGTCGACCGCTCCGAAGGTGTTGGGACATCCATTGAGAGGATTGTGTTATGAGCGCGCCATCTTTCAGCCGAGACTCTGATATGACTTTCACCATGGTCGGCAACGCTGAGATTCCTGCGGAGGCGGAAGTGATTCCGAGAGTGAAGGGGTATCGGCGCCGCCCGGATGAACCGAAGGCACGGGTCGTCGCCGAGCCGTTGTCAGTTCGAGTCACGGTGCGTTCGCATAACGGATTTAATGATCACGAAAAAGCAAGGGAATCCCGGGCATGATTCCGCTCTCCGATGCCACGCTGACCGACCTGCCGGAAACAGTTGGCCGTCCGGTCTACGACCGGGCGGCCCTGACACCGGGGATCGTCCATATCGGGCTCGGCAACTTCCACCGCGCGCACCAGGCCTGGTATCTGCACCGGCTGTTCCAGCTCGGCCTCGACCGCGACTGGGCTATCCTCGGGGCCGGCGTGCGTCCCTACGATGCGGCACAACGCGCGAAGCTACTGCAGCAGAACTGCCTTTCGACGCTGATCGAACTCGGTTCGTCCGGCAAGTCGGCCGAGGTCGGCGGAGCGATGATCGACTATCTGCCGGTCGAGGACGGAAACGCCGCCCTCATCCGCCGGATGGCCGATCCGGCAATCCGGATCGTCTCGCTGACGGTGACCGAGAGCGGATACTATGTCGATCCCGCAACGAAGGGCCTCGACGAGTCGCATCCGGACATCCGGCACGACATGGCAAACCCGCGCCGCCCACGCACGGCGTTCGGCGCGATGGCAGCGGCGCTCAGGCTCAGGCGCGAGAGGGGCATCGATCCGTTCACCGGCCAGAGCTGCGACAATCTCGTCGGAAACGGCGCGGTGCTGCGCCAGGCCGTGGTCTCGCTCGCACGGGCGTCCGATCCCGGCCTCGCTGCGTGGGTCGACGCGAACTGCTCGTTTCCAAACTCGATGGTCGATTGCATCGTGCCCCGGAGCGGGCCGGAGGCGCTTTCGCTTTCACAGGCGTTCGGTATCGACGACGCGGTTCCCGTCACGCACGAGAATTTCCGCCAGTGGATCATCGAGGACGATTTCTGCGCCGGGCGTCCGGACTGGGAGCGCGTCGGCGCTACCTTCTCGAACAGGGTCCACGATTACGAGGCGATGAAGATCCGCATGCTCAACGCCGGCCACCAGATCGTCGCGAATCCGGGCGAAATCCTCGGTCTCAGGACCGTCTCGGACTGCATGGCGCAGCCCTTGGTCCGGGCTTTCTTCAACAAGGTGCAGCGCCGGGAGATCGCACCTCATGTCGGGCCGGTTCCGGAGTTCGCGCCGGAGGACTATCTGGCTCTGATCGGCCGCCGTTTTTCGAACCTCGCCATCGGCGACACGGTACGGCGGGTCGCCTTCGACGGATCGTCCCGCCATCCGGGGTTTGTCCTGCCGAGTCTCCACGACGGCCTCAGGACTGGTGCCCCGGTCAAGGGGCTTGCGCTGGTCGAGGCACTCTGGGCGCGCATGTGCGCGGGGACTCGCGAGGACGGCTCCGCAATCGAGCCGAACGACCCGCACTGGGACGCGCTTCGCTCCGCCGCGAACGCAGCACGGGCCGATCCGCGCGCCTGGCTGGCGCAACGCCGGTTCTACGGCGATATGACAGATGCGCCGCGTTTCACCGGGGCATTCGTGCTCTGGCTCAACAAGGTCTGGTCGGACGGCTGCGAAGCCGCCTTGCGGGCGTATGTCGGCACATAGGGCTTCGGCCGACTTCCCTTCGAACCGCCCTCAGGCGATCCTCAGACCCTCGCTGTCGAACCGATAGATGCGCCCGGTGTCCGGAGTCAGATAGATCGTGTCGCCATGGTGCATATCCACCTCGCCGCCCGACCGGACGGTGACCGGGTCGGCATATCCCTTCACGTGGACATGGAAGAACGTGTCCGAGCCGAGATGCTCCGATACGCCTACGCGTCCCTTCCAGGTGCCTTCGTCCGGCGACGGCGTAATGTGCTCAGGCCGGATGCCGATCGTTTGCGCGTCGAGCTTCTCGGCTTCCGGCCCTTGCAGAAAGTTCATCTTGGGGGAGCCGATGAAACCCGCCACGAACCTGTTCCGGGGCGTGCGATAGAGTGCCAGCGGCGAGCCCACTTGCTCGATCCTCCCGGCCTGCAGGACGACGATCTTGTCAGCCATGGTCATCGCCTCGACCTGATCGTGGGTGACGTAGATCATCGTTGTCTCAAGGCGCTTGTGCAGCTCGCTGATCTCGAGGCGCATGCCCACTCGCAGCGCCGCGTCCAGGTTCGAGAGGGGTTCGTCGAAGAGGAAGGCCGCGGGCTCGCGAACGATGGCGCGACCGATGGCGACGCGCTGGCGCTGACCACCCGAAAGCTGACCCGGCCGGCGGTCGAGATACTCGGTCAGGTTCAGCACGGCGGCCGCCTGTTCGACACGCCGGTCCTGCTCGGCCTTGTCCAGCTTCGCCATCCGCAGCGGGAAGCTGATGTTCTTGCGCACCGTCATGTGCGGATAGAGTGCGTAGGACTGGAACACCATCGCGAGGCCACGCTTGGCGGGCGGCACCGATGTAGCGTCCTCGCCATCGATTCGGATCGTGCCTCCGCTAACGTCCTCAAGCCCTGCGATCAACCGGAGGAGCGTGGACTTGCCGCAACCGGACGGGCCGACGAAGACGACGAACTCGCCGTCTTCGATCTCGAGGTCCAGAGGCGGAATGACATTCACGTCGCCAAACGATTTTTCTACCTTGTCGAGAACGATGCGTCCCATTGCTTTGCCCTCACTTCACCGCGCCGAAGGTCAGGCCGCGGACGAGTTGCTTCTGGCTGAACCATCCGAGGATGAGGATCGGCGCGATGGCCATGGTCGAGGCGGCGCTCAGCTTGGCGTAGAACAGGCCCTCGGGACTCGAATAGCTGGCGATGAAGGCCGTGAGCGGGCCGGCCTTGGCCGCGGTCAGATTCAGCGTCCAGAACGCCTCGTTCCATGCCAGGATAAAGTTCAGAAGAACGGTCGAAGCGATGCCCGGGACGGTCATGGGCGTCAGCACGTAGATGATCTCGTTCCTCAGCGATGCGCCGTCCATTCGTGCCGCTTCCAGGATCTCGCTAGGGATTTCCCTGAAATACGTATAGAGCATCCAGACGATGATCGGCAGGTTTATCAGCATCATCACGAGGACCAGGCCGGCGCGCGTGTCGAGGAGTCCGAGTTCGATGAAGATCAGGTAGATCGGATAGAGGGCGCCCACCGCCGGCAGCATCTTGGTCGACAGCATCCAGAGCAGGATGTCCTTGGTCCGCCTCGACGGCACGAAGGCCATGGACCATGCGGCGGGAACGGCGACGACCACTCCGACAAGCGTGGAGACGCCGGCGATGATGACCGAATTCCACAGGAAGCGCATATAATCGGAACGCTCCTGGACCACCGAATAATTCTCCAGGGTCCAGTTGAAGAAGAGAAAGACCGGCGGGTCGGCAATCGCCTCGGCCTCGGTCTTGAAACTTGTCAGGATCGTCCAGAGGACCGGGAAGAAGATCAGCAGGCCAATCGCCCAGGCGATGGCGGTATTGACGGTCTTGCGCTGGTTCGTGACGGCTCGGGCCATGGCTGTCCCTCCTCATGCATCCAGGTTCTTGCCGACGATGCGCATAAGGAAGAGCGCCACGATATTGGCGAGAATGATCGCATAGACGCCGCCTGCCGACCCAAGTCCCACATTCTGGCTCTCCAGCACGCGCTGGAAGATCAGGTACGTCAGCGTTCGGGTTCCGAAGGAGCCCTGCGTGGTGACGAAGATCTCGGCAAAGATCGACAGGAGGAAGATCGTCTGAATCAGAACGACGATGGTGATGGCCTGACTGAGGTGCGGGAGGATGATGTGGCCGAACCGAGCCAGCTGAGCGGCGCCGTCCATCTCCGCCGCTTCCAGCTGCTCGCTGTCGAGCGACTGGATCGCCGTCAGCAGGATCAGCGTCGCAAAGGGCAGCCATTGCCAGGACACGACAAGGATGATGGATATGAGCGAAGCCTGGCTCAGCCACTCCAGTGGCGCCAGGCCGAAGAACTTCCAGAGATGCGCAAACAGCCCGTTCACTGGGTCCATGAACATGTTCTTCCAGACCAGCGCGGAAACCGTCGGCATCACGAAAAAGGGTGCAATCACCAGGATTCGAACGATCCCCTGTCCCCATATGGGTTGGTCCAGAAGAAGCGCCAACAGCACCCCCAGGACAAGCGTGACCACGAGCACGCCGCTCACGATGACGAGCGTGGTCTGCACGCTCGGCCAGAACGAACTTGAGGTAACGAAGCGGAGGTAGTTGTCGAACCCAGCCCATCCCAAGTCGCCGCCGCGGAGCGGCAGATAGCGCTTGAACGAGAAGTAAAGCGTCATGGCAAGCGGCACGAGCATCCAGACGAGAAGCAGGAAGACCACGGGCGCCATCATCGCTCGGGCGATGGATCTGGAATGCTTGGTAGCCATGACGCCTCTCATTCCGGACCGGGACGAACCGGAGACGACTACCGCACCGTAGAGGGAGACCGGAGCCGCTCTCCGTCGCGGCGGTTGGCTGGAAAGGCCTGTTTATCCTTGGTCTTCGGCCTTTCGGGTTGGCGGAAGTCCGTGACCTTTCGGTCGACAGGGGGTTGCGGACGGGGTTCGCTAGTAGCCGGCAGCTTCCATTTCGTCGGCCGTCAGGGCCTGTGCCTTCTCGAGCGCCTCGGCAACGTTCTGCTGACCGGCGAGCGCGGCCGAAAACTCCTGCCCCACCTGTGTGGCGATGCCCGCAAATTCCGGGATCGCGACGAACTGCACGCCGGTGTACGGCACCGGATCGACGGTCGGCTGCTTCGGGTCGGCCGCGTTGATCGAGTTCAGCGTCATCGTGGCGAACGGCGCCGCCTCTAGATAGGCCGCGTTCTCGTACAGCGAGGTTCGGGTGCCCGGCGGGACGTTGGCCCAGCCTTCCTTCGATGCGACCAACTCAGTGTAGCCCTTGCCGGTCGCCCAGGCGATGAACTTCTTCGCCGCGTCCGTGGTGTCCGAGCCCGCAGGGATGGCCAGCGACCAAGCCCAGAGCCAGTTGCCGCGTTTGCCGAGCCCATTGTCCGGCGCCAGAGCGAATCCGACACTGTCGGCTACGGTCGAGTCCTTCGGATTGGTCACGAAGGAGGCCGCCACGGTCGCGTCGATCCACATGCCGCACTTGCCCTGCTGGAACAGCGACAGGTTCTCGTTGAATCCGTTGGTCGAGGCACCCGGAGGACCGTAGCTGGTCATCAGGTCCATGTAGAAGTTGAGCGTGTCGGACCAGGCCTCGCTGTCGAACTGAGGCTTCCAGTCCTCATCGAACCAGCGCGCGCCGAAGGAGTTCGCGGTGGCGGTCAGGAACGCCATGTTCTCGCCCCACCCGGCCTTGCCGCGCAGGCAGACGCCGTAGATTTCGTTGTCCTTGTCGGTCATTGCCGCGGCCGCTTCCCTGATGAAGGACCAGGTCGGCGCATCCGGCATCTCGAGACCGGCTCTCTTCATCAGGTCCGTCCGGTACATGACCATGGAGCTCTCGCCGTAGAACGGCGCTGCGTAGAGCTCGCCGTCGACGGTCAGGCCGGAGCGGATGGCCGGGAGAAGGTCATCGGCATCCCACTCCGCGGGCAGATCGTTCAGCGATACAAGCCAGCCGTTATTGCCCCAGATCGGAACCTCGTAGGTGCCGATGGTCAGAACGTCGAACTGGCCGCCCTTCGCAGCGATATCCTGGGTAACGCGCTGGCGCAGCACGTTTTCCTCCAGCGTCACCCATTCGAGCTCGATGCCGGGATGCCGGGACGTGAAGTCTTCCGTCAGCCCCTGCATGCGAATCATGTCACCGTTGTTGACGGTTGCAATGGTGACGGTCGTGGCGTGCGAGTCAGCGTAGGCCCCAGTCGCTGCGAAAAGCGCGAGCGCACTGGCGGCACATACAGTGGTCTTCAACCGCATCCGGATTCCCTCCCGTGAATGTCCCAAGTTTCCCAACTTGATTGACTAAATGACACTCCCACCGACAAGTCAAGAGCAATTCTGACTTGCCCAGGACCATTCTGTCGTCGCGATCGGCGGTGGACAACCGCGTCAGTGGCCGTTCTTGAAGTGGGTGGCACCTTCTCGAGGTCGGAACCGGCATATCGACAACGAAATCCGGTCCCGCATGGACCTCCAGATCTGCCTACAACGCCCCCTCGTCGGACGAAACCGGACAAAAGAATGGTCCTGCTGACTTGCCGCCCGCGCGCCGCTCAAGTCATATCTCCGACTGGCGTCAACGCTTAAGCCGAAGTTCCGGACGATTTCAGCGCTATAACCACATCAACTAGTTGATCTTACTGATAAAATCGCACAGAGACAACATGCAAGAGTTCCCATGTAACGGTGAAACACCCTGTTGACACAGGAAGCTGTTGCCCCCATGTACGTTGCCATGTACGTGGACATCGTCCCCAACCGCATGAGCCCCCCGCCACCAGTCTCTCCTCCTGGCCCATGGAGAACGTCGAAACCCTGCGGCCCTTCCAGGTCACCACGCGGCCCACGCCGCTCCATAAAAAAGCCCTGAACCACCTCGGCGTGCGCCTCTAGCGTTCCCAGTAGCGCCACACGCGATTCTCTCAATCGTCAATACATTCATAACGATACGTCTGAACGGTGCTGGAACTTCGGCTTAAGGTCTCCCCGGATTGGCCAGCGACTGCTGATTGACCGCCTGCGGGACCCCCGCCGCCTTCACCAGCAATTCCGTGTCGGGAGAGAAACGCCCGATGAGGGGCAGCAGCGCAGCCCCGAGCACACGCGCCTGCGGCCCGATAGACCCCGCCGCGATCTCGATCGGCGAAAGGCCGGTGGAGTCGAATTGGGCATAGGCGCCGCTCACGCCCTCGACCACGCGACGGCGCCAGTCGGGACGGAGAAGCCCGTCGATGACGACCTCTTCGAAGTCCACCACGCTCATGGCCGACATGACAGCTCGGGCAAGAGCCGCGACCGCACGCTGCAACCAGGCGTCGAAGATGGCACCGGCCTCCGCGGCGCCGCCAGGCCTCAACATCTCGGACGCGTCGAACCCGCTTGCAGCCAGCGCCCGCTCCAGATCGATCACCGAGGCCTGGTGAATGAGCTGATGAGGCCGGTTGCCATCCCGGGGCCCGTCCATCGGCATCGAGCCCAGCGCGCCCGCATTGAACTGCCGGCCCCGGTACAAGCGGCCGTCAATGACGACCCCACCGCCGACAAACGTGCCCAGATAGATATAGAGCGCGCTGCTCCGGTCGATCCGGTCGCCGGCGATCATCTCCGCAGCACAGGCCGCCGTGGCGTCGTTGTAGAGCGACACCGAAAGGCCGGTTGCGGCTTCGAGCTCGGCGGCGACATCGATCTCGCGCCATGCTGCAATCGCCTCGCGTTCCAGGCCGAGCATGTCCGGCCATTCGTACATGACCCAGGGCATGGCGACGCCGAATCCGACGATCCGGCTCTGCAAGCGGCGTTTCAGGGAATCGACAAGCTCCAGAGCCGTCTCTTTCACCAGGGCCATCGTCTGCGCCGGAAGCGGGACCGGATAGGGTGCGAACCGGGAAGTGACGACAGCGCCGCTGAAGTCGACCAGAAGAGCCTCGAGACTGCGCCGGCCGATCTTGATGCCCAGGGAAAAGGCCCCTTCGGGATTGAGCGCGACCGGCGTGAAGGGCTTTCCGATCCGCCCGCGGACCTTCTCGCACTCGACGAGCAGCCCGTCGGCAAGCAGGGAGTTCACGATAACCGTGGCGGCCTGACCGCTGAGCCCGGTGGTACGCGCGATTTCCGCTTTCGACAGGGCACCCGCCTGCCTGATGGCGGCGATCATCAAACGCTCGTTATAGGCCCTGAGGCCGGTAGACTCTCCGCCTCGCATCCCGTCTTCATTCCCTCGCGAGTACGCGGCCATGCAGATGCAAACTCAAACACATAATCCCGCGAGTTCACATAGCGGCGCGATCCCTGGCGTTTGCCGCCCCCAATGCAGGTCGCAACCCGGGCGGATCATCCGGCCTGGAGCGCCGGCAGGTCGGGGCGACGGGGCATATCGGCGCCGCGGCGTGTGCATGTAACGGCCGCCGCCTCCATGGCGAACGTGACGATGTGGCGGCATTCGTCCAGCGACAGTTGTTCGAGGCCCTGCTTCGTCGCCTTGCCGAGTTCGTCCAGGCCGCAGAGCAGACCGGCCTGGAAGCTATCGCCGGCGCCCACCGCATCGACGACTTCGACCGTGCGGCCGGAGGCTTCGAAGATCTCGCCCCGGAGAGAGACCAAGGCCCCCTCGCCACCGCGGGTCACTACGACCAGTTGCACGCCCCGGGCGCTCCAGCAACCGACCATGCTGTCGATTCCAGCCCCGGGAAACAGCGCTTCGAGCTCCTCGTCGTTCACCTTGATGAGGTCCGAGATCTCCGAGAATGCCCCAACTCGTCGGCGCCATCGGTCCGCATCGGGCTCAGCCGCCAGGCGGAGGTTGGGATCGAAGGAGATGAGCTTCCCGCCACGATGGCGCCGGGCGAGCTCAAGCAGCGAGGAGCCGGTGGGTTCGACCACCAGAGAGTAGGAACCGAAATGAATGGCCGTCACAGAGTCCGGCAGATCGGGCAAATCCATTTCATCGACCGAGCAGTCGGCGGCGGCGTGGCTGTAAAAGCTGTAATGCGGAATGCCTCCCGCCTCCAGGCCGACAAGCGCCAGTGTTGTCGGGTTCTGCTTGCTGACGACATATGCTGTCTCCACGCCCTCTTCCTTGAGAGTCCTTTCCAGCCGGCGGCCGAGGGGATCTGTGGACAGGCCGGTAAAGAGGGCTGCCTTGCAACCCAGTCGCGAGAGACCGATGGCGACGTTGAAGGGCGAGCCGCCAACGCAGGCATCGAAGATGAAGCCCGCATCGGTTTCCGCAGAAGGCAAAAGGTCGAAGAGCGCTTCGCCACAGCTCAGAATCATATCAATCTGCCGCACTCCATGACCGACGGAGCCGCAGCATACCAGAAGGAACGAGTGAAGCGGTGAAAGCGCCAGGCAACCCTGCGGAGCTCGGCGTCACGCAATGGCGTTACTCGGCGTGGCTGTCGAACGTCGATCAGCATGTCAAGCGGCTGCGACAGCTACGAATAGTGGGCTCAGCGAACGACACGGAACACGCAACAATACCTGACTGCATGTTCGATTGGCCGCGAAGCCAACACAATTGCGTACAAGATCCTGGTTGGTGACGGCCGGAGCGCCGTCACCACATGGCGCCGCCCCCTGCCGGGAACCGAGAAGCTCTGGCAGAGTTACAAGATCCTCCTCACCTTCGTCGAAAATGACCGAAAAATGCGGAAACTCGATATGCTGAAACAGTTGGAGTTGACAGTGTCCGGTTGAAAGGTACCGCGTGCTCCGCCATGGGTTGATCTCTTTGCTGCGCCTCGGTCATGACCTGCACGTGCAACTGCATCGCACGTCGAGCAACAACATCGCTGTTCGGCGCGGCCCGCTCGTGGAACCATCTACATGAAGAGGGGTTCGTCCTCCATACTGGCGTAGAGAGAGGCTACCTCGACGCCGTAGCCGTTGTAGATCTCGGTGGGGACGGTCTCTCCGGTGCCAAGGACGCGTTCCATGGCCTGGCTCCAGCGCCGGTGGGGCACATCGGGATTGACATTGGCCCAGAACCCGTACTCGTTCCCCGCCACCTCTTCCCAGAACGTAAGCGGCCGTTCCTCGGTGAACGACA